>CAWIVZ010000010.1:0-52144 GCA_963839645.1 uncultured Alphaproteobacteria bacterium | reverse complement strand
GCCTGGGATTCGGTTGGCGGGTGTCGCGTAAGGGATTGATCTTGTTTACGGATTGGGTGTCGAGACCGATCCATTCACCTGATCATCCCGGGCCACACCCGCCATGCACGACGATACGATTGAGCCTTTCGTTTTTCCAGCCATTGGACGGAAGAAACTGACTGCGGCCTTCGACGGCGGACGCCTCACCTCCGACGGCGGCGTGCTGCTGCTGGCCGCTGCCGAGCGAGGCATGGGGATCGCTCAACGGCTGGCGACGTTGATCGGAGATCCGCGCAATCCGCTGTTCATCACGCACAGCGTTGCCGACATCCTGCGCGCGCGCATGCTGGCCATCGCATGCGGTTACGAGGATGCCGACGACCTCGATGATCTGCGTGCCGATCCCGGCTTCAAGCTTGCCTGCGGACGCTTGCCCGACACCGGCCGCGATCTCTGTTCGCAGCCGACCGTTTCGCGTTGGGAGAATATGCCCAGCCTGCGCGAGGTTATCCGCCTGACCTACGCCATGGTCGATATCTACTGCGCCAGCTACCTCCGTCCACCCGCCGCCGTCACGCTGGACATCGACGACACTGTCGACGTGGTGCACGGGCATCAGCAGCTTTCGCTGTTCAACGCGCATTACGACGAGCGCTGCTTTCTGCCGATCCATGTCTACGACACCGCCACCTCGCGCCCGGTGGTGATCCTGCTGCGGCCCGGCAAGACGCCATCAGGGCCCGAGGTCCGCGGTCACCTGAGGCGCCTGGTGCGCCGCATCCGCAGCCATTGGCCAACCACGCGGATCACTATCCGCGGTGATGGTCATTATGGCCGCCCCGAGGTCATGGCGTGGTGTGAAGTTAGCGCCGTGGACTACATCTTTGGCCTTCCAGGCAATGCAGTCCTGAGCCGATTGGTCGAGGCCGCCGCCGACGATGTCCGCGTCCGGCGCGCCGAGACGGCAGCCCCTGTGCTGCGCTGCTATGCCGAGGCCCAGTATGGCGCCAGATCCTGGACCCAGACACGGCGGGTGGCGGCTCGGATCGAAGCCAGTATCCAAGGGTTGGACATTCGCTTCGTGGTCACCAACCTGGCGTTCGGCAGCGCAGAATGGCTCTACGACACGCTCTATTGCGCGCGAGGGCAGGCGGAGAATTTGATCAAGCTGCACAAGAGCCAGCTTGCCTCCGACCGCACGAGTTGCCGCTCGCCGTTGGCCAATCAGGTCCGCCTGGTGCTGCACACCGCGGCCTATTGGTTGATGCTGGCGGTACGCGATGCCATACCGAAACCGCATCCTCTTGCCACGGCCGAATTTGTCACGCTGCGCACGCGCCTGCTCAAAATCGCCGGGCGCATCACCGAGACGGCAACGCGCGTTCGCATAGCACTTGCAACAGCCTGCCCCGAGGCCGCTCTGTTCCGCGGCATCGCCCGTAGCTTCCAACCCGCTGGACCGTGAAGCACGGGGCCGCATCGCCCCAGCATTCGCCCAATCCCGCAAAACCCCAACGCCTTCAAAAACAGAACTGAAATCGCCCGAAAAAAGGCGGCAAGCCGAATTGCGTGCCTCGATCAGGAAGCCTCACTCGGAAGCGCGCGGTGAATAGAACGGGCTAAAGGGAGGCTATGGCAAAGCCATACTGATGGCTTTTTTCGCGGAAGATGTCCAATAGAAATCGAAAATCCACAATCGTGTCGTTGAATACGATAGGCCCATCCGCTTTCATATAGAATTTATTCTTGTCTGTTGTACATATCAAAAAGGTCCTGGTCGGTCGCCTAAAACCAGGGTTTGTCCATTGCGCAGAACGGACGCCTTTCACGTCCCCCCACTTGATGGACTTCCAAGCACGCCCAAACGCCGTCGCGGTAATGCCTTCATCGTCAACGCTCAGCGTCGACATCATCAATTTCGCATTGATGTAGAGTGGAACGAACAGGCCACAACCGATCAGGATGACCAGGACACCGCCGGTCACTTCACCACCATAGATGATCCAGCCACCGAGAGCGATGACCAGCACGATGATGACCACCGTCCAGTCCGTGGTCAGCATCGTGGATCGACTGTATTTGAATATGCGCTGCTCCAAGAGGCGCGTCACTTCATCGTCTGACTGCCGAAGTTCAGCGCGCCAGATCCGATATACAAACCCGTCGTTGGAACGTTCGAGTTCACCGGCGGCGTGAGGTTCGTGGCCGCCGTTCCCAGAACACCTCCAATTCCGGTTTGGGCTGACAATACATAATCCGTGAGGACGGGCAGTCCTCTCGCCGCGGCGCCACCCATGCCAACAAGCGCAGTTTCTCCGCTGAGCACCGGCGCCAAACCACCCACGAGCGCACCTGTCCCCACGTCCTGATAGGTCGGGTCTCCCAAGTGCCTTGTTGGTGACAATCGTGGCACCAGCGCCTGCACCCGCATTGACTGCTGTGAAAACTACACCTGCAGTTGTCGCGGAGAGAGTTGAGCTTCCAGTCGCCGTCAGCACAGCGCCAGCGGCTGCTGCCGAAAGCGGTGCAGCAAGCGTAGGGTGCAATGCGCTTGCATTGCACCCCTTCTTGGACGGTGCGCCATGGTGCAATGCCAAGCGGCATTGCACCCTACCGGCTGCACCACTTTCTTCCTTCGACAAACCATGTTGGCGCGGTGCACGACGGCGCTGGACACTACGGGGCGTATGACAAATCATTGGCGTTCGCCTCGGCTATCTGAGCCGGCATCCTTGCTCACCCAACCGGGCGGATACAGGCCCAACGCGACGGATCTATGAAACGTGGAAAATGGCCAGTCCGCGACGTTGGCCACCAAGCCATGCTTGACTGGATTGAAATGGATATAGTCCATGTGCGCTGCATAGTCGTGATCGTTGCGGATGGTGTGCTCCCAGTAGCGGCGCTGCCAGATCCCGCGCTCTCCGCGGATTTGCCGGCTGGGTGAGCGTGGCTCGCCGGTTTCGATCCCTTTGGAGAACAGCATCTTGATGGAATGCCACCGGTGCCGGTAGTCCGCGTCGCCTTCGGGCAGCGTCCATAGGGTGTGCATGTGCTCGGGTAACACGACCCAGGCATCGATGTGGAATGGCCGCAGTTCACGCACCCGGTGCACGGCGGTGCGCAGCAGATCGATGCGTTCGACGAGCAGCGGACGGCTGCGGTCGTGCAGGTTGACCGTGAAGAAATAGGTGCCACCCGGAACCCGGTTTCGGCGATAATCCGGCACGGGGATTCCTTGTTTCGGACGTTCGGGTGAACGTTAGGGGGCTTGATGGTGCAATGCCAAGGGGCATTGCACCCTACGATCTGGTGATGGGAACCTTGACTTTTGGCTTGATTTATGTTCTTGTTTTGTTCATGGATTGCGTTTCGCCCCCTCCCCTGCCTGTGACCGGATGTGCCGGGGCGGGAGATTCGTGCGGCGGTGATGAGGCTGCGGCGCGGACCGGGCGGCATTTGCGGATGCTGGCGGAACTGGCCGAGATCGGGATGCGGCTGGCCAGGGATGTGGAGCGGCGGGCGCTGGCGGACGATCCAACCCGCGATGCCTTGCCGGATCCCGCCCTGGTAAATCGCGCGGGGGCGGATCGGCGCGCGGGCCGATTTTGGGCTGATGTTCGCGCGCATCGCGCGTGCGGTGCGCCAGACGGTGGCGCTGGAGGCGCGGCTGGCGTCCGAGGCGGAGGCGCGCGTGGCGGCTGGCGCGGCGGCACGGGAGAGCCGGGCGGCGGCCGAGCAGAAGCGCGCCCGGCAGCAAAAAGACCGCATACGGCGCCTTGTCGAGGAGGCGATCGGGGCCGAGGCCGAGGGGCATGCGGCGGAGAACCTGCGGCTTGATCTGGATGAGCGGCTCGAGGACCCCGACTATCGAGGCGGAGCTTGGCTGGCGGCCGATCGGCGTGATCGTTGCCGCGATCTGCGGAGATCTTGGGATCAGCGTCGATCTCAGCGGCTTCTCCGACGCGGAGTTGGGGTTCGATTTGGGGGCGATGCCCGCTGCGGGGATTGGCGGCCCGGGATCGCCGGTTTCCGAGCCGGCCGGGCGTCTTCCCGCTGAGCCTGTGATTGCCGGGGCCGGCGAGGCCGATGGCGATTTTCCGCCACCCGAGGCCTGGCCGGGTCGGCTGCCCTCGGGGCATGATCCGCCGTAGGGCGGGACGGTTTCTGGTATCCCCTTGTGCCGGGAGGCGTGGATGGTCGGCTTTCGCCAACCATGACGCTTTGTCGGCTGTCGCCGATCCTGGCGCATCGTCGGCCTTTGACGGCCGATACGGGGGAACAGGCCGGGTTCGGGGCCTGACCTTGACCGATGCCGGTCGAGGTCAGGCTATCCGTGTCGTTTCGAGGCCCGGCCGGCCGGAAGTCTGGCCGGGTGTGGGCTACTCGGCCGCCTCTGCCCCGGCGGCGAGCTTGGAGATCGCGACGCCCTTGCCGACGCCGCCGCGGTCCTTGTACGGCGTGGTGTCGATTTCCTCGAGTTCGATCTCGCCGGTTCAGGACCTGCTGCTTCCAGCGCCTGGTGCTCGGGTTCCTTGGCGTGGAATTCGGGCATCACCTCCTTGGCGAACAGTTCCAGGCTTTCGCAGATATGCTCGTGGGTGTTGTTGCCGGCCTGGTTGAGCAGGATGATCTGGTCGACATGGGAGGCTTCGAACCGCCGCAGCTTGCGCCGGATGGTTTCCGGCGAGCCGATCAGGCCGCCGGACAGCGCCTTGCGCACCGCCTCGGGGTTGGCCGCCTTCCACTTGTTGTATTCGTCCCACAGGCTGACGGAGCCGGGCTTGGCGCGCTCGCGGCCCTTGGCGCCGCTGTAGTAGGCCAGGGAGAACTGGAAGAACGTGACGCCGTCGGCGCGGCGGCGGGCTTCCTCGTCGGTCTCCGCGCACATGAAGTAGCTGACCATGGCGATGTTGCGGTTGGTCTGGTAGTCGGCCAGTTTTTCCAATCGCTTGGTGAACGAGTTGTAGTAGGCGTGCACCCAGGCCTGCGCCATCTCGGCGCTGAGGAACTGGAAGCCCAGCGCGCCGATGCCGCGGCGGCCGGCCATCTCGATCGTTTCGAGCTGCGAGCAGGCGACCCAGAGCGGCGGGTGCGGCTTCTGGATCGGCTTGGGCAGCACCTGGCGCAGCGGGAACTTGAAATACGGGCCGTCATATTCCCAGCCGCCGTCCTTGAACATCGGCAGCACGCAGCGCATGCCGTCTTCCCAGACCTCGCCGCTTGTTCTCCATTTCCCGGTCGAACGGGCCGAGCTCGGTGATGCTGGCGCCCTCGCCGATGCCGAACTCGGCGCGGCCGTTGCTGACCAGGTCGAGGCAGGCGACCTTTTCCGCCGCGCGGGCGGGGTGGTTGGTGGTCAGCTGGATGATGCCGTGGCCGAGGCGGATGTTCTTGGTGCGCTGGCTGGCGGCGGCGAGGAACACCTCGGGCTGCGGCGAATGGGAGTATTCCTCGAGGAAATGATGCTCCACTTCCCAGGCGTAGTCGTAGCCGCAGCGGTCGGCGACCTCGATCTGGGTCAGCGCGTTCTGGTAGAGGTTCAGTTCGCTGTCGGCCTTCCAGGGACGCGGCAGCTGCAGTTCATAGAACACACCGAACTTCATGTTTCCCTCCTGACGGAATTATTTCCGCAACGCTAACCCGAAAGGCACCGCATCTCCAAGCGGCGCGCGCCTGGTCCGTCGCCTGCGGCGCCGGGGGCGATCGCGGCTGCATTGGGCTATAGGATGCGGGCATGCGCCGTGCCCCCGCCGGTAACCGATTCGCCCTGTTCGCACTCGCGGCGCTGTTCCCGTGGGCGCTGGCTGGCGGGCTTGGCGTTCCCGCCCGCGCCGCCGACCCGGTGGCCTATACGACCACCATCGCCCCCACCGGCGATGCGGGGCTGGACCAGTCGCTGCACGACGTTGCCACCCTGATCTCGCTGCACGACGCCGGCCCGATCGGGCCGTTCGGCCTGGTCGCGCGGGCGCGCGCGGACGCGGCACGGTTCGCCGAGGTGCTGGGGAGCTTCGGGTATTACAAGGCACGGATCAGCATCAGCATCGCCGGCCGGCCGCTCGACGATCCCGGCCTGGCGGATTTCCTGGACCGCGCGCCGGCCGAGCCGCCAGCTGCCATCGAGGTGTCGGTGCAGCGCGGCCCGCTGTTCCATCTGCGCCGCGTCACACTTCAGGGCGAGTTGCCGCCGGGGTCGGATGTCCGGCTGGAACTGGCGCCGGGCGCGCCGGCGGCGGCCGGGCCGGTGCTGGCCGAGCGGGAACGGCTGGCCAACGCGCTGCGCCAGGAAGGCTACGCGTTGGCGAAGGTGGAGGCGCCGGTGGTGCTGCTGCGCGAGCAGGACGACACGCTGGACGTCGCCTATCCCGTCGTCGCCGGGCCGCGGGTGGATCTCGGGCCGATCACCATCAGCGGGCTGCAGCGCATGAACGAGAGCTTCGTGCGCCAGCGCCTGTTGATCGCCCCCGGCCAGCGTTTCGATCCCGCGGCGATCGAGGCCGCGCGGCAGGACCTGGCATCGCTGGGCGTGTTCGCCAGCGTTCGCACCCAGCTTGGCAGCAACCCGGACGCACCCACGCTGGACCGGGAAGGCCAGTTGCCGGTGCTGATCTCGGTGACGGAGCGGCCGTTGCACAGCGTGCGGGTATCGGGCGGATATTCCACCGATCTCGGGGCCGAGGTGGCGACATCCTGGGAGCATCGCAACCTGTTCGGCAATGCCGAGAATTTGCTGCTCAGCGCCAGCGCCAACGATGGCGGATCGGCCGCGCGGGCACCGGGCTATGTGCTGAGATCGGTGCTGACGCTGCCGGACACGGGGGCGCGCGATCAGTCGCTGATCCTCGCCCTGGGTGCCCTCAATCAGAGTCTTCAGGCCTATGATATCCGGGCCGCGACCGCGGACGCGCGGCTGGAGCGGCGGTTGTCCACCCGCTGGAAGGTTGGCGTGGGCCTGGGCTTTGCGCAGCAGAACGTCACCCAGCAAGGGGTCAGCCGCGATTACACCCTGCTCGGTGTGCCATTGACCGCGACCTATGACAGCACGGATAGCCTGCTGAACCCCACGCGCGGCATCCGCGTCGCGACCACGATCACGCCGACGCGGTCGATGGCGGCGCCGGCGACCAATTTCACCCTGCTGCAGGTCGCGGGCTCCGGCTATCTCGATCTCGGCGCGATCTGGCAGCAGCCGGGGCGCAGCGTGCTGGCGATGCGCGGCCTGATCGGCGAAGCGGTGGGCGCCACCCAGTTCGAGCTGCCGCCCGACCGGCGCTTCTACGCCGGCGGCAGCACGACGGTGCGGGGCTACAAGTTCCAGTCAGTGGGCCCGCAATTCGCCAACCATGACCCGCAGGGCGGCACCACGGTCGCTGCCGGCAGCGTGGAGTTCCGCCAGCGCATCCGGGAGAATTACGGCGCCGTGGCGTTCATCGATGCCGGGCAGGTCGATGTCGGCAACGCGCCGCTGGCGGGCGCCTGGCATTTTGGCGCAGGGGTGGGCGCGCGCTACTATACGTCCATCGGCCCGATCCGGCTGGATGTGGCGGTGCCGTTGCACCGCCTGCCGGGGGGCGATGCGTTCGAGCTCTATCTGGGGATCGGGCAGGCATTCTGATGGTTGTTCCGGGTTTCCTTTCCCGCCTTCTGCGCCGCGCCGGCTGGCTGGTCGGCGGCCTGTTCGCCGTCGCGTTCGCGCTGGTGATCGTGGCCGGGGGCTTGCTGCTGGGCGCGAACACCGATCCCGGCCGAGCCTTCATCGCGCGCGCGGTATCCGGCCTGACCGGCGGAGCAGGTTCGGCTTTCCGGCCTCGCCGGCCATTTTCCCGATGACCTCCGGGTTGGCCGGATCGAGTTGGCCGATGCCGAGGGCATCTGGCTGAGCGTGGACGATCTGGCGCTCGGCTGGTCGCCACGGCGGCTGCTGGCCGGCGAGTTTGCCGTTCAGGCGCTGACCGCCGCCCATATCGAATTGGCGCGGCTACCCACGAGCACTGCCGGGAATTCGGGTGGCGCGCCATTCGCGCTGCCGTTGCCGATCCGACTCCAGCGTTTGCGGGTCGATCGCATCGACATCGCCAAACCGGCGATCGGGATCGCCGCCGCCTTCGGCGCGGACGGCCAGGGCGAATTTCTCGCCATGGACCGGGCGCAGGGCTTCCTGGCGCTGCGCCGCCTGGACAAGCCTGGCGAATACCGGCTGGACGCCCGCCAGGATGAAGCTGGCCTGCACGCCAGGCTGCGCCTGCGCGAACAAGATGACGGGCTGCTCGCCGCCGCCGCGGGGATAGCGGAACTGGGCCCGATCACGGCGGACGCCACCGCGGACGGCCCACCCGATGCGCTGGCGTCTCACATCGTGCTGGATGCCGGCAAGCTGCATGCGCAAGCGGACGGTACAATCGATCTCGGCCGCCAGAGAGGCGAGATGGTCGTCGCGACGAAGGACATCGCGCCCATCGCGGCGCTCGCCGGGCTGGAGCTGCAAGGCAGCACCCGGCTGACGATCCGCGGTACCCTGTTGGACCGGACGACGCATCTTGAGGCGGACGGCACACTGGACGTGACCGGCGGGCCGGCGAAGCTGGCCGTTCTGGTCGGGCAGGATGCGAAGCTGCGGGTGGCGGCGGACCTGCGGGGCGGCGATATCACGCTGACGGATCTCGCGCTGACCGGCGCGGCTGGGACGGCAACGGCCAAGGGCTCGCTGATCGGCGAAACGCTCGCCCTCGACTGGACCCTCGGCCTGGCCGAATTGCGGCTGCTGGTGCCTACTCTTGGCGGCGCTTTGCAGGCCACCGGACATTTGGCCGGTCCGCTCGCGGATTTCGCCGCCACCGCCGATATCACCGGAACCGCGGCGCCGCCGGGGATCAAGGGCGGTCCGCTCAGCGCGCATGTGGAGGCGCGCGGCCTGCCGGATGCGCCGGCGGGAAACGATCACCGCCACCGGGGAATTCGCTGGGGCGCCGCTGGCGCTGGCGCTGGATGCGGCGAGCGACCCGGACGGCACGCTGCGCGTCACGATCGGCCGGGCCACCTGGCGCAGCGCGCAGGCGCAGGGCGATCTGACGCTGCCGCCGGGGCGGCAGCTGCCGCTCGGCCGCCTTGACCTGAAGTTCGAGCGGCTGGCCGACCTTGCGCCGCTACTCGGCAAGCCCGTTTCCGGCGCGCTGACCGCCACCCTCGACAGCACGCCGCAACGGGCCAGCCTGAAGCTGGAAGCACGCAACGCCGGGCTGACCGGCGCCGTTTCCGCCGGCTTCGCCAAACTCGACGCCACGATCCCGGACCCCGCCCATCCTGTCGCGGACATAAAATTCTCGGCAGACGCGCTGCGCCTGACAGGCCTTGCCGATCCGGTCACCCTGACCGCCGGCGCGCCAGGTCGACATCGCAGCCAGCCAGGCCACGATTTCGGTGCTGAGCGCCGGTTGGAACCGGGAACAATTACGGCTGCTGGGCCCGGTGCGGGTGAACTTCGCCAGCGCGATCGAGATCGACCGGCTGCGCCTGGGTATGCGCCAGGCGGTGCTGGAGGCGTCCGGCCGCGTCAGCCCGACGCTCGACCTGACCGCCAGCCTGCGCGGCGTCACGCCTGAGCTGGTGGCGCTGTTCGTGCCCGGGCTGGAAGCGGATGGCAGCCTGCGCGCGGATGCCAGACTGACCGGCTCTCTCGCGCGGCCCAGCGGGACCGTGCGCGTGGAGGCCACGGGCCTGCGTCCGCATGGCGGCCCGGCCCGGGGATTGCCGCCGGGCCAGTTGCTGGTCGACGGCCAACCTCACGGACGGCCGCGCCGACATCAACGCCAGGCTGAGCGCCGGCACCGCGTTGCTGACCGTGAACGGCTTTGCCCCGATCGGCGGCGGGCCGATCGACCTGCGCGCCGAGGGCGCCGTGAACCTTGCCTTGCTGGAGCCGCTGCTCTCCGCCGCCGGTCGCCGGATCGGCGGGCAGGCGACCCTGCGCGCCAATTTGCGCGGCACCCTGGCCGAGCCCCGCATCGACGGGCAGGTCGGCCTGACCAACGGCCTGATCCAGGACTACACGACCGGCCTGCACCTGACCGCCATTTCCGCCACCCTGCATGGCGATGGCGATACCCTGCGCATCGACAGATTCACCGGCCGCGCCGGCCCGAAGCAGGGGCGGGTGGATCTGGCCGGCAGCATCGGCATCCTGGCGCCGGGAATGCCGGTCGACCTGACGCTGACCGCGCGCAGCGCCCGCCCGCTGTCCAACGATCTGCTGACCGCTACGCTGGATGCGGACCTCACCTTGCGCGGCCAGGTCGATAACGACCTGCTGCTGTCTGGCACCATCAAGCTGCTGCGGGCGGACATCCGCATCCCCGAACGCCTGCCCGCCAGCATCCCGGTGTTGAACGTCATCCGCCCGGGCACCAAACCGCCGCCGCCGCCGTCGCCCGGGCCGGATATCCGGCTGGGGCTGACACTGAACGCGCCGCAGCAGATCTTCGTCCGGGGCCGCGGACTGGATGCGGAACTGGGCGGCATCGTTCATCTGGCCGGCACGCTGGCCAACCCGCAGCCGGACGGGCGCTTTCAGCTCCGGCGCGGCGATTTCAGCCTGGCCGGCCAGACAGTCACCTTCACCAAGGGCGAAATCGGCTTCGAGGGCGGCAGCCTGACGGACCCGACGCTCAACTTCCTGGCCAGCCGCGCCGGCACCGGCGTCGTCGCCAACCTGGCGATCACCGGTCATGCCAGCGCGCCGAAGATCACGCTGAGCTCCTCTCCGCCGCTGCCGCAGGATGAGGTGTTGTCGCAACTGCTGCTGGGCCGCAGCGCCGCCACGCTGCAGCCGCTGGAACTCGCGCAGATCGGCACGGCGCTGGCCTCGCTCACCGGCGTGACCTCGGGGTTCGATCCGCTGAACACGGTGCGCACCGAGCTGGGGCTCGACCGGCTGTCGATCGGCAGCGGCGGACGCGGCGGCTCCACGTTGGACGCCGGCCGCTACGTCGCGCCCGGCGTCTATATCGGGGCGCGGCAGTCGCTGACCGGCAGCGGCACCCAGAGCGTGGTGCAGATCGACATCACCAAGAGCCTGAAGGTGGAAGGCACCGTGGGCACCGGCACCGCGTCGGCCACCGGCAACGAAGCCAGCCAGGGCACCGGCATCGCGGTGATCTACCAGCGCGATTACTGAAACATCGGCGGCCCCGCGACGCGCAGGCCGGTTGGCCAGCCCCGCGCGCCATGTTTATGCTCCCTCGGGGCTCCTTCGGGACAGCCATCACAGCGAGCGGGCACACGCCGCAGTCAGGGGGAATGCGTATGGAATTCGGGATGTTTCATGAGTTCCAGCGCCCGGCCGGGATGGATGACGCCACGTCCTTCGCGCAATCCTTCGAACAGGTGGACGCCGCCGAACAATACGGCCTCGATGTCATCTGGCTGGCCGAGCTGCACGTCGCCCCTACCCGCTCGGTGCTCGCCTCCCCGCTCACTGTCGCCGCCGCCATCGCCTCGCGCACCCGGCGGGTGAAAATCGGCATCGCGGTGCAGGTACTGCCGCTGTGCCATCCGCTGCGGCTGGCCGAGGAGGTTGCCACCGTGGATCATATCAGCCACGGAAGGCTGATCTTCGGCGTCGGGCGAAGTGGTTTCCCGCGTACCTACATGGCCTATGGCGTGCCCTATGCCGAAAGCCGCGAGCGCTTTGCCGAAACACTGGAGATCCTGAAGAAGGCCTGGACACAGGAGACCTTCACCCATCACGGTCGGTTCCACAGCTTCGACAACGTGCACCTGGTGCCGAAGCCGTTGCAGAAGCCCTATCCGGAAATCCGTGTCGCCGCGACGAATGCCGAGACGTTCACGACCAATGGCACCGCCGGCTATCCGATCTTCGCCGCGGTGCGCCTGGGCACACTGTCCGAACTCGGCCCGAACATCCGCGAATACCGCGCCGCCTGGCGCGCCGCCGGCCATTCAGGCGAAGGCCGGGTGTACCTGCGCGTGCCGGTCTACGTCGCTGATACCGAGGCCCAGGCGGTCAGCGAGCCCCGCGCCAGCATCATGAATTTCTATGCCGCGCTGGGCAAGCAACTGGAAGACTCCGCGCAACTGGAAGGTGCGCGCGCCACCGAACAGCGTGCCGAACGCGGCCAGGCGCTACAAACCATCAACTTCGATGACGTGCTGAAGGAAAAGGTGATCGTCGGTACACCGAAACAGGTCACCGAACGGCTGAAGGACCTGCAATCCGAACTCGGCCTGGACGGCATCCTCGCCGAACTGAACTGCGGCAACGCCATCCCGCACGACCGCGTGCTCCGCTCCCTCCGCCTGCTATGCGAACAGGTCAAGCCGGCGTTTGGGTAGGAAGCAAGGCCAGGGGCCTTGCCCCCTGCCCTTAACTTGCTTCTGGAACCCCGGCCTCGGCCAGCGCCGTGGCCTGACGGATCGCGAGGGTGTCGGTGTCGAAGTCGGAGATCAGTTCGTGGAACAGTTTGGACCAGTTGATTTCGGCGCGCAGGCGCAGGAACACGCCGCCGAGGCCGATGGCGGAGCGGTCCATCAGCACGAATTCGCGGGGGGGCTTCACGCCGCCGGTTCGTTTCAAGCCGGCGTGAACCTTTTCGGCCACCGCCCGGCCGAATTGCGGATCGTCATCTTCCTGGATGCGGCGGACGCGGTCCTCGATCAGCGGCTCGTAGAGGAATTTGGCCCATAGATTGAGGACTTCCATCTGTTCCTCGGCCAGATTGGCGAAGCCCCAGGTTTCGTAGGCGTGGCGGCATTTGGCCGGGTCGTTGTCGCGCACCCCCTCGAACAGATCGATCACGCCGCGCACGAAGCGGGCCGGGAAGACGCGGATGGCGCCGAAGTCGAGCAGGTTGACCGAGCCGTCGGCGCGCACCTGGTAATTGCCCAGATGCGGGTCGCCGTGGATGACGCCGAAGCGGTAGAACGGCACGTACCAGGCGCGGAACAGCGCCTCGGCGATCTGGTTGCGTTCTTCCTGCGGCGGGTCTTCCTCCAGCCGCTGCATCAGCGGCCTGCCATCCAGCCAGGTCATGGTCAGCAGGCGGTCGGTGCAATATTCCGGCACGGGCTCCGGCACGTGCACGTTCGGTTCGTTCTGCAGCATCAGCGAATAGAGGCGCATCTGCGCGGCCTCGCGCGTGTAGTCCAGTTCCTCGCGCAGGCGTTCGGTCAGTTCCTTGTAGATTTCCTCGTGCTGGATGGCGTTGTCCATGCGGTGATAGACGGCCATGGCCAGTTTCAACTGCCGCAGATCGGCTTCCACCGTGCTGGGCATGTCCGGGTATTGCAGCTTGCAGGCGACCTCCCTTCCGTCCGGCAGGATGGCGCGGTGCACCTGGCCGAGGCTGGCGGCGGCGGCGGCCTCGTGGCTGAAGCTAGTGAACTTGGACTGCCAGTTGGGGCCGAGCTCGCTGCTCATGCGCCGGCGCACGAAGTTCCACCCCATCGCCGGCGCATTGGCCTGCAGCTGGGACAATTCGGCGGCATATTCGGCCGGCAGCGCGTCCGGCACGGTGGAGAGGAACTGCGCCACCTTCATCAGCGGGCCCTTCAACCCGCCCAGGATGGTCTTCAGATCCTCGGCATGGCTGGCGCGGTCGGTCTTGATGCCGAACATCCGCTCCCCCGCCACCCGCGCGGCGATGCCGCCGACGGCGCCGGAGGTGCGGGCGAAGCGGCGGATTTCGCCGAACAGGTTGCTGTTGTCAGCCATTATGCCGTGGCTTCCAGCTCGTCGATGAAGCCGGAGATCACGTTCAGCCCGCGCGTCCAGAACGCGGGATCGGCGGCGTTCAGGCCGAACGGCGTGAGCAGTTCCTGGTGCCGCTTGGTGCCGCCGGCCTTCAGCATGTCGAGGTACTTCTGCTGAAAGCCCGGATGGCCGTCCTGGAACACCGAATAGAGCGCGTTCACCAGGCAATCGCCGAAGGCATAGGCGTAGACATAGAACGGCGAGTGGATGAAGTGCGGGATGTAGGACCAGAACACGCTGTATTCCGGCGTGAACTCGAACACCGGGCCGAGGCTTTCGGTCTGCACGCCGAGCCAGATTTCGCCGATGCGCTCGGGCAGCAGCTCGCCCTTGCGGCGTTCGTCGTGCAGTCGCTGCTCGAAGGTGTAGAACGCGGTCTGGCGCACCACCGTGTTCAGCATGTCCTCCACCTTGGAGGCGAGCATGATCTGCTTGCGGCGCGGATCGGTCTCCGCGTCCAGCAGCGCGCGGAAGGTGAGCATTTCGCCGAACACGCTGGCGGTTTCCGCCAGCGTCAGCGGCGTGCCGGACAGCAGGTAGCCCTGCGCGCCGGCCAGGATCTGGTGCACGCCGTGGCCGAGTTCATGCGCCAGGGTCATCACGTCGCGCGTGCGGCCGTGATAGTTCAGCAGCAGATAGGGATGCACGGAAGGCACGGTGGGATGGGCGAAGGCGCCGCCGGACTTGCCTTGGGTGGGGGCGGCGTCGATCCAGGGCTTGTCGAAGAAATTCTTCCCCACCGCCGCCAGCTCGGGACTGAACGCGCCATAGGCCGTCAGCACGCGCTGCTTCGCTTCGTCCCACGGAATCACCCGGTCGTCGTCATCGGGCAGCGGGGCGTTGCGGTCCCAATGCTGCAGCTTTTCCAGGCCGAGCCATTTCGCCTTCATCTTGTAATAGCGATGCGACAGGCGCGGGTAGTCGGCGCGCACGGCCGAGACCAGCGCGTCCACCACCTCGTCCTCGACCATGTTGGACCGGTTGCGATAGCTGCCGGGGCTCGGGTAGTGGCGCCAGGTGTCGATGATCTCCTTGTCCTTGGCCAGGGTGTTGGTGACCAGCGAGAACAGGCGGAGATTGGCATTGAACGCCTTGCCGATGGCGCGGCCCGCAGCCTCGCGCACGGCGCGGTCGGCATCGGACAGCTTGTTCAGCGCGGTGCTGACGGTGAGTTCCTCGGCGCCGACCTGCACACGCATGCCGGCGATGGTTTCGTCGAACAGCCGGCTCCAGGCGGAGCGGCCGGTGACCTCTTTCTCGTGCAGCAGCTTTTCCAGCTGGTCGGGGAGCTGGTGCGGGCGGAACACGCGCAGGTCGCGCAGCCAGGGGCGCCAGCGGGCGAGATCGGGGTCGGCGAGCTTGGCCTCGATCGCGGCATCGTCCAGCCGATTCAGCTCCAGGGTGAAGAAGATCAGGTGGCTGCTGATGGCGGTGACCCGCTCGCCGGCGGTCTGGTAGAATTTGCCGCGCACCGGGTCGGTGCTGTCGCCGGCGAACAGCAGCTGGGCGTAGGACATGATGCGGCCGAGGATCTCCTCGATCCGCTCGTATTCGGCGATGGCGCCGGCGAGGCCGCGGCCGGGCATTTTTTCCAGCTTGCCGGCATTTTCGGCCTCGAATTTGCGGGACGCGGCCGTGGCGGTGGCGAAATCGGCCTCCAGCGCCGGGCTGTCCGGGGCCGGATACAGGTCCGTCAGGTCCCAGGCCGGCAGGTTCGTGTGCGCGGCTGGGGTTGGGGCGGGATCGGAGGACGCATCGGGCGAAGCGGGTGCCGGGTATTGGCGCATCGCGTATTGGCGCATCTTGGGCAAATCCTATGCTGCTATCCGCTTCCATGTAGGCTACGCAGCATGGAGGTCAAAGGGTTGCCAAAAGCGAATGGCGGCCCACGGCGGAAGAAACGAGGTTCTGGGTGCAGAAATATCCGCGGTTTCCCAATCTGGCGGCGATGATGCTGGCCCTGGCGCGCGCCTGGCCGCGCCGGCCGATGCTGCGCCATTACACCGGCGGCGCCTGGCGGTCCGTGACCTGGGGGGAGTTCGGCCGGCGCGCCGCCTCGGCCGCCCACCGGCTGCGGGAGATGGGCATTTCGGCCGGGGACCGGGTGGTGATCGTGGCGGACAACCGGCCGGACTACGTGATCGCCGAGGTGGCGCTGATGGCCATCCGCGCCATCCCGGTGCCGACCTACACCACCAACACCGTCGCCGACCACGCCCATGTGCTGCGCGATTGCGGCGCCCGGGCGGCCATCGCCGGGAACGAGGACCAGCGCGCGGCGCTGGCCAAGGCGGCGGCGATCGCGGACGGCCTGGATCGGCTGCTGGTGATGGACAGCCCGGAATGGACGGAAATCATCGGCGGGGAGGCATCGCTGGATGCGCTGGCCGCCGAGGCGGACGAGATCCCCGGCGGCGCGCTGGCCTGCCTGATCTACACCTCCGGCACCGGCGGGGCGCCGAAGGGGGTGATGCTGCCGCACGCCGCCATCCTGTCCAACTGCGCCGGCGCCTTCGAATTGCTGCGCAAGCTGCCGATCGGCGATGACGTCTATCTGTCCTTCCTGCCGCTGTCGCACAGCTACGAGCACACGGTCGGGCAGTATTTCCTGCCGAGCATCGGCGCCGAGATCGTCTACAGCCGCGGCGTGGAGCATCTGGCCGCCGACATGGTTGCCATCCGTCCGACCGTGATGACGGTGGTTCCCCGCGTGCTGGAGGTGATCCGCGGCCGGGTGCAGGCGCAGCTCGCGCGCGGGCCCGCCTGGCGGCAGAAACTGTTCCATCGCGCGCTGGCGATCGGGCTGAAGCGCGTGGACGGGCAGCGCCTGTCGCTGCTGGAGCTGGCGATCGACCCGCTGCTGGACCGGCTGGTGCGCCAGAAGGTGCGCGACCGCTTCGGCGGCCGGCTGAAGGGCGTGATGTCGGGCGGCGCGCGGCTGGAACCGGAGGTCGGGCGCTTCTTCCTGGCGCTGGGCCTGCAGGTTCTGCAAGGCTATGGCCAGACCGAGGCGGGCCCGGTGATCGCCGCCAACCCGCCGCACGCCATCCGCATCGACACGGTGGGGCCGCCGCTGAAGGGCGTGGAACTGCGCATCGCCGGGGACGGCGAGATCCTGGTGCGCGGCGATCTGGTGATGGCCGGCTACTGGGGCCGCCCGGAGGACACGGCGGCGGCGATCCAGGACGGCTGGCTGCATACCGGCGACATCGGCGTGCTGGACCCGGACGGATACCTGCGCATCACCGACCGCAAGAAGGACATGATCGTGCTGTCCGGCGGCGACAATGTCGCGCCGGCACGGGTCGAGGGGATGCTGATCGCCGAGCCCGAGATCGCCCAGGCGGTGGTGCTGGGCGACGGCAAGCCGGCGATCTCCGCCCTGCTGGTGGCGGCCGATGGCTGCGACGCGGCCGCGGTCGCGCATGCCGTGGCACGGGTGAACGCCCGGCTGTCGGTGACCGAGCGGGTTCGCCGGCATGCGCTGGTGGAGGCTTTCACCCAGGCCAACGGGCTGATGACGCCGACGATGAAGGTGCGGCGGCGGGCGGTGATGGAGCGGTTCGGGGCGGAGGTCGGGGGGTAGGCCGGAAGTGCGGCCTGCCACCGCCCCGGCACCGAATTATCGACCTCCCTATTGACCAGGCACCTTGTAGGAACCGCGGATCTTCTTCGCTGTCTGCCGAATGGTAACCACTTCTTCCTGAGTAAAGAGCCGCATCATCCTTACGTTATGAACGGCCTCGGAGGACGTGATCACACTGGTGATTGCCGGAGCGGCCAGGGGATCGACGTCGATGATCAAAAGCGCACCGGGTCCCTCCGCGATGGTGGAATACATGGATACCACCTTGCCCCCGGCGGCGACCACCATTTGCTCGACCGCCTCGCGGCGGTTGGTGGTGGGGTTTTCCCGCATGGCGGTCAGCGCCTTCGGCGTGTAGTTGGCCGTGATGCAGAACAGCATGGCTATTTCCTCCCGTTTGTTACGTGGCGGAGCGCCGGCTTGGTGTCCTGATAACTTGACGATCGCCGTTTTCCCGGTCGCACCGCGCGCGCAACTTGCGCGGCCCCGAGTTCTTGGTCAACTATTATTCTGGATGAAGATCGGTTTTCTGGCACAGGAGGCTCACCGGCCAACCGGGTCAAGGCGCTCGGCTCACCAGACCGGCCATGACCGCACCAACGAATTCAATCGGCGATATAGCCGAAGTAACTCAGCACAATTCCGATAGGGAGAACCAGGCCGGCCACGCCGAAGAGGGCTGGCTGCACACCGGCAGAATCGGCGCGCTGGACCTGGACGGGTACCCGCGCATCACCGACCGCAAGAAGGACATGATCGTGCTGTCCGGCGGCGACAATGGCGCGCCGGCGCGGGTCGAGGGGATGCTGATCGTCGAGCCCGAGATCGCCCAGGCTGTGGTGCTGGGTGACGGCAAGCTGGCGCTCTCCGCCCTGTTGGTGGCGGCCTTCCCCCAGGCCAACGGGCTGCTGACACCGACGCTGAAGGTGCGCGGCGGGCGGTGATGGAGCGGTTCGAGGCGGAGGTCGGGGGACAGCCGGGAGGAGGGTCAGGCAGCCGCCTCGACGGGCAGGCCCGCCGCCTTCCACTCGGGAAAGCCCTCCTCGAACCGCCTGACGCTGAAGCCGTGCGCGCGCAGCGCCGCGACGGCTTCGAAGGACAGAACGCAATAGGGTCCCCGGCAATAGGCGACGATCTGCTGATCGCGCGGCAGTTCGGACAGGCGCTGCTCCAGCTGGCGCAGCGGGATGTTCAAGGCGCCCGGCAGGTGGCCGAGGCCGTACTCGTCCTCGGGCCGGACATCGATCAGCACCACGTCCCCTCACGCAGCCGCGCCACAAGTTCCGTGGTGGCCACCGGTTCCAGCTGATCCCGGGCGCGGAAATAGTCGCCGATCACGCGCTGCATCGAGGCGACCGCGTGCTCCGCCACATGACGGAGACCGCCAAGCAGCGCCACGATGTCCGCCTCGGCCGCGTCCGCCAGGCGATAGACGACACGCTTGCCGGCGCGCTGCGTGCTGACCAGGCCGGCGCGGCGCAGCTGCTGAAGGTGCTGCGAGGTATTCGCCATGGTAAGGCCCACGCGCTCGGAGAGAGCCTCGACACTGCGCGGCCCCTGGGCCAGCTGCTCGATCAGCTCGATCCGATGTTCGTGGCCAAGCGCCTTGGCCACCTCGGCGAGCGCCGCACGGACGGTTCCGGCGGCAATGCGACTTGACATAACTCGGAACCTCATAAAATATTGTTCAATTGATAAATTGAATGATATTTCCCTGGCTCGTCAACCCATGGCCGGAGCCTCCCATGCCGAACGCCGTATTTCTGGCCGAGCCGATCATCCGTCTGGGCTGCTTCCTGGGCGTGCTGGCGATGATGGGGCTGTGGGAGGCGCTGGCGCCTCGCCGGCCGCAATTCGTCGAGCGCCGTCTCCGCTGGCCGAACAACCTGGGCCTTGTGGTGCTGGATACGGTGATCGTACGGCTGCTGTTCCCGCTGACCGCGGTCGGCGTGGCCTTCCTAGCACAAGCGAACGGGTGGGGCCTGTTCAACCTTGTCGCCCTGCCTGCATGGGCTGCGATCCCCGCTGCCGTGCTTCTGCTCGATCTGACGATCTACGGCCAGCACGTGGCGTTTCATGCCGTGCCCATGCTGTGGCGGCTGCACCGGATGCACCATGCGGACCTGGAATTCGACGTCACCACGGGGCTGCGGTTCCATCCGGGGGAGATCGTCCTGTCCATGCTCATCAAGTTCGCCGCCGTCCTGGCGCTCGGCGCGGCACCGCTGGCCGTGCTGGTGTTCGAGGTGCTGCTGAATGCCACGGCCATGTTCAACCACGGCAATGTCGCGCTGCCGCCCCGGCTCGATCGCGTGCTCCGCCTCGTCGTCGTGACGCCGGAGATGCATCGCGTGCACCACTCGATCCTCCGACGAGGAGACGGACAGCAATTTCGGCTTCAATCTGCCCTGGTGGGATCGGCTGTTCGGCACGTACCGCGCGCAACCTTCACTGGGTCATCTGCGCATGACGCTCGGCATCGACCGGTTCCGCGATCCTCGGGAGCTGTGGCTCGATCGCATGCTGTTGCAGCCGCTGCGCAACGACCCGCCGCGAACCGCGCACAGGCGGACACGCCATGACGATAATGCGCCTCGGTGTCGCGCTCGTGCTGGCAGCCGCGGCGGCGTGGCTGCTGACGCATCGTGACGTGATCGACCTCGGCAGCCATTGAGCCGGCGCTGCGCGGGCTGGGAATATGGGCGCCCGCCGGCTTTATCGCGATCTATGCCGCCGGCACGGTGCTGTTCTTTTCCGGCGCGCTGCTCAGCCTGGCGGGCGGGGCGCTGTTCGGCCCGGTCTGGGGCACGGTCTGGAACCTGCTGGGTGCCACGCTCGGCGCGACGATCGCCTTCCTTCTGGCCCGCGGCATCGCCGGGCCGTGGGTGACCCAGCGTCTTGGCGGGCGGCTGCGGCGCCTGGTCGACGGTGTCAGCGCCGAGGGCTGGCGTTTCGTCGCGCTGATGCGGTTGGTTCCGCTCGTTCCCTTCAATCTGCTGAACTACGCGCTCGGCCTCACGCGCATTTCGCTGCCGGCCTATGTGCTCGCATCGGCGTCTGCATGCTGCCGGGAGCCATCGCCTTCACCTGGCTCGGCTATGCCGGCCGCTCGGCGGCTTCGGGGATATCTCGGCCCTGCGGTATGGACTGCTCGGTCTTGGCGTGTTGGCCATGATCGCCTTCGTGCCCCGCCTGGTTCGCCGGCTTCGCGGCGCAGAAACCTGCCTGGATCGAGGCGGGCGCCTTGCAGCGAGGCTTGCATCGGGCGTCCCGTTCCTGATTGTCGATGTGCGCGAACCCGAGGAATTCACCACCCGCCGGGCACCTGCCCGGCGCCGTAAATGTGCCGCCCGGTGAGTTGGCCGCCCGCCGCAAGACCTTGCCGCAAGGGAACAGCCGATCGTCGTGGTCTGCAAGACCGATCGGCGTTCCGCGCGCGCCGCGGCGGAGTTGCTGGCCGCCGGACTGCAGGAGGTGGCCGTGCTTCGCGGCGGCACGGACGGATGGCAGCGACACGGTCTTCCATTGGTGGCGGGACCATCCGTCCGTTGGCGCCGCTCCCTGTCAAACCTCGCCCAGATAGACCGCCCGCACGCGGGGGTCCGCGCGCACCGAGGCGGCATCGCCCTCGGCAATCAACTGGCCGCGATCCATCACCAGGATCCGGTCGGCGCTGGAGAAGACGATCTCCATGTCGTGCTCGGTGAACAGCACCGCCGTGCCGCGGTCGCGGGCGATTTGCCGGACCAGGGACATCAGCGCGCCGCGCTCGCCCGGCGCCATTCCGGCGGTGGGTTCGTCCATCAGCAGCAGGCGGGGATCGTTCGCCAGCGCCAGCGCCAGTTCCAGACGCTTGACGTCGCCATAGGCCAGCACGCCGGCCGCCCGCGCGCCCTGGTCTTCCATGCCCACCAGGCGCAGCAGCGCGTCTGCTTGCGTCTGAAAGTATCCGTCGGCGGGGCGGGCGAAGCGGTAGACCTGCTCGGCGTGCGCGATCAGCGCGACCTGGACGTTCTCGGTCACGGTCATGGAGGCGAAGACCGACGCGACCTGGAAGCTGCGTCCCACCCCGAGCCGCCAGATATGCCGCGGCTGCCTGCCGGTGATGTCGGCGCCGTCCAGCGTCACCCGGCCGGCATCGGGGCGCAGCTGGCCGTTCAGCAGGTTGAAGCAGGTGGATTTTCCGGCGCCGTTCGGGCCGATCAGCGCCAGCATTTCGCCGGCCTGCAGTTGGAACGACACGCCGTCGACCGCCTGAACGCCGTCGAAGCTTTTGCGCAGGCCCTCCACCGACAGCAGACTCATCGCAGCCTTCCCGCCATGCCGGCGATGCCGGACGGGAACAGCAGCACCAGGGCGGCGATCAGCAGGCCGAGCGCGAGGCGCCAGTAATCGGTGGCCAGCAGCAGCGCGTCGAACAGGCCGGTATAGGCGACGGCACCCACGATTGGCCCGGCCATGGTCTGCACGCCGCCCAGCAATACCATCAGCAGCGCGTCCACCGATTTTCCCACCGCGATATAGGTCGGGAACACGCTGCCCTTGGCGTAGGCGAACACGCCGCCGGAAAGCCCCGCGGCGGCGCCGGATATTGTCAGCGCGATCAGGCGCAGGCGGGCGGCGTTCAGGCCGATTGCCTCCGCCCGCATCGGCCGGTCGCGGGCCGCGCGCAGGGCGTAGCCGAACGGCGCGAACAACGCGACGCGCAGCAGCAGCGCAGCCCCCACGCACAGCGCCAGCGCCAGCCAGTAGAAGGCCGCGGGATCGGCGGCCCAGGACGCCGGGCGAATGCCGAGGATGCCGTTGTCGCCGCCGGTGAGGTCCACCAGCTGCGACGCGCCGGCCCAGATGATCTGCGCGAAGGCCAGGGTCAGCATCGCCAGATAGACGCCGGACAGCCGCACCACCGAGGCGGCGAACAGCGCCGCCACCACGCCGGCGGCCAGCGGCGCCAGCGCGATGCCGCCTGCCATCGGCAGGCCGAGGAAACGCAGGCCGAGGCCGGCCGCGTAGGCGCCGATGCCGAACCAGGCGGCATGGCCGAAGCTCGGCATGCCTCCCGGCCCCATGGCGAAATGCAGGCTGGCGGCGAACAGCACCGCAATCGCCGCCTCGGTCAGCACGCTGATCCAGTATGGGCCGACGAACAGCGGCGCGGCCATGGCGAGGACCAGCGCGGCGAGACCCGCCCATTTCGCCGCCGTCGAGGCCGGGCGGATCAGGACGAAAACCTCCGCCGGCGCGGCGCTCGCCTCGCGCCGGCCCAGCAGGCCCTGGGGGCGCAGCGCAAGCACCACCGCCATCACCGAGAACACCAGCACCAGCGTGATCTTCGGCAGCAGCACGATGCCGAAGGCCTGCAGCACGCCGATCAGCACCGAGGCCAGGAAGGCGCCCGGCAGGCTGCCCATGCCGCCGACCACGACCACGACGAAGGCCTCCACCACCACCGACAGGTCGATCTGCAGATTGGCCGACCCGCCCGGCAGGGACAGCGCGCCGCCCAGGCCGGCGAGCGCGGCGCCGAGGGCGAACACGGCGGAGAACAGGAGCTTTTCGTTGACCCCCAGCGCCGCGACCATCTGGCGGTTCTCGGTGGCGGCGCGCACCAGCATGCCGAAGCGGGTGCGGCGCATCAGCAGCCACAGCAGGCCGAGCACCCCTGGGCCGATGGCGATCATGTAGAGGTCGAAGCGGGCAATGCGCGCCTCGCCGATGCGCAGGAAGGCGCGCAGCCAGGGCGGGCGCGGCAGCGTCAGGTCGCCGGCGCCCCAGATCCATTGGGTCACATCCTGCAGGATCAGCACCACGGCGAAGGTCAGCAGCAATTGCAGCAGTTCCGGCGCGCGGTACACCCGCCGCAGCAGCCCCGTCTCCAGCGCCAGCCCGATCGCTCCGGTGGCGAGCGCCGCGGCCAGCACGCCAAAGGCGAACCAGGGGGGGCCGGATGGCAAGCGGTGCAGCACGCTCCAGCCGATATAGGCGCCGAGCATGCACAGGCTGCCATGGGCGAAATTCACCACGCGGGTGACGCCGAAGATGATCGTCAGGCCGGAGGCGACCAGAAACAGCGAGGCGGCGGAACTCAGCCCTGTCAGCAACTGGACGAACAGGAAATCCACAGACCGGTCGGCTGCCGATTAATCGGTTGCCGGACGCAACTTTCGCACGGTGGCGTCATCGGGCAGGTAGTTCGCTCCGTCAGCGTAGTGCCAGTCCACCATTTCGCCATGGGTGCCATGGGAGCCGGCCTTGACCCCGGTTCGCCCGACGAAGGTGCCGAGCGTGGATTGGTGATCGATCGCGCGGAACTGGGCGGGTCCGAAGGGCGTGTCGAACGCGGCGCCCTTGAAACCATCGGCCATTTTCTCGGTGTCCACGCTGCCGGTTTTGACGATGCCCGCGGCGATCGCGTGGATCAGCGCGTAGCCCACCACGGAGCCCATCATCGGCGGCGCGTTGAACCGGGCCCGATAGGCGGCGACGAAATCCGTGTTGGCCTTGGTGTTCAGCGCGTCGCGGGGATAGCCTGTGACGATCCAGCCGACCGGCGTTTCGTCGTCCAGCGGTTCGAGATATTCCGGCTCGCCGGTCAGCATGGACACCACCGCCCGGCCGTCGAACAGGCCGGAGGTGTTGCCGGCGCGGACGAACTGGGTGAGGTCGGCGCCAAACGTGATGTTCAGGATCGCGTCCGGCTTCGCCTGCGCCAGCGCCTGCACGGTCGCGCCCGCGTCGATCTTTCCCAGGGCGGGCCATTGCTCGCCGATGAAGGTCACGTCCGGGCGCTTGGCGGTCAGCAACTGCTTGAACCATTTCACCGCGGACTGGCCGTATTCGTAGTTCGGCGCCACCGTGACCCAGGTTTTCGCCGGCAGCTTCTGCGCCTCTTCCACCAGCATCGCAGCCTGCATGTAGGTGGAGGGGCGCAGGCGGAAGGTGTAGCGGTTGCCGGCCGACCAGACCAGCGCGTCGGTCAGCGGCTCGCTGGCGATGAACAGCCGCTTCTGTGCCAGGGCGTAGTCGGAGATCGCCAGCCCGACATTGGACAGATACCCGCCCGACAGCAGGTCCACCTTCTGCTCACCCAGCAATTCGCCGGCCAGGCGGATCGCCTCCTGCGGCTTGCCGGCGTCGTCGCGGGAGATCACCTCGATCGGCCGCCCGAGCACCCCGCCGGCGGCGTTCACCTGCTCCATCGCCAGCTGCCAGCCATTGCGGTAGGGCAGGGTAAAGGCGGGGATGGCGGAGTAGCTGTTGATCTCCCCGATCCGGATCGGCGTGGTGCCCCCCTGGGTCTGGCTCTGGGCCAGCGCAAGGCCCGGGCGGGCCAGCGCGATCGCGGTTCCCGCCAATATGGTGCGGCGTGAGATCGTCATGGTAGCGGCTCCCCTGCAGGACGTGCGGCCGGAAAATACCCGGGGAGCATCCGCCAAACGGCCCTTCCCGTCCAGCGAGCGCCTTCCGCGGCAAAAGCCGCCCGCTCCGGTTTCCTGCGTGAATTCATCCGCGTAGCCGCCAGCTGCGATGCCTGCACCGCCTATATGCTCGTAAGGAGCATAGTTTCGGCGGTCACTGCCATCCCCGACATTTGCGATAGCGATACCTTGCCGGCTAGAGTTGTCCGATCAGAGGCATATGCTACCAGGGGCATATCTCACCAGGGCCCTGTGCCAGGAACAATCGGGCGCCGATGAGCTTTTCGCCGCGGACACGCAGCCGCCTCGCCACCACACGCAGGATCACCGTCAGCCGCGGCCTGACCGCTCTGGCCCTGCTGGTGTTGCTGCTGATCCTGGCCGCCACCACGCAACAGCTGCTCCAGCTGCGCGCCGCCACGATGGCGGACGCCGAACGCCGCCTCACCCGGATGGACACGGTATTCGCCGAGCAGACCGGCCGCGCGGTGGAAACCGTGGACTTCATCCTGAACAACGCCATCGAGGTGCTGCACGCATCCCGCCGCGCCCCTCCGATCGATACCGGCGCCATCGAGACCAGGCTTCGCCGCCGCGCCAATGGCGTTCGTCAACTCATCGCCGTGGCCCTGATGGATCCTGAAGGCAAGGTGATCCTGTCCTCCAAACCCGACGCGACCGCGGAACTCGGCGAGGCCGCCCGCCGGGCGTTCGCCTTTCACGCCACGCATGCCGACGGTGGGCTGCGGATCAGCGAGCCGCTGCGCCTGCCGGACCGGTCCTGGACCGCCTTGCTGACCCGGCGCATCAGCGGGCCCGACGGCGGTTTCGACGGCATCGCGATCGCGCTGCTCAACCTGACCTATTTCCAGGATTTCTTCCGATCGGTGGAGCTCGACGACAAGGACGCCATCGTGCTGCACCGCCGCGACGGCATGGTGCTGACCCGGTTCCCCCCCAGCGATGCCGCCGTCGGCACCAGCTTCGCCGACCTGCCGCCGTTCAAGGACGTGCTGGCGAAGCGATCGTTCGGCTTGGTCCTGATGCCCTCCCCGATCGACGGATCGCTGCGCCTGGTCGCGATCCGTGCGCTGCGCGGCTTTCCACTTGCGGTGAACGTCTCCGTCGATGTGAACGCGACGCTCGCCGCCTGGCGCCACCAGGCCTTGATCTTCGTCCTCGGCGCCGCCGCAGCCGCCTTCAGCACCGCTGGCCTGCTACTGATGCTCGCCAGGCGATCCCGCGAGAACGAGCGCCTGGTCGTGGAATACGCCCATGCGAAAGAAGAGGCGGAACGCGCCAACTCAGGACTGCGAGAACAGATCGCGGAACGCGAACGCGCCGAGGCGGCGCTTAACCAGGCCCAGCGGATCGAGGCGGTCGGCCAACTCACCGGTGGCGTTGCGCATGATTTCAACAATCTGCTGACCATCGTTCTTGGCAATGTCGAATTGCTGGAGCGGGCGCTGCTGCTCGACGAACGAAATGCAGCGCGGCTGGCGGCGATACGCACCGCCACCGAGCGCGGGGCGAGGCTGACCGGCCAGTTGCTCGCCTTCGCACGTCGTCAGAGGCTGGCATCCCGCCCGGTCGATCTGAACCGCGTCATCACCAGCATGGACGGGCTGCTGCGCAGTGCCCTCGGCAACCATATCAGCCTGGAGCAACACCTCAATCCGTCGCTGCACCGCGCGATGATCGATCCGACCAAGATCGAACTCGTGATCCTCAACCTGATCATCAATGCACGCGATGCCATGCCGGCGGGGGGCATCGTGACGATCGAAACCGCCAATCGGACGGTCCCCGCAGGCAGCCCGGAGACCGAACCCGCACCGGGCGACTACGTCATGCTGGCCATCCGCGACACCGGCCACGGCATGCCCGGCGACGTGCTGGCCAGGGTCTTCGAGCCGTTTTTCACCACCAAACCACCCGGTGCGGGCTCTGGCCTCGGCCTGTCGCAGGTTCTCGGCACCACACAGCAGCTGGGGGGCGATGTCCGCATCGAAAGCCTGCTGAACGTCGGGACGACCGTGCGCGTGTATCTGCCCCGCGCCGATACGGATGCACAAGCCCGGCCCGTCGTGTTCGACGCGCACCCGCCGGACCGCCGGGCAAGCCGCGGCCACACCACGGTCCTCGTCGTCGATGACGACAACGCGGTCCGCCGCGCCGTCGCCGAGATGCTGGATGGACTGGGCTACCACGTGCACGAGGCCGCCGACGGGACCGCGGCGCTGGAGCTGCTGCGCGCCGTCCCGGAGGTCGATGTGCTGCTGACGGATGTCGCGATGCCGGTGATGACCGGGCCCGCGCTGGCGCGCGAGGCGTTGCGGCTACGCCCTGCCCTCCCCGTGGTATTCATGTCCGGCTACGCCAACCCGCATCAGATGGCGGCGGAGGAGGACGGAGGCGTGCCGCTGGAGCGGCTGGTGCAGAAGCCCTTCCGGCCCAGCCAACTTAGCGAACAGATCGACGCCGCCCTGGGCCGGCCCGGCGTTTCCGCCGCATAAGCCAGCCCTTCCATGAATTTCGGATCACTATTTCAGGAACCGGCGGAAGCGCCACAGGGACAAGACGAACAGCGCCGCGCCAATGCCGAGCAGGGTGACCAGCTGCGGCCAGACGACATCCAGGCCGGCGCCGCGAAATAGAATGGCTTGCGCCAGGATGACGAAATGCGTGTCGGGCGCGGCGAGCATGAGGATCTGGATGATCTCGGGCATGCTCTCCCGCGGGGTCATGCCGCCCGACAGCGCCTGCAGCGGCAGCAGCACGAGCATCAGCAGCAGGCCGAACTGCGGCATGGAGCCGGCGACCGTCGCCAGGAAAATGCCCATGCAGGTCGTGGCGAACAGATGCAGCGCCGCGCCCACGAGGAACAGACCCATCGAGCCCTGGATCGGCACCGCCAGCAATCCCTGCACGACAACCACCAGGGAGATGCTGCAGGCCAGCAGCACGACCAGGCCCATCGACCAGATCTTGCTCGCCATGATCTCGAACGGGGTAACCGGCATGACGAGCAGATGCTCGATGGTGCCGTGCTCGCGCTCGCGGATCAGCGCGGCGCCGGTGAGCACGATCGCCAGCATGGTGATGTGCGAAATGACCTCGGTGATGGAGCCGAACCAGCCCTTGTTGAGTTCCGGGTTGAAGCGCGCGCGCAGCGCCAGATCGACCGGCACGCGGACCGGCGCGCGGTAACGGTTCAGGAACTCGCCGACCTCGCCGGCGACGATGGATTGGACATAGCCGCCGCCGGTGAAGGCCTGCGACATGCGGGTCGCGTCGATATTGAGCTGGATGGTCGGCGACTTGCCGGCGAGAAGGTCGCGCTGGAAGTCCGGTGGGATGTCGAGCGCGAAGGTGTCGAGGCCGGCGTCCATGCGGTTGTCCATCTCCGACTGGGAGATGAGCTTCGGGATCAGGAAATAGGGCGGATGGAACGCCGCGATGATGCGCGACGATGCCGGCGACTGGTCCTCGTCCACCACCGCGATCGCCGCCTGATTGAGGACCTCGGGCACGGCCTTCGATGCCGTGTAGATCGCAATTGTAAAGGAGTAGACGATCAGGATCAGCAGCATCCTGTCGCGCAGCAGGCCGCGCAATTCCTTGATGCCGAGCTGGAAGATGTGGGCTGGGCGCATGGTGTCAGCCCGCCTGTTTCCGGAGCAGTGCGGCGCCGAGGCCAAGCAGCACCGGAATGGCGATCAGCAACGGCAGGAAATCGCCCGACAGATCGCCGAAGGCAAGCCCCTTGGAGAAGGTGCCGCGCGCGATGGTGACGAAATACGTCGTCGGGTAGATCCGCCCGATGACGGCGCCGAACCCCTGCAGCGACGACACCGGTTCGATCAGGCCGGAATACTGCACCGCCGGGATCAGGGTGATGAGCGCGGTGCCGAAGATGGCGGCGATCTGGCTGCGCATGAAGGTCGAGAGGACCAGCCCAATGCCGGTGGCAACGATGACATAGAGGAAGGCCGCGCCGGTGAAGGTAAGGAGGCTGCCGGTGAACGGTACCCGGAAGACGAAGATCGCGAAGGCCGTCAGCAGAACGAAATTGAGCATGCCGAGCGCGACATAGGGGATCTGCTTGCCGATCAGGAATTCCAGGCGGGTGACCGGGGTCACATAGAAATTGATGATCGAGCCGAGTTCCTTCTCCCGCACCACGCTGAGCACCGCCAGCATGGCCGGGATCATCATCAGCAGCAGCGGGATCACCCCCGGCACCATGGCGACGGCGCTCCGGACGTCGGGATTGTAGCGATAGCGGATCTCGAGCCGGAAGGCGCCGGTCGCCGCGGCGGGGCCATAGAGCTCGTGTGCCTTCTGCGCCAGCCAGGTTGCGTGCATGCCCTGCACGTAGCCGCGCACGGTCTCCGCCCGCGCCGGCATGGCACCGTCGATCCAGGCGCCGATCTGCACGTCCCGGCCGCGCTTCACGTCGCGCCCGAAGCCCGGCGGGATTTCGAGCGCCAGGCTGAGCTCGCCGTCGCGCATGCGCCGGTCGAGGTCCTCGTAATCGGCGATCGGGGCCTTTTCGGTGAAGTAGCGCGAACCGGCGAGTTCGAGGACGTAATCGCGGCTGAGGGTGGTGTGGTCGCGGTCGAGCACGGCGAAGGCAGGTTCTCGATGTCCATGTTCATGCCGTAGCCGATGACGACCATCAGGATCACGCTGCCGATGGTGGCGAGCGTGGCGCGGATCGGATCGCGCGACAGTTCGAGCGCCTCGCGGCGCGTGTAGGCGAACATGCGCCGAAGATCGAAGACCGCCAATTGGGGCACCGGCGGCGCCGGTCGCGCGCCGCGGCGTCCTGGCCGGAAGGCTGGGCCGGGGTCGGCATGGCGGCGGCGGGCGGCGCGGCAGAAGGTGGCGCCGCCCCGCCGATCGCGTCCTGCAGGTAGGCGATGAACGCGTCCTCGAGGGTGCCGGCGGCGCGCTCGCCGACCATCGCGGCCGGCGTATCGCTGACCAGCACCTTGCCGGCGTGCATCAGCGAGATGCGGTCACAGCGCTCCGCCTCGTTCATGAAATGGGTGGAGACGAAGATCGTGACGTTGTCGCTGGCGGGAAAGGTCGGACAGCATCCGCCAGAAGCCGTCGCGCGCCACCGGGTCGACGCCCGAGGTCGGCTCGTCGAGGATCAGCATGTCGGGCGAATGGATCATCGCCACCGCGAGCGACAGGCGCTGGCGGATGCCGAGCGGCAGGGCATCCGGCAGCGCATCCAGGATGCCGGCGAGATCGAAGCGCCGGGCCATCTCGCCGATCCGCGCGGGAATGTCGTCGGGCGGCACGCTGAACAGCCGCGCGTGCAGGTCGAGGTTCTGGCGCACCGTGAGCTCGGTATAGAGCGAGAAGGCCTGCGACATGTAGCCGATGCGCGCGGCGCAATCCGATGTCGTTCGGATCCACCTCGCTGCCCGAACAGCCTGGCCTTGCCGTCGGTGGCCGGCAGCAGCCCGGTCAGCATCTTCATCGTCGTGGTCTTGCCGCAGCCGTTCGAGCCGAGGAAGCCGAAGATCTCGCCGCGGTCGATGCGGAAGCTCACGTCGTCGACGGCGGTGAAATCGCCGAAGCGCATGGTCAGGTCCTCGGCCTCGATGGCGACGTCGCTGTCGCCGGCGCGCGGCGGAATGACGACCGCCGCGATGGCCGCGGCGCTTCTCCTCCGGCAGAAGGGCGATGAAGGCGGCATCCAGCGTGGCCGCGCCGGTCTGCGCGCAGCAGCTCCGCCGGCGTGCCGGTGGCGAGCACCCGGCCGGCATCCATCGCCACCAGCCAGTCAAATCGCGCCGCCTCCTCCATGTAGGCGGTGGCGACGATGACGCTCATGCCGGGCCGGCTGGCGCGGATGTCGCTCGATCAGTTCCCAGAACTGGCGGCGCGACAGCGGGTCGACGCCGGTGGTGGGTTCGTCGAGGATCAGCAGGTCGGGGTCGTGGATCAGCGCGCAGCACAGGCCGAGCTTCTGCTTCATGCCGCCCGAGAGCTTGCCCGCCGGCCGGCCGGCGAACGGGGCGAGGCCGGTGCCTTGCAGCAGTTCGCCGATGCGGCGCGTGCGCTCGGCGCCGTCCTGGCCGAACAGGCGGCCGAAGAACTCGACATTCTCGAACACCGAAAGCGTCGGATAGAGGTTCTTGCCGAGGCCTTGCGGCATGTAGGCGATCCGCGGGCAGGCCCGCTGGCGGTGGCGCGACATCGGCCATGTCGCCGCCGAGCACCTCGACACGGCCATCCTGAATGACCCGCGCGCCGGCGATCAGGGACAGCAGGCTGGACTTGCCGACGCCGTCCGGGCCGATCAGCCCGACCATGCAGCCGGATGGCATGTCCAGGCTGATGGCCTCCAGCGCCCGGGTCTTGCCGTAGGACAGACCCACCCCTTCCAGGCGCGCGACCGGCGCGCGGCGGATCGGCGGTCGCCCGCCTGCCGGTCGTTCATTGCACCAGCGTTTTCTGTAGCCTGGCGGGCCATTTGGCATTCGGGTCGAGCTGGACATAGGCCATGCCCGGCAGACCGGTCTTCACCTGCTGGATGTGCTTGCGCAGGAGTTCCGGCGGGATCTGCGCCTTGATGCGGAACATCAGCTTCTGGCGCTCCTCCGTGGTTTCGACCGTTTTCGGCGTGAACTGGGCGACGTCGGCGACGAAGCTGGCCTTCGCGGGGATCACGAACTGCGGGGCCGCATCGAGCACGAGGCGCGCATCGGCTCCCATCCGGACGCGTCCGGCCTGCGCCGTGGGCAGGAAGAAGGTCATGTAGACATCGCCGAGATCGACCAGATTGAGCACCCGCCCGCCGGGAGACAGCACCTCGCCGGGCTGCGCCACGCGGTATTGCACCCGCCCGTCGCGCGGCGATCGAAGTGTGCTGTCATCGATGTCGGCAGTGATGCTCTCGACGGCGGCCTGGGCCGCGTCCACCGCCGCACCGGCATCGATCACCAGGGCCTTGGCGGCACTGATCGCGGCCTCGGAGGCCGCGAGCTGGGCGCGGGCCGCGCCCACCGCAGCGGTCGCCGCCCGCTCAATGGCCCGGTCATCGTCGAGGACCTGGCGGGAGACAGTGCTGCTTCGCACCAACTGCTCCGAGCGCGCGAGCCGCCTTTCAGCCGCGTCCAGCTGCGCCTCGCGCTGCGCCACGACGGCCAGAGCCGCGGTTCTCTCGGCCTCTCGCTGGGCGACGATGCTTCCGGCCGTGTCGACGCCGATGCTCGCCCGGCGCAGCTGCGCCTCGGCCTGGCGGCGCTGGGCTTTCAGCTGCGCCGTGTCCATGCGGGCGAGCACCTGGCCGGCGGTGACGAAGTCGCCCTCGTTGACCAGGATTTCCTGGATCCGGCCGGCGATCTTGGTCGAGATGTCGATCTCGGTCGCCTCGATGCGGCCGTTGCCGCTGGCGATGCCTTCGGGCAGGTCGCTGGCAGTGTATTTCTGCCAGGTGATATAGCCGGCCACGACCACGAAACCCGCCACGATGGCGAAAAGAATGCGCCGTCCGGCCCGGGTCATCGGCAGCTGCCGCCGCGGCCGGACGGCGGGGACGGCAGCGGGGCTCCGGCGGCGGCCGGGGCGGGAGCGGTCTCGGTCATGGCTTCAACCCGGGCGGGGGATCCGGCGGCCAATACTGCATCCGCCGCGCCGTGTTGTCGAGAAACCCGGGGTAAGCCCTTGGAGATTTTCGTTTCCCCCGCGCGGGGGGTGCCTCAGGCTTCCAGCTTCCATTCCTCGGCACTGGCGCCGGCCAGCGCCTGGATGCGGTCTTCGTCCAGCGACAGTTCCGCCGCGGTGCCGGAATAGACCATCTGGCCGTTTTCGATCACGTAGGCATCGTCGGCGATTTCCAGGCTCATGCGCACGTTCTGCTCCACCAGCAGCACCGAGATCCCCTCCGCCCGCATCGTTTCGATGATGCGGAACACCTCCCGCACGATCAGCGGCGCGAGGCCCTGGGAGGGTTCGTCGAGGATCAGCAGCTGCGGATTGATCAGCAGGGCGCGGGCGATCGAGAGCATTTCCTGCTCGCCGCCGGACAGCTGGCGGCCGAGATTGGTTTTGCGCTCGGCCAGGCGCGGGAACAGCTCATAGACCCGCGGGATGGTGTAGGGGCCGGGCCGTTCGATCGGCACCCGCAGATTGTCGTCCACGGTCAGGTTCGGAAATATCTTGCGGCCTTCCGGCACGTAACCGACGCCGAGCGCGGCCACGCGAAAGGTGGGCATCTTGGTCGTGTCCTGACCGAAGATCCTCACCATGCCGCTGCGCGGCGGGGTCAGTCCGACCAGGCTGCGCAGTGTGGTGGTTTTGCCCGCGCCGTTGCGCCCGAGCAGCGTGGTGATCTTGCCTTCGGCGCAGCGCAGCGCCACGTCGTGCAGGATGTGGCTCTTGCCGTAGAAGGTATTCAGCCCGCTCGCCTCAAGCGCGAAGCCGCCTTTGCCACTCATTCCGAGTCTCCGAGATAGGCGGCCTGCACCGCGGCGTTGGCGGCGATTTCCGCCGGCGTGCCCTGTGCCAGCATCGTTCCCTGATCCAGCACGGTGATCTGATCGGCCAGATTGAACACCACGCGCATGTCGTGTTCGATCAGCACGACGGTGTAGCCGAGGTCACGATGCAGCCGGCGGATCAGGCCGGCAACCTGATAGGTTTCCTGCTCGCCCATGCCTGCAGTCGGCTCATCGAGCAGCAGCAGGCGCGGCTTCAGCGCCAGGGCCATGGCGATCTCCGCGGCGCGCTGGTCGCCATGCGACAGTTCCCCGACGAGACGCTCCGACTTGGAACTGAGCCGCGTCAGTTCCAGGATGCGGTCGATCTCGGCGTTCACCCGCGCCGTCTCGGCGCGGCTGACCCACATATGCAATCGCATCCCGCCGGCCACTTCCACGCCGATGCGCACATTCTCGCGCACCGTCAGTTCGGGGAAGATCTCGGTGATCTGGAACGTCCGCGCCATACCGCGATTGACGCGCTCGGTGACGGTCAGGGACGTGATGACCTCGCCATCGAACACGATGTCTCCGGCGGTCGGCGGAAAGAAGCCGCTGATCATGTTGAAGAACGTTGTCTTGCCCGCGCCGTTCGGCCCGATCACCGCGCGCAATTCGCCGGCCGCGACAGTGATCGACACGCCGTTCACCGCCACCAGGCTGCCGAAATGCTTGGAGACGTTACGGATTTCCAGCATCGGCTTGTTTGTCCCGCTCGCTCCGCTCATGGCGCTTCCTCCGCCGGCTTGCCGACCCGGTCGAACACGCCCAGCAGGCCGCGCGGGAAGAACAGCACCACCAGCACAAACATCAGGCCGACGGCCCACATCCAGTTCTGCGTCATCGAGGACAGGTAATCCTGCATCACCACGTAGATCGCGGCACCCAGCAACGGCCCCCAGAAGGAGCGGAAACCGCCAAGCACGGCCATGATCACGATCGTTCCGGACATGTTGTAGTTGAAGTTGGTGGGATCGGCGAAGTCGTTCAGGCAGGCATAGAGCGCGCCGGCCATGGCGACGAACACGCAGGACAGCACGAACGCCAGCCAGATGTGCAGCTCGATCGGAATGCCGAGGAACCGTGCGCGGCGTTCGTTCTCCCGGATGGCGATCAGGGTGTGGCCGAACGGCGATCGCAGGATGATGCCCATCAGCACGACGGCGACCGCGAAGCAGGCCAGCACGAAGTAGTAGTACAGTCCCGCGTCGCGCTGGATATCGACAATCCAGGGGCCGACATGCAGCGGCTGGCGGGAGAAGCCGCGCAGCCCGTCATCGCCGCCGGTCACCGAGTTCCAGCGGATGGCGATGAAATAGAACACCTGGCCGAAAGCGATGGTGACCATGGCGAAATAGACCCCGCGCCGGCGCACCACCAGCGCGCCCAGCAGCGCGCCGATCACGCCGCCCAGCACCGTGCCGGCGATCACCGCCAGAGGCGTGGAGTTCGTGAAGAACTTCAGCGCGAACCCGGCGCCGTAGGCGCCAAGTCCGAAGAACGCCGCATGGCCGAAGCTCATCACGCCGGTGAAGCCCAGCAGCAGGTTGAAGGACATCGCTGCCAGCCCGAGCACCAGCACGCGGGTGCCGAGCGCGGTGTAGCCTCCGACGTGACCGATCCAGAAAGGCGCTGTCAGCAGGATCAGCCAGATCCCGGCCAGACGGAGCAACTGCTTGTTGGTGTCGCGGCCGGCCGTGGCCTGCCGGGCGCTCACGTGACCGCTCACGTCATCATTCCTTCTTCACCCATCAGCCCGCGGGGGCGCATCAGCAGCACGATGGCCATGATCACGTAGATCACCGCCTCGGACGCCGCCGGCCAGAACATCGTCACGACGCCGGTCGCCAGCCCGATCAGCAATCCGCCCAGCAGCGTTCCCGGCAGGCTGCCGACGCCGCCGACGATGATCGCGACGAAGCTCGGCATCATCAGGCCGTCGCCCATGTTCGGCTGCAGGCTGAGCTGGCCGCCGGCGAGCACGCCCGAAAGGCCGGCCAGGAAGATGCCCAGCGCGAAATTGAAGGCGCGCAGGCCGCGGACATTCACGCCAAGCACCGAGACCGTATCGAGATCGAGCGTGCCGGCGCGGATGCGCACGCCCATGCGGGTATAGCGTAGGAACAGGAACAGCCCGCCAACCGCGACGATCACCACGGCCATCATGAACACGCGATATCCGGTCAGGAAAAAGAAGTCGTAGCTAAGCGGGGTAGAGAGGAACTCCGGCACCGAGAACGGCAGGCCGTTCGCCCCCCAGACGCTGCGCATGAAATCCTGGAAGATGTAGGCCAGCCCGAAGGTCAGCAGCAGGCTGTAGAGCGGATCGCGGCCGTACAGCCGGCGAATCATGAACCGCTCCAGCACCAGGCCGAACAGCGCGATGATCACGGGTGCCACCAGCAGCGCCGCCCAGAAGCCGATATAGGGCTCCACCGTGTAGGCGACATAGCCGCCCAGGGCGAGAAACGTGCCGTGGGCGAAGTTGATCACCCCGGAGAGGTTAAGGATCAGCGACAGGCCCAGCGCCATCAGCACATAGAAGGCGCCGATGATCAGCCCGTTGAAGATATTGAACAGTAATTCCTGGGCCATCGATGATGACCTTTCCATGGTATCGGATGGTTGCGGTCAATCCTCCGGCAGGCATCCATGCGGATGCCTGCCGGGGAAGCCTTCGACGTTCTGCGTCAGGCCGGGAACTTGATCGTGCAGCCGGAATTCGCGACCGGACCCGCTGCCTTCTCACCCGGCACGGAGGTAATGATCTTGAACAGATCATCCTTGTCGCCGCCGGCGGGCGGATTCTGCGCCTCTCCCACCAGCACCGCGCTCATCAGCTGGTGATCACCGGGCCGGTAATAGGCCTTTTCGTGCGACATCGCGATCTCCGGCGGCAGTTCCAAGCCCTCCATCGCATGCGACAGCGCCACGCCGTCGAGCGACTTGGCCTTCGCCGCCGCCAGGGCCAGCGAATGGCAGGCGACATAGCCGAACCAATGGCGCGCGGTGGCGACATTGCCGGTCTTGGCACGAATGCCGTCGACGAACGGCTTCACGCCCGGAACATCGGGCTGGTTCCAGTACCACTCCATGTCCCACCAGCCGAAACGCGCCTCCGGAGGGCTGGCCTGGATCGACTCCAACTCGAACAGCGCGCCGCCGAGCTTCATCCGCTTGTTCAGGCCAAACTGCACGAACTGCTTCAGGCAGTTCACCTGGTCCTGTCCGCCCATCAGGCAGATCAGCACGTCCGGCTGCGCCGCCTGGGCCTTGATCAGGTAGGCGGAGAAATCGCTGGTGCCGAGCGGCGCCAGCACGCCCTGGGAGGTGCCGCCGCCTTCCTTCAGCTTCTTCTCGAACGCCTCCTGCACGGAATGGCCGTAGGCGTAGTCCGGTGTCATGAAGAACCATTTCTTGCCGAGCTTATCCATCAGCACCTGGGCTATCGCGGACGCATCCATCACGGTGGAGTTGCAGACGCGGAACACGTTCCAGTGGCAGTCCTTGCCGGTGATGGCATCGGTATGCCCGCCGGTGACGATGTGCAGCTTGCCCTGCTGGGAAGAAACCTGCGCCAGCGCCAGCGAAATCGCCGAGTTCACGTCGCCGAACAGCACGTCGATATTGTCGCGGTCGAACAGTTTTCGCGCTTTTTGCACGCCGGTGCCGACGTCGTTGTTCGAGTCCTCCACCAGCAACTGAACCTGCCGGCCGAGGATGCCACCCTTCTTGTTGATCTCGTCGAAGCCGTACTGCGTGCCCTCCACCTCGGTGCGGGCGAGCGCCGACAGGGTGCCGGTTAGCGGGTTGATCATGCCGACCTTGATCGGCACTTCGCCGCGGGCGGAGATGATGAACGGCGCTCCTAGCTGCGAGGCGCCGATGACAGTGCCGGCAACGGCCCCGGTTTTGATCAGATTGCGGCGGCCGATCGCTGCCGGATAGGCTTTCGTCATATTCACTCTCCCCTGTACGTAACCGCCGCCATAAGAATTATGGCGGCGCATTGGAATTTTTTTATACCCGAATCGCACTCATGACACGACGGACAACGGCCAAGCCGGACATTGTCTGTCTCCAAGCTAGCCTGACGCCGCAATCCCGTCGAGAGGGTCCGCGGAAGAATAGTAAAATTCCATTCATCGGGCGCATTTTCCTGCCGCCTGTCCCCCCGCGGCGATACCATATGCCCGCGCACTGTCCTAATACCTTCCAGGTGGTGATGGGCACGTGTCCGCATCCGCGAGTAGTCGTATTCCCATGGCATCGTCACGACGGGATGCAATATGGTTTAGGGGATGGCGTTGAAGGCTTTGGGTATCTTGGATGCTTCGTTACTACAGCCAGGCATTGTCGCCGACTCTGGCGAGCGACCGGTTTGAGGGGCTTCCGCCCGAACGGCAACCGGCCGGCGTGCAATCGCAGCAGACGCCTGCGGAGGAGACCAACCGCCTGAGATACATTGCCTTCTATCTACCGCAATTCCATCCGGTTCCGGAAAACGACGCGGCCTGGGGCAAAGGGTTTACCGAATGGGTAAACGTCACCAAAGCCATCCCGCTGTTCGATGGCCACTATCAGCCGCACCTGCCGACGGATCTTGGCTTTTACGACCTGCGCGTGCGCGATGTTCAGCATCAGCAGATCGATACGCCAAGCGCTACGGCATCGATGCTTTTTGTTTCCACTACTACTGGTTTGGCGGACGCCGGGTCTTGGAACGCCCGGTGCAGGAATTCCTCGCCGATACCGCCGCCGACATCGAATTCTGCCTGTGCTGGGCGAACGAGAACTGGACCCGGCGCTGGGACGGACACGAGGACGAGGTCCTGATCCGGCAGACCTACTCGCCGGAGGACGATATCGCCTTCATCGAGGGTTTGCTGCCCTACTTCCGCGATCCCCGCTACGTTCGTGTGGACGGAGCGCCTGTGCTGCTGGTCTACTTTCCACAGAAATTGCCCGACGCACCGGCAACGCTCACGCGCTGGCGGGAGGTTTGCCGCGAGCAGGGGATTGGCGAGATCCATCTCGTCGCGGCATTGACGCATGGCAACTGGGAGTTCGAAAGCCTGGGCTTCGACGCCGGCATGGAATTCCCGCCGCACGACCCAAAGGTCGGCAACTATAAGCACAGGCTCGATTTACTGCATCCGATGGACGGAATGGTTGCCTGGTTTGGCGACATTGCCGAAAGCTATCTTTCGCACGACTACCGCGACCGCCCCGTCTACCGGGGTGTCTTTCCTTCCTGGGACAATTCCGCCCGGGTACAGGGGCGCGGGATCATCGTGCTGGATGGCTCGCCGGAGAATTATGCGCTCTGGCTGCAGCGGGCCAGCGCACTTACCCTGCAGGAGCGCCCCCCCTCGCAGCAGCTGGTCTTCATCAACGCCTGGAACGAATGGGCGGAGGGGTGTCACCTGGAGCCGGATCGCCGGTACGGATTGAGCTTTCTGGAAGCGACGCAGCGCGTGAAGGACGGCGAAGGCCTGACATACAGCGAGTTCGTCGCCGAGCAATTGCTGCTATTGCGGGAGGAACCGCCCCCACCTCCTCCAGAGCCATTGGATGAGCCGCCCCCCCCGCAGGAGGAACCGGAGGCCCTTTGCCTCGACAAGCCCGTCGAACCGCCTCCAAAATCATTACCACTGCGCTCGGCGGAGGCGATCTCGCAGGCCCTCAGCAGTTACCCATGGCTGTTCCGGGCGATGCGCCGGATCTACCGCCTGACCCTGAAGCCGCGATCTCGCGGCTCGGCCGCATGACGATGCACGAGAGCGGGAACGAGCCGGACGCCAGCCCTGAACGATCCCGCGAAGAACCCAGACACCATCTGATGATCGCCGGTACTGGTCGCGCCGGCACCAGTTTCCTCGTCCGTTTCCTGGCCGGGATGGGGCTGGAGACGCATCTCGCGAAATCCGGCGACGGGCAATGGGACGACGTGGCGAATGCGGGGTTCGAGGACATTCCGGTTCCTGCCGCGTCCGGTGACCTGCCCTATGTCATCAAGACGCCGTTGCTGTCGGAAATCATCGACGACGTATTGCGCAACCCGGCCATCGCGATGGACGCGGTCATCATTCCCGTACGGGATCTTGTCGAGGTGGCGGCAAGCCGGACCGTCCTGGAACTGCAGGCCATCCACCAGCGGGAGCCCTGGATGGCAACATTGAACCACATGGTCGAGCATTGGGGGATGACGCCGGGCGGCACGATGTACTCGCTGAACCCTCTGGACCAGGGCCGATTGCTTGCCGTTGGCTTCCATCGCCTGATCGAGCGTCTGACCAAGGCCGATGTGCCGATGCTGTTCCTGGATTTTCCTCGCCTGGCCGAGGATCCCGCTTACCTGTTCGCCAAGCTGCGCCCCGTACTGCCGGCTGGCGCGACCCTCGAGCAGGCAATGCAGGCGCATGCGCAGATCGCCGACGCGGCGAAGATCCGGGTCGGCAGGGAATTGCAGGGCGCCCAGTCCGACATCGGGATGACGCACGCGGGGCCCGTTTATCCCGATCCCGGCACGCTGGAGGCGATTGCGGTCCGGCGAGAGCTCGCGCGCCTGCGGGCGGAGACTCCGGGGCACGAAGATATGTCGCATGGGCGCGAGCGCCAGCTTGGCCAGCGCGAACTGGCGATGGGTCAGCGCGAAACCGCGATGCAGCAGCGAGAACTGGACCTTGCCAATCGCGCCGACGAACTGGCGCGGCAGGCAGATGAACTCGCCGGCCGAGGGGGTGAGCTGGACCGGCGCGAAGAGGAACTGGCGCGACAGGCAGACGCACTCGCCGGCCGAGGGGATGAGCTGGACCGGCGCGAAGAGGAACTGGCGATACGGTTACAGCCACCCGAACCGGAAGCTGGCGACGGCGATAGCCGGAGCCACTGGCTGCCGCGGCTGATCAGGCGCCTGACGGGATAGACCGACCGATCCGACAGCAGCGACGACGTGGCTGCCGGTTCGGCCTTGGCCCGCACCGCACACGGACATAAAAGCGGCCGGCCCCGCCATTGCGGAACCGGCCTTTTCATTCACTATGCACCCGAACGGTTTCCCGAGCGGAAATCCCAGGCGGATCAGCTGGTGGTGAAGTTGGTCGGGTTGAGCGAGGTGATGCCGACGAACGTAATCTGCGTGGAGTCGCTGAGCATGATCGTCGAGTTTCCGCCGGCAACCGTGGCGGATGCGATCAGGTTGCTGACCGACGTGGCGTCGTAGCCGTAGTACGCGAGGTTGACGACGTCCGTGGAGGTCAAATCCTCGACGTAGGCCTGGCCGCCGGCGTAGCCGTTCTTGAACAGGAACGTGTCGTTGCCCAAACCGCCTTTCAGCGTCACGTTGCCGGAACCGGCGATCGTGCTGTTGAAGCGCCCGCCGACCAGGGTATCGTTGCCCGCGCCGGCCGCAACCGATGCATTGGCGTTCAGCGCATCCATATAATCGTTGCCGTTGCCGCCATGCAGCGTCTCGGTGCCGGACTGGTTGTAGGCGCCGTAGATCGTGTTGTTGCCGTTGGAGTTATTCGCCAGGAAGGCCTCGCTGCCGCCCTGGGCGTGATACTCCGCAGCCCCGGTCGACGCGTTGGTATAGGTGATGCTGCCGCCGGCGCCGCCGATCAGGGTGACCGTATTGCTGCTGGAGCCGAATACCGTGGCATTGTTGGCGCCGCCGATGAAGTCCAGCGTGCCGGATCCGACGCTGACCACCATGCTGCCCGAACCGCCGCTGAAGACGGTATCGGCGCCAGAGCCGGTCGTGACCGTGTCCGCACCGCCGCCGACCGCGACGAAATTCGGACCGCTGCTACCGGACAGGTTGATGATTTGCGAGGCGCTGCCCACCGTGCCGCCGCCGGCGATGACCGTTTGCGCCCCAGCGAGGCCGGTGTAATTCAGCCCGCCCGTACCGGCCAGGACCTGGAAGGGGCCTGATCCCGTTGCGGTGATGGTCTCACTGAGACCATCGTTGATGGTCAGGTAATCGTAGGTGTTCCCGACAGCTCCGCCGGGGACCGTGAGATTTTGCCCACCGGTGACCAACGCCAGCGCATTTACATGAGGGGGGAACGTGCCACCCATTACCGTGTCGACACGCCCCGACGGCAGCGCGGCCAACGCATCGGAAATGATTTTCGCCAACGAAGAGTTAAAGGCATCCGTTGTTTGGGCATTTATGGTAATCGTGCCACCTGTCGCCCCTGGAACTGTAAATGCCACCATTACCACTATCCTCGTGTTTCGCGTTTCATTTCAGCCAATTCCCGGCAATACTCTCCGGATCAAACCAACGCTTCGTTATGTTTTGTCACGTCTCAGAGTAAACTCCAAGTTTCGTTTTATGGGACAAACCATACAGAAAATCTACATCGCACGTGCAGCATACACGCAATCGAATGAATCTGAAGCACCAAATTGCCGTTAACGCAGAATTTACCTATCATTAAATCTTCGCCATGCATTGTTTCCAGCCAGCTCCGATTGAGGCCTCGCCAGGGCCCACTTGGCATGCGTTAATGCGGGTTCCGCTGTCTCTGAGCATGGTCCGGGCAGGGTGACGCCAGACAGCCTAATCCGCCTTTGCGGGCGGGGCTCGCGTCATTATCGTTCGGGCGAGCCCTTGGCCACGGTATGGCGCTGCGTGGATGATGTATTGGCGAGTTGCACCACCACCCAAGACTTACCCGCCACTGAATGTTGCGCGGCGCAACCAGGGCACGTAAAACCCCGCCTCCGCTTGGCCGGCAGCTTCTCTAGGACATCAGGCAAGCCTCACCGTGACCCAACTGACCTGGCTCCCCCCCGATCCGGCGCAGCGCGACCGTCTGCGAGCCTTGCGCGCCACGGCTTCCGCTTCCGAATCCACCTGGGACGAGGCGGTGGCACTGGCCAACACGAGGCTCGACTTCACCGCCACCAACGCGCTCGACGCCGCGATCCGCAGGATCTTCAACGACGCCCCCCCGCCCTACCTCGCCACCAAGCCCGTCCGCCTCGCCGTCCTCGGCTCCTCCACCCTCGCCCACCTTCTCCCCGCCATCCGCGTCGCCGGCCTGCGCCGCGGCATCTGGATCGACACCTATGAGAACGACTACGGCCAATACCGCCAGGAGCTTGCCGACCCCGCCTCCCCCCTGCACGCCTTTCAGCCCAACCTGGTCCTTCTGGCGCTGGACGCCGCCCACCTCGCCGCCGGCATCCACGCCGGCCTGAGCGCCGAGGACGCGCAGGCCGCCCTGCGGCAAACCACCGACGACCTCGCCCATTGCTGGGAACTGGCCCGTAACGCCTTCAAATGTCCGGTAATCCAGCAGACCGCCCTGCCCGTCCACCCGCCGCTCCTCGGCGCCAACGAGCACCGGCTGCCCGGCTCGCGCGCCGCCTTCATCGCCCGGCTGAACACCGCCCTGCGCCCCCTCGCCGACGCCGCCGGCATCGACCTGCTCGCGCTCGACGACCGCGCCGCCCGCGACGGCCTGCGCGCCTGGCACGATGCCGGGCTCTGGCACCGTTCCAAGCAGGAGGTCACCCTCCCCGCCGCCCCGATGTATGGCGAGCTCGTCGCCCGCATCGTCGCCGCCCGCCAGGGCCGCTCCTTCAAATGCCTGGTGCTCGACCTCGACAACACGCTCTGGGGCGGCGTGATCGGCGACGACGGCATGGACGGCATCGTCCTCGGCCAGGGCAGCCCGCTCGGCGAGGCCTTCATCGCCCTGCAGGACTACGCCCGCGAGCAGGCCCGCCGCGGCGTCATCCTGGCCGTCTGCTCCAAGAACGACGAGGCCAACGCCGTCGAGCCGTTCACCGCGCATCCCGACATGCTGTTGAAAAGAATGGACATTGCCAGCTTCATGGCGAACTGGCAGGACAAGGCCAGCAATCTGCGCGCCATCGCCCACAGCCTTTCCATCGGCCTCGACGCCATGGTCTTCGTCGACGACAACCCCGCCGAGCGCGCCCTGATCCGCCGCGAACTGCCCATGGTCGCGGTCCCCGAAATCCCCGACGATCCCGCCTGGGTGGTCGCCGTGCCTGGCCGATGCCGGCTATTTCGAGGGCCTGGCCGTCACCGCGGAGGACCGCGCCCGCTCCGTCCAATACCAGGGCAACATCCACCGCGAGGTCGCTGCGCGCCTCCTCCACGGACATGGAAAGCTACCTGCGCGGCCTTCAAATGGAGCTGCTGCACCGCCCGTTCGACCGCACCGGCCTCGCCCGCACCGTCCAGCTCATCAACAAGACCAACCAGTTCAACCTGACCACCCGGCGCTACACCGAGGACGACGTGCTCGCCATCATGGCCGACAACCGCTCCTTCGGCCTCCAGCTCCGCCTGCTCGACGCCTTCGGCGACAACGGCATCATCGCCATCGTCATCGGCCGGCCCTCTCTTGAAGGCGGCCAGACGCCCCAAAACGGTCACCACGCCGATAGCCACAATCGTGTGGACGATCGTGGGGACATTGTCATAGACACCTGGCTCATGAGCTGCCGGGTCCTCGGCCGCCAGGTGGAGCAGGCGACGATGAACCTGGTGGCGGCGCAGTCCCTCGCCCTAGGCGCCCGGCGCATCATCGGCGAGTATCGCCCGACGAAGAAGAACGCCATGGTACGAGACCACTACACAAGATTGGGATTCCAGCCGCTACGCGCCGAACCGGACGGCGCCAGCCTGAGCGTCCTCGACCTCGCCGGCTTTACCCCGGCTGAGACCTTTATCGCAAGCAGGGAGGGCTAGGGCCGATGTCCAGCGACGAGATTTATGCCGCGTTGACCGAAATCTTCCGTGACGTTTTCATGAACGACGATATGGAACTGACCCCCGAACTATCCGCCAAGGACGTCGAGGGCTGGGACAGCTTCAAGCAGATCGAGATCATCCTCGCCACCGAGGCCCGCTTTGGCATCCGCCTGAAGACCAAGGAGATCGATAGTCTGTCTTGTGTCGGCGACCTCGCCGCCCTTGATCGCAGACCACACCTCCGCCAAGGCATAGTCGCTTCCACAGACCTGCCCATGCAACATCAATCGCTGAAAATCGCCTTCTACGGCAACTGCCAGATGCAAGCCCTGGCCGGCGTGTATGTGCGCTTCGCCTACCCCTTCACCGGCGGCGACGCCCGCTTCATCGACGCCTATCAGCCCATCAGCGTGAAAAACTGGGAATTCATCGCCGGCGTGGACCTGCTCGTCACGCAGAAGGCACCGATGCCCTCCCCCACGCCCGTGGGACACCCTGCCCGCCACACCGGCCCCGATCCGGCCAATACCCATATCGTCCCGCACGTCTCCGCCGAGTTCCTCTGGCCCTACACAGGCCGTGAACGGATCGACAATCCCACGAGGCCCCGGCATCGAGAACGGCGTCTGGCCTGGGGAGATCGGCGACGCCTTCCTCGATCGCCAGATCCGGGCCAACGCCACGCCTGCAGCCGCCCTCGCCGCCTACCTCGCCATCGACCCCGCGTCGGACATGCAACTCGACCGCCGCTACCAGATCGCTATGAACGGCCTCCGACCTGCGCGAGGCCGGCACCCCCTACCGCGCCGCCGACCTGCATCGAGACTATTTTTGTACGGAGCCACTATTCAGTCCCCCAATCATCCCGGCCTGCGGACTGTCTCGCTACATGGCGCTGACCCTCCTGCAAGAAATCGGCGTGCCCGACGCAGCCCTGTCCCGGGCGACGAAATACCTGACCACGCCGATCTTCCCGATCACCGAAATGCCGGTCCACCCGGCCGTTGCCCGGCCATTTCGGCCTGACTTGGGCCACCCGGACCGGCGATACCAGTTCTACCAGGAAGGCTCCCACACCTTCGAGGCGTTCGTCCGCCAATATATGAGCGGCGGCTACAACGCCCCGCTGTTCGCCGGCACCCGGGCCCTGGAGGAAAAGGACGCTGCCGCCGCCCTGCAACCATCTTCAGGCCGCTATCCGTCAGAGCCCCAACTCCGCTGAATGTCATGCCGCACTGGCAGAGGCATACTGGCTGAACGGCGAATTCCCCGCCGCGCTGCGCAGCGCCGAGGAAGCAGCCCGGCTGGATCCGCAATCCTGCGACCATCCGCGGCAGATCGCCAAAATGCAGGCATCCTCAGGAGATTTCGAGGCCGCCCGCCTCGCCATGCAAGCGGCGATCGCGCTCGGCGCCGAACCGGGACCGGCTTCCGCGACATCGCCGCGATCGCCGCCGAACAGGGCCACACCGCCGAAGCGCTGCGCCTGCTGGAAGCCGCCGGCCTGGCGGACCCGCTCGACCCCACAACCCGGCTTGTCGCCCGCCAGTTGCGGTCGGCGTCCGACGACGTGCCCGGTGCGGAGACACGCCATCCATGTATCCCTCGCCCATCTGCGCGCCGGCGATGCGCCCGCGCTGGCTGCCGCCCGCCGCGCGACGACACTCGCCCCGCACGGCGCCCTGTGCTGGGGCCTGCTGGGCGACCTGCTGATGCGAACCGGAGCCTACGAGGAAGGCGAAGCCGCGTTCCGTTCGGCGATCGAGTTGGAACCGAACGACCCTGGCTTCCAGGAACAACTGGCCCGCTGGCTGGCCTGTCCGGCAACACCGACGGCGCCATAACCGCTTCACGCAGATTTGTGGAACTGACACCAGATAACGCGGAGAACGCCGCCAAACTCGCCATGTTGCTCGCGCAGAGCGGCGACTTTGCCGGCGCGGAGCAATATCTCCGCCGAGCCATCAGTCTAGCGCCGGAAAATGACCGGTACCGGCGATCCTTGGCGTATATTCTCGAGACCCGAAATAGGGGGCTTCATAGTTCGGTAGCTTAAAGCGCTTCCAGCAGTCCGAGATTGCGCAAGCTGATCTTTGAATGCCATGAACGCATGCGCTGAGTGGCCCCGAACGAGGTTCCATATCTTGAGACATCACGCTATCTATGAGCGATCCGAATGCCGACTTCTTTTCCGCTCATCATGGGCGGGTTTCAGCGAACAGCCTTACGGGAGCAAATTCCCCATGATGGCTCATTCACTCCCGGATCCGTTATCTTATCGGAGAAAGCGCGGATGCCACGTTCTTTGTCGGGTCGGTTTTGCTCGTAGTCTGAGCCGCACCCGCAGCAAACCGACCACGATGAGGCCAAAGTTCTCCTGTGCCTCAGCCGTTGATGCAATCTCAGTGTCGGAATTGCTAATGCTACCGAGGGTTTAGGACCGTCTTGATGGACTACGAACAGAGCCTACTCGATTGGTCGGACGTCCGTGCCCGGGAACCGGGGGCAGATGGAGCAGATTTACGCCCTGCTATGATACTTCGCGATCTCGGACGGTTCGAGGAAACAGATGTGCTACTCACCGAGGCGATCAGACTGTTTCCAGAAGCCACGCAGCCTTGGATCCAATTTGCGTGGGTGGCCCACCACGCACGTCGGTGGGAGGAAGCCCTCGCCCGCTGGGAATGTATCCGACAGAAATTCGATCATATAGTAGGCTACTCGTATGCCAGTAGCACCCTAGTTGCCGCCAAACGCTTTGACGAAGCAGAGACACTATTGCAGTAGGTCTCGCGAGAATCTTCCGATAATCCGGAAATCGCCATCAACCTCGCATGGGTACCCATTCATCGGAGCCAGTGGGCGGAGGGTCTAGAGAGGTGCCAAGACGCCATCATTCGCTTCCCCAATGCTGTGGCGCTCTATATTGGAACAGCCCGCTGCATGCGGGAACTTAACCAGACCGCGGAACGCGAGGCATTTTTGGCCGATGCTGTTGAACGCTTCCCGGATGAAATAACGCTACTGAAAGATTGGTTGGCGGTAGCCGTAGCGCGATCAGATTGGAATAATGCACTAAAGATGTCGGAGAAAATAATATCGAAATTGCCTGGGCTTTCTGATGACCTTCTTCAGAACATCCACATTTTGCTTCAGATGAAAAAATATGAGGAAGCGGAAACACGATGTCTGGCGGCGATCGAGAAGTTTCCCGACACATGGACAATTCTACCGAAGGTACGCCGACATTGCGGTTCAACGTGGTAAACCAGAGGAGGCCGTCCGCCGGCACCGCAACATTCGCAAAGCGTTTCCCGATCAAAGCTACCATCCCATTTCAGCTGTCAACAACGCACTGAACTCCGTGACTGAGCAGGCGCCTGAAACACAGTTGGGCAGATCACTTATGACGTGATCGCAAATTGGCCACCACCCCCCCTGGAGAATAGCGCAGATTGGATGCAGAACTCCATTTCTGGCTATTGAACTGATCGGTATCGCCAATGAAGTCGGCTGGGACCCAGAGGTGGCTCAGGAAATCTGGACAGTCGGATAAGTGGTGCGCGCATCCCTGATCAAGCAAGCTTGCTTATGAAGTCGTGACTACGTACATCAGAGAGCAATCGCATATCGTGCAGCCGCAGGACGTGAGCGCGTGAGCGGCCCGGCACCCTCGGGGGGATTCCCTAAGTGGGACTACCAGGAGTGCCCCAAAACACTTGCGCGCGGCGACTTCTGGTGTCATGGTCGTCGGACCATCAAGGACGTCGCATCACCGAGGACAAGGTGACGACGCTGGTGGACCACATGGCATGAGTCACCGACGGCGTGGGTGTGTTTTCCGCTCTGTTGGCTGGCCGACACGGTTGGGACAGCGCGATATCCTGCTCGACATGTCGCCGTGTATCCGATCGCCGGAGGGGAAGCTATGAAAACGGTCTCGGTAATCATCCCGGTTTACTACAACGCCGAATCGCTGCCGCTGCTCTTCACAGAGCTGCAGAAGGTCGAGGGGCAGCTTCACGAGCGCGACTGCGCCATGGAACTGATCTTCGTGGACGACGGTTCGGGTGACGATCGATGATCGAGCTGATGAAGATCAAGCAGCAGCGCCCGGATACGCGGGTGATCAAGCTGACGCGGAACTTCGGCGAATCGAATGCCTACAAAGCGGGGATGAAGTACGTCACGGGCGACTGCACAACGCGGTTGAGTGCTGACCTGCAAGAGCCGGCGGAACTGGTGACCGAGATGACCGATCAATGGCTGGCGGGGTCGAAGTTCGTAATTGCGACGCGGAAAAGCCGGGTCGATCCGCCGCTGACGGCATTGTTCGCCGGAATTTTTCACTGGCTGGTCAGGAAAATGATAAACAAGGATTACCCGAAAGGCGGCTTCGTCATCATGCTGCTGGACGCGGCACTGGTGCCCTATGTCCGCGGCAGCAGCAAGAACGCCAGCGCGGCGCTGTTTGCTTATTCACTCGGCTACAAACCGGCGATCGTCAAGTATGAGCGGCGGAAACGGGAACACGGCAAGTCGCGCTGGACGTTCGGCAAGAAGCTGACCGGATTCATCGACTCGATCCTCGGCAACTCGGTGCTGCCGATCCGGATTATCTCGCTGATCGGCCTAATCGTCTCGCTGCTGTCGATGGCCTACGGATCGTTCATCGTGATCGAGACAATCTTGGGCTATCGGCCGGGCGTCGCAGGCTTCCCGACGATGGTCGCGCTGATCAGCTTCCTGCTCGGCTTGGTGATTATCATTCTGGGCATTATTGGGGAATACCTGTGGCGAGTTTTCGACGAAGTCACCACACGACCCGAAGCCGTAATCGAGGAGGTTTATTGAGCGCGAGCCCGTTCGCTTCGTCCTTCCGGGCGGCTTGAACGCCATCACCCGGGGTCCGGGCGCCACCTCAATCCTTGGCGAAGCCGTACACCCGGTAACACAACGCCCCGCTTTGCAATGCGTCGTAGTAGGGCGAAGTAGGCCGTGCCTGGGATGCCGTCGATCTCTCGAACGAAGTGCGTAACAACACCGGCAGACTACTGACCACGTCCAGCCGCCGCGGCGTATTCTTCTCCATCCCGCGCAGAACCTCCGCATTGATGTCCGCGTGCGTAACCAGTCGCAGCGGGGCGTCGGCGAGCTCCGCCTCCCACTTGGCGATAAGGAGGCGCCGGCGGTGATCTGCGTAGAGGAAATGCCCTCCCGGGCCCAGCACGCGCGCCACTTCGGTGAGGAAACGAGGAAAATGAGGGTAGTGCGAGGAGGCTTCGACATTGATCACCACGTCGAAGGATTGGTCGGCAAAGGGCAGGTTCTCGGCGTTGCCGTCCACAAAATCCAGGCCAGGCAGATTGTGCGTCTTTCGGCAAAAGGCGATGCCGTCCTGGTTCAAATCTAGCCCCGTATAGGAGGCCGGGTGAAAGGTGCGCACCAGGTACGAGGCGCCGCCGCCATGGCCGCAACTGACCTCCAGCACCCGTTTGCCTTGGATATTCGCCTGGCTCGCCGTGCGGTGGTAAAGCTGGATGAAGAATCGGTTGGGCTCGTCAGAGGCCGCCAACGGCACGGACATCGGCGGATCTTCCTCGTAGCCGTAGTTGAAGAACAAAACCTCGTGGTCGCCGTGCCGGCGGGTTGCGTAGGGGTAGTAGTAACTAGCAAATAATTTATTGAAGAACGGGATGTATCCCAGGCGCAACAGGAAGGCCGCCGGGAGGCGTGTCAGATCCACGGAGGCGACAATACATTACATCACATTACATCGGGAGTTCACGGGCCGGCAAAACACAAGTCGTGGACGTGATGAAAGGCATTGGACGACAGCACGAATTCGAACGCGGCGTCAAGGTAAGTGTCGGGTGTCTTCCTCGCCGTGCCGTCGACGACTCCAAGCCGCTCCTTCCCGGGTCATCGGACAGGGCCCACGCGCTCACGGTACTGGGCGCCCTTGGGTGGGGTTGCGGAACCCATAACCGACGCAGCCAACGTGTTCGACGACGCGGGCTGTAGCCTTCGCTGTATGGTGACCCCGGAGCAGATCGCCGCATTCGAAAGCCTGGAATGAGTGAATTCGCCTTGCCGCCCGAATCGGCGCCGCCGGGGCCGCTGATCCGGCTCGCCCGTGACCAGCGCGTGGCTTTTCTAGTGGTCGGGGGAATCAACACCGTCGTCGGGTTCGGTATTTCATCGCCTGCTCGGAAAGCATTGGCCACGTCGTCGATCACCGGTTCGGCAAGATCGCGGGGACGCTGGTGACCGTCGGCATCTCGCATGTGCTGAGCGTGCTGTTCGCTTTCGTGATGCATCGCCGGCTCGTCTTCCGGGTTCGCGGCCATGTGCTGCGTGACCTCGTGCGCTACTGGAGTGTCTGCCTCAGCACGTTCGCCATCAATCTCGTCGCCTTGCCTACGCTGGTCGAGCTGGGCATGTCACGCATCGCGGCGGCGGTAATGATGGTGGTAGCCACCACGATGCTGCGCTACATAGGCCATCGGTACTTTTCCTTCCGGCGCGGCGCCACAGACTCCCAGAACGAGACTCACGCACGTAGAGAGTGCAGCCGTTACAACCGCCGACGACTGGGACGGTGTGGAACTCCCGGCCGATCAGCGCGACGAGTTTGGGGTGGACTCGCGGCGTCCCGATTTCACTGGACGGCAACAAGTCACTGGTTGCTTGGGCCACTCGCCGGGCAGTCGGGCTCTCTGATGCTGTCGTCGGTCCGGTCGATCCCGGCGCACCACCGGCCCGCCAGCCTACCCAGGCTGCCCGAAAACACCTTGCTATCAGGCGAAAGCGAAGCAGCGTCCACCGTGGCCCGGAAAGTCTTCTGGCCCTTGGAAACTCGCTGAATATGTCGTCGATCGCTGGTCGGATCTGACGGCTGTGCGGTGCGTAGCGTGTGATGGTGTTGTGGTGCAAGGGATTACGCGATCGAATTCGCGGTTGTTGGAATTGGACGCGCAGGCGCTGGTCTGGGAGCTGGTGCCGCCGGGCAGCGATGGTCCTCGCTACGCTAACGCGCGGTCGAGTATCTGGCCCATCTCGGCCAAAGGCTCCGGCCAAATCATGCCGCTAGGCGTGCTTTCAATACTGTGCGCCGAAACGGTGCCCTTCACATAGGGTGACCATCCCGCAATGAATTGTTCTTTTGATCTGGCTGCGCGGATCGTTGGTACGAACAATATAGTACTGCCCTCAAAGATCGGCGGTACAAAATTCTGTAATATTCTAAGGTTATTGTCACTAACGGCGCCAGTAGTTTCCACCAGGGATTCGAAAGCGGGGCTATCGACCGGAATCCCGGAATGCCCTCTGTCCCACATGCTCAATCTATTGAAGATAGAAAAATAAATGTCAGAGGCCCCCGCTGCGGGGCCTTGCTCTGGATAGATGTCGATTAGTGCTAACAGGGCGGCGTCCGTGCCCGCGGCGTTGGAGTTCTGCTGCCATTGTGTGCGCCACCATTCCGCCAAAACAATACCCCAAAAGAAAGAATGGCCCTTCGGACTGTATCGTCAGCATCTGCTCAATATAGTCGTTGACCATGGCTGGCAGCGATGTCGCCAAAGGCGTTGTCTGGTCGAAGCCGCGTGCTTGCAGCCCATAGATTGGCCGACCACGAAGATGCCTTGTGAGCCCCCGAAAGCCCCAACTAAGTCCAAGTGCACCGTGGACGCACCACAGTGGCGGTTGTGTTCCGCCTAAGCGAATCGGTAAGACCACCGCAAACGGATCCTCGGACTCAACGTCGCGTTCTTGGAGAGATTGCGACGATGTACACAGTGGGGGCTCGAACACTGCCCGGATCGGGACCTCGACCCCCAGTTGGGCCCAATGCTCGCAACCAGCCGGGCCGCCAACAGTGAATGACCGCCCAGGTCGAAAAACTCGTCATCGATACCGACCTGCGGCAACCCGAGGACTTCGGCGAATAAGCCAGCCAACACCGTTTCCCGCTGATCCCGCGGCGCTCGATACGTCACACCAGTGATAAATTCCGGAGCCGGCAACGCCTGCCGATCAAGTTTGCCGTTGACGGTCAATGGCAACGACTCGATGACCATGATGTTCGCCGGCACCATAAACGCGGGCAATGAGCACCACCGCATACTCGCGCAGCTCGGT
>CAWIVZ010000009.1:0-547357 GCA_963839645.1 uncultured Alphaproteobacteria bacterium | reverse complement strand
GGGCCCAGCAGCCCAGACCCGCGCGAGCCGATCGCCGTACTCGCCGACGTCCTGGACCGGGACGGCGCCGAACCGTCCGCCTCAGCCACCCGGCAGCGCAACCTGGCCAACGCCGACCACCTCGCCGTCCTCAACGCGATCTGGACCGGTGAGACACGCGACGCCCGATACGACCGTTACCGCGATCTGGTCATGGCCGCGCTCCCGCCCGGCTACCGGCAGGACCTGTCCCCCCAGGCACGGTGGCTGTTCCGCACCCTGCGCGCCGCCGAACTGGCCGGCCTGGACCCCGGCGAAGTCATCCGCTCGGCCATCGCCTGCCGTGACCTAGCCGGCGCCCGGGACATCGCCAGCGTCCTCGACGCCCGGATCCGCCCGCGCGTCTACCCGCTACTTCCCCGCCCCGAGGGCCCCTGGGCCAGCCGCGTTCCTCAGCTGGCCGATCACGAACGGCAGGCCTACCTCGCCCAGATCGCGGCCATGATGGATGACCGCACGCAGCGCCTCGGCCAGCACGCCGCCCAGACCACGCCCACCTGGACGATCACGGCCCTCGGGCCGCTACCCAGCGACCCGGCCGCCCGCCGCGAATGGGAACACAAGGCAGCCTCGATCAGTGCCTACCGGGAGATGTACGGCTATGACCATCCTGATGATCCGATCGGGCCCGAACCCTGCCGGGAGGTGCCAGACCAGCGGGCCGCCTGGTATGAGGCGTTCGCCGCTCTGAGTCCAGCCGACGGGCCCGACGTCCGGGCCATGCCCGACGGCCGACTGTGGCTGATCCGCGACACCTACACCGCCGAAACGGCCTGGGCGCCCTACCACGTCGGCAGGGAACTGCGGCTGGCCCGGCTCGGCGCCGCCAACGCCGACCTGAGCGCCATCCGCGCCGCCGCGGAAGCCGACGCCGCCCGCAAGACCGGCGATCACGACCGCGCCGGGCGGCACGAGATCCTGGCCGCCTCCTACCGCGCGATGCGCGACCGCTACCAGCAGGAAGAGACGCTCTTCGACCAGACGATGAAAGACCGGCTGGAGTGGGAGCACGCCACCGCCCATTCCCGCCACCTGGCCATCGCTGCGGACACCGAGCTGCGCCGTCGACATCCGGATCAGAGGTTCGAGCCGCTGCGCTCCGCCGAACCAGCCCCCATCAGCGACACCGAACGCGAGCAGCTGCACCTGGCCCCGGATAAGAAGGTCGCCGAGATGGCCACTTGGATCCAGGATCTGGGCGCCCGGTGTCAGGAATTCCGCGAGAGAATCGACGAACGTCAGGGGCTGAAGGTACCCAATGACGACCCGGACTGGGAAGACCTCGGCGAGGCCTTCCCCACCCGGCACTCCCCCGGACGAGACGCGATCCTGCAGCCACCAAAACCGCAGATCACCCCCTCGGCGAAGATACTTCAGCTCGCCGCCGAGCGTGATACAGAACCCGAGGCCACTGACTGACTGCCGGGCCAGAGCGCATTATGGTCAGGCAAGGAGGTGACAGCGATGCCCGCGATTGACATCCCCGACCCGCTGCCACCCACGATCACCCCGCCCCGCACCGTCATCGAGTTCCTCATCGACCAAGATCTCGAGGAATACGGCGATACCGGCCTGGTCGCCCGCACCTGGCATTGGGTCCTGCACGGAGGCAGGCCCGGGCCGATCAGCCACATGGACTGGCCCGAGGCCGACGGAGTTGGGCCACCATCAGCTGCCACCCTCGCAGCGGAAAGCACCGCCGACGAGCCGCCGCTGCACCCACCTACCCCCTGGCCTGAGGTCAATCAGGCCAGGTTCATCTGCTGGCTATGCACCGCCGATCCCAGCGACAAGGTGCCGCTACGGCTTCGTCCCCGGGACGCCGCATCCGCACCTGCCGTCACCGAGGACGGGTCGGTCACCGTCACCATGCGCGAGATCCATAACGGTTGATCGCGGAGCAACGATGACGACGAAGGCCTTCCGATGGAGCTGGCCGTGATCATCGCCGCCGCCGCTAGCCTCGCACCTTCGCCCAGGTCCCGGTACGCCACGCGGCGACCGCGGCCTCGTCGCGCTCCGCAGCCCGGTGCGCGGGCATCTACGGGCTGAACCGATCCGATGCAGCAGGTAGCGCTATCTGCGCTGGCCTGGCATCATGCTCGAACATCTCCGCGGTCTGCAACCGCACTATCTCGCGCCCGGACCCGTCCCCGAGCGGGCAGATCGCCGCTATCCGGGTGGGCTACGCGGGTGGTGGTGTATCAAGACGGCACCACCGCAGACCTGACCAAGCCGTCATCCGAATCCGCCGGAATGATGACCAGAACGGTCAACCTGTATCTATTGATGATGATATTTGGAAGAATGCCGAGCGGGTGGGACGTCATGCGACGGCCGGCGCGCCGGACTGAAAGAGGTAAACGGCAGATGGAGTGGGCGTTTTCGGACAATACAGACCCATCTCCACTTTCCGCATCTTCGGACAAACAGGGCATTTCGTTTCCGCCCGCAACCAATCACGACTTCGAGCTCTACGTCTACGCGGCCCTTCAATGTGGAGGCTGGTTCGCCGCAGCCTGTGGGTGCCGAATACTGTGTCACCACATGCGACCTGGGAGTATTCGTGGATCAGGCCGCCGAGCCGGTCCCGCCGCAGGACCCGGATACTTGCGCCTGCGGCGGGCGGACTCTGGCATCCGGCGGGCGGGTTCTGGTGCAGCGTCCTGTGCGGCCGATGGGTGTTGTAATGGCCGACGTACTCGCCGAGGACCAGCTGCAGATGCCGTCCGCCGGTGATCAGCATCCGGTCCAGGCACTCGCGGCGCGCACTGGCGATCCAGCGTTCGGCTATGGCATTCGCGCGCGGCGCCTGGACAGGAGTCTTCACGATCCGCACGCCGATCGCGATGAACACCGCGTCGAACGCCACGGTGAACTTCGTATCCCGGTCCCGGATCAAGAACTTCAGGCTGTCGGTGCGGCCCTCGAGGTTCATCAGCAGGTTGCGGGCTTGCTGCGTCACCCACGCGCCGGTCGGGTGGGCGGTGATGCCGACCAGGTGCACGCGCCGGGTGCCGTGCTCGATGAAGAACAGCACGTACAGGCGCCGCAGGAACACGGTGTCGACGTGGAAGAAGTCCGCCGCCAGGATCGTCGTGGCCTGCCCGGCCAGGAACTCCCGCCAGGTCTGCCCGGCACGCCGGGGTGCGGGGTCGATGCCCGCGTCCTTAAGGATCTTCCACACCGTCGACGGCGCCACCTTATGGCCCAGGCCGGCCAGTTCGCCGTGGATGCGGCGGTATCCCCAGGCTGGGTTGTCCTGTGCCATCTCCAGGACCATCGCGCGGATGGCCTGTGCCATGCGCGGTCTCCCGGGGGTGCGGCGCGGGTACGCCCAGCGTCGCCTGACCAGGTCGGCGTGCCAGCGCAGCAGGGTGCGCGGGGAGATGATCAGGCGCAAGTGGCGGAGATGACCGCTTGGCAGCAGCCGGGCCAGCGCGGACAATATCGCCCGATCGGCCCACGACAGCTTCGGCGTCCCGGCCTGGCACTGGAGTACGGCGACCTGGTGGCGCAGGAAAAGGATCTCGGCGTCCTTGGCCCGGTCGGAGCGGGGCAAGCAGGGCAAGCCAGCCGAAGACGCGGAGCACCGCCAGATAACCGAATCGTAGTGACATGAGTAACTGACAGTGCCTGAGGCTGCTGTGCTCGCGCAGCCAGATACCGAAGTTCGTGAACCCGCACACATCAGCGATGACCAGGGCAGCGGCAGTGACACCGTTCTCGGCACCCACAGGCTGGGCTAGCGCGCAGTTACCACAGGGATGCCTTATACCGAGCGCGACTTTCCCGATCGCGGATCCGCCGAATATCTTCGACTGTCCCGGATGTCAGGCATGTCTCCAGAGAGGGTCCTGTCGGTGCCTGATAGTGCTGTCGACCACTGGTGCCTTCACGGAGATTGCAGCGACTATGACTTGGTCTCCGAGAGCGTCCGGTATAGCCGAGTGAATCGGTGCTGCTCGCATGCGAGCCCGGCATCACGAAACTCACGTAGCAGCTGACTGGCGGACGTCCCCGGCGCCTGGGCTAGGCGCCCAGAAATGAAGCCGAGGATTTCATCGTCGGACTGCTTCTCGCGGCTGTAGCGAGGGATGGGTGGCTGTGCCGCAAGCAGACGTTCCAGGTGTCCGGTGGCCTCATCCCTGCTGCGGACTCCAGTCGACAGCAAATGGGAGCCGATACGGGCATTGAGTGCCCGGCGCGTGCCGCCCAGTTGGGCTTGCAACCGGGCGTCCGCCGGCACCAGGAACGCCGCCAGGTCGCCCCGCGGTTCAGTTCCGGCCGACACGATGAACAGTCGGTTCGGGTCCTTGATGTACGCAGTAGCGGCCATGATATCGACACCGCACGCACGCAGGTACGACTTGGAGAGCACGAACATGAACAATGCGGTGGCGTCCGCGGCTACGAGCGCGCGGATGCTGCGTGGCCGATCCGGAGTAGGGCCCTGCCAATCGCTGAGGGCCGACCACCAGGAAGCGGCAACTCCGGGCACCGAGTCAGCCTGGCCAGGGGTCAACGTCGCGTGGTAAGGCATGATCGGTGCGTCAACGGGAATTAGGCCGTAGCCTGCCGAGCACACCCACTCGTGTATGTCTTCCCGTGGCCGATGCAGTGTGGGGAACTTGCGCGCGACCGACCAGTGCTCTCCCGCGAAAAGATCGCGGGCTGGCGTCTGCAGCGCGTTCTTAGTCTGACTCAGCCGGGCGATCCACCTGTGGGCACGCACAGTAGCGCTGTTGCCCGAGACCTGACCGAGTTGAAGCCGCCCGGGAATGGGAAGACTCATCTGGTTGGAGCACGTGACAATTACATGGATTGTGGCCCGACGGCTCTCATTCCAACTGGCGACACTCATCGGGAATCCCCTGTCAGAAGCTACGCCGGGTCGTTCCGCACGCCATCGGGTGGACGGTTCCTCATGAGGCGCGTCGCTCGGCGGCTAGTCGATGACTAAAGATATCGTTACCTCTAGCCTGCTCGCCTGTGCTCCGCCGCCGCCGCTCGCGCGTCAGTTAGGTAGCTACCTGCGGGGACCGGGAGAAGCGGTATGAAATCGATTAAATAGATCCGGCTAGTCCGGAGGCTCCGTTTCTTGAGGAGGAAACGGAGCCGTGACACGTCGATCGAGAAATTATCCACGGGAGTTGCTGGAGTGGGCAGTCCAGATGGTTGCCGAAGTGCCAGTGCCTCGGTCGGGACCGTCGGCGAGGCGCATGGCAACTCCCTGGCCGAATCGCTAAACGGCTCGGTCAAGACCGAACTGATCAAGCCACGCGGCCGGTGGCGCACCGCTGAGCAGGTCGAGAGATTGCCACCCTGGAGTACGTCGACTGGGTCAACCACCGGCAGCTCCACGAAGCCTGCGGCGACATCCTGCCGGCTGACTCGAGGCCCCCTACTACAGGCAGAGCACCGCCCTCGCCGAGGCCGGTCACTCAGCAAATGAGTCTCCGGACTCGTCGGCGCGATCCACGGAACAAGATCCGCATTTTCCGGTGGCTGCAGGCCAGACGGAACGTCACAAGTGGCACAAGGAAGTCCAGTGATCGAGCTGAGGGTGGGGCAATTCGTACGGGCTGCCGGGCAGCAACTCGGCATCGGCAAGTGCCTACATGTATCGGATGATGAGGTCGAGATCGAGTACTTCGACTCGATCAGCACGACCGGGCGCTGCAGGGCTACCGCCCGCCGTAGCCAGGTGGAGCCTGTTCAGGTGAGTCCCCAGCGTCGCTGCTACTGGGAGGACAAGGCCGGTTGGCGCGTCGGACGCGTGGTCTGGCAGGGAGATGGCCAGTACGGCGTCCGGCCTCCGAACTCCGATGCCGACCTCATGGTCCCGGAGGAAGAGCTGTACGTCAGGTGGGACAAGCCCATCGATGACCCGACTGATGTGCTCGTCGCACGCGGTAACGAGTCACCCTACTTCCATCTGCGCCGGTACCCGTTTGTAGCCACGACCACAAGGCAACGCGCTGCCAGTCACGGGATGCATGGCGTCCTCTCTTCAGTCATCGATCTGTATGACCACCAGATCGAAGTGGCGCGACGGGTGCTCGAAGACCCGAAACAGCGCTATCTCCTCGCCGATGAGGTCGGGCTGGGCAAGACCATCGAGGCCGGCATCATCATCCGCCAGTACCTCCTCGACCATCCTGAGGGGCACGTTGTTGTCATCACCCCGCCCCTGCTCCAGCGGCAGTGGGTGTCAGAACTCCGCCAGAAATTCCTCATCGACGACTTCGACCGCGCTGTCGTGTCAGTGCTGTCACACGACAAGCCAGAGTCGTGGCTGGAGGGTGCCAGGGATGGACTTGACCGCTACAGTTGGCACAGCAAGGCTGGCCTCGTCGTGGTCGACGAAGCTCATCATCTTGCTGCCCTGGCGAGTGCTAGTGGTGACGCCGGGAACCGGTATGCGATGCTTGCGGGGCTCACAGCGGTAATCCCAAGGCTGCTGTTGTTGTCGGCGACACCTTTGCTGAATAACGAACGTACGTTCCTTGCAATGCTGCACCTGCTCGACCCGGACATCTACCAGTTGCACGACATTGAGGGCTTCCGGCGGCGGATACGAGACCGCCAAGCGCTCGGGACGGCGTTCTTCACCTTCCGGCCTGACATCCCGCCCTTCCTGCTCCGCGATAAGGTGTCCGCCTTGCACGCCATGTTCCCGGGCGATGAGCAACTCACAGCTTTGCTGGACCGGGTATCCGCAGCCCTGGGCGACCCGTCAGCGCTGCCCGATGCGGTGATGGCCGCCCGGATCCACATTTCAGAGACCTACCGCGTCCACCGGCGCCTGCTACGCACTCGCCGGAACGACACCCTTCTGGACGATTTCCCTGTGCGCGGCAGACAACGCCCCGTCATGATCCCGCCGGCAGACTCCGACGAAGCGGCCCAGGAATGGCTGGACGACTGGAGGGACTACGTCCGCTTCACACTCGACTCCTCCCCGGCTGCCCGCGCTGGAGCACGCCGCGCTTTGATCGCAATGGCGGAGCGCGCTGGCTCCCATCCAGGCCTCACCGCCGCCGCCGCCCGCTACCGCCTGGAACCGAGCGACAGCCACGCTCATCGCGCGGAACTGACCCCGGCGGAACAGGACGCCCTCTCCTCCTGGGTTGCTGATGACCCCGAACGGGAGATCCTCGAGAGGGGAGCCCGTCTCGAAATCGATCCCGGGATCCTGCCGGCTCTCGTCAGCTTCCTGAAGGATGCGCGCAGGAAGACCGTCATTTTCACCTCCTTCACGATGACCGCCCGTCATCTCCGTGAAGCGCTAGCCGGTGAGTTCGGGCCGCACGCGATCGCCGCTCACCTGACCGACGAGGATCCTGCCGCAGTAGAGGATGAGGTCGATCGATTCCGCGACGCCGCAGGTAATTGCTGGATCCTGGTGTGTGACCGATCAGCCGAGGAAGGGCGGAACTTCCAGTTCGCCGATCAGGCCATTCACTTCGATCTGCCGTTCTCGCCGAATCGGCTGGAACAACGCATCGGACGCCTTGACAGGTACGGCCGCGGGAACGTCATCCCAACCTACGCAACCGAGTCCATCCCTGGCACGATCACAGCCGCCTGGAAGGACTGCCTCACCAAGGGTTTCGGTGTCTTCGACACCTCCATCGCATCGCTCCAGTTCGCCATCGACGCTCTGCTCCCCGAACTTCAAGACGCCCTGCTCGACGATGGTGCGGCCGGCCTGGCCCGGATGACCGAGATCCTGCCCGGACGACTCGCCGCCGAACGGGAGGCCATTTCCGAACAGGATGCCCTCGACGCCATCGAAACGGGAGACCAAGCCGGGGAACTCGCTTCCGCGATGAAGGACATTGAGGACGCGTGGTTGCGGATCCAGCATTCCACTGAGGGCCTGCTCTGCGATGGGCCGGGGAATCTCCGGTTCCACCTGGTAGCCGATCAGAAGGATGACCGCTACCGCTCGTACAGGCTGACCGCACCGGGCAAGGCACCGAACATCAACTCCATGCCCCTGGTGGCGTGGGACGTCCTGCGCGCAAGGTTCATGCCCGTAACGAAGCGGACCGGAACATACCAGCGGGCAGCAGCAGTAGCACGCCCAGACGCACGACTCTTCCGGATCGGGGAGCCACTGGTCGATTCACTGGCCGACTACATCCGATGGGACGACCGCGGCCAGACATTCGCGTTCTGGCGGACATCACCCGACGTCGCCGACGAGTCGCTCTTCTTCCGCTTCGACTATGTCATCGAGGCCGACACCGGGCCAGCCAGCCTCGTCCTGGAAACCAGGGGCAGCAAGTTCGACCGCCGATCGCTTCAGCGCCGCGCTGACGCCTTTCTTCCGCCGAGGATCGTGACGTTGTGGTCTGCCATCGACGGCACCCATCTCGAGGACCGTAAAGTCACCGGCTTGCTCCGAGTGCCATACGAGCCGAAACGCGGGGACATCAACCTCAATCCGGAACGCTGCTGGGCACTGGACGAACTCATTGGCGAGTCTGACTGGGAGCGGCGCTGCCGTACCGCGCGTGCCCACTCCGAGGAAACTCTGCGGCGCCAACCCGCCTTCGCGGCGGCCTGCGCGGACGCTGCGACCCAATTCGAAGCTGCATCCCGGACGGCGGTCACGCAACGGCGGATCCGGCTCACCTTTCTCCCGGCACGCCAGCGAGAAGCAGAGGAATCCGAACTCGCGGCCGACATCGACATCAACGCCGCACTCTCGCTCGGGATGCGGGAACCACACGTCCGCCTCGACGCAATCGGCGCAGTGGTGCTGGCACCCTTCAGGCCCGACGGACCGGGCTTCGCAAGGCCACGAGCATGACCGACAGCAGCTTCATTGAAATCGCGCGTGCTCTAGATGCCTGGCCCGAACTACCTCCACTAAGCGGAGTGCTTCCTAGCCCCTACCAGCGACTCCTCGACGCGGTATGCCTCAGCGCCACGAGGCCGGCAGCGTCGGGCAGCGAGACCTCGTCGCGTTGGTCCGCCAGGTCCTCCGGCACGAGACCGCAACTCAAGGCGCGGACCAGCACCTGCTCGTTCCAGGCCGTGCCGGATGGCCCACTATCGAGCACTGGCAAGATGCCGACTGCTCGGCGCTGCCAGCGGAGGCTGGAAAGCTCATCGTGAGCGCATCCGACTGGACCCCGCCGTGGAGCACTGACCGGCCCGCCATCGCTCCTGCTGAGGCTCCCCTCGCCCGTCGGCCAGACTTGCGGGTTCCAGGCGACCCCTTCCTTGCCGACGTCCTCGGGTCGGCCTTCACTAGCTATTCCTCGCCTGGCCAGCGCCAGGCAATCCGGACGGTACTGGCGGCGCAAGACTCAGCAACAATCGTCGTCAATCTCCCCACTGGCACCGGGAAAAGCGCGGTAGCGATCGCCCCCGCACTCCTGCAGTCGGCCGCTGGAGGAGTCTCCGTCATCGTCGTGCCCAACGACAAGTCTGGCGCTCGATCAGGAACGGGCTGTCAGGGAGCATCTGGCGAACAGTGAGCCGGGCCATGATCATCCGCAGCGGTTTGCCTACTTCGGCGGCCAGGCCGATCCCGAGCGAACCGAGATCCGCGCTGCGATCCGGGAAGGAACACAGCGACTGGTCTTCGTGTCACCTGAGTCGCTGCTGACGTCACTCGCGCCGAGCCTTTACGCTGCCGCTGAGGCTGGCCATATGCGGTACTTCGTTATTGACGAAGCGCACCTAGTGGCCAGTTGGGGGGTCGAGTTCCGCCCCGAGTTCCAGGCCCTGAGTGGTTTCCGGCGAGACCTGCTGCGGGTGGCTACAGCGGCAAGACAATCGGGATTCAGGACGATCGTCATGTCGGCGACAATCACCGAAGACACCCTGGACACGCTGGTCGCACTGTTCGGCGAGCCAGGCCCAGTCGAGTACGTGGCATCGGTTTTTGTCCGCCCCGAACCGGAGTACTGGCTCCACGCCTATGAGTCGGCCGACGAGCGACTGGATCTTGTGGTCGACGCAGCCCGGCACTTCCCCCGACCGGCCGTCATCTACGTGAGCCGACCCGGGGACGCCAGTCGCGTGGCGGCCTGCCTGCGTGCTGACGGGAACCTGCGGGTGGCGGAGGTAACAGGTGGTACCTCCCCGGAACAGCGTCGCCGGGTCATCGAGCAATGGCGCGGGGACTCCCTCGCCCCGGAACTCAGCGCCCGGGTAAGTGACGTCGATATCGTGGTCGGTACTAGCGCCTTCGGCCTCGGCGTGGACCAATCCGATGTGCGATCCGTCGTGCACGCCTGCGTCCCGGAATCGATCGACCGCTACTACCAGGAAGTGGGTCGTGGAGGCCGCGACGGGCTGGCATCCGCGGCGGTCATGCTTCACGCTCCGTCGGACCTCGACATTGCACGAAAATCTTAGTTCCACTCGCCTCATCGGCGTGGAACTCGGCCGCGAAAGGTGGTCCGCCATGCTGAACAGTGCCCAGTATCTTGGCGCCAACCGTTACCGGGTCTCGCTGGAGAGCCAGCGGAGCGCGATCGTCCGGGACACCCAAGAGAACGAGGCGTGGAACCTGCGTACCCTCTCGCTAATGATGCGGGCAGGCTTGATCCGCGTCGACTCGGAGGAACCCCCTGCCGCCGATGACACCACCGAGGACGAGGGCGGCGATGCGTTCCACCGCTATATCACCTCTACTGTCATAGAGATCACCGATTCGGGGCACCGTGATCGCGGAAGTGTGGAAAGCACTTGTCGAACCAGTGCGTCAGCGGACCATCCAGGCCGCCAGATCCGCATACTCCCTCATGCTTGAGGCCCTCCGTTGCGAGCGCGACTTCGCCGACATTTTCGTCGAGGCCTATCGCGATCGGCCCAGGCTCGCCGCTCGGAGCGCGGGGTGAGACCATCCCGCAATGTGGTTGCGGCGGTTGCCCGCTACTGCAGAAGAATCGACCGCAGCCCGTTCGCGGGGCAGGCGGGTACGCCCGAACCTGTCGCCGAACCCCAGTCGCTGGTCAGCCCGGTCCTCAGCGAGATCGCCGGCGGTCCAACAGGAACCCTGATTGTCATGATCGACCCTCAGCCCATGCGCCGCCGTCACCGCTGGCCAGAGTTCGCCGAGTTGCTCATGGCGCTTGTGCGTCACGGCGTCCGATTGCTCAGCGCGCCCTCGATCGTCCGCGATCATGGCCGCGGTCACGACGGCGCATCGCGCGACCCGTGACGGTTTCCTTTTCCTCGAACCCAATCCCGCCCACGTATTCGCCCCAAAGATCCCCACACTCATCGTCCACGATCCACTGGACCGCCAACCCGTCGTACGCGAGTCATACTTTCGGGCACCCAGCCCCGCCCATCTGCGGGTTGTGCTGATTCCACCGGACGCCCGGGACCCGGAACGACCCGACCGCCTGGTCACCGAGACACGTCACCCCAACCTTGACGCCGACACCCTCCTCGCGATGCTCTGATGCCGCTCCTGAACCCCCCGCAGATCCTGCCCGCCGTTGCCCGCGTGCTCTTCCGCGCACTGCAGGCAGCCGACGGCTTCGGGTTGCCGCGGACGGAACTGGCCAAGTTTGTGGCGCCCGCCACCTTGCCACGCGGGTCTGACTCGACCCCCGGCGACGGATCGAAGGGTTTCGACTACACCTTGACCGCGTGCGTCATGATCGGCCTTTTCGACCGTGACGGTGACATAATCCGCCTGCACCCGGAACTCCCCGCCTACGCCCGTGACCGGCGGCAGCGCGATCACCACTTTCGGTCATTGGTCCGTGATCTTCATCCTGCGCGATGCTCTGAACTACGGCCTGTGGGACTCAACCGAAGGCGCCCGTGACCTTACGCGTGCGCTCGCGTGGTATCTCGGGCAGAACCCCCTACCCCCCCCGCGCCGTGGAATGAGGCTGACGGCGTGGACGTAGCACAGGAACGGCAGTTTGGCGCTGGTGAACGTGTCTTCTCCAACGACACGCGGTGGGGGGCGTTCGATCGGTGGGCCACCTTCCTGGGATTTGCCCACCATCTGCCACGCGGCGGAAAAGATGTCCTGGTGCCTGATCCAACCGAAGCTATCCGCCATGCGATCCCGTCGGTGCTTACCGCACAGCAACTGGAGATCGGCGTAGTTATCGAGGAACTTGGCCGTCGTATCCCGGTCCTCGACGGAGGCACCTACCGGCGCGACGTTGAGGCCCGCATGAGACCAGAGGCCGTCCAAAGCGGGAGTGACCTACTGTCACCTTCACTCGCATACGCACTGCTCCGGCTACGCGACGAGCAGTTCATCGTGCTTGAGGACCTTGCCCGACCTATCACTGAAGGTCCGACTCCCAGAGCGCTTCGGCCCGGAGCGGACGATCACGCATGCGTCCCTTGCTTCAACCACCGGGATGCAGAGGCCAAAACGGTGACGGATCCGTTCCAGGGCTACGTCTGCTGGACGCCGGCCAACGTCAACGACACGGTCGTCGTTGACGCCGTCAACCCTTCGCCGGCCGTCTTCCTCGCCACCCACCGCCCAAGCCAGATGCTCCGCCGGGACTTCTCGGCTACCGAAGGCGGAACTCTCATCGACGAGGAGCAACTCCTCCAGGACTTCCTAGCGCCGAACCCAGGACTGCTCTTCCTGCCCGATCATCGGGGAATCAGGCACCGGCAAATCGCACCTCGTGCGGTGGCTCCACCTGCGCCTGCCCCGCGACGACAGCCGCAAGGTCGTCTACATCCCTAAGTACGGAACAAATCTCCGGCGTGTGATCGAACTGATCCTTGAGCGACATGACCGGGGATGCAGTCGATGACCTGCGCAGTGAACTGGGCAAAGCCGCAGACTCTCTGGACGAGGCTGGTGCACCCTCGCGACTCCTGAATGAACTCGCCGCGAGCATCGAGGACCGCTCCCGTGAGCCCCGCCCGTCACCGCCCCGCCCTAATGACGATTACCGGCAATGGCTTGAGATAGAACTGCCGAAACTCCTGCTCGACAGCGTGTTCCGCTCGAAACTTCTCGAGCCCGCCGGGGTCATCAACCGTCTTGTCCGGGAAGCGCTCAAGGGCAAGCAGGACGACGACACGTCGCAGCCCTTTGCGTTCACGATCGAGCGACCTGCCCCTTTCCGTCGCCGACGCAGCACGCGCCAATAAAGACGTCCATGCTCTCTTCACGCAGCTCATCGATTCATCGACCCTGCGTGAAGTAGCTGTCGAACTCCTGACCGCTCGGACATCGATGACCAGGTGGCGGCGCTGATGGACAAGGTGCGCCTGCCCCGGCGACGCCATCCGCCGCTTTCCGCACGAATTCTCCGGCGGCCAGCGCCAGCGCATCGGCATCGCCCGCGCGCTCGCACCGGGAGCCGACCTGATCATCTGCGACGAGGCCGTCTCCGCGCTCGACGTCTCGGTGAAGGCGCAGATCGTCAATCTGCTGTCCGACCTGCAGGACGAACTGGGCCTGGCGCTGCTGTTCATCAGCCACGATCTGGCGATCGTCGAGCATCTGACCCATCGCGTCGCCGTGATGTATCTCGGCCGCATCGTCGAGCTGACGGACCGGCGCACGCTGTTCTCGAAATCCCACCATCCCTACACCCGCGCGCTGCTGTCCGCCGTGCCGGTGCCGGACCCGGACGCCCCGCGCAACCGCATGATCCTGACCGGCGACGTGCCAAGCCCGATCAACCCGCCGAGCGGCTGCCGCTTCCACACCCGCTGCCCCTTCGCCTTCGACCGCTGCCGCACCGAGGAGCCGCAACTGCGCAGCGTCGGAACCGGGCACCAGACCGCCTGCCACCTGGAGCACGCGCCGGGGGCGGAGATCCTGGCGGCGGTGGCGGCCTAGGCCGGTGCCGACGGTTCTGCGGATCCAGGGGTTTCGGATTTCGCACTCACGAACTGAAGCGGCTCCGGCTGCTCGTCATCGAGCATCGTGGCCATTTCCAGGAGGCTTGGGATGGGCATTTCGGCGGTTAAACTCGACCCCACCGCGATCGACGTATCGGTCACGGATGACGCGTTGCGGGTGACCCTGGCCGATGGGCGGGAACTCACGGCGCCGCTGGAATGGTTCCCCCGTCTACGCGACGCCACGCCGGCCCAGAGAAGCAACTGGCGCTTGATCGGACGCGGTCAAGGCATGCATTGGCCGGAACTGGACGAGGACATCTCGGTCGCCGGCCTGCTGCGGGTTTCCTGACCGATCCAACTCGCAACGCCGCTTGACCATGACCCGGTGGAGTGACCACTATCCCGGCAATGACCCGGCGGCCCGATTGGGGCGGCGCGGGTCGCAGCGTTGACGGCTTCAAGGGGGAGAAAGACATGCCTCAGGTTACCCTGACGGTGAACGGCAAGCCGCACACGGCGACGGTCGAAGGCCGCACGCTGCTGGTGGAATTGCTGCGGGAAACGCTGGGCATGACCGGCACCCATGTCGGCTGCGACACCAGCCAGTGCGGCGCCTGCGTCGTGCATGTGGATGGCAAATCGGTCAAATCCTGCACCATGCTGGCGCTGCAGGCCGAGGGCGCGTCGGTCGTAACGATCGAGGGCCTCGCGGCCGCCGACGGCACGCTGCACCCGATGCAGGAAATGTTCCGCGAGCATCATGCCCTGCAATGCGGCTTCTGCACCCCGGGCATGGTGATGAGCGCCATCGACCTCGTGAACACCCACCCGCAGGGCATCACCGAGCAGGAAATCCGCGAGGGCCTGGAAGGCAATCTCTGCCGTTGCACCGGCTATCACAACATCGTCAAGGCGATCGCGGCCGCATGGCCGCTGATGCATGGCAAGGCCGCCGCCGAGTAGGCAACCGCCTGAGCGGGATCGAAACGGCGCAAGGCCGGCGATCCGACTACAGCCATTGGACGATCTTCGCGGCAAGAGAAGCGGGCGCCGCGCCCGGCAAGGGGGGATAGCATCATGGGTTTCGAAGGCATTGGCGCCTCCGTCCGTCGCAAGGAAGACCAGCGTTTCCTGAACGGGAAGGGCAACTACACCGACGACATCAACCGTCCCGGCCAGACTTTTGCCAGTATCAAGCGCTCCGACCGGCCGCATGCGAAGATCCTCTCGATCGACACTCCGCGGCCAAGGCCGCTCCCGGCGTGCTGGCGGTGTTCACCGGCGCCGACCTGGATGCCGAGGAGATCGGCGGCCTGCCCTGCGGCTGGCAGATCCACAACAAGGACGGCAGCCCGATGGCCGAGCCGAAGCACCCGGTGCTCGCGGTCGGCAAGGTGCGCCATGTCGGCGATCCCATCGCGGTGGTGATCGCGGAAACCCGCCAACAGGCCAAGGACGCGGCCGAGCTGCTGGTGATCGAGCTGGAAGACCTGCCGGCCGTCGCCGGCGTGCGCGACGCGATCGCCCCAGGCGCGGCGGCGGTGCACGACGATGCACCCGGCAACATCTGCTACGACTGGCATATCGGCGACAAGGCGATGGTCGATGCCGCCTTCGCCACCGCCCACAAGATCGTGCGGCTGGATCTGCTGAACAACCGGCTGATCCCGAACGCCATGGAGCCGCGCGCCGCGGTGGGCGAGTTCGACGTGAACTCCGGCGACTACACGCTGTACACCACCAGCCAGAACCCGCATGTGATCCGGCTGCTGATGGGCGCCTTCGTGCTGCACATCCCCGAGAACAAGCTGCGCGTCGTCGCCCCCGATGTCGGCGGCGGCTTCGGCTCGAAGATCTATCACTACGCCGAGGAGGCCATCGTCACCTGGGCCTCCGCCAAGGTGCGCCGTCCCATCAAATGGACCGCCGAACGCACCGAAAGCTTCATGTCGGACGCGCATGGCCGCGACCATGACAGCACGGCGGAAATGGCGGTCGATGCCGAGGGCCATTTCCTGGCGATGCGGGTCAACACGCTGTGCAACATGGGCGCCTATTTGTCCACTTTCGCGCCCTGCGTCCCCACCTACCTGTATGCCACCTTGCTCGCCGGGGTGTACAAAACGCCCGCGATCTATTGCGAGGTGAAGGCGGTGTTCACCAACACCGTTCCGGTGGACGCCTATCGCGGCGCCGGCCGGCCGGAAGCGACGTTCCTGGTCGAGCGCCTGGTGGATGCGGTCGCCAAGGACACCGGCATCGACAAGATCGAGCTGCGCCGCAAGAACTTCATCCCGTCCGACGCCTTCCCCTATCAGACGCCCGTCGCCCTGCAATACGACAGCGGCGACTACACCGCGACGTTGAACGCGGCGCTGAAGGTCGCCGACTACGCCGGCTTCGAAGCCCGCCGGAACGCCGCGGCAGCGAAAGGCAAGCTGCGCGGAATCGGCATTTCCACCTACCTGGAAGCCTGCGGCATCGCGCCGTCGGCCGTCGTCGGATCGCTCGGCGCGCGCGCGGGCCTGTATGAAGTGGCCAACATCCGCGTGCATCCGACCGGCTCGGTCACGGTGTTCACCGGCACCCACAGCCACGGCCAGGGGCACGAGACCACGCTGGCCCAGCTCGTCTGCGATCAGCTCGGCGTGCCGATGAGCCAGGTGGAAGTGGTGCATGGCGACACGGCGAAGATCCCCTTCGGCATGGGCACCTATGGCAGCCGCTCGCTGGCCGTCGGCGGCACGGCGATGGTCAAGGCGATGGACAAGATCATCGCCAAGGGCAAGAAGATCGCCGCCCACCTGATGGAAGCCGCGGTCGAGGACATCGAGTTCAAGGACAACGTCTTCTCGGTCGCCGGCACGGACAAGACCAAGACCCTGACCGACATCTCGCTGGCCGCCTACGTGCCGCACAACTACCCGATCGAGGAACTGGAACCCGGCCTCGACGAAACCGCGTTCTACGACCCGAAGAACTTCACCTTCCCCGGCGGCTGCCACATCGCCGAAGTGGAGATCGACCCGGAAACCGGCGTCACCACGGTGATCAACTTCACCGCGGTGGACGATGTCGGCCGGGTGATCAATCCGATGATCGTCGAAGGCCAGATCCAGGGCGGCGTGGCGCAGGGCATCGGCCAGGCGCTGCTGGAAGCGGCGATCTACGACAGCTCCGGCCAGCTTCTGTCCGGCTCCATGATGGACTACACCATGCCGCGCGCGGACAATCTGCCGAACATCTCGGTAGGCACGGAGGTCACCCTCTGCACGCATAATCCGCTGGGCGTGAAGGGCTGCGGCGAGGTCGGCGCGATCGGCTCGCCGCCGGCGATCATCAACGCCCTGGTGGATGCGCTGAAGGAGTACGGCGTGCGCCATATCAACATGCCGGCGACGCCACAGAAGATCTGGTCGATCGTTCAGGCCGGCAAACCTGCCCTGGCTGCCGAATAAGAACCGCTGAATAAAAGAGGACATGCACGATGTATGATTTTACCTATCAGAAGCCGGGCAGCGTCGCCGATGCGGTGAAGGCGCTCACGGCGGATGACGAAGCCAAGGCGCTCGCCGGCGGCATGACGTTCATCCCCGTGCTGAAGCAGCGTCTGGCCAAGCCAACCTCTGTCGTCGATCTCAGCAAGCTGGACATGGCCGGCATCATCATCGTCGGTGGCAGCGTGACGATCGGCGCCATGACCACACATGCCGCCGTTGCCGCTTCGCCCGATGTGAAAAAGGCGATCCCGGCGCTGGCGGACCTGGCGTCCTGGATCGGCGACAACCAGGTGCGCAATCGCGGCACCATCGGCGGCTCGCTGGCCAACAACGACCCGTCCGCCTGCTATCCAGCCGCATTGCTGGCGCTGGGCGGCACCATCAAGACCGACCGGCGCGAAATCAAGGCGGACGATTACTTCCAGGGCATGTTCACCACGGCGCTGCAACCTGGCGAGCTGATCACATCCGTAACCTTCCCGGTGCCGGAAAAGGCCGCCTACGAGAAGTTCCGCAATCCCGCCTCGCGCTACGCCATGGTCGGCGTGTTTGTCGCCAAGACGGCCTCTGGCGTGCGGGTGGCGATCACCGGGGCCAGCCAGGGCGGCGTGTTCCGCCACGCTGACATGGAAAAGGCCCTGACCGCCAATTTCTCCGCCGACGCGGTCAGCGGCGTGACCACGCCGGCCGACGGGCTGAACAGCGACATCCATGCCTCCGCACCCTACCGGGCGCATCTGATCGGGGTGATGACCAAGCGCGCGGTCGCCAAAGCGCGCTGATCGCTACCCGATGCGGCGGGGCGCCACCCCGCCGGACCGCCTGACCCGGGCCGCGCGGCCGATGCCGCCGCGGCCCGCTTTTTTTTGCTGCGCCGCCCGGCAAATCGGTGAATGATGATGGGCAAATTCACTTCCGGGGGCTGAACGAATGAAAAGACGTACGGGACCTGAAATCCGCGCTGGCAGGTGCGACCGCGCTTGCCGCGCCGAAGATCGTGCTGGCCGAGGATCAGCGGCGTATCACCTTCGTGCCGCATGCCGACCTGGTTTCCCTCGATCCGGTCTGGACCACGGCCGACATCACCCGCAACTACTCCCTGGCCGTGTTCGACACGCTGTACGGCTACGATGCGAGCTTCCAGGTGCAGCCGCAGATGATCGAGGGCCACCAGGTCAGCGATGACGGCAAGACCTGGAACCTGACCCTGCGCGACGGCCTGAAATTCCATGACGGCACGCCGGTTCTCGCCAAGGATTGCGTCGCCTCCATCGCCCGCTTCAGCAAGCGCGACCCGTTCGGCCAGGCCCTGGCGGCACGGACCGACGAAATGACCGCCGCTTCGGACAAGGTGATCCGCATCCGCCTGAAAAAGCCGTTCAGCCTGCTGCCGGACGCCCTGGGCCAGGTCTATTGCGTCATGATGCCCGAGCGCCTGGCCATGACGGACGCGATGAAGCAGGTGACGGAAGCGATCGGCAGCGGCCCGTTCCGCTTCCTGCCCGACGAGCGCGTGTCCGGCTCGCGCGTGGTGTTCGCGCGCAACGCCGATTACGTGCCGCGCAAGGACGGCGCGCCGAGCTTCAACGCCGGGCCGAAGATCGCCTATTTCGATCGCGTGGTCTGGAACTTCATCCCCGACCCCGCCACCGCCGCGGCGGCGCTGATGCAGGGCGAGGTGGATTGGTGGGAAAACCCGACCATCGACCTGGTCCCGCAGCTGAGGACCAACAAGAACATCGTCGTCGAGGTCAAGGACAAGACCGGGGAAATCGGCTGCCTGCGGTTCAATCATCTGTTCCCGCCGTTCGACAATCCAGCGGTCCGCCGCGTGGTGGTGGCGGCGATGGACCAGAAGGAGATCATGGAGGCCGTGGCCGGCGCCGTGCCGCAGATCATCAAGACCGATGTCGGCATGTTCGTGCCCGGCACGCCGCTGGCGAGCACCGTGGGCGTGGAGATCACGCGCGGCCCGAAGGATTACGAGAAGCTGAAAAAGGATCTGATCGCCGCCGGCTACAAGGGCGAGAAGGTGGTGATCCTGGCCGCCTCCACCATCCCGTCGATCTTCGCCGAGGCGCAGGTGGCATCGGACGTGCTGACCAAGATCGGTATGAACACCGATTTCCAGGCGCTGGAATGGGGCACGGTGGTGCAGCGCCGCGCCAGCCGGGAACCGGTCGACAAGGGCGGCTGGAACATCTTCTACACCTGGCTCGGCGGCTTCGGGAATTTGTCGCCGGCACCCTCCATCGGCATCCGCGGCGCCGGCACCGCCTCCTGGTTCGGTTGGCCGACGGACGCGAAAATGGAAGCGCTGCGCGACGCCTGGTTCGAGGCGCCCGACCTGGCGGCGCAGAAGAAGCTATGCGACGAAATGCAGGCGCAGTTCTGGATCAACCCGCCATTCGCGCCGCTCGGGATGTACGACCTGCCCACCGCGCACCACAATTACCTGCAAGACATCCGCGACGGCTGGCCGCAGTTCTACGGCGTGAAGCGGGTCTGAGTTGTAAGGAATTGCCAAGATCCCGTTTCAGGCCTTCGCGCTGAGAGTGGAAGAGGCCGCGCCGTAGGTTCGCTCGCCCGTTTTGTCGGCAAGCGCCGACAGGGCTGCTTGCGGTGACTTTGCAACGATCCGCAGAAGCGAACGCGCCGCCGGATCCGGTAAGACGCGGCCTTGCTCCCAGTTCCGCAGTGTGGCCAACGGAACTCGGATGGCAGCCGCGAAGTGCTGTTGAGTCATTGCCAACCCTGCGGCGGATCACCTGCGGTGAGACTGAATTCTGCAATGCTGAGCGGTACGGTCCTGAGCATCGCCATCCTCGATTGAGTAGCGACGGATATCGTCCTCCGTTGTCGCTTTGATCTTGGTATGATCGATTTTGACTGGCTGCCGGTGCAGTTGTTCCCGTGTCACGCGTGTTATTGCCGTAGAGCCCCGTTCCTTCCTATTTGCCGGCCGAGCCGAGATGATCCGACGGACGTGTGAGCGTTGCGTATCAGACGACAAAAAGGACGATTCCCGCCACTCGCCCTAGCGCGCACAAGCGCATTTCTCCATCGTCGACTCTGTCGTCGATCCACTCGATCACTCCGTCATAGAAAATCCGAGCTGCCACATCGAACCCGAGCCCTCGCTCTCTGGACGGGGGCCGTAGGCTGGCAGCGCCCCCTTCGAATTCCATATCGGCTCATATACGCTTGAAGCGCAATTTTGTGCAGGTCAAATTATACGCTCAAAGCGTATTCGCAGCGACGCGGCGCGCTAAGGCTATGAATGATTTGTTCATTCGCCTTGCTCCTCCTCACGCCGCCTGACGCAGCCCCGCCTTCGCGGCGGCCTTGATCATGTCCGCGCCCTTCTCGGCGATCATGATCACCGCCGCATTGGTATTGCCGGAAACCAGTGTCGGCATGATCGAGGCGTCGATCACCCGCAGCCCGGCGATGCCATGCACCCGAAGCTGATCGTCCACCACCGACATCGGGTCCTGGCCCATCTTGCAGGTGCCGGTGGGATGATAGGTGGTCTGGCCGTTCTCGCGGGCGAAGTTCAGCCATTCCGCATCGGTCTGCACCGCGCTGCCCGGGTTCATCTCATGCGCGCGATACTTGTCCATCAACGGGCTTTCCACGATCCGCCGGGCGATCTTCATGCCGGCGATCAGCACCTGCTGGTCCAGTTCCTCGGCCAGGAAGTTCGGCCGGATGATCGGGGCGGCCAGCGGGTCGGACGAGCCGACATGGATGCTGCCCTTGGATTCCGGCCTGCACTGGTAGGTGGCGACGGTCATGCCGGGTTCCTTGTCCAGCGTGCGGTCGGCGGCGTTGGCGTAACTCGCATGGGCGAAATGAAACTGGATGTCGGGCTCCACCAGTTCCGGTCGGGACTTGACGAAGCCGAAGCAGATGCCGGCGGTATAGGTCAGCATGCCGCGCCTTGTGGTGAAGTATTTCACCAGTTCCTTGGCCATGTTCAGGCCGCGGGTCTTTTCGTTCAGCGTGATCGGCAGCTTCACCCGCCAGTTCATCCGTGTCGCGTAGTGGTCGCGGTAGTTCTCGCCGACGCCCATCAGCGAATGGCGAACGGTGATGCCGTGCGAATTCAGCAGCTCCGGCCGGCCGATGCCCGACAGCTCCAGCAATTGCGGCGACTGCACCGCGCCGGCGGCCAGGATCACCTCGCCGTTGGCGCGGGCTTCCTGCTTCTGGCCGTTCTGCACATAGGCAACGCCAACGGCGCGCGTACCGTCCAGGATCACATGCGTGGTCTGGGCGTTGGTCTCGATGCGCAAATTGGGCCGGCGGCGCGCGGGGTCGAGGAAGGCGCGCGCGGTCGACCAGCGGCGGCCATCCTTCTGCGTCACCTGGAAATAGCCGAAGCCTTCCTGGTTGCCGTTGTTGTAGTCCGGGTTGCGCGGCCAGCCTTCTTTCACGGCGGCTTCGATGAACGCATCCGGCAGTTCGTCGTTCTCATACATATTGGTCACGTTCAGCGGACCGCCGGTGCCGCGGCTATCGTCGCCGCCTGGCTCGAAATGTTCGGCCTTCTTGAAGTAGGGCAGGACGGAATCGTAAGACCAGCCGCGATTGCCGAACTGCGACCAGGTATCGTAGTCGAGCGGATTGCCACGCACATACAACATGCCGTTGATCGAGCTGGACCCGCCCAGCGTCTTGCCGCGCGGGATCGGGATCGAGCGGCCCTTTACATTCGCCTCCGGCTGGGTGGCAAAGTTCCAGTTGTATTTTGGGTTGTTCAGCAACTTGGAGAAACCGACCGGGATGTTGATCCAGAAGCTGTCGTCCTTGCCGCCGGCCTCCAGCAGCAGAACCTTCTTGCCCGGATCCTCGCTGAGGCGATTGGCCAACACGCAGCCGGCCGATCCGGCGCCGACGATGATGTAGTCGTATTCGGTCATCAAACTCTCCATCCTGACCCGTGAAAGCTAGCCGGTTCGCGTCCCGACCGAAAGCGGCCCCGGGGCCTGTTCGTCCAGGCGGCGCATGCTAACCTCGATCGCCTACCAATCAGGGAGAGAAACGAAATGGACTTCAAAGGCAAGGTCGCGCTGATCACCGGCGGCGGCAACGGCATCGGACGGGCCACCGCGCTCGGCTTCGCCAGCCGCGGCGCCAAGGTCGCGATCGTGGATCGCGACAAGGCCGGCGGCGAGGCAACCGCTGGGATCATCCGCCAGCAGGGCGGCGAGGCGATCTTCATTCAGGCCGACGTGACCAATCCCGATGACGTCCAGGCCTATGTGAAGAAAACCGTCGACACCTACGGACGCATCGACTGCTTCCACAACAACGCCGGCATCGAGGGCGCCATCGCCCCCACCGTGGATTGCGACGATGCGATGTTCGATACGGTCATGGCGGTGAACGTGAAGGGCGTGTTCCTCGGCATGAAATACGTCCTGCGCCAGATGATCGCCCAGGGCGGCGGCGGAGCCGTGGTCAACACCGCCTCCACCGCCGGCCTGATCGGCTCGCCCGGCATGCCCGCCTATGTCGCCTCCAAGCACGCCGTGATCGGCCTCACCAAGACCGCCTCCGGCGAGGTCGCCCGCCAGGGCATCCGGGTCAACGCCGTCTGCCCCGGCCCGATCGACACCCGCATGATCCACTCCCTGGAAGCGCAACTGAACCCGGGCAACCCGAACAGCGTCGGCGACCGCTACCAATCCGCCATCCCGATCGGCCGCTACGGCCTGCCGGAAGAAATCGCCAATACCGTGCTGTTCCTCTGCTCCAGCCTGGCCAGCAACATCACCGGCGCCCAATACGTCGTCGACGGCGGCCGCACCGCCACCCCCGGCGCCGTCACCGCCATGAACCCGGCCTGATTGGGGATCGGGTTCTTAAGGAAGTAAGTAAGGCCAGGGGCGCTGCCCCTGGACCCCGCCAAAGGGCTCGCCCTTTGGAAACCCCAGACATTTTCTATGAAATGGGCGGGCTAGGTGGTGCTGGTTGCACCGCCATAGCCCGCCCATTTCATAGAAAATAACCAGGAGTCCAGAGGCGAGCCTCTGGCGGGGGTCCAGGGGGCAGCGCCCCCTGGCCTTGCTTGCTACCCTTCAGGGCCTGATCCCAAACCCGGTCGGTCCAGGCCGGCGCAGGGGCTCCGCCAGGCGGGCGAAGTCGACCAGGAGTTTGCGGGTGTCGCGGGGGTCGATCAGTTCCTCCACCCAGAAGGCTTCGGCGGTCCGGTGCGGGGAGCGCAGCTTGTTCAGCCGGTCCTCGATTTCCCGGAGCTTGGCCTTGGGGTCCGGGCTGTCGGCGATGTCCTGGCGGTAGGCGGCCTCGATGCCGCCTTCCAGCGGCAACGAGCCCCAGCGGGCGGAGACCCAGGCGTAACGCACCGCGAAGCGCCCGGCCGGCTGGTGCACGGCGCCGGCGACGCCGAAGGAGTTGCGCACGATCATCGTGCACCAGGGCACCGTCGTCTGGTTCACCGCCGCCATGGCGCGGGTGCCAAGGCGGATGACGGCGGATTTCTCCGCCTCCAGCCCGATCAGGAAGCCCGGGCAATCCAGGAAATAGACCACCGGGATATGGAACGTTTCCGCCATGTCGACGAAGCGGATCACCTTGGTGCAGGCATCCGCGGTCCAGGCTCCGCCATAGAAATAGGGGTCGGACGCCATCACCGCCACCGGCAGTCCGTCGATGCGCGCCAGGCCGGTGATGATCGAGCGTCCGAAATTCTTGCCCATTTCGAAGAACGAGCCCTTGTCCAGCACCGCGTCCAGGATCGGCCGCATGCGATAGACCTTGCGCGTGTCGCGGGGGATGACATTGAACAGCATCTCCTCGCGCCGGTTCGGATCGTCGGTGCGCGGGCCACGCGGCGCCACGTCGTAGACGCTGGACGGCAAATAGGACAGGAAGCGCCGCGTGGCGGCGAAGGCTTCCTCCTCGGTGTCCACCGCGTGATCCACGGCGCCGGCGCGGGTTTGGATTTCCCAGCCGCCCAGTTCCATCTTCGTCAGGTTCTGCCCGGTCCGCGCGACCACCGGCGGCCCCGCGACGAACATGGCGGATGTGTCCTTGGTCATCACCGAATAGTGGCTGGCGACCAGCCGCGCGGACCCCAGCCCGGCGACGGAACCGAGGCCGAGGCCGACCACCGGAACCACCGACATGTTGTTGGTGGTGTAATGAAACGCCATGCGTGCCGCTGGAAATGCCGCCGGGCAGGTTGGCGCGGCCGGTCGTTTCAATTGTCTTGACAGAACCGCCGCCGCCGGAGCCTTCGATGATGCGGATGATCGGCAGCCGCAGCGCCTCCGCCATCTGTTCCGCCATCAGCGGCTTTTCCTTGATGGTGGCATCCGCCGATCCGCCGCGCACGGTGAAGTCGTCGCCAACGATCACGACAGGGCGACCGTCGATGTCCGCCCGGCCCATCACGCAGTTGGACGAGGTGAGTTCGATCAGCTGGTTGTCGCCGTCATAGCTGGCCTTGCCGGCGATCGTGCCGACCTCGTGGAAGCTGCCGGGGTCGGCCAGGGCGTCGATCCGCTCGCGGATCGTCAGGCGGCCGGCGTCATGCTGGCGCTTGACCTTGTCGGCCCCGCCCATCTGCCGTGCCATCTTCTCTCGGGCGCGAAGCTCGTCAAGCTCGGGCTGCCAGGTCATTCGCTTTCCTTCCAATATCGCGCCATTGCGGTTTGGCGCTTGTCGGATAGGTTAACTCTGGCCATCGTGTGGGAACAATACCGGTGGGTAGATTAGGGAGCAGGGTCGAGATGAGTCGTGTCGTCGTGAAGTCCGAAGTGGCTGGCAATATGTGGAAGATCGAAACCACGGTCGGGGCGGTCGTGGCGGAGGAGGATCAGCTGATGATCCTGGAATCCATGAAGATGGAAATCCCCATCGTCGCCACCGCCGCGGGGAAAGTCACAGAAATTCTGGTGGCCGAGGGCGACCCGGTGGCCGAGGAACAGCCGGTGCTCGTGATCGAGACCTGAGCCGGTTGCCCCGAATAGACGGGGCAGGCAGGGTTTTCTACAGTTGAACCACAGGCCCGATAACGCGGCCGGCGTAGGTATTTGGGGAATGTCATGAGCGAAGCAGCAGTGGTCCGCCTGGAAAAGCGCGGCGATATCGGCGTCATCATCGTCAACTATCCGCCGGTGAACGCCCTCGGCCCGGGCGTGGCCGAGGGGATCATCGCCTGCGTCGAGCAAGGCAACGCGGACCCGGCCATCAAGGCCATGGTCATGGTCGGCGCCGGCCGCAGCTTCATCGCCGGCGCGGACATCCGCGGCTTCGGCACCGGCCGCAAGCGCCTGCCGCTGGGCGAGCGCCCGTACGACATTCTGGACCGCAGCGCCAAGCCGGTCGTCGCGGCGATCCACGGCTTCGCGCTCGGCGGCGGGCTGGAAACCGCCATGGGCTGCCATTACCGCATCGCCACCAAATCCGCCAAGCTCGGCCTGCCGGAAGTGCTGATCGGCATCCTGCCCGGCGGCGGCGGCACCCAGCGCCTGCCGCGCCTGGCCGGCCCGCAAGCGCGCCTTGGAGATGATCACCTCCGGCCGCCACGTGCCGGCGTCCGAGGCCATCGGCTACGGCATCGTCGACCGCGTGGTGGACGACAGCGCCGACATCGAAGCCGCCGGCATCGCCTTCGCCCGCGAGATCGCCGACAAGCGCCCGCTGCCGCGTGTGCGCGACAATGAAGCGAAATTACAGGAAGCCAAGGACAATCCGGGCATCTTCGACGACATCCGCAAGAGCATCGCTCGCCGCGCCCGCAACCAGAAGGCCCCCTACAACTGCATCGCCGCGGTGGAGGCCGCCTGCACCCTGCCGTTCGACCAGGGCATGGCGCGCGAGCAGGAACTGTTCAGCGAACTGGAAAATGCCGACGAGGCGAAGGCGCTGCGCTACGCCTTCTTCGCCGAACGCGAAGTGGCGAAAATCCCCGGCCTGTCGCCGGATGTTCCCATACGGGAGTTCAAGAACGCCGCCGTGGTCGGCGCCGGCACGATGGGCGGCGGCATCGCCATGTCCTTCGCCGATTTCGGCTTTCCGGTGAAGATCATGGACGCGACCGCCGAGGGCCTGGCCAAGGGCATGCAGCGCATCCGCGACAACTACGCCACCTCGGTCAAGCGCGGCAGCCTGGCGCAGGACGAGATGGACCGCCGCCTCGCCCGCATCGAGCCGGTCGCCGGCTACGACGACATCGCCCAGCAGGACGTGGTGATCGAGGCGGTGTTCGAGCAGATGGACGTGAAAAAGCCGATCTTCGCCAAACTCGACGAGGTGATGAAGCCCGGCGCCCTGCTGCTGTCCAACACCTCGGCGCTCGATATCGACGAGATTGCATCCGTAACCAAGCGTCCGCAGGACGTCGCCGGCGCGCATTTCTTCAGCCCGGCCAACGTGATGAAGCTGCTGGAGGTGGTGCGCGGATCGAAGACCGCGCCGGATACGCTGGCCTCGGTCATGCAGCTCGGCAAGAAGATCGGCAAGATCTCCGCCGTCGCCGGCAATTGCGACGGCTTCCTGGCCAACCGCTCGCGCGCCCCGTTCAACTCCGAAATGGTCATTTTGCTGGAGGAAGGCTGCCTGCCCGCCCAGGTCGACAAGGTGATGGTCGATTTCGGCTACCCGATGGGCCCCTTCGCGGTGGGCGATCTGGCCGGGCTCGATGTCGGCTACGCCGGGCGCAAGCGCCGCGCGGACGCCAACCCCAACTACCGCAAGCTGCCGATCGCCGACCGGCTGGTGGAGATGGGCCGCTACGGCCAGAAGACCGGCGCCGGCTGGTACAAATACGAAAAGGGCGACCGCACGCCGCATACCGATCCGGAGGTTACCGCCCTTATCAAGCAGATCTCGGCCGAGATGGGTGTTGCGCAGCGCGAATTCACCGACCAGGAAATCCTCCGCCGGCTGCTGTTCTCCTCCCTGAACGAGGCCTGCAAGATCCTGGAAGAGGGCATCGCCTATCGCGGCTCGGACATCGACGTGATGTGGCTGCACGGCTTCGGCTTCCCGCGCTATCGCGGCGGCCTGATGTTCTGGGCCGACGGCATCGGCGTGCGCGACGTCTACAACCAGATCGCCGCCTGGCACCAGCAATACGGCGAACGCTGGGCGCCGTCGGCGTTCCTGCGCCAACTCGCGGAAAGCGGCACCAGGCTCAGCGCCGCCAAGGCGCCCGGGATCGCCTAGGCGCGTCCGCAATGATCGATAAACGCGTCCGCTCCGTCGCCGAGGCGCTGGCAGGCGTCAAGGACGGCTCCACAATCCTGATCGCCGGCTTCGCGATGATCGGCGAACCGCACATCCTGCTCGACGGCCTCGTCGAGCAGGGCGCGCGCGACCTGACCCTGGTCGCCAACACCATCGGCCGCGGGCGGGAGGGCATGGGCCGCCTGATCGAGCTCGGCCGGGTGCGCAAGCTGATCGTCTCCTGGGCGCGCAGCGAGACCAATATCGGCTTCCAGCCGCTGTACCAGGCCGGCAAGATCGAGCTGGAACTGGTGCCGCAGGGCACGCTGGCCGAACGCATCCGCTCCGCCGGCGCCGGCGTGCCGGCCTTCTACACCCCCACCTCCGTCGGCACGATCCTCGGCGCCGGCAAGGAAATGCGGAACTTCGACGGCCGGGACTACGTGCTGGAAAAGGCGATCTTCGGCGATGTGGGCCTGGTGGAGGCCTGGCAGGCCGATCGCTGGGGCAACCTCACCTTCAAGCAGTCCGGCCGCAGCTTCAACCCGATCGTGGCGATGGCCTCCAAGCTGACCATCGCCCAGGCCGAGCATATGATGGAGCTTGGCGATATCGAGCCGGAAAACGTTCACACACCGGGCATCTTCGTCAGCCGCGTGCTGCACGCCCCCTATGGCGGCGACCCGCGGACCGAGGAAGACCGGCTTCTGGAAAGGAGTGCCGCAAGATGACGGCGATAGCCTCCAATGGCGTCACGGTCGGCCAGCCCGCCGACTACAGCCTCATGGACGACGACACCTTCCGCGCCGAGGTGCGCGCCTGGATCGAGGCGAACTACCCGCCGGAAATCCGCAACCCGCCCAAGCGGCTGCATTTCTCGGAAAACAAAATCTGGTACTACAAGCTTTCCGAAAAAGGCTGGCTCTGCCCCGCCTGGCCGCGCGAATACGGCGGCATGGGCCTGTCGGCCTCCCAGCAGCTCATCATGATCGAGGAACGCGAGCGCCACGGCTGCGCCCGCTTCAACGACATGGGCGTCAACATGATCGGCCCGCTGCTGACGCGCTACGGCACCGATGACCAAAAGCAATTCTTCCTGCCGAAGATCCTGTCCGGCGAGCATATCTGGTGCCAGGGCTATTCCGAGCCGAACGCCGGATCGGACCTCGCCTCCCTGCGCACCGAGGCGATCCTCGATGGCGATCGACTACGTGGTGAACGGCCAGAAGATCTGGACCTCGCTGGCGATGGACGCGAACTGGATCTTCTGCCTGGTGCGCACCGACAAGCAGGCGAAGAAGCAGGAGGGGATTTCGTTCCTGCTGATACCGATGGACACGCCCGGCATCACCATCCGCCCGATCAAGAACCTCGATATGCACGACGAGTTCTGCGAGACCTTCTTCGACGACGTGCGCGTGCCCGCCGCCAATCTGGTCGGCCAGCCGAACAAGGGCTGGACGATGGCGAAGAACCTGCTGGGGTTCGAGCGCATCTCCATCGGCTCCCCCCGCCAATCCTCCAACGCCTTTTCCCGCCTGAAGCTGCTGGCGGAGAAGCTGGGGGTGATGGACGATCCGGAATTCCGTGAGCGCTACACCCAGATCAAGCTGCAGCTGGCCGACCACAAGGCGCTGTATGAAACCTTCGCCGACAAGGTCCGCCGCGGCGAGAACCCCGGGCCGGACATCTCCATGCTGAAGATCAACCAGACCGAGCTGTACCAGCGCATCACCGAAACGATGCTGGAAATCTCCGGCGAGCACGGCGGCAATTTCGGCCCGCTGGAGGGCAACCGCGAACTGAACCCCACCGGCCTGTTCATCCAGTCCCGCCCGGCGACGATCTATGGCGGGTCGAACGAAATTCAACGCAACGTTCTCGCGAAGAACGTATTGGAGATGCCAAGCACATGAGCGACGAAATCGGCTGGGTCCCCCCGAACCCCCCGCCCGCTCCGGCCGCACGGCTGGCCGGCCGGCGCATCCTGATCACCGGCGGCGCGTCCGGCATCGGCGCCGCCACGGCCCGGCTGTTCGCCGCCGAAGGCGCCAAGGTGGCGGTGATGGACCGCCAGCAGGAAGCCGCGCAAGCGGTTGCCGATGAAATCGGCGGCCTGGCCCTGGCGACGGACATCACCGACTGGGACCAGGTGCAGGCAGCGGTGAAGAAAGCCGCCGACACATTCGGCGGGTTGGATGGCCTGGTAAACGCCGCCGGCATCCTGGACGGCGGCGACATGGCGGACACCGATCTCGCCACCTTCCGCCGCGTGGTGGACGTGAACCTGACCGGCCTGTACGCGGTCTGCAAGGCCACCGCCCCGTTCCTGCTGGCCGCCGGCCAGTCCACCATCGTCAACATCGCCTCCGGCGTGGCGATCCGCCCCTTCGCGGGATCGAGCGCCTACGCCGCCTCCAAGGGCGGGGTGCTGACCCTGACGCGCGTGCTGGCGCAGGAACTGGCGCCGAAGGTGCGGGTGAACTCGGTCTGTCCGGGCGCGGTGGACACGCCGATGACGATGCCGATGTACACCAGCAACTCCATGAAGCAGGAAATCGCCTCGCGCTATTCGCTGCAACGCACCGGCCAGCCGCCGGAACTGGCGCAGGCCATCCTGTTCCTGACCGCGGCCAGTTCGTCCTTTGTCACGGGGATCGCGCTGCCGGTGGATGGCGGGCGGACGTTTCACTGAGGCGGAAGCCTTTGGCCCAGATGTGACGTGGCGCGATTCGCGCACGCACTTGGCTCGTGGGTCCGGCTTGAATGGGATGCGAATTGAAGGCCCCAGTCCGAACGGGGCTGAATTGCAGCCATGCAAGCCAAGCGGATGCGTTGGTTCATTTCCCGAACGCCGGCGCGAGTCCATGCGCGGGCTTTGCTGAACGCGGAATGATTTTCAGCAAAGGTGCCGTTGGTGTTTGCACGGATTTCTGAATGGTTACGTGAAAACCGCCTCACGCCATTTCGGATATTCGTTCGCTTGCGGTGAATTCATACTCTTCCGGCGCGAAGGTGGCTGTCATGCCACGGTAGTCGACCAGTCGCCAAGGAGAGTTCATCACGACGCGCCCGCGCGTGTTCTTGTACCAATTTCCGACACCGGGATGCGACCACACCATTCGTCGGTGCGCGGCATCCACGCGCTCGTTGTAATCAAGGAACGGCGCCTCCCGTACCTCGATCGCGCGGGAATTGGTTTCGACCAGTTCCCGGATCGCCTGCATGATGTAGCGGACCTGGCATTCGGAATGGAAAATCGCGCTGCCGCCGTGGGCCAGGTTCGTGTTCGGTCCGTAGATCAAGAATAGGTTTGGGAAGCCCGGCACCGTGACGCCGAGATGGGCGCGGGGATCCTCGTCGCCCCAGCGGTCGCGAAGGGAGACGCCGTTCCGGCCGCGTATGTCCATCGGCCATAGCATCTTCGCCGCCTGGAAGCCGGTGGCCAGCACGATGGCATCCACCGGATAGCGCTGGCCGCCGGCGATCACCGCGTCGGGTTCGACGCGGTCCACCCCGCCGGTGACCAGTTCGACGTTGTCGCGCAGCAGCATCTTGTACCAGTGATTGTCGCGCAGCATCCGCTTGCCGAACGGCGGATAGTCGGGGATGACCTTTGCCAGCAGGTCCGTCCGATCGCCGAGTTCCGCCTTGACGTAGGCGATCAGCTCGTTGCGCAGCGTTTCGTTGGCGGCGTTCAGCGAGCGCTCCGGATGCGGCCAAGCCGGGTCCATCTGCAGCGTCGCGTGGAAGCCATCCGAGGCAGCCCAGAACAGCTGGAAACGAAACCAGCTCGCGTAGAAGGGAATATGGCGCATCGCCCAGCGTACGCCATGCGATACGGAAGCGTGGTAGAGCGGGTGGCGGATCGCCCAGTGCGGCGAGCGCTGGAAGATCGTCAGGTTCTTCACCACGGGCGCGATCGTTGGCCCGACCTGCATGCCGCTCGCGCCGGTGCCGATCATCGCAACGCGCTTGCCGGCGAGATCGACGTTGCGGTCCCAAGCGGCGGTGTGGAACTTCGGGCCGGCGAAATCCGCGAGGCCCGGGATCGCCGGGATCGACGGCCGGTTCAGGGCGCCGACCGCGCTGATCATGATATTGGCCGAAATGGTTTCGGTCTGCCCGCCGGCGGCGCGTATGGTTATCTTCCAAAGTCCGGCCGCTTCGCCGTATTCGGCGCGCTCAACCTCCCGGCCGAATTGGATGTGCTGGCGGATGCCGTAGCGCTCGACGCATTTGAGGATGTAGGCGAGGATCTCCTCCTGCTTGGCGAAGAACGACGACCATTCGGAATTCGGCTCGAATGCGTAGGAGAAGAAGTGGCAGGGCGTATCCACGGCGCAGCCCGGATACACGTTCTCGAGCCAGGTGCCGCCGGCGTCCGCGTTCTTTTCGATCACGGTGTAGGGAATGCCTGCTTCCTGCAGCCGGATCGCCATCGCGATGCCAGACAGGCCGGCGCCGATAACCACGGCCTTGAAGCCCCGCAGCCGCTCCGGGCTTGGCGGCTTGCGCCACGCGACTGCCCGGAGGTCCTGGCCGCCGAAGCTGGCCTCTTCCATCAGCACGTCGCGGTACAGTTCTGGGACGGCCTGGCCGACCGCGGTTTCCATCATCTGTTCGAACAGCGCGGGGGGCGGTTCGGCCGCGATCGGTTTGCCCGCTGCCGCGAGCTCGGTCAACGCCTGCACAAGGGCGGCGCGGATTTCAGCCTGCAGCGCTTCGGGAATTTCCTGCAGGTAGTTCCACGCGCCCTTGATATAGGGCCGCGCCCGTTCGAGCAGGTCGCGGCGCCCGGTCAGCTGCACGAGGCTCATCAGCAGCGGAACGATGTCGGCCTCGGCCAAGGCGACCTGCAGCGCAGCCTTGTCCGCCACTGCGTCCCGAACTTGCTTTAGAGTGTCCATGTCGGCTCCCGAATTCCCGCTTGAGTGTCGTTCAACAATATCGTTTCTTTACTTATCATGATGAACGATGGCGCCGAGGTCAACAACGCAGGCGCGACCGCCGGCCCAGGCCATCCCCAGGCCAATCCCCAGGCCAGTCCCCTGGGCGAGCGGGGCGGCGAAGGGGTGAACAAGGGAACGGTCAAGGTTCTCCATGTCCTGTCCCTGTTCGCGCAGAAGCCGTCCTGGGGTGTCACCGAAATCAGCCGTGCGCTCGGATGCGCGAAGAACTCCGCGTTTCAGGCGCTCGACACGCTGACGAAGGAAGGCTTCGTGGTCCGCGACGCGTCCGGCCAGCGGTATCAACTTGGCCATTCCGTGATGGATTTTGTCGGTGAAGGCGAGGCACTCGACGTGCGCCAGCTCTGCCACCCTCTACCTCGCCCGCCTGCACGCGCTGACCGGCGCCAGCGTGTTCGTCAGCATCATTGTGGGTCGCTACAATGTGTGCATCGAGAGCATCCAGGCGCAGGGTGTCACCGTCGGCTACTCGCCGCTAAGCCAGCCAATTCCTCTCCACGCCGGCGCCGGTTCGCGCATGCTGCTGGCCTACCTCCAGGATGAGGAAATCCAGCGCTATATCGACCTGGTCAGCCCGCTGCAGCCAATCACGCCGACCACCATCACCGATCCGGCCGCGCTGTGGGAGGAGGTGCGCCTGATCCGGCGGCAGGGCTTCGCCCGCGGCTACGAGGATTTCGCCACCGGTGCCACGTTCCTTTCGTTCCCCGTGTTCGGCGCGCTCGGCCGGCCGCTCGCGGCGATCGTTGTTGGCGGCCCGATCGACTGCTTCACGCGCGAGGTGGCGGACGGCTTCATTCCGGCGATCCGCGCCGTGATGGCGGAACTGAACCAGCATAGCCGGATGTTTCCGGCGGTGCCGATTGTCCGGTTCTGATCCGCGGCCTGGTTAAAAGACGATCTGGCCGGCCTCGATATGATCGTAGTGCGACAGTTCCACGGCACTTTCCTCGTGGATCTTGGCCGCGAGATCGTCGATCACCTGCCGCGCGGCGCTTTTCGGATCGCGGATCGCCCGCAGCGCTTCCTCCGTTGCCCCCTCTGCCGCGATCGCCGCGATCACCCGCTGTTGCCGGTCCAGCAGCGGCGCCGCGAGGTCGAACATGGCCGGCTCGGCCGGGCTGGGCGCGACGGCGATGCCCTCGGCGCGAATTTGCTTCCGCGCCCGGGCCACACGCTCCTGGCCCGCGCTCGCGCTGGCTTGCTCGAATGCCGGCTCCGGCAAATGCGCCAGCATAGCGAGCGCGGGCGCGCCTTCGGTCAACACCAACGCCTCGCCGAGGCTCGTGCGATGGATCAGCACGCTCGGCCCGAGGATTTGGCCGATCCGCACCGCGTACCAGCCGAGCCGCACGAACAGGGACGACGTGAGCCCGGTCTCCAGTGTCAGTCGCTGCAGGTACGGCAGGGCCAAGTCCCGCACCGGGAACTGCGCCATGAACGCGAAGGCCAGGGTGCGCGCCGACCTGCCAATGACGAAGTCCGCCGTGCCGTGGTGGCGCTCGGCGTAGCCAGCCGCCTCCAGTGTTGCGAGCGCCCTGACCGCATTCGTCATTGGCACCTGGAGGGCTCGTGAGACCTCGCCGGCGCTGACAGGCCGTGTCTCGGCGGCCAGATGCCGTAGCACGCGGAATACGGTGGAAGACGATTTGACGCTCAAGTCGGTGACCTATGGAACACTGCCGCGCCCACTATAGGCGTTGATGGAAGATTCGAGCGCCGTCGGATGCGCTTGACCTTGTCACGACATGTACCGCACAATAGCACAAATTCCAAATTAGAGAACAACGGGAGATTCCTCATGCTGTCACGCCGAGCCTTTTCCGCACTGACCGCCGGCGCCGGGGTGGCAGCCACCACGCGGCGAGCCCGCGCCGCCGCGCCGGGCATCAAGATCGGTGTGATCACCGACATGACCGGACCGCTGTCCTCCGTGCTCGGCATGGGGTCGGTCGAAGGCGCGCGGATGGCGGTGGAGGATTTCGGCGGCAGCGCCGCGTCCATGCCGGTCGAGATCGTCTATGCCGACCACCAGAGCAAACCGGATATCGCGCTGTCGATTGCGCGCAAATGGATCGACGAAGACGGGGTCGATCTGCTGCTCGATATCGGCAATTCGGCCGTCGCGATCGCTGTGGGGACGCTGGTTCGCGACAAGAACAAGATCGGCATCATCACCGGGGCGGCGAGTTCGGACATCACCGGCAAGTTCTGCAACCGGAACACGTTCCACTGGGGATACGACACCTATATGCAGAGCGCCGCGCTCGCCGGCGCGCTGACCCGGGGCGGTGACGACACCTGGTATTTCCTGACGATCGACTATGCCTATGGCCACGCGCTGGAAGCCGACGCGCGGGCGCGGATCGAGAAGGATGGCGGCAAGGTGCTCGGTTCCATCCGGCATCCGGCCAACACGCAGGATTTCTCGTCGTTTCTGCTGCAGGCGCAGGCGAGCGGCGCGAAGGTCATCGGGGTGGCAAATTCCGGCGACGACATGGAGCGGGCGCTCAAGCAGGGCGCGGAGTTCGGTATCTGGAAGAAGCAGAAAGCGGCGGTCTTCGGCCTGCAACTCTACAATGTTCCCGCGATCGGGATGCAGACGATGCAGGGCATCCTGCACAACTCGGTCTTCTACTGGGACCGCACGGACGAAACGCGCGCCTTCTCGAAGAAGTTCAGTCCGCGCAACGGCGGAAAGCCGCCGGCCGAGACCCATGCGGTGAATTACAGCGGCGCGATGCAGTATCTGAAAGCGGTCAAGGCCGCCGGCACGAAGGCCCCGGATGCTGTCCTGAAGGCGCTGCATGAACTGCCGGTGGAGGACCTGGTTTCGGTGAAGGGCTATGTCCGCCCGGACGGGCGGCTGATCCGGCCGACGTTCCTGCTGCAGGTGAAGAAGCCGGAGGAGGTGAAGGGGACCTGGGATTGCCTGGAGGTCAAGAGCGTCATTCCGGGCGAACAGGCGTTCCGGCCGTTGAGCGAGAGCGCATGCCCACTCGTAAAGTCATGACGCGGTAGAACGCCAAGCCTGTGGTGCGGGAGGTCAGACCGTGGCCTCCTGCGCCACGCCCGGGAGACGATGAAGGCGAGCCTTTGGTTAGGGGGAAGTGGGAGACATGGGAGCGAAGTCTCCACCTCCCACTTACTTCCTCCGACAGCGCCGGGTGAAACCGGTTTTTACTTGCAAGTTATCAAAAATAACTGTAAACGCTAACATCGGCTGCAACGTTTGATCCATCGTGGGAGACGAGGAGGTTGATTTACGATGGAAATTGAGACGAAATCCCATCACACGCGTTCTGAGACGCGCATGAGATCGTTTCCGCGGCCATCCGGCCCTTGAAGGCCTCCGCGTGCGACATCCGCAGGCGGTAAAGACTACCCCAACGTCAGCAAAGCATCCGCCATCACCACGCCATGCCCGTCCCCCAGCACGATCACCGGATTGATCTCGGCCTCGCTGACATCCCCCAACGCCGCCAGCCGGGAGAAATTGGCGACCGCCTTGGCCAGTGCGGCAAGGTCCCCCTTCGGCAGGCCGCGATACCCGCGCGCCGGGGCCAGGCCCTTCACCTCCGCGATCATCTCCATCGCCTCGGCCTCGGTCACCGGCGCCAGCCGCAGCACCACATCCCGGTACACCTCCGCCAGCACCCCGCCGGCGCCGAGTGCCACCACCGGGCCGACCAGCGGATCGCGGCGGTAGCCCAGGATCGCCTCGCCCACGCCCTTGGCCATCGGCTGGGCGATGAAGCCGGTGATCTGCGCGCCCAGCCGGGATTTCATCTCCCCGGCCGCCTGCTTCAGTTCGGAAACATCGTGGATGTTCAGCTTCACCGCCCCGGCCTCGGTCTTGTGCGCGATCTCGGCCGACACCGCCTTCAGCGCCACGGGGAAGGCGAGGGGAGGCGGCGCGGCCGGATCGATCGACACCGCGCCGTTCGCCAGCCCCAGCGCGGCGAACACCGCCCTCGCACCTGGCTCGTCCACCGAGGCCGGCAGCAACGCGGCGGCGGCCGAAACATCGCCGCAATCGGGCACCACGCGCGGCGCCTGCCACTCGATATACGCGCGCACGCCGTCGGCGCAGGCCTCCGGCGTGCGGAACCCGGCCAGGCCCTGCTCGCCCAGCAGCACCAGGGATGCCGGGGCCTCCGGCACCAGGAAGGCGCAGATCGGGTTCTTGCCGGTCGCCGCGATCACGCCCGCCACCGCGTCCTGCGGGCGGAACTGGGCGGAACTGCCGATCACCGCGATCGCCACGTCCGCGTCGTCGGCGTTGCGCGCGTCCGACAGCGCGTTGGAAACGGTTTCCTTGTTCGCGCCGGCCAGCGTGGTGTCCAGCATATGCGCGGTGCCGATGCCGAGGATGCCCAGGCGGTCCACCACCATCGCCCCGCCGCCGCCGGTGGTGGTAACGATCTGCACCGCGCGCTTCGGGGCGTCGATCGGCTTGCGCCCAAGCAGCAGCGGCGGCAGTTCCAGCAGCGTTTCCAGCATGTCCACCCGCACGATGCCGATGGCGCGGAAGAACGCATCCGCCGCCGCGTCCGATCCCGCCAGCGCGCCGGTATGCGTGGTGGCCAGCTTCGCCGCCGCCTCGGACCGGCCGAGCTTGTACGCCACGATCGGCTTGCCGGCCGCGTGCGCTTTCCGTGCCGCTTCCTCGAACAAATCGGGCCGGCGGATGGTTTCCAGGAACAGCAGAATGGCGTCGGTCTCCGGATCGTCCACCAGCATCGAGGCGATCTCCCCGGCGGTCAGGTCCGCCTCGTTGCCGGTGCCGAGGATCTTGGCAAAGCCGAAGCCCCGCGCGGCGGCGCGGGAAACCAGCGTGCCCATCACGCTGCCGGAATGGGAAACCAGCGACCAGCGGCCCGGCAGCAGCGTTTCGGCCTCCAGCGCGGCGTTCACCGAGCAGGCGGTCTTGCCGGGCACGTTGATGATGCCCATGGAATTCGGCCCGAGGATGCGCACCCCGCCGTCGCGCGCGGTATCGACGATGCGCTGCTGCAACGCCACGCCCTCCGGCCCGGTCTCGGCGAACCCGTCCGCCAGGATGCAGGCCGCCGGCACGCCGCGCGCGGCGCAGTCGGCGATGGCGGCTTCCACGTGCTGGGTGCCGACCAGGATGTAGGCGAAGTCGATCTTGCCGGGGATGTCGTTCAGCGACTTGTACGCCGGCTCGCCCAGCACCTCCGCCGCGCGCGGATTGACCGGGAACAGCTCCCCGCCGAACCCGTGCCGGCGCAGATACACCTGGGCGCGGGCGGTCAGCCGGCTGGCGTCGGTGGAGGCGCCGATCAGGGCGATGCGTTGCGGCGCGAACAGGGCCTGGGCGAGGGCGGACATATCGGTATTCCTGTCTGAAGTAGGGAAGGCGGTCTCAGGCCAGCTTCGCGGCCTTGCTGGCAACCATGTCGGCGATTTCCGCGTCGGCGAAGCCAAGCTCGCGCAGCACCTCGCCGGTATGCTCGCCCAGCAGCGGCACGGGACGGCGAACATTCGCGGGCGTGCTGGCGAACCGGGTCGGCGGCTTGGCCAGGCGGATGGCGCCCTCGGTCGGGTGCTGCGTCACCGGGAACATGTCCACCGCCCGCAGATGCGGCTGTTCGGTAACCGCCGCCATCCGCGTGAAGGCGGTATGCGGCACGTCGATGCGCAGCAGCAGCTCCTCCCACTCCGCGGTGGTCCGGGTCAGCGCGATCTCGCGCATCACCTCGTATACAAGGTCGATGTTCTGCGCCCGCTTCACCGGATCGCTGATGCCGAGTGCCTCGATCAGCTCGGGCCGATCCACCGCCTCGAAGAAGGCGCACCAATTGGCCGACGAATACGGCAGCATCGTCAGCCAGCCGTCCCGGGTCTTGGCCGGCTTGCGGTGGCGCATGCGCTTGTAGCCCGGCTCGCCCAGGCTCGGCTCGAAGCTCATGCCGCCCATCATCTCCACGGAGTTGAAGGCGGTCAGCGTCTCCATCATCGGCACTTCCACCATCTGCCCCACGCCGCTGCGCTCGCGCTGGTACAGCGCCGCGCACACGGCCGAAACCATCGCCATGCCGGTCAGCTTGTCGGCCGCCAGGCTCGGCACGAATTGCGGCTCGTCGTCCGATCCCATCGCCGAGGCAAAGCCGCTGGCGGCCTGGATGATCTCGTCGAAAGCCGGCCGCGCCCGCCACGGCCCGTCCTGGCCGAACCCCGTCGCCACCGCATAGATCAGCCGGGGGTTCAGCGCCTTGCAGGCGTCATAGCCGAACCCCAGCCGCTCCATCCCCGCCGGGCGAACATTGCTGACCAGCACATCGGCCTTGCCGATCAGCCGGCGCAACGCTTCCTTGCCCGCCTCGGATTTCAGATCGAGCGCGACCGAACGCTTGTTGCGGTTGATCTGCAAGAACACCGACGCCATGCCGCGATGGCGGAACAGCCCGGAATTGCGCGCCGTGTCGCCCTCGATGTTCTCCACCTTGATCACATCCGCCCCCCAGTCCCCCAGCGTCTGGGTGGCGAACGGGCCGAGCACCACGGCCGTCAGGTCAAGAACCCGCACGCCCTTCAGCGGACCGGTGGCTTCCTGGGTAGTCGTTTCGTTCATGTCAGACAGATCCCGGACGGTTTCGGCCAAAATAGGCAAACAGGCCGGGCTTGGCGACCGCGGCCCGCGCTAGGCTGGTTTGCCCGATGGAGCATTCGCGGCGGCCAACACCGCATCGGCCAGCACCGTCAGCCCGGCCGTGGCCCATTCCGGCGTGATGCTCTCCGCCTCGTTGTGGCTGATGCCGCCATGGCACGGGCAGAACAGCATCACGCTCGGCACCTTGCGGGCCATATACACGGCGTCGTGGCCGATGCCGGTCGGCATGTCCTTGAACCGGTAGCCGCGCGCGCGGGCCGCCGCGCGCAGATGCTCCGCCAGATCCGGCGCGAACGGCGTCAGCGGCGACTGCCAGAAATCCAGCACCTCGATGGTCAGCCCGCGCGCCTCGGCCAGCTTCGCGGCGCGGGCCTTGATCTCCGTTCCCATCCACGCCAGCCGCTCCGGATCGCCGTGCCGCGTGTCGATGCTGAACCACACCTTCCCCGGCGCGACGTTGCGGCTGGACGGATAGACCGTCACGCACCCCACCGTGCCCCGGCCGGCTTCGCCACTGGCCGAAACCGCCGCCAGCGCGATCTCCTCCACGGCGCTGATCAACTGCGCCGCCCCCATCATCGCATCGCGCCGGCCGGCCATGATGCTGCCGCCATGCGCGTCCTCGCCTTCCACCGTCACCTCGTACCAGCTCTGCGCCAGCGCGTGCGTCACCACGCCGAGCTCCAGGCCCTCGTTCTCCAATTGCGGCCCCTGCTCGATATGCAGCTCGAAATAGGCGCCCAATTGCTGCAACTCCGCCGGATCGGCTCTGCCCTGCCAGCCGATGCGGCGCAGCTCCTCGCCGAATATCTTTCCGTCCGGGTCCTGCTTCGCCAGCACCTCGGCCTCGGAGAAGATGCCCATCGCCGCGCCGCTGCCCATCATCGGCGGCGAGAAGCGGGCACCTTCCTCGTTGGTCCAGTTGATCAGCACCAGCGGCGCCTCGGTCTCCGCCCCGGCCTCATGCAGGGCGCGCATCACTTCCAGCCCTGCCAGCACGCCCAATATGCCGTCGAACTTGCCGCCGGTGGGCTGCGTGTCCAGATGGCTGCCGATGGCGACGGCCTTGCGCGACGGATCGCGGCCGGGCCGGCGAAACACCATGTTGCCGACGCGATCCACGCTCAGCGTCAGGCCCGCGGCCTCGCCCCAGCGTTGGAACAAGGCGCGGCCCTCGCCATCCAGGTCGGTCAGCGTCTGGCGGTTGCAGCCGCCTTTCGCGGTGCCGCCGATCCGGGCGATCTCCATCAGGCTGTTCCACAGCCTGGTGCCGCTCAGCGGAATATTCGTCGTCATGCAGTTGGCTCCGATCAGCGGCTTGCAGGCGTTGGCTTTACGCGGAAGGTTTCATTACGGATGGGGCCCCCATGGCGCGGCAAGCAGCAGCTTCACTTCCTGGGTCATCACCAGCGCGCGGAATTTCGAGGCAAAGCCCTCCACGAAATCACGGTTCGCATAAACCGCCGCCCAGTGTGCGCGACGATCGGCATCGTCATCGAACTTCCACAGATGCACGATCTGGTTGATCATGCCGGTATCGCCCTGGAAATACCCGACCAGCTTCTTGTCCTGGCCGCCTTTCTGGAGGGCCGGAAAACCGAGCTCCTGATACAGCTTCACCGCCTCCGCCATCTTGCCGACATACAGGGTGTAGGTCCTCAACTCATAGACTGCCATGGGCGGTTCCCTCCTTGGTTGCCTCGTCACTGACCGGCGCGCTCGCCAGCCCGCGAGCCATGTTTCCTTCTACCGCCATCGCATCCGATGGGCCAGCTTTCGGCGGCTGCGGAATTGATCCTAGAATGGCGGCAAGGGGGGACAATCCATGAAGTTCAGTTTCTCGGGCGAGCAGGAAGAGTTCCGGTCCAATCTGCGCCGCTTCCTCACGGACCGCGCGCCGACCAAGGAAGTGCGCCGGCTGATGGAAACCGATGCCGGGTGGGAACGCGACGGCTGGCGCACCCTGAACGCCGAGCTTGGCCTCACCGCCGTGCGTATCCCTGAAGCCTATGGCGGCCACGGCTTCGGCTTCGGCGAGCATTGCATCGTGCTGGAGGAAATGGGCCGCGCCCTGCTGTGCGCCCCGTATTTCGCCACCACCGTGCTGGCCGCCGGCGCCATCCTGAACGCCGGCACCGAGGCGCAGAAACAGGCGCTGCTGCCGGGCATCGCCTCGGGCGACACGGTGGCGACCCTGGCCTCGACCGAGGACAACGGCAGCTGGGAAGCCGCCGCCACGACGCTGGCGGCAACGCCCTCGGCCGGCGGCTACCGCCTCAACGGCCACAAGAGCTTCGTGCTCGACGGTCACACCGCCGATCTGATCGTCGTGCTGGCGCGCGCGCCGGGTTCCACCGGCGACGCGGGGCTGTCCTTCTTCACCGTCTCCGGCAATGCCGCCGGCCTGAAGCGGCGTGCTCTGAAGACCATGGACCCGACGCGCAAGCTGGCCCGGCTGGAGTTTCAGAACGTCGAGGCGACCCTGCTCGGTGAAGCGGGCGCCGCCGCCGCGCCGTTCACCCGTACGATGACCGAGGCCGCGGTCTGCCTGGCCAACGAAATGGTCGGCGGCGCCGAGCGCCTGCGCGAGGACGCCCTGGCCTACGCCATGATGCGCATGCAGTTCGGCCGGCCGATCGCCTCCTTCCAGTCGATGAAGCACAAGCAGGCCGACATGCTGCTGGAGGTCGAACTGGCCAAATCCGCCGCCTATTACGCCGCCGCCGCGCTCGACGACGGCGATGCCGATGTCGCGGCCACCGCCTCGCTGGCCAAGGCCTGCGCCAGCGACACCTACATGCAGACCGCCATCCATGCCGTCCAGATCCACGGCGGCATCGGTTTCACCTGGGACAACGACACGCATCTCTGGTTCAAGCGCGCGAAAAGCTCGGAGGTGCTGTTCGGCGACGCCAGCCACCACCGCGAATTGATGATGCGCAACTGGGCCGCCTGAGGGGAAACCAACATGAGCGAGAACACCGAAGCCTCCGTGCGCGCCGAAGTCCGCGCCTGGCTGGAAGCGAACTGGAACCCGGAACTGGGTCTGGTGGAATGGCGCAACAAGCTGGCCGATTCCGGCTGGGGCGTGCCGCACTGGCCGAAGGCCTGGTATGGCCGCGACCTCTCGGCCGGCCTGGTGCCGGTGGTGGATGAGGAGTTCCAGCGCATCGGCGCCATCGGCGTCGCCAAGGCCGGCATCCGAACCCTCGCCGCCGCGACCATCCTGGCGCACGGCACCGACCTGCAGAAGGAGAAGTTCCTGCGCCGCAGCCTGACCGGCGAGGACACCTGGTGCCAGCTGTTCAGCGAACCCGGCAGCGGATCGGACGTTGCGGGCGCGGTCACCCGCGCCGAGCTTCGCGGCAACCAATGGCTCGTCAACGGCCAGAAGGTCTGGACCACCAGCGCGCACCACGCGGACTGGGGCCTGCTGCTGGCACGCACCGATTGGGACAAGGCCAAGCACAAGGGCCTGTCCTATTTCATCATCGACATGCACCAGCCCGGCGTGACCGTGCAGCCGCTGCGGCAGATGAACGGCCACGCCTCGTTCAACCAGGTGTTCCTGACCGACGCGCTGGTGGAGCCCGAGTTCCTCGTCGCCGATGTCGGCGACGGCTGGGCGGTAACCACCACGACCCTGATGCACGAACGCCGCGGCGCCGACTCGTTGCGCAGCTGGGCCATGGGATCGGACCGTCCCGGCCGTGCCTATGACGAGGAACGGGCCGAGATCGCCACGACGATGGAGCCATACAAATGGTACCCGCAACGCGCCGGCCGCGTGGACCTGATCCTGCCGCGCGCCCGTGAAACCGGCGCCATCGACGATCCGGTGATGCGCCAGGAAATCGCCAAACTGCTGGTCATGTCCAAATCCGCCGAATGGACCGCCCGGCGCGCCCGCACCGCCCAGGAGCAGGGCCGGCCACAGGGACCCGAAGGCTCGCTCGGCAAGCTGGTCTCCAGCCACATCGCCCGCGCCGCCGCGCGCCTGCACACGCAAATGACCGGCGCCAACGCGATGCTGACCGGCGAGGACAGTCCGATGGGCGGCGTGATCGCGGAAATCTTCGTCTCCGTGCCGGCCACCTCCATCGCCGGCGGCACCGACGAGATCCAGCGCAACATCATCGCCGAACGGGTGCTGAAGATGCCGAGGGAACCCAGCGTCGATACCGACAAACCGTTCCGCGACGTGCCCCGCAACGTTGTCGCCTGACGCGGAGGAAGGCTGGGGCTCCGCCCCAGACCCCAGGAGGGCTCTGCCCCTCCACCCGCCAGGGAACTCGTTCCCTGGACCCTTTTAAATTGGTTTGCTGGGAATAGGGCCGAACCGTCATAGCCGTTCACCGGCTACGACGGTTCGGCCCTATTCCCAGCAAACCAATTCAATGGGGTTGAGGGGACGAGTTCCCTGGCGGGGTGCAGGGGCAGAGCCCCGCCGGGGTCTGGGGCGGAGCCCCAGCCTTCCTCCGTGCCTACGGCAACATCTTGCCGGGGTTCATCCGGTTCGTGGGGTCGATCGCGTCCTTCACCTGGCGCATCAAATCCATCGCCACCGGGTTCTTGTGCGTCGCCATCGCGTGGCGCTTGGACTGGCCAATCCCGTGTTCGGCCGAAAAGCTGCCGCCGAGCGAAACGGCGATGGCGTTCACCATCGTCTCCATCTCCCCGGCCCGCGCCACCCACGCGGCGCGGTCGGACATCCCGGGCGGGGCCTGCAGCGAGACGTGGATATTGCCGTCGCCGGCATGACCGATCGCGGCCATCCGCCCCTCCGGCCACCGCGCCTTCATCTCGCGCTCGGCAACGCGCAGGAATTCCGGCACCGCGGACACCGGCACGGAGGTATCGGTATTGATCGATGGCGCCTCCTTGCGGGCGCATTCGGGATAATCCTCGCGGATTTTCCAGATCGCCTGGCGCTGCGCCTCGCTGTCGGCAATGGCGGCGTCGGTCACCTCGCCGGCCTCCATCGCCTCGCCCAGCGTGTCCTCCAGGATTTCGCGCAGCGGCACGCTCTTATGCGCGGCGGCGATCTCCACCATCACGAACCACGGGCTTTCCAGCGGCAGCGGAATACGCAGGCCCACGCCATGCTTGGCCGCCATTTCCATGCAATGACGCGCACACAGCTCGAAGGCGATCACGTCGGCCCCGCTCTCCATCATGCGCGAGAACAGCGACAGCGCCGCATCCGGGCTCGGCACCGCGACATAGGCCGTCTCCACCCGCTTCAGCATCGGCTGCAGGCGCAGGGCGGCGGCCGTGATGATGCCGAGCGTGCCTTCCCCGCCGATGAACAGATGGCGCAGCGCATAGCCGCTGTTGTCCTTGCGCACCCGGCGCAGATCGTCCAGCACCCGTCCGTCCGGCAGTACCACCTCCAGGCCCAGCACCAGTTCGCGCGCATTGCCCCAGCGCAGGGTGCGGATGCCGCCGGCGTTGGTCGACAACATGCCGCCGATCTGCGCGGTGCCCTGCGCCCCCCACTGAATCGGAAACAGCCGCCCGGCCTCGGCCGCCGCCTGCTGCACGGTCTGCACCACGCAGCCGGCCTCGGCGACCAGGGAGAAATCGCGTGCATCGACGTCGCGTATGCGGTTGAGCCGCTCCAGCGACAGCACCACCGAGCGCGGCCCGTTGGCGGCCGGCACCGCGCCGCCGCTCAGCCCGGTACGCCCGCCGGCCGGAACGATGGAAAGGTTGGCCGCGGCACAGCGGCGGACCAGTTCGGCCACCTCCTGCGTCGTGCCAGGGCGCAGCACGGCGTCGGGCGTCCCGCGATAGACGCTGCGCCAGTCGACGGCATAGGGCGCGATGTCATCGGGCGCCGAGAGCACGTTCGCGGGCCCGACGACATCGGCAAACGGGGCCAGGGAGTCCATCTGTGTCGACATGAGGCGCTCCCTGGCCTGGTTGGAGTTAGACCGGATCCCAGCTGAACACGTCGCCCGAGCGATCGAGCGGCATGAACGAGGGCTTCAGCGCCGGCAGGGCGATTTCGGCGATCTGCTCGGGGGTCCAGCCGCCGTCGTGGTGGATGCTGCGGAACGGCTTGGGCGAGCTGAACAGGAACAGCTCGTTGTTGCGGGTGCCGAAGACCTGGCCGGTCACGTCCTTGGCCTGGTCGGAGGCGAGGAACACCGCCAGCGGCGCGTTCTTGTCCGGCGTCATCACCTTGATCTTCTCCAGCCGCGCCTGCTGCTCGGGCGTGGAGGCCGGGATGGAGCTGGTCATGCGGCTCCAGGCGAACGGCGCGATGCAGTTGGACCGCACGTTGTAGCGCTGCATGTCCAGCGCGATGGATTTGGACAGGGCGGTGATGCCGAGCTTGGCGGCCGAGTAGTTCGCCTGGCCGAAATTGCCGATCAGGCCGGAGGTGGACGAGATGTGGATCATCGCCCCGCTTTCCTGCTTGCGGAAATGCGTCGCCGCGGCGCGGGAGGTGTAGAACGAGCCGTTCAGATGCACGGCGATGACGGAGTTCCAGTCATCCTCGGTCATGCGGTGAAAGATCACGTCGCGCAGGATGCCGGCGTTGTTCATCACGATGTCGATGCGCCCGTAATGGTCGAGCGCGGCCTGGATGATCTTCTCCGCCGAACCCCAGCTGGCGACGCTGTCGGTGTTGATCTCGGCCTGGCCGCCCTTCTGCTCGATCAGCGCCTTGGTCTGCTGGGCCGGGGTGGCGGAACCGCCTTCGCCGGTCAGGGACGCGCCGACATCGTTGATGATGACCTTGGCGCCGGCCGCCGCCATCATGATGGCGATCTCGCGGCCGATACCGCCGCCGGCGCCGGTAACGACGGCGACCTTACCTTCGAGCATGGGCTTGGACATGGGTTCCCCTCTGGTTCCACTGAAAATGGGTGGTCGCGGAGGTTAGGCGGCCTGCTCCGGCTTGTGAACCCACCGGGGTAGCGCGCTGGGGTGCGGAGCCACTTGACTAGGTTGGAGGGATAGACCATTTCCACTCAATCAGGACTGTGCCAGTCCGATTAGTCCGCCAATCCGCGTCCAGGAGCTTTTCCGTCATGCTGAAGCTATCGAAGCTGACCGATTACGCCGTCGTGGTGCTGGTCCGTCTGTCTGCGGGGGATCTGGTGCAGACCTCGCCCGGCATCGCGCAGGCGACCGGCGTGCCGGAACCCACCGTCGCCAAGGTGCTGAAGGCGCTGGCCGGTTCCGGTCTCGTGGCGTCCCAGCGCGGTGCGCGCGGCGGCTATCGGCTGGCCCGCAAGCTGGCGGAAATCCCCGTGGCCGACGTGATCGCGGCGATCGACGGCCCGATCGCGCTGACCGCCTGTGTGGAGGGCGGCTGCTGCGAGTCCGAGCATTTCTGCTCCATGGCCGGAAGGTGGGACCCCGTGAACACGGCGATCCGGGAAGCCCTGTCCGGCATCACGCTTTCGGACATGCAGGAGGCCGCCATTCCGCGCGCCTTCCGCACGCCGCGCGCGGCGGCTGCGTCGCTCGCGATCGCTGAATAGGACCACAGCATGGCCATTGCCCCCGAGACCCTCGATACCGTCAATGCCGCCACCGAAAGCGGCTACAAATGGGGCTTCGAGACGGATATCGAAATGGACATGGCCCCGAAGGGCCTGACCGAGGACACCATCCGGCTGATCTCCGAGCGGAAGAACGAGCCGGCCTGGCTGCTGGAATGGCGCCTGGCCGCTTTCGCCACCTGGCGGAAGATGGAAGAGCCGGTTTGGGCGCGGGTGAACCATCCGCCGATCGACTACCAGGATCTGTACTATTACGCGGCGCCGAAGAAGAAGCCCGGCCCGAAGAGCCTCGAGGAGGTCGATCCCGAGCTTCTGGCCATGTACGAGAAGCTTGGCATTCCGCTGAAGGAGCGGGCGATCCTGGCAGGGGTCGAGGGGGCAGGGCAGCCGGCGGAAGGCGAACGCCAGATCGCCGTGGATGCGGTGTTCGACAGCGTGTCGGTCGCCACCACCTTTCGCGCCAATCTGGAAAAGGTCGGCGTGATCTTCTGCCCGATCAGCGAGGCGGTGCAGAACCATCCCGATCTGGTGCGCCAGTACCTGGGATCGGTCGTCCCTGTCGCGGATAATTTCTTCGCCGCCCTGAACAGCGCCGTTTTCACCGATGGCAGCTTCTGCTTCATCCCCAAGGGCGTGCGCTGCCCGATGGAGCTTTCCACCTATTTCCGCATCAACGCCCGCAACACCGGCCAGTTCGAGCGCACCCTGATCATCGCCGAGGCCGGCAGTCATGTCAGCTATCTCGAAGGCTGCACCGCGCCGATGCGCGACGAGAACCAGCTGCACGCCGCCGTGGTGGAACTGGTGGCGATGGAAGACGCGCAGATCAAATACAGCACGGTGCAGAACTGGTATCCCGGCGATGCCGAGGGCCGCGGCGGCATCTACAACTTCGTCACCAAGCGCGGCATCTGCAAAGGCGCGCGCAGCAAGATCTCCTGGACCCAGGTGGAAACCGGCTCGGCGATCACCTGGAAATATCCGTCCTGCGTGCTGGAAGGCGAGGACAGCGTCGGCGAGTTCTACTCGGTCGCCGTCACCACCAACCACCAGCAGGCCGATACCGGCACCAAGATGATCCATATCGGCAAGGGCAGCCGCAGCACGATCGTTTCCAAGGGCATCAGCGCCGGCAAGTCCAACAACACCTATCGCGGCCTGGTGCGCATCACCGGCCAGGCGGAAGGCGCGCGCAACCACACGCAGTGCGACAGCCTGCTGATCGGCGATACCTGCGGCGCGCACACCGTGCCCTATATCGAAAGCCGCAACCCGACGGCGAAGGTGGAGCACGAGGCCACCACGTCGAAAATCTCCGAAGACCAGCTGTTCTATTGCCGCTCGCGCGGGCTGTCGGAGGAAGATTCGGTGAACCTGATCGTCAACGGGTTCTGCAAGGAAGTTTTGAAGGAATTGCCGATGGAGTTCGCGGTGGAGGCACAGAAGCTGCTCGCCGTGAGCCTTGAAGGCTCGGTTGGTTAAGGATTGAACGAATGCTGACAATCAGCGGCCTTGCCGCGAACATCGACAACAAGCAGATTCTCAGGGGGATCGACCTGGTCGTGCCGACCGGGGAAGTGCACGCGATCATGGGCCCGAACGGCTCGGGCAAGTCCACGCTGTCCTACGTGCTGTCCGGGCGCGAGGACTACACCGTCACCGCCGGCAGCGTGGAGTACGACGGCCAGGATCTGCTGGCGATGGAGCCGGAGGCGCGCGCGGCGGCCGGTCTGTTCCTGGCCTTCCAGTATCCGGTGGAACTGCCGGGCGTGAACAACGCCAATTTCCTGCGTACCGCCCTGAACGCCCAGCGCCGCGCCCGCGGCGAGGCGGAACTGGACGCCATCCAGTTCCTGAAGCTGGCGCGCGCGGAGATGAAGCGGCTGTCGATGCCCGACGACATGCTGAAGCGCAACGTGAACGTGGGCTTCTCCGGCGGCGAGAAGAAGCGCAACGAGGTGCTGCAGATGGCCATTCTGCGCCCCTCCCTGGCCATCCTCGACGAAACCGACAGCGGCCTGGATATCGACGCGCTGAAGATCGTCGCCGACGGCGTGAACGCCCTGCGCTCGCCCAGCTTCTCCGCTCTGGTCATCACCCATTACCAGCGCCTGCTCGACTACATCGTGCCGGACCGCGTGCACGTGCTGGCCGGCGGGCGGATCATCCGTTCCGGCGGGCCGGAACTGGCGCTGGAGCTGGAAGCCAACGGCTACGCGGACGTGGTGGCGCAGGCGGCATGAACGCGATGTCCACCCCGGGTGCCGCCGGCCTGCTGGCCCGCTTCGAGGGGCTGAAGGCGCAATTGCCGGGCGATCTCGCCGTGCGCACGGCCGCGGCCGAACTGTTTCGCGCCAACGGCATTCCCGGCGGAACTTCCGGCAGGCGAGCGGAAGCCTGGAAATACACCACGCTGCGCGCGGTGGCCGAAGCGTCGTTTCACGAGCCGCTGACGCAACTCGATGATTGCGCCGCGCTGCTGGCGCGTCTGCCGCTGATCGACGCGGCCAGGCTGGTGTTCGTGGATGGCCGGTTCCGCGCCGATCTGTCGGTGCCGCCCGCCGGCTTCGCCGTCGACAGCTTCGCCAACATCCCCGATTTCGGCACGCTCAGCCGCCCGGACCGCGACAATCTGGTGGCGCTGAACACCATGCTGGCCGAGGACGGCGCGGTGATCGCCGTGCCCGACGGCGTCGACGGCGGCACACTGCAAATCCTCAGCCTCGCGACCGGCGGCCACGGCCGCACCACCGCCTTCCATCCGCGCCACGCCATCCGGCTCGGCCGCGGCTCGTCGCTGCACCTGCTGGAAATCTCCGCCGGCACCGGCGCCTATCTGCACAACGAAGTCAGCGAGATCCATGTCGGCGAGGACGCGCATCTGATGCATGTCCGCCTGCAGAACGAGGCGGCGGCCGCGTTCCATGTTTCCACCACCTATGTCGAGATCGCCGCCTGCGGCACCTATGACGGTTTTACCCTGAACCTGGGCGCGAAGTTGACGCGGTCGGAAACCCACGCCCGCCTTGCCGGCGCCGGTGCGGCGCTGCACCTGAACGGCGCGCAGCTGCTCGCCGGTTCCCAGCACGCCGACATGACCACCGTGGTCCGCCACGACGCGCCGGGCTGCGCCTCCCGCCAGACGGTGAAGAACGTGCTGGCCGGCCGCTCGCGCGGCGTGTTCCAGGGCAAGATCGAGGTCGCGCGTGCAGCGCAAAAGACCGACGGCTACCAGATGAACCAGGCGCTGCTGCTCAGCCGGGAAGCGGAGATCGACTGCAAGCCGGAACTGGAGATTTTCGCCGACGATGTCAAATGCAGCCACGGCGCGACGGTCGGCGAACTCGATCGCGGGCAGATCTTCTACCTCCGCTCCCGCGGCGTGCCGGAAGCCGAGGCGCGGGCCATGCTGGTGCGCGCCTTCCTGACCGAGGCGCTGGATGCGGTGGGCGATGAAAGCTTTCGCGCGGCGCTGGAAAGTTCGGTGACGCAGTGGTGGGAAAGGGAAGCGGCATGAACGTGACGACACGTCCCGTGCTCGACGTATCGGCGATCCGGGCGCAGTTCCCGATCCTGACGCAGACGGTGCGCGGCAAGCCTCTGGTCTTCCTCGACAGCGCGGCCTCGGCGCAGAAGCCGCGCGCGGTGATCTCCGCGATGGTCAACGCCATGGAGACGCAATACGCCAACGTCCATCGCGGCCTGCACTGGATGAGCGAGCGCACCACCGAGGCCTACGAGGCCGCGCGCGACGCCGTGCAGGGCCTGCTCAACGCCGCCGACCGTTCCGAGATCGTCTTCACCAACAGCTCCACCGGATCGATCAACCTGCTGGCGCACAGCTACGGCCGCGGGATCCTTAAGCCCGGCCAGGCGGTGCTGATCTCCGGCATGGAGCACCACTCGAATATCGTGCCCTGGCAGATGGCGCGTGACGCGCACGGCATCGAACTGCGCGTCGCCGACATCACCGACGCCGGCGAACTCGATATTTCCGACTTTGAGGCGAAGCTGGCGGACGGCAAGGTTGGGCTGGTGGCGATGACCCATATGTCCAACGTGCTCGGCACCTACACGCCGGCCGAACGCATTGTGAAAATCGCCCATGCGCATGGCGCCAAGGTGATGCTGGACGGTTCGCAGGCGGTGGTGCACCGCCGCGTCGACGTGCAGGCGCTGGACTGCGACTTCTACGTCTTCACCGGCCACAAGCTGTACGGCCCGAACGGCATCGGCGTGCTCTACGGCAAGCGCGAGCTGCTGGAAGCGATGCCGCCGTTCCTCGGCGGCGGCGACATGATTTCGTCCGTCACCTATGAACGCTCCACCTGGGCCGAGGTGCCGCACAAGTTCGAGGCCGGCACGCCGGCGATCATCGAGGGCATCGGCCTGAAGGCGGCGATCGACTGGGTGCAGGCCATCGGCTTCGACGCCATCGCGGCCGCACGAAGCGCGGCTGACCGAACACGCGCTGGCGCGGCTGGCCGGCGTGGAGGGCGTGCACGTGATCGGCCGCGCGCAGGACCGCGGCGGCGTGGTCTCCTTCACCCTCGATCAGGCGCACGCGCACGACATCGCCACATTGCTCGACCGCCAGGGCATCGCCGTGCGGGCCGGGCAGCATTGCGCCGAACCGCTGATGCGCCGCCTCGGCCTGGACAGCACGGCCCGCGCCAGCTTCGGGGTCTACACCACCAGCGAGGAAATCGACTTCCTGGCCGATACGCTGGTTCGCGTGCGGGAGTTCTTCACCTGATGTTCGATGATCTCCGAGATCTCTACCAGGACGTCATCCTCCAGCACGGCCGCAAGCCCGCGCACATGCACCGGCTGGAGACATTCGACGCCACCGCCAAGGGCGACAACCCGATGTGCGGCGACCGGGTGCAGGTCTGGGTCGCCTATGCCCCCGACGGCGCGATCGCCGAGACCGGGTTCGAGGCGCGCGGCTGCGCGATCAGCATCGCCTCGGCCGACCTGATGGTGGAAAGCGTCGCCGGCCTGAAGGCCGACGCGGTGCGCGGCCTGTTCGCCGGCTTCGAGCGGATGGCGCGGTCCGGCACCTGCCCGGACTGCGAACCGTTGCTGGAACCGGCGATGGAACGCCTGAAGCCATTATCGGGCGTGCACGAGTACCCGTCGCGGGTGAAATGCGCGACCCTGCCCTGGCACGCCCTGGTGGCGGCGCTGGACGGCGAAAAGGAGGCGAGCAGTGAATGACCTGACACCGCCGGAGATGGCCGCAACGCCCCCTTCGGGTAACCATGGCGCCTGGACACCGGAGGGTTCGGCCGAGCCGAAGCCCACCGAGGATGGCATCATCGCCGCCATCGGCACCGTCTACGATCCGGAAATCCCGGTGAACATCTACGAACTCGGCCTGATCTACGCCATCGACATCCATGACGACGGCCGGGTGAAGGTGGAGATGACCCTCACCGCCCCGGCCTGCCCGAGCGCGCAGGAACTGCCGGAAATGGTCCAGCAGGCGGTCATGGCCGTTCCCGGCGTGGCATCCTGCGAGGTGGAAACCGTCTGGGATCCGCCGTGGGACCAGAGCCGGATGAGTGAAGAAGCCCGCCTTTCGTTGAACATGTTCTGAGGTCGAACACGCCATGAGCACGACAACAACCACGCCTCGCCCGCGCCGCGCCCTGCCGCCGCTGATGACCCTGACGGACGCCGCCGCCGAACGCCTGGCCCGGCTGTATGCCCAGGGGCATGCCAATGGCGAGCAAGGCAAGCTGCTGCGCATCGGCGTGAAGACCAAGGGCTGCTCGGGCATGTCCTACGACATGTCCTGGGTCGACGAACCGGCACCGACCGACGAGGTGGTGAAGGACAAGGACCTGACCGTCCTGGTGGACCGCAAGGCATCGCTGTTCCTGATCGGAACGGTGATGGACTACGAGGAAAAGAACCTCACCAGCGGCTTCACCTTCACCAACCCGAACGAAAAAGGCCGTTGCGGCTGCGGGGAAAGCTTTCACGTTTAAGCCAACGAGATAATTGTAGTGACATTCACTACATAGATTGATAGCCTGCCCGCCATGGATACGACCATTCAGGCGGCTGAAGCCAATCGCTCCTTCTCTCGATTGCTGCGCGAGGTTCGGGAGGGCAGGAGCTACGTGATCACGTCGCACGGCCGTGCAGTGGCGCGGATCGACCCTGTGCGGACGGAACGGGTACATGCGGAGCAAGCGCATGCCCGGCTGATGGCGCGGTTACGCTCCCAACCGGCGATCGACGCGGGAAGCTGGACGCGCGAGGAGCTTTACGAGCGGTGACACCGCGCTTCGCTCTCGATACGAATATCCTGGTCTATGCGGAAGGCGTGAACGGGGCGGAGCGGCAGGCAGCTTCGCTGGCGGTTCTCGGATCGTTGGCTGCTGGCGAAACGGTCATTCCCGCACAGGTGCTGGGCGAGTTGTTCCATGTCCTGACCCGCAAGGCCCGTCGGACCGCGGATGAAGCGCGAGGGGCGGTTCTCGGCTGGCGGGATGCATTCACCCTGATCGAAACATCGCCCGCGGTTCTGCTTCGGGCAATGGACCTCGCGGTGGACCATCGGCTTGGGATTTGGGACAGCGTTATTCTGGCTGCGGCGGCGGAGGCCGAGTGCCAGTTGCTGTTAAGCGAGGACATGCACGAAGGCTTCGTCTGGGGTGGCGTTACGATCGCCAATCCGTTCGCCGCGACGCTTCATCCTGCGCTGCCGATCTCCGTTCCCAGGTGACCGGAGCAGGGCGCCGCGGCGCCTTACCGCTGCCGCTCGCGCGAAAACACGCACACGCTCTCCAGCCGGGCCGACCACAAGAACTGGTCGATCGGCGTCGCCGCCAGCAGCCGATATCCGGCGCCACGCAGCAGCGCAGCGTCGCGCGCCAGTGCGGCCGGATTGCAACTCACATAGATCACCCGGCCGATGCCGGAAGCCGCGATCTGGCCGATCTGCTCCAGGGCGCCGCCATGCGGCGGATCGAGAACCGCCACGGCGAACGCCGACAGCTCCTTGGCCGATAGCGGCTGGCGCGCAAGATCGCGCCGGCTGGCCTCCACCCGGCCGGCGAGGCCGGACTGGTTCGCGGCCTGGCGCAGCGCGTTGAAGGCCGGCAGATCGCCCTCATACGCGGCGACACGCATATGCGGGGCGAGCGCGAAAGTCAGCGTGCCGCAGCCGGCATAAAGCTCGGCCACGCGCGACTTCGCGGTGCGCTTCTTCGGCAGGCCGGCGATCACGGCAGCGACGATTGCCGCCTCGGCCGAAGCCGCGGCCTGCAGGAACGCCCCCGGCGGCGGGTATACCGTTACACCTGACATCGACGTGCCGGCCGGCCGCAGCGCGCAGATCGCCTCGGTCTCTCCGGCGTTCAGCGCCCAGCTGATCCGCGGCAGATCATGCGCGCGGGCGAATTCTGTCAGCTTGTTGCGATCGCTCAGGCTGGGCGGGCCGTCGGTGCGCAGCAGCAGGTCGGCCCCGCTGTCCAGCAGATTGAGGATCCCCGATCCCTCCCGCCGCAGCGCCGACAGGCCGGTCAGCAGCGCCCGCAGCGGCGCGATCATCGCGGCGATGGCGGGGTCGAGCACCGTGCAGGCGGTAAGGTCGATGATCTCGGCACCGCGCGCCTCGTGCAGCCCAACCTCCACCCCGCCCTGCACCCGGCGCAGCGCCAGATCCACCCGCCGCCGGCGGCCGGGCAGGGTGCGGATGGCGGGCGCCATTTCGGCATCGGCATAGCCCGCCCGGCGCAGGGCGCCCAGCAGCAATCCGGTTTTCCAGGCGATATAGGGCTCGTCGCGCCAATGCTGCAGGGCACAGCCGCCGCAATGGTTGAAATGCGGGCAGGGGGGAACCGCGCGGTCCGGGCTGGGTTCCAGGATCGCATCGACCGTCGCGGCAAAACCATTGCCGTGCTTGCCGGTGATGTGGGTTCGTACCAGTTCGCCTGGCAGACTGAGCGGCACATAGAGGGCCCGCCCATCCCCATCCATCGCCAGCCCGTCGCCGTCGGCGCCGATGCGCTCGATGCGCACCGGTTCGGTTGCGGCTAAATCAGGCGCCAAACGCGGAAATGCCGGTCTGCGCGCGCCCGAGGATCAGGGCATGCACGTCATGCGTGCCCTCATAGGTGTTCACCGCTTCCAGGTTCATCACGTGGCGGATGACGTGGTACTCGTCCGCGATGCCGTTGCCGCCGTGCATGTCGCGCGCGGCGCGGGCGATATCCAGCGCCTTGCCGCAGGAATTGCGCTTGATCAGGCTGATCATTTCCGGCGCCGCGTCATGCTCGTCCATCAGCCGCCCGACGCGCAGCACCGCCTGCAGGCCCAGAGTGATCTCGGTCTGCATGTCCGCCAGCTTCTTCTGGATCAGCTGCGTCGCGGCCAGCGGCCGGCCGAACATCATGCGCTGCATCGTGTAGTCACGTGCTGCCTGCCAGCAGAACTCGGCAGCTCCCAACGCGCCCCAGGCGATGCCGTAGCGGGCGGAATTCAGGCAGGAGAACGGCCCGCGCAGGCCCTTCACGTCCAGCATGTTCTCCGCCGGCACGAACACATCCGACATCATGATCATGCCGGTGATGGAGGCGCGCAGCGAGAACTTGCCCTCGATCTTCGGCGCGCTCAGGCCCTTCATGCCCTTTTCGAGCAGGAAGCCGCGAATGTCGCCGGCATCGTCCTTGGCCCATACCAGCAGCACGTCGGCGATCGGCGAATTGGTGATCCAGGTCTTCGAGCCGTTCAGCAAATAACCGCCATCGACCGCCTTGGCGCGGGTGCGCATGGAGGCGGGGTCGGACCCGGCATCGGGCTCGGTCAGGCCGAAGCAGCCCACCCATTCGCCGCGCGCCATCTTCGGCAGGTATTTCTCCTTCAGCGCGTCCGATCCGAACAGCGAGATCGGATACATCACCAGGCTCGACTGCACGGAGAACGCGCTGCGATAGCCGCTGTCCACGCGCTCCACCTCGCGGGCGATCAGGCCGTAGGCGGTGTAGCCGACGCCGGCGCAGCCATAGCCGTCGATCGTGGCGCCGAGAAAGCCCATCTCGCCCATCTCGTTCAGGATCTCGCGATCGAAAGTCTCGTGGCGGTTGGCGAGCAGCACGCGCGGGAACAGCTTGTCCTGGCAATAGGCGCGGGCGGCATCACGAATGGCGCGCTCGTCCTCGGTAAGCTGGCTGTCGAGCTTCAGCGCGTCGTCCCAGGCGAACTGGGTGAAATGGCTCTTGGACGCGGCGGGGGAATGGGCGGCGGTTTGCGCAACGACGTTCATGCCTGGGTCTCCTCATCCTCGACGATCGTAACGTCCGGCAGTTCCGTCTCCGGCATAACCAGTTCGGCCGCGGCGCGATGCTTGGACCGCGCGCTGATCAGCATGAACGAGGGCACGTCGTCGCCGAAGCCGACAACGGACGGACCCAGGTCATCGTCGCGCCGGCGGAACTCGCGCCGCGGCCCATTGCGGTCGCGATCCCGTCCAAAATCGCGGGGCGCATCCCGGCCGGTGTCCCGGTCCCGGCTGGGGTCACGATCCCGAACCGGCACATCGCGCGGCCGTGCCGCAGGCGCTGAATGAACCGCTTCCGCCACGGCCGCGATCTCGGGTGCCGTGTCGGGCTTGGCGCGCGGCGCGCGCGGCGCGCGGGTCCGCGGGGCCTTCGCCGGTGCGCCCTCCGCCGGCTCGGCCTTCGGCGCGCGCTTCGGCGCCGCTTTCGCCGGGCGTTCGGCTTCGCCTTCGGTCTTGGCTGGCGCCTTCTCGGTGCGGCTGCGGGCTGCGGGCTTGCCGCGCGCGCCGCCGCGGCCACGGCGGCGGCCGTCATCCTCGGCCCAGTCCACCGGGTCCAGCCCCTCCACCACGATGGGCGGGATCGGGTTGCCGGTCAGCTTCTCGATCGCCGCCACCGCCAGCCGGTCGGTAGGTGCTGCGATGGTGAAGGCGGTGCCCGCCAGCCCGGCCCGGCCGGTGCGGCCGCTGCGATGGATGTAATCCTCCGCGTGGTGCGGCACGTCGAAATTGAACACGTGCGACAGGCCGCCGATATCGATGCCGCGGGCGGCGACGTCACTGCAGACCAGCAGCTTCAGTTCGCCCGCCTTGAATTTCTCCAACGTGGCAAAGCGCACGGTCTGCGCCATGTCGCCATGCAGCGCGCCGACGCTGAATTTATGCTTCGAGAGCGACTTGTAGAGGATATCGACATCGACCTTGCGGTTGCAGAAGATCAGCGCGTTCTGCACGTTCTGGGTGCGGATCAGCCGGCGCAACGCCTCACGCTTGTCGTGCTCGGCCACCAGCGCCAGGCCGGCGGTGATGGTGGTCGCCACCGAGTCGGCACGCGAGACGGCAATCATCTTCGGGTTCGACAGGAACGCATCCGACAGACGCTTGATCTCGGGCGCCATGGTGGCGCTGAAGAACAGCGTCTGCCGGACCTTCGGCAGCATCGCGACGATGCGCTCGACATCGGGAATGAAGCCCATGTCCAGCATGCGGTCGGCCTCGTCGATCACCAGCAGCTTGGCGTCGGTCAGCAAAATGCCGCCGCGTTCGAACATGTCGATCAGGCGGCCGGGCGTGGCGATCAACACGTCCACGCCGCGCATCAGCGCGTCCTTCTGGTCCGACATGCTCTCGCCGCCGATGATCAGGGCATGCGTCAGCTTCAGGTACTTGCCGTACATGACGAAGTTTTCGGCGACCTGCAGCGCCAGTTCGCGCGTCGGTTCCAGGATCAGGCTGCGCGGCATGCGGGCGCGCGCGCGCGATCCGGACAGGATCTCCAGCATCGGCAGGGTGAAGCCGGCGGTCTTGCCGGTGCCCGTCTGCGCGGTGCCCAGCACGTCGCGGCCCATCAGCACATAGGGGATCGCCTGTTCCTGGATCGGTGTCGGGTGGCGATAGCCCATTTCCTCGATCGCGCGCAGCACGGGCTCGGACAAACCGAGATCGGAAAACAGCGCGCGCGGGGGTTCGGCCGGCAGTTCGGGAGCGGCGGATTCAAGCTCGTAGGCGCGCTCATCGTCGGTCTGGCCGGGCTCGGGCTGGCCGTCCCCAGAGGGTTCGTCCCCAGAGGGTTCGTCCCCAAAGGGTTCGCTGGCCGGCGATTCGCTCACGGCAAACGTGTCTTGCGGCGCGGCTTCGCCATGCGCCGCGGCTTCAGGCGGCACTTCGGTGGCGGGCACGGCTGTGCCAGCCTCGGCAGGGTCGAGGGCAGTCGGTTCCGCCGGGGCGGTCGTGGTTTCGGTCAAATGCTGGTCCCAGATGAATGTCGGCGTTCAGTCACGCGCCGATGCGTGCGACGCGACACCAAGTCCCGGGCGCATTCTGCGCATCCGAGGCTTTTACGCGTGTTGGGGATATCTAGACGAAACAGGCGAAAGTCAAGCATCACGGTGTTTCCCACGCGGCCCGGGATGCGGCAAAAAGCGGAAATGACACCGCTTTTGCTCCTGCCGGGACTGCTATGCGACGCCAGGCTGTGGCGCGACCAGATCGCGGCGCTGGCCGGTATCGCCGCGCCGGTGGTGGCCGACCTCACGCAGGATGACCGGCTGGAGGCGATGGCGGACCGCGCCCTGGCGGCGATGCCGGAGCGCTTCGCGCTGGCGGCGCTGTCGATGGGCGGCTACGTCGCCTTCGCCCTGCTGCGCCGGGCGCCCGGGCGGATCAGCCGCCTGCTGCTGATGGACACCTCGGCGCGGGCGGACACCGAGGCCCAGGCGCGGCGGCGGCGCGCGCTGATGGCGCTGTCCGGGTCCGGCCGGTTCCATGGCGTCGCGCCGCGGATGCTGCCCAACCTGCTGCACCCGGACCGGCTGAACGACGTGGCCCTGGGCGCGGAGGTGTCGGCGATGGCCGCGCGGGTCGGGCGGGCCGCGTTTCTGCGCCAGCAGGCGGCGATCCTGCACCGGCCGGACAGCCGGGCGGACTTGGCGCGGATCCGGGCGCCGACCTGGGTCGCGGTCGGGGCGGGCGACCAGCTCACGCCGCCGTCCCTGGCGCGGGAAATCGCCGCCGGCATTCCCGGGGCCAGGCTGGAAGTGATCGAGGGATGCGGCCACCTGCCGCCGATGGAAGCGCCGGAGCGCACCAGCGCGCTGATGCGGGACTGGCTGACCGAGCGCGATCCCGCTGGCGCCTTGGGCCGGCCATGATGCAGACTGGCCGCGACACCAACCGGTCGCCATTCCGATGCAATTGGGTGGAGCCATACAGCCTATGAAGCAAGCCGCCTTGATCCGTCGATCTGTTCCGCCAGCGCCGGCTGTTCTGGCAGCGCTGGCGTTCACGGCGTTGTCCGCGGCTGTCGCTCCCAGCCCGGCGCATGCCTGGTGGCGGGGGGGCGTGGCCATCGGCATCGCCCCGCCGCCGCTCTATTTCGGCCCTCCGGTCTACGCCCCGCCGCTCTACGCGCCCCCGGTCTATTATCCGCCACCGGTCTATTACGCGCCGCCGCCCTTCTACGTCGCGCCTCCGCGGCGCCTGGCGCAGAGCTGCTACGCCGGCGCCTATGTCTGCCCGCTGCCGCAACCCGGACCGGTCGGCGGGGCCTGTTCCTGCCCGGCCTTTCACGGCCGCGTCTATGGGCGGGCGGGCTGATCCAGCCCGATATCGCCGATTACGCGCTGCTGGGGGACTGCCGTAGCGCGGCCCTGGTCAGCCGCGCCGGCAGCGTCGATTGGCTGTGCTGGCCGCGCTTCGACAGCCCGGCCTGCTTTGCCGCGCTGCTCGGCACCGATCAGAACGGCAGCTGGCGGATCGCCCCGGCGGAGCCCGTCCTGCGGGTGTCGCGCGCCTATCGTCCCGGCACGCTGATCCTGGAAACATTGTTCGAAACCGCCGCCGGCAGCGTGGCGGTGCTGGATTTCCTGGCGGCCGGAACCGCCGCGCCCTCTCTGGTCCGCATCGTCGAGGGACGCGCCGGGCAGGTTCGCCTGAGCCTGAGCCTGCTGCCCCGCTTCGACTACGGTTCGGCGATCCCCTGGCTGAGCGCCCTGCCGGATGGGTCGGGCATCGCCGCCGTGGCCGGGCCGGACCGGGTCGTGCTGCGTTCCGGCACAGGGGTGCGGGTCCGGGGAGCGGAGATCGCCGCCGATTTTCGAGTGGCCGGGGGCGATCGCGTGGCCTTCGTCCTGTCGCATGGCGCTTCCCACCTGGCGCTACCCGATGCCGTGGATGCTACCGCCGAACTGGCCCGCACAACGGCATTCTGGACCGATTGGCACGCCGATACCGCTGGCGAGGGCGCGGCGGTATCTCAATCCCTTCGCACCCTGAGAGCCATGATCCACGCGCCCACCGGCGGCATCGTGGCCGCCCCCACCACGTCGTTGCCCGAGCGCCCGGGCGGGACGCGGAATTGGGATTACCGGTTCTGCTGGCTGCGCGATTCGGCGCTGACCGTGCGGACCCTGCTGCGCGCCGGCCACACCGCCGAGGCGGCCGCCTGGCGCGCTTGGCTGCTGCGGGCTGTCGCCGGTGGCGCGGCCGAGGTGCACAGCATCTACGGCCTGGCCGGAGAGCGCCGACTGGCCGAATGGGAGGCCGGCTGGCTGCCGGGCTACCAGGGCGCGCGTCCGGTGCGCATCGGCAACGGCGCGGCCGGGCAGCTGCAGATCGATGTATTCGGCGAACTGATGGACGCGCTGCACCAGGCTGCCCTGGCCGGCCTGCCGCCCGGCGGAGATATCTGGGAGCTCCAGTGCGCGCTGCTCACCCGGCTGGAGACGATCTGGCTGGAGCCGGACGAAGGCATCTGGGAGGTCCGCGGCGGCCGGCAGCATTTCACCTATTCCAAGGTCATGGCCTGGGTGGCGTTCGACCGCGCCATCGCCAGCGCGAGGAGCTTCAGCTTGCCCGGCCCGGTGGAACATTGGCGCGCGATCCGCGACCAGATTCACGCCACCGTGCTGCGCGAGGGCTACGACACGACGCGCGGCAGCTTCGTGCAGAGCTTCGGCAGCCGAAACCTGGATGCCAGCCTGCTGCAACTGCCGCTGGTCGGCTTCCTGCCGGTGCACGACCCCCGCATCGCCGGCACGATCGCCGCGATCGAGCGAGACCTGACCGAGGACGGGCTGGTCCTGCGCTACCGCAGCGAGGAAACCCAGGACGGCCTGCCGGCCGGCGAGGGCGTCTTCCTGGCCTGCAGCTTCTGGCTGGTCGAGGCGATGGTATTGCAGGGCCGCCGCGAGGCCGCCGGGAAGCTGTTCGAACGGCTGCTGAGGCTGCGCAACGATGTCGGCCTGCTGGCGGAGGAATACGACCCGCGCACCGGCAAGCTGCTGGGCAACTTCCCGCAGGCGTTTTCCCATCTCGCCCTCGTGGACGCCGCCCTGCGGTTGATGCCGCCAACCCGGCGCGGCTGAAGTCCCATACCAACGGCCGGATCGGCGAGCGTCGGGCTTCTTCCCCAACCGTCGCGTTATTGTGATGCGTGTACGATATTTGTCCTTGCGCAACGAGACAGAAACAGTCAAATTCCGTTACATAGATCGCCAGAACAGAAATCCAACAAACGGAGACGCGCGCGATGTTTCACCCCAGGACCCTGGCGTTCGCCGTCACCGGCATGCTGTCCAGCCTTGTCGCCTTCGCGCCGCTCCGCGCGGCCGATGCGGCGGTAATCGCGCCGGCCTTCGCCGCCGATTACACCCTCACCGACCTCGGGCCGGTCGCGGGCGTGCCCGAATCCTATGGCGGCCTTGTCTTCTCGGCTGGCAGCGCCAACACGATCTATATGGGCGGCACCGCCAACGAGGCTGGCGGCGGTCTCTATTCCGTGCCGGTAACGCGCGGCGCCGGCGGCCATATCACGTCGGTCGGCGCCGCGACCCTAACCGCGGCCGCTCCCTATAACGATGGCGGGTTTGCCTACGGTCCGGGCGGCGTGCTGTTCCTGTCGCAATGGCCGGCGAACAAGATCTCCGAATATTTGCCGGGCCTGCCGAGCGGCGGGCCGGACAAGGTGATCGACGCGGCAGCGCTGGGTGTGGCGTCCTCCCAGGCCGCCCTGCAGTTCATCCCGAGCACCTTCCCGGGCGCTGGTCTGATGAAGGGCCTGTCCTGGTCGGGCGGGGAATTTTATACCTTCAGTATCTCCCCGGACGGCACCGGCCTTTACGACATCACCGCCGCGACCCTGGAAACCACCCTTGTCGGCGGGCCCGAGGGTTTCGTTTATATCAAGAACACCAATCCCGGCTTCCTCGTCGACAGCATGCTGGTGTCGGAATTCTCCGCCGGCAACGTGGCCGCCTATACGCTGGATGCCGGCGGCAACCCGGTCCCGGGGTCGCGTCAGGACTTCATCACCGGCCTGTCCGGCGCGGAGGGCGCCGCGATCGATCCGCTGACCGGTGACTTCCTGTTCTCGACCTTCGGTACCGGCTCCGATCACCTCATCATCGTGCAGGGCTTCCTGCCGCCACCACCACCGGTGCCCGAGCCGTCCAGCCTGCTCCTGCTGGTTGTCGGGCTGGCCGGTGTCGGCGTGATCCGCCGCCGCCTGATCTGACGCCTGCCGGCGCTGGGGCGCCGCCCTTTTCACACGCTGTCGGGCACTGCCCGGATCGCCCGCCGCCGCCGCCCCGACAGCCGTTCCAGCGCCAGATAGACCACCGGCGTCGTGTACAGCGTCAGCATCTGCGACACGACCAGCCCGCCGACGATGGCGATGCCGAGCGGGCGGCGCAGTTCCGCCCCGGTGCCGAAAGCCAGCGCCAGCGGCAAGGCGCCGAGCAGGGCGGCCAGCGTGGTCATCACGATCGGGCGGAAGCGTTCCAGGCACGCCGCGTGGATCGCCTGCTCCGCCGACATGCCGTGCTCTCGCTGCGCCTCCAGCGCGAAATCCACCATCATGATGGCGTTCTTCTTCACGATGCCCATCAGCAGGATGATGCCGATGATCCCCATGATCGACAGGTCCGTTCCCGTCACCAGCAGCGCCAGCAGCGCCCCGAGCCCGGCCGAAGGCAACGTCGACAGGATGGTGATCGGCTGGATCAGGCTTTCGTACAGCACCCCGAGCACGATGTAGATCGAGATCAGCGCAGCCGCGATCAGCAACGGCTGCGACGCCAGTGATTTCTGCAGAAACTGCGCATTGCCGGCGAACTCGGTGTGAATCTCCGGCGGCATGCGCAACTCCGCCGCCGCCGTCTCCACCGCCTGCACGGCGTCGCCGAGCGCCATGCCATCGGCCAGGTTGAAACTGAGCGTCGAGGCCGGAAACTGCCCCTGGTGGCGCACGGTCAACGGCGCGGTGGAGCGCTCGAAATGCGCCACGGCGGATATCGGCACCTGCTGGCCCGAGGCGCTGCCGACATACAGATGGTCCAGCCGGGCCGGATCGGTCTGCAGCGCCGGGTCGATTTCCAGCACCACGCGATACTGGTTGCGGTCGGTATAGATCGTCGAGATCTGCCGCTGCGAGTAGGCGTTGTTCAACGCGTTGTCGATGCCGACCACCGACACGCCCAGCCGGGCCGCCGCGTCCCGGTCGATCACCACGTCCAGCTGCGGCGAGGATTTGTCCTGGTCGCTGGTGACATCCGTCAGCCCCGGCGTCTGCTTCAGCCTGTCCTCCAGCTTCACGGTCCAGCTGCGCAGTTCGGCCAGGTTCTGGGAGATCAGGGCGAACTGGTACTGCGCCCCGCCGCTGCGCCCGCCGCCGCGCAGATCCTGCGCCGAGAACAGGAAGGTCTGCACCCCGCTCACCTGCGCCAGCTTGCCGCGCAGCCTGGCGATCACCTGTTCGGAGCTCACCTTGCGCTCGGCGAGCGGCTTCAGGCTGATATACAGCCAGCCGCGGTTCAGCGACGACCAGCCCTGCGACACCCCGATCGTGGAGCCAACGCTGGCGATCGCCGGATCGGTCAGCAGCACGTCCACCACGGCGCGCTGGCGCTCCGCCATCGCCTTGAACGACACATCCGGCGAGGCCACGGTGCTGCCCATCACCAGGCCGGTATCCTGCAGCGGCAGGAAGCCCTTCGGAACCAGCGTATAGAGCCGCACGGTCAGCACGATCGTGGCGAGCGTCAGCAGCAGCATGAACCAGCGATGCAGCAGCGCCCAGTCCAGGCTGCGCACATAACCGCGCTGGACGGCGGCCAGCGCGCGCTCGATCGCCCGGTCGATCCGGCCCCAGCCGCCGGTGGGCGGCGGTGGCGCCGCCTGCATGAAGCGGCCGCAGATCATCGGCGTCAGGGTCAGCGACACCAGCGCCGAGATGCCGATCGCGAGCGTCAGGGTCATGGCGAATTCGTGGAACAGCCGCCCGAGGATGCCGCCCATGAACAGCAGCGGAATGAACACCGCGACCAGCGAGATGCTGATGGACATCACCGTGAAGCCGATCTGGCGCGAGCCGGCCAGCGCCGCCTGCAACGGCGTCGCGCCCTTTTCCATGTGGCGGATGATGTTCTCGATCATCACGATGGCGTCGTCGATCACGAACCCGACCGAAATGGTCAGCGCCATCAACGAGAAATTATCCAGCGAATAGCCGAAGAACCACATGCCCGCGACGGTGCCGCAGAGCGACAGCGGCACCGTCGCCGCGGCCGCCAGCGTGGGCATCAGCCGGCGCATGAACACGAACACCACCAGCAGCACCAGCGCCACCGCGATCAGCAGCGTGATCTGGATGTCGGCCACGCTGGCGCGGATCGTCGTCGTCCGGTCGATCAGCACCGTCGTCTGGATGTCCGGCGGCATCCAGGCCAGCAGTTGCGGCAGCAGTTCGCGCACCCGGTCCGCGGTCTCGATGGCGTTCGCGTTCGACGTCTTTGGTGATGCTCAGCAGGATCGCCGGCTGCTTGCCGCTCCAGGCCGCGAGCCGCGAATTGGCCACGCCGTTGACCACGTTGGCCACGTCCGACAGCCGGATCACCGCGCCGTTGGCCGATTTCAGCACCAGCCGCGCGTAGTCCGGCGCCTGTGACATCTGCCCGTTCAGGCCGATGCTCTCCGCCCGCGCCGGGCCCTGGAAGCCGCCGTTCGGCTGCAGCACGTTGCTGGCGCGGATCTTGGTGAAGACATCCTGCGCCGACAGCCCGGCGGCGGTCAGGCGGGCCGGGTCGAGCTGCACCCGCACCGCCGGTTTTTCCGATCCGTTGATCACCACCTGCGCCACTCCGTCCACCTGCGCCAGGCGCTGCGCCAGGATGGTGTCCACCGCGTCGTACATCGCCGCCGTGCTCAGCGTGTCCGACGTCAGCGCCAGGGTCAGGATCGGCGTGTCGGCCGGGTTGATCTTGCGGTAATACGGCCGCGTCGGCAGGTCCGACGGCAGGTCGGATGTGGCGGCGTTGATCGCCGCCTGCACGTCGTGCGCCGCCCCGTCGATGTCGCGGCCGATGTCGAACTGGATGATGACGGCGGAGGAGCCGGTGCTGCTGGTGGAGGTCAGCTCCGTCACCCCCGGGATCTCGCCCAGCCGGCGTTCCAGCGGCGCCGCGATCGAGTTGGCCATCGTCTCCGGATCGGCGCCGGGGCGGGCGGCGAACACCACGATGGTGGGAATGTCCACGCTGGGCAGCGGCGAGATCGGCAGGAAGCGATACGCCACGATCCCCGACAGCAGCAGCCCGAGCGAGAGCAGAATGGTCGCGACCGGCCGGGCGATGAAGGGGGCGGAGAAGCCCAATCGCCTACTCCGCCGCAACCGGTTTGGGATCGGGTCCGGCGACGCGCAGCCGCAGCCGCTCCAGCGCCAGATAGATCGCCGGCGTGGTGTACAGCGTCAGCAGCTGGCTCAGCAGCAGGCCGCCGATGATGGTGATGCCCAGCGGCAGGCGCAGCTCCGAGCCCGCGCCATGCCCGATCACCAGCGGCACCGCGCCGAGCAGGGCGGCCATCGTCGTCATCATGATCGGGCGGAAGCGCAGCAGGCAGGCTTCCTCGATCGCCGCCTCCGGCGACACCCCCCGGGTGCGCTCGGCCTCGATGGCGAAGTCGATCATCATGATCGCGTTCTTCTTCACGATGCCCATCAGCAGCACCACGCCCACCAGCGCCACCAGCGACAGATCCTGCCCGCACAGCATCAGCGCCAGCAGCGCGCCGATGCCGGCGGAGGGCAGGGTGGACAGGATGGTGATCGGATGGATCCAGCTTTCGTACAGCACGCCGAGCACGATGTAGATCACCACCACCGCCGCCAGGATCAGCCAGGGCTCGGCCGCCAGCGAGCGCTGGAATTCCGCCGCGTCGCCGGAATAGCTGCCCGAAATCGTCGCCGGCAGGCCGATCTCCCGCTCCGCCGCCGCCACCGCCGCCACCGCCTCGCCAAGCGATGCGCCAGGGGCGAGATCGAAGCTCAGGGTGACGGAGGGGAACTGCTCCTGATGCGTGACCACCAGCGGCGACACCGTCCGCTCGATGCGCGCGATCGCCGACAGCGGCACCTGCGCGCCCCCGGCGCCGGGCACGCGCAGCAGCAGCAGCTTCGATGGATCGGCCTGCCAGGCGGGATCGGCTTCCAGGATCACCCGGTACTGGTTCGCCTGGCCGAAGATGGTGGAGATCTGCCGCTGGCCGAAGCTGTCGTACAGCGTGTCGGAAATCGCCTGCATCGACACGCCCAGGCGCATCGCGGCGTCGCGGTCCACCCGGACATAGGCGCGAAAGCCCTCGTTCTGCTGATCGGAAGCGACATTGGCGAGCTCCGGCACGGATTGCAGCCGGGCGAGCAGCTTCGGCCCCCATTCCGACAGTTCCGCCGGGTCGGTGTCCACCAGCGTGTACTGGAACTGGGTGCGGCTGATGCGGGTGCCGATCTGGATGTCCTGCACCGGCTGGAAGAAGGCGGTGATGCCGGGCACGCCGGCGATCGCCCGCGTCAGCCGCGCCGTCACCACCGCGGCGGGGTCGCGGTCGTGGATCGGCTTCAGGGCGATGGTCAGCCGCCCGGTATTGGCCGTCGCGTTGATCGTGCCGGCGCCGATGAAGGAAACCACGCCGGCAACGGCGGGATCGGCGGCGACGATGTCCGCCACCTGCCCCTGCAACTCGGCCAGCCGCGGGATCGAGACGCTCTGCGAGGCCTGTGTCACCGCGGCGATCACCCCGGTGTCCTGCTGCGGCAGGAAACCCTTCGGCACGATGACATACATCCCGATCGTGCCGGCCAGCGTGGCGGCGGCCAGCAGCAGCATGAAGCCCTGGTGCCGCAGGGAAACTTCCAGCGTGCGGCGATAGAGCGCCAGCAGCCTGGTAAAGCCGCGTTCCGCGATGCGGGCGATGGCGCCGGGATGTTCCTCCTCCGCCGGGCGCAGCAGCCGCCCGCACATCATCGGCGTCAGCGTCAGCGACACCACCGCCGAGACGATCACGGCAACGGACAGCGTGACGGCGAATTCCTGGAACAGCCGCCCGACCACGCCGGTCATGAACAGCAGCGGGATGAACACCGCGACCAGCGACACCGTCAGCGAGATGATGGTGAAGCCGATCTGCCGCGCGCCCTTGTAGGCCGCCGCCAGCGGCTTCTCGCCGAGCTCGATGTAGCGCACCACGTTCTCGATCATCACGATGGCGTCGTCCACCACGAAGCCGGTGGCCACCGTCAGCGCCATCAGCGACAGGTTATCCAACCCGTAGCCCAGCAGCGACATGATCCCGAACGTGCCGACCAGCGACAGCGGCAGCGCCACGGCGGGGATGAAGGTGGCGCGCAGGGTGCGCAGGAACACGAAGATCACGCCCACCACCAGCACGATCGACAGGATCAGGGTGCGCTGCACGTCGGAGACCGAGGCGCGGATGGTCTCGGTCCGGTCGGTCACGATCGTCAGCCGGATGCCGGCCGGCATCACCCGCTGCAGGGCCGGCAACTCCGCCTTCACGCGGTCCACCGTCTCCACGATGTTGGCGCCGGGCTGGCGCTGGATGTCCATGACCACGGCGGGCTCCTTGCGGTACCACGCCGCCACCCGGTCGTTCTCCACCCCGCCGACCACGCTGCCGACCGCCGACAGGCGCACCGGCGCCCCGTCGCGCCAGGCGATCACCAGGTTCCGGTAGGCGTCCGGCGATACCAGCTGGTCGTTGGCGCCGAGCGACACCGCCTGGCGCGGCCCGTCGAAGCCGCCCTTGGCGCCGTTGGCGTTGGCCGCCGCGACCGCGGTGCGCAAATCCTCCATCGACAGCCCGTAGGCGGCGAGCCGCGCGGGATCGACGCGCACCCGCACGGCGGGCCGCAGGCCGCCTTGCACCGTCACCTTGCCCACCCCGTCGATCTGGCTGAGCTTGGGTTGCAGCAGCGTGTCGGCGGCGTCGCTGATCCTGTCGATCGGCAGGCTGTCGGAGGTCAGCGCCAAGGTCAGGATCGCCGCGTCCGCCGGGTTCACCTTGGCATACACGGGCGGATAGGGAAGCGTCAGCGGCAGCGTACCGGCGGCGGCGTTGATGGCCGCCTGCACGTCCTGTGCGGCGGCATCGATGCTGCGGGTCAGCGCGAACTGCAGGGTGATCTGGCTGGTGCCCTCGCTGGATTGCGAGGTCATGGTGGCCAGCGCCGGGATCTGGCCGAACTGGCGCTCCAGCGAGGCGGTGATCAGCAGCGCCACCGTCTCCGGGCTGGCGCCGGGCAGCTGCGTGGTCACCTGGATGGTCGGGAAATCCACCTGCGGCAGCGCCGACAGCGGCAGCGAGCGGTAGCCCAGCCCGCCCGCGAGCAGGATCGCGATCGCCAGCAGCCAGGTGGCGATCGGCCTGGCGATGAACAGGCTGGAGATGCTGAACGAGCCGATCGGCTGTACTCCGAACTAGTTCCGCGCCGGCCGGGCCCCGCGCTGGGCACCGGGAGCTGCGGTCGGCGTGGGTCCGCCGGCACTGGGCGCATTTGGGGCCGCATTGGGGGCCGCACCGGGGGCCGGAACCGGCTCGGTGATGCGCACCTTGCTGCCGTCGCTCAGGCGCGACGCGCCATCGGTCACCACCCGTTCGCCGGCCTTCAGCCCGTCGGTGATGATGGCGGTCTGCGCGTCCTCATGCCCCACCGTCACATCGCGGCGCGTCACGGTGTCGCCCTCGCCGATCACATACAGATAGCTGCCGCGCGGGCCACGCTGGATCGAGGCGTCCGGCACCGTGATGGCGTCGTGCGCCGTGTCCACATGCAGCCGCACGCCGACGAAGCCGCCCGGCCACAGCTTCAGGTCCGGGTTCGGGAACGTCGCCTTCAGCTTGATCGTGCCGGTGGCGGGGTCCACCTGATTGTCCAGCACCGTCAGCGTGCCGCGATCGAGCGCATCTCCCTCCCTGCCCGGACCGGCGTTCTGGTTGGTCGCGAGCACCGTCGGCTTGCCCTCCCGCATCGCGCGGGCGACCTGCGGCAAAGCCTGCTGGGGCAGGGTGAAGACCACCGAAATCGGCTTCAGCGTGGTGATCACCACGATGCCTGTGGGATCGGAGGCGTGCACGATGTTGCCGGCATCCACCTGGCGGATGCCGGTACGCCCGTCGATCGGCGCGGTCAGCGTGGTGTAGGAAAGCTGCGCGCGGGCATTGTCGATCTGCGCCTGGTCCTGGCGGGTCTGCGCCTCCAGCTGTGCCACCAGCGCCTTCTGCGTGTCGGCCTGCTGCGCGGTGGTGTAGGCGGTGAGGGCCAGCTTCTGGTAGCGCACCAGATCGACCCTGGCATTGGCCAGCGTCGCCTGGTCCTGCGCCATCTTCCCCAGCGCCTGGTCCAGCGCCGCCTGATAGGTCGTGGGATCGATCTTCGCCAGCACGTCGCCGGCCTTCACGTCCTGGCCCTCGGTGAAGTGCATTTCGATCAGCTTGCCGTCCACCTGCGGCTTCACCGTCACGGTCTGGAACGCCTGCACGGTGCCCAGCCCGTCCAGGTAGATCGGCACGTCCGCCTTCTTCGCCATTGCCGCCAGCACCGGAATGGCCTCGGCCCGCGCCTTGGCGCGGGCGGCGTCGGTGCCGGGGGTGGAGCGGTACCAGAACGTGGCGCCGACGCCGCCGATCACCAGCAGCGACAGCAGCAGCATGCCCAGCCTGCCCCCCCAGCGGGATTTCAGGCGGGACTTCTGGCGCGGCTTCGCCGCGGCATCCGGTGCCGGCGGCTCGCGAAGGGTCGGGCCGGTCAATGCATCCATGCGATCGGGCTCCTCTCGCGGAGATATCGGGCCACGGGTGTCCGCTGCCAATGGCTCATCGCAAGTTGTCTCCCACCGGCAGGGCCACGCCGCCTTCGAAGCGGCCGGGCACCAGCGCCGGGGGGTTGATGTCCGCGCCGCTCCACCCGCCGCCCAGCGCCTTGTAGACCGACAGCAGCGCCTGCACCCGCGCCAGCCGCGCCTGCACCAGATTATCCTGCGCGTTGAACAGCGTGGTCTGCAGGTTCAGCACCGTCAGGATGTCGACCGTGCCGGCGATCTGTTGCGCGCGGGCGATGTCGGCGGATCGACGTGCGTTCGCAACTGTTTGGATTTGCAGCTTTTCTTGCTCGGTGGCGTACTGATAGGCGGTCAGCGCGTTATCCACGTCGGTGAAGGCCTGAAGGATGGCGTTGCGATAGTTCGCCAGCAGTTCGTCCTGCCGGCCCTTCGCCTGCTCCAGCTGGCCGCGCAGCGCGCCGGCATCGAAGATCGGCTGCGTCACGCCACCGGCCAGGCTGGCAAGCGCCGCGCCGGGGCCGAACAGCGAGCCGATCGCGGCGCTCTGGAAGGTGCCGGACAGGCTCATCTGCACCGACGGAAAGAACGCCGCCCGCGCCGCCGCCACATTGGCCCCGGCCGCCGCCAGCTGCGCCTCCGCCGCCGCCACGTCCGGCCGGCGCGCCAGCAGGTCCACCGGCAGGCCCGGCGACAGCTCCGGCAGCGCCAGCGTGTCCAGCGTCCCCGGCTTGACCGTGACCGCCACCGGCGGCTTGCCGGTGAGGATGCCGAGGGCGATCACCGCCTGGTCGCGCTGGTTGCGCAGCGCCGGGATCGAGCTGCGGATGCCGGCCACCAGCGCCGCCTGCTGGGAGACATCCAGCGCCGTGGCGGTGCCGACCTCCATCCGGGCCTGAAACGCCGCCAGGACCTTCCCGGAAGTGGCCAGATTGTCCTCCGCCGTGCGCACCCGGTCGTTGGCGCCGAGCGCGGTGAACCAGCTATTGGCGACGCTGGTCACCACACCGAGCGCCACGGTGTCGCGGTCGAACCGGCTGAACAGCGCCGTATCGGCCGCCGCCTGCTGCTGGGCCTGGATCTTGCCCCAGAAATCGAACTCGTAGGACGCGTTCAGGCCCACGCTGTAGGCACGGATGTCGGTGTAGGGCTGGCCACCGGTGTTCTGCCCGCCGAAGCTGAAGCTGCTGCGCTTGACCTGCTGCCAGCTGGCATTGGCGGTGGCGCCGACGCTCGGCAGCAGCGGCGCCCCGGCGATGCGCAACTGCGCGTCGGCCTGGCGGATGCGGGCGACGGCGGCGGCGATGCTGAAATTGCTCGCTTCCGCCTCGGCGATCAGCTGGTCCAGATCCGGCGAGTTGAAGCCCCGCCACCAGCCGTCGCCCGGCCATACCGGCTGCGTGGCGGCCGGCAGGGTGCGCCAATCCCCGGGCACATCGGTCGCCGGCGTGCGTTCCATCGGGCCGGGATCGCAGGCGGTCAGCGCCAGCAAGGCAACCAGGCCCGATCCCGCCACTCTGCCCGCCCGGCGGCGCCATGCGGAAGGCTGCGGCAGGCGGGCGTGCGGGGCCGGGACGGAACGGAAAGTCATCGCGGCTGTATATAGGCTGCCGGACGTGGCCGCGTGAACTTTACCTGAGCTTTACGAAACCGGGGCCCGATCGGCTTCGTCCCGGCCTAGCCCTCTCCGATTCCGGCCGCGGCCAGGATACGGTTCGCCAGCCGGAAATGCGGCCGGTCGATCATCTTGCCGTCCAGCGCGAACACCCCCGAATCGGGATTGCGGGCGAACGCGTCGCGCACCTTCACCGCCCACGCCACCTGTTCGGCCGAGGGGCTGAACACCTCGTTGGTGATCCCGATCTGGTCGGGGTGGATCAGGAACTTGCCCACGAACCCATCGGCCACCGCGTTCTCGGCGTCCGCGCGCAGGCCCGCGGGATCGCGGAAATCGGTCCAGGGCGTATCCAGCGCCACGATTCCCGCAGCGCCCGCCGCCGCCAGCGTCGCCGCCCGCGCCGCGGCGATCGGCGCCGGAAACGCCCCATCCGCCCGGCGCGGCGGCACGCCGAGATCGCCGGATATGTCCTCCGCGCCGAATCCAAGCGCGATCAGCCGCGAAGCCACGCCGCGATACTCGCCCAGGGTGAACAGCGACGGCGCGGTTTCCGTCACCAGCGCGATCACCTTGATGCTGCCGACCTCAAACCCCGACGCCACCTCCAACACTTCCATGTGGTGATCCAGCGCCCGCAGATCCTCGGCACCGGTGCATTTCGGCAGCAGGATCGCGTCCGGGCCGGACGGGATCACCGCCGCCAGATCCCCCAGATACCAGGGCGTGCTGCGCGGATTGACCCGCACGATGATGTCGCGGCCGCGATTGGCCCGCACCGCGGCGGCGGCCATGGGGCGAGTGGCTTCCTTGGCCGAGGCAGCCACGCTGTCCTCGAGGTCGATGATCACCGCATCGGCCGCCGAGGCGACGGCCTTCTCGATCTTTCGCGCGGAATTGCCGGGTGCGAACAGGGGGCTGCGCAGTCTCATTCGAAGCGTTCCATGCGGATATTTTGACCTTCTGTCTCGATTTCGTATCGCCGCGGGCAATAATATTGCGCCATAAACATGCGTCGCAATCTTGCGCTCGTTGGCGCGATATGCAACTCAGCGGGCTCATTCAAAAAAGGGGGCGTCCGGGGTGGCAGATATCATCCTGGAAACCACGGGTCTGACCCGTGAGTTCCAAGGCTTTGTCGCAGTAAACGAGGTTGCGCTACGTGTGCAGACCGGGACCATTCATGCCCTTATCGGGCCGAACGGTGCCGGAAAGACCACGTGCTTCAACATGCTCACGAAGTTCCTGCAACCGACGCGGGGCAGCATCAAGTTCAAGGGGCGCGACATCACCGGCATGAAGCCGGCGCAGGTCGCCCGGCTTGGCCTGGTGCGCAGCTTCCAGATCTCGGCGGTGTTTCCGCACCTGACCGCGCTCGAGAACGTGCGCCTGGCGTTGCAGCGCGCGCGCGGCGCCTCGTTCGATTTCTGGCGTTCGGAGGCGGTGCTGAGCCGCTACGACGATCGCGCCCGGGAATTGCTGTTCGACGTCGGCCTGACCGGCTATGCCGAAACCGCCGCGGGTGAACTGTCCTACGGCCGCAAGCGCGCGCTCGAGATCGCGACGACGCTGGCGCTGGAACCGGAAATGATGCTGCTCGACGAGCCCACCGCCGGCATGGCGCACGAGGACGTCGACCGCATCGTGGAACTGATCAGGCGCATCCGCGCGGGCCGCACCATCCTGATGGTCGAGCACAACCTGTCGGTTGTGGAAGGCCTTTGCGACACCATCACCGTGCTGACGCGCGGCAGCGTGCTGGCCGAGGGGGACTACGCCACCGTATCGGCCAATCCCGCGGTCATCGCCGCCTATCTGGGTTCCGAACATGCTTGAAGTCAAAGACCTGAACTCCTGGTACGGCGAGAGCCACATCCTGCACGGGGTGGATTTCGAGGTGCGCGAGGGCGAGGTGGTGACGCTGCTCGGCCGCAACGGCGCCGGCAAGACCACCACCATGAAGTCGATCATGGGCCTGGTGCCGCGTCGCGAGGGCAGCATCCGCTTCCGCGGCGGCGAGACGATCGGCATGCAGTCCAACATGATCGCCCGCGCCGGCATCGCCATCTGCCCGGAGGAACGCGGCATCTTCGGTTCCCTGTCGGTGACCGAGAACCTGATGCTGCCGCCCGTCGTCGCTCCCGGCGGGCTGACGATCGACGAGATCTTCACCCTGTTTCCCAACCTGAAGGAACGCGCCAACACCTCCCAGGGCACCAAGCTCTCGGGCGGCGAGCAGCAGATGCTGGCGATCGCGCGCATCCTGCGCACCGGCGCCAAGATGTTGCTGCTGGACGAACCCACCGAAGGCCTCGCGCCGGTGATCGTGCAGCAGATCGGCCGCACCATCCGCGAGATCAAGTCACGCGGCTTCACGGTGCTGCTGGTCGAACAGAATTTCCGTTTCGCGGCCACGGTCGCGGACCGGCACTACGTGATGGAGCACGGCAAGGTGATCGATATGATCCCGAACCATCAGCTCGAAGCCAACATGGACAAGCTGCACGAGTATCTCGGCGTCTGAAGCCCGGCTTCGGGACGGCCGGCAACGTGCACGACCGGCCGCCGTACCCTTCTGAACTAGCGATAAAGGACCATCCGCTATGACCATCAGCCGCCGCGCAATTCTCGGCACCGCCGCAGCCGCAACCGTCGCCACCGGCGTGTTGCCGCGCGCCCGCGCCCAAGCCCTTCCCACGCTCAAGATCGGCGTGCTCAACGACCAGTCAGGCCCCTACCAGGACACCGGCGGCCTGACATCGGTCATCTGCGCCAAGCAGGCCGTGGAAGAATTCGGCCCGGCCGCGAAGGGCTTCAACGTCGAGATCATCTCCGCCGATCACCAGAACAAGCCGGACCTGGCCGTGAGCATCGCCCGCCAGTGGTTCGACCGCGATGGCGTGGACGTGCTGCTGGACGTGCCCACTTCCTCCGTCGCGCTGGCCCTGCAGTCGGTCGTGCGGGAGAAGAACAAGGTGTACCTGAACGTCGGCGCCGCTTCCGCGGCGCTGACCGGCGCGCAGTGCTCGCCGAACTTCATTCACTGGGTCTACGACACCTACATGCTGGCGAAGTCCACCGGCGGCGCGATGGTGAAGGCCGGCGGCGACAGCTGGTACTTCCTCACCGCCGACTATGCCTTCGGCAAGCAGCTTACAGGCGACACCACGGCGCTGGTGACCGCCAATGGCGGCAAGGTGCTGGGCTCGGCCGACTACCCGTTCCCGGGCACCACCGACTTCTCCTCGTTCCTGGTGCAGGCGCAGGCCAGCGGGCGCCAAGGTGCTCGGCCTGTGCAATGCCGGCGCGGATACCGTGAACAGCATCAAGCAGGCCAATGAGTTCGGCATCAACAAGTCGATGAAGCTCGCCGCGCTGCTGATGTTCATCACCGACGTGCACGCGCTCGGGCTGGACGTGGCGCAGGGACTGCACCTGACGGAAAGCTTCTACTGGGACCTGAACGACCGCACCCGGGCGTTCACCGACCGGATCAAGCCGAAGACGCCGAAGAACTGGCCGAACATGATCCATGCCGGCTGCTATTCCGCCACCCTGCATTACCTGAAGACCGCCGCCGACATGGGCGCGGCCGAGGCCAAAAAGGACGGCGTCGCCACGATCAACCGGATGAAGAAGATGCCGGTCGAGGACGATTGCTTCGGCAAGACCACGATCCGCGAGGACGGCCGCAATCTGGTTCCGGCCTATCTGTTCGAGGTCAAGAAGCCCGCCGAGAGCAAGGGACCATGGGACTACTACAAGCTGGTCGCGACCACGCCCGGCGACCAGGCCTATCGTCCGCTGGCGGAAGGCCATTGCTCCTTCATAAAGACCTGACGCCGCCTCGTCCTGCAACTCCGACCGGATCCCGTTCCCCATGTTCATGATCTTCGGCATTCCAGGTCCGTTGCTGTTCGGCCAGCTGCTGCTCGGGCCTGATCAACGGTGCCTTCTATGCGATGCTATCGCTCGGCCTCGCGGTCATCTTCGGCATGCTCAACATCATCAACTTCGCCCATGGCGCGCTGTTCATGATGGGTGCCTTCGTGTCCTGGATGCTGCTTGAATATCTGGGCATCGGCTACTTTCCGGCGCTCGATCCTGTCGCCGCTGATCGTCGGCGCCTTCGGCCTGCTGCTGGAAAAGACCGTGATCAGCCGCCTGTACAAGCTCGATCACCTCTACGGCCTGCTGCTGACCTTCGGCCTGGCGCTGGTGATGGAAGGGCTGTTCCGCAATGCCTATGGCAGCTCCGGCATGCCCTACCGCATTCCGGAGGCGTTCTGCAGGGCGCGACCAATCTCGGCTTCATGTACATGCCGAACTACCGCGGCTGGGTGGTGCTTGCCGCGGTGGTGGTCTGCTTCGCCACCTGGGCGATCATCGAGAAGACCTCGCTCGGCGCCACCCTGCGCGCCGCCACCGAGAACGCGCCGCTGGTGCAGGCGTTCGGCGTGAACGTGCCGCGGCTGATCACGCTTACCTATGCCGGCGGCGTGGCGCTGGCCGCCTTCGCCGGCGTGCTGGCGGCGCCGATCTATTCGGTGAACCCGAACATGGGGTCGAACTTCATCAATACCGTGTTCGCCGTCGTGGTGATCGGCGGCATGGGCTCGATCATGGGCTCGATCGTCACCGGCTTCGGCCTCGGTATCGTCGAGGGTCTGACCAAGGTTTTCTATCCGCAGGCTTCGGCCACCGTGGTGTTCGTCGTGATGGTGATCGTGCTGCTGGCCAGGCCGCGCGGACTGTTCGGAAAGGCCGCCTGATATGCTCGGTTTCTCGCGCACGCAGGCCATCGCCTTTCTGCTGATGGTCGCGCTGGTGGTGCTCGTGCCCGTTCGTTCTGTACCCCGTCTTCCTGATGAAGGTGCTGTGCTTCGCGCTGTTCGCCTGCGCCTTCAACCTGTTGATCGGCTATGTCGGCCTGCTGTCCTTCGGCCATGCCGCGTTCTTCGGCATGGGCAGCTATTTCGCCGCCTGGGCGGTGAAGCAATGGGGCGTCTCGGCCGAGGTCGCGATCTTGCTGGGCGGCCTGATGGGCGGCTCTCTGGGTCTCGTCCTGGGCTGGCTGGCGATCCGCCGGCAGGGCCTCTACTTCGCCATGATCACCCTGGCGCTGGCGCAGATGGTTTACTTCTTCTGCCTGCAGGCGCCGTTCACCGGCGGCGAGGACGGCATCCAGCAGGTTCCCCGCGGGCGGCTGTTCGGCATGATCCCGCTCGACAACGACATGGCGATCTACTGGGTGGTCGGGTTCGTGTTCCTCGCCGGCTTCCTGCTCATCCACCGCATCGTGCATTCGCCGTTCGGCCAGGTGCTGAAGGCGATCCGCGAAAACGAGCCGCGCGCCACCTCGCTCGGCTACCGCACGGACGACTACAAGCTGATCGCCTTCGTGCTCTCCACCACGCTGGCCGGCATCGCCGGCGGCACCAAGGCGCTGGTGTTCGGCATCGCGACGCTGACCGACGTGCATTACTCGATGTCCGGCGAGGTCGTGCTGATGACCCTGCTGGGCGGCCTAGGCACGATCTTCGGGCCGGTGGTCGGCGCGCTGGTGGTCACCGCGATGGAGAACTACCTCGCGCAGTTCGGCGCCTGGGTGACCGTGACCCAGGGCGCGATCTTCATGCTGTGCGTGCTGTTCTTCCGCAAGGGCCTGGTCGGCACGATCGGCGGCTGGTTCAAGCTGGCGCTGTAGGCGCCGGCTACCCACCCCTCCCATCCATAATCGCCGCGTGATTTGCCGTGCACCTCCGGGTGCACGGCAAATTCGTTTCTGGCCGCCGGTGCCAATACAAACTTGCCGGGCACCGCACGGATCGTGATAGCGTTGGCCATCCGAAACGCGGGAGCGGTCCATGGCGGAAATCTTGACGGATTGGGGTGAGTTCACGGTTCCAGCCGCGGAGGGCCTGCGTGTATCGCCGGCCGATGCCGAGCGGGTTTCCGGCTGGACCCTGAAACCCGAGGGCATGTGCCGGGACGAACTTTGCGTCCCGCTTGCGGCGGATGCGCGGCGCGACGGCAAGATCGACCTCGCCGCCTTCTGGCAGACGCTCGGCCATCCCGTGCTGTCCGACCAGGCTGGCAGCGTCTGGGTGCTCGGCACCGCCGCCGAAAGCCGGGCCGGTGCTCTGGCCGGTCTGGAAGCACCTGATTTTACCCTGCCTGATCTCGCCGGTGTGCCGCACCGGCTGTCCGATCTGCGCGGCAAGAAGGTGTTCCTGACGACCTGGGCTTCCTGGTGAGGCTGTCGCCTTGACCTGTCCGTGTGGCAGGAACTGTCCGACAGTCTGAAGACCGAGAACTTCGCCATCGTCGCCGTCGCCGAGGAAAGCCTTGGCGCGGAACAGGCCCGTCCCTGGATCGAGCAGGCCAACACCACTTACTGGAACCTGATCGACGTCGATCATCGGGTGGCCGCGCTGTATGGCATGGTCAACGTGCCGCAATGCGTCTGGATCGATGAGGCCGGGCGCATCGTCCGCCCGCCGGAGGTGGCCGGATCGACCGACCATTTCCGCCGCATGGACCTGAAGACCCGCACGATGGCGGCCGAGGACCAGGCGGCCCGGCTGGCGGCTCGCACGGCGTATATGCAGGCGGTGCGCGACTGGGTTCGCACCGGGCGGCACGCGCTGGACGCGGATGCAGCCAGGGCGAAGCTGCCGCGCATCACGCCGGAGATCGCCCTGGCCGACGCCAATTTCCGCCTGGGCATCTGGCTGCGCCGGCACGGACGGGAAGCGGAGGCGGCCGGGTTCCTGGCCGAGGCCAGCCGCCTGCATCCGGCATCCTGGAACATCTGGCGCCAGGCGGCGGAAAAGAATGAAACCGGGTTGGCCGCCGGGCCGGAGTTCTGGTCGCGGCTGCAGGCGCTGGGAGATCGCCCCTATTACGAGCCGCCGGATCTGCCCGGGTTCTGACCCCTGGCCCGCGACGCCGACCGCAACGCCTACGCCCGCTCGCCGCTGCCGCGCGCGTACCAGCCGCGCGTCGCCATCACGATCCGCACCACCGACAGCATCACCGGCACCTCGACCAGGACGCCGACCACCGTCGCCAGCGCCGCGCCCGACTGAAAGCCGAACAGGCTGATGGCGGCGGCGACCGCGAGCTCGAAGAAATTGCTGGCGCCGATCAGGGCGGAAGGGGCGGCGACATTATGCGCCGACCCACAGCTGCGGTTGAGCCAATAGGCGAGGCCGGCGTTGAAATACACCTGGATGACGATCGGCACCGCCAGCAGCAGGATCACCAGCGGCTGGCGCAGGATCTGCTCGCCCTGGAACCCGAACAGCAGCACCAGCGTCGCCAGCAGCGCGATCAGCGAAACCGGATGCAGCCGGCGCAGAACCCGTCGCCAGCGCCGCGTCGCCGCCCTGCGCCAGCAGAACCCGGCGCCAAACCTGCGCGGCGATCACCGGCACCACGATATACAGCACCACCGACAGGAACAGCGTGTCCCAGGGCACGCTGATCGCCGACAGCCCGAGCAGCAAGCCGACGATCGGCGCGAAGGCGACGATCATGATCGCGTCGTTCAGCGCGACCTGGCTCAGGGTGAAGTTCGGCTCGCCGTCCGACAGGTTCGACCAGACGAACACCATCGCCGTGCAGGGCGCGGCCGCCAGCAGGATCAGCCCGGCGATGTAGCTGTCGATCTGGTCCGCCGGCAGATAGGCGGCGAACAGCCAGCGAATGAACATCCAGCCCAGCAGCGCCATGGAGAACGGCTTGACCAGCCAGTTGATCGCCGAGCGTGACCAGGATGCCGCGCCAATGCGTCGCCACCGTGCCGATCGCGCCGAAATCCACCCGCAGCAGCATCGGCACGATCATCAGCCAGATCAGCACGGCGACCGGCAGATTGACGTTGGCGACGCTCATCGCCCCGAGCGCGTGAAACGGCGCCGGGACGCAGCTGCCCAGCGCGATGCCCGCGACGATGCACAGCGCCACCCACAGCGTCAGGTAGCGCTCGAACAGGCCGAGCGCGATGCGTTTCCGCTGGGGGGCGATAGAATGTTCCATGGTCGGTCCGGCTGAAAAGGGAAGGGAAGCGGCTCAGGCAGGCATGCGCCGCGGCGCGGCTTGCGTGGGCAGCAGCAAGGTGACCGCCAGGCAAAGCGCCAGCATGATCGCCGACCCCCACAGGCATGCCGCCAGCCCGCCCGCCTGCGTCAGCGCGCCGGACAGCAGGATGCCCACCAGCCGCCCGGCGGCGTTGGCGGCGTAGTAGAACCCGACATCCTCGGCCGCCTTCTCGGAGCCGGCATAGGCCAGGATCAGATAGGAATGCAGCGACGAAATCACCGCGAAGGCGAAGCCGAAGACGCACAGCCCGGCGACGATCACCAGATCCGGCCGCGCCGACATGGCTGTGGCCGAGCAGCAGCGCCAGCACCAGCGGGATCGCGCGTCAGCACCGCGCCCCACAGCCGCGCCTCCGGCACCTCGCGCGACAGGCCGTCGCGGCTGCGCCGGATCACCGCTGGCGCCACCGCCTGCACCAGCGCCGTAGCCGATCGTCCAGCTGGCGATGAAGCCGGCCACCTCCATGTAGCGCCAGCCCTGGCCGTACAGAAACACCGGCAGCCCGACCACGAACCACACGTCGCGCGAGCCGAACAGGAACACGCGCGCCGCCGCCATCAGATTGATGCGCGCGAGTCTTGGCGAACAGTTCGCGGAAGGATTTTGACGCCTTCGCCTTGCCAAGCTGGCGCGGCAGGCTGACAGCCACGCCCGCCAGCACGGCCGCCAGCAGCGCCGCCATCAGCCACAGCGCGCCGCGAAAGCCCACCGTCTCCAGCAGCAAGCCGCCGGCGAAAAAGCCCACGCCCTTCATCGCGTTCTTCGATCCGGTGAACCAGGCAACCCAGCGGAACAGCTGCCCCGCGCCGCCTGTCCGATGTCGCCTTGATGGCGGATTTCGAGGCGGTCTTGGTCAGGTCCTTGGCGACGCCCGCGACGCCCTGCGCCGCCACCACCCAGGCGACCGACGCCCCCGCGCTCCAGGCCGGATCGAGTGCCGGACAGCATCGACCAGGCCGGCGATCTGCAGCGACAGGCCGGTCATCAGCATGCGCGGAATGCCGAAGCGCGCCGCCAGCCAGCCGCCGCCCAGATTGGCGAAGATGCCGGCGGCCTCATACAGCAGGAACAGGAACGCCAGCATGAACGGCGTGTAGCCGAGGCTGTAGAAATGCAGCAGCACCAGCATGCGCAGCGCGCCATCGGTCAGCGTGAAGCTCCAATAGCTGGCCGTCACGACAGCGTAGTTGCGGACCGCGGACATCACACGCCCCTTTCGCATGACGATGTTGGCGAGGTCCACCATGCGGCAGGCATAGCCGACCTCGTTGTCGTACCAGGCATAGACCTTCAGCATCGTGCTCGTCGGTAACCATGGTGCTCGGGCCATCGACGATCGAGCTGCGCGTGATCGTTCACATAGTCGGCCGACACCAGCGGCCGGCTCTCGAAGCCGAGAATGCCGGCAAGCGGTCCGGCCGCCGCGGCGCGGAACAGTTCGTTGACCTCCGCTTCGCTCACCGTCCGCGTTCATCTCGAACACGCAATCGGTCAGGCTGGCATTCAGCACCGGCGCGCGCACGGCATGGCCGTTCAGCTTGCCCTTCAGTTCCGGATAGATCAGCGCGATCGCCGTCGCGCTGCCCGTCGTGGTCGGCTGACAGCGACAGCATCGCCGAGCGCGCGCGGCGCAGATCCTTGTGCGGCGCGTCGATCACCACGTTGGTGTTGGTCGGATCGTGGATCGTGGTGATCTGCCCGTGGCGGATGCCGATCGCCTCCTGCAGCACCTTCACCACCGGCGCCAGGCAGTTGGTGGTGCAGGACGCCGCCGTCAGCAGGCGGTGCAAGGCGGGATCGTACAGATGATCGTTGACGCCGACGACGATATTCAGCGCCGCCGCCTCCTTCACCGGCGCGGCGACGATCACCCGCTTCACCCCGCGGGCGAAATACCCCGCGAGCTGCTCGGAGCGCAGGAACTTGCCGGTGCATTCCAGCACGATGTCGCAGCCAAGATCGCCCCAGGCAACCCCGTCCGGCGCGGCCTCGGCGCTGAAGCCGATGCGCCGGTTGCCGACGAACAGGGCGCGATCGTCCTCCGCGCCGAAGCTGCTCGCGCCAGCGGCCGTGCACGCTGTCGAATTCCAGCAGATGCGCGGTCGTCGCCGCGCCGCCCTTCAGCTCGTTCACATGCACGATGTCCAGCCGGTTGCCCGCCCGCGGATCGTCACTGCCCCGCGCGACGCCGCCCATGGCCGCCCGCATCGCCAGCCGCCCGATGCGGCCCATGCCGTTGATGCCGACGCGCATGATCAGCGCCCCCCCGCCGGCAGCCGGACGGGTGCCGCCGATCTCGTCCAGCCGCGCCTTGATCGCCAGGCGGTCGAGCGAGGCGAAGGGCAGGGACACGAAGATCCCGATCCGCCGGTTCAGCCCGGCATACAGCTCGTTCAGCAGGGCGGAACGCTCCACCGCGCTGCCGGTGAACTTGGCGGGATCAGGCAGCGGCCAGGCGGCGGTAACCGGCAGCGCGCCGAAATCCGGGCAAGCTGCCCTCTTCCAGCATGTCGCAGAGCGTGATGACGAAATCCATCCGCGGCGCGCTGCGGTCCGGTGAATTCGTCCCAGGACTTGCTGCGGAACCCGCTGGTGTCGTGACCCAAGGCCCGCAACTTGGCGATCACCTCGGGATTGGGCGCCATCACCGGCGCGGAGCCGGCGGAATAGGCGTGGAAGCGGCCGCCGCCGAGCTGGTTCAGGATCGCTTCGGCCATGATCGAGCGGGCGGAGTTGTGCGTGCACAGGAACAGCACGTTGAAGGCCGGGGTCATTCTCGCGTCCTCATTGGGCTGGGGGGCAGCAGCCGCGCCAGATCGCCGCACAGCTCGGGCCGGCCGCCGCAGCAGGTCTCGGTCACGAACCCGAGCAGGCCGCGCAGGCCGGCGATGCGAACGGCATGGACGATCTGACGGCCCTGGCGGGTGGACTGGGTCAGGCCGGCGCGTTCCAGCGCCGCCAGATGAAACGACAGCGTCGAGGCCGGCACTCCCAGCCGCGCGCCAATCTCCCCCGCGGGCAGGCCACTTGCGCCCTCCGTGATGAGCAGGCGCATCAGGTCGAGCCGGGTTTCCTGCGAGAGCGCCCCGAAGGCGATGGCGGCGTCGGACAATTTCATATTTCCAGTTTTACAGAAATATAAGCGCCGATCAAGCCCACGGAAATGAACCTGGCGATTTCGCCGGATCGTTTTCCGTGTATCGTCCGCGCGGACAGGGAGGGCACGCATGAAACTGATCGATCTCAGCCGCGACATTCACCACAAGATGCAGCGCCTGCCGAACCACCCGATGGTGATCCTCTCGGAGTTCACCGGCCACGACGAGAAACGGGTGGAGGACGGCTACACCTTCTCCTCGAAGGTGCTGTCGCTCAACATGGGCGACCATTCCGGCACCCATGTCGACGCCCCCGTGCATTTCGACGAGCGGCCCGGCGCGAAATCGATCGCCGACATGCCGCTCGAGGATTTCTACACCGAGGCGGTCTGCCTCGACCTGTCGCACAAGCCGCTCAAGAGCGACATCTCGATCGCCGACCTCGAAGCCGCCGAGCGGGCCGCCGGCGTCACCATCCAGCCCGGCGACACGGTCCTGCTGCACATGAACTTCTACAACCGGACCATCGGCACCGAGGCCTTCATCACCGATTTTCCCGGCCTGACCAAGGAATCCGCCACCTGGCTCGGCCGCAAGGGGATCAAGATGTTCGGCGTGGAGGCCGCCAGCCCCGGCCGACCCGGGCGCAGCAATTTCGAGGTGCACCATGTCTGCCGCGACATGGGCTTCACTCACATGGAAGGTCTCTGCAACCTGGAGCAGCTGGTCGGCAAGGGCCGGTTTCGTTTCATCGGCTTCCCCCTGAAGATCCGCGGCGGCACCGGCAGCCCGATCCGCGCCGTGGCGCTGCTCGAGGACTAGCTTTCCGGCCTCGGTTCCGCATCCGAACAAAGAAGGCCAACAAGAAGGCCAACAAGAAGGCCAACCAGAAGGATCCACGCGTGCTCTACACCGACACCCATCGCCAGCTCATGGAAAGCGTGCGCCGCTTCATCGCCGCCGAGATCACCCCCTACGCCGATGCGTGGGAGGAAGCGGAGGCATTCCCCGCGCATGAACTGTTCCGCAAGCTGGGCCAGGCAGGCTTTCTCGGCATCACCCGGCCGCCCGAATATGGCGGCCTCGGCCTCGATTATTCCTACGCCGTCGCCGCCAACGAGGCGCTGGGCGAGGTGCCGGCCGGCGGCATCGGCATGGCGATCACGGTGCAGACCGACATGGCCACGCCGGCGCTTGCCCGGCACGGCTCGGACGCGCTGCGGCGAGACTACCTCGCACCGGCCATCGCCGGGGAGACGGTGGCCGCCATCGGCGTGTCCGAACCGGGCAGCGGCTCGGATGTCGCCTCCATCAAGACGCGGGCACGCCGCGATGGCGGCGACTACGTGATCGACGGCACCAAGATGTGGATCACCAACGCCCTGCAGGCGGACTGGATCTGCCTGCTGGCGAACACGTCGGATGGGTCGGTTCATCGCAACAAGTCGCTGATCATCGTGAAGCTGCGCGAGGGCGGCAGGCTCCGCCCGGGCATCGAGATGCGCAAGATCAAGAAGCTCGGCATGTGGAGCTCCGACACGGCGCAGATCTTCTTTGACAATGTGCGCGTGCCGCAGACGAACCGCATCGGCGAGGAAGGCCAGGGCTTCATCTACCAGATGCAGCAGTTCCAGGAGGAACGCCTGTCCGCCGCCGCCCGCCGGCTCGGCGCGATCAAGCTGATCGACTACACGGTCGAATACCTCCGCACCCGCCAGGCCTTCGGCGGCCCGTTGCTGCGCAACCAGTTCATCCAGTTCAAGCTGGCGGAACTGAAGACCGAGCTGGAAGCGGTGCGCGGCCTCGTCTACCTGGCGACGGAGGCCTATGTCGCCGGCGAGAACGTCACCGAGCTGGCCTCCATGGCCAAGCTGAAGGCCGCGCGCGTGGGTCGCGAGATCGCCGATTGGTGCGTCCAGTTCCAGGGCGGCATGGGCTACACCTGGGAAAACCCGGCTTCCCGCGCGCTCCGTGATTACCGGCTTGGCTCGATCGGTGGCGGCGCCGATGAGATGATGCTGGCAATCATCGCCAAGGAAATGGGCCTGACCCGGTCGGAACGGCGGGCAGGGCCATCGGGCGAAGGAGAAGAAGGCCAGGGGCAGTGCCCCTGGCCCTGCTTCCCTGCACTCTCCGGCCTTTCGTGATCCGCCGAACCGGTATAAGCCCCGCGCATGACCCGTGCGCCCTATGCCGTGCAGGCCGCGACCAGTCGCGGCAGGCTGCATCCCGAACCTGAAAGCCCCACGCGTTCCCCGTGGCAGCGCGACCGTGACCGGATCGTGCACAGTTCCGCCTTCCGCAAGCTGCAGTACAAAACCCAGGTCTTCGTCAACCACGAGGGCGATTTCTTCCGCACGCGGCTGACGCACAGCCTGGAAGTCGCGCAGATCGCCCGCTCCATCGCCCGCCAGCTCGATCTGGACGAGGATTTGGCCGAGGCGCTGGCCCTGGCGCACGACCTCGGCCATCCGCCGTTCGGCCATGCCGGGGAGGATGCGCTGAACGCCGCCATGAAGCCGTTCGGGGTGTTCGACCACAATGCCCAGTCGCTGCGTGTGGTGACGATGCTGGAAAGCCGCTACGCCGCGTTCGACGGCCTGAACCTGACCTGGGAGACCCTGGAGGGTCTGGCCAAGCACAACGGCCCGCTACGCTCCCCGCCGCCCTACATCGCCGAATACGACCATCGTCACAAGCTCGAACTGACCACCCATGCCGGCATGGAGGCGCAGGTGGCGGCGATGTCGGACGATATCGCCTACCACTCGCACGACCTGGACGACGGCCTGCGGGCGGGGCTGTTCGGCCCCGACGAGATCGCCCATCTGCCGATCGTCGGCGAGGCCCTGGTCGAGGCGCGGCGGTCCAGCCTGGACGTGCCGCCGCCGCGCCTGCGCCACGAGACGATCCGCCGGGTGATCGACGCGATGGTGAACGACCTGCTGGAAGAGACGCGCCGCCGGGTGGCGAAGCTCGCGCCGGCGGATGCCCAGGCGGTGCGCCGCTCCAGGCAGCCGGTGGTGGCCTTCAGCCCGCGCTTCGCCGAGGCCAACCGGGTGATCAAGGATTTCCTGTACGCGCGGATGTACCGCCACTGGCGGGTGAACCGGATGTCGGCCAAGGCGCGCATCCTGACCGACGAGCTGTTCCGCATCCTGCATGCCGATCCCTCGCTGCTGCCGGACGACTGGCGCGCCCGGGCCGGGGAGGCGACCACGCCCCGCGCGGCCGGCACGGTTTGCGACTATATCGCCGGCATGACCGACCGTTATGCGATGGACGAGCATCGCCGGCTGACCGATCTGTCCATTCCTGGCTGAAAGGCCTGCCCCCTGAAAGACCTGCATACATGAACGACGATATCTTTGCGCGCATGCGCGAACTGGTGCTGGCCGCCCTGCGCGAGATCGTGCCGGACCTGCCGGCGGAGGCCGCTGCAAAGGTCGAACTGACGCCGACGCGCGATCCCGCGCATGGCGACATGGCGACCAATGCGGCCCTGGTGGCGGCAAAGCCCGCGCGCCAGCCGCCGGCGAAACTGGCCGCTTCGCTGGTGGAAAGGCTCGCCGCCCTGCCGGAAGTGGCGCTGGCCGAGGCGGCCGGTCCGGGTTTTGTGAATCTGCGCCTGCATCCCGGCGTGTTGCAGGCGATCCTGCCGGTGGTGCTGCGCCGGGGCATCGCCTTCGGCGCGTCGACGACGGGCGCCGGCCATCATGTCAATGTCGAGTATGTCTCCGCCAATCCGACCGGCCCGATGCATATCGGCCATTGCCGGGGGGCGGTTGTCGGCGACGTGATGGCCAACCTGCTCGCCAAGACCGGGTTCGCCGTCACCAAGGAGTACGACATCAACGACGCCGGCAATCAGGTCACGGCGCTCGCCTGGGCCGCCTATTGGCGCTACCTGCAGACGATCGGGACCGACCTCACCGAGGAGGCCTTCTCCGAGGAGGTGCCCGGCGGCCTGCAATATCGCGGCGAATACCTGATCCCGGTCGGCGAGGCGCTGGCCGCCACCTACGGCAGCGAACTGGCCGCCGATGGCGGGCGCATCGCGGCGCCGGATCTGTGGGTCGATACCGTCCGCGACTTCACCATCTCGGAAATGATGCGCCAGGTCCGCGAGGACCTGAAGCTGCTCGGGGTCGAGCCGGCGGTGTTCTCCAGCGAGCGTGCCCTGGTCGCCTCCGGCGTCGTCGACACCGTGATCGGCCGGCTGGAAGCCGACGGGCTGGTCTATCAGGGCGTGCTGGAGCCGCCGAAGGGCAAGACGCCCGACGATTGGGAGCCGCGCGAGCAGACGCTGTTCCGCGCCACGCAGTTCGGCGACGACGTCGACCGGCCGCTGCGTAAATCCGATGGCTCCAACACGTATTTCGCCAACGACATCGCCTACCACGCAGACAAGATCACGCGTGGCTTCCCCACCCTGATCGACGTCTGGGGCGCCGATCACGGCGGCTACGTGTCGCGCATGAAGGCGGCCGTGAAGGCGGTATCGGGCGGCCAGGCGTCGCTGGAAGTGGTGCTGTGCCAGATCGTGCACATCCTGCGCGGCGGCCAGCCGGTGCGCATGTCCAAACGCGCGGGCAGTTTCGTCACCCTGCGCGATCTGATCGAGGAAGTCGGCGCGGATGCCGTCCGCTTCACCATGCTGACGCGCAAATCGGACGCGCAGATGGAGTTCGACCTGGACCAGGTGGTGGCGCAGACAAGGGAAAACCCGGTGTTCTACGTGCAGTACGCGCATGCCCGCTGCCGGTCGGTGCTGCGCGGCGCGGCGGAGATGTTCCCCGCCGCCGACATCAGCGACGCGGCCCTGGCCGGAGCCACGCTGGAGGGGCTGACGGCCGAATCGGACATGGCGCTGATCCGGCGCATCGCCGCCTGGCCGCGCACCGTGGAGGGGGCCGCCCTGGCGCGCGAGCCGCACCGAATCGCGTTTTTCCTCTATGACTTGGCGGCCGATTTTCATATGCTATGGAACCGGGGACGGGACGATGCCACGCTCCGCTTCCTGCAGTCGGACAACCCCGCGGAAAGCCTTGCGCGGCTCGCGCTGGTGGCGGCAACGGCGGTGGTCATTCGGTCCGGTCTGGCGGTGATGGGTGTGAACCCGGTGGAGGAAATGCGCTAGCGGCGGGGGGTTCCCGTTGCCGGGCGGCGGGGGAGTGTTTCATGCGCCACGATGATGCCGGTATGAACGACGAGGACATGGGCAACGGCTCCTGGCGGGTGCCGGAACGCTCGCGGCGCGGACGCGGGATGGACCCGGCCAGCAAGCGGCTGGCCCTGATCGCCGCCGGCGTCAGCGGAGTGGTGGTGCTTGGCATCGGGCTCTGGAGCGCGATGGGCCATCGCAATGCCGTGGTACCGGTGATCCAGGCCGACAGCCGGCCGATCCGGGTGAAACCCGAGAACCCTGGCGGTTTGCAGATCGGCGGAACCAACGACGAGATCATGTCCGGCGATTCCGAGCCGGCCAACAGCCGGCTTGGCCCCCCGGCGGAAGTGCCGGAGCTCAACGTGTTGCGGGCGCGTGAGAACGCGCCGGCACCGGCCGCGCAGCCGGTGAACCTGGCGACAGCCGTTCCTTCCTCTGGCGGCCAGCCGGCCGCCGGACCAGCCGTGGAAGCGCATCCGCCCATATCGGCGCTTCCGGATAAGCGGTCCGCGGTGGCGCAGCCGCCCGCCCCTGCCGCACCGCAGGCCCGGAACCAGAAGACGGAGACCCCGAAGCCAGAGACCCAGAAGGCGGACAGCCATCCGGCGGCCGTGAAGGGCACGCTGGTGCAACTCGCCGCGCTTGGAAGCGAGGAGTCGGCGCGGGCGGAGTGGACGAACCTGGCCAAGCGCTACCCGGATCTGTTCGGCGGCCGTCAGCCGAGCTTCTCGAAGACCGAACGCGAAGGGAAGGTGTACTGGCGGGTCCGCACCGGCGGATTCGCCGACATGGCGCAGGCGATCAGCTTCTGCGAGCGGGCACGCACCAAGGGTGCGTCGTGCTCGATCGCCAGTTTCTGAGCGCTCCCCTTTCCCTGAAGTCGCTTTCCGCATGAAGGCTGCCATTGTCGGGATCGCCGGCCCCCGTCTGGCGCCGGCCGAGGCCGCGCTGCTGCGCCGGCACCGCCCGGCCGGGGTCATCCTGTTCGGCCGCAATGTCGCCGACCCGGGCCAGCTTCGCCTGCTGACCGCGGAGCTGCGCGGCGCGTTGCCGCCGGGCGCGGTGATCCTGGTGGACCAGGAGGGCGGCCGGGTCGCCCGGCTGCGGCCGCCGCACTGGCGCGCGCATCCGCCGGCCGCAGAACTGGGCAAGCTGTTCGGCCGAAATACCCAAGCCGGCCTGCGGGCGGCCTGGATCACCGGTGCCCTTATCGGCGCGGATTGCGCGTCCGGCGGGTTCGACGTGGTCTGCGCGCCGGTGCTCGACCTCGCTTTTCCTGGCGCGCATGACGTGATCGGCGACCGTTCCTTCGGTCCGGACTCCGTCGCGGTCGGCCGGCTCGGCCGGGCGTGGGCGGCGGGATTGCTCGCCGCCGGGGTGCAGCCGGTCGGCAAGCACGCCCCAGGTCACGGCCGGGCGCGGGTGGACAGTCATCTGGCCTTGCCGCTGGTGGACGCGAACGATCTGGACGCCGATATTCTCGCCTTCGGCTTGAATATGGACCTGCCCTGGGCGATGACCGCCCATATCCTCTATACCGGGCTGGACCCGTCGCGTCCGGCGACCTTGTCGAGGGATGTCATCGGGTCGGTCATTCGCGGCAGGATGGGGTTCAGGGGCGTTTTGGTGACAGATGATCTGGCGATGCAGGCCTTGACGGGTACCCCGGCCGAACGGGCGGTGGCGGCGCTGGCGGCCGGCTGCGACATCGCGCTGTACTGCTCCGGCGAGTTCGCGCCGACCGAGGCGCTGCTGGCGGTTTGTCCGGAAATGCGTCCGGAATCCGCGCGGCACCTGCTGGCGGCGCGCGCGCTGGCCAGGCGCCGGCGCACGGCGCTGGACCCGGGGGCGCTGGCGGCCGAACGGGACCGTTTGCTGGCGGCCGGGCGGCTCTGATGCTGGATATGGTTCTGCGGTTCGCGCTGGCGGCCATTCCGGCCGTCATCGCCATTACCCTGCACGAAGCCGCGCACGGCTACGCGGCCTGGGCACTCGGCGACGACACCGCCAAGCGGGCAGGGCGGCTGTCGCTCAACCCGCTGGCGCATGTGGACCGGGTGGGCACGATCCTGCTGCCGGGCTTCCTGATGATCTTCCAGCTGCTGACCATCCACCGGATCGCCTTCCTGTTCGGCTGGGCCAAGCCGGTGCCGGTATCCGCCTGGAAGCTCGCCAATCCGCGCCGCGGCATGATGCTGGTCGCCGCGGCCGGTCCGGCGATGAATTTCTTTCTCGCCTGGCTGGCGGCCCTGTCGCTGCATCTGGCCGACAACATCCCGGGCGTGGCCGGACAGGCGTTCGTCTATTTCGTGGAATACTTCATCCTGGCCAATCTGGTGCTCGGCCTGTTCAACCTGCTGCCGATCCCGCCGCTGGATGGCGGACGCATCGTCGTCGGGCTGCTGCCGGAGAACATGGCGAGGGCCTGGGGCAGCATGGAGCGGGCCGGCATCCTGATCGTGATCCTGCTGGTCTTCCTGCTGCCGCGGCTGATGGCCGAGTTCGGCATCGACTTCAATCCGGTGGGCGATGCGTTCAACGTCGCGATTCCCTGGGCCATGCGGGTGATCTTCATGCTCGCCGGGCATGATGTGGCCAGCAGCGATGCCCACTCCATCTGAAACGCTGGCCGCAGCCCCGGCAGAGTCACCCGCCAACCTCGCCCCCGAAAACCTGGTATTGCGGCTGGAGGGGTTCGAGGGGCCGCTCGATCTGCTGCTCGACCTTGCGCGCGGGCAGAAGGTGGACCCCGCGAACGGCGCCTACACGATCACGGGCGAGCAGAAGCTGGACCTGGCGCGGATCTCCATCCTGTCGGTGGTCGACCAGTTCCTGGCGGTGATCGAGGGCGCGCGCCGGGTCCGGCTGGAGCTTGCCGCCGACTGGCTGGTGATGGCGGCCTGGCTGGCCTGGCTGAAATCGCGCCTGCTGCTGCCGGCGGGCACCGGGGCGGCCGAGGAGGGCGAACTCGCGGCGGAGACCCTGGCCTCGCGCCTGCGTGACCTGCAGGCGATGCGCACCGCCGCCGCCTGGCTCAACGTCCGCAGCCAGCTCGGCCACGATGTGTTCGCGCGCGGGGCGCCCGAGGAATTCGCCGAGATCGACCGGTCGCGCCTGGTCGTCGATCTGCCGTCGCTGATGCGCGGCTACCTCACCGCCTTGCGCCGCTCCGGGGTCAATCGCATCTATCGGCCGCGCGCGTTGACGCTATGGACCGTGCAGGAAGCGCTGCACCGGCTGGGCCTGCTGGTCGGCAGCCTGCCGGACTGGAGCACGCTGGAGAGTTTCCTGCCGGAGGCGCTGACCGATCCGACGGAACGCCGGGCGGCGCTGGCCAGCACCCTGCTGGCCAGCCTGGAGATGGCGCGCGGCGGCGCGGTGCAATTGCGCCAGGAACAGGATTTCGGGCCGATTCTGGTGCGCCGCGGCGGCGAGGAGCCCGACCCCGGAGGGGCGGATCCGCAGGAGGATGATGAGGATGCGACAGGATGAGTGAAGCCGTCACACCGGACCCGCTGCCGGAACCGGCACCGGACCCCATGCCGGAACCAGCTTCGCCGGCGGTCGAGGACGCGGCGATGGCCGAGGAATGGCTGCGAATCGCCGAGGCGATGGTGTTCGCCTCCGCGGCGCCGGTCACGGCGCGTGCCCTGTCGCAGGTCCTGCCCAACGACGCCGACGCCGACCGCGTGCTGGCGCAGCTGCGCGGGCGCTATGCCGGGCGCGGCGTGGAACTGGTGGAAGTTGCCGGCGGCGTGCAGTTCCGCAGCGCCCCGGACCTCGCGGAGCGGCTGCGCAAGGTGGTGGTCATGCCCCGGCGCCTGCCGCGCGTGGCGATGGAGACCCTCGCCATCATCGCCTATCACCAACCGGTCACCCGCCCGGAGATCGAGGAGATCCGCGGCACATCCCTGGCCCAGCAGACCCTGGATCAGCTGCTGGAGGCGGGGCTGGTCGGCCCGAAAGGGCGCAAGGAAAGCCCGGGACGGCCGACCCTGTGGGGCACCACGGATGGCTTCCTGACCCAGTTCGGCCTGAAGGACCTGCGGGACCTGCCGCGGCGGGAGGATCTGCTGCTGGAAATGCCCCAACCTGCTTCCAATGGGCCTGCCTCCGATGGGCCCGCCTCCAATGTGCCGGCTCCCGGATCCGACGCATCTGATGGTCCCGAAGCCTCTGGCGACACGGCGGAAGCGACATCCCCGGCAGCGGAGACCGATGCACCGGCGCCCGCCGAGGAACCCAAAGCCGGTGCTTGAGCCTGACAGCCGCGGCGCCGTCGCCCGCCGGCATTTACGGTGGTTTCCGCGGCGCGGGTTTGATGCTAGCAAGCCGGCCGGAGATAACTGGCACGCATGTTCGATTTCGCCTGGTCTGAAATAGCGCTGGTCGTTGTGGTCGCGGTGATCTTCATCGGGCCCAAGGATCTCCCGGTGGCGATCAAGGCCGTCACGGAGATGATCAAGAAGGCGCGCCGGATGGCCGGCGAATTCCAGACGCACGTCGATGAGATGGTGCGCGAGGCGGACCTGCACGAGGTGCGCGACAGCATCAACCAGATCCGCAACTTCGACTTCAAGGGCACCGTGGAACGCGCGGTCGACCCGGACGGGTCGCTGCGCAGCACCTTCGCGTCCAATCCGCTCGAGCCCACCCAATCGGCGCCGAGCGAACCGGTGGCGGACAGCACCGCCGAGGCGGAGGTCATCGAGGCGCATTCCGGCGTCGAGCTGACCCGGCCGGAGGGCGTCGATACCGTCGAAGGGGCCGGTGCCGGGGCCGAGCCCGAGAACGCCCCGCCGGCGTTCATTCCGCCCGGCTTCGCCCTGCCCGATTACCTGCTGCCGCCCAAAGCCATGACGGCCCCGGCCGAGCCGCCGGCCTTCGTGCCCCCCTCGATCGCGGCCAAGTCGCCGCCGCATCACTCCTAACCGCACGACAGGAACGCAGTGGCCGATCCCAAAGAAGAAGATCCCATCGACGACAAGCCGATGCCGCTGCTCGACCATCTGATCGAGCTGCGCCGGCGGCTGATCTGGTCGATGGCCGCGTTCCTGATCGCCTTCTTCGTCTGCTATTATTTCTCCAAGAACATCTACACGTTCCTGGCCCAGCCGCTGGCCGACATCCTGCTCGAAAAGGGCGGGGACCGGCACATGATTTTCACCGCTCTGTACGAAGCCTTCTTCACCTACCTGAAGGTGGCGATGTTCGGCGCGCTGTTCCTGTCATTTCCGATCATCTCCATCCAGATCTGGCTGTTCGTGGCGCCCGGCCTGTACCGCAGCGAGAAACGGGCGATGCTGCCGTTCCTGGTCGCCACGCCGATCCTGTTCTTCCTCGGCGGGGCGCTGGCCTATTACTTCGTGTTCCCGTTCGCCTGGCGCTTCTTCCTGAGCTTCGAGGTTCCGGCGGGCACGGGCGGCATTCCGGTCCAGCTCGATGCCAAGGTCGGCGAGTATCTCGACCTCGTCATGAAGCTGATCTTCGCCTTCGGCATCACCTTCGAACTGCCGGTGCTGCTGACCCTGCTGGCGAAGGTCGGCATCGTCTCGGTGGCGTCGCTGAAGAAATTCCGCCGCTACGCCTATGTCGGCATGTTCGTCGTCGCCGCGATCCTGGCGCCGCCCGACGTCATCACCCAGGCCGGTCTCGCGATCCCGCTGATCCTGCTCTACGAGATTTCCATCCTCACGGCGGGCCTGGTCGCGCCGAAGCCGGCGGAGGACTGAGCCCATGCACGACATCCGCGCCATCCGGGCCGAGCCCGCGCTGTTCGACGCCGCGATGGCGCGCCGCGGCCTGCCGCCGGTGTCGTCCGATATCCTGGCCCGTGACCAGGAGCGCCGGGCGGCGCAGACCGCGCTGCAGGAAAAGCAGGCCCGGCGCAATGCGCTGGCCAAGGAGATCGGCCAGGGCAGGCGCCAGGGTGCGGACACCGCGGCGCTCGAGGCCGAGGCCACAAGGCTGCGCGACGAGATGGAGGGTCTTGAGCAGGCCGCCGCCACGCTGGATGGCGGCATCCGGGCAATCCTCGAGAGCCTGCCCAACATCCTGCAGGACATCGTGCCGGACGGGCCGGACGAGACCGCCAATGTGGTCGTCGGCCAGCACGGCGAGCCGCGCGATCTGGGCTTTCAGCCAAAGCAGCATTTCGAACTCGGCGAGGCGCTCGGCCTGATGGATTTCGCCACCGCCGCCAAGCTCGCCGGCGCGCGCTTCACGGTGCTGCGCGGCGCGCTGGCGCGCATGGAACGGGCGCTCGGCCAGTTCATGCTGGACCTGCACACCGACACCCATGGCTACACCGAGACGGTGGTGCCGTCGCTGGTGAACCGGGAAACGGCCTACGGCACCGGCAACCTGCCGAAATTCGAGGAAGACCTGTTCAAGACCATCGACGGGCGCTACCTGATCCCGACCGCGGAAATGCCGCTGACGAACATGGTCGCCGGTGAGATCGTCGCCGAACCGGCGCTGCCGATCCGCGTCACCGCGCTGACCGACTGCTACCGCAGCGAGGCCGGATCGGCCGGGCGCGACACCCGCGGCATGCTGCGCCAGCACCAGTTCCGCAAGGTGGAACTGGTCTCCATCACCCATCCCGACGCCAGCGACGCCGAGCATGAACGCATGACGCAGGCGGCCGAGAAGGTGCTGGCCCTGCTCGACCTGCCGTTCCGCCGCGTGCTGCTCTCCTCCGGCGATACCGGCTTCTCCGCCAGCAAAACCTTCGATCTCGAGGTCTGGATGCCCGGCCAGCAGGCCTGGCGCGAGATCAGCTCCTGCTCCAACTGCCGCGACTTCCAGGCCAGGCGCATGAACGCCCGCTTCCGCGCCGCGGACGGCAAGACGGTGGCGTTCGTGCACACGCTGAACGGCTCCGGCATCGCGGTCGGCCGGGCGCTGATCGCGGTGATGGAAAACTACCAGCAGGCGGACGGCTCGATCCTGATCCCCTCGGCGCTGCGCCCGTACATGGGCGGGCTGGAACGGATCCCGTCGGCCTGAGGGCAGGTCCCGCACGGGTGGTAGGGCGGGGCGTCCTGCCTTAACATCGCGCCACAGCCGGGTGCGCCGGTGCAGCGTTCGTGACGTCAAGGGGGATGTTCCGTGATCAAGCTTGGATACAAGGCTTCGGCCGAGCAATTCGCGCCGACCAAATTGCTGGATTTCTCCGTCATGGCGGAGCAGGTCGGCTTCGATTCCGTCTGGGTCAGCGACCATTTCCAGCCCTGGAAGCACACCGACGGCCATGCCCCATTCTCCATGGCCTGGCTCGGCGCGCTCGGCGCGCGCACCTCGCGCATCGTCATGGGCACGTCGGTGCTTACTCCCACCTTCCGCTACCACCCCTCGATCGTCGCCCAGGCCTTCGGCACCCTCGGCGCGATGTTCCCTGGCCGGGTCATCCTCGGCATCGGCACCGGCGAGGGCCTGAACGAAGTCCCGTCCACCGGCATGCACTGGCCCGACTTCAAGGAACGCTTCGCGCGCATGCGCGAGTCCGTCACCCTGATGCGCAAGCTGTGGTCCGAGGAGCGGGTGACGTTCGAGGGCCAGTATTTCAAGACCGAGGCCGCGACGATCTACGATCGCCCGGATCAGATGGTGCCGATCTACATCGCCGCCGGCGGCGCGATGGTGGCGAAATACGCCGGGCGCGCCGGCGACGGCTTCATCTGCACCTCGGGCAAGGCGCCGACGCTGTACACCGACACCCTGATGCCGAGCGTGGCCGAGGGCATCGGCCTGTCCACGCGCGACCAGTCCGGCTACGACAACATGATCGAGGTGAAGGTCTCGTTCGACACCGACAAGCAGCGCGCGTTGGAGGATACCCGCCACTGGGCGGCGCTGGCGCTCTCTGCAGAGGAGAAGATGTCCGTCGAGGACCCGGTGGAGATGGAACGCCTGGCCGACGCGCTGCCGTTGGAGCGGGCGGCCAAGCGCTGGATCGTTTCCAACGACGCGGACGAGCATGTCGAGAAGATCAAGTACTACTACGATCTCGGCTTCCGCCATCTGGTCTTCCATGCCCCGGGCCCGGATCAGGCGCGCTTCCTGAAGCTGTATGCCGACCATGTGATGCCCCGCCTGCGCGCCCAGTTCGGCTGAGCGCGGCCGGGTTCTTCCATATGCTGTCTTCATCGCTTGAACTGCACGCCGTGCCCGGCCTGCCGATGGTGCAGGCCGGACAGGATCTGCCCGGTTTGCTGGGCGACGCGCTGGATAACGATCGGCTGCGCCCGCGCGCCGGCGACGTGATCGTGGTGGCGCAGAAGATCGTCTCCAAGGCCGAGGGCCGCACCGTCGACGTGGCAACGGTCACGCCGTCGCCGGCGGCGGAAAAGCTGGCCGCGGAAATCGGCAAGGACCCCAGGCTGGTCGAGATCGTGCTGTCGGAATCCCGCCGCGTGGTCCGCGCCCGGCCCAATCTGATGATCGTCGAGCACAAGCTCGGCTTCGTGATGGCAAACGCCGGCGTGGACCAGTCCAACGTCGCGCCAGCCGACGGCATCCAGCGGGCGCTGCTGCTGCCGGTCGATCCCGACGCCAGCGCCGAGGCGTTGCGCGCGGCGCTGTCGGCGCGCTTCGGCGTCAGCCTCGCGGTCATCATCAGCGACAGCTTCGGCCGCGCCTGGCGCCGCGGCACGGTGGGCGTGGCGATCGGCGCCGCCGGCCTGCCGTCACTGATAGACCTGCGCGGCCAGCCGGATTTGTTCGGACGCACATTGGAAGTCAGCATCATCGGCTTCGCCGACGAGATCGCCGCCGCCGCGTCGCTGCTGCAAGGCCAGGCCGCCGAGGCGCGCCCGGTGGTACTGGTGCGCGGCCTGGACTGGTCCGCCCCGGATGCCCCCGCCCGCGAGCTTTTGCGCCCGGATAGCGAGGACCTGTTTCGTTGAGTCATTCCGGAGGACGGGTTGTCGCGCTGTCCGGCGGGGTGGGCGGGGCCAAACTGGCGCTAGGCCTGTCGCGCGTCCTGCCGCCCGAGGACCTGCTGATCGTCGCCAACACCGGCGACGATTTCGAGCATCTGGACCTGTCGATTTCCCCGGACATCGACACGCTGATGTACACGCTGTCCGGCCTCGCCAACCAGGAACTGGGCTGGGGCCGGGCGGACGAAACCTGGTCGTTCATGGAAACCATCGACGTCGCTTGGCGGCGAAAGCTGGTTCCGCCTCGGCGATCGCGATCTCGCGGTGCATGTCGAACGCACCAGGCGCCTGCACGCCGGCGACACGCTCACCGCCGTCACCGCCGATTTCTGCCGCCGGCTCGGCGTGCAGGCGCGGGTGTTGCCGATGACCGATGACCGGGTGCGTACACGGGTGCTGGCCGAGGATGGCTGGATCGAATTCCAGGAATATTTCGTCCACCGCCAATGCCGCCCGGTGGTTCGCGCCCTGGCTTTCGACGGCGCCGAACAGGCTCGGGCGCAGCCGGAATTTCTCGCCGCCCTGGCCGATCCAAACCTGCGCGCCGTGGTCATCTGCCCGTCCAACCCGTTCATCAGCGTCGAGCCGATCCTGGCGCTGCCCGGCGTGCGCGCCGCGCTTGCCGCCTGCGCCGCCCCGGTCATCGCCGTGTCCCCGATCATCGGCGGCCGCGCGGTGAAGGGCCCGACGGCGAAGATGATGACCGAGCTTGGCCTCGATCCCAGCGCCGCCGGCGTCGCCGCGCGCTACGGCGATCTGCTGGATGGTTACGTCTTGGACGAAATCGATGCCGGCAGCGTCAACGGCCTGCCGGTGTTCGTCACCCGCACGCTGATGAAAACCCTGGCCGACCGCGAAAGCCTGTCCCGTGTCGTGCTGGACGCGGCGGACAGCATCGGGCGTCAGCGCCGGTGAACATGGACATCTGGGCCATCGTCCCGGTGAAGGAAATCGAGGGCGCCAAGCAGCGCCTGTCGGATTTCCTCACCCCGGATCAGCGCCGCACCCTGGCCGCGACCATGCTGCGCGACGTGCTGCGGGCGCTGGTGCAGGTAAAGGAGCTCGCCGGCATCGCGGTCGTCACGCTCGATCCGCACGCCATCGGTACTGGCGGAAAAGCTCGGCGCCCGCGTGATCACCGAAGGCGCGCGCGACGGCCATACCGGCGCCGTGACGGCCGGCGGCCGGGTGCTGCTGCGCGAGGGCAGGGCGGGGATGCTCACCGTTCCCGGCGACATCCCTCGCATCCAGGCCGACGAAGTCCGCGCCGTACTCGCCGCGCACCTTCCGGGCCCGTCCTTCACCATTGCCCCCGCGCATGACGAAAAAGGCTCCAACGCCGTGCTGCTGATCCCGCCGGACAGCGTCAAGCTGCGTTTCGGCGACGACAGCTACTTCCCGCATCTGGCGGCGGCGCGGCATGCCGGCATCGAACCCACCATCGTGCCGGCGCCGGGGATCGGCATGGACATCGACCACCCCGCCGACCTCGCCATGTTCCTGCGCATGACACCGCGGATCGAAACCGAAACGCTGGCGTTCCTGGAAGCATCCGGCCTCGCCGCCGCCATTCTGCGTGCCTTCCCGGAAGCCTGAGCCCGCCCTGCGCTGCCCTTGACGCTGCGCGGCGCGCTCTGCACCATCGTCGTCAACAGAAGCGAGAGACGGACCGGGCAGGGTGCTGGCACCTGCGAACAACCGGCCGAACAGGGAAGGAAGAACGCCATGACCCCACGTGTACTGGGTTCGGAGATCGGCCGCCGTGCGGCGCTCGCGCTGTCAGCTGCCACATTGGTTGCGGGACGCGCCAGGGCGCAGGGCAAGGACCCCTACAAATTCGGCTGCCTGATGCCGACCACGGGGCTCGAGGCCGGCTATGGCCTGGACTTCGTGAAGACCTTCGAAATGGCCGTGAAGGACGTCAACGACCGCGGCGGCGTGAACGGTCACCCGCTGGAAATGATCGTCCTGGACACCCAGGCCAAGCCCGAGCTCGCCATTCCCGCGGCCCAAAAGCTGATCGACGTGGACAAGGTCCCGTTGATCGTCACGGCCTGGAGCTCGGTGGTGAAGGCGCTGGGGCCGGTGATGAATCGGGGCCAGGTCGTGCAGATCAACATGGGCGCCAATTCGCCGGATATCGCCCATCTCGGCGACTTCACCTACTCCACCTTTCCGCTCGCGGACGTGGACGTCACGGCGCTGGCGAATTACGCCTACACCAAGCTCGGCAAGCGGCGGGCGGCGGTGCTGTACATCAACAACGACACCGGGATCGGCGGCGCGAAACTGTTCCGCGACACCTTCACCAAGGCCGGCGGAGAGATCGTCGCGTTCGAGGCCTACGATCCGAAAGCCACCGATTTCACCGGACTGCTGCTGAAGGTTCGGGTGGCCAATCCGGACATGGTGCACATGCACTCGCTGGCGGAACTGCCGCAGATCATCGCCCAGATGCGCCAGCTCGGCATGACCCAGCAGGTAACCAGCTATTCGGTCGGCTACAACCCGAAGATCCTGGCCCAGCTCGGCGCGGCGGCGGAGGGGCTGATCGTGACCTCCCTGGCGCCGACCTCGGCCAACAACCCGAACGTGGCCAAGTTGCTGGATCTGTGGAAGCAGGTCGGCCGGGCGCCGAACGGCCTGCCGTATCTGCAGTACTCCTGGGACACGACGATATTCGTCGCCGAAGTCTACGGCTACCTCGACAAGAAGGGGCTGCCATTGACCGGGGAAAACTGCGTCAAGGCGATGCTGGCCATCCGCGAGTTCGACCTGCCGATGACCGGCAAGCTGGTCATCACCGACGATCACAAGGTGAAGAAGCCGGTCTATCTGTATGTCGTGAAAGACAACAAGTTCGTGCTGCTGGATACCATCTCCTGACCCTGGCTTCAGGTTCGAGACGATGATAGACAGCGCGATCCTGCTGCAGATCCTCTGGACCGGCATCGCGATGTCGTCCTACTTCGTGCTGCTGACGGTCGCTTTCGCCCTGACGCTGAAGGTGGAGAAGCTGTGGAACTTCGCCCAGGCCGGGCTGATGGGCATCGCCTTCTTCACCATGTTCTTCGTCGTCAACAAACAGGGTCTGCCCGGTTGGGTCGGGCTCGCGGCTGGATTGGCGGTAACCGTGGCCGCCGCGGTGGCGCTGGAGGCCGGCGCGATCTCGGTGCTGCGCCAGCGCAATTCCGGCGGGCTGACCTTCTTCATCTTTACCTTGGTGTTTTCCCAGTTCGCCGCCTATGTGCTGACCTTCCTGTTCGGCACAGAGCCGGAAACGATCTACCCCAGCGTGATGTCGCCGGTGCGCATCATCAGCGGCATCGCGGTCAGTGACTGGGACATTCAGGCGGTGGCTACCACAATCCTGCTGGTGGCAGGCCTGTGGGGCTTTCTGCGCTTCACCCGAGACGGGCAGTTCATGATCGCTGTGGCCGATAACGCCAAGCTGGCGGAGATCTACGGCATTTCCGCCAACCGCGCCTATATCCTGTCCGGCGCCATCGCGGCGGTGTTCCTCACCGTGGGGATCTATCTGTACGGCACCCGCGCCGGCGTCACGCCGGACGTGCCATTGGTGCTCGTGCTGACTTCGGTGATCGGCACCCTGCTGGGCGGGCTCGGCCGAGTGTTCGCCGCCGGCGCGGCGGCGGTCTTCCTCGGACTGCTGCAAAGCTTTTCCATCCTGGTCATCCCGTCGAAATGGCAGGCCATGCTGCTGTATGGCGTGCTGTTCGGCGCCTTGATCCTGTTCCCGCGTGGCATTCCCGGCTGGCGGCCCCGGCGCGTGCAGGCGCCGGCGGCGCAAGCGGTGGCCTCGCCTAGCCCATCGGAAGGCTGAGCGCGAATGGAATACCTCGCCGGAACCATCATCCTGATCGCGTTGTTCGTGATCCTGGCCGCCAGCTACAACCTGATCATCGGCTATGGCGGCCTCAACACGGTCGCGCACCCGATCTTCTTCGCGCTCGGCGCCTACAGTTCGGCGTTGCTCGGCATTCATGCCGGGTTGCCGATGGCAATATGCATCCTGGCCGGCATCGCCGTCGCGGTGCTTGTGTCGGTGGTGCTGGCGGTAACCACCTTGCGCATATCCGGCGATTACCTGCTGATCGCGAGCCTGGGGTTCCAACTCGGCCTGCTGCAAGTCATCAACAACGTGGAGTTCACCGGCGGACCGGCCGGATTGTCGGCGGTTCCGAATACCTTCGTTGGCAATAGCCGGGGCATGATTTACGTCGTGATCTGCGTCATCGCCGCGGCCGCGGTGGTGTGGGCGATCTGGCGGACGATGAACGGCCCGTTCGGCCGCGCGGTGCGGGCGATGCGCGACGACGAACTGGCCTGCGCCGCGCTCGGCCGCGGCCTGATCTCGATCAAGATCCTGATCTTCGCCATGGGTTGCGGCGCGGCGGGCCTGGCCGGCGGGCTCTATGCCTACTACTTCCAATACATCAGTCCCGAGCAGTTCCAGGTGGCGCAGTCCGCGCAGATCCTGACCATGGTGGTGCTGGGCGGCATCGGCACCACGATGGGCCCGATCGTCGGCGCCCTGGTGCTGGTGGCGCTGCCGCAGGCCATCAATTTCCTGCAACTGCCGAACTCGCTGGTCGGCACCGTGCAGGGCCTGATCTTCACCACGCTGGTGATCCTGTTCCTGTTCCTCCGCCCGGGTGGGCTGGTCGGGCATACCGGGTCTCAATCGGGCCATGGGGCGGCGCATTGATGGATCCCGTCCTGCGCATCGACGATCTGTGCAAGTCGTTCGGCGGCATCGTCGTTGCCGACCACATCGACCTGACCATCGCGCCCGGCGAGATCCTCGGCCTGATCGGTCCGAACGGCGCCGGCAAGACCTCGCTGTTCAACCTGATCTCCGGCGTGGTGCCGCCCGATTCCGGAAAGATCCAGCTGCAGGGCCGCAACATCGCCGGCATGTCGCTGCACAACCGTGCCCGGGCAGGCGTGGCGCGAACCTGGCAGCACATGCGCCTGTTCCGCACCATGACGGTGCTGGAGAACCTGCTGATGGGCCCGCGCGACTATCCCGGGGAATTGCTGGTGGCCAGCGTGCTCGGCCTGGGCCGGGTGCGCCGGGCGGAAAAGGCGGCACACGCCCAGGCGATGGGCATCCTGGAACGGATGAGCCTGGCACAAACGGCAAATGCGATCGTGGTCGATCTGCCGTTCGGCCAGCAGAAGCTGATCGGGCTCGCCCGCACCCTGATGAACGACGGCCGCCTGCTGCTGCTCGATGAGCCGATGGCGGGGGTGGAGGGCTCCAACTACGAAACCATGCAGCGCGTGGTGCACGACGAGGCCGCCGCCGGGCGCGCGGTATGCGTGGTGGAGCACAATGTCGGCTTCATCAAGGACCTCTGCACCACGGCGGTCTTCATGGCCCAGGGCAAGATCCTGCAGCGTGGCACGGTGGACGAACTCACCCGCTCGCGCGAACTGACGGAGCTGTATTTCGGCGCGGCGGAGGAAGCCTGATGCTCGAATTCCGCAATGTCAGCGCCCGCTTTTCCGGCTTCCGCGCGCTGCACGACATCTCATTCTCGGTAAAGCCCGGCGAAATGCTTGCGGTGTTCGGCCACAACGGCGCCGGCAAGACCACCCTGCTCCGCTGCGGCATGGGCGACGTGACGGATACCGACGGTGCGGTACGCTACAACGGCTCGGCCGTGGTGCCGGGCGCGGTCTATCGCAACGCCCGCCTCGGCATGGGCTTCGTGCCGCAGGGTCACAACGTGTTCCGCGACCTCAGCGTGGAGCGCAACCTCGCCATCGCCGGCCTGCTGCACGACCCCGCCTTCATCACCGAGGTCTACCGCCTGTTCCCCATCCTGCACGAACGCCGCCCGCAACTCGCCGGCTCCCTGTCGGGCGGGCAGCAGCAGATGCTGGCGATGGGCATGGCGATGATGACCCAGCCCAGTATCTTGCTGCTCGACGAGCCCACCACCGGCCTGGCGCCGATCATCGTGCAGGGGATGTTCCGCAGCCTGCTGGAAATCAACCGCACCACCGGCGCCGCCATCGTCATGGTGGAGCAGAACGTCGCCGCCACGCTGCGCCTGGTGCAACGCGCCATCGTGCTGAAGACCGGCCGGCTGATCTTCGACGGCCAGGCTTCGGAACTGGCCGCGCACGAGGATCTCTGGAGCTGGTTCTGACCGTCCGCGAAAGGGGCTGAACAATGGCCATGCGCATCTGGCACCAAAGTTTTACGGTGTTGCAGGACCTCCCGGCCTACGCCGCCGCCATGAAAACCCATCTGGCCCGCACGCTCCGCCCCGATACCGAGATCGTGTTTCACGGCCAGGTGGAAGGAACCTACCCCGGCAACTATCCCGGCGACGACATCGGCTACGGCTTCCTCTACGCCATGCATGGCCTGCAATGGATCGAGGCCGGCCGCGCCGCCGAGCGCGAGGGCTTCGACGCCTACGCCATGTGCACCATGCCGAACCCGATGCTGCGCGAGATCCGCGCGGTGCTGGACATCCCGGTGATCGGCTTCGGCGAGACCTGCTTTCACCTGGCAACGATGTTCGGCCAGCGCTTCGGCCTGATGCTGTTCATCGACCGGATGATCCCGCTGTATCGCGAGCAGATCCGCGCCTACGGCTTCGCCGACAAATGCGGCGGCATCCGCCCCTCCGGCCTCACCTTCAACGAAATGCTGGCCGGCTACACCAACCCCGCCCCGCTGATCGAAAAATTCACCGAAGCCGCCCGGCGCATGATCCGCGAGGACGGCGTGGACGTGATCATCCCCGGCGAGGTGCCGCTGAACGTGCTGCTGGCGATCAACGGCGTCAACCGCGTGGACGACGTGCCGATCCTCGATGGCCTGACCGCGACGATGAAGATGGCGGAGATGATGGTGGACCTGAAACGCGCCACCGGCATCGCCCATAGCCGTCACGGCTGGTTCAACGGCGTGAAGTCCAAGGAGCGCGTGGCCGAGGTCGCCGCGTTCTACGGCCTCGACCGCCTGAAATTCTGACCCAGCTTCCCGCCCTGGCTTGCCCGGGCGTCAGGCGAACCGGTAGAGTTTCGCCGCCGTCCGGCCGATCCGCGCCCGGACCGCAGGGTCCGGAATGACCTGCTCGAAACTGTCGAGCATCTGCCGATAGGTGACTTTCGTTTCATGCCCGACGAACGGCCAGTCGCTGGCGAACAGCAGCCGCTCCGGCCCGCCTTCGGCCAGCAGCTTCGCCGCCAGCGCGGCGTGATCCGCGCCGGGTGAACGATAGGGCGCCGAAACCTTCGCCCAACCGCGGCCGGACCCGATCGCCCGTAGCGCCGCCTGGAACCCGGGCGCGTTCATCCCGGCCTCGGCGGTGGGATTGCCGTAATGATCGATCACGATCTTCACCCCGGCCGCGAGGAGCTGCTCCGTCAGCACCGCCACCCTTTCGCCCTCGGCATAGACATGCACATGCCAGTCCAGATCCGCGACGCGGCGCAGAAGCCGCTGATAGTCGGCCGAAGCCAGGTCAGGCAGGGTCTTGTAGTTATGCAACGAAAACCGGATGCCAACCACGCCTGCCGCGTCCATCGCCTTTAGCTCATGCAAGCCGATCCCGGGTTCGACGATCGCCGTCGCCCGCAGGCGCCTGTGCTGGGCCAGGGCCGCCAGCGTGAAGTCATTGTAGGATCCCATGAAACTGGCGGCCGCGTGCACCCCGAACAGCACGCCATGCTCGTCGAGCACGCGCAGGTATTCCTCTGCGGTCACGTCGCGATGCGGCCTATGGGTCGCGCCTTCGATCAGCGGAGTGTTCCGCGGATAGATATGCGCGTGCGTATCGACCAACGGCCCGAGGCCGGTCTCATCTGTCTGGTTCATGGCAGTGAGACTATCCGACGTCGATTGGATCGTTCAAGCGCACAGAAATGGCCGGGCCACGAAGGCGCGCGGCTCCCCTCGGGGCCCTGGGAGGCCCCACCCACCTGCTATACAATCACCGCGCAGACATCGTGGGTGACGCTCGGACCCGGACAGCCTCATGGGCCAATGCACAGCATGGTTGGAAACTGTACTGATCCAGCCGGCCTGAAATCCGAGAGGCGCGTCCGAAACCCGCCGTTTCCTGTTTGGCTATCCGCCATCGATGGACATAGGATCAATCGTGGAGAACGCGTCTCGAGGGTGATGTCGATGTTCGTGCCGGGAAGGGTGCTGGTTTTCGCGAGCGCGGTCGTCGTCGTGGCCATCGGCGCGGTCGGTGTCGAGGCGTGGCGACGCCAGCAGGATGTCCGGGCCCTGCGGCAAGAGATCGCAGCGGTCAAGGCGACGTCCGAGAGCGCCGTGGCGGCCGCTGGCCAGGCAAGCTCGGCGGCGAGCCAGGCCGTGGACCAGGCGAAGCAGGCGGCGGCGCTCGCGGCCGCGGCCAAGCACACCGCCGACCAGACGGCGGCGCAGGCGGTCGGAACCCCAGGTCCGGCGTCTGCCCCCGCGCAACAACCGGCGGTCACCGCCGGCGAACAGGACATCCGCCAGGGGCGAGGCCTCGCCCTCCTGATCTGCACGGCCTGTCATGTCGTTGCACCGGAACAGGCCCTGGCGCCAAGACACGTACCACCGGGCCCCGAGTTTCGGGTGATCGCCAACCGGCCGGCGACGACGCCAAAGTCGTTGCACGATTTCCTGGCGGCGCCGCATGGCGGAATGCCGGAGATTCCCTTGGCCGATTACCAGATAGGCCCGATAGTGAGCTACATCATGAGCCTTCGCGATCGACACTGACAAGGAACATGCGCCATTGGCCTTGATTGCGGCAACGCCATACCCCGGACACCAACCAGGCACAGGACCGATGACCGATTTCAAGAACAAGGCCCGCCCCACTCGCTTCGCCGTGTTCCCGCTGCTCTGCGCAATCCTGCTCGCAGCCGGCGGTCCGCCGGCGAGAGCGCAGGAGGCGGGGGACACAGCGGAGGGCCACAAGCTGGCCGAAACCTGGTGCAGCGCCTGCCACGTGGTCGGACCGACGCAGCAGCGGGGCATCAGCAACGGCGCCCCGACCTTCGCCGCCGTCGCGCGCATGAAGTCCACCACGGTGCTTTCCCTGCATGCCTTCCTGCAAACCCCGCATGACCGGATGCCGGATCTGCACCTGAGCCAGGACGATATCGACAACATTTCCGCCTACATCCTCAGCCTGCGCGGCAAATAGTTCGGCGGGCGTCCACAGACGGTGGGGAAGCCATGCGGATTCTGATCCTGGGTGCCGCGGGGCGGGATTTCCATAATTTCAATACCGTGTATCGCGATGACCCGGGGAGCGTGGTCGCCGCGTTCACGGCGGCGCAGATACCGGGCATTGCCAACCGTCCCTATCCGGCGTCCCTGGCGGGGCCGCGCTATCCCATGGGGATACCGATCCTGGCCGAGGAGCGGCTGGAAGAAATCTGCCGCGCCGAGGCCATAGACCAGGTCGTGTTCGCCTACAGCGATGTGCCGCACGCGCATGTCATGCACCTGGCGTCCCGTGCCCTGGCCGCCGGCGCCGACTTTCTTCTGCTGGGGCCGCAACGAACAATGCTGGCGGCGCCGAGGCCGGTGATCGCGGTGAGCGGGTTGCGCACGGGGTGCGGCAAGTCGCCGATCTCGCGCTGGCTCGCCGCGCATTTGCGCCGCCGTGGCCGGCGTGTCGCGGTGATCCGCCATCCCATGCCCTACGGCAACCTGGCGATGGAACGGGTGCAACGCTTCGCCTCGATGGCCGACATGGACGCCGCCGACTGCACCATCGAGGAGCGGGAGGAATACGAACCGCATGTCGCCGAGGGCAACATCGTGTTCGCCGGCGTCGACTATGCCGCCATCCTGCAGGCGGCCGCGGCGGAGGCGGATATTCTGGTCTGGGACGGCGGCAACAACGATTTCCCGTTCATCCGCCCCGACCTGCATATCGGCGTGGCCGACGCTTTGCGGCCGGACCAGGTGACGACACATCATCCCGGCGAGACGATCGCCCGCATGGCGGATGTGCTGGTGGTGAACAAGGCCAACGCGGCACCGCCGGCGGACGTGGAAGCCCTGCGGACACGCCTGCGCGCGGTCAATCCTCGTGCCGCCATCATCCGCGGCAGTCTCCCGGTGCGGCTGGATGACCCGCAGGCGGTCCGAGGCCGGCGCGTGCTGGTGATCGAGGACGGCCCGACGATCACCCATGGCGGCATGGCGCAGGGCGCCGGCGCCGCTGCCGCGCTGACGGCCGGCGCCGCCGAACTGGTCGACCCCCGCCTGTCCGCGCCGCCCGATCTGTTGCGGGTGTTCGCGCAATATCCGCATATCGGCCGGGTGCTTCCGGCGATGGGATACAGCGAGGCGCAGCGGCGCGACATGGCCGCCACGATCGCGGCGTCGGAGGCGGAGCTCATCGTGGTCGCGACGCCGATCGACCTGGCGGCGCTGATGCCGATCCGCCAGCCCGCCGTGCGCGTGCGCTATGAGTTCGCGGAGGAACCGGCCGAGCCGCTGGCGCCCATCATCGACGCATTTCTGCAGCGCCACCCGGCCGCCGGCTGAGCGGTCTGTACCGCCCGCCGCCGGATCACGCCGCTTTCGATATCAGTCCCAGTTCGATCGCCTTGATCTGCAAGGCCAGGTGCAGCGAATAGACCCGGCACTGCGTCAGGCCACCCCCCATGAACCACAGGCCTTCCTGCGCCGTGCGCTTCCACATGTTCTCCATCTCGCCTTGCGCATCGATGCCCCAGACCGAGCCGATGCGGTCGGCCACCTCCTCGCCGAGCAGGCGGCGGATCACTTCCTGCGGCGGATAGTACCCGGTGGCCAGCACCAGCAGGTCGGCCTTCTGGACCGTGCCGTCCTTCAACAAGGCGCCATCCGGCACGAAACGATCGATGTTGGCGTATTGCAGCAAGCCGACCTCGCCATCGATGATTAGCTGCGAACAGCCGGCATCCAGGTAATAGCCGCCGCAGCGCCGGCGGTATTTCATCTGGTGGCCGGTCTCGTCCTCGCCGATGTCGTACTGGAAGCCGCGGGCGATCAGCCCGGCGATCAGGTCCTTGTCGGCTTCGACCATCCGCTTCACCCCGGCCTGATAGCCGCGGATCATCAGGGGATAGGTGGTGGCGGTGGCGATCAGGTCGCAATCTTCCAGCGGGTTGCCTTCCTCGTACAGCCCGTAGTTCATCCGTGCGCTGGGCTCGATGCTGACCACGGTGGTGGATCCGCGCTGGATGATGGTGGTGTCCACGTCATGGCTGTGCAGGTCCTGCGCCACGTCATGGCCGCTATTGCCGGTGCCCAGCACCAGCGCCTTCTTGCCGCGCCAGGCCGAGCCGTTCTTGAACCCGTGCGAGTGCATCACGTCGCCGGCAAAGTCCTTCAGCCCGGGCAGGTCCGGTATCCGGGCGATGCCGTTGGTGCCGTTGGCGAAAACGATATGGCGCGGGTGCATCACACGCTCGGTGCCATCGGCGCGGCGCAGCGTCACGGTCCATGCCTGCGTCGCGGGATCGTAGGTGCTGCCTTCCCGGAATTCCGTTTCCGTCCAGCAATTCACCTCCATCATCTCCGCGTACATTTCCAGCCAGTTGGCCAGCATGTCCTTCGGGATGTAGCGCGGCCAGTTCGGCGGGAACTTCACGTAGGGCAGGTGGTTCACGTCGATCTGGTTGTGCAGGGCCAGGGAATGGTAGCGCACCCGCCAGTTGTCGCCGATACGGGCGTTGCGTTCCACGACCAGGGTGTCGACGTCGAGCTGGCCCAGCCGTGCCGCGATCGCCAGGCCCGATTGCCCGCCGCCCACCACCAGCACCACCGGATCGCGGTCGGCGAAGGCGCTCGCCCTGTTGCGCTGGTCCAGCCAGTTCTCCCCGCCGAAATTGCGCGAATAGGCAGCCCCGCTCGGCCGGTTGTCGTCGATCTTCTCCTCATGGCCTTTCAGCTCATCGAGCGAGGTGTGCAGCACCCAGGCCAGGCCGGGATCGTTCGCCAACAGCCGAACCACTCCGTGGCCACGGCCGAGTGCTGTTTCGAACTGGAAGATGCCCTCGAACACCTCGATCCCCAGCCGCTTCACCCGGCGCGGCGCCGTGCGTTTCTCCGAGACAACAAAGTTTTCCGCCCGGATCCCGGGCTGTGCCTCCGCCAGCAGATCGACGATCGGCCCGACCCCTTCGGCTGGCTGGATGGTCCAGGAAAACGCCAGCAGGTCACGGTAATGGCATTCCGGCGCAAACAGGCCGGCCAGTCCCGCTTTGTCCGTGGCGCGCAAGGCCGTCTCGAACCGCCCCAGCCATTGGCCGATAGCGCCACGCGCCTGATCGGCGGCGGAGGTTTCCAGAACGGCGGAAGTGACATGGTTCATGTGGGGGCTCTGTGCAGGTTTTCTTGGCCAGGACGCGTGGCTCGGTGGGGATGATGCCCGTTCGAACAGCGGACGCAACCCCGCCCCATAGCCAGCCCCTCGGCCGCGTGGATGGCCATCGCGACGCGAACCGGCTTGGTCCCGGTTTCAGCCCACGCCTATAGTGGAACAACATCCAGGAGTTGGGCATGGCGGAAAGCGAGAACGACGAACCTGTGGGCGAACTGGCGCTGCGCACCGTCGCGATGCCCGCCGACACCAATCCGCATGGGCAGATCTTCGGCGGCTGGCTGATGTCGCTGATGGACGTGGCGGCCGGCGTCGCGGCAGGCAGCATCGCCAAGGGAAGGGTGGCTACGGCCGCGGTATCCAATCTGGCGTTCCTGCAACCGGTGCATGTCGGCGACGTGGTGTGCTGCTATACCTCGCTGAACCGTATCGGGCGGACGTCGATCACCCTTCATGTGGAAGCCTGGGTGCTGCGCCAGAACCAGGGCGCGCGGGTCAAGGTGACGGCCGCGGAATTCGTGATGGTGGCGGTCGACACACAGGGGCAGCCGAGGCCGGTCACGGAGTAGGGCGGGCCGCAAAAGGCGAGGGCGCCGGCCGTGAGCTCGGGACGCCGCAACTCAGGTGCGCGCGCTGCCCTGGAGCCGGGCGCGGTCGGCGATGGCTGACGGCATAATGGAGATATGCTGTTCCTGACGAGGCCCAGGCGGTCCGCTTTCACCTGTGGGGATGAAGCGGGGCGTGCCGTCATCGCCGATTATTTTCTGCAAGCTGGCCGGTTCACGTAGCGCCGCAGCCGAAAGGCGCGTGAAGGATGCATTTCCAATTGACGCAGGCTGTTGCACATGTGACATTTCCCATGGCGTTGGTTTTTGCGATCGAGAGCGGTTTTCTTGACTGCGTTACGCGCATAGGTTGTGAAACGACCTGGGATAGGTCGGTCCCCTGGAGCGGCATATGGATCGGCCAGCGACCCGCATATGATGTGAGGTTCTAGTGTTGGATCATGATATTTCAGATCACAAGCAGCTTGAACCAAGGCAGGTGTCACTCGTAGGGTCGAACGACGGTGACCTTGATCTCTGTCTTCACGCGATCATTGAGGCATGGTCGAAACGAACGCCGGATGCCACGGCTGTTGTCTACCAGGGTAATAGTCTCAGCTACCAGGAGTTGAATCGACGGGCGGACCTTCTTGCCGATTCACTCCGCCAATGTGGCGTCGGGATCGGCTCCCTTGTCGGTATCGCAATGAAGCGGTCGACTGAAATGGTCGTCGGACTGCTGGGGATCCTCAAGGCGGGTGGGGCCTATGTCCCGATCGACCCGCGCCTGCCGCGGGAGAGGATGGAATTCCTTGTGTCGGACGCCCACCTGGGCGTGGTCCTGACAAACCGCCGAAGCCTGACTGCAGGAGATGCGCATGTCATCGACGTGGGTGAGGCTACGTGCGGCGTATCCAACGACAGCAATTCAAGAACGTATTCCCAAGGCGCGAGCGTCGAAAATGGCGATCTTGCTTATGTCATCTACACATCCGGGTCGACGGGCCAACCCAAGGGCGTAATGGTTCCGCATCGCGGGGTCGTCAACTGGCTCGTCTGGATGCGCAACACGTTCGAGGTGATACCCGCCGACGTCGTGCTCAAGAAGGCGCCTTTGACCTTTGATGTCTCCGCCTGGGAGCTTTTCCTGCCGCTGATCAGCGGTGCGCGGCTGGTTCTCGCGGACAGTGACCGCCAGCACGACCCGGCCTATCTCGCAGCGCTGATGGCGGAGACCCGCGTCAGCGTCGCGCAGTTCGTCCCTTCACTGATGCGATCGTTCCTCGAACTGCCGGAATTGCCGGATCTGAGCGCCCTGCGCCACGTGATGTGTGGCGGCGAGGTGCTGAGCAGCACCCTGCAGTCGCTGTTTTTCAAACGGCTGACGTCGGAGGTGTGCAACTCCTATGGCCCGACGGAATGTTCGATCGGCGTTACCCGCTGGCCCTGCCGGCGTGACGACACACGTGACTCCGTGCCGATCGGCTATGCGATCGACAACACGGAACTGTACATCCTCGGCCCCGATCTGAATCCGGTGCCGCCCGGGGTTGCGGGCGAGCTCTTCATCGGCGGGATTTGCGTCGGGCGCGGCTATCTCAATCGTCCGGATCTCACCGCCGAAACGTTCCTGCCCAACCCTTTCAACACGGCAGGTGAGGCGCGGATGTACCGCACCGGCGACCGGTGCCGTTTCCTTCCCGATGGCAGCATCGATTTCCTCGGCCGCATCGACGATCAGGTCAAGGTCCGGGGGGTGCGGATCGAACTGGGCGAGGTGGAAAAGCATATCCAGGCGCACGATGCGGTGGAGGCCGCCGCCGCCGCGGTGGACGATGCGGACGGCGAAGCCGTGCTCGTGGCCTATGTGATCCCGGCGGCCGGCAGCGCGCTGACCGAGCGCGATCTCCGTAGCTTCCTGCGGCGCAAATTGCCGCTCGCCATGATCCCGTCGTCCTTTTTCTTCGTGGAGGCGCTGCCGCTGTCGGCGAACGGCAAGGTCGATCGCAAGCGCCTCAATCTACTGCGGCCGGTCGTCCATACGGTGGTAGAGCCGCGCGACGAACTGGAAAATCGCCTGTGTGCGATCTGGCGGGCGGTCCTCAAGGACCCGGAGATCGGCATCCAGGACGATTTCTTCGACAGCGGCGGCAACTCCCTCCTCGCGATGAACCTGGTTCTGCGCGTGGAATCGGCGTTCAAGATCAAGGTCACGCTCGACCAGGTGCTGGATCATTTCACGGTGGAAGAATTCGCCCGCATCCTGCGGGCCCAAGGGGTCCGCGTGGAAGACGGCGGCCAGGCTCCTGCTGCCGCTTCCGGGGTACTGGCCCTGGACATCGGTCCACCGCGGCCGGCACGCGCGCGGGCCACCGCGTCGGCGGATGCGATATGCCGGCTGGCGACCCTCGACGACGTACCGGGCATTCTGGCCGTATGCGCCAGCGTGTTTCCAGCTTACGCCAGGGCCTCGGTAAGCGAGTTCCGCGAACTGTGCGAGCATCGCTGGCTGAACAATCCGTTCCGCGGCCCGCAAGATCCGTTCGGCTGGGTGCTCGCCACGCCAGCCGGGCGCATTGTCGGTTTTCATGGATTGGTGCCGTTGCGGATTTGGGTCGGCGGCGAGAGCTATCCGGCCATGTCCCCGACAACCTGGGCGGTCGAGCCCGGCTTCGGCAAGGGGGGGCTGACGCTGCTTTCCACCTATCTGGAATGGGCGAAGGACCGTTTCCTGCTCAACACCACCGCGAACGCGATCACCAGCGGGATGCACAGCAGCAGCAATTTCGGCATGCGCAAGATCCCGCTCGATGATTTCGACCAGCGCCTGTTGTGGCTGCTGGATGCGCGGGCGCTGGTTCGCTGGAAAATCGGTCAGAGCGATCATCCGGGCCGGCTTCATCGCCTGGCGAAGCTGGCTCCCGTCCAGGCGGCGGGCGCCATGCTGGCGCCCTTCGCGCTCGGGCTCGTCGGCGGGCTGCGGGCCGCGCTGGCCGCCGGTTTGCACCAGACGCGTATCCGCTTCGCCTGCGAACCGCTTGATATCGAGCCGGTCGAGCATTTCGGAACGGAGTTCGACACGCTATGGGACAGGTTGAAGAACCAACATGCGGTCAGCGTGGTGCGCACGGCCGACCTGTTGAACTGGCGTCATATCCAGCCGACGCGGCTGCTCGGACCCTCCTATGCTCTGGCATGCCGTGAAGCAGGCCAGCTGCTGGGCTATGTGGCGTTGCGGGAGCCCGCCACCACCGCACCTGGCCATTTCATCGTGACGGACCTGTTCTACGACACCACCCGCCCCGAGGTGCTGCACAATCTCATGAACGCGGCATTCGAGTTCGTGGCGCAGCGTTCCGCGACGGTGCTGGAAATTTTCGGTTTCCATCCCTCGGTCATGCGCGAACTGCACACGCAGCATCCCTACCTGCTGCGGCGGAGCCAGTTGGAGCGGCTGGGGCGCGGCGTGTCTCTGGCGAGCCTGCTCGGCACCCTGAGCAAATCCGAAGCCGGCGCCGAGAGTTCGACCTATTGGTATCGCGCCCCCAGCCCTGAACTGGAACAAATCTGTTCCACCGGGTCCTGGTGGCCATCCGGCATCGATGGCGACCTGAACCTGTGACGAAAAAACCGTGCGGCGTCAGGGAGTGTATATGACGGGAAACTCGATGGGTTTCCCTGCGTCGTAGGCAGCAATGATTTCCTGCGACGACATCACCCTGCCGCAATACCCACTGATCCAGTCCAGGGCGCGCCGCTTGTCCTCCTCGCGTGTCGAGGTGATGCAATCCTCGACAGCCACGACGTTATAGCCGCGAAAATAGCCATCCGCCCCCGTCGTCTGGATGCAGATCTGGGCCTGCATGCCGCCGAGCAGGATCGTGTCGCAGCCCATCCCCCGCAGGGTTTCATCCAGGTTCGTCTCATAGAAGCCGCTATCCTTGCGCTTCTTCATGATGATGTCTTTATGGGCCTCGATCTCGGGAACGAATTCGACGCCTTCGGACCCTTCCAGGCAGGGGATCCTGCCATTGAAATACTCGACGTGATCGGTTTCCTTATAGACCAGTTGCTGGTGGATCACGGGAATGCCGCGTTCGCGCAGCTGGCGCAAAAATTGAACCACGGCCGGCATCATTTCCGCGACCCGCTGCACCCGCTCCGGGCTCTTCTGGATCAAATCGTGTTGCAGGTCGGTGGTAATGAAGGCCATCTTCCTGGCGACCTTGACCTTGTCCCCGTCCATAATCATGCGTCCTCTTTGAGCGAATGTACGTCTGATAGTCCGCAGCCGGCCGCGCCGATCTGCGCGTGCGCCACGACGACCTGTCCCAGGGACAGACCGCCATCGTTCGAGGGAACCTTGCTATGCCAGTGGGGATCCAGCCCCTTGCTCCGCAACCCGACGATCGCGTTGGCCAGGACATATTCATTCATGAACACGCCGCCGCTGAGCACAATCGTCCTGGTGGCGGCGCGCGAGGCGAGCCGTGCCGAAACCTCGACGATCATGGCCACCACGGTGGAGTGGAACCGCCGGCTGAGATCGGCCGCCTCGATCGTCCCCGTTCCAATCGCCTGGGCAAGAGCGCGGAGGAGCGGGCGGTGATCGATCTCGATAACGTTGTCGCGTTCGGCCAGAGCGAAGGGCAGGGGAGTGGCCAAGCCAAGGTCGCGGTCGAGCAGGGCCTCAAGCTCGATCGCGGCCTGCGCCTCATATTCGATCACCGGGCAAACGCCCAGCAAGGCGGCCACGCCATCGAAAAGCCGGCCCATGCTGGTGGCGACCGGTGAGTTCACGCCGGTTTTGCACATGCGATCCAGCAGGGCGCCGCGGCCGTCCTGCAGCCGGTCCGCAAACGGCAGGGGCAGTTCCTGCCATCCGTCGCCGACCGCATCCTGCAGCAAGGCGACGGCAACCCGGAACGGCTCCCTGACAGCCGCATCGCCGCCCAGAAGACGGAAGGGCCGCAGATGGGCCTGGCGCTCCACCGAACGATAGCCGCCCACCAGAAACTCCCCGCCCCAGATCGTGCCGTCCGTACCATAGCCTGTGCCGTCCAGGATCACGCCCACCGCGGTCGTGTCCCGGATGCCGTTTTCCGCCATGCAGGCGGCCATGTGGGCATGGTGGTGCTGGACACGCACAACGGGCAAATCGGTGCCCTTCAGCGCCGATGCCGAGCTGTTGAATAGCGGATGCAGGTCGCAGGCGATGGCCATGGGGGTGATCTTGAGCAATTGCGCCAAATGGGTCACGGCATCGGCGTGGGCTTCCCGGGTGGAGCGGTTCGTCAGGTCGCCGATATGCTGACTGAGGAAGACCTCGTTGCGCCGGCCCAGTGCGATCGTCGATTTCAACTCCGAGCCGTAGGCGAGAACGGGCCCGACCGGTTCCGGCAGGTGAACCGGATAGGGCGCGTAGCTGCGGGCGCGACGGATATAGGTGACGATCGGCCGATCGATATCCGGGTGGGTCGTGCACTTCACGATTAAATCGTCCACGCGGGTGCGAATGTCTCGGTTGTGCACCAGGAACAGATCGGCCACGTCGCCGAGCTTGCTGAAGGCGCCTTCGTTGGTGAACTCGATCGGATGGCTGGAGATGTTCCCGCTCGTCATCACCAGCACGTCCAGGCCGTCGTCGAACAGCAGGTGATGGAGCGGTGTGGACGGAAGCATCACCCCGAAACTCGGGTTGCGCGGGGCGATCGCTTCCGGCAACACCCCGTATTGTTTACGCACCAACGTGATCGGCCGCTGCGTGCTTGTCAGCAGCGCGATTTCCAATTCGTTCGGAACCGACACCCTTGCCGCCGTGGCGGCGTTGCGGACCATGATGGCGAACGGCTTGGAATCGCGCCGCTTTCGCCGGCGCAGCTCGCGCACGGCCGGTTCGCTGCGGGCATTCACCGCCAGATGGAAGCCGCCCAGGCTCTTGACGGCAACGATCTTTCCGCTGCGCAACGCGTCCATGGCCAGGGCAAGGGCGTCACCGGTTTCGATCCGCGATCCGTCGGGACTGTGAACGGATAATTGCGGGCCGCAGACCGGGCAGGCATTGGGTTGGGCATGGTAACGCCGGCTTTCGATGTCGTGATATTCGTGGTCACAGGCCGGACACATCTCGAACACCGCCATCGTGGTCGCGGCGCGGTCATAGGGCATGCCGCCGATGATCGAATATCTCGGCCCGCAATTGGTGCAATTGATGAATGGATACCGGTAGCGCCGGTCCGCCGGGTCCAGGAGTTCAGCCTGGCACTCAGGGCATACGGAAAGATCGGGCGGGACCAGCGTATCGACCCTGTCGCTGGCGACACTTTCGCGGATCAGGAAATCATCGAAGAATTCCGGCCGGTCAACGTCGGTCGCCTCGATCGACGCAATAATGGCTGCCGGTGGCGCATGCCGTTCGATCGCATTCACGAATTGATCATGCGTTTCGGGAGGTCCCTGGGCATGAATAAGCACCCCGGCGGTATCGTTCAGCACCCATCCGTGAATATGGTGGGCACGGGCCAGACGATGAATGAAGGGCCGGAACCCGACGCCCTGCACCACGCCACGGACCCTGTAAAGCCGCGTGATCATGGTTCCCACCGGCCGCTAGCAGAGGCGGGGGATTTCGGCCCCGAGCAGTTCTTCGACCTCGACGACAGAACCGTCTTTGTGCGTCAGATGAAACCCCTCGGAGCCCCGTTGACCGACGCTGCCGATGATCGCCGCATCCTGCCCGTATTTGTGCCCCTTCAGCGCATCCAGCACAGCCTCAGCATGATCGGGGGCCACGAACAGGGCCGCACATCCCTCATTGGCCAGATGAATGACGTCGACGCCCAGCATATCGGCGCCCATTGTGGTTTCCCACAACACAGGTAGGTCGGGCCGGCGCACCTCCATGCGGCAATTCGTGGCTCGGGAGTACTCGTGCATCACGGCGCAAAGGCCGCCCCGGGTCACATCGCGGATGGAACGTACCGCCCCCTCGGGAGCCGCCTCCAATGCGGTATTCACCAATCCGTTCAACGGGGCGCAATCGCTCTTGACCCGCTGCTCGAACCCCAGGCCCTCACGGATCGAAAGCAGGTGGATCGCGTGGTTCCCGATCTGGCCGCTGAGCAGGATGCGGTCGCCGGGCTGCACGTTGGCCATCCGCAGCGGCGGGCGGCGGAACTCGCCGACGCCGGTGGTATTCACAAAGATCTGGTCGGCCGCCCCTTTGCCGACAACTTTGGTATCGCCGGCCACGATCTTTACATCGGCTTCTTCCGCCGCTGCGCGGATCGAACGGATTACTCGCCGCAAGGAGGACATGGGCAGCCCTGCCTCCAGGATCAGGCCGAGAGTAAGATAGCGGGGGATCGCACCGCTGACGGCCAGATCATTCACCGTCCCGCACACGGCAATCTTGCCGATATCGCCGTTGCCGAAGAACGCCGGTTGCACGACGAATGAGTCGGTGGTTATCGCAAGTCTTTCCCCCGAAAAGGCCAAAATGGCACTGTCCTCCATTTCTCCGACATAAATGGGGCCAAGTTCGGCGGCTATCATTTCGACAAGTTCGCGGCTCAACCTGGCGCCGGTGCCGTGATCTAATATAATGGATTCTGTACGTGATAAAGTCTTCTACAATCACGTCGGCCATTCTTCATCCCCAACAACTAGGCATAGACCTGTCTCGATTGACGAGACCATTGGACGTATAAGCGGTTCAACTGTCGGTGTCACAAAATAATTCACCAGCCCTGCATCACAAAATTCAAATTGGACCGAAGACACCCTTTCAATGGATATTAGACACGATTGATAATGTTTTGCAATTAAGAAACGCTTTTTTGGCGCGCACTTTGGTCTTCCGCGGCGGGAGCGAGAGGGCTCTGGCGGCGCCGGCTTGCTGATTTGGCGAATGGATGATTGCTGTGTTGTAAAAGCCGATGCCACAACAATCTGAGGGTGCATTGTAGAGAGGCTGTTGCATCACAATAAACAACCTCACATTTCAATGAATGCCTCGACGGTTCAATGAACCCATGACGCGACTTCAGTGGCGTCGGGCGGTGCGGAACTACACGCTGTGGTTGTTGCGACCCTGCTGGCCACCGAATGTTGGCGTGCTGCCCTGCCAACTCCGCTTCGCGGTTGGCCTGAGTCGTCTCAGTTGTGCCCGGAAGACGCCAGGGCAACCTTCGATCCTTGCCGTGGGTCGCGCGGCAAGAACGAACCTGAAGAGCTCCATCATCAAAGGGCCAATTTCGTAGGCCCAGGCTCTGAAAATACCTGCGGATATGCTACCCGATCGGCCTGTCGTCGCTGTGCTCGGATGTGTCTGCCTGGTGCCGTTCGCGAACGCTCAAGGGACGCATGTCCCGCCAGGTTTGGCGGACATAGGTCAGACATTCCTCTCTCGATCCGGCAACGCCGACCCTGGACCATTTTTGCGGCAGAGGTTTTTCCGACGGCCAGATCGCGTATTGCTGCTCGTGGTTGATGGCCACTTCAAACACCACCGCCGCCGGCACAGCCGGGGGTTCTGCAACCAGGGGGGGCTCGTGATTTGTCATTGCGCGCCTTTCACTCCACGACAACAATGATACGATCACTGGCGCCGTAGTGCCACAGGCAACCGGGCCGCATAGGGAATATCCGTTGGACATCCTTTACGTTTCGCACTGCGTTCCCTGGCCGCCGGACAAGGGCGATCGCATTCGCGCGTACCACTCCGTGCGCACGCTGATAGACCACCATCGCGTGCATCTGGCCTGCCTGGCACGAAGTGACCGCGAGGCCGCCGCGGTATCCCCGTTGCGCGACCGCTGTGCCTCCGTGGCGATCGAGGTGATGGAGAAGGCGCCGGCGATGCTCCGTGGGCTGGTGTCACTGGCGAGGGGCGACAGCTTCACCACCGCTTTTCATGCCGTGCCGGCACTGCGTGCGCATATCCAGACGATCCTGCACGAGCAACCGATCCGTGCCGTGGTCCTGCTTTCGTCATCGATGGCGACCTTCGCACCGGAGGGCCTTCCGTTCATCGCGGATTGGGGCGATGTGGATTCCGAAAAGCAATTCCAATACGCGCGGATGCGCCTGGGCGGCTTTGCCCACGGGCTGGAAGGGCGGCGGCTGCGGCAGGTCGAGCGGGACTACGCGCTCCGCTCCCGGCGCACCTTCTTGACGACGTCCAACGAACTCAATCTGTTTCGCACGATTGCCCCGCAGGCCCGCCTCGGTTGCGCTGGCAACGGCATCGATACCGAGACGTTCGACCCGGCTGCCAGCTTCGAGATGCCGACGGATTTGCGCCGCCGAAAGTTCCTGGTTTTCGTTGGAATGCTCAGCTATTTTCCGAACAGCGACGGAATAGGCTGGTTCGTCGATGCGGTCTTTCCGGATCTGCGCAGGCATGATCCCGATCTCGAGTTGTTGGTGGTGGGACGCAATCCTGGTGCGGCGGTGGAGAAGTTGGCGCAACGCGATGGTGTGTCGGTCGTCGGCGAGGTCGAGGATGTCCGCCCCTACCTGGCCGCCGCTCGTGGCGTGATCGCGCCCCTGCGCATTGCGCGGGGCATCCAGAACAAGGTGCTCGAGGCGCTTGCCATGGGGAAGACTGTGTTGGCGTCGGGGGAGACCTGTCAGACCTTCCGCCCGGATGTGCCGGCGGGGGTCGTCTGTTGTCGTTCGGTGCAGGATTACGTGGATGCGGTTGCGAATCTGCCGCAGACCGCCGCTCCCGATATGTCCATCGTCGCGGCCACGCGGGCGAAATTCGGCTGGGCGGATAATCTCGCTCCCCTGGTTGCTGAACTTGCCGAGATCGAACGGGAGACGGCAGCGCCAGCCCAGCCAGGCGGCTCGCGGGCTGGACTGGTCGGAGTCTGACCGCGGTTCGTGGGGACGGAACGCATATGGAAGGGGTCGCGGAGATCCTTCGCTTCTGGTTTCTGGACAGCACCCAAACGGATGCGCCGCTGCAGGCGCATATGCGGCGATGGTTTCACCGCAGCACGTCCTTTGATCGTTGTGTGCGCCAGTCCCATGGCAACGACATCGACCGGGCGCTACATGGACAACTCGACCACTGGGCAGGCACCTCACACGGTCGCCTGGCGCTGATCCTTCTGCTCGACCAGATGACGCGGAACGCCTTCAGGGGGACGATCCATGCCTATGCCGGCGATACGCGGGCGATCTGCTCAGTCTCGAGGGCATTGATCTCGGAGCCGATCGCGGCCTCGTGCCGATCGAACGCCTGTTCTTCTATTTGCCGTTGTTTCATTCCGAACGTCCGTCGGACCAGCGGCGCTCGGTCGCGTGCTTCGAAAACCTGGCCAGCGAGGCACCCGCTTCCCAACGCGGCGATTTCGCTGTCTGGGCCGCCCACGCGCGTCAGCAAGCCTTGCTCCTGCAGCGCTTCGGGCGGTTCCCCGGCCGGAACCGCGCAATGGGGCGTCGATCAACTCCTCGGGAATGGCGGTTCCTGCTGGGGGCGGCCATGCGGGCGTTCGCTTCAGGCATTCGGATGGAAGCCGGGCTCATTCGTCTTCGGTGCTTCGTGCGCAAGCCGCCATCTGGGTCACGGCCAGCCTGACCCGGGTGCGGTGGGAGCCGTGCCTCGTCACGCCTCCTCGGCCGGGGCGACATTGGGAATGCCGGACATGAGCGACGCCGGCACGGTCTCGATCAGTTCGTTGACGCTGAACATGCCGTCTTCGGTGTATTTGTAGATGGCCCGTGCCTCCTCGCCGTAGCGATAGGTGTGGATCATCGACCGTTCCGCGTGGAACAGCTGGCCGTTCACGTCGCGTGACTCCTCGGTGCAGAGATAGGCCACCATCGGCGCCACGAATTCCGGGCCGGGCATCGCCATGCGCAAATCATACTGGGCCTGCGTCAGCAGGCCACGTTCCAGGCGCCGTTTCCATCCGGCGATCACCGCATCGTTCACGGTCATGCGCGTCGCCGCCATAGGGCACATCGCATTCGCCGTGATGCCGTAGCGTCCGGCTTCACTGGCGATCGATCGCGTCAGGCCGATGATGCCAGCCTTGGCGGCGGCGTAGTTGCACTGGCCGACCGAGCCCTTGAACGCGTCCGAGGAGAAATTCACGATCCGGCCGTAGCGCGCGCCACGCATCACCTTGATGGCGTGGTGGCACATGTTCCAGTGGCCCTTCAGATGGACCGATATGACCTGGTCGAAATCATCCTCGGTCATGTTCCAGATCATGCGTTCGCGCAGCATGCCGGCGACATTGACGACGAAATCGAGCTTCCCATACGTGTCGACGCATTGCGCGACCATCCGCGCGGCGCTGGCATAATCGGCCACCGAGGAATAATTCGCGCTCGCCCGGCCCTGAAAGCTGGTGATTTCGGCGACCACGGCGTCCGCCGGCTTTTCCTCCGTCGCCTCGCCGCCTCGCCCGAAACCGGGGTCATTGACGACGACGCTGGCGCCCTCCTTCGCCAGCAGCAATGCCACCGCGCGGCCAATGCCGCGCCCGGCGCCGGTCACGATGCCGGCCTTTCCATTTAGGTTCATGGCGTTTCCTTCCCATGTTGCTTCTTGTGCGAGCCCAGGCTCATCTCATCATGAGTGCCGGCGCACCGCAAATTCGCCCGCCGCCGGGTCCAGACCCGGCGGCAGCTGGGATGTTGCGGGAAGGCGCCAAACTGGCCAAGCTTCCCGCCGGAACACCGGTGCGCTGGGAACGACCGGCTGAACAAGAACAACAACCACTAGCTGCGGTCACCGCAACCCCGGTACCAGGACCGCACAGGAAGGAGGAAGTCATGCAGATCGGTTTCAACATTCCCACATCCGGTCCCCTGATCGACCCCGAAAGCCTCACCCGCATCGTCACCGAGGGCGAGGCGCTGGGCTTTGACTATGTAACGATCAGCGATCACATCATGGTGCCACGCAACCTGGAATCAAAATATCCCTACACCGGCACAGGAGAGTTCCCCGCCGGCACGCAGGCCGCGTGGCTGGAACAGCTTGCCACCACCGCCTATATCGCCGCGTTGACAAAGAAACTCCGCTTCGTGCTGTCGGTGATGGTCGTGCCGCACCGGCCCGCCGTGCTCACCGCGAAGCTGCTCTCCACCATCGACTTCCTGTCCAAGGGGCGCCTGACGCTGGGGATCGGCGTCGGCTGGTGCCGGGAGGAGTTCGAGGCCATCGGCGCGGCGCCGTTCGACGATCGCGGGCACGTGACCGACGAGTGGATGGACGCGTGCCGGGAGCTTTGGACCGCCGATTTCCCGAAGTTCTCCGGCAAATACGTCCAATTTGACGACGTGGTGTTCACCCCGAAGCCGGTGCAGAACCCGATCCCCATCTGGGTCGGCGGCGAAAGCGGGCCGGCGCTGCGCCGCACGGTGAAATATGCCCATGGCTGGTATCCCGTCGGCACCAACCCGCAATTCCCGATGAACACCGTGACGCGCTTCAAGGCCGGACTGGAGCGGTTCCGCGGCTTCGCGCAGAAAGCCGGGCGGGATCCGTCGGAGATCACCATCGCGCTCCGGGTGCTGGCGGGCCCTGGCGTCAAGCCGCGCAGCGCGATCGACGGCGAGGCGGAGATGTTCACCGGCAGTGATGCCGACTGGGTAGGCGATATCAAGGCGCTGGCGGATTTGGGCGTCGGCGGCGTGGATGTCAGGCTGTTCGGCTATGGCCCGAACCAGACCCTGGCTGGCACGATCGACAACATGCACCGCTTCCGCGACGGCGTTCTCGCCAGGCTCTGACCGCTTCCCCCGGCCCTTTACCGGCGGAGGTTTCTGCCTTCTGATCGGCGGATGTCCTGGCTCACCGATCCGATCCTGCCGCGCGTCCGCGCACCATTCTGGCTGCTGGTTGCGATCACCGCTTCAGGCACGCTGGCGATGCACATCCTGGTTCCGTCCCTGCCGCTTGCGGCGGCGGACCTCAACGTCTCGTCGGCCGCCATCCAACTCGCCATCACGCTGTACCTGTTCGGCGTCGCCTTCGGCCAGTTGCTGTATGGCCCGGTGTCGGACCGCTTCGGCCGCCGGCCGGTGCTGCTGGTGGCGCTCACCGCCTATGTGCTGGCCAGTATTGTCGCGGGTCTGGCGCCGAACCTGCATGTGCTGCTCGTGGCCCGCGTGGTGCAGGCGCTGGGCGGCTGCGGCGGTCTCGTGCTCGGCCGGGCCGTGGTGCGCGATGGCGCCGCGCAGGGCCAGGCCGCGTCGCAGATGGCTCTACTGACCATGACGCAGAGCCTGGCGCCCGGCATCGGCCCCGCCATCGGGGGCTACATGGGCGCCTGGTTCGGCTGGCGTTCGATCTTTGCCGTGCTGGTAGGGATCGGCGGCGCCACGCTGTTGGCCGCGATCCTCACCTTGCCCGAGACCGCGGCTTCCCGCGGGGTAGCCTCCGGGCGCATGCTGACGAGCTACACGCGGCTCCTGCGCATGCCGAACTTTCGCGGCTTCATGCTGGGCGGTGCTTTCACCAGCACCAGCATCTACGCCTATCTTGCGTCGTTGCCGTTCATCTTCACCCAGATGCTGCATCGCCCGGCCCAGGAGGCTGGGTTGTATTACCTCGCGATCATGGCCGGCGTTCCCGTCGGCAGTTTCGCCGCCAGCCGGTTGGCCCGCCACATGCCGCTCTGGCGCTTGCTGCGCCTGTCCAACGCGACGGCCATCGCCGGCGCGGCGATCCTGTTCGCCGTCACGGTCAGTGGCCATCTGAGCGTCGGCGGCGTGATCCTGCCGATGCTGCTCTATTCGGTCGGCATCGGCGCCACCAGCCCGATCGCGCTCACCAGCGCCATCAGCGCGCAGCCGATGATGATCGGCGCCGCGTCGGGACTGTACGGTTTCACGCAGATGACCTTCGGCGCGCTCTGTACCCTGGCCGTCGGTTTCTGGCCGGGCAATCCGGCGTTGACCGCATCCGCCGTCCTGCTTGGGGCGACGCTGGCCGGTCAGGTCGCGTTCATCACCGCGGGGCGGGCGCGCGCCGGCTAGTCCGGGGGCTGGATCATAACGGCCTCGCACACGAAATCTTGTATCGCTTTCGGCTCGAATGGCCGGGATAGTCGTCGTGTCTGAAAGCTGATCGAGACCGTTCCAACGCATCGGCCGTTCTAACGCTTCGGCCCAGACCCGCTTATAAGACCCGCCCAGGGGCACAGGATGATCCTCGAGAGTCTTGTTCGCCAGGCCTTGGCCGACCCGTTGCAGTCGCGGCTGGCTTTGCCAAGCGCGCCGGCAGTGGGCACGGCGGCTCTCGGGCAGGCACCACAGCCTGCCAACCTTCCGCCGCATGCCTTCCTGCATACCGGCGCGTCCGTGTCACCCGTGGTCGGCGTGCCGGCGTCGGCGCGCGGAATGCGGTTGAACGCCACGTCGGCGCATGGCCAGAACGGACTGGCTGGGCAGATCCTTACCGTCGCGCCACTCGCCTTCATCGCCATCCGGCGGGGCGCGGGCGGACCGGTCATCGCCTATCTGCACGCCACCCGCACCGGCCAGACCGGCGGGCCGCCACGCGTGTTCACCTATGGCCCGGGCAGCATCTGGTTCACCGCCGGCCTGTTCAGCGCACAGGCGCCGGCCAACGGCTTCATGGGCGTCGCGTTCCAAAGTCTGACGCTTACCATCCCCGGCGCGATCATCAGCGTGCCATTCGGGCACGATATCCTGGTCGACCCCACCGCCACGCTCGGCGTGTCGCTGGTGCCGGCCGCACCCGCCGCGGCCAGCGGCTTCAGCAATGACGGCACGGCGACCATTGTCGCGCTGCCGGCGACGCTCGGCTTCTCCCTGCCGCAGTCGGGCGTGGCCGCGGTCCAGTTGGCCGATGCCCATGTAACTACCTGCGGCGCCACGCTGGCGCTTGGTGGCGGCTCGGTCGCCACCAACTGGGATGCTCCGCCGAGCGAGATGGTGTTCACCTATGGCAGCACCACACCCGCCACCTTCGTCGCGTCCGGCAGCACCATCCGTGGCAGCGCCGGCGTGCTGGTCGGGCAGTACCCGTCTGGCCGTGGCGCAGACCACGCCGGATGCCCTGGCTGCCGCGGCGTCCGGTGGCGTGGCGTGCATCCTGCTCGCGCGTGGGCTGACCGCGACATGGCGGGACGGGCGGACGATCGGGCTGGATGCCACGCTGCTGCTGGCCCAGCAGGGCAGCCTGGGCGTGCGCGCGGCGGTCCGTCAGCGCAGCTTCACCGACAGCTACACCCTGTGGACCGCACCGGGCCCGCCGCCCCGGCCGGCGCGCCTCGATTTCACCATCCCTGCCGGCGCCGTGCTGGTGCTCGGCCTGAGCGCGGCGGCCGAGCAGGCCTGGGTGCTGGGCGCCTCGCTGGAGGCGGCACTGGACCGGCCGCTAACCGTTGCCGGCGCGCCGCCGCGGGTCAGCCAGCTGTTCTTTGATTACGGCGTGGAGCGCACGGCAGCGGGCACCACGCTGACGGTCTTCGGCCTGCCGCGCCCACCGCTGCCGGCCATCGCCGTGCCGCCGCCGCGGGTCGAAGTCTTTGCCATCGAGAACGCCCTGCTGCGCACCTCGGGGATCGTCTGGCTATGGGGGCTGATGGCGCTGACCGGCAACCAGGCCAATGCCGGACTGCTGATTGCCGGCCAGGTGCTGACCGACCTGATGCCGACCCTGCCCGATCCCTATGCCTCCAGCCTCGATCCGCTGGACCATCCGTCCACGCCGGCCGGTGTGCTGACGGAAATCGCCTGGGCCAGCGAAACCGAGGTCGGGCTCGGTTTCACCCTGCTGCCGCCCCCGGCAGGCCTGGCCTCGGTCGGCGCGCCGCCGGTGTTGCTGCTGGACGTGTCGGGCCGGGCGGACCAGCTCGGCGTGTTCATCCCGCGCCGCCGGCAGGCCGGCGGTCTCGGCCAGATCGCCGGCCAGACCTGGGAATTGCGCGGCGACCAGATCGGCGTTTTCACCGTGCCGCATATCTCCTGGGAAGCGGTGATCTCCGACACGGATCGCGACCCGGCGACCGGGGAAATCACCGCTGCGCCGCGCCGGTGGTTCACGCCCTTCGCCGCCACCGACGGCAATCCGGTCAGCCTGGCGACCCCTGGCAAGACGCTGCGCCCGGTAGAACCGCTGGCCGCGCTGGCGGCGCTGCGTGGTGACTATGCGGCCGGGGCGGACATGACCGCCAGTTTCACCCTGCCGTTCGGCCTGACCGCCACCGTCGACAGCGGCGCCCTGATCGATGGCCCGATCACGCTGCTGAAACCGGCGATGGAGGCGGTGGAAGCCGCTTTCCCCGGCCTGAAGGCGGGCGCGCAGCTGCGCCTGAGCGCGCGCATCCGGCCGTATCAGAGCCAGCCCCCCAGCATGCCCGGCCGCTCCGCCGCCGACGATTTCTACTCCCAGGCGATGCTCGACCCCACCATCGCCGGCTTCTGGAACCAGCAGTTCAACGATGAGGCGATCGCCGGATCGCCGCCGCCGGACCCGCCGACGCGGGCGGTTCCGGTCAGCCGCATCGACCTGTCCGGCTACGGCGCCAGCATGGTCTCCACCTGGGCCAATCCGACCGACGGCTCGGGCATCGATCAGGCGCGGTTCCACGTCTTCGTCGGGCGCACATCGTATGAACTGGTCGAGGCGCAGACCTACATCCTGCCCTGGCGCATCCCGGTGGTCGACGCCACCGTGTTCGAACGCGATGCCGCCGGCTACGTCGCCCGGCACAATACCGGCTGGCGCGCCCGCCCCGTGCCCGCATTGCGCTACGGCACCACCCCGGCGGTGGAGGCCGGCGCGGTGCTGGACGTGCGCAACGTGCGCAACATCCGCCCGAGCGGCGGCGACGACATCGTGGTGCCGCCGCACGGTTCCTACCGGCCGGTGCTGTTCGACGCCGACGTGGTGCTGCTGACCGACACCGGCCCCGGCAGCCACGGCCTGGCGGTAACCGATCCGCCGAGCGGCATACTGGCCTCGCGCGGCATGGTCGGCTACCTGCGGCTGGCCGTCGCAGGTCCCCCAACGCTCGATGAAGCGTCTGCCGTACTGCAGCGCGTCGATGCGCTGAACGCCGCGCGGGCCGCTGGGCCGATCGCGGCCGATGTGGTGGTGGCCACCACCGGCTTCGGTTTCAGCCTCACAGCGGTCGACGTGCGCGCCATCCAGCCGGTCGGCTCGCCGCAGGCCAATATCGCGGTTGCCTTGCGCGGCACGCCGCATCTGCCGCGCGACGGCGCCTGGAGCGTGACGCGCCGCCGCGCCACCGACCCGGCGCCGGCCCCGGTCGATCCGCTGCTGCCGGTGCCGCTGGTGCGGCTGAACGCCGCACCGGCGACCTGGCACATCCTGGAGCCCGACGACCTCGGCTACCTCGCCGCCGGGCAGGACCCGCCGACCACCTACGGCCTGCTGCAATCGACCGGCACGCAGAAGATGCTGCTGGAGCATCCGACCCTGGTGGACGGCGATCCGCTGCCGCTGAAGCCGAAGAAGGTGCCGGGATTGGCGGATATCGGCTCGCTGCTCGGCATTCCCGGCCTGCTGCCGGATCTCGGCTCGCTGTTGCAACTGCCGAGCCTGCAGGGGTTGGCCCCGAAGGCCGACGGGCTGCAGACCAACCCGCTGGTTGTCACGCAATCACTGACCATCCCGCCCACGCTGTTGCTGCCACTCGGGCCGATCAAGGTCGTGCTCGGCACCGCCACGGCGAAGATCCTCGGCGTGCCGCCGTCCCCGGCGCCGCAAAGCACGGTCACGATCACGCTGGATGCCACGGCGCCACCCGGCAAGCGCTGGGCGATCACCATCGACAAGGCCAGCTTCATGCTGACCATCGACGGCTTCGGCGCGCCCGATGCGCTGGTCGCGGTCACCGGCACGCTGTCGGCGCGCGAGGGCGAGGGGCCCGGGCTGTCGGACATCCATGTCTATTACGGCGACGCGCTGTCGCTGGTGACCGAGGTGCTGAAAGGTATCGAGACCGTCGCGCAGTTTCTGCCAGGCGGCAGCAAGCCGCCGTTCAGCGTCGATTTCTCCGGCTCCACGCTGAAGATCCGCGAAAGCTTCGGCCTGCCCACGCTGCCGCTCGGTTTCGGTTTCCTGCAGGATATCGCGCTCGACATGGGCTTTGACGTCGATGTGCTGGCGCGCACGCTGCACTTCTCGGTCGGCGTCGGCACCGAGCAGGATCCGTTCACCTGGCTGGTCTCCCCGCTCGCCGGCAACGGGCTGATCGCGCTGGGGGCGACGGACCAGCTCGGTGTGGAGATGCAGGCCGGCATCGGCGCCGGTCTCGGTATCGACCTGGCGATCGCCTCCGGCAGCGCCTCGATCACGCTCGCGGTGCGCATCGACACCACGCAGAACCCGTTCATCCTGATGGTGGTGCTGACCGGAACCGCCGAGGTGGATGTTCTCGACGGGCTGGCGAGCGCCTCGATCACGCTGTCGGCCGGGCTCGGCGTCGGGGTGAAGGTGCCGCTGCCGCCGCCGCTCGATCCGATCGAACTGGTCAAGGAAACCGAGATCACGTTGGAGGCGGAAATCGCCGTCGGCATCCATATCAGCCTGTGCTGGGTGGTGCATATCGACTGGACCGGCTCCTGGCCGTTCCGCGAGACGGTCACCGGCGCATCGCTGACCGGCCTGTTGCCGTAGGGGAGGGCGCGATGGCACTCAACCAACTCCGCCTGGCCTTGCTTACCTTCGCGCGTGGCTGGGACGGCGCGACGCTGTCGGGCAGCGTGCTGCTGCTGCCGAGCGGCGATCCGACCGCGCCGCTGTTCGGCGGCGGCAGCGCGAAGTTCGCCGGCACAAGCCTCGCGCTGCAGGCGGTCGTTGCCGCCGGCACCGACACGCTGGCCACCACCACGCTGACCGGCGCGGCGTTGACGGCCCCTGACCTGTCGCAGGCGGCCGCATTGTTTGCGGCGCTCGGAACCAAATTCGACGTGGTCGACCAGACCGTGCCCGGCGCGCCGCCGCCGACCGTGGCACAGGTGATGAAGCCGCTGCCGCCGACGTATACCGGCCTGCTGCCGCCGGGCGCTGTGCTGTCGCCGTACGCGGCCACGCCGGAGGATTTCCGCTGCGCCCTGCGCGACCGCCAGCCGACCCTGCCGCTGCCGCCGCCGCCGCCGCGCACGGTCAGCTGGGGCCAGGTGATCTCCTACGCCCTGCGCAATCCCGCGTTGGCGCGCGCACTCGGGCTGATCTGGGATTTCATCGTGCCCGCCGAAGCGCTTCCCGCGGGCGGGCTGCCGGATGGCGGATGGCTGTTCGTCAGCCCGCAGGCGGCGGATGGCGGCACCGGCCTGACCGCCGCCTGGCAGGCCACCCCCGACGCGGTGAAATGCTACGCCAGCTACATCCCGCCGCTCGCCGCCGCGCGCCCGCTGTTCAGCGCGGTGCTGTTCCCGGTGGCCAATCCGGCCGCGCCGCCGGTAACGCCCGACCAGGGCGCGCTCGACCGTGCCTTCCAGGAAGCCGAAGCCTTCGCCGACGGCTTCGCCCGCCTGGTGCATGTCCGCCAGCCCGACAGCGTGGACACGGCGACCGGCGCCGAGGGTACCGGCGTCGCGCCGGGCTCGGAGGCCGGCATCCAGATCGGCTGGGACGACGAGCAGGTCGCCGAATGGCACAACCGCCAGATCGCCCTGTCCCTGGGTGCGGGCCCGACGCCGCCGCTGGAATCGCCGATCGGCGTGCTGGGCTACCGGGTCGATGTGCGCGTTCCCGTGACCGGTGAGCCGGCCGGCAGCAATGCCGGCTGGACCAGCCTGATGACCGCCGCCGCGACGGTGCCCCCTGCCTATGCCGGCAAGCTTCCAGGGTTCGCCGGCGAACTGGCGGTGGAACCGACGCCGAGCGCGCTGAACGGTGCCGCGCAGTTCTGGCTGCCGCTCTATTTCGCCCAGTGGCGCGGCACGCAACTGGGCGTGCGCGACGACCTGCCGCGCCTGCTGGCCGGCGGCGTTGCGGCGGGCAAGTCCACCCCGCCGGTGAAATCGGCCTTCGCGGCGGTCGACGTGCCGGGCGCGCCGCGGCTGATCTACGGTACCACCTACCAGTTCCGCGTGCGGCTGGCCGACCTGACCGGCGCCGGGCCGGACCCGTCGCTGCATCCGGCGCCGGAAAGCGTTGCGCAGCGGGCCACGCTGACCTTCTCGCGCCACGTGCCGCCAAAGGCCTTCGCCCTCGCGCCGATCGGGCCGGCGGACGAGACCGCCGCCATTGCGCTGACCCGCCCAAGGCTGGGCTATCCCGAGGCGCTGCTGACCCCGCGCTACGGCGCCAACGCGCTGCTCGCCCGCTCGGCGGCGGAAGCGTTGCTGGCCCAGCTCGGCTATGCGCCGGACGGCACGCCTCCCGCCGGCGGTCCGCCGCCGAAGAACGCGCAGATCGCGATCGGCCTGCCCGATCCCGACGTCAAGACCGTGGAACTGCGCGTCGAGGTCCGCGCGCTCGCCGGCGACACCGCGGACGATGTCAGCGCCGATGGCCGCTTCCTCACCGTCTACCGCACCAGCCGCGACGTGCCGCCGCTGCCGACGCTGCCGGGCGGACGGGCGCTGACCCCGCAAGAGGTCACGGTGGACACGCCGCCCTTGCGCATCGACATCACCTGGGAGGACGTGCCGGAAATCGCCACGCTGGCGACCCAGGGCCCGGCCGAGCCGGTGCGGCTGCTGCTGCCGCGGGCGCGCGACGTGCGCGTGGTGCTGACCCCGATCGGCGACGGCAAGTCCGGCTATTTCGGCAGCTTCCCCGACCCCGCGCGCACACCGCCGACGGTTGGCATGACCGCCAAGCTCAGCCTGCGCGCGCCGGCAACGGCGGAGCCCGACCTGTTCGCCGCGCCGCTGGACGGCTCGCCGGCGCTGCAGGCGTTTTTGTTTCGTCCGGTGGAGCAGGGCGACGTCGTGGCGGGCATCCTGCAGCGCCTGGCGAAGCGGCTGAACCTGCTGTCCGATGGCCTGACCCTGTATGCGGCGCCCGGCGAGCGCGTGGTGTTCGGCTGCTCCGGCGGCTTCAAGCACCAGATCGCGCCGGACGGCTCGCGCATCACCTTCGCCTCGGCCGCCGAGCTGCTGGCGAAATGGTCACTGATCTATCAGGCGGTGATCCAGCGCGACTGGACCTGGGACGGGCTGGTGAACGGCACGCTGGAAGCGCGCACGCAGGATGCCGCGCACGCGGTCGTCGTGCTCGGCAATGTGCAGATCCCGCGCGGCGCGAGCGCGGAGGCGCTGTCCGGCACCTCCGACCGTACCCGCACCCGGATCGTCTTCGTGCACGCGATCGACCCGGCCGTGCCGGACGCCGCGGACGGGCTTTCCGCGCGCCCGCCGATCTGGCTGCACGGAACGGTCACGGGACCGGCCGGCGATTTCCCCGTGGACAGCGCGCAGGTCTCCATCCGCCTGCCGCTCGCGGTGCCCCCAGCCGAAGTCCCCGAGCCGGTATCGGCCGGCTATGCGCTGTCACCCTATGTCCCAGGCGCCGCCTATGCGAGTTCGGGGCCGCGCGACCGGCGGCTGTGGGTCGAGTTCACCGCCGCCCCACCGAAGGGCCTGGCGATCTTTGCCCGGGTGCTGGCCTATGCGCCCGATCCGCTTCTATACACGGACCGCCGCCTGCTGGCCGCGCCGCCGCCGCCCGATCCCGCCCTGCCGCTCGATCCGGAGACCATGCGGCTGATCTCGCCGGGACAGCCGATCGACGAGGACGGCGCGGAAACCATGCTGCCGCTGATCCCGTCGGGAGATCACCCGACCCGCTTCATGCTGCCGCTGCCGCCGGGCGTGGACCCCAAGGCGCCCGAATTGTTCGGCCTGTGGACCTATGAATTCCGGGTCGGGCGCGTCACCAAGGCGATGGTCGCCGCCGGGGCAGGGGGGCCGGCCTTCTGGTGCCTGGCGCATGCCAGGTTCGGCCGGCCGCTTCGGCTGGCGGGGCTGCAGCATCCGGCGCCGGCGCTTTCCGTGGTGGCGCAATGGCAGCCCCGCATCCCGGTCGGACGGATCGACCCGCCGCTGCCGCCCCTGCTGGTGGCAACCGCCGGCTACGCCAAGCCTGTGCTGCATGGTCAGCTCGTCGGCAACGGGCAGCCGTACACGACCATCGCGTTCCTGCTCTACGCCCAGGTGCCGCAGGCGGATGGAAGTTCCTTCCGTAACATCCTGCTCAAGCACGTGCTGGCCAACCCGGTGCGTGCGGGCGACCAGGGTCCCGTGCTGTATGCGCGCCAGGTGTTCCGACAGGCGGATATCCTCGCGGTGCTGGACGCGCTCGGCCTGCCGGACACCGCGCCGCTCAGCGTCGTCGGCGTCGAGTTCCTGCCGGCGGGCGGTTCGATGGAGGGCGGCCGGGAGCATCCCGGCAGCCAGCCGGATCCTTTGGGCAGCGACGCCTTCGCGCGCCGGCGTATCCTGCGCACATCGCCACTGACGCCGATCGAGCCCGCCTGCTGCGTGCTGGCCGCGCCGGTCGCGGCCGCACCGGCGTAGCCCGCCGGAACCCGAAGGGTGCCTTTCCGGCGGGTCTGCGATCAGAGCCGGTAGCCGCCGTCGATCCGGTCGAGCTTGCGCATCAGGGCGGCGAACTCGATTTCACCCTCGGGCGTCGGCTGCATGCCCTGGTAGCTGTCGAGGTCCGCCGCCGATCGGTCGGCGACCTCCGGCGAAACAAGCGCCAGCGTGCCGGCAGCCGCCGCGTCGAGCTGCACCTGGCAGGCGCGTTCCAGGCGATACAGCCGCAGAAAGCATTCCGGCACGGTTCGTCCGACCACCATGAGCCCATGGTTCTTCAGGATCATGGCCTTGTGCGGGCCGAGCGATTGCACGATGCGCTCGCGCTCGTCGGGGTAGAGCGAGGCGCCCTCGTAGTCGTGATAGCCGAGCCGGTTGTGAAACACCGTCGCGAACATCGAAACCGGCAGCAGCCCTTCCTGGATGGCGGCGATCGCCATGCCGGCTCGCGTATGGGTGTGCATCACCACGAGGTTCTCGTCTGAGCGGGTCATGTGGATCGCCGAATGGATGATGAAGCCGGCGAAGTTCACCGGGTTCTCGCCGCCCGCGATCACGTTGCCGTCGACATCGATCTTCACCAGGTTGGAGGCGGTCACCTCCTCGTAGTTCAGGCCCCAGGGGTTGATCAGGAAATGATCGTCGGGGCCGGGAACCCGCGCCGTCAGGTGGCCGTAGATCTGTTCCGTCCAGCCGTAATAGTCGACCAGACGATAGGCGGCCGCCAGTTTCACGCGCACATCCCATTCCGCCGGGTGGATGTTGGCGCCCGCCGGACGCTCCAGAATGGCAGGGTCTTGTTGCATGGGGGCGTTCCTCCAGCTTCTATCTTTAACCCAGCCCAACCCGGAGCCGGGACTTTGTCAATCATCCCGGGGTCAATCATCCCGGGGTCAATCATCGCTGGCATCGCACTCTTACGAACACGCAGGAACCCGGATCGTGCGGAATTGGACAGGCGACGAGTGGTGGCGGCCCATGCCGCCGGGAGCTTCGGGCGATGCCGTCCGGATCGTTGTCGGACGAGGCGTCCGGGCTTTCGCCGACGGCTTCGTGGCCCTGCTGCTGCCGGTCTACCTCATCGAACTTGGCTTCAGCGCCTTCGCCATCGGCGCGATCGTCACCAGCACCCTGATCGGCACGGCGCTCGTCACCACCTGGGTCGGCATGACGGCGAACCGCTATTCCCGCCGGCGGATGCTGCTCGCCGCTGCCGGCCTGATGGCCGCGACGGGCGCCGCGTTCATCTTCACCACCGGCTTTTGGCCGCTGCTCGTCATCGCCTTCGTAGGCACCATGAACCCGACCTCCGGCGATGCCAGCGTGTTCCTGCCACTGGAGCAGGCCATTCTCAGCCAGTCGATCGAGCCGCACCGGCGCACTGCCCTCTTCGCGCGCTACAGCGTTATCGGAACGCTTGCCGCCGCCTTTGGCGTGTTGGCGGCGTCTCTTCCGGATCTGGTGACGGCCTGGGCGGAATTTTCGCGCGCGACCGCCATTCAACTCATGTTCGCCCTGTACGCGGTGCTGGGATGCGTCATGTTCCTGCTCTACCGTCCACTGTCGACCGCCGTCGAACTACCCGTCGAGGCCCCCCGAGCCCAGCTGCACCAGTCGAGGAGGCTGGTCTACGGCCTCGCCGCCCTGTTTGCCATCGACGCGCTCGGCTCCGGATGCCTGGTCCAATCGCTCCTCGCCCTGTGGCTGCTGCAGCAGTACGGCGTCTCGGTAACGACGGTCGCGACCATTCTGTTCTGGTCCGGCGTTCTCTCGGCGGCTTCCTATCTGGCCGCGGTTCCGCTGGCGGCACGCATCGGGTTGATCCGAACGATGGTGTTCACCCATCTGCCGTCGAATATCTTCCTGATGCTCGTGCCGTTTTCGCCGAACCTCGCCACGGCGATCGGCCTCCTGCTCGCACGCAGCGCGCTGTCGAACATGGATGTTCCCACCAGGGTCTCCTACGTGATGGCCGTGGTGACGCCGGAAGAACGGCCGGCGGCAGCGAGCCTGACGGCTGTTCCCAGGCCATTTGCATGGGCGGCAAGCTCGATGCTGTCGGGCTATCTGCTGACGCTCTCCCCCTTCGGGTGGCCGCTGCTCATCGGCGGAGCGGTGAAGGCGGCCTATGACATCCTGCTCCTCATCAAGTTCCAGAAAGTCCGGCCTCCCGAGGAAGCCGGCGCGGCCGACGCTGATCCGTGAACAGCCGTGAAGCGGAGCGCCGGGACAGGCAAGACGCGCATCGGAGTCCAGGGCGCGACCAAGTCGCGCGGGATCGCGTGCCTATCCGGTCCGACATGGATGAACTTCTCGTGATCCAGCGGAATAATCTCCGCACCCTGAGCGTCCTCCAGGCAGCCTGTGACTTCGGATGTTCAAACGGCGCGGTCGCGTGCCAATCTCGCCGACCGTGCTCGCGAAGGAAGTACGTCGTCTTCGCTCATCCCCGATCCCGTAACCGCGCCCCGCGGGGACCCGGCCCAACACCAAGGAGTGCAACCCATGCTCTGCAGAGTACCTTTCCTGGATTGCCGGCACAGCCTTCCTCCTGTCCGCCACGAGCCACGCCCGTGCCGAAAGCTTTACCATCACCGCCCTCGTCACGAACAACCAGGCAGCCCATCCCGCCCAGATCCAGGATACGGATCTGGTGAACGCCTGGGGCATCTCCTTCAATCCCACCGGGCCGTTCTGGGTGTCGGACAACGGCTCGGGCAAGACCACGCTTTACCGCGTCGATCCCGCCACCAACGCCACCGCCAAGCAGGGCCTGGTCGTCTCCATCCCGGGCGACGGCACCATCACCGGTCAGGCCTTCAATCCTGCCCGTGCCGGCACCACCAACTTCAACGCCGACCCGTTTCTGTTCGTCAGCGAGGACGGCACGGTATCCGGCTGGCGTGCAGCACTCGGGACCACCGCCGAGACCTTCGCGCTTGCCTCTTCCTCCAACGTGTACAAGGGCGCAGCCTTGGCCGGGATTGGTAGCGACAACTACCTCTACGCCGCGAATTTCCGCGCCGGCAGCATCGATACGTTCAAGGGCAATAGCGGCGCCCCCGCGCTCACGGGCTCGTTCACCGATCCATCCCTGCCCGCCGGCTATGCCCCGTTCAACATCGAGATGCTCAATGGCAAGCTGTATGTCACCTTCGCCTTGCAGGACGCGACCAAGCACGATGAGATCGCCGGGCCTGGCAACGGTTTCGTCGATGCGTTCGATCTACAGGGCAACTTTCTGGGCCGCGTCGCCAGCAACGGCACCTTGGATGCACCTTGGGGCATGGCCATCGCCCCCAGCAGCTTCGGCAGCCTGGCGGGCGACCTGCTGGTCGGCAATTTCGGCGACGGCCGCATCAACGCCTTCAACCTCGCTACCGATACCTTCGATGGCCAGCTGTCCGGCCCCGGCGGCACACCGCTGGTGATCGACGGGCTCTGGGGCCTCACCGTCGGTAACGGCGGCCTCGCCGGCAGTAGCCAGAAAATCTATTTCTCCGCCGGTCCAGACGACGAAAGCAACGGGCTCTTCGGCGTGATCGACACACCCGAACCTGCCTCGATCGCGATACTCGGCGTCGGGCTGGCCGGGCTCGCCTCCATTCGCCGGCGCCGCATACCGATGATCTGAGTTCGCTTTGGCCCCCCGCGTCTTACGGGCGCGGGGGACCTGCTGAACCTATCCGGCCGGGGTCCGCTTCCCGCGTATACGCTCAGACACCCGATCCAGTTCACTATCTGGCAACGCGGCAACGACCGCATAGCCAAGGCCGTTGCGTATCCACGCGCATAGATTGACCGGTCCGTTGCTTGCTTCCATCTGTGGCGATTGAAGGTTGGCCGCCATCGGACGCAGCACGACGCTGAGCCTGGCGTGGGCATCGTTTTCATACATGAACAACGCCGCGGCGCCCCCGCGTTCTGTCGCCAGCAGGCGCCCTCCGATCAGGTGGTAGCCGATCCCGGCCAGATCCGGCGGCGCGATATGACGATCGAGGCGGTTCGACAGCCACTGCGCCAGATGCTCGGACTCAGCCGCCGTAACCTCGATCGGGTGCCGGCGATCCGCTGCGTAAACAATGTGCGTGGCCATCGCCTGCTGTTTAAGGATCGACATGGCCATCGCATTGCGCCCTTCCAGCGGAACGCCCCGCGCGAGCCAACCGGCGCCGCCACCAATGGCAAACAGCGCCACCCCTGCGGCGATCATCCGCAAAGAGGCACGCCGCCGGGTCAGCCGCGCTTCGATCAAGCGCGACAAATTCAGCGAGGCAGGCAGCGGGTCGGAGGCTTCCATCGCGAACGCGGCGCGCAAGGCGTCGCGCTGCGCCGCGAACGCGCGGACGCGGCTTGCCGCTTCCGGGTCCGTCGCCAAATAGCGTTCCACCGCCTGGCGCCGGGATGGGTCGAGCTGTTCGTCGGTATAGGCGTGCAGGTCGTCCTCGCCGATTTGCGAGTTTGGCATGGTCACTTCACTCTCCTCAGGGCCGGTCGGCCCGCGTCTTCGCCTTGCATTAATCGGCGCAAGCGCTCCCTGGCCCGTGACAGGCGCGACATGATCGTGCCGACGGGAACGCCTACGACGCGGGCTACCTCGGCATAGGGCAGCCCCTCCACCGCCACCAGCACCAGCACCGTGCGCTGGTCGTCAGGCAGGCTCCTGAGCGCCCGCATCACGTCGCGCCTCTCCATATGGCTGTCCTGCCCGGCCTGTACGCCGGGTCCGTCATCGGTCACCGTGTCGAGCGGTTCGCTATGGCCAGACGTTTTCAACCGTCTCACCCGGCTGATGAAAAGGTTATGCATGATCGCGAACATCCAGGCGCGCAGGTCGCCCTCCTCGCGGCGCGTATGCAACTGATCGAGCGCGCGAACGAGGCAGTCATGCACGAGATCGTCCACATCCTGACGATCCCGCACCAGCACAGAGGCATAGCGCCGCAACGCCGGAATGCACGCTTCGATGCTCGACACCACGCTTGTCACCCTGGAAACCTCACATGATCCGGCGTAGCTGCCCAGAGCACGCATCAATAGACGGCCGGCAGGCGGCTTTATTCCCGATTCGGCCAAAAAATTCTTCCCGCCAAGGGCTGGAATAGGGAACGGCCCGCGGCGTCTGTGATCGGGAGCCGCAGTCCTGGCTGCCTGTATTCCGGCCACCGGCATGCGGCGCAACTCCGTTACAGGTTGATTGCGATGCTTTCTCCACGAGCGGTTGCATCGATGGCGAGCCTGCTGGCCGCCATCGCATGGATGAGCCCGGCCGCCGCCCAGGACCCGACGGCCGGCCGGCATGTCTTCGATGCCAAGTGCAGCATCTGCCATACGGCACAGCCCGGCCGAAACCTGATGGGCCCCAGCCTGTTCGGCGTGGTCAACCGGCCGTCCGGCCATGCGGCAGGATTTCACTATTCACAGGCCAACATAAATTCAGGCCTGACCTGGGATCCGGCAACGCTCGACCGCTACCTGGCTGCGCCGCGCCGGTTGGTGCCGGGGACGCTGATGACCTTCCCGGGATTGAAGGATGCCAAGGAACGGGCGGATGTCATCGCGTTCCTGGAGACATTGCGATGAGGGGACGCCATCGCCTCGCACGCGCCCCGCACACCACCGGCCGGTACCGGTAATTTCGCGGGATCTTTTGTCCGTCAGCCAAGTATACTCCCCTCTCCGGGCCGTCGCTCGCCGCGAGACGAAAGCAGACCACGCATGCGCACACAGGTTGGGATTATCGGCGCTGGCCCCGCGGGGCTGCTGCTTTCCCTCATGCTGCAGCGGCGCGGCATCGACACCATCATTCTCGAATTGCGTGAGCGCAAGGCCATCGAGGCGACCATCCGCGCCGGCATCCTCGAGCAGAGCACGGTGGATCTCATGGTCGAACTCGGGGTCGGGACGCGGCTAAAGCGTGAGGGCGTGGTGCATCGCGGCACCATCCTGCGCTTCGGCGGCCGCAACCATCGCATCGACTTCGAGGGTCTGACCGGCGGCCGAATCGTCACCCTCTATCCGCAGCACGAGGTGCTGAAGGACCTCATCGCCGCGCGGCTCGAGCGTGGTGGGGAGATCCATTTCGGGACCCGGGTGACCGAGGTGTTTGATGTCGAGACTTCACATCCCGTCATCCGCTTCGCCGGAGCGGACGGCGCGGCGCGCGAATTGCGCTGTGATGTGGTGGTGGGCGCCGACGGCTTCCACGGCCCGTCCCGCCCCGCGATCCCGGCGCATGGGCGCCAGGACTATGAGCGCATCTACCCTTTCGGCTGGTTCGGCATCCTCTGCGAGGCGCCGCCCTCCGCCGAGGAGCTGATCTATGCCAGGCACGACCGCGGTTTCGCCCTCATCAGCAGCCGCACGCCGCAGGTGCAGCGCATGTATTTCCAATGCGACCCGGCCGGCAACGTCGACGACTGGTCCGAGGAAAGGATCTGGAGCGAGCTGCAGGCGCGCGTCGCCGGCGAGGACGGGTTCCGCCTGAAAGAGGGGCGGATCTTCCAGAAGAACATCGTGCCGATGCGTAGTTTCGTCTGCGAGCCGATGCAGCACGGGCGGCTTTTTCTGGCCGGCGACGCCGCCCATGTGGTGCCGCCGACCGGTGCCAAGGGGCTGAACCTGGCGGCCAGCGATGTCTGGCACCTGGATCGCGCGCTCGGGGCCTTCTTTGCGGACGGCTCGACCACCCAGATGGATGGCTATTCCGCCGCCGCGCTGTCCCGGGTCTGGCGGGCGCAGCACTTCTCCTGGTGGATGACCTCAATGCTGCACCGCTTCGAGGGCGCCAGCGCGTTCGACGACAAGCGCCAGCTCGCCGAGCTCGAACTCGTCACCGGCAGCGTCCCGGCCGCTCGATCGTTGGCCGAGACCTATGTCGGCATGCCGTTCGGCTGAGGAAAGGCGCAGCCCCGGGGATTGGCGGACGTCCAATCCCCCGCCGTGGCTACTTTTGGGTCCATTGGCCGGAGGCCGTCAGGAACCAGGTGTTCGGCGGCGCGGATTTCAGGATCTCCTGGGCGTAAATCTTGCCCACCGCGTCCACGGATACCTTGTCGCTCGCCGCCCGCTGGGCATACAGGGCGCGGCGCTCGGCATTGACCTTGTCGACCAGCGCGGCGATCTCCGGCGAGGCGGTTCCACGCACGACCGCGAAGCCGTCGTAGCGCTCGCCGACGATCCCCGCGGCGCGGGGCGCGTCGAGCAGGCGCGATTGTGCCTTGCGCGCCAGCGCCGAGGGCGAGAACGCCGAGGCAGGCCAGCAACAGGGCGGCGACCCTTCGCCGGGCGAAGTGCCGGGCCCGGCCAGGCCCCGCCAACTCAGAAGATCGGCTTGGATCCAACATCTTGCTTCGCCTTCTCTTCGACGCGGAGGCGCACATCCGCGTCGAGCTTTATGTTGAGGTTGATGGTGATCGGCTCTTTCGGCGCTTCCACCTGAACGGTCGGAGTACAGGCAGCGAGAAGGCCGAGTGCCGTTGCCAGCGCAGCCAGCATGAGAGGCGGCCCGATCTTCATTTCGGCATGTTCCCCGCGGTCCTGCGCAATAGCTCCTGCGCGGCCGTTATGGCTCTCAAGGCGAGATCGACCAGGCGATCAAAGTTGCTTTCGAGCCGGATGTTGAGATTGAAGGCACGCCCATCGAGCACCGCCGGGTTGTGGCCGCCGAGCCGCAGGGTGATCGCGCCCTCGCCCGTCGGGCTGCCCGCCAGGTCGATCACCAGGCTATCGTAGTGGAAGTCCTCCAGCGCCCGCAGCACCAGCGTCATCGATTCTCCGGCATCGGTCACCTGCTTCGGCAGCACGTCGCTGCGTATCTGAAGCACGCCCGGTCCACTGGCCGCAAGCCTGCCGTCGCGAACGAGCACGCGGCCGCCGGCCATCGTCAAGGGAATATGTCCGTCGAGGCGGCCGGTGCCGCGAAGACCCTCCATGCCGAGAAGATCGAAGACCTGGGCCAGGTCGATCTGCCGGAACGTGAGCTCCGTCTGGATATCGGGTCGCACGAGGTCGATCCGGAAGGGCGAGGCCGATATCCGTCCCCCTGCCACATCCATCCGCAGGGCTTCGACGCGCAACGCCGTGGTCGGCAGGATCTGGAAGTTCAGCGTCGCGTCGACGGGCGGCATGCCGCCGGCAGTCACGGTCCCGTTCAGCACCTGGCCCGGCGCGGTCGCCGGGGGCCAAAGTCCGGTTATCCTGATGTTGCCGTGGACCTTGCTCAGCAATGCGCCTTTGGCCTCGTAGGCGACATCGGCGAGGCGCAGGACGAGGGCGGGCGACACGGTGGCGCCGCGCCAGGCCACGGAGCCCGAGACCGCCGCCGACCCCGCCACCTCCGCCGGCGTGCGGCCGGAGGCGGGCAAGAAATCCCGGGGCTGCAGGCCGCCGGCCCGAAAAACGACCGGTGCGACGGTGATGGCCGCCTGCCCGCTGCCGGACGCGGTGTCATGGCGGCCCGTCGCGTCCAGGCTGATCCTGCCCTTGGCACCGCGCGCCTCGGCCGCTGCATGCAGGGCGAAATCGATCTGTGATCCTTGCGCGGTCGCGTTGCCCGTGACGCTGACCGGCACGATCGATGCGGGGTTTCGCGGGTCGATCACGCGGCTCGACGCGATTTTCGCCGACAGCCGATCGCCCTGCCACCGTATCTCGCCCCCGACATCATCCACTGTCCAGGGCATGTCCCTGGACCGGACCTCCACGTTGTGAAACTCCAGCCGCATTCCGCCGCCCTCGGGTGTCGACAACGCCAGATTCGGCGCGACGACATGCAACATGCGCACCGCGCCGGCAACCGGCACCGAGAGATCCCCGGTGAAGCGAGGCGTTCGAGATGTCCGAGCCGGACAGCGCGAGATCGGTCGAGAATTTGCCCTCGATCCGCCCGCCCGGACGGTCGATGGTGAGATCGGCGTCGTTGATCTTCAGGGCACCGACCCGCCAGCCGGCGGACGTGCCGGAAGGCGAAGCGGCGAGGTGCAGCGGAGCGCCTGCGATCAGGATGTCCTTGCCGGCAATCGCGATCGCCACGTGCAAGCCAGAGAGTTCCACCTGGTTCACGACCCCGGCGGCCAACCGGAACGGGTCGTACGCCATGGTGAGTTCCGCTGCCCGGACGGAGCCGCCGTACAGGCTGATGCCGTGTGCCTGCAAGCCGAAAAGCCCCAGACGATCCACCGTCAGTTGCGCCGGCCCCATGCCCTGCTGGTCGAGCAGCCGCGTCGCGGCGAGCCGCCCAATTCCTGGCGGCCTACCCAGAATAAAACAGCGGCCGTGGCAAACACGGCAGTGAGCAAGACCCCGGCGACCTTCCAGGCCACCCGGCGACGCCGTCCGAAGGGTGGTTCTGCGCCGATTGGTGTCGTCCTTGCAGTTCGCGATCGCGGCTGCGGCAGCGGGCCAAGCCTGCGGCAGCCCCGACCCTCCGCCCAACCCTCTCGCGCCCAAGCCTCTCGCGAATGAGGTTTTGTTGTCAAATTCGGCGCATGGGCGCGCGCGATGCCGGCGTCCCGTTTCACCCGCTTTCCGTTTCACCCGTCCTCGGTTTCAGTCGCGTCATTTGCATCCGCGTTCCAACGGCAATATTGAGCCGGAGGTCCGTTTCCGAGCAGGCTTGGGGCTCGGCCTCGGCCATCAATTCGTATCAGCTTAGGCAATTCGCTCCAGGGGCAATAAGGGGAGGCGCAACATGTCAACAACATCAGGTGCAACAACAGCGGTAGGTGGCCAGAACATGGCGTCCGCCATCCTGGCGCGGCTGGATCGGCTTCCGGCCACGCGTCATATCTGGGTCATGGTCGCGGTGCTCTCACTTGGGGGCATGTTCGAATTCTACGACCTGTTCCTGACCGGCTACATCATCCCCGGACTGGTCCGGGCGGGCATGTTGACCGGGGTTGCCGTCGGCATGTTCTCCGGGCCTGCTTTGTTCGTCGCCTCCACCTTTTTCGGCCTGTTCATCGGCACCTTCGTGTTCGGGTTCGTCGCCGACAAATACGGCCGCCGGGCGATCTTCACCTTCTCGATGCTGGCCTATTGCGCGGCTACGCTGGTCATGGCGTTCCAGGTCACGGGTATCGGCGTCTGCCTCTGGCGCATGATCGCCGGCATCGGCATCGGAGTCGAGTTGGTAACCATCGACACCTATATCGCCGAGATCGTGCCGAAGCACCTGCGCGGACGGGCCTTCGCGTTCAATCAGACCGTGCAGTTCTGCGTCGTGCCGATTGTCGCATTTCTGGCCTACATGCTGGTGCCGCGAGCCCCGCTGGGCTGGGACGGCTGGCGTTGGGTGGTGGCGATCGGCGCGGTCGGCGCGCTGGTTGTGTGGTTCCTGCGGCGCGGCATCCCCGAGAGCCCGCGTTGGCTGATCAACCACAACCGGCTGACCGAGGCGGATGCCATCACCACCCGGATCGAGGCGCGGGTGCGCGCCGATCTCGGCGGCGCTGCCCTGCCCCTCCCGGCCGCCGAGCCGCCCGACGTTCTCTCCGCGCCCGGCGCATTCCGCGAAATATGGCAACCCCCTTTTCGCAGCCGCACCATCATGCTGATGGTGTTTCAGTTCTTTCAGACCTTCGGCTACTACGGCTTCGCCGCATGGGTGCCGACGCTGATCGCCCAGCAGGTGGGCATCAATCTTGCCGGCAGCCTGCAATACGCCTTCATCGTCGCCATCGCGAACCCGTTCGGCCCGCTTCTGGCCATGAGCTTCGCCGACAAGATCGAGCGCAAATGGCAGCTGGTGGGGGCCGCGATCTGCATCGGCGTGTTCGGCCTGCTGTTCTCGCAGCAATCCTCCATGCCGATGCTGATCCTGTTCGGCGTGCTGATCACGCTGTCGAACAACGTGCTGTCCTACTCGTTCCACAGCTACCAGACCGAGTTGTTCCCGACCCGCGTGCGCGCCCGTGCGGTCGGCTTCACCTACGCGTTCAGCCGGATCAGCACGGTGTTCGCGAGCTTCATCATCGGCTTCTTCTTTGCCAACTTCCACGGCACGGTCGGCGTGTTCGGCCTGATCGCCTTCGCCATGTTGATGGTGGTTCTCTCCATCGGCATCTACGGCCCGAGGACGCGGAACCTGGAGCTGGAGGAAATCTCGCACTGACCTCCCGACCCGTTCGGCGCCGCGGCGCCGAACGGATTACCGGAGTTTACGGCAGGCCGGTCGCACCGGCTCCGGGGCTCAGGGCCGCATCGTGAAGCTGGCCTTGCCCGGCTCACGCAGCGGCGCTGCCAGATTTGCGAACTCGCACAGCAGGCGGCGCGTGTCGCGCGGATCGATGATCTCCTCCAGCCAGAACGCCTCGGCCGTCCGGAACGGCGATCGCAGCGCCTCCAGCCGTGCCTCGATGTGCGACAGGGTGGCGGCCGGGTCCTCGGCCTCGGCAAGTTCGGCCCGATAGGCAGCCTCGACCCCGCCCTCCAGCGGCAGCGAGCCCCAGCGCCCGGACGGCCAGGCGTAGCGCAGGCACAGCCGCCGGTTCGGCTGATGCGCGCCGCCGCCGACGCCGAACACGTTGCGGATCAGTATGGAACACCAGGGCACGGTGCACTGGTTGATCGCGCTGATCACCCGCACGCCCTGGCGGATCACGCCGCCGCTTTCCGCGTCCAGCCCGACCTGGAAGCCCGGGCAATCCGTCAGATGCACCACGGGCAGGTGGAACGTCTCCGCCAGGTCGATGAAGCGCGTGATCTTCTGACAGGCCGCGCCATCCCACGTGCCGCCGCCATGCATCGGGTCGCCGGCCATCAGCGCCACCGGCCAGCCGTCCAGGCGGGCGAAGCCGGTGATGATGCCGCGCCCGTAATAGCGGCCCATCTCGAAGAACGAGCCGCGATCCACCACCGCCTCGATGATGCGGCGCATCGCGTAGGTGCGGCGCGGATTGCGCGGAATGACCGACAGCAGGAACTCGTCGCGCCGTTCCGCATCGTCGGTGGGCGCCACCCGCGCCGGAACCTCCCAGATCGAGGCCGGCAGATACGACAGGAACCGCCGTGCCCGCGCGAAAGCCTCGTCCTCGGTCTCCACCGCGTCGTCCACGCCGCCGGCGGGAAGCTGCACCGCATGCCCACCCAGTTCCGCCTTGGTACGCGTCTCCCCCAGCCGCTCCACCACCGGCGGTCCGGCGACGAACACGGCAGAGGTGTCTTTCACCATAATCGAGTAGTGGCTGGCGGCCAGCCTGGCCGCTCCCAGGCCGGCGACCGAGCCCAGCGCCAGGCCCACGACCGGCACCTGGCCCATGTTGGCGGCGCACAGGAACAGGCCGGAACTGGTGCCGACCCCGCCGGGGAGGTTGGCGCGGCCGGTGGTTTCGATCGTGCGCACCGATCCGCCGCCGCCCGAGCCTTCCACCAGCCGGATCAGCGGCAGGCGGAATTCATGGGCCATGATCTCGGCCATCTTGAATTTTTCCCAGATCGACGCATCCGCCGATCCGCCGCGCACGGTGAAATCATCCCCCGCGACGACCACGGGCCGCGCATCGATCCTGCCGCGGCCGAACACGCAGTTCGCCGGCGTGAAGTCCTCGAGCGATCCCGCGTTGTCGTATTGCGCCCGGCCTGCAATGGCGCCGATTTCGTGAAACGATCCGCTGTCCAGCAGCCGCAAGATCCGTTCCCGCACGGTCAGCCGGCCGGCCGCGTGCTGGCGTGCCACGCGCTCTGCGCCGCCCATCCGTTCCGCCAGTGCGGTGCGCTGCCGCAACTCCTGCAACTCGGGTTCCCAGCTCATGCTTGATTGTTCTCCAACAGGGACGGCAAATTTGCCGAATGGTGGGTGGGCCGTCCTTGCCGCCGATCCGGCTCAGCCGGCGGCATCGCTCAACACCATATCTGCCGCCTTTTCGCCGATCATGATCGACGGCGCGTTGGTGTTGCCCGAGGTCAGGGTCGGCATAATCGAGGCATCGGCGACGCGTAGGCCGTCGATGCCATGGACCCGCAGCCGCGCGTCAACGACGGCCATGGCGTCGGAACCCATCTTGCAGGTGCCGACCGGATGGTAGGTGGTCTCCGCCGCCTGCCGCACCCAGTCGATGATCTCGTCGTCCGTGGTCCGCGCGGTGCCGGGCGCGATCTCGCTCACCTGCATCGGAGCCATCGCCGGCGCGGTCATGATGGAACGGGCAATGCGGATCGCGCGCACCGTAAGCTCGGCATCGACCGGCGCGGACAGGAAGTTGAAGTGGATCGCGGGCGGCCTGCGCGGATCGGCCGAGGTGATGTGGATGTGCCCCTTGCTCTCCGGGCGCATCGGGTGCGCGTAGCACGTCATGCCGGACTGGCGGGACAGCTTGGGGCCCGTCGGCGTCGGCTCGGTCAGCATCGGCACCCAGCCCAGCAGCACGTCCGGCGCGTCGAGCCCCTCCCGTGAGCGGACGAAGGCGCGCATCGGCGCCGCCACCATGCTGAGCATGCCCTGGCCGAACAGCGCATAGCGCAACGCCTGCTGCACCAGGCCGAGGCCGCGACCCCGGTCGTTGAAGGTGATCCCCTTTCTGCCGACCGCCCAGCGGGTGCGGGGCGCGTAATGGTCGCGCAGGTTCTCGCCGACGCCCGGCAGAGCGTGGCACACGTCGATGCCCAGGTCGCGCAGGCGCTCGGGCTGGCCGATGCCGGACAGTTCCAGTAACTGCGGGGAATTGATCGATCCGGCGCTGACCACCACCTCGCGGGCGGCACGTGCCTCGCGCGAGTTGCCGCCGACGGAGTAGCGCACGCCCGATGCAGCGTCTGCCTTCCAGCACGAGTGTCTCGGTCAGGGCATTCGTCTCGATATGCAGGTTCTGGCGCTTGCGGATCGGCTCCAGATAGCAATGGGCGGTGCTCATGCGCCGGCGGGAGGCGATGGTCGCCTGGCTCATGGCGATGCCGTCCTGCCGGGCACCGTTGTAGTCGGGATTGTGCGCGATCCCGACCTGCCCAGCCGCCTGGATCAGCGCGGCATAGAGCGGGTCGCGCGGCTCGGGGTTGGTGACGCGCAGCGGACCTTCCCGGCCGCGAAATTCGTCGTCGCCCTCGGCCTCGTAACTTTCCATGCGTTTGAAGAAGGGCAGGACGTGATCGTAGCTCCAGCCCTGGTTGCCCATCTGCGCCCAGGTATCGAAGTCCTGCGCCTGGCCGCGCACGAAGGCCAGGCCGTTGATCGAACTGGATCCGCCGAGCATCCGTCCGCGCGGCACGGGGAGCCTGCGGCCGTTCGTGGTGGCTTCCGGCTCGGCGGTATAGAGCCAGTTGACCGCGGGGTTGTTGATCAGCTTGGCGAAGCCGATCGGGATGTGGGACCAGGGATGGCTGGCGGGACCGGCTTCCAGCAGCAGCACCTTGTGGCGCGGGTCCGCCGATAGCCTGTTGGCAACGACCGCGCCGGCGGAGCCTGCGCCGACAACGATGTAGTCATACATCTGCATATCGCTTGAGCCCCACGCAACACCCGAAAGGAACGCACCCGGGCGGCCGGAGGGGCCACCAGGAGCGGATCAACTCCGGGCAATCAACTCACGCGGCGCGCGCCTGTGCAAGCCGGGTTGCCCGGACGATGCCCTGGCGCGACGGGCCGATTGCGTCCGGCCGCTCTATTGTATAAAATAAATTTATCGTTACTTTGACTCGGGAAATTTCCGGCGCGACGCTGATTTGAGGTGGGAGTCATTCGTTGGTCTCTATCCTGTTACATTGTAGGAAAATTGTTTCCAGCGGTCGGGCAGCGGCCGGATCGTTGTTTCTGCTGGGGGTTTCGGCCGCAGCGATCGCTGCTCCGCCCGCTGCTCCAGCCACGCATGCGTCGCCGCCAGCAGCGCAGCATCCGGCCCCGGCTTCGCCCGCCGCCCCCGCCAAGCCGACCCCGGCCGAGGATTTCGCAGGTGGTTTCCGTTCCGCCCGGTTCGGCATGTCCGAAGTGGAGGTGCGGCAGGCCATCGCGCATGACTTCAACATCAAGGCCGACGCCATCCGCCCCGACCTCAATCCGGCCGAACTCACCCATGCGCTGACGATCGTCGTGCCCGACCTGATCCCGGGCGGCGGCAAGGCCAGCGTCGCCTATGTATTCGGCTACAAGTCGGAAAAGCTCATTCAGGTCGGCATCACCTGGTCGAAGGCGACCGACGACACGATCACGCCCGATCGCCTGTTCATCAATGCCAACATCCTGCGGGAGCATTTCCTGGGCGAGGGCTACCGGCCCGATACTATTACCAGCAACGCGCCGATCGCCAGTGGCCTGCTGATGTTCCGTGGCAGCGATGCGAAGGGCCACACGACCGCCCTGCTGCTTCAGGGAACGTTCCGTCAGGGCGACAACAACCAGAAGGTTCTGACCCCGACCGGTCTGCTGCTTTATTATGTCGTCGATCCGAAAGATCCCGACGTGTTCAAGCTGCCGCCAGGCAGTTTCTAACCGCGCCTTCCGGAGCACCCGAGATGGAGACGTAAGATCGTCGCCGACACCACTTCCGGTAAGGCTTTGCCTACCTGCGGAGAGGTGCCGCCCGCGAACGCGTGGGGCCGTCTCGGCCGGGAGGCGCTGACATATGTACTGTCGGTCTCGTTGATCCTCGGCCCGACGCTGACCCAAGCCCAGGCGGCATCCCCGGGGCCGGCACCCGGTGTCAATACCATTACCACCGACGGGCGCACGGCGACCCGGCAAGCGGTCTCGGGCAGCGTCACCAACATCCGCACCGGTACCGTCAGCGGTGGCAACGCCTTCAATTCGTTCTCCGTGTTCCAGGAAGGGGCCGGCAATACCGTCAACCTGCATGTGCCGCAGGGGGCCGGTAACCTCGTCAACATCGTGCGCGACGCGCCGGTGGTCGTGAACGGCGTGCTCAATTCCTACAAATCCGGGCAAATCGGCGGCAACGTCTTCTTCGCCGATCCGCATGGCTTCATCGTCGGCGCTTCGGGCACGGTGAATGTCGGCAGCCTGACCGTCACCACGCCGACGCGGGAATCGCTCGAAGGGGTGATTCGGCCGAACGGGACCGTGGATAACGGCGCGGCCCAGAGCCTGATGCGCGGCGACCTGCCGCTGTCGCCCGACGGCATCATCGCCATCCACGGCCACATCAACGCCGCCACCGGCGTCAAGCTGTCTGGCCAGGAGGTGCATGTCGGATCGGGGGCGATCGCGTCCGGCGCCAGGCTGGGGCACCAGCAGAAATTCGATGCCACGGTGAACACCCAGGGGAGGGTGGACGGAGCCGCGATTTCGGTCGCCAACGGCGCGATCGAGATCGTCGCTGCGGGCGACGCGAGCGTGGCCGGACGACTGAACGCCGACAGCACGGCCGGCAAGGCCGGGCGGATCGCGGTAACCGCCGGCCATGATGTGACCATCGCCAGGTCCGCACGGCTGTCGGCGAGCGCCAGGGGTGCCGCCGGCGACGCGGGATCCATCGTCGTCAAGGCGGGCCATGATCTGGTCGCGCACGACGGCGCCAAGCTGGCCGCCAGCGCGGCGGGCAGCGGCAATGCTGGCGGCATCGAACTGAGCGCCGCCGGCACCGAGACGATCGGACTGATCACCACCGACCTCTCCTCCAGGGGCGGGCGAGCCGGTTCGCTGCTGTACGACCCCACGAACCTGATCATCGGCAGCGCATCGAGCCCGCTGCCCGGCAGCAGCAGCCCCGCCGCCTACCAGCCCGATTACAGCGTGGCCGGCAGCATCTTCAGCGGCGGCGCGGATGTCACGCTGCTGGCGAGCAACAGCATCACCATCGCCGGCAGCGGCGTCATCGACACGCGCAACATCAGCGCCGGCGTTTCGGTCGGCAATTCCGGCGCGATCAGCATCACCGCGCCGACGATCAGCCTGCAATCTGGCGCCCAGTTGCTGGCGGGAGCCATCAACGCCGGCGGCAGTACCTGGAAGGCGGGCGATGTCGGCCTGTTCGCCACCCAGACGGCCGGCGGCACCGCATCCATCGCCGCCGCTTCCGGCAGCTGGATCTCCGGCGGCAACCTGACGCTCACCGCCACCTCCTCGCTCACCCAGACTGGACTACTGATCGCCAATCCGCAGGCCCACGCCACGATCGAACTGCAATCGGCCACGCTGAACGCAACCGGGGAGATTCGGCTGACGGCCGGCGCGACGGCCAACGGCACGGCGTCATTGCTCACGCCGGTGGCGACGCTGACGTCGGACGTGCTGGCGGCTGTGGACGTTCTCGGGTCCAGCAGGCTTGGTTCCACCGGCGGCGGCATAACCCTGGCGGCTACCGCGACGACGGATATGGAGGCCTCGCTCGCATCGCCGGACCTGGCGGCCCTGCTGTCCGGCACGGCGCTGGCGGCGGTGGTGAAGGCGACCAACACGGCGCGCGCCTCGGTCGGCGGCACCAGTGCCCTGTCCGCTACCGGGGGGCTGGGGATCACCGCAACCGGCAACACCACGGTCAAGGCCATCGCGGACGGCTCGGCCGTGTCCGGCGTGGTCGGCGGCACCGTAGCGGTTGGCCTGATCGATGCCACCACGACGGCCGCCATCGGCGGCCAGGCAACCGTCGCCGGCAACGCCCTCACCCTGGCGGCGCATTCGCGGAGCACGCTGGTGGCGACCGCGAAGGCAACGGCCGGCGGGGCCAGCACGCCCGATGCGGGCAGCGCGTCCGCCAACACGCTCTCCGACCCGAAATACGGCCAGTATGAAACGGTCGACGGCAAGCAGATCGGCGTCGCGGCGGCGATCGCCGTCGCCGATCTCACCAACAACGCCAGCGCGACGATGAATTCCTCGATGGCCTCGGTCATCGGCGGCAGGGCCGGCATCACCAGCGACACGGCCAATACCTCCACGGCGACCGCGGACGGTTCCGGCGTTGCGTCCGGCAGCGTCGGCGTCGGCGCCGCCGTCGCGCTGGGCCTGACCCATGTCGCCAATGACGCGACTCTCGCCCAGAACCTTACATCCGCCGGGTTGGACGTAACCGCCCTGATGGCGCCGGGCGGCACCAACAGCTTTGCCGCTTCCGCCACTTCCGGCGCCGGCGGCAGCGACGTCGGCGTCGCCGGATCGGTTGCGATCAGCCTGGCGGATATCGAGAGTGCCGCGAGCCTCGCGCCTGCCGCGATCGTGGCCGCTGGCGGCGGTTCGGTATTGGTTGGGTCTTCGGACGCCTCCTCGGTGACGACGGAGGCCCTGCCGGTTGCGGGCAGCGTTGCGACGGGCGGCAAGGTGGGGGTTGGGGCGTCGGTTGCGCTGTCGATCGTGGCCAACCGCTCGACGGCGCTGATCGACACGGGGGCGTCGGTGACCGGGGCCGGCAGCCTGTCGGTGACGGCGTCGGGTGCGTATGACGTGACGACGACGGCGTCGGCGGGTTCGGCTGGAGGGGTTTCGATCACGCCGAGCGTTGCGGTTGCGGTGGTGACGAACCGGACGGCGGCGCAGATCGACGCGGCGGCGTCGGGCGCACCGGCGCTGAGCACGTCGTCGGGGGATCTGGTGATCGGCGCGTCGTCGCTGGCGACGGAGACGACATCGGCCTCGGGCACGGCGGCGGGCGGCTCGGTCGCGGTCGGCGCGGCGATCGCGGTTGCGGTGGTGTCGGACGACGTGACGGCGACGACGCTGCGGGACCTGTCCTCGGGCGGTGCGCTGACGGTCTCGGCGGCGGGTTCCTCGCGCGGCTCGGTGAGTTCGACGGCGGGGGCGTCTGGCGGCAACGCGGCGGACAGCAGCGGCGCGGCGCCGGCGGGCGAGAGCGCGAATGTGGACGACAAGGTCACCGGCGAGTTGAGCCAGGCCTCGACCGACCAGGCCGCCTCGGGGGTTGGCGACAGTTCGCAGCAGGCTTCGTCGAGCAGCGCGGGTTCGGCGAGCAAGCGTTCGGCGTCGAGCAGCGAGGGCAAGGTCTCGGTTGCGGCGGGGATCGCGGTGTCGGTTGCCGAGGCGACGGTGACGGCGACGATCCCGGACGGGGTGAACGCGCAGGCGGCGGGGCGTCTGTCGGTGACGACGGATGCGAACACGGACAGCCTGGTGACGGCGGACGCCTCGGCGGTTGGGAGTTCGTCGGCGGTCTCCAAGGTTGGGATCGGGGCGGCGGTCGCGGTGAACGTGGCGCACCAGAAGAACGACGCGACGCTGGGCAACGGGACGCATTCGGCGAACGGCGTGACGGTGACGGCGCTGCAGGACGATCTGGTAACGCCGCCGGCGGTGGCGGGCACGGCGCGCCAGGACAAGTTCGGTGCGTCGGCGACCTCGGGTGCGGGCGGCAGCAGCGTGGGGGTTGCGGGCTCGCTGGGCCTTGATCTGATCGACACCGAGAGCGTGGCGACGATCGCGGCGAATTCGCAGGTTTCGGCTGGCGGCGGTTCGGTATTGGTTGGTTCGTCGGACGCCTCCTCGGTGACGACGGAGGCCCTGCCGGTTGCGGGCAGCGTTGCGACGGGCGGCAAGGTGGGGGTTGGGGCGTCGGTTGCGCTGTCGATCGTGGCCAACCGCTCGACGGCGCTGATCGACACGGGGGCGTCGCTGACCGGGGCTGGGAGCCTGTCGGTGACGGCGTCGGGTGCGTATGACGTGACGACGACGGCGTCGGCGGGTTCGGCTGGAGGGGTTTCGATCACGCCGAGCGTTGCGGTTGCGGTGGTGACGAACCGGACGGCGGCGCAGATCGACGCGGCGGCGTCGGGTTCGCCCGGCGCTGAGCACGTCGTCGGGGGACCTGCTGATCGGCGCGTCGTCGCTGGCGACGGAAACGACATCGGCCTCGGGCACGGCGGCGGGCGGCTCGGTCGCGGTTGGCGCGGCGATCGCGGTTGCGGTGGTGTCGGACGACGTGACGGCGACGACGCTGCGGGACCTGTCCTCGGGCGGTGCGCTGACGGTCTCGGCGGCGGGTTCCTCGCGCGGCTCGGTGAGTTCGACGGCGGGGGCTCTGGCGGCAACGCGGCGGACAGCAGCGGCGCGGCGCCGGCGGGCGAGAGCGCGAATGTGGACGACAAGGTCACCGGCGAGTTGAGCCAGGCCTCGACCGACCAGGCCGCCTCGGGGGTTGGCGACAGTTCGCAGCAGGCTTCGTCGAGCAGCGCGGGTTCGGCGAGCAAGCGTTCGGCGTCGAGCAGCGAGGGCAAGGTCTCGGTTGCGGCGGGGATCGCGGTTGCGGTTGCCGAGGCGACGGTGACGGCGACGATCCCGGACGGGGTGAACGCGCAGGCGGCGGGGCGTCTGTCGGTGACGACGGATGCGAACACGGACAGCCTGGTGACGGCGGACGCCTCGGCGGTTGGGAGTTCGTCGGCGGTCTCCAAGGTTGGGATCGGGGCGGCGGTCGCGGTGAACGTGGCGCACCAGAAGAACGACGCGACGCTGGGCAACGGGACGCATTCGGCGAACGGCGTGACGGTGACGGCGCTGCAGGACGATCTGGTAACGCCGCCGGCGGTGGCGGGCACGGCGCGCCAGGACAGGTTCGGTGCGTCGGCGACGTCGGGTGCGGGCGGCAGCAGCGTGGGGGTTGCGGGCTCGCTGGGCCTGGATCTGATCGACACCGAGAGCGTGGCGACGATTGCGGCGAATTCGCAGGTTTCGGCTGGCGGCGGTTCGGTATTGGTTGGGTCTTCGGACGCCTCCTCGGTGACGACGGAGGCCCTGCCGGTTGCGGGCAGCGTTGCGACGGGCGGCAAGGTGGGGGTTGGGGCGTCGGTTGCGCTGTCGATCGTGGCCAACCGCTCGACGGCGCTGATCGACACGGGGGCGTCGCTGAGCGGGGCTGGGAGCCTGTCGGTGACGGCGTCGGGTGCGTATGACGTGACGACGACGGCGTCGGCGGGTTCGGCTGGAGGGGTTTCGATCACGCCGAGCGTTGCGGTTGCGGTGGTGACGAACCGGACGGCGGCGCAGATCAACGCGGCGGCGTCGGGTTCGCACCGGCGCTGAGCACGTCGTCGGGGGATCTGGTGATCGGCGCGTCGTCGCTGGCGACGGAAACGACATCGGCCTCGGGCACGGCGGCGGGCGGCTCGGTCGCGGTTGGCGCGGCGATCGCGGTTGCGGTGGTGTCGGACGACGTGACGGCGACGACGCTGCGGGACCTGTCCTCGGGCGGTGCGCTGACGGTCTCGGCGGCGGGTTCCTCGCGCGGCTCGGTGAGTTCGACGGCGGGGGCCTCGGGCGGCAACGCGGCGGACAGCAGCGGCGCGGCGCCGGCGGGCGAGAGCGCGAATGTGGACGACAAGGTCACCGGCGAGTTGAGCCAGGCCTCGACCGACCAGGCCGCCTCGGGGGTTGGCGACAGTTCGCAGCAGGCTTCGTCGAGCAGCGCGGGTTCGGCGAGCAAGCGTTCGGCGTCGAGCAGCGAGGGCAAGGTCTCGGTTGCGGCGGGGATCTCGGTTGCGGTTGCCGAGGCGACGGTGACGGCGACGATCCCGGACGGGGTGAACGCGCAGGCGGCGGGGCGTCTGTCGGTGACGACGGATGCGAACACGGACAGCCTGGTGACGGCGGACGCCTCGGCGGTTGGGAGTTCGTCGGCGGTCTCCAAGGTTGGGATCGGGGCGGCGGTCGCGGTGAACGTGGCGCACCAGAAGAACGACGCGACGCTGGGCAACGGGACGCATTCGGCGAACGGCGTGACGGTGACGGCGCTGCAGGACGATCTGGTAAGCCCGCCATCGGTTGCGGGCACGGCGCGGCAGGACCGGTTTGGCGCGTCGGCGACGTCGGGTGCGGGCGGCAGCAGCGTGGGGGTTGCGGGCTCGCTGGGGCTTGATCTGATCGACACCGAGAGCGTGGCGACGATTGCGGCGAATTCGCAGGTTTCGGCTGGCGGCGGTTCGGTATTGGTTGGGTCTTCGGACGCCTCCTCGGTGACGACGGAGGCCCTGCCGGTTGCGGGCAGCGTTGCGACGGGCGGCAAGGTGGGGGTTGGGGCGTCGGTTGCGCTGTCGATCGTGGCCAACCGCTCGACGGCGCTGATCGACACGGGGGCGTCGCTGACCGGGGCTGGGAGCCTGTCGGTGACGGCGTCGGGTGCGTATGACGTGACGACGACGGCGTCGGCGGGTTCGGCGGGAGGGGTTTCGATCACGCCGAGCGTTGCGGTTGCGGTGGTGACGAACCGGACGGCGGCGCAGATCAACGCGGCGGGGTCGGGTTCGCCGGCGCTGAGCACGTCGTCGGGGGACCTGCTGATCGGCGCGTCGTCGCTGGCGACGGAAACGACATCGGCCTCGGGCACGGCGGCGGGCGGCTCGGTCGCGGTCGGCGCGGCGATCGCGGTTGCGGTGGTGTCGGACGACGTGACGGCGACGACGCTGCGGGACCTGTCCTCGGGCGGTGCGCTGACGGTCTCGGCGGCGGGTTCCTCGCGCGGCTCGGTGAGTTCGACGGCGGGTGCATCTGGCGGCAACGCGGCGGACAGCAGCGGCGCGGCGCCGGCGGGCGAGAGCGCGAATGTGGACGACAAGGTCACCGGCGAGTTGAGCCAGGCCTCGACCGACCAGGCCGCCTCGGGGGTTGGCGACAGTTCGCAGCAGGCTTCGTCGAGCAGCGCGGGTTCGGCGAGCAAGCGTTCGGCGTCGAGCAGCGAGGGCAAGGTCTCGGTTGCGGCGGGGATCTCGGTTGCGGTTGCCGAGGCGACGGTGACGGCGACGATCCCGGACGGGGTGAACGCGCAGGCGGCGGGGCGTCTGTCGGTGACGACGGATGCGAACACGGACAGCCTGGTGACGGCGGACGCCTCGGCGGTTGGGAGTTCGTCGGCGGTCTCCAAGGTTGGGATCGGGGCGGCGGTCGCGGTGAACGTGGCGCACCAGAAGAACGACGCGACGCTGGGCAACGGGACGCATTCGGCGAACGGCGTGACGGTGACGGCGCTGCAGGACGATCTGGTAACGCCGCCATCGGTTGCGGGCACGGCGCGGCAGGACCGGTTCGGCGCGTCGGCGACGTCGGGTGCGGGCGGCAGCAGCGTGGGGGTTGCGGGCTCGCTGGGTCTGGATCTGATCGACACCGAGAGCGTGGCGACGATTGCGGCGAATTCGCAGGTTTCGGCTGGCGGCGGTTCGGTATTGGTTGGGTCTTCGGACGCCTCCTCGGTGACGACGGAGGCCCTGCCGGTTGCGGGCAGCGTTGCGACGGGCGGCAAGGTGGGGGTTGGGGCGTCGGTTGCGCTGTCGATCGTGGCCAACCGCTCGACGGCGCTGATCGACACGGGGGCGTCGGTGACCGGGGCTGGGAGCCTGTCGGTGACGGCGTCGGGTGCGTATGACGTGACGACGACGGCGTCGGCGGGTTCGGCGGGAGGGGTTTCGATCACGCCGAGCGTTGCGGTTGCGGTGGTGACGAACCGGACGGCGGCGCAGATCAACGCGGCGGCGTCGGGTTCGCCGGCGCTGGGCACATCGTCGGGGGACCTGCTGATCGGCGCGACGTCGCTGGCGACGGAGACGACATCGGCCTCGGGCACGGCGGCGGGCGGCTCGGTCGCGGTCGGCGCGGCGATCGCGGTTGCGGTGGTGTCGGACGACGTGACGGCGACGACGCTGCGGGACCTGTCCTCGGGCGGTGCGCTGACGGTCTCGGCGGCGGGTTCCTCGCGCGGCTCGGTGAGTTCGACGGCGGGTGCATCTGGCGGCAATTCCACCGATGGCACCGCGACCGACGGCAATGGCAACCCATCCACCAAGGAAAGCGCCACAACCGACGACAAGGTCACCGGCGAATTATCCCAGGCGTCAGCCGATCAATCGGCCTCCGGCGTTGGCGACGGCTCGCAGCAATCGGGTTCCGGCGCCCAAGGAGCAGCCAGCAATCGTTCGGCCTCGAGCAGCGAAGGGAAGGTTTCGGTTGCCGCCGCGATCTCCGTTGCAGTTGTTGACGCGACAGTGACGGCCACCATCCCGGACGGAGTGAACGCGCAGGCGGCCGGCCGGCTGTCGGTGACGACGGACGCGAATACCGATAGCCAGGTGACGGCCGACGGATCGGCCGTGGGAAGTTCGTCGGCGGTTTCCAAGGTGGGTGTGGGCATCGGTGCGGCGGTGAACGTCGTGACCCAGAACAATAACGCGACGCTGGGCAACGGGACGCATTCGGCGAGCGGCGTGACGGTCTCGGCGTTGCAAACCGACCTGACGATGCCGGGTTCGACGGCTTCGCGAGCCGATATCCTGTCCGCCGAGGCCACGTCCGGCGCCGGCGGCAGCAAGGTCGGCGTGGCGGGGTCGCTGGGTCTGAACATCGTCAACATTTCCAGCGTTGCGCAGATCGACGGTTCGGCGGCGGTCGATGCCGGCGGCGGGTCGGTCACCCTGGCATCGGATGGTTCGGCGACGATCACGACGAAGGCCAACTCCCAGGCCAAGGGTGGCAAGGTCGGCGTCGGCGCCTCCGTCGCCCTGGCCCTGATCACGGTCACCAGCACCGCCGAGCTCGATGCCGGCGCCGCGATCGTGCATGGCGGCGCCCTTACCGTGAACGCCAACGCGGCCACCAGCACCGATACGGAAGCTCAGGGCGCATCCGCCGGTGGCATCGCGATCGACGCGGTGGTGGCGACCACGACGCTGAATGATACCGTGACCGCGGCCCTGAATGGCCCGGTGCAGCTCGACAGCGGCGATGCCGCGATCACGGCGACGCGCTCCGGCACGCATATGGCCAATGCCACCGGCGATACGTCGTCGGGAAATGTCGGTGTCGGCGCCTCGCTCGGCCTGGTGATTAGCACGGGCAGCGCGACCGCGACCCTGAACGGCGACCTGACCGGAACCGGCGGCCTGACCATCACGGCCAGCTCGGCCGAGACCTATGCTGGCGATGCGACCGCGAGCGCCAAGGGCGCGGAGACAAATGCTTCTGGCGGTGCCCAGCAAACGGCGTCCGGTGGCACGACCAGCAGCGCGAAGGCGCTGCAGGACAACCAGGGTTCCCAGCTCGGCACCAGCGGGTCCGATTCCAGCGGCAAGGGCGGCGGCAAGGTGTCGGTCGCCGCCGCGGTCGGCATCGCCAAGCTCGGCGATGCGGTGAGCGCGGGCGTCGCCGCGGGCGGACACCAGATCCAGCTGAACGGCCCGGTGATGATCTCCGCCACCAACACCACGCAGGTCGCGACGAAGGGCGACGGTACCAGCTTCAGCGACAGCAAGGTCGGGATCGGCGTGGGTGTCGCGCTGGGCATCATGAATACCAGCACCACCGCCTCGATCGGCGACAACACCGTGCTGAAAACGAACGGTGACGTCAGCGTCGATGCGACGTCGACGGAGAATGCGGCCGCCGGCGCGCCGTTGACGGCGATCGCCATCGCCGGCGCCTCCGGCGAGAAGGTGGGCGTGGCCGGAGCGCTAGCGGTGGCGGTGACGAGCGCAACCACCAGCGCCACGATCGGCAATGCCGTCACCCTCCACACCGGCGGCGCGGTCCAGGTCGATGCCGAGAACACCAGCGCCCTGTCCGCCAAGGCGCTCGCGGCCGCGGTCGGCGGCAAGGTGGGGGTCGGCGCCTCGATCGCGACGCTGGTGAGCAACAACACCTACCAGGCCACCACCGGCACCGGCGACAAGATTACCGGCGGCAGCGTGTTGCTGCAGGCGCAGAACAACAAGATCAGCGGCGGCCCGAGTTTCGACCTGACCAAGCCGGACACTCTGCTGACGCAGGTGCAGGCGCAGCCGCTGCTTGGCACCAGCAACTACTACCTCGAAGCGGTCGCCGGTGCGGCGGCCGGTACCGTGGCGGTCGCCGGCGGCTTCGCGGTTGGCGTGTTCAATGACACCATTCAGGCCTCGGCCGGCAGCGCCAGCAGCCTCACCGCCAGCAACGGCGACGTCGTGCTGAATACGCTCGATGACGTCACGACCAAGGTGTTGGCCGGCGGCGTCGCACTGTCCGGCAATGCTGGCGTCGGCGTGTCCTCGGCGGTGATTTCCAACACCAGCACCACGACGAGCTACCTCGATACCGGCGCGCAAGCCAGCGCGTCGAAGAAGGCCAATGTCGCCGCGGTGGCGCATCAGAGCGTGGACATCTTTGGCGTCAGCGCGGGCGCGGCGGATAGCGCGGGCATCGCCGGCGTGGTCAGCGTGCTGCTCAGCGGCAACACGGTGGACGCGCACCTGGCCCAGGGCGCGGGGCTGGTTGCCGGCACCGATGCCAACGTCACGGCGAACAACACCTTCTCGGCCCTGACGGTCGCCGGCAGCGCGGCGGCTGGCGGCAGCGCGGGCATCGGCGGCTCGGCGGCAGCGGTGTCGGAGAACGGCATCACCGCAGGCGATCGTCGCCAATGGCGCCTCGATCACCACGCACGGCAGCGGCAATGCAACGGTCGAGGCGACGGCGACGGAGGCGTCGACGGTGTTCGCCGTCTCCGGTGCCGGTGCCGGGTCCGCCGCCATCGCCATCGGTGTCTCGGTGGACAAGGTGGGCGCGATCACAAAGGCGCTGGTCGGTGACCCAACAACGACGGCAGGCGGCCCCGCCACGATGAAGATCGCCGGGGACGCGCGCGTGCATGCGCAGGACGACACCAGCTTCACCGACTTCACCGGCACGATCGCCATCGGCGGCGACGCCGGGGTGGGCATCGGCGTGGATGTCGGCCTTATCGGCAAGCATACCCAGGCCGCCATCGGCCAGGCGGCGCAGGTCAACGCCGCCAATCTGTCGCTGGAGGCGGACAGCAGCGAGACCATCCAATCGGTGTCCGCCGGCGTCGCGGCCGGCGTTTATGTCGGCGCGGCCGGCGCGCTCGGGGTCTATTCCGTTACCACCGACACCAGCGCCACGATCGGCCAGCATGCCCAGGTGAACGCGTCGCGCAACGTGGCGGTGCTGGCCGCGGACCAGACGCTGACCGATTTCTTCATCGGCGGCGTCGGCATCTCCGGCGTCGTCGGGCTCGGTGCGTCGGTCGGTGTGGCCCTGGTGAACGCGACGACCACGGCGCTGATCGACCAGAACGCGTCCGTCTCGGCCCAGGGCAACGGCGCCGGTGCCAGCTACATCGACGGCTACGACGTTTCCTTCGCGCCAAACAGCGCCAGCGACCTGATCACGGCGCCCAACCCGGACGGCCAGATCGGCGCGGCGTCGGGCGCGGATGTGGCACCCGAGAGCGCGGCGGCGGCGAAAGATGCGGCGGCGCGGCTGATCCTGGACAAGCGGACCGCCACGCCATCGATGCGGACGGCGAACGGCGTCGTGGTGGATGCGACCGACCAGACGCGGGTGCGCTCGCTGACCATCGCCGCCGGCGTCGGTTCCGTCGGCATCTCGATGTCCGGCAACGTGCCGGTGGTGACGACGACGACCACGGCGACCATCGCCGACGGTGCCAGGATCAACTCGCCCGGCACGCCCGGCGCGGCGGCCGGGCAGTCCGCCGTGGTCAATGCCGCGACCGATTTCTACCAGATCGGCGTCGCCGGTTCGGCGGGCGGCGGCGCCGTTGGGGCCGGGGCAGGGGCGCAGGTGTCGGTGATCAAGCCGACGACCACGGCCTCGATCGGGCAGAAGGCGCGGGTCTACACGGCGGGCGACACGTTGGTGACCGCCACGGCGCGGGAGGACTTCCTCGCGGCTGCGGCGGCGGCGGCGGCCGGCGGCAGCGCCTCGCTCGCGGGCGGCGTCGCCGTGGTGGCGCTGAATTCGGCGACCACCGCCGATATCGGCCAGAACGCGACCGTCGTCGCCGGCGGCAACGTTGCGGTGACGGCGGATGACCAGACCCGAACCGCCATGATCGCGGGCAGCGTGTCGCTTTCCGGCGGCGTCGGCGTCGGCGGCAGCGTCGGCGTCACCACGATCAGCAAGGATACCGAGGCCTATATCGACAACGGCGCGAGCATCGTGGCGCTGGGCAACAGCGGCTCGCTATCGGCCTACTCCGGCGCCGGGGCCGGTGCGTTCGACACCGCCGCGCCCATGACCGGCCTGCTGGTGCAGGCGAACTCGAACGAGAGCGTGTTCACCCTGGCCTTCGCCGGCTCGGCGGGCTTCACCGCCGGCGTCGCAGGGGCGGTGACGGTGCCGGAGATCATGGCCACCACCAAGGCGACGGTCGGAACCGGTGTCACGATCAACCTGGATAATACCGGCGCGGCCGCCACGCAGGATGTGAACGTCACCGCCCGCGACAGCAGCACCATCGTCAGCATAGACGGCTCGCTCGGCGCCGGCGTGTTCGGCGGGGTGGCCGGCAGCATCGATGTCGGCACCATCCAGAACGACACGATCGCCTCCATCGGCGACGGCACGCGGATCACGGTGCGGCGTGACGCGCGGGTGAACGCGCTGGCCAACAAGGTGATCGACAGCACCGCGGTCAGCGCCGCCGGTTCGGCCGGCATCGCCATCGCCGCCGGCGTCTCGGTCTATTCGGTCGGCAACGGCCTTGGCAGTGATGGCAGCAGCCAGTTGCAGACGCCGGGCGCGGGATCGCCCAGCGTCAATTCCTATGCCGACAGCCAGGCGTCGAACAACCAGACCGACGGCATCGTGCAGCAATCGCCGAACGCCGATGTGAAGGGGACCAGCACCAAGGCGCAAAGCGCGCGCGGCGGCGTGCAGACCAGCGCGGCGCTGACCCCCGGCACGCTGACGCACGGCACCAGCGCGACGATCGGCGACGCGCAGATCACCACCGGCGGCACGCTCGCGGTGCAGGGCACCGACCGTCTGCATGGCACCCTTCTCGATGGCGCGGCGGCGGTCGGCGCGGGAGCGGTCGGTGCCGGCATCGGCGTGCTGACCGTTACACCCGTCCGTCACCGCCGGCATCTCCAGCACGCGGACGCTGAACGTCGGCGGCCTCACGGTGCAGGCGACGACCGACCATACGCTCGCCGGCACCTCGGCGGCCGGCGCGCTCGGCCTGGTCAGCGCCCAGGCCTCCGTCGACCAACTGACCGATCACACCACGACGCAGGCCTACCTGTCCGGCGCCCAGGTGACCACGTCCGGCGCGGTGACGGTGGAGGCGGCGGTCACGCGGGACCTGAACGCCCATGCCGATGGCGCCGCGGTTTCCTATGCGGCCGCGGTGGGCGCGGTGATCGCGACCGCCGATATCGGCGGGATCAGCGACGCGCGCATCGACGGCGGCGCGACGATCGGCAGCGCGTCGCAGCAGGCGTCCTCGGTCAATATCGACAGCTTCGATGCCGATACCGCCACCGCCTACACGCGCGCGGCGCAAGGCGGCATCGGCGGCGCCTTCACCGGATCGGTGGCCACGGCCACGGTATCGACGGCGACGGATGCCTTCATGGACGGCGGCGCGATCGTCGCGACCGGCAATGTGGAGATCAAGGCGAGCGAGAACGACTGGGCCAACGCCAACGCCTGGGGCATCGCGGTGGCCGGTGGGCTGGCGGTCGGGGCGTCTGACGCCACCGCGACGTTGATGGCGTCGGTGTTCTCCGGCATCGGGATCGATCCACGGCCCGGCACCATGCAGGCGCCGGCCGCGACGGCGATCACCGCCGGCAGCCTGGATCTGGAATCCGATATGCTGCTGACGCCTGGCACGCCGGCCGCGAATGCCGTCGCGACCGGTGCGGCGGGCGCCCTGATCGGCGTCAGCGCCACGGACGCCGAGGCTTTCGACGGCAGTTCCGCCTACACCCTGGTCGGTGGCGGCAGCGCGCTGACGGTGGCGAACGCGGCACGGATCGCTTCGGAGGCGGACACCGCGCAGGTGGCGAACAGTTCCGGGATCGCGGCCGGCATCATCGCGGCCGGGTCCAACGTCGCCAAGGCGACCGACCACACATCCAGCGTCGCCAACCTGGCGGACGGCGTGTCGGTGACGGCCGGCAGCTTCGCGCTGAATGCCCTTGGCACCAGCACCGACATTGCGGGGGCCGTTGCCGGCAGCGGCGGCGTGATCGCGGGTGCCGCCTCGCTGGCCGCGACGCTCGATACCAGCCTGACCCTGGCGAAGGCCGGCGCCGACACGATCGTGATTACGGACAACACCAATCCGCACGGGCTGCGCGATCACCGCCACCCACGTCTCCAACTTCGGCGGGTCGGTGGACAGCACCCAGGCCGCGGTGGCCGGCGCGAGCGGCTCGACGATCACCCACGGCGTGCAGAGCACGGTGACGGCACAGCTCGGCAACAGCTCGCAGCTCGGCGACACCCTGCCGCCCGGCAAGATCGCCCAGGTCGATGCGTATGGCACCGATATCCTGGCGGTGAACCAGGCGCATGGCTATTTCGTCGGCGAGGCCCCCTACAGCTTCCGCGGCGGCCCGGGTCCCGATCCGTCCTTCAACCCCGACAACGCGCCGTATAATGTCACCTCCGGATCGGGCGGCCTGCTGAGTGGGCCGGCCGGCGCGGTCACGGTCACGGTCGGCCAGACCACCACGGCCGCGATCGGCGACAACACCAACATCCACATCCTGCCGGCAGCCGGCGGCGGGCCGGCGCTGCTGACGGTCGAGGCGTACAACGAGACGATCGCGCACCAGAAGGCCAAGCTCGATTCCGGCGGCGCCATCGCGATCGCGGCGGCGAACACCGACCTGGAAGTGGGCAATTCGGTCACCCCCGCCCTGGCGCGGGTGCTGATCGGGCCGAACGCGACCATCGTCAACGATCTCGGCGACATCGATATCGGCGCGTGGACCCATGTCGACCTGAACGCCCAGTCGGTTGCCACCACCTACGGCCTGGCCGGCGCGCCGTCCGGCCAGGCCTATGCGAACGTCCATTCCGCGACCGCGGCCACCGTCGGCGCGGGCTCCCTGCTGCAGGCGACCTACGGCAATGTCGTGCTCGCTGCCGGCGCCGATCCGACCGGCACGATGCGGTCCGACATCGTCGCCTATGCCTCGGTCAACCTCTACAACAACACCGCGATCCCGATCCCGATCCCGCCCGACGCGCAGGCCAATGTCGTCAGCAACGCGAACGTGACGATCGATGGCGTCGCGCCGCTCAGCGACACGGTGCCGATCACGCAAGGCATCCTGGCGGCCGGCGACATCAAGCTGCTGTCCGATCGCGGCGCGATCTCGGTCACCGGGGCGGGCACCGGCAAGAACATCTATCTGGAGGCGTTGAGCGCGACCGCGAGTGCGATCAGCAACCTGTTCGGCGGCGGCCCGGTCACCTTCGACATCACTGGCGGCAGCACATCGAACACCGGCCTGGCGCTGGCGACGGTGGATGGCCTGGTGCTGACCGGCCTGCAGCGCGACAAGTCGCTGTCCATCAGCTATGCGACGGCCGCCACCGCCCCGCCCGGCTGCGACGTGACCCTGTCGCTGTGCTACGTCGTGTCGTCCAACGGCATCGGCTACACCCAGACCTCGTACCCGATTGGCACGACGATCCTGAACGAGATAACCAACCTCGAAATCCTGCTCGCGCAGTATTCCGGCGATCCGGTGGCGTCGGGCGCCTATCAGAGCCAGATCGCGTTCCTGCAGCAGAAGCTGGTGGCGCTCGGCCTGGCGACGACCTCGGGCGGCGCGGTGACGCCGCCGGCCCTGTCGCAGCCGAGTCCGCTGGCGGTGGCGAAGCAGCAGCTCAAGAACCTCACGCAATCGCTGGTCAGCCTCGGCAGTTCGTTCGACCTGCAGACGACGCAGTTCGTGACCGCCGTGCCGGTGGTGAGCGGCGCGCAGGGCAGCAACGACACCACGCTCGGCACCATCGTCAGCGCCTACGGCACCGCCAGCACGGCCAGCGGCCAGGTGGCGACGCTGGTGCAGTCGCTGACCACCTACAGCGCCGCCGATCCCAACGTGAAGGCCATCAACTCGGCGAACGCCAGCAACACCCTGCTGCGGAGCGACCTGACGGGGCGCAAGGCCGATAATCTGACGCAGCAGGGCTATATCAACAACGCGAACAGCGACATCGTTGCTCAGGCCCTGATCGTCAGTTCCGCGTCCTCCACCCAGGCCCAGATCGACGCGGCACGCGGCGCCATCCAGGCCGATCGCGCCACGATCCTGGCCGCGACGAGCCAGATCGCCAGCAACAACACCGCCATCGGTAACGACGCCAACGCGATCGCCCTGAACCTGAACACGGTCAACACCGCGGCGACCGCGCTGGTCGGCGGAGCGGACGCGACCAAGGACAAGACCACAATCAACGCCATCGGTGGGCAACTGCCAACCGTGACCGGAGGGGCGTCGACGATCATCAGCCAGATCGGCAACACGAGCACGCCCGACGGGCAGATCGCCAGCGGCCTGCTGGCGATGCGGGCACAGGACGCGTTTGGCTTCGTCAACCTGGCCAGCGCCGATACGTCGCAGGTGAACAGCCTGCTGACCACGCTGGGCCAGTTCAAGCCCGGCGATGCGGCAACCTCGTCGTCCCTGTCGACGATTTCCAGCAGCACCCTGGCCAACAACGCGCTGGCGCAGGACATCAACAACCGGTTGGCCAAGAACCCGACACTGTCGTCCCAGCCGCTCATCGACGCCAACAACACGCAAATTCTCGCCGATCTCGCCACCTACCGGTCGAACCTGGCGGCCATCCAGGTCAGCCAGACGAACATCCTGAACGCCTCCAAGACCGCCGCCGACGCATCGACGGTATCCACCATCACGTCGCTGCTGACGCCGGCGCCCGCCTACACCACGACGGCGAGCGCGGAGAACCTGGCGATCACCACGCTGACCAACAGCATCAACGGACCGACCCCGCCATCCGATGTCCCGCCGAGCAACCCCGCCGCGGTTGCCTTCAGCCTTGGCGACGTCACCGCCAAGCTCGGTACCGTCACCATCACCGGCGATGCACTGGTGGGAACCGGCAAGATCCTGTCGCCCGGCAATGCGGTGATCGGCATCACCAACAACACGGCGGCGGCGCTGCTGCTGAACAACCTGACGATCAGCGCCAACCAGGGCGGCACGATCACCTTCAACAAGGTGCTGGTGAACAACGCCGACGACATCAACGCCCTGAACGCCGGCGGTTTCCGCGGCAGCTTCGCCGAGGTGACTTCGGCGCGCTCCCAGGGCGCGGCGCTACCAAGCATCAGTATCACCAGCAACTACGATCCCAACAGCAAGACCTGGTTCGACCCGACCCTGCTGGTGACCGGCCCATGCGCGAGCGGCAGCGGACAGTGCCAGACGCTGGCGAGCGGTTATACCGGCACCGTGCCGTACTATCTGTGGCACCCGCTGCCGGCGCCCGACATCGTCGTCAACGACAACAAGACGATCTCCAACCCGCTGGGCGGGGTGGTGATCCACAGTGCCGCGGGCGACATCACGGTCAACGGGTCGATCAATGCCGGCACGGTGGACGTGCAGGCGAAGAACGGCGATTTCGTGCAGAAATACGTCTATGGCTTCGACCACGTCGCCGGCGACCCGGCCAATGTGAACAATCCGGCCCAGCCCAATCCGCCGGGCGCGGGCATCGTGTCGAACGGCGCGGTGTACATCGCGGCCCGCTACCTCGACATCAACGGCCTGATCCAGAGCGGCATCGACCAGTGGAGTTTGGCGCTGCCGGCGAGCGCGGTGCTGACCGCGACCGATGTGAAGACGGTCGGGCTGACCGATACCCAGGTGAGCGGCGCGGCCGCGGATTTCGGCAACATCCTGACCCGCACGCCCACAAGCTGCGCCACCCTTGGCGGCGCGGTGACCTGCACCTTCGCGGACAGCAGCACCCAGGTTTTGCCGACCAAGTACTTCCTGATCCCTGGCACGCAGAATATCGGCATCGCCCTGACGGCGACGATCGGCGGCCTGCCGGTCAGCGTGACCTATGATCTGACGCTCAATCGCGTGGAATACGGCACCGATGTGGCCAAGCAGGCCTATGCCGCCAATCCGGCGGCGAAGACCTTCGCCCTGGTGAGCGACTACGGCAACATCGGCGCGACCTACGACGCGAGCCTGAATCAGTACGACGTCAACAGCATGGCGGCGCAAGGCGGGCTGATCCAGCTGTATGGCCAGATCATGAACACCGCCTCGTCCGGCGCGACGCTGCGGGTGCTGGACGGCTACGCCCAGGTCAACGTGACCAACGCCTCAAGTCTCGGCGTGGTGGTCAGCCAGCTCTCCACCGGCCAGGACCGCAACGGCGGCAGCGGTGGATCGAGCGGCAACGTGGCGGCCGGCCGAGGCACCGCCGGGGTGATCGACATCACCGACATCCAGGGCGTCTTTGGCGACAGCATCGGGTCGACCGCCCTGTACGGCCTGAACGCGACGTCGCAGGCCGCCTACGAAATCCATAGCGTCTACACGCGCAATTACGATCCGACGTCGGGCGCGTCGAACACGGTGCTGAACCAGACGACCGGCTATCTCGACAGCCACGGTGTGTTCACCGCCAACAGCACGGCGGCGCCAGCCTATGGCGCGGCGGGCAACCGCAACGCGAGCTACGCGCCGCAGTCCGGGCTGCGATATGTCTATACGACCGGCACCGACCAGAACACGGTCTACTATCTCAGCTATTCCGGCACGCAGTTCGTCGGATCGAGCGATCTGCGCACGGCGCCGACCGGCCATCTGGACAGCAGCAGCGGACCGTTCCCGACCGGCGTGCCCACCTTGCTCAACGGCGGCACCTATCTCTCCAAGGACGGGTCGCTGACCGGCACCAACCTCCAACTGACCTCGTTCTCCGTCGGCAACGGGCCGGCCACCTTTGTGCAGACCGATAGCTGGACGGACTGCAACTACTGGACACTCTGCATCGCGCAGAACTACTACTACAACGTGACCGAAACGATCCCGACGATGAAGGAACAGATCGCCTCGCTGAAGGCCGACAACCCGATCGCCATCCAGTTCGGCGGCGTCGATCACGGCACGATCGCCATCACCAGCCCGAGCAACATTCTGCTCACCGGCACATTGACCAACCTCGCCGGTGATACCGCCATCACTTCGGCCAACGGCTCGATCACCGCCGGCGGCGGGGCGGACATCATCGCCCGCAACGTCAGCCTGAGCACGCCACAGGGCAGCATTGGCGCGGTGACGGGGGCCGTCACCGGCCCGGCCACCGCGCCGGTCTCGATCGACCTGCGCGGCGGTTCGCTGACCGCGGCCGCGCCCAGGGGCAATGTGGTCGTCAGCGCCAACGGCAACCTGGCGATCAGCCAGGTCATCGCCGGCGGCGACCCGGCGGCGCTGCTGGGCCGTGCGGTGCTGACCGCCGGCGGCTCGATCACCGCGGCGGCCGGGCTGGCGGCCGGGGCGGTGGAAGTGCAGGCGCCGAGGGTGGAACTGACGGCGGCGAATGGCGCCATCGGCACCGCCGCCACGCCGCTGGTGGTGGATACCGCCTACGCCGACCTCACCTCGCCGCTGCGGCCCTTCGGCGATCCGAATGCGCCAGCCGCGCCCGTGCTCGGGCTTTACCTCGGCCTGAGCGCGCAGGCGCAGGGCGACATCAATATCGCCGCAGGGACTTGGTCGCAGAACACCTTCGGCGACATCCTGGCCGACCAGGTGGTGTCGCTTGGCGGCAACGTGACGCTGAGCACGCCCGGGCGCATCCTGGACAATAATCCGGTCGAGAGCGTCGATACCCGGACCTACGACCAGTTGTTGAACTACTGGAACAAGCTGGCGCTGCTGGCAGACGGGCCGACCGGCCCCAATACCCTCAAGCAACAGGCGACGCTGACCGCCTACGCGCAGCAGCAGACCGTTGGTTACAGGCAATACTGGACGATCCGCGACAGCCAGCCGGATGGCGGCGCGGTGTACGATCCCGCCTATGTGTATGTGCCGACCGCGACGGAAACCAAGGCGCTGCTTGCCCAGGGTATTGATCCGGCCGCGTATGCCACGCAGATCACCACGGCCTATCACGCGTTGAACGCCCAGGTCGGCGGCCTGACCACGCACTATGTCCCGACCTACACCTACACGACGGCGGATATTCCCACTTCCACCAGCGGGCAGCTGCTGCATGGCGCCACCTGGACGGTGAACGAACTCGCGATCGCGCTGTCGCCGGGGGCACTGAAGACCGTCACCGGCACCAACCCGGTGATCAAGCTCGCCAATGTCAGCGGCAAGACCGTGACGCTGAACGCCGCCGCGGGCATCGGTGAGGCGTCGCGCACCATCACCATCGACACCTCCAGGCCGGTCGACCCCGCCACGCTGAGCGATGCGCAGAAGGTCGCGCTCGCCGCCGCCGAGCGGGCGGATATCGTCTTCGCGCCGGATGGCAGCAACATCACCATCCTGACCAACCGTCCGCTGAACGCCGCCGTGACGCAGGCGCTGGATGTGCTGGTCGGCAACGCCAACCACGGCCAGACCTATAACGGCGATGCGTTCCTGGCATCCCTGGGCGACCTGAAGCTGGGCAATATCCAGGTGCCCGGCGATGTGCGCATCAAGACCTACGGTTCGATCACGCCGGCGGCCGGTGCCAGCTTCATGACCGGCAGCCTGATCCTGGAATCGGCCGATGGCGGCATCGGCATCTCTCGCGACCCGATCACCGGTGCGCTGGTCGACACCGGCTTCACTCTCTCCCCGCACGCCGGCGCCACGATCGTCGCGCGGGCGCAACTCGGGGTGGACCTGCGGGTCGCCGGGCCGGCGCTGGTCGATACGATCTACTCCCCCGGCAATATCGGCCTGACCGCCAGTGGCGACATCACCAACGCGAACGGCGACCTGCTGGTCAACATCCTGGGCACGGACGTCACGCTGACCTCCACCAACGGCTCGATCGGCACCGCGGCCAACGCGCTCAATGTGGGCAACAACATCGCCGGCGGCATCTTCGCCTATGCGCCGATGGGCAGCATCTACCTGCGCGGTCCGCTGGGCTTCCTGTTCAACCTCGATGCCGTGCAGGCACAGGGTCCGGTCGGTGCGACGGCCGCCGCCGACATGACGGTCAGTGGCGCGGTGACCGGCGCCGGCGGCATCACCCTGGTCGCCGGCCAGCAGCTGACGGTCGGCGCGGCCGGGCGCATTACCCCGGCCGTGGGCGATGCCACGCTCGATGCCGGCGCCGTGCAGATCCTGGACGGTGGCACGGTGTCCGCCGCGCTCGGCCACGTCATTATCGACGCCGGGTTGGGGGACGCCGTGGTGACGGGGCTGTCGTCCGGGCTGGCGGCGGCGGATGCGATCCAGATCACGGCGACGGGCCGCATCCTGAGCGGAACAGGCAGCCCCGCCGATATCACCGACGCGCTGGGCGGCGTGATCCTGCGGGCCGGCACTGGGATCGGCACCGCGACAGTGGACGACACGGCGGCGCTGGCCGGCCTGATCGGATCGCCCGATCTCGGCATGCTCGTTAATCCGCTGCGGTTGCAGGTGGCGGCCGCCGATGCCCGGACGAGCGCCGGTGACCTCGACCTCTCGACCGTCGGGCCGGTGAGCGGCGGCTCGGTGGTGGCGGACAATGGCACCATCGCGATCGCCGCGATGGATGCCCTGCACCTGAATTCCCTCTCGGCGCCGCGCGGTTCGGTGATGGTGAGCGGCGCCGCCGGTCTGACGCTGGACAGCATCACCGCCGGCTCCGACCCGAGCGCGCCTTCCGGTGGCATAAGCGTAACGACGTCCGGCGGCGCCATCCTCGTCGACCATGCCTCCGGCGGCGGCGACGTAACCATCCGCTCGGCAACCACCGCTACGGTGACCAGCCTGTCCTCGACGGGCGGAGCCGCGACGGTCGAGGGCGCCGGGCTGGTGACGCTCGGCATGGCCACGACGGCGACGGGGCTTATCGTCGCCTCGGCGGCCGATGCGGTAATCCTCGGCAGCGCGGCCAGCGGCGGTCCGGTCGGGATGACGGCTGCCGGGGACATCGGTTTCACCGCGATCACGACAACCGGCAGCATCTCGTCCGTGACCCTGACCAGTCGGACCGGGGCGATCATCGGCGGCAGCATCGATGCCGGCGGCGGCGTTGCCCTGGCGGCGGCGGGGCCAATCAGCGGCGACCGGATCATGGCCGGCGGTGGTGTGAGCATCGGGTCTGGCGGCAGCGAGGGCTGGACCTCGATCAACGCCGGCGGAGCGGTGCAGCTGACCGCGACCGGGGGAATTGGTTTCACCGCGATCACGACGACCGGCGGCGCCTCGTCGGTCATGGCGACCAGCCGGACCGGCACGATCACCGGCGGCACCATCGACGCTGGCGGCGACGTTGCCCTGCAGGCGGCCGGCTCCACCAGCGGCGACCGGATCACGGCGGGCGGCGGCGTGAGCGTCGGCTCGGGCGGCAACGAGGGCTGGACAACGATCAACGGGGCCGGAGCGGTGCAGCTGACGGCGGCCGGGAGCATCGTCTTCACCGGGATCACGACGACCGGCGGCGCCTCGTCGGTCATGGCCACCAGCGGAACCGGCACAATCACCGGCGGCGCCATCGGCGCCGGCGGCAGCGTCGCGCTGCAGGCCCCGGGGTCCATCACCGGCGACCGGATCACGGCGGCCGGCGGCGTGGTCATCGGCTCGGGCGGCACCGTTGCCTGGAACACGATCCTCAGCGGCGGCACGCAGCAGATCACCGCTTCCGGCGACATCCGCGTCGGCAGCCTGACCACCGCCGGCATGGTGGACCCGCCGGACATTGACCTGATCTCCACCGGCGGACAGATCGTCGCCGGCAGCCTGTCCTCGATCGGCTCGGTGAATGTCTCGGCGGCGACCGACGTGACCATCGGTAGCATCGTGGCCGCGGATCAGGTGAACCTGCAGGCGATGACGGGCACGGTGACTGTGGACGGCATCCGCAGCGGCGGCACGGCGACGCTGGATGCCGGCGCCAGCGCGATATTCACCACCATCGCCACGACCGGCACCCCTTCGGACCGCGGCAGCGTGATCATCCGGGCCGGCAGCGGGCCGGTGCAGGGCCAGACCCTGACCGCCGCCGGCGACGTGACGTTGTCGGGCAATGGCATCTTCCTCGGCACGCTGCAGGCCGGCGGCAACGGCGATATCGCCTCCCGCGGCGATGTCGTCGCCGCGCTGATCTCGGTCGGCGGCGCCTTGCGGCTGGCTGGCGATCCGGCGCATCGCTTCGACATCGCCGAGATCGACGCGGCCAGCGTCAGCGCGACCGGCGCCGACACGATCACCCTGCCGAAGCTGAAGGTCGGCGGCAGCCTCTCTCTCGGCGCACGTGTGATCGACATTACCGCCGAGCAGGTGCCGCCAAGCGAACCGCTGCTGCTCGACGTCGGCGGCCTGAGCGGGGCGCCGGCGCAGGCGGTGACGCTGCAGATCGACAGCCCGTCCGGCCTGACGATCGGCAGCTTCGCGGCGGTGGACGCCACGATCAACACCACGGCCGTCAATGTGAGCATGGCGCAGGCCTACATCCCCGGCTCGCTGGTGGTACAGACGCCGATCGACACGCTGCTGGTGGACAATCGCAGTCCGGTGCCTGGCCGCAGCCCGGACCAGCAGTTGTTCCAGCCCGGCGGCAGGTTCTACTTCACGCTGCGCGACAAGGGGCTGATCACCGACGCCTATGTGGTCGAGTATCATTCCGGCAGCCAGATCACCAACATTCTGAACGGCAATCCGTACCGTGGGGCCAGCCTCGTGCGTGACGAACTCCGGATTTATCGCAATGGCCAGTTCGACCCGATTTCGCCCGATGACCCAGTGCTGCGCTACGGGCCGCTGGCCACGCTGGCGGAAGAGATCGCGGCGACCGACGGTTCCCTGATGCCGGACCTGATCGCGCTGCCGGCCGACGGCCACCCCGCTGTGAACCTCGTTGGGCCGATGCCTTGATCCGAATCCAGCGCTTGCCGCCCCGCATCCTGTTCGCCGCCGCCCTGCTGCTGGGGGCGGGCGGCCTGCTGCCGAGGGCCGGACAGGCCCAGGACGTCCGCGGCGTCAATCCGGCGCAGGTCAGCCCGGGCGCGCTGTATCGCAGCTTCGAGCGCCGACAGCAGCAGATGGAGCAGCAGAACCAGCCGCCGCCGCTGGAGGGGCCGGCGGTCGTGGCACCGGCTCCGACGCCTTCCGCCGTCGGGCAGCCCGGCGGGCCGACCTTCGTGCTGCGGGAAGTGCAGTTCAGCCCCTCGGCCTTCCTGAGCCCGCAGGAACTCGATGCCATCGCGGCCCGCTTCGTCGGTCGCAACGTGGATTTCGCCGGGCTGCAGCACATCGTTCAGGACGTGAACGCGCTGTATGAGGCGAAAGGGCAGGTGACCGCGAGTGCCTCGCTGGGGCCGCAGCGGATCACCGATGGTCGCGTGAAGATCACCCTGACCGAGGGTCGGTTGGGCGCGGTGAAAGTTGACGGTCGGGCGCAGACCTCACAGGAATTCCTCGACCGGCGGCTGGCCCTGAAGCCGGGCGAGGTCGTGAGTGTCCCGGCGCTGACCGATCAGGCGCGGCTGCTGAACCGCACCAGCGATGTTCAGGTGCGCCTGTCGCTGCAGCCGGGGGCCAATTTCGGCCTGACCGACATCGCCCTGTCGGTGATCGAGCCGCCGCGTCACACCTTGCAGTTCTTCGCTGACAATCAGGGCGTGAAGACGACCGGCAGCAACGAGGTCGGGATGTTCTACAAGCTGGACGGCGTGACCGGCATCGATGACCGGCTGACGTTCTACGGCACCTGGTCGGAAGGCGATCTGGCGGGGAATATCGGGTACAACCTGCCGATCGGCACCTGGGGCACCCGCGTCGGCGTCAGCGCCGGCAGTTCGTCGATCCATATCGTCAACGGTCCGACGCAGCCGCTGCAGGTGACCGGCCAGTCCTACCAGTCGAGCGCCAATATCAGCCAGCCGCTGTTTGTCGATCCGCAATGGACCGTGCAGGCGCTCGGATCCTTCACCTGGTTGGAGTCGAAGACCGACCAGAGCGGCTTTCAGATCACCCATGACCAGAGCTTGCGCGAGGCGATCGGGTTCAGCGTCAGCAATGTCGGCGAATGGGGGTCGTTCATGATATCGCCCGCGGTCGCCCCGGTGCAGTCCGACAGCTTCGTCACCCACCACGCGCGTAATTTTACGCTCGGCACAGGAACGGGCAACGCCACCGTGCTGTTGCCGAGCGGCTTCAGCCTGTTCAGCGCCTGGGCCTGGCAGCTGGCGGACACGCGGCTCCTGCCGGCCGACCAACTGTTTCAGCTCGGCGGCCCGACGACGGTGCGCGGCTTCCCGATCGACAGCCTGGCCGGTGACAGCGGGGCCTATATCAACCTGGAGGTGCATCATCCCCTGCCGGTCGGGGACGTGCCGCTGGATGTGTTCGCGTTCACCGACGCGGGGATGGTCGCCTCGACCTATCCCACCTCCAAGACGATGACATCGGTCGGCATTGGCGCGTCGGCGACTTTCCTCGACCGGTTCACCCTGCAGGGCACAATCGGCATCCCGATCGGCCTGAGCGTGCCCGACCAGGGCAGCGTCGCTTTCTACGCGCGGCTGATCGTCAGCGCGTTCTGAGCCGCCCGCGCCGGGCGGCCTGCCAGCGCTTCACGGATGGCCAGCGCGCGGGGATCACGGATCGCGCTGGCCATCCGTGACGCGCTGGCGCGAGCGGTGGAGGTGATAGCGCATCGCCAGGCTGGCGGCCTCGGCGTCGCCCCGCTCGATCGCCTCCGCGATGGCTTCGTGTTCCTCCACCACGCGGCGGGCGCGTTCCTGGGAGCCGGCGCGGGTGATGCCGAGCGCCACCGTCATGGCCTGCCGGATCGTCGCGTTCAGCATCTCCAGCAGATCGGCGAACAGGGCGTTGCCGCTGGCCCGGGCGACCGCAAGGTGGAACTCGAAATCCGCTCGGGCCGGGATCGACGTGCCCTCGAAAGAGGCCTTCAGCGCCGCGAGAGCATCCGAGATATGAGCCATCTGGCTGGGCGTGCGTCGCTGCGCGGCCAATGCCGCGGCCTGTCCCTCCAGCGCGATGCGGACCTCCCAGCAGCGCAGCATTCCCGCGATGTCGGAGGCCTCGGCAAGGCGGGTGAGATGGCCGGAGGGCCGGCGCAGCACGAAGGTGCCCGATCCGTGGCGGGTGGTGACAAGCCCGTCGGCATGCAGGCGCATCAGCGCCTCGCGCACGGTCGGGCGCGAGACGTGGAAGGATTGGCAGATCTGGTTCTCCGAAGGCAGCTTGTCGCCCTCGCCCAGGGCACCGGAGACGATCTGTTCCAGGATCTGCCCATAGAGCTGGTCGCCAAGCCTCTCCCTGCGCCGGGGCACCAGCTTCAGATCGGACATGTCGTTCTCCTGTTCCCGAACGGGCCGCCTGGCTCCGGCGTGTAGTACCAATCGGATCGGCGCCGGCAGAATTGTCCTATCCATCTTGTCAGACAACTTTACAACATGCTAGGGCTGAGCACCGATCCTGAAAATCCATCCAGTCTCCGTGCTTTCCTCCGTTGCCTTCCAGGAGCCCGTTGCATGCCTGCCGCAAATCTCGACTTTACCGCTTCCTTGCCCGGTATCTCGGGCATCCTGGTGACGCCCTTCGACAAGGAGGATCACGTCGCGCCGCGGCTGTTGCAGCCGGTCATCGACCGGGCGATCGCCGCGAAGGTGCATATTCTTACCGCCAACGGAAATACCGGCGAATTCTATGGCCTGACGACCGCCGAGGCGGAACGGATGGTGCATGCGGTGGCCGAGATGATCGGTGGGCGCGTGAAGCTGCTCGCCGGCGTCGGGCGCAGCGTCGGCGACGCGGTCGCGCTGGCGCGGGCCTCGCGCCAGGCGGGTGCCGCCGCGCTGATGGTGCACCAGCCGCCGGACCCGTTCGTGGCCCCTCGCGGCGTGGTCGCCTACGTGCAGCGCATCGCGGAGGCGGGGCAGGGACTTCCGGTCGTGCTCTATCTGCGCAACGACGGCATCGGCTTCGACGCGATCGAGCAGCTTTGCCGCATACCGGGCGTGGTCGGCGTGAAGTGGGCCTCCCCTACGCCGCTGCGCCTGGCCGAGGCGATCCGCCGCGCCGATCCTGGCATCGTCTGGGTTTGCGGTCTCGCCGAACCCTGGGCGCCGCCCCTGTATGCCGTTGGCGCGCGCGGCTTCACGTCCGGCCTGATCAATGTCTGGCCGGAGCATTCGATGGCCATTCACGCAGCACTGGCGGCGGGCGATTACGCCCGCGCGAATGCGCTGATCACCATCATGAGCAGCTTCGAGGAATTGCGTGCCGAGGAAGGCAACGGCACCAACGTGACGGTCGTGAAGTCCGCATTGGCGCTGCTGGGACAGGATTGCGGACATGTGCGCCCGCCCGGCGCCTGGCCGCTGACCGAACGCCAAAGCGCCGAACTCCGCCGCCGGCTCGGCGAGTGGGGCCTGATCGCAGGATCGCGACGCGCCACGGCCCAAGGCAGGATGTCCGCCGCATCGCACAGCTGAACTATCTCGCACCTACGCAACAACCATAACGGCGACGCGATCGCCGATGATCCCTGGAGAACCAGAGCATGCCCGACACCCCGGTTTCCCCGCAGGGCCTTGATGCCGACGCCGCTCCGGCCGAACGACCCGCGCACCGCAAGTCACCGGCGGATCTGCGCAGCGCCCGGTGGTTCGGGCCGGCCGATCTGCGTAGTTTCGGCCACCGTTCCCGCGCCATGCAGATGGGCTATTCGCCGGAGGAATGGACCGGCAAGCCGGTGATCGCCATCGTCAACACCTGGTCGGACCTGCAGCCCTGCCACTCGCATTTCAAGCAGCGGGTGGACGACGTGAAGCGCGGCATCCTGATGGCCGGCGGCTTTCCGGTGGAACTGCCGGCACTGTCGGTGTCGGAAAGCTTCGTCAAGCCGACCACGATGATGTATCGCAACATGCTGGCGATGGAGACGGAGGAACTGTTGCGCTCCCATCCCGTCGATGGCGCGGTGCTGATGGGCGGCTGCGACAAGACCACGCCGGCCTTGCTGCTCGGCGCCACCAGCATGAACATCCCTGCGATCTTCCTGCCGGCCGGGCCGATGCTGCGCGGTAATTTCCAGGGCAAGTTCCTCGGCTCCGGCTCCGACAGCTGGAAATACTGGGACGAGTTGCGCGCCGGCAAGATCACCGACAAGGAGTGGCTCGGGGTCGAGCAAGGCATCGCCCGCAGCTACGGCACGTGCATGACCATGGGCACCGCCAGCACCATGACCGCGATCGCCGAGGCCGTGGGCATGGTGCTGCCGGGCGGGTCCTCGGTTCCGGCCGCGGATGCCGGGCATATCCGCCTGGCTTCCGAGTCCGGGCGGCGCATCGTGGAGATGGTCTGGGAGGATCTGACGCCGCAGCGCATCCAGACGCGCCCGGCCTTCGAGAACGCGATTGCGGTGGCGATGGCAATGGGCTGTTCCACCAACGCCATCATCCATCTGATCGCCATGGCGCGGCGTGCCGGGCAGGATATCGGCCTGGCCGATTTCGAGGCCTATAGCCGCCGCGTGCCGGTGATCGGCAATGTGCGCCCGACGGGTAAGACCTATCTGATGGAGGATTTCTACTACGCCGGCGGTATTTGCGGACTGATGAACCAGATGAAGCAGCATCTGCATCTGGATTGCCTGACCGTCTCCGGGCGCAGCCTGGGCGAGAATATCGACGGGGCGGGGGTCTATAACGACGATGTCATCCGCCCCTTGAGCAATCCGATCTATGGCGAGGGCTCGCTGGCGGTGCTGACCGGCAATCTGGCGCCGGACGGCTGCGTCATCAAGCCGGCGGCGATGGAGCAGCGCTTCCTCAAACATTCCGGCCCGGCGCTGGTGTTCGACGATTACCCCAGCATGAAGAAGGCAATCGACGACGAGACCCTGGAGGTAACCGCCGATCACGTGCTGGTGCTGCGCAACGCCGGACCGCAGGGTGGGCCTGGCATGCCGGAATGGGGCATGCTGCCGATGCCGAAGCGGCTGCTGAAGGAAGGTCATCGCGACATGCTTCGGCTGTCGGATGCGCGCATGTCCGGCACCAGCTACGGCGCCTGTGTGCTGCATGTCTCCCCGGAGAGCTATATCGGCGGACCGCTGGCGCTGCTGCGCACCGGAGATATCGTTTCCATCGATGTGGATGCCAGGTCGCTGCGCATGGAGGTTTCGGACGAGGAACTGGCCGCACGGCGCGCCAGCTGGACCCCGCCGGAGATGCGGTTCGAGCGCGGTTATGGCTGGGTATTCACCAAGCACATCCAGCAGGCCAATGAAGGCTGTGACTTCGACTTCCTTCGCACCGACTTCGGCGCGCCCGTCGCCGAACCCGTCATCTACTAGGAGCGCCGCCATGAAATCGGCAACCCGGGACAAGCTGAAGACCGTTAGCACGGCAACCCTGGCGAGCGCGCTGTACAAGCGCGGCCTGCGCAACCAGATGGTGCAGGACGTGCGCCCGCTAGCGGCGCCGAAGGGCGGTAGCATGGTGGGCGAGGCCTACACACTGCGCTACATGCCGGCGCGAGAGGACCTCAACCCCATGACGGTGTTCCGCGACCACAGCCATCCGCAGCGCCGCGCGGTGGAGGAGTGCCCGCCCGGCGCCGTGCTGGTGATGGACAGCCGCAAGGACGCGCGCGCGGCGTCGGCCGGGGGCATTCTGGTGACACGCCTGATGATGCGCGGCGTGGCCGGGGTGGTGACCGATGGCGGGTTCCGCGATTCGGCAGAGATCGCCGAGCTGAACATGCCATCCTACCACCACCGCCCCTCGGCGCCGACCAACCTGACCCTGCACCAGGCGATCGAGATCAACGTGCCGATCGGTTGCGGCGACGCGCCGGTGTTTCCAGGCGATATCGTGGTGGGCGACGCGGACGGGGTCATTATCGTGCCGGCCGAAATGGCGGACGAGATCGCCGACGAGGCGGTGGAGATGACGGCGTTCGAGGACTTCGTGATCGAGCGGGTGCGCGGGGGACAGAAAACCCTGGGCCTATATCCACCCACCGACGAGACGAACCTCGAAGCCTTCGCGGCCTGGCGGAAAGTGAACCGCAGGTAAGCGGTGGTCGCTATCTATCCGCCGCCTGAGCGGCGACCGTTGCTTGCCGGCTTTGCCGGTTCCGCCTCGATCAGCAGCACCGGCACGCCGAGGTCCGCGGCAATGCGCGAGGCGGCCGGCGCCTCGCTCGCCGGCGAGGCCGAGCGGGTCATGACGACCAGGCGCTCGCGCAGCCCGGTCAGCGCGTGGGTTACGTCCTCCGCTGTCATGTCATCGATCCGCCGGACGCTGATCCGTTCGTGCCGCAAACCGAGCGCGATTGCGTGGGCGGCCGCCTGGTCCGGCGCGGCGGCCGAGGCGGCGCGCGCCGTCCCGGTCGGGCAGCAGGATCACCAAATTCTCCCCGGCCGCCAGCGCCAGCCGGCAGGCCACCTCCAGGCTGGCGTCCGCCGCGTCCGTCAGCACCGCCACGACCGGACCCGCCCGCGGCTTCAGGCGAACCGGCAGCAGCAGGACCGACGCGGGCGACGCATAGGCCGCCCTGCAGCCGGTGGGCGCCATGCAGGACCGGGGCGCCGGGCTCCACGACCACCACGATGTCGCCGGTGCGGCAAACCCCGGCGATGCATTCGGCGGGATCGCCGCGCAGCACCTCGAACGCGCTGGCCACGCCGGCGTTGCGGATGATCTCATCCAGCAGCCGCCGGGTCTGGGCCGCCGCCTGGCGCAAATCGTCGGACAGGCTGATCGTATCGATCGGGGTCCATTGGTGCGTCGGCAGGCGGATTTCCCGCGCGAACGGCAGCTCGGCCAACGCCAGCAACGCCTCGTCCTCGATGAACAGGCAATGCAGATCCACGCCCAGCAGGCGGGCCAGTTCCGCCGATGCGCGCATCAGGTTCGCGTCGGAGGCGCCATGGTAGAGATCCAGGATAAGCCGGCGATCGGGGGATTGATTGCGTTCACTCATAGCTGTCTCATTCATCATGGTTTCAGTCGCAAGCGTCCGGATCAGGTTACGTCCGGGCCGGATTTCTCGCCGCTCGCCTCCTTGCGCGCCTTGGCGAACTGCTTCAGCCGCTCCTCCACCGCGCGGTAGATCGAGCCGTCGGGATAGCTGCCGTCGGCGCCGCGCTCGCCCGCCGGCCGTCCCGGTCAGCAGGGCGATGCCCTGGTCGATCGTTCGCACCGGATAGATCGCGAAGCGGCCGGCGGCGCAGGCCTCCACCACGTCGGCGCGCAGCATCAGGTGCTGCACGTTCGCCTCCGGGATCAGGCAACCCTGCGTGCCGGTCAGCCCGCGGGCCGAGCATATGTCGAAGAACCCCTCGATCTTCTCGTTCGCGCCGCCGATGGCCTGCACCATGCCGTGCTGATTGACCGACCCCGTCACCGCCAGGTCCTGGCGCAAGGGCGCATCGGCCAGCGCGGAGAGCAGGGTGTAGAGCTCGGCCGACGAGGCGCTGTCGCCTTCCACCCCCCCGTAGGACTGCTCGAACACCAGGCTGGCGTAGAGCGACATCGGCGTGTCCAGCGCGAAGCGTCCGCCCAGAAAGCCAGACAGGATCAGCACGCCCTTGGAATGGATCGGGCCGCCCAGTTCCACCTCGCGTTCGATGTCGACGATCTTGCCGCCGCCCGGCCGCACCCGGCAGGTGATGCGCGACGGCCGCCCGAAGGCGTAGTCGCCGAGCGACAGCACGCTGAGGCCGTTGATCTGGCCGACGCGCACGCCGCTGGTTTCGATCAGCGCGATGTCGCGCAGGATCATTTCCTGGCTGCGTTCCCGAATGCGCGAGACACGGCGGATCTGCTGCCCGATCGCCTGATCGACATCCGCGCGGGTGACGGTTTCGTGCCCGTTCTGGCCGGCAAGGTGGCTGGCCTCGGCGATCAGGTCATGCAGCCGCTCCACCAACAGGGTCAGCTTGCTGGAATCGTCGGCCAGCCGGGCCGCATGCTCGATCGCCCGGCCGACGCCGCCGCGATCCAGCGGGCGCAGCTTTTCCTGCGCCGCGATCGCGCCGATCAGGCGGGCCAACATCGCCTCGCTGGCCGGGGACCGGCTGATGTCGTCGTCGAAATCCGCCAGCACCTTGAAGTGCTGGGCGAATTCGGGATCGAGCGACGCCAGCATGTAGTACAGCATGCGGTCGCCGAACAGGACGATCTTCAGGTCCAGCGGGATCGGGTCCGGTTCGAGCGAGACGGTCGTGGTCAGCCCGATGAAGCGGGCGACATCCTCGATGGTGACCTCGTGGCGCATCAGGGCGCGCTTCAGCGCGGCCCAGCTGAACGGTTCGGTCAGCAGACTGCGGGCATCCAGCAGGATGGCGCCGCCGTTGGCCCGGTGCAGGGCGCCGGCCTTGATCAGCCGGAAATTCGTCACCAGTGCGCCCTGGACCTGCAGATACTCGATCCGCCCGACCAGATTGGCCAGGGTGGGATGCGGCTCCTCGACGACAGGGGCGCTGGAGGCGTGGTCGGCCTGGGTGACCAGCACGTTGACCTCATAGCGGTCGAACGGCCCGGCCAGGCGCATCGCCGCCTGCATGGAGCCCTGGGCGGCTGCCTCGGGCGAGACGAAGACCTGGATGTTCTCCAGCAGGTCCGCGCGCATCGCGTCGATGTGCTGCAATACCGCCGGCATTTCGGCGAATTCCGACTTGAGCTGGTCGAACGGCTGGGCGAGTGCGACTTCCGCGGTCTCGCGGTCCAGTTCGCGCACGGCGTCGCGCTGTTCCTTCTCCATGCGCGGGATGGAGCGCAGGGTTTCCTCCAGCTCCTTTTCCAGCTCCTCGATGGCCTCGCGCGTGGCGCGCTGGTCCGCTTCTGGCCAGGCATTGAAATCCGCCGGCGGCACCACCTTGCCGTCGCGCATCGGCGCCATGCCGAAGCCCATCGGCGTGCGCAGGATGGCGATGTTCTTCGCGTTGGCCTTTTCGTTCAACGCGGCAAAGGCACGCTCGTTCTTCGCGTGGATGGATTGTTCGATGCTGCTGCGGCGCTTCTGGTAGCCCTCGCTTTCGAAGATCGCCGGCAAGGAAACGCGGAACTCCTCGATCAGGTCATGGATCGATTTCTGCAGCGCCGGCGCGCGGCGGCCCGGCAACTGGATTGCCACGGGGCGGTGCGGCGCCTCGAAATTGTTGACATACACCCAGTCCGGCGGCAGCGGGCGCGAGCGGGCAGACTCCTCCAGCAGCGTTTTCACCGATTGGCGCATGCGCGCGCCGGTGGAGCCGATGACGAATATGTTGAAACCGCGCTGGCCGATTTCCGTCCCGAAGCGGATGGCCTCATAGGCGCGGGGCTGGGCGGTCATTCCGGCCAGCGGTTCGAGGTCCGCGGTGGTTTTGAACGCGAGGCCGCCAATATCGGCGGGCCGGTACAGCCGGTCGGCGGCGAGTGGCTGGATCATTTGCGGTGCCGGCGGATCTGCTTGTCCGGTTGACATCCACGGGCTCCTTGCGGCGTTTTGAACGGGACGTTTTCACTGAAACCATCGGCACGATACCATCCTTTCGGGGATCGTGCCAGGACACGGCGGCACGGCGCCCGGCCTCATGCGAACAGCGACGCGATCAGGCCGCGCCGGCGCCAGATCATGTAAAGACCGGTCGCCACCATCATCACGATGGCGTATTGGCGAAACTGCCGGCCGTTGATGCGGTTGAGCAGCGGCCGTGACAGTAGAACCGCCGCTCCGGCGCCGATGCCGGCGATCAGCCCATCCTGCACCAGCCCGAGGTTGAGGACGCCGAGCCATAAATAGACGACGATCTTGGTGATCTGGATCGCCAGCGAGTTGGCCGCCCGCGTAGCCAGCAGGCTTTCCTTGATCAGTCCGTAATTCAGGTAGAACGGGCTGGCGATCAGTCCGCTCGCGCCGATCATCGCCGACAGCAGACCGACAACGAAGGACAGCGGCAGGAAGCCCGTCAGCGTCATCCGAAACGAGCGCTCCTGGCGGCCGAAGCGGTACTGCCAGGCGGTGCTGATCAGAAACGTGGCCACCATCAGGTCGAGCCAGGCGACGGGCACGCGCGTCAGCAGCCAGCCGCCGAGAGCGGCGCCGAGCATGCCGCCGGGGGCGTACCAGAGCACCACCCGCCAATCGATATCGCGCCAGAACATCGCCATTCGCAGCGGTGCGGCGATCAGGCTGGCGATGGCGACCAACGGCGCCACGGCGCGGCTGCTGAGGAAGATGTTCAACAAGGCGACGAACAGCACGCTGCCGCCGCCGGCCGACAAAGTACTGATCGTCCAGCTGACGAAGCCGGCGGCGAGAAGTGGCACGACAGGGGTCATGTGCAATCCCCGGCGCAGCGCTGGAGAAGGTCGGGCTCCGCCATCGGGGCCCGCACGGCTCCGCGCGCCATGCCCGGGCGGACGCCGGTGCAGCCCTTCGGCCCTTGCTCCCCGCTGGCGCCAGCCCGGTAGTGCGTCTGCCACACATGCCGCGCGATCGGCGTGTCGAGCGGCTGGTCAGCTGCCATCGTGGCAGGCCGCGATGACGCGGGCGACGGCATCGCTGATGTCGAGCACGGTCAGGCGGTTCGCAGCCGTGCCGGCCGGCACGCGGAACGGTGGGACGGTGTTGGTGACGGTGATGCCGTCCAGTTCCGGGGCGGCGAACAGGTCGGGCGCGCCGCCGACGAACAGGCCATGCGCCGCGGCGGCGAAAACCTTGGTCGCCCCGGCCGCGCGACAGGCCCTTGCCGCGCGCACCAGCGTGCCGCCGGTGCTGATCAGGTCGTCGATGATAACGGCGACCTTGCCGTTGACGTCGCCGGCCAGCAGTTCGCCGCTGACCACGCCGCCGCTGCGGTATTTTTCCATATAGGCGCTGCCGACATTGTCCTGCGTCAGCTGTTCCAGCGCCTGGCGGAACTGTTCTGCTCGCTTGGCGCCGCCGGCGTCGGGCGAGACGGCCACTACCTTCTGGCCGCGCAGCAGCGGGGCGAAATGCGCCGCCAGCAGCGGCGCACTTTCGATGTGCCAGGTCGGGCAGCGGAACGCGTTCTCGAACGCCGCGACGTTGTGCACTTCCACGGCGATCAGCCGGTCGATCCGCATTGCCTCGAACATCGCCGCCACGTAGCGGGTGATGATCGGGTCATGCGGCTTGGTGCGGCGGTCCTTGCGCGCGTAGCACAGATAGGGGGTGATCACGCTGACGCGCTCGGCGCCGGAATCCCTCAGCGCGCCGCAGAAGAACAGCAGCCGGCACAATTTATCGTTGCCGCTTTCGCGGTCGTCGCCGAACAGGGAGTGCAGCACGAACACATCGTGACCGCGCACGTCGTGCAGCGGGCGCGATTTGTGCTCGCCGTCCTCGAAGCTGCGTTCCTCGTGTTGGGCGATCGGGATTTCGAGCTGCCGGGAGATGCGCTCGGCGAGTTCGAGGCTGCCATGCAGGGCGAAGAACGACATCGGGCGGCTCGTCATCGGCGTTTCCTTCAGTTGCGCGCGGATGGTTTCAGGGCATGCGCCTGGGTCAGCAGCGCCGTGACTTCATCGTCCCGCAATTGCGGGAATTTGTGATAGAATTGCCCGACGGCATAGAAATCCCGTGGCGTATCGAGGCACACCACCTCGTCCACTTCGTGGCGCAACTGCGCCAGCGTGTGGCCTGGCGCCACCGGCACTGCCAGCACCAGCCGGGCCGGCTTGCGCCGGCGCACGGAGTGCAGGGCGGCGCGCATGGTGGCGCCGGTTGCGATGCCGTCATCCACCACGATCGCCGTTCGTCCGGCGATGTCGGCCGGCTGGCGGCCGCCGTAATAGGCCTTGCGCCTTCGCTCGATCTCCCGCAGGGCGGCGGCCTGCGCCTCCTCGAGATACTCGGGTGAGACATTCAGATGGCGGATGAGTTGCGCGTCGGTAACCAGTTCGGGTTCATCGCCGTCGGCGATGGCGCCGACGGCGAGTTCTGGCTGCTGCGGCGCGCCGATCTTGCGGACCAGGATGAGATCGAGCGGCGCGGCGAGGGCGAGGGCGATCTCGAATCCCACCGGTACGCCGCCGCGCGGCAAGGCCAGAACGACAGGGCTCGGATAGTTTCGCGGCACCAGAAGTTCCGCCAGCTGCCGCCCGGCGTCACGCCGGTCGGTGAACATCATTTCCGGTCTCCGTGTCATCGTTGCCGAGGTGGCGAAGGAACCAGCCGCGCGCCAGGCCGACGACCGCTTCCAGCGTTCCCGGCTCCTCGAACAGATGCGTGGCACCCGGAACGATCTCCAGCCGGCGTTCGCAGCGCAACTGGCGGTAGGCTGCCCGGTTCAGGGCCAATACCTGCGGATCGTCGCCGCCGACGATCAGCAGTGTCGCGGCGGTGACCCTGGCCAGGGCAGGGCCTGCCATGTCCGGCCGGCCGCCGCGGCTGACGACGGCGCGCACGCCGGTGTGGCCCGCGGCGGCCACCAGCGCCGCCGCCGCTCCGGTGCTGGCACCGAAGAACCCGACCGGCAGGCCCCGGACTCTGGTATCGTTGCTGACCCAGGAGGCGGCCTGACCGAGCCGGTCCGCAAGCAGAGCGATGTCGAAAACATTGGCCCGGTCCTCGGCTTCCGTGTCCGTCAGCAGATCGAACAGCAGGGTGGCGAGGCCCGAGCGCTGCAAGGCCCGGGCGACGAGGTTGTTACGCGGGCTGAAGCGGCCGCTGCCGCTGCCATGGGCGAACAGCACAATGCCGCGCGCCGGTCCCGCCGGCAGGCCGAGCAACCCCTCGCCGCCGAATGGCGGCAGGGAAACCGAAACAACCGGACTGTCCGCCGCTGCCATGGTTCCCATCCCCTGATGCCAGCATAGGAAGCCGGATGAGTGGAAGCTTCATTGATATACCTCAAAGGAGAAGCGTGCCCGCTCCGGCCTCAGGTCGGGTTTGCCACGCCTGGTGTGACCGGCGCACTCGCCAGCGTTGCCAGAAAATCCACGGCGGCCTGGGCTGTGCCGACAGGGTGCCAGAGAAGATGGTCGAGCCCTGTCGGGGGAGAGCCTAGCCACAGGCCGGCGAATGGCACGCCAAGGCGCGATGCCAAGGCGGCGGCTGCCTTGCGCAGCTGCGTGCGTTCGAACGCCCCCACAGCCAGGACCGAGCACCCGGCCGTCAGCACAGCGCAGACCGCCGGCGCATCTTCGATCGGCAGCAGCCTTGCGCCGGGAACCGGCGGCATCCGGGCGGCCAGCGTGGCCGCTATCGTGTCCCGTTCGACGGCGGTTCTGCCGCCCAGCGCCACCAGGATCGGGCCCTGGGGGGCAAGAAATTCAATGCCAGCGGCGATATGCCGCCGGGCGGATGCCATCAGTCGGGCGGCCTGCCCAGGGTCCTTCCGCCGGCCCGCGCCGCCGGCCAGGGCGTAGGCGCGTGTGGCCGTGCGCAGAGCGAGGAACAGCGGCAGGGCGCGCAGGCCCTCGGTCTCCGGCGCGGCGTCTAGGTAGGCGTTGAAGACCAGGTTGGCGAGGTCGCCACGGTCGCGCAGCTGTAGATCCATCAGCAGGAAGGCGAGATCATAGAGGACGTCGATGCAGCCGATCTCCTCGCTGAACTCGATGCAGTCGAACAGCGTTGGGCGGCCATCATACAGGCAGATATTGGCCAGTCGGAGGTCGCCGTGGCACTGGCGCACCTTGCCGCCGTCACGCCGCCGGTCGAGCAGGTCCTTTACCGCGTCCAGCTCCGCATGTGCCCTGTGGCTCAGGGTGCCGACGCCGGCGTGATCCAGCGCCCCGGCGACGCGTGCCAGCTCGCGGTCGTTGTCGGCGATGACGCGGCGCATCGCGGCGCTGCCTCCGTATTGCGGGGTTGTCCGCGCCACCGCGTGCAGCCGGGCGACTGCCTGCCCAAGGGCGCGCATCAGGTCGGCTGTCAGCGTCCCGCTGCTCGGCCATTTGGTCGAACAGCGCGGACTGATCGAACCGGCGCATGACGACGACGTGATCGAGCGCCGGCCCGGCGCCATCGAATACCAGGCGATCACCCACATCGCGGCGGATCGTCCGCACGTCCAGATACAGATCGGGCGCGGTGCGCCGGTTCAGCACCAGCTCCGCCTCGCACGCGGCCTGCCGCAGTTCCGGGGTGGTGTAGTCCAGCGAGGCATAGCGAAGGGAGCGTTTGAGTTTGTAGGCGCGATCGCCGGCCAGGAATACGATCGAGCAATGCGTCTCGATCTGCTCCACCTCGCCCTCGCGCAGCCCATAGCTCGCGGGCAGCGACAGGAATTCGATGATGGCCGTCTGGTCGCTGGGTGGGGCGTCCTGGCTAGTCACGGCGTCAGGCACGATCTTGCACGGCCAGTGGCGGTTCGGGCACCGGGATCGGTTCCGGGCGCGGCGGCCGCTCGATCGGCGGCGGCGGGGCGGGGTGCGGGTCGGGCTTCGGGTGCGGCATGGGACGGGATGCTCCTTGCGTCGAAGCTCACATGGGCATTTCCGGTTCCAGGGACCGCTCTTTCTTCTCCTCGGGAATTTCCGTCATCGTCGCTTCGGTCAGCAACAGCACGCTCGCCACCGACACGGCGTTTTCCAATGCGATGCGCACCACCTTGGTCGGGTCGATGATCCCCGCCTCGACCAGATCGACGTATTCCTTGCGCGCCGCATCGAAGCCATAGGCTCCTTTGCCCTCCAGCATGCGCGCCACCACCACGCCGCCATCGACGGAGGAATTCTCCGCGATCTGGCGGGTCGGCGCTTCGAGGGCCCGTTTCAGGACCTGGACGCCGGTACGTTCGTCGCCCTCGCATTTCGCTTCCTCGGCGGCGACCGCCTCGATGCAGCGGATCAGCGCCAGGCCGCCGCCGGGCACGATGCCCTCGGCGACCGCTGCCTTGGTGGCGCTGATGGCGTCATCCAGCGCTTCCTTGCGCGATTTCATCTCCGCCTCGGACGGCGCGCCGACACGGATCACCGCGACGCCGCCCGCCATCTTGGCCAGCCGCTCCTGCAGCTTCTCGCGGTCGTAGTCCGACGTTGTCTCCTCGATCTGGCGGCGGATCTGGTTGCACCGGCCGTCGATGTCTGTCCTCTTGCCGGCGCCGCCCACCACCGTGGTGTTCTCGTTGGTAATCACCACGCGCTTGGCAGAGCCGAGAACGTCGATGGTCGCGTTCTCCAGCTTGACCCCGACCTCCTCGCAGACCATCTGCCCTCCGGTCAGGATCGCCAGGTCCTCCAGCATCGCCTTGCGGCGGTCGCCGAAGCCTGGCGCCTTTACTGCCGCGACGCGCAGGCCGCCGCGCAACTTGTTCACCACCAGCGTCGCCAGCGCCTCGCCCTCCACATCCTCGGCCACGATCAGCAGCGGGCGGCCGGAACGCACGATCGCCTCCAGCAGCGGCAGCATCGGCTGCAGGCCGGACAGCTTCTTCTCGTGGATGAGGATATAGGGATCTTCCAGCTCGGCGATCATCTTTTCCGCATTGGTCACGAAATACGGAGAGATGTAGCCGCGGTCGAACTGCATGCCCTCGACCACTTCCAGAGTCGTCTCGGTGGTCTTGGATTCCTCGACGGTGATCACACCCTCGCCGCCGACCTTCTCCATTGCGTCCGCAACCAGTTCGCCGATCGCCGAATCGTTATGCGCCGAGATCGTCGCCACCTGCGCCTTCTCCTTGCGGGTGCCGACCTCGCGGGACATCTGGTGCAGCGCCTCGATCGCCACCTTCGAGGCGCGTTCCAGCCCGCGTTTAAGATCGATGGCGCTGGCGCCGGCGGTAACGTTACGCACGCCGTCGGCGTAGATCGTCTGCGCCAGGATTGTGGAGGTGCTGGTGCCGTCGCCAACCTTGTCGCCGGTTCGTTCGGCGGCCTGGCGCAGCATTTGCGCGCCGAGATTTTCCGCCGGGTCCTTGAGGTCGAATTCCTTGGCGATGGTCACGCCGTCGTTGCAGACGATTGGGGTCCCCCAGCTTTTCTGGATCAGCACCGACTTGGATTTGGGGCCCAGAGTGACGCGCACGGCATCGCACAGCAGGGTGGCGCCACGCAGGATTTTCTCGCGCGCTGCGGAGCGGAAGAGGACTTGCTTGTGCGCCACCGCACGATCTCCTGTTGTTGGCTCCGGCACGCCGCTCGCCGCGGCATGACGCCGGATATCTGGTTGACAGCGAGAGTTTCCCGATTGTCTTGCTAGGGCTGTCCGGCGAACGCCACATTGATACAGGTCAATTTCGCAATGACCGGCGCCGGCGGCGGGATTTGGCGGCGGATGCGATGTTGATCTCGATCAATTTGCCGGGGCGGCATTTATCCTAGATGGATTGGGCGTCAGGAAACGCCATCCAAGAAGGAGCCAGCCGTGTCCGCGCCGGCATCGGGCCATACATTTCTTGCGGCCAGCTATCCGCCGATCGTGAAGCCGCGCGGCGGCAACGGGGTGCCGGCCAATCTGTCCGATTATGACCTGGTGCGTCAGGATTTCACCTGGGCGAAGGCGCGGGCGCTGCTGGACGGACTGCCGGGCGGACGGGGGCTGAACATCGCGCATGAGGCCATCGACCGTCATGCGGACGGATTGTTGGCGGATCGCCACGCGTTGCGCTGGATCGGGCGGAACGGCGGGCAGCGCAATCTGACCTATCGCGAACTCAAGATCGAAACCAACCGATTCGCCAACGCGCTGCACAGCCTAGGTGCCGCCGAGGGTGACCGCGTGTTCGTGCTGGCAGGCAGGGTGGTGGAACTGTATGTTGCGGTGCTAGGCGCGCTGAAGGCGAAATGCGTTGTCTCGCCGCTGTTCTCCGCATTTCGGGCCGGAGCCGATCGCGACCCGGCTGACGATCGGCGAGGGAAGGTTCCTGGTGACCACCGAAGCGCTGTACCGACGCAAAGTGGCGGCGATCCGCGACCGGCTGCCGAAGCTGGAGCACGTAATCCTGGTGCCGGAGGACGGTGCCGAAACGGCCGAGGTGTCGGGCACGCTCGGCTGGGAGCGGCTGGTCGGGGCGCAGGGCGCGGATTTCACCATCCCGCCGACACGCCCGGAGGACCCGGCGCTGCTGCACTTCACCAGCGGAACCACCGGCAAGCCGAAAGGGGCGATCCACGTGCATGAAGCGGTCGTCACGCACCACGTCACCGGCCAGTACGCGCTTGATCTGCACGACGGCGACATCTTCTGGTGCACCGCCGATCCGGGCTGGGTGACCGGAACCAGCTACGGCATCATCGCGCCGCTTACCAACGGCGTGACCAGCGTCGTTGCCGAGGCGGAGTTCGACGCCGAGACCTGGTACGGCATCCTGGAACGCGAACGGGTAAGCGTGTGGTACACCGCGCCGACGGCGATCCGCATGATGATGAAACTGGGCATCGAGGCGGTGCTCGGCTTCGATCTGTCCGCGCTGCGCTTCCTGGCCAGCGTCGGTGAGCCGTTGAACCCGGAGGCGGTGATCTGGGGGCAGCAGGCGTTCGGCCGGCCGTTCCACGACAATTGGTGGCAGACCGAGACCGGCGGAATCATGATCGCCAATTTCGCCTCGATGAACGTCAAGCCCGGCTCCATGGGCAAGCCTTTGCCGGGTGTCGAGGCTGCCATCGTGCAGCGCAACGACGACGGCAGCGCAACCCCGATCGACGCGCCGATGACGGAGGGCGAACTCGCGCTCAGGGCCGGCTGGCCGTCGATGATGCGCGGCTACCTGCACGAGGACGAACGCTACCGGAAATGCTTCATCGGCGACTGGTACCTCACCGGCGACCTCGCGATGCGCGACGGCGACGGATATTACTGGTTCGTCGGGCGCGCCGATGACGTGATCAAGTCCTCCGGCCATCTGATCGGACCGTTCGAGGTGGAGAGCGCCCTGATGGAGCATCCGGCCGTGGCCGAGGCGGGGGTGATCGGCAAGCCGGACCCGATGGCCGGCGAGATCGTCAAGGCGTTCGTCGCGCTCAATCCGGGCTTCACGCCATCGGAGGCGCTGCGGCGCGAATTGCTCGGCCATGCGCGCAAGCGGCTCGGCGCGGTGGTGGCGCCGAAGGAGATCGATTTCAGCCCCGGCCTGCCGCGCACGCGCAGCGGCAAGATCATGCGGCGCCTGCTGAAGGCGCGTGAACTGGGGTTGCCGGAAGGCGACCTGTCCACATTGGAAAGCGATGGGCGATGACCGGCAAGGTGCATCTCGACCACGCGCATGTGCGCCATCTGCTGACCGCCATGCTGCGCATCCGCCGGTTCGAGGAGAAGTGCTTCGAGCTGTACCAGAGCGAGAAAATCCGCGGCTTCATGCACCTCTATGATGGCGAGGAGGCGGTTTCGGTGGGCGTCGTCGAGGCGCTGGAAGCGCAGGACGCCATCGTCGCGACCTACCGCGAACATGGCCAGGCGCTGGCGCGCGGCATCGGCATGGATGTGCTGATGGCCGAGTTGTACGGAAAGCAGGAAGGCTGCTGCCGCGGGCGTGGCGGGTCGATGCACGTCTTCGACGCAGCGCGGCGGTTCTATGGTGGCAATGCCATCGTGGGCGGCGGCCTGCCATTGGCTGTGGGTACGGCGCTGGCCGACAGAATGGCGGGGCGCGATGCTGTGACCGCCTGCTTCTTCGGCGACGGCGCGGTGGACGAGGGGGCGTTTCACGAGAGCATGAATTTGGCCGCGCTGTGGAAGCTGCCGGTGCTGTTCGTGTGCGAGAACAATCTGTACTCCATGGGCATGGCACTGGACCGCGCCGAGGCCGAGACGCATATCGCCCGCAAGGCCGCGGCCTACAACATGGCAGGCGAGGCGGTGGACGGAATGGATGTCGTCGCCGTCGAAGTGGCGGCGCGGCGGGCCACCGGCGAGATCCGGCGCAGCGGTATGCCGTATTTCCTGGAATGCCAAACCTACCGCTTTCGGGCCCATTCGATGTTCGACTCGCAGGGCTATCGCAGCAAGCAGGAGATCGAGGCCTGGCGGCAGAAGGACCCGGTGCGCCAGCTGCAGGCGTGGCTGGAGCAGAGCGGGCTGATGCACGCGGACGAGATCGGCAAGATCGAGGCCGACATCGCCGCCGAGATCGAGGCCGCGGTGGCCTTCGCCGAGGCGGGCACCTGGGAGCCGGTCGAGGAACTGGAACGCTTCACGATCATGGACCGGGTGCCGCAATGAGCGCCGCGCCGCAGCGCATGACCTATCGCGAGGCCTGCAAGCAGGCCATCCGCGACGCCATTCTGGCCGACCCACGCGTGTTCCTGATGGGCGAGGATGTCGCGCGCTATGGCGGCTGCTATGCGGTGACCAAAGGCCTGGCCGAGGAACTCGGAGAGGACCGGATCCGTGACACGCCGCTGTCCGAGGGCGCCTATGTCGGCGCCGGCATCGGCGCGGCGATCGCGGGGATGCGGCCGATTGTCGAGATCATGACGGTGAATTTCAGCCTTCTGGCGCTGGACCAGATCGTCAACAGCGCGGCGACCATTCCGCACATGTCGGGCGGGCAGTTCGCGGTGCCGCTGGTGATCCGCATGGCCACCGGCGCCGGGCGGCAGCTCGCCGCGCAGCATTCGCACAGCCTCGAAGGCTGGTACGCGCACATCCCCGGCCTGAAGGTGCTGGCGCCGGCGACGATCGAGGATGCCCGCCACATGCTGCGGCCGGCACTGGACGATCCGAACCCGGTGCTGATCTTCGAGCATGTGATGCTGTACAACCGCGAGGACGAACTGGATCCGAGCGTAACGGGTGTGGACATCGTGTCGGCCAAGATCCGCAGGGCGGGCAGGGACGTTACGCTGGTTACCTATGGCGGCTCGCTGTTCAAGACATTGGAAGCCGCCGAGACACTGCGCCAGGAGGGGATCGAGGCGGAGGTCATCGATCTGCGGGTGCTGCGTCCGCTCGATATGGCGACGGTGCTCGGGTCCGTTTCCCGTACGCGGCGGGTGGTGATCGTGGACGAGGGCTGGAAGTCCGGCTCGCTGTCGGCCGAGATTGCCGCCCGGATCGCCGAGGATGCGCTCTATGACCTCGACGCGCCGATCCGCCGGGTGTGCTCGCGCGAGGTGCCGATCCCCTATGCCGCGCATCTGGAGCAGGCGGCGCTGCCGCAGGCGGCGGGCATCGCGGCGGCGGCGCGGGGATTGCTGAAGCGCGCATGACCGATTTTCGTATGCCCTCGCTTGGCGCGGACATGGAGGCCGGCACGCTGGTCGAATGGCTGGTGAAGCCTGGCGACAAGGTAAAGCGCGGCGACGTGGTGGCGGTGGTGGAGACGCAGAAGGGCGCCATCGAGATCGAGATCTTCAGCGAGGGCACGCTGTCGGAGATCGTGGTGCCTGTGGGGGGGAGTGCTCCTGTTGGCGCGGTTCTCGCGCGGCTCGACGGCGGCCCGGCCGTGCCGGCCGAGGCAGTGCCGCCGCCCGCTGCGCCGCTTGTTGTTGCGTCGCCACCTTTGGCCGCGCCGCCAACGGCGGCGGTTGTGTCTCCGGCCAGGACAGCGCGCCCGCTCGTGTCACCGGCGGCCCGGCGTCTTGCCGCCGAGCGTCGCATCGATGTCGGGGCTCTGGCGGGAAGCGGTCCGGACGGGGCCATCACTGTGGCGGACGTCGAAGCCGCGCGGCCAACGCCGGCCGGCGGGGAACCGGCGCGCCGGCGGACCGGCTTTGATCCGGCGGCCATGCGCCAGGCCATCGCCGCCGCGATGACCCGCTCCAAGCGGGAGATCCCGCACTACTATCTGACGCAGACGGTGGAGGTGTCCGCCGCGCTGGCGCGGCTGGAGCGGCTGAATGCCGGGCGCCCGCCGCCGGAGCGGGTGCTGCCCGCGGCGCTGTTCCTGCACGCCATCGCCCGCGCGCTCGGCAAGACGCCGGAACTGAACGGGTTCTGGGAGGCAGGCGGCTTTCGCCCCGGCGACGGCGTGCATGTGGGCTGGGCCATCGCGCTGCGCGGCGGGGGGCTGGTGGCGCCGGCGATCCGCGACGCCGACCGGCGCTCGCTCGATGAACTGATGGCGGCGATGCGCGATCTGGTGCTGCGGGCGCGAAGCTCGGGGCTGCGCAGCTCGGAACTGAGCGATCCCACCATCACCGTGACGAGCCTGGGCGATCGGGGCGCCGAGGCTGTGCTGCCGATCATCTACCCCCCGCAGGTGGCCATGATCGGGGTCGGCCGCATCGTCACCCGCCCCTGGGTGGTGGACGGCGCGATCGGGCCGCGTCCCGGTCGTCACGCTGACATTGGCCGGCGATCACCGCGCGAGCGACGGACATCGCGGCGGCCTGCTGCTGGTGGAAATCGATCGTCTGTTGCAGGAGACGGAGACGCCATGAACCGGGACGAGGCGAAGCGGCTGATCTTCGACGTGTTGCTGGGCATCGCGCCGGAAGCCGATCTGGACGCGCTGCCGGGCAAGGCGCAGATGCGCGAGGAACTCGATCTCGATTCGATGGACTTCCTCAACTTCGTCGCGGCGCTGCACGAGCGCACCCGGATCGACATCCCCGAAGCCGACTACCCGAAGCTGTTCACGCTGGACGGAGCCGTGGCCTATCTGACCCGCTGACGCGCGGCGCCTCAGCCGGCGACGATCAGTTCGTCCACGACCTCTGTGACGCCCGGCGCCGACCAGGCGGCGCTTTGCGCGATGTTGCGTTCCCACCAGGTTTTCACCTTGCCGCGCAGGATGACCTTGCCGCCGTGGACGCTGACATCGATGTGCGACGCCTCCAGTTCGGCGCTGCGGCGCAGCGCGTTCTGGATCTTGTCGTGCACCGTGGCCGGGTCGGTCGCCGGCTCGGCACCCGGCCGCAGCTCGATCAGGTTGACGATGTCGGTGACACCGCCGAGCTTGCGGATGTCGCGCTCCACCGCCTGGCGCTGAAACTGATGCACCACGCTGCCGCGCAGCGTCACCACGCCGGTTTCGACCTTGACCCGGATGTGTTCGTCGGGAACCTCCAGGTCCCAGTTGAGGATCTTCAGCGCACGCTCGGCGATTTCCTCGTCCGTCCGCTTATGCGCGGCGGGCGGGTGGACGATGATTTCCTGCGCCAGGCCCTGCACGCCCTTGACCCGGCGGGCGGCCTGCTCCGCGGCGACCTTCTCGATCAGGTTGCCCACAACGCCGCTGAGCGTGACCACGCCGTTGCGTGCGGCGACGCCGATATGCGCGGCATTGACATCGGGCGTCCACGCCAGTTCGTCCATCACCATCGCCTGCAGGGTTGCGTCATCGGGCATCGGTCACCTCATGCGCGAAATTACCGGAACCTTGCCGCCCGTCCGGGCGGGAACGAAGGCCATTCGACCGCAGTTTCGCACGGCGTGCCTTGATATGGGTCAAGCCTGCAATGACCGGCTGCTCAGTCCGGCTGCGAGGAGTCGATAACGACCATGGCGTTGCCGGCTAGCCGGCTGGGCCGGCGCTCGGGCAGCAACAGGGCGTTGATGCGCAGATCGGAAGCGGCGTTCCGCTCGTAATCGGCGTCCAGCACGCCGTGCAGGTCGAGGAAGCGGTTCATCGCGGTGGAAATGCGCACGCAGCCCTGCGAGGCGGGGCGGCCGAGGCGCTGTTCCAGATAGTCGGGGTCCGTCGCGTGCAGCAGCAGCCTTATGTCGCCCGGCTCGCCGTCTTCCCGCCAGCCTTTGTGGGCCGTCTGCCAGCCGAAATCCCAGACGCGCATCCCTTTCAGCCCCAGCCCGCGGATGTGGTTCTCGTTGAAGGTGCCGAGCGCGCGGTAGTCGAGGATGCCGTCGGTGTGCGGGAACACGCCGGTGGGCGTGATGTAGTAGTAGCGCCTGCCGGCCTGGCCGGTGGAGATCTTGCTGCCGCCGATCACCTGCCACGGCTTGCCGGGCGGTTGCGCCAGCAGGATGCGCATTTGCTGGATTTGGGGATTGCGGTCCACCACGACCAACAACTGGGGATGATCGATGCCGAAGAAGCCGCGGTCGAGCATGGCCTTGGTACGTTCGATCCATTGCCGATCGGTGGCCCCGCCCGCCGGCAGGCTGTGTGGCACTTCCCGCGCCAGGGCCGTGCGCAGGTGCTCGGCCTCGGTGGCGATTTCCGCCTGGGAAAGTGTGGGCACGGGCCGGCCGGTGGCCGCTGGGATGGCGGGCGGAACCGGAGCGGGCGCCAGAACGGGCGTAGCCTGGACGCAGCCCGCGGCGAGCAGCGCCCAGCCCGCCGCGAGGACCAGACGCGCCGGCAGGGCAATGCGGCCGCGGGCCGCCAGGCGACGGCCTATGCCAGGCATTCCGCCTCCCGTCCGCGCACCACGCGCCGGCCGCGCCCCTTGCCCTGGGTCTCGGTCACGATGGTGCGCCGGCCCTCCGGCCGGGTGTCGCGGTGGAAATACAGCACGACCCAGTCGCCTGTGCGGCCGAGCTCATGCGCGCGCGCGGTGTTGGAGAACAGCGCGGTGAAGTGCCACGGGCCGCGCACCGTGTGCAGGATCGGCAGCCAGGCCTCGCCGCCGGGGTTGAAGCGTTTCGGCGCGATCTTGCGCAGTGTCCCGGCCGCCGCCTTGTCGCGATACTCGCGGTCCACGTCCAGCAGGAGCTCGACATCGGGTTCGTCCGCCGTGCGTGGCATGGCGGGGCGCATGCGCGCGAGCAATTCGGCGAGAACGCTGCGAACCATGGCGGCGCGCCGGGCGCCGAAGCCGGGCACCTGCAGCAGGCGCCCGTCATGGGCGGCCATTTCCAGCGCCTCCAGCGTATCCACGTGCAGAACCTCCTGGATGCGGTGGGCCAGCGCCGGGCCGATTCCGGGAACGGAGGCGAACAGGGCTTCCGGGTCCGAGGCGCCCTTCAGCCGTTCCAGGAAGCCCCATTGGCCGGTCGCCAGCATCTCCGCGACGGCGCCGGCTATGGAGGGGCCGATGCCGGGAATGGCTTCCAGGGCGGCGTGGCCGCCCAATGTCGCCGTGTCCCGCAATTCGGTTTTCAGCGCTTCGATCGCGTCCGCCGCCCGGCGGTATGCTGAGACTCGGAACGGATTGGCATCCTGCGCCGCGAGAAGGCTCGCGGCCTGGCGAAGCCGCTCCGCTACCCAGGCATTGCCACGCGCAAAGGCGGGCCGACCGGCAGATGCGGCCTGCCGCGGTTCCCGTGCGGGCTGGCCCGACTCCCGTTCGCCGGTTTGTGACATGGCTACAAGCCTAGGCCGACGGGCGTTCGATGTCTCCTTCGGGAGTCATGCGATGCACGACGGCGGGAAGCTGGCGTGCCAGGTGCACAAGGAAGTCGCCGGACGACATGCCAGCCAGCGTGGACAGGTCCTGCACGCGCTCCTCGCCGAGGATGTGCCGCAGATCGCGTGTGCTGACCGGCAGGTTCTCGCGGTTGCCGATCCAGGACGCCATGATGTGGCCCAGCCCGGCCTGGGTGAAGCGGTCCGCGAGGTCGGGCAGGGAGCCCCGCTCGCCGCCGAGCAGTTCCTCCAATGCGGCGGCCATGGGGGTGACGGGTTCGTCGGGCAGGCCCTTCAGATCGTCGATAACCTGATGGATCAGTCGCATTGCCTCGCCTCCTGGGCGCCGGGATGAAGTGGCATTTTCCTATGAAGCGCCGCGTGATCGGTTGATCCACCTCAATGCCGGGGGCATGCCGCGCCGCCTAGCCTGCCGGCCATCAGGGATCCGTGCATGTTCACAACCCGCGTTGCCGAATTCGACATTCAGCTTTCCCGGTATCTGGATCCGGAAGGCGTATTGCTGGGCCCCTTGCCCGAGGCGGTGGCGAACCCTGCCGAACTGGTGAAACTGTATCGCGCCATGGTGCTGACGCGCGCCTTCGACGCCAAGGCGGTGGCCTTGCAGCGGACCGGCCGGCTGGGCACCTTCGCCGCGTCGCTTGGGCAGGAGGCGGTGGGCGTGGGCGCGGCCAGCGCCATGGTGCCGGATGATGTGCTGGTGCCATCCTTTCGCGACCAGGCGGCGCAACTGTGGCGCGGCGTAACGCCGGTGGAGCTGCTGCTGTATTGGGGCGGGGACGAACGCGGCAGTGATTTCGCTGGCCCGCGGCAGGACTTTCCCATTTCGGTACCGGTGGCGAGCCATGTGCCGCATGCGGCGGGCGTGGCGCTGGCGATGAAGCTGCGCGGCGAGGCGCGGGCGGTGCTGTGCATCGTCGGCGACGGCGCCACGTCGAAGGGTGATTTTTACGAGGCGCTGAACCTCGCGGGCGTGTGGCAGCTGCCGCTGGTCGTTCTGATCAACAACAACCAATGGGCCATCTCGGTTTCGCGCCAAGCGCAGAGCGCTGCAGGAACACTGGCGCAGAAGGCGATCGGAGTCGGAATTCCGGGCAAGCAGGTAGACGGCAACGATGTCATCGTCGTTCGTGACAGCGTTGCGAGCGCCCTGGCGCGGGCCCGCGCCGGCGGCGGCGCCAGCCTGATCGAGGCGCTGACCTATCGCCTTAGCGATCACACCACGGCGGATGATGCCGGGCGTTATCGCGACGATGCGGAGGTCAGCCGGCACTGGCATGGCGAGCCGATCGCGCGTTTGCGCCAGTATCTGGTGTCGCAGGACGCCTGGAACCGTGAGGCGGAGGAGCACGCGCTGGCCGACGCGGCGGCGGCGATCGAACTTGCGGCGGAGACCTATCTGGCGACACCGCCGCAGCCGGTTTCGGCGATGTTCGATTACATGTTCGCCAATCTTCCCGTTTCGCTGTTGGCGCAGCGGGCGCGAGCCATCGGCGGCGAGGAAAACGATGGCTGATGTGAAGCCGCCCGATACGACCCTGCGAGATGTAACGCTGGTGGAGGCGATCAACCTCGCGATGGCCCGTGCGATGCAGGACGATCCCGACGTCGTTTTGCTCGGCGAGGATATCGGCAAGGACGGTGGCGTGTTTCGCGCCACCGACGGGCTGCTGACGCGCTTCGGCGCGGCGCGGGTGCTCGATACGCCGCTGGCCGAGGTGGCGATCGCCGGGGTTTCCGTCGGGCTGGCGGCGCAGGGCTTCCGGCCGGTGGCGGAGATCCAGTTCATGGGTTTTGCCTATGCCGCGATCGACCAGATCCTGAACCATGCGGCACGGCTGCGCACGCGTACGCGCGGCCGGCTGAGCTGCCCGATGGTTCTGCGCACGCCGTGCGGCGCCGGCATCCATGCGCCGGAGCATCATTCCGAAAGCGGCGAGGCCTGTTTCACCAACATTCCCGGCCTGCGCGTCGTTATTCCATCCTCGCCGAAGCAGGGTTACGGATTGCTGCTTGCCGCCATCCGCGATCCAGATCCAGTGATCTTTCCTGGAGCCGACGCGGCTGTACCGCGTGGCGCGTGAACCGGTGGCCGATGACGGCGCGGCGCTGCCGCTCGATCGGTGCTTCACCCTGCGGGAAGGCAGCGACGTCACGCTGGTCGGCTGGGGGGCGGTGCTGCGCGAGATTCTGCTGGCGGCGGAGCGGTTGGCGGCGGAGAACATTTCGGCCGAGGTGATCGACGTCGCCACCCTGGTGCCGCTGGACGCCGAGACCATCCTGGGTTCGGTGGCCAGGACCGGCCGCTGCGTGATCTGCCATGAAGCGCCGCTGACGGCCGGTTTCGGCGCGGAAATCGCCGCGCAGCTTGCGGGTCCCGGCCTGTTCTCGCTGCTCGCGCCGGTCGAGCGGGTGACCGGCTACGACACCGTGGTGCCGCTGGCGCGCCTGGAGCAACATTACATGCCGGGCGTCGACCGCATCCTCGCCGCCGCGCGGCGGACCTTGCGGCACGGCTGAGGGAAGGGCGCATGACGGGCGAGAGCGAGCGGATCTTCGTCCTGCCGGATCTCGGCGAGGGGCTGCAGGACGCCGAGATCGTCGCCTGGCATGTGGCCGCCGGCGATCACGTGGTGGCGGATCAGCCGCTGGTCTCGGTGGAGACCGACAAGGCGGTTGTCGAGATCCCCTCGCCGCATGGCGGGCGGATCGAGCGGCTTTTGGCGGAGGTGCACGCGCGCCTGCCGATCGGCGCGCCGCTGGTGGCGTTCGCCGAGGGGGCGGGCGCGGATAGCGGCACGGTGGTGGGCTCGCTGACGGAGCCGGTGCCGGCGGCTGCCCGGCCCGTTGCCGCCGAACCGGTCCGGGCGCCTGCGCCCGCCGCGCGTGTGCGCGTGGCCCCGGCGGTGCGGGCGCTGGCGGCGTCGCTGGCGGTCGATCTGGCGGGCGTGACCGGCAGCGGCCAGCAGGGCGAGATCACCCGGGCCGATGTGGAACGTGCCAAGGCGGCGGAGGGCGGCATGGAGCCGCTCCGGGGCGTGCGCCGGGCGATGGCGCAACGCATGGCGCAGGCCGGCCGGGAGGTGGTCCCGGCGACCGTGACCGAGGAAGCCGATGTGGGGGACTGGCCGGCCAGGATGCCGGTGGCGGCACGTCTGGTCGCGGCGCTGGTCGCTGGCTGCCGCGCGGAGCCGGCCTTGAACGCGGCCTTCGATGGCGGGGCGCTGGCCCGCCGGCTCCATCCGGACATCCATGTCGGCATCGCGGTCGATACGGAAGATGGCCTGATCGTTCCGGGTCCTGCGCCATGCCGGCAGCTTGGCCGTGCCGGCCATCGCCGCGGAGGTGGAACGACTTAGGACCGAGGCGCGGGCGCGGCGCATCGCGCCCGACGGATTGCGCGGCGCCACCATCACGCTATCGGATTTCGGCGCCTTGGGCGGGCTGTTCGCCGCACTCGTGGTCGTGCCGCCGCAGGTTGCCATTCTCGGCGCCGGGCGCATCCGTTCGTGTGTGGTCGCAGTCGGTGAGCAGTTCATGGCGCGGCGGATGCTGCCGCTGTCGCTGACTTTCGATCACCGAGCGGTGTCCGGCGGCGAGGCCGCGCGCTTCCTCGCCGCGGTACGAGCGGCGCTCGAAAAACCCGCATGAAAACCAACGAAACTACGTAGGCCCAGGGAGATGATGTCGCATGGATGACCCGTTTCGTTTCGCCGATCCGCTCGGTCCCGCCAAGATCGTGCACATCCATGTCCCGGCCGCTGGTCTGAAAGCCGTCGTGGTGATCGACAACGTGGCCTGTGGCCCGGCGATCGGCGGGGTGCGCATGGCGCCGGATGTCAGCCTGGAGGAATGCGCCCGGCTCGCCCGCGCCATGACGCTGAAGAACGCCGCGGCGGGACTGCCGCACGGCGGCGGCAAGTCGGTGATCGCCGCTGATCCGCGCATGCCGATCGGCGGAGAAGCAGCGGGTGATCCGCGCCTTCGCCTGCGCGATCCGCGATCTGACCGATTACATCCCCGGGCCGGACATGGGCACGGACGAACGCTGCATCGCCTGGGTACGCGATGAGATCGGCCGCGCCGCGGGCCTGCCGCGGGTGTTGGGCGGCATACCGCTGGATGAAATCGGCGCCACCGGCTTCGGCGTGGCCGCATCCATCGAGGCCGCTTTGCCATTTTGCGGCCTGTCCCTGCAGGGCGCGCGAGTCGCGGTGCAGGGCTTCGGGGCGGTCGGGCGCCATGCGGCGCGCTTCCTTGCCGCCAAGGGCGCGGTGCTGGTCGCGGCCACCGATACCAGCGCCACGCTGTTCGACCCTGCCGGTCTCGATGTCGAGGCGCTCGTGCGTCATAAGCTGGCCGGCGGGGAGCTGAACGCGTATCCGACCGGGGAAAAGCGGCATCCGGATGCGATCGTCGATGTGCCCTGCGATATCTGGATCCCCGCGGCGCGCCCGGACGTGCTGCGTGCCGACAATGTCGGGCGGTTGCAGGCGAAGCTGGTCGCGCAGGGGGCGAATATTCCCGCGACCGCGGAGGCCGAGGCGATGCTGCATGCGCGCGGCATTCTGGTCCTTCCCGACTTCATCGCCAATGCCGGTGGCGTGATCTGCGCCGCGACGGAGTATCACGGCGGCACCGAGGGTGCGGCCTTCGCGGCGATCGCGGAGAAGATCGGCCGCAATACGCGGGAAGTGCTGGAACAGGCGTCGCAGAGTAAAATCCAGCCCCGTGCGGCGGCCGTGGCGATGGCCGAACGGCGTGTGGCGGAGGCCATGGGGTATCGCCGCTGGGGCTGAGGCGCCGCCGCCAGCTGGGGCCGGTTCAGCCCAATCGGGCAAGCCCGCGCAGGAAGCTCGATCCGCTGTTGGTGCTGTCGAAGGCGTGCAGGCCGAGTTCGTCGGCAAGGCCGATGCAGCAGGCCTGACCGCGGACGGAGTTGCCCTGGCTGTCCAGCCGGGGGGAGAAGACGCCGATGCCGAGCTGGCGGTTGACCACGGCAAGGATGCCGCCGCCGACGCCGCTTTTGGCCGGCAGGCCGACGCGGCAGGCCCAGTCTCCGGCGCCGTCGTACATGCCGCAGGTGAACATGACCGATAGCGTGTCGCGCACCGCCTCGACCCCGAACACCTCCTGGCGGGTCAGGGGGTTGGCGCCGAGATTGGCCAGGGTGGCGCCCATCATGGCCAGGTCGATCGCGGTGACGATGATCGAGCATTGGCGGAAATAGACGTCCAGCACGTCGTCGACCGGGACGGTGAACACCTCCGCCGCGCGCAGCAGGTGGCCGATGGCGCGGTTGCGGTGGCCGGTCTCGTGCTCGGAGGCGAACACCGCCTCATCCACGCCGAGGCTGCGGCCGGCGGCGTGGCTGAAGGTTTGCAGCACCTGTTCGAAGGCGGTGGGGCCGAGCGCCTCGCGCAGCCGGCCGGCGACGGCGATGGCGCCGGCGTTGACCATGGGGTTGAACGGACGGTTGGTGCGCGGGTCGAGGGTGATGGCGTTGAACGGATCGCCGCTGGGCTGCACGCCGACCGATGCATAGGTGGCGTCCCGGCCGACGGCATCGAGCAGCATCGCGAAAGTGAAGGCCTTGGAGACCGACTGGATGGTGAAGGGCGCGCTGGCATCGCCGGCCGCGACGATTTCCCCGGCGTGGTTGGCGATGGCGATGCCGAACTGGTCCGGCGGAACGAGAGAAAGCTCGGGGATATAGTCCGCTGTCTTGCCCTCGCAATTGCCTTTGTGTTGGGCATGCAGCCCGTGAATGAGGCTTTCGATTTCGAGATGGGTTGAAACCGAAGCCGCGGACCGGGAGGTGGAGATCACAGAGGGCGGGCTGGGTCTGGAAGCGGACATGTCTGTTTCGATCGCCGTGTTCTCGCGGATTGCGGTGGGTGTTGTGGCGATGCAAGGATTATGCCGTCTTCGCGGCGCGTCGCTGTGTGGCGTGACATCGCGAAGCAGAATGATTGTCTTGTGACCTGAAATGAATCCGCATAGGCTTTTTCGGCCTGCGCCGAGCCGAACGGGTCTGGGCGGGCAGGGTGACGACGGGGCAAAGACAAGACAGGCACAAAAGACAGGGCGAAGCGTGGTCCTATGTCAGCAAAACTCTCAGATTATCTGACGACTTCTTCGGAACAGCCCGATTCGGGCTATCTGGTGTCCGGTTCCCAAAGCAGACGACTGGGTCGATGGAGCCTGGCCGGGGAACGGATGATCCTTCGGAACCTGTTCTCGAGCCTGATCCGGCGCGGCAAGCTGATCGTGATCGGGTCCGATGGGTCGGCCCAGGAATTCGGCGATGGGCAGGGGCCGGCGGTGACGATGCGGATCGGCGGCAGCGGGACCGCCAGGCGGATGCTGCTGAACCCGGGGCTGGAGTTCGGCGAGGCCTATATGGATGGCCGGCTGAAGTTCGAGAGCGGCGATATCTACGATTTCCTGGACCTTGGGCTGAGTAATCTCGGGTGGCAGAACGCGGGGCCGTTCGCGCGGCTGCAGTACCGGTTCGCGACGCTGGCGCGGCGGTTCCGCCAGCATAATCCGCTGGGGATCGCGCGGCGGAACGTGGCCCATCACTATGACTTGTCCGGCGAGCTGTATGAGCTGTTCCTGGACAGCGACCGGCAATATTCCTGCGCCTACTACCAGTCGCCGGACGATACGCTGGAGCAGGCCCAGGAGCAGAAGAAGCGGCATATCGCGGCGAAGCTGCTGGTGCGGCCCGGCGATCGGGTGCTGGATATCGGCTCGGGCTGGGGCGGCATGGCGCTGTATCTGGCGCGGGAATGCGGCGCGGATGTCACCGGCGTGACGCTGTCCGAGCAGCAGCATGCGGTTTCCGAGCGCCGTGCGGCGGAAGCCGGAGCGGGGCGTGTGCGTTTCCGGCTGCAGGATTACCGCGAGGAGAGCGGGACCTATGACCGGATCGTGTCGGTTGGCATGCTGGAGCATGTCGGGGTCAATCATTATCGGGAGTATTTCCGCAAGATCGCCGACCTGCTGGCCGATGACGGTGTCGCGCTGGTGCACACGATCGGACGGGCGGAGGGGCCGGGGGCAACCAACGAATGGATCCGCAAGTACATCTTCCCCGGCGGCTATTCCCCGGCAATGTCCGAGCTGCTGCCGGCGATCGAGCGGGCGGAGCTTTACGTGACGGATATCGAGGTGCTGCGGCTGCATTACGCCGAAACCCTGAAGGCGTGGCGGGAACGCTTCCTGGCACGGCGCGAGGCGGTGGCGAAGCTGTATGACGAGCGGTTCTGCCGGATGTGGGAGTTCTATCTGGCCGGCTGCGAGGCGACGTTCCGCTATAGCGGGCACATCAATTTCCAGATCCAGCTCAGCAAGCGGGTGGATGCGGTGCCGCTGACGCGCGACTATATCGGCGCCTGGGAACGAAGCCATGAAATCGGCGGAACCCTGCCGATGCCGGGGCTGCGGGAGAGGGGCACGAGGGAGATGGCCATGCGGGCGGTGCATCAACCGCCGATTTAGGCAGACCTGCCTATCCTGCGACAGACCATTTGGCGGCGGCCTCGTCGTCCGCGGCGTTGGCCTCGACCCAGGTCTCGTCGCCTTCCGCGAAGCGTTCCTTCTTCCAGAACGGCGCGCGGGTCTTCAGCCAGTCGATCAGGAAGCCGGTGGCGTCCAGGGCAGCCTGGCGGTGAGCGGAGGCGGTGAGAACCAGGACGATGTTCTCGCCGGGCAGCAGGGTGCCGACGCGGTGGATCAGGGTGATGCCGAGCAGCGGCCAGCGTTGGGCGGCCTCGGCGGCTATGCGGGCCATCGCCGTTTCGGTCATGGCCGGGTAGTGCTCCAGCGTCATCGAGACGATCTTGCGGCCCTTGGCTGTGTCGCGGACGGTGCCGACGAAGCAGCCGAGTCCACCGATATCCGCGCGGCCCCTGCCGAGGGCGGCGAACTCGGCGCCGATGTCGAAATCGGCCTGCTGGACGCGGATGGTGGACTGCTGGCTGGACATGGTGGCCGCTGGGTCAGCCGCCGGTGACTGGGGGGAAGAAGGCGACTTCGTCGCCTGGGCCGACCTGGGCGTCTGGGCCGGCGAAATCCTGGTTGACGGCGCAGCGCACGGTCCGGCGGCTGGCGAAGGCGGCGGCGTGACCGGGGCTGCGGGCGATCAGCCAGTCGATCAACGCGGCGACGCTGCGCACGGAGGCGGGCAGCGGCAGGATTTCCTCGCCGGTGCCGGTGCGTTCGCGCAACCAGGCGAAATACAGCACGGTGATGGTGCCGGTGTTGGCGCTGGATGGGTCTGCCGGATGCGACAGGGACGGATTATTCATTTCGGTGCGGGCTTGAACTCCACCCGTCCGTCCGGATGGATGATGGTCTGGCTGCCGTCCGCGTTGGTCAGCACCGTGACGCCGCCGGGGGCGGAGGAGGGGGCTGCCTTCGGCGCCGGCACGTAGGCCGCGCCGGGCTCGCCGAGTTGTTTGGCCGTCGGCATGCGCGGCTCGGGCGGCATGCCTCCGCCGGACTCCAGTTGCAGGTCGCGCAGCGACTTGATCGGCTCCGGCGGGCCGGGCCAGATCGTGCCCGTTTCGGCCGATAGCGGTTCCATCGGGGCGGCCAGCGCCTCCACCCGCAGCACGTTCAACGCGCCGCTTTCCGGAAGATTGGGATTGGCGGAAAAGGTGTGGGTGTCGCTGATGAATTTCGGGAAGCCGGTTCCGGTGAATTCCGGCATCGTCGTCGGGCTGTGCTCGGAAATATCCTGCGACGCACATGCGGTGGCGGTCAGTAACAGGCCTAGCAGGGCGGCGCGGTGCATCAAGCGGAACTCCCGACGGGAAACGGAGTTTTTCCGTATAGCATGGAAGTGGGAATTGGGCACCGCCTTCATCGGCCGGCGGATGGCGCGGCGGGGAGGCCGAGGAAGGCCAGTGTCCAGTCGGCCACGGCGTCGGGGTCGTTCAACGGCAGCACCGGCCGGTCGCAGTCGGGCAGTCCGGCGTCGGTGGCCACGGCCACTACGCCGGCGGTGCCGGCCGGCTGCGGTTCCCGCGGGTGTTCCGGCCAGATCGGCGGCTTGCCCAGCGCCGGGCGATGTACTTCCAGCTTGGCGAAGGGGTGGGTCTTGAACCCCTCGACCAGCACCAGGTCGACCGGGCTGAGGCGGGTGAGCAGTTCCGGCAGCGGCGGTTCGTCGCCCTCCACCTCGTGCAGCAGCGCCCAGCGCTTGCCGGTAGCGACCAGCACCTCGTGCGCGCCGGCCTCGCGGTGGCGGTAGGTGTCCTTGCCGGGGCGGTCCATGTCGAAGCCGTGATGGGCGTGCTTGACGGTGGAAACCGACAGGCCGCGGGCGCGCAGCAGCGGCAGCAGGGCGGTGATGAGCGTGGTCTTGCCGCTGCCGGACCAGCCGACGATGCCGAGGACTTTCAAGCCGGTGCTGCCTTCAGGGGTTGGGCGTTTGGCGGGGCGGCGGGGCGGCGGCGTGGCGCAGGCCCGCGGTGAGATAGTCCCAGCCGGTGATCAGCGTCAGCGCGGCGGCGATCCAGAGCATCGTCTCGCCGAGCAGTCCGATCGGCAGGAAGCCGATGCCGAGCAGCCGCGCGCCGTTGTCGCCGGCGATCAGGGTGCCGAGCGCGCCCATCTGGATGCCGGTCTTCCATTTGGCGAGCCGGGTAACCGGCAGGCCGATGCGGACGCCGGCGAGGTATTCGCGCAGGCCACTGACCAGGATTTCCCGCAGCATGATGACCACGGCGGGATAGAGGCCGGCGGCCGACAGCCGGCCGTGGCCGACCAGCAGCATCAGGGTGGCGCCGACCAGCAGCTTGTCGGCGATCGGGTCCAGCATGCGGCCGAAATCGGAGATCTGCCGGCGCACCCGGGCCAGCATGCCGTCGAAATAGTCAGTGATCGCGGCGATCGCGAACACGGCGCAGGCGGCGAGGTCGCCGGCCGGGCTATGCATCGCCATGAACAGCATCAGCAGCGGTATGGCCGCGATGCGCGAGACGGTCAGGAGGTTGGGCAGGTCGGTGAGCATGCAAGGACACTCATAGCAGCGCGGCCGGCCCGGGGCTATCGGGGGGTGTCAGCGCGAGGTCGGCGGAAGCAGCGAGGCGGCAACGAACAGCAGAATTAGCAAGTGGAACAGATACAGCGTGAAGGTGGCGCCTGCCGCCCACCGGATCGCGCCGGTGGCGCGTTGGGAGAGACGTTCGAACCTTGGTGCGATGCCGCCGGGCGATATCGCGGTGGCAAAGCAGCGAGCATTGCCCAGTATTTTGCCCCGGACGCCACGAAGGTTAGAACGATGCAGCCTTCCGGTTTCTGGACCGGCGACACTGTTCGGCGATTTTGCTGACTGGATTTGGAGGATACTGGATGGAAGAGCTGCTGAAGCTGGCCACGGGATGGCTCTCCATCGCGACGGAAGGTATTTCCACCATCATCATCGGCGTTGGCGTGCTGTATGCGGCGGCATTGACGGTAGCACTGCCGTTCGGCGGATTTCAGCCGGCGAGCGGCGGGGTGGATGCGCGGGTCGGCATCCGGCTGCGTCTCGGGAGATGGCTGGCGCTGGCGCTGGAGTTTCAACTGGCGGCCGACATCCTGAAGACCGCGGTCAGCCCGTCCTGGGACGATATTGGCAAGGTGGCGGCGATCATCGTGCTCCGCACCGCGCTGAACTTCTTCCTCGACCGGGAAATCGAGCACGCCGAGCGGAAGTTCACGCGGGGGAGTGACGACGTGGCGATCGCTGACAGCAAGGGCTGAAGCGGTGCCGGGTTCAGCCCATGGCCTTCAGGCCGGGGTTTTTCAGACCAGGCTTTCGCCGTGCAGCACCTCGTCCAGGCCCTGGCGCTCTTCCTCCTGGGTGACGCGCAGGCCGATCGTGGCGTCGACGATCTTCAGCAATCCCCAGGTTCCGGCTGCACTCCAGGCCGCGGCCGCAAGCACGCCGAGCGCCTGCACGCCAAGCAGATGCGGCCCGCCGATGGCCGCGCCGAGCGGCTGGCCCGCGGTGGCGGACAGCGCGCCGTAGGCCAGGATGCCGGTGAGCAGCATGCCCACCGCGCCGCCGACACCGTGCACGCCGAAGGCGTCCAGGCTGTCGTCGTAGCCGAGCCAGGGCTTGACCTCGGTGACCACGAGGTAACAGGCGGCGCCGGCGATCAGGCCGATCAGCAGGGCGGCGCCGGGCAGCACGAAGCCGGAGGCCGGGGTGATCGCGACCAGGCCGGCGACGGCGCCGGAGATCGCACCGAGCACGGTGGGCTTGCCGCTGCGCCACCATTCCAGCGCCAGCCAGCCGAGCGTGGCGGTGGAGGCCGCTGCCTGGGTGGCGACCATCGCCATGGCAGCGCGCCCGCCGGCGCTGCCGGCGCTGCCGGCGTTAAAGCCGAGCCAGCCGACCCAGAGCAACGAGGCGCCGATCACGGCATAGGCCAGGTTGTAAGGCGCCATGTTGTCGCGGCCGTAGCCGAGCCGGCGGCCGAGCACGAGCGCGCAGACGAGGCCGGCGACGCCGGAGTTCACCTCCACGACGGTGCCGCCGGCGAAATCGGCCACGCCCATCGCGTTCAGCCAGCCCAGCGGCGCCCAGGCCCAGTGGGCGATCGGCGCATAGACGATGAGGGACCAGAGCGTCATCAGCATCAGCATCGCGGAGAAGCGCATGCGGTCGGCGAAGGCGCCGGTGACGACCGCGGGCGTGATGATCGCGAAGGTCATCTGGTAGAACATGAAGACGGGTTCGGGCACCGTCATCGGCATGGCGGCGTCGGTGCCGGCGCCGAGCGTAAACGGGCCGGTCCACCCCATGCCGGAGAGGAACAGGCGGGAGGCGTCTCCGATGATGGCGTTGCCGTTGCCGAAGGTGAGCGAGTAGCCGGCGACGATCCAGACCACGGTGATCAGCGCGCAGAGGGCGAAGGACTGCGCCATAATGGCGAGCAGGTTCTTCTTTCGCACCATGCCGCCATAGAACAGGGCGAGGCCCGGTATGGTCATCAGCAGCACCAGCACGGTGCACAGCAGCATGAAGGCGGTGTCGCCGGTGTTGATCTGGGCAAGTGCGGGCTGGGCAATTGCAGGCTGGGCGATCGCAGGTTGGGCGCCCGCGGGGCTGGCGGCCGCCAGCAGGAGCAGGGCCGGGAAGGCGGCTGGGGCGCGGAGCATCGGCGGACGTATTCCTTGGCGGGAGCCGCGTTTGGCCGCGGCCGGCGTGGGTTGATGCGCTTCTGCCATCAAAGATGCGACAATAAAAGCAGCAAAATCATATATCTGTCGGTGTCGGCGCGATCCGGGAGCCGCCACCGGGAATGACCCGATTGGGGCGTTTGCACGTGTAGTGAGCGGATGGATGCCTCGCATCTGGGCGATGCCGGATGCCGGCGCCGCAAAAGGGCCGGGTTTGTGCAGCCGGGAGCGTCCGATCGGAAACGGCCGGTGACGGGGCGTGCGTGAGCGGACGTCCTGGCCGCACTCCGGTGCGCGCCGGCCGGCGTGATGGTGCCGGCTTTGGATCGATTGACAGGGGCTGGTCGGTCGCCCACGGTTTTGCCGTGTTGACGGCGGAGCCATGATCGCGATCGTTGGGGTCGGCGAGACGATCCCGGTGCGGGTCTCGCAAACGGATGTGCGGGGACTTTGCCTGGAGGCGAGCCTGGCGGCGATAGCGGATGCCGGGCTGGACTGCGCCGATATCGACGGGATTGTGACCGATGCCGGTATCATGCCGGGCAGCGTGCCGGCGGATTGGATGGCGGCCCAGCTTGGGACCTCCCTCGGGTTCAGCGCCAGTCTGTCCTATGGCGGCGCCGGGATCGTGGCGGCGCCGATGCTGGCGGAGATGGCGGTCCGTAGCGGGCGGGCGAAGGCCGTGCTGTTCTATTTCGGCGTCGATTGGGGGTCGCGGCCGGGTGGGCCGTATGCGTTCCATGACGCGTATCCGGCGAAGCGTGTGTTCGAGAAGCCATACGGGTTCAGCGCCCAGCCGGCGTATTTCGGGCTGTGGGCGCGGCGCTACATGCATGAGTATGGGCTGACCGAAGACGATCTGGCTGGCCTGGTGATCGCGCAGCGGGCGAACGCGCTGCGCCATGGCGGCGGACAGGTGACGAAGCCGCTGGATCGCGAGGGGTATTTTGCCAGCCGCATGATTGCCGATCCGCTGCGGGCGGCGGATTGCTGCCTGATCACCGATGGCGCCGGGGCCTACGTGATGACCAGCGCCGAACGGGCGCGCGACTGCCGCAGGCCGCCGGTTTTCGTGCGCGGCGTGGGGTTCGCCAGCGTTCCCGTCAGCGGCGACGACGTGTTCACCCAGCCGAACCCGCTGCTGGTGACCCCGGCCGCGGCCGAGGCGTCGCGCCAGGCGCGGGGGCGGGCGGGGGTGGGCCTGGAAGATGTGGATTTCGCCGAGATCTACGATTGCTTCTCGATCTCCTGCCTGATGCAGATCGAGGATCTGGGCTTCTGCGCCAAGGGCGAAGCCGCCGGGTTCATTCGTGAGCGCGGCATCGGCATCGATGGCGGGTTGCCGGTGAACACGCATGGCGGGCTGCTGTCCTATAGCTACCGGCTGGGCATCGAGCACATGGTGGAGGCGGTGCGCCAATTGCGCGGCGATGGGGGCGCGGCGCAGGTGGCGCAGGCGCGGGTTGGGCTGGTGGGAGGGTTTTCCCCGCCCGATTACGGCGTGGCGGTGCTGAGCCGGTGAGCGGCATGGCCCGGCCGGCGGAGTTCGGCCCCTTCTTCGCTGCCCTGGCGCAGGAGCGGTTGGCGTTTCCGCGCTGCGCGCGGTGCGGCCGGTTTCATTGGTATCCGATGAAGCTGTGTCCGTTCTGCGCGAGGTCCGCGATCGGCTGGCAGGCGGTGGCCGGCGTGGGGCGGGTGTTTTCCTGGACCGTGGTGCGGCATGATTTCGATCCGGCCGCGCAGCACGTATGGGCTGCGCGCACCCTATGTCGTGGCGTTGCTGGAGTTCGACGACGCGCCGGAGGTGCGGCTGATCAGCAACCTGGTCGATGCCGCATTCGAGCCCTGGCGATCGGCATGGCGGTGGCGGCGGTGTTTCCGGCAGAGGGGGAGCGTGTGCTGTTTCGGCCGGTACGGTAGTCTGCGGCGGCGGATGGAAACGGGATCTGGAGGAAGCATGCCGGCAAGCGCGGAAGCGGAAGGAACGGAGCGCGCGCTGATCGGGCGGGCGAGCGTGCTGACGGTGGGCACGATGCTGCGCAACCAGGCGCGCGACTGGCCACAGCGGATCGCGGTGGATGACGGCACGCGCCGGCTTTCCTTCGCTGAGTTCAACGAACGGGTGAACCGCACCGCGAACCTGCTGGCGGGCCACGGGGTCGGGCGGGGCGAGCGGGTGGCGCTGTGCTCGGAGAACCGGATCGAATATCTGGAACTCGCGTTCGCGGCGGCCAAGCTGGGAGCGATCCTTTGCACACTGAACTGGCGGCTGACGCGCAGCGAACTCGACTATTGCGTGGCGCTGGTGACGCCGAAGGTGCTGATCGTGTCGGAGCGGTTTCGCGACAGTCTGAATCGCGCGGTGGCCGGGATCATGGGGTTCACGTTCGGCGCGGAGTATGAGGCGGCGCTGGCGGCGAGTTCGGCGGTGGAGCCTGACGTCTTCGTCGATCCCGAGGACGGGCTGCTGATCATCTATACCAGCGGCACGACCGGGCGGCCGAAGGCGGCGCTGCTCAGCCATCGGGCGGAGATCGCGCGGATGCTGGTGAACGCAATGGATTTCGGGCTGGCGCCGGGAGATGCCTATGTCGCCTGGCCGCCGATGTTCCACATGATCTCCACCGAGCAGTGCATCCACGTGATCTGCCTGGGCGGCACGGCGGTGGTGGTGGATGGTTTCGACCTGAACCGGTTGCTGCACGAGATCGCCACCCGCGAGCAATGGTGGCTGATCACCATGCCCGGCGCGATCGAGCCGCTGATCGCCGGGCTGCGCGAGCGGGGCATTCGCCCGAAGGGGATCAAGCTGGTGGGGGTGATGGCGGACCTGGTGCCGCGCCATCAGCTGGCGGAGCTGACGGAATTGCTGCAGGCGCCGTATGCCAACACGTTCGGGGCCACGGAAACCGGCTTGCCGCCGGGCTCGGCAGGGCGGATCGCGATTGGCGTGGTGCCGGCGTCGCTGGCAAAGCGGGCGAACGCGCTGTGCGAGTTCCGCCTGGTGGACGAGGACGGAAGGGACGTGCCCGACGGCACAGCGGGCGAACTGGTCTTCCGCGGACCGACGCTGTTCAGCGGTTATTGGAACGCGCCGGAGGTGAACAGGACCGAGTTCCGGGACGGATGGTTTCATCTGGGGGATATGTTCTTCCGCCAGGCGGATGGGATGCTGAACTTCGCCGACCGGGCGAAGTACCTGATCAAGTCGGGCGGCGAGAACATCTATCCGGCGGAGATCGAGCGGGTGCTGCTGTCGGACCCGCGGGTGCGCGATGCGGTGGTGGTGCGCCGCGCCGACGCGCAATGGGGCGAGGTGCCCGTGGCGATCGTCGCCGCGTCCGATGCGACACTGACGGCGGCGGAGCTGCTGGATTCCTGCCGGCGGGAACTGGCCGGCTACAAGCGGCCGAAGGGGGTGCTGTTCGTGGCCGAGGAACGGCTGCCGCGCAGCACGACCGGCAAGATATTGCGCCACGAGATCGAGAAATGGCCGGAGGTGCTGGCGGGGGCATTCCTGGCGTAGGCCGTCGCGCGGATGAGGCAGGAATGACGTGTCAGTCCTGCCCGGGGGCGGCGAAGCTCAGCACGAAACGGGCTCCGCCGCCGTCCCGGTCTTCCACGCTTGCGTTGCCGCCGTGCAACTGGGCGATCCGGCGCACCAGCGCCAGCCCGATCCCCGCGCCGGCGGAGTGCCGTCGGTCCGCGCGCCAGAAGCGATTGAAGATCAGTTCCTTCTGCTCATTGGGCACGCCGAGACCGCGGTCTTGCACGATGACGCGCGAGTCTGGCTCGATGCTGACGGCGATGGTCGTGCCGGCCGGTGCGTACTTAATCGCGTTGTCGATCACGTTGCGGATCGCCGTCTCGATCAGCGCCGCATGTCCGGGCACGGCCGGGAGGTCGTCGGGTACATCGAACTCGATCACCTGCCGGTGCGTGAGTGCCGTGCCGGCCAATTCCTCGCATACCTTCCGCGCCACGGCGCCGATATCCACCGGTTGATGCTGCTGCGCCACGGCTTCTTCCGCCTGCGCGAATTGCAGCAGCTGGTTCACCAGCATGCCGAGGCCGCGCAGTTCCTCGCGGATATTGTCCACGATCGTTCCGGGCGGCAGTTCGTTGATTTGCAGCAGCAGGACGGCGAGCGGGGTGCGCAATTCGTGTGCCGCGTCCGCGGTGAACTGCTTCTGCAATGACAAGGTTTGTTGGAGGCGGGCCAGCATGGCATTGATCGCGCGGACCACCTGGTAGAACTCGACCGGCAGGCGCTCCGTCGCCAGCGGGCTCAGCTGTCCGCCCGATCCGGCGGCGGCGCCGAGCGCGGCGGCCTGCCGCGCGATCCGGTCCAGCGGCCGCAACGCGTGACGCATGGTGAACAGGATCGCCAGGACGAGCGGCGGGACGACCGACAGAACCGGCACGACCACATGGTCGAGCATCTCCCCGGCCATCACCGCGCGCCAGCGCCAGGCCGGATCGCCGATCATGACGACCTGCAGCCAGTAGGAGCGGTTCTTGACGTCCTCATGATCGGTCAGCACCCAGCGATCACCGTCCGGTTGACCGTTCGGACCCGGCAGGCGGCCGAAGCCCTCGCTGATCTCGGGCTCTACCTGCGTGATTCGGGTCGTCGGTGAGCTGGGCGAGGGAAGGGAACAGTTCCGGGTTGGCGGTCGCGATCAGCCGCCGGGTCTTGACCAGCCGACGATCGAACACGCGAAACCCGTAGGCGTCCGGATAGTGCTGAAATTCGTAGAGGCGGGACGGATCCTCGCCGTTGCGCAGCGCCGCGAGGATCGTGCTGACTTCTTCCTCCAGCGTGGCGCGCCGTAGGTTCGGTGTGTCGAGCATGTATTTGGCGAAGAAGAACGCGACCAGCAGCAGTGTCACGGCCGCGGCGACCAACGTGGATCGCACCGCGAGGATGCGCGCCAGCGTCGGCATCCGATCTTGTTTCAGCATCCGTCGCGTTCCGACAGAATGTAGCCCAGTCCCCGCATAGCCGTGATCGCGACTGTGGCATCGTGCGCTTCCAACCGGCGGCGCAACCGCGATACCGCTGCCTCGATCGCGTTCGGCGTCACTTCGTCATCGAAGGAGTAGACCGCGTCCTCCAGCTTCTGCCGCGGCAACAGCCGGCCTTTCTGGCCGAGCAGGGCGGCCAGAACGGCGAACTCCCGCCGCGGCAGGTCCAGCACCGGGCTGCCGTCGACGCGCAGGGTCATTGCCGAGGTGTCCAGCGCCACGTTGCCGGCGGTCAGCACGGTTTGCGTGACCTGCCGGGGGCGGCGCAGCAAGGCTCGCACCCGCGCCAGCAACTCGTCCAGCGAGAACGGCTTGACCAGATAATCATCGGCGCCCTGGTTCAGCGTCTGCACGCGCTGGGCGACGTCCGCGCGAGCGGTGGCGACCAGGACCGGGGTAGCGTGGCCGCCGCCGCGGAGCGAGCGCAGCAGCTCCGTGCCGTCCTGGTCGGGCAGGGAAAGGTCGAGCACGATGAGATCATACTCCGTGACATCGAGCGCCGCCTTGCCCGCTTGCGCGGTCGGGACGGCATCCACGGTGTAGCCGCCATCGCTGAGAAGCTTCTTCATCAGCGATGCGAGCTTCTCGTTATCCTCGATTACCAGAAGTCGCATCGGCGCCGATCCTGACATGCACAGAGCTGCGTGCGGCACGGTTCAGGTTCGGGGAGGGGAGCGGCGGTGTCGTTGAGGTGGATCAATCCCGACGGGCGGCGGGGCGTGCCGGGCGCGACGGCTTCGGTCACGCCCGCATCAGAAAATCGAAGATCATCTTACCGGCAAAGAACGTGATGCTGGACTTCAAAATGGCGACGCCGACCCGCTCGGGGATGGTGTCGCGGAAGTAGGCGCCGAAATAGGATCCCGCCGCCGACGCGGCCGTCATCACCAGCATGATCTGCCAATAGCGGATGAACGGAAATCCGGCGACCACGAAGGCGAACACCTTCAGCGCATGCAGAACGCTCATTTGCATGGCGTGGGTGACGATCACCCGGTTCTTCGCCAGCCCCTGCTTGATCAGCACGGGCTGCGAGATCAGGCCGACGCTGGCGACGAACAGGGAGAGAAACGTCTGGATGAAGCCCAGCGGAAAGAACCCGGTCAGCACCCTTCCGAGCTTCTTCACCAGATCGGTCCAAGTGCACAACAGGATGAACACCCCCATCACCGCCGTCAGGTAGATGTCCGGCACGCGCCCGATGAACTGGTAACCGACGAAACCCCCCACGCAGGCGCCGGCGACATAGGCCGGTAACAGGCGCCACTCGGCCTGCCGGAAGTCAAACACGAACCGGCTGGCGTTGCTGACGAGTTGGGTCACCCCATGCACCGGGACGACCGCCGACATCGGCAGGAAGGCCGGCATGACGGACAGCAGCCCGACCCCGCCGCCCACTCCCAGCGCGGCGGTAGCGAGTGAGGTCAGGAAGCTAACGACGGAAAGACCAGCAATCGCTTGCATAAACGGCGGGCTCCGATGGGCGTGGTTGACGGTCACGCCGGGGTTCAATGCAGGAGGTGGAGATGGAGGGACGGAACGCGTGGGTATCGCGTTGGTAATCGGAGGCGGGCTATACCGCCTGCCGGATGCCGATCTGCAACGGGCTGGCCACCGCGAAGTCGTCTGACGCGGGCTGGATATCGTACGCCTTGAACGGCTGCAGGGCGCGCCGTTCCTTGTGCTGATCGATGGCGTTGTGCAGAACCGGCAACTGGTCGTGGGCCAGCCATATGCGGCGCATGCTGCGCTTTGTGCCGGATTCCATCGCGTCGTCGGAAAAACGCTCGCGGCCATGCAGCATCCGGTAGTTGTCGATCAGCAGCACGTGGCCCTTCACGGGGGTCATGGTGATCTGGTAGCGCGGATCGCTGAAGTATTCGTGCTGCAGGTTGTGGAACGCCTCGAGCGCCCAGTCGGCGACATAGGCCGTGCCGTCGTAGCGGAACCGCAGCATGGTCGTGCTGTCGTCCAGCCGCTGGAACACGGCGCTGTCCAGCGCGATCTGATCGTCGCGGCAGTAGGTCACGCAGCCGCGGGTGGAGAGGATTTCCAGGTAGCGCGGGTTGCGCTGCGCCATGTCCTCGCGTACCCGCTGACCGTCGATCAGGATGCTGGCGCCGCCAGCAGCAGCCTGCTGCCAGCATTGCAGCAGCAGCATCTTCGGCGGCAGCAACTGCATGTACGCGCCGTCGCGATGCACCAGACCGTGCAGGTACGAGCCGTCGGTATGCGGCAGGAACTCCTCGGCGCTGACGCCATGGTATTCGGAACGGAATTTCTCCCACTCGTGATTGACCACGGTGTCGGTGCTGATGCCGACCAGCCCTTTGGCGTCGGCGCGGATATGCGACTGGACGCGGCCGAAGCGCTCGGCGATCGCGCGCAGAGTCTCGGTTTCGGCGTCCCAGGCTTCGACCAGGGCGTAGCCGTGTCTGGCGATGTGATCCGCGATCGCGTCACGAGCCTGGAGGAAGCTAGCCTCGGTGGGGCAGCGGAAGGTTGTCATGTCAGGTGTCTCCGGCGTTGGGGGGCGGTGAGCGGGGCCAGCAGTAACGGCGCTGCCTGACGCGATGCTGACGGCGGAGCGGAATTCGCGTGACGCACCGGATCGTGATGCGGGGCACCGCGACGCAGTCGCAGCGGCGACGGACGCGTGCAGGTCGACCGGGAGGCTTCGCCGGGTGGGTGATGGGACCTGCCCGGCGGCGTCATCCGACCGCTGGACCGTTCACCGGATCATGACAAAACGATGACAATTGAACAGGACGCGCTGTAACCCGCATCATCGGCTGGCACCGGCGGATCACAAGTTGTTCATGCTACTACACATGGTTTTGCGTTGAGAAAGGAATGAAATCACTCCTAGGGTGATGCCTGGCTGGATAAGCCAGCGCTTATCAAGGGGAGACGGGCCATGGCAGATCCGATTTCGGAAGCCGGGTTGGTACGCGACCTGGTGGAGCAGGGAACCGCTGTTGCTATCCTCGCCAGCAACCAGAAACAGTTCCATCTGATTTATGATGCGTTTCGCGCCGGCGACCTGGCGGCGTACCAGGCGGGTCTGAAGGAGCTCGGCCTTGCCGGTCGTTGCGATCTGGTCTGCGAGTGGTTGCGAACCAAGGAATGCGTGTTCCTGTGCCTGCATTTGTGCGGCCCCGCGAGGGCGGTCGAACGCGCGCCCGATCCGCGCGGGCTGGCGGAGGCGGTGGTACGGATCACTGCTGACGAGAAGGCGTTGCATGCGCTGGTCGAGGCGGTGGAACGGCGCGACCACGACCGGTTTCAGGCGCTCATCAAGCGGTTCAAGCTGGAACCCTACTGCCACCTGTTCTGCCATTGGGTCTGCATGGTGCGCTACCGGCTGATCTGCCGCTGGCTGTGCGGCACCGACCCGCGGGCGCCGAGGCCGGACCTGACGCAAGAGCTGCGCGCGGCCGGACATGCGCTGCACCTGCTGCTGACGCACAGGAAAAGTTTCGAAGCTGCCGTTGCCGCGTCCAACGCGGGCGATGCGGCGAAGCTCGGCGCGGTGCTGCGGGACCCCCATTTGTTGCAACTATGCCTGTATCTCTGCGAGTGGTTCTGCAGCTGGCGCTGCGTGTTGGCCTGCGTCACGCTGTGCCGCTTCCCGGTGCCGAAGGTTGCGAACGAAATAGACGAGGCTTTCGAGTTCGCCGCCGTGACCCACCGCCTGGCGCACAACCCGGCGATGCTGGAGCGGCTGAGCGCGGCTGTGGGGGCGGGAGATGCCGCCGCCTTCGGTGCGGTGATCACCGAACTGAAGCTGCAACGCTTCTGCATCCAGATCTGCCACTGGGTATGCGGCCTGCGCTGCCGGCGGTTCTGCATGCTGGTTTGCCCGCCGGTGTTCTATCATCCGTGGTTCACCCATGTCGGCGATTTCGGCATCGCCTCGGACATCGATCCGGTGACTGGCCTGACCAACAAGGCGCAGGCCGGACATGGCGGGCCGAATTACGGCTTCTTCGGCAATCTGAGCCTGCGCGGCTTCTGTCCGAAGACCGATCCGGCCCATGCCGGCGCGCCGATGGCCTATCGGTTCCTGTATCAGCCGGCTGGCGCGGCCGCTGCCACGCCGATCACCGGCGGCTTCGTGTCCGAGGTGCTGGTGGGATCGCGATACACGTTGTGGAACGGCAACCCGTTCACGCTGCAGAGCGTGCGCATCCGCGGCACCGGCACGACGTCGCCCACGCCCCCGACCCCAGGTCCGGGGCTGACGCCGCCCGATCACTTCATCGTTCCCGATGCCCAGGGATGGGTCCCGGTGGATGCGAACGCGCTGGATGACGCCTTCAGCGGCTGGCTGATGGGCTTCGCCTCGGCTGTCGGGATACCGGGTGGCGGCCCCGCGCCAGGCGTTGCCGCCGGCACCCCGGTCCCGGGCGCGACCCAGCGGATGGGCACCAACGCCGCCATCATTTTCCAGGCAACCCGAGTGAGCACGATCGCCAGCGTGAACACCGGCGGCGTGCCCGACTACACGAACCAGCTGGACAGGATCCACATCAACAACTGGCTCGAGGTGAGCCTGCTGGATCTGCAGGAACTGCTGCCGCCGGGCGGCACCGGCTGTTCGCCGCTGAATGCCACATTGACGATCCTGTACACGGCCGACCACGAGTTGATGGCGGACTGGTCGATCACACTGGAGTCCGCGGCGCTGCCGTCGATCGTTCCGGCACCGGTGTTCCCGTCCGGTGTCGGGCCGCGAGGGGCCGCCGGGTCCGACGTGCACGACCTGATCGGACCGCCGTTGTGGCCGACCTGTTCCTATCTGGTAAAGCTGACGACCCGGCGGTCGCTGACGGACGGGCTGAACGACGATGACGCGACGTGGACCAATTCCTACCGCACCTTCTGCATCGGCGCGCGCAAGCCGCCCGGGCCGTAGATGCTCGTGTTGGCCAGTCGCACCTGCCCGGCGGGTCCGGTTTGGATTTCTGGGGCGTGCGTACCGACAGATGGGGAGACGCTTGTGCTGACCGATGTAGATCTATGACATTGCCATACGGGGCCGATCGGTTGAGTAGAAGGGGTCCAGGGGATGACCATCCCCTGGCGGGGTTCGGGGCAGCGCCCCGTCCTTGCTTGCCTAACCGGCCCGCACCCCCGGGTGAAAATGGTCATACACCCGCCGGGCGGTCTCCCGGTTGATGCCCGGCGCGGCCTCCAGGTCGGTCTGCCCGGCCATCTTCACCCCGCGGGCAGAGCCGAAATGGTTCAGCAGGGCGCGCTTGCGGGCGGGGCCGATGCCGGCGATTTCGTCAAGCTCGCTGCGGATCAGCGCCTTGGACCGTCCCGCCCGGTGGGTGGTGATGGCGAAGCGGTGGGCCTCGTCGCGCAGCCGCTGGAGGAAATACAGCACCGGGTCCCGCGGCGGCAGCTGGAAGGGTTCGCGCCCGGCGGTATGAAACCATTCACGGCCGGCATCGCGATCGGGGCCCTTGGCGATGGCGACGAGCTTGACGTCGGTGACCCCGAGATCGTCGAGCACGGATTGGGTGGCGGAAAGCTGGCCGGCGCCGCCGTCGATCAGCAGCAGGTCAGGCCAGTTGGCGCTTCTGGTGCCCTTGGCAGCATCCGCCTCGCTCGCTTCCTCTTCCTTCAGCGCGCGGGTGAAGCGGCGCTGCAGCATCTCGCGCATCATCGCGAAGTCGTCGCCAGGGGCAATCGGCCCGCGGATGGAGAACTTGCGGTAGGCGGACTTCACGAAGCCCTCGGCGCCGGCGACGATCATCACGCCGTACGGGCTGGAACCCATGATGTGACTGTTGTCGTACACCTCGATCCGCTCGGGCGGCGCCGGCAGGGCGAACAGCTCCGCGACGCCCGCCAGCAGCTTGGCCTGGCCGGCTGTCTCGGCGAGCTTGCGCTCCAGGGCCTCGCGGGCATTGAGCTCGGCATGCTGGACGACGGCGTGTTTTTCGCCGCGCTGCGGGGTGGCGATCTCCACCTTGCGGCCGGCCTTGAGGCTGAGCGCCTCGGTGATCAGGGCCTGCTCGGGCAGGGTGGCGTTGGTGAGGATGAGGGGAGGGGGCGGCTTGTCGTCGTAGAACTGGGCGATGAACGCGGCCAGGATTTCCGGCGTTTCCTCGGCCTTTGAATGGGTCGGGTAGAAGGCGCGATTGCCGTTATTGCGCCCGCCGCGGATGAAGAAGACCTGCACGCAGGTCTGCCCGGCGACCTGCCAGGCGGCGATCACGTCGGCGTCCTCCAGGCTGGCGGGGTTGGCGATGCCGGTGCCCTGCACATGGGTAAGCCCGCGGATGCGGTCGCGCACGGCGGCGGCGCGCTCGAATTCCAGCGCGGCGGCGGCATGTTCCATCTCGGCGGCCAGTTCCTGCTGCACGGAGGCCGATTTGCCGGCCAGGAAGGCCTTGGCCTGCGCGACCAGGCGGCCATAGCCTTCGGCATCGATCCGCCCGACGCAGGGGGCGGAGCAGCGACGGATTTGATACAGCAGGCAGGGCCGGCTGCGGTTGGCGAACACCGTGTCGGCGCAGGATCGCAGCAGGAACACGCGCTGCATGGCGGTGACGGTCTGGTTGACCGCCCAGGCGGAGGCGAACGGCCCCCAGTAGCTGCCCTTGCGGGCCTGCGCGCCGCGATGCTTGGTGATCTGCGGGAACGGGTGGTCCTCGGTCAGCATCAGCCAGGGGTAGGATTTGTCGTCGCGCAGGACGATGTTGAAGCGCGGCTTGAGGCGCTTGATGAGGTTGGCCTCCAGCAGCAGCGCCTCGGCCTCGGTATGGGTGGTGACGATCTCCATGCTGACGGTTTCCGAGACCATGCGGCGCAGGCGCTCCGGCAGGCGCATGATCTGGGCATAGCTGGCGACGCGCTTCTTCAGGCTGCGGGCCTTGCCGACATACAGGGCATCGCCGCCGGCATCGAGCATGCGATAGACGCCGGGACTGGCCGGCATGGTCAGCAGGGCCGCCTCGATGACGGACACGCCTTTCGGCGTCCCGTTTTGCGGAACGGGGGTCACCAAATGCGGCTCAGGCGGGGTTTGCTCGCTGCTCAAGACAAAGTCCCGGCGGAGGGTGGGAGGGCTGGATTCAATCCACGGAACCTGGGGATAAGTTTGTGGGTAGAGTTGCGGGCAAGGGGGGTATAGCGAGGGATTCCCTGGACCCGGACGGGTTTGCCCAAAAGGCGGGCAGAATGCTAACCCATTGATTTATATACGATGTTGTTGCGCTTGCTGTCATCTTATTAACATAATGCGCCATGTGCTTGTAAGTGTTGGTCATCCACTCGAACGGGTGGACAAATCCTTTCGATGCCGCTCGATTTCGACTCCGGCCGATGCCGCATCCGCGAAAACGTCAAGCTTCTCCACACGTACGCGCGCGAGTTCGACGCGGGAATCGATGAGGCAGGCTTCGGCGATGCGCTCGGCGAGAGTTTCAACCAAAAGTACATGGCCGGCAGCGACGATTTCTCGCACCGCGTGTGCCACGGCTTCGTAATCGACCACGCGGGTCAGGCGATCCCGGCCAACCGCCGGGAGGGAGAGGCCGCTGGCGCCGAGATCCTCGACCCCGAGGTCGATGTTCACCCGGACCCGCTGGGGCGCATCATGTTCGTGCGCATGCACGCCGATGCTGGCGGGCAGCACCATATCGCGCAGGAACACGTGCCGCAGCTTGCGGGCGGCGCTGGCGATACGGACATGTTCCATGCGGTGCGGGCCTTCTGGGTAATGGCGGAAGCGGCTGGTCGTGATGGGGGCCTGCTGTAGTCCCGGATCGGTCAGGCCTCAAGGATTTGCATTCTCCCGGCCCATAGGTCAGGGGCCCCTTCGGCGTTTCGGTCCGCCGCGGCGCTTGGACGGGTCGTAGCCGCCGCCGCCCGGCCCCATTGGCTCCGGCGTGCGGTCCCGCCGCGGCCGTTGGGATGCGCTGCTCACCGGCGGCGGTTCCAGCCCCAGGTCCAGCGCCTCCAGCCGGCGGATCTCGTCGCGCAGGCGGGCGGCTTCCTCGAACTCCAGGTCGGCCGCGGCGCCGCGCATGCGCTTTTCCAGTTCGGCGATCGAGGATTTCAGATCCTTGCCGACGAACTCCAGCGCCGAAGCGTCCCGGATCGGCGCCACCGTCACGTAATCCTGCTCGAACACCGACTGCATCACCTGGCCGATCTGCTTCTTGATGCCGATCGGGGTGATGCCGTTCGCCTCGTTCCAGGCCTTCTGCTTGGCGCGCCGGCGGTCGGTCTCCTCGATGGCGCGGCGCAGGCTGTTGGTCAGCGTGTCCGCATACAGGATCACCCTTCCGTCGACGTTGCGCGCGGCGCGGCCGATGGTCTGGATCAGCGAGGTGGCGGAGCGCAGGAACCCTTCCTTGTCGGCGTCCAGGATGGCGACCAGCTCGCATTCGGGGATGTCCAACCCCTCGCGCAGCAGGTTGATGCCGATCAGCACGTCGAACACGCCGAGGCGCAGGTCGCGGATGATCTCGATCCGCTCCAGCGTGTCGATGTCCGAGTGCAGATAGCGCACGCGCACGCCGTTCTCGGTCAAATAATCGGTCAGGTCCTCGGCCATGCGCTTGGTCAGCGTCGTCACCAGCACGCGCCCGCCGCGCCCGGCCACCAGGCGGCATTCCGCCAGCAGATCGTCCACCTGCCGCTCCACCGGGCGGATTTCGGTGACGGGGTCGATCAGTCCGGTCGGGCGGATCACCTGCTCGGCGAAGGCGCCGCCGGTGCGTTCCATCTCCCACGGGCCGGGGGTGGCGCTGACGAACACGGTCAGCGGGCGGAAACGCTCCCATTCCTCGAATTTCAGCGGCCGGTTGTCGATGCAGGAGGGCAGGCGGAAGCCGAAATCCGCCAGCACGGATTTCCGGTTGAAGTCGCCCTTGTACATGCCGCCGATCTGCGGCACCGTCACATGGCTCTCATCCACCACCAGCAGGGCGTTTTCCGGCAGATATTCGAACAAAGTGGGCGGCGGCTCGCCGGGATTGCGGCCCGAAAGGTAGCGGGAATAGTTCTCGATCCCTTTGCAGGAGCCGGTGGTCTCCATCATCTCGATGTCGAAGTTCGTGCGCTGCGTAAGGCGCTCGATTTCCAGCAGCTTGCCCTGCGCCGTCAACTCCACCAGCCGTTCCTTCAGCTCCGCCTTTATCTCGATGATCGCCTGCGCCAGCGTCGGCCGCGGCGTCACGTAGTGGCTGTTGGCGTAGACGGTGATGCTCTCCAGCGCGGCGGTCTTTTCCCCGGTCAGCGGGTCGAATTCGTGGATCGCCTCGATCTCGTCGCCAAACAGCGACACGCGCCAGGCGCGGTCCTCGTAATGGCTGGGGTAGATATCGACGATCTCGCCGCGCAGCCGGAAGCTGCCGCGGGCGAACGCCACATCGTTGCGGCGGTACTGCAGATCCACCAGCCCCTTGGCCAGCTTGTCCCGGTCGATCGCCCCGCCGACCTCCAGCTTCACCACCATCTTGGCGTAGGTCTCGACCGAGCCGATGCCGTAGATGCAGGACACCGACGCCACGATGATCACGTCGTTGCGCTCCAGCAGCGCCTGGGTGGCGGCGTGGCGCATCCGGTCGATCTGCTCGTTGATCTGGGCGTCTTTTTCTATGTAGGTGTCGGTGCGCGGCACATAGGCTTCCGGCTGGTAGTAGTCGTAGTAGCTGACGAAATACTCCACCGCGTTGTCGGGGAAGAAGGACTTCATCTCCCCATACAGCTGCGCCGCCAGGGTCTTGTTCGGCGCCAGCACCAGCGTCGGCTTCTGCACCGCCTCGATCACCTTCGCCATGGTGAAGGTCTTGCCCGAGCCCGTCACGCCGAGCAGCACCTGGTCCATCTCGCCCGCGTTCACCCCCGCCACAAGCTCCGCGATCGCCGCCGGCTGGTCGCCGGCGGGCTCGTAATCGGACACGACCTTCAGCGCGCGCGTGACCGGCTTGGCCGCCTGCTTCTGCGGCATGAACAACCCGCCGGGCGGCAGGTCGGCGGGACGGATCAGCGTTTGCGACATCGACCGGTTCCTTGGGGCGGGTTCCTGGGGGTCCCCAGAGATGGTTCCGTACTGCGTGCTTCGCCAGCCCGGAACCACCTGCCAGCTTGGCATACCAACCAAGCCGAATGCACGCCCCGATCCAGTCTCACGCCCCGTGTGGCGCGACAATATCCCATTTCATGAGACAATCTCGTGCGGCGGCCTTCAACCCGCCACCTCAACACCCGTCCCGATTCCGTCTCACGCCGCATGTCACGCGACAATGTCCCGTCAGTTGAGACGGGCCGCCGCGCGCATCGCCGAACCGAAAGCCATCATACCGTTAATTCACCTAACTGGCAAGGACATTCTTCCCCATGCCTTGCCGGCGCCGCGGCTTCGACCGCAAACTCCGCCCAGACACGGGAAGGCGCCGCGGCACGACGGCGCCCCCGCCAAAAGGAGGAAACACATGGAGCTCAAAGGCACCGTCGCCCTGGTAACCGGCGGCAATGGCGGCCTCGGCCAGCGCATCTGCCACGCGCTGGCCCGGGAAGGCGTCCACATCGCCGTCATGTACGCCCAAAGCCGTGACCAGGCCGAGGCCGTCGCCCGCGACCTCGCCTCGCGCCATCAGATCAACGCCGCCGCCTTCGCCTGCGACATCACCGACCAGGCAGCCGTGCAGGCCCTGGTCGGCGCCGTGACCAGCCGCTTCGGCCGCCTCGACATCCTCGTCAACGACGCCGCCTACAACAAATCGATCCCCTTTGCCGAGCTGGACAATCTGACGCAGCAGGAATGGGACAAGATCCTGGCCGTCAACCTGACCGGCCCGATGCGCCTGACCAAGGCGGTCGCACCCATCATGAAGGCGCAGGGGCAGGGCCGCGTCGTCAACATCTCCTCCGTTGCCGGGCTCACGCCGACGGGCTCCTCCATCGCCTATGCGGTGGCGAAAGCGGGCCTCATTCACCTCACGCGCTGCATGGCGGTGGCGATGGCGCCCGAGACGCTCGTCAACTGCGTCGCACCGGGCCTGCTGGAAGGCACCCGCGCGACCGCCAATCTCCGGCCCGAGATGATCGAGCGCTCCGCGTCCGCCTCGCTGCTGAAAAAGGCCGCCGACAAGGACGACTGCGCCGACATGGTGGTCACGATGTGCCGCACCGACACCATGACCGGCCAGACGATCGTGATCGATGCGGGGCGGGTGTTTCACTGAGCAGCGGCCTCGCCCGCGCGAGGAATGCCGCTATCCCATGAGGCGCGTTCCAATCCGCATCTGGTTGTGCTAACGTCTTACCAAATGACGATCGATAGAGACAATGTAATGGCGACGAAGGATACGGCTCGGCTCTCGGCCAAATTCCAGATCTCGATCCCGAAATCCGTCCGTGCGGCGCGGGGCTGGCAGGCCGGCCAGGTGTTTGCGTTCATCCCCAAGGGCGAGGGGATGCTGCTGGTGCCCGTACCGGCGCTGAAGGACCTTGCCGGCCTGGCGCGCGGCGCGAAGCCGGAGGACTACCGGGACCGAACCAGCCGGGTTTGATGCGCCTCGTCGATACCTCGGCCTGGATCGAATTCCTGACCGGCTCGGCTTTGGGCGCAGCACTGGCGCCCGAACTCCCCGACCGCACCGAATGGCTGGTGCCGACGATGGTTCAGCTCGAACTGATGAAATGGCTGAAGCGCGAGGCCGGCGAGGACAAGGCCGACCAGGTCATCGCCTTCACCGAGACCTGCGTCGTCGCCGATCTCGACACCGCCACCGCCCTGGCCGCGGCAGAACTATGTGCCAGGCACCGCCTGGCGACAGCGGACGCCATTGTCTATGCGACCGCGCTCGCGCACGGGGCCGATCTGCTGACCTGTGACCGGCATTTCGAGAGCCTGCCCAGCGTGCGCTTCGTCCCTAAATTCGGCGGATGAGGGCGTAAGCCCGGGTGCTGACCGGCTAACTGTCAGCGCACCTGCCAGGGGTCGATCAGCGTCACGCCGCAATCCACGAAATCCTTGGTGTTGCGCGTGGCAATTCCCTGCACGCCATAGGCAAGCGCGGTCGCGGCGATCATCGCGTCTTCCACGGTGATCGGCTTTCCGGCGGCCTCGCGCGTGTGCCGGACCTCGCCATAGGCCGCGGCGCACAGACGATCGAATGCCAACACCTGGTTTGGAAAGCCCTTCTCGAAGAACCGGTCGATCCGCGCGATCAACTCGTCGCGCCGGCGCCCGTCGGCCATTCGCGCCAGTCCATAGCGGATTTCGGCCTCGCAAACCGATGCCGTGAAGATGGTCTCGGGCGCGAGGCCGTCGATGTATGCCAGGACCGCCGGGTTCGGCTCCGCCCGGACCAGTTCGGAAATGACGTTGGTATCCAGAAGGATCATGACCCGGCGCGCGGACCCTGCTGGGGGGCGGTCTCTGGGCCGTCCTCCGGCTTATCAAACTCCGGCGGGCTGCTCGCGGGGGCGGTGCCGCGTTCGGGTATATCCAGATCCACCCCGGCCTGCGCGCCGAACAACTCCCGCGCAAGGCTGGTCAGGCTTTGCCGGGGCGGGGCCTCCTGACGGGCAATGGCTGCCCGCAACAGTTCACGGACCTCGTCTTCCAGGGATCGCCGATGCGCCGCCGCGCTGGCCTTGAGCCGCCTATGCAGGGCGTCATCGACATGCCGGATCAGTACGCTGGCCACGGAAGTCTCCTGGAAACCATATGCTAGCATACGCTAGCAACGTCAGACGGTCCACACATCTCGCGGGTTTGCCGGTCAGGGAACGCGCACGCCGCCACGGCCTGGCGCCAGGCTGGGCCAGCTTGTGTGTTGTGGTATTATAATACCACATTCATAAACCCTTGACGCCACACGCCTATTCCCCCATAAGCGCGCACCTTATCCGACCAAACTCTGTTCCGCTTATCCGAAAGTACCACTCCATGAAGACCACCATCTCCATAAAGCCCGCGGAGGTGCAGAAGAACTGGGTGCTGATCGACGCCGAAGGCCTGGTTCTCGGCCGCCTCGCCGTCGTCATCGCCAACCGTCTGCGCGGCAAGCACAAGCCCCAGTTCACCCCGCATGTCGATTGCGGCGACAATGTCGTCGTCATCAACGCGCAGAAGGTGAAGGTCACCGGCAACAAGGCCGAGCAGTCCATCTTCTACTACCACACCGGCTATGCCGGCGGCATCAAGGGCCGTTCCATCCGCCAGCGCCTGGACAGCAAATACCCCGAGCGGGTGCTGGAAAAGGCCGTGGAGCGCATGATCACGCGCGGTCCGCTGCAGCGTGCCCAGATGAAGCACCTGTACGTCTACGGAGGCCCCGAGCATAAGCATGACGGCCAACAGCCGGTGAAGCTCGACGTTGCCGCCATGAACCCGAAGAACAAGAGGGTCTGATCCAGATGTCCGAAACTCAGTCCCGCACTTTCGCCGACCTCAAGGACCTCGCCGTCGCCGCCGGCGCCATCGAGGATGTCGCCCCGAAGCGCGAGCCCAAGCGCGACGTGCTCGGCCGCAGCTACGCCACCGGCCGGCGCAAGAACGCCATCGCCCGCGTCTGGATCAAGCCCGGCAAGGGCGAGATCAACGTCAACGGCAAGAAGGTGACGGAATACTTCGCCCGCCCCGTGCTGCGCATGCTGATCACCCAGCCATTCCTGGTCGCCGATCGCTACAACCAGTTCGACGTGTATTGCACGGTGAACGGCGGCGGCCTGTCCGGTCAGGCCGGCGCGCTGCGCCACGGCATCAGCCGCGCGCTGACCTATTATGAACCGGATCTGCGCGGCATCCTGAAGGTCGCCGGCTTCCTCACCCGCGACAGCCGCGTGGTCGAGCGCAAGAAATACGGCAAGGCCAAGGCCCGCCGGAGCTTCCAGTTCTCCAAGCGCTAAGCCGAACAATCCAGCCTATGCCTACCAGGGGCCGCACCATGTGCGGCCCCTTTCGCTTGCCTAATCCCCCCGGATCGGCTGAAGCTTGCGGCCAAGCCGAAGGCGATCATGCGGGAGGGACGATAATGGAACTGACACAGGCGCAGCGCGCGCAATTCGACCGGGACGGTTACCTGATCTTCCCGGACCTGTTCTCCTCGGCCGAGATCGCGGTGCTTCGCCAGGAAGTCGCCCGCCTGTCGGAGATCCACAGCGAGGAAGTGGTCCGCGAGCATACCGGCGGCGTGAAAAGCCTGTTCCGCGTGCACGAGACCGACGGCGCCACAAGCTCGGCCCCGTTCCGCGCCCTGGTCCGCACGCCGCGCGTGCTGCGCCCGGTGCAGCAGGTGCTCGGCACCGACGAGGTCTATGTCTACCACACCAAGATCAACGCCAAGCCGGCCATCGAGGGTACCCACTGGGCCTGGCACCAGGACTACAACTCCTGGAGCAAGGATGGCTGCCCGCGCCCGGACATGGCCACGTTCAACGTGATGCTGAACGACACCAGCGAGTTCAGCGGCGGCCTCTACATCCTCCCCGGCAGCCACAAGCTCGGCCTGCTTGAATCCGTGCAGGACCAATCCACCTCCTATAAACTATGGTCGATCCCGAAGCAGAAGATGGTCGAGGTGTTGCGCGCCTCGCCGCCACCGGTGCCGGTCACCGGCCGCGCCGGAACGGCGGTGCTGTTCCATTGCAACGTGCTGCACGCGTCGGGCCATAACCTGTCGGGCGAGGACCGCTGGCACATCTATGTCTCGTGCAACGCGGTCGCCAACAAGCCGGCGCTTGGCCCCAGCCCGCGGCCGGACTGGGTGGTGTCGCGCAACTGGCACCCCCTGAAGCTGGAGGATGATGCCGGGGTCACCCAGGCGGCCTGATCCCGGGTCCGCGTGGTTCGCTGGCGGCGCGCAGTTTGATTGCGTGGCGCACCCGCGCTCTGATAGGGAACAGGAAGAAAATAATTCGCCGGGTGCCCATTGTCCGACACGTCTTTCCCACGCCAGGCTATCCCGGGAGGCATTTCTGAAGCCGCCGCCAAGCCCGCCCACCCGGCGGCGGAGGTAAAGTCGCCGCGCGACTTCCGGCTGGATTTCTTCCGCGGCCTCGCCCTGTTCTTCATCTTCATCGACCACATCCCCGACAACAAATTCCGCTATGCCACGCTGCGGTCCTTCGCCTTCTCCGACGCGGCGGAACTGTTCATCTTCATCTCCGGCTTCACCGCGGCGATGGTTTATGGCCGGGCGATGAAGCGCGACGGCTTCCTGCTCGCCTCGGCGCGGATCTATCGCCGGGTCTGGCAGCTCTACACCGCGCATCTGTGCCTGTTCCTGATCTTCAGCGCCGAGGTCTCCTACACGGTGCTGCATTTCAACAACCCGCTCTTCGCCGACGAACTGAAGGTGGGCGCCTTCCTCGATGAGCCGGCGACGACGATCCTGCACGTGCTGACGCTGGGCTTTCAGCCGAGCTACCTGGACATCCTGCCGCTGTACATCTTCCTGCTCGGCCTGTTTCCGCTGGTGCTGGCCGCGCTGCGGGTCAATCTGTGGCTGGCGCTCCTGCCGTCCCTCGCGGTCTATGCCGCCGCGCGGCTGCTGGGGCTGGCCATGCCCGGCTATCCGGATGGCCGGTTCTGGTATTTCAATCCCTTCGCCTGGCAATTGCTTTTTGTCATCGCCGCCGCCTTCGGCCTGGCCACGGCAGACGGTCGGAAGTTGCTGCCCGACAGCAAATGGCTGTTCCGGGCCTGCCTGGCCTTCGTGATTGTCGGCGGGGTGATCGAGATCACCTGGACCCTGCACGAAATGACCGGCACCTTTCCGGCATTGCTCTATCGACAGCTCTGGCCGATCGACAAGAGCAACCTGCCGCTCCCCCGCCTGTTCAGCATGCTGGCCATCGCGGTCGTTGTGGGCAGGACCCTGCCGCATAACGCTCGCTTCCTGACCAGCCGGCTCGGCTGGCTCGCGGTGCTGTGCGGGCAGAATTCGTTGGAGATCTTCTGCCTCAGCATCCTGCTCTCGGTGCTCGGGAACATGGCGCAGACGATTTATGGCACCGCGCTGCCGGTTCAGGTTGTCATCAATTTCACGGGGATCGCCGTCATGCTGTGTTTCGGGCTGTTGCTGGCGTGGTTCGACGCAGGCGGCAAGCTGCCGGTGCGTCCGCGCCCGGCGGGCGCGCCCGAATCTGGAGGCGGGCGCATGAGGCACCAAGGTCCGAGGCCCCTGGGAATAGGCCTGCGGCGGATCGCCGCCGCGCTCTGCCTGCTGGCGTTCGCCGTTCCGCCGGCGCGGGCCGACGACATCCCCTGCTCGGTTCCCGATGGCCTGGCGTTCAGCGGCTTCTCGCTGCCGCGCAGCAAGGCCGAATTTGACGCGGGCAAGCGCCTGGTGGTGCTGGTGATCGGCGGCGCGTCCATGGGCGGCGTCGCGGCCGGCGGGCACGCCTATTCCGTGCCGATGCGGCTGGAGGCGCGGCTGCGCGTCGCCTTCCCCGGACACGACATCGCCGTGGTGACCCGCTCGGTGGAAGCCGGCACGCACGCCGCCGTCAAGCAGATGCCCGCCCTCATCCACGACACCGGCGCCAGCCTCGTGGTCTGGGAAACCGGCTCACGCACCGGCGGTCGCCGGCGACGACGTGGAGACCTTCGCCAACGACGTGGAAGACGGGATCGACGCGGCCAAGGGGGCCAAGGCGGACATCATTCTGATGGACCTGCAATACGCCCCCAGCATCGCCCGGGTGATGAACCAGACGCCTTATTCCAATGCCATCCGCGGCGCCGCCGAGATGGAGGACGTGCCGATGCTGCATCGCTCCGACCTGATGCATGCGTGGAGCGACAGCGGCGAACTGGACCTGGACGCGTCGGATCCGGCCAAGCGGGTGCAGGTGGCGCGCAAGCTGTATGACTGCCTGGCGGCGATGCTCGCCTCCGGCATTGCGGGGGCACTGCACGGATCGTGATGCATTTCCCCAACCAGCTTCGTTCGTTGCTCGCGCGCCTCGCCTGCGGCGTTCTGCTGCTTGCGGCCGTGCTTGGTCCGATGGCGGCATGGGCGGGCGAGATCATTCACGTCGATTTTCCCTCGGCCGCCCTGAAGCGGGACCTTCGCTACAACGCCTATCTCCCGAACGGCTACGCGGACGGAAAGCACGACTATCCGGTGCTCTATCTGCTGCACGGGTATGGCAATGACGGCGACGAGTGGATCGTCAAGGGCGACATGGTCGCGATGCTCGACAACCTGATCGCTTCCGGCGCCATCCCTCCCTGTGTGGTGGTGATGCCCTCGGTCGGTGACAGCTGGTATATCGACCGGCAGGAGATGATGGAGACCGCCATCATCCGCGACCTGATCCCGGATGTGGAGCGGCGCTTCCACACCATTGCCCGCCGCAACGGCCGGGTGATCGCAGGCGAGTTGATGGGCGGCTACGGCACGTTGCGGTTCGCGCTGAAATATCCGGAACTGTTCCAGGCCGCAGCCCTGCTCAGCCCGGCGATCTATGTGCCCGAGCCGCCGGTGAATTCCCGCGCGCGGGAATCCGCTGTGTTCCAGACCGATGGCCAGTTCGATCCGGCGATCTGGACCGCCTATAATTATCCGCCGCTGATTCCCGGCTTTCTGGCCAAGCACATATCGCTGCCGCTCTATCTCGGCTGCGGCAGCAAGGACCAGTTCAGCATCGATCTCCACATGGCCAAGCTGTACGTGAACTGGCTGCGCCATGGCTGGAGCGCGCGCTGGCACCTGACGGTGGGCGGGCATGATTTCGGTGCCTGGCGCAAGCTGGCGCCGCTGGCGTTGAAGTTCATCTTCAGGACCGTGAGCCCGCCGGAACCGCGGCCGGCCGCGCCGGTGACCGAAATCGGTGGCGGACCGAAGGCGCCCGGCTGACGGGAAGCGACACGCTGCAACGCAGCATATCATTTCCAACGCTTGCCTTTTTGCCCGCGCATGGCAAACGCTGATAGCAATTGCGTTGGATCATTTGGTATCGAAGCCGCAACCCCAGGGGGCATCCATGGCCGGCAACAGATCTTCCGTGTTCATCGACGGCGAAGCCGGCACCACCGGCCTCGGCATCCGCGACCGGCTGCGCGCGATCGGTGAGATCGAGATCCGCAGCCTGTCGGACGCCCACCGCAAGGACCCCGCCGCCCGCCGCGACATCATGGCCGAGGTGGATCTGGTCGTGCTCTGCCTGCCCGACGACGCGGCCAAGGAATCCACCGCGCTGGCCGAGGGCCTGGGCCGCGACGCGCCGAAGCTGCTGGACGCCAGCACCGCCCACCGGGTCGATCCCGCCTGGGTCTATGGCTTTCCGGAAATGCTGCCCGGCCAGGCGGAAAAGATCGCCGCCGCCGCCAAGGTGGCCAACCCCGGCTGCTACCCGACCGGCGCCATCGCCCTGCTGCGCCCGCTGATCGACGCCGGCCTGCTGGCGCCCGACCACCCCGTCAGCATCAACGCCGTCAGCGGCTATTCCGGCGGCGGCAAGTCGATGATCCAGGCGCACGAATCCACGCACGGCCCGGCCTTCGAACTGTATGGCCTCGGCCTCGAGCACAAGCACGTGGCGGAAACCGAGCTGTACGGCGGCCTGACCCGCCGGCCGATCTTCGTGCCCTCCGTCGGGCATTTCCGCCAGGGCATGCTGGTCTCGATCCCGCTGCACCTGGACACCCTGCCGGGCAAGCCGACCGGCGCCGACCTGCGCGCGGCGCTGGCGGCGCATTTCAACGGCTGCGAGCTGGTCAGCGTGAAGTCCATGCCGGCGGACGGCAAGCTGGAGCCGGAGGCGCTGAACGAGACCGACCGGCTGGAACTCTACGTGCACGCCAACGAGGCCCGCCGCCAGGCGGTGCTGGTGGCGCGGCTGGACAATCTGGGCAAGGGCGCGTCCGGCGCGGCCGTGCAGAACATCGGCCTGATGCTGGGCCTGAACGCGACAGTTGGAGATCCCGTGCATGGATGAAGATTTCTCGCCGAACGGCCTGGCCGCGATGGGGCGTGGTCCGCTCTACAGCCTTGAGGGCAATACCCCCCGCATCGCCCCGGACGCCTTCATCGCGCCGAGCGCCGCGGTGATCGGCAATGTGGAAATCGGCTCGCGCTCCAGCGTCTGGTTCCATTGCGTGCTGCGCGGCGACACCAACATCATCCGCGTCGGCGCCCGCTGCAACATCCAGGACGGCACGATCATCCATGTCGACCATGACGAATTCGCCACCATCATCGGCGACGACGTCAGCATCGGCCACGCCGCGATCGTGCACGCCTGCACCCTGAAGAACCGCGCCTTCGTGGCGATGGGTGCCACGATCATGGACGGCTCGGTGATCGAGGAAGGCGGCATGCTCGGCGCCGGCGCCCTGCTGCCGCCCGGCAAGGTGATCGGCCCGAACGAACTCTGGCTCGGCTCCCCGGCCAGGCTGAAGCGCGTGATGACCCCCGAGGAACGCGCCGGCTGGGACAACACGGCGGTGCATTACGCCGAACTGGCGGCAAGGTACCGTGCGGCGCTTCGGCCGGCGGGATAGGGAGCGCCCGCCGGGATCGTGTCCACGCCGCCACCCGGCAATCCTGACCAACACGCGCCGCCCCTGAGCGATTTGTAGAGAAACGGCCTGCCAGGGACGGGTTCCTGACAATTTCCGCTGCCTATCCGCTTCTCCCCGCATCCGATCAGCTTCTTGTGAGTACCCGATGGAGCAACGCCCGACGGCAACAGTTGAACGAGGAGCCGTTGAAGGGCTTTGGGGAGGCTACGCGAATTGGGGGTTTCTCGCCCCGGCGCTCATCCTGTTCTTCCTGGGCGGCGTCACCGACATCCTGCTCCCAGGCGTTTACATGGACGCGGTGAACCCGGACTACCTGGTGGTTCGCCTGTTGAACCCGGGCACGAATGCACCGGCCTGGATCTTGCCGGGAACATTGCTGTTTGGCCTGTTCCCCGTGATCGGGCAGATCTATCACGGCGCCTTGCCCTTCTATGTGGGCTTGCCGATCTACGCCATTTTCGGAACCGGTGTTGTCGGCATAAGGCTGGCAAATCTGCTTTTCGGCCTGATCGTGCTCATTGCTGCGGGAATATTCCTGCGGGCGTTCCGGGTGAAGCCCGTCATTGCCGGCTTTTGCCTCGCGGCCCTCGCGCTCGATCCGGGATTTTTGTTCAGCTTCCGCACGCAGTTCTACATCACGCTCCTGCCGTGCGCTCTGTTGCTGTCGTCGATCGCCCTTGTCGAACACAGGCGGATGTTCCTCACCCCGGGCATCATGGCGGCTGCGGGGTTCCTCGCCGGGTTGGCGGTGTATGGGTATTTCATCTACGCCTTTCTCGTCCCGGTTGCCGCCTTGCACGCATGGACGCGCTGGCGCGGCGGGTCAGGTCATGGACGGCTGATCCTCTGGTGGGTCGCCGGTCTGGCGCTCGGCGGCTCGCCTTACCTGCTGGGGATGTTCCTCATCCTGGTGGCGACCGGAGGCGTGCACGGGTTTCTGAGCTTTCTTGCGAACAATCTGAGCGGTCTCGGGGTGGACAATTCGCCGTTGTCGCTAGCCCAGCGTGGCACCTATTTCGTCGATATGGTCTCATGGACCCTGTTGGGTGTTGGGCCATCCTCGATGATGCTCCACAAGGCCCTGCCCTTAGCCTTCCCAGGCGTTAAGACCGCGCTGCTTCTCGTCGTGCCGGCGCTCGGGCTGCTCGCAAGCCTCATCCGCCCGCCCAGGTCGCCGGGTCTGCTGGTCGTAACAGGCCTCCTCGCGGCGATGGCCGCGATGGTAGGGCTGTTCGGCAGCCGCCTCTGGCTGCATCACGCGGCTTATCTTCTGCCGGTGATGTATATCGCGCTGGCGCTCACGCTCGACCAGTGGGTGCAACGCTTCACCCGCCGGCGCGGCGCGGCGGCGCTGGTCGTGGCCATCATCCTGGTCCTGCCGCTGCTCGCCGGCAATGCCGTGGACCGCCAGGCCGCCTTCTTCGAGTTGCAACGGACCGGCGGCGTGGGGCTTGCATCGGACGCGATCGAGCGCTTCGCGGAAGAGAGTCTTCAAACCCGCGTGCCCACCCATGCCTTCTTTCCGGACTGGGGGGTGTTCATGCCATTCGAGATGATCACGCACGGGAGAATTCCGCTCACGACCGGTTTCACGCCGGAGGATGCCGTCCGGACGCTCTGCGGGGGCCAGGATGTGCTGCTGGCGCTCGTGGATGGGCAGGATCCAAACCGGTTGCCGGGCTGGATCGACGCTGTCGGGTGGGGCCAGCCAGATATCACCATCTATCGGCAACGCGATGGCGTGCCGGTCCTGACCGCGATTCGTTGGCGCGCTTCGGCATCGTCGCACCCGGTCTGCCCATAGAAAGCCGGGTCTGCCCATAAAAGGCCGAGCGACCCGACGGCCACCCTGTGAACGCAATCCGCCCGGACTATTGCCGATCCGCCGGGCATCCCCCAACGGTCCGGCCCTACGGCTCCAAACGGATCGACAGATACGCCAGCCGCTTGATCTCCTTGCGCCCACGGGTCACGAATTCAAGGATCAGCCCGCTGGCAACCGCCAGGAACGACAGCAACCCCAATCCCATCGCCAGCACCGCCGTCGGCAGGCGCCGCACCAGGCCGGTCTGCCAGAACTCCCAGACCACCGGCAGGCCCAGCGCGAGCGCCAGAACCGCCAGCACTCCGGCGCAGGCAAGGAAGAACGCCATCGGCCGTTCCTCCTTCACCAGCACCACGATCGTGCGCAGGATCCGCAAACCGTCGGAATAGGTCCGCAGCTTCGACGTGCTGCCGGCGGGGCGATCCTTGTAGGCGGTCTTCACCTCGCCAACCGGCATGCACAGATCGAGCGCATGCACGGTGAACTCGGTCTCCGTCTCGAAACCGCCGGCCAGGGCGGGGAAGCTCTTCACGAAGCGCCGGCTGAACACCCGGTAGCCGGACAGCATGTCGGAAACCCGGTCGCCGAACACGGACCGCACCAGCCCCGTCAGCACCCGGTTGCCGAGCCGGTGGCCAGGGCGATAGGCCGCGGTGATGTCGGTCACCCGCGTGCCGATCACCATGTCCAGCCGCTCGTCCATCAGCATATGCACCATGGCCGGCGCCGCGGCGGCGTCGTAGGTATCGTCGCCGTCCACCAGCACATAGATGTCGGCCTCGACATCGGCGAAGGCGCGCCGGATGACATGGCCCTTGCCCTGCAGCGTCTCGCGGCGCACCACCGCGCCGCTCGCACGCGCCGCCTCGGCGGTGCCGTCGCGCGAATTGTTGTCGTAGACGTAGATCGTGGCTTCCGGCAGGGCGCGGCGAAAATCGGCGACAACCTTCGGAACCGCGATCGCCTCATTGTAGCAGGGGATCAGCACCGCGATCCGAGGGGCGCGGAGCGCACTTCCGGGCGGGGGCGTCCGGGACGGGGGGGTGTCATCCATGGGATCGGCTTCCATTGGTGCGCCTGGGACCGCCAGCGCCGGACATATCTATAATCGATACCTGTCTACGGTGCTTCTCGTGCCGCCGCCACGCTTGACTGCCGTCACCGGATCGTGTTCGAACATCCATGTCCCCGAACTGGCCCACAGCCTTGCGAAAACGGCCAAAGCCCGCCGGATCGGGGCCGTGCAACGCCATGTTCTGCTGGCTTCGATACTTTCGAACTCGGGTCGTCGCGATCTCTGCCGCTCGGGTCGCACTCTCGGCCGCACGGATCGCGGCATCGCGTTGCTGTTCGAGTATCTCGATCCGTTGGCCCAGCCGCTCTGCCTGCTCCGCGAGGCGGGCGGTCAGGTTTCGCGCCGCGCCTTCGGTATCGCTGGTCTCGATGTAGACGCTGTCGAAGCAGGCCGGGATCGGTGAATTCGATGCGACCGCCAGAATATAGGGCGCCCGAGGCAAGCCGCTGGAGGCCTCGAAATGCCGTTCCCCGCGCCGCTCGAAGGTTTGGCTGCTGCCACGGTTCGTCCTATGCGGCTCTGCCAGCAGCACGGTTCCCGTCATCGGCCGTTGTGTATAGAAATCGCAGTGTTCGAAGCGTGCCCGCAGCAATGCCTCGAATTCCTGGCGGCAGAGTTCCCTTGCATGGAACGGATTAGCGGGGCTGTCAGGGGGCGAATACACATCCCGGTCGGGCGAACTGATGATCAGGATGCCGGCCGGGCGAAGCACCCGGCGCACTTCGTCCAGGAACTTGTCCTGTTCCAGGAAATGCTCGATCGTCTCGAAGGACGTGACGACATCGAAGCTGTTCGCCGCGTGTTCCAGCCGGCGCGCATCGCCCTGGCGGAAATTCAGGTTGGGCTGCCCGTAGCTGGCATTGGCACGGGCGACCATCTCCCCCGACAGTTCCACGCCGATGACGGAACGCGCCTTCTGCGCCAGATAGGCGCTGCCGTACCCATCGCCGGCGGCGACATCCAGCACATCGCGGTCCTGGCAGAACTCGCGGGCAAAGAAATACCGGTGAAGATGCTCGAACTCGACTTGTCCGGCATGCCCGGATGTCATCCGCTCGCCGGTGAACGTGACCTGGCTGTCGGATGCCTGCCGCGCAAAGATTTCTCCCATGGTTGTCACCCCTGATTTATGACATCGGATACCGTCGGCGAAATCCAAGGAATTCCTGGGCGGATACGGGCCTATCAATTATTTTAGATGCCGAGAGTTCGACAACTTAAATCTTTGGATTGTAGGGAAGCGACCTGAATCGCCCTAAAGGGGAATGTGCATATTTACTTCAACCCGATAATTTGCTGCATTGCAGCATAACGGGTTTCCACATATGCCGCCGCATGCTATCGACCTCGCAACGCTTTTTGCGAACGGCTTCCGCCGAATCGGATGCGCCTTGGGCTGGTGACGAATGGCGATCCATAACCGATTTTCGATGCTAAAGTTGCGGTCATGATAGCCCAGAACAAAGCTGCCCCGGCGCCTGGCGCCGGCACCGCGCGCGAACGTCTCAGCGCCTTCGTGATTTCCTACAACCGGACCGCGCTGATCGCCACATGCCTGCGCGCGCTCGCTTTCGCCGACGAGATCATCCTGGTCGACAAATCCTCGACCGACGACACCGTCGCGCGCGCCTCCGCCCTGGTGGACCGCGTGATCCCCGTGCCCTGGTCGCCGACCGTCGAGGAAACCCGCGCCTTCGCCCTGGCCCAGTGCACCCATGACTGGATCCTGTTCCTGGACGACGACGAATGCCTGAGCCCGGCGGCGGTGCGGTTCATCGACGCCGAACTGGCCGCGCCGCGCGCCGATGTCTACGCGTTGCCGCGGCGCGAGTACGTGCTCGGGGAACATGACGAGCGCGCCTATTACTGGCCCGAGCACCAGGTCCGCCTGTTCCGCCGCGGCGCGGTCGAATTCTCGGCCACCGTGCATGGCGGCACGCAGCAAGTGTCGGATCGGCTGTACAAGGTTCCCGCGGATGGCGGGGTCTGCGTGCATCACCTCTCGCACGCCGATGTCGCGCAATGGATCGAGAAAACCAACCGCTACACGTCGCGGCCCGACCGCGTGCGCGCGGAGAGTGGCGGCAGCGGCCTGGCCGAGCATGCCCACGCCCGGATCGACGCATGGGCGCGGGCCGGCCGGCCGGCCGGTCCGTCCGACTATCCCGCAGCGGTGGCGCTCTTGCGGGCGACCTACGACATCGTCGACCGGCTCAAGTCATGGGAGCAGGAGCGGGGCCTGGACGGCACCGCCCAATTCGCCGAGATCTGCGCCGGGCTCGACGCGGCCTACGCGACGGAACTGACGGCCCTGGCCCGCCCTCGTGCCCCCGCCGGCATCGGCCCTGCTTCGGATCAAGCTACCGGGGAGGGCCCGGACAGCCTGGCCAACGAGCTCGCGCAGACCCGTCGCCGGCTGGAACTCGCGCGCCGTCGCATCCTTGCCGACGCCGAGGAACTCTCCGAGGTCACCCGCCGCCTGCAGGCGATCGAGACCAGCACCACCTGGCGGGCCGCCGCCCCGTTCCGCCGCCTCGCGGGCAGGTTCCCGGCGCTGGCGCGGCGCCTGTCGCGCGCGCTGCGGCTGCTGTACCTGGGCCGTCACCCTGCAGCTCCGCGCCCGCCTGCGCTCCGGCGGCAAGCCGGTTGCACTGCCCAGCACGAGTGACATACGCCGCTCGCTCGGCATGTCCGATCCGTCAACACCCATCCCGGTCCATGCCAGTACCGATCGAGATTGTCGGGGCGGAGCGCCCCGAGGTGAGCGTCCTGATACCGACCTATGGCCAGGTGCCGTTCACCCTGCGTTGCCTGCGCTCGATAGGCGACGCGTTGCCCGATACGCCGATCGAGGTGATCGTGGCCGAGGATGCCTCCGGGGATCCGGAGATCGCCCAGCTGCGCAAGGTCCGCGGCATCCGGCTGATCGAAAACACTCAGAACCTGGGCTTTCTCCGCTCCTGCAACGCAGCCGCCAAAACGGCACGGGGGCGCTACCTGCTGTTTCTCAACAACGACACGGAAGTGTTGCCCGGCGCGATCGACGCCCTGGTGCGAACCTTCGCCGATTATCCGGACGCCGGACTGGTGGGTGCCCGGCTGGTTTACCCTGACGGACGCCTTCAGGAGGCCGGCGGCATTGTCTGGAGAGATGGGTCCGCCTGGAACTACGGCCGGTTTGATGACCCTCGCAAGCCAGAATACAATTATCTGCGGGAAACGGATTACTGCTCGGGCGCCGCCATTCTGGTTCCCAGCGCTCTGTTCGCGGAACTTGGGGGCTTCGACGACGCTTTTGCCCCTGCCTATTACGAGGACACGGACCTTGCGTTCCGGATGCGCGATCATGGGCACAAAGTGCTCTATCAACCTGCCGCGACGGTCGTTCATCACGAAGGCATCTCGCACGGAACCGATACCGCGTCCGGCGGCAAGGCCTATCAGCTCCGCAATCAGGCCTTGTTTCTGGAGCGCTGGGACGAGCGTTTGCGCCGGGACCAGTTCGAGAACGGCACGCACCTGATGCGCGCGCGCGATCGGGCACGGGACAAGCCGATCGTTCTCGTCGTCGATCATTATGTTCCGGAACCAGATCGGGACGCTGGCTCGCGCACGATACTCGACTGCATCCGGGTGTTCCTCCAGGCCGGCTGGAGAGTGAAATTCTGGCCCGCAAATCAGGCGGCGACGCCTCGCTATACGCAGGCATTGCAGCAAATGGGCGTGGAGGTGTTCTACGGCCTATCGATGGAGGACTTCGACGATTGGATCGCCGCCAACGCCAATGACCTGGACTATGCCCTGCTGAGCCGTCCGACGGTTGCCATGAGCTTCCTGCCGCGGGTGAGGAAGCTCAGTCGGGCGGTGATCGTCTATTACGGGCATGATCTTCACTTTGCTCGGCTGCGCCGGCAGGCCGAGGTAACCGGCAACCGGGAAGCGTTCGCCGAAGCGGATCAGATGGAGATGGCCGAGCGCCGGGCCTGGCGTGCGGCGGATATGTCGCTGTACCTGTCGGACGAGGAACGCGACGTCGTCGCCGCCATGGTGCCGGATGTTCCTGTCCGTTCCGTCGTTCCCTATACGTTCAGCCATTTCACCGAACGCCGCGAACCGCCGGAGAAACCCGAGATCTTGTTTGTCGCGGGCTTCGCGCATCCGCCCAACGTAGATGCCGCCCTATGGTTCGTGCGCGAGGTTCTGCCGCTGGTCCGCGCGCGATGCCCGGATGCGCGGCTTGTGCTCGCGGGGTCCAATCCCACGTCTGAGGTGCGCCAGCTGGCCGGCCCCGGGCTGGAGGTGACGGGGTTTCTCAGCGACGCCGAACTGGACGCGCGCTATGCATCGGCTCGGGTCGCCGTCGTTCCGTTGCGGTTTGGTGCCGGCGTGAAATTGAAGGTGGTGGAGGCGCTGCAAAAGGGGCTGCCGCTGGTCACCACGCCGATCGGCGTGCAAGGGCTCGCAGGGCTGGCGGAGATCATCGAGGTCCATGAACGGCCGGAAGCCTTCGCGGCAGCGGTACTACGCCTGCTGGAGGAGGACGGTACCTGGACCGGGCAATCCGAGGCGCAGACTTCTTACGCCAGGCAAAGGTTTTCCGAAGCCGCGATGCGTGACAGTCTGCTTACCGCGTTCCGCCTCGCGGCCGAACGCCATTGCAGTATCCCCGCCTGACGGTCCCGCGCGGCCGCGGCGAGCAGCCATGAGAAGCCTGCAACTGCGCCGCACCGAATGCGGGTCTTTCTCCTGCCCGGTTCCCGCCGATATCCGCAATCGCTGGTGCGTGCTGCTGCTGGCCTCCGCTGGACAGCGGCGCGACATGCCGGCCCGGGTGCGGCTGCGGATGGAAGGCGATCCCGCCAGCGGCTTCGAGACCTACGTCCCCGCACCGCACGGACTAACCGCCATCGCGGGCCGGGTGGCGGTGATCTACATAGCGGGAGCGGCTGCCTCGCTGCATGTCGACCTGTTCGGCGTCGGCGCATCGGTACAGAGTGTCGTGCTTCGCGTGCTGCCGGTTTCCCGCACCGCCGCGGCGGCCCTGTTCGCGCTGCGCCATCCGGTCCGGCTGCTGCGCGCCCTGCGCGGCGGCGGCCTTGGCTTCGTCCGGCGCCTGCGGACCGCGCTGGCGCTGCTCGCCGGGACGCCATCCGGGCGGCGGTCCTACCCCCTTTGGATCGAACTGTTCGACAGTTGGGGCCGCGACGCCACGGGCGAGGTGGCGGTTCATTCGGCTCCCGCGATCGGCGTGGCCGTGCTGCAGCCCGGCGAGCAGGAATCCGCTCTGGATGCCACCCTTGGCTCCCTGGCGGCGCAGGGCGGCCCCGTCGTCCCGATCATCGTGACCGGCACCGGGAAACCGGCCTGGCAGACACTGGCGCGGGCGCTCTCGGAGCACGACGCGGCCTATGTCGCGGTGCTGCAGGCCGGCGAGGTGTTGCGTCCGCTTGCCCTGGCCGCGATCGGCGAGGCCGTCGCCGGCCCGGATGGCCCCGATGCGATCTTCGCCGACGAGGACAGGCTGGATGCGGCGGGCCAGCGGCGCGACCCGCTGTTCAAGCCGGAAGCGAACCATGCCCTGATGCTGTCGGGCACGCTGACCCGGGGCGTCTGGGTGTTCCGCCGCGCCGACCTGCTGGCGCTGCTGGACCCGGGCCATGCACCGCCCGGCGAGCTCTGGGCGGAAACGCTGCGCCTGCAGGCCTGGCTGGCGCTGTATGAGCGGCCCGCGATCCCGCGTACCCATCGCCTGCCATTCGTGCTGACGCATCGCCGGCCAGACACCCAACCGGCGCCGGAAGCGGAACTGGCCGGTGTCGTGCGCCGCCATCTCGGCCGCACCGGCCTGCCCGGCGCGATCGCCAGCGAGACCTTTCCGCTGCAGGTGCGCTTCACCGCTCCTCAGGCCTCCCAGCCTCCGGTGAGCCTGATCGTCCCCACCGCCGCCCGCTCCCCGCACGTCACCGACTGTCTGTCGGCGGTGCTGGCGCAGACGGACTACACAAGTTTCGAAATGGTGCTCGTGGTCTCGCAGACCGGCCCGCTGGAGGAACGCCAGGCGCGGATCCTGGAGCCGATCCTGCGCGATCCCAGGGTGCGCCTGGTACTCCTGCCGACCCCGAGCTTCAATTTCTCCCAGGCGAACAACGCGGGCGCGCGCCATGCGACCGGCGACCTGCTCTGCCTGCTGAACGACGACGTGGCGCCGATGCGCCCGGACTGGCTGGCCGGTATGGCCGGCCATCTCGCCGATCCCCGCATCGGCGCCGTTGGGGCCAAGCTCTATTACGCGAACCGGACGATCCAGCACGCCGGTGTCCTTATCGGCCTGGCCGGGCTTGCCGCGCATGCCAACCGCATGCTGGCGCAGGGGGAACCCGGTTATGCCTGCCGTGCCGTCCTCAACCAGGAGCTTTCGGCCGTCACCGGCGCCTGCCTGCTGGTGCGCCGCAGCGTCTACGAGGCCCTCGGCGGCCTGGACGAGGCCTATCCGATCGCCTTCAACGACGTCGATTTCTGCCTGCGCATCCGCGAGGCCGGGCACGGCATCGTGTTCTCCGCCCAGACGGAGATGTGGCACTACGAATCCGTCTCTCTCGGCCATCACTTCTCCGGCGAGCGCGCCGCGCAGGAGGCGTCGGAACTGCTGCGCATGCGATCCCGCTGGGCCGAAATCTGCCGCAACGACCCGTTCCACAACCCGAACCTGTCGCAGGAACGCGGCGCGGAATGGGAGCTGGCGTTTCCCCCGCGGGCGCAGCCCCTTCGAAGCCGGTATTCGCTAAGCCAGCTGCTCAACCAGGAAAACCCGGAAACATGCTGCCAATTGCCCTCGTCCTTGCCGATTGGCCCGTCGTCCTCGCCGGCGCCGGCCGCGCCGTCGCGCAACGGCTGGCGCTGCTGGATGAAGCCGGCGCCGCGCATGTCAGTGTCTTCGCGCCCCACCCCGACCCGTCCTTCCGCGCGGCCGCTGGCGCACGGTTGCGCGAGCGATTGCCAACCCCGGAGGAAATCGGCGCCGCCCGGCTGGTACTGCTGGCCGGCCTCGCGGAACCGGACACGATCCGCCTGGCCGAGGCGGCTCGCCGGAACCGTGTCCTGCTGAATGTCGAGGACGACCCGGCCTTCTGCGATTTCCATATGCCCTCCATCGTCCGCCGCGGCCGGCTCGTGCTGTCGGTTTCCACCGGCGGCGCCAGCCCCGCGCTCGCCGTGCGTATCCGCGTCTGGCTCTCCCGCCGCTTCGGGCCGGAATGGGCCGAACGCCTGGAGGAGGCAGCGGCTCTGCGCCAGGCCTTGCGCACCGCCGGAGAACCCCCGGCGAAGGTGATGGCCGAGGTCAGCGCGCTCTGCGACCGGGAACGCTGGCTGGAATAATGGCGCCGGATCGGCAACGGTCGAGCGGGCCTCTCTGAAGCAGATCGCTATAATGCTGTAGATGAAGATACTGTTCTTGATAGGCTCATGCTGGTCCCGCGCAGATTTCGCCAATCCGCCGAACGGAGTTGTTCCATGCCCGTACCCGCCCGCCATGCCGCTCAACGGTGCCTGATCCTGCTGCTGGCGATTGCCGGCGTCGCGGCTCCGGTGGCGGGCGGCGCGTTGGCGCAGGGGGCCTCGCAGGGCATCACCCCGGCCGCCTCCGGGACGGATGCGGACGCGCATGGCGCCGAGGACCGCGCGATCGCCAACTCCCTGGCCGCGATGCTGCGGGCAGCGCGCACGGTGATCTCCAACAACCAGGCGCGGATCAACGACCCGGCGCTGGGGGACAAGGGCCTCGACGGCAAGACGGTCCTGGCCCAGGCGATCGACATCTACACGAAGGCGACCGGCACCGATCCGCTGCAAACCGACCCGGGCACGCGCCTCGGGCGGTTGCAGCGTGCGCAGATGGACGCGATCGTCGAAGTGATGGATGCCAACCAGACGGTCCTGAACGCCCAGGGAACCGGCTTCAAGGGTTTTATCCCCGCCGCGTTCGGCCGCCTGGTCAACGAGGCCTTCGGCCGCCGTGCCGCCGGTGAGGCGGAGATGAAAGTTACGGCGCCCGTCGATCTGGTGCGCAACCGGCGCGCCTTGCCGGACCCGTGGGAGGCCGAGGTGATCAATGACAAGTTCCTTAAGCCCGATTGGCCCCAAGGCCAGGCGTACGCCGCCACCAGCGACCTGCGCGGGCGTCCGGTGTTTCGCATCGCCGTGCCGGAGTACTACGCGGCCTCCTGTCTGACCTGCCATGGCCAGCCGAAGGGCACGCTGGACATTACCGGGTACCCCCGCGAAGGCGGCGCCGAGGGGGATCTGGGCGGCGTGATCAGTATCGTGCTGGCGCATTGAGGCACCGGGACGGGCGGGGCACGGCCATGCTCTCACGCATATCGATCCGCATCCGGCTGGTGCTGCTCTCCCTGACGCTGCTGCTGGTGACGTTGGGAACCAATCTCTATCTGACCCGGGCGCTGGACAGCGCCTCCCGATCGGCGCTCGAGTTGGATCGGCTGATGCGGCTGGTGGAAAGCGCGCACGAAGTTCGCAGCGCCATCGAGGATTTGCGCTACTGGCAATCGGACCTTGCGGTCAGCCTGCTCACCCTCTCGGAGCGCAACGCGGATGCGGCGCGCAAGCGTGTGGCCGAGACCATCGACCGCCTCGCCACCGGCCGGCCGACGGTCGCCTTCCAACTGCGCGCGGAGGTCGCCGCCTACGACAAGGCCGCGGTGCGGGCGGTGGACGCCTACACCAGCGACCAGCGGGTGATCGGCAATGCGCTGTTCAGCCGGGCCCGCCAGCACGTGCTGAAGATCGAGGAACTGCTCGCCGGGCTGGACACGGAACTGAACCAGAAGGCCGCGACCGCGCGCGACGAGGTTCTGGCCAATGCCAGCCGGGCCCGGCGGATCACCATCGGCGTGGTGGCCGGCGCGATCCTGCTCGGTCTGCTGCTCACCGTGGTGATCCTGCGCTCCATCCTGGGGCCGTTGCGGGCCCTGGTCACCGCCATCGAAGCGATCCGTGCTGGCGACCTTACCGCCCCGATCCCGGTGCGCGGCAATGACGAGATCGGCGATATGAGCCAGGCGCTGGTGCTGTTCCGCGACAGCCTGCACGAGCGCGAGCGGCTGACACAGGAACGAGAGCGCCTGGCGCATGAGGCGGAGCACCAGCGCCGCACCCTGCAGGACGCCATCGCCTGCATCAATGAGGGGTTCGCTCTGTACGACGCCGACGACCGGCTGCTGCTGCGCAACGCCAAATACATCGAGCTCTATCCTGGCCTCGCCGACGTGATTCAGCCCGGCACGCCGTTCCGCCGGATCCTGGAAATGACCGTGGAGCGCGGCCTTGTCGATCTCGGCGATCGGTCCCCGGCCGACTGGATCGCCGAGCGGCTGCATCATCGCGCCGCGCCGGCGGGCACGCTCGAATATCATTTCGGCGGACGCTGGATACGCATCGGCGAGCGCCGCACCTACGACGGCGGCGCGGTCGCCATTTACACCGACATCACGGAGCTGAAGCAGCGCCAGCAGCAGCTCGAACTGGCGATGGAGAACGCCGAACGCGCCAACCAGGTGAAATCGGAATTCCTGGCCAACATGAGCCACGAGTTGCGCACGCCGCTGAACGCGATCATCGGCTACAGCCAGATCCTGCAGGAGGATGCGGCGGATGCCGGGCAGGAAGACATCGTGCCGGACCTGCAGAAGATCGAAAACGCCGGCAACCACCTGCTGGGCCTGATCAACGACATACTGGACCTGTCGAAGATCGAGGCCGGCCGGATGGAGGCCTATATCGAGAGGATCGACGTGCCGGCCCTGGTGCAGGATGTGCGGATGATGGTCGAGCCGTTGGCGGCCAGGAACGCCAACCGGCTGGCGATCGATTGTCCCGCCGAGATCGGCGCGATGATGACCGACCTGACCAAGGTGAAGCAGTCGTTGCTGAACCTGCTGAGTAACGCCTGCAAGTTCACCGAGCGGGGCACGATCACCCTGAAGGTCTCGCGCCGCCGGGAGCCTGCGGGCGCGGGACCGGAATGGATCGATTTCACGGTGTCCGACACCGGCATCGGCATGACCAAGGCGCAGATGGACAAGCTGTTCCAGGCCTTCGCCCAGGCGGACAGTTCAACGACGCGCCGCTATGGCGGCACCGGGCTCGGCCTGACCATCACCCGCAGCTTCGCGCGCATGCTCGGCGGCGATGTCCTGGTCAGCAGCGAGGAAGGGCAGGGGTCGGTTTTCCTGCTGACATTGCCCACCGAAATCACCCAGACCACCCGGCCCGGCATTGGCGCCGACGCTCGCCCGGCAGCCGTGGCCGCCAGGCACGATCTGACCGGCATCGCCCATGCCCGCGGGGCGCCGGCCGCGCATGCCAGCGTGCTGGTGGTCGATGACGATCCATCCGCGCGGCGGATCATCACCGAGCACCTGATCCGTGAGGGCTATCGCGTGATCGCCGCCGGCTCCGGCCCGGAAGCGATCGAGATCGCCCGCGCAGGAACGCCCGGATGCGATCACGCTGGATATCCTCATGCCGCAGATGGATGGCTGGTCGGTGCTGACCACGATCAAGCGCGACCCGGCGCTCAGCGCCATCCCGGTCATCCTGGTCAGCATGGTCGGCGACCGCAGCATGGGCTTCGAGCTGGGCGCCGCCGCCTTCCTGACCAAGCCGGTCGACCGCGGCGAACTGGCGGAGGCGCTGCGGGCCCATTGCCGCAGCCACTACGCCGGCACCGTTCTGGTGGTCGACGACGACCCCGCGATGCAGCAACTGACCGAGCGCACGCTGGACCGGCTGGGCCATCCGGCCGCGCTCGCCGGCAACGGGCGCGAGGCGCTGGACTGGCTGGCCGCCAATCCGCCACCGGTCGTCATCCTGCTCGACCTGATCATGCCGGAGATGGACGGTTTCGAGTTCCTCGAAAATCTGCGCCGCCTGCCGGGCGGCTCGGCCATTCCGGTCATCGTCGTCAGCTCGAAGCAACTGACGCCGGAGGAGCGCCAGCAGCTGGCGGCGATCACCCGGCAGATCATCACGAAGGGCCAGAGCGCCTCGATGGAACTGAGCCAGGCCATCCGCGCCGTGCTGGAGCATACCGCAGGCAACCTGTCGGCAGGTTAGGAACGAGTCATGGCCGCCATACTGCTTGTCGAAGACAACGAAATGAACCGCGACATGCTGTCGCGGCGGCTGATCCGCGCCGGCCACAGCGTCACCATCGCGACGAACGGCCAGGAAGGGATCGACAAGGCCGTCGGAGACGCGCCGGACCTGATTCTGATGGACATGAGCCTGCCGGTGATCGACGGCTGGGAAGCCACCCGCCGCCTGCGCGCCGATCCGGCAACGGCCAACATTCCGGTGATCGCGCTGACCGCCCACGCCATGTCCGGCGACCGGGAAAAGGCCATCGCCGCCGGCTGCAACGACTACGACACCAAGCCGGTCGACATGCCTCGGCTGCTCGGCAAGATCGCCGCGCTGCTGGGCGGATGACCTATAGAACGCGGACTGCGAGGACCGTCACGTCGTCAGCCTGCTCGGTGCCGGTGCCAAAGCTGCATCACCTGCGCCACCAGGTGCCCGATCAGCGCTTCCACGGAAGCGTGCTTGCGGCTGTTGAGGTCGCCGAGGACGCGCTCCAGGGTATAGAACGCGCCTTCCGGGTTCAACATGTCAGGCAGTCCATCGGTGATCACCACGATGGTTTCACCGCGCTCCAGCCGCAGCGCGGCGTCGGCATGGCGCGCCTCCTCCATCACCCCGAGCGGCATGCCGGGCCGGATGTCCAACTCATAGGCCGCGCCACTTGCCGGCAGGACGTAGGGGCGGACATGGCCGGCATTGGCGTAGGCGATGGCGCCCGTGTGCAGGTCCAGAAAACCGACGAACAGGGTGATGAACATGCAGAGCGGGTTGTTCTTGCACAGTTCCTCGTTCACCACCGAAAGCAGGTCGGATGGCCTGGGCGGCGCGCCGGTGGCGGCGACGAACTGCAGGGTGACGGCGCGCAGCAGGCTGCGGGCGCGGGCCATGAACAGCGCCGCCGGCATGCCTTTGCCCGACACGTCGCCGACTATGAAGCAGAGCGTGTCGGGCCCGGCCTCGAAGCAGTCGTACAGGTCGCCGCCAACCTCGCGCGCCGGGTGCATCGCGCCGTGGGCTTCCACGATCCGCACATTTCCGTCGCGCGCGCGTTCGTAGCGGGGGAATTCGGTCGGTACCATGCTGAGCTGCTGGTGCCGGGCTTCCGCCATTTCCTTTTCCAGCCGGACCAACTGGCGACGGAGTTCGGCCCGCAGCGCGCGCTTCTCCAGCACCGAGCCGAGGCGCGCACGCAGCAGGGTCGGATTGAACGGCTTCGGCAGATAGTCCTCGGCACCGAGCTCGATGCAGCGGACCACGGTATCGAGCTCGGTGGAGGCCGAGATCATGATAACCGGCATCTGCTCGAGCCGGCCCTGGTCGCGCAGCGCCTCCAGCACCTCGATGCCGTTCATCCGCGGCATCATCACGTCCAGCAGCACGGCGTCGAAGCTGCCGGCCTCGATCGCGGCCATGGCCTCGATGCCATCCTCGGCGAAGGTCACATCCGCATAGCCGAGCCGCTTGAGCCGGCGGGCCAGCACATCGCGGTTGTCGGCGTTGTCGTCGACGATCAGCAGACTTGCATCATGGAACGCCACTGGCGGGTTGGTCCTTCGGAAGTCCGGGGAAGATACCGGTGGACGGGACAGGATGCTACCGGAGGACAGACAGGGAAATCCCCCCGGGCTGGTACCAAAAGGCGATCACCGTGCGTGGCCATCTGTCGGTCTGGCCCGGGGTTGTGTAGGAAGGGGGGCCGGCAAGGCCGGAGGCACATTTGTTCAAACGTGGATTATCGTGGCGCCCCAGGGGCAAACAGCCGCTTGGTGGCCCGCGAACAGGGAGATTGGATCGATGGATATGACGGTCGAGCAACTGGATGGCGGCGTCGTCAAGGCGGTTCTGAGCGGCCGGCTGGATATATCCGGCGCGGCCGAGATCGATATGCGGTTCAGCGTGCTGGCCGGCGCGAACAAGGCACTGATCGTGGATATGGCGGGGGTTCCGTTCCTCGCCTCCATCGGCATCCGCACCCTGCTGATCGGCGCCAAGGCGATCCAGCGCCGTGGCGGCAAGATGGTGCTGCTGCGCCCGACCCCCGAAGTGGAGAAGGTGCTGTGGGTGTCCGGCGTTGCCGATCTGATGCCGATCTTCCAGACCGACGCGGAAGCCCTCGCGGCGTTCGCCGCCTGAAACCTCGCCGCGTTCGCCGCCCGCCATTGATCGATCGAGCTTCCGGGCTGATCCTGTCGCGCGGATAGGAACGAGCACCGGGACAGGAAAGCGTCATGACGGAAAAAAACTGGGTAGGCGTGTCGATGGACGCGCGCGGCGTCGCGACCGTCACGATCGACAACGCGGCCAAGCTGAACGCCTTGTCGCGCCCGGTGGCCGCAGCGCTGGTGGCGGCGATCGATGGCCTGGCGCGCGACGAGCGGCTGCGGGTGGTGATCCTGCGCGGCGCCGGGCAACGCGCGTTCATCGGCGGCGCGGATGTGCGCGACCTCGCCGGGCTGGACGCATCCAACGCCGCGGCTTTCATCACCGGCGTGCACCAGGCCTGCGACAGCCTGCGCCGCTGCCCGGTGCCGGTGATCGCGCGCATCCAGGGCTACGTGCTGGGCGCCGGGCTGGAAGTGGCCGCCGCCTGCGACATGCGCGTGGCCTCCGACGACGCCGTGTTCGGCATGCCGGAAGTGAAGATCGGCATCCCCTCGGTGGTGGAGGCGGCCCTGCTGCCGCAACTGATCGGCTGGGGCCGCACGCGGCAATTGCTGCTGACCGGGGAAAACATCTCCGCCGCGAAGGCCGAAGCCTGGGGCCTGATCGAGGAACTTGTGGCGCCGGCGGAACTGGATGCGGCGGTGGAACGGCTGGCCGCGTCGATCGTCGAGGCCGGGCCGCAGGCGGTGCGCTTGCAGAAGGAATTGATCTCCGGCTGGGAGGAACGCACCACGAGCGCGGCGGTGAAGCTCGGGATCGAAATATTCGCCAAATCCTTCCGCACGGAGGAGCCCCGGCGTATGATCGGCCACGCGCTGGAACAGATGCGCAGCCGCAAGCGATAGGTGATGTGGACAGAGGGCGGGTTTGACCTAAATCAACACCGTTCCTCGCAGAAGAAATGATAATAACCAACCGGAAGCGGCGTTACGTGCCGGGTTTGACAGGAGAGAACGGTTATGGCGGAAGCATCGGGTAGCCCCTTTTCGGTAGCCGGCCTGTTCGCGGAGCGCGACGCGCGACGCCGGCGCGAGCAGGACGCGGAAGAGCAACTGAAGCGCAGGAAGCAGGAAGAACTCGCCGAGTTCAAGAAGCGCCTCGACAGTTTCCAGTTGACCGATGACCGGGTCCAGGCGGTGCTGGACAGCATCAAGCGTGCCTTCGACCGGGGCGAGACGGAGCTGCTGCTGACATCCTTCCCGAGCGATTTCTGCACCGACAGCGGCCGGGCCATCATCAACGCCGATGCCCCGCCGATCAACAAGCCGGACAAGAAGGAGCAGGCGGCGCAGCCGCAGGAACCGGCGTGGCTGGCAACCCTGCCGGCCGGCGCTCGCCCGGTCTACGACTACTGGAAACGCAACCTCGAGCCGGGCGGCTTCAAGTTCTCCGCCCGCATCGTCAGCTATGTGGATGGCAAACCCGGCGATGTCGGGCTGTTCTTTTCCTGGCCAAAGAGCACCCTGGATGCGCAGTCTTAGCAACATTCGGGTACGGCCCGGCCAGCGCCGCCAAGCGGCCGCAGCAACTTTAGGTGGACCATGAAGAAGTCGGACAAGAAGTCGGAGAGGAAGTCGGACAAGAAGTCGGACCAGAACCTGGAACGGCCCGCGATCGACGAGGCGCAGGAGCCCGTGCCAGGAAGCGGCAAGTTCAAGAGCAAGGCCTATGAACGCGAGCTGGCCAGGCTGCATGTGGAACTGGTCAAGCTGCAGGAATGGGCGGTCCATACCGGCGCCAAGGTCTGCGTGGTGTTCGAGGGCCGGGACGGCGCGGGCAAGGGTGGCGTCATCAAGGCAATGACCGAGCGCGTCAGTCCGCGGGTTTTCCGCGTCGTTGCCCTGCCGGCGCCGACCGAACGTGAAAAATCGCAGATGTATATCCAGCGCTACGTCCCGTATCTTCCCGCCGCCGGAGAGATCGTGATCTTCGATCGCAGCTGGTACAACCGCGCCGGGGTTGAGCGGGTGATGGGGTTCTGCACGGAGAATCAGTCCAAGCGGTTCCTGGATACAGTTCCGGGGATGGAGAAATCCATCGTCGAGTCAGGGATCATCCTACTCAAGTACTGGCTCGAGGTGGGGGAGGAAGAACAGACGCGGCGGCTGGCCGCACGCATCAACGATGGCCGGAAGATCTGGAAACTGTCGCCGATGGACCTCAAATCCTACAGCCGCTGGTACGATTATTCCCGTGCGCGCGACGATATGTTCCTCGCCAGTGATACGTCCTGGGCGCCGTGGTAAGTCGTGACGTCCGACGACAAGAAGCGGGCGCGGTTGAACGTGATCACGCATCTTCTGCACCATATTCCGTATGAAGACGTGCCTCGGGAAAAGGTCGAGTTGCCGAAACGGCAGAAGTCCCACGGCTACAAGGATCCGGATTATGCCTATCGGCGCGTACCGGAACTGACATGGCCCTCGGAGTGAACTGCGCCGTGAGCGATACGGGTTTCCCCCTATCCGCGACGGAACGGCACATGCAACCAACCCGACGCCGCGTGCTTGCCGCGCTGAGCGCGGCAGCCGGTGTGGCGGCCATGGCGCCGGGTTCCGCGCTGGCCGCTTCCGCCCGCAAGATCGACCGCGATGCCGATCACGCGCTGCGCGGCCTGTACGCGGCCCAGCCAAGGGCGCACAACCTCGCCAAGCGGGCCAAGGCGATCCTGGTGTTTCCCAGCATCGTCAAGGCCGGCTTCATGATCGGTGCCCAGACTGGCGATGGCGTGCTGATCAGGGACGGCAAGCCGGTTGCCTACTACAACATCTCGGCGGCGTCGTACGGCCTGCAGGCCGGGGTCAAGAGCTTCAGCTACGCCTTGTTCTTCATGAACGACGCGGCGTTGAAATATCTCGACGCCAGCGGAGGTTGGACCGTCGGCACCGGCCCCAGCGTGGTCGTGCTCGACCAGGGCAAGGCGGCCAGCATGACCAGCGCGACGCTGACCCAGGACGTCGTCGCGATCCCCTTCGGCCAGAAGGGCCTGATGGCGGGGCTGGGGATCGAGGGTTCCAAGATCACCCAGATCCACCCCGGCCGGTGATCGTGCGCCACGGCCCGTGATCGGCGTCCTGCCCGCATGAAAGTGACCCGTACCATTCCGCTGTGGCTGATCCCGGCGGCCTACACCGTGCTGAGCATGATCGTCGGCCTCACGCTGCCGCGGCTGGAGGCGATATACCTCCCCGGCTTCCAGCACGGCATGTCGGTGGGTGCGGCGCTGGCGGCCTTTTCGGCGGTGTGCTCCGGCATGATGGCGCTGCTCGGCATCGTCTTCGCCGTTGCCTTCGTGACCGTTCAGTTCAGCGCGGTCGCCTACTCGCCACGCCTCGTCGCCATGTTCGCCGATGATCCCGCGCTGTACCATTCTCTCGGCATCTTCTTTGCGACCTTCTTCTACTCCCTGGTCGCGTTGAGCTGGACCGACCGCGACGGTTCCGGCAGGGTGCCGCTGGTTTCGACCGCGCTGGTGCTCGCGCTGCTGATCGTCAGCATGCTGGCCTTCGTCCGGCTGATCCGCAGCCTTAAGAACCTGCAGATCCAGAACGTGCTGCAGACGGTGGGCGCGCAGGGCAGGGCGGTCATCCAAACCATGTTCCCCGAAAGGCCAGCCGGCGCGCCGGCCGCCGCGGCCAGGCCCGCGGCCGCGGCCTTGGACTTGGGACCGGAAACGCAGACGCTGACCTATTCCGGCCGGCCGCGTGCCATCGCCCGGTTCGACATCGCCTCCCTGGTCGCGGCCGCGCGATCCGCCGGCGGGGTGATTGCGATCGAAAGCGCGGTCGGCGACACGCTGCTGGACGGCTCGGTCCTGCTGCGCCTGCACGGCGCCTCGCGCCAACTGCCGGAGGACGTGCTGCTGCGATCCGTCCATCTCTCGGACTCGCGCACCTATGAACAGGACCCGAAATACGCCCTGCGGCTGCTGGTGGATATCGCCATCCGGGCGCTGTCGCCGGCGGTGAACGACCCGACGACGGCGGTGCAGGCGCTGGACCAGATCGAGGATCTGCTGCGCCGGCTGGGGCGGGCGGACCTCGATATCGGCCGGGTGCGGGACCAGGAAGGTGCGCTGCGGCTGATCGTGCCGATGCCGACCTGGAACGACTACCTGGCGCTCTCCTTCGATGAAATCCGCCAGTTCGGCGTCACCTCCGTGCAGGTCGCCAGGCGGCTGCGGGCCGCCCTGTCCGGGCTTGGCGACCGCCTTACCGCTCCGGACCGCCAGGAGGCGGTGCGCCTGTACCTGGGGCGTCTCGACACCGGCATCCGGCGCTCGGTGTTCGATGACGAGGACAAGATCGCCGCGTCGCAGGAAGACCGCCAGGGGCTGGGTCTTTCGCGCAAACACGCGGAGCGGCGGGCCTAGCCCTTCTGGCCGGCGCGCAGCACCTCGGCCGTATGGCGCGCGATCATGCGTTCCTCGTCGGTCGGAACAACCCAGGCGGCCAGGGCGGAGCCGTCGGCGCTGATCCGCCCCTCGCTCGCGGCGTTGCGGGCCGCATCCAGCCGCAGCCCGAGCCAGCCGCACCCGGCCGACACCTCCGCCCGCGTCGCCGCATCGTTCTCGCCGATGCCGGCGGTGAACACCAGCGCATCGAGCCCACCGAGCGCCGCCGCCAGCGAGCCGATCTCGCGGACGATCCGGTAGATGAACAGAGCGATCGCCTCGGCGGCACTCGGCTCCACGGAGGCGCGCAGCGTACGCATGTCCGAGGATATGCCGGACACGCCGAGCAACCCGGACTGCCGGTAGAGCAAATCCTCGATGGCGCGCGCGTCCATCTTGTGCTCCTCCATCAGATACAGCAGCACGCCCGGATCCAGCGCCCCGCAGCGCGTGCCCATCATCAGGCCTTCCAGCGCGGTGAAGCCCATGGTGCTCGCCACGCTGCGCCCCTCGTGCACGGCGCAAAGACTGGCGCCATTGCCGAGATGGGCGATGACCAGGCGCTTCCCCGCCAGGTCGGGCGCGAGTTCCCGCATGCGGGAAGCGACGAATTCATAGGACAGGCCGTGGAAGCCATAGCGCCGCACACCCTCGTCCGCGAAGCGCCGCGGCAGGGCGAAGGCCTGGGCCACATGGCTCCTGGCCGCGATGAAAGGCGGTGTCGAAACAGGCAACCTGCGGCAGATGCGGCGCCGCCTCGGCGATCGCCTGGATCGGCGCCAGGTTATGCGGCTGGTGCAACGGCGCCAGCGGAATGAACCGCCGCAGCGCCGCCATCACGCCGCCGTCGATCCGGGTCGGCGCGGAATACAGCGTGCCGCCATGCACCACGCGATGGCCGATCGCCATCACCTGCCTTCCGTCCAGCAGCCCGATCACCGTCTGCAGGATCTCCCGCGTCGCCGCCTGGTGATCCAGCCCGCCGTCCGGCCAGTGCCGGTCCGTCACGGTTTCCCCCTCGGCATTGGCGATCCGCAGATGCGACCTCAGGCCGATCTCCTCCAGCTTGCCGCGGAACAGGATCGCCTCGGACCCGCTTGCTCCGGCCATGTCGTAGATCGCGAACTTGATGCTGGACGATCCGGCGTTGAGAACGGCGATCAGGCCTGGCATGTGAAACTTTCCTTGTCGTAGCCGTTGCCGTCGGCCGTTGCCGTCAGGCGACGATGTTCGTCCCGCCATCCACATACACCGTGCCGCCAGTGATGCGCCGCGCGAACGGCGTCGCGAGATAGGCGCAGGTGTAACCGACATCCATGATGTCCACCAGTTCGCCGAGTGGCGCCTTTTCGGCGGCCTCGTTCAGCAGCAGCTCGAAATCCTTCAGCCCGGACGCCGCTCGGGTCTTCAGCGGGCCGGGAGAAATCGCATGCACGCGGATGCCCTGCGGGCCGAGCTCATAGGCCAGATACCGGCACGACGCTTCCAGCGCGGCCTTCACCGGCCCCATCAGGTTGTAGTTCGGCACCACCCGGTTGGCGCCGTAATAGCTCATCGCGAACATCGTCCCGCCATCGCGCATCAGCGGCGCGGCCAGCCTGGCCATGCGGATGAACGAGTGGCAGGAAACGTCCATCGCCTTGGCGAACCCCTCGGCCGAGGAATTCAGCAGCCCGCCTTGCAGATCCTCCTTCGGCGCGAAGGCGATCGAATGCACCAGCACATCCAGGCTGCCCCATTGCGTGCGGATCTGGTCGAACACCGCTTCCAGTTCGCCGGCAACCGAGACATCGAGCGCGGCGGTGATCTGTGCCTCGAGTTCCCGCGCCAGCGGTTCCACATGCGGGCGCGCGCGTTCGTTCAGCCAGGTGATCGCCAGGTCCGCGCCAACGTCGCGAAAAGCCTTGGCGCAGCCATAGGCGATCGACTGGTCGTTGGCGACGCCGACCACCAGCGCCTTCTTGCCGGCCAGGATCGGTCGGAGGGGTTCGGTCATGGTATTTCCTTCAACGGATGGCGGCGGTGGTGCTGGCGCGGCGCGCGGCCGCGACCATGCACGGCGACGGCGCAGGAGGCGAGGCGGGTGAGCAGGCTGTCCGCCCGGCTGGTCAGGATGATCGGCACGCGCGCGCCGAGCACGATGCCCGCGGCATCGGCGCCGGCCAGGAACGACAGGCTCTTCGCCAGCATGTTGCCGGCCTCCAGGTCCGGCACCACCAGCACGTTCGCCCGGCCCGCGACCGGGGAGACGATGTTCTTGATCGCCGCCGCCGCGGGGCTGATCGCGTTGTCCAGCGCCAGCGGCCCGTCCAGCACCGCGCCGGTGATCTGTCCGCGATCGGCCATCTTGCACAGAGCAGCCGCCTCGACCGTGGACATCACCTTGGGATTGACGGTTTCCATCGCGCTCAGGATCGCCACCCGCACCTCGTCGATGCCCATCGCGTGCGCCAGGTCGATCGCGTTCTGCACGATATCGACCTTGTCCTCCAGCGTCGGCACGATGTTCACCGCGGCATCGGTGATGATCAGCGCATCGGGATGGCCCGGCACGTCCATGATGAAACAATGGCTCAGCCGCCGCGCGGTGCGGATGCCGGTATCGCGCGCAACCACCGCGCCCATCAGTTCGTCGGTGTGCAGGCTGCCCTTCATCAGCGCCTCGGCCCGGCCGCAGCGCACCAGCTCCACCGCCTTCGCGGCGGAATCGTGGCTGTGCTCGGATGCCACGATCTCCAACCCGCCGATATCGAACCCGCCGCGCTCGGCCACGGCGCGGATGCGCGCCGGCGGGCCGACCAGGATCGGCACGATCAGCCCAAGCTTCGCCGCCTCGATGGCGCTTTCCAGCGACACGTCGTCGCAGGGATGCGCGATGGCGGTTGTCACCGGCGGGCGGCTTTTCGCCGTCTGGATCAGCAGGTCGTATTTCTCATGCGGGCGGTCGTCGTGCCGGGTGATGTCAGGCATGGGGGGTCGGCTCCTTGGCGCGTGCGATCGCCTTGACGTTGAACAGCGCCTCCACCTCGCCGAGGCGGCGGCGAGCTTCTTCCGACAGGGCGCCGGGAGCGGCCACGACGCGGCGCAGGGCCTCCAGCACGGCCTGACGCTCCCCCTGGCCCGGCGGCAGCAAGGCGGGCAGCGTCTGGATGGCGCGCTTCTCGTCCGTCCGCAGCAGCAGGAATTGCTGCTTCATGATTTCCTTGATCTGCCGCAGCGGCAGCCGCCGGTCTTCCGGCTGGGCGGCGCGCACCGCCTTCAGCATCGCGAAGCTGCGTTCATCCGCGCTGCCGTCGGCAAGCCGCACATACAGCAGCGCCCGCAGCAGGGCATGCACCAGGCCGCCTTCCGCGAAGCGGGTCGCCAGCTCGGAGCGCAGCCGCGCCGCGGTCGCCTCGCGGGCAAGATCGCGCTCGATATGCGGCCGCTGGGCGCCGTCCTGCCGGCCGAGCCCGACCATCGCCTGCAACAGCGGCGAGCCGTAGGTGCTCAGGAACATCGCCTCGGTCATCGTATCGCGCGTGTTGCCGTAGGCCTCCAGGCCCATCGTGATCCAGGCCGACATGGCCTTTTCCATGCCGAGCCACGGGTTGTCCGCCGCCACCTCCTTGCGCGACGCGCGGGCGGCCTCCGCCATTTCCTTCACCGGGCGCATCATCGGGTTCCGGTCCGAGAACGCCGCGAAGCGCAGCCGGTTCGGATGCATCTGGCGCATCGCCTCCGCCACCGGTTCCGTGCCGATCGCCTTCACCGCCGGCGCGACCAGCGTGCGGTACAGGCCCTTGTTGATCTCCGACACCCGCGCCGCCGTGGCGAAGCGCAGATCGTCCTCCGCGTCGTTGGCGCCCAGCGCGCGGATGTGATCCAGCGTGCGGGCTTCCAGCCGGAACAGATAGCGGCCCTGGATAAGCTCCGGGTTCTCGGTGTCCTCGGCGACCTCGGTGATCACCGCCTCGTACAGCCCGGGCGGCATAAGGTCGATCATGTCCATGCAGGCGGCAAACTCGCCGTGCTCCTTCGTGGCGACCTTGCCGGAGACGAAGATGCCGAGATGGCCGATCGACTCGTGCATCGTATAGACGATGGTCTGGCCGTTCGCGACGATCTCGCTCTCGTGGTCATACAGATCGGTGACCCAGCCGAGCGCCTGCTGCGGCGGCGTGATGTTGTCGCCCCAGGAGCAGAACACGATGATCGGGGCCCGGATGTTGCGCAGATCGACGCGCACCCCCTCGGACGTGCGGATCTCGCCGGCGGCGAGCTTGTTGCCGACGAACAGATTGTCGGCGATCCACTGCATCTCCCCGGCGTTCAGCAGCACCGGGCTGCCCCACCAGGTCTCGAAATCCAGGAACCGCGCGGCCTCGGTGTCGACCTTCGAATAGACGCCGTAGGCCTTCTGCCAATAGGTGTTGGCCGGGTTCATCGATTCGAAATTGGCCACCAGGCTGGCCCCGTCGAAGATGCCGTGGCCCAGGTCGCCGGCCAGCGCCGTCATCCAGGTGCCGCCGAGCACGCCGCCCAGATAGCGCAACGGGTTCTTGCCCCGCACCCCGGCCCAGTAGGACAGCGGCGATCCCGCCAGCAGGATCGGCCCGGTCAATTCGGGGCGGATGGCCGCCATCATCATGATCTGCCAGCCGGCCTGGCAGTTGGCGATGATCACCGGCTTGCCCTCGGCCTGCGGATGGCGCGCGGCGACGGCCTCGACGAATTCGGCCTCCGCGCGGCAGACATCCTCGATCGTCTGGCCGGGCATCGGCTCGGTCAGGAAGCCGACGAAGTAGCAGGGATGCCCGGCCGCCAGCGCCACGCCGATCTCGCTTTCCTGCTTCATCCCGCCGATGCCCGGCCCGTGGCCGGCCCGCGGGTCGACCACGATGAACGGCGGCTTGGCAGGGTCGGTATTCACCCCCTCGGGCGGCAGGATGCGCACCAGGGCGTAGTTCACCGGCCGCGCCAGCTTGCGCCCGTCCAGCACCACTTCCGCGCCATAGTCCAGCACGTGCGGCGCCTTTTTGGCGTTGTGCTCGTGATAAATGTTCCCCCGCTCGCGCAGCACGTCCAGGAACAGGACCGAGCGCTGGCAGGCATCGAGCCAGTATTGCTGCAGAGGGCCAAATCCGGTCCAGGCGGTCATGTGGGTTTCTCTCGATTATGGGTTCGTTGCGCTGACGCCAAGCAGGGCGGCGCCCCAGCCAGGGCGGCGACATGATAAGGGCCGATCGGAAAGCCGGTGCCAAAGACCCGCTATAACCCGATGCCGCATTGACCCAGATCAGCGTCGCGTTCCGCCACCGGGCGGACCCATAGCAGGTTTCGCTGCTGCGTGCAGCCGGGCCTTGCGCCATTTCCAGGGGATTATGATGCCGCGGAGCGGATTTCTGGGCAATCACGCCAGCCTACGGCAAGGCTTTGCCCGGGCTTTTCGCAATATCGATGGATTTTCGCGTCGGCTATTGTCACGCAAATATCATCCCGATCTTGTAGGGGGTACCAAATTCCCCGGGAAGGAGACGCCTGTGACGCAAGCCATTCTTCTGCGTGAATTCGGCGGCCCGGAGGCCCTGCGGCTGGAGACGGTCGCGGTCGGCGACCCCGGCCCGGGGGAACTGCGCATCCGCCAGACCGCCATCGGGGTGAACTTCCACGATGTCTATGTGCGCACCGGCCTCTACCGAACCCTCGCCCTGCCGGGCATTCCCGGCATCGAGGCCGCCGGCGTCGTCGAGGCGCTCGGCCCCGATGTGACCGGCTTCGCCGTTGGCGATCGCATCGCCTATGTCACGGCGCGCTATGGCGCCTATGCGTCGGACCGCATTCTGCCGGCGGATCTGGCGATCCGGCTTCCGCCCGAAATCGACGACCAGATGGCGGCCACGGTGTTGCTGAAAGGCCTGACCGCTGAAATGCTGGTGCGCCAGGTGCATGCCGTAAAGCCAGGGCAAACGATCCTGGTGCACGCCGCCGCCGGCGGGGTCGGCCGCCTGCTGTGCCAATGGGCAAGCCATCTCGGCGCCACCGTCATCGGCACCGCCGGCAGCGAGACCAAGGCAGCCCTGGCGCGCCGCATGGGCTGCGAGCACACGATCCTGTACCGCCAGGAGAATTTCGTCGAACGGGTGCGCGAGATCACCGGTGGCCGTGGCGTGGACGTGGCGTATGATTCGGTTGGTAAGGATACCTTCCTCGGCTCTCTCGACTGCCTGGCCATTCGCGGTCACCTGGTCAATTTCGGCCAGTCGTCGGGCAGCGTCGAACCGTTCGAGGTGTCCATGCTCGCCGCCCGGTCCAACAGCCTCACCCGGCCGATCGTGTTCCACTACTTCGCGCAACGCCCGGCGCTGGAGCGCATGGCCGCCGCCCTGTTCGACGCCATCGCCCGCGGCGTGCTGACCGCGGAGCCCGGAACAACCTACCCGCTCGCGGCAGCCGCCGCCGCGCACGAGGCGCTGGAGGCACGCCAGGCTCCCGGCCCGCTCGTGCTCACGCCGTAGGTGGCGGGCAGTCTAGAACCGTTCCTCCCCGCTCTGCCGCACGGGATCGGGAAAATCCCGATACAACGCGAACACGGCATTGCGGACCAACGAGTTCACGCCGAAATGAAACCCCTCCGCCGGCTCGGCCCGGCCGGCGGCGCGCTGGAACGCGTCTTCCAGCTGCGCCAGGTTCCGCACCTCGATCATGATGTGAAACTCGCCCATCCCCGTCGGCGACAGCCCCAGCTTGCGCCGCGTCAGGCGCCAGCCCTCGATCAACCCGTCCGCGCGCAGATGCCCGAGCCAGGCATCGGCCTTGCCGCTGAAATCAAGGTCGCCGACGCCGGGCTGCAGGTCGCACCAGATATGGTAGATGTCCATCGCCGGTCTCAGTAGGTCCGGAACATACGCTGGATCTCGGCCGGGTCCGAACTGCGGGTCAGGGCCAGCGCCAGCAGCAGCCGCGCCTTCTGCGGCAGCAGATTGTCGGCGACCAGGAAGCCGAAATCACGCAGCCTGGTGCCGGGATACACCCGCCCGCTCCCGGCGCGGGTGCTCTGCACGACGATGATGCCGGCGGCCACCGCCTCGCGCAGCGCCTCGGTTTCCGCCGGCGTCCCCATGCCCGGCGCGAAACCGGCCGAGACGATGCCGCGCGCGCCGGCGTTGATGAAGGCGCGGATCGCGGTGCCGTCGGCATCGGTGTGCGACAGGGCGATGTCGACCCGGGGCAGGGCGGCCAGACCGTCGATGTCGAACTCGGTGTCGGGCGCGTGCCGGCGCAGCGGGTGGCGGTAATAGGCCACCGCGTCGCTGTCGACATGCCCGAGCGCGCCGAAATCGGCGGCCCGGAACGTCTGCATCCGCGCGGTGGAGGTCTTCGTCACGTCGCGCGCCGGATGGATCTCGTCGTTCAGCACCACCAGCACGCCCAAGCCGCGCGAAGCCGGGTCGCCGGCGACGCGGATGGCATTGACCAGATTGAGCCCGGCATCGGTGGACAGGGCGCTCGACGGCCGCTGCGCCCCCACGATCACTACCGGGACCTGCGTGCGCAAAGTCAGGTTCAGAAAATAGGCCGTTTCCTCCAGCGTCGCGGTGCCATGCCCGATCACGATCCCGGCAAGGTCCGGCTGCTCCCGCTCCAGCCGGTGGCAGGTTTCGCGCAGCACCTTCCAGTCGGCAAAGCCGATCTGCGGACTGGGCACGTTGCGATACGGCACCGCGAACACATCGGCCACCGCGGCGGTTTCTGGAAATCGGGCAAGAATTCCGTCCGCCTGCATCACGTTGCCGGTGGCGCCGTAATTCTGGATGTCCAGCGGCCCGGTGCCGATCGAGGCGATCGTGCCGCCGGTGCCGATGAAGGCAACCTTGGGAAGGCTCATGGTTTCAACACCGGGGGAAGCAGCGTGTGGAAGTCGGTATCGCGCTGATAGGCGTCGGCCACCTTCAGGATGCGCCCCTCGGCGAACGGCCGCCCGGCGAGCTGAAAGCCGATCGGCAGGCCGTTCGGATCGAAGCCGCAGGGAACACTGACCGCCGGCAGGCCGAGATAGTTGAACGGCCGGCAATTCACCGATACCGCGAGAAACTTCTTCTCCGTGCCTGGCGGACCATGATCGATGTCGGTCTCCGCCAGCGTCGGCAGCACGGTCGGGATCGTCGGCGTGGCGATCACGTCCACCTTGGCGAAAACCTCGGCGCAGAACGCCTTCAGGATCGGCCCGCGCCGCGCCAGCGTTTCCACGTAATAGGAAGCGGGAATGGCGAAGCCGGGATACATCCGCCCGGCCAGGAACGGCGCGTAGTCGCCTGGCCGCTCGCGCATCCATTCGGAATGGATGGCGGCCGCCTCCACCCGCGAAACGATCGAGCCATAGGCGCCCACCGCGTCCATCAGCGGCAACGGGATATGGCTGACCACGGCACCGCGCGCCGCCAGCACCGCGCACGCCCGCTCGATCGCCGCGACAACCTCCGGCGCGGCGTCTTCCAGGAACCAGGTGGTGGCGATGCCGATGCGCAGGCCGCGTATGTCGCCGTCCAGCATCGCCTCGTAATCCGGCACCGGTTCGCGCGAACTGGTGGCGTCGTTCGGGTCATGCCCGGCGATCACGCCGAGCAGCCGGGCGCAGTCGCGCGCGGTGCGGGCGAGGGGGCCGACATTGTCATGCGTGAACGACAGCGGCATGGCGCCGTAGCGGCTGACGCGCGTCTGCGTCGGCTTGATCCCCGTCACCCCGCAACACGAAGCCGGCAGGCGGATCGATCCGCCGGTGTCCGAGCCCAGCGCGCCATAGGTCATGCGCGAAGCGACCGCCGCGCCGGAACCCGAGGACGACCCGCCGGGAATATACGCCAGGCTCCACGGATTATGGCAGTCGCCGAAATGCACGTTGTGCCCCGTCGGCGCCTGGGCGAACTCGGCCAGATTGAGCCCGCCGAACGCATAGGCGCCGGCCGCGTGCAGCCTGGCGATCGCCGTGGACGTATAGTCCGGCACGAAGTCGCGCCGGATCTTCGAGCCGCAGGTGCAGGGCCGGCCGGCCTGATAGTACATGTCCTTGTGTGCCATCGGCACGCCATGCAGCCTGCCGAGCGGCGCCTTCGCCCGCACCGCCGCATCCGCCGCGGCGGCGTCACGTTCCGCCTGCTCGCGGTCCAGCCAGATGGTCGCGTTCACCGCCGGATTGGCCTGCTCGATATTCTTCCAGCACGCATCGAGCAACTCGCGCGACGTGGCCTGGCCGGACGCAACGGCCTCGGCCGCCGCCGTCAGCGACAGCTCCGCAAGTCCCGTCATGCCAAGGGCTCCTTGGTCTGCTGCAATGCCAGTTCGAATGTCGATGGTTCGTCCTCGAAGCGCATCGTGCCGCGCAGCTTCTCGAACGCGCGGATGGTGCTGACGAGATCGGCCGCCATGCGCCTTCCGGCGTCGTTGGGCGCCTTCACCCCATGCCAGGCGGCGATCATCGCCTCCGTGCGTGCCAGGAAATCATCCATCACGGGCCTCCTTGATTATAATGCATTGCAGCATGGACGCAGCGCGGGCCGGATGAAAAGGGGGGACCGGCGGCACCCCTCCCGCTACCGCCCTGGCTGCGCCATACTGGCGGCTCAGAGACAAACCCCGGGGGAAGCCGTGCCCGTCAATCAAGCCGCTTATCGAGATGCCATGTCCCGCCTGGGCGCGGCCGTGAACGTGATCACCACCGACGGACCCGGCGGACGCGCCGGCTTCACCGCCTCCGCCGTGTGCAGCGTCACCGACACGCCGCCCACGCTGCTGGTCTGCGCCAACCGCACGAACGATTCCTACCCGCCGCTGAAGGCGAACGGCGTCCTGTGCGTGAACACGCTGACCCCCGCGCAGAAAGACCTCTCCCCGGTGTTCGCGGGAATGACCGAGCACACGATGGAAGGCCGCTTCGAAGGGCATACCTGGCACACTCTGGAAACCGGCTCGCCGGTGCTGGACGAAGCCGTGGTGGCCTTCGACTGCACCATCACCGACCAGGCGGAAGTCGGCACCCACACGGTGTTCTTCTGCACCGTGGAGGCCATCCGCACCGGCGACGCCCACGAAGGCCTGATCTACTACGGCCGCGGCTACCACCACGTCGCCGCCGAGAAGAAGTGACGCTGATGGTGTTTGGCGGCTGCCGGTAGGAAGGCAAGATTGGGGCTCTGCCCCAAGCCCCGCAAGGGAACTCGTTCCCTTGACCCTTTTAGTTTGGTTTGTTGGGAAAGGGGGCTGAAACCAACGCAGCCGTTGATGGGCTTTGGCCCGCCCCCTTTCCCAACAAACCAGTAAAGGGTGAAGGGGACGACGTCCCCTTCCGGGGTCTGGGGCAGAGCCCCAGCCTTGCCTTCCTACAGCCAGCCACCAACAACCGTCAGCGGCACATCATCACGGGGATGGTGGCGTGTTCGAGCACGTGGCGGGTGACGCCGCCGAGGATGAGCTGGCGCAGGCGGGAGTGCGAGTAGGCGCCCATCGCCAGCAGGTCGCAGCCGAAATCCTTGGCCACCGCCAGCATTCCGGCGCCGACGGAGCTGCCGGCGTTGTGGAAGGTGACGGGTTCCGCGTGCACACCGTGCAGCGCCAGGTAGGCGGCCAGGTCCTGCGCGCCGGGACCACGGCGCTGATAGCCTTCGGCGAACAGGATGCGCACGGCCTGGGCCTGTTGCAGCCAGGGCAGGGCGGCGAGCACGGCGGCGGCCGATTTGGCGGTGCCGTTCCAGCCCAGGCAGACGCGTGTGCCGATGGTCGTGGGCGCGGTTTGCGGCGCGATCAGCACCGGTCGGCCGCTGTCGAACAGCACCGCGTGCAGCGCGTCGGAGGACGACACGTCCTCGCCGGCTTCGGGGTGCGGCACCACGGTCAGGTCGGCCAGGCGCGCCTGCTGGGCAACCAGGTCTTCCTCGCGGCCGATGACGGAGGCGAAGCTGGCGGTGGCGGTGCCGGCGTTCGGCCGCGCCTCGGCGACGATCACGTGCTGGGCGGCGACGAAGTGCTCGAACATGGCGCGCACGGCGCTGGCGCGGTCGCCGCTTTCCTTTTCCGTGGCGCTCATCATTTCCTCGATCATCGCGCCGGACAGGCCTTCGCCGGCCAGCGGCGCGACGTCGCGGCTGTCGACGCGGACATGCAAGGCCGTGACGTGGGCGTTCCAGATGCGCGCGGCCATCAAGGCCGTGGTCAGCGCGGATTTGCCGGCGGCGGTTCCGGTCAACGGCAGCAGGATTTTGCGGATGGCCATGGTCAGGCTCCTTGGTTGTCGGTCTCGTGGTTGGTCAGCCCGTCGTCGCGCGTGCGGAGCGCGGGCAGTCTAGCACATAGGCAGCACCGACATGACAGCCTTGCGTGCGGCGGCCAGCGCGGTGTCGCGATCGGTCGCGGGGATCGCGGTCCAGTCGCCGGCCCGCGCGTCCGGCGAGCGGGCGGCGGCTTCGAGCACGGCGAGCGTGGCGTCGGAGGCATCGTTGCTGCGCCCGGCGATGCGGGCGGCGAGCACATCGAGCGGGGCTTCCAGCCACAGCCCCAGGAACGGCACGCCGGCGGCCGTGGCGGCATTCCGCAGCGCGGCGCGGTGATGCGGGTCGATGAAGGTGGCGTCGGCGATCACCGCGTGGCCGGCGCGCGCGGCGGCTTCGGCCTCGCGGGTCAGTTCGGCGAACACCCGGGCGCTGGCGGCATCGGTGTAGGCCTCGGGCGGCAGTTTCGCTTCGGGGGCGACGCCGTGCAGCCGCTTGCGGATCTCGTCGCTGCGCGGGATCAGCGCGCCGGGGGCGGGGCCGAGCCCCGGGGCCAGGGCGCGCGCCAGGGTGGACTTGCCGGTCCCCTGCAAGCCGCCGACGGCGACGATGAGCGGGGTGGCAGGCCGCAGATAGTCGATGGCCGCGGCGAGATAGGTCCGGGAGGGACCGGGGTTGCCGCGCGTGGCCTCCACATGGGCGCGGATCAGCGCGCGGCTCGACAGGAACACCGGCAGGCCGCGCAGCAGCCCCACATCGCCGGTGCGGGCGATATAGCGGTTCAGCACCCGGTTGGCGGCGGGCCGGCCGACCGAGTGCTCCAGATCCATCAGCAGGAAGGCGAGGTCGTAGCCGAGGTCGATGGTAGCCAGGTCCTCGTCGAATTCCAGCGCGTCGAACGGAACCGGACGCCCCTGCCAGAGGCATAGATTGCCCAGATGCAGATCGCCGTGGCCGCGCCGGATGAACCCCTCGCCGCCGCGCCGGTCGAACCAGGCGGCGTTGCGCTCCAACGCCTGGACGATCCCCTCATGCCAGCTATCCAGTGCCGACGGATCCAGCCCGGCGTTCCGGGCAGCGAGCAGATTGCCGTCGATCACCCGGCGCATGGCCGCGGCCGGTGCCGGCACCCCGGCCGGCGGCAGGGCGTGGTGATAGGCCGCGACGGTGTCGGCCAGGCTGTCCAGCAGCGCCGGATCGAGCCCGCCGCGCGCGGCGATCTCGTCCAGGAAATCCCCAGCCGGAACGCGCGCCATGCGCAGCACCCAATCCACGGCGCGGCCCTCGTCGGCCATGCCGCCCAGCGCCAGCCTGCCGTCCGCGCCGCGAACAACCGGCACCACGTCGCGATACAGGCCGGGCGCGTGCCGGCGCGTTCAGCGCCAGTTCGCGCAGGCAGAACCGCCGCCGCGCCGCCAGCGTGGAGAAATCCAGGAACGACAGCGCCACCGCCTTCTTCAGCTTCCAGACGGTGTCCGCGCCGAGGAACACCAGCGAGATATGCGTCTCCACCGGCGCCGAGCCCGCCAGCCCGGTGAGAAAAGCGGCAACCTCCTGCTGCGCGCCGGGAACAGCCACGCGCTTAGGGGTACAGCCGCCCAATACTCCAACCTCGCTCGTCCGGCGTGTAGGTGATCCGGTCGTGCAGCCGGAACGGCCGGTCCTGCCAGAACTCGAAATACTCCGGCAGGCAGCGATAGCCGCTCCAATGCGGCGGGCGCGGCACCGCCTCGCCGGGATATTGGGCGTCGAACTCCGCCACGCGCGCTTCCAGTTCGTCGCGCGCGCCGAGCGGGCGGGACTGGCGCGACGCCCAGGCGCCGAGGCGGGAAACCCGCGGGCGGGTGGCGTAATAGGCGTCCGCCTCCGCGTCGGTAACCTGCTCGACGCGGCCCTCGATCCGGATCTGCCGGCCGAGCGACTTCCAGTGAAACAGCAATGCCACGCGGGCATTGGCAGCGAGTTCGTCGCCCTTGCGGCTTTCGGTGTTGGTGAAGAACACGAACCCACGGTCGTCGCGACCCTTCAGCAGCAGGATGCGCGCCGCCGGCCTTCCATCCGCCGTGGCGGTGGCGACCGTCATCGCATTGGGGTCGGTCGTCTCGCTGGCGGCGGCCTCCGCGAACCAGGCATCGAACAGCATGAACGGGTCAGCCTGCGGGGTATCCAGGCTGTTGATTACGGGCATTGATCGATCCTTCTTGACAGCGCAGTGTGTAACGCGGCCAGGAACGCAGACCAGACCGGCCTCGCGTTCGATCGCTTCGCCTCTTGCCCGGATGCGCCGGCCTGTGTCACCACGCGCGGCTAGTCTATCCTGATCCGACGCGTTTGAGGAATTCCCTTATGGCCGATACCGACACCACGATAGCGCCCGCCACCGGCAATCTGCTGAAGGGCAGGCGCGGTCTGGTCATGGGCGTGGCCAACGACCGCTCGCTCGCCTGGGGCATTGCCGCCGCCTGCGCCGCACAGGGGGCGGAACTGGCCTTCACCTTCCTGGGAGACGCGCTGGAGCGGCGGGTGCGCCCGCTGGCGGAAAGCGTGGGCTCGGAACTGCTGTTTCCCTGCGACGTCGGCGACGATGCCAGCATCGATGCCGCCTTCGCCGGGCTGGCGGAGAAATGGGACGGCCTCGATTTCCTGGTCCATGCGATCGGGTTCGCCGACAAGGCCTATCTGCGCGGCCGGTTCCTGGACACGCCGCGGGACGTATTCCTGCAGGCGCTGGACATCTCGGCCTATTCGTTCCCCGCGGTGTGCCAGCGCGCGGTGCCGATGATGAAGCGCGGCGGCTCGCTGCTCACGCTGACCTATTTGGGCGCCGAACGGGTGGTGCCGCACTACAACGTGATGGGCATCGCCAAGGCGGCGCTGGAGGCGTCCGTGCGCTACATGGCCGCCGACCTGGGCCCGGACGGCATCCGGGTGAACGCCATCAGCGCCGGGCCGATCAAGACGCTGGCGGCCAGCGGGATCGGCGATTTCCGCTACATCCTGCGCTGGAACCAGTTGAACGCGCCGATGGAGCGCAACGTCACCATCGAGGAAGTCGGCGGCGCCGGGCTCTATCTGCTGTCGGACCTGGCCTCGGGCGTCACCGGCGAGGTGCACCATGTCGATTGCGGCTACCATGTGGTGGGGATGAAGAACCCCAACGCGCCGGACATCGCCACCGCCGGCGAGGGCTGACCGGGTTTAGGGTTCGCGTGCCGCATGTCGCATAACAGCTTCGGCCATCTGTTTCGTGTCACCACCTGGGGCGAAAGCCACGGCCCGGCGATCGGCTGCGTGGTCGATGGCTGCCCGCCGCGCATTCCGCTGACCGAGGCCGACATCCAGCCCTGGCTGGACCGCCGCCGGCCCGGCCAGTCCAAATTCACCACCCAGCGCCAGGAACCCGACACGGTAAAGATCCTGTCCGGGGTATTCGAGGGCATGACCACCGGCACGCCGGTCGCGCTGGTGATCGAGAACGTCGATCAGCGTTCCAAGGATTACGGCGACATCGCCCAGCGCTTCCGGCCCGGCCATGCCGACCTGACCTACGAACTGAAATACGGCATTCGCGATTATCGCGGCGGCGGGCGAAGCTCGGCGCGCGAGACGGCGATGCGGGTGGCTGCCGGCGCGATCGCGCGCAAGGTGCTGGGCGAGCAGATGCGCATCCGAGGCGCCCTGGTGCAGATCGGGCCGCACCGGATCGACCGGTCCCGCTGGGACTGGGACACCGTCACCGAGAACCCGTTCTTCTGCCCGGACCCCGTCACTGCCGAGCTGTGGGAAACCTATCTGGGCGGCGTCCGCAAGGCCGGGTCGTCGGTGGGCGCGGTGATCGAACTGGTCGCCGACGGCGTGCCGCCGGGCCTCGGCGCGCCGATCTACGGCAAGCTGGACGCCGACCTGGCCGGCGCGCTGATGTCGATCAACGCCGTGAAGGGCGTGGAGATCGGCGAGGGCTTCGACGCCGCCACGCTGACCGGCGAACAGAACGCCGACGAGATGCGGATGCGGGATGGTGAAGTCGAATTCCTCGCCAACCATGCCGGCGGCGTCCTGGGCGGCATCTCCACCGGCCAGCCGGTCGTCGCCCGCTTCGCCGTCAAGCCGACCAGCTCCATCCTGACGCCGCGCCGCGCGGTGGACCGGGCGGGGGCGGAGGTGGAGGTGATGACCAAGGGCCGCCACGACCCCTGCGTCGGCATCCGCGCCGTGCCGGTCGGCGAGGCGATGCTGGCCCTGGTGCTGGCCGACCACCTGCTGCGCCACCGCGCGCAGAACCCGGACGCACCGACGCACGCCCGCCTGCCGCGCAACTGATAGGCGCTACTGAACGCTGACCGCGATTCGGTCGGCGAGCTGGTCGATCACGCTGCCGATCGCCGCGACCACGGCGGCGTCGCCCGAGCCTTCCCCATGCGCGAGGAAGCTACCCTGGGCGCTGGTGGCGGTCCGTGGCGCGGCGGCCCCGCTGAGGCGCAGAACGGTCCAATGCGCGGTCAGCACGGCCTCCCCGCCGGCGGTCGCCCGCAGGCCGCTGACATCCACCAGCACCTGAACAGCCGGCCTGGCGACCGGCGGCCGGGCCACCACGACGGCCGACGGCACGCGCCTGGCCAGCGCGCCGGCCAGCGCCTGGGTGATGCCGATCGACAGCCGCTCGCCCCACACCCCGGTCCGGCTGGGCGTCAGTTCGTTGGCGCCGGTGCGCAGCGTAATGTCGGTACTGTCCAGATAATCGGGGACCAGCACGCGCTTGACCTCGATCACCCTGCGCCCGGTGTCGTCGCGCACCCCGGCCGCGGGCTCGCCCGGTGCGCCGAGTACATAGATCTGCTGGTCCGGCCACGTGGTGCAGCCGGCGAGCAGCAGGATCAGCAGCAGGCCCTTCCAGGATTTCATGGCGATCAACGACCTCTCAGCGCGCCGACGGGGTTGCGTTCCAGCTCGCGCGAGAAGCTGCGCAGCGAACTGGCGCTGTCGGCCAGATCCCGCAACGCGGCTTCCAGGTTGCCGCGCATTTCCGAGCGGGGGGCCGCGATGCTGTTGAACGAGGCCATCAGCGTCTCGGCGGATTTCGCGGTGCGCTCGGCGGAGGCCAGCACGAGCTGCAGTTCGCGCCCGTTGACCACCACCTGCTGGCGGCTGTCGATCGCCAACTGGTTGATGTTGCCGAGCGTGCGGCCGGCGTCGGCGCTGAGTTTCTGCACCGCCTCGGTGGAGGCCTGCACCGTCTCGCGCGCCGCGTCGGCGATCTGCCGGGCGCTGTCGGAGGTCTGCCGCACGCTCTCGGAGAGGGGGCCCACCTGGGCGTTGACGGTGTCGGCGACGGTCTGGATATGGGCGAGGGTCGTGCGCATGTCGTCCACCAGTTCGCTCAGCGGCAGCTGGGTGAGCTTGTCCTTGAGGTTCTGGAATACGGACGGGATCGATGGGATTTCCGGCAGGCCGAGGTCCGGCCCGGGTGGCGGGATCGGCGTGTCCGGCCGGAAGTCCAGATCGATGCCGAGCTGGCCGGTGACCAGGCTGGGCGTGCTGAGCGTCGCACGCAGCCCGGCGTGGACCAGACCGGGAATCCCGGTTTCGGCTGACGCGTCGGTTCCCGATTGCGGCGTTTCCTGCCAGGAGATGCGATCGGAATCGAGTTCGATATAGGTGGGGATGGTGGAGGTCCGATCCGCGACGTTCAGCCGCAGCGCGATCTTGCGCACCGACCCCACCTGCACGCCGCGAAAGGTAACGGGAGAGCCGACGGAAAGCCCGGCAACCGAGCTGGGGAAGAATATCACCGCCCGCAACATGGGGGTGAACAGGCGCATGCCGCCAAAGAACAGGATGGCAAGCACCGCGAGCGTGAGGCCGCCCAGCACGAAACCGCCGACAACGGCGGGATTGGCTTTCATCTTTGGGCTCCATCGCCAGCCCTGGGGCTGTCGCCCCTGGGATTGATAGCGGGATCGGTAGCGGGATTGGGTGCGGGTTGGGTAGCCGGATTTTCGCGGTTCATAAAGGCGTGGACGGTGGGATTGCTGCAAGTGTCGCGCAGTTCCCTTGGCGAGCCGTGGGCGATCGGGGTGTGGGTTTCGGCGTCCAGGAAGATGCCATCGTCGCAGATGGCGAACAGGCTGGGCAGTTCATGGCTGACCATGACCACGGTGGTGCCGAAGCCGTCGCGCAGGTCGAGGATCAGGTCATCCAGCCGCCGCGCGCTGATCGGGTCGAGGCCGGCCGACGGCTCGTCGAGAAAGATGATATCGGGATCGAGTGCCAGCGCGCGGGCGAGGCCGACGCGCTTGCGCATGCCACCGCTGAGGTCGGACGGCATCACGCTGCCATCGGCGTCCAGGCCGACCAGGTCGAGCTTGATGCGAACCAGACGGTCGATGCTGGAATTGTCGAGATCGGTGAACATGCGCATCGGCAGGGCGACATTCTCGGCGATGCTCATCGAGCTCCACAGCGCGCCGGCCTGGAACAGCACGCCGCAGCGGCGGCCGATTTCGCCACGGCGCTCCTCGCTGGCGGCCCAGTAATCCTCGCCGCGGATCTGCACTGTGCCGGCGCTGGGGCGCAGCAGGCCGATCATCGCCTTCATCAGCGTGCTCTTGCCGCAGCCGCTGCCGCCCATGATGGCGAAGATCGAGCCGGTGGCGATGGAGAACGTCACGTCGTGCTGGATCGGGGTGGCACCGTAGCCGAAGGCCAGGCCTTCCGCCTCGATCTTCCGTTCCTGCGCCGTGCCGGGGGAGAGGAGCATCAAAAGTTGAGGGCGTTGGCGCAGACGGCGAACACGGCGTCGAGCGCGATGACGCCGACGATGCCCGCCACCACGGCGCTGGTGGCGGCGCGGCCGACATCGGCGGCGCTGCGCCCGGCGCGCAACCCGATGCGGCAGCCGGTGATGGCGATCAGCAGGCCGAAGGCGACGCTTTTCGACAGGCCGAAGAAGACCTGCGACATGGTCACGGCGTATTGCACATGGTCCACGAAGGTAAGCGGCGCCAGGTGCAGCATGGCGATGGCGACCAGGAAGCCGCCGAAGATCCCGGCCAGCGAACCATACAGGTACAGCAGCGGCATCATCAGGGTCAGCGCCACCACCCGGGGCAGGATCAGGTAGTCCGACAGCTTCACCCCGACGGCGCGCAGCGCGTCGATCTCCTCGTTGCCCAGCATCGTGGCGATATGCGCGGCATAGGCGCCGCCGGTGCGGCCGGACATGACGATGGCGGTGATCAGGGCCGCGATCTCTCGCACCACGGCGATGCCCACCAGGTTCGCGACATACACGTCCGCGCCGAAGCGGCGCAGCTGCACCGCGCCGACAAACGCGAGGATGCCGCCCATCAGCAGATTGACGATGATCACGATCGGCAAGGCGGAGACGCCCGCGTCGCGCAGGCAGTCCAGCAAATCCACCCGGCGGATGAGCGCCCGCCCGCGGATCGCCGCGCCGCTGCGCAGGATGGCGTCGCCCAGCATGGCGGCAACCTCCCGCAGTTCCGCCCAGCCGGCGAGGGATTGCCTGCCGATGGCCGTGCGCAGGGGAATGCGGCGCGGCGCGGGTGGGGCAGGGCGCTGTTCGGGGATCAGCGCGAGCAGCCGGCGGGCGGATTGGGGCAGGGCGGCCTCATCCACCGAAATGCCGCGCGAAGCCGCATTCCGGCGCAATTCGGACACGAAGGCCAACAGGGCGCTGTCCCAATTGCCGAGCCGGGTGGCATCGAAGGTGATGCCGGCGATGCCGGAGGTGTTCAGTATGTCCGCCGCGCTGTCGGCCGGCAGATTGCCCTGCCGCGCGATCCAGTCGCCGGTCAGCACGATGACGCGCTGCGCCCCTGCGCCGCGGAGTTCCGCGCTCGGTTCCGCCGTTTGGACCGGGGCTGGCTGCGTGTCGAGGATGAGCGGCTCCATCGGAGTCGCTTATATCGGTTCGGCCTCGGCTTTACAGCAGGCAGCCGTGGTTATTCTGCGATTAGAAGCGTGCCGCGATCGTGAACGAGCCGAACTGGAACAGGCCGCCGCGCTGGCCGCGGAACTCCTGGGTCTGCAGCACGTGGGTATAGCTGAAACGGATGCCGGAATAGATCACGGTGAAACCCAGCTCCATCTCGCCGACGAACGGCTCGCGCGGGACATGCGGACCGGACTGGTAGGGGTTGCCGTCCAGCGTGGCGTCCCAGGCGACGGCCTGGCCGTCGGCGCCGATGAAGCCGTACCAGACAAAATTGCGCGTCGGCGTGTAGGCGTCCGCACCGGTCAGGCCAGGGCTGATGCGCGAGGTGCCGAAATCCGACCCAAGGCCCTGGCCGACGCGCAATTGCATGCCGATCTGGGCGTAGTCGCGCCAGCAGCCCACGGCGCCGGCGATGGAGGGCAGGATATCCATCTCGACCCCGGGCAGGATCTCCTGCGTCAGGGTTTCCTCCAGCAACGGGAACCGCCAGATGTGGGCGCCTGCGATCTGGACCACCGGCATGTTCTTGATCTGATAGTCCCAGCCTTTGGCGGTCGGTACCCGGATCAGGTTGTGGAAACCATTCTGTACCTCCTCGCCCTGCGCGCCCGGGCCGAGCACGCCAAGGGCGAGACCGAGGATGGTGCGGGTACGGCTGGTGTCGTGCACCAGATTGAGTTGGCCGGTAAGAACGCCGGCATAGGGCCGTTCGCTGGGATTGGGGACAGCCAGTTGGGTGTTCTTCGGCGTGAATATGGTTTGCGACAGGTCCAGCGAGATGCGCTGGCGACCGTCGCCCAGCAGCGCATGGCCGGCATCGCGGACGATGTCCGGCATCACGCCGTCCGGCAGGGTAATCCCCAGCCGGAGCCCGGCCGTGTAGTTGCGATCGGTGCGGCCGACCAGGTCGTTTTCGGTTTGCAGCGTGATGATGGTGGCTGGGTCATTCGCCAGTGCCGGGGATGCCAATGCCGGGGATGAAGGTTCTTGCGCGTGCGCGCTGGCGGTCACGGCGGTCAGCAAGACCGCGACGATCAGGACGGCGCATGGCTGGGCACGGCGGGAGGCGCCGCGTCGGCTGGTGCGTTGGATCACGGGAAACCCTTGTGCTGACTGGCAGAGGCGCGGCAGCACTGGGGATCAGTGCGTGCATAACATCGACCTGACGCCGTTCTCGTTGGAACGCAGCAGGCATCGGCAGCAAGGCAACAATGCGGCGGGGAGGAGAAGGTTCCAGGGCGGCCGGTCGGCGGCGTTTCGCGGCTGGCCGACAGGACTGGCCCGGAAAGGAGAATGGTGCTGCTGGAGGGGATTGAACTCTCGACCTCTCCCTTACCAAGGGAGTGCTCTACCACTGAGCTACAGCAGCGCCGGGGCGTCTCAGGCGGCGGGGTATAGCCCTGTCTCTACGGCGGGCGCAACCCCGGTTGGCGCGGCGAACGGGATCGCGGCATTGAAGGGGGGATTGACGGCCGTGCCGGACCGATGAATTGGAGCGGCATGGCAAAACACCCATCCGACGCCGCCAAGCCGGCCCCGGTGCTGAGCGCAAAGGCACAGGCCGAACAGCAGGCGCGCCAGGAGCGCGAGGCGGCGGCGCTGCGGGCCAATCTGCGCAAGCGCAAGGAGCAGGCGCGAGCCCGGGAGGGCATCACGCCGGAAGGCCGGGCTCCGGAAATCAAGCCGGGGTAGGCTGCGGATTCGCCCGCGCGCGCACCGTGCGGCGATGATCCAGCGACCGCGCGAATGCCGTCAGGACCGCCGCCCCGGTCAGGATCAGCAGCGGATCGAGCCACCAGGCACTGGGATACAGCCGGAAAACGGCGGTGCAGCCCCAGGCCAGGAACAGCCCCAGGCAGAACACCTGCAGGCTGTGCCGGCCGATGGCGGCAAGCCAGCGGAACAGCCTGCGGTGCATCCAGTCGGCGTCGCGCGGGAACAGCATCGACACCACCCAGGCCAGCGCCAGGGCATGCAGCACCCGCAACGGCGCCAGCGCCTCCTTGCCCACCATCATGGCGTTTTCGGCAACCGGCGCAGGCCAGGGCAGGAAACCATACCAGGACAAACGCAGATACAGCCCCAGCAGCAGGATCGGCACCGCAACCGCATAGCCCCACGGCAGGCGGGGCAGGGCCTGGCCCCGATACAGCGCCCGGCGGCCGAGCCAGGCGCCGAGCAGATACAGGATCTGCCAGGTGAAGGGGTTGAACGCGATTCCGGTCTGCGGCCCCAGGCTGGGCGGGAACAGGCCGAAACTCCAGGCGACGGCGTAAAGGCCGATCGGGGCGATCAGCGCGGCGTCGCCGAAGCGGGCTTCCAGCGCGGCGAAGCCGGGCAGCATCAGCATGCACCAGATGAATACCGGCAGGATGCCCATGAAAGCCGGCTGGTACAACATCGTCAGCGCGGCTGGGATGGCGTGCAGGGGATCGTGGATCAGGAAGCCCCAGCCCAGCCGCTCCGCCTCGCCGGGGAATGCCCCCGAGGCGCCGGCCAGCATCAGCATGGCGAAGAACAGCGCGAAGACCAGCAGATGGGTGCGGTACAGCCGCCAGATGCGGCCCCACATGTCGCGCCCTCCGGCCCCGAAACCCTGCCTTGCGGCCTTGCGGGCGAACACGCTGCCGAGGGTGAAGCCGGAGAGGAAGACGAACTGCTCGGAACTGTCCGACAGCCCCCACGCGCCATGGATCATCCAGCCGCCGATGAACGAGCCGAAGGAATGGCTCATGAAGATGGTGATCTGCAGCCAGCCGCGCACGATGTCCATCCGCGTATCGCGCGGGGGGCGTGCGGGATGGGGGTGGTGCTTGCTCATGCGGCGAACCTCGGCGGCGGAACGGAAAAGCGAGTCACCGGATAGACCCGCCTTGCTGCATCGCATTACACGAATGTTTGCCGCAGCGGGGGGCCTGGGCTAGACCCCGTCGTTCTATCCCCTTCCAACTCGGTCCGCTGCCCGGAGTTTGCCTGCCCATGCCCGTGATGTCCGACCGCTGGATCCGCCGGATGGCGGAGGAGCATCGCATGATCGAGCCCTTCGTCGAGACCCAGAAGCGCGAGGGCGTCATCAGCTACGGCCTGTCCAGCTACGGCTACGACGCCCGCGCGGCGGACGAGTTCAAGATCTTCACCAACGTCGATTTGGCGGTGGTCGATCCGAAGAACTTCGCCCCGGACAGCTTTGTCGACCGGCGCACCGATGTCTGCATCATCCCGCCGAACAGCTTCGCCCTGACCCACACGATCGAGTATTTTCGCATCCCCCGCGACATACTGGTGGTATGTCTGGGCAAATCGACCTATGCCCGCTGCGGGATCATCGTGAACGTGACGCCGCTGGAGCCGGAGTGGGAGGGCCAGGTGACGATCGAGATCAGCAACACCACCCCGCTGCCCGCCCGCATCTACGCCAACGAGGGCATCTGCCAGTTCCTGTTCCTGCAAGGCAACGAGCCCTGCGAGACCAGCTATGCCGACAAGGCCGGCAAATACATGCGCCAGCGCGGCGTGTCGCTGCCCCGGATGGGCTAGGACTTTGGGCTAGGAATACAGGCTAGGAGGCCAAAATGGACCGCATTCGTATTCGCGGCCTGCGCCCGCTATCGGGCCGGATCGCCATCGGCGGCGCCAAGAACGCCGCCCTGCCGCTGATGACCGCCGGCATGCTGACCGATGACCGGCTGGTGCTGGAAAACGTGCCGCAGCTTGCCGACATCGCCACCATGGGCAGCCTGCTGGCGCAGCACGGCATCGCCGTGGAACGCGCCACCCAGGACGGACGCGTGCTGTCGCTCGGCGGCCCGATCACCCATACCGAGGCGCCGTACGACATCGTGCGCAAGATGCGCGCCTCCATCCTGGTGCTCGGCCCGCTGCTCGCCCGCTGCGGCGAGGCGCAGGTCTCCCTGCCCGGCGGCTGTGCCATCGGCACCCGTCCGGTCGATCTGCACCTGAAGGGCCTGGAGCAGATGGGCGCGGTGATCCGCCTGGAAGGCGGCTACATCCATGCCGAGGTGAAGGGCAGGCTGCGCGGGGCCGTGATTGTCCTACCGTTCGCCTCCGTCGGCGCCACCGAGAACCTGCTCATGGCCGCCAGCCTGGCGGACGGCCAGACCGTGCTGGCCAACGTGGCGCGCGAGCCGGAGATCTCCGACCTGGCGGATTGTCTGGTGGCGATGGGCGCGCGCATCACCGGCATCGGCACCGACCGGCTGGTGATCGAGGGCGTCGCCTCGCTGCATGGCGCGCGCCATTCGATCATCCCGGATCGCATCGAGACCGGCACCTATGCCTGTGCCGCCGCCATTACCGGCGGCGAGGTGCTGCTGCGCCGGTGCCCGGCTCGATCATCTGGGCGCGGTGGCGCGCACCCTGCGCGAAACCGGCGTGGACGTGACCGAGGAGCCGGACGGGCTGCGGGTGCGCCGGATGAACGGCCTGCACGGCGTCGATGTGATGACCGAGCCGTATCCCGGCTTCCCCACCGACATGCAGGCGCAGTTCATGGTGCTGATGTCAGTGGCCGAAGGGGCGGCGATGGTCACCGAGACCATCTTCGAGAACCGCTTCATGCACGTGCCGGAACTGAACCGCATGGGGGCCAGGATCAACGTGCACGGCGCTTCCGCCATCGTGCGCGGCGTGGAAAGCCTGTCCGGCGCACCGGTGATGGCGACCGACCTGCGCGCCTCGGTTTCCCTGGTGCTGGCCGGCCTGGCGGCGAAGGGCGAGACGGTGGTGAACCGGGTCTATCACCTCGACCGCGGCTATGAGGCGGTGGAGGAAAAGCTGGCGGCCTGCGGGGCGGACATAGAACGTCTGTCCAGCTAAGGCAGCGTCGGCAAATAGGTGCGTCAGCACGCCGATAAAGCTGCCGCTCAAAACACGAGGGCTTCCGGTGGCCGCTCGCGTGGGCTAAAGCGCGCGCATGGTGGAGTTTTTCGCATGACCGCGCCCTACACGGCCGCCTCCCTGGCGCCGGAAGCATCCAGCCCGCTGATCCTGGCCCTGCCGAAAGGCCGCATCCTGTCGGAATGCGGGCCGTTGCTGGCGCGCGCCGGCATCGTGCCCGCCGCCGACTACAGCGACGAGGACAGCCGCCGCCTGCGCTTCCCGACCGAAGACCCGATGCTGGACGTGGTGCGGGTGCGCCCGTTCGACGTCGCCACCTTCGTCGCCTTCGGCGCGGCCCAGATCGGCATCTGCGGCGCCGACGTGCTGATGGAGTTCGACTACCCGGAAATCTACGCCCCGCTCGACCTCGGCATCGGCAAGTGCCGCATCTCGGTCGCCGAACCGGTGGAAACCGCCGGCAGCGACGACCCGCCACGCTGGTCGCGGGTGCGGGTGGCGACGAAATACCCGAACATCGCCCGCCGCCACTTCGCCACCCGCGGCGTGCACGCCGAGGTGGTGCACCTGAACGGCGCGATGGAACTGGCCCCCGGCCTCGGCCTGGCGCGGCTGATCGTCGATCTGGTGGCGACCGGCTCCACGCTGAAGGCGAACGGGCTGGTGGAGACCGAGGTCATCGCCACCATCACCAGCCGCCTGATCGTCAACCGCACCGCGCTGAAGACCCAGCCCGAGGCAGATCGGCGCCTGGATCGCCCGCTTCCGCGCGGCGCTGGAAACGGCATGAAGTCCTCTCCACCGCGGACGCCGGACTTCGAGGCCGCTTTCGCCGCGCTGCTGAACGAGGCGCGCGAGACCACCGAAAGCGTCGACCAGGCCGTCGCCGCCATCATCGCCGACGTCCGTGCCCGCGGCGACGCGGCGCTGCTGCGAATACACCGCCCGCTTCGACCGCCTGCGACTGACCGCGCGACCGGCTGCGCATCAGCGCGGCGGAGATCGACGCCGCCGTCGCGGCGATCCCCGCCGAACTGCACGGCGGCGCTGGACCTCGCCGCGACGCGCATCGAGGCCTTCCACCGCGCCCAGTTGCCCGCCGACCTGCGCATGACCGACGCCGCCGGCCTGACGCTGGGCATGCGCTGGACGCGCGCTCGATGCGGTCGGGCTGTATGTGCCGGGCGGCAAGGCGGCCTATCCGTCCTCGGTGCTGATGAACGCCCTGCCGGCGCGGGTCGCCGGCGTCGGCCGGATCGCCATGTGCGTGCCCACGCCCGGACGGCGTGCTGAACCCGCTGGTGCTGGCCGCCGCCGCGCCGCGCCGGGCGTGACCGAGATCTACCGCGTCGGCGGCGCCCAGGCGGTGGCGGCGCTGGCCTAGGGCACCGCGACGCATCGCGCCGGTGGACCGCATCGTCGGCCCCGGCAACGCCTATGTCGCCGAGGCCAAGCGCCAGGTGTTCGGCCGCGTCGGCATCGACAACATCGCCGGCCCGTCCGAGGTGCGTGATCCTCGCCGATGCCGCCAACGACCCGCGCCGCGTGGCGATCGACCTGCTGGCCCAGGCCGAGCACGACGAGGCGGCGCAGTCGATCCTGATCACCGACGACCGCGGCTTCGCCGATGCCGTGGCCGCGGCGGTGGCGGCGGAACTCCCGACGCTTGCCGCGCGCCGCGATCGCCGGCGCCAGCTGGGACGCGCACGGCGCGGTCATCCTGGTGCGCGACTGGGACGAGGCGGTGGCGCTGGTCGACCGCCTCGCGCCCGAGCACCTGCAGATCATGACGCGCGAGCCCGAAGCCGCTGTTCGCCCGCATCCGCCACGCCGGCGCCGTGTTCCTCGGCGCCTTCTGCCCGGAGGCGGTGGGCGACTACGTGGCCGGCCCCAACCACGTGCTGCCCACCGGGCGCACGGCGCGCTTCGCCTCCGGCCTGTCGGTGTTCGACTTCCTCAAGCGCACCACCTGGGTCGCGGCCGACGCCGGCGGCGCTGGCCGTCGTCGGGCCGGCCGCGGTGGCGCTGGCCGAGGCCGAGGGCCTGCAGGCGCACGCCCGCAGCATCGCGCTGCGGCTCGGCAAGAACTGACCTGTCAACGCGTGCATTTTCGCGACTTGCTTGACCTGCGGGGGACTGCGACCATGTTCCGCCGCGTAACGGCAACATTGAACGAGGTCTGATGTCCAAAGAAGACATGATCGAATTCAGCGGAACGGTGATGGAGCTGCTGCCCAATGCCATGTTCCGCGTGAAACTCGACAACGAGCACATCATCCTGGCGCATACCAGCGGCAAGATGCGCAAGAACCGCATCCGCGTGCTGGCGGGCGACCGGGTCAACGTGGAAATGACTCCCTACGACCTGTCCAAGGGCCGGATCACTTTCCGCTTCAAGTAATCGGGCCGGTTCAAGTGACCCGGCACCGCTGGTCCTGGCCTCGGCCAGCCCGCGGCGGCTGGCGCTGCTGGCCCAGATCGGCATCGCGCCCGACGCGTCGTCGCGACCGATATCGACGAAACCCCGCGACAAGCGCGAGCTGCCGCGCGTGATGGCGCTGCGCCTGGCCCACGCCAAGGCCGCCGCCGTCGCGCGCCGACGGCGCTTGCGTGCTGGCGGCCGATACCGTGGTGGCGCTGGGGCGGCGCATCCTGCCGAAAGCCGAAACCGCAGCCGAGGCGCGGCGCTGCCTGCGCTCTGCTGTCCGGCCGGCGCCACAACGTGCTGACCGCCGTCGTGCTGGTCGGCCCGGACGGCCGCCGCACGCGAGCGCTGCGTGGACAGCGTGGTCGCCTTCGCCCGCCTGACCGACGATCAGATTTCCGCCTATCTCGCCGGCGGCGAATGGCACGGCAAGGCCGGCGGCTACGCCATCCAGGGCATGGCGTCATGTTTCGTACGCTTCCTCTCCGGCAGCTATTCCAACGTGGTCGGCCTGCCGCTGTTCGAGACCGCGCAACTGCTGCGCGGCATCGGCTGGTCATTCCATGATCCAGCGCCCATGATCCAGCGTCCGTGATCCAGATCTGGGCCATCTGCAGCCCCGGAGAAATCCGGGTGGCGGCTGGAAGACGGCAACGGACTGCTTGATTTTGCAATTTGGCGGCCTGGCGCTCCCGATGGCGTGGGCGATCTGCATCGCGGCCGCGTGGTCAGCGTGTGTGCCCGCGATGGCCGGCGCCTTCGTGGCGCTGGACGGCGCCGAAGGCTTCCTGCCCGACAGCGAGGGCGCGGCGCCGGGCCGTGACCCAGGGCACGATGCTCGGCGTGCGGGTGACGCGCGCCGCGCAGGGCGGCAAGGGCCCCCGATTGACCGCCAGGGTCGACCAGGCCGGCATCGGCACCGGACCGGCGACCCTGCTGCGCCGTGGCCCCGGCGCCGTGGAGCGGCTGGCGGCGGCCTGGCCGCAGGCGGATGTCCTGGTGGACGACGCCGGCGTCGCGGCGTCGCTGAAGCCGAAGCTGGGCGAGCGCGTGCGCATCACGCACGAGGCGTTGCCGGACGCCCTGGCCGGCGCGATCGAGGCGCTGGAGAGCCCCGTCGTGGACCTCCCTGGCGGCGCGCGCCTGTCCATCCACCCGACGCCCGCCTTGGTGGCGATCGACGTGGACGCCGGGGCGATGACCGCCTCGCGCGAGTCGAAGGGGCGGGCGCAATCCGGCCTGAACCGCGCGGTGCTGCCGGCCCTGGCGCGCCAGATCCGCCTGCGCAACCTCTCCGGCGGCATCGTGGTGGACCTCGCCGGCATGCCGGCGCGCAAGCGCGCGGCGCTGGCGCCGGCTTTCGTGGCGGCCCTGGCCGATGACCCGCTGCGGCCGCGCTTCCTGGGCTTCACCGCCCTCGGCCTGGCCGAGATCCTGCGCCCGCGGGTGCATCCGCCGCTGCACGAGCTCCTGTCCGGCCCGCACGCCGCGGGCCTGGCGGCACTGCGGACCCTGGCGCGCCAATCGGCCGCCGATCCCTCCCGGCCGCTCGCCTTGCGCGCGGCCCCCGCCGTGGTCGCCGCCTTGCAGGCCGACCCGGTGGCGTTGGATGAGTATGCAAGCCGAACCGGGCGAAGGCCGCAACTGCGCAGCGACCCCGGCCTCGGAACCACCGGCTGGCGAATGGAGGCGGAGACCCATGGCTGAACAAAGCAAGTCCGGACCCGGGCCCGACGGCACCGGCAAGGCCAAACCCCGTTGCGCGGTATGCGGACGGCCTGTGATGGCCGAATTCCGCCCGTTCTGCTCGCGCCGCTGCGCCGATGCCGATCTCGGACGCTGGCTGACCGGCGAGTACCGCATTCCCGGTCCTGCCCAGGAAGAAGTTGATCGTGAGGGTGACGAGGACGACCTTTAGCCGGTGGGATCAAGTAGCTCCACCACATGGGTTGATCGGCGCGCGGGGTTGGGCTATTGCCTCGCCTCCCGTCGATCGACGGACGCCCAGGTAGCTCAGTTGGTAGAGCATGCGACTGAAAATCGCAGTGTCGGTGGTTCGAATCCGCCCCTGGGCACCATCCTTTTCCCCGCGATCCATCGCCAATCGGGTTCAGACTCTGCGGCCCAAGATGTTGGCGTTGGCGGAAGATTGAACGCTGCGCCCCGAGGGGAACAATTCCTGTCGAGCCGCGAGGCGCAGCGCCGAGCACAAGGTCGAGCGATTTCCGTCCGACGATGAACGGACCCGGCTTGCCGCCGCGCTCACCTCGAAGGCGGTATCGGCTGTCCAGGCGCCACCATCCACGGGGCTCTCAGGCCGCTTGGTCGACCCTCCCCGCAGGTGGCGTTCAACCGACGGGGTGGACAATCCTTTCCGGCGTCATGCCGGCGGCTTCCTGTCCGCATAGCTGGCGCCCATGCCGGCGCGCACATCCTGCTGGATGCCGTATTGCGGAAACGGATAGCGCAGGCCGTTCTTGCCCAATGCCTCCATGCCGGCGATCGCCTGGGCGAGTTGGTCCGGCGGCAGCGCCATCAGCATCTCGTCATCCAGCACGCCGCCGTAACGCCGCTCCGCGAAGCAGGGGATCGACAGGCTGGGCTGGCGGGTCTTCAAGGCGCGGCCCCATGAATCGGCACAGGCGGAACTCGCCAACCACGCTCCAGTCGAACCTCTTATAACCGGACCACTGCAGTCCGTTGATGAAGTACATCATCGCACCTGGCGTGGCGTAGAACAGCGCGATGTCCGGCGGGTCGAGCCGGCCGCTCGCGAGGGGCGAGACGACCATCGCTTCGTATTTCCCGTCGTCGACGCAGTTCATCGCGGCCTGATGCGCCCCGGAGTCTTCCGGCGTCGAGTACCATACGCCGACCATGCGCTGGCCGGATTTCCATTCGTCGTCCTTGGCATTGCCAAGGCCGATCACCGCCCGGCATTGGGCACCGACGAGGTCGTCGGCGGTGACACCCACGGTCCAACCAAGCCTCGCGGCCTGAGCCACCACCTGATCGAAGGCGTGAACTGCCTTTGGCCGCCGTATGCGCGGGATCGCTTCCATGTCCGCGGCGTGTTCGAACAGCTTCATGCCGAAAGGTGGGTTACGCAGCTTCAGCAGGCGTTCGAGGTCGGCGACGAGTTTCGCCCAGTTCATTGTCATGTCTGTGTTCCTCCGAATTCCATTACGCATTCGTCAGTTGCGCACGTACTGCCAGCCTGATCGGCGTCATCCCACCTGTCCAGCCCACCTTGGCGGTCTGGCGTCCGCCTGGCCGGGTTGATCTAGGGCAAGGACCGTTTACCGGCTCCCGTGCTTAGGATAATGAGAAATTCCTGCTCATGGTGCACCCAAACGGAGGAAAAATACATGACCTACACGCTGGAGCAGCTGAGCGCTGATATCCGCGGCGCCCTTAAGGCGGATCCCGGACCAGGCGGAAAACAGGCGGTATGCGCGCTGGTGTCGAAGGCGCTCCTGGACAAGGAGTTCGTCGCAAAGCACCTGACCGCGGACCAGTGCCGGCCGCGTAAGGTGCTCTACGAGGATCCCGAACTGGGCTTCTGCGTCTGCGGCCATGTCTACGAGACCCCGGCCACCGGCGCGCCGCATGATCACGGCTCAAGCTGGGCGATCTATGGCCTGGCGTTCGGCGACACGGAAATGATCGACTGGCGCGTCGTCACCCCAGGCGAAGGTGACAAGCCGACGCTGGTCACGCCGGAGCGGAGCTATGTCCTGAAGCCGGGCGACGCGCATTTCTACGAGGTCGGCGCGGTTCATTCGCCAAACCGGCAAGGTCTGACCAAACTGGTGCGGATCGAGGGCGCCAACCTGGATCACATCAAGCGCTCGAACATCAAGGCGGCCTGACGGAAGGGACCCCGCGTAAAGCCGGAAGGCCCGGTCATCTTCGGGGCATCCTTCCGGCGCCTTCCTTGCCGCCAAAGCGGCCGTCATATCTGGCCTTCGCCGGTCCAAAGGGGGCAGGGTGGGAGCATGACGAAGTGACACGGCGACAAGACCGGGGGAGGCACCAGGTGACCGACAGGATAAGGCGCGTCGACGCACGGCAATTGAAGATCCAACTGCACGATGGCGGCGAAATCGCTCTCCTCGATGCGCGCGAGGAGGCGGTTTTCGGACGGCGGCATCTGTTGATGGCCACCTGTTTGCCTCTCAGTCAGCTGGAATTGCGCGTGGACGATCTGGTGCCGCGGCGTGGGGCACGCGTGGTCTGGTGCGACGACGGTGAAGGGCTGGCTGGCCGCGCGGCGCAGAAAATGATCGCGTTTGGCTATCAGGACGTCGCGGTCTTGGACGGTGGTATCGCCGCCTGGGAGGCCGCCGGGCACCGCGTCTATAGCGGCGTGCATGTACCAAGCAAGGCCTTCGCCGAGGTGGTCGAGCACGAGGCCGGTACACCCTGGATTTCGGCGCCAGACCTTCAGGCGCTGATCGACAGCGGCGCTGATATCGCGATCTTCGACAGCCGTTCCTACGAGGAGTACCATAACAACAGTATCCCGACCGCGATCAGCGTGCCCGGGGCCGAACTGGTTTATCGCTTCGCCGATCTGACGCCGTCGCCCGACACGACGGTGATCGTCAATTGCGGCGGCCGGACCCGCAGCATCATCGGCGCGCAGGCGCTGATCAACGCTGGCTTCCGCAACAAGATCCTGTCGCTGAAGGACGGCACGATGGCGTGGCATCTGGCGGGCCTCGGAGTCGTCAACGGGGCGGCCCGACGGCCCCCGGAGGTGTCCGCCGCCGGACTGGCGGCGGCCCGTGAGGCCGCGGCGCGTGTCGCGGCTCGCTGCGGCGTTTCCCGCATCGACAGGGCGACGCTGGAACGCTGGCGTGCCGAAGCGGCGGAGCGCAGCCTCTATGTGATCGATGTTCGCACACCCGAAGAATATGAGGCTGGCCATATGCGCGGCGCTCGTTCGGTTCCCGGCGGCCAGTTGGTGCAGGAAACCGACGCGCATATCGCGACCTGGGGCGGGCGGATCGTGCTGGTTGACGACAACGGCGTGCGCGCGACGATGACCGCTTCGTGGCTGAAGCAAATGGGATGGGCAGAGGCCGTTGTTTTCGTCGCCGATCCCGCCGATGGCGATTGGGTCAAGGGTCGCGATGAACCGCATGCGCTCGGTCTCGACGACGTTCCGGCGCGCGCCATCGATGCCGCGGCGCTGCGCGACGAATTGGCAGCGGGAACGGCGTTGGTCGTCGATCTCGATTTCAGCCGGCGCTACCTGCAAGGCCATATCCCCGGCGCCTGGTTTGCGATCCGCTCACGCCTCGCGGACGCGGCGACGAAACTGCCCGACAGCGGCATCATCGTGCTGACGTCTCGTGACGGCCAGCTCGCCCGGCTGGCGGCGCCCGAACTGGCCGCTCTGGTACCCACCCCCGTCGTGGTGCTGTCTGGCGGCACGCAAGGTTGGGTCGAGGCTGGATTGCCGCTCGAACTGGGCGCGGGACGCATGGTCAGCGAGGCCGAGGACGTGGTCCTGTCAGCGCGGGAACGCGGCCAGGACCGGGAAGAGGCAATGCGCGAGTATCTCACATGGGAAATCGCTCTTGTCACGGACATGGCCACGGATGACGATCATCGGTTTCGGGTCATTGCTGGGTGACGGAGCATCGCAGCGGTCAAGAGCAATATCGGCCCGACTGAAATCGCGACGTGGTCTTAGGCTGATAAAATGGCTCGTTTGATACAGGGTAGAGCGCCGATCGATCTTACCGGGGACTGGCGTAACCTTGGGTGTCGCGAGACCCCCGCTCAGGCCAGCTTTCCGTACGGGTTGTTACAGCGCGGCGAAAATCCGCGCGCCAACCTGCCCGATCTCCTCGTCCTGCTCGGGTGACCCACCGCTTTCGCCGAGTGCGCCGAGGATGGTTCCATCGCCGGACCTCAGGACGATCCCGCCCCAGACCGCCGTGAACCGCAAATCCCCGAACCAGGCGATGTCGCGACGATCGTCTCCCAGGCTCATGTCGAACAGACGCTCCTTCAGGGCCTTTGTATTCTGTCCCCATTTGGTTGCCGTATAGGCTTTGTTGACCGACATGCGCGCATTCAAGGCGCTGGCCCCGTCCATTCGGGCCATGAAGACGAGTTCGCCGCCGCTATCCACGACCGCCGCGGCAAAGCGCAGATTCTTTTCCGCGGCGGCTTTCAGCATCCCGTCGACCACGGCACGCGCTTCTTCGAGCCCCAACCTGTTCGCCATCACCCACCTCCTTCAGAACTGGGCAACCAGCCTATCTCAACATTTTCGCGCCCGTCGATCCTCGCGGCGATTTGTCGCGGGGCAACAGGTGCGGGTGCGTACAGCCTGAGGGGGAGGGCGGGGGCACCCGTTCCATGGCACATCGCAAAAGGCAGTGTATTCTTCCTTTATCGCTGGGCAATAGGGGGATAATATTTCTCGGATTGATCCTGGGGAGGACATGCCACCAATGACCATCGCCCGCCTGCGCGATTTCGTCGCCACCATGACACGCCTGGTCGAACAACGCGGAAATGCCGAGGACGCCTTGCTGACGCCTGCACGCGATCTGCTGTCGAGGCTCGTCGCCAACGATGATTGGCTGCCCGATGCCTTCGCCGCCGCCGACCGCAATCGCTACCGGCAATACCTGCTGTATGGCGATCCGTTGGAACGCTTCTCCCTGGTCAGCTTTGTCTGGGGTCCTGGGCAAAGGACCCCGGTGCATGATCACCTGATGTGGGGCCTGGTCGGCATGCTGCGCGGCGCGGAGGACGCCGTGTCCTACACGCGCCCTTCGGACGGCCCGGGCCTGATCGCCGGGGAAAAATCGCGTCTTCTGCCGGGCATGGTGGCGGCGGTGTCGCCGCGCATTGGCGACATCCACACGGTCGCGAACGCGCTGGCGGACCAGCCGTCGATTTCGATCCATCTGTATGGAGGGAATATCGGCACCGTCCGCCGGCATAGCTTCGACCCGGACACCGGCGCCACGGCCGGGTTCGTCTCGGGCTATTCAGCGTCCGTACTGCCTAATCTTTGGGCCTAGGCCGAGCGCGATAGCTAGAGCCGTGTTAGCCAGGTTCAATGCGGTTCGTCACCACCATCAACTCACCATCGATCGCGTGGAGAATCGCCTGTCTGGTAGTGGCGAAGAAGGTCCTGCGCGGGACGGCGTGAGTTGATCGTAAACCGACCATCCCATCCTTCAAAAGTCGCCATTTGGCCGTGACACCAGGTGCGACGTCGTGGAACGTCTCATTGACCCTGGCGTTTCTCGAGTTCCATGACCGTCGCGCGAACCTGGACGTCCTCTGGATACAGGGCGGCGAGTTGGCGGGCATATCGAAGGGCCGTGGCATTGTCGCCATTGTCACGCGCTATTGACACGAGGCCGATCAGCAAGTCGCGGTCCGCCGGCGCACGCGCGTGCGCCCCTGCCAACACCGTCATCGCCTGCCCCGGGGCGCCTGTCGAATTCAGCGCGATCGCATAGACATAGGCATAGTGCGGGTTGTCGGGTGCCAACGCGCTAGCCTTGCGAAACAGCGGCAGCGCGTCGGGGTAGTTGCGCTGGCGGACGAGCAGCAGGCCGAGCGAATAGGGAATGGCGGCATTGGCCGGCTCGATCACCATCGCCTTGCGCAGCAGTTCTGCGCCCTGCGTGTCCCTGCCGCGCATCCGGTCGAGATCTGCCAGGTTGACCATGGCGGGGACGAAAGCTGGATCGAGTCGCAAGGCGGTGCGGTACTGCGCCTCTGCCGCATCCGGCTGCCGGCGCCGGATGTCCAGCAGGCCCAGATTGAGATGCGCTTCCGGCCGCTCGGCATCCACCATCTCGGCGGCGGTCAGTTCCAGATAGGCGGTCGCGAAGGCGCTCTGCTGCTCCGGTGTCATCGTCTTCGGATCGGCCCCGGCCAGCACACGCGCTGTCTCGATGCGCACGGCGCGGATGGGATCGGCCAGCAGAGGGGCGACGGCCTGCACCATGGTCCGTGACAGCTGGGGCGGCAGCGCGCGCGGGGCCGCCGCCCGCACCAGCGGATCCGGATCGGCAATCGCCGCCTTCATCGCGGCCTCGGACGCCGGCGTCAGATAGCGTGGCAGCAGCAGCAAGGCACTGCCGCGCGCGATCGCCGGCTGGCTCGTGTCCAGGATCAGCCGATCGAGCTGCGCCTCGGCATCGGCCGCATTGGCCCGGCCGGCATGCAGCGCCGTGGCGTAATGCGGCACGGTCTGACGGCCCTGCGGGAACCATCCGGCGACCGCTTTGGCGGCCCATTCGGCGGATTTGTCGGCATGGCAATTGGTGCAGGCGTTCGGCGTGCCGAGCGCCACCGACAGATCCGGCCGCGGCACGCGCAGACTGTGATCGTGCCGGTTGTCCACGCCCATATAGGTCCTCGTCGGCATGTGGCAGTTTGCGCAAAGGGCTCCGGTGCTGTCGGGTTTGTGGTGCGTATGCTCCACGACGTTGAATTTTGCCGGCATGTGGCATTGGGCACAGACCGCGTTGCCCTCGGCCCGCAGTTTCAGGCCGTGCGGCTCGTGGCAATTGGAGCAGGTGACCCCTGCATGATGCATGCGGCTTTGCACGAACGAGCCATACTCGAAGACTTCGCCGTCGATCTGCCCGTCGGCGTAATAAAGGCCAGGTTCCAGATAGGCCGGCAGATAACCATCGAGGAACGGCGCGCCAGGCAGCGGGTTCTTGGCGATGACCTTGCGACGGGCATGGCAGGCGGCACAGGTGTCAAGTTCGGCCGAGACCAGCGGCGCCGTGCGCTGTGCTATCCCCGTCTTGGCGTTCATCTCCCAACGGCCGCTGTCAGTCGCCTTCAGCCAGGCCACCAGCCCCATCCGATCCGTCTCCGACAGGCCGGGCTTTTTGTCTGCAGGGTCCTTGGCCCAGTCGACATGGCGCGACCCGGGGCCGTGGCAGGCCTCGCAGGACACGTCGATGCTGGCCCAATGGGTGTCGTAGCTGTCGGTCGCCAGATCGAAGTTCTTGCGCAGTCCAGTGGAATGGCAATTGGCGCATTGATAGTTCCAGGTCTGGTCGCGACCGGTCCAGTGCAGCCGGTCGCCGGGCGGCAGTTTTTGGTCCGGATACAGCGAATACCAGCGCTGGCCGCCCTGCTGCTTTGGCCGGCTGTCCCAGGCAACGCCCAGCGCCTGGACCCGGCCACCGGGGAAGCGGACCAGGTATTGCTGCAAGGGGAATACGCCGAACGTGTAGGCAATTTCGTAATCATGCGCCGCGCCATCGGGACCCTCGGTGCGGACCATGAATTTCGGACCGTCCCGAAAGAATTTCGTCGACACACCGAAATGCTCGAACTTCGCGTCGGCGAAATCTCCCAACACCGTCGCCGGCGTCGCTGGCTGCATGGCAAGTGCGTGATGCGACCCCTGCCATTTTTCCATCTCCGGCGCATGGCAGCCGGCACAGGCCTGCGCGCCCACGAAGGTCGCTGGCTCCTCCGCCCGAGCGACCGCGGACAAGTCCAGCGCAAATGCCGCAACCAGCAGCAGGTAGTGAAAAACCCTCATGCACGCACTTTCTGTGGCCGGTCGCGAACTTTCTCAGCCGCTCGTTGCATCGTGCCCCTTGGCGTGGTGTACGAGCGTTGTTCCTGGGCCGGGTTGGCTGCCTGGTACGTTTTCCATTTCTGGCGAACTGACTATGGGATCATCGCTCAAAGGCGCGACGGTATCTAGCGTCATGTAGCGAGCCCGCTGCACGGTCCATTCATCTTTCTGCTCGAGCAGCAAAGCACCGTTTTCCACCCACGCCGGCGGTAGTCGATCGCTGGGGCCACCGATTGGGAGCCGGGACCAAAGCAGGTCGCGCCGGAAAGGTCGCCGAGACCCTGACGCGCCTCGATCTGCTTGCGCCGGACGAGCTCGGCTAATTTACACCTGAAGCCGAGCATCCGGCCACAGTATGCAACCCAAAAATCGTTCACGCCGGCAAGTGAACACGCCCAGGTAGGATATTGAAAGTCAGTAATGGGTACCCACGCGCGCATAATGCGATTAAAATGCAACGTAATATAGAATTCATCTCAAAAGCTCTGCCATAGACGAGATCGTTTCACGGGTGGTAGAGGCGATCCAGGACTGCCGCTCGCGTTAAGAGAAACCGGGCGCAGACTTTTTCAATTAATACGGTGCACCTTAACATATGTTATGGAGAAGAAACCGAAATCACCGGTAACACTTCGAAGCGAAGGCATACAAGCTGTTCGTCATAGGGCCTGTGCCCATTGTCGTCGCAGTGGCTAACGCAACGGATAAACGGAAATACATCGGGTCGTTCCAATCCATAACAGGAGAGTAGATATGAGATTCCTTACAGCAGCCAGCCTGATAGCCCTTGGCATCGCCGGGCTGGCGATGCCGGCTATGGCTGACAACATCGTGCTTGACCAATGGTATTCGGGTCAGTTTGGTGCGAATCCGCCGCCTACCAGCCCGCTTTCTGGTCCGCCTTTTGCCCTGGGCGTCAATGGCCCGACGTACCATGGCATCGACAACGCCATCGCAGCGCCCGCCGGATTTATCTGGACGATTACGATGGCCACATCGGGCTATGTCACCGTGACCGACGTGGAGACCGCCGGCGACCAATTCCAAATCTTCGTTAACGGAGTGAACGGAGTTCCGACCGGTAGCGGCCTGAATCCGCCTGGGCAGACTGGTCTGGCAGGTGGGTTGACGTCGATCCCGGTCGCCTTCTCTACCAGTGCGTGCGGTGAGGATATCTCTTGCGCACTCGCGGATGCGCGCTACAGCTCGGGAACATTCTATATGCCGGCTGGCGTTAACACCATCGAGGGTCATTTCCTTGGGGTTGTATCTAATGGTGATTTCAACTTCATCGTCGAAACGCCCGAGCCTGCCACGCTCTCGGTGCTTGGCCTGGGTCTTGCCGGCTTGGCCTTGGCCCGTCGCCGCAAGGCCTAAGCTCTAAACTTACGAACATCACCGATGTGGCTTCCGTCTGTGATTCAAGCTCCCCAGCCGGGGGGCTTGTTTCATGGCGGATGAATTCTCGCTGAACAACGGCCAGCGGACTGGCTCGAGGTACATCGTCCGCGTAATTGGCTGCAATGGAGCCGGACGCATCCTGAAGCCTGGAATGCCGCGTTGCCAGGTTTCACGGATCCCTTGGAACGGCATCCGCCCTCAGGCATTACCGTTCTTATTCCGTTACGATCCCTGCCCGATGCGCGGTTCCGTGCCGGCAAGCAGGCGGCGGATGTTGGCGTGGTGGCGGATGAACACCAGCGCGGCAACCGCCAGCGCCAGCAGGGCGGTGTCGCGCCCGGCGATGACATAGGCAAGAACCGGCGCGAGGGCGAAGGAAGTCAGCGCGGCGGCGGAAGAAATCCGCACCAGCTTGGCCATGACCAGCCACACCGCGCCGGCGAGCAATCCGGCCTGCCAGGAAGCGGCGATCAACACGCCATAGCCGGTGGCGACGCCCTTGCCACCCTTGAAGCCCAGCCAGACCGGAAACATGTGCCCGAGCACGGCGGCCAGACCGGCCAGCAGCGCGGCCGTTTCATTGCCGAAGTAACGTGCCAGCAGCACGGCGGTCGCGCCCTTTGCGCCATCCAGCAGCAGCGTCGCGGCGGCCAGCTTCTTGTTCCCGGTGCGCAGCACGTTGGTCGCGCCGATATTGCCCGAGCCGATCTTCCGCACATCCCCCAGCCCCGCGGCGCGGGTGAGCAGCAGGCCGAACGGAATGGAGCCCAGACCATAGCCGAGCCCGATCCAGGGCAGCGGGATCACCCGAATACCCGCCTGCCGGATTTCCAGGTGCCGATCACCCGGCCTTCCAAGGCGCGGCCGTCGAACGGGGTGTTCTGCGCCTTGCCGGGCAGGTCGCCGGCCTCCACCTGCCAGATCGTGTCGGGGTGGAACAGGCAGAGATCGGCCGGCGCGCCCCTTGTCAGCGTGCCGGCGTCGCTGCCCAGCAGCCGGGCAGGGCGGGCGGTCAGCAGGTCCAGCGCCTGCACCATGCCCAGCGCGCCGCCATGCACCTGCGCCAGCGTCACGCCGAGCAGCGTGGCCAGGCCGACGCCGCCGGCGGAGGCCAGCGCGAACGGCAGCCGCTTGTCGTCGGCGTCGCGGGGCTGGTGGTCGGATGCGATGGCGTCGATCGTGCCGTCCGCCAATGCCGCCAGCACCGCTTCACGATCCTGCTCGGTGCGCAGCGGCGGGGAGAGCTTGGCGTAGGTACGGAACTCCCCGATCGCGGTCTCGTTCAGGTCGAAATACGGCGGGGCGGTGTCGCAGGTGATGTTCCGCCCGGCCTGCTTGGCGCGGCGGATCAGTTCCAGTCCCTCGGCGGTGGAGACATGGGCGAAATGCACGGCGCCGCCGGTCAACTCGGCCAGGCGGATGTCGCGCGCGATCAGGATCGCCTCGGCCGCGGCCGGGATGCCGGGCAGGCCGAGCCGGGTCGCCAACGCGCCCTCCGTGGCGGTGCCGCCGCCGGCCAGCGACGGGTCTTCCGGATGCTGCACGATCATCGCCCCGAAGCCGCGTGCATAGGACAGCGCCAGGCGCATCAGCCGCGCGGAGGCAATGGCTCGGGAGCCATCGGTGAAAGCAACCGCGCCGGCCTCGCGCAGCAGACCAAGCTCGGCCATTTCCTCGCCCTTGCAGCCGCGGGTGACGGCGCCGTAGGGCAGGATGGTCAGGCTGGCGGTCTCCTCGCCGCGCGCGCGCAGCAGGCGCACCAAAGCAGGGTCGTCGATCGCCGGCATGGTGTCGGGCAGGGCGGCCAAAGTGGTGATGCCGCCGGCGGCGGCAGCCTGCGCGGCGGAGGCGATGGTCTCGCGGTATTCATAGCCCGGCTCGCCAAGCGCGGCACGCATATCCACCAGGCCCGGGCACAGGATGGCGCCATCGGCGCTGATCTTCTCGGCGTCCTCGGGGATGCCGATGGTGGGTCCGAGATCGGCGATGCGGCCGTCACGAACGAGCAAATTACCCTGCTGGTCCAGGCCGCGAACGGGGTCGATGATGCGCACATCGTGAAACAGCAGGTCAGCGCTCATTGCGGCCCCGGCTTGGGCTGCGCGCCAGCACGTCCAGCACCGCCATGCGCACGGCGACGCCCATCTCCACCTGCTCCTTGATGACGGAGCGGGCAGGATCGTCGGCCACCGCGCTGTCGATCTCCACGCCGCGGTTCATCGGGCCGGGATGCATCACCAGCGCGTCCGGCTTGGCGTAAGCCAGCTTTTCCGCATCCAGCCCCCAGAAGCGGAAGAATTCCCGGGCCGAGGGCACCAGCGAGCGGGTCATCCGCTCGCGCTGCAGGCGCAGCATCATGACGATGTCCGCACCGGCCAGGCCCTCGCGCATGTCATGGAAGATCTCCACGCCGAGGCGGCCGGCCTCGGCCGGGATCAGCGTCGGCGGGCCGATCACGCGCACCCGCGATCCCATGGTGGTCAGCAGATGGATGTTGGACCGGGCCACCCGCGAATGGCCGATATCGCCGCAGATGGCCACCGTCAGCCCCTCCAGCCGGCCCTTGCGGCGGCGGATGGTCAGCGCGTCCAGCAGCGCCTGGGTCGGGTGCTCATGGGTGCCGTCTCCGGCGTTGATCACCGCGGCGTCCACCTTCTGCGCCAGCAGGTTCGGCGCGCCGGACTGGTCGTGGCGCACCACCAGCAGGTCGCACTGCATGGCGTTCAGCGTCGCGGCGGTGTCCAGCAGGGTCTCGCCCTTGTTCACCGAGGAGGTGGAGACCGACATGTTGATCACATCCGCGCCCAGCCGCTTGCCCGCCAGCTCGAAGCTGGTGCGGGTGCGGGTGCTGTCCTCGAAGAACAGGTTGATCAGGGTCTTGCCGCGCAGCAGGTCGCGCTGGGTCTTGCCGGAGCGGTTCAACAGCACGTAGCTCTCGGCAAGGTCGAGCAATTGGGCGATCGCCGGGGGGTGAAGGCCCTCGATCGCGAGCAGATGGCGTTCCGGATATTGCACGGAGCGTTGGTCGCAGATCGAGGGCGGGTGCGTCAAGCCGGGCCAGGGCAGGATCGTGCACCCCGGCTGGACCTCTCACATCGTGTATTGCATGTCCGCGTCCACGCTGATGGCTTGGCCGCTGATCGTGGTGCCGAAGGGGCTGGCCAGGTACAGCGCCATGTTGGCGATATCCTGCTGGGTGACGAAGGCCTTCAGGCTGGTGGTCGCCACCGTGCGCTCGGTCATCTCGTTCTCGGAGATGCTGGCGGCCAGGGCCTTCGCCTTGATCACCGCGCGGATGCGCGGGCCGTCCACCGGGCCCGGCAGGATGGCGTTCACCCGAACGCCGTCCGGGCCAAGCTCAATGGACAGCGACTTGGTGAACCCCACAACGCCCCATTTCGCTGCCGCGTAAGGCGCGCGCAGCGGGAAGCCGAAGCGCCCCGCCGCCGAGCTCAGATTGATGATCGCCCCGCCGCCGGCCGCGCGCAGCGCCGGAATGGCGCGGCGCGAGCAATGGAACATGCTCTCCACGTCGATCCGCAGAGTGGCTTCCAGTTCCTCCGGCGTCACGTGCTCCACCAGCTTGGTCGGCCCGGCGATGCCGGCATTGTTGACCAGCACGTCCAGGCCCTTCAGGTGGCCGATCGCCGCATCGACAAAGGCCTCGCACTCCGCCGCCACCCCGGCATCCGCGCGCATCCCGGCATGGCCGCAGGCGGCAAGCGAGGCGTCATCGACGTCGGAAACGAACACATCGGCGCCGCAGGCCGCGAAACTGTCGGCCATGACCTTGCCGATCCCGTTGGCGCCGGCGGTGATGGCGACGCGAAGTCCGGTGAGATCGACGGTGAGCGGGGTTCTGGCGCCTTGGATCATAACTCTGTTCTCCTGGTGAAAGCCGGATTATCGTTTGGACAGGTGCCGGCGGATAGGCTTGCGGCGCCGCCCGGGTGATGCCACCTCTGGTGTGTGATGGAAAACCGCGACAAGCTGATCATCGACATGACCAAGGAGGGCGAGTTCGTCGACCCTCCCGCAGACCGAGTATTTCCGCGGCGCCTTCGACGGCCGCCGCGCGCCGCTGGCCGAGCGGATCGGCCGCACCGCGATCATCGTGGCGATCCTGGCGGGCGTGCTGTGCATCGCCGCGCTGGCGTTGTGGTTCGCGCTGGCGCTGATCCCGGTGGTGATCGCCGCCTCGGCGGTGGCCTGGGTCGCCTACCGGATCCAGCTCTGGCGCATGCGGCGTTAGGCCGGCAAGCAGGAACGCTACCCGCCGGTGAAGTTCGGCTTCCGCTTCTGCGGTGAACGCCGACACCGCCTCCTGGTGATCGCTGGACAGGTTCGACTGCGTCTCCAGGCTGATGCTGAGGTCCATCGTCGAATGCGCGATCTGGCGCAACGGGATGTTGATCACCTGCTTGGTCCAGCGGATCGACTTCATCGCCCCGGCGGCCAGCCGGCGGGCCAGGGTATAGACCTTGTCGTCCAGTTCCTCCGGCGGCACCACGTGGTTGATCAGCCCGATCCGGTGCGCCTCGGCGGCGGTCATCAGGTCGCCGGTGAACAGGTATTCCTTGGCCCGCGCGAAGCCGATCAGCTGCGGCCACATCAGCGCCCCGCCGTCGCCCGCCACCAGGCCGGCGTTCACGTGCGGATCGCCGATCTTCGCGGTATCGGCGGCGATGATGATGTCGCACATCAGCGCGATCGTGGCGCCAAGCCCCACGGCATGGCCGTTCACCCGCGCGATCACCGGCTTGTCGCATTCCAGCATGCGGAAGATGATCCGCTTGGCCTCCGGCACGCTGGTCGCGTCCCACAGCGCCGGATTGTCGATCTTCTGCTGCATCGCGATCACGTTGCCGCCCGCCGAGAACGCCCGCCCGGCGCCGGTCAGCACCACCACGTGCACCTCCGGGTCGTCCTGCACATCCTCCCAGATACGCGACATCGAGTGGTGCATGTCGGGCGAGAACGCGTTCATCGATTCCGGTGCGTTCAAGGTGATGGTCATCACCTTGTCCTGCTTCTCGACCTTCAACCCGCCGTACTGGCTGTAGTCGTAGACCTTGTCGAGCGGTGGCATGGCGTTTTCCCCTGATTTTTCTTTCACAGCCGGATGACGGCGAGCGAGTCGCTTTTCTAGGACAGTTTCACTCCGCGGCCAAAGCCCTTTCCGGCGAAACCATCCCGAATTCCTTCGCCAGCAGCGTATAGGACCGCCGCCGCGCCACAGGATCATGCACGGCGGTCAGCACCGCCACTTCCTCCACGCCGCACTCCGCCGCGATCGCGCGCAGCTTCGCCGCCACCACATCCGGCGTGCCGAAGATCGCCCGCTCCTGGATCCGCGCGATATGGGCGCGATCGGCGTCGGTATAGGGATACGCCTCGGCCTCCTCGGGCGAGGCCAGCGGCGCGAAAACTCCCCGGTCGCGGTTCAGCCTGGCCAGCGCGCGCGAGGAAAACAACCGCGTTGCCTCGGCCTCGGTTTCCGCCGCCAATGCCCAGACGCATACCGCGCCCATCGGTTCGGGATGGCGCGCGCTCGGCCGGTAGGTCTCGCGATACACCTGCAACGCCTGCGCCGCGCCGCGTTCGCTGATGAAATGGGCGAAGCAGTGCGGCAGGCCGAAATACGCCGCCACCTGGGCGCCGAAATCGGAACTGCCCAGGATCCACACCTCCGGCACGCTCGGCCCCTGCGGCTGGGCGACGATGTCGCGGAACGGATGGCCTTCCACCAGCTTCTCCCCGGCCAGCCAGTGCAGCAGGTCGCGCACCGGCGGAAGGGAAATGCTCGGCCGCCTTGTCGGCGTTGGGATTGAGCGCATAGGCGGTGCGCCCGTCCGAGCCCGGCGCGCGCCCCAGGCCGAGATCGATCCGCCCCGGCGCGATCGCCTCCAGCACGCGGAACTGCTCCGCCACCTTCAGCGCCGAGTAATGCGGCAGCATCACCCCGGCGCTGCCGATGCGGATGCGCTGGGTCGTCGCCGCCAGCGCCGCCATCAGCACCTCGGGCGCGGAACCGGCGATGCTGTCGGAGTTATGGTGCTCGGCCACCCAGTAGCGCGCGTAGCCCAAAGCCTCCGCGTGCTGCACCAGCGCGAGGCTCTCGCGGATGGAGGCATCCGGCGAGCGCCCGGTCACCACGGTGGACTGGTCGAGAACGGAGAGCCGCAGCATCGGGTCGCCTCCTTAAAAGCTCACATGCCCGAATATCGCATGCAAAGCAGCGAATAGAACCCCGCCGACCAGGAACCCGACCAGGGTGCCGTTCACCCGCACATATTGCAGGTCCTTGCCGACGCTCAGTTCCAGCCGGTCGGTGATGGTATCGGTATCCCAGCCGGCCACCACGCCGGCGATGAAATCGGATAGCTGCGCCTGCGCCGCCGGCAGCAGCCCGCCGACGATGCCCTCGGCGGCGGTCTGCACGCGGGCGCGGGCGGCCTGGTCCTGCTCCAGCATCGTGCCGAGATTGACGAAGGCGGATTGCAGGACCTCCACCGTGCGCCCGTTCGGCCTTGCGGCGTCCGCCTCCAGCGCCAGGCGCAGCCGCGCCCAGATGTCCCACAGCCAGGCCTGCACCGTCTCATGCGCCACCACCCGGCGGATCGCCGCGCCCACTTCGGCGGCGCGGGCGGGGTCTTCCTCCATGCGGGTGATCTCGCGCTTCACCCATTCATCGAAGGCGGCGCGCAGTTCGGACCCGTCGGGCTCCAGCTTGTCCAGTTCGGCGTTCAGCACGCCCAGCGTCCGCTTCGCCACCATCGCCCCGACCGCCCAGCCCACCAGCCTGCCGCCCTGCTCGCGCACCCGCTCCTCGATGGCGACGCGCAGCGCATCCTCCTTGCTGGCGAGCAGGGTTTTCAGCTGGCCGAGGATGAAGCCGAACACTTCCTGGTGCCGGCCGCCGGCCACCAGGCCGTGCAGCGCGCGCGCCACCACGCGCCCGGCGCCGGGCCCGCCGAGCACCCGCGGCACGATCCGCGCCACCACCCGCCGCGCCCGCCCGTCCTCCACCGTCGCCAGCAGCCGCGGCAGGGTGCCGGCCAGGGCAATAGCGGCGGGGCGGGCGGCGGCGGGGTCGGCCAGGAAGCGGCTCAGGATCGCCGGCAGATCGAGCTTGGCCAGCACCCCCGCGACCTCGCGCTGGGTGAACACGTGGTTGGACACGAACCGCCCGAGCGCCCGGCCCAGCCGCGCCTTCTGGGTCGGGATGATGGCGGTGTGCGGGATCGGCAGGCCAAGCGGATGGCGGAACAGTGCGGTGACCGCGAACCAATCAGCGATGCCGCCGACGAACCCGGCCTTGGCGGCCGCCTGCAGGATGTCGGTGGCGAGGCCGGGCGGCATGGCGTAGGTCGCCACGGTCAAGGCGGCCATCAGCACCAGCAGGCCGGTCGCCATGCCGCGATGGATACGCAGCGCGCGCCTGGCGGCTTCGTCGGGGGATCGGTCGTTCATCGCGGCAACATAGGATGCCGGCCATGGCCGCGCCCATCCCCCTTCCAGCCCGCCTCTTTTCCACCCCTCTTTTCTCGGGCCGAATTGGAATGTTATAAAGTAACCATGCTGGATCCTCTGTCCCCGACCGGACCGCTTGGCGCAAGGCTGCTGCTGGCCGCAGCGCTGCTGGCCGGGCTGTGGCTGGTCGTCGCCTGGGCCATGCGATGAGGCCGCCTGCCATCCGGGTCGAGAACCTTACCCTGTCCTATGATCATCAGGCCGCCGTCTCCGGCCTGTCCGGCAGCTTCGCGCCAGGCAGCCTGACCGCCGTCGCCGGGCCGAACGGCGCCGGCAAGACCACGCTGCTGCGGGCGCTCGCAGGGCTGCACCGGCCGGATGCCGGCCGGATCCGCATCGACCCCCCGGCCAAACACCCGATCGCGCTGCTGCCGCAGGCCAGCCAACTGGACCGCTTCTTTCCGATCTCCTGCCTGGAAATGGTGGCGCTCGGCCACTGGGCCCGCATCGGCGCCTTTCGCGGCCAGACCGCCGCGATGCGCGAGGCGGTGCGGGACGCGCTCGATGCGGTCGGCCTGACGCAACTCGCCGCACGTCCGGTCGGCAGCCTGTCCGCCGGGCAGTTCCAGCGCGCCTTGTTCGCCCGGATGATCGTGCAGGATGCGCCGGTCCTGCTGCTGGACGAGCCGTTCAACGCGGTGGACGAGCGCACCGCCGCCGATCTGCTGGACCTCGTGCTCGGCTGGCACACGGCGGGCAAGACGGTGATCGCCGTGCTGCATGATCTGCGCCTGATCGAGCAGGCCTTCCCCGAAACCCTGCTGCTGGCCGGCACCCCCATCGCCTGGGGGCACACTCCGGCCTGCCTGACGCCGGCCAATATCCGTCGCGCCGCGGTCGGCATGCCGGCCTGGGATGATCTTCCCCCAGATCGCGTGCCTTCTGGCGAGCTTACCGCCGCATTCTTGCGCCGTCCGGCCGCCTGACCCTTGCTGCACGCTCTTCTGCTCGCGCCGTTCGAGTTCAGTTTCATGCGCCGGGCGCTGGCCGGCTGTATCGCGCTGTCGCTCGCCGGCCCGCCGCTTGGCGTGTTCCTGGTGCTGCGCCGCATGAGCCTGATGAGCGACGTGCTGCAGCACGGCATCCTGCCCGGCATCGCCCTGGGCGCCATGGCGGCAGGGCTGTCGTTCTGGGCAATGGGTCTGGGCGGGGTGCTCGCCGGCCTGTGCGTGGCGATGCTCGCGGGCTGGCTGACGCGGGCGCACCGGCGGGCGGGAGGACAGCCAGCTTGCCGGCGTCTACCTGCTGGCGCTGGCGCTCGGCGTGGCGCTGCTGTCGGCGCAGCGCGGCGTGGATTTGTCCAACCTGCTGTTCGGCAGCGTGCTGGCGGTGGACGACACCGCGCTGCTCTGCATGGCCGGCGTCGCCTGCATCGCGCTGCCGGGCCTGGCGCTGATCTGGCGGCCGCTCATCCTGGAAAGTCTCGACCCCGGCTTCCTCGCCGCCAATGGCGGGCGCGGCGGGCTGTGGCATCTGGCGTTTCTGGCCCTGGTGGTGCTGTCGGTAGTCGGTGGTTTCGCAGCGCTCGGCACCCTGATGTCGGTCGGTCTGATGATGCTGCCCGCCATCGCGGCGCGGCATTTCTCCGCCACCCTGGCCGGTCAGGTGCGGGCCTCCATGGTTCTCGCGATTCTGGCTTCGGTCCTGGGGCTGCTGGGCTCCTACCACCTGGACCTTCCCGCCGGCCCCGCCATCGTGCTCAGCGCCGGCGGGCTTTGGGCAATCGGGCTGGCGATCGGCCCGCGCGAAAGCCTGCTGCGCCGGCTTCGCCGCGCGCCCGAGTTCGGCTAACCTGCCGCTTTCCCCGAGGAGTTCAGCCATGAACGTTTTCAGCCCGCGCCATTTCGTCCTGCTGCACGGCGCCTTCCACGGCGGCTGGTGCTGGGCGCCGGTGGCCGAGATCCTGCGGAGCGCCGGCCACCACGTGACCACCCCGACCCAGACCGGCGTGGGCGAGCGCCGTCACCTGATGTCGCGCGACATCACGCTCGACGTGTTCGCCGATGACCTGATCAACCACATCGAGGCGGAGGAACTGACCGACATCGTGCTGGTCGGCCACAGCTTCGGCGGTTTCGCCATCTCCGCCGCCGCCGACCGCATGCCCCAGCGCATCCGCCATCTGGTTTATCTGGACGCCCGCATCCCCGAGAACGGCAAGACCGCCGGCGAGGTTCAGCCGGCCGAAATCCACGCCGAGCGCGAGCGCCTGGCGCAGGAAACCAGCCAGGGCCTGAGCGTGCCGCCACCGAGCCCCGAAGTGTTCGGCGTGCCGGCCGATCACCCGTTATACGACTGGGTGCAGCGCCGCCTGACCCCGCATCCCTGGAGCAGCTTCACCAGCAAATTCACCATCCGCAACCCGCTCGGCAACGGACTGCCCGCGACCTACATCGCCTGCACCGACCCGATCTACCCGTCGTTGGAAAGCTCCCGGGGGATGGCCCGTGCCCGCACCGACTGGGGCTGGCGGGAAATCGCCACCGGCCACGACGCCATGGTGACCGCCTCGCGCCCGACCGCGGATCTGCTGATGGAAATCGCCGGCTGACCGCGTCCCGGCGCAATGGGGCCGCGATTTCGCCACGATGGCGGGTAGGATGATTGTTTCCGGCGGGAGTTTCCTGCCCGCTGGCCCGGAGGTTTGCTGAATGGACTGGCGCGGCAAGAAAGTACCTGGTAACCGGCGGCGCCGGTTTCCTCGGCTCCAATCTGTGCCACGCGCTCGCCGCCCGCGGCGCGCGGGTCACGGCGCTGGACGGCTTCCTGTTCGGCGGCGGCGCCAACCCGCGAACCTGGAAGCCGAGGGCGCGCCGATCGATCTGATCCGTGGCGACATCCGCGAGGTCGACCTGCGCTCGCTCTGCGAGGGCGCCACGGCCATCTTCAACCTCGCCGCCCAGACCAGCCACATGGGCGGCCAGCGCGACCCGCTGGCCGACATCGCCATCAACGCCGTGGCCCAGGTGCGGCTGATCCAGGCGGCGCGCGAGGCGGCGCCGGATGCGGTGGTGGTGCACGCCTCCACCCGCCAGTTCTACGGCCGGCCGCAATACCTCCCGGTGGACGAGCAGCATCCGGTCGCGCCGCCCGACGCCAATGGCGTCTCCAAACTGGCCGGCGAGCAGTACTGGATGCTGGAACACCGCGTGCAGGGCCGCCCCGTCGTCAGCCTGCGCCTGACCAACTGCTACGGCCCCCGCCTGCGCATCCGCGACGCGCGGCAAACCTTCCTCGGCATCTGGATCCGCTGCGCGCTGGAAGGCAGGCCGTTCGAGGTCTGGGGCGGCGACCAATTGCGCGACATGACCTATGTGGACGACGTCACCGCCGCCTTCCTGGCCGCGGCGGAGAACCCGTCCTGCCATGGCCGCATCTTCAACATCGGCGGCGCGCCGCCGATCTCGCTGAAGGACATGGCCGACCTCATGGTCCGCCTGACCAACGGCGAGGCCCGCTACACCACGAGGGAATTCCCCGCCGACCGCGCCAGCATCGACATCGGCAGCTATCACGCCAACGACAACGCCTTCCGCGCGGCGACGCTCTGGTCGCCGAAGATCGACCTGCAAGAGGGCATCGCCCGCTCGCTGGACTGGTATCGCGGCCGCCTCGACGCCTATCTCTGAAAGACAGCCTCATGACGATCACGATCCCGCAGGCCAATCCCGGCGCCGGCTACCGCGCGCTGAAGCCGGAAATCGACGCCGCCGTCGCCCGCGCCCTCGCGTCTGGCTGGTACATACTGGGCCAGGAGGGCAGGGCGTTCGAGGCCGAGTTCGCCCAGTTTCTGGACGCCGAAGCGGCCGTCGGCTGCGCCAACGGCACCGACGCCCTGGCGCTGGCGCTGCGCGGCCTCGGCATCGGCGCGGGCGCCAGTGTCGTCACCGTCTCCCACACCGCCGTCGCCACCGTGGCCGCCATCGAGATGGCCGGCGCCACGCCGCTGCTGCTGGACATCGACCCGGTGCATTACACCCTGGACCCGGCCGAACTGGCGCAGGTGCTGCAGCATCCCCCCGCCGGCCTGCCGCCGATCCGCGCGGTGATCGCCGTGCATCTGTACGGCCAGGCCGCCGATCTGGACGCCATCCTGCCGCTGTGCCGCGAGCACGGCGTGGCGCTGATCGAGGATTGCGCCCAGGCGCACGGCGCCACGCTGCACGGCAGGCGACTCGGCACAATCGGCGATGTCGGCACGTTCAGCCTGTATCCCACCAAGAACCTCGGCGCGCTGGGCGATGGCGGCGTGCTGGCGACGAATGATCCCGAGCTGGCCGCGCGCATCGCCGCCTTGCGGCAATATGGCTGGCGCACGCATTACATTTCAGACGAAATCGGTGTGAATTCCCGCCTGGACGAAATCCAGGCCGCCATCCTGCGCGCCAAGCTGCCGCATCTGGATGCGCAGAATGCCCGGCGCGGCCGCATCGCCGCCGCCTATGATGCCGCCCTGGCCGGTATCGCTCCCCCAGCCCGGCGGCAGGGCGCGTCCCACGTGTTTCACCAATACGTCCTGCGTGTCGCCAACCGCCCCGCCATCCAGGCCCGGTTGCGCGAAGCCGGCATCGGCACCGGCATCCATTACCCGGTGCCGGTGCATCTCCAGCCCGCCTACCAGAACCGGGTCGCGCTCGGCCCCGCCGGATGCCAGGCCAGCGAGACCGCCGCCGCCGAGGTGCTCAGCCTGCCGATGTATCCGGAACTGACCGACGCCGAGGTGGAGCAGGTCTGCGCCGCGCTGCGCTCGATTTAGCCGGGGCAACCCCAACGTAGTCCTTGCTGCAACTGCGAAGAACCGGGCATGCTTCCCGTCATGCCCGACGCGACACCCGACACCACGCCTGAAACCACACCCGATCTGGTGCAGGAACTGCTCAGCCTTACCGCCCGCGCCGTCGAGCGCTCGGCGGAGGACCCGTTCGGCAACCCCGTACTGTCCGTCGGCCTCGCCATCTCGCGCCAGATCGACACCGGGGCGCTGACCGAAGACGCGATCGAAGGCCTGGTTCGCCGCCTGCGCGATGCAGCCTTCAACGACCGCGCCGCCCGCATCGGCGCCTATGTCGGCGGTACCGGCATGGCGGCCAACGAAGCCGCCCTGGCCGACCTCGCCCGCTCCCTGCACCGCCCGGACCCGAAGGACAGTCCGGTGCCCTGGGCGCAGTACCGCGGCTCGGTGGAGCGCACCCGCTTCGCCGCTGTGTTCACCGCCCACCCCACCTTCTCGCTGCCCTCCGCCATCAACCACGCCTTGGCCGACGCCGCTTCCGGCCGGCCGGCTCCGGAATTCGCCTCCCACCGTCCCAGCAAGCCCACGCTGCGCGAGGAATTCACCGAGGCCAACCGCGCAATCGTCAACGGCCGGGATGCGCTGGACCGCTTCAACGCCGCGCTGCTCTCCGTCGCCCGTTCCTCCTGGCCGGACCGCTGGGCCGACCTGACCCCGCGGCCGATCATCCTGTCGAGCTGGGTCGGCTACGACACGGACGGGCGCACCGATATCGGCTGGTGGGACACGCTTCGCCTGCGCCTGGAGATGAAGCGCCTGCAACTCGCCCGCCTGCGGGACCAGCTTGCCGCGCTGCCCGCCACGCACGCCCTCACGGACCGCCTGCAAGCCGCCATCGGCGCCGTTGACGCGCAGATCGAGGCCTGCCCTTCCGGCCCCGACCCCGCCGGCGCCGCCGCCTTCGCCCACGCGCTGGTCGATTGCCGCGACACCGCCCTGGTAACGCCGGCGCCGCTGCTGACGCTGTTTCCGGCGGCGATGGAGGCAGCCGGGGACTCCGACCGCCTCGCCTTGGCCGTCGCCCGCGCGGGCCTGGCCGGACATGGCCTGGCGCTCGCCCACACCCATGTCCGGCTGAACGCCGCGCAAATCCATAACGTGGTGCGCCAGCGCCTGGGCATCGCCGATCCGCCGGAAGACCCGGCCCGGCGGCGCATCCTGTTCGCCGCCATCAACGCCGCGCTGGACGACGTGCAGCCGATCCCGGTCGATTTCGGCGCGTTACTTGTGGAGCAGGCTTCCGCCGCCCGGCTGATGATGACCTGCGCGCAGATCGTCAAGCATATCGACGGCTCGGTGCCGATCCGCTTCCTGATCGCGGAAACCGAATCCGGCTACACCCTGCTGGCGGCGCTCTGGCTCGCCCGGCTGTTCGGCATCGAGGACCATGTCGAGATCAGCCCGCTGTTCGAAACCGCCGAGGCCCTGGAGCGCGGCGCCGGTATCCTGGAGGAGGCGCTGCGCAGTCCGCATTACCGCGCCTATCTGCAAAAGACCGGCAAGCTCGCCCTGCAGTTCGGCTACTCCGACAGCGGCCGCTATGTCGGCCAGCTTGCCGCCAGCTACCTGATCGAGCGGCTGCGGCTGAAGATCGCGGAAACCCTGAAGCATTACGGCGTGTCGGGCATCGAGGTGATCCTGTTCGACACCCACGGCGAGAGCATCGGCCGCGGCGCCCATCCCGGCTCGCTCGCCGACCGGCTGAAATACCTCTCCCCCACCGCGTCCCGCCAGGCCCTGAACCGGGCCGGGCTGCCGGTGCGCGAGGAAGCCGCCTTCCAGGGCGGTGACGGCTATCTGCTGTTCGGCACCCCGGAACTGGCGCTCGCCACCGTGGCGCGGATCGCCGGGCAGACCTACCACCCAGCCGCCGGCCCGATCGAGGATCCGGTCTATGCCGAGCCCGATTTCGCCGCCGATTTCTTCGCCACCATCCGCGCGGGCATGGAGGGGCTGGTGGAGGATGCCGGCTACGCCGCCCTGCTGGGCGCCTTCGGCCCGTCCTTGCTCGATCCCACCGGCTCGCGCCCTCCGCCCGGCAGACCGACGGCATGGGCAGTGCTGCGCGCATCACCCATCCGAGCCAGCTGCGCGCCATCCCGAACAACGCCATCCTCCAGCAGCTCGGCTGGTGCGCCAACACGCTGCAGGGCATCGGCGCCGCCGCTTCCCGCCACCCGGAGAAATTCGCCGAACTGCGCCATGCGTCCCGCCGCTTTCATCGCGCGCTGGACCTGGCGGAGCACGCGCTGGCGCATTCGGACATCGACGTGCTGCGTGCCGTCATCGGCACGCTCGACCCCGGCACCTGGCTCGACCGCGCCGCCCAGACCCAGCGCCCCGGAAGGCGGGAGGCGCTCGTGTCGGTCGCCCGCGCGCTGGAGCGGCTCAATCTGTGGGCCGACGCCCAATCCATGTTCCGCCGCATCCAGGCCGATCACCTGGCGCTGCGGGTCGCGTGGGAGGGCGCGCCCCGCATGGCGATGCGCGAGGTGCTGATGCACGCGGTCCGCCTGGTGCTGATCCATCGCATCTGGCTGCTGGCGACCCGCATCCCCGACTTCGCCCCCCGCTCGGGCGTCACGAGGCTGACAATGGAGGCGGCGATTTTGCGCCTGGACATCGAGCCCGCCTTGGCGATGCTGGCCGAAATCTTCCCCGCCGCTCCGGACGACACGGCTGACCACGACTACGCCGAGCCCCGCGCGCCGCGCGCCATGGCAGCCTACGCCAGGGAACACGCGGAGATTTTCGATCCCATCCGGCGCTATTTCGCCCTGATCCGCGAAATCGCAACCGCCGTGACACATGAGGTTGGGGCTTTCGGGTAGCCGGGAGAGCACTGTAACGGCGGACCTGGTCGAGCGTACCTCCGATCGCATATCCATCTTGCCGCGGCGCGGTGTCGATCTGGTTAAAGAGCGCGTTATTTCATGGAGTTAAATGCGGTTTGAGCGCTGGAGGGTGGCCGCGAAATGCGCCGGCCCATCAAATCTCCCCCCAATTTTACGAGGATCCTCGAATCAGCTGCTCAACCGGGCGCCGACATCGAGATAAAGCGCATTTCGTTACAGATCGATTTCGTTACAAATCGCCTGCTCACGCAACGGCCAATCGAAGGCGGCAATCACATTACCGTGATTTTCCGCATCCCGTATCTTCGCCAATTTGTCATTTGATGTGGGAGTTGATAGGTTCTCTAAGGGGTTATGGGCGGAACGGCCTTCAGTCGCGCAGTTTTGACCGGAGATCCTCGGCTGTGTTGCATCTCGGAAATGTCGTCGATCGACAAATCTTAACGGTTGCAATTCTCGGGCGAATGGGCTTTAGAGTAACGCATTGCGTAACCGGCGATTTCATATGGGACGCCGTAGAAAGTAGGAGATTATGATGACAACGCTTCGCTCCACCCTTTTGGGTGCAACTGCCGCGATGGCCCTGGTGCTGGGTTCGAACGCGGCGATGGCCAACGCGATGGTCCTCGGCGGCGGATGGCAGGCTGATCAGGAGAGCACGGCCAACGCGGCCACGGATCAGTCGCCGTTGACATTCACCCTGACGGGCCCTGCGGTGTTCTCGATCACTGATGCCTTTGTCGTGACGGACACGTACACCGTCTCAATCACTGGCGGCGCATTGCTGCTGACGACCGCGCCCGGGGCGCTGCCGAGCTACTGGTCGACTCCTAGCGATCCGACGGCCGATGCCGCCTGGGCAGATCCCACCTACTCGAAGGGCCAGTTGTTCTTCGGCCCGGGCACCTACTCGCTGACCGTTGTGGACATCCTCAATCAGGGAATCCCCGCCGGCCTGTATGAGCGCCTCGATGCGGTTCCCGAGCCCGCCGGCATCGCCATCCTTGGTGTTGGCTTGCTCGGCCTGGGCCTGGTGGTTCGTCGTCGCGCCTGATTTCGGCTGATTGGCGATCTGAAAAGGCGCGGACCGCAAGGTCCGCGCCTTTTCTTTGTTGCGACCTGTGAAGGGAAACTGCGCCTGAGGGCATGGCGGCGGGACAGGTATTCAGTGGTTTCCGACCCAATAATGCCAACCTGTGGAAATACCGACCCGTCTTGCCCGGGCTTGTCCCGGGTATCCACAGTCTCTCACGCGGCCGGCGAAGCCGAGGATGGCAGGCACAAGGCCGGCCTTGACGGCTTCTCAAGGGTCAGCAATCGCGTCGGTTGATATATGTCACGATATAAATTTGTGACCTGGAAAAGCACCACGCCTACCCTGGTTGGGGACCAATCTCCATCAAAAATACCCGCATAGCGGTATGCTCGGCCAATTAACTCTAGTCTCATCGATTTTTAAATCTAAATGTAACACGATAATGTGTTTGACTTGTAATTCCGATTAGATCTCCGTGTCCGTACGGTACCGCGCATCGCCCCATTCCAACCAGCGGCGTCGTCAGATTTCCTGCAACCGGTCGGCGGGGCGGACATGACCCTTCCGCCGACGTCATGGTAACCGGCCTGCGCGACATCCGGGCATGGCCCGGTGGGCGCGCGGTTCGATGGCCCGAGCCATGTCAGGATCAATCGGTCACCTCCCTCGATGAACTGCCGTGCGACAATTCGGATCTCCGCCGCACACCGGCACTGGCCGCCAAGCCTTCACCGCCATCCTTAGCTGAAGGACGGAACGAGACAACCATATGAAAATAAAAATCTTTTCCTGGTCGGTTCGTTTGCCGAGACCCGATGCTGTTCGATCGCCGGATCGTCCGCTCAGGCCGGCAGGTCGGCGGTTGCCGCAAATGCAAGAGCTTCCGCCAAAAACCTTGCAAGAAGGTTTGCGTTTTGTCATCGATCCGGCCCATGCTTCCCGGCGGAAGACCGGCAACCAGCAAAAGGTGGTGTCATGAGGGAGCGTATTCAGAAGCCGTTCGGTTTCGGTGGCGATATCGGCCTCACGGTTTCCCGGTCGGAACCAGCGAGCGCCCAGCCGGACGCGTCCGCGGGCTGGCGTACTTCAGCCGGCCGCGATCAGACAAAGCCGCCGCTGCCGCGCATCGGCCAGGTGCTGCTCGCGTTGATCGTCGTCACCGCGTTCGCAGTCGGCTTGCACATGTTCTTCTACTGATCTGTCTTTTCGGTCGATTCCGGATCGGAAACGACATACCTTCGCGGCGGTCGCAATTTTGGTGATGGCCGGTGCCACCCGCTGTGCGGTATACCACCCCCTCTGCTCTCAGATCGCGGACCGGCAATGCGTTCAACCAATAGAAATTGCCTTTAATAATCTGATTTTAAATAAATAACTAGTAGGGAAAATAGCCATGATACGACCTGTGCGGCGCCCTCTCGCCGGCGCACCGGCCATCGGGTTCCGGATACTTGTGCTCCTGATTGCCTACGCCGCGTCCGCCCCCCAGCCGGTCCGGGCCGCTAACGCGCCATCCATCCCCGCCAACCAGCTCTGCCGCCCGGCCATCGTTTCCGCCGAAGCTGGCGGCCGCCTGCCCGCCCGCCTGCTCGAGGCGATCGCCATTGTCGAAAGCGGCCGGCTGGACAAGCAATCCGGCCGGCGTGCCCCGTGGCCGTGGACGATCAATGCCGAGGGAGAGGGATATTTCTTTGATTCCAAACCACAAGCGATCGCAGCCGTGAAAGCGCTGCAGGCGCGCGGCGTGGCCTCCATCGATGTCGGGTGCCTGCAGGTCAACCTCATGCACCATCCGAATGCCTTCGCGAACCTGGACGAGGCATTCGATCCGCGCGTCAACGCGCGCTACGCCGCGAAGTTCCTGAACGACCTGTACGCCCGCACGAGCAACTGGCCGCAGGCGACCGCCTTCTATCATTCGCAAACCCCGGAACTGGGCGCGGACTATCAACGCCGGGTCCTGGCGGTGTGGGAGGGTCCGCTGCAGATGAACGGTTTCGCCCAAGTCCGCTCGATCCCGGCCTTCAACAGCGGCTTCGCCGCGTTTTCACGCTCGGGCTATGTCGATGTCGTTCAGGGCGACGCGCATTACCGAGCCTTCGCCCCCCGCAGCCAAACCTTCGCCGCCTTCGGCCGCGAACGGTAGAGCCATATCAGCCTGACTGGCATCGCGAAGCGATCTTATGCTAATGAAATTGCTCGTTAAACAAAAGGTAGAGCGCTTTCACTCCACGTGAACGCTTTAAGGGGTGAGGCGTCAGGCAAACGCCAGCAGGATCACCCCGGCGCAGATCAGTCCCAGCGCACTGTACTGCATCATCCCGAGCGGCTCGGCGAAGGCGAAATGCCCGATCAGCGCCGCCGCGACATAGGAAATGGCGGTGCACGGCAGCGCGACCGACATCGGGATGCGCCGCAGCGCCACGATGTAGAGCATGGCCGAGCCGCCGTACAGCGCCAGCCCCAGGATCGTGTGCCAGTCGAGCAACTGGGCGATGAAATCGGCCGCTCCGGCGCCGGATTTCAGCAACGTCTGCCCGGCCATGCTGACAACGATCGCGGCCCCCAGCACCGCCCAATAGACGCTCAAGCGTCGTCCCGCCGCACGGCGGCGGCCGGATTGCGCTCCACGAACCGCACCGTGCCCTGCGGCTTGCCGTTGGCAGACAGGAAAGTGCGCCCGACATATTCGCCCAGTACGCCCAGGATCATCGACTGCACGCCGCCGACCAGCAGCAGCACAGTCATCGTCGAGGCCCAGCCGGAGGGTGTCCCTCGGGTGATCAGCGCCTCCGCGATCACGCTGACCGCGCCGACAGCGCCGAGCAGGGCCATCGTCGCGCCGGCGAAGGTGGCGAACCGCAGCGGCGCCAGTGAGAAGCTGGTCGCCAGATTGAGCCACAGCCGCACGAGCCGCTGCAGATTGTAGTTCGACCGACCCTCCGCCCGTGGCAGATGCAGCACCTCTATGCTGTCGATCCTCTGCGTCACCTGCATGATTAGTCCGTCCACGTACGGATAAGGGCCGCCGTACTGGGTCACGGCCTGCACCACGAGCGCCGACATGCAGCGGAAGGAAGACAGATACAGGCCCTTCGGCTTGTCCAGCAGCCAGTCCGCCACCTTGTTGGCGAAGCGGCTGCCCAGATTGCGCCAGCCGGCGTGCTTCTTTTCGGCATAGCGCGTGTACACGACGTCCCAGCCGCCCAGCCGGGCGTGGTCATAGAGCTTCACCACCTCCTCCGGCGGGTTCTGCAGGTCGTCGTCCATGGTGATCACGTAATCGCCGCGAGCATGGCGCAGCCCGGTCATCACCGCGTTGTGCTCGCCGTAATTGCGGGAATGCTCGACATAGACCAGCGGGACCGACGCGCTCAGCACCAGTTCGCGGCACACGTCGCCGGAATTGTCCGGGCTGCCGTCGTTCACCAGCACGACCTCGATGCCGCCTGCCGGGTGAAGTTCGGACAGCGCCGCCACCAGCCGCCCGACGGAATTGGCGCCGCGATACACCGGCACGACGATCGACAGCCCCACTCCGCCCGCTCCGGCGGCGACGGAGCGGTTGGAGAGGTCTTCGGGGAGCCTGGGGTTGATCGTCTTCATCGGGGCCTTATAGCCGAATTGCGGTGGCGAGAACCGAACCTCCCGCAGGCAGGCGGAAAGGCAGACGGAGCTCGATCTCTGTCATGGCGTACAATGTGGCATCCAGCCATGGCGAAAACGGGGCAACATCGGAGTGCGCGCTCCGCGACGGTAGCTTGCGCCGAGCCACCATCAACGGCAGCAGCAGCCCGTTCCAGTAGTGGGCACGGACCTTGCCGAACCCGGCCCGCGCCAGCATCGCCCGCAATTCCCCGGCATTCACCCGCCGCGCGTTATGGACCTGGCGGTCATGCTCCGACATCAGCCAGGCGAAGGCCGGCATGTTCACCACCAGCCGTCCGCCTGGCCGCAGCACTCGGCGCAGTTCGGCCAGAGCCGCCTCCGGCCGCACCGCCGCGTGGCACAGCACGTCCGCGCTCACCACGGCGGCGAAACTGGCATCGGCGAAGGGCAGGGCATTGACGCTGCCGCGCGCCACCAGCGCGCCGGACTTCGCCGCCGCCCGCGATGCCGCCATCGCCGCCCACTCCACGCCGAACAGCGTCAGGTCCGGCCGGCGCCGCGCCAGCACCGCCAGCAAGCCGCCGGTGCCGCAGCCGGCATCCAGCACCGGCCCGGAAATCCCCTCCAGCGCCCGCAGCAGCCGCGCATGCAGGGCGCGGTACCACCACATGCGCGCCTCGGCCTCGTCCATCAGCGCGTATTCAACCGGCTCCATCGCCGCTCTATGGACGATTACCCCCGCGACCCGCAAACCCGCGCCTGCTTGCGGCCCGGCCCTGGCCAGGGCATGCAGGCGCGCGTCAACCCGGCCATGGAGCCCGATGCGCTCGTCCGACCCTCTCGTGCCGCAATCCCGGCTGTGGGCCTACCTGCCGGCCCTGCTGTTCCTGCCGGTGGTGCTGTCCCCGCCGCTGAACCACGACGTCGCCGCGGTGCTGCAGTTCAGCCAGCGCTGGCTGGCCGGGGAGGGGCTCTACACCCGCCTGATCGACGTCAATCCGCCGCTGATCTTCCTCCTCAACCTGCTGCCCGCCGCCATCGCCGCGCACACGCCGATCGGTGCCATCACCGCCCTACGCCTCTGCCTTCTCGGCTACGGCCTGCTGTGCTGGCGCCTGGCCTGGATCGCACGCGACCGGGGCGCGGAAGGCGAGATCGAGCGGGCCTTTCTGGACACGCTGCCGCTGCTGTTCCTGCTCGCCGCCGGCTACGATTTCGGCCAGCGCGAGCACCTGATGGCGCTGGCCGCCTTGCCCTATCTGCTCGCCGCCAACCGCCGCTGCGCCGGCCAGGTTCCGCGCGGCCGCATCGCCATCGCCTTGATCGCCGCACTCGGCTTCGCGCTGAAGCCACATTTCCTGGCCCTGCCGGTGCTGACGGAACTCGCGGTTCTTGTCGCCGCCTACCGGCGCCGGCCAGGCATCGGCGGCGCGATCGGCCTGTGGCTGCGCAGCCCCGAGCCCTGGATCCTGGTTCTTGTCTGGGCGCTGTATCTGGCCCTGATCGCGGTCGCCTTTCCCGCCTATGTCACCAATGTCCTGCCGCTGGTGCGGGAAACCTATCTCGGCATCGGCGGCTTCACGCTCTGGCAGTTGCTGATCCTGCCCCGCCTCGCCACCGCCAACGCGCTGCTGCTGCCGCTGCTGTTCCTGGCGTTCTTCCGCCCCGCCACCGCCTTCACCCGGCCGGGCGGCGCCTTGCCCCGCCTGTTCGGCCTCGCCGGCCTCGCCGCCCTGGCCGCCGCGCTCGCCCAGCACAAGGGCTGGTCGTACCACATCGTCCCCATCGAGTTTTTCGCCTGCGCCCTGGCCGCCCTGCTCGCCAGCCGCTGGCTGGATCGCCTCGGCGCCGCCGGCCACGCCCCGGGCGCGCAAAAGATCACCTGCGCCCTGGCCGGCCTGTTCGCGCTGTACGTCATCTCCAACGGCGAAGCGCCATGGAAGCAACTCTACTACCCCGACAGCGAGGCCGGCGGCCTGACCCGCCTGCTGGCGAAGGAGGCCGGCGGCGGCACGGCGCTGATCCTCTCCCCCGGGGTCTATCCGATCTTCCCCGCGCTGAACGATGCCGGCATCATCTCGACCTCCCGCTTCACCGATCTCTGGCCGCTGCAAGGCTCCTACCAGGCCTGCCTGCCCGACGGCCGCCGCTACCGCGATCCGGCCGAGATGGGACCGGCCGAGGCCCTGGTCTGGCGCGTCGTCGCCGAGGACTTCGCCGCCCATCCGCCAACTGCCGTATTGGTGGATGACAGCCCCGGCATCCCCTGGTGTGGTGCGGAATTCGATTTTATCGCCTATTTTTCCCGCAACCCGGTCTTCGCGGCAACCTGGCAGCACTACCGTCTTGCCGGACGCTGGCAGCGCTACCGTGTGTACACCCTTAAGGATGGCCCGAAATGAGCTACGCAGAATTCGTCGGCAAGACCGAAACCCACACCGACACGGTCTGGCCGCTGCTGATCCGCGGCCTGGCCGCCACGCTGGACATCCCGCAGGACGAATTCGCCCCGAACGGGGTGCTGCCGCCGCTGGCACACTGGATGCTGTTCCAGGAATGGGTCCCCGCGCACGGCCTCGGTCCGGACGGCCATCCCAGGCGCGGCGGCTTCCTGCCGCCGGTGCACGACCTGCCGCGCCGCATGTGGGCCGGCGGGCGCGTTCGGTTCGTGGCGGACCTGCACGCCGGCGACCCTGTCACCAAGGTCAGCGAGATCCTGAAGGTGGACGAGAAATCCGGCGGTTCCGGCCGCCTGGTGTTCGTCACCGTGCGCCACCGCATCTCCGGCCCCGCCGGCCTTGCCATCGAGGAGGAGCACGACATCGTCTACCGCGGCACCGAGGGTGCGGCGGTGAAGGCCGCCGAGCCCGCCCCACCGCCGCCCGCCGGGCATTTCGGCCATACCGAGCAGCCCAATCCGGTGGTCCTGTTCCGCTATTCCGCCCTGACTGCCAACGGCCACCGCATCCACTACGATCTGGACTACGTGACCAACGAGGAAGGCTATCCGGGCCTGATCGTGCACGGCCCACTGCAGGCCACCTGGCTCGCGGATCTGGTCCGCCGCCACCGTCCCGGTGCCAAATTGAAAAAGTTCAGCTTCCGCGGCCGCCGCCCGGCGTTCCACCAGAACGCCCTGCGGGTGATCGGGTGGGAGGGCCCGGGCAAACTGCTGCTGGAAACCCGCGACCACGAAGGCGCCGTCTGCATGTCGGCGGAGGCGGAATTGGCATAAGCGGGGCTGGCATGACCCTGCCCGGCGTGACCCGCCGGCAAAAGCCGCGCTAACCTGCCACCCGAAGCAATAACGGAAACGAACCGCAATGGCCTTCCTGACCGAACCCGAACCCGCCCGTGGCGCCGTGCATCCCGTCCTGCCCGGCATTGCCCGCATCATCGCGGCCAATCCAGGCCCGATGACCTATCACGGCACCAACACCTACCTGATCGACACCCCCGGCGGCCTCGCCGTGCTCGATCCCGGCCCCGACAGCGCCGCACATGTGCAGGACATCCTGAACGCCGTCGACGGCAGGCTGAAGCTGATCCTGGTCAGCCACACCCACCACGACCATATCGGCGCGGTGCCGGCGCTGAAGGCCGCCACCGGCGCGCCCACCGCCGGTTACAAGGACAGCGCCGAGCCAGCGTTCACCCCCGACATCCAGCTCGATGACGGCGAGATCATCGCCGGCATGACCGCGCATCCACACCCCCGGCCACGCCGCCGACCATATCTGCCTGGCGATGACCGCCAAGGACGGCACCAAGGTGCTGTTCTCCGCCGATCACGTCATGTCCTGGTCGAGTTCCATCGTCAGCCCGCCCTTCGGCGACATGGCCCAGTATTTCGACAGCCTGAAGCTGCTGCTCGATCGCGACGACGAGATCTTCCTGCCCGGCCATGGCCCGAAACTACCCTATCCCCGCGACCTCGTGCGCGACCTGCTGCACCATCGTGAGGCGCGTGAGAACGCGCTGCTGGCCGAACTCGCCAAGGGCAGTTTCGACACCCATACGCTGATGAACGCCCTGTACTCCCAGGTCGATCCGCGCCTGCGCCGCGCCGCCGAACGCAACGTCCTGGCCCACATGCTGAAGCTGGAATCCGAGGGCAAGGCCGTGCGCGACGGCGAACTTTGGCGGGCCGCCTGATGTATTCCGCCGCCGGCTTTCGCGACTCGCTCCGGGCCTACAGGCCCCGGGTGTTCGTGAACGGCCGGGCGGTGGAAAGCGTCGCCGATGAACCGAGCCTGGCGCCGGGCATCGCCGCCGTCGGCGTGACCTATGATTTCGCGCAGCGGCGGGAACTGCGGCCGCTGATGATCGCCACCGAGCAATCCACCGGCCGCGAGGTCAACCGGATGTTGCATATCAACCGCAACGACCGCGACCTGCTGAACAAGCTGGAGGCGATCCGCCTGCTCTGCCAGGAATCCGGCTGCGCCCAACGCTATCTGACGCAGGACGGGCTGAACGCCATCCACCAGGGCACCTACCGCACCGATGCGATGCACGGCACCGACTACCACGCCCGCTTTCAGGCCTATCTGGAACAGGTGCAGGACCAGGACCTGACCCTCGGCGTGGCCATGACCGACGGCAAAGGCGACCGCTCGCTCAAGCCGCACCAGCAGGCCAACGCCGATGCCTATGTCCATATCGTCGAGCACCGCCCCGACGGCATCGTGATCTCCGGCGTCAAGGCGATCGTCACCGGCGCGCCGTACATGCACGGTTTCCTGGTCATGCCCTGCCGCGCCATGACCGAGCAGGACGCCGCCTTCGCTGTGTGCTGCGCCGTGCCGGTGGACGCCGAGGGCATCACCATCGTCTCCCGCCCCGCCGGCCGCCCCGGCGAGGCGGCGGCCAAGTTCTCCGCCAAATACGGCCAATCCACCGGCGTGGTGCTGTTCGAGAACGTGTTCGTGCCGCACGAGAGGGTGTTCCTGGCCGGCGAGTGGGACCAGGCCGGCTTCCTCGCGCAGACCTATGCCTCCCACCACCGCCATAGCTGCATCGGCGCGCGCGCCGGCTTCGGCGATCTGCTGATCGGCGCCGGCGCCCTGATGACCGAGGCCAACGGCCTCGATTTCGACCAGCACGGCCACATGCGCGACGCGATGGTGGAACTGATCAAGATCGTCGAGGGCTTTTTCGCATGTGGCGTCGCTGCATCGGTTTATGCCGCGGCGGACCCGTCGGGTGCCGTGATGCCCGACACCGTATTCGCCAATGTCGGAAAGCTGCTGCTGGCAACCCAGATCTACGACATGCACCGCCTCGCGCATTACGTCAGCGGCGGCCTGGTGGTCGCACTCCCCGGCCCGGACGAGGACCACAATCCCGCCACCGCCGCCAGCCTGGCCGCGGTGCTGGGCGGGCGCGCGGACATCCCCTACGACAAGCGCATCGAGGTCGCGCGCATGATGGAAGACCTCACCGCATCCAGCACCGCCGGCTGGATGAGCATGATCTCCCTGCACGGCGGCGGCAGCCCCGAGGCGATGAAGCGCGAAATTTTCCGCAATTACCCGATCGGCGACAAGGTGGATTTGGTGGAGCGCCTGCTCGACCGTGGCGTGCTCGCCGACCCCGACCGCAAGATCACCCGTAACCGCCAACCCGGCCGATGCTGCGCGACCGGCTGCGCGCCGGATGATCTTCCCACCGCCGCCGATTGAGCCGCGTCCGCTCAGGGCGCATGGTCGTTAGATCTCCATAAGGAATGGCGAACTTGTAAGCTGCGATGGCCGGCTGGAATCGCTATGCCAGTCCTGTCGAAACTGTTTTGCGGGGGACCTGATGCTAACCAGGATCATCGTCCTCGCCGCGTTCGTGGCGCTGGGCACCATGGTCGCGCGGGACATAACCATCACATTGACGCACGCGGAGCGCAAACTCGCGGCGGACGTGGAGGGGATGCAGCCGTCTTTTTCCCCTCAGGCAATTGTGTCGGTCCCTGTCAGGGTCTGACCGAAATTCAGCGAACCGGCGAAAGCCGGTGCCGCAGGCCAACAGCCCCGGGGCGTGACGGAAACGGACGCGCAGGCCCCGATCAGCCTCCCGGCGTCGGCATGGTGGGAAACGCGCCGACGCCTTCCGGGATCGGCATCCAATCCAGCTTGCTGCGGCAATAGATATGCATCGTCGGCTTGGCCGCCGACGGATCGTCCAGCGTCCCGACCTCGATCATCGTCACGTCGGGCATCACCGCCGCCTCAAGGCTGATCGGGGATCCGCAGTTCGGGCAAAACCGCTTCGTTGTAGCCTTGCCGCTATCGCCCTTGCCGACATAGCTCGTCAGCGTGCCAGTTACGGCAACCCCTGAACTTGGCACCGCCAGCACCACTGAAAACGCCGAGCCAGAGCCCTTCTGGCAGGACTTGCAGTGGCAAACACCGGAAAATACCGGATCGGCGGACACGGTGTAACGCACCTTGCCGCACAGACAGCCGCCTTGCAGATTGGTCATGAGAAACCCTCCATTGCGTGTGCCGAGAGCCTAACGAATTCGGCCGCCCGGCACCAGCAAAGGGTTCGTTACATCAGGAAGACGCCTTTGCCGCCGGTCTGCTGGTCGAACAGCTTATAGGCCTCGTCCGCCTGTTCCAGCTTCCAGCGGTTGGTGAACAGCTTGTCCACGTTGATCCCGCGATCGACGACAAAGCGCGCGCATTCGGCCTGGCCGGAATGGGAGAACGTCCACGACCCGATCATGGTCAGCTGCTTGCGCAGGATTTCCGGGCTGACATCGATCTTCACGTCGCCGCCTTCGCCCACGAAGCACATCGTGCCCCACACCTTGGCGCTGCGGATCGCCTGGCTGCGCGCTTCCGGGGAGCTCGACGTATCCAACGTCAGGTCGGCGCCGCGCCCGTGTGTCAGTTCCTTGATCGCGCCCACCGGATCGTTGGAGCGAGGATCGATGGTTGCCCAGGCGCCGAACTCGCGCGCTCGGGCCAGGCGTTCCTCGCTGATATCCAGCGCGATCACCCGCGCGCCCATCGCCGCGGCGAGCTGCGTGCCGGACAGCCCGACCGGTCCCTGGCCATAGATCGCGATCACGTCGTTGCCGGAGATGTTCATCCGCCGCAGTGCGCCATAGGCGGTGCCGGTGCCACAGGAAATCGCCGCCCCCGCCTCGAAGGTCAGCTCATCCGGCAGCGGCACCAGCGTGCTGGCCGGCACCTTCAGATATTGCGCGTGGCCGCCATGGGCGTTCGCGCCGTACACCTTGATCGCCGTCTCCTGGCACAATTGCGCCCAGCCGGTCCGGCAATGACCGCAGGTGGTGCAGCCGATATAGTGATGCACCATCACCCGCTGGCCGATCTTCGCCTGCGCTGGCATCACCGCGCTACCGATCGCCGCCACCACGCCGCACGGCTCATGCCCCGCGATCACCGGCCCGGCCGCATCCGGCAGGCCGTTGCCCTTAGACGCGCCCTTGGCGAGCCGGTAGGTTTTCAGGTCGGAGCCGCACATCCCCGACGCCTTCATCTCCAGCACCACCTCGTCCGGCCCCGGCGTGGGGTCAGGGAAGTTCATGATCTCCAGCTCGCGCCCGCCGGTGAAAACGACACCCTTCATGGTCCAGATCCTCCTGATTATCTGTTGGCCGCAGCTTGCAGCGCGATAGCCGGGTTGTCGAGATTGGCGATGCGTGCGTCCTCGTCCATGATGCGAACCAGGGCCAGAAAACCCAGGGACAGGAAACGGAGACCGAATATGCGGCTCGCGGGCAAGATCGCGGTCATCATCGGCGCGGGCCAAAGCCCGGGCGAGACCATCGGCAACGGCCGCGCCACGGTGCTGCGCTTCGCGCAGGAAGGCGCGAAAATCCTCGCCGTGGACCGCAGCCTGGATAGCGCGAAGGAAACCGCGGCGATGGCCGGCCCGGATTGCATCCCGTTCCAGGCCGATGTGCGCCGCAGCTCCGAACTCGCGGCCGCCGTGGCCGAAGCGATGCGCCTGTGGGGCCGCATCGACATTCTGCACTACAATGTCGGCATCTCCATCGCCGGCGGCGACGACACGCCGACGGAGATCACCGAGGACGCGTTCGATCTGGTCAGCGCGGTGAACATCCGTGGCGCGGTGATGGCCGCCAAGCACGTGCTGCCGATCATGGTCGCGCAGCAATCGGGCGTCATTCTGATGATATCCTCGATCTCCGCGATCGAAATGTACCCCTTCGTCGCCTACAAGGCGACCAAGGCGGCGATGATCGCCTATGTCCAGCAACTCGCCATCACCTATGCCGCCGACGGCATCCGCGCCAACGTCATCCTGCCCGGCCTGATGGACACGCCGATGGGCACCGATACCCGCGTGCGCGTGACCGGCAAGCCGCGTTCGGAGATCGAGGCCGAGCGCAATGCCCGCGTGCCGCTGCGCAACCACCAGGGCTCCGCCTGGGACATCGCCAACGCCGCCCTGTTCCTGGCTTCCGACGAGGCCAATTTCATCACCGGCGTCGCGCTTCCGGTCGATGGCGGGGCCTTGGTGCAGGTCGGCAAACCGCGCCAGAATTAAGCACTTATCCGGAATAATAAAAGGAATTCTGTCATGTCGCTGATCCCGCTGAAAAACCGCAAGCTCTATTACGACCTCACCGGCAGCGTCGGTCCGGTCGTCTGCATGACCCACTCGCTCGCCTCCGACGGCGGCATGTGGGCCGAGCAGGTGCCGGTGCTGCTGAACGCCGGCTACCGCGTGCTGCGGCTGGACATGCGCGGCCACGGCGGCAGCGACCCGGTGCCCGGCCCCTACACCATGAGCGAGCTCGGGGCCGACGTGATCGCCGCGCTCGATCATCTTGGTTTCAGCCGGGTACATTTCATCGGCCTGTCCATCGGCGGCATGATCGGCCAGGCACTGGCGACCGAGCACCAGCCAAGGCTGATCTCCGCGATGCTCTGCGATACCATGCCGATCGTTCCGGAATCTGCGGCGGGCACCTGGGAAGACCGGAAAAAGCCGGTCCGCCAGGCCAATTCGGTGGAGCCGCATGCGGACAGTTCGGTCGCCCGCTGGCTGACCGACGCCTACAAGGCGAAAAACCCCGCCCGCTACAAGCAACTCCGCGACACCATCGCGGCGACCAGCGCGCAGGGCTATCTCGGCTGCGTCGAGGCGATCAGCAAGATCGACTTCATCGCCGACCTGCCGAGCGTGAAGATCCCGGTCATGACCATCTGCGGCAGCGACGATGCCGGCACCCCGCCGGCCGCCAACAAGCGCATTGCCGCGCTGGTGGCCAATGGCCGCTACGGCGAGATCGCCCACGCGCTGCACTTCCCCAACGTGGAGCATCCCGGCGTGTTCAACGGCATCATGCTCGGCTGGCTCGACGAGCAACGCAAACTGAGCTGAAGGGAACCCAGAAAATGCGCATGGCAAACAAGATCGGCCTGGTCACGGCGGCGGGCTCCGGCATGGGCAGGGCAGGGGCCATCACCTTCGCCCGGGAGGGTGCCGGCGTGGCCGTGGTGGACCTCAACAAGGCGGCCGCCGAAGCGGTCGCGCATGACATCACCAGCGCCGGGGGCCGCGCCATCGCGCTGTCCGGCGACCTGCGCGACGACACTTTCGCGCGCGACATCGTCAAGCAGACCGTCAGCCATTTCGGCGGCCTCGATTTCGCGTGGAACCATGTCGGCCACCCCGGTCCTTCCATGGTCGAGGGGCTCGACATGAAGGAGTACGAACAGGTGATGGATCTGAACGTCCGCACCGTGTTCGTCACCACGACCGTCGCCCTGCCCGAACTGCGCGCGCGCGGCGGCGGCGCGCTGCTGTTCACCGCCTCCACTTCCGGCCTGACCGGCTCGACCTTCAGCCCGCTCTACTCGGCGGCAAAGTTCGGCATTGTCGGCATGGTCCGCTCGATGGCCAAGCGCTACGGGCATGAGGGTATCCGGATCAACGCGATCTGCCCGGGCCCCACCGACACCCCCATGCTGCGTGTGTTCGTCGCCCGCCCGGACAGCCAGTTGCCGGCCGGCGAGACCCCCGAAACCCTGGTGACCAAGCGCGGCGGCCAGAACCCGATGCACCGCGTCGCCCAGCCGCAGGAACTCGCCAACGCGGCGCTGTTCCTGCTGTCGGACGAAGCCTCCTTCGTCAACGGCGTCGCATTGGCGGTGGACGGCGGCGCCACGGCCTGACGGCTACAGAATATCGGCGATCGCCTCGCGGTAGCGTTCCAGCGCCGTCAGGTGATCGCCGAGCGCCTTGCCGGCGATCCGGTGATGGTGCCGGCGATGGAACGTCGTCGTCAGACAGATATGCGATGCCCCGGCGGCCTTCCAGAACGCTGCCTCCTTGCGCCAATCCGCCGCGGTCCCGGCGCCGCAGGAAGTCCACACCTCGATCCCGATCGATTTCGGATCGCGCCCCTCGGCCTCGGTCAGCCGGTGCAACTCGCCAAAGATGTTCAGCGCGGTCTGGTCCGGCGGATAGGCGTTCGGCATCCAGCCATCGCCCCATTTGGCAATGCGCGGCAGGGTCTTTTCATGATGCCCGCCATACCAGACCGGCACCCGGCCGGAGGCCGGACGCGGATTGATGCCGGCGTCGTCGATCGTGTGGTACTTGCCTTTGAAAATCACGTGATCCTGCTGCCACAGCGCCTGCATCACCTGCACCTGCTCCTCGGAGCGGCGGCCGCGGTTGTGGAAATTCTCGTTCAGCCCGACGAACTCCACCTCGTTCCAGCCCACGCCGATGCCGAGGCGAAACCGCCCCTTGCACAGCACGTCCAGGCACGCCGCCTGCTTGGCGACCAGGGCGGCCTGCCTCTGCGCCACGATCAGCACGCCGGTGGAAAAGCCGAGCTTCGGCGCCACGCCGGTCAGGTAGCTCAGCAGCACGAACGGATCATGGAACAGATCCTCGGAGGTATTGCGCCCCGCCTCCCAGTCCTGGCCGCGAGGCGGCATTGGCGCCCAGCACATGATCGGGCGCCTCCAGAAAGTCGTAGCCCATCGCCTCCATGCCTTGCGCGTAGTCCCGCACGGTCTGCGGGTCCCCGCCGATATCGCCAAACGGCACGAGCGCACCAAGCTGCATGGCCAAAACTCCCTGTTTGCGGCGGGCACCGATATGCCGTGCCATTCTGTTGCGGTCAGCTTGCCCCCTCCGCCGGATACCGGCAATCCGGCTTGACCCAGGCGCGGGCTTGGCCTCCTCTGCCGCCCCAGCGGAAGGAGGTTGCATGGCCTGGAGCGTGGCGGCGTTCGATCATCTGGCGGAGCTACCGCCGGAAGCGGAGGCATTGTTCGCAGACCCATCCACCGGCAGCCTGTTCGCCACCCGCGACTGGTATCGCTGCATTATCGGCACGGCCCTGCCCGAAGCAGCGCGGCCCTGCTTCGTCCTGTGCCAACAGGACGGCCAGCCCCGCGCGCTGTTCCCACTGGAACGCCACACCGACGGCACGCTGCAAAGCCTCACCACCCCCTATACCTGCCTGTTTCAGCCGCTCATCGCCGCCGGCGCCCATGCCGACGCGCTGTTCCAGATCGGCCGCGGCTTCGCCCGCTTCTGCCGCTCGCACGGCGCCATCCGGATCGAGGCGCTGGACCCAGACTGGCCCGGCCTGCAACCGCTGCTCCGCGGCATGCGCTCGAAGGGCCTGGTGCCCCTGCGCTTCGACCATTTCGGCAACTGGCACGAACCCGTCGTCGGCGGATCCTGGGATTCCTACCTGACCAGCCGCGACGGCGCGCTACGCGAAACGGTCCGGCGCAAGCTCGGCAAAGCCCTGCGCGACAAGAACATTGGTTTCGAACAGATCAGGGGCGGCCCGGAACTGGAAGCAGGCATCGCCGCCTTCGAGGACGTCTATGCAAGAAGCTGGAAGGAGCCCGAGCCCTATCCAAACTTCAACGCCAGCTTCATGCGCGCGGCCGCCGCGATGGGCATCCTGCGCCTCGGCGTGCTGCGCCAGGCCGGAATGCCGATCGCCGTGCAATACTGGGTCGTCACCGGCAACGCCACGACCGGCAAAACCGGCACCGTGCTGAAACTGGCGCATGACGAAGCCTTCAAGCCGATCTCGCCCGGCACGGTGCTGACCGCGCTGATGATCCGCTCCCTGCTGGAAAGCGATGGCGTCACGGAACTCGATTTCGGCCGCGGCGACGATCCCTACAAGCGCCAATGGGTCGGCCAGCGCCGGCAACGGATCGGCCTGGTCATCGCCAACCCCTTCCGTCCGTCCGGTCTGCGCCTGATCCTCACGCACCTGGCAGGACGCGTCCGCCAGAAACTCCGCGCAGCCTGAAGCCGCCTACCGCGAGCCCTTCAGCATGTCGGTGACGATATTCTCCAGATGCCGGATCGTGTTGCACACGGTCAGGATGTGGCAGTACGGTCCATAGCGGAACATATCCGAATCCCCGGTCCCCCAGGAAGACTTGTATTCCGGGTTCAACCAGATCAGCCGCTTGGCCCGCTCGGACAGCCGCTGCACGATATCGGTGCGCGGATCGTTATAGTTGCCGCGCGCATCGCCCAGGATGATCACGGTCGTCTTGCTGTCGACGGCGGAAAAATAGCCTTCCTCGAAATCCAGCAGCGCGTTGCCATAATTGGAGGAGCCAAATCCCACCGTCATCATGATCTCGGAGATCGCCTCCTCGATCGGCTTTCGTTCCAGTATCTCGCTCACCTCGATCAGATTGCCGGCGAAGGCGAAGCTGCGGATGTTCGATAGCGCCTCGTTCAGCGTGTACAGGAACAGCAGCAGGAACTGCGCCATCGCCGCCACGGATCCCGACACGTCGCACAGCACCATCACCTTCGGCTTGTCGATCTTCTTCTGTTTCCAGACGGTGATGAACGGGATCGACTCCCACGCCATGTTGCGCCGGATCGTCTTGCGCGTGTCCAGTTGGCCGCGGTTCTTCTTCTTGCGGTTCCGGCCGTATTTCTCCGCCAGCTTCTTGGCGATGGCGCGCACGATCACGCGCATCCGGTCCATGTCGCGGCGTTCCATGTTCGTCAGCTTGGACGATTTCAGCAGTTCCTCGCGGAACTTCTCGTTCTCGCCCTTGGCGAACAGCAGCAAATTGCGCTCGACGAAATCGCGCACGCGGTCGCGCAACCGCTCACGCCCGGTTTCCAGCGCATCCGCGCGGCTGTTGCTGGCGTCGTTGTTGGCGCGCCGCAGCGCCTCGATCTCGCGTTCCACCGGGCGGATGCCCATCCGCTCCATGATCCGGCGGGTATACAGGTTGGTCTGGGTGAAGAAGCTGATCTTGTTCAGGCCGATCTGCTCGGCCGCCTGTTCCATCGCCTGGGCCAGCCCCGCCCGGTCGTCCGCCAGCAGCATCTGCGCCAGCTTATCCCCGGCGGCCTTACCTTGTCCCTGGCCGCCGCCCATGCCCTGGGCGCCGCCGGTACCACCAGGCCCGCCGCCCTGGTTGCCGCCGTCTTCGTCGTCTTCGTCGTCCGCCTGCGGCGTCCGCCAGCCCGGCTCGTTGGGCTTGGTGAAGTCGTTGCGCTGGAAATAAAGCTCGAAGCAGTCCTCGAAGATCTGCTTCTCCTCCACCGACTTCGCCACCAGCAAAGACAGGCTGTCGCGCAACACGGTCCTGTCGGAAAACCCGACAACCTCCACCGCCCGCATCGCATCGATGCTCTCGGCCGAGGATATCCGCACCCCGGCCGACCGCGCCGCCGTCAGGAACCGCCGCAGCGGCTCGCTGATCGTCGGCCCGGTCTGCACCGGCGCAATGGCATGCGGCAGTACATTAGTCGGCAAACCCCGCCTCCTGGCGCGCCTTGTGGGTCATGCTGTCGATCTGCTTGCCGGCTGCTTCGATGTCGCTCTCGAACTTCAGCAGCACGTTCAGCGTATCGCGTACCATGTCCGACTGCAGCATGTTGGCATGCAGCAGCACCAATACCCGCGCCCAGTCGATCGTCTCGCTGACCGAGGGCAGCTTCTTCAATTCCAGCGACCGCAGTTGCTGCACGAAGCTGACCAGCTGCTTGCGCAGCTTCTCGTCGATCCCCGGCACCCGTGTATCGATGATGCGGGCTTCCAGCTTGGCGTCGGGGAAGCCGATATGCAGATGCAGGCAGCGCCGCTTCAGCGCATCGCCCAGGTCACGCATGGAGTTGGACGTCAGGAAAACGATCGGCGGCGTGATCGCCTCCACCACGCCGATTTCCGGGATCGTGACCTGATAATCCGACAGGATCTCCAGCAGGAACGCCTCGAACTCCTGGTCCGATTTGTCGATCTCGTCGATCAGCAGCACCGCGCCCTTTTCCTGCTGCAACGCGCGCAGCAGCGGCCGGGGCTCCAGGAAGTGGTGCGAGAAGAACACGTCGGAGAAGCCGTGCAGCTTCTCCAGCGCTTCCTCGATCGTCTCGGTCAGGCCGAACAGCTGGCCCAGCTTGTCCTTCAGGATTTGGGTGTACAGCAGCTGCTTGCCGTATTTCCACTCATACAATGCCTTGGACTCGTCCAGTCCTTCGTAGCACTGCATCCGGATCAGCGGCATGCCGACATAGGCGGCAACCGACTTGGCGAGCTCGGTCTTGCCGACGCCCGCGGGCCCCTCCACCAGGATCGGCTTCTTCAGATGGTGCGAGAGATACACCGCGGTGGAGATCTGCCGATTGGCGATATAGCCGAACTGGCCGAGGCCGTTCTCGATGGCGTCGATAGATCCCAGCAATACGTCGACGTTTCCGGTCATGCGGTTTGTTCTTGCCTCATAAGAGCGATCCCGAGCCTGCTCTGTTTCACCATGCGTGGTCCCCTGGCGATCGCCAGCAGGGTCGAGACATCCCCGACCACAGCGTCGATAGCATCGTCCGGCGCGCGGGCAAAGTCCGATCGGTAGGCCTTTATACGCTCCAGTATGTCCGCGCAGAGCAGCCGGATGCCCGTCAGGCTCGCCGGCGGCGCCCCCGGCCGCCAGGCGCCTTCGTCCAGATCGGTCACCAACGCCGCCGCCGAGTGCCGCGCGACGGCTACCGACGCAGCCATCCCGCCGAGCGCTGGCGCGGCCTTTTCCGCGCTTTCCGGCCCGTTCGCTCGCGCCAAAAGCCGCAGCAGCCGGCTCAACGCCGCGACCATGCCGGCACTGCCGACGGCATCCTCGATATCGCGGAACGGCATTGCCATAGCCTCGAACGCACCGCCCTCCGGCCCGAGCACCGCTGCTGCCGGCACCGCACAATCCGTCATGCGCAGACCGCAATGCTGCGATGGCCGCAGGAATTCGAGGGGCGGCGAGGGGATCTCCTCCAGCCCGGCCGTTCCGCGCGGGATCAGAAATGCGGAAAACCGCTTCTTCGCCTCGCTCTGTTCGGTGATGGCGAATACCAGAAAGAAATCCGCGATCGGCCCATTGCTGGCGTAGGATTTCACCCCGTTCAGCACGAAGCCGCCGCCGGACCGCACGGCCGAGGTGGTCAGGTGCTTGGGATGCGCCCCGGCGCCGGGTTCCGAAATCGACACGCCGATCGTCAATTCCCCGGATGCCAGACCCGGCAACAGCATGGCCTTTTGCGCGTCCGACCCGAACCCCAGCACCATGAACCGCGCCACCATCTGGTGCACCGCCCAGGCGCCGCCGAACCCTGGCGCGCCGCCAAACTCCACCAACGCCGCATCCGCCGCCGCGATGTCGGCATAGCCGCCGCCAGCGCCCCCATGGGCCTCCGGCAGACCGATCCGGAACAATCCCGCCGTGCCCATGGCCCGCCAGAGATCGAGCGGAAACGCCTCCGCCCGCCACAGCGCCCGGTCCGCCACATGGCGGCGAGCAAATTCCGCCATTTCGTCACTCATCCCGGTGCTTCCTTCTGATGGTTGGAACGCTACGCGGGATCACCGGATGGTGCCAAGCCGGGGGCTGCGCACGTGGCCTCTCGCCTATGACCCGCCCGAAAGCCTTCGCGTCCGGAACGGAAATCAATGCCCGACGATCGCTCTTTCAACTCGGGGTTCAACCAGGCTAGCCCATCTCCAATCGTCACAATTCGATATCCCTATCGAAATCTTCTGCTACGCTCCAGGAAAACGCCCGCCGCCGAAACAGCTGTGGGAACAATCAGGGAGTTGCCAGGAAGATGCGCCCGAAGATCCGAGCCATATTGGCCGCCATTGCCGTCTGCCTTTGCGTCGCGCCCGCACACGCCCAAAAATCCGGCGGCACGCTGCGCATCTACCACCGCGACAGCCCCGCCTCCATGTCCATCCACGAGGAAGGCACCATTTCCGCCGTGCTGCCGGCGATGGGGGTATTCAACAACCTCGTCATCTACGATCAGCACGTAAAGCAGAACACGCTGGACTCCATCGTGCCGGAACTCGCCACCAGCTGGGCCTGGAGCGATGACGGCAAGACCCTCACCTTCAAGCTGCGCCAGGGCGTCACCTGGCACGACGGCAAGCCGTTCACCTCGGCCGATGTGAAATGCACCTTCGATCTTCTCACCGGCAAGGCCACGGAAAAGCTCAAGGTCAATTTCCGCGCCAACTGGTTCTCCAACATTGCCGATGTCACCACGGAAGGTCCCGAGCAGGCGACTTTCACCTTCAAGCAGCCGCAGCCGGCCTTTCTCGCCCTGCTCGCCTCCGGCTTCACCCCGGTCTATCCCTGCCATGTCTCGCCAAAGGACATGCGGCAGAACCCGATCGGTACCGGACCGTTCAAGTTCGTGGAGTTCAAGGCCAACCAATCGATGAAGGTGGTCCGCAACCCCAATTACTGGAAGCCCGGCCGGCCCTATCTGGACGCGATCGAGTATACGATCATTCCCAACCGCTCCACCGCCATCCTCGGCTTCGTCTCCGGCAAGTTCGACATGACCTTCCCGTTCGAGGTCACGGTGCCGCTGATGAAGGATGTCAAGGCGCAGATGCCGGACGCGGTCTGCGAGATCACTCCGACCAACACCGCGCCGAACGTGCTGATGAACCCGGTGCCGCCGTTCGACGACCTCCGTCTGCGCCGCGCCGTGGCGATGACGCTGGATCGCCAGGCCTTCATCAACATTCTCGGCGAAGGCCAGGGCGATATCGGCGGCGCGATGCTACCGTCTCCGGCCGGCGTCTGGGGGCTGCCACCGGAGATCCTCAAGACGCTGCCTGGCTTCGATCCGGATATCCAAAAAAGCCGCGAAGCCGCGCGGGAAATCATGCGCAGCCTCGGCTACGGCCCGGATAAGCATTTGAAAGTGAAATTCTCCGCACGCAATCTGGCCATCTACCGCGATCCCGCGGTGCTGCTGATGGACCAGCTGAAGGAGATCTGGATCGACGGTGAACTGGAAGTGGTCGAGACCGCCACCTGGGTGCCAAAGCTGATCCGCCGCGACTATCAGGTGGCGCTCAGCGTCGTCGGCAACGGCGTGGACGAGCCGGACCAGAATTTCTTCGAGAACTATGTCTGCGGCTCGCGCAACTATATGGGATATTGCAACAAGGAACTGGACGTCCTGGTTAACCAGCAATCGATGGAGCGCGACCAGGAAAAGCGCCAGAAGCTGGTGTGGGAGATCGACCGCCGGCTACAGGCCGATGTGGTGCGGCCGATGCTCTATTTCATCCGCTCCGGCACCTGCTGGCGGCCGGAGGTCAAGGGCATCACCATCATGGTCAACAGCACGTTCAATGGCTGGCGGTTCGAGGACGCCTGGCTGGATCGGTAGGGGCGCATGACAGGATATCGGCGCGGCATTGAAAACCGCACTGATTGATGGCATATTTCGTGCCTGTTGGAATGGAGCCACACCATGCGCACGACGCTCGCTCTGGATGACGATTTGCTGGCCAAGGCGCAGGCCTGCACGGGCCTGCAGGAGAAGTCCGCCCTGGTGCGGGAAGCCCTGCGGGCGCTGATCGAACGCGAGAGCGCGCGCCGGTTGGCGCGCCTTGGCGGCACGGAGCCTGATCTCGCCGCCATCCCCCGGCGGCGATCCACCGCGGCGTGATCCTGGTCGATAGCTCGGTCTGGATCGATCACCTGCGCGCTGGCAACCCGGCGCTGATCGGGCTGCTGAACACGGGCCAGGTGCTGGTCCACCCATTCGTGATCGGGGAACTGGCGCTCGGCAATCTGCGCCACCGCGATGCGATTCTGGGGCTGCTGGAAGACCTGCCTCGGACATTGGTGGCAACCGACGCGGAAACGCTGCACTTCATCGACAGGCATGCCCTCTTCGGACAGGGGATCGGCTATGTCGATGCGCATTTGCTGGCGGCGGCACGCCTCACGCTGGATACATCCATCTGGACACGCGACAAGCGCCTCCACGCGGCGGCGGGTAAGCTGTCCCTGGCGGCCGATTTGGCTGACTGAACTTCCCCCGGTTACTGTGCCGCCGGGTTCGACGGGACGTTCGAACCAGACTGGCGAACAAGACTGGCGAACAAGATTGGGGGAATATTGTCATGGATTTCAGGATCGGCACCGAACAGCGCGAAATGGTCGCCGCGGTCCGCGATCTCGCGCAGAACGAGTTCAAGCCCAATGCCGGCCGCTACATGGACGGCACCTTCCCCTGGGACAACATGCGCAAGCTCGCCGCCCTCGGCGTGCTCGGCATGACCGTGCCGGAGGAATATGGCGGCCTCGGCCTGCCGGTGTTCGATACCGCGCTGATCCTCGAGGAGATCGCCAAGGTTTGCTATCCGACCGCGATGGCGGTGCTCGGGGAGGCCGGCGTGCAGACCCGCGTGATCGCCCGCTACGCGCCGGACAGCATCAAGGAACGCATCCTGCCGCGGGTGGTTTCCGGCGATTGTATCCTGGCGATTTGCATGACCGAGCCGCATGCCGGCACCGATGTCGCGAATTTCCGCACCAACGCCCGCATCGTCGGCGACCGCGTCATCCTGAAGGGCACCAAAACCCTGATCAGCCGCGCGCCGGAGGCCGGCATGTTTGTCGTCTTCACCCGCATCGACGGCCGCCCGGGCCGCGAGGGCATCGGCTGCGTGCTGCTGGAAGCCGGCACCCCCGGCTTCGCCGTCACCGGCACCTACCACACGATGGGCGGCGAGAATCTTCACGAAATCCAGTTCGACGATTGCGAACTGCCATTGGAAAATCTGGTCCTCCGCGAGGACGGCTTCCGAAAGCTGTTGTCGGCATTCAATACGCAGCGCTGCCTGAACCCCTCGATCTCCCTCGGCCTGGCCGAAGGCGCCTTCGACGAGGCCGTGAACTACGTCCGTGACCGCACGGTGTTCGGCTCGCCCATATCGGACAAGCAGGGCGTCCGCTGGAAACTCGCGGACATGTTCAAGGACATCGAGGCCGGCCGTGGCCTGCTGTACCGCGCCTGCATGACCGCCAATCCGTTCCCCGATCCATTCCTGTCGGCGACGGCGAAAGTGTTCAACAATGAAATGGCCCTGCGGGTGACCAGCGAGGCCGTCCAACTGCACGGCGGCTACGGCTTCACCGACGAGTATGCCGTTTCCCGCCTCTATCGCGGCGCCCGCTACGGCTCGCTCGGCGGCGGCGCCACGGAAACTCTGCGCGACCTCATCGGCAAGAAGATCGTCGGCGACATGGACCCCACCCAGGGTATCGCCGGCCTGGATACCTACTGATGCTGCTGGTCGAAGCGGACGGCAAGGCCCTTTTTGCCGCCTACGGCATTCCCATCCCGCAAGGTCGCGTCCTGGCGGCCGGCGAGGCGGCGGAAGCCCTGGCGGGCACCGGCCCCTGGATGGTGAAAGCGCAGATCCCCGTCGGCGGCCGCGGCAAGGCCGGCGGCATCCGCCGCTGCGACACGCAGGAAGCCGTCACCTCCGCAGCCGCCGCGATGCTCGGCACCCGCCTCAAGGGCCACACCGTGGACGCCGTGCTGGTCGAACAGGCGGCCCGGGGCGAGGAGCGCTATCTGGCCCTGATGCTCGATCCCCGAAGCTACGGTGTGCGGGTGATCTACCTCGCCGCCGGCGGCATGGAGGTCGAGCAGGCCGGAACCGTCGCCGGCCGCATCTGCCCGCCGGAGATCCAGGCGATCGGCGACGCGGTCGCGGAACTTGTGGCGGGCGAACCGGAACCGATCCGCACGGCGCTGGCCGACACCGGCCGCAAACTGGCGAAACTGCTGATCGAGCGGGAATTGATGTTGGCCGAGATCAATCCGCTGTTCGTCTCCGCCGCCGGCGTCATCGCCGGCGATGCCAAGGTGGTCATCGACCTGAACGCCGTGGACCGCCAGCCGGAGATCGCGAAAATCATCGCGGCAAGGCCCGGCATCTACGCCGATGCCTGCCGCAAGATCGAGGAAGGTTTCGACTATGTGGAACTGGACCCCGAGGGCGAGATCGGCCTCGTCACCACCGGCGCCGGCCTGTCGATGATGCTGATTGACGAGATGACCGCGCGCGGCGGCAAGCCTCTGAACTTCTGCGACATCCGCACCGGCCAGTTCCGCGGCAGTCCGGTGCGCCTGATGCGCGTGCTGTCCTGGATCGCCGCGCGTCCATCGGTGAAAGTCATCCTGGTCAATATTTTTGCCGGTATCACCAATCTTGGCGAATTCGCCGGCCTGCTCGCCGATGCCATTGAACAATCCCCCGATCTGAAAGTGCCCATCGTCGCCCGTCTGGTCGGCAACGGCGCTGCCGCGGCCAAAGCCATCCTGGCAGAGCGCATGCCCGGCATGGCGGTGGAGGAGGATTTGGACGTGGCCCTCGCCCATGTCGCCAGAGCCACGGGAGGAGCGGGCCGATGATCACCTCGCTCACCCGCGCCACCCCCGTGCTGGTCCAGGGCATCACCGGCCGAATGGGCCGCGCCCATACCAGGAACATGCGGGAATTCGGCACCAACATCGTCGCCGGAGTCGCGGCCCGGGCGGATATTGCCGATGTCGACGGTATCCCCGTGTTTACCGATTGCGCCGCCGCCGTTGCCGCTACCGGCGCGGTCGCTTCCATCGCCATGGTCCCGCCCGCGGACGTGCTGCGCGCCGTCACTGAAGCGGTCGGCGCCGGCATCCGCCTGATCGTCACCATCGCCGAGGGCGTGCCGGTGCACGACGCGCTGCATGCCGGACGGATCGCCCGCGCGGCGGGCGCCATTTGGGTCGGCGCCTCCACCCCCGGACTCGCGGTACCAGGTGAAATGAAGCTTGGCTTCCTGCCCAATGTTTCGCTGCTTCCCGGCCCGCTCGCCCTTATGTCGAAAAGCGGCACCCTGTCCTATGAGGTCGGCTATCGCCTGGCGCGCGAGGGCATTGGAACGAGCTACTGGGTCGGCGTCGGCGGCGATGCGGTCAAGGGCGTGCGCTTCGCCGATTTGCTGACCCCGTTCCTGGAGAACGACCGTACCAAAGGGATCGTCCTGGTCGGCGAGGTCGGCGGCGACGAGGAGGAGGAGTTCGCCGACGCCCTGGCGGGATTAGCCAGCGGATTAGCCATTCGTAAGCCCGTTTACGCTATCGTCGCCGGCAAGGAGGCCAAGGAAGGCGTCTCCATGGGCCATGCGGGCGCGCTGACCTATGGCGAAACCGGTACCCTGGCGTCGAAGCACGCCCGCCTGCGCGCGGCTGGGGCAGGGGTATTCGCGTCCATCGAGGAACTGGTGGCTGCCTGTGTCCGTGACCTTGGAAAGGATCGCTCGGTCGGCTGACAGGAAAGCAACCGGAGGGGCGCCGCGCTTCCCCGATCTGCCCTACATCGCGCACGGCCTCTGATTGGCGTCTCGCTTATCCGGACGTCTACGCCGCCTGACCCTTCGCGCCGATCCCCCCCGATTGACGCTCGTTCCAAGCGCTGCCTAAGCTGGCGTCAACGATAATTTCGCAGTTCTTAACAGGGCTGCCACAGGGAGAGTTGAACGGGTGGAAGAAGCCGCGCGTGTACTGCAACTCGTTGTCAATGGATCGGCCGCGGGCTGCATCTATGGCCTGATCGCGCTTGGCTTCGTGCTGATCTACAAAGCCACCGAGATGGTGAATTTCGCCCAGGGCGACATCATGATGCTGGGCGGCTTCGCCGCCTATACCTGCATCACCTCGCTTGGCATGAATTACTGGCTGGGCGCGCTCTGCGCCGTCGCCATCACCGCGGCCTTCGGCTTCCTGCTCGATGTCGTCGTCCTTCGCCGCGTGATCGGCCAGCCGCAATTCGCCGTGGTGATGCTGACCCTCGGACTTGGGTTCATCTTTCGTGCCGCGGCCGGTATCGGCTGGGGCTATGACTCCGTTGCCTTTGAAACCCCGTTCACCAACAAGGTTGCCAAGATCGGCGGCCTGGTGCTTGGGCAGGACAACCTGTCCATCATCGTCGGCACGGTGCTGCTGTGCGGGGTGTTGTATCTGTTCTTCAGCAAGACCCGACTCGGTATCGCGATGCAGGCCTCCTCGCAGAACCAGCTCGCGGCTTATTACATGGGCATTCCCGTCCGCACCGTGTTCTCCCTGATTTGGGCGATCAGCGCCGGGGTCGCGGCGGTGGCAGGCATCCTGCTGTCGCCGGTGTCCATGATCGACGTGAACATGGGCTTCCTCGGCATCAAGGCCTTTGCCGCGGCGGTGCTCGGCGGCTTCGGCTCGATCCCCGGCGCGCTGGTCGGCGGTGTCATCATCGGCGTGGTCGAACAGCTCGCCGGCTATTACCTGCCCCCTGGCACACAGGATGTCACCTCCAACGTGGTGCTGCTCAGCGTCCTGGTGCTCAGACCGCAGGGGCTGTTCGGCCAAACCATTCGAAAGCGGGTCTGAGACGATGCATTATCTTTTCAAGACCGCCTACAAGCAGGACCTTCGCGTCTGGCGGCATCGCGGCGACATCTTCTGGTATGCGCTGCTGATGCTGGCTTTGCTGGTGCTGCCGATGGTTGCCGGCGAATTCTATGTCGGCGAGCTTTCCGGGGTTTTCGTCTTCGCCATCGCCGGCGTCGGGTTGATGCTGTTGATCGGCTATACCGGCCTGGTCAGCCTCGGCCATTCCGCCTTCCTCGGCATCGGCGCCTACACCAATGCCGTGCTGCTGGCGCAAGGCGTTCCCTTCGCGCTCAGCCTGCCCGCCGCCGGCATCCTGACGGCGTTGGCCGGCATTGCCATCGGCGTGCCGACATTGCGCATGAGCGGCCTGTACCTGGCCATCGCCACGCTGGCCTTCGGCGGCATCATGTCCAACGTGTTTTCGAAATGGACCTCGGTCACCGGCGGTTTCGACGGCTTCGCGGTGCAGACCCCCAGCATTCTCGGCATCAAGCTGGAAGGCGTGTTCGGCACCTACTACGCGGCACTGCTGGTGCTTGTCTTCGTGCTGTGGGTGGTGGTGAACATCCTGCGCTCCCCGCTCGGGCGTGCCCTGGTCGCGATCCGCGACAGCGAGATCTCGGCGCAGTCGATGGGCATCAATCTGGCGATGTACAAATCCATCGCCTTCGCCGTCTCGGCCGGCATCACCGGCCTCGCCGGCGCGATGTTCGCCCATTACGTCCGCTACCTCGCGCCAGATGCGTTCGACATCCTGCTGTCCATCCAGTTCGTCACCATCGTCTTCGTCGGGGGCCTCGGCTCGCTGCACGGCGCGATCTTCGGTGCAATCTTCGTGCGGCTGCTGCCGCAGGCGATCGCCATTGTGCGCGACGATCTGCCCTTCGGCATCGGCCGGCTGCCCGGCCTGGAACCGGCGCTGTTCGGCCTGATCCTGGTGCTGTTCATCCTGTTCGAGCCCGGCGGCTTCTATGGAAGATGGCTGAAGCTGAAGGCCTATTTCCTCAACTTCCCGCTCTACAAGGCCAGCACGTTCAAGCGGCAGAAAAGCTACACGAAGACGGAGCGGCTGAGATGAGCGGCCAAACTGGAAACGGCTCCGCCGGAAACGTGTTCGAGGCGCAGCAGATCGCCATTCGCTTCGGCGGCATCCGTGCGGTGGACAATGTCAGCTTCGACGTCCGCCCCGGCGAGGTGTTCTGCATCATCGGCCCCAACGGGGCCGGCAAGACCACCATCTTCAACCTGATCAGCCGCATCTACCCGGTCAGCGAAGGCAAGCTGATGTACATGGGCGAGGACATCACCGATATTCAGCCACATAAGATCGCTGGCCTCGGCATCGCGCGCACCTTCCAGAACATCGAGCTGTTCGCCAACGCATCCGTGCTGCAGAACCTGCTGATCGGCCGGCATTGCCATTCCAAGGTCGGCATCCTGTCCCAGCTCTGCTTCCTGCCCAATGTTCGCCGGGCCGAGATCGCGCATCGCGAAAAGGTCGAGGACGTCATCGAGTTCCTGGAACTGCAGCGCTACCGCGACACCTTGATCGCCAATCTGCCCTATGGCGTGCGCAAGATCGTCGAACTCGGCCGCGCCTTGTGCACCGAGCCGAAGCTGCTGCTGCTGGATGAACCTTCCTCGGGCCTGAACGTCGAGGAAACCGAGGTCATGGGCTTCTGGATCGACGACATCAAGAAGGATCTTGGCATCTCCATCATCATGGTCGAGCACGACATGAGTCTGGTCAACGCGGTCGCGGACCGGGTGCTGGCACTGAACTACGGCAAGGTGCTTGCCAGCGGCACGGCGGCCGAGGTGCAGGCCGACCCGGAAGTTATCCGCGCCTATCTCGGGGGGGAAGCATGAGCACCGAACCTCTGCTCTCGGTCGCCAACATCGAGACCTTCTACGGCCCGATCCAGGCCATCCGCGGCATTTCGCTGGAAGTTCCGCAAGGCAAGATCATCACCGTGCTCGGCGCCAACGGTGCCGGCAAGACGACGATCCTGAAAACCATTTCCGGCGTGATGGACCCTGAACGCGGCCAGATCCGCTTCGACGGCCACGACATCATGCGCATGTCGCCCGACAAGGTGATGCGCCGCGGCATCTGCCATTCGCCGGAGGGGCGCGAGGTGTTCCCGTTTCTGACCGTGCACGAGAACCTGGTGATGGGGTCCTATTCGCGCAACGACAAGGCCGAAATCGCCCAGGATCTGGAGATGTGCTACGAATACTTTCCGCGCCTGAAGGAGCGCCAGCACCAGCGCGCCGGCCAGATGTCGGGCGGCGAGCAGCAGATGCTCGCCATCAGCCGCGCGCTGATGGGCCGTCCCAAGCTCCTGCTGCTCGATGAGCCCTCGCTCGGGCTTTCCCCGCTGCTGGTCTCGCAGATCTTCGAGATCGTCAAGCGCATCAACCGCGAGCGCGGCGTGGCGATCCTGCTGGTGGAACAGAACGCGCATATCGCCCTGAAGACCGCCGATTACGGCTATATCATCGAAGTCGGCCGTATCGTGATGGAAGGGCTTTGCGCCGAACTGATGGAGAAGGACGACATCAAGGAATTCTATCTCGGCCAAAAGCAGGAAGGGGTTCGAGCGGGCCGCCGGTGGAAGAGGAAGAAACTGTGGCGATGAGTTTGCGCGAACGACGCTGGACCGGTGCCGATGGCCGCCAATGCGTCGCCTATGAGGATGACAGTATCGGCGTCAGCGTGCCCTCGATGCTGCTGGCGCGTGTCAGGGCGCAGGGCGGCACCACGATCCTGCGCCGCAAGGATCGGGGCATCTGGAAGGAAGTCACCTGGGACCAACTGGCCGCGCAGGCGCGCCACGTCGGCATGGGTCTGAAGGCGCTGGGCTTTGCGCCCGGCGACGTGGCGGCGGTGCTGGCGGAAACGATTCCCGAATGGGTTTACACCGATCTCGGCATTCTCGGCGCCGGCGGCATCTCCGCCGGCATCTATCCCACCGATGCGCCGGCGCAGGTGGCCTATCTGCTGAGCAACTCCGGCGCGCGCGTCATCTTCGTCGAGAACGAGGAACAGCTCGACAAGGCGCTGGAGGCGAAGGCGACCTGCCCGGCGCTGACGCGCATCGTGATCTTCGACATGACCGGCCTGCGTGATCTCGACGACCCGATGTGCGAAAGCTTCGCGGCGTTTCTGGCGCGCGGCGAGGCGCATGACCGCTCTCTTCCTGGCGACTGGGAAGCCGGCATCGCCCGGATCAGCGGCGAGCAGACCGCCATCCTGGTCTATACGTCCGGGACCACCGGCCCGCCGAAGGGGGCGATGCTAAGCCATCGCAACATTCTGTTCCATTGCGTCAACGGGGTCCGCCTCGCCGACCAGCGCGCGGGCGACGAGCGGCTGGCCTTCCTGCCGATGTGCCATGTCGCCGAACGCATCGTGGGCATCTATTACGCGCTGTACGCCGGCGCCATCAGCAACTATGTCGAGGGCCCGGAAACCATCGCCGAGAATCTGCGCGAGTTGCAGCCGACGATCATGACGGCGGTGCCGCGCTTTTGGGAGCGGTTCCATTCCCGCATCCAGATCGCGGTGCAGGAAGCCACCTGGCTGCAACGCCAGTTCTATCGCTTGGCGATCGGCGCCGGGCTGCGCGTCGCGGATGCCCGCGTCGCCGGCAAGTCGCCGGGGGGGCTGAACCGGTTGTTGTACGGCCTCGCCAGCCATTTCGTCCTCGGCAGCCTGCGCCGCGAGGTCGGGCTCGATCGCATACGCTGGGCCTATGTCGGCGCCGCGCCGATCTCGCCGGAACTGATCCGCTGGTACCTGGCGCTGGGCGTGACCCTGCTGGAGGTCTATGGCCAGACCGAATGCGGCGGCATCGCCACCGCCATGCCGGCGGATGACATCCGGCTCGGCACCGTCGGCGTCTGCATCCCCTATGGCGAGATGAAGCTGTCGCCGGAGGGCGAGGTGCTGCTACGTGGCGAGCATGTGTTCCAGGGCTACTGGAATGCGCCGGAGAAAACCGCGGACACCATCCGCGACGGCTGGCTGCACACCGGCGACGTGGGCGAGATGCGGGACGGCTTCCTGCGCGTGACCGACCGCATGAAGGACATCATCATCACTTCCGGCGGCAAGAACGTCACGCCCTCGGAGCTCGAGAACGAGCTGAAGTTCAGCTCCTTCATCGCCGATGCCGTGGTGATCGGCGACAAACGGAAATACCTGTCCTGTCTGATCATGATCGATCATGAAAACGTCGAGAAATGGGCGCAGGACCAGAATGTCATGTTCTCCAACTTCGCCAGCCTGGCGCGCTCCCCAGAGGTCGGCAAGCTGATCGGGCGGGAACTGGAACGCGTGAACCAGAAATTCGCCAGGGTCGAGCAGATCAAGCAGTTCCGCCTGATCGAGCAGAAGCTGGAGCCGGAAGATCCGGAGCTGACGCCGACCATGAAGCTGAAGCGGTCGTTCGTGCATGACAAGTACCGCGATCTGATCGAGACGATGTACACCGACGCCTGATCGCCGGGGCGCGGCCGGACAAGACGACAAAACTCGGCGCAAGGGAGGAAGTCACGATGCGTAACTTGCTTTCGACGGCTGCTGCCTCGGTCCTTCTGGCGGCCATCACCCTGACCGCGCCGATCCGTATCGCCGTCGCGGCCGATCCGGTGCGCGGGGTCACCGATACCGAGATCGTCATCGGATCCTACACCGACCTGTCCGGCGTCACCGCCGTCTGGGGCGTGAACAACAACAATGCGTGGCGCCTTGCCTTCGAGGAGGCCAATGCCGAGGGCGGTATCAACGGCCGCAAGATCAAGTTCATCACCGAGGACAACCAGTATCAGGTTCCCCGCTCGATCCAGGCCGCCAACAAGCTGATCAATAAGGATGGCGTGTTCATCCTGGTTGGCAATGACGGCACGCCGATGAACAACGCGGTGATGCCGGATCAGCTGGAAAAGAACGTGCCAAACGTCTTCCCGCTGACCGCCGCGCGGTCGATGTACGAGCCCTACCACAAGCTGAAATTCGGCCAGTTCGCGTCCTATTACGATCAGATGCGGGCGGGGGTGAAGTACTTCGTCGAGCAGAAGGGCAAGAAGGCGCTTTGCGCCATGTACCAGGATACCGATTTCGGCCGCGACATCATGAACGGCGTCTGGGACCAGACCAAGGCGATGGGGATAAAGCTGGTCGCCGAAACCACGCACAAGCCCACGGATGCCGATTTCAGCGCCTCGGTGGCCAAGCTGCGCGATGCCAATTGCGACCTGGTGCTGATCGGCACGATCGTGCGTGACACCAACCAGATCGTCTCCGCCATCCGCAAGACCGGCTGGAATGTCGACATCATGGGCCAGAGCGCAATCTATGACAGCGCGGTGGCCGAAGTGCCCGGCGGCATCACCGAGGGCGTCTATGCCATGACCCCCTCGCTGTTCGCCAATCCCGACGACCCACGTCCGGCGGTGCAGGAATTCGTGAAGAAGTACAAAGCCGCCTACAACAAGGATCCGAACTTCGCCGCCGAGGTCGGCTGGACCGCGGCCCAGATGGTGCTGCTCGGTCTGCAGAACGCCGGCCGGAACCTGAATGTCGACAGCTTCGTCGCCGGAATGGAGAAGATCCACGATTACAAGGACATCTTCGGCTCACCCGAATACAGCTTCGGCCCCGGACAGCATCACGGCTCCAGCAAGGCGTTTCTGGTGCAGGTGAAGGGCGGCCGCTGGACCTCGGTCCTGCCGGCAGCCATCGGCTACTGAACTTTCTCGTACAAGCAAACCAAGGAGTTGTTATTCTATGCGTCAATTCCTCTTGGCCGCCGTTGCGACGGTAGCTTTCAGTGTGGGGGCCTCCGCCGCTTCCGTGCGTGGCGTCAGCGATACGGAAATCACCATTGGCACCTATACGGACCTGTCCGGCGTGACGGTGGCCTGGGGGGTGAACAACTCCAATGCCTATCGCATGGCGTTCGACGAAGTGAACGCCAAGGGCGGCATCAACGGCCGCAAGATCAAGTACATCGTCGAGGACAACCAGTATCAGATCCCGCGCTCGATCCAGGCCGCGAACAAGCTGATGAACCGCGACAACGTGTTCCTTATGGTGGCCAACGGCGGCACGCCGATGAACAACGCGGTCCTGCCGGAGCAGTTGGAAAAGGGCGTGCCGAACATCTTTCCGCTGACCTCCGCCCGGTCGATGTACGAGCCGTTCCATCACCTGAAGTTCGGCCTTCTGTCGTCGTACTACGATCAGATGCGGGCGGGCGTGAAGTATTTCGTCGAGAAGAAAGGCAAGAAGCGGCTCTGCGCGGCATATCAGGATACCGATTTCGGCAAGGACCTGATGAGCGGCGTTTGGGACCAGACCAAGGCGATGAACATCAAGCTCGTCGCGGAAACCACGCACAAGCCGACGGATACCGACTTTTCCGCCTCGGTCGCCAAGCTGCGTGACGCTCAATGCGATGTGATCTTCGTCGGCACCATCGTGCGCGACACCAACCAGCTGCTCTCCGCCATCCGCAAGACCGGCTGGGACGTGGATGTGGTCGGCCAGGTTGCCTCCTACGATACGGCGATCGCGGAAGTTCCGGGCGGCACGAATGAGGGGTTCTATACCGTCACGTCCTTCGTGTTGGTCGATCCCGAGGACACACGCCCGGCGGTCGCCGATTTCATCAAGAAATACCATGCGCTGTACGGCAAGGATCCGAACCCGGCGGCGCAGATCGGCTACACCGGCGCGCAGCTGTTGATCCAGGGCCTGCAGAACGCCGGCAAGGACCTGACGGTGGACAGCTTCATCGCCGGCATGGAGAAGATCAAGGACTACAAGGACATCTTCGGCTCGCCGGCGATCACCTTCGGCCCCAACAAGCACCAGGGAGCCAGCGAGTTGTTCTTGCTGCAGGTCAAGGGCGGGAAATTCGTGCAGGTCGTACCTGGAACGATCAGCTACTAAGCCGTCCTGATAATCCGGCTACCGACGGCCCCCGGGCTATGGATCACGATTTTGTGATCCATAGCCCGGCTTCTGTTGATGGGTGTAGTCTCGCCGCTTCGGCCAGCACAAACCAGAAAACGACGGCATATCGCCGCAAGCTGGCCGGTCAGGGAGAGTTGACGATGCGTAAACTCATCGTGGCTACGCTCGGCGCATTGGCGCTGGGTGGATCTTTACCGGTTCCCGCCGCGGAACCGATGCAAGGCGTGACCGACACGGAAATCGCCATCGGCACTTACACCGATCTGTCCGGTGTGACGGCGATGTGGGGGGTCAACAACAACAACGCGTGGCGCATGGCGTTCGACGCCGTGAACGCCAAGGGCGGCATCAACGGCCGCAAGATCAAATACATCACCGAAGACAATCAGTACCAGATCCCGCGCTCGATCCAGGCCGCGAACAAGCTGATCAACCTCGACCACGTGTTCATGATGGTGGCCAATGGCGGCACCCCGATGAACAACGCCACCATGCCGGCGCAACTGGAAAAGGGGGTACCGAACGTCTTTCCCCTGACCTCAGCACGCTCGATGTACGAGCCGTTCCATCATTTGAAATTCGGTCTTGCCTCGTCCTACTACGACCAGATGCGCTCGGGTGTGAAGTATTTTGTCGAGAAGAAGGGTAAGAAGCGGCTCTGCGCGATGTATCAGGACACTGATTTTGGCAAGGACCTGATGAGCGGCGCCTGGGCGCAATTGAAGGCGATGGGCATGAGCACCGTCGCTGAGACCACCCACAAGCCGACCGACGCTGATTTCTCCGCTTCCGTCGCCAAGTTGCGCGATGCCAATTGTGACCTGATCCTGCTTGGCACTATCGTACGCGACACCAACCAGATTGTCGGCGCCGTGAACAAGCTTGGCTGGAAGGTGGACATGCTCGGCCAGGCCGCGATCTACGACAACGCGGTGGCGGAGGTCGTCGGCGGCGGCAACGAAGGGCTTTATGCGATGACGCCGATCCTGTTCGTCAACCCCGAGGAAGCCAGCCCAGCGGTGCAGAAATGGGCAACCGACTACAAGAAGCGCTTCGGCAATGCCCCCAACTTTGCCGCGCAGGTCGGGGAAACCGGCGCCGAACTGGTTATTCTCGCGTTGCAAAACGCCGGACGAAACCTGACGACCGACAGCTTCGTTGCGGGCATGGAGAAGATCAAGAATTACCAGGACATCTTCGGATCCCCGAAAATGTCCTTCGGTCCGAAGCGTCATCAGGGATCGGACGAGTCCTTTCTGGCTCAGGTGCGTGGCGGTAAATGGGTTCCGGTTCTGAAAGACCCGCTGTCCTATTGATTGCGCCAATCTGATCCAGGCGCGCGTCTTCCAGGCTCCGTTGCCCCATTCTTGTCGGGGCAACGGAAGCTGGCGCCGGCGCCGGATCCGACGTTCCCCAGCGATCTACAAAACATTATGCACCAGCCGCAACGGCTCGGTGAGGCCGTTGCGCGCGGCAGGCATCTTGTCGAGATACGCCAGGCAGTCCGCGAGGCTGCGCGGATCAAGCTGCACGCCGACCCGGGCCGGGTCGAGGTGCGTCCAGTACCGCCTTTCGGCCGCCGGCCGGTCCTGTAGGTGATTGGCGATCAAGTCGCGATTGCCGGCCATGTAATGGGTCAACACGTAGTCTCGCACGTCCTGGTGGAAGTAATAGGCCTCCACCCGCTCGCGACCGGACGGATCGAGCTTCCGATTGGCGGCCCGGAGCCATTCCACGCGGTCGATGTCACCTGCTGCATTGCAGGCCCGCAGCATCTCGCACCATTCCAGCGGCAGGCGTGTATTCAGGTCGTTGAGCGGATAGCGCAGCGCCGCCGGGTCCATCGGACATTGCAGCAGATTGAGGAAATCCGCACAGATGTTGCCATCCTGAAGGAATTGCGGTTCGAACTGTACGGACGATGACCCGGTTCGGTGAGGTGATCGCGTAACTGTCGATCACGGCGGCATATTCGAACAGCGCCTGCGCGCGCTGTTCCTCCAAAAATTGGACAACGGATCCTTGGGCGCCGTGATTTCGAATGCTCTGCTGATAGCCGGCGATCACGGCCCGATCCTGGCGCGCCAGATAGACCACGACGTCCACCCGGAAATTCTGAGCGTTCGCGCGCTGCACGATCTCCTGCACGACCCAGTTATAATAGAACAGCAATTCGCTGCTCAGAACGACATTCTCCTCTTTCGTCTGCAGGGCATAGTCCATCATCTGGCCAACCTGCTCGCTGTCGTGGTTGATGGCGGCCTCGAAGACCGATTGCAGATTGCCGGAAAAAATCTGCCCGGTGGCAGCGAGGTGCTGGAAGTTATATGAGCCGAACGCCTCGAAATTCGAGGGTATCCAGAACCCCCGCTTGAGAAACGCTTCCTCGTTCAAGTGCAGGACGGACTGAAGATAGGTCGTGGCGGTCTTGGCGTGCCCCAGATGCAGGATCAGACGTTTCATTCTCGTTGCCTATTGTTTGGATAGTGCCGGACGCCGCCCCCGCGAACGCGCCTTTGGGCAAATCGTGGCCGTAAGCCGCGCCGGATCAACCGATCGTCCCCCGATGGTCTGGAGGGCGTGAATATCTGCATGGTCAGACCCTCTCCGAGCGCTCCTTCCGGTGTCCATCCAAGAAGTTAATTCGCCGTTAATCGCGGCGGTTCCAGGCCAGGGCCCGGCGCGGCGGCTCGTTCCACCCTCACGTCTTGTCCAATCCGGCGTGTGCGTCATAGTCGTCCCAACCAATGCAGGGGAAAACGCATGGCAAGACTGGATGGAAAAATTGCCTTCATCACGGGCGGCGGATCGGGGATTGGGCGCGCCGCCTCGGTGCTGTTCGCGCGCGAGAACGCCAAGGTGATCGTCACGGATATCAACCTCGCCGGCGCCGAGGAAACCGCCCAGCAGGCCATCGCCGCCGGCGGCGATGCCATCGCGCTGCACATGGACGTGACGGAACCCGATAGCTGGCAGGCTGTGCTCGCCAAGGCCACGGAAAAATACGGCCTGATCAACGTGCTGTACAACAACGCCGGTGGTTCCACCCAGGTCGACGATACCGCGGTCAACGTGCCGCTGGAGGAGTTCTGGCGCGCCATCAAGCTCGATCTGTTCGGCACCTTCCTCGGCTGCCGCTTCGGCATTCCCGAAATCATCAAGGCGGGCGGCGGCTCGGTGATCAACATGGCCTCCAACGTTGCCCTGATGGGCTTTCCCGGCCGCGATGCCTACACTGCCGCCAAGGGCGGTATCGCCTCGATCACCCGCTCGCTCGCGGTGTCGTATGCGCCGCAGAAGGTGCGGGTGAATGCCATCGCTCCGTCCGTCACGCTGTCGCCGCGCGTGATCGCATTGATGGCCGCCAATGCGGCGGTGAAAAAGATCGGCGAAAGCCATCTGCTCGGCCTCGGCGAGCCGATGGATGTCGCCTACGCCGCGATCTACCTGGCCTCGGACGAAAGCCGGATCACCACCGGCTCCATCCTCCGGGTCGACAGCGGCGTTACGATTTCCTGAACGGGAGCCACGAGATGAAAATCAAGCGCATCGAGCACATCGCCATCGCCTGCACCGAAATGCACAAGACGATGGCCATCTTCGAGAACGCCTTCGGCCTTAAAATGGAATACGAGGAAGACCTGCCCTCGGCCAAACTGTCCATGTACCCGGTCGGTGAAACCTATCTGGAATTTCTCGAAGGAAAAACGGAAGAATTCGGCATCCGGCAATGGATCCGAGACAAGGGTGAGAGCATCTTCCATATCTGCTTCGAGGTGGAAGACATCGACGCCGCCCTCGACGAACTGCGCGCCAAGGGCGTGAAGCTGCTGGATGAAACCCCCAAAACCGGCCACGGCGGCAGCCGGATCGCGTTCATCAACCCGGAATCCACCGGCAACATCCTGATCGAGCTCGCGGAGTTGCCGGCGGGCCATTGAGCAGATCAGTTAGAAAGCAAGTCGGGGCTCTGCCCCGGACCCCGGAAGGGGACAGTCGTCCCCTTCACCCCTTCGACTGGGTTGCTGGAAACAGGGCCCAACCATCGTAGCCGTCGAACGGCTGCGACGCGGCCCTGTTCCCAGCAACCCAAACGGAAAAGGGTCAAGGGAACGAGTTCCCTTGCGGGGTTTGGGGCAGAGCCCCAACCTTTGCTTCCTGCCCGCTCAGCTCTTGACCAACGGGCAGCCGCCCTCGTTCAGCGGCCGGAAGGCTTCCTCGGCTGGCGTCGTGGCGATCACCTTCGCCACATCCCAGGGCTGCTTGCTTTCGGAGGGCTTTTTCGCCTCGAACAGATAGCTCGGGTGGATCTTCCGCCCGTCCACGCGGATGTATCCCTTGCCGAAGCAATCGTCGTCGGTCGGCATCGCCTTCATCCGGTCCACCACCGCTCGGCCATCGGCCTTGGCGGCGGCTACGCCCATGTCGGCAACCGCCTTCAGGTAATGCAGCGTGGCGGCGTAGTCGCCGACCTGGGTCATGTTCGGCCAGATGCCGTTCGGCGTCTTGTCCTTGATCCGCGCGTTGAAGGCGCGGGTGCGATCGTTCAGGTCCCAGTAATAAGACTCCGAATAGCGCAGGCCCTGCGCCTCCTCCAGGCCGAGCGCATGCACCACCGTGCTCTGCATCAGCAGCGCGGCGATCTTCATGTTCTGGCTGACGCCGAATTCCTGCGCCTGCTTGATGCAGTTATGGGTGTCCCCGCCGGCATTCGCCAGGCCGAGCACCTTGGCGCCGGAAGCCTGGGCGCGGACCAGCAGCGCCGAGAAATCGGTGGTTTCGGGGAAGGGGTAGGCGATGCTGCCGACCACCTTGCCGCCGGCGGCTTCGATGATCTTTGTCGCATCGCGCTGCAACGTCTGGCCGAACGCATAATCCGCGGTGATGAAGAACCAGGTGTCGCCGCCCTCCTTCACCGTGTTGCCGGCGGTGGATTTGGCCAGCATGTAGGTGTCGTAGGTCCAGTGGACCGTGTTCGGGCTGCACTGCACGCCCGTCAGGTCCGAGGTCCCGGTGCCGGAATTCAGCATCACCTTGTTCTTCTCCCGGCAGATCGAGCTGACCGCCAGGCCGACCGAGGAGGTGGGAACATCGACGATCGCGTCCACCCCGTCGCGGTCGAACCACTGCCGGGCAATGGTGGCGCCGATATCGGGCTTGTTCTGGTGGTCGGCGGCGATGATCTCGACGTTCAGGCCCTTGCCGGAAACGCCGAAATCCACCAGCGCCTGGCGCGCGCAGATCACGCCGGTCGGCCCGCCATCGTCGCGGTACTGGCCGGACTGGTCGTTCAGCACGCCGATACGGATGGTTTGGGATTGCGCGCGGGCGCGCGCGAACGGCAGCGCGGTTGCGATGCTTGCGGCGGTCAGGACGCCTCTGCGGGTCAGTGTCATACGGACGCTCCTTGATTCGTGGTGATTGACGTAGAGAAATAACACGGTGCCGGTGACGCGTCGGCATACGCCAGGGCATGGCAGGTCTGGCCTCGCGAGCCTGTTCAAGGCAATATCCGCGGAAGCAAAGCAGGGAAAAGCGCCATGAGCACAACCACGGACGGCTTCGTTCATCCGGAATTTCTGGTGGAAACCGATTGGCTGGCGCAGCATCTGACCGACCCGAAAGTGGTCGTGCTGGACTGCACGGTCCATCTGATCCCGAACCCGAAGATCACCTACGACGTGGTTCCCGGCCGCGCGGATTTCGAGAAGGGGCATATCCCCGGCGCACAGTTCCTGGACCTGCAGGCCGATCTGTCGGACCCGAACACCAAACTCCGCTTCATGCTGCCATCGGCGGAATACTTCGCCGCGGCGATGGGCCGGTTCGGCGTCGGCGCGGACACCAAGGTGGTCACCTACAGCACGGCGAATGTGTGGTGGGCCAGCCGCGTGTGGTGGATGCTGCGCATCTTCGGCCATGACAACGCCGCCGTCCTGAATGGCGGTTGGCAGAAATGGAGCCGGGAGGGCAGGGCGGCCGCAACCGGCCCTGCCAACCCCCGTCCGCCCGCCGTTTTCCCCCAGCGTGGCAAGCGCGACCTGATGGTCGGCAAGGAGGAAGTTCTGGCGGCCATCGGCGATGGTTCGGTCTGCACCCTGAACGCGCTGCAACCGGCGCAGCACGCCGGCACCGGCGGCAATGCCTATGGCCGGCCGGGCCGCATCAAGGGCAGCGTCAATCTGCCGGCGGCGCATCTGCTGGATCCCGAAACCAACGCCTTCCTGCCGCCGGCCGAACTGCGCAAGCGCTTTGCCGCGGTGGGGGCGCTGGACAAGCGGGTCATCACCTATTGCGGCGGCGGCATCGCGGCCAGCGCGGATGCCCTGGCGCTGGTCATGCTCGGCCACGAGAATGTGGCGCTGTACGACGCATCGATGTCCGAATGGGCCGTGGACCCGTCGCTGCCGATGGAAACCGGCTGAACCGCTACCAAGGGTTCGCCGCCACCTCCGCGCTGTGCTGGCCCAGCAGCGGCGCCGGCGCCAGATCGGCATCGGTCCGCACACCCGGCGTCAGCGGCAGGGTGATGCTACCCATACCCGGCTGCGGGTGGGCAACGATGGAGCCGCGCGCCTGCATATGCGGATCGGACACCAGTTCCAGCGGCGTGTTGATCCGGTCTGCCAGCAACCCCTTCGCCTGCAGGATCGCGGTCCAATGCGTGGTGGGCTGGGCCGCGAACACCGCGCGCAGTTCGCCTAACAAGGCTTCCTGGTTCTGCGCCCGGCTGGCAAAGGTCTGGTAGCGCAAATCGGCCGCCAGGTCCGGCCGGCCGATCGCCTCGCACATCGTCACGTACTGCGCCTCGCGCACGAAGGTCAGTCCCAGCCAGCCATCGCCGGTCCTGTAGGTGCCGGCTGGAACGTTCACCGGCGCCGACCGTGCCACCGGCGGCCACCGAGCCGGCGATCTGGATCGACAGCAGCGCCGCGGTGCCGTGGGTCAGGTCGATATCGATATACTGCCCGCCATTCGCCGCCCGCCCGGCCAGCGCCGCCTGGATGGCGGAAAAGCCGTACAGCCCGGTGATCACGTCGCACACGAACACGCCGATCCGGTGCGGAATACCGTCCGCCCCGACATTGGACGCCGCCAGCCCGGCATAGGCCTGCGCCACGCTGTCGGTGCACGGCCGCTCGGAATACGGCCCGGTCTGCCCAAAGCCGGAAACGGATAGGTAGATCACGTCGGGATTGATCTTCTGCACATCGGCATAGGCCAGGCCAAGCCGGCCCACCACGCCCGGCCGGAAACTCTCCAGCACCACATCGGCCTTGCGCGCCATCTCCACCGCGCGGGCATGATCCGCCGGGTTCTTCAGATCCAGTACCGATGCTGCGCTTGCCGCGGTTATAAGTGGCGCAGATGATCGATACGCCATCCCAGTTCTGGCCGAGCCCGCGCGACCAGTCACCCTCCGGCGGCTCCACCTTCACGACGTCCGCGCCATGCAGCGCCAGCAGCATGCCGGCATGCGGGCCGGCGATCCCCTGGCTGAGGTCGAGCACTTTCAGGCCTTCATAGGGTCGCATCCTGGTATCCTCCGTTTTCGTCGAGGCTATAGTGGTGCGCGCCGCAGCGCGAGAGGGCGATGGATCAGCGAGCACGAACGGGATGAGCAGTGTCTACGACCTTACCGTCATCGGTGGCGGCCTCGTTGGCGGCGCCATCGCCTGGGGCGCCGCGCAACAGGGCGCCAGGGTGGCGCTGCTCGATGAGGGCGACGTCGCCTACCGCGCCTCGCGCGGCAATTTCGGCCTGGTCTGGGTGCAGGGCAAAGGTGCGGGAATGCCGGATTATGCCCATTGGACCCAGCAATCCGCGCAACTCTGGCCAGGCCTCGCCGCGGCACTGGCCGCCGCCACGGGTGTGGACGTGGCGCTGCAACAGCCCGGCGGCCTGCATTTCTGCCTCAGCGACGAGGAACTGGAAGACCGCGCCGCGATGGTTCAGCGCATGCACAACGAAAGCGGCGACATCGGCACCCGCATTATCGGACGGGAGGAGGTTCGCGCCATGGTGCCGGGCATCGGCGACGCCGTTGTCGGCGCGGCGTTCTGCCCGATCGACGGCCAGGCCAATTCCCTGCGCCTGCTGCGTGCCACCCATGCCGCGTTGCTGAACCGGGGAGGGGCCTATCTGCCGAACCGGAAAGTCACTGGCATCGACCCCCAGCCCAACAGTTTCACCGTGCATTGCGGCGAGGAACGGTTCCTGTCCGGCAAACTCGTGATCGCCGCCGGCCTCGGGTCGCGCGATCTGGCGCCCATGGTCGACCTGTCGATGCCGGTGCACCCCGAGCGCGGCCAGATCCTCGTCACTGAACGGCTGCGTCCGCTGCTGGACTACGCCACCCACAAGATGCGCCAGACCAACGAGGGCTCGGTGATGTTGGGCGACAGCCAGGAAGATGCCGGCTTCGACGCCTCCACCACGCCGGAGGTGATGCAGGCGATCGCGGCGCGGGCCAAGCGGTACCTTTCCGGCCCTGTCCGATGCCTCGATCGTGCGGGTCTGGGCCGGTCTGCGGGTCATGACACCGGACGGGTTTCCGATCTACGACCAGTCGGAACGATACCCAGGCGCCTTCTCCGCGACCTGCCACAGCGGCGTGACGCTCGCCGGCGCGCATGCGCTGGCTTTGGCCCCGGCAATTCTGGCGGGTGCGCTGCCGGCGCATATCTCCACATTGTCCAGCAGGCGCTTCGATGTTTCGCCGTCTTGACGCCGATGCCGGAGATGTCCGTTTTCGTTTCAACGGCAGGGAGGTCGTCGCCCGCCACGGCGACAGCGTCGCCGCCGCCCTGCTCGCCGCAGGCATCGGCGCCATCCGGGAAACGCCGGTTTCCGGCGCGCCGCGTGCGCCCTATTGCATGATGGGCGTGTGCTTCGACTGCCTGGTCGAGATCGATGGTGTCGGCAACCGTCAGGCCTGCCTGACCCCGGTCCGCGACGGCATGCGTCGTGCGCGGCCAAAACGGCGCCCGAAACCTGTTATGAGGGATATCTGGGACGTCGTGGTCATCGGCGCCGGCCCGGCCGGCCTCGCCGCCGCCAGCACCCTGGCCGAACAGGGTACCAGCGTCATCCTGTTCGACGAGAACCCCGGCCTTGGTGGACAGATCTATCGCGGCATCGAGCCAAATGCGGACCGGCCGTCCCTTCGAGCCGCGCTCGGTGCCGACTATGCCCGCGGCAGCGCGCTGGCCGATCGCTTCCGCCGCAGCACCGCCGACCTACTGCCCCGCCAGCCTCGTCTGGCAGGTGACGCCGGACCGCGACGTCTGGGTCAGCACCGAAGGCACCTCCACCCGCATGCAGGCTGGCCAGGTGATCGTCGCCACCGGCGCGATGGAGCGCCCGGTGCCGGTGCCCGGCTGGACCCTGCCCGGCGTGATGACAGTCGGCGCGTTGCAGACCTTGCTGAAATCCGCGGCGATGGTGCCGGACGTCGCGTTTGTCCTCGCCGGTTCCGGCCCGCTGCTCTATCTGCTGGCCGAGCAATGCCTCAATATCGGCACGCCCCCCGCGGCGATCCTGGACACCACCTCCCGCGCCAATGAAATCGCCGCCCTGAAACGATTGCCCGCGGCAATGCAGGGCCACGGCTGGCGCTATCTGTTGAAGGGCCTGGCGCTGAAGCGCGCCCTGCGCCGTGGCGGGATAACCCTGCACCGCCGCGTCACCGGCATCCACATCGAAGGCACGGACCGCGCCGCCGGCGTCTCCTTTCTGGCCGATGGCGAGAAGCGGCATATCGATGCCGGCATCGTCGCCCTGCATGAGGGCGTCATCCCCGCCCAGCAAATGGCCCGCTCGATCGGCTGCACTTTCACCTGGAACGACCGGCAGAGCTGCTTCACGCCCGATGTCGATCCCTGGGGCAACAGTTCCGTGCCCGGCATCCTGATCGCCGGCGACGGTGCCGGCATCGGCGGTGCCGTCGCGGCCGAACATGCCGGCCACCTCGCCGCGTTCGAGGCCCTGCGCCGCCTCGGCCGCATCGGCGCCGCCGAGCGCGACACCCTGGCCGCCGCCGATCTGCGTGCCCGCAAGGCGCATCTGGCAGTCCGCGACTTCCTGGATCAACTCTACGCCCCGCCCCAGGCGATCCTGACGCCTGCCGATGACGTGCTGGTCTGCCGCTGCGAGGAAATCACCGCCGGCGCCCTGCGTGAAGTCGCCCGCGAGGGCTGTCAGGGCCCCAACCAGGCCAAGAGCTTCCTTCGCACCGGCATGGGGCCCTGCCAGGGCCGCCTCTGCGGCCCCACCGTCTCGGCCATTCTGGCCCAGGCGCGGGGCGTCGGCATGGACGAGATCGGCTATTTCCGCATCCGCCCGCCCCTGAAGCCAATCACGGTTGGCGAGATCGCCGGGATCGACGCGTAGCTTACTCCAGCACGGTCTCGGTCTTGGCCTGGATCAGCGCGAAGTCGATCGGCGCGCCGATGCCGGGTGCGCTCGGCGCGTGCAGCAGACCGTGCTTGTCGATCCGCAGTTCCTGTTCCAGCCCATAGCGATGCGCCCCGTCGGGCAGCAGGACCTCGAAATAGGTCGTGTTCTTCAGCGCCATCGCCAGATGCAGATTGGCGAAATTATTCGCCGAATTGCCGCTGTGATGGATTTCGTAATTCATGCCGAACGCCTCGGCCAGATGCGCGGTCTTCAGCATGGTGGTCAGACCGCCCTTGTTCGGAATATCCCCGCGCAGATAGTCGGTGGCACGCTCGGTGATCCACACGGCGTAGGTGTCCAGCCCACCGGCCGGATACTCGGTGGCCATGATCGGGATATCGAGCTTCTGTTTCAGGCTGATGTAATTGTAAATGTCCTCATCGGCCAGCGGGTCCTCGTACCACTTGTAGCCCAGCCGCTCCACCACCTTCCCGACCCGCAGGGCATCGGGATAGGTATAGGACCATGTGGAATCCAGCATCAGCGTATAATCGTCGCCCACCGCCCGGCGCACGTCCTCGCACACCTTGATGTCGGTATCCGGATCGCGCGGCGGATGGATCTTGTAGGCGGCCCAGCCGGCTTCCTTGAACTCCACCGCCTGCGGCGCATAGGCCTGCGATGGCAGCACCTCCGAACTCGCATAGGCCGGGATGGACGTGCGAAACGTCCCCATCAGCGCGTGCACCGGCAGCCCCGCCGCCTTGCCGGCGATGTCCCACAACGCCACGTCCACCGCGCCGATGGTGCGGTAGGAAACATTGCGCGAGACCAGCCGCATGCTTTGGTGAATGGCCTCCCGTGCCAGCGGGTCCTTGCCCATCAGCATCGGCTTCAGCGACCGGATCAGCTGCGGCCCGTCCATCGAGCCAGGATTGGCGGCCGATCCCAGGAACGCGTTGCCCTCGATCCCGGTATCGGTGCGGATGCGCAGCAGACCCAGATTGCTGTCCGCGCGCCGCAAACGAACCCTGATGATACCGCGTCGCGGGAATACCGTCCCAGGTGAAGATGGTCAGCGAGACATGGTCGATCTTCACGTCCGTCCCTCCCGAAAATGCCGGGCAATCATGCCCGGCATTGTATTTTCCGTCCCTGTATCCGGGTCGGTTTACAGGCCCTTATGCGTTCCGTCGCACATCGGTGCCTTGCTCGTGTGCTTGCAGCCGCAGAACCACACGTCGCCGTCCTTCTCGGCCTTGTATTCCATCGGCTTGAATTCTCCGGCAGCCTTGTGCGTTCCGTCGCACAGCGGCTGTTTGGAGGATTTGCCGCAGGTGCACCACCAATAGGATTTGCCCGCCTCCACCGCCGTCTTGATCGGGGATTTCTGGGCGATAACCGGTTCTGGAGCCATGTCGTTTCCTTCTTTGTGATTATTCGGCGTGGGGCGGCTGCTCTAATTACGGCACGAACCCATAGTCGCGCAGGGCCGCCGCCGGGGTAACGTAACCGTCAATCATGTCCTCGGAAAGCCGCGCCGGATCGCGCGCCGCGCGGTGGGCCGAACCCGCCGGAGCCGGGGGCATCCAGGATCACCCGCGAACCCGCCGGCGCGGTAAACCCACCCTTGCTGGTCAGTGCCCGGCTTGTGCCGTCCGGCTGCTCCAGCAAGATCTTTGCCGGCGCCCCGGCCAGCCCGCCTTCCAGGCCGAACGGCGGCGTTACCGTGCGCTCGCAGCACACCGCGGCATGGGCATCCTTCGCCAGAACCCGCCACACCCGCCGCACGCCCAGCCCGCCGCGCCAGGTGCCCGCCCCGCCGCTGTCGGGAATGACGGAGTATTCCTCCACCCGCAGGGGAAAGCTCATTTCGATGATCTCGATCGGCGTGTTCATCATGTTGGACACGGTGGACGCCACCGCGTTGATGCCGTCCTTCACCGGCCGCGCCCCGAAGCCGCCCTTCACCAATTCGTAGCTGACGTAACGTTCGCCGCTGCGATAGTCCGTGCCGCCGAAGGTCATCACGCAGGATGTGCCCTGCGACCCCGCCATCACCGTGCGCGGCGTGATCCGGTGCATCGCCGCCATCACCATGTCGGCCACGCGATGCGACATCTCGTGGTTGGCATAGACAACCGGCGCCGGCAGCTGCGCATGCACCACGGAACCGGGCGTCGCCGTCACCGTCACCGGCCGCCAGCAGCCGGAATTCGGCGGGATCAGGCTCTGCGGATCGACGATCATCTTCAGCGCGCAGAACACGCCCGACGCCGTCACCGTCAGCGGAGCGTTCATCGGCCCCGCCACCTGCGGATCGGACCCGGCGAAATCGGCGATGATGCTATCGCCGCGCTTGGTGATCTTCACCTTCACCCGGAAGGTTTCATCCTCGGTTGCCCCCTGGGCGATCACGCCATCGCCGTCGAAGATGTCTTCGAACTCCGCCTCGCCGTCCGGCAGCGCGCTGAGTGCCGCGCGCATCATCGTCTCGGAATAATCCAGCACCTCCTGCATGATCCCCAGCAGCGTGTCGGTGCCGTATTTCGCGCGCCAGCGCCTGCAGACGCGCCTCCGCCCGCCAGTTCGCCGCCACCTGCGCCCGCAGATCGCCTAGTCGTTCGGTGGGCGTGCGGACATTGGCGAAGATGATCGCCTCGATCGCCGGATCGGGCTTGCCGTCGCGATACAGCCGCACCGGCGGCAGACGCAGCCCCTCGCCATAGATCTCCGTCACCGCGCCATAGCTGCCCGGCGTGGCGCTGCCGATATCCGGCCAATGCGCCCGCACGCAACCAAAGCCCAGCAACCGGCCGTCCAGGAATGCCGGCGCCACCACGTTCACGTCCGGCAGATGCGATCCGCCCTGGTAGGGATCGTTATGGATGAACACATCCCCCGGCGCCGCATCGGGAAATGCCCGCACCACCGCCCGCACCGCATCCGGCATCGAACCCAGATGGATCGGCAGATCCGGCCCCTGCGCCACCATGTTGCCGTCGATATCGAAGATGCCGCAGGAATAATCCCCGGCCACCTTCAGCAGCGGCGAATAGGCGGTCTTCGCCAGCACGATCTTCATTTCCTCGGCCGCCGAGGTCAGCGCGTTCTTCACCACCTCGAACCGGGCGGGGTCGCTGCGCAGCCTGCGGGCCGCTGGGGGCTGGGCGACTGCGTCGTTCATGCTGCGGTCCTCTTCATGCGGATATAGCCGAGGGGATCGATGCTCGCGTCCCAGCCTGGCGGCAGAACCGTGGTGCTGTCCATCGCCTCGATGATCGCCGGCCCGGCGATCATCGTGCCGGGCACCAGCCCATCGCGCCAATGCACGTCGCAGGTCATGAACCCAGTGGACGCGAACCAGATGTCGCGCCGTCGAACCCGGGCGGATGCTGAATCGGCGCGCTGCGCCAGGGTCAGACCCGGCAGTCGCCCGAGCGCGGTCAGCCGCAGATTGACCAGTTGCACCGCTTCGGCCCGGTTCGCATGCCCGTAGGTCTGCTCGTGCTTGGCATGAAACGCCGTCGCCAGCGCATCCAGGCTCTCGCGCGTAACCTTCCCGTCCGCCAGCGGCAGGGTCAGCTCATAGGCCTGGCGGCGGTAGCGCACATCCGCCAGCCGCAGCAGCCCGCGCCGCTCCGCCGGCACGCGGGCGGCATCCAGCATCGCGCTGCCCTCGGCCTCCATCGCGGAGATCACGCCGGCCACCCGTGCCGGATCGATCCCGCCCAGATCGGCATACAGCGTGCGCGAATAGTCCCGCTTCAGATCGGTCGCCACCAGCCCGAGCGCGGAAAACGCCCCCGGCGCCGGCGGCACGATCACCTCGGGGATCGCCAGTTCGTCCGCCAGCGCCGCCGCGTGCACCGGCCCGGCTCCGCCGAAGGCGATCAGGCTGAACTCGCGCGGATCGTAGCCCCGCTCGATCGACACGATCCGCAAAGCCTCGGCCATGTTGGCGTTGACGATCTCGATGATCCGCCAGGCCGCATCCGCCACGCTCAGCCCGAGCGGCTCCGCGACCCCCATGGCGATTGCCCGTTCCGCACCGGCCAGATCCACCTTCAACGCGCCCCCCAGCAGCGCGCCTCGGTCCAGATAGCCCAGCACCACATTGGCATCCGTCACCGTCGGACGCGTGCCGCCGCGCCCATACGCCGCCGGCCCCGGCGCCGCGCCGGCGCTGTGCGGACCCACCTTCAGCGATCCGCCGGGATCGACCCAGGCGATCGATCCGCCCCCGGCGCTGACCTCCGCCAGGTCGATCACCGGCACCCGGATCGGATGTCCGGTGCCGTGCATCCAGCGGCTGCCGCTGCCGCCGGTGCCGCCGACCTCGTATTCCGCCGTCACCGCCACCTCGCCGCCGGCGATCACGCTGGCCTTCGCGGTGGTGCCGCCCATGTCGAACGAGATCAGGTTGGGCAGCCCCAACTGCCGTCCGGCCAATGCCGCCGCGATCACCCCCGCCGCCGGGCCGGATTCCACCGCCATGGCCGGCATCCGCAGCCCTTCGGCGATGTCGAACACCCCGCCGGAGGACCCCATCACATACAGTTCCGGCAAGCCCAGTGCCGCCGTGGCGCTGCTGAGCCGGCCGAGATAGCTCGCCAGCAGCGGCCCGACATAGGCGCACACCGCCGTCGTGCTGGCGCGCTCGAACTCGCGGATTTCCGGCAGCACCTCGCAGGACAGGAACACCCCAACGTCCGGCAATGCCGCACGCAAGGCCGCGCCCAGCGCCTTTTCATGGCTGTCGTTCAGGAACGAGAACAGGAACGACACCGCCACCGTCTCCAGCCCCGCGTCGCGGATCGCCTCGATCAGCCCCGCGATCTCCGCTGCCGCCAAAGGCGTTACAACCTCGCCCTGCGCGTCGATCCGCTCGGTGATCTCGAACCGCCAGCGCCGGGGCACCAGCACGGCGGGCCCGTCCTGGAACAGATCGTACAGATCCGATCGCGAGGACCGCCGCAGTTCCAGTATGTCGCGAAAACCGCGCGTGGTGATGAATCCGGCCTTCGCCCCCTTGCCCTCCAGCAGCGCGTTGGTCACCACCGTCGTGGCGTGCGACAGCAACACGACGTCGGTCGCCGCGATCGCGTTCTCCGCCAGACCCTGGCGGATGCCGTCGATCACGCCGCGGCCGAAATCATCCGGCGTGGTCAGCACCTTGGCGACACCGATGCGACCGCTGGCTTCCTCCACCATCGCCACGTCGGTGAACGTGCCGCCGATGTCGATCCCGATCCGCCAAGCCATGCGCCAGCCCTTCCTGTTCAATGGAACAAACGATAGGCAGGGCCGGCGCGGCTTGGAAAGCCATTGCACTGCGGCCAATAGCAGGCGATTGAACCGCCCAGCGCTATAAATGGACCTGCCATATGCTCTTCGTGCTCGCCAAGATCTTCGAGGTGGTCGGCCGGCCCAGTGAGATCCTGCTACTGCTCTGCGTGGCCGGCACCGTGCTCTGCACGCTCGGCCGGCGCCGCTGGGGCCTGCGCGCCCTGTATGTCGGCGTCGGCGGCTTCGTGCTGATCGCCGTGCTGCCGATCGACCGCTGGATGATCGAGCCGCTGGAGGACCGCTTTCCCCAGGTGATCGCGCCCCCCGCGCATGTGGACGGCATCATCGTGCTGGGCGGCGCGGTCGATACCCAACGAACCGAGGACCGTGGCATACCCTCGCTGAACTGGGCGGCAGAGCGGATGACCGCCTTCGTCGGGCTGGCCCGGCGCTATCCGGAGGCGAAGCTGGTGTTCACCGGTGGTTCGGGGGAACTTGTCCCGGGCAGCCTGAAGGAAACCGACGTGGCGCGTGCGCTGTTCACCGACCTCGGCGTGGACCAGAAGCGGATGGTCTATGAGGACCGGTCGCGCACCACCTACGAGAACGCCGAATTCAGCCGCCAGTTGGTCAAGCCGAAGCCGGGCGAGGCGTGGATCCTGATCACCTCCGCCAACCACATGCCGCGCTCGGTCGGGGTGTTTCGCCATGTGGGCTGGGACGTGCTGCCCTGGCCGGTCGCCTTCAAGACACCGCCGGTGCGGAGCATAGCGGCCTTCGGCCCCTTCACCGGCCACCTCAACGTGGTCGAACTGGCGTTTCACGAATGGGTGGGATTGCTGGCCTATTACGTGACCGGGCGGACGGACACGCTGTTTCCCGGCCCCTGAGAGGGCGCCCGGCTAAAGCAGGCCGCGTCCGGCCAGGTTCCGCATCAGCGCGGAGGCGCCGAACTCCCACGGCTCGCATGCATCGGTGAGCTCCATCCGGTTGACCAGCCGGCCCAGTTTCGGCGCTCCCACGGTGACGACGTCGCCGACCTTGTGGGTAAACCCCTGGCCGGGCGCGCCACGGTCCTGCGTCGGCGCGAACATGGTGCCGAGGAACAGCACGGCGCCATCGGGGTAGCGATGATGCGCGTTCAGCATCTGCGCCACCAAATCCGCGGGATCGCGGCTGATCCGGGCGATGGAGGACGATCCCTCCAGCCGGAAATTGTCCTCGCCCTCCACCGTCAGCGACACCACGGTCTGGCGAATGTCGTCGAGGCCGAATTTGGCATCGAAGAACCGCAGCAACGGACCGATCGCGGCGGAGGCGTTGTTGTCCTTGGCCTTGCCCAGCAGCAGCGCGGACCGGCCCTCCACGTCGCGCAGGTTGACATCGTTGCCCAGCGTGGCGCCGACGATCCGACCGTCAGAGGCGACCGCCAGCACCACTTCCGGCTCCGGGTTGTTCCAGGTGGAATTGGGGTGGATGCCGGCATCCATGCCGGTACCGATCGCGGCCATGGGTTGGCATTTGGTGAATATCTCGGCATCCGGGCCGATGCCCACTTCCAGATATTGGCTCCACGCGCCCTGGCCGATCAGCACCTGTTTCAAGGCTGCGGCCTCCGGCGAGCCGGGCCGTAGCTTGCCGAGGTCATCGCCCACCAGCCGCTGCACCTCGGCCCGGATCGCCGCAGCGGCATCCGGGTTGCCCCGGGCGCGCTCCTCGATCACCCGCTCGATCATCGACACCGCGAAAGTGACGCCGGCGGCCTTTACCGCCTGCAGATCCACCGGCGCCAGCAGCCAGGGCAGCGCCGGATCGCGCGCCGCGCGCGGGGTGTTGGCCAGCACACCGGCCAGGCTACCCAGATGCAGGCCGTTGGCCGCGCGCAGGGCGGCGGCGGGATCGGCTTCCTCGCACAGGTCGCGCATGGTCGGGAAATGCGCGCTGATGTCGAAAACCTCGCCGTCGTGCACGGCCACCACCGCCGGGCCGGACAGTTCCGGCCGCCAGACCCGCCCCGCCAGCGCGGCGTCGGCGGCATCCTCGGGCAGAACGGGCAGCAAAGTGTCACGCAGCGAGGCCATGCGAGTCATCCTTTCGATCCGGCGCGCGGATGGTAGTGCCCCTGTCCCTGACCGCAAGGCGAGCTAGCGCCCGGGCTTCCAGCCCCGCAGCAGCAGCGCATTGCTCACGACGCTCACGCTGCTCAGCGCCATCGCGGCGCCGGCGATCACCGGGCTGAGGTAGCCGGCCGCCGCGAGCGGAATGCCGAGTATGTTGTAGGCAAACGCCCAGAACAGCCCCTGGCGGATCTTCGCGGCGGTGCGGCGGGAAATGTCGATGGCATCCGCAACCAAACCGGGATCGCCGCGCATCAGCGTTATGCCGGCGCTTTCCATCGCCACATCGGTGCCGTTGCCCATGGCGATGCCGATATCGGCGGCGGCGAGGGCAGGGGCGTCGTTGATGCCGTCGCCGACCATGGCCACGATGTCGTCGCCCCGATGCAGGCGGGCGATTTCGGCGGCCTTGTCGCCGGGCAGCAGACCGGACAGCACCGTGTCGATACCGAGCGCCTTTGCTACCGCCTGGGCCGCACCTTCGCTGTCGCCACTCAGCATGGCGGTCTTCACGCCGAGATCACGCAGGCGCGCGACCGCGCGGGCAGCGCCGGGCTTGGCGGTGTCGCTGAAGGCCAGCAGCCCCAGCAACGACGGGGGCTGCAAGCGGCCCAGCCAGGAGATCGTGTGGCCGGTGGCTTCCAGTGCCGACGCACGCTCGCGCAACGGCGCGGTGTCGATGCCGCTCTCGTCCATCAGCCGTCGATTGCCCAGCGCAATCCCAGCCCCATCCACCTCGCCGGTAACGCCCCGCCCGGCCAGCGCCCGGAACACTTCGGCGGTCGGAACCACGATGCCATCGGTGCCGGCACGTGTCCGCACCGCCGCCGCCAAGGGATGCTCGCTGCCCGCCTGCAGGCTGGCGGCCAGCCGCAACAATCCGGCGGCGCCGCCCTTCGCCGGCAGGATATCCGTCAGCGCCGGCTTGCCCTCGGTCAGCGTGCCGGTTTTGTCGAACGCGACCAGCGTCACGTCATGCGCCCGCTCCAGCGCCACCGCGTCCTTGATCAGGATGCCCGCCCGCGCCGCCGCGCCGGTGCCCACCATGATGGCGGTGGGCGTGGCCAGGCCCAGCGCGCACGGGCAGGCGATCACCAGCACGGAGACCGCGTGCAGCAGGCCCTCACGCGGCGCACCCGCGAAGCCCCACCAAGCCAAGAAGGTCAGCGCGGCCAGGCCCAGCACCACCGGCACGAACACGGCGCTGACCCGGTCCACCAGCAACTGGATCGGCGCCTTGGTGGCCTGGGCGTCCTCCACCATGCGCACGATGCGGGCGAGCATGGTCTCGGCGCCCACCGCGGTGGTCTCGATCGCCAGCAATCCGTCGGTGTCGATCGCACCCGCCGCGACCCGCGCGCCGGGGGCGGCTTCCACCGGCAGGCTTTCGCCGGTGATCATGGAGGCGTCGATCGCGGCGATGCCCTCGATGATGCGGCCATCGACCGGGATACGCTCGCCGGGGCGGACCAGCACGATGTCGCCGACGTGCACCTGCGCGATCGGGATTTCGGTCTCCGCGCCGTCGCGGCGCACCCGCGCCGTTTCCGGCCGCAGCCGCATCAGGGCGCGGATGGCGGCGCCGGTCTGTCCCTTGGCGCGGCCCTCGAGGAACTTGCCGAGCAGCACGAACGTGACGATCAGGGCAGAGGATTCGAAATACAGCCCTTCGTGCCCATACCCCATCAGCAGGGACCACATAGACAGCCCCCAGGCCGCCGACGTGCCCAGCGCCACCAGCAGATCCATGTTGCCCGCACCGGCGCGAACCGCCTTCCAGCCGGAGATATAGAACCGCGCACCGAGCCAGAACTGTACCGGCGTCGCCAGGGCGAACTGCACCCAGCCCCAGGACATCGGCAGATGCGCACCGGCCATCGAAGCCAGCATTCCCAGCACCAGCGGCGCCGACAGGGCGGCTGCCAGCAAAGCGTGCCAGCGTTCCCTAGGGTCGGCGGCTTTCGGTTCGGTGCGCACGATGGCCAGGGTGGCCTCATAGCCGGCTTTTTGCACGGCGGCGATCAGGGCCTGCTGCGTGGCGGAGCCGTGGATACGGGCGCGCTCGGTCGTCAGGTTCACCGTGGCGTCTTCCACGCCCGGCACGCGTTTCAGCGCTCGCTCGACGCGGTTTACGCAGGACGCGCAGGTCATGCCGCCGATGTCCAGATCCGTGTCGGTGGCCTGCTGCAAGTTCATGTCCATGGCGACTCTGGCCTCACGACTCTGGCCTCCAGGCCCCGTCCGCCCATATCATAGGGCCAAACATAATGAGGAGATGGCGCTTATGACCGAAAAAGCAACTTTGGGTGGCGGCTGCTTCTGGTGTCTGGAGGCGGTCTACAAGGATCTGCGCGGCGTCCGCGCGGTGATGTCCGGCTATGCGGCCGGGCAGACGGAAAATCCCAGCTACAAGCAGGTCTGCTCCGGCACCACCGGCCATGCCGAGGTGGTGCAGATCGATTTCGACCCGGCGGAAGTGTCCTACGAGGATCTGCTGCGGGTGTTCTTCTCCATCCACGATCCCACCACCAAGGATCGCCAGGGCCACGATGTCGGCACCCAGTACCGCTCGATCATCCTGACCCATTCGGACGCCCAGGCGGCCAGCGCCAAGGCGATCATACAGGAGGTCACCGACCAGAAGGTGTGGCCGGGCAAGCTGGTGACGCAGGTGGAGCCCCTGACGGTGTTCTACCCGGCCGAGCCCGAGCATCACGACTACTTCGCCCGCAACCCCTTCACCGGCTACTGCCAGGCCGTCGTCGGCCCCAAAGTGGCGAAATTCCGCAAGACCTTCGCCTCGCGCCTGAAGAAGGCCGCCGCCGAATAGGGCCGCTTGCGCCGGGCCGGATGCCCGGTGCAACTTGACGCATCGCTTTGGGGAGAGACGCACCATGGATTTGAGTTTCACGCCGGCCGAACTCGCCTTCCGCGAGGAAGCGCGCCGGTTCTTCCGCTCGGAGATCCCCGAGGCGATCCGGCAAAAAGTGCGTGACGGCATCGAGCTGACCAAGGAGGACATCGTCACCCAGCACCGCATCCTGAACGCGCGCGGCTGGGCGGTGCCGAACTGGCCGGTGGCGTATGGTGGGCAGAGCTGGTCGCCGGTGGAGCTGTATCTGTACCAGGACGAGATGCAGCAGGCCTGCGTCCCCGGCCCCCTCGCTTTCAACGCCTCCATGGTCGGCCCGGTGATCGCGCAGTTCGGGTCGGAAGCGACCAAGCAGCGCTTTCTGGCCAAAACCGCCAACCTGGACATCTGGTGGTGCCAGGGTTTTTCGGAACCCGGCTCGGGCTCCGACCTCGCCAGCCTGCGCACGAAAGCCGAGCGCGCCGGGGACAAGTACATCGTCAACGGCCAGAAGACCTGGACCACGCTCGGCCAGCATGCCGACTGGATCTTCTGCCTGGTGCGCACCGATCCGGTGGCGAAGAAGCAGGAGGGCATCTCCTTCCTGCTGATCGACATGACCACCAAGGGCATCTCCGTGCGCCCGATCCAGACGATCGACGGCGGGTACGAGGTGAACGAGGTGTTCTTCGACGATGTCGAGGTGCCGGCCGAGAATTTGGTCGGCGAGGAGAACAAGGGCTGGGACTACGCCAAATTTCTGCTCGGCAACGAGCGCACCGGCATTGCCCGGGTTGGCCAGTCCAAGGCGCAGGTGGCGCGGATCAAGGAGATCGCCAAGCTGGAATTCGCCGGCGGGGCGCCGTTGAGCGAGGATCTGCGGTTTCAGGAGCGCATTGCCGAGATCGAGGTGCGGCTGAAGGCGCTGGAGATGACGCAGCTTCGCGTGGTGGCGGAGGAACGCCATCAGGTGAAGGGCAAACCCAATCCGGCGTCTTCCATCCTGAAGCTCCAGGGCTCGGAGATCCAGCAGGCATTGACCGAGCTGGTGATGGATGTGGTGGGGCCGTACGTGTTGCCGTTCCAATGGCACGAGGACGGATCGAACGAGCCGATGATCGGGCCGGATGCGGCGGCGACAGCGGCGCCGGAGTATTTCAACAACCGAAAGGTATCGATCTACGGCGGGTCTAACGAGATCCAGCGCAACATCGTCGCCAAGGCCATTTTGGGCCTGTGAAAAGTAGGACTTAAGAAAATGGACTTCGATCTGAGCGACGACCAGCGCCTGCTGAAAGACAGCGTGGACCGGCTGGTGGCGGACAAGTACGGCTTTGAGACCCGCAAGATCTACAGCGCCGAGCCCGATGGCTGGAGCCGGGCGATCTGGGCGCAACTGGCCGACCTAGGCCTGCTCGGGCTGCCGTTCGGGGAAGAATACGGCGGCTATGGCGGCGGGCCGGCCGAGACGATGTTGGTCATGGAGGCGTTTGGCCGTGGGCTGGTGCTGGAGCCGTATTTCGCCACCGTCATCCTCGGCGGCGGCCTGGTCCGCTCCATGGGCAACGCGGCGCAGAAAAAGGACATTCTGACCGCGATCGCCAACGGCAAGCGGTTGCTGGCCTTCGCCCATGTGGAGCGGCATTCGCGCTATGATCTGGCCGACGTGACCACGACGGCTTTGCGCGATGGGTCGGGGTGGCGGATCAGCGGCGCCAAGAGCGTGGTGCTGCATGGCGATTGCGCCGATCAGATCCTGGTCAGCGCGCGCGTGTCCGGCGGCCAGCGCGACCGGTCCGGCATCGGGCTGTTCCTGGTGGACGCCAAGGCCGCCGGGGTGACGCGGCGGGGCTACCCGACGCAGGACGGGTTGCGCGGGGCGGAGATCACCTTCGCGAACGCGGCGGCCGAAGCCGTGGGCGAGCCGGAGGCGGCGCTGCCGGGGATCGAGCACGCGGTGGACCGCGGTATTGCGGCACTGTGCGCGGAGGCGGTGGGGGTTCTGTCCTCCATGCAGGAATTGACGCTGGAATACCTGAAAACCCGCAAGCAGTTCGGCCGGGCGATCGGCGAGTTCCAGGTGCTCCAGCACCGCGCGGTGGACATGCTGGTCGGCGTAGAACAGTCGCGCAGCATGGCGCTGTTCGCCACGGTCATGGCGGATGAAACCAACCCGGTGGAGCGCAGGCGCGCGATGGCCGCGGCCAAGGTGCAGATCGGCCGGGCCGGCCGGCATGTCGGGCAGGAGGCCATCCAGCTGCATGGCGGCATCGGCATGACGATGGAATACAAGGTCGGGCACTATTTCAAGCGCATGACCATGATCGACAAGCTGTACGGCGATGCGGATCTGCAGTCTGACCACGCTGGCGAAGCTGGGCGGGCTGTTCGGGAGGGCAGCCTAGGTCGCGGTGGGATCGGCGGCAGGGGTCTTTTGGCTGTTGCTGCCTCCGCCTTCGCGGGGATGACGTCCGTGGAGGGCCAGCGCAACAGGCGCCGCGCCGCCCCTGTTTTCCCCAATTCGGGGAACCATCTGGAACCTGGGGCGTTCCCGTTTCACATCGATCCCGTCCCTCTTCATCAAGAAAGAAAATCGCCATGGCAAAAGGTCAAAAGAAGTCGAACCGGGAAGCCAAGAAGCCGAAAAAGAGCGAAGCCGACAAGCAGAAGGCTGGCGCCCCTGCGGTCAGCCCGCTTCTGAAGGGCAGCACAGAACCGTCGAAGAAATCGTGAGGTTGCCGGGCACGGGCTGCCATTTCCAGTGTTTGGTATAGCGCCATGAATAAATTGCCCGCCGTGATGCTGCTGTCGCTTTCCCTGGCTGGCTGCGTCGCAGAGCCTTATGGCGGTTACGCCCGGCCAGGCGACGCTTACCGCCCGGCCGGACAGGTCTATTATCCGGCCGGTCAGGTCTATCGTCCCAGTGGCCCGGATTACCGTCAGGGGCCGGGTGATCCAGGCTATCATCAAGGTGGCCAGGATTACCGTCAGGGGCCGGGTGATCAAGGCTATCATCAAGGCGGCCAGGATTACCGTCAGGCACCGGGTAATCAAGGCTACCATCAAGGTGGCCAGGATTACCGTCAGGGACCGGGTGACCCAGGTAGCCATCAAGGTAGCCAAGGTTCACGTCCAGGGCCGGGCGGTCCTGGTTCCGGTCAGCCTGACGGTGGCCAGCAGCGCGACCATCAAGACGACCAGCACTGATCCGGGTTCCCGTTTTTGCGATGATTATGTCCCGAGGTAGGTTGGACTGGCAGGGCGTTGGGCCAAGGAGGGCGACTTGCCGCTCGTTCGTGCCCCTTGCGTTTCCTCAGGTTTTTAAATGCCTCGGCGGCAGACCGAGTTGCGCGCGGTCGTATTGCTCGGCGCTGACGTCGTGGTCCCCTGTGCCGGTGTGGGGGACGACGCTCACGGGGCCGGTTTCACACGCTGTGTCGTGCGAAGAAACTGGGCCTTGATCTCGGATTTCGTCGGCACCGTTGGATCATGAAATTCGTGGGGTGCCGGTTCCTCGTAGTCGAAACCCGGCACCGGCAGGCAGAGGCCGAAGGCCTTGCCAATCGCGCGGACCGTTCCGCCGGGATCGTCGCGAAGCCGCTCATAGGAAATCATCAGCGGCGAAATGCCGTTGCGGGCGAAGAACACCCGCCAGTTCATGTCGTCCCGCGCGATCCCCTCGATATGGCTCCGGATCAACCGGTCATCGAGGAACCGGGGGTGAGCGGGCGGCGAGGTCGTGACCGTGTCGTCAAAGCCCCAGCGGCCGGTCTGCGTGGACACGTGGCAGGAAATGGCCTGGTCCAGCAATCCCTCGCGGTAGAGGTAGATGAAGCGCCCGCCCTGGAACAATGCGGTGCCCTCGGCATTCGCCAGGAAGCGGGCATGCTCCCACCACTGGATCTTGGCCGCGAAGATGCCGCTGACGGTACGGTGGCGCAGGATGGCGGCAATGTATTGCCGGCGCGCGGCTTGGTCGGTTTGCAGGGCCGCTCCGTCCCTCAGGGCGTGGATGCCGAACCGTGGGCCGATGATCCCGGCATGGAGCCAATGGAAATATTCATGTGGAATCCCGATGCCGCCGTGGATCATCGCCCTGCACAGCAGGTAGCTGCCGGTTCGTGGGGTCGAGCACACGAATATCTTTTCGCGGACCGGACACGGTAACCGGTCGAACGCCGCACCACTGATCTCCAACTCGCTAGGACGCCCTGACCTCGGGCTGCGGGCGGCTATGGAACCGCATGGGAGGAACGCATCCCCTGCACCGCCATTTTCCACGTGATTGCCCGCAGCGTCCATGACACACGATAGGCACTGTTGCCGAATTCTCGCAATAGTTGTGAATACGCCTGTGTTTCGCGCCTAGCTATTGGCCTGCTCAATGACCATGCGGGACGAGAGCCGGATCATCCTATTCGGCCACGCGCTGGCGCTTCCACCACAGATTGACCGCGCCGACGCCGATCAAACCGCAGACGCCCATGATCTCCAGCGCCAGAACCGGCCCGAAACTGTCGGCCAGGGCGCCGATCAGCAGCAGCCCCAGCGGCGCGGTGCCGATGCAGACGGTCAGCAATCCCATCAGCCGCGATCGGATATGGCCGGGGGTGTGCAGCACGATCAGCGCGGTCTGCATGTTGGCGAACGCGGCGGAGCCGAAGCCGCCGGCCAGCATGATTGCGCAGGCCAAGGCCAGCCACGGCGACAGCGGCAGCAGCATGATTCCGGCCAGGAAGATAATCGTGCCGCCGACCATCAGCACGCGGCCGCTGAACGGCGGATCGCCGCGGGCCAGGAACAGGCCGCCGGTCAGCGCGCCGAAGGGCTCGGCGGCGGCGAGCACGCCGACCCAGACCGGGGCGACGTGAAACACGTCGCGCCCGAGCGGGGCCAGCAGGGCGGTGTAGGAAAAGCCGAACATGTTCATGGCGATGGTGATGCCGAGCACCCCCAGGATGATCGGCTGGCTGCGTGCGTAGGTAAAACCCTCGCGCAGGTCGGCGGGAACGCGGGACAGGGAAAGCGGCCGGGTGGCCTGGCTGTAGCGCAGGCCGACAGCCATCAGCGCGGAGAACAGGTAGAAAGAAGCGGAGATGGCGAAGGCGCCGGCAACCCCGAGCGACTGATAGGCGAGCCCGCCCAGGATCGGGCCGATCATGCGGGCGACCGAGTTGGTGACGGTATCCAGCGCCAGGGAACGCGCCACCAGCCCGGTGGAACCGTCGGGCGATTGGGCAATCTCGCCGACCATGCGCCGCCGTGTCGCCATGTCGGTCGCCCAGACGGTGCCCGACACAAGTGCGGCGATGGCGACATGCCAGGGCCGGACAACCCCGGCGAATGCCAGCAGCGCGACGCAGGTAGAAGAAATGGCGGAGATGAACATCCCCGTCGTCAGAATGTGCTTGCGGTTCACCGCGTCCGACAGCACCCCGGCCAGGGCGCCGAAGCAGAACATCGGCAGGGTGCGTGCGGCCGAAACGATGGCGACCATCAGGCCGGAGCCGGTGACCTCCAGCGTGAACAGCGCGCCGGTCAGCACCTCCAGCCAGCGCATGGCGTTGGAAAAGCCGCCGACCGCCCATAGCCGTGTGAAGCCGGGCAGGTCGAACAGGTCTTTCAGGCGGGCCGGCGAGTTGGCGATGGTCACGGGCGGATGGTCTCAGCCGGCTTGGCTCACATGCACCGGCGGGATCGCGCCGAACCACTCGGGCTTCGCCTGTTCTATCTGCGCGGCAAGTTGCAGCAGCACATCCTCGCGGCCAAAATTGCCGTAGAGCTGGGCGCCGATCGGCAGGCTCTCGCTGTCCAGGCCCGCGGGCACCGAGATCGCCGGCAGGCCGGTTTCGTTGCAGGGGGCGGTGTAGCGGATGGCGTCCAGCAGGCGGTCCATCCAGATTTCGAGCGGCTCGTCGCGCAGCAAGGAATAGGGGCCGTTCGCAAGCGGCACGCGGATGGCCAGCGTGGGGACCAGCAGCACGTCGATCCGGTCCATCAGTTGGCCGATCTGACGGGTGACGGCGTTGTTGGCGGCCATCATGTTGTAGATGTCGAACTTGTCGTAGGAACTGGCCGCCAGCGTGTGGCGCCAGGTCATCGGGTTGCAGAATTTCGGCAGGTCTTCTTCCGCGATCCCGCGCGTGGCGGCGAGCCGTGGGAACAGCGCGCGGCTGCCGACCCATTGCGTGATGAAGCTGCCGTAGAGCATTGGGAAGTCCCAGATATCGGCGTCGGGAATTTCCTCCACGCTGTGGCCGAGGCCTTCCAGAACCCGGGCGAAGGCGCGGATGCCGGCGACGACTTCCGGGTCGGTTTTCGTCGTACGTCCCCAGTCGCCGGTGGACAGGCCGATGCGCAGCTTGCCGGGCGGGCGGGCGATGGCGTCCAGATACGGCTCGGCTGGGCGGCCCATGGCGATGAAGGTGCCGCCAGAGGGCGTGCGGCTCAGATGGTCGAGCGCCAGGGCGGTGTCGCGCACGGTGCGGCTGACCACGCCCTCGGTGCTGACGCGGGCGGCGAACTCATTGCGCGAAAGCACGTGCGGAACGCGCCCGCGCGAGGGTTTCAGGCCGACGATGCCGCAGAACGCGGCGGGGATGCGGATGGAGCCGCCGCCGTCGGACGCCATCGATAGCTGCACGATCCCGGCCGCGACCGCGGCGGCCGACCCGCCCGAGGAGCCGCCGGAGGTGCGCGACAAATCCCAGGGGTTGCGGGTGACGACGAGGCGGCCCGTGTAATCGGTGGTGGTGTCGAAGGTCAGGCCGAATTCGGGCGTGGTGGAGCGGCCGATCGGCACCAGGCCGGCGTTCAGGAAGTTCTCCATCGCCGGATCGGTGACGGTGGCGACGAAGCCGGCCATGCTGGCCGAGCCGCTGTCCTGCCGGCGGCCCTTCAGGGTGGAGCCGAGGTCTTTCAGGAAGATCGGCACGCCGTACAGCGGTCCGTCTTTGTTGGGGCCGTCGATGTCCGGGTTGGCGACCGCGTCGTCGAACATCGCCACCACGGCCTCGAGCTTTGGATTGAGCCGGGCGACGCCGGCGGCGGCCTGTGCGGCGGCTTCGCGGGCGGTGATCTGTCCGGAGCGGATCAGCGCGGCCAGGGCGATGCCGTCCAGCCGGGCCCACTCGTCCCAGCTTAGCGCCAGGACCGCAGATTTTTCGGACATTGGTTGCATCCTCCAGGCTTCGCGTGTCTGATTGGCCCCAAATTCGGCTGGACGGGCGATGGACCGCGGTTCGGCCCGGCGGCTAGCATGCGATGAATGACGCCAACAGGGTAGAGGGAGACAGGAAATGAATGACGCGATGCCGCAATTCGACCGCAGCGTTGAGGACCTCGGCAACATCGTCGAGCTTGGACACGTCAATGTCACCGTGCCGGATCAGCGCCTCGCGACCATCTTCTATATTTCGGGCCTGGGCCTGACCCGCGATCCGTACCTGATGACCGGCACCGACAACATGTGGGCCAATGTCGGCCGCGCGCAGTTCCATCTGCCGAGCCGGGATGCGTCGATGCCGGGCCAGGTGGTGCGCGGCACGACGGGGCTGGTGCTGCCCGATCTTCAGGCGCTGCTGGGCCGGCTGGCGAAGGTGAAGCCGATGCTGAAGGGCACGAAGTTCAGCTATCGTGAAACCAACAACGCGGTGGAAGTGACCTGCCCCTGGGGCAACCGCATCCGCTGCCATGCGCCCGACCCGGCGCAGTTCGGGCCGTTCTGCCTGGCTATGCCCTATGTGGAGTTCGACGTGCCCAAGGGCGTGCTGGCTGGCATCGTGAAGTTCTACCAGCAGATCCTCGGTGGAATCGCCAGCCTGGAGAAGGACGCGATCGGCGAATACGCCTGTGCCGTCGTCGGCGACGGAAACAAGCTGGTGTTCCGCGAGACGAGCAAGAAGCTGCCCGACTATGACGGACATCACGTGCAGATCTCGCTGGTGGATTTCTCCGGGCCGCACAGGAAACTTCTGGAGCGCGGGTTGATCACCGAGGAGAGCGATCAGCATCAGTATCGTTTCGTCGATATCGTCGATCCCGATACCAACAAGCCGCTTTTCCGCATCGAGCACGAGGTGCGTTCCATGCGTCATCCGATGTATGCGCGTCCGCTGGTGAACCGGAACCCGGAGATCACCAACCGGGTCTACGCGCCGGAACACCAGGCGGCTCGCTACGCGATCTCGCCGGTTTAGCGGGACAGGGACGGGCGCGGCGGCCGAGGGCCGCCGCGCCCGTTCCGGCCAGCACGCCATCGGCGCCCGGATGATGGGGACGAAGTCTTGACGCCCGATGTGCTGGCGAAACTGGAACAGCGGCTCGGACGGCTGCACGCGCGCCAGCGACTAGGCATCGAGACGGATCACGAGCAGCGGGCGTTTGGCGGTGGGCTGAACTTCTTCCATATCGAGAACTGGTATTCCGTCCATTCGGTCATCAGGACGGTGCTTCGGCTGACGGGGCTTTATGGCCGCGGCAAGCGCAACACGCAGAAGATCCAGGTGCGGGAGAACTACCTGCGATTCCGCGATCTGCCGCCGGCGTTCGACGGCTTCACCATCCTGCATATCAGCGACCTGCACGCCGACATGAACGGTCCGGCAATGGCACGGCTGGCGAAGCTGCTGCCGGACCTGCGATACGATGCCTGCGTGCTGACCGGCGACTATCGCGGCAAGACCTTCGGGTCGTTCGAGGCGGCGATGGGCGAACTGCGCGGGGTCTGCCGGCATCTGAAGGAGCCCGTCTATGGTGTGCTCGGCAACCATGACAGCATCCGCATGGTGCCGGCGCTGGAGCAGATGGGCGTGCGGATGTTGTTGAACGAGAGCGTCGCGATCCGCCGCGGCAACCAGGCGATCCATATCGCCGGGATCGACGATGCGCATTACTACCGGGTCGATAACATCGAGAAATCAGCCGCCGACATCGACTTCGACGCGTTCGCCATTCTGCTGTCGCACACGCCGGAGGTCTATCGCCAGGCCGCGCATGCCGGATTTCGTCTGATCCTGAGTGGGCATACCCATGGCGGGCAGCTCTGCCTGCCCGGGTCCGTGCCGTTGACGCTGGATGCCAATCTGCCGCGCAAATACGGCTCCGGGGCATGGGAATATGGCGGCATGGCCGGCTACACCTCGGTGGGAGTGGGCACCAGCATCGTCGCGGTGCGGCTGAACTGCCCGCCGGAAATTACCCTGCATCATCTGCATTGCGGATAGAGGCTCTTAGTTTGACACGGCTCGACTCTCCCCCCTGAGCGTCAAGCTGGCACGCGCGCCCGCACGCCCAGCCTTTGGCGTGCCTGGCAGTGCGCCCAGCGACGTCTGCAATGCGCGATCTTCGCCATGTCCCCAAGACGCCTCAGCCCGACCATCCGCGCCAATGCACAAAGCCATCTCAGAGAACCACCACGACAACGTAAATCTCAGGCCAGAGAGGCTAGAAATGGACCATCCTAGCGCTTAGCGGGGCGGAACCCCTTGGCCTTACTTCCTTCACCCGCGTGCCCTGGCCCCCGGAGGCTCCACGGATTGCCCGATGCGGCGGGCTGGTGTCACCATGCGACGTAGAAGAAAATCGCAGGAAACCAGATGAACGGACCGCTCGCCGGCATTCGCGTGCTCGATCTCACTACGGTGCAGATGGGACCGTGGTGCACCCGCATTCTCGCCGATTACGGCGCGGACGTGATCAAGGTCGAAGCCCCCGAGGGCGACAGCTCGCGTTATACCGGCATTCCCCGCCATCGCGGCATGAGCCCGGGCTTCCAGCACAACGCTCGCGGCAAACGCAGCATTGCCATCGACCTGAAGCGGCCCGAAGCGCAGGAAGCCATCCTGCGCCTGGCCGCCGGCGTCGATGCCTTCGTCTCCAACATCCGTCCGCAGGCGCTCGCCCGCCTCGGCCTCGACTATGCGGCCCTGGCGAAGGTCAACCCAACCATCGTCTATCTCGGCATGGTCGGCTACGGCAGCGCCGGGCGCTATGCCGGCCGCCCCGCCTATGATGATTTGATCCAGGCCGCCACCGCTATCCCGATGCTGCTGCAGCGCTCCACCGGCGAGCCCCGCTACATCCCGATGGCCGCCATCGACCGCATCGTCGGCGGCGCGGGTGCCAATGCGCTGCTCGCCGGCCTGCTCGCCCGCGCCCGCACCGGCATTGGCCAGCAGATCGAGGTGCCGATGTTCGAAACCATGGCCCAGTTCGTGCTTTCCGAGCACATGCAGGGCCGCACCTTCGACCCGCCCACCGGCCCCACCGGCTACACCCGCACCCTGTCGCCGAACCGCCGGCCGTACAAGACCCAAGACGGCTACATCGCCGTGCTGCCATATAATGACGGCCAATGGCGCCGCTTCTTCCAGGCAGCCGGCAAATCGGAATTGCTGGAAACCGATCCCCGCTTCGCCGACATGGCCAGCCGTAGCGCGAACATCGACGCGCTCTACGAAATGATCAGCCAGGAGCTGCTCAACAGAACCACCGATGAATGGCTTGCTCTGTGCCAGGAAAACGACATCCCCTGCATGCGCCCGCACACGCTCGACAGCCTGATCGAGGACCCGCACCTTGCAGATGCCGGCTTCTTCTGCTTCGAGGACCACCCCAGCGAAGGCCGCTTGCGCACCATGCGCGAACCCAGCACCTGGTCGCAGACGCAACCACCCACCGGCCGCTTCGCCCCGCGACTTGGCGAGAACACACGGGAAATCCTGGCCGAGGCCGGCCTGACCACCGAGCAGATCGACACCCTGCTGGACGCGAAGATCGCCTTCACCTGAAGCCGGCGAGTGGGCGCCGGGATCAGCCCGCGCCGCGGATCTGCAGTACCAGATCCAGCACGCGCCGCGCCTTCGCCACGATCGGATAGTCCACAAACGCGCCGTCCACCTGGATGGAGGCGGATCCCTCTGCCTCGGCCTTGTCGAACGCCGCCATGATCTTCTCCGCCCGGACGATCTCGGCGTCCGATGGCGTGAAGCAGCGGTTCACGGTTTCGATCTGGTTCGGGTGGATGCACATCTTGCCCTGAAAGCCGAATTGCGCGGCGCGCCGGGCGGAGGCATCCAGGCCGTCCGCGTTGGTCAACTCCACCCACACCGTGTCCAGCGGCGCTTCCAGCCCGGCGGCGCGCGACTGCACCACCATCTGGGCGCGGTATGGATCGAGTTCCGCCTCGTCGGTGGTCCAGGCCATGCCGACATCCAGCGTGAAGTCGCCGGCGCCGAATGCCATGCGGCGCATCCGCGTGCGTGAACGGGCGATGCGCTGCAGGTTCGCCATGCCCTCACCGGTTTCGATGATCGGAATCAGGTCGATCTTGCCGACCGGCAGCCCGGCCTTGCGTTCCAGTTCGCCCATCAGCCAGTCCGCGGCCTTCATCTGCCAGCCGGCGCTCACCTTGGGCAGGATGATGCCATCGATGCCCGGCCCGATCACGGCGGCGAGGTCGCCATAGGCGAACGGCGTGTCCATGGCGTTCACCCGCACATAGCCGCCGCAATGGCGCGGACGCTGCAAGGCGGCAACCACGGCTGACCGCGCGGCCTCCTTCTCCGCGACCGCGACCGCGTCCTCCAGATCGAGGATCGCGGCATCGGCGCCGCTGGTGAAAACCTTCTCCACCCGGCGCGGATGGTTGCCGGGGGTGAACAGGAAGCTTCTGTAGGCGGTCATTCGGTCGTTTCCTTCGGTGTCTATTCCAGGCCCCAAACGCGGTGCTGATACACTGGCGTCCGCTGGCGGTCGGTTCGTTCCTGCGGGCTCATGGCCAGCCACAGCTTCAGGCGCTGCAGAACCTGGCGCGTCGGGGCGGCCAGATCCAGCGCCAGGGCCTCTTCCATGTCGAAGAACCGCAGTTCCTCCAACTCACCGGAACCGGCCAGCGTACCGGAAACCAGCTCCGCGTCGATCACCAGGAAGCGGGCGTTGAAGCGGAAGGCGTTGTCCGGCGGCGTGACCATTCGGCAGAGGAAGTGCAGTCCGTCCAACGCCGCCGGAGAGCCGATGGAAAGGTTGGTCTCCTCCTCCAGCTCACGCGCCGCGGCCACGCCCAGGCCGTGGGCCAGGGCGGCGTCGGCGGCTTTTTCCAGATGCCGGCGGGTGTCATGGCGCAGCTTGGTGGCGACCTCGGTGAAGGGGTCTTCCGGGTCCACCGCCCCGCCGGGGAACACCAGGCGGTTGGGCATGAACTTATGCCGGTTGCCGCGCATGCCCATCAGCATCTGCGGACCGGTGCTGGGCTCGCGAAGCACGATCAGACTGGCGGCATGGCGCGGCTTGACGGCGGCGGCTTCTTCTTCCGGCGTGGCGGGCAATTCCTCATCAGAATCAGGCAAGATCGAATCCTCGTGTCTTGAGATAGGCGGCAAAGCCGAAGCGTTCAGGCACGGAAAGCTGGCGGGCGCAATTCTCGCTCCAGCCCGCGTTCTCCTTCGGGCCGTAGATGTCGTGGTTCTTCAGCCCGTTCGGGTGCAGGGGCTCGCGCGCCCGGCGACGCTCGTCATAGGCGGCGAGCTCGGCCGGCAGGTTGCTGTCGTCGTAGCGTTCCTGGTGCACCACGATGCTTTGCGGCAGGCGCATGGAGACGTGCCGGCGCGCTTCCGGCCAACCCAAAGTCAGCCCGGCAATCGGAAAAACGCCTTCCGGCAGGCCGAGCAGCGGGGTCACCCGCTCGATATGGCTGCGAACATAGCTGATCGGGCAGGTGCCGAGCCCGGCGGCGTCCGCGGCGGCCATGAATTGCGCCATCGCCAGGGCGCAATCGACGGCGGTGTTGAGGAACGTGTCCAGGTTGTTGTTGGCGTGCGGCATGGCGTGCATGTCGCACATACGCTGGCCCCGCCGCATGTCGCCGCACCAGACGAGGAACACGGGTGCCTGGCAGATCCAGTCCATGGTGCCGATCCAGTCGGCGATGCGCTTGATCCGCGCCGGGTCTCGCATCACCACGACGGAATATTGCTGCAGGTCGGATTTCGCCGGGGCGGATTGCGCCGCGGCCAGCAGCGTTTCCAGCAAGGGCTCGGGCACTGCGTCCGGCTTGTAGCGCCTTGTGACGCGCCGATCGAGCAGGGAAGCAAGCGCCGGGGGCAGTTCTCCCGCGTTGGCTGGTGTTCCGTAGCGCGCCGCCATCAGCGCCGCGCCGTCTATCCCGGTGTCTGGCATGATATTGTTCCCCCCATCTTGTTCCCCCCATCTTGTTCCCCATGGCGCTAAGTTTGCCGCAAGAACCGGTGGGCGCATACCTCCGGCTTGGCTTGTGGCCGTCTGGCTTGTGCAGGATAAACCACGCTCGTCCTCGGACGGGCAGGATTTTGGAGAGGATGGGGCGAATGCGGAGTATCAGGATCGGATCCGGCGCAGGCTATTCCGGCGACCGGATCGAGCCGGCGGTGGAGCTGGTCGAAAAGGGCAACATCCAGTACCTCGGCTTCGAATGCCTGGCCGAGCGCACCATCGCGCTGGCCCAGCAGGCGCGACTGGCCAATCCCGAGGGCGGCTACGACCCGCTGCTGCGGGCGCGGTTCGAGGCGGTGCTGGCAGGATGTGCTGCGCGGGGGATCAAGATCATCTCCAACATGGGCGCGGCCAATCCCGTGGGGGCCGCGGCCGAGGTGGCGCGGATCGCGCGCGAACTGGGCATTTCCGGGCTCAAAATCGCGGCCGTCACCGGCGATGACGTGCTGGCAGCGGTGCGGGCGGGCAACTTCCCGCTGTTGGAGCGTCCAGGCACGATCGCCGATCTGCAAGGGCGCGAAATCTCCGCCAACGCCTATCTGGGCGTGGAGCCGATCGTGGCCGCGCTGCGCGATGGCGCCGACATCGTCATCACCGGCCGTGTCGCCGACCCCGCTTTGTTCGTGGCGCCACTGGTGTACGAGTTCGGCTGGTCGCTCGATGATTTCGAGACGCTGGGGCGCGGCACCGTGGTCGGCCATCTTCTGGAGTGTGCCGGCCAGATCACCGGCGGCTATTTCGCCGACCCCGGCTACAAGGACGTGTCCGACCTGGCCCGTCTTGGTTTCCCATTGGCCGAAGTGTTCGAGGATGGCCACGCGGTAATCACCAAGCCGCCCGGTTCGGGCGGCGAGGTCAGCCTGGCCAGCTGCAAGGAACAGCTGCTGTATGAGCTCCAGGACCCCAGGCGCTACCTCCAGCCCGATGTGGTGGCGGATTTCTCCTCGGTCCGGCTGGAACCGGCCGGGCATGACCGGGTGGCGATCTCCGGCGGCTCCGGCACCAGGCGGCCGGACACGCTGAAGGTGTCGGTCGGCTACCTCGACAGCTTCATCGGTGAGGGCCAGATCTCCTATGCCGGTTCCGGCGCCCTGGCGCGGGCGAAGCTGGGGTTGGACATCGTGCGCGAGCGGTTGCAGCTGACCGGGGTCAAAACCACGGAATTGCGCTTCGACATCATCGGCGTCGATGCGCTGTATCGGGGGCCGGTGGGCAACCAGCCGGAACCGATGGATGTGCGCATTCGCGTGACCGGCCGTACCGACACGATGGCGGAAGCGGTACGGATCGGCAACGAGGTGGAGACGCTGTTCACCAACGGGCCGGCCGGCGGCGGCGGGGCGTGGAAGAATGCGCGCCAGGTGCTGGCCGTGGTGTCTACGCTGATCCCGCGCGAGCTTGTCCACACCCAGATCAGTTATGAGGTGGCATGATGAAATTGCGTGAACTCGCCCATGCCCGAACAGGCGACAAGGGCAATTCCTCCAACATCTCCGTCATCGCCTACGACGCCGGCGACTTCGCCTTCCTGGCGGAACACGTCACCGCCGAGGCCGTTCGCCAATTCTTCGCCGGCACGGTGAAGGGCGCGGTGGAGCGCTATGAACTGCCTGGCCTGGGCGCGCTGAATTTCGTGCTGCACGACACGCTCGGCGGCGGGGTCACGCGGTCGCTTGCGCTCGACATCCACGGCAAGAGCCTGAGTTCCAGCCTGCTGGAAATGGACGTTCCCGACACCCAGCGGGCGCCCCCAAGGACGAAATCATGAAGCTGCCTCGCACGCCGTCATTGCGGCTGGACGGCAAGCGGGCGCTGGTCACCGGCGCCGGGCGCGGCCTTGGCCTCGCGGCGGCCGCCGCGCTGGGCCAGGCTGGCGCGCATGTCACGCTGATATCCCGCACGCCGGCGGAGATCGAGGAAGCCGCCGCCGCGATCCGCGACGATGGCGGCTCGGCCGACACGATGGTGCTGGATGTGATGGACCGCCCGGGATGTGCCGCGGCCATCGCCGCGGCCGAGCCGTACGACGTGCTGGTGAACAATGCCGGCACCAACCGTCCCGCCAGCTTTCTGGACGTGACGGAGGAGGATTACGACGCCATCGTCGACCTCAATCTGCGCGCGGCATTCTTCGTGGCGCAGGCGGTGGCGCGGCGGATGGTGGAGGGGGAGCGGCATGGCTCGATCATCCACATCTCCTCGCAGATGGGCCATGTCGGCGGGGCGCGGCGGACGGTGTACTGCGCGTCCAAGCACGCGATCGAGGGCCTGACCAAGGCGATGGCGATCGACCTGGCACCGCACCAGATCCGCGTGAACACGATCGGACCGACGTTCTTCGAAACGCCACTGACCAAGCCGTTCTTCGAAAACAACGCGTTCAAGGAAGACACGCTGCGCCGCATCAAGCTCGGCCGACTGGGCCAGGTGGAGGATCTGATGGGCTCGGTGGTTTTCCTGGCTTCCGATGCGGCGGCGCTGATTACCGGCACGTCGGTACTGGTGGATGGCGGCTGGACCGCCGAATAGAGGATTTTTCCAATGATTCGTTTTCTGAAGACCGGGCGCAGCGTCGAACAGACCGCTGAAGCGGATCGCGCCGTGCGCCAAACCGTCGAGGGCATCCTGGCCGATGTGATCGCGCGTGGGGATGTGGCAGTTCGGGAAATCTCGGCAAAATTCGACAAATGGTCGCCGGCGTCGTTCCGCCTATCGGCGGCGGAAATCCAAGCGCTGATCGACACGCTGCCGGCGCAGGTGATCGAGGACATAAAGTTCGCCCAGGCGCAGGTGCGCCGCTTCGCCCAGGCGCAGCGCGACAGCATGAAGGACGTCGAGGTGGAGACGCTGCCCGGCATCACGCTCGGCCACAAGCACATCCCGGTATCGTCGGTGGGCTGCTACGTGCCGGGCGGGCGCTATCCGATGGTGGCGTCGGCGCATATGAGCGTGGTGACCGCCAAGGTGGCCGGGGTGAAGCGGGTGATCGCCTGCACCCCGCCGCTGAACGGCGTGCCGCCCGCGGCGACCGTCGCGGCGATGGCGCTCGGCGGCGCCGACGAAATCTATCTGCTCGGCGGCGTTCAGGCGGTTGCGGCCATGGCGCTGGGCACCGAGACCATCGCCCCGGTGGATATGCTGGTCGGCCCTGGCAACGCCTATGTCGCGGAAGCCAAGCGCCAATTGTATGGCCGCGTCGGCATCGACCTGTTCGCCGGCCCGACGGAAACCTTGATCATTGCCGATGAAACCTCCGACGTGGAGATGTGCGCCACCGATCTGCTCGGCCAGGCCGAGCACGGCCCGACCTCCCCGGCGGTGCTGCTGACCACCAGCGCCAAGATCGCCGAGGGGATCGAGGCGGAAATCCAGCGCCAGCTGAAGGTGCTGCCGACCGCAGACGTGGCGGGCGTGGCCTGGCGCGATTGCGGCGAGGTGATCCTGTGCGACACGGACGAGGAATTGCTGTCGGAAGCCGACCGCATCGCGTCGGAGCATGTGCAGGTGCTGACCCGCAATCCGCGCTGGTTCCTGGAGCGGATGACCAATTACGGCGCCCTGTTCCTCGGCAAGCAGACCAACGTGGCCTACGGCGACAAGGTGATCGGCACAAACCACACGCTGCCGACCAAAAAGGCGGCGCGCTACACTGGCGGCCTGTGGGTCGGCAAGTTCCTGAAAACCGTGACCTATCAACAAGTCACCGACGAAGCCTCGGCGATGATCGGCGAATATTGCTCCCGCCTATGTGCGATCGAGAACTTCGCCGGCCACAAGGAACAGGCGGACCTGCGGGTTCGCCGCTATGGCGGCAAGAACGCCGCTTAGTCTTACTGTGTCATCAGTGGCCAGGGGTGTATGGGTCTCTGACAGCACGGGCATGGCGAGAGCCTTCGCGCAATAGCACGGGCGATGACACTGCGGACCGAGGTGATCGAGTTTGTCACGTGGCGTGATGATGAAAGCCGCGCCAACCTCGCCCCTCGTAGTGACCAAGCCCAAGTTCCTGCTTGAGATCCTGATAGTCCCGCTCGATCCGCCAGCGCAGCTTGGCGGTGTTTACCAGGGCGCGGCGACGGATGGTGGCAGGCAACGTGGACAGCCAGTATTTCGTCGGTTCGGGCTCGTCCGCCGGCCATTCGATCAGGCACCATTCCTCGGGACGCAACGTGGCACGCTGATAATCGCGATGCGCAGGTCGGACGCGCACGGCGGCGAAGCGTGAGGCGAGGATGGTGTTGGTGCCCTCGCGCCAAGTAACCCGCCGCCAGGCCTTTTTCGGCAGACCGAGTGCGAGTTGCTTGGCCGATACCGGCTGATGAGCGGGGTCACGCCGGATCGCCGACGGTGGGCGGCCACGCCCGCTCCAGGGCTTGGGCGGCAGTGGTTCCTCGCCAGGTGGCCACAGGCTGGTGGAGGACTGGATACCGACGACGTAGGGCAGTCCGATCTCGGTGATGCCGTCACGCAGAGCGGTGTCGTTGCCGTAGCCGGCGTCGAGCAGCGCCACCTCGGCCTCGATCCCGGCCGCACCGGCAGCGCGAAGCTGGTCCAGGGCGATCTGCGCCTTGGTCTGGAGACGACATCATCGGGCACGCCTGCCTGGGCGCGCCGGACGGGGTCGTTGGCCCACTCTTGCGGCAGATACAGGCGCCAGGCGATCGGCAGGCTGGCGTGATCGTTGGCGGCCGACAGGCTGACTGCGACCTGGCAGTTGTCCTGCTTGCCGAGTTGGCCGCAGTACTGGCGTGCCACGCCGACCGAGTGCTTGCCTTTCTTCGGTATGCCGGTGTCGTCGATGATCAGGGCGCGGATCGGGCCGTGCCGCTCGATGACGGGCAGGACATGGGCGCGCACCGCCGTGAGCACTGCCTCGTCGGACCAATCGGCCTTTGCCACGAAATGGTGCAGTGACTGGTGCGCCGCCTGCACCCGCTCCGGATGTAGGCGCGCGGCCATCGGCTCGACGCTCTTGCGCTCGCCGGGCAGCAGCAGTCCGGCACAATACGAATGGAATGGCGCGGCACGATCGGCATGGCCAAGTGCCGACGTGATCGCCTCGACATAGGCGGCAAACCGTGATTCGCTGCCGCCTGCGCCGGTTTTGAGACCCACAACCCGCCTCCACGAATGAGAATCTCCATGGCTGGCAAACCGGCGCCGAATCGGTCAAGGGATTTATGACACAGTAAGGCTAGGGCATCATCCGATTTCCTTGTTTGCTCGATCGGATAAAGATACGCGCTAAAACAAAGATCTAGCGATTTTCTCCGATCCACTTCGATCGGAAAAGGCTCTAGGATGTCCACACGCAACCCCCTTCGGGAGACGAGCCATGAAACGACTGTTCGGCGGCGCCGCGCACGACACGGTGGAAACGGCGTACCCCGTCACCCTCTCGGACGCCGAGTGGCGCGCGAAGCTGAGCCCCTCGGCCTATGCGGTGCTGCGCAAGCACGCCACCGAGCGCGCCGGCACCAGCCCGCTCGACCGCGAGAAGCGCCACGGCGTGTTCGTCTGCGCCGGCTGCGCCACGAAGTTGTTCGCCTCGGACGCCAAATTCGATAGCGGCACCGGCTGGCCAAGCTTCCACACCCCGATCGAGGGCGCCGTCGCCACCACCGAGGACCGCAGCTTCTTCATGACCCGGGTCGAGGTGCATTGCAGCCAATGCGGCGGGCATTTGGGTCATGTGTTCGAGGACGGTCCGCGCCCGACCGGGCTGCGCTATTGCATGAACGGCGCGGCAATGGAGTTCGTCCCCGAATAATTGCCCCGGCCAGGTTAGAACGGCAGCAGGATGTCCAGCAACTGCTGGCCATAGCGCGGCGTCTGCACGTCGGTCAGCTGGCCGCGGCCGCCATAGGATATGCGGGCTTCGGCCAGGCGGTCATGCCGCACGGTGTTGTCGCTGGCGATGTCCTGCGGGCGGATCACGCCGCTGACCCGTAATTCCCGCAACTCGCTGTTCACCCGCACTTCCTGACGTGCGGCGACGACGAGGTTGCCGTTCGGCAGCACCTGGGTGATTACCCCGGCCAGCCGGACCGTGACTGTTTCGTTGCGGGAGATCGTGCCATTCCCGTTGGTGGTGTTGGAACTGGAACCGGAAACCAGGGTGGAGGGGTTGATATTCTTGCCCAGGATGGTCGGCAGGGCGGTTTCCATATTGAACAAGTTGGGGATGCCCATCGCCTCGGTTCCCGAGCGCTTGGCGATCGAAACGTCCGACAGCGCGGCGGTGTCGGCGATGTTGACCAGAACGGTGACGATGTCGCCGACCTGCGCTGCCCGCTGGTCCTTGAAGAAGGCGCGTGAGCCCGGTCGCCACAGGCTGTTCGCTTCCCGCGGCGCGGTGCCGCTCGACGGCATCGGCATGGAGACCGGCCGCCAGTTGGGCTCGCGCGTGGGGTCGGTGGTCGGCGTCATCTCCGGCGGCCGGCCGATTTCCGACAGCCGCGACAGATTGCCGCAACCGGCCAGCAACAGCGCCGAGACCGCCGGAAGAGCAAGGCGCAACCAGCACCGCATCACTCTGTTCCCTGAATGTTGACGCCGCTCCGGCCCGCGCGGCTGGCCGGCTGGATGGGGGTGCTGTTGGGGCTGACGCGCACCTCACCGGTGCCGGTGACCTCGGCGTCCAGCACGGCGCGTGATACCGGATTGAGCACCTTCACGTGCTCGCCGAGCCCCGCGCTTTCCAGCGCCACGCCCTCGCCGACCACCATCAGACCGGGGGTGCGCAAGGACATCTGGATGTTGTGTCCCTTCAGCACCAGCGCTGGCGGCACCAGGTCCGCCTGCTTCAGGGGCTGGCCGGCCTGCACGGCATGGCGCAGTTCCTTGCCCAGCGCCTGCGCGGCCTGCTCCGCGACATCGCCATGCACCAGGCTGGCTCGCACCCTGCCCAGGCGCAGGTCCTGTGCCTGCAGCACCGTGCCGGCGTTTAGCCTTGCGGTTGTCACCGGCAGCAGCACCATCGGGTCCGCGCGGCCGGTGATGCGGATTTGCACCGGGTCCATGCCTTCGCCGGCCACCGACAACATGGCGGTGAACCGCCCTGAATCGGGGTCGTGCGCGAGTTGTGACACCTCGGGAGTGGCGTTGCTGTCCAGCGGCACCAGGGGTGCCGCGAAGCCGTCCAGGGTGATGTCGCAATCCTTGCCGACGCCGGCGGCGGTCAGGGCGGCGCGCACGGCGAGCAGCGCGGCTTCGCGCGCCAGTGGGCGGGCGGGGCGTTCCAGCACCACCCGGTCGGCGCTGGAAGCCGGCTTCCAGGCCACCGAGAATTCGCGCGCGATGGCCGCAAGCTGCGGCGCCTCCACCACCAGCCGTTGCCCCGGCGGCGGCGCGGTGCCGAGCGGGCGGTCCTTGGCGGCGCCGAGATCGTCGAACAGGTCTGACAGGCGGACGACCGGCCCGCGCAATTCGGTAAGCGGCCGCAGGATCGCGGCATGGGCGAAGACCGGCAGCAGCAGTCCCAACAGAACCAGCGCGCGCATCGGATCACCGCAAATTCGTCAGGGTGGAGAGCATCTGGTCGGATGTCGTGATCACCCGGCTGTTCATCTCGTAGGCCCGCTGGGCGGTGATCAGGTTGGTGATCTCCGTCACCACGTTCACGTTGGAGGTTTCCACGAATCCCTGCATGACCGACCCGAAGCCCGGCTGCGCGGGCGCGCCGGTAACGGGATTGCCGGAGGCGGAGGTTTGCAGCAGCAGGTTCTGCCCCTGTGCGTCCAGCCCGGCGTCGTTGGGAAACACCGCGAGTTGCAGGCTGCCGACGGTGGTCGGCGCGGTCTGTCCGGCGATCGACACCTGAACCTGGCCGGTGCTGTCGATCATGACGTTGGTCGCGTTGCTCGGGATCGTCAGGCCGGGCTGCACCGTGTAGCCGTCGGCGGTGACGATGGTGCCGTCCGGCGCCAGGCCGAATGTGCCGTCGCGGGTATAGGCGGTGTCGCCGGAGGGCAGCGTGACCTGGAAATAGCCGTTGCCGCTGATCGCCACATCGAGGCTGTTGGAGGTCTGCTGCAGATTGCCCTGCTCGCCGATCCGATAGATTGCGGCGGTCCGCACCCCGAGCCCGACCTGCGCGCCGGAGGGGACGATGGTGCCGGTATCGGAGCTGCTGGAACCGACGCGGCGCAAATTCTGATAGATCAGGTCCTGGAATTCGGCCCGCCGACGCTTGAATCCGGTCGTGGTCATGTTGGCGATGTTGTTGGAAATGACTTCCACATTGGTCTGCTGTGCCTGCATGCCGGTGCCGGCGATGTCGAGTGATCGCATGATGCGGGTTTCCTTCGGGTCGGTAAGATCAGTTCGTGCGCTGCGTCAGCTTGTCGATGGCGGATTGCTGGCGCTGGTCCTCGGCCTCGACCATCTGGGTGACATACTGGAACTCGCGCAGATCATTCATCATGCGCACCATTTCCATCATCGGCTGGACATTGGAATCCTCGACCGAGCCCTGGACCAGGCCGGGGTTCGCGACAGCGGTCGTGGGACTGCCGGAGGTCAGCTTGTCGCCGCCCACTGCGCGCAGTTGCATCGGGTCGGTCGGCTGCACGACGCCGATCTTGCCGATCTGGCCGTTCTCGCTGCTGATCGTGCCGTCGCCTGCGACGGTGATCCGGGTGTCGGTAGGGGAGAGTTGGATCGGCTGGCCGTTGGCGTTCAGCAGTGCGTTGCCGCTGCCGTCGGCGATGGTGCCGTCCGGCATCAGCCCGAACCGCCCGGCGCGCGTCAGGCGCGGGCCCTGCGGGGTGGAGACTGTGAAGTATCCGGAATGGGTCAGCGCGAGATCGAGCGGGTTGCCGGTATGGCTCAACGGCCCCGGCTGAAGGTCGCGCCAGGTGGCGCGGTCCTGCGTGAAGGCGAGGGTCGCGCCGCCGCGCGGCTCTGCCGTGCCCTGCTGGCGGCTCAGCCAGTCGGAGAACTGCACCCGGACCGCCTTGTATCCGGGCGTGTTCGCGTTGGCGATATTGTCGGCGGTGACATCCAGCGCGCGCTGCTGCGCGATCAGTCGGGACGCGGCGATGCTGATGATGTTCTGCATGGGCGGGTTTCCTGCGGGGCCTTGTCTGGGACCGCCACACAGCGAAGGCGGCGGCGCAGCGGACAGCGCAAGCGCCGTGCCATCTCGAGGATGGCCGTGCAGGCGGCAGATTTCCTGGCTTCGTCGCAGTCGCCGATGAGCCGGGGCGGCAGGGTTTGCCGGGCGACGGCGGTTCCTGCCGGGCAGTTCGATCCTGCCAACTGCTTTGCAAGGCTTCGTTAATCGGTCACTGGCAATTTATCCGCCGGACAGTCAGGTGCCGCATCCGGGTGCCGCGGGGAATGGATCATGTCGGCGGCTGCGAAAACCAAGGTGAGCGACGCCAGCGCCGACCCGGCCGTCGGAGCGAAGGGCGGCACGAAGGGCGGCAAGAAGAAGTTGATCCTGCTGGCCGTGCCGCTGGTGCTGGCAGGCGTTGGCGCCGGCCTGTGGTTCAGCGGCGTGCTGCCGCATCTGCTGGGGCTGGAGCACAAGAAACAGCATGAGGCGGACGCGAAACCGGGGCCGCCGGTATTCGTCGATCTGCCGGAGATGATCGCCAACCTGAACGACACCACGCGTCGGCCGCGCTACGTCAAGCTGGTGGCGCGGCTGGAGGTTGCGACACCCGAGGACGCGGAGCGGATCAAGGCGGCGATGCCGCGGATCGTCGATCTGTTCCAGACCTATCTCCGCGAGATGCGGCCGGAAGAACTGCGCGGCTCGGCCGGCACCTACCGGCTGCGCGAGGAACTCATCGCCCGCGCCAGCATCGCCGCCGCGCCGACGCGGGTGAAGGATGTGCTGTTCAGCGAGTTGATCGTGCAATGAGCGGTTCCGGGGAAGCCGAGGGAGCGGCAGCGGCCGAACAATCGGACGAGGAACTCGCCGCCGCCTGGGGGGCGGTGACGGATGCCGAGGGCGGTGAGGCGGGCGGGGACGCGCAGCCTGCCCGGGTGCTGAACCAGGCCGAGATCGACAGCCTGCTCGGCTTTGACGACACTCCGGCCGGCGGCGAGCACCGCACCGGCATGCAGCGGATCATCAGCTCCGGCCTCGTCTCCTACGAGCGGCTGCCGATGCTGGAGATCGTCTTCGACCGTCTGGTGCGGATCATGTCGACCTCCTTGCGCAACTTCACCAGCGACAACGTGGAAGTCAGCATCGACAACATCCTGTCTCTGCGTTTCGGCGATTACCTGAACTCGATCCCGCTGCCGGCGATGCTGGCGGTGTTCAAGGCCGACGAGTGGGACAATTACGGCCTGATGGTGGTGGACAGCGCCATGATCTACTCGATCGTGGACGTGCTGCTCGGCGGACGTCGCGGCACCGCGGCGATGCGCATCGAGGGCAGGCCTTACACCACGATCGAGCGCACGCTGGTCGAACGCCTTATCCATGTGGTGCTGGCCGATCTGTCGGCGAGCTTCGATCCGCTGTGCCCGGTGACGTTCCGCTTCGAGCGGCTGGAGGTGAACCCCCGCTTCGCCACCATTTCTCGCCTGTCCAACGCGGCGGTGCTGTCACGCCTGCGGATCGACATGGAGGATCGCGGCGGCCGGCTGGAACTGCTGCTGCCCTACGCCACGCTGGAGCCGGTGCGCGAATTGCTGCTGCAGCAGTTCATGGGTGAAAAATTCGGCCGTGATTCGATCTGGGAAACGCATCTGGCGGAAGAGCTCTGGAGCACGGATGTAGAACTGGACGTAGTGCTGGACGAGCAGGAGATGCGGCTGTCGGACGTGATGGCCTTTCGCCCCGGCAGCCGCATGGTGCTGGGCGCCGCCCCCGGGGCGACGGTGCAGCTGCGCTGCGGCGGGGTGGCGCTGTTCGACGGCAAGGTGGGACGGCGAAAGAACCGCGTGGCGGTGCGGATCGAGCACGAGGCCCAGCGGCTGGCGTCGCCGGAAAGATGAATCTTTCCGCCTTGGCCGAATTTCGCTCACGCATTGCTAACCCTGGCACCGGCAGAATTGTCCCGATGCGGACTGGATGATGCAAATGGGCAGCATGCAAATGGGTGGGCTGCAATGGATCCTGGATATCGCCGTGATCGGGTTGCTGGCGGCGACGCTGTATCACGCCATGCGGCTGGAACGCGCGCTGGGCGTGCTGAAGCGGGACCGTTCGGCACTGGAGGAACTCGTGCGCGGCTTCAACGCCAGCACGCACCAGGCGGAGGCCGGCGTGGAACGGTTGCGGGACGCCTTGGACGGGGCGGGCCGGCAGATCGCCCGCCAGATCGATGCGGCCGGAGTGCTGCAAGAGGATCTGGTCTTCCTGCACGAGCGTGGGGAACAACTGGCAAACCGGCTGGATGGGCTTGTGCGCGCCGGACGGCCGCTGGCGGCAGAGGCTTCCCGCCGGGTGGAGCCCGTGCATGCCAGGGTAGACGAAGGTCCGGCCGATGACGGTCTGGCCTATGTCCCGCTCGCCGCGCCCAAGCCGGCCGAGCCGGCCGACATGCGCCTGCGCAGCCAGGCGGAGCGTGACCTGATGAAAGCCCTGAAAATTGCCCGATGAGCCTGATGAGTCCGTGCCAGGAGATTGGCGCCATGAGGCCGGCACGATGATGCATATGCTTCGGCCGAGGCTGCTGCCGCTGACCATTTTCGTGCTGGCGCTGTTGCTGGTCGTGAAATCCAGTGTGCTGGTGGGCGCGATCATTGGCGCCGGAGAGGCGATGGGGTCGTCCGTGTTGCCCGCGGCCCGGGCGGCCGGCCAGCCTGCCTCGGGCCTGCCCACATCGGGCAAAGCCGTCGCGGGCAAGGATGCCGGCGGCTCCGGCGCAGGAACGGCCTCTTCCAAGGAAAAGCTGCCGGTCAACGCCGGCCAGGATGCGGCCTGCGCATCGACACCTGCGACGGCCGGCTCGTCGCCGCCCGACCCACCGGTCAGCGACAGCGAGCGTGCCGTGCTGCTGGACCTGCGTCAGCGTCGCCAGCAACTGGAAGCGAGGGAAGCCGCGCTGACCACGCGGGAAGCCGTGCTGACCGCGGCCGAGCGGAAGGTGTCCGGCCGGGTGGACGAACTGCAGGCGTTGCAAAAGAAACTGGAAGCGCTCGAGGCAGCGCGTGTCCAGCGCGAGGAGTCTGGCTGGAAAGGGTTGGTCAAGCTTTATGAGACCATGAAGCCACGGGATGCCGCGGTCATCCTAAACGATCTGGATATGCAGGTTCTGCTCCAGGTGCTGGACCGGATGAAGGAGGCCAAGGCCGCCCTGATCCTGTCGGCGATGCACCCGGAGCGGGCGCGGGAAGTGACGGACGGGCTGGCGCGGATGCGGGTGGAGAATCTGACGAGCGCCGCCGGCGCCAAATGAGGCCAGTCCGGAGCATGACCATCCAGGTCGATCCCTATTCCAACGACCGGCATGACGTAATCGAGAGGACAACGGAATGACGATCGACAAGTCGATGCATGTTCTAATCGTCGATGACTACAAGACCATGCTTCGGATTATCCGAAACCTTCTGAAGCAGATCGATTTCAACAATGTCGAGGAAGCCACGGACGGATCGGAGGCTCTGTCCAAGCTGCGGGCCGGCAGCTTCGGCCTGGTGATCAGCGACTGGAACATGGCGCCTATGACCGGACTGCAATTGCTGCAGGAGGTTCGTGCCGACAACCGGCTGAAGACCACGCCGTTCATCATGATCACCGCGGAAAGCAAGACCGAGAACGTGGTGGCCGCGAAGCAGGCCGGCGTTTCCAACTACATCGTCAAGCCGTTCAACGCGGAAACGCTGCGCGACAAGATCGAAAAGGTGCTCGGGTATGCCTGATGGAAGCAACAAGCACGATGCGGCCAACGTCATGGGATGGTCGTTGGCCGAGCGTCTGGCGGTGATCCGCACGGGAAATCCGGCCGGCGATCCGGAAATGGTGGCGCAGGTCGTGCGCGCGGTGCTAGCCACGATGACCGGCGACCTGACGGCGACGGAGGCATCCCTGCTGCACGAGGTGGAGGCGCTCGGCCGGACCATAGCGACCACCAAGCAAGAGATCGCGGCGCTTCGGGTGGACGACATAACCGCCAGCCACATTCCGCTGGCCACTGACGAACTGGATGCGATCGTGTCCCATACCGCCGCCGCGACCGACGCGATCCTGGAGGTGTGCGAGACGCTGGACAAGGTGGCGGACGGGTTGACCGGCGAAGCCGCCTCGCAATTGCAGGAAGCCACCACCCGGATCTACGAGGCCTGCGGCTTCCAGGACATCACCGGCCAACGGATCACCAAGGTGGTTGCCGCGCTGAAGATGATCGAGACGAAGATCGCCAACATCGTCGCCACTTTCTCCGACCAGCGGGAGGGCGCGATCGTCCCGGAGACGGCCGGCGGGTCGCATTTGTTGAACGGCCCGCAACTGCCGGCGCTGGCGATGGACCAGTCCGACATCGACAAGCTGATGGCCAGTTTCGACTGATGCGGGACAGGCGGCAGCGAGCCGGAGGCGGGTGGCTGCCGGCCGTCTTTGCGGCTGTCCTGCTGGCGGTCGTGCTATCCGCACGGAACGAGGATGCCGCAGCCCAATCGGTGTCCCTACCAGCGGCATCACGCGCGGAAGCGGTCAGTGTGCGTGCCGGCAATCATCCCGGCTTCGGCCGGCTGGTGTTCGATGTGGCCGGGCGCACGAAGTATCGGCTGTCGCGGGACGGCGATCATGTGCATCTGGGTTTCTCGCCTGCCGTCCCCATCGGCGATCCCCGGTTCATGCCGCACAATGTCCTGTCCGTCTTGGGCGGCGATGGGGCGGTGGAACTCGTCGTGGCGTCAGGGGCGCGGGTGCGGCCCTCGCGCATCGGCGAACGCGTGGTCGTCGATGTGATCGACCCTGCCGGCTCGCCGGAAGCAAAGCCGGAGAAGATTGCCGCGGCCGGGTTGCCGGTGCCGCCGATACCGCTCGACGTACCGCCGTCGGTCGCGGCAGCGGAGCCATCCTCCCAACCTGCGCCTACCCGACCCGTGCCCGAGACCGTGCCGCCGCCGGTCGTGCCGGAACCGGCTGCGGGCGCGGCCCCGCCTGCCGAACCGCTGCCAGCGCAGATGCCGCCGGCCCCGCCATCGGCGGCCTCCGCTCCCGACACGCCCGGGCCAAGCTTCCCTGGCCCGGTCGCCCTGGCCGCGGCCAGTGCCACGCCAGCCGAGGCCGGCAAAGGGGTGGCATTTTCGGTGCCGTTCGGCGCGGACATCGGCGCGGCGGCGCTGCGCCGTGGCGACCTGGCGCTGGTGGTGTTCGACCAGCGGCGGCCGGTGGATCTGGCGGCGCTGCGTGCCGATCCGGTCCTCGGCAGCGCCAGCGTGCAACTTCTGCCGGCGGCAACCTTGATCCAACTGCGGCTGCCGCCCGGCATGGAAGTGGCGCTGCTGCGACGTTCGCCGCGCGCGTGGACCATCGCCGTGGTTCCGAACGTGACGCCGATCCGCCCGATCCACGTGGCCCTGGCTCCGGACGACGCGGCGTCGCCCGGACGCGCGCGCGTTCTGCTGCCGGGTGATGCGCCGGGCGAGGTGGTTAGCCTGGCGGACCCAGACACCGGGGCGACCTTGCTGCTCGGCACACAGCGCCAGGCGGGGCAGGGCATCGCCGCCACCCGGCGCACGCCACGCTATGTGCTGCTGCCTACCTGGCAGGGCGTGGCCGTGCAGCCCTTGGCCGATAGCTTGTCGTTGCGTGCGGTCAAGGACGGGTTTGTTCTCACCGGCGCGGATCTGCCTGCGTTCCGGACCGCCGCAGCCGACGTGGAAAGCCTGGACGCAGCCGCCGGGCTGACGCGGCGGTTCAATTTTCAGATGTTGCCCCCGGATGCCCTGCAGCGGCGCTTGCAGGCCGAGGTAGCGGATGCCGCCTTCGCACCCGCGCGCGCGCGGGGCCGCAAGCGGCTGGTCGTGGCGCAGACGATGATTTCCCTTGGCCTGGGGGCCGAGGCCCAGGCTGTGCTGCAACTCGCTGCCGAGGACGACCCCGCCGCGGCCGCATCGGCCGATGCAGCCGGGCTCGGCGCCATCGCCGCGTTGCTGGCCGGCCGGATCAGCGACTCCGCCCCGATCGACGATCCGCGTTTGTCCGGCACCGATGAGATCGCGCTTTGGCGCGCGATCCGCGCGGCCAGCCTGCAGGAAGGCTCGCCGCGGGCCGCCGCCGTCTTCGCCGCCACCTTGCCGCTTGTCCTGGCGTACCCGGCCGGCATGCGCGACAGGCTGCTGCCGGTCGTGATCGAAACCATGATCGCCGGCGGGGAAGCCGCCGCCGTCGCACCGGCGCTTGCGCGACAGAAGGACAATCCGGCCCTTGGGCTGGCGCGTGCCATGAAGCTGGAGGCGGATGGCAACGTCGATGGAGCCCTGGCCGCCTACGACGCTGTCGTGCAAGGCCGGGATCGCCGTCAGCGGGCACTGGCCGCGAGTCGCGAGGTAGAACTGCGCTTGGCGTCGCACCGCATCGATGCAGCCGCCGCCGCGGATGCGTTGGACCGGCAATTGTACGACTGGCGCGGGGACCAGCACGAACTCGCGCTGCGCGAACGCGTGGCCGCGCTCCGCGCCGAGAGCGGCGCCTGGCGTCCGGCATTGGCGCTGCTGCGCGAAACCCTCTCGATATTTCCCGACCGCAAGGCTGAAATCCACGCGGCGATGCAGGCGATGTTTGCCGGGCTGCTGCGCGGCAAGGCGGTCGACGCCCTTGCTCCGCTCGACTTGGTTTCGCTGCTCGACGAGAATGCGGACCTGCTGGCTGAAATGCAGAATGCCCAGCAGCCGGAATCAGGCGTTTCCGCGAATGCCCTGCAGGCAAAGCTGGCGGAAGAGCTGCTGGCGCTCGATCTGCCGAGCCGTGCCGGGCCGCAACTGCAACGGCTGATGCAGGCCGCGCCGCAGGGTGCTGGCCGCGCCGGTCTCGGCGCCACCCTGGCCGCGCTAAAGCTACGCGAGGGCGATGCCAAGGGTGCGCTGGAAATCCCTCGCGGCGTCCGAACCAGAAGCCGCGGCCGATTGGCCCGCCGACGGTTTGTCCGCTGCTACGCCCTCCTCCGATCCGTTGCCAGCCAGCCTGGTGGAACGGCGCGCGCTGTTGTTCGCCAAGGCCAGCGCTCGTACCGGCGGTCGGGACAAGGCGCTGGCCGCGCTGGCGCCGCTCAACACTCCGGCTGCCGATGAATTGCGCTCCGCGATCCTCGAGCAGGCCGGTGACTGGCCAGCCGCCACCCAGTCGCTCGCGGACCAGGCGGCGAAACTGGTGCCGGCGGAGGGCAAGCTCGACGATACCCAACGCCGGCTGCTGGTGCGCCTGGCCAGCGCGGCCTCGCAGGCAGGGGACGAGCCGATGCTGGAACGCCTGCGCATCCGCAACTCGCCGCGCATGGCGAGCGGGCCGCTGGCCGATATGTTCAAGCTGCTGACCGCGGACCGCGTCCAGTCCGCCAAGGATCTGCAGCGGGCAGGCCGCGAAATGGCGCTCGCACGCACGCTTCCCGCCGGGATCACGGCGCTGGAACCGCCCCCGGCCGTGCCGGCATCGGTCCGTTAGCACACTCCCGGCACATTGACGTGAAATTGTCACGCGGCCAGCGCGTTGCGGGCATGTGATTTTTTGGCGCTCCGGGGACCGAATTTACTTGCATCTACCCCCCCCTTTCCTCATTTTGCGCGGCCTTGGCCCAAGAGGACAGCGTGCGTCCGGCACGCTGCCCAACCGGCTGTCTACTGGTAGGAGAGTATGCGATGAACGCACTCAGCCCACTGGGGATGGTCTCGGAGACTCCGAGCGAGAACCAGACACCGTCCGTCGGCACCCAGATCGAGGTGCAGAAGGATTACTTTGTTGAACGTGACGGTGTGAAATTCGCCGGAACCCATTTGCTGATCGACCTTTGGGGGGCCAGCAATCTTGCCGACCCCGACCTGATCGACGCAGCGTTGCGCGCTGCGGCCGAGGAGGCCGGTGCGACGATTCTGCACAGTCATTTCCACCATTTCTCGCCCAATGGCGGGGTTTCGGGCGTGGTCGTGCTGGCGGAGAGCCATATCTCGATCCACACCTGGCCGGAGCGCGACTTCGCCGCGGTGGATATCTTCATGTGCGGTGCCTGCGATCCGCATCTGTCGGTGCCCGTCCTGAAGGCAGCGTTCAAGCCCAGCCGCGTCAATCTCGGCGAGCAGCGCCGCGGCCTGGTCGGCTAGCACTCCGTTCTTTCGCGTATTACACGGCCCGGGCAGATTGGCCCGGGCCGTGTTTTTTCGTGCGCTCGCTTCGATGACAGGGAATTGCGACAATGACGACCGATAGCTGGATCAACGAAACCCTCTATCCCGACTGGGGACAGCGCTTCCTGGTCAAGCGTGAACTTGCGCGGGTGCAGAGCGAGTTTCAGGACATCGTCATTTTCGAAAGTTTCTCGCATGGCCGGGTGATGGTGCTGGACGGCGCGATCCAGATCACCGAGGCCGATGAATTCGTCTACCAGGAAATGCTGACCCATGTGCCGCTGCTGGCCCACGGAGCGGCGGAAACAGTGCTGATCATCGGCGCTGGCGACGGCGGCGTGCTGCGCCGCGTACTGCAGCATCGCGGCATGAAGCGCGCGGTAATGGTGGAAATCGACGGCGAGGTGATCCGCCTGTCGAAGGAGTTCCTCCCCTCCATCGCCGGCGACGCCTGGAACGACCCGCGCGCCGAGGTCATCGTCGGCGACGGCATCGACTACGTTAGGCGCGCGGCAGATGCGACGTTCGATGCCATCATCGTCGACAGCACCGATCCGATCGGCGTCGGCGAAGTGCTGTTCACCGACGAATTCTACGCCAACTGCGCCCGCATCCTCTCCCCGCGCGGCCTTGTCGTGAACCAGTGCGGCGTGCCGGCGATGCAGGCGGACGAACTGCGCGACACCTCGCTCCGCCGCGCCAAGTTCTTCCCGCACGTCACCGCCTATGTCGCGGCGGTGCCCACCTATGTCGGTGGCTTCATGACCCTCGGCTGGTCCGCGAAGGACGCCACGCTAACGCGCGTCCCCATCACCGAAATTCGCAACCGCGCCGAAGCGGCGGGCATCCTCGGCACCACGCGCTACTGGACCCCGGAAATCCACACCGGCGCCTTCAACCTCCCGCCCTACATCGCCACCAATCTGCCGCCGGCTTGAGGCCGGGGGGCGGCCGCACATCAGGCTACACAACGAAAGGCTCAGGGCATTTCAGTCACGGCTGGGTTCCTTGAGCCGGGGATCCTTGCGGCAACTTTGCAGCGGGCGGGAGTAGCCGTAGACGATCCGTTGCACCAACCCTGTTTCGGGATCCGCCGACACCTTCAGGCAGGCGCAGCCGTAGCCGTAGTTACCGCTGGTACGTACCCAACGCGCGCTTGAAAACACCGGCCAGTCGCCCTCGGCCTGATGCCCGCCCTGGACGCCGACGATCCATAGTCCGTCACGGTCGGTCAGCCAGGCATTGGCTGGCGTAGGGTTCTCGAACCAACCGCATCGCAGCTTGGCCGGCACCGGCTCAGCCTGCACACCCCAGGCCAAAAGGGCCAGCAGACAGGCGGCGCCAACCCGGCACCTTATCCGCGGCCCCAACCCGGCCTTAACCGGTCGTGTAGCTGATCGCGCCGTAGAATTTCTTGGCATACACGGCGATGGCCTCGTCACAGTCGTTCCCATTGATGATCCGGCGGGCATTCTTCCAGTCCTCGACGCCGGGAGCGAAGTAGTTGGCGAATTTCTTGCCGGTAAACATGCCCTCTTCCATGCCCTTGAACATGATCTTGGCCGCTAAATCAGGCTGCATGACTTTATCGGCGGCGGCAGCGTCCGTGGTAAGGTCGACGCCGAAGGCATTACCCATCTTGTCGTAGTTCGCTCGCCAGGTCAGCTGCACATAGCCACGGCCGTAGAAAATCGGGCCATCCCCTGGCTGGGCACCCATCTTCCTGGCCAGCGCAGCCCTTTGCGGGATGCTGCTGTTGGGATCGTACATGCGTGTGAAGTAGGCAGGCCCGCCGATTTCACGGATCGGTTGCATCGTGAACGCCGTTTCATGGAAGGCCGTTGCGAGGGCATAGGCGAGCCAACGATCATCGTGCGTCGCATGGTCCGCTTCCCAGACGTCGAGGATGAACGTCATTCCCCCTACCTGACCCTGGCTCAGTTTGCCGGTAAACAACGTGGCGCGGCATTGATCGAAGAAGAATTTTCGGTTGATCATTCAGTCCGTCCCTTCATTGCGCTGGGTTCTACCGAAGATAGATCTGGACGATTGTCTCCTTTCGGGCACCGTGCACAGGCTGTGGGGGTTGGGGGCGGCCTCCCACTCTTGCCTTGCTCCCCCGCTTCCGATTTCAGTCGATGGCCGCGTGGATGAGGTTGCTCACGCGGTCGAGACGGGCGCTGTGCCAGGGGTCCGGCACGACCTTGTTGGTCAGGTAGGTGAACGACACACCGCTGTCCGGATCGGCCCAGGAGTAGGACGTTCCCGCCCCGCCATGGCCGTAGGTATCGGGGTGGGCGTTGGTGCCAAGGCCGCGGATGCGGTCGGACAGGCCGCGCATATGCGGGCCCAGGCCGCGATGCATCGGAATTCCGCCCATCGTTTCGTCGCCGCGTTCGCCGGTCTGGTTGCGGGTGACGTATTGGACCAGCCGCGGCGAGAAGATGCGCGCCTCGCCCAACCGGCCCTTGCCGAGCATCATCTGGTAGAACGCCGCCATCCCGCGCGCGGTGCCGAAACCGCCGCCATGCGGCAGGCCGGCCAGGCGCAGATCGGCGCTGTTGTCGTAGGGCATCTCGCTGCCCGGCGCGTAGTACATGTCCGCGCAGCGGTCGTGCAGGTTGGCGGGCACGCCGACGAACACATCATCGGCCAGGCCAAGCGGCGCCAGCACGCGTTGGCGGATCACATCGCGGAAATCCTGGCCGGTGACGGCTTCCATCACCATGGCCAGAACCGGGTGCGCGCTGCGGCCGTGATAGGCCATGCGCGATCCTGGCGCCCATTCCAGCGAGAAGTCACACACTTGCGCACGCATCTTCGCATGATCCAGCCAGGCTTCGCGGGTCAGGTGGCTGCTAGGGAAGCCGCCCTGATGGGTGGCGACCTGATGAACCGTGATGTCGGCTTTGCCGCGGGCGGCGAATTCCGGCAGATGGTCAGCGATCCTGTCGTTGAACGACAGCTTGCCTTCCTCCACCAGCGCCCAGACGCCGGCCATGCACAGCACCTTGGTCTGGGAGAACAGCAGCCACAGATTATTGTCCGCGGCCGGGCGCACACCGCCTTCCGTGCGGGCATCGCCGTAGGTGCGGAAAAGCGCGAGCTGGCCATGCCGGGCGAGTGCGATCTGCGCCCCGGGATAGCGACCTTCCTGGATATGACCGCGGATCAGCGCATCCAGATGCTCGATCGGCCTGGCGGCGAAGCCGAGGCTTTTCAGGTCGCTCATCGGCAGCGGGTAGGCGAGGGCGGAGGCGGTAGGCAAATTATGGACGCTTGACATTTCCAGCTCCTTTCCGGGGTTGAGGCACGATAGAGCCGGACGGACGAAGACGCCAACCTTGTCCAAAACGCCTCGATCGGGTCTTATCGCGCCGCGCGATTAAGCCGCACCAATGCGCCCGGGGGAGGAAGCCGAAATGGCCGAGATCAAGACCAAGCCACTGATGTCGCTGAAGCTGCAACTCGGTTCGATGCAGCCGATCGGGGCCACCCCGGGCGGTGACCGACGTGTCGGCACTGTCGCCGGCGGCACGTTCAGCGGCGAGCGGCTGAACGGCACGGTGATGGAGGGCGGCGCCGATTGGATCATCGCCCGCCCGGATGGTTGCCTGCTGCTGGATGTGCGGCTCGTGCTGAGGACCGATGACGGGGCGCTGATCGGCCTCACCTATCGTGGCCTGCGCCATGGCCCGGCGGACATCATGGCCAAGGTCGCCGCCGGCGAGCCGGTAGATCCGGCTCTGTACTATTTCCGCACCGCCATCCTGTTCGAAACCTCATCGGAAAAATATGGCTGGTTGAACCGCGTGTTCGGCATCGGCACCGGCAGCCGCACCGCCGCGGGTCCGGAATACGAAATCTTCGAACTGCTCTGATCCCTCCCTGTCTTAGCCAAGGAAACTGCGCGCATGAGCTCCATTGCCTTCATCGGCCTCGGCAATATGGGCGGCCCGATGGCCGCCAATTTGATCAAGGCTGGCCACACCGTTACCGGCTTCGACCTCGGCCCGGCCGCGCTGGAGGCGTTTGCCGCCGCCGGCGGGCGCAAGGCCGCCTCGGCGGCGGAGGCGCTGGCGGGGGCGGAGTTCGTTATCACCATGCTGCCGGCCGGGCCGCAGGTGCGCGACGTATGGTTGCACCAGGGCGGGCTGATCGACGTGCTCGGCAAGACCGCCGGAGCGAAAAAGCCGCTGCTGATCGACTGCTCGACCATCGATGTCGCGAGCGCCCACGCGGTCTATGAGGAAGCCAGGAAGGCCGGCTTCGACATGATCGACGCGCCGGTATCCGGCGGCACCGGCGGGGCAATCAACGGCACGCTCACCTTCATGGTCGGCGGCGGCGAGGAAGCGTTCGAGAAAGCCAAGCCGGTACTCGCCGGCATGGGCAAAACGATCGTCCTGGCCGGCGGCCCGGGCATGGGGCAGGTGGCCAAAATCTGCAACAACATGATGCTCGGCATCAACATGGTCGGCCTGTCCGAGGCGCTGATCCTGGGTGAGCGGCTCGGCCTGTCGCCGGCCAAGCTGCATGAGATATGCGCGCCGTCCACCAGCCAGTCCTGGGCGCTGACCAGCTATTGCCCGGCGCCGGGCGTGGTGCCGACCGCGCCATCCAACCGTGACTTTGCCCCGGGCTTCATGGCGGCGCTGATGGCGAAGGACATGCAGCTGTCCCAGGCGGCGGCCGAGTCCGCCAACGTGCCGACGCCGCTCGGCGCGCTGGCCGCATCGTTCTATCAGAAAGTATGTGACGAAGGCGAAGGGAGGCGCGATTTCTCCTACGTCTATATGTGGCTGGGCGATCAGGACCGCAGCGACTTCAACAAGTAGCCGGGAGCCGAAGCATGGGCGCGCATGAAGACAGCCGCAGGGAATTCAAGGCCGCCCGCGATTTCCTGATCGCGCACCGCTCCGACTACCGGGCGGCGTATGCGGGGTTTCGCTGGCCACAACTGGAGAATTTCAATTTTGCGTTGGACTGGTTCGACGCCGAACTGGCCCAGGGCGAGAGCGGCGGCCGCCTGGCGCTGAAGATCGTCGGGGAGGGGGCTGCGAGCCTCACCTTCGCCGAATTGTCGCAACGATCCAACCGGGTGGCCAACGGCCTGCGTGCCCTCGGCGTGAAGCGCGGCGACCGTATCCTGCTGATGCTCGGTAACGTGGTCGCGTTGTGGGAGACGATGCTGGCCGCCATGAAGCTTGGCGCCGTGGTCAGCCCGACCGCGACGCTGCTGACCGCCGGCGATCTTGCCGAGCGCATCGCCCGCGGGCGGGTGCGCCATGTCATCGCGGCGAGTGAGGACGCGCCCAAATTCGCGGCGCAGGATGCTTCGGTTATCCGCATCGCGGTGGGTGCGCCGGTGGATGGCTGGCACGCCTACGATGCCTTGCTGTCCGCGCCGGCGGAATTCAAGCCGGACGCGCCGACCGCCCCCTCGGACCCGATGCTGCTGTATTTCACCTCCGGCACCACGGCCAAGCCGAAGCTCGTGCTGCACAGCCATGTCAGCTATCCCGTCGGCCATCTCACCACGGCCTATTGGCTCGGGCTGCTTCCGGGCGACATGCATCTGAACATCTCCTCGCCTGGCTGGGCCAAGCACGCCTATAGCTGCGTGTTCGCGCCCTGGATCGCCGGCGCCACGGTGTTCATCGCCAATCTCGGCCGGTTCCAGGCAAAACCATTGCTGGATGCCATTACGGAGAACAGGGTAACCACGATCTGCGCCCCGCCGACCGTGTGGCGGATGTTCGTGCAGGAGGACCTGAAATCGTGGAAGACCAGTCTGCGCGAGGTCTGCTCCGCCGGCGAACCGCTGAACCCCGAAGTGATCGAGCAGGTGAAATCCGCCTGGGGCCTGATCACGCGGGATGGGTACGGGCAGACCGAAACCACCGTGCAGATCGGCAATCCGCCGGGACTGCCGGTGAAATACGGCTCCATGGGCCTGGCGATGCCCGGCTATGACATGCATCTGCTGGACACCGACGACCGCGAGGCGACGGAGGGCGAGGTGTCCATCTCGCTGAACCCGCGGCCGACCGGCCTGATGATGGGTTACCAGAACGATGACGGCACCACCACTGTGCTTGCCGGTTCGGCCTATCGCACCGGCGACGTCGCTTCGCGCGATGCCGATGGCTACCTGACCTATGTCGGCCGGGCTGACGATGTGTTCAAGGCGTCCGACTACCGCATCAGCCCGTTCGAACTGGAAAGCGTACTGATCGAGCACCCGGCGATTGCCGAGGCGGCCGTGGTGCCGGCCCCCGATCCCACCCGCCTCGCGGTGCCGAAGGCCTATGTCAGCCTGGCCCAGGGCTATCCGGCCGACCGCGGCACGGCGCTGTCGATCTTTCAGCATCTGAAGACGAACGTGGCGCCGTTCCGCCGGGTGCGGCGGATTGAGTTCGCCGAACTTCCCAAGACCATTTCCGGTAAGATCCGCCGGGTGGAATTGCGCCAGACCGAGCAGACCCTGTTCAGCCAGGGCCAGCGCGCGCCCGGCGAATTCCGCGAGGAGGATTTCCCGGAACTGAAGGCCTAGCCCGGCCTCAATGCGCCTCGCCGCGCCCGTTGGCGTGGAACAGGCCGATCAGCGCCTGCATGGCGGTCATCTGGTCTTCCCGTGCCGCGCGCAGCAGAGGGTCGGTTTCCTCGTTGATCCTGCGCTCCAACACGGCAAGGTGACGGTGAAGCTCGATCAGGTCGGTGAACGGGTTCTCCTGCATGTCGAAACCTCCTTCGACAGGATGGTTGCTGTCGTGCTCAGGCGGGCATCGTCGGCGCTCCGGAACCGCTGTCGATCGCGCTGCTTGGCGCCGGCATGTTTGGCCTGGGAACGCTGGGCCGCCGCAAGGCCGCCGGATCGGGGCCGATCAGAAACCCAAAGAAAAAGGCGGCGCCTTGCGGCGCCGCCTTTCGTATCCGCCAGATGGCCCTGGATCAGGCGCGCTTGCGACGGACGATGCCGAGACCCAGCAGGCCAACGCCGAGTAGGGCGATCGAGAGCAGGTTCCGGAGCGCCGACGATAACGCCGCCGCCGGTGCTGGCGCTGACGAACGTCACGAAATCGCCACCGGGACCATTGGTGTTGATGCCGGTCCACTGCGTGGTGTCGATGCCGGTCCACTGGTCGTGGGCTGACGTGCCCCAGTTGCTGAGGCCCGCGCTGGTAAGGCCGGTATTGATCGGGTAGCTCGCATAGGCGGCGGGGATGGTCACCGAATCGGTGCCCGAGCCGGTATCGCTCCCGATCCCGGTCAGGCCGAACAAGCTCAGTTCGGCATTATCGGTGCCCAGGAATACAGCGCCCATGCCCGTGCCAGCACCGGCCCAGTTGATGGCGTCGCGCAGGAAGCCGCGCGGGCCGTCGAAGCTGGCCGAACCCGGACCAAAGATGTCGTGCCAATCAGCATCCTGGCCGGTCGCCAGGATACGGTTGCCAAGCGCCGGCGGCAAAGCGTTCAGTGCGCTGTAATCCGGATTCGTGGCCCAGCTGCCCTGCGGCGACGCGACGACGAGGGCATTAAAGGTTCCGCTGGGCATGGCGCCTGACGCCCAGTAGGTGATGTTCCAGGTCGCCGAGGACGGGTCGCCAGCACCGGGGCTCGCCAAGCTGCTCATGGCGGCCTGGTAGGAGCCCGCCGAGGTCGCTTCTACGCCGCCGGTGTACCAGAGCACGTTGATCGAAGCCGCGTTGGCGGCGGCTGAGAAGCCGATCGCGGCGACGGAAGCCAGAAGAAGGCTACGCATGAAGAAGTATCCCTTCGATTAGGGGTTATCTAGAAGTTCAGATTTCTAGAATGACGTTTTGTAATTCAATTCGCTGCACAATGACAATGGGCTAGACGTGGTTACGCGAAAAAAATTCCAGAATTTCGCCTGCTCGGAAATGCGGCAATATTTAACGAAATTCCAGTGGGTTCCGGTGACTTAATGGCGCGCTTCCGTTTGGTAACATGCCCCCGTATTCGCGGATATCCCTGGGTTGGTAACCGCTTGGCCGGGTTGGCAGCAACCCAGTATAGTAACATAATATTACTGAAAGCCGGACGGCGGGAGCCGGAACTCCAGGCCTGTAAGCCCGGGGTTTGGATTTCAGGCCGGGAAGCCGCCCATCATCGCCATTTGCACTTCGTACACCGCCCGCGTCACCGACCGGCTGATCTCCTCCAGCGCCGTTACCTGCGCGATCCGTGCGCGCGCCTGCTCCATTTCGTCGGGGTTCAGCACGAACGCCAGGATGCCGGTGGCGTTGGCGAGCCCGATCAGCAGCGTGTCGCGCGGTTCGGGGATTTCCTCGCCGAACAGTGCCGCGCGCAGGCGGGTACGCACTTCCTCGCCCTCGATCCCCGTCGATGGCGGATAGGCGCGGCTGCCGAACACCCATAACACCCGCGTGTCCTGTATGCGCAGCACGCCGCGCGCCACCAGTCGTTCCAGCAGCCGTTCGCGAAATTCATCGCCTCGCCGTGCCAGTTCCTCGACCCAAAGGAAGGTGCCCCAATCGCTGCCCGCCTCGCCGGGTTCATCGCCGCGATGGGCGATTTCCGTCAGCACATCGTCCAGCACGTCGTCGCCGGTGGGTTCAGTGGCCACGGCGAACAACCGCTGCAGATCGGAGTCGATCCGGCCGGCCAGGGCCAGATCCATCAGCAGGGCGCCGCCCAGCGCCACGCCCATTCCTCCGGGCGGCAATTCCCGGAAATCGCCGGTCGCATCATCCAGCACCAGCAGGACCACTTCCTCGGCCAGGGTCAGGTTGTGGCCCGTCAAGGCTGCCTCACTCATTGGTCGCTTCCTTCCATAGATGTCGCCGCTAGTTGCAAGGTATAGCGTCCTTGCGCGGTCTTGCCCTCTCCCTGGCATTCCCGGCGGAGGCCTCAGGCGTCTTTCCGTTGACGGCCGTGGCGCCAGTCCTGGCATCGAGGAAGTCCGCCTCTCGGGCCTGCACCGCGAATCGGTCTCTGCGGATCGCCGGCGGATGGAGACGGCGGGACAGTTCAATCCGGGACAGGCGTTTCCATCCGCTATCGGAATATCTCGAGGCGAACGCACCGACGTCGTATTTCGTAGGGTAACAAATGATTCGACGCGAATCCGGACGGATCTAGACCCGAAATGACTGTGGAGGCCCCATCTGGGCTTGATAGGGGCATGAATATTTCTCTTATTGGGGGATTAACCGTACCAAAAATACGCATTGACTGGGATGATAGATATAAAAACAGCGAGATACACAGAATGGCGCTACATCCCGGAGTGCGCGGATGAAATTTTGGTAAAGGAAGGCTTGCTTCTGTGAATGTGGACATGTAGTCTTTGTGTCAGAACGTAGAAAACGTCGTACGAACGGTTGCGGGAACCAAGCCGCGTGCCTCTGGCGTCTAGCACGATCGCCTGAAGTGCCTTTTCCAGCCTGTATCTCAACAACTTTCGGAGGACGACAACCATGCTCTTGAGTATGAAAACAATCCGATCCGCGCTTGCCGTCACGGTAGCGCTGGCCGGCCTTTCCTTCGCGGCGCCTGCGTCCGCGACAGGTCTCCTGATCCTGGAAGGGAGTGACGCGCAGACCTTCCATGGCCTCGACCCCTATAGCACCAACTTCCTGAACGGAATGGCCACCTACTCCGGGTCATCCCTGCCGATCGCGATCCTGGGCTACGATCCCGTCGGAACTCCCACGGTCGGCAAGGCATCGCTCGGTGGCGTTATTCCGGATTTGGCGACGATGCTAGCGTCTTATTCGGGTATATACCTCGACGAATCGGGCAGTTGCTGCTCCGAGCCGTCTCTTTCGGCCACCGATCAAGCGACCTTGGTGTCGTTCCTCGCCGCCGGCCGTAGCGTGGCGATCGAGGATTATCAGGGCGGCGCGCAGTTCGACTCGATCATCGGCAACACCGGCGCCAGCGCTGGCCTCGCGAACGCCCACGTGGCCGGCTACGGCGGCGGCTATGGTGGCCTGGGCTCCTGCTTCGACGGCAACATCGTGGCTCCCGGCGGCGCGGCTTACGGCCTCGGCCCGGTTGGCAGCGGTGTTCCCAACATCGGCTGCTTTGGCCACCAGGCCTATGAGGCGAGCTTCTTTGATACCCTCGGCCTGACCACCTACATCGTGACCACCCCGCCCGGAACGTTGACCGGCTTCCAGGTCGTCATCTCCAACGGCGGCGGCGGCATTCCTTGCGGCTTGGCATGCGTCGTGACTTCCACCCCCGAGCCCTCCGCCGTCGCCGTCTACGGCGTGGGCGTGGCCGCGCTGGCTCTGATCCCCGGCATCGGCACCATCCGCCGCCGGCGTCAGAACCGGAAGCTCGATCAAGCGTAAATCACTGGCGATCAAGGCGAGTGAATCTGGAAACGTGCCGGGGAAACCCGGCACGTTTTTCATTGCGCGGGAGGTGGTGGCGCCGAGACCGGTACGTCCACTGCATTCCGGCGCTGCCGCCGCCCTCGATCAATGCTGGCACAAGGCGGTCCCTGGCCCGATAGTCTGGGCCGCTCTTTTTTATGTGTCCAGGGTGATCATGATCTGGTCATATCGAGTGCAGACGCGATAAGTTCGAGCCTATGCGCTTCCCCCTTCGACAGACCCGCATTGCGTCCGCCACCGGGCCGGGCCGGAATGACCCATGCCCTTGCGGAAGCGGACGCAAATACAAGCACTGTTGTGCCGGTAAAACCAGCGGCGTAGCCGCGCCTGTCGGGCCGTCGGCGGGGCCAGCGGGCCAGGCTGAACTCGAGCAGATCCGCAGTTTGCGTGATGCGGGCCGCTTCCTGGAAGCGCTGCGCCTGGCGCAAGCCTATACCGGGCGAAATCCGCTGGATGCCGCCGGGCACAGCGAACTAGGCATGGTCCACCTGTATGCCGGCCGCGCCGCCGACGCCGCGCCTTGCCTGCTGCAAGCCGTCAGGCTGGCGCCCAGCGTTGCCGCGCACCACCACAATCTCGGGTTCGCGCTGGAATATCTCGGCCGGGATAGCGAGGCGATCGAGGCGTTTCGCCGGGCCACCGTGCTGGACCCTCACCATGCCGAGGCGCTCGAGCGCCTGGGAATTCTGCTGCTGAATGTCGGCCGGCGCTCCGAAGCGATCGATTGTTTCCGTGGCGTTGCCGCTCTCGAGCCGAATACCATCCTCGGCAGGCTGAACCACGCCAAAGTGCTGATGGAGGAGGAGAAACGGGCAGAGGCCCTGGAATACCTCCAGCAGACCATCGTGTTGCACCCTGACAGGACCCGAGGCGAAACGCTTTCTGGCCACGATCCTGCGTGAGCAGGGCCGTTTCGAGGCGGCCATCCCATTGCTGGAACAGGCGACCGAGGGCAGCCCGGCCCAGGCGGCCGTCGCCTATTTCGATCTGGCGATGTCGCGGCGGGTGACCGCGGAAGATGCGCATATGATCGGCCAGATGCAGGACCTGCTGGGCTACGAAGCGCTGTCGGATCCCGCCCGGCAGAGGGTGCATTATGGCCTTGGCAAGGCGTTCGACGACCGCGGCGAGTACGAAGAGGCGATGCGGCATTTCGATGCCGCCAATCGCCTGGCCGGGCGCAACCGGCCGTTCGACCGGGCCCATTTTGGCGCCTCCGTCCACCGACTGATCACCAGCGTCACGCCGGAATTCTTCGAAACCCATGCAGCACTCGGGTCGACGTCGGAACTGCCGGTCTTGATCCTCGGCATGCCGCGCTCCGGCACCACGCTGGTCGAACAGATCGTCTCCAGTCATCCCGCGGTAGGCGGGGGCGAGGAGCTGACTTTCTGGAACCGCGCGGCCGAGGAATTCGGCCGGCTTGGTGAGGCCGGTTTGGCACCGGCGCATGTGGATCAAGTCGCTGCCGACTATGTAGTCGGTCTTGCGCGGCATCGCGCCCGCTGCAAGCCGCGTTACGGACAAGATGCCAGGTAACTTCCTGTGGATCGGCCTGTTTCACCTGGTCTTTCCCAAGGCACGGATCATCCATTGCCGGCGCCATCCGGTGGACACGTGCCTGTCCAACTATTTCACCAACTTCACCGCGCCGATGCCCTTCACCTACGACAAGGGTCATTTGGCGTTTTACTACCGTTGTTACGAACGCCTTATGGCGCATTGGCGCGCGGTGCTTCCACCCGGCATTCTACTCGATGTGGACTATGAGGACCTGGTCCAGGACCGCGAGCGGATCACCCGTCGGATGATCGATTTCATCGGCCTCGAATGGGACGACCAGTGCCTGCGTCCGGAGGACAACCAGCGCATCGTCCGTACCGCCAGCATGTGGCAGGCACGCCAGCCGACCTATCGCACATCGACCGAGCGCTGGCGGCGGTACGAGCCGTGGCTCGGCGAATTGCGCGGCCTGCTGGAGCCCGATCCGGCGGCCAAAGACAGTCGCGCCGGTATCGGCCAACCCGGCAAGCTGCCAGCCGCTCGCCGGCTGCGGGAAGCTGGAAGGCTCGACGAAGCGTTGTCGGAATTGCAGCAGGCGTTGCGGCAGGCACCGAATGACCCGGTGCTGTACAATGACGCTGGCACGGTCTGCCTGCTGGCCGGCCGGCTCGACCTGGCGGTGGATTGCTTCGAACGGGCGATCGGTCTGTGCCCAGATTTTGCTGCGGCCTACTACAATCTCGGCGCCGCACTGGAGCACCGGGGCACACGCGGGAAGCGATCGCATCGTTGCGCAGGGCCATCGCCCTGTCACCGGAGCTCGAGCAGGCACATAGCCGCCTTGGCACTCTGTTGGCCGCGAACGGCGCCACAGCGTCAGACTGACCGGGGCACATATGGCTCGCCATTGTTCATCGTCAGCTGGTAGGGGACAGCTTGGTCGAGTTCATCCAGACGTTCAGTGAAAGCTTCCTGCAGCGCCATCGGGACCATCATCTCAGTCACCCTGAATTCGGCACCCATCAGCACCCATATCTGCATGATACGATCCGGCATCTGGCCGTCGGCTTAACCAGGGAGGCGAACGAACCGCCGAGCCTGCTCGACTATGGCTGCGGGAAAGGCATTTTCATGCAGGCAATGGCGCGCCAAAAGCTATTCCGCTACATCCGGGGCTTCGATCCGGCGGTGCCGGCGTTCAGCGCGCGGCCCGCACAGAGTTACGATCTGGTGACGTGCTCTGGATGTGCTGGATCAGTTGGAGGACAATTTCGTCGGGCCAGTGATAAGCGATGTTGCGCAATTCACCGGCCGGTTGGCGGTTTTCAGTGTGATTACCCGGCAGACGCCGGCTTTGGCGCATTTGAACCCGCGGTCGGGACCGGCCTGGCAAGAGATCGTCGATTGTTATATGATTGTGTCCAGGATGACGATCCGCCCGTCGACGGCAGAGGAAATCGCCCAGGGCGCCTGCCCGGAGCGGGCGATCTTGTGGGCGCGAACCGCGCCGAGGCGTGGTCGGGATGCCTCGGAGGCTTGCTCTCTGACCTTGTGCGCGATGCCGGCCACCTAATTTTCGCCAAAACAAAAGGGCGGCGCCACTGGCGCCGCCCTCGTTATCGACCAACGCTGAGCGATCAGCCGCGGCGGTAGCGTCGAACCGCACCAAGACCGAACAGGCCGGCGCCAAGAAGTGCCAGGCTCATCGGCTCGGGCGTGCTCACGATGTGGCAATGCGTTCCCGTGCAGGTGATCGTGCCAGTGGCGTAGATCGTTACCGCCGGCCCAGCGGCGCCAAGTCTTTCGGCCACCTTGTATGCGGAGGAGGTTCCGCCGGTGCCGGGATCCGAGAAGGTGTTGTGCGTCTGATCGCCGTTCACCGCCTGGAACGGAGCGCCGAGATCAGCAAGGCCATTAGCGGTGGCGACGAAGCCCGTCGTGTCGAAGATGGGGCTGGATGTTGCCGTCTCGGGGACATATGAGTAGCCGCTCCCATCGCTCGCCACCGTCTCGCCCAGGATACCGCCGCCATTGTTGAAGAACGAAGCGATCGCAGCAGAGTAGGCAGCGAGGGCCGATCCGGTCCCGACCGGATTGTCGCAGCCGCCGCAGGTTGTCACCGAAGCGACCACGAAGGCGCTATAGAGGGAGTTATCGAAGCTGGCTGCGCTAACTCCGCCCACGGCGGTGGAAACTACATTACCTGCACCGAGAATGCCGGTGATCAGGTTGGTCGCCTCGGAGCCGTCGTCAATGACGAGCACCGGCAACAGACTGCCGTTACGGACGAAGTTGAGTTCGGCTGTAGTGGCGGCGACCGCACCCGAAGAACCGTGAAAATCGTTGTCGTGCCCGGTCAGCACGATATTGCCGGCCATGGCCGGAGCCGCAAACCCTAGCGCGGCTGCGCAAACGCCGGTGAGAAGAGTATGCTTCATTTCAATCGTCTCCCTGTTTGGATTGGTAACTTAACGTTTAGTTAAGGTGTTTGGGGCCGTTCTGTCAAGGAATGATACACATTGGTTTAGACTTTTTTGAGAGCGGCCCGGCAAAACGGGCACGCGAAATAGTCGATTGAAATCCCAGGATTTCGATTTATAGCGATGTCCTCACCGCGCAAATTGTTCAAGCCGGGATCCATCGGTGCAGAGTGGTACAAATAATCGCATCGATCCCCCGACGGTCCGAAGGCAGCCATGAAATTGCGACTGACAGCCCTATATCGTGTGCAATTCAAAGGGATTAACTCCAACGAGGCCACAACTATCGAGTCGCGCGCCGCGGCTATCGCGGTCGAGCAGAGCGTGGAAATGCCGATTGCGGCCATCGATGAGGCCGCTGTCCTGACCGATATCGTCGGCCAGGTGGAGGCGATCGCCGAACTCCAGCCCGGCCTGTATGAAGTCAGGATCGGCCTTGCGCTGGCGACGATCCTGGACAGCGAGGGACAGGCGGATGCCGGCCAGTTGCTGAACATGCTGTTCGGCAACACCTCCTTGCAGGAAGACGTGTCGCTGCGGGACGTTGAACTGCCCGCCGGCCTGTTCGCCGGACCGCGTCACGGCATTGCCGGCCTGCGCGCCCGCGCCGGCGCGCCCCACCGGGCGCTGACCTGTTCGGCGCTGAAACCCCAGGGCCTGTCCCCGGCGCGGCTGGCGACGTTGGCCGAGCGGTTCGCCCGCGGCGGGGTGGACTTCATCAAGGACGATCACGGCCTGGCCGACCAGCGCTACAGCCCGTTCGCCGATCGCGTCCGTGCCTGCGCCGATGGGGTGCGCCGGGCCAACGCGGCGACCGGTCACGCGACGCAATACGCCCCCAGCCTGGCCGGCAACCTGGACCAGTTGCGTGCGCAGGTTGCCCTGACCCGCGAGGCTGGGGTCACGACGGTCATCGTCGCCCCGATGATCGCCGGCCCCTCCAACATCCAGGCGCTGGTGCGCGACAACCCCGACATCGCCTTCATGGCGCATCCGACCCTGGGCGGTGCCACGCGCATCGCCCCGGAACTGCTGATCGGCAAGCTGTTTCCTCTGATGGGCGCGGACGCGGTGATCTTTCCCACCTATGGCGGCCGCTTTGGCTACTCGCCGCAGACCTGCCGCGATCTGGCGGCCAACGCGACCTCCCCACCGTCGCCGTTGCTGCCCGCCCTGCCGGTTCCCGCCGGCGGCATGACCCTGGCCCGCGTGCCCGAAAAACTTGACTTCTATGGCCCGGACACGATGTTGCTGATCGGCGGGAATTTGCTTTTGGCGCGCGACCGGCTGACCGAGGAAACCACGGCCTTCACCCGCGCCGTCGCCGATCACGTGTATGGGTAAGGAATGATGGACATCGATACGGCACAGACGAACCTGTTGCGCGAAAGCCAACCCGGGTTCCGCTGGAACGGCGTGGACCACGCCCCCTACAAGGAAGACGGCGCCGCGCCGTTCAAGGCGATCTCCCGCCAGACCCTGTTCAAGGAAGCAGCACTCGGTTGCGAGCTGCGCTATTTCGAGATGGATGCCGGCGGCTATTCCACGCTGGAACGCCATGAGCACATGCACGCGGTGATGATCCTGCGCGGCCATGGCAAATGCCTGCTCGGCGACACCGTGCGCGACGTGAAGCCGCACGACCTGGTCACCATCCCCGCCTGGACCTGGCACCAGTTTCGCGCCACCGCCGGCGAGAAGATGGGCTTCCTGTGCATGGTCAACCACGACCGCGACAGGCCGCAACTACCAACCGAGCGGGACAGGGCCGAGCTTGCCGCCAATCCGACGATTGCAGGCTTTCTCGCAGGCGGCTGATCGCGGCCGGGCTTACCCGACCAGCTCGGGATGAACGGCGACGTAGGCTTCCCCGGTTTGAATGCCGAGATTGAACAGGAACTCCAGATTGGAGCGCTTCCATTCCAGCGTCTGTGCCTGATGATCGGCGGGAATGTCGAAGCTCACATCGTAGATCTTCGGCGGCAGCTTCTCGCGTAGCATCTCCACCGTGATGGCCGGCAGGCCCTCTGCCTCCGGCTGCGCATTGACGCGGTCCAGCAGCAACTGAACCGCATCGATCAGTGCCCGGTCGTCGCCCGTCGGCTCGTCCAGATTCCACATTCTTCAGCGGTCCGAACAGATGGCCGTATTGCTGCCAGATGCGGATGAATTTCTCCTCGTTCTGCGCGTTCGCGACCAGCGGCAGGATGATCGACTGGCCATAGGCATCCCATAGATTGCGCGGCCGCTTGATCAGATCGCGGGTCATGATGTTGAACACGATCACCCGGTCCAGATGCGCATGGTGATGCTCGGGATTGTCGTCGTTGTCGGGAAACAGGTCGAGGCTGTTCGGATCCTCGTCCACCCCGATCCCGCCGAGGTTCAACGCCTCGTAGGCTGCCCCCTCGAAGTAGTGCTTTCCGTCCACCCGATAGGGCGGATAGATGAATGGGAACGACAGGCTGGCGCGGAAATGGTGCACGTCGATGACGTCCTTGCGCCATTCGCGGACCTTCCGGTCCTCGATGCAATAGGCGTTCAACACGCAGTCGATCGGCTGTTCCTTGAGCTTGGCAAAATCGACCACATGCTCGATGAACGGCGCGTGCGCGCACAGGCCGGTGCTGTACAGGTTCAGGTCGGTCGGGCACATCATCGCCAGCATGAACTGCACCGCGTCGCTGCGCAGCTTGTCCGCGTCGTTCATGCCGATCTGGTTCATCATCCGTTGCAGATACGGATTGGCGTCGCAGGCTTCGCGGAACCGGTCCGCGCGGTAGCCGGATTTCTGGAACATCTTGTAATTGATGGGAAGCATCGCATACAGCGCATCGGCGATGCCGTAGTTAACCGCATTCTCCAGCGCCTGCTCCTGCGTCAATCCCTTCGGCGCCAGGTAGATCAGCCCCAGCACCGAACCGGCTCCGGTCATGGAAATCAGATCGAACTTCACGCCCTTTTTGTGAAAGGCGAGCAGGGCGCCCGCCATCAACGGAAAATTCGGTGCCCCGCCGCCCAGCATCAGCGCCGTGCGCCCCTTCTTGGCTGCGCTCTTGCCAGGCTGGCCTGCTGCGTCGCTCATGGGCGGTTCTCCTGTGCGTGGCGTTTCGTTATTACAGTTACAGACCTATTCCGTCCATCATTTCACGGAACGGTGGCTGGCGTCCCGATCAACCGTTCCAGCCGCAAATCCCCATGCCGCGACAACAGGTCTCGCGCCTCCGCATCGCGTCCGGAACCCTGCCAGAGCCGCGCGAGGTCGGCGGCCAGGCGGCTCTGCCAGTATCTGGCCTTCTGCTCCGTGGCGATACCGAGGCCATCCGTCAGCAGCTTTTCCGGCTCGGCGGTGTCGGCAGGATCCTTTGCCAGCAGGATCCCGGCCTTGGTGCGCAGCAGTTCCGCGCTCGACCAGCGCTCTCCGGTCTGGCTTGCCACCGCGATCGCCTCGTCGATCTTGCCCAGCGCGAGATCCACCTGGCCAAGGCGGACCTGCGCTTCGGCCTCCATCGCGAGATAGTACGGCACCCAGATCTGCGCGCCGCTGCCGCGCCAGGCGGACAGGCCGGCACGGAACTGCTCGATGCCACGGCGGCCATCGCCGGTATGGGTGTTCGCCCAGCCGGCCAGTATACGCCCGCCGGCGGCCCAGAACGGGAAACCGTGCTCCTCGCACAGATGGATGATGTCGTAGGCATAGGTTTGGGTCGCCGCCGGCCGGACACGAAACGTATCGATCATGCCCAGCGCATGACACATCGTGTAGGCGATGGTGTGCGGATGCGCGAGGGACTGCGCCTGGTCCATCGCCCGCTTCCCGGTCTCCAGCGCGCGTTCATAGTCCCCAAGATGCCACAACGCCCAGGTCAGATAGCACAGCGCCGTGGTGCCGATATCCTGGCCGTACTGGAAACGGTAGCGCGGATGGTCGGCGGGATCGTACAGCTCGATTGCGCGCTCCAGGCGCACCCGCCCGGCATCGAATTGTCCCTGCATGACCAGGGTGGCGCCGAGCAGCCGGTTGGCGATGCATTGCGCCGCGATGTCGCCGATGCGCGTTGCCTCGTCCAGGAAGGCCTCGCCGATCTCGCGCTGCATGGCCATGTCGCTGCCGACGTAGTAGCCGGACCACAGGCCGTACAGGATGGCGAGCTTCTTTTCGGGCTCGGTGGTGTCGTTGATGTTGGATTTGGCGCGGGTAAGCACCTTGCGCGTTTCGGGTGCCGCATAGCCGATGCCCGCGATCATCGCCTGACCCAGGGCGATGTCCACGTCCAGCATGGATTGCTGGCGCTCCGGCGTATCGGGCAGTCTATGCAGCAGATCCAGCGCCTGCTTCAGATGGCTGATCGCCTCGGCATTGGCCGAGCGCTGGATCGAACGTTGCGCGGCGCGGCGCAGATACTGGATGGCGCTTTCGTCCAGCCCCGCCTGACTGAGATGATGTGCGATCAGTTCGGGCTGGGTCTCGGCGGTGCTGGCGAATTCCTTCACCAGAACTTCGGCGATCCGCGCGTGCAACTGGCGCCGGCGTGTGCGCAACAAGGTTTCGTAGGCCGCGCCCTGCACCAGCGCGTGCTTGAAGATGTAGTGGCTGTCCGGCGGATCGCCGCGGCCATGGATCATGTCCGCACCGGATAGCTGGGCCAGCGCCGCGGCCAGTTCCGTGCGGGGCATCTGGGTGACGCCGCTGAGCAGGCGGAACGAGAATTCGCGGCCGAGCGCGGAGGCGACCTGCGCGACCTCGCGGATCGAGGCCAGCCGGTCCAGCCGCGCCATCAGGGTTTCCTGCAACGTGGCGGGAATGGCGAGCGGTGGCAGCGGGCCGACCAGCTCGTAACGATCCCCGGCCTCGCGCAGGATGCCAGATTCTATAACGGTCTTGGTCAGTTCCTCCACGAACAGCGGCACGCCGTCCGTGCGGCTGATGATCTGCTGGTATACATCCGCCGGCAGGCTGCCGCCCGCCCGTCACCCGCTCGATCATCGCCACGACTTCCTCGTGGCCAAGCCGGTTCAGCGGGAACATGCTGACATGCGGCTGATCGAGCCAGGGCGGAAAGAACTCGGGCCGGAATGTCAGCACCATCAGGATCGGTGCGCCCTGGGCCCTGGCCAGACAGCGGTGCACCAGTTCCAGCGTGGTCGGGTCGATCCAGTGCAGATCCTCCATTAGCAGCAGCACGGGCCGGTGAGACGCGAGGGCGAATAAATGCCGGACCAGCGCATCGATCGTGCGCTCGCGCTGGCGCGCCGGGCTTATCTCCGGCAGCGGATAGCGGTGCTCGGCGGGAATGGACAGCAGGGCTGCGAACAGCGCCGTGTCGTCCGGCGTGTTGATCCCGGCCTCGTCCAGCAACCGCGCCAGCTTGTCGAGTTTCATATCGGCGCTGTCATCGCGCTCGAAATGGGCCGCATGTTCCAGTTGGCCGATGATCGGATAGAGCGGACTTTGCAGATGGTGCGGGGAACATTGGTAGCGCATGCCGTAATGCGGCTCATCCGCCACGATATCCAGCAATGCCCGGCAGATGCGCGACTTGCCAATCCCAGCCTCGCCGGACACCAGGGCAACCCGGCCATTGCCGGCCCGCGCCGACCGCCAAAGTTCGGACAGGCGTAGCAACTCCGGATTGCGGCCGATCAGCTGGGTAAGATTGCGTGATCGCGTGGCATCGAAGCGGCTTTCGTTCTTTTGCTCGCCCAGCACTTTCCAGACGCGCACCGGCTCGTCCAGCCCCTTGATCGCATGCAGGGCCAGGTCCTCACAGGCGAACATATCGCCCAGCAACTGGTGCGTGCTCTCCGATACCAGCACGGTGCCTGGCTCGGCCAGGCCTTGCAGCCGCGCCGCCAGGTTGGGGGTTTCGCCGACGACCGACTGTTCCTGCGCCATGCCCGTGCCGATGGCCTCGCCCACCACAACCACCAGGCCGGTGGCGATGCCGACGCGCACGCGCAACGGCTCGCCGTCCGCCGTCCGCAACTGCCCGACCTTGGCGACCAGTTCCAGGCCGACCCGGGCGGCGCTCTGCGCGTCATCCTCATGCGCCTGCGGATAGCCGAAATAGGCCAGGATCCCGTCGCCCATGAAGCGGGCGATGTAGCCGGCGCCGCGGCTGATCGTGCCGGTGCAGGCATCCTGGAAATCACGGATGATCTGGCTGAAATCCTCCGGGTCCAGGCGATGCGACATCGGGCGTGGAGCCGACGAGATCGCAGAACAGCACCGTCAGGTGCCGCCGCCAGGACTCTGTCGGGGTGGAAGTAGCCTGCGGCGGGGCGGGCGCCGGGTCGGGGACGGAAGCGGCAGGCACGGAAGCCAGCGGGGCAACGGCCGGGGCGGGCTGCAGGGCGGCGATGGCGCGCAGCAGGCGCTTGCGGTCGCCAAGCACGACGCCGATGCCAGCCAGATCGGCCTCGGTCAGGTCGGTCAGGATGTCCAGGTCGACGCCGTTTTCGGCGAATACCGCCGCGTATTTGGACAGGCCGATCTGCGCCAGCCAGCCCGAGACCGCGCCGCCCTGGGGCTCGCTCATCTGGCCTTGGCTCTCGCTGGCGGGATCGGGCAGGCGGACGGCATGGTTCAGGCTCTCAGTTCGCGGTTGATTTCGGTCTGGATGAATTGGACGTCATCCACAATCGAATAATGGTCGCCCTTGCGAATATGTATCTGCAGCCTTGTATTGGTAAACCGCCCCCAGCCCAAGGCGTGCTGGCGGGAAACATAGGTGTCGCCGCGATTGGCGAAGCAGGTGATCGGGATTTCCCACGGCGTTTCCGGAACATGCACGTAATTGGCGACCATCTGGAATTCGGCGCGCACCACCGGCAGCATCAGGCGGCGCAGTTCGGGATCGTCCAGGAACCGGTCGGTTGCCTGCATGTCGAAATGCCGCACGATATCGGCGAACACGTCGTCGGGCTGCAGATGCGCCGGCAGGTCGGCGCGAAATTGGGCCAGCGCCAGCAGGTCGCGCGTCAGGCGTTCCTCGAACGGGCCCATGTCGGCCAGCATGTCCGGTGGGCGGGACCCGGACGCGAACAGATGCATCGGCCGGTGGTTGCTGGAACCGATCAGGCGTCGAGCGGTCTCGTACATCGTCAGGCCGCCCAGGCAATGCCCGAAGAAGGCGAAGGGCAGGTCGAGCAGGGGGGCCATCTCCGGCAGCAACTGGTCGACGAAGTCCCTCATTTCCGTGACCGGCGGCTCCAGGATGCGGCTCAGGCGTCCCGGGGGTTCGATCGCCACCACTTCGATGCCGGGGTCGATGCCTTGCGCCCAGGCCTGGAACACCGCCGAGCCGCCGCCGGCGAAGGGGAAGCAGAACAGCCGCATGCGCGGCGCGGCGCGCGGGCCGACGGTGACGACCCAGCGCCCGGCGGCGGCGGCGGCTTCCGGCAGGGTTTCGGGTCGCGGTTCCGTTTTGGCCTCGCCGAAGTCCAGGTCCGGCAGGATCTCGCCTGCGAGCGTCTCCACACTGGGGCCGGCGATCAGCTTGGTGGTCGCGATCTTCACGCCGAGCGCCGCTTCCAGCCGGTTGACCAGCGTCACGGCCATCAGCGAGTCCAGGCCGTACTCACGCAGCGGGCGGGCGGGATCGATCTCCTCGGTCAAAGCGAGCGTGGTCTGGGCCTGCTGGCGGATGAAGCCGATCAGCACGGCCCGGCGTTCCTGCGGGGCGGCGGCTTCCAGCTGGGCGCGGATGGCGGCGTCCTGCGTGCCGGACACCGGGCGTCCCCCCGCGGCCGGGGCCAGGCCGGAGAAGAACGGCGGCACGGCGGCGAACTGGCGCAGGAACACCGGCCAGTCGGTCAGGGTGATCGCGGCCTGACCGGCATCGCTGCCGATGAGTGCGTCCATCGCCTGCCAGCCGGTTTCAGCGGGGATGTAATGGGTGCCGCGCGAGCGCCAGATCGCCTCGCCGCGCTCGCCGGAGGCCGTGGCCAGCCCGGCGTCCGCCCAGGGACCCCAGTTCAGCGCCAGAGCCGGCAGGCCGAGGCCGCGCCGGTGTGCGGCCAGACCGTCCAGATAGGCATTGGCCGCGGTGTAGTTGGTTTGCGCCGCCGATCCGATCAGGCTGAGCACCGAGGAGAACAGCACGAAATGATCGAGCGGCAGGTGCTTCGTGTGTTCATGCAGCAGCCAGCCGCCGGCTACTTTCGGTGCCAGCACGCGCCAGAACTTCGCCCAGTCCATCTGCGCGAGGATGCCGTCATCCAGCAGCCCGGCGGCATGGAACACGCCCTTCAGCGGCCATGGCCCATCGCCGATACCGGCGATCAGCCTGGAGACGTCCTCGGCGCGGGTGATGTCGGCGGCCTGGATGACGACGTCCGCCCCCAGGGCCTGCAATGTTTCCCGCACCGAAGCTGCCGCCGGATCGGCCTCGCCGCGGCGGCTGACCAGCACCAGATGTCTGGCGCCGCGCTTGGCGATCAGGAATTTGGCGACCTCCATGCCGAGCGCGCCGAGGCCGCCAGTGATCAGGTAGCAGCTATCGGGGGACAGTGCGGTCTCGGGCTGCGAAGGCTGCGGCAACCGGACGAACCGCGCCGCAAACCGATGGCCGGCTCGCAGCGCGATCTGGTCGTCTGCGTCGCCGCGCAGGATTTCCCGCAGCACTTCGTTTGGATCCGTGGACCGGTCCAGGTCGATCAGGCCGCCCCAGATCTGCGGATGCTCCAGCGCCGCGCTGCGCCCAAAGCCCCAAAGCGTCGCCTGGGCCGGTTCCGGCGTCAGGTCGGCCGTACCGGCCGCGACCGCGTTGGCGGTCAGGAGCCAGATGCGGGCGTCAGCGGTGCCCTCGGCGCGCGCCGCGCCCAGCGCCTGGAACAGGGCCAGAGCGCTGCCGGCGATGCGGCGCTGGGTTGCCTGGGGATCGGCATCGTCCGCCGGATCGAGCGCCCAGAGATGCAGGATGCGCCGCACCTTCATGCCGCCGGCGGCGTGCGCGGCGAGAACGCGGGCAAGATCCTCCGTCAGTGTCTCGCTGCTCCCCCAGGTGCGGACGTCATCCGCCAGGACGCGATCATCGAGATACAGCAGGTCGCAACTCGCGCCCCCCTTGCGAAGCTCGGCGGCGATCTCCGCCGCGACGCCTCGGCGGTCGGCCAGCAGCAGCCAGCCGCCGGCCATCGCGTCATCGGAGATCTCCGGTAGGGCAGGGCGTTCGTCCCAGTCGCACCTGATACAGATAATCCAGCTTGCCGGCGGCATGCGCCGGGCTGAGTTTTCTCCGGCGGCAGCTGCTTCAGCGACAGGCCCTCGATGGCGGCCACCCAATTGCCGCCTTCGTCATAAATCGCGAGATCCACCACCAGGATGCCCTCGGCCGCCTCGGGCGCCTGGCGGCGCACGGCGTGCACCCAGACCGCGCGGTGATCGGCGGCGGCGCCGGTGAAGCGTTCCACCGAGATCGGCAAAAACACCGGCCGCGTCAGCGCGAAACCGGCATCGAAATCGCCGTAGGCAGGCACCAGGGCCGGATAGACATGCAGGCAGGCATCCAGCAGCGCCGGGTGCAGCCCACCGCCGGATGCGACCTGCGGGGGCAGCACCACCTGCGTGAGGGTCTCGCCGTCGCCGCGCAGCAGGGACCGGATGCCCTGGAAGGCCGGGCCGTATTCCAGGCCGAGGTCGTGGATGGCGGGATAGTAGCGCTCGATAGGAATGGCGGTCGGACAGCGCGCCCGGATCTGGTCGATCTGGATGCGCGGGACGGGCAGATCGGTTCCGGAGGAAACCAGGCCGACCATGTGCGTGCGCCAGCCGCCGGCCGCGTCCAGGCTGGCGAGGCGGAACTCGGCGCGATCCGGCCCAATCGGGGCGAGGATGATCTGCACCACGCAATCCGCCTCGGCACCACCGGCTTCCGGCAGCACCAGGGCCTCGCGATATTGCAGGCTCTCGATGGCGACCCTCGGGGTGTTGAAATGTTGGCGAGCCGCATCCGTCAGCGCGGCCAGGCCCACCGTGGTCGGCAGCACGGGCATGGCGTAGATGCGATGGTCGCTCAGCCAGGGCAGGCGGTCCAGGCTGTAGCGGACCTCGAACTGCGTCTCCGGCAGCGCCGAGCGCAACCGCGTTCCTGCCAGGCCCGTGGCTGTCTCCTGCGCCTCGTACGGCTTGCGGTTGTCTTCCAGCCAGAAGCGTCGATGTTCGAACGGGTAGGTGGGCAGCGATATCCGGTGCGCGGGATGGGCGCGATTGAAACCATCCCAGTCGATCGTATGGCCACCGGCATGGAGCTGGCCCAGGCTGGTCAGGATTTCCCGCTGCTCGCCGCGCCGGCTGAGCGAGGCGAGCCACATGGGTTCGTCGCCATCGATGCACTGTCGGCCGAGCGCCAGCAGGGTCCCGCCGGGTCCGATCTCGATGAAATCGGTCGCGCCGGCTTCCGCCAGCCGGCGGATGCCGCCGAGGAAATCCACCGGGCGCAAGGCATGGTCGCACCAGTAGCCGGCATCCGGCGCCGTGGTGACCGTTTCAGCGGTAAGGGTCGAAAACCACGGCAGTTCCGGCGCCTTGGCCGGCAACGCCGTTGCGCAATTGGCCAGCCCGGCCATCGCCGGCTGCATCAGCGGCGAGTGGAAGGCATGCGAGACCATCAACACCTGCGCGCGGATGCCGCGTTGCTCGAAATCGGCCGCGACGGCGGCCACCGCGTCGCGGGCGCCGGAGATCACCGTGCTGTGCGGACCATTGCGCGCGGCGATCGCCAACTGCCCCGAGCCTTGCCGCGTGATCGCCTCGCCGACGCTGGCGGCATCGTCGAAGATCGCCGCCATTCCGCCGTTCGCCGGCAGCGCCTGCATCAGCCGCGCGCGCTCCGCGATCAGGCCGAGCGCCTGCTCCAGCGTGTAGACCCCGGCGCAGACGGCGGCGGCGAACTCGCCCACGCTGTGGCCGAGCACGAATTCCGGCACGATCCCCCAGGACCGCCACAGCGCCGTCAGTGCCACCTGAACGGCAAACAGCGCCGGCTGGGTATAGGCGGTTTCATGGATCAGCGCGCTCTGGCCGTTGCGGTCGAACAGCACATCCAGCAAGGGGGGATCGAGCTTGTCTCCGAGTGCCGTGGCGCAACGGTCCATTGCCGCGCGAAATACCGGCTGGTGACGGTACAGTTCCGCCGCCATGCCCGGATATTGCGATCCCTGGCCGGAAAACAGGAAGGCGATGCGGCGATGGCCCGGCTTCGCCGCGGTGAATGCCAGCGGCAGGGCATCCTCGGCCAACGCCGCCTGTAGTTCCGGCACGGAGCCTACCACCGTGACGAAGCGGCGCGGAAAGTGCGTTCGCCCGGCGCTGAGCGTGGTGCAGATTTCGGCGATATCCGCCTGCGGGTTCTCCGCCAGCCAATCCCTGTGGCGGGCCATGGCAGCCGCCAGCGCGGCATCGCTGCGCGCCGACAGGGTGAACAGATGCTGCCGGCCTTCCTCCGCCGGGATGGAAGGCGCGGCGGGCGCTTCCTCCAGCACCAGGAAGGCATTGGTGCCGCCGACGCCGAGCGAATTAACCGCGGCAAAGCGGGGCGTCGCGACTACCGGCCAATCGCGCAGCTCGGTGTTGACCACGAACGGACTGGTGGAAAAGTTGATCTTCGGGTTGGCGGTTTGAAAATGGATCTGCGGCGGGATCTTCTGGAACTTCAACGCCAGCGCGGTCTTGATGATGGCGGCGAGGCCCGCGGTCTGTTCGAGATGACCGATATTCGCCTTCACCGACCCCACCGTGCAGAAGCCCTGCCGGTCCGTGCGGGTGCGGAAGGCGCGGGTCAGCGCGTCGATCTCCAGCGGGTCGCCGACGATGGTGCCGGTGCCGTGACATTCGACATAGCCGATCTGCTCGGGCGAGACATCCGCGATGGTCAGGGCCTCCACCATCGCGCGCGCCTGCGCGGCAGCACTCGGCGCGGTGTAGCTGACCTTCTCGGCGCCGTCGTTGTTCACCGCCGAGCCGCGGATCACCGCATAGATGTTGTCGCCATCGGCGATCGCCTGGGACAATTCCTTCAGCAGCACGGCGCCGACGCCGCTGCCGAACACCGTGCCGGTGGCGTCCGCATCGAAGGCGCGGCAATGCCCATCCAGCGACCAGATGCCGCCCTTCACCCCGACATGCCCGGCGACATGCGGCACCCGGACCGAGGCGGCGCCGACCAGCGCCATGCCGCTTTCGCCGGAAAGGATTGACTGGCAGGCCAGATGCACCGCCACGAGCGAGGTGGAGCAGGCGGTTTGCACGTTGATGCTGGGGCCGGTGAGGTTGAGCTTGTAGGAGATCCGCGTGCTCGGGAAATCCTTGTCGTTGCCGATATGCGCCAGCGTGCCGGTGTAGTCCGGCAGTTCGCTGGTGTACGGCATCCGGCCGATCAGGTAGGTGCTGACGATCCCGCCGGTACCGGCGAACACCGCGACCGGCTCCCTGGATGCGCCCGGCACCTGTCCGGCATCCTCGAACGCCTCCCACGCCACCTCCAGCAGCAGCCGGTGCTGCGGGTCCATCAGCGTGGCCTCCCGCGGAGAGTATTCGAAGAAGGCGGCATCGAATTGCTCGATGTCGTTGATGGTCGGGCTGGCCTTGACGTAGGCGGGATCCTGCAACGTTGCCGCCGGAACGCCGGCGGCGGCGAGCTCGGCATCGGTAAAGAACCGGATCAACTCCACGCCGTCGCACAAATTGCGCCAGAATTCGCGGCGGCTGGCGGCGCCTGGAAAGCGGCAGGCAACCCCGATGATGGCGATGCCGCGCGAGCCCGACATCAACCGCCCGCCATGCGTGCCCGCCGGGCCTCGGCGCGCCTAGCGGCTTCGGCCAGGCCGTCATCCCTTTCGGCCGGCTTGGCCGGGACGAAGGCCAGACGGTAGGCCGCCACCAGATCGTCCACGCTGCGCACGGCGGTGACGGAAATCAGTTGGGCGAAGGGGTCGACATCCAGTTCGGCCTCCAGCTCCGCGACCAGCAAGGCTAGATCCAGTGAGGTCAGGCCCAGCGCGCCGCTCAGCTTGTCCGCGCCGGAGATCGAGATGTTGTCGTCGCCCCGATCTTCCAGAATGGCGCGGATACGGGCATGCACGATCGTCTCGATCTCAGATGCGCTGCGCAGCTTCAGCATGTGATGCCTCCATCGACGACGAGCGTCTGGCCGGTGATGAACGATGCCTGATCGGAAGCCAGGAAATGCACGGCGGCGGCGATCTCGTCGATCCGCGCCAGCCGGCGCAGTGGCGTGCGCCGCGCGATGCGGTCCTTCTGCGCTGGCTCCATGTCCTTGACCATGTCCGACTCGAAATAGCCGGGTGCCACGGAATTCACCCGGATGTTGCGCGGGCCGAGCTCGCGCGCCAGCGACCGTGTGAAGCCGTCCAGGGCGGCTTTGGTGGCGCTGTATACCGCGACGCCCTCGTGCCCGCGAATGGCGTTCACCGAGGAGATATTGACGATGCAGCCGGCAGCCTGGCGCAGCATCACGCGCGAGCAGGATTGCGCCAGCAGCAATGCGGCCGTCAGGTTGGTATCCACCATGTCGATGATGTCGTCGGCGCGCATCAGCGGCAGCACGGCTTCGGTGGCGATGCCGGTGTTGTTGATCAGAACATCCAACCGTCCGAAGCGCTTTGCGGTCTCATTCACGAAGCCGCGCACCGCCGCGTGATCCCGGCCGTCGATGGCGGCCCAGTGGAAATCCTCCGCGTTGGCGAGGGCCTCGATGAAGGGTGTCTTGCCGCGGCTGAAGCTGGCGATGTTGCAGCCCTGGGCGCGGAACCCTGCGACCAGTTCCGCCCCCAGCCCGCGGCTGCCGCCGCTGATCAGCACGGTCCGTTTCATTGTCCGGGACTGGAGGGAGCAGGGTTGCGGGATTTCTTGAACCGCGCCCCATGATGGTCGGCATCGGTGATCTCGATCACTACCGGTATCTTGTAAGGCTCCAGCCGATCGCGGCAAAAACGGCGGATGCGCCGCTTGAATTCGTCCGGGTCTTCCTCGCGCAATGGCGTGATCCGGGCGGCGACCACCGCGCCGGTAACCGGATTGGCCCGGCCACTGACGGTCACGTCGCGCACGTTGTCCAGTTGCAGCAGCAGGTTCTCGATCTCCGTCGGGTGCACCTTCTCGCCGCCGACATTGATCAGCTCCGACTTCCGACCGAGGATGCGCACATATTCGCCGTCGGTTTCCACCAGGTCCTGGGTGTTGAACCAGCCCTCCGCATCGAACGGGGCAGGGGCGTTGAGGTAGCCGAGCATGGCGGAGGCGGAGCGGATCCACAGAATGTTGTCGATGATCTTGTGCTCGAACCCGTCCGCCCCGAGCTTCAGCCAGACCGAGTTGGACCCGCGCGATTGGGTCGGCAGGATGCCCAGCTCCGACAGGCCGTAGGTCTGTTTCAGCCGTACCATTGGCATTGCCTCGGCAATCGCCGCCAGGGTGGTCTGCGGCATCGGTTCGGTGCCGTAGGTAATGATTTCCAGAGAAGAAAGATCGTGGCGCGACGCGGCCTCGGAGATCAGCAGCATGTTCAGGAAGGTGGGCGTGGTCGGCAGCAGCTGTACCCGATGTTCGGCGATGGCGGCGGCGACGGCTTCGGGGCTGCGATCGGCGGCGGCGACGATCGTGCCGCCGTTGCACAGCGCATGGAACAGCGTGTTGATGCCGCCGATATGATCGAGCAGCAGGAACACCAGGGTACGAAATCCCGTCCGTTTCGTGCGGAATTTGTCCAGCAGGCGGTCGAAGCTGAGCACCGAGGCCTTGCTTTCGCCGGTGGAGCCGGAGCTGAACAGGATCAGCCCGGCCTCCTGGCTGTCGGCGAGCCGGCGCAGCAGCGGATGGCTGGCGCTATGGCTGCAGGAAACCAAACCCCAGCTGTCGTCATCATGGAAATCGGCGAGCAGCCCGGCCTCGGCCACCTCCAGCATGCGATCCTGCCGCGCGGCGGCGGACGAGGCGATGGGGACGACAATGTTGCGGTTGATGACCGCGGCCAGCAGCAGCGCCACCACGCCGGGCGAGTAGTCGCCGCGAATGGCGAGAACAGTTCCGGGCGCCACGCCCTCGCGGGCCAGGCGCGCGGCCTGCTGTTCTGCCGCGTCGGCCAGCCGGGCGTGGGACCATGTCGCATCGTGCCAGATCAGGGCCGGAGTTTCGCCCTGTTTCTGCAGGCGCTCGATCAGCCAGTGCGGGTTCATGCGCCCGGTCGGTCTAGGACCAGCCCTTGTTGGCGGCGTCACCGGACGGTGCGGCCTGTCCGCCGCGCCGCATGTATTCGAACCATTGCATCATCTGCACGGCGTACAGCGTCTTTTGCGCCAGCACCGGGTCCATGCCGGCGAGCGCCTGCTTGAGAGCCTCCATATCCACGGGCTTGTCACCGGGGACGGCAGCGGTGCCGGGCGTGGACGGCGCATAGGCGGGAAACGGCATGCCGACCTGGCTGGGGTTCTGCGCCAGCAACTGGCAGGCCCGGCTGATCTCCGCGGCCATGTTGGACATCGTGATCATGCAGCGATGCATGAACGCGGCACGGTCCATCATCTGGCTCATCATCTGATCCATGCCGGGATAGAGGGCTCCCGGAAAGCCCTGGCCGGCGAAACCTGGGCCCGCGAAACCTGGGCCCGGGAAACCATGGCCGGCATAACCCGGCATCGCATAGCCGGGCATCGGGAATGGCGGCATGCCGTATCCCGGCATGCCGGCAAAACCGGCCCCGAACGGCATTCCACCGAAGGGCGGCGCGGCTTGGGTGAAAGGTGGAGCGGAACCGTAATCCGGCCCGTTCGGCGGGATATTCGCCTTATCGGTCTGGGTCTGATCGGTCTGGGCGTTGGGTGAGGCGTTCTCTGTTGGCATGGGCCGTCATCCTCGATTACGTGATTTCCGCACAGACTGAATGGCATACAACCAACGGACCAGTCGTGCCCCCGGCTATCTCGTTTGCTCCGTGGGCCGACGAGCGTCGCTCCTCGGGCGCATTTATTCCATTAATGTGTTGTTAATGAATAACATGGCGTGTCGGCCCCGCGCAACCGACCGATGCAAATTGTTCGGAAATTTAGAAGTCGCCGTTCTTCCAAGGTAGCAACCGCGGCGCCTGCGCCGATGGTGCCGTCGCCAGGGTGGCGGTATAGCCGGGCGATGGGGAGAGCGGGAAAATCGACCACGCCTGCCGCCGCTCGTCCATGCCATGCCAGGCCACGAAGCGCGCCTGGCCGTCCGCGTCCAGGGCGGCCTCGATACGATCCAGATGATAGGCCAGCGCCTCACCCGCCGCTTTCACGACGGCTTCCTTGAGGGTCCAGAGCGCGCGGAACCCTTCGGCTTGCCGTGCGGCCGGCAGGGCCTCGATCTGGCTGGCTTCCGCCGGGGTGAAGAACCGGCGCGCGATGGCGGCGGCGTTGGCGACATCTCGCCGCGCCTCCACGTCCACGCCAATCGGATCGTGCCATCGCACCGCGATCAGAAGGCAGCCGCCGCTGTGGGAGGCGTTGAACTGCAGGCCAACCCCCATCAGCGCCGGCTTGCCATGCGGCCCGTGTGTGAAGGCGAGGCTGGCCGGATCGCACCCCAGATAGCCCGCCAGCACCTGGCGCAGGATCGTGCGGGTGCGGATGAAATCGGCGCGCGGGCGGGTCCGGCTGAAGCGTTCCGCCCGCCCGCGTTCCTCGGCGTCCAACACGGTTATCTCGGTGTCCCGGCCATCCAGCGACGCGACCCAGACATGAATGTCGTTCCGGCCCAGCGGCTTGGGCATGGTTCAACCCGCACCGAGGTCGCGCAGCACTTCGGCCACCACCGGGCCGGCGGATTCCGCCAGATAGAAATGCCCGCCGGGAAACAGGCACAGCCGGAACCTGGCCGCGGTGAAGCCGGACCATGCCTCCAGGCCGCGGCGGTCGATCATGCGGTCCTGCACGCCGCCCAGCGTGGTGATCGGGCAGGCAACGCGTTCTCCGGCGGGTGGGACGTAGGTCTCGATCAATTCCAGGTCGGCGCGAATGCCCGGCAGCAGGGCGGCCATCAGGTCCTCGCGCGCCAGCACCACGGCCGGGGTGCCGCCCAGACGGCCCAGGGCCGCGAGCAATTCGGCATCCGGCAGCCGGTGCAGGGCGCGCGGCTCATAGGCCGGATCGGGTGCGGGGCGGGCAGAAACGAACAGATGCACCGGACCGGCCGGGCGTTGCAGCCGCCGTGTCATTTCATAGGCGATGGCGGCGCCCATGCTGTGGCCGAAGAACGCGAAGGGCACCGACAGCAGCGGTTCCAGGGCCTCCGCCAGGGTTTCCACCAGCGGCGCCATGCGGGTGAAGGCGGGCTCTGCCAGCCGGGCGCCGTGGCCGGGCAGCTCGATCGGGCAGAGATCGATCCCGGCCGGGAAGAAGCGCCGCCACGGCCGGTACAGCAGCGCGTTGCCGCCGGCATGCGGCAGGCAGAACAGCCGCAGCCTTACGCCGGACGGGTCGCGGTCCCGGGGGTGGCTGGGGTTGGGAATCCATGTGTCGAAATGCACGTGCCGTCTGTGGTCAGAACGTGAACATGGGCCGGTCCGGCTCCATGCCCAGCAGGATCTGGCCCACCGTTTCAAAGTGCGCGGCATGGCCCTGGATCTGCTGGCTGAGCGAATGGATGTCGCGGAACCGCTTCTCGAACGGATTGGCCTGAAAGATCGCCATTGCCCCGGCGGCGACATACAGGCTGGCGACCACCTCGCGCGAGGTCTGGATCGCCCAGGTCGTCGCCAGGCGAATGTTGACGTTCTGCTCGGCCGTCAGCGCGCCGGTCTGCTGCACCTCGGCCCAGATCTTTTCCAGCGAGCCGATCAGATACATCCGCGCCGAGCGCAACTGCGCCTCCGCGGTGCCGATCTTGGCCTGGATCACGTTGTTCTCGCCGCGCGGCTTCTTGGCGCCGCGGGGAATGGAGTTCTTGATGTCGCGCACGAAGGCGTCATGCGTCGCCCGCGCGATGCCGAGGCCGAGGCAGGCGAAGCTGGAAGAATACAGCGTGCTCGGCGTGAACGCGTACAGCCGGCCGGCCACGCGCGGCTTCACCGCCGTGCTGCGCGCCAGGGCGAATTCCGCCGGCACGAACAGGTCCGCCACACCATAGCTGTCGCTGCCGGTGCCCTTCAGGCCCATGACCTGCCAGGTGTCCTGCACCTGCACCTTCGATTTCGGGAACAGCAGCGTGTAGGTGATCGCCGAGCCATCCGGCGCGGTGCGGCGGCTGCCGTCCGGCTCGATCACCGGCACATGCGCGCCGAGCCAGGTGGCGTTGCGGCTGCCGCTGGCGAAGCTGAAGCGGCCGTTCAGGCGGTATCCGCCCGGCACGGCGCGGGCCTCGCCGGGGCCGGGACCCCAGGCGACGATGTCCCTCGGCGTGCGGAAGATCTCGCGCACCGCGTCCGGTTCCAGATAGGCGGCGACGGTGGAGCAGATGTTGTTCTGCCCCAGGCACCAGCCGGTGCTGGCGTCGTGCTTGCCGACCTCTTCCATGATGTGCACGAACTCGATCGGCGTCAGCTCGGCGCCGCCGTATTCGCGCGGCTGCAGCAGGCGGAACAGGTCGCGTTCGATCAGGGCGGCGAACAGGTCTTGCGGCAGATTGTTCAGTGCATCCACCTCCGGCGAGGCGGCGTCGATCAGCGGCCCGATGGCGCGCACCTGCTCCAGAATGTCGGCGCCGCGCGAGAGGGAAGAAACGTTCATGCCGGGCTCCTGTGCGTTCGGGCCCAGTATTCCCCAGCTACGCCCGCCCCGCTATCCCCGCGCGCTAGTGGTCCGATGCCAACGGGCACTTCAGCCCGTTGGCTGAATTGGCCCACAAAATCAAGCTAGTGCTCTGACGCATGCTGAACCATCCCAATGAGTTAGAGCACTAGCGCATCCCGGCATGCGCCCCGCCCTCCGCGGGCCAGGCAAAGAGAAATCTCGCATTCGTCTCAGAACGCGAATAACCGGCATACGTCCCGGTTTCTGGAACAAATCCAAATTCCCGTGCTGTTCCGCGCGGCCCCGCCGCCGAGCGGGCAGGCGTCGCCGGCGCTTCCCCGGACCCCTCGGGCACGTTGTACCCACCGCTGTCCCCGGCGCTGTCCCCGGCGCCAGCCACGGCGCCATCCCAGCCCGGAACCGCATCCGCCGCCTCGCGCATCATCCTGGCGGCGGCATGCTCCTCCCAGCCGGCGAGTTCCGCCGCCGCCGCGTCCATCGTCCGCCGGGCCGCCTGCATCTGCTGCAACGCGCGCAGGGCGCGCCCGGCCTCCCGCATCAGGCTCATCGCCTGTGCCCGGCACTTGACCGCGACCCCCGGCTCCAGCCGCTTCTCCTGCGCCAGCCGCAGGCAGTCCATTGCCCAGGCATCCGCCGCCACGAACTGCGCCGCCAGCCGCCCCTCCGCCGCGTTCACCGGCCGCAGCGAGGCCACCCCCGCCAGCGCCGCCCGGTCCCGCCGCGCCGCCGCCTCCGGCCCATCCAGAACGGGCGGCGGCAGCGCGCCGCGCAGAACGAACAGGATTTCCTGAAACGCCGCGCGTGGCAGTGATCGCCCCCAATCCGCGATCGGGTCGCGGCAAGGATCGAACGGGGGATCGGCGGCAATATCGGCTATATGGGTCATCTTGTTAGAATACCAGTTTATATATATAACAGGCAAGGAAATTCTTCCCACGCCCCGGACCGCCGTCTTGACTGTTCCCCCCATTCCGCGAAGCTGTCGGCAAAATCATGGAGGGAGCGGCGATGAATTTCACCGGCAAGGTCGCGCTGGTCACCGGCGGCGGCGGCGGCATCGGACGGGCGGCGTCGCTCGCCTTCGCCGCGCGCGGTGCCCGGGTGGTCGTGGTAGACCACGACCCGGCGATCGGCGAGGACACCGTCTCCGCCCTGCATGCGGCCGGCGGCGACGCCCGCTTCGTCCAGGCCGATGTCACCAGGTCCGCCGACGTGCAGAACTATGTCAAGGCTGCCCTGAACGCCTATGACCGCATCGACTGCTTCTTCAACAATGCCGGGATCGAGGGCAAGGTCATGCCGATCCAGGAATACGACGAGGACGTGTTCGACGCGGTGATCGCGGTGAATTTGAAGGGCGTGTTCCTCGGGCTGCGCCACGTGCTGCCGGTGATGCTGCGGCAGGGCGGCGGCACGGTGGTGAACACCGCCTCGGTCGCCGGCCTGTTCGGCGGGCCGGGCATGCCGGCCTATGTAGCCTCCAAGCACGCGGTGCTCGGGCTGACCAAGGTGGCCTCGGCGGACGTGGCGGGGCAGGGGGTGCGGGTGAACGCGGTTTGTCCCGGCCCGGTGGAAACGCGGATGATGCGCTCGCTGGAAGCGCAGCGGAACCCGAACGATCCGGCCGCGATCGCCGATGCGATGCGCGCGGGCATGCCGACCGGGCGCTACACGATGCCGGAGGAAATCGCCAACACCGTGCTGTTCCTGTGCTCGGAACTGTCGGGCAACATGACCGGCACGCAGGTGGTGGTGGACGGCGGCAGGTCCGGTTCCGGCGGCTCGGTCAGCACAATCCGGCGCTAGCCCGCGCCCTGCCTTGTCCTCGCGGCAAGGCAGCGCCTAGGCTTCGGGAAACGAAAAAACGAGGAAAACGGACCATGACCGCCAAGGGTGACTATCGCGGGCTTGCCTATCGCAACAACGCCGATCTGGCCGCCTGGCTGGCCCGGCGGCCGGGCGAGGCGGCGCTGGAGCCGGAACTGCCGATCATCGATCCGCACCATCACCTCTGGCATACGGAGCATCGCGGCAAGTATTTCCTGCCGGAACTGCTGGCCGACATCTCCGGCGGGCACAACATCGTTTCCACCGTGTTCCTGGAATGCCAGGCGATGTATCGCGCCTCCGGGCCGGTGGAGATGCGTCCCGTCGGCGAGGTGGAGTTCGTCAACGGCATCGCGGCGATGAGCGCGTCCGGCCAGTACGGCCCGTGCCGGGTGGCGGAGGCGATCATCGGCCATGCCGACCTGACCATTGGCGGCCGCGTGCGCGAGGTGCTGGAGGCATTGATCGCCGCCGGCAACGGGCGCTTCCGGGGGATCCGCTACGGCGTGTCGCACGACCCGAACGAAGCCATAGGCAAATTCGTCTCCCGCTTCGTGCCGCCGCACCAGCTGGCCGATGCCACCTTCCGCCAGGGCTTTGCCGAACTGGCCAAGCTCGGCATGAGCTTCGAAGTCGTGGCAGTATCATCCGCAATTGCCGGATGCCGTCGACCTCGCGCGCGCTTTCCCCGATACCACGATCATCCTCAACCATGTCGGTGGCGTGCTCGGCGTTGGCCCCTATGCCGGCAAACGCCAGGAGATCCTGGCATCCTGGCGCCGCGATATTTCCGAATTGGCGAAAAGCCCGAACGTCAACGTCAAATTGGGCGGCCTGGGCATGTGCTCGTTCGGCTTCGGCTTCGAGCATCAGGACGCGCCGCCGTCCTCCGCCGAACTCGCCGAAGCCTGGCGGCCCTATGTCGAGCATTGCATCGAGGCCTTCGGCCCCGAGCGCTGCATGTTCGAAAGCAACTTCCCGCCGGACAAGCAGAGCTGCGGCTACACGGAGCTGTGGAACGCGTTCAAGCGGATCACCTCCGGCGCCTCGGCGGCGGAGAAGAAGGCGCTGTACAGCGGCACGGCGGCACGCGTGTACCGGATCACCGCACCTTGAGGAAGGAAGGCTGAGATGGCATCGATCCTGTCCGCGGCGCAACTCGCCGCCTATCACGCCGACGGCTACGTCATCGTGCGCGGCATGTTCGACGCGGAGGAGGTCGATCTGCTGCGCCGGGCGATGGAGGCCGATCCCGAGGTTTCCAACCATCTGATCGACCGGCTGGACGCCAAGGGGGCCGCGACCCGCATCGCGCTCTGGAACCGGGCCGGTGACAGCGTGTATGGCATGGCGGCGCGCTGCGCGCGGATGGTCGATACCATGGCCGAACTGCTCGGCGGTCCGGTCTATCATTTCCAATCCAAGCTGACGGCGAAGGAGCCGTTCGTCGGTGGCGCCTGGGAATGGCATCAGGATTACGGCTACTGGTACCATAACGGCTGCCTGTTCCCGCAGCTCGCCAGCTGCCAGATCGCGCTCGATCGTTCCGGGATGGAGAATGGCTGCCTGGAAATGGTGCGCGGCTCGCATCTGCTGGGGCGGATCGACCACGTGCCCGTGCCAGGCGAAGGCCAGAACGTCGCCGACCCCGCGCGCATGCGCGACATCACGGCGCGGCTGGAGGTGGTTCCCTGCGAGCTGGACCCGGGCGACGCGGTGTTCTTTCACGCCAACACGCTGCATCGATCCGCCCAGAACCGCTCGCCGCACCGGCGTTGGACGCTGATCTGCTGCTACAACCGGGTGGATAACGACACCGTCATCCGCGACCACGACCGGTTCTACGTTCCGCTGGAAGTCGTTCCCGACAGTGCCGTGAAGGCCGCCGGACTGCGCTTCGCCAGCGGCGAGGAGCATTTCACCAGCCGCCCCTTCGTGCCGAAGGTCGCCCAGACCGTCTGAGCCGGACGCTTCTCAGGGCGAAAGAACGTTCTGCTCCTCGATCTCGTCCGGCAGAGAGAACAGCCGCAGCCTGGCGATGTCGTGGATGATCACCATGCCGCCATGCGTCTCCACGCCGTAGTCGCGCAAGGTCGCGAAGGCGCGTGACAGGCTGTCCTGCCGGCAGCCCAGCCGCGATGCCAGCAGGGACTTCTCGAAGGGCAGGCGGAACCGCGCGACGCCAGCGGTTTCATCGGTGATCCGTGCCAGCAGATAGCATCCCAGCCGCTGGGCGGCGGTGCGCAGCCGAAGGTCGCGCACCTGGCGGACCATCGCGCGATAGTCCCGCGACACGGCACCGAGCATGGCGGTCGCAAGATCGAGTTCGGTATGGATCAGCGATCGCAAGGCCGGGGCCTGGACCGTCAGCAGGCGGGAGGGCGTAATCGTGGTGGCCGACATAAGGTAGGGCAGTCCGGTCAGCGCCGCCGCCAGGATGAAATGCGTGGGCGGTTGCACCACCTCGACCACCGCGTCGGTGCCGTCCGTGGCGGCGGCGGAAAGCGCGACCTGACCGTCGAGCAGGATATGCAGCACGGCCGGCGCCTCGCCCTGGCGTCCCAGAACCTGTCCGGAAGGCAGTTGCACCAGCTCCGTGACCGCATCCAAACGGCGCAGCAATGGCGTGCTCAATCGCTCGAACATCGGTACAGCGCGCAAGGTGGAAAGTCCGGCCGGCACCTCGATCTCCGTTGATTTCGCGAATAATCAAACGCGATTTCCGACATTTAGCCGATTTATTTGCCGATTGCCAAATTTGGCATGTGCGGCAGCCCGTTGATTTAGGTCAACGTTCTCAGCACGCCTGCGATGCGACCTGTAGGAGCGCCGCAAGAAGCGCGGCTTCATTTCAGGGGATACGACATGCCGGCGGAGCAGGCACGCATATCGGACGGCGAACGCACACGCGCCTTGGCGGCAAGCACCACCGCCTTCACGGTGTGTTTCGCGGTCTGGTCGATTTTCTCGATCATCGGCGTGGGCATCAAGCAGCAGCTTGGGCTGGACGACACGGAGTTCGGCCTGCTGGTCGGCACCCCGATCCTCACCGGCTCGCTGATCCGCCTGACGCTTGGCATGTGGACCGACCGTTACGGCGGCCGCGTGGTGTTCGTGCTGGTCATGCTGGCCGCCGCGGCCGCGACCTTCCTGCTGTCCTTTGCAACCACCTACCCGATGATGCTGCTGGCGGCGCTGGGCGTCGGCATTGCCGGCGGCAGCTTCGCGGTCGGCATCGCCTATGTCTCGCGCTGGTATCCGCAGGAAAAGCAGGGCACCGCGCTTGGCATTTTCGGCATGGGCAATGTCGGCTCGGCGGTGACCAAGCTCCTCGCGCCGCTGGTGATGATCGCGTTCGGCTGGCCGGTGGTGGCGCAGGTATGGGCGGCGGCGCTGGTGCTGATGGCGGTGGTGTTCTGGTTCACCACGTCCGACGATCCGGTGCTGCGCGCCCACCGCGCCGGCGAGGGCCACAGTCTCAGCCTGGCCGAGCAGCTTGCGCCGCTTGCGGACGCACGGGTGTGGCGCTTCTCGCTGTACTATTTCTTCGTGTTCGGCGGCTTCGTCGCCCTGGCCCTTTGGCTGCCGCGCTATTTCGTCGGCGCCTATCACATGAACATCGCCATCGCCGGTGTCCTGGGCGCCTGCTACTCGATCCCCGGCAGCCTGTTCCGGGTCTATGGCGGGGTGCTGTCGGACCGCATCGGCGCGCGGCGGGTGATGTACATCTCGCTCGGCCTGGCGGCGTTCTGCACCTTCCTGCTGTCCTATCCCCCGACCGACTACATCGTGCATGGCCGGCAAGGCGATCTTGGCTTCAGCCTGAGCATGGGGCTGGTGCCGTTCGTCGTGATCGTCTTCGGCCTGGGCTTCGCCATGGCGCTCGGCAAGGCCGCTGTATACAAGCATATCCCGATCTACTACCCGGGAAATGTCGGCCCGGTCGGCGGCGTGGTGGGCATGGTCGGCGGCCTCGGCGGCTTCGTGCTGCCGATCGCCTTCGGCCTGATGAACGACCTGACCGGGCTGTGGACCAGCTGCTTCATGCTGCTGTTCGCCATCGCCGCGGTCAGCCTGGCCTGGATGCATGCCGCCATCCTGCGCATGGAACGCCGCGCGCCGGGTCTGACGGACACGCGCTACCTCGCCGAACTGCAGCCGCAGGGCGAGGAGCTGGCCGATTGGAACCCGGAGGACAAGGTCTTCTGGGCCGCCAAGGGCCGACGCATCGCCAACCGCAATCTGTGGATCTCCATCCCGGCCCTGCTGCTGGCCTTCGCGGTGTGGATGGTCTGGTCGGTGGTGGTGATCAACCTGCCCTCGATCGGCTTCAAGTTCACGCCCGGACGAGCTGTTCTGGCTGGCCGCCCTGCCCGGGCTGTCCGGCGCGGTGCTGCGCGCTTTCTACGCCTTCATGGTGCCGATCTTCGGCGGGCGCACCTGGACCACGGTTTCCACCGCGTCCCTGCTGATCCCGGCGCTCGGCATCGGCATGGCGGTGCAGGAACCGGGCACGCCCTATAACGTGTTCCTGATCCTGGCGCTGCTGTGCGGCCTGGGCGGCGGCAACTTCGCGTCTTCCATGGCGCATATCAGCTTCTTCTTCCCCAAGGAGCAGAAGGGCCAGGCGCTGGCGCTGAATGCCGGGCTGGGCAATCTGGGCGTTTCCGTCGTGCAGTTCCTGGTGCCGCTGGCGATCACCGTCGGTGTGTTCGGGGCGTTCGGCGGCGCGCCGCAGACCATGGCTTCGGGCAAGCAGATCTGGTTGCAGAATGCCGGTTTCATCTGGGTGCCGATGATCGTGGCGGCCACGCTGGCGGCCTGGTTCGGGATGAACAACGTCGGCGCGGCGAAAGCATCCTTCGCCGATCAGGCGGTGATCTTCCGCAATCCGCACACCTGGATCCTGTGCTTTCTCTACACCGGCGTGTTCGGCAGCTTCATCGGCTACTCCGCCGGCTTCCCGCTGCTGACCAAGACCTTGTTCCCCGGAGTCAATCCGGTGGCCTACGCCTTTCTCGGGCCGCTGATCGGCGCGGCCAGCCGTTCCTTCTCCGGCTGGATGGCGGATCGCTGGGGTGGGGCGCGGGTCACCATCGGCGTGTTCACGGTGATGATCGCCGCGGTTTGCGGGGTGCTGTACTTCGTCGGCAACCGGGCCGATCCGGGCGCCTTCTGGGGCTTCCTGGCGATGTTCCTGCTGCTGTTCGCCGCCAGCGGCGTCGGCAACGCCTCCACCTTCCAGATGATGCCGGCGATCTTCCGCACCCTGCATCTGCGCCGCGCCGAGGGGCGGGGACCGGAGGCGCTGGTTCAGGCCCAGCGCGACGCCGCCACCGAGGGGGCGGCCGTGCTCGGCTTCACCTCCGCCGTTGCCGCGTTCGGGGCCTTCTTCATCCCGAAGAGCTTCGGCAGTTCCATCGCCCTGACCGGCAGCCCTGCCAGCGCGCTGGTTGGTTTTATCGTCTTCTACGCCCTCTGCCTGCTGGTCACCTGGTGGTTCTACACCCGCCGGGGCGCGCCGGCCCGGGTCTCCGGCGCGCAAGCGCCCGCCACCGCTGCAACTTCTGCTTAGGACTTCGACAATGAGCCATTTTCTCGACCGGCTGACCTTCTTCCGCAAGAACGTCGACAGCTTCTCCGGCAACCATGGCGTGGTGACCAACGAGGACCGCACCTGGGAGGAGGCGTACCGTTCCCGCTGGCAGCACGACAAGATCGTGCGCTCCACCCACGGAGTGAACTGCACCGGGTCGTGCAGCTGGAAGATCTACGTGAAGGGCGGGATCGTTACCTGGGAAACCCAGCAGACCGACTATCCGCGCACGCGGCCGGATCTGCCGAACCATGAGCCGCGCGGCTGCGCCCGCGGGGCCAGCTATTCCTGGTATCTGTACAGCGCCAACCGGCTGAAATATCCGCTGGTGCGTCGCCGCCTGGTGGAACTGTGGCGGGCCGAGCGCGCCACGCTGGGACCGGTGGAGGCCTGGGCCGCCATCGTGGAGAACCCCGCCAAGGCCCGCCGCTACAAATCCATCCGCGGCCTGGGCGGCTTCGTGCGGGCGAAATGGGACGAGGTGCAGGAAATCATCGCCGCGGCCAACGTCTATACCGCGAAGAAGCACGGCCCGGACCGCATCATCGGCTTCTCGCCGATCCCGGCCATGTCGATGGTCTCCTACGCCGCCGGCAGCCGCTACCTCTCGCTTGATCGGCGGCGTGTGCATGAGCTTCTACGACTGGTATTGCGATCTGCCGCCGGCCAGCCCGCAGACCTGGGGCGAGCAGACCGACGTGCCGGAAAGTGCCGATTGGTACAATTCCACCTTCCTGCTGCTGTGGGGCTCGAACGTTCCGCAGACCCGCACGCCGGACGCGCACTTCTATACCGAGGTCCGCTACAAGGGCACCAAGTCGGTCGTCATCTGCCCCGACTACTCCGAGGCGGCGAAGTTCGCCGATCTGTGGCTGCACCCGAAGCAGGGCACCGACGCGGCGCTGGCGATGGCGATGGGCCACGTGATCCTGAAGGAATTCCATCTGGCCGGCCGCAGCGCCTATTTCGACGAGTACTGCCGCAAGACCACCGACATGCCGATGCTGGTGACGCTGGAGAAGGCGGGCGACGGCTTCGCCCCCGGCAGGCTGCTGCGCGCGGCCGATCTCGAAGGCGACATGCAGCAGACCAACAATCCGGACTGGAAGACGCTGGCCTTCGACGAAGGCGACCGGACGCTGCGGATCCCCAACGGGTCCATCGGCTTTCGCTGGGGCGAGAGCGGCAAGTGGAACATCGAGGACAAGGACGCCCGCGACGGCAGCCAGACGCGGCTGGCGCTGACCCTGGCGGACCAGCCGGATGCGATGCTGTCGGTGGCGTTCCCGTATTTCGGCGGCACCGCGCCGGCCAGCTTCCATGCCACCGACCATGAGGCGGTGCTGTATCGCAACGTGCCCACGCGGATCGTGCAGACCAAGGCCGGCCCGGTGCATGTCGCCACGGTGTTCGACCTGATGGTGGCCAATTACGGCATCGACCGCGGCTTCGGCGGCGGCAACGTGGCGGCCAGCCTGGACGACGATGTTCCCTACACCCCGGCCTGGGCCGAAGCGGTCACCGGCGTCGATCGCGACCACATCATCACCGTCGCGCGCCAGTTCGCCGACAACGCCGACAAGACGCACGGCAAATCCATGGTCATCCTCGGCGCCGGGCTGAACCATTGGTACCACATGGACATGATCTACCGCGGCATCATCAACATGCTGGTGATGTGCGGCTGCGTCGGCCAGTCCGGCGGCGGCTGGTCGCATTACGTGGGCCAGGAGAAACTGCGCCCGCAGACCGGCTGGACCGCGCTGGCCTTCGCGCTGGACTGGAACCGCCCGCCGCGGCAGATGAACTCGACCAGCTTCTTCTATGCCCACACCTCGCAATGGCGCTACGAGAAGCTGGAGACCTCGGCAGCTGCTGTCGCCGCTGGCGGGGCTGACGGATGCCCAATCGAAGCTGCCGCAGACGCTGATCGACTGCAACGTGAAGGCCGAGCGGATGGGCTGGCTGCCGTCCGCGCCGCAACTGGAAACCAACTCGCTGACGCATCGCGGCCGCGGCGGAGCGGCCGGGCAGGCGGTGCCCGATTATGTGGCGGCGCAACTACAGTCCGGCGGCCTGAAATTCTCCGCCGAGGACCCGGACGATGCAGGCCAATTTCCCCCGCAACATGTTCGTCTGGCGCAGCAACCTGCTGGGAGCCAGCGGCAAGGGGCATGAATATTTCCTGAAATACCTGCTGGGCACCGACCACGGCGTGCTGGGCAAGGACATGGGGGTGGAGGGCGGCACCAAGCCGGCCGACGTGAAGTGGCACGACGAGGCGCCGACCGGTAAGCTCGACCTGCTGGTGACGCTGGATTTCCGCATGTCCACCACCTGCGTCTATTCCGACATCGTGCTGCCGACGGCCACCTGGTACGAGAAGCACGACCTGAATACCTCCGACATGCATCCGTTCATCCATCCGCTGTCGGCGGCGGTGGACCCGGCCTGGGAGTCGCGCACCGACTGGGACATCTACAAGGGCATCGCCAGGAAGTTCTCCGAGGTGGCGAAGGGCCATCTGGGCGCCGAGCGGGATGTGGTGCTGACCCCGATCATGCACGACACCGCCGGCGAGATGGCGCAACCCTATGATGTCGGCGACTGGAAGCAGGGCGACTGCCCGCCGGTTCCCGGCAAGTCACGATGCCGAACGTGACCGTGGTGCGAACGCGACTATCCCGCCACCTACGAGCGCTTTACCTCGATCGGCCCGCTGATGGAAAAGATCGGCAACGGCGGCAAGGGCATCGGCTGGAAGACCGGCCACGAGGTGGAGTTCCTCGGCAAGCTGAACGGCATCGCCGCCAACGGCCAGCCGCGCATCGAGACCGACATCGACGCCGCCGAGATGATCCTGGCCCTGGCGCCGGAGACCAACGGCGAGGTGGCGGTGAAGGCCTGGGAGGCGCTGGGCAAGCAGACCGGGCGGGATCACCGCCATCTGGCCCTGCCGCGCGAGGACGACAAGATCCGCTTCCGCGACCTGCAGGCGCAGCCGCGGAAGATCATCTCCTCGCCGACCTGGAGCGGCATCGAAAGCGAGCATGTCAGCTACAATGCCGGCTACACCAACGTGCATGAGCTGATCCCCTGGCGCACGCTGACCGGGCGGCAGCAATTCTATCAGGACCATGCCTGGATGCGCGCCTTCGGCGAGGCGCTGGCGGTCTACCGCCCGCCGATCGACACCCAGACCCTGAAATCGGTGCAGAACCTGGCCAATGAGCGGCCATCGATCGCGCTGAACTTCCTGACCCCGCATCAGAAAGTGGGGCATCCACAGCACCTACAGCGACAATCTGCTGATGCTGACGCTCAATCGCGCGGCGGACCGATGGTGTGGATCAGCGAGACCGACGCCAGGACGGCCGGGCTCGTCGATAACGACTGGATCGAGGTGTTCAACGCCAACGGATCGCTGACCGCGCGCGCCGTGGTCAGCCAGCGCGTGCCAGCCGGGCATGTGCATGATGTATCACGCGCAGGAGAAGATCGTGAACGTGCCGGGCAGCGAGATCACGGGGCTGCGCGGCGGCATCCATAACTCCGTCACCCGCGTCTGCCCGAAGCCCACGCATATGATCGGCGGCTACGCGCAGCTTTCCTACGGCTTCAACTACTACGGCACGGTCGGTTCCAACCGTGACGAGTTCGTCGTGGTGCGCAAGATGGCGAACGTCGAATGGCTGGAGGGTCCGCACAAGGACGCCGAGCCGGGCGAATTGCAGGCCGCTCAGGGAGTTGTGTCATGAAGATCCGCGCGCAGATCGCGATGGTGCTCAACCTCGACAAATGCATCGGCTGCCATACCTGTTCGGTCACCTGCAAGAACGTCTGGACCTCACGCGACGGGGTCGATACGCCTGGTTCAACAATGTCGAGACCAAGCCGGGCATCGGCTATCCGAAGGATTGGGAGAACCAGAAGAAGTGGAAGGGCGGCTGGGTCGCGGCAGGCAAACGGCCGGCTGGAGCCGCGCATGGGCGGCAAGTTCCGCGTGCTGGCGAAGATCTTCGCCAATCCGGACCTGCCGGAGATCGACGACTACTACGATCCCTTCACCTATGACTACGCCCATCTGCAATCGGCGCCGCTGAGCCAGGCCTCGCCGACCGCGCGGCCGCAATCGGTGATCACCGGCAAGCGGATCGAGAAGATCGAATGGGGTCCGAACTGGGAGGAAATCCTGGGCGGCGAGTTCGCCAAGCGCTCGAAAGATGCCAATTTCGAGGCCATGGAAAAGGAGATCTACGGCCAGTTCGAAAACAGTTTCATGATGTACCTGCCGCGCCTGTGCGAGCATTGCCTCAATCCGGCCTGTGTCGCGGCCTGCCCGTCCGGGCTCGATCTACAAGCGCGAGGAGGACGGCATCGTCCTGATCGACCAGGACAAGTGCCGGGGCTGGCGGATGTGCGTCTCGGCCTGCCCGTACAAGAAGATCTACTACAACTGGGAAAGCGGCAAGGCGGAGAAATGCATCTTCTGCTATCCGCGCATCGAGGCTGGCCAGCCGACGGTCTGCTCGGAAACCTGCGTCGGGCGGATCCGCTATCTCGGCGTGATGCTGTACGACGCCGACCGGATCGAGGAAGCCGCCGGCAAGGCGGACGAACGCGATCTGTATCGGGCGCAACTTGACATCTTCCTGAATCCGCAACGATCCGGAGGTGATCGCACAGGCGCGGGAGGACGGCGATTCCGGAAGCCTGGCTGGAAGCGGCGAAACAGTCGCCGGTCTACAAGATGGCGATCGACTGGAAGATCGCCTTTCCGCTGCATCCCGAATACCGCACCTTGCCGATGGTCTGGTACGTGCCGCCGCTGTCGCCGATCCAGGCCAAGGCGGAGGCCGGACAGCTCGGTCTGAACGGCGCAGATCCCCGATGTGTCGCAACTGCGCATTCCGCATCCGCTATCTGGCCAATCTGCTGACCGCGGGGGAGGAATATCCGGTGCGTTTCGCGCTCGAACGCCTGCTGGCGATGCGCGCCTACATGCGCTCGCGCCATGTCGATGGACGCGAGAACCTGGAGGTGCTGGAGCAGGTCAATCTGGACCGGGCGACGGTGGAGGACATGTACAAGATCCTGGCGCTGGCCGCCTACGAGGACCGTTTCGTGATCCCGACGACGCACCGCGAATACGCCGAGAACGCCTATGACCTGAAAAGCGCCTGCGGGTTCAGTTTCGGCAACGGCTGCTCGGGCGGGGATAGCGGGCTGTTTGGCCGGGCGAAGCACAGCCACGGCGTGCAGGCTCCGACCGACGCCAAGGTGGGGTTCTGATCATGCAGACCTTCCGTATACTCTCGGCCCTGCTGTCCTATCCGGAGCCGGAACTGCTTGCCGGCGCTGCCGTCCTTCGCTCCGGTGCTGCAGGAGGAGGGGCTGCTGCCGGCCGGCACGGCGAAGGCGCTCGATGGTTTCATTCGCGATCTGGTGGTGCTGCCGGTGCTGGACGCGCAGGAACGGTATGTCGGGCTGTTCGACCGCAACCGCTCCCTGTCGCTGCATATCTACGAGCATGTGCACGGCGAATCCCGTGATCGCGGCCAGGCGATGGTGCGCCTGGCCGAGCTGTACCGCCTGCATGGCTTGCACATCGCCGCCCAGGAACTGCCGGACTACCTGCCGCTGTTCCTGGAGTTCCTGTCGCTGCTGCCGCTGCCCGCGGCGCGCTCGCTGCTGGCGGACGCCGTGCATGTGCTGGCCGCCCTGCGCCAGAAGCTGCAGGGACGCGACAGTGGCTATGCCGCTGTCCTCGCCGCAGCCGAGGCGCTGGCGGCGCGGCCGGCGCAGCCGCGGATGGTCGCGGACGCCCTGGCGGCGCTGAAGCCCGACGCCGATACGCTCGCCGCACTTGACCGGCAGTGGGAGGAGGAAGCGGTGCGCTTCGTTTCCGCCGCCGAGCCGGGCGGTGCCGCCCCCGCAGCCGCTTGTGGAGCTTGATCCGATGCTCAATACAGTCCTGTTCGGGATTTATCCCTATGTCGCCGGGGCGGTGTTCCTGGCCGGCAGCCTGATCCGCTTCGACCGGGAGCAATACACCTGGCGCTCCGGTTCCTCGCAGTTGCTCAGCAAGAAACTGCTCCGGGTCGGCAGCAACTGCTTTCATATCGGCATACTCGCCATTCTGGCCGGGCATGTCGTCGGCCTGCTGACGCCGCACGAGGTCTATACCGCCCTCGGGCTGTCGGTGGAGAACAAGCAGTTGCTGGCGATGGTGGCCGGCGGCGTGTTCGGCGCGGTGTGCTTCCTCGGCATCACCCTGCTGGTGTTGCGCCGGCTGTCCGATCCGCGCATCCGCGCCACCAGCAGCGTGATGGATATCGCCATCCTGCTGATGCTGTATGCGCAGCTCACGCTTGGCCTGGCTTCCATCTTCGTGTCCGCCCAGCATCTGGACGGCAGCGAAATGTTGAAGCTGGCAGGCTGGGCGCAGCATATCGTGACCTTGCGCCCGGATGCGGCGGCGCTGATGCAGGATGTCCATCCGATCTTCAAATTGCATATCCTGCTGGGGCTGACGATCTTCCTGGTGTTCCCGTTCTCCCGCCTGGTTCATATCTGGTCGGCGCCGGTCGGCTATGTCGGGCGCAGCTATCAGGTCGTGCGCCGGCGCGGCGGGGCTGCCGCGGCGAGGAGGCGGTGATGCGCGACGTAAGGGTGAACCAGAAAGTGCTGCCCGAGGCGGCGATCGCGGCGGAGATGCAGCACCACCCGGCGGCGACCTCCGAGGCTGCCTGGGAGCAGGCGGCGACAGCGCTGGTGCTGCGCACCTTGCTGCTCGACGAGGCTACGCGGCTGGGCATAGCGGCCGAGGCGGATGAGGACAGCACCGCCGAGGAGGCGACCATCCAGGCGCTGCTCGCGCGCGAGATCGCCATCCCCGAGGCCGACGAAGCCAGCCTGCATCGCTACTGGCAGGCCAATCGCGCGCGCTTTCGTGCGCCCGATGTCTACGAGGCGGCGCATATCCTGTTTCCCGCGCCCCCCGAGGACGCCACGGCACGCGCGGCGGCCAAACAGGCGGCGAGCGAGGTGCTGGCCATGCTGGCCGACCGGCCGGACCGCTTCGCCGCGCTGGCGCGGGAGCGTTCTGCCTGCCCGTCGCGCGAGGCTGGCGGGCTGCTGGGCCAGCAGAGCCGTGGCGATCTGGTGCCGGAACTGGAGACCTTCGTCTTCAACCTGGAAAGCGGCCAGATCTGCCCGGTGCCGGTGGCGACGCGCTATGGCTATCATGTGCTGCGGGTTGACCGCGTGGCGCTCGGCCAGGACCTGCCGTTCGAGACGGTGGCGGGGCAGATCGAGCGTCATCTGGCGACGCATGCCTGGCAGCGCGCCGTCAGCCAGTACCTGCGCGTGCTGGCCGGTCGGGCCAAAATCGACGGTGTGGCGATGGAGGCCGCTTCCGGTCCGCTGGTGCAGTGACCGCCAACGGCCGAGGCCCTAATTGGACGCGCCTTCGAGCAGCTTTACCGTTTCGCGGATATCCGCCTCCGTTTCCAGCGCGCCGAGGCGGTCGAACAGCGGGGCGATCTGGCCGTGCGGCAGGCTTCGTTCGGCGCAGTCGCTGAACTTCTCCCATAGTTCGTCGCGGGTCATGGCGTTGTCGCCGCCACGGCCGATCAGATCGTCGACACGGCGCGATACCTGTCGGCCGCCGTTCAGCGTCACGATCACTTCCGCGCCCCATTGCTGCGCGCTGTCATCGGCCATATCCGGATGCGGGCGGGCCGATATGCGCGGCAGCAGGTCGCGGATGGCCGGGTCGAGATGGGCGTCGTGCTCGAAATCCTTCAGCCGCACCGCCCGGTCGAGCAGGGCGCGGGCGATGACGTATTGATGGCTGAACTTCGCTTCCAGCGCGGTTCGCGGATCGGGGTTGTTCGTGTGGCGCAGCCGCCGGCCATGCGGCAGCACCTCGATCGCGGCCACCTCGGCGGGGCGGATGTCCTCGGCGCGCACCAGGTCCAGCATGGCGGAGATGGCCGGGTGGGTGCTGCCGCAGCAGGGGAACTGCTTCAGCGCGATGGAGGGTTGCTCGATCTCCAGCGGCGCTCCCCAGTCTTCCAGCAGTTTCGTCGCGTCGTATGTGCCGGGGCCATTGAACACATTGAAAAAACCCTGGTGGTGCTCGAAGGCCTGCGGGTTGGCATCAAAGCCGCCTTCGGCCAGCAGGGCCGCGAACAGGCCGTTGCGCGCGCTCTGGCCGACATGCAGCGGCTTCACCATGGTGCCGAAATTGGCCTTGAGGCCACCGGCGAGAGAGGCGGCGATGGCCAGAGCCGTGGCCGTGTGCGCTTCGTCCAGGCCCAGCAGATGCGCGGCCGATGCGGCGGCGCCGATGGTGCCGAGCGTGGCCGTGGGGTGCCAGCCCTTGTCGTAGTGATGAAAGTTCACCGCGCGCGCGAGCCGGATCTCGGTTTCCACGCCAGCGGTGTAGGCGAGCAGGATCTGTATTCCTGACGCGGCGCGGTCTTCGCCCAGCGCGAACAGCAGCGCCACCAGCGGCACCGACTGGTGTCCGCCCATCACGCCGGAGAAATCATCATAGTCGAGCGCGTGGGACGCGCAGCCATTGATCATCGTGGCATCGAGCGCGCTGGTGCGCTGCCGGCTGGAGAACACGAGGGCCGGGCCCGCTGCGGACCCGATGCCGGGAACCCGCCGAACGATATCGGTGCAGGGTTCGGCATGGCCGGCGAGGGTGACGCCGATGGTGTCGATGATCGCGGTTCGCGCGCAGGCCAATGCTCTCGGCGTGAGCTGCTGGCGGTCGAAAGCGCAGATCCGTTGGGCCATCTGGCTGGCGAGCGCCGGGGCGGATGCGGGCATTGGATAATTCCGATTGACTATGTGTGAACCGTGTCGGCGCGGATGGCAGAGCGGAGGTAAGTTCCCGGTCGACAAGTGTGTCGCCGAGGGAGCGTGCGGGCAAGGCAATGGTCCGTTCATGGCGGCGGCATGTCAGGTGAAAGCTTCCCGGGCTCGGCAAACCCGGAATTGCGTGAATTTACCGTGATGGCTGGATTGCCTGCACCGGCGGTCCGGATGAACAGGATGAATTTTATGCCGGCCAACCGAACCATATCAATATTGATAAACAATCATCAAAACTGAATAAAACATGCATTCCAAAATATATTGCGCACGTAGATTCTATTCAAATTAATGTGATCGTGACGGGTCATGGACTTCCAATGCCCGTTCATATTATCAGTGTCATGGGTAGCGGAAATAATCAAAACATCCGCGTATGGACTTATCAATAACAATTCGAGCTGGATGTTCCGGTGTGCCGGAAATGACTTGGTCGAATTATCGAAGGGAATGCGCATGACTGTATCCTACTCAGGCACGCCGGGTTTAACCGGCGTCGTGAATGCCGTGCTGCCAGCCGGCACACATGTCCTGACGGTCGGGGTCGGCAAGCAGTATGCGACGCTATCCGCGGCGATCGCCGCCTCGGCGGATGGCGACGTGATTCGCGTGGACGCTGGCACCTACACCAACGATTTCGCGACCATAACCCACAAGATCACGATCGAGGGCATGGGCGGGATGGTCAAGATGGTGGCGACGATTCCGCCGCCGAACAGCAAGGGTATCCTGGTCGTCGACAACGACGTGACGATCAAGAACCTGTCCTTTTCCGGTGTTGCCATTTCCGCGGCAAACGGCGGCAACGGCGCCGGCATTCGCTACGAGGGCGGACAGATGGTGCTGATCAACGATGCGTTCATCGGCAACCAGAACGGTGTGATGGGCAATCCGGTGATTGCCGGATTGACCAATACCGTCACCATCGACCATAGCCTGTTCTCGGGCAACGGGTCCGGCACCGGTTACACGCATAATCTGTATATCGGCGCGGTTGCGAAACTAACGGCTACCAATAGTATTTTTGAGAAGGCGGTAGTTGGGCACGAGTTCAAGAGCCGCGCGCTGATCAACGATATCGAGAACAACATCTTCCGGGATGGGCCGACAGGTACCGCGAGCTACAGCATCGATTTGCCGAATGGCGGGGTGGACCTGATCAAGAACAATCTGATCGAAAAAGGCCCTAACTCGCAACAATCCAATATGGTCCATTTTGGCGGCGAGGGCATCCCTTATGCGGGGTCGTCCCTGACGGTGACCGGCAACAGCTTCGTCAACGATCGGACCAGTTCGACCGTGGCGGTGCTCAACCAGACCCCCTTCAGCGCCACCATCAGCGGCAATCAGTTTGCCGCTATCCCCGCTGCCAACATCGCCAGGGGGCCGGCGGTCGAGACGGGTAACATCGACGGTTCCGGCGCCTCCCTGCCGGATTCCACCCTGACCGGCGTGTTGCCGGGCAGCTCGCTGGTGATCACCGATGCGCTGCCTCATACGGTTACCCTGAGCGGAACGTTGACGGCGGTCGTGGGTGGGGCAGGACATCTTACGGCGACCGCGATCGGCGGCCATGTGACCGCCATCGGCGGGTCCGGCGGCATGAACTACACGGAGGTTCCGCCATCCGGGGGCAATCTGATCGGCACCGTCGCGGGCTCCGTCAACACGCTCCATCTCAGCGGGAAGGACACCATCGACAGCGAGGGAACCGACCGCATTGTCGCCGGGGCCGGCAATATTTCGGCGCAGGTCGGAGGCAACGCGACCATCGACGACGGGTTCGGCGCCAATCAATGGACCGTGACGGGCACAGCGGCCATCACCGGCCATGGCGGCAGCACGGTGGTCAATGTAGGCGTCACCGCCGACGTCACGGTCAACGGGGCATACGGTTATCTGGCCGTGCAGACCAACGGCGGCATGACGTCGTTCGACGTCTTTCAGGGCGGCGCCGAGGAAGCCGTCTCGATCGTCGGCGGGGGCGTGATCGCGAAGGTCTATAGCGGGCAGACGACCATCACCACCGCAGCGTCGGTCGTGGGCGCGACGGTTCGTCTCGGTGTCGGCAAAGTTTTGCTCACCAGCTACGGCAGCGATATGATCTATGCCGGTTCGGGCAACGATACCGTCATCGTCTCGGGCAAGGCGACCGTCTATGCCGGGACCGGGGTGTTGTCGCTGTATAACCATGGCAACAGCGGGGCGAAGCTGTATGGCAACGGCGGTGACTATCTGATTGCCGGCGATGGCGGCAGCGTCACCTATTACGGTGGCGGGCTGGCCAGCACGGTCGAGATGCAACTCGGCAATGTCACGCTGATCGGCGGGACCGGGCGGCTGACCGTGAATGGTGGCGCGCGTGAGACCATCATCGGCGGATCGGGCGGGCTGACCTACATGGCCAGTGCCACGAGCGGCGCCAATACCATCACGACGCTGGCAGGCTCCTCGAACCTGCTGTCGATGACCGGCGCGAACGTGGTCAACAGCTGGGGGACCGACGTGATCAATGGTGGCAGCGGGAACCAGTCGATCACCGTTCACGGCAATTCGATTGTGAACGGCAGCAGCGGCAGCAGCACGATCACGTTCAGCGGCACCGACACGCTCAACGGCGTGGGCAATGATAAGGTCACTGTGACGGCCGGCGCCAACGCGACGATCAACGCGGGTTCCCTGACCAACGTGCAGGAGACCGGTGCGTCTGTGCAATTCTCCATAGGCTCCGGGATTTATGCGGCCAGCGCGACGCTTGTAGGCGGATCCGCCGGGGTGGTCGGCGGCACGGGCAGGGCGTTGTCGGTTACGACACAGTCGGGCAGCTCGACCGCGGTGACGCTCACCAGTGGCCCGGCCTCGGTTTATTCTCATGGCAGCGACGTGATCAACGCCGGTTCCGGTGCCGACACGGTGACGATCACCGCCGCGAACACGCAGATTTGGGGCGGGTCGGGTTCGCTGACCGTGATCAACAACGATTGGACGGCCGGCCATGTGCAAACCGTCCATGGCGGATCGGGCAGCGCGAACATCAATGGTGGCGCGGGCGCGTTGACGTTCATCGGCGGCTCCGGCAGCGCGGTTGTCACGGCGAGTAGCGGGTCGCTCTATCTGACCGGCGGATCAGGCAGTCTGAGCGCCTCTGGCGGCAACGGCGCCACCCGGTTCATCGGCGGATCCGGCACGTCGAACCTGACCCTCAATCCGGCGGGTGGTGACGTGACCTTCGGCACCGGCAATACCACCGTGCAGGTGGCGGGATGGGGCAGCGGCGTGCAGTTCGACTTCGTCGCCGGGGCCGGCGGTGCGGTCGATCTGATCAAGGGCTTCCGGGTCGGCACCGACCGGCTGAACCTGGTCGGCGGCGTGACGGTGCAGAGCCAGAGTGTCGGCGGTGGTTTTGCCAACCTGGCGCTGACGGATGGCACCCATGTGCAGTTGGCCGGTGTCACCACCACCGCGCATCTGTTCGGTTAGATGACGGACTACGTGACCAGACGGGGCAATTTCCCCGTCAGTGCTGCGTAGGCCGCTTCGTCCGTGCGGTCGAAGCGGACGGGCGTTACGGCGACGCGGCCTGCCCGGGTCGCGTCGGCATCGCTTTCCGGCCCCTGCGGGCGCGGGCCGCGGCGGAAATTGATCCAGTGATATTCCATGCCGCGGGGGTCGGTGCGGGTTTCCACGATCATCCCCTGCACCAGGCCGAGGCCCTGTCGCGCCAGTGTCAGCGGGCCGGCGGCCTCCGGCGCGCAGTCGGGGAAATTGACGTTCAGGCAAGTGTCCGGGCTCCAGCCGATTTCCAGCAGCTGGCGGATCGCCGGGGCGCCGAGCTGGCGCGCGGTGTTCCAGGGCACATTGGCTCTGTCGGACCAGCACTGGCTGAGGGCGATGGAGGGGATGCCGAGCAGCATGCCGGTCATCGCGCCGCCGACGGTGCCGGAAAACACTGTTTCCATGCCCAGATTGCCGCCGCGATTGACGCCTGACAGGATCAGGTCCGGCCGTTCCGGCATCAGGTGGCAGACGCCCAGAACGGCGCAGTCGCCGGGGGTGCCGTCCACCCCGAAGCGGCGGATGCCCTGGTGCGAGGTGCGCAGCGGGTGATGCAGGCTGACGGCGTGGGAGACGCCGGACTGGTCGTGCTCGGGGGCGACCACCCACACCTCGCGCGCCAGTTCTCCGGCGATGGCTTCCATCACGGCCAGGCCCGGCGCGTCGATGCCGTCGTCATTGGTGATCAGGATACGGTTGAGCACGGGCACGGTCTCCGGTGAAGGGTATCTGATTGCGGTAGGCTGCGGATGTCTATGACTGCTCGCATGAACCTGTCCATGGGGCCAGTCTGGGCCTGGTTTGCCATCCCGCGGATGGCGGAGGACGGGCAGGGCCATTGTTGCCACGCGCTAAAGGTTGTCAGGGTGCCCCTGAAAGTGTTGAGTGCAGGCAACGATATAATGCGGCTGTGGTCGCGATGGTCTGGAGAGGTCACTGATGTCCGGATATGCGTTCCGTAGCCTGGCTGTGCTGATCTCGGCGGTGCTGGCAGCGCCGGCGCCGGTCATAGCGCAGAGCGCGCCGCCGGTGCCGGCCCCAGCTGCTGCCACGCCCGCTCCGGCCGGTAATTCGGCCGACCTCTACAACCAGGAGCAGCTCGATGCACTGATGGCGCCGATCGCGCTCTATCCCGATACCCTGCTGACCCAGATCATGATGGCCTCCACCTATCCCGTGCAGGTGATGCAGGCGCGGGTCTGGCTGGACGGGCCCGGCAACAAGGAACTGAAAGGCGATGCCCTGGCCAAGGCCCTGGAAGCGCAGAACTGGGATCCCAGCGTGAAGTCGCTGATACCCTTCCCGGAGGTCGTGGTGATGATGGCGGACAAGGCGGACTGGATGCAGCAGCTCGGTTATGCCGTCTCCGTGCAGCAGGCCGATGTGCTCAACAGCGTGCAGCGGCTGCGCCTGCAGGCGCAGAAGGCGGGCTCGCTGACCACCACGCCGCAACAGACCGTGACCATGACCGCCTCGGCCCAGCCGGGTGCTCCGCCGGTGATCGTGGTGGAGCCGACGGACCCGCAGGTGGTGTACGTGCCGAGCTACAACCCGACCCAGGTCTACGGCGAATGGCCGTATCCGGCGACGCCGCCGGTCTATCTGCCGCCGCCTCCCGGCTATGCGTTCGGCAGCGCGCTGGTCACCGGCATGGCGTTCGCCGCTGGCGCCGCCGTGATCGGATCGCTGTGGAATGTCGGCGGGGCCAACTGGGGCTCCGGCAGCATGAACGTGAACGTCAATCGCTACAACAACATCAACGCGAACCGGACGCAGATCAACAACGCCAATTGGCGGGCGCCTTCCAGCGGTGGCTATAACCGTCCCGGAGGAGGTGCGGGGGGCGGCGCCGGCCGGGCCGCGCGTCCGCCCGCCGGGCCCGTAGGCATGCCGAGCCGTGGCAATGGCATGCCGGCCAACGCCATCGGCCGGCCCAGCGTTTCGGTGCCGGGCAGCGCGGTGAACCGGCCGGCCAAGCCGCCTGGCGGCCCCGCCGGTGGGGGCGGGATCAATCGTCCCAATGCACCCGGTGGCGGCGCGGGCGCCAATCGTCCGAACGCCCCTGGCGGCGGTGCGGGCGCCAATCGTCCCAATGCACCCGGTGGTGGCGCGGGCGTCAATCGTCCGAACGCCCCTGGCGGCGGTGCGGGCCGTCCTTCCGGACCGAGCGCCGGTGGCGGTAACGTTTCCCGTCCCGGCACGGGTGGTGGCGCGGCCCAGCGTCCGGCCCAGCGTCCGGCCGCGCGTCCCGCGGCGCAGCCGGCAGCCCTGGGCGGCATGGGGGAAGGCCGTCAGGCGCCGGCCTATTCCAATCGTGGAGCGCAAAGCCGGAGCGCCGGAGCCGGTGGTGGCCGAGGCGGCGGTGCCAGGGCCGCCCAAGGCGGCGGCGGTGGTGCCAGGGCTGCGGGTGGCGGTGGTGGCGGCGCGAGAGCCGGCGGCGGCGGTGGCGGCAGGGGTGGCGGTGGCGGCGGCGGCGGCAGGCGGCGTTGAGGAAGGGTTTTATGATGAGCATAAATCGGCTCCCCCGCTGCGTTTCCGGCGCGATGCTGGCGATGCTGCTGCTATCCGGTCCCGCGGCTACCCAGGCAGCCCCTTTGCCGCCTGCCGCGGCGGCCGCGCCGAGCGACTTCCCGACCGCCGACGCGGCTGTGGATGCCCTGGTAGCGGTGCTCGGCCGGCACGATGATGCCGGCCTGCGAGCCCTGATGGGCCCCGGCGGCGAAAAGCTGCTGGAATCCGGCGACAAGGTCGCCGACGAGACGGCGCGCAAGCATTTCCTGGATGCCTATGCGGCGCACCACCAGATCACCCAGCAGGCGGATGGCCGCGCCATCCTGATCATCGGCCCGGATGACTGGCCGCTGCCGATCCCGATCGTGCAGGCCAATGGGCGCTGGCATTTCGATGCCGCGGCCGGCACGCAGGAGATCGTCAATCGCCGGATCGGGCGGAACGAGATCGCCGCCATCCGCACCAGCCTTGCTTTCGTCGACGCCGAGGAGGCCTATCACGCCCGCCTCGGCTCCTATGCGGAGCGCATCGTCAGCAGTGCCGGCAAATATGACGGGCTGTACTGGCAACCCGGTCCGGGCGAGCCGGAAAGCCCGCTGGCCCCGCTGGTCGCCCAGGCGGTCGAGGAGGGCTATCCCGGCGCGAGATCGGCTGGCAAGCCGTTGCCCTACCAGGGCTATTTCTTCCGCATTCTGAAGGGCCAAGGCTCCTCCGCACCGGGCGGACGGAAATCCTATGTAACCGGCGGCGCGATGGTGGGCGGCTACGCGATGCTCGCCTGGCCCGCGGTCTATGGCTCCTCCGGCATCACGAGTTTCCTGGTCAACAAGGACGGCATCGTGTTCCAGAAGGATCTGGGACCCAACACGGCGAAGATCGCCGCGGGGATCACGCTGTACGATCCGGACCTGACCTGGGCGCGGGTGGACATCACGCCCTGATCCGAATCGCGGATTCTTCTCCGCGTCGCCAGCCGCACAGCAGGTCTGTTCTCCGGTCGAGGTGACAGGCAATCGTCGCGTGCTAGCCTGCGATCCGGGAGGCGCGAGGAAATCCGCGCCTGGAAGCGCGAGGGATACGCCGTGACAGCAACAGGTATTGCCGGCTCCGGACGGGATGGCGGGGTCGACTCCACCTATGCCTGGCTGCGCCTGGCGGCGGCCGTGCTGTTGAGCACGCTGGGCGGCGTCGGCATGTGGTCGGTCGTGGTGACGCTGCCCGCGGCGCAGGTGCAATTCGCGGTCGATCGCGGCGCCGCCTCGTTGCCGTTCACCCTGACGATGTTCGGCTTCGCCGCCGGCGGTGTGCTGATGGGCCGGTTTGCCGACCGCTTCGGCGTGGTGGCGCCGGTGGTGCTCGGCGCGGTGATGCTCGGGATCGGCTATGTCGCGGTCGGGTATGCGCAAAACCTGTGGCAATACGCCCTGGCGCAGGGCGTGCTGATCGCGCTGTTCGGCTGTTCCGCCACCTTCGGGCCGCTGATGGCCGACACATCCATGTGGTTCACCCGCCGGCGCGGCATCGCGGTGTCGATCTGCGCGTCCGGCAACTACATTGCCGGCACGGTCTGGCCGCCGATCATCCAGCATTTCATCCAGACCGTCGGCTGGCGGCAAACCCATGTCGGCATCGGCGTCTTCTGCTTTGCCACCATGCTGCCGCTGGCGCTGATGTTGCGGCGCAAGACGCCGGCATTGGCGGCCGGCACCGGCACCCATATCCTGCGCAACGGCGAAGGCGGGCTGGGCCTGGCGCCCAACACGCTGATGACCCTGCTGGTGGTCGCCGGCGTTTGCTGCTGTGTGGCGATGTCCATGCCGCAGGTGCATATCGTCGCCTATTGTGGCGACCTCGGCTACGGCGTGACCCGAGGTGCGGAGATGCTGTCGCTGATGCTCGGCTTCGGTATCATCAGCCGTCTGGTCTCCGGCCTGATCGCCGACCGCATCGGCGGGCTGCGCACGCTGATGCTCGGTTCGGTGCTGCAGGGTTCGGCGCTGGTGCTGTACCTGATGTTCAACGGGCTGACCTCGCTCTATGTCATTTCCGCCCTGTTCGGCCTGTTCCAGGGCGGCATCATCCCGAGCTATGCGATGATCGTGCGGGAATATTTCCCCGCCCGGGAAGTCGGCACCCGCGTCGGCCTGGTGCTGATGGCGACGCTGCTGGGCATGGCGCTGGGCGGCTGGATGTCGGGGGCGATCTTCGACCTGACCGGGTCCTACCGCGCGGCCTTCGCCAACGGCGTCGGTTTCAATCTGATCAACGGCGCCATCGCCTTCTCGCTGCTGCGCCGCCGGGGCGGCGGTCGGGTGGCCTACGCCTGATACCTGGCCGTCTTGTAGCCGGCCTGCAGGTCGCGGATCAGGCCTGCCAGCGTTGCCTTGTCGTCCGCCGAGGCGACGGGAATGCTGAACTCCGCGTTGGTCACCACGTGGGCGTAGCGGTCGTGCAGCTTGCGGCCGATCTCCGAAAAACTGCCGATTGTGGCGTAGAGGTTCAGCACCTCGTCGTCGATCATCCCCGGCATTTCCTCCCAGCGCTGCTCGCGTGACAGCACGCTCATGCGCTTGGCCAGATCGCCGAGGCCGTGGAATTCGAACGCGGCGCGATAGCCGGGCGTGGAACAGTAGAAGGCCACGCGGGCGCGGATGTCGCGGATGCGCTTTTCCAGTTCCTCGTCCGTGCGCGCGGTGGCGACCAGCGGCTTGATCGCCACGGCGAATTTTTCCGAACTGCGCCCGGCTTTTGGCCGCGCCTTCGCGTGCCGCCGGCAGCATCACCTTTTCGATGTATTCGGCCGTGCAGACCGGGTGCGGGCGCATGCCGTCGGCGCATTCGCCGGAGATGCGGCACATGATCGGGTTGACCGTGGCGATGTGGATGGGGATGTCGGGATGCTCGATCGGGCCGGGATCGAACAGCGGCACCATCAGGCTCAGCTTGTAGTGCGGGCTGTCGAAATTCAATTTCGTGCCGTTCTGCCAGCAATCCCACACCGCGCGCACCGCATGGATGTAGTCGCGGATCCACGGCCCGGCCGGGTGGGAGGTCATGCCGTAGCGCCGTTCGATATGTGCGCGCACCTGGGTGCCGAGCCCCAGGGTGAACCGCCCGCGCGACAGGCGCTGCAGGGTCCAGGCCGTCATCGCGGTGGAGGTCGGGCTACGCGGAAAGGCGATCGCCACGGCGGTGACCAGCTTCAGGCGCGTGGTGGCCTGCGCCGCAAGTGCTGCGACGATATAGGGGTCTTCCTTGCACTCCTCGATCGCCAGCGCGTCATAGCCGAGCCGCTCCAGTTCGCGCGCGTCGTCGTACACCGCATTGATGTTCATCGGTACGTCGGGCGCGCGCAGGCCGGGGTCCACCTTGCCCAGCGGCAGCAGCGTCTCAACCTGCATCGGAAGTCTCCAGGCTTTTGGAAACCATTTCATAGGTGCCCTTGCTCAGCCCGGGCAGCGCCAGAACGTCGGCCAGCGCCGCGCGCATCGCCGTTTGGCGTCCCGGATCGGTGCGCCGCCACTGCCCCAAGGGCTGCACCAGCCGGGCGGCGATTTGGCCGTTGATCGGGTCCAACCGCTTCACCGTCTCGGCCAGGAAGCGGTAGCCGGCGCCGGAGGCTTCATGGAAGCGCACCTGGTTGCCGGAAGCGAAACTGGCGATCACCGCGCGCACCCGGTTCGGGTTCTTCCAGTCGAAGTCTTCGTGTTCGGTCAGCGCCCGCACGGCGGCAAGGGTGCCGGGGAGGGGGGAGACCGCCTGGATGGCGAACCATTTGTCCAATACCAATTCGTCAGCCCGCCAGGCCGCATGGAACGCGGCCAGGGCATCGTTGCGCTCGCGACAATCGACGCCGTTCAGCACCGACAGGGCGGCCAGCACGTCCGTCATGTTCCGCCCGGCATCGAACTGCGCTTTTGCTAATGCCACAGCGCCCGCTATGTCGGCTGCCACCAGATAGGCCAGGCAGATATTGCGCAACGCCCGACGGCCGATGGCGGCGCCGTCGATCCGATATTCACCCGTTTCGGCCAGCCGGTCATAGGTCGCGCGAAATTCCTCCGCCAGCGCCCGGCCGATGGCGGCGCGGGTCGCGTCTCGCGCCGCATGAATTTCGTCGAAATCCGCGACCTTCATCTGATCGGCCAGAAACGCCTCGCCTGGCAGGCTGAGCGTTTCCGCCGCGAAGGCCGGGTCTGCGTCCGCCTGTGCCAGGCAGGCGGCCATGGCCTCGATCAGGCCCGGTTCGACTTCTGGGTCCGCCCTCGTCATCTCCAGCAGCAGCCCGGCGGCGTATTGCTGGCCGGACTCCCAACGCACGAACGGGTCGCTGTCATGCGCGGCAAGGAAGCGCAACCGATCACGCGAGACCCCCGATAGTTTCACCGGTGCCGAGAAGTTGCGCAGCAGCGAGGGAACCGGCGGCGCCGGCATATCGGTGAAGGTGAAGCTCTGCTCGGCCTCGGTGACCAGCAGGACGCGGGTTCCGGTGACGGCGGCGGGTTCGCCCTCCAGCCGCGTGGGCATTTCCTGGCCGTCCGGCGCGAGCAGCCCCATCGCCAGCGGGATGACCACCGGCTGCTTGTCCGGCTGGCCGGGGGTTGGCGGGCGTGTGCTGGCGCACCGTCAGCGTGTAGCGCCGGGATGCCGGGTCATAGGCATCGGAAACCGCTACCTCCGGGGTGCCGGCCTGATGATACCAGCGCTTGAAGCCGGACAGATCCACGCCGGAGGCATCCTGCATCGCCTGGGCGAAATCGTCGATCGTGACCGCCTGGTTGTCGTGGCGGGCGAAATACAGATCCATGCCGCGGCGGAACGCCTGCCTGCCGATCAGCGTGTGCATCATGCGGATGACCTCCGCGCCCTTCTGGTAGATCGTCGCGGTATAGAAATTGTTGATCTCGATATACCGGTCGGGCTGCACCGGATGCGCCAGCGGCCCGGCATCCTCGCGGAACTGCGCCGCGCGCAGGCCGCGCACATCGCCGATCCGCTTCACCGCGCGCGAGCCCTGGTCGGCGGAGAATTCCTGGTCGCGAAAGACCGTCAGGCCTTCCTTCAGCGACAACTGAAACCAGTCTCGGCAGGTGACGCGGTTGCCGGTCCAGTTGTGGAAATACTCGTGCGCGATGATGGCTTCGATGTTCTGGTAGTCGGCGTCGGTGGCCGTTTCCGGCTGCGCCAGCACGTATTTGGTGTTGAAGACATTCAGCCCCTTGTTCTCCATCGCCCCCATGTTGAAGTCCGACACGGCGGCGATGTTGAAGATGTCGAGGTCGTATTCCAGGCCGAACACTTCCTCGTCCCAGGTCATGGATTTTTTCAACGACGCCATGGCGTGGCCGCAGGCGGTTTCGTCCCCGGGCCGCACCCAGATGCCAAGCGTCCACCTCGCGGCCGGAGCGGGTGGTGAAGCGGTCCTTCAGCGCCACAAGATCCCCGGCGACCAGTGCGAACAGATAGGCAGGCTTCGGGTGCGGGTCTTCCCAGCGGGCGAAATGCCGGCCGTCCGGCAGGTCGCCGGTTGCCACAAGGTTGCCGTTCGACAGCAGCACCGGCACGCGGGTCTTGTCGGCGTGGATGGTGGTGCTGTAGCGCGCCATCACGTCCGGCCGGTCGGGAAAGAAGGTGATGCGGCGGAAGCCCTCCGCCTCGCACTGGGTGAAGTAGCTGCCCCTGGAAACATACAGGCCGCTGAGTTCGGTGTTGGCCGCCGGGTTTATGCGGGTTTCGATCTCCAGCGTGCAGGCATCGGGCAGGCCGGGAATGATCAGGTTGCCGGCGTCGAGCTGATACTGGTTGGCGCCGAGCGGCTCGCCGTTCAGCACCACGCGCACCAGGGTCAGGCCGTCGCCGTCCAGATGCAGCGGCGCGGCCGGATCGGCGGCGGCCGGATTGCGCCGTAACTCCAGGCGGGAGGCGACGTGGGTGGCGGTTTCATCCAGATCGAAGGTCAGGTCGGCCTGATCCACCAGGAAGGCGGGCGGGCGATAGTCGGCGAGGCGGGTCGTCCGCGGTTGCGCCGCGGCGGCGTCGTGGTGGCTGTCCGGCATCGATCCGCTCCCTAGCGCACGAACCGGCACGCGAACCGCTTACCCATCGTCATCTTGTGCATGCTGACTCTCCCCGCTGGTCCGGCGGATGGTAGCGGCGCGGCGGGGATGCGGCCAGGGGAGGGAATTCGCTTTGCCGGCAAGGGTGAAGGTGTATATATTCAGTCGTTCATACACATGGGCTCGGGATCATGCGGACGAACATCGAGATCGACGACCGGCTATTGGCCGAGGCGATGGCCGTGACCGGCCAGACCACGAAGCGCGGTACCGTGGAAGAGGCGCTGCGCCGGCTGGTCCAGCTGCATCGGCAGAAACAGGCCTTGGAAGCGCTTCGGGGCCTTGGTTGGGAGGGCGATCTGGACGCGATGCGGACCGATCTCGATTGCTGATCGTCGACAGTTCGGTGTGGATCGGGCATCTGCGTGGCATCCTCTCCAGACCCGTGACGCTCCTGCGGTCGATGGACAACCTGGCGGACGTCGGTATCGGCGACCTGATTTTGCTGGAGGTGCTGCGCGGTGCGCGCGATGAAGCGCATGCGGCCAGGCTGGAACACGAACTGCGGCAGTTCCAGGTACTGAATATGCTCGATGACGCATTGGCGGCGATCGCGGCCCGGCACTATCGGGCGCTGCGGTCCCGCGGCGTCACGATCCGCAAGACCGCTGATCTGATCATTGGCACGTATTGCATCGAGAACGGTCACGCATTGCTGCACGACGACCGGGATTTCGAGCCGATGCGCGAGCATCTCGGCCTTATCGTGGCCTGATCCGCAAAAAAAAGCGCCCGCGATGGCGGTGCCATCGCGGGCGCGCGGGAGGCCGGGCGCTTACTTCCCGCCGGTTGCACTCGCCCAGTTATGATTGTGCACAAGGCCGTCGTCGTAGTCGTCGGGATGGTGCGTGTCCTCCTGGGTCTGGCGTGTCTCGGCGCGGCCCGGCAGCGGGTGCATGCCGGCGAAACGCTGCGGGGCCTGGGTGGGGGCGGTCATGGGACGCATCGGGGTGTCTCCTGTGCTGGCGTTCGGTGGGTCAATAATTCACATTGCACCTGCTAAGTGCACGTGGTTTCTATGCGGAAGACCCTGCAATCCTGTCGCTGTCTTCACCGTAAAGGCAGTAAATCCGTAAAGGCTGTAAAGATGGCGCGTGCCCTGATTGGCCGGACCGTGCGCCGGCTGCGCACCGAGCGGGAGCTTTCCCAGCAGGCTCTGGCGTCCCGTCTCGGCATTTCCGCCAGCTACCTGAACCTGATCGAGCACGACCAGCGCGCCGTTACCGCCACGCTTCTGATCAAGCTGGCCGAGACCCTGCAGGTCGATCTCGCCACGCTGTCGGGCAGCGAGGAACGTCAGATCGAGGCCGGCCTGCGCGAGGTGTTCGCCGATGCGCTGCTGGGGGCGGATAGCATCCCGGACGCGGAAATCACCGCCCTGGCCGGCAGCGCGCCGAATGCCGCGCGGGCGGTGCTGTCGCTGTATCGCGCCTGGCGCGTGGCGCGCGAGGACAGCGGCGGCATCGCCTTGCCATCCGGGAGGCGCATCCTGCTGCCGACCGAGGAGGCTCGGGACCTGTTCACCGACCGCTCCAACTACTTTGCCGAACTGGAGGCGGCCGCCGAGGCCATCGCCGCCTCGCTGGGCCCGGTGCTGCCGGCGGAAACCAACCACGCCATCGCCGAACGGCTGCGCCGCGAGCATGGCCTGAGCGTTACGGTTGGTCCGCTGGAAGGGGCTTTGCGCCGTTACGATCCCGCGGCCCGCAGCCTGGCGCTGTCGGAGACGTTGCCGCGGGAAAGCCGGGGCTTCCACATGGCCTTTCAGCTCGGCCTGCTGGAGGCGCGCGACGCCGTGGAGGCGGAGCTGAAGCGCGCCGCGCCGTCATCGCCCGAGGCGGAATCCCTGATCCGCATCGGGCTGCTGAATTACGTCGCGGGCGCGCTGCTGATGCCCTACCAGCCGTTCCAGCGGGCGGCGGCGTCGCTGCGCCACGACATGGAGGCCGTTGGCGGCGCGTTTCGGTGTGTCGTTCGAGCAGGCCTGCCACCGGCTGTCCACGCTGCAGCGGCCAGGTGCGCACGGCAAAAGCGGCAGCCGGGGCGTGCCGTTCTTCTTCCTGGTGGTGGACCCAGCCGGCAATGTCTCCAAGCGCTTCTCCGCCGCCGGATTTCCGTTTGCCCGCTACGGCGGTTCCTGCCCGCGCTGGGTGGTGCATTCCGCCTTCGCCACGCCCGGCAGCGTGCAGGTGCAGGTGGCCGAACTGCCGGACGGGGCGGCGTTTCTGTGCTTCGCCCGCACCGTTTCCCATCCCGGCACGCATTGGGGCGATCCGGCGCCGGTGCATGTGGTGGCGATGGGCTGTGCGATCGAGCATGCATCGGAGGTGGTGTATGCCGATGGCCTGGACCTCGACCGGGCCCATGTCGGCATCGGCCTGTCCTGCCGGCTGTGCGACCGGCAGGATTGCCGGTCCCGCGCCTTCCCGCCGCTGGAGCATCGCCTGTCGCTGGACCCGCTGATCACCGGCACCAGCCCGTACCAATTCGAGAAGCGGGGGTAGGTCGTCCTCCGTCAGGCGGCCAGGGCGATCGCGCCGAGCAGGCAGTCCATCCGGGCTGCCTGGTCGAGTGCGGAGAACAGATAGGTGGCCGTCCAGGCATATCGCCCGCGCGGGGCGTAGCCCAGTTCGTGCAGTTGCCGAGCGGTGGCCAGGAAGCGGTCCGGCCCGTCGGCCTCCACCACGATGTCGGGGCGCCAGCGGCGGATCGTCTGCCGCGCGCCGGCCAGCACCGCGGCCTCGCCGCCTTCGACGTCGATCTTGATCAGGCCGACCGGCTCCTTCGCAGTTCCATGCCGTCCAGGCTGCGAATGGGGATTTCACCGCCGCCCGGCTGGATGCCCGACCGTGCCGAGATTGCCGGAATCGCCGATTCGAACGGTCCCGCTGCCATCCTGCTCCCCCAGGGCCACGCGATGGGTGTCGACCAGCCCCTCCAGCCCGTTGGCGGCGACATTGAGCCGCAGCAGCTCGTAATTGGGGCCGTAGGGCTCGAAGGCGATGACCTTCGCGCCGAGGATGGCGGCGAAGAAGATCGTGTGGTTGCCGATATTCGCGCCGATATCCACGATGGAGGTGCCGGGAAGGTGGATTTCCTGCGCCTTCATCAGGACGTCGGGCTCATAGAAGCTCCCGGTGCGGCGGATCAACGTCGCCAGATGATCCGGTTCCGGATGGGTCCACAGTTCGATCCGCCGGCCGAGGCAGCTGAATGCAGTTTTTTGCACGCTGGCATTTTGCACGCTGGGGCACCCCTCTTGGATCGCGGTCGGGGCAGGCGCCCCGCGCGTAACCTGCACCCCGGCGATTAACAGCCGGTTTTCGCTTCGTGCCCGGTCAGTCCGAGGTGACGGCGAGCAGAAACGCGTCCATCCGTGCCCGCGCCGCATCGGCGAGCTGGCCGGGGAACATGGTGAAGCCGTGCGCCCCGCCCGGATAGACCGCGAGTTCGGCCGGATTGCCGGCGGCGATCCAGCGCCCGTGCATGAACAGCGTGTCGTCGACCAGCGCGTCGGACGTGCCGATCGTGAACAGCGCCGGGCACAGGCCGGCGAGATCCGCGTAGAGCGGGGAAATCGCCGGATCGCGTCGGTCGAACGCCGGCGGCAGGAAGGCGTCGCAGAACTTTTCGATGTCGATGGTGCGCAGCACCAGGCGCGTGCCGCCGAACTGGCGCTGGCTTGGCGTCATCGACAGGTCGAAGGCGCCGAACACCAGATTGGCGCCGCGAAAGCCGCGGAAGCCGTGCTTGTCGCGCATTCGCAGCAGCGTTACCGCCGCCAGATGGCCGCCGGCGCTTTCGCCGCCGATGGTCAGGATATCGGTGCCGAACTCTGCCTTGCCCGATTTCGCCAGCCACAGCGCCACAGCCTCGCAGTCATCCGGCCCGGCGGGATAGGGATGCTCCGGCGCCAGGCGGTATTCGACGCTGACGCAGACCAGGCCGGCATTGTCGGCGATCCGTTCCAGCATCGGGTCCTGCTGGTCGCAGGCACCCAGCACCCAGCCGCCGCCGTGGATGTGGAGATAGATGCCGCGCGGATTGGCGGGCGCGACGATGCGCACCGGGATCTTGTTGCCATCCGGCCCGTCGATCATCCGCATCACCGCGCGCGGCGATTGCGGCGCCGGCGGGAATGGCCCGCGGCCCTGCCGGCGTGCCTCGCGCACCGTCTCGGCGCCGACATCCCACCAATCCGGCATGCCCTCCATCGCCGCCACGATCGCGGCGTTCAGCGCGCTTGTCTCGGGGTCGATCTCATTGGGCCGGAACAGTCTGGGATCGAAAGGATTGTGGCTCATAATGCGCTCCAGCGATTGGGTGGAGCCCAGATTATAGGGAACCCGGTTTATGGGAAGCCACGAACCACCGCGCGAGCGGGCGGCGTCTTGCCGGATTCGCTCCGAATACAATCCGAACTTGGCCGGACCAATGAGTCGTGTTACAAAAGTCCCATGACATGAGACGATATGGCGCTGTTTCCGTCTGGGTCACCGAAAAAATAGGCATGATTCCCGGATATTTTCGGTTTGATCAACAAATCCGTTTGAGGTGTATTTTTTTGTTGCGAAGCTTGCGGAAATGCTGGCATAGAGCATGAACGATAACAATGCCGGCATCCGAAGTCCTCTTGAGCCGGCACAACACATACGGAGACAAACGATGAGGCTTTCTACCCTTTTGGCTGCCGGCAGCATGCTCGCTGGCATCGCAATGGCCACCGCGCCGGCTCATGCTACTAGCGTGTGCGCTCCTGGCACGGCCGCCTCGCTTGGCATCTGCAACCTCGAGATCACGTTCGCCGCAAACGGCTCGATCAGCACGTCGATCCCGGCCGGCGCTTCGTCAACCTTCGACGGGATTGAGGATGCGCTGATCGGCGTGATCAACAACTCCAGTTCCACGATCACCGGCTTCCATCTCGTGGGATCGAATATTGGCGGTTTCGACGGTGATGGCATCGATGCCCTATGCCTGTCAGCCCGGTTGCCGGCAACCCGGACACCACCGGCTATGGTGGCCCGCTCGGCTACTTCACCAACAATCTCATCAACAGCCTCGACGTGAATTTCTTCGGCGGCATTGCCCCAGGTGCCAGCACATTCTTCTCGTTGGAAGAGCCGGCATCGCTCAGCCTGGTGGTTACCCCGTCGCCGGAGCCGGCTTCCTTCGCTCTGCTGGGTGCCGGTCTGGTCGGCCTCGGCCTGCTGCGTCGCCGCCGGGCCTAATACCGCCCAAGGTAAGCGTTTGGATGGCCTGTATTACTTCAGGCCATCCTCGCGGCGCCTGAATTCTCTACGTAAGGCGGGCGGCAACCGATCGGTTGCCGCCCGTTTTGCTGTTGTCCACCCTGATGCGCCCCATCTGCCTGGGCCATACCCTCTCCGCTTGCCTGACGCTCTGCGCCAGCCCCGGATCCGGAAAATCACCGCGATCTGGTGGCGTGAAGCAGGCCGACTTCAGAGCGTGCCCTTATTTCAAGTAACTTCCGAGCCATCACGATTTGGACAGGGCTAAAATTCTGCCTGCCTCGCTTGGGCGCAGACTTTGCCCAAAGTTTATGCGCTTCGCGCCGTTTTGCACGGGAGAACCGCGCGCCAACCCCCAAAAGCCATCTAATGCATTGAAAAACACAAAAACCCTGCTGGTGGCACGGGCCTTGCGTTGATCGCATTCAGGTGACGTCGTTCGTGCGTGATGCGTGGGCGCCCGGCACCTTGGATGCATGTCGCTACGTTCAACACGGGGAAGTCTAATGACAACAGGCAAAAATTGGCTCACGCGACGGGGGCTGGGAGCGCTCGGAATGGCTGCCGTGGCCGCTGCTGCGGTCGACACGGTGGCAACGCCGGCGCGCGCGCAAGCCGCGGCCGCCGGCACCATCAAGGTCGGCATCCTGCATTCGCTGTCGGGCACGATGGCCATCAGCGAGACCACGCTGAAAGACGTTATGCTCATGCTGATCGAGGAGCAGAACAAGAAGGGCGGGCTGCTCGGCAAGAAGCTGGAGGCGGTGGTGGTCGATCCAGCTTCCAACTGGCCGCTGTTCGCTGAAAAGGCGCGTGAGCTGATCTCCGTGGACAAGGTCGCCGCGGTGTTCGGCTGCTGGACCTCGGTATCCCGCAAGTCGGTTCTGCCGGTGTTCGAGGAGCTGAATTCCATCCTGTTCTACCCCGTCCAGTACCAGGGCGAGGAAAGCAGCCGCAACGTGTTCTACACCGGCGCTGCGCCGAACCAGCAGGCGATCCCGGCGGTGGATTACCTGGCGGAAAACGAGAAGGTACAGCGCTGGGTGCTGGCCGGCACCGACTATGTGTATCCGCGCACCACCAACAAGATCCTTGAAGCCTACCTGAAGTCCAAGGGCGTCAAGGACGAGGACATCATGATCAACTACACGCCGTTCGGTCATTCGGATTGGCAGAATATCGTGGCCACGATCAAGAAATTCGGCTCCGCCGGCAAGAAGACCGCCGTCGTCTCTACCATCAACGGTGACGCCAACGTTCCCTTCTACAAGGAACTCGGCAACCAGGGCATCAAGGCGACCGACATCCCGGTAGTGGCGTTCTCGGTCGGCGAGGAAGAACTGGCCGGCGTCGATACCAAGCCGCTGATCGGTCACCTCGCTGCGTGGAACTACTTCATGAGCGTCGATACACCCGAGAACAAGGCGTTCATAACCAAGTGGCAGGCGTTCACCAAGAACCCCAAGCGCGTCACCAACGATCCGATGGAAGCGCATGTGATCGGCTTCAACATGTGGGTGAAGGCGGTGGAGAAGGCCGGAGCGACCGATCCATCCAAGGTGATCGACGCCATGATCGGTGTGGCCGTGCCCAATCTTTCGGGCGGTTATTCGGCAATGATGCCGAACCACCACATCACCAAGCCGGTGCTGATCGGGGAGATCCAGGGCAATGGGCAGTTCAACATTGTCTCCCAGACCCCGGGCCTGATCGTTGCCAACGAATGGTCGCCGTATCTGGAAGGCTCGCGTGACCTGATCGCCGATTGGCGCTCGCCGATGTCCTGCGGCAACTTCAACGTCAAGACCGGCAAGTGCGGCGGTTCCGCGAAATAACAAGCTGAATGCGAGGAGCCGGGCCTGGGGCGATTTCCCCTCAGGCCCGGCATCCAAGCCGCGGAAGGTAAGCGTTATGTTGCGTTCGCTGTTGCTATGCCTGCTGCTGCTCGCGCCCGTTACCGCGCGGGCCAACGATGCCGCCAATGAGGCCGTCGTGGCGCTGGCTGGACAGAATTTCGACGATATCAGGCGTGGAGTGGACGCACTCGGCGTCTCGGGCAGCCCGCGCGCCCCCGCCATCCTCGGTGCTCTGCAGGATGGCCGGTTGATGGTGCGCGCCGACAAGAAGTTGCTTATCAAATCCCCGGCCGGCACCTATGCCGACGCCATGACCGGCGAGCCTGAAGCGGACCCGGGCAGCGTGCGCGCCGTTCGCGTCAACAACGCGATCCGCCGCTCGGTCGATGCCGCCTTGGGCGCGCTGCGGCTGTTCGACGCGGATGCCGCCACCCGCGCCACTGCGGCCGAGGCCGTGTTCAAGTCCCGCGATCCCGCCGGCATTCCGGCGCTGACCCGCGCGATCGAAGCGGAGAAGGACGCAGCCGTGAAGCGGACGATGGAGCAGGCGCGTGCCGCTGCCCTGTTTGCCGCCGGCGATGCCTCCGAACGCGACCGCCTGGCAGCCGTCGCCGTGCTGCGCGATCGCGGGGATATCGATGCGCGGGCGCTGCTGTCCACTCTGACCAACCAGCCACCGTCCGTGGTTGATGCGGCGGCGGCGGCGGTGAAGTCGATCGATTTCTCGCTGCAACTCTGGAGCCTGCTGCAGAGCGTGTATTACGGCCTCAGCCTGGGCTCGGTCCTTTTGCTGGCCGCCACCGGCCTGGCCATCACCTTCGGCGTGATGGGCGTCATCAACATGGCGCATGGCGAGATGGTGATGATCGGCGCCTACGTCACCTTCGTCGTTCAAGCGGTCATCCGTGCCCATGCGCCCGCCCTGTTCGGCGCCAGCCTGTTCTTTGCCGTGCCGCTCGCCTTTCTGGTTGCCGGCGCGATCGGCATCGCCATCGAGCGCAGCCTGATCCGCTGGCTGTATGGCCGGCCGCTGGAGACGCTGCTCGCCACCTGGGGCCTGTCGCTGCTGTTGCAGCAGGCGGTGCGCTCGATCTTCGGCCCGACCAACCAGGAGGTCGGCACGCCTTCCTGGATGAGCGGGGCGATGCAACTGGGTGGGCTGTCGCTGACCTATAACCGGCTGACCATCATCGTGTTCGCCGTGCTGGTGCTGGGCACGTTGATGGCGGTGCTGCGCTATACCTCGCTCGGTCTGCGCATGCGGGCGGTGACGCAGAACCGGCGCATGGCCGCGGCGATGGGCATTCGCACGCCGTGGATCGACGCGCTGACCTTCGGCCTTGGTTCCGGCGTGGCGGGCATGGCGGGCGTGGCGCTGAGCCAGATCGACAACGTGTCTCCCAATCTGGGCCAGGGCTACATCATCGACAGTTTCATGGTGGTGGTGTTCGGCGGCGTCGGCAATCTGTGGGGCACGGCGGTGGGGGCGCTGACGCTGGGCATCCTCAACAAGTTCCTCGAGCCCGTTGCCGGGGCGGTGCTGGCGAAGATCGTCGTGCTGGTCGCGCTGATCCTGTTCATCCAGAGGAAGCCGCGCGGCATGTTCCCGCTCAAGGGCCGGGCGGTGGAGGCATGATCCCGCTTCGTTCCACGATCCTCACGCTGGTGCTGGTGCTGGGGGGCGCTGCATTGATGGCGGCGCTGAACCTCGGCACGGCCCCAGGCTCCGCGCTGCATGTGCAGACCTATGCCGTTTCACTGGCCGGCAAGTATCTGTGCTTTGCCATGCTGGCGCTGGCGCTGGATATGGTTTGGGGCTTCGCGGGCATTCTCAGCCTGGGCCACGCCGCGTTCTTCGCGCTCGGCGGCTACGCCATGGGCATGTATCTGATGCGTCAGATCGGCCCGCGCGGGGTCTACGGCAATGCGGTGCTGCCGGATTTCATGGTGTTCCTGAACTACAAGGAACTGCCCTGGTACTGGCATGGCTTTGACCAGTTCCCGTTCGCCATGCTGATGGCGGTGCTGGTGCCCGCGCTGATCGCGCTGGTGTTCGGCTGGCTGGCGTTCCGCTCGCGCGTTACCGGCGTCTATCTGTCGATCATCACCCAGGCGCTGACCTATGCGCTGATGCTGGCATTCTTCCGCAACGACATGGGGTTCGGCGGCAACAACGGCATGACCGACTTCAAGGACCTGCTCGGCATGCCGCTGCAGGCGGAAACCACGCGCGTCGGGCTGCTGCTGGCGACGGCGGTGATGCTGTGCCTGATGTTCCTGTTCGCCCGCTTCGTCGTCGGCTCACGCTTCGGCAAGGTGCTGGTGGCGGTGCGCGATACCGAAAGCCGCACGCGGTTCCTGGGCTACCGGCCGGAATCCTACAAGCTGGTGGTGTTCGTGGCATCGGCGGTGATGGCGGGCATCGGCGGGGCGCTGTACGTGCCGCAGGTCGGTATCATCAACCCCGGCGAGTTCTCGCCGGCCAACTCGATCGAGGCGGTGATCTGGGTCGCGGTCGGCGGCCGTGGCACGTTGACGGGGGCGATCCTGGGGGCGGTGCTGGTCAATCTGGGCAAGACCTATTTCACCGGGGCGCTGCCGGAACTGTGGCTGTATGCGTTGGGGGCGCTGTTCATCTTCGTCACGCTGTTCCTGCCCAATGGGGTGATCGGCGCGCTGGACCGCGTCCGCCGGCCGAAGCCGGCCACCGCCGTGCCGCCGGAAAAAATCAGCGAGGTGACGGGATGAGCGAGGCGCAGACCTCCACGGGCGACACGTTGCTGTATCTGGACGGCGTGACGGTCACGTTCGACGGCTTCCGGGCGCTGAACGCGTTGTCGCTGTATCTGGAAGCTGGGGAAATGCGCGCGGTGATCGGCCCGAACGGCGCCGGCAAGACCACGATGATGGACGTGATCACCGGCAAGACCCGGCCGGACAGCGGCACGGTGATGTTCGCCAGGGATACCGACCTGACCCGGCTGGACGAGCCGGCCATTGCCGACCTGGGCATCGGTCGGAAGTTCCAGAAGCCGACGGTGTTCGAGCCGCTGACGGTCTGGGACAACCTGCTGCTGTCGCTGGCCGGCGATCGCCGGCCGCGCTTTTCCCTTTGGGCGCGCGAGACCGTGGATGAGCGGGAGAAGATCGAGGGCATTCTGGAGACCATCCGCCTGACCGATGTGCGAGGCCGCCAGTCCGCCGGCCTGTCGCACGGGCAAAAACAATGGCTGGAGATCGGCATGCTGCTGGCGCAGGAGCCGCGACTGCTGCTGGTGGACGAACCGGTCGCCGGGATGACCGATGCCGAGACGGCGCAGACCGCCGATCTTCTGCGCGAGATCAACAAGACCCGCAGCGTGGTGGTGGTGGAGCACGACATGGATTTCGTCCGCGCGCTGGACGTGAAGGTCACCGTGCTGCACGAGGGATCGGTGCTGTCGGAAGGCTCGATCGATCACGTCAGCGAGGACCCGCGGGTCGTCGAAGTGTATTTAGGCCGTTGAGATGTTGGATGTAGAGAACGTCGATCTGTATTACGGCGCCGCCATCGCGCTGCGGAATGTTTCCCTGACCGCGGAAATCGGCGCTGTCACCTGCATCATGGGCCGCAACGGGGTCGGCAAGACCAGCCTGCTGCGCGCGGTCACCGGGGCGCATCCCATCACCTCCGGAACGATCCGCTGGGAGGGCGAGGACATTTCCCGCCTGCCGATCTATGAACGTGCGAAGCGGGGGATTTCCTGGGTGCCGCAGGGGCGAGACATTTTTCCGCTGCTGACCGTGCAGGAGAATCTGGAGACCGGCTTCGCGGTGCTGCCGCGGCGCGAGCGGCGCATTCCCGAGGAAACCTATGAGCTGTTCCCGGTGCTGAAGACCATGCTCGGCCGCCGCGGCGGCGATCTGTCCGGCGGGCAGCAGCAGCAGCTGGCGATTGCGCGCGCGCTGATCATGAAGCCGCGTCTGCTGGTGCTGGACGAGCCGACCGAGGGCATTCAGCCCAGCATCATCAAGGATATCGGCCGCGTGATCGCCTTGTTGCGTCAGCGCGGGGACATGGCCATCCTGCTGGTCGAACAGTATTTCGATTTTGCCCGCGAACTGGCACAAACCATCGTTGTGATGGATCGCGGCGATGTCGTGCTGTCCGGCAAACGCGAGGAGCTCGACGAGCAGGATGTACGACGCCGCCTCTCCGTCTGAAGCCGCCATTCATCAGCGTGCCGTCGGCGAACTGCGTCTGTCGATGCGGCTGCGCGGGGCGGACACGGTGCTGGATGGGCTGCGGCAAATGGGCTGCCTGAAGGCGCGGTTTCCGCGGCCGGAGCGTGGCGCCTGGACCAATGCGGTCAGCCTGAACACCGCCGGCGGGATCGCGGCGGGGGACCGGCTGAGCAGCGCCATCACCATCGGGGAGGGCGCGCGGGCGACGATTGCCGGACAGGCGGCGGAACGCTGCTATCGGGCGCTGCCCGGCGCGGCGCCGGCGCTTGTGCGCACCGTCATCGCCGTGGCGCCGGGCGGAGCGATGGAATGGCTGCCGCAGGAAACCATCCTGTTCGATCGCTGTGCGCTCGATCGTCGGCTGGAGATCGAGTTGGCGCCAGATGCCTGGTTTCTCGGGGTAGAGGCGGTCGTGTTCGGCCGCAGTGCGATGGGCGAACAGGTCGGCCAGGCGAATTTCCGCGACACCATCCGCATCCGCCGCGACGGCCGCCTGCTGTTGCACGATGCCGTGCGGCTGCAGGGGGAAGTGGCGGCAAGGCTCGCTCGGCCGTCGATCGGCGGCGGTGCACGCGCCATGGCGACGCTCCTGCATGTCGCGCCGGAGGCGGAAGCGGCGCTGGACGGCTTCCGGGACGCCCTGGCCGACGCGCCGGGCGAATGGGGCGCCAGCGCCTGGGATGGCATGCTGGTGGCGCGGTTTCTGGCCGCCGATGGGGCATCCTTGCGTCAGGCGGTGGTGACGGGTTTGCAGGCGCTGCGCGGGGAACGCCCGCTGCCGCGCGTCTGGTTGTGTTGAAGGGGGAAAGCGTATGAATCTCACGCCGAGAGAGAAGGACAAGCTGCTGATCAGCATGGCCGCCATGGTGGCCCGCCGGCGGCTGGAGCGGGGGGTGAAGCTGAACCACCCCGAAGCGGTGGCGCTGATCTGCGATTACGTCATCGAGGGTGCGCGCGACGGGCGCAGCGTCGCCGACCTGATGGAAACCGGCGCCCAGGTGATCACCCGCGCCCAGGTAATGGACGGCATCGCCGAGATGATCCACGACGTGCAGGTGGAAGCGACCTTCCCCGACGGCACCAAGCTGGTGACCGTGCATGAACCCATTCGATAGCGCGCCGGGAACCGATGTCAGGTCTCGTCGAGCTTCTCCGCCAGCCAGGTCTTGATCAGCGATTGGTACGGCACGTCGCGCTTGTTCGCCGCGACCCGCAGGCGTTCCAGCAGCGGCACCGGCAGGCGCAGCGAAACCGCGGTGCTGCTTGGCTTCAGGCGCGGCAGGCGCACCGGCTTGGCCTGGCTCCAGTCCAGGTAATCCGTCGAATCATGGCTTTCCCAGAACTGCCGCTCCTCGGCTTCCCCGGCGAATGCCGGCAGGGGCTTGCCGGTGAATACCGGCAGGGGTTTAGCTGGCTTGGCCATAGCGCGTCCTTTCCTTCCGATGCATGTCCCGCGCCGAGATGACCCGGATCAGGCGCCCGTCCTCCCGCAAGGTGAATGTCACGTGCAGGTTCCTGCCATCCTCGGTATGCCCCAGGGCGTGAAACCTTTGCTCCGCACCGCTATGGCGTTCATCCGCCAGAACCAGCAACGGCTCGTTGAAGAACATCTGCTCGGCCTCTCCTTGGCTGACGTCGTGCTTGTCCGCGTTCTTGCGGCTGTTGCCGGCGTCCCATTGAAAGCCTTCGATTTCGGGAAAAATCGATCACGAACTGTATATACCAGGAATATACAGAACCGGGCAATTCACATTTGCGGTGCCAGTCCGAATCCTGGCACCATCCTTGCCGGTCAACGGCTCACCCAGGCCATTTCTCCATCCCAGGAACCTCCCATGATCCCCGGCGAAATCATGACGTCCGATGCCGACATCGAGTTGAACACCGGGTTGGAGCGCACCGAACTGACGGTTGCGAATACCGGTGACCGGCCGATCCAGGTGGGCAGCCATTACCATTTCTTCGAAACCAATCCGGCGCTGTCATTCGATCGGGCGCAGGCCCGCGGCAAGCGGCTGGACATAGCCGCCGGCACTGCCGTGCGCTTCGAGCCAGGCCAGACCCGGAATGTGGTGCTGGTGCCGTATCGAGGCACCCGGAAGGTCTTCGGTTTCCGCGGCGACATCATGGGGAGTCTCGGCTGATGGCCCGCATCACCAGGCGTGCCTATGCCGACATGTTCGGCCCCACCACCGGCGACCGCGTGCGCCTGGCCGATACCGGCCTGGTGGTGCAGGTGGAACGCGACCTGACGACCTATGGCGAGGAAGTGACCTTCGGCGGCGGCAAGGTGATCCGCGACGGCATGGGCCAGTCCCAGGCCTCGCACGCGCAGGGGGCGGTGGACACCGTCATTACCAACGCTCTGATCATCGACCATTGGGGCATCGTTAAAGCAGACGTGGCGCTGCTGAACGGCCGCATCCACAAAATCGGCAAGGCCGGCAATCCCGATGTGCAGCCGAATGTGGACATCATCATCGGTCCGGGCACCGAGATCATCGCCGGTGAGGGCAAGATCCTCACCGCGGGCGGCATCGACAGCCATATTCATTTCATCTGTCCCGCAGCAGGTGGACGACGCGCTGGCCTCCGGCGTCACCACCTTGATCGGCGGCGGCACCGGGCCGGCGACCGGAACCTCCGCGACCACCTGCACGCCGGGGCCGTGGTACATGGCGCGGATGCTGCAGGCGGTGGAGGGTATCGGCGTGAACATCGCCTTCGCCGGCAAGGGCAATGCCTCGCAGCCGGCGGCGCTGGAGGAAATGATCCGCGCCGGCGCGTCCTGCCTGAAGCTGCACGAGGATTGGGGCACCACCCCGGCGGCGATCGATTGCTGCCTGTCGGTGGCCGACAAGCATGACGTGCAGGTGATGATCCATACCGACACGCTGAACGAAAGCGGCTTCCTGGAAGACACGGTGGCCGCCTTCAAGGGCCGCACCATCCATGCCTTCCACACCGAGGGCGCCGGCGGTGGCCACGCGCCGGACATCATCAAGGTGGCGGGCCTGGCGAACGTGCTGCCGAGTTCCACCAACCCGACGCGGCCCTACACCACCAACACGCTCGATGAGCATCTGGACATGCTGATGGTCTGCCATCATCTGGACAGTTCCATCCCCGAGGACGTGGCGTTCGCGGAAAGCCGCATCCGCAAGGAGACGATCGCCGCCGAAGATATCCTGCACGATCTCGGTGCGCTTTCGATGATCTCGTCGGACAGCCAGGCGATGGGGCGGGTGGGCGAGGTGCTGATCCGCACCTGGCAGACCGCGCACAAGATGAAGCAGCAGCGCGGCTCCCTGCCCGGCGACACGGCCGAGCACGACAACCATCGGGTAAAGCGCTACATCGCCAAATACACCATCAACCCGGCCATCGCACAGGGCCTGGCGCATGAGATCGGCTCGGTGGAGCCCGGCAAGCTGGCCGATCTGGTGCTCTGGTCGCCGGCGTTCTTCGGCGTGAAGCCGGATCTGGTGATCAAGGGCGGCCTGATCGGCGTGGCGCCGATGGGCGATCCCAACGCCTCCATCCCGACGCCGCAGCCGGTGCATTACCGGCCGATGTTCGGCGGCTTCGGCGCGGCGATGGCGGCGACCTGCGTGACCTTCGTGTCGGGCGCGGCGTTGGAGGACGATATCGGCAGCAAGCTCGGGCTGCGGCGCCGGCTGGTGGCGGTGGAGAATACCCGTGGCGGGATCGGCAAGAAATCGATGATCCACAACGACGCGACGCCGAATATCGAGGTCGACCCGGAAACCTATGAGGTGCGCGCGGACGGCGTGCTGCTGACCTGCGAGCCGGCCAGCGTGCTGCCGATGGCGCAGCGGTATTTCCTGTACTGATGCGCGCGCAAGAGGTCCTGCCGGCCGGAAGCTGGGACACGGCGATGGCGGTCGATCAGGTTTCGATCGATTTCGACCGTCGTTTCCGCCGCCGTATTCTGCTGACCACCGATAGCGGGCGGAACGTGCTGCTGGATCTGCCCCAGGCGGTGCGGCTGCGGCATGGCGACGGGCTGAAGCTGGAAGATGGCGGGGTGGTGGGTGTTGTCGCGCGGCCCGAAAAACTGTTGGAAATCCACGCCCACAGCGACGCCGAACTGGTCCGCATCGCCTGGCATCTGGGCAACCGCCATCTGCCGGTGCAGCTGATCCGTGATCGCATCCGCATCCGCGAGGATCATGTGATCGGCGAAATGGTAGAACTCCTGGGCGGCCATGTGGAGGCGATTGAGGCACCGTTCGATCCGGAGGCGGGGGCCTATGCGGGAGGGCATCACCATCACGGCGATGACGACGACCATGACCATTCCCATGATTGACGCGGCCGCGACCCTGCGGCTGCTGGCTTGGCTGTCGCCGTCGTTCCCGACCGGCGCCTATGCCTATTCGCACGGCCTGGAATGGGCGGTGGAAGCCGGTGACATCCGGGATGGTGAAACCCTGCGGATCTGGCTGGAGGATGTGCTGAGCCAGGGTGCGGGCCGGTCCGATGCGATCCTGCTGCGCCACGCGCATAGTGGCGCGGACGATGTGGAGACATTGGCGGAAATCGCCGAACTGGCGGCGGCAACCTCCCCGGCGCGGGAGCGGCAGGCTGAAACCCTTGGCCAGGGCAGCGCGTTCGTCGCGGCCGCGACGCCCTGGCATACGCCGGCGCTGATCGCCCTGGCGGAGCGCATCGGCCGCGAGCAAATCGCCTATCCCGTCGCCGTCGGCGCCCTGGCCGGCGCACATGGCATTCCCGAGGACGCGGTGGCCGCGGGCTATCTGGAAACCTTCGCCGCCAACCTGATCTCCGCCGCCGTGCGCCTGGTCCCGCTCGGCCAGACCGCCGGATTGCGCGTGCTGGCGGCGCTGGAGCCGGTTATCCTGCGCATCGCCGCGGAAACCCGCGCCGCCACGCTCGACGATCTTGGCGGCTGTGCCTTCCGTTCCGACATCGCCGCCATGCGGCATGAAACCCAGTACACGAGGTTGTTTCGTTCATGAGTAAATCTGGCAACGGCCCGCTGCGTGTGGGCGTCGGCGGCCCGGTCGGCACCGGCAAGACGGCGCTGATGGACGCCCTGTGCAAGCGCCTGAGCGGCACATACGACATCGCCGCCATCACCAACGACATCTACACCAAGGAGGACGCGCAGTTCCTGACCCGGGCCGGCTCGCTGCCGCCGGAGCGCATCCTCGGCATCGAAACCGGCGGCTGCCCGCATACCGCCATCCGCGAGGACGCGTCGATCAACCTGGCGGGCGTGGCGGAGATGAACCGGCGGTTTCCGGACCTGGACGTGATCCTGATCGAAAGCGGCGGCGACAACCTGTCCGCGACGTTCAGCCCGGAACTGGCGGACCTGACGATCTACGTGATCGACGTTTCCGCCGGCGACAAGATCCCGCGCAAGGGCGGGCCGGGCATCACCCGCAGCGACCTGCTGGTGATCAACAAGATCGACCTGGCGCCGTTCGTGGGCGCCAGCCTGGAAGTGATGGACCGGGATTCGAAGAAGATGCGCGGCGAGCGGCCGTTCCTGTTCGCCAATATCCGGGCCGGGGTAGGCGTGGAGGAGATCGCGCGGTTCATCGAGACCCAGGGCGGGCTCGGCTGATCCTGCGCGGCGGCGGGACCTAACCGCCCGCTGCGATCTTCGCCACGAACTCCGCCAGTTCGCCGGCGGCGACGTCCGACACGGCGACCAGATCCGTCCCCCCCTGTCGCCAGAAGATGGTGTTGAAGCCCTGCCGGGTCTCGGTGCGCGGCGGTTCGTCGGGCGCGTCGCCGGCGTTCCAGGCATAGAGGTCGATCACGTGCTGGCGGCGCTTGTAGACCACCACCGCCGCCTTGTGGCCGTCGATGCGGTCGATGCGGCCGCCGATCAGCGGGAAGCCTTCCGCTGCCAGGTCGGCGGTGGGTGGAGAGACGTCCAGCCGGGCGGAGAGCCAGGGTTTCACCACGTGGCGGTCGCTGGTCGGGATGTCGATCACATGGCCGGAGGTCATCGCGGCGGTATGGGCGGCGATCGCGGCGCGGCCGATGGTTTCCGCCCGCCGCTCGGACATTCCTGCCTGCACCAGCAAGGTCAGCGCGACGCCCGCCAGCGCCCCGGACAGGCCGAGACCGAGTGCCGGCAGCCGCGGGCGCCAGCGGCTGGGGGTGGCGAGCCGCGCGGCGTGTGCCTCGCGCGGCAGGGTCGCGCCGATGCGCGCGGCGAGGGCGGGGGAGGCGCGGTGATAGGGCAGGGTGGTGCGGATGGCGGTGCGCAGGGCGCCGATTTCCTCGAACCGCCAGGCGCAGGAGGGGCAGCTTGCCAGATGGCGGCGCAGGCGCCAGGCAGCGAAGCGGCCCAGTTCGCCGTCGGCGAGGCGGTGCAGCAGGGGGGCGGCCCGGTCACACCGCATGGCCGCTTGCCTTCCATAGTTTCCGTAGGGCGGCGCGGGCACGGGCCAGGCGCGACATCACCGTGCCGACGGGCGTGCCGGTGATCTCGGCGATGTCGCGGTAGGACAGATCCTCCATTTCCCGCAGCAGCAGCACCTCGCGGTATTCGCCGGGCAGATCGGTCATCAGCCGTGCCAGCACCGCACTGTCCACGCGGTCGAGCAGCAGGGCCTCCGGGTCGCGCGGGCTATCGGCCCAGGCGGTGGTTTCATCGGCGCCGGCGGGTTCCTCGGCGAAGAACACCAGGCGCGGGGAGCGGTTGTCCTTCATCCAGGTCAGGAAGGCTGTGCGCACGATGGCGAGCAGCCAGACGCGCATGTCGCCGCCGCGGAAACTGTCGAAATAGCGCCAGCCGCGCAGATAGGCGTCCTGCACGATGTCCTCCGCGTCGGCCGTGTTGCCGGCCAGCCAGCGGGCGAGGTTGAACGCGGCATCGAGATGCGGCAGGGCCAGCAGTTCGAATTGTCGCCGTCGCGGGTCCGGGGCCACGCTGTCATCCCTGTGGAAGGCCTCATTTCTACCAGACCGCCGCGGCGTGCGGTTTATTCCCGCGCCGGCATTTCTTTTTCCGCCGGGAATAGAACGCCCGCCCGCCCGGTCATTCACACCGACGGGTTCGGTGGGCGGACCTGCGATGGAGGGACACGGCAATGGAAAACGACGACGCGACACGCGACCCGGACGGGATCGACCGCCGCGGCTTTCTGAAATGCATGAGCTGGGCCGGCAGCGCGATGATCTGGACCGTGGCGGGCGGCATCCCCCGCTCCGGGCTGATCGGCTCTGCCGAGGCGGCAACGGCGGGCTTCACCTTCGCGCAGATCAGCGACAGCCATCTCGGTTTCAACAAGCCGGCCAACCCGGACGTCACCTTCACCCTGAAATCGGCGCTGGACCGGGTGGTGGCGGAGAAGCCCGCTTTCATGATCCACACCGGAGACATCACCCATCTGTCCAAGCCGGTGGAGTTCGACACCGGGGCGCAGCTGATCGGAGCGACGAAGCTGATCACGCATTACGTTCCCGGCGAGCACGATATTCTGGAGGATGACGGCAAGTCCTACCTGAATTGCTTCGGCAAGGGCACGAAAGGGCAGGGCTGGTACAGCTTCGATGCGCAGGGCGTGCATTTCGTCGGGCTGGTGAACGTGGTCGACCTCAAGGCCGGCGGCATGGGCAATCTTGGCCAGGAACAGCTGGAATGGCTGGAGCGGGATCTGGCCCGCAAGACGGCCAGCACGCCGATCGTGGTGTTCGCGCATATTCCGCTCTGGGTGGTCTATGCCGAGTGGGGCTGGGGCACGCAGGACGGGGCGCGGGCGCTGACCTATCTGAAGCGCTTTGGCTCGGTCACGGTGCTGAACGGCCATATCCATCAGGTGATGCAGAAGATCGAGGGGCATGTGGCCTTCCATACCGCGCGTTCCACCGCCTTCCCGCAGCCCGCGCCCGGCACCGCGCCGAGCCCCGGGCCGAAGCTGGTGCCGGCGGGCGAGTTGCAGGGGCTGCTGGGCACGGCGCGGGTGAGCCTGGTGCGCAACGACACGCCGCTCGCCATCGTCGATACGCCGCTGGCCGGCTGAGGGAGCGCGACATGAGCGGGTTTGCGCGGCCGGGCGGCATCGCCCGGCGGGGCTGGCTGCGCGCTTGCGCGGGCGGGCTTGGCGGCCGGATTGCTGTCGGCCGAGGCGGCAAGGGCGGCGATCGGCGAAGGTCCTGCGGCCGTGGTGGGCATCGATAATTTCACTTTCACCCCGGCCAGCGTCACGATCCGCGCCTGGCACGACCGTCACGTGGACCAACCATGACGATATTCCCGCACGTGGTCGTGCTGCCGGCCCTGAAGCTGCGATCCCCGGCGATGGACACCGACCAGGCCTTCAGTCATCGTTTCGATGCTGCCGGTGACTTCGATTATTTCTGTGCCTTGCACCCTTACATGAAGGGTAGAGTAATCGTGAGACGGTAGGATAATTCAGGATAATTCCGGCGCCATTATTTGGCGCCGGATTGCTTCGGATCCATTCTGCCTGGCGATATCCTGCTCGCGGATATTGTTGTAGTCTCGCGCATGGTTTGGCCCCGTTCGTTTCCCGCACGACCTTCCTCGCCCGGTGTGCGCGCTCCCGGACAGGACGCCCTGACCCGGCGGGCCGTGCTTTCCGGCGCCCTGGTGCTGGGTTGCGCCGGCGAGGCTCGGGCGGCCGGTGGGGTGCCGCCAGCCGGCGACGATGATGTTCCCGGCTGGGCCGACATCCTGCGCGAGGGAAGCGGCCAGACGGTGGCTTTCCATGCCTGGGGCGGGGATGAACGCATCAATGCGTTTATCGCCTGGGCCGGGGCGCAAGCGCGGGTCCAGTACGGCGTGCAATTGCGGCACGTGAAGCTGCGCGACGCTGCAGAGCCGGTGGCGCTGGTGGCGGCGGAGAGGGCGGCCGGCAAGACCCGGAACGGATCGGCCGATCTGGTCTGCGTTGAAGGTCGGAATTTGGCGGCGATGCGTGAAAATCGGCTCCTCGATGGTCCGGTGCTGGATCTGCTTCCGGGCGCGCGGCGGGTGGCGCGGCACGATAAGCCGTCAACGGTAATGGATCGCATGGTGCCGTTGGACGGCTATGCGGTGCCTTGGCGGCTGGCCCAGCTTGTGTTCATCCACGAAATGGGGGACGGAGACGAGCCGCCCGGAAGCATTCCCGCCGTGCTGGAGTGGGCGTTGCGCCATCCGGGACGGCTGAGCCACCCTGGCGTGCGCGATGCAAACGGCCTGGCATTCCTGGAGCAGGCGCTGAACGAACTGGTGTCCGACAAGGATATGCTGCGCCAACCGGTGACACCGCCCGATTTTGCCCTGGCGTCGGCGCCGCTGTGGGATTGGTACGATCGGTTGCGGCCGGCGCTCTGGCAGGGCGGGAAGGTCTTTCCCAGCAGCCAGGTTCAGCAGCGTGGCCTGATGAAGGCGGGAGAGATCGGGCTGATGGTCTCGCTCGATCCTTCCGATGCGGTCGTTTCCATCGCTGCGGGAACCCTGCCGCCGTCCGCGCGCGCCTATGTGCTGGACGGCGGCACGGTCGGCCATTGCAGCTTCGTGGCGGTGCCGTTCAACGCCGCGCATCGCGCCGGGGCGCTGCTGGTGGCGAATTTCCTGCTCTCGCCGGAAGCGCAGGCCCGCCTGACCGATCCGCGCTATGTCGGCGTCCCGACGGTGCTGGCGATGGATCGGTTGTCGCCAGCCGATTATGTCTATTTCGATGCCGTGCCCCGGGTGCCGGACCTGTTGTCGGACGCCGAGCGCGGCCTGCCGCTGCTCGAGCCGCATGTTTCCTGGGTAGACCAGATCATCGAGGGCTGGGAGAAGCGCTGCGCCGCCTGACCGCGGCGCGTCGGATCAGACGTCCTCGGTCGGCTCCGGCAGCGGGTGCCCCAGATAGCTTTCCAGCACCTCCCGGGCCGGGCCGTCGGCGACCACCTGGCCTTCCTTCATCCACATCACGCGCGTGCACCAGGAATGCACGATTTTCGTGCTGTGGCTGGACAGCACCAGGATCTCGGCCCCGCGCACCATGTCCTCCAGCCGCGCCCTCGCCTTCTCGATGAAGATGGCATCGCCGGCCAGGATCCATTCGTCCATCAGCAGGATCTGCGGCCGGATCGCGGTGGCCAGGGCGAAGCCCAGCCGGACCACCATGCCGGAGCTGTAGATCCGCACCGGCAGTTCCATGAAATCGCCAAGTTCGGCGAATTCCTGCACGTCCTCCTCCAGCCGGCGCAGGGCCGGGGCACCGAGGCCGTTGTACAGCCCGCGCAGGCGGATGTTCTCCCGCCCCGTGAGGTCCATGTTCATGCCCAGGTTGGGGTCCAGCAGGGCATTGACGCTGCCCTGCACCCGCATGCGGCCCATCACCGGCTCGTAGATGCCGGCCAGCACGCGCAACAGCGTGGTCTTGCCGGCGCCGTTGGCGCCGATCAGGCCGAGCCGGTCGCCGCTGGTCAGAGAGAAGGACAGATCGCGCAGCGCCTGCACGACGATCCGGTGCGACTGGTCCTGCGCCACACGCCCTGAGGCGGCCGCGACGACGGTTTTCTTCAGGCTGCGGCTGGAGCCGTGATACAGCGGAAAAAAGACCGAGATGTTCTCCACGTCGATCCGGGCATTGTCGTGCGGGTTCATGGCGAATGCCTCACAGCCAGAAGGCCAGGCGGCCACGGGCGCGCACGAAGAATGCCCAGGTACCGGCGCAAAGCAGCAGCGTGTAGACGCACGCGGATAGCCAGGTCACTCCGGAGGGGTCCGTGCCAAGCATCGGGCCGCGCATGATCTCCAATAGCGAATAGAACGGGTTGAGTGGCAGATAGGCCGCTTCAGGGCCGAGTTGCTCGGGTTTCCAGATCACCGGGCTTACGAAGAACATGATCTGCATCAGGCTGCCGACGATCGGCGCGACATCGCGGAAGCGGGCGCAGAACGCGCCCAGCAGCACGGTGATCGCCAGGGCGTTGACCAGCCAGAATACCATTGCCGGGAGGGTCAGGAGAACTCCCCAGCCGGGCCACATATCGAAATAGGCATAGACGGCGAAGATGACGACAAGGTTATGCGCCATGACCGCCACGTTGCGGACCACCGAGCGCATGGCGTGCAGCACGAAGGGCATGCGGACCGAGCGCACCACGGCATCCACGGCTGTGAAGCAGGTGCAGCCTTCCGCGACGGTGGTGGAGATGAACGACCACAGGATCTGCGAAATCGCCAGGAACGGCAGGTACTCGCGCAGCGACATCTTGAAGAGCGTCGAGTAAAGCACGCCCAGCGCGGCGACCAGCACCGCCGTCGACAGCGTCAGCCAGAACGGCCCGAGCATCGAGCCGCGGTAGCGCAGCCGGATGTCGAACCAGCCAAGCATCCAGGCGAGGCGCCACAGCTTGGACCCCTCGACGATATCGGCGATCGCCAGCCGGTTGCGCGCCGCAAAGGACATGTCGGCGTCGAACGCCATCACGGCATCCGGCTTGGCCAGACTAAGTTCATCCGGCGGCTTCACGCCAGGATTGGGTAGAGGGATAGTGGAAGAGGTCATCGGGACCGGTTTCATGCGATGCGGGCGGATACCCGATCCACGGTGCGGGGGCAACCCGCGTGCCGGTCCTGCATTCCCCCGCGCTGCATTTCATTCGCCCTTTGGGTCGCAAGCCAACCGCGGCAACAGGCGGCACAAGATTATCGCAGCAAGCCGCATGACAGCGACCGGGAAGCGGCTGTAGTATTTCCGCATGCCAAAAATACCGACCGTCGGCCGCATCCTGTTCCTGGGTCTAGGCCTGATCCCCGCTTGCGCCGCAGCACGCCAGGAGATGGCGCCCGGACAGACTACTCATGCCGCGCAGCCCGGTTACGCCGGAGTCGCCGGCGCCTATCTGGACGCGCGCTTCGCCGCCGCGCAGGCCGACTCGGAACATGCGGCCGGGGCCTATCTGCGGGCTCTGCAAGGCGATCCCAACAGCGCGGAACTGCTGCAGGGCGCCTTCGTCTCCAGCCTGCTCAGCGGGCGGCCGGAAGCGGTAACCCTCGCCCGGCGCCTGCCGAACAACCAGGAGGCGCAGTATCTGCTGGCCGGCGTGGATGCGAGCGCGGGCAGGTGGGACGAAGCGCGGCAACGCTTCCTGGCCATGCCCCGCCAGGGATTGACGCAATTGCTGCAGCCGCTGCTGGTTGCCTGGAGCGAGCAGGGTGCCGGACGGACCGACGAGGCGCTGGCGACGCTGCGCCCGTTCGCCGAGGGCAAGACCTTCCGTGGCATCTACGTTCTGCACATGGCCCTGATCGCCGATCAGGCCGGCCGTACCAATGACGCCGAGCGGTTCTACAAGCAGGCGCGCACCCTGTTCGCGCCGAACAATCTGCGCTTGGAGCAGATCATGGCCAGTTGGGAAGCCCGCCAGGGGCGGCCGGACAAGGCCAAGGAGTTTCTGTCGGAACTGACGGACGGCCAGGACGAGATGGCGCTGGTGGTCCCGGGTTTGACCGCGGATGCCACCGCCCGGACCGTGGCAACCCCGCTGCAGGGTATCGCAGACGCCTATCTGGCGCTGGCCTCGGCCCTTCGCCAGCAGAACGCCAACGACTTCGCCCTGATCATGCTGCGCCTTGCGCTGGACCTTCGCCCCGAGTTCACCGAGGCGCGGATCCTCGTGGCTGAGATCGATGTCGCGACCAAGCACCCTACGCAGGCCCTGCAGGCGCTGGCGCCGGTCGCTGCCAGCGATCCACTGAACCCGATGGTGCGGCTGCAGCGTGCCCGTCTGCACGACCGGCTCGGACAGACCGACATCGCGCTCCGAGAGCTCGATGCCTTGTCGCGAGACTTTCCGGCTTCCCCGCTGCCCGATGTGCAGAAAGGCGACATGCTGCGCAACGAAAAACGCCCCGCCGATGCGGTCGCCGCGTATGACAAGGCCATTTCGAAGCTGGCCGCGCCGCGCCGCTCGGCCTGGCCGCTGTTCTTTTCGCGCGGCGTCGCGCATGAACAGGCGCATCAATGGCCGCTGGCGGAGGCCGACCTGAAGCGCGCGCTGGAACTCGCGCCCGACCAGCCGGCGGTGCTGAACTATCTCGGCTATTCCTGGGCCGATCAGGGCATCAACCTGCCCGAGGCGCGGCGAATGATCGAGCGGGCGATCCAGCAGGAGCCGAAGGATCCGGCGATCATCGACAGCCTCGGCTGGGTGATGTTCCGCCAGGGCCACGCGGACGACGCAGAGGTGCTGCTGGAGCAGGCGGTGAACCTGCAGCCGGAGGATCCGACCATCAACAGCCATCTGGGCGAGGCGTATTGGGCGGTCGGACGCCGGCTGGAGGCTGTGTTCCAGTGGCGCCGGGCGCTGACGCTCAATCCGGAGCCGGAGGAGAAGGCGCGGCTGGAGGCCAGGCTGCGCGATGTGGACAGCGAGCAGCTGACCCCGCCGCCCCGCAAGCCCTGAGCGCGGCAATGGCGATCCAGATGGCTTCGGCCCTCGAAGCCCAGGCCTCGGAGGAGGGGCGGGCGAAGGTCAATCTGTATCTGCGCGTGGTCGGCAAACGCGAGGACGGCTACCACCGACTTGACAGCCTCGCGGTGTTTGCCGGCATTGGCGACCGGTTATCCGTTCAGGCGGCGGACGATTTGTCGCTCTCCCTGGCGGGGCCGTTCGGTGGGGCGCTGGCGGCCGAACCCGATAACCTGGTGCTGCGGGCCGCCCGGGCCCTGGCGGAACTGGCCGGCATCGAGCCGCGCGCGCGGCTCACCCTGGAAAAGCATTTGCCGGTCGCCTCCGGCATCGGCGGCGGATCGGCCGACGCGGCCGCGGCCCTGCGGCTGCTGTGCCGGGCCTGGAACCTGGCGCCGCCGCCCGCAGCATTGGCACGGATCGCGGTGTCGCTCGGGGCGGATGTGCCGGTCTGCCTGGCCGGCCGGCCGGCCCGCATGCGGGGCATCGGCGAATTGCTGGACCCGGCGCCGCGATTGCCGCCCTACGGGCTGCTGCTGGTCAATCCCGGGGTGGCGGTGTCCACGGTGGCGGTGTTTCGCGCCAGGAACGGCGGGTTTTCACCGGAGGCCGTCCTGCCGGAGCGCTGGCACGATGCCGCCGGCATGGCGGCCGGACTGTCCGGCCTGGGCAACGATCTGGAGGCCCCGGCCATCGCCCTGTGCCCGGTGATCGCGGACGTGATTGCCGCCATAGCGTCGATACCCGGCTGCCGGCTGGCGCGGATGAGCGGATCGGGCGCGACCTGCTTTGGTCTGTTCGATGACGCGCGGGCGGCGGCGGAGGCCGCCCGGAAGCTGGCGCGTCCGGGATGGTGGGCCTGGGGCGGTGCACCCGCCGCCTGATCATCGTAGTGACCGACCCTTGCGGATCACGCTGTCGCCGAAGCGGGCGCGCAGCGTGTCGATGGCGTTCTGCGTTGCCGCCAGGCGCGGGGTTTCGGTGTCCGCGAGGTCGCCGAGATCGGCGTCCGCGCTGGGCATCAAGGGGCTGGCGCCGATGCCGATGAGGCGGAAGGCGGTGCCGTCCGCTTCCTTTGCCAGCAATCCCCGGGCGGCGTCGTAGAGCCGGTCCGGCAGCGCCGTCGCACCGGGCAGCCGGGCGGCGCGGGTGCGCTGAGCGAAATCCGCCGTTTTTAGCTTCAGCACCACGCCGCCGGCGGAAAAATCTTTCTCTTTCAGCCGTCTGGCAAGCTTTTCCGACAGGCGCCACAAATGCCGTTCCAGCTCGTGGATGGAGCGCAGATCGGTGTCGAACGTGGTCTCGGCGCTGATCGACTTGGTTTCCCGGGTGGGATCGACCCGGCGGATATCCTCGCCCCGGGCGCGCGCCGCCATCCCCGGGCCGTCCTCGCCGAACAGCCTGAAGGCGCTGCGGTCGTCCAGCGCCTGCAGGTGGCCGAGCCGGGTGATCCCCCGTGCCGCCAGCTTGCGCGCCATCGTCGGGCCGATGCCGGGCAGCAGCCGCACCGGCTCGGGCGCCAGCAGGGCGCGGGCCTCGGCGCCGATTACCGCGAAGCCGCGCGGCTTGTCGCGGCCGGCGGCGATCTTGGCCAGGAGCCGGTTCGGCGCCAGCCCGACCGAGATGGTGACGCCGATTTCGGTTTCGACCGCGCTCGCGAAGCGGGCCAGCACCGCCGCAGGCGGGGCGTCGTGCAGCGCCTGCGTGCCGGACAGGTCCAGGACGGCCTCGTCGATCGACAGCGGCTGCACCAGCGGCGTGAGGCCGGCCATCAGGGCGCGAATGGCGCGGGCCGCCTCGGTGTATTTGCCGAAATCCGGTGGGATGACCACCGCGTCCGGGCAGGCGGCGAGCGCCTTGAACATCGGCATGGCGCTGCGCACGCCGTGCATCCGGGCGATGTAGCAGGCGGCCGAGACCACGCCGCGGGTGCCGCCGCCGACGATCACCGGCCGCCCCGCCAGTTCCGGCCGGTCGCGCTTTTCCACGCTGGCGTAGAAGGCGTCACAATCGACATGCGCGATGGCGAGGGCGAACAGTTCAGGGTGGCGGACGATCCGCATCCCCCCGCAGGCCGGGCAGCTTCTGGCCTCGTCGGCCGGCACCGTTCCGCAATCGCGACACAGCGCGGCCATGACTAGCCCTCCGCCGGCCAGAGCCAGGCAGCGCCGCGCACACCGGAGGAATCGCCGTGCCGGTTCTGCAGCACCGGGGTGTCGCAGACATCGGTGAACACATAGGTCGACAGCCGCGGCGGGACCGCGGTGTAGAGATGCACCATGTTCGACAGCCCGCCGCCGAGCACGATCGCGTCGGGGTCCAGAACGTTGATGATCACGGCCAGCCCGCGGGCGAGGCGGTCGGCGTGGCGGTCCAGGGCTTCCTGGGCCCGGTGCTCGCCGGCGGCGGCGCGCGCGGGAATACTGTGGGCGTCCGATACGCCGGGACCGTCGCAGTCGCGCGCCAGGCCGGGACCGGACAGGACGGTTTCCAGACAGCCGTGCCGGCCGCACCAGCAAGGCAGGCCGGGCACCTCCTCGAGGCTCGGCCAGGGCAGGGGGATGTGGCCCCATTCGCCGGCGATGCGCTGCCGGCCCTGGATGAGACGGCCGTCCACAACGATGCCGCCGCCGCAGCCGGTGCCGAGGATCACGCCGAACACGACCCGGTGGCCGGCGCCGGCGCCGTCGGTGGCTTCCGACAGGGCGAAGCAGTTGGCGTCGTTCTCCACGCGTATCTCGCGCGACAGACATTCGGCCAGGTCGGTATCCAGGGGATGGCCGTTCAATGCGTTGGAATTGGCGTTCTTCACCAATCCGGTCGCCGGGCTGATGACGCCGGGGATGCCGATACCCACGCTCGCCGTCACGCCGAGTTCCCGTTCCGCGTCGTGCACCAGGCTGGCGATCGCCCGCAGAACCGCCGGATAGCCGTGTGGCGTGGCGATGCGCTGGCGCAGCACCAGCGCTCCGTCCGGGCCAAGCACGCCGATCTCGATCTTCGTTCCGCCGAGGTCGATGCCGATGCGATGCTGGCGTCATCGCGCCAGCATGGCTTTAGCGGCCCAGTTGCTCAAGGCGTATGCTTGCTCCGGAACCGGAGCCGCACCACAATATGACGATGAGTGAAACCGTCCTGGACGTGAAGGGCATGAACTGCCCATTGCCGGTATTGCGGGCCAACAAGGCGCTGCGCGTGATGGCGCCGGGCGAGCGGCTGCGCGTGCTGGCCACGGATCGCGCGTCGGTGGCCGATTTCCGGGCCTTCTGCCGGGAAACCGGCCATGCCCTGCTGGCGTTCAGCGACGAGGGCGGCGTGCTCAGCTTCGTGATCCGCCGCCGCGCGGAGGATAAGCCGGCGGAGGCTCAAGCGCCGGAGATCCAATCGTCCGGGGGCAAGGCAGGCGAGGCCTGACATGACCACGGCCCTGGTCACCCATCTGGATTGCCTGGATCACGACATGGGACGCGGCCATCCGGAATGTCCGGCCCGGCTGCGCGCGGTGCTGGCCGGGCTGGAGCAGGAGATGTTCGCCCCGCTGCTGCGTGAGCAGGCGCCGCTGGCGACGGTCGAGCAGATCGCCCGGGTACATCCCGAACCCTATGTGAAGGCCATCCTGGCGATCCGTCCGGAACCGGGTGACCGGCTGCAGCTCGATGGCGACACCTCCATGAGCGCGGGCAGCGCCGATGCCGCCTTGCGCGCCGCCGGCGGAGCGATTCTGGCGGTGGACCTGGTCATGGGCAAGGCGGTTCGCACGGCCTTCGCCGCGGTCCGCCCGCCCGGGCATCACGCCGAGCCGTCGCGCCCGATGGGCTTCTGCCTGTTCAACAACGCCGCCATCGCCGCCGCCCATGCGCGGGCGGTCTGGGGGCTGAAGCGGGTCGCGGTGCTGGATTTCGACGTGCATCACGGCAACGGCACCCAGGCGATGTTCGCCGAGCAGCCCGGGCTGTTCTACGGCTCCAGCCACCAGGATCCGTGCTATCCCGGCACTGGACATGCCTGGGAGCGCGGCGTGGCGGACAATATCGTCAATGTCGGCCTGAAGCCGGGATCGGGCAGCGCGGAGTTCCGGGCGGGCTGGGCGGATGTCATCCTGCCGGCGCTGGAGCGGTTCGACCCGGAACTGGTGATCGTCTCGGCCGGGTTCGATGCGCACAAGGCCGACCCACTTGCCGAGTTGCGGCTGGAAACGGCGGATTTCGCCTGGATCACCGACCAGCTGGTCGACGTGGCGGATCGCTGCGCGGGCGGGCGTCTGGTGTCGGTGCTGGAGGGCGGCTACGACCTGCAGGCCCTGGCGGCAGCGGTGGCGGCGCATGTGCGAAGCCTGATGCGGGCGGGGTAGGCCACGCCGGACCCGCCTCGGCGGATCCACGCAACGTCGCGGTACTTGGCTTGTCCGCGCGAAACAGGCTACCAAATCAGGCGGATATTGGACGGGGAATTGGCATGTCGGACGCAAAACGGCCGGCCAAAGCGGTAGAGGTTGCGTCGCTGTCCTTCGAGGACGCGCTGGCGGAGCTGGATCAGATCGTGCGGGGCCTGGAGGGCGGCCAGCAGAAGCTGGAGGACGCCATCGGCGCCTATGAGCGCGGCGCGGCCCTGCGCCGGCATTGCGAGGCCAAGTTGGCGGAGGCCGAGGCCCGAGTTGCGGCCATCGTGGAGCATGAGGACGGCTCGATCTCGACGCGAAAGGCGGATTGACCGATGCCCCCGCAGACCCCTCTTCTCGACCATGTGCGCATTCCCGCGGATTTGCGCAATTTCTCTCCCGAGCAGCTTCGGCAGGTTGCCGACGAGCTTCGGGCGGAGACGATCGACGCGGTTTCGGTCACTGGCGGGCATCTGGGCTCGGCGCTGGGCGTGGTGGAACTGACGGTGGCGATCCATGCGGTGTTCGACACGCCGAAGGACCGGCTGATCTGGGACGTCGGGCATCAGGCCTATCCGCACAAGATCCTGACCGGCCGGCGGGACCGCATCCGCACCCTGCGCCAGGGCGGCGGGCTGTCCGGCTTCACCCGCCGTTCGGAGAGCGAGTACGACCCGTTCGGCGCCGCCCATTCCTCGACCTCGATCTCGGCGGGGCTGGGCATGGCGGTGGCGCGGGACCTGAAGACGGCGCGCCACGCGGCGGCGAGCCCTGCCGAGCGGGATCGGCAAAATCTGGCCCCCGACGATCGCAACGTGATCGCGGTGATCGGCGACGGCTCGATGAGCGCGGGCATGGCCTATGAGGCGATGAACAACGCCGGCGCGCTGCGCTCGCGGCTGATCGTGGTGCTGAACGACAACGACATGTCGATCGCCCCGCCGGTGGGCGCGATGAGCGCCTATCTGTCGCGGCTGATGTCCTCGCGCAGCTTCCTTGGGCTGCGGGACCTGGCGGTGAAGGTCGCCAAACGCTTCCCGCGCGGGATCGAGCGCACCGCGCTGCGCGCCGAGGAATACGCCCGCGGCATGCTGACCGGCGGCACGCTGTTCGAGGAGCTTGGCTTCTACTACGTCGGCCCGATCGACGGGCATAACCTCGATCACCTGCTGCCGGTGCTGCGCAATGTGCGCGAGGCCGACGATACCGGTCCGATCCTGGTGCATGTGATCACCCAGAAGGGCAAGGGCTACGCGCAGGCGGAGGCCTCGGCCGACAAGCTGCACAGCGTGTCGAAGTTCAACGTGGTCACCGGCGAGCAGGTGAAGGCGCCGCCCGGCCCGCCGAACTACCAGACCGTGTTCGCCGACGCGCTGATCGAGGAAGCCAGACGCGACCCGGCCATCGTGGCGATCACCGCGGCGATGCCATCCGGCACGGGCCTGGACCGGTTCGCCAAGGTTTTCCCCGACCGCACCTTCGACGTCGGCATCGCCGAGCAGCACGCGGTGACGTTCGCGGCGGGGCTGGCGACGGAGGGGATAAAGCCGTTCTGCGCGATCTACTCGACGTTCCTGCAGCGCGGCTACGACCAGCTGGTGCATGACGTGGCGATCCAGGGCCTGCCGGTGCGCTTCGCGATGGACCGGGCGGGACTGGTGGGCAATGACGGCGCGACGCATGCCGGCAGCTTCGACATCGCCTATCTGAGCTGCCTGCCCGGCCTGGTGCTGATGGCGCCGTCGGACGAGGCGGAGCTGGTGCACATGGTGGCGACCGCGGCCTCGATCGACGACCGGCCGAGCGCGCTGCGCTATCCGCGCGGCGAGAGCACCGGGATCGCGCTGCCGGCGCGCGGCGAGATCCTGCAACTGGGCAAGGGCCGGATGCTGCGCGAGGGCGCCAGCGTGGCGATCCTGTCGCTGGGCACGCGGCTGGCGGATGCGCTGCGGGCGGCGGACGAACTGGCGGCGCGCGGCCTGTCGGCCACGGTCGCCGACGCCCGCTTCGCCAAGCCGCTGGATACGGCGCTGGTCGAGCAGCTGGCCCGGCACCATGAGGTTCTGATCACCATCGAGGAGGGTTCCTCGGGCGGCTTCGGGTCGTCGGTGATGCAGCATCTGGCGTGGAAGGGTCTGCTGGACAACGGCCTGAAAATCCGCCCGATGACGCTGCCGGACGTGTTCATCGACCATGACAGCCAGGCAAAGCAGCTGATCCAGGCCGGGCTGACCGCTAAGGATATCGTGCAGACGGCGGTCTCGGCGCTCGGGATCGCGGCGGGCGGCACGCTGGGCGCCGCGCGCGCCTGAATGGCGAAGCGCCGGGCGGACCAGTTGCTGGTCGATCGTGGGTTGGTGGAAAGCCGGACACGCGCCCAGGCCCTTATTCTTGCGGGAAAAATCTTCAGCGGGGAGCGGCGCGTGCAGAAGGCCGGCGATCCCATGGCCGAGGACGCGCCGCTGGAGGTGCGTGGCCAGGACCACCCCTGGGTATCGCGCGGCGGCCTGAAGCTGGAGCACGCGCTCAAGGCATTCTCGCCTGTCGCCCGAGGGACGGATCTGCCTCGATATCGGCGCGTCGACCGGTGGCTTCACCGACGTGCTGCTGGCGCACGGCGCGGCCAAGGTGCATGCGGTGGATGTGGGGCACGGCCAACTGGCCTGGAAGCTGCGCAGCGATCCGCGCGTCGTCGTGCACGAAAGGACCAATGCCCGGCACCTGACCGCGGCGGAGATCCCCGATCCGATCGGTGCCCTGGTCTGCGATGCCAGCTTCATCGGCCTGGCCACCCTGCTGCCGGCGCCGCTGGCGCTGTGCGCCTCCGGCGCCTGGGCGGTGGCATTGATAAAGCCGCAATTCGAGGCGGGGCGGGAACTGGTCGGCAGCAAGGGTGTGGTGCGCGACCCCGCGGTGCATGCGGCCGTGTGCGAGCGGGTTCGGGCCTGGTGGGCGCGGATTGCCGGGCTGGGAAGTGCTGGGAATTGACGGAGAGCCCGATCACCGGGCCGGAGGGCAACCGCGAATTCTTGCTCGCGGCTCTACGGAACCATCCATAGCTATCTGATAATCCGGTTCTTTTGGAGCGGAGCCGGCAAGCTCCTCCAGTAGCGCCCAGATCTTCGCAGGTTCCATCGCCATGTCCGGATCGTTCAATTGGCGATCCAGTTCTGCCTGCTTGCTGGCGTAGTCCTGCCTGGTCATTGCCTGTCACATGTCCTGTTCTGCCGATGGGCTACCTGAGGGGGTAATCCCGGCGGACATTGGGCGGTTCCGTGAATTTATTGTGACGGAGTTCAGACAGTCAGGTACCGGCTGCGAATGGCCGCTTCCTCGGCCCGGAACACTTCGGGCGTGGCGGCATAGACCATGCGGCCCTTGACCATGATGTGCAGTTCGTCGGCCACCGCCTCGGCCAGCTTCATGTTCTGCTCGATCAGCAGGATGGTCACGCCTTCCTGGCACAGCCGCCGGATCACGCGCCGCCAGTTCGCGCACCACCAGCGGCGCCAGGCCCTGGCTCGGTTCGTCCAGCAGCACGACCTTGGGATCGCTGACCAGGGCGCGGGCGATCGCCAGCATCTGCTGCTCGCCGCCCGACAGCTGCGAGCCGCGGTTGCCGGCGCGCTCGCGCAGCGAGGGGAACAGCTCCAGCAGCCGCTCGACCGGCCAGGCCTTGGCCGGCTTGCGCTCGCCGACGCGGATGTTCTCGAGCACGGTGAGGTCGGGGAAGATCAGCCGGCCTTCCGGCACGTAGGCCACGCCGGCGCGCGCCACCAGGTGCGGCGGCCAGCCGGCGATGTCCTGGCCGTCCAGCAGCACCCGCCCGGAGGTCGGCGGCACCAGGCCCATGATGCTGCGCACGGTGGTTGTCTTGCCGACGCCGTTGCGGCCGAGCACCGCGCCGATGCGGCCGCGCGGCACGTCCAGGTCGACGCCCTGCAGGACGTGGCTGGCGCCGTAATGGGTGTGCAGGCCTTCGATGCGCAGCATCACGCGTATCCGCCGAGATAGGCGGCCTGCACCGTCTGGCATCGGCCTTCACCGCTTCCGGCACGTCGTCGGCGATCACTGCGCCCCGGTGCAGCACGGTGATCTTCTGCGCGCAGGCGGAACACCACCTCCATGTCGTGCTCCACCAGCAGCACGGTCAGCTGCCCGCCGGCCAGCAGGCCGGCCAGGGTTTCCACCGCGGACAGCGGTTTCCTCCACCGACAGGCCTTGCGTCGGCTCGTCCAGCAGCAGCACGCGCGGACGCTGCGCCAGCGCCATCGCCACTTCCAGCAGCCGCTGGTCGCCGTGCGACAGCAGGCCGGCGGGGCGGTTGGCGATTTCGGTCAGGCCGAGGCGTTCCAGCGCCTCGTCGCCGCGGCGCGCGGCCTCGGCGAACACCGCCGCCGCCGCCATAGGGCTGCCAGCGGCGCGCCAGCCGCGCCTGGGCGGACAGTGCGGGCATTCTCCCGCGCCGTCATCTCCGGAAACAGCGCGGTGAGCTGGAACGTGCGCGACAGCCCGGCCTGGCAGATCCGGTAGGAGGACAGGCCGGTGAGGGAGCGTCCGTCGAACCGCACCTCGCCCTCGGTGGCGCGGACGACGCCGGTGATCAGGTGGAACAGGCTGGTCTTGCCGGCGCCGTTCGGTCCGATCACGGCGCGCACCTCGCCGGCTTCCACCCGCATGGACACCTGGTTGACGGCGACGAGGCCGCCATAGCGCTTGGTCAGCCCGTCCAGTTCCAGCAACGCCATCGGCTCAGGTCCGGACCCGCTTGGGCAGCCGCGACGTCAGCAATCCCCAGATGCCCTGCGGCGCGAACAGGACGAAGCCGATGAAGATCAGGCCGAAGAACAGCGCCCAGGACTCGGTGTATTCGCTGAGCACGTGCTCCAGCAGCATGAAGAAGGCCGCGCCCAGGATCGGGCCGATCAGCGTGCCCTGACCGCCGACGATGACCATGATCAGCACCTGGCCGGAGAACAGCCAGAACAGCAGGTCGGTATTGGCGAAGCCGGCGAACGGGGAATACAGCGCCCCGGCCAGTCCGCCGAACGCGAAGGACATCGCCACCACCGCGATCTTGTACAGGCGCGTGTTGTAGCCGAGCGACAGGGTCTTGGCCTCGTTCTCGCGGATGCCGCGCAGCACCGCGCCGAACGGCGAGCTCACCAACGCCCGGCAGAACGCGAAGGCGCCGAGCAGGCAGGCCAGCACAAGATAGTAATAGCCGTCCTTGGTCTCGAACACCGTGATCCCGAACGGTCCGGGATGGCGGGGTATGCCGGCCAGGCCGTCGGAGGCGCCGGTGACGCTGGTCCATTTGAACGCCACCGCATACAGCAGCTGCGCGAAGGCCAGGGTCAGCATGGAGAACGATACCCCGGTGGCCATGGTGCAGACCCAGGCCACGCCGATCGCCACCACGCCGGCCAGCAGGGCGGCGGCCAGCACCGCGAAGGGCAGCGGCAGGTCGGTGTGCAGCAGCAGATAGCCGGAAGCGTAGGCGCCGAGACCATAGGCCGCGGCATGGCCGAAGCTGATCAGCCGCGTATAGCCGACCATCAGATCGAGGCTCATCGCCAGCAGGCCGAGGATCAGCGCCTCGGTCAGCAGGGTCATGGCAAATATCGGCAGGCCAAACGGCGCGGCGGCCAGGACTGACCGCCGCCAAAATATAAAGCCGCACTCAGGCCTCCTTGCCCAGCAGCCCGCCGGGCCGGATGACCAGCACCAGCAGCATCAGCATGTACATCGCGGCCAGGGCGAAATCGGGGAAGTAGTAATTGCCGAACACCTGCACGAACGCCACCAGCACCGCCGCCAGCAGCGAGCCGAGGAAGCTGCCCATGCCGCCGATGATGACGATCACGAACGCATCGATGATGGCGTTGCCGGCCATGCCGAGCGAGGCGGTGACCAGCGGGGCCGCCATCACGCCGCCGAGCGCGGCCAGGCCGCAGCCGATGCCGAAGATGGCGGTCCGCACCAGCTTCACGTCCACCCCCAGCGCATGCACCATCTCGGCGTTCTGGCTGGTGGCGCGGATCAGCAGGCCGAGGCGCGTGCGTTCCAGGAACTGCCAGATGGCGATCGCGACGACCGCTCCGGCGCCGATCAGGAACAGCCGGTAGACCGGGAAGGGCTCGTCGAACAGGAACACGATGCCGGCGAACATGTCCGGCAGTTCGACCTGCAGCGCGTTCACGCCCCAGAGCAGCCGGATGATTTCCCCCAGCACCAGGGTCAGCCCGAATGTCACCATCAGGAACGCGCTGTCGTCGCGACGGTACAGCCGGCGCAGCAGCCCCATTTCGAACGCCGCCCCGATCGCGCCGCCGACCAGCGGCCCGATCACCAGCCCGGCCCAGAAACTGCCGGTCAGCCGCACCGCCGAGTAGCCCAGGAATGCGCCCAGCATGAAGAATGTGCCGTGCGCGAAATTGACGATCCGCATGATCCCGAAGATCAGCGTCAGCCCGACCCCGAGGAAAAACAGCAGGGCTGCCTGAGACAGCGCGTTCAGGCACTGCGTCAGCAGAAACCCCAGCAGGCTCATGGGCGGGTCAGTCGTCGTATTCCGTCTTGTTGCATGGCGGCGTGATGCGGTCGGCCGGGTAGGTCGCGATCACCTCCGGCACCGGATGTTCCATGCCGGGCTTTTTCACCACGCGGACGACGAAGCCCGGCTGTTCCGCCTGATGGTCGCAGGCACGCATGACGATGTGGCCCTTGACGGTGTCGAGCGCCAGGCCTTCCAGGGCCTTGCGTAGCTTGGCCGCCTCGATGCTGCCGGCCTTTTCGATGCCGGCCTGCAACACCATGCAGGACTGGTACTGGTCGCCCTCGAACATTTGCGGCGGGCGCTTGTATTCCGCCTGCCAGGCGGCGACGAAGGCCTTGTTCACGGGGTTGTCCAGGCCGGGCGTATAGCGCGAGCCGCCGACCATGCCGACGGCCGAATCGCCGGTCGCGTTCAGGCCCATTTCATCGACCTGCTCGGTCAAAAGCTGCACTTTGTCGCCCAGGCGATACTGCTTGGCCTGGGCGAGGAAGGCGTTGTTGTCGTCGCCGGCCAGCACCAGGTAGACGCCGTCCGCGCCGGATTGGCGGATCTTGGTGATGTAGGTGGAGAAATCCTTCGTGCCGGTGGGCGAGAACACCGCGCCGAGGAAATTTTTGCCCGCGCGCTTGGTCTGGGCCGCGAACACGTCCATGGAGTTGTGGCCCCAGGCGTAGTCCATGCCGAGACCGTAGAAATTCTTCAGCGGTGAATCGCGCAGCCATAGCGCCACGGCGCGCGTGCCCATCGGGCCGGAGGTGTTCGGGCGGAAGAAGTTCGGCACCAGGGATTCGGCGGTCAGCCGCCCGTCGCCGTTGTCGCCGGAGATGAAGACCGTGTTCCACTCTGCCAGTTTCGGCACCACCGCCAGCGCTTCGTTGGAAGCGACGATGCAGGTGAGCAGCCGAACGCCGTCGCGCTCGACCATTTCCTGTGCCTTGCGCACGGTGGTGGCGGGGTTGGCGGCGGTGTCCTCGATGACCAGTTCGACCGGGCGGCCCAGCAGTCCGCCCTTGGCGTTCACCTGCTTGGCCCAAAACTCGCAGGCCTGGCGCATCTGCGCGCCGATGCCGCCGAGCGCACCGGTAAGAGCGACGGGCATGCCGATCTTGATCGGATCGGCGGCGCCGGCGCCGCGTGGTATCGCTGGCAGGACAGCCGCGGCGGCGGCGGTTTTCATCACGGTGCGGCGCGAAACTACGGTCATGCGGATTTCCCCCAGATCCATCGGCCTTTCCGGCTCGATGCTTTTCTGTTCCCAACTTACGGCGCGACCGGCGTTTCACGCAATGCCGGCTGAGGCTTTACACCGCCAGGCGGAAGGCATCCCCGTCGCGTTCGATCCGCCCGGCGGTGGGCGTGGCGAAATGGGTGCCGAGGACCAGGGTGGGGGTGCCCGCCAGCCGGCCGAGCAATTCGCGCCGCGTCGCTTCCGCCATCGCCGGGTCGTGATCGGCGGTGGAGCACCATTCGGGGTGGCCGAACTGGCAGGGATGATGGGCGAAATCGCCGGTTATCAGCGCTTCCTCCCCGCGCGAGGAGATCCGCACCGACACATGGCCGGGCGTGTGGCCGAAACTCGGCACCAGGGAGATCTCCGCGCCGATCCGGTGATCGAGGTCAACCAGATCGACCAGACCGGCATCGTGCACCGGGCGGATGCTGTCATCGACCACGGCCGCCATGTCCTCGCGGGTGTTGTTGCGGGTCCAGTGCTCGTATTCGATCCGGCCCATCAGGTAGCGCGCCCGTGGGAAGGTGGGTACCCATTTGCCGTCCACCAGCATGGTGTTCCAGCCGACATGATCGACGTGCAGATGGGTGCACAGCACCGTGTCGATGGTTTCGCGCGCATAGCCGGCGGCGGCGAGATCGGACAGGAACGCCGTCTGCATGTTGTTCCAGTGCGGAATGCGCCGGTTCTGCTTGTCGTTGCCGAGGCAGGTATCGACGATGATGCGGTGCGTCGGTGTTTGCACCACGAAGGCATGGATGGACATCTTCAGCCGCCAGTTCTCGTCGACGAAATGCGGTTGCAGCCAGGCCATGTGGTCAAGCGTCTCGCGGATGGCCTGCGGCAGCAGGAAGCGGCTGCCGCCGGTCATTTCCAACTCCACGATCTTGGTGATCGTCACGTCCCCGATGCGCCACTTCATGGCCTGTCCCTCCCGGTATTTGCGGCTATGCTATCCTGAACATCCAGGGGAGAGAAACCGATGCCGACCGCGGTCGAGGACAAGGACGCCATTCGCGAGGTGCTGGCCGAGTATTGCTATGCACTCGACAATTACCAGTTTGCCGGGATGGCCGCGCTGTTCACCGAGGACGGCACGTGGGACACGGCGTTCGGCAAGGCAACCGGCCATAAGGCGATCGCCGATCTGGCGGCCAGCTTCACCAAGGACATGGCCGAACCGCCGCGGCGGGTGCATTACGTCACCAACATCCTCATCCGGTTGAGCGGCGATACCGCGGAAGTGCGATCGAATTGGATCATGATCCTGAACAGCGCCAATGGCCCGGCACTCAGTTCGGGCGGAGAATACGCGGACAAGATGGTGCGGCGCGGCGGGAAGTGGATGTTCGCCTATCGCAGGATAGACCGGTTCCTTAAATAGGTTTCAAACCGGCCGGTCGCCCTTCACCGTCACCCGGTTGCCCGAGCGCGTGTGAGGCCAGTAGTCCCACATCGCGCGGTGCTGGGTGCAGCGGTTGTCCCAGAAGGCGATGGCGTTCTGCTCCAGCGGAACCGGCACTGGAACAGCGGATTTTCGGCGTGCTGATACAGATAGGCCAGGATCGCGTCGCTCTCGTCGCGCGGCAGGCCAAGGATGCGCCGGGTGAAGCCGCGGTTTACGTACAGCGCCTTCTTGCCGGTGACAGGATGGGTGCGCACCACCGGGTGCTCGGCGCTGGGATAGACGGGTTTGTCGGCCACGCCGAAATTCGCATACAGGCCGCGATAGACATCGGCGCCGTCGTGGAAGGCCGTCAGGCCGTCCAGATAGGTTTTCATCCGGTCCGACAGCGCCTCGTACGCGGCGTACATGCTGGCGAACAGCGTGTCGCCGCCCTTCGGCGGGGTCTGCTTGATATACAGGATGCTGCCCATCGGCGGCTCGGCGTCGCAGGAAACATCCGAGTGCCAGCCTTCGCCGTTGGCGCGCGGGCTGTCCTTGTCGGCGTAGATCTTCATCAAGGCCGGCTCGCCGTCTTCATGCGGCGCGGCCGGGTGGATGTGCAGATCGCCGAACATCCGCCCGAAGGCGAGATGCTGCTGCGGGGTGATGTGCTGGTCGCGGAAGAAGATGACCAGGTTTTCCGCCAGCGCCCGATGGATCTCGTCCTGGGTGCGGTTGGACAGCGGCGCGGATAAATCAACGCCGGTGATCTCCGCCCCGATGATCGGCGTCAGCTTGTCCAGCGCGATGGTTTCATACGGCGCGGACTCGTCGCTGACGTGCCGGTAGCGGGGACCCTGGTTGCCGCGCATTCCGCTCATGGTCGTTGCTCCCTGGTTCAATAGCCCATCAGGCTGGCGTAGCGGTCGCGATGGAAGGCGGAATTGCCGAAGGTAGCCTGCGCCACGCGGGCGCGCTTGATGAAGAAGCCGATCTCGTGCTCGTCGGTCATGCCGATGCCGCCATGCATCTGCACGCCCTCGTTGCCGCACAGGCGCAGCGTGTCGCTGGCCTTGGCCTTCGCCAGGCTGGCCAGCGCGGCGGCGTCGTTGGCGCGGTCGTCCATTGCCGGCGGTGCGGCGAGCACGGCGGAACGGGTGATCTCCACTTCGCAGAACATCTGCGCGGCGCGGTGCTTCAGCGCCTGGAAGCTGCCGATGGCGACGCCGAACTGCTTGCGGTCCTTGAGGTATTGCAGGGTGCGGTCGAAGGCCTCCGAGGCGCTGCCGAGCATTTCCGCCGCCAGGCCGGCGCGGGCGCGGTCCAGCGACGGCCTCCAGCACATCCGCGCCGCCGTCGACCGGACCGAGCACGGCATCGGCGCCGACGGCGACGTTGTCGAAGCGGATGGAGGCGGCGTTGCGGCTGTCGACCATGATCGGTTGCGCTTGCGGCTGACACCCGGAGCGTTTGCCGGCACGAGGAACAGCGTGATGCCGGCCCGGTCGTTGCGGCCGCCCGCGGTGCGCGCGGCGACGATCAGCATGTCGGCGACATGGCCATCCAGCACGAAGACCTTCTGGCCGTTGAGCACGGTAGCCGCTGCCGGCGCCCGTCGCGGTGGTGGCGATGCGGGTCGGGGGCGTGATGCGGGCCTTCCTCCAGCGCCAGGGCGAACAGCGTCTCGCCGGCAACCAGTCGGCGGCAGGTGATCTGGCCTTCTGGTCAGCGGTTCCGGCCAGTTGCCAGCAGCGACTGCGCGCCGATCAGCGCGGTGGAGATCAGCGGCGTCGCGGCCAGGGTGCGGCCGGAGGCCTCCATCACCTGCGCCAGGCCGGTCAGGCCGAAGCCGGTGCCGCCGTGGTCCTCGGACACCAGGAAGCCGGTCCAGCCGAGATCGGCCATTTCCCGCCACAGCTTGCGGGAGAAGCCGTCGGGGTCGTTGCTGTCGCGCAGCTTGCGGAATTCCGTGACCGGCGACTTCGTCGGGAAGAAATCCAGCGCGGTGTCGCGCACCATCTGCGCGTCGGAGGAAAGCACCAGGGCCATTGCGGATAATTCCTTCGTGCTTAATCCGGCAGGCCAAGCACGCGCTTGGCGATGATGTTCAACTGCACCTCGGACGTGCCGCCCTCGATGGTGTTGGCCTTCGAGCGCAACCATTCGCGCGTGAGCCGCAATTCGTCCCGCGTGAATTCCTCGCCTTCCCAGCCCAGTCCTCGGAGCCGGCGCTGCCGATCATGCAGTTCGTAGCGGCGCTTGTTCAGTTCCGTGCCGTAGTATTTGAACATCGCCGACAATCGGCCCCGGCGGCTGCCCGGCCTCGGACTGCCTCCGCGGCCCGGCGGCGGGTCAGCTGGAAGGCGTGGTCGTCCATGTTGTAGCGTGCGATGGCGTCGCGCACGGATCGGATCGGCGATGCGGCCGTCTGATCTCGCCGCATATGCTGTTTGGCGATGCTCGGCCGGATCTCGAACTTCGCGCTTGGCGCGGTCGCCGATGCCGCCGATGCCTTTGCGTTCGTGTTCCAGCAGGCGCTTGGCGATGGTCCAGCCCTTGTTCATCTCGCCGACCAGATTTCCCGCCGGCACCTGGACGTTTTCCAGGAAGGTTTCGCAGAACACCGACACGCCGGAGATCAGCCGGATCGGCCGCGGCCGCACGCCGGGATCTTCCATGTCGATCAGCAGGAAGCAGATGCCGTCATGCTTTTGCACCGTCGGATCGGTGCGGACCAGGCAGAAGATCCAGTCGGCGTAATGCGCGTTGGTGGTCCAGATCTTGTGGCCGTTGACCAGGAAGTGATCGCCCTGCAGCACCGCGCGGGTTTGCAGGCCGGCCAGATCGGACCCGGCGCCGGGTTCGCTGTAGCCCTGGCACCAGCGGATTTCGCCGCGCGATGATCTTCGGCAGGTGCTCCTGGCGCTGCTCCTCCGTGCCGTATTCCAGCAGCACCGGCCCCAGCATGGTCAGCCCCATGCCGCGCAGCGGCGGGCGGCAGTCCAGCGTCCTTCATTTCCTCGTCCACCACCGAGGCTTCCATCTCGGTGAGGCCGCCGCCGCCGTATTGTTTCGGCCAGGTGGGCGCGGTCCAGCCCTTTTCGGCCATGCGGTCGAGCCAGATCTTCTGCTCGGGATATTTATAGACCGCGGTCTTGCCGCCGGCGACCATTTCATCCTCCGGCATCGGGGTGCGCATCAAGGGCGGGCAGTTCGCCTCCAGCCAGTTTCTGACGCCGACGCGAAAATCATCCAGTTCGGCCATGTCTTGCTCCCTTATCTTACTCTGCCGCCATCGGCGCTACCGCGCGGGTCCGGGCGGCTTCCAATACCATCGTTGCCGCCTTTTCCGCGATCATGATCGTCGGTGCGTTGGTGTTGCCGGCGATGATGCTGGGCATGATCGAGGCGTCCACCACCCGCAAACCATCCACGCCGTAGACGCACAATTGCGGGTCCACCACCGCCGTCGTGTCGTGGCCCATATGGCAGGTGCCGACCGGGTGCAGGTTGGAATAGCCGCGATGGCGGATGTCGGCGATGAATTCCTCGTCGGTCTGCACCTGCGTGCCGGGCTCGAGCTCGGTGCCGACATAGGGCGCGAGTGCCGGCTGGGCGCAGATCTTGCGGATCAACCGCATGCCGGCGATCAGGGCCTGGCGGTCGTAGTCGGTTTTGAAGAAGTTGAATTTTATCAATGGCGGAGCCAGCGGGTCGGGGCTTTTCAGCGCCACATGGCCGATCGCGTCCGGGCGCAGATGCACCGGGCTCATGGTGAAGCCCGGAAACGGGTGCGGCAGGATACCGGTGCGCGTGCGCTCGGCGGTGCTCCAGCAGGCCATGTTGATCTGCAGATCCGGCCGCTCCAGCCGCGGGTCGCTGCGGGCGAAGGCGCCGCAATACATGCCGTTCCCGGCCATCATGCCGCCTCGGTTCAGCGCGTATTGCACCGCGCCGGCGATCTTCCTCGGCCAGCTATTGGCGAAATCGTTGACCGTGACCGGCTGGGAACAGCGGTAGATCACCTGCAGATAGAAATGATCGCGCAGATTGGCGCCGACGCCGGGCATGTCGCGCACAACGGGGATGCCGAAGTTCTGCAACTGCGCGGCCGGCCCAAGGCCCGACAGCAGCAACAGCTGCGGCGATCCGTAGACGCCGCCGGAAACGATCACTTCCAGGTTGGCGCGGGCGGATTTCCTGCCGGCCGGCGTTTGGAACTCGACGCCGATGGCGCGGCCGTTCTCGATCAGGATTTTGGTTGCGTGCGCGCGGGTCTCGATGACCAGATTCCGCCGCCCCTTGGCCGGGCGTAGATACGAGACCGCAGTGCTGCCCCGGCGCCGGTCGCGCGTGGTGGTTTGGTACCAGCCGACGCCTTCCTGGGTGGGGCCGTTAAAGTCGTCGTTGGCGGGCAGGCCGGCCTGCTTGCTGGCCTCGATCATCGCCTGGGCCAGCGGCCAATGGGTCGGCTGGTCGGATACGCGCAGCGGGCCGCCGACGCCATGCAGTTCGCTCGGGCCGCGCGACTGGTCTTCCGCCTTTCTAAAATACGGCAGCACGTCGTCCCAGCTCCAGCCCTCGCAGCCGCGCTGGCGCCATTCGTCGTAGTCGGATGGCGTGCCGCGCATATAGATCATGCCGTTGATCGAGCTGGTGCCGCCGAGCACCTTGCCGCGCGGCTGGTACATCGTGCGGTTCTCCAGCTCCTCCTCCGGCTCGCTGTCGAACATCCAGTTGACGGCGGGATTGTTGAACAGCTTGGCGTAGCCGAGGGGGATGTGGATCCACGGATAGCTGTCCTTGCCGCCGGCTTCCAGCAGCAGCACGCGGTATTTGCCGTTCTCCGACAGCCGGGCCGCCATGACGCAACCTGCGGACCCCGCGCCGGTGACGATGAAATCGAAGCTGCCGATATCCTGTGCCATATGCTCTCTACCAGGCCGTCTTGTAGCCGGTGAAACGGGTCGGGATGCGCTTTATGTCCTGGATCAGGTCCGGCGGCACCGGGGCATGCACGGCGGGATCGCCGCGCAGCGAGATGGCATCGCTGACACCGCCGAAGCGTTGTTCGATCGCGCCCGCGATTTCCTTGTGGGTGCCGACGGCGGCGAAGATGTGCACGAGTTCGTCGGGCACGCGTCCGGTCATTTCCGCCCATTTGCCCTGCTTGGACATCTGGTTCAGTTCGCGGCCGAGATCGCCGTAGCCGTGGGTTTCCAGAACGCCCCAGTAGCCGGGGGTGGAGCCGTAGAAGCCGATCCTTGTGCGCACCCACTCGAAGTTCTTCGCGGTGGTTGCCTCGTCCGCGCCGGTGGCGACGAAGCCGCCGCCGGTGATCTCGAAATTCTCCAGCGACCGGCCGGATTTCGCCATGCCTTCCTGCACCAGCGGCACCACGAACTTGTCGACATAGCCGCGGGTGCAGAAGGAATGCAGCCGCACGCCGTCGCCGACCTCGCCGGCCAGGCGCAGCGAATGCGGCCCGACGGCGGCGAGCGTGATCGGCACCATCTTCAGGTGCTGCGAAGCGGGCACGAAATAGGGCGGCATCAGGGTGAAGGTGTAGTGCTGGCCGCGATAGTCCAGCTTCTCGCCCTTCTCCCAGGTGGTCCAGATCGCCCGCAGAGCCTGCACGTATTCGCGCATCCGCGGCACCGGTGGGGTCCACGGCACGGAGAAGCGCTTTTCGTTATGCGGGCGGACCTGCGGGCCGATGCCGAGCACGAAGCGCCCGCGCGAGGCGATCTGCAGATCCCAGCAGACATTGGCGGTAACCATCGGGCTGCGCGGAAACGAGATCGCGACGGAGGTGCCGAGCTCCATCCGTTCCGTCACCACGCCGGCGATGGCGTGGGCCAGGAACGGGTCGTTCTTGTTCTCCATCGTCATCGCGGCGTCGTAGCCGTCCGCCTCGGCCTGTTTCGCGGCTTCCGCGACCCGGCGCAGATCCGCTTGCGGCAGGGTGGTCAGGACCTTCATGCGTCAGGTCGCCATGGCGGGGGGCAGCGCCTCGCCGGCGAAGAAGCGGCGGGGGTTCTCGTCGAGGATGGAGAAGATCTCCTGCTCGTTCAGTCCGCGCTCGCGCAGCATCGGCACGAAATCGGTGAACAGATAGGTGTACGGCGGCGGCCACTGGCCGGCCGCCTTCGCCGCGTCGATCTTCGCCTGTTCCTCCGGCGGCACCTGGCGGGCGAACTTGCCGAGCCAGCCGCAATGGCGGTCCTGGCTCATCATGATCTGGGCGCGATGGCCGGCGCGGACCAGTTTCACCAGATTGTCGGCGCGGGTTTCATCCGGCATCAGGCGGAGGATTCCGATCCGGTCGAAGCCGATATAGGACCCGCCATCGACGACCTGCTTGTGGTACGACGGATCGGGGTTGCCGCAGCAATGGCCGATCAGGCAGCGATGCGGCTCCACCCCGCCATCGGCGAACAGCTTCTGCTGCTGCGGCCCGCCGTAGCCATCCTGGGTGTGGGTGATGATCGGCACGCCGGTCGCCTTCTGGGCGATGCAGGCGGCGGCGAGGAATTTCTCCTCCAGCTCGGTGATGACCGGCGCGCCGGTGGCGACCTTGATGGCGCCGGCCTTGACGCCGGTCTTGCCGATGCCGTGGGTGATCTCGCGGATATAGAGTTCAGCGATTTCATCGACGGTGCGGGCGCGCCAGTAAACCGGGAAGCCCATTGCCTCGAAATAGAAGCCGGTGGTGCAGATCACGTTCATTTCGGATTTTTCGGCGATTTCCGCCATCATTCCGGCGTCGCGGCCGAGCTCGATCGGGCAGGGGTCGACGAAGCTGCGCACGCCGTGTTCCTCGCGCAGCTGGCGCAGGCGCTTGGCTGCCTCGGCGACGAACCCGGCGCGATCGAATTCCGCCGAGGGGTCGTACTCGGCGCCTGGGAAGGCGATGAACAGGTGCTCGTGCATCAAGGTGCGGCCGAGTTGGTCGAGTTCGATGGCGCCGGAAACGGTCTGAACGGTCATGCTGCTTTCCCCCTCCGGCGCGAAGCCGGCTGCTTGTTGGCGTCAGCTTGCCAGCTATGCCGCGCCCCATCCACCCCCCTATAGTCGGCCGCCAATCAGCCAAGGGGGGCGTTCCGCGTGAGCACACATCTGTCCCAGTTTTCGGTCCATGCCCTGTCCGACGGGCTGGCGGCGCGGCGCTTTTCGCCGGTCGACATCGTCGAGGCCTGCCTGCAGCGGATCGACGCGCTGGAGCCGCGATTGCAGGCCTTCGTGGAGGTCTACCGCACCGAGGCGCGGATGGCGGCGGAGGGGGCCGACAAGGCCATCCGCTCCGGCCATTCAGTCGGGCCGCTGCATGGCATCCCCATCGCGCTGAAGGATCTGGTGGAACTGCAGGGCCGGGTGGCCACCGGCGGCTCGGCGGTGTGGCGGCGCAGGGTGGCCGAACGGACCGCCACCCTGGCGAAGAAATTGATCGCCGCCGGCATGATCGTGATCGGCAAGACCCACACGGTGGAGTTCGCCTATGGCGGCTGGGGCACCAACCAGCACATGGGCACGCCCTGGAACCCGTGGGACGCTACCACCCACCGCACGCCTGGCGGCTCGTCGTCAGGCTCGGGCGTCGCGGTGGCCGCGCGCATGGTGCCCTGCGCGATCGGCACGGATACCGGCGGTTCGGTCCGCCTGCCGGCCGCGTGGTGCGGGATCACCGGGCTGAAGACCACGATCGGGCGCATCAGCACCCACGGCGTTCTGCCGCTCAGCCAGACGTTGGATACGCCGGGTCCGATGGCCCGCAGCGTGGAGGATTGCGCCCTGCTGTTGCAGGTGATGCAGGGTGCGGATCCCGCCGACCCGCATACGCTGGCGCTGCCTGCCAGTCAGCCGATGGCGCAGTTGCGCCGGGGCGTCTCCGGGCTGCGGCTGGCCCGGATGGCGGATGCCGAGCGTGAGGGCGTGGATCGGGAAACGCTGGCGGCCTACGACCGTTCGCTGGATGTGCTGGCGGCGCTGGGGGCGGAGATCGTCGACCTGGCCCTGCCGCGCAGCGTTCGCGCCTATGGCGGCCTGGCCGGGCGGATCATGTCGGCGGAGGCCTATGCGCTGGTCGGCGACATCGTCGACAACAATGATGCGCAAGTGGACGAAGCCGTTCGCCCGAGAATCCGGGCGGGCGCGGCCGTTACTTCGCGCCAGTATCTGGACGCGCTGGCCGAGCGTGAGGCGCTGAAGCGGGAATTCGCCGCCGCGATCGCGGACGTGGACGCGCTGCTGACGCCGGTGACGATGACGCCGGCCATTCCGCTGGCGGAGGTGGACCAGAACACGACCCCGGCCTTCCTGACGCGCTGGGTGAATTTTCTCGATCTGTGCGCGCTGGCGGTGCCCAACGGGTTTTCCGGCTCCGGCCTGCCGCTGTCGTTGCAGATCACCTGCCGCGGCGGCGAGGAAGCGATGGCGCTGCGCATCGGCTGGGCCTGGCAGAACGCGACGGACTGGCAGGACCGCATCCCCCCAATGGCTGAATAACGGGCTGAATAAGGAGAGATCAAGATGTCCAAGGCATTAGAGGGCAAGGTCGCGCTGGTTACCGGGGCGGGGAGGAATATCGGCCGCGCCATCGCGCTGCGCCTGGCGCAAGATGGCGCCGCCATCGTCGTCAACGGCCGCAGCGACCAGGCCGCGCTGGATGGCGTGGTGGCGGAGATCGAGACCGCCGGCGGCCGCGCCATTGCCGCCATAGCCGATGTATCGGACCCGGCGGCGGTGGCGCGCATGACCGAGGATGCGGTGGCGAAGCTGGGCGGGATCGACATCCTCGTCAGCAATGCCGGGCTGCGGCGGCAGACGCCGTTCCTGGACATGGGGCTGGCCGAGTGGCGGGAGATCTTGTCGGTGGCGCTGGACGGCGCGTTCATTCTGGCCAAGGCGGCGGTGCCGCACATGATCCGGCGCGGCGGCGGCGCGTTCATCGCGCTGTCGGGGATTTCCACCCATGTCGGCACGCCGAACCGCTGCCATGTGTCCGCCTCCAAGGCCGGGCTGGAAGGGCTGATGCGGGCGCTGGCGATCGAACTGGCGCCGCACGGCATCACCGCCAACAGCGTGGCGCCGGGATCGGTGGACACGGTGCGCGGCGCGGCGGCGGGCGCGCGGCCCAGCACGCTGGGCGACCAGACCATCCCATTGCAACGCAAGGCCAGCGTGGACGATATCGCCAACATGGTTCGTTATCTGGCCGGGCCGGAGGGAGCCTACGTTACCGGCCAGACCCTTCACGTGAATGGCGGGCTGTATCTGACTTGACGGAGTTCACGGCTGCCGGGTCGCCGGCAGCCGTGTGCTCGGAGAATCACGGCGTGCAGGACTTGCCGCGTGGGCCGTGCAGGCCCTTTGCCTTGGCTTCGGCCTCGGTCATGTAGCTGCCGCTCTTTGTCGTGCCGTACCAGCGGTCGCCCTGGCAGTGATAGGCCTTCGAGCCGGTGGACACCCAGACCTTGCCGGGGCCGCCGCCGGGTGCGGCGGTGGCCGCTGGGCCGGATTTCGTCTTGGCCGCCTTCGGGGCGGGCGTTGTTGCGGCTGGCGCTGCGGCGGGCGCCGCGGCCGTGGCCGGCGCGGCGGGAGCCGTGGCTGCCGGTTTGGCCGCGGCGGCTGGAGCGGCGTCACCCCAGGCCTGCACGCCGCCATGGCCGCGGCAGGCGCCACTGCGGGACGTGCCGGAGAACGCGGTGCCGTCCTTGCATGTGGCGGTTACCGTGGCGGTGGTCGTCGCGGTCTGGGCCTGCGCCGCAGCGCTGAGCAGGAGGCTGGCGGCGAGGCAAAGTGAGGTCACGAAGGCGCGCATGGACTGGGCTCCTGGTTGTTCGTCGTTCGAGTTAAGAGACTCGCAGCAAACGAACTGTACGCTATTGAATTGGCTTAAAATAGAGCGATGTAGCGGATCGGTCGTCCGCCAATCCTTCGGCTATGGCGACACCTGTCTGATGCCATAGCGGGAAGTACGTCCGTTCCCTGAAGCCCGTTGGCCCGCGGCCGAAGCCGGGGCCGATGTGCCACCGGCCAGGTTTGCGTGGCCCGCCTGCTTTATCTGACATGGCCGGCTGTATTTTCTGACATAGTCGGCAGAGCAACGGCGAACCGGTAAGGCTCCTCGGTGATGATGCAACTTCTGAATTCGCTTCTGCTGGTTCTGATACTGATCGCCAGCGGCGCGATCGGTCTGTATGTCCGCCCGCTGCTGTCGGAGCGCCACCGCAACGCGGAAACGTTCGATCTTGTCCGTCTGGTCACCACGATGCTGGTGACGTTCGCCGCCCTCGTGCTCGGATTGCTGACCACTTCGGTGAAAAGCTCACGCGATGGCGTCACCGCCGATTTGCGCGGCTATGGGGCGATGATTATCGAGATCGATCAGTTGTTGCGGGAGTACGGCCCAGAGGCGGACGCGGCGCGCGCCGAGTTGCGCGGCTATACCGCGGCGGCCATCGCCAGTACCTGGCCGGATGAGCCAGCGCCCGCTGGTAACTACTACCGACGGGATCTGCCAAAAACTTCCGCGAATGGCCGCATCGAGACACCGGCGCTGGGCAACATGCTGACGGACATCGGCATCAAGATCCGCCAGTTGGAACCGAAGAACACAATGCAGCGCCGGCTGATGGACAGCGGCCTCGATCATCTCGACCGTCTGACCCAGCGGCGTTGGAAGCTGATCGCCGAGGCGCGCAGTTCCATCTCTATGCCCTTCTATGTGGTGCTGGTATTCTGGTTGGCGTTGGTATTTGCCAGTTTTGGACTGGTCGCGCCGCGCAATCTGCTGGTTTGGGTCATGCTCTGCCTCGGCGCCGTGTCGATCGCCTCGGCGATTTTTGTGATCACCGTGCTCGACATGCCGTTCGGCGGGCTGTTTCCGGCCCCAAGCGGGCCGTTGCGATCGGCGTTGGCGCATCTGCTGCAGTAGCGGCACGACGCCATGGCGGTGGCCTTGCCGAGCGGCGGCCAGAGTGATCTTCTGGGCGCATGGGAAATGATCCGGGTAACGAGCCCCGCACTGTTGTCGAACCGAGGCTGGCGGCCACCGTCCTGCTGCTGCGCGACAGTGGCGAGGGCATGGAAGTGTTCATGGTGGTGCGCCACCATCAGATCGATTTTGCCTCGGGCGCGCTGGTGTTCCCCGGCGGCAGCGTCGACCCGGGCGATCGCGCGATCGCGGCGAACCCAATGCTGTTTCCGCCGCAGCCCGGCCTGAACGCCGCGGAGGCGGCGCTGCGCGTGGGCGCGCTGCGGGAAACCTTTGAGGAATGCGGCATTCTGCTCGCCCGCGCGCGCGAGGAGGGGTGCCTGATCTCGGCGGTGCGGCTGCGGTCGATCGAGGAGGCGTGGCGCGTCGCCATGACCGCCGGGGAAAAAAGCTTCGCCGACATCCTGATCGCCGAGGACCTGGTGCTGGCGCCGGACGCGCTGGTGCCGTTCGCCCATTGGATCACGCCGGAACGCATGCCCAAGCGGTTCGACACGCATTTCTTCCTCGCCGTCGCGCCGCCCGATCAGGTCGCGGTGCATGACGGGGAGGAGGCGGTCGATTCTATCTGGATCTCGCCGCGGCGGGCGATCGCCGAGACCGAGGCAGGCACCTACAAGCTGGTGTTCCCGACGCAGAAGAACCTGGAAAAGCTCGGCCGTCATACGACCGCCCAGGCGGCTGTTGCGGCGGCGCGCGCGGCGAAAATCGTGACCGTGCTGCCGGTGATGGAGAAATCGGCAGCTGGGGTGCGGTTCCTGCGCCTGCCGGCGGAAGCCGATTACGGCGGGACACTGTTCGAGGTCACCAACCCGCCGGCGATGCCGGATTAGCGGCTCTTTGCCGTTCAGAACAGTAGAAACGGAAAACCACATGAGCTGGCAACCCGAACTCGACGAACTTCGCGCGCGCGAGGTGCTCGCACGGCGCATGGGCGGGGAGGACAAGGTCAAGCGCCAGCACGACGGCGGCCGGCTGACGGTGCGCGAGCGGATCGATGGCGTGCTGGACCCGGGCAGCTTTCACGAAATCGGCGCCATTGCCGGCAAGGCCAGCTACGACAGCAACAGCCAGCTGACCGATCTGCAGCCGGCCAATTGCGTCATCGGCCGCGGGCTGGTGGGCGGGCGGCCGGTGGTCGTGTGCGGCGACGATTTCACCGTGCGCGGCGGATCGGCGGACGCCACCATCAAGGAAAAGACCTGGATGGCCGAGCAGATGGCGCTGGAATTCCGGCTGCCCATCATCCGCATCATCGAGGGCTCCGGCGGCGGCGGTTCGGTGAAGACGATCGAAACCACCGGGCGGGCCAACCTGCCCGGGCGCGTCGGCGGTTCCTATGGCTACCATCTGGTGGCGCAGAACCTGGGCACCGTGCCGGTGGTGGCGCTGGGCCTCGGCTCGGTCGCGGGCCTGGGGGCGGCGCGGCTGGCGGCCAGCCATTATTCGGTGATGACCAAAAACACGTCGGCGATGTTCGTCGCCGGCCCGCCGGTGGTGGAGCGCATCGGCCAGAAGCTGACCAAGCAGGAACTCGGCGGCTGGGAGATCCAGTGCCGGGCCGGCGCGGTGGATCATGCCGTGGATACCGAGGAGGAGGCCTTCGCCTGCGCGCGGCGGTTCCTGTCGTACCTGCCGTCCTCGATCCATGCCACGCCGCCGGTGGAGCCATCCAACGACGATCCGAACCGGCGCGACGAGGCGCTGATCAAGGCGATCCCGAAGGACCGCCGCCGCGTCTACAAGATGCGCCCGATCATCGAGACCTTGGTGGACCGCGGCAGCTTCTTCGAGATGGGCGCCATGTTCGGCCGTCCGATCATCACCGGCCTGGCGCGGATCGACGGCCGTCCGGTCGCGATCATGGCCGGCGATCCGTACCATTATGCCGGCGCCTGGACGGCCGATGCCTGTGCCAAGGTGATCCGCTTCGTCGATCTGGCGCAGACCTTCCATCTGCCGGTGGTGCATATGGTGGATTGCCCGGGGTTCCTGATCGGGCTGGAGGCGGAGAAGACGGCGACCATCCGCGCCGGCGTGCGGGCGATGGCGGCGATCACCCAGACCACGGTGCCCTGGTGCACCATCCTGATCCGCAATGTGTTCGGCGTGGCCGGCGCCATCCACCAGCCGATGGGCCGGCTGTCGCTGCGCTATGCCTGGCCGTCCGGCTATTGGGGGTCGCTGCCGCTGGAAGGCGGGATCGAGGCGGCGTACCGCCAGGATATCGCCGACTCGCCCGACCCGGCGAAAAAACTGGCGGAGATCGAGGACCGGCTGAACAAGCTGCGTTCGCCGTTTCGCACCGCGGAGACATTCTGGGTCGAGGAGATCATCGATCCCCGCGACACCCGGAAGCTGCTATGCGAATTTACCCGCCTGGCCGAGCCGCTGCTGACGCCGGGGGCGGCGGCCTTCACCATGAGGCCGTGATGGAGCCATGACCTTCTTGGAGATCGCGCCATGTCGCCAGAAAGCTCCGAACTTCGCCGCCTGATCGCACAGGCGGAACGGATTGTCTTCTTCACCGGGGCGGGGATCAGCACGGAATCGGGCATTCCCGATTTCCGCTCGCCGGGCGGCATGTGGAGCAAGATGGCGCCGATCGATTTCCGCGATTTCATGGCCTCGGCCGAGGCCAGGCGAGAAACCTGGCGGCGCAAGCGCGTGACCGACCAGACGATGCGCGCCGCCGAGCCCAATCGCGGCCATCGCGCCGTCGCCCGGCTGATCCGCGAGGGGCGGGCGAGTTCCGTCATCACCCAGAATATCGACGGGCTGCACCAGGCCTCGGGCGTGCCCGACAGCCATGTGATCGAGCTGCACGGCAATTCCACCTATGCCACCTGCCTGTCCTGCGCCCAGCGCTATGAGGTCGACGCGATCCTGGCCGCGTTCGAACGTTCGGGGGAGGCGCCGGATTGCGAGGCCTGCGGCGGCTATGTGAAGACCGCCACGATATCCTTCGGCCAGTCCATGCCGGTGGAGGCGATGCGCCGGGCGGAGGCGGAAACCCTGGCCGCCGACCTGTTCATCGTGGCGGGATCCTCGTTGGTGGTCTATCCGGCCGCGGGATTTCCGGAAATCGCCAAGCAGAACGGCGCGGCGCTGGTGATCGTCAACCGCGACGCGACGGGGCTGGACCGGATGGCCGATCTGGTGATCCATGAAGGCATCGGCGACACGCTGGGCGACGCGGTCGGGGTGAACTGATCGCGACAGAGCCCCATCCCTGCCTCGCGAGCAGGTCTCCGCACAATGCTGCCGCGCCGTGGACGCATCTGGCCCCGCGGCGCGTTCCCGCGCACCATGCGCGAGTTACGACCGGCGGGGGATGATGATTAGGCAGCGATGGCAGAAGGCGGGCGTGTTTCCCGCGTTGCTGATGACTTCGATGTGGCTTTTGGCGGGTTGCACCCTGGGTCCAGACTTCGTGTCCCCCGAGCCTGCCACGCCTTCCACCTGGTTCACCGATCGTCCGCCGCAGCCGAAGACCCCCAGCCGGACCGTCTCGGACCCGATCGACGCCGCCTGGTGGAAGATGTTCGGCGATCCGCAGCTGACCGCGCTGGTCGAGCGGGTGGCGGGGTCGAACCTCGATGTCCGGATCGCGGCGATCCGCATCGACGAGTCGCGGGCGGAACGGGGCATTGTCGCTTCCGCGCAGTATCCGACGATCAACGGCAATGCCAGCTATGTGCGCCAGCAGGCGTCCAACCGGGGCGTGTTTACCAAACTTGGCAAGAATGCCGTCGGCTCGACCGCGGCGAACGGCACGCCGGGCGGCTCCGGCGCCGTCACCGGGGTCCAGTTCGAGCCGTTCGAGGCCTATCAGTACGGGCTCGATGCGTCGTGGGAGCTGGATCTGTGGGGCCGTGTGCGCCGGGCGGTCGAATCGTCCGATGCCTCGATAACCGCCAGTGAGGAGGCCATGCGCGGGGTGCTGCTGTCCAGCCTGGCGGAAGTAGCGCGCGACTATATCGAACTGCGCGGGGCTCAGCAGAGGCTGCAGATCGCGCGCGACAATCTGAAGACCGCGAAACAGAGCCAGGATATCGTCGCCCAGCGTGCGGCCGGCGGGATGACCACGGATCTGGACGTGGCGAATGCCGCGGCCCAGGTCAGCACCGTCGCCGCCGAGATCCCGCGCATCGAGCAGGAGGAGGCGCATCTGATGAACGCGCTGGGCCTGCTGTTGGGCGAACCGCCGCAGGCCCTGCGGGCGGAGCTGTCCACGGCCAAGCCGGTGCCGCCGGTGCCGCCGGAGGTGCCGGTCGGGTTTCCGTCGGAGCTTGCCAAGCGGCGGCCGGATATCCGCCAGGCCGATGCCAATCTGCATGCGGCAACCGCGGATATCGGCGTGGCGAAGGCGAATTTCTATCCGAGCCTGACGCTGAACGGCAGCATCGGCATCCAGACCCTGAAGACCCAGAGCCTGTGGAACTGGAATGCCGAGCAGTATGCGCTGGGGCCGACGCTGAACATCCCGATCTTCGAGGGCGGCCGGCTGAAGGCCCAGCTGGAACTGCGCAAGGCGCAGCAGCGCTCGGCGGCGGTGCAATATCAAAAGACCGTTCTGAACGCCTGGACCGAGGTGGACGATGCGCTTACCGCCTATGAGGCCGAGCAGCGCCGGCGCGAACAGTTGATCGAGGCGGTGAAGCAGAACCGTCTGGCGCTGGGCCTGGCGCAGAGCCGCTACAAGGCCGGCGTGTCCGACTTCATCGAGGTGCTGGACGCCCAGCGCAGCCTGCTGGTCACCGAACAATTGCTGGCGATCAGCACGACGAATGTGTCGGGCAACCTGATCGCGATCTACAAGGCGCTCGGCGGCGGCTGGGAACCGGACCTGCCGCTGGCGGTGGCAGGGGCTGACGGCCCAGGAGGCATGTCAGCGGGCACACCGGGCCAGCGGTGACGCCGCGCGCCCGGGTGTCAGGCCTGGACCGGCTGTGCGGGATAGGCCAGCTCGTGACGGGCACGCCATTCCGGGGCGACGTAATTGATGATCAGGGAGCGGCGCAGGCCGCGGATCTTGCGCGGGGCAAAGCCATGCCAGGTGTTGGCTGCCGGCAGGAAGATCAGACCCGTGTTGAACGCGCCGGAGGCGCGGCAGACCAGCTTGTGATCGGCATCGAGGATATCCGTGCCCCAGTCCTCGGCGTCCGGATGATCGGACAAATAGATCAGCATGGTGAACAGCTTGGCGCCGATATCGGTGTGCGGTTCCAGCCAGAACCCGTCGGTGTCCAGGCAGTATTCGATGCGAAGATAGCTACCGGACAGGGGGCGGCCGCAGGCATCCTGCAGCAGCGCGACCATGGCCTCGTCCTGGAAGGTTTCGGCCAGCCGCTCACACACGGGATAGCGCGCGCGGTTTGTCTCGGAGAAGAAGATGCGGGCGCTGTTGTGGGTTTCGCGCTTGCCGCGGGTGTCGTCGATCACCGGCGCATCGAACGGCAGGTCGATCAGGGCCGCACACATCGCCGCCGGCAGCACGTTCCGTGGCAGCCAGTGCGGATAGGGCAGGTCGCCGTGCGGCGCGGTGCAGATCGCGCGCCGGATGCGCGCGCCTTCCATGGCGAGGGGCGTGCCCATGCTGCGAACATGGTTCATGGCGATGCCATCCTTCCGTTCAATATCAGGCGTGGAAAAGGCGCTTCACGCGGGCCGAGAGGCCGTGGCGCAGGATTTCGCGGCGGGCGGCGGCGGGATCGGTCATCCAGTTCAGCATAATCGCCTTGCGCGGCCCATCGAACGGCTTGTGGCCATGCCAGGATCTGTCGGAGCGGCGGAAGGTGATCAGGGTCCCGGCATCGGGCGGCACCTCGGCCGCCATGTCCTCGATATCGCCGGGGCCGCGCAGCACTCGTAGCCGGCCGCCGTCGGCGGACCAGTCCTCGTTCAGGTAGATCAGCGCGGTGACCAGCTTGCTCTCGCTATCGGTATGGATTTCGCCGTCCTGCGGGCGGGTGCGCGCGCGCAGCGTGATCATCAGGCAGTCGGTGGAAAGCGGCAGGTCGTATTTCTCCGCGAACAGCCGGGTGAAGGCGGGGCTGCGCAGTTCCGCCAGCAGGCGGCCGAAGGCATCGTCGCTGATCTGCGCCGGTGCGGGCAGCACGCCGGGCAGGTCGGGCGCGGGGAAGCTGGCCGCGGCTGCAACGGCGATGTCGCGCGGCACGAAGCCGGGCAGGACCATGTGCTGGTAAGGCACGGACTGCAGCGGTGTCGCGGCGAAGCGACGGAAATCGGTAACGTTGGTATCGATAAGGCTGATGTCGGTCATGCGGACCCCACAAATCAGCCAACCTGTCAGCAAATCGGTCGCCTTGGGCTGGCTGACTGCGAGATACCGCACCGATCCCGACCGGGCGCGTTGATCTGGATCATATGTTCCGATATCGGACTGCTATCCAGCGCCGGACGTTCGCGGCCCGATCGGCGATCTCGTGCGATCAGGCCTTGATGAAGGGACACCCGCCCTCGTTCAACGGCCTGAAGGATTGTTCCAGCGGGATGGTGTCGATGACCTTCTGCACATCCCATGGCGCCTTGCTCTCGGCGGGCGATTTCGCCTCGAACAGATAGGTGGCATGCAGCTTGCGGCCGTCCTCGCGCACCCTGCCGACGCCGAAGCAATCGTCGTCGGTCGGCAGCTGCTTCATCATCGCCACCGTGTCGCGTCCCGAAGCCTTGGCCTTGTCGACGCCCAGCGCCGCCGCGGCCTTGAGGTAGTGCAGCGTCACGAATAGGCTCCGGCATGCGTCATGGACGGGTAGTCTGGCCGCGTCTTCGGCAGCACCCGCTTGGTGAAGGCGCGCGTCCGCTCGTTGAGGTCCCAATAGAATGGCAAGCTATTGATCAGCCCCTGGCCGGCCTCGAGCCCCATGCCATGGAGATCGGTGGTCTGCGCGGCGAGCGCGACCATACTTGATGCCGCTGCTGCGGCAATCCGAATTCGTGCGCCTGCTTCATGCAGTTGACGATGTCCGTTGCCGCCGTTCGCCAGCGCGATGACCTTGTGCCCCGCTCGCCTGGGCGGCAAGCAGGATAGCTGGAGAAATCCGTCACCCCGGGGAAGGGGTGCTTGGCCACGCCGAGCACCTTGCCGCCCTGGGCCTCCACGACAGCCGGGTGCAATCCTGCGTCAGGGACAGCGCCGAAGGCATAGTCGGGCGCGATGATATACCACGCCTTCAGCCCGGCCTTGGTCAGCGAGAGGACGGGCCCGTGCGCCAGCATCCAGCTGTCATAGGTCCAATGCACCATGTTCTTCGTGCAGGCCGCGCCGGTGAGGGCGGATGTCACGGCGCCGGAGTTCAGGTGGACCTTGTCCTTCTGCTGCGTCAGCTTGTTCATCGCCAGCGCGATGGCGCTGTTGTTGAGCTCCAGCACCGCATCGACGTCGCCGCGGTCGAACCATTCCCGCACGATGCCCATGCGCGATGTCGGGATTGTTCTGGTGGTCGCCGGCCGGATGAGCTCGACCTGCAGGCCTATGCGCGGCGGGATTGAAGTCGATGATCGCCTGGCGCGCGCAGACAATGGATGTCGCGCCGGAGGTGGCGCTGTAAGGGCCGGAAATGTCGGTAAGGTGCCCGATGCGCAGGACCTGCGCCGCGCGGGCGGGGCGGGTCAGCGCCGTGGTAAGGCCGGCGGCGGCAAGGCCGGTGAGCACGGTACGGCGGCTCGGGCTTTGGGCTTTGGACATTGGTTCGCCTCCCTGGCGTTTTGTTGATTGGACGCAAGGGTCTCATGAAATTCGGCCGACCGCCAGTGTCGCGCGTGGATGAATTTCCATCAGGAAAATGATCCAGATCAATCCCGGATAGGGCGATCCCCGCGCAGAATGGCAGTGCCTGAAAATATCCTACCGTAAGAAAGGGAACGACCATGGCGAGTGGCGTGTCGAACGCGAGTGAAGCCGGGATGGCACGGGAATGGGAAGCATCCGTTCCGCTGACCAATCCGGGCAAGGGCCATCTGGTGCCGTCGCTGCTGGCGGTGGCGATCTCCTTCGTCGTGGCCGTGCTGTTGTGGCATTTTGTGCCGATGCGATAGGCCTACGCGCGGGAACAATATCCCGGCGGGGCAGGGGCTTCAGGCTGGCTAGTCGGCCGCGGCCATCGGCAATTCCGCGCCATGTCGCGATTGCGCCAGCGCCACCCATGGCCGGTCGCCGCGTTCTTCCCGGTCGGTCAGGATGCGCGCGCCATCGCGCTCCAGCCAGATTGCCGCGGCCCCCTCCCGCCAGACGGTGAACCGGTCCACCAGCGGGGGAGCCGGCCGCGGACAGGCGTCCCGCGCCGGCACCGCCGAGACCAGAACGGCCGCGTCGGCGCAGAAGGGCGAGTTTTTCAGAGTCCTGCACCAGCAACGCGCCGGCCCTGTTCGGCCGCGGCAGCAACAGGCAGGCGCCGGGTTCGCAGGTGACGGTCGCCTCGCCCAACTCATAGGGCATCGGCCGCATCTCCCCGGAAGCCCAGTATTGCTGCCACGCATCCTGCACGAAGCGCGACCCGCCACCGGTCTTCTGCACGAATGCCCCCTCCGCCGTGCGTAGTGCGATCAGCCTGGCATCTGCGGAAACCAGCAGGTCCGGAGGACGCTCGAACGCCGGCGAGGCCAGCCCCAGCCCGATCGCTGCGATCCCGGCCAGGCGCCATTTCGTGCGCCAGATCCCCAACCAGGCGATCCCCAGCGACAACACCCCCAGGCCCCAGGCCGGCATATGCGGCACGGCGAAGGTGGCGGCCGGCAGGTCGGTTGCCGCGTGCGCGATCCACAGGATCGCATCCACGCCCCAGCCCATCGGCACCAGCGCCAGCGCCTCTAACCGGAGCGGCATCAGCGCCAGCGCGATCAATCCGGTCGGCATCACCCACATCGCCGTCAGCGGCACCGCCAGCCATGTTGGAAATCACGAAATAGACCTGCACCCGCCCGAAATGATACGCGCCGTACGGCGCCGACGCCGTGCCCGCCAGCAGGCTGGTCAGCGCCAGCGCGGCCACATGCAACGCCAGCCGCCGGCCCCATGTTCCCTCGCCCCACACCGGCGCCGTCTTCAGCCGCAGCAGCCACGGTCGCATCGCCTCATACCCCGCGATCAGCGCCAGCACGGCGGAAAAGCTCATCTGGAAGCTGACGCCCACCACCTCCCATGGCTCGATCGCCATGATCGCCACCCCAGCCAGCGCCAGCCCCCGCACCGAGATCGCCCGCCGCCCAGCCAGCACCGCCAAGGTGAACAGGCACGCCATCGCGAAGCTGCGCAGGATCGGCAGATGCATGCCGGTCATCACCATGTAGAAGCCGCCGCAGGCCAGTGCCACCAGGGCCGCGATCTGCTTGCACGGCCAGAACAGCGACGCGCGCTCCGACAGCGCCAGCGCCATCCGGGAAAAACCGAGCATCAGCCCCATCACGATGCCGATATGCAGCCCCGCCACCGCCAGCAGATGCGCCAGGCCGAAGTCGCGAAACGCCGCCCGGTCCGCCTCGGGTATCCCCACGGTGATCCCGGTCAGCAGCGTTGCCGCGATCCCGCCCTCCGCACCCGGCAGCACCGCCAGGATCCGGTGCTGCACCGTATCGCGCAGCCAGCGGATCCATGCTCCGGCCCCGAGCGGCGGCGTGTGCGCCGTCACCTCGGCCGGCCCCAGCGCCATCCCATAGCCGCCCAGACCCGAGAAATAGGCATCCCGCTGCAAATCCCAGCCGCCGGGATAGGCGGGAGAATTCGGCGCCCGGATCAGTACGCGCAACCGCACCGTGTCCCCGGTCTCTATCTCATTGGTATCGTCGGTCTTCAGCTTCACTCGCACGGTCCGAGCCAAAGCGCGCCCACTGTCCAGGATGCGCACCTGCTCCAGCATGATGCGCCGCCCCGCCGGCAGCGTTTCCACGCCGCGCACCACCGCGCTCACCGTCACGCCCTTGCTCGGCAACGGCTCCACCGGCAGCGCCCGCGCTGTCGCCAACTGGCACGACGCGAACCCGATCGCCCCTGCCGCGACCGCCATCAACCCGCCTTGCAACACCGGCCGCCAGCGCGCCAGCACCGCCCCCGCCACGGCCGGCATCGCCACAGCGACGCCCGCCCAAGCCGCCGGCTCGGCCCGCAGCGAGAAATACAGAACCACCCCGCCGCCCATGAACACCGGCAGCCAAAGCCCGAACCGTCCCCGCTCCGCCGCCGCCCATTCGCGGAACGGTGCGGAAACCCATCCGTCCCAATCGATGAAATGGCGAACCGCAACCGAAAGCTGCATACGAATTCAACCCCTGAGAGCAGCCTAGCGCACCCGCTCTCCACAGCAAACGTCCTTCTGTGCTAAGCCCCCGATCATGTCAGTCCGCACCCGTTTCGCCCCCAGTCCAACCGGCCTCCTCCACATCGGCGGCGCCCGCACCGCGCTGTTCAACTACCTGTTCAGCCGCCACCACAGCGGCGAGTTCCTGCTGCGCATCGAGGACACGGACCGCGCCCGCTCCACCGACGCCGCCACCCAGATCATCCTGGAAGGCCTTGAATGGCTGGGCCTTTCCCCCGACGCCCCGCCCGTCTTCCAATCCGCCCGGGCCGCCCGCCACGCTGAAATCGCCCATCAAATGCTGGAGGCCGGCACCGCCTACCGCTGCTACTGCACCGCTGACGAACTCCGCCAGATGCGCGAAAAAGCCGCCGCCGAGGGCCGCTCCCCCCGCTACGACGGCACCTGGCGCGACCGCGACCCGGCCGACGCCCCTCCCGGCGCGCCGTTCTCCATCCGACTGAAAGCCCCCCGGTCCGGCGAAACCATCGTCGACGACCTGGTCCAGGGCCCGGTCCGCGTCGCCAACGCCGAACTGGACGACATGATCATCCTGCGCAGCGACGGCACCCCGACCTACCTGCATGCCGTGGTGGTGGACGACCACGACATGGCCATCACCCATGTCATCCGCGGCGACGACCACCTCACCAACACTTTCCGACAAGTCCAGGTTTATCAAGCAAATAATTGGGTGATGCCGCGCTTCGCCCACATCCCCCTGATCCACGGGGCCGACGGCGCCAAGCTCTCCAAGCGCCACGGCGCCGTCTCCATCCTGGAGTTCCGCGAGGAAGGCTTTCTCCCCGAAGCGCTCTGCAACTACCTGCTCCGCCTCGGCTGGAGCCACGGCGACCTGGAGACCATCGACCGCGACACCGCCATCCGCCTGTTCGACATCGACGGCGTCAACCGCGGCGCCTCGCGCATGGACTACGCCAAGCTCACGCATCTCAACGGCATCTACATCCGCGCCGCCGACGATGCCCGCCTCACCCGCGAGGTGCTGCGTATTCTCGCCCACCGCCCCAACCTCGCTTTGGGCGGCATCGCCGCCCAACGTATCGAGACGCTCATTCCGGCCCTCAAGGAACGCGCGAAAACCATCGTGGAGCTGGCTGATTCAGCTCAATTTCTTGCCCACCCGATCCCGCTGCCGATGCAGCCCAAGGCCGCCGCGCTGCTGACCCCCGAAGCCCGCATCCAGCTTCGCGCCCTCGCCGACGCGCTCGACGCAACCGACTTCACGCCCGCCGCGCTGCACGCCGCCCTGCAGGCCTTCGCCGAAGCCGCCGGCGTCAAGCTCGGCCAGGTCGCCCAGCCGCTGCGCGCCGCCCTGACGGGCAGCACCACCAGCCCCGGCATCGATCTCACCTTGGCCGCCCTCGGCCGCGAGGAAGCCCTGGCCCGCATCCGCGCCGCCGCTGCCTGACCCCGGCCGGCGGCGCGAAGCCGTTCCGAATTCGGACCATCCGATCCCCACACCCGTCCCCACCCTCATAGCCACGGATGTGGGGACAATCGTCGCCACGGCATGATCGCGGCGCCCACCGCCTGCTGGGCGGCGAAAAAGGCCCGGCCGGCGATCGAAACCGCCGGCCGGGCGCCAGACCAACCCGCCTCGATCAGGCGCCGGCCATCGCCCCCATCCGCTCGAAAAAGGCGTCCAGCTTCTCGAACCGGAACAGATCCGTATAGGCCGGCACCATGTCCGGAGTGGCCACCTCGATCATCAGCCGGTTATCCAGCCAAAGCTCAATCACCTCGAACAATATTTCGCCGGTCGCCTTCGGGCCGCGTCCGCAACGCTGTGTCCGCCAACCCATGCGCGCTCCGATCCGAGCGACTTCCGCCGCATCCACCGGCACCGACAGCAGCAGATGGATCGCATGATCGCCGATCGGCGCCCCGGTCGAGGCAACCGCCTCTTCCGTGCCCTCGCCGGGCCGGAATACCGCGGTTTCCGGATAAACCTCGATCATCGTGCCATGCGCGTCGCCGCTCACCGCCATGAACGCGCCGGGTACCGGCCCGGGGAACGGGTAGCACTTGCCCCCCATCAACTCCGCCAAGGCCTCCGCTGCCGCCCGAGGCTGTCGCGCCGGAATGGAAACATGATGGATCATGGTGATCTCCTCCTTCTCAACAGATGAACACGGGCGGCTGTCTACTCACTTCCCCGGGTCTGATCTGTGAGCCAGCTCACACAACCCCGCGAATGCCTCAAACCCGCGGCAGCAACCCCCGTTCCTGAAAAACCCGAAACCACTTGGCGAACATCGCCTCGGTATCCATCGCCTCGCAGAACCCCGCCTGCAGGATCTTCACCGTTGAAACGATCGCCGGCGGCCCGGCCACCTCGCGCCCGTATCCCATCGTATAATCCGCATACTCGAACGACAGCCCGACGAACTCCCGCAAGCTCCCCGAGCGCAGCCCATGCCGGGCGCGCACCCGCTCCCACGCCGCCTCCTGCGGCCGGATCTCCGCATCCAGCGACAGCGGCACCTCGCCGCCATCCGCCATCCCCAAGGCCCGCGCGATCGCCGGCCAGATATTCTGCCAGACGAACACGTCGCCGTTGGTCACGTTGAAGATCTCGTTGCGCGCCGCCTTCGCCTCGCCCGACCAGGCGATGGCGCGCGCCAGCAGATCCGCGTCCACCGCCTGCGCCACCCGCGCCGCCCCGCCCGGAAACGGCAGGTCCGAAAGCCCCGCCTCCCGCCGCAGCGCCGCATAAACCCCCAGCGCCGGGATCACGTTCATCGCGCTCCCTGTCGAATACCCGACGATCAGCACCGGCCGCAGGATCGACCAGGCCCAGTCCTTGCCGCCCTGCAACTCGCGGACATAGCGCTCCTGGTTCCAATAGAAATTAGGCTGCTCGTGCATTTCCGAGCGGTTCTCCCGTGCCGGTACCGCCAGCGGGCGCACATGCACGCCATACGCCTTGGTCCCCTGCAGCAGGGAGACGTGCCGCAACCCCTTCGCCGACTTCTCCAATGGTCCGAGCAGATTGCGCAGCATCCGGTCGTTCACCCGGATCTGCTCCTCCTCCCGCCACCCAGCCACCAGCCCCGGCCGCTCGTACAGCGCGGCGTAGACCAGATGCGTCACCCCGGAAAGCTGCGCCGCCGCCGCCGCGCAGGCGGCCTCGTCCATCAAGTCGAGCGACAACGAACCTCGCGCCGAACGTCTCGTCCGGCGCCCGGCGGGAAACCGCGATCACGTCGCAATCCGCCTGCAGGCTGAAGAACTTCATCGCCGCATAGCCCACCAGCCCGCTGGCGCCGGCGATCAGCACGGTTTTCCTTGGCATCGTCACGTTCCCTTAACCCTTGAACACCAAGCTTACCCCCGCATCGCCGCCTCGTCAGGATGGTCCGCCCCAAACAAAAGGGGCGTCCCCATGTCCCATGGGAACGCCCCTCGCAAACCACCCCTTCAGCCCCAACCGAACGGAGCCGTCATCTCACTCGTAAACGAACGCCTTGTCGTCCAGGTCGATCGCCGGCAACTCGTCCTTCTCGGCCCAGTAATCCTGCGTATGCGCCCATTCCGGCTTGTCGCCCCGCTTCGGCAGCAAATGCATCCCGCGCATCAGGTATCCCGGGTTGAAGTTCTCCGGATCGATCCACGGCAGCAGCGGCATGTTGCCATCCTCCGGCCGCAGCTTCGGCGTCACCTGCCGCACGCCCTTCGCCTTCATGTGATTGAGCAGCCGGCAGACGAAATCGCCCACCAGATCCGCCCGCAGCGTCCAGCTCGCCCGGAAATAGCCGAACACCCAGGCCAGGTTCGGCACCCCGGTGAACATCATGCCGCGATAGGTCACGGTATCGGCGAACACCAACTTCTCCCCGTCGATGACGAAATCGATGTCGCCCAGAACGTTCAGGTTAAAGCCGGTGGCGGTGAGGATGATGTCGGCCTCCAGTTCCCTGGCCCGATTTCAGCAGGATGCCCTTGGCGGTGAAGCGGTCGATCTCATCGGTAACCACCGACGCCTTGCCGGAACTGATCCCCTGGAACAGGTCGCCATCAGGGATGAAGGCGATGCGCTGGCGCCACGGCCGGTAGGCCGGCGTGAAGTCCTTCGCCACGTCGTAATCCGGCCCCAGATAGGACCGAACGCCGGACAGCAGCTCGTCCTTCACCTTCTCCGGCTCCTCGAACGCCCGCCGGGTGAAGATCGCCTGATCGTACAGGATCTTCCGGCGCACGATCTCATGGATCCAGGTCTCGTCGATGGCAAGCTCGCGCAGCTGGTCGGCCAGCTCGATCGCGTTGCGCCCGGTTCGGAAGAACGTCGGGGAGCGTTGCAGCAGCGTGATATGCTCGCAATCAGGCGCCATCGCCGGAATAACCGTCGCCGCCGTGGCGCCGGACCCGATCACGATGACCTTCTTGCCCTTGTAGTCCAGATCCTCCGGCCAGGTCTGCGGATGCACGATCCGGCCCTTGAAGTCCTTCATCCCCGGCCATTCCGGCGTATAGCCCTCGGAATGGCGGTAATACCCCTGGCACATCCAAAGGAAGTTGGCGGTGAAACGAACCGGCAGGCCGGTATCGGTCCGCACCGCGTCGATCGTCCATTGCTTGTCCGCGCTCGACCATTGGGCGGCGGTGATCTTGTGCCCATAGCGGATATGCCGGCCGAGGTCGTTCTCCTCGATCACCTCGCCCATGTATTTGCGGATTTCCTCCGCCGTCGCGATCGGCGCCCCGGTCCAGGGCTTGAAGCGATAGCCGAAGGTATACAGGTCGCTGTCGGATCGTATCCCCGGATACTTGTGCGTCAGCCAGGTGCCGCCGAAGCTGCCCTGGGACTCGAGCACGACAAAGCTCGTCCCCTTGCATTGCTGGGTCAGGTGATACGCCCCTCCCACGCCGGAAATTCCCGCCCCGACGATCAGCACATCGAAATGCTCGGTCGTCTGCGGCACCATCTGGGCAGGCTTGTCCATCGCGTTCATCGGTTCGGTTCTTCTCTCGGTTGCGCGGATTGCTCGGTTTCGCGGTCTTCTTGGCACGGATCATTGGGGCGGATCAGCCCTTCCTACCCCGTCGCGAAAATCATGCGAAGCCCCGCCTGGGCTCGGCCATGATCCAGATCAATCCATGACCCAAATCAAGCCGCGTGAACAGATAAAACGAAAGCACCCCACCGATGCCGAGCCAGAAGCCTTGACGCTTGATCCGGCGGACTGGTCGGAACTGCGCGCCCTCGGCCACCGCATGCTCGACGATGTGTTCGACGATCTCGCCGCCGTCAACGACGGTCCGGTCTGGCGGCCCATGCCGCCTTCGGTCCGGGCAAGCTGGAACGAGGCGTTGCCGCACGCCGCATCCAGCGCGCAGGAACTCTATGCGGACTACCGGCACCGGATCGCTCCCTATGCGGTGGGCAACCGGCATCCGCGTTTCCTCGGCTGGGTGCATGGCGGTGGCACCGCCATCGGCATGCTGGCGGAAATGCTGGCCGCCGGGCTGAACGCGAATTGCGGCGGACGCGACCACGCGCCGATCGCCTGCGAGCGGCAGGTGGTCCGCTGGGCGGCGGAAATGCTGGGCCTGCCGCCGGACGCCTCCGGCCTGGTGGTCACCGGCACGTCCATGGCCAACCTGGTTGCGGTGCTGGTCGCGCGCGCCGCGGCGCTCGGTGCGGCCAGCCGGCAAACCGGCGTCGATGGCGCCGGCCTCACGGCCTATGCCTCGGCGGCGGTGCATCTATGCGTCGGCCGCGCGCTCGACACGGCCGGCCTGGGCGCCGATGCCCTGCGCCTGGTGCCTTGCGACGAAGCGGGCCGGATGGATATCGCGGCGCTGCGGACGCAAATCCAGGCGGACCGGCAAGCGGGCAGGGTGCCGTTCCTCGTGGTGGGCACCGCGGGCGGCGTGGACACCGGCGCGATCGACGACCTCGCCGCGATCGCCGCGATCTGCGCCGCGCAGGGGCTGTGGTTCCATGTCGATGCCGCTTTCGGCGCGGTGGCGATGCTGTCGCCGGCGCTGCGGCCGTTGTTCAATGGCATGGAGCGGGCGGACTCCGTCGCCTTCGATTTCCACAAATGGGCGCAGGTTCCGTATGACGCCGGCTGCATCGTGGTGCGCGACGCCGCCGCCCATCGCGCCGCCTTCGCCCGTCCGGCCGACTATCTCCGGCGCGACGCCCGCGGTCTCGCGGCCGGCGAGCCATGGCCGGTCGATCTCGGCCCGGAGCTGTCGCGCGGCTTCCGCGCGCTGAAGGTCTGGATGACGCTGAAATTCTATGGCGCGGACCGTCTCGGCCGGGTGGCGGAAAACAGCTGCGCCCTGGCCCGGCGACTGGAGGCTGCGATCGCTGCCACCGCAGAACTGGAACTCGCCGCGCGGGTGCCGCTGAACATCGTCTGCTTCCGCTACCGCCCCGGCGACGACGCGATGCAGGCAGCCATCGCCGCCGACCTGCAGGAAGCCGGGGAGGCGGTACTGTCCACAACCATGCTGAATGGCCGCCTCGTCCTGCGCGCCGCCTTCGTAAACCACCGCACCGGCAAGCGGGACGTGGACGCGCTGGTCCAGGCGGTGCTGACAGCCGGCGACCGGCGGCTCCGCGCCGAGGAACGCCCGATCCGGCAACGCGGGATGCAATTGGGGGAGGGGGAAAATCCGCTGGCTCCCGGAGTAGGACTCGAACCTACGACCGAGCGATTAACAGTCGCTTGCTCTACCAACTGAGCTATCCGGGAACAGCGGGCGCTCCCTATAGCGAAGCCTGCGCCAAACCGCAAATCCTGCTTCAGCCGCTATCCCTCTGGGTCGTCCGGAAGCCCGAAAAGCAACTGTTTCCGTGCGAATCCACGCAAATCGAAGTGGCCGATCTCGAAGCAGGGCACGTCCAGCCATGCCACGAAACCGGCGGACATGATCAGATCCCGGCCGATCTCGCGGCAGATCCGTTCGATCCGGCTGGTCAGATTGACGTCCGGCCCGATCACCGTGAAATCCAGCCGGTCGCCGGCGCCTATATTGCCATAGGAGGCCTGCCCATGATGCAGCGCAATGCCGGCATGCAACTGGATGGCATCTTCCCCCAGGCTTGCCGTCTGCGTGGAATTGGATTGCTCCAGCGCCGCCAGGCCTTCCCGGGCGGCGTCGAAGGCCAGGCGGCAGACCTCCCGGGAACTGCGCCTGCCGTTTTCGTTGAAGATCGCCAGGATGCCGTCGCCCATGATCTCCATCACCTCACCGCCCCGATCCAGGACCGGCGGTATGACGCAGTCGAAATACCGGTTGAGCATCTCGATCACCAGGTCGGGGGTGTGCGTGTCGGACAACTCGGAGAACCCTCGCAAATCCACCAGCATCAGCGCGGCGGTGGCGGTGCGCACATCGCCGCGGCGAACCTGCCCGTTGCGGATAAGCTCCCCCGGCTCGCGCCCGACATAGGTCGTCAGCAAATTGCCAGCGAAACGGCGCAGGCTGTTGATCTCCACGATGGCGGACAGCGCCGGCATCAGCGCCTCCAACAGCGCCAGGTCACTGGGAGCAAAGCCGCCCGGCTCACGCGTGGCCCAGGAGATCACGTTCATCTCCCCGTCGGAGAAGATCAGCCGGGTGATGGCATAGCCGGCATGGCCTTCCGCGCGCAGGTCCTCCAGCGTCGGAAACTCCGCCGGCACTCCCGGGTCCATACGCCAATTGTGAAAACCGGAATTTTCGATCGCATGCCGCACCGGGCTGTTGAGGTAGACCGGGCTGGTCTCAAATCCGTATGGCAGCGGCCGGCTCATCACCCCCTCCTGCGGCAGCCATATGCGCATCATGCCGGCGAAATTCGGATGCAGCGTGCGGATGTACAGATAGCAGCGCGACAGTTTCACGCCCAGTGCCGTGAGCTGCTCGCAGAACCGCTGCAGCAATTCGGCATTTCCCCCGGTGAACCGCCCTTCGCGCACCAGCCAATCGTTCACGCGTGCCAATCGGTCCAAACGGTTGCTCCTGGGATTCGCGATCGGAAATCAGCCAGCCCTGCCTATAGCATCAGGGTGGAAATCCCGCGCCGCCCAGCCTGCGCCGCCATCCGTACCCCGGCGTTCACCGCGCCGAACCCCTTGTAGCCGCGCCGCTGCACGATCTCGAAGAAGAACCGGTCCTCGAACGTGCCGGTATAGGCGTGCAGGAAATCGCCGTTCTCGTCGCGGTCGTACAGCACGTTCAGCTGCCGCAGCCCGTCCAGCATGGCATCGTCCAGATCCCATTTGGCCTGCAGGTCGTCATAGTAGTTCGCCGGGATCGGCAGCATCCGCGCCCCCGCCGCCGCCAGCCGCCGCAACGTCCGGAAAATATCGTCGGTGGCGAACGCCGCGTGATGCACCCCGGCGCCGGCGAACGCGGAGACGAACCGCCCGGTCGCCGTCTCCCGGCTTTCGGAGATGTTCAACGGCAGCCGCAGCGTGCCGTCCGCGCTGGTCATCGCCCGGCTGCGGATCAGGCCGTACGGGTCCGGCAGCTCCCACAGCTGCTCCGGCTCCAGTCCGAACACGGCGCGATAGAACAGAACGAAACTATCCATCCGACCCGGCGGCAGCGCCTGCGCCACGTGATCGATCACGCTCAGCCCGCTATCGTCGTCCGGCGCCGGCACCAGCTCAAAATCGTCCTCCCAGATGCTGCGCCCACCCGGCTCCACCAGATACACCAATGTCCCGTCCGGCGCCCGCACCGCGGGGATGCGCCGCTCTCCGGCGCCGATCGTCTCCTGCCAGATCGGGCACAGCAGCGCCCGCGCCCGCGCCACCGCGCGCTCCGCCGCATCCACCCGAATGGCCATCGCGCAGACCGACGGCCCATGCGTGTGGAAATGCTCGGCCGCCGCGCTGTCCTGTTCGGCGTTCAACACCAGATTGACGTTCCCCTGCCGGTACAGCGTCACCGCCTTGGACCGGTGAGTTCCCGCCAGGTGAAACCCCATCCCCACCAGGAAGATCGCCAGTTCCACCCCGCTCGCCTCGTCCACGGCGAATTCCAGGAACTCGAACCCGTCATACACCGGCGGCTCCGGCAGCGCCGGTCCGGCCGCTTCCGCCTCGGCCAGTATCAACGACCGCAGCCCATCGCGCGCCGTCAGCCGCGCCGGTGTCGAGCGGAACTCGTCGTTGAAGATCTCCAGGCTCAACGGCCCGCGATACCCGCCCGCCAGCGCCGAGCGCAGGAAGCCCGTCACGTCCAACCCGCCCTGGCCGGGAAAATTGCGGAAATGCCGGCTCCAGGACAGCACATCCATCGACAGCTTCGGCGCATCGGCCAGTTGCACGAAAAACAGCTTCTCGGCCGGCACCAAGGCGATCCCGGCGGGATCATCGCCCACCGCCAGGGTATGAAAGCTGTCGATGATCAGCCCCAGCGCCGGATGCCCCGCCATCTGCACGATCCGCCAGGCATGCCCCCAGCGATTGACATGCCGCCCCCAGGCCAGCGCCTCGTATCCCACCCGCAGCCCGCGCAGCCGCGCCCGCTCCGCCATCTCCGCCAGGTCGGCCGCGGCCCGCGCGTCATCGTCGATCGCCGCCGCCTGGGTGTTGCTGCACACCAGCAGCAGATCGGTGCCCAGCGCCTGCATCACGTCGAACTTCCGCTCGGCGCGATCCAGATTGCGCGCCCGCTGCGGCTCCGGCATCGCCTCGAAATCGCGGAACGGCTGAAACACCGCGATCTCCAGCCCCAAATTCGCAGCGATCCGCCGCACCTCCTCCGGCGAACCGTCGAAGGTCAGCAGATCGTTCTCGAAAATCTCCACCGCGTCGAACCCGACCGAAGCCGCCGCCTCCAGCTTCTCCGGCAGGGTACCGCTCAGCGACACGGTGGCGATTGACTTTAAAAGAGGGGGTGATTTGGCAAGGCGCTGGGAATTCGGCATCTTCGGCTCCTTCAATCGGCGACACTGTAGCATCAACGGCCAACGTGAGTGCGGCCGGCGAGGGGAATGTCCATGACCAATCCATTCAGCCTAACCGGCAAGCACGCCCTGGTAACCGGCGCTTCCAGCGGCCTCGGCCGGCATTTTGCCCAAACACTCGCTGCCGCTGGCGCCAAGGTCTCCGTCGCCGCCCGCCGCCAGGACGCCCTGGCCGCCACCGTGGCGACCATCCGCGCCACCGGAGCTCAGGCCCAAGGCCTGCGCATGGACGTCACCGACACCGCCAGTATCGAACTGGCGCTGACCGAGGCCGAGACCGAGTTCGGCCCGATCCACATCCTCGTCAACAACGCCGGCGTCACCAACACCCGCGCCGCCGTGGACCTGACCGAGGCCGACTGGTCCAGCATCATCGACACCAACCTGACCGGCAGCTGGCACGTCGCCCAGCACGCCGCCCGCCGCATGATCCAGCACGGCACACAGGGCAGCGGGGGCGGCAGCATCATCAACATCGCCTCCATCCTCGGCCTGCGCGTCGCCGGCGGCGTCATGCCCTACGCCGTCTCCAAGGCCGGCCTGGTGCAGATGACCAAGGCGCTGGCTCTGGAATGGGCCCGCCACAAGATCCGCGTGAACGCCATCGCCCCCGGCTATATCGAGACCGACCTCAACCAGGATTTCTTCGCCTCCGACGCCGGCCGCGCCCTCATCCGCCGCATCCCCCAGCGCCGCCTCGGCGAGGCCCGCGAACTCGACGGCGCGCTGCTGCTATTGGCGTCGGACGCCAGTTCCTACATGACCGGCAGCATCCTCGCGATCGACGGCGGGCATCTGGTCAGCGGGCTTTAGCCCGCCCCTAGTAGATCGTCTCCCGCAGCCGCTGCGGATACTCCCGGTCATAGGACTCGGCGTCGAAATCCTCCTGCAATGCCTTCATGATCACGCCGGTGCTGGGCAGGGCCGGGTCGGCATGCGCCGCCGGGTCCCACAGCTTCGAGCGCACCAGCGCCTTCGGGCACTGCGTATAGACCCGTTCGGCCGTCACCGTGATCACGCTGCGCGGAACCTTCCCCTCCATCGTGAACGATGCGCAAAGCTCGGGATCGGTGTCGATCACCGCCCGCCCGTTGATCCGCAACGCCCGGCCCTCGCCGGGGATCAGGAACAGCAGCGCGATGCGCGGGTCGCGTATCAGATTGCGCAGCGTGTCCAGCCGGTTGTTCCCCCGCCGGTCCGGGAGCAGCACGGTATGCCGGTCCACCACCCGCACGAACCCTGCCGGATCGCCGCGCGGCGTGCAGTCCAGCCCCTCCGGCCCCGATGTCGCCAGCACCACGAAGGGCGACGCCTCGATGAAGGCCCGGTAGTGATCGGAGATATGCCCGATCTCCTTGATCACCGCGGCCCCTGAGGGCAAACCGTACAGCGCCTCCAACTCGGCTTCGGACGTCACGATATGGGTCATGCTGGCCTCCTGGCTGGGGAGCCAGCGTGCCAACGAAAGCGGGCCTGGCGGCAAGTTTGCCGTCTGCCCCCTGGACGGCCATCTTCGACAGGCCCCTCTTGGACAGGGCCGTGCCCCATGCTAACTAATTGGCGAGGCCTTCTGTCGGAACTGGTAGACGAACGCAACTCAAAATCGCGCGCTCGAAAGGGCGTCCCGGTTCGAATCCGGGGAGGGCCACCACTTCACCCGCATCTTTTGATCGTTTCCGGATCGTGTTGTGCCGGCCAGTCGGCGGCTGCCACGCTTCCTGCATCTGCGTTTTGCAGGACATCGCCGCTTGGCCGGCCCATGGCGCGCGCTTCGAGTGTCCAATTTTTGTGGCAATTGTGACGGGCCTGGCATCGCTGGGATTCCGACAATACATCTAAAAAATCATCAATTATATGATTTTAGTGTTGCGGAATAAATGATCCGCTGGTTAAACTATTCGCAGTCCAGGTTGACAGACCGTTGATCCGGAAAATGTTTTGTAACATTTGCCAGGTTTTACCCCGGCAGAAGGAGATTTCGATGAACGCTCTGCCATCCTTTCGCATTCCAGCCATTCTCGGGGCTGTGTTTGCCGCCGTCCTCGCGCCGGTTCTGCCCGTGGCCGCGGCCCCGCTGGCGCCGACCAGCTATTCCATGCCGAACGGGGACGGTCAGGCTTCCGGCGGCACGTATAATTATTGGGACAGAAACTATACCGGCACCGGCAGCACCACCACCGACGGGGCCGCGCTATCAGGCGGCCTGGGCAAGCTGACTGACGGCGTCGTCTCCACCCAGCCTTGGTATTTGGTCTCGAACAATGCCGGCACCGGCGACTATGTCGGCTGGTATTCCCCGGTCACCCTTGATCCCGTCCTGACGTTCAATTTTGCCGGCAGCCCGGTGATCAACGGCGTCACCATACAGCTGGATAACACCCAGGTCGGCGGGGTATATGCGCCGCGGGCGATCCTGATCGATGGGGTCAGCCATAGCTTCACGCCACCATCGGCCGGAACGGTCGGATCGATCAGTTTTACCGGGCTGAACCTGCTTGGCGGGTCCCATACCGTCGAATTCGATCAGCAGCTTCCATCATGGACCTTCGTCAGCGAGATCAGCTTCGATGGCTCGTCCAGCGCCATACCGGAGCCGGCGGCGATAGCCCTGCTGGGCGTCGGCCTGGTCGGACTGGGTCTGGCGCGCCGGCGCAAAGCCTGAGCGTCTTCTTCCCGCGGGCCCGGCTGTGCCGGGCTCCGGCAGGATAAGGCGGAGCGGCAAATGCGGCGGATGGGAAACCCTATCCGCCGCATGTTCGCATTCAGGAACGCTGGTTCCAGCCGTCCAGCGCGAGGCGCGGCATCTCGAAGCGGTCCGTCGTCCGGGTGTACCAGCCGCCCCCGTGCATGCGCCCGATCAAATCGAGCTTCGGCGTGTCCACGTAGCATTTCGCCGCATCCAGCACGCAGTCATCGGCAATGTGGATCGCCACCACCTTGCCCAGCACGATCGTGCGGTCATCGGCGACATCGATCGTCACCAACCGCTCGCACTCGAACGCCACCGGGCTCTCGGTGATGCGCGGCGGCTTCACCTTGCTGGACGGCGTCAGGCTCAGCCCCGCTTCCTTCAGCTCGTCCACGCTGTGCGGAAAGTCGATCGCGGTGATGTTCATCGCCTCGGCGGTGGCGTTGTTCACCAGATTGACCACGAATTGCCCGGTGCGGCGGATGTTGTTGCCGGTGTCCTTGGCATCCCCCGCTGCCCGCCCGCCGATGCCGAAGGTCACGATCGGCGGATTGCCGGAAACCGCGTTGAAGAACGAAAAGGGCGCGGCATTGATCACCCCGTCCGTGTCCTGCGTCACCACCCAGGCGATCGGCCGCGGCACCACCGTGGAAATCAGCAGCTTGTAGGTGTCCTGCGCGCTCAGCTTGTCCATTTCGAATAGCATTCTTCGACCCCGTTCGATGCGTGACGCGGGCAACCCGCTTGGCGCGGAGCGTTACGCCGGCACCCCGAACCTGTCCAGAGGGGCAATCGGGTGCAGGAAGCAAGGCGAGGGGCTCCGCCCCCTCGACCCCCGCCAAAGGCTAGCCTTTGGAAACCTTCCATTGTTTGGGAGTGCAAAGGGGGCCTGCTCGGACCTTGCAGGGTCCGGGTAGGCCCCCTTTGCACTCCCAAACCAGTAGCGGGTTCTAAGGGCTTGCCCTTAGCGGGGTCCCAAGGGGCTGGGGCAGCCCCTGGCCTTCTTTCCCTCCACCCGATTGCCCCGCTGTCCAGAGCCGGCAGGGCAGGGCACAATGCCGCCTTTCCAACCAGGACCGATCCATCTTGAGCAGTTGGCTCTACATCTTTCTTTGGGCCGCGACCCTGCTCGACCAGTTCGCCGGACTGCCCTCGGCCGGCCGCGCCGCCGGCGTCGCCCTGGTGCTGTTCCTGCTGCTCCAGTTCCGCAGCCAGCGCCGCTACGCCCAATTGTTCTTCCTCGCCATGGCCGCTCTCGGCGCCGTCGGCCTCACCACCGTCGCGCTGCGCGGCGGCGACCCGCTCGCTTTGTTCCTGCATGCCTGGCGCCGGGGCGCGGCCTACGCCGCCTTCTTCCTGGCGCTGACCACGCTGCGCGACGCCGCCGAAACCTCGCCTTTGGTCCGCCGCTGCGGCCAGCATCTGGTCGCCCAGCCGCCCGGCCGGCGCTACGCGGCGCTGACCGCCGGCGGCCACGTGTTTGGCATCATCCTGTCCTACGGCGCCATCGAACTGCTCGGCGCCATGGTCATGCGCGCCAACACGCTTGCGGCCGCCGGCACCGAGGCCGTGCGCAAGCTGCGCGCGCGGCGCATGCTGATGGCGATCTACCGGGGCTTCGCGGTGATGAACTGCTGGAGCCCGCTGAACATCATGACCGCCGTCGTCTCCACCGCCGTGCCCGGTGCGCCGATGGCCCGGCTGCTGCCGATCGCCTTCGTCGTCTCGGTCGGCATGTGCGGCCTCGGCTGGCTCGACGACCGGCTCGCCAACCCGCGCACCGCCAACCCGGCCGCCCGCCCCGCAAGCCGGGACGGCTGGTCCGTCCATCTCGGCATCATCGCCCTGGTCGGCCTGGTGATGGCCCTGGCCGAGGGCGGCTCGGCCCTGCTCGGCATTTCCCTGGTCACCGGCGTCACCTGCGTCGTGCCCCTCGTCGCCCTCGCCTGGCTGGCGGTGCAGTACTGGCCGCTGGCCCGTGCCCGCGGCATTCGCTTCGCCCTGGCCGCGATCGGCCGCCGGCTGGAGAAATTCCGCGTCCGCATCCCCGGCTTCCGCGGCGAGGCCAATGTGCTGGGCTGGTCCGGCTTCGTCGGCGTCGCCCTCGGCGGCGCCCTGCCGGCGGGCGGCCTGGCGCCGTTCCTGGCGCATCTGCCGCCGCTGCTGATCCCGCTCGGCGTGCCGGTGCTGCTGATGGCCACCGGCCAGATCGGCCTCAATCCCGTCGCCGCCGTGGCCCTGCTCGGCGCCGCCATCCCCGACCCCGCCGCCCTCGGCCTGTCGCCCGCCGTGCTGGCCTTCGCCTGCATGCTCGGCTGGGGCGTCGGCGTCTCCGTCACCGCCATGTCCGCCAGCGCCATCACCACCGCCCGCTGGCTGCAGGTCAGCCCCTTCACCGTCAGCGCCCTCTGGAACGCCCGGTTCACCCTGGCCTGCCTGGCGCTGTCCTGGGCCGCGATCGCCGCACTTTCCCTCTACGTCTGACGCCCCCTTGAGCCGCCCAATTCGTGCCCCATTTCTCCACAGCCTGTGGAACATGGGGAGAACATCCGAGTCCGCCCGTTCCGTTCTTGGGACACCCCGGGCCGCAGGTTATGCTTGACCCTCGTTTCGCGGCGAGTCGACGGGCCGGCCAGCCAGCGTCCGATCCGCCACACTGTGGCACCTTCGCCACAACCGTCTATCTAGTGGATGCTGCCGGTTATCCGGCCTATATCTTGATTGACGGGCCACGGCGAAGCGGGCTTCGATACCGTCCGCAGCGCGAGCCACTCGCCGTTTGAAACCAGACTTTATGAAAACAGGTGCCGGATAATGCAGGGATCGCAGACGACCTATTCAGGCCAGACCGACATGCTGGACGCGGTCCAGATGCAGGGCCGCCACCAGGTCCGTATCGACCGTTCGCGCGACAGCCTGCTCACCGATTTCGGCCGCGCCACCCTCGATGACCGCTACCTGATGCCCGGCGAGGGCTATCAGGACCTGTTCGCCCGCGTCGCCAGCTACTACGGCGACGACGCCGGCCACGCCCAGCGCATCTACGACTACATGAGCCGCCTCTGGTTCATGCCCGCCACCCCCGTGCTCTCCAACGGCGGCACCGCGCGCGGCCTGCCGATCTCCTGCTTCCTGAACGAGGCAACCGACAGCCTCGACGGCATCGTCGGCCTCTGGAACGAGAATGTCTGGCTCGCCTCCAAGGGCGGCGGCATCGGCAGCTACTGGGGCAACCTCCGCTCCATCGGCGAGAAGGTCGGCGCGGTCGGCAAGACCTCCGGCGTCATCCCCTTCATCCGCGTCATGGACAGCCTGACCCTGGCCATCTCCCAGGGCTCGTTGCGGCGTGGCTCGGCGGCCGTCTACCTGCCCCTCAGCCACCCGGAAATCGAGGAATTCATCGAAATCCGCCGCCCCACCGGCGGCGACCCCAACCGCAAGGCGCTGAACCTGCACCACGGCATCCTGGTGCCGGACGCCTTCATGCGCGCGGTCGAGGCCGACGAGACCTGGACGCTCACCTCCCCCAAGGACGGCGCCCCGGTCCGCACGCATCTCCGCCCGCGGCCTCTGGATCCGCATCCTCACCGCCCGGATCGAGACCGGCGAGCCGTACCTGATCTTCTCCGACCACGTGAACAACAGCCGCCCGGAGCACCACAAGCTGGCCGGCCTGGAGGTGAAAACCTCCAACCTCTGCTCCGAGATCACCCTGCCCACCGGCATCGACCAGCACGGCCAGCAGCGCACCGCCGTCTGCTGCCTGTCCAGCCTGAACCTGGAAACCTGGTTCGACTGGAAGGACCATCCGCTGTTCATCGAGGACGTGATGCGCTTCCTCGATAACGTGCTGCAGGATTTCATCGACCGCGCGCCCCCGGGCATGGAGCGGGCGAAATACTCCGCCATGCGCGAGCGTTCCGTCGGCCTCGGCGTGATGGGCTTCCACTCCTTCCTGCAATCGCAGAACGTGCCGTTCGAAAGCGTGATCGCCAAGGTGTGGAACCTGCGCATGTTCAAGCACATCCGCGCCCAGGCCGACACCGCCTCGCGCATGCTGGCCGAGGAACGCGGCCCGTGCCCCGATGCCGCCGATTACGGCATCCTGGAGCGCTTCTCCCACAAGATGGCGATCGCCCCCACCGCCTCGATCTCCATCATCGCCGGCAATTCCAGCCCCGGCATCGAGCCGATCGCCGCCAACGTCTTCCTGCAGAAAACCCTCTCCGGCAGCTTCTCCGTCCGCAACCGCCATCTGCAGCTGCTGCTGGCGGAGCGCGGCATGGACAACGACGAGATCTGGTCCTCCATCACCCTGAACAAGGGCAGCGTGCAGCACCTCGATTTCCTCACCGAGCAGGAGAAGGCCGTCTACAAGACCGCGCTCGAACTCGACCAGCGCTGGATCATCGAACACGCCGCCGACCGCACGCCCTATATCTGCCAGAGCCAGTCGGTGAATTTGTTCGTGCCCGCCAACGTCCACAAGCGCGATCTGCACCAGATGCACATGCTGGCGTGGAAGCGGGGGATGAAGTCGCTCTACTACTGCCGCAGCCTGTCCATCGCCCGGGCCGACAATGTCTCCGAGAAGGCGATCCGGCCGGATGAGTTTACCGGGATTCCGGTCAACGATCTGGCTCCGGTGCCGCTGGCGGCGGGGGCGGCTTCGACGACGGATTATGAGGAGTGTTTGAGTTGTCAGTAAGCGGCAGGAGTTCAGCATTTAGCTTTGATGTCGGGTTGGCTCGATCTGTCATCATTGATTACTGCTGTGCCCTGTATTCGCAAAAGAGGTGGATTTAAAGAAATTCCAACTTGGATAATTCAGTAGTTGATAAAACACCCCAAGCTCAAGCTTTCGGTTCGCTCTTTGCGACGCACATGGGAACAGTTCGAGCGTTTGGTTTGTCAACTCATTCAGAGAGCGATGTGTTATCTTAGGTGCACGGTCAATGGGGCATATTTCCAAGGTAAGGTTCTTATCCTATGGCTTTGTCGTGATGCGTTTACACAACAGCATGGCACTCCCTCGACCATGACAGATCGCGCGACCATAAAATGGAAACGAGCGCCGACGCCTGCAGCTGGTTCACGGGCGGGGAAGTCTGGCCGTTGGGTTGGCGTTTCCGACAGACTATATTGGGTCTGGTCAGCTACCTGAAGGGCGACGCGAATTTCAGCAGCTCCACCCGGTCATGCCACATTTGTCGAAATGTTTTTTACAAGAGAGCCAAGGCTAAATGTAATATCCGATTTCGGGACTGATTTTCAGATGATTTCATGATACCATCCTACCCAACAATGATTGTTTTGTTATACGAAGTAGTTTTTCTAAATGGGTAAATCAAGACTTTAAAATGCCTGCTAGTCATCACGAGAAAAGGGACTTTCATTTTACTGCTGCTGTGCCAGTGGGTGTTGAACGGACCATTGAGATGCGGAGTGTGTCCCGCCAAAAGATGATGATGCCCTCATATCAGAGAGTTTTCTGGTTATGCGATGCCGCCTAATACGCCTCTGTATTTTCGGCCAGGATCTCCGCGGTGGCCGCGCAGGCCCATATAACCCGCGCAGCAAGCGTAGACCGGAATGATAGCAATCTTCGTAGGGTGGAATGCTCTTCGCATTCCACCATCTTCAACGGACCGTCGGCTTAGCCGCTCATGGCCCTGGTCCGATTTGCGCCCGAGGATACGCGTGGTGGCGTCAATCCGTCTATCAACCGAACAGGCTCAGCTTCCCTCGCTCATGATCGAAAAACAGATCGACATCCGAATCCTCCCGCGCCTCGCCCCGCGCGGTCGAGCCGAACAGATACAGACGCGCCACGCCGAGCCCTTTCAGTTCGGTCTCAGGCTCAGAACCAGATCAAACCGCGTGCCGAGATCGGCGTAGTCGCGCAGCGCCACGATCAGCCACTGGATCTCCGTCTCGCGCCGCTTCTCCTAGATAGGCTCCAGCCGCGTCTCGATGCAGGGGATATCCTCCTCCACCTGCTCAATGAAAGTTAGGTAATCGGAAAAGCGCATCAAACCGCGGATCGGGCGCTCTCCAGTCCGCTATGCGGCACGCTGGCCTTTGCTACGGCCGATTTCGGCGGGGACCACGTAGGCTGCACCAGAAAACCGTATCTCCACCATCATCGTGTCGCCCGGTACTGGCAAAGCGGCCGCGCCGTCGGTCCAACGCCATAGCTTCACACCGTTACACTCCGGATCGTGCCAACCCGTGGTCAGCGACGGGTGATCCATCGCCAATTCTGTCCGATCCTGGCGACCGTGGAAGATAATGCGATGGACCGCGACACCCAATCGGCGCCGATCGTCTAGCCACGGCTGAAGATCGGAGGGAGCGCAGGAGCGCGAGGCAATGTGGATCGTCCTGGTTTGTGGTGGCAGGACAAAGAGGACACGATTTGCCGCTACCTCGGCGGGCCTCACTTCACAGCCATTCACAAGCAGTCGAAGCTCGGGGTCGGTCGTCGCCGCTGGCAGCGACACGGGCCGACCCAACGCGGCGGCCCTTGCCGCCAGCCGTCGCCAAACGGGTTCGATTTGATCGGCAGCCATCAACGGCAAACACGAATATCGGCGGCGATGCTCTGGATCGCGCGGAGAGAAGTCGGGATGCAGATCCATGGGACGATCGGTAGTCTCGAACCCGCTCCGATTGCCGGTGTCGAGATAGCTCTCGCACGGCAGTCCCTCTGCAAGGATCAGGTCATGCGCGTCCAGTTCGACATGCCAGTAGGTCACGGCGTCGCGCGGCTCCTGCGCGATCGTGCGCCCGTTGATCAGCGCACCGACGGGTATCAGCCCGCCGTCCACCGCGATCGCGTGGCACGGGCTGAGCCAGAGGTCGCGCCGGGGCAGGCCGTCGCCGAACGCACCCTCGCGCACCCGGACCGGTTCGACCGCGGCGGGGCGGGGGTGGTGGCGCAGGTCGACGCGGCGGTGACCGAGCCATCGTACCGGACGCACGCCGCCGGAAGCTGTCAACACGACATCGCCGATCTTCAGCTGCTCGATCGCCACCTCGCCGTCCGGTGTGGCGATCCGCGTTCCCTCCGCATAGCACGCCAACTCGAACAATAGATTGCCCGGCGCGATGCCGCCGGTGTAGCCCTGCAGCGTGATCATGCTCGTCGGGCTGAGCGTGATGACGGTGCTGCCGGTGCTCGTATCCGTGTCGCCCGCCAGGGCCGTCGCGTCGAAGGACGGGCTGAAGCCCTTGAAGTCGAGCAGGAAATTCGTCGATGTGATGCCCGACAGGATGACGTTGCCCGAACCCGGCGTGAAGACGAGCGTGTCGGGGTCCGGCGCGAAGGTCACCCGATAGTCGCCGCCGCCGGCGACGAACATGTCGTTGGTGTCCAGGGCGAAGTTGTTGAACCCGCTGATCGTGTTGTCCGTCGGCGAGCCGTCGATGCTGATCGTGTTGGACGCCGTATCGACCGTCGCGGTTCCCGTGCTGCCGAGCTGCAACACCAGCCGCGACGCGCCGTCGCCGATGAAGTGTGTTGCCGGAGAACGCCAGGTTTCCGCCGGCGGTGCCGTCGAGCACACCGGGGAAGAAGCCGGAGGGCCCGGTCGTGGCGACGCGCAGGTTGAGCAGCAACAGGTCGCTGCCGCTCAGCGTGTCGCCGGGAATGCCGGACCCGACCGTTACGGTGTTGTTGGTGAACGTGATCGACCCGGCGCCGTCGATGCCCGCGACCCCGGCCGCTCCGAGCGCCGATCCGGCGTTGCCGCCCAACCCGCCGGCACCGCCGGTCCCGCCATACGCGTTGAGGGTGAACTGTACGCTCGGCCCGGTCAGCGTATCGCCAGACACGGTTGCCACGGCGTTGCCACCCCGCCCGCCGTCCGCGCCACTCCCATTCGATCCGAAGCCCGTCGGCGGCGATCCGGACGGACCGACATTGCCGCCGGTGCCCCCGGCGCCGCCCGATCCGCCCAGTCCGCCGGTGACCTTCTCGGTCACGAAGATCGCCGAATCGTTGAAGGCCGTCGCGCCCGAGAACGTCGCCTCGCCCGGCGCACCCGAGCCGCCAGCCGCCCCGTTCCCGCCATTGCCCGCCGAAAGGCTGCCGTTCCCGCCCGAACCCCCGAAGCCCCCCTGACCGCCCTGGCCGCCTGTCGCGATGAGCTGGATCGAAAGATCGGTTGTGGCGTAGCTGATCATCGCGGTCAGATCGGCGTCCGCAACCTCGCCAATACCTCCGGTTCCGCCGCCCGCGCCGTCGGTCCCAATGCTATCGGTCGAGCCGCTCCCGCCGGTGGTGACGGTGATACCGAGCCCGCCTCTGCCTCCGGCGCCTCCAGCGCCTCCGGCCAATCCGCCGGGCAATCCGTTCGCGGTCGCGGTTATTGTGACGAACCCGGCATAGTGGGTCGACGCGGAACCGAACATGTCGTTCGCCAGGGTGATGAACGCCGCGCCGCCCTTGCCGCCGAGCCCGCCCGGAAGCGCCGGGGTGGTTGCGGTCGAGTTCGCGCCGCCCGCGCCGTTGCCGCCATTGCCGCCGACCGTGGTGGGGAAGACGCGGTTTAGGCTAGGCTCCAGGGAAAAATCAGTGTTGCTGTAGGGCGGAAGTGAATCGCTGGCGTTCCCGCCGTCGCCGCCATCGATCGTGCCGCCCGCCGAACCGGCCGTGCCGTCAGTGCCGGCAACCTGGGCGTTGAACGCGGTAAAGTCCACACTCATGATGAACCCCAATCGTTCTGTGTAACAGAATATTCCGTCAAGAACTGGACGGATGTCTACGACGTAAAACACAGATCTCGATAATTCACAGAACTAACCGGTAAGCCCAGGCATATGCTGGACGTATCGTTAAAGTCCAAAGCAATCAAGATATTCACGCGTAGTTGATCGACTACTCGGTAGGTGCCCGATTTTATGCGACCTCGAAAAGGCCGTGGAATAACTGCCGTAGCAAGCGTAGGCCGAAGAGCCGGGCCTCCAGCGACCGGGCCGCCATCAGAAAACCTGAAGCGCGGACGCTTCGATCCGTTCCCGAAGAACGGGGTGCAGGCTGGCTCGCGTCATGACATCGGCTTTACGCCCGAGGATACGCGCGGCGGCGTCCATCACATCCATCAGCCCGAACAGGCTCAGCTTCCCTCGCGCGTGATCGAAGAACAGAGCGACATCCAAATCCTCCCGCGCCTCGCCCCGCGCGGTGGAGCCGCACAGATACAGATGCTCCACGCCGAGCTGCTTCAGTTCGGTCTCATGCTCCCGCAATCCGGTGGTGGCACGGCCCCAGCCGGCATCGGGCAGGTCGCTACCGCGACCTGCCCTCCGATTGGCTAATCCGCAGCCGGCCCGCGGCCGGAATCCGTACCTATTTGGCGCGGTAGACCGAGGTAACCGCGTCGAACAGGGGGGTCTGGTTGAGCCCGTCCACGGTCATGGTGCTGCCGTTGCAATTGGTGCCGTCGTAGTGGGTGAAGTCCCGCTCGCTGTAGGTGATCGTCGAGCCCCCACTCAACGGGCTGCCGGAATGTGCATACGCGCCGAACGAGCCCTCCGACGTGCCTTGCATCCAGACCTTGTCGGCGAACTGGAAGAAGCACGACCCGATCAGCTTGGTCGGATTGCTGGTGCTGTAGTCCAGGCAACCCTTCAACTGGCCGACCACGACATTGTGGAAGTCCGGTTTGGTCCGGTCCCGGCCGATCTCGGTAAACCAGATCGGCGTCGTATACTTCTCATAGGCCAGATCGACCCAGCCGCGCCCCAACCCCTCGGCATTCTCGAACAGGTATTCGCGTAAGTTGTAGGTCTGGGGAGCCAGGAACAGACGCTGGTTCAGGTTCCGGGTGGTGACCGACTTCAACGGCGGCAGCAACTCGTCCCAGAAGCCGAAGCACGGCAACTCGCCATTGAATTTGGCGAATTGCACCGGATGGCCAGATCTCACCTCGCGGTAGCCGGGAAACTGGCTGGCTTCGATCTCCGCCCATCGCGTGGTGAAGGCCACGCATTCCGCCGCGCCATACCCAGCCAGTTCGTTGCCGAAGATGATACCGACGACCGCCGGGTGATAATCTGTCCCGTTGGCGTTCGAATAGGATTTGATCAGCGCGGGTATCAGCGTGTCGCGTTGCGGAAATCCACCCCTGCCTGCAGGAAGTAGTTGGAAACCGGAACCAGCACGCCAATGCCTTTCGACTGGCAGAGATCGAGAAAATTGAGGTGAAGGTTGCGCGGATCCCAGTCATAGAGCCGGATCACATCGACTCCCATCCACTTGACGGTGCCGAGATCGTGGCGGACGTTACCCTCTTCCCAGAATTTCCCTCCGCATTGGTATAGTTGATGCCCCACAATGGGGCCATCGCGTCATAGGCGATGTCGCTGCCGAAAAACACGCAGGTTTGGTTCGCCATCGACGGGTTGTACAGGTGGCGGGAAGGGCTGGTAACAAATTCCCTTTTGAAGCGGCATTGCTATTCGTCTCCTATGCGGTTGCATTTGCTAATGGTGGATCTCGCTCAGCATCTGTCGCGTGGCCATCCGGCGCTACTGGCGTTCGCGGCCAGCGAGCAGATGGCGTCCTCGTGCCAAAACGGTAGTCAGAGCAGGGAGGTGGCTCTACCCCAGCCCCCGGGCAGGGCGCCGCCCCACAACCATCGGGGGAAACGTCCTCCTAACACTATGGACAGGTTGGCAAGGAAAGGGAAGGTTACCAACCTGGCCGCGCGGGGGTTTCGGACTGCCCAGCCGTGCTTATGCCGCCGCATCCTCGCGGATCATCGCCGCGCCTTTTTCGCCGATCATAATGGTGGGCGCATTGGTGTTGCCGGTGGTCAGGGTGGGCATGACCGAGGCGTCGATCACCCGCAGCCCGCCGATGCCACGCACCCGCAGGCGCTCGTCCACCACGCTGGCGGGGTCCGCCCCCATGCGGCAGGTGCCGACGGGATGGAAGATCGTGGTGCCGTTGTCCCTCATGTACAAGGTGCGCGTCGGTGGTCACATCGGGGCCGGGGACGGTTTCCACCACACTGTGCTTCGCCATGGCGGGGGCGGCAAAGATCTCGCGCGTATAGCGGATGCCGGCCGTCATAGGACTTGGCTATTGCGCGGATTTCGGAGCCGTTCAGCGGCCGTAAAAACTGCCGATTTGATGCTGCCGCGAGGGCTAGACAGCGGAGCCGCCATTCCTCAAACGACCCACCATCCCGTTTGAATTGCCGGATCTCGCGATAACAAATACCGCGCGCCTCGTCGAATACCGTACAGTTGCGTCCAAACCCCGACCGCTCCCGCACCGCCGGTTCGAACGCCAAATCCCGCTCGAATAGCCAACTTTGCAGTTCCCCCAAGGTGTAGGGAGTGTCGTGCCAGCGGACCTGCCAATCGGGATGCAGGGGATTTTTGGCGAGTACACCAGCGTAATTGGGGTCGGCCCCTAGACGACGGCGCAATCCTCGCTCGATGGCGGCTACAAAATGTAAGGGCGAGGAGTGGGATCGGGCGAAATTTTGGACAGGCACTTTGAGACAGTAGGCACTCAGGGTGTGCTTGGTTTCGGGGTTTTCCGCGATGAAGTTGGGCGGAGGTAGGTATGCGTCCTCGTGGGCAACGACGGCGTCTGCGCGATCTATGTCGAACGGCAGCCATCTGATCACGCATGGCGAGTTCAGTTGAAGGTGCCGCTTCTTAAGCGCGGTTTCCCTATTCCGGATCTGAACCCCATTTTCCGGCCAATCCGAACAATAGGGCTTCTCTGGGATTAGACCTGGAAACTGTGCTTTGAGAGGGATAGCCTCTTTGCTATTTAGAGACCCCACTTCCTCCCCTGCAGGGACTATTATCTGATAAGGCCATTGTCTCAGGCCGGTGGTTACGATGCTGGTAGTTGGTGCGAACATAAAAACCCCTGTTTGTTGAAACAGGGGACTTGCGCAGCGACTTGCGTTGCGATATGCAAATGGTGCATCCGATTTGCGTCCCCTGTTGATTTCATTGGTCGCGTGAAGCGATTCGAGCGACGCAAACTCAACCGAAAACACAAAATAATCGCGCTACTTCAACTCTTTGCCCGAGTTGGAGGCGCGAATTTTTTGTTGGATACGCAATACTTCCCGAAGATTTGATATACGCTGTTTCAGCTTCTAGCAAGCCCACTGACCCTCACGAAATTTGACCAAATGTTGCTGAGGTGGGCGCTACGAGAAATGAACATTAACAAATTCGGACTTCCCGCTAGTAGTTCCCTATTGCGAGCAATGGCTTGCGGGCCAGCTACTGCGGAAAAGTCGGCACGGTTTATCCAGCGAATTCACCGAAATTTCAGGTAGCAAAGTCCAAATAGCCTCCCTTCCGCCTAAAGTTGCAAATGCACCCGCACCGTCGGGCCTGGGAAGCCCGTACGCGGCCGCGAAAGTTTGGCCGTGTTGGACCGGTAAAAGTTGAAAATCGCCGCCGTTAGCTTTCTCCCGGGCTTCAGAACCCGAAAGTTGGGGTAATGAGGTGCCTGTTTCTTATCTCCCTCCCTTCCTGGTGAGCCTTTTCAATTGATGGAGCGAAGTTGTGTCGCTCGCGGCCTGCAAAAACATTCATTGCCATCGCGCCGAGCCCCGCTAGGCGTGTGGTGACCCTGTATGCATTGCTTGTCTGACGGCAGGCCATCATGCCGAGCGGCGTGCGCACGCGCGCCAGGCGTCGGATGCGTCCTAGGAAGCCGAACAGCTCCAACCAGGCCAGTGCCCGCAGGACCGTGCGCGTAGAGCACATGGCCGCCCTCGCGATCGTCGTCAGGCTGGGGTAGGCTCGCCCGTGCTTCACAGCAAAGCTCAGGATGATGCCCAGCACGTCGCGATAGAGCCGGGAGACTGCCTGCCCCTGCTTTCGACGGCCATGCCGGTACAGACCGGCGCGCACGGTATCGAACGCTTGGAGCATTCGCACCCGGTCATCGCGCGTGATCGTATGCAGCGGAGCCTCAGCGAAGCTGCTGCCGCTGTGGTAGCGCGTGAAATCGGGCCCCGCCTCAGCTAGCCGCGCATACTCACGCTCGACTTCCTCGCTACGGCTGGGGTGGCTGAGCGCCTGGTACTCGCGCCATTGCGCCAAATCGTAGCTCCACGCAGCGGCACGGTTGCGCGAGCGCGCGGAGCGGACGGATGCCGTCTTGGGTTGTAGTGGCTGGTTTAAAAACTGAGCAAGCGGGAGCGTTCCCGCCAATGGTTGCATTGGCATGGTTGTGGCCTAGCTGCTGGCCACTCGGGCGCGTCACGGCGCATAGCTTCGCCGCTTGCAGAAACCCGCAAATCAGTCCATGTCGGGGTTGCAAATCGCCCTAATGGACCGGCCTCGCCGGTTTCAGCATGACCCGCCCTCGTGGCGGGTTTTGTTGTTCCAGGAACTCACGCGACTGTTGGGAAACCTGTCGCCGCGGGTACGCGCGCGACGGAATCGGTTACGCACAACTCGATAACAGGTTTTCCATTGCGTGCCTAGATACGCTGTGATACACGCCGATACATGAAGCAAGAATACGTTTCAGCCTCCCTCCGTTGGCCAGCCGACTTGAAGGCTGAGCTTGACCGCCGCGCCCGTGAGGAAGATCGCACCTTCACTAGTTTCGTCATCCACGCGCTGCGGACCTACATCAAAGAACATCCCCGTAAGTCTCTGAAATGACTAGCGTTTCATATCAACTATTGACACTAGTGACTAGTGACACTAGTGACTAGTGACTACAATTAACCTAGGCACTAGTCACACTAGCAACTAGTCGCGCTATAGAAACTAGTCACTACCCGTGATATGGACTAGTGACACTAGCGCCTATTGAAACTAGATGGTGAGGCAACATGCCGACCGTGGTACTTGCAACCCTGAAAGGCGGTGCCGGTAAGTCCACCATCGCCATCAATCTCGCGGTGTGCGCCGTTCTCGACGGCCACCGCGTGGCGATCATTGACCACGATCCGCAGCGCACCGCTACAATGTGGTGGAAGGCGCGTGGCAAACCGGGCAACCCGTGGCTCCATGAAGGGGCGGGCGATCCGGTAGAGGACGTGGAGCACCTCAAGCGAGATGGTTACGCCTGGATTTTTGTGGATACGGGCAGGCTCGACATCGAGCACGTCGAGCGTGCCTGCGAAGCCGCGGACATCGTGTTGATCCCGTCGCGGGTGAGCGGCTTCGACATCGTGCCGACGCGCGACGTGGTGGCGCTGGCGCGCAAGCACAAGCGGCCGTTCGCCTTCGTGTTCAATCAGACCGATCCGAAGTGGCGCGCGGGCCTGCAGAACATCATCAAGCAACTGAAGCCTATCGGCTACGTGATCCCTAAGACGATCCGGCATCTAACCGTGCACGAAAAGGCAACGTTCGCGGGCAAAATCGGGAGCGAAATGAAAGACGCCACTGCCAAGACGGCGAAGGGGGACTTCGCCGCAGTGTGGAAGGCGGTCAAGACACTCGCGAGGACCAAATGAAGAAAGCTCGCACCAAGCCCGATGACGGCGGCGACTTCGGCGTGTTCTTTGAGAGCCAATACAATGATGTGGCCCCGGAACAGTCCGTCATCGACAGGAGGAAGCGTGAAAAGTCGATGCGTACCCCACACGGCGACGGTCGCAGCGCAAAATTCACCGGGCGCACCGAACAGCTAAACGTCTTGGTCAAGCCGGCGCTGAAAACGCGGTTGAAGGCCGCGGCCAAGAAAGCCGACGTGTCAATCACGGTCGCAATCGAGTTGGCGATTGAAGCATGGCTTGCAGGCGAGGGGGCCAAACCATGATCTTGCTTCGGGGGCTCGCCATCATCGTCGGCCTTAGCGCCATCGCCGCGGTCACACACGGGACCATTCTCGCAACCGGGGGTTACGGCTTCGACACGAACGCGCCGCTCTACATCGCGCTCGCGATGGTGCAAGGCGTGCTCGCCATGACAATCGGTGACTGCTTTGCCAAGCGCCGCCGCGCGCTCGCCTCGCTCGCGATCCTCGTGCTCGTGGCCTGCGAAGTCTGCACCTTCATAGCAACGGCCAATCTCCAACTCGGCAGCATCGAAACCCACGCCGCACCCATCCGCGATGCTGAGGCCAAGCATAAGGCCGCGCTGGCGCGCCTCGCTGCCGCCGAGCACTCCACGGCGGTGGAGGAGGCGGAAGCCGCGTTGGCGCGCACACGAAGCGAAGCAATGACCACGAGCGAAGGCAAGTCGTGTAATACGGTTTGTAAGACCACGCTTGAGGCTTCGATCCGCTCAGCCACCGCGGCGGTGGATGATGCGCGGGCGGCTGTACAACTTGAAAAGGCTCAGGCCCGCGCGGCCTTAAAGGACGCCCCGCTGCCGGGCTCAGCGACGCCGCTGGCGGATCGTCTCGGCGTACAGGCGTCCACTCTTGATTTGTTGTTTGTGGGATTCCGCGGCTTCGCTGTGGCCGCTGGCGCAGCCATTGCGTTGGCCTATGGAGTTCATGGTCGCCGCGCATCCGAACCAACCCCTGCACCGGCACGCATCGAGCGTACCGAGCCGCGCACCATCGCAGGCGTCACCTTGGTCGAAGATACCCGTCCGCGGGCCAATGACACGGACGTGGCGCGTTTCATGCTCGCTTGCCTTCCGCGAGCGCGCGGATCAGAAGCCGAAATGAGCACCGTGTACGCGCGCTTCTGCCGGTGGTGTGAAGGTCAGCACCTAAGGCCGCACGACAAGCCCGAATTTGCGCTCGCGATCAAAGGATGGTGCGAGCGCGGGAAGATAAGCGTGCGGCGTGATGGCGGGCGCGTCTATTGCGTTGACGTGAAGCTCGCAAGCTGAGGGACAGCATGAAACTTCCGACAGAGCCGCAGGCGCGAAATGACGAGCGCGCCCATTGGGCACAGGTCACGTTAGCCGCGTTCGTGGCTGAGACAAGTACTGACGAAAGTGACGCCCTTGTCGAATTTCTCGCCGGTGTCATGCACTGGTGCGACCGCTCAGGCGAGAGCTTCGAGGCTCACCTTGAGCGCGCGCGATCTCTGTACCGCGAAGAGACAAACCCGACTGAGGAGGGGCTTGCCAAACAATTCGCGGGCTGAGAAGTGCCCGATAATCGCAAAGCTTGGTGAGGGCTCTATTTGGCAGCCTGCGTCATTGCCGTGATCTTCGTCGGAAGCGTTGTGTCCGATCTCGTATCCAACGGCGCGTTTGTGCCTCAACGATTGTTGGCGGCTCTAGTCATTTGGGCCATCGGGCGTGCAGGCAAATACGCACTCACTGGAAGCTGAGGGGAACGCGATGACACGCGAAGATATCGCCACAGAGCGAGCATTAAAGATGCACGATCTTGCGTTGTCAGTGATGCGTGAGAAGGGGACGCCGATCCCGGTCGGGCCGATCCCCATCATGGAGTACCGGCGCGGCTTGCCTGCTGTTCGCTATTGGCCGAAGCGAGGCCGGCTCGATGTGTGGCACGGCAGGAAGGTACTGAGCGTCGAGCGATGGGCCGGAAAGCCGCAGATCATTCGCTACGTGCCGGGCCATTGGGAGCGCCATCTGATCGAAGCAGCGAAGGTGGCCGCGTAAAGAGGGACAGCATGAAACGCACGGGGGAATGGACATGGCAAACGATCTGACAAATCTGGTTCCGCACATCGAGGAGATGCGGGCTCGCCTTTCGCAAACGGCCAATACGGAGCGCTCCTTAATTCAGCAACTAAGCGATGCACTCAAGCGCTTCGACCAGGACACGCTCCAAAACGTTCGCAACGTTGCCGCCGAGCACGAAGCACGGCGCGCGGGCATCCTCAACGAACTGCAAGCGCTGGCCGCGAACATCGGTGCGTTTCTGCCCGCGGGCGAAACGGTTCAACCAACCGCTATCCAGCATCAGGCGCCGCAGAGCTTGAGCTACCACGATGAGTTGGAAGCCAACCTACACGCGCTCCTAACCGAAGGATCACGGCACTGATCGACTATCGAACGGCAGAAGCGACGGAGATTGAGAATACTCTGGTGCTTTTTCCTACTCGCGATTGCGACGTTCATCGTCGGGCTTTCATCCATGGAAGGATAACATGCAGAAAAGTTCCGATGGACCGTGGGACAGGGCGTTCTTGAATGTGATCGAGCAAGCATGCGTGCGCGCGCTGCAAAGAACGTTCGGTGATGTAACGGATGAGTTGGAAGCCAACCTACACGCGCTCCTAACCGAAGGATCACGGCACTGATCGACTATCGAACGGCAGAAGCGACGGAGATTGAGAATACTCTGGTGCTTTTTCCTACTCGCGATTGCGACGTTCATCGTCGGGCTTTCATCCATGGAAGGATAACATGCAGAAAAGTTCCGATGGACCGTGGGACAAGGCGTTCTTGAATGTGATCGAGCAAGCATGCGTGCGCGCGCTGCAAAGAACGTTCGGTGATGTAACGGATGAGAAAATTAAGCAGGCGCTCGCGCAAGGATTTGCAGCGCGCCTGCTGGGTAGTGGCCAACTCGCTCATCTCTTGTGCCGCAAGTGCCACAGCCACTCGAAATCTCTCGCATGGCTCGAACTGGCACGCACCGATTTGAAGTACACTCTAGCTCAGCCCCCCCCCGACACTCACGCCCCAACGCGTGCTTGTGACCGGGAGGAACCGTACATGATACTCGCGCTCCCAAGGCTTAAAGCGCTAAGGCTCAAAGCGCTCACCTGGTTTCTGCTGCCTATCCTGTTGCTCACGCCCGGCATAGTGCAGGCGCAGCCGGCTCCGCAACCGCCCTCGGCGGACATCCAGCGTGAGCGCGTCGAGCAGCTGCAAGAGCTGCTCCGCACGAAAAAAGCGCTCGTGACAACGCAGAAAACCATGGAGCGGCAACTTGCCGAATTCGACGCGAGGATCGCCGCGCTGGAAGCGAGCCTGGGGGTTACCCCATCGCAGAAGGAACTCCCTCAGGGGAACTGGGGCGCCACAGTCTCTACTGCGGCGCTCGCGTCTCCCGGCGGGATGGTCTACCCCAAAAGTTCAGACCCAGGTCCCTACGAACCCGCGTCTCCGGGCGAGGTGGTCTACGCCAAAAGTTCAGACCCAGGTGTCTACGAACCCGCGGCTCCAGGCGGCATGACATACCAACAAAGCCCCTATGCTAAGGAAGTCAAATTGGGTGCCTTTCCCTACGAATTCGGTAAAGGCTTCGTTCTCGCTCGCGGACCTAACGGAGAAGTCGACTTCTCCGCAAAGGGCTATGTGCGCTACCTGAACCAATTGGGCTTGGACAAATTCTACACGGATGCATTTGGGCGCACTACGGAGCTCGATCTGAGACAAGATATCGAGCTGAATAGACTTCAATTTATTCTTCACGGATGGCTGTTTGACGAACGGTTCCGCTACTTTTGGTATGCCTGGACGCAAAATGTGAGCCAGGGGGACCCTGCGCAGGTCGTCGTCGGAGGCAATATCAGCTATAAATTCTCTGATGCCTTGACTACGACGGCCGGTATCTTCTCGTTGCCTTCAACGCGATCAACCGCTCAGTCATTCCCGAACTGGCTCAGGATCGATCATCGTGGGATGGCAGATGAATACTTCCGCGGATCGTACATACAGGGGGTCATGGCGAACGGAAAGATTACGGATACCCTGGATTACAAGGTGGCAGTCGCCAACAATCTCAGCGCGCTTGGCGTCAGCGCAAGCCAGATGGATCCCTGTCTGTGTACGGTCTCTGGCTTTCTTTACTGGATGCCAACTACGGGTGAGTACGGGCCGGGCGCAGGCTTCGGTGATTATGAGTATCACGAGAAGCTCGCGACGCTATTTGGGGTCCATCACACCTACAGCGTTGAGGATGCGCAGTCGCAGCCAGGGGTCAACGCTTTTGAAAACAGTCAGATACGCCTCTCGGATGGAACGCTGTTCTTCGCCCCTAATGCATTCAACACCGGCGGTAGGATTGAGAAGGCGACCTACAATATGCTGGACCTGGACGCTGGGGTAAAGTGGAAGGGTTGGTCGCTTGACGCAGAGTATTATTTTCGATGGTTGGATAACTTCAAGGTCACCGGAGACATACCTGTAACCAGCCTGTTCGATAGTGGGTTCCAGGTGTACGCGTCAACCATGCTCGAACCGGAGTATTTGCAAGCCTATCTCTCTGGATCAAGGATCTTCGGTGAATATGGAGACCCGTGGGACCTTGCAGCCGGATTGACGTACTTTCCGTTTGGCCACAAGGAGGTGCGCATGAACGTTCAGGCTCTCTACATGGACCGTTCGGCCGTCGGCTACACGGCAGTCCCGTATGTGGTCGGCGGTACCGGAATGGTTTACACACTCGACGTTGGCACCTGGTTCTAAAGCAAGCGGAGCCGTCAAAGTTTGCTCGATCCACTTCGCCCCTGCCAGTACCGAGAACTACCGACTACAAGGTGACTATTGCTGTGAGCCAGGCTGTAACGGCGGAGTAACGCCATGAAGTACGACCACGAGATCCTGCTGCTGCAGGGCGGTGGTGCGCTTGGAGCCTACCAAGCCGGCGTATTTGAAGGCCTTGTCGAAGCGGGGGTGGAACCGAGCTGGGTCGTCGGCATCTCGATCGGCGCCATCAACGCAGCGCTAATTGTCGGCAATCCGCCGGAGCGGCGGGTGGAGCGACTGCGTGAGTTCTGGCGGCGCATCTCGGTAAATGATTGGCCTTCCTTGCCGCCATGGCTCGACTCGCTTCGCCCCACCCTCAACTACATGGCTGCGATGTCAGCTGCCATCATCGGCGTCCCAGGATTCTACCGGCCTCGCATGCCGCCAGCGTCGTTCGCCGCGGACGGGAGCGAAGGCGCCCTGAGTGTGTACGACACAACTCCGCTCAAGGCGACGTTAGAAGAGTTAGTGGATTTCGATTTGATCAATCGCGGGCAAGTCCGGCTTTCAGTGGGTGCCGTGAACGTATGCAAGGGCACCTCAAACTATTTCGATACGCACAATACCGTTATCAACTCGGACCATATCCGGGCCAGTGGCGCTCTGCCCCCCGGCTTCCCCCCGGTGATGATCGATGGGGAACACTACTGGGACGGCGGTGTGGTAACCAACACGCCAATCACTTATGTGGCGGACGAAAAACCATTGACGACCGCCCGCATCATTCAGGTCGATACTTTCAACGCCCAAGGAGGACTACCGCAGAATTTAGGCCAGGTATCGGAACGGGCCAAAGACATCCAGTACGCGAGCAGGAGTTGTTTCAACATCGAACGAATACAGGAATTTGGCGAGCTTGCTGCTGCGGCTCGAGGGTTGATAGGCAGACTGCCGCCAGAGCTGAAGTCTGATCCCGACGCACAGAAACTGGCTGCCTTCTGCGACGAGAGAAGTTGGCTAATCATTCGCCTGATCAATACGCGCCCCTCACGCTCGGGCTTCGTAAAGGACTTCGAATTTTCACGCGCGACTATTGAGGAGGCCTGGACAGCTGGCGTGGAAGATGTCCGCCGTTCCGTTTCGGGCTGGGACAACGTCCAGGCCCGAGGATCTTGGCCCCGAGATTAAAGTTTACCGCCCGACCGAAACTCTGCCAGCACCCGAGCAGGTGTCCGGGCGGAAAAAGACTAGGTCGGAGCCTGTGCCATCCTCTGTGCCTCGTCGGCACTGAGGCCAGCGGCAGTCTGACCTTCCGTACATGCTCTGCTCGCACTTGAGGATCGGCCACGGATCAGCGTCCTTTCTCGTTGTGGGTCTCAGGATTGACGGGAAGGAAGACGGCCACTCCTCAGCAAACTACAGCGCCGCAATTCTCCGACCGTGTGAAGCCCCTAGCCCGCGTGAAAACTGCGGGCGACACCCTGGACTGGTCCGTCTCAATGGCGAGACAGCTTGCACGTCCGAAATTCGAAGTGAGTTGGCCTGCGCCGTGCCAGCGGTAGAGTAGCCACGGCGCGACAAGATAGGTCAGCCGTTCGCCGTCTCGGCGCGCCCGGAATGATCCTCGGCAGGCCGACGCTTGCCTCCTTTGCGACGAGCACGAGGAGATCCCTTTGGCCGAGAAAGTTCCTAGCGACCAATACGTCCTGCTCGTTGACCCGCTCGGGTTCACCGAAGCCGTCAAGACTTCGAGCGGCGGGCGAATGAACGCACTGATCGAGCTGATGCGCTGGATCTCGACCGCGCGTCCTGAATTTGGCGTCCGCGTTGCCCCCGATGGCAACTTTATCACGCCCGACATATCCACCTTCTCGGACCTCGCCGTCATCAGCTTCCCGGCAACACCGCCGCTTGATCTTCCGCCTGACGAAGCTGAGATCGCGCTCGGCCTCTGGCCGGGAGAAGTTCTGCGCCACATGGCCGAGCTGGTCGCCCGCATCACTCTCCGCTCGCTGCCGCTTGGTCTTGTCGTGCGTGGCGGCCTGTGCCGGGGCGAATTGCTCCATACCGCCGACCTCGTTTTCGGCCCCGCCTTCATCGAGGCCTACCGCCTGGAACGCAAGGTCGCCGTTCTCCCGCGCATTGCCGTTTGCAAGACGGTCTACGGCACCGACCGTTCGCTGTTTGCTGATCTTCTTCGCGATGACGCCGGTGACGAGGTCAACTACCTCGATTACATGCCAGCACTTTCCGTGCAGCTCGGCGCCAGGCTCGATCACGCCGCGTGGCGCGCGTCGCGCTTGGACGAAATGGACAGCTACGTAGCTCAGTTTGCACTGCCTCAACCCGGTATCGCCGTGAAGTGGGCGTGGTACCGCCAGTACTTTGAGCGCGGCACGTCAGGCATCTGAGCGTCTTGAGTTGCTCAAAGCGGAAGCAATCACATTCCCCGCGAGCGCGGGGATGATCCGCGAATCTCCTATCTGGTCGGACGGCCCGAGCGCGCCAGGATGCCGAACG
>CAWIVZ010000008.1:0-1413128 GCA_963839645.1 uncultured Alphaproteobacteria bacterium | reverse complement strand
CAGTAAGACTAAAGGGCGTAGGGACAGCGGCTTTTCCGCTGTCCCTGACGTTGTGCCAGCGCGCTACGACGGCACCAGCGGGCAGCCGAAAAAGCCCGGTGGCGGGTAGGCCTCCGGCGAGGGGATGGTGCCGATCTTGCTGAACACGTCGCCCTTGTGCTTCGCCTCCGACACCGGCTTCACCTGCCAGACATGCATGGCGTGCGGCACGCAGCCATTGGCCTGCAATCGCACGCCCTTGTTGTAGAAATCCTTCAGCGGCAGTTCGCGCATCTTGGCCGCCACGGCATCCGCATCCAGCGTGTTCGCCGCCTTCACCGCCTTCAGCCAATGCAGCGCGCCGGCATAGGCCCCGGCATTGTATTCGTTCGGAAACGCTTGCATGTTCGCGCGGTATAACGCTCGGTCCAGGCGCGCGTTTCCGGCGACAAATCCCAATAGAACGAGTTGGTCAGCACGAGGCCCTGGCAGATGTCCTGCCCGACCGACTGCACATCCTGGATGATCATCAGCAGGGTCGCGAGCCGCTGGCCACCCTTGACGATGCCGAATTCAGCGGCCTGCTTGATGCAGTTCTGCAGATCGGTGCCTGCGTTGGCCAGTCCGATCACTTTCGCGCCGGAGGCCTTCGCCTGCACCAGATAGGCTGGAGAAATCGGCGGTGCCGAGCGGCGCGCGGGTGCTGCCCAGGACCTTGCCGCCGGCCGCCTTCACGAACTTTCTCGGTGTCGCGCTTGCAGCGAATAGCCGAATTCGTAGTCGGCGGTGATGAAAAACCAGGTGTCGCCGCCTGACTTCGCGACCTCGCTGCCGACGCCCTTTGCCAGCGCATAGGTATCGGCAGCGAACTGGAAGCCGTATGGAGAGCATTGCTTGCCGATGAAAGCCGTCGCGGTCGGGGTGCTCATCAGGAAGATGCGCTTCTTTTCCCGCGCGATCTGCTGGATGGCCAGGCCGGCGGAGGAAGCCGCGCCGTCCGCCAGCACGCTCACGCCGTGATCGTCGATCCATTCACGCGCCAAGGCGCCGGCGACATCGGCCTTGTTCTGGTCGTCGGCCTGCATGCACCTCGATCGGGCGGCCGAGGACGGAGCCGCCGAAATCGGCCACTGCCAGTTCCGCCGCCACCTTGCTGCCAGGGCCGCCGACGTGGCGATACGGGCCGGCGACGTCGCTCAGCAGTCCGATCCTGACCGGGGCCGAGGACTCTGTGCGCGCACGATGGCCGGACGCGCAAGCGGGGCGGCCGTGAGCGCGCCCAGCGCGGCGCGGCGGGTGATCGGGTTCATCTTTGCGCTCCCTCCGTGGCGGCATTTTCCGGCCGCGTTCGGTATCCGACCAGGCGATGGTTCGCGGATCGTCAGGCGGCCATCACCGGTTCCGTGCCGACGATCGTCGTGCGGTGCATCACCCGCCGCTCGCGCGGATCGAACGGCGTTACCTGGTGCATGGTGCACCGGTTGTCCCACATCAGCACGTCGTCGGTTTCCCAGCGATGGCGATAGACGAATTGCGGCTCCGCGGCGAATTCGGTCAGTTCGTCGATCAGGCGCTTGCGCCTCCGCCTCCGGCAGGCCTTCCACCTCGTCGTTGTAGATCGGACTGATGTAGAGCGACTTGCGGCCGGTGACCGGATGCTTGCGCACCATCGGCTGCCACACCGGCGGCATCGCGGCCTTTTCTTCCTCGGTCAGCGGCTTGAGCGTCGCGCAGCTTGTGCAGATTGCCGAAATTATGCCGCGCCTTGCGGCCCTCGATCTGCCGCTTCAGCGCCTCGGGCAGTGCGTCATAGACCTTATACAGGTTGGTGAACTGGGTTTCACCGCCGGTGCGGCTGACCTCCACGCCATGCAGCAAGCGCGCCGGTGCAGGGCACGGTGCGGTAGCTGCTGTCGGTGTGCCAGAACTGCGCCAGCGAGACCTGCTGGACCGTCGGGTGATCCGGCGGCATCAGGTTGCCGTCGTCATCGACGTTCGAAACGCGGAAGATCTCCGGCACGCGCTGGGATTTGATGATCTTCTGGTGGAATATTTCCGGCTCGCCGAAGTAGCGGGTGAACGTCACATGCTCCTCGTCGGTGATGTGTTGTTCCGGGAAAACCAGAACCAGATGCTCCATCCAGATATCGTGCAGTTCGCGGAACTGTCGCCGGACTCATCGCCCGGCGCATGTCGATGCCGCGTACCTCGGCGCCCAGCGCCGGATGCAGCCTGCGCACCGATAGTTGCGAGGTGGTCGCGTTGGCGTTCATGGTTCCTTCCTCCCTGAAAAATTGCCTTCAGCCTGGATGTTCGGCGAATTCGAAGCCCATCGCGCGTGTGTGATAGAAGATGCCGCCGTCCTGGACGATCAGGAACAAGGCCTGTTCGTTGCCGCCGTTATGGTGTGAATGGACGGCCACCGGCGGCGTGATGGTGGTTGCCCAGGGCGCCCAATCCTTGCGCTCGCCCGTCCATCATCGAAAAGCAGCGCTCGCCCACGGATGATCAGGCTGACAGCGACGGCGTTGTGCCGGTGCGGCCGCTGCACCGCCCCGCCCGGCAGCGAGTTCATCGCCAGCGTCAGCGTCGGAAGGATATTGCGGGTTGCTTCCTGGCGTTCCGCCGAGAAGATCAGCGCCGAGCCGGCGATCTGTTCGGACCGGCCGATGTCGTACAGCAGGTCGATCTGGCGGGCTATTTCATCGGCACGATAATGCACGATCTCGGTCGGTGCCTGGCCTGGCGCGGGCGCGCGCAGGTTCTCGAAGGCGAGCTGCGGTTCGTTGCTGACGATCCACAGGATCGCATCCTCCCCGGCAGCTTCATGATCGTGCGGCACGCCACCCGGAAGCACCAGGATGTCGCCGGCATTCCATTCGATCGTTTCCTCTCCGCAGGAGGTGCTGCCGGCGCCGCGGATGACGTAGGCCATGACGCCGCTGGCATTGAAATCCGTCCGCAGCGCCTCGTTGGCCTTGATCTTGGCGTAGCGGATCAGGATCAGCGGCGTTGTCGCGGGAAAGCCGCAGGCGAGAACTTTGGACAGATCGCACGGGATCAGGCCGGTCGGGGTCGCCGGGTCCAGGGCAAGCGCGGGTTCGTCGGTGAAGATGTGGTCTGGAACCGGGAGGCAGCTTCACGTCGAAGCCGTTGCCGGTGTTGAAGAACCGTCCGCGCGCTTCCGCCGGGGTTCGGGGCGCGGCAGCCCGTTGCACGGGCATTTCGGCGATGCTCCTGGGGCGTGGCTGTCCTGACATTGCACGTTCTCCCGCGTCGGCTTGATTGTTGTTTCTTCTATTTGGGACCTTCGATCTTGGAGCATCCTACCGCCTGGCTGACCGCTAAGCCAATGGCTCCGTCAAACCTCCGAGCGGATGTCGGCCAGTCGGTAGCCCTGAGCGAACAGCAGGGCGCGGAGATCGGCGTGGTCGATGCGGGCGCGAGCCTCCGCCGCCACGATCGGCTTGGCGTGGAAGGCGATCCCGAGCCCGGCTTCTCGCAGCATGGCCAGGTCGTTGGCGCCGTCGCCGACCGCCAGGGTGGCGGCCAGCTTCAGGTTTCGTGCCGCGGCCAGTTCCTGCAGGGTGGCGAGCTTGGTGTTGCGATCCAGGATCGGCTCTTCCACTTCCCCGGTCAGCGCGGCGCCGTCGTCGATCAGCACGTTGGAGCGGTGCACGTCGAAGCCGACAAGTTCCTTCACCCGTCCGGTGAAGAAGGTGAAGCCGCCCGATACCAGGGCGGTCAGGGCGTTGTGCGCGCGCATGGTGGCGACCAGCTCGGTGGCGCCTTGTGTCAGTTGCACCCGCGCCCAGGTCTTTTCCAGCGCGTCCAGCTTCAGGCCTTTGAGCATCGAGACACGCAGGCGCAGGGCCTGGGCGAAATCGAGCTCGCCGTTCATGCTGCGCCGCGTGATCTCGGCGACCTCGGCCTTCAGGCCGGCGAAATCGGCGAGTTCGTCCAGCGTTTCGCCGGTGACGATGGTGCTGTCCATGTCGGCGATCAGCAGGCCCTTGCGCCGGCCGCGGGTGCGCACCGGGATTGCGTCCACCGGCGCATCGCCGAGCGCGTCGTGCACTATGTTCATGTCCGGAGCGGCGGCCAGCGGGATATCGGCGGCCTCGCCGGGAGAGAGTATGTCGGGGGGGCCGCCCTGCACGGCATCGCGGATCTGGTCGATCAGGGCCGCAGACAGGGTGGTGGCGGTGCGGTCGGCAACGAGGGTAAGGGCGTAATTCATGTTGGGCGGAACATGGCGAGAACAGGGGGTGGTGGCAAGTGACGGTTGAGGCCGAGCGTGAGCAGCCCTGGGCGCTGATCGTCGCCGGGCCGACGGCGAGCGGGAAATCGGCTCTCGCCATGATGCTGGCCGAGGATATCGGCGGCATGGTGATCAACGCGGACTCCATGCAGGTCTATCGCGAACTGCGTGTGCTGACGGCACGCCCGACGGTGGAGGAAGAAGCCGTGGTGCCGCATGCCCTGTACGGCGTGCGGCCGGCGGCGGAGGCCGGCAGCGTGGCGTGGTGGCGGGAGGCGGCGCTGGCCGCCATGCAGGCCGCGCGGGATGCCGGCCGGGTGCCGATCCTGTGCGGCGGCACAGGGATGTATTTCCTGTCCCTGACCCAGGGCCTGTCGGAGATTCCGGCACCGAGCGAGGCCGCGCGGGAGGAGGCGCGGGCGGTGCTTGCCGAGCATGGACCGGCCGCGCTGCATACCCGGCTGGCCGCGTGCGATCCCGGACCGCCGCGCGGCTGCGCCCAACCGACAGCCAGCGCCTGGCCCGCGCCTGGGAGGTCTGGCGCAGCACCGGACGGGGCATTTCCGATTGGCAGCAGGCTACCGGGCAAAAGGCGCCGTGGCGGTTTGCCGCCATTCGCCTAGACCCGCCGCGGGAGGCGTTGCGCGCCGCGATCGCCACCCGCTTCGCGGCGATGCTGGAGGCCGGCGCCCTGGAGGAGGTGCGAGCGCTGCTGGAACTCCGGCTGGACCCGAGCCTGCCGGCGATGCGCGCGCATGGCGTGCCGGAATTGTCCGCCCATCTGCGCGGGGAGTTTGGCCTGAGTGAAGCGGCGCGGCGGTCCGAGTTGGTGACCGGGCAGTACACCAAGCGCCAGGCGACCTGGTTCCGGCATCACGAGCTGGCGGAAAATTCGGCCATGCATACGATCCATGCGCGATTCGCAGAACGTACGCAATTTTCAGAAAGAGACATGGCCGATCTGGTAAATTTTATTCGCGCCGTCACTTGACGCGCTGCACCATCCGGTCCTATCCGTGCGCTCTGCGCCAAGGACCATCCGGTCGGCGTGATCGAGGTATGGAAAATGTCTGAGCCGAAATCCGAGTTTGGAGCTGAAATCCTCATCCGCGCCCTGAAGGACCAAGGCGTAGAGGTTATCTTCGGCTATCCCGGCGGAGCGGTGCTGCCGATCTACGATGCGCTGTTCAACCAGAACGCCATCCGCCACATCCTGGTGCGGCAGGAAGGCGGCGCCGTGCACGCTGCCGAGGGCTATGCGCGCAGCACAGGGAAGGTCGGCGTGGTGCTGGTTACCAGCGGCCCGGGCGCCACCAATGCGGTCACCGGGTTGGTGGATGCTCTGATGGACAGTATTCCGGTGATCTGCCTAACCGGGCAGGTGCCGACGCATCTGATCGGCAACGATGCCTTTCAGGAAGCCGATACCACTGGCATCACCCGTCCGGCGACAAAGCATAATTATCTTGTGCGCCGTTCCGAGGATCTCGCCCGCGTTGTGCACGAGGCGTTCCATGTCGCGCGCACCGGCCGGCCTGGCCCGGTGGTGATCGATCTGCCGAAGGATATTTTGATCGCTCCGGCCCCCTACACCGAGCCGAGCGCGGCGACGCAGGCGCGCTACAATCCGCGCACCGAGCCCGATCCCGGCCAGATTGCCAAGGCTGTGGCGCTGCTGAAGGGCGCGCACCGTCCGGTGATCTATACCGGCGGCGGCGTGATCAACGCCGGCCCGGAAGCCTCCGTTCTGTTGAACGAATTCGTGCGCCTGACGGGCTTTCCGTGCACGAGCACGCTGATGGGGCTCGGCGCCTATCCGGCGAAGGATCCGCTGTTCCTGGGCATGCTGGGTATGCATGGCACCTATGAGGCCAATTTGGCCATGCATGGCAGCGACGTGCTGCTGAACATCGGCGCCCGCTTCGATGACCGCGTGACCGGCCGGCTGAATGCCTTCTGCCCGAACGCGAAGAAGATCCACGCCGATATTGATCCATCCAGCATCAACAAGAACGTGCCGGTGGAGGTGCCGATCGTCGGCGATGCCGCCGCCGTGCTGCGCGCCCTGCTCGCTGCCTGGAAGGCCGACGCCCGCAAGCCGCATACCCAGGCGATCGCCGAATGGTGGCGGCAGATCGATGTGTGGCGCGGCAAGGAGTGCCTGCGCTTCACCCAGAGCATGGAAAAGGGCGCGATCATCAAGCCGCAATACGCGATCCAGCGGTTGTATGAGATCAGCCAGGAGATGAACGCCAAATCCGGCAAGGAGACCTTCATCACCACGGAGGTCGGCCAGCACCAGATGTGGGCGGCGCAGCATTTCCACTTCATGAAGCCGAACCGCTGGATGACCAGCGGCGGGCTGGGCACGATGGGCTATGGCCTGCCTGCGGCGATGGGGGTGCAGATCGCCCATCCGGACGCGCTGGTGATCGACATCGCCGGTGAGGCCTCGATCCTGATGAACATCCAGGAAATGGGCACGCTGGCGCAGTATCGGCTGCCGGTGAAGGTGTTCATCCTGAACAACGAATACATGGGCATGGTGCGCCAGTGGCAGGAATTGCTGCATGGCGGGCGGTATTCGGAAAGCTATTCCGCGGCGTTGCCGGATTTCGTGAAGCTGGCCGACAGCTTTCATGCCTCCGGCCTGCGTGCGAAGTCGGTCGATGAACTCGACGACGTGATCCGGGAGATGCTGACCATCGATCGCGCGGTGATCGCGGATATCGCCGTGGACCCGAAGGAGAACTGCTTCCCGATGATCCCGAGCGGGGCGGCGCATAACGAGATGATCCTGGGTCCGGAGCACGAGACGGCGGAGCAATCGAGCCGCACCGCCGGCGTGACCGACGCGGGTCTTGCCCTGGTCTGAGTTTTTGGCGCATGAACGCGCCGGCCGCTGACCAGCGGCCAGCGCGTTCTGCATTTTCCTGGTTGCATCATGTCAGCACAGATCGATAAGACCGAGCGCACCGCGACCATTGCGGTGCTGGTGGATAACGAGCCGGGGATCCTGGCGCGCGTGGTCGGGCTGTTTTCCGGCCGCGGCTATAACATCGACAGCCTGACCGTCGCCGCGGTCGATGCCGCGCATACGCGGTCGCGGATCAACATCGTGACCACCGGCACCGAAATGGTGATCGAGCAGATCAAGGCCCAGCTCGGCCGGCTGGTGCCGGTGCATCAGGTCTCCGACCTGACGCGCGAAGGCCCCCACATGGCGCGGGAAATGGCGATGATCAAGATCGTTGCAACCGGCGAAGACCGCGTGGAGAGCCTGCGTCTGGCCGACGCGTTCCGCGCCCGGGTGATCGATGCCACCACGGGCAGCTTCGTGTTCGAACTGACCGGCGCCACCGACAAGCTGGATGCGTTCATCGAACTGATGCGCCCGCTGGGGCTGGCCGAGGTTTCGCGCACCGGAGTTGCGGCGATTGCCCGCGGCACCCGCACGATTTGACTTTTCCCTAGATAGACACTTCCACAAAGGAGAGAACGCCGATGCGCGTTTACTATGACAGCGACGCCGATGTGAACCTGATCAAAGGCAAGAAAGTCGCGATCATCGGCTATGGCAGCCAGGGCCATGCCCATGCCAACAACCTGAAGGACAGCGGCCTGACCGAGCTCGCCGTCGGTCTGCGTCCGGGTTCCGCCGGCGTGGCGAAGGCCGAGGCCGCCGGGCTGAAGGTGATGGATCCCGCCGACTGCGCCAAATGGGCCGACGTGATCATGGTGCTGACGCCCGACGAAGGGCAGGGCGACCTGTATCGTGACAAGCTGCACGCCAACATGAAGCCGGGCTCGGCGCTGGCCTTCGCGCATGGCCTGAACGTGCATTTCAACCTGCTCGATCCCCGCGCCGATATCGACGTGTTCATGATCGCGCCGAAGGGCCCGGGCCATACCGTGCGCAGCGAATATCAGCGCGGCGGCGGCGTGCCGTGCCTGGTGGCGGTGTCGCAGAACCCCTCCGGCAATGCGCTGGAGATCGCGCTGTCCTACGCTTCCGCCATCGGCGGCGGGCGCGCCGGCATCATCGAGACCACGTTCAAGGAAGAGTGCGAGACCGATCTGTTCGGCGAGCAGGTGGTTCTGTGCGGTGGCCTGGTCGAGCTGATCAAGGGCGGCTACGAGACGCTGGTGGAAGCCGGCTATGCGCCGGAAATGGCGTATTTCGAGTGCCTGCATGAAGTCAAGCTGATCGTGGATCTGATCTACGAAGGCGGTATTGCCAACATGAACTACTCGATTTCCAACACCGCGGAATACGGCGAATACGTCACCGGACCGCGCATCGTGAACGCGGAGACGAAGGCGGAGATGAAGCGGGTGCTGGAAGACATCCAATCCGGCCGTTTCGCGCGCGACTGGATGCTGGAGAACAAGGTGAACCAGTCCAGCTTCAAGGCGACGCGCCGCCGCCTGGCCGAGCACCCGATCGAAGAGGTTGGCGCGAAGCTGCGGGCGATGATGCCGTGGATCAGCAAGAACGCGCTGGTGGACAAGACGAAGAACTGAACTTCTTCGTTCCAGAAGGTGTTGATACTAGAAGGCGCTCCCAAGGGGGCGCCTTTTTGCTTCAGTATACTCTATGTGGTTGAACTATCCGGAAACGATGCTCTAGAGCATGATTTCTAAAGGTTGATTTGTTTTTGGGATTCCGGCTCGGCGCGTAACGTGATTCAAGATGCTGGCTGGGAGTGGAGGCCAGCATGCATGGGAGCTCCCTATTCTCTGGATTTGCGTGAGCGTTTGGTAGCGGCGGTGGCGTCTGGTTTGAGCCGACGGGCGGCGGCGGAGCGCTACCAGGTCAGCGTTGCGACGGCGATCCGCTGGACCGCTCGTGCCAGACGGACCGGCAGTCCGGCGGCGTTGCCGATGGGCGGCAAGAAGCCGTTCACGCTTGCCGCCGAGGGTGACTGGATCCGCGCCCGGCTGGCGGCCAAGCCGGATATCACCGGACGCGAACTGTTGGCGGAACTGCGCGACCGCAAGGTCGAGGTCAGCTACTATGGGGTGTGGCATTTCCTCAATCGCGCCGGCCTCAGCTATAAAAAAAACGCTGCACGCCAGCGAGCAAGATCGCCATGACGTGGCACGACGCCGCGAGCAGTGGCAGCGGCTGCAGGGCAAGGTTGATGCCAAGCGGCTGATCTTCATCGACGAGACCTGGGCCAAGACGAACATGACCCGCCTGCATGGACGCTGCCCGGTCGGCCAGCGGCTGGTCGCCAAGGTGCCCCATGGCCATTGGAAAACGTTGACTTTCGTGGCTGGTCTGCGATGCGACGGGATCGTCGCGCCCTGCGTCTTCGACCGACCGATCAACGCGATCAGCTTCCTGGCTTGGGTCGTCCAGTTCCTGGTGCCCACGCTGCGGCCGGGCGACGTGGTCGTGATGGACAATCTCGGCAGCCACAAAGGCACCGCCGTGCGGCGCGCGATCCGAGCGGCTGGTGCGCTGCTCATTTTCCTGCCGCCCTACAGCCCCGATCTCAACCCGATTGAGCAGGCGTTCTCTAAGCTCAAGACCCTGTTGCGCAAGGAGAACGCCAGGACACGCGAGCACATAGAGACCTGCATCGGCGACTTGCTCGCAAAAGTCACCGCCAGCGAATGCGCCAACTACTTCAGTGAAGCAGGATACTCAACCTGAAGAGATCACGCTCTAATCCTTCTTGCGCCCAGCTGAACCACACGTCGTTCGTTTGACAGTGCCCTGCCCGCTATTCAACCGCGGCTGATCCGTGCAATAACGTCTAACGCACCGCATTTGGCGGAGGCGGATCAGATAGCGGCCGGCTCAACGGCGGTGGCGGAACGACCGCCGCCAGTATCTCCGCCCGGCTACCAACTGGCGGGTAGATACGCAAGGTATTGATGCTCTGCTTCAGCAGCTTCGCCTCGGCCCCGGTCATTTGCACTTCCCGGTCCCAACCGCGCGTGAACACTGCGCCCCAGGGTCCGAGGTCGAGACAGGTCACATAACTCGGCGGTTGATACGGCTCGATCGTCAGGCCCAGGAGATCGCGTGCCACGTTGCGCCCGGCGGCACGACCCATCGATAGCGCATGCTGGCAGGACATCATGACCTGATGGCTGCCATCGGTGAACGCCGCCGCTACATCGCCGGCGGCAAACACATCTGCCACACCCGTTACCCGCAAAGCCCGATCGACATGCAATCGGCCCTGCGCATCCAGTTGGCCGCCCGCCAGCAATTCGGTGAGGGGGCTGGCGCGCGGCCCGATGGTCACCACCGTTGTCGCCGTCGCGATCCGCTCGCCGGATGACAGCAACACGTCGTCCGATCCGATCCGCAGCACGCGCGTAGCCAGCCGCATTTCCACGCCGGCCGCCTGCAATGCCGCCATTATTGCGGGGCGCGGGCCATCACCCAGCGCCGGCCCGATGCGATCCGTCGCCTCGATCAGCACAACCCGCGCTAAGGCCGCGGCTGTGACGCCCCACAGCCCGGCCAGCCGCGACCGCATTTCGGTCGCCAGTTCTATCCCGGTGAAGCCGCCGCCGATGATCACCACCGTGGCCGCGCCAAGGGCCGTATCAGGAACCGCTGCGCGCGCCTTCAGTCCACGTAGATGCCGGTCCAGCGTCACGGCGCCCGCGTAGCCATCGATGTCGAACGCGTGCGGTGCCGCGCCTTCCACCGGAAAGGGGCTCAGGATGCTGCCGGCGGCCAGGACCAGGCGATCATAGGGTAACGCGCGATCCAAGCCGCCCTCACGCAGGGTCACGCACCGTGCTGCCGGTTCGAACCCCGTCACCTCCGCCGCGATGAACCGTACGCCGACCGCATCCAGGGTCGGGCGCAGATCGACCCGCATCCGCTCCGGTTCGGCCTCATACAGGCGCGGACGGATCACCAGCCAGGGATCGCGGGAAACCAGGCTGACCCGCGCGTCCGCCCCCGCCATCTCGATTTCCCGCGTTGCGGCCAATGCCGCCCAGAGCCCCGCGAAGCCGCCACCAACCACGACAATATCCGGCATGACCCACTCCCGGTGTTACGCCGGCGAGTGTAGAGGCGGTCAGCGGTTGTAGACCAGATTGGGCAGCCACAGCGCGATGTCGGGGACCATCGCTAGGATCGGACGGTATAAGAAGTAGGTGCAAGGCATTTGACCAAAGGAACTTGAACATCAGCACCGGATCATAAGCAGGACGGCCGCCCTTAGCGCCGTCAGACCGGTTCAAGGCGGCAGTCAGGGGTGCCCGGAAGACATCGAAATCGATCAGGGTTGCGAGCTTGACCAGAGGATCACCCTTCTCGGGCGGACGCTGGTACCGCTGCTCAAGATCAAACAATCCCGGTTGCCCATCTATGCCTCCGTGCGACCCCACGATCACATCGAATCACAAAATTGCGGAGAAGGGGACGGTCTTTCGACATGTCCGTCTGGTCGGGACGTCGTAATCCCGGCAGATGAAGGCGCAAACTTTGCGTCAGAGCCAATGTTCCACGCCGGTCCACATCCATAACGTCCCATCTCTCATTCAAGCGGGAATAGCTTATCACCCAGTCCGAAATCCCGGGGCCTTCTCGTAACTCGCGGCGATATGCCGATGTTCGTGTCGGCCAAGTGGGCAAGCTGCCCGGAAATTCAATTTCATCCGGCCACCTCCAAATTAACGGACATCTAGTCATTTGCAGATATCACCGGCCAATGAGAACCCAGTCATACAACCGTGGTGGGGATGGAAATTGCACCAGTTTCTTCGCCTGAGGGGACGGTGACGATGCCTGCTGCCCTGGACGCCAGCTCCCTTGGGCGACGGCCAGTGACTAGCGTAGAGAAGCATTCGCGCAAAAGACTTCCGCGGCTCGCCCTGGACAGGCGAGGCGCAGCCGCCTTGGAGTTTGCGTTAACCGGCTTGGCCTTCTTCGGTCTTGTGACTATTCGTCATGTCTCTCGGGGTGCGGCTGTATGTGCAGGTGGCCCTGGACTATGCCTGCGGCCGCGCCGCTCAATTGTTGGCCGTGGACAGTTCGCAGAGCCTTTCGGGCGATGCTACCACGTTTCAAAGCATCACGTTCTGCCCGCTGCTGTCGGCGCTGCTGGCCTGCGCGAACACGACGATATCGCTGGCGCCCGTTGCCGATTACAGCGGCATCTCCGCCGCAACTGGCACCGGGCCCTCAACGTTCGATCCGGGACAGAGCGGCAGCCTCATGCTGCTCCGGGTCACCTACGCATTTCCCCCGTTGCTATGGCCATCGCCTACAGGAGGCGGTCCTTCCGGCGGGTTTGGCGCCTCGATCTCCGCAACCTACCCCTACCAGAACGAGTACGTAGGCAGTGACCCGTACCAGGTTCACCCGCGTGGGACGGATCGCCACCAATCGACGCGGCACCGCGGCGCTGGAATTCGCGCTGCTGGCGCCGACGCTCATTGTCATCGCGATATCGCTGACCGACGTTACCAATGCCATGATCACCTGGTGGCAGCTTTCGTCCGCGGCCGGCGCGATCGCCCGGATCGCCACGACCTATGCCGCGACCAACAACAATACAAACAGTCTGTCGCAGACGCAGGCGACGGCAGCCAGCACCGCGCTGTTCGGGGTGATCCCCGCCCTTCTCAGCATGCCGGCGTCACGATACAGCGTCCTTCTCTCCAGTGTCGTGATGACGCCCACGGTAAGCGGGTGCACCAGCGGCTGCAGCTATGTTGCGAACATCGCGTGGAGCGCCACGCTACAGGGTTCTTCCCCGGCCCGTCCTTGCGGCGTGCTGGGATCTGTACCCGACGGCCAGTATTCATCGCCCACGACGCTGCCAGCGGATGCGTTCACCGCGGCGCCGGTGTTTGTGGTCGATGTGATCTATGACTTCACGCCGCTATTCACCAATCTGTTCGGCGCCGGTCTCCAGTTCATGGAGACGGCCTATTCCGGCACGCGTACCGGAGGATACTCCGACTGGATCCGGTTGACCGGGGCGACCTCCGCCAGCGCGCAATGCCCCGGCTACAAGGGATGACATCCTGGAGCGAATGGCGAAGGTGGCTGGCCGGATGCCGGGCGGCAACGGCGGTCGCCTTCGCTCTGACATTGACGCCAGTTCTCGGATTTGTGGCGCTGGCCATTGACGTGGGCTCGGCCGTCCGCGCGCGCGGGCAATTGGGCCTTGCTGCCGACGCGGCCGCCCTAACGGCAGCGATAAAAGGCGCCAATGACTTCGCCGCCGATCCGAACACCCCGTTCACGCCCGCCGAGAACGCCGGTATCCAGCGATTCAACGCACAGGCCGGCCGGCTGCCGGGCGTGACCAAAACCGCGCTGAGCGTGAACGTCACCCGAAATGGCGGCACGATCACTGCGTCGGTTGCCTATCGTGCCCAGTACGATACCTATTTTGCCGGGCTGTTTGGCTTTCCGACCCTCCCCGCGGATGGAAGCTCGACGGTCAGCCGAACCAATAGCCCGTTCTTCTCCATCGACATCATGATGGACGATTTGTCGTCGATGGCGATCGCGGCGACGCCGACGGATATGGCCCGGCTGGGCCTTCTCGTCCGGGCGAGTCCGTTATTCAAGACCTGGGGGCAGAACCAGAACTGTGCATTCGGCTGTCATTTCGATGTCCACAACAACGACTTCTATGGACTGGCCCGGGCCAACGGGGTGCCGCTGCGGATCGATGTGTTGACCCAAGCAGTGCAGAATGTCGTCGCCACCATCGCCAGTTCGTCCGCCGCGCCGCAGTTCGAGATCGGGCTGTACAGCTTCAATGCGGCGTTCAACACCGTGTATGCCCCGAACTCCAATATCGCGGCAGCGGCGGCCGCGGTGCAGGCGATGTCTGTGCCGGTAACGACGAGCGGGGGCAGCGCGGACACGAATATCCCGCTGGCTCTGCAATCGATCACCGCCGATATCCCGACGGCGGGAGATGGCTCATCGGCGAGTTCACCATTGCGCTTTCTGTTCATCATCAGCGACGGCGTTGCCGACTACTTCAACGCGAAGGGCGCTCGGGTTATCGCACCGCTCGATCCTACCGAGTGCAGCGCGTTGAAGGCAAAGGGCGTGCAGATCATGACGCTGTACACACAGTATTTCCCCCTGGTGCCGCCAAACGTCCCGACCGCGAATGCTTTCTACGTCGCCAACGTGGCGCCTTTCGTGGCCAACCTTTCGGCGAACCTGCAAGCCTGCGCCTCGTCGCCAAGCTTCGCCTTCCAGGCGACTGACGCCACGTCCATCGGCGTGGCGCTGGAGGCGATGCTGGCAGCCGCAGTCAGTGCGCCCGCGCGCTTTACAAAGTAGCCGCGGGACGCAAACCGGTGCCGCTTCTCGTCTTGCGTGCGCTGGCGGTGGTGACAAGGATCCTGCTCATCGCCGGTTTCGCCGCAAGTGATGGCGCATCCGCTGTTGCCGCGCCGGCCCCGTATTCGACCCGTGCCGATGGTCCGGCTGCTGCCTGCGTGCGTGCCGCGGCAGCGGCTGAGCGGCGTTGGGCGCTCCCGGCCAATCTGCTGCTGGCGATCGGGACCGTCGAGAGCGGGCGGCTGGATCCGGTGACGGGGCGACGGCAGCCCTGGCCATGGAGCGCCAATGCCGCGGGGACCCCCTATGTGTTTGCTGCCCCCGCCGAGGCCAGTGTCGTGGTTGGATGGTTGCAAGACCGCGGAATCACGTCGATCGACATCGGCTGTTTCCAGGTCAACCTGCGGCATCACCCGCACGCGTTCGGCAGTCTGGCGCAGGGCTTCGACCCGCAGGCCAATGCGGATTACGCCGCTCGTTTCCTGCACACGTTGTTCTTGCGCAGCGGCAGTTGGGATGCCGCGATCGGCAACTACCACTCCGCCAATCCAGCGCTGGCCGGGGAGTGACCGGGCCCAGGTTGTGCGCGCCTGGAGAAGATTGGGGGACGTCCCCGACCCGGCGGCGGCCATTTCGGCTGGGGATCCGCATGTGATCCTGATCCCGATGACGGCCGCGGCAATTCCCGTCTATACGCCCGCGACGCTTCCGCCGGCGCTACGCGCGGCACTGGGCTTGCGTCAATAGCGATGGTCGATGGACGCGTTTTTGGAAAAGCGATTATTTGTGATTTAAATCCATAAAATTAACTAATTCAAATCACCCTTGGCCTAGGTTTTGTCGACTACACCGTGACTGGCACGGGGCTGGTCACAGCGCCAAGGAGTTACCTCGATGCTCATACTTGTTGATTGGCTATCGCAACTGGCCCTTCGGTTCCGGCGTGATTCCAACGCGGTCACGGCCATGGAATATGGTTTGATCGCCGCTTTGATCGCCGTCGTGATCATTACCGCGCTCCAAACCATCGGAACCAACCTGCTGGCCACGTTCAACACAATCGCGACCTCGATCTAACCGTCGCCCCGGCACGGTGCGGATGACGCTCAGATGCATCATCCGCACCGCAGAGCCGAGGCACAAGATGCGGCAGACACCGCAGGAGCCGGCATAGAATGTTCGCATTGGCGCAGATATGCCTGGGCGCGGCTGCGGCGATGCTGGTTATAGCCGCGCTGCACGACCTGGCCGTGCGAACCGTTCCCAACAGATTGATCGCGGGACTGACCGGCTGCGCACTCCTGCTCGCAACGCTGCAGGGCCGGTTGCTGGTTTCCGGCGCGGTCGCGTCCCTGCTGTTCCTGGTGACGCTTGGCCTTTGGGTTCACGGCTATCTGGGCGGCGGCGACGCGAAATTGCTGCCGGCCTGCGCGCTCCTGGTCGCACCTGGCAACGTGCCGGTCCTGCTGCTGGGCATGGCGCTGGCAGGCGGCGGCCTGTGCCTGCCCTATCTCTTCGGACGTCGGCTTGTTCGCGCGCCGGCGCCGGGACGGCCCGCCTCCCTGCCGGCGAGGCTGCTGCGTTGCGAACGCTGGCGACTGTGCCGGCGCGGTCCGCTGCCCTACGCCGTGGCGATTGCGGCCGGCACTCTGTACGCCCTTGTGCGAGGAGCCTGACACGGATGCTGCGTATCCTCGTCATCACAATCGGCGGGCTGATGCTGATCGCGGTCGGCCTCGTCGCCTACGAAGGCCTGCAGCCTGCGGTGAAGACTTCCGGCCCGGCGGCCGCCGAAACGCAGGTCGCGATCATCGCCGCCGCCCACGCGGTGCGTGCCGGCAGCCTGTTGCAGCCAGACGACATCGGCCGGCGCGAGGTCCCGCAGGACAAGCTTCCCCCCGGGGCCCAACTCGATACCTCCGAGGCGCGGAACGCGCTGATCGGCGCAATGTTGCGACGCATGCTGGGTGAGCATGACGTGATCGCCAGCGATGACGTGCTACGCCCGGGTGATCGTGGCTTCCTCGCCGCCGTACTTGCGCCGGGCTCGCGAGCCATTTCAGTGGCGGTAGACTCCGTCTCCGGCGAGGCCGGCCTGATCTGGCCAGGGGACCGCGTCGACTTGATCCTGACACAGACGATCGAGGCAACCGACCAGTCCCTTGCCCATCGCGTGTCGGGCGAAACGGTGCTGGACGATGTCCGGGTCATTGCCGTGGATCAGCAACTTGTCCAAGGCGGTCAGGCAAGCGGCCTGCTGCAAAGCCGCGGCCCCAGTCTTCGCACGATCACGCTGGAAGTGACGCCGGAGAACGCGGCCAGGGTCGCGGTGGCAACCCGGCTCGGCAAGCTGCTGGTCGTGCTGCGCTCCGCGCAACCAGCCGCTCTAGCGGCAGACGAGCCTCTTCTTGCGCGCCCCCCTCCTGCTGCTGGGCGCGATGCCACGGTCCCGGTGGTGGCGTCAGCCCCTATTCCAGCCCCAGCTCGGCCCGCCGGCGCGGACTCGCCGGTCGCGATGCCTTCAGCGCCTGCCGCTTCCGCCGCGGCCGGGCCAGTATGGGGCGGGGACGTGTCCCACGCCCTCGGCAACGACACGACTCCCCGAGGCCCCGAGGTGCGGCTGTATCAAGGGACCAAACAAGTCGAGGCTTATAAATTCTAAACCTTTGCCCGGTACGGAGGGGGTTGCCGACTTACCCAAGGTTCCAAAAAATGGCCCTGACCCGCTTCGTCCAGGCGGCCGGATTAAGCCTTGCACTTGCCGGCGCGGCCGCTGGCCCCGCGGTCGCCCAGACTGCGGTCTCGGTGGCGCAGCTGGCCGCCGGGGCGGTAGTGCCCGTGCCGGCCGCGAGCGCCCAGCCACCAAGGGCACCGAGGGGCACGGCATCGAGACCACCATTCGCCACCGCCGTCACCGCCGCTGCCGTTGTCGCAACTGGCCGAATGGCGCTCTCGCTGAATGTCGGCGCCGGGCGCGTGATAACGCTGGCACAGCCGGTCACCAGCCTGTTCGCGGCAGACCCGAAAGTGGCGGAGGTCCGCCCGGCCAGTCCAACCAGCCTGTTCGTCTTCGGCATCGCTCCCGGCAGGACAACGATCGCGGCGCTCGGGGAAAATGGCGTCCCGGTCGCGCAGATCGATCTCACCGTACGGCCGTCGTCCTATGGTTCAGCCGAGGTCACCGGCATCGTTCGCGGCGGGCTGAACTTTCCCGGCGTCAAGATCACCCCCACGCCCAACGGATACACCATCACCGGACATGCCGAGACCCCCGGCGACGCCGAGCGGGTGCTTTCCGCGCTGCGGCCCTATCTGGCCCCCGGGCAAACCATCGACAATCGCCTGGCCGTCAACGCGCCGCTCACCGTTAATCTGCAGGTCCGCGTCGTCGAAGTGCAGCGCACGGTGACCCGCCAGCTTGGCGTGAACTGGAGTGCGGCGCTGACCAACACGCCGTCCACCCTGGTGGCCGGTGCTTCGATCGTCAATCGTCTCGTCGATGCCACGAATATCCCGGATCAGGCCGGGATCGGGTTCTTCGGGGCGAACGGCCACATCAACGCGGTGGTGGACGCGCTGGCGCAGGATCAGCTCGCGGTAATCCTGGCGGAACCGAACCTGACCGCGCAAAGCGGCGAGACCGCAAGCTTTCTCGCCGGCGGCGAATATCCGATCCCGATCGCGCAGCAGAACAATACGATCAGCATCGAATACAAGCCCTATGGCGTATCGCTGGCCTTCGTGCCGACCGTCATCTCGGCAGACCGCATAAGTCTGAAGGTGCGTCCGGAGGTCAGCCAACTGACCCAGCAGGGGGCGGTCGATATTACCAACGGCAGTCTTACGCTGCACGTTCCGGCCCTGACGGTCCGGCGTGCCGAAACTACGGTCGAACTGGGCAGCGGTCAGAGCTTCGCGATCGCCGGGCTGCTGTCCGACAACTCGACGCAGAACGCGCGCGGTCTGCCTTTCCTGGGCGAACTGCCGATCCTGGGTGCGCTGTTCCGCTCGACCGCCTATCAGCGCGGGCAGACGGAACTGGTCATCATCGTCACTCCCTACCTGGTTCGTCCGGTCAGCCGTCCGACCGCACTGACTGTGCCGACGGCGGGAATGGTGTTGTCCAATGATCTCGATCGGATACTGTTCAACCGCCAACTGGCGCGCGGCAACGAAGTACCGCCGATGGTGCGCATCCCGCTCGACGTTGGCTTCATTTCTCCGCAATGAGGACGAACGACATGCGCGTGCTTTCCGCGTGCCAAGTGCTGCTGCTCGTTAGCTGCAGCGTGACGGGATGCGACGAGGTGGATCCCTATGCGCGCGGCGGCGTTTGGCATCCTCTGGGTGCCAACGCTGCCAACCTGGGCGCCATGGTGGCCGACCAGCATGACCTCGAGCAGGGCCGCGAGGCCGCCACCTCGGCAGGCGACATGGCGGCGGCGGCGGTCGCACGCCTGCGTGCCGGCGCGGTCAAGCGCCTGCCCGCCTCCGCCATCTCCCAGGTCCGCGCCACGGATACCGGCCCCCCGGCCGACCCCGGCAACGCGGCGACACCCGCGGCTCCGGTCTCGTCGCCGCCGGCCGGCGCGTCGGGAGTTGCTCCGTGACCGAGACGATCGAGACCAATCCCGAACACGAACCCAAAAGCGCGACGGCGGCCCGGCCGCTGGTGCTTGCCTTCGTCACCGACGGCGAAACCGAGTTGGTGTTGCGCGAGGCGCTGGCGACCGAGAATGGCGAGGGCGTGCTGGTACGCCGCGGTGGGCTGGAGGAGGCGGCACGCGCACTCCGGCGTGATCCTTCGCCGCAAGTGCTGGTGATCGACATCAGCGGCAACCCTCAGCCGTTGACCGCGCTGCGCGAGCTGTCGCAGCTGGTCGAACCGGAAGTGCGCGTTCTCGTGATCGGCGACCATCAGGACGTCTCGCTGTACCGCAGCCTGACGCACGGGTTGGGGGTACTGGAATACCTGTTCAAGCCGCTTAACCAGGAGTTGGTGCGCCAGCATTTCGGGCCGGTGGTCGACGGACGCAAGCCCGGTGCCCGGCTCCTGCGTGGCGGGCGCGTGCTCAGCGTCACGGGCGTGCATGGGGGGGTCGGCGCGACGACGATCGCCGCCAACCTCGCCTGGTATCTGGCGGAGCGGGCTCACCGCCACACGTTGCTGCTGGACGGCGACCTTTATGGCGGGGCCGCGGCGATGCTGCTGTCCATCAAGCCCCGGCCCGGGCTGCGGGTCGCGCTGGAAAATCCCGCCCGCGTCGACGACCTGTTCATCGACCGCACGGCACAGGTGGTGGGCGAGCGGTTGCATGTGCTGGCTGGCGAGGGGCGGCTGGCCGATGCGCCACCCGTCATCGCCGGCGCGCTTTCCGGCCTGATGGAGACGCTGGGCCGGCGCTACAAGTTCCTCGTCTGCGATGCCGCCTGGCCAGCGAGCCGTATCGGCCGGGAGCTGTTTGACCTGGCGCATCAACGCGTTCTCGTGACCGAACCCACGATCGCCGGCGCGCGCAATATTCTGCGCTACCTGGCCATGGCCCAGCCATCTGTCCATCCCGGCATGGCCATGCCAGCCTCCACCACGGTGGTGCTTAACCGGACCGGAATGAAGGGCGGTCTGAGCGTTGCCCAGTTCCAACAGGCGACCGGGCGCAAGCCCGACCTGATGATCCCCTACTTGAAAGGAGCGTTGTGTGACGCCGCGAATCTCGGCGAGCCAGCAGCCGCGACCAACCGAGTGTTTCGCAAATCGATGGAAGAACTGGCGTTTCGCGTAGGGTCCGTGAGCGTGCTGGGCGATGGGCGCCGTAACCGTTGGTGGCGCCGATGACCGACGCGCCGGTATTCGGCCGGCGTCCGCCGGAGGCCGGGCCGCCGGCGGCTCCTATTGCCGCCGGGGACCTGGGGCCCGAACCGACGGCATTGGCGCGGGCACCCGAACCGGGCGGCGGTGTCGGATCGGAGTTGCGCACCTTGTGCCTGGCGCGGCTTGATCCCTCGGGGGTTTCGGCGATGTCGCCCGAACGGCTGGCCGTCGAGGTCGAGCGGCTGGTCGCGGAGATCGCCACCGAACAGCGCATCCAGCTCAATGCACGCGAACAGCGGCGACTGTCGCAGGATCTGGTCGACGACATGCTGGGTCTGGGCCCGTTGGAACCGTTGCTGGATGATGACACGGTGACCGACATCATGGTGAACGGCCCGGATCGCGTCTTCGTCGAGCGTCGCGGCAAGGTGGAACAGACCAAGGTGCATTTCCGCGACCGGCAGCACCTCGCCAACATCTCGCAACGGGTAGCCGCCAAGATCGGCCGGCGGATCGACGAAAGCAGCCCGATGGTAGACGCGCGCCTGGAAGACGGCAGCCGGGTCAATATCGTCTTTCCGCCGCTGGCGCTGGATGGCCCCTATATGTCCATCCGCAAATTCTCCCGTCGCCAGATCGACATCGCCAAGCTGGTTTCGTTCGGTTCGATGTCGCCGCAGCTCGGACGGGCGCTGGAGATCATGGGACGGGCGCGGCTCAACATCATCATCTCCGGCGGCACCGGCTCCGGGAAGACCACGTTGCTGAACGCCATATCGAGAATGATCGACCATGGCGAGCGGATCGTCACCGTCGAGGACGCGGCGGAGCTTCAGCTGCAGCAGCCGCATGTGGTGCGCCTGGAAACGCGCCCGCCCAACATCGAGGGCAAGGGCGAGATCACCCAACGCGACCTGATCCGCAACGCGCTGCGAATGCGCCCGGATCGTATCATCGTGGGCGAGGTACGCGGTCTCGAGGCCTTCGATATGCTCCAGGCGATGAACACCGGACATGACGGCAGCATGTCGACCGTGCATGCCAACAACACGCGTGATGCGCTGATCCGCGTCGAAAACATGGTCCAGATGGGCAACATGGGCCTGCCGTCGCGCGCCATTCGGACCCAGATACTCAGCGCAGTGGACGTGATCGTGCAGGTTGGACGACAGCGCGACGGCGGGCGGCGGGTAATCCAGCTCACCGAGTTGGTCGGCCTCGAGGGTGAGGTGATGACCCTGCATGATATCTTCTCCTTCGAGCACGAGGGGGAGGACACGGAGGGCCAGTTGCTCGGCCGCTGGCGCATCTCCCGTTCGCGGCCGAGCTTCCATGAGCGGCTGCATTATTTCGGACTGGACCGGGCCTGGGAAACCGCGTTGGAAGATCCGGTTTCAACATGAATCCGCGGCTCATCCCGATCGGTACTGGCGGCCATGTTGGCGATTGTCGGGGTCGGCGTCGCCGTGCTGGCGCAGGATCGTCGCAATCGGCAGCTCGCGTCGCGGGTCGCGGAGTTGGTCACGCCGCTGGCCTTGGCACGCGCGCCGTCGGCGTTCGGCTCGGGCCATCTCGGCCTGCTCGCGCAGATCGCCGGTTGGCAGGTGCGGCTGGGCCCGCTATGCGGCTACAATCCGGATCGCCAGGCCGCATACCCCGTTCGCGTGCCGCTGCTGCTGCTGCTGGCGGCGATCCCTGCGGTGGCGATCGATCGTCTCATCAGCCAGGTGTTTGGCATGGCGCTCGATTTCGCCCTCCCGCTGATCTGGATCGGCTGCACTCAGGTGTTGTTTCGCAGCCTTCACGCCCGTTACGCCGACCAGCTCTATCGCCAGCTCCCCGACACGCTCTCGATGATCGTGCGCTCCGTGCGCGTCGGCATCCCCTTGCACGAAGCCCTTCGCGGCGTGGCCCGTGAAAGCCTGAAACCGACGGCGCCGCTGTTTGCCAGGGTAGCCGATCAGATGGCCATCGGCATCCGGCTCGAGGAGGCGTTGCGCAACGCGTCGAATTGCACGGGCGTGACCGAATATTCCTTTTTCACGGTGGCGTTGACCTTGCAGGCGCAGACCGGCGGCAGCCTGGCCGAGACGTTGGACAACTTGGCCGACGTGATCCGCAAGCGCGTGGCGCTGCGCCAGCGCGCCCATGCGCTGGCGACGGAGGCGCGCACCAGCGCCTATGTGCTGGCCGCCCTTCCGGTGTTCACCGGTTCGGCCCTATGCATCCTGAACTACAGGTATATCGCGCCGCTGTTCGATACGCCGAGCGGCAATCGCCTGCTCTACGTGACGATCGGGATGCTCGGCCTGGCGGGCTTGATTATGCACCTGATGATCAGGCGCAGCCTTCGATGATGCGGCTGGCACCGTCCGCCGGCGCCTTGCGTCCGGCATTGCTGCTGCTTCTTCTCCTGCTCTGCGTACTGGGCGCCCTGGTCTGGGCGCCCCTGCGGCGGGAGAGCCGGTTGCGGCGCCAACTGGAGGAGGTGCGCGACGTCTACGCCCCCATCGCCGAGGGCGTTGCCGCGGCCGGCCCGATTTCGTTCCTGAAACGGACTGTCGCCGGCGTCGGCTTCTTGCTGACACGCAGTGGCATCCTGTCGCCCAAGGCGATCGCCAATCTCGAAAGCACGCTCGCCTCCGCCAGGCTCCGCGGCACGCACGCGCTGCCGATTTTCGTCGGTGCCAAGGTGATGTTGCTGGTCGGGCTTCCCGTTCTGACATGGGTCGGTCTGCACGGCGTCGGTATGTCATTGGCGTGGACGCGTCTGGCCCTCACAGCGACGGCCGTGGCCGGACTGATGGCGCCGGACCTCCTGCTCCGCGGCATCCGCAAACGCTATCTGGCGTCTGTCGAGCGCGCGATGCCCGACGCCCTCGACCTCCTGGTCATCTGCACGGAGGCAGGGCTGGCGCTGGAGCAGGGGATGGACCGGGTCGCCAGCGAAATCCGCGCCAGCAGCCCGGCCTGCGCGACGGAACTGGAAATCACCCATAACGAGTTGCGCATTCTGGCCGACCGGCGCACCGCGCTGATCAACATGGGTCAGCGCACCGGATTGGTCAGCCTGCGGCGTCTGGGCGGGACGCTGGCGCAATCGATGCGTTACGGGACGCCGATCAGCGAGGCGCTGCGTGTACTGGCTGCCGAGATGCGTGCCGAGGCGCTGACACGCTTCGAGGCGCGGGCCGCACGCCTCCCGGTTCTGATGACCCTGCCCATGATCCTCTTGATCCTGCCCTGCGTGTTCCTGGTGGTGGCAGGCCCCGCGATGCTCGCCATCATCGCCCAGCTTTCCCACTAGCGATCATTGTCTCGCCTCAACCACCGCTCCGTCGCGAAGGATCACGATAATTCCATTCACCGGTCAGACGATCCCAATGGGTAAAATCCGCCTCCGTCCTGTGCCTTTTGCTGGGCATTTCCGCTTGCGCCGGGAACGACACTCTCGGTCCCGCCGCGACCCCGGCCGCTGACAGGCATGCCCTCGACCTGCGGCTCGCCGACGCTACGTTATCGGCAGGTGCCGCGGATACCGCGTTACATGTACTGGACGAGATGCTGCAGCGTGACCCCGATAACGTCCCGGCCCTGTTGCGGCAAGGCCGCGCGCTGATGATGCTGGAACGGCCGGCCGATGCCGCCCGGAGTTTCAGCCGGGCCGTTGTTCTGCAACCGGGATCGTTGGCGGCCCTGACCGGGCTGGCCCGCGCCCGCACCGCCAACGGTGAGAATGCGGAAAGTGTCTGGCGCGATGCGTTGGCGCGGGCGCCGGAAGACGACCGACTGCGCGTCGGCTTGGCGATCTCGCTCGATCTTCAGGAAAAGCACGCGGAGGCACAGGTGCTGTACAGGCAAGCCCTCTCGCGCTCGCCGGACAATCCGGCCATACGATCCGATCTGGGCCTGTCCCTGGCGATGTCCAACCAAACCGCCGAGGGTATCGCCCTGCTGCGCCAGGCCGCTCAGGGCGGCTTCGGCGACGACGCGGCCAAGCTTCGGCGGGCGCAGAATAATCTCGTGGCGGGCCTGGTCATGGCGGGTGATGACGCCGCGGCGCGGCGCATCCTGGGGCAGAGGCTACCGCCTGCCGAGGTCACGGCAGCGATGACCGGCCTGCGCCAGTTCACCGTCTTGCCCGATCCAAAATTCCATTGATCAGAACCGCTATTCCAAACGGAGGTGGTCCCGGGATTTCGGACCGGGCGATAAGCTACTCCCGCTTGAATGAGAGACGGGACGTTATGGGAAAAGTGACACGGAAGCGTTATGGGGCCGAGTTTAAGGCGAAGGTGGCTCTGGAGGCGATCAAGGGTGAACTGACGCTGGCGCAGCTGGCTGCCAAGCACGGCATCCACCAGACGATGATCGCAGCCTGAAGCGGCAGGCGATCGCGCAGCCGGGTCGCTCGACTGATGCGCAAGATGGGCCTGCGGGCGCTCTGTCAAAAGCCGAACACCAGCGCGCCGCATCCGGAGCATCGGGTTTACCCGCTCTCTGCTTCGCGATCTGGCGATCACGCGGCCCAACCAGGTCTGGTGTTCGGACATCACCTTGAACCTGATGGGCGTTGCGGGTTGTTCCCGGAGCACGAGGCCAGAACAGCCCGAACATCACGTGAGACATCGCGTCTGCTGCGGCGTAGACGGTGCGCCTGGCCTCACCCACGCGCCCTGGACGAGATCGGACGGTAGCCAAGACCCGTTCTGGATGAGCCTGTATAAACAAGGTTGATCAGCGCACAGGGACGAAACAACCTGGAGAACACTTCTATGTTGTTTGCCGGAGTAGACGTCTCAAAATGCCGCCTGGACTGTGCAGGCGTTGCCGAGGTTGCGGGAAAGGAGCTCGGACAGCGGTCGCCCGCACTCTGCCCTGGGTGGAGGGACGCCGAACGAGGCCTATCATGGAATTGGCTCGCCGCCGCCAGGGCATGCCCCGGTGACGGTGGCAAGTCCTGCGTTGGCGGCATAATCGGGACCAGGGGGCAGCTTATATTCGCCGCCAAGCTGTTCCCGCAGATAGGACCATCTCGCCTCCCGCCTGCCGTTTACAATTCGACGTTACGCCGTTGTATTGCGGATTGAAAGGAGCCACGATCCATGGTTACAGTGCAGATCTCGGTTGGTTGCGTGGTTAGTCTTTCCGGCTCGCGATCCGGCGGGCCGAGGTGGTTGGGGGACTAGCATGCCCGCTTTGGTCGTTCCGGGAGTGCGTGTTGAGGCGCGTTTCGATGTGCTGCCACCGCTGCCCGCGCCATCAGGTATCGTCGGGATCGCGGGCATCGTCGATCGTCCCCCTACGGCTGGCGGACTGGTCGGGGTCACCAAGACCGCGGAACTCCGTCAGTTACTCGGTCCAGGCACCGCGATGAGCCTGATTGAGGCCGGACACGCACTCGGCAACGGCGCGGCGGAAGTCGTCGTCTCCCCGGTCGCCGGGGGCTCGCGTGCCAGCGCCACGCTGCTGAACGGCGCGGCACAGGCCGTGGTGCTGCTGCGCGCGAGGGCGAACGGCGCGTCGGGAAACGATCTGCGCGCCGAAATCCGTGTCGTAACCAATGCCGCGAACGAGGTGGTGCGCGCGACGCTGCGCCTGTTGCGCGGCGGCCGCGTGCTCGAAAGTTTCTCTGACCTGCAAATCGCGCCTGGCCACGCGGATGATCTGTTCGAGGCAATCAACGCCAATTCGGGGCTGGTGGTCGCGGTCGACCCAGGCTTCGCCGATGTGCTGCCGCGCGAGGGCACCTACGCGTTCGCAGGCGACGCCGAGATACGCCTGCCCGAGCCGCTGCCGGGCACGCGCGATCTGCTGTCGATGCGCGCGGCGCCCGATGTCGATCCCACCGGCCTGTCGGTGCAGGTTTCGCTCGCGGCCGACGGCACGGTGACCGTGCGTGTGTTCCAGCATGGATTGCAAGAGGAATTCACCGGCCTCACGGCGGATCCCGACGATGCGCGCTATCTGCCCGCGCTATTGGCCAGCGAGAGCCGCTTCGTCCGCTTCACCTCACTCTCCTCGCGCACGACCGACCGGTTGCCGGTTCCAGATGCGGCGGGGCCGGTCGCGTTCACCGGCGGCACCTCGCCCAGCGTCGCGCAATATGTTGACGCGATCGGACGGCTGGGCGACGACTCGCGCATCGATATCGTGCTGGCATCGATTGAACCCGGCCGAAGCAACGACGATGTCCGCGCTATCCACCAGTCGCTCGGCGCGCATGCGGTCGCCATGGCGGAGGTGGCCGCGCCGCGGATCGCCTTCGGCTCGATCACCGCGGCGGAGTCGCGCGACCTCGATCAGATCCGCGAACATTCGGCGCTGGTCCGCAACCGCCGCTTCGTGCTTGTGGCCCCCCCTGGCGCGGAGGGTGCCGTGGCTGGGCTGGTCGGCCGCCTCGACCCGCGCGATTCGCCCACTTTCAAGCCGACGCCATTGTTCGGCATTCCGCCCGCGACCTTCCGCGACAGCGAACTGAACCGGCTGCTCGGATCCACCACCAATCTGTGCGTGGTGGAGAACCGTGCCGGGCGCGGCGTGGTCGTACTGCGTGGGCTGGACACGTCGGGCGATCAGATCTCGGTTACCCGCGTGGCCGACATCTGCATCCGAGAAACCAAGAATATTTCGGAAAACTTCATTGGCGAATTGAACAGCGCCGGGGCTCGGCTGGCACTGCGCGAGCAGCTCGTGGGCACCTTCACCCGGTTGGAGCGTGAAGGCTCGTTGGTGCCCTCGACCGATGGCACCTCGCCGGCGTTCACTGTCGATGTCTATTCGACCCAGCTCGATTTCGCCCAAGGTATCGTGCGCGTCGACATCGCCGTCCGTCCGGTGCGCAGCATCGATTACATCTATGCAACCATCAGGGTCAGGAACTAGCATCGATGGCGACGATCTTCGCAGCCAATGAGAGCCAGGTAAAGGTGGCGGGCAAGCCGGTCGAGGGCGTGCGCGCGCTCGACTACCGACGTACCCAGGCAAGGGAGAATGTGTTCGGGCTCGGCACCAACGAGCGCATCGGCATGGTATCCGGCGCCCAGGTGATCGAGGGGCAACTGCGTGTGGCCTCCGCGGCGGCGGCACTGGACGCGTTGGGCGTGGCAAATTCCGTGCAGATCATCGCCGAACTCGTGCATGCCGGCCAGCAGATGACAGTTACTTTCGACGAATGTTTTCTGACCGAGAAAAGCTTCGATATTGGCGCCGGCGGACATGGCGAGGCGATCTACGCCTTCACCGCGACGCGCATGCGCGAAGTAATGGAAAAACCGCCCGCCGCCTGACCGGTCGCGGCCTGAAGGGGGAGGCGAAGCGAGATGATAGACCGCGCGATCACCACCCCCGACACCATGCTGGTGCGTTTGGGCACGCGCGTGGCGCGTTTGACGCCGGACGTACGGCCGGGCTGGTGGCGCATCGACCCGGCGACTTGCGTGCGCCGGGCAGAAGCGATCGAACTCCGTGCCGCCGCGCTCGCCGCTGCCGCCGGTGGCGGCGGGGCGCGGCTGCTGGCGGTTCTGCGTGCGGCCACGCTCGATGGCGCCACGACCCCACTCGCCGATGCGGTGATGCTCGCGCTAGCACTCGGCGACACCGAAAATCCGCCCCAACCTTCTCTACCGGAAGATGGCTGGACGCGCGTGCGCTTCGGTGATGCAGTGGAGGCTACCCGGGCCGAGGAGCCCGGCGAGGATACTGCCGGGTTGATCGAGGCCATGCTGGTGCGGGCGGCATCGCGTGCAGCAGATGCGAACGGGGATCTGCCCGCGCACGAACTTGGTTCTGCCGCAGTCGCGAGCCGGTCCGCCTGGTCCGGCTTCAACCAGGGCCGGGAGCTCACCGGGCCTTCGCCTGCGCCGGGAGATCGCACCGGCGCTTTCGCCGGAAAGCCATTGCGGGCGGCACAATCCGGTCTTGCCGATCCGCGCGTGCGCAACCCTGCACAGTCCGGCATTTCCGGCGTGGGCCCACCCACTCTGCTGGCGACGCTGCGCCACCGTCGGCTGGTGATCAAGCCGGCGCCCCCCAAGTCAATCCGCGATGATCATTCGCACCCCGACACGACCCTGATCCCGCCATCGGCATTGCGCGATCCGGTTGACTCAAAGATGACGGCCGCTCCTGCGCAAACGACCGAACCGAAAATCTCCTTCCCAACGGTCCCTTCCGGTCTGCCGATGGGTGATATTGCCGCTGGTGCGAAGTCGGCACCGACGCTTCCGGAGCTGGACCGCGCCGTCGCGAAGGAGACACCGTCCTCGTCCTCGTTCGCACCCCCATCGTCGTTTACGGCTCCGCGTTCGGACTACCGTTCTGCCCCGCTTGCCGGATTCGGCTCACTTGGCCTCAATGCGCCACCGCCGGCGTTGCCCCGGCCGAGGCAAGCCGCGCCCGGTCCGGCACCCGGACCGGCGACAGTTCCCGCCTTTGCGGCTGCCACTCTGCCGGACGCCGATGCCCTGCTCTCGGCCCTCGCTCGCGCACTTGCCGATGAGTGCGATCACCGCGGCCTTGACCGGTGACCGAGCGTCCAATCCCGCTGATCGGCGACATTCCGCTCGACGCGGTGCAGACGATTTCGCACCAGCTTGACACCGGCTTCGCGGCGATGCGCATCGCCGGGCTCGACGGCGAGGTCCAGCAGCGCGCCGGCCGGCCCTCGCACCAGATCGTGATCGAAGGTCTGCTCATTGGCGACGGCGCCAAGGACGCGCTCGGCAAGCTGCAGGCGGCGGCGACCAGCGGCGAGGAACTTTCCTTTGCCGCCGATATCACCAGCGCGCTCGATCTTTCGAAAGTCGTGATCCGGGGACTGGCGGCGGAAGAAGCGGCCGGGCGGGTCCAGCGCATCGCCTACCGCCTCGATCTGGCCGAAAGCCCACCCTTGCCGCCGCCCGCGCAGGTTTCGGGCGGCTTCGGCGGATTGGATGATCTTGGTCTGGACGATCTTGGCCTGGACCCTGGTGTGCTCGGCGACATTGCCGACCTCGCGTCCCAGGCGGCGGCTGCGGTCGATCAGGCCATGGGTGCCATCGACGCGCTCTCCGCCCTCGCCTCGCTGGCCGATGGCGGCCTCGATTTCGCCGGCGTGCTCGATCCGCTCAAGGCGACCACGGATGCGATGCCCGCCATCGCCAGTCAGTTCAGCGCCGCCGCGGCTGCGCTGGGCGCGATGTTCGAACAATGAGCCTGACACCCACCCATTCGCTGACCTTGGGTTCGCTGCGCTACGACAGCCATGCTGCCGACATCGTCGCCATGCTGGCGCTATTGCCGCGCGGCGGGTCCGCCACCATCCGCTTGCCCGCCGGGGTGCGCTTCGAAGCGGCGCCAGGCGATGACGCCAAGCTGGACCTGGATGGCGGCGACGGCACGTCAACGGTCCTAACCGGGCAGGTGGCCAAGGTGCGGCAGGCGGTGGACGGTATCGAGGTGGTGATCACGGACGGCGGCGGCATCCTCGGCCGGCTGCGCCCGTCTTGCAGTTTCGAGCGCCAGCCCGCCTCCGGCATTGCGCGCAAGCTCGCCGGCGATGCCGGCGTCGATCTCGGCACACTCGATCTCGATCTCGATCTGCCGGCCTATGCCGCGCATCCGTCGCGGACAGCGGCCGAGCATATCGCCCGGCTGGCCGATTGGGGCGACGCGATCGCGACGGTCGATGCCGACGGCAAGCTCGTGATCCGCAAGCGCCCGGAAGGCCCTGCCGACGCGGCCTTGCGCTACGGCCGCGAGATCGTCGCGATCGAGCACGCTGCCGCCGAGCCGCTCAATCCGCGCCGTTTCGTGATCGGGTCCGGCCCGGCGGGCAGTGCCTCGGCACCCAACGCGCTTCGTCCGGCGCCGGGACCGCTACCCGAGGATGCCGCCGATGGCGGCCCGGGCGTGCGGCGGGTTGCCGCGCCGGCACTGCGCACGCCGGCGGCCGCGTCCAAGGCCTCGACCGCGGCCAGCGCTGCGGCGGCGCGTGCGGCCGGCCGGCTCGACGTGCGCTGCTTCCTGCTGCCCAAACTGCGCCCGAGCCAGGTGATCGAGATCCAGGACCTGCCCGATGGGTTTCCCGGCGGTGCGTTCCTGCTGACCCAGGTCGAGCATCGACTGACGCATGGCCTGGGCATGACGCGGCTGTCGGCCGAGCGTCTGGCCGCTCCGTCCGGCGGTCTGCTTGGCGCATTGCTCGGCGCGGCGGAGGGACTGCTATGAGTGCGGCATCGTTGTTCGAGGGCGTCGCGCGCATCGTCCGCCACGAGATCGCCGCACGGCCGATTGCGGCGGCCGGGGTTGTCACCGCGGTCTTCGCGCACGAGGCCACACCGGACCATGCGGTGAGCGTGCGGCTGCGCGACACCGGGCTGGTGCTGCCGCGAGTGCCGGTCGCGGTCGGCGCGCTCGGTTTTGCTGCAATCCCCGCAGTCGACGATCTGGTCATCGTGCTGTTTCTGGAAGGCGATTTCGACGCGGCCGTGGTGGTCGGCCGGCTGTACCATCCCGATCTCGATCCGCCCAAGCACAAGCCCGGCCAGTTCGCGCTGCGCCTGCCGCCCGGCGAGGCCAGCCCCAAGCTGGAATGCGAGATCGAGGGCGATCCAGCGCGGGTGATGCTGAAGCTGCCCGGGGAGGTGACGGTCGAGATCGTCGAGGAAACCGTGACGATCGCGGTAGGCGAGATCGAGGTGAAACTGATGGCCGCCGGCGGCGGGCGGTTGGAGGCCAAGGCAGGCGGCGCCGCGCTGACGATCAAGAAGGACGGCGACATCAGCCTCAAAACCACCGGCAAGCTGAGCCTCGAGGGCTCGGAAGTCGAGATCAAGGGCCAGTCCAAGGTGAAGGTCTCCGCCGCCATGATCGAGCTCAATTGATGGGCCAGCCAGCTGCCTCCGGCGCCAGTCAGGTCATGGCGATCGACACGCACATCGTGATGATTCCCTCGCCCGGCGGGCCGATCCCGACGCCGCTGCCCTCGCCGTTCCAGGGAACCCTGACCTCGGGGTTGATCGCCTCGGTGAAAATTGCCGGTCAGCCCGCCGCGGTGGTGGGCTCGGGCGCCGACAACACCCCGCCGCACATTCCTGCCGGCGGGCCGTTCCAGGTGCCGCCGTCGAACAAGGCCACCGTGTTCCAGGGCAGCGCCACCGTGCTGATCGGCGGCAAGCCGGCGGCCCGTAACCTCGATCCCGTGATCACCTGCGACGATCTGACGCCCGGCGCCGCCAAGGGCCAGGTGATCGCCGCCAGCACCGTTATGATCGGCTGATGGGCCCGCTCGGCACCGATCTGCTGGTCGCCCCTGGGTTCGTCGCGCATGACGCAGCCTCCCTCGATGGCCGCGTGCGTGCCCGCCTGCCGCGCGGCGCGCTGGCGGAGGTGGCCGATCTGGCGATCGTCAGCGGGCGGGAGAACCTGGCCCAGGCGCTTCTGCTGCGCTTGCTCACGCCTCGGGGCGCGCTCGCTTCCCTTGGGCACGCGACGTACGGCTCGCGCCTGCACGAACTGATCGGGCGTCCGAAGACCAGCGAGCAGCGCGTGCTGGTCAAGGCGTTCGTGCTTGAGGCGGTGGCGATGGAGCGCCGCGTGCAGCCCAAGCTGGTCGAGTTCCGCTTCGAACCGGAGGAGGAGAGCATCGACAGCATCGCCTTCACCCTCTCGGTCCGCCCGGTCGCCGGCGGCGATCCGGTTTCGCTTGGCCTTGAGGTGGCGCTGTGAGCTACACCCCCCGGCTGTACGACGCGATCGTGCGCGACCTGCTCACCACCTTAACCGGCGGCACGGTGGCCGAAACAATGGTCGCCCCGCCCGATGGGGTGGCGCTGGTCCCAACCAAGTTGCGCGACCGTCCGGTGCGCCGGGTCTCCCATCTGGAGGGGGTTGTCGGGCCGGCCGACAAGCCGGTGGCGTTCCGCTTCACCGCCGCCGATTTCGAACTGGTCGCGTCGGGCGGCGACGGCGCGCTCGACACGATCCGCTTTCGCGACGGCGGGCGGCGCCCGACACCGGGCTCGCTGCTGACAGTGAACTATTACCCGGTCGAGACCCGCCCCGCCTCGCCGCCGCTCGACGATCTTGCCGCCGGCAGCGTGGTGCGCACCCTGGTCGAAACGGTCGCCTTCGAGCTGGCGGTGCTCTACCAGCACCTCGCTTCGGTGTATGATTCCGCCTTTGTCGAAACCGCCACCGACCGTTCGCTGGAGAAAGTCGTGGCGCTGGTCGGCGTGCGGCGGCTGCCCGCCGGGTTTCCGATCGCCAAGCTGCGCCTGCAGCGCCGGCCTGGCACGCCCGGCCGGGTCACGGTCCCCGCCGGCACCGCTGTCACCAACGCCAAGGGCGCGCGCTACCTGACGCAGGAAGAGATCATCCTCGAACCGGGCGAGGCGAACCGGGACGTGGTGGCGGTGGCTGAGACACAGGCCACGCCCGAGGTGGAAGCCGGCGGGCTGGACCGGCCGGAGATCAGCATCGCCGGCATCGAGTTGGTTTCGAACCCGCAGGCGACGGCGCGGTTGGCGGCAGCGGAAACCGACGAGCAACTGCGCCGCCGCGCCAAAGGCGCGCTCGCCGGAAGTGGCCGCGGCACGCTCGACGCGCTGAAGTTTCATCTACTGTCGATGGCGGAGGTCAAGGACGTCACGCTGACCGAAGCGCCGGACGGACGCTGGGGCGAGGTGCGCGCCGACATCGCTTTTGCCATCGACACGCCCGACGCGCATGCGGCCGTCGCCGAGCGCATCCGGTTGGTCAAGCCGGCCGGGGTGCTGGTCATTCCGGGTGCGGCGGCGCGCAAGCGGGTCACGGTGCGGGTGGCACTGACGCTGGCCGGCACCGGCGTCGGCGGTGCCGAACTCGCCGACATCCAGGCCGGCGTCGCGCAACGGCTGACAAAGCTGATCGGCGACATTTCCCCTGGCGGGGTGCTTCGCCGGGCGCAGATGCTGTCCGCGGTGATGGCCGACGCGCGCGTGGTGGACGCCACCGTCACGCTCACCCCAGACGGCGGCGCCGCCGCGCCTGAGCTCACGCTGGCGGCGGGTGAAGTGGTCGATCTGGCCGGGCCGGTCAGTTTCGATACCGCCAGTGCCGAGACCACCGGTGCGGTAGCCTTGGAGGCGACGGTGTCGGCCATGCTGCCGGTTCACCTGGCGGCGGGCGCCACCGCGGCCGCCACCAAGGCGGCGATCGAGACCGCCTTCGCCAGCCATCTCGCCAGCCGCTCCAACGGCGCTCCGCTCAATCTGGACGGGTTAGCCGCGGCCATCCGCGACGATAGCCGCTTCGCGCTGATCCGGGCCGAGGCAACGCTGACGGTGGAGGCCGGTGATCGCTTCCTGCAGCTATCGGACGGCCTGGGCGAGTACATGCCGGGGCCGGGCGAGCGGCTGCGCCCCGGCCGCATCGACATCGACATTCGCGAGGGCACCGCATGAGCCGGCTCGATGACATGGCTGGGCGGCTGCATCCGCTGCTGCGCGAGGGCGAGTTGCTGCGCACCGCGCTCGCCCCGTCGGCGGTGGCTGCGGAGATTGCCACCGAGGACATGGTCGAGATCGGCCGTTCGCATCGTTTCGATGACACCCTGGAACTCGGTGAGGCGGTGCGGCTCGCGGCGCTGCTCGATATCGGCGTGGAGCCCTGGCAGACGCTGCCGCTGTTCCGGGCCTGGGTGCATGCGACACGCGACGCGCAGCATGAGGGCGCGGTCACCCGCGGCGCGCTGGAGGGCTTCGCCCGGCGCTACGCCGCAGCGCATCAGGGGGCGACCCGCGCGCGCGTCGGCACCGGCCAGCCGACGCTGATGGAGAACCCGCAGCGCCGCGCCACCGCCCAGCCGGGCGGGCTGGCCATGCCGCCGCTGGCGAAACTGACCGTCACGGTGACCAGCCTGGCCGATACCTCCGTATCCCTGTTGTTGACCGGGCTGGCGGCCGGACCCGAGGCCGCGCCGCTCATTGCCAACCTGACCACCGGCGCGGCGCTGATCTGGAAGGGCCGGGTGCCACCGGGTGCCAGGCTGGCGATCCGCGCCACCGCCGAGGGCCGAGCGACAGCCGCGCTCGACGGTGTCGATGTCACCGACCGGCTGGTCGGACTTACCGGCTTCACCCCTGGCATGGCGTGGACGCCGGCGCAGATCGCGGCACCGGCACCGGCGATCACCCTGCGGCGCGGTGACAACCGGCTGTGGTTCTTCCCGGTCGCGCTCTACGACACCGAAGGGCTTGACCGTTTCCTGCTCGGCCTGCCGGACCTCGATCTCGCCGAGGGACGTTGGGACAGCAGCGTGTTCGACCACGCGCTGTTCGACCAGCCGGCCGCCGTGCAGCTACTGGCTACCTGGATCGAGGACGAGCCCGCCGCGATCGCGCTCGACGTTCCGGCCGAACTGGTGCTGCGCCCGGCCAGCGCGACAGGCTCGCCCGTGGCGGAACGCGACCGGCTGGTGACCGCGCTGGATGCCGGCATCCAGCGCCTGAAGGCCGCCGGCATCCACGCCGCGACCCGGGCGCGGGCCTTCTCCAGCACACAACCGGCCACCGACCGCCTGGTCGCGGTTCTGCCGATGCGCATCAAGGAAGCCGGTTCCAGCGGCGGCGAGCGGATGCCCGATGCGGGCGGGCTGTGGGGCGTGACGCCGTTCGATGGATCGACATTTAGATGACGAAGAACCGGTTGATGACGAAGAACTGGCAGATAATGGGGAGCAGGCCATGCGCGCGCGACTGCGGCTAGAGCTGAGGGACCCCGGTGGCGAACTGATCGCCACGCGCGCCGCGCACAACGCCGTGCTGATCAGCGGAGCGGCGCTGGTCGCGCGGCTGTTCGCCAGCGCGGCGGGTGGCGCGGGTATCACCCACATGGCGGTCGGCACCAGTGACGCGCCGGAGGGCGACGGCTTCGCCACCGCCGCGCTGACAAACGCGACCGAGGCGCCGATCGCGCCGGACGCGTTTCAGGTCGATCCCGCCGACCCGGTCAAGCGCGTCGTGCGGGTGCGGGTGCGCGGCACCATTCCTGCCGCCGCCGCCGTCGGCACGATCCGCGAGGCAGCGCTGATCTCTCGGACCGGCGACACCGCCACGCTCTACAACCGGGTCGTCTTCGCGCCAATCGAGAAGGCAGGCGATCACGAGCTGACGCTGTTCTGGGAAGTCGGCTTTCCCTACGGAGACCTGCAATGGCTGCTCTAGTTCTCGGACAGATCGTTACGTTGGTAAGCAGGGAGGCTTCGAATGGCTGAAAAGGGCGCATTCAACATCCAGCTCTCCGGCTTCACCGCCGCCAACCGTGATGCGCGGATCGAGCTCGAGAACCCCGCCACCGGGCAGAAGATCACCCGTGCGCCGTTTCTGGACGGCTCGCTGCTGGTGCGCGACCTCGATCCCGGCATCTGGAACGTCAAGCTCACCCATCCGAACCTGATCAATCCGATCTTCCAGAACCCGGTGCGGGTCTTTCCCCAGCCGACCCCCACCTTCATCCCGATCCCGGTGCCCGAGACGATCTTCCGCGACGCGCCGATCCGCGACATCCCCGACGCCGATCTCGGCCCGGTGCAGCAAGGTGTCACCAGTGCACGCGACAGCCTCGCCCCCATCCAGGGCAAGGCGCCGGGTGAGGCGATCCGCGCCGCCGACTGGAACGCGCTGGTCATTGCCGTGCGCGACCTTTCGGCGAACGTGCTCGAACTCACCCGGCTGGTATCGCCCAAGGGGCACAACCATCCCGAACTCGAGGAAAAGATCGCCGAGGTGCAGGGCAACACACGCTCCTTCACCGAAGCGTTCGGACGCAGCCTGCTGGAGTTCCGCCGCGAACTGGAGACCGCGCATTTCCGCAACGTGGTCACCGGCGTGCTCGACGCCGCGCAGGCGCCGCAAGCGACGCGCGACGATCTGCTCGGCCGCGTCGACCGGCTGACGGAGTTGCTTTCCGCCGATCCCAGCGTGTTCACCGCGCAGCTTTCCAGCGCCGGCAGCCAGGTGCTGTCGCAGGTTGCCACAATGGTCACCGCCAAACCCGAGCTGCAGGCCAACCCGATCGTCGCCCAGACCCAGGCGACCGCGCAGACCTATGTCCAGGGCGGGGTCGCCACCAGCGCGGCGAACGAGCTCGGCATCTACACGCGCAGCAACACCGCGGCGGCCGGCGGCAAGTTCGGCTCGCTGCTGCGCCGATAGGAGGCATCGATGCCCAGTTCCCAGGACCTCGAACAGCTCAAGGGCGCGATGGCGACGCTGTCGCGGCTGGGGGCGGCGCGCGGCGGACTGATCCGTGCCGAAGACTGGAACGCGCTGGTCGCCACCGTCGTCGATCTCGCCCGGACGTTCCTCGGCCGCGACGGGGCGGATGTGGTTCCCCCGCACGAGCATCGGGATCAGGTAACCGCTGAATGGCTGGCGCCGGCGCTGCGCGCGCTGGTCGAGCGGGGGCCACTTGCGGATCCCACGCAGGTGACGCGGCTCGCCGATGTCGAACTCGGCATCAAGCGGCTGCGCGACACTGCCGACACCGGGCAGGCGGCCGCGGTCGATCTGCGCGCCCGTCTGGACGCGGTGACCACGCGCGATCTCGAGCGCCAGGCCGCGGTCACCCGCGTCACCCGCGCGATCGACTCGGTTGCCGATCCCAAGCCCGAACTTGACGCGATGCGGGCGTCGCTGAAAAGCGTGCAGGACAATCTTTCCACCGTGGTCGATGCCGCCTCGAAGCTGCGCGACGCGACCGGGCAGGGCGTCGATCTCGCGGCGCTGAACGCCAAGGTCAACGGCTTTGACGAGCTTGCGGCGCGGCTACGTGGCGCGGACGGGCAGGTGCTCGACTTCGCCGGGATCGAGAACCGACTGGCCGCCATCGCCGAGAAATCGGTCACCCAGGATCAGCTCACCACCGCGATCACCAACGCCCGCAACGCCCGCCCCGCCGGCCTCGACGAGGTGGAGGCGCGGCTTTCGGCCAGCCTGCATGACCAGTTCCAGGGCAGTCTCACCAATCTGAAGGACGAGCTCAGCGTCAACATCAACAACCGCCTGGGCGGGCTCGATGCCCTGGTCGATGCGCGTGTCACCGGCGCGCTGCCCGGCGTCGCAGCCACGCTCGGCGCCGCCATCGATGCCCGCGCCAACGCCGCGCGCGACGCTGCCGTGGCCGCGGCGGCCACGGCGTCCGACCAGGGCCTGACCGCCCAGGCCGCCGCGCTGCGTGCCGAGATCGCCGCGGGCCTCGACAGCGTCAATGCCAGCACGCGCGGCCTGATCCAGGACGAGGTTGGCCGACGCGTCGCCGCGGATCTGGCCGCCACCAGTACCAGCCTCGCCAGCGCCAATGCCCGCCTCGACGCGTTCGCGGCCGGGCTTGCTGACGAACAGAGGTTGCGCGCCGATCAGGGCACCGCGCTTGCCGCCGTGCCGCAGCTGCTCGCGGCGTTGCGCACCGAACTGCGCGACACGTTGATCGGTGAGGCCGATACCCGCGCCAACGCCACCCGCGCCGCCGTCGATGCGCAACTGGCGGCGCTGGCGCAGCAGCAGCAGCAGACCCTCGCGGCGATGACGCGGCAGATCAACCAAACCGCGGTCGATGCCGCGCGCGCCGCGGCCGCCGAGGCCGCGCAGTCCGAGGTCAAGGCGGCGCGGGTTTCGATCCTGGCCGAGGTGCGCGGCATCGCGCGCGAGGAGGTGAGCGTCGGGGTGCGCAACGTGACCAACGTCAATACGGGCGGGTTGATCCGGACGGGCGTGATCCGCACCGGCGGCCCGGGCTGATGCTCGGCGAATTTGAGAATTGCCTTGCAGACGTGCTTGGCCAGAGGCTTCCCGTGCCGTTCGCCGGCGCGGTCGACCGCGCTCCCGGGCGCGATACCGCCCGCCTCGTGGTGGCCGTCACTGGCGCCGAGCCGATCGCCGACAACCTGCTGTCGGTCCGCCCCGAACGGGTGCCCGGCGACATCGCTCCGCGGCGCGTCCTTCGGCTGCGCTGCGGCGTGGCGCTGGCCACCCGCGTTGCCGACGACCGCGCCGCGCGGGTGCAGGCGATCGACGCGGCGCTCTATCTGCTCGGCGACCCCGCGTTCGAATCCGGCACCGCCCTGCTCCCCGCCGATGCCACCGACCCGGGGTTCCAGATCAGCCGGATGCTGGTGATGAACGTCGAGGCGCCGCAGACGGTGACGCTGCAGGCCGAGGGGCTGTTCTGGCCGGTCGGGATCGCCGGACAGACCGGTGAGCCGATCCAGGCGATTCTGGTGCACATGCCGCTGCTGCCGTTGCGCCTGACGCCAGAGCGTCCTGCCCTGGCTCCCGGCGGTCCGCCTGTGAACCTCGTCCTCAACGCCGCCACCGCCGGCGGCGGGCGCATCACCGCCGCCGGCATCGAGCCCATCGGCGCGACGGCGCTGATTGTCCGGGTGATCGATGCCGGCGGGCGCCCCGGTGCCGGCAGCCTGGCCGGCGGCGATGCGGTGCCTGGCGGTGGCCGGCGCGTCACGCTGGCCAATGGCGTGGCCACGGTCACCTACACCCCGCCTGCTGCCGCGGCGCTCGACTTGCTGGTGATCGCGCTGGAGGGCGACGGCGGTGCCGGCGATGGCAGGCCGGGCATCGAACTGGCGCGCTTCGCGCTCGCCACGCGGCCGGGACCATGATCGCCGCCGCGAGCCAGACCGATCGGGCGCCGCTCTACGAGCATGCCGGCGTCAGCGCGGAGGTGCGGATTGTCCGCCGCGTGCTAACTCCGCCGGTCGATGTCGCCACACCCGGCCACATGATCAATGTCGCCTGGAACCTGGCTGCGGGGGCGACCATTGCCGAGGTCACGGCCGCCATGCTCACGCTCGGCCCCGACGTCGCCGAGGAGGTCACCGCCTCTGCCGGCTTTCACGCGGACGGCAATGGCTGGGTGGTCGATGTGCCGGCGAATCGGCGGATCCGCGCGTTGGGCCTGTCCGGATTCAAGGGACCGGAGGGCAGCGTGCTTACCGGTGATCTCGGGGGACGGCGCATCGTGGTTGCCTTTCCCCGCGCCGCCGGCGGTTTTGACGCGCCGCGGTTCGCGGTCCCGGCGGTCGGCCGCCAGAACGCGATCCCGAGCAGCCTGCTCGGCGCCAGCTTCGTCAATGCGTCGCTGACCCTCAATCCCTCGGTCGCGGCGCGCAAGGTCCGCATCGCCCTCGTCGACGGGGCGAGTCCCGCCGAATTCAGTGAGGTCCCGACCGAACTCACCGCCGTCCGCCTCGTCGCCCACGTCGCCGCGCAGGACCTGAAGGTGCTGGGCCCCGATGGCGCGGTGCTGTGGACTGCGCCGGAATTCGATCCCGACGCCGCGGACGCCGACATCGACCTGGGCCGGGCGTTGTCGGCCGCGCTCACTGCCGCACTTGCCGCCGGCCAGCCGCCCACGGCCCGCGTCGTGGTCACCGCGACCGCACCAGCGCGAACCCGCGTTGACGCCGGCCGCGTCCACGGCGTGCTGGTACGAAGCGTGGCCGGCGTCACCAAAGTCACGCTCGCGGGTGAACCGGCGGCGATGGAGTTGGCGCCGCCCGTTGCCGCCGAGGTCCCGTCGCGCGTTATCGCCGATCTGCGCCTGCGCTATGCCGGCATGCGCCTGGTTGCCGATCTGTCCGATCCCACGCCAGCTACCGGCGCGCCTGCAGGCAGGATCGTCAGTCCAGGCGGCGCCAACGCCTCGGGCAGCCTGCGCCCACTGCCGCCGCTGGCGCTCAGGGGCGAGAGCGTCGCCCGACTGGGCCTGCGCGGCCGGGCTGCGGAACCCACCGAACTCGCGGTCGAGTTGGTTGACGCGGCAACCGGTTCGCCGCTGGGCGCCGCCGCCGTGCTGGCGCTGCAGCCCGGTCCGATCGCCTATCTGTGGGCCGTGTTCGCCAAGCCGGTTGCCATCGACCGCGCGGCCGCCGTGCGGGTGCGCGCCAATACCGGGCGGTTCCTGTGGGCGAACGGCCCCGCCGGCACGCCCTCGCTGCTTGTCGCGGTCGCCGACCCCGATCCAGGCGGCCGGCCGATCCGCATCGGCGGCGCGACGCTCGCCGCGATGGGCGCCCCGGTCCTGGAGATCAAGGCCGCCACGATCCCCGCCCTGCCCTTCGCCGGCGCCGCGCCGCTGCTGCAATCGGAGCTGTTCGTCGCGGTCGAATTCGCCGATTTGCGGCTGGAATACGCCAGATGAGCCTGATCGAGGACCTTCGCGCGATCGACGTTTCCCAGATCGTCTCGGCGCGCGGCCAGGTCACCGCCTCGATCCAGGCACCCGGAGTGTCCGCCGCGGTGTCCGCGGGCCCGGCGTCGGCTGCGCTCGGCTCGCTCGGCGGCGCGCTCGACGCGCTGCGCAGCGATTTCCCCGATGCCGGCGCATTGATCCGCCCGCTGGGCGATGCGCTGGGCGGGCTGTCCGGTAAATTCGGCTTCGACCATCTGCCGCTGTCGGACCTTACCCAGGCGGTGGGGGAAGGCCTAGAGTTCGTCATCGGCCTCGCCGGCTCGGTGACCGGCGATACCGCCGATTTCGGCCGCGTCTTCGGCACGCCGCTCGGCGAGGCAATGCGCCTGGTCGGTGACCGCGCCGGCCACGCCGGCACGCTGCTCGGCGCCGGCGCCGATCTGTTCGCGGCCCTGGCGGGCGGCGAGCACACGCCGAATGTCGACGGGGTCGTCAAGCTCGCGGTGGAGATTCTTCTGCCGCTGCCGCACGCCACACTTTCCGACGGTGGCCGGGCGATCGGCGATTTGCTGAACGCGACCGACGCGCTGCGCCTGCCGGACGGACGCATGGCCGGGCTGACCGCGGCGCTGAACGCGGTCGCCGCTGCGCGCACCCCCGCTGCCCTTGACGCCGCGATCGCCGGATTGGTCCGCGCCCGTTCCCAGACGGTCTCGGGTACTCGCCGACGACCTCGCCTTTGTCGCCGCGCAGACACGGGGCCTGCGTCCCTCCCAGCTGCTGCAGCCGCTTGCCGCGGCGGGGGCGGGGCTGCGCCACGGCCGGGAGGGCGTGATTGAGTACCTGACCGCGTTTCGCCAGGAGATCGCCGATTTCCGCGTGACCCTCACCCATCCCGATCTCAACGCGATACGCGCCTTCATCCAGTCGCTGGCGCCGATGCTCGAAGCCCAGGCCCGCGAAACGGTGGAGGCGCCGATCGACCGCGCGGTGCTCGAAGCCAAGGACTTCATCCGCCGTAAGCTGCGCGAGCTGCCAGTGCGGCCATTGCGCCAGGAGGTGACGAACTTCCTGCATGAACTGGCCCAGACCATCGAGCATTCGGGGCTGGATGTCCCCGCCCGCGCCGCACGCGAAGCGCTCGGCGCAATCACCCAACGCCTGGATCCGGCGCAGATCACCGCCGCGGTGCGGGCCGCGCTCGCCGAGGTCAGCGCGGCCCTGCACGCGGCGCTCGACGGCGTCATCGCTGCACTCGACGTCGTCGTATCCCGGGTCAATGCCCTGGCTGGACAGGCGCAGGCGGTGCTCGCACGCCTCGCCGCCGGCCTGGCCGCGTTCCGCGGCGCGATCGACGGCATCGCCGCGGCGATCGCCGGACTGGGGATCGACGCGGCCCGTGACCAGATGGTCGCCCAGCTGCACATTTTGCGTGAGACAGTGTCCAAGCTGCTGTCCGCCGCCCCGCTTCCCGAGCCGCTGAAGCCGCAGGTCGAGCAACTGGCACGGCTGATCGAGGGCGTCGACCTCGAAGCTGCGTTCGCGCCGGTGCGCGCGATCGCCGCCCAGCTGAAGGTGCCGGCTTCCGCCGCCGACGCGGTGAAGAACGGCCTGACCGAGGCGGCGCACGTGGTCGACAATCTCATTCCCGCGAACCTCGCCGAGGGGCTGAGTGCGGAGATGGCCGACGTGCTCAAGACGGTGAACGGCTTCAATCCGGCATCTCTGCTGCCCGACATTCGCCAGTATCTGGAGGCAGCGGCCCGCCTGCTCGACGGGCTCGATCCACGCCCGGCGGCGGAGACCATCCGCCCCCCGTTCCAGGCCGCGCTCGATGCGTTCGACCGGGTCCATCCGGCCCGCCTGCTGGCCCCGGTCATCGCCGCCTATGATTCACTGCTGGCGCGTGTGCCGGTGCCGGAGGCGCAGACGCTGGTCAAGGGAGTGCGCGCTTCGTTCGATGCGGCCGGCAACGTGGCCGCGCGCGCCGTGGTCGAACCCGCCGCCCGCTCCGCTGGCGGCAAGGGTGGAGAGGGAGTGACCACGCCGGGTGCGACGCCACCGGTCGCGGAAATCCCGCCACCGCTCGGGGACGTGCGCGCCGGCGACGCGATCCGCATGATCGGCGCCGTTCCCGCCCGTCTGCGCGCCGCGCTGCAGGCGTTGGAGGCCGGTCCTGCCGGGGACGTGATGCGCACCCTGGATGGGCTCGCCGGTGGGCTGGCGCGCCAAATTCGCGGCGTGGCGGCGGCGATGAACGCGGTGTCGCACCGCCTCGACCGCGAGTTCGATGCGCTGCTGGCAGCTCTCGGCACCGCCCAGCTCGAGGCGCAGTTCGCTCTGCACGCCAATTTCTCCGCCGACGCCGGTCGCCTGACGCTGTCGCTCGACGCCGTGGCCAGCGCCAGCCCAGCCGCGCTGCGGGCCGACCTCTCCGGTGCGCTCGCCCCGGTGCGCGCCGCCACCCACGCGCTTTTCGCCGACAGCGGTAGCCTGGCCGCCGATCTCGACCGGCTGGCGACCGGGCTGGAATCGACCCCACTCGCCCAACTGGGCGGTGATCTGGATACCCTTCTCGCGGCGCTGGACCCCGAGCCGGTGGCGCTCGAGATCGACCGGCTGGTGAACGACCTGATCGCGCTGACCCCGACCTTCGCCGGGGCGCTGCTGCCGGATATGCGCGCCTTCGTCGATCGGCTGAAGGCGTTGTTCAACCACCTCAATCCCGGCGCTCAGGTGCAAAAATTCGTCGGTGTCCTCGACGTCATCCGTGAGGAGTTGGAGATGTTCGATCCGCGCCGGCTTGCCGCCGAACTCGCCGAGGTGCATGGCGCGATCAAGGCCACGATCGCCGCCTACGATCCACGCGTGCTCGCCGAGGAACTCCTGGCCGTCACCCGCGCCGCCGCGGGCGCGCTGCGTGCCCTCGATCCCGCCACGCTGCTTGGGGATCTGACGTTTCTCACCGACCTCACGGCCAAGCTGACCGCCGCGGACCCGGGGCCGCGGCTGGCCGCGATCGGCGGCGAGCTTACCGCGGTCGGCCAGCAGCTGCGCGCCATCGACCTTGGCGCCCTGATCGGGGAGGTCAACCAGCTCGGTCCCATGCTGGAGGCTGACTTCGAGGCATTGATCAAGGCCTTGAAAGCAGAGATCGTGGCGCTGCTGGATGCGCTGCGCTTCGCGGGCGGCTCGGCCAGCGCTTCGGTTTCGGTAAGCGTCGGATGAGCGGCGAACAGATCGAGCTGCTGACCGTCCCCGGCGCGGAGCATCCGCTGATGCTGGATCGCGCGCCGGATGGGCGGCTGCTGCGCCTGTCGGGTGCGGGGCGCCTCTACATCGACGCCACTGCGCCGGACCATACGGTGTTCACGGATTTTGCCAGCGTCGACACCGTGTTCCTGCCCAATGGCTTCGTCCGCCGGGTACGGACCGGGACCTCCAGCTGGAGCGAGCGATACGCCTGGGACAGGCTGGGCCGGCTGAGCCATGTCGATGGGGTCGAGATCGGCTACGACGACGAAGGCCGGGTGATCGCCTGCCGGGATACCGATGGAGAACGGGGGGGTGATTGGCATTACGGCTATGCCGGCGCCCACCTCGCGGTCATTGCCGGACCATTCGGGCTGCGCCACATCATGCGCGCTGATGACGGGCGCGCGCTCGGCTGGCGCGAGGGTGGGCGATCCGGCTCGATTGACTATGACGCAGCCGGCCGGCGCGCCGGCATCGCCCAGCCGCCCGCCGCCTGGCGGTTCGATCCGCTCGGCCGCCTTGTCGCGATCATCGGCGCGGACGGCGGCGTGGCGCGGACCTTTTTGTGGGACGGCTGGCATTGCCTCGGCGCGCTCGACGGCCCACCGGGAGCAAAGCTGGCCGAGATCTACAGCCTCGATCCCACCGGCACACCGGTCCGCCGCGCCAGCGAAGCCGGCGTCGATCGCTTTCCCCGCGACGCGTTTGGCGAGGCCCTGCTCGAGGCGAAAATCCCCGGCCTGTTCGGCGGCGCGGTGCATGCGGGTCTGGTCCATCTGCCGCTGCGCCGCCTCGATCCGCGTATCGGCGCCTTCGATGCCCCCGATCCGATCGACGGCGAGGCCGGCGACCCGCGCCGCGCCAAGGGATGGACGGGTCCGCTGCCGGTCGAACTGCCCGCCGCCGGCCCCTATACTGTGTGTCGCAACAATCCGGTCAGCCTGGCCGACCCCACCGGCGGCATCTCCGACCTGTGGTGGCTGATCCCGTCGGCGCTGACCTGGTCGATCTCCAACACCATCGGCAGCCTGCTCGGCATGTGGCTGAACCTGCAATTCTCGCCGATCGGCTGGATCGTCAGCGCCGCCACCGGGCATGATCCGTTCGACCTCGAATGGGTTGCCGCCAACAACTACGACAGCTTCGCGCTGCGCACCGACGGTTTCCTGGCCGCGCCCGATCATGCGTTTACCTACCAGTTCATGATGAGCGCGGATAAGAAGCAGCTCACCGATCTTGAGGACGCGCGTCTCTTCGCCCCCACGGCCGCATTCCGCCCGAAGCTGTACGCCTCGATGCTGCGCTGCGCGCCCACCGGCAAGACGCCGTTCCTCCTGTCAGGGCAACGCGCCGCCCCCAACGGTGCGGCGGTCACGACCTGGACGCGCGCCGGTGGCGACGCAGAGCTGGCGTTCCCCGGTGCACGCGTGCCGGCTTTTCCCGCCGGCGGGATGCATTTCGGCGCGGTGCAGCGAGGTCTCCACCAGGGGCCCGCCACGATGACCGAACTCGCCCCGTCGGGCGCGGTGCTCACCGCCGCGATCGGCGATTTCGCCGCGGTCACGATCCCCGGCACCGGTCTTGGCCTAGCCGAGGGCACCGCCTTCGCGCTGACAGATCCCGCCGGCGTGCTGACCGCCGGCCGGGTGCTCGCGGTGCACGAGGCGGCGGGGGCAACGATACTGCGCACCGACGCCGTGCTGACCGGGCTCGCCTCCGGTCCGCTCAAGTTGGACGGCCTCGGCGCGCCCGGCACCGAGCCTCTCACCCCCGTGGCCGGCCACGATCACCTGCTCGCGATCACCGGCTCGTCGCTGGACTACACGCCAGCGATCAGCGTGGTGCGCCTGTCGCGCGGCGGCCCGGCGCTCGGCGCCGCCGGGGTGTCCGCGCTCGAGGCCCGGCTGTCGCTCGATACACCGGCGCCGGCGGCGCTGGCGGCCGGGGCGATCGTGCGTTTGGCCACCGCCACCGGAACGTTCGACGCCAAGCTGGGGCCCGGGCCCGCCGATTTCACCATTGTCACCGGCGGCACGCTGGCGGTGGGCGATGGCGTCGTGGTCGGACCGGCCGCCACCGGCATCGCCGCGATCGTCACGGTGGCCGGGGCCGCCGGCGTCACGTTCGACCGGGACCTGACCGCGCTTGGGGCCGCCGGCACCGCCGTCACCTGGGGGCGCCTCGCGCCCGGCGGCGAGCTTGGCAAGCTGACCGCGGCACCGGATGGCACTGCGGAACTGGCCTACGCACCTGGCGCACCCGGCATCGCGCCGGCCGGCGGGTTCATCTCGTTGCAGGGCGCGACCGCCGCCGTGCGACGGGTGACCGGTCGGGTCTATGATGCGATCGTGCTGGCCGAAGCGCTCCCGGATGCCAACCCGGCGGCATTCACCGTCGATCGCTTTCGCCGCACCGCCCCCACCATCGCTGCCGCCTTGGCCTCCAACGCCGCTACTGTCGCGCTGTCGGGTGCAGCACCCGCCAACACGACGGCGCTGCAGATCGTTGCCTTCCCGGGCCCAGCCTCGGTTACCGGCGCCACCCTGGCGGCGAATGTCACGGTCGTGGCCGGCGTTGCCACCACCTCGGTCGCCGCCGGCGCCGGCGCGGCGGCGCTGCGCCCCGGCGAAGCCGTCGGGCTCGTCCCCGTTGCCGGCGGTGCGGCGGTGCCGGCCCAGATCCGCTCGATGCGCCTGACGGTGACCCTGGACCGCCGTCTGCCGTTCAGTGGCGGCACGGTCGAAGCGGCCCTGTTGACCGCCGATACGCTCGTCTACGCCGCCGAACGCCTGGGCGACCTGATATTGCGGGTGCGTCCGCTGGTGGGCGGCGCGCGCCTCGACCTGCCTCGCTTCGTCGTGGGCGACCTTGTTCGGGCCAATCTCCCCGGCGGCGACATCCGGCTGTTCCGCATCGTCGACGTGCTCGGTGCGACGATCACCGCCGACGCGGAAGCGCCAGTGATCCCAGCCGGCATCGTCGGGATCACGGTGCAACGCCTGTTCGCAGCCGACCCCACCACCGGCTCGGCCCGGCTGGGGCTGAACGGGGCCGATGCCGGGGGCGCGCAAATCACCTTTGACGTCTGGAGCCCGGCGCATTTCCCCGACAAGCGCCTGATCGCGGTCATCGACGGCGCCACCACGCGCGCCGCGCAGGTAACCGCGATCGCCCAGCCCCTGGCGATCGCGCTCGCCGGCGCCGACGCGGTCGCCGGCGTGCAGAACCTGGTGGCGCTGATTGGCAGCGCGGCGTTCACCGCGGACTTCACCCGCGACGGCCAGACGCTGCGGGTGACTGACACCGCCGCTTCGGCCGCGCTTGCCGGCATGGCGTCGGCAATCGTCATCCCCTGGCTCGACACCGCCATGACCGTGGCCGGCGAGGTGCACCCGGGCAGCGTGCGGATACCGGAAGATCACGAGAACGCCGCCCTCGAGCTGACCCGGCGCAACGCGGTGATCGATCACGAACTGACCCACACGCTGCAATCGGCCAAATGGGGACCGCTGCTGCTGACCGCGTTTCCGATGTGGGCGATCGAATTGGCGGCCGATCTCACCGCGGCGGGCGGTCCCGATTTCACGCCCTATGCCGGCGGGACGCTTGCCGAGGGCAAGCTGACCGCCTCCGACGCGGCTCTGCTCGAGGCAGGCGGCAAGGTCCAGGTGGCGCAGAACCGGCGCGCCGTGCTGATCGACCTGGGCGGCACAATCGACGGCGCGGTGGCAAGCCTCCCCGACGCCGCGCGCTCGCAATTATCGGCGGCCGGCATCACCGCCGGCCCGGTGATGCTGCGCAAGCCGCTCGGCGGCGCCGGGACGGCGACGCTCGAATGGTTCACCAATATCGGCCAGCTGCTCACCGTCGGCGGCTTGCTGAACAACATCACCCTCGCCAGCTGGGGCGGCATCGCCGCCCTCGTCACGCTCGGTGTCTCCGCCATCCGCCGCGCCACCCGCGCCAATTCGACGATGACCCTGCAGACCGACCAGCAGACCCTGCTATTGAACCCGGTAACCACGCTCGAGGGTCTTGGCCAGGGGGTCCTGGTGGCGGTGAAATCCGGCGACGCCATCGTCGTCCGCGCCGTCGAGACCCTCAGCGCGACCACCGCCGTGCTCGGCGCGCCGACGCCGCAGTTCAGCGCCGCGAAACCGCCGGAGGCGGTAGACGTCGAGGTCTCGATCTACTCCCCCGGTTCCCGGCTGTTCGGCCTGCGCGACTATTTCATTGCCGCCATGCCCGACGAGAACCAGCCCGCACGGCTGATTTTCTCCGGCATCGGCGGCAAGCCGGAACTCGCGGTGCATGACCGGATCGAAATCCGCTCGTCCTCGGGCGCCACCCAGCGCACGCTGATAACCCGCGTCGACGGCGACGCGATCGAGTTCGCCAATTCCCTGCTGCCCTCCAATACCGTAACGAACGACTTCCTGGTCGGCAAAATCTCCTCCCAGGACCCCACCGGCTGGCTCGATAGCTGGCTGCTCGACGAGCTCAACATCGGCTGGCTGCAATACGCCTACGACCCCTGGGGCCACATCCTGGCCCGCAACATGCCCGATCGCTCCAATATCGCCGGACAGGTGTTCGCCCGCTCCGCCAAGTATTTGTTCGGCACACAGAGCTGGGGCATTCCGCCGCTCGGTTATTTCTGGTTCGACAATGCCTTCCGCCGCTCCACTGCGCAGCGCTCGCGCATGGAACAGGAGGCCTCGCGCAAGAGCGGCGACACCTATTGTCCGCTGGGCACGCTGCATGGAGACGTCGCGGTGATCGGCGATGTCGCGCGCTACTGGATGACCATCACCGGCGGCACGCGCGACGGCTCGGGCGTCGACAATGGCGGGCTGGTGATGCCCAACCTGCAGGATGCACCCGGGGTAGCCCTGACCCAGGGACCCACGCTGACCATGCCAGCCGGCACCCCGGCCGTGCCGTTCCCGTTGTTCGCCACCGACGCGACCGGCAATTTCGCCGGCATCGCGCCGGCCGCCTGGGTCCCGGTGTCGGCGCATTTGGAGCGTTCGGCCGGCTTCAATCTCGCCTTCACCCGTCCGCCGGCGGCGGGCGCGAACTATCGCGTCACCAGCAGCGGGGTTTCCAGCATCGCCGCGGCGATCGACGCGCAGTCCGACGGCGCGGCCACCATCTTCTTCGACCGCGCCCCGGCCGACGTAACGGTCACCGCGGCCGGGGTGCCAGTCACCGAGAACGTGCCCTTCGACGTCATACCCTTCCAGCGCGTCAGCTTCACGGTCGTCCCCGATGGTGCGCGGGTCTACCGCGTCACCGTCGGCGAGCCGGGCGCACGGTTCGACGCCGCAGACCGCAGCCTGACCGCACGCGGCGGGCTCGGCGAGGAAGATGTCGAGATCAGCCGCTTTCATGCCTTCGACACCACGACAGGCAAGTTCGCCGGCGGCATCGGACCGTTCCATCTGGCCGCGGACCTCGACATCGCGGTGCGCCGCTTCCTGGCGCGGATCATCGCCACCCTGCCGCTGCGCGCGCCGCACACGCCGGGCACCGCGACCTTCGATCATCGCGATCCCGCGGCGGCCACGGCCAAGCCCGGCGATACGCTGTTCCTGCTGGTTCCCGCGCCGATCGCCATTGCCGCGCCGACCGCGCTGTTCGCGGGCGTCCCGCCACTCACACCCGTCATCACCCCCGCGCCGGCGTCCACCGACGCGGACGTGGTCGCCTTCCTCGGTGATGGCGGCGCGCTGAGTGTTGTGCTGCCGGCCGATCAGCCGCCCGAGGCGGCGGCCGACCTGACCATCACTCTGTCGGTCGGCAGCGCCGGCGCCGCCGTACCGGTCACCGCCACGGTGCACGTCGAGCCGCATTTCACGCTCAACGGCGTCGCCGCCGCGCCGCCCGGTGGGACCGTGGTGCTGACCGCCAGCGACGGTACCGGGCTCGTCGAGACGGGTCCGCGTCCGGCCGGCATCGCCAACATCGTCATCGCCGCCGCCCAGGCAACGATCACGATCGATCCGGCCGCCATTGCCGGTCCCATCCTCCTCACGCTCGCGACCGCCGGGACGCCCGCGCGCATGGCGCGGCGGACCCTTACGGTCAGCTGATTGTCAGTGGTCCTCCCCTGGCGGCTTGAGAAATCTGGTGCGAGGGCAGCTGCGTGATCGTCATGCCTGTAAGGCCGGACGCTCAGAAGGTCGTGTCCCGGCCGAATGGCGGGATCGTTCGGCCAGAGCCTGCTCGGCTTGGATGGAATCGCAGATGACGCGCTGATTTGTTTTGGCGTGAATGCTCATCGGATCATGCGAAGAACATGATCCGATCACGCCTCAAAGCCGGTCGAGCAGTTCCGCGTAGTGGCGTCCGATGGCTTCCAGGCCGTGCTCCTGGCGAAGCCATTGTTTTGCCCGCGCGGCGCGACCGCGGGTTTCCTCCGGATTGTTGAAGACCCGCAGCAGCAGTTCGGCGGCGTGATCGGAATCGGCATCGGCCCATTCCGCGCCGTCCGAGAGTGGATATTCTCCTGGCTTGATCTTTACCATTTTGTAGTCGACGAGATACCCGCGGTCGTCCGCGAGTTGCTCCGCCGTCGCCGAGTAGCCGGTCGCGATCACGGGCAGCTCGAATGCCATGGCGTCTGAGGTCAGAAGTCCCTGGCCCTCGGAGCGATGCAGCGACAGCACGCAGTCGGACAGCAGCATGAGATCGTGGCTGGCACGGTTCTGTAGCCGGGCGTCCAGCACGATGGCCCGCGGCAGGTCCGCGATTTCCTGGTGGAGGCGGATGAAATCCGCTTCGGCCGCCGCGCCGTTGGTGGTTTTGATGAACAGGGTCGCCCTTTCGCGGAAGGCCCTATCGGCATTGGCCGCCTTGCGAAAGGCCGCGATCGCCGCCATCGGGTTCTTGCGTGCCATGTAGGAGAGAAAATCGAAGGCCGTGTACACCACGAAGGCGTCTTTCGGTATGCCGAAATCGGCCCGTTCGTGCTCGAGCGGTCCAGGATCGAAATCCAGCAGCTGCTTTGCGTGGTACACCTGGGTTGAGGTCACGCGCGATATCGAATTCGCGATGAAGCGGGTGGAGGCCCAAATCGCGTCGACCGCATCCAGGGCGGGAACCCATTCGGGCGGAAAGCGCTCCAGCTCCCAGGAAGGAACCAGCAGGCGGAAGGCGTCCGGGCGCTCCGCCGCACCGTAATGACGGAAGATGCTGAGGATCTGATCGGCGTTGGCCTTGTACAGCTCGATCGGAGCGCCAGGTCGGCGGACCAGCGGCAAGGGCGATTTCCAGGTGACTTCCACCGGGGTTTCCGTAAGGTCGCAGGCTTCCAGACCGCGGCCGGACGCGGCGATGGCGGCCGCCATGCGACGTCCTCCCTCTCCCATGCCGGACACCGATGTCAGATAGGTGGAAACGCAGACGCTTGCCGCCGATGGCCGGCGCTGCCGTGCCCGAAGGCTACGCACGAGCTTTCGAATACATATGTCATCCAGGCCAAGATCGCGCGCGGCATGTTGTTCGAACCACCTGGCATAGCCTTCCAGGCCTTCCGGGGTATTGGGATCGAACGCGCCTTTCAGCCAGGCCGACTTGTCCCAGAAGTAACGGGCCAGGCGCGGCAACGGATCGATGCCGTCGTGCGAGTAGAGCACCGCCTCATAGCTCCCGAACGGGTCGGTTGGCCATGCGAGATGATTGCTGCGGAAATGCACGCGCATATGAGTGGAGATCGGGATGCCGTTGGCAAAGAAACCGAATGAATAGGCCGAGCCGCGAGAGCGGGCGTCGCCGTTGGCTTGAAGCTGGCTTGCGTAGGCGGCGAGCAATCCGGCTAAATCACCGGTGACATGGGCGAACAACCGTGTGTGCTTGGAAAGCAGTTGCGGCCTGCGCGGATCGAAGCCGCTGTAGTGGAAGAACTCCAGCTTGTGCCCGTCGACGAGCCAGCCTTCCGGACCCGCGGTGAGGCAGCGTTCGCTGAGGTTCCAGTAGGCGACGTTGAGCGCCGGATTGCGGTGCACGACCACACGGTCGCCGAAGCAGGGCAGCAGATCGATGAATTTCTGATCGACGAAGACACCGGTCTCCGGCTCGTTGACGCATTGGAACTGCAGGTGACGGGACCACCATTGCAGCAAACGCTCCGATTCCGCGTTACGGCCGGCGGCGATGAAGCCGAGATTGAAGACGCCGCTGCGCATGATCGAGATGTCGTCCGGCTCTCCGCGCGGTCCGGCGGGATTGATCAGATGGGGTGTCAGCACGAAAGAGGCGCCTTGCCCGAGTGCCTCCAGGACCGCGTCCGACCGGTTGAATATCTCGATGTCCGGATCGAAATACAGCATGCTGTCGAACCCTAGCGTGCCGGCCAGGAAGCGGAACATGAACGGCTTCAGTGCCGTGTTGAATTCCATGATGTCGTAGCGGAAGGCGAAATCCTCGAAGCGCTGGATACCGAGTTCCGACGCCAGCACGACCTCGCAATCCTCTGGATAGGAAAGCAGCGGATCCGCGGCGCGTTCCGCCAGGCAGAAGAAGATCCGGGCCTCTGGGTAGGTCCGGCGCGCGCTCTGGACGAAGGTTCGGACATGCGACAGATAGTTGCTGCACGCGATGGTGAAGATCGCCAGGGTCTTGCCAGGTTGCGCGGGGGCGATCCGATTGGTGGGCGTGGCCGGGGCGGCCGTTCGCATGACGCTGGCATAGGCCAGATCGCGGTGGCCCATGCCGACCAGTTCCAGGTAGGGCTCGGTTGCCGATGGCGTTATTTCCAGCATCCGCGCATAGGCTTGCGCCGTGTCTTCGCTATGCTGCAGGCGCTTGGCCAGGTCCGCCAGATGACGCAGCGCGTCGATCGAGGCCGGGTCCGTGGCGCAGGCATTCTGGTAGGCAGTCTTGGCGGCGTTGATGTTGCCGCTCTCCTTGCGGGCATGGCCGAGTTGAACCCATATGTCGCCCGAACCGGGGCAGTGGTTCAAATGGGCCTCGTAATATTTGCCGGCGGCGAGCCAGTCCCGTTGATCGCGGGCCAGGTCCCCGAGCGCTAGATCGATATCGGGCGATGGTTGGGCCTGGCCTTTCAGCGCGCATCTGACCCTCTCGAACAGCGAGCGGGCGTCGGCGGTGCGGCCGGCATCCTTCAGCAGATGCGCCAGGTGAAGCTGCGGGTCGGTCGGCACGTCCATTAGCGCAATGGCCTGGCGATACGCCTGCTCCGCCTCCGGGCTGTTGCCTTGCTCCTTGAGGGCATGGCCGACCTGGACCCAGACATCACCGGCCTGGGGTTCATGGGTCAGATATTCGCGATATTTCGCCTCGGCCTTCGCCCAATCCCGGCTGTCGCGTGCGGAGTCGGCAACGGCAAGGATGGTCCTGGCGTCGAAGCGGACCGCCAGCGCCGCCGGCCGGCTGATGTCGTTGGTGGTCTTCTTGGCCGGGATGCCGGCGCGTGTTTTCAGCCACCGGGACCGGTCGTTATTGCGTCTCATGAAAGGCTCCTCAAACTCTGACAGGGTTCCGGATGTCTGCCAGGACTGGCCCGGCCTGCCCTGGCATTCTTGTTTTGCCCGCCCACTCGATGGCACTGCCGTGCCGGGCGGCGCGCGACCGGCATGATCTTCGGGACTGGATCTTCCGTTCCGTGGAAACTACCAGCGAGGGGCGCGGTTTTCGAAATAACCTTGTGTTCGCCAGTGTTCCGCCGCCGAATTCAAAGTCCCTTCCTGCAAGGCAACGGCGATGTCGGCGTTCATCGCCACGTACCATGGTTCGTCAACGCTGACGTGCTGCAGTAGCTGACCAACCAGGCTCGCGACGGTGGCCTCGCTGGCGTGGGTCTTTGCCAGGGCCGCGGCGACCTTGAACCAGGGCGGAAACGTTCGGAACCGGGCGACGAGACCATCCAGGGTCGCCAGCGGCAGCTCATTGGTGACCGTCGAGACCAGGGCGTCGATCATTTCGTCGTGCAGGCTCGCGATGTGGCTTTCCATGCGGATCGCGCGATCCAGCAAGCCGGTGTAGGGGGCGATGGCAATCTTCTCCAGCACGACCTCGATCTCATAGCTGCCCCGGTCGGGCGCCTGATCGGGAGGCCTGGCAGGGTCCGTGCCTTCGTCGTTTTCCGAGAGGTGGCGGATCCGGTATCCGTTCGCCGGAAGTGCTGCGCTGATCTCCGACAGCAAACTCGGGACGGTGTAGAAACGCTTGTGGTCGGGATTCCATAACGAAGGCGGGGCCGGGCGGCGCTCGTAGATGTAGTGGTGGGGTACGCAAATGATGATGAAGCCGCCGATGCGCACCACGCGGTACCAATCGGCCAAGGCGTTTTTGTAGTCGGGTATATGTTCCATCACGTGGCTGGCGAACACCGCATCCTGGCTGCCGTCGGCGAACGGTAATCGCCGCCCGTCATAGCCCGGGTAATCCAGCTCCACCCCGATGGCGGCCGCGGTGATGGCCTCAGCGTTGGGAGTGGTTCCGCGATATCCGATGTCCAGCACGGCCGCGCCCGATAAGAAACGATCGTAGAAGCCGCTCGCGACGCGTCGTGCATCGGCCTGGGCCGCCTCTGGCCCTAAGTTCCGCATTTCCGTTCAGTCTCCTTGCGGGTGCAGGTTCTAATTGGGGTACTTTGCGCGCCAAAAATACATGAGATCAAGTCCGAATTCGGGTTCGACGGATACTTTGTCATTGTGTAAAATGGCGCTCGCGCCGGATGTTTTATTCGCGTTACTGCAATCAAAAATATGCGACTCGCCGAGAGCGTTGAGATGGCTGTTAGGGAAATATTGATTTTCGCCGGCAGGGAGACCGGAAACATCTTCGTTCAGGGAAATTAGAAATGACATTACGGGCGGGGTGAGCGATGATCGCGTATCATCCATTTATGCGTGGCATAGGAGACATCGTGATCCAGCGCCCGTCGACCTCGTTCAATCCTCGCTGGAAGGCGCCACGATGATCGTGCAGATCGGAAACCATGTTCGCATTATTCAGGCTTTGATGATCCGTGACCTGATGGTGCGGTTCGGCCGCCGGCATCTCGGATTTGTTTGGGCCGTGCTGGAGCCGATGATGTTGACGGCAGGGATCATGGTCGTGTGGTCCCTGCTGAAGGAACCCATCGTCCATGGGATTTCCATGGTAATGTTTGTGTTCAGCGGCTATCTGCCATTGACGCTGTGGCGGCATATCACCAACGCCTCGCTGCGGTTGTTCCAGAAGAATGTCGGCATGCTCTATCACCAGCCGATTTCCCTGGGCGATATCCTCGTCGCGCGTCTGGCGCTGGAATTCCTATCGAGCACCGTCGCCTTGCTTGTGATCTATTTCATCGTGGCCGCCACGCATGTGGTGCCACCGCCGGAAGATCCCAAGCTTATGTTGGCGGGCTGGCTGTTCATGACCTGGTTCGCGAGCAGCGCGGCGGCGCTGATGGTGACCTGGACGGAATACTGGGAACCGGCGGAAAAATTCTTTCAGCCGGCGCAGTATCTCATGCTGCCGATTTCCGGGGTGTTCTTCATGGTCGACTGGCTGCCGACGGAGGGCGGCAAGCTGGCTCTGCTCAATCCCATGGTGCACTGCTTCGAGTTGTTCCGCGCCGGCATCTTTGGCGAGGCTGTGGTTACCCATTACGATTGTTGGTATCTGGCTGCCTGGTGCACGGGTCTGACGATCGCCGGCCTGGCCGCGATGTCGCGGATACGGGGGCATGTGCAGATCGGCTAGAGCATTATCGGATCATGTTCTTCACATGATCCGATGAAAATGTTCGCCAAAACAAAGACTAGAGCAGGAGCGGCTATTCTACCTGAGCCGATCATGCTCAAGCGCCCCGCAGCAGGCGTTGTTGCCCGCCTGTGTCCGAACCCGGTTGGCCGGCTCAGCGGGCGGCGGAGGCGTGCTCCCGCAGGCCGGTGCCGATCAGCCACACGATGGCCAGGCCGATCACATTGAACCCGAACACTTCCAGAACGGTGCGCCAGCGCTCCGGCAGCATGGCCTCGTCCGGCAGGCCGGGCTCCACCACGCGTTCGACGAACAGTTGCTGGCGCCTTGCCTCTACCCGCGCGGCCTCCAGGCCGGCGACTGCATGTTCCAGCATCCGGATCGAAAACTCGCGCTGCAGCATCAACCGTTCATACTCGGCGACCTGGCTGGCCAGGCCATCGGAGGAATTGGCGATGCGCGCGCGCTCGATCCCGATCTGCCGTTCGATCGCCGCGGCCCGCTGGCGCAATGCCTGTAATTGCGGGCTCTGCGGGGAATTGCCCTCGGTTTCGGTGATCTGCGTCGCCACTTGCGAAAGCTGGGTCGAGAGCTGGCCGATCAGGTCCACGACCATCGCCGAGCTTTTGGCGGGGTCCAGGACCAGTTCGCGGTTGCGGAAGGCGGTGATGGCCAGCTGGCTCGCCACCCGGCGTGTCTCGGCACGGGCCAGTTCCGCCCGGGCGAGGCGAAGGGCGTCTTCCTGTATGCGGGCGTTCAATTTGTTTACCAGGCCTTCGCCGAGTTCGAGCAGAACCGCGGTCATGCGCTGCGCGTCGGCCGCCTGGAACGCTGCCACGCGGATGGTTGTCAGGCCGGTGTCGTGATCGACGACCACGGTCAGCATGTGCTGGAAATAGCGATACAGGTCCTCGTTCGATGGGCCGTAGAAGATGGAGGGGTAGCGGGCGACGAAGTCGGCCCCGGGCCGATCGTAGATCTTGCGCAGGTTCACCTGGGCGGCCAGCTGTTGCAGCGCGTCGCGTGAGGTGAGGAAATCGTGCACGGCGTGCGCATCGTCCTGCGCGCGGGACAGGCCGACCAATTGCAATAGCGCCGTGAGGCCGCCGGGCAGGTTGGCTGGCTTGCTGGCGGTGCGAATGACGAACTTGGCCTCTGACACGTAGCGATCGGTCGCGATGGCGCCGAAATAGATCGCGGCGACCAGGGTGGGCATCAGCACCAGCAACAGGCGCGCCGCGAGGCGCAGCCGGCGCCCCAGCGGCCGCGCCGCGCCGATGGGCCATCGGAGGCCGCCGGCGCGGCTTACGGCGTCAGGCGGCAATCCTGGCCATCTTTCGGTCTCGTTAAACGAGTGCATACAATCATTATATCACTATTTAATATAGACACCAGTCATAAACACAACCTATAAGGGCATATCGTGAGGCCCTGGCGTTGAGATCGGGCCAGGTGAGGGTACCCGGATGCCTCCTGAAGCCCCCCATCTTTGGACGGATGCCGTTCAGCTCGTCGAGCTGTCGCGGCCGTCGTTGGATGGCCGGATGGTCGGTTTTTCCGAACCGCGGGCCGGGCGGAGCGGATGGGGGAAGCTGGTCCGGTTTCTGTTGATCGTGGTGCTGCCGACCGTGCTGGCCGGCCTGTATCTCGGGTTCGTCGCCGCCGACCGTTATGCATCGGAAGCGCGGCTGCTGGTCCGTGACGGCAGCTCGTTGAGCCCGGCCGCCACGTCCGGATTCTCGTTGGACGAAGGTCCGAAGGGCGTGGGCGGAGATGATGCCTATGCCGTGCGCGAATTCATGCTCTCGCGCGACGGGATGCGGTTGCTGCTGGACAAGGCGGGTTTGCGCCAGGCGGTGATGCGCGACCGGCGCGATCCGCTGTGGCGTTTCCCGGGCTTGCTGAACGGCGCCAGCGACGAGGCGTTGTACCGCTACTACCGATCCATTGTTTCGGTCGATTACCAGACCACGACTGGCCTGATCGCGCTGCGGGTTCAGGCATTCGACCCGGAAGATGCGCGGCGCATGGCGACCGTGCTGATCGATGGGGCCGAAGCGCTGGTCAACCGGCTGAACGAGCGGTCACGCAGCGACGCGGTGCGGCTGGCCGAGCGGGAGGTGGCGCGCAGCCGGTCGGAGGCGCGCGAGGCGCAGGAGCGGCTCACGGAATTCCGCCGGCGGGAAAAAATGGTCGATCCGACCCTGCTGTCGCAGACGGTGACCTCCACCATCGCCGCGCTGTCTCTGCAGGCCGTGGAAGCCTCGGCGCAGTTGGACGTGACGGTGAATGCCTCGCCGAATTCGCCACAGATACTTCCTCTGCGTGGGCGCATCCGGGCATTGCAGGGGCAGATCGATCACGAGCGCGGCGCCTTGGCCGGCAGCCAGGGCTCGCTCGCACCGCAGATCGCGGAGTACGAGCGGCTGCTGCTGGATCGCGATTTCGCGGCCAAGAGCTTTGTGTCCGCGCTCAATCTGCGGGAAGCGGCGCGCGTCGATGCGCGGCGCCAGCAGGCCTACGTGGAGCGCGTGGCGGAACCCCGCGCGGCGGATGAAGCCTTCGGTCCGCGCCGGGTCGTCTGGACCCTGGGTGTGTTCCTGGCGGGGCTGGTGATTTTCCGGGTGTTCCGCCCGGTTCAGGTGGCGGCAGGGCGATGAATGCCATGCTCCGGCGCTCGCCGCGGCGTTCCGCGGAACCGGCGGCGCCATCGGGAACCGGCCACAGCGCCATCATCGCACGGAACCTGGTCAAGGAATTTCCCACCGAACATGGCGTGCGCCGCGTGCTGGACGACATCAGTTTTCGGGTGGAGCGGGGCGAGCGACTGGCCGTGCTCGGGCGCAACGGCGCGGGGAAATCGACGCTGATCCAGATTCTGGCCGGGTTGCAGCAACCGACCAGCGGGCAGGTGCACCGGGGGCTGTACATGTCCTGGCCATTGGCGCTCGGCGGCGGTTTCGAGGGGGAGATGAGCGGCTACGACAATATGCGCTTCATCTCCCGCATCTATAACGTGCCATTTCCGGCGATGTTCGATTTCGTGGCGGATTTCACGGAATTGGGCCGCCTGCTGTATGAGCCGGTGCGGTTCTATTCCAGCGGGATGCGCATGCGCCTGGGCTTCGCCATCTCGCTGGCGGTGGATTTCGAGTGCCTGCTGATCGATGAGGTGATCCTGGTGGGCGATCGGCGGTTTCAGGACAAGTGCCAGCGCGAGATCTTCGAGAACCGCCGCCATTGCGGCATGATCCTGGCCGTGCATGCGCTGGATGTCGTGCAGGAATATTGCAGCCATGCCCTGGTGCTGAAGGACGGGCGCGGGCGTGTGTTCAGTGACGTGAAGCGCGCATGCAGTATCTATGCAACGATTTGATCAATCGTCCGCGGGCATGAGGTGGATGTCGTCCAGGCCCAGATGACCCTCGATCGCGCCTTGCTGCAAGACCAGCCGGAGTTCGATGGCCTCGCTTGCGGAGGGGATGGAGATGGGCAGATCGACCCGGAACAGGCCGGCGCGTTCGACCGGAAAGCGGCAGTTGCCCAACAGGGCGGTTCCGTGAAACTCCAGGGCAAGGCTCGTCCCGCAGGCCCAGGGGGAAAAGGCCATTCGCGCCGTGGCGATCCAACGCCCGGGTGCGAGGTGGAAGTAGGGCCCATAGACGATCACCCGGGTCGGACCGGTCAGATCCAGGATGGCGGGCGCGGGCTGGCCCGGTTGATCCCCCTGAAACAGGGAGGAACGCGGCCATGTGACGGGGCGGCGTTCGCCGGTGACGGCGAAGTGGAAGGCGGGACCGAGAATCTCGCGGACCAGGTTTGCGTCGCCCGCCAATACGACCCCGTGGGTAAGATCGGTTGACCCGAGGTCCGGCATTGCGGCCGGGTGATCCACGGGCGGCAGCCATCCCGCATGACCGAGTATTGTACGTAGCGCCGCGGCGGGCTTTTCCCGTGTTTCCGGGCCGAGGAGGCAGGCAGCCTGGCTGGCGGATAATTCGCCGATCTGAGTCGCGCACGCCGACAGGTTCCGCACGATAGCGGTGGCTTCGTGGCCGGCCCCGTGCAGATCGGTGAAGCAGCGCAGCGGTGTGTCGACAACGACGATCGCCTGCAGCCTGCCGTCCCGGACGGCGTCCAGGTAGGATCTGGCGGGGTAGTTCGTGATGAAAAGATGCAGCGAGCCGGCGGGTGCGTCGGGATCGGCGGCCCAGGCGTCATCGGGGCCGCAGTGGCTGCGCGTGATCGTGCCGGGAAGCAGGTCGGCGGCCCTGGCCAAGAGATTGCACACCAGATCGAACAGACTTCCCGGCGTACCGGCGACCAGTAACTGCATGGCTTCGCGAGAGCGCAACGAGGCAATTCGCCGGTTCAGGTGGTAAGCCATGGACGGGCGGTCATTTGATGGCGTTGTGGATGGTCGCGCCGCTGATGGCGGGCGAGGTCAGCAGGTTGACCAGGTTCAGCACTTTCTGCACGTCGGTATAGGGCGAATCCGAAACGTAGAGGATGTCTTTCTTCCGCATCGGAAACCTGCGGGCGAGAAAAAGGGCGCCGGGGTCGCGCAGGTTCAGGTGGTAGACGACGGGCGCACCATCCGGCGTCGGGGTGCTGGCGTTGCCGGGTGAGACCGCCGCCGCCGTTTCGGGGGTTTCGTAGCGGATGACGAACACGCCGGCCGGATCCGCCCGCTCGTCGAGCAATCCGCCCGCGCGCGCCAGGGCTTCGTCCAGGGTCAGGCCAGTTGTTTCGAACGGCACGATGCCGTTGCGCCCGGTAGCGCCGATCGCCGTGAAGGATTGCGGGTCCCGCAGAAGGGTGACGACATCGCCCGAACGCAGGAAGACATTTTCCCTGGGGTTGTCCAGCACGGCCTGCAGGGGGACGCGGACGATGCTGCCCTTGCGTTCCAGAACGATCATGGTGTCCTGCGGCGGCGCGTGCGCGCCGCCCGTGGCGGCGATGATGTCGAGCAGACGATCACCGCGCAGGCTGAGCGGAACCCGGGCTCCGCCGCTGCTCTCGCCCATGATCGTGACGGTGTTGCTGACATTGCGGGTTACCGTCACCAGAGCCTGCGGATCGATGGCCTTGTCGGCCAGCCTTGCCATGATCACGCGCTCTATGTCGTGCGGCGTGCGTCCGACGACCGGAACCTGGCCGGCGAAGGGGACGGTGATGGCTCCATCCCGGCCGACGACCTGTTCGGGGATGGAGGCGGAACGCGAACCTGGGCTGTAACGATCCACCACCGGGGCCGAAAACAAGCCGCCCGGCCCGGCTTCCCAGATCGTGATCTGCAGCGCGTCGCCGATGCCGATCACCTGTTCCTGCGACGGGCGGTAGTCGCCGAAACTGCCTTGCAGGGAGGAGGACTTGTCCTGCGAGAGAACACCGATCACGGACTTGTCCACTTCGATGAGCGTGAAGGCGCGCTGGGTTGCTTCGGTTTCGGTCATCATGTCGGTCCGCGACGGGCCCGATCCCGGCAAGGTCGCGCAGCCCGCCATCAGGCAGAGGGAGGCCAGAGTGGCTGCCAATGAATGCCCTGGGCGCAAAGCCGGTCAATCCTGTTTGGTTGGAAATCTTCGCGCAAACGGGCAGAGCCCCGAATGTATGTAATACATATGGGCCTATACGGGATCGGTCAAGAATTAACTTGAATAAAATTCAATAACTTACCAGGATTATGCAGTCATTAACCTAAGTGGACAGAATAGATAAAAAATGAAAACAGAGACAGAGGCTGTCTTGTGGAATGGTGTCCACTTAATGTTTTTTGGATGGCGGGAGCGCTCTCGTGCATGAACTCTATCCCGACAACATCGCCACGCTCAGCCGTGGGGAGGTGGAGCGGGCGGTGTGCGCGCGGGCGCGTACCGTGTATCTCGGCGGCGGCGTCGTGCTGGCGAGGGCACTGACCCGCTACAAGCTGTTCCTGCACAGCTCGGACCGTGGCTTCGGCTGTCATGTCATGATGGACGGGTTTTGGGAGATCTGGTTGACCCAGTTTCTGGCCCGCACGCTGAAGCCGGGCATGCGCGCCATCGATGTAGGTGCGAACTACGGCTATCACACGATGCTGATGGCCGACATGGTAACCGATTCCGGCCACGTGCTGGCGGTGGAACCGAACCCGGCGGCGGCCGAGCTGCTGCGCGAGTCCGTCCTGCTGAATGGTTTCGCCGGACATGTGCAAGTGGTCGAGGCGGCGCTCGGGGCCGCGCCGGCCGGCAGCGCGGAGCTGTTTGTTCCCGACGGTGAGCCAAAGAATGCCTATGTCGGCGGAGCGTTGGACGATCGCAGCGGAATGAGACATCCGGTGGCGCTGACGAGTGTCGACCGGCTGGTGGTGGATATCGGGCATGCCGACCTGATCAAGATCGACGCGGAGGGCGGCGAGGAGGACATCGTCGCGGGAATGACGGATTTGCTGCGGGTCCGACCGCCGGCACTGGTACTGGAGTTCAATGCGGCGCGATACGCGGATCCGGCCAGGTTCTTGCGACGATTGCTCGATGTCTACGGCAATGTCGCGTCGATCGATTTCGATGGTGTCGCGAAAAAGGTTTCGGTCGACACGGTCCTGTCCATCCAGGTCGGGAAGGACTGGCTGCTGTTCTTCGCGGCACCTGGCGCCTAGCCGGAGATGACAGCCGCGGTCCTTTTCGACCAGAGCGAAACAGCATACCGGATGGGCACCGGCATTGCCACCTATGCCCGGAACCTGGCCGTGGCGGCACGCGAGGCCGGCTTTCGGGCGGATGCGCTGGTCAGCGCGGATGTGAGGATCGATCCGGCCGATCCGATTCTGTCGGAGGTGCGGCTGTACGACACGCCGGCCGCCCCCCATCTGCCCTGGCTGGAACCGGTCACCAGCGCCGTGAAGGGCGTTTACCGGGCTCCGTTCGGCTATCGCCCCGCCGAGCTGGAGCGCGGGAACACCGTGGTGCGGGATACAGCGGAGGTGGCGCCGTTCGACCGGACCTATGTGGCGCGACGGTTGTTCAACGCCGCTCGGGTGCACTTCCATGTCTACGGGCGCCTGGCCCGGGTGCGGCTGCCGGCGGCGCCGGCGCTGTTTCACGCCACGCATCCATTGCCGGTGCGGGTTGCGGGCTGTCCCAATATCGTGACGATCCACGATCTGGTGCCGTTGCGGCTTCCCTACATGACGCTGGACAACAAGCGGTATTTCTATCGGCTGATCCGCAAGCACCTGGCGGCCGCGGACCACATCGTCACCGTGTCGGAATACTCGAGGCGCGACATCATGGCGCTGTTCGGCGTTCCCGAGGCTCGGATCACCAACACCTACCAGGCGGTGACGCTGCCGCCGGCCTTGCTGGCGCGGGCGGAGGAGGAGGTGGCCGGGGAGGTCGCCAATCTGTTCGGGCTCGATCGCGGGGAATTCTATCTGTTCATCGGCGCGCTGGAGCCGAAGAAGAATGTCGTCCGGCTGATCGATGCCTATGCGGCTTCGGGGTCGCGCCGGCCGCTGGTGATCGCCGGCGGCCAGGGATGGCAGAACGATGCCGACCTGGAGCGGATACGTGATCCGAGGTTTTCCAGTTACCGGATCGCCGATGCAACCATCTCCCGGTTCGACCGGGTGCGGCGGATCAGCTACCTGCCGTTCAGCCAGCTTGTGGCCCTGATGCGGTCGGCGCGGGCTTTGCTGTTTCCGTCATTGTTCGAGGGCTTTGGGTTGCCGGTGCTGGAGGCTATGTCGCTGGGAACGCCGGTGATGACGTCCAACGTGACGTCCTTGCCGGAGGTGGCGGGCGAGGCGGCGTTGCTGGTGGATCCGCGCGATGTCAGTTCGATGGCGGGCGCGATCCGCCGGCTGGACAACGATGCCGACCTGCTGGGGGAACTCTCCGCCCGCGGGCGAGTGCAGGCCGCGGGTTTCAGCATGGCCGCCTACCAGACCCGCCTGCGCGAGGTGTACGACCGGGTGCTGGGTTAGGCTGGGGCAAAGCCCCAGCCTCCGTATGATCTGCCGATATTACTCGACGATCTCCTGCTCCTTGTCCGAGCCGCCATCGTCCTCGCCTTCGGAGCCCTCGGGCTTGGGCAGGGCGGGCAGACTGGCTTCCATATATTCGAAATCGAGCTTGCCGTCCTTCATGGTCACCTTCACGGCGCCGCCCTTGGTCAGCTTGCCGAACAGCAATTCCTCTGCCAGCGGCTTCTTGATGTGCTCCTGGATCACGCGCGAGAGCGGGCGGGCGCCATACAGGCGATCGTAGCCGCGCTCGGCGAGCCATTCCTTGGCGGCCGAGGAGAGCTCGATCGTCACGTTGCGATCGGCCAGCTGGGCCTCCAGCTGCATGACGAACTTCTCGACGACACGGCCGACGATTTCTGGCGTGAGTGCGGCGAAGCCGATATTGGCGTCCAGGCGGTTGCGGAACTCCGGCGTGAACAGGCGCTTGATCGCATCCTCGTCCTCGCCCTGGCGGGCTTCGCGGCCGAAGCCGATGGCTTCCTTGGCGAGGTCCGAGGCGCCGGCATTGGTCGTCATGATCAGGATGACGTTGCGGAAATCGACGGTCTTGCCGTTGTGGTCCGTCAGTTTGCCGTGATCCATGACCTGCAGCAGGATGTTGAACAGGTCCGGATGCGCCTTCTCGATTTCGTCGAGCAGCAGCACCGCGTGCGGGTGCTGGTCGATCGCGTCGGTCAGCAGGCCACCCTGGTCGAAGCCGACATAGCCAGGCGGGGCGCCGATCAGGCGGGAGATCGAGTGCCGTTCCATGTATTCGGACATGTCGAAGCGAATGATCTCGATGCCCAGCACGCTGGCAAGCTGGCGGGCGACCTCGGTCTTGCCGACGCCGGTGGGGCCGGAGAAGAGGTAGTTGCCGATCGGCTTTTCCACTTCGCGCAGGCCGGCGCGGGCCAGCTTGATGGCGGCCGACAACGCCTCGATCGCCTTGTCCTGGCCGAACACCATCGCCTTCAGGTCGCGTTCGAGGTTGCGCAGGGTTTCCTTGTCGTCCGACGAGACGGATTTGGCCGGGATGCGGGCGATCTTGGCGACGATCTCCTCGACATCCTTCAGCGTCACGGTTTTGCGCCGCTTGTTCTCGGGCAGCAGCATGCGGGATGCGCCGACCTCGTCGATCACGTCGATCGCCTTGTCGGGCAGCTTGCGGTCGTGGATGTACTTGGCCGAGAGATCGACGGCGGCGCGGATCGCCTCGTCGGTGTAGCGGACCTTGTGGTGCTTTTCGTAGTTTACCTTCAGGCCGCGCAGGATCTTCACCGCGTCCTCGATGCTGGGCTCGTTGACGTCGATCTTCTGGAACCGGCGCACGAGGGCGCGATCCTTTTCGAAGTAGTTGCGGAACTCCTTGTAGGTGGTGCTGCCGATGCAGCGCATCGAGCCGCTGGCCAGCGCTGGCTTGAGCAGGTTCGAGGCGTCCATCGCGCCGCCGCTGGTGGCGCCGGCGCCGATCACGGTGTGGATCTCGTCGATGAACAGGATGCCGCCGGGATGGGCTTCCAGCTCGGTGACGACGGCTTTCAGCCGTTCCTCGAAATCACCACGATAGCGGGTGCCGGCGAGCAGGGCGCCCATATCGAGAGCAAAGATCGTGGATTTTGCCAAAACTTCGGGCACGTCGCCCTCGACGATGCGCTTGGCCAGGCCTTCGGCGATCGCGGTTTTGCCGACACCGGGGTCACCGACATAGAGCGGGTTGTTCTTGGTGCGGCGGCAGAGGATCTGGATGGTACGCTCGATCTCCGCGTCGCGGCCGATCAGCGGGTCGATCTTGCCCGCCATCGCCTTCTTGTTGAGGTTCACGCAGTAGTTCGACAGCGCATCCTGGCCGCGCTTGCCGGGCTTTTCCTCGCGTTCCGGTTCCTGGCTGTTGCTCTCGGGCGGGCGCTCGGAGCCCTGCACCGGGCGCGGGGCGGAGCGGCCGGGCGCCTTGGCGATGCCGTGGCTGATGAAGTTGACCGCGTCCAGCCGGGTCATGTCCTGCAACTGCAGGAAATACACCGCGTGGCTCTCGCGCTCGCTGAACAGGGCGACCAGCACGTTGGCGCCGGTGACCTCGTCGCGGCCGGAGGACTGCACGTGGATGGCGGCGCGCTGCACGACGCGCTGGAAGCCCGCGGTCGGTTTCGGATCGCCCTGCCGGTCGGTGGCGAGGCCGGCGAGGTCCTTGTCGAGGAATTCCGACAGGTCCGTGCGCAGCTTGTTGATATCGACGCCGCAGGCCTTGAGCACGGCGGCCGCATCCTGGTCTTCGAGCAGACCTAGCAGCAGATGCTCAAGCGTAGCGTATTCGTGTTTGCGCTCACTGGCAAAGGACAGGGCGCGGTGCAGCGTCTGTTCAAGGTTCCGTGAAAGCATGGTCTGAGACGCTCCTACGCGCTGTATTCGGGTTAACGATGGCGGCCGGATGGTTCCTCGCTGCACGGTTTCCCGATGGCGATTGAATTACCATCAGATGGTGCTTTGCAAGCGGTGTTCCAACATCCTGTCCAAGTCCGCGTTTGGCGGCCGCGCCAATCTCGTTTGTCAGCCGTTCTCGGCTAGTCCTTTTCAATCGTGCACTGCAGAGGATGCTGGTTCTGACGCGCCAGGTCCATCACTTGTGTGACCTTGGTCTCCGCAACCTCGTACGTGTAGACCCCGCAGACGCCGACGCCGCGGCGATGGACGTGCAGCATGATACGGGTGGCTTCCTCTCGCGACTTCTGGAAGAAGCGCTCCAGCACGTGGACGACGAACTCCATCGGCGTGTAATCGTCGTTCAACATCAGGACCTTGTACATCGCCGGCTTGCGGGTTTTCGGACGCGCCTTGACCACCACGCTGGTGTTTGGGCCCTCGGTTCCGCCGCCGCGCTTGTCGTTGTCGCTGAGCCGGATAACGACTGGCCCGCTATCGACCGACGCAATGTCGGCTGGCCCGAATGCGCCGGCATAGGGCGCGAGGGACCGGGGTTGTTCCGGCTTGAAGGCGTTCGGATTGGAGTCGCTCATTCTCGGGCCGCTCATATCTGGTTGTCGCTCATCTCTGCACTGCGTGACCTTACCACCGAAACTTGCCAAAGCACCTCCAGGGCGCTCCCCGGGGGGTGGGACAATGCCGGGGGGCTGTTCCAGGAAGGCACCGGGCGATTCGCGCAGGCACCAGATTTCGCCACTGGGGAGCCAAACATATCGGAAGCGGGGGTGGGGATAAAAGGTCTTCGCGGCAAACAGTGCGCCAATGGGCCGGGAGGCTGCAACCGGCGCGTCGCGGAGAGGTGAAATTCGTCCGCTTCCGGCTGCTGCCTGGCCAGACGGTGGGTAGCGAAACGGGAAAAAAGGCCCCAAACAAGAAAAGGCCCGGGCGGGAGCCCGGGCCTCTCTTGAGCAAAGCCGCGCACCCGGGGGAGGGGAGGCGGTGGCTTTGCCTATCTCCGGCTGGAGAGGGTTGTTCAGGCAGTCTTGCCGAACTTCTCGACGGCCAGGTTCACGCGCGCGGTGATCGGCGCCATCGCCTGCTCGGTAAGCTTCAGGGAGGCGTCGGTCAGCTTGCCGCTCTCGGCCATCGTCTTTTCCAGCGTCGCGCGGGCCAGGCTGGACTGCAGGTCGATCGCCTCCTTCAGCGACTTCACGGTGCCGAGGGACTTGAACATGCTCATGGTCTCGTCCAACGAGGCCTGCGCGGTGGCGGCAACCTGCTTGGACAGGTCCTGCATGCCTGTCGCCCAGATCTGGCTGGACTTGGTGAACGCCTCGATGTTGCCCTGGCCGAACGTGACCAGCTCTTCCGCCGTCTTCATCGCCTTCTCCATGCCTTCCTTCAGCTTCGCCTGGGTCTGCTCGATCCCGGCGGTCGCCTGGGCCATGCCGTCTTTCAGGCCGGCGACGGTCTGCTCGAAACCCTTGGCTGCGGCGTCGGTCGTGGTGGCCTTGATGGTCTCCATGGTGTCGCTGATCTTCTGTTTCTTATCGCTCATAGGAAGCTCCATTCATTCATGTCTGTTGTTGGCCGTCCGCCTGCATCCCGAAGCGTGGCAATGCCCAGGCAGGCGCTCGATACGGTAGGTGTTTTGCTGCATTGCAACACGGTTGGATTTGTAAGCAAGTCGCCGGCAAAGCGCAAGAGAAATTTGTGCGGTGCACAATAAATTTCCAATGACAACTTCCAAGATATTTTCGGAGCTTTCTCAAGCACTTTTCTGCCCCGGCGTGGCTTTTCCGGGCCAGGGTGCAGAGTCCTTTCTGGCCGCCAATTATGCCGGCATCGTTGCCAGGGACGCCTGTTAACCCATTCTGTTTTTTCCAATTTCTGGCCTTTGGGCTGGACAGGGGGGCGTTCGGGGCCGTAGAATTGCGGCCGGTTTGGAGGGGTGGCAAGGCATGGCATCGGATCGGCAGCAGCGTCGCGGAATCGGGCGGTCGATGGTTGTCGGGCTGTGCCTTTGGCTGTTGGCGCTGCCGTGGACAACGCAGGCATTCGCGCAGATCGGGTCTGCGCGCTATAGTTCCATTGTTGTCGATGCGCGGACCGGCAACGTGATCTCCGCCGTCAATGCCGACGAAGCGCGCCATCCCGCGAGCCTGACCAAGCTGATGACGCTGTACATGCTGTTTGAGGCATTGCGCGACCGGCGGATCAGCCTGGGCGAGCTGGTGCCGGTTTCCGCCCATGCGGCCTCGATGCCGCCGACCAAGCTGGGCCTGGTGCCGGGCACGAAGATCACCGTGGAGGAAGCGGTGCTCGGCCTGGTGACGAAATCCGCCAATGACGCGGCGGCCGCGTTGGGCGAGCTGATGGGCGGAAGCGAGGATCGCTTCGCCCAGATGATGACGTTGCGGGCCCGCGCGCTCGGTATGAACCATACCGTGTTCCAGAACGCCTCCGGCCTGCCGGACCCCGACCAGTGGACCACGTCGCGCGACCTGGCGATTTTGGCCCGCCGGCTGATTTTCGATTTCCCGGGCTATTACAGTTATTTCAGCACGCCGAGCTTCACGTTCCGCCGGCGCGTCATTTTCAATCATGACCACCTGCTGCAGACCTATCCGGGCGCCGATGGGATGAAGACCGGCTACACACAGGCGTCGGGCTATAATCTGGTTACCTCCGCCATGCGCGGTGGGGTGCGGCTGATCGGGGTGGTGCTGGGTGCCGGGTCTGGCGGCGAGCGCGACATTCACATGGCGCACCTGCTGGACGAGGGCTTCGACGAGATGGACGTGGCGCCGGTTCGGCGCGAACCGCGACCGGGGCGCCGACTGCCGACCCTGTTCGCGACGGCCAAGGCCGCGACAATGCCGGCGATCGCCGCGCCTGCTGCCAGCTATGCCGTGGCCGCGCCGGCAAAGCCGCGGGCGGCGGCATCGCGCTATGCCGTTCAGGTAGGCTCGTTCAACAACGAGCGCGCGGCGCGGGAGGCCGCGCATGCGGCGCGGCGTTTCGCCGGGGCGGGCGAGCCGCGGGTCGAGGCAGCGGCACGTGGCGCACACGGCAAGAAGGGTGTGTGGCGGGCGCAACTGGTCGGATTGACCAGCGGCGAGGCGCCGGCGGCCTGTGCGGCGCTGGCGCGGCACAAGACACCCTGCATGGTGATCCGCCCGGAGGCCAACCAGGTCGCCAGCCGCTGAGCGGGGCGGCCCGGGTTCAGCTTGCCGGCCCTTTAGGGAAGGGCCAGCAAGTCAATCAAGGCAAGGTTAGAGCTTGACGCAGGCTTCGTCGAAGCTGAGGCGCGGGGAACGCTCGAACAGTCCGGTGGGATCGCCGTAGCCGATATTGACCATGAAATTGGACCGCCAGCCGCGATCCTGCAGGAAGATCTCGTCTACCTTGGCATTGTCGAAGCCCGACATCGGGCCGGTGTCCAGGCCGATCGCGCGGGCGGCCATGATCAGATAGGCGCCCTGCAGCGTGCCGTTGCGGAACGCCGTGGTCGCGGCCAGGCCCTCGTTGCTGGTGAACCAGGATTTGGCGTCCTGGTTGTGCGGGAACAGCTGCGGCAGCTTTTCGTAGAAGCGTGGATCGTAGGCGACGATAGCGACGACCGGGGCGGTCATGGTCTTTTCCATGTTGCCGCTGGACATCGCCGGGGCCAGGCGGTCCTTGGCCTCCTTGGTGCGCAGGAACACGAAGCGCGCCGGCGAGGAGTTGGCCGAGGTCGGTCCGAATTTCAGGATGTCGTAGATCTGGTGGATCTGCTCGTCCGTGACCGGGCGGTCGGTCCACTTGTTCTGCGAGCGCGCGTTCAGAAGCAGCGCGTCGAGCGCGCCCTGGTCGATGGTCATTCTGATATTCCTATGCGTTGGGACGCGAGACTATAGGCGTCAGAAATCGACCTGTTCAACCGCCACCACTTCCGGGACGTAGTGGCGCAGCATGTTCTCGATCCCGTGCTTCAGCGTGGCGCGCGAGGACGGACAGCCGGAGCACGCACCTTGCATGTGCAGCTTCACCACGCCTTCGCGGAAGCCGCGGAACACGATGTCGCCGCCGTCACCGGCGACCGCGGGGCGGACGCGGGTGTCGAGCAGTTCCTTGATTTGCGCCACGATTTCGGCGTCCTCGGGGGAGACGTCCTCGTCCGCTTCGTCGTCGTCAGCATCCATCGAGGCGTCCATGACCGGGCGGCCGGCGACGAAATGTTCCATGATGGCGCCGAGCACCTGCGGCTTCAGCGCCTGCCAGTCGGTGTCTTCCGACTTGGTGACGGTGATGAAATCACCGCCGAGGAACACGCGGGTGATGCCGGGCAGGGCGAACAGCGCCCCGGCGAGCGGGCTGCGGGCGGCCAGGGCGGGGCCGGCGAAATCGGCGGTGCCGGCGCCCATCACGTCGCGCCCTGGCAGGAATTTCAGCGTGGCGGGGTTCGGCGTGCCTTCGGTTTCGATGAACATGGGCCCAGGCCTTTCTTGCATCGTTCATGCGGGATAGCGGATCGGGGGAAAGCGGACCGCATAGGTCCGTTCTATAGAACGCTACATCGGCGCAACGCGGCGAAATGGCAAGAGGGGTCCGCGGGGCGAGCGACAGCCATTTATCCAGCTCTACAACCCTGAAGTGCATTTAGTGCTGGACGATGGATTGAGTGCATATTAAGACAAAATTGCAACTTATGATGGTATGTTGTATGCCGATGTCAAAGCTGCCTGTCGCGAAGCGATCCCGCGGTGCCTGGCGCGCTGGCATCCGGTTTGGCGGGGCCTGACGGCGTGCTGTTCAACTCCTATGTCTTTATTTTCGCTTTCCTGCCGGTTGCGCTGGCTGGGTTCTTCGCCCTTGGCCGTTTTGGCCGGCGCGCGGCCTTGGTCTGGCTGACCGGGGCGTCGCTGGTGTTCTACGGCTGGTGGAATCCGGCGTTCCTGCCGCTGCTGGGCGTTTCGGTGCTCGGGAATTTCGCCGTCTCGCGGCTGCTGCTGGCAACCGTGGAACGGCCACGGCTGCAGGGCTGGCTGCTGGGCGGCGCGGTGGCGCTCAATCTGGCGGCTCTGGTGCATTACAAGTACCTGGCCGCGATGCTGGGGTTTCTGCGGCTGCACGGCGTGGTGGAGTTGGCCTTCGCCGACCCGGCTTTGCCGCTGGGGATCAGTTTCTTCACGTTCACCCAGATCGGCTATCTCGCGGATTGCCGGGGCGCCTTACCGGTGGTGCGGCGTGGCTCGGGCTGGCTGGATTATGCGCTGTTCGTGACCTTCTTCCCGCATCTGATCGCCGGGCCGGTGCTGCATCACCGCGAGATCATGCCGCAATTCGCCGAGCCCGGGAATTTCCGGCCGATCGGCACCAATATCGCGGTGGGGCTGGGGTTTTTCACGCTGGGCCTGCTGAAGAAATGCCTGCTCGCGGATCCGACCGGGGTGGTGGTGGCGCCCGGCTTCGCGCATGCGGCGGCGCTGCCGCTGTTCGCTTCGTGGCAGGTGGCGCTGTCGTATTCGCTGCAACTGTATTTCGATTTCTCCGGCTATTCGGACATGGCGGTCGGGCTGGCGCGGATGTTCAATCTGCGGTTTCCGGTGAACTTCAACTCGCCGTACAAGGCCCGCTCGGTGATCGAGTACTGGCAGCGCTGGCACATCACGCTGACCCGCTACCTGACCCAGTATCTGTTCAATCCGATGGCCATGGCGCTGCTGCGTCGCCGCGCCGCGCGGGGGCTGCCGGTGGGGCGCGCCGCGCAGGCGACGGCCGCGGGGTTCGCGGTGACGCTGGCGCTGCCGCTGTGCGTCACCATGGGCCTGGCGGGCGTCTGGCACGGCGCGGGCTGGACCTTCCTGGTCTTCGGGCTGCTGCACGGCGTCTACCTGTCGGTCAATCACGCCTGGCGGATCGCCGCACCTGCAACCGCCCGGCCAGGGGCGGCGTTCAGCGTCGGGCTGACCTATCTGGCGGTGCTGGCGGGCGCGGTGATCTTTCGCGCGCCGGACCTGTCCACCGCGTTCGATCTGCTGACGGGGATGGTCGGAATGCACGGAATGGGCTGGGCGATCCCGGTGGACGGGAAGGGCCAGGGCCGGCTGGTGCTGGATATCGTCTGGCTGGGGCTGTTGTACGCCATCGTCTGGGGCGCGCCGAACACCCAGGAGATCCTGGGGGAGGCGCAGAGCCGGGCCTCGGCCATGCGCTGGCGGCTGTCGCTGCCATGGGCCTTGGGGTTCGGGGTTGCCGCCGCGGTAGGGCTGCTGTCGATCGGCGGCACCGGCGAATTCCTGTATTTCCGGTTCTGACCGCAGATGCGCATGATTTCCTCCTCGCGGTATCTGGTCTGGCTGGCGGCGAGTGCGTTGCTGTTCTTTGCCGGGGTGTGGGTCTGGGTGGCGGAGATGCCGCTGGCCTATCTCGATCCGGAATACCCGTCCTGGCTCGCCAAACGGCAGATGCTGGGGAGCTGCGATCTGGGCGAGGTGCTGGTGGTCGGGGATTCCCGCGCGGCGGTGAACATCGAGCCGGCGCTGCTGGATGTGAAGACGACCAATCTGGCGGTGGGCGGCGGGCAGGCGATCGAGGCCTATGTGGCGGTGCGCCGTGCCTTGGCCTGCCCGGTGGCACCGCGGCGCGTGGTCGTCTCGTTGAATGCCGGGCATTTCGTCCGGCCGGACCTGTTCTGGGAGCGCAGCGTTCGCTTCGGCTTCGTGGACCGGACGGACCTGTCGGACGTGTTGCGGACCGCGCAAAGGCTGGGCGACCGGTCGGTGCTGACGCCGTATCATGACGACGGGCTGTCGCCGCTGCTGCGGGCCAAGCTGTATGCCGTGCGGTTTCCGTCGCTGTATTTCAACGGCGTGCTGAAGGGCGGGGTGTTCCTGCGGCTCTGGCAGAACGAGGCGAGCCTGCGGGCGGGGTTGGCCTCGCGCGGGCAGTATTTCTTCGGCACCGACCCGGGGTCGAGCGCGGTGGCGGCCGAGGGCGGACTGCGGCACTTCGTGCCGCTGCCGGTGCAGGATTATTATTTTCACCGCATGCTGGCCATGCTGGCGGCGCGCGATATTCCGGTCGATTTTATCGCCATGCCGCTGAACCGCTCGACGCGTGCGAGGGTGCTGCCGGCGGTGGAGCGCGATTACGCCGCCTATCTGGACGGGTATGCGGCACGGTTCGCCAATTTCACGATCGTCGGGAATGTGATGCCGGATTGGCCGGACCGGTTCTTCGGCGATGCCTTCGCGCATCTCAATCCCGGCGGCGCGGCGCGTTACAGCGCCGGTTTCGATCTCTGTCTGCGGGCGCGGATGGAGGGCCGGGCGGGGAATTGCGATATCGGCTGGTCGCGCGGCAAGCTGGCGGAGGTGCAAGCGGGGGTTCAGCCGCCGTAGCGGCGATAGAAGAAGGCGGCGGTCATGGATACGGTCACCGTGATGATGATGGCCCGGGTGGCCTTGGGCGGCAGGCGCCGGCCGATCCAGGCGCCGGCATAGCCGCCCGCGGCGGCGCCGAGCAGCATCGACAAGGTTTGTGGCCACCAGACCTGACCGGCGGCGATGAAGCACAGCACGGCGATCCCGTTCATCGCACCGACAAGGAAGATGCGGGCGGGGTTCATCGTCTTCAGCGTGTCGGTGCCGATCAGGCTCCAGACCGCCAGCATCATGATACCGACCGCCCCACCGAAATAGCCGCCATAGACGCCGAGGGCGAATTGCAGCGCCAGCGTCGGCAGGCGGCCGATCCGGACATGGCGGCGCAGCTCGGCGCCGAGCTGGCGTCCGAAGGCGAAGGTGAGGGTGGCGAACAGCAGCAGCCAGGTACCAGGCCGTCGAAGGTGGCGACGGGGGTGGAGAGCAGCAGGATCGCGCCGGTGAGGCCGCCGGCCAGGCTGCAGGCCAGCAGCGCCGGCAGCGGGATGCCGCCGATGCCCGTGAGGTCGCGGCGATACACCCAGGCGCTGGTGACCGCGCCGGGAAACAGCGCGACCGTGCTGGACGCGTTGGCCGCGACCGACGGCACGCCGGCCAGGATCAGGGCGGGAAAGCTGACGAACGAGCCGCCGCCGGCGACCGCGTTCATGGTGCCGGAAAGGAAGCCCGCGCCGGTCAGCAGCGCCAGGCTGGTGAGCATTTCGGGCATCACAGCACCAGCGCGGGCAGCAGCGCGTCGAGGCGCATCCGGCCTTCGGCGGTGGCGGTCAGGTGGCGGTCGGTGCGGATGACGTAGCCTTCCTCGATGGCCCGGTGCAGGATTTCCGGGTCCAGCGCGTCGTCGAGGGCGATGCCGGTGCGGGCCGCGAAGCGGGCCGCGTCGATGCCCTCGGTCAGGCGCAGTCCCATCAGCAGCATCTCCCGCGCGCGGTCGGTTTGCGGCACTGGGTCTTCGTGGGTGGTGCCGTGGCCGTGGGCTTCGACGCGCTCGGCCCAAGGTTCCGGGGCGCGGTGGCGGCGGGTGGCGAGCAGGTTGCCGCCCAGGGTGATCCGGCCATGCGCGCCGGGGCCGATGCCGGCGTAGTCCTGGTAGCGCCAATAGGCGAGGTTGTGCCGGCTTTCCGCGCCGGGGGCGGCGTAGTTGGAAACCTTGTACGGCGCGAGGCCGAAATCGGCGGCCACCTCGGCGGTGGTTTCGTACAGTTCGGCGGCGGTGTCGTCGTCCGGCAGCACGATCTCGCCGCGGCGGAAGGCGGCCTCATAGGCGGTGCCGGGCTCGATGGTGAGCTGGTACAGCGAGAGATGGTCGGCGGCGAGGTCCAGCGCCCGGCGCAGCTCGGCCCGCCAGGCCGGCAGGGTCTGGCCGGGGCGGGCGTAGATCAGGTCGAAGGAGATGCGCGGGAAGATCCGCCGCGCAATCTCCAGCGCGGCGATGGCCTGGTCGGCCGAATGCTGCCGGCCGAGACTTTCGCAGCGCCTCCGGGTCCAGGCTCTGCACGCCGAGCGAGATACGGTTGATCCCGGCGGCGCGGAAGCCGGCGAGCTTTTCCAGTTCCACCGAGGTCGGGTTGGCTTCCAGGGTGATCTCGATGTCGCCGGCCGGGGTGAACAGAAGGTGCGCGTCTTCCAGCAGGGCGGCGACGGTCCCGGGTTCCATCAGGCTGGGGGTGCCGCCGCCGAAGAAGACCGAGGTCAGGCGGCGCGGGCCGAGGCGGGCGGCTTCCCACGCCAGTTCCGCGCGCAGGGCGGCGCGGAAGCGGTCCTGCGGGATGCGCTCGCGCACATGCGAGTTGAAGTCGCAATACGGGCACTTGGCCAGGCAGAACGGCCAGTGGATATAGAGGGCGAGCGGTTCCATCACGGGAGATATAGGCAATGTCGGGCAACGATGGCGGATCGGTGGAGCGGGTGCGCGCGGCGCTGCTCGCGGCGGGTCATGCGGATACCATCGCGGCGTTTCCCGCCGGCACCCGCACGGCGGCGGATGCTGCCGCCGCGGTCGGCTGCGAGGTGGCGCAGATCGCCAAGTCCATCGTGTTCCGGGCCGGAGCACGGGCGGCGGTGATCATCACCTCCGGCGCCAACCGGGTCGATCCGGCGCTGGCCGCGGCGGCGCTGGGGGTCAGCCTGACGCGGGCGGACGCGATCTGGGTGCGTGACGTGACCGGCTTCGCGGTCGGCGGCGTGTCGCCGATCGGGCATCTGTCGCCGCCGCTGCTGCTGCTGGACGAGGATCTGCTGGCGTTGGATTCGGTCTGGGCGGCGGGTGGATCGCCGAGCCATGTGTTTCGCACCACGCCGGCGGAGTTGCTGCGCATCACGGGCGCGCCGGTTGGGCGGGTGAAACTCGCCTAGCTTCCGGATCGAGGAAGCGGACGATCCGGGCGCCGAACAGCCTGTCGAAGGCCGGGTCGTAGACGCCGTCATGCCCGCGCGGGCGGTCGGGCAGGAAGATCGGCAGCAGCTTCAGGGCCTGGTAGCGGCCGACCGCGCGGATCATGTCCTCGCGGAACTCGGGGCCGGGGTCGAGCGGATCGTCGGCGAACAGGGCGACGACCAGGCGCGTGTTTGGCGCATGGGCGACGGCATGCATCAAGGCGTCGAAATCCGCCAGCGCCTGCGGCTGGCGGGCGGGGCTGGTGCCATGCGCCGCCGGCGAGAACGCAGCCACGCCGTCGGCCAGGCCGGCATGGGACAGCACGGTCAGGGCGATCCAGGCGCCGCGGGAATGACCGGCGACGATAATGCGCTTGTAGCCGCCGGCGCGCAGCGCGGTCAGGCCGGCGGCCAGTTTCTCCCCACCGGCGGCCAGCTTGTCCTGGCCGGGTGTGCGGTCGAACCGCCAGATGTCGTAGCCATGGTCGGCGGCCCGGCGGACCCAGGCTGGCTCGGGCGGCGACGGCCCGGCGGACGTATCGTAGGAGCCGTGCAGCCAGACCAGGGCGCCGCGCGCCTGTTCGGGGCCGCGCGGCTGGAAGGCGGGCGAGGGGCGCAGGGGGGCGGCGTGCGGCAGCGCGGCGCTTGCCCCGACCGGCGCGCAAAGCAGCAACAATAGAAAAATCAGTCGAAGCATGCGGCCAGCAATTGGGCGAAGGCACGCGCCCGGTGGCTGGTGGCGTGCTTCTCCTCCGGGTCCGTCTCGCCGTAGGTGAGGCTGGCACCGGCGGGGACGAACATCGGATCGTAGCCGAAGCCGAGCGTGCCGCGCGGTGGCCAGGCGATCTGTCCGTCGACGCGGCCGAGGAAGCTCTCGGTATGCCCGTCCGGCCAGGCGAGGCAGAGCACGCAGACGAACCAGGCGCGCGTTTCCCCATCGGGGCCGATGCCTTGATGGACCCGATCCATGGCGACGGCGAAATCCTTGTCCGGCCCGGCCCAGCGGGCGGACAGCACGCCGGGGGCGCCATTCAGGGCGGCGGCGCAGAAGCCGCTGTCGTCCGCCAGCGCCGGCAGGCCGCAAGCGCGGGCGGCCGCCAGCGCCTTGAGCCGGGCGTTGCCGGCGAAATCGGGTTCGGTTTCCTCCGGTTCCGGCAGGTCCAGATCGCCCGCGGAGACGATTTCCACCGCGTGCGGGCGCAGCAGGTCGGCGATCTCGCGGAGCTTGCCCCTGTTGTGGCTGGCCAGGACCAGCCTGGCGCCGCGGGCGAGCTTGCGCGCCATCAGGTCCCCGCTACCGCCGCCACCTGGGCGGCGAACAGTTCGCCGGTGCCCTTGCGCGCGAGGGCGAGCAGCTGGGCGAATTCCGTCTCGGCGAAGGCGGTCTTTTCCGCCGTGGCCTGGATTTCCACGATGCCGCCGGCGTCGGTCAGCACGAAATTGCCGTCGGCGTCGGCGGCGCTGTCCTCGGCATAGTCGAGATCGAGCACCGGGGTGCCTTCATGGATGCCGCAGGATATGGCCGCGACCTGCCCCAGCAGCGGCACGGCGGAGATGACGTTCATCTTCATCAGATGGTTGAAGGCGATCGCCAGCGCCACCCAGGCGCCGGTGATCGAGGCGCAGCGGGTGCCGCCATCGGCGTTCAGCACGTCGCAGTCGATCGTGATGGTCATCTCGCCCATCGCCGCCCGGTCCACCACGGCGCGCAGGCTGCGCCCGATCAGGCGCTGGATTTCCTGCGTGCGGCCGGATTGTTTGCCGCGCGCGGCCTCGCGGTCGCCACGGGTGTGGGTGGCGCGGGGCAGCATGCCGTATTCGGCGGTGATCCAACCCTCGCCCTTGCCGCGCATGAACGGCGGCACCCGGCCTTCCACGCTGGCGGCGCAGAGCACTTCGGTGCCGCCCATGCGGATCAGGCAGGAGCCTTCGGCGTGGTGGGAGAAGCCGGTGGTCATGGAAACGGAGCGGAGCGCGTCGGGGGCGCGGCCGGATGGGCGCATGGAATCTGTCCTTTGGATTTAGAGCCGGGACCATACAGGGAGGCGCGGCGGGGGGCGAGGGTGCTCCAGCGACCGGAACCAGCATCTGAACCAGCGATTGACCCCACCGATGGCGCTACCTACCTTTCAGGCTGGAGTCTTTGCCGATGAACAAGCCCGTCAATCCGTCCGCGCCGCGCGGCGCGGCCCGCCCGGGAAATGTCCCGGCGGGTCTGGCGCCAGCGCTCGACCCACGCTCGGCAGCGGTGTTGCGCGAGATCGTCGAACAATATGTCGAGACCGGCGAGCCGGTGGGCAGCCGCACGCTGTCGCGCCGGCTGCCGCTGTACGCTGTCGCCGGCGACGATCCGCAACGTGATGGCCGACCTGACCGATGCCGGACTGCTGTTCGCGCCGCACACCTCGGCCGGGCGGCTGCCGACCGATCTCGGCCTGCGGCTGTTCGTGGACGGGCTGCTGCATTTCGGCGAGCTGGCGGAGGACGACCGCGAGTTCGATCACCGCGGCGCTGGCGGCCTCCGGCCGCAGTCCTTGGAGGATACGCTGGCGGACGCCTCCACCATGCTGTCCGGCCTGTCGTCCGCGGCCGGGCTGGTGCTGGCGCCGAAATCCGACGGCGCGCTGCGGCATATCGAATTCGTCCCGCTCGGCCCCGGCCGGGCGCTGGTGGTGCTGGTGAACGCCGACGGGCATGTGGAGAACCGGGTGATCGACACCCCGCCCGGCCTGCCGCCCTCGGCGTTGCAGCAGGCCGGCAACTACCTGAACTCCCGGCTGTCCGGCCGGCCGCTGACGGAGCTGCGGGAGATCGTGGTCGGGCGAGATCGCCGCCAACCGCACCGAACTGGATGAGCTGACCACGCAGGTGGTGGCGACCGGGCTGGCGACCTGGACCGGCGAGGGGCCGAAGGGCATGTGGGGCGGCAGCCTGATCGTGCGCGGCCAGGCCCGGCTGCTGTCGGATGTGACGCAGATCGAGCGGCTGGCGGCGATCCAGGCGCTGTTCGAGCGGCTGGAGACGCAGGAGACGATGCTGCGCCTGCTGGATCTGGCCGAAAGTTCCGAGGGGGTGCGGATCTTCATCGGCGCGGAGAGCGGGCTGTTCGGCACCTCCGGCGTTTCCATGGTGGTGGCGCCGGCGCGCGGCGAGGGCGGGCGGATCGTCGGCGCGATCGGGGTGATCGGGCCGACGCGGATCAATTATGGCCGGATCATCCCGGTGGTGGATTACACGGCGCGGGTGATCGGACGGCTGCTGGGGTAGTAGAGGCATTTTTTTGCTGCGGTGCGGAACATTTCCTCGCTAGGGTCATTGGCCCAAGGCAGAAACCGGGCGCCATCACGGCTTCCGGCGTCACGCGGTCTGCCCGAGCAACCCCCTGCAGCAAGGTGCGATGTGCAAATCCGCGTCGGCTATGAATTGATCTATGACTGTCCGCAGCCGACGCCGATGATGCTGGTGGTGAACATCCACCACTCCCGCGCGGCGGATATCGTGGTTCCCGATGTTCTGACCACCGATCCCTTTGTGCCGGTGGCAGGCTACCACGACCGGTTCGGCAATTGGTGCAGCCGGATCATCGCGCCGCAGGGACGGATACGGATCGCCAGCGCCGGGGTGTTGCGCGACAATGGGGCGCTGGACCCGGTTGTGCCGTCGGCCGGGCAGCATTTGGTGCAGGATTTGCCGCCGGACGTGCTGGAATTCCTGCTCGGCAGCCGGTACTGCGAAACGGATCGGCTGTCCGAGACGGCCTGGGCCCTGTTCAGCCAGGCTCCGACCGGGTGGGGCCGGGTGCAGGCGATCTGCGACTTCGTCCACAACCATATCCAGTTCAATTACGCGGACGCCCGCCCAACCCGCACCGCGTGGGAGGCCTTCAACGAGCGGCGGGGCGTGTGCCGCGACTACGCGCATCTGGCGGTGGCGTTCTGCCGCTGCATGAACATTCCCGCCCGCTATTGCACCGGCTATCTCGGCGATATCGGGATGCCGCCGCCCTATGGTCCGATGGACTTCGCCGGTTGGTTCGAAGCCTATCTTGGGGGCGCCTGGCACACCTTCGATCCGCGCAACAACGTGCCGAGAAGCGGGCGGGTGCTGATGGCGAGGGGGCGGGACGCGGTGGACGTGGCGATCACCACCACGTTCGGTCCGAACACGCTGGTCAGCTTCAAGGTTTATACCGACGAGGTGGTGGGGCCGCCGGTCATCGGCTCGGCATGACGGGCATGTTTGGGGCGATGGGGAATCGTGGCCGGATCCGTGTTCTTCCGCTTGCCTCTCCTGCTCCGCCGTCCTAACTGAAGCGCATGAGCACCGAACCTGAATTCCCCACCGCCGGCCCAAATGGCGAGACTGCCGCTGGGTCCGGCACCGAACTTCCCCCAACGCCCCAAACACCCGAACAGCTGATGCAAGCGGCGAGCGCGCGCATCGCGGAGCTGGAAGGCGAACTGGCGGAAATGAAGGAGCGCTGGATGCGCGCGGAGGCGGAGACCGCCAATGTGCGCGCCCGTGCCAAGCGCGAGGTGGACGAGACCCGGCAATACGCCGTGCAGAAATTCGCCACCGATGTGGTCGAGGCGGCGGAGAATTTGCGCCGCGGCCTGGATAGCCTGCCGGGGGCCGAGACCGGCGAGCCGGCGATCGTGACCAAGTTGCGCGAGGGCTTCGAGGGCGTCGAGCGCAGCTTCGTGGCCCTGCTGGAGCGCAACGGGATCCGGAAATCCGACCCGACCGGGGCGGTGTTCGACCCCAATCTGCACCAGGCGATGGCCGAGCAGGAGAGTGAGGCGCATCCGCCGGGAACGGTCATTCAGGCCTGGTCGCAGGCCTGGACGCTGAACAACCGGCTGCTGCGGCCGGCGATGGTGGTGGTTGCCAAGGCACCGCCGGCGGAACTGACGGCCGAGCCGTCGAAGCTGAATACGTCTGTTTAGGCGGGCGATGTCGCCTCGTGCTTTGCGCGGCGACTCAACTCGTGCTTTGCGTGGCGACCAAATAGGGCTTGTTGCCCGAAAATCGTGCAGCCGGCCCTTGCCCGGCGGGTTGGCGGGTCATACATCTTCTGACGTTAAACCATAGGGACGCGTGTGGTGCTTCGGGCTGCACGCTTCCGCTGAAAGGAAAACAGAATGAGTAAAGTTATTGGTATCGATCTCGGCACCACGAACTCCTGCGTTGCCATCATGGAAGGCAAGGATGTCCGGGTGATCGAGAACAGCGAGGGCGCGCGTACTACCCCCTCGATGGTGGCATTCACCGATGGCGGCGAGCGCCTTGTCGGCCAGTCCGCCAAGCGCCAGGGCGTCACCAACCCGACCAACACGCTGTATGCCGTGAAGCGCCTGATCGGCCGGCGCTACGACGATCCGATCGTGGCGAAGGACAAGGGCCTGGTCCCCTACGCCATCGTGCGCGGCGATAACGGCGACGCCTGGGTGGAAGCCCGCGGCGAGAAATACGCGCCGAGCCAGGTGAGCGCCTTCATCCTCGGCAAGATGAAGGAAACCGCGGAAGCCTATCTGGGTGAGCCGGTTTCCCAGGCCGTGATCACCGTTCCCGCCTACTTCAACGACGCCCAGCGCCAGGCCACCAAGGATGCCGGCCGCATCGCCGGGCTGGAAGTGCTGCGCATCATCAACGAGCCCACCGCGGCGGCGCTGGCCTATGGCATGGACAAGAAGCACGCCGGCGTCATCGCGGTGTATGACCTCGGCGGCGGCACGTTCGACGTATCCGTGCTCGAGATCGGCGACGGCGTGTTCGAGGTGAAATCCACCAACGGCGACACGTTCCTGGGTGGCGAGGATTTCGACGTTCGTGTGATCGATTACCTCGCCGACGAGTTCAAGCGCGACCAGGGCATCGACCTGCGCGGCGACAAGCTGGCGCTGCAGCGGCTGAAGGAAGCGGCCGAGAAGGCGAAGATCGAACTGTCCTCCTCCAAGGAGACCGAGATCAACCTGCCGTTCATCACCGCCGACGCCTCCGGGCCGAAGCATCTGGTGATGAAGCTGTCGCGCGCGAAGCTGGAGAGCCTGGTCGACGACCTGATCGCCCGGACGATGGAGCCGTGCAAGGCGGCGCTGAAGGATGCCGGCGTCACCGCCGGGGAGATCCAGGAAGTGATCCTGGTCGGCGGCATGACCCGCATGCCGAAGGTGATCGAGGCGGTGAAGAACTTCTTCGGCAAGGAACCCGCCCGCAACGTCAACCCCGACGAGGTGGTGGCGATCGGCGCGGCCGTGCAGGGCGCGGTGCTGAAGGGCGACGTCAAGGACGTGCTGCTGCTGGATGTGACGCCGCTGTCGCTCGGCATCGAGACCCTGGGCGGCGTGTTCACCCGGCTGATCGAGCGCAACACGACGATCCCGACCAAGAAGTCGCAGGTGTTCTCCACCGCCGACGACAACCAGAGCGCGGTCACCATCAAGGTGTTCCAGGGTGAGCGCGAAATGGCGGCGGACAACAAGATGCTCGGCCAGTTCAACCTGGAAGGCATCCCGAACGCCCCGCGCGGCGTGCCGCAGATCGAGGTGACGTTCGATATCGACGCCAACGGCATCGTCGCCGTTCAGGCGAAGGACAAGGCCACCGGCAAGGAACAGCAGATCCGCATCCAGTCGTCCGGCGGTCTGTCCGAAGCCGATATCGAGAAGATGGTGAAGGAGGCCGAGGCCAACGCCGAAGCCGACAAGGCGCGCCGCGAGCAGGTGGAGGCGCGCAACCACACCGAGGGCCTGGTGCACCAGGTGGAGAAGAACCTGGCCGAGCACGGCGACAAGGTCGGCGCCCAGGAGAAGGGCGAGGCCGAGGCGGCGATCGCGGCGGCCAAGTCGGCTCTGGAGGGCCAGGACGCCGAGGCGATCAAACAGGCCGGCGAGCGTCTGTCGCAGGCGGCGATGAAGATCGGCGAGGCGATGTACAAGGCGCAGGCGGAAGCCGGCGCCGCGCCGGGTGGTCCGGATGCGGCCGGGGGCCATGCCCCTGGCGGAAATCCGGACGACAAGGTGGTGGATGCCGAGTTCGAGGAAGTCGACGACAAGAAAAAGAAGTCGGCGTGATCTCGTCAGGTAGCCCCTGAACACGATCATCTAACCAAGGTCGCGCCCGCGCTTCATCCGAAGGCGGGCGCGATTCTGTTAAGGCCCAGGATAACGGGTCAGTGCCAGGCGAGCGGGCTGATCCAGAAGGACGGATATGGCAAAGGCGGATTATTACACGACCCTGGGGGTGGCGCGCGACGCCAGCGCGGACGACCTGAAGAAGGCGTACCGCAAGCTGGCGATGCAGCACCACCCCGACCGCAATCCGAACAACAAGGCGGCGGAGGCCAAGTTCAAGGAATTGAGCGAGGCCTATGACATTCTGAAGGACGACCAGAAGCGCGCGGCGTACGACCGCTACGGCCATGCCGCCTTCGAGCAGGGCGGCGGTCCCGGCGCGGGCGGGTTCAACTTCACCGATGGCGGCGGGCTGGGCGACATCTTCGACCAGATGTTCGGCGATTTCACCGGGCGGCGCGGCGGCGGCGGACGGGCGCGCGGCGGCTCGGACCTGCGCGCGCAGGTCGAGATCGACCTTACCGAGGCCTTCGCCGGCACCAAGACCACCCTGCGCGTGCCGACCCGGCTGGCCTGCGAAACCTGCGACGGCACCGGCTCGGCCGACAAGTCGCGCGCCAACCTGACCTGCGGGACCTGCAACGGCCAGGGCAAGGTGCGGGCGCAGCAGGGCTTCTTCATGATCGAGCGGACCTGCCCGACCTGCGGCGGCGCCGGGCGGGTGATCAGCAATCCCTGCCGGATCTGCCAGGGCCAGGGCACCGTGCAGCGCGAACGCACCTTGCAGGTATCCATTCCAGCCGGGGTGGAGGACGGGACCCGCATCCGCCTGGCCGGCGAGGGCGAGGCCGGTCCCGCGGGGGCGCCGAGCGGCGACCTTTATGTGCATGTGGGCGTGCGCGCGCATGAACTGTTCCAGCGCGAGGGCGCCAATTTGCTGATCCGCCTGCCGCTGCGCATGACCCAGGCTGCGCTTGGCGGCGAGGTCGAGGTGCCGGTGATCGACGGCTCGCGCGCCAAGATGAAGATCCCCCCGGGCACCCAGACCGGCGACCAGTTCCGCTTGCGCGGCAAGGGGTTCTCGGTGCTGCGCAGCACGTCGCGCGGCGACCTGTATGTGCAGGTGGCGGTGGAAACGCCGCTGCACCTGACCCGCAAGCAGCGCGAGCTGCTGGAGGCGTTCGAGGCGGAAAGCCAGGGCCACAAGACCGGGCATCCCGAAAGCGAGGGGTTCTTCACCAAGGTGAAGGAGTTCTTCGAAGGCCGCGGGGCGAACGGCGCCTGATCGGGGCTGACGGGCCGAAGGCGTTGCCGCCGGAATAGGCGGAATTAACGTATCGGCAATATTTACCCGCCATAAACCATTCGGGCATCACCCATGCGCGGCATCGCCGCCAGGCGCCCTGCACGAATGGGGGCTGGATGTGAATTTCCCGGCACGACGATCCGTCGCCAGCGACCCGCCGCGCTATTCCGTCGTTGTGCCGGTATACGATGAGGCGGACGGGATCGCGGAATTCCATCGCCGGCTGGCCGGCGTGATGAACCGGCTCGGCGCCTGGGAAGTCGTCTATGTCAACGACGGCAGCCGCGATCGCACCTGGCCGCTGCTGCGGCAGCTGCGCGAGGCCGACGCGCATATCGCCCTGGTCAATCTGTCGCGCAATTTCGGCAAGGAGATCGCGACCACGGCCGGCCTCGACCATGCGCGCGGCGAGGCGGTGATCGTGATCGATGCCGACCTGCAGGACCCGCCCGAACTGATCCCCGAGCTCGTTGCCGGCTGGCGGGAAGGTTTCGACATGGTCTACGCCCAGCGCCGGGTTCGCGAGGGCGAGACCTGGCTGAAGCGGACCACCGCCGATCTTTTCTACCGCCTGATGCAAAATGTCGGCGGCACAAGGCTGCCGCGCAACACCGGCGATTTCCGGCTGATGAGCCGGCGCGTGGTGGATGCGCTGCTGCAGATGCGCGAGCAGCACCGCTTCATGAAGGGGCTGTTCGCCTGGGTCGGATTTCCGTCCAAGGCGGTGCCGTACAACCGGGCGCCGCGCCATGCCGGCCAGACCAAATGGAACTATCCCAAGCTGTGGAGCCTCGCCATCGAGGGCATCACCAGCTTCACGGTCCTGCCGCTGAAGATCGCGACCTATCTGGGCCTCGGCGTCGCGCTGGCGGCGGTCGTGTTCGGCGGGCAGGTCGTCATCAAGACGATCCTGTTCGGCAACCCGGTCGCCGGTTATCCCAGCCTGATGACGGTGGTGCTGTTCCTGGGCGGCATCCAGCTGATGACGCTGGGCGTGATCGGCGAATATCTCGGTCGGGTGTTCAACGAAACCAAGCGCCGGCCGCTGTATATCGTCGAGCGCTTCAGCCCCAGCTTTGTCGGAGATGCGGCGGCACCGGTTGCCGGGGCGGGGCATTCGTTCAGGCCCGATAGCGGGTATACTTCCCCGGATCATGGATCCGACCATCCATAAAAGGGGAGACTGCCCGCATGCCCGCGCCCAAGGTGAAGGCGCCGAAACTTTCGGCCGACTGCCATTTCCATATCTTCGGTCCGTTCGACAAATTCCCGCTCGATCCCGGCCGGCACTACGAGCCGCCGCTCGCGTTGGTGGAGGATTATCTGGCGCTGGCCGCGACGGTCGGGCTGGAGCGGATGGTGATCGTGACGCCTAGTCCATACGGGACCGACAACCGTGTGACCCTGGACGCGATCGCGCGGTTTGGCCGGCATCGCGCGGTCGGGGTGGCGGTGATCGACGACCGGTTCGACGACGCGGCGCTGCGGCGGCTGGCGGATGAGGGCATCCGCGGCGCGCGGTTCAATCTGGTTTCCGGCAACGGCACGCCGGTGGAGCAGCTGGAGGCTATGGCGAAGCGCCTGGCGCCGCTGGGCTGGCACATTCAGGTCTATGCCGACGGCGAGACACTGGCCGGCATCGCGCCGGTGCTGGCGAAGCTGCCGGTGCCGGTGGTGGTCGATCACATCGGCGGCGTGAAGGCGGCGCTGGGCACCGCGCACCCGCAGTTCCAGGCGCTGCTGCGGCTGTTGGACAGCGGCAATGCCTGGGTGAAGACCTGTTCCTATCGCGCGTCCTCGGCCGGCCACCCCTGGACGGATACCGGCCCGAATGTGCGGGCGCTGGTGGCGGCGGCGCCGGAGCGCTGCGTGTGGGGCACGGACTGGCCGCACAGCAGCATGAAGGCGCCGATGCCGGAGGCGGGGGCGCTGCTGGACCAGTTCTTCGAATGGGTTCCGGACGCGGCGATCCGCCAGCGCATCCTGGTGGACAATCCCGCCCGGCTCTACGGATTTCCGGCCGGCTGAGGGTCCGCTCCGGGCGCGCGCTGATACGCCCTGGCGGGCGGCGGGTTAATTCGTGCGCGCGCTACAGGATTTGGCAATGTTTAACGTCTCAAATTGGGGCTCCGTAGCGGATTGGACGGATGGCCCCCGTGTATTTGCCGATACCCATCGATCTTTGGCCCCTTGCGGCCGTTATTGGCACCGGTTCGGCGCTGGCGGTTCGCGCCGGCGTATCGGCGGTCCGGCGCGATCGGGCCAGGGCCCGGCGTGGTCGGTCTGACGGGGCGTGGAACGCCGCCCCCGGCGGGAACGAGCCCGGCGCGCCGCGGGAGCCGTTCATCGCCTCGTTCGGGTCCAGCCTGCTGGATGTCGAGTTCGAAGCGCGCGAGGCCCTGCGTCAGGTGGATGGGCTGGCGGCCGGCAACCGGGTCCGGCTGCAGATCGCGATCCAGCCGGATCTGGAGGTTCGGGCCGACCCGCACGGATTTCGCCGCGCCCTGATCGAGATGCTGGAGAACGCCATCGGGCATTCGCCCTGCGGCAAGGTGCTGGTGGGCGGCACCGTCCATGGCGGGCGCGTCCAGATCGCCGTACTGGATGATGGACAGGGGCCGGACCGGCTGGCGCAGGAAGCGGCGCTGCGAACCGCCGAGCGCATCGTCGCGTTGCATGGCGGCACGCTGCAGGTTGAACCCCGGCCGGGACAGGGAACCCTGGTTGTCATGCGGCTGCCGGCGCCGGCTGCCGCTTCCGCCGGAGACGCCGGAGTGCCGCCCGGATCGGCTCCGGCTGCGGCCTCGTCATCGCGCAGCGAGAGCGAAGCGGTTCCAGGCGGTTAGGGCGATATCACCCTGACTGGGGACGCATCGTGTCAGACGGCGCCGAGTGCGACGGCAAGGCCGTAGCTGCTCGCCAGCAGGCCAACACAGCCGCCGGTCCAAGCCAGCCAGCGCACCCGCGTCACCACCGACACCGACGTCAGAACGATGGCGATCTGCAGGGCACCGACCACGAATTCGAACTGGTGATAACGGTGGAAGGCGTGATCGCGTTGCTCGGTCTGGTGCTGGGCGTTCTCGACCAGCTGCTTCATGCCGTCGCCGCCCTTGGGGTCGTCGCGCAGGCGCGCCTCGGTTTCCCGTGCCGCGGCGATCTTCTTGGCGATCGCCGGATCGGCGGCATTGGGCAGGCTTTCCAGCAGGTTGGCCTCGGCGTTGCGAACCGTCGCGCGGGCGTTCTTCGCCTGGAAGAAGTTCCAGTCGTCGGAGACGCCGATATGGTGCGTGAGATAGGCGTTCTGGGAGCTTTTCTCCCCCATCTCGGCCAGCGCCAGCGCCGCGGCGAGCACGGCGATGACGACCGCGATCTTGGGCGCGGCGCTGTCGCGGCCATGCTGGGCGGCGTGATGGGCTTCCTCCAGGCCTTCCTTGGCGTGTTCGATTGTCTCGGACATGGGTGGGGCTCTTTCCGTTCAGGGCGTTCATCGATGTCGCCCGAAGCCCCACAATGACGCAGTTGCTGCTTCAATCAAGCGTGAGACGGCGGATCGAGGCGTCGATACCCGGGGCTCGGGTGGATATTGCGGGGTGGGCGGCGCTTCATGTCGGCGCGTCGGCGGGGTAGTCTGCCCCCATGCGGATATTTCGTCGGCCCATGCGGTTCCTGTTCAACCTTTGCCGGCTCGGCATGCTCTGCGGGGGGATTTTCGCCGCCCACGCGGCGTGCGCCGATACGCTGGAACCGCCGAAGGGACGGCTGGAGCGGGGGACGACGGCCCAGTTCCTCTATCGCGCCGGTCCGCCGGTGGCGGGTATGCCGGCCGGCCCTGCCTCCGGCACTCTGACGCTGGATTGGACCGACGCGCTCGGCCGGATAGTGGAGCACCGGGTCATGCCGGTGCGGCTGGCGCCGGGCGGGGCGGTGGCGGTGCAGCTCGATCTGAGCCGGGTGGTCGCCACCGCGAACCGGCTGAGCGGCACGCTGCGGCTGGCCGGCAAGGACAGCACGGCGGCCGCCGATTTCGTGGTGCCGCCGCCGGAGGATGGCTGGGCCGATTGGCAGACGATCATGTGGCCGAGCCTGAGCGAGAAGCAGCTGATGGCTCTGCGCCCGCTGGGGATCACCGCGAACAAGGTGTTCGGGACACGCGACAAGGAACTGACCGCCGAGGATGCGGCCAAGGCGATGGCGCCCCTGCTGGCGGCCGACCTGGCGCCGTATATCGAGAACATCGCGACCGATTTCTACGCGCCGTATCATCGCTGGCGGCCGGGCAAACCGGTGACCTGGCTGTTCGACGAAGCCCGCCGGCTATACCGGGAAAACCCCGCCGATCCGGCGGTGCGGATGCGGGAGCCGAGCCTGTCGGACCCGGTCTGGCAGGCGCGGATCGATGCCAGGCTGGCCCAGCATGTCCGGATCTACGGGCGCTACCGGCCGCTTTTCTACAACCTGGGCGACGAGATCGGCATCGCCGATCTGGCGGCGAACTGGGATTTCGATATGTCGCCGCCATCCCTGGCAGGGATGCGCCTATGGCTGCGCAGCCGCTATCCGTCGCTGGCGGCACTGAACCGGCAATGGGGCACGACGTTCGCCAGCTGGGAGGACGTCGTGCCGCCGACGACCGAGGCGACGGTGGCGCGCACGGACGGAAACTACTCGGCCTGGTCGGATTTCAAGGAATGGATGGACGAGGCGTTCTTCCGCGCGCTGCGCCAGGGCACGAACGCGGTGCATGCCGCCGATCCGCGGGCGCGGGCCGGGATCGAGGGTATGCAGGCACCGGGTTGGGGCGGCTATGACTTCACCCGGCTGGCGCATGCGGCCGACGTGCTCGAGATGTACGACATGCACAACAGCGTGGAGATCGCGCTGTCGCTGAACCCGGCGCTGATCACCCTGTCCACCGGCTTCGCCACCGGCCCGCGGGAATTCCACCGCCTCTGGCACGAGGTCCTGCTGGGCCAGCGCGGAACCGCGATCTGGGACGAGAACAACGCCACCGTGGCGCCCGACGGCACGCCGGGCCCGCGCGGCCTGGAGATGACCGGCCTCTACACCGAAATGCGCGACGGGATCGGCGCCCAGCTGATCGCCAGCCGCCTGGCGCGCGACCCGGTGGCGATCCTGTATTCACCGGCCAGCTACCGCGTGGCCTGGCTGCTGGACGTGAAGGCGGATACCCAGCCATGGACCGTTCGCGACTCGGAGCGGGAGTCTTTCGACAGCCCGTTGCGGGCGGCGATGCGCCGGTCCGCGGCGCTGCTGCAGCATGACGGCTTGCAACCGCATTGGCTGAGCCCGGAACTGCTCGCCGATGGGGCGCTGGAGGCGCGCGGCATCCGGCTGCTGGTGCTGCCGCATGTGCTGGCGCTGTCGGACCGGGAGGCGGCGGCGGTCATGCGTTTCGCGCGGCGCGGCGGTGTCGTGCTGGCAGATGTGGTGCCGGGCGAATACGACGGGCATGGCCGCCAGCGGGCCCAGCCGGCTCTCGCGGGCCTGGGAGACCGGGTCCGGCTGATCGAGGCCTTGCGGCGCGACGAACCGCCCGCCGCGGACGCACCGGCCGCGCCCTTCACGGACGCGCTGCGCGATGCCGGCCTGACGCCGATGTTCAGCGTGGAGACACCGGACGGCACGGTGATGCACGATGTGGATGTGCGCCAGTTCCGCAATGGCGCGGTGACGATCGTCGGGCTGCTGCGCGATCTGCCGGCGAAGGGGGTCGAACTCGGCCCCGTGCGCCCGGCGGTGCTGCGGCTGGCCAAGCCGGCCTGGCGGACGGATCTGCGCGGCTTGGCGGTGGCGGAGCAGGGAACGCGGTTTCCGATCCAGTTGGATCCCGCGACGCCGGCGGTGCTGGCGCTGTCGCCGGCGAAGCTGCCGAAGCCGGTGCTGAACGGTCCGCGCACGGCGAAGTTGGGTGACATCGTGAACTTCCAGCTGGGTCAGGCGGGGCCGAGCCCGGCGGCTCAGCCGGTGCTGCATGTGGAGGTGCGCGATCCCAGCGGGCGGATACTGGAGCCCTACGGCGCCAATGTGCCGCTGCGCGGCGGCAAGGGGCGCTGGCAGCTGAGGCTGGCGCTGAACGACAGGCCGGGAACCTGGACGATCACCGTGCGCGACGCGCTGGGCGCGGGGGAACTCCTGTGGCCGATCGAGGTAGGCAATAGCCAGCCGTCGCCCGAAACGCCCCGAACGGCGCTGCCTCCGGCGTCGTCGACGCCGCCACAGCCGGCAAGTGGATCGTCATCCCCTTGATCCATGCGAGCCGGCCCGCGCCCGCCACGCCGCCGGAAAAGCCTTTAGTAACCGGCACGAAGCCTCTCCCGTGGCGCACGCGCCACGAAAACATTACCGCATCCCGTTTGCTCCTGGCGTAATATTGCAGCCAAACGTGCGGAGCCGTTCTCGCGGGAGCCGGCCGCTGTTGAAACCAATGGTCTCCCGCCGTTCGCTTCAACCGTCAGAGCGTCGAAAGGAAAACAATGAGCCAGGTCAAACTCCTTGTCGGCACCCGCAAAGGGGCGTTCATCCTCACCTCGGACGGCGCGCGCAAGAACTGGTCGGTCGCCGGTCCGCACTTTCCCGGCTGGGAGATATTCCACCTCAAGGGTTCTCCCGTGGATCCCAGCCGCATCTACGCATCGCAAACATCCAGCTGGTTCGGCCAGGTCATCCAGCGTTCCGACGATGGCGGCCTCACCTGGAACGCGGTGGACAACAACTTTCTGTACGACGGCGTTCCCGGAACGCATCAATGGTACGATGGAACCCCGCACCCGTGGGAGTTCAAGCGCGTCTGGCATATCGAGCCGTCGCTCAGCGCGCCCGACACGCTGTACGCGGGTGTCGAGGATGCCGCCCTTTTCCAGTCCCGCGACGGCGGCAATAGCTGGCAGGAGCTTTCGGGCCTGCGCCGGCACGGCACCGGTCCCGCCTGGCAGCCGGGCGCGGGCGGCATGTGCCTCCACACGATCCTGCTCGATCCGACGAACCCGGAGCGGATCTTCATTGCCATCTCCGCCGCGGGAGCCTTCCGCACCGATGACGGGGGACAATCCTGGAAGCCGATCAACCGCGGCCTCCACTCCGCCTATATTCCCGATCCGACCGCGGAAGTCGGCCATTGCGTCCACCATATCGCCATGCATCCCTCACGCCCCGGCACGCTGTTCATGCAGAAGCACTGGGACGTCATGCGCTCGGACGATGCCGGTGACAGCTGGCACGAGATCAGCGGCAACCTGCCGACGGATTTCGGCTTCGTCATCGACGTGCACGCGCACGAACCGGAAACCCTCTACGTCGTTCCGATCAAGAGCGATTCCGAACATTTCCCGATCGATGGCCAGCTCCGGGTTTATCGCAGCCGTACAGGAGGCAACGACTGGGAGCCGCTGACCAATGGCCTGCCGCAGCGGGATTGCTACGTGAATGTGCTACGCGATGCCATGGCGGTCGATACGCTCGACACCTGTGGCGTCTATTTCGGCACCACCGGCGGGCAGGTCTACGTCTCGCCCGATGCCGGCGACACCTGGCACGCCATCGTGCGCGACCTTCCCGCCGTGCTGTCCATCGAGGTCCAGACGCTCCCATGACGGCAACGATCCGGGTTGAGCTTCCGGCCGGTCTGTGCCGGCTGGCAGGTACCGGGCGGGAGGTGCGGGTCTGCCTGGATGGTCCGGTAACCCAACGAACCATCCTCGACGCGCTCGAGGCGGATTATCCGATGTTGCGGGGCACCATCCGCGACCGCAACACCCAGCAGCGCCGGCCCTTCGTTCGCTTTTTTGCCTGCGAGCAGGATCTGTCGCACCTGCCGCCGGACGACCCGGTTCCCGAAGCAGTGGCCCGGGGCGCCGAATTGTTTCTCGTCGTTGGCGCCATCGCAGGTGGCTAGCCGCGCGGCGCGCGGCCCTCGATCGGGTAGGAAGGATCGTTATAGCCGGGCGTCGACGCGTGACCGGTGGTGACGAGGCGGTTGACCAGCGCCTCGTCCTCCGGGTTCGGGCGATACGCCAGTGCGCCGACATAGTCCTCCCATTGTTCCTCGGTCCGGGGACCGCCGACGGCGCCGGTGACGAAGCGGTTGTTCAGCACCCAGGCGAAGGCGAACTGCCCCGGCGTGATACCCCTTGCCTTGGCATGTTCGGCAAGCTCCACGGCGATGTGCAGGCTTTCCTGGCGCCATTCCGACTCCAGCATGCGCCGGTCCTGCCGCCCGGCGCGGGTGCCGGGCGGGGGCGGCACGTCCGGGCGATATTTGCCGGTCAGCACGCCACGGGCGAGCGGCGAGTAGGGCACGACGCCGAGGCCGAAATAGCCGCAGGCCGGCAGATGCTCGATTTCCGGCTCGCGGTTCAGCGCATTGTACAGCGGCTGGCTGACGACGGGCCGGTCGATGCAAAGCTCGTCGCAGATGCGGCAAATTTCGGCAATGCGCCAGGCGCGGTAGTTGGAGACGCCGAAATACCGCAGTTTTCCGGCCTGGATCAGGTCGCCCAGCGCGCGCACGGTCTCGGCCAGCGGCGTGGCGTGGTCTTCCTTGTGCAGATAGAGGATGTCGATGGTTTCCACACCCAGTCGGCGCAGGCTGGCATGGGCGGCGTCCATGACGTGGCGGCGCGACAGGCCGCGGGCGTTGGGGCCCTTGCCGGTGGGGTTGGCGATCTTGGTTGCGAGCACCCACCAGGAGCGGTTTTTCCCAATGGCCCGCCCGGTGATTTCCTCCGAGCGGCCCTCGGCATAGCCATCGGCTGTGTCGATGAAGTTCACGCCCTGCTCCTGGGCGCGGCCAATGATGCGTGCGGCGGTCGGTTCGTCGGTGGCGCCGCCGAACATCATGGTGCCGAGGCAGAGCGGGGAGACTTTCAAGCCGCTTTTTCCCAGATTCCGGTATTCCATGGCGCTCTCCCCCGATTTGCCTGCTTACGAGCCTACACGGAACAGGGTTGAATGGCGCGATGCCGACACGCAATACGCGCCAACTCATAAAGCCGCGACTCCGAGAGATTTTCGTCGTGTTCCTGCGCATGGGGGCGCTGAGCTTCGGTGGCGGCATGACCAGTTGGACTCGGCGCGAGGTTGTGGAACGGCGTGGCTGGATCGATGACCGGCAGTTCATCACCGGCGTCGGGTTGTCGCAGATCTCGCCGGGCGCGAACGGCGTGAACATCGCCGTGTATGTCGGCACCGTGCTGCATGGCGGCCTGGGCGCGGTGGTGGCGGTGCTGGGCATGCTGGCGGCGCCGGTGGCGGTGGTGCTGGTGGCGGGGGTGGCCTATTTCGGCATCAACGCGCTGCCGCAGGGCGCCTGGTTCGGCACGGCTTTGGCCGGGATCGGGGCCGGCGCCATCGGGCTCAATCTGGCCAACGGCCTGCGGCTGTTCCGGCGCAATATCCGTCGGCTCGGAGCGATCGGGGTAGTGGCGGCGACGGCGGCCTCGCTGGGGTTCGGGGTCCGGCTGGGCTGGGTGCTCGCGGTGATGATCCCGGCCAGCCTGATCATCGGCTGGATGGAGCGGCGCAAATCATGATCGGGGTGCTGGCGCAACTCGCGGGGCTGTTCGTGGTGCTGTCCTTGCTGTCGGTGGGCGGGGGCAACGGCGTGCTGCCGGATATGCAGCGCGCGGCGGTGGACCACTATCATTGGCTGACGGCGCGGCAGTTCCTGGATCTGTTCGCGATTTCGCGCGCGACACCGGGCCCGGGGGCGCTGATCGTGCTGCTGATCGGGCTGAAGGCGGCGGGGGTGCTGGGTGCGCTGGTGGCGGGCGTGTCGATGTTCGCGCCGTCCTGCGTGATCGTGCATCTGGCGGCGCGGTTCTGGGACCGGGCGGCGCGGCCGGCCTGGCGCGAGCTTGTGGAGCGGGCGCTGGCGCCGGTGGCGGTCGGGCTGACGCTGGGCAGCGGGATCGCGCTGATCCGCGGCACCGAGCATGACTGGCCGGCCTATGCGGTGACCGCCGGTTCCACCCTGTTGCTGACGCTGACTGAGGTGCATCCGATGATCGCGCTGAGCGCGGGGGCGGCGTTCCTGCTGGCGGTGGGCGGCTAGCATGGACCAGATGCAGGCGATCGCGGTGCTGGTGGATGCGGCGTGGTACGCGCGGCGGTATCGCGATGTGCCCGAGGCCGAGGCATTGCGGCATTTCGTCGCGCATGGGCTGGCGGAGGGGCGCGATCCCAATCCGTTCTTCGAGTGCGCCTGGTATGCGCGGGAGTATCCGCAGGTGGCGGCGTCCGGCCTGCCGCCGCTGCTGCATTACATGCAGGTTGGTGCTGCGGCCTTGCTTGATCCGCATCCGCGCTTCGATGCGGCCTGGTACGTGGAGCAGTATCCGGGGGCGCGGAGTAATCCGCTGCTGTTTCATTTGCGGACCGGCGCGGCCGGCAGGTTGCCGACCGAGCCCGCGCCGGATTTTTCGGCTTTCGTGGCCGGGACCGGCACGCATGGCCGTCTCGTGATCGCCGGATCGGATCATTCCGGTTATGTTGACGAGCTGTCGTTGCGGGTGACCTCGCGCGGTCTGGTCCTGTCGGCGCCGGGGGAAGGTCGGGCGCTGCGTTTGCCGCCGGAGCGGATCGGCGAACTGCTGCCGGTGCTGAGGGACGTGGGGGTGAAGCGGGTGGAGGTCCGGCATTTGCCGTCGGAGCGGTGCGACCTGCGGTCGCTGCTGCGGGGGCTCGGCGTAAAGTTCGATCTGACCGTGCGGGATTATTTCGCCATCTGCCCACAGCGTTATCTGCTGCCCTGGCCGGATGCGGCCTATTGCGGCGAGCCCGGCCCCGCCGGCTGCAATGCCTGCATCGCGGCGCATCCAAATGAGGGCGCGACGGATATCCTGACCTGGCGGCGCGGCCATGACTGGCTGTTTCGCGAGGCCGACCGGGTGATCTGCCCGAGCCGGGACGCGCTGGAGCGGCTGCGGCGGCATGGGCTCGCCGCGCGGGCGGTGGTGCCTGCCGATGACGGCGGGCCTTGGCCGATGACGTTGCCGAAAGTCTCCGCGCGTGCCCGGCTGCGGGTGGCGGTGCTTGGCGGCGCACCGGAGCAGGGGGCGGCGGCGGTGAGCGAGGTGGCGGCGCACCCGGGGATCGACCTGCGGATCATCGCGCACGCGGATCGGGCTGCTGCCCTGCGAGACGCGCGGGCGCATGTGGTCTGGTTTCCGACCCAATGGCCCGATCCGATTGGCGACGGGCTGGACGCCGCGATCGAGGCGGGGCTGCCGATCGTTGCGGCCGCCATCGGGGCGTTTCCCGAGCTTCTGGCCGGGCGGCGGCTGACCTGGCTGGTCGATCCCGGCGCGCCGGCGCAGGCTTGGCTGGATGCGTTCGCCGCGGCGCGGACAGCGCTGCTCGGGACGGCGCCGAGACCGGGACGGCGGGCGAGGACAACCGAAATCGTTGCCAACGAACCCGTTCCGACACGCGGCCCGGCCGGGTTGATCGATCTGCGCCGGGCCGGCCGGATTGCGGTGGTCGTGGTGCCGGAGCGCTTCGATAACGGCACGCCGACGCCCTGCGGCTATATCCGGCTGCTCCAGCCGCTGGACCATTTGGCGGCGGGAGGCGGGATCGATCTGGTGCTGGCCGATCCGGCGGAGGCGCTGCGCTATCGCGCCGATGTGATCGCGACGCAGCGTTACGCCGTGCCCGACATCCGGGCGGCGGACGCGCTGGCCGGGCATTGCCGGGCGCAGGGCATCCGGCTGCTGTACGATCTCGACGACGATCTGCTGACCATTCCGCGCGATCATCCGGAAGCGCCCGTGCTGCGGCCGCGGGCGCGGCTGGTGGCGCGGATGCTCGGCCATGCCGATGCCGTATGGGTGTCCACCGAGGCGCTGCGGCAGGGGCTCGGTGTGATCGGGCGGAAGGTGCGGGTTGTGGAGAATGGCCTGGACGAGCGGCTTTGGGCCGACCCTGCGCCGGTGCCGCGTGTTTCGCGCGGGGCGGTGCGGATTCTGTACATGGGCACGGCCACGCATGACGCCGATTTCGCGCTCGTCGCGCCGGCGCTGGCGCGGCTGCACGCGGTGTTCGGCGGGCGGGTGAGGATCGAGGTCATCGGCGTTACCGCGCAGGGCGACCTGCCGGCCGGGGTGCACCGCGTGGTGCCGCCGGTGCATGCGGGCGCGTCCTATCCCGGCTTTGTCGATTGGATGCTCGGCCAGCACGGGGATAAGCACTGGCATATCGGTATCGCGCCGCTGGCGGATACTGGCTTCAATCGCTGCAAATCCGCAATCAAGACGCTGGACTATGCGGCGCTGGGGATGGCGGTCCTGGCGTCCGACGTCCCCGCCTATCGCGGATCGGCGGCGGAGTTGGTGGCCAATACCGAGGCGGATTGGTTCGCCGCCCTGGCGCGACTGGTGCGTGATCCGCGGCTCCGTGCCGCGCAGGCCGCGGCGGCGCGGGAAAGCTTGCAGCGAAATGGCACGCTTGCGGCACAGGCGCCGGTGCGGCGAGCGGCGCTGTTGCGGGTCAGTCCATCGCGGCGTGGGCGGGGTCCGGCTTAGCGATGGCGCCGGGCGGCTTGCGCATCAGGAACAGCAGCAGCAGCGCCGGCAGCGAAATGAAGATCATCAGCCGGTAGTCATCGATATAGGCGATGATCAGCGCCTGCTTGTTGATGATCTGATCGAGTAGCGCGGCGCCGTGCGCGGTGGCGGGGTCGAGCACCCGGTGGGCCTGCAGGGCACGGTTGAACGGTGTGACAGAACTCGGTGATCTGCGCATGCACGACCTGCAGATTGTGCGCCAGCGCCGAGGAGGTGACCGCCACCCCGATGGCGCTGCCGACATTGCGGAACAGCGACATCATCGCGGTGCCGTCGGTACGGAACTCCGCGCGCAGGGTGGCGAAGGTGAGCACCTGCAGCGGCACGAAGACGAAGCCCAGACCGAAGCCCTGGATGAAGATCGACACCACGATGTCGTGCTGGGAGACGTCCGGCGTCCAGCCCACCATCATCTCCAGCGAGTAGGAAAGCAGCACTATGCCGATGCCGATCAGCACCCGCGGGTCGATGCGCGCGGTCAGCCGGCCACCGAGCAGCATCGACAGCATGGTGCCGATCCCGCGCGGCGACAGCACCAGCCCGGCGGTCGCCACCGGGTAGTTCGCCAGGGTCTGCAGCCAGGGAGCCATCAGCGCGGCGGTGGCGACCAGCACCACGCCTACGGAGAACATCAGGGCCAGGCCGGCACAGAAATTGCGGTCCCGGAACGCCGCCGGCGGGATGAACGGGCGCGGCGCGGTCAGCATGTGCACCAGGAACAGATAGGTGCCGAGCGCGGCCAGCACCGCCTCGATGATGATCTCCGACGAGTTGAACCAGTCCTGGCCGTGGCCGCGGTCCAGCATCAGCTGCAATGCGCCGATGCCGAGTGCCAGGACGGCAAAGCCGGTCCAGTCGAAGCGCATGCCGCTGCGCGACGCCTCGCCAGGCATGAAGATGATCAGTCCGGTGACCGCCGCCATGCCGACCGGCAAATTGACGTAGAAGACCCAGCGCCAGTTATACATGTCGGTGAGGTAGCCGCCGACGGTCGGGCCGAGGATCGGCCCCAGCATCACGCCCACGCCCCAGATCGCCATCGCCATGCCGCGCTTCTCCGGCGGGTAGATGTCGAGCATGATCGATTGCGACAACGGCACCAAAGCGGCGCCGAAGGTGCCCTGCAACAGGCGGAACACGACGATCTGCGTGAGCGATTGCGCCGCGCCGCACATCATCGAGGTGACGGTGAAGCCGATCAGGCAGACCATCATCAGGTTCTTGCGCCCGAACCTGGCCGCCAGCCAGCCGACCGGAGCCGTCATGATCGCCGCGGCGGTGATGTAGGAGGTCAGCACCCAGGTGATCTCGTCGGCCGAGGCCGACAGGCTGCCCTGCATATACGGCAGCGCCACGTTGGCGATGGTGGAATCCAACGCCTGCATCAACGTCGCCGCCATCGCGCAGACCGTGATCAGCGTCCGATGCCGGACCCCGGCCGAGAGACCGCTCATGACCCAGGCGCCAAGCAAGGCTGGGGCTTTGCCCCAGACCCCAGGAGGGCTCCGCCCCTCTTCCCAAGAAACCAGTCCACGGGGTTGAGGGGACGAGTCCCCTCACGGGTGCAGGGCGGAGCCCGCCGGGGTTTGGGGCGGAGCCCCAACCGCGCCTGCGTCATGGGATCAGGTCGTACCAGCTCCGGCGGTGGCCGGTGTCGATCTCCGCGACCACGCTCATGCCGGCGCGCAGTTCGGGGTCGTCGGGGCGGCGGTCGACCTTGATGCGCACCGGGATGCGCTGAACCACTTTCACCCAGTTGCCAGAGGTGTTCTGCGCCGGAAGGATCGAAAATTCCGATCCGGTGTTCGGGCTGATGCTTTCCACCGTGCCTTCCCAGGTCCGACCCGGGTAGGTGTCGACGGTGACCTGCACGGGATTGCCGGGTTTGACGTAGGTGAGCTCGGTTTCCTTGGGATTGGCTTCCACCCAGACGCGCTTGGTCGACACCAGGCCGAAGGCGGCGGTGGCGGCGGCGAGGTACATGCCGGGCTGCACGCTTTCCACCTGGGTGGCGATGCCGGCGAAGGGGGCGTGGATGACGGTGTGATCCAGCTGGCGCTGGGTTTCGTCGACCCTGGCCCTGGCCTGCAGGTATTCGGGCATTGTCGTGACGTCGACATTCGGATCGCCGCCGATCCGGGCGAGTTGGACGGTGGCGTTGACCTTCAGCGCCTCCAGCGCCTGGCGGTTGGCGGCGAGTTGGAAGCGGGCGTTGTCGTAGTCGGCCCGGGTTACGCCGCCGCCCTTCACCAGGTTGGCGTAGCGCTCGTAGTTCGCCTGATCGGCCTCGACCTGGGCCGCCTTGACCTGGGCGTCGCGCAGCATGCGCTGATAGTCGAGCTTCATCGCGTTCAGGGTGGCGACGGTCGCGTTGAGATTGGCGAGGGCGCCGTTATGGGCGATCTGGAACGGCCTTGGATCCAGCCGCAGCAGATACGTCGCCCTTGTTGACGTACTGGCCTTCATGCACCGGCACGTCGAGCACGATACCGGAGACATCGGTGGCGATCACTTCCTTGGCGGCGCGGACATAGGCATCGTCGATGGAGATGACGCGGCCGCCGGTCTTCCAGTAGTAGAGCGCGCCGATGGCGACGACGGCGATGCCGCCGAGCATCAGGACCGGGCGCAGGCTGCGGCGCAGGGTGCGACGCGTGTTGCCCGACGACACCTGGCCATCCGACACGCGCAGCGCCGGGGCGGGCGTGGGCGCGGTCGTGCCGGCGCCTGTGGTGGGGGCCGTGGTAGCCTGGGACATCAGGCGATCTCCCGTGTTTCGGTCTTTTGGGCTTCGGTCCGGTCGGCTGGCGATGCGACGTCCGCCGCGCGGCGCTGCTGCCGGGGGCATAGCGTCAGTGTGGTCTTCATATGCAGTAGTGCTTCCGTCATGCTTTCGAGCGTTGCTTCGTCCAGGCCCGCGGTCAGGACGCCGGTTATGTGTGCCCGCTGGCTGTCGATCTCGCGCAGCATCGGCAGCGCCGGCGGGCGCAGGTGCAGGCGCCAGATCCGCCGGTCCCTGGGATCGGGACGGCGTTCGACCATGCCGCTTTTCTCCAGCCGGTCGACCAGGCGGGCCACGGTGATCGGCTCGACCTCGATGATCTCGGCCAGTTCCTTCTGGGTGATGCCGGGCTGGCGTTCGAGCCAGATGAGAAGGGTCCACTGCGCCCGTGTCATGCCGTGCAGCCGTGCGCGCTTGTCCGCGTCGACCCGCAGCAGCCTGGCGACGTCGTGGAGCAGGAACAGCAGATCGCGGCGAATTTCGGTCATTGCATGACAGTTGGAGGGGGAGGGCTGGGAATCAATACAGGCGTTATAGTAAGCAGCGTTATGATCTGTTGAACAGCCGGATGGTCATGCGTGCCTTGCAGGTCGGCCCCGAAGTGGTGGAGGCGGGTGCGGCATCCGTCTTGCTGGCAGCCCGTCTTGCTGGCGGGCATGGAGACACGCCATTGTGCAGTGCGGTAGGGCGAGGACAGGCGGCGAAGGAATTCTGATGGGCGGGGTTGCGACGTATTTCTGGGTGGCAGTCGGCGGCGGGCTGGGCAGCATGGCTCGGTTCTGGATGACCGGCTGGGCGGCGGGGCTGGGGTTCAGCCGGTTCCCGTGGGGCACGCTGCTGATCAATGTGCTGGGATCGCTGCTCATCGGCGCCGTGGCCGGGCTGACGCTGACGCCGGAGCGGCTTGGCTGGCATCCGGACGCGCGGATCTTCGTGATGGTCGGGATCTGCGGCGGGTTCACGACGTTTTCAGCTTTCAGCCTGCAGGTCGTGGAGATGATCCACCTCGGCAATCTCGGGCCGGCTTTCGGCTATGTCGCGGGGTCTGTGTTGCTGTGCCTGGGCGCGACCTGGGCGGGGATGCTGCTGGCGCGGTGAGCGTACAAATACTCATGTATTGCCCGGGAGGGGCCATCCATGCTGTTAACCTCGCGATTTGATGGACAGGATATTTACGCGGTGAACCAATGAAGCTGTTGCTGACCGGCGGATGCGGATTTATCGGCTCCGCCGTGGTCCGCCACCTGATCCGGGCCTCGGACCGATTCGATCGTCAATGTCGACAAGATGACCTACGCGGCGTCCGAGGACGCGCTGGAGGAGGTCTCGGACCCATCCGCGCTATACCCATGTGCTGGCCGACATCGCCGACGCGCCGGCGATGCGGCAGGTGTTCGCCACCCACCATCCGGACGCGGTGATGCACCTGGCGGCGGAAAGCCATGTCGATCGCTCGATCGACGGGCCGGCGCCGTTCATCCAGAGCAACATCGTCGGCACTTTCGTGCTGCTGGAAGCGGCGCGGGAGCATTGGGCCGGGCTGGATGCGGCCGGGAAGGCGGCGTTCAAGTTCCACCATGTCTCGACCGACGAGGTGTTCGGGGCGCTGCATCCGAACGATCCGCCGTTCACCGAAACCACGGCCTATGACCCGCGCAGCCCCTATTCGGCCAGCAAGGCGGCGTCCGATCATCTGGTGCGCGCCTGGCAGCACACCTACGGGCTGCCAACCCTGGTGAGCAATACGGTCAACAATTACGGCCCCTGGCAGTTTCCCGAAAAGCTGATTCCACTGGTGACGCTGAACGCGCTGGAGGGCAAGGAACTGCCGGTCTATGGCGACGGGTCGAACATGCGCGACTGGCTGTTCGTCGAGGATCATGCCGAGGCCCTGGTGCGGGTGCTGGAGCGCGGCGAGGCGGGGGCGACCTATGCGATCGGTGGGCGCCAGCCGCGGACGAATTTGCAGGTGGTCAAGGCGATCTGCGCCGAGCTCGACCGGCGGCTGCCCGATCCGGCTGGGCCGCGCGAGCGGCTGATCCGTTTCGTGACCGACCGGCCCGGGCATGATTTCCGCTACGAGATCGACCCATCCGCGGTCCGAGGCGGCGCTGGCCTGGAAGGCGCCGCATGATTTCGAGGCGGGGCTGGCGCGTACGATCGATTGGTACCTGGCCAACCGGACCTGGTGGGAGGCGCTGCGCGCCGCGCGTTATGCCGGCCAGCGCCTGGGAACGACCCAAGGCACGAGCACGAAGAAGGACGCCGCATGAAGGGCATAGTGCTGGCGGGCGGCTCCGGTTCCCGCCTGCATCCGATGACGCTGGCGGCGTCCAAGCAGCTGCTGCCGGTCTATGACAAGCCGATGGTCTATTACCCGCTGTCCACGCTGATGCTGGCGGGCATCCGCGATATTTTGCTGATCTCCACGCCAGAGGATCTGCCGCAGTTCCGACGCCTGCTCGGAGATGGCTCGCGTTTTGGGGCTCGGATCGCCTATGCGGTGCAGCCGAGCCCGGACGGGATCGCCCAGGCCTTCCTGATCGGGCGGGACTGGATCGCGGGCGAGGCCTGCGCGCTGGCGCTCGGCGACAATTTGATCCATGGCGATCATCTGTCCGCCCTGCTGCGCGGCGCGGCGGCGCGGACGGAGGGCGCCACTGTGTTCGCCTATCAGGTGCGCGATCCCGAACGCTATGGCGTGGTGTCGTTCGATGAGCACGGCAAGGCCGAGGAGATCGTCGAGAAGCCGGCCCATCCGAAGTCGAACTGGGCGGTGACAGGACTGTATTTCTACGACGACCGGGTTTGCGACATCGCCGCCAGCATCAAGCCGTCGCCGCGTGGTGAGCTGGAGATCACCGACCTGAACCGGGTCTATCTGGCGAAAGGCACGCTGCAGGTGGAGCGGCTGTCGCGCGGTTATGCCTGGCTCGATGCTGGCACGCCGGACAGCTTGATCCAGGCCGCGACCTATGTGCAGACCATCCAGTCGCGCACCGGCATGCTGGTGGGCTGCCCGGAGGAAGTGGCGTTCCGGATGGGCTTTATCGACAAGGACGAATTGCGGGTGCAGGCGGGCAAGCTGGGCAAGACCGAGCTTGGCCGGGTACTGATGGAACTGGCGGACGGAGTGCACGAATGAAAGTCGAGGCGCTCACCATTCCCGAGGTGCTGCTGCTGACGCCGCAGCAATTCGCCGATTCGCGCGGCGTATTCGTCGAGACATGGCATGCCGCGCGTTACGCCGCGCTGGGCATCTCCGGGCCGTTCGTGCAGGACAACCAGAGCCTGTCGATCAAGCGCGGCACCGTGCGCGGGCTGCACCTGCAGGTGGCGCCGAATGTGCAGGGCAAGCTGGTGCGCTGCGTGCGCGGGTCGATCTGGGACGTGGCGGTGGATGTGCGGCCCGGTTCGCCGACCTTCGGCAAGCATGTCGCGGCGGAACTGACCGCTGCCAATTGGTGCCAGCTTTGGATTCCCGGTGGCTTCCTGCACGGGTTCTGCACCTTGGAGCCGGATACCGAGGTCGCCTACAAGGTGACCGCGCCGTATGATCGCGCGGCCGAGCGGGGCGTGGTGTGGGACGATCCCACATTGGCGCTGCCCTGGCCGGTGGCGGCGGGGGAGGCGGTGCTGTCGGACAAGGATCTGATCATGCCGAAGCTGTCCGATTATCCGAACGGGTTGGTTTGACTTCTATGGCACCGGCTCCAATTCTTGTTACCGGCGGGGCTGGGCAACTGGCGTCGTCACTGGATGCCTTGGCGCGGATGCGTGGCGTGGCGGCGGTCCGGGTCGGGCGGCCGGAGTTCGATTTCGACCGGCCCGAGACGATCGAGGCGGTGTTTCGGGCCGCGCGTCCGGGGCTGGTGGTCAATGCCGCCGCCTATACCGCGGTGGATGCGGCGGAGGCGGATGTTGCCGCGGCCGAGCGGGCCAACCACGAGGGCCCGGCGGTGCTGGCGGCATTGTGTGCGACGGCGGGCGTGCCGCTGATCCATGTGTCCACGGACTATGTCTTCGATGGACGCAAGGGCGTGCCCTATGTCGAGACCGACGCCACGGCGCCGCAGGGTGTCTATGGCGCGACCAAGCTGGCCGGAGAGCGGGCGGTGCTTGGGTCCGGGGCGCGGGCCATCGTGATGCGGACGTCCTGGGTTTATTCGGCGACCGGCAAGAATTTCGTCCGCACGATGCTGAACGCGGCCAAGCGTATCCAAGACGCCGGCGAGGGCCGCCTGCGCGTGGTCGCCGACCAGCATGGCTGCCCGACCTCGGCCGACGATCTGGCCGAGGTGATCCTGAACATCGCCGCCAACATTCTGTCGCACGGCTGGCAGCCCGGCTTCGGCGGCGTTGTGCACGCCGCCGGCAGTGGCGCCACCACCTGGCACGGCCTGGCAATGGCGGTGTTCGAGGCGGCTTCCCGGCACGGCCGGGCGATCCCGACTGTGGATGCCATCGCCACGGCGGAATACCCGACCCCCGCGCCCCGCCCGGCCAATTCCCGGCTGGACTGCACAAGGCTGGAGCTCGTGTTCGGCCAGAAACTGCCGCCCTGGCGCCACAGCGTGGGCCAGGTGGTGGACACGCTGCTCGACGCGACGGTCAACTGAACCCGCAGCGTCGCAGCGCCGCCAGCATGTGGTCGGGCGGTGGCGCCTGCGCGACGACCGGCGGGTCGAGATCGAGGCGGATGGCGTGGGCCAGCAGATGCAGCCGTTCGTCCGGGGCGGGTTTCGCGCCGTAGACCGGGTCTCCGAGGATCGGCCAGCCGAGATGCGCGGCGTGGACGCGGATCTGGTGCGTGCGGCCGGTGAGGGGGCGGAATTCCATCCAGGCGATGCCGGGGCCTCGTCCAAGCACCCGCCAATGGGTTTCGGATGGTTGCCCGGCGGCGTCGACAACCATGCGCCAGCCGGACTTTTCTGACCTTCGCAGCAGCTTCGCGGTGACGGTGCCGTGGTCGGCTGTGGGCGTGCCGTGCACCACCGCCCAGTAGGTCTTGTGGGCGTGGCCGGTGGCGAAAGCCTGCTGGGCGGCGATCAGGGCCGCCTTGCGCAACGCGACGACCAGGCAACCGGCGGTATCCGCGTCCAGCCGATGGGCCAGCCAGGGGCCGTCCTTGCGGCGGGACAGAAGGGGGAAGCAGTCCTCTACGCTGGGGCCGCCGCGCGGACCGGGGTGCACGGCCAGGCCCGGCGGCTTGTTCAGCACGACGAAGCGTTGGTCCCGGAACAGGATGGGGAACAGGATGGGAATCATAGGCCCAGGTTGACAGGCGGCGGGCCGGGGCGGAAGCAGCCGTGATGAACACGGATAATATCTGCGGCTCCAATGCGGTCGCCGCGCTTTTCGCCAAACGCCCGGACGATGTGCAGCGGCTGTTCTACCTGGCGGAGATGAAGCCGGTGGTGGGCGGCTATTGCGCCGGCCTCGCGGCGCGGAAGAAGCCGTACCGGATGGTCGATGCCGAGACTCTGGAAAAGATCGGCGGGACCAGCCATCACGGCGGCATCGTCGCGGTGGCGAAGCCGCGGGCGATCCCGATCTTCGACCGCGAGAACGTGCCGCGGCTGACCTTCCTGCTGGTGCTGGACGGCATCGGCAATCCGCACAATCTGGGCGCCATCGCCCGCTGCGCCGCGTTCTTTGGCGTGCCCGGCCTGCTGATCGGGGAGGCACCGGGTAATGCCATGCCGTCCGACGCGGCCTATCGCACCGCCGAGGGTGGGTTGGAGCACCTGCTGCTGTTCAGGACGCGCGACCTGCCGGCGGCGCTCGGTGCGATGCAGCCGTTCTATCGCACCGTGGCGGCTGCGCTGACACCGGATGCGGCGAAGCTGTCGGCGCTTCCGCGCGACCGGGCGGTGGCGCTGGTGCTGGGCAACGAGGAGCGGGGGATTTCGCCGGATGTGCTGGCGGCGTGCCGGCGGCAGATCCGCATCGACGGCAGCGGGCGGGTGCAGAGCCTGAACGTGGCGCAGGCGGCGGCGGTGCTGCTGCATACATTGACCGGCACAACGGTATAGTCGCGGCTATGCGCATCCATCTGCAAAACCCCGTCAATGATCCGCTGTTCCGGTTTTCCCGAGAGATGTGGGAGGCGGCGGTCGCCCGCGCCGGCGAGATCGGCGCCGGGCATGTCGTGAGCATCGGCGATACCGCGGAGGCGTTCGCGGCCGGCATGGCGCAGGCGGAGGCGCTGATCAGTGACACCGACACGATCAAGGCGTCGTTTCCGGTGGCCGCGCCCCATTTGAAGCTGATCCTGGCGACATCGGCCGGGCTCAACATGCTGGAGCCGTTCGACTGGCTGCCGGCCGGGGTGAGCCTGCTGAACAACAGCGGCACGCATGCGGACAAGGCCGGCGAGTTCGCGCTGATGTCGGTACTCGATGCTGGCCAATCGCATCCCCGAATTCGTCACCGATCAGCGGACGGGACGCTGGCGCAAGCTATGGGGCACCGTGCTGCGCCGTCGTCGGGTCGTCGTGGTCGGGCTGGGCTCGCTCGGCGGGTCGGCGGCGAAGCATTTTTTCCAATTCGGCATGCAGGTGACCGGGGTGCGCACGCGGGCGGCGCCGCATCCGCATTGTGCCGAGGTGGTCACCACGGCCGATCTCGATCGCGTGCTGCCGGGCGCGGAGTTCCTGGTCCTGGCCTGCCCGCTGACCGAGGCGACGCGGAACCTGATCGACCGGCGGCGGCTCGCGCTGCTGCCGGACGGGGCGGGGCTGGTGAATATCGGCCGCGGCGCCCTGCTGGACCAGGATGCGCTGTGCGACGAGCTGGATTCGGGCCGGCTGACGGCGGTGCTGGACGTGTTCGTGCCGGAGCCGGTGCCGCCTGGCCATCGCCTATGGACCACGCCGAACCTGATCATGAGCCCGCACACCTCGGCGGACGATCCGAACACCTACAATGCCGACAGCCTGGACATCTTTTTCGCCAATCTGCGTGCGCGGCGCGATGGCAAGCCTATGCCGAATTTCTATGACCCGCAGCGCGGCTACTGAAGGGATAAAAAATGAAATTCTATCGCTTTCCCCAGGCGGACGGCATCGACACGCTGGCGATGGCCGAGACGGACACCCCACGCCCGGCGCGCGGCCAGGTGCTGGTGCGCATGCGCGCCGCCAGTCTGAATTTTCGTGATTTGATGGTCGCTTCCGGACGTTATGGCCGAGGCACGGCGCCGCCCAATCTGGTGCCGCTGTCCGATGGGGCCGGGGAAGTGGTCGAGATCGGCGCCGACGTGACCCGGGTGAAGGCCGGCGACCGGGTGGCGGGGATCTTCATGCAGTCCTGGCTGGGCGGGGAGATCTCGCCCGAGGACCCGCCAAGCTCGCTCGGCGGCGCGATCGACGGCGTGTTGTCGGAGTATATGTTGTTCGACCAGCATGGCCTGGTGCAGCTGCCGGCGCATCTGTCGTTCGAGGAAGGCGCGACGCTTGCCCTGCGCGGCGGTCACCGCCTGGAACGCGCTGTTCGCCGGCAAGCCATTGATCGCCGGGCAGAGCGTGCTGGTGCTGGGCACCGGCGGCGTGTCGATCTTCGCGCTGCAATTGGCCCGGGCCGCCGGGGCGCGGGTGATCGCCACCTCGTCTTCCGATGCGAAGCTGGCGCAGGCGAAGGCGTTCGGCGCGTCGGACGGGGTGAACTACCGCCAGCATCCGGAATGGCAGGAACAGGTGCTGGCACTGACCGATGGGCGCGGCGTGGATCATGTGGTGGAGGTCGGCGGCGCCGGCACGCTGCCGCGCTCGATCGAGGCGGCGCGGCTGGGCGGCAATGTCCACCTGATCGGCGTGCTGACCGGCGGCGATATCAACCCGACGCCGATGATGCGCAAGACGCTGACGGTGCGCGGCATCTATGTCGGCTCGCGGCAGATGTTCGAGGCGATGAACCGCGCGATCGAGCTGCATAAGATCCGGCCGGTGATCGACCGGGTGTTCGATTTCGCCGATGCCCGGGCCGCCTATCATCACCTGAAGGGGCAGACGCATGTGGGCAAGGTGGTGATCCGGATCGGCTGACCGGCCGGCCACTCCCTTTCTGGCAACTCCCTCTGGGGCGGCGCAAATCCTTCCTTAAGGCCGGCCGGTGTCTATGGCGCCGTGCTGTCTGTTTCAGGCCGGAGGAGCGGTATGCGTCGATTGGCGGGACTTTCGATCAAGCCCAAGGTGCTGCTGGGCTTTACCAGCGTGTTGCTGATCCTCGCCGCGCTGATCTGGGTGTCCGATAGCGGGCTGCGGTCGATCTCGAGCGCGTTCCGCAGCGTCTCGCAGCGGATTGCCGTGGTCGGAACCGCGACCTCGCTTGACCATGACTTCCTGGAAATGCGGATCCAGGTGCGGGATTTCGGCCTGACCGGGCGGCGCGAGGCCGCGGCGAAGGCCGCGACGGTGGCGGCGACGGTGCGCGCGGGCGAGGCCGGCAAGGGCTTCGCCGTGGTGGCGTCCGAGGTGAAGGGGCTGGCGCAACAGACGGCGAGCGCGACGGAGGAGGTCAGCTCCCAGATCGGGCAGATCCAGGTCGCGACCCGGGAGACCGTGCTGGCCATCCAGGGCATCACCGGAATCATCGAGGAGGTGAGCGGCATCGCGACCGCCATCGCCTCGGCGGTGGAGGAACAGGGCGCGGCCACGGACGAGATCGCGCGCAATGTTCAGCAGGCCGCGATCGGCACTCAGACCGTGACGACGAACATCGTGGGCATGAGCCGGGCGACAACGATCGCCGGGGAGGCCGCGGCGAAGGTGCTGGCCGCGACGTCGGAGCAGTCGCGCCAGACGCAGGCGTTGTCGGCCGAGGTGACGCGGTTCGTGGAGGGGGTTCGGGCGGCTTGATGCTGATCCCGATGCCGATGCCGTGGGCCGCGGGGCCCGCCGGCCTTTACGTCTATGGTCCACGCAGCAGGTCGCCTTGGCCCCCCGGCGGCATGTCCCCGTGCAGCACGTCGCCGGGCTCCCCGCGCAGGATGTCGCGCGGCGGCGGGGGCTGGTCGGTGCAGGTCATGCCGCCCTCGGTCAGCGGCGCGGCGACATAGGCCTGGCCGCCGATCCCGGACGGCACGCCGGGCAGGCCGCGGAGGTTGAGCTGCAGGGGTACGCCAGCGGGCGGCGGCGCGTTCGGATCGGGCGCGCAGTCGGCCGGCTGGGACCGGGCCGGGCCGGCCATCTGGGATTGGGCCGTGCCGGCCAGGGCGAAGAAAATGGGCAGCGCCGGCAATATCCGCATCGGCGCAGCCTGGCGTGGGGAGGTTAATCCCGGGTTGCCGCCCGCTCGTCGCGCGGCGCGGTGGCCAGAAGCGCAGGGAGGAAGACCAGGCTGGTGACCAGGGTGCAGGCCAGGCTGATCAGCAGCAGCAGGCCCATGCTCGCGGTGCCCGGATGGCGGGAGGCGGCGAGCGAACCGAAGGCGGTGCCGGTGGTCAGGGCGGAGAACACGATCGCCCGCGCGGTGGCCGAACTGAGGAAGTCGCGCCTGCCGGCCCGCCAGTTCATCACGAAATAGATGTTGAACGACACGCCGAGGCCGAGCAGCAGCGGCAGGGCGATGATGTTGGCGAAGTTCAGCTGCAGGCCGGTCAGCACGCAGATCAGCACCGTCAGCGCCGAGGACAGAACCAGCGGCGTCAGCACCAGCGCCACATCGAGCAGCCGGCGCAGCGTGGCGAACAGGATGACCGTGATCGCCACGAGGGCGAACAGCGCCGCGCTGCGGAAGGCGCCGACGATGGTGGCCGCCGTCTCGACGATCTGCACCGCCGAGCCGCCGGCATCCGGCGCCACGGCGTGGACCGCGTCCACGAAGACGGCGAGGCCGTGGCTGTCGCGTTCGCCGGCGTGCGCGAGCACCTGCACGCGGGCGCGCCCGTCCGGCAGCACCCAGTCGCGCGCGATCTCGGGGGGGATGTCGGCGCGGGTGGAGGGAGTCGCGGCCAGTGCCGCGCGCAGCCGGTCGATTTCAGCCGGCAGGAAGCGGATCAGTGATTGCTCGGCCGACAGCAGCACCGGCTCGGGGGCGGCGATCAGCTGGCGCAGGTCGCCGGCGATCTGCGCCAGCGGGTGGTCCGGCGGCAGTTTCGGCAAGGCCGGCTCGATCTGTGCCAGCGCGGTGGAGGCGGCCATGCGGATCTGGTCGGCGGTGACCCGCGCGGCCGGTTCGCGCGGCGCCAGGGTGGGCGCCAGGATATTGGCGGCGTCGGCGATGATGGCGAGCTTTTCCTTCTGGCCTTCCGGCACGAAGCTGTCGATGGTCAGCACCTCCCCCGCGCTTTTCACCGGCACGAGGGCGGCGGCGAGCTTGGCGGCCGCGTCGACGTTGGGGACCAGGATGTCGGCGCTGTAGGGATTGGTCAGCGGCGAGGCCAGCAGGTCGTCCAGCGCGCGCATCGCCTCGGTGGTCGGGTCCTTGGTGTGCAGCGGGTCGGAGTTGAATTGCAGCCGGGGCAGCGCGATGGCGGCCAGGACGAAGATGCCGGCGAAGCCGCCCAGCACCGCGAACCGGCGGCGGGCGATCAGGGCATCGAGCGGCACCGCCCAGGGGAAGCCGGCCTCGCGCGTTTCGGGTCCGGGCTGGCAGAGGGTGATGGCGGCGGGCAGGAAGATCAGGGTGCAGGCCAGCGCGATCAGCATGCCGGCGCCGGCGATCAGGCCGAGCTCGGCGACGCCGGCGAAATCGGTCGGCACGAAGGCCAGGAAGCCGGCGGCGGTGGCCGCCGCGGCAACCAGGATCTGCCCGCCGGCCCGGCGCGCGGTGGCGGCCATGGCCTCGGCCCCGGTGGTATAATAGCCATCAATGACGTACTGGCGCGACCGGCGGTAGCGGACGCTGAACTGGATGGCGAAATCCACCGCGATGCCGACGAACAGCACGCCGAAGCCGACCGACAGCAGGTTGAGCGTGCCGACCGCGACGGAGGCGAACAGCAGGGTCAGCATCAGCCCAAGGCCGAGCGTGGCGAGGATCGGCACGATCAGCCGCCAGGTGCGCACCGCCAGGAACAGCCAGAGCGTGATCAGCGTGATGCTGATTGCGAGGCCGGTCACCATGCCCTGCGCGACGGTGGCGAATTCCTCGTCGGCCAGCGGCACCTGGCCGGTGATGCGCACATGCGCCTGGCCGGATTTGACGAATTCCAGCCGCGCGATCGCCGCGCGCACGGCGTCGGTGGCCTCGCCGCCCGGCTCCAGCGCGCCGTGATCGAGCTTCGGCTGGATCAGCACGAAACGGAACTTCCCGCCCAGCCCGTCGACGCCGCCGCCCAGCATGCGGATCCACGACATCGGCGCCGGGTGGCCTTCCAGCGCGCCCTGCATGGCCTGGTGGAAATTCTCCAGCGCCGGCTTGTAGGGACCGAGGTCGGCCTGATCCTGGGTGACGCCGAGGCCCAGCAGCGCCAACGACGCGAACAGGCCGCGCGCCGAGGGGTCGGCGGCGAGCTGGCCGAGGAAGGGCTGGGCATCGATGGTGTGCTCGAGGACCTTCTCCAGCGCCGGCTTGTCGAGGAACAGCAGGCCCTGCTTGTCGAAATAGGGCGAGGCGTCGGGCCGGCGGACGGAGAGGAAATGCGTCTTGTCGGTGGCCAGCCCCTCGGCCAGGGCGGCGGCGGTGGCGTCGGCGATCTCCGGCGAGGTGCCGTCGACCACCGCGACCATCAGGTCCTTGAACTGCGGGAAGGCGCGGTCGAAGGCGATCGCGCGCTGGCGCCAGGGCAGGCGTTCGGAGAACATGCGGTCGGTGTCGGTGCTGACCCCGAGCCGGGCGTACGACACCAGTCCCCGACAGCAGCGCCAGCACGATGCCACCGAGCACGATGGCGACGGCGTGGCGCCGGCTGTAGTCGACCAGGCGAATCAGGGGGTCATGGCAGTGAGGAAGCAAGGCCAGGGGCGCCGCCCCTGGACCCCGCTAAGGGCAAGCCCTTAAAACCCGCTACTGGTTTGGGAGTGCAAGGAGGGCTCACCGGACCTTGCAAGGTCTCGGTTGGCCCTCCTTGCCCTCCCAAACAAATGGATGGATTCCAAAGGCGAGCCTTTGGCGGGGTCCAGGGGAGCTGCCGCCTGGCCTTGCTGCTCTCACGGCATGCCCCCCGGTCACGCCCCGCCGTCGATGGTCAGCATGGTGCCGGAGGTGTAGCCCGAGCGCGGGCAGACCAGGAACGCGGCGGCCCAGGCGATTTCCTCGGGCGTGCCGGCGCGGCCGAAGGGCATGGCGCTGAACAGCTCGCGCCAGCGCTCGGCGTCGCCGAACTGCTTCTGGGCGCGGTCGCGGTTCAGCATTTCCAGCCGCGCGGTGGCGGTGGCGCCGGGGTTGATGCCGACCACGCGGATGCCGTCGGCGGTGGAGGATTTGCCCAGCGCGCGGGTGAAGGCGATCAGGGACGCATTGCCGGCGGAACCGGCGATGTAGCCGGGGTTCAGCTTTTCGCCGGCGGCGCCGATGATGTTGAGGATGACGCCGTCCTTGCGTGCCTTCATCTGCGGATAGACGGCGCGGCAGAGCGAGATGAAGCCGAACACCTTCAGGTCCCAGGCGCGGCGCCAGGTTTCGTTGTCCACCGCCAGCAGGTCGCCGGGCGGGATGGCGCCGGCGTTGTTGACCAGGATGTCGATCTCACCGGCTTCGGCGGCGACTTTCCGCACCGCGTCATCGCTCGACAGGTCGGCGGCGATGGTGCGGACCTGGACCTGGCGGCGGGCGCGGATTTTGCCGGCGGCGGCATCCAGGGCTGCGGGATCACGGGCGACCAGCGTCAGGTGGCAGCCTTCATCCGCCAGCACCTCCGCGCAGGCCTGGCCGATGCCCTTGGAGCCGCCGGTGATGAGGACGCGCTTGCCTGCCAGTTGCAGATCCATCTTAGGCCGCCTTTCGTGATCCTGCCGCGTAGCCGCGGCATGCTTGGCCGAACGCGGCGAACAGGGCCGTGCTGGCGGGGTCGTCGGCATAGCGCCATTCGGGGTGCCATTGAACCCCGAATGCGAAACCTGACGCAGATTCTACCCGCACCGCCTCGATCGTGCCGTCCGGCGCGATGGCCTCGACCGCCAGGCCGGAGCCTAGGCGGTCGATCGCCTGGCCGTGCAGCGAGTTCACCGTGATCGCGGTGGCGCCGAGCAGGGCGGCGAGCTGGCCGGTCAGGGCGACCGGGTGTTTCGGGCGGTAGCGTTCCTCCGCCGTGCCGGGGCCGCCGCGATGGTCCTGCCGGCCCGGCAGGTCGTGCACCTTCTGGTGCAGCGTGCCGCCGAGGGCGACGTTCAGTTCCTGGATGCCGCGGCAGATCGCCAGCAACGGCATGCCGCGGGCCAGGGCTGCGCGCAGCAGCGGCAGGGTGGTGCGGTCTCGGTCGTGATCGTGGCTGTCGGGCGTGGCGCTGTCGCCGCCCTGGTAGTGGCTGGGATGGACGTTGCTGGGGCTGCCGGGGATCAGCAGGCCGTCCAGGCGGTCCAGCAGGTCGAGCTGCGCCTCGCCCAGCGGCGGGATGAGCACGGGCAGCGCCCCGGCGCCGCCGAACACCGCGAGGGAATAGCGGGCGGGGTTGTCGTGGCGCGGCATGCCGTCGATGGTTTTGGCGCAGGCGGGGATTCCGACGACGATGGACATGACGGGGCTCCGGTTGGGCTGAAGGCTAGTGGTCCGATGCCAACGGGCACTTCAGCCCGTTGGCTGAATCGGCCCACAAAATCAAGCTAGTGCTCTGACGCATGCTGAACTATCCCAATAAGTCAGAGCACTAGGTTTTGGGCCGTAGCAGGTCGGCGGAGGCGGCGCCGATCGCGCCCAGCAGCATCAGGCTCGCCATGCCGCGCGGCGTGGCGTCGGTCAATTGGCCGACCAGCATGACCGAGGAGGCGCCGAGCACGAACTGCCAGGTGCCCATCAGCGCCGCCGCGCTGCCGGCGTGGGCGGCGTGGCGGGTCAGTGCGCCGACCGCGACGTTCTGCAGGGTGAAACCCAGGCAGAGCATGCTGGAGACAATCAGGCCGATGGTCAGCGGCAGGATGCGGATGTCGGCGAAGGACAGCACGACCAGGCTGGCCGTGGTGCACAGCAGCACCCGCACCGCGGTGCGCATCACGCGCGAGGCGCCGAAGCGGGGCAGGATATGCGGGTTGACCTGGGAGGCGACGATGAAACCGGCCGCGCACAGGCCGAACAGACCGCCATAGGCGGCGGTGGACAAATGGAAGGTGCCGATCATCGCCTGTGGCGAGCCGCCGATATAGGCAAACATGGCGAAGCTGACGAAGCCGGCCATCGCCGCGTGGGTGGCGAAGATGCGTTCCCGTGCGATGGTGACGTAGCGGTTGATCAGGCTGGCCGGGGACAGGCCCTTGCGGTGCTCGCGTGGCAGGGTGTCGGGCAGCTTCCACCAGACCAGCACGCAGCAGATGGCGCCGTACACCGCGCAGACCAGGAAGATCGCGTGCCAGGACGCCACCAGCAGGATGGCGCCGCCGAGGGTGGGGGCGAGGATGGGCGCCACGCCGGAGACCAGCATCAGCTTGGACATCATCCGTGCCGCGGCGATGCCGTCGGACAGGTCGCGCACGATGGCGCGCGGGATGACCATGCCGGCCGAACCGCCGAGAGCCGCGATGGCGCGGAACACCGACAGCCAGAACAGGTCGGGCGCCAGGGCGCAACCGAGCGAGGCCAGGGTATAGACCGCGGTGGCGACCAGCAGCGGCATGCGCCGGCCGAAGCGGTCCGACAGGGTGCCCTGGGAGAGCTGGCCGATGGCAAGGCCGGCGAACCAGGCGGCCAGCGTGATCTGCGCGGTGCCGGGCGCGACGCCGTAGGACGCTTCGATCTGCGGGAAGGCCGGCAGGTACATGTCGATGGACAGCGGCGCAACGGCGGTGAGGAAGCCGAGCATCAGCGGCAGCCAGACGGGAACCCTCCCCGGGGGCGTTTTTCCCACGGAGAGGGTTCCGAGAATGTGGCTGTCCGGGGTGTGACTGTCCGGTGGGGCGTTCATGCCGTGAATAGACACACGGGTTTATTGTGCGGCGCAACACTCATTTGGAAATGGAGGGTTGCGCCGCCTGTGAGGGGTGCGTCAGGCCTCAGACGTCGTCCGAGCCGCCGGAGTCGCCGCCCGAGCCCCAGTCGTTGCCACCGGAATCGGCCCAGCTGGAGTCGGCCCCGCCGGCATCGGCCTGGCTGTTCCAGTCGCCGCCAGGGTCCGCGCCGGCGCCGCTGGTGTCCCAGCTGCCCTGGTCGACGTAATCCTGCGGCGGCGCCGGCGGTTCCGGCAGGGGGGCGGGGGTGGCCCAGGGGCTGGCGACCGGGGCGGCTGCGAAGCCGCCGCCGGGCATGCCACCGCCCATCCCGCCACCGAACATGCCGCCGCCATGGTTGCCGGAGAACAGGCTCATCAGCGCGTTGCCCGCCACCATGCCGCCGGCGACGCCGGCCGCGGTGGTCAGCGCCGAGCCGAGGAAGCCGGAGCCGGAGCGCTGGAACATGCCGGGCTGGTAGCCGGGCGCGTATTGCGGTGGGGGCGGGGCGTATTGCGGAGGCGGCTGCTGATAACCCTGCTGGGGAGCGCCCTGGTTCCATACCGGCGCGCCCTGCTGCGGCGGCGGGGCATATTGTGGCGGGGGCGGCGGAGGGGCGGCGCGGCCGCCGCCAAACAGACCGCCGAGGAAGCCGCCGCCCGATGGAGGCTGGGCGGCCTGCTGCGCCGCCTGCTGGGCAGCCTGCTGGGCTTGGGCGAGCGCCTGCCGGGTCTGCTGCAGCTCCCATTCCAGTCGCTGGATGCGGCTTTGGGTTTCCGCCAGGGCGTGCTCCTGCACGAAGGCGGTCTGGGTCAGGCGATAGCGCGCGTCGGGGTATTGGACGAACAGCTGGTTGATCAGCGTGTCGGCGTCCCGGTCCACCGGCGGCAGCGGGGCGATGGTGGCCGGCACCGAGCCGGGCGCCGTCGGCGCCTGGAGGCCGCTGACGCGGGTGATGAACTGGGTGATGATGTCGCGTTCTTCGTTGGTCATTGGGGGACCTTTGGGGTTGACCGTTCTACGCAGCAGGTGGTCCGGCGGCGGATCGTCTTCAAGACGGCCTGGCGCCGGGCTTCAGGCCAAGCTGCAGGCCCAATCGGGCGTTCTCGATGACCGGGCAGCGGTCCATCGCCACGATGAGGCCGGCGTCTCGGGCTTTCCCTGCGGCGGCCTCGTCGATCACGCCAAGCTGCATCCAGACCACCTTGGCATGCAGGCGGATGGCGGCGTCCACGGCGGGGGCGACGTTGGCGGAGGCGCGGAACAGATCGACCATTTCCAGCGGCGCGGCTTCATCCAGGCTGGCGACCACGGTGCGGCCGTGCAGGATCTGGCCGGCCAGATGCGGATTGACGGGGGTGACGTCGAAGCCGGCGCGCAGGAGGAAGCCCATCACCTCGAACGACGCGCGATGCGGCTTGTTGGAGGCACCGACCAGGGCGATGCGCTTCGTGCCGGTCAGGATGGCGGCGATGGTGGCGTCGGGGAGGTTGTCGATGCTCATGGCGGCATCCTGCCGTGGCGGGAACCGGATTGCCAAGCTTTCGCGGTTCAGCCCGGTGCTGTAGTGCGGCCGGCATGATCCGGTCCGTTGTCCTGCTGCCGATGCTGGTGGTTCTGCTGGCCGGGATGGTCCTGGCGGCCTGGTGGTGGCCGAACCGGCTGCAAGGCGGCGACGTGGTCATGCCCGCAGGGCGGCTGAACTCGGTGTCGTTCGCGCCGTTTCGCGACGGGCAGTCGCCGTTGACGGATCAATTCCCAAGTGCTGCGGAGGTGGACCAGGATCTGGCCCTGCTGGCGCCGCATGTGCGGGCGATCCGCAGCTACGCGTCGCTGGGCGGCGACTACGACCTGGCGGCGATGGCGAAGGCGCATGGGCTGAAGCTGTGGCTCGGCGTGTGGCTGGGCGGCGACCGGGCGCAGAACGCGCGCGAGGTGGCGGCGGCGATCGCCATCGCCAACCGCCATCCGGCAACGGTGGAGCGGGTGGTGGTGGGCAACGAGGTGCTGTTGCGCCGCGATTTGCCGCCGGGCGAGTTGATCGCCGCGATCGACCGGGTGCGCGCGGCGGTGCGCCAGCCGGTCACCTATGCCGATGTATGGGAGTTCTGGCAGCAATTCCCCGAGGTCGCGGCGCATGTCGACATCGTGACGATCCATCTGCTGCCGGTACTGGGAGGACGCGCCGACCGGGATCGACCGCGCGGTGGCGCATGTCGGCGCGGTGTATCGCCGCATGGCGGCGCTGTTTCCGGGCAAGCGGATCGCCATCGGCGAGACCGGCTGGCCGAGCCGCGGGCGCTGGCGGCGGGACGCGGCGCCGGGGCGGGTGGAGGAGGCGCTGTTCCTGCGCCGGTTCGTCGCCCTCGCGGCGCAAGAGGGGTTTGATTACAATTTGATCGAGGCCTTCGATCAACGCTGGAAGGCGGTGAACGAGGGGACGGTCGGGGCCAACTGGGGCCTGTGGACGGCGGACCGGCGGGCGAAATTTCCCCTGAACGGCCCGTTGCGGGAGGACCCGGACTGGCTGGCGCACGCGGCGGCGTCGGTGGGGCTCGGGGTGGGGCTGCTGGCGGCGGCGCTGGCGGTGCATCGGGGGCTTGGGCTGCGGCGGCGGGTCTGGCTGGCGGTGCTGGCGATGGCGCTGGGCGCGGCGCTGGTGTTCGCCTGGGTGGGCACGGTGCCGGATGCCTTTGACGGGTTCCTGCAGGTGGCCGCCGCGGGCAATCTTGGCGGGCAGGCGCTGCTGGCGCTGCTGCTTCTGGACCGGGTGGCGCAAGGCGGCTGGCCGGATCGCAGCGCGGCGGAGACCACCGAGGCGGTGCGCGGGCTGTTGCTGGGGCGGTGGCGCGGGCTGGCCGGGTGGCGGGACTGGCTGTTCGCCGACCTGAACTTTCTGTTCGTTTGGACCGCCGCGGTGCTGGCGGTGCTGCTTGTGGTCGATCCCCGCTACCGCGATTTCCCGTTGCCGGTGTTCGCCGTGCCCCTGGTGGCCGCCGTGGCGCGGCTGGCGGGAGGCGATCGTGCGCGGGGCGGGCGGGAGGAGTTTGTCGCGGGCGGCGTGCTGGCTTTGGCGGCGATCGCGTCGGCGGTGCTGGAGGGGGCGGCGAACCTTCAGTCGCTGGCCTGGAGCGGGGCGGCCTTGGTATTGGCGGCGCCGTTGTTGCTCAGCGTTTGGCTCTGGCGGGCCTGAGCCAGGCCCAGAGGCCGAGCGCGGCGCCGAGCACGCCCCAGGTGGCGTTGTAGTTCGCCACCGCCATGGCTCCGAGGGCGATGGCGGCCGCGGCGGCGGGGAACCAGCCGGTCAGGAACGCGGCAACGCCCAGCGCCAGGGCGGCGAGGCCCCAGAGCGACCAGTATTGCAGCCAGAGCAGCGCGTCGCGCGGCAGGCAGGGCCAGGCGGGCGCGGCGCCGGCGCAGGCCGTGGCCCAGTTGTGGCCACGTCGCGCGCATCCACATAGGCGGCGCGGAAGGCCAGCAGTGCGGCCAGGCTGGCGAGGATCGCCGCGAGGGCGAGGACGTGGTGCCGCATCGTTGCCTCCTTCGGGCCGCTATCCAGCTTGCCCCATGTTCGGCGCTGCACCATAAAGCCCGCTCTTTCACCCGATTTCGTCCATTTTCCGCTTGTGTCCACGGATCCTGCTCCATTGACCCAGTTATCCACCGCCGGCAAACCCAGCTTCCAGGAACTGATCCTGCGGCTGCACGACTTCTGGTCGCGCCAGGGCTGCGTGATCCTGCAGCCCTATGATCTGGAGATGGGCGCCGGCACGTTCCATCCGGCGACCACGCTGCGCGCGCTCGGGCCGCAAGCCCTGGCGGGCCGCCTATGTGCAGCCGAGCCGGCGGCCGACCGACGGGCGCTACGGCGAGAACCCGAACCGGCTGCAGCACTACTACCAGTACCAGGTGATCATGAAGCCCTGCCGGCGGACGCGCAGGAGCTGCTGCTGGCGAGCTACCGGGAGATCGGCCTCGATCCGCTGCTGCACGATTTCCGCTTCGTCGAGGACGACTGGGAAAGCCCGACGCTGGGCGCCTGGGGCCTGGGCTGGGAGGTCTGGTGCGACGGCATGGAGGTGGGGCAGTTCACCTATTTCCAGCAGGTCGGCGGCATCGCGGTGACGCATGCCGAGCTTCGAGATGACCTACGGGCTCGAGCGGCTGGCGATGTATGTGCAGGACGTCGAGAACGTCTATCGACCTCGACTTCAACGGCGCCGGCGTGAGCTACGGCGACGTGTTCCTGCGGGCCGAGCGGGAATACAGCGCGCATAATTTCGAGTTCGCCGACACCGACGATGCTGATGCGCCACTTCGAGGATGCCGAGGCGGAATGCGCCGCGCTGCTGGGCGAGAAGCTGGCGCTGCCGGCCTATGACCAGTGCATCAAGGCGAGCCATCTGTTCAACCTGCTGGACGCGCGCGGCGTGATCAGCGTGACCGAGCGGGCCAGCTATATCGGCCGGGTGCGGACGCTGGCGAAGGGCTGCTGCGAGGCCTGGCTGGCGGGCGAGACGGCGACCAGGAGTCGCGCCGAATGCCTGAACTCTTCCTCGAACTGTTCAGCGAGGAAATCCCCGCGCGCATGCAGGCGCGGGCGGCCGAGGATCTGGCGCGGCTGGTCAGCGAGGCGCTCGCGCCGCTGTCGCCCGCCGATGTGCGCACGCTTCTACGGCCCGCGCCGCATCGCGCTGGCGGCGCAGGTCGCCGGCGCGGTGGCGGCCAGAGCCACGCGTCGAGCGCGGCCCGCGCGCGCAGCGCGCCGGAGCAGGCGCTGGCCGGCTTCCTGCGCAAGCACGGCGCGACGCAGGAGCAGCTGCGCGAGGAAGGCGATTTCTGGGTGCTGGAGAAGGCGACTGCGCCGGCGTCGCGCCGCCGACGCTGATCGCCGGCGCGATGCCGGCGCTGCTGCGCCGCTTCCCCTGGCCGAAATCCATGCGCTGGGGCGGCACCAGCCAGTTCACCTGGGTCCGCCCGCTGCGGCGGATCATCTGCCTGCTCGACGGCGCGGTGGTGCCGTTCGACCTGCGCGACGGCGCCGATGACGGGCACGGGCTGGCCTCCGGCAACCTGACCGAGGGGCACCGCTTCCTGGCGCCCGGCGCCTTCGCCGTGTCGTCCTGCGCGCGACTGGCAGGCGAAGCTGCGCGAGCACAACGTGATCGTCGATGCCGCCGAGCGCCGGCAGCGTGATCGCCGAGGCGGTTGCCGCGGCTGGCGGCGGCGCGAGGCGCTGACGGTCGTGGACGATCCCGGCCTGCTCGACGAGGTCGCGGGCCTGGTGGAATGGCCGGTGCCGCTGCTCGGGCGGATCGACGCCGCCTACATGGACCTGCCGGCCGAGGTGATGCAGGTCTCGATGCGGGTCAACCAGCGCTATTTCGCGCTGCGCGACGCCGGACGGCGCGGCCGGCGCCGTATTTCGCCTTCGTCGCCAACATCGAAGCGAGCGACGGCGGCGCGGCGATCATCGCCGGCAATGAGCGGGTGCTGCGGGCGCGCTTCGCCGATGCGCGGCATTTCTGGGACCTGGACCGCAAGGCGCCGGCTGGAAAGCCGCGTGCCGGCGCTGGATGCGCGTGACCTTCCACGCCAAGCTGGGCAGCCAGGGCGAGCGGGTGCGGCGGCTGGTGCGCTGGCCGGGCGCATCGCGCCGCTGGTCGGCGCCGACCCGGCGCAGGCCGAGCGGGCGGCGCTGCTGGCAAGGCCGATCTGATCACCGGCATGGTCGGCGAGTTTCCGGAACTGCAGGGCGTGATGGGCGGCTACTACGCCCTGCACGACGGCGAGGACGTCGGCGTCGCCGACGCGATCCGCGACCACTACGCGCCGCAGGGGCCCGGCGACGCGGTGCCGGCGGCGCCGGTCGGCATCGCGGTGGCGCTGGCCGACAAGCTCGACCTGCTGGCGGCGTTCTTCGCCATCGGCGAGAAGCCGACCGGCTCCGGCGATCCCTACGCGCTGCGCCGCGCCGCGCTCGGCGTCATCCGCATCATTCGCGAGAACGGGCTGCGGCTGCGCGCTGGCGGCCGCTGCATCGACGCCGGCGGCCGCCGGGCGCTGCCGGCGACGGCCGGACTGGCGACGAGCTGCTCGACTTCCTCGTCGAGCGCCTGCGCGTGCAGCTGCGCGCCGAGGGCGCGCGCCACGACGTGCTGGACGCGGTGCTTCGCGCGCCGGCGCGGACGACGACCTGGTGCGGCTGCTGGCCCGCACCGAGGCGGTGGCGGCGCTGCTCGGCACCGACGACGGCGCCAACCTGCTGGCCGGCTATCGCCGCGCCGCCAACATCCTGCGCATCGAGGAAAGGAAGGACGGGCCGCACGACGGCGCCGTCGACGCCGGCCTGCTCGAACAGGCCGAGGAAACCGCGCTGGCCGCTGCGCTGGACCACGTCGCGCCGGCGATCGACGCACGGCTCGGAAGCCGAGGACTTACGCCGGCGCCATGGCGGCGCTGGCCACGCTGCGCGCGCCGCTCGATGCCTTCTTCGACAAGGTGACGGTGAACGACGCGGATGCCGGAATTGCGCCGCAATCGCCTGCGACTGCTTCGCCGGGTTCGCGCTGCGATGGACCGCGTCGCGGATTTCTCGAAGATCGAAGGCTGAAGTACATGTCACAGCAGACCTAGCAATCGACCAACAGTGGGTCTACAGCTTCGGCGCCGGCCACAACGAAGGCCGCGCGGAGATGCGCAACCTGCTCGGCGGCAAGGGCGCCAACCTCGCCGAGATGGCCAGCATCGGCCTGCCGGTGCCGCCCGGCTTCACCATCACCACCGAGGTCTGCACCGCCTATCTACGAGAACAACGAGACGCTATCCGGCCGATCTCGACGGCGCAGGTGCGCGCCGCGCTCGCGCGGGTCGAGAAGGCGGTCGGCCTGAAGTTCGGCGACCGGCACAAGCCGCTGCTGGTCTCGGTGCGCTCCGGCGCGCGCGTCTCCATGCCGGGCATGATGGACACCGTGCTCAATCTCGGCCTGAACGACGCGACCGTCGAGGGCCTGGCCGCAGGCTCGGCGATGCGCGCTTCGCCTGGGACTCCTATCGCCGCTTCATCCAGATGTACGGCAGCGTGGTGCTGGGCGTCGACCATCACCGGTTCGAGGAAATCATCGAGCACGTGAAGCTCGAGACCGGCGTCGATCGAAGACACCGCGCTGACCGCCGAGGACTGGCACCGCGTGGTCGACGGCTACAAGGAGATGGTCGAGGAGGAGACCGGCAAGCCGTTCCCGCAGGATCCCGAGGAGCAGCTGTGGGGCGCGATCGGCGCGGTGTTCGGCAGCTGGATGAACCCGCGCGCCAACACCTATCGCCGGCTGCACGACATTCCCGGCCGACTGGGGCACCGCGGTCAACGTGCAGGCGATGGTGTTCGGCAACATGGGCGAGGACTGCGCCACCGGCGTGTGCTTCACCCGCGACCCGTCCACCGGCGAGAACATGTTCTACGGCGAATACCTGGTGAACGCGCAGGGCGAGGACGTGGTGGCCGGCATCCGCACGCCGCAGCCGATGTCCAAGGCGCGCGCCAAGCCGGGCGAGGTCGCCGATGGAAGAGGCGATGCCGGAGGCCTACGCCGAGCTGATGGCGATCCGCGCAACGCTCGAGAAGCACTACAAGGACATGCAGGACATCGAGTTCACGGTGCAGCAGAACAAGCTGTACATGCTGCAGACGCGCAACGGCAAGCGCACCGCGGCGGCGAGCCTGCGCATCGCCGTCGACATGGCGCAGCGAGGGCCTGATCGACCGAGAACGAGGCGGTGCATGCGCGTCAATCCGGCCTCGCTCGACCAGTTGCTGCACCCGACGCTCGACCCGAAGGCGCCGCGCACGCTGATGGCCAAGGGCCTGCCGGCGAGCCCGGCGCGGCCTCCGGCGCGGTGGTGTTCAACGCCGACGAGGCCGAGAGCGCGCGCCGCCAAGGGCGAGGCGGTGATCCTGGTGCGCATCGAGACCAGCCCCGAGGACATCCACGGCATGCACGCCGCCAAGCGGCATCCTGACCACGCGCGGCGGCATGACCAGCCACGCGGCCGTGGTGGCGCGCGGCATGGGCCGGCCCTGCGTGGCCGGCGCCGGCGGCATCGCGGTCGATTACGACGCGCAGACGCTCACCGCCGGCGGCAAGATCGTGCGCGCCGGCGACACCATCACCCTCGACGGCGCCACCGGCGAGGTGTTCGTCGGCGCGGTGCGCGATGATCGAGCCGGCGATGTCGGGCGATTTCGCCACGCTGATGGGGTGGGCCGACAGGGTCCGCCGGCATGAAGGTGCGCACCAACGCGGAAACCCCGCTGGATGCCGAGACGGCGAAGAAATTCGGCGCCGAGGGCATCGGCCTGTGCCGCACCGAGCACATGTTCTTCGACCCCGAGCGCATCGGCGCCGTGCGGCAGATGATCATGGCCAGCGACGAGGCCGGCCGCCGCGCGGCGCTCGCGCGGCTGCTGCCGTTCCAGCGGCAGGATTTCCATCGACCTGTTCCGCATCATGGCCGGCCTGCCGGTGACGATCCGCCTGCTCGACCCGCCGCTGCACGAGTTCCTGCCGCACGCGCGACGCCGAACTGGCCGAGGTGGCGAAGGCGCTGGGCACCGATGTCGAGACGATGCGCCGGCGCGCCGGCGAACTGGCGGAGGCCAACCCGATGCTCGGCCATCGCGGCTGCCGGCTGGGCATCTCCTATCCCGGAGATCTACGAGATGCAGGCGCGCGCCATCTTCGAGGGCGCGATCGCGGTGGCGAAGGAAACCGGCAACGCGCCGGTGCCGGAAATCATGATCCCGCTGGTCGGCATGAAGCGCGAACTGGAGATCACCCGCGCGCAGATCGACAAGGTGGCCGAGCTGGTGTTCGCCGAGGCCGGGCGGCGACGATCGAATACAGCGTCGGCACCATGATCGAGCTGCCGCGCGCCGCCATCACCGCCGACAAGATCGCCGAGGTCGCCGATTTCTTCAGCTTCGGCACCAACGACCTGACGCAGACCGTGTTCGGCCTGTCGCGCGACGATGCCGGCAAGTTCCTGCCCGACTACGTGGAGCAGGGCATCCTGCCGAAGGACCCGTTCGTGTCGCTCGACATCGAGGGCGTCGGCGAGATGGTCCGCATCGCCGCCGAGCGCGGCCGCAAGACGCAGCCCGGGCATCAAGCTCGGCATTTGCGGCGAGCATGGCGGCGATCCGGCGTCGATCGCGTTCTGCGAGGAAGTGGGGCTGGATTACGTCTCCTGCAGCCCGTATCGCGTGCCGGTGGCGCGGCTGGCCGCGGCGCAGGCGGCGCTGGGCGCGGGCGGCGACCGCACGGCGTGATGCGCTCGATCCGGCTGGTTCGGACGCTTCGGTTCCTGGCGCTTTTGGGGCTGCTGGCCTTCGTGCCGGTGGCCGCCCCGGCTCTCGCGCAGATCAATCCGTTCGGCGATTCCAGCAAGACCAAGCTGTCGGCGAGCGACTTCAAGGTGCTGGACGAGGCGACCCAACGGCTGCTGGCCCGCCCGGACCTCGCGCCCGGCGTCAAGGAAAGCTGGACCAACCCGGCGACGAAATCGACCGGAACGCTGACGGTGAACAGCCGCTTCCAGCGCAAGGGGTTTTCCTGCGTGGCGGTTGGCTACCAGTCCATGGCCCGTGGCAGGCCGCCGAACCGTACGGGCGCGCTGAACTGGTGCAAGACGCCGGAGGGCTGGAAGATCCTCTGAGTTGGCGGGTCCGCGCGCGGACTGGCGCTGGGCGGTTCTTCCCTCCTATAATCGCCGGCCAAGGCCGCTAAAAGGCCGGCCGGAGGAGGCGCCATGTGCAATTTGTTTGTCTCGCAGGATCCGCGCACCTATCAGGCTGAAACACGTGCGATGCGATTGCACGGCCACAGCACGTCCATCCGCCTGGAGGCGGCGTTCTGGATCACGCTGGAGGAGATCGCGGCCAAGGAACAGCTCGGCCTCGCGCGCTTCGTCGCCGTGCTCTACGACGAGATCGTGGAGAAGATCGGCAATGTGCAGAACTTCACCTCGTTCCTGCGGGTGACCTGCCTGCAGTATCTGCGCCATCAGGAACTGCATGCCCAGCAGGTGGCCGATCGGTTGAACCGGCCCGCCGAGGCCGCACTGGCGTTGTCGTAGCCGGATACTACCTGTCCGCGCGGCGGACCGCGCATGGTGATGGTCGATCCAATTGGATGTGCCATGCCGAAGTATTCGCGCGCGTGCCTGGTTTTCTGGCTGTTCCTTGCGCTGGCATCGCCGGCAGGGGCGCAGTTCTCCGTGCCGATGGCGTCGGCGCCGCCGGATCCGGCGACTTTGTTCCGCAATCAGTGCGGCACCTGTCATACCCTCTCGGCGCAGGAGCCGCCCCGTCAGGGACCGCCGCTGGGCGGCGTGTTCGGACGCAAGGCGGGCAGCGTGCCGGGCTTCAAATATTCGGCCGGCTTCGCCCGCGCCGATTTCACCTGGGACGCGGCGCACCTGGACGCCTGGCTGAGCGGGCCGCAGGCGGTGATCCCCGGCGCGGTGATGGTGTACCGCCAGGCCAATCCGGCGATCCGCAAGACCCTCATCGACTGGCTGAAGGAGCAGCACTGAGCATGGCCAAACCGATCCACAGCATGATCCGCGTACTGGACGAGGCGCGCAGCGTGGATTTCTACCGGCGCGCCTTCGGCATGGAGATCGCCGACCGCTATCCGTTCGACGGCTTCACCCTGGTGTACCTGAAGGCGACGGAGGACGATTTCGAACTGGAACTGACGATCAACCATGACCGCGCCGAGCCGTACACGCACGGCCAGGGCTATGGCCACATCGCCTTTGTCGTGCCCGACGTGCGGGCCGAGCATGCCCGCTTCGCCGCCGAGGGGCTCGTGCCCGAACCGGTGAAGGAATTCAACCGCGACGGCGCCCTGATGGCCCGCTTCTTCTTTGTCACCGATCCCGACGGCTATCGGATCGAAGTTCTGGAACGGCACGGCCGTTATCACTGAAACAAAAAAACCGGAGGAAAACCCATGAGAGTTGTTGATCGACGCACCACCGTTTCGCGCCGTGTCGTGCTGCGCGGAGGGGCCCTGGTGGTGCCCGGCCTCGCCGCCGCCATGACGATCGCGCCGGACGCGGCCTGGGCGCAGGCGGCGAAGAACCTGAGCCCGGCGACGATGGCCACGCTGGCCAGGGCCGCCCGCGACATCTATCCGCATGACCGGCTGGCCGACACGTATTACATCGTTGCCGTCTCCGGCTACGACAGCGCCGCGCCGGCGGTGCGCGAGCTGATGACCAAGGGCTGTGCCGGCCTGGACGCCGAGGCGCGCAAGCGCCACGCCAGCACCTACCTGCTGGTGGCTGACGAGAACGACCGGGTGGCGATCCTGAAGTCGATGGAGGCCTCGCCGTTCTTCAAGAAGCTGCGCTCGGACCTGGTGGTGACGCTGTACAACCAGAAGCCGCTATGGGCGAAGTTCGGCTACGAGGGGGCCTCGGCCGACAAGGGCGGCTACATCCATCGCGGCTTCAACGACATCGACTGGCTGAGCTGAACGGATAGCGGGGAAGAAACGACCATGACCCAATTCGACCTGAACGACGACAGCGTCGTCTGCATCGTCGGCTCCGGCGCCGGCGGCGGCACGCTGGGCAACGAACTCGCGCAGCGCGGCATCAAGGTGGTGATCCTGGAAGCCGGCGGGCGCTACGAGATCCAGGACTTCATCAACGACGAGTGGGACAGCTTCACCCAGCTGGCCTGGAAGGACATGCGCACGACGTCGGGAAGCTGGCGCGTGCACAAGGATTTTCCGAACCTGCCGGCCTGGATCGTCAAGGCGGTGGGTGGATCCACCGTGCACTGGGCGGGCGCCTCGCTGCGGTTCCAGGATTATGAATTCAAGACCCGCACGACCTATGGCGCGCTGCCGGGCGCCAATCTGCTCGACTGGCCGATCAGCCTGAAGGAGATGGAGCCCTATTACGCCAAGGCCGAGTTCAAGATGGGAGTGACCGGCACCAACGACATTCCTCGCCTGCCCGGCAACAACAACTTCAAGGTGCTGGAAGCCGGCGCCAGGAAGCTCGGCTACAAGGAAGTGCATACCGGCAACATGGCGATCAACAGCCAGCCGCGCGACGGGCGGGGCAGCTGCCAGCAGATCGGCTTCTGCTTCCAGGGCTGCAAGTCCGGCGCGAAATGGTCGACGCTGTACACCGAAATCCCCAAGGGCGAGGCCACCGGCAAGATGGAGGTTCGTCCCGGCAGCATGGTGCTGCATATCGAGCATGACAAAGCCGGGAAAGTTACCGGTGTTGTCTATGTCGATGCGAACGGCAAGACCCAGCGTCAGAAGGCCCGCATCGTCGCGGTGGCCGGCAATTCGCTGGAGAGCCCGCGGCTGTTGCTGAACAGCGCGTCGTCGATGTTCCCGAACGGCCTGGCGAACAGCTCCGGCCAGGTGGGGCGCAACTACATGCGGCACATGACCGGCAGCGTCTACGGCGTGTTCGACAAGCCGGTGCACATGTATCGCGGCACCACCATGGCCGGCATCGTGCGCGACGAGGCGGCGCTGAACACCAAGCGCGGTTTCGTCGGCGGCTATGAACTGGAAACCCTGTCGCTCGGCCTGCCGTTCATGGCGGCGTTCCTCGATCCCGGCGCCTGGGGGCGCAGCTTCGCCGCCGGGCTGGACGATTATTCGAACATGGCGGGGATGTGGATCGTCGGCGAGGACATGGCGCGCGAGACCAACCGCGTCACGCTCGATCCGAAGGCCAAGGACAAGAACGGCATGCCGGTGGCGTCGGTGCATTTCGACGACCACGACAACGATGTGAAGATGCGCGCGCACGCCTATCGGCAGGGCTCGGCGATCTATGAGGCGGTGGGCGCGACACGGACGTTCCACACGCCGCCCTATCCCAGCACGCACAACCTCGGCACCAACCGGATGAGCGAAAAGCCGCGGGACGGCGTGGTGAACAAGTTCGGCCAGACCCACGACGTGAAGAACCTGTTCATCTCCGACGGCAGCCAGTTCACCTCGGGTGCCGCGTGCAACCCGACGCTGACGATCGTGGCGCTGGCCATCCGCCAGGCCGAGACCATGGCCGGCATGATGAGCCGCAACGAGGTCTGAAGCGGACCGGCGCATCGTTCCGCTCAGGAGTGGGCGGAACGGTGCGGCCGGCGGCGTTCAGGCGATCAGCCGCTCCGTTTCCGGGTCGAACAGGCAGATCCGCCGGGTGTCCACCGCGAAGGGCGCGGCGGCGCCGATCGGCAGGCGGATGTCGGGCGCCACCCGCGCCAGCGCCTTCTCGCCGCCGAGGCGCAGCACCACGATGGTTTCCGCCCCGGTCGGCTCGGTCATCTCCACCAGGGCGGAGATCACCAGACGTGACGCCGGGTCGTCGCCGAACATGCGCGCCGGCTCGGCGATGCATTCCGGACGGATGCCCAGAACCACCGGCTTGCCGAGCCATTCCAGCCCGACCGAAGGCGGTGCGGGCAGGCGGATGGCGCCCTCGCCCTGGCCGATCACCGCGACCGGGCCGGCATCGCTGCCTTCCAGCCGCGCCGGCAGCGTGTTCATCGGCGGCGCGCCCATGAAGCGGGCGACGAACAAATTGGCCGGACGGTGGTAGACGGTGTCGGGGTCGGCGAATTGCTGCACCGAGCCCTGGTGCATCACCGCGATGCGGGTGGCCATCGTCATCGCCTCGATCTGGTCGTGGGTGACATAGACGATGGTGGAGCCGATGCGGGCGTGCAGCTGCTTGATCTCCATGCGCATCTCGACGCGCAGCTTGGCATCGAGGTTGGACAGCGGCTCGTCGAACAGGAACAGCCTGGGGTCGCGCACCAGGGCCCGGCCCATCGCCACGCGCTGGCGCTGGCCGCCGGAAAGCTGGCCGGGCTTGCGGCCCAGCAGGGGCTCGATCTGCAGCAGCTTCGCCACCCGCTCCACCGCCTCGTCCTGCCGGGCCCTGGGCACCCGGCGGCACTCCATGCCGAAGGTGATGTTCTGGCGCACGGTCATGGTGGGGTAGAGCGCGTAGGACTGGAACACCATGGCGATGTCGCGGTCCTTGGGCGGGATGTCGTTGACCAGTGTCTCGCCGATTTCGATGTCGCCGGAACTGGCCTTCTCCAGCCCGGCGATGATGTTCAGCAGGGTGGACTTGCCGCAACCGGAGGGGCCGACCAGCACGGTGAAATCGCCGCTGTCGATGTCCAGGTCGATGCCTTTCAGCACCTCGACCAGGCCGAAGCGCTTGTACAGGTTGCGAATGCTCAGGGCTGCCATCGCAATGTCCTACTTGACCGCGCCGGCGGTAAGGCCGCGCATGAAATACTTGCCGCCCAGCAGATAGACGAACAGCGTGGGGGCGGCGGCGATCAGCACCGCCGCACTCTGCACGCCGTATTGCGGCGCCTCCGAAACGGTGACGGCGAGCGCGATCAGGGCCGCCGTCACCGGCTGGTGCTCGCCGGAGGCGAAGGTGACGCCGTAGAGATATTCGTTCCAGATGCCGGTGAATTGCCAGATGATGGTCACGATCAGGATCGGCGGCGAGAGCGGCAGCACGATGCGCCAGAAGATCCGGAAGAAACCGGCGCCGTCGATCCTGGCCGCCTTCACCAGTTCCTGCGGGATGCCGATGTAGTAGTTGCGGCAGAACAGCGTGGTGAAGCTGATGCCCTGCACCACATGGATCAGGATCAGGCCGCCGACGCTGTTGTACAGGCCGAGATCGCGCAGCACGAGCACCCAGGGCACCAGCTTCATCTGCTCGGGCAGGAAGACGCCCATGGTGATCAGGCCGAACACCCACAGATCGCCGCGAAAGCGCCACAGCGAGATGGCGTAGCCGAGCAGCGCGCCGAAGAAGGTGGAGAGGATCGTGGCGGGCAGCGTCATCAGGAAGGAGTTCAGCATGTAGGAGCGGATGCCGGTGCAGTGCTCGGCGATGCACAGGCCGCTCCAGGCATCGGCGAAATTGCCGAAGGCCAGCGCGCGCGGCAGGCCGATCATGCCGTTGGCGAAGATCTCCTGCGTGGTGCGCAGCGAGTTCAGCGCCACCACCAGCAGGGGCAGCAGATAGATTGCGGTCAGCAAGGTGACGAGCAGATAAACGGCGGCGCGGGCGTTACGCATTGCGGGCGCTTCGGATGTGCCGCCAGCGGCGGAACACGGCGTAGGGCAGCAGCACGGCCAGCAGCATCAGCAGCAACAAGACGGCCGCCGCCGACCCGCGTCCGAGCAGACCGCGCTGGAACATGAAGTCGTAGACCACGATCGACGGCAGCAGCGTGGCATTGCCCGGGCCGCCGCCGGTCAGTGCCATGGCGAGATCGAAGGTCTTGATGGCGAATTGCAGCAGGATCACGAAGACCGCGATGAAGATCGGCCAGATGCTGGGCAGGATGACCCGGCGATAGGTGCGCAGCGGCCCCGCGCCGTCGATCTGCGCGGCCTTCATCAGGTCGCGCATCGACAGAGCGCAGCCCGGCCAGGAACAGCGCCATGGCGAAGCCCGAGGCCTGCCAGGCGCCAGCCAGCACGATGCAATAGAGCGCGCGGTTGCGGTCCACCAGCCAGTCGAAGCGAAAATCGGTCCAGCCCAGCCCGACCACGAGTTTCTGGATGCCGATGCCGGGATTGAGCAGCCAGCCCCAGACGACGCCGGTGACGACGAAGGAAACCGCCAGCGGATACAGGAAGATGGTGCGGAACAAATTCTCGCCGCGCAGCTTCTGGTCGATCAGCACCGCCAGCGACAGGCCGAGCGCCGTCGTCAGCACCAGGAAGCAGAAGCCGTAGACCACCATGTTGTTGGCGGCGATCTGCCAGTTCCGCGTCGCCAGGATGGCCGAGTAGTTGCGCAGCCCCACCCAGCCATAGTCGGGCACCAGGGTGGATGGCGTGAAGGAGATCCACACCGTGTACAGCGTGAACCCCACCACATAGACGATGCTGATCAGCACCGGTACCCAGATGGCCAGGAGCGGCAGAACCTCCTCCAGCCGCCGGCGCATCCCTGTCATCGACCCAAGCGGTCTCTAGCGGACGTTGTCGACGGCCTCGGCGAGCCGGGCCTGGCCCTTCTGCGGCGTGATCGAGTGGTCGGTGACGAACTCGGTCAGCACGTCGAGCATCGCCGCGGTGATCTGGTTCGGCTGGGCCATGTTGTGGGCCAGGCTCAGCACCGCCTGGTCGCCCTTCACCGCCGCGCCGAGGCTGGCCGACGCCTCGCGCTGGGCATCGGAGAAGGTTGGGTCGGACAGGTCCATGTCGGTGCGCACCGGCAGCGAGCCGGTGATGCCCGAATACATCTTCTGGGTGTCCTTCTCCATCACCAGCTTGGCGAGCAGATGCTGCCCGGCGGTGAACTCGGGTTCCTTGCGCTGCCAGAAGATGAAGGCGTCGGCGTTGAGGTCGAAGGCCGGCTTGCCGTTGTCCTGCGGCGCCGGGCCGGTCATGTAGTCGCTGTACTGGTAGCCGGCCTTCTTGTAGACGCCTTGCACCCAGCCGCCCATCAGCAGCATGCCGGCATCGCCCTTCATGAACTTGGGGATGAAGGTGGAGTAGTGCTGGCTGGCGGTGTTGGGGTCCATCCAGAGGCTCATTTTGCGGGTCTGCTCGAAGGCGGCCAGCACTTCCGGGCCGCGCAGGGTGGCGGCATCCAGTTCCATCACGGCCTTTCGGTAGGCGGCCGGCGAGATGCCGCTGAGCGCGATCTCCCAGATCATGCCGTTGTCCCATTTGGTGCCGCCGTTGGCGACGGGCTGGATGCCGGCCTTGGCCATCGTCTCGCCGATGGCGTTGTACTCGGCCCAGGTCTTCGGCAGCGCGGTCACCCCCACCTTGTCGGCGGCCTTCTTGCTGATCCAGATCGAGTTGATGCGGTAGACCTGCAGCGGCAGCGAGATCCAGTGGCCGAACGGCTTGTGCAGCTTGATCAGTTCGGGCGCCACGACCTTCTCGTAGCCGGCAGCCGCCACATCGGCGTCCAGGTTCAGGGTCGGCGCGATCTTCGACCAGGCGGCGATCTCCGGCCCCTTCAGCTGGCTGACCGCCGGCGGATCGCCCGAGAGGATCTGCGCGCGCAGCTTGTTCATCATGTCCGTGGTGAAGCCGGGCACGGGGTTGTGCTGCCAGTCGCCGCCAGCCTTGGTGAACAGGTCGCCGAGCGCGGTGATCGCCGCGCCGTCGCTGCCCGCGCTCCACTGGGTGATCACGGTCACCCGCGGCTTGCCCTCCGCGCGCGCCAGGCGAGGTGCCGCTTGCGACAGGAGGGCGGTCCCGGAGGCGGCGAGAAGGGATCGGCGGCTGATCGGGGTCATGCTGGGTTTCCTCGTGCGGGCCGCCGTCATTCGCGCGGCGCCTTTTCTGGCGGGAAGGCTGCCACTTCCCACGAGCCGAAGCAACTTGGTTTACCCCGCGGCGGGTGGTCGCCAATCGGCCCGTATCAGCCGATGCGCAGCAGTCGCGGCGCCTCGCTGTGGAGCCATTGGATGGCGGGGATTTTGTGTGGCGTCAGCTGGTCCACGAGCGCCCAGAACCTGGGGCCGTGGTTCATGTGGCGGAGGTGGGCCACTTCGTGGGCGGCGACGTAGTCCTGGGCAAAGGGCGGGGCCATGACCAGGCGCCAGCTGAAGGACAGCGAGCCGTCGGCGGCGCAGCTGCCCCAGCGGGATTTGGTGTCCTTGACGGTGATGCGTTTGGGGTGAAGGGCGGCCAGGGCGGATTTTTCCGCGACCAGGGCGGCGAGGCGCCTGGCGGCTTCCTGGCGCAGGAAATCGTGGGTGCGGCGGCGGAGGAACTCGGCCGCGCCGGTGACGATCAGCTCGCCGTCCTGCAGGAAGGCGCCGCCGCGGGCGGTCGGGGCGTGGCGGATGCGGTGCGGCTGGCCGGCGATGGGAATGATGGCGCCGTCGGTGAAGCGGACGGCATCCGGCAGGGCGGCGAGGCGATCGGCGATCCAGTCCTGGTGGTTCATCAGCAGCGCCATGCCGGCGCGGCGGCTGGCGCGCATCGGCAGGGTGACGACGATGGCGCCGCCGCGCGGGTCTATGCGCAGGCTGACCCGCTGGGCGCGGGCGCTGCGGCGCCATTCCACGACGGCAAGGCCGCCGGGCAGTTCGAGCAGTTCGGGCGGCGGCGCGTCCATCGCGTTAGCTGAAGCGCCGCCGGGCCCGATTCGTCAAAGGAAATTCCGCTTCAGGCGGCCTTGGCCAACTGCACGCCGGAGGCGTCGAACGCGGCGAACAGCTTGGCTTCCTGCTCGGCGGTCAGCCGCATGTGCGGCGGGCGGATGTTGAGCCAGCTGGCGTCGCCCGTATGGCGGGCCTTCAGCGCCTTCAGGCCGGGGATCAGCGGCACGGTGGTGACGGCCTTGCGGGTGGCGGTGAGGGTGACCTGCGCCGCTTCGCCCGTGGCGTTGTCCCAGTTGGCGTAGACCTGGGCGCCGATGGCGCAGTTCACGTTGGAGGCGGCGGTGATGCAGCCGGCGCCGTCGGCGGCGAGCAGGTTCCGCAGCAGGCTGTCATCGCCGGCATAGACCTCGAAGCCGTCCTTGGCGAAATGGTCGGCGTAGCCGCGCGTGTTGTTCCAGTCGCCGCTGCTGTCCTTGATGCCCTTGAACAGGGTCGGGTACGCGGCAAGCAGGCGGCCGATCAGGTCGATGCCGAAGGGCACGGCGGACTGGGCGGGGAAATGATAGAGGAAAATCTTGATGTTATCGCCGCCGACGCGCTGGGCGACCTCGGAGAAATAGGCGAACAGGCCATCGTCGGACGGGTTCTTGTAGAAGAACGGCGGCAGCAACAGCGCGCCGGGGCAGCCGAGTTTCGCCGCGGCGCGGGTGAGCTTGACGGTGTCGGTCAGCGCGGGCGTGCCGGTGCCGGGCAATAGTTTGGCGGCGGGGATGCCGCGTTCGACCAGGCCTTGCATGACCTCGATGCGTTCGTCGATGCCGATGGAGTTGGCTTCGCCGGTGGTGCCGAGGATCCCGAGGCCGTTGCAGCCATTGGCCAGCAGCCAGCGGCAATGCGCGGCCATGCGGTCGATGTCGATGGAGAAGTCGGCGCGCATGGCGCTGAGGACCGCGGCGTTGACGCCGCCATAGAGGGCATTCTTCAACATTCGGGCGTCTCCTTCGGGGATGTGTGGACGGCGGCCGCGCCGGGCCGGCGGTGGGATTTCTTCGCGGCTGGTTGTTTAGCCTTTGGCATCTTGCCGGGCCAGTCCACGATGTGGTGCTCGAGCGGGCCGGCCTTGCGTTCGTCCACGGCGCGGCCGCTGACCGAGACGCCGGAGGTGTGCACGGTGTTGGGATCGCCGGAGACCAGCGGGTGCCACCAGGCGAGATCCTTGCCTTCCTCCAGCCGGCGGTAGGCGCAGCTGGGCGGCAGCCAGTCGATTTCGAGGAGCGTTTGCGGGGTCAGGTTGACGCAGTCGGGCACCTTGCGGCGGCGGTTGGGGTAGTCGCTGCATTGCGTCGTGGTCAGGTTGAGCAGCCGGCAGGCGACGTTGGTGTAGGCGAGGTCGCCGGTGTCCTCGAAGCGCAGCTTGTGCAGGCAGCAGCGGCCGCAGCCGTCGCAGAGGGATTCCCACTCGTCGCGGGTCATTTGCGACAGGGTCTTGGTCTTCCAGAACGGCGCCGGGTCGGTCATGCGCGGCAGATTAGGCCGCGCCGGCCAAGGACGAAAGCTTTGGCGACGGAAGCTTTGCGGCTTTGGCTTTACGGCTTCTTGGGCAGCTGAAGCGTTTGCGGCGCGGCGTTGGGGGGCGGCAGGTTCTGTTGCTGCACCGCGCCTTGCTTGGCGGGCAGGGGGGCGAGCGGTTCGGGCTGGCCTGCCGGCTGGGACATGGGCTGACCCGCCGGCGCCCCGGCGACGCGGGTGAGCACCTCGCGCAGCGGGTCGGCGCCGTGATTGACGCCCTGCATGCCGATGACGATCTCCCGCGATCCCATCGGCTTGCCGTAATAGGCCTGGTTCCAGTCGCTGCGCACCGACATCAGGCTGCCCTGCAGGGAAACACCGGCGAACAGGCCGCGGGTTTTCGAGAAGGCGACGATGTCGGCGCCGACGGCGGCGGTGGTGGAGCCTTCCAACCCGGCGCCCAGGTCGGCGACCGCGATCGAGACGTCGCCGCCGAGCTTGAACTGGCTGTCGAGCACGGCGTTCAGGCCTTTCTCGGTCAGCACCATCATCATGAATTCGCTGTCCTGGACGCCGATCTGCAGGCCGAGGCTGCCGCTGGTGATGCCGTAGAACGACGGATAGGACCAGGAACCGGCGCCGTCGCGCGCGACCAGCACGCAACCGCCGCCCTCGCCGCCGAGGAAGAAGCTGACCTTGAAGACGCGCGGGCAAATGAGCACGGCGCGGGCCTGGCGCAGCTGGCTTTTCGGGTCCTTGGCATCGGCGGGGCCGACGATTTCCTGCACCGCGAGGGTGGCGCGGTCGACCAGCGCCTGCTGCTCGGACTGGGCCAAAGCGGGCCGGGTAAGGACGGGTTGGGCCAGCACCAGCAGGGCGGCCGCGGCGAGGGTCTGGATGGCGGCGCTCAGGGTGCGCGACATGACGGCTCTCCGGGATGGGGCAAGGTTCATTGACCGGGCAGGCTAGGCCGGGTGCCCGATTTGGGCAGAGCCCTATGTGGCCTGTATGGGCGTGGCGGAAATAGGGCAGGTTTCGGCCGGTGTTGTGGCCGGAGATTGGCCGAAAACCTCGTCCCAGGCCTGGCGCAGCGCGATGTCGGCCTCGGCCATCGTGACGGGGATGCCGAGTTTGTGAAGGCTGGTGACGCCGTGTTCGCGGATGCCGCAGGGGACGATGCCGGTGAAATGGGACAGGTCCGGGTCCACGTTCAGGGCGACGCCGTGCCAGCTGACCCAGCGGGTGACGCGCACGCCGATGGCGCCGATCTTGGCCTCGGTGCCGGTGGCGCGGTCGGCGACCCAGATGCCAACGCGGCCCGCGCGGCGTTCGCCACGGACGTTGAAGCGGGCCAGGGTGCGGATCAGCCATTCCTCCAGGCCGTGCACGTAGCAGCGCACGTCGCGCGCCGGCACGCTGCCGTGGCGGTTGTTCAGGTCCAGCATCACATAGGCGGTGCGCTGGCCGGGGCCGTGATAGGTCCATTGGCCGCCGCGGCCGGCGGCGAAGGTGGGGAAGCGGCCGGGCTGCTGGAGTTCCTCGGGTTTTGCGGATGTGCCGGCGGTGTAGAGCGGGGGGTGCTCGACCAGCCAGACCCGTTCCCCGGCGGTGCCGGCGCGAATTTCCGCGACACGCGCCGCCATTGCCTCCAGGGCCTCGGGATAGGGGGTGAGCCCTTCCGCGATGTGCCATTCGGGTGAATCTTCAGTCATTGAAGAGTGCGGATTCATCGGCTATACCCCGCGGCCTTGGGCAGGCTTGAAGCCCGGACTATGCGGTCGTGGCGAAATGGTAGACGCGCAAGCTTGAGGTGCTTGTGGGGGAAACCCTGTGGAAGTTCGAGTTTTCTCGACCGCATTTAAATATCCCTGGTAGAAAGCAAGTAAGGCCGGGGCTCGCTGGACCCCCGCCAAAGGCTCGCCTTTGGAAACATCCCATTTGTTTGGGAGTGCAAGGGGGGCCGACACGGACCTTGCCTGGTCGTGGTCGGCCCCCCTTGCACTCCCAAACCAAGTATGGGGTTCTAAGGGCTTGCCCTTAGCGGGGTCCAGGGGCAGCGCCCCTGGCCTTCCTTCCTTCTTACCGGGACGATATGGCGATGGATGACGATTTCCGTAAGGCGGCGCTGGATTATCACCGCTATCCCCGGCCCGGGAAGCTCGCCATCGAGCCGACGAAGCGGATGGCGACGCAGCGGGATCTGGCGCTGGCCTATTCCCCCGGGGTGGCCGCCGCGTGCGAGGCGATCGTCGCCGATCCGGACGCGGCGTACGACTACACCGCGCGCGGCAATCTGGTCGCGGTGATCTCCAACGGCACCGCCGTGCTGGGGCTGGGCAATATCGGCGCCCTGGCCGGCAAGCCGGTGATGGAGGGCAAGGCCGTCCTGTTCAAGAAGTTCGCCGGGATCGACGTGTTCGACATCGAGGTGGACGCGAGCGACCCGAAGCTGTTCTGCGACGTGGTGGCGGCGCTGGAGCCGACGTTCGGGGCGATCAACCTGGAGGACATCAAGGCGCCGGAGTGCTTCGCGATCGAGGCGGAGCTGCGGGCGCGGATGAAGATCCCGGTATTCCATGACGACCAGCACGGCACTGCCATCATCGTGGCGGCGGCGGTGCGCAACGGGCTGCTGCTGCAAGGCAAGACGCTGGCGGAGGCGAAGCTGGTGACCTCCGGCGCCGGGGCCGCGGCGCTGGCGTGCGTGGATCTGCTGGTGACGATGGGACTGAAGCCGGCCAACGTGACGCTGACGGACGTGGACGGGGTGATCCATGCCGGACGCAACCATCTGCACGAAACTCACAAACGCTACGCCCAGGTGACCGACGCGCGCACGCTGAAGGATGTGCTGGCGGGCAAGGACGTTTTCCTGGGGCTTTCCGCGCCGCGGGTGCTGAAGGCGGAATGGCTGGGCTTGCTTGCGGACAAGCCGCTGATCCTGGCGCTGGCCAATCCCGAGCCGGAGATCCTGCCGGAGGCGGTGCGGGCGGCCAGGCCCGATGCGATCGTGGCGACCGGGCGGTCGGACTACGCAAATCAGGTCAACAACGTGCTGTGCTTCCCGTTCATTTTCCGCGGCGCGCTGGATGCGGGCGCGACGACGATCAACGAGGAGATGAAGATCGCCGCGGTGGAGGCGATCGCGGCGCTGGCGCGGGTGGAGGCGAGCGAGGTGGTGGCGGCGGCCTATGGCGGCGCGGCGCCGGTGTTCGGGCGCGACTACATCATTCCGAAGCCGTTCGATCCGCGCCTGATCCTGGAGATCGCGCCGGCCGTGGCGCGGGCAGCGATGGCGAGCGGGGTGGCTCGGCGGCCGGTGAAGGATTTCGAGGCGTATCGGCGGGAGCTGGAGCGCTTCGTGTTCCGCTCCGGCCAGCTGATGCGCCCGGTGTTCGAGGCGGCGAAGAAATCGCCCCGGCGGATCGTCTACGGCGAGGGCGAGGACGAGCGGGTGCTGCGCGCGGTGCAGACGCTGATCGACGATGCGATCGCCGAGCCGATCCTGCTGGGCAGGCGGGCGGTGATCGAGCGGCGGATCCGCGAGATGGGCCTGCGGATGGATCTGGACGAGAGCGTGCGGGTGCTGGACCCCGAGCAGGACGACGCGGTGTTCGCCCCGCTGATCAAGGATTACCAGTTGCTGGCCGGCAGGCGCGGGGTGCCGCCGGAAGCGGCGGCGCGGCGGATGCGCACGCGCAGCTCGGTGGCCGCGGCGATGCTGCTGCATGGCGGGCTGGCGGATGCGGCGATCGTCGGCGGGTCCGGCAATTGGTGGCGGCAGATCCAGTATGTGCTGCCGATCATTCCCCGGCGCGCGGGCGTGGACCGGATTTTCGCGCTGTCCTGCCTGATCCTGGCGAACGGCGCGCTGTTCATCGCCGACACGCACATGGTGACCGATCCGACCGATGTGCAGATCACCGAAATGACCTTGCTGGCGGCCGATGCGGTGCGTGATTTCGGCATCGTGCCGAAGGTGGCGCTGCTGTCGCACTCGGCGTTCGGGGCATCGACAGCGACAGCGCGCGCAAGATGCGCCGGGCGTTGCAGATGATCCGCACCCGCGCACCGCAGTTGGAGATCGACGGCGAGATGCATGCCGACATGGCGCTGTCGGAGGCGATCCGCGATCGGGCGGTGCCGGATAGCCGGCTGAAGGGCACCGCCAATCTGCTGATCATGCCGACGATGGATGCGGCGAATATCTCGTTCAACCTGCTGAAGGCCGCGGCGGACGGCCTGCCGGTGGGGCCGATGCTGCTGGGGATGAGCAAGCCGATCCACGTGCTGGTGCCGAGCGTGACGGCGCGGGGGATCGTGAACCTGAGCGCATTGTCGGCGCTGGCCGCGGCCGGCGGGCGATGATCGCGTAGCATGCTGCTGTGGATCGGCCTGGCGCTGGGCGCCATCTTCCTGCTGATGGGCGGGATGAAGGCGTTCGAGCGGGCCAAGATCACGACGATCAAGTCGTTCGGGGCCTGGGTTGTGGCGCTGGCCGGGTTGACGCTTACGGTGATGCTGTTCCTGACCGGGCGGGGTGGGATCGCTCTGGGGGGCCTGACGCTGTTCGGGCCGTTGCTGTGGGAGAAATGGCGCGCGGCGCATTCGCCCTCACCGGGACCGCGGGTAGGGGGCGGGCAGCAATCGGGTTCCCGCGCCTCGGGAAGGCGCGATGGATGGATGAGCCCGGAGGAGGCGCTGCAGGTGCTGGGGCTGCGGGCGGGTGCGAGCGAGGCGGAGATCCGCGAGGCGCATAAGCGATTGATGCGAGCGGCGCATCCCGACAGTGGCGGGTCCGACTGGCTGGCCTCCCGCATCAATCAGGCCAGGGACGTGCTGCTGGGAAAACGAAAATAGACGTTGCCGGGATTGGCTGTCCGGGGGGCGACTGGGATTGTGCTACCGGCCTGGGGATACTCGATGAATATTGCCTGTGTTCTGCTGTCTGTCCTGCTCGTCGGTTCCGGCATTGCGGAGGCGTCCGCGCAAACGCCGGCCGAGACGCCTGCGCCGTCCGCCGTGCCCGCGGCGTCCGATGCGCCCGCGCCCGCGCCGCCTGCCGCGCGGGAGTTGATCTACCAGGGCGAGGCGACGAGCATCCTGGGCCGGCAGGTGCATGATCCCCAGGGGCGGACGGTTGGGCGCATCGTTGACGTTCTGGTCGACGATTTGGGGCAGCCGCGCGCTGCCATCATCGATTTCGGTGGTTTCATGGGCATCGGCAATCGCCGGATCGCGGTGGCCTGGCGGGCCTTGCGGTTCGCGCCGGCCGTCGATGAAGGGACGATCACGCTGGACATGACCCAGGAGCAGATCAAGGAGACGCCGGAGTACCGCCGCCGCGGCGATCCGGCCGACCCGCCGGTGGCGGTGGCCGCGCCGCCTTCGACCGATGCCCCCGGTCCGGCCCTGCCGCAGGATGCGGCGCCGAAGAGCCTGCAGGACGCACCGCCGAAGAGCCCGTGAGCATGGCCGCCACCGCCCCGGCGGGAAGCCGGCGAGGGCTGGATTGGCTGAACTTCTTCGTGGCCAACGCGCAAACCGGGTTCGGGCCGTTCATCGCGGTCTATCTGACGTCCGAAGCCTGGACCTTGACCGATATCGGCGATGTTCTGGCGATCGGTACCGTTGCCGCGATGGTCAGCCAGTTGCCGGGTGGTGCCGCGGTGGATGCGCTGCGCGACAAGCGGGTTGCCGCGCTGTTGGCGGGGCTGGGCGTGGCGGTCAGCGCGCTGATGTTCGCGCTGTGGCCGGATTGGCTGCCGGTTGTCCTGTCCGAGGTGCTGCATGGTTTCGCCAGCTGCATGCTGGGCCCTGCGATCGCGGCGATCACCGTGTTGCTGGTGAAACCTTTGGAACTGGGCGAGCGGTTTGGCCGCAACGCACAATACGCCGCCCTGGGCAGCGCCATCGCGGCCGCGATCTTCGGCGTGTTCGGCACCTATGTGTCGGAACGGTCGGTGTTTTTCCTGACCGCCGTGATGATGCTGGCGGGATTGCTGGCGTTGCGCGCCATTCGGCTGGCACCGGCACCGCGGGTGGTCCGCGACCCGCGCCGCCTTCCCGGGCCGGGGCCGCGCGCGCGGATGCTGGCCGGAATGTCGACGCTGTCGGGGCTGTTTTCCGACCGGCGCCTGCTGGTGTTCGCTGCCTGCGTGATGCTGTTTCATCTGTCGAACGCGGCCATGCTGCCGCTGGTGGCGTCGGCGGTGACCACGAGTGTGGGGGACTGGGCCAGCATGATCGTGGCCGGCTGCATCGTGCTGCCGCAGGTCGTTGTGGCGGCCATCTCCCCTTGGCTGGGCCGGACCGCCGACCGGCACGGGCGGAGGCTGGTGCTGATCGCCGGGTTCGCCGCGCTGCCGGTTCGCGCGTTGTTGCTGGCGATGGTGACCGACCCGCTGGTGCTGGTCGGTGTTCAGGCGCTGGATGGGCTGAGCGCGGCCGTGCTGGGCCTGATGCTGCCGCTGGTCGCCGCCGACCTGACGCGGGGAACCGGGCATTACAATCTGTGCATCGGTGCGCTGGGCCTGGCGATGGGCCTGGGCGCCACGGGCAGCACGATCATCGCCGGCACTCTGGCGGATTTGTTCAGTCCGGCGGTGGCGTTCGCGGCACTGGGCCTGGCCGGTTTGGCCGCCCTGCTGCTGGTTGTGCTGGTGATGCCGGAAACGCAGATCGCATTGCCTGAAGGTGAGGAAGGGCTGGCGGTGGGGCAGGATTAGCTGGGGGCCAGGACCATAGTTCGTCCTCGACCAGGAAGGGGACGATTTCGGTGAGGTGGATTGCGGCTTCCTCGGTGTCGGCGAAGCCGGTTACCCGCTTGCCCTGCACGATGGGCTTGCCGTCGATCTTCACGCCGAGCAGCACGGCCGGCGCGTGGCAGACGGCGGCGACCGGTTTGCCGGCGGTGTACATGGCCTGGATCAGGGCGATGGAGTGGGCATCCTTTGACAGGTCCCAGAGCGGGTCGTAACAGCAGGTTCCTTGCCTTCCTCGTTGTCCGTGCGCTTTATCCGAGATCCGTTCGATCGATCCGCGCGCGCATTCCGTTGCGGATTGACCCAGATCAATCTGTCCGAACGGCAGCTGGGTTAGAGGAGTGATGGTGATCGGCCGTAGCTGGCATTCCGTCTGTTTCTCATATCGATTTCTGGAATGGCCAGGTCATCGATCTGAACGCGGAGAAAGGGCTTCAGGATGTACAAGACACTCGTTGCCGGTCTGGCCGTTCTCCTCGCTTGTGGCGGCGGTGCCGCTTCTGAGCGCGTGTCATACCACCGCAGGGGCGGGTCAGGACATCTCCGCTACCGGAAAGGCCATCGAGAAGTCCGCCAAGCAGAACACGCCCTGACGACGGGCCATTGTGGGAGGCGGCGTAACGCGATCTGGCCCGCGCGCTTTCGGGCCCTCTGTGAAGGTAAGCCATGAGCACAATCCTCATCATCGTCATCCTGATCCTGCTGTTTGGTGGCGGTGGCGGCTACTATGGCTATAACCGCTATGGCGGGGCAGGCCTTGGTGGGGTTCTCGGCACGTTGCTGATTATCCTCCTCGTAATATGGCTGCTCGGTGCCTTGTAGCGGAACCATCCATGGCCCAGAGAGTTTAGGAAATGGAAGGGCGGTCTCGGCGCGGACCTATACCGAGACCGAAATGGTTCGTTGGCTTGGGTCAATGGATCGGACCGACCTGCTGGGTACAATGAAATGTTATCGATAGTGGAGGGATCCTCTGGTGAGCATAAATCTTTTGCGCTTCTCGGTCGCGGGCAGTCGGACCGCCATGCTAGGGGCGGTCCTGTTCGTGGCTGCCTGTACACAGCCGAACATGGCGCCACAGCAGGTGCAAGCGACCAACCCGACTGTCACCTACAAATATAGCGGTGACCAGGAATTGCTTCAGGCTCAGCAGAACGCCATGAACTTTTGCAACCAATATCGATCCGTCGCGCAAACCGTCAGAATTGCAGACACTTCGGATGGCTATAAGGCCGTGGTCTTCCAATGCGCGCCGATGGCGGCTGAGGCCGTTCCGGCGCAGTCGTTCAGCTCCAATCTTTCTTACAACTATCGTACGGACCAGGAGCTTCTGGACGCGTCGCGCAACGCCGAAATCTATTGCCGAACCAATAGGTCGCAGCGGGCGATGTCGACGGGCATCTCGTCCGCAGGTGGAGCCAAAACCGCAACGTTCCAGTGTGTCTCGCCGTAGTCCCCCCGGCCGGCAAGCGGTGCGCGCCGTGATGTCGAGGCAATGGGCTGATGGAGGGAGAGGCGATCGATGATGGGTTTTTCGAAGAGTGCACTGATGATCGCGGGGGCGGCCCTGGTTCTGCTCGGCGTGCTCGCGATCGCCGTCCCGATCTTTACAACCGTGCAGACCAAGGACGTCGCCAATATTGGAAGCTTGAAGCTCACAACGAAGGAGGAGACCTCCCACGTGATCCCGCCGATCGTCGGGCCGGTTGCTTTGGCCCTTGGGGTGATCCTGTTGGGAGCGGGGCTGTTTGCTAAACGTTAGGCGCCTGGTCTGGTTCGAAATGGGCGCGTTGCGGCTGCCGGTATTGTTGCCTTGATGTAGTCAGCGGAGAAACGGGGCAGAATCTGGTTTGTACTCGGAACAATTCAGTCAAGTCATATCTGATCTGAGCCCCGCAAGGCGAGCCGGCTGGGTGCGCCCGTGGCGCGCGGACTTGTCTTGATCCTTACCCCGTTCCGGTATTTCCCTCGGATATCTTTATTAGTCCAGCTGGTGATGGTGTCGTTAGCGACCGTGGTCGAGGCATACAATAAGGGGGATAGATCAAGCCGGCAGGAAGGGATTCGGGCCGACCAGCAGGTGCGGACAAAGCTGTCCTGTCGCGGCTGAAACTCAGGCTTGAGATGCCATCATCTCAGATCGCGGACGCAGTAAGCCCACGAGCACCCGGACGTTTCAGTAGAACGACCGCTCGCGGATATGGCATGGTGAGACGCGTGGGCGAAAAGCCTGCGGTGGCGTTCGATGCGCCTGACGTTGCACTGCCTGCTGCTTATGCCAACCCGACGCCCAGATCCGCCTTTTTGCATGGAAGGCGGGATCGCAGGGTCTGACCCAGTGCCGCTCATGCTGTCGCTTGGACAGCGAACACGAGGAGCAGATTCCGTGCGAACCTGCAAATCCTGAAATTCGCTACGATCCAGCGGTTTTAGCGAGTAGAATTGCGAAGTGTCCCGCGAGGGAGCAGATATTCACAGAGTCGATGATACGGCTTCTTCAAGGAACTCCTATGTTCGAAGACCATTCCTTGCGCCGTCAAAAGCTGTCGATCGGTCTTCTCACGGCGGGCGTCGCGATCGGTCTCATTCTCTGCTATTTCATCTTAACTCCATTCCTCCCCGCGATTGTTTGGTCGTTCACTCTGGCTGTACTCTTCGTTCCGCTCGACACAGAGAATCCGGAAGGCATTCAGGTCCCACGGTATTTCTGCAGCAGCGACCGTTGCCATTGTGGCGTTCATCGTCGTGGTTCCAGCCATCACGGTGATCTGGCTGTTGCTGAACGAAGCCGTCCGTGGCTCTGCGCTCATCAGTTCGATGGCCGATGCTGACAACTGGAGCCGAGCCATCGACAACAATCCCCGGCTGGCGCCGGCCATACGCTCGATGAATGCGTGGCTCGATATACCGAAACTTGTCCAGGCGGCCACGTCCTGGCTTGCCGGATGGAGTGGCACGTTCGTCCAAGGGTCGATTTCGGGTCTGGTCACCCTGCTGCTCACATTCTACTTTTTATTCTACCTTCTCCGGGACCGTGAAAAGGTGCTCGCGGTCATCAAGAGCACGCTGCTGCTGTCGGAGGTTGAGTTTTCGAAACTTGCGGATCGGATCGATAACACGGTCTTCGCCTCGGTCTACGGAACGGCCGTTGTCGCGGCACTGCAGGGCTGTCTCGGCGGAGCCATGTTCTGGTGGCTTGGATTGCCGGCGCCGCTGTTCTGGGGCGTGCTGATGGGCCTTCTCGCGATTGTGCCATTCCTCGGCGCGTTCGTGATCTGGGCGCCGACGGCAGCATTTCTCGCCCTGACCGGCGACTTGACCTCCGCCGTGGTGCTGGCGGTGTGGGGAACGATCGTTGTCGGATTGGTCGACAACGTGCTCTATCCAATCCTGGTGAGCAAGAAACTCATGATGCACACGGTTCCATCGTTCATTGCGGTGGTTGGCGGATTGCTTTTGTTCGGAACGCCGGGGATCGTTCTTGGCCCGATGGTTATGGCAGGATCGCAAACCTTGTTGGAGATCTGGCGAGAGCGAACGATGGCGCCTGGGTAATCGGAATTATACACCAGAGCGTTCGGCCAGATCGATCGGGTTCATTCCATCGTTGAAGCGTGCTGGTCCTGGCGACCGATGTCCGAGAGGATGGGGTTCCTGATGGGCGGTGCCGGACAGTTTATGAGGAAGGATTGGCGATGAAACGGATGGTTTGGATTGCCATCGTGATGCTGCTCGCCGGGCCGGCACGGGCGGGGGATCGGTTGTTGGACGAGACGGTGGGGATGACCGGGGCGTTGCTGTTTCTCGATCTGAAGGTGCCGGGGTTGGTGATCGGGGTGGTGCGGGGCGGGGGTACGTCGGTGGCCGGGTTCGGGGAGGTTGCGGATGGGAGCGGGCGGGTGCCGGATGGGGATACGGCGATGCGGATCGGGTCGGGCTGGACCCGGTGTACGGGATGGACGAGTCCGGGCACATGGATGCGATGGCGCTGGGCTGGGTGGTGATGCGGCCAAAGGGGGGGCGGCCGTTGATCCTGCAGAAGGCGGGCGGGTTGCAGGGGGTGTTCTGCTATGCGGCGTTCGTGCCGAGCCGGGGGGTGGGCGTGTTCGTCGCGATCAACCAGTTTAATCTGAGCGGGGCGATGATGATGGCCAGGACGGCGAACGAGCTGATCGCCCAGTTGGCTCCGCGTTAAAGGGAGAGGTCCAGGGCTCGGCCCTGGCGGGTTCGGGCGGAGCCCGACCTTGCTTTCTGCTGAGTGAGGTCGCGTGGCCACGGATGTGGCGACGTCCGTGGCTACAGGCGTGGGGATCGATCATTCCGGTGAGGCGTGGACCCTGCGCCCATCGCGGACGGCGGTGAAGACGCGGAGCCAATTGCCGGAGCAGATTTTTGCGACCTCCTCGGCGGTCATGCCGCGGGCGATGAGGCGCTGCTCGATTTCTGCGTGACGGGTGAAGTCGGGCATTTCGGTGCGGCCGACGCCGGCGGGCATGTCGGTGCCGATGCCGACATGGTCCACGCCGACGGCGTCGATGAGGCGGAAGAGATGGCGGATCATGCCGTCGAATTTTTCCTCCCACAGCACGGCGATCCAGGCGCCGATGACGCCGCCGGTTTGCGCGACCAGGCTGGCGTAGGCCGGGCTGAGGAAGCGGGGGTGGTCGCCGCCGGGGGCGCCGGGTTCGGCGAGGTTGGCATGGGTGCAGAGGATCGGGTGGCGGGTGGCGGCGGCGACGCCGGCGGCGGTGGCTTCGGAGCAATGGGCGACGTCCACCATGATGCCGAGGTCGTTCATGCGGTGGACGGCGTCGGCGCCGAATTTGGTGAGGCCGTGATGGCGGGGCGGGGCGGTCTGGATGTCACCGGTTTCGTTGATGCGGTAGTGAGTGAGCTGGATGCTGCGGACGCCGCGGGCGGCCATTTCGTCGAGGCGGTCGAGGTTGCCATCGAGGAAGTCGCAGCCTTCGATGGCGAGGACGAGGGAGGGAGATTCCGCCGTTATTTCAGCGGGTTCGCGGGCGATGGGCATGCCGGCTTGCTCGTAGACGGCGAGGTGTTCACGGGTGTAGGCGAGGCATTCGCCGGGCTCGGGCTCGCGGATCAGTTCAAGGGCGCGGGTGGCGGGGTTGCGCTGGATCACCGGCATGTCGGCGATGGCGGAGACGACGGCGGCGCCGACATGGCCGGCCTGCATGGTGGCGAGGACGGAGCGGTCGACGGGGCCGGAGCGGTTGGGGCGGCCGGCATGGGTGTGCATGTCGATGATCATCTGGGCAGGCTGCCGCGAGGCAGGGCTGCGTGCAAGGCTGGAATGGATGCTTGCGTGGGATGGTAGGACGATACATTTAATCTGCGTAGTATTTGCGTCATTTGACGGAAACAGGGGCGAGCGGAGCGGGTGATGGACGGCGGGGCTGAGTCGAGGCGGATCATTCTTCATGCGCCGGAGGACTTCGTTGGCATGCGCGCGGCGGGGCAGCTGGCGGCGGCGACGCTGGATATGATCACCGAGCATGTGCGCCCGGGGGTGACGACCGGGGAGCTGGACCGGATTTGCCACGAGTTCATCACGGGGCATGGCGCGATCCCGGCGCCGTTGAATTATCGCGGCTTTCCGAAATCCATCTGCACGTCGATCAACCATGTTGTCTGCCATGGCATTCCTGGAGCCCGGCGGCTGGAGAACGGCGATGTCGTGAACATCGACGTGACGGTGATCCTGGACGGCTGGTTCGGCGATTGCTCTCGCATGTACGTGTCGGGAACGGCGTCCACCAAGGCGCGGAACCTGATGGATGTGACGTTCGAGGCGATGATGCGCGGCGATCGCGGTGGTGAAGCCGGGCGCGACGCTGGGCGATATCGGCCATGCCATCCAGAGCTATGTGGAGGCGCAGCGGTTCTCGGTGGTGCGGGATTTTTGCGGCCACGGGATCGGCCGGACGTTCCACGCGCCGCCGAACATCCTGCATTTCGGCCGTCCGGGCGAAGGCACGGTGCTGCAGCCCGGCATGTTCTTCACCATCGAGCCGATGGTGAATGCCGGCCGGCCGGAGGTGAAGGTGCTGGACGATGGCTGGACGGCGGTGACGCGCGACCGCAGCCTGTCGGCGCAGTTCGAGCACATGATCGGCGTGACGGAGACCGGGTGCGAGGTGTTCACCTATTCCCCCGCCGGGCTGGACAAGCCGCCTTACAACGTCTGATTGAGCTTTCCTGCAGCCTGGGATTGTGGCAGCCTGAGAGGGCATGCCAAAGCCAAAACGCGCCGCGCAGGGGTTTTCCGACGCTCTTGGACTGCTGGAGATGCTTGAGTCTTCGGCGGAGCTGAGCGTTTCGCAGCCCGCGGCCTTGGGCGCCGAGGGGCATCGTGCCCGCATGCGGCTGCGGCTGCTGACGGCGGGGCCGGATGCGCTGGCGGATCATGAGATGCTGGAGATGATCCTGTTCCTGGCCCTGCCCAGGCGCGACACCAAGCCGATCGCCCGGCTGCTGCTGGATCGCTTCGGCAGCTTCGCCGCCGCCATTGCCGCCCCGGTGCAGGATCTGCGCGGGGTGGAGGGGCTGGGCGAGGCCGGCACGGCGGCGTTGAAGCTGGTGCAGGCCGGAGCTTTGCGCCTGGCGCGCGCGGAGGTGCTGAACCGGCCGGTGCTGAACAATTGGGACCGGCTGATGTCCTATCTGAACGCGGTGCTGGCGCGCGAGAAGATCGAGCAGTTCCGGGTGCTGTTCCTGGACAACCGCAACCGCCTGGTGGCGGACGAGGCGCAGGCTCGCGGCACGGTGAACCATACGCCGGTATATCCGCGGGAAGTGGTGAAGCGCTCGCTGGAACTGCACGCCACCGCGCTGATCCTGGTGCACAACCACCCGAGCGGCGATCCAACCCCGTCCGAGGAGGACATCGCGATGACGCGGGAGGTGAAGATGGCGGCGGCGGCGCTGTCGATCGTGTTGCACGACCATGTGATCGTGGGCAACGGAAAGTGGCTCAGTTTTCGCCGCGAAGGGCTGCTGTAGTCGAATGCCTGCTGTGGTCTGGCCGGCCGCTACCAGTGCCAGCGGCTGAGCAGGCCGGACGGCATGGCGTTGTGCACCTCGTGCCCGCCCTCCCAGATCATCTTCAACGCGATATAGAGCACGATTACCAGGCCGATCCAGGCGATCCAACGGTAACGTTCCAGCAGCCGGGCGATCAGGCCGGCGGCCAGGCCCATCAGAGCGACCGAGATCGTCAGGCCAACCACCAGCACCCACAGGCTCTCCCCGGCTGCGCCGGCAACGGCGAGCACGTTGTCCAGGCTCATGGAAATGTCGGCCAGGATGATTTGCACCATGGCCTGGCCCAGGGTCTTGGGCATTGCCGCTGCGCCGTGATGGCCCTCCGTCGGGCGGCGCAGTTCGCGGTACATCTTCCAGCACACCCACAGCAGCAGAAGGCCGCCGGCGAGCAGAACGCCGATGATCGCCAGCAGCTGGATGGTGATGGCGCCCAGCGCGATGCGCAGCACGGTGGCGCCGGCGATGCCCCAGAATATGGCGAGCCGCTTCTGCTTTTCCGGCAATCCGGCCACGGCGATGCCGACAACGATGGCGTTGTCGCCGGCCAGGGCGATGTCGATCATCAGCACCTGCACCAGCGCGTGCCAGTCGGCTTGCAGATGCGCGAGCAGGGTGGCCATGTCCATCGAAGCTGTCTCCCGGCGGCATTTGGAGGCTAGGGTTGAGCGGAACGCCCTTGCTACCGCGGGCGAGCCGTTCTAGCTGCCCTGTCTAGCTGGCTTGGTATGCGGGAAGAAGCCGTAGCCGCATGAAATAACCGCCAGATTGTCCCCGCCGGCACGCGCCGCGTGCCTCTTCGATAGGATGGATGCGATGGTCCCCCGCTACAGCAGACCCGAAATGGCCGCGATCTGGGCGCCCGAGAACCGGTTCCGCATCTGGTTCGAGATCGAGGCGCTGGCCTGCGAGGCGATGGCGGAACTCGGAGACATCCCGAAGGACGCGGCGCGGATCATCCGTGAGAAGGGGGCGGAGAAGGTACGGGTGATCACCCAGGCCGATCTCGACCGGATCGACGAGATCGAGCGGGAAACCCGCCACGACGTGATCGCCTTCCTGACCTGGCTGGCCGAGGGGATCGGGGCGGAATTCGCGCTTCGTGCACCAGGGCATGACCAGCTCCGACGTGCTGGACACCTGCTTCTCGGTCCAGCTTGACTCAGGCCGCCGACCTGCTGATCGCGGATGTGGACGCGGTGCTGGCGGCGCTGAAAACCCGCGCTTTCGAGCATAAGCACACCCTGACCATCGGCCGCAGCCACGCCATTCATGCGGAGCCGACCAGTTTCGGGCTGAAACTGGCCGGGCATTACGCCGAGTTCGCCCGCAACCGCGCGCGCCTGGTGGCGGCGCGGGCCGAAGTGGCGGTGGCGATGGTCTCCGGTGCCGTCGGCACCTTCGCCCATCTCGATCCGCGGGTGGAGGAATACATGGCGGAGAAGCTCGGCCTGGCGGTCGAGCCGGTCTCCACCCAGGTGATCCCGCGCGACCGGCATGCGGCGTTCTTCTGCGCGCTGGGCGTGGTCGCGAGCGGGATCGAGCGGCTGGCCGTGGAGGTGCGGCATCTGCAGCGCTCCGAGGTGCGGGAGGCGGAGGAGTTCTTCCACGCCGGCCAGAAGGGCAGCTCGGCGATGCCGCACAAGCGCAACCCGGTGCTGAGCGAGAACCTGACCGGGCTGGCGCGGGTGGTGCGCTCCGCGGTGGTGCCGGCGCTGGAGAACGTGGCGCTGTGGCACGAGCGCGACATCAGCCATTCCTCGGTGGAGCGGGTGATCGCGCCGGATGCGACGATCGGCGCTGGATTTCGCGCTGGGGCGGCTGGCCGGGATGATGGAGAAGCTGACGGTATATCCCGAGCAGATGCTGGCCAACCTGGAGAGCCTGGGCGGGGTGGTGCATTCGGGCGAGGTGCTGCTGTGCCTGACCCGCGCGGGGATTTTGCGCGAGGACGCCTACCGGATCGTGCAGCGCAACGCGATGGCGACCTGGACGAAGCTGGGCCATGCGGACGCGAAGGATTTCCGCACCAACCTGCTGGCCGACCCCGAAGTATCGGGGCGGGTGGCGGAGGCGGAGCTCGACCGCGCGATGGATGCGCGGGCGCATCTGAAGGAGTTGGACCGTCTGTTTGTCCGGGTGTTCGGTGAGGCGGGGCCGGCGGCGCTGTCGCGGGCGGCGTGATCCGAAAAGGATATTGATTGCGCCGCGTCCGGAAAATCCGTATATTCCGGAATATAGGAGTTATGCCATGCCCGTCGTTACCGCCTCGGAATACAGCAAAAAAGTCGGCCAGTTCCAGAGTATCGCCCAGCGCGAGCCGGTGGTGATTACGTCGCATGGGCGGGAGGAAACGGTGCTGATTTCGGCCGAGGAATACCGGCGCCTTACCCGTCGTCGCCGCCGTCCTTATCGGATCGAGGATTTGCCGGAGGAAGATTGGCAGGCCATCGCGCAGGAGCAGCAGAAACTCCTGGCGCAAGAGGCGAAACCGTAAACCTGGCGTGTCTCTGCCGGATCCGCGCTCCGGGCTTGTCATCGGCTACAGCTACCTCTGGCATGCCGAGTATGAGGCGGGGCAGGAAGAGGGCGGCAAGGATCGGCCGTGCGCGGTGGTGATCGCCAGCCGGACCGAGGCGGGCGACGTGGTGGTGACGGTGGCTGCCATCACGCATTCCGCGCCGGTTGACCCGATGGATGCCATTGAAATCCCAGCGACGGTGAAGCGTTTACTCGGTCTGGACGACCAGCGTTCCTGGCTCGTTTGTGCCGAGCTCAACCGCTTCGTGTGGCCAGGCCCGGATTTGCGGCCCGTTTCGCGGGCGGCGCCGGGTGAGTTCGTTTACGGCGCTTTGCCGCCGGCCTTCATGAAACAGGTGTTCGTCCGGTTGCATGACTTGCGCGGGGCGAGGAAGCTGCGGGCCGTGTTTCGTCCAGCTTGAGCAGCCCGCATGTGCACCGTCGTCGTCCTTGTCCGTCCTGGCCATTCCTGGCCGCTGATGCTTGCCGCCAACCGCGATGAGCAGTTGGCCCGCGCCTGGGATCCGCCGGGGGAATACTGGCCGGAATATCCAGGCGTGGTCGCCGGACGGGACCGTTCAGGCGGGGGGACCTGGATGGGGATGAACCGGCATGGCGTGGTGGCCGCGGTGCTGAACCGGCAGGGCAGCCTGGGACCGGCGCCGGGCAAGCTCTCGCGCGGCGAGCTGCCGTTGCGCGCGCTGGCGGAACCCACCGCCAAGGCGGCGGCCGAGGCGTTGTCGCTGCTGGACGCAGCACTTTGGCGCAGCTTCAACCTGGTGCTGGCGGATCGCAGCGGGGCGATCTTCCTGCGCGGCCTCGGCGCTGGGCGGATGGAGTGGCAAAAGCTCGATCCCGGCTGCCACATGGTGACCGCCCATGACGTGGATGATCCGGAAAGCCCGCGCGTGGCCCGGCATCTGCACCGCTTTGCTGAGGCGGTTCCCGACACGCCGGCGGATTGGGCGGCCTGGCGCGCGATTCTGGCGGACCGCTCGGGCGAGGCGGGCGAGCAGATCAACGTTCTGCCGCGCGGCGGATTCGGCACGGTTTCCTCGTCGCTGCTGGCGTTGCCCTCGGCCGGGCCGGCGGAGTGGCTGTTTGCCGCCGGAGCGCCGCATGCGGCCGATTTCCTGCCGGTCGGCCAGAAGGAGGACGTGACGGACTAGCGAAAGCCCATAATCGAAGGGCTTCCCTGCGTGGCGGACGTGGCGGGCCGGCGTGCGGGCTGCTATATGCCGCCGGGCCGCCCTCGTCCGGGGGCGTGAAGCATTTCTGCGCCCCGTGCACTCCGTGCGGGAACCGCGCTAGGGGAAACGTTATGGCCCGCCGCCGCCAGCTATACGAAGGAAAGGCGAAGATCCTGTTCGAGGGGCCGGAACCCGGCACGCTCGTGCAGTATTTCAAGGACGACGCCACCGCCTTCAATGCCCAGAAGAAGGGCACCATCACCGGCAAGGGCGTGCTGAACAACCGCATCAGCGAATACCTGATGCTGCGCCTGGCGGAGATCGGCATCCCCACGCATTTCGTGCGCCGGCTGAACATGCGCGAGCAGCTGATCCGTGAGGTGGAGATCATCCCGCTTGAGATCGTTGTGCGCAATGTCGCCGCCGGCAGCCTGTCCACCCGGCTCGGCATCCCCGAGGGCACCCGCCTGCCGCGCTCGATCATCGAGTACCTACTACAAGAACGACGCCCTGCAGGACCCGATGGTGGCCGAGGAGCACATCACCGCGTTCGGCTGGGCCGCGACGCAGGACATGGACGACATCGTCGCGCTGACGCTGCGGATCAACGATTTCCTGACCGGGCTGTTCCTCGGCGTCGGCATCACGCTGGTGGATTTCAAGCTGGAATTCGGCCGGTTGTGGGAAAACGAGGATATGCGCATCGTGCTGGCCGATGAGATCAGCCCGGATAATTGCCGCCTGTGGGACTCCAAGACCAACGAGAAGATGGACAAGGACCGCTTCCGCCGCGACATGGGCAAGGTCGAGGAAGCGTATCAGGAAGTGGCCAAGCGGCTCGGCATCCTGCCTGAGGCCGGTTCGCGCGACATGAAGGGCCCGGAGATCATGCAGTGACGAAGGCTGTCGTAACCGTGATGTTGAAGGCGGGCGTGCTGGACCCGCAGGGCAAGGCGATCGGCCATGCGCTGTCCACGCTCGGCTTCGCCGGCGTCGGCGAAGTGCGCGCGGGCAAGGTGTTCGAATTGGAGTTGGCCGAGCCAGACCGCGCCAAGGCTCAGGCGTTGGCGGAAGACATGGCCCGCAAGCTGCTGGCCAATACCGTGATCGAAGGGTTTTCCGTCGTGGTGGCCGAGTAAGCATGAAAGCCGGGATCGTCGTCTTTCCAGGGATCAACCGCGAGCGCGACATGGCGATCGCGTTGGAAGCCGCCTGCGGCGGCAAGCCGCGCATGGTCTGGCACAAGGAAACCGACCTGTCGGGCCTCGACCTTGTCGTGCTGCCCGGCGGGTTCAGCTACGGCGACCATCTGCGCGCCGGCGCGATGGCGGCGCATTCCCCGGTGATGGCCGCGGTCCGGCAGTTCGCGCAGGACGGCGGCTACGTGCTGGGCGTCTGCAACGGCTTCCAGATCCTGACCGAGGCGGGGATGTTGCCGGGGGTGCTGCTGCGCAATGCCTCGCTGCGCTTCCTGTCGATGGATTGCACCTTACGGGTGGAGCGCGCCGACACCATCTACGCCAGCCGGTACCGCCGCGGCGAGGTGTTCCGCGCGCCGTTGGCCCATGGCGATGGCAATTACTTCGCCGACACCGAAACCCTGGATCGGCTGGAAGGCGAGGGGCTGGTGGCGTTTCGCTACGCCACCGCCAATGGCGTCATCAGCCCGGAGGCGAACCGCAATGGCTCCCAGCGCAACATCGCCGGCATCTACAGCCCGAACCTGCGCGTGCTCGGCCTGATGCCGCATCCCGAGGATCTGGTGGACCCGCTGATGGGCGGCATCGACGGCAAGCCGCTGTTCGACGGCCTGGCCGCCGCCCTGACCCCGTTTGGGATCGCATGAACATGATCCGCGACGTCAATCAGGCCCTCGCGCAGGAATTCGGCCTGTCCGCCGAGGAATATGCCCGGGTGCTGGACATCATGGGTCGCGCCCCCAGCCTGACCGAGCTTGGCGTGTTCAGCGTCATGTGGTCCGAGCATTGCTCGTACAAATCCTCCCGCGTCTGGCTGAAGCAATTGCCGACGACGGCCCCCTGGGTGATCCACGGTCCCGGCGAGAACGCCGGCGTGGTGGATATCGGCGAGGGGCTGGCGGCGGTCTTCAAGATGGAGAGCCACAACCACCCGAGCTTCATCGAACCCTACCAGGGCGCGGCGACCGGCGTCGGCGGCATTCTGCGCGATGTGTTCACGATGGGCGCGCGGCCGATCGCGAACCTGAACGCCTTGCGCTTCGGCCGGCCGGAAGCGTCGCGCACGAAGCGCATCGTCGATGGCGTGGTGCGCGGCATCGGCGGTTACGGCAATTGCGTCGGTGTGCCGACGGTGGGCGGGGAAATCAATTTCCATTCGTCCTACGACGGCAATCCGCTGGTCAACGCGATGACTGTGGGCATCGCCTCGAAGGACAAGATCTTCCTGAGCGCGGCAGCCGGCGTAGGCAATCCCGTCGTGTATGTCGGCTCCAAGACGGGGCGGGACGGCATTCACGGCGCCACCATGGCCAGTGCCGAGTTCGCAGCCGATTCCGAGGAGAAACGTCCGACCGTGCAGGTCGGCGATCCTTTCACCGAAAAACTGCTGATCGAGGCCTGCCTGGAGCTGATGGCGACGGATGCCATCGTGGCGATCCAGGACATGGGTGCTGCGGGACTGACCAGTTCCTCGGTGGAGATGGCGGGCAAGGGCGGCGTCGGGATCGAGCTCGACCTCGACCAGGTGCCGCAACGCGAAACCGGCATGAGCGCCTATGAGATGATGTTGTCGGAAAGCCAGGAGCGCATGCTGATGGTGCTGCGCCCGGACCGGCAGGATCTGGCGCGCGGGATTTTCGAAAAATGGGACCTGGATTTCGCCGTCATCGGCCACCTGACCGATACCGGGCGGATCGTGGTGCGCCACAAGGGCGTGGTGGAAGCCGATATCCCGCTGGCGCCGCTGGCCGATCAGGCGCCGCTGTATCACCGCCCGACGACGGAGACGGTGAAGCAGCCGGTGCTGAACCCGGCCAAGGTGGAAAACCGCTGGATGCTGTCGGCGGCGTTGGAGCAGTTGATCGGCTGCCCCGATCTGTGTTCGCGCGCCTGGGTATGGGACCAGTACGACAGCACTGTCGGCGGCCAGACGGTGAAGCGGCCGGGCGCGGCGGATGCGGCGGTGGTGAAGATCGACGCGCATGACGGCAAGCCGCACAAGGGCGCGCTGGCGCTGACCACGGATTGCACGCCGCGCTACTGCCTGGCCGACCCGGAAGCCGGCGGCATGCAGGCGGTGGCGGAGGCCTGGCGCAACCTGATCGCGGTGGGCGCGAAGCCCTTGGCGATCACCGACAACATGAATTTCGGCAATCCCGAAAAGCCGGAGATCATGGGCCAGTTCGCCGCCTGCATCCGCGGCATGTCGGAGGCCTGCCGGGTGTTGGATTTCCCGGTCGTGAGCGGCAATGTCAGCCTGTACAACGAGACCGAAGGCCGGGCCATTCTGCCGACCCCGGCGATCGGCGGCCTGGGCGTGCTGGAGGATGCCGGCCAGTCGATGGGCATTGCCATCTCGCCCTGGCTCGATCTGGTGCTGATCGGCGCCACCGTGGGCTGGCTTGGTCAGTCGCTGTGGCTGCGCGAGATGACGGGACGGGAGGATGGCGCACCGCCGCCGGTGGATCTGAAGGCGGAGAAGGCAGCCGGGGAGTTCGTGCGCGCGCAAATCCTGGCTGGCAATGTCCGCGCCTGCCACGACGTGTCCGATGGCGGCCTGCTGGTGGCGGTGGCCGAAATGGCGATGGCCGGCAATACCGGCGTGCGCCTGTCCACCGGCCCGCGCGACATCCCCGGTCACGCCTACTGGTTCGGCGAGGACCAGGGCCGTTACGTGCTGGCGGTGGCCGATAGCGCCACGATGCTGCGCGTGGCCGAGGCCGCCGGCATTCCCGCCATCCGCATCGGAACTTCCGGCGGACAGGATTTGACACTGCCCGATGGCGGAACCATATCGATAAGCAGGTTGCGCGCGGCGCATGAGCGGTTCTTTCCGTCCTGGATGGACGGGAGCGTCTGAAACAAGGCTTGGGGGAAGACTGCATGGCGATGCCGGCTGGCGAGATCGAGGCCCTGATCCGGGCGGCGCTTCCCGATGCGCGGGTGACCATCGAGGATCTGGCGGGGGATGGCGACCACTACGCCGCCACTGTGGTTTCCGAGCAGTTCCGCGGCATCTCGCGGGTAAGGCAGCACCAGATCGTCTATGCCGCCCTGCGCGGACGCATGGGCGGCGAACTGCACGCCCTGGCATTGCAAACCTCGGCGCCCGAATAGACATCCACCCAGCAACATGAAGCGCTAGCGCGCTTACAACCTAAGGAGCTTGCGATGACCAATCCTGTTTTCGAACGGATCACGGCGGAGATATCCGAAGCCCCCGTCATGCTCTACATGAAGGGCAATGCGATGTTCCCGCAATGTGGCTTTTCGGCCCGCGTCGTGCAGATACTCACGCACCTGAACGTGCCGTTCAAAACGGCGAATGTGCTGGAGGATGCCGAACTGCGCGAGGGCATCAAGCAGTTCTCCAACTGGCCGACCATTCCCCAGCTGTATGTGAAGGGTGAGTTCGTCGGCGGCTGCGACATCGTCACCGAGATGTTCCAGTCCGGCGAGTTGGAGACGCTGATGGCCGAGAAGCAGGTCGTCCAGCAGGGCGCCGGCTGATCCAGTCTTCCTGACTGTGAAGCAGGGCCGGTGAAAATCGGCGTCGTCACACCGGCCTATAATCTCGCTGCCTGCATTGGCGAAACCATCGCCTCGCTCCTCGCCCAGTCCCATTCGGACTGGGCGATGGTCGTTGTGGATGACGGTTCCACCGATGCGACGACTTGCGCGGTCGGCGGCCTGCCCGATCCGCGCATCCGGCTGATCCGCCAGGAGAACGCCGGGGTGGCGGCGGCGCGCAACCGCGGCCTGGCGGCACTGGATGCCGGTTGCGGGGCGGTGCTGTTCCTGGACGGCGACGACATCCTGGCGCCGGACGCGCTGGCCCGGCTTGCGGCGGCGCTGGACCGTGCGCCGGAGGCGGTGGCCGCCTATGGCGCCTATGCCTATGTCACCGAGGATGCGGCGCGGGTCACCGAAACCAGGCCGGGGCCGTTTCCCGCTGGGGACATCCTGGAAATCCTCCTCGTGCGGAACCTGTTCGCCAATGGCGGGCACTTGCTGATCCGCCGCGAGGTGATTGCCGCGGCCGGCATGTTTCGCGCCGGGATCGCCTATGGCGAGGACTGGGAATACTGGATCCGGATCGCGCTGCAAGGCCCGTTCGCCGTGGTGCCGGGCGCGACCCCTTTGCTGCTGGTGCGCCAGCGCGCCGCCGGCGCCTATCGGCGCATGGCCGCCGATCCGGCGATGTTCGCCCCCTGCATGGCGGCGATCTTCGGCAACCCGGCGCTGGCCGGGCGGTTCGGCGCGGCTGGCCTGGCGCGCATCCGCCGGCGGACGGAAGCCGAGAACGCCTGGATCGTCGGGCGCGAAATGCTGCGTCACGGCTCGGGCCGTGCGGGGCTGGCTTGGCTTGGCCGCTCGGTCGTCGCGAGACCGGGCATGAAGCGCCTGGCCTTGCTGGCTCTGGCGGCATCACCGCTGGGCCGGCGGCGCGGCCCGTTCCGCCGCTATCCCGGGCCGGGCTGAAACAAAAAAGGGCCGGTCAGCCGCGCCGGCGGCGGGCGAACAAACCGATCGAGAGCGCGCCCAGGCCCAGCAGCGACAGGCTGGCTGGCTCGGGGGTCGTCACGTCGATGATCCGTTCCGCGGTCACGAAGATCCCGTCTTCCGATTGGCCGGGCAGCGTGCCGATCTGGGTCACGGTGAAGGTGTCCGCCAGATCGCCGTTGTAGAACAGATCCCAGATCGGCGAGCTCGAGCCGAATTCGCTGGTCACGATCGAGTCTCCCAGATAGGGCGCGAACTCGCTGACGATGCCGGCCTTCTGGATATCGGTCGCATAGTTGGCGACGTAGAAACCTTCCAGCGGGTTGCCCGACAAGCCAAAGTTGAGCGGGACCGTGCTGATGGTTTCCGCGAGCGGAATGAGTATCGGCCCGCCGGAGGAGGACATGAGAGTGGTCACCACCCCGGCGTTGCTGACGGCGTGGACCAACTGCGTGCCCTCGGACGCCACCAGCAATTGCCCGGCATATTTGCCGTATTTGCTGCTGGCGATGTCCATGCCTTCGGTATCAGAGCCGATATTGGCGACCAGCGTGCGGGCGCCGCTGGAGTCGAAGCTCAGGATATGGCCGCTGCTGGTGGCCACCAGCATCTTGCCGCCAAAGCTGCTGCCCGGATCAAAGAAGATCTGGCGGACCGTCGACCCGTCATCGGTCGCCCCGAACAGCGAAGGCGAGCCGCCGCTGTTGGAATAGCGGTATATCTGGTTGCTTGGCCCGGCATAGATATCGCCCGGGCCGAAACCTGCCTTGCCGAGCGACGCGCCGATGACCACCTCACCGCCGCCGCTCGGGAGCGGGCTGCCGAATTTCGTCACGCTCCCGCCGTTCAGGTCCGTCGAGTAGAGCTGGAGGTTGTTCCCCCCGAAATAGACGGACCCGACGAACTTGTTGCCGGCGTAGTTGAACGCGATCGTGTTTTGCTGACCCAAGGTCGCCACAAGATCGCTGCCTGCGACGAAGGTCGAAAAGGTGATGCCGGCCGCCCCGGCCTTGCCGCCGAACAGGCCGACACCGGTCATGATCGCAACGAGGGAGACGGCGCATTTCAGCGAGGTCTTCATTTGGCAGCTCCTCTTCCGTCGGAGACGGGAAACAATATTATTTTTGAAGCATTTTCGAGCGTATTATTAAAGACATAAAAATGAATATGACGCAACGTAATTCTAAGCAACTTTTTTGAGTTTTTGGTCGCGCGCCGTGCCTGCCTCCCCGAGCGTCGAGATCGTATCTCGCCCCCTCTCGCCACCGGCGCCAAACCTGCTAAGCCACGGGCATGCCGGATTTTTCCAGGGAACAACAGGCTGGTGGCCGGGTCGCCGGCGTGGACGAGGCCGGGCGCGGCCCGCTGGCCGGCCCCGTGCTCGCCGCCGCCGTGGTCTTTCCCGCCGGCGTGCCCGCTTCCCTGACCGGGTTGCTGGACGATTCAAAGAAGCTCTCCGGCGAACGCCGGCAGGCTGCCTTCGCCGAGCTACTCGCCTGCCGGGCAGAAGGAGCGGTGGAAATCGGCGTGGGCGCGGCCTCGGTCACGGAAATCCTCCGGCTGAATATCCTGCACGCCTCGATGCTGGCCATGCGCCGGGCGGTGCTGCGCTTGCCGGAGGCACCCGACCTGGCGCTGATCGACGGCAACCGGGCGCCGGACCTGCCCTGTCCCGCAAGCTGCGTGATCGGCGGGGATGCGCTGTCGCTGTCCATCGCCGCCGCCTCGATCGTGGCGAAGGTGCTGCGCGACCGGGCCATGCAGCGCCTGGACCGGCGCCATCCCGGCTATGGCTGGAACGCCAATGCCGGCTACGCCACCGCGATCCATCGCGAGGCGCTGCGCCGGCTGGGAACGACGGCGCATCACCGCCAGGGCTTCGGCACGGTGCGGCAGCTTTCCTTGCCGGCTTTCCCGGATTGACGCGGCTTCCATCGCTTCGCCACCATAGGCGTCCATCGCCGCTCGGAGAGACGTGCACATCGTCGCAGAACTGCCGCTCGACCAGATCATGCTCGGAGACAGCATTCGCTTGATGCAAATGCTGCCCTCGGGCTCGATCGACTGCGTCTTCGCGGACCCCCCCTATAATCTGCAGCTGAAGGGCGAACTGCGCCGGCCCGACGACAGTCTGGTGGACGGGGTGGACGAGGATTGGGACCGTTTCACCGATTTCGCCGCCTATGACGAATTCACCCGCGACTGGCTGGCCGAGGCCCGCCGCCTGTTGCGCAAGGACGGCACGCTGTGGGTGATCGGCGCCTATCACAACATCTTCCGCATCGGCTCGATCCTGCAGGACCTCGGCTTCTGGATCCTGAACGACGTGATCTGGCGCAAATCCAACCCGATGCCGAATTTCCGCGGCCGGCGCTTCACCAACGCGCATGAGACGATGATCTGGGCGGCGCGCGGACGCGACAGCCGGCACCGGTTCAATTACCAGGCGATGAAGTCGCTGAACGACGATCTGCAGATGCGCAGCGATTGGCTGTTTCCGCTGTGCACCGGCGCCGAGCGGCTGCGCAACCAGCATGGCCTGAAGCTGCATCCGACGCAAAAGCCCGAAGCCCTGCTGCACCGGGTGCTGCTGGCCAGCACCTCGCCCGGCGATATCGTGCTGGACCCGTTCGCCGGCACCGGCACCACGGCCGTGGTGGCCAAGCGGCTGCACCGGCACTTCATCGGCATCGAGCGCCACCCGGCTTACGCCGAAGCCGCGATCGGACGGGTGCGCAAAACCAAACCCGCGCCGCTGGAAGGGCAGGTGACCACCCCCTCCAAGCGCGACGCCCCCCGCGTGCCGTTCGGCAGCCTGGTGGAGCGCGGCCTGATTACCGCCGGCACCACGCTGCATGACCGTGCCCGCAGGGTGAGCGCCACCGTGACGGCCGACGGCAGCGTGACCTCGGGCGATTTGCGCGGATCCATTCATAAGGTGGGCGCCCTGTTGCAGAACGCGCCCTCGTGCAACGGCTGGACGTTCTGGCATATCGATCGGGACGGCACGCTGGTGCCGATCGACACGCTGCGCGCGGTGGTGGCGGAGTGAAGGCTGGGGCTCCGCCCCAGACCCCGGCAGGGGCTTTGCCCCTGCACCCCACCAAGGGACAGTCGTCCCTTGGATCCCTTGGACTGGTCTGTTGGGAAGAGGGCCGAACCGTCGTAGCCGCTGATCGGCAACGTCATGGCCCTCTTCCCAACAGACCAAACTAAAATGGGTCCAGGGAACGAGTTCCCTGGCGGGGTGAAGGGGCAGCGCCCCTTCTGGGGTCTGGGGCGAAGCCCCATTCTTTCACCCGGTTCTCGCGTCGGCCTGTTCTTCGCCGCGATGTTCGGAACCTTTGCGATCCAGGGATCGTATCTGCCGCTGTGGTTTTCCGACCGCGGCCTGTCGGCGTCGTCCATCGGCACGGTGCTGGGCGTTGCATCGCTGTTCCGGGTGATCTGCGGGCCGGCCTGGGGGGCCTTGGCGGATCGCGTGGGGTCGCGCGGGATCGTGTTGTTCTGCACCGCGCTGGCGGCCACCTGCGGGGCGTTGATGTATGTGCCGCTGCACGGCTTCCTGCCGATCCTGCTGGTGGCGGCGGGGCAGGGGATGGTGTCCTCGGCGCTGTCGCCGCTGATCGATGCGCTGGCCCTGGGGCTGACCCGGGAAGGGCGGATGCAGTACGGGCCGTCGCGGGCCTGGGGCTCGGCCGCCTTTATGATGGCGACCAGCGCCGGGGGCTGGCTGGTGGGCGCAGTGGGTTCCTGGCTGGTGCCGTGGCTGCTGGCGGCCGGATATGCCACCTCGGCGCTGAGCGCGCGGTTGCTGCCCGAACCGGCGGCGCAGCCGGTTTCGCGCAACCCGCTGTCGGGGCTGTCGCTGTTCCGGGTGCCGGCGTTCCGGCTGACGGTTGCGTCCTCGGCGTTGATCCAGGGGGCGCATGCCGCGTTCTATGGCTTCGGCCCGTTGTTCTGGCGCAGCCAGGGCATTTCCGACAGCGTGATCGGGTTGCTGATCGCCGAGGGGATCGTGGCGGAGATTTTCCTGTTCGCGCGCGGCCGCGCCCTGGTCGACCGGCTGGGGCCAGCGGGTCTGACGGCGGTTGCCGCCGTCGCGTCGGTGGTACGCTGGACGGTGACGGGGCTGTCGCCGGGATTGCTGGTTCTGGCGCTGGTGCAGCCGCTGCACGCCGCGACGTTCGCCCTGCAGCATCTGTCGGCGATGCAGATGCTGAGCCGCACCATCCCGCCCGAGCGGGCCGGTACGGCGCAGGCGCTGCATGCGGCGCTCGGCATGGGTGCGCCGACGGGGATCATGATGCTGGTATCCGGGTGGCTGTACGCGCGCACCGGCGGACATGTGTTTCTGGCGATGGCCGGATTGGCCGGGCTGGCGCTGCTGCTGGTGCGGCCGCTGGCGCGGGCGAGCCGGCCGGCCGAGTAGCGTCCGGCGAGGGGTTGTGACCCCCTCGCCGGGTTGGTGGATCAGACCGCGGCCAGGAGCGATTCGGCCTTGGACACGTCGAAGCCGCCCGGGGGTTCCACGGCCAGGTGCGTCACCTTGCCGTCGACCGCGACCAGGGCGAAGCGCTGGCTGCGCACGCCCATGCCGCGCGGCACCAGGTCGAGCTCCAGGCCGAGCGCCTTGGTGAAGGCGGCGGAGCCGTCCGCGAGCATGATGATCTTGTCGCCGGTGGCCTGGTCCTTGCCCCAGGCGCCCATGACGAATGCATCGTTCACGGCGAGGCACACGATGCTGTCGACGCCCTTGGCGGTGAAGGCGGCGGCGTTCTGCACGAAGCCCGGCAGGTGCTTGGCGCTGCAGGTCGGGGTGAAGGCGCCCGGTACCGCGAATAGCACGACCTTCTTGCCTTTGAAGATCTCGTCGGTGGAGATTTCCTTGGGGCCTTCCGCGGTCCCCTGCATCAGCTTCATGGACGGGATGGAGTCGCCAACCTGGATGGTCATTGTCTGCCTCGTTTGTTGTGACGGGTAGGGATGGACTCGTGAAGACGGAGCGAGTCGTAACCTTCCCCGCGCCGCGAGTCACGCCCGCCGGGTGCCCGCTTGCACACGGGCCTGGGTTTCCCCAGATTTACGGCATGAAAGCTGCTTCCTCTGACACCTACCTGACCGGCCATTTGCTGATCGCCATGCCGGCGATGACGGATCCGCGCTTTTCCCACAGCGTGATCTATGTCTGTGCCCATTCCGCGGACGGCGCCATGGGCCTGGTGGTGAACCGCCCGCTGGCCAAGCCGGATTTCGACCAGCTGCTGCGGCAATTGAAGATCGAGCCGGTGCCGCCGGCGCGGCGTATCCGGTTGTGCGAGGGCGGGCCGGTGGATAACGGCCGCGGCTTCGTGCTGCACACCACGGACTGGACCGGCGAGGGCAGCATGGACGTGGACGGCAAGCTGGCGCTGACGGCGAGCCTGGACGTGCTGAAGGTGATCGCCGACGGCGGTGGCCCGCGCGAGGGATTGTTGGCGCTTGGCTATGCCGGCTGGGGGCCCGGGCAGTTGGATAACGAAATCCAGCAGAACGCCTGGCTGTCGGCACCCGCGGACGAGGACCTGCTGTTCGATGGCGGCCACGACACCAAATGGCGCCGGGCATTGGCTAAGCTGAAGATCGACCCGCTGCTGCTGTCGGACACCGCCGGGCACGCGTGAAGCCCCAACCTGCCCCTATTGGCTGGCCCAGACGATGCGGTGGATCCAGTGAACGTCGGCCAGGTCGAAGCTGTAGTCGGGATGTTCCGGGTTGAGGCTGCGCAGTTCGACGCGGCGGGCCGAGCGGCGGGCGAGTTGCTTGGCCATCACTTCCCCGCCGGTGGTTCGCACCACCACGCGGTCGCCGCGGCGGATCGGCGCGGCGGGAGAGACGATCACCATGTCTCCGTCGCGGAACACCGGTTCCATCGAGTCTCCGCTGATTTCCAGCGCATAGGCGTTGGCGTCGCCGATTTCCGGCAGGCTGACCTCATCCCAGCCGCCGCCGACGGGGTAGCCGCCGTCGTCGAAATAGCCGTCCCCGCCGGCCTGGGCGAGGCCGATCAGCGGCACCCGGCGCGAGGTGGAACGGGGGGGCGTGGAGGCGAGGGTGCGGGCGCCGGTCACCAGGGCGGTGAAAGCTTCCAGGCTGGCGCCTGTGGCGCTGAGCACCTTGGCGAGGCTTTCGGTGCTGGGCCAGCGGGCGCGGCCGTCCGGCATGGTGCGCTTGGAGGGATTGAAGGTGGTGGAGTCGAGCCCGGCTGCCTTGGCCAGGCCGGACGCGGACAGGCCGCTCTCGGCCGCGAGGGTGTCGAGCGCGCGCCAGATGTCGTCGTGCTTCATCGCGCCCGGCCTTCCGAGGCGCGGGGGCAGGCGTGTGGGCGGAGTCGCTCAATTCGCATGGGTGTAGTGTCTTAGGATTTTGCGCCAATTGGAATAGGAAAATATGGCGATTGAGGCTTGCCGCGAGATTGCAACCTATGGTTATATTCAGAGGTTATTCATCTGTCTGAATTCCGGGGAAAAAATCGATGTCGCGAGCCGTCCAGCCGAGCCGCTCCAAGCCAGTCGCCGCCTTTGCCGCGTCATCGGCGCGCTCCCTCAGCCCGGCGCAGCGTGCCCGGGCCGAAATCGGCCGTGCCGAGCCGTTCCGCAGTCCCGAGGAAGCCTGGTTCTGGACCATGTCGGCCCTGCGGGCGCGGCGTGAGGGGCAGCGCTACAGCGCGGCCAAGGGTCTGGTGAAGCGGCCATGCGAGCCGGATGACGTGGTGCTGTGCCTGGACGTGCTGTACCCGCAGCAAGCGGATCGAACTGGTGCATGCCCGCATCCTGCGCGCCTGGGGCGAGCGGGGCGTGGCGCCGGACGCCCGCTATGCCAGCGAGCGGGCGGATCATCGCTTCTGGAAGGAAGCGATGGACCGGCTGGAATGGCCGCTGCGGGTGAAGGGGATTGTGGCGTGATGAATTTAACAGGAAAATTTTCCTTGACATGGGAGATGCCTCAGGCCAGGATGCCTGCATCAGCGGGCTAGCTATGTCCGCTGTGTCTCCTCCTCAAACTGGCGCCGCCATCCCTCCGGATGGCGGCTTTTTTTGTGTCGAAAGGATTTCCGCCATGGCCTTTGCTGTTCGCAATCTCTCCGTGCTCGCCTACGCCAACGGTTTCACCCTCTGGCATTACAAGGCCGGCCAGGATGGCTTGGCGCGGGTGGAGCAGCCGGGCTTCTTCGGTGGCGCCGCCGACATGCTGACGGGCGGGGACATGCTGATGGTTTCCGGCGCGGACGGGGCGCGGATGCTGACGATCGTGCCGCGCGGCGAGGAAGGCCGCGGCGAACTGGTCACCGCGCGGATGTGCTGAGCGTTGCACTGATGCGCTTCACCGATGCTTTCCTTGGGCGGCGGGCGCGGGCATAACCGCGCCTGCATGACCCCCGCCATTGCTTCAGCCCTCATCCCCCTGCTGCGCTGGATGGACCCCGAGCGGGCCCATCTGCTGGCGCTGCGGGCATTGCGGCTCGGGCTCGCCGGCAGTGCCGCCGGAGGGGACGATCCCGCGTTGGCGGTCGATGCGATGGGGCTGCATTTCGCCAACCCGATCGGCCTGGCCGCCGGGTTCGACAAGAACGCGGTGGCCGCCGGCGCGCTGATGCGGCTGGGCTTTGGCTTGGTCGAGACCGGCACCGTTACGCCGCGGCCGCAGTTTGGCAATCCTCTGCCGCGGCTATTCCGGCTGCCGGAGGACCGGGCGGTGATCAACCGCAACGGCTTCAACAATGAGGGGCTGCAGGCGTATCTGGAGCGCTTCGCCGCCGTGCCGCGCGGGCGGGTGCCGCTGGGCGCCAATGTCGGCATCAACAAGGACAACGCGGACCCGGAGCGGGACTATCCGGCGCTGATCGCCGCCGTTGCCAGGCGCGCGGACTACATCGTGATCAACGTGTCCTCGCCGAACACGCCCGGCCTGCGCGACCTGCAGGGCGAGACGCGGCTGGCGGCGATCCTGGCCGCGGTGAACCGGGCGGTGCCAAATCGCCCGCCGCTGCTGGTGAAAATCGCCCCCGATCTGGCTGATGCCGGCATCGCCGCGGTGGTGGCGACCTGCGTCGCCGGCGGCGTGCAGGGGCTGATCGTGTCCAACACCACCATTTCCCGCCCGCCCGGGCTGCGCTCGGCGAACGCGCGCCAGGCCGGCGGGCTGTCCGGCGCGCCGCTGTTCGCACTCTCCACCCGGGTGCTGGCCAAGACCTCCCTGCTGGCGCGCGGCCGGCTGACGCTGATCGGCGCCGGCGGCGTGCGCACCGGCGCCGACGCGTTCCGGAAGATCCAGGCCGGCGCCAGCCTGGTGCAACTGTATAGCGAACTGGCCTATGCCGGCCCGGCGCTGATCCCCCGCCTGAAGCGGGAATTGCTGGTCTCGTTGCGCCAGGCCGGCTTCGCCAGCGTGCGCGATGCCGTGGGCACCGATGCGAAGAATTTGGCAGGAGTTGCCTGATGGATTTCCTACCCGCCTTCGCCCCGCTCGCCGGGCGCTATGACGGCTTCATCGTCGATCTCTGGGGCGTCGTGCATGACGGGGTGAAGCCCTATCCCGGCGCGGTGGACTGCCTGACGCGGCTGCGCGATGCCGGCAAGCGGGTGGTGATGCTGTCCAACGCGCCACGGCGCAACCACGCGGCGCAATCCTCGATGCGGCGGATGGGCATTCCCGACGATCTGTACACCGACATCCTGACCAGCGGGGAGGCGGTGTACCGCCATCTGCGCGACCGGCCGGACGGTTGGTGGCAGGGGCTGGGCACGCGCGTCTTCCATCTGGGCCCGGACCGCGACCGCAACGTGCTGGAGGGGCTGGAATTGACGCAGGTCGCCACCCCGGCCGAGGCGGAATTCGTGCTCAACACCGGCCCCGACGATCACCGCAACCCATCGGACATGGCGGAGTTCGAGCCGGTGCTGGCGGAATGCCGGGCGGCCGGGCTGAAGATGATCTGCGCCAACCCCGATCTGGAAGTGATCCGCGGCGGCGTGCGGGTGCTGTGCGCGGGATCGCTGGCGGTGCGGTATCAGGAGATGGGCGGCGATGTCCGTTCGCTGGGCAAGCCCGATCCGGCGATCTACGGCCCGGTGTTCCGCATGCTGGACCTGCCGGCGGACCGGGTGATGGCGGTGGGAGACTCGCTGCGCACCGACATCGCCGGCGCGGCGGCGGTGCGGCGTGGCGGCCTGCTGGGTGCTGGGCGGACTGCATGGCGAGGCGCTGGCGGGCGATACCTCCCGGGCCAGCGCCGCGGCCGCCGCGGCTGGCCTCAATCCGGCGGCGGTGATCGCGGGTTTCGGCTGGTAGGCGGCGGGTGCGATTTTCTTTGACGCGGAGCCCGGTGGGAGCATGATCGCTGCGTCGATGGAAAGGAGGATCGTGCGGTGCACCCACTTGTCCACGCGTTTGTCCGATCTCCCGGCGCGCTTCTGCTGCCGTTCTGCCTGTTGGGGACGCTGGCCGGCACGCCGGCGGCGCGGGCGGCGGAGCATGTGGACCTCGCGCTGGTCCTGGTGACCGACGTTTCCCGCAGCGTCGACGACGCGGAATTCGATCTGGAGAAGCAGGGCTACGCGGCGGCATTCACCGATCCGCGCGTGCTGACCGCCATCCAGGGCGGGGCGTTGGGTGCGATCGCGGTCGCCTATGTCGAATTCGCCGGCCTCGGCGAGGTGCGCACGGTGATCGGCTGGACCGACATCCATGACGAGGCTTCCGCCCGGGGCTTCGCCGATCGGCTGAAGGCGGAGGCACGCTCCTTTTGGGGCCGCACCTCTATCTCCGGCGGGATCGACCAGGCGGTCGGGCTGCTGGCCGAGAGCGGCATGGACGCGACCCGGCGGGTGATCGACGTGTGCGGCGATGGCACCAACAATGCCGGGGGGGAAGTGACCGAGGCGCGCGACGCGGCGCTGCAGGCCGGCATCATCATCAACGGCCTGACGATCATCAACGACCACCCGGTGTCCTGGACCTTCGCGCATGTGCAGCCGCCGGGCGGGCTGACGAAATACTACCAGGAAAACGTGACCGGCGGTCCCGGCAGCTTTGTGCTGGAAGTGCATGACTTCCGCAGTTTCGGCGAGGCGATGACGCGCAAGCTGGTGAGCGAGATCGCCGGCCTGCCGCCGGGCGACATCAAGGGGCCGTGGGCGCGCCTGACCGCGCGATAACCGCCCTGCTCAGATGGCCAAGGGCAAGATTCCCAGGCAGACTTCCAGCAGCGCCGCGACGGCGAGTGCGGTCTTGAGGCGCGCGAGGTCCCGGGCGCGGTACACCTTCCGTGCGTCGTCCAGGATGGTCGCCTCGGTTTGCGAACGCAGGTCGATCGTCAGCAGCATCTGGTCGGCTGGCTGCAGGTGCCGGCCGAACAGGGCTTCGATGCGCGGATCCTTGCAGGGCGGCAGGGCGTCCAGCCTGCCATAGGGCAGGCCGGCGGCGATGCGCCCGCCGCGCAGCCTGGCGGTGTCGATGTCGAAATGCAGGGTGGGGGCAAGCTGGCGGGCCAGGCACCGCGCGAGCTTGACGCTGTCCAGACGCGTGGCCGGATAATCGTGGTCGGGAAAGAAGACCGCCCCGGTGAACCGCTTGGCCAGCCGGCGCAGGTTGCGATACCAGCCGGGGTTGGAGGTGCGTGCGACGATCACCTGCGGCACCGGGCCGAAACTGGCGACCCGCAGCAGGGCGTGCGCGGCCATCCGGTCCATGATCCCGCGGCCGCGCGCGCCGGGGGCGACGAATGCCGTTCGCAGCTTCAGGAAGCGTTCCTCCCCGATGCTGCCTTCGTTGATCCCGAGCATGCCCACCGTCCGTGCCGTTCCGCAGTCGGTGGCAAGGACCAGGTGGTCGTAGTCGCTGAGATTGATGTTGGTAAGGTAGGCGGCGGTCAGGTTTTCGATCCCACCTTCCGATAAATCCTGCAGGATTGTTTCCTGGTTCAACTCATCGAGTTGATAGGGATGACGCAGATAGGTCATGCGCAAACCCGCATCGGCGAGGATATGTTCCATGGCGGCCCCGATTGTTGTCGTTGGCGTCTTCGCGTCGGCGTTCTTACAAATCTTGGATGTTCTTACGAACCCTCATGAAGCATTAACCATCCGTTACTCGTGGGATGTGAACTACATCACATTTTTTTGGCGATTTCCTTGAAAAGATTCGGAAATCCCGGACACGGAAAAATCAGTGAAAGTCCCGGGACCGTGGCAGGCTGACCGTTTGGCGGTGCGTTGGCTGGGGGGAGGGATCCGCCTCGACCAGCTCCGCCAGCAGGGGGCTGCGGTCTTCCAGGCGCTCGGCGATGATGTGAACCACGTTTTCGGCGGAACGCTGCACCCGCCCGATCGCCAGCAGCAGCCGGCTGGTCAGGATTTCGCGGCGGTAGCGGTCCAGCAGGCTCGCCCAGATGACCAGATTGGCGATACCGGTCTCGTCCTCCAGGGTGCAGAACACCACCCCGCCATTGCCCGGCCGCTGGCGCACCAGCACCAGCCCGGCGACGCGGACCGGGGTGCCGTGCGCCAGGCCGCCGGCTTCCGCGCAGCTGCGGATGGCATCGCGCGCCAGCATCGGGCGCAGGAAGCGCAACGGATGCGCCTTCAGTGACAGGCCGGTGGCGCGGTAGTCGGCCACGCTTTGCTCCGATGCCGGCATGGCGGGCAGATCGACCGCGCGCACGGCGTGCGGCAGTTGCGCGAACAGGGGCAAGGGCGGCGCATCGGTCAGGCCGCGCGCCTGCCACAGCCCGGCCCGGCGATCGAGGCCGATGCCGCGCAGCGCATCCGCCTCCGCCAGCGCGACGATGGCGGCGCGGGGAATGCCGGCGCGCACCAGATCGGCGAAGGTTTGCAGGCCCGTTGCCTGCACGGCCTCGATCTGCCCGGCCCAGTCCTGGCGAAAGCCGGAGATCAGGCGAAAGCCCAGCCGCAGGGTGGCGCCGTTTTCCGTCGCGCCGTTTCCCGGCGCGCCGTTTTCCATCGTGCAGTCCCAGCGGCTGGCGGTAACGTCGATGGCGCGGATCTCGGCGCCGTGTTCGCGCGCGTCGCGCACCAGCTGGGCCGGGGCGTAGAAGCCCATGGGCTGGGAGTTCAGCAGCGCGCAGGCGAAGCGCGCGGGGTGGTGGCATTTCAGCCAGGCGGAGACATAGACCAGCAGGGCGAAGCTGGCGGCGTGGCTCTCGGGAAAGCCGTAGGTGCCGAAGCCCTCGATCTGGCGGAAGCAGCGCTCGGCGAAGTCGCGCTCGTAGCCGCGGCCGACCATGCCCTCGATCAGCTTCTCGCCGAAGCTGTGGATGGTGCCGACATTGCGGAACGTGGCCATGGCGCGGCGCAGCTGGTTGGCTTCCTCCGGCGTGAAGCCCGCCGCGGTGATCGCCAGGCGCATCGCCTGTTCCTGGAACAGCGGCACGCCGAGGGTCTTGCCGAGCACCTGTTCCAGCTCGTTGGCCGGGCCATGTTCGGGGGCAGGGGACGGATAGACCACCGGCTCCTGCCCGGAGCGGCGGCGCAGATACGGGTGCACCATGTCGCCCTGGATCGGTCCCGGACGCACGATGGCGACCTCGATCACGAGGTCATAGAGCGTCTTCGGCCGCAATCGCGGCAGCATGGAGATCTGGGCGCGGGATTCGACCTGGAACACACCGATGGAATCGCCGCGCGACAGCATCCGGTAGACTGCCGGGTCCTCGCGCGGGACGTCGGCGAGATCGGCGATCCCCACCAGATCGAGCGCCTTGCGGATGCAGGTCAGCATGCCCAGCGCCAGCACATCCACCTTCATGATGCCGAGCGTGTCGATGTCGTCCTTGTCCCATTCGATGAAGGTGCGCTGGTCCATCGCCGCGCGGCCGATCGGCACCGTCTCGTCCAGCCGGCCGCGTGTCAGCACGAAGCCGCCGACATGCTGGGACAGATGGCGGGGAAAGCCGACCAGCTCGCGCGCCAGGTCCACGGTGCGGCGCAGGACGGGGCTGGCGGGATCGAGGCCGATCTCCGCCAGCCGCTCGTCCGGCCAGAGCTCCCCGGTGGAATGGCGCGATTGCTGGCTGAGCAGCGCGGTGGTGTCGTCCGACAGGCCCATCGCCTTGCCGATGTCGCGGATGGCGCTTTTCGGGCGGTAATGGATGATCGTGGCGGCGATGCCGGCGCGGTCGCGGCCGTAGCGCCGGTAGATGTACTGGATCACCTCCTCGCGCCGCTCGTGCTCGAAATCGACGTCGATGTCCGGCGGTTCCTGGCGTTCGGCGGAGATGAAGCGGGCGAACAGCAGGTCGATCTGCTCGGGATCGACGGCGGTGACGCCGAGGCAGTAGCAGACCGCGGAATTGGCCGCCGAGCCGCGCCCCTGGCACAGAATGCCGCGCGCGCGGGCATAGCGGACGATGTCGTGCACGGTGAGGAAATAGCGGGCGTACTGAAGCTGGGCGATCAGGCGCAGCTCCGCCTCCAGGGCATTTTTCAACTTTTCCGATAGGCCATCCGGGTAGCGCTCGGCCGCGCCCTGCCAGGTCAGCGCGGCCAGATGCGCGTCCGCGGTGGTGCCGGGGGGAACCGGCTCGTCGGGGTATTCGTAGGTCAGCTCCTCGAGCGAGAAGCGGCAGCGCGCGGCGAACTCCCCGGTGCGGGCGATGGTGTGCGGGTGGTCGCGGAACAGCCGCGCCATCTCCCTGGGGGATTTCAGGTGGCGTTCGCCGTTCGGCTCCAGCGCCAGGCCGGCCGCGTCGATCCGGCAGCCGAGGCGGATGGCGGTCAGCGCATCCTGCAGCGGGCGGCGCTCGGGCGCGTGATAGAGCACGTCGTTGGTCGCGAGCATGGGCAGCTTCATCCGGTCCAGCGCCCGCAGCCGGCGTGCATCGTCGCCGCGATGGCGCCGGCTGGCGGCGATGCCGGCGGCGGGAAAATCCGTGGCGATCCGGTCGATGGCTGCTTGGAATCCGGTGTCGAGGCGATGCGGCGGCACCACCAGCAGCGCCTGGCCGGCACCGTGTTCGAGCAGGTCGGCGTAGTCCAGCAGGCAGCGGTTGGTGGCGCGCGCGATCTCGGAACCGTCGCCGTGCCGGGCGCGGCCTTTGCCTTTGGTCAGCAGCTTCGTCAGCCGGCCCCAGGCGGCGCGGTCGGTGGGGTAGCAGAGCAGGTCGGGCGTGCCGTCGCGAAACACCAGCCGCGCACCGGGCAGCAGGCGGATGCCGACCTGCTTGGCGGCGTCATGCGCGCGCACCACGCCGGCCACCGTGTTGCGGTCGGCGATGCCGATGGCCTCGATGCCGAGAACGGCGGCGGTGGCGGCCAACTCCTCCGCCCTGGACGCGCCGCGCAGGAAGGAGAACGCACTGGCGGCCTGCAGTTCCGTGTAGGTCACGAGCAAGGCTGGGGCTCCGCCCCAGACCCCGGCGGGCTCCGCCCTGCACCCGTGAGGGAACTCGTCCCCTCAACCCCATGGACTGGTTTGTTGGGAAGAGGGCCCAACCGACGTAGCCGTTGATAGGCACTTGCCCGGCCCTCTTCCCAACAAACCAATTTAAAAGGGTCAAGGGAACGAGTTCCCTTGCGGGGTGGAGGGGCGGAGCCCCCCTGGGGTTTGGGGCGGAGCCCCAACCTTGCTTGCGCCATCACGGGAACAGCCCGTGCAGGTACCAGCGCGGGGTTCGGCCGCCGCCGTGCAGGCCGGTGCGGAACAGCCAGAAGCGGGCGCCGTCGGTGTCCTCCACCCGGTAGTAGTCGCGGATGCGGTCGGTCTCGGGAACAGCCTCGCTCTCGCGGGATGATTTCCGCCACCATTCCGCCGCGATCCGTTCGGGGCCGGCGGCGGCGCGGACGCGGTGCAGGCGGCGGCGCCAGTGGAACAGGATGGGTGGGTCGTCCGGCACCGGGGCGGTGACCTCGACCGGTTCGGGCGTGCGCAGCAGTCGGATGGGGCGTGGAGCGGAGGGATCGGTGACCCAGGCAGGTTGGCTTTGCAGTGGCGGGGTTTTCTGCACCGCCCGTTCCGGCACGTGGCTGGCGCGCGGCGCCACGCGCCAGACCCGGCCCTGGCCGAGCCGGTTGGCAAGGCGGTCGATGGCGGTCGAAAGACGCGAAGCCTCCTGGCTGGCGGCGATGTCGGCAAAGCCGGCCTGCGGCGTGGCCAGGCCGGCGGTTTCCTCGGCGTGCAGCAGAACCGCCTCGATGCCGAAGCCGGGGTCGATGGTTTCCAGTTGCGCGCGCAGCAGCTTGGCCAGGTAGGCGGCATCGTGCGAGGGCAGGGCGGTGGCGACGGCGATCCGCTGGATCGTGTTGTCCACGCGGAAGAACTGCGCGGCGATGCGGTGCGCGCCCTGGTCCTGACCGGAGAGGCGGGCGCAGAGCCGGGGCGTCAGGATATCGAGCGCGTGGCTGAGATCTTCCGGCGTGCCGATCGGCTCGGGGAAATCCAGCCGCTCGGTGAAGGGCGCCGGCGGCCGGGGCCAGGCGATGACTTCCTCCGCCGCGCCCAGCGCCTGGTCCAGCCGCAGCAGCGGCTGGGGGCCGAAGCGGGCGGTGATCTCGCCGCGGGGGATACGCGCCAGATCGCCGATCTGGCGCAGGCCGAGGCGGCGCAATCCGGCGGTGGTTTGCGGGTCGAGCCGCAGCAGGGCGATCGGCAGCAGGGCCAGGGCGTGGCGCTCCCGTCCGGCCGGCAGCCGCGTGCAGGGCCCGGTGGTGAGCGGCGCGCGACAGCGCCCAGGCCGCCCCGGGCGTGCCGGCGATGGCGCAGCGGGTGAGCAGGCCGTTGCGGGCGAGCCGGGTCCGCAGGTCCTCGGCCAAGGCCTGCTCGCCACCCTCGAACAGATGGGCGCAGCCGGTGATGTCCAGCCACAGGCCATGCTCGCCGGTGGTGTCCGGCGGATCGGCGGCGGCGAGCGGGGTGTAGCGCTCGCACCAGGCGGCGAGACCGTCGAGCGCCTGGGCATCGGCGCCGGGGTCGGCTTCGCGGGCGAGCAGGCCGGGGCAGAGGGCACGGGCGTCGGCCAGGGTTTGGCCGACGCTCAGCCCCTGCGCCGCGGCATCCGGCCCGATGGCCGCCAGGCGGCGGACGCCATGGGTGGTTTCGACGGTGACGGCTGGCCTATCCGGCAAGTCGCCTTGGCGCAGCCGCAGGATCGGCCAGTATGGCAACCACACGGACAGGATGCGTCGCATTTTCCCAGCCTCCTATTTTTGCAAAGTCTCCTGCTTCAACGATCCATTCGCCGGGGCGCCCGCCGCGGGCCTGGGTCAGGGCCAGCAGCCAGCGCGGCGGGCCGGGGGCCCGGCCCTCCCTCTCGCTCGGCACGGCTTCCACCCGCCAGCGTGTGGCGGCCAGGCTGGTGTCGCGATCCTCGCCGCGCCGGCCGTGCGGCCAGCGGCGCAGCGCCAGGCAGGTGATGCCGTGCAGCACACAGGCCAGGGCCAGTCGGCGGGAGGCGACCCTGTCAAGCGTTTCCACCTCCCCGATCACCACGCCGGCGCCGCCCTCGCGCAGGGCGGTTTCCATGGCGGCCAGGGTGGCGTCGCTGTCGTCCGGACGGACCAGCACCAGCCGGCCCGGGTCCAGGCCGAAGCCGGTCAGGCCGTGCGGATACAGATCGGGGCGCGGGGCGATCCAGAAGACCGGCTTGCCGCCGCCGATCCGCCCGGCGAGCGAGGCGGCGAACCCGGCGGGCAGGGCGCCGGTTTCGCGGTCCACGCCAACGCCGCCGATTTCATGCAACTGGCCAAGCGCCAGCCCGCCACCGGCCAGATGCGCGTCGATCCGCGGGTCGCCGAAGGTCAGGACGCCGAAGCGGGGCGGGCGGATGCTGTCGCGCAAGGCGGCCAAATGGGCGGCCAGATGCGCGGGCAACGAAGGTGCGCCTTTCGGCATCCCGGTGCGGACCGGATGGGCCGCATGGGGGGAGAGGGGGGAACTGTCCGGGTCCGACTGGACGGAAGGGCGGACAAGGGGGAAGGGCGGGCGCATGGGAATATGTTCCCTATTTGTTCTTTATTTTCTCCCAGAGTCAATGATCCAGAGTCAATGATCCAGAGTCAGGGTTCCGGCGCTACTTGCGCGATGGCCGGAGGCGCGGAAACAGCATGGACAGGGCGCTGCGGGCCTGCCCGAGCAGGCGCAGCATTTCCTCGGCCAGCGGATGCGCCAGCAGGAAGATCGCCGCCAGCCAGAAGATGCCGGCGGAGAGCGCGGCCAGGAGGAGCGGCTGCCACAGATGGTTCACCGCCGGCGGCAGATAGATCAGCACCAGGGCCGGACCGGCGGCGCTCGCGGCCGTTGCCAGCAGGCTTTTCCAGAGAGCGGTGACCAGTTCCAGCGGCCGTGTGCCGATCACGCGGTTCACCGCGAACTGGGAAGGCACGAGCTCGATGCATGCGTTCAGGATGGTGCCGGCGGCCACCGCGGCCAAGCCGAATTGGGCCGAGACGAAAAGCACCGCGAGTTTCAGCGGCATGATGAGGAGTTGAACGCCCATGCGCTGGCGCATTGCTCCGGTGGCCTGGAAGATGCCGGGATGAAGGACGGTCAGGCAGGACACCATGCCCGCTATGGCGATCAGCCGGGCCGGCTCGACCGCGATGTCCCATTGGTCGCCGAACAGGATGCGGATCAGCGGGAAGGTCATTAGGCCGAGGAACGCGAAAGCCGGCCAGGCGATGGCCGTGAGCAGGCTCAGGCCGCCCAAATAGGCGGTCCCCAGGGCCTCACCGGCCCGGCGCTTCAGGGCGAAGACCGACAAGGCGACCGGCAGGATGCCGGACAGCAGGCTCTGGTTGATCATGGACACGAGGCTGTTGGCGCGGCTGAACTGGCCGACGGCGGTCAGGCCCATGCTGCGGCCGATGAACAGGTCCGAGGATCGCAGGACGGCTTCCAGGCAGAGATTGCTGATCGTGGAATAGACCCCGAAGGCGGCGATCTGCCGCCAGACCTTGAACGAGGGGAGATAGGAAAACTGCCGGGGGCGGTAGTGAAAGGCGACCAGGGCCGTGCCGAGATTGTTGGCCACCGTCGCCCAGGCCAGGCTCATGGCGCCGAATCCGAGCCAAGCCATCGTCACGCCGGTGACGGCGTGGCACAGCGCGCCGGCCACCGTCATCTTGTACAGGATCTGGAACCGCATCTGCCGGCGCTGCCAGACCATGACGATCGAATTGAACGGAATGATCAAGAAGCTGATCGCGCTGATCCGCATCACCTGGGTTATACCCGGTTCGTGATAGAAATCGCCGGCCCAGCCGCTGCCCAGCAGGATGGCCGCCATCAGCAGCAGCATCGTGAGCGAGTTGATGCCGAGCGCCGTGCGGAATTTCTCGTCGGTGAGATCGGGTTCCTGGATCAGGTAGGTCGCCACCCCGAAATCGCGAAACTGGGCGAGCAGGGCGGTGAGCGCGGCGCCAATGGAGAAAAGTCCGGTTTCCGCCGGCGTCAGCAGCCGCGCGAGCAGCATCGTGGAGCCGATACTCAGGACCAGCGCGGTATAGCGTTCCAGGAAGGACAGGGCCAAAGCCCTGGTGGTGCTGCTCATGCGAGTGCCTTTGATGACCCCGATCTGCTTTTAGTCTGGGCGGGGGAGTTAGGATGGATACTGAAATTTCTATGCCGGATTTCGCTGCCGGCCTGTCTCAATCGTCAAAGCCAGCCATCGCCCGCCATTCGGCTTCGCTGACCGTGCGCACGCCAAGCTCCGCGGCGCGTTTGGCCTTGGAGCCGGCGTCGGCGCCGAGGACCACGAGGTCGGTCTTTTTCGACACGCTGTCGGTCACCTTGGCGCCCAGCGCTTCGGCACGCGCCTTGGCTTCCGGCCGGGTCATGGTTTCCAGGCTGCCGGTGAACACCACCACCTTGCCGGCGATCTCGCTGTCCCCCGCCGTTTCCGGCGCGGCTTCGTCCTCGATCGTCAGCAGGCCGGCCAACTCGTCCAGCGTGGCGCGGTTGCGCGGTTCCATGAAGAACTCGGCCAGTTCCTCGGCGATCGCCGGGCCGATGCCGATGATGCTGCCGAGCGTGCTGCGCTCTTCCGAGCCGATGGTGGTGGCGGCGAGCATCTGGGTGCGCCAGTTGGCGAAGCCGCCGTAATGCCGGGCCAGCAGCCTGGCGTTGGCCTCGCCGATGCGGCGGATGCCGAGCGCGTAGATGAAGCGGCCCAGCGGGATGCGGCGGCGGGCCTCGATGGCGCGGACCAGGTTTTGCGCCGATAGCGCGCCCCAGCCCTCCAGCCCGGCGATCTCGGCTTCCCGGGCGGGCAGGCGGAAGATGTCGGCGGGGGAGTGCAGCCAGCCGAGGTCGAAGAACTCGCGGATGGATTTCTCGCCGAGGCCGTCGATGTCGAAGGCCAGGCGGGAGACGAAATGGATCAGCCGCTCGACCAGCTGGTCCGGACAGGTCAGGCCGCCGGTGCAGCGGCGCACCACCTCGCCGGGCGGGCGGATCGCCAGGCTGCCGCAGGTGGGGCAATGGGTGGGCGGCCGCCACGGTTCCGCACCGGCCGGGCGGCGTTCCGCGATGACGGCGACGATCTGCGGGATCACGTCGCCCGCCCGCTGCAACTGCACCGTATCGCCTTCCCGAATATCCTTGCGCGCGATCTCGTCCTCGTTGTGCAGCGTGGCGCGGGAGACCAGCACGCCGCCGACATTCACCGGCTCCAGTTCGGCAACCGGCGTCAGGGCGCCGGTGCGGCCCACCTGGATGCGGATTTCCCGCAGCGTGGTGGTGGCCTGCTCGGCGGGGAATTTCCAGGCGATCGCCCAGCGCGGCGCGCGGCCGACGAAGCCGAGCCGGCGCTGCAGGGCCAGATCGTCGATCTTGTAGACCACGCCGTCGATGTCGTAGCCGAGCCCGGCGCGGGCGAGGCCCATCTCGGCCTGGAAGGCCTCGGCCTCGGGCACCCCAGGGAGCAAGCGCGACAGCGGGTTCACCGCAAAACCCCAGCCACGCAGGCGGTCGAGATAGCCCGCGTGGGTGGTGGCCGGCACCTCGCTGGCCTCGCCCATGGCATAGGCGAACAGCGACAGCGGACGGGCGGCGGTGATCGCGGGGTCGAGCTGGCGCAGGCTGCCGGCGGCGGCGTTGCGGGGATTGGCGAAGATCTTCTGGTTTTCCGCCGCCTGGGTTTCGTTCAGGGCCAGGAAATCGGCCTTGGTCATGAACACCTCGCCGCGGATCTCGATCAGCGTGGGCGCCTTGCCTTTCAGAGTTTGCGGCACCGAGGCGATGGTGCGGACATTGGCGGTGACGTCCTCGCCCTCGGCGCCGTCGCCGCGGGTGGCGGCGTGGCGCAGGCGGCCGTTCTCGTAGGTGAGGTTGATCGACAGGCCGTCGATCTTGGGCTCGCCGATCATCGGCAACGGCGCGTCGGCGGCCAGGCCGAGGAAGCGGCGGACGCGGGCGAAGAACTCCTCGAACTCGGTGATGTCGAAGGCATTGTCGAGCGAGAGCATCGGCATGCGGTGGCGGAGCTTGGCGAAGCCGCCCTCGGGCGCGGCGCCGACGCGATGGCTGGGGCTGTCCGGCGCGGATCAGGTCGGGAAAATGCGCCTCGATGGCATCGTTGCGCCGGCGCAGGGCGTCGTATTCGGCGTCGGTGATCTCCGGCGCGTCCCGCTCGTGATAGGCGCGGTCATGGCGGGCGATCTCGGCGGCCAGTTCGGCCAGCTCGGCCTCGGCCTCCGCGCGCGTCAGTGCGTCAACCGGTTTGGTCACAGCGGACTGGATCATAACAGCCGGGCCCCCAGCAGATCGTCGGCGGCGGCGCGGGCAGACTCCGTGATGGTCTCGCCGGCCAGCATGCGGGCGATCTCCTCGCGCCGGTCGGGCGTGCTGAGGATGTCGACCAGCGTGGCGGTGCGGCCCTTGGCTTCCTGCTTGGCGACGCGCAGATGCGCGGCACCACGGGCGGCGACCTGGGGGGAGTGGGTGACGACCAGCACCTGCAGCCGTTCGGCCACCCGGGCGATGCGCTCGCCGACGGCGGCCGCGGTCGCACCGCCGATGCCGCTGTCCACTTCGTCGAACACCAGCGTCGGCACCGCCGAGCCCTGCGACAGCACCACCTTCAGCGCCAGCATCAGCCGCGACAGCTCGCCGCCCGAGGCGATCTTGGCCAACGGCCCCGGTTCCTGGCCGGGGTTGGTGGCGATCAGGAAGCGCACCGCGTCGGCGCCCCCGGCGTTCCAATCGGCCTCCGGCAACGGCGCCACCTCGGCGAAGAAGCGGGCTTTTTCTAGTCGCAGCGGGGGCAATTCCTTAGCCACGGCACGTTCCAGTTTGCCCGAAGCAACGCGGCGGGCTTCCGACAGGGCCTTGGCGGCGGTGCCGTAGGTCGTGCGCGCGGCGGCGGCGGCGGCTTCCAGCGCGGCGATCTCGGCGGTGCCGGTGTCGAGCGCCGCGAGGCGGGCGGACAGCGTGTCGAGCAGGCCGGGCAGTTCGACGACGGAGATATTGTGCTTGCGGGCGTGGGCGCGCAGCGCGAACAGCCGTTCTTCCGCCTGTTCCAGCAGGCGCGGATCGGCGTCCGCCTCCGCGGCGAGGCGGGAGAGCAGGGTTTCGGCTTCCGCCAGGGCTTCCTCCGCGCGCTCCAGCGCGGCCATCGCGGGAGCGGCGGGATTTTCGACGCCGGGAGGGTCGTTCGGGCCGATCAGCTTGCCCAGCGCCCGGGCGGCGGCACGCAGCGCCGAGGCCGGGCCGGGGCCGCGGCGATCCCGGGGCGTAAGCTCGGACAGGGCGGAGGCAATGGCTTCGGCCCGGCGCTCGCCCTGCTGCAGGCGCTGGCGCTCGATCGCCAGGGCTTCCTCCTCGCCGGGCTGGGGCGAGAGCTTTGCCAACTCATCCACCGCGTGACGCAGCCATTCCTCGTCGCGCTGGGCGGCGGCGATCGCTTCGCGGGCGGTTTTCAGCGCGATGCCGGCACCACGCCAGTCACGCCAGGCGGTGGCGACGGCGTCCCGCAGTTTCGGCGCCACGCCGAAGGCGTCGAGCAAGGCGGCGTGTCCCACGGGATCGGCCAGGCCCATCTGCTCGTGCTGGCCCTGCACCTCCACCAGCAGCGCCCCGACGCGACGCAGCAGGGCGGCGCCGACCGGTTGGTCGTTGAGGAAGGCGCGGGACCGGCCGTCCTTGGCCAGCACTCGGCGCAGCACGATCTCGTCCTCGGCCTCCAGCCCCTGCTCGGCGAGAAGGGCGGCGACGGGGTGGCCGGGGGGCGGGAAGAAGCTGGCGGTGACCGAGGCCTGTTCGGCGCCGCGGCGGATCAGGCCGATGTCGGCGCGCGCGCCGAGCGCGAGGCCGAGGCTGTCCAGCAGGATGGACTTGCCGGCCCCGGTTTCGCCGGTGAGCACGGTGAGGCCGGGACCGAAGCCGAGATCCAGCCTGTCGATCAGCACCACATCGCGGATGGAGAGTGCTGTCAGCATGCGGGTTCCGTCAGGTCTGCGGCATCATGAGAGCGTTAGAAAACCGAATGCCAGGCGCGCGAGAAGAAGCCCTGCGGCGGCGGCTGGGCCTCCGAGCGGACGGCGCCGGGATCATGGATCAGGTTGTCGTCCAGCAGGTCGTTGTAGCTGTCTTCGTACCACTCGCTGCCGGGGTAGTTGTAGCCCAGCACGGAGGCGGTTTTCCGCGCCTGGTCCTTCAGGCCGAGGGCAAGATACACCTCGGTCAGCCGGTGCAGCGCCTCGGGGACGTGGTTGGTGGTCTGATAATCGTCCACCACGCGCTGGAAGCGGCCGATCGCGGCGGCATACAAATGCTGGTTCTGATACCAGCGGCCGATCACCATCTCGTGCCCGGCCAGATGGTCGCGGGCGAGGTCGATTTTGAACTTCGCATCGGTGGCATAGGGCGTGTCGGGGAAGCGGTTGACCACTTCCTGCAGCGCCTTCATTGCCTCCTCGGTGCCCTTCTGGTCGCGCTGCACGTCGGCGATCTGCTCGTAATAGGAGAGCGCGCGGAGGTAATAGACATAGGCGATGTCGCGATGGGCGGGGTGCAGCTGGATGAAATGGTCCAGCGTGCCGATGGCGTCGGTGTATTTGTTTTGCTCGTACTGGGTATAGCCGGCCATCAGCTGCGCGTTCACCGCCCAGGTGGAATAGGGGTAGTTCTGTTCCACCCGGTCGAACTGCGCCACGGCGGTGGAGTATTTCTTCTGGTTCAGCGCATCGAGGGCGTTGTTATACATCTCCTCGACCGGCGGCACGCTGGCGGTGGCCAGCGCCTTCGCCTCCTCGTCATCGGCACTGGAGCAGGCGGCGAGCAGCGGCAACAGCAACAGGGCCGCGAATGCGCCGGTTCGTGCCGCAGCTGGTATCCGGGGATCGGCAAAGGACCATGGCCGCGATGCCGGCGTGCCGGATCAAGGGGGCTGCGTGGGGAGTTCATGAGATCTGGTTCCATCGAAAGGGCTTATAGCACGCACCGATGGATGGCGAAGAGCCCGCCTGCCCGATTCAGGTGGAAGATTGACGTGCCGGTTTCAGGCAGCCGGCCGTGCCAGTTCCGGGGGCTTGTACGCGGGCACGGCCCAGGTCCGGACCATGGCGTGCCCATCATCGTGCGCTGCATGCGGCTCGGCGCCGACACGGCGCCAAGCGGTGGCGTCGGCGAACAGCGCCCGCAGCAGCTGGTTGTTCAGGGCATGGCCGGAGCGGTGCGCGACGAAACGGCCAGCGATGGGCGCGCCGGCAAGGGCCAGGTCGCCAACGGCGTCCAGCAGCTTGTGGCGGACGAACTCGTCGGCCATTCGCAGTCCGGCGGGATTGAGCACCCGGGCCCCGTCCACCACCACGGCGTTGTCCAGGCTGCCGCCACGGGCGAGGCCGGCCGCGTGCAGGCGGGCGATGTCGCCGGCCAGGGCGAAGGTGCGTGCCGCGGCCAGTTCGTCGCGGAAGCTGTCGTCGCTCAAGGTCAGCGACAGCGCCTGGCGGCCGATGGCGGGGGCGTCGAAGTCGATCGACATTTCCATCTCGAGCGAGTTGCTGCCGGCATCCGGCAGCAATTCGGCGAAGGCGTCCCCATCTGTGACCCGAACCGGGCGCAGGACCTCGATCCGCGCGCGCGGGGCCGGCTGCGCGACGATGCCGGCGCAGCCGATCAGGAACAGGAAGGGAGCGGAGGAGCCATCGAGGATCGGCAGTTCCGGTCCGTCGACCTCGATCCGGGCGTTGTCGATCCCAGCCCCGGCCAGGGCGGCCATCAGATGCTCGACCGTGCCGACGCTGCGGGCGGGATCGGCGGGGTCGGCGACCACGGTGCAGAGCCTGGTGTCCGTCACGAGGTCGAACCGCGCGGGAATATCGGTGTTGTCCAGATCCGGGCCATCCAGATCCGTGCGGCGGAAGACGATGCCGGTGCCGGGCGCAGCAGGGCAGAGGGTGAGGGAGACGCGCTTGCCCGAATGCACGCCCACGCCGACGCAGCCGATGGGCGATTTCAGCGTATGCTGAAGATTGCCGGCATCCTGCAGACGGCCATGCGCCAGAGCCTCACCGGAGAACGGCGAGGCCGGCAGCAGCAGGGCGGTGTGGGACAGTCCATCCATCGAGGAGAGCCTTTGCGTCGGGGCGGACGATTATCTCGTCACGATGCAAACTATGGCATTGCTGCATTGCGGTGCCAGTCAATGATTATTACTCAGTATTTCAATATAATGTATTGATTTTAATGTATATTTTGGAATTCGAATCTCGGCATGAGCGACAAATTTCACGGCGCCGGCCGCGTGCGGCCCAGTTAACGAGCCGGCCCGGGCCCGAATCGCGCCGGTCCTGAATGCCATTCGGCCCGGCCCCCTCGCGGGTGCCGGGCCGAACCATGGCCGGATCAGGCCGGTATCAGGAGGTCTGGCGGCGCAGGAAGGCCGGCACGTCCGATACCGCGTCCTCGCCGCCGGACTGGCGGACGGTGGGGCGGGGCGGGTCCATGTGCATCTCCGGCCTTGTGTCGGCCCGCGTGTCGTAGCGGGGCTCGCCGCGCTGCTCCATGTGCGGGTCCATGTGCGGGGCTGGGCGAGGGGCGGGGCGCGTCTCGGCCCGATGCGCGTCGTCACGGTGGGCCGGCTGTTCAGGTTGCATCCGGGTTGCCGGGGCCGGGGCGGCAGTGCCGCGGCGCAGCAGGCCGGTCATCATCGCGAACAGGTTGGGCCGCACCACCGGCTCGGGCGCGTGTTCCGCGGCCGGCGCGGCGCGCTGCGCGTCGTTGAACAGCTGCGAGGACGCGGCGCGCTGCGGCTGCGGCGCACGGTCCATGGGGGCGTGCATGCCGGATTGTGCGGCTTGCTGGGCCGGGGCTGGCGCCGCACCGGAATGACGCGGCCTGTGAATTGGCTCGTCCGCGTGATGTGCCTCGCGGTTGGCCGTATGGGCAGGCGAGGCGTGGGCAGGCGAGGCGGGCGCGGGTGAAGACTGGGCCGGCGCGTGTGCGCCATCGGCGGCCGCGCCGCCGAGTGGAATATCCAAACCGTGGCTTTCGCGGCCCGTTTCGCGAACGGTGGCGGCCTGCGCCTGTTGCGGCTGGTTGGCGGACAGTTCGCGGAACCCGGTGATCTGGGTCACGCTCCCGCTACCCGCCGGGGCGCCTGCGGTGTGGGGGGCGCCGGATGTCTGCGTCTGGTTCGGCAGCGGGATCGGGTTGATCTCCTCCATGCCGCCGTTGCCGACCGCGACCAGGGTCGGGCGCTGCAGTTCGTTGCGGCCGTTGACGCCCATGTCGATGCCGGTGGCAACCACGGAAACGCGGATCTTGCCTTCCAGCGTGGGATCGAGCGCGGAGCCGAAGATGATGTTGGCGTCCGGCGCGACTTCCTCTCCGATGCGGGTCGCGGCCTGATCCACTTCGAACAGGGTCAGGTCGTCGCCGCCGGTGATGTTGATCAGCAGGCCGCGGGCGCCGGACATCGAGGTGTCTTCAAGCAGCGGGTTGCTGATCGCGGCCTCGGCGGCGCGGATGGCGCGGTTCTCGCCCTCCGCCTCGCCGGTGCCCATCATCGCCTTGCCCATCTCCTGCATGACGGTGCGCACGTCGGCGAAGTCGAGGTTCACCAGACCGGGCGTCATCATCAGATCGGTGACGCCGCGCACGCCCATGTAGAGGACGTGATCGGCCATCTTGAAGGCCTCCTTCCAGGTCGTCCGCTCGTTGGACATGCGGAAGAGGTTCTGGTTGGGGATGACGATCAGCGTGTCGACGTAGCTCTGCAGTTCCTCGATGCCCTCGTTGGCGTGGCGCGCGCGCCGGCTGCCCTCGAAGGTGAACGGTTTTGTTACGACGCCAACCGTCAGGATGCCGCGCTCGCGCGCCATGCGGGCGATCACGGGGGCGGCGCCGGTGCCGGTGCCGCCGCCCATGCCGGCGGCGACGAACAGCATGTGGGTGCCGTCGAGGTGGCGGTACAGCTCCTCGGCCGCTTCTTCCGCCGCCGCCTTGCCGATCTGCGGATTGGCGCCGGCGCCGAGGCCCTGGGTGATGTGGGGGCCAAGCTGGATGCGCCGGTCGGCCCGGCTATGCATCAGCTGCTGCGCATCGGTGTTCGCCACGACGAATTCGACGCCCTGCAGATTGAGCGCGATCATGTTGTCGACGGCATTTGTGCCACCACCGCCCACACCGATCACGGTGATACGCGGGGTGAAATCGGTGTGCATCGTCTGCGGAATGGTGAGATTGAGGGTCATGGCGAAACTGTCCCAGAGCTGGTGCGATTCGGTAAAGCGATTTGGGCGGTGAAACGACTGGAAAACGGCCGCGGTGGTGCTGCCATCACACCCGGTCCTTCAGAAAGTTGATGACGCGGCGCAGCAGGCCAGTCGGACGGTCGGCGTCGAAGTTGAGGTCGTGCAGGGAGCGGCCCTCGCCGGCAGCCCAGGCGACCAGGCCGGCGGCGGTGGCGAAGGCCGGGCCGGAGGCGCTGTCGGGCAGGCCGCGCAGCACCGGCGGGTCGGCCGAGCCGGACCGGGCGGTCGAGAATGGTCGCCGCCAGTTCGCGTACGCCGCCGAGCTGGCTGGCGCCGCCGGTGAGCACCACGCGCGCGCCAGCGGCGCGGGCGAAGCCGGAGGCATCCAGCCGCTCGCGCACCATCTCGAAGGTTTCTTCCAGCCGCGGGCGGATGATGTTGACCACGGCGGTGCGCGGCACCTTGGCCATCTGGTGCTCTTCCTCGCCGACCAGCGGCACCGGCAGCAATTCGCGGTCGTCGTCCGGGCTGGCATGCACGCTGCCGTACAGCGTCTTCAGCCGCTCGGCGTGATCGGTCGGGGTGGAGAGCATGCGCGCGAGGTCGCTGGTGACATGGGTGCCGCCGATCGGCAGCAGCGCGGTGTGCAGCAGCTGGCCCTCGGCGAACACCGCCATGCCCGTGGTGCCGCCGCCCATGTCGATGACGGTGGTGCCGAGCTCACGTTCGTCCTCCACCAGCGTCGACAGCCCCGCCGCCATCGGCGCGGAGACGATGGCGGCGATGTCGAGGTCGCAGCGGCCGATGCAGGTCGCCAGCGTGCGCAGCGCGTTGGTGCTGGCGTCGATCACGTGCAGCCGCGCGGTCAGGGTGTCGCAATGCAGGCCGCGCGGATCGGCGACGCCGGAGGTCTCGTCCACCGAGAACGCCAGCGGCAAAGCGTGGATGATGTCGCGGTCGTCCGATTCAGCCCGTGCGCGGCCCTCGGAGACCACGCGGCGGATGTCGCTTTCGTCCACCGCGCGCCCGCCCATCGGCCATTGCACGTTGAACAGCCGGCTTTCCGGCATGCCGCAGGACAGGTTGACGGTGATCGAGCGCAGCCTCGTGTCGGCCATGTCCTCGGCCTGGCCGACGCAGGCCCGGATGGCGCGTTCGGCGCGGTCCAGATCGGTGATGGTGCCGCCGCGCACCCCGCTGCCGCGCTGCCAGCCGAAGCCGAGCACGCGCAGGCTGCCGTCGCTTTCGGTGCGCGCGATCAGGCAGGCGATCTTGGTGGTGCCGATATCGAGCACGCCGAACGGACCGGCGCGCAGGTTGCGGTGGCGCGGCTCGTCCGTCCCGCCGGGTGGTAGTTTGGCCGGCGGCGCTTGGCCGGCCCGTTGCCTCCCCCGTTCGGGCCCCCGACGGTGGACTGGGGCAGCATGCGACGCGACATGTCGTTCATCTGTCTGCTCCTGGTTCTAGGTGGGACGCTTCGGCCCGGTCATCCGGGCAGGGTCGGGGTGAACGCCGGGCGGCAGCGGCAAGGCCGTGCCGTCGCCGGCGGAGCCGTCGGGGCGGGCGGCCTCCGAGCGTCCGTCGGCCGGCATCGGGCGCACCACCAGCTTGTCGCGCAGGCGCATGTCGATCACCGCCAGCGGGCGGTCGAGCAGGACCAGGTCGCTTTGCAGTTTTTCCAGTTTGGCCAGCGCCGCCGCCTCCGCGCCTTCGGGCAGCAGGACATCGGTGCCGCTCTTCATCCGCAGGTTCCAGCGCCGGTCGGCCACACGCACGGCGGCCGTGACGCGCGCGCCGAGGCCCGGATGCTCGCTCAGCGCATCGAGCAGCGTGGCGGCGGCGGCGGGCGCGCCGAGGCCAACGACCAGCGGCAGGGCGCGGAACTGCGCCACGTCCTGGTTGGCGACGATCTGGCCGGCGCGGTCGATCAACACGAACTTGCCCTGGTGCTGCCAGATCGCGAACGGGCGGCGTTCGACGAGCTGAATCACCAGCGTGTCGGGCAGCCGGCGTTCCACCGTGGCGTGCTCCACCCAGGCAAGCTGTTCGATCCGGGCGCGAGCCTGTTCGACGGAGAAGCCGAGGATGGCATCGCCCTTGGAGGCGCCGATGGCGGCGCGCAGCAGCGGTTCGGGGGTGTTGGCGCGGCCTTCGATGACGATGTTGCGCACCCGCAGGCCGGCGAAGCCGGTGGCATTGCCGAGCCGTTCGCGCAACGTGCTCAGCGTGCCGCCGGGGGCGGCGGCGTGCAGCATGGCAAAGCCGAAGCCGACCGCCAGCAATGCCGCGCCGGCCCAGGCGGCCGGGCGGACCATCCGCCGGGCGCGCCGGGTCCACATCCGCCAGCGCGACGGGCGATCCTTGACCGAGTTGCGGGGGCTGCGGGTTACACGCGGCATGTCGCGCGCTCCACCATCCAGGCGCAAAGCTCGGAGAAATTCATGCCGCGATGGGCGGCCTGCTCGGGCAGCAGGGAGGTCGGGGTCAGGCCGGGCTGGGTGTTCACTTCCAGCAGCACGAGCCGGCCGGGTTCGCCCTTTGTGTCGTCATAGCGGAAATCGGCCCGCGTCGCGCCCCTGCAGCCAAGCGCGCGGTGCGCGGCGAGCGCGAGGTCGAGCGCCTTTTGATAGGAGACCGGGTCGATCGCGGCGGGAACGACGTGGTACGAGCCGCCATCGGCGTATTTCGCCTCGTAGTCGTAGAAGGTCTGGCTGGCGACGATCTCCGTCACCGCCAGCGCGTGGTCTTCCATCACCGCGACGGTCAGTTCGCGGCCGGGGATGTATTCCTCGGCCATCGCGGTCGGGCCGTAGCTCCAGGCGCGGGCGATGTCGGCGCGGCGGTTGTCGCCTTCGCGCAGGATGCTCACGCCCACCGAGGAGCCTTCGTTCAACGGCTTGACGACATAGGGGCGCGGCAGCGGGTCGGCGGCGGCCAGTTCGGCGATGTCGATGATCCGCCCGGCCGCGACCGGCAGGCCGGCGGCGGTGAAGACCGCCTTCGCCGCTTCCTTGTCCATGGCGAGTGCCGAGGCGCGCACGCCGGAATGGGTGTAGGGGATGGCGAGCCAGTCGAGCACGCCCTGAATGGCGCCATCCTCGCCGAAGCGGCCGTGCAGGGCGTTGAACACCGCGTCCGGCCTGGGTGTTAGCGCGGCGATCAGGGCGGGCAGGTCGTCCGTCACGTCGATCGGGCGAACCTCGTAGCCGGCCTCGCGCAGGGCCGCGACAACCTGACGGCCGGAGGACAGGCTGACCTCGCGTTCAGCGGAAATGCCGCCGGAAAGTACCGCGACGGTCGATTTGGCGCCTCGCGCTGCGCTGGTTTGTTGTTTTGCGCCTCGCGCTTCGCTGCCGGCGGTCATGCCACCACCTCCGGCTTCAAGCCAGGCACGCCGATGCGGTGGATTTCCCACTCCAGCGTGATGCCGGAAGCAGCGAAGACGCGGCGGCGGACTTCCTCGCCCAGGCCTTCGAGGTCGGCCGCCGTGGCATTGCCGGCATTGATCAGGAAGTTGCAGTGCTTTTCCGAGACCTGCGCCCCGCCGCGTGTCAGTCCCCGGCAGCCGGCGCTGTCGATCAGCTCCCAGGCCTTCATGCCCCCTGCTTCGGCAAGGTCGGGGTTGCGGAAGGTGGAGCCGCCGGTGCGGGCGCGGACCGGCTGGCTGGCCTCGCGGTTGGTGCGGATCTCCGCCATGCGCGCGGCGATCGCGGCGGGGCTGCCGGGCCGCGCGATCAGGCGGGCGCGCGTAACCACCGCGCCGACGGGAATGCGGGCGTGGCGGTAGCTGAAATGCAGATCCTGTCCGGACAGCCGTATCACCTCGCCGGAGCGCGTGACCAGTTCGGCCCAGTCCAGGCATTGGGAAATGTCGCCGCCATACGCGCCGGCGTTCATCGCCACGGCACCGCCGATGGTGCCGGGAACGCCGGAGAGGAACTCAAGGCCGGTCAGCCCGGCCGCCGCCGCGTGCTCGGCGACCGTCGCGTCCAGCGCGGCCGAGCCGGCGATGACGCCGTCGGCTTCGGTCTTCACGGTGGAGAAACCGCGGGCCAGGCGGATGGTGACGCCGGGCAGCCCGCCATCGCGGATGATCAGGTTGGAGCAGGCGCCGAGCACGCGCACCGGCACGGTATGCGGCAGCGCCCGCAGCAGGTCGGCGAGGTCGGCGGCGTCCGCCGGCCGCACCAGCGCCTCCGCCGGGCCGCCGACGCGGAACCAGGTCAGCGGTGCGAGCGCCACGTCGGCCTGCACCCTGCCGCGAATGGGCGGCAGCGTCTCGGTCAGATGCTGGATGCGGGGGGCGCTCATCATGACGCTTCTCCGATCCGCCGGCCGCCGCCGGCCTGCAGGGCGGCGAGTTCGGCGGGCAGCGTCTGCGCCCAGTTGGTGATGTTGCCGGCGCCGAGGCAGACGACGAAGTCGCCGGGCCGGGCGATGGCGTTCACCATCTCCGCCAGGTGCGACGGGCCCGGCAGCGCCACCACGGAGCGATGGCCGCGGGCGCGCAGGCCCTCGACCAGGGCGTCGCGGTTGATCCCGGGCAGCGGCGCTTCGCCGGCCGGGTAGACATCGGCGACCACCACGGTGCCGGCATCGTTCATGCAGGTGCAGAATTCGTTGAACAGCGAGTTCAGCCGCGAATAGCGGTGCGGCTGCACCACGGCCACCACGTCGCGCGCGCCGGCCTGGCGCGCGGCCTTCAGCACCGCGGCGATCTCCACCGGATGGTGGCCGTAATCGTCGATGATGGTGATGCCGCCGGCCTCGCCGGTCTTGGTGAAGCGGCGCTTGACGCCCTTGAAGCCGAGGAAGGCGTTGCGCAGCGTGGTGTCGTCGATCTCCATCTCCAGGCCGATGGCGATGGCGGCCAGCGCGTTCTGCACGTTGTGGCTGCCCAGCATGGGCAGGCGCAGCCGGTCGATCCGGCGCGTGCGGTTGCGGGCTCGGTCGGTGACGACGACCTCGAAGGTGGACCCGGCGCGGTCGGCACGGATGTTCTCGGCGCGGACATCGGCCTGTTGGGAGAAGCCGTAGGTGATGATGCGGTGATCCGACAGGCGCGGGATCATCTGCTGCACGCCGGGATGGTCGATGCAGAGCACGGCGAAGCCGTAGAAAGGAATGTTGGCGACGAACTGGTCGTAGCCGGCGACCATCGCCTCCGCCGAGCCCCAATGGTCGAGATGCTCGGGGTCCATGTTGGTGACAACGGCGATCACGGCGGGCAGGCGCAGGAAGCTGCCGTCGCTTTCGTCCGCTTCCACCACCATCCACTCGCCGGAACCGAGCCGGGTATTGGTGCCGTAGGCGTTGATGATGCCGCCGTTGATCACGGTGGGGTCGATGTTGGCGGCCTCCAGCACGGCGGCGACCATGCTGGTGGTGGTGGTCTTGCCGTGCGTGCCGCCGATGGCGATGGCCCATTTCAGCCGCATCAGCTCGGCCAGCATCTCGGCCCGGCGCACCACCGGGATCATGCGGGCGCGGGCAGCGGCCACCTCGGGGTTGTCGCGCTTGACCGCGGTGGAGGTGACGACGACCTGGGCGGTCGCCGAGATTGGCCTCGGTCGTGGCCGATGAACACGGGAATGCCGGCGTCGCGCAGGCGGCGGACATTGGCGCCGTCGGCGATGTCGCTGCCCTGCACGGTGTAGCCGAGATTGTGCAGCACCTCGGCGATGCCGGACATGCCGATGCCGCCGATGCCGACGAAGTGGATGGTGCCGATGCTGAGCGGCAGGGCTCTCATGCGCCACTGGTTCCTGGTGCATGAGTTGCTCGACAAGGTTGGCGAGGCGGTCGGCCGCGTTGGCGCGGGCCTGGGTGCGGGCGGCGTCGGAGGCGATGGCGAGGCCGGCGGGATCGGCGAGCAGGCGGGACAGGCGCTCGGCCAGGGCAGCCGGGGTGAAGCCGGCCTGCGGCATCGGCCAGGCGGCGCCGGCCGCGGCGAGCGCTCGGGCGTTGGCGGTTTGGTGGTCGTCGATGGCCGAGGGCAGCGGCACCAGGATGGACGGGCGGCCGGCAACGGCAAGCTCGGCGATGGTGGAGGCGCCGGCGCGGGCGATGACCAGATGCGCGCAGGCCAGGCGTTCCGCGACATCGGCGAAGAAGCTGGACAGTTCGGCCTCGATGCCGGCGGCCAGATAGGCGGCGCGGACGCGGTCGATATCCTCCGCGCGGCATTGCTGGGTGACGCGGATGCGCCCGCGCAGCGCGTCGGGCAGGGCGGCGACGGCGCCGGGCACCACGTCGGAGAACACCCGCGCGCCGAGCGAGCCGCCGAGCACGAGCAAACGGATGTCGACGGCGGGCGCCACATAAGGCCGGTCGGCCAAAGCCGCGATGGCGGGGCGGACCGGGTTGCCGGTGAACTGCGTGGTGGCGGTCTCCGGCACGCGTTCCGTGGCCTCGAAGCTCAGCGCCAGCATGTCGGCGCGCGGCGCGAGGAAGCGGTTGGCGCGGCCGAGGACGGCGTTCTGCTCGTGCAGGATCAGCGCCGGGCGGCGCTGCATCAGCTTGGCCGCGAGCACGGGCGCCACCGAGGGATAGCCGCCGAAACCGACCACCGCGGCGGCGCCGATGCGCGCGAGGATGCCGCGCGCCTGCACCACGCCGGCGGCGAGCGAAAATCCGGCACGGGCCGCCTTCGCCACGCCGCGCCCGGCAATGCCGGCGCCGGAAAGCGTGAATGTCTCCCGCCCGGCAAAGACAGTGCTGTTAAGGCCGCCGGACCGCGCATCGGTCATCAGCGCAACCCGGCGCCCGCGCGCGATCAACGCCGCGGCCAACGCCTCGGCAGGAAAGAAATGTCCCCCCGGTACCACCCGCGGCAATGACAATCGGCTGCACCATGGGGCCCCTCATGTCCGCAGCCCTTGGCGCCGGGCGGCGGGAAGTAAGGCCGGGGCTCCGCCCCGGACCCCGGCACGGTCCGGCGCGCGCCTTCGCGCGACGCTCTGCCCTGCACCCGTGAGGGAACTCGTCCCCTCAACCCATGGACGGGTTTGTTGGGGAAGGGGGCATGCCCAAGCCCGTCAATGGCTACGTCGCTTCCGCCCCCTTCCCCAACAAACCTATTCAAAAGGGTCAAGGGAACGAGTTTCCTTGCGGGGTGGAGGGGCATCGCCCCTCCTGGGGTCCGGGGCGAAGCCCCGGCTTTACTTCCTACCCGCCCAATGCCAACGACCGCGGTCATGTCGGGTCTCCGTGGTGCCGGCGGCGGGTCAGGGCCAGCAGCATGCCCATGCCGAGCGCCACCGCGATCACCGAGGAGCCGCCGTAGGAGATGAACGGCAGGGTCATGCCCTTGGTCGGGATCAGCGCCAGGGACGAGGCCATGTTGACGAATGATTGCAGCCCGAAGCCGGAGATCAGGCCGGTGCAGGCCAGGATGATGAAGGGGTCCTGCTCGTTCAGCAGGCGCAGGATGCCGCGCAGCACGATGAAGGCGAAGATGCCGAGGATCAGCAGGCAGACGATCAGGCCGAACTCCTCGCCGGCGACGGCGAAGACGAAATCGGCGTGCGCGTCGGGCAGCTGGTCCTTCACCCGTCCCTCGCCGGGGCCGCGGCCGAGCAGGCCGCCATTGCCGAACGCTTCCAGCGCCAGGGTCGGCTGGTAGGCGGATTCCAGTGTCGGGTGCAGGTATTTCTGCACCCGCGCCTGCACATGCGGGAACAGCATGTAGGCGGCCCCCGCGGCGCCGCCGAGGCCGAGGACGCCAAGCCCGACCAGCACGACCGGCAGGCCCGCGATGTAGAGCTGGATGAAGAAGACGGTCGTGACGACCGCCAGCATGCCGATGTCGGGCTGCGATTTCAGCAGGAACGCGATCACCAGGTAGATGCCGATCGCCACCGGCGTGCCCCAGGACATTCCCATGACGGTACGGCTGGAGCGGCGGCCCTCGGTGATCAGCCAGGCGGCGACCACGGCGAAGCAGGGCTTGAGGAATTCGCTGGGCTGAACGGTCATGCCGGGGATCGAGATCCAGCGCCGCGCGCCCTTGATCTCCACGCCGGAAACCATGGTGAAGGCGGTCAGCAGCAAGGCGATGATGCAGCCGGCGATGGCCAGGCGGCGAATCTCGCGCGGGGTGAGCAGCGAGACGCCGATCACCACCGCGCCGGCCAAAGCGAGGAAGACGACCTGCTTGAGAATGAAGATGTCGCGCGACTGGCCGATGCGTTCGGCCACCGCCGGGCTCGCCGCCAGCATCATGATGTAGCCGAAGCCGATCAGCGTGCCGATGGCGCCGAGCGTCCAGCGGTCGACCGTCCACCACCAGCGGCCGAGGGTGGAGTTGTCGGCGCGTGACAGCGTGGCCATCAGACGTCTCCCGCGGGAGCGAGGGCGGCGACGAGTTCGGAAAAACGGTCGCCGCGCGCATCGAAGCCGGCGAACTGGTCGAAGCTGGCGCAGGCCGGAGACAGCAGCACGATGCCGGCACCCAGCGCGCGGGCGGCGGCGAAGGCGGCCGGAACCGCGGCCTCGAGCGTGCCGGCGAGCGTGTAGGGGATCGCGTGGGCGTCCAGGGTGGCGGCCAGCATCGGCGCGTCGCGGCCGATCAGCACGGCGTGGGCGATGCGCTGGAACCAGGGCGCAAGCGCCTCGATGCCGCCTTCCTTGGCGATGCCGCCGGCGATCCACACGAGGTTCGGGTAGCAGGCGAGCGCGCGGGCCGCGGCATCCGCGTTGGTGGCCTTGCTGTCGTTGACGAAGGCGATCCCGTGGCGTGTGCCGACCTGTTGCTGGCGATGCGCGCAGGCCGGGGAAGCTGGCGATGCCGCGAGCGATGTCCTGGCGGGAAACGCCGAGATGCAAGGCCATCGCGGTGGCGGCGGCGGCGTTCTGGGCGTTGTGCGAGCCCGGCAGCGCCGCGGCGTCAGCCATGCGCAGGATCGGGCCGGTACGGTCGCGCAGGATGCCCATCTCGCACCAGATGTCGGCCGGATGATCTGGCGAGGCGTTGCCGGAGATCGCGATCACCGGGGCGGCGTGGCGGCGCAGCGCCGCCGCCATGGTCCGGCTGGCGGGATCGTCGACGCCGATCACGGCGAGATCATTCGGACCCTGACGGCCGAAGATCGCCCGCTTCGCCATGGCGTAGCCGGCCATGTCGCCATGGCGGTCGAGGTGGTCGGCGCTGAGATTGAGCATTGCCGCCACATCGAACCGGAGCGAGGCGATTCGCTCCAACATGTATGACGACATCTCGAGGACATAGACCCCGTCGTCCGGCGAGCAGCGGCAGCGCCAGGGCGGCGGGGCCGAGATTGCCGCCGGCGGCATTCGGCACCCCGGCGGTGCTCAGGATATGGGCGAGCAGCGCGGTCGTGGTGGATTTGCCGTTGGTGCCGGTGATGCCGGCGAACCGCGCGCGCGAGCCGCTGGCGAGCACGGCGTGAAACAGCAGTTCCGCGTCCGAGAAGATCGGCACGCCTGTTCTCGTGCGCCCAGGTCGCGATCGGATGCGGCTTGGGCCACCGATGCGGGATGCCCGGGCGACAGCACGAGGGCATGCGAGGCGCTTCGACCTGCGCGACGGGTCGCCGACGGCGAGGCCGGCGGCGGCGGCGGCGGCGCGCGCGGGGCCGCTGTCGTCCCAGACCAGCACGTCGGCCCCCATGGCGATCAGGGCATTCGCCGCCGGCAGTCCGTTGCGGCCGAGGCCGACGACCGCGAAGACCCGGCCCGCGAAAAGGGTTTCCGGGAAGTGGGTGCCGGGGAGCGTGTTCATCGGATTTTCAACGTGGCAAGGCCGACCAGGGCCAGGATCATGGAGATGATCCAGAATCGGATCACGATGGTGGGCTCGGCCCAGCCCTTCTTTTCGAAGTGATGGTGCAGCGGCGCCATCAGAAACACCCGCCGCCCGGTGCGCTTGTACCAGAACACCTGGATGATCACCGACACCGTCTCGACCACGAACAGCCCGCCGACGATCATCAGCACGATCTCGTGCTTGGTCGCCACCGCCACCGCGCCCAGCGCGCCGCCGAGGGCGAGGCTGCCCGTGTCGCCCATGAACACCGCGGCGGGCGGCGCGTTGAACCAGAGGAAGCCAAGCCCGGCGCCGATCAGGGCCGAGCAGAACACCGCCAATTCGCCCACGCCGGGCACCGGATTGAGTTGCAGGTAGTCGGCGAAGATGCGGTTGCCGACGATATAGGCGATCAGGGCGAACACCCCGGCGGCGATGATGGTGGGCACGATCGCCAGGCCGTCGAGCCCGTCGGTCAGGTTCACCGCGTTGGAACTGCCCTGCATCACGAACATCGCGAAAACCGGGAACAGGTAGCCGAGCGGCAACAGCAGATCCTTGAATACCGGGAAGGTGAGCGTGGTGCCGAGCCCGGAGTGGTTGAGCTCGACGATCCAGATGCGCGGCGATCAGGCCGATCACCGCCTGCACGATCATCTTGACGCGGCCGGAGATGCCGCGATGGTTGCGTTTGGACAGCTTCTGGTAATCGTCGAAGAAGCCGAGCAGGCCGTAGCCGAAGGTGACGAACATCACCGCCCAAACATAGCGAATTGCGCAGATCGGCCCACAGCAGGGTGGAGATGCCGAGCGCGAACAGGATCAGCACACCGCCCATCGTGGGCGTGCCCTTTTTCTCGATCAGATGCCGCTCCGGTCCGTCCGAACGGATCGGCTGCCCCTCGTGCTGCACCGATTTAAGCCAGCGGATCACCGGCGGGCCAAGGATGAAGGCGATGAACAGTGCCGTCAGGCAGGCCGCGCCCGAGCGGAAGGTGATGTAGCGGAACAGGTTGGCCGGCGTGAACTGGTCGGCGAAGGGGCGGAAGATATTGAACAGCATCAGCCTGGCTCCGCCGGATTTTGGTCTTTTTGCTCGGCGTTCAGCTGCTGCAGCGCAGACACGACGAGTTTCATCCGGCTGCCAAGGCTGCCCTTGACCAGCACCGCGTCGCCGGGCGCGAGCGCGCCGGCGACCATCGGCGCGAGGTCGGCGGAGTTTTCCACATGCGCGCCGCGCAACGCGGGCGGCAGGGCGTCGAACATATGGCGCATCATCGGGCCGCACGCGAACACGAGGTCGGCAGAGGCGCTGACCGCATCGGCCAGGCCGGCATGCTCGGCGGCGGCCAGGCCGCCGAGCTCCAGCATGTCCCCGAGCACGGCGATGCGCCGCCTGGCCGGCTGCAGCTTCAGCACCGCCAGCGCCGCGCGAATGGAGGTGGCGGAGGCGTTGTAGCTTTCGTCCAGCAGCAGCGCCTGGCCACCCTTCAGGGCAATGATCGCGCGCGCGCCGCGGCCGGCAACGGCGGAGAACTTTTCCAATGCCTTCGCGCCGGCGGCGGGGTCGGCGCCCAGCGCCACGCAGGCGGCGAGTGCGGCGACAGCGTTCATCGCCATGTGCAGGCCCGACGCGGGCAGGCGCAAGCGCAGGTCGTGGCCGGCGATGTCGGCGTGGATATCCGTGCCATCGGCGTCCGCCCGCGCCTCGATCAGCCGGGCCTGCGCCCTTGCCGACGCGCCAAAGCCGATGATGCGGCCGGGGGCGGCGGCGGCAAGGCGCGGATAGAGCGCGATGTCGGCCGGCAGCACCGCGATCCCGTCGGGTTCGAGCGCACGCAACAGGCTCGCCTTTTCGTCGGCGATCGCCTCCAGGCTGCCGAGATGGCCGATATGCACAGCGGCGATCGTGGTGATGACGCCGACATGCGGGCTGACGAGCCGGGCCAGCGGCTCGATCTCGCCGGGATGGTTCATGCCGATCTCCGCCACGCAATAGACCGCGTCCGGCGGCAGGCGCGCCAGCGTCAGCGGCACGCCCCAATGGTTGTTGTAGGACGCGGCCGCGGCGTGGGTGGAGCCCTGGGCTGCGAGGATGCTGCGCAGCATCTCCTTGGTCGTGGTCTTGCCCACGCTGCCGGTGATGGCGGCGACACGGCCGGGGAAGCGGCCGCGCGCGAAGGCGCCGAGGCGGTGCAGGGCGGCCAGCGTGTCGTCGACCACCAGCAGGTTCTTGGCGCTTCCCGCGTCCTTATGGACCATCGCGCCGGACGAGCCCTTGGCCAGCGCCGCGGCGACGTGGTCGTGCCCGTCGCCGTTCTCGCCGACCAGGGCGATGAACAGGTCGCCGGGCAGCAGCGTGCGGGTGTCGATCGAGACGCCGGTGGCGGCGAATTTCTCCTCCATCGCGCCGCCGGTGGCGTTCAGCAGGTCCTCGGCGTTCCAGAGCGGTCTCATGCCATGCCTGCGGATGGCAGACCGGCCAGTTTGCGGATGGCGCCGGCATCGTCGAAGGGGTGGACGTGGGAGCCGATGGTCTGGCCCTGTTCGTGGCCCTTGCCGGCGACGGCGAGCACGTCGCCGGGGGCGAGGCCTGCCAGCGCGGCGGCGATGGCGGCCTCGCGGTCGCCGATTTCGACGGCGTCGTGGCAGGCCTGCAGGATCTCGGCGCGGATGGCGGCGGGATCCTCGGTGCGGGGATTGTCGTCGGTGACGATGGCCCGATCGGCGAGCCGGGCGGCGATCGCGCCCATCAGCGGCCGCTTGCCGCGGTCGCGGTCGCCGCCTGCGCCGAATACCAGATGCAGCCGGCCCTTCGTGTGCGGTCGCAGCGCCAGCAACAGGCGTTCCAGCGCGTCGGGCGTATGGGCGTAGTCGACATAGACCGCCGCGCCGTTGGGCAGCCGGGCGGCGAGTTCCATGCGGCCGCGCACGCCGGTGAGCCTTTCCAGATGATCGATCGCCGAGCCTTCCCCGAGCGCGAGCGCGAGACCGGCGGCCAGCAGCACATTGTCGGCCTGGAAGCGGCCGGGCAGTCTTAGCGCGATCTCCCGGCGCGCGCCGTGCGCCTCGATTTCGAGGATCTGGCCGTCCGGGCGCGGGATCGCGCGCAGCAGGCGGATCGCGGTGCCGGCCTCGCCGACGCTGAGCAGGTCCAGGCGCCGCTCGGCGGCGATGCGGCGGAGCTGTCCGAACGTTTCCCCGTCCATGTCGGCGTTCGCCACCACCGGCGCGCCTGCCGGCAGCAGTTCAGAGAACAGGCGCAGCTTGGCGGCGCGGTAGGCGGCCTCGGTGCCGTGATAGTCCAGATGGTCGCGGGTCAGGTTGGTGAAGGCGCCGGCCGCGAGGGTGACGCCGTCGAGGCGGAACTGGTCGAGGCCGTGCGAGGAGGCTTCGATCGCGACGTGCTCGATCCCGGCGGCGGCGAGGGCGGCCAGCGTGTTGGCCAGACTGACCGGGTCGGGCGTGGTCAGGCCCGCGCCGGGGGGAAATCCCGGCGCATTCAATCCGAGCGTGCCAAGGCTGGCGGCGCGATGGCCGGCGCTGGAAAAAATCTGGCGCAGGAACTCGACGCTGCTGGTCTTGCCGTTGGTGCCGGTGACCGCGGCGATCTGCCGCGGCTGGCGGCCGGCCAGCAGGGCGGCGGCGCGGGCCAGGGCGCGGCGAGGCTCGGGATCCTCGATCAGGGGGCGGGCGGGGACGCCTGCGGGCCATTGCGTGCCGGATGGCGCGAGCACGGCGACGGCGCCGGCGGCGACGGCCTGGCCGATGAAGGCGCGGCCGTCCTGGCCCGTTCCGGGGATGGCGACGAACAGGGTGCCGGGACGAACGGCGCGGCTGTCAGCGGTGATCGCGCGGACGTCCAGCCCGGCCCAAACCGGGGCATTGCCGGAGGAAGGCCGGTTGGCAGAGGAAAGCGTGGCGCTGTGGCGCATGATGTCACCTACGCGCAAGCGCGTCGGCCCCGTCGGCCCGCGTGGCGGTCGCCGGGATCATGGAGGCACCGATCAGGCTGGGCGACGTCGGCGCGGGTAGCCTCGCCTCATGTCGGGGATCGCGTATCGGCCTCGCCGCCGGCGACAGCACGGGAGGCCGCGCCGGAACGGCCCGGTTGGAGGCTGGGGTGGAACGCCCGGGCCGCATTTCGTGCGCCGCGGCCATCGGCGATTTCTGCATGTCCGCAACCGGCGGCGCCGGAGGCGGCATGTATGGGGGTGCCTCGGACGTCACCACCGGCATCACCGGTTGCGGGCCCGGGAACTGGACCGGACGCACGACATAGCCGCGTGGCGGCGTCAGCGGCATGTAGAGCGCCTGGTTGATCAGCGCCGCGTCCTCGGTATCCGGCAGCAGGCCCATCATCGGACCGATGCGCGCGATCACCCGGCCGGCCGCGGGGGCGGCGACCCAGCCGGCGGTGGCGTAGCCGTGGGTGGAGGCGTTCGCCTTCGGCTCGTCCAGCATCATGTACACCGCGAATCGCGGCGCCTGCATCGGAAACACGCTCATGAACGCGGCGACGTTGGTGTGCTTGCGATAGCCGCCGCGCCCGGCGACCTTCTCGGCGGTGCCGGTCTTGCCGCCGGGGTAGTAGCCCGGCACCTCGGCGGTCTTGCCGAAGCCGTCGGTGACCACCAGGCGCATCAGCCGGCGCATGATGTCCGAGGTCTGCGGCTGCATCACCCGCATGCCGCCGGCCAGGGTGCCGTCCGTATCGGCCAGGATGGTCGGACGCAGCAGGACGCCGCCATTGGCGATCGCCGCGGTGCCGCGCACCACGTGCAGCGGCGATACCGCGATGCCGTGGCCGAACCCGACGGTCATCGTGGCGGCCTCTTTCCAGTTGGACGCGGCGGGATACAGCGGACGCGCCACCTCCGGCAGCTCGATGCCGACGCGGTCGAACATGCCCATGTTGCGCAGCCAGGCCCGCTGGCGATCGGCACCGACGGACAGGGCGATATGGGCGGCACCGAGATTGGAGGAATAGGCGAGCACTTCCGGCAGTTCGAGGGGGCGCTTCTTGCCCTCGAAATCGGTGATGGTAAAGCGGCCGATATGGATCGGGTGGGCCGCGTCGTAGATGTCCCACAGATGCGCGATGCCGCTGTCCAGCGCCATCGACGCGGTTTGCAGCTTGAACGTGCTGCCCGGCTCGTACACGCCCGTGATCGCGCGGTTGAAGCGTTCGTCGTCGGTGGCGGTGCGGACGTCGTTGGCATCGTAGTCGGGCAGGCTGACCATGGCCAGCACCTCCCCGGTGCGCACGTCCATGACGATGCCGCAGGCGCCGATGGCGCGGAACTCGTCCATCGCCTTGGACAATTCGTCGCGCACGACGGCCTGGACCTTAACGTCGATCGAGAGCTTCAGCGGCGTGCGGTCCTTGCTCAGCCTGCTGTTGAACTGCTTCTCCACCCCGGCGATGCCGGTGCCGTCCACGTCCACGCCGCCCAGCACATGCGCGGCGGTGCGCCCGAGCGGATAGCGGCGGCGCTCGGTCTGCTCGAAATACACCCCGGGGATGCCCAGCCGGTTGATCGCCATCTGCTCGCGCTGGTTCAACTGGCGGGCGAGGTAGACGAACTGCTTTTCCGCGTTCGCCAGACGCTGCGCGGTCCTGGCCTCGTTCAGCTTGGGCAGCACCTGCTTCAGCTTGTGCGCGGCGTCCGCCGTGTCGATCATTTCCCGCGGGTTGGCGTAGAGCGCGGCGGTGGGCAGCGACACCGCGAGGAACTCGCCGTTGCGGTCGGTGATCATGGCGCGCTCGGCGTGCACCGTGGCGTCGGCGGTCTTCTCCGGCGGCAGCAGCTGCGCGATCGGGCGCTCGGGGCGGTGCGGCATCAGCGGCTGGACGATGGTGGCGTCCGCGAGCTTCAGCGCCACGGCGAGGAACAGCAGGGCGAAGCCGCAGGCGGCGAAGACCAGCCGGCCGCGGGTCAATTCCAGCGCGGCGCGGCGGTGCAGGTCGGGCGCGGTGACGCGTACGTCCTCCATCATCGGCACGGCGCCGCCGCGCGGCGCGCCGGCCCGCCGAGCGGGCAGGCCGCGCGGCGCGGAATCGGGCGAGGGCGCGCCGGGCGGCGGACCGTAGCTGGTTGGTTCGCCGGTCAATTAGGGCTCTGGTACCTGGTAGGCCGATACCGGCACCGGCGGGGGCAGCATCGTGCGCGCCGCCATGCCGAGCGAGGACGTTTGCGGCGGGGTGTAGGCGGATGGCGTCGTGTAGGCGTGGGACGCGCCATAGGTCGGGGTGGCCGCCCTGGCAGCGGACGCGGTGGCGATGGAGGCTCTGGCAACGGGCGCGGTAGCGACGGGCCGGGACGCCAACTGGGACGCTGCCTGGGCGCGGCTGACGGCTTCGGCGAGCTGGCGGCGTTCCGCGGCCCGGGCCAGCGCGGCCTCGGCGGTCGCGCGCGCGGCGGCCTTCGCGGCGGCTTCGCGCGCGATCTCCTTGGCCATGCCCTGGGACGCCATGGTTTGGGCCGCCACTCCCTGGGTCCCCAGTCCCTGGGCAGACGCCATCTGCACCGGATGGGGTGCGGCCGGCGGGGGTACCGGCGGCGTCGGCAGGTCGGCGGCCTCGGCGGTCGTCTCGCCGGCCGGGGCCGCGCCGGCATCGGCCGTGGCAGGATCGGTCGGGGTGGGCGCGGCTTCCGACATCAACGCCGACGAAGCCGTGGGCGCAGGATCCGGATCAGGCTGCGGCGCGCGCGGCGCGGGCAGGCGGCTGGCCAGGTCCGCCATCGTGGTGAACTGCCCCGGCGCCACCGGGCGCAGTTGCAGATACTGGTCCGACAGCGAGCGCAGCCGTTCCAGATCGTTCAGCAGGGTCCATTCGGTGCGCAGCACGCCGGCGCGGTCCCGCGCGGCGGAGGTCTCCTGCACCACCTGGGCGATGTCCCGGTCGAGCAGCCGCACGCGATGCTTGGTTTGATACAAGTACAAACCGGAGCCGCAGGCGAGCAGCATGCAGATAAGGGTGAAGGGACGGATCATGGTGTGAGGGTCTCCGCCGGCAATATCGCCTGTCTTTCGATTCGTTCCATCGCCCGCAGCCGGGCGCTGCGTGCGCGCGGGTTCCGGGCCGTCTCCATGTCGCCAGGCCGTAGCGCCTTGTGGGTCAGCAGCCGGAAATCGGCCGCGGCGCGGGCGGTCAGGCTCGACGGGGAATGACGCGACGGCGCCGGGGTGCGTCCGGTGGCCCCGGTCATGAAGCGCTTGACGATGCGGTCTTCGAGGGAATGGAACGACACCACCACCAGCCGGCCACCGGGCGCCAGCAATTCGGCGGCCTGGGCCAGGGCGCGCTCGATTTCGCCGAGTTCGTCGTTCACCCGGATGCGCAGCGCCTGGAAGCTGCGGGTGGCCGGATGGTTGCCGGAACGGTCCGGCGGCAGCACGGAACGAACGATCTCGGCCAGCCGCAAAGTGGTCTCGATCGGCGCGATGTCGCGCGCCGCGACGATGGCCTTGGCGATCCGGCGCGAGGCGCGCTCCTCGCCGAACTCATAGAGGATGTCGGCGATCTCGGTTTCCGGCAGGGTGTTGACCAGATCGGCGGCAGTCGGCCCTTCCTGGCCCATGCGCATGTCGAGCGGGCCGTCGGTGCGGAAGGAAAAGCCGCGCGCCGCGTCGTCGAGCTGAAAGGACGAGACGCCCAGATCCAGCACCACGCCGTCCAGCTGGCTGACGCCCTGCTCGGCGAGCAGGTTCAGCATGTTGCCGAAATTGCCCTGCAGCAGATGCAGCCGGCCGGGGAAGCGGGCGGCGAGGCTGGCACCGCGGGCGATCGCCTCCGCGTCGCGGTCGATCGCCCACAGGGTGCAGGGGGCGGCTTCAAGGATGGCCGCGCTGTAGCCGCCGCCGCCGAAGGTGGCGTCCAGATAGGCGGCGCCGGCGCGCGGGGTCAGCGTTTGCAGGACCTCGGCCAGCATCACGGGGATATGACCGGTCATCGGGGCGGGCTTCCAGCCCCGTGGGTCCCGGCCCCGTGTGTCCCAGCCCCGTGTGTCCCAGGCAGCGTCAGATTGCCGCTGCGCACGCGCTCGCGCGCCTCGGCGCGGCGGCGCTCGGCGGCTTCGGGGTGCCAGATCTGGAAGATCTTGCCGACGCCCATGAATTCCAGCACGTCGCTGATGCCGGCATGGCGCAGCAGACGCTCGGGCAGCACGATGCGGCCCTCCTTGTCGGCCTCCAGCGGCGTCGCGTCGGCATACAGGGTCGTTGCCAGATCGTTCTGCGTGTCGCTGAACACATCGAACTGCTCGAGCGGGGCGGCGAGCGCGTCGAACACCGCGTGCGGCCAGGCCTCGATGCAGGCGAGCTGATGGGAGGGGCGCAGGATCATCGTTGCGGTTTCAGCGCCGGCCCGCAGCGCGGCCCGGAACGGCGCGGGCACGGAAACCCGTCCCTTGGCGTCCAGCCTGCTCTGATGGGTTCCCAGAAAATGGGTCATCCGGCCCGGCCCGCCCCTTCTTTCTCAAGACGCTGTCCGATGATCCGTCGGGGCAGCGCCGTGCATGCATGAACCGGGGCGTACGAACACCGTCGCCCTGGGAGTTCATGGGATAGCATGGGCCTGTTTGGGAATTCAAGGGAAATTCCGGTATCGACGCCGATTTTGGCGGCATTTTTTGGCTGTCCTCAAAGGCTTAACGAAATCGGCGCTCCCTGTGGGTAAGTGTGTGGATAGTTATTTTCGGACCTCGGAAGCAAGGGAGGAAAGGTTGCCAGACGGCCTGTAAGCCGGGTTCTGTCCGCGCGGCGCATGTCGCCATGTCCGCGTTGGACGGCCATTCCTCTGGGACGCGCCTCGCGGCGCGCCTCGCGCGACCAACCCGGGCGACAGGGCGGAAATGCCCTTGCGTCACGCGGCCCATGGTTTCCCATAAGCGCGCCGCCGGCCGCCCCTATTCGGTCTTGCTCCCGGTGGGGTTTACCCTGCCGCCCCCGTTACCGGGGGCGCGGTGCGCTCTTACCGCACCGTTTCACCCTTGCCTGTTGCGAACGATCCATCTCTGGAAGGCCGGAACCGGCGGTTTGTTTTCTGTGGCACTTTCCCTGGGGTCGCCCCCGCCGGCGGTTAGCCGGCACCGTATTTCCGTGGAGCCCGGACTTTCCTCCAATGCTTTCCGCCACCCCCGCGAACCGGCGGGCGAAAGCGGAGCACATCAGCGGCCGTCCAGCCGTCTGGCAGGAGTCAAATGCGCGCGCGGGTGCGTCAGGTCAATGCCTCGCCGCCATGCGGCGGTTGGGTTTAGCCGCCATGCGGCGGTTGGGCTTAGCCGCCATGCCGCGGTTGGGGCCGGTCAGCAAGGTTGGTGACCGCGAGCAGGCGGGCCAGGGTGCCGGCATCGGCCCGGCCGGTGATGGCCTCGGGCCGCCAGTGGCGCTGAAAGGCGCGCAGCACGGTGGATAACCCGGGGTCGAGCGGGCCTTCCGGGGCGATTTTGTAGCCGATCGCGGCCAACGCGCTGCGAACCGGCCGCAAGCTGGCGGCGTCGCGTGCCTCGCCATGGGTCGCGCCGCCGAAGCCCAGGGGCGGCATGTCGTGCGGCCAGAGGCCGACGCCGTTGCGCGCCAGGCCTTGCCAGTCGAATTTCTCGCCGGGATCTTCCTTGCGGTCCGGCGCCACGTCGCTGTGCGCGACCACGTTGCGGGCCGGGATGGGGTGGCGGGAGAGGATCTCCAGGCAAAGATCGCAAACCGCCGCCATCTGCAGGGCCGGAAAGTCGCGATACCCCCATTCGTGGCCGGGATTGACGATTTCGACGCCGACCGAACGGCCGTTCAGCGCCTCGTGGCCGCGCCAGTAGGATATGCCGGCATGCCAGGCGCGGCGGTCCTCGGGCACCAGGCGGAAGATCGTGCCGTCCTCCTCCACCACGTAGTGCGACGAGACCCTGGCTTCCTCGTTGCGCAGCCGGTCGATGGCGGCCTGGCCGGTCTGCATGCCGGTGTAGTGCAGGATCAGCATGTCGATCGGCTCGTCGTGAGGGCGCTCGTCGTGGTTGGGGCTCGGCAGGTCGATCACGTCGAGGCTCACAAGCCCCGCTCGCGCTTGATCCTGTCCCAGGCGGCGTTGATCCTCGCCACCTTCTCGGTGGCGCTGGCGATGAAGGCCGGCGGCACCCCGCGGGCGGCAAGGCTGTCGGGGTGGTTTTCCCGCATCAGCCGCTTCCAGGTGGCGCGCAGTTCGTCGTCCGAAGCGTCCCGGGTGGTGCCGAGCACGCCATAGGCATCCGGCTCGTCCGACATCTGCGGCCGGGCGATGCCGTCGCGGGCGCGGTCCCAGGCGGTCTGGTCGAGGCCGAAGCCGCTATGCACGCGGCGCAGGAACGCCGCCTCGGCGTTGTTCACCGGCGCATCGGCCCGGGCGATGGCGAACAGCGCGACCAGCACGTCCTCCAGCATCAGGCGGTTGTCGGCGAATGCCTCGCCCAGTTGGTCGGCGAAATTCTCGAAGCCGTCCGCGCTGTCGCGGGCCTCGTCGAACAGCCGGCCGATGTCCTGCTGGGCTTCCGGGGGAATGCGAAAATGCCGCTTGAAGGCGTCGATCTCGGCCCGGTTCACGCTGGAATCGCATTTGGCGAGCTTGGCCGACAGCACCACCACGCCGATGGCGAACAGCTGGTCGCGCCGGCCGAACAGCGCCGCGATGCCGGCCGGGTTCCAGCCCATGCCCTGCTGGACGAACGGGTTGAAGCCGAGGCGCGAGGTCTGGAAACCACCGGTGAAGCCACCCGTGAACGCGCCGCTGTCGGCGGCGTGGCCGAGTGCCGCGCCGAACATCGCGCCGAGCGGACCACCCATGGCGAAGCCCGCCATGCCGCCGATGATTTTGCCCCAGGTTGCCATGCACGGCGTCTAGCACACAGGCGTTGACGGGAACAGAACGGGGAGGCGGATCGGCTCAGCCCTCCAGCAGCGATGGATCGGCAAGCGTGGTGTCCTGGCCGATGACGGGATCGGCGATCGCCGCCTCCAGGCTTTTCGCACCTTTCCATTCCGCCGCCGGGCGGGCGCGGCCGTCGCTGCCGATCTGGTCGATGCCCCAGTAGATCTCCAGCCGGTGGCCGTCCGGGTCGCGGAACTCCACCGCGATCTGCACGCCGGCGCGCCGGCGGCCGTCGAAATCGATCGGCACGTTGTGGGCGCGCAGGTGCTCGCGGGCACGCACCACCTCATCAAGGGTCGCAACCTCGAAGGCGGTGTGGTGCAGCCCGGAGCCGGCGGGATTGTCGCCGCTGGCCTTGAACAGGGCGATGCCGTGATGGTCGGGGTTCAGGCGCAGGAACACCGCGCCGCCGGGCATCATGTCGTCCTCGTACACGTCGGAAATGCTGAAGCCGAGTATCTCCGTGTAGAACCGGGCCGAGCGCCCGATGTCGGACACATAGAGCGCGACATGGCCGATCTTGCCGAGGCGGAAGGGCAGGCCGGTGGGGCGCTTCAGCCCGGCGATCGCCTGCACGGCAGTGTGAGTGTCCATCGGTGGCTCCTCCGTTTGGGCCGAGGTTAGCCTGTCGTGCGGCCGAGTGCCACAAAACCGCCCGGCGCGTCCCGCGCCACAAAATCGCCCGGCGCGTCCCGCGCCACAAAATCAACGATAAAGGCTTGCGTGCGAAGCCGCGCCGTTGTCCTTGAGCGCCACGGCCGGGAATGGGCCGGGTTGAGCAGGCGGAGTGGGTTTCATGTGGCAGTTCTGGATCGATCGCGGCGGCACCTTCACCGACATCGTCGCGCGGGATCCGGCCGGAAACCTGTCCACCCACAAGCTGCTGAGCGAGAATCCGTCGCGCTATGCCGATGCCGCCATCGCCGGCATCAAGGGCGTGCTGGGCATTGCCGCCGATGCGCCGATCCCGGCCGGCACGATCGAGGCGGTGAAGATGGGCACCACCGTCGCCACCAACGCGCTGCTGGAGCGCAAGGGCGACCGCACGCTGCTGGTGGTCAATCGCGGTTTTGCCGACATCCTGCGCATCGGCAACCAGGCGCGCCCGCTGCTGTTCGACCTGGCAATCACATTGCCGTCATTGCTGTACGAGGACGTGGTGGAGATCGGCGGCCGCGTCGGCGTGGACGGCGAGGAAATCGAGACGCTGGACGAGGCGCATGCGCGCGCGGCCTTCGCCGCCGCCCGCGCCAAGGGGATCGCGGCCTGCGCCATCGTGCTGATGCATGCCTGGAAATATCCCGCCCATGAGGCGCGGCTGGCGGAACTGGCGCGCGAGGCCGGGTTCGCCCAGGTTTCCGCCAGCCATGCCGTCAGCCCGCTGCTGCGGCTGGTGCCGCGCGGCGACACCACCGTGGTGGATGCCTATCTGTCGCCGATCCTGTCGCGCTACGTCGCGCAGGTGGCGGGCGAACTGAACGGCGTGCGGCTGTATTTCATGCAGTCCAATGGCGGCCTGACCGAGGCAAAAAGCTTCCAGGGCAAGGACGCGATCCTGTCCGGGCCGGCCGGCGGCATCGTCGGCGCGGCGCGCACGGCGGCGATGGCCGGGCTCGATCGGATCATCGGCTTCGACATGGGCGGCACCTCGACCGACGTCGCGCTGTATGCCGGGGCGTTCGAGCGGGCATTCGAGACCGAGGTGGCCGGCGTGCGCATGCGCGCGCCGATGATGGCGATCAATACGGTCGCGGCCGGCGGCGGGTCGATCCTGCATTTCGACGGTTCGCGCTACCGCGTCGGCCCGGACAGCGCCGGCGCGCGGCCGGGGCCGGCCTGCTATCGCAACGGTGGACCGCTGACGGTGACGGACGCCAATGTCTGTGTCGGCAAGATCCAGCCGCGGCATTTTCCGGCGATCTTCGGGCCGGGCGGCGACGCGAAGCTGGACGCCGACATCGTGCGCGAGAAGTTCGCCGCCCTGGCGCACGAGATCGCGCAGGCAACCGGCGAGCAGCGCGACCCCCGGGAAGTGGCGGAAGGGTTCCTGTCGATCGCGGTGGCCAACATGGCGAACGCGATCAAGCAGGTCTCGGTGCAGAAGGGCCACGACGTCACCCGCTTCGCGCTGAACTGCTTCGGCGGCGCCGGTGGCCAGCATGCGTGCCTGGTGGCGGACGCGCTGGGCATGGAGACGGTGTTCATCCACCCCTATGCCGGCGTGCTGTCGGCCTATGGCATGGGGCTGGCCGACCAGACCGCGTTGCGCGAACAGGCGGTGGAATTGCCGCTGACCGCGCATGAGATGCCCGAGTTCCTTGCCGTCGCAGACCGGCTGGCCGCCGAGGCGGCGCAGGCGCTGGTGGCGCAGGGGGCGGACGCCGGCGGCATCGTCGTGCACCGGCAGCTGCATCTGCGCTACGCCGGCACCGAGGCGGCGCTGATCGTCGCATTGCAGGAACCGGACGCTGTGGTTGCGGAATTTACCGCTGCCCACCGCGCCCGCTTCGGCTTCGCCACCCCCGGCCGCGCACTGGTGGTGGAGGCGGTGGCGGTGGAGGCGGTTGCGTCCGGCGAGAGCGTGAGCGAAACGCGGCTGCCCGCGCGCCGCGATGGCTCGCCGGAGGTGATCGATACCGTGTCGGTGTTCACCGGCGGCGCCGCGCACATCGCGCCGGTCTATGAGCGCACCGCGCTGCTCGCCGGCGACGTGATCGCCGGCCCGGCGCTGGTGCGCGAGGCGAACGCCACCACCGTGATCGAGCCCGGCTGGGCGGCGGAGATCACCGCGCGCGACCACATGAAGCTGCGCCGCACCGTGCCGCAGGCGCGCCGTGTGCCGGCCGGCAGCGACCGGCCCGATCCGGTGCTGCTGGAGTTGTTCAACAACCTGTTCATGAACGTGGCCGAGCAGACCGGGGCGGTGCTGCAGAACACGTCCATGAGCGTGAACATCAAGGAACGGCTGGATTTCTCCTGCGCGATCTTCGATGCCGCGGGCAATCTGGTCGCCAACGCGCCGCATGTGCCGGTGCATCTCGGCGCGATGGGCGAGAGCGTGCGCACCGTGCTCCATGCGCGCGGCGCCAGCCTGAAGCCGGGCGACGTGGTGGCGCTGAACAACCCGTTCAACGGCGGCACCCATCTGCCGGATGTGACCGTGATCACGCCGGTGTTCGATACGGACGGAACCAGTATCCGGTTCTTTGTCGGCATCGCGCGGGCACCATGCCGATATCGGCGGCATCACCCCCGGCTCCACCCCGCCCGTCTCCCGCACGCTGGAAGAAGAGGGCGTGGTGATCGACGATTTCCTGCTGGTGGATGGCGGGGAATTCCGCGAGGCGGAGTTCCGTGCGCTGCTGAACGGCGCGAAATACCCCGCGCGCAGCCCGGACGTGAACGTCGCCGACATCAAGGCGCAGGTGGCGGCGAACGAGAAGGGCGTGCAGGAGCTTGGCCGCGTCGTGGCCCAGTTCGGCTGGGAAACGGTCGCCGCCTACATGCGCCACGTGATGGACAATGCCGAGGAGAGCGTGCGCCGCGTGCTGGCGCGGATCGGCAGCGGCTCGTTCGTCTACACCATGGACGACGGCGCCAAGCTGCGCGTGGCGGTGACGGTGGACCAGGCGAGCCGCAGCGCGACGGTGGATTTTACCGGCACCTCGGCGCAGCGGGACGGCAATTTCAACGCGCCGCCGGCCGTGACCCGGGCGGTGGTGCTGTACGTGTTCCGCTGCCTGGTGGGCGACGACATTCCGCTCAATGATGGCTGCCTGAAACCGATCCGGCTGATCGTTCCGGATGGCAGCTTCCTTGCCCCGCATCCCGGTGCTGCGGTGGTGGCGGGCAACACCGAGGTGTCGCAGGCGACCTGCAACGCCCTGTTCGGCGCGCTCGGCGCCATCGCCTGTTCGCAGGCGACGATGAACAATTTCCTGTTCGGCGACGCCACGCGCCAGTACTACGAAACCATCTGCGGCGGCACCGGCGCCGGACCTGGATTTCACGGCACATCGGCGGTGCAGACGCACATGACCAACACCCGCATGACCGACCCTGAAGTGCTCGAGCTGCGCTATCCCGTGCGTCTGGAGGACTTCGCCATCCGCCGCTTCTCCGGCGGCGAGGGGCAATGGCGCGGCGGCGACGGTTCGGTTCGGCGCATCCGTTTCCTGGAGCCGATGACGGCGGTGATCGTCGCCTCCCGCCGCAACGTCGCGCCGTTCGGGCTGGCGGGCGGCGAGGACGGCGCGGCCGGGCGGCAATGGGTGGAGCGGGCCGACGGCACGCACGAGATCCTGACCGGCACGGACAGCGCCGAACTGCTGGCCGGCGATGCGTTCGTGATCGAGACGCCCGGCGGCGGCGGCTACGGCGCGGCCGGTTCGGGCGTGTCGGACTGACATGCGGGCCGTTCGCCTTCTGCTGGCCTCCCTGGCCGCGCTGATCGCGCTGGCGCTGCTGGCCGCGTGGCAGGTACCGGGGCGGCTGGACTGGAACCGCTATCGCGGCACGATCGAATCGCTCGCCAGCGTCACGCTGGGGCGTCCGGTCACCATCGCCGGGCCGATCACGCTGTCCCTGCTGCCGGAGACCGAGCTGACCGCGGCGGACGTGGTGGTGGCCGGCGGCACCTCCGGGGAGGCCCGGGGCGCGCCCGCGCTGACGGTCAAGGCGCTGCGGCTGCGGGTGGCGCCGCTGCCGCTGCTGGCCGGGCGGGTGGACGCGCGCGAACTGGCGCTGAGCGGGCCGGACCTGTCGGTGGATTGGCCGCTGCGGCACGGTGAACTGGCCGACTGGCCGCCGGTACTGGCTGAGCGCGTTTTCCGCGCGGATCGAAAAGGGCCGGCTGCATGTCGGCGGGCTGGTGCTTGACCAGATCGACGCCACGCTGGAGACGACCGATGCCGGCGGCCTGATCTCCGTCGGCAAGGGCCGGATCGGCGACCAGCCGGTCCGCTTTTCCGCCCGGCTGACCGCCGCCGGCGCGGACGGCGCATCCGGGCTCAATCTGAGAATGGACGCGGAGCAACCCCTGGCGGGGGTTTCCGGCGGCTTCGTCGGCCAGTTGGCCGCCGATGGCGGTCTGACCGGGCAGGTCGATGTCACCGGCCCCGATCTGGCGCAGGTGATCGGACCGACGGCCGGGGCACCCGCCGCTGGGGCCTTCAGGTTCGCCGCTTCGGTGAAGGCCGTCGGGGAGCAGGCACGCTTCGACGACCTGAGCCTGGATCTGACCGGGCCGAACGGCGCGGCGACGCTGACCGGCGGCGCCTCGTTGCGGCTGGCGCCGGATCTGCACCTGGATGCCAGCCTGTCCACGCCACGCCTGGACATCGATCCCTGGGTGGCGCTGCTGGGCCGCCTGGGGACGGGCCGTGCCGGCGTAGGGCTGACGGTCGGGCTGCAATTGAAGGCGGAGGCGGTGGCGTTCGGCGGCGGGCTGATGCGCGATTTTTCCACCGCGATGGAGCTCATGCGGGGGCAGGTCGTGCTGCACCGTTTGGCGGTTCGGCTGCCAGGCGAGGCGGATCTGAGCCTGGACGGGGTGGTGCAACGCAGCGATCCGGCCCGTCCGCGCTTTGAAGGCAATGTGCGGCTGGCCGCGCCGCGGCTGCGCGACGTTCTGCGTTGGCTGGATGGCGCCGGCCTGCGGCTGCTCCCCGAGTTGCCCGCGGGTGTACTGGCGAGCACGGATTTCCGCGCCCACGCGGTCGCCGAGCCCGGATTGCTGGCCCTGGACCGTATCGAGGGATCACTGGACGGCGCGGCGATGAACGGTGAACTGCGGCTCTGGCCCCGATCGCGGGTAGCTGCCGCTGGGAACACCGCCGCCGGAACGCCTGGCAGCGGGCCGGCGATCGCGGCGTCCCTGGAACTGTCGGCGCTGGATCTGGATCCCTGGCTGTCCGGGCCGCCGACGAACCAGGGGGCACCGGGTCGTGGTTTCGATGTCGATCTGCGTCTGCGGGCACCCGTGGCGCGGTTGCGCGGGGAGACGATCCGGTCGCTGTTGCTGGATGCGGCTTTGCAGGCGCCCGTACCGGCGCCGGCGCCGGCACAGCCGCCGGTTCAGCCCGTGCCGGGCGCCGTCCCGCAGGGAGGCGCGCCGCCGACCGGAGCCACGCCGGCCTCGGGCGTGGGGCGGGTGACGCTGCGCCAGCTGGAGGCGACCGTTCGCGGCGTGCATGTCGTCGCCTCCGGAACGGTCGCGGACGGCGGGCGGCTGACCGAGGGGAAGCTGCAGGCGACCACCGACGACGCTTCCGCCCTGGCCGATCTGGTCCCGCCGGCATGGCGGCCAGCGGAGGCGTTCTGGCGCGGCCCGGCCGTGCTGAGCGCGCAACTGGCCGGACCGGCGGATGCGCTGGGGCTGAAGCTGGCGCTGGACATGGCCGATGCGCGGCTGGAGGCGGAGCCGGTCGTCGACCTGCGTAGCGGAAAATGGTCGGGGCCGGTGACGCTTCGTCATCCCGGCGCGCCGCGGCTCCTGGCGCTGCTTGGCATGCCCGGGGCGGAAGCCTGGCTGGGCGAGGGGTCGTTGTCGGTGATCGCCCAGGTTTCCGGCGCCCAGGCGCCAGTGGGGCAGGTTCCAGTGGGGCAGGCCCCCAGCCTGCAGGTCGGCCGGATTGGGGTGGACTTGCTGGATTTGACGGCGGGGCTGCTGCGGCTGAACGCGTCGCTGGCATTGGATCTGGCCGGGGCGCAGCCGTCGCTCGGCGGGCATATCCAGACGGATACGCTGACCCTGCCGGCGCCGGACTGGCAGGATACCAGCCCTTTGCCCCTGGCGCTGCTGCGCGGCTGGCGGGCGAACGTGCCGGTGAGCGCGCGCCAGGTGCTGGTGGCGCGCGAGCCGGTGCTGACGCAGGCGGCCGGCTCGGTGGAGCTTACGGATGGGGTGCTGCGGATCCAGCCGTTCACCGCCTCGCTGAATGGCGGCGCGCTGAGTGGCACGCTGACCGTGAATGCCGCCGCCGAGCCGCCGACGGCGTCGCTGACGGCGGCGCTGGCGGATGCGATCGCCAGGCCTTCCGCCGTCCCGAGCGGCCGTCCGCTCGACCTGCTCGCGGGGAAGGTGAACGCGTCGGCGGATCTGAGCGCGGCCGGCCATAGCCTGGCGGCGATGCTGACGACGCTGTCGGGCGGCATGAAACTGGACGTTGCGCACGGCGTGCTGAGTGGCTTCGACCTGTTCCGCGTGACACATGCGGTGGCAGCCGCCGATCCGCGCACACGGGCGGCGACCGAGGCGGCACTGCGCGCGGCGCTGTCGGAAGGGGTGACGAATTTCGACCGGCTGACCATCCGTGCCGAGGCGCAGAACGGCACGCTCGCGCTGCAGGAAGGCGCGCTTGCGGGCACCGCCGGCACGGCCGAGATCTCCGGCTCAGCCGGGCTTGGCGGCCATCAGCTGGATTTGCGCGTGGTGATGCATCCCGCGGTCGAGCCGCCGCCGGAGATCGGGGTCCGGTTGACCGGTCCCTGGGAGAAGCCGCACCGGTCGGCGGAACTGGCCGGCTTCCTGCGCTGGCTGGCGGAGCGCCAGGGCGGCGTTCCCTGACCCTGCGCTTCTGACAGGGCGCAGGGGAGCGGCCACCGGCCCGGGCTCAGGCGCGGCGGTGGCGGCGGACGGCGAGACCGAGGCCAAACAGCCCGGCGGCTAGCAGGGAAAGGGAAGCCGGCTCCGGCACCGCCAGATGGGCGACCCTCAGCTGTGTGGAGGCCAGGGTCGGGATGGTCGTGGCGCCGGGTGTGGACCGGTAGCCCAGAACGTCGAGAATGGTGAAATCGTTCTGCAGCACGTAGTTGGTCTGCCCGGCGCTGAGGTAGGCGTTGTCGACGTCGGCGGTGGCGCCATTGAGGTCGCCGCGATCGCCGGTGCCGTAATTGTTGAAGGTGGCCAACTTCGTGACGCCACCATCGATCGAGAAATAGCTAAGGGCGGTGGACGACGTGGTGGAGACACCGGGTGCGGTATAGCGGAACAGGTCGAACGGCGTGAGATAGGTGGTCCCGTATGGCGTGATGCCGGAAACCCGGCCGAGCACTTCCTCGATCTCATGCTGGGCGACGGCGACGAAATCGTAGGTTCCGGTTTGGACCTGGCCGCTGAACGTATATTTCAACGCGCTGCCGAAGCCGACATACCCGTCCAGGCCGGCGGTGGCATTCACCAGGCCCAGCGCCTTGGCTTCGGCGGTCGGCAGCATGAACGCATATTGGGAATCAGCCCTGACTGCCGCGGCGAGATAGTTCACCGACTTCTTTTCCGCCGCGGTGGCCGTGGAGGAATATGCGGCGTTGGTCAGCCAGGACTGGATCCAGGAGCCGGGGAGGCCCTGGTAATAGTAGTCCGAACTTGCGCCGAGGCCGTACGCCCCCAGCGACTGGCCGGCGACGTAGCCCCAGCTGACATTGATGTTGACGGTGATGTTGCTGGTGACGTTGCTGGTGAAAACCGAGGCGGCCGTCCTGAAGCCGGCTTCGATCTGCGACGCGTACGCGGAACTGGTGACCGTGCTGTCGAAGATCGGGTTGATCGTCAGCGCATTGGCGGCCGGCGCAAGCACCAGGAATGCGGGCAATGTGGCTGCAATCGCAAGTTTCATGTCTTCCTCAATTGGCTCATGTGTCGGGCCATTGTGTCTCTGGCCGGTTCTCGCACGAACGGGAGCCGCGTTTGCCGCGCCAGCAGCCCCGCTTGTCTCATAAGTTAGAATAACCCGACAATTCTTCAGGTAACGTAAGCGACAACTGGCGCAAAGGGAACGAGAATTTCAACCCTGCGTAGTAATATCACAAAATCGTGATAGGCCCCGCGCCCTGGATTTACGCTTGGTGTCCCGGCCGCCGGCGCGGTTCCGTTGCCTGCCGCGCGAACCTATCTTCCCTTGAACACCGGCGCCCGCTTTTCCATGAATGCCGTGCGGCCTTCCTTGTAGTCCTCGCTGTCGAAGCATTGCGCGGAAATGGCCGCCAGGCCCGCCATGTCGCGCTCCGCCGGGTCCTGCATGGCGGCGGCGACGCCGAGCTTGGAGGACCGGATGGACAGCGGCGCGTTGACCGCGATGGTGCTGGCGATCTTCAGCACGGCTGCTCGTCCAGTTCGGCCACCGGCACGGTGCGGTTGACCAGGCCGATGCGCTCGGCCTCCTTCGCGCCGATCCGCTCCCCGGTGTACAGGATCATCCGGGCATGGGCGGGGCCGACGAGGTCGGTCAGCTTGCGGATCATGTCGAAGCCATAGGCGATCGACAGCCGGGCGGCGGGGATGCCGAACTGGCCGTCATCGGCGGCGATGCGGATATCCGCCTGCATGGCGATGCCGAGGCCGCCGCCCATGCAGAAGCCGCGGATGCGCCCGATCACCGGCTTGGGGAAGCTGGCCAGCTTCTCCCGCCCGGCCGTGGTCAGGCGGTTGTATTCCTGCTGGGCGTCGGCGTTGCTGCGCTGTTTCTCGAACTGGCTGATATCGGCGCCGCTGACGAAGGCCTTGTCGCCGGCGCCGGTCATGATCACGCAGCGTATGCTGTCATCGGCGGCGAACCCCTCCAGGATCTCCACCATGCCGTCCCACATCTCCACCGACATGGCGTTGCGCTTTTCCGGCTGGTTGAACACCAGCAGCCCGACGCCGTCTATTCTGCCGCCGAGCATCTTGCCCTTGGCGCGGGCATCGGTGGCGTGGCTGAGAAGATCGCTCATGGTCAGATAACGCCTTTCTTGCGCATATCGGCGAGTTGTTCATCGGTGTAGCCGACGGAGCGGAGCACGTCGTCGGTGGAGGTGCCGGCATCCGGCGTGGGCAGCCGGATATCCTTGGAATAGCCGGAGATGTTGATCGCGGAGGCGACCACTTCCTCGGTGCCGAGTGTCGGGTGCTGCATCTTGCGGGCCATGCCGAGATGCTTGCACCTGCGGATCGGCGAAGACCTGGTCGATGGTGTAGATCGGGCCGCAGGGAATACCGGCCTCCTCGAACAACTCGATCCAGTGATTGGCCGATTTTGTTTTCGTCACCTCACCGATGGTGGCGTTGATGGCCTTGCGGTCCGTGCTGCGGCCCTTCTGGGTTTTCCATTCGGCCTTTTCCTTCCATTCCGGCTTCTGGATCGTGTCGCAGAAGCGCTCCCACAGCCTGGCGGAGCTGGCGGCGATGTTGATATGGCCGTCGGAGGTGGGGAAAACGCCGGTTGGGATGCCGGTCGGGTGGTCGTTGCCGGCCTGCGGCGCCACTTCCTTGGCGATCAGCCAGCGGGATGCCTGGAAATCCAGCATGAAGATCTGCGCTTCCAGCAGCGAGGTGGTGACCCAGCGGCCGACGCCGGTCTTCTCCCGGTCGAACAGGGCGGTCATCACGCCGAGTGCGAGCAGATTGCCGGCGGTGAGGTCGGCGATCGGAATGCCGACGCGCACCGGGCCCTGGCCGGGCAGGCCGGTGATGGACATCAGCCCGCCCATGCCCTGCGCGATCTGATCGACCCCGGCGCGCGGGCCGTATGGGCCGTCCTGGCCGAAGCCGGAGATGCTGCCGTAGACGATGCGCGGATTGACCTGCTTCACGTCGTCGAACGAGACCTTCAGCCGGTGCTTCACCGCCGCGCGCATGTTCTCGATGATGACGTCCGCGGTGGCGACCAGCTTCATGAACGCGGCGTGACCCTCGGGATCCTTCAGGTTCAGCCGGATGGCGCGCTTGTTGCGGTGCAGGTTCTGGAAGTCGAAGCCGTGGCGGGCGCCGGCGACATCCTCCCCACCGGTGTCCGGTGGTTCGATGCGGATGACGTTGGCTCCCCAATCGGCCAGATGGCGCACGCAGGTGGGACCGGCGCGGGCCAGGGTGAGGTCGAGCACGGTGATGCGCGACAGCGGCATCTGAACTTCGGTGCTTAGGCTGCCAACCGGACTTTCGGGCATGTGATGTCTCCTGACGCGATCAAGTTACGGCCTGCCGAGCAGGGCCATGCGGAAGCGGTTGCGGGTGAAGGCGGGGTCGAGGCTGCGCTGCACCCGCAGGGCCGGGCCGTCCTTTACCCGCATGAGGATGAAGCAGAGACCGGTTTCCGCGTTGAGGATCTTGCGGGCCTCGGGAATGTCGGCCTCGGTGTTGACGGTGAACACGATGGGAATGCCGGAGCCGGCGGCGATCTTGTCGAGCTGCACGCCGAGGCCGGTGTGGCTGTCCTGGTTGCCGGTCTCGCCGTAATGGCCGTTATCGACGCAGACGATGCGCAGGTTCGGCGGGTTCAGCACCGCGCAGGTGGCCAGCGAACCCAGGCTCATCAACAACTCGCCGTCGCCGGTGATCGCCAGCACGCGCCGGTGCGGCTGGGCCAGAGCCAGCCCGAGGCCCATCATCGTCGCCGCCCCCATGGCGCCGCCGAGGCCGTAGACGTTCGGGCCGTCATTGGTCAGCGCGCAAAGCTCCTGCGCCGCGCCGGCCAGGCCGCCGACGACGAGGAAATCCGTGGGGTTGGGGATCAGCGCCGGCACCGCCTGCTGGCGATCGAGCACGGCGGCGGGCTGATTGGAATTCTGAATACGCTTGTGCTGGGCCATCTGTGCCGCTCCCGCTTAGAATTTCTTGGCGCCGATCAGGCGCTGGCTGAGCAGCACGGCAACCGCCATGCCGGATTGAAAGGCCATCGTGATGGCGGCGCTCGCGACCTGGATGACCTCGTGCGGCTCGTTGGCGCGCACGACGATCACGCCCATCGCTTCCAGCACCTTCTGCGTCGCCTGGCCCATCTGGAACTGCCAGGGATTGCCCTCGCCGAAATCGCCGCGCATGGAAACGAAGGTCAGGAACGGAAACCGCCCGCCCGCGGTGAGCGAGAGCATGTTGATACAGTTACCAACGCCGGAGGACTGCATAAGCAATACGGCCCGCCCGCCACCAAGATCGGCGCCAGCCGCCAGCGCCACGCCTTCCTCCTCGGTGGTGAGCGAGATGGAATGGGCGTCGGGGTCGGCCAGCGAACGGTTGATCAGCACCTTGTGGCCGGCATCGGGCACGTAGGCGAACTGGGTGACGCCGTTGGCGCGCAGCAGATCGTAGAGCTCATCCGGCCATGTGGCGCCGCCGGTTACTTCGCCGTGTTCCGACATTCTTTCCCGTCCCCCGTCTTGAGGGACACAGGATGGAACGGGCCTCGGCCGGATGCAATGTGGGGGAAGGAAGGAAGGCCAGGGGCGCTGCCCCTGGACCCCGCTAAGGGCTCGCCCTTAGAACCCGCTACTTGGTTTGGGAGTGCAAGGGGGGCCAATCGCGCCCTTGCAAGGTCTCGGTTGGCCCCCCTTGCACTCCCAAACAAATGGATGGATTCCAAAGGCGAGCCTTTGGCGGGGGTCCAGGGGGCAGAGCCCCCTGGTCTTGCTTACTCCACCACAGGCGCCGACACGCCGGCCGGGGCCGCGGTGCGGCCGCCGTCGATCGGGTATTGCGCGCCGGTGATGTTGCTGGCGAGGTCGGACAGCAGGAACAGCACCAGGTTTGCCACCTCGTCCGCGGTGCCGTAGCGGCCGAGCGGCAGGCTGGCGCCGTAGCGTTCCTGCACCGCGCCGGGGTTGTTCGGCGAGACCTGCTTGGCGAGGTCCTGGACCATGCGGGTGTCGATCGGGCCGGGGCAGATGGCGTTGACGCGGATGCCGGACTTGCCGACCTCGGCGGCGGCGACCTTGGTCAGGCCCATCACCGCGTGCTTGGAGGCGACATAGGCCGGCATGCCGGCGGTGCCGACCATGCCGGCGATGGAGGCGGTATTGACCACCGCGCCCTTGCCCTGCTTCAGCATGACCGGCAGCACGTGGCGCAGGCCGAGGAAGACGCCGCGGACATTCACCGCCATGACGGTGTCGAACATGTCCTCGTCGTATTCGGCGGTCGGCGCGAGCTTGCCCTCGATGCCGGCATTGTTGTGGAAGCAGTCGATCCGGCCATAGGCATCCAGCGCCGCCTTCACATAGCCGCGCACATCGGCGGATTTGGTAACGTCGGCGGCCACGAAGATCGCCGTGCCGCCGGCGGCACGGATTTCCTCGACGGCGGCCGCGCCGTTCGCGGCGTCGCGATCCACCAGCACCACCTTGGCGCCGCGCCTGGCGAAGCCCTTGGCCACCGCGAGGCCGATGCCGTTCGCCGCGCCGGTGATGAGCGCTACCTTGCCTTCGAAGTTCATTCTGGTCGTCTTCCCTGGTCTGGTTGGGTGGTGCTTTGACGGCCAAGTTGCCAGCGGCGGGCGAGCGGATCAAGCTTGCGGGATCGACGCGTGGGGGAGGAAAAGATGCTGACCGAGGATGTTCTGCGCCATCCGGCGCTGGTGCTGACCGAAGCCCAGCGCGCGGCCTATTTCAGCGACGGCTTCCTGGTCCTGCCGGATTATGTTCCGCCGCGATGGCTCGACCGCCTGCGCGCGGCGACGGCCGAGTTGATGGATCGCAGCCGGTCGGAAACCCGCTCCGGCCCGGTGTTCGTGCTGGAGGAGGGGCATTCCGCGGCGCATCCCCGCCTGCATCGCGTCACCAGCCCGCAAGACCAGCACCCGGCATTCTGGGAGTTCATGTGCGATCCCCTGATGACCGATCTGGCGGCGGATGTGGTTGGCCCCGACGTGAAGTTCCACCATGCCAAGCTGAACGTGAAATCCGAGCGCGGCACGCGTGGTTTCAAATGGCACCAGGACATCCAGGCCTGGCCGCACACCGACTACAGCCCGGTAACGATCGGCATTTACCTCGATGGCTGCGAGGCGGCGCAGGGGCCGCTGTCGTTCCTGCGCGGCAGCCATAACGGGCCGCTGCACAGCATGTACGACGCGGCCGGGGCGTTCGTGGTGCGGGCATCGGACGAGGTGGTCGCGGGGATCACCGAGGACCGGGTGGCCACCGCCACCGGCGGGCCCGGAACCGCGCTGCTGCTGAACTGCCGCACGCTGCACGGATCGCTGGAGAACCGCTCGGACCGGCCGCGTCCGTTGCTGTTGCCGGTCTATTCCTCGGCCGACAGTTTCGCCTATACGCCAAGCCCGATCGTCAGCCCGCACATGGGAGACATCGTCCGTGGCCGGCCGGCCCGCTTCGCCAGTTTCGACACCCGCCCCTGTGAGTTGCCGCCCGATTTCCGTGCCGGCTACAAACCGCCCTGGATGGCGCAACAGGAGGAAGAGACGCGCGCAGGCGCCACGGCCCTGGCGATGTAGTAGCGGGGTCAAGGGGACAAGTCCCCTTGCGGGGTTCGGGGCAGCGCCCCGACCTTACTGTGATATCAGACGCGGCGGGATCTTCATCCCCAGCCGCAACGGCACGTTCCACGTCTCCCGAACCTCCCGCACCGGCCGGAACCCGGCGCGCAGATAGGTCGGCAGCGCCCGCGGGTGATCGGCGGTGCAGGTATTCACCGTCACCGCCCGCGGGTCATGCGCCCAGGCGGCGTCCACGGCCGCGCGCAGGAACGCGTAGCCCGCCCCGGTGCCGACGGCGTGCGGCATCAGGCCGAAATAGCTGAGATTGACCGACGGCCAGGGCCGCGCGTCCAGTTCGAAGAACCCGGCCGGCTCGCCCCCCCTGTACAGAACGTGGATGGACACCCCGGGATCGGCAAGCAAATCGGCCAGTTCCCGGTCCGGCATGGTGCGCCGCAGCCACCAGACATAGTCCGCGCCCACGGTGTTGTAGAGGTAGCGGTAGAACCCCACCGTGCAGGCGATCGAGCCGCACCATCCCCATGCCCGGCGGCAAGCGGGGGGCCGGGTCCGACGGCCGGCGCTCCATGCGCAGGAAGGTGACGGTGACGCCGACCTTGGCGACCGGTTCCATGATGCTGATTGCCGTTCGGGCCGAAAGGCGGATCAATCGTCGAGGAAGCTGCGGAGTTTCCGGCTGCGGCTGGGGTGCTTCAGCTTGCGCAGCGCCTTCGCCTCGATCTGGCGGATACGCTCGCGGGTCACGTTGAACTGCTGGCCGACCTCTTCCAGCGTGTGGTCGGTGTTCATGCCGATGCCGAAGCGCATGCGCAGCACGCGTTCCTCGCGCGGGGTCAGGCTGGACAGCACCCGCGTGGTCGCCTCGCGCAGATTGGCCTGGATTGCGGCATCGAGCGGAATCACCGCGGCCTTGTCCTCGATGAAGTCGCCGAGATGGCTGTCTTCCTCGTCGCCGATCGGCGTTTCGAGGCTGATCGGCTCCTTGGCGATCTTCAGGACTTTCCGGACTTTTTCCAGCGGCATGCCGAGCTTTTCGGCCAGTTCTTCCGGCGCCGGCTCGCGGCCGATTTCGTGCAGCATCTGGCGCGAGGTGCGGACCAGCTTGTTGATCGTCTCGATCATGTGCACGGGAATGCGGATGGTGCGGGCCTGGTCGGCGATGCTGCGGGTGATCGCCTGGCGGATCCACCAGGTGGCGTAGGTGCTGAACTTGTAGCCGCGGCGGTATTCGAACTTATCCACCGCCTTCATCAGGCCGATATTGCCTTCCTGGATCAGATCGAGGAACTGCAGGCCGCGATTGGTGTATTTCTTGGCGATCGAGATCACCAGCCGCAGATTGGCCTCGATCATCTCCTTCTTGGCCCGCGCGCTGTCGCGCTCGCCGCGGCTGACGGTCATGTAGACGCGGCGGAACTCGGCGATCGGCAGGCCGGCATCGGTCGCGACGGCGGAGATCTGGCGCGCGGATCTTGTCGATGTCGTCGCGGTGCCTTGATGACGAACACCTTCCAGCCCTTGCCGGGCAGGCGGCCGACGCGGTCCAGCCAGTTCGGATCCAGCTCCGCGCCGCGATAGTGCTTGAGGAATTCCTCGCGGTTGACCTTGCAGCCCTCGGCCATGCGCAGCAGCTGGCCTTCCAGCGCGGTCAGGCGCTGGTTCAGCTGCTTCAGCTGCGTGACCAGTTCCTCGATGCGGTTGTTGTGCAGGCGCACCTGCTCGACCTTGGCGACGAGCTCCTCGCGCAGCTTCTCGTAGCCTTTCTCCGACGCGGGCGTTGACCTCCTCGCCGGCGGTCATGGCTCTCCAGGCGGCTTGTGCTGCATCTTGTGCAGCTTCTTGTACAGCGCCTCGATCTCCTCGAAGTTCGCCAGCACCTCGGGCTTCAGCTTTTCCTCCAGCGCGGAGAGGGACATGCCGGGGCCTTCGCCCTCGCCGTCCTCGTCGCCGTCATCGGCCATCGCGGCGGGCGCGAACGCGGGTATCTCGGCGGCTCGGCGCCGTCCACGGCTTCGGCGGGTTCGGCGGCGCCGCCGATCGCTTCCGGCGGCGGCGCGCCGGCGCCCTGCGTGGCTTCGAGGTCGATGATGTCGCGCAGCAGCATGCGGCCGGCCTTCAGCGCGTCGTGCCAGGCGATGATGGCGCGGAAGGTCAGCGGGCTTTCGCACAGCCCGCCGATCATCATGTCGCGGCCGGCCTCGATCCGCTTGGCGATGGCGATCTCGCCCTCGCGCGACAGCAGTTCCACGCTGCCCATCTCGCGCAGGTACATGCGGACGGGGTCGTCGGTGCGGCCGAGGCTCTCGTCATCGACATTGCCGGTCGGGCCTTCTTCCTCGGCCTCGTCCTCGGATTTCTCGGCCTTCACCGGTGCGGCGCTCACCGTCCTCGGTTTCCTCGCCCTCGACGACCTGGATGCCCATTTCGCTGAGGCTGGCCATGACATCTTCGATCTGCTCGGAGCTGTTCTGGTCCGACGGCAGGACGGCGTTCAGCTCATCGAAGGTGATGTGTCCTCGCTCCTTGCCCTTGGCGATCAATCGCTTGACCGCGGCGGACTGCACGTCCAGCAGCGCGGTTTCGACATCCTGCTCAATGGTCGCGGTATCGCCGCCGACAGCCGGTTTCGTTGCCATGTATCAGTGCACTCCGAAAGGGACGTTTGGGCCGAAAATCTGATCGCTTGTTGCCGGGTGGGCTGGGTGACGCAGGGTCGGTTCGACAGCTCGGGTCATGTGTCGGCCTCTCCCTGTTCGCCGCGGCGAAGTGCGTCACGTGCCGCGCATAGCGCGATCAGCCGTCTCTGCGCCGCTTCGTCTCCGCGTTCGGCGAACGCTTGACTGGCCGCGGCTACCTCGTCTTCCAGCCGTCCCCGGTGCATCAGGCCGAAGATGTGCCACCAGCCCGCTTCGGCCTCCGCCGGCATGGCGTCGGGGGCAGCGCAGGCTGGCAGCGGCACGGGAACCGCCGAAAGGGCCTGCGCGACTTCCGTCGCCAAACCTGAATGCTGCAAGTGGGTTAACAACGCGCCAGAGTCAAGCGTATCGGCGGCTTCGGACCAGTCTAGCAGGGTTGCGCGCAGCCGATCGAGCGGTTCGGGCAACGAAAGTTCGGCGAAGGCGTGGTCGACGTCGTGCAGCAGGTCGGGGTGGCGCAGCAGGATCGCGGTCAGGATGCGTTCGCGCTCGGCGGAGGCGGCGGCCGGGGTGAAGCGGCTGCGGGCGATCGGACGGAGCGGGCCTGGGGCATTGCCGGAGCGGTTGTTCCCGCCGCGGCTGCCGCCGGCGCGGAAGGTGCCATTCGTTCCGGTCTGGCGGCGGGCGGAGCGTTCGGCGAAGAAGCGGTCGATCAGCACGGCGCGGTATTCGCCGGCCAGGGATTTGTCGGGGATGCGTTTGGCGGCGGCTTCCAGCCGGGCGCGGAAGGCGGCGCGCTGCTCCGGGGTGGTTTCGCCGCCGTGCGCGCAGCAGATCGTACAGCGCGTCGGCCAGGGGGCGGGCGCTGTCCAGCACGGCCTGGAACCCGGCCGGGCCCTGGCGGCGGACCAAGCTGTCCGGGTCCTCGCCGGCCGGCAGGGTGGCGAGCTTCAGCGTGCGGTCCGGCGCCAGCAATTCGCAGCGCGCCGTCGGCGGCCCGCGCGGCGGCCCTGGCGCCGGCGGCGTCGCCGTCGAAACACAGGATGGGCTCGGGCGACAGGCGCCAAAGCTCGCCCAGCTGTTCGTCGGTCAGCGCGGTGCCGAGCGGCGCGACGGCGCCGGCAAAACCCGCCTGGTGCAGGGCGATGACGTCCATGTAGCCCTCGACGACGACCACCTGGGCCGCCCTTGCGGGCGGCCTCGCGGGCGAAATCGAGGGCGTACAGGTTGCGCCGCTTGGAGAACAGGTCGGTCTCCGGCCCGTTGACGTATTTCGGCTGCCCGTCGCCGAGCGTGCGGCCGCCGAAGCTGATGACCCGGCCGCGCCGGTCGCGGATCGGGAACATCACGCGGTTGAAGAACAGATCGTAGGGCCGGCCGTCCGGCGTCGTCGGACTCGCCGCATCAGCCCGGCCTCGATCAGCATGGCGGGCTCGATGTCCTCGCGCGCCAGTTCCGAGGCCAGCGCGCCGCGGCCCTCGCCGGACCAGCCGAGGCCGAAGCGCTGGATGGTGTCCTCGCTCAGGCCGCGGCCGCGCAGATAGTCGAGCGCCGCCCGGCCTTCGGGCAGGCGCAGGCGGCGCTGGTAGGCGGTGGCGGCGGCCTCCAGCACGGAATGCAGATCGTGGCGGCGGCGCTCGGCCTCGGCGGCGGCGGGGGTGGATTTCGGCACCTCCAGCCCGGCCTCGGCGGCAAGCTGTTCCACCGCCTCGGGGAAGGACGCGCCCTGGCTCTGCATGACGAAGCTGATGGCGTCGCCGTGCACGCCGCAGCCGAAGCAGTGGAAATGATCGTCGTAGACATAGAACGACGGCGTCTTCTCGCCGTGGAACGGGCAGCAGCCCTTCCATTGCCGGCCCGACTTGGCGAGCCGCACGCGCCGGCCGATCACCGCCGCGAGCGGGGTGCGGGCGCGCAGTTCGTCGAGGAAGCCGGGGGGAAGGGCCATGCTAGCCGTCCAAGCTGCGCGCCTTCACCAGGGCGCCGACCTTGGACATGTCCAGCGTGGCGCCATGTTTGGCTTTCAGCGCGGCCATCACCTTGCCCATGTCCTTCACGCTGGCGGCGCCGGTTTCCGTCACGGCGGCGGCCACCGCGGCGGCGGTGGCGGCTTCGTCCATCTGCGCCGGCAGGAAGGCCTCGATCACCGCGATTTCGGCCTCTTCCTTGGCCGCCAGCTCCGGGCGGTTGCCCTGGCGGTAGAGCTCGACCGATCTCCCGGCGGGATTTCTGCATGTTGCGCAGCATGGCCAGGATTTCGTCGTCGGGGATCTTGTCGACGCCCTTGGGGCGGGCGGCGATGTCGGTGTCCTTCAATTTGGCCAGGATCATGCGCAGGGTGGAGGTCCGTGCAGCGTCGCCGGCCTTCATCGATGCCTTCATCTGGTCCATAAACGCTTCGCGCAAGCCCATGGCATACCCTCACCGGAAAAATGACCCTCTATATAAGGGGAGAAGTTGGGTGCGGGGTAGGGCGGAGAAAATTTCCCATCCCGCGCCGGGTGTCTTGGCTTGGGAAATTTTTTCCCATATAGTCTCGCCATGACGATCAGCGTGGACGACATCATCCAAAAGCTGGGCGGGGCCGAGGCCGCCGCCAGGCTGACCGGGGTGGGACACCGAGGCGGTGCGCAAATGGCGCCAGTCGCCGATCCATTCCCGCCAAGCACTGGGCCGCGGTGCTTGCCGCCACCGGCCTGACCTTCTCCGACCTGGCCGGACGCCGCAAGGCGAACCCGCCAACCAGATGAGCGCCCCCATGCAAGAGCCGAATGCCGCCCGAGTCCCCGCCGTCCGGCGCCACCGCCGCGCTGGTCCTGGCCGATGGCGCCGTGTTCTGGGGCCGCGGCTTCGGCGCCCACACGGCCGAGCCGGCGCCGGTCGGCGAGGTCTGCTTCAACACCGGCATGACCGGCTATCAGGAGACCCTGACCGACCCGTCCTATGCCGGGCAGATCATCACCTTCACCTTCCCGCATATCGGCAATGTCGGCACCAACCCCGAGGATATCGAGGCAGCCGACCATCGCCGCGCGCGGCCTGGTGGTGAAGCAGGACATCACCGAGCCGTCCAACTGGCGCGTCGCACCAGCACGCTCGACGCCTGGCTGCGCGGCGCAGGGCATGACCGGCATCGCCGGCGTGGACACTCGGGCGCTGACCATCCGCATCCGCGACGGCGGCGCGCCCAACGGCGTGCTGGCTTCCCCGCCGACGGCCGCTTCGACCTCGCCGCCCTGCGGCCCAGGCCGACGGCCTGGCCGGGGCTGGAGGGCATGGACCTCGCCAAGGAGGTCTCCTGCACGCCAGTCCTATGACTGGGACGAGACGCAATGGGCCTGGCCCGCCGGCTTCGGCCGGCAGACCGCGCCGACGCACCATGTCGTCGCGGTCGATTACGGCGCCAAGCGCAACATCCTGCGCTGCCTGGCCTCCGCCGGCTGCCGGGTGACGGTGGTGCCGGCGACGGCCACCGCCGAGGACATCCTGCGCCACCAGCCGGACGGCGTGTTCCTGTCCAACGGCCCCGGCGATCCGGCGGCGACCGGCGACTATGCGGTGCCGGCGATCCAGGGCGTGCTGGCCGCCGGCATGCCGGTGTTCGGCATCTGCCTCGGCCATCAGTTGCTGGCGCTGGCGCTGGGCGCGAAGACCTACAAGCTGGACGCGCGGCCATCGCGGCGCCAACCAGCCGGTGAAGGACCTGGCCACCGGCAAGGTGGAGATCACCAGCCAGAACCACGGCTTCGCGGTGGACGCCGCGACGCCTGCCCGAGGGCGTGCGTCGCCACGCATGTCAGCCTGTTCGACGGCAGCAACGAGGGCCTGGCCTGCACCGACCGGCCGGCGTTCTCCGTGCAGTACCATCCCGAGGCCAGCCCCGGCCCGACCGACAGCCATTACCTGTTCCAGCGCTTCGTCGGCGATGATCGAGCAGCGGACCTAGATGCGGCGTTGGATGCCGTGTCCCTGCTGCTGCGGGCGGGCTTTCAGCATCGTCGATCACCGAAGCGAATGCCGAAGCCGGCGTCGCGCGCATCCAGGCACTCACCGGGCAGGCCGGTCTCGACCAGGCGCTGCACGACGCGCTCGCCGCCTGCCTGCACGACGGCCTGATCCGCGAGCCGGTCCGCCTGCCCGAAGGCGCGCTGCAATGCCACTGGCGCCTGGAACTGACCCCGAAAGGCGTCGCGGCCGCGCGCGCCTTGATGCAAACCACCGGAGCCCGACTGATGCCCAAGCGCACCGACATCCACTCCATCCTGATCATCGGCGCCGGCCCGATCGTCATCGGCCAGGCCTGCGAGTTCGACTATTCCGGCGCCCAGGCGTGCAAGGCGCTGAAGGCGGAGGGCTACCGCGTCATCCTGGTCAACTCCAACCCGGCCACGATCATGACCGATCCGGGCCTGGCGGACGCCACCTATATCGAGCCGATCACGCCCGAAATCGTCGAGAAGATCATCGCCCGCGAAAAGCCCGACGCGCTGCTGCCGACCATGGGCGGGCAGACCGCGCTGAACACCGCGATGCAACTCGCACGCCACCGGCGCGCTGGAACGCCACGGCGTCGAGCTGATCGGCGCCAAGGCCGACGTGATCGACCGCGCCGAGGACCGGCTGAAATTCCGCGACGCGATGGCGGAAATCGGCATCGAGAGCCCGACGATCGCCGATCGCCCACTCGATGGACGAAGCCCGCGCCGCGCTCGCCGATGATCGGCCTGCCCGCGGTGATCCGCCCGAGCTTCACCCTGGGCGGCACCGGCGGCGGCATCGCCTACAACAAGGAAGAGTTCGAGCAGATCGTCGCCGGCGGCCTGGAAGCCTCGCCCACCACCGAGGTGCTGATCGAGGAAGCGTCGCTCGGCTGGAAGGAATACGAGATGGAGGTGGTGCGCGACAGCGCGGACAACTGCATCATCGTCTGCTCGATCGAGAACGTCGACCCGATGGGCATCCACACCGGCGACTCGCGTCACCGTCGCGCCGGCGCTGACGCTGACCGACAAAGAATACCAGCGCATGCGCGACGCCTCGATCGCCTGCCTGCGCAAGATCGGCGTCGATACCGGCGGCTCGAACGTGCAGTTCGGGCTCAACCCGGCCGACGGGCGGCATGGTCATCATCGAGATGAACCCGCGCGTGTCCCGCTCCTCGGCGCTGGCGTCCAAGGCCACCGGCTTCCCGATCGCCAAGATCGCCGCCAAGCTGGCGGTCGGCTACACGCTGGACGAACTGGCCAACGACATCACCAGGGTCACGCCGGCCAGCTTCGAGCCGACCATCGACTACGTCGTGGTGAAGATCCCCCGCTTCACCTTCGAGAAATTCCCCGGCACGCCGGCGCTGCTGACCACCTCGATGAAATCGGTGGGCGAGGCGATGGCGATCGGCCGCAGCTTCGCCGAGGCGCTGCAGAAAGGGCTGCCGCAGCATGGAAACCGGCCTGTCCGGCCTCGACCCGGTCGAGCCGCCCGGCGACGGCGGGCCCGACGCCTTCCGCGCCGCGCTGTCCCAGCCCGAGCCCGGACCGGCTGCTGATGGCCGCCCAGGCGCTGCGGGCCGGCCTGTCGGTCGAGGACATCCACGACTGCCAGCAAGTTCGACCCCTGGTTCCTGCGCGAACTCGAACGCATCGTCGAGGCCGAGCGCGACGTCGCCGCCATCGGCCTGCCGCGCGAAGCCGGCGCGCTGCGCCGCCTGAAGGCGCTGGGCTTCTCCGACAAGCGCCTCGCCGAGCTGACCGGCACAGACCGAGACCGACATCGCGGCGCATCGCGGCACAGCCTCGGCGTGCTGCCGGTCTACAAGCGCATCGACACCTGCGCCGCCGAGTTCGCCTCCGCCACGCCCTATATGTACTCGACCTACGAGGGCGGCTTCGGCACGCCGGTCTGCGAGGCCGACCCCACCGACCGCCAGAAGATCATCATCCTCGGCGGCGGGCCGAACCGCATCGGCCAGGGCATCGAGTTCGACTATTGCTGCGTCCACGCCGCCTACGCGCTGAAGGAAGCCGGGTTCGAGACCATCATGGTCAACTGCAACCCGGAAACCGTCAGCACCGACTACGACACCTCCGACCGGCTGTATTTCGAGCCGCTGACCGCCGAGGACGTGATCGCCCTGATCCGCCGCGAGCAGACACAACGGCACCGTGCTCGGCTGCATCGTCCAGTACGGCGGCCAGACGCCGCTGAAGCTGTCGCAGGCGCTGTCCGCGGCCGGCATCCCCATCCTCGGCACCTCCGCCGACGCGATCGACATCGCCGAGGACCGCGAGCGCTTCCAGCAGCTGCTGCACCGCCTGGGCCTGCTGCAGCCGGAGAACGGCATCGCCCGCTCGGCCGAGGAAGCCGAGGCCATCGCCGAGCGCATCGGCTACCCGGTGGTCATCCGGCCGAGCTACGTGCTGGGCGGCCGGGCGATGGAGATCGTCTACGACCGCGCCGGCCTGCACCGCTACATGCGCGAGGCGGTCCGCGTCTCCGGCGAAAACCCGGTGCTGATCGACCGCTATCTGAACGACGCGATCGAGGTCGATGTCGACTGCATCTGCGACGGCGAGACCGTCTATGTCGCCGGGGTCATGGAGCATATCGAGGAAGCCGGCATCCATTCCGGCGACTCCGCCTGCTCGCTGCCGCCCTATTCGCTGTCGCCCTCCATGATCACCGAACTGAAGGCCGAGACCGAGGCGATGGCCAAGGCGCTCGGCGTCGTCGGCCTGATGAACGTGCAGTACGCGATCAAGGACGACACGATCTACGTGCTGGAGGTGAACCCGCGCGCCTCGCCGCACCGTGCCGTTCGTCGCCAAGGCGACCGGCGTTCCGGTCGCCAAGATCGGCGCGCGCGTCATGGCCGGCGCGCAAGCTGTCACCGATTTCAAGCTCGACGACGACGCCATCGCGCCGCATGTCGCGGTGAAGGAGGCGGTGTTCCCGTTCGCCCGCTTCCCCGAACGTCGACACCATCCTCGGCCCGGAAATGAAATCCACCGGCGAGGTGATGGGCCTCGACTCCAGCTTCGAGCGCGCCTTCGCCAAGTCGCAGCTCGGCGCCGGCGTGATGCTGCCGGATGCCGGCACGGTGTTCCTGTCGGTCAAGGACGCCGACAAGAAGGGCCTGCCCGGCATGGCCCGCCGCCTGACCGAGATGGGCTTCTCCATCCTGGCCACCCGCGGCACCGCCGCGCGCATCCGCGAGGCCGGCTTCCGCGTCACCGATGGTCAACAAGGTGCTGGAAGGCCGGCCGCATTGCGTGGACGCGATCCGCTCCGGCGAGGTGCAGCTGGTGATCAACACCGCCTCCGGTCCGCAATCGGTCGCCGACAGCTTCGCCATCCGCCGCAGCGCCCTGACCCACGGCGTGCCGCACTACACCACCATCGCCGGCGCGCGGGCCGCCGTGCACGCAATCGCGGCGCTGAAGGCCGGAACGCTTGAAGTTGCACCGCTTCAGTCCTACTTTCGCGGATCGTTTTGAACGCCGTCGCGGCTGGGGGAACCGAGCCGCGGCGCTTGCGTTTAAGACAGCCGTGCCGAAATTCCGCCTCACCCCACGCGTTTCGAGCCTTTTGGCCATTACGATAGGACTTTGCCGTGCAGAAGTTCCCGATGACCGCCCCCGGCCTGCAGCGGTTGGAAGAAGAGCTCCGGACGCTGAAGTCGCAAGGAACGCCCGGCGTCATCCGCGCGATCGCGGAGGCCCGCAGCCATGGCGACCTCAGCGGAGAACGCCGAATACCACGCCGCGCGTGAACGCCAGTCCTTCATCGAGGGCCGCATCCAGGAACTCGAGGAGATCGTCTCCGCCGCCGAGGTCATCGACCCGTCTTCCCTGTCCGGCGACCACGTCAAGTTCGGCGCCCATGTCTGGCTGGTGGACGAGGAGACGGAGAAGGAGGCCACCTACCAGATCGTCGGCGTGCACGAGGCCGACATCAAGCGCCGCGCGGCTGTCGATTTCCTCGCCGCTGGCCAAGGCGCTGATCGGCAAGAAGATCGGCGACACCATTTCCGTGCCCGCCCCGGGCGGCGACCGGACCTACGAGATTCTCGGCGTCAAATACCTCTGATCGTAACGCCAGTGATCCAGCTCGTCAGACGTAGAGGCGGCGCGCCGGGCGCATCGCCGGGCGGGTGATCGCGCACCCCCGCCGTGCCCTGCGCACGCCGTCTCGGCCGCGCACCGGCGCGGACGTGGTGCTGAAGCTCGACAACCTCCAGGCGACCGGCGCCTTCAAGGAACGCGGCGCCGCCAACCGCCTGGCGATGCTGAACGAGAACGAGCGCGGCGCCGGCGTCATCGCCATGTCCGCCGGCAACCACGCCCAGGCCGTGGCCCGCCACGCCAGCCTGCTCGGCATCGCCGCCACCATCGTGATGCCGAAATTCACCCCCTCCACCAAGGTCACCCGCACCGCCGCGCTGGGGCGCCAACGTGGTGCTGCACGGCGAAACCCTGGCCGAAGCCGCCGCCCACGCCCACGAACTGGCGGACAAGCAGGGCCTGGTCTTCATCCACCCCTACGACGACCCCGGCGTGATCGCCGGCCAGGGCACCCTGGCGCTGGAACTGCTGGCGGACTGCGCCCGACCTCGACGCCCTGGTCATCCCGGTCGGCGGCGGCGGCCTGCTCGCCGGCTGCCTGGTCGCCGCGACCGCGCATCAAGCCCGGCATCGCCGTCTACGGCGTGGAAGTCGAAGCCTACGCCGCCATGGCCCAGCGCCTCGCCGGCCGCCCGGTCTCCGTCGGCGGCGCCACCATCGCCGAGGGCATCGCCGTGCGCGACATCGGCGAGCTCCGCTTCGAGACCGTCCGCCGCCGCGTCACCGAGGTCCTGGTGGTGCCCGAACGCGCCATCGAGGAAGCCATCGGCCTGCTGGCCGAGGGCGCCAAGATCGTCGCCGAGGGCGCCGGCGCCGCCGGCGTCGCCGCGCTGCTGACCTTCCCCGAGCGAGTTCCGCGGCAAGCAAGGTCGGCGTCCCCGTCTGCCGGCGGCAACATCGACGCCCGCATCCTGTCCAACGTGCTGCTGCGCAACCTGCTGCGCGACGGCCGCCTGCTGCGCCTGCATCTGCAGATCCCCGACCGCCCCGGCGTGCTCGCCGACATCGCCGGCAAGATCGGCAACAGCGGCGGCAACATCATCGAGGTCTCCCACCAGCGCCTGTTCGCCTCCGCCTCGGTCCAGGCGGCCGAGCTGGAGGTCATGGTCGAGGCCCGCGATCCGGCGCACGCGGATGCCATCGTCTCCGCGCTGGAAACCGCCTACGTGGTGCGGCGGGTCTGAAGCAGGCAAGGTTGGGCTCCGCCCAAACCCGCCAAAGGGCTCGCCCTTTGGAAACCCTATACCTTGGGGTAAGCTCGCATCGCTTGGCCCCTGGCGGGTCGTCGCGGAGGAAAACCCCATGGAAATCAAACCCACCGGCGCCATTCTCGGTGCCGACATCACCGGCATCGACCTCGCCACCCCCCTATCCCCGGCCGACTTCCGCGCCATCCTGCGCGCCCTCGGCGCCCACGGCGTGCTCCGCTTCCCGGCCCAGACCTTCAACACCGACCAGTTCGCCGCCTTCGGCGCCCGCTTCGGCGAACTGGAGGTCAACGTCGCCAACCTGTTCCACGAGCCCGGCCACCCCGAGGTGATGATCCTCTCCAACATCCTCAAGGACGGCAAACCGACCGGCCTCGGCGACGCCGGCCAGGGCTGGCACACCGACATGTCGTACAGCGAGACGATCTCCATCTGCAACATCCTGCACGCCCAGAAAGTGCCGGTGCGCGACGGCAGGCCGCTCGGCGACACCCAGTTCCGCAACCTGCACGCCGCCTATGAGGACCTGCCCGCCGACATCAAGGCACGCCTCGCCGGCCGCACCGCCACGCACGACTTCGCCAAGTTCTGGGACATGATGCGCGCCCGCCCCGGCAACACCCGCCCGCCGCTCACCGAGGCCCAGCGCGCCCGCAAGCCCGCCGTCTCGCACCCGATCTTCATGACCCACCCGATCACCGGCAGGAAGGTGCTGTACCTGCAACGTCGGCTACGCCATCCGCATCGACGGCATGGACCCCGCCGAGAGCGACGAAATGCTGGACTATCTGTTCCGCCACCAGGAGCGGGAGAAATACCTCTACGTGCACCACTGGACCGAGGGCGACGTGCTGATGTGGGACAACATCGGCACCATGCACAACGCCATCGCCGACTACGACGGCCTCCCCCGCTACATGCGCCGGGTCCAGGTCATGGCCACCGCCGACTACGCCGCCCTGGCGGCGTAGGGCGCCTCGGCGGCCAGGGCAGCGGCGTGGGGCTCCGCCTCAGTGCACCGTAACGACGCTCGACGCCGGCTGCTTTACCGAGAACGATGAGGCCCGGATCTTCCAGCCATCGCCGTCCCGCACATACAGCCGCAGCCAGTATCCCTGGTCCAGCCACGCGCCCCCGCCGGTCTTGACGTTGGCGACATAGTTGCCCGTCGCCATGGCCGCGTTGTCGCCGAGCGGTTGAACGTCATCGATCTTGACCGAGAGCTTCGCGATCCTGGCATAGCGTTCCACGCCACTGGCATAGTCGTCGCCGCCGCCACTCGATTTGCCGGCCGAGTTGATGACGACGACATCGTTGCTGACGAGCGCGGCCGCGGCCTTGCCGTCACCCCGCTGATAGGCATCCAGCCAGGCCGCTTCCAGGTGCTCGATCTGGTCGCGGAGAGAAGCGGCGGCCGCGATCCCGGAAGAACATATCAAGGCAACGGCAAGAACGAACGGCTTCAGCATCGCATGCCTCCCTGCAACACGGGTCACCAAACGCCATCAAGCTTCGCCGGTTTAATCGATTCAGAATACGATCATACGCTGCCCGGTTCAAGTTCATTCGCTGCGTGTTACCCCGGGGCTTTCTGCCTCCTGGCCCGGCACCGGCCAAAATCCCGGTTCCGTCTCACGCGGCATTATTCGCACGTCAATCCCATGGCATGAGACCGGTCCAGACATCCGAGCCTCGCTACCCCTGGCTTCCGTCACGGGAACCTCCTCGTCGTCGCCCCCCTGCCGCGTCGCGGCGGGCACAGCCGAAGCCGGTGCCGAGGCAGCCGGCGCGGGAGCCAACGCCTCCGCCATCATCCGCAAGGCGCCATGCTCCGCCCAGGCGGCACGGTTCGCCGCCGCCTCGTCTCCATCCACCGCCCGCCGCGCCGCCTGCAGCCTCTGCAGCGCCCGCAGCGCGCTCTTCCCTTCCCGCATCATACTCATCGCCTGCGCCCGGCATTTCCGCGCCACCTCGAACTCCAGCCGCCGCTCCCCGGCCAGCCGCAGGCAATCCATCGCCCACGCGTCGGCGGCGACGAACTGCGCCGCCAGCCGCCCCTCGGCCGCAGTCTCCGGCCGCAACGAAGCCACCCCCGCCATCGCCGCCCGGTCCCTCCGCGCCCAATCCTCCGGGCCATCGGAAACGCGGCGGCGGCAGGGCGCCACGCAGGATCAGAATGATCTCCTGAAAAACCTCCCGGGGCAGCAGGTGCGCGGGATCGGCGTGGGTGATCGTATGAATTGTCCATTCGTTAGTATACCAGTTAATAAAAATAACTGCAAGGAAAAACCCGCATCGGCCCCCATCGATAAGGGCGCCATTGGCAGCGAATCGTTCTTCCACCGCATGCCGCTGGCTCGATCTCCCCCAGGCCCTCGCCGCGATGCTCACCGCCGACCCCGCCTGGTTCCTGTCCCTCTACTCCCGCGAAGCCGACAGAACCCTCGCCAACCCCTTCGGCCCCTTCATCTGCGGCCGCCCGGAACTACCGGGACGGACAGGTCACCGGCATCGAACGCATCGCCAAACACGCCTCCGGCGATCTCGCCTGCATCGTGGAAGGGAACACGGCCAAACCAGGCTCGGCGGCACCGAGGAACCGGTCCCGGTGGCCCTGTGCGTAACCAGCCTTTTCCGACGGGAGCACGGCACCTGGAAACGGCTCCACCGCCACGCCGATCCGATCACCGCGTCCCGCCCGGCGTCGGTCTTGATCGCTCGACAAGAATAGACGCACAACCGGCGGGTGTCCGCGCTATGCAGGCAGTTCGTGGCAAAGGCTGGTGCAGATCCGTCAGGTTTGCTGCGAATTTCAAGACTTATGCGCCCGGTCAATCTTCGCGGCGGCCGAGTTCGAGATGGGCCATAGTCATAGTGCGGTGCTCGCTCGCCGCATTGCGGGCTGCATGCTCCACCGTACGCTTTATATTCGCGCCGGATAGAATTTACCTCTGTGCGAGCGCTTGAAAATCGATGTCTCCGGCAATGGGTAAGTCAACTGGGATCGCTTTTTGCCAAATGTACCGACGAAGGGTTGCGTCAGGAAGTGAGAACCCAACAACGTGAACCATTTTGTCTATCAACCGAGCGTCAATCTCAGAAAGCTTAGTTGTGGTGAAGACCACATTTCCCTGCAACTCTAGCATGTCGGCGATCTCTGAGTTCGAAGCCGGATTGAATATAATTTCAGCATCGTGCATAATAAGCCAAGCATCAGCCAAAGAGGTGGCGGAAAACAATTGCTGTAAGTTCCGGGCCGTGTCGGCGGGATGAGGGCCGATGACGGCAACGTAGTTAACGGCATACGCCGACATGCGTAAGTGACCTGCCATCGCTTTCGCGGCGAGGCGTTTTCCTGTGCCACGTGGTCCGTGAAACAAAACCTGGATACCGTTATCACCATTCGCAACTCTTCCCTCTGGGTCGAAGCGAAATCTATCGACTATATCTACAAGTTCCTTCTGAACCTCATCCTGGAGAACAACGTCATCCCAGTAGGCAAGCGCGTCGATACGATTTGCCAGCCGTGAAAGTGGGTCATCTTGCTGATCTGTTGTTCCCGTTGGTTGAAGGACGCCTTGGGCTTCCAGGATAGCAGCCACCTTGCTGTCGGGCGCCACAATAGTAATATTAGTAATTTTATTGTGGCCGACAATGTCGCCGACAGGGCCGGTCGCCCCGCTGATGTTGACCCCGCCGCTCTGGCCTTTGCCCTCGTTCACCTGCTGTTACTTTCCGTGATCACCGGCGAGCACAATCAGCCCAAGAGAGGTAGGTGTCGCGCCTACTTGCCTCGCAATTTGTCGATCACGAAACTCGTGACTGGGCCGACAAGGCCCCCAAGGATCGGAGTGGCAAAAGCGCTCCCCACGGCACTCGCCGCCGCCGGCACCAGTCCCACCAGCCCATCCACCAGTTTAGCCACCACCCCGTCATTCGCATTCTTGCCTTTGGCGGCCTCCTGCTTCAACGCCGCCAGCTTTGCTTCTGCCTCCGGCTGGACCTGAGGCGGCGCAGCCATGATGGCCTCGTGCACCGGACGCAACGTCTCATCAAGCGCGGCTGCGGAGGGCGCGCCGACGATCTTGTCGCCACCGACGATGTCACCGCTGACAGAGCCAACAGTGCCAGAAATGTTTACGCCGCCGCTCTGGCCTTCACCTGTCTTCTCGCCCATAGCTGCCTCCCAATTCGCCGGGTCACGTTCCAGCGTGAAACTGTTCGTCGGTGCGCTGCAGCTTAGCACGCCGAACGCCCTCTGCATGATGCGATTTCGGCCGCGCTTGTCTAGGCCGTCCTATTCGCGGCGCACTTCCGAGTGAGGTTTCTGAGCGAGGAACGCAGTTCGGCTTGCCGCGTGCTTTAGAATGTCTAGTCGTTGGGTTATATTTCGCCCCCGACAAATTGACCGTGGTTGGGCCTTGGTGTGATCAGGGCGTTCATCGGGTAACGGAGTTGTGGGACACAAATCGGGAAATAGGAGAAAGCTGTGAGCGAAAAGACGGGTGGAAGTCAGAGCGGCGGGATCAACATCAGCGGGAACGTCGGCCCAATTCACGGCGACATGGTTGGCCGCGATAAGGTCACGTTTAACTTTGGTCCAAGGTCTGAGGAAGTAGCCGGCGAGGTGATCCGACAAACGGAAGCAAGGCGTACGGAGACCGTTGACATAAGCGGAAGGTGGGCCGACGCGACCGGGTCGATTTTTGAGATTACGCAGACGGGGAATACGTTCCACTACGCTTCTTTAAATCAACAGAATGGTTTGCGATCCGAGGGCACCGGCCGGATAGATGGCCACCGGTTTAATACGACATATAGAACAAATGTTCCGTCGCAAGGGACCGCAACGGGTGACTGTGTCAGACAGCGGCCTTGAGATCATCGAGACCGTCCTGAGACTTTGTGTTCGGGAGCTACTCTCTAAGAGCGATCCGACAGTGACCTACCTCTGAGGACGATACCGTCAAAAGGCCAGTTTCGCGATACTTTGAACCGGCACTTGCCCTTTGCATCAATCAAGAATTTCGCAGAAAAAATAGGACGCTGAAAAGATTGGGCTTTTTCGCTGCGTAAATTCGCTGCACAATGGTGACATGATTTACGGGTATGCACGGGTCTCGACGGACGGACAGAATGTGACGGCACAGGTGGCCGCCCTGCAAGCAGCAGGCGCGGAAAAGGTGTTCCCCGAGGTGGCGAGCGGCGCGCAAACCGACCGGACGCAGCTTCGCAAGGTGTTGGCCGCGCTCGACGACGGTGATGTGCTGATGGTGACGCGGCTTGACCGGCTGGCGCGATCCACCCGCGACCTGTTGAACACCCTCGCCGTGATCACCGGCAGAAAGGCCGGGTTCCGTTCCCTCGGCGACGCATGGGCCGACACCACCACGTCACACGGGCGGCTGATGCTGACTGTGCTGGGCGGGCTGGCGGAGTTCGAGCGCGACCTGATCCGCACCCGCACGAGCGAGGGCCGGGAGCGGGCAAAGGCGCGGGGCGTGAAGATGGGGCGCAAGCCGAAGCTCACGCCGCACCAGAGGCAGGAAGCCCTTCGCCGCAAGGAAAACGGCGAGGCCGTGCGGGAGATCGCCCGGAGCTACAACGTCCACAACAGCACTATTTCAAGGTTGGTTCGATGACTGCCAACAGCACACGTCCAAAAATGCAAGAAATTGGCGCAGACTTCGAGCATCACCTTGATGAATTCCGCAAGGAAATCCAGGGCGGCACGCAATTTTTCTATGCAATGCTGGCGATCAACGCAGTGGCAGTAGAAAACGGCCCAGCATTAGAGAAGCTCAACGATGCGGCACTCTTTTGGAATACCAACATCGGCGCGTTGCAGACAGCCTTTTTTGTAACTCTTGGCCGAGTGTTCGATCAAAATGTCAGCTTACAACATAGATGCCTTGGTGCGATTGGCGCAGAATAATCATAGGGCTGTTCTCGACGTCGGCACTGGCCGAGCGCAAGAGGGCACAGAGCAGCAATGCTGATGAGTGGTTGCCTCAATACCTGATAACCGCTTATGAGCCGTCGAGTGATGATTTCAGGTGCATAAGGAAATACGTAAAAAAATATAGAGGAATCTATGAGAGAAATTACGACCCAATTAGAAATCGCATTTATGCCCACAAAGAACTAGCACGACAATCTGATAAGAATTCGCTTTTCTCTCAGACACGAATTTTAGAGATGGAGAAGCTGTTCTGCTTTCTGAACCAGCTATACACCATCCTATGGGAACTTTATTTTAACGGTGCCACCCCCCAGATTCAAGACGAATTCCCTATTCGGTGACACGAATGTTGAATGAGGGGAGGCCACGTTACCGAGGCTAACTGGGTGCAGGAGGACATCGTCAATGAAGTCAGCCAGTTTCTGTCTACGCATGTGGTTAGCTGAGTTGCCGAGACTTTCCATAAAGCCGGTTCTACGGCAGCCCATGGCTTTCCATAGGACGATCCTCGGCGACGCGCAGATCGAGGCGTAGCGCGCGCCCTTCTCCCGTGCCACGAAGGATCGTCGGATGGAGGACGCACGGTTACGCCAACAGCAAGGTCGGATCCTACAGCCAATTCAATCGCATCAAAACGGAATAGGATCGGCTCGTCGCAGCAATTGTGACAAGGGTGCGGTGCTCCTTCGCACTGCACCATCCGGTGCGGGACCGGATCGCCACCCACGCCGCGATCGCTCGGCCGGCCTGCAAAGCTCCGGCCGCCGTCCCAGCATTGTCATCGTTGCCGAGCCCCCGGATCGGCGGCTATCGTTCCGTCGCGGCGGCAAAGGGTCCGTTCATGGAGACATGCCGGATGATTTCCCTTTGCACGAAGCATCGCCTCGCAGCCTGTGTCCGTAAGGGAACGATCGAATGAACCGCTGCCATGCCACAAGTCTTGCGGGCCTGTTCGGCTCGCTGCTCGCCCTGTCGGCATGTGGGTCCGACTTTGACCGGGCGGCGCAGAACCTGGATCAGCGGATGAACACCGAACTCGCCCCCGATATCGCGGCCCACCGGGTGGCGGTGGAACCACGGCCCGACGGCGAACGGGTCACGCTGGTCGACCCCTCCCTGTTTTCGGGCGGCGAGACGAAGCTGAACGGTCAAGGTCAGGATGTCCTGATCGCCTTCATCCACGCCCTCCTGGCGCCAAGGATCTACACGCTCCAGGTGTCGGAGACGCAAGATCCGGCGCGGACGCCGGAGGGAGCCCGCGCCGCGGCCGTGGAGCAATATTTTTCCAGCGTCGGCTTCGGCTCGCAGCTACGGCCCTATGCCCCGACGCCGGAAATACCGGCAGATGCGGTCGGCACGGCACCCCCGGGCGTGGCATTGACCGTCCGGCTGCTGCCCGTCGAAATCTGCCGGTTGAACCAAGGCCCCCAGGCGGACTGCCCATAGCTGCCCGGTGTGCGAATCAGGTGCGAAAGCCTCACCGGCTTGAATCCGCGATCACGACCAGCCCCTGACGCAACGGCCGGGGGACAAATCCCCCGGCCCCCGCCCACCTAGGTCGCCATATACCCGCCATCCACATTGTAGGCCGCGCCGCTCACATACGAAGACCGCTCCGAGCAGAACCAGCAGACCATTTCCGCGATCTCGTTCGCCGTGCCCATGCGCCGCAACGGCACCATCGCCATCAGCTCCGCCCCGCGCCGGGCCATCGTGTCCTTGGTCATGTCCGTCTCGATATAGCCGGGACACACCGCGTTCACCCGTATGCCGCTGCTCGGCATATTCCAGCGCCGCCGTCTTGGTCAGCCCGATCACCCCGTGCTTGCTGGCGACATAGGCCGAGGACGTGCGCAGCCCCACCAGCCCGGCGATCGAGCCGGTGTTGACGATGGCGCCGCCGCCCTGCTTGACCATCTGCTCCAGCTCGCTGCGCATGCACAGCCACACGCCCTTCAAATTCACCGCCAGCATCCGGTCGAACGCCTCCTCCGACCATTCCGCCGTCTTCTGCCCGGCCGCGCCCACCTGGTACCCGGCGATCCCGGCATTGTTATAGGCGCAATCGAGCCGCCCGAACGCCGCCACCGTGCTCGCCACCATCGCCGCCACCTGGTCCGGCCGGGTCACGTCCACCGCGATCGACATCGCCTGCCCGCCGGCGGCGTTGATCATGCCCACCGTCTCCGCCGCGCCCTCGGCGGACATGTCCGCCACCGCCACCCGCGCGCCCTCCCGCGCGAACAGCAGCGCCGTGGCGCGCCCGATCCCGCGCGCGCCGCCGGTGATCAGCGCCGTCTTGCCCTGCAACATGCCAGCCATTGTTTCCTCCTTGCTTGTTATCGCCGTTGCGCCCCGAACCCTGGTGCCCAGCGGCGGAAAGGATGGCCGTGCCCGCCGAACCCCTCAAGGGCCGCCCGGTCAGGGCAGGCAATCCCTCGCAATTCTTTCAATTCGGCCCTCCGTGGGCTAATCTACCCGCCGGTAGAAAAATGTCCGGCAAGATTGGACCGACTGCATGCGTGACGAAATCATCGCCTACAAACGCGAGCGGATCCTGGAGGAGGCCGTCGCCCTCTTCTATGCGCGCGGCTTCACCGGCACCACGTTGGACGACATCGCCGCCGAACTCGGCGTCACCAAGCCGTTCATCTACACGCATTTCCGCAGCAAGAACGACCTGCTCGCCGCCGTCTGCCTGCCGACGATCCAGAAATCCGTCGCCGCGGTCGAATATGCCGTCGAGACCACGGGCACGCCCACCGAAAAGCTGCGCCTCGCCGTCGCCGGCTTCGCCCGCGTGGTGATCGAGCGCCAGGCCAACATCGCCATCTTCTTCCGCGAGGAAAAGAACCTCTCCCCGGAAGCCCTGGCCGAGATCGTCCAGGAACAGAAGAAGTTCGACCGCCTGCTGTCCAATCTGCTGGCCGACGGCGTCGCCGCCGGAGAGTTCGAAATCCCCGACATCAGCCTGGCCGCGCTGGCCATCGGCGGCATGATCAGCTGGTCCTACACCTGGCACCGCCCGAACGGCCGCCTCTCCACCGAGGAACTCTGCGACCGCATGGCCGACTTTGCCCTGCAAATGGCCGGCGTCCGGCTGCCGGCGGCGGTGGCTTAAGCCCCTCTCCCCCAGAAAAAACGGCGAAGCCGCTACGCGCCCGTGCAGATGAAATGCGGGTTCTCGAAGCCGGGCTTGCCATAGCGCAGTGGCGTGCCGTCGGTCCGGCAGACCTTGCCCCCGGCCGCCTCCAGCACGGCCTGGGCGGCGGCGGTGTCCCATTCCATGGTGCGGCCGAAGCGCGGATAGAGGTCCACCTTGCCCTCGGCGATGCGGCAGAATTTCAGGCTGGAGCCGATATTGGTGATCGCGGCGACCCGCCGTCCGGCCAGGAAGTCGGTCAGTTCCGGGCCGCTGGCATGAAACCGGCTGGCCATCACCGTCAGCCCCTCGGGCGGCGGGGTGCGGGCGCGGATCGGCTGCTGGCCATTGGCGCCGCGCTTCCAGGCGCCCTGGCCGACGATGCCGCCGAAGGTTTCCCCCATCGCCGGCACGCCGACCACGCCGAGCACCGGGCTGCCGTCGCGGATCAGGCCGATATTGACGGTGAACTCGTCCTTGCCGGCGGTGAACTCGCGGGTCCCGTCCAGCGGATCGACCAGCCAGAACACCGGTCCGGGCGCGGTGATGCGCCCGGCGGCCACCTCCTCCTCGGCGATCACCGGAATATCGGGCGTGGCGGCGCGCAGGCCGGCGACGATGATGGCCTCGGCGGCATGATCGGCCTCCGTGACCGGCGACGCGTCGGCCTTGGCCAGGGTCTCGAAGCCCCGCGCGCGGATGACGAGGATCGCCTCGCCGGCGCGCCGCGCCAGATCATCAGCCAGGGCAAGCAAGGATGGGTCGGTCATGCGATCACGCGGCGATTTGTTGCCCCGCGTTGATAGACGCCGGCCACCCGGATGACAAACCTGCCCCAGGAACGCAGGGACACGCGGCGATCGGTATGGTAATGCGGGCCTTTCATCACCCAACCCCTGTTTTCAACCGGATGGCCCCGATGAACGACCGGCTTTCTGCCCAGCATGAGCATTTGCCCAGCGACACCGACCTGTCCGCCATCCTGCGCCGGCTGGACAGCGCGCGGGTGCTGGTGCTCGGCGACATCATCCTGGACCGCTATGTCGCTGGGCACCGCCGGCCGGCTGTCGCCGGAGGCGCCGATCCCGGTGCTGCGGCCGACCAACCGGCGCGCGACGCTCGGGGGCGCGGCCAACGTGGCCCTGAACATCGCCAGCCTGGGCGGCCGCGCCATCCTGGTCGGCGTCATCGGCGACGACGCGGCGGGCGAGGAGGTAACCGGCCTGCTGACCCACGCGCCCGGCATCGATGTCGAGCGGATCGACGCCGAATCGCGCGCGGCTGGTCGTGCTGCCCGGGCGGCCGACAACGGCGAAAACCCGCTTCATGGTCGGCTCCCACCAGTTGCTGCGGCTGGACGAGGAGACCACCGAGAGCATCGACACCCGCGACCGCGGCGGGCCTGCTGGACATCGTGGCCGAGGCGCTGGAGCAGGTGGAGGTCGTCGTGCTGTCGGACTACGCCAAGGGCGTGCTGTGCGACGCGGTGCTGACCGACGTCATCAGGCTGGCGCGCGGCCGCGGCAAGATGGTGATCGCCGACCCCAAGCGGGCGGATTTCTCCGCCTATCGCGGCGTCAGCCTGCTGACGCCGAACGAGAGCGAGGTGCGCGTGGCGACCTGTATCGACGCCGCCGACGACCAGGGCGCGGAGCGGGCCGGCCAGGCGACCCTCGCCGCCACCGAGTGGCGAGGCGGTGCTGGTGACACGGTCCTTCAAGGGCCTGACCCTGGTGCGCCGCGGCCAGCCGACCCTGCATATGCCCACCCGGGCGCGCGAGGTGGCCGACGTGTCCGGCGCCGGCGACACCCTGGTGGCGGCGCTGGCGATCGCGCTTGCCGCGGGCGCGGACCTGCCGGAAGCGGCGGCGCTGGCGAACCTGACCGCCGGGCTGTCGGTCGCCAAGCAAGGCACCGCCACGGTGACGCGCGACGAGGTGACCGCGCGCGCTGCATCTGCGCGAGATCGTGGCCACCGACGACAAGATCGTCTCCGGCGGGCAGGCCCGCGCGCGCGTGGCCGCCTGGCAGGCGACCGGCCTGAAGGTCGGTTTCACCAATGGCTGCTTCGACCTGATCCATCCCGGCCATGTGCGCCTGCTGAGCGAGGCGCGCGCGGCCTGCGACCGGCTGGTGGTGGCGCTGAACACCGATGCCTCGGTGCGCCGGCTGAAGGGCCCGACCCGCCCGGTGCAGTCCGAGGCGGCGCGCGCGACGGTGATGGCCTCGCTGGCGCCGGTCGACATGGTGGTGCTGTTCGCCGAGGACACGCCGCTGGAACTGATCGCGCGAGCTGCGCCCGGACGTGCTGGTGAAGGGCGCGGACTACACGATCGACCAGGTGGTCGGCGCCGATCTGGTGCAGGGCTGGGGCGGCGAGGTGGTGCTGGTGAACCTGGAGCAGGGCCACAGCACGACCGGCACCATCAAGCGGATGGCGGTACGCGCCGAATAGCTTCACGAACCGCGCAATTCGTGTTCCAACAGGGATAGAAATCCCTAAAAACGGACAGGACACGGACAAAACCATGCGCACCCCACTCCTGGCGGGTCTGCTGACCTCCGCCCTTTTGGCTGCCGCCCCCGGCCGCATTCGCCCAGCCGGCGGATCCGGTGAAGATCGACCTGGTCGCCGTGCTCAGCGGCCCGCAGGCCACGCTCGGCCAGCAGGTGCGCGACGGGTTCCTCCTCGGGGTCGCCGAACGCGGCGGCAAGCTGGGCGGCCGGACGGCGGACATCGCGGTCATCGACGACGAATCGAAGCCGGACGTGGCGGTCAACAAGGTCCGCGCCGCGCTGAGCCAGGAAAAGCCGGGCTTCGTGGTCGGGCCGGTGTTCAGCAACATCCTGGCCGCGATCATCAAGCCGGTGCTGGAATCCGGCACGGTGATGATCAGCCCGAACGCCGGGCCGTCCACCTTCGCCGGCGCCGCCTGCAACCCGAATTTCTACGTCACCAGCTACCAGAACGACCAGGTCCACGCGGTGATGGGCAAGGTCGCGGCCGATCGCGGCTACAAGCGCGTCTACCTGCTGGCGCCGAACTACCAGGCCGGCAAGGACGCGATGGCCGGGTTCAAGCGCTTCTACAAGGGCGAGGTCGTCGGCGAGACCTATGTGCCGCTGACCCAGATGGACTTCCAGGCCGACCTCGCCCGCATCGCCGAAGCCAGGCCGGACGCGGTCTTCGCCTTCATGCCGGGCGGCCTGGGCATCGCGCTGGTGAAGCAATATCGCCAGGCCGGGCTGGAGACGATCCCGTTCCTGTCCACCTTCACCGTCGATGAAAGCGTGCTGCCGGCGCTGGGCGATGTCGCCGTCGGGCTGAATTCGGCGGCGAACTGGGCGCCGAACATGGACAACGCCGCGAACAAGAAGTTCGTCGCCGATTTCGAGGCGAAATACGGCTACGTGCCCGGCACCTACGCCGCGCAGGCCTACGACACCGCGGCGCTGATCGATGCCGCGCTCACCGCGACCGGCGGCTCCACCACGGACCCGGCGAAGCTGCGCGCGGCGCTGGAGCAGGCCAACTTCGCCTCCGTCCGCGGCAACTTCAAATTCGGCAAGAACCATTATCCGGTGCAGGATTTCTGGCTGACCAAGGTGGTCAAGCGGCCCGACGGCAAGTACCAGACCGAAACCGTGCAGCGCGTGTTCGAGGCCGACGTCGATCCCTATGCCGCCAGCTGCGAGATGCACTGACCGCCGCCTCGCCTATTTGAGTTCCAGTCTGGCCGAGCCGTGACGCTGCTGGTCATTCAGGCGCTGAACGGCGTGCAGCTCGGCCTGCTGCTGTTCCTGATCGCCGCCGGCCTGACGCTGGTGTTCGGGGTGATGGATTTCATCAACCTGGCGCATGGCGTGCAGTACATGCTCGGCGCCTACCTGGCCGTCGCCGCGGCTGCGGTCACCGGATCGTTCTGGCTCGCCCTGGCGCTGGCCGTGCTCGCCGCCGGCGCGGTGGGGCTGGCGCTGGAATGGGCGGTGTTCCGGCATCTGTATGGGCGCGACCATCTGGACCAGGTGCTGGCGACCTTCGGGATCATCCTGTTCCTGAACGAGGGCGTGCGGGTGATCTGGGGCGCCGCGCCGCTGCAACTGGCGATGCCGGCGGCGCTGTCGGGCTCGTTTCCGATCATGCCGGGGCTGCGCTATCCGGTCTACCGGGTGGCGCTGATCGCCGCCGGGCTGCTGGTCGCGGCAGGGCTGGCGGCGGTGATCCACGGCACAAGAACCGGCATGCGCATTCGCGCCGGGGCATCCAACCCCGTCATGATCGCCTCCTTCGGCGTCGATATCGGCCGGCTGTTCCGCCAGGTGTTCGGCGTCGGCGCGATGCTGGCGGGCTTCGCCGGCGCGCTGGCAGCGCCGCTGGTGTCGGTGGAGCCGGGGATGGGCGACAATTTGCTCATCCTCGCCTTCGTGGTGATCGTGATCGGCGGCATCGGCTCGATCCGCGGCGCGTTCGTCGCGGCCATTCTGGTGGGGCTCGTGGACACGCTCGGCCGGGGCATGGTGACCGATGCGGCCGGCCTGCTGCTGCAGGGCACGGCGGCGGCCAGGGTGGGGCCGGCGCTGGCCTCCATGCTGATCTATCTGGTGATGGCCGCGGTGCTGGCCGTGCGCCCGGCCGGGCTGTTCCCCGCCGTGCCGAACTGATGCGCCTGCCGCCGGCGGTTCCCATCTTCCTGCTGCTGGCATTGCCGCTGGTGCTGCCGATGGGCGCCCATGCCGGCTACCTGCTGGACCTCGGCGCGCGCATCGCCATCCTCGGCATCGCAGCACTCAGCCTCAACCTGCTGCTGGGCGCCGGCGGGCTGGTCAGCTTCGGCCATGCGGCGTTCCTGGCGATCGGCGCCTATGGCGTCGCGATCCTGGACGCCAATGCGATCACCGACGCCGCCGTGGTGGTGCCGGTCGTGCTGGCGGCATCGCTGGCCTTCGCCATCCCCACCGGCGCCGTGGCCTTGCGCACGCGCGGGGTGAATTTCATCATGATCACGCTGGCGTTTTCGCAGATGGTCTATTTCGCCGCCGGCTCGCTGGCGGATTACGGCGGCGACGACGGCTACACGCTGTCCATGCGCACCACCTTGTTTCATGCCAAACCATTGGCGACCCCGTATGGTTTCTACGCGGCCTGCCTGGCGCTGCTGCTGGGCTGCTATCTGTTCAGCCGGGCGCTGGTCGCCTCCCGCTTCGGCCGCGCGCTGCGGGCGATCCGCCAGGACCGCCAGAGGGTGCAGGGCCTGGGGATCAACCCCTTCGCCATCCAGCTCACCGCCATCGCCATCGGCGGCATGATGGCGGGGCTGGCGGGCGCGCTGCTGGCCAACGCGGCCGAGTTCGCCTCCCCGGCCTATGCCGCGTGGCAGCGCTCGGGCGATCTGCTGATCATGGTCATCCTGGGCGGCGCGGGCAGCGTGCACGGCGCCATCCTCGGCGCCGCCGCGGTGCTGCTGGCGGAGGAGGCGCTGGGCAATGTCACCGAGCATTGGCGGATCCTGTACGGACCGCTGCTGGTGCTGGCGGTGATCTTCTTCCGCGGCGGCCTGGCGGCGATCGGGCGGCCCAAATGATGGCAGGGCAACCGAAACTCTCGCTGCGCGGATTGCACAAGCGCTACGGCGCGGTGGTGGTCACCGACGACCTCTGGCTCGACGTACTGCCCAACACCATCCACGCCATCATCGGCCCGAACGGCGCGGGCAAGACCAGCCTGCTGAACCAGATCTTCGGCAGCGTCCCCCCGGACGCCGGCTCGGTGTGGCTGGACGGCCGGGACATCACCCGCCTGCCGATCCATCGCCGCGCCCGGCTCGGCCTGATCCGCAGCTTCCAGATCGTTTCCATCCTGCCGGAATTCTCCCTGCTGGAGAACGTCGCCCTGGCGGCGCAGGCGCGGGCAGGGTCCTCGTTCCGCTTCTTCCGCGCGGCGGCACGCGAAGCCGATCTGAACGCCGCCGCCCGCCTTGCCCTGGCCAAGGTCGGGTTGGAAGCGCCGGAAACGACCATCGCCGGCGGCCTGAGCCATGGCGAGAAGCGCCAGCTGGAACTGGCGATCGCCCTGGCGGCCCACCCCGGCCTGCTGCTGCTGGACGAGCCCCTGGCCGGCGCCGGCGTGGAGGAAGCCGCCCGGCTGATCGGCATCCTGCGCAGCCTGGCCGGCGAATGCACCATCGTGCTGGTGGAGCACGACATGGACGCGGTGTTCGCCCTCGCCGATACCGTCACGGTATTGTCGGAAGGCCGCATCCTGGCCAGCGGTCCCCCGGCGGAGATCCGCCAGGACGCGGCGGTGCGCGCCGTCTATCTGGGCGACACATGCTGACCGTCGAGAATCTCGCCGCCGGCTACGGCGACACGCAGGTGCTGTTCGGCGTCACGCTGTCGGTCGGCGCCGGTGAGGTCGTGGCGCTGCTCGGCCGCAACGGCATGGGCAAGACCACCACAATCCGCGCGATCATGGGCCAGCTGCCGGCCAGCGCGGGCAGCGTGGCCATCGACGGCACCTCCACCGCCGGCCTGCCGCCGTTCCGCGTCGCCCAGCTGGGCCTCGGCCTGGTGCCGGAAGGGCGGCAGATCTTCCCGACCCTGAGCGTGGAGGAGAACCTGCTGGCCGCCGCGGCGCCCCGCTTCGGCGAAACCTGGACCCTGCACAGCGTGTTCGACCTGTTTCCCCGCCTCGGCGAACGCCGCCGCCAGGCCGGGCGGACGCTGTCGGGCGGGGAGCAGCAGATGCTGGCGATCGGCCGCGCCCTGATGACCAACCCGCGCCTGCTGATCCTCGATGAAGCCACCGAAGGCCTGGCGCCGCGGATCCGCGCGGAGATCTGGACCTGCCTGTCCCGGCTGCGCGGCCAGCATTTGTCGATCCTGCTGATCGACCGCTCGCTGGCCGCGATGATGCGCCTGGCGGACCGCATGGTGATCCTGGAAAAAGGCCGCACGGTCTGGACCGGCGACCCCGCGGGTCTTGCGCGGGCGGCCAATATCCGCGAACGGTACCTGCATCTATAACCCCTTTCGGCGGCAACGGAGACGGCACATGCGGAAACTCAATGCGGGCATCACTCCCCCGGGCGAGGGCGATGGCGGCACGGTCTGGAACATCCTCGGTCAGGTCTATTTCATGAAGGAACTGTGCGACAGCTCGTTCAGCTTCGAGACGCACGGCATGCCCGGAACCTTCGTGCCGCCGCACATCCACCCGACGCAGGACGAGTTCATCTTCCTGCTGGAAGGCAGGATGGACCTGACCCTGGACGGACAAAGCCATGTGCTGCTGCCCGGCGGCATGGCGCGGATGCCGATGGGCATGCCGCACGGCTATGCCAACGCCGGCGACCGGCTGGTGAAGGCGCTGTTCTGGGTCAGCCCCGCCCGCAAGCTGCACGAGCTGTTCACCCGCATCCACAACCTGACCGACCCGGCCGAAGTGGTGCGGATTTCCGCCACCTGCGAAGTGGATTTCCTGCCGCCTCCCGGCTGAGTTTACGGAGCGCCGTCTACTCCCGCTCGGCGTGCCGCTCCAGCACCGCGTTCAGCTCGGCGCCGAGCAGCACGGCATAGGCGGAGGCGTAGAACCACATCATCAGGCCCACCACCGCGCCGAGCGGGCCGTAGGTCGCGTCGTAGCTCGACAGATGGGAAACGTAGAACGACAGCGCGACGGAGGCGAACAGCCAGACCAGGGTCGCGACGGCGGCGCCGGGGCCGATGCGGTGGCGGATGTCGCGGCCCTGTTCATCGAAATGGCAGGGTCCGAATCGGTAGAGCAGGCGCAGCGACAGCATCACGAACAGCATCATGACGCCGAGGCTGCCGAGATTGAGCAGGGCGGCCTGATGCAATTCCAGGCCCACGAAGGCGATCGCCACCGGCAGGAACACCAGCAGCGTGATCGCCAGGATGGCGCCGAGGATGGCGCACAGCGTCATCGTCAGCGCGGTCAGCTGAAATCGCAGGAAGCCGCGCCGCTCCGGCACGTTATAGGCGATGTTCAGCGCCGAGAAGATCGATTTGGTGCCGGTTGCCGACGACCAGAAGGCGACCGAGGTGCTGACCAGCAGGCCGATCCCGAGCGTGCCGCGCGGCTGGGACACCAGGCTGATCAGGCGCTGGGTGATCAACTGGAACGCGGCGTCCGGCAGCAATTCCTTCAGCACCTGCATTTGCGGCACCACCGTGTGCGGATCGAACACCAGGCCATAGACGAAAACCAGGATGGCGATCGCCGGGAACAGCGCCAGCGTGGCGTAGAAGGCGCAGCCTGCGGCGGCGAGCGAGACGCGGTCGGACGCGACGCCGCGCATGGTGGCGGCGATCACCGCCGCCAGCCAACCCCACCAGCCGGCGGGGCGCGATGCCGGGCTTTGGCCTGTGTCGATCGTCGAATTCCTTTGACCCGAAGGTGCTGAAGCCGCCGGCGCGGCCGCCAATCTGCAACTTTTTCCGGATGCTTGGAACTCCGGTGCGGCTCGACGGGGCAGGGGGCCTCTCGCCCGGCACATTGTCATGCACGGGTCTGCGCGGGGCGCGATCCCCGGCGATCTAATACCACTTGCGTTGCGGCGAGAGGGGTCCTATCAGGATCGCACGCAGCAACGCACGTGCCTCTGGCCCTCGTGGTTACGCAACGACGTCAAGCGTTCTGGCAACTTAGTTTGTCGCTGGTTCGTTCGACCGTTTCGTTAATCACGCTCATCGCAGTGACAGATGAGCGTCTATAGAGGGAGGCAAGGTGCGATGACCCCAAAGATCGCCCAGTTTCTTCGTGACCGGCAACCGGCGACGCCGTGCCTGGTTCTGGATGTCGACCGCGTGGAAGATAATTTCCGCGCCATCAAGAACGCGCTGCCGCTCGCGCAGATCTATTATGCCGTGAAGGCGAATCCCGCCCCGCCGATCCTGCAGCGGCTGGTCAAGCTCGGCAGCTGCTTCGACGCCGCCGGCATCGAGGAGATCGAGTTCTGCCTGCAAGCCGGCGCGCCGGCGGACTGGATCAGCTTCGGCAACACCATCAAGAAAGTGTCCGCCATCCAGCGCGCCCATGCCGCCGGCGTGTCGCTGTTCGCCTTCGACAGCGCCGAGGAACTGGAGAAGCTGGCCGCCCATGCGCCGGGCGCGCGCGTCTATTGCCGCCTGCTGGTGGCAAACGAGGGTGCGGACTGGCCGCTGTCGCGCAAGTTCGGCACCACGGTGGAGACCGCGCGCGACCTGATGATCCGCGCCGGCCAGCTCGGCCTGGACCCGTTCGGCCTGTCGTTCCATGTCGGCAGCCAGCAGACCACGACCCGTTCCTACGAAGCCGCGATCAGCAAGGTGGGCATGCTGTTCACCGACCTGAAGGAGGCCGGGGTCAATCTGCGCATGGTCAATCTGGGCGGCGGCTTCCCCGTGCGCTACAGCAGCGAGGTGCCGGAGATCGACCGCTTCGGCGATGCGATCATGGCCGCGATGACCAAGCATTTCGGCAACGCGCTGCCGGAAATGCTGATCGAGCCGGGCCGCTTCATCGTCGGCAGCGCCGGGCTGGTGCAGGCCGAGGTGGTGCTGGTCTGCCGCAAGGGTCAGGACGATCCGGTGCGCTGGGTCTATCTCGACATCGGCCGCTTCGGCGGATTGGCGGAAACCGAGGGCGAGGCGATCAAGTACCGCATCGCCACGCCGCATGACGGCACTCGCGCCGGCCCGGTGGCGATCGCCGGCCCCACTTGCGACGGCGCCGATATACTGTATGAGAAAAGCAACTACCGGCTGCCGCTGGCACTGTCCTGCGGCGACAAGGTCGAGCTTCTCGACACCGGTGCCTATGTCACGACCTACGCGGCCCAGCGCTTCAATGGCTTCCTGCCGCTGGCCGAGCATTACGTCTGACGCAAGAGGACGAACCTGAAAGACTGAAAAGGGGCCGCGAGGCTCCTTTTTCTTTGCGGCGGTCGGGGCTGGGAAGTAAGGCCAGGGGCGCTGCCCCTGGACCCCGCTAAGGGCTAGCCCTTAGAACCCGCTACTGGTTTGCGAGTGCAAGGAGGGCCTACCCGGACCTTGCTCGGTCTCGGTGGGCCCTCCTTGCACTCGCAAACAAATGGATGGATTCCAAAGGCTTGCCTTTGGTGGGGGTCCAGGGGGCAAAGCCCCTTGGCCTTACTTCCCAGCCCCGACCGCCGCACGAGCGGAACGGCGCAGGGCTTGTGGGGGGTGGCCGAAGGCTCGGATGAAGCTTTGGCGCAGGCGGTCGGGATCGGTGAAGCCGACGGCCCGGGCGATGGTTTCCAGCAATTCGCCGCCGTCTTCCACCCGGGGCCGGGCGGCTTCCGCGCGCAGGCGCTCCACGGCTTTGGCCGGCGTTTGGCCGGTTTCCGCCAGGAAGGCGCGGCCGAACTGGCGCGGGCTCAGCCGCGCGGCCTCGGCCAGGCGTTCTACCGGCAAGGGTTCGTGCAAATGGTCGCGGGCGAAGTGCAGAGCCTGGCGGATGCGCCCCGATCGCGGCTCCAGCTCCAGCAGCGCGGAGAACTGCGACTGTCCGCCGGGGCGGCGGTGGTAGACGACGAGTTGGCGGGCAGCGGCGCGGGAGATCGCGGGGCCACGATCCGCCTCGATCATCGCCAGGGCCAGATCTATGCCGGCGGTGATGCCGGCGGAGGTCCAGACCGTGCCGTCCTTGACGAAGATGCGGTCCGGGTCGACCCGGATGGCGGGGTACTGGGCCTGGAGCTGGCTGCCGTGGCGCCAATGCGTGGTGGCCCGGCGGCCGTCCAGCAGGCCGGCGGCGGCGAGCAGGAAGGCGCCGGTGCAGACGCTGGCAACCCGATCCGCCCGTCCGGCGGCTTCACGCACGAGCGCCACCGTTTGCGCCCGTTGGATGGCCGTGTGCACGCCGCCGCCGCCGGGGACGATGAAGGTGTCGCAGCCGACCAGGTCGAGCGCTTCGGTCGTGATTGCCGGGCCCGCCGAGGTTGCGACCGCGCCGCCGTGTTCCGAAACCACGCTGATGCGATACGCCCCTGGCTCGGCGTTGGCGGCAGCCTGAAAGGCCGCCATTGGGCCGCTGAGGTCCAGCAATTGGAAGTCGGGATAGAGGAAGAAGCGGATATGGCGGGTCATGTTGCGCCGGTCTATGGCTGAAAATCATGGATTATTGTCGTTTCAGCCATGAACCTCGCGCGGCATGATGCCGGCGTCAAGATGTGAAGGTTGGGAAATGACCCTATTTGGATCGGAAGCCGGGAACGCCGGGCGGCGCAATGCCTGGGTGCTGACGCTGTGCCAGGGATTGTTCACCTGCGCCATTTCCATCGACCTGACGCTGACCGGCCTGACCGGCTATCAGCTGGCGCCGGACAAGTCGCTGGCGACGCTGCCATTCGCCATGATCACCGTGGCGGGGGCGGTGGTGACGTTGTTCGCGTCGTTGCTGATGGCACGGATCGGGCGGCGGCTGGGCTTCGCGCTCGGCGCCTTCGTCGGGGCCGCCGGCGGTTGCGTATCGGTGTGGTCGGTGTTTCATGCCGATTTCTGGATGTTCTGCGTCGGCACCGCGGCGGTTGGGGTCTTCCAGGCCTTCGCGCAGTATTACCGGCTGGCCGCGGCCGACGGGGTGGAGGCGCCGTTGAAGACCAAGGCGATCTCGACCGTGCTGACCGGCGGCGTGATCGCCGCGGTGCTGGGCCCGGCGCTGGCGGCGTGGAGCAAGGATTTGTTTCCCGCGTATCTGTTCGCCGGCGCCTATCTGATGGTCGCGCTGCTCGGCCTCGCGTCCATGTTGCTGCTGCTGGGGTTTTTTCGCGATATCGCGCCGGCCGCTTCTGTGCGGGATGCGGATATCCGGCCGGCGCGGCCGTTGCGGGCGATCATGCGCCAGCCGATCTTTGTCGCCTCGGTGGCGAACAACGTGGTGGGCTCGGTGGCGATGATGTTCGTCATGACGGCGGCGCCGCTGGCGGCGATCGCGTGCAGCCACACGATCGACGATGGCGCCAATATCATCCAGTGGCACCTGGTGGGGATGTTCGCGCCGTCGTTCTTCACCGGCGCGCTGATCAAGCGGTTCGGGCTGTCGCCGATTTTGTTCGCGGGCATGGCGCTGAACGTTGTCTGCGTCATAGCGGCGGTGAGTTCGGTTTCACTGCCGGCGTTCTATCTGGCGCTGCTGTGTCTTGGTATCGGTTGGAACTTCCTGTTCGTCGGCGGCACCACGTTGCTGGCGCAGTCCTGCCGGCCGAACGAGCGGGCGAAGACGCAGGGTGTCGCGGAGCTGATGCGCTATGTCGCGACCGCGCTGGCGAGCCTGGCCGCCGGGCCGTTCCTGCTGAACGAGGGATGGGCGTCGGTGAATTTGGCGATTTTGCCCGTGCTGGCGCTGGCGGCCTGCATGACGCTGTGGTGGGTGCTCGCCGAACGCCAGCGGACGCTGGCGGCGGCGACCTCCTGAGCGGGTTGCCCTGCGGGCGAACCGGGGCGAGAGTACGCAGACTGACGTCGATAGGAATAAAACAATGCTGCAATCCCCCCCCGCCCAGCCCGGCATGCGCGAGGACGAGATCGACACCCCCGCCCTGGTGATCGATCTCGATGCCTTCGAATACAACCTCGACCGGATGGCCGCGCTGCTGGCGCCGACCGGCGTCAAGCTGCGCGCCCACGCCAAGACGCATAAATCGCCGGTGATCGCGCTGCAGCAGATCGCCCGCGGCGCGGTCGGGCAATGCGTGCAGAAGGTGGCGGAGGCGGAGATCCTGGCCTGGGGCGGGGTGCACGACATCCTGGTCTCCAACGAGGTCGTCGGCGCCGCCAAGCTGGCCCGCCTGGTGGCGCTGGCAAAGATCGCCAAGGTGGCGGTGTGCGTGGACGACCCGGCCCAGGTCGCCGCCATCGAGGCGGCGGCGGAGGCGGCCGGGGCGCGGATTTCCGTGCTGGTGGAAATCGACATCGGCGCCGCCCGCTGCGGCGTGCAGCCGGGACCGGAGGCGGTGGCGCTGGCCAGGCAGATCGCCGCGTCCAAACACCTGACCTTCGGCGGCCTGCAGGCCTACCAGGGCAGCGCCCAGCACCGGCGCGGCGTGGAGGAACGCAGGAAGCTGATCGACCACGCCATCGACGGCTCCCGGCGCACGGTGGAGCAGCTGCGCCAGCAGGGCCTGGCCTGCCCCATCGTCGGCGGCGGCGGCACCGGCACGTTCGAGATCGAGGCGGCGTCCGGCGTGTACACGGAAATCCAGGCCGGCAGCTACGCCTTCATGGACGCCGATTACGCCCGCAACCTCGATGCGGGCGGCGCCCCGGTCTCCACCTTCCGCCACTCCCTGTTCGTGCTGGCGACGGTGATGAGCGCGCCCCGGCACGGCCTCGCGGTGCTGGATGCCGGGCACAAGGCGGTGTCGATCGACAGCGGCATGCCGACGCTCTGGCAGCGCCCGGACATCCGCTACGTCTCCGCCTCCGACGAGCACGGCAAGCTGGAATACGGCCCGGAGACATCGGCGGTGAAACTGGGCGAGAAGCTGCGGCTGGTCCCCGGCCATTGCGACCCGACGGTCGACCGCTTCGACTGGTATGTCGGCGTGCGCGGCGGGCGCGTCGAGTGCCTCTGGCCGGTGGCGGCGCGCGGCGGGCTGACCTGAGGGAAACTCGGCGGCAGACCCTCACCCCTCTGCGGAGCTGACCTCGATCTCGTCCAGGCCCTTGTAGCGGTAGACGACCACCGAGACGGCCCAGGCGGCGGCGAACAGGCCGATGATGAAGAAGCCGAGCGTGTTCAAATTGCCGTTCAGCGCGCCGACGCCATCCCAGAACAGGCCCTTCAGCTCCAGCTTGTCGCCGATCAGCCCCAGCGTCTCGACGCCGCCGATCGTCACCGCGACCACCACCGACACGAAGGTGATGGTGAGGTTGTGGTCCAGCTTGCGGATCGGCTTGACGAACGCCCAGTCATAGGCGCCCAGCATCAGGATGCCGTCGGTCGTGTCGATCAGCGACATGCCGGCGGCGAACAGGGCGGGAAACACCAGGATCGCCCAGATCGAGCCGCCATTCATGGCCTGGGTCGCGGAAACGCCGAGCAGGGCCACTTCGGTCGCGGTATCGAAACCCAGCCCGAACAGGAAGCCGAGCGGGTACATGTGCCAGCTCTTGCGGATGAGCCCGAACAGCGGCCGGAACACCCGGGCCAGCAGGCCGCGGCTGTTCAGCAAGATGTCGAAATCCTCGTCCACGTAGCGCCCGCCGCGGCGCACGTGCTGGAATGTCTGCCAGACTGAGCGGAGGATCAGGATGTTGGCGGCGGCGATGGCGAACAGGAACAGCGCCGAGACGCTCGTGCCGATGATGCCCCCGACCGCCCTGAACTGGCCGAAGGATCCCGCCAGGGCAGTCGCCGTTGCGGCGATGGCTGCCGCGGCCAGCATCACCACGGTGGAATGACCGGCCGCGAAGAACAGGCCGACGCTGATCGGGCGCTTGCCCTCCTGCATCAGCTTGCGGGTGACGTTGTCGATCGCGGCGATATGATCGGCGTCCACCGCATGGCGCAGGCCGAAGCCGTAGGCCAGCAGCGCGGTGCCCAGCAGCAGCGGGTGGTCGCGGAACAGCAGCAACGCCCAGGCCCAGGCCGCGACGTTGGCGGCGATCAGCAGGAGGTAGATGCCGAGGATCGGCCGGCGCAGACCCGCCGATGGCTCGTCAAACAGTCGCCGTAGCAAGGTCAGCATGCAGTTCAGCCTTCGCCCGCGTTCGATCCCCTCGGGGGGCTCCAGGCCAACCTAGGGGCTGGGTGCGGAGGCGGTCAATTTCCGTGCGGGGCGCTATCCTCAGGCCAGGCGATAGACGCCGCGCTCGCCGTTCAGCGGGACAAAGCGGTTGGTCACGCCGAGAGTGGTCTCGGACCCGCCCAGATACAGCACGGCGTCCGGGTTCATCTGCCGGGCGATGGCTTCCAGCACCCGGGCCTTGGTCGGCGGGTCGAAATAGATCAGCACGTTGCGGCAGAACACGATGTCGAACATGCCGAGCGGACGCAGATCGCCGAGCAGATTGCCCTCGCGGAACTCGGCCATGGCGCGGACCGCCTCCTTCACGCGCCAGCCGGCGGCGTCCTTGGTGAAGTATTTCACCAGCATCTGCATCGGCAGGCCGCGCTGCACCTCGAACTGGGTGTAGACCCCGTCGCGCGCCCGGGCCAGCTGGTCGCGGGCGATGTCGGTGCCGAGGATCTCCACGCCGCGGTTGCCGAGCAGCAGGCGCTGGTCGGCCAGGATCATCGCCAGGGAATAGGCCTCCTGGCCGGACGACGCGGCGGCCGACCACAGTCGCAGCCGCGCGCCGGCGGGGCGCGCGGCATGCAGCTTCGCCAGCATGTGGTTGCGCACATGCGCGAACGGCTTGTCGTCGCGGAAGAAGAAGCTTTCATTCGTGGTCATCGCCTCGACCACCTGCGCGGCTCAGCGCCGTCTGCAGGCCGCCGCGCAGGCGCTGCGCCAGGGCGGGCAGGTTGGCCAGGCCCTCCTGCTTCAGGATCGGCGCCAGCCGGCTTTCGAGCAGATATTGCTTTTCCGGACCGATCGACAGCCCCGATTGCGCCTTCAGCAGCGTGGCGAAGACCTGGAACGTGGCGGTGTCGGCCGCGCTCGATGTTCCGCTCGATGGCGTCGTCAGGCTCGCGCTCATGCCGCGGCCGCGCGCAGCATCTGCAGCAGCCTGGGGGCGATGGCGGGCAGCGGCAGGATCGCGTGGCAGAGCCCGGCCTGCGCGACGGCCCCGGGCATGCCCCAGACGACGGAGCTGGCTTCATCCTGCGCGATGGCGGTGCCGCCCTTCACGACCACGGCGCGGGTGCCGTCCAGCCCGTCATGCCCCATGCCGGTGAGCATGGCGACCAGGACGCGCCCGGCGCAGGCCTCCGCGGCGCTGCTCAGCATCGGGTCCACCGACGGGCGGCAGAAATTCACCGGCGGATCGCTGGTCAGCTGCGCCCGCAGCATTCCGCCGCGGTTGCGCACAAGCAGATGCCGGTCCCCGGGGGCGAGGTGGATGCGGCCCGGCTGCAGAGCCTCGCCGTCGACCGCCTCGGCGCAGGGCATGCCGCCGAGCTTGCCGATATGCTCGGCCAGGATCGGGGTGAAGCTGGCCGGCATGTGCTGGGTCAGCACCACCGGCACGCGCAGGCCGGCGCCGAGCGCCTGGAACAGCGTGAACAGCGCCTGCGGCCCGCCGGTGGAGGCTGCCGACCGCCAGCAGGCGCGGCGGCAGGGACGGCGCCGGGACGCAGCGCGGGGGCGGAGGAACGCGCCGCCGGCGCCGCCGGCTGGCGGCCGGCCAGACCGCGCAGCCGCGCCAGGCCGCGCACCTTGGCGACCAGTTCGCGGCGGAAGCCGTCATCGGCGGCCAGGCCGTTCGCGGTCGGCTTCGGCAAGTAGTCCGCCGCCCCCAGCCGCAGCGCGCGCAGCGCGATGTCCGCGCCGCGGGTGGTCAGGGTGGAGGCGACGATGATCTTCAGGCCCGGATCGGCGCGCAGCAGCAGCGGCAGGGCGGTGATGCCGTCCATCACCGGCATCTCGATGTCCAGCACCAGCACGTCGATGCGCTGGCGCAGGGCGGCCTGGCGGGCCACCTCGTCGATCGCCAGCTGCCCGTTGGCGACGCGGGCGACCACGTGGATGGCCGGATCGCTTTCCAGCATGCGGGCGAGCGCGCCGCGGATCACCACGGAATCGTCGCAGATCATCACCCGCGCGGCGGCGTCCCCCAGCCTTGAGGGCAATGGCAAGGGCGGCGCCGGGGTCACAGCAAGCCGACCTGGGCGAACTTGCCGATGAGGATCTCCTCGTCGAACGGTTTCATGATGAATTCCTGCGCGCCGTTTCGATCGCCTGCTCGATGAAGCGACATGTCGTTCTCCGTCGTGCAGAACACCACCGGCGGATTGTCCGGTCCGAACTCCGTGCGCAGCGCCTGCAGGAATTCCAGGCCGTTCATCACCGGCATGTTCCAGTCCAGCAGCACGCAGTCCGGCATCGATCGGCGGCAGGCGGTCAGCGCCACGGCGCCGTCCTCGGCTTCCAGCGACCGCGAAGCCGTTGGCTTCCAGCATCCGCCGGGCGACCTTGCGCACGGTGCGGCTGTCGTCCACCACCAGGCAGGTCTGTGCCATCGCGGGCCTAGCCTTCCAGTTTCCAGCAGCTTGCCGACATCCAGCACCGCCAGCAGCCGGCCCTGCAGGCGGTAGATGCCGGTGCTGTAGATCCGCCCAGGCCGCCGGCAGGGTGGGCGGGTTTCGTTCGAAATCACCTGCCGGCAGGCTCATGACCTCCGCGACGTCGTCCACGAGCAAGCGCATAGAGCTCGCCGCCCTGCTCGGCGACCACCGACATGCGCTTGCTGCCTTCCGGCGCCGGCGGCAGCTGCAGCCGGCGGCGCAGATCGATGGCGGTGACGATGCGCCCGCGCAGGTTCAGGCTGCCGGCGATCTCCGGCGGGGCGAGCGGGATGCGGGTGATCCCCTGCTCGCCCAGGATGTCGCGCACCGCCAGCACCGGCACGCCGCAGAGCTGGTCCGCCACGGTGAGGGTCACGAAGACCTGCGCGGCGCCATCGTTGTCTTTCGCCTCGCCCGCCGGCGGGCGTTCCATCGTGTCGACGTTCATGTTCATGCCCCGATCGGTTCGGCCAGGCAGTCACGCAGGCTGATCAGCAATGCGTCGCGCTGGTGCTTGGCGACATAGTCGGTGAAGCCGGCATCGCGGCCGGCGGCGATGTCCCCGGCTTCCGCCCGGCTGGACAGCGCGATCATCGGCAGCTGCGCCCAGAGGCCGCCCTGGCGCACGGCGCGGGCGAAGCCGCAGCCGTCCATGCCCGGCATCTCGATGTCGGAGATGATCGCCTCGAACATCGCGCCGCTGTCGCGCAGCACCAGCGCCTCCGCCGCGTCGCGCACGGCGGTGACGCGATAGCCCTGCGCCGCCAGGCTCGGCACCAGCATCTGGCGGAAGAAATCGCTGTCCTCCACCACCAGCAGGCGGGGTTTGTCGGCGGCCTGCAGATCCTCGGTGCTGTCGAACCAGTCCTGGCTGGCCTGGGTCAGCCAGTAGCCGGTGTCGATCACGTCGGTCGCCCGCCCCGCGATCACCGCCGTGCCGAGCAGGCCGGGCCGCGAGCCGGAGAGTTCGATGTTCAGATGTTCCTCGACCACGTCGATGATCTCGTCGACCATCAGGCCCATGCTGCGGCCGCGGTCGGTGAACACCAGCACCGGCTGGCGCGGCAGGTCCTCCCGCCGTTCGCCCGACAGCGCCACCAGCTTCATCAGGCTGCCGCGGTACTGGGTGACGAGGGCACCGGGCGAGCCTTCGATCCGCTCCTGCTCGATCGCCTCCAGCCGGGCCACCAGGCCGAGCGGCACCGCCATCGGCTGGGTGCCGCCGGCAAGGAACAGCAGCATGGCGGTCTTGTCCGCGGTGCGGCTGGCTTCCAGCGCCGGGGTGGCCGCCTTGCGGTGCTGCCCGCCGGCGCCGAGGCCGGTGGCGCGGGCAATGCCGTTCGGGTCCAGGATCATGATCACCGAGCCGTCGCCGAGGATGGTGTTGCCGCTGAACATGGTGATGTGGCGCAGGATCGGCGCCACCGGCTTGACCACGATCTCCTCGGTGTCGAACACCCGGTCGACGATGATGCCGAGCAGGTTGGCGCCGACCTGGGTGACCACGATATAGGCCTGGTCCGGATCCTCCTGCCCGGCGCTGGCGGCGCCGAGGCGCAGCAGGTCGTTCAGTCCGACCAGCGGCAGCAGGCTGTCGCGCAGGCGCAGCACCGGTGTCCCGTTCACCCGCTCGATGATATTGCCGCCCTCCGGTCGGACGCTCCCCTCCTCGCGGCTCGCGGGGGCGTTGCTGGCGCGCACCAGCTCCACCACGCTGATCTGCGGAATGGCGAAGCGCTCGCCGCTGGCTTCCACGATCAACGCCGAAACGATCGCCAGCGTCAGCGGGATCTTGATGGTGAAGGCGGTGCCCTCCCCGGGCGTGCTCTTCAGGTCGATGCTGCCGCCGATCCGCTCGATATTGGTTTTCACCACGTCCATGCCGACGCCGCGGCCGGAAACCGCGGTGATGGTGGCGGCGGTGGAGAAGCCGGGGCGGAAGATGAAGCGCTGGATTTCCATGTCCGCCATGCCGGCCAGTTCGGCTTCCGTCGCCAGCCCGTTGGCGAGCACCTTGGCGCGGATGCGGTCCACCGGCAGGCCGCGCCCGTCATCGGCGATCTCGATCAGGATATGCCCGCCCTCGTGGTAGGCGTTCAGGGCGATGTGCCCGGTCTCCGGCTTGCCGGCGGCGCGCCGCTCGGCCGGGGTTTCCAGCCCATGATCGCCGCTGTTGCGCACCATGTGCGTCAGCGGATCCTTGATCAGTTCCAGCACCTGCCGGTCGAGTTCGGTTTCCGCGCCGTGCATCACCAGTTCGATCCGCTTGTCCAGATCGCGGGCGAGGTCGCGCACCAGCCGCGGCAGCTTGTTCCAGGCATTGCCGATCGGCTGCATGCGGGTCTTCATCACGCCCTCCTGCAGGTCCGAGGTGATGTGCGACAGCCGCTGCAAGGGCACCGCGAATTCGCTGTTGCTCTGGGTGCGGGCGAGCTGCAGCAACTGGTTGCGGGTGAGAACGAGTTCGCTGACCAGCGTCATCAGATCTTCCAGCACGTCCACGCTGACCCGGATGGTCTGCACGGTTGTAACCGCTTCCGGTGCGTCGATTTCCGACGCTGCCGCCGCCTTCGGCGGCGGCTCGCCGTCGGCCACCGCGTTCAGTTCGGCGATCAGGGCGCTGTCGTCGCCGGCCGGCTCCGAACCGGTCGCCGCCAGGCCGGCCAGGATCGCCTTGATCCGGTCGAGCCCCGCCAGCACCAGGGTGATGTGATCCGGCGTCAGTCGCAGCGCGCCGTCGCGCACCCGGCCCAGCACGTTCTCCCCGGCATGGGCCACGCGTTCCAGGCGCGGCAGGCCCAGGAAGCCGCAGGTGCCCTTGATCGTGTGCACCAGCCGGAAGATCAGCGACAGCGTGTCGCGGTCGTCCGGCGTGCGTTCGAGCTTGACCAGCGCGACATCGAGGTCGGCCAGCCCCTCGTTCGTTTCGGTCAGAAAGTCTGCGAGCAGATCGTCCATGCGCGGCTCCGGGCGTTCCGCGGCCAGAACGGCCTCTGCGGGGCGGAGACGATCCTGCGGCCGGGGTGGCGAAGAAAATGTAAAGGCCGGCGAATTCTCGCGGCCCGGCGCCCATGCTCAGCCGCCCATGCTCCGCCGCCCAGGCTGGGCTGCGCGGGCTGGGCTGCGCGCGCTCAGGCGTCGCGGTGCGAAAGCAGCAGCGGCGGCGCGGCGCCGGCGGGCCCGGCGGCGAACAGCATGGCCAGAAGCGGCCCGGGCCGGCTGGCGAGCAGCGCGGTGAACGGGGCCTGCACGCCGCGCGGGTCCTGCAACAGGCGTCCCGCCGCCGCGGGGTCGGCCAGGCACAAGGCGAGTTCCGCCGGCCAGGCCGCGCGCGGCCCGTCGATGCGGATCACGATGTCCCCGTCCGGTTGCCTGGCGCAGGTCACGGTGCCGCCGCCCGGCAGGCTTTCAACACCCAGCATCAGCACATTCAGCAGCAGCCGCGCCGTCGCCGGCGCGAGCCGCGCATCAGCGGGCGTCGGCGCGAGCCGCGCATCAGCGGGCGCCGGCCCGGCAAACCCCGAAAACGCGAGGCCCACCCGCTTGTGCGCCAATCCGGCGGCGAGCAGGGCCGACATCGCCTCGATGTCCATCGCGCCGCAATCGCCGCCCCAGGCGGCCCGCAGCAGGCGGATCCGGGCGACCAGGCCGTCGGTGCTCTCGCTCACCACCGCCAGCGCCTCCGCCGCCGCCGCCGGCTCCTCGCGCGCCAGTTCCAGCATGCCGGCCATCGGCCCGACCGGCCCGCTGAGGTCATGGCAGAGCCGCGCCGCCATCAGTTCGGCCAGGTGCAGCGGGTCGGCATGCGTTCCATCGGTCATCGGCGGGCTCCCAATCATGCAGGCTCTTATGGCTCCGGCAGGCTTGCCAAGGGCTGAATTCCGCCCGATCCGACGGTATTGAGCCGCATTTAGGAGCAGATATCGCCTGGATGGAAATAATGCGACGCTATTCCCTCAACCGGCTTCGCATTTGGCCGGATCCGGCGGTTGCGCCCTCCGGACTTGAAGCCGGCGCCTCGATGCAGCACATCTGTGCGTGGGTTTGGAGACCGATAAGACGATGATCGATCCGTTTGGCCGCAGCATCACCTATCTCCGCGTGTCGGTGACCGACCGCTGCGACCTCCGCTGCGTCTATTGCATGGCGGAGGACATGACTTTCCTGCCCAAGAAGGACGTGCTGACCCTGGAGGAGCTGGACCGGCTCTGCGCCGCGTTCATCCGCCTCGGCACCACCAAGATCCGCATCACCGGCGGCGAGCCCCTGGTGCGGCGCGACGTGATGACGCTGTTCCAGCGCGTCGGCGCGCGGATCGGCGAGGGTGGTCTGCGGGAACTCACCGTCACCACCAACGGCACCCAACTGACGAAGCACGCCGCGGGGCTCTATGCCGCCGGGGTGCGCCGGGTGAACGTGTCGCTGGATACGCTGGACCCGGAAACCTTCACCCGCATCACCCGCTGGGGCAAGATCGAGCAGACCATCGACGGCATCTTCGCCGCCAAGGCTGCCGGTCTGGCGGTGAAGATCAACGCCGTCGCCATGCAGGATGTGAATGAGCACGAATTCGACCGGATGCTGGCCTGGTGCGGCGAGCACGGCTTCGACCTCTGCCTGATCGAGACCATGCCGATGGGCGACATCGAGGGCGACCGCACGGCGCAGTACCTGCCGCTGTCCATGGTGCGCAGCCGGCTGCGCAAGAACTGGACGCTGGAGGATACCGACTACAAGACCGGCGGCCCCGCGCGGTATTTCAACGTCAAGGAAACCGGCCGGCGGATCGGCTTCATCACGCCGATGACGCATAATTTCTGCGAAAGCTGCAACCGCGTGCGCCTGACCTGCACCGGCACGCTGTACATGTGCCTGGGCCAGGACGACGATGCCGATCTGCGCCGGGTGCTGCGCGCCGGCGCATCGGACGACGAGCTGGATGCCGCCATCCGCGAGGCCATCTCCCGCAAGCCCAAAGGCCATGATTTCATCATCGACCGCCTGACCCAGGCGCCGTCGGTGGCCCGCCACATGAGCGTGACCGGCGGCTAGACGGATTCTCCTGGAACAACCAGGAAGCCGTCAGCTCCCCGCGACGATCGCCTGCGATGTTCTTGACCGACGCCGGGCGAGCGGCGGTAGTACTGGTGCGAACTGGCGAAGTTGCGATCGTAGTCCGTGAACCCGGAACAATCGACCATGCGATAGGTGGCGGGCGGGAAGGTTGCGGTGTTGGCCCGGTCGTGCGGGCCTTCCTGCCCCAGGCGCTTGGCGCCGAGATTCACCGCCATGCTCAAATGCAGCACCATGTCGGCCGGGCTGTAGTAGATCGAGATCCTTTGCGCCAGCATATCGAGGCCGCTCAGGCGTCCGAACGGCGGGAAGCTGAAGCTGTTGTACAGCTCGTCGGCGGCAGCCAGAACGGCCTCGTCGAACAGCGCCGCCGGACCGTTGCCGTGGCTCAGCCAGCTCTCGACCCCGGCCTGCAACGCCCAGTTGCCCATGCTGTGGGCCAGCAGGGTGATCCGCGAACCGGTGCCGCGCGCGGCCTTCAGGAGCGGCTCCAGATTGGCGAAGAAGCTCATGAGATGCGGACCGGACTGGCCCGCCTTCGTCTGGTCCGACAGGTAGTCCGCCTGCAGCACCGGGAAGGACAGCAATTTGCCGAGCGAGGGCCAGCTGAAGGCCACGACCGTGGTGTCGGCGCCGGTGACGCCGGAATTGGCGAGCCATTGCTGGTTGAAGGCCGCCCGCGTGATGGCGTTCTCGAAGCTGTTGTCGAAGCCGTGGATGAACACCAGGACGTTGCGTCCGGGATTGGAAAGATCGCCGGCGGCATCGGGGTGAAAGCCGCCCTTGGAAACGTTCTGGATGTTCGTGATCGCCCCGGTGGTGTCCGCGGTGAGGTTGGCGGCCGCCACGAACGCGGTGCCATAGGTGATCGCGGTCGGGTCCGTCGGCGAGACGATGCCGTTGCCGTAACTTCTCCAATCCTCGGCGGCCCCCGACAGGACCCGGTTGGTTGCGAAGTGAACCGTGACGGACATTTTTCCCTCCCTCTCAGATGGTGTGCCGTGCTCAGGCGCCGAGTGCCAAGGCCAGCGCCTCGGCGCTGCGGCCGTTGGCGATGGTGGCCGACAGCCCATGCCAGTGCGTGCCGCCGACGCGGGCGAAGGCATGGTCGGCGCCGTAGTTGTAGCAGGCGATCCTGCCTGTGGCCCCTGACGGCCGCGACGCGTCTTGGCGCGGCCCTCGGCGGGGAAGAACTCGTCCTTGTCGGCGATATGGACCAGCAACGGTCTGGTGATCTTGTCGAGATCGCCGAGCAGGCCATCGAGGCCGACCCCGTAATAGGAGATGTTCACATCGGCGTCCGACTGCTCCGCCATCATGAAGGCCAGCCGGCCGCCCAGGCAGTAGCCCATCGTCGCCACCTTGCCGTTCGCGCCCGGCAGCTTGCGCGCGACCGCGAGCGTGGCCTTCAGGTCCTCGATGCCCTTCTGCTGATCGAACTTGCCGAACAGCTCGAACGCCTTCTTCCACTCGGCCTCGGATTTGTCGGTGATGTCGACGCCCGGCTCGATGCGCCAGAACAGGTCCGGGCATATGGCGATAAAGCCGAGATCGGCGACCCAGGCGGCGATGTCGCGCATCGCCTGGTTCACGCCGAACACCTCCTGGATCAGCACCACGCTGCCGGCGGGCTTGGTGGCGGGTTCGGCCAGATAGGCGGCAAAGCTGCCGGTGCCGTCGGTCGCCTGGATGGTGATGGTCGCCATGCGATGGTCCTCCCTGTTGCGCGTATGCGGCTTCTCTGGCCGCGAGGATGGCCCAGCATGAAACGATCGCCGGCTTCCGGCAAGCGAAGGGCGATGCGCGCACGGACCGTGACAGAACGATGATAACCGGGTCAGATGACGGAGAGCATACGCCGCAGCCGAGGCCCGACATGACCGTGACCCTCTATCACAACCCAAGATGCAGCAAGTCGCGCGAAACCCTGGCGCTGATCCGCCAGGCCGGCGTGGAGCCGGTGGTGGTGGAATACCTGAAGACGCCGCCGAGCCGGGCCGAATTGCTGGAACTGGCGCGGCGCATGGGCCAGCCGGTGCGATCCCTGCTGCGCCGGAACGGCACGCCGTATGACGAGCTCGGCCTGGACGATCCAGCCCTGTCGGACGACGCGCTGCTCGATGCCGTCGCGGCGCATCCGATCCTGATCAACCGGCCGATCGTCGCCACGCCAAAGGGCGTGCGGCTGTGCCGCCCCCCGGAAACGGTGCTCGAACTGCTCGATCCGCCCGCGGCCACCTGATGCGGACCCGGCAGCCGGGTGGAACGGCGTGAACCCTCGCCCGACGATCGTGGTGATGGCGCTGGGCACGACGCAGACCCTGGCCTGGGCGTCCACCTATTACCTGCCCGCCATCCTGGCCGATCCGATCGCGCGCGGGCTGGGGATCTCCAACAACGCGGTGTTCGCCGCGTTCTCCGTCGCCCTGCTGCTGACGGCGGTGCTGGGGCCGGCGGTCGGGCGCGCCATCGACCGGCGCGGCGGGCGGGACGTGCTGTGCTGGTCCAATCTGGTATTCGCCGCCGGGCTGGCGCTGCTGGCCGCGGCGCAGGGCCCGGTGGTCCTGACGCTGGCCTGGCTGATCCTGGGCGTGGGCATGGCGCTGGGGCTGTATGACAGCGCCTTCGCCACCCTGGCCGGGCTGTACGGGCGGGATGCCCGTGCCTCGATCACCGGGATCACCCTGATCGCGGGGTTCGCCAGCACGGTCGGCTGGCCGGTCACCTCGCTGCTGAACGCGGAGCTCGGCTGGCGCGCGACCTGCGCGATCTGGGCCGGTTTGCATCTGCTGCTGGGCCTGCCGCTCAACCGCTTCGTCGTGCCGCGCACGCCGCCGCCGGTGCATCATCCGCCGCCGCCGGCGCCACCCATGCCGCCAAGCCTGGCCAGGAAGCCGAAGCGCGAATGGACCACGGCGCTGCTGGCATTCGTGTTCGCGGCGACCTGGGTGGTCAGCACCGGCATGGCCGCGCATCTGCCGCGCGTGCTGGAGGCGGCGGGGGCCAGTTCGGCCGCCGCGATCGCCGCCGGGGCGCTGGTGGGGCCGGCGCAGGTGGCGGCCCGGCTGGTCGAATTCGGCCTGCTGCGACGCATCCATCCGCTGGTTTCCGGACGCATCGCCTGCGTGCTGCATCCGCTCGGCGCGGTGGTTCTGGGCGTTGTCGGCGGGCCGGCGGCGGCGGTGTTCACGCTGCTGCACGGCGCCGGCAACGGCATGCTGACCGTCGCCAAGGGAACGCTGCCGCTGGCGCTGTTCGGGCCGGAGGGCTACGGGCAGCGCAACGGCGTATTGTCGGCGCCGGCGCGGGTGGCGCAGGCCGGCGCCCCGCTGCTGTTCGGCTACCTGCTCGACCGGCTGGGGGTCGGCGTGCTGGTGCTGTCGGCCGGGCTGAGCCTGGCATCCCTGGCCGCATTGCTGATGGTGCCGAAGCGGCTAGAATAAAGCCGAACGGCGCCGCATCGACAGACGCCGGAAACAGGAGGGATTGATCGATGACGATCCGCACCACGCTTTCCCACGTCGCGCTGCATGTGCGCGACCTGCCGGCCATGGAGCGCTTCTATGGCGACGTGCTGGGGCTACAGGTCAGCGATCGCGGCCATACGGCCCGGCTCAACTGCGACATGGTGTTCATGAGCGGCAACCCGGAAGCGCATCACCAGGTCGTGCTCATGAGCGGCCGGCCGGAAGACGCGCGGCTGAACCCGGTGAACCACATGTCGTTCAAGATCGACAGCCTGTCGGTACTGCGCGAAATCCGCGACCGGGCCCGCGCCAACGGCGTGGAAGGGCTGCGCGCGGTCAACCACGGCAACGCCTGGTCGGTGTATTTCCCAGACCCGGAGGGCAACACGATCGAGGCGTTCCTGGATACGCCCTGGCACGTGCCCCAGCCGCATGGCGATGCGCTGGACCTGGACAAGCCGGATGCCGAGATCATCGCCGAAACCGAAGCCGCCTGCGCCAGGGAGCAGGGCTTCATGAAACGCAACGACTGGGACCGGGCGCACGCCGAACGGCTGGGCTGAAGCGCCGCGCGGGTGGCTAGAGCATTATCGGATCATGTTCTTCACATGATCCGATGAAAATGCTCGCCAAAACAAAGACTAGAGCAGGAGCGGCGATTCTACCTGAGCCGATCGTGCTCTAGCGGTTCGGCGCGGCCGTCGAACCCGGGGCGCCGTCCTTGGCGGCAAGCCTGGCGTCGCGCAGGTCCTGCTGCGCCTGGCTGCCCCCGGACAGATACATAACGGCACCATACAGCAGCAGGGCCAGCGCCAGGTTCCTGGCTATCTCGAATCCGCCCATGTTCAATCTCGCCTTTCCTGGAGCTCATGCCGTCGAATGGGCGGCATGGCACCAGGAATGACGGGATCCGGCTGTGAAGCGTTTCACAGAGGTTAAAATTTGTCCGCCCGGCCAATCAGCGGTTCAGCTTGCCAATCAGGCGTTCCCGGTCAGCGGTTATAGACGAGGTTCGGCAGCCACAGCGCGATGCCGGGAACGAAGCACAGGATCACCACACCCACCGCCATCAGTGCGACGAACGGCAGCGTGCCCCAGATGATCGGACCCAGGCCGATATCGGGCGCGATCCGGTTGATGACGAAGATGTTCAGCCCCACCGGCGGATGGATCAGCCCCATCTCCATCACCACCGCCATCACCACGCCGAACCAGACCAGGTCGAACCCGGCGGCGCGCAGCGGCGGCAGCACGATCGGCGCGGTCATCAGGATGATCGACACCGGCGGCAGGAAGAAGCCGAGCACCACGACCAGGAACAGCACCGCCGCCAGCAGCAGGTATTTCGACAGATGCAGCGCCACGATCCACTGCGCCGCGCCCTGGCTGATGTGCAGGAAGCTCATCACGTAGCTGTACAGCAGGCTCATGCCGATGATCATCAGCAGCATCCCCGCCTCGCCCAGCGTGCCGGCGAAGATCGGCTTCACGTCGGCCAGCCGCCAGGCGCCATAGACGATGGCGATCAGCACCATCGCCAGCACGGCGCCGAGCCCGGCGGTTTCCGACGGGGTGGCGAAGCCGCCGTACAGCGCGACCATCACGCCGGTGAGCAGGATCAGGAACGGCAGCACGCGGGGCAGCGCGTCCATGCGCTCGCGCAGGGTGAAGGTTTCGGCCCGCAGGATCTCGCTGCGCTCGCCGCCGCCGGCGGCGATGCGCCGTCGCGGCGGTGTATTCGCGCTTCCACTGGAACACCGCGAAGGCGGCGAACAGCGCCAGCAGCAGCACGCCCGGACCGAGCCCGGCGAGGAACAGCCGCCCGAGCGATTGCTCGGAGGCGACGGCATACAGGATCAGCACGATCGACGGCGGCAGCAGGATGCCCAGCGTGCCGCCGGCGGCGACCAGCCCGGCGGCGAAGCCGGGGGAGTAGCCGCGCCGGCGCATTTCCGGAATGCCGGAGCTGCCGATGGCCGAGCAGGTGGCCGGGCTGGACCCGGCCATCGCCGCGAACAGGCCGCAGGCCAGAACCACCGCGACACCCAATCCGCCGGGCACGCGGTTCATCCAGGTGTGCAGCGCGTCGTACAGATCCTTGCCGGCGCGCGACTTGCCGATCGCCGCGCCCTTCAGGATGAACAGCGGGATGGTCAGCAGCGTGATGCTGGAGAGTTCCTCGTAGACATTCTGGGCGATGGTATCGAGCGCCGCGTACGGCATGAACAGCATCATGAACAGCGTGGCGACGCCGCCCAGCGCGAAGGCGATGGGGATGCCGGAGAACAGCGCCAGCAGCGTGGCGCCGCCATAGGCCAGGCCGACCTGCAAAACGCTCATTTATGGCGTCCCCACACGGTGGGCGCGCCCAGCACCTGCAACGCCAGCTGCACGGTGAGCAGGGCCATGCCGATGGTCATGGCGGCATAGGGGATCCACAGCGGCGGCGCCCAGGACGACGAACTGGTGGTGCCCTCCTCGATCGCCTCGTTCAGCAATTGCCAGGTCTTCCAGGTGAAGAAGCCGCAGAACAGGCAGGCGCAGAGATCGGCCAGCAGGCGGCGGACGCGGTTGACCCGCGGCGGCAGGATGGCGGCCAGCGCCTCGATCCCGACATGGCCGCGTCGCGCCTGGGTCCAGGCCGCGGAGGCGAAGGTGGCGGCGATCAGCAGGAACACGGCGAACTCGTCCTGCCAGTCACTGGGGAAGCCCCAGAAATGGCGGCCGAAGACCTCCCAGGTCAGCACCAGGCCGGCAAGTCCGATGGCGATGGCGGAAAACACCGCCAGGGCGGCGTTCACGGCGTTCATCGCCCGCTGCAGGACGCCCAGCACGCCGGTGTGGGGAACATCCAACGGCACGACATCGGCCAGCACGGCGTCATGCACGACGCTCATGCGCTCACTCTCGCGCCGGACACGGCTTGGACGATGCGGATCACCCGGGACCTCCCTCTCAGCCGCTGGGATGCGGCCTTGGGGGGCTTCTAGGCGGAAATCGGCTCGCGCGGCAAACAATGGCCGCGGAATTGGGCTTGCCGGGTTCCGCCGCCTGGGGAACGATGGGTCCTCAGCAGCGGGAGACGAAGCCGATGGTCGATCTGGTGGTGCGCGGCGATACGGTGGTGACGCCGCAGGGCGTGGGCGCCTTCGATATCCTGATTTCCGGCGGGCGGATCGCCGCCGTGGCGGCGCCGGGCAGCATGGCGGTGCCGGCCGGGGCGCGGGTGATCGACGCCACCGGCAAGATCGTCATGCCCGGCGGCATCGATCCGCATGTCCACTGCAAATGGTTCCTGCCGAACCCGGACGGCTCGGCCGGCGAAACCGCGCCGCCGTCGGTGGTCAGCCGCGCCGCCCTGTTCGGCGGCACCACGACGATGATCGACTTCTCCCGCGCCAACCAGGCGCCGAAGCTGCAGACCGCGCTGGAAATGCGCGAGGCCGACTGGAAGGGCCAGTGCTACTGCGACTACGCCCAGCACATCATGGTGGAGGGCGACCTGCCGCTCGACCTGCCGGGGCAGCTCGCCGAGGCGATCCAGGCCGGCTATTCGACGGTGAAGATCTTCACCACCGACATCACCCCCTCCCGCAAGGGCCGGATGGTGGATTTCGGCGACATCTGGGAAGTGTTCCAGGTGCTGGCGAAAAGCGGCGGCCTCGGGGTGATCCACTCCGAGGACAACGACATCGTCATGCACATGTACGGCAAGCTGATCCGCGAAGGCCGCACCGGCTTCGAGAACATGGCCGAGGTGCACAACTCCCTGTCCGAGGACGTGTCGTTCCGCCGGGTGATCCGCCTGGCGGAGAAGGTGCCCGGCACGGCGCTGTACATGATGCATGTCAGCGCCGCGACCGGCGTTTCCGCCATCCGCGAGGCCCGCCGGCGCGGCGTGCCGGTCTACGGCGAGAGCCTGCACCAGTACATGCTGTATTCCAGCGCGGACTACAAACGTCCCGGCGGGCAGATCTACCACACCTATCCCTCGCTGAAGGGACCGGAGGACCAGGCGGCGATGTGGGCCGGAACGCTGGACGGCTCGATCAACGCCATCGCCACCGACGAGATCTGCTGCACCCTGGCGACCAAGCTGCAGGGCGCGCGGATCGACGACACCACCGGCGGCAATGCCGGCGTGGAGCCGCGGGTGGCGCTGATGTATTCGAACATGGTCGGCAAGCGCGGCTATTCGCTGAACCAGTTCGTCGATCTGGTGTCCAGCAACGCGGCCAAGATCATGGGCCTGTATCCGCGCAAGGGCGCGATCGCGGCGGGATCGGACGCGGATATCTGCGTGCTGGATCCGAAGCTGGCGCGGGTGCTGAAGAAAGAGGATCTGCACGAAACCGATTACAGCCCGTGGGAAGGCCACAAGATGGACGCCTGGCCGAGCATGACCATCCTGCGCGGCAAGGTGGTGATGGAGAACGGCACGTTCCACGGCGCCCTGACCGACGGCCAGTGGCAGCACCGCAAGGTCGCGAGCGAGATCCTGGCCGGACCGGCGCTATAAGACCCGGCCCTTTGACCGACGCGGAACTGCGCGCGCTGCTGCTCGACTGCCTGACGCTGTGGAATATCGATGGCCGCGTCGAAGCGGCGGACGATGGCCTGGCGGTGATCGTGCGGGGGGCAGCGGTTCCTCGTGCGCCGTGCCGGTCCCGATCTGCGCCCGGTGCGGTGGTTCCTGCAGACGCCCGAGCGCGAGGCGGCCGGGCGGGCGCCGCGGGCGGTGCCCGCGGTGGGTGCGCTGCTGGCGGCGTTGCGCAACGCGCTGGGGGCGGACCCGGGCGCGCGATTGCGGATCGGTGCGGGATCGGATAGGTCGACGTTTTGAGGAGAAGCCAGCCCATGAAAACGACCGTTTCGTCCGCTTGCCTGCCCCGGCTTGCCCCCGCGCGGCGGTTGCTGGCGCCACTGTTGCTGGCGCTGCTGGTATCGGTGGCCGCCTGTTCCGATTTGCAGAAGCCGGGGCCGCAGAGCGTGGCGGGAATGTCGCCCGACGGCACGGTCAGCCTGACCGAAATCATCGCCGTCGGCGCGGCCGGCGGCAAGGGCACCCTGCATTTCCAGGGCCGGTCCTATCCGTTCAAGCTTGTCGGCGGCGTCACCGGCGGCGGCGGCGCCTCCGATACCCAGGCCACGGGCGAGGTCTACAATCTGCACAAGCTGTCCGACTTCGCCGGCGTCTACACGCAGAACAGCGGCGTGGTGGGCCTGGACCGGTCGAAGACCAGCGACCTCTGGCTGCGCAACGCAGCCGGCGTGGTGCTGCACGTCACCGGAAGCCAGACCGGAATGACCCTCAGCCTCGGCCGCGAGGAAATCCTGATCGAGATGCTCTGAGCGCCGCTGCGGGCGGCGGTCTTCGCCGCCCGGCTTGCCAGCCGGTTGCAGCCGCCTACAAATAGCCTATGAAAAAGCAGATCCGCCTGAACGCCTTCGACATGAACTGCGTCGGCCATATCCAGCACGGCCTATGGGCCCACCCGCGCGACCGCTCCACCCATTACACGGAGCTGGACTACTGGACCGACATGGCGAAGACGCTGGAACGCGGCCTGTTCGACGGGCTGTTCATCGCCGACATCATCGGCGTGTATGACGTGTTCGCCGGCAGCGCGGACGCGGCGATCCGCGGCGGCGTGCAGATCCCGGTCAACGACCCGCTGCTGCTGGTTCCCGCCATGGCGCAGGCCACCAAGCATCTCGGCTTCGGCGTCACCGCCAACCTGACCTATGAGGCGCCCTACAGCTTCGCGCGCCGCTTCTCCACCCTCGATCACCTCACCAACGGCCGCATCGGCTGGAACATCGTCACCGGCTATCTCGACAGCGGTGCGAGGGGCATGGGGCGCGAGCAGATGATCGCGCATGACGACCGCTACGACATCGCCGACGAGTTCATGGAGGTCTGCTACAAGCTCTGGGAAGGCAGCTGGGAAGACGGCGCCGTGCTGCGCCGACAAGGCGCGCCGGCTGTATGCCGACCCCGCCAAGGTCCACGCCATCCACCACCACGGCCAGCACTACAAGCTGGATGCGATCCACATGAGCGAACCCTCGCCGCAGCGCACGCCGGTGCTGTACCAGGCCGGCGCGTCCGATCGCGGCCGCCGCTTCGCCGCCACCCACGCCGAATGCGTGTTCCTGAACAACGCGTCGAAGGACACCACCCGCGACCTGATGCAGGACGTGCGCCGCCAGGCCGCCGCCGCCGGCCGCGATCCCACGGGCGTCCAGGGCTTCGTGCACCTCGCCGTCGTCGTCGCGCCGACCGATGCCGAGGCGCGCGACAAATGCGACGCCTACCGCGAATACGCCAGCACCGAAGGCGCGCTGGCGCATATGTCGGCCACCATGGGCATCGACCTCGCCGCCTACGGACCCGACGAGCCGATCGGCTACGTGAAGACGGAAGGCGCCAACTCCCAGGTCGAGGCCATCACCACCCGTTCGTCCTCGGTCTGGACCGTGAACCGGCTGATGGAGCGGATGTTCCTGGGCAGCCGCAACCCGCCGATCGTCGGCTCGCCGCAAACCGTCGCCGATGAACTGATGGCCTGGGTGGAGGAGACCGGGATCGACGGCTTCAACCTCTCGCGCACCGTCGCGCCGGAATGCACCGAGGATTTCGTCGATCTGGTGATCCCCGAGTTGCAGTCCCGTGGCGTCTACAAGACCGCCTACGCCGAGGGCACGCTGCGCGAGAAGCTGTCCGCTTCGCAGGGCGGCACGGGAGCCGCGAAGCTGCCGGCCAGCCATCCGGCTGCCGCCTGGCGCCGCTGACTTGTGGCCTACGGAGTGTTTTCAAAAAAATACCGCGGATGTGAGGTAGTTCACATCGCCGAGAGGCGGCTCCTGGCACATTCCACTCGTCGTTTGGCGGTGCCCCAACACCTTCGCTAAGCGGTCAGGCCCTAGCGGCCTGGGTCAACCCGGACCAACACTTGCGGCCTGATCGCTCGGCGGTCAGGCCGTCTTTTTTTGTCCGATCCTCCAGGATTGAGCCCCGCCCGTGACGCGCACGGCGGATATCGGACTTGCACCCGCGCCATTCGCTGCGATTATGCCGGCAAAATCGGCCATGCAGGGGCACATGTCGAACAGGGGCGTATCATGATCGGTCGGCGGTTCCTTCTGCTCGGCGCAGCCACGTCGCTGCCGGCGCTGGTGGCCGTCCGGCATGCCCAGGCCGCCGATCCCGTCCGCATCGGCGCCCTGTTCCCGCTCACCGGCGCTTCCGCCGCGTCCGGCGCGGAGGCCAGGGCGGCGATCGAGGTCGGTTCGGACATCATCAACACCGCCCACCCGGAACTGAAGGGCCTGCCGCTGGCCGCCACCATCGGCCTGCCCAATCTCGGCGGCGCGCCGATCGAGCCGCTGTTCGCCGATCACCGCGGCGATCCCTCCGTGGCGCAGAGCCAGGCGCAGCGGCTGATCTCCAGCGAGCACGTGGCCGCCCTGCTCGGCGCCTACCACTCCTCCGCCGCGCTGACCGCAACGGCGGTCGCCGAGCGCTACGGCATTCCCTTCGTGGTCAGCGATTCCGTCGCCGCCAACATCACCGGCCGAGGTTTCAAATGGACCTTCCGGGTCACCCCGATCGCGTCCAACTTCGCCGACACCTATATGCGCTTCCTCGGCGACATGAAGGCGGCCGGCAAGACCATCGACAACATCGCCATCGTGAATGAGAACACCGATTACGGCTCCTCGGTCGGCGATGCCGTCGCCGCGGCGGCGCAGGGTTCCGGCATGAAGCTGGCGCTCCGCATCCCCTATGTCGCCAACGGCTCCGACGTGTCCGCCCAGGTGCTGCAACTGAAGCAGAAGAACCCCTCGGTGGTGATCTTCATCAGCTACGCCTCCGACGCGATCCTGTTCATGCGCACGATGAAGTCGCTGAACTACCTGCCCAGCATGGTCATCGGCGACAGCGCCGGCTTCTCCGATCCGGGCTTCATCCCGGCCGTCGGCGACATCAGCCAGGGCCTGATGAACCGCAGTGCCTGGAGCCTGGGCCCCCCGGGCTCGCTCGCCGCCGGGGTCAACGCCATCTACAAGGCGAAAACCGGCCACGAGATGTCGGACGTGTCGGGCCGGGTGATGCAGGCCTGGTTCGTGCTGGCCGATGCGATCAACCGCGCGGGCTCGACGGAACCCGCCAAGATCCAGCAGGCTCTGGCCGAGACCAACCTGCCGCAATCGGCGATGATCGTCGGCTATCGCGGCGTGCGCTTCGACCAGACCGGACAGAACGTCGAAAGCGCCACCTACCTGACCCAGCTGCAGGGCCGGGAATACGTCACCACCTGGCCGGACGCGCCTGGCAACGCCAGGCAACTCTGGCCGATGGCCGGCTGGAACACCTAAAGTCGTTTCGCTTCTGGCCCTACGCGCCGTCGCGTCCCAGCGCCGCGTTCACGATCTCCCGCGCCTCGTCCACGATGCGATCGAGATGCGCCTGGTCGCGGAAGCTCTCCGCATAGATCTTGTACAAATTCTCGGTGCCGGACGGGCGGGCGGCGAACCAGCCGGACCCGGTCACCACCTTCAGCCCGCCGATCGGCAGCGCCGTTGCCGGGGGCGTGGGTCAGCTTCGCGGTGATCGCGTCGCCGGCGAGCACGGTCTGCGTCACCGCCTCCGCCGATAGCCGCCCGAGCCGGGCCTTCTGTTCCGGGCTCGCCGGCGCATCGATGCGGGTATAGAGCGGCGTGCCGTGCTCGGCGGTCAGTTCCTGGTAATGCTCGCCCGGATCGCGCCCCGTCCGCGCGGTGATCTCGGCGGCCAGCAGGTCCAGGATCGGCCCGTCCTTGTCGGTGGTCCACACCGTGCCGTCCAGGCGCAGGAAGCTGGCCCCCGCACTTTCCTCGCCGCCGAAGCAGCAGGATCCGTCGAACAGCCCCGGCGTGAACCATTTGAACCCTACCGGCACCTCCGACAGCGTGCGCCCCAGGCCATGCACCACCCGGTCGATCAGGCTGCTGCTGACCAGGGTCTTGCCCACCACCGCATCCGCCCGCCAATGCGGCCGGTGGGTCAGCAGATAGCGGATCGCCACCGCCAGATAATGGTTCGGGTTCATCAGCCCGCCCGAGGGCGTGACGATGCCGTGCCGGTCCGCATCCGGATCATTGGCGAAGGCCAGGCGGTAGTCCTGCCGCAGGCCGAGCAGCCCGGCCATCGCATAGGGGCTGGAGCAGTCCATCCGGATCTTGCCGTCGTGATCCACCGGCATGAACGAGAAACTTGGGTCCAGAACCGGGTTCACGACCGTCAGGTCCAGGCCGTAGCGTTCCCGGATCGGCTGCCAGTAGGGCAGGGACGCCCCGCCCAGCGGGTCGACCGCCAGATGCAGCCCGGCGGCGCGGATCGCCTCCATGTCGACGACGTTCTCGAGGTCGTCCACATAGGGCCGGATGAAATCACGCCGGTGCGTCGTCTCCGCCCGCATCGCCGCGGCCAGCGGCACGCGGCGCACATCGCGGCCGGCATCGCGCAGCAGCGCGTTGGCGCGGTCCTGCACCCAGCGCGTCACGTCCGTATCCGCCGGGCCGCCATTCGGGCCGTTGTATTTGAAACCGCCGTCCTCCGGCGGATTGTGCGACGGGGTGATCACGATCCCGTCCCCCAGATGCTCGCGCCGCCCGCGATTGTGCCCCAGAATCGCGTGCGAGATCACCGGGGTCGGGGTCACCCCGTCATCGGCCTGCACGATCACCGTGACGCCGTTGGCCGCCAGCACCTCCAGCGCCGTGCGCTGCGCCGGCGCCGACAGGGCATGGGTGTCCTTGCCCATGAACAGCGGGCCGTCGATGCCCTGGCCGCGCCGGTAGTCGCAGATCGCCTGGGCGATGCAGAGGATGTGCCGTTCCGTGAAGCTGCCCGCGAGCGGCGTTCCGCGATGCCCGCTGGTGCCGAAGCTCACGCGCTGGGCGGGGTCCTCCGGATCGGGCCGGCGGGAATGATAGGCCTGCTCCAGAGCCGCGAGGTCGATCCGCATTTCCGGTGGTGCCGGCCGGCCGGCGAGGGGGGAAAGGGCCATGATCGGTCGCCTCGTATCAGGGAGTGGCCGGGAAGGGAAGCATGGCGGGCGAGCCGCCCTGGCCGGATGTCCCGCGCTCTGGGATAGTTGCGGTGTAACGATGGGAGGAACAACGCCGATGTCCACCGGACCGTCGCGAGCAAGGCTTGGCCTGGCGCTGTGGGGAACCGAGCCGGTCGCCAGGCTGATCGCGCATGCCCGCCTGGCGGAGGAGATCGGCTTCGAGAGCATCTGGGTCATCGATTCCCAGCTGCTGTGCCGCGAGCTGTATCTCACCCTCGGCGCCATCGCCGCATCCACGTCGCGCATTCGGATCGGGCCGGGCGTCACCCAGCCCGTCACCCGCCACCCGAGCGTCACCGCCAGCGCCATGGCCACCTTGCAGGAAATATCGGCCGGCCGCGCGATGCTGGGCATCGGCGTGGGCTTCTCCTCGCTGCGCACGCTCGGGCGCGGGCCGGCGCGCATTGCCGAACTCGAAGCTCATGTCGGCACCGCGCGTGCGTTGTGGCGCGGCGATGCCGTCACCTTCGAGAATGGCGTCGCCGGCGGATTGAGCTGGTGCGCGGCGCCGGTGGCGGTGCCGGTGCACGTCGCCGCGTCCGGCCCGCGCATGACCCAGGCGGCGGCGCGCATCGGCGACGGGGCGATCCTGTTGCAGGGGGTGGCGCCGAACCTGCTGGCGCGCGGGCTCGACTGGATCGCCGCCGGCGCGCGCTCGGCCGGCAAGGACCCGGCCTCGGTGGAGGTATCCTGTTGGGCCGGCATCGGCCTGGATGACGATCCCGCCGCCGCGCGCGACCAGGTGCGCGCCCGCGCGGCCGCGGCGATCAAGAACGCCGACCCCGCGCTGTTCGAGGCGGAGGAGCGGGCGATCGTGCAGCGGCTGCGACAGGAGTACGAGCCGGCCCGCCATGCCAGCCCAAGCTCGCCGCATTCCCGGGCGCTGCCCGACAGCCTGATCGAACGCTATGCGCTGGCCGGCACGCCGCAGGAGTTGCGCGCGCAACTATCCCGGCTGCTGGCCCACCCCGGCATCGGCCGGGTGATCCTGACGCCGCAGGTGCCGGGGCCGGACGCGCTGCCGGTCGACACGCTGCTGCACCGCCTGGCCCGGGACGTGCTGCCGTATCTGGCGTGAAACCAGCCGGCCGCCGCAAGGCCGCAAATCGAGGGGACGGGAGAAGAATGTCGCTGCTGAATGGGTTCCGCGTGGTGCAGATCGGTCCGGGCCTGGCCGCCGCGGTTTGCGGCCGCCTGCTGGCCGATGTCGGCGCCGCCGTGATCTGCGTGGATCCGGGTGCCTCGATGCCCCTGGCGGAGTATCTCGACCACGGCAAGACGATCGTTTCCGGCGGTTCCGTGCCGGCGAACCAGGCGATCGCGGCGGCGGACCTGGTGGTGTGCGAAGGCAGCCCGGCGGAATTGCGGCGTTCGGCGCACAACCCCGCCAGCGTGCGCCGGCTCAATGCGGCGGCGGCCATCGTTGCGATTTCTCCGTTCGGCCAGACCGGCCCCGATGCGGAACGGGCGGCCACCGACCTGACGCTGTTCTGCGCCAGCGGCATCGCCCGGCTGCTGACCGGCCAGGTGGACGATCTGTCGGAACCGCCGATCCGCCCGGCCGGCGAGCAATCCGCCTTTCTCGGCGGCGTGGCCGCGGCCTGCGCGGGGATGCACGCCGCGCTGCGGGGCGGCGGCGAGGTGGACGTCTCCATCCAGGAAGCGCTGGCGACCCTGGCGATGACCGAACTGACGCGGGCGGGACTGACCGGCAAAAGTTGGTCGCGCAAGCGCCTGACCGACGGCAACGGCGCCACCGTCACCATCCTGCCGGCGCGCGATGGCTATGTCGCGATCTCCCCGCGCGAGGAACGCCAGTGGCGGGCCTGGCTCGGCGTGATGGGTTTTCCGGAATGGGGCAAGGACCCGCGCTTCGCCGCCAAGCCGGACCGCGTGGCCCATTTCGATGCCTTGCACGCATTCATGTCCGCCTGGAGCCGGCAGCACGACAAGCAATGGATCGCCGACGCCGCCCAGGCCGCGCATGTGCCGAGCTTTCCCTTGCGGGAAGCGGCGGAACAGTTCGGATCGGCGCAACTGCGGAACGGCGATTTCTACCGGTCGATGGAAATTGCCGGCCGCCCGGTTCAGGCACCAGGATCGCCGTTCGGGCTGAGCCTCTCCCAGACCAGCCCGAACGCGCCCGGATCTGTCCGCGGCCCGATGCCGCTATCGGGCGTGCGCGTGCTGGATTTCAGCTGGGTGATCGCCGGGCCGACCGCCACGCGCTACCTCGCCGCGATGGGGGCGGAGATCCTCAAGATCGAGGCGCCCGGCCGGGGCGATCCCGGCCGCGCCTCGGAACTGCACACCGTGCTCGGCCAGGCCAAGCGCGCCATCGTGCTCGATCTCAAGAAGCCGGAGGCGGTGGAGATCGCCAGGGCACTGGCGGCCAAATCCGATGTGGTGATCGAGAACTACGCGACCGGCGTGATGGACCGCCTCGGCCTCGGCGCCGCCGCGCTGCAAGCGGTGAACCCGGATCTGCTCTACGTCTCCGCCTCCGGCATGGGCCGCACCGGGCCGGAGGCGGATGCGGTTGCGTATGGAACCTTGCTGCAATGCTATGCCGGCTTTGCCGGCCTGAACCGCCATCCGGATGTTCCGCCGCGCGTCGGCATGGCCTGGCTCGACCCGATGTGCGGCCTGATGCTGGCCTTCATCACCGCCGCCGGGCTCTGGCAGCGGCGGCGGGCCGGGGGCGTGGCAAGGGTCGATTTCTCCATGATCGAGGCGATGCTGTGGACCATGGCCGGGCCCTTGCTGGCGACGCAGCTGGATGGCGCGGTAAAGCCGCAGGGCAATCTTTCCGATCGCCACGCCCCGCACGGCGTGTATCGTTGCACCGGAGACGATGCCTGGATCGGCGTCGCCGTCACCGGCGACGAAGCCTGGCGGCAACTCTGCGTCCTCGTTCCCGCTTTGTCGGCGATGGCCGGGCTCGGCCTGCGCGAGCGGCTGGCGGCGCGCGCGGAAATCGACGCCGCGCTGGCGGAATGGCTGCAACCCCAGGCCGCCGCCGATGCCTCCGCGATCCTGTCGCGCGCGGGGATCGCCGCGGCGCCGGTGGCGACCGCGCGGGACCTTGTCCAGAGCCCCCATCTCAACGCCCGTGGTTTCTGGGACCCGCACGGTGGCGACAGGCTGGGTGCCGGCGTGCTGCCGGGCCTCCCCTGGCGCGCCAGCTTCGGGCGCGTCACCGGTCCCGCGCCGGAACATGGCGCGGACACGGATGCGGTGCTGGCCGAGGTCCTTGGCCACTCCCCGGCGGCGATCGCGGCGCTGCGCCGGTCCGGCGCGCTCGGGTAGCGGGAAGATGGCGTGTAGCCATCCTGGCGGCATCGGCCGGCGCCGGCCTGGACCAAGTTGGCGGATCGCCATAGGCTTGCCGAACCGTTTGGCAGGAGCCCCCCATGGCCGTTGAATTCATCGGTATGATCGCCTCGGAAGAAAAATCCGAGATCCATCCGGCCCAGGGACCGGTCATCGACCCAGACTACATCGCCCGCTTCGCCCAGGCGCACGAGGCGGCCGGTTTCGACCGGGTGCTGATCGCGCATAATTCGTCGGATGCCGACGCCGTGCTGGTCGCCACCCACGCCGCCCAGCACACCAGGACGCTGAACTTCATGATCGCCCACCGCCCGGGCTTCATCGCGCCCACCTACGCCGCGCGGCTGTTCGCGACCTTCGACGTGTTCTCCGGCGGGCGCGGCGGCATCCACATCATCACCGGCGGCGACAGCAACGAGCAGCGCAAGGACGGCGATTACCTCAATCATGAGGAACGCTACCGGCGCACCGACGAGTATGTGGAATTGCTGCGCCGGACCTGGACGGCGGAGGCGCCGTTTAGTTACAAGGGCGCCTATTACCAGGTGGACAATGCCTTCGCCCGGGTGAAGCCGCTGCAGAAGCCGCATATCCCGGTTTATTTCGGCGGCTCGTCCGACCTGGCGATCGCGTTCGCCGCCAGGCACGCGGACATCTATGCCTTCTGGGGCGAAACGCTGGACATGGCGCGTGAAACCATCGCCCAGGTCCGCGCCGCCTGCGCGCGGATCGGCCGTGACCCCGCCAGCATGAAGTTCAGCCTGTCGATGCGCCCGGTGCTGGCCGGCACCGAGGAAGCCGCCTGGGCGCGGGCCAACCGGATCATCGAGCGCATCCGCGAACTGCGCGGCAAGGATTTCGGCCGGCCCAATTCCCGCCCGGAGAGCATCGGCTCCAAGCGCCTGCTGGAAGCGGCCGCCGGCGGCAAGGTGCGCGACAAGCGGCTCTGGACCGAGGTGGCCGCCGCGGTCGGCGCCGGCTCCAACACCACGTCGCTGGTCGGCACGCCGGAGCAGGTGGCGGAATCGCTGCTGGAATATCACGCGCTCGGCGTCACGACCTTCCTGATCCGCGGCTTCGATCCGCTGGAGGACGCGACCGATTACGGCCGCGCGCTGCTGCCGATGATCCGCGCGGCGGCCGCCAACGCGCCGATGCCGACCGCCGCGGAATAGCCGGTCTACTCCGCCGCCACGGGCTCGGCGGCGGCAATCAGGCCCAGCAGCGCATCGAGGCCGAGGCGGTTGCAAAAGTCGCCAAAGCCCTCATCAGGCCGGCGATCGGTCGAGAAGGCGGCGAACAGCGGTTCCAGCCGGGTGCCGAGATCGGCCAGCTTCACCCGCTCCAGCAGCTTGAACGACAGCCTGGTGCCTTCGAAATCGCCGCCGACGAAGATCGCGTACGACCCCGGCACGCGGCCGACCAGGCCGATATCGCCGGCATAGCTGCGCGCGCAACCATTCGGGCAGCCGGTGATGCGCAGGCTGATCCGCTCGTTTTCCAGCCCATGGCGGCGCAGGGCGGCGTCGATCCCCTCCACGATGGGCTGGCGCACGCGCTCGGCCTCGGTCAGCGCCAGGCCGCAGGTCGGCAGCGCCGGGCAGGCCAGGGCCCAGAGGCCGAGCGGGGAATACTCCCCGGCCAGCCTGACGCCGTGGCCGCGCAGCAAGGCTTCCACCGCCGCCCGGTCTTGCGGCCGGATGCCGGGCAGCAGCACATCCTGCTGCGGCGTCATGATCGGATCGATGTCATAGGCGGCGACGAGCCGGCGCAGCGCCGTCCGCAGCATGACCTCCGCGCTGTCCTCGATCCGCCCCGACGGCACCGGCACGCCGAGCCACGAATTGCCGTCGCCCTGTTCGTGCCAGCCCAGCAGGTCCGGCACCTGGAAGGACGGCATGGGCAGCGGGTTCGTCAGCGGTCGGCCAAACGCCTTGCCGATACCGGCGCGGACGTACTCCATTCCCCTGTCGTCCAGCACGTATTTCAGCCGCGCGCGCTTGCGGTCGCCGCGATCGCCGTGATCGCGCTGGAAGCGGATCACCGCCTCGGTCGCGGCCAGCAATTCATCCGGCCCGACCGAGCCGATCACGCTGGCGAGGCGGGGATAGGTGTCGCGGCGGTTATGCGTCATGCCGAGACCGCCGCCGACGGCGAGGTTGTAGCCGATCAGGGCCTGCCCTTCGAAGATGGCGATCACGCCGAGATCGTTGGCCAGCACGTCCGGCGTGTTGTCCTGCGGCGTGGCGATGGCGATCTTGAATTTGCGCGGCAGGAAGCCGGGGCCATACAGCGGCTCGTCCTCCTTGCCGGAGGTTTCGCTGTCCGGCTCGTCGAGAAAGATCTGGTGATAGGCGCGGCTTTTCGGCAGCAGGTTTTCCGATAGCATCCGCGCATCCGCTTCCAGCCTGGCGTGCACGCCATCGCGCACCGGCGCGGCGTGGTGATGACGTTGCGGACCACGTCGCCGCAGGCGGCCTGGGTGGTCAGCAGCGTGCCGTTGATGGCGGCGATGGCCGGCTTCAGGTCGCCCTTCAACACGCCGTGAAACTGGATGCCCTGCCGCGTGGTGATGCGCAGCGTGGCGTTGCCATGGGTGTCCGAGAGCGTGTCCAGCGCGAGGTACTGCGCCGCGGTCAGCCGGCCGCCGGGCATGCGCACGCGCACCATGAAGGAATAGGCCTTTTCCTGGCCCTGCTGCTTCAGCCCGGTGGCGGTGTCGCGGTCGTATTGCTCGTAGGTGCCATGGAACTTCAGCAGGTTGTAGGCATCCTCGCTGACCTGCGTGCCGCCGGCGGCGAGTTCCTCCGCCAGCGCCCCGCGCAGTCCGCGGCTGGATTCCTTGAGCAATTCCACGCCGGACCGCTTGGTTTGAAGTTCCATGCCAATTCCCCGATTTCGACCGCTAATTATCCTGTTCATACAGCAAGACCTTATATATCCCGTTTGTCAAATGTGTTTATCGAATATCACGAAATTACCGACGCGGATCCAGCAGATAATCTCATTCGAATCAGTGTGTTATTAAGAATTCCGGAGGCTGATTTTCCGTCGGAAAAATCAGGCCGTGCGGGGAAATAGGCGATCATAAAGGACATCGTTAAGTCGTATTATACCTTGACGTCCCCTATAATATGGGAGATCGTGCGTGGAATAGGTCGGAAGATTCCCTATATCCACGATCAGATCGACGGATAGCAACGCGTTCGAAGGAATCCACATGCAGTTCAAACGGACGGCCATACGAAGCGTCGAGACCCCGCTCGTTGCTGGCGAGCCCGGGGTGCTATCCGGCTATGTCGCCGGCATCCCCTTCCTGCTGGCCGCCGTCACGCCCTGCCTGGCCTTCCAGCCCGCCGCGGTGCTGGCCGGCTTCGTCCTCGCGGTTCTGGCGTTCTTCACGGTGCAACTGCCCGTCGCCGCCGTGCTGCTGGGTTCGTCCACTTCCGATGCGACCGAGTTCGCCCTGTCCCGCCGCGTCTACCTGGCGCTGTTGACGGCGTGGACGCTGACCGCCTGGCTCGCTTCGGCCGCCAACGCCTAAGGATCCCGCTTCACGGCACCTGCTCCAACGGGGGCCCGCGAGGAGCCATGCCGCCTGGCATTGCACCTTCCCGCGCGACCGATGAAACTGGCCCGGCGGCCTGACGCGCGACGACACGCGAGGGGCTCGGGGAACAAGGAGCGAGACATGGCGGAACCGGTATCACCAGAGGGCATCCTGCAACTCGGCATGGCGTTCTGGGGATCGAAGGCGCTGCTGAGCGCCGTCGAACTCGGCGTGTTCACCGAGTTGGCCGCCGGTCCCCGGGATCTTCCGAGCCTGGCCGCGAGCCTGGGGCTGCATCCACGCAGCGCCCGCGATTTCCTCGATACGCTGGTGGCGCTGCGCGTCCTCGACCGGCAAGACGGCCGATATGCGAATTCGGCGGAAGCCGACGCCTTTCTGGATCGGGGCAAGCCGGCCTATGTCGGCGGCATACTGGAAATGTGCAATGCCCGGCTCTACGGCCATTGGGGCAAACTCACGGACGCGCTGCGGACCGGGCAGCCGCAGAATGAATTGACGCAGGGCGAGGATTTGTTCGAGGCGTTGTATGCCGATCCGAAACGGCTCGAAGGCTTTCTCAAGGCCATGAGCGGGATCAGCATCGGCACCGCGCGCGTCATGGCGGCGGCTTTCCCGTGGCAGGAGTATCGATCCTTCGTCGATGTCGGCTGTGCCCAGGGGGGCTGCTCGGCGGTGATCGCCGAGGCGCACCGCCACCTGAGCGGCATCGGCTTCGACCTGCCGCAGGTCCAGCCCATTTTCGAGGCCCATGCCGCCGAACGCGGGCTGGCCGGCCGGCTGCGGTTTCAGCCCGGGGACTTCTTCAAGGACGCCCTGCCGGCGGCCGATGTCATTATCATGGGCCATATCCTGCACGATTGGGATCTGCCGACGAAGCGGATGCTGCTGGCCAAGGCCCATGATGCGCTGCCGCCGGGCGGAGCCCTGATCGTCTATGAAGCGCTGATCGACGACGATCGCCGGGAGAACGCGTTCGGCCTGCTGATGAGCCTGAACATGCTGATCGAAACCCTGGGCGGGTTCGATTTCACCGGCGCCGACTGCATCGGCTGGATGCGTGAGGCGGGCTTCCGGGACGCCACGGTGCAGCCGCTGAACGGGCCCAATTCGATGGTCATCGGCCGGAAGTAACCTTGGCCGTTCAGCCGGCCGGCGGCTCGGTCAGCTTGAAATCCACCATCAGGTCGTTGCCCAGGCGCTCCAGGTCGCGGCGCAGGCCGTCGGTGCCGATGGCGGCGGGCACCCGCAGCCGCGCCTCGGCGTGAAACAGCGTCTCGCCGGAAAACGAGCCGCTGAGGATGTTGGTGGTCAGTTCCTCGATGTTCACGCCGGACCCGGCCAGCACGCGGGTGACGTCGCGCACGATGCCCGGCCGGTCCTGGCAGACCAGTTCGAGCACCAGCAGCGGATCGGGCGGCGGCGTGCGCGGGGTGTCGGCGGCACCACGATGGATCAGCACCTGCAGCCCATCGGCGCGCAGCGCCTCGAACGCGCCGGCGAGCGCCTCGATCTGGTCGTCGCCGATGCTGACCAGCACCATGCCGGCGAACTGGCCGGCCAGATGCGCCATCCGGCTTTCCAGCCAGCTGCCGCCGCGGGCGGCCACCTGCTCGGACAGGCGGCTGACCAGGCCGGGACGGTCGGGACCGACCAGGGTAAGGATGATCGATGCCATGTGGATACGCCTCCGCCGCGAACTGGTATGCTGCCCCGAACACGCCGCCGCCGGCAACCCGGCGGCGGGCCGAGACGAACCTGGCACCACCGGAGAACCCGCATGGCCGAACCCGTAAGAACCCTGCTGCTGACCGGAGCCAGCCGGGGCATCGGCCATGCGACCGTGAAGGTGTTCGCGCGGGCCGGCTGGCGGGTTTTGACCGTGTCGCGCCAGCCGTTCTCCTCGGAATGTCCGTGGCCGGGCGGCGCCAAGAACCACATCCAGCTCGACCTCGCGAACCCGGATCTGCTGCCCGACGCGATCCTGGACATCCAGGACAGGCTGGGGAACGGTTTGCTGCACGCGCTGGTGAACAATGCCGGCATCTCGCCGAAGGAGGAGGGCGGCGGGCGGCTCGGGGTGCTGAAGACGGATGCGGCGCTTTGGCGGCACGTGTTTCAGGTCAATCTGTTCTCCACCGCCTTGCTGGCGCGCGGCCTGTTCACCGAATTGCAGGCGGCCGGCGGATCGATCGTCAATGTCACCTCCATCGCCGGCTCGCGGGTGCATCCGTTCGCCGGCGTGGCCTATGCCGCCTCGAAGGCCGCCCTGGTCGCGCTGACGCGGGAGATGGCGCATGAGTTCGGGCCGCATGGGGTCCGGGTGAACGCCATCTCGCCCGGAGAGATCGACACCGCGATGCTGTCGCCGGGAACCGCCGATCTGGTGCAGCGGGAAATTCCCATGCGCAGGCTCGGGACACCGGAGGAGGTCGCGCAGACCATCCTGTTCCTGTGCACCCCCGCTTCCTCCTACATCAACGGCGCGGAGATCCACATCAACGGTGGCCAGCACGTGTAAATCGGCTCCTCTGCCTGAGGCGCGCATCTAACCCGCGCAAACATTGAGGCTGCAGCCTTGCCTTTCGCCGCAGAACCTGGGACTTCCCCGGTCCGCCGAAGCGCCGGCCCGGCCGAGCGTGGGCATTTGGTTTCAAGAGGACAGGATTGACTGTGAGTACACTGGAACAACGCACCATCGCGAAGGTCTCGGGGCGCCTGATCCCCTTCCTGATCGTCTGCTATTTCGTCGCCTACCTGGACCGGGTGAATGTCAGCTTCGCCGCGCTGACGATGAACCAGGATCTCGGCATTTCCGCCTCCAGCTTCGGCTTCGGCGCCGGCATCTTCTTCCTCGCCTATTTCATTTTCGAGGTGCCGTCGAACCTGTTTCTGGAGCGTTTCGGCGCGCGCAAATGGATCGCGCGCATCATGTTCACCTGGGGCATCCTGTCCGCCGCGATGGCCTTCATCGGCGGCGAGATGGGATTTTATATTGTCCGTGCGCTGCTCGGCATCGCCGAGGCCGGCTTCTTCCCCGGCATCATCTTCTTCCTGACCCTGTGGTTCCCGGCCGCCTACCGGGCCCGGATCGTGGGCATGTTCATGGCCGCCATCCCGCTCTCCACCGTCATCGGCGCGCCGGTCTCCGGCCTGCTGCTCGGCATGGACGGCTGGATGGGCTTCAAGGGCTGGCAGTGGCTGTTCCTGATGGAAGCGGCGCCCGCGGTGATCCTGTCGGCGGTGGTGTTCTTCTACCTGACGGACAGCCCGGCCGAGGCGAAATGGCTGGCCGCCGATGAGCGCGAATGGCTGATCAACCGCCTGGCCGCCGAACGCAGCAACCGCGAGGCGGTGCACAAGCACAGCGCCCTGCAGGCGATCCTGGACCCCAAGGTGCTGGCGCTCGGCGTGGTCTATTTCGGCGCCGTCGCCACCAATTACGGCCTGAGCTTCTTCCTGCCGCAGATCGTCAAGGCGTTCGGCCTGTCGAACATGCAGACCAGCCTGGTCTCGGCGCTGCCCTACGTGGTCGGCACCTTCGCCATCGTCTGGTGGGGCAAGCGTTCGGACACCAGGCTGGAACGGCGCTTTCATACCGCCTTCCCGATCTTCATCGCCGCCGCGGGCATCGCGGTCTCCACGCTGCTGCCCGACCCGACCCTGAAGATGGTGGCGCTCAGCGTCGCCGGCTTCGGCATCTTCGGCTGCCTGTCGGTGTTCTGGACCCTGCCGACCGCCTTTCTGTCCGGCCCCGCGGCCGCGGCCGGCATCGCCGCGATCAACTCCATCGGCAACCTGGCCGGCTTCGCCGGTCCCTACGCGATGGGCTACATCAAGGACGCCACCGGCAGCTTCAACGGCGGCCTGCTGGCACTGTCCGCCGTCGGCTTCATCGCCATGGTCATCGTCCTGCTGATGCGCCACGACCATGCGCTGGAACAGGTGCCCGCCGGCACGCCGGCCACGCACCGGTAGCGGGGGAAGGAAGCAAGGCCAGGAGCCGAGCCCCTGGCCTTGCTTCCCTGCCTCACTCGCCGGTGAACGACGGACGCCGCTTTTCGAGAAACGCCTGGGCGGCTTCGCGGTGGTCGGCGGTGGTGTGGGCCAGGGCCTGCATGGTGGCGGACATTTCCAGCAGCGTATCCAGGCGCGTGTGCCTTCCTTCCATCAGCAGGCGCTTGGCCATGCGCACCGCGTGCGGCGGGTTGGCGGCGATTTTCGCCGGCCAGTTTGCGGGCTTCGTTCATCAGTTCCGCGTCCGGCACCACGCGCGACACCAGGCCGCAGGCCAGCGCTTCCTGGGCGTCCAGCATGTCGCCGGTGAAGGCCATTTCGCAGGCCTTGGAGTATCCGACCACGCGCGGCAGCAGCCAGGCGCCGCCGTCGCCGGGCACGATGCCGACCTTCACGAAGCTTTCGGCGAACTTGGCACTTTCCCCGGCGATGCGCAGGTCGCACATGGTCGTCAGGTCCAGGCCGGCGCCGATCGCGGCGCCGTTCACCGCGGCGATCATCGGCACGTCCAGCCGCTCGAACGCCATGGGAATGCGCTGGATGCCGAATTTGTAATATTTCGGCGTCAGCACCGGCGCCTTGGCCCGGCGCTCGGCTTCCTCGTGCATGCGCTTGACGTTGCCGCCGGAGCTGAACGCGCTGCCGGCGCCGGTCAGGATGCCGACGCGCACGGAGCCGTCGGCGTTCATCCGATCGAGCGAGTCCACGATCGCGTCCACCACATCGGTGTCGGTCAGCGGGTTGCGCGACTCCGGCATGTTCAGCGTAATCGTAACGATCGCGCCATCCTGCGCGTACAGCACCTTGTCCGTCATGGTCGTCTCCCAGGGAAAAAGTTGTCTTATCGCAGGCCGAGCCCGCGGGCGATGATGCCGCGCAGGATTTCCCGCGTGCCGCCGCGCAGGCTGAAGGACGGCGCGTGCAGCATCACGTGCGCCAGCACCGCCAGGTAGTTCTGCGTCGATTCCGCCTGCGGCTCGGCCTCCACCAGCAGGCGCGCGATCTCCGGCGTTTCCTGTTCCAGCACGGCGCCAAGGTCCTTCACCAGCGCCGCCTGCGTCGCCGGATTTTCGCCCGCCTGCAGCATCCCCGCCACCGACCGCGACAGCCGGCGCAGCGTCATCATGTGCGCCGACAGCCGCCCGATCGCGACCTGCGCGGCCGGCGGGGGGTTGCTGCCGAGGGCGCGGATCAGTTCCACCACCAGCGTGAACGAGGAAAGAAACCGTTCCGGCCCGCTGCGTTCCAGCGCCAGCTCGCTGGTCACCTGGTTCCAGCCATCGCCCTCGCGTCCGAGCAGCGCCGATTGCGGCAGGAAGGTATCGGTGAACACCACCTCGTTGAAATGATGCTCGCCGGTATGGGCATAGATCGGGCTGATTTTGATGTTTTCCGTTTTATGCAGATCGACGACGAACTGGCTGACGCCGCTGTGCCGGTCCGCGGCGTCCGGCGCGCCGGTGCGGCAGAACAGGATCATGTAGTGCGATTTGTGCGCGAACTGACGTCCAGACCTTGGTGCCGTTCACCAGATACCCGCCCTGCACGGCGGTGGCCCGGGTGCGCGTGGCCGCCAGGTCCGAGCCGCTGTCCGGCTCGCTCATGCCGATGCAGAAGAACGCCTCGCCGGCGGCAATTTTCGGCAGGATCTCGCGCTTCTGCTCCTCGGTGCCCTTGCGGAAGATCAACGGGCCGGATTGCCGGTCGGCGATCCAATGCGCGGAAACCGGCGCGCCGGCGGCCAGCATCTCCTCCAGCACCACGTAGCGTTCCAGCGCGCTGCGTTCGTGCCCGCCGTATTCCTTCGACCAGGACATGCCGATCCAGCCCTGCTTGCCCATCTTGCGGGAGAATTCCGGCGAATGGCCGTTCCAGCTCTCGGCCCGTTCGCGCGGGCTGTAGTGCGGCATTTCGCTGGCCAGGAACTCGCGGATTTCCGCCCGCAGCGTCTCGGCTTCGGGGCAGGGCGGCGGCGGGGCGAAGGTGAAGGCGTTCATGGCAAGGGTTCCTCCTGGCGGGCGGCGCGAGCATACCAGCCGGTAGCGGGTGAGCAACTGCGGTCAAGTACGCTAGGCTCACGGAACCGAACCGGAGAGGTGCCTTGCCCGACACGAACCTGCCCGTCCTGCGAAAATTCCGCGACCCCGACATCACGGCGAAAGGGGAGCGCCGAGCCTCGGTCGCGCTCGGCGCGCTGGAAACGCTGTGGTTCAACACCGGCACGCTGTGCAACGTCACCTGCCGCAACTGCTACATCGAATCTTCCCCACGCAACGACCGGCTGGCCTATCTGAGCCTGGACGAAGTCCGCGCCTATCTGGACGAGATCGCCCGCGACCGCCTGGGAACCAAGCTGATCGGCTTCACCGGCGGCGAGCCGTTCATGAACCCCGCCCTGCCGGACATGCTGGAACTGGTCCTGGAACGCGGCTTCGAGGCGCTGGTGCTGACCAATGCGATGCAGCCGATGCGCAGGCTGCGCGACCGGCTGCCGGCCCTGCGCCGCCACGGCGATGCCCTGACCATCCGCGTGTCGATCGACCACCACACCCGCCCCGTGCACGAACAGGAACGCGGCCCGCGCAGCTGGGCGCCGACGATCGAGGGGCTGCGCTGGCTCGCCGGGCAGGGCTTGCGCGTCCACGTCGCCAGCCGCCGCTTCACCGATGAGACGGAGGACGAGCTGCGTGCCGGCTTTGCCCGCCTGTTCGCGGAACTCGAAGTCCCGATCGACGCGCGCGACCCGGTGGCGCTGACGCTGTTCCCGGAGATGGACCTGACCGTGGACGTGCCGGAGATCACCGAAGCCTGCTGGGGCATCCTGCACAAATCGCCGGCGGACGTGATGTGCGCGTCCTCGCGCATGGTGGTGAAGCGCAAGGACGCGCCGGCGCCTTCGGTGGTCGCCTGCACCCTGCTGCCCTACGATCCGGCGTTCGAGTTGGGGGCGACCTTGCGCGATGCCGCCGGAGACGTGAAGCTGAACCATCCGCATTGCGCCAAGTTCTGCGTGCTCGGCGGCGGCGCCTGCACCCGGAGCTGAAACGACCAAGGCTGAAACAACCAAGAAGGCCGAGAATGTACCTGAATACATTTGCCCAGAGCACCCAGCCGCTGGACATGACGGCGACCGACGAATTCCGCAGCCTGCTGACCAGCGCCGCCGACCTCGCCATTCCGCATGCGCCGGCGGTGCCCTACCGGTCCTGCAACATCGTCCTGCGCCAGCAGCGCTTCCACTACCTCGAATGGGGCCACCCGGACGCGCCGCCGATCGTGCTGCTGCATGGCGGTCACCAATCGGCGCATTCCTGGGACCTGGTCAGCCTGCATCTGGCGCAGAACCATCGCGTCCTGGCGCTGGACCAGCGCGGCCACGGCGACAGCGAATGGTCGCGCGACGTGAACTACTCCAACCACACCATGGCGCTGGACGCCGGCGCCTTCATGGACGCGATGAGCCTGGAGCGGCCGATCCTGATGGGCCACTCCATGGGCGGGCGGAACTCCTTGCTGCTGACAAAGGAAAACCCATCCCGGCTGCGCGCCCTGGTGGTTGTGGATATCGGCCCGGAGATTTCCGACGAGGGCCGCAAGGCCATCGCCGGCTTCGTGCGCACCAACCAGGAATTCGACGACCTCGAGCATTTCGTCGCGAACGTCCGGAAATACGATCCGTACCGCCCGCGCGAGCACATCGAGCGCACGGTGAAATACAACATGCTGCAACGCTCGGACGGCAAGTTCGTCAGCAAATGCGATTCCACCCCGCGCCGCCTCGGCCTGCTGCACGGCGGCGGCGCGCAGGACAATGTCGGCCTGGAGGATGCAAGCAGGTTCCACCTGCCGGTGCTGGTGGTGCGCGGGGCGGATTTCGAACATCCTGACCCAGGATGCCGCCGAACGTTTCCGCGATGCGCTGCCGAAAGGCAAGCTCGTGGTCGTTCCCAATTGTGGCCATAACGTCCACGGCCAGAACACGCTGGGCTTCATCGCCGCCGTCGGCGGCTTCCTCGCGGAGTTGGAACCATGACGCTCAGCCAATCCGAAAAGGCGGAAAGGTTCCGCGCCCTGCACCAGGGGCCGGGCGCCTTCGTCATCGCCAATCCCTGGGATGCCGGCTCCGCCCGCATCCTCGCCGGCCTCGGTTTTCCGGCGCTCGCGACTTCCAGCGGCGCCTTCGCCGGCACGCTCGGCCGGCGCGACGGCCGCGTGACCCGTGACGAAGCCCTGGCGCATGCCCGCGTCGTGGCCGGCGCGGTGGATATTCCGGTCTCGGCCGATCTGGAAAACGGCTTCGGCCATGCGCCATCGTTTGCCGCCGAGACCGTTCGCCTCGCCGCCGCCACCGGCCTGGTCGGCTGCTCGATCGAGGACGCCACCGGCGAAAAGGACCGCCCGCTCTACGACTTCGCCATGGCGGTGGAACGCGTCGCCGCGGCGTCGGAAGCCGCCCGCTCGGTCGGCTTCGGTTTCGTCCTGACCGCGCGCAGCGAGAACTTCCTGCGCGGCAACCCCAGCCTGGACGACACCATCCGCCGCCTGCAGGCCTTCGCCGAGGCGGGCGCGGACGTGCTGATGGCGCCGGGCCTGCCGGACCTGGCCGCGGTGAAGGCGGTGTGCTCGGCGGTTTCCAAGCCGGTGAACTTCATGGCCGGCATTCGCGGCAAATCCTTCACCACGGCCGAACTCGCCGAGGCCGGGGTGCGCCGGATCAGCCTGGCAACCTCGCTCTACCGCGCGGCGATGTCAGGCCTCGTCGCGGCGGCGCAGGAGGTCATGGATGACGGTGAATTCGCGTATCTGGAAACGACGATGACGACGCCCGAGCTGAACGCCTACCTGCCGGACTGAAATCAGGCCGCCGGATGCAGCGTCCACGCGGTCTCGCCGCCGGTGGGCGGCTGGCACAGGATCGGCACCGCGTTGGGCGTGCGCACGTTCGGTTCCAGCCCCATCGCCTGGCGCAGGGCGCGAAACAGCGCGCCATGCGCAACCACCAGAACGGGGGAGGGATGCACCACGCAACGGTTGACCGCCGCCACCGCGCGACGCCGCAGATCGGCGAACGCCTCCGCGCCCTCCGGCGTCATGTGGCCCTCCACCCAATGGGCGAACCATTCCGACATCGGCTTGCCTTCCTGCACGCCGAAGGCAACCTCCCGCAGCCCCTCGTCGAACGCCACCGGCAGTCCCAGGGTCTCACCGGCGTATTCGGCGGTCACCCGTGCGCGAGACAGCGGGGACGCGATGATGGTCGCGATCCCCCGCCCCAGCAGCTTGCCCGCCGCCGAGCGGGCCTGCGCCAGCCCGGTCTCGTTCAGCGGGATGTCCACGTTGCCCTGCGACAGGTTGGCGGCGTTCCAGTCCGTCTCGCCATGACGGAGGAACCAGAACGGCGTCGGTGCCAGCGGGGCAAATCCGGTCATTTTCAGCTCAGGCCTTCCGCCTTCAGGGTTGCGGCCACGGCCGGCCGGGCCAGCATCCGGTCCAGATGCGCGGCGCAATTGGCCGGCAGCGTCAGGCCCACGCGCTTGCTCCAGAACTCCGTGTAGAACAGCGAGGTATCGGCGATCGAGAACAGGCCGCACAGGTACTGCTTGCCCTCCAGCGCCTTGTCCATCACGGCGAAGCCCCGCGTCACGATCTCCGTGCCCCGCGCCTTCACCGCTTCCTCGTCGGCCGCCGACGGCGCGAAGTTCGAGGCGCGGAAGATGCGCGAGAACCCCTGCATGTGCATCGTCGCCACCGCGTAGTCGATCAGTTCCAGGCAGCGCGCCTGGCCATCGAAATCGTCCGGCAGCAGCTTCAGGCCAGGGTTGGTGCGGGCCAGCCAATAGGCGATGGCGGGATACTCGGTCATCACCGTGCCGTCGTCGCGCACCAGGGTCGGCACCTTGGATTTCGGGTTCACCGTGGTGAATTCCGGCTTGAACTGCGCGCCCTCGCGCAGGTTCACCACTTCGCTCTCGTACGGCTTGCCGATCTCTTCCAGCAGCACGTGAATGCCGATCGAGCAGGCGCCGGGTGAATAATACAGTTTCATGGTTCGTTTCCCTTATTGTGGTTAGTCGAACAAAGAACTCACGGAGCTTTCGTCGCTGATCCGCTGCATCGCCTCGGCCAGCAGCGGGGCGATGGTCACCTCGCGGATGTTGTTGGCCTTCTGCACCGCATCGGTCGCCTGGATACTATCGGTTATCGTCATCATCTCAACCGGGGCGGAGGCGATGCGCGCCACCGCGCCGCCCGACAGCACGCCATGCGTCACGTACACGCTGGCCGAGCGGGCGCCGTTGCTGAGCAGCGCTTCGGCCGCGTTGCACAGCGTGCCGCCGCTGTCGACGATGTCGTCCACCAGGATGCAGTCGCGGCCTTCCACCTCGCCGATCACGTTCATCACCTCGCTCTCACCGGCGCGCTCGCGGCGCTTGTCGATGATGGCCAGGTCGCAGCCCAGCCGGGTGGCGATGGCGCGGGCGCGGATCACGCCGCCCACGTCCGGCGATACGATCATCAGGTCGCGGCCGGGGTAACATTCCTGGATGTCGCGGGAAAACAGCGGCGCGGCATACAGATTGTCCACGGGAATATCGAAGAAGCCCTGGATCTGCCCGGCATGCAGATCCATCGTCAGCACCCGGTTGGCGCCGGCCTCGGTGATCAGGTTGGCGACCAGCTTGGCGCTGATCGGCGTGCGCGGGCCGGACTTCCGGTCCTGGCGGGCATAGCCGAAATACGGGATCACCGCCGTGACCCGGCGCGCGGAGGCGCGGCGCAGCGCGTCCAGCGTGATCAGCAGCTCCATCAGGTTGTCGTTGGCGGGGTAGGAGGTGGACTGGATCACGAACACATCCTCGCCGCGGATGTTCTCGTGGATCTCCACGAACACCTCCATGTCGGCGAAGCGGCGGACGGATGCCTTGGTCAAAGGCAGGTTCAGCTGCGCCGCGACCGCCTCGGCCAGGGGGCGGTTGCTGTTGCAGGCAACAATCTTCATGCGGTTCGATCCCTGGAAGAAGGCTTCCGGCCTGCCGCCTGATCTTGGCGGGAAGCCGGTCAAAAAACGGCGATCTGTCGCGGGGGTTCTACCAACGGGTTGGGAGCGTGTCCATGAAGCGACCCGGAACTGTCATGCCATCGTTCGGCGCATCACGGCCGCGTCTTTTCCGCGGCTGCCGGCGCCTGAGCGGCCGGCGCCGGTGTCGTCGCCGGCCCTCCCGGCGGCTTCTCGGCCGGCAGGGCCGTTCGCCGCCCCGACTGGGTCAGGATCACGTCGCGCACCCCCCCCGCCGCCTCCTTGCCCACCACGACCGCCACGTCGCCCCAGTAGCCGTTCAGCGTGCCGGCGGGAATGTCGTTCCCCTGCGCGATGTTGCCGATCTCGCGTCCGCTGCTGTTGCGCACCAGCCAGCGGATGTTGATCCGCTGCATGCCGCCGGCCTGCGGCGTGGCCTGGACCATGCCGTTGATGGTGAAATCAGCCCCCGCCTGGTGGTCCTGCACCATCGGGCCGAGCTTCGCGAGTTCCCGGCGCAGCTGCACCGCAAGGGACTGGTTGCCGTCGCCGGGCGCACCCTGCACGTCGCTGATCCACACCCGGGCGGGCCGGTTGTACAGGCTGTTCGGATCGGCCCGCATATCGGTGCCCTGGATGCGGCTCAGCAGGTCGGCGATCGCCGGCACGTCGGCCGCCGCCGCCTCGCGCAGGGTCGTGGCGCTGCCGTTGACCCAGTTCGCCGCCGGCATCGGCGGGCCCTCGGTGGCGCCGCGGTCCTTGCCGGTCGCGTCCTGCACCCGGAAGGCCTGCACCACGTCCTTGTCGCGCAATTCGGTATGCGCGGTCAGCTTCCAGTCCCCCTGCTGGGCCGCCCCGGCGAAGGCCGGCACCTCCAGCGCCTGCAGCCCGGCTGCCAGGCTGTCGGCATAGGCCGCGCCCGCCGCCGGCGGCGTGAGATTGGGGTCTGGCGTCGTCACCACCGCCAGCCGGGCCGGCGGCGGCTGGGCCAGGCGCATGGCGGTGGCGCCGGGCTGGCCCTGGAACGGCCGCGGCAGATCGCCGCATCCGGCCAGCGCCAGCAGAAACAGCAGCGCGCCCCAACCTCTAGGCCACACAGCTGACCAGCAACGAAAGAAGGATGAGCAGGAAAAAGAAAATGACATACGGCATGGCAGGTTCATGGGTTGGGCTGGTTCATCACTCAGGCAGGGCAATGACAGATATCTGGTGGCCGATCGGCCCGCCGCCGGCCAGCGTCCGCCGCCGGTGGCTGAAGAACCGTCCCTCGTCGGTCAGGGTATCCGCGTTGATCGTATCGACATCGCCGATCCCCGCGGCAGCCAGCCGGGCGGCGCAATAGCCGGCCAGGTCGAACTGCCAGCGCGCTTCCCGCGCGCCCTCGGCGAAGAACCGTGCATTGGCCGGATCGGCCGCCAGCACCGCGTCGCGCAGATCGGCCGCCACTTCATAGGAGGCCTGGCGGATGCACGGCCCCACCGCGGCGGCGATGCCCGCCCGCGTCGCGCCCAGCGCCTCCATGGCCGCGATCGTGGCTTCCAGCACGCCCGCCACCGCGCCGCGCCAGCCGGCATGCGCCGCCCCTACAACCCCGGCGGACAGATCGGCGAACAGCACCGGCGCGCAGTCGGCGGTCACGATCCCCAGCGCCACGCCTTCCCGGTCGGTCACCATCGCATCGGCGCGCGGCCCGGCCCCGGCCACCCAGGGGGCCGCCACGCGAACCACGTCGGGCCCATGCACCTGCGTCAGCCCGACCAGCCAGTCCGGCTCGGCGCCAATGGCGCGCGCGGCGCGTGCCCGGTTCTCCAGCACGGCATCCCGATCGTCCTGGCCCGACAGGCTGCAATTCAGGCTGGCGAACGGCCCCACGGACACCCCGCCGATGCGGGTGAAGAACCCGTGCGGCGCCAGCACGGCGGAGGAAACCAGCGACAGCGGTACGGAGGACATGGCGGATCACGCTTTCACGGTTCGAAACCGGGGGAATCGGCGCCGCAGGGTGGCAAACCGCCAGGGCCTTGAACAGCCGCCCCATGCGGTCCGGCTCGGCCAGCCGCCGCGCCGCCTCGATCAGCGCCGAGGCCCGTGCCGGCGGCAGGGTTTGCGCCAGCCGGTCGGTGCGCTGGAACAGCCCGAGCCGCGCCAGGAACATCCCCTGCGCCAGCGGCCCATAGACCGCGGCGCCGCCGGCGCGGGCGGTGCGCGCGAAATCGGCGAAATCCACATGCGCGGTCAGGTCGGCCGAGCCCGCCGCCTCCAGCGGGTTCGCCGCCCGTCCCTCGCGCAGCGCCTGCAGGCTGTCGCCCGGCGCGCTTTCCGCCGGCCCGTAATCCAGGAACAGCGCCATGCCGGGCAGCCGCAGGAACCGTGCGGCCAGCTCGCCGGCGATGGCGCGGGCCGGCTCGCAGATCTCCACCACCTCGCCCTCCGCCGCCTGCCCGGTCCAAAGCCCCGGCCGGCTGCTCGACAAACCCGTCCGGCCCGACGAAGCGCTCCGTCCAGCCATCGCCGCGGCGGACGAACTGGCGGATCGGCAGCGCGTCCAGGAACTCGTTGGCCAGCAGCAGCAGCGGCGCCTCGGGCAGGGTCTCCAGCCGGTCATGCCAGCAGGCGCCCGCGCCCGCCAGCCGTTCCGCCTGGATCGCCCGCAGCCGCGGCGAGGTCTCGATCAGGTGCACCCGCAGCGCGGCGCGAAAATCCGGCGCCACCCGGCCCACGGCGCGCAACGCGTCCGCCATCAGCGTGCCCCGCCCGGGCCCGGCCTCGGCCAGGATCACCGGATCCGGCCGCCCCAGCAACGCCCAGCACACCGCCGCCCAGGCGCCCAGAACCTCGCCGAAGGCCTGGCTGATCTCCGGCGATGTGGTGAAATCGGCGAACGGATCGCGCTCGGCATAATAGGCCGCGTTGGCCCGGGCCATGAACCGGTCCAGCCGTTCGGGGCTAAGCAAGGCTGGGGCTCCGCCCCAGACCCCGGCGGGCTCTGCCCTGCACCCGTGAGGGGACTGTCGTCCCCTCAACCCCTTGGACTGGTTTGTTGGGAAAGGGGGCGTGCCGAAGCCGATCAACGGCTTCGGCGGTTCCGCCCCCTTCCCCAACAAACCAAACGAAAAGGGTCAAGGGAACGAGTTCCCTTGCGGGGTGGAGGGGCAGCGCCCCTCCTGGGGTTTGGGGCGAAGCCCAACCTTGCTTCTCACCGCACCCGCCGGACCAGCCAGATGCCGGCGATCACCATCGGCACCGACAGCAGCTGGCCCATCGTCGCGCCGGCGAACAGGAAGCCCAGGAACGCGTCCGGCTGGCGGAAGAACTCGCCGGTGATCCGCGCCAGCCCGTAGCCGATCAGGAACACCCCGGTCAGCGTGCCGAACCGTGCCCGGATGCCTTCCCGCCGCGACAGCGCGAACATCACCGTGAACAGCACCACCCCTTCCAGCAACGCCTGGTAGATCTGGCTCGGATGGCGCGGGATATCGCCGCCGGTCGGGAAGATCATCGCCCAAGGCAGCCAGTCCGGCGCCGGCCGGCCCCAGAGCTCGCCGTTGATGAAATTGGCGATCCGCCCCAGCAGCAGCCCGATCGGCGCCACCACGGCGATCCGGTCGGCGAAGCCCAGCAGCGGGATCGAGTACTTGCGGCAGAACCAGATCGTGGCGACCGCCACGCCGAGGAACCCGCCATGGAAGCTCATGCCGCCATGCCAGACCTCCAGCGCCTTGGCCGGGTTCGCGAGGTAGTAGCCCGGCTGGTAGAACAGCACGTAGCCGAGCCGCCCGCCCAGCACCACGCCGAGGGTCGCCCAGGTCAGGAAGTCGTCCACCAGCACCGGCTCGGCCACCTTCGGCGCCAGCTGCACCAGCCGCCGCATCAGCCGCCAGCCCAGCACCAGGCCGAGGATATAGGCCATCGCATACCAGCGGATGCCGAACGGCCCCAGTTCGTAGCCGCCGAGCGAAAACGGCCCGAACTCGACGATCGTCGGGTTGAACTGTGGAAACAGCAGGACGGGGATCAAAGGTAGGGGTCCGGCTGGGCCAGGAATTCCTGCACGTAGCGCCGTATGCCCAGTTCCAGCGGCGTGAACTGGCCGCCATAGCCGGCGGCGCGCAGCCGGGCCGGGCTCGCCTCGGTGAACGATTGGTACTGTCCGCGCAGATTGATCGGCATGTCGATGAACTCCACCGCCCGCGCCTGCCCGGCGGCGTCGCTGACGGCGTGCGCCAGGTCCAGATAGGTCCGCGCCTGTCCGGTGCCGACGTTGAACAGCCCGTTCGCGCCGGGCGTGTCCAGCAGCCACAGCATCACGTCCACCACATCGCCGACCCAGATGAAGTCGCGCTTCTGCTCGCCGTCCGCCAGGCCCTCCTGGTCGGAGCGGAACAGCCGAATTGCCTGGCCCTGCGCCACCTCGTCGTACTTGACCTTCACGACCGAGATCATCGAGCCCTTGTGGTACTCGTTCGGCCCATAGACGTTGAAGAACTTCAGCCCCGCCCATTGCGGCGGCCGTCGGCCGGCCGGTGGTCAGCATGCGCGCCACGTTCAGGTCGAAGGCGTGCTTGGTCCAGCCATACAGGTTCAGCGGCCGCAGCTTGCCGAGGTGCGCGGGGGAGAAATCGTCCTCGAACCCCTCCGCGCCGTTGCCATAGGTGGCGGCCGAGGAGGCATAGACGAACCGCACGCCCGCGCGCGGCGCACCAGTGCCAGAGCTTCAGGCTGAGCTCCACGTTGGTCGCCCAGGCATGGTCGCCGTCGGTCGCGGTGGTGGCCGAGACGGCGCCGAGGTGGAACACCATCTCGATCGGCGGGTGGCGATGCCAGCAGGTCGTCGAGGTCCTCCGGCGGCACGATCCGCGCCGGCGGGTGCTTGCCCAGGTTGCGCCACTTGCCGGCATCGCCGAGCCAGTCGACCACGACCGTCTCGTGCCCCCGCCGGGCCAGAGCCGCCTGGAGGTTGGAACCGATAAAGCCTGCGCCGCCCGTTACGAGGATCATGGCGCCGGGTTATACGGAGAGGAAGCGTTTCACGGAAGCGGCGTGCGGCGCCTTGCTTTCGTGAATTTTTACCTCAGATGCTGCTTGCGCTATGCAGCCTGCGCCATGCACCGGGGCGCCGCCCCCGGTACGCGTTTCACGGAAGGACCGGAACATGCCTGTGCGCCCGCGCATTCTCGACGACCTGGCCGGCGTGGCCGGCGGGGCGCTGTCCGCGCTGGCCGGCCTGCGCGAGGAGCTGGAGGCGATGGTTCGCGCCCGCGTCGACGAGACCATCCGCCGCCTGGATCTGGTTCGCCGGGAGGAACTCGACGCCATCACCGAACTGGCGGCCAATGCTCGCACCGGTCAGGAGGAAGCGGAGACGCGCCTGGCCGACCTGGAAGCAAGGCTGGCGGCGCTGGAGTCGCGCGAACCTGGCCCGGAAATCATGCCGAAGGGCAAGGGCAAACCGGCCGAGGGCTGAGCCCGGCGTTCGGCAAATCCGCAATTTCATGGAAATTTCTAATGCGGCGCAGCAGAATATCGCGCCACCCCCTTGTCGCGGCCTTGCGGCGCGGCCGATCGCCTCGGTAGGCTATCGCTCGTGGTGTCGTGAGGCCACGCACCGCAAGATGTCGGCACGACCGCCCAGCCTGATCACCCGCCTGCCTTTCTCGAACGACCGACCCGAACGACCAGACTGGCGACCCGCCATCTTTTGGGCCTTCCTCCAACCGGGAGACCTCGTATGTCCGGCATGACCCTCGCTTTCGAACCAGCCGCCGCCAACCCCCTCGATGTCATGGAGCAGATCGTCATCGCCAATGACTGGGTCTTCGATCGCCGCAACGATTCGGAAATGGCGGCCGAAGCCCCCGGCAAATGGTGCGATTTCGGGCTGTACTTCAGCTGGTCGCATGAAATCAGCGCCATGCACTTCACCTGCGCCTTCGACCTGAAAGTGCCGGAAAAGCAGCGCCCGGCGCTGTACGAACTGCTGGCCCTGGCCAACGAGAAGCTCTGGATCGGCCATTTCGGCATGGACAGCGAGGACGGCATGCCGGTCTTTCGCCATTCCGTGCTGCTGCGCGGCGCGCCCGGCGCCTCCGCCGAAAGCCTGGAGGACATGGTGGACATCGCCATCACCGAGTGTGAGCGCTTCTTCCCCGCCTTCCAGTTCGTGCTCTGGGGCGGAAAGCCCCCGGCCGAGGCGCTGGCCGCGGCCATGCTCGAATGCGTGGGCGAAGCATGACCGACCAAATCCCGCCGATCCTGCTGATCGGCTGCGGCCGCATGGGCGGCGCCATGCTGGCCGGCTGGCGCGAACGCGGCCTGGCGCCCTCCTTCGCCGTCGATCCCTCACCGGCGGCGGCGGCCGTCGCCGGCCCGGACCTTCAGGTGGTGCCGGTGTTCTCCGCCATTCCCGCCAGCTTCGCCCCCGCCGCGGTGGTGCTGGCGGTGAAGCCGCAGAACGCCGCGGACACCCTGCCGGCCTATCGCCGCTTCGCCGGCAGCGCCGTGTTCCTCTCCATCATGGCCGGTCGCACGATCGCCGGCATCCGCTCGCTGGTGGATGACAGCGCCGCCATCGTCCGCGCCATGCCCAACACCCCGGCCGCGGTGCGCCAGGGCATCACCGTCGCCTGCCCTGGCGCCGGCGTGAGCGATGCCCAGCGCGCCCTGTGCGACAGCCTGCTGCAGGCCATCGGCACGGTTGCCTGGGTCGACGACGAGGCGCTGCTGGACCCCGTCACCGCGGTGTCCGGCTCCGGCCCGGCCTATGTGTTTCTGCTGGCGGAGCTGATGGAAAAGGCCGCCATCGAGCAGGGCATCGCCCCCGATCTCGCCCGGATGCTGGCGCGTCAGACCGTCTCCGGCTCCGGCGCCCTGCTGGCCGCCAGCCCCGAGGACGCCGCCGCTTTGCGCGTCGCGGTCACCAGCCCCGGCGGCACCACCCAGGCCGCGCTCTCCGTGTTGATGGCCGCCGACGCCTGGCCGGCCTCGCTCAGCACCGCCATCGCCGCCGCCACCGCGCGCTCGCGCGAACTGGCCGGCTGACAAACCGCGGCACCGGCCCCATGTACCCGGCATGACCGACGACCCCCTCTCTGACATCGCTTTTGACCGGGCCTTGGTCACCGCCGCCTTCAACCTGGCGGCGGCGAGGGGCTGGCACCGGATGAGCATCGCCGAGGCCGCGCGCAACGCCGGCCTTCCGCTGGACCGCGCCCGCGAACGACTTCTCCGGCCGCGACGCCCTGCTGCTGCGCTTCGGCCGGATGGCGGACCAGGCCGCGCTGGCGGAAACCCCGTCGGAAGGCAGCATGCGCGACCGGCTGTTCGACCTGATCATGCGCCGGATCGACTTCCTGCAACTGCACCGCGCCGGCGTGCTGGCGCTGCTCAAGGCGCTGCCGGCCGATCCGGCCGTGGCGCTGCTGCTGGGCTGCGCCAGCCGGCGCAGCCTGGGCTGGCTGCTGGACGCCACGGGCATTCCCACCGCCGGCATCACCGGCCGCCTGCGCGTCTGCGGCCTGATGGCTGTCTGGCTCTGGACCATCCGCGCCTGGCGGAAGGACGAGGGCCTGGACCTCGCCGCCACCATGGCCGCGCTCGACACGGCGCTCTCGCGCGCCGAGGGCCCCGCCTCCTGGCTCGATCGCCCCGCCCGCGCCGCCGTGGCCGAGCCCGCCGCCAGCGAGGCGTCCGAGCGCCCCGACGCCCCGTTCTCGCCGCCGCCCGAACCCGCCGGCTAGGCGTATGCTGCATTGCAGCATAAATGTCCTTTCATTGGTCGCCTGACCTCATTAGGCTTAAGAAGCCGAGTTAGAGGCGATCTTCGTGGGGCGCGTGCTTCAGAAGGTCGGGCCGGCCGGTTCTCCGGCGGCTGCAAGGCCTAAAGGCGCAAGCAGAAGCACAAGCGAACACAGGAGCCAGACATGGCATTCGACCCGAAGACAGCCTTCAACATCGATATCACCAAGATGTTCGGCGACATGAAACTGCCGGCGATGCCGGACATGGGCGCCCTGATGGCCGCCCATCAGCGCAACATCGAGGCACTGACCGCTGCCAACAAGGTGGCGATGGAAGGCGCGCAGGCCTTCGCCCGCCGCCAGGCGGAGATCGTGCAGCAGAGCGTTGCCGAACTGACCGAGGCGATGAAGTCCTTCGCCGGCGTCGAGGCCCCGCAGGAAAAGGCCGCCAAGCAGGCGGAACTGCTGAAGAGCGCCTATGAGCGCGGCGTCGCCAACCTGCGCGAACTCGGCGACCTTATCAGCCGCTCCAACACCGAAGCGGTCGAGGTGCTGAACCACCGTTTCACCCAGGCCATGGACGAGGTGAAGGCCCTCGCCGGCAAGAAGTAGTTTCCGCTACCGGTCGCGGAAAAGGCCAGGGGGCGACCCCTGGCCTTTTTTGCTGGGCACTCTCGGATATGAAACAACCGTATGCTAGCGCCGGATACGCGCCCGCAAACCTCCGATCGGGCTGTTTTCCAGCGTGATGTCGCCGCCATGCGCGCGCACGATGTCGCGCGCGATGGTCAGGCCAAGGCCGGTGCCGCCGGCGGCGCCGCTTTCGAACGGGCGAAACACGCTCTCCCGGCGCGACGGCGCGATCCCCGGACCATTGTCGTCCACCATGACGATCACCGAGCGCGCGTCGGACGAACTGGCGGACAGCAATATCCGGCTGGCGTGCCGGCGGGCATTGTCTACCAGATTGGTGATCGCCCGGCGCATCGCGTCCGCCCGCAGCTTCAGCGTCAGTCCGGGCGGCACCGTCACCTCCACGCTCGCCCCGGCCCGCCGCGCCCCGGCTGCGACGTCCTGCAGCATGGCGGAAAGATCGGCGGGCTCGGCCTGCTCCGCCCCCTCGCCGCGGGCGAAGGCGAGGTAGCCGCTGATCATCCGCTCCATCTCTTCCACGTCGGCCGTCATCTCCACCACGTCCTGCTTCAAGGAGGTGCCGGCGGGCCCCTCGGTCGGCAGCATCGCCAACGCCAGCCGCAGCCGGGTGAGGGGGGTGCGCAGATCATGCGACACGCCGGCCAGCATTTCGGTGCGCTGGCTGAGGAAGCGGACGATACGCCCCTGCATCCGGTTGAACGCGGTCGCGGCCTGGCGCACCTCGACCGCCCCCTCGGGCTTGATCACGTCGTGGTCGCGCCCCATTCCGAACGCCTCCGCGGCGGCGGCCAGGCGGCGGATGGCGCGGACCTGGTTGCGCATGAACAGCGCCGCCACGAAGAACACCGCCACGGCGGTGCCGACCAGCCAGAGGATGAACAGGTAGTAGGTCGCGGTGTACAGCCGCTTGCGCGGCGCCTCGATGTTCAGCACTCCCTCGGGCAGCTGCACACGTATCAGCACCGAGCGCGGATCGGACGTCCAGTCGAAGATCATCGGCAGATTGAGGTCCTCGGCCAGGGCCGCGGCCAGGTCGTCGTCCATCGGCCCCAGCACGTTTTCCCATTTCGTGTTGGGCAGGATGGCGCCCGGCTCCATGTCCATCGCCAGGACGAATTTCTGGTGCACCCGCGCCAGCAGCCAGGCCCGGTCCTCCGGCTTCGGGTAGCGGCGCAGCAACTCGATCGTCAACGCGATCTCGCCGGCCACCGAGCTCGACAGGCGGCGCGAGACCACGCTGATATGGCTGCCATAGAACACCTGCAGCGCGACGAGATCGAGCAGCACCAGCGGCACCAGGATCATCAGCAGGCTGCGCCCCAGCAGCGAGCGCGGCAGCACGGATTTGACGATCCGGGCGAACCGCTTGCCGATCCAGCTGTCCCTCTGGCCGGCCATCCCCTACATCCCCGGCTTCAGCACGTAGCCACGCCCGCGCACCGTGTGCAGGAACCGCGGCTCACGCGGGTCGATCTCGATCTTTCGCCGCAGCCGCGTCACCTGCACGTCGATGGCGCGCTCGCCGGCCTCGTCCATGCCCAGCGTCTCGGCGATGTCCTCGCGCGACAGCACCTCGTTCGGCTTGCGCGCCAGCGCCGTCAGCAGCGCCGCCTCGCCGCCGGTCAGGTGGATGACGTTGCCCGCCCGGCTCAACTCGCCCCGCTCGACATCGAACGCCGCATCGCCGAGTGGCAGCGGGCCGGTGAAACTCGTCGCCGGAACCGCCACTGGCGCCGGTGTCGCCCGGCGCAGCATGGCGCGGATGCGCAGCACCAGTTCCAGCGGCTCGAACGGCTTGCCCAGATAGTCGTCCGCGCCGGCCTCGAACCCGGCGATGCGGTCTTCCGGCGCGCCGCGCGCGGTCAGCAGCAGCACCGGCGGCAGATCGGCGTTGCCGGTGCGCAGCGACTGCACCAGCTCCAGCCCGCTCTCGCCTGGCATCATAACGTCCAGCACCATCAGGTCTGGACTGAGAAATCGCAGCTTGCCGCGCGCGTCGGCGGCGCTCTCCGCCGTGGTCACGCGAAACCCGTGCTCGGCCAGATACCGCTGCAGCAGCGCCCGCAGCCGGGCATCGTCGTCAACGACCAGGATCAGCGCGTCGTCGGACATCTGTTCCTTCCAGGCCCCTATTCCTTCTCGGCCTGTCCCGCGGCCGGGCGGGAGGTGCCGCGCAGCCGTGCCGCCGGCCCCTCGGCCCCGCTATTGTCGATATAGGCGCGCGCGGACTCGTTCATGATCCCGCGCATCACCCGGCGGAACCCTTCCACCGCCGCGCCGCCGGCCTCGCGATAGGCAGAAGCGAGCCGGTTGCGCTGGCGCTCGAACAACTGCCGCTCCAGCGCCTGGCCCTGCGGTGTCAGCGTCAGCAGCCGCTGGCGCCGGTCCACCGGTCCGGGCGCCTGCGCCACATAGCCCTGCTCCACCAGCACGCTCAGCACCCGCGCCAGACTCTGCTTGGTGATGCGCAGGATCGACAGCAGGTCCGACACCGTGATCGCCGGGTTGCGGCCGATGTAATGCAGCGCCCGGTGATGCGCCCGGCCGAGCTCCAGCCCCTCCAGCACCTCATCGGCGGCGTTGGTGAAGTCGCGATAGGCGAAGAACATCAGGTCCTGCGCCAGCCGGATCTCCTCCTCGCGCAGGAACAGCAAACTCGCCCCCGCGGCGGTCGGTCCGGACCCGCCGAACCCCGGTCCCCCAGCCCCGATCCGCTTGGCCCTGGCCCGCCGGGCCCTGGCCCGATCGGTGGGCTCCGGGGGGCTGGGCACCTGAGGGCTGGCGGCTGGTGCGCGCGGCGCAATCGTGTCCGCATCGCCCTTCTGATCTGACATAGCTGACATTCTCTCCAATTAGGACAGTCTTATTGACTCATTCGGCGTCTTATTTTACTCAGGTCATGCACCAAGCAACAATCTTACAAGGAAAGCCGCCATGACGCCTGTTCCTTTCGATGACCGCGACGGCCTGATCTGGTTGGACGGTGTCCTGGTTCCCTGGCGCGATGCCAGGCTGCATGTTCTCTCGCATGGTCTGCATTATGCCAGCGCCGTGTTCGAAGGCGAGCGTGCTTATAGCGGCCATATCTTCCGTCTGCGCGATCATACCGATCGCCTGCTCCAGTCCGGCCGCATTCTCGGCTTCGAAATCCCCTACACCGCCGACCAGATCGACGCGGCCTGCCGGCAAACCCTCGCCGCCAGCGGCCTCACCGACGCCTATGTCCGCCCGGTCGCCTGGCGCGGCTCGGAGCAGCTGGCGGTCTCCGCCCAGCGGACAAAAATCCATCTCTCGATCGCCGTCTGGCCGTGGCCCAGCTATTTCGCCGCCGACCGCATGCGCGGCATCCGCCTCTCCATGGCCGATTGGCAGCGCCCGAGCCCGAAAACCGCCCCCACCGCCTCCAAGGCCTCCGGCCTCTACATGATCGGCACGCTCGCCAAGCACAAGGCGGAGGCCGAGGGCTACGACGACGCCCTGATGCTGGACTGGCGCGGCCGCGTGGCGGAAGCCACCGGGGCCAACATCCTGTTCGTCCGCGACGGCGCAATCCACACCCCGCTGGTCGAAGGCTTCCTGGACGGCATCACGCGGCGGACCGCGATGAGCCTCGCGCGCCGGCTTGGCATGAACGTGACCGAGCGGCCGATCCTGCCCGACGAGCTCCCCAGCTTTTCCGAGGCGTTTTTGGCGGGCACCGCCGCCGAGATCACTCCGGTGCGGGAAATCGCCGGGCATGGCTACACGCCCGGCCGGGTCACCGAGGCGTTGGTGCGGAGTTATGGCGAGTTGGTCCATCTGCCGCCGGGGGAAGCCGGCAGGTTGGCGGCATAGGGAAGGAAGGCCAGGGCTCCGCCCTGGACCCGCTGGGCGCGGCGCGCCCAAACCCGCGATCAGGACGGCCAGACGCCCTGCGCCATGGTTGCCAGCCAGCGGATCAGCGCCGCGTTCACCGCGATTGGCTTTTCCTGCGCCATCCAATGGCCGCTCTCCACCACGGTCTCGCTGAGATCGCGGCAATAGGCCCGCATCGGCTCGGCCAGGCGAGAGGTGATGGTCTCGCAGGTGAAATCGTGGCGTCCGGCCAGGAACAGCACGGGCATGTCCAGATAACCGCCATTGACCGCGCGGGCGGCATACGCCGCGTTGGCCGGGTGGTTCATGTACCAGGAATCCGGCCCGAAAAATCCGTTGCGCGCCAACGCGGAAGCATAGGCGCATAGCTCCGCCTCGTTCAGCACCGCCGTATCCAGGTCGGTTTCCGGCGCGATCCCGGTGCCGCCGAACCAGCCGCCGTCCTGGCGGACCAGCGAATTGCGCACCGGCTTGCGGTAGCCGGCCGGATTGCCGCGGCGAAACAGCGCCTTCACCGTCCGCGTCGTGTCCGCCTCGAAGGCCCGGCGCGCGGTGTCGAAATTCTCCTCGTAGAAGCGCATGTACTCCCACTGTCCGGCCGGGTATCGCGCTTCGGGATACACCTCGCGATCCACCAGCCCGAGCATCGCGTCCACGCCGAATTCCACCGTGCGATAGGGCACGCACAGGCTCGCGACCGCCTGGCAGCGCTCCGGATGGTGGCTGGCCAGGTTCCACACCACCGGGCTGCCCCAATCGTGCCCGACCCAGACCGCCCGCTCCCGGCCGAGTGCCGCGAGCAGTTCCAGCATATCGGCCACGATCTCTTCCTGCGCATAGGCCGCATGGGTAGCGTGCACGCTCGAGCGGCCATAGCCGCGCATGTCCGGCGCGATGGCGCGAAACCCCAGGCCGGCCAGCACCGGCAGCTGGTGGCGCCAACTGATCGACAATTCGGGCCAGCCATGCACCAGCACCACGAGCGGACCATCCTTCGGCCCCGCGGCCAGATAGAAGGTCTTGTGGCGCGGGGTGATCGCCATGTGCTCGGTGATCCCGTCCAGCCGCATGGCATTCTCCCTTTGTGTTCGTTGAAACAGCCGATGCTAGTTCAGCCGGCCGCCTCGCACCAGGATCGGGGCACCAGGATCGGGGCACCAGGATCGGGGTGCCCGCATCCTTGTCTTTCACCCGCCGGCGTGAAAGCATCCGGTCAAAAATCAGGAGGACGAAATGGACGTCGGCGTGCAAATGGTCTTCGCCAGCTACGGCTGGACGGACATCTCGGACGAGCAGGTTTGGGAGGACGAAATCCGCCTCTGCCGCGTCGCCGAGGAGCTCGGCTTCTCCGCGCTCTGGGCGGTCGAGCATCACTTCAACGACTACTCGTTCTGCCCCGACAACCTGCAGCTGATGGCCTATCTGGCTTCGGTCTGCCCGAACATCGACCTCGGCACCGCGGCGGTGATCCTGCCGTGGAACAACCCGCTGCGCGTCGCGGAAAAGGCGATCGTGCTGGATATGCTGAGCAAGGGCCGCCTGCGCTTCGGCATCGGCCGCGGCCTGGCCCGGCGCGAATTCGCCGCCTTCAACCAGACCATGGACGAGTCTCGCGAACGCTTCGACGAGGCCTCGGCGATGATCCTGCAGGCGCTGCGCACCGGCTGGATCGAGGGCGACGGCAAATACTACAAGCAAAAGCGCGTCGAACTGCGTCCGCGGCCGAAATACAGCTTCGACGGCCGGATCTACGCCGTGGCGTCGAGCGATGACTCGCTCGAATCAGCCGCACGGATCGGCGCCCGCATGGTCATGTTCGCCGACCGGCCCTGGCCGCTGCGCATGCCCGCCATCCAGCGCTACCGCGACCTGTTCCAGCAATACCACCAGGCCGCCGCGCTGCCGATGCTGATCGCCGATTTCTGCCTCTGCGCGCCGGAAACCCCCGCGCTGGAGGAAACCGCCCGCAGGCACATGAGCTCCTTCGTGCAGAGCAACATCGAGCATTACGAGCTGATGAGCGAGCATTTCTCCACCACCAAGGGCTACAACGCCTACGCCCAGAAATCCGAGATCGCGCGCCAGACCGGCCTGTCCGGCATGACCGATGGTTTCATGAAGGCCGCCGTCTGGGGCTCGCCCGACCGCATCCTGCGCCAGCTCGAGGAACGGCGCGAGACGATCGGCGATTTCGAGCTGGCCACCTCGTTCCGCTTCGGCGGCATCCCGATCGAGACCGCCGAGGCCTCGATGCGGCTGTTCGGCAAGGAAGTGCTGCCGGTGCTGAAGACCTGGAAGACCGCCCAGGCCCCGGCCCTGGCACCGGCGAAGCTCGCCCAGGCCGCCGAGTAACGGCGGCCCCTTATCGCGGACGCGCGCGAGGGATCGGGGCCTTACCCCGATCCCTCGTTAGCCTCCGCGCAGGCTGAGCCCGTTCGGAAATTTGCGCCGGTATTCCGCCACGGCGGTTTCCATCGTCACGAATTTCGCGCCGCCCGCGCGCAGCTGGGCGATCAGGTCCTCCAGCGCCAGCATCCGGTAGCCGCGTCCGACCACGTGCGGGTGAAACGTGTAGGTCAGGATGCCCCAGTCGTTGTGCTTCCTGAAATACGCGAACTCGTCCACCCAGTTCTGGAACACCGCCCGCGCGTTCTGCAGGCCGGGCACCACGTAGTGCTCGGTGCGGAAGAACTCGAAATGCGGATGGTCGTCCAGCGACCACGAGATCGGCATCTCCACCAGCTTCGTGTCCGGCCCGAAAATCATCTTTTCCAATAGCGGCACCTGGTCGCCGTTGCGCGCCTGATAGGGCAGGTAGTCGTGCCCCATCATCGAGCTGTCATAGATGAAACCATGCTTCAGCAGCAGGTCGATGCTGTGCGGCGACAAATCCCATGCCGGGGATCGGTAGCCGCGCGGCTTGCTGCCGGTCAGCGCCTCGATCGCCTGGTTGCCGCGGACCAGTTCCTCCTCCTCGCCCTCCCGCCCCAGCGAGGCCGGCACGCGATGGGTCCAGCCATGGTTGCCGATCTCGTGCCCGGCCTCGAACACCCGCTTCACGCAGGACGGATAGCTTTCGATCGTGTGCCCGGGGATGAACCAGGTGGTGGGGATCTTCTCGGCCGCCAGCAGCTTCAGGATCCGCTCGGTGGCGGGGATGCCGAAATCCCCGCGCGAGATCGCCGTCGGGGTCACCATGTTGCGCGAGATCGAGGACGACGCGTTGTCGTGGTCGAAGGTCAGGCAGACGAACAGATCGGACATCTTGCGTCTCCGCGATTGGGGGGATCAGGGAAGGGGAGCGTCGGGCGGCAGGTTATCCAGGCCCTCACGATAGCGGGTCGCCAGCCAGCCGCCATCCACCACCAGGGTCTGGCCGCTGATGAAGCCGGCGTCCTCCGAGCACAGGAACGCCGCCGCGCCGGCGATGTCCTCCGGGCGGCCATAGCGGTCGATGGGCGTCATTTCGCTCATCAGGCCGCGGAACCAGGGGCTGGTCTCCAGCCGCCTGCGGGTCATGTTGGTTTCGATCAGCCCCGGCGAGATGGCGTTCACCCGTATCCCGGCGCGGCCGTAATCGGCGGCCATCTGCCGGGTCAGGCCGATCACCCCGGCCTTCGCCGCCGCATAGGACACGCCGCCGGGAAACCCGGCCATGCCGAAGATCGAGGCGATGTTGACGATCGCCCCGCTCGCCGCCCTGCGCTGCGATGGCCGCGCGCATCCGCCGCACGCCGGCGCGCGAAAATCGGAACACGGCGGCCAAGTTCGTTTCCAGGAAGCGGGCGAACTCGGCATCGTCGGTTTCCTCCGCCCGGTGCGCGCCGCCGATGCCGGCATTGTTCACCAGCATGCGCAGCGGCCCGAACGCCGCCTCGGCCTGGGAGATCACTTCCTCGGCGGCGCCGGCCAGCGTCACGTCCGCGAGCAGCGTGCCGAGCGTGGTTTCCTGCGCGCGGGCGAGCGAGGCGGTTTCCTCCAGTCCTTCCTCGCTGATGTCCACCGCCAGCACCGCCGCCCCATCGCGCGCGAGCCGCAACGCCGTTGCCCGGCCGATGCCGCCGGCCGCCCCGGTCACCACCGCCGTGCGGCCCCCGAAACGGGTGCTCACGCGCCGGTTTCCCCGGCGCGCGAAGCGTTGAAATTCAGGGCGCGCGAAGCGTTGAAATTCAGAAGGATATTCCGTCTCGTGTGCATGTCCGCTTCCTGTCCGGCTACCGTGTCCTGGCGCCCGCCCGTGCTGAACCGATTGTGCGGCAAGGAGGCCGGATCGCGTCAAGCCGGGCCAGGGGGACGGCCAGAACAGGGGCTTGCTTTTATCGGAATGGCGGGTCAGTTTTATCGATACTACCGACTATTCAGTAAGCAGGCGGACGAACACCGCCGTGGGGAGGAACTATGACCATCAGGAAACCTGGGTCCGCGGGAACGGGCGTCATCATCACCCGCCGCACGGCCTTGCTCGGCGCGGCCTCGCTCGCCGCCGGCTCGACCCTGGCCATGCCGCACATCGCCCGGGCCGCCGAGCCGATCAAGATCGGCCTGCTGCTGGCCAAGACCGGGCAGATCGCGGCGCAGACGGAATATCTCGCCAACGGCACGTATCTGGCGCTGGAAGAGCGCGGCAACAAGATCATGGGCCAGCCGGCCGAACTGGTCTGGCTGGACGAGCCGACCCCGCAGGCCGGAACGCAGAACATGCAGAAGCTGGTGCAGGAGAACAAGGTCTGCGCCATCCTCGGCGGCGCCCTGTCGTCCAACGCGCTGGCCGAGGAAGCCACCGCCGAACAGCTGAAGATCCCGTTCATCGTGGATAACGCGGCGGCGACGGAAATCACCGGCAAGAACTGCAACCGCTTCACCTTCCGGCTCAACACCCCGGTGCAGGTGCAGTCGCGCATGCTGGCGCCGTACGCGCTGAGCTACGGCAAGAAATGGTATCATATCACCGCATCCTATGCCTTCGGTCAGGACATCCTGCGCTCCTCGCGTGAGCTGCTGAAGCAGGCCGGCGGAACCGAGGTGGGATCGGACGAGGTGCCGCTGAACACCCCCGATTTCAGCTCCTTCATCCTGAAGATCCGCGCCGCCAAGCCGGACGTGGTGGTCGGCGGCCTGTCGGCGGGAGATCTGTCCACCTTCCTGAAGCAGTGGAACGAGCTCGGCATGAAGGGCAAGATCCCGTTCGTGCGAGATCGCCATCGGCGACACCGACATATGGGCGGTCGGGCCGGAAGCGGCCACCGGCATCTTCACCAAGATGTGGTACTACAACAATCCGGCCAATCCGCCGGCGGAACAGGCCTTCGCCGCCGCCTATCTGAAGAAGCATGGCAAGCCGGCCGCGGACAAGGCGTGGATGGGCTGGATCACCGCCCGCTCGATGTTCGAATCGATCGAGGCGGCGAAATCCACCGACCCGATGGCGATCGTCGAGGCGCTGGAAGCCTGGAAGTTCCAGGCCGGTCCCGCCTCCTACGCCTACCGCAGGTTCGATCACCAGATGCTGGTGCGCAACCTCGCGGTATCGGTGAAGGACAAGATCACCGACCAGTGGGACTATTTCGACGTCAAGGCCGTGCTGCCGGAAAAGGTGGAGGATCTGGACAAGACCTTCGGCACGCCGGAAGAAATCGGCTGCAAGATGACCTGACCACCCCGCACGCGCGCAGCCTGGGGGAACCGCCATGCTCGATATCCTGCTCTCCCAGGTCGTCAGCGGCCTGGTGCTCGGCGGCCTCTATGTGCTGATCGCCATAGGGCTGTCGATCATCTTCGGCCTGCTCGGCATCGTGAATTTCGCGCATGGCAGCTTCTTCACCCTGGGCGCCTATTTCGCCCTGACCTTGTTCCAGACCTTCGGCTGGCCGGCGGTGATCCTCGCTCCGATCGCCGTCGGCGCCGTGGGAATGGTGGTGGAGCGCGTGCTGATCCGCCGGCTGTATGACAAGGAGCCGCTGCTCAGCCTGATCACCACCTTCGCGCTGGCGCTGATGATCGAGGCATCGGTGCGGCTGATCTGGGGTGGCGTCGGCCAGCCGTTCAGCCCGCCGAAATTCCTGGCCGGGTTCCAGATCTGGGGGCCGGTGCTGATCACCAACTATCGCGTCGCGGTGCTGGCGACCACCGCCGCCGTGCTGGTCGGGCTGTGGGCGTTCCTGACCTACACGCCGTTCGGGCGCATCCTGCGCGCCGGGTCGCGCGATCCGGAAATGGTCGGGCTGCTCGGCATCAATCTGCCGAAGGTGCTGACCTGGGTGTTCGGCCTGGGCTGCGCCATTTCCGGCATCGCCGGCGTGCTGGCCGCACCGCTGTGGACCGTGACGCCGGCCATGGCGACCAACGCCATCATGCCCGCCTTCGTCGTGGTGGCGATCGGCGGGCTCGGGTCGTTTCCGGGCGCGGTGATCGCCGGCCTGCTGGTCGGCGTGGTGATCGCGCTGACCATCCAGTTCTTCCCCGAGGCCTCCGGCGCGGTGATGTATGTGTTCATGGCCCTGATGCTGCTGCTCCGGCCGCGCGGTCTGCTGGGTGAGCGCTGGGAGCGTTTCGAATGATGCGCCAGCCCGTTTGGCTGATCGTTCTTGTCCTGGCCATCCTGACGGCGGTCTGGCAGGCGATCGGCGCGCCGATTTCCCTGATCACGCAGATTGCCATCTACACGCTGTACGGGGCGGGGGTGAACCTGCTGGTCGGCTATACCGGCCTGGTGCCGTTCGGCGCCTCGGTGTTCTTCGGCTGCGCCAGCTACGCCGTGGCCATCGCCATGCTGCGTTTCGTCGGCAACGAGATCGTGGCGCTGGTTTTCTCGGTGCTGTTCTCGCTGGCGCTGGCCGCGGTCATCGCACTGATCATCCTGCGCCGGCGCGGCCTGTATTTCTCGCTGCTGACGCTGGCGTTCTCCCAGATCGCCTTCGAGATCGCGTTCAAATGGACCGACGTCACCGGCGGCGAGAACGGCCTGCAGGGCGTGCAGCGGACCTGGCTCGCCAATGCCTGGGTGTTCCACGCCTTCACCGTGCTGACCGTGGCCGGCGCGATGTACATCCTCTGGCGCATCGCGCATGCCCCGTTCGGCCGGGTGCTGCAGGCGTTGCGCGACAATGAACAGCGGGTGCAGAGCCTGGGCTACGACCCGTTCTGGGTGAAGTTCGTCGCCTTCGTGCTGATGGGCGGCGTGGTCGGCTATGCCGGCGGCCTGCTGGCGCTGATGCTGAACGGCGCCTATGCCGACAATCTCAGCTGGCAGCATGCCGGCGACAGCCTGCTGATGACGGTGCTGGGCGGCGTGCATCACTTCCTCGGCCCGCTATGGGGCGCCATCGCCTTCATCCTGCTGGAAGACCGCCTGTCCGCGGTCACCGAAAGCTGGTGGCTGATCTTCGCGCCGATCGTGATCGTGTTCGCGCTCGCCTCGCCCGAGGGCGTCCAGGGCCTGTTCTTCCGGCTGATCGGGCGGGACGACTGGACCCTGACCCGGCGCGGCATTCCCCCCCGTCCGGCGGTGATCGAGCCGTTCCGCGGCGGCGGCGCCCATCTGCAGGCAGGCAAGCCGGTGCTGACCGTTTCCGGCCTGCAGAAGCGCTTCGGCTCCCTGGTGGTCGCTGGGGATGTGAACCTGGAGGTGCATCCGTTTCGCCTGCACAGCCTGATCGGCCCGAACGGGGCGGGGAAGACCACGTTCTTCAACATGATGACCGGCATTCACCGCCCGGATGCCGGCCGGATCGAATTCGACGGCCACGACATCACGCACCTGCCGATCCACCGGCGCATCCGCCTCGGCCTGTCGCGCTCGTTTCAGATCCTCAGCGTGTTCCGCACCCTGACCGCGTTCGAGAACGTGCGCGTGGCGGTGCAGGCCCAGGAAATACAAAAAGCGCAGCCACGGCCTGTGGCGCGATGCGTATGAATATGAGGACCTGAACGCCCGCGCCTGGTCGCTGCTGGCGGCGGTCGGCTTGCAGGACCGGGCCGCCGAGCCCTGCGCCAACCTGTCACACGGCGAGCAGCGGCTGCTGGAAATCGCCATCTCGCTCGCCACCGACGCCAAGCTGCTGCTGCTGGACGAGCCGCTGGCCGGGCTTGCCGAGGCGGACCGGGTGGTGGTCAGCGCGCTGATCCGCCAGCTGGCCGAAACCCACGCGGTGCTGCTGATCGAGCACGACATCGACCGGGTTCTGGCGCTGTCGGACCGCATCACCGTGCTGCATCAGGGCCGTGTCATCGCCGACGGCAAGCCGGCCGAGGTCGCGGGCAATCCCGACGTGATCGCCGCCTATCTGGGCACCGAGCGCATCATCACCCCGCCGGCCCCCTCGGATGCCGAGGCCCGCCAGCACGCCGCCGGCAGGCCGGTGCTCGTGCTGGACAACCTGAGCGCGGGCTACGCCGGCAGCGTCGTGCTGGAAGGCCTGTCGCTGACCGTGCATGAGGGCGAGGCCGTGGCCCTGCTCGGGCGCAACGGCGTCGGCAAGACCACCACGCTGCGTGCCATCACCGGCACCGTGCGCGTCAGTGGCGGCAGTCTGACGCTGGACGGCAAGGACATCACCAACGCCAAGAGCTACGAGATCAACCAGGCGGGCATCTCCCTGGTGCCCGAGGGGCGGCGGCTGTTCCCCAACCTGACGACGCTGGACAATCTGCGCATCGCCCAACGCCCCGGCGGCGCTTCGCTCGACGAGATCTACGAGATCTTCCCCAAGCTGCGCATCCTGCAGCGTTCCAAGGCGGAAAGCCTGTCGGGCGGCGAGCGCCAGATGCTGGCCATCGCCCGTGCGCTGATGGTGCCGGCACGGCTGATCCTGCTCGATGAGCCGTTCGAGGGCCTGGCGCCGGCCATCGTCAAGGAAGTGATGGATGCGCTGGTGCGCCTGCGCGGCAAGGTGGCGATGGTGATCGTGGAGCACCATGCCGAGACCGTGCTGCCGCTGGTGGACCGCGCCTATGTGCTGGTGAACGGGCAGGTGGCCTACGAGGGCAGCGCCCGGGCGCTGGAGGAGGACACGGCCTTGCAGGCGCGGCTGTTGGGCGTGGTGCAGGTTAGCGAGGCCGTGTAAAGGCCGGGTTCCGCCCTACGCCACCAGCTTGCGGATCAGCTCCGCCGCCGCCGGCGTCGCCCAATTGGCCGCGCCCTCGGCCCGCGCCCGTTCGCGGCCGAGGCGGTCGATGATCAGGGTGGTCGGGATGCCCCGCGCCCCCCAGGCCTCTCCGGCCGAGCCCTTGGGATCCAGCAGGATCGGCAGGCCGGAAATTTGGTGTTCGTCGAAGAAGGTCTGCACCTTGGTCAGCCCGCCGCGGTCGGACGACAGCGGCATGACCGCGATATCGTCCGGCGCCAGCGTCCGCGCCAGCGCCGCCAGGGCGGGCATTTCCGCCACGCAGGGCACGCACCAGGTGGCCCAGAGATTGATCACCATGCCGTGGCCGAGGAACTCCGCCAGTTGATGCGGGGTGCCGTTCTTGTCGACGAAGGTGATCGGCGCCGGCGCCACCGGCGGGTCGGTCGGGGTCAGCACGCTGGCCAGTTCCGGCAGACGCTCGGCGGCGAAAGGTTTGCGCGCGGGCAGCCCCAACGCTAGGGTCCCGCCCGCCAGTCCGGTTGCCACGACACGCCGGCGAGACATCAACATTCTGCAAAACCTTTGCCTGGAAAGACGACCGAATTGAACGACACCCCGAACCCCGTCCCGAACGAAGACAGGCGCAACGCGGCTGCGAACGTCCAGTGGGGCGGGCGCTTCGCCGCGGGTCCGTCGGTGATCATGCAGGAGATAAATGCCTCGATCGGCTTCGACCGCAAGCTCTGGCGCCAGGATATTCGCGGCTCGCTCGCGCATGCCGCCATGCTCGCGCATATCGGCCTGATCTCCGCCGAGGACGAGGCCGCCATCCGCACCGGGCTGGAAGGCATCGCGGCGGAGATCGAGGCGGGCCGGTTCCCCTTCGAGCAGGCGCTCGAGGACATCCACATGAACATCGAGGCGCGGCTGACCGAGCGCATCGGCGAGGCCGGCAAGCGGCTGCACACCGCGCGCAGCCGCAACGACCAGGTGGCGACCGATTTCCGCCTCTGGGTGCGCGACGCCATCGACGGCATCACCGCCCAGATCGAGGACCTGATGCGCTGCCTGGCCGAACAGGCCCAGGCGCATGCCTCCGACCCGATGCCCGGCTTCACCCATCTGCAGACCGCCCAGCCGGTGACCTTCGGGCACCATCTGCTGGCCTATGTGGAGATGCTGAACCGCGACCGCGGCCGCCTCGCCGATTGCCGGGCGCGGCTGAACGAGAACCCGCTGGGCTCGGCGGCGCTCGCCGGCACCAGTTTCCCGATCGACCGGGAGATGACCAGCCGACGGCTCGGCTTCGACCGGCCGACGGCCAATTCGCTGGATGCGGTGTCGGACCGGGATTTCGCCCTGGAGTTCCTCTCCGCCGCCGCGATCTCGGCGATGCACCTGTCGCGCTTCGCCGAGGAGATCGTGATCTGGTGCAGCGCGCCGTATCGCTTCATCCGGCTGACCGACGCCTTCACCACCGGCAGCTCGATCATGCCGCAGAAGCGCAACCCGGACGCCGCCGAGCTGGTGCGCGCCAAGACCGGCCGGATCAACGGATCGCCTGGTCGGCCTGCTGACGGTGATGAAGGGCCTGCCCCTGGCCTATGCCAAGGACATGCAGGAGGACAAGGAACCGGTGTTCGACGCCGCCGAGGCCTGGACGCTGGTGCTCGCCGCCACCGCCGGGATGGTGCGCGACATGACCGCGAACACCGCAGCGCATGCGCCAGTTCGCGGGCTCGGGGTTCGCTACCGCCACCGATCTGGCGGACTGGCTGGTGCGGGTGCTGAAACTGCCGTTCCGCACCGCCCATCACGTGACCGGCCGTCTGGTGGCCGTGGCCGAGGCCAAGGGGGTCGATCTGGCGGATCTGTCGCTGGCGGAGATGCAGGCGGTCGAACCGGGCATCGGCATGGATGTCTATTCGGTGCTGACGGTGGAGGCCTCGGTCGCCTCGCGGCTCAGCTACGGCGGCACCGCGCCGGCGAACGTGGCCGCGCAGGCCGCGCGCTGGCTGGAGCAGCTGGGATGAGGCCGGCGCTGCTGCTGCTCGCGCTGGCCCTGGCGCTCGGCGCCTGCGGCAAGAAAGGCCCGCCGAGCCCGCCCGGGCCGCCGGACAAGATCATCTATCCCATGGGCTATCCGAAGCCCGAGCCGTTCCCGGCACCGCCGCCGGCGGAGCCGTAACCGGGTCCGCCGATCGGGGCGGCGGAACGGGTAACCGATAGATCGCAACGAGACGATAACCTCAGCGCCGTGTTGCCGACAGCGAGAATGCCAGCGGCAGCCAGGCCTGCCCGGGCCACCGGAACAATCCGGCCTCGTCCTCCCGCAGGCAGCGGAACATCCGCCAGGCGACCGCATCGTGTTCGTGCAGCCAGTCCAGGCTCAGACCGGCGTCGATCAGGCCGGTGACCACCTCGCCCAGCGGATGGATCCAGGAATATTGCCTGGTATTCCGCAGCGCCGCGGCCTCGTTCATGTAGTCGTGGGTCATCTCATAGGCGAGCGGCGCGGCAGCGGAGTACGGCGCGTAGAAGCCGGGCATCCCGTCCGCCGTTGCCGCCAGGTCGTCGAGCACCAGCGCCGCCGGATGCGCCTCTGCCAGATAGAGCCGCCCGCCCGGCTTCAGGAAGGACGCCACGATCCTTGCCCATCGCCGGATATCGGACAGCCAGATGATCGCACCCCAGGTAACGTAGACGAGGTCGAAGCCGCCGGCCTCGGGGATCGCGTCGGGCGCGTCATAAAGATCCGCCTCCACGAAGCGCGCCCGCCCGGCAAGGCCCAGTTCGTCGGCCAGGGCGCGGGCCGCCGCGATCGCCGGCGGGGAAAAATCGAGGCCCGTGATGTCCGCCCCGCGCTGCGCCAGGATCAGGCTGTCGCGGCCGAAATGGCATTGCAGGTGCAGCACCCGCAACCCCGCGACCGGGCCGAGTTCCGCCTCCTCGATCGCGTTCATCCGGCCCGCGCCGGCGCGCAGATCCGTCAGATCGTAACCGCCGGGCGCCAGGTGGACGCCGACGAGTTCGTCCCAACTGGCGCGATTCGACCGCTTCCACTCCGCTTCCGTCATGTCGCCTCCGATGAACCGCTGTTTTATGGCGCTCTTTGATTTCAGTCTGGCCAAAAACACCCTATCTTAGCCGCCATGGCCGCACATACCGCACGTCTCGCCGATCTGCCCGAACCGGGAATTGCCGACCTCATCGCCTCGCATCCCAACCTGTCCATGCATGCCATGGACGGATTGCTGATGGACGGGGTGCCGCTCAACGCCGTCGCCGATGCGCTGGGAACGCCGACCTGGGTGATTTCCGCCCCCACGCTGCGGGCCCGCTACCGGGCCATGGCGCACGCGCTCGACCAGGCGGGGCTGGACGCGCAGGTGCATTACGCGGTGAAGGCCAACGACCATCTGGCGGTGCTGCGCGTGCTCGGCGCCGAGGGCGCCGGGGCGGACGTGGTCAGCGAGGGGGAGTTGCGCCGGGCCAGGCTGGCCGGGATCGCGCCGGACGACATCGTGTTTTCCGGCGTCGGCAAGACCGTCGCCGAACTGGGCCTGGCGCTGTCCGAAGGCATTTCGCAGATCAACGTGGAAAGCGCCGAGGAGCTTGAAATCCTCTCCGCCGTCGCCTCGGCGGCAGGGCGCACCGCGCGCGTGGCGCTGCGGGTGAACCCGGATGTGGATGCCGGCACCCATGCCAAGATCAGCACCGGGCGGGCGCGCGACAAGTTCGGCATCGCCTATGCCGACGCCGCCGCGCTCTATGCCCGCGCCGCGACGCTGCCGGGCATCCGGCCCGTGGGCCTCGCCGTGCATATCGGCAGCCAGATCCTCTCGGTCGCGCCCTATCGCGCCGCCTATGCGCGCATCGCCGAACTGGTGCAGGACTTGCGCGCCGCCGGGTTGACGGTGGAGAGCGTGGACTGCGGCGGCGGCCTCGGCATCGGCTATGCCGACGAGCCGGGCGGCAACCCCGCGGCGCTGGCCGGGGCGATCCGCGCCAGCCTGCATAATCTGGGCCTGCGGCTGATGGTGGAGCCGGGGCGCTGGCTGGTGGGACCGGCCGGCGTGTTGCTGTCGAGCGTGGTGCTGGAAAAGCGCGTGGGCGACCCGGCCGCCGGGTCGCGCTTTGTCGTTCTGGACGCGGCGATGAACGACCTGATCCGGCCGGCGATGTATGACGCCTTCCACGGCATCGTGCCGCTCTCGGCTGTCGACGCGCAGCATCCGGCGGGCGCGGCCGACGTCGTCGGCCCGGTCTGCGAAAGCGGCGACACCTTCGCGCGCAACCGCTTCCTGCCGCCGCTGGCCGCCGGCGCGCGGGTGGCGATCCTGGATGCCGGCGCCTACGGCGCGGTGATGAGTTCCACCTATAACGCCCGGCCGCTGGCGGCCGAGGCGATGCTGGACCCGGCGGCGGGGCCGCACGGTTTCACGGTGATCCGCCGGCGCCAGAAGCTGGAGGATCTGTGGGCGGCCGAGATCGTGCCAGACTGGTTGAAGTGATGGATTGGCTGAAATGATGGGGATCGGATGACCCAGACAGGCGGCAATGCAGGACCGGATCCCGAGGGCCTGTTGCGCCGCCTGCGCTGCCCGCCGCGCCGCCGCCCGCGCGGTGCTGCTGTTCGAGCAGCTTTGGCCCGCGCTATGGCCGCCGCTCGGCGTGGCCGGGGTGTTCGTCTGCCTGGCGCTGCTGGACCTGCCCGGCCGGCTGCCGCCCTGGCTGCACCTGGCGCTGCTGGGCGGCTTCGCCATTGTCATCCTCGTCCTGCTGGCGCGGGCCGCGCGGTCCGTCGTGTTGCCCGGCGACATCTTGGCCGACCGGCGGCTGGAGCGGGCGTCCGGACTGTCGCACCGCCCGCTGGCCGCCCTGTCCGACCGCCCTGCCGGCGACGACCCCGTCGCGGCGGCGCTCTGGCACACGCATCTGCTGCGCGCCGGCCAACAGGTGCTCCGGCTGCGCGTCGGCCTGCCGCGGCCAGGCCTGGCCGCCATCGACCGACGGGCGCTGCGCGCCGGGCTCGGGGTGGCGCTGGTTGCCTGCCTCGCCATCGCCGGGCTGGACGCGCCGTCGCTGCTGGCGCAGGCGCTGACACCCTCCTGGCCGCGCCCCGATCCGGCGCCGGGGGTGGAGATCCAGGCCTGGATCCTGCCGCCGGCCTATACCCGCCTGCCACCGGTGTTCCTGAAACCGGGGAATACGGACGTCGCGGCGCCGGCTGGCTCGCGGCTGACGGTGAATGTCACCGGCGGTGCTTCCGCGCAGGCCAATCCCCCAAGCCTGATCCTCGGCACGTCGGAAACCCCGCTCCAGCCGCTCGACAAATCCAGCTTCCAGGCCGAGCGGGAGCTGCAGGCCGGCGGCCGGCTGGCCGTTCGCCATGACGGCCGGGACCTGGCGGCCTGGAACCTGACGGTGATCGCCGATCGTCCGCCAAGCGTTGTCTGGGCCGAGCCGCCGGGGCCTTCCATACGCAGCCCGGCGGCGCGTGCGCCCCAGCTGCGCCTGCCCTGGCGGGCGGAGGACGATTATGGCGTGGTCTCGCTGGGGGCCTCCCTGGTGCTGAGCGAGACGGTGGACCCGCCGCCCGCGGCGCTGGTGCTTACCCTGCCCCTGCCCGGCGACAGCCCGGCCAAGGCCCACGGGGTCGCGTTGCAGGATCTTTCCGCCCATCCCTGGGCCGGTCTGCCGGTACGCGCCCGGCTGATCGTCCGCGATGCCCTGGGCCAGGTCGGCGAAAGCGACGACGTCACCTTCACCCTGCCGGAACGGCCGTTCCTGAACCCGATCGCCCGCGTGCTGATCCAGCTTCGCCGCGGCCTGACCCTGCACCCCGCCGACCACGACCAGCCATTGGCCGTGCTGGATGAAATGCTGCTGGCGCCGAAGGCGTTCGATGGCGACCTCGGCGCCTATCTCAATCTGGCCGGCATCTACTCCGCGCTGGTGCGCAACCGTGACGCCGCCGCCGTGCCGGAGGCGCAGCAGCGGATGTGGGAACTGGCGCTCCACCTGGAGGACGGCCAGGCGGAGCGCACCGCCCGCGCGCTGGACAACGCCCGCCAGGCGGTGCGCGACGCCATGGACCGCGCCGCCAGCCAACCCGACCAGGCCAGCCGCGCCGATCTCGACCGCAAGCTGCAGGAACTGGAACAGGCCATCCACGACCGCCTGCAGGCGCTGCTGGATCAGGCCCGGCGCGACAACCCCGGGGAGCAGATCGACCCGCAGGCGATGCAGCTGGACGAGCGCGACATGGACCGCAAGGCCGAAGCGGCGCGAGAGGCGGCCAGGGAAGGACGGATGGACGATGCCAGGCAGCGCATGGCCGAACTGGAGGAGATGCTGGACCAGCTGAAGAACGGCCAGTCCGCCAATGCCCAGGCGGCGCACAAAGCCGCCAGGGAACGCGCCGAAAAGCGCCAGCGCGGTGAGCAGCAGGTCGGCGCGGTGCAGGACCTGATCGCGCGCGAGGGCGGCCTGCTCGATCATGCCCAGAGTGGATTTCAGGGGAGAAGCCAGGCCAGGCCGCCCGAAAGGCCCTCCGGAAAACCGGGCGAAGCCGCGCCGGATCGGGACGGGGAACGCAAGGCGGATCAGCGGGTGCAGCAGGCCCTGCGCCGGGCCCTTGGCGAGTTGATGCAGCAATTCGGCGACCTGACCGGCAACGTGCCGGACAGCCTGTCGAAGGCCGACACCGCGATGCGCGATGCCGGACAGGCGCTGGCCGAAGGCGCCGATCCCGCCGCCGCCGGCGCGGAGCAGCGCGCGATCGAGGCGTTGCAGAAGGGTGGGCGGGAAATGGGCCAGACCATGGCCAGGAAGTTCGGGCCCGGGCAGAGCGGTGTCGGGGAGGTTCCCGGCGATGGCGACGGTTCGAACGGCGACCAGATGGGCAACACTCCCGGCGGGGCGGGGAACGGTCCCGGCGGCCGTGCCGGAAAGCCGCCCGGCCGCGGCGCCAACCGGGACCCGTTCGGCCGCCAGCAGGGCGAGGGCACCAGCGGGTTCGACGAAGGCAGCGATGTGCGGGTGCCGGAAGAACGCGAACGCCAACGCGCCCAGGCAATCCAGGAAGAACTCCGCCGCCGCGGCGCCGACCGCTCCCGGCCGCAGGAGGAACTGGACTACATCGACCGGCTGCTAAAGCGGTTCTGACCTGAACCGGGTTGACGGCGCGGTACGGGCTTGACGGGTACGGCCAGGGGGTTAACTGGGCCGCCCCGGTTGTTTTTTCGGCCGGTCAAATTTGACAGGAAGACTGCGTATCCCATGGCCGACCTCTCTCCCGCGATAACCGGCCTCGCCAGCCCCGAGCTCAGCGTCGTCGTTCCCTGCTACAATGAGCGGCCGAATGTACTGCCGCTGATCCGCAAGCTGGACGCGGCCCTGGCCGGCATTGCCTGGGAAGTGATCTTCGTCGACGACAACAGCCCGGACGGCACCGCCGCCGAGGTGCGCCGTGCGGCGGCGGCGGACCCGCGGGTGCGCTGCATCCGCCGCATCGGCCGGCGCGGCCTGGCCTCGGCGGTCATCGAGGGCGCGCTGTCCTCCTCCGCCGCGTGCATCGCGGTGATGGACGGCGACCTGCAGCATGACGAGACCCGCCTGCCGGACATGCTGGCGGCTTTGCGCACCGGCGAGTTCGACCTCGCGGTCGGCAGCCGCCACGTGGAGGGCGGCGACAATGCGGGCCTTTCCTCGCGATGGCGCCACGCGCTGTCCGATGGCGGCATCCGGCTCGCCCAGGCCTTCCTGCCGGTGCGGCTGAGCGACCCGATGAGCGGCTTCTTCATGCTGGGGCGCGATACGTTCGAGGCGCTGGCGCCGCATCTGACCGGGCAGGGCTTCAAGATCCTGCTGGACCTGGTGATGAGCGCGCCGGCGAAGCTGCGGGTGCGGGAGATCCCCTGCCAGTTCCATCCGAGGCTGGCCGGCGAGAGCAAGCTCGACGTGCTGGTGCTGGTGCAGTTCGCCGGATTGCTGCTGGACAAGGTGTTCGACGGCCTGCTGCCGCTGCGCTTTCTGTCCTTCTGCTTCGTCGGGCTGCTCGGCGTGGCCGTGCATCTGACCGTGCTGACCGTGGCGCGGCTGACCGGCGATTTCGGTTTCTTCACCTCGCAGATCGCCGGCACGATCGTCTCGATGGTGTTCAACTTCCAGCTCAACAACCAGATCACCTACCGCGACCAGCGCCTGCGCGGGCCGCGCCTGTGGCGCGGCCTGCTGCTGTTCATGCTGGTCTGCGGCATCGGCGCGGTCGCCAATGTCGGCATCGCCCGCACGTTGTACGAAAGCAATACCAACTGGTGGACCTTTGCCGGCGCCACCGGCGCGATCATCGGCGTGGTGTGGAACTACGCGGTGTCGGCGACGCTGGTCTGGCGCGCCCGTTGAAGCCTGGGTGCGAGATTTGACCCCATCCAACCGGACGTTGCTGACCGGGCTGGCGGCGCTGACCCTGCTGCGCCTGGTCGTCGCCGCCTGGGCGCCGCTGGCGCCGGACGAGGCATATTATTGGGTGTGGTCGCGTGCGCTGGCGCCCGGCTATCTCGATCACCCGCCGATGGTGGCCCTGTGGATCCGCGCCGGCACCTGGCTGGCCGGCGACACGGCCCTTGGCGTGCGGCTGCTGGGACCGCTTTCGGTCGCGCTGGGCTCGCTGCTGCTGGCGGACGCGGCCGAGATTCTGTTGCCTGGCCCAGGGGCGTATGGGCAAGCGGGCTGGCGGGCGGCGGCGCTGCTTAACGCGACGCTGCTGGTCGGCGCGGGCGCGGTGATCATGACGCCGGACACGCCGCTGCTGTTCTTCTGGACCTTGTCGCTGTGGGTGCTGGCGCGGATCGCGGCCGGCGGCGGCGGCGCCTGGTTCCTCGCGCTCGGCCTGGCCGCCGGGCTGGCGCTGGCGAGCAAATACACCGCAATCCTGCTGGGCGCCGGCGTCGGCGCCTGGCTGCTGCTGACGCCGAGGATGCGGCCCTGGCTGGCCCGCCCGGCGCCCTGGCTCGGGCTGGTCCTGGCCGGCGCGGTGTTCTCCCCGGTCGTGCTCTGGAACGCCTCGCACGGCTGGGCCAGTTTCCTCAAGCAGGGCGGGCGGGCCGGGGACTGGTCGCCCGGCCGCGCCCTGACCTTTCTGGGCGAGCTGCTCGGCAGCCAGGCCGGCCTGGTGACCCCGCTGGTCTTTCTGTTCTGCGCCGCCGGCATCGGCCTGGCCGCCCGGCGGGCGTGGCGTGCGCGCGAGCCGGGCTGGACCCTGCTGGCGGCGCTGACGCTACTGCCGGCGGCGGTGTTCGTGCAGCACGCCATCGGCGACCGGGTGCAGGGCAATTGGCCGGCCATCGTCTATCCCGCCGCCGCCATCGCCGCCGCCGGGCTGGAGGGCGGGCGCTGGCGGCGGCTGTTCCGTCCGGCGCTGGCGCTCGGCTTCGGGCTCACGGCGCTGGTCTATCTGCAGGCGACGCTGTCGCCGTTCCCGCTGCCGGCGCGGCTGGACCCGATCACCCGGCTGCTGCGCGGCTGGCCCGGCCTCGCGCAGCAGATCGCGGCGGCGGCGCAGCGGGACGGCGCCGCCTTCGTCGCCGCCGACCAGTACGGCATCGCCGCCGAGCTGGCCCGCGCGCCGGAAATCGGGGTTCCGGTTCTGGCCACCGGGGCGCGCTGGGCGCTGTTCGGCCTGCCGCCGGCGCCGGTTGCCGGGCGCCAGGGCCTGCTGGTGCGCAGCCTGCGCCGGGGCGACGACGTGGATGTTTCGCCCTGGGCGGACATCGTCGAGATCGGCCGGGTAGGCCGCGACAACGCTGGCGATACGGTGGAGGGCTATCGCCTGTACCGCGTCCGCGGCCGTGACGCCGGCACGCCGGTTGTGGTGCTGCCGCGCGTGGCTCCGGGGCCGGTTTCCGCACATTAGTCCGGGGTTAAGCAAGCCCCGCCTAGTCTGGCCGCCCAGGCAGACACGGTGTTGGCGATGGCGGCGAAGCGCGGCGACAAGCAGAACGGCAAGGGCCCGACCATCGTCATCCGCCGGGAGGAGGTTGTCGAGGGCGGCCACCATGGCGGCGCCTGGAAGGTGGCCTACGCGGATTTCGTCACCGCGATGATGGCGTTCTTCCTGCTGATGTGGCTGCTCAACGCCACCACCGAGGAACAGCGCAAGGGGCTGGCCGATTATTTCAGTCCCAACAACATCATGAGCCAATCCTCCTCGGGGACCGGCCAGCCTTTCGGCGGCAACAGCGCGACGGTGCATGGCTCGCTGGCGTCGGACCGCGGCGCGGTCGAGATCACCCATGGCAAGGCCCCCGCCGTGGACGCCGACGAGGAGGACGTGCCGCAGGCGGCGCAGCCGGCGCCATCGCGCGTTCGGTCCAAGGATCCCGATGCCGATGCGGTTCCGGCCCGATCCGAAACAGCGGTGAGCGGCGCGGCCAATGGCGGCCAGACGGCAAGCGAGGGCCGGACGGGGAACCATCTCGGCACCATCCACGCGGTTCTGGCGCCCGCGCCGAACGGCTCGGCCCAGGGCGAGCAATTGGCGGGCGCGCAATCGGCCGGAACGCAAGCCGCCGGAACGCAATCCGGTGCGGCCCAGCCGTCCGTTGACCCCCGCGCGCCCACCCCGGCGGAATTGCGGGCCGAGCACGCGCGCGCCGAAAAGGCCCGGTTCGAAATGGCCGCGGAGCAGCTCCGGGAAGCCGTGCGGTCGGACCCGGCGCTGGCTGGCATCGCCAGCCAACTGGCGATCGACCTGACGCCGGAGGGCCTGCGCATCCAGATCCTGGACGAGGAACAGAGCCCTATGTTCACCACCGGATCGGCCGTGCCCAACGATCGCGCCCGGCTGCTGCTGCAGAAGGTCGCCCCGGTGCTGGCCAGGCTGCCGGAGGAGATCTCGCTGGCGGGGCACACCGACGCCGCGCCGTATCACGGCGGCGAGCGGTCGAACTGGGAATTGTCCACCGAGCGGGCCAATGCCACCCGCCGGCTGCTGGTGGAGGCCGGCCTGCCGGAAAGCCGCGTCCGCAACGTGACCGGCAACGCCGACCGCGACCCCCTGCTGCCCGGCGATCCGCTGGCCGCGGCCAACCGGCGCATCGCCATCGTGGTGCTGCGCGGCACCCAGGCGCGCATTACCCAGGCGCCTGTTACCCAGGCACCCGTTACCCAGGCACCCCAGCGGTAATGGCGCCAGGATTGACGGACTTCCAACGGATCTTCCGGCTCTCAGTGCCGCCATGCTGACCATCGGCGGCCTGGTCTTTCTGCTGATCTGCGTGTTCGGCAGCTATCTCGCGTCCGGCGGCAGCATCGCGCCGCTGCTGGAGGCCATGCCGTTCGAGCTGTGGACCATCGGTGGCGCCGCGATCGGTACCTTCGCCATGGCCAACTCCATGCACGACGTCAAACACACGATGGGCGGCTTCGGCAAGATCATGAAAGGCGCCAGCTTCCACAAGACCGACTACGTGGAGCTGCTCAGCCTGCTGTATTTCTTCGCCCGCCTGGCCAGCACCAAGGGCACGATGGCGCTGGAACCGCATATCGAAAAGCCGGAGGAAAGCACGGTCTTCCAGAAGTTCCCGAAAATCCTCGCCAACCGCCACGCCAGCACGATCATCTGCGATTATTTGCGCATGGTCGGCATGAACGCCGACGACCCGAACCAGATCGAGGACGTGATGGCGCGGGAGCTGAAGAAGACCCTGAACGAGGAAATGCATCCCGCGCATGCCCTGCAGAACATCGCCGACGCGCTGCCGGCACTCGGCATCGTCGCGGCGGTGCTCGGGGTGGTGAAAACCATGTCGCACATCAACGAGCCGCCCGCCGTGCTCGGCGAGATGATCGGCGGTGCCCTGGTCGGCACCTTCCTCGGCGTGCTGCTGGCCTATGGCATGGTCGGCCCCTGCGCGGCGCGACTGAAGGGCGTGGTCGAGGAGGAGGCGAAGTTCTACGAGGTGATCCGCGCCGTGATCGTCGCCCATCTGCATGGCAACGCGCCGCAGGTCAGCGTCGAGGCCGGGCGCAAGATGGTCCCGAACGCGCATATGCCGAGTTTTCAGGAACTGGAGGAGGCGGTCCAGTCGGTCCAGGTCGCCTGAGTGTCCGTCCGGAAAGTCTGCGGCGGAGGGCCGGCGAGGGATTTTTGGTGCTGGGAAGGAGAAAACGCCGCCGCGATGCAGGGACATCGCGGCAAGTTTCCGACGCTCCCAGCGCCGAAAAGACCCGCCGGACCGACCCGTCAGACTTTCCGGACGGACACTGAGGCCTTGCGCGCAGGTTTAATGGGCAGGCCTTGACCGCGGGCGGCCGATCGGGCGATGCGAGGATCATGCAGAACACCACAGACCCCGCCCGGCACGCAGAACCACACCCGGAAACAGATCCCGTGGACGGAACCGCCCTGCGGTCGCCGTTCCACGATCATGTCGGGTTCCAGCTGCTGGAGTGGCGGGAGAACTTCGCCCGCATGGCCGTCGATCTGCAACCGCATCACCTTAACCGGCACGGCATTCCGCATGGCGGTGTGATCCTGGCGATGCTGGACGAAACCGGCGCCGCCGCCGGCAACTGGAGCGACACGCCCGGCCAGGTCCGCCGCTCCGTGACGGTCGACCTGAACGCCCATTTCACCGGCCGCGCCCATGGCGGGCGCGTGGTCGCGACCGCGCGCATCGCCAGCCAGGGCCGCAGCATCTTCTTCGCCAGCACCGAAATCCATGATGCCCAAGGCACCTTGATCGCCTTCGGGTCCAGTACGCACCGCCGCTCGCGCGAAAGCCACGGCCATGGGCATGATGCACAAGGTCACGGGCCAGGGCCTCATACGTCGGGGGCTCACGATGGTCAGCCTGGGGAGTGAACCCGGGCCAGGGCGTCGCACGGCCGCGCAATACAGATGCATCGCCGGGGAAAATCGTCTAGAAGCGGGCCCGGCAGGCGCCGTGTGACCTGATCCACCGCCGTACCTGCATCACCCCCAGAAAGAAACCGCACCCCTTGGACCATTCGAGCAAAGCGCCGACGGCGCTGTCTGACGCGATCGCCCTGCGCGAAGTCGCGGCCCGCTTCCAGGACGCATCGCCCGGCCTGGCCACCTGGCAGATCATCTCCACCCTCGTGCCGCTGCTGGCGATGATCGCGGCGATGCATCTCGGCATGGCCATCGGCTGGTGGCCGCTGCTGGCGCTCGGCATTCCGGCCGGCGCGCTGACCGTTCGGACCTTCATCATCCAGCACGATTGCGGCCATGGCTCGTTCCTGCGCTCGCGCCGGATCAACGACAATCTCGGGCGCTTCTGCTCGCTGCTGACCCTCACGCCCTATGCCTATTGGCGCCGCCAGCACGCGCAGCACCATGGCGCCTGGAACATCCTGGACCGGGCGGACGCCCGCTCGCTGGATATCTACTCGTCCTGCCTGACGGTCGAGGAATACAACGCGCTGGGCGTCTGGCAGCGCCGGCTGCATCGGCTGGTCAAGCACCAGGCGGTCAGCCTGCTGGTGTTGCCGCCGCTGATTTTCCTCGGGCTGCACCGGCTGCCCTACGATGCGCCGGCCAAATGGAAGGCCGAGCGCCGCAGCGTCTACCTCACCAACCTCGCGCTGGCGGTGCTGCATGGCGGACTAGGCCTGCTGCTGGGCTTCGGCCCGGTCGCGGCGGTGCTGCTGGCGGTCGTCGTGCCGGCGAGCATTTTGGGCGTCTGGCTGTTTTCCCTGCAGCACCATTTCGAGGGCACGCTCTGGGCGCGGCACGAGCAATGGGACCCGGTTGCCGCTGCGTTGCGCGGAACCTCGTTTCTCCGCCTGCCGCGCCTGCTGCAATGGGTGACAGGGAATATCGGCTTTCACCACGTCCACCACGCCTCGCCGAGGGTGCCGAACTACCGGCTGGAGGCCTGCCACGCCGCCCATCCGAGCTTTGCCACCGCACCGGTGCTGACGCTGTGGGGCGGCATCCGCGCCTCCCGCCATGCGCTGTGGGACGAGGCACGCGGGCGCATGGTCACCTTCGCCGAGGCCACCCGGCAACGCAAAATGGCCATGGCCTGATACGGCCTCGCCCCGAGGCAGGGGCATCGGGTCCGGGGTCCGTGGTGCCGTGCTCTTCTCCTCGTGCCTCCGAAGCGGGTGGCGAGGGTTCGTGGAGAGTCCTAATCCGATGGCGCTGGCAAGCAGGCGAGGGCGGCGGGCAACGCGCGCAGCGCCTTCAACGCCGATCCGGCCCGCTCGCGGCGGGGGCCGTGACATCCACCAGCAGCAGCGCCGAGCGGAACCGCTCCGGCAGCGTCACCCGCAGGCCGCTGCCGGCCGGAGCACCGCCTTCGCCGGTGACGCGCCAAACCCCCTCGCGAAGCCCGGGCAACGCGAAACTTCGCTCCGCCGCCCCCTCCAGCCGGAAGGCGAACAGCACGCCGGCACCGCCGTCCTTGGCCACGTGCCATATCGCCGCCCAGTCGCCTTGCCCGTCCAGCGGCGGCGCCTCGGTAAGCTGGTACTGGCCGCCATCCTGGATCAACGCACGCACCCGGTCGCGATACAGCGCGACATGCGCGGCCGCGATCGCCAAATCCGCCTCGCTCCAGCCGTCGATCGGCGCGCTGATGCCGAAACTGCCCAGCATGGCCACGCGCAGGCGGAATTCGAGGTCGCCGCGATGGTCGATCCCCTCCACCCCGGAATGGGCGCGCGGCGGCCAGTCGACCAGCCAGTCGTTGCAGCACACCGCGGGGTGGGCGCGTTGCATGCCGAAATGGATGGCCAGCTTGGCCACCGCCTGCGGCTGGTCGGACAGCCAGCTGGTATGGGCGTGCGCCAGTATCGCCCCGTCCATCCGCCCCGCGCCGCTCGCGCACATTTCCAGCACCAGAAGCGGGAAGGCGGCGCGCAGCGCATCCTGCAGCCGGTACAGCCCGTGGTAATGCGCCACCAGCGGGTCCTGGCCGGTTAGCTCCGCCGGCAATCCCGGTGCCCAGCCGCCGGCGTCGAGATTGGCGTTGAAGTCCCATTTCAGCCAGCTCGCCCCGCTGTCGCGGACCAGCCCGAACAACAGGTCGCGGGCATGCTCCCACGCCTTCGGCACGCCGAGATGCAGCACGGCGCGCGCCGCCGGCGCCGGCGGTTTGCCGTCCATGTGATGCAGCCACTCGGGGTGCGCCCGGCGCAGCCGCGCGCGCGGCCCCACCGCCTCCGGCTCGCACCAGATGCCGAAGCCCATGCCGGCCGCGGCGCAGGCCTCGCGCGGCCCGCCGAGCCCCTCGGGAAAGCGCTTCCGATCCACCGCCCAATCGCCGACGCGCATGTACCAGTCGGCATCGGGATCGCCGTCGAGCGAGGCGTACCAGCCGGCATCGAGCACGAACACCTCGCAGCCGAGCCTTGCGGCGAGCGGCACCAGCGCGCCGAGCCGGGCCGTGTCCGGCGTTTCGTCGCAGGCGTACCAGGTGTTGAACTGCACCGGCACCGGCCGGCGCGGGTCCGGGCGGCGGGCGCGGCGCCAGTCATGCAGCTGCCGCGTGGCGGCACCTGGATCGCCCGGCACATAGGCGAGCAGCGCCTCGGGCAGCGCCAGCGCCGCGCCGGGGGCAAGGTGGTGCTGCAAGCCCCAATCGTTCAGCCCGCCAGACAGCGTCGCGGCCGTCGGCCGCAGGCGCAGATGCAGCATCCAGTTGCCCGACCACAGCAGCTCGCACAGCCAGGTCGCGCCCGCCGCGCGCAACGCCAGCCAGGGCTGGAACTCGAAGCCGGTCTTGCCGGTGCGGCTGTCCAGTTCCAGCGCCGCGTGCCCGCCCGGCTGCTTCTGCGGCTGCGCCTCCGCGCCCCAGCTCCCAGATAGGTACCTCGGCCTCCTCGATCCGTCCGCGCAGCGTGAGCCAGAGGCTGAGCGCGCCGGCAATGGCGATCGGCGCGCTCCCCGCGACACCCCGGTTGCGCAGCACGGTGCCGCGCCGGAGGATGCCGGTCGGCGCATCCACCTCGAAGGTCACCTCGCACTCCAGCGGCACCTTCTCGGCCGCCAGCGTCAGCACCAGGCGCCCCGGCACCGGCGTCTCCCAGCGGTCGAGCCGCCAGAGCACGCAGTCCGCTCGCGGGCCGATCTCCACCATCGCCGGCAGCCGGGCATTCTGCAGCATGTCGCGCTCGCGCCAGCCGGCCCAGAGCGGCGCGGGCGGCGCCGGCATCTCGGGGCCGAAATGGTCGCACACCAGCGCTCCTTCCTGCAGCCGCACGTCGAAGCGTGTGCCGTTCCAGTGCAGCGTCCATGCCGTGCCCGCCGCGTCGGCATGCACATGCGGCACCGACCGTTCCGCCAGGCTCATCGTCTCTCTCCCCTGCGTCCCCAATATGGACCTCCCATGTGGAACACGGATCGGAGTTGACAGAAACCCGTGATCGACGGGCTGATGCGAACCGGGGCGTGCGATCCCGCCCGAATTGCAAGGACCGGCCCCGATGACCATCGTGCACATGATCGGCAACGCCCATATCGACCCGGTCTGGCTCTGGGGCTGGCAGGCCGGCGTCGACGAAGCGCTGGCGACGCTGTCCGCCGCCGCCGACCGCTGCGACGAATACCCGGGCTTTCAATTCACCTGCGGCGAGGCCTGGCTCTACCAGCAGGCCGAACGCCTTCGCCCCGGCCTGTTCGCCCGCATACGCACGCTGGTTGCCGAGGGTCGCTGGTTCATCGTCGGCGGCACCTATGTCCAGCCCGACCTCAACCTGCCCACCGAAATGGCCCTGCGCCGGCAGATCCGCCACGGCCAGGCCTGGTTCCGGGACCGTCTCGGTGTCCGGCCCCGCATCGGCTACAACATCGACAGCTTCGGCCATCCGGCCTTCCTGCCCGACCTGCTCGCCGAACACGGCTATACCGCCTATGTCCTCGGCCGCCCCGGTCCGAACCAGATGGATATCCCCCATGCCGCCTTCCGCTGGCGCGGCGCGGGCGGCGCCCAACTGCCGGCCTTTCGCATCATCCCCGGCTACGCCTACAGCCTGCCCGACCTGCACGATCACATCCTGCAGGCGCTTGCCCACGCCGATCCCGCGCTCGGCCACACCATGTGCTTCTACGGCGTTGGCGATCACGGCGGCGGCCCGACCCGTCTGCAGCTCGACTGGATCCTGGAGCACCGCACGGCCTTCCCCGGCATCGAATTGCGCCTCTCCACCCCGCAGGCCTTCTTCGACGCGATCGCCCCGAACCACGACACCCTGCCGCTGGTCGAGGGCGAACTGCAGCACTGCTTTCCCGGCTGCTACAGCGCCATGGGCGACATCAAGCGCGCCCAGCGCCACGGCGAGCACCTGCTGGACCAGGCCGAACGCGCGACCGTCGCATTCGCGACCGACCCTGACGGGCGCTCGCGGCATCTGGCGAAGATCGATACCGCCTGGAACGACCTGCTGTTCACCGGCTTTCACGATATCGTCACCGGCACCGCCACGCCCTCGGCCTGGGCCAGTTGCCGCGCCATGCAGGGCCGTGCCCGCATCGCTGCCGAGGAGGTCCTGCTCGACACCACGCGAGCCTGGTCGCATCGCGTCCTGCCGCCATGCCCTGAGCCCGAGATCGTGGTCATCAACACCGACGACGCGCCGTTTGACGGCCTCGTCGAATGCGAAACCTGGCTCGATTACGACCTCTGGCGGGACCGGTCCCTGGCCGGCGCGGACGGCACGCCGGTGCCGTTCCAGCAGGTCCAGCCGGATGCCATGCAACGCATCCCGCGCCTGCTGTTCCCGGCCCGCATTCCGCCCCGCGCCGCGACAACGCTGCGGCTGCGCAAGGCTCCGCCGCCGGCCATCGCGGACACCGCCACCGATCTCGCGGTCTCCCCGGTGCGCCTTGCCAACTCCCGGCTCGCCCTGGCGCTCGGACCCACCGGGATTTCCGGCATCAACTTCGATGGCCGCCCCCTGCTGGCGGCCCCCGGCATGGTGCTGCAACTGCGCCACGACCACACCGACACCTGGGGCTCCACGACCGAAAGCTGGACCGAACCGCTCGCCGCCACGCTCGCCGGCGGTGTTTGGGAGGTGGAGGAGGCCGGTCCGCTGCGCGCGAGCGTGCGCATGCAGCACCGGATCGGCAGCTCGCGCCTGCGCTGGACCCTCCGCCTGCAGCGCAACGATCCGCGGGTCTTTCTGCATCTGGAGATCAACTTCGACGAACGCCTCACCCTGCTGCAACTCGGCATCCACCTGGCCCACGTCCCGAATCGCCGCACGGACGCCGTCCCCGGCGGCGCGATCCGGCGCCCGCTTTCGACGACCGAATACCCGGTGCAGGGCTGGTCCCGTCTCAGCTTCCGGGATGTCGACCTGGCGCTGCTCACCCAGGACGCCTACAGCCTCAGCGCCGACGGCGCAGCCTGGCGATGGACGCTGCTGCGCAGCCCCCGCATGGCCTGGCAGGGCATCGACGCGCCGGTCTACCACGGCCGCGACACCTACACCGATCAGGGCGTGCACGAGATGAGCTTCGAACTGCATGCCGGCGTGAGCGCTGCCCGACGCCGCGCTGGACATCGCGGCAAGGCGCATGGCCCAGCCGCTGATCACCTTCGACCGCACCGAAGGGGTCGAGCGTCCGCTCCCGTGAACGCGCTGATCGCGGACCTTATGGTTGCCAACGGAATGGTCGGCATCCGCGGTGATCGGCAAGCAGGCCAGACCGGCGGGGCAGGCGTTGACAAGCCTCCCGCCCGGGCATCGACTACGGCCGGGGAAAACGATCCGGGGGCGCGGAATGGGCGATGTCGTGGATGTGCTGATCATCGGCTCCGGCGCTTCCGGCGCGGCGGTGGCGTGGAGCCTGGCCGAGACGAAGATGCGTATCGTCTGCCTGGAGCAGGGCGACTGGATGAAGCCCACCGACTACCCGAGCAACGGGCGGGACTGGGAGGCGCGCCAGCAGAGCGATTTCGCCATCAGTCCGAACCGCCGGGCGCGGCCGACGGACTACCCGATCAACGACGACAACTCGCCGATCAAGGTGGTCAACTTCAACGGCGTCGGCGGCGGCACCATCCTCTATGCCGGCCACTTCCCCCGCCTGCACCCGTCCGATTTCCGCGTCCGCTCGCTCGACGGGGTGGCCGATGACTGGCCGGTCGACTATGCCACGCTGGAACCGTTCTTCGCCGAGAACGACCGCATGACGGGCGTCTCCGGTCTGGCCGGCGATCCCGCCTATCCGGCCAAGCAGCCACCGATGCCGCCGCTGCCGCTCGGCCGTTCCGGCCAGATGCTGGGCCGGGCGATGAACGACCTCGGCTGGCACTGGTGGCCGTCCGACAGCACGCTGGCCACCACCGACTATGAGGGAAGGGCGCGCTGCATCAATCTCGGCCATTGCATGTACGGCTGCGCCCAGGGGGCGAAGGCCAGCACCGACATCACCTATTGGCCGCAGGCGATCCGGGCGGGGGTGGAACTGCGCACCCGCTGCCGGGTGCGCGAGATCACCACCAACGAGCAGGGCATGGCTTCGGGCGCGATCTACTACGACGCCGAGGGCGTGCAGCGGTTCCAGGCCGCCGAGATGGTCATCATCGCCTGCAACGGCGTCGGCACGCCGCGGCTGCTGCTCAACTCCGCCTCCGCCCGCTTTCCCAACGGCCTGGCCAATTCCAGCGGCCTCGTCGGCAAGAATCTGATGTTCCACCCCTACGCCAGCATCTACGGCTATTTCGAGCCGGAAACCGACGGCTATCGCGGCCCGCCGCTGTGCCTGTGGAGCCAGGAATTCTACGAGACCGACGCCGCGCGCGGCTTCCTGCGCGGCTACACCTACCAGTTCGGCCGCGGCGCCGGCGCCATCACGGATGCGGTGCAGGGCATGGCGACCGGCCGGCTGCCCTGGGGCGAGGACCACCATCGCGTCTATCGCCGCATGCACAACCATCGCATGGGCATGGTGGCGATCTGCGAGGACCTGCCGGAGGAACACAACACCGTCACGCTCGATCCGGTGCTGAAGGACGGGCACGGCATTCCCGCCCCCCGGATCGACTACCGGCTGAGCGAGAACAGCCGGCGCATGCTCGATCATGCCATGGCCCGAGGCACGGAGATCCTGCGCGCCGCCGGCGCCTACGATGTGGGCTACGAGAGCCCCATCGCCTATGGCGGTTGGCACTTGCTCGGCACCGCGCGGATGGGCACCGATCCCGAACGCTCGGTGGTCAATGAATGGGGCCGCTGCCACGACGTGCGCAACCTGTTCATCGTCGACGGCTCCATCTTCGTCACCTCCGGCGGCGCGAACCCTACCTCCACCATCCAGGCGCTGGCGCTCTACATCGCCGACAGCATCAAGCAGCGCCTGGCCACCTTGTTCGATTGAGGAAACGATGTCCCAAACCGATACCCAGGGCCTGGCCCCCGAACAGCAGCGCACCCTGGCCTGCGTCGCCGCGCTGATGATCCCCGCCAGCGCCGAGTACAACGTGCCGGCCGCCGACGACCCGGCGATCCTCGCGGACATGCTGAAGACCCTCGGGCGCGACGCCCAAGCGGTACGCGAGGCGCTGGCGCGGCTCGACACGCTGGCCGGCGGCCGGTTCGACGCGCTTCCCAAGACCCGGCAGCAAGAGGTGGCGGCGGCCTTCCGCGCCGAGGGCGGAACACCGGTCGCCACCCTCTCGCGGGTGATCCTGCAATGTTACTACCGCGACGACCGGGTGATGCGCTCGCTCAACATGGAGCCGCGCCCGCCCTTTCCGAAGGGGCATGTCGTGGAACAGGGCGACTGGTCGCTGCTGGATCCGGTGCGCCAACGCGCCAAGATGTGGCGCGACGCTCCCTGATCGTGCCTACTCGCTCAGGTCCAGGCCTGGCGCAACGACACCGCGATCATCTGCAATGCCGTATCCGCCGCGCGCAGCATCTTGCCCATCGAAACGAAACCATGCAGCTGGCCGCTGAAATAGCTGCTGGTCACGTGCACGCCTTCCTGTTCCAGCCGCTTGGCATAGGCCAGCCCGTCATCGCACAACGGGTCATGCGCCGCGACGATCACGATCGCCGGCGCGGTGCCGCGCAGGGTGGCGGCGCGCAGCGGCGAGGCGCGCCAGTCGTGCTTCTCCGCCTCGTTGTTGAGGTAGTGGTTGATGAACCAGGTCATCGTCCGCGCCACCAGCGGGTAGCCCTCGGTGACGCGGCGATAGGAATCCAGCGTCATGGCCATGTCGGTGGCCGGATAGATCAGCACCTGATTGGTCAGCGCCAGCCCGGCATCGCGCGCGGCCAGCGCGGCGGCGGCGGCGAGATTGCCGCCGGCGCTGTCGCCGCCGACCGCGACCTTGTTCGGGTCGATGCCGAGTTCGCCGGGATGATCCACCGCGAAGCGCATCGCGGCCACCGCGTCGTCGAAGGCGGCGGGGAATTTGTGCTCGGGGGCCAGGCGATAATCCACCGACAGCACCGCGCAATTGGCGTCGTTGGCCAGTCGCCGGCAGATCACGTCATGCGATTCGATGTCGCCGATCACCCAGCCGCCGCCGTGATAGTAGACCAGGCAAGGCAGCTTGGTGCCGGCCAGCGTGTCGATGCCGCGATACAGCCGGGCGGGGATCGCGCCCCCCGGGCCGGGGATGGTCAGGTCGCGCACGGAGGCGACCTCGGACGGCGCCGGCTGCAGCACGGTGCGGCCGGCCTTGTAGGCCTCCCGCGCTTCCGGCGGCGGCAGGCTGTCCAGCGCCGGGCGGCCGGCGGCCTTGATCAGGTCGAGAAGGATGTCGACTTCCGGATCGAGCGTCATGTCGTGGGGCTCCGTTTATGCGGTGAAGGCGAGGATGGCGGCGGCGACGTCGTCGGGCTTGTCGAGCTCGGCCAGATGGCCGGCGCCGGAGATGATCCGGGTCTCGGTCTTGCCGCCGATCTTGCCGGCGAAGCGCGCGGCATAGCCGCGCGGCATGATCCTGTCGTGCTCGCCCCAGATCAGCAGCGTCGGCGCGGAGATCAGCCCGAGGCGTTTCTCCACCCTCGTATTGCCCAGCGGCCAGAAGATGCGCGCGGCGGCCTCGCTGGCACGGGTCTGCTCGATCGGCCATTCGATCGAATTCGCCCCTTCCGGCATCGCCTTCAGCGCCGTGTAGATCTCGGCGTCGTGCGTCATCAGCCCAGGCACGTTATCGCCGCGCTGGGCCCAGGGATCGGTCGGCGGGTTCTTGTCGTCGAACATGCCGAACGGCGCGATCACCGCCAGCCGCCGAACCGCGCTCGGCCAGATCGCCGCGACCTCGATCGCCATCGCCGCGCCGACCGAGCTGCCGGCGAGGTCCGCGCCGATCAGTTCCGCCTTGGTCAGGGTCTGGTGCACCGCGAGCACCCAGTCCAGATGGTTGTCCAGCGCCGTATGCCCGCGGTCGCCACCGGGAAAGCCGGGCAGGGAGGGAACGATCACCGTGCGGCTCTCGGCCAGCCGGTCCAGGAACGGCACCCAGCGCGGCAGGCCGCCAAAGCCGGCGAGGAAGCCGATCTTCGGGCCGCTCCCCTTGCGCCAGACGCGCGTCGGGAAGCCGTTGACGTCAACGGTGAGCGTTTCGGGTTCGGTCACGATCTACTCCAGGCTGTTGCGATGGCCGACGATGGGGGTTGGATGGTTGAAAGTGCGAAATTTTCCTGCCCGGCGGGCTTGCCCCGCGCTGTCGTCCCCCGTGCCTTGCCTACCGGCTAGTATTGGAGTCATGCTTTCGGTACGTCAATCGAGCCGGGCCAGGCTGTTCCTTCCGCTATCGCGGTGCCGGTCATGGCTTGCAAATCGCCTCAACGGAACGAATCAGGGATCGCAGGGTTATGGACGCGCACGACACCGGCTGGCAGAGAGCGACTACCGACTACGTGGCCGCCGCGCGCGCGCTGGTACCCCTGCTGGAAGCCGCCGGACCGCGGATCGACGCAACCAACGAGCTTCCGGCGGAAGTGGTCGACGCGATGCACGCGGCCGGCATGTTCCGCCTGCTGCTGCCGCGCTCGCTCGGCGGCGCCGAGCTTGATCCCGTCACCTATGTGCAATGCGTCGAAGCGATCGCCAGCGGCGACGGCGCCACCGCCTGGTGCATGAACCAGGGCTCCGGCTGCTCGATGTCGGCGGCCTACATGGAACCGGAATGGGCCGCGCATGTCTTCGCCGACCGCCGCGCCGTGCTGGCCTGGGGCCAGGGGCCGGGGGCGAAGGCCATCCGCGTGGAGGGCGGCTGGCGGGTCACCGGCAAATGGAACTTCGCCAGCGGCAGCCGCCACAGCACCTGGCTCGGCGGCCATTGCCCGACCTTCGAGGCGGACGGCACGCCGATCAAGCGCCCGGACGGCAAGCCCTGGGACGCGACGATGCTGTTCCGCCGCGAGGACGCCGAAATCACCGACACCTGGGACGTGATGGGCCTGCGCGGCACCGGCAGCGACACCTACGCCGTCACCGATCGGTTCATTCCCAACCACCTGACATTGACGCGCGACCTGGAGTTGGAGCGCCGCCACCCCGGCCTGCTCTACCGCTTCACCACCATGAACCTGTATGCCGCCGGCTTCGCCGGCGTGGCGATGGGCCTGGCGCGCGCCACGCTGGATGCCTTCGTCAAGCTGGCCAAGGAAAAGACCCCGGCGCTGACGCAGTCCACGTTGCGCGACAGCCAGGTGATCCAGCACCAGCTGGCCTACAACAAGGCCAAGCTGAACGCCGCCCGGCTGCAATTGCTGAAGGCGCTGGACGACGCGCAGGAAGCCCTGGTCACCGCCACCTCGCTGACCGTCGAACATCGCGCGGCGATCCGTCTTGCCTCCACCTTCGCCATTCACCAATCGCGCGAAGTGGTCGATTTCGCCTATCATGAGGCCGGCGCCACCGCGATCTTCAAGAGCAACCCGTTCGAACGCCGCTTCCGCGACGTCCACACGGTCTGCCAGCAGGTGCAGGGCCGCTCCAGCCACTTCGAAACGGTCGGGCAGTATTACCTCGGCGTCCCGTTCAGCGAGCGCTGGCTGTAAGGCAGCCGCCGCCGCCGTGACGCGCCTCGCCTATTGCTGGGACTGGCTCTGGGACTGGCCCTCGGGCTGGCCCAGGTCGCGCACGGCCACGTCCACTTTCAGGCTCTCGCCGCCGGCACCCCGCCGCACCCCGCGGATCGGCGCGGCGGAAGCGGCATCCAGCCCGGCGCCCAGGCGCACGTAGAATTCCGTCGGACACAGGCAATTCGCGGCGTCGAAGCCGACCCAGCCGATATCCTCCACCAGCGCCTCGGCCCAGGCATGATGCGCCGGCGCGTCCGAACCATCCTCCAGCAGCAGGTAGCCGGTGACGTAGCGCGCGGGAATGCCCAGGCTGCGGGCAGCGGTGATGAAGATATGGGCGTGGTCCTGGCAGACGCCGCGCCCTTCCAGGAACGCCGCCGCCGCCGTGGTGTGGGCGTCCGTGCTGTCGCCCACATACGCGACGCGCTCATGCACCGCCTCCATCAGCGCGTGCAGCGTGGACAGCCGGTCGGCTTTGCGGACCGCCTCGGCAAGCGCCTTGATTTCCGGGCTCAGCGCCGTGACCGGGCTGACGCGCAGAAACGCCCCTGGCGCCACCGCTTCACCGGTCCAGCCGACCACACCGCCGGTATCCGTGGTCTCCACCTCCCCCTCGGCGACCACCCGCACCAGGCTGAGATCGCCCGGCGCCGACACCAGGTCCACCCGGTTGCCGAAGCCGTCGGTATAGGAACACGCGCCTGCATAGCCCGGCGCCTCGATCTTCCAGGACAGCAATGTCTGGCCCTTGACCGGCGCCGGGGTCAGCCGCAGCGCCTGCACCGTCGGGGCCGGAGGGCCGTCGTAGCTGTATTCGCTGATATGGGTGATCGCGATCCGCATGGATGAAATCGTCCGCCTGGGGAGCGAGAAACTCGGTGCTCAGTTGAAGTAATAATCCGCCGCCAGCGCATCCGCGGTGGAAGCGGTTCGGTTCAGGAACTCGGTCAGGAACTCGTGCAAGCCCATGCGGAATATCGCCGGGACGCCGCAGGCGCGCAGCTTCGCGCTGGTCTCGCGCGACAAGGCCAGGCAGGCTGCGCCGCCGCCGGTCATCTCCGACAGGGCGATCAGGGACCGGTCCACCCAATCCTGGCAGAACCGCAGGCTGCGCGGCATCTCCGGGCGCAGGATCAGGAAATCCGCCACGTTCGAGGGCCGGTAGCGGTCCTTGTAGACATGTCGGTAGGACCGGTGCGCGGAGACCGATCGCAGGATCGTTTCCCATTGATGGATGCTTCGCTCGCCGCCGGCGGCCTCGTTGGTCGGCAGCAGCACGTTGTACTTCACGTCCAGGATGCGGGCGGTGTTGTCGGAGCGTTCGATGAACGCGCCGAGCTGGCAGAAATGATAGCCCTCGTCGCGCAACAGGGTGCCCAGCAGCGCGCCGCGGAACAGCGCCGAGCGCTCGCGCACCCAGTCCAGCAGTTCCGGCAGCCGGCCGGGGCCGAGATCGTCGGGTTTGAAAGTGCCGAATTCGATCCAGGTGGAATTCAGCGCCTCCCACACCTCGCGCGTCAGCGCGGTGCGCACGGAACGCCCGTTATGGCGCGCCGCCTCCAGGCAGGACGCGACCGAGGACGGGTTGTTGCGGTCGAACAGCAGGAATTTCTGCACCGAGTCGGCCGTCAGCTTGGAGGTTCCCTTGCGGAACATGTCGAGGCACCCCGCGGCGGCCAGGGTCGATTGCCAGTCCTCGCGATAGCCGGACCCGACATCGGGCGTGAGGGAGATGCGATGCCCGACTTCCGTGAGCCGGGCGATATTCTCCGCCCGCTCCATGTAGCGCGACATCCAGAACAGATTGGAGGCAGTCCGGCCCAGCATCGTCAGTCCTCCAGCACCCAGGTATCCTTGGTTCCGCCGCCCTGGCTGGAATTGACCACCAGCGAGCCCTTCTTCATCGCCACCCGCGTCAATCCCCCGGGCGTCACGCGCACCTTGTCGCCGACCAGCACGAACGGTCGCAGATCGACATGGCGCGGCGCCACCCCCTCCGGGCAGAAGGCCGGGCAGGTGGACAGCGCCAGCGTCGGCTGGGCGATGTAGTTGGCCGGCCGGGCCTTGATCCGCTCGGCGAAGTCGTTGCGTTCGGTACGGCTCGCGTGCGGACCGATCAGCATGCCGTAGCCGCCGGAGCCATGCACCTCCTTCACCACCAGGTCCTGCAGATTGTTCAGGACATAGGCACGCTCCTCGTCGATCGAGCAGCGGAACGTCTGCACATTCTCCAGGATCGGCTTCTCGCCGGTATAGAATTTCACGATGTCCGGCACATAGGCATAGACCGCCTTGTCATCGGCGATGCCGGTGCCCGGGGCGTTGACGATGGTGACCTTGCCGGCGCGATACAGGTCGAACAACCCTGGCACCCCCAGCAGCGAAGTCCGGACGGAAGTTCAGCGGATCGAGGAACGCGTCGTCCAGCCTGCGGTAAAGCACGTGCAGACGCTCCTTGCCGTGGATGGTGCGCATGTACAGCGCCCCGTCCTCCACGATCAGGTCGCTGCCCTGCACCAGTTCCACGCCCATCTGGTCGGCAAGGAAGGCGTGCTCGAAATAGGCCGAGTTGAACACGCCCGGCGTCAGCACCGCGATGCGCGGATCGCCGTCGCAGTCGCGCGGCGGCACGCTGGCGAGCGTCTCGCGCAGCAATTCCGGATAGCGTTCCACCGGCGCCACCCGGTGGGCGGCGAACAATTCGGGGAACAGATGCATCATCGCTTCGCGGTTTTCCAGCATGTAGGACACACCCGACGGCGTGCGCAGATTGTCCTCCAGCACGAAAAAGCCGTTTTCCCCGGCACGCACGATGTCGGTGCCGATGATGTGGGCATAGACGTTGCCGGGCGGATCGAAGCCCATCATTTCCGGCAGGAACGCATCGTTCTGGTTGACCATCTCGGACGGGATCTTGCCGGCGCGGACGATCTCCTGGCGGTGGTAGATATCGTACAGGAAGGCGTTCAGCGCCCGCACCCGCTGCTCGATCCCGCGTTCCAGGAAGCGCCATTCGGCGGCGGAGATGATGCGCGGGATCAGGTCGAACGGAATGACCCGCTCATTCGCCTCCGCCGCGCCATAGACCGCGAAGGTGATGCCCAGCCGGCGGAAGATCGCATCCGCCTCCTGCTGCTTCTGGCGGAACGACGAACGCGACTGCGAACCGAGCCATTTCACCAGTTCGGCATAGGCCGGCCGCGGGGCGCCATCCAGACCCAGCATTTCATCGAAGAACGCCGACTGTCCGTCCGACGTATAGGCCTGGGGCTTCAGCACAGCACGGCGTCTCCAATCGGCGGGATCTTCGGCTTGCGGCTAGACTAGCCGCATTGCTGGATTTGCATAGCAAGAAACATGCCTGGGCCCGAGAAGCTTTGGCGTCGCCGATCGGCCCGGCGTCAGCGCAACCCCAGCCCCCGCGCGATGATCCCGCGCAGGATTTCCCTTGTGCCGCCCTGGATGGAGAAGCGCGGCGCATGCATCATCGTGCGCGACAGCACCGACACATACGCGTCCAGCGCCCCCAGTTCCGGCTCGGACGGGAACAGCAGCCGCGCCACCTCCGGCACCTCCTGGTCGAACTTGGTGCCGACGTCCTTCACCACCGCGGCTTCCATGTTGGGGTTCTCGTCGCGTTCCAGCATCCCCGCGACCGACAGCGACATGCGCCGCAAGGTCGCCAGATGCGCCGTCAGCCGCCCGATCGCCGTGGCGACCGAGGGTTCCGGATCGGGCCCGGCCAGGCGCACCAGCTCCACCAGCAGGCGGAAGGTGATCAGAAACCGTTCAGGTCCGCTGCGTTCGAAGGCAAGTTCGCTGGTGACCTGCTTCCAGCCATTGCCCTCCTGTCCCAGCAGCCGGTCGGTTGGGACGAACAAATCGGTCAGGAACACTTCATTGAAATGATGCTCGCCCAGCATGTTGAACACCGGACGCACCTCGATCCCCGGCGACTTCATGTCCACCAGGAACTGCGTGGCGCCCGCCTTGCGGTCGATCTCCTGGTCCTGGCCCGCCAGCCGGCAGAACAGGATCATGTAGGTGGCGCGATGGGCGTTGGAGGTCCAGAGCTTGGTGCCGTTGACGATGTAGCCGCCCTGCACCTTGGTCGCCCGCGTGGTGGTGCCGGCGAGGTCGGAGCCGGAATTCGGCTCGCTCATGCCGATACAGAAATACATCTTGCCGGCGGCGATTTTCGGCAGGAAGTAGTCCTGCTGCTCCGGCGTGCCGAAACGCATGATGTTCGGCCCGCTTTGCCGGTCCGCGACCCAGTGCGCCCCCACCGGCGCGCCGGCGGCGAGCATTTCCTCCAGCACCACGTAGCGTTCCAGCGCGCTGCGCTCGTGCCCGCCCCATTTCTTCGGCCAGGTCATCGCCACCCAGCCCTTCTGCGCCATCTTCTCGCTGAATTCCGGGCTGTAGCCCATCGGCATCGGCTGCATCAGGTCGCGGTGGTCGGCGATGAAATCGCGCACCTCCTCGCGCAGCAACTCTGCCTGCGGCGGCAGCCGCACGGGATCAAAGCGGAAGGCCTGGACGGTCATCTTACACTCTCCCCAACGAACGTGACGCCCCGGCAGCCTAGGCGGCGCTACGGCAGCAGCACAATCGATCCCGTGGTCTTGCGGTTCTCCAGGTCCCGGTTGGCCTGCGCCCCCTCGCGCAACGGATAGGTGTGGTTCACCTGCACCTTCACCTTGCCCGACAGCACCGCCTCGAACGTATCGGCCGCCACCGCGAGCAGATCGGCCCGCGTCGACACAAAGGTCTGCAGGGTGCCGCCGCGCACGGCGAGCGACCTCGGATTGAGCACCTGCAGGTCGAACGGCGGCACCGGGCCGGAGGCGCGGCCGAAGCTGACCACCTGCCCGCGCGGAGCCAGGCAGTCGATGGATTTCACGAGCGTATCCCGCCCGACGCCGTCATAGACCACCGGCACGCCGCGCCCGCCGGTAATGTCCAGCACCCGGGCCACGAAATCCTCCTGCGTGTAGAGAATGGTGTGGCTGTAGCCATGCGCCCGCGCCAGCGCCGCCTTCGCCTCGGTGGACACGGTGCCGATCACGGTCGCGCCCAGCGCGGCGGCCCATTGTCCCAGGAACAGCCCGATCCCGCCGGCCGCGGCATGGCACAGGATGGTCTCGCCAGGCTGCACCCGGTGCAATTGGCGGATGAGGTACTGCACCGTCATGCCCTGCAGCATGGTCGCGGCGGCGGTTTGATCGTCGATCCCCTCCGGCAGCTTCACCAGCCGTTCGGCGGCGATCACCCGGCGTTCCGAATAGGCGCCCGACACCGGCGCATAGGCCACCCGGTCCCCCATCGCGATGTCGGTCACACCCGGTCCGACCGCCTCGACAATCCCGGCGCCCTCGCGCCCCGGGATATGCGGCAAGGACGGCGCGGCGCCGCGGCGAAAGACCACGTCCACAAAATTCACCCCGATCGCGGTATGGCGCAGCAACACCTCGCCGGGGCCGGGCGGCGGAACCGCCACCTTTTCCCAGATCAATTCCTCCGGTCCGCCATAGCGATGAATGCGCAGCGCGTGGCTCATGGATCATCCCCTGCCGATTTTTATGCGAAACAGAGTGGCAGAGACCGTCGGTCGGCTCAAATCGGGCGCGCGGCACATGGCTTCCCCGGCGCCGCTTGTATCTGTAAGCCGGTATCCACGCGAAACCGCCGGTCGGCCATCCGGCAACACACCATCAGGCAGGAGGAAGATCCGACATGAAACTGTTCGACATCACCGGCAAGGTCGCCATCGTCACCGGCGGAAATGGCGGCATCGGCCTTGGCATGGCCAGGGGCATGGCCTCGATCGGCGCCTCCATCATCGTGGCCGGGCGCAATGCGGAAAAGGCGAAAGCCGCGCTGGAGACGCTGCGCGGCATGGGCGCGCGGGCGGAGTTCGTGCCGGTGGACGTGACGAAGCAGGACCAGTGCATCCGCATGGTCGCCGATGCGATCGCCGCCTTCGGCCGGGTCGATATCCTGGTCAACAACGCCGGTATGTCGATCCGCAAGCGGCCCGAGGACCTCACCGAGGCCGAATGGCACGCGGTGATGGACACCAACCTGACCAGCGCGTTCCTCTGCTCCAAGGCGGTCTACGAGCCGATGAAACGATCGGGCGGCGGCAAGATCATCAATATCGGCTCGATGATGTCGATCTTCGGCACCGCCTATGCCTCGCCCTACGCCTCCAGCAAGGGCGGCATCGTGCAGATGAGCCGGTCCTTCGCCTCGGCCTGGGCGCGCGACAACATCCAGGTGAACGCGGTGCTGCCCGGCTGGATCGACACCGACCTGACGCAGAACGCCCGGCGCCAGGTGGACGGGCTGTACGAAAACGTCCTGAACCGCACGCCGACCGGCCGCTGGGGCGTGCCGGACGACATGGCCGGCATCGCCGCCTTCCTCGCCTCGCCGGCGTCCGATTTCGTCACCGGCGCAGCCATCCCGGTGGATGGCGGATTCTCGATGCAGGGATAGGCTGGACATGGAACTGGGCACGGAAAAGGCCAGGAACTTGCGCCCCTGGCCTTTATTCCGTCCGATCCGGGTTGGCGCCGGCTTCAGTCCGGGCCGCCCTCGGGGCTGACGCCATCGAGCTCGATGACATGGCCGGTCAGCTTGACCAGCGCCTTGTTCAGCACCGCCCATTCCTGCTTGTTCAGCCCCTCGGCCAGCGAGCTTTCCAACTCCTTCGCCAGCGGCACCACGCCGTTATGCACGCCCACACCCTTGCGGGTCAGGCTCAGCAGCCGCCCACGGCCGTCGTTCGGGTCCTGCGCCTGCTTCAACAGCCCGCGGGTCACCAGGCTGGCCGCCGCGCGGCTGACCTTCACCTTGTCCATGGCCGTCATTTCACCGACGGCGCTGGGGGAGATCGTGCCCAGGCGGCCGACCACGGCCAGCACCCGCCATTCGGGGATGGTCAGCCCGAAGGCCTGGGAATAGCGATGCGCGAACATGCGCGAGACGCGGTTCGCGGCCACCGACAGCCGGTAGGGCAGGAATTCCTCCAGCCGGAAATCCGGCAGGGCGGGGCCAGCGGCTTCTTCAGTCCTTGACTTACGTTTCATCAGAAAACATCCTTATAGAGACAACAGACAACTTCGTCCGGCGGTGGCCCCAGGAACACATCCGAACAGCACACCCAAATCGAAGGATTCGGGCGCAAGCGACCCCAGGGGATCAACAGGCGGATCAACAGGCGGTCATCAGGCAACGACCATACTTGGGAGGTCAGACACTTGTTTCAAGGCACAGCCGATGCATCATTGTATCGCAATCAGAAACGCTAGGATAGCATGAAACCGATATGGTTGCAGCAGATCTAAGGAATGATGAATGACCGCGCAGGCGACAAGCAACGGCACGCCAAGGGAAGGGGGCTTCGATCTGCGTAGCCTGCCACCGGGATTCCATCTCGATCCCTATCCGTTCTATCGCAAGTTGCGCGCCGAAAGCCCCGTGCTCGCGATGCCGGACGGCTCCTATTTCCTGACCCGGCACGCCGACCTGGTGTCGGTGTATCGCAACGCAGCCGTTTTCAGTTCCGACAAGAAGCGGGAATTCCTGCCGAAATACGGCAATGCGCCGCTGTTCCGACACCACACCACCAGTCTCGTCTTCAACGATCCGCCGCTGCACACGCGGGTTCGCAAGCTGATTATGGGCGCGCTGACCCTGCGCGCCATCGCCGGAATGGAGGCGGGTCTGGTCAAACTCGTGGACCGGCTGCTGGACGCGGCGCAGGAGAAGGACGGTTTCGATCTGATCGAGGATTTCGCCGCCGCCATCCCGGTCGAGGTCATCGGCAACCTGCTCGGCGTGCCGCAGGCCGACCGGGCGCCGCTGCGCGGCTGGTCGCTCGCCATCCTCGGCGCGCTGGAACCTGCGCTCAGCGAGGAACAGATGGCGAAAGGCAACCAGGCGGTCAGCGAGTTCCTCGACTACCTGCGTCAACTGGTGGGCGAACGAAGCCGCCGGCCCGGCGATCCGGCGCAGGACGTGCTCACCCGGCTGATCCAGGGAGACGGGGAGGGCGAAACCCTCAGTGAGGACGAGCTGCTGCACAACTGCATCTTCATTCTCAATGCCGGGCACGAAACGACCACCAACCTGATCGGCAACGCGCTGGCGACCCTGCTGGACTGGCCGGACCAGCGGGCCAGGCTGCTCGCCGAACCGGATCTGCTGCGCACCGCGGTGGAGGAGTTCCTGCGCTTCGAAAGCTCCAACCAGCTCGGAAACCGGATCACCACCCAGGCAACCGAAATCGGCGGCGTGGCGATGCCGGCGGATACGCCGGTCACGCTGTGCATCGGCGCCGCCAACCGCGATCCGGATGTTTTCGCCGACCCGGACCGGCTGGACCTGGCGCGCGATCCCAACCGCCACCTGGCGTTTGGTTTCGGCGCGCATCAATGCGCCGGGCTGTCGCTGGCCCGGCTCGAAGGCCGCATCGCGATCGGGCGTTTCCTTGAACGCTTTCCGCGCTACCATGCGGCCGGAGAGCCCGTGCGCGGCGGCCGCGCCCGGTTTCGCGGTTTCCTGTCCTTTCCAGTGAGGTCCTCATGAACGTCCAGATGGTTACCGACAAGACCGCCTATCTTTCGGGCTTCGGCAATGAATTCGCCACCGAAGCACTGCCCGGCGCCCTGCCGGTGGGGCAGAACGCGCCCCAGCGCGTGCCCTACGGCCTGTATGCCGAGGGCATTACCGGCACTGCCTTCACCGTGCCGCGCGACCGCAACCAGCGGGCATGGCTCTACCGCATCCGCCCGTCCGCCCGACATCCGGCCTACCGGCGCATCGACAACGGCCAGTTGTGCACGCCCTTGGCCCCGCCCAGCCCCAACCGCCTGCGCTGGGACCCGCTGGCGATGCCAGATGCGCCGACCGATTTCGTCGCCGGCCTGTTCACCCTGCTCGCCAACCACCCGGCGCCGGACGCCGGCGTGTCCGTGCATATCTATCGCGCCAACCGCGACATGGAACGGGTGTTCTGGAACGCCGACGGCGAAATGCTGATCGTGCCGCAGCAGGGCGGCCTCGACATCACCACCGAACTGGGCCGGCTGCGCGTGGTCCCCGGCGAGATCGTCGTCATCCCGCGCGGCATCCGTTTCCGCGTGCGCCTGCCGGATGGCACCGCCCGCGGCTATATCTGCGAAAACCACGGCGCCATCCTGCGCCTGCCCGATCTCGGCCCGATCGGCTCGAACGGCCTGGCCAACGCGCGCGACTTTCTCAGCCCCGTCGCGGCCTATGAGGATCGCGACGAGCCGGTGGAGATCGTGCAGAAGTTCCACGGCAATCTCTGGGCCACCACGCTGGATCACTCGCCGTTCGACGTCGTCGCCTGGCACGGCAACTACGCGCCGTATAAATACGACCTGGCCCGCTTCAACGTGATCAACACGGTCAGCTTCGACCATCCCGATCCGTCGATCTCCACCGTGCTCACCTCGCCCACCGACACGCCTGGCCTCGCGAACATCGACTTCGTCATCTTCGCGCCGCGCTGGCTGGTGGCCGAGCACACGTTCCGTCCGCCCTGGTTCCACCGCAACGTGATGAACGAGTTCGTCGCCCTGGTGCAGGGCGTCTATGACGGCAAATCTGGCGGTTTCGCGCCCGGCGGCGCCAGCCTGCACACGCAAATGAGCGCGCATGGCCCGGACGCGGCGGTCTATGAGCGCGCCAGCACGGAAGCCCTGGCGCCGTTCAAGCTGGATAACACCCTGGCCTTCATGTTCGAGACCAGCCAGCGGCTGCTGCCGACGGAACTCGCACTCGGCCTGAGCGAATTGCAGCCGGCCTACGACGCGGTCTGGGACGGCCTGCAGAAGAAATTCAACGGCCAGATGTAATGAATATCGACGAGACGCACGACCCCGCGCGGCAAAGCTGGGTGGCCTCGGCCAATGGCCACCCGGATTTCCCGATCCAGAACCTGCCCCTCGGCGTGTTCAGTACCCAGGAGGGGGGAGCGCGAGGCGGCGTGGCGATCGGCGATGCCATCTTCGACATCGAAGCGGCGCTGGAAGCCGGGCTGTTCACCGGCCTGGCGCGGGAAGCGGCGCAAGCCGCTTCCGGCCGCACGCTGAACCCGCTGCTCGCCGCCGGCGCGCCCGCCCGCCAGGCGCTGCGCCGGCGCATCTCCGCCCTGCTCGATGCCAAAGGCCGGGAAAAGGACGCGGCGATGGCGGCCGGGCTGGTGCACGACGCCTCCACCTGCGACCTGCATCTGCCGGCCCGCATAGGCGATTATACGGATTTCTTCGCCGGCATCAGCCATGCCATGAATGGCGGCAAGCTGAACCGGCCGGACAACCCGTTGATGCCGAACTATAAATACGTCCCAGTCGCCTATCACAGCCGGGCTTCCTCGGTCCGTGTCTCCGGCGGCGAGATCCGCCGCCCGAACGGCCAGCGCAAGCCGGCCGGACAGGACGAGCCCGATTTCGGCCCCTGCCGCAACCTCGATTACGAACTGGAACTCGGCGTCTGGATCAGTGAGGGCAACCGCCTCGGCGAGCCGATCCCGATGCGCGACGCCGCTGCCCACATCGCCGGCTTCTGCCTGCTGAACGACTGGTCGGCGCGCGACATCCAGACCTGGGAATCCGCCCCACTCGGTCCGTTCCTGGCGAAAAGCTTTTCCACCTCCGTCTCGCCCTGGATCGTCACCGCCGAAGCCATTACGCCGTTCCGCAAGCCGCAGGCCCTGCGCCCCGCTGGCGATCCCAGGCCCTTGCCGCATCTGTGGGATGACACCGACCAGGCCCAGGGCGCGCTCGATATCGACCTGACCGCCCTGATCCTGACCCCGGCGATGCGCGATGCCGGCCTCGCACCGGTGCCGCTCACGCAATCGAACGCGCGCGATCTGTATTGGACCGTGGCGCAGATGGTCGCGCACCACGCCAGCAATGGCTGCAACCTGAACCCCGGCGACCTGTTCGGCAGCGGCACCATATCCGGCGTCGAGCCATCCAGCTTCGGCAGCCTGCTGGAAATCTCGCAAGCCGGTCGGCAGGCGGTCACCCTGCCGAACGGCGAAACCCGCCGCTATCTGGAAGACGGCGACGAGATCGTCCTGCGCGCCCAGGCCAGCGCGCCGGGCTTCGTGTCCATCGGCTTCGGCGAATGCCGCGGTCGCATCGCGCCAGCGCCCGGCTGTACCTGAAGCAATGGCCTCGATCCGAAAATAGGAAACGCCCTGATGCAATCAGCAAAAATCCGGCGCCGAAGCCTCGCCGCCGGCCTCGCGGCCACCTCATTGCTGCCGTTCGCTGTCCGGGCGCAGGACGCGGGAGCCGTCAAGATCGGCGTTCTCACCGATGCCTCCGGGCCCTACGCCGATAGCGGCGGCCCGGGTTCCCTGTTGGCCGCCCGCATGGCGGCGGCGGAATTCGGCGGCACCGTGCTCGGCAAGAAGATCGAAATCCTGCTCGGCGATACGCAGAACAAGCCGGACGTCGCAGGCAGCCTGGCGCGGCAATGGTACGACACCAACGGCGTGGACGCGATCACCGACCTGCCGGTCACGCCTGTCGCCGCCGCCGTGTTGCAGGTGGCGAAGGAAAAAAGCCGCACGGTGATGATCACTGCCGCCGCGGTGACCGAATTCACCTCCAAGCTCTGCACGCCCACCAGCACCCATTGGGCCGACGACACCCACGCGCTGACCTATGGCACCGCGGCGGAAGTGGTGAAGCAGGGCGGCAAGAGCTGGTTCTTCATCACCGTCGATTTCACCTTCGGCAAGGCCCTGGAAGCCTCCGCCAAGGCGGTGATCGAGGCGCATGGCGGCAAGGTGCTCGGCTCCGCCTATTTCCCGATCGGCAACGCCGATTTCTCCTCCCAACTGGTGCAGGCGCAGAACTCCGGCGCCGAGGTCATAGGCCTGGCGGCGGTCGGCAACGACCAGGTCAACGCCATCAAGCAGGCGGCCGAATTCGGCCTCACGCGCACCGGCAAGCAGCGGCTGGCCGGCTTCCTGGTCTACATCACCGACATCCACGCCCTCGGCCTGCCGGCAACGCAGGGCCTGACGCTGACGAGCGGCTTCTACTGGGATCAGAACGCCGCCGCGCGCGCCTTCGCCAAGCCGTTCAGCGCCTCGCGCAACGCCATGCCGACGAAGAACCAGGCCTCGATCTACGCCGCCACGCTGCATTTCCTGAAGGCAATGGCACAGGCGGGAACCCGCGACGCCATTGCGGTGAACAAGGCGATGCGCGCCCTGCCGGTCGATTACCTCGGCCGCCCCGGCAGCATCCGCCAGGACGGCCGGGTACTCTATGACCTCACGCTCTACCGGGTGAAAACGCCGGAGCAGAGCAAGGGTCCGTGGGACTACTACACCCCGATCGGCACGATCCCGGCCGCGGAGGCCTTCCTGCCGATGGCGCCTGCCTGCGCCACCTGAGGCAAGTTCAGTCGCCGGTGATGGTCGTCCCTCGGTTGGCGATCATCCCCAGCAGCTCGCGCCGTGTGGAAGGATCGTCGCGGAAGGCGCCGAGCATCCGGCTGGTCACCATCGTCACGCCGGGCTTATGGATGCCGCGCGTGGTCATGCACTGGTGCGCGGCCTCAATCACCACGGCCACGCCGCGCGGCTCCAGCACCTGCTGGATGGTGTTGGCGATCTGGGCGGTGAGTTTTTCCTGAATCTGCAGCCGCTTGGCGTAGGCTTCCACCACCCGCGCGAGCTTGCTGATGCCGACCACGCGGCGGTGGGGCAGATAGGCGACATGGGCGCGGCCGATGATCGGCACCATGTGGTGCTCGCAATGGCTCTCCAGCCGGATGTCGCGCAGCAGCACGATTTCGTCGTAGCCGTCGGTTTCCTCGAAGGTCCGCTCCAGCAGCCCGACAGGATCGACCTCGTAGCCGGCGAAGAATTCCTCATAGGAACGCACGACGCGTGAAGGGGTATCGACCAAGCCTTCGCGCGTTGGGTCGTCACCGGCCCATTGCAGCAGCGTGCGGACGGCGGCCTCGGCCTCTTCACGCGTGGGACGCGAGGTGGCAGCGAGTGGCGCGGTATGCGTAATGACGTTCACCGAGGTACCTCCATCTTGGCCAAGCCAGAAAAATCAGGTTCGGCCGCTGCCGGTGACCTCTCTACTGGCCGGTATATTGGGCCCCGTAACCGAGGCCGCAAGTCAGGTATGGGTCGTTATCGGGTCGGTGCGGCGGATCCTGCGATGGCCAGGCATGTCAGTGCACCCGGCCGCCCTGGTGCGGACTGTCCAGGCTGAAGGCGGGAATGGCGACATCGAAGCTCTCGCCGGTGTCCGGCGCGATCATGTGATAGACGCCGACCATGAAGCCGGATGGCGTCTCGAGCGGCGTGCCGGAGGTGTATTCAAAGCTCGCCCCCGGCTCGAGGAGCGGCTGCTCACCCACCACGCCCGGCCCATGCACCCGCTGGGTGCGACCCCGCGCATCGGTTATCTCCCAGGTCCGGCGCAGCAACTTCACCGGCTCCCGCCCGCCATTCTGGATCCGGATGCGATAGGCCCAGACATAACGGCCGTCCTCCGGCTTCGACTGGTCCTCCAGGTAGAAGGATCGGACGGTAACGGTCACGCCGTGGGTCGTCAGGGAATAGTCTTCGCTCATCACCCAGGGATACTTGCCGTTTGCCGCCGCGGTTTCAAGTGCCGAACGCGCGCCTGCGCCTTGCTTCCTGTCACGCCAGTGCGCGGGCCAGGTCCTCCTGGATGTCGCGCACGTCCTCCAGCCCGACCGACAGGCGCACCACGCCGTCGGTGATGCCGAGCCGGGCGCGTTCCTCCTCGCCGATGCGCATATGCGTGGTGGTGGCGGGGTGGGTGGCGAGGGATTTGGCGTCGCCGAGATTGTTGGAGATCGAGATCAGCCGGAAGCCGTTCATCACCTTGAACGCCGCTTCCTTGCCGCCCTTCACCTCGAACGTCACCAGGCTGCCGCCGGCGCTCATCTGCGCCATGGCCAGCGCGGTCTGCGGATGATCCGCGCGGGACGGATACCAGACCCGGGCGATCCCCGGCTGCCCGGCCAGGAAATCGGCGACGATCGCGGCGTTGCGGCAGGCGGCGTCCACGCGCAGCGCCAGCGTCTCCAGCCCCTTCAGCAGCGTCCAGGCGTTGAACGGCGACAGCGTCGGGCCGGTGTTGCGCACGAACGGGGTCAGCACCTCGTTGACCCATTTCTCATGCCCCAGCACCGCGCCACCCATCACCCGGCCCTGGCCGTCCATGTGCTTGGTGCAGGAATAGACCACCACGTCGGCGCCGAATTTCATCGGCTGCTGCAGCAGCGGCGTCGCGAACACATTGTCCACCACCACCAGCGCCCCGGCGGCGTGCGCCAGGTCACAGACCGCGCGCAGGTCGACGATCTCCAGCATCGGGTTGGAGGGGGTTTCCAGCAGCACCAGGTCCGCCGGCGTGGACAGGGCCGTCCGCCACTGGGCGAGGTCGGCGCCATCGACGAACTGCGTGGTGATGCCGTAGCGCGGCAGCAGGGTGGAGACGATCCAGTGGCAGGACCCGAACAGCGCGCGCGAGGCCACCACCCGGTCCCCCGCCTTCAGGTGCGACAGCATGGACGCATGCACCGCGGCCATGCCGGTGGCGGTCACGCGGCACGCCGGAGCGCCCTCAAGCTCCGCCAGGCGCTGCTCGAGCATGGCGACGGTGGGGTTGCCGAAGCGGGAATACTGGTAGTGCTGCACGGTGCCGGCGAAGGTTCCCTCCGCCTGCTCGGCGCTGTCGTAGACGAAGCCGGAGGTCAGGAACATCGCCTCGGACGTTTCGCCATGCTGGCTGCGCACGGTGCCGCCATGCACCAGTCGGGTGGCGCTGCGGAACTGGATCGGTGTGTCGGTCATGTGGTTTGGGCCCCTATCGATTTGGCCCGACCTGGGAGCAGCGGATTGCGGGGAATGCCGGCGCATGGGCATCGGCAACGCATTCCGCTGGCCTCTTTAGCGCGCTTGTTTCACCTCGCCGCAATCCGGCCGGACAAATCACGAGGGGCGGAACTTTCCGCCGGCGCAGAACCTACGGCCGGGCGGATTGCGCCGTCAACCCGGTCTTCGTATAAACGCGCTTCGCCGGTTCGGCGTGCGCGGGTGTAGTTCAATGGTAGAACGGCAGCTTCCCAAGCTGCATACGAGGGTTCGATTCCCTTCACCCGCTCCAATTTCCGCCTCGGCTAGTACTCCCCGCTGCGATAGGCCTCATCGAGCCGCTTCGCATCCTCCTCGGACAGTTCCTCCCAGGCCGGCCCCCTCCGGCGCAGGGCGCCGGTGAAGTTCGGCTTGCGCTTTTCATTGAACGCGGCGCGGCCTTCCTCGCCGTCCGTCGTGGTCTGGATCAGCAGCGAGTTGATCAGGTTCTGCACGTGCCAGGCCTGGTCCGTCGGCAGGTCGCCGAAGCGGACCAGGAATTCCTTCATCATGCGCGTGGCCAACGGCGGCAGGGTGCAGATGTGCCGCGCCATCTTCTCCGCCCGCGCCATCAGTTCGGCATGCGGCACCACCTCGTTGACCAGGCCGATCCGCAACGCCTCCTGCGCGTCGAACGGATCGTCGGTCAGCATGATCTTCATCGCATCGCTGTAGCGCAGCTGCTTGGCGAGCAGCGCCGCCCCGGGGCCATGCCCCAACCAGCCCTGCGTGGTCAGCGCGAACTTGAAGCGCGCGTGCTCGGCGCTGGCGATGCGGATGTCGGTGGAGGACAGCAGGATGTACAGCCCGGCCCCGGCCGCCCAGCCGTTCACGGCGGCGATGACCGGCTTCCACACCCGGGGATAATGATCGCCCATCCGGCCATCCACACCGGTTTTCTGCCCATGCACCGTTCCCGCCAGAGGCCAGTAGATCCGTTGCGTGCGCAAATACTCGCGGTCCTCCGCGGTCAGATCCGGCCGCGGCGCCAGATTATGGCCGCCGCAGAAATGCTTGTCGCCGGCCCCGGTCAGGATCGCGCAACGAATGTCGCGGTCTTCCCACAGATCGGTCCACGCCGCGGAGATCTGGTCGGATGTCGCCTTGTCGAGGATGTTCGCCTTCTCGGGATTGTTCAGCGTGATGTAGGCGACCCCGTCGCGCTTCTGGTAATCGATGGCCAAAGCGAAATCCTCTCCCGGCTGCTTTGCCGGAAGGGTGAGCCGGCCTGGAATGTCGTGTCAATTAGGACGCCAGTGCGGGTTCACGCGGCTTTGACGGCCTTGCCCTTGGTCATCGTCAGCACCAGCAGCACCCCCGCGGCCGACGCGGCGGTGTAGAGTGCGAAGGCGTTGAGGTAGCCGATCATCGCCGCCTGCCGGTTCACCTCCTTCGCCAGCCGCGCCAGCCCGGCCGGCGTGTCGGTGGACCAGGCGCCCATCACCCAGGGCAGGCCCAGGCGTTCGTTATAGGGCGACAGCATCTCGTTCAGGCGCGCGTAGTTCTGCGCCGTGGTGCGCACGATCTCCGCCACGCTGATCGAGATGAAGAAGCTGGAGCCGATGTTGCGCAGCAGGTGAAACACCGACATCGCCTCCGGCCAGAAGCGCGTCTCCAGGGTGCGAAAGGTGGCCACCGTCAGCGGCACCCAGATGATCCCGACGGCGAAGCCCTGCAGGATGGAATTGGACACCAGGCTCGTCATGTCGACATCCAGGTTGATCCGCGTCAGCCAGATGCCGGAAATCACCTGAACCCCGAAGCCGATGGCCATGCCGATGCGCGGGTCGTACTTGGCAACGAAGATCGCCGAGAAGAACCCGATCACCGCGCCGATCCCCCGCGCTCCAAGCACTTCGCCGATGACCGGGTCGGGGAACCCCGCATAGGCCTGCAGCAGCGGCGGCAGCAGCACCATCGGCGTGAAGTTCAGCATGCCGTAGATCAGCACCAGCACCAGCCCCATCGCGTAGTTGCGGTCCTTCAGCAGGCGCAGCTGCAGGAACGGGCGGTCCGTGGTGAGGCTGTGCACGACGAACACGTAGAAGGCGATCGCCGCGATGGATGTTTCCAGGATGATTTCCATCGAATTGAACCAGTCCAGCCGCTGGCCGCGCGACAGCACCAGCTGCACGCAGGAAATCGCCAGCGCCAGGCTCAGGAACCCGGTCCAGTCGAGTTTGGTCGAGGGCGTATCGGCATCCGGCGGCAGGGTCAGCCGAAGCCCGATGAAGGACAGGAATCCCACCGGAACGATCACGTAGAACGCCCAGCGCCAGCTGTAGATGTCGGACAGGTAGCCGCCCAGCGCCGGCCCGATCACCGGGCCGATCACCGCGCCCATGCCGAAGATCGAGGTCACCATCCCGGCCTGCCGGCGCGGGAAGCTGTCCAGCAGGATGGTCTGCGACAGCGGCACCACCGGCGCGCCGCAGCCGCCCTGCAGGATGCGCCACAGCACCAGCGTTTGCAGCGAGTCCGCCTGGCCGCACAGATAGGTGCAGACCGAGAAGCCGAAGATTGACCACATCATCACGCTGCGCCGGCCGAAGCGCGCCACCAGCCAGCCGGTCATCGGCGTCATCACCGCGGTGGCCAGGATGTTGAACGTCATCACCCAGGCGATCTCGTCGGACGTCGCTGCCATCGCGCCCTGCATCTGCGGCAGCAGGGTGGAGGCGATCAGCAGGGTGGTGGAGTAGAGCGTCGAGCCCAGCATGACCGAGATCATGATCAGGATGCGCCGGAGCGGCGTCAGACCATGCGGGTTGTCGTCGTCAGACATGGGAAAATTGGTAACCCCACCAAAGATATGCTAGACAACAGTAACCCAGGCACCTGTTTATGGCGAGACCGCTTTGCCCGACAAACGAAATCCGCCCAACGGCGACGGTCCGGACCACGATCTTCCCGACGATGAACATATCGGCTTCCTGATTTCCGATGTGGCGCGGCTGATGCGCACCGCGTTCGACCGGCGGGTGCACAGCCTCGGCCTGACGCGCGCGCAGTGGCTGGTGCTGACCCGGCTGAACCGGCGGCCCGGCGCGAGCCAGTCGGAACTCGCGGACATGCTCGAGATCGAGCGGGCGACGGCCGGGCGAATGGTGGACCGGCTGGAACGCAAGGGCTGGGTCGTCCGCCGCGCCGATCCAGCGGACCGGCGGATCAACCGGCTGTTTCTCTCGCTGGAAGCCGACCGGGTGCGGGTCGAAATGCTGGATATCGCCGATCAGACGCTGGAGGACGCGCTGGATCCCCTGACCGGGCCTGAACGCCAGCGGCTGGGCGACGCTTTGGCCCGGGTAAAGCTGCGGCTGCTGACGATGGCCGACCGCGAGCCGCTCGCGCCCATCGGAAACGGCCAGGCGGCAGGGGAGCGCGACGCGCCATGATGCACCGGCGAAGGTTCCTGCTCCGGGCCGGATTGCTGGTCGGCGTGCCCGCGCTGGCGATCGTCGCCGGGGTGGCCCTCTGGCTGCAGGGTGGGCGCAGCGTGGGCACCGACAACGCCTATGTGAAGGCCGACATCGCGCAGATCTCGCCGGAGGTGGCCGGCAAGGTGGTCGAGGTTCGGGTGCGCGACCATGAGGCCGTGCACGCAGGCGACGTGCTGGTGAAGCTCGACCCGGAGCCGTTCCGCATCGCACTGGAGAAGGCGGACGCCGAACTCGACAGTTCGAGAACCGTGGTCGAGACAGCCCGCGCCACTTGGCGGGAGACGCGCAGCGAACTGGCCGAGGCGCAAAGCCAGGTGGAGTACCTCACCAGGCAGCTGGTCCGCCAGCGAGACCTCGCCAACCACGGCGTGGCGTCCGCCACCAAGCTGGAGGAGGCGGAGAACAACGCTGCCGTCGCCCGCGACCGGCTGAACGTGGTGCACCGGCGGCTGGAGCGGGTGCTGACCATGCTGAATGGCGATCCCAACCTGCCGGCCGACCAGCATCCCCTGGTGCGCCAGAAGCTGGCCGACCGCGACCGCGCCGCGCTCGATCTCGCCCGCGCCACGATCATCGCGCCGCTGAACGGCACCACGGTGAACGTGAAGCTGCAGCCCGGCGATGAAGTGAAGGCGGCCACGCCGCTGTTCGCCCTGGTGGCGGATACAAGGCCCTGGGTGGAGGCCAACCTGAAGGAGACGGACCTGACGAACGTCACCCCCGGCCAGAAGGTCAAGGTGGTGCTGGACATCTATCCCGACGAGGCGTGGGAGGGGCGGGTGGACAGCATCAGCCCGGCGACGGGCGCGGAGTTCGCGCTGCTGCCGCCGCAGAACGCCTCGGGGAACTGGGTGAAGGTGGTGCAGCGCCTGCCGATCAAGATCCGGCTGCTCCCGCATGAAGGCGAGAAGCCGCTGCGCGCCGGCACGACGGCGACCGTGCAGATCGCCACCGGGCAGGAGCGCTCCCTCGGCCAGCTGACCTCCTGGCTCGACGGCGGCAGCGCCAAGGCCGCCGACCGGCGATAGCGGGCTACAGACGGACGCCGCTCCGCGTGGCACGCTTGCGGCAAGAACATCGTCCGGAGGCGCATCCATGACCTATCCCACGCATCTGCTGCCGACCACCGTCGTCGGCAGCTATCCCCAGCCGGACTGGCTGGTGAACCGGGAAACGCTGCACCATCACGGCGTGCCGCGCACCCACGCGCACGAGATCTGGCGCATCGGTGGGGAGTTCCTCGAACAGGCGCAGGACGACGCCACCATCCTGGCGATCCGGGACATGGAGCGGGCCGGGATCGACATCGTCACCGACGGCGAGATCCGCCGCGAGAGCTACTCCAACCGCTTCGCCCTGGCCCTGGAGGGGATCGACGCCGAGCATCCCGGCGAGGTGCGCTCGCAATCCGGCCGCGCCACCCCGGTGCCGCGCGTGGTGGGCAAGATCCGCAGGCGGGAGGCGGTGGAGCGGCGCGACGCCGAGTTCCTGCTGCGCAACGCCGGCCGCGCCACCAAGATCACGCTGCCCGGCCCGTTCACCCTGTCCCAGCAGGCCCGGAACGAGTTCTATGCCGACGAGGCGGAGATGGCGATGGACTATGCCATCGCCGTGAACGCCGAACTGCGCGACCTGAAGGCAACGGGCGTGGATGTGGTGCAACTCGACGAGCCCTGGGTGCGCAACGCGCCGGACAAGGCCGCCGCCTACGGCATCCGCGCCATCAACCGGGCGTTGGAGGGCATCGAGGGCCCGACGGTGGTGCATCTCTGTTTCGGCTACGCCGCGGTCGTGCAGAACAAGCCCAGCGGCTACAGCTTCCTGCCGCAGTTGGCCGATACCATCGCCACGCAGATCTCGATCGAGGCCGCGCAGCCGAAGCTCGACCTCGGCGTGCTGCGCGACCTGGCCGGCAAGCAGATCCTGCTCGGCGTGCTCGATCTCGGCGATCCCGCGGTGGAAACCGCCGAACAGGTCGCGGCGCGGCTGCGCGACGGCCTGAAGTATGTCGACGCGGCCCGGCTGGTCGCGGCGCCCGATTGCGGCATGAAGTACCTCCCCCGCGACATCGCCTTCGGCAAGCTGAAGCGCGATGGTCGAGGGTGCCGCAATCGTTCGCCGGGAACTGACCGGCTAGAGCAGGATCGGCTCGGGTAGAATTGCCGCTCCTGCTCTAGCCTTTGTTTGGCGAGCATTATCGGATCATGTGAAGAACACGATCCGATAATGCTCTAACCGGGGATCAAGACGCTGCCCCGCCGATAATCGGACCGAACAGTTCCCACGACTTGCCGTTCCATTTCTGCAGCTGCATCTGCTTGATCGGGTGGAAATCCGTTGGGCTGGTATTGATCGTGATCCCTGGCAGCAGCACCGGTATTTCCAAATTATGCAGATTGGCGGCCTGGCGCATGACGTTCGCGCGGGAGAAGTCGTTACCGGCCTGCTTCAGCACCTGTAGCAGGGTGGAGGTCACGCCGTAGGCGAACACCGGTCCGGCATCGGTCAGGTCGGCGCCCGGCATGTAGCTATTCATGAACGCGCGCCACTCGTTCATGCCCGGATCGTTCTTCCAGGTCGGGTCGGTCGGGTCCTTCAGATAGGCGGCGCTGATCATGCCGACGGCCCGTTCCGGACCGGCCGGGGTGATCACCGAGCCGACCGAGATCGACACGTTCGTCATGAAATGCAGCGGCTTCCAGTTCAGGTCCGAGATCGTGCGGATCATCTGGGCGGCGAATTTTGGTGTGGCCGCGGTGATCACCACGTCCGCGCCCCAGTTCTTCAACTCGAGCGCCTGGGAATTGATCGTCGCGTCCGTCACTTCATACGATACCGCCTTCACCATTTTATCGTAACGGTCTCCCAGCACGTCCTTCACGCCTTGCGGGTAGTCCTTGCCGAAATCATCGTTCTGATAAAGGATGCCGATCTTGGCGTCCGGCTTGTTCTTCAGGACATAGCGCGTGTAGATCTGCGCCTCGGTCCGGTAGCTCGGCTGCCAGCCGATGGTCCACGGGAATTGCTTGTAGTCGCCCCATTTATGCGCGCCGCTGCCGATGAACAGCATCGGCACGCCCTTGCTGTTCAGGTATTTCGCGATCGCGGTGTTGCTCGGCGTTCCGATGGTGGCGAAGACGTAGGCCACCTTGTCTTCCTCGACCAGCCGGCGCACCTGCTCCACCGTCTTCGGCGGGCTGTAGCCGTCATCGAGCGAGTCATAGACGATCTTGTGCCCGGCGATGCCGCCCTTGTCGTTGATCATCTTGAAGTAGGCGGCTTCGGTACGGGCGATGATCCCGTAGGCCGACGCGGGGCCGCTATAGGCGGCGGTATTGCCGATCTTGATCTCCGTGGCGGTCACCCCCGGCGTTTCCTCCGCCAGCCCGATGGCGGGCGAGGCGACCGTTGCGACACAGGCGGCGATAGCCAGTCCTTGAAGGGCTTTTCTGAACATTTGTCTTTTCCCGTTTCTTGTCCGTTGGTGCTCGTTGTCTGGGTCAGTAGCTCATCGGCTCGGCTTCCACGGGCACCCAGCGCGTGCCCTTCACCACCGACAGGAACGACTGGTTCGACGCGTGGTGATTGGTCGGCGTGATGGTCAGCGGCGGCGAGCCGAACACGTCGCGCCAGTCCTTCATGGTCTCCAGGGTCGCGATCAGGCTGTCGAGGGTGAGGTCCCGCCCGTTCTTCTGCAGCACGTCGATCATGAACGTCGCGGCCGACCAGCCGGCCTCGCCGAGATAGTTGAAGTCGATGCCGTAGCGCTTGCGGTAGCGCGCGCTGACCTCCTGCACCGCCGGGCGCGGGTCGTCGGGATAGGCGTACAATCCCGGAGACATGGAGTAGAACCCTTCCGCCGGCGCGCCCGGCACTTCCGCCACCGCGGTGGAATAGCTGGCGAACTGGCCGACGAAATCCGGCTTCCAACCGAGCTTGCGCGCGGTCTGCAGGATCAGCGTGGTGTCCTTGACGATGGTGCCCATGCAGATCAGGTCGCAGCCGGCGTCGCGCATTTTCGCCACCGCGCCGCTGAAGTCGCTGTCGGTCGGCTTGTGCGTGGTTTCACCGGCAAGCTTCAGCCCCATCGCGGCGATCTGCGCGACGGCGCCGGCATGCACGTCGCGGCCGAAATCGGTATCCTGGTACATTGAGCCGATCTTGGTCTTGCCCTTCTTCTCCACGAAGTATTTCACCCCGGCCCGCATCTGGTCGTAATAGGACGAGAACTGGCCGAATTTATACCTGTTCAATGGCTCGTACATCGACCGCGCACAGGTCAGCGGGAAGATGTTGGGCACATGCTTCTCGAACATCGCCGGCATCACCGCCTCGTTGTGCGGCGTGCCGCCGTTCGCCAGCGCGAAGAAGATGTTGTCGCGGTTGAGCAGCTTGTTCATTGCCTGGACCGACTTTGGCACCAGATACTCGTTGTCCTCCACGATGTAACGGATCTTGCGTCCGTGAATGCCGCCTTTGGCGTTCACCTCGTCGAATGCCATGCGGAGCGCGTTGGCGTTGTTGGTGCCCTGCACGGCGGTCACGCCGGACAGGTCGGTCATCGTGCCGATGATGATTTCTGTGTCGGTGACACCGCGGGTGGGTCCGGCCGCGCGTGCGGCCAAGGTGGGAACAAGTATCGAACCGGCACCAGCAAGCAGTACGTGCCGGCGCGTCAATGCGCGTGTGGACGTCATCGCTTAGCCTCCCTGTCGCGGCCAGTTTGGTCGGCCGTCGATTTCTTCGGTTGTTTTAAAGGCATAGATCGCCGTGCCCTGAAGGTGCCCCTTCAGTGACTGTTCATTGGATCGGCGCATGGCAGAGTAGCGCAAATCCGTGGCGAATTCATCAGGAAATTGAACTCGCGTCGGCGACGCTCCCGGATCTGGCAATGGGCGATCGTCCCTGACCCGCAAAATAGTCCAAATCCAGAACGATGCCGTTGCGCATGTCCGCCCGGCTTGTTGCCGGCGGCGCGCGTTTCCCGCAGGATAATCCCGCCGGCCGCTCCGCCGGGGCCTGACGCCCAGAAACAAGAAACTGGAGACAGAAATGTCAGCCGCGCTGAAACAACCCAGGACGGATATGACTGAATTGGAATGGCAGACGCGTTGCGAGCTTGCCGCACTCTATCATGTAACGGACCATCTTGGCTGGACCGACCTGATCAACACCCATATGTCCGCCCGGCTGCCCGATGCGCCGAACCATTTCCTGATCAACCGCTACGGCGAGATGTTCGACGAGATCACCGCCTCCAGCCTGGTGAAGATGGACCTGGATGGCAACGTGATCGGCGATCCCGGCAAGTTCAACAACGCCGGCTTCATCATCCATAGCGGCGTCTACAAGGCGCGGCCGGATGCCAATGTGGTGATGCACACGCATACCCGCGCCGGCGCCGGCGTATCCTTGTTACGAAACGGCCTGCGCCCGATCAGCCAGGACGCGCTGCAGGTCTTCGACGACCTCGTCTATCACGACTATGGCGTGCCGGCGACGCAGGAGGAATGCGACGCCCTCGGGCGGACCTGCGCCCATGGCGGCTGCGTGGTGCTGCTGAACCACGGCCTGCTGACGCTGGGCCCGACCGTGCAGGGCGCGTTCATGCGCATGTACATGCTGGAACGCGCCTGCGAGCTGGAACTCATCGCCCGCACCCTGGACGAGGCCCCGGTGCGGATCGACGACTACGTGATCGGGAAGGCCGCGGAGCGGATGCGGAAGCGCCGCGACAGCGCCGAGTACGGCCTGATGGAATGGCAGGGCCTGGTCCGCACCGTGGAGCGGAAAGGCGCCGATTTCCGGCGCTGATCGCTCGCGGTCAGAGTAGATCCGCTACCGCCGCGCGGTAGCGGGTGATCGCGTCCAGATGCTCCGCGGCACTGCGCCCGGCGATGCGGGCGTGGTGGCCGCTGACGTAGCTGGTGTGGGCGGTGATATGCGTCACCCCCGCCGCCTTCCAGAAGCTCACCTCCCGCCGCCAGTCGGCTTCCGTGCCGATGCCTGGCGAGACCCAAACCTCGATCCCGACGTCGGAGGGTTCCCGCCCGGCGGCGCGGATCATCCCGCGCAATTTGTCGAACGCCGCCAGTGCCTTGTCCCCGGCCGGGTAGGCCAGGGGCATGAACCCGTCGCCGTAGGCCGCCGTGCGCCGGAACGTCGCCTCGGCATGGCCGCCGAACCAGATCGGCACCCGCCCGGAGGCCGGCCGCGGATTGATGCCGGCATCGTCGAGCCGGTGGAACTCGCCCTTGAAAGTGACATGCGGCTGTGCCCACAGCGCCTGCATCACCCGCACCTGCTCTTCCGACCGCTTGCCGCGGTTGGAGAAATTCTCGTTCAGGCCGATGAACTCGATTTCGTTCCAGCCCACCCCGATGCCAAGCCGGAAGCGCCCGCCGGACAGTTCGTCGAGGCACGCCGCCTGCTTCGCCACCAGCGCTGCCTGCCGTTGCGCCAGGATCAGCACGCCGGCGGCGAAGCCGATTTTCTGCGTGCAGCCGGACAGGAAGCCGAACAGCACGAACGGATCGTGATAGGCATTCTCCGTGGTGCCGACCCGCTTGCCGCGCATGGTCGGCGGCTGGATTGGCGCCAAGAACATGGTCTGGCGAGAGCAGATAGGAAAACCCAAGACCCTCAGCCGCCTGCGCATAGTCGCGCAAAACGATGGGGCCGGTACCGATATCGGCTACCGGCAGCGAAGCGCCGAGTTGCATGTTTCGTTCTCCCTGAATTTTATCCGAGCCTAACGCAACCCTATGGGAAAGCCAGCTGCCTGCGGACTGCCGTGAGCATTCCGCCATCGGATCGGCGGGTTGGCTGTAGGTGGAATGTGAAGGGCGTATCCGCCCTGGCCTTCCGCCGTTAGTGTCCGGCTTCGTCATGCACAAGAAAGCCGTCGCGGGACCGTCGGTCCGGCAGGTGGCGGATGGAACCGGAGAGGAATCGCCAATGAAGAACTTCGTCGGAGCTCAACACGAATTTCACGACGCGGCCTTCGTTCAGGGATGGGCCGACCGCTTCGTGCCCACAGCCCCGCGCATCGCCCTGTTCGACCTGATCCTGGAGTGGATATCCAAACCAGGCCTGCCGAACCCGCACGTACTGGAACTGGGTCTCGGCCCGGGCTACATGGCCCGCCACATCCTGGAGCGCAACCCGGTCATCACCTATGAAGGCCTCGACTTTTCTGAGGCGTTTTTCGAGGTCGCCAAAAAGACCATCGGCACTTCCATGCAAAGGGTAACGCTGACCAAGGCCGACCTGATGGACCCGACCTGGTCCCGCAGGCTTGCCAGGCAGCCCGGCGCCATTATTTCCACCTGGGCGTTGCATGATCTCGGCAGCCAACAGGCCGTCGCCGAGGTCTACGCCCGTTGTTATGAAACGCTTCCGAAGGGCGGCGTGCTGATCAACGGCGACTTTATCAAGCCGGACGGCACTGACTGGGATTATGAGCCCGGCCGCTTCGAAACCGGCCGGCACCTGGAACTCCTGCGCCAGGCAGGTTTCGCCGATCCAAAGCTGCTCGCGACCTACGAACTCAATACCGAAACCCCGACCGCCGCGCAGAACTACGCCTGTCTGATCGCCGAGCGGTGACGCATCGCGGGTAGGAACCCTGCGGCGGTCAGTGCCGCCGCAGGGCTCAGGGCCTGTCAGGCAAAGCGGAAATGCTGCCCCATCGCGTGTTCCACCTCGGTCATGTGCGCGAAGTACTGCGCGAAACCGCCATTGTAGTTGCCGTCCTGGCGGCGGTTCGATTCACCCTCGAAGTTATAATAGCCCGGCGTGCATTCCTTGTTCCGGTTGGTCTTGCCGCGATGCTTGATCACTTCGTCCACCCACCACTGCTCGGTCTCCGGCGTGGCGTCGATCGTGGTATAGCCGTGATCGCGGACGTATTTGACGCATTCGGCGATGTGCGCGCCCTGGGTCTGCAGCATGAAGGTCAGGTTGAACTGAAACGACGCCTGATACCCGCCCATGATGAACAGGTTCGGAAACCCCGCCGAGTGGATGCCCAGCACGGTGCGCATGCCCTCGGCGTATTTCTCGTTCAGCCCCAGCCCGTTCTCGCCGCGGATATCGTTGTAGATGCCGGTGACCTGGACCTCGAACCCGGTGGCGTAGATCAGCACATCCACCGGATACTCGCGCCCCTCGAACACCACGCCGCGTTCGTTGATCTCGGTGACGCCCTTGCCGTTGGTATCGACCAGATGGACGTTCGGCAGGTTGAAGGCCGGCAGATACTCGTCGTCGTAGCAGGGGCGCTTGCAGCGGTGCATGTACCAGGGCTTCAGCGCCTCGGCGGTGGCGCTTGTCCTTGACGATCTCATCGACGCGCGCGTGGATGCGCATCTGGTGCTCGATGTTCTGGTTTTCCTGCCGGCGGATCTTCTCCTCGCGCGGCAGGTTGGCCAGATCGCGCTTCTGCTGCTCGGTCAGCACCGGTCCCTGCACGGTGCCGCTCCAGCCGTTCCTTCTGCCAACCCGGCTGCAACGCCGCCGCCCAGGCGGGATCGGTCGGGATGTCGTCGCGAATGTCGATCGCCGACGGCGTGCGCTGGAACACGTACAGTTCCTTCGCCGCCCGCCCGACGCGCGGAATGATCTGCACGGCGGACGCCCCGGTGCCGATGATGCCGACCACCTTGTCCTTCAGGCCGGACAGGTCCGGCTTGGTGTAGGCATAATCGAAGCGCGAGGTGTGGAAGGAATGTCCCTGGAAGCGTTCCATGCCGTCGATCTTCGACAGCTTCGGCTTGGACAGCGTGCCGTTGGCGCAGATCACGAACCGCGCCGACAGCGTGTCGCCCCGGTCGGTGCTGACCCGCCACAGCTTCGCCTTCTCGTCCCACACCGTCGATGTGACGGTGGTCTGGAACACCGCCAGATCATACAGATCGTATTTCCGCGCGATGGCCTGGCAATGCGCGAAGATCTCCGGTCCCTTGGCGAAATAGCTCTCGGGCACATAGTTCAACTCGTCGAGCAGCGGCAGATAGTCATAGGCCGACACGTCGCAGGCAGCGCCGGGATAGCGGTTCCAGTACCAGGTGCCGCCGACATCGCTGCCCCGCTCGACGATCCGGATGCTCTCGACGCCCTTTTCGCGCAGCCGGGCGGCGGTCAGCAGGGCGGAAAAGCCGCCGCCGATGAACAGGCATTCCACCGTATCGTTGATCGGCGCGCGTTCCACGATCGTCTCGACCCATGGATCGACCTCGTATTTCGCGAGCTCGCCGGTCAGGTCGGACGTGTATTGCGCCTGGCCCTCTGGGCGATAGCTGAGACGCAGATCCCGCGCCTCGGCGAATTTCTGCTTGATCTCCTCGTAGAATTCCTGTGGCTTTTCAGTCGGCCGCAGCGGATCGAATGCGACGCGCGCCGCGTAGGCGTTCGGATTCTGGATCCTCGTGGAAGGCGCCTTTTCCTTGGTCGTTGACATTCTACGTTCCTGCTCTCGGTTTCGTCCCAATCCGCCATTCCAGGTCGCGCCTCGGATGTTGTCAATCCGTGGCTATCGCCCCTCTGCTGCGCCCGCCGCCGCCCGGCCGTGCAGCAATCCCCAAATCCGCGATGCGCTGGCCGGGCCACCAAAAGCAGGATGCTCCAGTCCGCCGATCCCAAGCGGCGCCAGCGCGTCCAGGATCGCGTTGGCGATCGCCGGCGGTGCGGCGATCGCGCCGGCCTCGCCGGCACCCTTCACGCCCAGCGGATTGGTCGTGCAGCGGGTCGGGTTGAAGCCAAGATTGAACCCCGGCAGGTCGCCGGCGCGCGGCATGGCGTAATCCATGAAGCTACCGGCGATCAGCTGGCCGGACGCTGGATCGTAGGACGCGTGTTCCAGCAGGGCCTGCCCGACCCCCTGCGCGATCGCGCCATGCGCCTGGCCGGCAACGATCATCGGGTTCACCATCACGCCGTAATCGTCCACCCCTGTATAGCGGACCAGGTCGACCATCCCGGTCTCCCGGTCGATCTCCACCTCCACCACATGGGTCCCGTTCGGAAACGTCATCGCTTCGCGTGTCCACGCATGAAACGTATCGAGCGGTGCGCCGGCATTCCGCGCGATCGGCGCCAGTTCCAGCAACCCGATCGAACGATCCGTGCCCACCACGGCAAATCGGCCGTCTTTAAAGTCAATATCCGCCTCGGCCGCTTCCAGCACCTGTGCTGCCAGCCGCGTGCCCTTGGCGATGATCTCGTCCGACGCCCGCCAGATTGCCGTGCCGCCCATGTAGGTCGCGCGCGAGCTGCCGTGCCCGCCGCCGGCGATGATCAGATCGGTATCGCCCTGGCACAGCCGGATCCGCTCGTTCGGGATGCCGAGGCGCTCGGCGAGGATCTGCGGGAAGGTGGTTTCGTGACCCTGGCCGATCGTCTGCGTGCCGGTGATCAGCGACACCGTGCCGTCGGGCTCGAAACGGATATCCACGTTCTCGTGCGGCGAGCCGCCGGTCGCCTTGATGTGATAGGCGAAGCCCAGACCACGCAGTTTTCCCAGCGCCTCGCTCGCCGCGCGCCGCGCAGGAAAACTGTCGACATCGGCCTGGAGCAGCGCCTTGTCGAAGGTTCCACGAAAATCGCCGCTGTCCACCACCTGCCCGACCGCGTTGGTCATCGGCATGGCCGATGCCGCCACCATGTTCATGCGCCGCAGCTCGGCACGGTCGAACCCGCCCTGCCGCGCCGCCGCGTCGATCAGCCGCTCGATGATGTTGACGGTTTCGGCAAACCCGGGCCCGCGGGTGACGCCGATCGGCGCGGTGTTGGTCAGCACGGCCGCGATGGTGAGGTCGATGGCCGGGATGGCGTAGACCGTGCCGGGCAGGTGCACATATTGAAACGTCTGCACCCCGCCGGCGCCTCCCGCCATATAAGCGCCGAGATTGGCGACGCTCTCCACCCGCAGCGCCAGGAACCTGCCATCCGCATCCAGCGCCAGCGCCGCGTCCGCGCGATGATCCCGCGCCTGATGATCGGCCAGGAACACCTCCGACCGCGTCGCAATCCATTTCACCGGCCGGCCGACGCGCCTGGCGGCCCAAAGGATTAATGCCTGCTCGGCATAGATGAAATTCTTCGCCCCGAAGCCGCCGCCGACATCGGGCGCGATGAAGCGCACCGCGGACGGCGGCCGGCCGAGCGCGCGGGCGATGTTGTCGCGGTTGAGATGGATGTTCTGGCTGGAGACATGGGCGGTGTAGCGGTCCTCGGCCGGATCGTACACCCCGACCAACCCACGCGGCTCCATCGGGTTGGTGACGATGCGGTGGTTGTCCAGCCGCAGCCGCACCACATGCGCCGCCACGGCGAAGGCCGCTTCCGTGGCTTCGATGTTACCCGTGCGCCAATCGAGGCAGACATTGCCAGGCACCTCCGCCGCCACTTCCGGCGCGCCGGGGGCGCGGGCGGCGCCGGCATCGGTGACGGCCGGCAGGGTCGTGTAGTCGACCTCCACCAACTCGGCGGCATCCAGCGCCTGCGCGCGGGTCTCCGCCACGATCAGCGCCACCGGCTCGCCGGCGAAGCGCGCCTTGCCGGTGGCCAGCAAGGGCTGCGGCAGAAAGGCGAATGGCTCGCCGGTCTGCACATTCGCCTCCACCGTCGGGCGCAGCGGATGCAGCCCGTCCGCCGCCGCGTCGGCCGCCGTCAGCACCGCCAGCACGCCCGGCGACGCGAGCGCGGCGGCGACGTCGATGCGGTCGATGCGCGCATGGGCGTGCGGGGATCGCAGCAGCACCGCATGGGTCAGCCCATCGAAGCGCAGGTCATCGAGATACCGGCCCTGGCCGGTGACGAAACGCGCATCCTCCCGCCGCCTCGGGGTATCGCCGATAATCGATCGTTCCGTCATGCTGGAAGTCTCCCGTTTGCCGGGCAAGCATGACCGTCCCGCCCCAAATGACAATCCGCGCCCAGGTCAGGTCCTTGCGCGTGCGGCCGGCTTCCGTCGCGCGGCCGGTTTCGCCTTGGCCGGCGCGCCGGACTTGCGCTTGCCGCCGGCGGGGGGGCGTTTGCGCGTCGATCGCCGGGAGGTCATGCGCCGGGCCAGCTTCACGACGATCCAGGCACCCAACACGATCCCAAAGCCCGCGGCGAGCCAGACCGGGCGCACACCGCAGCCGCCGGTGCCGCAGATATAGACCACCTGCACCAGTGCGGCGGGATCGATGACCAGGCCCAACGCGAATATCAGCGCCGCGGCCAGGCCGACCAGCAGGGTTCTGGCGGGGATGATGGGGGTTCTCCGAAAGCGGTCGGGTAGTCTAGCCTTTCGCCCCTTCGTCGTAACCGCGCGCGGCCATCAGAAGTACGTCATGCCGGGTCGCGTGCCCATACACGGCGATGGTCTTGGCCAGGCTTTCGATCACGGTCAGCAGCAAGGCGGGGTCCTTGTCGACGATGCCCTGCACCGCGGCATCGAGCCGCGCCAGGGTCTCCCGGTCCAGCGAACGGCTCAAATCCTTCGTGGTCATGACAGCTACCTCTATTCGGTCGCGTATCCGCTGTCCCGGGCACCTGCACCGGGCATGGGTGGCGATTTGGCGCCTATGTGGTTCCGCGCAAGGCAAACCGCCAGCCTCTCTCCCTGTTCCTGGCCGGCGTCGCTTGCGGGTCGCCTTGTACACAAGAATACCAAATGGCGGCCGTGCGGAGCGCGCCGGCAGAGGGATGAAATGCCGATCCGGGGAAACAACGCCCGCCGACCCAGCCCACGCGGCGCATGACTAGAACCGAGATGGACCGGTTCGAGACCGCAAAGCCCAAGGGCGACCGGCTGCATCAGCGTCTGCACGCGGACATCGCCAGCGGCCGGATGCGGCCCGGTGAGCGCCTGTCGGAAACCCGGCTCGCCGAACAATACGCCATCAGCCGCACCCCCGGTGCGCGAGGTCTTGCGCTGCCTGCTGGAGGAGGGCCTGCTGCGCGTCGTGCCGCAAATCGGCACCTTCGACGCCCCCATCCGCCTCGGCGCCGTCCGCGACAGCCAGTTCATCCGTGAGGCCCTGAAATGCCGCGCGGCGCGCCTGGCGACGAAGAGCCGGACCCGAGGTAGATCGCCCTGTGGGGTAACCACCGGTTGCTGTAATTCCATGCCGGTACCGGACCGGATCCGCTGTTATTTTCAACATTAGTCGTTGTAGAATTCTCGATAATAAATATGGCAACCGTGCCGTGCGGAAGGCCAGGTCGTTCTGGGAGAAGCGGAACGGGAAGTTCGCCTTAGCGCGCAGAGACACTCGAGGGACGACCGGCCCGGACCGCCGCAATCAACCCAAAACAGACGTCCCGGACCAAGGCGGGGATGCGTCGCTGTTTGCCCGTTGTAGAACTCGGAGAAGGATGGTTACGTTATCAATCGGCTGGGAAACCATCGGCGGAAAGTCGAACAATTGACCCAATCGATTGGAATGATGCGGCAAAAAGCCCGCTCCCCGCCCAAGTCTACGGAATCCGTGAGCCCAACCTGAGCCATCGTAGTCGATCGGGAACGGTCATCTTTTGAGCACCATTCCAAGCTTGAGCTTTGCATCAGCCGCTGCCTTCCGATCGTGGGTGGCGGCGTGGCCGCTCATCGGACGGCATAAACGTCGTAGGCGACTTCCATTCGGCTCAGAAAAGCCTGACCAACTCCAATGCACTGAAGGCGATTGAGCCAAAGGTAATTCGGATGCGACGTGTAAACGCGTGGCGCGGTGCGGATGGGAGTGCCGTCCGGCGGCAACACACCTTTGAGAAAATCCTCATAGCCATTCTCGCCAAGATCGATGGTACCGTCGTAGGTGATGTAGAGCAGCGCCCCGTCGTTGGTTTCCGCCGTTGCCCTGACATCGAGGTTAGCAACCCCGTCGCGTCGCAGTTGCAACCAGTCGGCACCGACCGCTCGCAATTTCCCAAACACTTTCGGGCCGGTTATAACGCCGCCGGTAACGTAGAAATTCACCCTGATGCCTTCCGGTACTGGCCCTATGACCTCAGGCTCCGCCAACGTCGCATTATAGGTCATGATGTGTTCAAGACGGTAGTCGAACATGATGGTTCCTCCCCCTGGGTCCGCTTCCACCATGGAATAGACAGGCCAAGCTTCGCCGGCATTCTTCGTATGATCGGCATGTCCGACGGTATCGGAGGGACAATAATCGCCATTCGAGACGATTTTCAAGAGTGTTAGGCAGAACGATCCCGCCGACGATCAAGCAGGCCATACGATTTAGGCTGCAACCAACCAAGCCGCGGCGACACCGCGCCGAGGTCCTGCTGGACAAGGTGGGGCTGGCCGACACGGCGGGCGCCTACCCTGCCAACCACGCGGGCGGCCAGCGGCGGCGCGTGGCGATCGCCAGGGCGCTGGCGATGGAGCCGGAGGTGATGCTGTTCGACGATCCGCGGGTGGAGCGCGCCCGGGACTTCCTGAGCCATCTCGGCTGGTCCGGGTGAGGGCGTGGAGCGGCGCAGGGGAGAAGCGCGGAAAATAGTCGCCTCCGTCATAGCTGCACCGCAGCAAACATGCGATGAAGCGGTCCGCCACAATCCGGCATCCCTGTCCGCAATGTCCCGCTGAAAAGGAAGTCCCATGAGCGACGGCCACAACAAGATCGATGCGACCCTGATCCCCGGCGATGGCATCGGCCCGGAGATCGTCGATTTCAGTTGTGGAAATCCTCGAAACGCTCGGCACTCCCTTCGCCTGGGACGTCCAAAAGGGCGGACTGGCCGGGATCGAGGATGGCGGGGACCCGCTGCCGAAGGCCACGCTGGACAGCATCAAGCGCACCGGCCTGGCCCTGAAGGGCCCCCTGACCACCCCGGTCGGCGGCGGCTTCCGCTCGGTGAATGTGCGGCTGCGCGAGGAATTCGGCCTGTTCGCCAATGTCCGCCCGGTGCGCACGATGATCGAGGGCGGCCGCTACGACAACGTCGATATCGTGCTGATCCGCGAGAACCTCGAAGGCCTGTACGTCGCCTTCGAGCACTACATCCAGATCGACGGCGACCCGCACGCCGTGGCGTTCTCCTCCGGCATCAACACCCGCTCGGAATCGCGCAAGATCAGCGAATTCGCCTACCAGTACGCGGTCAAGCACAAGCGCAAGAAAATGACGATCGTCCACAAGGCGAACGTGCTGAAGGCGCTGACCGGCGTGTTCCTGGAAACCGCGCTGATGGTGGCGAAGGACTACGAAGGCGTGATCCAGACCGAGGACCGCATCGTCGATGCCTGCGCCATGCAACTCGTGCTCCACCCCGAGCGCTACGACATGATCCTGACCACCAATCTGTTCGGCGACATCCTGTCCGACCTGATGGCCGGGCTGGTCGGCGGCCTCGGCATGGCGCCGGGCGCCAATATCGGCCCTGGCGTGGCGATCTTCGAGGCGGTGCACGGCTCGGCCCCGGACATCGCCGGCAAGGGCATCGCCAACCCGCTGGCCCTGCTGTTGGCGGCGGCCCTCATGCTGGACCATGTGGAGCACCTGGACTTGGCGGAAAAGCTGCGCTCGGCGATCGACCTGGTGCTGAAGCAGGACAAGATCCGCACGCCGGATCTGGGCGGCAAGGCGACCACGAAGGATTTCACCCAGGCGATCATCCAGCGCATCCGGGCGGGCTAACCGCTACCGCAGCGCCTAACGCATCCGCGGGTCCAGCGCATCGCGCAGCCCGTCGCCCAGCAGGTTCAGGCCCAGCACCAGCACGGAGATCACCATCCCTGGGTATATCGTCACCCACGGCGCCTCCACGATTGCGTCGCGGCCGTCGGCGATGATGGCACCCAGCGTCGCCGTCGGCGGCGGCGGCCCGACGCCGACGAAGCTGAGCACCGCCTCGGCCAGGATGGCGAGCGCGAACACGTAGGTCTGCTGCACCACCAGCGGGGCAACGGCGGCCGGCAGGATATGGCGCAGCAGCAGGCGTGCCGGGCCGGCGCCGATGGCGCGCGCCGCCTCTACATATTCCTGCGCCGCCGCGACGAGCACCGCGCTGCGCACGATGCGCGCGGTTCGTGGCGTATAGGCGATGGTCAGCGCGATCATGACATTGATCTCGCTCGGCCCCAGGGTCGCGGCCAGCGCGATGGCGAGCAGGATGCCGGGAAACGCCATCAGTCCGTCCATCACCCGCATCAGCCAGCCGTCCAGCCCGCGCCACCATCCGGCCACCAGCCCGATCAGCCCGCCGGCGAATGCGGTGGCCAGCGCCACGCCGATCCCGATGCGCAGGCTGACCTGCGCGCCCCACAAAATGCGCGACAGCACATCCCGACCGTAGCGGTCGGTTCCCAGCCAATAGACATCGTTCGGCGCTCCAAGCCGGTAGCGATAGTTGTTCTTCACCGGGTCGAACGGCGCCAGATACCCCGCCAGAGCGGCGGCCAGCACGATCACTCCCAGGATCACCGCGCCGATCAGGAACGATCGCCGCGCCAGCAGAGAAGACAACCTCATTTGCGCCGCAACCGCGGATCGGCCCAGAGATACAGCAAATCCACCAGCAAATTGACCAACAGGAAAACAACCGCCGTCATCAGCAGCCCGCCCTGCAGCACCGGCCAGTCCCGCCGCAGCACCGCCCCGATCACCAGCCGCCCCACGCCGGGCAGGCTGTAGACCTGCTCGATCACCAGCGCCCCGCTCAACGCCAGGCCAAACCCGATCCCCACCACGGTCAGGATCGGCACCAGCGAAGCTGCCAGCACGTGACGGCCATAGACGCGCCGCTCCGTCAGCCCCTTCGCCCGGGCGGTGCGGATGAAATCCATCCCCGACACTTCCAGCGCCGCGGACCGGGTCATCCGCGCCACAGGGCCGAGCTGGGTCAAGGCCAGCGTGCCGGCGGGCAAGATCATGCCGCGCAGCCAGCCGATGGGGTCGTCGCCAAGCGCCGTGTAGCCCCCGGTCGGCAGCCAGCCGAGCTTCACGCCGACCACCCAGATCAGCACCAGCCCCAGCCAGAAATCCGGCAGCGACAGCCCGACCAGCGCCGTCCCCATCGTCGCCTGGTCCACCCACCGGCCCGACTGCGAGGCCGCCAGCAGCCCCAGCGGAATCCCCACCGCGCAGGCCAGCGCTAGCGACAATCCCGCCAGCGACAACGTCACCGGCAACCGCTCCAGGATTGCCCCCATGACGCTCTGGTTCAGCAGCACGGACCGGCCGAGATCGGCGTGCAGCAGCCCGCCATACCATTGCACCATCCGCGCCAGCGGCGGCAGATCGAGCCCCAGCTCATGGCGCAGCCGCGCCACATCCGCGGGGGTGGCGGACATGCCCAGCATCTCCGCCGCCATATCGCCGGGCACCAGCAAGGTCAGGCCGAACGCGACCACCGAGATCACGATCAGCACCGGCACCGCCGCCAGCAGGCGCAGGGCGATCAGACGCAGCAAGCGGAAGGGTCCTCAGGCGAACCAGCAATCCCACATCCGGGGAATGCGATAGGGCGCGTACCCGATCACATTGGCGCGCGTCGCCTGCACGATGCCGACATCCCCGACCTTGAGCGAGATCGCCTGATCGTACATGCGGTCCTGGAACTGCTTCACCGCCGCGCGGCGGTCTTCCAGCTTCAGTTCCGATCCCAGTTTGGCATTGGCAGCCTCGATCACCGGGTCTTCCTTGATCTGCACCCTCTGCTTGCCGGCGAAGAACCCGACGACGTTGTACGGCCCCTCATACGGCTCGATCCCCATCATCAGCGGCCAGATGTTCCACCCCTCCGGCTTGCTGCGGGCCGCCATCACCGTCGGCCAATCCATCACCGACAGCTTCACCTTCATACCGATCGCCTTCAGCTGTTCACCCGTGACCGTGGCGGCATCCAGATGTGCCTTGAAACTGCTGTCGGCGATGATCTGCAATTCCTCGCCTTTGTAGCCGGCCGACTGCAGAAACGCCTTCGCCTTCGCCTGGTCCTGCTTGTAGGCATCCAGCCCGGCGATGCCCGGATAGTAGTTGGTGCCCGGATATTGCCAGGCCGGATCCATCCGGTACAGCCCGTCCGTGGCGATCGCCATGATCTCCTCGGGATCCAGCGCCGCCTGCACCGCGCGGCGCAGATCCAAATTGGCGGTCAGGCCCCAGTTGTTGTTCATCATCAGCGTCATGAACGCCCAGGGCAGCATCGGGTAGGTCTTGATGTTGGCGTCGTCCTTCAGCCGCTTGGCGGCCGCCACGTCCAGCGCCTCCAGCACCTGCAATTCGCCGGTCTGCAATCCGGCGGTGCGTGCGCCACCCTCCGGCATGAAGCGGAACGTCACGCTGTCGAAATACGGCGTCTTGCGGCCGGTGAAGCCATCGCGCTTGTCGTAGGCGGTGTTGGGCACGTAATCGTCGTTGCGGGCCAGCTTCACATGGCTGTCCGGCCGGTATTCCACGAAGCGGAACGGCCCGGTGCCGATCATCGGCGCCTGGCCGGCCGGCTTGGCGCATTCTTCCTCCGGCATGATCACGAACGGCGCGCGCGGGCTGCTGATCGCTTCCAGCATGCCCGGGAAGACCCGGCTGAGCTTCAGCACCAGCGTTTTGGAATCCGGCGTCTCGTATGCCGCCACCGGCTTGAGCACATCCGCCGACCCGCCGACGCGCGAATAGCGCTCCATGCTTGCCTTCACGTCGGCCGAGGTCATGGTCTTGCCGTTGTGGAACTTCACCCCGGTGCGGATCGGGATCGTGTAGGTCAGCCCGTCCGCCGCCATGTCGATGCCCTCGGCCAGTTCCGGCTTCGGGTTGCTCACCTCGTCGCGGGTGAACAGCGACTCGTACACATGCAGCGTGATGTTGCGGCTGGCCTGCGCCGTGGTGGTCTGGGCATCCAGCGTCGGCGGCTGCGCCTGCTGCGCCATCACCACGTCGCCACCCTTCCTTCCCACGGACTGCGCACCGGCGGACTGGATGATCCCGGGCATCGGCAAGGTGGTTGCGGCCAGCAATCCTGCATTGAAGCTGCGACGGCGGATCATGCGCGATCTCCTTGCCTGTTTGTGCCCAGGCCGGATGCTGCGGCGGCACCAAGCCTCTTGGCAAGCACCTTATCGCGGCGCAGGATTTTGCCCGTGTTCACGCAGCGGAGAGGCTTGCCATGGTCGCCTTGGTAAATTCCCTGACCTCCACCGAAGCCGAGCAGCTTGAGTGGCGCCTGCGCTGCGACATGGCGGCGGTCTTCCGCATCGCCGCAAGGCACGGCTGGAACGAACAGATCGGCAACCACAACTCCCTGATGCTGCCGCCAGCGCCGGCCGGACGATCCGCCGCTGTTCCTGATCAACCCGCGCGGCTACCTGTTCCAGGAACTCACCGCCAGTTCCCTGATCGTCTGCGGCCTGGACGGCAAGGTGCTGCGCGGCACCGGCGAACTGCGCAAGGTCGCCTTCCACATCCACGCCCGCATCCATCTCCGCCGCCCCGAAGCCGCCTGCGTGATGCACGTCCACCCGCAATACCTCACCGCGCTGTCGCTGCTGGAGAAACCCGAACTCGCGCTGTCGCATCACAACAACCTGATCCTGAACGACCGCCTCGTCGTCGACCTCGAAGGCGACCAGCCCGTCGGTGACAATCAGGAAGGCGACCGCATCGCCGATCTGATGGAGGGCAAGTCCATCATGCTCATGGGCAGCCACGGCGTCACCGTCGCCGGCCCCACCGTGGCCGACGCTTTCGACGAGCTGTTCATCGCCGAACGCACCGCGATGTACCAGGTCACCGCCATGTCCACCGGCCAGAACTCTCCGCAAACTGCCCGAGCAGCTCCGCCGCCGCTGGAACGGCGCCTGGGGCGAAAAGGTGGACGCGCGGCTGCACCTGGATGCGTGGCGGCGGGTGCTGGATCGGGAGGAGCCCGACTACGCGACATGAGCACGGCGAACCGGCAAGCCCACCCATATCCCGTAGGGTGGGCTTCAGCCCACCAACACAAACGATCCATCCAACCCTGATAAACTCATCTCTCGTCCGCCCAAGCACGGACTTGTGGCACGTCCCCCCGACTGGACATTTTCGAGCTTCGCCAGGTGCGTCACGCTCGGCATATATCCGCTCAATTGGGGGGCGACGGTGCGGACCTGGGTGACACTGGCGAGCCGCAGTACCAGGCGACGGTGGGCTAAAGCCCACCCTACTTGCTAGGCCGTGTGAACGGAATCCCTGACATGCTTTTTTGACGGATTCCCGAATCGGGCTTTGTTCGGATCACTGCGCGACCGGTATCAGGGAGCCGGACATGCGGACAGGAATGACGGAGCGCGATTGGTCGGTCGTCCTGGAAGTGTTTGATGCGGCCCAATCAAGCCGGGGAGAGCCTGGGCATGACGGCCGTAAGTTCCTGGAAGCAATCCACTAATTCCCAGTCTACAGTATTACTTGGTGATCATCGCTAAAGGAATTTGGAAACTGGAACAGCATATGAAAGCGGTTCTGGCGACTAAGCCGGTCCGGTATATTGGACGCATTCCTTCGGATTCTCGCGGAATGCAGCTAAACCGCGCAATTGATAAAGTTTTCGACAGTACGACTGCGCGTGCCCGCGTCTCGGCCGCCGGCGCAAAAAGCGGCAGCGAGGCCCCTGGCCGCTCGCTTGGCGGTTCTCGACAGCCGTCCTCTCGACCTGCACCTGACCCCGGGCGAGGCCAACGATAGCACGCAGTTCGAGACTTCGCTCGACAGCGACCCGGACATCCGTCCGCGCATTGCGGTAACCGACAAAAGACACGGCATCGAAAAAGGATGCATCGAGACTCTTGCAGATGATATCACACCGGGGATCCCTCGTCGTGAGAAATCCAAGCAACGACGCAGCGCGGACGATCTAGTTAGCAAGTTCGCAGACTTCCTCGTCGATATCGTGCCCTTTCGGGTCCGTTCGTTATCCGGAATAATTCACGAATGCGCCTTCGGCTTCGCCCGGCTGAGCCAGAACTTAATCAGCTCAGTAAAGGCTGGAAGTGCGGCGACAAATGCTATGGCTGCGATCAGCGCGCGCGTTCCATCCCATATGCGGTCTCGCCAGACAAATCGTTCCCGGATCTCGATTTCTAGCGGCTTGTAGAGGGGAAGCTGTATAGACGCCTCGTTCTCACTGAGCTGCTTTACCCCGTTCACTCTCAATGCTTCAGTCCGATACTGTTCCGGCTGGACATTGAAGGAGAGAACCATCGTATATTCCTGGCCTTCCTTCGCATCATCTGGAGCAGATACAACCCACACCTTGTTCTGAGTGAAACCCGATGTCCCAGGCGTCCTAAGGCCAACCACATCAACGTCAAAGTCCGTTTTGTTCGGGTACTATAGTGAGCTTTGGGATCTCGAAATGGATGGAGAGTTCTCGTTGGCACGTAGGGTGTCCTTTCCCACGCAAACTGGTCGGGGCTGTAGGCGATATAAAGCGGTTTGGTGCCCTTCGGTGGCAATCTTGTCGGATATTCAATGATCCACCATCCCATCGAATTCCCTGACGGGTCCAGTACAGCCGCTATTCTCGTCTGTTCTGGCTTCGGCTCATGGGGGATCGAGTCCGTGCCTGCCGGTACCTTCAACGGAGGGGGCTTGTTGTATATCCAAAATATCGGCGCAAGCACCAGTACAAGACATAACAGAATTACTGCCGTGATCGGGTTGAAGATTTCCGCCAGTATTCGGCTCGCGAGCCTTGTCATGGTGTGGCTTCCTCTTTGTGGCGCGCTCTCGTCACTTCGCGTTTCAGCATAGCCTTGTTTCTGGCCTGTGCCACTTCGCGCGTGCAGCCGTAATGCGCATTCATCGTATTGCGGAATATGTCCGCTTCGGCGAGGAGCGCCGCGGTCTTGTGTTCATCGGATGGGAGTTTCCAGCGGTCCCAGACACGCTTGACACCCTCAGGGCTTGCAGCGTTGCGGATTGAGGCCGAGTCATGCCCTCCCCACATCGCAGCACCTTCAAGGCGGCTCTTGATGAGTGCGCAGCTCCATGCCGCAATCAGCTTGTCGGCCTGCTTTGGGTTGTAAGTCGTCGCGTCCTCGGTAGGTTCGATGACTACGCCCTGCGCGGCAAGAACTTTTGCTAGCTGGCGCATATCGGCGCCGGTCTTCGCCAGCATGCGAGGCTCGCGACGAGGATGGTATTCGGGGTTTTGTGGGTCAATGACCGTAGCATGATCGCGCGTTAGATTTAGGTGCCCTCTGGTATTTTAGTGGTTGACTTCCTATCAAGGCGCTTGACATATGTCAATACGTTACATGATCGTTCGATAACATTCATGAGCCCCGGGAACGGCCGTGACAAAGCAAATCGACCAGGGTAGCGAGAACCCCAGAATCCAGTACCGCGCTTGTGGCAAATGGATGCGCCCCGCCAGTCGCGATAATGAGGGTCATCGCTTTCAACACTTCTACGGCCCGCTCCGGGCGCGTATCGAACAGACGATCGGCAAGCTCAAGCGGTTCAAACGCGTCGCCATGCGCGACGAAAAGACCGACATAAGCTGCCCCGCCATCATCAGTTTTGCGTGCGGCTGATGCTGGTTAAATCCGTCCATACGGCCTAGGCTGCAGTTCCGCTTGGAACTGCACCACTATTCTTGACGAACAAAGTTGGTGCAATGCAAGACGCATAGGCACCCCAGCTGTTCAGCCCCCCCAGCTTACGATGCCCGGCGATCGGCCCGTCACGGACATTCCCGGCCGCCCGGCCAGACTGGCAACACCGTCCAAACCGCGGCCGGCACCCCCACCCAAGATCATGGCCGGCCTCGTGCCGGCCATCCACGCCTTCACCGGCCCCTCCGCTACCTGGCCCACCCACATCCCGGCGTCTCTCAACCGTCTCAGAAATCGCGGCGTGGGATTCCGTCTCACAATCAGCGGCAGCGTCCACCGGTTCCAGCGCTTCCGCCTCCCCCAACGCCCCGCGCATCATCCCCACCGCGCTGCGCTCCTCCCACTCCGCCCGGTTCGCCGCCTCCGCGTCCGCTTCGCGCTTGCGCCGCTCCTTCTGCAACTGGCGCAACTCGCGCAGCGCCGCCCTCAACTCCCGCATCAGGCTCACCGACTGCGCCAGGCATTTGCTCGCCACCCCCGGCTCCAGCCGCCGCTCCGCCGCCAGACGCTGGCAATCGCGCGCCCAGGCATCGGCCGAGGCGAACTGCGCCGCCAGCCGCCCTTCCGCCACCGTCACCGGCAACAGGGAAGCCACCCCCGCCATCGCCGACCGGTCCCGCCGCTCCAGCTCCGCCGGATCGTCCGACAGCGGTGGCGGCAGCGAACGGCGCAGCATCCAGAGAATTTCAAAAAACGCCTCCCGCGGCAGCAGCAGCGCGAGGTCGGGCAGGGGGTCGGGGCATATGTCCATGAAAGCAGTCTACAGTTATTTTGACCAACTTTCAACGTGAATATAAATGACAATAAGCCGCCGCACCATACTGCCTTCGCCGCACAGCCGCCGACACCGCAAATGACGTAGGGTGCCAATGCCGCTCGGCATTGCACCATCGCGACGCACCGCGGAAACCGAGCGGGCGACTCACCCGTTGCCGCAACTTCCGGCGGTAGCCGACCCGCGACAGCAGGCGAGGGACCGCGAAACGATAGGAACGCTCGCTACGCCGCCCGCCGCTGCGCCCCCGCCGCCGAAACATCCTCCAGGATCATCGCCGCCGCCTTCTCCGCGATCATGATCGTCGGCGCGTTGGTGTTGCCGCCGACCACCACCGGCATGATCGACGCATCCGCCACCCGCAGCCCATCGATGCCATGCACCCGCAGCCGAGGGTCCACCACCGTGTTCGGCCCATGCCCCATTGCGCAGGAACTCGTCGGATGCTGGTTGGAAATGCCGGTGGCGCGCACGAATTCCGCCAGCGCCTCATCGCTGCTGGCGCCGATGCCCGGCAGGATTTCCTCGACCAGATAGGGCCTCAGCCCCGGCTGTTCGGCGATCGTCCGGCACAGCCGCACCGCGGTGAGCATGGCGCGCATGTCGTATTCGCTGCGCAGATAGTCGAACAGGATGTCGGGTGGGGCGAGCGGGTCGGGGCTGGCCAGGCGCACCGTGCCGCGCCCGTCCGGGCGCAGATGCACCGGCATCAGCGTGAAGCCGGGAAAGGGGTGCGGGATCACCCGGTCCTTGCTGCGTTCCTTCGTGCTCCACTCGAAGATATTGACCTGAATGTCCGGGCGCTCCAGCCGTGGGTCGGACCGGGTGAACAGCCCGGCATGGATGCCGTTGCTGGCCATCGGGCCGCTGCGGAACAGGGCGTAGCGCAGCGCCGCCGACACCTTGCGGACCAGGCTGTTGTCCAGATCGTTCAGCGTGATCGCCTTGTTGATCCGCCAGTACAGGCTGGTGCTGAAATGGTCGTGCAGGTTGGACCCCACCGCCGGCATGTCGCGCAGCACCTCGATGCCGAGATCGCGCAGATGCTGGGCCGGGCCGAGGCCGGACAGCAGCAGAAGCTGCGGCGAGCCATAGGCGCCGCCGGAGGCGATCACCTCGCCGCGGCAGGACGCGGTCTGCCGGCCCTGGGCCGTGTGGAATTCGACCCCGACGGCGCGGTTGTCCTGGATCAGGATCTTCGTCGCATGCGCGCCGGTGCGCACCACCAGATTGGGGCGCTGGCGGGCCGGTTCCAGATAGGCCTTGGCGGTGCTCCAGCGGCGCCTGTTGTGCGTGGTGGTCTGGTAATAGCCGCAACCCTCCTGCGCCGCGCCGTTGAAGTCGGGGTTTGCCGGAATGCCGGCCTGCACGCAGGCGGCCAGTGCCGCGTCGGCCAGTTCGAACCGGCCGGGCTGGTCCGATACGTGCAGCGGCCCGCCCGCGCCGTGGAACTCGTCCGCACCGCGGGCCTGGTTCTCGGCCTTCTTGAAATACGGCAGCACGGAATCCCAGTCCCAGCCCTCGCAGCCGCGCTGGCGCCACTCGTCGTAGTCGCCGTGGTGGCCGCGGATATAGACCATGCCGTTGATCGAACTGGACCCGCCCAGCGTCTTGCCGCGCGGCAGGTAGATGCGGCGGTTGTTGAGCTGCGGCTGCGGCGCGGTCTCGAATTTCCAGTTCACCTTCGGATTGACGTAGGTCTTGGCGAACCCGAGGGGGATATGGATCCAGGGATTGGTGTCGGGCGGGCCGGCTTCCAGCAGCAGCACGCGGTGGCGGCCGGATTCCGTCAGCCGGGCCGCGAGCACGCAGCCGGCCGAGCCGGCGCCGGTGATGATGAAGTCGAAGGCTTCCGATGTATCGGCCATCTCGCGTTTCCCCTGGCTTTCCAGGCAGGATCAACGAGACCGGGCCGGCTGACAATCCATAGGGGTCCTCGCCGCCGGCCGCGGTATTCAAGCCGCGGCCGGGGCTCCCGAAAAGCCAGGTCGTCTGAAATCAGGTGCGGCGCCGCCGCACAAGGCCCAGACCCGCCAGTCCCACGAGCACCAACGCAACGCTGGCCGGTTCCGGAGACGGGGTAAATCCGCCACCCCCCACGGTAACGTCACCGGCTAGCGTGGTGGGCACGCCGGCCGTGTCGAAGTCCACGATATTCAACCCGCCGGTCAGGCCGAACGAATTATGCGTCGGGTCGTTCAGGTCGCCATTGGTCAAGCCCAGCGATGCCCCGAACGGCGTCACGGTGAACGGCGCGGCCGGAACGACCGACGATACGACGACCGGCAAATAGCCGTACAGCTGGGTGGAGGCATCCACCAGCGACGCTTCGCAGGCCGGGTTGCCGGGCCCGCATTCGGCGGAGGCGAAAAGCCCGCCGCCGGAATTGATGAAGCTCTGGAGATCGCTGCTGCGGGCGATCAGCCCGTTGATTTCATTCTTGGTCAGCATACCCCCGAAATCGGAGGCGATGGCGATGGCGGAGTAGTTGTTGAAATCCACGCCGCTAAGCCCGGATGCATCGACCCAATCGAAATTGGTGCCGAGCGTCAGACCCAGCGATGTCAGTCCCTGCTCACCGATACGGTGCCCGCTGCTCGCCGGCAGGAAACTTTCCACCCACAGGAACTTCTCCACGCCGCCGCTGTAGGTGCCGCCGGTGACGTAGTTCAGCCCCTCCCGCAGCAGGTTGGCGGCCCCTGGGCTGTCCTGCGCGTGAAAATCGGGATCATGACCGGTGAGAAAAATCTTGCCGGCAAACGCGGGTGCGCTGCCGAGAAGCGCACAGGCTGTCACCGCAACCGCCAAACCCTGCCTCAAGCTCATCCTGCCACTCCTTCCCATATTGTCTCAGGTGCGAGCCCTGCCAGGTTGGGACAGGCTCCGTGGTGTGTTCTTGTTCCGAGCAGATGACGAATGTCATTATCGTAATGGTTATCGCAGCATATCCGAATGTATCTCGCAATCCATATTTTTTCCTCAGGTCGCGCGAAATAGATGCCAGCCCTTCACAATGTCCGGAGCCGGCGGCGATGCATTCGTTGACCCCCCGGTTTGGCGATCGGCATCCGCGCCGCGGCAACAGGGAGTTCCTTGGCGGCATTGCGGCATGAAGGCGTCGTCTGGCGGGCGTGGCACGATCCGTGGTCGTATGCAGCCATCCACCGGTCTGCCGCGCCGATCGGACAAGAAGCCGCCGGGAAACAAGGGGGAACACGTCATGACGATTCCGGTCTCGCCGCTCGATCCGTTCAGCGCCGCTTATTTCGAGGATCCGTATCCCGCCCAGGAAGCGCTGCGTGAGGCCGGCCCGGTGGTATGGCTCGAAAAATACGGCGTCTTCGCCTGTGCCCGCTACGCGGAGGTGAAATCCATTCTCGACGATTGGCGAACCTTCTCCTCCGCCCGCGGCGTCGGCCTGCAGGATTTCCACAAGGAAAAGCCATGGCGCCCGCCCAGCCTGGTGCTGGAGACCGATCCGCCGCTGCATGATCGCACCCGGAAGGTGCAGGCCCGCGTGCTGTCACCCGCCGCCATCAGCGGCCTCAAGCCACGTTTCACGGAACAAGCCGAAACCCTGATCGACAGCCTGCTGGAAAAATCGTCCATCGACGCCATCCCGGAGCTCGCCGAGGCCTATCCGCTCGCGGTGTTTCCGGACGCGATGGGCATGCAGCCGGAGAACCGCCGCTTCCTGCTGCCCTACGGCAACATGGTGTTCAACAGCTTCGGCCCCCGCAACGAGTTCCTGGCCGAGGCAACCCGTGACGCCGAGCCGGTGCTGGCCTGGGTGCACGCGCAATCGCAGCGCGACGCCCTGGCGCCGGCGGGCTTCGGCGCCGGCATTCATGCCGCCGTCGGCACCGGTGACCTGACCGAGACCGAGGCGCCGCAGGTGGTGCGCTCGGTGCTGACGGCGGGCGTGGACACCACCGTCAGCGGCATCGGCGCCGCGATCTGGTGCCTGGCGCGCTTCCCCGAACAATACGCAAGGTTGCGCGCGGAACCATCGCTCGCGCGAGCCGCGTTCGACGAGGCCATCCGCTTCGAGACGCCGGTGCAGACCTTTTTCCGCACCACGACACGGGAAGTGGAGATCGGCGGGGAAACGGTCGGGGAAGGGGAGAAGGTGCTGATGTTCCTCGGCTCGGCCAACCGCGATCCGCGCAGATGGGAGCGGCCGGAAACATACGACATCCAACGCCGCACCCAGGGCCATGTCGGCTATGGCAGCGGAATCCATGCCTGCGTCGGCATGGCGCTGGCACGGCTGGAAGGGGAGTGCGTGCTGACCGCGCTGGCGCGGCGGGTGCGGGATCTCGAAATCCTCGAGCCACCGCAGCGGCGCTACAACAACACGCTGCGCGGGCTGACCAGCTTGAAACTACGTATGAGCGCGGCCTGACCCGGCCGCCGGGGAAAGGGGCGGGGGCCGGAGCCCCCGCCCGTCCTTACTTCAGCCAGCCGGCCAGGATCGCCAGCAGCAGCAGCGCCACGATGTTGGTGATCTTGATCATCGGGTTCACCGCGGGACCCGCGGTGTCCTTGTACGGATCGCCCACGGTATCGCCGGTCACCGCGGCCTTGTGCGCCTCGGAGCCCTTGCCGCCGTGATTGCCTTCCTCGATGTATTTCTTCGCGTTGTCCCACGCGCCGCCGCCCGAGGTCATCGAGATGGCGACGAACAGGCCGGTCACGATCACGCCGAGCAGCATGGCGCCCAGCGCCGAGAAGGCGGCGGTCTGGCCGGCGATCGCGTCGATCAGGAACCACAGCACGATCGGCGCCAGCACCGGCAGCAGCGACGGGATGATCATCTCCTTGATCGCCGCCTTGGTCAGCATGTCCACGGCGACGCCATATTCCGGCTTCTGGGTGCCGAGCATGATGCCGGGCATCGCCTTGAACTGGCGGCGAACCTCGACCACGACCGATCCGGCGGCACGGCCGACGGCGATCATGCCCATGGCGCCGAACAGGTACGGCAGCAGGCCGCCGATGAACAGCCCGACCACCACGAACGGATCCTGCAGCGAGAACTGCACGTCCAGTTTCGGGAAGTAGAACTTCAGGTCCTGGGTGTAGGCGGCGAACAGCACCAGCGAGGCGAGGCCGGCCGAGCCGATGGCGTAGCCCTTGGTGACCGCCTTGGTGGTGTTGCCGACCGCGTCCAGCGCGTCGGTGGTCACGCGCACTTCCTTCGGCAGGTCCGCCATTTCGGCGATGCCGCCGGCGTTGTCGGTGACCGGGCCGTAGGCGTCCAGCGCCACGATCATGCCGGCCAGCGCCAGCATGGTGGTGGCGGCGACCGCGATGCCGAACAGGCCGGCGGTCAGGTAGGACACGATGATGCCGACGCAGATGACCAGCACCGGCAGGGCGGTGGCTTCCATCGACATCGCCAGGCCCTGGATCACGTTGGTGCCGTGGCCGGTGGTGGAGCTCTGCGCGATGCTGCGCACCGGGCGGTAGGCGGTGGAGGTGTAGTATTCGGTGATGACCACGATGAAGCCGGTCACCGCCAGGCCCGTGAGGCAGCAGACGAACAGGTTCATGCCGGTCACCGAGCCGCCGGCGATCAGCGGCAGCGGGGTGGAGAAGCCGGTGAACCAGCTGATGATGAACGCCACGGCCGCGATCGACAGCACGCCGGTCACGATCAGGCCCTTGTACAGCGCCCCCATGATGTTGTTGCTGGCGCCGAGCTTCACGAAGTAGGTGCCGATGATGGAGGTGACGATGCACACCGCGCCGATGCCGAGCGGCAGCAGCAGCAGCTGGTCGCGCACTTCGGTCTTGAAGAAGATGGCGGCCAGCAGCATGGTCGCCACGATGGTCACGGCGTAGGTCTCGAAAAGGTCGGCGGCCATGCCGGCGCAGTCGCCGACGTTGTCGCCCACGTTGTCGGCGATCACGGCGGGGTTGCGGGGGTCATCCTCGGGAATGCCGGCCTCGACCTTGCCCACCAGGTCCGCGCCCACATCGGCGCCCTTGGTGAAGATGCCGCCGCCGAGCCGGGCGAAGATCGAGATCAGCGAGGCGCCGAAGGACAGGCCCACCAGGGCTTCCAGCACCGGGCGGATGTCGTCGCCCACCATCTGGCCGCGCAGCACCATGTAATAGACGCCGACGCCGAGCAGGCCGAGGCCGACCACCAGCATGCCGGTGATGGCGCCCGCCTTGAAGGCGATATCGAGACCGGCGGCGAGGCCGCGGCGGCTGGCCTGGGCGGTGCGGACATTGGCGCGCACCGACACGTTCATGCCGACATAGCCGGCGATGGCCGACAGCACCGCGCCGATCAGGAAGCCGACCGCCACGTGCAACCCGAGGGTGAGGCCGAGGATGACAAGGATGATCAGCCCGACGATGCCGATGGTGGTGTACTGCCGGTTCAGGTAGGCGGCAGCGCCTTCCTGCACGGCGGCGGCGATTTCCTGCATGCGCGCGTTGCCGGCATCGGCGGCCAAGACCTGCCGCGCCGTGACAAGCCCGTACAGCAGTGCCAGCACACCGCAGACGATGATCAAGATATAGGCGGACTGCATCCGAAGTTTCCCTTATTTATTGATTGGCTCCAAGACGGCACGAGCCGAACTCGTCCGGACCGCGCCTTACGGCACGGATCTGGCTAGTGCGGCGACTATCAGGTGACGGAACAGGGTGGTCAAGCCGACCAGCCCGCCCGCCTCCGCCATAAGCGGTGAAACAGCCTGAAAAAGCGGCTTCCGGAGACCTTTTGGTTGTTTTTCGGGTCAAGAAGACGGCTTGGCTAAGCGGCAGCCTTGGCCCGAGCGATCGCTTCCACGATCAGCTGCCGGGCTTCCGCGGCGTCGCCCCAGCCGATGATCTTCACCCATTTACCGGGTTCCAGATCCTTGTAGTGCTCGAAGAAGTGCTGGATCTGCTCCAGGGTGATGCTCGGCAGGTCGGAATAGTTGTGCACGTTCAGGTAGCGCTGGGTGAGCTTGGGCGATGGCACGGCGATGATCTTCTCGTCCCCGCCGCCGTCGTCCTCCATCTTCAGCACGCCTACCGGGCGGCAATTGATCACCGCGCCGGGCACGATCGGGCGGGTATTGGCCACCAGCACGTCGATCGGATCGCCGTCATCGGACAGGGTATGCGGCACGAAGCCGTAATTGCCGGGATAGCGCATCGGCGTGTACAGGAACCGGTCGACGAACAGGGTGCCGGCCTCCTTGTCCATCTGGTACTTGATCGGCTCGCCGCCGATCTGCACCTCGATGATCACGTTGACATCCTCGGGCGGGTTCTGGCCGATGGCGATGGCGTCGATGCGCATGGGGGATCTCCTGTGGCGGTGCTGGCGGCACGAATTTCATGTTGCGGTGCGGCATAGCCCGCCCGCGCCGGGCCGGCAATCCTGTCCTGGGCCGCCAACACCCTACCCCTCTGCCGGCATCGGGGCATGTTCTTCTATCAGGTCCGCCTGATCGTGATGCAGTTGTCCTCCGCGTCCGCATCGGTTGCCGCGGGCGGCACCGCACCCTAGAACACCCCCCAAATCTCGCTTCAGGAGCGCGCGGCTTATGGCCAGCTATCAGTATGTCTATGTGATGAAGGACGTGACCAAGGCCTTTCCGGGCGGCCGGGAAGTGTTCAAGGGCATCACGCTGTCCTTCCTGCCCGGCGTGAAGATCGGCGTGCTCGGGGTGAACGGCGCCGGCAAGTCCACCCTGTTGAAGATCATGGCGGGGATCGAGAAGGAATATGGCGGCGAGGCCTGGGCGGCCGAGGGCGTGCGCGTCGGTTATCTGGAACAGGAGCCGCAGCTCGATCCCGACCAAGACCGTCGGCGAGAATGTCGAGTTGGCCTTCGCCGGCCTGAAGGCGGCGTTGGACCGGTTCAACGCCATCTCCATGGAATTCGCCGAGCCCATGGATGACGACAAGATGAACGCGTTGCTGGCGGAGCAATCCGAGCTGCAGGAAAAGATCGACGCCGAGGACGGCTGGGAGCTCGACCGGCGCGTCAACATCGCGCTCGACGCGCTGCGCTGCCCGCCGGCCGAAAGCGACGTCACCACCCTGTCCGGCGGTGAGCGCCGCCGGGTCGCGCTGTGCCGGCTGCTGCTGGAAAAGCCCGACCTGCTGCTGCTCGACGAGCCGACCAACCATCTGGACGCCGAAAGCGTCGCCTGGCTGGAACGCACCCTGCGCGATTTCACCGGCACGGTGATGATCGTCACCCATGACCGCTACTTCCTGGACAACGTGACCAACTGGATCCTGGAGATCGAGCGCGGCCGCGGCTATCCGTTCGAGGGCAACTACTCGTCCTGGCTGCAGCAGAAGCGCAAGCGGCTGCAGCAGGAGGAGAAAGAGGAAAGCTCCCGCCAGCGGGCGCTGGCCGCCGAGAGCGAGTGGATCGCCTCCTCCGCCAGGGCGCGGCAGACCAAGAGCCGGGCGCGCATCCAGCGCTACGAGGAAATGCTGCAGAAATCGCAGGAGCTCGCCACCGGCGTCGCCGACATCGTCATCACCCCGGGGCCGCGCCTGGGCGGCGTCGTCATCGAGGCGGAGGATCTGCAGAAGGGCTACGGCGACCGGATGCTGATCGACGGGCTGAGCTTCAAGCTGCCGCCCGGCGGCATCGTCGGCGTCATCGGCCCGAACGGCGCCGGCAAGACCACCTTGTTCCGCATGATCACCGGCCAGGAAGTGCCCGACGGCGGCTCGCTTCGCGTCGGCGAGACGGTAAAACTCGGCTATGTCGACCAGTCCCGCGACAGCCTCGATCCCAACAAGAATGTCTGGGAGGAGATCAGCGGCGGGACGGACGTGATCTATCTCGGCAAGCGCGCCGTGCCGTCACGCGCCTATGTCGGCGCGTTCAACTTCAAGGGCTCGGACCAGCAGAAGAAGGTCGGCATACTATCAGGCGGCGAGCGCAACCGGGTGCACCTGGCCAAGATGCTGAAGGCCGAGCACAACGTCATCCTGCTCGATGAGCCGACCAACGATCTGGACGTGGACACGCTGCGCGCGCTGGAAGACGCGCTGGCGGAATTCGCCGGCTGCGTCGTGGTCATCAGCCATGACCGCTGGTTCCTCGACCGGCTGGCGACGCATATCCTGGCCTTCGAGGGCGACAGCCATGTCGAGTGGTTCGAGGGCAATTTCCAGGCCTATGAGGAAGACAAGCGCCGCCGCCTGGGCGCGGACGCCACCGAGCCGCACCGGATCAAATACCGGCCGCTCGCGCGGTAGGTTTCGGCCCGCCTTGTTGCCGTGAACCCCAGGCTGTGAACGCCGGCAAGTGAACCCGACCTGGATCATCCGCACCGCCCGCACGGTGCTGACCCCGGTCGGCTGGGGCGATCTGGCGGACATACAGGCGATCAAGGCCGATCCGCGCGTGTTCGCGATGATGCTGGGAGGTGTCCGCGCCCCGGTCCGGGCGGCCGAGGAGCTGGCCGAGGACATGGCGTTCTGGGCCAGGCATCGCTATGGCATGTGGACGGTGCGGGAGACCGGGGCGGGCGAATTCCTCGGGCTGACCGGGCTGATGGAGCGGCCGGACGGTCGCGGTGTGGCCTTGCGCTTCGCCTTGAAGCCGGAAGTCCAGGGCCGCGGCCTGGCGCGGGAAGCGGCCGGCGCGGTGCTGCGCTTCGGTCACGCGACCGCAGGGCTGGAACGGATCATCGCGGTGGCACGGGAGAGCAATTTCGCTTCCCGCACCGTGCTGGGCGGGATCGGGATGGTGCCGTGCGGCGGGTTCATCCAGGGCGGGCACGAGATGGTGGTTTTTGAAAGCCGCCTGCGCGAACCGGGCCCCTCCGCATAACAAGCCCCACCCAGGGATCAATCCCCCTCTGCGGATCCAACCAGACCCGCGGAGTAGGTTCGGTCGTCCCGCTCAGCTGTTCGAAGCGATCTGCTGCTTCATCGCCTCGATCAGCGCCTGGATGCTGTTGCCGTTATGCGACAGGAAGGCGGCGTAGTCGCTGCGCTGGGTCAGCCGCAACGACGTGCCCTCGGCGATGACGTCGACCACCTTCGGCGCGCCGGACGCGTCGCTGATCACCCAATCCACCTTGGTCGGCGGATTGGCCGGGCGCTCCACGGTGGTGGCGACGATCGTGGTGTCCTCGCGCGGCTGGGCCTGCTGTACCGAGAACGCCACGCCCTGATATTCGCCCAGCTTGCCGGTGATGTTGGTCACCAGCACGCTGTGGAACAGCGTCGTGTATTGCTTCTGCTGTTCCGGCGTGGCGGTTCGCCAGAAGCGGCCGAGGCAGAATTTCGCCACGCCGTCCACATCCACCGCGCTTTCAATGATCTGGGCCAGCCGCGGCTGTTTTTCCTGGATAGGGCCGGGCGCATTGATGACCGCGACCAGGCGCTCGCCGGTGGATTTCACGAACGCGCTCGCGCTGGCCGGTGCCGGCTGCGCCTGCGCGCCGCGGAGGAGGCAGATCGCGGTGAACAGGAACCCGCCGCCGGCGAGGCCGAGGAACAGGCGCCGGCGGAAAGTCGTTCGCAGATCGTTGGATGCATGCATGGTCACTTGCCTTGGTTCAGCGGGCCCGCTTTGGCCGGTTCGGCCGCTGCCTGGGGGACGGTGGGAGGCGCCGACGGGGGCGCGGGCTGCGGAAACCATACGGGGATGGTGGCCGCTTTGTCATCACGCACCGCTTCAATTTCCGATTGCCGGTGCTGGCGATACAGGCTGCGGAAGGTGGCGTAGGGGTCCAGCGCGGTCTTCTTGATCTGGTCCACGGGATCGAGCACGCGTTCACGCGAATCGATCGCGTTCGCGCCGGTCTTGGTCCATCCGAGCGTCGATACAGCCACGCCGGCGCCGAGCCAGGTGAAGGGGTCCATCACGAAATCCAGGCCGAAGCCGGTCGCATCGCGGGGATTGTTGGGGCCGAGGATGGGCAGGAACAGGAAGGGCCCCTCCGGGACTCCCCAGTTGGCCAGGGTGATCCCGGAATCGTTGTCATGCGTCGGGTAGCCCAGACTGCCCGCCACGTCGAAGATCCCGCCAAGCCCGATCGTGGAGTTGATCAGGAACCGCATGGTCGCATCCCCGGCCCGCCGCGGCTTGCCCTGCAGCATGTCGGCCGTCAGCAGCACCGGGCTGCCGAGGTTGCTCAGCACGTTATGCACGCCACCGCGCACCCGCGGCGGTACGGCGTAGCGATAGGCCTGTGCCGCCGGTCGCAGCATGTAGGTGTCGAGGGCATCGTTGACCGCATAGAAGACGCGGTTGGTCGGCTCGATCGGATCGTCGGCCTCCTTGAACTCCGCGATGGCGTCCGGATCGTCCGCCGGCGGCGGCGTGGCGCAGCCGGACAGCAGCGTGAAGACGCCCATGGCCATAAGCTGGAAGCGAAGGGATCGGTAGGCGCTCATGGCTTTCCTTTGAGGGAATGTCCTTGGAGGGGCGGCGCGGTTTGCAAGGGCGGATCGGCTTGTGGCGTTGTTGGCGGTCTGAGGGATAGGTGGCCTGGGATGCGGCGCGGAACAAGGATAGCGGACAAGGATGAGGGATGCGTGTCCAAGGCCCGTTGCCATGAGATGCTTTCGAGGCGCGGTTCTATCATGCCGACGCACTTGCACAATGTTCAGACGCCATCGTCGCGCCGGATGGGTGGACGGAATCGGACGGACTTCCTTGGGGCCGGGCGATCCAGGCCAAGGCGATCCGGGCCAATATGCTTGCAAAGCGGTTCCGGCGATGCGACATCGCCCGTATGACCCAAGACCTTCCCGTTCGTCCCGCCCCTGCGGCTGCCCTGGCGTCGCAAAGCGGCCCCACGTTGGAGCGCTGGCTCACCGGGCCGCGCTTTCCGGCCCTGCCGATGCGCGGCACCGGGCAAAAGCCGCCGCTGCTGTCGTTCGAGTTCTTCCCGCCGCGCACCGAGGCGCTGGAGCAGCAGCTTTGGGCCTGCGATCCGCCGGCTGGAACCGCTGGCGCCGCGCTTCGTCTCCGTGACCTATGGCGCCGGCGGCACCACCCAGGCCCGCACGCACGCGACCGTCGCCCGCATCGTGCACGGAAACCACCCTGACGCCCGCCGCGCACCTGACCTGCGTCGGCGCGAGCCGGGGCGAGGTGGACGATGTCGCCCGCCAGTACTGGGATGCCGGTATCCGCCACATCGTCGCGCTGCGCGGCGACGCGCCGCCGGGCACCCAGTATGAGCCGCATCCGCGGCGGCTACGCCTATGCCGCCGACCTCGTCGCCGGGCTGAAGCGGGTCGCCGATTTCGAGATCTCGGTGGGCGCCTATCCCGAGACCCATCCGACGGCGATCAGCCCGGAAGCGGATCTGGACAACCTCAGGCGCAAGCTCGATGCCGGCGCGACCCGGGCGATCACGCAGTATTTCTTCGACGGCACGGTGTATCTGCGCTTCCTCGACCGCTGCCTGGCCGCGGGGATCACCGCGCCGATCGTGCCGGGGATCATGCCGGTATCCAATTTCGCCCAGGCGGCGAAGTTCTCCGCGATGTGCGGCACCAGCGGTGCCGGACTGGCTGGCGCATCTGTTCGAGGGCACGGAGGACGATCCGGAAACCCGGCGCATGGTCGCCGCCGTGGTCGCGGCGGAGCAGGTGCGGCTGCTGCAGGCGAACGGGGTGGATGAGTTCCACTTCTACACACTGAACCGGCCGGACCTGACCTACGCGATCGCGCATATCCTGGGGGTCAGGCCGGTCGAGGCAGCCGCGACCGCCTGAGGCCGGAAATACCGGCAGCCGGATATCCGGCTTACGGCTTCGCGGTTGGACCCGTTCGCTTCCTGTTCTATATCTGGACGGTGTCCATTCGAGTCCCCCGTCCAATCGCATGAGCGACTATCTCACCCGCCTGAACCCCGAGCAGCGCGCGGCGGTGGAAACCGTCGACGGTCCGCTGCTGGTGCTCGCGGGTGCCGGCACCGGCAAGACCCGGGTGCTGACCACGCGCTTCGCCCATATCCTGCTGACCAACCGCGCCTTTCCCAATCAGGTGCTGGCGGTAACCTTCACCAACAAGGCGGCGCGGGAGATGCGCGAGCGGGTCGGCGCCATCCTCGGCGCGCCGGCGGAGGGTCTGTGGCTCGGCACCTTCCATGCGCTGTGCGCGCGGATGCTGCGCCGGCACGCCGATCTGGTCGGGTTGCAGCCGAACTTCACCATCCTCGACACCGACGACCAGCTTCGCCTGCTGAAGCAGGTGATGGAGGCCAAGCGGATCGACACCAAGCGCTGGGCGCCGCCGGCATTGATGGGGATCATCCAGCGCTGGAAAGACCGCGGCCTGACGCCGGCGCGGATCACGCCGGACCAGGAAAGCGACTTCGCCGCCAACCGGGCGCGCGAGCTGTACGCCGACTACCAGGCTCGGCTCGCGGCGGTGAACGCGGCCGATTTCGGCGATCTGCTGTTGCACATGACGGAGATCCTGCGCGGCCATCCGGATGTGCTGGCGCAGTATCACCGGCATGTTCCGCTACATCCTGGTGGACGAGTACCAGGACACCAACGTGGTGCAGTACCTCTGGCTCCGCCTGTTGGCGCAGGAGCGCAAAAATATCTGCTGCGTTGGCGATGACGACCAGTCGATCTATTCCTGGCGCGGCGCCGAGGTGGAGAATATCCTGCGGTTCGAGCGGGATTTCGAGGGCGCCAAGATCGTCCGCCTCGAAGCGAATTACCGCTCCACCGCGCCGATCCTGGCGGCGGCCTCGGCCTTGATCGCTCATAACGAGGGCCGACTGGGCAAAACCCTGCGGCCTGGCCGCAACGATGCCGAGGGCGAGCCGGTCTCCGTCGTCAGCCTGTGGGATTCCGACGAAGAGGCCCGCATGGTCGGCGACCGCATCGAGGGCCTGCGCCGCGACGGCCACAAGCTGGCCGAGATCGCCGTGCTGGTTCGCGCCGGCTTTCAGACCCGCGCTTTCGAGGAGCGGCTGATCCTGCTCGGCGTGCCGTATCGCGTGGTCGGTGGCCTGCGCTTCTACGAACGTGCGGAAATTCGCGACGCGGTGGCCTATATGCGCGTGCTGCGCGGCGCCTCGGATGATCTGGCCTTCGAGCGGATCGTCAACGTGCCCCGCCGCGGCATCGGCGAGCAGGCGCTGCGCGGCATGCACGAGGCCTCCCGCGCCCAGGGCATTCCGCTGGCAGCCGCCGCCGAGCAACTGGTCGCCACCGGCAGCCTGCGCGGGCGGGCGCGCGAGGCGATGGCCGAACTGTTCCAGGGCTTTGCCCGCTGGCGGAAGATGCTGGAGACCGAGGGACACGTGGTCACGCTGGCGACCATGCTCGACGAGTTCGGCTACACCGAGATGTGGAAGCAGGACAAATCGCCCGAAGCGCCCGGGCGGCTGGAGAACCTGAAGGAACTGGTCCGCGCGCTGGCGGATTTCGAGACGCTGGAAGGCTTCCTCGATCACGTCTCCCTGGTGATGGAGAACGAGGAGAATTCCGACGCCGACAAGGTCAGCCTGATGACCCTGCACGGCGCCAAGGGTCTGGAGTTCGACACCGTGTTCCTGCCCGGCTGGGAGGAAGGCGTGTTCCCCAACCAGCGTTCGATGGACGAGCAGGGTGCGAAGGGCCTGGAGGAAGAGCGCCGCCTGGCCTATGTCGGCATCACCCGCGCCCGCAAGCGCGCCATCATCAGCCACGCCGCCAACCGGCGCATCTACGCCAACTGGCAGAGCAGCATCCCCAGCCGCTTCATCGACGAATTGCCCGAGGAACTGACCCAGCGTTCCGGCTCGGCCGCCCTGGCACGGGACGCGCGGGCCACCGCCATCCCGAGCTTTTCCGCTTTCCCGATGGCGGCGCGTAAACCGCGGGTGATCGAGGCCTGGGAACAGCCCGCCCGCCCGGCCCGGCCGGAGGCGATCGCCGTCGGCCAGCGGGTGTTCCATCAGAAATTCGGCTACGGCACCGTCACCGGCGCCGATGACGACAAGCTCGACATCGCCTTCGAGAAGGCCGGGGCCAAGCGGGTATTGGACCGCTTCGTGGAGAAGGTATGAGAAAACGCACCGAGGCGCTGGAGACGGTCTTCGTCGATGTGCCGGAGGCCGCGCTGGAAGCGTTCGAGTCGGCACTGCTGTCGGCCTGCAGCACGGTCGGGTTCTTCTTTCTAGACGAAGCGAAGCGGATCTGGCGGATCGAGGGCGTGAAGCCGGTCGGCGCCAATGAGGCGGAACTGGTCGGCGCCCTGGCGCTGGCGGAGATGATGACCGGCGTTGCCGCGCCCCTGCGGCGCCACGCGACCGCCGCCGAGGGCTGGCTGGCGCGGACCTACGAATCCTTCCCCGCCCAGGAGGTGGGCAGGCGGTTCGTGGTGCGCGGCTCGCATCTGAAGGGACCGGGCGTTCCGGGGCGCATCACCCTGACTCTGGATGCCGGCGTGGCCTTCGGTTCGGGGGAGCATGGTTCCACCCGCGGCTGCCTGCGCGCGCTGGAGAAGATCGCCCATCGCAAGCCGCGGCGGATTCTGGATCTGGGCACCGGTTCCGGCATCCTGGCGATGGCGGCGGCCAGGCTGCTGCACCGCCCGGTCCTGGCGACGGATATCGAGCCCTGGTCGGTGCGGGTGGCGGCGCGCAACGCGGCCGAGAACGGTGTCGGCGCCCTGGTCACGGCCCGGCTGGCGGATGGTTGGGACCACCCGGCGGTGTCGGCCGGCGCGCCCTATGATCTGGTATTCGCCAATATCCTGGCGCGGCCGCTATGCGCGATGGCGCGGCATCTGGCGGCGAGCCTGGCGCCGGGCGGTACCGCCATTCTGGCGGGCCTGCTGAACAGCCAGGCGAACCTGGTTCTCAGCGCACACCGGCGTCTGGGCATGCGGTTGGACTTCGCGTTGCGCGAAGGCAACTGGACGACGCTGGTTCTGCGCCGCTAGGCCGGCAAGGGACGGGGGCTTTCGCCCCCGGCCTGATCCGGATCAGTAGCCGCGGCGGGCGTGTTCGTGGGCGAACTCGGCGTCGAAAACCTGCGTGAGGTTGCCGCGCGACAACCCGACATCGGCCAGTTCGCGGTCGTCCATGCTGTTCAGCTCAGCCATCACCGAACCACGGCGGAACCAGGCGACGGCCTTGGCGAGCGTATTGCCCAGGCGGTGCGCGAAGTCCTGGTTGGCGGCGATGCGGGCATTGGTGGCGTTGGCATAGCCTTCGCCGATGGAACCGATGTTAAACTCGGCGTTCAAGCGGGGGGTGTCCATGATCTTCATTCCGTTCGGCAGCCCAGGTCTTGCGCGTCGTCGTCGTGGCGGGGCGCTCCCGGGTTGTGCTGCAATGCAACATAGGTAGCGGGTACCGCCAGGAAAAGCGAGAATTTGCTCGGTCAGTCCCGCGTTTCTAGCATGAATAGACGTTAAGTATTGCGTAACGCGCTTATCTGATCCGCTCCTCTGCCATATACAAGCCGAACACGCCGGGAAGGGACCATCGAATGACCAACCATGCGGCCACCCGATTGACCGGACTTCGCGCCGAACTGGCTCGCCAGGGCCTGGACGGCTTCATCGTGCCGCGCTCCGACGAGCATCTCGGCGAGTATGTGCCGCCGGGCGCGGAGCGGCTGGCCTGGCTGACCGGCTTCACCGGCAGCGCCGGGCTCGCCGTGGTGCTGGCCGATCGCGCGGCGGTGTTCACCGATGGGCGCTACGTGCTGCAGCTCGAGCAGCAGACCGACCCCGATCTGTGGGAACGCCGCCACATCATCGAGGAGCCGCCGCCGGGTTTTCTGGCCGCGCACGCCCCGGTGGATGCCGTCATCGCCTATGACCCGCTGCTGATCGGCGAGGAGGCGCTGTCCCGCTACACCGATGCCGGGCTCAATCTGGTGCCGCTGGCGAAAAACCCGATCGATACCGTCTGGACGGACCGTCCGTCGCCGCCGTTGGCCCCGGCGGTGCCGCACCGGCTCGATTATGCCGGCCGCGCCGCGGTGGAAAAGCGCCAGGACATTGCGGCGGTCCTGCGCACCGCCAAACAGGATGCGGTTGTCCTTACCGATCCCGCCTCGATCGCCTGGCTGCTGAACATCCGCGGCTCGGACGTGCCGTTCACCCCGTTCGCGCTCGGATTCGCGCTGCTGCACGCGGAGGATGGGCGCGTCGAGTTGTTCATGGATCCCGCCAAGCTGCCCGAGGCGACGCGGGCCTGGCTCGGCAACGAGGTCGCCGTCGCTGGGCGGGAGACGATGGCCCCGGCGCTGGCGGGCATGGCCGGAAAGACCGTGCGGGTGGACGCGGCGGGATCCCCGGTCTGGTTCGCGCAGACCTTGCGCGCGGCGGGCGCGCTTGTGACGAACGCGCCCGATCCCTGTCTGCTGCCGAAGGCCTGCAAGAACGCGGTGGAACGCCAGGGCGCGCGCAACGCGCATCTGCGCGATGCCGCCGCGGTGTGCCGCTTCCTGCATTTCCTGGCCGAACAGGGCAGCACCGGCGAACAGACCGAGCTCTCGGCCGCGGCCAGGCTGCTGGCGCTGCGCGAGGCGGTGGAGGGGTTCCGCGGCGAGAGCTTCCCCGCGATCTCCGGCGCCGGGGAGCATGGCGCGATCATCCATTATAGAGTGACCCCGGAAACCGACCGCCGGATCGGCGCCAATGAGGTCTATTTGATCGACAGCGGCGCCCAGTACCCTGGATGGCACCACCGACATCACCCGCACGATCTGGACCGGGCCGGACGAGGCTCCGCTGGAACTCCGCCGCCGCTTTACCCGGGTCATGAAGGGCCACATCGCCATCGCCACGCTGGTGTTTCCACAGGGCGTCGCGGGCGCGCACCTGGACGGATTCGCGCGCAGCGCGCTGTGGCAGGCGGGGCTCGACTACGATCACGGCACCGGTCATGGCGTCGGCAGCTATTTGTCGGTGCATGAAGGCCCGGTCAGCCTGTCGCGCGCGGCGAGGCCGGTGCCGCTGGCGGCGGGCATGATCCTGTCCAACGAGCCGGGCTACTACCTGCCCGGCAACTACGGCATCCGGCTGGAGAACCTGCTGTTGGTGCAGCCGGCGGACCTGGCGGAGGCGCTGCGGCCGTTCCTCTGTTTCGAGACCCTGACCCTTGCGCCGTTCGACCGACAATTGCTGGCCCCGGACCTGCTGACCCCGCAGGAGATCGCCTGGCTGGATGCCTACCACGCACGGGTGCTCGCGCAGGTAGGGCCGACGCTGGAGCCGGCCGCACGCGCATGGCTGCGGCAGGTGTGCCGGAAGCTGAACGCATCTGGCGGACCTGTGTAGCCTTTCATCAGCAGGATAGGCGGGGTTTCTCCGCCGGAATCTGAGCCGCGTTAACCCGAATCGGCCGGAAAACCGACAGGGTGTACGGCGATCTGGTGCGGCCAGGTTCCGGGTTCAGGAGAGATGCGGTGCTCGACACGACAGAACTTAGGACGCTCGCGCGGTGGTGCCGGGGGCGGGGGCTGCGTTTCCTGCCCCTGGGCACGGATGCGGCGTGCAGCGTGATCCTGTTCGAACGGCTGGAACCGACCCGACCGTGGCAGCGGATGAAGCTTGTGCAGGACGACACCGGCTTCCGGCTTTGCGACGAAAGCGATGATCTGCTCGCCAGCGGATCGGACCTGCCGGCGATTTTCTGGACGCGCTGGACGGCGGCGTGGCCGAATCGGCTGGAAAACGCGGGTGTGACGTTCGCGCGCGGATGCCTATGAGTAGCTTATAATGAACCGCCTGCTCTTTTTAGGAAAAACGAACCTGAGCATAAACAACCAAAGGAAGTTCCTGGCGGTCGATTGACTCGATAGCGCTCGACGCTGAACCGCTAGCTTGTCCGGCGTGTTGCATTCCGAGATTTACGCTTTTGCGAAATCAGTCAGAATTATTAACAAAAATCCAGCTTGTGTTGAGTGAAAATTGCGGCCTCCGACGATGCGGAATGCCATAGCGCACCTGGCAACGAGTTTGTCCGGAGGTCCAGGATAAGCTATTGTAAGAACATACCATATTGGAACTGCTGATGATCGCAGCTCCGGGCGGTCCCGGGCCGGATCCCTTGCCCGACAAATTTGTTTTGGAATCCGCACCGCGCTCAAGAAAACGTGCAGTTCCCGCTTGCATTCCATGGCAATCAGGGATAGAAGCAGTTTATCACATTGTTACAGGGTGCATTCGATGTCCAGAGAAACGCAGGCTACGCGACTGTCGGAGAGCGGTAAGATGAAGTTTCGGCTGGGTGCCGTGTGCGCACTCGCGGGCGCTTTGGCGATATCGGTAGGCATTTCGGCGGCGTCCGCTGGGACCTTGAACGGGTACATGGAATTCGGTACGGCAGGGGTGACCTACGGCGGCGGCACCAGTCTCGGAAGTGCCGCGTGGATCAAGCTCCCGACGACAACGCTGGTTATGGGGCCGCAGGATGCGGTTAGCCCCGTGAATGGGGTGGTGAACAACTTTGACTACAACAGCGCCAATCCTTGGTCGTTCCAGGCGCTTTCGATCATTGGAATAGACACGCACGCGGCTGGCAACAAAATCCCGACGACGTTCGGGATCGGAGCACCGTATATCGGCTCCTTCCTGACCTTTGCGAGCGATGGTCCCACCGCGGCATTTCCCATACTCGGCACGGGGCTCGGAACCAGCCCGGCCTATCGGTTTACCTACGATATCTCGCTTGCGTCGTGGGCTTCTTCCGGCCCCGGGGAACTCGATCTGACGACCTCCGGGTTCCTGATGGACACGGGGCTGCCCGGGTTTGTTGGACAGCCTGCCAGCCTGACCTTGTCCCTTACGTCGGCGTGCAGTGCGAACGCCATCGACTGCGGCAGGGCGACCGGCGCCTGGGAGTTCTATACGCTGGGCGATGGAAACTATGTGCTGACCCCGGAGCCTGCGGCTCTGTCGGTCCTGGGCCTGGGGCTTGTGGCGCTGGCGATGGTCCGCCGCCGCCGCTAGGCTACGGAATAGCTGCCGCCTGGGTTCCGGGCGGCGAGGCATCTGTGACGACATTGAAGGCGGGCCGAATTATCGGCCCGTCTTTTTTGCGTGTCGTCGAGTGAAGCCGAAACAGGCCGCGAACCTGGGCGTGACCCAGCAGGCCGGCCGTGTCGGGCAGCCCCAGTCCGGCGGCGATTGGGAAATGGGTGAAAAAGTGGACCGGGGCGACGCGAGGGCAATATCAGCCCGACCGGACCTCTAATACCAATCGGCGCAATTGCGGACCCTTGAGCAACCGTCCTGGCCGGCCTTGTGCCGGCCACCTACGGATTTGCCGGCCGCGCGAAAGGCGTGGATACCCGGGGCAAGCCCGGGCAGGACGGAGCGGCCTTTCCGCCGGTTGTAACTGACCCCGGTTGGGTGCAAGGCTTTCTCAAAATGCTTCAGGGCGCTTTCACCCGAAGTGAAAGCGCCCTGCGTAGCCATACGGATCGATGTCCGGTGGGATGCGCCCCGGTTTACCGAGCGGAGCGGCGCCGGCGGACCAGCGCGAGGCTGGCCAACCCCATTGCCAGGATGGTCGGCGTAGCTGGCTCCGGCACCGCCGCCGCGCCGGTGGTCGTGCCGGCGGTCGATGCGGAAGTGTTCAGCGTCGTAGCCGTTCCACCCCAGCCGAGTGCGCGGAGCAACTGAAGGTCCGCCGCAGAGAACGAGGTTGCCCCAGTGTAGACATAGGAATTCTGCACATCGCCAGGATAGCTGCCGCCGGTTCCGGTCAGCCAGTCGGCCCGATCACCGCCATCGTTCGTATTGTCGAACCAGCCAAGGTTGGTCTTGCCCCCGTCCGTCGAAAAATAGGTGGGGGTGGTGTAAGAGTAGCTCTGTACGCCAGGTGCGCTATAGCGAAACAGATCGGCGGGTAATTGATAGAACCCTATACCCGTCTTGGTGATCGCCGAGCCGCGCCCCAGTATCTCGGAGATCTCGTGCTGAGCGATCCCGACGAAGTCATAGGTCCCGGCCGTGATCCCATCGAACGGGTTGAAATCATATGTCAGGCCGCTGCTGAAACCGACCGCGCCATCGGAGGCGGTCGATGTCGCGGAGATCAACCCCAACGCCTTGCCTTCGGCGCGGGCCATCGCAAAATAGGCCGGCCCCGTCTGCGTTGCCGGCAGGCTGATCGAGGAAGCCAACGCGGTTCGGAGCTGGGGGTAGGTCCAGTAGCCCATCATGGCGGTCGCGTTGGTCCCCGCTTGATTGCTGGCCAGCGGCGTGCCTTGGATATAGCCCCAGCTGACCGTGATGTTGACGGTAACCGGGTCGCTGAAGGCGTTGGTGAAGGCGGAGGCGGCCGTCTTGAAGGCGGCCTCCACCGTTGCCGAGTTCGAGAGACTGCTAACGGTGCTGTCGAAGACAGTATTGATGGTCAGGGCCTTTGCCGGCAACGACACGCCAACAATTGCGGTCGTCGCCAATAAAACCGTCAGGCTATTGCGATAAACTGTACAAAGTAGTGGATTCTCATTTAAAGAAAGTCCCATTTTTGCCCCGGCGCTTTTGTTGTTGCGAACGCGCCAAGCAAGAAGAAATGCGCCGGCAAGTCAAGTCAAAAGCCCATCAGTTGGTGATTTTTCGCCGCGCAACATCGAAACTATCGTAAATTTAATCTGTTAAAAACATACATCAATGACTATATCGTAATAAGAACGACTTCTTAAGAGGCCGCGCAGGGGGCCAAAATGAATTTCCAAAGCTTCCCGTCGAAACTAAGCCTTCCAAAAACTCGCGAAATCGAAATCGGGAGTTCCATATTTTGTTGACCGGACGCCGCAAAATACGTTTTCAGCGATGCGCCCAGATTGAAAGACGCGATGCGGCCATGCCGGGTAGTTCAAGACGCGAGCATCACATTGTTATTATTAGACAACAGTGTCCTGACATTGATTAACGCCGACCCATGCGGATTGTCGTCGACGCCGTGGCGGGAGCCGGCACAAATCCGGCGGCGGGCGTGCTGCCCGCCGCCGGTGCGACAGCCGCTCCGCGGTTCGAGCCCTCAGGCGGGAATGCGAACCTTCATCGATTTGATCCCGCGCAGGAAATTTGAATAAACGCGCTCCGGCTCGCTGGTAACCTCGATCATGGGGAAGCGCGGAAGGATCTCCTCCCACAGGATCCGCAACTGCATCTCGGCCAGACGGTTTCCGACGCAACGATGCACGCCGAAACCGAACGACAGATGCTGGCGCGGACGGGCGCGATCGACGATGAAGCGATCGGCGCTCTCGATCGCGTCCTCGTCGCGGTTGCCGGACACGTACCACATCACCACCTTGTCGCCGGCCTTGATTTTCTGCCCTCCAAGCTCGGCATCGGCAACCGCGGTGCGGCGCATATGCGCCACGGGGGTCTGGTAGCGGATGATCTCGCTGACCATGCCGGGGATCACGGCGGGGTTCTCGCGCAGCTTGCGATATTCGTCCGGATTGTTGTGCAGCGCCCACAGCCCGCCGCTGATGGAGTTGCGGGTGGTGTCGTTGCCGCCGACGATCAGCAGCGCCAGCGTGCCCATGAATTCCCGCGGCTCCAGGTTCCGCGTCGCCTCGCCATGCGCCAGCATCGAGATCAGGTCGTAGCGCGGTGGCTCGTTCACCCGCTCGTTCCACAGCTTGCTCATCGCCTGCGCCATCTTGGTCAGTTCGTCGAAGCGCTCCTGTTCGGTATGCACCGGCGATTCCGGATCGTTGATGTTGCAGATCGCCACGTCCGACCAATAGGTGAGCTGGGCGCGGTCCTCGAACGGGTAGTCGAACAGGGTGGCCAGCATCTGGGTGGTCAGCTCGATGGAGACCCGCTTCACCCAGTCGAACTCCTCGTTGCGCGGCAGGTTGTCCAGGATGCGGCAGGCGCGCTCGCGGATCAGCGTCTCCATGCGCTGCAGGTTCATCGGCGCGACGATCGGGCTGACCACCTTGCGCTGCTCGTCATGGCGCGGCGGGTCCATGCGGATGAAGCTCGGCCGGTTGAGGTGCTTGGGCTGGTCCTCGATCTGGACGCCGCCGAGGGAGCTTTCGGAGGAGAACACCTGATGCGCCACCTCGGCCTGCATGATGTCCTTGTATTTGGTCACCGACCAGTACGGGCCGAAGGGGCTCGCCGGGCAGTAATGCACCGGCGCTTCCTGGCGCAGGCGCTCGAAATAGGGCCAGATGGTATCCTGCTGGAAGCGGGCGGGATCGCTCATGTCGAGCGTATCCAGGGGCACATCATAGGCTTCGGCGCGGGCGTCTCGCGTGACCTGGGCGTCCATCCTGTCCTCCTGCCGTTGTTCTTGTGCGGGCTTGCGGGGAGTGTGCTGGGGATCAGCCGGTGAGTGCAAGCGTCTCGTGCCGCCAAGCAGGGCAATGGCGTTAAGGGAGCAAGACCGGGGCGAGGCTCCCTGGCCTTGCCTTCTTAATGCCCGCCCGCCGCCGCCATCGTCGGGCGGGCCAGGAAGAAGGTCAGCGGCACCGCCAGGAAGAACGACAGCGCCATCAGCAGGAACACGTCGTTGTAGGTCAGCGTCAAGGCTTCGCGTTGCACCATCAACGATATTCGTTTCAGCGCCGCCAGATGCGCGCTGCCTTCCTTGGCCGCGGTCATGGCGTGGGTGATGCCGTTCATCGCCTTCATCGCCCCTGGCCGTGCCCAGTTCACCTGTTCCTGCAGGTGCAGCGTATGCACCGCGTCGCGCGTCGTGGCGACCGTGTTGATGAGCGCCAGACCGATCGCGCCGCCGAGGTTGCGCATAAGGTTATAGAGGCCGGACGCGTTCTTCAGCGCCGCCGGCGGCAGGGTGCCGAGGGCCACCTGCGTCACGGGCAGCATGATGAACATCATCGAGAAACCACGCAGCATCTGCGGCAGCAGCATTTCCCAGAACGCCGACTGGCTGGTCAGGTGCCCGAGCCACCAGAGCGAGATCCCGAACATCGTCAGCCCGAAGGCCAGCAGGCGGCGCAGATCCACCATTTTGGCCAGCTTGCCGACGATCGGCGCGCTGACGAACATGGTCATGCCGACCACGAACATGGTCTGGCCGATTTCCAGGCTGTTGTAGCCCCGCACCCGCCCGAGAAACAGCGGCGTGACATAGACAGATCCGTACAGCCCAAGCCCCAGCACCAGGCTGAACAGGCAGCCGGCGGCGAAATTGGCGTTGGTGAAGGCGCGCAGTTCAACGAGGGGGTCGCGCCGTGTCAGCATCCGCCAGAAGAACAAGCCGCCGGTGATGATGGCAACCACGGTGAAGATGCGGATCAGATCGTCCTCGAACCAGTCGTTCCGGCTGCCTTCTTCCAGCACGTATTCCATCGAGCCGAGGAACGTCGCCATCAATGCCAGGCCGATGGTGTCGAAGCGCTTCAGCAGGCTCCAATCCGGCTTGTCGATATCCAGGAACGTCCAGACGCTGGCGGTGATCGCGAGGCCCACGGGCACGTTGATCAGGAACAGCCAGTGCCAGGAAAATTGTTCGGTCAGCCAGCCGCCGAGCGTCGGGCCGATGGTCGGCGCCATCGTCGCGGTCAGGCCGATCAGCACGGTGACCGGCCCGCGCCTGGCGCCGGGGAACAGCAGGAACGACGTCGCGAACACGGTGGGGATCATCGCGCCGCCGATGAAGCCCTGCAGCGTGCGGAACACCACCATCGGGCCAAGGCCGGTGGCGAAGGCGCACAGGAACGAGAACAGCGTGAACCCGAGCGAACTGACGGCGAAAAGCACCCGTGTCGACAGCAGCCGCGAGAGCCACCCCGACAACGGGATCATCACGATCTCGGAGATCAGGTAGCTGGTCTGCACCCAGGCGACCTCGTCGGAGCTGGCCGACAGCCCGGCCTGCACCTCGCTGATGGAGGCGCTGACGATCTGGATGTCCAGGATGGCCATGAACATGCCCACCACCATGGACATGAAGCCCACCCATTGCCGCCAGCTCAGTTTCTCTTCGGCGACGGCCATTGCCTAGCGCCCCAGGCCCAGCGTGGCGGCCGCAGCGCCGAAGAAGCCGAGGCGTTGCGCATCCTGACCGCGCGTGTCCACCTCGGCGGTGACCGACAGGCCGGCGCGGAGCCAGCGGGCCTTATCGGCGTCGGCGGGGTCGATGAGGATCTTCACCGGCACGCGCTGCACGACCTTGGTGAAGTTGCCGGTGGCATTCTCCGGCGGCAACAGGGAGAACAGGGCTCCGGTGGCGGGCGCCAGGCTGTCCACATGGCCGGTCACGGTGGCACCGCTGTCGATGTCCGGCGTCAGCAGTACTTGCTGGCCGGGATGCATATGGCGCAGCTGGGTCTCCTTGAAATTGGCGGTGACATAAAGCTGGCGGGGCGGCGGGGTGATGGCGATCAGTTGCTGGCCGACCTGCACGTGCTGGCCCAGCTGCGCGGCGCGGTTTCCGACAACGCCGTCGAACGGTGCGCGGATCACGGTGTAGGATAAATTGCTTTCGGCCAGCCGAACCGCGGCCTGGGTCGTGACGCGGCGCGCGTCGGCCTGCTCGGCCTGGGCGCGGGCGACGCTCAGGGCGTCGGTCGCGCTGGCTCTCTGCGCCTGGGCGGAGGCCAAAGTGGCGTCCGCCTTGCGCGCTGCGGCGACCGCGGTGTCGTTGGCCTGGCGCGATGTCCAGCCGGCACCGACCAGCGACGAGCTGCGTCCGGCCTCGGCCGTGGCGCGGGTCACTTCGGCTTGCGCCTGGGCAACCATGGCGTCGGCCTGGGCGATGGCCGAGCGTGCCTGTTCGATCTGCCGGCGCGCGGTGACGGAGGCCGCTTCCGCCTCGGCCGCGGTGCCACGCGCCTGGTCCAGACGTGCCTGCCAGTCGGTCGGGTCCAGCGTGATCAGGGGATCACCTTCATGCACCGCCTGGTTGTCCGCGACATGGATCGCGGTCACGTCGCCCTCGATACGCGGGCCGAGCACGGCGATGTCGCCCTGGATGTAGGCGTTGTCGGTGCTCTCGATGTAGCGGCCCTCGGTGAACCACCAATTGGCTGTCAGGACGGAGCCGACCAGCACGACGGCCAGCAGCAGCAACCGCAGAACCTTGCCACGTACCCCGGATTTGGCGGGCTTTTTGGTTGCTGTACGCATGGACTGCTTGTCTTCGACAGAGGACGGCTTCTCGGCGATAGCGTTCATCGGTCGGATCCTGTTGCTGGAACTGAACCGAACGGTTCAGTTCTGCGCCTGCATTAGGACGGGCAGAAAGCCATCGTCAAGAAAAAACTGAACCGTCCAGTTCAATTTAATATTGACGCGGCGCCGTCGCCTTATCCATAAGGGCTGTATGAACGAGCTCGCCCGCGTCACTCTCCCGACAGAATCGGATGTGTCTCCCAAGCATCGCCAGATGCTGGAGGCGGCGGGCGAGTTGTTCATGGCGCATGGCTATGGCTCGGTCAGCATGGACGCGGTGGCGCGGACCGCCGGCGTGTCCAAGGCAACGCTGTATGCGCATTTCGCGTCCAAGGAACGGCTGTTCGCGACCATGGTCGGCGATGTCTGCCGGCGCAACACGGCCGGGGAGGGGATGTTCCCCGAACAGGTGGAAGACATCGAGGTGGTGCTGCGCGCGATCGGCCGGCGCGGACTGCGCTTTCTGCTGCAGGACCGCACCCTGGCGATCTACCGCATGGTGATGGCGGAGTGTGCCCGTTTCCCGGAACTGGGGGCTGCCTTCATGGCCAACGGGCCGCAGGGCTTTCGCAACCGGCTGGTGACCTGGCTGGCCGCCCAGACCAGGGCCGGCCGCCTTGCCGCCGGAGATGGCGAGATCGCCGCGGAGCACTTCCTGGCACTTATCAAGTCCGGCCTGTTCATGCGCGCCACGTTGGGCCTGCCGCCGCCACCGGACGAGACCGAGATCGGCAACACGGTCGATGCCGCCGTGGATACGTTTATGAAGGCGTTTGGCCCGAAGCTTTAGCGGCCGACCCCGGCCGCTTGCACCTCCGGGAATGGCGGCTTAGTTCACCTGTTCAGACCTGCACTCGGGGGAACGCGCATGGACCAGCCACTGACGACCATCGACCTGCATCCGGAAATCCGCGAGGAGGTCAAGAAGCTCTGCGCCAAGTTCCCCGGCGAATACTGGCGCAAGCTGGACCAGGTGCGCGGCTATCCCACCGAGTTCATCACCGCCCTGACCGAGGCCGGCTATCTCGGCGCGCTGATCCCCGAGGAATATGGCGGAGCCGGCCTGCCGCTCTCGGCCACCTCCGCGATCCTCGAGACCATCCACGCCGAGGGCTGCAACGCCGCCGCCTGCCACGCGCAGATGTACATCATGGGCGCGATCCTGAAGCACGGGTCGGAGGAGCAGAAGCGCAAATACCTGCCCGGGATCGCCACCGGCAAGCTGCGCCTGCAGGCCTTCGGCGTGACCGAGCCGACCTCCGGCACCGATACCACCAGCCTGCGCACCTTCGCCAAGCGCGAGGGCGACCATTACGTGGTGAACGGCCAGAAGGTCTGGACCAGCCGGGCCGAGCATTCCGACCTGATGCTGCTGCTGGCGCGCACCACGCCGCGCGGCGAGGAAAAGAAGAAGACCGACGGTCTTTCCACCTTCATCGTCGACATGAAGGCGGCGCTCGGCAACGGCCTGACCATCCGGCCGATCCGCACGATGATGAACCATAATTCCTGCGAAGTGTTCTTCGACAACATGATCGTGCCGGCCGAGAACCTGGTCGGCGAGGAAGGCCGCGGCTTCCGCTACATCCTGGACGGCATGAACGCCGAGCGTCTGCTGATCGCCAGCGAGTGCATCGGCGATGCCAAGTGGTTTACCGCGAAATCCGTGGCTTACGCGAATGAGCGCAAGGTTTTCAATCGTCCGATCGGGCAGAACCAGGGCATCCAGTTCCCGATCGCGCGCGCCTATTCGCAGATGCGCGCGGCCGAATTGCTGGTGCGCGAGGGCTGCCAGAAATTCGACGCCGGCCTGCATTGCGGCGAGGAAGCCAACATGGCGAAGATGCTGGCCGCCGAGGCTTCCTGGGCGGCGGCGGAAGCCTGCATCCAGACCCATGGCGGCTTCGGTTTCGCGGAAGAATATGATGTTGAACGAAAGTTCCGCGAGACGCGGCTGTACCAGGTGGCGCCGATCAGCACCAACCTGATCCTTTCCTACCTCGCCGAGCACGTGCTCGGCATGCCCAGGAGTTACTGAGTTGGGCAGCTACTGAGATGAGGCTCCCTCTCGAAGGCCTGCTGGTCGTCTCGCTGGAACAGGCGGTTGCCGCTCCCTACTGCAGCTCCCGCCTGGCCGATGCCGGCGCGCGGGTGATCAAGATCGAGCGTCCGGAGGGCGACTTCGCCCGCGGCTACGACAAGGCGGCGAAGGGTTCCTCCAGCTATTTCGTCTGGCTGAACCGCGGCAAGCAGAGCCTCGTCGCCGACATCAAGCAGCCGGCGGATGCCGCGCTGCTGCACGACATCCTGTCGAAAGCCGATGTTTTCATTCAGAATTTAGCCCCAGGTGCTGCCGCGCGGGCGGGCTTCGGGTCGGAGGAGTCTGCGGGCGAAATACCCAAGCCTGATCACCGTCGACATTTCCGGCTACGGCGGATACCGGCGATTACGCGACGATGAAGGCCTACGATCTGCTGGTGCAGGCCGAGTCCGGCCTGTGTTCGGTAACCGGCCGGCCCGAGGGTCCCGGCCGCGTCGGCGTGTCCGCCTGCGACATCGCCTGCGGCATGGCGGCCCATGCCGGCGTGCTGGAGGCGCTGATCGGGCGCGGCATCACCGGAATGGGAAAAGGCTTGAAAGTCAGCCTGTTCGACGGCATGGCAGACTGGATGAACGTGCCGCTGCTGTTCTTCGAAGGCACCGGCAAGGCGCCGGAGCGCGTCGGCCTGGCGCATCCGTCCATCTGCCCCTACGGCGCTTTCCCGACCAAGGACGGCTCGCAGGTGCTGGTGGCAATCCAGAACGAGCGCGAATGGGCCGATTTCTGCGCCCGCTTCATGGACGAACCGGATCTGCCGCAGCGCGAGGGCTTTCAGTCCAACGTCATCCGCTGCGCCAACCGCGCGATGGTGGACGGCTATGTCGGCAAGATGTTCGCCAGCCTGACCCGCGACGAGGCGGCGGCGAAACTGCGCGCCGCCAATGCCGCCTACGGCTTTGTCAATGATCTTGCGGCTTTTTCGCAGCATCCCGCCCTGCGCCGCGTGACCATCGACACCGCCGGCGGGCCCGTGGCCATCGCCGCCCCGCCGGTTATCACCAGCGATGGCGAGCGCCATCTGGGTCCGGTGCCCGGGATCGGGGAACACAGCGCCGCCATCCGGGCCGAATTCGCACCGTGAGCCTGCCGGAGACGCTGGCGGCCCGGCTGTCGCTGCCGCTCATCGCGGCACCGATGTTCCTGGTCTCCGGCGTCGAACTGGTGGTGGCGGCGTGCAGCAGCGGCATCATCGGCGCGTTCCCGACGGTGAATTGCCGCAGCGCGGACGAGTTGGATGCCTGGCTGACGCAGATGCGCCGACGGGTCGCGGATGCCGAGCAGGCGGCCGGCCATGCCCTGCCGCCGATCTGCCCGAATTTGATCGTCCACCGCTCCAATGCGCGGGTTCTGGAGGATGTGGCGGTGCTGCTCCGCCACAAGGTGGAAATGGTGATCGCCAGCGTCGGCAGTCCCGAGCGGGTGATCCCACCCCTGCACGATGGCGGCTGCCGTGTGTTCGCCGACGTCGCCTCTGTCCGCCATGCGGAAAAGGCCGTGGCTGTCGGCAGCGACGGCCTGGTGCTGCTGACCGCCGGCGCCGGCGGTCAGACCGGATGGGCCAATCCCTTCGCCTTCGCCCGCGCGGTGCGGGCGTTCTGGGATGGCCCGATGGTCATGGCCGGCGGCATCGCCGACGGACGCGCGCTGTGGGCGGCGCGCGCGCTGGGGTGCGACCTTGCGTATATGGGCACCAAGTTCATCGCCACGCGCGAAAGCATGGCGGCGCCGGCCTACAAGGACATGCTGGTCGCCTCCCGGCTGGACGACGTGACCCTGACCCGCGCCTTCACCGGCCTGGAAACGAACATGCTGCGCCCATCTATCATCGCGGCCGGGCTGGATCCGGACGACCTGCCGCGGCGTGGCGCCATCGACATCGGCAAGGACATCGACCGCGGCGCGCGCGAGCGGGCCGATGCCGAGGGTACAAGGCGTTGGAAGGACATCTGGAGCGCCGGCCATGCCGTTTCCGGCGTGCGCGACATCCCCGGCGTTGCCGAACTGGTGGTCCGTACCGCCGCCGAGTTCGCTGCGGCACAGGCAGCCTGCTGGTAGAGCCTCAGCCGCCGATGCGGCGGAGGCGGGAAATCACGGCGATCGGCGTGGCGCGGTAGGCATCCAGGCCCCGGCCGGGGCCGGGGGCGGGGCTTCCCGCTCCGGCCGGGGCAAACGGGCCGCCGATGGTGTTTGCCGGGCTGCCCGCTGAATTCGAAGCGAAGCCACCGGAACCGATGCCGGCCGGAAGGATGCGTCGGACCGGGAATATGCGCACCCCGCTGCCGCCAAATGCGGCGCTGGCGGCGCCATAGCCCCAGCCGGCATTACTGGGTGGGGATTGGCCCGCCAGCCGCCTTTCGTCCGGCCAGGCGGCCAGCACCTTGCGCTGGTAGGGTTCTCCCAGTTCCGGGTTGGCGGAATGGTAGAGCGCCGCGGCCTGTGGCCAGCCATTGCCCTGGCTATGCAGATCGTTCAGGAACTTCGCCGCATAGGTCGCGTTCTGCATCGGGTCGAACGCCGCTTCCAGGCTGGCGAAGGCGTCCGGATGGTGCATCAGGTTGACCTGCATGCAGCCGACATCGATCGAGCGCATGCCGTCGGCGCGCATCTTGCGCACGGCCGCGATGGCTTCCGCCTTGCTGTCGAAAAAATACCCCCTGCCTTCGGCGTTCACCGTCCAGGGCCAGGGGGAATAGCTGCCGGACACCGGGTCGCGCCGGCCACTTTCCACCCGCCCGATCGCGGCAAGAAGCTGTGCGGGAATGCCGCCGGCCCTTTCCGCCTGGGCGATCGCCGCGCGGCATTGTGCGCCGGGCGAGGGGGCGGTGAGAAACTGCGCGGCCGCGGATGCGGCGGATGCTGCGCCGGCGAGGGGGGGGAACAGCAAGCCCACCGCGCAGCAGGCCAAATGGATCGAAGCCTTTGTAACCCACCCGCGGACAGCCAAAGCCTTGGTGGTCACAGCCGGGAGAAACCGTTGGATCATGGGCGGAGTTTAGGTTCAACCCCTTGAACAAAGGGTTACCGTCGTGGGTGCGAGATATTCCGCGTGGAAATTCCATGGTGCAGTGCAAAATTCCCCTTGCCTTGGCGGGCGCGGTTAGGCATATTGTGCACCGCAGCATAGCGGTTCGCCGCGATGTCTGCTTCTTGGACGTTTCCTCCCTAAACTTGGCGGCGCTGCAAAGCGCCGCCACTTTTTTTGTCCACGCTCCCGATCCCCCTGACATTACCCGGCGAATTTGACGTGGCAGCACCGCCTATTCTTCATGGTGCAGTGCAAAATTTCCCTTGCATTCAATGGGCCACACTCTTAGTTTGTGCATCGCAGCAACGCGGTTCGCCGCCTTGTCTGCTTCTTGGACGTTTCCTCCCTAAACTTGGCGGCGCTGCAAGGCGCCGCCACTTTTTTTGACCGCGCTCCCGATCGCGTGACATTGCCCGGCGAGGCCAGGATGGCAGCATCGCCGGTTTTTCATGGTGCGGTGCAATATTTCCCTTGCACTCCAGCCAGACTGTCCTTAGTTTGTGCATTGCAGCAACGCGGTTCGCCGCCTTGCCTGCTTCTTGGACGTTTCCTCCCTAAACTTGGCGGCGCTGCAAAGCGCCGCCACTTTTTTGCTCAATTGCTGAGCAAGGGGGCCGCCTCCTCGGTAAGGGCGGCGATCAGTGTCCGGATGTCCGCGCGTACCGCGGCGAAGCGCGGCCCGTGTTCGATCCGCGCCTCATCCATATAGAGCGGCCGGGCGATCTCGATCTGCAGCGCATGCACGTTCTCCCGCGGGCGGCCGTAATGGCGGGTGATGAAGCCGCCCGCATATGGGTCGTTGCGCCGCACCGTGTAGCCGAGGCCGCTCAGGTACTTCCTCCACCAGACGCGTGATCCTCGGTGCGCAGGTGGTGGCGAAGGCATCGCCGAGCACGAAATCGACGCTGCCGCTGCGTCCGACGCAGCCATGCTTGGGCATGGAATGGCAGTCGATCAGCAGGCAAGCGCCATGGCGTTCGCGAATTTGCCCAATCAGGTCCGTCAGACAGTCGTGATAGGGCTGCCAGAAATCGCGCACCCGGCGTTCCGCTTCCGCGAACACCAGCTTTTCCCGGTAGATGCTCTCGCCGGACGCGACGACGCGCGCGATGGTTCCCAGGCCCGCGGTCACGCGCGCGGAGGCGGTGTTCACCCAGGGCGGCAATGTCTCGGCGAACATCCCGGGGTCGAGCTCCCAGGGTTCGCGATTCGGGTCACAGAACGCCCGTGGAAATGTAGCAGCCAGCAGCGGCGCGCCATGCTCCGGAGCATCGGCGAATAGCTCGTCGACGAAGCTGTCCTCACTCCGCCGCAGCCCCATGGGGTCGAGCCGGGCCGCGGCGACGAACTCCGCCGGATACTCCCGCCCGGAATGGGGAGAGGCGAACAGCACCGGCCCATCGCCTCGCGCCGGATATGTCAGCGTGTACGGAGCCGCCGGCGAGTTGGCGCGCGACGGGCCAGCGAGAGGCAGGGCAGGGAAAGGCACATTCATCCGCGCATTGAAGCCGGGGCCGCGCCGCATGTCACGACTTGCAACTCATTGCCCCCGATTTTCCTTGCCGCGCATTTTCCAGGGAACGGATTCCCGTTGACATCCCGATCAAATGAGAACAAATAGTGAACATTAACCAATTCCGGGGCTGAGCCATGTATGAGAACAGCGTCTGCGAAATCGAACTCGTCCCAGTCACCTTCTGGCCGCCGGCACTGGCGCGCCGTCTGTGCGACTATATCCGGCAAACCGTCACAATAGCTATCGCCGTGGCCAGTGTTGTCGGCATCGCCCTCGGCTTTGCCGGAGTGACCAACCAGGACGATACGATATGCCAATCGGTGCTCCATTCGGTTGCCGCGTTCACCGGCCTGATCGGCTGAGAACCAGTCCTGCCGAGCCGCCATGCCGCGTCACGCGGCGGCATCTCCGCAAAGGGGGTTGCGCGCCACGTTGGAAAACCCTAGGAAACCGGCCCCGGCTCCTTGAACCGGTTCCCCAGGTGGTATGCCCCCGGGGGGCGCGTAGCTCAGCGGAAGAGCACCTCCCTGACACGGAGGGGGTCACAGGTTCAATCCCTGTCGCGCCCACCATTCCTGGCCCTACACCAGGTCCACGCTCACCTCGCCGAAGCCCTCGAAGCTCGACGCCACTTTCTGGTGGCTGCCGACATTGATCAGGCCGGTGGTGCTGCCGGTGGTCACGATCTGGCCGGCATGCAGATGCAGCCCGAATTGCGGCAGGTGATTGACCAGCCAGAGCAGCGGGATCAGCGGATCGCCGGACGGATTGCCGCCCACCTTCTCCACCTGGGTCACGCCGCCGCAGACCTGTTTCACCTTCAGGTTCTTCAGATCGAAGCGGCGCCAGTCCGCCACGTCCGCGCCGTGCACGAAGCCGATATGCGCCACATTGTCCGCCATGTTTTCCAGCGGCGTCACCGCGCGCATGTCGGTGTAGCGGCTCTTGACCAGTTCGATCGCGGGGAAGGCGGCGTCCACCGCGTCCAGCACCTCGTCCAGCGTGTAATCCCGGCCACGCGCGGGCAGGTCGCGCTTGAAGCGCACGGCGATCTCCGTCTCGATGCCGATCTGCTGGCCGGCGGGCACGGCCCAGCTGGTCGGCGCACGGCGAATGCCGGCGGTGGCGACGATGGCGGCCGAAGTCGGCATGCCCGGAGGGGCGGCGCATTTATAGCCGCCGATGCTGCCGCCGAGTCCCGCAAGCACGGCGCGCTGAATCGCCCAGGTTTCCGCCTCCGTGGCCGGCGCAACGTCGCCGAGCCCCGCCACCGGCGTGCCGCCCTTGCGCGCCGCGAGCAGGATACTGGCGGCCTTCTGGATCTTCTCGTCGTTCATCTGGTTGCTCATCCCTGGGGGCTTTCCTCGATCTTGTTATGGTTGATGCGGTGGCTTCAGCTCATCTTCACCTTCACGTAGCTGCCGGGCGCGTCCTCGATCGGCTTCAGCTTGCCGGCGCCGGGAATGCGGGCCGGAACCTGGGTCTTCTCCATCGCGGTCACCCAGCGCTGCCAGTCCGGCCACCAGGAGCCGGCGATCTCGGTGGCGCCCAGGAACCACTGCTCGGGGTCGGGCGGCAGGTCGGCGTTGATCCAATGGCTGTATTTGCCGCTGTCGGGCGCGTTGACCACGCCGGCGATATGCCCGCTCGCCGCCAGCACGAAGCGGTTCTCCCCGCCCATCAGCTGGGTGCCGCGATAGGTGGATTTCCACGGCGCTATGTGATCCTCCCGCGTCGACAGGAAGTAGGTGGGGATCCTCACCTTGCCGAGGTCGATCGGCGTGCCCTCCAGCTCGATCGCCCCCGGCTGGGCCAGCTGGTTCTCCTGATACATCTTGCGCAGATAGAAGCTGTGCATCTTCGCCGGCATGCGGGTGGAATCGCTGTTCCAGTACAGCAGGTCGAACGGGAAAGGCTCGTTGCCCAGCAGGTAGTTGTTGACCACGAACGACCAGATCAGGTCGTTGGCGCGCAGCATGTTGAAGGTGGTCGCCATCTCGCTGCCCTCGAGATAGCCGCGCTTGTTCATCTTCTCCTCGAGCGCCGAAAGCTGCTCCTCGTCGATGAACACCCCGAGCTCGCCGGCTTCCTGGAAGTCCATCATGGTCACGAAGAAGGTGGCGGACTTGATCCGGTCGTCGCCCTTCGCCGCCATGTAGGCCAGCGTGCTGGCCAGCAGGGTGCCGCCCAGGCAATAGCCGATGGCATTGACCTCGCGCTCCCCGGTGGCCCGCTCGATCGCGTCCAGCGCATCGAGGTAACCCATCCGCATGTAGTCGTCGAACTCCAGTTCGGACAGGTTCTCGTCCGGATTGACCCAGGAGATCATGAACACCGTATGCCCCTGGGAAACCGCCCAGCGGACGAAGCTATTCCGCGGCCGCAGGTCCAGGATGTAGAACTTGTTGATCCAAGGCGGGCCGATCAGCAACGGACGCTTCAGCACCGTCTCGGTGGCGGGATCGTACTGGATCAGCTGCATCAGGGCGTTTTGGTAGATCACCTTGCCCTGGGAGACGCCGATATTCTCGCCCAGCTTGAAGGCGTCCATGTCGGTCATCTTGATATGCAGGCTGCCCTTGCCGCGCTCGAGGTCGCCGAGCAGGTTGTTCAGGCCCTTGATCAAATTCTCGCCGCCGGTCTCGGCGGTCTTGCGCAGCACTTCCGGGTTGGTCAGCAGGAAGTTGCTCGGGCTCATCGCGTCGACGAACTGGCGCGAATAGAAATCCACCTTCTGCGCGGTCTTCGGATCCAGCCCGTCCACATGCGTCACGATGTCCTGCACGAACCGGGCGGACAGCAGATAGGACTGCTTGATGAAGTCGAAGACCTCGTTGTCGTTCCAGGCGTCGTCCTTGAAGCGGCGGTCGCCGGACGGGGTCTCGATCACCGGGGCCTGCTCCGCGCCCAGCACGCGCCGCGCGGTGTTCTGCCACAGGGTCATGTAGTCCTGCCAGAAACCCAGCTGCGCCTGCATCAGGCGGGCGGGATTGGCGATCAGCTTGCTGGTCATCTCCATGAACGCGCCGCCGATGTTGAGCGGGTCGGGCGTGTGTTCCTTGGTGCCCTGGCGAGCCAGCCAGTCGGAAACCAGCCGCTGCGAGCGTTCCGCGATATCGGCCATGGACCGGCTTAGCTGCGTGGGATCCGGCAGCTTGAAACGGGCAGCATCGGCGCCAGCCGCCTTGCCGGCGGCTTTGGTCTCCTGAGATTGGGCCGCTTCGGCCTTGGCGGCCTCGGGCCTTGCCGCCTCGGGAGCCGCGCTCACGGCCTTGTCCTGCGGCACGGCTTTCCCGGCACCTTCTGTCCGAGCGGTCCCGGCTTTGGCGGTGCGGGCAGGGGTCGAGGCGGGCTTTTCCGGCTTGGCCATGGGGCATCCTTTCCGTCGGCATCACCACAAGCTACACACGCGCCAAATGCTTGGGGTCCAGTAGATGTATAGCGGAAGCGAGCCGGAAACCAGCCAGCCGGACGGTCCGGTTCAAGACCTTCGATCCACAACCGTTCGCATGACCGGTCGCCTGGCCGTGTGGGGCGCGCTCGCCGCTCTCGGCGGTTGCGGCTCGGTGCCGGCCTCGGTCAACCCGGTAGGCTGGTGGCACGATCTGCAGGGCGGACAGATCGCCGAACAGCGCCCGCCGCCGCCAGGCGCGACCGATCCGTATCCGAATCTGGCCTCGGTGCCCGATCGCCCGGCGCCGCTCGATCCCAACATCCGCCAGGCCATCAACCAGGGCCTGGTGGCCGACCGCGCCAATGCGCAGCACGAGGCCGCCACCGCGCCGATCCCCGATCCCTCGTCACCCGCCGCCGCCACCCCGCCGGCTCCGCCCGCCACCGCCGCTCCCTCCGCCGCGCCGGCATCGCAAGCCCCCGCGGGGCTCAGCGCCACGCTCGCTGCCGCCAGCGCCCCGCCCGCCCCCACGCCGCCCCCCGCGCCAAGCCCCGCCCCCCGCGCCCCGTCGGCGCCGGCCGGCACGGTTCCGCTCGGGCCGCAGCCGGAGGGCTCCACCGCCCAGATGGGCGCCCTGCCGCCGCTGCCCGCCGCGCCGCCGGCGCCCGCCGACCTCCCCGGCGCCAGCCCGCGTCCGCCGCCGGCCAGGCCGGTGCCGCCGCCCCCTGCCGGCGCGCCGCCGCCGCCCGACAGCCTCCTCGTCCCCTTCGCGCCCGCCGCCGCCACCCTGGCGCCGGACGCAACCGCCGCCGTGCACGACATCGCCGTCAAATGGAGCAAGGCCGGCGCGACGTCCGGGATCGTGATCATCGGCTACGGCGACGCCGCCGCCAGCGATCCGTCCGTCCAGGCCGACGCCCTGTCCCTGGCCCTGCTCCGCGCCCAGGCGATCGCCAAGGCGCTTGTCGCCCAGGGCGTCCCCGCCGCCGCAATGGTCACCGATGCGCAAGCCGAGGGTCGCGGCGCGGCAGTCCGTCTGGTAAACTGATCAACCCATCTCACCCCATCCGCACAATCGAAAGCCTGGTACATGTCGACTTCTGGTGAGTTCCACCGCATCCGCCGCCTGCCGCCCTATGTCTTCGCCGAGGTGAACAGCGCGAAGGCGAAGGCGCGCACCGCGGGTGACGACATCATCGACCTCGGCATGGGCAACCCCGACAGCGCCACGCCGCCGCACATCGTCGCCAAGCTGATCGAGGCGGTGCAGGACCCGCGCACCCACCGCTACTCCGTCAGCAAGGGCATCCCCGGCCTGCGCCGCGCCCTGGCCGCCTACTACCAGCGCCGCTTCGACGTCGAGCTGGACCCGGAAACCGAGGTCATCGCCACCCTCGGCTCCAAGGAGGGCCTGGCCAACCTCGCCGCCGCCATCACCAGCCCCGGCGACACCATCCTGGTGCCCAACCCGTCCTACCCCATCCACCAGTTCGGCTTCATCATCGCCGGCGCCTCGGTCCGCTCGGTGCCCGCCACCCCGGACGAGGACATGCTGCGCGCGCTCGACCGCGCCGTGCGCCACTCGGTCCCCAAGCCCACCGCCCTGATCGTCAACTTCCCCTCCAACCCGACCGCCTATGTCGCCGACCTCGACTTCTACAAGGAGATCGTCGCCTTCTGCCGCAAGCACGAGATCTGGATCCTGTCCGACCTCGCCTATGCGGAGATCTACTTCGGCGACAAGATCCCCCCCTCCGTCCTCCAGGTCCCCGGCGCCAAGGACATCACGGTCGAGTTCACCTCGCTCTCCAAGACCTACTCCATGCCCGGCTGGCGCATGGGCTTCGCCGCCGGCAACCCGCGCCTCATCAACGCCCTCACGCGGATGAAGTCCTACCTCGACTACGGCGCCTTCACCCCCATCCAGGTCGCCGCCGTCGCCGCCCTCACCGGCCCGCAGGACTGCGTGCAGGAGGTGCGCGACCTCTATCGCGAACGCCGCGACGTCATCGTCAAAGGCCTCAACGCCGCCGGCTGGGACATGCCGACGCCGGACGGCTCGATGTTCGCCTGGGCGCCGATCCCGCCGCAATACGCCCATCTCGGCAGCGTCGAGTTCTCCAAGCTCCTCCTCGCCCGCGCCAAGGTCGCCGTCGCCCCCGGCATCGGCTTCGGCGAACAGGGCGACGGCCATGTCCGCATCGCCTTCGTCGAGAACACCCACCGCCTGCGCCAGGCGGTCCGCAGCATCCGCGCCTTCCTGCAAACCGGCTCCAACGAGGCCGTCCCCTCCGGTGCCGCACCCGTCCTGACGACATCGGAGACCGCATGACCCGTCCTCTTTCGGTTGCCGTGGCCGGCCTCGGCACGGTCGGCGGCGGGCTGCTCACCCTGCTGCGCGACAACGCCGACATCGTCGCCGCCCGCGCCGGCCGCCCGATCGTCGTCACCGCCGTCTCCGCGCGGGACCGCACGCGCGACCGCGGCGTCGATCTCTCCGGCCTGCGCTGGTACGACGACCCCGTCGCCCTCGCCGCCGACCCGAAGGTGGACGTCGTGGTCGAACTGATCGGCGGATCCGAAGGCCCGGCCCGCGCCCTGGTGCAGGCCGCCATCGCCGCCGGCAAGCCGGTGGTCACCGCCAACAAGGCCCTGCTCGCCGTGCACGGCGCCGAACTCGCCGCCCAGGCCGAACAGGCCGGCGTCGCGCTGGCGTTCGAGGCCGCGGTCGCCGGCGGCATCCCCGCCATCAAGGTCCTGCGCGAGGGCCTGGCCGCCAACCGCATCTCCCGCATCGCCGGCATCCTCAACGGCACCTGCAACTACATCCTCACCATCATGCGCGACCGCGGCCGCGAGTTCGCCGAAGTCCTCGCCGACGCCCAGAAGCTCGGCTACGCCGAGGCCGACCCCTCCTTCGACGTCGACGGCATCGACGCCGCGCACAAGCTCGCCATCCTCGCCGCGCTCGCCTTCGGCCGCCCCGTCGACTTCAACTCCGTGCACGTGGAAGGCATCCGCGCCATCTCCGCGCTCGACATCGGCTTCGCCAACGAACTCGGCTACCGCATCAAGCTGCTCGGCATCGCCCGGCAGACCGAGGCCGGGATCGAGGCCCGCGTGCATCCCTGCATGGTGCCGCAGACCGCCCCGATCGCCCGCGTCGACGGCGTGTTCAACGCCGTGGTCGCCGAGGCCGACTTCGCCGGCCGCGTCATGCTCGAAGGCCGCGGCGCCGGCGCCGGCCCCACCGCCTCCGCCGTCGCCGCCGATCTGATCGACATCGCCCGCGGCCGCCATACCCCGGTATGGGGTGCGCAAACCGGGGACCTGTCCGCCGCCCCCCCGGTGCCGATGGCCGCCCATGTCGGCGCCTACTATCTGCGCCTGATGGTCGTCGACCGCCCCGGCGTCATCGCCGACGTCACCGCCGTGCTGCGCGACCAGGGCGTCTCCCTGGAATCCATGCTCCAGCGCGGCCGCAGCCCCGGCGAGGCCGTCCCGGTGGTGCTGGTAACGCACGAAACCAAGGAATCGTCCATGCGCACCGCGCTCGACCAGATCTCCGCCCTCGGCGCCGTCATGGAACCCCCAGCCATGATCCGCATCGAAGCCGGCTAACCCCCAAAGAACCGGGGCTTCGCCCCAGACCCCAGCAGGGCTCTGCCCTGCACCCGCAAGGGGATAGTCATCCCCTTGACCCCTCATACTTAAGCAAACGCCGGCACCCGGGCGGACGGGACCCCAAATCTCGGCTCCGTCTCACGACGCACGTCACGACGATTTGTCGTGCGATCCGAGCCAAATCCAATTTCCGATACGCCTCCCATTCCGTTGCCCGCTCCAACCCCAACCGGCAACGCCACTCCCGCTCATCACCCGCCTCGGCGCGGCCGCCCCAACCGCAACAACCCCGTCCGCCACAAGCGCCTCCGCCATCATCCCCACCACCGCATGCTCGGCCCACTCCGCCCGGCTCGCCGCGTCCGGGTCCTTCTCCAGCGCCCGCCGCTCCGCCTGCGCCTTCAGCAGCAACCGCCAGGCGCTCTTCGCCTCCCGCATGAAACTCAACGCCTGCGCCTTGCACTTCAGCGCGATCGCCATCTCCCGCCGCCGCTCCCCCGCCAGCCGCAGACAATCCGCCGCCCACGCCTCCGCCAGCACGAACTGCGCCGCCAACTGCCCCTCGGCCGCATTCTCCGGCCGCAACGAAGCCACCGCCGCCATCGCCGCCCGATCCTGCCGCCCCCAATCCTCCGGAGCGTCCCCATCCGGCAACGGCAGCGAGCCGTGCAAAATCCGGATCACCTCCCGAAAAGCCTCCCGAGGCAGCAACTGCGCCCAATCGGTTTGCGGATCAGCCGATAAATTCTGAAAATGTTCCATCCCATCAGCATACCGTCTTTCATACTAACGGTTCAAGTTAAAATAACAACCGTAGGGCGGGTGTCAACCCGCCAACGCAAGCCAACCCCGCCCCGAACCCACGGCCCGCGTTCCCTCAAACCTACCCAAGCAGCCGAGCGGCCCGTCCGTTCGCGGCCAGCAACTCCACCGCCTTCCTGTCGAACGAAACAAAGGCCTCCGCCCCAAGCCAGCTGCCTTCATAGGCAATCACCCCATCGGCGAAGTCCCCACCCGCCTCGAGCAGGACCAGCCCGGCCTCCACCGCCTGCCGGTTCACCGCCACATTGGCAACACCGATCAGCCGCCGAAGCGCGTCCGCGATGTCGGCGGCGGCCACCTTGTACCCCGGGACAGCACCCACACGAGTTCGCACAATACCGGCAACGCCAGCGCCACCAACTCGGCCTCCGCCAATTCAGCCTGAGCGATCCGGCTCTGCCGCGCATCATCGCCCACCATGGCCCGGACCAGGACGTTGGTATCGGCGGTGATTTTCACCGCTTGCCGGCCCAGCCCTCGGCGGCGATCCGGTTGATCTCCTCGACGGACAGCGATGGACCGCCCGCCCGTTTCAGAATACCGAAGACATCCGAAATCCGGCCACCCGGCCGCACAGAGGTTCGATGCCGACGATAGCCATAGTGGACGGAGTGAAGATCCAAGATGTCTACAACGACCACGCCCCGGCGCATTTTCATGTACTACTGGAATGCGGCGAAGTGCTGATCGCGACCGCGACCTTGATGTGATCCGGGGGATCGCTACCACCTGCCAAGCTGCGCCGCGATCTGGCATCGACACGACCATCAGGTGAGCTGGCGTTGAACTGGATCAAGGTGTCAGGACGATCTGCCCGCCCCGGAGAGGATTCGAGAGATGCCGAAGGACTTCGATAACATCATCACCGGCATGATCGCCGATCCCAAACGCACACCGTGGCGGTGACATGGGCGAACGGCGACACGACTGTCAACCGCTTCGGTCACCTGATTGGCAAAGACGTGTTCGCCGCTTCGCCGACCCGGCCTTCTTCATGCAGGTCAGTGTCGGGGAGCGTGGCGCAGCCTTGATTGGCCGGGCGAGATCGACCTTTGCGCGGATGCCCTCTGGTTCGAGACACAGCCGGCAGACGCGCCGCAGCAGCCGCCACGGGCGACAGCCGATCAGGGGGCGCCGCACCAATCCGTATGATCGACCGCCGCCAGTATCGGCAATGATGGAGTATTGCGCATGGCTTTACTTGACGTAGCCGGCCGGCCGCCATCTTTTGATGCACGCTGAAACTCTTGGCTTTTCTCGTTCTAGTGGGATTGACCTTCGGCGTGGCCACTGCCTCGGAATTACCCCGATCGCCGATCTCGTGTGAACGCCACAACGGCGCTTTCAGCAATGACCTCTCGCCAGATTTCGACATTACCAGCCTTGATTGCCACCTGTCATGGACCCAAAACTCTCCGACAATCCGGTTTTGGGGTTCCTCTCCATACGTGGGTATCAAGCGGTAGGCCTTGAGCGGGGACGCTGTTGATGGTCAAGTCAAGTGTGCAGTGCCGCTTGGCACTGCACCACTTCTTTTGGCTAGCCACGACGGTGCAATGCGTCCTTGACCGCACCGAGCACGGTGGCACCATCAGGCGTAGAGGGCCAACAGACACGTATCGAAGCTAATGGTTGCTATGCTTGTTAAACCTACCCGGAACTGGCCACCTTGCCGCTGTGCTTCCGACCGGATACGGATTGTATATGAGGCAAAGCGGGGAAGCTAAGATGAGCATCGAAGTCATGATGGGCGAGCCCGACGAAGAGCCGGAGGTTGAATTAATTCGAGAAGGGCAAGCCAGATCCAGACGAGTTCTTCGCGAAGAACGCTTTTCGCGTCGTTTACCAAACCAACAACTTCTTCCTGCCGCAGATACGTGACTTGATCGATAAGGGTGAGGTGCTAAATCTCCGCCCAGAATACCAGCGGAGGCTGCGTTGGAGTTCGGTCCAGAAGAGCAAGCTCGTCGAGAAGTCCTTGCTACTGAACATCCCCGTGCCACCGATCTTCCTTTATGAGAATGACGCCGCGCGGTATGAGGTGATGGATGGGCAACAGCGCCTCAACGCTGTCCGCGAGTTCATCGCCGGCGATTTCGCCCTTGTCGGCCTGAGCGTGCTTGGTCCGCTAAACGGGCTTCGGTATTCCCTATGCCCACCGCGCATCAAACGCGCCCTCGACCGGGCGAGCCTGTCAGCCATGGTACTGCTCCTGGAGAGTGAGCAGGAGAAGATCGTCGGGACGACTGAGCCTCACGGACATCAGGCGCTTCATTTTCGACCGCCTCAACACCGGCGGCACGAAGCTGAACCCGCAGGAGATCCGCAATGCCCTAAGTCCGGGCCCGCTCAACAAGGCCATAGTCGACCTGACGCGGGAACCGCTGTTCACGAAGGTCTTCGATATCCCGCCCTATGGCGAGACAGACCCGAATGAATACTATGAGAATCCTGCCCGCCAGAAAACCTGCTCTACTCGAGCATGGGTGATTGCCAACTCGTCCTGACGCTACTTCGCGCTCAAAGACCCGGCGAAATCCGCGGGTCCATGAAGGCCATGCTCGATCGAGCCATGAATGTCGCTATCAGCTAGCAGCAAGCCGAGGATCTGAAGGCTGAATATAAAGAGCGATTTTCGTTCCTCTATGGGCTGTTTCAGGACCATCCTTTCGAGCTACCGCCCGATGACAAGGGTCGTATCCGGGTTTCGGCGGTTCTGTTTATCCGACTTCTTCGATGGTCGCGGTAAATGAATTGTGGGCCCAGCGGGGGAGCCATCACGGCCGACGCCGACGGCGTGCGCGCCCGGATGGCCGCCGCTTTGGCCAACCCGCAGCACATCGTCATGCTTACTGGCGCTGGCAACACTGCCAATGCAGTCAGGGAACGTATTGATCTGATGCGGAATATATTGCGCCCGGAGTAATCTGCCCGTGACTGCTAGTGTCTTCGAGCTGATCAGGGAAGATTTTGTCGGCGAGCTTGACACGATCCGTCAAACTCGTGAGGACGTTCGAGGGCCCGGGGAAGACCGCGAAGGCTCGCATCGCCGCGGCAAACTCGGCGACGTTGCTGGTGGCAGCAACGTTCGAGGAGTTTGTGCGCGAGATGGCACGCGAGCACGCGCGTCTTGTCGTGACAACCACCCCCTCGTTCGACAAGTTACCCAAAAAGCTCGTCTTAACGGCTTGGAAACGGTCGATGGAGGGTTTGGCCCGTGAACGCTTCGACATCGAGAGTCCGCACGCGAGAGCCTCGATCAATCGAAGCTGATTCTCGGTCGCTGCTCATTGGTTAAAGGTGACCCGATGCAGGACATCTATCGAAAACTTGATTCTCAAATGAGAATAATAATGCGGCCCGACGAAGCTTAATTCGATGTTGAACGTCGCTGGGCTGTCCGACATGTGTGCAAAGGTCTGCGACAAGTCAGCGATGCTTACATTCTTCGGTGAGACCGAAGCAGGCAAGGCGCATGGGGAGTTGCTGGCGGCTCTCGAGAATTTCTTTGAGAGGCGAAACGGCATTGCGCATGCGCTGAACCCCGGCCAGTCAAGCGGGGCCGAGCAAATCATCACCGATCTCGACATGCTGGAGGCGTTCAGCGAGGCTATGTGCCAGACGCTCGACACACTAACGGCGAGGCCCACGATGGTGCCAGGTTCTGCGGCTTCTACCGGAGCAGTTCCTGTGGTGACCGGCTTGGAGCCGGCTTGAGCTTCGGCTAAGCTTGCTCGGGTGCCGCTCCAAGAGCGCGTTGACCCGTTTGACCGGCGTGGCCCGGACGCGGCGCGGCGAAATCCGCGGTACGCCGCCGCCGCCCCCGCGCTGAAATCAGTTGTGGCCCAGGTTGAAATCCGCCACGGTCCGCGCCGGTGGACCAACAAAACCACCGACCAAACGAATGTCGCTCAAGACATCGCCACAGGGAGAACACGCATGATAAAGCGGCGCACGCTTCTGGCCGGCACCTCGGCTGCCTTGTTCACGCCATGGATCGCCCGCGCACGCCCAGGCGCCAGGGGTCACCGCCACCGAGATCAAGGTCGGCAACACCATGCCCTACAGCGGCCCCGCCTCGGGCTACGGCACCATCGGCAAGGCGGAAGCGGCCTATTTCCGCATGATCAACGACCAGGGCGGCATCAACGGCCGCAAAATCAACTTCATCACGCTGGACGACCAGGCCAGCCCGCCGCGATCGGTCGAGCAGATCCGCCGCCTGGTCGAGCAGGACGAGGTGGCCCTGCTCTTCAACAATCTCGGCACCGCCCCGAACAGCGCGGTCCGCAAATACGTCAACCAGAAGAAGGTGCCGCATCTGTTCCTCGCCACCGGCGCGGACAAATGGGGCGACTACAAGGAATATCCCTGGACCATCGGCTGGCAGCCGAGCTACCGGGTCGAGGCGCAGATCTACGCCAAATACATCCAGAAGGAAAAGCCGCACGGCCGCGTCGGCATCATCTACCAGAACGATGATTTCGGTAAGGACTACATCGCCGGCATCCGCGACGTCCTCGGCGACGCGGCGATGAAATCCGTGCCCACGGTCTCGTTCGAACTGACCGACGCAACCGTCGACTCCCAGCTGCTGTCGCTGAAATCGGCCGGCGTGGACGTGCTGGTCAACGCCGCCTCGATCAAGTTCGCGGCCATGATCATCGGCCGGGTCTTCGATCTGGCCTGGAAGCCGATGCACATCATGACCAACGTATCGGCCTCGGTCGGCGCCGTCATGATCCCGGCCGGCCCCGAGCGCGGCGTCGGCATCCTCAGCTCCGCCTACCTGAAGGACCCGACCGACCCGGCCTGGGCCAAGGACCCCGGCATGCAATCCTGGCGCGCCTTCATGGCGAAGTACATGCCGGAAGGCGACCTGAACGACAGCGGCAATTCCTATGGCTGGGGCGTGTCGCAGACCCTGGTGCATGTGCTGAAGGCCTGCGGCAACGACCTGTCGCGCGAGAACATCATGGCGCAGGCAACCAGCCTCGATCACCTCGACAACCCGGTCCTGCTGCCCGGCATCACCCAGAGCACGAGCAAGACCAACTACCACCCGCTGCGCCAGCTTCAGCTCATGCGCTGGAGCGGCAAGACCTGGGACCGCTTCGGCGACATCATCGAGGGCGCCAACGTCTGACCGCCCCGAAGGCTCCCGCCGTCCGCAACGGCGGCGGGTGCTGGAACGCCGCACCATTCGGCGCTAGCGTCTCCCCAAAGGGAAGGAGCGCCAGGCCATGGCCATCAACATCCGCCAACTGCACCCCAACTTCGCCGCCGAGGTTTCCGGCATAGACATCAGCCGCCCCCTCACGCCCAGCGAAGCCGCCGCCATCGAAGCCGGCATGGACCGCCACGCCGTCCTCGTCTTCCGCGACCAGCCCCTCACCGACGACCAGCAGATCGACTTCAGCCAGAATTTCGGCACCATCGAGGTCACCCTCGCCCGCCAGATGGCCAAACCAGGCGACGCCCGCCTGCGCGAGGAAATGGGCGACATCTCCAACCTCGACGCCAACAACCGGCTCCGCGCCCGAGACGACTGCCCGCCGCCTCTACGCGCTGGGCAACCGCCTCTGGCACGCCGACGCCTCCTTCCGCGCCGAGGGCGCCAAATACTCCCTGCTCTCCGCCCGCATCGTCCCCGGCTCCGGCGGCAACACCGAATTCGCCGACATGCGCGCCGCCTACGACGCGCTGGACCCAAAAACCAAAGCAGGAAATCGAAAATCTCGTCACCGAACACTCCATCGCCTTCTCCCGCGGCGAACTCGGCTTCGAGGATTTCAACAGCGAACACAGCGCGAAACTAAGCCCCGTCCGCCACCCGCTCGTCCTCACCCACCCCGTCACGCGGAGAAAGTCCCTGTTCCTGTCCGCCCATATCGGCGGCATCATCGGCTGGCCGGTCCCCGAGGCCCGCGCCTTCATCCGCGACCTCACCGAACACGCCACCCAGCGCCAATTCGTCCACGCCCACCAATGGCGCGTGAACGACCTCGTCATGTGGGACAACCGCACCACCATGCACCGCGCCCGCCGCTACAACGACGCCGCCGAAATCCGCGACCTCCGCCGCACCTCGCTCCGCGGCGCCGGCCCCTATGTCGCCCAGTCCCTGGCGGCGGAGTAATCCCCATGCAGATCCAACCGCTCCACCCGCACTTCGTCGGTGAGGTCTCCGGCATCGACCTGTCCAGACCCGATCACCCCCGAACAGGCCAAACAGATCGAAGCCGGCATGGACCAATACGGCGTCCTGGTCTTCCACGACCAGCACATCACGGACGAACAGCAGATGGATTTCAGCCGCCATTTCGGCGAGCTGGAAGTCTCCTCCCTGGGCGAGATGAGCAAGCCCGAGGAACTCCGCCTCGCCGTGCAGATGGCCGACGTCTCCAACCTCGACGAACACAACCAGGTCCGCGCCCGCGACGACGCCAGGCGCCTGAGCTCCCTCGGCAATCGCCTCTGGCACTCCGACGCCTCGTTCCGCGCCATCCCCGCCCGCTACTCCCTGCTCTCCGCCCGCGTCATCCCGGGCGCGGGCGGCAACACCGAATTCGCCGACATGCGCGCCGCCTACGACGCGCTGGACGCCAAGACCAAGGCCGAGATCGAGGACCTGATCACCGAGCACTCGATCGCCTTCTCCCGCGCCGAACTCGGCTTCGACGCCTTCCCCAGGGAGCACCAGGACAAGCTCCGCCCGGTGCGCCACCGCCTGGTAACCACCCATCCCGGCTCGGGCCGCAAGGTGCTGTACCTGTCCTCCCACATCGGCACCATCGTCGGCTGGCCGGTGCCGGAGGCGCGCGCCTTCATCCGCGACCTGATGGAGCACGCGACGCAGCGCCCGTTCGTCTACGCCCATGTCTGGCGCGTCGGCGACCTGGTGATGTGGGACAACCGGGCCACCATGCACCGCGTGCGCCGCTACGCCGACATGGCGGAGGTGCGCGACCTCCGCCGCACCACCACCAGATGCGACGGCCCCACCACCGCGCAGGTGCTCGCGGCCGAGTAGCTTCTTATATTCCGGTAAGGCGCGGATTTTTGTCGATAGCTGCCGCCGACCTGCGGCATACTCCCGCCGCACTCATGTGGTGGATCCAGCGGACCGGCCCTCGGAAAGCGCTGCCGCGGGTGGCCTGATCGCGGCGAACCCCGCGAGATTCCGAAAAAATCGGCCGGAAGCAATCCGGCCGAACAGGGAGAGTATGTTCATGACGAAGCTACGCCGCCCATCGCGTTCCCTTTCACGCAGAAATACGCTGAAGCTCGCTGCCGCATCGGCCGCCCTGCCGCTCGTGCATATCCGTACCGCCGGCGCCGCCGGCAAGCTGTCGATGGTGTTCTGGGATCATTGGGTCCCCGCCGGCAACGACGCGATGCGCAAGCTGATCCAGGAATGGTCGGACAAGAACAAGGTCGAGGTCCAGGCCGACTTCCTCACCGCGAACGGCGGCAAGATCAACCTGACGATGGCCGCCGAGGCCCAGGCGCGCACCGGCCACGACGCCTATGCCTTCGACATGTGGACGGTGCACCAGTTCGCCGATCACCTGATTCCGCTGGACGACGTGATGAAATCCCTGATCGCCGCCAACGGCCCGGTCGCCCACGCCTTCGAGCATCTGGGCACGGTCAAGGGCCACTGGATGGCGGTGCCGACCGGCAGCGGCTCGGCTCCGCTGACCAGTTGCGCGCGGATCAGCATGCTGAAGCAATATGCCGGCATCGACGTGCAGGCACTCTACCCGGCGCACGAGGTCAAGCCGCCCGAGGCCGCGGACTGGACCTACGATACCTTCCTGAAGGCGGCCGAGGCCTGTCACAAGGCGGGCTATCCGTTCGCCCTCGGCTGCGGCACCACCACAGACTCGGTGCAGACCTGGGGCGCGATCTTCGGCGCCATGGGGGCCGACCTGGTGGATGCCAAGGGCAACATCACGGCCGATACCCCGGCCGTGCGCGCGGCGCTGGAATACGCCCAGAAGCTGGTTGCCTTCCTGCCGCCGGAAACCGTCAGCTACGACGATGCGTCCAACAACCGCGCACTGATCTCCGGCAAGTCGGCGCTGATCTTCAACCCGCCCTCGGCCTGGGCGGTGGCCAAGCGCGATGCGCCGGCGGTGGCGGCGGATTGCTGGACCTTCCCGAACCCGAAGGGCCCGAAGGGCCGCATGGTGCCGATGCGGCCGTACCTACTGGGGGGTCTGGGAGTTCGCCCAGAACAAGTCGGCGGCCAAGGACCTGATCCATTTCCTGGCCGACCGCAAGCAGCAGGAAGCCCTCTGCACGGCGGTGATCGGTTACGACATTCCCGCCTTCGAAATCGATGTCGAACTTCCCGATCTGGGGCGAGGTCGAGCCGCCCAAAGGTACCGTCTACAACTATCCTGTCCGCCCCTGGCACCAGGCGGAATACTATATCACCGGCTCCTCGGGCCCGAATGACATCGCGGTGCAGATGTTCAGCCGCGGCACGATCCCGACGATGGTGGCGAAGCTGGTTTCCGGCAAGTCGCCCGACCAGGCGATCGCCTGGGTGAAGGAGGAACTGCAGGGCTTCACGCGGTAGGAACGAAAAGAGGCGAGCGCCCCGGCGCTCGCCTCATCGGTTCCATGTCCGGCGAAGCCGTCAGCCGCCGACGGCGTCCTTCACGCATTTCTTCGTGAAGCTGTTCTTCGCCGCGCCCGACAGCTTCTTGTCGGCAGCCGCCGTGGAACACGTCGCGGCCGCGTCCTTCTCGCATTTCTTCATGAAACTGGTCATCGCGGCGCCGGCCAGCTTCTTCTCCGCCGCGGTCGCCTTGCAGGTCTCCCCGGCCTGCGCCGGCGCCGGCAGCGCCAGCACCGCGAACAGCGCGAAGGCGGCGGAGAACGCGGAAATCGTTTTCATGTTCATATCCTGTGACCCCTTTTGGCAGGTTGCAGCCAAGCCCGTTCCGACCCTGCAATTCCTACAGGTGAAAATATCCCTTATCAAACGATTCGCTTCGCTGCCGCCGAAGCCTACAGAAACCCCGTCTCCGGGATCTGGCCGAACAGGATCGCCCCCACCGCCTCGAAATGCGCCGCGCGGCCCTGGATCTGCTGCACCACGGTATGGATGTCGCGAAACCGCCGCTCAAACGGCGAACCCGGCACGATCGAATCTGTCCCCGCCGCCTTGTACGCGTAGTCCGCCACCTCCATCGCCGCCTGGATCGCGTGCGCGCAGGCCAGCCGCACCCGCGCCCGGTCGGGAATGGCGATGATCTCGGTGCCCTCCACCCGCTCCCAGATCTCGCGCAGCGTCTCGCTCAGATAGGCCCGCGCGGAGCCGAGCTTCGCCTCGTTGCGCGCCAAATCCGCATGCACCACCGGGCTGTCGGCCAGCCGCTTCAGCCCGCGCGGCACCTTGCCGCCGGCCAGTTCCCGGAACGCCTCCAGCATCGCCCGCGCGGTGCCGATCGCCACGCCCGACACGCCCACGGCATAAATCCCCTGCATCGGAAACGCATACAGCCGCCCCGGATCGCGCCGCAGCGTCGGGTCCTCGCGGGTGGAGCTGAACGCCTCCGGCACGAACACATCCGACACCGAATAGGAATCGCTCGCCGTGCCGCGCAGCCCGATCGTGTTCCAGGTATCCTCCAGCCGTGCCTGTTCCGCCGGAAACAGCAGCGTTCGGATCGCCGGCCGGCCCAGATGGTTCAGCCGCAGCGACCCGTCCGGCTCCACCACCTGGCAATGCGCCCCCATCCAGTTCGCCGCCCGGCAGCCGGAAGCGAAACTCCAGCGCCCGCTCACCTGATACCCCCCCGGCACCGCCTTCGCCTGGCAGGCATTCGGCGGCCCCCACGCCACCACCGTGCGCGGATCGGTGAAGATCGCCCGCGCCGGCTCCAGCTCCAGGAACGGCGCGATCAGCGCCGAGGAATTGGCCACGAACATGTTCCATGCCACCGACGCGTCCGCCCGCCCGACCTCCTCCACCGCCCGCAGATAGGTCCATGGCTCGATCTCGTCGCCGCCGACGGAGCGCGGCATCAGCAGGCGGAACACCCGCGCCTGGTGCAACTCGTTCAGCAATTTTTCGGGGATGCGCTTCGTCCGCTCCAGCTCATCGGCATGCGCCTCGATCGCCGGCTGCAACTGCCGCGCGCGCGCGATCGCATCCGGCCTGTTCAGATGGTTCATCCGACGCCCCCGAGCTTTTTCAAAGGAAAGACTACCGGCGCCCCACCCATCGCTGTCAATGATCGGCCCGGTTATGGCCTCGGCCGAAATCGTCTAACCTGCGCCCGATCAACCGAGTCACTCGCGAAAATCCGGAGAAACGCGCCATGAGCACCACCCTGTCCGCCGCCGAGTTGGCGGTCACCGACCGCAACCTCGCCCTGGAGCTGGTCCGCGTGACCGAGGCGGCAGCACTCGCGGCCTCGCGCTGGATCGGCCTCGGCAAGAAGAACGACGCCGACGGCGCCGCGGTGGAAGCCATGCGCAAATCCTTCGACACCGTGCAGATCGACGGCACCGTGGTGATCGGCGAGGGCGAGATGGACGAGGCGCCGATGCTGTTCATCGGCGAGAAGGTCGGCCGCGGCGGTCCCGCCATGGACATCGCCGTCGATCCGCTGGAAGGCACCACCCTCACCGCCAAGGGCGGCCCGAACGCCATCGCCACCGTGGCCCTGGCCGAGCGCGGCGGCTTCCTGCATGCCCCCGACATCTACATGGAAAAGATCGCCGTCGGCGGCGGCCTGCCGGAAGGTCGTGGTCGATATCGACGCCCCGGTCGGCGAAAACCTGCGCAACCTGGCCCGCGCCAAGAAATGCGACGTCTCCGACCTGATGGCCTGCATCCTCGACCGCGACCGCCACAAGGAACTGATCGCCAAATGCCGCGAGGCCGGCGCCCGCATCATGCTGATCAGCGACGGCGACGTCGCCGGCGTGATCGCCACCGCGACGCCCGACAGTGAGGTGGACATCTATCTCGGCTCCGGCGGCGCGCCGGAGGGCGTGCTCGCCGCCGCCGCCCTGCGCTGCATCGGCGGCCAGATGCAGGGCCGGCTGCTGTACGAGAACGACGAGCAGATCGCCCGCGCCCGTTCCATGGGCATCAACGATCCGAACCAGAAATACACCATCGCGGAAATGGCCAAGGGCGACGTGATGTTCGCCGCCACCGGCGTCACCTCCGGCGCCATGCTGCGCGGCGTGAAGCGCTTCGGCCACGGCGCCATCACCCATTCCATCGTCATGCGCAGCAAGTCCGGCACGGTCCGCTACATCGAGGGGCACCACAACTTCACCAAGAAGACCTGGACCCCCACCTAGGCGCCTTCCCCTGACCGAGCTCGTCCTCGGCGTCGGCCGCAGCCTGAGCGGCCGGCGCTGGATCTGGCGCACCGGCGAGGACCGCGTCGCACTCGGCATCGCCCAGCGCCTCGGCCTGCCGGAAATCGTCGGCCGCCTGCTGGCCGCCCGCCAGGTCGGGATCGAGGACGCCGCCAATTTCCTCGACCCGACGCTGCGCGCCCTGCTGCCCGACCCCTCGGCGCTGACCGACATGGACGCCGCCGCCGAACGCCTGGCCCACGCCGTGCGCCACGGCGAAACCGTCGGCGTGTTCGGCGACTACGACGTCGACGGCGCCGCCAGCTCCGCCCTGATGATCGGCCTGCTGCGCGCCCTCGGCTGCCCGGTCGTCTACCACGTGCCCGACCGCCTGACCGAGGGCTACGGCCCGAACGGCCCGGCCCTGCGCGCGCTGGTGGGGCAGGGGGCCAGGCTGATCGTCTGCGTCGACTGCGGCACCGCCGCGGCCGACGCCCTGGCCGTGGTGCACAACCAGGCCGACGTGATCGTGCTGGACCACCACAAGATCGAGGGCGCGCCGCCGCCGATCCGCGCCACCGTCAACCCGAACCGCCTGGACGACAGCTTCCGGCCTGGGCACGCTCTGCGCCGCCGCGGTGTCCTTCCTCACCGCCGTCGCCCTCCTCCGCACGCTCCGCCGCCAGGGGTTCTTCCAGACCCGCCCGGAGCCCGACCTGCTGGCCCTGCTCGACCTCGTGGCGCTCGCCACCGTCTGCGACGTCATGCCGCTCACCGGCCTGAACCGCGCCCTGGTCACCCAGGGCCTGAAGGTGATGGCCAGGCGCGCCCGCCCCGGCATCGCCGCCCTGCTGGACGTGGCGCAGGCGAAGGACCGCCCCACCGCCTTCACCTGCGGCTTCGCCCTTGGCCCGCGCATCAACGCCGCCGGGCGCATCAGCGAGGCCGATCTCGGCGTCCGCCTGCTGCTGTGCGAGGACCCCATCGAGGCCCGCTCGCTCGCCGCCACGCTGGACGCGGTGAACCGCCAGCGCCAGGAGGTCGAGCTTTCCATGCTGGAAACCGCGATGGCCGAGGCCGAACGCCAGTCCGAAGCCGGCCACCCGGCCCTGCTGGTCGCCGGTGCGGACTGGCATCCCGGCGTCGTCGGCATCGTCGCCGGGCGCATCAAGGAACGCTTCAACCGCCCCGCCTGCGTCGCCGCCGTCGCCGACGGCATCGCCAAGGGCTCCGGCCGCTCGGTCGGCGGCATCGACCTCGGCGGCGCGGTGATCGCCGCCCGCCAGCACGGCCTGCTGCTCACCGGCGGCGGCCACGCCATGGCCGCCGGCTTTTCGCTGCGGGCCGACCGGCTGGGCGACTTCCACGCCTTCCTGGATGAACGCCTCGCCGCCGCCGCCGACCTGCCCGCCGCCGCCGACCTGGCGGTGGAGGCCACGCTGTCGGTCCCGGGCGCCACCACCGAACTCGCCCGCCAGCTGCAGCACCTCGCCCCCTTCGGCAACGGCAACGAGGAACCGGTCTTCGTCCTGCCCCGCGCCCGCGTTGTCCGCGCCGAGCGCATCGGCAAGGAGGGCAACACCATCCGCGCCTTCGTGGAAGGCGAGGGCGGCGGCCCCCGCCTGAAAGCCCTGATGTTCCGCGCCCGCGAAGGCGCCCTGTCCGACGCCCTGCTGAACCGCGACGGCCTTCCCCTGAACCTCGCCGGCCATCTGCGCGCGGAAGAATGGAACGGCCAGACCACCCCCGGCTTCTTCATCTCCGACGCCGCGCCCGCCTGAAGTCCCCCGGCTCCACCACCGCGCGCCCAACACCGAAGCTTGACCGCCAGCCCGCGTTCGGTTACCCAGCGCGACCCTCTTGTCCCGTTCGTCTAGAGGCCTAGGACACCGCCCTCTCACGGCGGTAACAGGGGTTCGAATCCCCTACGGGACGCCAAGGGATTTCAAGCGGCCAGCCGATCGTGTGCAAGCTGTGAGCCAATACATGGCCAATGGTTTTCCTTGCGCGGCCGGTCGCGTTCACGCCTTTCAGGGTAGTCGCCGGCATCCGCGAGATTGCGCGCGACACGGTGACAATGGCCCGGCTGCCCGCCGTAACGCTCTGGCAATCCCGGCCGATCCGCCACACGCGATCAACGGCCTCCAAGCCAGCGCGGAGGTCAGGCACCCGTATTCCAAATACTCGAGCAACGCCCGATCAGATGGAGTTATCTGATCGGATAAAGTCGCTCGCCCAAACCGAGGGATAAAGTATGAGCCATGCGCCCGGTGGCGCGGATCATGCTCTATGCCGACACAGGCTGTCTTGGGGGATGTCGCAGACAAGCCTGGGGCGGGAGACTCCGAGCCTGCATCCTGATTACGATTGCCGACAAACCCGGGGCGGTTCACCGCCATCAGTCGCGATCATGGTGATCGGAGAAACGTCCGGACATGAACGAACCTTTATGCGAGCCCGTAAAGAGTTCCTTGCGTTCCTTGCGAAAAATGATTGAGATGCCTCGGAATAACGAGAACGGATCCGTGGCGATCAAGCCCCGGCAGCCGTTTCAGCGCAGCATCCGCTGCGCTTATTGAAGGGAGTACGTGTCCATGGCATGCACGCCGATCTCCATCCAGGCGGGCCTTTTCTTCAACTCCAGCCAGGGCATCTGGAACAATTTCAACGAGTCGAAACCGGGGCGATCCGTCTCCTATAGCGCCGGCACACTGACCATCACCGGTCCGAACGGAACGATGTTCATCACGCCGGTCGCCAATCAGACCGTCCGGCATCAATTCTTCGGCACCGGGAACTTCCTGGCCGTGTTGCAGACCGACAATGGGCCGGGCCTCGGCAACCGGTTCCTGTCGATCATTGATTTCACGGCACCGAGCATAACCGCGGTCCAGCTGCTCTTTGTCTCGGCTAGCAGCTCGAATACGCTGCCCTTTTTGCAATTCAGTGCGAACTCCGGAACCGCCTGCATGGTCGGTGCGTCCACCGGGTCGCCCGGGTTCGGCGTCGTCTCGGGTCTCGGGATATTCCGCAGCGACAACGGCAAGCTGATCTGCGCGGGCCCCGGCCCCTACTCGCCCACGGGACAGCTCATCGGCGAGGCTACAGGCACGGCTGTCCAGATCAAGGACGGCGGCACGATCATCGGCGGCCCCTGTCCCATCCCCGAGGGCCAGTTGCAGGTGCTGCCAGGCCCGCAGACCTTCTCCGACGTCAAGGTCGGCGGCTGCCCGCAGCCGCCATCCACCAAGGTCTTCACCCTCAAGAATAACGGCACGGACTGCATAACCGTGAACGCGATCGGTGCGTCTGGCCCGTACAGCCTGACCACGCCGGCGCCGGCATTCCCGATCGACATCGACCCCGGTCACACCGTTACCGTCAGCGTCACTTTCGCCCCCGGGGCCGTCGGCAGCTTCAACAACGTCAACATGCCGATCACCCGGACCCCGGCCAAGGGCGATGACAAGCTGGTATGCTCGGGCAAGGCCGTCGCCGCGGTGCCGGCCTTCACCTTCACGCCCACCCCGACCGATTTCGGCCATATCCAGGTTGGCACCACGCCGCCTGCCAAAACCGTCACGATCACCAACACCGGCGATGTGCCGATCAATTTCAGCGTCAGCCCGCCTCCGGCCGGCTCGCCCTTCCAGTGGACCGGCGTTGCCGGCACGCTGGGCTGCGGCCTGTCGCAGCCGATCTCCGTGACCTTCACACCGACGGCGGAAGGCGCGGTATCGCAGACGATCAGCGTCACCGGAACGCCCCCCGCGGCCGGCGTCACCAAGACGATCACCCTGCAAGGCGAGGGATGCATCCCCAACGCCACCATCGGCGTGCCGACCAACCCGGTTCCGGCCTTTGCCTTCGGGGACCTGGGCCAGGGCTATCGGTACTGTCCGTTTCATCACGGTCACCAACACCGGGGATGGGCCGCTGACCTTCACCGCCACCCTTTCAGGGCCCGACGCGGCGCTGTTCGGTATCCTGAAATCGTCGAATTCCATCACCGACGTGGATTTCCCCGCGCACACCTATCCGCCCGTACTGCCGGTGCATCCGTGCGGCGGCGCGGCCGGACCGGGGGAGGTCCTGGTGGCAGTCGCGCTCTTCGCCGATCCCGCCCATTCGCTCGGCGCGGTCAACGCTACCCTTACCATAGGCAACCACAACGATCCCTTGGCGCCGCTCACCTTCCCCCTGACGCTCACGGCCAACATCGTCGCCGGCAACGTGGTCGACGTGGCAGCGGTGTTCGACAAGTCCGGCAGCATGGGCGCCGCGATCCCGGGAGGCGGCAACAAGACCGGCGCAGTGGTGCAGGCCGGGCAGTTACTGGCCCAACTCATCCCGCCCGACCTCGGCAACCGGCTGGGCGTCACCCGATTCAGCACCACGGCCGACAATTACCAAACCATGCAGGCCGTTACATCCGCCAACCAGACGACCATTGCCGGTCAGATCAACGCCACCAACCTGGCGCCGGGCGGCAATACGGCCATCGCCGCCGGTGCGATGACAGGGCTGAAGCAGTTCCAGGTCCCACGCGTCGGTCCGGCGCCGGCGGTGCTGAAAAAGACGCTGATCGTGCTGACCGACGGCATGGATAACACCGCCTATCTCAATCCGGACGATGGCCTGTTCTATACGGTGACCGGCATTCAGGCGCTGAACCCCACGCCTCCGCCGGCCACGGTGGCTACCCACCCCTTCGCGCCGCCCAGCGATGTCAAGGTGTTCGCCGTGGGCGTGGGCACCGGCCAGGACATCGATCTCAACCAGTTGGCAACGCTGTCCAGCGGCGCGGGCGGACAGTACCTGGTGGCCGACCCGACCCAGCCGAAACTCGCCTTCCAGCTCATGAAGTATTTCACCCAGATCTACATGGATATGGTCGACTTCGCGACGATCTCCGACCCCGATTACGTGATCTATCCCGGCCAGACCCAGATCATCGAATTCGACCTGCTGCGCGGCGACATGGGCGCCATGGTGGTCATGTACGACCTGAGGGGCATCCGCCTGCCGTTCTTCCTCGAAAGTCCAAAGGGAGAAATCGTCGACGCCAACCTGCTCCCGCCAGGGTTCCAGCTGCGCAGCGGTTTCACCAATACGTCCCGCTTCCTGGATTTCCGGCTGCCGCCCAAGGAGCCGGACCGCTATGCGGGGCGATGGAAAGTCGTCATCCGCCACGACGGACTGGCCTGCACCGGCAACCCGCATCGGGGGGACGATAAGCGCCTCGGCTTCCGGCCCTCGGACTGCAAGGAGACGAAGAACCCGATCGAATACGGCATCGCGATCGGCGCCGGCTCGAATTTCCGCCTGCAGCCCTACGTCACGCCCAACCCGGTGCAGGTCGGCGACCCGATCCTGCTGACCGGCATGGTCAGCGAAGCCGGCCTGCCGGTGCTCGGTTGCGTCGTCACGGTCCAGGCGGTGGCACCCGGCGGGCAGACCTGGTCCATGACCCTGCGCGACGACGGCGCGCACCAGGACGGCGCCGCCGATGATGGGGAATACGCCGCCTTGTTCACCCACACGGCGGTTGCCGGCAGCTATGTGTTCACCTTCCGGGCGACCGGCCACAGCCACGACCATGAACCGGTGACCCGAGAGGCGGTTCTGTCCAAATATGTCGAGGGCTGGCTGCGCCCGCCCGGTGGCGGCACTCCTGGCGGCGGCATCGGCGACGATTGCTGCAAGCACCTGATCGCCTTGTTGGAACGGCAGAACCGGCTGCTCGCCATACTCGTCAAGGAGGAGCAGCGCGAGCACAAGAACTGACCCCGCGGCGGGCCATCCATCGTTCTACGGCGCGCGCTCGCGAAAGCACCACTGCGACCGCTTGTCCTTCAGCGACAGAACGGTCGCCATGCACAACGCATCGGCCGATAGGCCGGTATGATGCGACGGCGTGAAGCCGTAGGTGCCCAGCAGGCCCGAATAGTTGGTCGTGCTATCCAGCGCGCGGCGGATGTTCTGCGGATCGAAGCTCTTTTCGGCCTCGATGGTCTGCTTCAGCAGATGCAGAAAATCATAATATGGCGCCGCCGCCACCGCGGCCGCGCCATCCTCCGCCTCCGGATAGGCGTGCAGCTTCGTGGCGAAGGCCTGCTGCGCCGGGCCGGGGTTTTCGGTCTCGGTGAAGGACAGGCTGCGGAAATGGACGGAATAGACGTTCTTCAGCGCCTCTTCCGGCACCAGCTTGAGCAGTGAGGCCGACATCAGGCCGTTATGGCCGCAGATCGGTGGAAACCATTGCTGCGACGACAATGCGTTGAAGACCGCGGCCGCCTGCGGCGTGTTGGCGGTCCACATCACGATGCCTTCCGCGCCGGACTTGCGCAGGTTGGCGATATAGGGCGTCAGATCCGGCGCGGTCAGCGGATAGACCTGCACGTCCGTGGGCTTCAAACCGGCCTGGTCCAGCACGGTGCGAGAGGCGGCGGTGGCCTGCTCGCCGAACGCGGTGCTCTCCTGCAGGATGCCGATCTTCTTGATGCCGAGCTTGTTGATCATATAGCCGAGGACCGTGTTCGCTTCCTGCACGGTGTTGAAGCAGAACTGGAAGTTCGTCGGGTATTTCGTGCCGTCGCCTACCTCGGCGGCGTTGGCATAGACGGCCTGAACGATGTTCGCGCTGCGCCCCACGGCCAAGGCCGACAGCGACTGGGACGAACCGGTCGGGCCGCAGATCAGATTGACGCCGGCATCCTGCAGCTTGCGCATGATGGCGGGTTCCTTGGCCGGCGAGGCCTCGTCGTCCTCCTCCACCCGCTCGATGCGCCGGCCCAGGATGCCGCCGGCCGCATTGATTTCATCGACGGCGATGAGGCCGCCGACATAGAGCGGGGCGAAGGAACTGGCGAGCCTGCCCGTGGTGGGCCGGATCCAGCCGATGCGCACGACCTCCTCGGCCCTGGCGCGGCGCAGCGTGACCCCGGCGGCGAGCGCGCCGGCGGCGCCGGCCAGCAGCCCACGACGGTCGATGTTCCGAATGCGGTTCATGTTCGTTTCTCCCCTAACCATGTCCTGTGCCGATATAGGCATTCTTGACGAGGTCGCTGGCCGCCAACGTGGCCGCCGGACCGTGACCGGCGATCCGGCCATTCTGCAACACGTAGGCATAGTCGGCGATTTCCAGGGCGCGTTCCACCATCTGCTCGACAAGCACGATGGTCGTTCCGGCGGCGCGCAGACGGACGATCACGTCCAGCACCTGGTCGACGATGACCGGCGCCAGGCCGAGCGAGGGCTCGTCGAGCATCAGCACCCGCGGATCGCGCATCAGCGCCTGGGCGATCGCCAGCATCTGCTGCTGGCCGCCCGACAGCACGCCGGCGCGCGATTGCCGGCGCTCGCCGAGGATCGGGAACAGGTCGAACACCAGCCGGTAGCGTTCGTCCTCGCCGGCGCGGCCGAGGCGGGATCCGTAGAGGCCGAGTTCCAGATTGTCGGCCACGCTCTGCTGGCGGAAAAGCCGGCGCCCCTCGGCGACATGCAGCACGCCGGCATCCACGATGCGGTCCGGGCGCAGGCCGGCGATGTCGGCGCCGTCGAGCACGATGCGGCCACGGCTCGGCTTCAGCAGGCCGGAGATGGCGCGCAGCAGGGTGCTCTTGCCGGCGCCGTTGCTGCCGACCAGGGCGACGATGCTGCCGGCGGGAACATCGATGCTGACCTGCTGCAGCACGCCCACATGGCCGTAGCCGACATCGATCGCCTCGACCTGGAGCCGCGCCGTCACGCCGGCACCTGTGCGTCGGCGAGCGGCCGGACGCCCATATAGGCGCTGACCACCGCGGGATCGCGGAACACGCTATCGGGCGTGCCCTCGGCCAGCACGCGCCCGCGGTCGAGCACGGTGACGCGACGGCAGATATCGGCGACCAGGTCGAGGTGATGCTCGACGATGACGACGGTGACCCCGAGGCCGGCGATCGATCGGATCAGGGCGCCCAGGCGGTCGATCTCCGACAGCGACAGCCCGGCGGCGGGTTCGTCGAGCAGCAGCAGCCGTGGCTGGCCCATCAGGGCGCGGGCGATCTCGGCCAGGCGCTGCTGGCCGTGCGGAAGCTCGCCGGCCGGCTCGTTCACCCGGTCGCCGAGACCGACGAAGCCGAGGAAATACCGCGCCCGGGCCGACAGCGACGCATGTTCGCGGGCGGCGCGGGGCGCCCAGATCGCCACCTCCGCGGTGCTGGCGCGCTCGGCGGCATAGGCGCCGAGCATCGCGTTGGCGGTGGCGCTCAGTTCCGGCAGCAGCTTCGGCGTCTGGAACGTGCGCCCGACGCCGAGCCGGGCGATGCGGGCGGTGGCGCGGCCGACGACGTCCGTGGCGTCCAGCCGGATCGAGCCCTCGTCCGGTTTGAAGAAGCCGCAGATCATGTTCAGCATCGTGGTCTTGCCGGAACCGTTCGGCCCGACGATGGCGTGGACGCTGCCGGCCTCGATCTGGAGATCGATGTTGTCCAGCGCCGTGACGCCTCCGAACCGCTTCACCAGGCCGGTGATCGTTACCGCCATGCCGTCCCGGCCGGCCTCGCCGGCCGGGGCGGCCGTGGCCTCCGGCGCCGTTGCCGGACGCGCGTCGCGCGGCCGGATCAGCTTGCGCCATGCGGACCGCAACGTGCCCTCCAGCCCATGGGGGGCGAAAAGCATGAGCGCGAGCAGCACGATGCCGTAGATCAGCAGGCGCCAGGATTGCAGGCTGGTCAGCAGTTCGGGCACCACGAAGAAGGCGAGCGTGCCGATCAATGGGCCCCACAGGCGGCCGCTGCCGCCCAGAACGACGACGACGAGGAAGAAGATCGACACCTCCGGCGTGAAATCGTCCGGCGTGATCACGGTCTTCTGCACGGCGTAGAACGCCCCGGCGAGGCCGGTGATGGCGGCGCTGACGACAAAGGCGAACATCTTCAGCCCGATCAGCGAGATGCCGCTGGCGCGCGCTGCGGGTTCGTTGTCGCGCAGCGCCGCGAAGCCGCGGCCGAAGCGGCCGCGGATCAGGTTGGCGATCATCAGGAAGCAGGCGATGTCCACCGCCGAGACCAGCCAGAACAATTCGGCGGCCGACAGCGTATGGCCGAGCAGGGCCGGCATCGGGATGCCGACGACGCCGGCGAAGGAGTGGGTCAGACCGCCCCACTCGACCAGCATGCCGCCGACGACATCGGCGAAAGCCAGGGTGATGAGGGCGAAATACCAGGCGGAGACCCGGAACGCCGGCAGCGCGATCAACGCCCCGGCGGCGGCGGTCAGTCCCATGCTGGCCAGCGCCGCCGGCCAGAAGCTCCAGCCGTGATCGGTGGTGGCGAGCGCGGTGACATAGCCGCCGACGGCCAGCAGCGCGCCATGGCACAGCGACGGCTGGCCGGCATAGCCGCTGAGCAGATTGAGCCCCATCGCGACCAGCAGATAGATCGCCACCTGGGTGCCGAGATACAGCCGGTAGTCGCTGTGGGCAACGATCGGAAAGACCAGCACGAGCCCCGCCGCCGTCGCGAAGGCCAGCCATCCCGACGCGCGAACCTGCTGCCGCGGCGCGGCGACGATGTGCTCAGACACTGCGCATCTCCGGCGCACCGAACAGGCCGCGCGGCTGGATCAGCAGGATCACCAGCAGCAACACGAAGGTGGAGGCCGCCTGATAGCCGGGCGACAGCACCGAGCCGCCGAACGCCTCGGCCAGGCCGAGGATCCAGCCGGCGATCAGCGCGCCACGGTTGTTGCCGATGCCGCCGACCGCCGCCGCCTCGAACCCCTTCACCAGCAGCGACGGGCCGAGCTGGGTGGAGGCATACATCGTCGGCGAGGCCAGCAGCCCGGTCATCGCGGCGAAGCCGGCGCCGAGGAAGAACGACCATCGGCTGAGCGCATCGGGGTTGATGCCGCGCAGCAAGGCGGCGTCGCGGTCCTCGGCCACGGCGCGCACCGCCTTGCCGGCGCGCGTGCGGTAGAACTGCTCGATCCCCAGGATCATCACGCCGGTCATCACGATCAGTGCCAGTTGATACGAACTGGTCCGCATACCGGCGAGCATGAAACTGGTGACCGAGAACGGCCAGGGCGGATCGACGCGGATCGGGTCGGGTCCCCAGACATGGCCGACCAGGTTGTCGATGATCAGGGAGTAGGCGAGCGTCGATATGATCCAGGCATGGCTGACCGACGAGCGGCGCACGACCGGCGCCACGGCGACCACATTTTCGGCCAGGCCAATGACCCCGACCAACCCGGCCGCGGCGAGCAACGCGGCGAACCAGGGAAACCCCGCGGCGATCGCGCTGGCGCTCGTCATGGCGCCCAGCATCACGAGGTCGCCCTGGGCGAAATTGAACACGTTGGTCGGGCGGTAGAGGATATTGAAGCCGACCGCGACCAGCGCATACAGGCTGCCGGCCGCAAGCCCACTCGGGATGATGTCCAGATCCATTTCTTCCCCGACGCTTTTTATCGCCCGATTGCCGGCCGTCTGAACGCATGGTAGCACTTGCTGGTCAACGAGCAAGTAACATGTCATCCGCCATGGCCCCCGTCCCCACGATGCACCGTCCCCCGCGGCTGACGCAGGAGGCGCGGCGTGCCGAGTCCGACCGGCGCCTGATCGCCGCAGGCATCAAGCTGATCGCGGCGCAAGGCACCGGCGGCACCAGCCTGGCCCAGATCGGCGAGGCAGCCGGTTACAGCCGCGGGCTGCCGGCGGAACGGTTCGGCAGCAAGCTGCGGTTCCTCGAGGCCGTCGTGCTGCAGATCGAAGTATGGTTTCACCGCCGGCTCGCCGAGCGGCTGCAAGGCAGGCGTGGCATGGCCGAGATCGCCGCCCGCATTTCCCAGCATCTCGATGGCGCGGTCGGGGGGCCGGAGGCGACGCGCGCCCTGCATCACCTGTATGCCGATGCCGGCGGAATGATCCCCGGGCTGCGGCCGCGCATGGCGGCGCTCGGCCAGACCTTCCATGCCGGATTTGCCGGCGCGATCGCCGACGCCCAGGCGCTGGGCGAGGTCGACCCGGCGATCGAACCGGATCGTTACGCCGCCTTGATATTCGCGTCGGTGCGCGGCGTTGCGGTCCAGTTCCTGACGGATGGCGACGAGAAGCGGCTGCGCGTGGCGGAACTGGATCTGATCGCGCTGTTCGAGCGCGTGCTGCGGAAGGAAACGCCATGACGAGCCTTGGTGACGCGCGGGCGAGCGATGGATCGACCCGGCGCATAGCGGTTGACGCCGACAGCCGCGAGCGTCTGGCCGCGGTGGAGGCGGCCCGGCGCGAGTTGACGGACGACAGCCGGCCGGAGGCGGTCGCGCGCCAGCGCAAGCGCGCCGCATTCACCGCGCGGGAAAGGCTGGCGCTGCTGTGCGACGCCGGCACCTTCACCGAGATGGGTGGACTGGTGCGCGACGAGGCACTGGGGGAGCGTGCTCCCGCGGACGGCATGATCACCGGCGCGGCCCGCATCGACGGACGCTGGGCGATCGTCGCGGCGCAGGATTTCACGGTGTTCGGCGGCAGCAGCGGCGTGCTGGGCAGCGCCAAGCTGCGGCGCGCGGTGGCGCAGGCGCTGCAGCAGGGCCTGCCGCTGGTTCTGCTGCTCGATGGCGGTGGCCATCGTATTCAGGACGGCCAGGATTTACGGCATTTCGCCAATGCCAACCCCATGTTCCACGATGTCGCGCGGATGTCCGGCTGGGTGCCGATGGTGGCGGCCATGCTCGGCGCCGGTTTCGCCGGCCCGACCAACTATGCCGGGATGGCGGATTTCGTCGTCATGGTGCGCGGCCAGTCCACCATGGGGCTGGCCGGCCCGGCTCTCGTCAAGGCCGGCATCGGCGAGGATTTCGACGCGCAGGAGATGGGCGGCGCGGATATCCAGGCCGGCCGGCAGGGGCTCGCCGACCTCGCCTGCGACAGCGAGGAGGCGGCGCTGGCGGCCGTTCGCCGCTTCCTGTCGTACCTGCCGGGCAACGCCCGCTGCGCCCTGCCGGTGCTGCCGACGGACGATCCGCCGGACCGGCGGGAGGAGGCGCTGCTCGACATCGTGCCGGCCAACACGCGCAAGGGCTATGACGTGCGCCGCGTCATCGCAGCCATCGCCGATCGCGATAGCACGTTCGAGATCAAGCCGCGGTTCGCCGCCAATCTGGTGACCAGTTTCGCCCGTCTCGCCGGCCGTCCTGTCGGTTTCATTGCCAACCAGCCGCAACGGCTGGGCGGCATGCTGGACGCGCCGGCCTGCGAGAAGGGCGCCCATTTCGTCGCGATGTGCGATGCGTTCGGACTGCCGCTGATCTACCTGGTCGACGTGCCGGGCTTCTCGATCGGCTCGTCGGCCGAGCGCAGCATGCTGGGCCGGCGCAGCGCCAAACTGGTGCACGAGCTCGGCCATGCCACCGTGCCGCGGATTTCGGTCGTTCTGCGCAAGGGCTATGGCTTCGGCTATTTCGCCATGTGCGGCGGCCGCAGCTTCGGCGCCGACGCCTGCCTGGCGTGGCCTACCGCGGAGATCTGCGCCATGTCGATCGAGGGGTCGGTCGATGTCGCCTATCGCCGGAAATTCGAACACGCCCCGGATCCCGGCGCGGCACGCCAGGCGATCATCGACGGCATCCGCGCCAAGGTCGATCCGCTGCGGGCGGCGGAGGGGTTCGGCGTCGACGACGTGATCGATCCGCGCGACACGCGCCGCCACCTGATCGACATCCTGGATCGCGCGCCGGCGCGGCGCGACAACCACCTGCCGCCCAAATTCCGTTCCATCATTCCTGTTTGAGGACGCCGATGCACCTCGATCCGAAGATGCCGGCCGTCGATCGCTGCGTGCTTCGCGCGATCCTGGACCGGCACGCCGCGGAGCGTCCCGGCAAGGTGTTCGCCGTGTTCGAAAGCGGCGAGAGCTGGACCTATGGCGAACTGCATGCCCGGGTGCGCCGCGCCGCCGCCGCGCTGCAGCGGTTGGGCGTGCGTCAGGGCGAACTGGTCCTGTCCTGGCTGCCGAACGGGCCGGACGCGGTGACCGTGTGGTTCGCGCTCAACTATATCGGGGCGGTCTATGTGCCGGTCAACACGGCCTATCGGGGCGCGCTGCTGGCGCATGTCGTCGCGGATTTAGGGGCGTCGCTGATCGTCCTGCATGGCGGCCTGGCGGACCGGCTCGCCGCGCTGCCGGCGGGCGCGCTCCGCCGCGGCATCGTGGTCGGGCCGGCCAACGCCAGCCTGGCGTTCGATACGATCGACGCCGCCGTGCTGAGCGCCGCGGATGGCGACCCCGCCGACCCGGACCGGCCGATCGCGCCATGGGATCTGCAGAGCGTGATCTACACCTCCGGCACGACGGGACCGTCGAAAGGCGTGCTGTCTTCCTATCTGCACCTGTGGTCGACCTCCATGGCGTTCCACTTCGTGACCGAGACCGATCGCGGCATGGCCAATCTGCCGCTGTTCCATGCCGGCGGCACCGGCGCGGTCTACCGGATGCTGGTCAAGGGCGCCTCGGTCGCGGTGGTGGATTCATTCCGCACACAGACATTCTGGCAGACGATACGCGCGACCGGCACGACCGTGCTGACGCTGCTCGGCGCGATGACGCCCTTTCTGATGAAGGAGCCGGTATCGGCCGGCGATCGCGGCCATGGCCTGCGTGCCGTCACGATGGTGCCGCTGGCCGACGATGCCAGGGTCTTCACCGAGCGGTTCGGGGTGGACGTCTACACCACCTTCAACATGACCGAGGTGTCGTGCCCGATCTTCTCCGGGCCGAACCCGGCCAAGCCCGGCAGCTGCGGCGAGCTTCGCGCGGGCGTGCAGGCGCGGGTGGTCGATGAGAACGACTGCGAACTTGCCCCGGGAGACGTCGGCGAGCTGATCGTGCGGACCGACATGCCATGGGCGATGAACGGCGGCTATCACCGCAATCCCGAGGCGACGGCGCGCGCCTGGCGCAACGGCTGGTTCCATACCGGCGACGCCTTCCGGATGGACGCCGACGGGACGTTCTACTTCGTCGACCGCCTGAAGGATGCGATCCGGCGGCGTGGCGAGAACATTTCCTCGTTCGAGGTGGAGCGGGAGATCCTGGCGCATCCCGCCGTGCGCGAGGCGGCCGTGGTGGGGGTGCAGAGCGAATACGGCGAGGACGAGGTGATGGCCATCGCCGCCCTGGTTCCGGAGCAGGCGCTCAACGCGACCGCGCTGGTCGAATTCCTGCGCCCGCGGCTGCCGCATTTCATGGTGCCGCGCTACGTCCGTTTCGTCGATGAACTGCCGAAAACCCCGACGCAGAAGGTCGAGAAGCATCGGCTGCGGGCCGAGGGGCGAACACCGGATACCTGGGACGGCCTGTCGACGGGGCTGCGGTTCAAGCGCGAGCGCCTGGCATGACCGGCGAGCCGGACCCGCTTCTGGAACAGGTGCTGCGGGCCCGCGCCGCGGTTCAGGACGATGCCCGGGCGGTGGCGGTGGAACGCCAGCACGGGCGCGGCCGGTGGACGGTGCGCGAGGCCGTGGCGGCCCTGCTGGATGCCGGCAGCTTCGTCGAATATGGCGGCCTGGCGCGCCCCGCGGTGCCGGGCATGGCCGGCGCGGCGGACGGCGTGGTGATGGGCACCGGGCGGGTCGATGGCCGTCCGATCGATTTCGTCGGATACGACTATACCGTCTACGCCGGCACCCAGAGCGCGGTGAACCACGCCAAGACGGCACGCATGTTCGCCCACGCCGAGGCGCATCGTCTGCCCGTGGTCTGCTGGCTGGACGGCGGCGGCGCCAGGCCGCACGACATGCGCGTGGAGGGGCGCGGGCCGTCCGACACCTTCGTGGTTTTCGCGCGATTGTCGGGGCTGGTGCCGACCGTCGGCATTCTGCCCGGCCGGGCCTTCGCCGGGCAGGCGAACCTCGCCGGGATGTGCGACGCGCTGATCGCGCTCCGAAGCTCCACCATGGGCATGGCCGGGCCGCCGCTGGTCGAGGCGGCGCTGGGCCTGAAACTGACGCCGGAGGAAATCGGGCCGGCCGCGGTTCATGCCGCTTCCGGCGTGATCGATCTGCTGGTGGATGACTGCGCCGAGGCGGTGGCCATGGCCAAACAGTATCTCGGTTATTTCGGTCCCCCCGCCGCACCGGGGGAGGCCGCCGACCAGGCGGCGCTGCGCGACATCGTGCCAACCAACCCGCGCCGCGCATACGACGTGCGGCGCGTGGTGTCGCTGCTCGCCGACCGCGACAGCGTGATGGAACTGAAGGCCGGCTACGGCCGGTCGATGGTCACGGCGCTGATCCGCATCGGCGGCCGCGCGGTGGGCGTGATCGCCAACCAGCCGATGGTCCGCGCCGGCGCGATCGACGGACCGGCGTCCGACAAGGCGGCGCACTTCATTCAGGTCTGCGATGCTTTCGACCTGCCTCTGCTCGTGCTGTGCGACACGCCGGGCCTGATGGTGGGGCCGGAGGTCGAGAAGACCGGCCTGGTTCGCCGCAGCGCGCGCATCCTGACCGCACTCGCCAACGCCGACATTCCGGTGATGACCGTGGTGCTGCGCAAGGCCTATGGCCTTGGCTACTACGTCATGGGATCGCGTCCGTTGCATCCGTCGATCCTCGTCGCCTGGCCGACGGCCGAGTTCGGCGGCATGGGTCTGGAAGGCGCGGTCAACATCATCTATCGCCGGGAACTGGACGCGGAAACCGACGAGGCCGCGCGGGCGTCGATGCACGCGCGGCTGACGGCGGAGCTCAAGCGGGCCAACACGTCGCTGGAGGCCGCGGCACGGTTTCAGTACGACGACGTGATCGACCCCGCCGACACGCGCGCGGTGCTGCTCAACACCCTGGCCACCTCGCCGCCGCCACCTCCGCGCAACCGGCGCAAGCGGCTGATCGAACCCTTCTGAAAGGCGAAACGAAAAGCAGCATGACCGACCCTCACCGCCTTGGACGGCGCGCCGGCGCAGGCCCAGAACGCGCCCGCCCCGGCCGAAGGGCATGATTGGAAAACTCCGGATCCGGCCGGCGCCAAAAGCCGGAAACAGCTCCGTTTCAGCAGCAGCCGCGAAACCGCCCCTTGGCGATGGCATAGCGAGCCATCTGACGTTCCCGGAAGAACTCCTGATACGTCATGATCGGCTGGTCCGGATGGTTGGACTGCCGGTGCGCCACGTAGGTCTGGTAGTCCGGGACACCGACCATCAGGCGGGCGGTCTTGACGACCATCTCGCAGACGAGGCGGGTGCGGGTGGTGAGCCGCTCAGTCATCGCCGCCTCCCGCTATGGCGGCCGCACCCACCTCAACCGCGGTGACCTTCGGGCTGCCAAGCGCCCTGCGCGCGCTGACAATGCCGTAGACGACGGTCGCCACGACGACAATCACGAACAGCGCGGCCAGGCTGGCGTCTACGTAATCGTTGAAGATGATGCGCCCCATGGCCGCGGTGGTCGGCGCCGGCGCGAGAAGCTCACCGGCTCCGAGCGCGCTGGAGAACCGCAACGCGTGGCTCACAAATCCAACGGCCGGATCGGGGCTGAAGACCTTTTCCAGCCCGGCCGTCAGCGTGGTGACCACCAGCCAGATCGCCGGCACGATGGTGACCCAGGCGTAGCGCTCGCGCTTCATCTTGAACAGCACGACGGTGCAGAACGTCAGCGCTATGGCTGCCAGCATCTGGTTGGCGGTGCCGAACAATGGCCACAGCGTCCAGATGCCGCCATAGGGGTCGATCACGCCCTCGTACAGGAAGTAGCCCCACAGCAAGCAGGCCAGCGCCGAGCCGATGATGTTGTTGGTCCAGGACCGGGTCGACCTGAAGGCCGGAACGACATTGCCCACCAGGTCCTGGATCATGAACCGCAGCACCCGCGTCCCGGCATCGACCGTGGTCAGGATGAACAGCGCCTCGAACAGGATGATGAAGTGGTACCAGACGCCCATCAGCAGGCGGCCGCCCAGGAAGCTGGACAGAATGCTGGCCATCCCGACGGCCAGCGTGGGCGCGCCGCCGGTGCGCGACAGGATGCTCGTCTCGCCGACATCATGCGCGATCTGGGTCAGCACGTCGGGCGTCACGGTAAAGCCCCAGGAGGTGATCACCTGCGCCGCGTGCACGGCATCCGTGCCGATCAGGCCGGCGCCGCTGTTCATCGCGAAGTAGATCCCGGGATGGATCACCGTCGCGCCGATCATCGCCATGATCGCTACCAGCGATTCCATCAGCATGCCGCCGTAGCCGATGAACGGAATCTGGTTCTCGTTCTCGATCATCTTCGGCGTGGTGCCGGACGAGATCAGCGCGTGCCAGCCGGAGACGGAGCCGCAGGCGATCGTGATGAACAGGAACGGGAACAGGCTGCCGGCCCATACCGGCCCGCTGCCGTCGACGAAACGCGTGACCGACGGCATCTGCAGATCGGGCCGCACGATGATGATGCCGATCGCCAGCAGCACGATCGTGCCGATCTTGAGGAAGGTGGACAGATAGTCGCGCGGCGCCAGCAACAGCCATACCGGCAGAACCGAGGCGACGAAGCCATAGCCGATGATGGTCAATGCCAGTGTCGTGCCGGAAAGATTGAAGTAGCCGGCGAGTTCGGGCGCTTCGGAAATCGTCCGGCCGAAAACCAGTGCGGCCAGGAGCAGTACGGCGCCGAGGATCGACATCTCCGCGATCCGCCCCGGACGGAGGAAGCGGCTGTAAATGCCCATGATGAGCGCGATCGGCACCGTGCAGAACACGGTGAAGGTGCCCCACGGACTGCCGGTCAGGGCCTTCACCACCACGAGCGCGAGCACGGCCAGGATGATGATGCAGATCAGCAGCACGCCGACGCCGGCAATGAAGCCGGCGGCCGGTCCCATTTCCGACCGCACCATGTCGCCGAGCGACCTGCCGTCGCGCCGCGTGGACAGGAACAGCACGGTCATGTCCTGCACCGCGCCCGCGAACACCACACCGGCGAGGATCCACAATGTGCCCGGCAGATAACCCATCTGCGCGGCGAGCACCGGGCCGACCAGCGGCCCGGCGCCGGCGATCGCCGCGAAATGATGGCCGAACAGCACATAGCGGTGGGTCGGCACGTAATCGAGCCCATCGTTGTGACGATAGGCCGGCGTCACGCGTTGCGGATCGATACGGAACACGGTCCCGGCGATATACAGCGCGTAGAACCGGTAGGCGATGAAGTAGACGGACAGTGAGGCAACGACCAGCCAGGCCGCATTGACCGGCTCACCGCGGGCCAGCGCCACGACTGCAAGAGAAACCGCCCCGGCAATCGTTACCGCGGCCCACATCAGCTTCGCCTGAAGCGTCATGTTCCCCTCCCATGAGCCCCGTTCGCGCGGCTCGCAGGTATCCGTGGAAGCGCACGTTACCACCTGGCCCGGCGCGGCCACCAGCACCGCCCGCGGTTCCTGCATCGATCTGGATCAACTCGTCTTGAGCCTGGAACGCCGCTCGCTTCCGGGCCCAGGCGCGCCACGCGCTTTTCATTGGGCCAGCGTGCCCAGCCAGAGAACGCCGGCACCGAACAGCAGCGACACAATCGCGGGCAGCCCGTAGCGCAGGCCGAAGGCGACCCCACCCAGCGAAATGGCATAGACCGTCTTGCCCAGGGTATTGGCCGCGACCGCGATAACGATCGCCGAGGCGGCCACCCGCACGCTGAGCGTATCCGGAACCAGGCTGCCCATCGACAAGGTGACCGCGTCCACATCCACCAGGCCGGAAAGCGCCGCGATGCCGAACACCGCCGCCGAGCCCAGCCAGCCCGCCGCCGCCTTGGCCAGGAATTCCACCAGCCCCAGCAGTCCGGCGATCTGCAGCACGGCGGAAATCTCGAACGGATTGGCCGGCCGCGCGCGGTCGCCCGGCTGGTTCAGCGCCCGATGCCGCCAGGTCAGCAGAAATCCCACCGCCGCCTGGAACAGCGCGGCAACGGCCAGCGCCGGCAGCAAATGCCGGCCCATCGACGGCGCGATGCCCCAGGCAAACACCCCGGTGCGCAGCAGGGAAACCGCGCCCGCCACCAGGGCCGCCGCGGCAAGCACCGGCCTCGCCGCCGTCTGCGTGCGCGCCTGCCGCGCGTTGGTGATCGTCGCCGCCGTCGAGGAGATCAGGCCGGTCACGGCGCCGGAGACCAGCAGTCCCGATGCGCTGCCGAGCAGCCGCACGGCGACGTAGCCGCCATAGGAAACCGAGGCCAGCACGATCGCCAGCTTCCAGATCCCCGCCGGGTTGATCCCCGCGAGCGCGGCAAGCGGCCGGTCCGGAACCAGCGGCAGCACGATCAGCGTCATCGACAGCAGCAACACCGCGGAACGCAGCTCCGGCCAGCTCAGGCCGGACACGAAACCGTGCAGGTCCTCCCTGGCGGCCAGCACCGCGACCATCGCCACCGCCGCGGCGGCCACGACACCCGGATCCCCGCACACCGCCATCGCCCCGAGCAGGAAGGTTGCCTGGCTCGCCACCAGGCTCGTCACGCTGAACGATTTCTCCGCGATCGCCTCGCGCAGGCGGAAGATCAGCGAGCCGGCACTGAACCCGAGGAACACCAGCCCGATCAGCAATGCCGCCGGCCAGCCCAGCTGCCCGTCTTGCGTCGCGCCGCCCCCCGTTGCTCCGGCTCCGCCCAGCGCCGCCGAAATGCCGCCCAGCAGCCCGCTCAGCCCGAAGGTCCGGATGCCCGCGGTACGGCTGCCCGGCGGCTCGGCCCGCTCACGCCAGTGCCGCTCCGTGCCGACCATCAGGCCGACCGCGAGGGAAATGCCAAGCCGGTAGATGATGGAGGAACCGTCCATCGCTCTGCCTCGAATGGGCCGTCATGCCCGGGAAAACGGATGAAACTAGCCGCTTATCCGCGTCGGCCGTTGATCTGGGTCAAGCCGGCGTCCGCCAGGTGTTCGCGTTTGCCCGGCGGTCTTCCGATTACGGCCCGGCCTGGCCGTCGGCCAGGCGTTGCTCGATCCGCCGCCTTGTTTCCCGCAGCGGCTCCAGCCAGCGGCCCACACCCTCCTTGTAGCCGATCACGCGCGCCATCCAGATCACGCTGATGCAGCCGAGCACCCGGTTGCCGATCCGGATCGGCAAGGCACAGGCCCCCGTGTGCGGCCAGATCTGCCCGCCCTGGCGCAGCCCGTAGCCACGGCGGCGAGTGGCGGCGATCATGCGCGTCACCAGCCCCGGATCCCGCGCCAGCGCGTCCTGCGGATCGTCGGACTGCGCCAGCAGACCCAGCAGCACCTCGCGTTCCGCGGCCGGTGCGAAGGCGATATAGGCCAGCCCGGCCGCGCTGCCGAGGATCGGCAGCTTCCGCCCGACCATGTTGCGGTCGATCGACAGCGGCGCGACACGGTGCGTCGTATCGCGAATGACCATCCGCAGGTCCTCCAGCGTCGATATGTCGCACGGCCAGGAGATGCGCTCGGTCAGCGCCATCAGCTCCGGTCCGGCAATGGCGGAAACCCACTGCTCGTCCTCGAAACCTTCCGACAGCCCGCGCACCTTCAGCCGCAGGTGGAACCGGTCATCCGCCTCGCCGCGGCCGACATAGCCGTCGTCCAGCAGCGTTTGCAGCAGCCGGTAGACCGTCGCCCGCGGCACTCCGGTCTCACGCGCCAGGGTCAGCGCCGTGGCGCTGCCATGGCGATTGAGCGCCTCCAACAGCGCCAGGCCGCGCGCGAAGGACCGGATCGGCTTGGGTTGCATGTTCCGGATGTCCGTACAGTGGACAGATCGAAAACCCTCTTTGCCAGCAAACCACCGGCGAAGGAAGTTCCGCCGCCCTGGCAGCAAGCCCCCGCCCAAGAGGACCCAAGAGGAGACATCATGACGGCCGACCGAACCTTCCGCGAACCGCCGCCCGAAACCGACGTGGCCATCATCGGCTGCGGCCCGGTCGGCGCCCTGCTGGCCAATCTCCTCGGCCTGCAGGGCATCGCCACCGCGGTGCTGGAACGTGAAGCCGCCATCTATGCCCTGCCGCGCGCGGTGCATTTCGACGACGAGGTGATGCGCCTGCTGCAAACCGTCGGCCTCGCCGATGCCATGTTGCCGCTGGTCCATGTCTCGCCCGGCATGAAGTTCGTCGACGATGCCGGCCACCTGCTGATGGACTGGTCCCGCCCGCAGCAGATCGGTCCGCAGGACTGGCACGCGAGCTACCGCTTCCACCAGCCGGAACTGGAACGCGTGCTCAAGACCGGGCTTGCGCGCTGGCCCGTGGTTGCCGTCCATATGCGCACCGAGGTCCAGGCGTTGGAACCGGCGCAGGATGCGGTCCTCGTCCGTTACCAGGATCTCGAAACCGGCCGGAAGGGCGAATGCCGGGCGCGCTACGTCGTCGGCTGCGACGGCGCCCGCTCGCTGGTGCGCCAGCTGATGGGCAGCTCGATGGAGGATCTCGGCTTTCACGAGCGCTGGCTGGTGGTCGATGCCATCCTGCGCCGGCCCCGGCCCGATCTCGGTGACTACAGCGTGCAGCATTGCAGCCGGGTCCGCCCGGCCACCTATGTACGCGGCACCGGCGACCGCCGCCGCTGGGAGATCGCCGTTTTCGACAACGAGGACGAAGCTTCCGTCACCGCGCCGGCCAGGGTGCTGCAACTGCTGGCGCCCTGGGTCGCGCCGGAGGATATCGATCTGGAGCGGGTGGCGCTGTACACTTTTCATTCCGCCATCGCCCGCCACTGGCGCCAGGGCCGCCTGCTGCTCGCCGGCGATGCCGCCCATCTCACGCCGCCCTTCCTCGGCCAGGGCATGTGCGCGGGCATGCGCGATGCCGGCAACCTCGCCTGGAAGCTGGCCCGCGTGTTGCGCGGCCAGGGCGACGCCGCCCTGTTGGATACCTACCAGTCCGAGCGGCTGCCGCATGTGCGTGAATACATCGAACTGGCCGTGCGCCTGGGCGGCCTGATCAACACCAAGGCGATGGACGCGGCGGTGCCGGGCTCCGTGCTGGGTGGCGGCGAGCCCGTGCGCATGAGCTCGATCAAGCCGCGCCTCGGCCCCGGCCTGGCCGCCGGCTGGAACGAACCGGCCGGCCAGATCGCGCCGCAGCCCCGGCTCGCCGGCGGCATCCGGCTGGACGACCGCGTCGGCTACCGCTTCGCCGCCCTGCTGTGCCCGGACTTCGCCGCCAGGCTGCCGGCGGAAACCCTGGACCGCCTGGCTGCGCGCGACGTCGCCATCGTGGCCGATGCCGCGACGCACGCCTGGCTCGAGGCAACCGGCGCCGAGGCCGTGCTGGTGCGCCCCGACCGCTACGTGCTCGGCGCCGCCCGCACCGTGCCGGAAATGCAGGCCCTGGCGGCCAGCATCTGAACATCCACCGAAACGGATATCCACTGGAGCCCTCATGAAACTCGCATCCTTCATCGCCGCCGGACGCCCCGGCTACGGCGTGCTGCGCAATCCCGTCATCGCCGAGGTCGCCTGACATGACCGCATCCTTCGACCTCATCGGCCTCGGCTATATCGGCATCCGCTCCACCCGGCTCGACGACTGGAACGCCTACGCCAGCCGCCTGCTCGGCATGCAGCCGGTGGACCGCGCCGGCGCGGTGCGCGCCTTTCGCATGGACGACCGCAAGCAGCGCCTGATCGTCACCGGCGACGAGGGCGAGGGCCTCGCCTTCCTCGGCTGGGAGGCGGCGGACGCCGCGGCGCTCGACCGTCTCGCCGCCCGGCTGGAAGGGCAGGGGGTTCCGGTCCGCCGTGCCTCCCGCGCGCTGGCCGACGAGCGCCATGTCGCCGACCTCATCACGTTCCAGGACCCGATGGGCAATCGCCTGGAGGTTTTCCACGGCCCGGCGCTGGCAACCGATCCCTTCGCGCCCGGCCGGCCGATCTCGGGTTTCCAAACCGGCGCGCTCGGCATGGGCCATGCCGTGCTGAACGTCGAGGACGTCGAGACGCTGCTGCCGTTCTACCGCGACCTGCTCGGCTTTCGCGTGTCGGACTACGGTCTGAAGCCGTACAAGCTGTATTTCTTCCACATCAACGGCCGCCACCACAGCTTCGCCATGGTCGGCTCCGGCAAGGCCGGCCTGCACCATTTCATGGTCGAGACCCGCAGCCTCGACGATGTGGGCCAGGGCTACGATCTCGCGCAACTCGAGGACGGGCGCGTCGCCTACACCCTTGGGCGGCACACCAACGACCACGTCACCTCCTTCTACACCCACTCGCCCTCCGGCTTCTTCGTCGAATACGGCTGGGGCGGCACCGTCATCGACCCGGCCGCCTGGCAGCCGCACGAAACCCATGCCGGGCCGAGCCTCTGGGGCCATGAGCGGCTCTATTTGGAACCCGGGCCGCGCGCCCGCCTGCGCGACATGCGCCTCGCCGCGGCGGCCAGCGGCCTGCGCGCGCCGATGCAGGCGCCGTACTGCCCCTGGCTGGACGCCGCCATCACCAACGAGTGACGCCGGCGAGTGACCCCGGGCGACACTTTCCCGCAATCTTCGCCCAATCCGATCAAAGGAAACCAGTTCATGAACCACCCCCGGACCGGGACACGATCCTGGCTGCCCGGCGCCGCCGACCTGTCCGACCGCGCCTGCCTGGCCAGGCTCGGCGGCACCGTCCCGCCCGACCAGGCCTTCCGCCCTCTGGCCGAAACCCATTGCCCGCTGGTGCAGGGCGGCAAGTAGTCCCGCCCCGCATGTGGCCGGATGGCCGGGGGCGCCTGCCCCTGGCCGCCGCCCGTTTGCCTACGCCGAGCGGACCCGCTTTCCGCCGGCCGTCTCGGCCGGGTGCTGCAGGAACCCCAGCACCGCCGCCACGATCATTCGCCGGTGCCCCTCGCGCAATTCCGGCGACAGCGGGTCCTGGCCGAACACCGTGCCGAGCGTGTAGCGATTGGCCACCCGGAAGAAGCAGAACGAGGTCATCAGCAGGTGCACCCCGATCGGGGTCGCCTCGGCCTGAAACACGCCCGCGCGCTTGCCGCGCTCCAGGATCGCCGCGACCGTGGTGATCGCCGTCTCGTTCAGCGCCCGGATCGTCTCCGAACGGGCGATGTGCTCGCCGTGATGGATGTTCTCGATGCTGACCAACCGGGTCAGCCGCGGATGCGCCTCCTGGTAGTCGAACACGAATTCCACCAGCCGCCGCATCGCCTCGGCCGGCGGCAGGGCATCCAGCCGCAGCCCGGTCTCGGCCTGGCGGATATCCGCGTAGCATTGTTCCAGCACCGCCCGGTACAGCCCGTCCTTGCTGGCGAAATAATAGTAGATCATGCGGACATTGGTGCCGGTGCGCGCCGCGATCGCGTCCACCCGCGCGCCGCTCAGCCCGTTGTCGGAAAACTCGATCAGCGCGGCATCCAGGATCGCCTGGCGCGTCGCCTCCGAATCGCGGGCACGCCTGGGCGCTTTCGTTTTGGCTTCAGGGGCGTCGTTCACGGTCTGCATCGGAGCCTTCTGACACGGCCGCAGGGCGAAAGGAAATCCTGGCGGGGAAGTAAAAAACCGGTTGACATGGATTAAACGCTTACTTACTAACCCGGTCAAGCCGCGCGGCATCAGCCGCCACGGGCCGGCGGCAAGCCGGCCGATCGAAGCGGGAAGGAGGGTCGGAATGGGTAACAAGCTCGATTTCAGCGTCGTCTACGACCATATGCCGGCCCTGCTCTGGGGCAGCCTCGGCACGCTCGGCCTCGCGCTTGCCGGCATGTCGCTGGCCTTGGCGATCGGCGTTGGCGGGGTGGTTACGCGCTCCTCCCACATCTGGATCCTGCGCACGGCGACCATTGCCTTCATCGAGCTGATCCGCAACACGCCGTTCCTGGTGCAGATCTTCTTCCTGTTCTTCGCCCTGCCGCAGCTCGGCCTGAAACTGAACCCGACGGTAACGGCGATCATCGCGCTGGGCCTGAACGGCGGCGCCTATGCGATCGAGATCATCCGCGGCGGGGTACAGAGCATCCACAAGGGCCAGACCGAGGCCGGGCTCGCGCTCGGCCTGCACAAGGCGCAGGTGTTTCGCCTGATCGTGCTGAAGCCGGCGCTGCGCGCGATCTATCCGTCGTTGACCGGCCAGTTCATTCTGCTGACGCTCACCACCAGCATCTGTTCGTCGGTGTCGGCCTACGAACTCACCTCGGTCGCCCAGCGCATCGAAAGCGACACGTTCCGCAGCTTCGAGGTCTATTTCACCATCACGCTGATGTATCTGGCGATGTCGTGGATCCTGATGAGCGGCTTTGCCGTCATCTCCCGCCGTTTCTTCAGCTATCCCACGCGCTAGGGGCAGGGGCATGAGCAATCAATTCGGCTGGGCCCAGTTCGGCTTTCTGCTGACCGGCCTGCAATGGACCCTGCTGCTGTCGGCGATCGCCTTCGCCGGCGGCGGTGTCGTCGGCCTGCTGGTGGCGCTCGGCCGCACCGCCGAAAGCGCCCTGCTGCGCCGGATCACCGCCGGCTACATCGCGGTGTTCCAGGGCACGCCGCTGCTGATGCAGCTGTTCGTGGTGTATTACGGCCTCGGCCTGATCGGCCTGCGGCTGCCGGCCTGGTCGGCGGTGGCGATTGGTTTCACCCTGAATGCCAGCGCATTCCTGGGCGATATCTGGCGCGGCGCCATCCAGGCCCTGCCGAAGGGCCAGTCGGAGGCCGCCAGCGCGCTCGGCCTGCACTATGTCTCGCGCATGAAGGACGTGGTTCTGCCGCAGGCGCTGCGCATCGCCCAGCCGGCAACGGTCGGGTACCTGGTGCAGCTGATCAAGGGCACCTCGCTCGCCGCCATCGTCGGCTTCATCGAGCTGGCTCGCGCCGGCCAGATCGTTTCCAACCAGACCTTCAAGCCGATCCTCGTGTTCGGCATCGTCGGTGCCATGTACTTCTTCCTGTGCTGGCCGCTGTCGCTCTACAGCGCCCGCCTGGAAGCCAGGTTCGCCGCGGCCGCGCGGTGATCGCGTCCTTTCACACTCCAGAGGAAACCAGACCATGACCCACTTCCCCCGCCTCGATCGCCGCCGGTTGCTCACCGGCAGCGTTGCGGTCCTCGGCGCCGGCCTGCTGCCGCGGATTGCCCTTGCCGATACCGTTTCGGACATCAAGAAGAAGGGCAAGGTCGTCATCGGCATCCAGGGCGACAACCCGCCCTTCGGCTTCGTCGATGCCGGCGGCGTGCAGGAAGGCTTCGACGCCGATATCGGCAAGCTGTTCGCGGCCTATCTCGGGGTCGCGGTCGAGTTCTCCCCGCTCGCCGTCGCCAACCGCATTCCCGCCCTGACCACCGGGCGCGTCGACATCCTGTTCGCCACCATGGCGATGCTGCCGGACCGCGCCAAGGCGGTGCAGTACAGCAAGCCCTATGTCGCCAACATCATCACCCTGGTCGCGCCGAAGACGGCGGTGATCAAGACCAATGCCGACATGAAGAACTTCGTCATCGGCGTGGCGCGGTCCAGCGTCCAGGACACGATGATCACCAAGGGCGCGCCGGAAGGCACCACCATCCGCCGCTTCGACGACGACGCCGCCACCATGCAGGCGCTGCTGTCCGGCCAGGTGGAGGCGGTGGGCGCCAACATGTTCTATGTCCAGCGCCTGAATGCCTCCAAGCCCGACACCTACGAGGACAAGCTGGAGTTCACCCGCCTGTACAACGGCGCCTGCACCCGCCTCGGCGACAAGGAGATGAACGCCGCGGCGAATGCCTTCATCGACCAGATCATCGCCAACGGCGAACTGGCCAAGGCCTACGCGAAATGGATGAAGGTGCCCGTGCCGACCTTCCCGAAGGCCGTCGAAGGCGTGCCGTTCGTCGTGTCCTGATCTCATAACGCCGAGGAATTGCCATGTCCCAAGCTCTAGCGCCGAAGTTCGCCTCCGATGAGGCGCCGCTCATCCAAATGGAGGCGGTGGAGAAATGGTACGGCAATTTCCAGGCGCTGAAATCGGTCAGCCTGTCGGTCCGCAGAGGCGAGAAGATCGTCCTCTGCGGCCCGTCAGGGTCCGGTAAATCGACACTGATCCGCTGCATCAACCATCTCGAGGCCTACCAGAAGGGCCGCATCGTGGTGGACGGCACCGAGGTCAGCGACAGCCTCAAGAACATCGATGTCGTCCGCCGCGAGGTCGGCATGGTGTTCCAGAGCTTCAACCTGTTTCCGCACCTGACCATCCTGCAGAACTGCACGCTGGCGCCGATCCGCACCCGCCGGGCCGACAAATCCACCGCCGAGGCCAATGCGCGCCGCTATCTGGACCGGGTGAAGATCCTCGACCAGGCCGACAAATATCCCGCCCAGCTTTCCGGCGGCCAGCAGCAGCGCGTTGCCATCGCCCGCGCGCTCTGCATGGAGCCCAAGGTCATGCTGTTCGACGAACCCACCTCCGCACTCGACCCCGAGATGGTCAAGGAAGTGCTGGACACCATGGTCGGCCTGGCCCGCGACGGCATGACCATGATCTGCGTCACGCACGAAATGGGCTTCGCCAGGCAGGTCGCCGACCGGGTGATCTTCATGGCCCAGGGCGCGATCGTCGAGGAGGCCGATCCGGAAACCTTCTTCCGCAACCCCACCCACCAGCGCACGCGCGACTTCCTCGGCCAGATCCTGGCCCAGCACTGAAAGCGCTCCCGCCATGCAGGACGACCGGCCCTTGCCCCAGCCAGCAACGCCCCAGCCCGCAACATCCCAGCCGCCGATCGGGGCGCCGCGCCGGTTGCGCAAATCCATCGCCACCGTCGCGCTCAGCGGCACCCTGGTGGACAAGCTGGAGGCCGCCGCCACGGTCGGCTTCGACGGCGTCGAGATCATGGAAAGCGATCTGCTGAGTTTCGACGGCTCGCCGGAGGATGTCCGGCGCATCGCCGGGGAACTCGGCCTCGCCATCGACATCTACCAGCCCTTCCGCGACTTCGAGGCCATGCCCGAGCCGCAGCGCCGCCGCAACATGGAGCGCGCGGAGCGCAAGTTCGACGTGATGCAGGCGCTCGGCACCGACCTTGTTCTGGTGTGCAGCAACACCCTGGCCGGCGCGATGGACGACGATGCGCGCGCCGCCGCCGACCTGGCGGAAATGGCCGAGCGCGCCGCCCGCAGGGGCCTGCGCGTGGGTTATGAGGCGCTGTGCTGGGGCCGCCACGTGCGGCTGTGGAACCACGCCTGGCGCATCGTGCAGCAGGCGGCGCATCCGGCGCTTGGCCTGATCGTCGATAGTTTCCACACCCTGGCATTGAACGACGATCCCGCCGGCATCGCGGATGTTCCGGGCGAGCGCATCTTCTACGTCCAGCTGGCCGATGCGCCACGCCTGTCGATGGACGTGCTGTCCTGGAGCCGCCATCACCGCAATTTCCCCTACCAGGGCGACCTGCCGGTGGATGGTTTCGTGCGTGCGGTGCTGGCCAGCGGCTACCAGGGGCCGCTGTCGCTGGAAGTGTTCAACGACGATTTTCGTGCCGCCCCGGCCCGGATGATCGCGCGCGACGGCCTGCGCTCGCTGATCCTGGCCGAAGCCCAGGCGGGCGGCGCCGAGCCTCTGCCCGGTCTCGCGGAGCTGGGCGGCATCGAGTTCCTCGAATTCGCCGTCGATGAGGTCGCCGGCGAGGAACTGGCCGGCTTCCTCCGCCGTCTCGGCTTTCGCCATGCCGGAAGCCACAAGTCGAAATCCGTGCAACTCTACCGCCAGGGCAACATCAACCTGGTGCTGAACAGCGAGCAGGACAGCGCGGCGTCGGAGCATTTCCAGCATCACGGCCCCTCGGTCTGCGCCATGGCGCTGCGGGTGGACGACCCGGCCCGCGTGCTGGCCCGTGCCCGCGCCCTGCTGATCCCCGACTGGCGCGAGCGGATCGGCGAGGGCGAACGCCGCATCCCCGCGGTGCGCGGCCCGGACGGCACGCTGGTCTATCTGGTGGCGCGCGAGGAGCCCGGCGAGACATTCTGGCGGGATGATTTCAACCTGCTGCCCACGGAAGCGGAGGGCGCCGGCCTCACCACCATCGACCATCTGGCGATGGCGCTGCCGGCCGGGCGCATGGACACCTTCGTGCTGTTCTGGCGCTCCCTGTTCGGCCTGGAGCCGCAGCCGGTATGGGATCTGCCGGACCCGTACGGCCTGATCCAGAGCCGCGCGATGGTCAGCCCCACCGGCACGGTGCGCCTGACCTTCAACGTGTCCGAGGCGCGCGAAACCGCCACCAACCGTTTCGTTTCCGCCTTCGCCGGCGCCGGCGTCCAGCACATCGCCTTCGCCTCCGCCAACGCCGCCGCTTCCGCCGGCAGCCTGGAACAATCCGGCGCGGCGAAACTCGCCATTCCCGCCAATTACTACGAGGACGTCGCCGCCAGGTTCGGCCTGGAGGATGACGTGGCGGCGGAACTGGAACGCCTCGGCCTGCTCTACGACCGGGATGCCCAGGGCGAGTTCCGCCACGCCTACACCGAACCGTTCCACGACCGCTTCTTCTTCGAGATCGCCGAACGCCGCGACGGCTATGCCGGCTTCGGCGCCGCCAACGCCGCCGTGCGGATGGCCGCCCAGGCCCGACGCATTCCACCGCAATTCTAGCCAAAGGAAACGCCATGCTCCCGGATGCCGAATTCATCCAGCGCGACCGCCGCCTGCACCCGCCCGGCTTCACGCCCTTCTACAAGACCAGCGTCACCCGCTCGCCGCGCCTGCCGCTGATCTCGCTGCAGAACTCCCTGTCGGAGGTCACCGGTCCGCGCTTCGGCCACGGCGAACTCGGCCCGCACGACAACGACCTGCTGCTGAACTACCGCCAGGACGCCGACGCCATCGGTGAGCGCACCATCGTGCACGGCCGGGTGCTGGACGAAAACGGCCGCGGCGTGCCGAACACGCTGGTGGAGGTATGGCAGGCGAATGCCAGCGGCCGCTACCGCCATAAGAACGACACCTATCTGGGCTCGATCGACCCGAATTTCGGCGGCTGCGGCCGGATGATCACCGATGCCGACGGCTATTACGTGTTCCGCACGGTCAAGCCCGGCGCCTATCCGTTCCGCAACTACGTCAATAGCTGGCGGCCGGCGCACATCCATTTCTCGGTCTTCGGCAGCGGCTTTGCCCAACGCCTGATCACGCAGATGTATTTCGAGGGCGATCCGCTGATCCCCCACGATTCCATCCTGCAAACCATTCCCGACCCGGCGGCGCGCACCCTTCTGGTGGCGGCGCTGGACATGAACGCCGCGGTGCCGCTCGATGCCCTGGCCTATCGCTGGGATATCGTGCTGCGCGGCCGCCGCTCCACGGTTTTCGAAAACAAGTTGCAGGGAAACTGACATGGTCGAGACGATCCTGCGGGAAACGCCGTCGCAGACGGCCGGCCCCTATGTCCATATCGGCCTGATCCCGCGCCAGGCCGGCTTTGAGATCTTCCAGCACGAATACGGCAACGTGCTCGCCGGCCCCGACGCGCGGGGCGAGCGTATCCGCATCGAGGGCCGCGTGTTCGACGCCACCGGCCACGCCTGCAAGGACATCCTGCTGGAGATCTGGCAGGCCAATGCCGCCGGCAAATACGATCACCCCGCGGACCGCCAGGCCAGGCCGCTCGACACCGGCTTTCATGGCTGGGGGCGCGCCGGCACCGACTTCGCCACCGGTCTCTTCTGGTTCGAAACCATCAAGCCCGGCGCGGTCGAAGGCCGTCACGCAAGGCCGATGGCGCCGCATGTCAGCTTCTGGCTGGTCGCGCGCGGCATCAATATCGGCCTGCAGACGCGGATGTATTTCTCCGACGAGGAAGCCGCCAACGCCGCCGATCCGGTGCTGAACATCATCGAGCAGCCGCAGCGCCGCCAGACCCTGATCGCCCGGCGGGAAGCTCGGGACGGCCAGACCGTCTATGTCTTCGACATCCACCTGCAGGGCGAAAACGAAACGGTGTTCTTCGATGTCTGACCCCGCCCCCCTGGGCTCCGCCGCGCCATGATCACCGGCCGTACCCGGGTCATCGCGCATATCGGCTGGCCCACCGAGGCCTTCAAGGCGCCGATGATCTACAATCCCTGGTTCGAACAGCAGGGGATCGAGGCGGTGGTCGTGCCGCTGGGCGTGGAGGCGGCCGACTACGCGCAAATCCTGCGGCCGCTGTTTCGGATCAGGAACCTGCACGGCGCGCTGATCACCATGCCGCACAAGGTGACCACGGCCGGCCTGGTGGACGAGCTTTCCACCACGGCGAAGATCGCCGGCGCCTGCAACGCAATCCTGCGCCGGGCGGACGGAACCCTGCTCGGCGACATGTTCGACGGCGCCGGTTTCGTGCGCGGCGTCGCGCGCAAGGGCCGCACGATCGCCGGGGCCAGCGCCCTGGTGATCGGCGCCGGCGGCGTCGGCTCCGCCATCGCCGCCTCCCTGGCCGCCGCCGGGATCGCGTCCATGGGGCTGTTCGACGCCGCACCCGCCGCGGCCGAGGCGCTCGGCCAGCGATTGCAACAGCATTATCCGGCCTTGCGCATCAGCCTCGGATCGAAGGACCCGGGCGGCTACGGCATCGTCGTCAACGCCACGCCGCTCGGCATGAAGGAAGACGATCCGCTGCCCGTCGACGTCGCCAGGATTTCGCCGGATACCTTCGTGGGCGAGGTCGTCATGAAGCAGGAATTCACCCCGCTGCTGCGCGCCGCCAGGGCCAAGGGTTGCACGGTACAGGTCGGCACGGACATGCTGTTCGAAATGATCCCGGCCTATCTGGAATTCTTCGGCTTCGGCACCGCCACGCCCGAGGAACTGCGCGCGGTGGCGCGGCTGAGCTATTAAAGGCGCCCGCGCCGCCGTCTCACGCGTCCGGCGGCGCGAGCCGGCCGGCTTCGGCGCGCACCGACGCGGCGATGGCGTCCGTCACCGCGCGGATGCGCGGCGTGTGGCGGATGTCATTGTGCACCGCCAGGAAGATCTCCCGCACCGGCGCCGGCGCCGGCGTGGCCAGGCGCACCAGTCCCGTGCCGTCCCCCATGAAGCGCGACAGCACCGCCAGCCCCATGCCGGCCCGGGCGGCCGCACGCTGCCCGTAGCGGCTGTTGTGGCGAACCGCCGGGCGCGCCTGCTGCGTCAGCCCCGCGAACCAGGCCATCTCCACCAGTCCCATCGCCTCCGACGGATTGAGGATCGTCGTATGTCCCGGCGCTCCCGCCGCGAGATCCGGCGCACCGTGCCGATCGAGATACTCGGCCGACGCATAAACGCCGAAGCCCAGCGCGCCGACCTTGCGCACCGCCAGGTCGTTCTGGGTGATCCGTGCGAGCCGCAGCGCGATGTCCGCCTCCCGCCGCGTCAGGCTCAGGCTGCGCGCGTCGGTGGCGACTTCCAGCACGATGCCGGGATGCTCGCGCTGCAGCCGGGCGAACGCCTCCGTCAGCAACTCCACAGCCAGGATCTCGATCGTCGTCACCCGCACCACGCCTTCCAGGCGGATGTCGCGCCCGGTGATGCGGCGCTCCACCGCAAGCGCCTCCGCCTCGATCCGCTCGACATGGGCGAGGATGGCCTCGCCCGCCGGCGTCAGCAGGTAGCCGGTCGGCGTCTTCGCCAGCAGCCGGGCGCCGGCGCGCGTCTCCATCCCGGCCAGGCGGCGGCCCATGGTCGTCTGCCGCACTCCCAGCGCGCGGGCAGCGGCGGACAGCGTGCCGTGGCGGGCAATGGCGAGGAAGCTTTGCAGGTCGTCCCAAGGCAGTGTCATCGGGCAGCGTCATCCGGCTATGCGTTTTCGCATAGACATTCTGCGGCGATCGTCAATTCCATGCAAAGAGGAAAAGGACGATCTGTCCGCCAACGCTTCACTGCCGCCCCATGACCCGGAGAAACCCATGTCCCACTCTGCCTCCGCCATCCCCGCCACGTCCCCCGTCAGCCTGCCGGCCAACGCCGCCATGGCCGCCTACGGCACCGCCGCGCTCCGCATCGGCCTCGGCGCGCTGTTCCTGGCGCATGGCAGCATCAAGCTGTTCGTCTTCACTCCGGCTGGCACCGCGGCCTATTTCGCCTCGCTCGGCCTGCCCGCCTTCCTCGCCTATCTGACCATCGCGGCGGAACTGATCGGCGGCGCCGCGCTCGTGCTGGGCGCCTATAGCCGCGTCGTCGCGCTGGCCCTGGTGCCGCTGCTGCTCGGCACGATCGTCACCGTGCACGGCCACAAGGGCTTCATGTTCAGTTCCCCCGGCGGCGGCTGGGAATTCCCGGCTTTCTGGGCCCTCGCGCTGGTCGTCCAGGCGCTGCTCGGCGACGGCGCTCTGTCGATCCGGCGCGGCCGCTGAGCCGGTAGCGGGGAACGACCGCCATGCTGCCGAGTATCTTCCTCAGCCACGGCTCCCCGGTCCTTCCCCTCGTCCAGGCGCCGGCCAGGGACTTCCTGTCCGGCCTGGGCGCCTGGGTCGAGGCGCATCACCGCCGGCCGAAGGCGATCCTGGTTGCCTCCGCGCATTGGGAAACCGCGGTTCCCACCGTCAACGCCATCGCGGTGAACCCGACGATCCACGACTTCTTCGGCTTCCCCGAGGCGCTGTACCGGATGTCCTATCCGGCGCCGGGCGATCCGAAACTGGCGGACCAAATCAGCGATCTTCTCTGCGCGGCCGGTCTGGCCAGCTCCATCGACCATCAGCGCGGCCTCGATCACGGCGCCTGGTGTCCGCTCATCCTCGCCTGGCCCGGCGCGGATATTCCGGTGCTGCAGGTTTCCGTGCAGAGCGGTCTCGGCCCGGCGCATCATTTCGAGCTCGGCGCGGCGCTGCGCCCGCTGCGCGAGGAGGGCGTGCTGGTCATCGGGTCCGGCAGCTGGACGCACGACCTGCGCCGGTTCCGCGGCCAGCCGATCGACGCGCCGGAAGCGCCGGACGTTGCCGAGTTCAGCGATTGGATGGATAAGGCGGTGATGCAGGCGCGGCGCTGCGACCTGCTGACCTATCGTCACCAGGCCCCGCACGCCGCGCGGCAGCACCCGACCGAGGAACATCTGCTGCCGCTGTTCGTGGCACTCGGCGCGGGCGGCGCGCAGATCCGGGCGGAACGGCTGCACAGCAGCGCAACCCATGGCGTGCTGCGCATGGATGCCTACGCCTTTCACTGAATTCGTTCGAAACTACCCTCAACCACCAGGAGACTTTACGGATGGCTCAATACAACATCGGCGTCATTGTCGGCAGCCTGCGCAAGGATTCGCTGAACGCGAAGCTGACCACCGCCCTTTCCCGGCTCGCGCCTGCGGAATTTTCGTTCAAGCAGCTGCAGATCGGCGACCTGCCGCTGTACAACCAGGATGACGACGCCGCCCAGGCCGCATCGGTGCTCCGCCTCAAGGGCGAGATCGCCGCGGCGCAGGGCCTGCTGTTCTCGACGCCCGAGTACAACCGCTCGATGCCGGGCGTGCTGAAGAACGCCATCGATCACGCCTCGCGCCCGTACGGCAAAAGCGCCTGGGCCGGCAAGCCCGCCGGGGTGCTCGGCATCTCGGTCGGCGTGATCGGCACCGCGCTGGCACAGCAGCATCTGCGCAACATCCTCGCCTATCTGGACGTGCCGACGATGGGCCAGCCCGAGGTGTTCCTGCAGGCGAAGGAAGGCCTGTTCGACGCCGACGGCAATATCGGCGAGGCCAGCCGCGGCTTCCTGCAGGGCTGGGTGGACCGCTATGTCGCCTTCGTGAAGCGCCACGCCGCATAGGACAAAGGCCCCGGCCGGCACTTCCGGCCGCGGTCTTTTTCCGCTCCCGACCATGGCCACCGCAATGACCGGATCGGAAGATCCGGTCATTGCGCGTTCCGCTCCCTTCTTCGGGTGCGCTTGCGCCGCCGGCCACGCTCTCGCAGGATGTTCCGCAACGACGCCCTCGGGGAGGAAACAATCAACATGGATCTGGGATTTATCGGCCTCGGCCAGATGGGCGGCGCCATCGCAGAGCGCCTGATCGGCGGCGACACACGCCTGCACGTCTTCGACACCTCGGCCGACGCGATGGCACGCTTCCGTGAACTCGGCGCCATCGGCCATGCGTCCGCCGCCGCGGTCGCCGCCGCCGCCCCCATCGTGTTCGCCTGCCTGCCGGAACCGAAGATCAGCGACCGGGTGGCGGACGAGCTCGCCGCGTCACCGGGGGCGATGCGCCTCTATGTCGAAATGTCCACCATCGGCCGGCAGACGATGATCGGCATCGCCGAGCGGCTGGGCGCGCGCGGGATTACCGTGGTCGATTGCCCGGTCAGCGGCGGTCCGGCCGGCGCGCGGGCCGGCACGCTGGCCACCATGGCGGCCGGGCCGCGCGCGGCGCTGGATGAACTGCGCCCGCTGCTCGCCCGCGTCGGCAACTCTCCGTTCGAGATTGGCGAAAAGCCGGGCCTGGGGCAGATGATGAAGCTGGTCAACAACATCATGGCCATCGCCAACCAGACGATCACCTTCGAGGCGCTGGTGCTCGGCGCAAAGGGCGGCCTCGACCCCGACCTGATGGTGGAGGTCATCAACAAATCGACCGGGCGCAGCGTTGCCTCGGAAACCATCGTGCCGAAGGCCGTGCTGCCCCGCAGCTTCGATTTCGGCGCGCGCCTCGCGGTGCCCTACAAGGATCTGGCGCTTGGCCTCGCCGAGGCCGAGGCGCTCGGCGTGCCGATGTGGACCAGTGAAACCGCGCGGCAGGTCTGGCGGGTCGCGCTCGGCCAGGGCATGGGCGGGGAGGATTATTCGGCGCTGATCAAGCTGATGGAACGCTGGGCCGGCACCGAGGTGCGGGGCAGCCGGGCGCCGAAAGGCTGAACACCCGGCGTCAGCCGCCGTGCATCGTGTGGCCGGGGCGAAGCCGTATGGTTACATCCTTCCCATCCGGCCCCACATCAATTCGTCGGCGGTCTTCTTCTGGGCATCGGTAAGCACCGCATAGAGCGCCTTGCCGGCGGACAGCCTGGACTTCATGGTCTCGAGCCGCGCCGTCATCATCTGGATCATGGCCTCCGCCCGCTCGGGACCGGCCGCCGGCATCCCGGCCTGCGCGATCTTCGCCATCGCGTCCTTCATGCTCGCCGCGCCCGCCCGCATCGCGGCGGCATAGTCGTTCCATTGCGGCATCTGCGCGTCGGTGATGGCGAGCTCGGCTTTCAGGAACGCAACCCGGCCCTCGATATGCTCGAACGGCTGCATGCGCCCGCCCCCGCCGCCCATGCCCATGCCGGGGCCACCGTGCATCATGCCGTGCATCATCCCCATCATGGGCATTCCCCCTTGCGGCGTCCCCCTGCGGCTCCCCTGGGTCCCGCGCCGCCGGTCATCATCTTGTCCATGCCCATCATCGGCATGGTCCCGGCCGTGCCGCCCGGCGGCGTCATCGGCATGCCCGGCATAGCCGCCGGTGGCGACATGCCTGGATGAGGCGCGCCCGGACCCGTCGTGGTCTGGGCGTTGGCGAGGGTGACGCCGCCAAGAAGCGTGATCGCGGCCAGTGTCAGGCGTGTTGAGTTGCGCATGGGTACCTCCGGAAACGCACCTATACCTGGCACGAACGAACCGCATTGATCTGCGTCAGTCCCCAACCTCCTGGCGATCGTCATCCGGCAGGATGGGCGTGGCGCCTTGTTGGCCGGTGAAATTCGGGGAGAATGGCACCAACGCGTCAGGTGGCGCGCAGAATTTGGCAGCGCGCAGAAACTGCCGGTTGGAGGGAGCGTCAGGCCATGGTTCGTTCAGGGTTGGATCCCGTGGATCCCCGTTCGGTGTTCGATGACATGGTCTCCCAGGGAGACCTGATCCTGGACCGGTTCGACGCCTGCGTGCAGCGCCATCCCGGCAAAATCTTCCTGCATTATGGCGAGGATGGCATCGAGCTATCGTTCGCCGCGTTCGGCCGAGATGTCGATGCGCTGGCGGCCGGGTTCGTCGCACTTGGCGTGCAGCCGGGCGACCGGGTCAGCGTGATGACGCGCAACTCCCTCGTCGCCACCCTGGCGATGTTCGCCGCATGGCGTGCCGGGGCGGTCTATGCGCCGGTCAATTTCAACTATACCGGCCGTCTGCTGAGCTATCAGCTGAACGACACCGCGCCGCGCGTGCTGCTGGTCGATCCCGCCTGCGCCGCCGCGGTGGCCGGCGTGCTGGAGGACATCGCGGTGCCGTCCTTCGTGCTGCACCGGCCGCGTCCCGGCGCGCATGATTTCGATCCGGCTTCGCAGATCCGCCTGCCGCCGGCGCGCACAATGGAACTGGCGGACCTGTTGGCCACGCCGGGCGCCGCCCCGCGTGTGCCGCGCGGCTACGCCGACCTCGCCAACATCATCTACACCTCCGGCACCACGGGCCCGGCCAAGGGCGTGCTGCAGGGCTTCCGCTGGATCAACCAGTACACCTATCTCATGCGTGCCCTGAACGGGCCGGACGACGTGATCTATTGCGATCTGCCGCTGTATCACGTCGGCGGCGCCTTCTTCCTGATCGCGCGCGCCTGCTGGAACGGCAACACGGTCTCGCTGTGGGACCGCTTCAGCCCCGCCCGGTTCTGGGACCGGATCACCGCCACCGGGGCCACGACGGCGGTGCTGGTGGACGTCATGATCCCCTGGCTGATGAGCGGCGAACCGCGCGCCAGCGACCGCGCCAACACGTTGAACAAGGTGCATATGCAACCGCTGCCGCTGGCGCATCACGAGGTGGCCAAGCGCTTCGGCATCGATTTCGTCACCTGCGGCTACGGCCAGACCGAGGCCGGGCTGGGCTTCGCCGCGCTGATCGATGAGCTGGGCGACGAGATGGGCACGCCGGCGGAGCTCTGGCGCGGCCCGGACAAGGCGGCGGTGCGCGCGGCCGCCAGGCGGCTGGGCCTGCCGGTGGTGGCCGGCAGCCAGAATTTCGCCAAGGGCTATATGGGCCTGCCGTCGCCGCTGCTGGAACCGGCGGTGCTGGACCCCGACGACAACGAGGTGCCGGTGGGCAGCGTCGGCCAGCTGGCCTTCCGGCCGCGCTTTCCCTCCCTGATCCTCGAGGCCTATTTCAACAAACCCGAAGCCACGCAGAGAACCTTTCGCAATTGCTGGTTCCACACCGGCGACGCGGTCTACCAGGGCACCGACGGCAACTGGTACTTCGTCGACCGCATGGGCGGCTTCTTCCGCGTGCGGGGCGAGAACGTCTCGTCCTACCAGGTCGAGGACCTGCTGAACGCGCATCCGAAGATCCGCGCCACCGCCGCGGTCCCCATTCCCGCCGCGATCGGCGACGAGGAGGACGTGGCGGTGTTCATCGAACTGATCGAGGGCCATTGGATGGACGAGGCGGAGTTGCGCGACTTCGCCGCCGAGGTGATGCCGAAATACATGCAGCCGAAACATGTCCGCTTCATCGCCGCACTGCCGCTGACGCCGAGCAGCAAGATCGAGAAATACAAGCTCAAGCAGCAGCTTCTGGCGGAGCTCGGCGCGTCCGCCTGAATTCCCGAGCCCCGCCCCGCCGCCGTCAGCTGCGGATCACGATGCCCGCCGTTTCCAGCATCCGCCAGGCCGCCTCGGCATCGTCCACGAAATGCAGCAGATCGAGTTCGCACGCCGCCACCATCCCGGTATCCGCCAGCACCTGCCAGTTGATCAGGCTGTGCCAATAGGCCGGATCGACCAGCACGATCGGCACCGGCCCCAGCCTTCCCGATTGGCGCAGGGTCAGCAGTTCGAATAATTCGTCCAGCGTGCCGAAGCCGCCCGGGAACACGATCAAGGCCCTGGCGCGCATCGCCAGATGCAGTTTGCGGATGGCGAAATAATGGAACTGGAAGGTCAGTTCCGGCGTGGTGTAGGGGTTCGGCGGCTGTTCCTTCGGCAGGCGGATGTTGAACCCGATCGCCGGCGCGCCGGCGTCGTAGGCGCCGCGGCAGGCCGCCTCCATGATCCCCGATCCGCCGCCGGTGGCGATCACGTTGTCGCGAATGCCGGCAACCGGATGCGCGGCGCCGCCGCGTTCCGAGGCGATGCGGCCGAAGCGCCGCGCCTCGGCATACCAGAAGGGCTGGCGATCCGGCCCGTCCTCGCTCACGCGTGAACTGCCGAACACCACCAGCGTGGACCGCACGCCCGCCGCGCGCAGCGCCTCGTCCGCCTTGGTGCACTCCACCTGCAACCGGACCCCGCGCATCACCGGGCTGAGCAGGAAATCCTTGTCGAACATCGCCAGCCGGTAGCTCGGCCAGTCGCGGGAGCTTCCGGCGCGGCGTAGGCGGCGGGTCATGCCAAATTCCTTCCTCGGTGGCCGCGCGTATGGTCCCCGCGGCAGGGTATGACTATTGTGCCGGGAATGCCGGGTTGGCGAAACAACCGGTTTGACGAGGACACGAACATGGCGGTGACCCTGAAGGTCTGCGGCGCGGCGCGCACGGTCACCGGCCTCTGCCTGCTGTTCGAGGCGCCGGGCGTTCGTTTCCTGGTCGATTGCGGCATGTTCCAGGGGCCGAAGACGCTGAAGGCGCTGAACTACGAGCCGTTCCCGTTCGATCCGCGCAGCCTGGATTTCGTGCTGCTGACGCACGCGCATATCGATCACAGCGGCCTGCTGCCACGCCTGGTCAAGCTGGGCTTTCGCGGCCGCATCCACGCCACGCCCGCCACGATCGACCTGTGTTCCTGCATGCTGCCCGATTCCGGCCATATCCAGGAAACCGAGGTCGAAATCCTGAACCGCCGCAACCGCCGCCGCGGACACGATCCGGTGCAGCCGATCTACACCGCCGACGACGCCGAGCGCACGCTCGTTTGTTTTGAGGCGGTCGAATACGATGTCTGGCACGATCTGGCCCCGGGCCTGCGGGCGCGGTACTGGAACGCGGGGCACATGCTCGGGTCCGCGTCGATCGAGCTGGAGTTCGGGCAACGCGGCACGGGTATGCGCGTGATGGTTTCCGGCGACATCGGACCGGACGCAACCACGTTGCAGCCGATGCCGGCCGGGCCGGAAACAGGGCTCGACCACCTGATCGTCGAATCCACCTACGGCGACGAGGATCGCCCCGCCATCACCCTGCAAGCGCGCCGGGCGGCACTGGCGGAACTGGTGCGCGCCGCGGCGAAGCAGGGCGGCGCGCTGCTGATCCCCACCTTCGCGGTCGAGCGCGCGCAGGAGGTGATCCTCGATCTGGTCCAGCTGATGAACGCCGGCCAGGTGCCGGAGGCGGTCATTCATCTGGACTCGCCGCTCGCCACCCGTGCCAGCCGTGTCTTCCTCCGCCATGCCGGTACGCTCGACGACGCGGACGAACTGCGCGCCGCGCTGTCCTCGCCACGGGTCCGCTACGTGCTGAATGGCGAAGAGAGCTATCGGCTCGGACGCACGGAGGGCTTCCACATCGTGCTCGCGGGCAGCGGCATGTGCGAGGCCGGGCGCATCCGCTCGCATCTGAAGGCGCGGCTGTGGGATCCGCGCACGGTGGTGGCGCTCGTCGGCTTCCAGGCCGCCGGAACGCTCGGGCGGCTGCTGGAAGACGGCGCCACCCGGGTCCGCATCCAGGGCGACACGATCCAGGTCGGCGCGCGCATCGCCCGCATCGAGGGCTATTCCGCGCATGCCGACGGCCCCGAGCTCGGCCGCTGGGTGGCCGCCCGCGGGCCGATCCGCGGCGGCGTCTTCCTCGTGCATGGCGAGCCGGAGGCGATCGAGGGGCTCGCGCGCCGCGTGATCGGCCGCGGCCTCGTCCCCGAAGCGGCCGTGCTGCGCCCGATGCTCGACGACGGCTTCCGGCTCGAGCCCGGTGCGGTCCCGGCCGCGGAACCCGCGCTTTCCGCCCGGCGGCGGGCGGAGCCCGAAACGGTCGGCCGGCCGGACTGGCACAATGAACGCGCCGCGCTGCTGCTCGGCATCGAGGAAGCGCTCGAGCGGGCAGGGGACGACGCAACCCGCGCCAACCTGCTGGAACGCCTGCGGCGGGCCCTGCACGATCATTGACAGCCGGTCATTCCACCATTGCAAAAACCGCCGGGCAACGCCTACTGTGTCGTTGCAACAGTCACAAACCGGATCGTCGGCGTAATGCCGGAATGACAAAGAGTTTCCTCTGATCGGAGCGTTGCCATGCGGCTTCTCGTCAAGGCAAACCCCCTCGCGTCCCGCCTCCGCCTGGGGGTCGCCGGGCAGGCTCCGATCGCACTCCGGCCGATGATGCCGAGCATCGATGCCGCCCGGCCGCTCGGCATGGCTGCCGCGGGGGCGCCGCTGGCCTGGCATCTGACCGAGGAGATCGATCCCGGCGCCAACCCCTGGGATGCCTGCCACGACCTGATGCGTAATGGCTTGGGCTTCGGCGCGGGCGACGCGGTGGCGCTGGCGGAACCCGATCTGGAGCAGAGTCTGGGTTTCGCCGCGGGAAGGCGGCCTCGGCTATGCCGGCGGCCGCGAAGGCGCCCAGCCCGCCCCGCAATCGGGCGACTATCCGAAGGGACCTACCGACGGCTGGTTCGCGCGCGATGAATTCTCGGGCCTGTCTTCGGCGCGGGCAACGGTCGGCGACGGGCCGCCGCGGATACGCATCGCGCATCTGGATACCGGCTACGATCCCAACCACCACACCCTGCCGGCCGGCCTGCTCCCGGCCCTGGCGCGCAACTACGCCGACCCGAAGCCGAACGGCGACCCGCAGGACAACGCGCTGGACCAGAAGACCGCCGAGGTGAACCCGATGTTCGGCCATGGCACGGCCACCCTCGCGCTGCTGGCCGGCGAGCCCTATGGCGGCGCGCGCGGGTTCGAGGTCGTGCCGGTCCGCGTGGCGAACTGGGTCATGCTGTTCCGCAACAGCGCCATCGCCCAGGCCTTCGACTACGTGCACGAACTATCGAAGAATCCGGCGACCCGCTGCGATGTCGTCAGCATGAGCATGGGCGGCCTCGCCTCGGCCGCCTGGGCCGACGCCGTCAATGCGCTGTACGACGCGGGCGTGGTGGTGGTCACCGCGGCGGGCAACAATTACGGCAATCTGCCGGTGCGCAGCATCGTCTATCCCGCGCGGTTCAACCGGGTGCTGGCGGCCTGCGGCGTGATGGCGGACGGAAATCCCTATGTCGACCTGGCACCGAACCTGATGGCCGGCTGCTACGGTCCCGGCCGCAAGATGCGCACGGCACTGTCGGCCTTTACCCCGAACGCGCCCTGGGCGCGTTTCGGCTGGCCGGATATCGTCGACCAGGACGGCGGCGGCACCTCCGCCGCCACGCCGCAGATCGCCTCGGCGGCCGCGCTGTGGCTGCACCGGCACTGGAATGAGTTGCAGGGCCTTGCCGGCTGGCAGCGGGTGGAGGCGGTGCGCCAGGCGCTGTTCCAGGCCACCGGCCGGCCGAACGCGCCGCCCGACGACCATCTCGGCCGCGGCCTGCTGCGGGCCCAGGCCGCGCTCGGCATCGCGCCGGCGGACCCGGCCTCGCTGCGGCGGGAGGCGGAGGATACCACGGACTTCGCCATCCTGCGGCTGCTGACCGGCCTCGGCGTGGCCGCCCCCGCCGCCAACCGCATGCTGGAACTGGAGGCGCTGCAACTCTCCCAGCGCTCCAAGGCGGTCGAGGATGCGCTGGGCGGGCTCGATCCCGACGATCCGGCCCTGACCAACCGGGCACGCCGCGTGGTGCTGGAGGCGCTGGCCGGCGATCCGGCCTGCTCGCGCACGCTGCGCGGCCTGATCCGTGACCGGCTGGGCGTGATCCAGGTGCCGGCTGGGGTGCCGGTGGGCGTATCGGCGCCGGCCGAAACCGCCAGGCCAATGCCGCGCGGCTGGTCCCCCGACATGCCCAAGGTGCCGGCCCCGCGTACCCGGCGGCTGCGCGTGTTCGCCTTCGATCCCGGTTTCGCCAGCCGCATGGGAACCCGCCGGATCGCCAACACGACGATCGAACTGGACTGGGAGCCGAACCTGCTGCCCGGGCCGGTCGGCGAATACCTGGAGGTCGTGGACATCGATCCCGCGAGCCAGCGCGCCTATGCCCCGGTCGATCTCAACAAGCCGGAATTGCTGGTCCAGGACGGGCTGGAGCCCAGCGAGGGCTCGCCGCAATTCCACCAGCAGATGGCCTATGCGGTGGCCATGAAGACCATCCGGCATTTCCGCGCGGCGCTCGGCCGGGTGCCGTTCTGGGCGGAGCGGGTGGTGCACGGAACCGACGGCAGGTGGACCCACAACTTCGTGCGCCGCCTGCGGGTCTATCCGCACGGGCTGCGGGAGGCGAACGCCTATTACAGCCCCGACAAGCGCGCCCTGCTGTTCGGCTATTTCCGCGCCGTCGCGGAAGGCACGGAAGAGGTGCTGCACGGCGGCACGGTCTTCACCTGCCTGTCCCACGATATCGTTGCGCACGAGACGACGCACGCCCTGCTCGATGGCCTGCACCCGCGCTGGCGAGAGCCGACCAACCCGGACACCCCGGCCTTCCACGAGGCCTTCGCCGACATCGTCGCCCTGTTCCAGCATTTCACCATGCCCGAGCCGCTGCTGGCCGAGATCCGCCAGGCACGCGGGCGACTGCGTTTCGGCGAGATGATGGCCGGGCTGGCACGGCAGTTCGGCCAGGCGGTCGGCGGCCACGGCGCCCTGCGCAACGCGATCGGCAAGCCGGGCGCGCCCACGGATTACGGCAACGCGCGGGCCCAGGGGCCGCATGCCCTGGGCGAGGTGCTCGTGGCGGCGATCTTCGATGCCTGGCTGCAGGTATACGAGGAGCGCGCGGCCGATCTGTTCCGCCTGGCCTCCGGCGGCACCGGAGTGCTGCCGGTCGGGGACATTCCGCATGATCTTGCCGTGCGTCTGGCCCAGGAAGCGGCGCTTCTCGCGGGACATTTCCTGTCCATCTGCATCCGGGCGCTGGATTACTGTCCGCCGGTGGAGCCGACGTTCGGCGAATATCTGCGAGCGATGATCACCGCGGACCGCGACCTGGTGAAGGAAGACCCGCACGGCTACCGCGTCGCGATGGCCGACGGTTTCCGCAAGCGCGGCATCCTGCCCGAGGGCGTGCAGACCTGGTCGCCGGACGCGCTGGTCTGGGGCGCACCCGACCCGGACGTGGACCTCTCCGCCGTCACCGACACGCTGCTGGAGATGGCCTCGAAATGGCGTGTCGACGGCGACCGGCTGGAGGCGTGGCAGGCCTCGCACGCGGATGCCGCGAAGCTGCATGATGTCCTGATGAACGCCCCCAACGCCGACAAGATGCTGAGGGCGCTCGGCCTGCGCCTGCCGGACCGCAAGCAGCCCCCGGGGTGGCAGGATGCAACCATCGACGGTCAGCCGGGCCAGATCTCCGGCATCGAGGTGCATTCCGTGCGCCCCGCGCGCCGGATCGGGCCGGATGGGCAGGTGGTCTCCACGGTGGTGATCGAGATCACCCAGCGCTGGAAGCCGGCCGGCGGCACGGAATTCTTCCGCGGCGGCTGCACGATCATCTGGGACCGCTCGGATCGCACCGTGCACTACACGATCCTGAAACGGGTCGGCCATGCCGCGCGCACCGCGGCGCAGCAGGGCTTCTGCCTGTCGGCGGGCGAGGGCGGCTCGGCCCGCGGCAACTACTTCCTGCCGACCCAGAACGTCAGCGAGCCGTTCGCGATCATGCACTCGGGCGGTTGAGGAGACACGCCATGACCCGGAAACCCGTTTCGTCCGCGCCGAAACCCGCCTCCGCGCCGAAGCCCGCTGCCACGCCCTCTCCGGCGTCCGGCGTCCGCATTCGCATGTACCGGCTGGGCGTGGGGGACTGCTTTCTGCTGAGCCTGCCCGGGCGCGGCGGCGCGCCGTTCCACATGCTGATCGATTGCGGCATCCACGCGGCGGAAACCGACGGCAAGAACCGCATCCGCCGCGCGGTGGAGGACATCAGCCGGGAAACCGGCGGCCGGATCGACGTGGTCATCGGCACGCACGAGCATTGGGACCATCTGTCCGGCTTCCTGCACGCCCAGGACATCTTCGCCGCCTGCACGGCCGGCGCGATCTGGTGCGCCTGGACGGAAGACCTGCGCGACCCGGTCGCCCGCGGCCTGCTGGGCAGCCGCGACCAGGGCGTCACCGCCCTGTGGGGGGCGGTCGGGCGGCTGCGGCTGGCCGACGCCTATGGATCGGCGGCCGGCGCGTCGGCGCAGCGGAACTGGGATGGCGTGCTGGGCTTCTTCGGCGACTTGCCCGGCATCGGTCCGAAGGCCAAGGCCGCCGCCGAGGCGATGCGCTCGCTGGCGAAATCCGAAACGGACATCGTCTACCGCAACCCCGGCGAACCGCCCTTCGACAGCGTCAGTGACGACTGGCGGATCTTCGTGCTCGGTCCGCCGCGCAACCGCGACCAGCTGGAGCATATCGATCCCCGCAAGGGCAGCGGCGAAGCCTATCCGCTGGCCCCGGCAGCGCTCGCGGATATCGCCATGGCCGCCGGCAGCCTGGCCTCCGCCGTGAGCGTCGAGGATGACCCGCCGTTCGAGGAGCGCTTCCAGATACCGCTGGAGGCGACCCGCGCCATACCCTTCTTCCAGGACCACTACTGGTCGGATCACACCGAAGGCGACGCGGCGGAAGAGCGCGAGCAGGCTTGGCGGCGCATCGGCGATGCCTGGCTCGACGGCGCGGAGACGCTGGCGCTGAAGCTCGATAAGATCACCAACAACACCTCCCTGGTGCTGGCGATCGAGCTCGGGCCGAAGACGGCGACGGACAACCCGGTCCTGCTGTTCGCGGCCGATGCGCAGATCGGCAACTGGCAGTCCTGGCCGGCGGTGGAATGGCCGGACTATGGCGGGCGCAAGGTCACCGGCGCCGATTTGCTGCGGCGCACGGTGCTCTACAAGGTCGGCCACCATGCCAGCCACAACGCCACGCTGATGGATGGCGGGCTGGAGACGATGGATCGGCTGCGCCTGGCGCTGGTGCCGACCAGCGCGGAAATGGCGGGCAAGGTCGGCTGGGGAACGCTGCCCTGGCCGGCGCTGCTGACACGGCTCGGGCAAAAGACCGCCGGCCACGTGCTGCGCAGCGACCAGGAAGCCCCGGCCTCCGCGCTGGCACTCCCGGGTTTCCCGGTGACCGCCAGCGATCTGTGCTTTGATGTGCTCATTCCCATCGAAATGAAAGGAGCCTGACCGTGGCCAGTCGATCCGTGATGTCCGGCTGCCGTGCCCGCATTGGGCTGGCCGGTTTCGTACTGTTCCTGCCGCTGGCCGCCGTTGCCGCGGAAGCTCCACCTCCGCCCGCAAACGTGGCGTCGCTGTTGTCTGGGAGCGCGCTCACCGCGGCCTCGACCTCGGTGCTGACATTGTTCCTGATCGCCGTGCTGCTGGAATCGGCGTTGGCGGTGCTGTTCAACTGGCGTCCCTTCATCGAGACCTTCAACGCCCGCGCCACCCGCCCGCTGGTCGCCTTCGCGGTTGCCATGCTGGTCGTGCGGTCGTTCAGCTACGACGCGGTGACCGCGCTGATGGACGCGGTGCAGGGCAAAACGACCGCGTCTCCCGCCGGAACGCTTGGGGAGGTGGTCACCGCGGCGATCCTGGCCGGTGGCAGCGCCGGGGTGAACACCATGCTCGTCGCGCTGGGCTTTCGCGAGGTGAAGACGCCGGCGACCATCGCCCCGAAGGTCAGTCCGCAGCACGCCTGGATCGCCATCCGCGTCATCCGCAAGCAGTCCAGCGGCGAGGTGCGCGTGCAGATCGGCAAGCCGGACCCGACCGCCCCCGACGATCTGTCCAAGCTGCCATTGGCCGGGGTGATCGCCGAGGCCGGTTCCGGGTCCGTCAGCGCGTTGACCAGGTTCTTCCTGCGCGAGAAGGGCCGCTTTCCCGGCTATGGCGGCCACGAGGTGCCGGCGCTGGAGCCCTGTCAGATCGTGCTCAGTGCCAAGGCGGCGACCGCCACCGGCGACCTGACCGTCGTCCCGATCCCCAAGGGCTTCATCCCGGCGCCCGGCGCCATCATCGACCTGACCGCGACGCTCTGATCGGCGGGTGGTGCCGCCCCCGGCGCCTTGTATAGTGGCGGGAGAAGCAATCAGGGAAACGCATGAGCCTGCCCGTGTCCGCCGAGCGGATCGCCCCCCGCAAATTCATCGGCAGCCGGGCCGAAGGCATCGCCCTGGTGCTGTTCACCGCCTGCTGCTGGGGCATGACCTGGCCGCAATCCAAGTTCCTGCTGTCCATGCTGCCGCCGTTCTCCATGCGCACGCTCTGCGGCGTCGCCGGCAGCCTGTTCGCGTTCCTGCTGGCGGCGGCCCGGCGCGAGCGGCTGATCCCGCCGCGCGACCAATGGCTCTGGCTCGTGGTTTTCGCCATGCTGAACTACGGGCTGTTCGTCGTGCTGACGACGCTGGCCCTGGTTTGGCTGAGCGCTTCGGAAGCCGTCGTCATCACCTACACCTTGCCGATCTGGGCCTCCATTCTGGCCTGGCCGATGCTGGGCGAGCGCCTCAACCTGCATCGCATCCTCGCCATCCTGCTGGGCTGCGGAGGTGTCGCGGTGATGGTGGGCATTGGTTTCACGCCGCCGGCAACAGGCGCGGCCGGGCCGGGGGTCTGGGCCAGGCTGCCGGGCGCGGCGGTGGCCCTGGCGGCGGCCTGGCTGTTCGGTCTCGGCACCGTGGTGGCGAAGAAGCATCCGCTGCGCCTGCCACCGACAGCCGGTGTCGCCTGGCAGGCGGCGATCGGCACAATCCCGGTGGCGCTGTTGTCGTTGTGGGAGCATCCGGTCTGGAGCGGCGTTACCGCCCACGGCTGGGCGGCGGTCGCCTATATATCGATCTTTCCGCTGTCGCTCGCCTACCTCACCTGGTTCCGCGCCCTGAAGCTGGTGCCGGCCTCCACCGCGGCGACCACTGTGCTGGTCTCGCCCATGGTGGGCGTGCTCGGCTCGGCGCTGATGCTGGGGGACACGCTGGGGCCGCGGCAATTGCTGGCCCTGGCGATGACACTGATGGGGGTGGCGCTGGCCGCGCGCGCTTAAAGGAACTGTCGGACTTGCGTTCCCCGGGCGCCGTGCAAGGATCGGGCGCAACGCAGCAAAAACCGAGGAACCGCCGGATGCCACACCCAGACCCGAGCGGCGCGGAGCGCCCCGCGCCATGAGCGACACCCTCCCCACCGCCACCCGCGTCGCCGATCCCGGCATCCGCGCGCTGTACCGCCTGGAAAACCGCTGGCAGGCCTGGCTGGACGTGGAAGCGGCGCTGGCCGTCGCCCAGGCCGATCTTGGCATCATCCCGCGCGAGGCGGCGGACGCCATCGCGCTGAAGTCCCGGCTGGAGCTGATGGACCGCGCCCGCATCGACGAGGGCTTCGCCCGCACCGGCCACACGCTGGTGCCGCTGGTGTGGGAACTCGGCCGCATCGTCGGCGAGCCGCATGGCGGCTGGGTGCATTGGGGCGCCACCACGCAGAACATCACCCAGACCGGCGACCTGCTGGTGCTGCGCCAGGCGCATGCGATCTTCCGCCGCCTGATCCGCGACATCCTCGCGGCCATGGCGGACCTGGCCGAACGCGGCGCCGACATGCCGATCGCCGCGCGCACGCACGGCCAGCACGCCGTGCCCGGCACCTTCGGCTACAAGATCGCCGCCTGGATCGACGAATTGCTGCGCCATGTCGAACGGCTGGACCAGGCCGCCCCCCGGCTGTTCATCGCCATGCTCGGCGGCGCCGCCGGCACCTATGCCTCGCTCGGCGCCCAGGGTCCGGCGGTGCAGGCCGGCATCGCCCGGCATCTCGGCATGGGCTCCATGCGCGTGCCCTCGCGCGCCATCGGCGACCATGCGGCCGAGAATGTCCTGCTGCTCGGCCTGCTGGCGGCGACCTGCGGCAAGATCGCGCGCGAGGTCTACACGCTGATGAAGACCGAGTTCGGCGAGGTGGAGGAACCGGTGCCGCCCGGCACGGTCGGCAGCTCCACCATGCCGCAGAAGCGCAACCCCAAGCTCTGCCAGGACATCATCGCCGCGTGCGCCGAGGCGCGCGCCATGGTGCCGCTGGCGTTGGAGGCGATGCAGACCGAGCACGAGGCCGACCGCACCACCAGCCTGATGAGCGACGCCGCGGAAAGTCGCGCCTGCATCGCCATGGGCGATGCGCTGAGCCGCCTGGGCGAGGTGATGCGCGGCCTGGAACTGCACCCCGAACGGATGCGTGCCAACCTCGATCTCGGCAACGGCCTGATCATGGCGGAGGCGGTGATGCTGGACCTCGGCCGCGCGCTCGGCCGCCAGCATGCGCATGACGTGGTCTATGACGCCGCCCAGGCGGCGTTCATGGAGAACCGCGCCTTCGGCGATTTGCTCGCCGCCGACCCGCGCGTCACCGCGCATCTGGCTCCGGCGGAGATCGCCCGGTTGCTCGATCCCACCGCCTATACCGGCCTGTGCGCCGAAATGGCGCGCGAGGGGGCGGAACGCGCGCGGGCGTTCTGCCGCGACAACGACGTGAAAGGGGAAAGGCCATGAACAAGCCACTGACCGGCGCCACCGTCGATTACGGCCCGCAAGCCGCCGCGATGCAGGCCTATCTGCAGCAGGGCGAGCAGCGCGCCTTCGGCCTGGGCAACCGCGGCCCCATCCGCTTCACCGCCGACGGCAAGCTGCATCCGGACATCCTGGACGCCTATTGGCGCTGCGGCTTCTATGTGTTCGAGAGCGTGCTCCGCGCCGAGGAACTCGCCGACATCGAGCGCGACCTGCAGGACATCCTCGATCACCTGCCGGTAGAGCGCGGCGCGAAGCTGGATGCCAAGGGCCGCCCGGCGCTGGGCGCGGACAACAAGGCACCGACGCTGTTCTGGTCCAAGCCGCTCGGCGACCCGTTCGGCGGCACCAGCCTGGCCGGCGGCCGCCACCCGGTGAAGATGTTCGAGCCGAAGCCGGCGACCGACGCCCCGAAGGAAGTGGTGTATCTGATCCTCGGCTCGCTGCAATTCTCCGAGGCCGCCTTGCGGGTCTATGGCCATCCGCAGCTTCTGGCGGTGGCCGCCGCCGTCAACGGCGACGATTTCGTGCCGTTCAACGAGGCGCTGTTCATCAAGGAGCCGGGCCGCGGCGCCTCGGTCGCCTGGCACCAGGACGGCGTGACCCATTGGGACAGCCCGGACTGGGACCAGGGCTCGCACGGCTTCAACTTCATGGCCCAGCTGTACGGCTGCACGCCGGCCAACGGCGTCTGGGTGGTGCCCGGGCTCGCACAAGCTGGGCAGGGCCGACATCAAGGCGATGGTCGCCGAAGCCGGCACCGAGCGGCTGCCCGGCGCGGTGCCGCTGGTCTGCAAGCCGGGCGACGTCGCCATCACCAACCGCCAGACCGTGCACGGCTCCTTCGCCAACACCAGCGCCGACTGGCGGGTGACGGTGAATTTCGGCTTCCACCGCCGCCGGTCCGTGCTCGGCGTGATGGGCGGCGGGCGTGCACAACGCCCCGGCGGTGTATGACGCCGCGCGGATCCACGAGCGCGCCCGCCTGATCGGCTACGGCATCGACGCCCGCCGGCAACGCTTCCCCGACGAAACGCCGTTCACCTACGCGCCGCACGCCGCCGCCGGCGAAACCTATCGCTGGGACGAGCCGGCCAAGGCCGCCATCCGCGACTACAACCTGCTCGACCTGAGCATCTGATCCCCGCGCCCGCCGGGCTTGATCCAGATCAACGCCCGGCGGGCGCGGCGGGAGGATCGTCGCGCCATGAACACCGACGACCTGATCGCCAAATACGACCAGCGCGTGCCGCGCTACACCAGCTATCCCACGGCGCCGCATTTCCGCTCGCTACCGGACGACGCGATGTATCGCGCCTGGCTCGGCGCACTGGATGCGGACGGCGCGCTGTCGCTCTATCTGCATGTGCCGTTCTGTGCCTCGCTCTGCCTGTTCTGCGGCTGCAACACGACCGTCGCGCGGCATGACGAGCCGCTGCGGTCCTACACGCAAACCCTGCTGGAGGAGATCGACCTGGTCGCGGAGGCGATCGGCCGGCGCCTGACGGTCAAGCACGTGCATTGGGGCGGCGGCACCCCCACCGTGCTGCCGCCTGACGCGATGCTGGCGATCTCCGAGCGCCTGCGCCAGCGGTTTCATTTCGACGCCACCGCCGAAATCGCCGTGGAGGTCGATCCGCGCCAATTGTCCGACGGCGCGCTACGGGCCGTCGGCGAGATGGGAACGACGCGCGCCAGCCTGGGGGTGCAGGATTTCGACCCCGTCGTGCAGGACTGCATCGGCCGCCACCAATCCTACGACATGACCGCCGACTGTGCCGAACGCCTGCGCGGCGTCGGCGTCACCTCGCTCAATCTCGACCTGATCTACGGCCTGCCGCACCAGACCGAGGCCGGTATCGCCGAGACGGTGAACACCGCGCTGCGCATCGCGCCGGACCGCATCGCGATGTTCGGCTACGCCCATGTGCCGTGGATGAAGCGCCACCAGTCGCTGATCCCCGAGGCGGCGCTGCCCGGCCCCGCCGCCCGGTTCGCGCAGCGCGAAATGGCCGAGCAGGTGATCGGCCGGGCAGGCTACCAGGCCATCGGCCTCGATCATTTCGCCCGCCCCGAGGACGAACTGGCGGTCTCCGCCCGCAACGCCCGCCTGCGGCGCAACTTCCAGGGCTACACCACCGACGACGCGCCGGCGCTGATCGGCCTCGGCGCCTCCTCGATCGGCTCGCTGGGCCAAGGCTATGTGCAGAACGAAACTTCCGTGCCGAAATGGCGCGACGCGGTGCGCGCCGGCCGCCTGCCGGTGGCGCGCGGCGTTGCGCTGACGCAGGAGGATCGGCTGCGGCGTGACGTGATCGAGCAGATCATGTGCCACCTGTCCGTCGACCTCGGCCGCACCGCGCGGGCGCATGGTTTTGCATCCTCGATGCTGGAACCGGCTTCCGACCGGCTGGATGATCTGGCGCAGGACGGGCTGGTCGAGCGGCACGACGAAACCGTTGCCGTTACGGATAAGGGACGCGCCTTCGTCCGCTCGGTCGCGGCGGTGTTCGACGCCTATCTGCAGGACGGCCCGCCCCGCCACGCGAGCGCGATCTGACGGCGGGATGACGGGCTGCGACTCTTATCGCGCGCTCACCCGTCTCCCGCGCCTCCGTCGCCAGCACATCCGCGCGTTCGTTCATCGGATCGCCCGAGTGGCCGCGCACCCAGCGCCAGTCGATGTCGTGCGGCTTGGCCGCGTCCAGCAGGCGGCGCCACAGATCCATGTTGGCGACCGGATCGCCGGAGGCATTGCGCCAGTTGCGGCGGACCCAGCCGGTGTGCCAGCGGGTGATGCCGTTCTTCACGTATTCGCTGTCGGTGTGCACCACCACCCGGCAGGGGCGCTTCAGGGTCTCCAGCGCGCTCGCCGCCGCGGTCAGTTCCATGCGGTTGTTGGTGGTCGCGCTCTCGCCGCCGGAAAGCTCCCGCTCGGCGCCCTTGTAGCGCAGGATGGCGCCCCAGCCGCCCGGGCCGGGATTGGGCTTGCAGCCGCCATCGGTCCAGATCTCGACCAGGTCCAGGGCCGTTTCGGAAGATACCGGATCAGATGCCATAGGCGTGCTCGTTCCGGGCCGCCAGGTGAAAGCGCAGGCGGCGGAGATACTCCAGCGGGTCCTTGCGGGTGACCAGCGCCCCGTCGGGGGTGTTCAGCCAGTCGAACAGCCGCGTCAGCAGGAACCGCAGCGCCGCGCCCTGGCACAGCACCGGCAGCGCGGCGCGCTCGGCGGCCGACAGCTTCCGCTGAGCCGCATAGCCGGCCAGCATGGCGCGCGCCTTGGTGACGTTGAACGAGAAATCCGGCTCGAAGCACCAGGCGTTCAGGCAGATCGCCAGGTCGTAGGCCAGGATGTCGGTGGCGGCGAAATAGAAGTCGATCAGCCCCGACAGCTTGCCGTCCAGGAAGAACACGTTGTCGGGGAACAAATCGGCATGGATGTGGCCGACCGGCAGGTCCTTCGGCCAGGCGGCCAGGATGGCGGCCATGGCGTTGTCCAGTTCCGCCGCCAGGCCGGGGGCGATGTCGTCGGCGCTGTCGCGGCAGCGGTCGAACAGCGCCGGCCAGCCGGCCGGCCCGAGCGCGTTGACCCGGCGGGGCGCGAAGCCGGCGCCGGCCAGATGCAGCGCGGCCAGCGCCGCGCCGACCGGGCCGCAATGCTCCGCGCGCACGCGGCGCGGCCATACGCCGGGCAGGAAGGTGGTGATCGCCGCATGCCGGCCGCTCAGCAGGCGCAGCGCCTGGCCGTCGCGCCCGCGCACCGGAAGCGGGCAGACGATGCCGCGCCCGGCCAGGTGCTCCATCAGGCCGATGAACCAGGGCAGATCGTCCGGGTTCACGCGCTTTTCGTACAGCGTCAGGATGAAATCGCCCTGCGTGGTGCGCAGCGAGTAATTGCTGTTCTCCACCCCCTCGGCGATGCCGCGGAAGGCGACCGCGCTGCCGATGTCGTATTCGGCCAGGAAAGCCGCCAGCGCGTCGTCGGAAACCTCGGTGTAGACCGCCATCCCGGTCAGCCCTGAACGGTGGAAGCGGGAGGCAAGCAGCTGTCGGCCAAGTAGTCCTCGCGATACGCCCACCGGTTTCGCGTCGATCCGGCCTTGCGTCGGTTGGGGGTTGCGTGATTTGTCCAGAAGCGTGGGCGCGCGCAGTATGCCGCCGCGCCGCCGTGCCGACAACGACCCATCGCTCGAGAGCAATGGGCCGGATGCATCCCAGCCTGGAGCCGTTGATGTCCTTTCGCCAATCCTTGTCCAACTCATTCATGCCGAGCCTGCCGTTGCCGAATTTCCGCAGATCCGCATTGCTGGTGCCGCTGCTGCTCGCAGCACTCGCGGGGTGCAGCAAGTCGGACAAGAACACCTTCGCCCCCCCCTGCCCGCGCGCGGCGATCCTGGGGGATGCCGCCGATCTGCTCCGCTTCCGCGACGGCGGCGGCCGCGATCTGACCGATCTGGTGATGACCGGGCGGATTCTCGGGCTTGCCGGCCAGTGCAAGCCCGGCGACACCGCCAGCCAGCTCGCGACCAGCGCGCAGGTGAGCTTCCAGGTGACGCGCGGCCCGGCGATGGTGGGACGCCAGGCGGATGTGGCGGTCTTCGTGGCGGTGAGCGAGGGGGACCAGATCCTGGATAAGAAGCTGTTCCCGGTGCATGTCGAGTTCCCGCCGAACATCGACACGATCCGCCTGACGACGGACCCGATTCCGATGACGCTGCCGATTTCGCCGGAGAAATCCGGTGCGGCCTATGCCCTGACGACCGGGTTTCAGCTGACGCCGGCGGAGCTGGAAGTGAACCGGTCCCACCAGAAGCGGTAGCACCGGACACATTCGTCACCCCGCGGCGCAGGGGCGGTTGAACCCGGACCGGGGATCGGTCATGGTGCAGTGTCTCGTGCATCCGGCGCGGGAGAGTGCGAACGTCCACCCGTATCGGGTTGGCGCCGCCGCCGAAGGCGCAACCGGCCCCCGGAAACGCTCAGGCCCAAGGGACCGCGCCGGAAATAGGGATCTCTGGAAAGCCGGAGGACGCAGCCGCGTCCGCCGCACCGACGGAGTAAGGCGCGCAGGCCGGTAACGGCGCGGCGGGCTGAATCTCTCAGGTTCCGTGACAGAGGGGGGTCGTTCCTTTCGGCATGATGCCGGGGGGCGGCCTTTTCGCGTTCGGAGCCAGTTTTTGTCAGACACTCTCAAGACCACGCCGCTCGACGGCCTGCATCGGGCGCTGGGTGCGCGGATGGTGCCGTTCGCCGGCTATGCCATGCCGGTGCAGTACGACCTGACCGGAGACCTCGCGGCGCGCTGCCGGGGCGGGGTACTGGCCGAACACCTGCACTGCCGGACCCAGGCGGCGTTGTTCGATGTCTCCCACATGGGCCAGGCGCTGCTCGCCGGCCCCGGTGCCGCGGCGGCTCTGGAAGCCCTGGTGCCCGGCGACATCGCCGGCCTGAAGCCGGGGCGGCAGCGCTACACGCTGCTGACCGGCGAAGCGGGCGGCATCCTCGACGATCTGATGGTGGCGAACCTGGGCGACGATCACCTGGCGCTGGTGGTGAACGCCGCCTGCAAGGACGCCGATTTCGCCCATATCGCGGCTTCCATGCCGGCCGGCGTGCGGCTGATGGTGCAGCCCGATCGCGGCCTGCTGGCCTTGCAGGGCCCCATGGCCGCCGCGGTGCTGGCCAGGCTGTCGCCGGGCGTGGACAAGATGTCGTTCATGGCCGTGGCCTCGGTGCCGGTGGCCGGGATCGAGTGCCTGATCAGCCGTTCCGGCTATACCGGGGAGGACGGCTACGAAATCTCCGTGCCCGCGCACCGGACCGAGGATCTGGCCCGGCTGCTGCTGGCCGAGCCGGAAGTGGCGCCGGCGGGCCTGGGCGCGCGCGACTCGCTGCGGCTGGAGGCCGGGCTATGCCTGTACGGCCATGACATCGATACCACGACCAACCCGGTCGAGGCGGCGTTGACCTGGACCATCTCCAAGCGCCGCAAGATGGAGTGGAATTTCCCCGGCGCCGCGGCGATCCGCGCCGCTCTGCATGACGGCCCGTCCCGGCTGCGCGTCGGCATCCTGCCCGACGGCCGCGCGCCGGCCCGCGAGGGGACGGAGATCGTCGACGCCGCCGGGGCCGTGATCGGCCATGTGACGTCCGGCGGCTTTGGGCCCAGCCTGAACGCCCCGCTCGCCATGGGCTATGTGCGCGCCGACCTGGCGGCCGACGGCACGCCGGTTTTCCTGATGGTGCGCGGCAAGCCCTTGCCCGCCCGCGTCGCGCCGATGCCGTTCGTTCCCCATCATTATGTCCGTTGAGAGGATCATCATGTCCGAAATCCGTTACACCAAAGATCATGAGTGGGTCCGCCTCGAGGGCGACGTCGCCACGGTGGGCATCAGCAACCACGCGCAGGAAGCCCTGGGAGACGTGGTGTTCGTTGAACTGCCCGAGCCCGGCCGCGCGGTGGAGGAGGGCGAGTCCTGCGCGGTGGTGGAAAGCGTGAAGGCGGCCAGCGACATCTACGCGCCGGTGGCCGGCAAGGTGATCGAGGTCAATCACACCCTGGTGGACGAGCCCGGAACGGTGAACGCCGACCCGACCGAGGCCGGCTGGTTCTTCAAGCTGTCCGGCGTGGAGTTCGAATCCTTCGCCGCGCTGATGGACGAGGACGAATACGCCGAATTTCTGGAAAGCGAAGCCGAATGAACGCGCAGCCAAACCCCCTGGCCGAACTCGCCGCGCTGGAGGCTGCGGATGCGTTCGTCGCCCGGCATATCGGCCCGTCGGAGAGCGAGATCGGCGCCATGCTGCGCGTGCTCGGCGCGGCGTCGCTGGACGAGGTGGCGGCCAAAACCGTGCCGCAGGCCATCCGCACCAACCGGGCGCTGAACCTGCCGGACGCGGTGGACGAGGCCGCGGCGATCGGCGAATTGCGGGCGCTGGCGGCGCAGAACGTGGTGAAGAAGTCGCTGATCGGGCTCGGCTACCACGGCACCCACACGCCGCCGGTGATCCTGCGGAACGTGCTGGAGAATCCCGGCTGGTACACCGCCTATACGCCGTATCAGGCGGAGATCGCGCAGGGCCGGCTGGAGGCGCTGGTCAATTACCAGACGATGATCTGCGAACTGACCGGCATGGAGATCGCCAACGCCTCCCTGCTGGACGAGGCCACCGCCGCCGCCGAGGCGATGGCGATGGCGCACGCCCTGAGCAAGACCAAATCCGACATCCTGGCCGTTGCCGCCGACGTTCACCCGCAAACCCGCGCCGTGCTGGCGACCCGCGCCAGGCCGGTGGGGATCACGCTGCTGGATGTCCCGCCCGGCGATGCCGCCGCGATCGATGCGGCGAAGGCGTTCGCCGTGGTGCTGCAATACCCCGGCAGCACCGGCGCCCTGCGCGACCTGTCGGGGGAGATCGCGGCGATCCATGCCGCCGGCGGCCTGGCGATCGTCGCCGCCGATCCGCTGTCGCTGGCGCTGCTGACGCCGCCCGGCGAGATGGGCGCGGATGTGGTGGTCGGCTCCGCCCAGCGCTTCGGCGTGCCGATGGGCTTCGGCGGGCCGCACGCGGGCTACTTCGCCACCAGGGACGCGTTGAAGCGCCACATGCCCGGCCGCCTGGTCGGCGTCAGCCTGGACGCGGCCGGACACCCGGCGATGCGCCTGGCGCTGCAGACCCGCGAACAGCACATCCGCCGGGAGAAGGCGACCTCCAACATCTGCACCGCGCAGGTGCTGCTGGCGGTGATGGCCGGCTTTTTCGCCGTCTGGCACGGCCCGGAAGGCATTTCCCGCATCGCCCGGCGGGTCAATCTGCAGGCGCGGCTGCTGGCGGACGTCGCGCGGCGGGCCGGCTTGAAACTGCGCCATGACGCCTTCTTCGACACCATCGCGATCGAAACTCCCGACGCCGATGCGCTGATGGCGCGCGCCGTCGGGGCCGGCTTCAATTTCCGCCGCATCGACGCCACCGGCGTCGGCATCGCGCTGGACGAGACGGTGACCCGCGCCGACCTGCTGTCGCTCGCCTCCATCCTGGGCGGCGACCTGGATGGACGGCGGCCAGATCCATCCCCGCGGGCATCCTGCGCCGGTCGGCCTTCCTGGAGCAGGCGGTGTTCAACCGCTACCGGGCCGAGCACGAGATGCTGCGCTACCTCAAGCGGCTCGAGGACAAGGACGTCGCGCTGAACCGCAGCATGATCCCGCTGGGTTCCTGCACGATGAAGCTGAACGCGACAGCGGAAATGATCCCGATCACGCTGCCGGGTTTCGCCGACATCCATCCCTTCGCGCCGGCCGATCAGACGCAAGGCTTCCTGGAACTGATCGAGCGGCTGGCGGGCTGGCTGACGGAAGCCACCGGTTTCGCAGCGGTTTCCCTGCAGCCGAACGCCGGATCGCAGGGCGAGTATGCCGGGCTGCTGGCGATCCGCGCCTATCAGGAGGGGCAAGGGCAGGGGCATCGCGACATTTGCCTGATCCCGTCCAGCGCGCACGGCACCAACCCCGCCAGTGCTGCGATGGCCGGGCTGAAGGTGGTCGTGGTCGCCTGCGACAAGGACGGCAACGTCGATATCGCCGACCTGGCGGCAAAAGCGGAGACGCACGCGGCCAATCTGGCGGCGCTGATGATTACCTATCCCAGCACCCATGGCGTGTTCGAGACCGAAATCCGCAAGATCTGCGACATCGTTCATGCCCAGGGCGGGCAGGTCTACATGGACGGCGCCAACATGAACGCGCAGGTGGGCCTGACCAGTCCCGGTCTGATCGGCGCGGATGTCTGCCACCTGAACCTGCACAAGACCTTCTGCATCCCGCATGGCGGCGGCGGACCCGGCGTGGGGCCGATCGGCGTCGCGGCGCACCTGGTCCCGCATCTGCCGAACCACCCGCTGCGCGCCGACGCGGGCCCGGCCACCGGCTTCGGCCCGGTGTCCGCCGCCCCCTTCGGCAGCGCGCTGATCCTGCCGATCAGCTACGCCTATATTCGCATGATGGGCGCGGACGGACTGAAGCGCGCGACCGAGGTGGCGATCCTGTCGGCCAACTACATCGCCGCCCGGCTGCGCGCGCACTACCCGATCCTGTACGCGGGCGCCAACGGCATGGTGGCGCATGAATGCATCATCGACTGCCGCGGCTTTCAGGCCGAGGCCGGCGTGATGGTGGAGGACATCGCCAAGCGGCTGCAGGATTACGGCTTCCACGCCCCCACCATGTCCTGGCCGGTCGCGGGCACGCTGATGATCGAGCCGACGGAAAGCGAGAGCCAGGCGGAACTGGACCGCTTTTGCGACGCGATGATCACCATCCGCGCGGAAATCGCCGCCATCGCCGCCGGCAGCCTGGACCGGGCGGACAATCCGTTGAAAAACGCCCCGCATACCGCGCGGGAAGTGATGGCGGATGCCTGGGGCCATGCCTACACCCGCGAACAGGCAGCCTTCCCGCTGCCCTTCGTCGCCGCGCACAAATACTGGCCGCCGGTCAAGCGGGTAGACAATGTCTACGGCGACCGAAATCTGGTCTGCACCTGCGCGCCGCTGGAAGCATACGCCGAGGCGGCGGAGTAAGGCTGGGGCTCTGCCCCAGTCCCCTGGGAGGGGCTCTGCCCCTCCACCCCGCCAGGGAACTCGTTCCCTGGACCCTTTTTCGTTTGGTTTGTTGGGGATAGGGCCACACCGTAGCCGATCAACGGCTACGACGGTTCGGCCCTATCCCCAACAAACCAGTCCATGGGGTTGAGGGGACGAGTTCCCTCACGGGTGCAGGGCAGAGCCCTGCCGGGGTTTGGGGCGGAGCCCCAACCTTGCTTCTACCGCTCAGGCGCCGGCGCTGTTGCGCTGGGCCAGGACCGGAACGACGTTTTGCACGCCGACCACCTGGCGCAGATTGCCCTCGATCATATGGGCGTATTCCGCGGGCAGTTCGTGCACGGCGAACTCGATGTGCATCGTTTCGGCGCTGCGGTGGGACCACATGCGGTCCGGGGTTACGTCCCGCTTGGCGAAGGGCTGCAGCAGCCGCGACAGCAGGCCGGGGCTGGCATCCGCATCGACCATATAGCGGACGGAAACGACACCCGGCGCGACGGCGCCGGCATTGGCTTGAACGGTGGCGGACATGGGGGAAACACCTTGGACGGGGAAGAAAACGGCGCGAACAGCACTCGGACCGGCTGCCTGATCAGGCGGCCGGGGAGGTAATTCGCGTTTTCTTCGTCCAAAGTATCATGCACATAGACTAGCGTGGCTTTCAGCCAGCGGCTCGGAAATTTCCGCGCAGCAGCCATGCCGAGATGTTCGGGGAGACGACATGTTCGCGGTGATCTTCGAGGTGAAGCCGAGGGCGGGACAATATGACGCCTATCTGGCGCTCGCCGCCCTGTTGCGCCCAGAGGTGGAGGGGATCGACGGCTTCATCGAAAATCGCCGCTTTCGCAGCCTCGGCCGGCCCGATTGGATGGTGTCGGTGTCGTTCTGGCGCGACGAGAAGGCGCTGGTCCGCTGGCGCACCCATGCCGGACATCATCTGGTGCAGGGCAGGGGCCGCGCGGAGGTATTCGCCGACTACCATCTGCGGGTCGGCGAGGTGTTCGCCGGCGAGGGCGCCGGGGCCGTGCAGAGCCGGCTGGATGAGACCGAAACCGGCGCGGCGCGCGCCGTCAGCGTGATCGATGCGCCGGATCGTGATGCGGTTCCACCGGTGCCGGGACTACTGGGACAGGAGGTCTTCGAGGGCATCACCGTGCCGGGCAGCCGGCTGGTGCTGCTGCATTGGCAGGACCCGGCGGCGTGCAGCGGCTGGGCCGGGGTTGGCGGAGAGCGGCGGCGGGATGTGCGGATCGTCCGCGACTACACGCTGACCGACCGGCGAGAGGCACCGCAATACTTCGCCTGATCGGCGCCGTGCTTCGCCGGGTCAGCGCAGCGAGTCTAGGGTCTGGCGCAGCTTGTCCGCGTCCGGGTTTGCCGCTGTCCCGTCGCGCAGGATCGCGGCCGGCGTGATCCGGCCGGCGGGAAGCTGCGCGTAGTATCCGGCGTTGTAGCTGTCGCGCGGGCGGATCAGCGAGCCGTTGAGTGCCAGCCCGGCATAGGCTCCGGTGGAGGAGGACCAGGCGACGATATCGGTGCCGCCGGCGGTGGTGATGGCGGCTTCCGCCAGGGTGCCCAGGGTAGCGACGGCGACGCCGGCCTGCGCGCCGAGTTTGAGCCCGTCGGACATCAGGGCGTCCAGGGCCTCGTCGTTCATAATGAACAGCACGACCTCGGAAACCTCCACGCCGATCTGCAGGCCGATGGAAGCGGACGCCATATGATAGAAGGCCGGGTAGCTCCATCCGGCCCCGTTGCGCGCCAGCAGCACGCCGCTGCCACCTTCACCGCCGAGCAGGAAGCCGCCCTTGATCAGGGTGGGGATGATCAGCACAGCCTTGGCGTGGCGGATCAGGTCGCGCGAACTGCCGAACTCGCGGTCCTTGCGCAGATCTTCCAGCGTCAGCCGTGCCTGTTCGACCAGATCGGCGGCCGCGGAGGCGGGCCTGACCGCTCCGGCCGTCGTCTGGGCGGCCGGCGCGGGGAGACTGAACAGGGGGAGAAATGAGGCGGCCAGCAGGGCGATTGCCGGGAAATTCGGTCTCGCCGTCATGGCCGGGGCGCGGAACCGGCTCTGTGTTGGGCGCGGTCGGTCAGGCGCGTCAGGCGGCGCGGCGGGAGGCCAGCGCGCTCGGCAGGTGGGCGATCGCCTGGTCCACCAGCGCCGCGCCGGTATCGGCCGACAGGCCCTCGGAGATCACCTGGCGGGCGGCCTCGGTCGCGATCTCGGCGGCGAGGAACCGGACGCCGTCCACAGCGGCCTTCTCGGCGGCGGCGATGCGGTCCATCGCCATCTTCTCGCGTCTTGCGGCGGCTTGTTCCGCTTCCTGGGCGGCGGCGGCGGCGACACGCGTGGCTTCCTGGCGGGCGCCCTCGATCAGCGCCTGGGCATCCTTCAGGGCGCTGGCGCGGCGGGCCTCGGCGTCCTTCAGCATCGCCTCGGCCTCGCGGCGCAGGCGGGACGCCTCGTCGAGCTCGGCGCGAACGGCGGTGGCGCGGGCGTCCAGCATCTTGGTCAGCGCGGCCCAGAGCTTGCGGCCGAACAGCACGAAGAAGATGACGAAGGCGATCGCGACCCAGGTCCGCGGATCCTCAAAAAGGCTCTCTTCGTGCATGGCGGCGGCCTGTTCCTGGTTAAGCCCGGCCGCGAGCGGCCAGATGGGTTAAGCTTGGCCGCGGGCGGCCAGAAGGTTTCCAACGGCGTTGTTCACCCGGGCGCTGTCCGGGGCAATCCCGGTCAGGCGGTTGATGACGGTGTTGGCGGTATCGGTGGCGACCTCACGCAGCGCGCCCATGGCGGCGGCGCGGGCGGCGCCGATGCTTTGCTCGGCGGCGCTGATCTGCGCTTCCAGCTTGGCGCTGGATGCGGCGGACTGGGCCGCGGCGGCCTGTTTGGCCTGGTCGACGGCGGAGGCGATCGCTGCCTGTGCCTCGGCGCGGGCACGCTGGGTGGCTGCCGTCAGTTCCGTGATCGCCGCATCCGCTTTCGCCTTGGCGGCGCGGGCGGTGTCGAGATCGGCGCTGATGGCGGCTTCGCGCGTCGCCAGCACGGCACCCACCTGGGGCAGCGCCCAGCGCGAAAGCAGCAGGTAGAGCACGACGAAGATGATCGCGCCCCAAACCACCTGAGCCGTGGTGAGCTTGTTGGCGAAATCGAGCTGCGGCATGCCTTCCGCGGCAAAGGCGGCGGTCGGCAGAAACAGCAGGGCAGCGGCGGCTAAACGGATCACGGTCATGTCCGGGCGCATAAGCGCGCCCGTTCCTCTATTGGAAAGAACTGGACGCCAGATGGCGTCCAGGGCCCCTACCAGACGATCTGTATCAGGTGAAGAGGATAAGGAAGGCGATCAGCAGAGCGAACAGCGCCACCGCTTCCGTCAGCGCGAAGCCCAGAATGCCGAGGCCGAAGACCTGGTCGCGGGCGGACGGGTTGCGGGCAACCGCGGTCACCAGCGAGGAGAAGATGTTCCCGATGCCGATGCCGACGCCGGCGAGGGCGATAACGGCAATACCGGCTCCGAGAGCCTTGAACGCAATGATGTTGGCGGCAGCAGCTTCCATGAGAGTCTTCCTTCAGTATGGATGGTAGGAGGGGTGGCGGGTGGGGTGGACTGGACGACCTAGTGCAGATGCACGGCGTCGTGCAGGTAGATGCAGGTCAGGATGGCGAACACGTAGGCCTGGAGGCAGGCGACCAGCAATTCAAAGCCGACCAGGACGACATTCAGCGCGATCGGCCCGATGGCGATCACGGTGCCGAGATGGCCGAGCGCCGCGGAGCCGGCCAGCATCACCGTGAAGCTGGCGAACACCTCGAACATCACGTGCCCGGCCACCATGTTGGCGAACAAACGGATGGACAGGCTGACCGGGCGGGAGAGGTAGGAGATGATCTCGACCGGGATGATGATCGGCGCCAGCAATTTTGGCGCGCCCGGCGGGAAGAAGTAGGTGGTGAAGAACGTGGTGCCGTGGGTGAACACGGCCACCAGTGTCACCAGCACGATCACCATGAGCGCCAGTGCGGCGGTGACGGCGATATGGCTGGTATAGGTGAAGGAATACGGCAGCAGTCCGAGCAGGTTGCCCATCAGCACGAAGAAGAACAGCGTGAAGACGAACGGAAAGAAGCGCTTCCCCTCCTCGCCGATCTGGGAGATGCACATATCGTGGATGAAATTATACGCCATTTCGGCGGCGGCCTGCAGGCGGCCCGGCACGATGGCGCGGGGGCGGGCGCCGAAATAAAGCAGGGCCAGCGTCAGCCCGCTGGCGATCAGCATCATCAGGTTGGACTGGGTGAAATTGACCGATGCTCCAACCGCGCCCAGGGCGGGTGTGAGCTTAAACTGGCCAAGCGCGTCGATTGTATGTTCGGCCGCCAAGTTCCCGGTCCTTATCCCATCAGCATCGCCAGGTCCGGCGTGCCTTCATCAAACTGTCTTGCGAAGGGCTCTAACGCGTCGGCGTCTGTTTGAACAGACGCCAGACATTCAGCACTCCCGCCGCGCCCCCGATCAGGACGAACACCGCCAACAGGATCGGCTTGGTTCCGAGCCAGCGGTCCAACGCCCAGCCGATGGCAAGAGCCACCATCAGGGCGGAGACCAGCTCCGTTCCAACCCTCAGGCCGATCCCCCAGGGTGAGAAGGGTTTCTGCCCCTCCGGTCCTGGCTCGGGGGTGTCGAGACCCCGCCTGATACGGGCGGAGGCCAATCTTGCCTCGAAGGAAGTCTCCTCCGGGGAAGGGCCGCCACCGCCTTGCTGTTCACTCATGTTCTATCCTAGCGGGTTTCCCCGCCTGAAAGCGTGGGCTTGCTACAGGGGGGGCATGACAGTGTCAAGGATACCGGGAACGCAATTTCAAGGCTGTTTCCAGCGTATTTTTTCGATCGGCGGCCGGGTCTTGTCGCGCCTTCCATTGGATGGTCTGTTTTTCCAACGTTTAGAATAGCAGGGGGAACGGCGGATGCAGGACGGGTTCTATGACGATCTGCCGATCGTGGATGCGCATCATCATCTGTGGGATCTCGACGGGCCGATCGACTATCACTGGCTGAAGCATCCGGAACATAACTGGCTTGGAGACTATTCCGCATTTTGCAGGACATACCTGCCGCCGGAATACCGGCGCGACACGGCTCTGCACAATGTGATCGCCACCGTGCACGTGGAGGCGGAATGCAACCGCGCCCAGCAGGTGGAGGAGACCGCCTGGCTGGTTGGGCAGAACGCCGCGCACGGTATGCCGAACGTGCTGGTGGGGCATGCCTGGGTGGATACGCCGAACGCCGAGGAGATCCTGGCGAAGCAGGCCGCCTGCCCGTTGATGCGCGGCATCCGCACCAAGCCGATCATCGGCGCCACGGCGCGCGAGCGCGATTCCGTCCGGGGCCAGCCACGCTCCCTGCAGGACCCGATCTGGCGCAAGGGTTTGAGGTTGCTGCAAAAATACAATCTGTCCTGGGACCTGCGGGTGCCCTGGTACCATCTGGAGGAAGCCGCCGAGGTGTGCCGCGAGTTGCCGGACCTGGCGATCGTGCTGAACCATTCCGGCTATCCCTGGGACCGCGATGCCGAGTCGCTGGCCGGCTGGCGGCGTGGGATGCTGGCGATCGCGGCGTGCCCGAACGTGCATGTGAAGCTGTCCGGGCTGTGCGTGGCCGGCCAGCCCTGGACGCTGGCGGCGAACAAGGCGCTGATCCTGTTCATGGTGGAAATATTCGGGGTGGATCGCTGCATGTTCGCCTCCAATTATCCGGTGGACGGGCTGAAGGGCAGCTGGGACTACCTGTGTTCCCAGGTACAAGCACGCGCTGTCGGGCCTGCGGGCGGAGGACCGGGTCCGGATCTTTGCCGGCAATGCGCTGCGGTTCTACCGGATAACGCTGCCCCAATCGATTTAGGTTCGTTTTCACCCGGCGCCGTGCCCATCTGTTGGGCGGCGTTCGGGCCAGAAGGGCAGCTGAGATGATCCGATTGATTTTGCTGGTAATGCTGGGGTGCCTGGCCGGTTGCGGCCCGGGCGGCGGGGTCCTGGCGCAATCCACCAATCCGACAGGCAGGGTGGGACCGCCGACGGGCCTGCCGCCACCCTCCGGCGCGCAGACCTTCCCGCTGCAGGGCGGCCCGGCCACCAGCACCGGCGGCGGCGGGCGGTCGCAGACCCTGATCGTGCCGGGCGGCGGGATCGCCACCGCGGTGCCGAACGGCAACGGCACGACGACGGTGACGCATTCCGACGGCCGCGTGGAGGTGGTCAACACGCCACGGTAGCCCAATCCAGCCGATCTCGGCCCTTCAGCCAGCCCCCGATCGGCACCGGGAAATTTGCGTGCGATCAGCGCCTTAGCAGAAGGACCAAAAGGACGATCAGCAACACCAAACCCAGGCCACCGCCGTAGTAGTGATATGGAGGACCATAATAAAACCCTCCGCCTCCGAACAGAAGGATCAAGATAACTATAAGGAGGATCAGGCCCATCGTTTTCTCCTTCGATTTTTGTTAGTGATAGTGCTGGACCGTCTCTATTCTGTCAGGGAACCGATCGCGTTATGAACCTTGCCCCGTGTTCCTGACATGCAGGAAAATTTCGGGTTGCGGGCGGCCCAATCAGCTTAATCTGTCTCGACGGCAAATAGCCAGATCGTTTTGAAACGCGATATCGCTGATCGAGATCAATTCGGCGGCTTCCGCGCCTGGCAGGGCGATCAAGGTCCGTTTATCGCCGCGCCGTGCGATTGGCGGGCGCCGCGTCCTGCCGGGCCTTCATGCACCGGCCGTATTTTCTGCGTCGCGCGCCATCAGCCAGTCCAGCAGTCTTGGGTTCTCGTCCACGGGATAGACGTGCGACAGGTCCTCGATTTCGCGATAGGTCACCTTGGCGCCGGCCCGGGCCAGCGTCTGTGCCGCGAGGCGGCCGATGCGGACCGGGAACATCCAGTCCAGCGCACCATGCGTCAGGTAAATCGGCAGGCCGGCCAGCCGCGCCGGCTCGGCGAATTCCACCAGCATCGGATGGAAGCTGGCGGCGAACGGCGCGAGGTGTGTGAACGGACTGTCTTCCTGCATGCCGCTGAGGAGCGCGAAGGTGCCGCCGTCGCTCATGCCGGTCAGCAGCAGCCGGGTAGGATCGATGTTCCAGGTTTTCCGAGCGAATTCCAGCAGGCGGGCCAGGTTTTCACTGTCCACGTCCGGGCCCATAAGGGACCAGGTGTCGCCGATGGCGGTGGGCGCCAGCACGATCGCGCCGGCGGTGCGGGCGCTGGCGACCCAGTTCCACAGGAAGGCGCTGCCATGGCCGGTGCCGCCATGCAGCGCCATGATCAGCGGCCAGGCCGTTTCGCCGCAGTAGTATTCCGGCACATAGATGGAAACGCCGCCGCGGCTCTTCCGGTCGTTGTCGATATGGATGACGCCGGTGTTTTCAGGAGCGGGTTGGCCTCGCGCAGGCGGGTCAGCAGCGCCGTATCCTCACGCCGGCCGGGTTCCAGGAAGAAACGGCTGATCACCGGCAGCGAGCGGGTGAGGGGATACAGCGCTTCCAGCGCGCGGGGCAGCAACCGGATGGCGCGGTAGGCCTGGCGCAGCCCGTCCGGCGCCAGGATGGCGGCGCGCAGGCTCATCGAAGGCCTGGAGGGCGGCCTCGGCCGACACGGTCAGGTGATCGCGGAAGCCGGTCAGGTGGTCGGGCCAGTCGGCCGCGCGGAACGGCGGCAGGGCGGCCTGCAGCGGGGTCTCCGGCGTGCCGCATGGAGGCCAGGTGGTCGGCGATCTGGGCCGGGTCCATGCGGCGGGCCAGATGCCGCAGCGCTTCGAGCGCATCGAGCAGCGGCGGCACCAGGCGGCGATGGTGTCCAGAAGGCGATCGTCATTGTCGCTCATGGTTGTTGGCGATCCTCGCTGTCGCTCATGATTTTCTATGCCTGCTGGTTTTCCGTGTCGCCACCGTAGCGCTGTTCCGGCAGCAGCACGACAAGCTTGTGGTCCGAATGCGCTGCCGGAATGAAAGTCACCTGCTGGTAGCGCAGCGTGCCGTCCTGGGGATGGTTGAACCGGCGCTCACCCCCCTCTCGCGCCAGAACGGCGTGGTTGTGCCAGAAACGGACGAAGGCGGCGCTGTTGCGCAGCAGATCGCGCACCAGATCCTGCATGCCGGGATCTTCGGGGTTATGCGCGGTGTCGGCGCGGAATTCGGCGAGCAGCCGCCGGGCACGGTTCTCCCAGTCATAGATGAAGTCGCGCGCCGTCGGATCCAGGAAGACATAGCGCAGCAGGCAGGTCTCGCCGCTGTCGAACCAGGGGGCGAACAGCTGTCCCGCCGCCGCGTTCCAGCCGCGCGCATGCCAAAGCCGGTCCAGCAGATAGGCAGGCGCCGTCGTGACCTGCAATGTCGCCGCCAGTTCCGGTGGCGCCGTGGCGGGCCCCGGCGCCGCCACCGGTGGCGCCGGGTCCCGCCGGCGGGTCAGTTCGAACAGATAGGCGCGTTCCGCCGACGGTCAGCCGCAGCGCATCCGCCAGCCGCGCCAAGGCCTCGGCGGATAACGAGATGTCCCGCCCCTGTTCGAGCCAGGTGTACCAGGTCGTGCTGAGGCCGCAGAGCTGCGCCACTTCCTCCCGCCGCAATCCCGGGGTTCGGCGGCGTGCCAGGCCGTGCGCTGGCTGGCCGGCGGCCTCGGGTGTCAGCGCTTCCCGGTGGGTGCGAATGAAGGCGCCCAACAGGCGCCGCTGGTCTTCCGGCAGCAGCATGGCACCTCTTATACCCGTATATCTTGTGAACTTATACCGGTTCCCAAGACGCGGCAGGATGGCGCCTTCATCAGGAGCGTCCACATGAGCCAGTCGCAACATCAATTCGCCGCCGAGCAGTATGGCGTCCGCGCGATGGACTACGTCACCAGCGCCGTGCACAGCGCCGGCGGCGATCTCGACCAGATCGAGGCCGAACTGCGCGGCCACGGGACGGCCCGCGCGCTCGACCTCGGCTGCGGCGGCGGCCATGTCAGCTACCGCGCCGCCCCGCACGTTGCCGAGATTGTCGCCTGCGACGTGACCGCGAGCATGCTGGACGCCGTCGCCGCAACCGCGGCCGCGCGCGGCCTGTCCAACATCACCACCCGGCAAGCCGCAGCCGAGGCGCTGCCGTTTGCGGACGCCAGCTTCGACTTCGTGCTGTGCCGTTTCACCACGCATCACTGGCAGGACATGGAAGCCGGCCTGCGCCAGGCACGGCGGGTGCTGAAGCCGGCGGGCCGCGCCATCTTCATCGATACCATCGCGCCCGCCGACCGGGCCCTGGACACCCATATGCAGACGGTCGAGGTGTTGCGGGACGCGTCTCATGTGCGCAACTACAATGTCGCCGAATGGGTTGCCGCCCTGTCGCGTGCGGGGTTCGCCATCGAGAGCATGACCCCCCGCACGCTGCGGATGGACTTCCCGGTTTGGACCGCCCGCACAAGGACCCCGGATGCCCATGCCAGGGTGATCCGGTCCTTGCAGGCGGGCGCACCGGCGATCGTGCGGGAGCATTTCGCCATCGGGCCGGACGGCAGCTTCGATATCGCCGCGGCGACCTTCGTCGTGCGAGCCGGTTAGAGGGCGTGCGGATGGACCGGGCGTTTGTTGACTTTGTAGGCGGGTTTGCCCATAAGCCCCGCATCCGAGTGATCCAATCACCCGGTCCCCGCCTGACGCGGGGGCTCCGCCGCTCCGCGAGGGTTCGCGCAGCGGCGTAATTTGCGTTTGAGGGTTCGATCGTGTTCGAGGCGCTATCCGACAAGCTATCCGGGGTCTTCGACAAGCTGCGCCGCCGGGGCGCGCTGAGCGAAGCCGACGTCACCGAGGCGCTGCGCGAGGTTCGCCTGGCGCTGCTGGAGGCCGACGTCGCGCTGGAAGTGGTGCGCGATTTCATCGCCAAGGTGCGCGAACGCGCCGTCGGCGTCGAGGTCCTGCGCTCGGTCTCGCCGGGCCAGCAGGTCGTCAAGATCGTCAACGACGCGCTGATCGAGGCGTTGGGCGGCGCCGGCGCGGTCGAGATCAACCTGAACGCGGTTCCGCCGGTCGCCATCCTGATGGCCGGCCTGCAAGGCTCGGGCAAGACCACCACGGCCGGCAAGCTGGCGCTCAGGCTGAAGGACAAGCAACGGAAAAAGGTGCTGCTGGCCAGCCTGGACACCCAGCGCCCGGCCGCGCAGTTGCAACTCCAGCAACTCGCCGAACGGGCCGGCGTGGCCAGCCTGGAGATCATTCCCTTCCAGTCGCCGGTGCAGATCGCCCGGCGCGCGATGGACACGGCGCGGCGCGAGGTGTTCGACGTCGTGATCCTCGATACCGCCGGGCGCCTGTCGATCGACGAAGCGCTGATGGCGGAAGTGAAGGAAATCCGCGACGCCACCAATCCGGCGGAGACGCTGCTGGTGGTCGATGCGATGACCGGCCAGGACGCGGTGAATACCGCGAAGGCATTCAACGAGGCGCTGGGTGTCACCGGCATCGTGATGACGCGGATGGACGGCGATGCCCGCGGCGGCGCGGCGCTTTCCATGCGCGCGATCACCGGCGCGCCGATCAAGCTGACCGGCACCGGCGAGAAGCTCGATGCGCTGGAGGATTTCCACCCCGAGCGCGTCGCCGGCCGCATCCTGGGCATGGGCGACATTGTCGGCCTGGTGGAGCGCGCGGCCGAGACCATCGATCAGGCGGAAGCCGAAAAGCTCGCCAAGAAGATGGCGAAGGGCACCTTCGACCTGGAGGACTATGCCAGCCAGCTGAAGCAGATCGGCAAGATGGGCAGCATTTCCGGCATTCTCGGCATGCTGCCGGGGATTTCGAAGGTGAAGGCGCAGATGGCGGACGCCAATCTGGACACCGCGATCCTGAAGCGTCAGGCGGCGATCATTTCGTCGATGACGATCAAGGAAAAACGCAACCCGGACATCCTGAAGGCGAGCCGCAAGAAGCGGATCGCGGCGGGGTCCGGCACATCGGTGCAGGAAGTCAACAAGCTGCTGAAGCAGTTCGACGACATGTCCACGATGATGAAGAAGATGAGCAAGATGGGGCAGAAGGGGCTGATGCGCCAAGGCCTGTCCGCTCTGATGCCGAAAGGGATGCCGGGCGGCGGTCGCCGGCCGTTCTGAACCGAACAACCGACCAATTTCTCAGGAGAAGCTAGAAGATGGGTCTCAAGATCAGGCTTGCCCGCGCGGGTGCGAAGAAGCGTCCGTACTACCACATCGTCATCGCCGACAGCCGCAGCCCGCGCGACGGCCGTTTCATCGAGCGCGTCGGCAGCTACAACCCGATGCTGCCGGCCGAGCACGCGGACCGGATTCGCCTGCAGGGCGAGCGCATCACCCATTGGATGAGCCAGGGCGCCGTCGCCACCGACCGCGTGGCGCGCTTCCTCGGCAAGGCCGGCCTGGCGCCGATGCCCGCGTATCGCGAGCAGCCGCTGCAGTCCGCGCCGAAGAAGAAGGCGCAGGAACGCGCCAAGGCCGCCGCGGCGGCCGCTGGCTAGGTAGCCAATGCCGGACAGCAACATCCTGCTGGGGGTTATCGGCCGGCCGCACGGTGTGCGCGGGCTCGTGCATGTCACGAGCTATACCGCCGATCCCGACGACCTGATCGCGTACGGAGTGCTCTCCGACGCGAAGGGGCGGGAATTCGCGCTGTCCTGGCGTGCCGAGGGCGTGGCCGAGGTGAGCGAGATCGTGGCCGGGCGGGCGGTGAAGGTTGCCGACCGCGAGGCGGCCGCGCGGCTGACCAACACCCGCCTCTACATCGCGCGCGACAAGCTGCCGCCGGCCGGGGAGGACGAGTTCTACCTCGCCGACCTGATCGGCATCGCCGCGGTGGACACGGCCGGCGCGCCGCTTGGCCGGGTGGCGGTGGTGCATGACTATGGCGCCGGCACCAGCCTGGAGATCGCGCGCGAAGGCGGCGACAGCCTGCTGGTCCCGTTCACCCGCGCGGCGGTGCCGGAAGTGGACCTGGCCGCCGGCCGTCTGGTGGTGAACCCGCCGGACGAGATCGTCGTGCCCGAACGCTCGGAAGCCGCCGAATGAGTGCCTGGCGCGCATCGGTGCTGACGCTGTTCCCGGAAATGTTTCCGGGTCCGCTCGGGCAGTCGCTGGCCGGGCGGGCGATGGAGTCCGGACTGTGGTCGCTGGACGCGGTGCAGATCCGCGACTTCGCGACCGACAGGCATCGCACCGTGGACGACACGCCGTTCGGCGGCGGGGCGGGCATGGTGCTGCGGGCGGATGTCGTCGATGCGGCCTATGCGTCGGTGGCGGATGATCGCCCCAGGGTGTTTCTGACGCCCAGGGGCCGGCCATTCACCCAGGCGGATGCGCGGCGGTTCGCCGCCGGACCCGGCGTGGTGCTGCTGTGCGGTCGCTACGAGGGCGTCGATCAGCGCGCCATCGAGGCCCGTGACTGGGAGGAGATCTCCATCGGCGACTATGTGCTGTCGGGCGGCGAGCTCGCGGCGCTGGTGCTGCTGGATGCCTGCGTGCGGCTGTTGCCCGGCGTGATGGGCGCGGCCGAAAGTGCCGTGGAGGAAAGCTTCTCCCCCCGCCATCACGGCGAGCTGCTGGAATACCCGCACTACACCCGCCCGGCCGAGTGGCAGGGGCGCTGCGTGCCGGCGGTGCTGCTGTCGGGCGACCATGGCGCGGTCGCGGCCTGGCGGCAGTCGCAGGCGGAGAAGATCACGCGCGAGCGCCGGCCCGATCTGTGGGCACGCTACGTGGCTCGACCCGAAGGCGACAAGGCCGGGGGCGGGCAGACAGTTTTTGCAAATCAGGCATCGGTTGCCACTCGGGCAGCCGCGCCTTAAGGGATCAGGACAGAGGACAGAACCATGAACATCATCCAGCAATACGAAGCCGAAGAGATCGCCCGCCTGAGCGCGCTGCGCGCGGTGCCCGACTTCGCCCCCGGCGACACGCTGCGCGTGGCGGTGAAGGTGGTCGAGGGCGAGCGCTCCCGCGTGCAGAACTTCGAGGGCGTCTGCATCGCGCGATCCAACAAGGGCCTGAACAGCAACTTCACCGTGCGCAAGATCAGCTACGGCGAGGGCGTGGAGCGCGTGTTCCCGCTGTATGCGCCGACCATCGCGGAAATCGCCGTGGTACGCCGCGGTGATGTGCGCCGCGCGAAGCTGTATTATCTGCGGGGCCGCTCGGGCAAGTCCGCGCGCATCGCCGAGAAGGCGCGCGTGGTGGTGCCGGTGACGGGCACGCCCGCCGCGGCGAAAGCGGAGGCCCCTGCCGCCGAATAAGGCCGGCCGGGCTTGACTGGATAAAGAGGGAGAAAACGAGATGACCGGTACCGCACCAAGAACGCTGTTCGACAAGATCTGGGACAGCCACGTCGTGGAGCAACTCGGGGATGGCACCGCCATCCTCTACATCGACCGGCATCTCGTGCATGAGGTGACCAGCCCGCAGGCCTTCGAGGGGCTGCGGCTGGCCGGGCGCAAGCTGCGCCGCCCCGACGCGACGATCGCGGTGGCCGATCACAACATCCCCACCGTGGGATCGCGGCGGCCAGCGGACATCAAGGAAGAGGACAGCCGCATCCAGGTGGAAACCCTGGAGCGCAACGTCGTCGAGTTCGGCGTGCCCTATATCCCGATCCTGGATGACCGCCAGGGCATCGTGCACATCATCGGCCCGGAGCTGGGGATCTCCCTGCCGGGCACGACCATTGTCTGCGGCGACAGCCATACCTCCACCCACGGGGCGATGGGCGCGCTGGCGTTCGGCATCGGCACGTCCGAGGTCGAGCACGTGATGGCGACGCAGAGCCTGCTGCAGAAGCCGGCGAAGAACATGCTGGTGCAGGTGAACGGCAAGCTCGGCGCCGGCGTGACCGCGAAGGATCTGGTGCTGGCGATCATCGGCCAGATCGGCACCGCCGGCGGCAACGGCCATGTGATCGAATATGCCGGCGAGGCGATCCGCGGCCTGGACATGGCCGGGCGCATGACCGTCTGCAACATGTCGATCGAGGCCGGCGCGCGCGCCGGTTTGATCGCGCCGGATGAAACCACCTTCGCCTATATCAAGGGCCGCGAATACGCCCCGAAGGGCGAGGCGTTCGACCGGGCGGTGGAATACTGGCGCACGCTGCCATCGGATGCCGGTGCGCATTATGACACCGTGGTCGAGATCGAGGCGCCGGGCATTGCGCCGATGGTTACCTGGGGAACCAACCCGGAAGCCGTGGTGCCGATCAACGGCACCGTGCCTGACCCGACCAACGAAACCGACGAGGGCATGCGCGCCCAGCTCGAGCGCATGGTCCAGTATATGGGCCTGACGCCGGGTCAGCGGCTGGATAGCCTGCCGATCGACGTCGTGTTCATCGGCAGCTGCACCAATGGCCGGATCGAGGACATCCGCGCTGCCGCCGCGATCGCCAAGGGCCGCAAGGTCGCCCCGGGCGTGCAGGCGCTGGTGGTGCCCGGCTCCGGTCTGGTCAAGAAGCAGGCCGAGCAGGAAGGCCTGGCAGCGATCCTGCTCGAAGCCGGTTTCGAATGGCGCGATCCGTGCTGCTCGATGTGCCTCGGCATGAACCCGGACAAGCTGACGCCGGGCCAGCGCTGCGCCAGCACGTCGAACCGCAATTTCGAGGGCCGCCAGGGCATCGGCGGGCGCACGCATCTATGCTCGCCGGCAATGGCCGCCGCCGCCGCGGTCACGGGGAAGCTGACCGACGTTCGCACGCTCGGCTGAGGGGAGGAAACGATGGAAAAATTCACCACCACCACCGGCGTCGCCGCGGCGCTGCCGCTGGCCAATATCGACACCGACAAGGTCATTCCGGCACGCTTCCTGAAGACCATCAAGCGCACCGGCCTCGGCGTGCACCTGTTCGACACGCTGCGCTATGATTCCGAAGGCAAGGAACGTCCCGATTTCGTGCTCAATCAGGAACCGTACCGAAAAGCCGAAATCCTGATCGCGTTTGAGAATTTCGGCTGCGGCTCGTCGCGCGAGCACGCGCCCTGGGCGCTGCTGGATTTCGGCATCCGCTGCATCATCGCTCCCGATTTTGCCGACATCTTCCACACCAACTGCTTCAAGAACGGCATCCTGCCGATCCGCCTGCCGCGCCATATCTGCGAACCGCTGATGGAAGACAGCCGCATGGGCGGCAATGCGCGCATCACCGTGGACCTCGCCCGCCAGGTCGTCGTCCGCCCCAATGGTGAGGAAATCCCGTTCGAGATCGACCCGTTCCGCAAGCATCTGCTGCTGAATGGCCTCGATGATATCGGCCAGACGCTGCAGCACGCGACCGAGATCGACCAGTATGAAGCGCAGCGTCACGCCAACCAGCCCTGGCTGCCGGCGATTACCGGCGTCTGAAACAACAGGACAATCGAAATGCCGTCGAACAAGAAACTCCTGATCCTTCCCGGCGACGGCATCGGCCCCGAGGTCATGCGCGAGGTGCGCCGCGTCATCGACTGGATGGACCGCCGGCGCATGGTGTCGTTCGACGTGTCCGAGGACCTCGCCGGCGGCGCCTCGATCGACGCGCGCGGCACCCCCATCACCGACGAGACGATGGAGAAGGCGCGCGCCACGGATGCCATCCTGTTCGGCTCCGTCGGCGGGCCTAAATGGGACAAGCTCGGCTTCGACATGCGCCCGGAGATCGCCATCCTGCGGCTGCGCAAGGAGCTCGACCTGTTCGCCAACCTGCGCCCGGCGATCGTGCTGGACCCGCTGGTGGACGCCTCCACGCTCAAGGCGGACGTGATCCGCGGCCTCGACCTGATGATCGTGCGCGAGAGCACCGGCGGCATCTATTTCGGCGAGCCGCGTGGCGTGGAAACCCTGCCCAACGGCGAGAAGCGTGGCTTCGACACCGAAACCTACACCACCAGCGAGATCGAGCGCGTTTCGCGCGTCGCCTTCGAACTGGCCCGCAAGCGCGCCAAGGACGGCGTGGCGAAACTGTGTTCGGTCGAGAAGGCCAACGTGATGCAGTCCGGCCTGTTCTGGCGCCAGACGGTTACCGCACTGCACCAGCGCGAATACGCCGACGTGCAGCTGACCCATATGTACGCGGACAATTGTGCCATGCAGCTGGTGCGTAACCCGCGCCAGTTCGATGTGATCGTCACGTCCAACATCTTCGGCGACATCCTGTCCGACCTGGCCTCCATGCTGACCGGAAGCCTCGGCATGCTGCCGTCGGCCACGCTCGGGGCGCCCGACGCCGCCGGGCGCCGCCATGCCCTGTATGAGCCGATCCACGGCTCGGCACCGGACATCGCCGGCAAGGGGATCGCCAATCCACTGGCGCAAATCCTCAGCTTCGCGATGCTGCTGCGCTATTCCTTCGACATGACGGAGGATGCGGCGCTGATCGAGCGCGCCTGCACCAACGTGCTGGCGAGCGGCCTGCGCACGGCGGACGTGATGGCGCCGGGCACCGCCAAGGTCGGCACGTCCGTGATGGGCGAGGCGCTGCTGCGCGAACTGGACAAGCTGGCGGCATGAGCCATTCCCGCCGCACGGACCCGCTATTTGGCAAGGGGAGGAGATAAGCCCTTGCCGGCTGGCGACGGTTCGGTTACACCGCCGCTCCTCGGTTGCGCCCGTAGCTCAATTGGATAGAGCACCAGACTACGAATTTGGGGGTTGGAAGTTCGAGTTTTTCCGGGCGCGCCATTTCTGCCATTATTTGACCGCTTTATTGAAGCACGGTCCCTTCAGATCGAAACGTCGAACTGAAAAAACATTAACATGTGCTTCACCCTTCCATTCTCTATATGGCGTGCTCGTGTCTGTGGGGGCGTTGGACAATGCTGGGTTCCGGAGCTTCCCGATCTGGACTTGCCGTTCTGCGCTGCCCGATCCCGCCAGGTTGCCGGGCATAAACATAAAAATACTCGCTTGCTCCGGCTGACCGAGGGTCAATGTCTCGCCCACTGAATTCGCCGACGAAGCTCACGGCCGCGCGCGTTGCCTCGTCCGACAACCGCCGAGCGGTATCGGCGGCCAGCACGGCTCTGCTGCTGCTGACGCTCGGCATTGTGCTGTTTACTGTGCTGCGCCTGCCGCTGAAGGACGACGTGGCCTGGCTGCTGTATGTCGCGCGGCGCTGGATGGCGGGGCGCGAACTGTATGTCGACCTCGTCGAGGTCAATCCGCCGCTGATCGTCTGGATCTCCGCTATTCCGATTCGCATCGCCGCCTGGCTCGGCATCCAGCCGGAGCGGGTGGCGATGCCGTTCTTCATGACCGCGGTGCTGGGCTGCGGCTTCTGGGCCGCGTGCCTGCTGCGTGGCTATGCCAGCGATGCAAGGCATGGGCTGTTCGCCGACCGGCTGCCGGTATTCGCCGCGCTGGGCACCGTGCTGCTGGCGGTGCCGGGCATGGAACTCGGCCAGCGCGAGCATCTGCTGCTGGCCGCCGGTCTGCCCTATCTGGTGCTGTTCGCCCGCTCGCTCGGGGGGCATCGCCCGGCCTGGCCGATCGCCGTGGCGGCGGGCGTCCTGGCCGGCCTCGGCTGCGCCCTGAAGCCGCGCTACGCCGCGGTGTTCGTGGTGCTGGAGGCGCTGGCGCTGCTGCGTGGCCTGCCGCTGTTCCGGCTGATGCCGCTGGTGGCGGCCGCCACGCTGGCGACCTATGGCGGCGCGGTGCTGCTGTTCTGCCCGAATTACCTGCGTCGCGCGGTGCCGCTGGCCCTGGCGCTCTACGGCGCCACCGACGTGCCGTTCCTGCAGCTGCTGGCCGATAGCCAAAGGCTGCTGCTCGGCCAGCTGGTGGCGCTGGGGCTATGGTTCTGGAGCCGGCGCTGGCTGCCCGAGCGCGACCTGGTGCTGACGCTGGTGCTGTTCGCCCTGGTCTCGACCGTGGTGTGCTTCATCGACGGCAAGGACTGGTATTATCACCGCCTGCCGGCGACCATCACGACGATCCTGGCGCTGATCCTGTGGATCACCTCGGCGATCGTGCATCGCCACTCGGCGCCGCATGGCAAGCCGCGCAACAGCCTGCTGCCGATGCTGCTGGCCGGGGCGGCGATCGCCGTCTTCGCCGTGACCACCTTCGAGCGGCTGGAGCCGGACGTGGAAGCCGCGGTGCAGCCGGAGCACTCCACCGTCATGCGCCTGGAACAGATCGTGCGGGAGAACCACGCCCGCCGCTACATCGCCTTCTCCGAATGGATCGCGCTCGGCTTTCCCGTCGTGAACAGCACCGGCGTCGGCTGGACCTCGCGGTTCGACTCCATGTGGGCGCTGAAGGGCGAGCTGTGGCGGGTGAAATTCGACCCGGCGGCCGAGAAGGAATTTCCGGTGCGCCACTGGGTCGCGCGGGATTTCGTCACCGGCTGCCCCGACCTCGCGGTCGTCGACCTGCGCGAGGGCGTGAACTACATCGCCGTGCTGAGCGCGTCGGACAAGGATTTTGCCCGGGCCTGGGCGCGCTACCGGCTGATCGACAGCTTCGATGGCCTGGAAGTCTACAAGCGCCAGGACGCCGGCTGTGTCGACCCTCCGCCCACCTGACGGGCCCCGGCGGCCGGTTCGCCGCGCCTTGCCGCTTCAGCCTGGCTCGCAGGAATGGCCGAGGGCGGAAAAGCCTTCCTCCAGATACTCCGGCAGGGTCGGAATGCCCATGAGATAGGCGGCGGAATGGGCGTGGTGCCGCTCCCGCGCGAGGGTCTTCGCCGCCTCCCATTCCCCCGGCCCGAAATCGCCGCGGCCCACCCAGGCCAGGGCGATCAGATCGACGATCTCGTCCACGTTGAGGTCGTCGATCGCCTGGCGCAGTTCATCCTCGGTGGGATCGTCGGGATAGTCCTGCAGGATTTCGCTCTCGTCGCTGTCGATTGGATTGGAGCCGGGATCGGGCTCGACCGGATCCACCTTGACGTCGAATTCGCGCGCCTTGGCGATGATGTAGCAGACCGTGTCGGCGCTGATGTTCAGTTCCACCGGGTCGTTCTGATAGTCCCTCGCCATCGGCCTCTCCTGCGGGCTCGGTGTGTGCCGGGCTCAGCCCGGCTCGCTGACCGGCAAGCTGGTCAGAGCGGATGCGCCGGGCCGGGATGGTGCGTCCCGAGCTTGACCACGCTGCTGGCCTGCGGCCCCTTTTCGCCCTCGCCCGGATGCAGGACGAAGCGCACCTCGTCGCCCACCTTCAGCTGATCGAAGCTGTTGCCGACCACGGCGTTGCGATGGAAATACACTTCCGTGCCGTCGGGCGATTCGAGGAAGCCGTAATCCTGTTCGGCGATCAGCTTGGAGACGCGGCCGAGATCCGGCACGTCGTGCTGCTTTACGGCGCCGCGCTGGGTGCGGGCGTAGTCCTCCAGCTGCCGGCGGGCGGCGTCGAACGCGTCGCGGACGGCGACATGGGCGTCCTCATGCGCGTGATCGGCTTCCGGATCGCGGGAGATCACGATCTCCCGTCCGGGCACCCGCAGCACCAGGCGGATGCCGAACACATTGCCCTTGTGATGGCGCCGATGGCCCTTCTCGACGACCACTCGGCACGACGTGATCCGCGGGTGGAACTGTTCCAGTTCGGCCAGCCGGGCGCGGATACGATCCTCCAGCGCCTCCGACTTGTCCATGTTGCGGAAGGTGATCTCGGTTGCAAGCTCCACATTGTCCTCCTCTTGCGTTGAGAGAAGGCTACGCTGGCGCCGGGATCCTTTCGTTGACGCAGATCAACAACCCACGCCCACGCTGCGTCGCGGCGGCGGCAGAGCACGCCGCCGCGACGGTCAGGCGTTCACGGCGTGACGGTGAAGGGCGTGGACATGCCCGCCATGTAGTGGCTGGCCTGGTTGCACAGCAGCAGGTAGTTGCCCGGCTTCAGGGAGACCGTCAGCTTGCCGGATTTCCCTGGGTCCAGTTCCGACACCTCACCGAGGCTCTTGATCTTCGCTTCGACGATCCGCTGTGTCTTGGCGTCGTAGGGCAGGGCCTTCCCGTCGGCCGGCTTGCGGATCAGGATCATCTCATGCACCAGCCCCTTGGACTCGTTGGTGTCCTGGAATGTGACCATCCCGGCCTTCACGGTGTTCGGGGTGGCGGTCATCATCATGCCCGACACGGAACTGCCCGTGCTCGGGTCCATCAGGGCGACCTTCACGGTCGTATTGGCGAAAGCCGGCGCGGCGAAGCCGACGGCCATCCCAAGCAGCGTGCCGGCGAACGATAGGGTGCAAAGGCTTTGAAGCATCCGGTTATGGCGCATCGTGAGTCCAGACCTTTCCAATGTGACCGGTCCTTCCGGATCGGCGATCCCGTTGCCGCTTAAAGCGGGCATTGCGGTTTGTCAGCGGCAGAAAACCTCGCATTGCATGGGGTAGGGCACAAGGGGGTGCCTTCTTTTACAAAGAAAGGCGCAAGTTGGCTGGTTTGGGTTATTTGACCGGTCGCGCGGGCTGTTTGGTGACGAATAACAATATTCGATAAATTCGAAACAATTTCGAGAATTACGATTACATAAAATCGTATCGCGTGGACGAAAATTAAGGCCACTCCCCAGGGCCGGTCCGCGGCCGGCCGACGGCAGCCAGCTACCCCCGCCGATGCGAAAGCGGCAGGGTTTGCGGCGCGACCGGTGCGCGCCTAAATCGGTGCGTTCATTCGCGGGAGAGACGGACATGGCGGCATTGGCGGGCAAGATCGTGATCATGACGGGCGGCAGCCGGGGTATCGGCGCGGCCGCCGCGCTGGCGATGGCGCGGGAAGGCGCGGCCCTGATGGTCACGTCGCGCGACGCCGCCGCATCCGCCAAGGTCGCCGCCGAGATCGTCGCCGGCGGCGGGCGGGCCGTTTCCATGGCGTCGGACGTCTCGGATTTCGCCTCCGTCACCGACCTGGTGGCGCGGACCGAGGCCGAACTCGGCCCGGTCGACGTGCTGGTCAACAATGCCGGCGTGATCGAGCCGATCGCCGGCATCGCCGAGGCCGATCCGGCCGCCTGGGCGCGCAACATCCAGATCAACCTGGTCGGTGCCTTTCACGGCGTGCGCGCCGTGCTGCCGGGCATGATCGGGCGCGGCGGCGGCACGATCATCAACATCTCCTCGGGCGCCGCGCATCGCCCGCTGGAAGGCTGGAGCGCCTACTGCACCGGCAAGGCGGGCCTGGCGATGATGACGCGGGCGATCGCGCTGGAGACGGCGGAGCGGAAGATCCGCGTGTTCGGCTTCGCGCCCGGCACCGTCGATACCGACATGCAGGTGCTGATCCGCGCCTCCGGCGTCAACATCATCAGCCAGATCCCGCGCGCCGACCTGGCGCCGGTGGATCACCCCGCCCGGGCGCTGGTCTATCTGTGCACCCCGGCGGCGGACGACCTGGCGGGCGGCGAACTGTCGCTGCGCGATGACGCGTTGCGCGCGCGGATCGGGCTAGCGTGAATTCCAGGGTGATCCACCTGGCTTCATGAACAGCGCAGCGGCGCCGAAATTTCCGATCTCCGTGCTGGCCGCCGCCGGGTTCGCGTCCGGTGCCGGCATCCGGCTGCTCGACCCGCTGCTGCCGCTGGTCGCGGCGGACGCCGGCATCACCGTCGCGGCCGCCAGCGTGATCGTGGCCGGATTCATGCTTCCCTACGGGCTCGGCCAGCTGGTCACCGGTCCGCTTGGGGACCGCTTCGGCAAGGTGCGCGTCGCCGGCTGCGCGCTGTTCCTGTACGGACTGGCCCAGTTCGCCTGCGCCTTCGTGCCGGGCCTGCCCCTGCTGATCGCTTCCCGGGCGCTGTCGGGCCTGTTCGCCGGCGCGATCATCCCGCTGCTGCTGGCGCATATCGGCGACACCGTTCCGTACAACGAACGCCAGGAGACGATCGGCCGCTTCCTCACCGGGATGGTGATGGCACAGATGCTGACCGGGCCGATCGCCGGGATCGTCGGCGAGTTCGCCGGCTGGCGCGGCGCCTTCGTGGTGCTGGGGCTGCTGGCGGTCGGGGTCAGCACGCTCATCGCATCGCAATTCGGCAACACGTTGTGGCACCCGCCGGCTGCTGGCGGTAGCCGCGGGCAGGGTTTCTTCGCCTTCGCCCGTCTGCTCGGCCATCCCGGCGCGCGCCAGCTGCTGATCGCGGCCTTCTTCGACGGGTTTCTGCTATTCGGCGGCGCGTTTCCCTATGTCGGGTCGTTCCTCATCCAGCAATTCGGCCTGACGGCGGCGCGCTCGGGTCTGGTGGTCGCCGGCTTCGGCCTCGGGGCCTTCGTCTACACGCGCATCGCCCGGCGCCTGATCCGCGGAATGGGGGAGGGCGGGCTGCTGCTGACCGGCGGGGCCGGCCTCGCGGCCGGCGTGGGCCTGCTGGCGCTGGTGCCGGACTGGCATGCGGTGGTGGCGATCCAGCTGCTGCTGGGGATGCTGTTCTATATGTTCCACGGCGTGCTGCAGGCGCGCGCGACCGAGGTGATGCCTGAGGCGCGCGGCACCGCGGTGGCGGCCTTCGCGCTGGCACTGTTCCTCGGCCAGACGGCGGGCTCGCTGGCCTTCGGGACGATGCTGGCGCTGGCCGGGTACCGCGCCGCTTTCGCCGCGGTTGCCGCCGGGGTGCTGATGCTGGCGTTCTGGACCTGGTCGGGAACACGGCGCCTCGGCTGACGAGCAGGGAGTTCCGCGCCTGATTGGCCCGCGTTCCGGATTGGCCACTTGAACGGCGCGGGGAATTGGGGATTATGCAGACATCGTGCCGGGGCGTTCCCCCCGGCGGTTTACGCATGGGTTTGGTATGAGCAGCGATTCGCACGCAGCAATCCCCACGGGCTTTCAGAGTTCGGGGATCAAGCAGCCTTATCATCTGGTGGATCCGAGCCCGTGGCCGATCATCGGCGCGCTTGGCGCCGCAATGACGGTGTTGGGCATCGCCGTCGCCGCACATTTCCACAACTTCATCCTGCTGGGCCTCGGCCTGGCCGTCGTTCTGGCGGTGATGTTCTTCTGGTGGCGCGACGTCATCCGGGAGAGCCGCACGCCGGGCATGCACGGCCCGCTGGTCCGCCTGGGCCTGCGCTACGGCATGATGCTGTTCATCGCCAGCGAGGTGATGTTCTTCGTTGGCTTCTTCTGGGCCTATTTCAACTTCCTGCTGCTGCCGGAGACCGTCAGCACCGCGACCGGCGTGCTGAACACGACCTGGCCCCCGCCGGGCGTGACCACCTTCGACCCGTTCCATCTGCCGCTGCTGAACACGATGATCCTGCTGCTGTCGGGCACCACCGTCACCTGGGCGCATCACAGCCTGCTGCATGGTGACCGCAAGGGTCTCACCACCGGCCTGCTGCTGACCGTGCTGCTGGGTCTGACCTTCACCATGTGCCAGGCGATCGAGTATTCCGAGGCCCCGTTCAAGTTCGTCAATGGCGGCGTCTATTCGTCGGTGTTCTTCCTGGCGACCGGCTTCCACGGCTTCCACGTCATCGTCGGCACCCTGTTCCTGCTGGTTTGCTGGTTCCGCGCCCGTGCCGGCCAGTTCACGCCGGAACGGCATTTCGGCTTCGAGGCGGCGGCTTGGTACTGGCACTTCGTGGACGTGGTTTGGCTGTTCCTGTTCGTCTGCATCTACTGGTACGGCGCCGGTCCGTTGGAAGCGAATGTCGGCGGCTAGCCGGCCCCGGCTCGTGCCAATCCCTTGACCCCAGCCCCGGAGAATTTTCCGCCGGTTTCTCTGCTGCAGGCCGCTCTCCTGTGCCGCTGTCCACGTTGCGGCCAGGGGGCGGTCTTTTCCGGTTTGCTGACCGTCCGGGACCGCTGCGCGGTCTGCGGCCTCGATCTCAGCAAGCATGATGCCGGCGATGGCCCGGCCGTCGCGGTGATCCTGCTGCTGGGGGCGCTGGTCGTTGGGCTGGCCTTCTGGGTGGAGTTTCGTTTCTCTCCCCCGCTCTGGGTGCACGCGGTCATCTGGCCGCTGTTCACGATCCCGGTGGCGATCCTGATGATGCGGCCGCTGAAGGCCGCTCTGGTGGCGCTGCAGTATCGCCATCGCCCGGTGCAATCCGAGACAGACGAAGAATGACGACTGCCGGCGGCCGTTGGCGCCGATTGCGGATCCCCGCCGTGACCGCGGCGCTGATGCTGGCCCTGACCTGTGGCCTGGGGATCTGGCAGTTGCAGCGCCTGGCCTGGAAGACGGCGCTGCTGGCCGGCATCGACCGCGCGGAATCCTCCCCCGCCATTCCCTTGCCGGCCGATCCGCCGGTGTTCGCCAAGGTGCGCGCCGAGGGAACCTGGCTGGCCGGCCGCTACGCCCTGTATGGCGCCGATGTTTCCGATACGCCTACCGGCCCGAGAATGGGCGCGCGGCTCATTATGGCCCTGCAGCGCGAGGGCGGGGCGCCGCCGGTGCTGGTGGACCGTGGCTGGGTGCCGGTCGAGCGCGCCGACGATGTCGCCGCGGACGGGGGACGCGCGGCGGTCGAGGGCTATGTTCGCCTGCCCGCCCGGCCCGGACTGTTCTCGCCGGCCGACGATCCGCCGCTGCACCGCTTCTACACCCTCGATCCCGCCACCATCGGGCCGTCGCTGGGCCTGGGAAAGGTGGCGCCGTTCGTGCTGGTGGCGATGGGTCCGGCCCGGGCCGGACGGTATCCGCAGCCGGCGCAGCGCCTGCCGCGGCCGCCGAATGACCATCTGTCCTATGCGATCACCTGGTTCAGCCTGGGGCTCGCGCTGGTGGTGATCTTCGTCCTCTACGCCCGCAAGGTGCTTCGCCCATGAACGCTTCCGCCAACGCCGCCTACGACCGCCTGGCCGCCCGCTTCGCGCGCATCGCCACCATCGGCGAGGCCGGGGCGATGCTCGGCTGGGACGCGGCGGCGATGATGCCGCCGGGCGGCGGCGCGGCGCGCGGCGACCAGCTGGCGGTGCTGGCCGGCCTGTCCCATGCCCTGCTGACCGAGACGGCGGTGGCGGACGATATCGCCGAGGCGTCGTCCAGTCCGGACCCTGATCCCTGGCGCGCCGCCAACCTGGACCTGATCCGCCACGCCCATACCCGCGCCACAGCGCTGCCGGCCGATCTGGTGGAGGCGCAGGCGCGCGCCAACTCGGCCTGCGAGAAGGTATGGCGCGAGGCGCGCAGGAACGCCGATTTCGCCAGCGTGCGCCCGTTCCTGGCGGAGGTGGTCCATCTGGTCCGCCAGTCCGCGGCGGCGCTGTCGCCTGCCCTTGGACTGTCGCCGTACGATGCCCTGATGGACGGCTACCAGCGCGGCATCACCGCCGCCGACGTGGCCCCGATATTCGCCGACTACGAGGTTTTCCTGCGCGACGCGCTGCCGCAAGCCCTTGAACTGCAATCCGCCCGCCCCGCGCCGGTCCGCCCGCAGGGGCCGTTCGCCGAAGCGGCTCAGGAGGTGCTGTGCCGGCGCATGTCCGCGCTGGTGGGGCTGGATTACGCCCATGCGCGGCTTGACCGCTCCACCCACCCGTTCTGCGGTGGCACGGCGACGGATGTGCGCATCACCACCCGCTACGACACCGCCGATTTCGCCCAGAGCCTGCTCGGCGTGCTGCACGAAACCGGGCACGCGATGTATGAGCGCGGCCTGCCCGAGGCGTTCCGCCGCCAGCCGGTCGGCGAGGCCGCGGGCATGGCGGCGCATGAGAGCCAGTCCCTGATCGTGGAGATGCAGGCCAGCCGGTCCGATGCGTTCCTGGGCTTTCTCGGGGCCGAGCTGCACGCCACCTTCGGCGGCGATCCCGCGCCGTACCGGGCGGAAAACCTGGCGCGGCTGTGGCGGCGGGTCGGGCGGGGGCTGATCCGCGTCGACGCCGACGAGATGACCTATCCCGCCCACGTGATCCTGCGCTTCCGCCTGGAGCAGGCGCTGATCGGCGGCGATCTGGCGGTGGCCGATCTGCCCGGGGCATGGAACGACGGCCTGGATGCGCTGCTGGGGATCCGCCCGGCCGACGACGCGCAGGGCTGTTTGCAGGACATCCACTGGTACGATGGCGCGTTCGGCTATTTCCCCAGCTACACGCTCGGCGCGATGGCCGCCGCCCAGCTGATGGCCGCGGCACGGCGCGGCGTGCCGGGCCTGGACGCGGCCCTGGCGAAGGGCGACATGGCGCCGCTGATGGGCTGGCTGCGTGCCAAGGTGCACGGCGTAGGCAGCCTGCTGGGCTTCAACGACCTGATGCGCGCCGCCACCGGCAAGCCGCTCGACCCCGCCGATTTCACAGCGCATCTGACCGAGCGCTATCTTTCCTGAGGAAACAGGAGACCCCCGATGCTGGAACTGCGGCCGAACTGCGAAAACTGCGATTGCGACCTGCCGCCCGACAGCCTGAAGGCGCGGATCTGCAGCTTTGAATGCACCTTCTGCGCCGATTGCGCCGACGGGCCGCTCGGCGGGCGTTGCCCGAATTGCGGCGGCGAGATGCTGCGCCGCCCGATCCGTCCGGCCGCGATGCTGGCGCGGTTTCCCGCCTCCACCACGCGCAAGACCCGGCCACCCGGCGTGACCCGGCTTGCCTGACCGGCCAATTCGGGCGATCAGGGCGCCGATGAATGATTTTCGGCGAAAGACAATGGCACGATGATCCGGACACGCTTGGTTCTGTTGGCTTTGCTTGGCGCGCTCGCGGCCTGCGGTACGCCCGCTCCACCCCCCGCGCCACCGAAGCCGAAACCGAGCGGGACCATCGACGGGCTCTACCGCGGCACCAGCACCCGCTTCATGGCGGAGGCCAGATCCTGCCCGCATCCTGGCCTGGTGCGGTTCCAGGTGGTCAACGGCATGTTCAACTACCGCCTGAACGGACCGATCACGGTCGAGGCCACGGTCGACCCCGACGGTACGGTCACCGGAGATGCTGGCGGCTTTACCCTGCGCGGCGACTGGGATGGGCAGAAGCTGGAAGGCGATGTCGTCAGCATCACCTGCGCGCTGCATTTCCGCGCCGTGAAGCGAAATTAGCCTTCCCCCTCGCTCCGCCCCCCTTTTCGTCCCTAGACTGAGCCCCATGCGATATATTTCGACACGCGGCCTGACTGCCGCCGGCACTGTTGCTCCGTCCCGCGATTTCGCCGGCGTGCTGCTGGCTGGCCTCGCCGAGGATGGCGGGCTGTTCGTGCCGGAGAGCTGGCCGCATTTCTCGCTGGCCGACTGGCGCGCCATGCGCGGCCTGCCCTATGCCGAGCTGGCGGCTCGGGTGATGCAGCCCTTCGTCGGCGACGCCATCCCCTTCGCCACGCTGCAGCGCCTGTGCCGGGAAGCCTATGCCGGGTTCGGCCATCCCGCCGTGGCGCCGCTGGTGCAGCTGGATACCAGCCTGTTCGTGCAGGAGCTGTTCCACGGCCCGACGCTCGCCTTCAAGGACATGGCGATGCAGCTGCTCGGGCGGCTGTTCGACCATGTGCTGACCGAACGCGGCGCCCGGGTGACGATCGTCGGCGCCACCTCCGGCGATACCGGATCGGCGGCGATCGAGGCCTGCGCCAACCGTGAGCGGATCGACATCGTGATCCTGCATCCGCACAACCGCACCAGCGAGGTGCAGCGCCGGCAGATGACCACGGTGGCGGCGGCGAACGTGCGCAACATCGCCGTGGAAGGCACTTTCGACGATTGCCAGGACCTGGTGAAGGCGATGTTCGCCGACACGGCGTTCCGCGCCGAACAGCAGCTTTCGGCGGTGAACTCGATCAACTGGGCGCGCATCGCCGCCCAGGTGCCGTATTATGTCGCGGCGTCGCTCGCACTCGGCGGGCCGGACCGGGAGGTGGCTTTCGCCGTGCCCACCGGCAATTTCGGCAACGTGCTGGCCGCCTGGGTGGCAAGGCGCATGGGCCTGCCGGTGGCGAAGCTGGTCATCGGCTCGAACCGCAACGACATCCTGTCGCGCTTCCTGGCCGCCAACGACATGACCATGCGCCCGGTGGAGCCGAGCCTGTCGCCGAGCATGGACATTCAGGTCAGCTCCAATTTCGAGCGCCTGCTGTTCGAGCTGCTTGGCCGCGATGCCGCCGCGACCCGCACCGCCATGGAGCAGTTCCGCGCCGGCGGCCACATGCCGGTGCCGGAAGCCGCCTGGCACCGGGCGCGGACGCTGCTGCAGGGCTTTTCCCTCGACGATCCTGGCACCGAGGCGGAGATCCGGCATCTGCACGCGACCACCGGCTATCTGGCCGATCCGCACAGCGCCATCGGCATCGCCGCCGGGCGCGCCAGCCTGACATCCGCTTCCCCGGCCGGACACGGCACGCCGGTGATCGCCATGGCCACCGCGCATCCGGCCAAGTTCCCCGACGCGATCGAGACGGCCATCGGCGTGCGTCCGGCATTGCCGGCGCGTCTGGCGGACCTATATGACCGTCCCGAGCATTTCACCGTCGCGCCCAACAACCTCGCCGCCATACAGGCGCTGGTGCGCGCCTTTTCCAGAAAGAACGCCGCATGAGCGCCTCGTTTTCCAGCGGTTCCCCCGCGCCACGCCCCGCCAACGGCGAGGCGATCCAGGTCACCCGCCTCGATACCGGCCTGACCATCGTCACCGAGCGGATGGACCGGGTCGAAACCGTGTCCTTCGGCGCCTATGTCGCCACCGGCACCCGCCACGAGACCGAGGCGGAGAACGGCGTCTCCCACTTCCTGGAGCACATGGCCTTCAAGGGCACCGAGCGGCGCACCGCCGCCGGGATCGCGGAAGAGATCGAGGCGGTGGGCGGGCATATCAACGCCTACACCGCGCGCGAGCAGACCGCCTATTACGTCAAGGTGCTGAAGGAAGACACCGCGCTCGCCACCGACATCATCGGCGACATCCTGACCCATTCGAGCTTCGATCCCGAGGAGCTGGAGCGCGAGCGCGGCGTGATCCTGCAGGAGATCGGCCAGGCCAACGACACGCCCGACGACATCATCTTCGACCATTTCCAGGAAGCGGCCTATCCGTCCCAGCCGATGGGGCGTCCGGTGCTGGGCACCGAGGACGGCATCCGCGCCATGCCGCGCACCACGCTGATGGGCTATATGCGGCGGCATTACGCGGCCTCCAACATCGTCGTCGCCGCCGCCGGCGCGTTGGAGCACGAGGCGATCGTCGATCTCGCCCGCACCCATTTCGCCGATCTGCCGGCCGAGCCGCGCGCCCAAGGCGGAAGGCGGCATCTATGGCGGCGGCGAGTTCCGCGAGGAACGCGATCTCGATCAGGTGCACATCGTGCTCGGCTTCCCCTCGGTGGCCTATGGCGATCCGGACTACTACCCGACCCTGCTGCTCTCCACCCTGCTCGGCGGCGGCATGTCGTCGCGGCTGTTCCAGGAAATCCGTGAAAAGCGCGGGCTGGTCTATTCGATCTACTCCTTCGCCCAGCCCTACATGGATGGCGGGTTGTTCGGCATCTACGCCGGCACCGGCGAGAGCGAGGCGGAGGAACTGATGCCGGTCGCGCTCGACGAACTGCGCAAGGTGCAGCTGGCGGTGACCGAGGCCGAGCTGGGCCGGGCCCGCGCGCAGGTGAAGGCGTCCTTGCTGATGTCGCTGGAAAGCACCGGCAGCCGCTGCGAGCAACTGGCCCGCCAGTTGCAGGTGTTCGGCCGGGTGATCCCCACCGCCGAGACGGTCGCCAAGATCAACGCGGTGACCACCGAGGACATCCTGCGCGCCGCCTCCAACCTGTTCCGCGCCGCGCCCACCCTGGCGACGATGGGGCCGGCGACGCGCGTGCCGGACCTTTCCACCATCGCCGGGACGCTCGCAGCATGAACGATCCGGCCGGCTTGCTGCTCGATCTTCTGGCCCGCGCCCGCGCCGCCGGGGCGGATGCGGCGGATGCCGTGCTGTATTCCGGCGCGTCGCTGTCCGTCGCGCGCCGGCTGGGCAAGACCGAGCAGGTGGAGCGTTCCGAGGGCCGCGACCTCGGCCTGCGGGTATTCATTGGCCAGCGCTCGGCCATCGTGTCGTCCAGCGCGGTCGATCCGGCCGGCTTCGCCACCCTGGCCGAACGGGCGGTGGCGATGGCGAAGGTCGTGCCGGAAGACCCGTATTCCGGCCTGGCCGACACCTGGGCGGCGCCGGAGCCGGTGGAACTCGATCTGGAAGACAGCGCCGAACCGGACGCCGAGGCGCTGATCGCCCGCGCCGCCGCGGCCGAGGATGCCGCCCGCGCGGTGCCAGGCATCACCAATTCCGAAGGCGCCGAAGCCGGCTATGGCCGCAGTGTCGGCGTGCTGGTCACCTCCGCCGGCTTCATCGGCAAATCCGTGCGCACCAGCCATTCCATCTCCGCCTCGGCGCTGGCCGGCAGCGGCACCGGCATGCAGCGTGACTACGACTATTCGGGAGCCGTGCATCTGGCGGACCTCGATGACGCGGTGGCGATCGGGCGTTCCGCCGGGGAGCGCGCGGTGCGCCGGCTCAATCCGGTTCGGGTGAAGACCGGGAATTATCCGGTGATCTACGACCCGCGCGTCGCCGGCGGCCTGCTCGGCCATCTCGCCGGCGCCATCAACGGCTCCGGCGTGGCGCGCGGCACCAGCTTCCTGAAGGACAGGATGGGCCAGCGGATCTTCGCCGCCGGAATCGACGTGCATGACGATCCCCGCCGGGTCCGCGGCCTGCGCTCGCGCGCCTTCGACGGCGAGGGCACGCCGACCCGCGCCCGCAAGTTCATCGACGACGGCGTGCTGACAAGCTGGTTCCTCGACAGCCGTTCCGCCCGCCAGCTTGGCCTGGTCTCCACCGGCCATGCCGCCCGCGGCACGTCCTCGCCGCCAGGGCCCTCGCCAAGCAATCTGTATCTCGCGCCTGGCAAGATGACGCCGGAAGAGCTGATGGCGGACATCAAGGAGGGCATCTACATCACTGAATTGATTGGCATGGGCGTGAACGGCGTGACCGGCGACTACAGCCGGGGTGCCGCCGGGTTCATGATCCGCGACGGCCAGCTTGCCGAACCGGTGGCGGAGATCACCGTCGCCGGCAATCTGAAGGACATGTTCGCCACCCTGACCCCTGCCAACGATCTGCGCTTCCGCAGGGGCACCGACGCGCCGAGCGTGCGTGTCGAAGGTTTAACGATCGCCGGCGCCTGATTGCTGCTAAGGATGTCTCTGATATCGGAAGCTTCCAAGCTGACCCTGGTTCAATAAGAACGATTTCCTATATACAGGGCTCAACCAACAAGGACGTAGACACAATGCGCCGCTTCCCCCGGCTGTTTCCCGCCTTGGCTGTACCTGGCGCTGATCCTGACCCCGACCATCGCGGATGCCCGCGTGGGCGGCGGCGGTTCCATGGGCAGCCGGGGCGCACGCACCTACTCCGCGCCGGCCCCGACCAATACGGCGCCCAGCACGGCCCAGCCGATGCAGCGCAGCATGACGTCGCCGTCGGCCCCCGGCGCGGTCAACCCGGGAATGGGTGCCCAGGCCCGGCCGCGTTCGGGCTTCATGTCCGGCCTGATGGGCGGCCTGATCGGCGCCGGTATTGCCGGCATGTTGTTCGGCGGCGGCATGTTCGGCGGCATGAGCGGGTTCGGCGGGTTCCTGGGCTTCCTGCTGCAGATATTCCTGGTCGTGATGGTGGTCCGCTTCCTGTACCGCTGGTTCAGCAACCGGCAGGCGGCAACGGCCAGCGGCCCGTCGATGTTCGCGCCGCCCGGCAACATGGGCAACGCACCGATGCGGGGCCCCCTGGGTGGCATGATGGGCGGCGGCATGCCATCGGGCGGCGGACAGGCCGCTCCGCCGGTCAATGTAGCGCCGGCCGACTACCAGGCCTTCGAGCAGCTGCTGAAGAACCTGCAGGCCGCCTGGACCGCGCATGACCTGAACGCGATCCGCACGATGAGCACGCCGGAGATGCTCAGCTACTTCGCCGAGCAATTGGCCGACCAGGCCAGCCGGGGCGTGCGCAACAGCGTCACCGACGTGAGCCTGCAGCAGGGCGATTTGTCGGAAGCCTGGGCCGAACAGGGCCGCGACTACGCCACGGTGGCGATGAAGTTCTCGATGATCGACGTGACCACGGACGCCGCCGGCCGCGTGGTGGATGGCAGCCCGAGCGAGCACATAACCGCGACCGAGCTTTGGACGTTTGTGCGTAGCCAGGGCGGTAATTGGATACTCAGCGCAATCCAGCAGGTCCGCTGAAGCGGGGTTGACGGCGGCGCGATGCGCCGCCGTCGTTTTCGCGTTAGGCTTTGCGCCGCCGTATCATCGCCAGTCCGCCGAGCGCGGTTCCCAGCAGGGCCATCGAGGCCGGCTCGGGCACGAACTGGACGGTTGCGGCGATGCCGTTGAAGTTGGTAATTGTCGTGCCATCGGGTAAGGTCGTCATGGTCAGAAGCGAGAGGGGATTCGAGGCGAAGTCCCTCACCAACCCCGATCCACCCTGAAAAAATCCGGCGAGACCCGGAATAAAGGTATCTATCTGATCGCCAGTGACGATCCCCGCCGCTAGGTCGACGACAACTCCGCCCTTCACCAGCGCACCAGCCGCAAGGAGGATGTCATCCGCCTCGCCAGTCGGTCCGGTATTCGTGAAATGGAACGCGGTGGGGGTCGATATGACCGCGCCGTTGAGGTTTCCGGGATCCGCTTTCAATTTCAGGTCGACAGACGTGAAGGTGAGGATATCTGGTGGCGGGCCATGGATGCCTTGATCGATGGTTTCGAAATAGAGTCCATAGGTGCTGCCGAGACCTGCCGGCGTGAAGGCAGCGCCGCCGTTCAGACTGAACCCGCTGATTATCTCAATGCGGTTGGCAGTAGTGCCGTCGTCACGCACATAGCCAGTGATGTAGATCGTATCGGCGGTGAAAGCGCTCCCCACGAGTTCCGGCGGCTGCCGGGTCCCAGGTGAATGGCACCCCGCCAGCAGACGCCGTGGCATGCCAACAGGAAACGAAAGCGACGCTCAGCAGAGTTTTTCTGATGGTACTCACGCGCATGTCGGTTCTCCTCGGTGGCGCACGGTTATTCGTGGCCATGGCACGCGATGATGTGATCGGCCGGGCAAATCCGCGACGAGGCGGGCGTTAATTCTTCCAAATTTCGCCAAAACGGCGCAAACTTTGGTCGAATGAGCATCCGGCTCGCCGCCCTGATGCTAACGCTGGCCGCCGATCTGCCGAAGATTTGGAGGAGCCTGGTTGTTGATGAACGGCGATAGCCCGTCACACGACACCTCGATCCGGATGGGAAACTTCCGCCTCGACCGGCCGAGCGGATTGTACCGACTCGACCCATGTGGACGGTGGGAACCGGTTCCCCTCGGGTCTCGGGCACTCGACCTGTTGATGGCGCTGGTGGAAAGGCCGGGAGAACTCGTCTCGAAACAGATGCTGATGGAAGCCGCCTGGCCTGGGATGGCGGTCGAGGACTCCAATCTGACCGTGCAGATATCGGCACTGCGGCGCCTTCTGGATGAAGGGCGCACGGAAAGCTGTATCCAGACGATCGTCGGGCGCGGCTATCGCTTTCTGCCGGAGCGGATGGCCGAGGCCCAAGACGGGGCCGAACCGCCAGTGACGGAAACTGCCCTCCATCCCGCCGTATCGCTGCCGGCCACGGCGCCGGAGCGCTGGAGGCGGTCCTGGTTCTGGTTTGCCGGGCTCGTCGGAGTTGTCGTGGCCGCGCTGCTGGTCGTGGTCGCACCCCACGGTGGCTGGTTTTCCGGCAAACCGGTGGCGCCGCGGATGTCGCTGGTCGTTTTGCCGTTCCAGAACCTCAGCGGCGAGGCTGCGGATGACTACCTGGCGGACGCCATCGGCGACGAGCTGACAACCGACCTGTCACGCCTTCCAGGCGCCTTCCTCATCGCCCGGGAATCCGCGCTTTCCTACAAGGGCAAGCACACCGATATCCGCCAGATCGGCCAGGATCTCCAGGTCCGCTATGCGGTCGAGGGCAGCGTGCGCCGGCTCGGCGATGTGTTGCGGGTGAACGCGCAGCTGGTGTCGCTGGAAACCGGCACCCATATCTGGGCTGAGCGGTTCGATCAGCCGATCAAGGACCTCGCCGCTGGTCAGGAAGCCATCGTCCGGCGCATCGCCCCAAGCCTCGGGTATGCGGTGACCGACGTAGAAAGTGCCCGCAGCGCCCGGGACCGTCCGACCAACCCCGATGCGTTCGATCTCATTCTGCGCGCGCGTTCGGTCCGCAATAACGTCGAAACCTCGCCGCGGCTGGACCGGTTGGAGGCGCTGTTCGAGCAGGCGCTGCAACTCGATCCATCATCGATCGACGCGATCACGGGCCTGTATGGCGTTCTCTATTCGCGCCGGATCGACCTCGGCTACTGGCCCAGCGGCGATATGCAGGCGCGTGCCGACCAGCTATTGGCGCAGGCACAGGCGCTGGCGCCATCCAACCCCAGCGTCTTGATCGCCATGATGCGGCGGCTCATCATGGAAAGCCGCTGGACGGATCTGCTCGCAGCCTCCCAACGGCTCATCGATGCGGATCCCAACCACCCCTATGGCTATGCCAACCTGGCTCGCGCCAAGATATTCGCCGGCCAGGCCCAGGACGCGATTCCGCTGCTGGAGAAGGCGATCCGGCTTAATCCGCGTGAACCAAACTCGCAGATTACCTACAATCGCCTGGGCAACGCCTATCTCCTTAGCGGCAGGTACGAGGAGGCCATTTTCTGGCAGCGGCGTTCGCTCGCGGCCAATCCGGACGCGCCCCCTTTGCAACTGAACGATCGGCTGCAGCAGATAGCGGCTTCCCATGCGCTGATCGGACAACTCGAGGACGCCCGCCGCGTACTCACCGAGGCCAATCGGGTATTCCCGTATTCCACCCTGCGAACGCAATGGGCTGGGGGCCGCCCGAACCCGGTCCATGCGGAGCAAATCCGTCACTATATCGACGGGCTGCGGCTGGCCGGTTTGCGTGACCATGCGGAGGAGGACGCCGATTTCGGTGTGCCGCCGGACGGAGCCTTGCGCCCAACCTTATATGGTTTGACCCCCGTGCAGGCCCCCGGCGTGGCCACGATCCGTACTGCCGACCTGGTCCGGCTGATGGCGGAAACGAAGCCGCTCGTCATCGATACGGGGCGGTATTCCCTGCTGCGGTCCTTCCCCGGTGCGGTGGGCCTCCGAGAGGCCGGGACCGGGGGTACTTTCTCCGACGCGACCCAGACTCGGCTACGGCGGAAAATGCTCGAACTCGCCAAGGGAGACTTTGCGATCCCCATCGTCGCGGCTGGCGTCAATTCGGAGCGCTTCGACGGCTGGAACCTCGTGCTGCGGCTGGCGGCGCTCGGCTACCAAAACGTCTACTGGTACCGCGGCGGCCGGGAGGCCTGGGAAGTGAACGGGCTGCCGGAGACGGCGCTGGATCTACAGGACTGGTAGCCGCCCTGGCTTAGAGCATTATCGGATCAGGTTCTTCACATGATCCGATGAAAATGCTCGTCAAAACAGAGACTAGAGCAATATCGCTTGAAGTTGGCTCAACTGAGCGATGAAATTGCTCGTCAAAACAAAGATCTAGAGCATGATCGCTTCGTCTATCTGAAGCGATCATGCTCTAGAGCAGGAGCGGCGATTCTACCTGACCCGATCATGCTCTAGACGCGGTCGAATGCCGCCAATACGTCATTGGGCGGCAGCTTTGCGAGATCGGGGTGGCGCACCACCCGGACATCGGTGCCGCCCGGCGAGCACAGCGCGGGATCGGAATCGTGCGAGAAGATCACCACCGTCCGGCAATTTGCCGCCGCGATCAGGTGCGACGGCCCGGTGTCGTTGCCGATGCCGCCCACCGCTGCGCGTGCCAGATCCGCGACATCCCCCAGGCTGGTCTGTCCCGTCAGATCCACAACCCCAGGCACCGCGGCAACCAGCTGCGCGCCAAGGTCGCGCTCGGACTGCGCGCCGATCACCACCGGCGTGATGCCTCGCCCCAGCAGTTCGGCCGCGACCCTGGCGTAGTTGCCGATCGGCCAACGCTTCAACGGGCGGGTCGGCGAGCTGCCGGGCACCAGCAGGGCGAACGGCGCGGGCAGCTTGAAGCGGGCAATGTCTCCCGTGCACCAGGACAGGTCGGCCGGCGGAGAATCGGCGATGCCGGCCTGGCGCAGCTGGTTGGCCTGGCGGATCAGGTCATGCGTGCGGTTGCGGTCGGGCGCGGTGTCGGGGTGCGAGCAGCCCGGCGCGATGCCGGACCATTCCGGCCGCCGGCCGCGCGGGAAAAGCCGGAAATAGCGGCTGCTGCGGCCCGAGGTCTGCAGGTCGTAGACCCGGTCGAATCGCCCGCCGACCAGGCGCCGGCGCAGCCGCAGCAGCCCGGACAGGTCCCACCATTCCGGGCGTTCGTCGATCCAGACCTGATCAAAATACGGCGCGCTGCGCATCCAGGCCGCGAAGGGCGCCAGGGTCAGCAGGGTGATCTCAGCGTCCGCGTGATGCGCGCGAATCGCGGCAAAGGGCCCGAGCGACTGGATGATGTTGCCGAGCGCACCCAGCCGAATGACCAGGATGCGTTCCTTGCGTGCGGGCGCCGCCATCAGCCGGCGGGTTTGGCCGCGATGTAGATCCACTCGTCGCGCAGCAGGCCGTATCGGACCTCCTGGTCCGGTGGCATGCGGAAGGTATTCACGACGAAGCCGACCTCGGACAACTTATCCGCAAAATCAAGGCCATAATAGCGTTTGTGGTCAGGTGCGCTGAAATGCGCCACCCGCAGATCGGGGTCGGTGATCGCCGGGTTCTCATAGGTCTCCTGGCGGGAGGTGTTGACCGGCACGCTGAACACGCCGGTGCCGCCGGGCTTCAGCAGCCGGAACAGCTCGCGCATCGCCGCCTTGTCGTCGTCGATATGTTCCAGCACGTGATGCGCCATCACCACGTCGTAGCCGGCGTCGGGCAGCGGAATGCGGGTGATGTCCACCTTGTGGGTCACGCCCTTCTGCAGCAGGTCGGCCGTCTCGTACAGCTTGTTGCCGCGCATCCGCCGCATCCAGACCTTTTCCGGCGCGAAATGCAGGATGCGCTTGCCTTCCAGCCTGTTGCCGCCGCTTTCGGTCATCCACAGCCAGGTCAGCCGGTGCCGCTCCCGGCAGCCGCAGTTCAGGCAGCGCGCATCCCAGCGGGACGGCTTGCCGACGCTGATGAAAATGCCGTGAAAGCCGCAGACCGGGCAGGTGCGCGGCAGGATCTTGCGCGCGAACTGTCCACGGTCGCGGAACCAGGCGCCGATCAGGCGGCGCCTTGCGGTCCAGGTGAGGGGGGTGAGGGGTTCGCCGTTCATCGCAGGGCCGCTAGCACCGCGACGCCCCGCTGGCAATCGTATGATGGCGATCTAGCGTTCGTTGAGGCCATGGCCGGGATAGGGATGTGTCGCGCGCCAATGCTCGGCGATGTCGATCCGCCGGGCGATCCAGACATCGCGGTGCCGCGCCACGTAGTCCAGCAGCCGCTCCAGGCCGGCGGCGCGGGCGGGGTGGCCGATGATGCGCATGTGCAGCCCGACCGACATCATCTTCGGCTGGGTACGGCCCTCGCGGTACAGCATGTCGAAGCCGTCGCGGCAGAACTGGAAGAAATCGTCGGCGGTGCCCAGAACGCCGCGGCCCAGTTTCACATCATTGGTGCTCTGGCTGTACGGCACGACCAGATGCGGCTGGCCCTGAACGGTCTGCCAGTATGGCAGTTCATCATCATAACTATCTGAATCGTAAATAAACCCGCCTTCCTCCACCAGCAGGCGCCTTGTATTCACGGAAGGTCCGTAGCGGCAATACCAGCCGGCCGGCCGCGCCCCCATCGTCCGCTCGATGGAGGCCACGGCGCGGGCGATCTGCTCGCGCTCCTCCTCCTCCGACAGGTGGAAATGCTTCACCCAGCGCCAGCCATGGCAGCAGACATCGTGCCCGGCGGCGCGGATCGCCGCGGCGGCGGGCGGATTGCGCTCCAATGCCAGGGCACAGCCGAAGATCGTCAGCGGCAGGTCGCGCTCGGCGAACAGGCGCAGGATCCTCCAGAAGCCGACGCGGCTGCCATAGGCGAACATCCCCTCGGCGGCGAGGTCGCGGCCCGGCACGCCGGGGCTGCTGGTGATCTCGGTCAGGCCCCATTCGGAGTGGCCGTCGCCGTCGGGCACCGAGGGCTCGGAACCTTCCTCGAAATTCAGCACGAAATTCAGCGCCAGCCGGGCCTGGCCGGGCCATTTCGGGTCGGGCGGGTTGGCGCCATAGCCGATCAGGTCGCGGGTGAGGTTCACGCGTCGCTCCTTGTTGCCGGACGGGACTTCCGGGCGGGCAGTTCGACTGCCAGCTTAGCGGCGGAAGGAAACCCCGGGGAAGGTCCGGCGGATGGCTTTCGGCACCTGTTCATGGTACGCCATCGAAGCGATCCCCGAGGATCGCTCAACACAACGACCCAGAGGATCCGCCATGCGCTGCAAATTCCCCCATCTATTCGGCCTGATGACGGCCGGCGTGCTGCTGCTCGGCGTTCCCGCCTTCACCTCCCCGGCGCATGCCCAGGGTGCTGCCGCGCTCGGCGGCGTCGGCGACAGCCAGGTCGTGACGGTGCGCGCCAAGGTGAAGGCCGTGAACCTGAAGACCCGCGAGGTCACCCTGGTCAAGCCGACCGGCGAAGTGTTCACCGTCCATGCCGGCGACGCCGTGAAACGGCTGGCGGAGGTCAAGCCGGGCCAGACCGTGATCGCCCATTACTACACCTCGGTCGCCTATGTGCTGTCCAAGGGCGGCGCCGACACGCCGGAGAATTCGGCGCAGATCGGTGCCGCGCGGGCGGAAAAGACCGAGCTTCCCGGCGGCGTCGTCGCCACCCGGACTGTCGTGACCGGCACCGTGGTCGGGATCGACATGGCCGCGCATCAGCTGCAACTGGTCAACCCGACCGGCGGGCGGATCGTGACCGTTGACGTCCAGGACCCGCAGCGCCGGAAAGACATGGCGATGGTCCATGTCGGCGACCGGCTGACCATCGTGATGACCGAGGCGCTGGCAATCGGCATCGAACGCGCGAAATAGGCTGGCAGCGATCCTTCCTGAAAGGGGCCCCGTTCGCACGGGGTCCCGGTTTTCTGCCTGCCGCCGTGCCTGTCGATTGACGACGAACCGGTTGACGGCGATCGGGTGCGCGTCGACAACCCGCGTATGAAGATGACGACCCCGCCCGCCTCGTGGATTCTGAGCGAGGACTATGCCGGCTTGCAGGCCCAGGCATTGGGTCTCGCCGAAGCGGCCGGACTTCGCCCGCAAATGCGTCCCCTGGTGCCGCGCGCGCCGTGGAAATACTTTCCCGAGACCATCTGGCCGTCGCCGCTGGCAGCCTTTCCGCCGCGGCTGCTGGCGCGGCCCTGGCCCGATCTGGTGATCGGCTGCGGCGGCATGGCGAGCGTGGTCGGCGCCGCGATGCGCCGGCTCGGCCAGACCGTGGTGCAGGTGCAGAACCCGAGCGTGAACCCGGACCGCTTCGACCTTGTGGTGGTCAACCGGCACGACGAGCTGACCGGCCCGAACGTCATCGTCACCCGCACCGCGCTGCACCGGGCAACGCCCGCCCGGCTGGCGGCGGCGGGGGAGCAATGGCGGGAGCCGCTTCGCCCATCTGCCGCGCCCGCTGGTCGCCGTCCTGGTCGGCGGCTCGAACGGGCGGTTCCGCCTGGATGCGGAAATCGGCGGCCGGCTGGCCGGGCAACTGGCCGACATGGTTCGCCGTGACAAGCTGGGCATCATGGTCACGCCCTCGCGCCGCACCGATCCGGCGGTGACCCGGCTGCTGACGAAGGCCCTGGCGCCGCTCGGCGGCTGGATCTGGGACGGCACCGGTGAGAACCCCTATTTCGGCATGCTGGCGCTGGCCGACGTGATCATCGCGACGATGGACAGCGTGTCGATGGTTTCCGAGGCCGCCGCCACGCACGCGCCGGTGCTGTTCGCCGAACTGCCCGGAAAATCCCGCCGCATCGGCCTGTTTCTGAACGGGTTGGTCGGCGACGGCCGCATCCGACCGTTCCGAGGTCGGTTTGAAACCTGGCAGGTACGGCCGATCGACGACACCGCAACGGCCGCCGCGGAGATGTGCCGCCGGCTTGGCTTGCCCTTCCCGGCGGGGTAGGGAAACCCATGCTCCAGATCCAGACCTTCGACGCCCGCGCCGGCGGCAATGTCCTCTACAAGGCCCTGGCCCATCCGCTGGCCGCCGAGGGGTTCGCCCGGCTCTATGCCCGGCTGGCGCAGGCCGGCCCGGTGGCGCTGTACGACCCGGACGGCATCGCCGACGCGCTGGTGGCGATGTACCCGACATTCCCGGCCTGTCCGGCGTGTTCGTCCATGACGTGCTGGCCGTCGGCAGGCCGCGCGCCGGCCGCGTTGCGCGGGCGCTGACGGAACTGCCCGGCTCGGGCGCGCGCACGGTGCTGATCGCCGCCTTCGACGCGGCGCGGATCGCCGCGCGCATCTCCCACATGCTGCCCGAAGATGCTTCGGTGCTGACGCTGGACGAGGCAAGGCTGCCGGACGTGTTGCTGACCAACCGCGCGCGCTATCTGGACCGGCTGAACTTCGCCACCAATTTCGTGTTCTTCCGCGATGAGGACGGGCTGTCCACGCGCCTGGTCACGGCGAACTACTGGGCCAATTATGGTTCTAAATCAGTTCGGTATTGGCTGCGCCTGTTCGGCGCGGACGGCGCGGAACTGGCCACCTGGGAAGAGCCGGCGCCGGCGGGACCTGGCGGCGTGCAGATCGACAGCCGGGAGGTGCGGGCGCGCTTCGGCCTGCCGGCCTTCACCGGCCAGATCTGCCTGCACGCCATCGGCGCCAACGGCCACGACGTGGTGAAATACGCGCTGGATACATTCGCCACCGATAACGGCGCCAGCCTGTCCTGCACGCACGACGCCAACGCCTGGCCATCAGACCGCTATGCCGGCCTGCCGGCCCCGCGCGAGGACGAGCGCGTGGTGCTGTGGGTGCAGAACAGCCACGCCGTCGCCATTCCCGCCGGCACCTTGCAACTCGACCGCATGGGCGCGGAGGCGCCCGTCGCCTATGCGCAGGAGGTCGGGCCGTTCGCCACTGTGGCGCTCGATGTTGCCGATCTTCTGCCCGGGCTGTCACTGGCCGGCGCAGATCGAGTTGCGGGCGGGACGCCACATGGTCCGTCCGCGCTACGAGGTGACGCGCGGCGAGCGCACCCGCATCGCCCATGTGAACGTGGAACGGGCCGATCTGCGCCCCGATCCCGCCATCCCCGGCCTGCCGGCGGAACTTGGACGCGGCTTCCTGCTGCCGTTCCCGGTGCTGGACCCGGCGCGCTTCCGCACCATCGTGCAGCCGACGCCGATGGCGGAAAGCCAGGCCAGCCTGCCGCTGCGGCTGGATTTGTTCGGGCAGGATGGCAACAAGCTCGCCGAGCGTTTCCTCGGCAATTTGCCGCGCAACCACGATCTGGCGCTCGATTTCGATGCCATCCCCGAAGCCGCGCTCGGCCACGCCGAACTGGTCTATGATTTCCGTGACGGCGGGGCGGCCGATGGCTGGATGCACACGCTGGTGCGCTATGAGGACCGCCAATCCGGCCACGCCGCGGAAACCAGCTTCGGCGCGCATATCTTCAACACCGCGATGACCTACAAGGACGAGCCGCAATCCTACAACGGCCCGCCACCAGGCCTGTCCACGCGGCTGTTCCTGAAGCTCGGCGATGACCGGCGGCGGAGTTTCTCGCACCTGATCTATCCGTCCTCCGCCCCCTGGCGGCCGGTCTCGGCGACGGCGCTGGAGTTGTATGACGAAGCCGGCACGCTGATCGCCGAGGAAGCGGTGCGGATCGCCTGCTCCGGCTCGGTCACGCTCTGGCCGCATGAAATCTTCGGCCCGGCGCGGCTGAAACAGGCCGGCGCGCGCGGCTATGTGTTGATCCGCGATCCCACCTGCCGGCTGTTCGGCTATCACGGCCTGATGGACGATGCCGGCGGCTTCTCGCTCGATCACATGTTCGGCTTCTGATCTTCTTGCCCATCGCGTAGCGTCAAACCTATTGCTTGCTGCACCGCGGCAAGCGATGCTCGCCGGCATGGAAAAGCATGAATTCGACGTGGTGGTCATCGGGGCCGGCATGGCCGGCGCCACCGCCGCCGCCGCCCTTTCCGCCGACCGCAAGGTGGCGCTGATCGAGGCCGAGGAAGCCCCCGGCTATCACAGCACCGGCCGGTCCGCGGCGATCTGGATCCTGAACTACGGCCCGCTGGACGTGCGCATGCTCACCGGCCTGTCGCGCGGCTTCTTCGAAAGCCCGCCGCCGGGCTTTTCCGAGGCGCCCCTGATCCGCCCGCGCCCGGTGGTGTTCATGGCCAACGCGTCGCAGCTTGCGGAGATGGACGCGCTGCTGCAAGGCGGGGCGGAACTGCACCCCGCCGACCTGGCGGAGGTCTACGCGATGATCCCGGCGCTGCGGCCCGGCTACCTGGCCGCAGCGGCGATCGAAGCGGATGCGTTCGACCTGGACGTGGCGGCGATTCACCAGGGTTTCCTGCGCCAGCTTCGCGCCAATGGCGGCGTGCTGGCGCTGCGCAGCCGCGCCGGCATCATCGAGCGGGTGGCAGGTGAATGGCATGTCGGCACCAGTTCCGGCGCGGTGTTCCGCGCGCCGGTCGTGGTCAACGCCGCAGGGGCCTGGGGCGAGGAGGTCGGGCAGATCGCCGGCGCGGCGACGCTTGGGCTGACCCCGTGCCGGCGCACCGCCGCGATCATCGACCCGAGCCCGTTCGACGCGGAGAACTGGCCGATGATCATCGATGTCGGCCATGAATGGTATGTCCGCCCGGAAGCGCGCACCCGGCTGCTGGTCTCTCCGGCCGATCAGACGCCGAGCTATCCGCACGACATCCAGCCCGACGAGCTCGACATCGCCATCGGCATCGACCGGATGCAGCAGGCGCTGGACATCGAGGTCCGCCGGGTCGAGCACGCCTGGGCCGGGCTGCGCACCTTCACCCCCGACGGTAGCCTGGCCTTCGGCTGGGACCGCCAGGCGGAGGGGTTCTTCTGGGCGGTGGGGCAGGGCGGCTACGGCATCCAGACCAGCCCGGCCGCCGGGCTGCTGATCGCCGACATGATCACCGGGCGCGATCCGGGCGAGGCCGGCGAGATTCTGGGGGCGATCGATCCGAGGCGGTTCGATCAGGCGGAAATTCAGCCTAGGTAGGCAGCGGCCCGGTCGGGGAAATTGTTCAGATCGATCAACCCACCTTCCATCAGGAAGGCCTCCTTGCTTCCCGGCGGCAATCTGGAGATTGCCTCGAAGTGGGCGAAGTTGAGCACGGTCCGTTCCGGTGTCGGGCGGAAGATCAGATCGTAGCCGCGCGCGATCGCGCATTGATCGATCGTCCAGTTGGTTACCAGGGATGGGTCGTAGGCGGCGCGGATATAGGCACTGAGGAAGTCGGCGAAGCGCCGCCCGGCAGGCGTCGCGGATACATAAGTCGGGTGCGCGCCGATCGACCAGGGTTCGGCACCGACCTGGCGCCTGGTTTTCGGATCGAACGAATACATGCGCAGGCCGGCATCGAATTTGGCGATCTCCTCCCGTCTGGTGAAGAAAGCCGGTTCCAGCTCGCTGTCGATGTCCATGACCAGCGCGCCGCAACGATAGAAATCCAGCACGTCCGGCAAGGCCAGGAACCGCAAGCAGGTATAGTAGCTTGCTTCCCGGAAGGTCGATTGGCTGAAACCGAAGGAAACCCTTACCGGCTTTCCTTTTTGTGCCAGCTCATCGCGGATCTCTTTCAGAAAGGTCATCTGCCGTGGTTCGGGGTCGGCAACATGGCAATGCAAAGCGACCGGCGTTCCGCCACCGCCAATTGAGTGCGCGCGCAGCACAGACAGCAGAAATTTCGGGAAGAACCGGAAGTAGTGCTGATCGCAACCAACGACAATGACCGTGTCCGCTCGTGGTGACGGCGGTTCGTCAAAGCTCTGGGTCCATGCTTCGGTGGAAATCCTGCTGGGCGGCTTGGGGTTAGTCAGCAGACGTTGGGACTCTGCCAGGGTAAGCCAAACGAGCAAGCCGCAATTGAAGTGATACGGCGTCAGGCGGTCGCGAATGGCGATTTCCCGCGCCAGCCGGAAATGCTGGTCAGCGGCGTCACGATCGTCCGTCAGCCAGCGGTAATGGCCCATATTGACGTGATACCAGGCCGTTTCCCCGTTCACGCCTCGATCGCCCTCCAAGAGCTCTTCCGTCACCGGGGAATGACCAAGGAACGCACAGGCCCGCGCAACACAGAAATCATAGGGCTGATGCTCGTCGGGGAGCACTTTGCGCATGAGCAGGAAGCAGCAGAAGCTGCTTTCGAACAGGCCGTAGAAGATGCTGAATGCCGCGAAGCGATTTTTCGCCGGATCGTAGGCGCGCAGTTCCGCGCGCTTGCGCGTTCTTTCCTCGCCCAGTGGAAAATAGGCTTTGGCTGCGGCAAGAAAGGCCTCGCGGGCGCTTTCATGGTCATCCCGTGCCAGGTGCAGCAAGCCGATCGCGAACCAAGACTCACCTCGGTCGCTCGGGTCCAGCCTCGCGCGTTGCAGATAGGTCTCAGCGTCCGCCCAATCGCCGCAGGCTGCGGCCAGCCACGCAGCGCGGCGCAACCGGGGTGCTGAATGGCCCCCTGCTGCGATCGTCTCGCGGATCGCGACGAGCTCTGCTTTCGGATCGCCGCGATGGGCGACACGGATCAATCTCAGTAGCTCAGTGTTGTCCATGCCAGCGGCGATGAATGGGGTGCCTGCCCCCCTCAGACCACCTTGCCGCTGTCGGGGTCCATCAGATGCATGTGGTTCATGTCCGCCGCCAGCGGCAGCATCTGCTCGGGGGCCGCCTTGGTGGTGGGATCGACGCGGGCCGACATTTCCTGGCCGCCGACCAGGAAGTGGATCATCGTCTCCATGCCCATCGGCTCGACCACGTCCACCAGCACATCCACCCGGGCCACGCCGGGCTTGGTGTTGTCGTGCCAGTCGATCAGGTGCTCCGGGCGCAGACCCAGGATCATCGCCTTATCCTTGTAGGGCGCGTAGCGGGCATGCCGGGCGGCGGGGATCGGCAGGATGCCGAGGCCCTCCACATCGACCGTCGGTCCGTTGCCCCCATTCTGCACGCGGCATTGGAAAAAATTCATCGCCGGGCTGCCAATGAACCCGGCGACGAAGCGGGTCGCGGGGTTGTGGTACAGCTCCTGCGGCGGGCCGACCTGCTCGATCACGCCGTGGTTCATCACCACCACGCGGTCGGCCAGGGTCATCGCCTCAATCTGGTCGTGCGTCACGTAGACCGTGGTGGTCTTGACCGTCTGGTGCACCTTCTTGATCTCGGTGCGCATCTGCACGCGCAGCTTGGCATCCAGGTTGGACAGCGGCTCGTCGAACAGGAACACCTTGGGATTGCGCACGATGGCGCGGCCCATTGCCACGCGCTGGCGCTGGCCGCCCGACAGCGCCTTCGGCTTGCGGTCCAGCAGCACCTGGATGTCCAGGATGCGGGCTGCCTCGTCCACCCGGCGCTTGATCTCGTCCTTCGGGAATTTCCGCAGCTTCAGGCCGAAGGCCATGTTGTCGAACACGCTCATATGCGGATAGAGCGCGTAGTTCTGGAACACCATGGCGATGTCGCGGTCGCGCGGTGGGACGTCGTTCACCACGTCGCCGCCGATCCAGATCTCGCCGTCGGTGATCTCCTCCAGCCCCGCGATCATGCGCAGCGTGGTGGATTTGCCGCAGCCGGACGGGCCGACCAGCACGACGAATTCCTGGTCGGCGATCTCGAGGTCGATCCCCTTCACCGCCTGGACGCCACCGTCGTATTCCTTGACGACCTTGCGGACGGAAACTTCAGCCATGTGCTCTCAATCCCTCTAGGTGTGTTCGGCCTTAGCCTTTGGTGGCACCGGCGGTCAGCCCGGCGATGTAGTAGTCCATCAGGAAGGCGTAGATGATGATCGGCGGCACCGAGGCCAGCACGCAAGCGGCCATGATCTTGCCCCACTGGAACACGTCGCCGCGGATCAGGTCGCTGATGATGCCGACGGTCAGCGTCATCTGCTCGGTGGTATACAGATAGGCCAGCGGATACAGGAACGCGCCCCAGCTGACCGTGAAGGCGAAGATGGTGGCGGCGATGATGCCGGGCATCGCCACCGGAATGAAGATCTTCCACAGCATCTGCAGGTAGCCGGCGCCGTCGATCAGCGCCGCTTCGTCCAGTTCCTTGGGGATCGAGCTGAAATAGCCGATCATGATCCAGGTGCAGAACGGCACCGCCAGCGTCGGGAACAGCAGCACCAGGCAATAGACGTTGTTGATCAGGCCGATCGCGCCGACGATCTGGAACAGCGGGATGAACAGCAGCGAGGCCGGCACCAGATAGGTCAGGAACACCCCGGTGGCGAGTGTCTGGCTGCCCCAGAAGCCCATGCGCGACAGGCTGAAGGCCGACAGCACGGAGATGATCATGCTGATCACCACCGTCAGCACCGTGACCATCACCGAATTGAAGAAGAAGCGCAGGAAGTTCGGATAGGTCAGCAGGTAGGTGAAATTCTCAAGTGTCGGGTGCTGCACGATCCAGGGATTGCCGGTCTGCGCCGACATCTCGGCCGAGGATTTCAGGCTGGTGATGATGGTGTAGAACGGCGGCACCAGGAACATCACGACGAAGACGGACAGCGCGGCATAGCTGCCCCACAGCGCCCAAAGGCGCTGGTTGTGCAGGCTGTTGCGCCGCGCTTTGCCGCGGGAAAGCGCGGTGCCGGGATCGGCCGTTGTGACGCTCATGCCGCGATCTCCTTGGTGCGCTTGTTGACGCCGCGCAGCACGAAATACGCGGCCACCGCCAGGATCGGCAGCATGAACAGGCTGATGGACGCGCCGAGCGGAATGTCGCCCGATTGGATGCCGACCTGGAAGGCGTAGGTGGCGAACACATGCGTCATGTCCTCCGGCCCGCCGGAGGTCAGGATGCGGACGATGTCGAAATCGGCGAAGGTGACGATCAGGCTGAACAGCACCGTGATCGAGATGATGTTGCGCATCATCGGCAGGGTCACGAAGAACAGCTTCTGGATGGCGCCGGCGCCGTCGATGGAAGCGGCCTCATACAGCTGTTCCGGCACCGATTTCAGCGCCGCCATGTACATGATCATGAAGAACGGCGTGCCGTACCAGACATTGACCGTGATGGCGCAGAACCGCGCGATCCAGCCGACCCCGAGCCAGGGCACGCTTTGGAAGCCCATCTGGTTCAGCACCCAGTTGAACGCGGAGTAGGACGGGTCGAACATCCACCACCAGGTCAGCGTGGACAGCGCCAGCGGAATCACCCACGGCACCAGCAGCAGGCCGCGCCAGATGCGCTGGCTTTTGCCGGATATGTTGTGCATCAGGTGCGCCAGCATGAAGCCAAGGAAGGCCTTCAGCACCACCGAGGTGATGGCGAACAGGCAGGACTGGAAGATGACCAGCTGGAACGTGTTGCGCTTCAGCAGATAGGTGAAGTTGCCCAGGCCGACGAACGCGGTCATCTTCTTGTTCAGCATCGCCAGGTAGATGGCGTAGAAGGCCGGATAGATTACCAGCCCCACAATCAGCATTATCAGCGGCAGCGCCATCAGGAAGGCGATGGTCGAGCGCTGCCGCATGAACTTTTGCATGCTCGATTTCGGCTGCGGGCGCCGGATCGCCGGAGCGAGTATGTCGGCGGATATGCTCGTGCCGTCGGCCATGGTGTTCTCCCAGAACTCGGTATGCGCGGGGCCATTGCTTACGGGCCCTCTGGATGCGCGGATGGTCAGCCAGTCCGCGGACCGTACCTGGCGCTTGTCCAGGGGTACGGTCCGCGCCGCCGCTGCTAGCGAGTGAAGCCTTCCAGCTCGTCCTTCGCCCAGGCGATCACCTGGGGAATGGTCTGTCCGCTCTGCAGCTTGGCGAACATGGTCGGCATCGTCGCGCGGTTATAGATCTGCACGGCGATGTCGGTCGGCGCCGGGAAGGCGGCGATGTGCGCCTTCATGTTGTGCGACTTGCGGATCGGGTAGTTGTAGACGGTGCCCTTCGGCGGGCCGACCTCTTCCCAAACCTTGAAGTCGTTCATGCTCTCGAACGGCGGCAGGTCGTAGCCGTCCACCGCCGTGCAGCGCTCCTCGACCAGTTCGCGCTGGGACAGGTACTCGATCAGGTCCTTGGCCGCGGACTTGTTCTTGGAGAATTTCCACGTGCCCCAGAAGAACGGCACATAGGGCATGAACCGGCCCTTGGAGCCCACCGGAGATGGGAAGGTCCAGCAATCCTCGGCCACCGAGAGGTTGTCGCGCTTGGCGACGGCCCAGGCGGAGGGCGGATTCCAGATCAGCGCCGCTTTGCCGGAAATCAGCGCCCGGTTGTTGGAGGCATCGTCGTAGCTGACCGCGTCCGCCGGCAGGAACTTCACCAGCTTCTGGCCGTATTCCAGCACCTGGCGCACATTGTCCGAGTTGACGGTGATGTCGCCCTTGGCGTTGACCAGTTCGGCGCCGAAGGCGGCGAAGATCGACCCCGCCGTATCCACGAAGTCGCCGGTCGTGCCGATGCCGATGCCGAACGGCTTGCCGGCCTTATGGCACGCCTCGGCGGCCTTCAGCATGGCATCGTAGGTCCAGGTGTCGGCCAGGGCCGTGTGCTCGTCGCGGGCCGGATACATCGCCTGGACGTCGATCCCGGCGGCTTCCTTGAGGATGCTGATCCGCCCGCACGGGCCCTTGTTCTGCGCGCCGGAACTGGACGGCACGCCGAGCCAATGGCCCTTGGACTTGCCGGTATAGGCGCAGATGTCGTTCACCGCGCCATATTTCGCGGTCAGCCGGCCCATCACGTCGTCCATCGGCTCGAGCGAGTCGGCGTGGTTCAGCGCATCCCATTGCAGGAAGGTGAGCACGTCGTGGCCGGTCTTGGCCTGGTCCTCGGCGGCGCTCGTCAGCAGCAGCTTGTTGCCGTTGGTGGTGATGAAATCCGCCTGCACCTCCACCTTGTTCTTGTCGGACCAGGCCTGGACCTGCTTCTGCATCGCCGCGTTGCCGGCGGGAACCCAGTGGTCCCAGAAGCCGATCGACAGCTTGCCGGCGGCGGCGGCGGTGCGGATGTGCACCAGCGGCAAGGCGGCGGCGGTGACGCCGATCTTCAGGGCATTTCGGCGCGTCATTCCGCCAGCTTTTCGTATGGACATACTCACTCCCTTGCGTAGCCGGCCTTCGCCGGCCGTTATGAACCCGAATGCCGCGGGTTCATCCCACGTGCCTTCACGCTAGCCTATGCATTGTGCGCGCGCCGCGCAATCAATCCCTGCGGGCAAACCGTTTTCGCAGGCAAACCCTTCCGGATGGTAATCCGTTCTGCCAACGGTCAGTTCGGAATTCAGGCCTGGATGGCGGTCGCGGCTTCCAATATCCGGTCGATGAAGGCCTGCGTGCTGCCCAGATAACCGGCCGGATCGGTCAGGCGGGCGATCGCCGCCCCGTCCAGCCGGGTCGAGACCTCGGGGTCGCGGCCCAGCGCCTCGGCCAAGGGCAGGTTCTCCGCCAGGGCCACGTCGCAGGCATGCTTGACGGCGTGATGCGCCTCCAGCCGGCCGAGATGTGGGGCGAGACCCATCATCACCGCTTCCGCCACGATCGCGCCGCCGGTCACGTCCAGGTTGCGGCGCATGCGGGCGGGATCGACGCGCATACCCTTGGCAATGGTCGCCGCATGCAGCAGCACGCCGTGGGTCAGCACGAAGGCCTGCGGAATGGCCAGCGCCTCCGCCTGCCAGGGGCCGGTGGCGCGCTCGTGGTCTTGCGCCATCGCGCCCTGCATCAACGGCACCAGCGCCTGCACGCCGCGCGCGCCGGCCAGGATGTATTCCGACGAGATCGGGTTGCGCTTCTGCGGCATGGTGGACGAAGCGCCGCGCCCGGCCACATAAGGTTCGGCGATTTCGCCGATCTCGGTCTGCGCCATCAGGATGATGTCGGTGGCGAGCTTGGCCAGGCTGCCGCAGATCAGGCCGAGCAGGCTCACCGTCTCGGCCAGGCTGTCGCGGCAGACATGCCAGGGGCCGATGGGGGCGTGCAGGCCGAGTTCCGCCGCCAGACCTTCCATCACCGCAATTCCATGGTCGCCGAGCGAGGCAAGGGTGCCGGCGGCGCCCGCGAAGCTCACCTGCTCCAGCCGGGGGCGAAGCTGGTCGATACGGTGGACATGGGCGATCAGCGGCTGCGCCCAGATGGCGCATTTCAGGCCGAACGTGGTGGGCAGGGCCTGCTGCAGATGGGTCCGTCCGGCCATGACCGTGTTGCGGTGAAAGGCCGCCTGGGCGGTAAGCGCGTCGATGATGAGCAGCAGCTCCGCGCGGATCAGGGCGATGCCGTCGCGGCATTGCAGCACCGTGCCGGTGTCCATGATGTCCTGGGTGGTCGCGCCCCAATGCGTCCAGGCGCCAGCCTCCCCGGCTGCGCGCGACAGGCCGGTGACTAGCCCGATAACGGGATAGCCGACATTGCGCGCGCTGGCGGCCAGTTCGGCCACATCCAGGTTTGCGAATTTCGCCGCTTCGGTGATCGCGGCGGCGGCCTCGGCGGGGATGATTCCGAGCCGGGCCTGCACTCGGGCCAGCGCCGCTTCCACGTCCAGCATGCGCTGGAAATAGGCTTGTTCGTCGAACACGGCACGCATGGCGTCGCTGCCGTACAGCGTGCCCAGGATCGGGCCATCGGCGGGATTGATCGGCATCTTGGGTTCCAGACGTCAGAAATCGAGAAAGACCGTCTCATTGCCGCCCTGGACGCGGATGTCCAGCCGCCAGACGCCGGGGGCCTCCGGCTTGGCGATCAGGGTGGCGCGCCGGGCCGGGCTGTCGATCGAGGCCAGCAGCGGGTCGGTCTCGTTCAGCGCCTCGCCCTGGAAATAGGCGCGGGTGAACAGATGGTGCATCAGGCCGCGGCTGTGCAGGCAGATGCCGATATGCGGCGCCTGTTGGGTGTTGCTGCCCAAGGCGCCATGCACTGCGCCCGGCACCGGGCCGGGCTTGATGGTGACGAGGCGGAATTCCCCTTCTGCATTGATGCCGCAGCGCCCGAAACCGGGGAACTGCTCGGAGGAAGGCGGGTCGGTCTGCCAGATCTCCACGCAGCCATCCGCCATCGGCGCGCCGTCGCCGTCCAGTACCGTGCCGAGCAGCACGATGCGCTCGCCTTCGGCGCCGAACCGGGTCAGGTCGGCCCAGGATTTGTCCTCGATCAGGTGCCAGTACGGCCCGATGGTCTGGCTCGCGGTCGCGGGATTCATCTCAGCCCTCCATCGGCGTGGCGCCGCGCCCGCGCAGCACCACGTCGAAGCGGTAGCCGAGCGCGAAGTCCGGCCGGGTCAGGTCGAGGTCGAACCGGGCGATCAGCCGCTCACGCGCCGCCCGGTCGGGTGTGGCGTTGTAGATCGGGTCGAAAGCCAGCAACGGATCGCCGGGGAAGTACATCTGGGTGATCAGGCGGGTGGCGAAGGCTGGGCCGAAGAAGGAAAAATGGATGTGGTTGGGCCGCCAGGCATTGGCGTGGTTCGGCCAGGGATAGGCGCCGGGGCGGATGGTCAGCACCCGGTAGTTTCCATCCGCGTCGGTGAACACCCGTCCGGCGCCATGGAAGTTCGGATCCAGCGGCGCGTCGTGCCGATCGGCCGGATGGTTGTAGCGGCCGGTGGCGTTGGCCTGCCAGATCTCGACCATGGTGTGCGGGACGGGCCGGCCGTCCTCGTCCGTGATCGCGCCCGGCGACGATGATCCGCTCGCCGATGGCGGCCTTGCCGTTCAGATGGGTCATGTCGGCGATCGGGGCGAACTGCGCCGGCGAAAAGGCCGGGCCGGTGGTTTCGCTCGCGGCACCGACGATCGCCGCCGGCAACTTGACCGGCTGTTGCAGCGGATGGCGTTTGATCGTGCCGCGATAGGCCGGCGCGTCGAGCGGCGGCTGGGTGCCGGGAACGGGTGGCCGGAACGGGAAGGGGGCGTTCATGGCAGGGCTCCTGCGGTTACACGTGCAACGGTAGTTTGCCGCAGGGCAGGGCGCAATGGCGGCATGCTCTATGTTGCAATAGCGACGCGAGTCCGATGGGCGAAATCCCCGCGCAAGCGAGGTTCGTGACGCTTTAGCAAGATAGCCAAAATGTAACCCAACCGTGCGGGTTGCGACCGGATCGCTCCGCTATGCCGCGGTCCGTCGATTAACTCCCAGGAAGGGACTCGCATCCATGTTGAACCGCTCCACCCTGCTCGGCCTGCTCGGCCTTGCCACGCTCGCCGGGCCCGCCTACGCGCTGCCGCAATACGACCACATTGTCGTTGTCGAGGAAGAGAACCGCGATTTCAGCGACTTCATCGGCAACGCCGCCAGCGCGCCGTTCATCAACAATGTGCTGGTCAAGGAAGGTGCCGTGCTGACCAGCTCGTTCGCCATCGGCCATCCCAGCGAGCCGAACTACCTGCAGCTGTTCTCCGGCTCGCCGCAGGGCACCCAGGGCACCGACGGTCCGGTCGCCGGTTCGATCGCCCCTCCGGGCGCGCCGTCCACCGGCACCGGCCTCAACCTGCCGAACCTCGGCGCGTCCATGCTGAACGCCGGCAAGACCTTCACCGGCTATTCCGAGAACCTGAACCTGGCCCCTGACCCGCTTACCTACTACGCCGGCGGTGCCAGCGGCGCGCTGTATGCCCGCAAGCATGGTCCGTGGACGAACTTCATCTCCACCGTCGGCGGCGCCTACACCCTGCCGGCCAGCACGAACCAGGATTTCTCGGCGTTCCAGTCCATCGCCGCGACCGACTTCTCGGCCCTGTCCACGCTGTCCTTCGTCTCGCCGAACCAGTGCAACGACGCGCATGGCGTGAGCCCTGGATTGCCCGAACGGCGGCGCCGGCTACCAGCACAACATCAGTCTGGCCGACACCTTCCTGCAGAACAACCTGGGCGCGTACGCCGAGCTGGGCGATCACCCATAACAGCCTGCTGATCGTCACCACCGACGAGGGCAACACCACCGTCGGCACCGATCCGGTGACCGGCCTGCCGCTGACCCGGGTCGCGACGATCCTGGTCGGCGCCGGCATCGCCCAGGGCCAGTCGGTATCCACGCCGGTGAACGAGTACGGTCTGTGCGGCTTCATCGCCACCAACCAGGGCGCCTCGGCCCCGGCGGCTTGCGGCTCGGCCATCTCGCTGGCGCAGGCTTCCGCGCTGGCCGCTTCGGTGCCGGAGCCCGCGTCGCTGGCGGTTCTCGGCACTGGTCTGCTCGGTCTCGGCCTGGTTCGCCGCCGCCGCGCCTGAGATTTTTCAGCCTGGTTCATTGCATGGCTAGACTTTTGAACGGTTAATTTTGGCTACGCGAGCGGCGCTTTTGGCGCCGCTCCTTTTTTATGCGTCGCCAGTTCACAGCGATTGACCTCGCCTCGCCGCCGTTGGACGATCGCCGGGTTCAGGGGAGGCCGACATGCAATACACGCCGCAGCCGCACATCACGCAGAACTGGCAGCTCAGCAAACCGGCCGCCACCGGCAGGCGGGGCATGGTCGTCTCCCAGGTCAAGGCCGCCGCGGATGCCGGGGTCGCGGTGCTGGACGCCGGCGGCAATGCGATCGACGCGGCGGTGGCGACCGCGCTGGCGCTGGCGGCGATCGAGCCCTGGAACAACGGCCTCGGCGGCATCGGCTTCGCGATGGTGCATCGAGCCGGCCAGGCAAAGGCGGAGGTGGTGGATTTCGGCCCGGTGGCGCCGCGCGGCGCCGATCCGGCGCGCTACCGGCTGACCGGCAAGATGAAGAACGATTTGTTTCCCTGGCCGGAAGTGGAGGGCGACATCAACGTCCACGGTCCGCTGTCGGTGGTTATTCCGTCCGCTGTGGCCGGCTATGAGCTGATGCACCGGCGCTGGGGCAAGCTGAAGCTGGCGGAGGTGATCGCCCCGGCCATCGCGCTGGCCAGGCGCGGCCTGCCGCAGGACTGGTACACCACGCTGAAGATCGCCACCTCCGCTTCCGTGCTGAGGCTGTATCCGGAGTCCGCCAGGATCTACCTGCCGGACGGCCTGCCCCGGGTGCCGCCCTATCAAGGCGAGACCGGCTTCTTCCAGCTCGGCAACCTTGCCGCGACCTTCGAGCGGCTGGGTCAGGCAGGGCTGCGCGACCTCTACGAGGGCGAGATCGCGGCCTCCATCGCCGCCGATATGCGCGCGGCGGGTGGCGTGCTCGGCGCCGAGGATCTTCGCAGTTGCCAGGCCCGCATCCTGCCGGCGATGGACGTGAGCTGGCGCGGCCGGACGCTGCAACTGTCCGGCGGGCTGACGGCGGCGCCGACCCTGGCGCGGGTGCTGGACGGCATGGCCTCGGCGCCGTACGGCCGCGAACCCTCGGCGGCCTGGTATGTCGCGCTCGCCCGGGCGATGAAGGCCGCCTATGCCGAGCGGCTGGCCGGCCTCGGCGACGCTGAGCCGAAGGCAGCCGAGAGCTGCACCACGCATCTGACCGTCTGCGACGCGGAGGGTACGATGGTGGCGATGACCACGACGCTGCTGTCCTCCATGGGCAGCCGGATGGTGCTGCCGCAATCGGGCGTGCTGATGAACAACGGCATGATGTGGTTCGATCCGCAGCCGGGCACGCCGAACGCCATCGCGCCGGGCAAGCGGCCGCTGACCAACATGCTGCCGATCATCCTGAAGGACGGCGACAGGCCGTGGATCGCCGCCGGCGCGTCGGGCGGACGGCGGATCCTGGCGTCGGTGTTCCAGTTGATGACCTTCGCCGCCGATTTCGGCATGTCGCCGGAGGAAGCCGCGCACTATCCACGCATCGACGTGTCCGGCCCGGACAACGTGACCGCCGACCGGCGGCTGCCGCCGGATGTGCTGGAGGCGCTGGCCGCCGAGGGCCCCTTGGAGGTCGTCGAGCACAGCGCCCTGCCGATCCAGTTCGCCAACCCGAACCTGATCGCCCAGGCCGCAGATGGCACAAGGGTGGGGATCAGCGACGCGGCGTCGCCATGGTCGGGGGCGGTGGCGCAGGCGTGATGGATGCTCAGCCGTAGCCGCGGCTGATGACCTCGTCGATCGCGGCGATGATCTCGCCCGCTTCGGGGTCGCCGGCAAGGGATGCCACCACCGGTCCGAGCACCGCGAGTGGTGCCGCGAACATGGCCAGCGGGTCGAGGAACAGGATCTCCGAGCCGACGACGAATTGGGGCATCAGCCGCCGATCTGCGTCCGGCGGCCCGGAGGACCGTGCCAGCGGGATGACGACCCGGCTGGCCGCTCCATCAAAGCGGCGCGATTGCACGCTGACGACGTACGGAAAGGCTTGCCGGTTCCGGCCCGGATTCGAATGCACGTCGAATTGGGGCATCAGAGCGGAGAAAAATCGGCGCCGGGCAAGCCGTGCGGTTCGATCAGGTCATTGTGCCAGGCAATGACGGCGGCGATCGCGCGATCCTGTGCCGCCTGCTTCTTCCTTTGGTCTGCGACATAGCCCGCCAGCAGCGTCTCCACGGTTTCGGACAGGTTCGGCGTCAGCAGCCGTGCCTCGCGCACCAGTTCCGCGTCGAGCGACAGGTTCACCGGCCGTTTCCGGGTGTGGGTCACGTGGTTCATGTCGGACCTCCTGATCCGTGCGCATCCTATGCGCATGCGAGGGCCTGCGGCAACCTACTTTCCAGCACCGGACGCCTCGCCCATTCTGGCGCACCCTTGATCCGGAGTCGCCGCGCATGACCACCGATCCCGCCCTGATGTCCGCCGAGCAGCTGCTGTCGCTCTATGCCAGCCGGGAGCTCAGCCCGATCGAGGCGCTGGCGGCGGTGACCGAGCGGGTGATGCGGCTCAATCCGCGGCTCAACGCCTTCGCGGTGATGAACCAGCAGGCGGTGGTCGCCGCCGGAAAGTCGGAGGCGCGATGGAATGCCGGCCGGCCGATCGGCCTCCTGGACGGCGTGCCCTGCACCGTGAAGGACCTGCTGGACATGGCGGGCTTCCCGACCCGCCGCGGCTCGCGCCTGACCGACCCGGCGCCGGTGAAGGACGACGCGCCCGCCGTGGTGGGGCTGAAATCGGCCGGCGCGGTGATCATCGGCAAGACGACCACCACCGAATTCGGCTGGAAGTCGCCGGGCGACAACCCGCTGCACGGCATCACCCGCAATCCCTGGAACACCGACCACACGCCGGGCGGCTCGTCCTCCGGCGCCGGGGCGGCCGGTGCCGCAGGCTTCGGCCCGCTGCATATCGGCACCGACGCCGGCGGGTCGGTGCGCATTCCCGCCGCCTGGTGCGGCCTGGTCGGGCTGAAGCCGACTTATGGCCGTATCCCGCAATGGCCGGCCGGCGCTTTCGCCGCCGTGGCCTGCGCCGGGCCGATGACCCGCACGGTACGTGACAACGCGCTGATGTTCTCGGCCATGGCGCGCTACGATGTACGCGACCCGTTCTGCATCCCCGATGACGGCCGGGACTGGCGCGACGGGATCGAAGGCGGCGTGGCCGGCCTGCGTGTGGGCGTGCTGTCCAACCCGGGTTTCGACGCGCCGGTGGACGCGGCCGGGATCGCCGGCGTGGAACGCGCCGCCGCATTGCTGGCCGACGCGGGGGCGCGGGTGGAAGCGGCCGACGCTGGCCTGCCCGATACCAGCGGCGTGTTCGGCCGGGTCTGGGGTGTCGCGCTGGCCCGGCTGGTGGCGTCGTTCCCGGAGGACAAGCGTCATCTGCTCGATCCCGGCCTGCTGGAGGTGGCGGCGGCGGAGGGCGGCATGACGGCGGTGGAGTTCCTGGGCGCCGACGCCCTGCGCGCCACCGCGGGCCATGCGATGGCCCGGCTGCACCAGCGCTATGACCTGGTGCTGTGCCCCACGGTGCCGAACGGCCCGATGCTGGCCGACGCGCCGACGGTGAACCCGGTCGACTGCCTGTGGCAGCACTGGGCGCCCTGGACCTTTACTTTCAACCTGACCCGCCAGCCGGCGATCAGCGTGCCGATGGGCCTGGGCGCGGATGGGTTGCCGCTGTCGGTGCAGATCGCCGCCGCGCAGTATCGCGACGACCTCGTATTCCGCGCCGCCCGCGCCATCGAGATCGCCCAGCCTTTCCCGGCGCTGGAGTGACCCAGTAGGAAGTAACCGGTGGGGCCAATCGGGCTACGACCGGTCAGCGCCAATGCCGGCCGTGGCCATGCCCGTAGCCGCCCCCATAACCGCCCCAGAAGCCGATTGCCGGGGCCGGGGCCACAGCATAAACGGGGGGCGCATAATAGGGTGCGGCGTAATACTCGCCACCCACGGGATAGGCGACGCAGCCGGCCAGCAGCGCCGCGACCGCCAGCGATGCGACGACACCCAGCTTGCGGCCGATCCCATCCATGTCCATTGTCCGATCCTCAATCTGTTGCCCAGGCTTCTCTCCAGTCATCCCTTCTGAAGCAGGCAACCTGGCATCCCATGATCCTGGACGGGCGTCATGGCGCTGCGATGGCTGAAATGCGGCGGGATGTTCACGATCGTTCCATCCGGCGCCGTCAATTCGCCACTATGAAGGCCGACAAACTCGGGCTTCATTGAGGAATTGGACATGGAGACCATGGGCGCCCGCCGAACCCTGTTTAGCCTGACCAGTGCCTTGGTGGCGGTTTCCCTGATCCTCGGCCCGGTCCTGCCTGTCGCGGCGCAGGATGTGCCGCGCGAGCCGGCGTCTCCCGCGCCACCTGGGGCGGAGGCGCCTTCCGCCGGCGGCGCCGCCGAGCCAGCGGCGCCGCCGGTCCCTGCTCCGGCGGGCTCCGGCAGAAGCGCTTCCGGCTCCCGGTTCACAGCCTCCGGCCGCGCCGGCCGAGGCGGATCCGCCGGCGCGCGTCGGCCGCGTGGCGCGCGTTTCGGGCACCGTTTCGTACCATCCCGCGAATGCCGAGCAATGGGAGCCGGCGCAGATGAACTGGCCGGTCACCTCCGGCAGCGCGTTCTGGACCGAGCCCAACGGTTCGGCGGAACTCGAACTGCCCAGCGGCCGGATCGGGATGGCCGGCGGCAGCGAGTTCGATGTCGAGCGGCTGGACGCGCAGCAGCTGACGGCGACGGTGCGCCAGGGCGACGTGTATGTGCGGCCGACCAGCCTGGCGCCTGGCGAGACCTATCGTCTGCAGAGCCCGCGCGGGCTGGTGACGATCGCCACGCCCGGCCGCTATGAAATCCTCGTCGGCGACACCGAGCGGCCAACGCGGGTCACGGTGTTCGAGGGCGCGGCGCAGATCGGCGAGGGCAGCGCCGCGCTGCAGGCGGTGGCGGGGCAGGCGATCGTCATCGCCGGCAACGATAATTTCACCATGCAGGTCGAACGGGCCGGGCCGGATCGCTTCCTGGCCAGGCAGGCGCCGCCGGTGCTCCGCCGGCAGGCGGTGGCCCCGCCGCCGGTGGTGGCGGCCATGCCGGGCGGCGCGGATCTGGCGCAGTACGGGTCCTGGGAGCCGAACCCGGAATACGGGCCGGTCTGGTATCCGCAGGTGACCCCGGGCTGGGTGCCGTACCGAACCGGGCATTGGGCCTATATCCTGCCCTGGGGCTGGACCTGGATCGATGCTGCGCCCTGGGGGTTCGCGCCATTCCATTACGGGCGCTGGTTCCAGGCCGGCGGGCGTTGGGGCTGGACGCCCGGCGGCTATGTTGCGGTGGAAGGGCCGGTCTACGCGCTTCCGGTCTATGCCCCGGCCCTGGTCACGTTCTTCGGCATTGGAATTGGCGTTGGGATCGCGGCGGGGTTCGCGGGCGGTTACGGCAATGTCGGCTGGCTGCCGCTTGCGCCGCGGGAACCCTATTATCCGTGGTATCGGACCAGCCCGACCTATGTTCGGAATGTGAACTATCTGAACGTGAGGAACGTTACCAACATTACGAACGTTACCAACAACACCTATGTCAACAACCAGACCACCAATCTGCGGAGCTTCCGCAATGTGGGCGCGGCGACGCAGGTGCCGGCGAATGTGATGACCGCCTCGCGTTCCGTGGCACCGGTCGCCCGGCCCTTGCGGCCGGCGCAGTTCGGCCAGGCCCGGCCGCTCGCCGGCCAGCTTCCGGTGCGGCCGAGTGTCGCGACCGCTGGCGTCACGCCGGCGATCGCGAGGCAATTGAACATTGCCCCGGCGGCGAACGGTCAGGTTCCGCCCGCGCGCCGGCCGGCGCCGGGACCCGCGATTCTCGGCCGGGGCGCTCCGGTGCAGGGCGGTCCGGCGCAGGTCGGGCCTGGGCAGGGTGGGCCTGGGCAGGGGGGCCGATCGCAGGCTCCGGGCGCGGCTGGCGGCCGGCCCGGTCCGGTATCCGTGCCGGGGGCACCGGCGGGAGCGGGCGTTGGCGCTGCACCTGGGGGGGCGGTTCGGCCCGCGCCAGGCACAGCGCCCGCGGTGACACCAGGGACCATGCCTGGGCTGTCACCCCTTCCGTCTCAAATCCCCGGGCAGCCGCCATCGGCAGGAGGCGCGCGTCCTGAAACCGGCAGGCCCGGGGTTTCCAGACCGCCCGCCGTGCCGGCACCGGGAGCCTTGCCTCCGTCGGGGTTGGTCCCGCCCGGTGCTGCGACACGGCCCGGTGCTCCGCCGTCTGTTCCGCAGCCGGGAAGCGTGGTGTCGCCGCAGCGGGCGCCATCGCCCTCGGCTCAGCCGGCTCCAGGTCAGCCCCCGGTAGCCCAGCCTGGGCGTGCCGCTCCCGGGCTTACCGCTCCCGGCCTTACCGCTCCCGGGCTATCCGTGCCTGCGCGGCCCGCGCCGACCGGTGCTCCGTCGCTCCCCAATCAGCAGCAGGTCGTGCGGCCGACCACACCGCCGCAGCAGCAGCCGGCGCAACCGCGTATCCAGGCACCTCCGCAACCTCAGCCGCAGCCGCGTTACCAGCCACCGCCGCAACCGGTGCAGCCACGTATCCAGGCACCGCCGCAACCTCAGCCGCAGCCGCGTTACCAGCCACCGCAGCAACCGGTGCAGCCGCGTATCCAGGCACCTCCGCAACCTCAGCCGCAGCCGCGTTACCAGCCGCCGCCGCAACCGGTGCAACCGCGCATCCAGGCACCTCCGCAACCTCAGCCGCAGCCGCGTTACCAGCCGCCGCCGCAACCCGTGCAACCGCGCATCCAGGCACCTCCGCAACCTCAGCCGCAGCCGCATTACCAGCCGCCGCCGCAGCCGGCGCAGCAACACGCTCCGCCGCCACCGGCGCCCTCCAGGCAAGGCAAGCGGCCCGGTGAACCTTGATCATTGATCCTTTGTCATGAGTTTGAAACCCGGCCATGAACCCTAACTCCAGGCCGCACCTCCACCGGGCGCTCAAGATCGTCCGCACGGCTCTGCTCGATGTTCTGCTGCTGCCGCTGGCGGTTGTGGTGGTGCTGCTCGACGACGTGCTGTGGGATGCGACGCTGACTTTTCTGCGGCGCCTGGAGCGCGTCAGGCTCCTGCGCGTCACCCAGAACTGGGTTGGCGGCCTGCCGGCCGTGGCCGTGCTGCCGCTGTTTCTGCTGCCCGAGGGGATCAGCCATCTCGCAGGGTTCTTGGGGGCCTTTCTGCTGGCAAAGGGCAAGGCAGGGGCCGCCATTGTTCTGCTGGTCTTGGTGAAGGGCATGGCGACGCTCGCCGTGGTGTGGATCTACCAGGCCGCGTCGGCCACATTGCTTGCGATCGGCTGGTTTGCCTGGGCACATGACGCGATCGGGCTCGTGCGCACCTGGAGCCTCTCCCAGGTGGCGCCGCTGCGCGATGCCCTGCGCGATCGGCTGCGACGATCCGGGCGGATCGGCGGTGTCATCCGCCGCCGCTTCGCCGCCTTGCGGGCTCGGCTGGCGGCGCTGCTCAGCGGCCTGAGGATGATCTTCTGAGGCCGCCATCCGCCTCGCCCGGCGCGGCCCGGCGCATCGCGTGGGGCCTGATAGCCTGCGCCGTGCTGACCGCCCTGTCGGTTGGCTTCCTCGACCGGCCGCTGGCCCGTTTCGCGCATGCGCGATTGCCGCCCCGGCCAGGCGCCATCGAGTACGGGCTGGAGGCGATGACCCGGATCCCGGAGATGCTGGGCGCGGCGGCGATCCTGCTGGTGATCGGGCTCGGCCTGCTCCGCCTGGCGCGCGGGCCGTTGTCCGGCATCGCGCTGGCGGGCTTCCTCGCCTCCCTCAGCATCATCGTCGCCGAGGCGATCAAGACCGCGCTGAAGCTGGCGTGCGGCCGCACCTGGCCGGAAACCTGGGTGAACGACAACCCGTCCTTCATCCGCGATGGCGTCTACGGCTTCTTTCCCTTCCATGGCGGAGCCGGCTGGGGGTCGTTTCCCTCCGGCCACACCACGGCCGTCTGCGCGGGCATGACGGTGCTGTGGCGGCTGTGGCCACGCTGGCGGGCGCTGTACGCGCTGGCGGTCGCTGCCACCGCGGTCGGTCTGCTGGGGATGGATTACCATTTCCTCGGCGACATTCTCGCCGGTGGCTATTTGGGCTGGGCGGTCGGCCTGGCCACGGTGGAAATCGGCAAATCCGCGCCGTAGCGCGGGATGAGCCGAATACGGGTGTATATTAGAAGAAATTCCCGTATAGGTAGCAGATCATCGAACCGGACCGGCTGCCATGCAGCTTTTTGCCCAAGTCAACGACCCGTCGGGCGAGGATTGGCAGCGCCCGCTGCGGGCAGCCTGCGTCGCGTGGCTGGCCGCCGCAATGGCCTGCATCGTTCTGGCGCCGGCCGTGCTGTGGCCGCTGCTGGCCGCCACCGCCGGCCTGGCGCTGGTGTTCCTGGCCTTCCGCCACCCCGTCGGCTTCTCCGCCGCCTGGCTGCTGATCGCCGGATCGACGCTGGAAATGACGCTGGGCGACTTATTCGGGCTGGCGTTCTACCAGCCCGTCATCGCCGCGGTGAAGGCGGCCGAGCTTGGCCTCGGGCTGGTCTGCGTGCTGCGCTTCGGGCCGCGCATGGACCTGTTCAACCCGGCCTTCGCCTATCTGTTCATCTTCGCCGCCGGCCTGGTGCACGGGCTGCATCCGGGCCTGACCCCGGCCGAGAGCCTGCGCTCCCTGATCGGCTCCGCGGCGCCCTTCGTGTTCTGCTTCAGCCGCGTGCCGCTGGCCTGGGCGCGCGCGATGATCCGCATGACCAGCTGGATCCCGGTGCTGACCGTCAGCGCCGGCGCGGTGCTGGCGGCTGCCGGGTTGCGGCCGCTGTTCATGGAATCGGGCGGCTGGCGGCTGGCGGCGCTCGGCCACCCGGCCTTTCTCGGCGGCTTCTGCCTGTCGGCGATCTATGCCGGCCTGTTCGAGGTGCTGCGCGACGGCCGGCGGCGCGACATGGTGCTGATCGGGGTGAACTTCGTGCTGCTGCTGGCGACCGGCGCCCGCGCGCCGGCGATGTATGCGGTGGCGGTGGGACTGGCGGTGCTGCTGGCCTCGCGTTCCCCCGCGTTTCCGGCTCGCCTGCGTACCGGCCTGCTGCTGGGCCTGCTGGCGTTGCTGCCGCTGGCCGTGCTGGCCGCCGGCGCGCTGCCCGAAGTGCGTCTGTTCAACGTGCTGTCGTCCGAGACCACCAATCTCAGCGGTCGCGAGATCCTCTGGCCGCTGTTCGAGCGGGCGGCCGACCAGTCGCCCTGGTTCGGCTGGGGGCTCGGCGCCGGTAACGTGATCATCGCCCCGGGCAGCGAGGTGGCGGAACTGATCGGATCGCGGGCCGCGCATAACGAGTATTTGCGCATGGCCGTGGAAGGTGGCGAGATCGGCCGCATCCTGCTGATCGCGCTGTTCCTTGCCTGGGGACTGCACGGCAGCGCCGCCCTGCCGCGCGACGAGAAGTTACTGATGAGACTGATATTTTGCGCCTTCGCCGGCCATGCCTACACCGACAACGTGCTGATCTCCACCTCGGCCTGTGTGTTCTTCACGCTGATAACTGCGGTTTTCGCCCGGGCCAGGCTGGAGGCCGGTCGGGTGGAAACATGCCAGCCGCGCCGATCCAGGCTGGCGGCGCGAGCTGGCCAGGGTGTATGACCCCCCGGCGATAACCGTTGCGAGTTTTCCCCCATGAAGTTTCCGTTGGCGACGATTCTGCTGGCCGGTCTGCTGGCGATCCCTGTTATCCGCCCTGCCGAGGCGGGACCGGATGGCATAGCCCCGGATGGGTCATAGCCTACGTCATCAATTCCGCCGCCGCCTCGATCAGCGTGGTGGACATGAAGAAGCTGGTCGAACTGCGCCGCATCCCGGTGCTGCGCGAGCCGCATCACCTGATGCTGAGCCCGGACGGCAAGTACCTGCTGGTGGGCGACACCGTCGCCAACGAGATGCTGTTCCTCGATCCGCAGACCGGAGAGATCAAGAAGCGCCTGACCATGGCCGACCCGTACCAGCTCGGCTTCAGCCCGAACGGCAAATGGTTCGTGGTGAACGGCCTGGCGCGCAGCCAGGTCGACGTCTACGACGCCGCCACCATGCAACTGGTCAAGCGCTTTCCGCTCGCCAGCCTGCCCAGCCACATGGCCTTCGCGCCCGACAGTTCCATGGTGTTCGTCAGCCTGCAGGGCACCGACCGGCTGGCGGCGATCGACCTCGGCGCGATGGCGGTGCGCTGGGACAAGCCGGTCGGGCGCACCCCGGCCGGGGTGATGTGGCATAACGGCGAGATCCTGGTCGCCGACATGGGCACCGACTACGTGGCCGTGGTGGACCCGGTGGATGGGCGGGTGATCCGCAAGATCGTCACCGGCAAGGGGGCGCACACGGTATTCCTCTCGCCCGACAAGAAGATCGTCTACGTCAACAACCGGGTCTCCAGCACCACGGTGGCGCTGGACGCGGCCACGCTGAAGGTCCTGCGCACCTATTCGGTCCCCGGCGGGCCGGACGACATGGATTTCGCCCCGGACGGGCGGATCTGGATCACCCGGCGCTTCGCCGAGAAGCTCGCCGTGCTCGATCCGGTCAGCGGCCAGTTCCAGACCATCGACGTCGGCCGCTCCCCGCACGGCATCTGGCTGAACCCGAAGGCGCCGTAGCGGGAACGCGTCCCCGGCCACCATTGGCGGCTATCGAACGGCGAACTACGCTCCGTGCCTGTGCCGCTCGATCGTCACCGTCAAAGGGCAAGAAGATGAAAATCAGGCGACAAGACTTCCTGGCCGCGATCGGCCTTGGTGCGGCTGTGTTGCTGGGCGTTCTCCCGGCCCCGGCGCAGCCGACCATGCCGCCCCTTTCGTCCGGCCAGATCGCCGCGATCGTCGCGAGCCCGGACCGCAGCGCTGCCGACCGGACCAACGATCTGCGCCGCAAGCCGGAGCAGATGCTGGCCTTCATCGGCATTCGTCCGGGCATCGTGGCGCTCGATCTGAGCGCTGCCGGCGGCTACACCACGGAGTTGCTGGCCCGGTCCATCGGCCCGGCGGGCATGGTCTACGGCCAAAGCCAGCCGCGCGATCCCAACCGGGCGCCCACGCCCCCCGCCCAGCGGGAGGGCAACAGCCACCCGACAGCCACACCCAGCGCCGCATCCGTCGCACCGGCCGCGCCGGTGAGGCGCGCCGCGTCCTTCCCCTGTAGCCCTGGCGGACCGCGACGCCAGGCTCCGCGCCGCTGGCACGCCGGCCGCGCCGATCATCGCGATTGCCCGCCCGTTCGCGGACCCGCTTCCGCCGGAACTGGCGGCGGACCGGTTCGATCTCGTCACCCTGATGTTCAACTACCACGACCTCGGCCATATGGGCGTCGACCGCGCGGCGATGAACGCGGCCGTCTTCCGCGCGCTCAAGCCGGGCGGTTTCTATGTGATCGCCGATCATTCCGGCCGCCCCGGCACCGGCATTTCCGAGTCCGGCACACTGCACCGCATCGAGGAATCGTTTCTTCGCCAGGAGGTGGAAGCGGCGGGCTTCAAGCTGGCCGCGGAAGCCGACTTCCTGCGCAATCCCAACGATCCCCGCGACAAGAACACCCCCGACCCGCCGCAGCCGAAAGATGAATTCGTGCTGAAGTTCGTCAAGCCGTGATCTATGCCACCCTCCGCTCGCGGACCAGGGTCGTGTAGCCTGAAGGTCAATGGTGAAACATAAAGACGTTCCGGCTTGAGATCATGCCGATCACTCCAACAAATCCGCGCCTCCCAGGGTCGAAAACCTGAACCTGTCACCGATCCGGCGTGACCATACCCTACCACCAACAAACCCTGTCCCATCAGCTAGTTATCGCCATTGCCTCAAGCAGTGCTTCCAAACCTACGCTCCCAGTCCTATAAACCGTACACCGTCTCCCCGGAGCGACTTTGATGCTGAACGTCTTCGATCTCGCCGCCGGCTGGGTGCAGGAAAGCCTGGTGATCCCGGTGCTCTACGCGCTGGACCTGATGCGCTGGGAAGACCTCGCCTTCGGCTGGGCGCTGTTCGCCGTGTATGGCGCGGTGCAGGTCGCGCTCACCTTCGCCATCTGCCTGCCGCTGGAGCGCTGGCGCCCGGTGGAGCGCTGGCCGGACAGCCGGGCGGTGATCGTGGACGTGATCTACACAATCATCTCCCGCGTCGGCATCCTGCCGATCATCACCTTCGTGCTGTTCTACCAGGTGCAGGTGGCGATGAACGGCTACCTGACCGACCACGGCTGGGTGCCGCCCACGCTGGAGCGGCTGTTTCCGTTCCTGCTCGGGCATCAGGTTCTCACGTTCCTCTGCTACGTCGTCATCCTGGATTTTTCCGACTACTGGCGCCACCGCCTCTCGCACAGCTTCCGCTGGTGGTACGCGCTGCACGCCTTGCATCACGCCCAGCGGCAGATGACCTTCTGGTCCGACGACCGCAACCATCTGCTGGACGAGGTGATCGCCTTCCTCTGGTTCACCGCCGTGGCGCTGCTGATCGGCATTCCGCCGCTGCAGTTTCCGCTGCTGGTGCTGGTGCTGCGCTTCCTGGAAAGCCTGTCGCACGCCAATGTGCGGCTGTCCTTCGGCTGGCTGGGGGAACGGCTGCTGATCTCGCCGCGCTTTCACCGCGCCCATCACGGCATCCTCGCCGCCGGCCAGCGCAGCTGCAATTACGGCGCCATCCTGCCCTGGTGGGACATGCTCTTCCGCACCGCCGACTTCTCCCGCGACTATGTCGCCACCGGCGATCCGAACGCGCCGGAGGCCCTGGCCACCGGCGGCTACCTGGCCCAGCAGGCGGTCGGCCTGCGCGGCCTGGCGCGGGCCCTAGGCCAGCCAGGCCGGAACCGGCAGGTCCTTTGAGCGCAGGAACTCGGGGTTGAACAGCTTGGAGGCGTAGCGCGCCCCGCCGTCGCACAGCACCGTCACGATCGTGTGGCCCGGCCCCATCGCCTTCGCCACCCGGATGGCGGCCGCGACGTTGATCCCCGCCGAGGTCCCGACCGACAACCCTTCGTGGATCAGCAGCTCGTAGATCTGCTCCAGCGCCTCGGGGTCGGGTATGCGCTCGGCATCGTCGATCGGCGCGCCGGCCAAATTCTCCGGCACGCGGGACTGGCCGATGCCCTCGGTGATCGAGCTGCCGGTCACCGTCAGGTCGTTGCTCTTGACCCAGCCATACAGGCCGCTGCCCTCCGGATCGGCCAGCACGATGCGCACCTTCGGGTTCTTCTCCTTCAGCGCCATCGCCACGCCGGCCAGCGTGCCGCCGGTGCCGCAGGCGCAGGTGAAGGCATCCACAAGCCCGTCCGTCTGGTCCCAGATCTCCGGCCCCGTGGTGGCGCGGTGGCCCTCGCGGTTGGCGAGGTTGTCGAACTGGTTGGCCCAGATCACGCTTTCCCCGGAAGCCGCCATTTCCTCCGCCATCCGGCGCGACACGTGCACGTAGTTGCCGGGATCGCGATACGGCTTGGCCGGCACCAGGCGCAGATCGGCGCCGATCATGCGCAGGAAGTCGATCTTCTCCTGGCTTTGCGTCTCCGGCATCACGATCACGCTGCGATAGCCGCGGGCATTGCCGACCAGCGTCAGGCCGATCCCGGTATTGCCCGCCGTGCCCTCCACCACCGTGCCGCCCGGCTTCAGCGTGCCGCGGCGCTCGGCGTCGGTGATGATCGCCAGCCCCGCGCGGTCCTTCACCGATCCGCCGGGGTTCATGAATTCCGCCTTGCCCAGGATGGTGCAGCCGGTGGCCTCGGAGGCGCGGCGCAGCCGGATCAGCGGCGTGTTGCCGATGGCGGCGGCCAGATCGGCGGACCAGCGATGGGCAAAATGCGAGACAGTCATCGGCAACTCCGTCAGGCCGTTGGCGGTTGATCGCGCCGGCCCGGCATGCGAAGCCGGGGTATCAACCGGAGTTCCTAGCATGATCGAGAACGTCTCCCCCGCAAAGACCTGGGAAAAGCTGCAGTTCGGACCCGCAGGCGCAGCTGGTCGATGTCCGCACGGACGTGGAATGGGCCTATGTCGGCCTGCCGGACCTCGGCGCCATCGGCAAGCAGGCGGTGCTGATCCCCTGGCAGGTGTTTCCCGCCATGCAGGTGAACCCGGGCTTCGTCGACGAACTGAAGAAGGCCGGCTTCACGCCGCAGCACCGCATCTACTTCCTCTGCCGCAGCGGCGTGCGCAGCCTCGCCGCGGCCCAGGCCATGCAGGCGGCCGGCTTCCCGGACGTGTTCAACGTGGCGGACGGCTTCGAGGGTCCGGTGGACCCGGACGGCCATCGCGGTTCGGCCGCCGGCTGGAAGGCGGAAGGGCTGCCCTGGCGGCAACGCTGAATTTTCCGTTGTGGACCCCGCCATTGCGGACCTGATAACGTAACATCCGGTCTTCGAAGGGGAGGTTTCATGCCGGGCCTGAAGCGCCTGCCATTCGTATTCGTGGCCATGCTTGCCAGCACGCGCGCCTGGGCGGCCATCCAGTGCCCCGAGCCCCCCACCAACGTGGCGCGCGAGGTGGTGGTGGATACCGAGGCCGGCGCCCAGGGCCTGAAATCGCTGGTCAGCGGCACGCTCAAGAACCATACCGAGACCACGGTGAAGAACCTGTTCGAGAAATACCCGCATGCCGACCGGATCACGATGGGCACGCTGATGATCAGCGTCTATTGCCGCCAGCTCGACGGCAGCACCACCCTGTCGGACGCGGAAAAGCTGGACCGGCTGGACACGGTGAACCAGTCGATCATCAAGCTGATGACGGCCCCCTGATGCCAATTCGGATACGCACGCGCCGCCTGCCCAGCGCGGCGCTGGCCTTGCTGGCGGGTCTGCTGCTAAGCGCAAGCGCGCTTGCCTATGATTGCCCGAAGCCGACCCAGCAACTGACCCAGGACGTCAGCACCGATATTCGCTCCGAGGTCAGCGGCCTGAAGGGCCTGGCGGTGGCGAGTTTCGAAACCAAGGCGGCGACCGTCACCAACGACGTGTTCGCCAAATACAAGGATGCCGGCAGCGTGGCGCTGTCGCATTCGATGATCAGCATCTTTTGCCAGATCATTTTGCCCAGCACGACGCTGAGCGACGCCGAGAAGCTCGACCGGCTTTATCGGCTGGAGGAACTGATCACCCGCACCGGCGGCCAGTCGGTGCCGATGGGCCGCGGCACCGGCCAGATGTGCCCGACCGCCCCCGGGGCGGTGCTGCGCCCGATCCAGGCGCTGTTCGATGCCTGGGCGAAGCTGGACGTGGACGAGTACCTGGCGCAATGGGCGCCGGACGCCATCGCACGGTCGAAATACTACGTCATGCGCGCCGCCGACCTGACCAGCCGGCGCCGGGCCGATTTTGCCAGCTTTACCTCCGTCGAGGTGCGCAAGATCGATCCGCGGATCCTGTTCGCCGATGGCACCAAGGCCCGCGTCAGCAACGTCTACACGATGCATTTCGTCCGCCGCGACGGAAAGGTGATCGACGAGACGAACGTGGGCGAGAGCTACGTGCTGGAGTGCGACGCCTCCAGCGGAACCTGGCGCATCCGCGAGAACAACGATTATCTGTTCAGGGGTTAGCGGTGCGATCCTGATGTTCTCTACCCGAGAGCCCGGTGAACCGATCTACAAAAGCATCGGCCTCACGGGGCCGGGGGTCAGGGGCGGAGCGCGCCCTCGGCGTTGAGGTAGAGGGCGTAGACCGAGGTGCTCGCGGTCATGAACAGCCGGTCGCGCTTTTTGCCGCCGAAGCAGAGATTGGCGCAGCCCTCCGGGAGGTGGATCTGGCCGATCCGGTCGCCGTTCGGGGCGTAGCAGCGCACGCCGTCCTCGGAGGGATCGCCCCAGCCCATGCTGCACCAGACATTGCCGTCTGCGTCGCAGCGGGCGCCGTCGGTCATGCCGGGGCGGAAATCGTCGGCGAAGACGCGGCCGTTGCGCAACATCGCGCCGTCCACGTCGAAGACGCGGATATGGGCGGGGCCGCCGTGCGAAATGCCGGAATTGACGATGTAGAGGCGGGATTCGTCCGGCGAGAAGCACAGCCCGTTCGGACGCACGAAATCATCCGCCACCACGCTGGCCTGGCCGGTGGCGGTATCGAGGCGGTAGACGTTGCAGGGCAGTTCGGCGGCGGCCTTGTGGCCCTCATACGGCCCGTCGATGCCGTAGCCGGGATCGGTGAACCACACCGCCCCGTCGGCGGCCACCACCAAATCGTTCGGCGCATTCAGGGGCTTGCCGTGGAAGCGGTCGATCAGGACGGTGATGCGGCCGTCGAGTTCAGTGCGGGTGACGCGGCGGGTGTCGTGCTCGCAACTGACCAGCCGGCCCTCGCGGTCGCGAGTGTTGCCGTTGGTGTAGTTGGAGGGGGCGCGGAAGACGGAGACGTGGCCGTCCTCCTCCAGCCAGCGCAGCATCCGGTTGTTGGGGATGTCGCTCCAGATCAGGTAGCCGCCATCACGGAAATAGACCGGGCCCTCGGCCCAGCGGCAGCCGGTGGCGATGCGCTCGATGCCGGCGTTGCCCTGTTTGTAGCGGAAGCGCTTGTCCAGCACCTCGATCCTCGGATCGGGGTAGCGGGTGTCGTCCAGCAGCCCAAGACGCAAGCCGCCGCGGAACGGCCCCCTCATGCCGTCGCCAGGGTGGGGCGGTTGAGGCGGATGGGGAGGTTGAAGGCCGCGGCGACGAAGCCGGCGAGCGCGGTGATGATGAAGGCGATGTCGTAATTGCCGGTCCAGGCGACGGTGAGGCCGCCCATCAGGGTGCCGAGGAAGCCGCCGATCTGGTGGCTGATGAAGCAGACGCCGAACAGCGCGCCGATGTCGCGCACGCCGAACAGCCGGGCGACGACGCCGTTGGTCAGCGGCACGGTGCCCATCCAGGTGGTGCCCATGACGATGGCGAAGATGGCGACGGAAAGGTCGGTTTTCGGCAGGGCGAAGAACACCAGCGTGGTGACCGCGCGCAGGACGTAGACGCCGACCAGCACGAGGTGAGGCGGCAGGCGCTGGCCGAGGCGGCCGCAGACATAGCTGCCGGCGATGTTGGAGGCGCCGACCATGGTCAGCGCCCAGGCGCCGGTGGCGGCGGGCATGCCGCAGAGTGTCAGGTAGCCGGGCAGGTGGATCGACAGGAACATCAATTGAAAGCCGCAGGTGAAGAACCCGAGGGAGACGAGCACGAAGGATCGGTCCGACAGCGCGGCGCGGATGGCGGCGGCGGAGTTTCGCCGCTGCGGCGCGACCAGGGCGGCGCGGTCCAGCGGGCGGCCGAGGGGGACGGTCAGCAGCATCATGCCGGCCAGGATCAGGAAGCCGAGCGAGACCCCGCCCATGGCGATGGCGGCGGCGGCCAGCGGCGGGCACAGCATCATGCCGATCGACCCGCCGGTGGCGGCAAGGCCGGTGGCGGCGGCGCGGCGGTCATCGGGGTAGGCGCGGCTGACGCCGGCGAGCGACACGCCGAACGCGGTGCAGGAGGCGCCGATGCCGGTCAGCAGCCCGATGCCGAGCATCACCGGCCAGGTGCCGGGCAGCAGCGCGGGCAGCAGGAAGCCGGCGGCGTAGATCACCGCGCCGATGGCCTGGATGACGCCGGCGCCGTAGCGGTCCGCCCAGGCGCCGATCAGCGGCTGGGACGCGCCCCAGGCCAGGGCGTTCACCGCGACGGCCAGCGCCGTCATCTCGATCGGCACGCCGATCAGCGCCAGCGGGGCGAGGAACAGGCCGAGGGAACTGCGGGTGCCGAGCGCCATCGACAGGGTGAAGCCGCCTGCGAACAGCGCCGCCTTCTGGCGGGCGGAATCGGGCTTGGCTGGCAGGATCGTGCTGGTCATGTGGGTCGGACGCTCCGGGGTTGCCGGCAGGATTTACGACCCGCCTGGCTTTGTCACGCGCTTCTGTGGCCTCGCATATCTCGTATGCAGACAGGCCGCCCCGCATCCGCCAACAAGTTACATCAAGCTTTCGGCAGCATCCGCCCGAGCGGCCGGCCGGCGAGGATGTGGGCGTGGTAGTGCGGCACTTCCTGGCCGCTGTGCTCGCCCATGTTGGAGATCAGCCGGTAGCCCGGCGCTTCCAGGCCGAGCTCGCGGGCCACCTGGCCGACGGCGCGGGCGAAGCCGGCGATTTCCTCGTCGGGGGCGTTGGCGGAGAAATCGGCGAAGGAGCAGTACTTGCCCCTCGGGATCACCAGCACATGCACGGGCGCCTGGGGGGCGATGTCGTGGAAGGCGAGCGCCCACTCATTCTCGAACACCTTCTTGCAGGGTATTTCCCCGCGCAGGATCTTGGCGAAGACGTTGTTGTCGTCGTAGGGCGGCAATCCTTGGACCGGCATTTGGCGTTTCCCCGGGTTCGTTGGCTCGTTGGTCGGATCAGGGGATTTTCCGGGTATTCGGACGCAGCGCAACCGGCAGGGAGCGGGCGGCCTTTTCGGCGATGCCGCTGACGCCCTCGCGGCGGCGCAGTTCGGCCCAGACGTCCTCGGCCTCGATCCCCGCGGCCACCCACAGGACCAGCAGGTGGTAGAGCACATCCGCGCTTTCGCCGATCAGGGCGTCGCGGTCGCCGGCCACCGCCTCGATCACGGCTTCGACGGCTTCCTCGCCGAATTTCTGCGCCACCTTGGTGATGCCGCGCGACAGCAGCCTCGCGGAATGGCTGGTGGATGGGCTGGCATCGCGCCGGCTGAGCACGACGGCCCAGAGGCGATCGAGCACGGAGGGGTCGGACGGCAGGTGCGCGGTGCGGGAAAGATGCCGGCTGACCGCCTTGGCGATCTTCTTGGCCGGCTTCGATTGCTTCGCGGCGGCGACGGGCTTTTTCGCCGGCGCCGGCGCCGCGGCCTGCTTCTTGGAGCCGCTACTTTTGGAGGCGCTTTTGGGGGCGATCTCCTGGGTCTTCTTCTTGATCGATTTTGCCATGTGTCTTGTTGTCCTCAGGCAGCCTGGCGCGGCAGGCGCACGGGTAAACCCGCTTTGTGCAAGGCGCCCTTCACCTCGGCGATGGTGAAGGTGCCGAAATGGAAGACGCTGGCGGCGAGCAGCCCGGTGGCACCGGCCTCGGCGCCCTCGACGAAGTGCTGCAGCGTGCCGACGCCGCCCGATGCGATCACCGGCACGCGCACCGCGCCGCAGACCCGGCGGAGCAGATCGAGGTCGAAGCCGAGCCCGGTGCCGTCGCGGTCCATGCTGGTCAGCAGGATCTCCCCGGCGCCGAGTTCGGCGGCCTGGCGGCACCATTGCACCGCGTCGATGCCGGTGTCGCGCCGGCCGCCATGGGTGAAGATGCTCCAGTGGTCCGGGCCGGTCCGCTTGGCGTCGGCGGCGACGACCACGCATTGGCTGCCGAACTTCTCCGCCGCCTCCCGGATCAGGTCCGGGCGGGCGATGGCGGCGGAGTTGACGCTGCATTTGTCGGCGCCGGCCAGCAGCAGGCGGCGCATGTCTTCCACCGCGCGGATGCCGCCGCCGACGGTGAGCGGCAGGAACACGCGTGCGGCGGTGCGGGAGACCACGTCGAGGATGGTGTCGCGGTTCTCGTGGCTGGCGGTGATGTCGAGGAAAGTGAGTTCGTCCGCGCCGGCGGCGTCGTACACCGCGGCCTGCTCCACCGGGTCCCCGGCATCGCGCAGCGACACGAAGTTCACGCCTTTGACGACCCGCCCATCCTTGACGTCCAGGCAGGGGATGACTCGAAGCTTCAACATGCGGTCTTTAGAGGGTCAGCGCGCCCCGGTTGCAAGTGGAGATGGGGGAATCGGCGAGAATGGCTGGGATGAGTGGTCTGCTTGTCTGGATATGCCACCCGTGCGGGCAAAAATCAGCAACTGCCGGAAAGCAGCGCCAGGGCCGCGGCGGGATCGACCCGTCCGTCATACAGGGCGCGCCCGACGATCACCCCCTCGATCGCGCCTTCGCCGGTGCCGCCCTCGCCGCAGGCCAGGCGCTTCAGCGCCGCCAGGTCCTCCAGGCTGCCGACGCCGCCGGACGCGATGACCGGCGTGGAGAGCTGGAAGGCCAGGTCCATGGTCTGTTCCAGGTTCAGCCCGCCGAGCATGCCGTCGCGGGAGATGTCGGTGTAGATGATCGCGGCGGCGCCGGCGTCCTCATAGCGCAGCGCCAGGTCGAGCGCGCGGATCTCGGAGGTTTCGGCCCAGCCCTCGGTGGCAACGAAGCCCTCCCGCGCATCGATCCCCACCGCGACGCGGCCGGGAAACTTGCGGCATGCCTCGCGCACCAGCGGCGGGTTCTTCAGCGCGGCGCTGCCCAGGATGACCCGGCGCACGCCGGCGCCGAGCCAGGCCTCGATCCCGGCCATGTCGCGGATGCCGCCGCCGAGCTGAACGGGGATGCGGACGGCGCGGAGGATCTGGGCCACCGCCTCCCGGTTCACCGCCCGTCCGGCGAAGGCGCCGTTGAGGTCCACCACGTGCAGCCATTGGCAGCCGGCGTCCTGCCAGGCCTTCGCCTGGCCGCCCGGATCGTGCGAGTAGACGGTCGCCTGGTCCATCTCGCCGCGCTTCAGGCGGACGCACTGGCCGTCCTTCAGGTCGATCGCCGGGTAGAGCGTGAGGCCGGTCACGGGGCTTTGTCCCTGGTATCGCCAGCCTTGTCGCCGGTCGGCTTGTCGCCGATCGCCTTGTCCGGGGCCGGCTTCAATTGCTTGTAGAAGAAATAGCCCGCGATGGTCTGGCTGCGCACCCGCGCATAGACCGGATGAGTGCCCCAGTGGACGTAGCCGAGGGATTTATACAGCCGGATCGCCGCTTCCTGGGTTTCCCGCACATCCAGGTTGAGGGCGAAGTAGCCAAGCGCGCGCGCGCCTTCTTCCACCCGCTGGGTCAGCAGCCGGGCGAGGCCGTGGCCGCGGGCATAGGGGGCGATGAAAGAGTGCATCAGCGTTGCCGCAAAGGCCTGCGCCTCGTTGTTGCGCGGCGGGCGAACCAACTGGGCGGACCCGACGGGCACGCCATTCAGCCGGGCGATGAACAGTTCGCGCTCGGGCACCAGGAGCACGCCGCGGAAATAGCGCTCCAGCGCCTGCCTTCCGGGCGGATTGATCCAGCCGAAGCCGCCGCCCTCGATGATCGCCGCGTCCGTCGCCTCGCACAGGGCGGCCAGGTCGTCATCGCTGAGCTCCGTCACCCGCTCCACGTTCAGTTCGGGCCTGGTTTCCTGCTGCTCGGGGACCGAGGTGCTCATGAGGATACCTTCATGGGGACCAACGCAGGAAATTCATAAGGATGCGGATGCCGACCTCCTGGCTCTTTTCAACGTGGAACTGCGTGCCGGCACGGTTGCCGCTGGCGACCATGGCGACGACCGGGCCACCATAGTCGGTGGTGGCGACGATTTCCTCGGGTTTGCCGCCCTGCAGCGCATAGCTATGGACGAAATAGGCGTGATCCCCCGGCGACAGGCCGTCCAGCAGCGGATGCACGCCGGGGACGAAATCGAGCTCGTTCCAGCCCATCTGCGGAAGGCGCAGGCCGGGCGGGTCCATGGCCGCGATCTCGCCGCCGATCCAGCCGAAGCCGGGGGTGATTTCATGCTCCAGGCCGCGCTGGGCCATCAGTTGCATGCCGACGCAGATGCCCAGAAACGGCGTGCCGGCGCGGGTCGCGGTTTCGATCGCCGCGTGCATGCCGGGCACCGCATCCAGGCCGCGGGCGCAGTCGGCGAAGGCGCCCTGGCCGGGCAGCACGATCCGGTCGGCGCGCGCCACCCGCTCGGGGTCGGCGGTGACCGAAACCTCGCCCGACAGTCCCAGCCGCTCGGCGGCCAGCGACAGGGCGCGGGAGGCGGAGGCGAGGTTGCCGCTGCCGTAGTCGACGACCGCGATCCGCATCAGGATAGCAACCCGCTCATGCGGCCTGTCCGGCCGGCAGTCCGTCGGCCAGCGTTCCGGCGAGATCGGGCCGGCCGGCCAGAAGCCGCGCCAGGGCGCTGTCCGTGTCCCGTGCGGCGACGACGTGGCGGAGCAGGTAGCCGCGGCGCTCCAGCGAGAAGCGGCGCAGGTCGTTGCCGGAGAAGCCGGTCAGCAGGGCGATGGCGAGGAACAGGAAGGGCTGCACGCCGGCCGGCGCCAGGGCGCCGGCGAGGATGGTGGCGGCGATGACCAGCACCGCCGGGATCCAGGCGCGATGCGCCAGCAGCCAGAGCGGGCCGAACAGGAAGGCGCCCCAGGAGAACCCTTCCCGCACCAGCACCGGCAGCGTCGGCCGGCCTTTCGCCGGCAGATGCACGGTCCAGTATTTCACCGCACGATCCTCACAGGGAGCCTTTGGTGGAGGGAATCGCATCGCCGGCGCGCGGGTCGGCCTCGGCGGCCATGCGCAGCGCGCGGGCGGCGGATTTGAAGCAGGCTTCGGCGACGTGATGCGCGTTGTGGCCGGCGCGGCGGGTGATGTGCAGCGTCAGCGCCGCGTTGGCGGCGAAAGCGCGGAAGAACTCCTCGAACAGCTCGGTATCCATCTCGCCGATCTTGGGGCGCTCGAAGGCCACGTTCCAGACCAGGAAGCCGCGCCCGGAGATGTCCACCGCCGCTTCCGCCAGCGCCTCGTCCATCGGCACCAGGGCCTGGCCGAAGCGGCGGATGCCGCGCTTTTCGCCCAGCGCCTGGGCAAAGGCGCGGCCGAGCACGATGCCCACATCCTCGGTCGTGTGATGGAAGTCGATATGCAGGTCGCCCTTGGCGCGGATGGTCAGGTCGAACAGCCCGTGCCGGGCGAGCGCGGTCAACATATGGTCGAGGAAGCCGATGCCGGTGGCGATGTCGGCCTGGCCGGTGCCGTCCAGGCACAGGGTCAGGGCGATATCCGTCTCGGATGTGGTGCGGGCAAGCTGTGCGGTGCGGGACATGGTTTCGCTCTACTCCGACGGCGGTGGCGGGTCCAGCATGCCCGCCGGCATACCCCGTCGTTCAGCGCGTTGACCCTTAACCAGCACGGGGGTAAGGGGGAAGTCCTATGGTTGTCATACTGCCGGGTAGCTGATCGGAAATCGCGATCCCTCGCCGTGTGCCGGCCTGTTTTGTCCTGCCTGTGGAGGCCGAACCTCCGAATGGAGCCCTCGTGAAAGACGTACGCGAAGCACTGATGGTGTCGCGCAATACCGACGGCAAACTCGTCCGCCGGCCGCTGTCGCCGCATCTTCAGGTCTATAAGCCGCAGATCACCACGGTCATGTCCATCCTGCACCGGATCACCGGCGTGGCGCTGGCGGCCGGTTCGCTGCTGATGGTCGCCTGGCTGGTGTCGGCGGCGACTTCGCCCGAGGCCTATGACGGCGTGCGGGATTTCACGGTGTCCTGGCTCGGCCGGCTGCTGATGTTCGGCTGGACCGTGGCGCTGGTCTACCATCTGTGCAACGGCCTGCGGCATCTGGCCTGGGATGCCGGCTTCGGGTTCGATAACGGCGTCTACAAGACCACCGGCCTGGCCGTGCTGGCGGCGACCGCGGTGGGCACCGTGCTGATCTGGCTTGTCGTGCTGGTGGGGGGGGCAGGCTGATGGCCGACGCGAAAGACCTCCGGGTCGACATCATGCGTTCCGAGCTCGGCCGCGCGCGCGGCATGGGGGCGGCGAAATCCGGCGTGGGCCATTGGTGGGCGCAGCGCGTTTCCGCGATCGCCCTGGCGCCGCTGACGCTGTGGTTCATCTACAACGTGCTGGCGCTGGGCGCCGCGCCGCACGAAGCGGTGGTGGCCTGGATGAGCGGCCCGCTGACGCTGGTACTGCTGATCACCCTGGCGGGAATGACATTCTACCACATGCAGCTGGGCCTGCAGGTGGTGATCGAGGATTACGTCCATGACGAGGGCAAGCGGCTGGTCGCGCTGCTGCTGGTGAAGGGAGCCGCGATCCTGCTGGCGGTGACGGCGATCGTCTCCATATTGAAGATCGGGTTGTAACCCGGCTTTTGGGTCGAGGGTCTTTCTTGACCACTGGCTGCCTACTGTATTCCTACTGGGGCTGTTCGATCTTGACGGCCCTTCGCGATAGAAACCGGGTCGAGCGCCGCTTCGGCGCACCCCTTGACGGATGGGCGGAAGATGAACGCGATTACGATGCCTTCGGCGCGCGCCTATAACATTATCGACCACACCTACGATGTCGTCGTGGTCGGCGCCGGCGGCTCCGGGCTGCGTGCCACGCTGGGCATGGGGGCGGCGGGCCTGAAAACCGCGTGCATCACCAAGGTGTTCCCCACCCGCAGCCACACCGTGGCCGCGCAGGGCGGCATCGGCGCCGCGCTCGGCAACATGGGCGAGGACGATTGGCGCTGGCACATGTACGACACCGTGAAGGGATCGGATTGGCTCGGCGACCAGGACGCCATCGAATACATGTGCCGCGAGGCGATCCCGGCGGTCTATGAGCTGGAGCATTTCGGCGTGCCGTTCAGCCGCACCGAGGATGGCCGCATCTATCAGCGCCCGTTCGGCGGCCACATGATGGATTACGGCAAGACCCCCGCCATGCGCGCCTGCGCCGCGGCGGACCGCACCGGCCACGCCATCCTGCACACCCTGTACCAGCAGAGCCTGAAGCACGAGGTGGAGTTCTTCGTCGAGTATTTCGCCCTTGACCTGATCATGGACGACGATGGCGTCTGCCGCGGCGTGATGGCCTGGAACCTGGAAGACGGCACCATCCATCGCTTCCGTGCCCAGAGCGTGGTGCTGGCGACCGGCGGCTACGGCCGCGCCTACCTCTCCTGCACCTCCGCGCATACCTGCACCGGCGATGGCACCGGCATGGTGATCCGGGCGGGCCTGCCGGTGCAGGACATGGAGTTCGTGCAGTTCCACCCGACCGGCATCTTCCCCGCCGGCTGCCTGATCACCGAGGGCGCGCGCGGCGAGGGCGGCTATCTGACCAACTCCGAAGGCGAGCGCTTCATGGAGCGCTATGCGCCCACGGCGAAAGACCTCGCCTCGCGTGACGTGGTGTCCCGCTCGATGACGCTGGAGATCAACGCGGGACGTGGCTGCGGTCCGAACAAGGACCACATCATGCTGCACCTGGAGCATCTCGGCGCCGACATCCTGAACGAGCGCCTGCCGGGTATTTCAGAGACGGCAAAAGTGTTCGCAGGCGTGGAAGTGACCAAGGCGCCGATCCCGGTGCTGCCGACCGTGCACTACAACATGGGCGGGGTGCCGACGAACTATCACGGCGAGGTGCTGCGCCCGACCCAGGACAACCCCGATGCCGTCGTGCCCGGCCTGATGGCGGTGGGCGAGGCGGCCTGCGTTTCCGTCCACGGCGCCAATCGCCTGGGCACCAACTCGCTGCTGGATCTGGTGGTGTTCGGCCGCGCCGCCGCGCATCGCGCCGCCGAGGTGGTGAAGCCGGGCGTGACGCAGATGCCGCTGCCGCCGAAGGCCGGGGAGGCGTCGCTCGACCGCTTCGACCGCGCCCGCCATGCCAAGGGCGGCACCAAGGTGGCGGAGCTGCGCGACACCATGCAGCGCAACATGCAGGCCCATGCCGCGGTGTTCCGCAACAGCGAGAGCATGAAGGAAGGCGTCGCCAAGATGCAGAAGCTGTGGGGCGGGCTCGGCGACATGTCCGTATCCGATCGCAGCCTGATCTGGAACAGCGACCTGATGGAGGCGCTGGAGCTGCAGAACCTGATGGGCAACGCCATGACCACCATGGTCGGCGCCGAGGCCCGCCACGAAAGCCGCGGCGCGCAGGCGCATGACGACTTCCCGGATCGTGACGACGAGAACTGGATGAAGCACACGCTGGCATGGTGCGACGACCAGGGGCGGGTCGAGCTCGGCTATCGCCCGGTGAAGATGCAGACGCTGACCAACGAGGTGTCGGTCTTCCCCCCCAAGAAGCGGGTTTACTAAGCGCGTCTACTCAGTCGGATCGGAACGCAGACACGATGGCCACTTTTACGCTTCCCAAGAACAGCACGGTCGGACAGGGCCAGGTGTTCAAGGCCCCCACCGGCGCCAAGCGGGTGCAGGATTTCAAGATCTATCGCTGGAACCCGGATGACGGGAAGAACCCGCGGACCGACACCTACCAGATCGATCTCGACGCCTGCGGCCCGATGGTCCTGGACGCTCTGATCAAGATCAAGAACGAGGTCGATCCCACCCTGACCTTCCGCCGCTCCTGCCGGGAGGGCATCTGCGGCAGCTGTGCGATGAACATCGACGGCACCAACACGCTGGCCTGTCTGAAGCCGATCGCCGAGGTGCAGGGCGCGGTGCGGATCAACCCGCTGCCGCATATGCCGGTGATGAAGGATCTGGTGCCCGACCTGACGCAGATCTACGCCCAGTACCGCAGCATCGAGCCATGGATCAAATCCGACACCCCCGCGCCGCCGGATGCGGAGCGGCTGCAATCCAAGGAGGAACGGGCCAAGATCGACGGGCTTTGGGAATGCATCCTGTGCTTCTGCTGCTCCACCTCCTGCCCCAGCTATTGGTGGAACGGGGACCGCTATCTCGGCCCGGCCGTGCTGTTGCAGGCCTATCGCTGGATCGCCGACAGTCGCGACGAGCATACCGGCGCCCGGCTGGATGCACTGGAAGATCCGTTCAAGCTCTATCGCTGCCACACCATCATGAACTGCACCGAGACCTGCCCGAAGGGCCTCAATCCGGCCAAGGCGATCGGCAGGATCAAGCAGATGATGGTGGAACGGCAAGTCTGAGCCGATTTCCCCGCAGGCGCCCATGTTCCGCGGCGGCCTGAAAACCGCCGCGGATCGGCGGCGCGCCTGGGCCGACAGCCTGTTCGTCGATCACGCGGTGTTCCGCCTGCTGTGGGACAATTTCGCCGAGGTGATCCCCGGGCGGGTCTATCGCTGCAACCACCCGACGCCGGCCAGGCTGGCAGCGGCCAAGCGCCGGTTCGGCATCAAGACCCTGATCAATCTGCGCGGCCATCGTGCATGCGGCTCGGACGCCCTGTCGCGCGATGCCGCCAAGCAACTGGGCCTGATCCATATCGACCGCGCCTTCGAAAGCCGCGGCGCGCCGCACAAGGACCGCATCCTTGATCTGGCGGAAATCGCCAAGACGCTGGTCGAACCTGCGCTGATCCACTGCAAATCCGGTGCCGACCGGGCGGGACTGGCGTCCGGCCTGTTCATCCTGATGAACGGCGGCACCGCCGAACAGGCGCTGGCCCAGCTCTCCTGGCGCTTCGGCCATATCAGCCGCTCCCGCACCGGCATCCTCGATGCTTTCTTCATCCGCTACGCGCAGGAAGCCGAGGGCAAGAAACCGTTCCTTGACTGGGTCCGCGAAGACTACGACGAAATGGCCCTGCGCCGGGATTTCACCGCCGGCGGGCTGGCGAGCTTTCTGAACGATCGGGTGTTGGGGCGTGAGTAGAAAGTAAGGCCAGGGAGCTTTGGCCCCTACGCTCGCCGAGCTCGCGCCGGCGAGGTTCGTCCGGACGACAGATGCCCCGATCGGCCGGGGCCCGGACAGCCGTGGGACAAGCCCGGGCATGACGGGTCCGTCATGCCGCGGGTTGGTATGAGCACTCGATCTAACCGCCGGCGAGGCGCGTATCCTGTGCCAGGTACTCCGCCGACCGGACGGCTGTCGCCAGATCCGGAATACCCGCCATCGGCGCCCGGGGTCCGCCCTTCAGCCCCGCCAGCGCCGCCCGCACCGCATGCACCGTGGCGGCCAGGATTTCCTGCGGATAGATCGCGAACCTGATCCCCGCGCGGGCCAAACCGGCATCGTCGGGCATGAAATGCTTGCCTGCCGGCGAGGTCACCGACACCGCCGGCTTGCCGCCGCAGGCCTCCACGGAAGCGCGCATCTGCGCCTCGTTTTCCGGCGAGTCGAGGAACAAGATGTCCGCGCCCTCCGCCACGAACTCCTTCAATCGGGCCAGGGCCTCGTCGAACCCGCGCGAGCGGCAGGCATCGGTGCGCGCCAGCAGCAGCACGCCCTCCTGGCGTGCCGCCTGCACCGCGGCACGGATGCGCATCCGGGCTTCGTCGCGCTCCACCACCAGCTTGGCGCCGGACTTGCCGAGCGGGCGCGGCCATATCTTGTCCTCGATCAGCACCGCGGCGGCGCCGGCGCGGGCGTATTCGCGCACCGTCCGCTGCACCGCGATCGCGTTGCCGTAGCCGGTGTCGCCGTCGGCGAGCCAGAGCACCTGAGGCGCCGCGTTCACCATGCTCTCCACCGCGTCGCGCATTTCCGGAAGGCTCAGCAGATCCATGTCCGGCATCGCCAGGCGCATGGCGTGAATGCTGGAGCCCGACGCGAAGCCGATCTTGAACCCGGCCTCCTGCAACAGCCTCGCCCCCATCCCGTCGCCGCACCCCGGCACGATCTGCATCTGCGGTTGTTCCAATAAGGCCTTCATGGCGGCTGCCTGCGGACGCATCGTCGTCTCCCTTTGATTATGGGCCGCATGATCGCCCATCGCGTTGCGCGCCACAAACCCCCCCGCATTCCAGCTTTGCGCCACACACCGGATTTTATTCAGTTGCTCTGTTATACTGCCCGGCTTCGCGATTCCTGGGCGCATGGCGTTCTCGGAAGCCGTTATCCCAACCACGAGGGTTTCCCCGCGCCGATGCTGACGCCGTTTTCGTCCGAGGATCTGGGCCGTATCTTCGATGCGCGCGTGCTCACGCGCGGGCGCTCCCTGGTCCTGCTCGGGGCCGTCGAAGTGGCTCTGCAAGACCCGTCCATCGCCGTGACGGTGGAGCATCTCGGCCTGCGCCACTCTGCCAGCATTACCCCTTCCGCTCTCGGCCATCGGGTCGTGTTCGCCAACAAATGCAGCTGCGGCCAGACCGCCTGTGTGCACATGGCGGCCGGGGCACTGGCGGCGCTGGACCGCTATCCCGCCCTGCGCAAGCCGGTTCAGAAAAGCTTCCTGGACACCCTGGCCACTCCGGTCGTGGCGGAACGCCAGCGCCTGGTGTTCGAATTGTCCCCCGGCGAGCCGCCGCATGCCTGCTTCGTCAGCACCATCCTGATCGGTGAACGCAGCGGCCGGCTGGAACCCACCACGCCCGCCCGCATCCTCGCCGACCGCGCCAACCCCGAGAGCACCCGCATCCTGGCCAAGCTGCTGGGCGGCGGCGACGTCAGCCGCGTACCGGTCGCGCCCGGCGCGGTCCCCTCCGTGCTCGGCCTGATGGGGCGGCTCGGCAAGGCGCGCTGGCACGCCACCGGCGAAGTGCTGATCCCCGGCGAGGAGCGCATTTTCCAGGCCAACGTCCCGCCGAACCTGCCGCCGAAATCCGCCATCATCCTGGGTGAAGCCGGCCCCTGGTATGTCGACGGCGCCAGCGGCGCGGTCGGGCGCGTCCGGCTGCGCCAGGCCGCGCCGCCGCAAAGCGAGCCACCTGCCGTCCCGCAGCGCCCGATCCGGCCGCCCTTCTCCATGCACAGCCCAGGCTCCATGCACAGCCCTGGGCCACGAAGCCCGACCTTCCAGCGGCCCGAACCGCCGCCCTTCATCGCGAAGCGGCCCGATCCGGTCCGATCCGCCGGGCGACGCGCCGAACCGGTTATCGCCCCGGCCGCCGAGCCGGTCATCCTGCAGCGCCCGCTGACGCCGGTTCTGCGCCTGCGCAAGATCGAAAGCCCCGACGAATTCGGCCGCCTGCAGCGTATCGACGCGCTGACCGTGGATTTCGACTATGACGGCGTGCTCACCCCCGCCGATGACGAACGCCAGTTCGTCAAGGTAAGCCGCCCCGGCGATCAGCCCGGCTTCATCCGCCGCGACCGCGCCGCCGAAGCCGCCGCCCTCGAAGCCCTGCGCCCCGACGGCTTCGCCCAGATGCGCGTCGCCGAAGGCCGCACCGCCAAGGGCCGCACGGTCTTCGTCTATCGCGGACGCGACGCCTCCGAGCGCTGGCAGGCCTTCGTCACCGAACGCGTGCCGGCGCTGCTGGCGCTGGGTTGGCGCAACGAAATCGACCGCGAGTTCGGCCCCCGCTTCGTCCAGTCCGTCGGTGACTACGACGTCCGCGTCGCCGATGCCGAAACCGGCCGCTTTTCGCTCGATTTCGGCATCGAGATCGACGGCGCGCGCATCCCTCTGCTGCCCATCCTCTCCCGCCTGCTCGACCGCGGCGGCATGGAGGCCGCCCAGATCGTCGACGGCGAGCTGATCACCAGCCTCGATGACGGCCGCATCCTGAAGCTGCCGGCCGAGCGCATCCGCCGCCTGCTCACGGTCATGGCCGACCTGATCGACGCGGCCCGCCGCACCCCCGACGGGGGCCTGGTGCTGGCACAGGCCGAGGCCGCCAGTGTGCTGGACCTGGAAGACCTGCTGACCACGCGCTGGGAAAACGCCGCCGCGATCGAGGCCTACGCCCAGCGCTTCCGCGGCCAGGCGGAAATTGCCCCGGTCGCGATCCCCGCCAGCTTCACCGCCACCCTGCGCCCGTACCAGCAGCACGGCGTCGACTGGCTCCAGCACCTGCGCGAGCACGGCCTCGGCGGCTTCCTCGCCGATGACATGGGCCTCGGCAAAACCGCGCAGACCATCGCCCACATCGTCATCGAGCACGCGCAGGGCCGCCTGGATCGCCCCGCCCTGATCGTGGTTCCCACCAGCCTGGTCGCCAACTGGACCGCGGAACTGACCAAGTTCTCCCCGCATCTGCGCGTGGTCGTGCTGCACGGCCTGGATCGCCACGTCCGCCGCGGCGAACTCGATGGCGTCAACGTGGTCATCACCACCTACACCGTGCTGGCGCGCGACATCGAGGAAATGAAACTGCTTCCCTGGCACATCGTGGTGCTGGACGAAGCCCAGGTCATCAAAAGCCCGGACGCCAAGGCCACGAAGGCGGTCTGCCAGCTCGACACCCGTCACCGGATTTGCCTCTCCGGCACCCCGATCGAGAACAACCTCCAGGAACTCTGGTCGGAATTCGCCTTTCTGATGCCCGGCCTGCTCGGCGATCGCAAAGGCTTTGCCAAGCGCTTCCGCACCCCGATCGAGAAGAACAACGACGAGGTCCGCCGCGTCCAGCTGATCCGCCGCATCCGGCCCTTCCTCCTGCGCCGCACCAAGGCCGAGGTCGCCACCGACCTGCCGCCGAAACATACCATCCTGCGCCGCATCAACCTCGCACCCGAGCAGCGCGAGCTGTATGAAACCATCCGCGGCACCCTCTACGACAAGGTGCGCGAACAGATCGCCGAGCTCAGCGCCGCGCAAAGCCGCATCGTCGTGCTGGACGCGCTGCTCAAGCTGCGCCAGGTCTGCTGCGATCCAAGGCTGGTGAAACTACCCTCCGCCCGCCTGGTCGATACCTCCAGCAAGCTCGACGACCTCATGGAAATGATCGACGAAATGATCCCCGAGGGCAGGCGCATTCTGCTGTTCTCCCAGTTCACCTCGATGCTGGACCTGATCAAGCCCGCGCCTGGCCGCCGCCGGAGTGAAATTCGTCGAACTGCGCGGCGATACCCGCGATCGCGCCGAGCCCGTGCGCGCCTTCGAAAGCGGCGAGGTGCCGCTTTTCCTGATCAGCCTGAAAGCCGGGGGCAGGGGACTGAATCTCACCTCCGCCGATACGGTGATCCATTACGACCCGTGGTGGAATCCCGCCGCCGAGGACCAGGCCTCCGACCGGGCCCACCGCATCGGCCAGACGAAATCCGTCTTCGTCTACAAACTGATCGCCGCCGACACCGTCGAGGACCGCATTGTCGAACTGCAACAACGCAAGGCCCACCTCGCCAACATCGCACTCGGCGAAGAAGGCGACATCGCCGGCATCGAAATCGACGACCTGGAATTCCTCTTCGCCGCCCCCGAGGACCGCCTCGCGGCCTGACAGCTTCGGTAGGTGAGGCGGGGAAGGAAGGAAGAATGGGGCTTTGCCCCAAACCCCAGGAGGGCTCCGCCCCTCCACCCCGCAAGGGAACTTGTTCCCTTGACCCTGTTTAGTTTGGTTTGTTGGGGATAGGGCCGAACCGTCGTAGCCGTTGATAGGCTACGTCGCGGCCCTATCCCCAACAAACCAGTCCAAGGGGTTGAGGGGACGAGTTCCCTCACGGGTGCAGGGCAGCGCCCTGCCGGGGTTTGGGGCGGAGCCCCAACCTTGCTTCCCTCCCGCCTCCACTTACCGCCGCAGGCCGGGCGGCGGGGGCGTCTCAGGCGGGCCGGCGAAGCATTGGGCCAGGCTCATCCAGATTCGGGCTGGTTCGCCGGTGATTTTCAGCTTCGTGTCGGCGGCATTGCGGGTTTGCGTGACGACCTGGCAGAACTCCAGCGCGCTGCCGGCCACGCTGTTGTCCGGTGTGGGATCGTTCCATTCCCAGATCGCGCCGGATGGTCCCGTCAATCGCACGTAGGGCACGGGGCCCGGTGTCGGGCGCTGGCGGTTGGCGAAGGTCCAGCCATAGGTGCGCACGCCGATTTCGGCGATGTTGCGCAGCCGGTCCGTGGGTTGCCGCGTGGCGCCCATCAAATCGTAGATCGCCTGGCCATGTGCCCAGGTTTCCATCTGCCGCGCGGTGGTGAACATGCGCACGCCCATGTCGGGGCCGGCCCATTTCAGCCTCGCATCCGGCGGCATTGCCGACAGCTTGTCGCAAAGCTCGGCCATCGTGGCGTGCCAGCGTTCCAGCAGGCGCCGGCCGGTGAGATCGCCGAGGCGGTAGCGGGTTTCCTCCACGCCGGACATGCCGCTGTCCCGCCTGGCCTTCATCTCCGCCCGCATCTGCGCGAACGGATCGGCGCCGGCCACGGATGCGGCGGCCATCAGGTCGCCGCTATGCAGATGCTGCACGATGTCATTGACGGTCCAGCCCTTGAACAGGGTGGCCCGATCCCAGTCCGTGTCCTGCAGCGTCGTGAGCAGGGAATGCAGCGCGTCCGCCTCGGCGCGGAAATCGATGGCTTGTGGCAGCATGGCTCAGACCACCTTGTCGCTGATGATTTGCGCCACCGGGCGCGAGGCCTCGAACGAAGGCCGGGCCTCCAGACGCTCGCTGAGGGCGGCCAGGTTCGGGTGGCGGGTTCGCCACGGATACTCGGCGAAACGGACATCGAGGTAGCCGCACACCGTGCCGGTCGCGATGTCGGCCAGGCCGAAGCGGTCGCCGATGACGAACTCGCGCGTGCCGGCCCAGTCGGCCAGGGCACGCATGCCGCCATCGACCTTGCGCAGCTGCCGCGCCATCCATTCGGCGCTGCGATGCTCGGGCGAGCGGTTGCGTTCCCAGAACAGCAGCACCAGCGCATCGCACACCCCGTCGGCGACAACCTCCACGCGACGGGCCGCGAGGCGGCTATCGATGTCCACGGGCAGCATCGGCGTCGCGGGATATTTCGCCTCCAGCCATTCCAGGATGAAGTGGGATTCATACACGCTGGAACCATCGTCCAGCAGCAGCACCGGCAGCTTTTCCAGCGGGTTGTGCAGGGGGGTCTGGGTGGTGCTGTTCCACGGAACTTCCGTGATCAGCTCGAATGGAATGGCCTTTTCCGCCAGGGCGATGCGCACCTTGCGCGCATAGGGGCTTGGCGTGGCACTGATCAGACGCAGCAAATGCATCTCCTAGGGAATGGAACCGCCTGCGGCAGGCTATTCGACCGTGGGTCGGGATCGGGCTTTCTGCCCCCTCCGGCGCCGGATTCCCTCTATTATGCTAGGTCATTGCCTGGCACGCCACCATGCCGGTTTTGGCTGGCGTGAAGCTGGCGCGGACCTGGCCCATTGAGGCGGGGGCGCGGTCCGTGCGAGTGTCGGGACCCAAGTTCAAAGCGTTGCAGCAGGTCGGATGGCGTTTAAGAGTGGATTGAGCCGGGAACGCAGCCGCCGGCGACGGAAGTTCGTATGGCGCAGCATTCTGTGGCTCGCGGCCGTGGCCGGCTTTGGCGCGATCGGCTATTCGTCCTATCAGGCGGGCATCCTCCTGGCGCGCCAGGAGGTCTCGGGCCTGGAAAGCGATGTCACGTCGCTAACCCGGCAACTCGCCACGGTGAAGGGCGAAAACGACCGCCTGCGGACGGATCTGGTGCAGACCCGGCAGGCCGCGGACGCGTTGAAGAAGCGCTATGATGCAGATGTGCCCGCCGGCGGGCTGGCGAAGCTGGTGGATCTGCTGCGTGAGCGCCTGGCCGGTGGCGTAACGGATGACCGGATCGCCCAGGTGCTCCGCGAAGCCGCGCCGGTGCGGGCCTGCGAGGGGCGGGTGGTGCGCAAGCGCTTCGCCATCCAGACCGTTGGAGTGGGCGTGGAAGAACCGGTCGCCCTGCTCGATGGCCTGATCCTGGTGTCGGCATCCGCGCCCGCAGGACCCGAGGACCCCGCCAAGACGGCGCAGGTGACGATCACGCAGTCTTGGGTGCCGCAGCCGATCAAGGTGACCGGCCTGCCGGTGCAGCAATCGATTACGATCAATAATCTCGAGCTGAAATTGCTGGTCGAACCGAGCGGAATGCGCGGCTACGGGGCGGTGTCACTGTCGGTTTGCGGCAAGGGCTGACGCGGCCGTCGGCTGGCAGCGCGATCAGCACACCAGCACGATCTTGCCGAAATGCTGGTTCGCCTGCATGTGCGCCAGGGCGGCCGGCGCCTCGGCGAGCGGAAACACCTTGTCGATCGGCAGGGCCAGCTTGCCGGCTTCCACCGCCGGCCACAGGTCGGTGACCATTTTGCGGTTGATCTCCCGCACTTCCTCGATGCTCCGGGTACGGAACGTCACGCCGATATACTGGATGCGCCGGGCCGCATGCAGGTCGAAGTTGAAGTCCCCCCTGGTGCCGCCGAGACGGCCGACATTCACGATCCGCCCCAGAATGGTGCAGCATTTCAGGTTGCCGTTGGCGACGCTGGCGGAAATCTGGTCGATGATCACATCCACGCCGCGTCCGCCGGTTGCGGTCAGAACCTGATCGGGCCAGCCGGTATCGGTGGTGTCGATGGCCAGATCAGCGCCGAATTCCGCCAGCCGCGCGCGCCTGCCGGCATTGGTGGAACTGCCGATCACCAGACTGGCGCCCATCATCTTGGCGATCTGCATTCCCATCAGTCCGACGCCGGAACTCGCACCCTGGATCAGAATGCTCTGGCCCGGCTTCAGTGCCCCGTTGGTCATGATCGCGTCGTGCATGGTCGACAGTGCCACCGGCAGCGTCGCGGCCTGTTCCCAGCTCATGTTGCTGGCCGGCACGGCGCAGACGGTGCCGTGATCGGCCAGGGCATATTCGGCATAGCCGCCGGCTCCCTTGGCCATCACCCGCATCCCCGGCTTGATGTGCGCCGGGACCTCGGAGCCCACTTCCGCCACCTCGCCGGCGAATTCCAGGCCGATGATGGTGCCGGGTCCGCCGAGGCTGCCATGCGCGTGCCCGGCGGCGACGCCAAGATCCGCCCGGTTCAGCCCAGCGGCACGGACCCGCACCAGCACCTGCTGCGGACCAGGCTTCGGCTCCGGCGCGTCCTGTACCCGCACGCCGTTCTCGGTAACGATCGCTGCCTTCATGGTCTGTTTGCTTCTCGTTCTGCTCGGGCGTGCGACCGGGTTTGGCTTACGGGGTCGCCTGCAGGCGCTGCAGCAGCGCCTCGGACGGCATGCCGTCCACCGGCATGCCGGTGGCGCGCTGGTAGCTGCTGATCGCGGTGCTGGTCTGCGGCCCGACGACGCCGTCCGGCGGAGAGCGGGTGTAGCCGAGGCGGTTCAATTCGGCCTGCACCGAACGCACCAGGGCAGGGCTGCTGGCGGTCTGGTAGGGGGACTGCACCATCATCGGGCCATAGCCGGGCACCGCGTTGCCCCTGGTGTACATGCACTGGGCGAAGGCGTTGTCGTATTGCTGCTGGATGGAGAGCTGGGCGTTGGAACTGGTGACCGCGCCGATGCCGGCCCCGCCGAGCGCGCCGCTGGCGGCGCCGACGCCGGCGCCATGGCCGCCGCCGATCGCCGCTCCCAGGCCTGCGCCGAGCGCCGTGGTAAGCGCGGCCGCGCCGACACCGCGGACATTGGCGTTTTGCGCCTGGCCGGCGACCGCATTCTGCGCGAACTGCTTGCAGGTTGCCTGGTCGTAGGCAAAGGCATCCAGGGATTTGCCGCCGCCGGGCATCACCTGAACGGTGGGACCCATCGGGGTTTCCGCACAGCCGGCGAGCAGGAGGGCGGGAAGCAGGAGGGCGGCTAGGCCATTACGCCGCACGGACCGGGTGTTCATCGCTAACCTCTATTTTCGTTTCACTCGTTAACAGATCGGGTGGCCAATTATCGGCTGGCGCTCAGGCGTTACGCCGCATCGTATTTCTTGAACCAGGCCAAGGCCCGCTGCCAGCCGTCCTCGGCGGCGTCCTTGACGTAGCTGGGGCGGTAATCGGCATGGAACGCATGGCCGGCATCGGGATAGATCACGATCTCCACCGTCTTGCCGGCCGCCTTCGCCTTGGCTTCGGCTGCGCGGACCTGATCGACGGGAATGCTGCCATCCTTGCCGCCGTAAAGCCCGAGCAGCGGGCATTGGATCTGATCCGCTATATCAAGCACCGTCTTCGGCTGGATTGTCGCTGGTCGCGCCGCCGATCGGGCCGTACCAGGCGACGGCGGCTTTCAGCGATGGGGTTGTGCGCGGCATAGAGCCAGGTGGCGCGCCCGCCGCGGCAGAAGCCGTTAACCGCCAGCTTCGCCGGGTCGCCGTGGTTCTTGGCGGCCCAGGCGGCGGTGAGATCGAGGTCGCTCATCAACTGCGCGTCCGGCGCCTTGGAGATCACGTCACGCAGGATCTGCTGCACGTCCGTCATCTTCGACAGGTCGCCCTGGCGCGCGTACAGCTCCGGCGCGACGGCCAGATATCCTGCTTTTGCAAAGCGCCGGCAGATATCCTTGATGTATTCGTGGACGCCGAAGATCTCCTCGATCACCAGGATGGTCGGGAACGGACCGGGCTTGTCCGGCCGGGCGAAATAAGCCGGAATCTTGCCGTCGGCGGTCATCGATCTGCACCTCGCCGGCGACAAGGCCGTTCGTGTCGGTGTGGATCGCCTGGGCTTCGGCGCGTACCGTCGCCAGGGTGAAGCCGCTGATCAGGCCGGTCATCAGGAAGCCCCGCCTCGCCAGAGGATAGTGCTGCAAGCCGGTGATTTCCGTCATGTCATCCATGGCCGTTCCCCCTTTTCGGTGCCTCACAGTCTGACCCGGTTTGCGCCGGCGCACAACGATATCGGCGCATAACGAAACAGGCCCGCCTTGCGGCGGGCCTTTCGATCGAGCCGGCGTGGCGCGTCAGGCCATCGCCTTCTTCAGGTTGTCGTCGATCTTGGCGAGGAAGTCCTGCGTGTTCAGCCACTTCTGCTCGGGCCCGATCAGTACCGGCGAGGTCCTTGGTCATGAACCCGCTCTCCACCGTCTCCACGCAGACCTTCTCCAGCGTCTCGGCGAAGCCCGTCACGTCCGGCGTGTTGTCGAACTTGCCGCGATAGGCCAGGCCGCGGGTCCAGGCGAAGATCGAGGCGATCGGGTTGGTGGAGGTTTCCCGTCCCTTCTGGTGCTCGCGGTAATGGCGCGTCACGGTGCCGTGCGCGGCCTCGGACTCCACCGTGTTGCCGTCCGGGCTGAGCAGCACGGAGGTCATCAGGCCGAGCGAGCCGAAGCCCTGCGCGACGATGTCGGACTCCACGTCGCCGTCGTAGTTCTTGCAGGCCCACAAATAGCCGCCGTTCCATTTCAGGGCGCAGGCGACCATGTCGTCGATCAGCCGGTGCTCATAGGTCAGGCCAGCTTTGTCGTAGGCTGCCTTGAATTCCTTATCGAAAATCTCCTGGAAGCGGTCCTTGAAGTAGCCGTCATAGACCTTCAGGATGGTGTTCTTGGTCGACAGGTACACCGGATAGCCGCGCTGGATGCCGTAGTTGAAGCTGGCGCGGGCGAAGCCGTCGATCGACTCCTGGATGTTGTGCATGCCCATGGCGACGCCGGGGCCCTTGAAGTCGTGCACCGACAGGATCTGCGCCCGCTCGCTCTCGTCGGCCGGCTCGTAGACCAGCCGCACGCGGCCGGGGCCGGGGATCTTCATCTCGGTGGCGCGATAGATGTCGCCATAGGCGTGGCGGCCGATGACGATCGGCTGGCTCCAATGCGGCACCAGGCGCGGCACGTTCTTGCAGATGATCGGCTCGCGGAAGATCGTGCCGTCCAGGATGTTGCGGATGGTGCCGTTCGGGCTGCGATACATGCGCTTGAGGCCGAATTCCGTGACCCGCTGCCTCATCGGGCGTGATGGTGGCGCATTTCACGCCCACGCCGTACTGCTTGATGGCGTTGGCGCTGTCGACCGTTACCTGGTCGTTGGTCTGGTCGCGGTATTCGATGCCGAGATCGTAGTATTTGAGGTCGATGTCCAGATAGGGAAGGATCAGCTTGTCCTTGATGAAACCCCAGATGATGCGGGTCATTTCGTCCCCATCGAGCTCGACAACCGGGGTCTTCACCTTGATTTTCGCCATTCTGTCCTCTTGCTCATCGCTCTGCCGGGCCAGAGCGGCACGGCTTCCCAAATGTGGGCTTCCCGTAACCGGACTTCCCGAAACCGCCGGACAATCGCACCGCAAGGCGGAGGCGGCAAGTCGGGCGCCCAGGCGGGATAGTGGGCGCGATGGCGGGCGGCAATGTCATGACCCCGCGGGAAACCATTGGTCCGGCGGGCGAATGCACGTATACGTTGATAAGGCGATGCCGAACCCGTCCTTTTCAGAACGGCTGGATCGGGGACAGATGTTGAAAGTCGGACGCGTGGTAGCAACCGCGACATGAAACGATGGCTTCGATCGATCGGGCTGGCCTATCTCGCGATCCTGCTCGGCGGGCTGGCGTTGATCGCCCTGACCTGGCTGGGCACGCTGAGTGCGCTGCATACGGAGGCGCGTACCGCCCTTGCGCATGCCAACGCGGAACTGGCGAACAAGGCGCTGCTGTTCGAGCACCAGGTGCGGCGCCGATTGTTCTCGGTCGACCAGACCTTGCGCATCTTGGAAGACGACTGGGAACACGACCCAACCGGTTTCAACCTGGCGTCCTGGCAGCGCCGGGCCAGGGTTATCGACGATCCCGGGGTCGATATCTACCTAACCGACGCGCGGGGGATCGTCCGACTGAGTAGCCGGCCCGAACTGGTCGGGGTCGATCTATCCTTGCAAGAAGTGTTCAAGGACCGGGCCAAGCTGTCCGCGGACGATGGCAACCTGTTCATCGGCCTTGGGGGGCGCGACCAGATCGGTCAGCACGGGCACATCGGCCTGGCCCGCCGGCTGGACACTCCCGCGGGACATTTCGCCGGTGTCATCGGGCTGTTCTTCGATACCGACACCGTCGTCTCGTTTTTCAACGCGGCGGACCTTGGATCAAACGGCATGATCGCGCTGGTCGGCACCCAGCATGGCAAGGTATTCGCCAGTGCGGGCGCGGAGGCGCCGGTGCCGGGCAGCGATATCGCGGACTCGCCGCTGTCTGACGCGATGCGGCATAATTCGGACGGCTTCTGGACGGGGGAGATTACGCCGGGGCAAGGCGTGCGGATGTGCGCCCTGCGTCCGGTGATGGGCCGCCCGCTCGAGGTGGTGATGTGCGTCGATCCAGCCGTGGCACTGGTGGCGCATTACGACTGGCAGCATGGTGCGCGAAATCTTCGCCGGCTGCATCACGCTGCTTCTGCTGTTCATCATGGCGGCCCTGCTGCGGGAAACGCGTGCCGCCCGGCTCCGGGAAAGGGGGCTGGCCGGAGACCGGCGGGCCTTGGAGGAAGCCAACGCCCGCGAGGTGGCGGCCAGGGAACTCGCTGAGGCGAACGCGGCGCAGCTCGCTGCGATTCTCGTCGGTATTTCCGACGGCGTGTCGGTGGTCGACGCGGACATGCGTCTGCGGCAATGGAACGCTCATTTCACCCACTACACCGGCGTGCCGGCGGAGATCCTGTGCGTCGGCCTGCCGATGGCCGATATTCTGCGTGCCCAGGCGGAGGCGGGCGAGTTCGGCAGGGTGGATGTGGAGGCGGAGGTAGTCCGGCGCATGGCTCTGCTGCGGACCGGCAACGCGATGGGAGTGATCGAGCGCGCCAGGCCGAATGGCCACATCCTGGAGATGCGGCGCAGCCCGCTGCCGCATGGCGGCTTCGTCACGCTCTATTCCGACATCACCGAGCGCAAGCAGGCCGAGCGCGCGCTGGAACACGCGCGCGAGATCGCGGAGGCGGCGGCGGCGGATAAGTCCCGGTTCGTCGCCATTGTCAGCCATGAGATCCGTACCCCGCTGAATACGCTGCTCAGCGCGATGATGATGCTGCATGCCAGCGACCTGCCGGCCGGCGAGCGCGGCATCCTCGGCGTGGCGCGCCAGTCCGGCGACGCTCTGCTTGGACTGCTGGACGACATTCTCGAGATGTCGCGCGCCGACGCCGGCCAGCTGGCTCTGCGGCCGGCTGTCTTCGCTCTCCGGCCATTGCTGGAAAGCGTCCTGGAAGTCTTTCAGGATCAAGCGGCTACACGCGGTATTTCGCTGCGCCTGGAGCTGGCGCTCGGGGTGCCGGAGACGCTGTACACCGATGCCGGGCGGTTGCGGCAGGTGCTGATGAATCTGGTGAGCAACGCGGTGAAATACTCGCGCCCCGGCCAGGTCGTGCTGGAAGCCGTGCCCCTGGTGGCGGCTGGGCGCGCGAACCTACGGCTGGGATTGCGCGATTGCGGTCCTGCCATCAGCGTGGCGGACCGTGCCCGGCTGTTCCAGCCCTTCTCCAGGCTGGAGCAGCACGGCTCGCCCCTGAAACCCGGAACCGGCCTCGGCCTCACGATCTGTCAGCGGCTGACCGCGCTGATGGGGGGAGAGATCGGCTATCGCGAGCAACCGCCGGACCGCAATGAATTCTGGATCACGCTGCCCGTCCTGGCCGCGCCTGACGGCGCAGCCAGCTTGCTGCCCGCGGTCCGCCAGGTTCCCCGGGTCTTGCCGCGCACCCGGGTGTTGCTGGTCGATGACATCCCCTCCAACAGGACGATCATCGCCACGCTGCTGCGCCGCGAGGGACACAAGGTGGATGTTGCTGAAACCGGCCAGGCCGCCGTCGCCGCGGCCCAACGGACCCCTTACGACCTCGTGCTGATGGATATTCTGATGCCCGGCATGAACGGGCTGGACGCGACGCGGGCGTTGCATGCCCTGGGCGGCATCGCCGCGTCGGTCCCGGTCGTGGCGCTGACCGCCAATGTCGGGCCGGAGGAGCGGGCGAACTGCCTCGCGGCGGGCATGAAGGACATGCTGACCAAGCCCGCCGATACTCTTACGCTACAGGAGGCCATTGCCCGCCACGTTTGGCCAGGCAGGCATACGGCTGCGCCGGCCGGATCCGAACCGCCATCCGCGCGACCGCACGCGGTAACGCGGGCGGTTGCCACGCCGGCGGTGGACGAACCTCGGCTGACCGAACTGCGCGCCAATCTGGCTCCCGACCTGCTGGCTGATCTGGTCGATCAGTGTCTGCGGGATCTAGCCGTCCGTCTGCCCGCCCTACGGAACGCGGTCGCTGCGGGCGAGGCCCACGAGATCGAGGCCGAGGCCCACGCCATGGCGGGCATGGCCGCAAGCTATGCGATGGCGGCGCTGGAAGTCCGTCTGCGCCGGGTGATGCAGGCCGCGCGCAACGCGGACCCGGCAGGTGCGCGCCGCGCCGCAATCGGCCTGGAAGACGACCTGACCCGGACCGATGCAGCCTTCCGGACGCTGTTCTCGCTGGCGCCGGCCTAGCCTGACGGCAGGCTAATTTTTCGCAACTGCAAGGTCTTGCGAACCAATTCGGAGTCTGGATCGGCGAACTCGGGAATAATCGAGAAATGATCGGCCCCCGGCACGGTTTGCCAGCTTCCGTCCCACGCAACGGCCATCTCGCGGGACTGCCGGGCGTATTCCGCTCCCTCCAGCCCGCCGACCACCGCGTGCAGCTTCAGCTCCGGCTTGGGCATCCGAATCGGTGACAGGCGTATGGCGTCGGCCAGATCGAGGCCCAGCGGGCGATTGATCGTGGTCTCAACCAGGGGCGTGAGGTCGAACAGGCCGCTGATCGATAATCCCGCCGTCACCAGATCGCGCGGCAAGGCCGGATCGCGCGCCGGCCAGTCCGTTGCCATCAGCATGGCGGTAAGGTGCCCGCCGGCGGAGTGCCCCGTCGCCAGCATCCTGCGTCCATGCCGCCGGTACAGCATCGTCACGGCCTCGCGCACCTGTTCCACCAGGTCGGCGAGGGAAACCGCCGGACACAGATCATGCGTCGGCAGCGCCACGGCCACCCCGTGCGCGTTCAGACCGGCGGCCAGATGGCTGAACCAACTGCCGTCCAGCGCCTGCCAATAGCCGCCATGAAGGAACAGCGCGAGGGGCACGTCCCGCGCCGCCCCCGGCCAGAAGATGTCCACGATCTGCCGCGGAGAAGGCCCATAGAACAGCCCCAACTCTGCGTGGGCGTGCCCGGCGCGAAATGCCGCCGCCTTCCGTGCCCAACCCTGCGCGATCGCGGCAAAGTCGGGCACCTTGGCGCGGTTGTTGTACTCGCGTTCCATGGCTGGGTTGATGATGGCTTCGGCCGGCATGTGAAATCCTCCTGCTACCCCCTTCAACCCGCTTGGCCGATCGAGGGCAAGCGGGCAGATTTATCCCCGATGTCCGCCATGCCGCGAGTTCTACCTGGCCGGCCCCGATGTGTTCCTGCCCGCGCCCGAGGCGTGGCTGGAACGCAAGAAGGCGATCTGCGCCCGCCACGGCCTGGCCGGCATCTCGCCGTTCGACCCGCTGGCGCAGGAGCCGGCGGCCTGGTCCGAACTGCCGGACTGGCACGGCATCGGCCTGCGCAACGAGGCCCACATCGCCGGCGCGGATGCCGTGATTGCCAACCTGACCCCATTCCGCGGTCCCAGCGCCGATGCCGGCACAGTGTTTGAAATCGGCTTCATGCGCGCCCTGGGCCGGCCGGTCTTCGGCTACGCCACCACCGCCCGCCCGTTCACCGAACGCACCACAACCCATATCGGATTGCATGACGGCGCGGAACGCGATCCCGAAGGCCTGCTGGTGGAGCGCTTCGGCCTGTTCGACAACCTGATGATCGCCGTCGGCATCGTCGGCTCCGGCGGCGAACTGATCACCGAGGAAGTCCCGGAACCACAACGCTGGACCGACCTCGCCGTGTTCGAACGCTGCGTGGTTCGCGCGGCGGCGAAGCTAGTGGGAGGAAGCAAGGCCGGGGGCAGAGGCCCCTGACCTTGCTTGCTACTCCCGCGGCGCCACCGGCCCCAGGGCCGCCGCGACGCCGAACTCGCCCGGCAGGGCGCCTTTCGGAAACAGCCGGGTCACATGCCCCATCTTGCGGCCCGGGCGCGCTTCCGCCTTGCCGTACAGATGCGGGATCAGGCCGGGCGCGGCCAGGATTTCCGGCCACAGCGCGGCTTCTTCCGGTCCGACCAGATTCTTCATCACCGCGTCCGAGTGGCGCGTGGCCGGCGGCAGCGGCAGGCCGGCGATGGCGCGGATATGCAGTTCGAACTGGCTCGTCGGGCAGGCATCGATGGTCCAGTGGCCGGAATTATGCGGCCGCGGCGCGATCTCGTTCGCCAGCACCCGGCCCTGCCGGTCGACGAACATCTCCACCGCCAGCAGCCCGACCAGATCCAGCGCGTGCGCCACCCGGATCGCGATACGCCTGCGCCGCCTGAGCCGTCGCCTCGGGCATGCGCGCCGGCGCCAGGGTCAGGTCCAGGATGTGGTCGCGATGGCGGTTCTCCACCGTGTCGAAGGCCGACACCGCGCCGTCCGCGCCGCGCGCGACGACCACGCTGATCTCCATCGCGAAATCGACGAAGCCTTCCAGGATCAGCGGCTTCGGGATACAGCCGCGGCAAATGCCGGCGGCGAGGTCGTCCGGCCGGCGCAGCATCGCCTGGCCCTTGCCGTCATAGCCCAGCCGCGTGGTCTTCAGCACCGCCGGCAGGCCGAGCTCCGCCGCCGCGGCGGTGCAGTTCGGCCATGGTGCGACAGCGGCCGCCAGGGCGCGGTCGGCAACGCCGGCGTCATTCAGAAAGCGTCTTCTCGGCGATCCGGTCCTGGCTGATCCGCAGCACCGCCGGCGCGGGCCGCACCGGCTTCAGCGATGCCAGCAGATCCAGCCCCTCGGCGCTGACGTTCTCGAACTCGAAGGTGATCACGTCCACCGCGTCGGCGAATGTCGCGCAGCGCTGGCCGGGTCGCTCGTAGTCGCTGAGCGTCACGCCGGCGGAGACCTGCGCCGCGGGACTGTCCGCCTCCGGCGTCAGGATGTGGCAGCGATAGCCGAGCCGGGCCGCCGCCATCGCCGACATCCGGCCAAGCTGCCCGCCGCCGACGATGCCGATGGTGGCGTTCGGCGGCAGCGGAAACGGCCTTCGGGCAAGCTCATGCGCGGCGGCTTCTTCCGCGGTGTCAACCGGTTCCAGCGCCACCGACGGCCGTCTGCTCCGCCCGCAGCGCGTCCAGCCGGGCGGCCAGCGCCGGATCGGTGGCGGCCAGGATCGCGGCGGCGAGCAGGGCGGCGTTGATCGCGCCGGCGCGGCCGATCGCCAGCGTGCCCACCGGAATGCCGGCCGGCATCTGCACGATCGACAGCAGGCTGTCCATGCCCTTCAGGCGTGCGATTCGACCGGCACGCCCAGCACCGGCAGCGGCGTCCAGGCCGCGCACATGCCGGGCAGATGCGCCGCCCCGCCGGCGCCGGCGATGATCACGCGCAGGCCCCGCGCCGTGTGCCGGCGTGGCATAGTCGCGCAGCCGGTCGGGCGTGCGATGGGCCGAGACGATCCGGCGTCTCGTGCGGCACGCCCAGCCGCGTCAGCATCTCCGCGGCATGGCGCATGGTCGGCCAGTCGGACTGGCTGCCCATGATGATGCCGACCAGTGGCGCCACGCTGCGCTCCTTCCGATCCGGACCGGATTGCCAGATCAGGCGATGTTGTCGGGGATCAACCGGCTCTCCAGCCAGGCGATCTCGTCCTTCAGCATCAGCTTGCGCTTCTTCAGCCGCTGCAGCTGCAACTGGTCGATCGGCCCCGGCTCGGCCAGGCGCGCGATCACCGTATCGAGGTCGCGGTGCTCGCTCCGCAGTTCGTGCAGCTTGCGCAGCAATGTGTCCCGATCGGTCAGCATGGCAACCGATTACCACGAAAGATACCGGTCCGTGCAGCGCCTGAGCGTCACCGCCGGCACAATGTTTTACCGGCCCTCACGCGAATTATGGAGCGTGGACCGCCGATTGTATTACGCTTGCTGTGACCATCGGGTGTTGCGTCCGCGTCCGGACGGATCGACAAAGGAGGCCGTCCATGAGCCTGATTCCCGCCTCGAAGCCTTGAAGGATCGCCACGCTGGCCTGGAGATCGCGGATCTCCGACGAAGACCACCGCCCCCGGCCCGACAGCGAAATGCTGTCGCGCCTGAAAATCGAAAAGCTTGCGGCTGAAGGAAGAGATGGAGCGGCTGCAGCACCGTGGCTAGCCAGGTATGCACTGAGCCCCGACATCCAACCCAACTCATCGGACCGAGCCTGTTCCCCTGTCTCTTGCGAGGCCGCGTTCAGGCGGCCTCGTCTGCCTCCGGCGGCGGCGGCACGGGCACCGCGCGGCCCTCGCGCTCCAGCCGCTCATTGGCCTGCGTCACCGCGGCATTCAGGTCGGTCTGGCTGCACAGGCCCAGGATCACCGGATCGCGCGGCTTGATGTTCGCGCTGTTCCAGTGCGTCCGCTCACGCACCTTCTGGATCGTGTCCTTGGTCGTGCCCAGCAGCTTGCCGACCTGCGCTTCGGTCAACTGCGGGAAGTTGCGCAGCAGGAAGGCGATCGCGTCCGGCCGGTCGTTGCGCTTGGCCACCGGCGTGTAGCGCGAGCCGCGCAGCCGCTTCGGCATCGGCAGCGAGGTCGGCAGCAGCTTCAGCCGCGCATTCGGGTCCGCCTCGCACTGGCGGATGTTCTCGGCCGTGACCTGGCCGTTGGCCACCGGATCGTAGCCGACGATGCCCTGCGCCACCTCGCCGTCGGCGATCGCCTGGATCTCCAGCGGATGCATGCCGCAGAAATCGGCGATCTGGGTGAAGGTCAGCGCGGTCTTGTCGATCAGCCACACGGCGGTGGCTTTAGGCATCAGGGGCAGGGTCATGGCTGTCACACTTCTCGGTCACGCCCGGCGCGCTCAGGCCGACGATCGCGGCATGCGCCGAACTGGCGTCGTCGATGAGCGAAACGCGAGCACAGAGCGGGGATATGACGATGCCAAAGCACGCGGTCAAGGGTTTGGTAGGTGGCAAGCATGATCTGTCGGTCGACATGCGTCGGGCCTGAGGCCGACGGGCGGCAAAGGAGGAAGAAGCGATGGCCGCGACGATGACGACGCCCGCGCGGCAACGCCGCGCGGCTGGAACGCCTGGTGCTGGACACGCTCGGGATCGAGGAGCTGCACGACTATATCGACGAGCTGCGAGACCGAGATCGCCCGGGTCGAGGCCGATATCGCGCCGCAAGCACAGCCACCGCAGCGCCGCCGACGCCTTCTTCGAAACCAGGTGAGCGACGAGATGGGGGCGGAAAACGGGGCCCGTGATGCCGGCCCATGCAGCGGCAGCCGCCGCTCGGCCGCTCCATCGGCGCGGCCGATTGCGTCCGTCAGGCCGCCTGTGACGGCGCGCCTGCTGCGGTCGTTGGCGATCGCCGGCGCGGCTGGCCGCGTTGCCGATCGCGATCCGGCGCGGCTTCAGCGCCTCCGGCACCACCCGCTTCAGGCCGACATGCAGCAGGCCGTTGCTGCAGATCCGCGCCCTCGACCACGATATGGTCGGCGAGCACGAACCGGCGCTCGAACGCACGCGCGGCGATGCCGCGATACAGGATTTCGGCGCTTCTGGCCGTCCTCCGCGACCCGGCCGGTGACGACCAGGGTGTTGTCCTTGCACCGTCATGTCGAGCTCCTCCGGACGGAAACCAGCCACCGCCATGGTCAGGCGATAGGTGTCGTCGCCGGTCTTCTCGATGTTGTAGGGGGGATAGCGACTGGCGTCTCGGCGGCACGCGGCGCTGTCCGACCATGACGGGCCAGCCGGTCGAAGCCGATGGCGGTACGGAACAAGGGCGCAAAGTCGAACGTGGTCATGAACAAACCTCCTGCAAGAGCAAGGTCTGCGTCATGGGCCGCCCGCATGGGCCGGCCCGGTGAAGCCCCGGAACCCCGATTGGGCATCCCGACACTCCAGAAATGGCAAACGTTGCCCGGCTGCTTCAAGGGACGGCGCTTTGCCGCGCGCAGCTGAGGCTCAGCGATACGCCTGGCTAGCGGCTTACTTCTTCATGCCGAGCCCGGCGAACTTCTTGTTGAACTTCGCGACCTGACCGCCGGTGTCCATCATGCGCTGCACGCCGGTCCAGGCCGGATGTGACTTCGGATCGATGTCCAGACGCAGCGTATCGCCCGGCTTGCCCATGCAGGAGCGCGTCTTGAACTCGGTGCCATCGGTCATGATGATGTTGATCTCGTGGTATTCGGGGTGAATGCCCGGCTTCATGTTGCTGCTTCCTGTCTGGCGCCGCCGATCCCGACCGGCCGCACAAGCGGCGCCGTATAGCGCCGCAGGCGGCTCGCCGCAATCGCGATCTTTCCGGCGCGCAAGCTGCGCGTGCGGGGCGCAATCGGCTCGGCCGCCACCGAACTGTTGAAGTTTGGGGCGAAGTTTGGAGGTCCGGGCCGGAATCGAACCGGCATTCAAGGATTTGCAGTCCTCTGCATCACCACTCTGCCACCGGACCTTCGCGGCGGTTGTTTGCCCTAAGATGCCGCCGATTGGCAATCCACATAAATTTAATCTGCTGGCACGCGTGCTGGTGCACCCTGCGCATAAACCGCAAGTTCGGTGGCGCGCCGGCGCAGGTGCCTATATAAGCTCGACTTCCTTTTGGATCAGCGCGAGCCATACATGACCGATATGCCGGATGCAGCCGTTCTCGATGAAGCTGGCGACTTCGCCGACGCCAGGACCCGGATGGTCGACAGCCAGGTTCGCCCCAACAAGGTGACCGATCCCCGCATCCTTGCCTCCATGCGCCGGCTTCGTCGGGAATGCTTCCTGCCGGCGGCCCTGGCTGCGCAGGCCTATTGTGACGAGGACGTGCCGCTCGGCAACGGCCGCGTGCTGACCGAGCCGATGGTGGTGGCGCGTCTGATCCAGCTGACAGCGCCACTGCCGGGCGATCGTGCGCTGGTGATTGGGGCGGGGGCCGGCTACGGCGCGGCGGTTCTGGCCGATTGCGGCGCCAGGGTGTTCGCCCTGGAAGAAGATGCCGCATTGCTCGGTTTGGCGCGCACGGCGCTGGCCAGCGAGGCGCCGGGCGTCACCTTGCTGTCCGGCAAGCTTGCCGCCGGCTGGGCGGAGTATGCGCCGTACGACCTGATCCTGATCGAGGGGGCGGTGCGCGACATTCCCCCGGCGATCGTGTCCCAGCTGCGTCCGGACACCGGGCGGCTGGTGACGGTCCAGCGCGGTGAAAGCGATTTCGGCCATGCCGTGCTGGCCGAACTGACCCCGGCCGGGCTGCGGGCCCAGCCGATGTTTGATTGCGCCACGCCGCTGATCCCCGCCCTGTTGCCGGCACCCAGCTTTGTTTTTTGATACCTCTTCGCCTTTTGAAGACCTTGCCGGGATTTCCTGCGATAGGCTGCGAACCATGCCGGGGCCGGCTTGGCGTGGCTTGCGTTGGCAAAGAATTGGCGTCCGGTTCGTCGCTGTGGCACATGTTGGCAGGCTCGCCGGTATGAAGGCGCCTGGCTCTGCCGCGGTGGCGCCCTCGGATAACACGGGAAGTTAAGCATGCGTTTGCGTCATGGTTTGATTGTCGGTCTGGGTGTGGCGCTTGCGGCCTCGCCACCCGTGATCCGGCACGCCGTTGCCCAAACCGGGGGCCAGCCCTCCCGCGCGCAGCCGGCGGCCGGCAAGCCGGGCACGCCCGTCACCACCAATCCGCAGCCGGCCAGCTTCGGCACGGCGCGCATCCGCACGCTGACGGATGCCCTGGCCGCGTCCTATGCCAACAATCCCGCCCTGCAGGCCGAGCGTGCCAAGCTGCGGGCGACCGACGAAGGGGTGCCGCAGGCGCTGGCTGGCTGGCGGCCCCAGGTCTCGCTGGCCGGCCAGGCGGGCTACGGCGATGGCTACAGCCGGCAATGGCTCGCCACGAACGGCGGCATCTATAACAACCAGCGGACCCTGCGCACCATCGGCGTCGCTTCGGGCACCGTCACCCAGCCTGTCTATACCGGCGGCAAGACCCGCGCCGCCCTGAACAAGGCCGACAATGCGGTGATGGCCGAGCGCGCCCGCCTGATCGTCGCCGAGCAGACGGCGATGACCGACACCGTGAACGCCTATGTCAACCTGATCCAGGCGCAGCAGACGCTGGGGCTGCGCGTTAACAACGAACAGGTGCTCGCGCGCCAGTTGCAGGCCACGAACGACCGTTTCCGGGTGGGCGAGATCACCCGCACCGACGTCGCGCAGGCCGAGGCGGCGCTCGCTGGCGCCACGGCGGACCGCGAACGCGCCCTCGGCGATCTGCAGATCGCCCGTTCCGCGTTCCAGAAAGCGGTGGGCTTCCTGCCGCCGCCCGATCTGATCGAGCCGCAACCGCTGAAGCTGCCGATGAAGAACCAGAACGAGACCGCCGTCCTGGCCCGGACCAACAATCCCTCGGTCGTGGCCGCGTTGTTCGACGATGCCGCGGCGAAGGACAACGTGGATGTCCAGTTCGCCGCGCTGATGCCGACGGTCTCGCTGCAGGGGCAGGTCTTCCAGCAGGCGAACGCCAGCAGCGCGCATAACAACACCAACGGCTACCAGGTGGGCGCCGTGGTGTCGGTGCCGCTGTACCAGGGCGGCGCCGAGTATGCCACTGTGCGCCAGGCCCGCCAGCAGCAGCAGGCGACCGCCCGCTCCGTGGACGATGCCAAGCGCACCGCCCAGCAGCAGGCGGTCGAAGCCTGGGAGACGCTGGTCTCCAACCGCGCCCAGGCGGAAAGCACCCGCGCACAGATCCGCGCCAACCAGATCGCGCTGGAAGGCGTGCAGCGGGAGGCGATCGTCGGCAGCCGCACCACTCTGGACGTGCTGAACGCGCAGCAGACCCTGCTGAATTCGCAATTGCTCGCTGGTGCAGAACCTGGCCGCCGTGGTCCGGCAATCCTATACCGTGGCCGCCGCGGTTGGCCGGCTCACGGCGAAGGATCTCAGCCTGCCCGTCGCCTACTACGACGACACGGCGTACTATAATGCGGTTCGCAACAAGTGGATCGGCACCGGCGACCAGGCCACCGACCAGCCGGGCCGCTGAGGCGCCGCCGATTTTCGTTTGCCGGACTGCCGCTTGCCGGCAGAAATTCATCTATTGATCAGTAAAATGCGGGATCCTCGATCCGATGACCTCATCCGACCCATCCAAGGACCTTCCGAGGGAGCCGGCACCGGCGAATGCCGGTGATCCGTCGATGGAGGATATCCTTGCCTCGATCCGCCGGATCCTCAGCGAGGATGACCCCGCCGCGCACGCCCCGCCGGCGGTAGAGCAGCTCGGCAGGCGATGTTCTCATGCTGGACGCCTCCATGATGCTGCCCGACCCCGAGCCGCACCCGAACAACCCGCCGGCGGAGCAGCCCTTGTCGCATCTCGAACCCGAGCCGGCCCCGCATGGCCTGGGTCCGGACCATCCTCACGGCGATCGCGCCAACCATGGCGGATGCACCGGCCCCGGCGCCCAATGAGCCGGTCAGGGAGCCGTCGCTGGTAGCACCCGCCGCCGCCGCCGCCGCCGCATCGTCGGTCGGCACCCTGGTCCGCTCGATCGCCGCGGAACGCTCGACGCAGGTCTATTCGGGCGGTCCGACGATCGAGGACATCGTGCGCGGCGAAATTCGTCCGCTACTCAAGCAATGGCTGGACGAAAACCTGCCCCCGATGGTGGAACGCCTGGTCCGTTCTGAGCTTGGAGCGGGTGGTCGCGCGCGCCCTTTCCTGACCGCCGGCTCACGGCACCCGGCTCTCGGCACCCGGGGCGTTCCTGCCCGTTGCCATCCATTCCCGGCCTTTCCGCCCCGCCGCAGGGGCGCCTTGCGGATACCCGACATGTTGAACAAGACCCATTCGCCGAACGAGACCGAAACCCGGCTGTATGAAGGCTGGGAGAAATCCGGCGCCTTCGCGGCCGATCCCGCCTCCAACGCTCAACCTTTCACCATCATGATCCCGCCGCCGAACGTCACCGGCAGCCTGCACATGGGCCACGCGCTCACCTTCACTCTGCAGGATGCGCTGGTCCGCTGGCGCCGCATGCAGGGCCGCGATGCGCTCTGGCAGCCCGGCACCGACCATGCCGGCATCGCCACCCAGATGGTGGTCGAACGTCTGCTGGCCGAGCAGGGCATCTCCCGCCAAGCCTTGGGCCGCGAGGCGTTCCTCGAGCGGGTCTGGCAGTGGAAGGCGGAATCGGGCGGCACCATCACCCGCCAGCTCCGCCGCCTCGGCGCCTCGCTCGATTGGCCGCGCGAACGCTTCACCATGGATGATGGCCTCTCGGCCGCCGTGCGGGAGGTGTTCGTCACCCTGTACCGCCAGGGCCTGATCTACCGCGACAAGCGGCTGGTGAACTGGGACCCGAAATTCCAGTCGGCGATCTCCGATCTCGAGGTCGAGAACACCGAGGTGAAGGGCAGCCTCTGGTACATCACCTATCCGATCCAGGACGAGCCCGGCCAGTTCATCACCGTCGCCACCACCCGCCCGGAAACCATGCTCGGCGACACCGCGGTGGCGGTGCATCCGGAGAACCCGACGCTCGCCCACCTGATCGGCAGGCATGCCATTCTGCCGCTCGTCGGCCGCCTCATCCCGATCGTGGCCGACACCTACGCCGACCCGGAAAAGGGCACCGGCGCGGTGAAGATCACCCCCGCGCATGATTTCAACGATTTCATCGTCGGCCAGCGCCACGATTTGCCGATGCCGTCCGTGCTGGACCGCGAGGCCCACGTCACCCTGGCGGAAATCCGCGACGATCTGCACGCCATGTCGATCGACCCGATCCCGGCCCGCAAGGACCCGGAAACCGGCGACGAGATCTGGCCGGAAATCCGCGAAATCGCCAATCCCGGCTTCGTGCAGACGTTGGAAGGGGTGGAACGCTTCGCCGCCCGCAAAGCCATCGTCGCCGAACTCACCCGCCTCGGCCTGCTGGCGAAGATCGAGCCGCACACGCACCAGGTGCCGCACGGCGACCGCTCCGGCGTGCCGATCGAGCCGCTGATGACGGTGCAGTGGTATTGCAACGCCGCCGAACTCGCCAAGCCGGCGATCGAGGCGGTGGAAACCGGGCGCACCGTCTTCGTGCCCAAGCAATGGGAAAACACCTTCTTCAGCTGGATGCGCGACATCCAGCCCTGGTGCATCAGCCGCCAGCTTTGGTGGGGTCATCGCATCCCCGCCTGGTACGGCCCGGATGGCCGCGTCTTCGTCGCCCGCACGCAAGCCGAGGCCGAGGCCGAGGCGCGCGACCATTACGGCCGCATCGAACCCCTCACGCGCGACGACGACGTGCTGGACACCTGGTTCAGTTCCGCGCTCTGGCCGTTCTCCACCCTTGGCTGGCCGGAGAAGAAGCCCGAGGTCGCGCGCTACTACCCCGGCGACGTGCTGGTCACGGGCTTCGACATCATCTTCTTCTGGGTCGCCCGGATGATGATGATGGGCCTGCATTTCATGGGCGACGTGCCGTTCCGCACCGTCTACATCCACGGCCTGGTGCGCGACGAGCGCGGCCAGAAGATGTCCAAGTCCAAGGGCAACGTCATCGACCCGCTGGAACTGATCGACGCCTACGGCACGGACGCGCTGCGCTTTACCATCTGCTCGCTCGCCGGCCCCGGCCGCGACATCAAGCTCGGCCCGTCGCGCGTCGAGTCCAACCGAAGCTTCGTGACGAAACTATGGAACGCGGCGCGTTTCTGCGAGATGAACCAGGTCGTGCCCGACCCAGCCTTCGATCCTGCCAGTGCCAAACTGCCGCTGAACCGCTGGATCCTGGATGCCGCCAACGCCGCGATCGCCGAGGCGACGGCGGCGCTGGAGATCTACCGCTTCGACGAATACGCCGGCGCCGGATACCGTTTCACTTGGAATTTGTTCTGCGACTGGTTCGTCGAATTCGCCAAGCCCGTGCTGCTGGAAGGCGACACTCGCGGCCGCCAATGAGGTCCGCAAAACCGCCGCCCATGTGCTCGGCACCATCCTGCGCCTGCTGCATCCGGCGATGCCGTTCGTGACCGAGGAGCTGTGGCACAGCTTCGGCTACGGTGCGGAATGCAGCCTGATCGGCACCGCCTGGCCGCAACCGGTGGCCGTGACGGACGCGGAGGCGGCGCGGGCGGAACTCGGCTGGGTGGTGAAGCTGATCACCGAATTGCGCACGGTGCGCGCGGAAATGAATGTCCCGCCGGCGACGCTGGCGCCGATCCTGCTGCGCGACGCCAGCCCGGAAACGCTCGCCCGCGGCGCTCGCTGGATGGACGCCATCCGCCGCCTCGGGCGCGCCGAAAGCCTCTCGCCGCTGCAAGGGGAGATGCCGAAGGGTGCGGCGCAGATCGTGGTGGACGAGGCGACCGTGATCCTGCCGCTGGCCGGGCTGATCGACATCGCGACCGAGCGCGCCCGCCTGTCGAAGGACCGCGCCAAGGCGGCCAATGAGGCGGACAAGGTGGTGAAGAAACTCGAAAACGCCGATTTCGTCCGCCGCGCCCCCGAGGAAGTGGTGGAGGAAAACCGCGAACGCCTGGCCGCCTATCGCGAGGAGATCACCCGCCTGGACGCCGCCTTGCAGCGGATCGCCTGATCCGTCCCATGCGCGCGTGGCTGTTCGGCGTGCTGCTGGGGCTGGCGCTGTCCGGCCAGGCCCTTGCCGCCTGCAATGTCGAGCAGCGGGCCGACATTCCTGTCACCCTGATCGGCGGGCAGGTTCTGGCGGCCGGGCGGATCGACGGCAAGTCGGTCACGTTTCTGATCGACACCGGTGCGGAAAAGACCGTGCTGACCGATACGGCGGTGAAGCGCCTCGGATTGGCGCGCGACGAATGGGTCAGTTCCCACATGCAGGGGATCGGCGGTTCCGAGCAGCATCCCAACGCCAAGCTGGGCCGGCTGGAACTCGGCGGGATCGTGCTGCACCGGCGCGGCACGGAGATCGAGGGAACCATCTCCGTCGCGCCGCTGCCCTTCATCACACAGACCAATCGCGCGATCGATGGGCTGCTGGGCCTGGACTATCTGGCAAATTTCGATGTCGCCTTCGATCTGCGCCGGGGGCGGATGACGCTGTACAGCGTCAGCGACTGTGGCGGCAACTTCCTGCCCTGGACCCGCCCCTATTCGGCCATTCCCGCGCAAAACCCGGTGCCGGGCCTGTTGCTGCTGCCGGCGCGCGTGAACGGACGTCCGGCCATGGCGCAGATCGACAGCGGCTCCACGCGCAGCCTGGTGTCGTTATCGACCGCGCTGCGGGCGGGCGTGACGCAGGCGATGCTCGATCGCGACCCGCGCCAGAAGGTCAGCGGCCTCGGCAAATCGGAATTGATCGCCCATGAGCACCTGTTCAACGAATTGCGGGTCGGGACCGAGGATCTGCACAAGATGCGCGTCTTCGTCATGCGGCTGCCGCCGCGCGCCAGCGGGGTCGTGCTCGGCATGGATTGGCTCGGCGCCCAGCCGGTGTGGATATCCTGGGCGACCAATCAGGTGTTTGTCGGCCGGTAAACGGTCAGGCCAGTTCAACCACCACCGGCACGTGATCCGAAGGCGAGTCTTCCCCGCGTTCCCGCCGGTCCGGCGCGGCGGAGATCAGCCTTTCCGCCAGCGTCGGCGACAGCAGCGCATGGTCGATCCGCAACCCGCGGTCGCGCGGCCAGGCGCCGGCCTGATAGTCCCAGAAGGTGTAGGCCGGCCCGCTCGGCTGCAACGCGCGCACCGCGTCCGTCAGGCCGAGCCACAGCAGCCGGCGGAACTGCGCCCGGCTTTCCTGGCGAACCAGCGCGTCGTCCGGGGGCAGGGCGCCCGGGGCCAGATCCTCGTCCGTCGGGCAGACGTTGAAATCCCCAAGGATCACGGTCGGTGCATCGGCCTGCAGCAGGGCCTCGGCCCGCTCGGCCAGCTTGTCCATCCAGGCGAGCTTGTAGGCATACCCCGCCTCGCCGCCGGAATTGCCGTTGGGCAGGTAGATGCCGGCCATGGCAATGCCCTCGGCCAGGATCTCGATATAGCGCGACTGGGCATCCTCCGCCGGCAGGCCGGGCAACGCTCGATGCGTCACGGTAATGGGTATGCGGGAGAGAACGGCGACGCCGTTATAGGATTTCTGCCCGACGACGTCCGAGCGATAGCCCAGTTCCTGAAAGCTCATCGCCGGGAACGCCGGCTCCTCGCACTTGATCTCCTGCAGGAACAGCAAATCCGGCTTCACCCGTTCCAGCCAGCGGCGGATATGCGCCGCGCGCTGACGCACGGAATTGACGTTCCAAGTGGCGATCTTCACCGAACTAGTCGATGGCGAAGCTGGTGCCGCAGCCGCAGGCGGAGGTGGCGTTCGGGTTGCGGACGGCGAAATGGCTGCCCATCAACTCGTCCGTGTAGTCCAACTCCGACCCCGCCAGCAGATCCAGGCTGGCCGGATCCACGAACACCCGCGCCGGACCGCGCTCGATCACCAGATCATCCGGCTGAGCGGCGTCGTCCAGCTCGAATTTGTACTGGAAGCCGCTGCACCCACCTGCGAGCACGGCGACCCGCAGCGCCGCCTGCCGTCCTTCCGCGGCGACGATCTCCGCGATACGGGAAGCGGCACGCTCGGTGACGCCAAAGCTGACTGGGGAGGAATTGTCCATGATAGTAACATAGGACGCCCCGGCGCCGATTTGAAGCACCATCGCCAAACGGGCGTTTCGGAAAGCCGGCCGAAGCCGACAGGGGTGCCGCTCCGGCCCAGGGTCAATGGCGCGGCGTCAGTGGTCCAGGGTCAACGGAAAGGCAGCGCGTATTGCAGGCCGCCCTTGGATGACAGGCTGTTCTGTCCACGCGGCAGGTCCAGCGCCCTCGGGCCGAAATACCTGTCGTAGATCTCACCGTAATTGCCCACTGCCATGATCGCCCGCAGCATCCATTCGTCGTCCAGCCCCAGCTTCTTGCCGAACTCGCCTTCCACGCCCAGCAGGCGGCGAACGGTGGGATCGGCGCTGGTTTTTTTCATCTCGTCGGCATTGGCCTTGGTGACGCCGGCTTCCTCGGCGGTGAGCAGACCTGCATGCAGCCAGAACAGGATCTTCGACCATTGCGCGTCGCCGGCGCGGGCGTGGATGCCCAGCGGCTCCTTGCTGATCACGCCGTCCAGCACCACCCAGTCGGCGGGGTTCTTCAGCGTCGAGCGCATGCCGGCCAGGCTGCCGGTATTGTCGGCGTAGCCATCGCAGCGTCCGGCCTCCATGGCGGCGACCGCGTCCTCGGGCTTGTCGAACAGCAGCGTGCCGATCCGGGTGCCGTGCGACCTGGCGAAATCGGCGATGTTGGCTTCCAGCGTCGTGCCGGCCAGCGTGCAGATGGTGGCGCCGTTGAGCTCGGCGAGCTTCGACACGCCCAGCTTCCTGTTCACCAGGAAGCCCTCGCCGGCATAGAAATTCACCACGACCTCGTCCAGGCCAAGCTGCACCGAGCGGGTAAAGGTCAGCGCGCTGTCACGGATCAGCACGTCGATCTCCCCCGATTGCAGCGCGGCGAACCGGCCCGGCGCGGTGGTGGAAACGAACCGCACCTTCTCCGCATCGCCCAGCACGGCGGCGGCGATGGCGCGGCAATAGTCGACATCCAGTCCTTGCCAGCGCCCGGTATTGTCCTGGGCGGCGAAGCCGGGCACGCCGGCATCGATGCCGCAGTTCAACTGGCCGCGCTTCTTGATCGCCTCCACGGTCACGCCGGGCCAGGCGCTGCCGGCGGGCGCGGCGCCGGTGGGCGCGGAGCCTGGGGGCGCGGAGCCTGTGGGGGCCGAGCCGGCGGGAGCGGGGCCGGTGGGGGCAGGGTTCTGGGCACGCGCGTCGCTTCCGGCCCATACGCCGGCCAGCAGCACCGCCGCGGCGGCAAGACCGGCCACACCCAGCCGGCGCCCCGAATGGCCGAAACCCATTGGAAACCCTGTCACTTTCTGCTTCCCTGATCGTGCCATCGAACCGGCTCCCGGAATTTCAATCCGGCGAAAGCTGACGGAACCTCCCCCCTGGCGCAAGCGCTGTTGGGCGACTGCGAAGGGCTGCCCTGCCGGCACCGGGGTAGTGCTCCGCTATATCCCGCTCTATATATCGCTCCTGCCGAACGGCGCCGTGCCGCCGGCAAGGCCAAATCCTGACCAATTTGGGGAATTTCATGTCCTATCCTGATGTTTTGCTCCTGATCGACGGCGCGTGGACGAAATCCGCCGCCGGCCGGTCGCTGACCGTGCTCAATCCCGCCACCGGCGAACCGCTCGGCAGCGTCGCCCATGCCGGGCGCGAGGACCTCGACCGCGCCCTGGAAGCGGCCGAGAAGGGATTCCGGATCTGGAAGAAAACCTCCGCCTACGATCGCTCCAAGATCATGCGCAAGGCCGCCGACCTGCTGCGGGAACGCGCCGACCGGATCGCCCCGCTGATGACGCAGGAGCAGGGCAAGCCCTTGCCGGAAGCCAAGGGCGAGACGCTCGCCGGCGCCGATGTGATCGACTGGTTCGCTGAGGAAGCCCGCCGCGCCTATGGCCGCATCGTCCCCGCCCGGGCCGAGGGCGTCTACCAGTTGGTGATCAAGGAGCCGGTCGGCCCGGTCGCCGCCTTCACGCCCTGGAACTTCCCGATCAACCAGGTCGTCCGCAAGCTGTCGGCGGCGCTGGCCGCGGGCTGCTCGATCATCGTCAAGGCACCGGAGGAAACCCCGGCCTCTCCGGCCGAATTGATCCGCTGTTTTGTTGACGCCGGCGTGCCCGCTGGTGTGATCGGCCTCGTCTATGGCGTGCCGGCGGAGATCAGCGAGTACCTGATCCCGCATCCGGTCATCCGGAAGATGTCCTTCACCGGCTCTACCGCTGTCGGCAAGCAGCTTGCCGCCCTCGCCGGCGCGCATATGAAACGGGCAACGATGGAACTCGGCGGCCACGCCCCCGCCATCGTGTTCGACGACGCCGATGTCGATGTCGCCGCCCGCCTGCTGGTCGGCTCCAAGTTCCGCAACGCCGGCCAGGTCTGCGTCTCGCCGACGCGCTTCCTGATCCAGGAGCGGGTCTACGAGCAGTTCGTCGACAAATTCGTCGCCGGCGCGAAGGCGCTTGAAGGTCGGCAACGGCATGGAAGCCGGCACGACGATGGGTCCGCTGGCCAACCCGCGCCGGGTCGCGGCGATGGACACGCTGATCGCCGACGCCGTCCGTCACGGCGCCACGGTGCGCACCGGCGGCAACCGCATCGGCAACACCGGCAATTTCTATGAGCCGACGGTGCTGACGGACGTGCCTCTGGATGCGCGGGTGCAGAACGAGGAGCCGTTCGGTCCGCTCGCCATCGTCTCCCCATTCACGGATTTCGACGGCGTGATCACCGAGGCCAACCGGCTGCCCTACGGCCTCGCCTCCTACGCCTTCACCCGCTCGGCGAAGACCGCCAACGCGGTGGCCGCGCAGGTGGAAGCCGGCATGATGACCCTGAACCACATGGGCCTCGCTTTGCCGGAAGTGCCGTTCGGCGGCATCAAGGACAGCGGCTATGGCTCGGAAGGCGGCTCGGAAGCGATCGAGGCCTATCTGAACACCAAGTTCGTGTCCCAGGCGGGCCTGTAAACCTCTGGCCCGGCTTCGGGCCGGCCAGATCGGCCGGCCCGAAGCCCGAATTTCGACGGATACCTCGTCACGGTGATGATGTCCCTTGCCGAAAATGGGGGGCGTCCGTACAGGGCAATGGGTTCAGGCCAGCGTCGTTTGGGATGGGCTCCGCTTCCCGCGATTGTCCCGCATGCTGCACTGCAACCGCTTGCCGGGGCGCGCATGATGGGCTAGCAACGCGAGCCTTCCGGGCTACCGGGTGCCCGTGGGGCGTCGTCCTTTATACCAGGACGTCTTTCACCCCGACCCTCGGTAAGGATCACCCATGGCCCGCAAGAAGATCGCCCTCGTAGGCGCCGGCAACATCGGCGGCACGCTCGCCCATCTCATTGGCTTGAAGGAACTCGGCGACGTCGTCCTGTTCGACGTGTTTGGCGGCGTGGCCGCCGGCAAGGCGCTGGACCTGATGCAGTCCGGTCCGGTGGACGGGTTCGACAGCATGATGACCGGCGGGTCCGACTATGCCGCCATCGCGGGTTCAGACGTGGTGATCGTCACCGCCGGCTTCCCCCGCATGCCCGGCATGTCGCGCGACGATCTGATCGGCAAGAATGCCGGCGTGATCGCCGAGGTCGCGGCCGGCATCAAGACCCATTGCCCGAACGCGTTCGTCATCGTCATCACCAACCCGCTCGATGCGATGGTGTGGGTGATGAAGGAGAAGTCCGGCCTGCCCGCGAACAAGGTGGTCGGCATGGCCGGGGTGCTGGACAGCTCGCGCTTCCGCCTGTTCCTGGCGCATGAGTTCAACGTGTCGGTCGAGGACGTGACCGCCTTCGTGCTCGGCGGCCATGGCGACACGATGGTGCCGCTGACCCGCTATTCCACCGTCGCCGGCATTCCGGTTCCCGACCTGATCGAGATGGGCTGGACGACGAAGGAAAAGATCGACGCGATCTGCGAACGTACCGCCAATGGCGGCGGCGAGATCGTCAAGCTGCTGGAGCGCGGCAGCGCGTTCTACGCGCCGGCGGCCTCGGCGATCGCGATGGCGGAGGCGTATCTGCTGGACAAGAAACGGGTGCTGCCGTGCGCGGCGTACCTGACCGGCGAATACGGCCAGAAGGACATGTATGTCGGCGTGCCGGTGGTGATCGGCGGCAATGGTATCGAGCGGATCGTCGAGATCAAGTTGAACCCCGACGAGCAGGCCGCGTTCAACAAGTCCTGCGCCGCGGTGCGGGAACTGGTCGATGCCGCGAAGAAGCTGATCGCCTGATCCACCAACCAGAAGGCCGGCGCCATGAACATCCATGAATACCAGGCGAAAGAGTTGCTGAAGACGTACGGCGTCGCCGTGCTGGACGGCTTCGTCGCCTGGACGCCGGAAGAAGCCGAAGCAGCGGCCGGGAAACTTCCCGGCCCGGTCTATGTGGTGAAATCCCAGATCCACGCCGGCGGGCGTGGCGCTGGGCATTTCGCCGACGATCCTGCCGGCAAGGGCGGGGTTCGGCTGGCGAAATCGCCGGCCGAGGTGCGCGCCGCCGCCGAGGCGATGATCGGCCATACGCTGGTTACGAAACAGACCGGCGAACACGGCAAGCGCGTGCATCGCGTCTATGTGGAGGCCGGCTGCGACATCAAGCGGGAGCTGTACCTGTCGCTGCTGGTGGATCGCGACAGTTCGCGCGTGACCATCATCGCCTCCACCGAGGGCGGGATGGAGATCGAGCATGTGGCGGAACACAACCCGGAGAAGATCCTGCGCGTCGGCGTCGATCCGGCTTCCGGCATTTCCGGCTTCCATGCCCGCAAGCTGGCCTTCGGGTTGGGCCTGGAAGGCAAGCAGATCGGCACGTTCACCAAATTCGTGCTGGCGATGTACCGCGCCTTCATCGAGCTCGACTGCGCCATTGTCGAGATCAATCCGCTGGTGGTGACCGGTGCGGGGGATGTGATCGCGCTGGATGCCAAGGTCAGCTTCGACGACAACGCGCTGTATCGCCACCCCGAGATCGAGAAGCTGCGCGACGAGGCGGAAGAAGACCCGAAGGAACTGGAAGCCGCCAAATACGCGCTGAACTACGTGGCGCTGGATGGCCAGATCGGCTGCATGGTGAACGGCGCCGGCCTCGCCATGGCGACGATGGACATCATCAAACTGTACGGTTCCTCGCCGGCCAACTTCCTCGATGTTGGCGGCGGCGCGACGAAGGAGCGGGTTTCCGCGGCGTTCAAGATCATCCTGTCCGATCCCAACGTCGAAGGCATATTGGTCAACATCTTCGGCGGCATCATGCGCTGCGACGTGATCGCCGAGGGCGTGGTGGCGGCGGCGCGGGAAGTGCAGCTCAGCGTGCCGCTGGTGGTGCGGCTGGAAGGCACCAACGTGGCGCTGGGCAAGGAGATCATGGCCAAGTCCGGCCTGCCGATCATCTCCGCCGACAATCTTGCCGATGCCGCCGAGAAGGTGGTCAAGGCCGTGAAGGAAGCCGCATAATGGCCGTTCTCGTCGATGCCAACACGCGCGTGATCTGCCAGGGATTCACCGGGGCGCAGGGCACGTTCCACTCGGAACAGGCGATCGCCTACGGCACGAAGATGACCGGCGGCGTGACGCCGGGCAAGGGCGGCACGAAGCATCTGGACCTGCCGGTGTTCGACACCGTGGCCGAGGCGGTGGAGAAGGCCGGGGCCGATGCCACCGCGATCTATGTGCCGCCGCCTTTTGCCGCCGATGCGATCCTGGAAGCGATCGATGCGGAAATCCCGCTGATCATCTGCATCACCGAGGGCATTCCGGTGCTGGACATGGTGCGGGTGAAGCGCGCGCTGACCGGCAGCCAATCCCGCCTGATCGGGCCGAACTGCCCCGGTGTGATCACGCCCGATGCCTGCAAGATCGGCATCATGCCGGGCCACATCCATCGGCGCGGCAGCGTGGGCATCGTGTCGCGCTCGGGCACGCTGACCTATGAGGCGGTGGCGCAGACCACCGCGGCCGGGCTGGGGCAGAGCACCTGCGTCGGCATCGGCGGCGATCCGGTGAAGGGGACGGACTTCATCGAGGTGCTGGAGATGTTCCTCGCCGACCCGGAGACGAAGCAGATCATCATGATCGGTGAGATCGGCGGCCAGAGCGAGATTTTGGCGGCGGAGTTCCTGGCGGCGAACAAGGTGAAGAAGCCGACCGTGGGGTTCATCGCCGGCGCCACGGCGCCTCCAGGCCGGCGGATGGGCCATGCCGGCGCGGTGATCTCCGGCGGGCGGGACACGGCGGCGGCGAAGTTCGAGGCGATGCGCCTGGCCGGCATTCACGTGGCCGAAAGCCCGGCGGCGCTGGGCAGCACGATGGTGACGGCGCTGCGCGGGTAGTCCGCGGCCTGGCGGCCGTCGCCGCCCGGCCGTTAGTTGCCCGAGACGGGCATGGTCTGTTCCATGGTCAGCGCCGCGGCGGTGGTAAGCTTGGGGCCGATCATGCGGGCCGGCACGCCGGCGGCGGTTGTGAAGGGGTCGACCGAGGTCAGCACCACGCTGCCGGCGCCGATCTTGGCGCCTTCGCCGACCTCGATATTGCCGAGCACCGTGGAGCCGGCGCCGAGCAACACGCCGCGGCGGATCTTCGGGTGGCGGTCGCCACATTCCTTGCCGGTGCCGCCGAGGGTGACGCTGTGCAGGATGGATACGTCGTCCTCGACCACGGCGGTCTCGCCGATCACCAGCGCGGTGGCGTGGTCGATCAGAATGCCGCGGCCCATGCGGGCGGCGGGGTGGATGTCGACGCCGAATTCCTCGGAAATGCGGCTTTGCAGGTGGCGGGCGAGGTGGATCTTGTCCATCTGCCAGAGCCGGTGGCCGACGCGGTAGGCCTGCAGCGCCTGATAGCCCTTGAAATACAGCATCGGGGTGAGGAGGTCGGGGCAGGCGGGGTCGCGCTCACGGATCGCGGCCAGGTCGAAGGCGGCCGCGTCGATGATCGCCGGTTCCTCGTCCAGCACGTCGCGGACCAGGTCCGACAGCACCCAGGCATCCAGCGCGGGGACGGCGAGGCGGCGGGCGAGGACGGCGGTGAGCGCTTCAGCGAAGCAGCCATGGCGCAGGATCTGCTCGTCGATCAGCCGGGCCAACACCGGCTCGCGCGAGGCGACGGCGGCCGCTTCGTGGCGCATGGTGGCCCATACGGTGCCGACCAGAGGGGACAACTCCCGTTCCGGCGTGCAGAGAACCAGTCTGTGCTGACGCATGAGTGGCCGTGCTCCCCTCAGGAGGTGTTCGTTGGGCAGAAGATGGGGCGGCGGCGCCCGCCACGCAACCGCCACATTGTGACGGTTGCCATGCAGTGCCGCTGAGAGGGTGCTAACCGCTTGTCAGGTCGCGCTTTTGGCCTTGGCCGCCTCGATCGCCTGCCAGACCACTTCCGGCGTGGCGGGCATGTCGATATGGCGGATGCCGTACTCGGAAAGTGCGTCCACCAGGGCGTTCATCACCGCCGGCAGCGCACCGGCGCAGCCGGCCTCGCCGCAGCCCTTGGCGCCGAGCAGGTTGGTGGTGGCCGGCACGTTGTGGCTGCCGAAGGCGATCCAGGGCAGGTCGTCGGCCCGCGGCATGGCGTAGTCCATGTAGGAGCCGGTCATGATCTGGCCGTCCTCGTCGTAGACGACGTGCTCGCGCAGCGCCTGGCCGATGCCCTGGGCGATGCCGCCATGCGCCTGGCCCTCGACCAGCATGGGGTTAATCACCACGCCGAAATCGTTCACCATGGCATAGCGCACCACGTCCACCACGCCGGTTTCCGGGTCCACTTCCACCTCGGCGATGTGGCAGCCATTCGGGTAGGCCCAGGGCGAGCCCTTGAAGATATGCGCCACGTCCAGCGTGGTGGGCACGTCCGCGGGCAGGGGGATGCCCTCGCGCAGTTTGGTCGCCAGTTCCATGATGCCGATGCCGCGATCGGTGCCGGCGATGGTGAAGCGGCCGGTGGAGAATTCGATATCCGCCACCGCCGCTTCCAGCACATGGGCGGCGATCTTGCGGCCGTTTTCGATACAGATCTGGCTGGCTTCGATGATCGCGGCGCCGGAGGTCATGATGGATTTGGAGCCGCCGGTACCGCCGCCTGCGATCAGTTCGTCGCTGTCGCCCTGCAGCAGGCGGATTTTTTCGAACGGCACGCCAAGCTCGCGCGCCAGCACCTGGGCGAAGGGGGTGGCGTGGCCCTGGCCGTAGTCGAGAGTGCCGGTAATGATGGTGACGTCGCCGTTCGGCTCGAAGCGGATGCCGCCCATTTCGTTGGCCGGAGCGGCGGTGACTTCCAAATATTGGCCGATGCCGCGCCCGCGCAGCTTGCCCAGTTTGCGGCTGGCGATCTTGCGTTGGGCGAAATTGTCCCAGTCGGCCAGCGCCAGCGCCTTGTCGAACAGGCCGGGGAAATCGCCGCTGTCGTATTCGTTGCGGGTGGGCGTGGCGTAGGGCATCTGGTCCGCGCCGATGTGGTTGCGCCGGCGCATTTCCACCTTGTCGATGCCCATCTCCAGGGCGGCAAGGTCGATCAGCCGTTCCATGTAGTAGTTCGCCTCCGGCCGGCCGGCGCCGCGATAGGCGCCGACGGGGGTGGTGTTGGTGAACACGACCTTGGTGGCGATGTCGATCAGTGGCGTGCGGTAGACGCTGATGGAGTTCTTCACCACGTTCTGGGTGGGCGGGATGATGGTGCCGTTCGAGAGATAGGCGCCGATATTGCCGTAGCCGGTGGTGCGCAGCGCGAGGAATTGGCCGTCCTTGTCCAGGGCCAGTTCCAGCGTCATGTCGTGATCGCGGCCGTGGCTGTCGGAAAGGAAGCTGTCGGAGCGTTCGTCGGTCCATTTCACCGGCCGGCCCAGCGCGCGGGCGGCGAACAGGGCGGCAATGTATTCGGGGTAGCAGGAGGACTTCATGCCGAACGAGCCGCCGACATTGCCGATCAGCACGCGCACCTGCTCGCGCTCGGCCTTCAGCGGGATGCGCAGCAGGTCGCGCATGCCGAAGGCGCTCTGGCAGCCCAGGCGCAGCACGTAGCGGCCGTCCTCGAAATCGGCCAGCGCCGAGCGCGGCTCCATCGGGGCGACCACGATGCGGTTGTTGCGCGGGCTGATCCGGGTGATGTGGGCGGCGGCGGCGAAGGCTTTTTCCACCTCTTCCGGCTGGCCGTAGTGGAAATCGAGGATGATGTTGTCTGGCTACCGTCTCGTGCACCAGCGGCGCGCCGGGCGCGGCGGCGGCGCGGGCGTCGGTGACGGCGGGCAGGGTGTCGATGTCGAGGAACACCATCTCCGCCGCGTCCTTGGCCTGCTTGGCGGTCTCCGCCACCACGAAGGCGACGGGGTCGCCGACATAGCGGACCTTGTCCTGGGTCAGGACGGGCTGGTCGGGCTTGTTCATGTCCGAACCGTCGCGGTTCTTGGCGCTCATGCCCTTCGGCATCAGGCCGATGCCGCCGGCGGTGAGGTCAGCGCCGGTGTAGATGGCGAGCACGCCCGGCATGGCGCGCGCGTCCTCGGTGTTGATGCCCAGGATACGGCCATGCGCGACGCGGGAACGCACGACGACGCCATAGGCCTGGCCGGGTAGGTTGAGGTCGTCGGAATAGCGGCCGCGGCCCTGCAGCAGGGTGGGGTCCTCCTTGCGCGGGACCGGCTGGCCGACGGCGAATTTCATCTGGGATGGATCGATCGCGTCAAATGGAGCGTTCATGGCCTGCCTCTTTCCTGCATCCGAAAATCCGGAATCCAGGCCCGTACCCACGGCTTCGCGCCGGCCAATGCCGTATAACGGCCGGCCGCGCTCATGGGTTTGGGCTTGGACGCTGAGGCAAACATGGTCCGTCCGCCGCGACGCGGCAAGGCAACAGGCCTTGCGTGGGCCGGTTGCGGCCCCGGAGGGCCGCCGATCTTAAGGCCGGGCTTCCAGGATCATGTTGAACGGCGTGTCGGTGGCGCGGCGAACCCGGGAGAAGCCGCCGCTGCCGATCGTGTCCTTCAGCCGTGCGAACCCGGCCTGGGCGCCGAGCGCGGCGCCGACCGGCTGATCGAGCGAGGTCGGCACGCAGATCATTGTCGAGGCCGCGTAGTACAGCCGCCCCACCGGGTTGAGATTGTCTTCCAGATTGTCGCCGGCGATCGGCTCCACGACCATCCAGGTGCCGTCCGGCTTCAGCGCCTGGCGCACATGCTTCGCGGCCCCCACGGGATCGCCCATGTCATGCAGGCAGTCGAAAAAGGTAACGAGATCGAGGTCCTTGGCCGGGAAGTCCGAGGCCATGGCCACCTCGAAGTGGGTGTTCGCCGTCACGCCGTGCTGCTGCGCGTGCACCTTCGCCTGTGCGACGGAGCCCGGATGGAAGTCGTACCCGATGAAACGGGATTTCGGGAAAGCCTTGGCCATGATGACAGTGGAGAAGCCGTGCCCGCAGCCGACATCGGCAACCTGCGCGCCCTGCTCCAGCTTGGCCACCGTATCGTGCAGCTGCGGCAGCCAGCCCGATACCAGATTGTTCTGATAGCCCGGGCGGAAGAAGCGGCCGGTGGCGCAGAACAGGCAGCCGGCCTGATCCCCCCAGCCGACGCCCTTGCCGGTCTTGAAGGCCGCTTCTACCGGGTTCTGGTTCTCCATCATCGCGGAGGCGATGTCGAAGGCGCCCTGCATGTACACAGGGCTGTCAGCGTTGGCGAAGATCATCGCCTGTTCTTCCGGCAGCGAGAATTTTTGCGTCGCCGGGTCGTAGGCGAGGTAGCCGGACGCCGCCTGATGCGACAGCCATTCCCGGGCGTAGCGTTCGGCGATCGAAGCCTTTGCGGCAAGTTCCGCGCTGCTCATCGGGCCGCCGTCGTTCAGCGCCTTGTAGAGCCCGAGCCTGTCGCCGATACGCACCAGCGACACGCTGAACGCGCCACCGAGATCTGTCAGCATCTGTCCGATAACGTTGTTGAGCTTGTCCGGATCGACCATGGCAGCCTCCTGTTGCTGTTCCCGAATTTGGTTATTTGTTTTGTTATAAGATCGAGCGCGCAGGCTATCGCATTTCGGCCGCAGGTTGGCAATGAAATTTTCGTCACCTCTGGCTAGGGAGATTCCTTTCTCAAGACTTCGGCGAGCGACACGCTGGCGCTGCCGCGTTCGGCCGGCTTGGGTTGGGTAGGCGCAGGGGCCCAGCCGGTCAGCATCGCCAGGCGTAACGTAACGGGTGTGCGGCCACCGTCCGATGCCAGCCGGGCGAGTGCGGCGGGGAACAGGGCGCGGGTTGGGATGCGGCGGTCGCGTTCGCGCACCGCATTGGTTTCACCCCCGGCGCGAAGGTCGCGCAGCAGGGCGAAGGGGTCGGCATACAGCAGCTTGATCTCTTCGATGTCAGCCACCGGCAGGGCGAAGCCCGCGCGCTGCAGCAGGGCGGCGCAGTCGCGCAAATCGGGGAAGGGGGAAACCCGTGGCGCGGCGCCGCCGGTGATCTCGGCCTCGGCTTCGGTCAGCGCGCTGCGGAGTTCGGCCAGGGTGCCGAGGACGGGGATGCTGGCGAGGAACAGCCCGTCCGGGCGCAGCGCCTGGCGGATCTGCAGCAGCGCGCCGGGCAGATCGTTGATCCAGTGCAGCGACAGGCTGGCGACCACCAGATCGAACGAGGCCGCAGCGAAGGGCAGACATTCCTCGTCCGCGGCGACGCACAGGCCGCCGTTTGACGCGGCCATCGCCGCCGAGAGGTCACAGCTGACCACCTCGATGCCGCGCGCGCGCAGCATCGGCGCGATGATGCCGCGACCGCCGATTTCCAGCGCCTGGCCGAAGCGGCGCGTGGTGTCGTCGAGCCGGTCGAGCAGCCGGTCCGCGGCGTCCCGCAGGATGTCGGCGACCTGTCCCACCGACCTCGCCGCTCGGTCGCGGTGGCGGCGGACCGCCTGGCGGTCGAAAATCTGCATCGGGTCGCTCATACGCCCTCTGTGCCGTGCGGCGGCGCAATTGCCAAGCGTTTGGGCTCGCGCCTAGGTTTCGGGACGCGCCGAGGTTTCGGGAAGGGGCGGGGGAGGTTGTCATGAAGACGGTCGATGCGAAGACGCTGCGGGGCTGGATCGAGGACGGGCAGGAGCTCGCCATCCTGGATGCGCGCGAGGAGGGCGAGTTCGGCGCCTCGCATCTGTTCTGGGCCATTCCCTGCCCGTTGTCGCGGGCGGAAATCCGCGCGCCGGCGCTGCTGCCGCGGCGGGGCACGCGCGTGGTGTGCACCGATGATGGGCGCGGCCTGGCGGAAAAGCTTGCGGCCTATCTGGAGAGCATCGGCTGCACCGATGTTGCCGTCCTGGCCGGCGGCACCAAGGCCTGGGAAGCGGCGGGCTATGTGCTTTTCAGCGGCGTCAATGTGCCGTCCAAGGCGTTCGGCGAATGGGTCGAGCACCATTACGGCACGGAGAGCGTGGACGCGCCGGTGTTGAAGCAATGGATCGACGCCGGGCGCGACATGGTGGTGCTGGACAGCCGCACGGCGGAGGAATTCGCCCGCATGACCATTCCCACCGCGATCAGCGTGCCGGGCGGGGAACTGGCCTATCGCATCGGGGATCTGGTGCCGAGCCCTGACACGCTGGTGGTGGTGAACTGCGCCGGGCGCACGCGCAGCATCATGGGCGCGGAAAGCCTGCGCCGGGCCGGCATCCCCAACAAGGTGGTGGCGCTGCGCAACGGCACGATGGGCTGGGAGCTGGCCGGGCTGACCTGCGACCGTGGCCGGACCGACAAATTCATCCCCGGCACGCCGCAGACCGCCGCCGAGGCGCTGCGCCGGGCAACCGCCTTCGCCGATGCATCCGGTGTGCGGGTGATCTCGCCGGCCGAGCTTTCCCGCTTCGAGATGGACCCGCACCGCACCCTGTATGTGCTGGATGTGCGCGATCCCGCTGAATTCCGCGCCGGCTACCGGCCGGGCAGCCGCAACGCGCCGGGCGGGCAACTGGTGCAGGCGACGGATACCTGGATCGGCGTGCGCGGCGCGCGGATCGTGCTGCTGTGCGACACCGGCGTACGGGCGCGGATGTCCGCCGCCTGGCTGCGGCAGATGGGGCATCAGGATGTGTTCGTGGTCGAGGGCGGCCTGAACGCGCTGCGCGGCTCGGCGCCGGCGCTCGCCGAGCCGGAAAAGCCGGTGGTCGCCATGATCGATGTCGCCGGCCTGGCCGCGTTGCTGATGGCGCCCGGCACGGTGGTGGTCGATCTCGCCCGCAGCATCGATTACCGCGACGGGCACATCCCAGGCGCGATCTGGGGCATCCGCACCCGGCTCGCGGCGCTGGGCGCGCAACTGGCGGACGCGAAGCAGGTAGTGGTCGCGGCGCCGGACGCGATGCTGGCGGCGCTTGCCGCGGCCGAGCTGCGCGGGCTGACCGGCGCGGAGGTGCGCGTGCTCGAGGGCGGCACCGCCGCCTGGAAGGCCGCCGGCCACGCGCTGACGAAGGATCGCGCCGCTCCGGCGGACAAGGATTGCGTGGATTTCTATTTGCGACCCTATGATCGCAATTCCGGCGTGGAGGAAGCGATGCACGCCTATCTGTCCTGGGAGATCGACCTCGTGCACGAGATCGTCCGTGACGGCACCGTTCATTTCGGCGTTGGACATTAGCGGCTTCGCGCGACTGAATGCCCGCCTGGGAAAGGGCGCCCGGTTCGCAGGGCGCGGCCTGCTGGATCTGTTGCTGCCGCCGAACTGCGCCACCTGCGACCAGCCGGTGCAGGTGCCTGGCCAGCTTTGCGTCGACTGCTTTCGCCTGACAGGCTTCGTCTCCGATCCCTGTTGCTCGCGCTGCGGCGTGCCGTTCATGATGGCTTCCCAGGGGGCGGCGCTGGGCGGGGCGGAGCGGCTATGTCCGGGCTGCGTCCTGCTGCCGCCGGTGTTCGGGCAGGCGCGGGCCGCTCTGCGCTACGACCCGCAATCGCGTCGGCTGATCCTGCCGCTGAAGCATGCCGACCGGACCGACCTGGCCGCCGCGCTGGCGCCGCTGATGGTGCGCGCCGGAGGCGATGTTGCTGGCCCGGACGGATCTGCTGGTGCCGGTGCCGCTGCACCGGCGCCGGCTGTTCCAGCGGCGCTATAACCAGGCGGCCCTGCTGGCCTGCGCCATCGCCCGCCGATCCCGCATCCCGGTGCAGCCGGACGCGCTGGTGCGGATTCGGGCGACGAAGTCACTCGGCGACAAATCGGCCGAGGCGCGGGCGGCGGAGGTGCAGGGAGCGTTCGTGGCGCGCGCCTCCCGCCTGCGGCGGATCGCCGGGGCGCGGGTGCTACTGATCGACGATGTGATGACCTCCGGTGCCACCGCCAACGAATGCGCCGCCGCCCTGCTTCGCGCGGGGGCGGTGGCGGTCGACGTGCTGGTGGCGGCCCGGGTGCCCGATCCACGTCTGGAGTGAGCGGCCCCTTGCGGAAGCGGGCGATTATCCCGATTTTCTTTCCCTGAAGGAGATTTCTGATGCCCGAGATCGACGTCTATGTTCAGGATTGGTGCCCCTACTGTGCCCGCGCAGTGAACCTGCTGCAGGCCAAGGGGGTCGAATTCCGTGAGATCCATGCCCCGAACGGCTCGCAGGAACGCGCCGATGCCGTGCGCCGCTCGGGCGGGCGCACCACCGTGCCGCAGATCTTCATCGGCGGCACGCATGTCGGGGGCTGCGATGACCTGGTTGCGCTGGACCGGGCCGGCAAGCTCGATCCGCTGCTGAAGGCGGCCTGATCCCGGCCGAACCGTCGGGTTGTTATCATCCTGGCGTCATCTAGCGCTGGCACTCCGTTGCCTTGAGTGCCAAGGTTGCGGTCTTGGATAGGCCAAGGGGCGATTTTTCCGGATTGGGAGCATGATCCACTACCAGCTGCGTTGCGATCAGGGCCACGAGTTCGATGGCTGGTTCAAGGACAGTGCCGGTTTCGAGCGGCAGGCCAAGCGCGGGCTGATCGAATGCCCGACCTGCGGCGCGGTGAAGGTGGAGCGCGCCCTGATGGCGCCGCATGTGCCGAGCAAACGCCGCAGCGCCGAACCCGAGATACTGCCTCCCGTGCCGGTTCCGGCCTCCGGCCCGGAAAGCCTGCCGCTGGCTGCCGGCGGCAAGATGCCCGATCATGTCCGCGCCATGCTGCAGCGAGTTCGCGCGGAGGTGGAGAAGAACTGCGACTATGTCGGCCCGCAATTCGCCGACGAGGCCCGCAAGATCCATCGCGGCGAGAGCGGTAAGCGCGGGATCTACGGCGAGACGACGCCCGAACAGGCGGAAAAGCTGTCGGAAGAAGGAATTGAGGTGGCCGCCATCCCCTGGCTGCCCCGCGCCGACAGCTGACCGCTCTCGGCGTCGCCGCTGCGACGGCGATCCTCGCGAAAACCATTGAATACCCGGCCCCATTGGGCCCACATTCCCGGCAGGCGCAGCGTGGCTGTCCCTGTGCGTCCAGGCTTGTTCGTGAAAAATCCGCTGAACCATCGGCGCGGCCGCCCATGCCGGGACTCCCGCAGAAGAAGCGGCCGCAGGGAGTTGAACATGTCGGATCCGGTCTACAAGGTCGTCGAGATCGTTGGCACCTCGGACAAGAGCATTTCCATGGCGATCGAGAATGCCATCGCCAAGGCGTCCGGTTCGCTGCGCCATCTTGGCTGGTTCGAGGTTGTGCAGATGCGCGGCAATATCGCGGACGGCAAGGTGAACCGCTATCAGGTCACCCTGAAGGTGGGATTTACCCTGGAATAGGCGGCCTGCCGGGCTTGCGGGGTTAAGGTTTCCCGGCCATCGCGATGTAGTTCACGGTCAGGTCGTGCCCGGCGCGCCAGCCGCCTGCCAGCGGCGCGGGGGACAGGCCCGCCATGTCCTGAACGCGTAGCCCGGCCCGGCGCAACCCGGCGCCGAGTTCGGCTGGGGTGATGAATTTCTTCCAGTCATGCGTGCCCGCCGGCAGCAGCCGCAGCAGATACTCCGCGCCGAGCTTGGCCACGACAAAGGACCGGCGGGTGCGGTTCAGCGTGGACAGGAAAAGCAGCCCGCCCGGCTCCAGCAGGTCGGCCAGGGTGCGCAGGAACGCGTCGGGGTCGGCCACGTGCTCGATCACCTCCAGCGCGGTGATGACCGGAAAGCGCAGGCCTTCCGCCAGCAGGGCTTCCGCCGTGGCGGCGCGATAGTCCAGTTCCAGGCCCAGGCCGGCCGGCATGCGCCCGCGCCGCCTCGATCGCCTCGCCGGCGGCGTCGATGCCCAGAACGGGGTAGCCACGCTTCGACAAGGCCTCCGCCGCCAACCCGGCGCCGCAGCCGACATCCAACACCCGTGTGGCGGCCGGCCGGGCATCACAATCGGCGAAGTGCCGGCCGATCCTGGCCGTGATCCAGTCGATCCGCGCCGGGTTCATGCGGTGCAGCGGGCGCATCGGCCCGTTCGGATCCCACCAGCGCGAGGCCAGCGCGTCGAACCGCGCCACCTCCTCCGGAACGATGGACGTGTCCTGCATGGTTGCTCCTCAAACCCAGCACCAGTATGTGTGCGCCCCCAGCAAAGCGCGCAACCTGGCAAAGCGCGCAACCCGCTAAAAGCCAACCCGGAGCAAGACCCGACCGCCATGGCCCGCATCGTGATGAAGTTCGGCGGCACGTCCGTCGCGGACCTCGACCGCATCCGCAATGTCGCCGCCCGGGTGGCGCGCGAAGTGGGGCGCGGTCATGAGGTCGCCGTCGTCGTCTCCGCCATGTCCGGCGCCACGAACCAGCTGGTTGGCTGGTGTCAGGCGCTGGCGCCGCTGCACGATGCGCGGGAATACGACACGGTGGTGGCGACCGGCGAGCAGGTGGTGACCGGGCTGCTGGCGATTGCCTTGCAGGAAGGTGGCGTCGATGCACGGTCCTGGCAGGGCTGGCAGATCCCGATCCAGACCGATGACGCGCACGGCAAGGCGCGGATCATGGGCATCGACGGCACCGAGCTGATCCGGCGCATGGCGCTCGGCCAGGTGGCGGTCGTGTCGGGGTTCCAGGGCATCGGCCCGGACCATCGCATCACCACGCTGGGGCGCGGCGGTTCGGATACCTCGGCGGTGGCGCTGGCCGCGGCGTTGAAGGCCGATCGCTGCGATATCTATACCGACGTGGATGGCGTCTACACGACCGACCCCAGAATCGTCAGCAAGGCGCGCAAGCTGGACAAGATCGCCTACGAGGAAATGTTGGAACTCGCCTCGGTCGGTGCGAAGGTGTTGCAGACCCGCAGCGTCGAACTGGCGATGAACGAGCGGGTGCGGGTGCGGGTGCTGTCGAGCTTCGTGGAGATGGATCCGAGCGATCCGCTCGACGGCGACAATGCCGGCACCCTGGTAGTGGATGAGGACGAGATCGTGGAAAAGCAGATGGTATCGGGGATCGCCTATTCCCGCGACGAGGCGAAGATCACCCTGCGGCGCATTCCGGACCGGCCGGGCATCGCCGCGGCCATTTTCGGCGCACTGGCGGAGCACAACGTCAATGTCGACATGATCGTGCAGAACCTCTCGGCCGACGGCATGACCGACCTGACCTTCACCGTCGGCAAGGCCGATTTGCCGCGCGCGCAGGCGACCCTGGCGGAGGCACAGCCGCCAGATCGGCCATGCCGAGGCGATCGCGGACCCCTCGGTCGCCAAGATCAGCGTGGTCGGCACCGGCATGCGCAGCCACGCCGGCGTCGCCAACACGATGTTCCGCGCGCTGGCCGACAAGGCGATCAACATCCAGGTGATTTCCACCAGCGAGATCAAGGTCAGCGTGCTGATCGCAGCCGATTACACGGAACTGGCCGTGCGCGCGCTGCATACCGCTTATGGCCTCGATGCCGCCTGATATCCTGCATCCCGATCCGGCCCGTGTAGCCGCCCGGACTGAACTGGACCGGCTGTGGTCGCGCGGAACGAGCTTTCTCGGCAGCGAGGTCGCCATCCTTGGCGGCGCGATGAGCTGGGTGAGCGAGCGGCATCTGGTCGCTGCGCTGTCCAACGCCGGCGGTTTCGGCGTGATCGCCTGCGGCGCGATGGGGCCGGAGCTGCTGGAAAAGGAGATCGCCGGCACCAAGGCGCTCACCGGCAAGCCGTTCGGCGTCAACCTGATCACCATGCATCCGCAGCTGGACGATCTGGTCCGCGTCTGCCTGGACGCCAGGATCGGCCATATCGTGCTGGCCGGCGGCATTCCGCCCGGCGGCGCGGTGCGCGCGGTGAAGGATGGCGGCGCCAGGCTGATCGCCTTCGCCCCGGCGCTGGTGCTGGCCAAGCGGCTGGTCCGCTCGGGCGCCGACGCCATCGTGATCGAGGGCTCCGAGGCCGGCGGCCATATCGGCCCGGTTTCATTGACCGTGCTGGCGCAGGAGATCCTGCCGCATATGCGCGACGTGCCGGTGTTCGTCGCCGGCGGGCTGGGCCGTGGCGAAGCTATTCTGTCGTATCTGGAGATGGGCGCGTCCGGTGCCCAGCTCGGCACCCGCTTCGCCGCGACCACCGACAGCATCGCCCATGCCAACTTCAAGCGTGCCTTCATCCGTGCCAACGCACGCGATGCCCTGCCGTCCATCCAGCTTGACGAACGCTTTCCGGTGATCCCGGTGCGCGGGCTGGTCAACGAGGGCACCAAGCGCTTCCTGACGCACCAGGGCGAGACGCTGGCGCGGTTCCAGTCCGGCGAACTGACCAAGGAAGCCGCGCAGCTGGAAATCGAGCATTTCTGGGCCGGCGCGCTGCGCCGCGCGGTGATCGAGGGCGACGTGGATACCGGGTCGGTAATGGCGGGCCAGTCTGTCGGCATGGTGACCGCGGAGCAGTCGGTCGCCGAGGTGATCGCCGAACTGGTCGACCAGGCGGTGACCGCGCTGGCCGCCCGCGGTCGATCTACCTAGTGTCCGTCCGGAAAGTCTGCGCGGAGGGCCGGCGAGGATTTGGTGCTGGGAAGGAGGAAACGCCGTCGCGACCGTGCATCGCGGCAGTTCCGACGCTCCAGCGCCGAAGACCTGCCGGCCGACCCCGCTTCCGGATGGCGGTCAGATGACCACCCCGCGCCGTCTGCTGTCGCGCCTGCGCGAGCTGATGGCGTCGGGCATGCGACCCCGGATGCCAGCCCTATGCCGCGCCGCTGGCGGAATTGGTTCGCCTGGTGGCCAGCGAATTGGTGAGCGAGGTCTGCTCGATCTATGTCCAGCGTCCCGGCGACATCCTGGAACTGGCGGCGACCGAGGGGTTGAACCCGAACGCGGTCGGGCGCACCCGGCTGCGCGTCGGCGAGGGTATCATCGGGCTGTGCGCGGCCACCGCTACGGTGGAGAACCTGCCGGACGCGCAGAACCACCCCGCCTTTGCCTATCGCCCGGAAACCGGCGAGGAGCCATATGCCTCGCTGCTGGCCGTGCCGGTGCGCCGCGCCGGGCGCATGCTGGGCGTGCTGGCGGTGCAGAACCGCACCCCGCGCCACTACAGCGACGATGAAGTGGACGTGCTGGAAACCGTGTCGATGCTGCTGGCCGAGGTTCTGGCGGCGTCGGGCCAGGCCGACGGCGCGGATGAGGGCCTGGCCGGTACGCTGCCGCGGGTGTTTCCCGGCACCACGCTGGTGGCCGGCATCGCCATCGGTCCGGTCATGCTGCATGGCAGCTTCCACATCGCGCGCAAGCTGCTGGCCGACGACCCCGAGGCCGAACTGCAGCGCCTGCACGAGGCGGCCGAGCGGATGCAGCAGGGCCTGGACGAGTTGATCGAGGCGCGGATGCCGTCGGCGGAGGCGGCCGACAGCGCCGATGCCTCGGCCTCGCGCGAAGTGCTGGAGGCCTATCGCCTGGTCGCCGCCGATGCCGGCTGGCTGCGCCGCGTCGGCGAGGTGATCCGCGGCGGGCTTTCCGCCGAGGCCGCGGTGCAGCGTGTCGCCGGGGAATTGCGCGACCGGATGCGCCGCATCACCGACCCCTATCTGCGCGAGCGGCTGGCCGATCTGGAGGATCTGGCCGGGCGGCTGATGCGGACCTTGTCGGGCAATGTCGCGGCGCACGAGGCGGTGCCGCCAGGCGCCATATTGCTGGCGCGGCGGCTGGGGCCGGCGGAATTGCTGGACTGGCATGCCCGCGGCATCGCCGGCGTGGCGGTCGAGGAGGCCAGCCCCTCCGGCCATGCCGCCATTCTGGCTCGGGCGCTGAACCTGCCGATGCTCGGCGGCATCCGCGGGGTGGTGGATGCCGCCGGCCCGCAGGACCAGGCGGTGCTGGACGGTGATGCCGGTCAGCTGATCCTGCGCCCGGACACCGATGTTCGGCTGGTCTATGCCAGGGCGATGGAGGCGCGCAGCGCCATGCAGGCCGGCTGGGCGGCGCTGCGGGATCGTCCCGCCGCTACCCGCGACGGCACGCCGGTCAGCCTGATGCTGAACGTGGGCCTGGGCCTGGAACTCGCCCAACTGGACGTGACGGGGGCGGCGGGCATCGGCCTGTTCCGCACCGAGATCGCCATGCTCGCCCGCGGCGCGGTTGCCGATACCGCCGAACAGGCGGCGATCTATTCCCGTGTGATGGACGCCGCCGGCGACCGTCCAGTGTTGTTCCGCACGCTCGATCTCGGCGGCGACAAGCTGCTGCCGGGCGCGGCGCCGATCGAGGAGAACCCGGCGATGGGCTGGCGGTCGCTGCGCATCGGCCTCGATCGCCCGGCGCTGCTGCGCCGGCAATTGCGCGCCCTGCTGCTGGCGGCCGGCGGGCGGAAGCTGTCGGTGATGTTCCCGATGGTGGCGACGGTCGCCGAATTCCGTGCCGCCCGCGCCCTGTTGCTGGCCGAGGCGCGGCGGGTGCGCCCGGAGCCTGGGGAATTGTCCGTCGGCACGATGCTGGAGGTGCCATCCCTGCTTTGGCAGCTGCCCACGCTGCTGGCGGAGGCCGATTTCGTCTCGATCGGCTCCAACGACCTGCTGCAATTCCTGTTTGCCGCCGATCGCGGCTCGCCGGCACTGTCCGGGCGCTACGACCTGCTGTCGCCGCCGGTGCTCGATCTGCTGGAGGCGGTGCTGATCGAGGCCCGGGGTGCCGGCGTGCCGGTGTCGCTGTGCGGCGAGGCGGCTTCGCGGCCGATCGAGGCGATGACCCTGGTCGGGCTGGGCATCACCTCGCTGTCGATGCCCGCGCCGGGGTTGCTGCCGGTGAAGGCTTTGCTGGCGCAGCTGGATCTGTCCGCGTTCCGCCCGTTCCTGGCCGCCATCCGGCGCAACGCGGCGGGTGAGGCCAGCCTGCGCGAGCCGATCCTGAACTGGGCGCGCGAACACGGGCTGCCGGTTTGACGCGATGCCGGCGGCGCCGGAGGGCGGCGTTGTTTGTATGACAATACGGTTTCATTTCCCGCCATCGACCTTCCCGAATAGACCGCAATATTGAGCCGGGGCAATCTGCGGTCGTTGGCAACCACGCCCCTCCTGGTATAGAACCCGCCCTCTGTTCAGGATCAGGGATGCGTGGCTGGTGTTGCCAGTCTTGCCGCCCTGGATCTTGATGGAGCCTGAAGCTTGGACGTGCGGGCTTTGGATGTCCCTGTCTTGAATGAACAGAGTTTGAAAAGCGTCGCTGGGATAAGCAGAGCCGGAATATGCAGGGCCGGAAGATGATGTCGGGCACAGGATTTGAAACGCTGGAAGCTTCGGGCGCGTCCCGCGTTGGCGACGATCTGCGCGCGGCGCGCGAACGCCTGGGCTGGGGGTTGGCGGAGTGCGCCGACGGGCTGCGGATCCGCCGGGAGTACCTCGCGGCGCTGGAGAGCGGTCAGTTCGAGGCGCTGCCGGCGCCGGCCTACGCCGCCGGATTTCTGCGCAGCTATGGCAAGGCCCTGGGTCTGGACGCGGATGAATTGGTGCGCCGGTTCAAGGTGGAGGTCGCCGGGGGCAATGCACAGACCCGGCTGGCCTTCCCCGTCCCGGCCCCGGAGCGCGGCTGGCCCACCGGCGCGGTGGTTCTGCTCGGTGCCCTGCTCGCGGTCGGCGCCTATGTCGGCTGGTACCGGCTTTCCGGCGAAGGCCGTCTGCCCGCTGAGGTAGTGCCGGCGATCCCAGCCCATCTGGCGCCACTTGCCGAGCAGGCCGTGCCCCCGTCGGTACCCGCTCCAAGCGCGCCCACCGTGGTCGCCGGCGACGCCGTACCGCCGGTTGAAGCGGCACCGCCATCGTCGATCTCGCCCTCCTCCGCCGCCGCGGCGATCCCACTGCCGCCGGTGCCGGGCGCGGTTCCGCCGCCGACGGTGGTGCAGACATCGATGCCGCCTGCCGCCCCCACCCCCGCCGTCACCCCCTCGGCGTCGTCTCCAGACGCGTCCCGGCTGACATTGCTGGCCCACGGCGATGTCTGGCTGCAGGTGCGCGACCGCACGGGGCAGGTCCTGCTGCGCAAGGTGCTGAAGGCCGGGGAAAGCTGGGCCGTTCCGCCCAAGCCGGGACTGCTGCTGAACACCGGCAATGCCGGGAACATGGAAATCATGTTGGACGGCACACAGGCGATCGCACTGTCCGGCGCGGGCATCACGCGGCGCGATCTGCCGCTGGACCTGGACCTGATCAAGGACGGCAAGCTCGGGGCGCCGGTGGTCCTGACACAGCCGAAGCCGAAACCGAAGCCGGCGGAGGGTGCGGACGCGGCCTATGTCCCGCCTGGCAGCCGGTAGCCCGGATTTTCGGTGAAGCCTGACTTTCGACGGGACCGGGGATCCCAGCAAAACCATACGGCCGGGTGGCGCTCGGACCTGCCGATCCCTATTCTCTGCTGTATTCGTTCCGTGTTTCCCATTGTCTGAGCGTTTAACGACCACCAGCGCCCCCGATGCCGGCGCGGCCTGCATCGCATGAGCCGGAGAGCGACACCATGAACTACCGCCCCTATCAGCAGATCACCCGCCGCGTGTCGCGCCAGATCCATGTCGGCCGGGTGCCGGTCGGCGGCGACGCGCCGATCACCGTTCAGACCATGACCAACACCCTGACCACCGACGTCGCGGGAACGGTGGCGCAGATCAAGCGGGCGGAGGCGGCCGGGGTGGACATCGTCCGCGTGTCCTGCCCGGACCAGGAAAGCGCGCTGGCGCTGAAGGACATCGTGCGCCAGGTGGACGTGCCGATCGTCGCCGACATCCACTTCCACTACCGCCGCGCCATCGAGGCGGCGCAGTCGGGCGCGGCCTGCCTGCGCATCAACCCCGGCAACATCGGCAGCGCCGAGCGGGTGCGCGAAGTGATCCAGGCCGCGCGTGACCATGGCTGCTCCATGCGCATCGGCGTCAATGCCGGGTCGCTGGAGAAGCACCTGCTGGAGAAATACGGCGAGCCGAACCCCGAGGCCCTGGTGGAAATCGGCGCTCGAGCACGCCAAGATCCTGCAGGACCACGATTTCCACGAGTTCAAGATCAGCGTGAAGGCGTCCGACGTGTTCCTCGCCGTCGCCGCCTATCAGCAACTGGCCGAGGTTTGCGACCACCCGCTGCATATCGGCGTCACCGAGGCCGGCGGGCGGCGCATGGGCACGGTGAAATCCTCCATCGGTCTCGGCTCACTGCTCTGGGCCGGCATCGGCGACACGCTGCGGGTGTCCCTATCCGATGAACCCGAGGAGGAAGTGCGCGTTGGCTGGGACATCCTGAAGGGCCTCGGCATCCGCCATCGCGGGGTGAAGGTGATCTCCTGCCCGTCCTGTGCGCAGGCAGGGCTTCAACGTGATCCAGACGGTGCAGACCCTGGAGGACCGCCTGGCGCATATCGAGACGCCGCTGACGCTGTCCATCATCGGCTGCGTGGTGAACGGGCCCGGTGAGGCGCTGATGACCGATATCGGCATCACCGGCGGCGGCAACGGCCGGCACATGGTCTATGCCGCCGGCAAGACCGACCACACGATCGAGAACACCGGCATGGTCGACCACATCGTCGCCCTGGTGGAAGCCAAGGCGGCGGAGCTGAAGGCGGCCGAACTGGCGAAGAAAGCCGAGTTGGAGGCCGCTGAATAAATTGGCCGACCTGCAACCTGTCCGCGGCACGCGTGACCTCATCGGCGAGGATCAGCGGCGCCACCAGCATGTGATCGAGACGGCGCGGCGCATCGCCGCGTCCTATGGTTTCGACGAATGGTCGACGCCGGTGTTCGAGGACACGCGCGTGTTCTCCCGCACCCTGGGCGAAACCTCCGACGTGGTGATGAAGGAGATGTACACCTTCGAGGACCGCGGCGGCGACAGCATCACGCTGCGCCCGGAAGGCACCGCCGGCGTCTGCCGCGCTTTGGTCACCAATGGCCTGACCCAGTCCCTGCCGCAGAAAGTGTTCTACGCCGGGCCGATGTTTCGCTACGAGCGGCCGCAGAAGGGCCGCTACCGGCAGTTCCACCAGATCGGACTGGAACTGATCGGCCCGGCCGAGCCGCTGGCCGATGCCGAGGTGATCGCCTGCGGCTGGGACATCCTCACCGCGCTCGGCGTCGCCGGGGATACCATGCTGGAAATCAACACCCTCGGCGATACCGAAAGCCGGGACGCCTACCGCGCCGCGCTGGTGGAATATTTCATCGTCCACCGCTCGTCGCTGTCCAAGGACAGCCTGGACCGGCTGGAGCGCAACCCGATGCGCATCCTTGATTCCAAGGACGAGGGCGACAAGCGGATCGTGGCCGGCGCGCCGACCATCCACGCCCATCTGAGCGAGGCGGCCAGCGCGTTCTACGCCACCTTGAAGCAGCACCTCACCCGCTTCGGCGTGCCGTTCGTGGAAAACCCGCAGATCGTTCGCGGCCTCGACTATTACGGCCATACCGCCTTCGAGTTCGTCACCGGCAAGCTCGGCTCGCAGGGCACGGTGATGGCCGGCGGGCGCTATAACGGCCTGGTGGCGGAGATGGGAGGGCCGCAGACCCCCGCCGTCGGCTGGGCCGCGGGGATCGAGCGGCTCGGCATGCTGCTCGACGCGCCGCCCGCGATCGCCGCTGCCGTCGCGGTCATCCCGGTCGGGGATGCCGCCGAAGGCCCGGCGCTGGATGTGCTGCAATCGCTGCGTCATGCCGGCCAGCGGGCCGAAATGGCCTATCGCGGCAACCTCAAGCGCCGGCTGGAACGCGCCAATCGCATCGGCGCACGTGCCGCGGTGATCCTGGGCGAGGACGATCTGGCGCGCGGTGTCGCCCAGGTGAAGGACCTGGCAACCGGCAGCCAGGAAGCTGTGAAGCTGGCGGAGATCGCGGCCTATCTAAGCGCGGACCGGCTGCGATAAACTGAGCCTATGAACTTAGCGACCAAACTCGACCGTATCGCCGCCCGCGCCGAGGAACTGCGCGCGCTGCTTGGCGAAGGCATTTCCGGCGACGCCTACGTGAAGGCCTCGCGCGAGCTGTCGGATATCGAGCCGGTGGTGTCGCGCATCGGCGATTTGCGCGCCGCCGAGCAGGCGCGCCAGGAAGCGGAGACGCTGCTCGCCGATCCCGACGATGCGGGAGCTGGCGGAAGCCGAGCTGTTCGAACTGAAGGAGAAGATCCCGGCGCTGGAGCACGAAATCCGCGTTTCCCTGTTGCCGAAGGACGAGGCCGACGCGCGTTCCGCCATTCTGGAAATCCGCCCCGCCGCCGGCGGGGACGAGGCCGGGCTGTTCGCCGCCGAACTGTTCGCGATGTACCAGAAATACGCCGACAGCCGCGGCTGGAAGTTCGAGGTGCTGGAATTCGAGGAAACCGGGCTCGGCAGCCTGAAGGAAGGCATTGCCGAAATCACCGGCCGCAACGTGTTCGCCCGGTTGAAATACGAATCCGGTGTGCACCGCGTCCAGCGCGTGCCGGCCACTGAAAGCCAGGGCCGCATCCATACCTCCACCGTCACCGTGGCGGTGCTGCCCGAGGCCGAGGAAGTGGACGTGCAGATCGACGAGGGCGACCTGCGCATCGACGTCTATCGCGCCTCCGGCGCCGGTGGCCAGCATGTGAACAAGACCGAAAGCGCGGTGCGCATCACGCATATCCCCACGGGCATCGTGGTGGCGATGCAGGAAGAACGCAGCCAGCATAAGAACCGCGCCAAGGCGATGAAGATCCTGCGCGCCCGGATGTACGAACAGCAACGCGCCAGCCTGCATGCCACCCGCTCCGCCGACCGCAAATCCCAGGTGGGCACCGGGGACCGGTCCGAGCGTATCCGCACCTATAATTTCCCGCAGGGGCGGGTGTCGGACCATCGGATCAACCTGACGCTGTACAAGATCGACAAGGTCATGCAGGGCGATCTGGACGAGTTCATCGACAAGCTTACCGCCGAGGACCAGGCGGCGCGGCTGGCGGCGGACGAGTGAAGGGAAGCAAGGCCAGGGGCTCCGCCCCCTGGACCCCCGCCAAGGGCCGGTAGGCCCTTGGAACCCGCTACCTGGTGCGGGATCAGGCTGGGGAGTGACGAGGACATCGTCCTCGTCGCTCCCATCCTGATCTCGCACCAAATAATGGGGGTCCAGGGGGCCCAGCCTCCTGGCGGGGGTCCAGGGGGCAGAGCCCCTTGGCCTTGCTAACCCTCCTCCACCGCGCCGCCGCCGCCCTGCGCGCCGCCGGCATCGACAACCCCCGCCTGGAAGCTCGCCTGCTGCTCGCCCACGCGCTCGGCGTTCCGATCTGCAACCATCCTGCGCGACCGCGATCTGACCGTCGAAGCCCCCGGCTACGATGCGCTGATCGCCCGCCGCGCCGCGCATGAGCCGCTGGCGCTGATCCTGGGCAAGCGCGAATTCTGGAGCCTGGAATTCGCGGTCTCGCCCGACACGCTGATACCGCGCGGCAATTCCGAGACCCTGATCGAGGCGGCGCTCGAGGCGTTTCCGGACCGGGCCGCCGTGCACCGCGTGCTGGACCTCGGCACCGGCACCGGTTGTCTGCTGATTGCCGCCTTGCAGGAGTTTCCGGGCGCATTCGGCGTCGGCGTCGATCGGGTCCCGGGCGCCGCGCTGCTGGCCGCGCGCAACGCCGCTTCGCTCGGCTTCGCGGACCGGGCCGCCTTCCTGGTCGCCGACTGGGCCGCGCCGCTGGCGGGGAGCTTCGACCTCGTGCTGTCCAATCCGCCGTATATCCCCACGGGCGACCTGCCAGGCCTGATGCCGGAGGTGGCGGAACACGAGCCGGCCAGCGCGCTGGATGGCGGCGCGGACGGCCTGGCCGCCTATCGCCGCATCCTCGCGGCCCTGCCGGCGCTGCTGGCATCGGGGGGCGTGGCCGTGATCGAGCTTGGCATCGGCCAGGCGCACGACGTAGCGGCGCTGGCGGAAGCGGCCGGGTTCGCGACCGCCTTGCGCAATGACCTGGCCGGCATCCCCCGCGCGCTGATCCTGCGCCATCGCACCTGAACCGTCAGGCGGGCGGCGCGGCCTCGATGAAGATGTCCATTTGCTGGCCGGGAAAGATCTCGCCGGCGTCTTTGGGCAGGTCCTTGGGATTGAAGCTGTAGATCACCGTCAGCACGCGAGTGTCCACGCGTTCCGCGCCCGCGCCGGTCAGCGATTTCTTCGGCGTCACCAGCGGCTCGATGCGCACGAACTGCAGCGGGATCTTCACCTCGCCGCTGCCGCGCGGCGAGGCCCAGGCGCGCGCGCCGGGCCGCAGCCGGGGAATGTCGGCCTCGTCGATGTCGATGCGCACGTTCAGCGGCGACAGCGCGCCCATCACCACCAGAGGCGTGGTCATCATGCCGGCCTGGGCGAACTCGCCGGGGCGGATGTTCACCTGCAATACCGTGCCATCCATCGGCGCCTCGGCGGTGAGCAACTGCTTGTCCGTCTCGGCCCTGTCCAGCGCGGCGCGCGCCTGTTCCACGGTGCTGCGGGCGGTCAGGATCGCCGGACCTTCCTGCCCGGCATTGGCGCCGTTCGTCCGGTAGCGGGCCAGTTCGGCGATGCTTTGCGTCAGCCTGGCCTGGGCCTCCGCCAGCCGAGAGGCGGCCATCTCGCGCGGCGAACCGTCGGTGGATGAGCTCGCGCTCGGCGATCGCCGGCGTGCCGGCCAGGCGGTTGCCCATGCGCTCCAGATCCTGCGCGTCGGCGAGATCGGCCTCCGCCCCCTGCACCGCGGCCATAGCCGCATCCTTTTGCGCGGCGATGCCGGGGATGGAGGCTTGCAGATCCGCCAGCCTGGCTTCGGCCTGCGCCAGGTCCTGGCGCCGCGCCTCGATCTCCGCGGCGTTGGCGCGGCCGTCGAGCACGAACAGCGGATCGCCCTTTCGCACGACCGATCCGGGTTTCACCGGTACCTCGGCGACCACGCCGGAGACATGGCTGCCGACGGCGATCTGCTGGCCGGGGGTTTCCACCAGCCCGACGGCGCCGATGATCTCGCCCTTCGCCGCGGCGGGCCGGGTGGCCGGGGTTTCGCGCGGTTCCACGCGGTCGGTCTTCGGCGTCTTCTGGCTGATCGAGACGAAGGCGGCCCCCAGCGCCAGCACGGCGAGGATCGGCAGGCCGATGCTCAGGAACCTGGATCTTGCACTCATGAAACTTCTTTCGCGATATTGGCATCCACGCCCAGGATCCGTCCGTCCGCCATGTGGGCGATGCGGTCGGCGTAGGGGAAAATCCGGTCGTCATGGGTCACCACGATCACCGCCCGGTCCGGCGCCAGCGCCACTTCCCGCAGCAGCCGGATCACCCCCAGCCCGGCCTCGGCGTCCAACGATGCGGTGGGCTCGTCGCACAGCACCAGCCGCGGCTGGTGCACCAGTGCACGGGCGATCGCCACCCGCTGCTGCTGCCCGCCGGATAGTTGCGACGGCAATTTGTTGATGTGCGGGCCGAGATCCAGATGCTCCAGCAGCATCGCGGCCGCCCTGGTGGCTTCGGCGGCCGGCCGGCCGGCGATCAGCAGCGGCACGGAGGCGTTCTCCGCCGCGGTCAGCGCCGGCAGCAGGTTGAACTGCTGAAAGATGAAACCGGTCGTCTGGCCGCGAAACCGGGTCAGATCGTGCTGCGACATGGCACGAATGTCGTGGCCGAAAACCGTGATCTGGCCGTCGTCCGGGGTGAGCATGCCGGCGATCGCGGTGATCACGGTGGTCTTGCCGCAGCCGGACGGGCCGACCAGGAAGGTGATCTCGCCGGAATGCACGTCGAGGTCCACGCCGCGCAGCGCCAGTGTCAGCGTCTCGCCCTCGCCGTAGGTCTTGGTCACGCCCCGCAGCGTCACGGCGGCCGGTTCGCTTCCCGCCATGCTCAGCCCCGAAACACGATCGCGGGATCGATCACCATCACCCGGCGCAGGCTCGCGAAGGTGGCGCCGAGCAATACCAGCACCATCAGCACCGCCACGACGCCGACGATCCACCAGGGCAGGTTCATGCCGCGCAACTCGCTGTCCGGGCGCGTGGCGAACTGGAAGAACGACGCGGCGAAGGCGGTGCCGAAGGCGAAGCCGATCCCGCCCACCACCGCCGCCTGCAGCAGCACCATCCGCGCCAGGGTGCCTCCGGTGGCGCCCATGGCCTTCAGCGCCGCGTATTGGCGGATGTTGTCGGAGACGAACATGAAGAAGGTCAGCCCGACGATCGCCACCCCGACGATGACGCCGAGCAGGATCACGATGCCGAAATTGATGGGTATGCCGGTATTGGCGAGGTAGTAGCGGATCGTCTTCCAGGCGAAGGCGTTGGACGACAGCGCGCCAAGGCCGGTGCGGGCGGCGATCTCCCGCGCCACCGCGTCCGGGTTCTGGCCCGGCAGGCTGCGGGCCAGCACGAAGGACAGCCGGTCGCGTCCCTGCGGCACGAAATTGGTGGCCAGGCTGTAGCGGGCGTAGATCACGATCGGCGCGGTGAAGGCGGGCGAGGCCTCCACGATCGCGCGCACCACGGCGCGGTGGTCGTTCAGTTCCAACTCCTTGCCCGGCAGGATCGGCTCGCCCGGCCACAGGCGCTTGAACCCCGCCGGGTCGATAGCGATCGCGTCCGGGCCGCGCAGATCCTCGACCGAGCCGATCCGGAAACGGTGTGGCGCGCCGATCAGCGTCGCGTCGTCGATGCCGATCACCGCCGCGTTGTCGATCCGCCCGTCCAGCGTCTTGATCGCGGCGGTGGCTTTGGACAGCGGCACGGCCCAGGCTACGCCGGGTATGCCGCGCACGCGGGCCAGCTCTGTGTCGCGCATGGCGCGGACCGTGTCGATGTATTTGGCCTGCGGGTCCATCACCCAGATATTCGCTTCCTGGGCGTCGTTGATCACGCTGGCGGTGCGTTCCAGCAGGCCGACGAACAGCCCGCCCTGCTGCATGATCAGCAGCGTGGCGAAGGCGACGCCGAAGACCAGGCCAAGATACTTGACCCGGTCCCCGAACAGCATCTTCAGCGCCACGCCATACACGATCAGCCGCTCCGGTTTCGACGCCCAAGGTTTTAGGGTTTGCGGGGTTTTCAGGGGTTCGGTTGGGGATGGGACCTGGCGGCCCGTCCGTGCCGTATACGTAGTGATCCTGCCACCACAGGGAAAGTACAACCCGCTCCGGCGGACCGTGGCTGCGGCGCTGGTTGGAAGATTTCGTTTGGCAGTCCGACAAAGCGAGGGTAACCTAGCTTTATGGCAGGAACCGCCGCAGGACGGTGGTTTCCGGATTGCCTGGCCGAATCGGCACTTGCTCTATGCGAGGGATAGCCGGCAGGTTAGGCTTTCGCCGGTAACAGCGACGATGGATTGAAATCTGGCCAAGGAACTCTTCTCGGGGTGACGCCCCTGGAAAATCGCCCTGGGGAGAAACACCCTGGGGAGAAACGCCTGGTAAATGGTTGGCGGTGCATGAACGCCGCGTTCCAGGCCTGGATTATCCATCGGTCCGTCAACAGGAAAGCGCGACGGGACTAGAATGAACAATATGAAACGCATGCGCGGACGCCAGCATCGGGGCGGTCCGGGCGGTAGTGGCGGTAGTGGCGGCGGCGGTGGTCCGGTTCGCCAACAGGGCGGCAATATCCCGCTGAACCGGAACCACGTGTTCGACAGCAGCGGCCCCGATGTCCGCGTGCGCGGCACCGCGCAGCAGCTGTTCGAGAAATACCTGCAACTCGGCCGCGACGCGACCAGCGGCGGGGACCGGGTGATGGCGGAGAGCTATTTCCAGCATGCGGAGCATTATTTCCGTATTATCAACGCGATGAACCAGGCGGTTCAGCAAACCCAGCAGGGCGGCCAGCAGCAGGGCAACCCGCAGCATGGCGGCCAGCGCCGCTATGGCGACGCCAACTCATCCGGCGCCGAGCCGGGCGAGGATCCGGGTTCCGAGGAACGCGCCGAAACACGCCAGGAAGGCCGCCAACGCGGACAGGACGGCGAGGAGGTCCCGCATCGCGGCCAGCAGCGCCCCGAGCAGAAACGCAATGAACAGCGCGGCGAACCGCGTGGCGAGCATCGCGGCGAAGCCAGGGTCGAGCCGCGTCCCGAGCATCGGCCTCCCGGCACCGGCGACCAGCCGGAAGCCCGCGAAATCCCGATCGCCGCGGCCCCGCCCGAGGGCTGAACCCCCGGCCCGGTCAGGTGCGTCCGGACTGCAGGGCTGCCCGCAGTTCGGCGCCAGACGTGCCGGAGATCAGGCCCAGGCGCAGGAAAAGGTCGATCAGGACCAGATTGACGTTGAACTTCAACGCATCGGTGTCTCGCACCGCCTGCAGAACCTGCCCGATCGGCCACAATTCGAAGCCGGCCACCTCGCCGTCCGTCGGATGCGGCGTGAACGCTTCCGGCAGGAACAGGTCGAAGCAGTGGAGCCGGTCGCGCCGCAGGCCTTCCGGCCGTTCCATCGCGTAGGACAGCACCGCCACCCGGCGGGCCTGCGCCGCCAGTTCGGCCGGGATCGCCGCTTCCTCCATCGCTTCCTTGACCAGCGTTTCCTCCGGCCCCAGCCCCGCGGGGATACCGCCGGCGACGATGTGGTCGAGCTTGCCGGGATCGAGCGACTTGTCGGCCGCCCGCCGGGCAACCCACAGCCGTAACCTGTCCGGTCGCTGCGGATCGCCGACCAGCCCGTTCACATGCACGCCCTCGGCGGCGATGCCGAACACCGGCAGCGCGCCGCGGTCGATCTGCGCCAGGACCTTCCCGGCTGGCATGGCCCGCACGTCGAACGCCTCGCCGCGCCAGCGCAGCAGGCCCCGTTCCGACAAGATCCGCGCGATCGTCGGCAGGGCAGGGGGGGCGGTCAGCGTCACGCCGTCCGGCCCGGCCTCGATCTCCGGAAATTCCGCCAGCGCGGCCGCGATGGGCGGCGATAGCCAGCCCACCGGCGGCACGTCGCGCGCATCCTGCACGGCCGCGTCCTCCACGATGCGGAACGCCACCCGTTCGCCCGGTAGCGAAGCGGTGTGGCAGGCGGCGATATGGCGTAGGAATCCAGGCTCTGATTGACTGCCTTGCATTCACGTTACCTTTCCATGGGCCCCATGACATGCCAAATGCGTTGCATGCGCTCGCTCGGGACCCCTCATATCATGCCTGCCGTGCCGCCCAACGCTGGTAAAGGCACCGGTAAGCCAGCGGGCGTCCAGGCACCGGAACGCTCCACTCTCGCGACGATCGGCTCGCTGCTGCCCTATCTCTGGCCGCGCGGTGATCTGCGTGCGCGCACCCGTGTCGTCGTGGCGATGAGCTTCCTGGTCCTCAGCAAGATCGCCACGGTTTATGTGCCGATCGTCTACAGCCGCGCGGTGGATGCCCTGGCGCCGAAGATGGGCGCCACCGCCGGCGCCGCCGGCAGCCTGCTGCTGATCCCCTCAGCCCTGATCCTCGCCTACGGCCTGCTGCGCGTCGCCGCCTCCGGCTTTGGGGAACTGCGCGACGCGGTGTTTGCCTCCGTGCAGATGCAGGCGGCGCGCCGGGTGGCGCTGGAAACCTTCCAGCACATGCATCGCCTGTCGCTGCGCTTCCACATGGACCGCCAGACCGGCGGGCTGTCGCGCGCGATCGAGCGCGGCACGACGGGCATTCAGCAGATGCTGCGCATGACGGTCTTCAACGTCATCCCCACCATCATCGAAATGCTGATGGTGACCACCATACTGTGGGTGCTGTTCGACTGGCGCTTCGCCCTGGTCACGTTTCTGGCCGTGTCGCTGTACCTGGGCTTCACGCTGTATTTCACCAATCGTCGCGTGCGCATCCGCAGGGTGATGAACGAGAGCGACAGCGATGCCCAGACCAAGGCGCTCGACAGCCTGTTGAACTACGAGACGGTGAAGTATTTCGGCAACGAGGTGCACGAGGCCGCCCGCTACGACGAGTCTCTGGCCCGCTATGAGCGCGCGGCGGTGCGTAATCAGGTCACGCTGAACATGCTCAACCTCGGCCAGGCGGCGATCATCGCCCTCGGCCTGGCGGTGGTGATGCTGATGGCCGCGGACGGCGTGCGCGACGGGTCCATGACCGTCGGGCGCTTCGTGCTGGTGAACACCTATCTGATGCAGCTCTACCAGCCGCTGAACATGCTCGGGTTCGTCTACCGCGAGATCAAGCAGGGCCTGGTGGACATGGAGCAGATGTTCCGCCTGATGCGGGTGGATCCGGAAATCTCCGACCGGCCCGGGGCCACCGCGCTGGCGGCGCATCTGGCCGACGGTCCGGCCGGGGAGGTACGGTTCGAGGGCGTGCATTTCGGCTACAATCCGGACCGGGAGATCCTGAAAGGCGTCGATTTCACCGTTCCCGCCGGCGGCAAGCTGGCCATTGTCGGGCCCACCGGCGCCGGCAAATCCACCATCAGCCGGCTGCTGTTCCGCTTCTACGACACGACCGCCGGGCGCGTGGTGATCGATGGCCAGGACATCCGCGACGTGACCCAGGAGAGCCTGCGCGCCGCCATCGGCGTAGTGCCGCAAGACACGGTGCTGTTCAACGACACCATCCGCTACAACATCGCCTATGGCCGCCCCGGCGCCACCCAGGCGGAGATCGAGGCCGCCGCGCGGGCCGCGCAGGTGCATGATTTCGTGCTGAAGCTGCCGGACGGCTACGACACAAGGGTGGGCGAACGCGGCCTGAAGCTGTCGGGCGGGGAGAAGCAGCGCGTCGCGATCGCCCGCACCATCCTGAAGGACCCGCGCATCCTGCTGCTCGACGAAGCCACCAGCGCTCTGGACAGCCGCACCGAGCAGGACATCCAGATCGCGCTCCGCGCCGTCTCGCGCCATCGCACCACGCTGGTGATCGCGCATCGCCTGTCCACCGTGGTGGACGCGGACGAGATCATTGTGCTGTCTGATGGCCGCGTGGCGGAGCGTGGCAGCCATGCCGAATTGCTGGCCAAGGGCGGCGTCTTCGCCCGCATGTGGGCCTTGCAGGCCGAGCAGGACGAACTGCCCGGGCAGGCATTGCCGTCGCCGGCCGAGCCCGTAACCGCCGATTAAGAGCGGCCCATGCCGCAACAACAAGGAACCAGACCGATGAGCGACACGAAACCCGACGCCAGCCGCGATCCGCCGGCCGATCTCAGCCATGCCGGTGCTGTCGTGGACAAGGCGATCGAATACATGGTGGGCCAGAATATCGGCTCGCTGGCCATCGCCTCGGCCCTGCTCGGCGGCGCGCTGGGCCTGCTGTCGCGTTCGATGACCGACGAGGGCGTGGTGCAGATCCTGAACAATGCCATCGCCTCCGTCCGTGGCGGCGACATGCGGCGCATGGCGGAACATACCCCGCAAGCCTGACCGATACTTGACTGGGTGGAGGCCTTTCGCCATAACCCCGGTCTTCCGACCAACCGGCGCGCCCGGCTTTGCGCGCCTTTCGTTTTTTGAGGGTATCTGCGATGTCCCGCCGCTGCGAGATCACGGGCAAGGGTGTTCTGTCTGGCAACAACGTCAGCCATGCCAACAACAAGACCCGCCGGCGCTTCCTGCCCAACCTGCAGGAAGTGTCCATGCTGTCCGACATCCTGAACGAGCCGATCCGCATGCGCGTTTCCACGCGGGCGATGCGCACGGTGGAGCATAACGGCGGAATCGACGCGTTCCTGCTATCCACGCCGAACCGCAATCTGCCGGAAGAGGCGCAGACCGTGAAGCGCCGCATCCTGCGCGCGAAGGCGAAGAAGGAAGCCGCCGCGGCCTGATCGGCGCGACGGTTTATTTTCCGCATCAAGGCCCGCTTCGGCGGGCCTTTGTTGTTTCTGGACAGGCTCGCGCTGGGGTTATATGCGGGCTTGAGCCCGCATGGGCACGTTAACCGGTTTTTTTCAAAGCCCTGCTAGATCGGGCCATGAGCTTTCCGGTCCCCGACATTCTGATGCCCCCGCTGGCCCTGTTGGCGGCTGCCACGATCCTTGCCCTGGCTTGGCGCCTACGCGGCCAGGCCAAGGCCCTGGACAACGCAATCCGCTCGCGTGACCGCGCGCTGGCGGCGGAGCAGGCCGCCATCCGCACCCTCCGGCTCACCGCGATCGAGTTGCGTACCCCGGCGATGACCCTGCTCGGCTATGCCGATCGCCTCACCCAGGTCCATCCCGCCGACGCGGACGGCGATCTCGCCGTTCACTCGGCCGCCATCGCCGGCGGCGCGATGGCCGTGCTGAACCTCGCCGACGAACTGCAGGACCACGCCGTCGGATCGCCCGCCGCACGCGTGCTGCGGCCGGAGGCCCTGGCGCTGATGCCGATGCTGCGCGACTCCATCGTCGCCATCGATGCGACGCTCGGGCCGAGCCGGCGCCAATGGCGCCTCGCGCCGGACCTGGCGGCGATCCGCCTGCACGCGGACCGGCGGGCGCTGACGCAGATCCTCACAAGGGTGCTCGGCAACGCCGCCCGGCTATCGCGCGACCGGGACTGGATCGATATTCGCACCCTCCCGAACGAGGATGGCCTGACGGTCGTTATCGAGGATGAAGGCGCGGGGCTGCCGGCCTGCCTGGACAGGGCGCCAAGCCCCGCCGCGCACCCGGCCAGCCGCGGTTTCGGCCTTGGCCTTGCCCTGGCCCGCACCCTGATGGCCGCGCATGGCGGCTCGCTGACGGTCGAGTTCGACCTCCCAGGTGGGTAGCCGGATGATGCTGAGCTTTCCGCCTGCCAGCGTCGTGGCCGGACGGGAGGCCGCCTGACCGTTCCAGGCCACCTGGTCAGAGCGTGCTGTTGAGCGCCGCATTCAGCCGCCGCGCCGCATCTGCCGCCATGGCCGCCGGCAGGCCGGCGAAGCCCATGACCAGGCCGGCCAGTGCCTCCTTGGGCGCCGCCGCGTAGTAGGCGGCCAGCGGTGCCACCGCCAAGCCGCGGGCGCGGCAGGCGCGCAACATCGCGGCTTCGTCCGTGCCGTCCGGCAGCATAGCGACCAGATGCAGCCCGCCTGGCGCCGGCACCGGGCTTAGTGCCGGTGCGAAGCGCGTCATCGCGTCCAGCAGCGCGGCACGGCGGCGGGCGTATTCGGTGCGCATGCGCCGGATATGCGGGGCCAGCCGCCCTTCCGCCATGAACTGTGCCAGCACCGCCTGGGTCAGCGCGCCGGTGCCGCGGTCCATCAGCGCGTGCAGCCGCACGAAGGCGGGCACCAGCGGCGCCGGTACGACCATGAAGCCAAGCCGCAGGGCAGGGGCCAGGGTCTTGCTGAAGGTGCCGCAATAGATCACCCGTCCGGCCCGGTCCAAGGTCGCCAACGGCGGCAGGGGATGGCCCTCCCAGCGGAATTCCGAGTCGCAATCATCTTCCAGGACCCAGGAGCCGCCATTTCTGGCCCCATCTGACGAACCCGGGCGCGCCGCCCACTCCAGCAGCGCGAGGCGGCGGCCGACCGGCAGCGCCCCGCCCAAAGGTGTCGCATGCGAAGGGGCCACAAGGGCCATCCGGGCATTCGGTGCCAGCCGCATCCCCGCCGCCACATCCAGCCCCTCGCGATCGGACGGCACCGGCACGGCAGTGATCCCGGCGGCGAGCAGCGCGCCGCGCCCGGCAATGTAGCCGGGGTTTTCCACCCAGGCGGATGCGCCCGGATCGAGCAGCAACTGCGCCGCCATATGCAGCGCCTGCTGCGTGCCGGAAGTGATGATGATGCAGCCGGGATCGGCGATCAGCCCCCGCGTGGCCGCCAGATGGCGGGCGATTTCCGTCCGCAACGCCAGCAATCCCTGCGGCGGCGGGTAGCTTGCCAGTTCCTTGTCCAACCGCGTCAGCGCCCGCGCCGAGCAGCGAGCCCAGGCAGCCGCGGGAAACAGATCCGCCGCCGGCACGCCGGCCGCCAGCAGCGTGGCCGCGGGCGCGGCTGGCGGGAGCCCATCCTCCGCCGCCGCGCTGGAGGGCACACGCGCGATCGCCGCGCCGCGTGCCGACAGCGCCTCGGTGGCGGTCTGCGGCAGGGGAGCGGGTTTGGCGGCCGGTTCGGGCGCGGTGTCTGGCAGGTCCGCCGCAACGTAGGTGCCGCTGCCCTGCCGGGCCTGCACATACCCCTCCGCCGCCAGGCGCTCATACGCCAGCACCACCGTCTGTCGGGCCGCGCCCAGTTCCTCGGCCAGCGCCCGCGTGGCCGGCAACCGTGCGCCACGCGCGAAGGTGCCGGCCAGGATACCCTGACGCAGCCGGTCGTAGACGGTGTACTGGCGGTTTTGGTCTAAACGAAACATGCGAAATCGGTCTTTGGCCTAGGTCCAATTCTAGCCTAGAACCCATGCAAAGCTGAACACAAGAGGCATCTGATGTACCTGCGCCCCGCCTTCGCCGAAACCGATACCGCCCGGATCGTCGGCCTGATCCGCGACAACCCGTTCGGTCTGCTGGTGACCGTTGCCGGCGACGCGTCGGCGATCGCCGGCTCGCATATTCCGTTTTCCGTGCACGAGACCGACGCGGGATTCCGCCTGTCCGCGCATCTCGCGGCCGACAACCCGCAATGCGCGCAACTGGCCGGGGGGCAGGCGATGGCGGTGTTCACCGGCCCGCACGCTTATATCGCGCCTGGCTGGTACCGCACCCAGCCGGCCGTGCCGACCTGGGACTACTGCGCCGTGCACGTGCACGGCACGCTTCGCCTGCTGGAGGACGAGGCCGAGATCCACGCCAACCTGCGCAGCCTGGCCGAGCACGATCCCGCCGGATTCGATCTCGACGCGCTGCCGGAGGTGTACCGGCACAAGATGATCGCCGGCACACGAGGCTTTTCCCTCCTGCCGACGAAAATCGAGGCGCAATGGAAAATGAGCCAGAACCGCAGCCCGGCGGACCGGCAGGGCGTGATCGCCGCTCTGCGGGCGCAAGGCGACTCCACATCCGGCCAGGTCGCCGACCTGATTGCCGCCACGCTACCGCCCGAGTGATCTGAAAAGCAAAAAGCGGCCGATGGGGTAGGGCCCCCACGCCGCTCATACTCAGACTGTTTGAATGGCCACCGACCCCCCGGAACACTCCGGGGGCGTCGACCAAGAAGCTAGAAGCCTTCGCGCTCCAGGCGCTTGCGCTCCATCTTGCGGGCCCGGCGCACCGCTTCTGCGGCCTCGCGGGCGCGACGCTCGGACGGCTTCTCAAAATGCCGGCGCAGCTTCATCTCGCGGAAAATACCTTCCCGCTGCATCTTCTTCTTGAGCGCCTTCAGCGCCTGGTCGACATTGTTGTCGCGAACGAGAACCTGCACTTGGCCGCCATCTCCTCTTGCCGAAACGCCTCACCACCATTGGTGACGCGAAAAAATGCCCGCCACCGGGTACCGGTGCGGGGACGACGCGTATAACATGCCCGTCGCGCCACGCAAACGACATTTAATCGCCAACCGACCGGAGTGCCTCATGGCCATTTTGAAGATCGCCCGCATGGGCCACCCCGTGCTGCTGCAACAATGTGCGCCGGTGGCCGATCCCGGCGCGCCGGAGATCCGCCGGCTGGTGGCCGATATGTTCGAGACGATGGAGGACGCGTCCGGCGCGGGCCTCGCCGCGCCGCAGGTGCATGTGCCGCTGCGGCTGTTCGTGTTCCGCGCCATGCCGGACCGCAGCAGCGGCGACGAGCGCGATACGCCGATGCCGAACACCGTGATGATCAACCCCGAAGTGGAACTTCTGAGCGAGGAGCGCGTTCTGCGCTGGGAAGGCTGCCTGTCCATCCCCGGCCTGCGGGCCGCCGTGCCTCGCGCGCCGGTGATCCGCTATCGCGGCGTTGATTGCGATGGCGCGCTCAGCGAGCGCGTCGTCTCTGGTTTTCACGCCGGCGTGGTACAACATGAATTCGATCATTTGAACGGTATCCTCTATCCCATGCGCATGCAGGATTTCTCCCTGTTCGGCTTCAACGAGGAACTGATGCGCGTGGCCCAAATCCGCGAGCAATCGATGCGCCAGCAACAGGCCGAAACCGAGGAAAAATAAGCGATGCTGCGCCCCCCCGAACGCCTGCCCGAGCGCGACGCCGCCATTACGGCCATGCTGGCGCATGTGCCCTTCGACGGCTGGACCCAGCGCGCACTGCGCCGGGGCCTCGCCGACATCGGCGCGCCCGCCGACGACGCGGAGCTGCTGTTCCCCGGCGGCGCCGCCGACATGGTCGCCTGTTTCTGCGACCTCACGGACCGCCGGATGGAACTGGCGGCCGCCGCGATGGACATGACCGACATGCGCCTGCCCAGGCGGGTTCGCGCCGTGATCGCGCTGCGGCTGGAGCAGAACGGCCCGCACAAGGAAGCCGTCCGCCGTGCGCTCGCGGTGCTGGCGCTGCGCGGCCAGGCCGCCGCCGCGGCGGCCTGCACGGCGCGCACGGTCGACGCGATCTGGCATGCCGCCGGCGATACCTCGGCCGATTTCAGCTGGTACACCAAGCGCGCCATCCTGGCCTCGGTCTACACGTCTCCACGCTGTTGTTCTGGCTGCGCGATACCAGCGAGGCGGATGCCGAGACGCTGGATTTCCTGGACCGCCGGCTTGCCGCTGTGGGAGGTATCGGCAAATTCCGCAAGCGCGCCGAAGCTGCGCTGGAACGCTTCGTGCCGGCGACACTCCGCGGCGCCTGAGCCGGCATGCCCAAGGTCCAGGTCGTTCATACCACGGAATACCGCTACGTTCGGCCGGTCGGCCTCACGCCGCACCGCCTGATGCTGCGCCCGCGCGACAGCCACGATCTGCGGCTGATCGACGCAACGCTCGGCCTCACCCCGCCGGCCGCCAGCACGCGCTGGGCGCACGACGTTTTCGGCAATTCGATCGCCTTCGTCGATTTCGGCGCGGTCAAGACGGATCGGCTCCGCATCGTCTCCACGCTGGAACTGGAGCATTTCCCGATCCGGACGGATTTGCCGCCAGACCCGTTGGCCGAACTGTATCCGTTCCAATACGATCCCGAGGAAGTGCCCGATCTCGCGCCCCTGATCCAGCCGCACGCGCCCGATACGCAGGAGCAGGTGAAGGCATGGGCGGTCCGATTTCTCAGCGGCACTGGCCCGACCCGCACGCTGGATATGCTGACCACGATGACCCAGGCCATCAAGGCGGATTTCCGTTACGAGGCCCGCGAATCCGAGGGCACCAACCTGCCCGTCGACACGCTCGTTACCGGCGCCGGCACCTGCCGGGATTTCGCTCTGCTGATGATCGAGGCAGTGCGCTCATTGGGTCTCGCGGCCCGGTTTATCAGCGGCTATCTGTATGATGAGTTGCTCGTCGACAGCCTCGACGCCAATGTTGGCGGCGGCGCCACCCATGCCTGGTGTGCCGTCTATCTACCCGGTGCCGGGTGGGTGGAGTTCGATCCCACCAATGGCCTGATCGCCGGGCGCAACCTGATCCGCGTCGCCGTCGCGCGCACGCCGCAACAGGCCCTGCCGATCATCGGCGGTTATGTCGGGGCGGAAAACGATTTCGCCGGCCTGACGGTGAATGTCGAAGTCGCTGTTGGCGACAAGCCGGAACCCGCTCCGGACCTGCCGCCAGCGCAAAGCCAAAGCCAGTCCTAGAGCATGATCGGCTCAGGTAAATCGCCGCTCCTGCTCTGTCTTTGTTTTGGCGAGCATTTTCATCGGATCATGTGAAGAACATGATCCGACAATGCTCTAATTCACCTGAGCGGCAAGACGGTCGAGGTGATAGGCGGTATCGCCGAACATGTGCTCGATCACCATCACCCGGCGGAAGAAATGCCCGACGGCATATTCCTCGGTCATGCCGATCCCGCCATGCAGCTGCACCGCATTCTGGCTGACGAAGCGACCGGACTGGCCGACGCCGACCTTCGCCATCGAGATGTTGCGCACCCGCTCGGCGGCATCCGGCTCGTCGACCATCATCGCGGCCAGCATCGCCATGGACCGGCCCTGCTCCATCGCCACCAGCATTTCGGCGGCGCGGTGCTGCAGGGCCTGGTTCTCGCCGATTGGCTTGCCGAACTGCACCCGGGTCTTCAGGTACTCCAGCGTCATCGACTGCATGGTTTCCATCGTGCCGATCACCTCGGCCGACGTGGCAGCGATCCCGGCCTCCACCACGCGCTCGATCACGCCCAGCGCGTTGTCCGCCTCGCCCAGCAGGTTGGCCTTGGACACCTTCACCCCCGACAGCGATATCTCCGCCGCCCGCGATCCGTCGCGCAGCGTGTAGCCGCGCCGTGCGAGGCCGTCCGCCGTGCCGTCCACCAGGAACAGCGAGATCCCGCCGGCATCGTCCCGCCCGCCGGAGGTGCGGGCGCTGACGACCAGCTTGTCGGCGCTGTCGCCGTGCAGCACGACGCTTTTCGCCCCGTCCAGCACATAGCCCGAACCATTCGCTTTGGCCGTGGTCAAAACATCGGAAACATCATAGCGCGACTGGCGCTCGTAATGCGCGAAGGCCAGCTTGGTGCTGCCCTCGGCCACGCCGGGCAGGATGTCCCCCTGCTGTTCCGCATTGCCCGCGAGCTTGATCGCGGTGCCGCCGAGCACGACGGTGGACAGATACGGCTCCAGCACCAAATGCCGGCCGAAGGCCTGCATCAGCAGCATCACATCCACCGCGCCGCCGCCGAAACCGCCGAATTCCTCGGCGAACGGCAGTCCGAGCAGGCCGAGTTCGGCGTATTGCGCCCACAAGGCGGGGCTCCAGCCCTCGGGCGCCTTCAGGAAGGCCTTGCGCTTTTCGAAGGTGTACTGGTCGCCAAGCAGCCGGTTGACGCTATCGGTCAGCAGGCGTTGGTCGTCGGTCAGATCAAAGTCCATTACAGCCCCAACACAGCTTTGTTCAAGATGTTCTTCTGGATCTCGTTGGTGCCGCCATAGATCGAGGCGGCCCGCAGCATCAGATACGCCGGCGCCATCTGCGGCGCCCATTCCGGCCCGATCGCCGGCTCGTTGGTCAGTGCCGCCAGCTCCTGCTGCCAGACCGGCATGGCCTGCGGTCCGCCGACATCCATCACCAGCTCCGAGCTGTTCTGCAGCAGTTCCGTGCCCTTGATCTTCAGCACCGACGAAATCGGGTCGGGCTTGCCATCCTTGTTCTTGTCGTAGGCCGAAACCACCCGCAGCTGGGTGATCTCCAATGCCTTCATGTCCACTTCCAGCTGCGCCACGCGGGTGCGGAAATTGTGGTCCTCGATGAGCGGCCTGCCGTTCATCCGCACCTCGCGGGCAACCTCCTTGGCGTAGCGCACGCGCTCCTTGGATTTGCCGAGCCGGGCGATGCCGGTGCGCTCATTGCCGAGCAGGAACTTCGCGACGTTCCAGCCCTTGTTCTCCTCGCCCACCAAATTCTCCGCCGGCACCTTCACATCGGTGAAGAACACCTCGTTCAGATGGTGGCTGCCGTCGATGGAGATGATCGGCCGCACCTCGATGCCCGGGGTCTTCATGTCGATCAGCAGGAACGAAATCCCCTCCTGGCGCTTGGCCGCGGCAGGATTGGTGCGCACCAGGCAGAAACACCAATCGGCGTTATGCGCGGTGGAGGTCCAGATCTTCTGGCCGTTGACGATGTAGAAATCGCCTTCCTTCTCCGCCTTGGTGCGCAGGCTGGCCAGGTCCGATCCGGCGCCGGGCTCGGAAAAGCCCTGGCACCACCAATCATCGATGTTGGCGGCGCGCGGCAGGTAGCGCTTCTTTTGTGCGTCGGTGCCGAACTGCACCAGCACCGGGCCGAGCATGGTGATGTTGAAGGACGAAAGCTCCGGCGCGGGTGCGGCCAGGTTCTCCTCCAGGAAGATCATCTTCTGGATCGAGGTCCAGCCCGGGCCGCCCCATTCCTTCGGCCAGGACAGCGCCGCCCAGCCCTTCTTGTTCAGGATCCGCTGCCAGGTGACGGTATCCTGCTTGCGCGCGGGATAGCCCAGCCGCATGCGCTCGCGGATATCGGCGGGCAGGTTGTCGCGGATGAAGGCGCGCACCTCCTCTCGGAACGCGGTCTCTTCCGGCGTGAAGCGCAAATCCATCACGGTTCTCCCTTGGACGTCGATTGGGTTATCGGAATACTGTGCCTACTGCCCAGTATGGGCAAGGGGGGCCCATCGCCCAGTATTGGGCAACAGGGACAAGGAACCGGGGATGGCCTGTTCGATACCGATCTACTGTCTGATGGAGATCGTCTACCCCGACGGGTCGGCTGGCCTGCGCATGGAGCCGGACCTCGCCGCGGCCCTGGCCGAGGCGGCGGCGGCGGCGCGGTCCGGCGCCTGGCGGGCCGCGCGGATCACGATGGGGCGGGAGACGCTGCTGGAGGGCGCGGAACTGCGTCGGGAGGTCGAAGCGATCTGACCCCTCCAGGTAACCGGCGCCCGTCAGGTAACCGGCGTCGGTCCTTCCGGCTCCAGCTTGGCCAGCACGCCGGTATGGATGTCGAAGCGATAGCCGTGCAGCGTCAACTCGCCCGTGGCGACCCTTTCCCGGATCCAGGGAAAAGTCAGAAGATTGGCCAGCGTCAGGCGCACCACCTCTATTTCGCAGTGATCCAGCCGGTCGGCGGGCGCCATGTCCTCCGGCACCGTCAGCAGGGTGGATTCCGCCATCGCCATCCAGGGTTCCACGAAGTCCCGCGCCTCCTTCGGCGCGCCTTCCACCATGGCGCGCACCCCGCCGCATTGCGCGTGTCCGAGCACGACGATCCGCGCCACCTTCAGCACGCGCACGCCGAATTCCAGGGCGGCGCTGGTGCCGTGATAATTGGCGTCCGGCTGATAGGGGGGAACCAGCCCGGCGACATTGCGGATAACGAACAGCTCCCCGGGCCGGGCGCCGAACACGGTCTGCGGGTCCACCCGCGAGTCCGAGCAGGAGATCACCAGCGTTTCCGGCTGCTGGCCCCTTGCCAGCACCTCGTAGCGGGTGCGTTCGGCGGGCCAGATCTCCGAGCGAAACCGGCGATAGCCTTCCAGTAGACGATCCATGCCTGTGCTCCCGAGCCAGCTTCGTGAATTTGCCGCACTGCACAATTGGACCATTGGCCCGGCGGGATCAAGCGCCAGCCGGGCGAAATTCCGAACCGGGAACCCCGTACGTAGAACGGGCCCGGAGCAGCGCCCCGGGCCCGTTTCCGCCGCATTGGATCAGAAGGCGATCCAGGCGAACAAATAGAGCATGTTGTTGGCGCTGGCACTGCGCCCGTTGCCGTCATAGTTCTGCGAGGCGCCGTTGAACTCGGTGTAGATGGTGTACTGCGCACCGAGCTTCAGGTTGGCCCAGGGGCCCATCCAGGATTCGGACTTGCCGAACGGGATCCAGTCGGCCTCGACGATGAAGGCATTGCTGTTCGGCTTGCCGTTGAGGCTGCCATCCACCGGTGCCGGCAGCCCGGTGCTCGGGTCGGTCGCGCCATACAGCGCCATGTTCTGGTTGCCCCAGGTCTTCTGCCAGGCGACGGTCAGCCCATAGGTTTGCTGATAGAAGTAGGAAGCGTTCAGCCGGATCTGGTTCAGGCTGTTGCTGGCCTGGCTGGAACCGCCGGCGGCATAGGCGGCGTTCAGGTTCTGATTTTCATGCACGAAGATCCCGTACAGCGAGCCGACATGGGTTCCGTCGCCAAGGTACTGGTAGCCGCCATCCACCGCGATATCGGTGAAGTTATTGCGTCCGAAACTGGTATCGACGCTGCGCATCTTGTCGCCGGTTTCCGGGTTGAAGTCGGAATACAGGAACACGGTGCCGATATGGGCCGATTGTTCGTTCCAGTTCCATTCATACGCGGCGCGCAGATACGGGGCGACGCCGCTGGTGCCGCCCATCGGATTGCCCGGATAGGTGGAGCCGGCGGCGCTGAGTAGGGAAGGTCCGTATGACGAGTAGCCGCCGGCCTCCAGATATAGGCTCTTGTCGTACCAGGCATAGGCGGTGACGCCGATCGTATTGCCGATCATCGCCCCGGTCAGCAGCGGCTGCGCCTGTGGGGTGGGCATGAACGACGACAGGACGTAGGGGTAGCCCCAGGCGTAGGTGGAGTTGAACGGATCCTGCACCGTCGGGCCGTTGTTGACGTCCAGGCCGACACGTAGCTCGGTGTCCTTGACATCGAAAGGCGTGGTCAGGCGAAGATCAGTATTATCGAGCTTCAGGGTGCTGTCGATACCATTGAAGGTGCCCTGGACGAAGCCGCCCAGATAGTCGGTGACCCGGCCCGCGAGGAACACGCTGATCTGGTCCATCGCAAAATTGTTGTTGGTCCCGTAGTGCTGCGGCTGGTAACCGTCGGGCACGCTGCTGTTGGAACTGTTGAACGAGCCGAGCAGCATGGCCGAAAGCGGGATCTTCGAGGCGAGTCCCTCGCCGCCCTGCTGGGTGTAGCCGCCCAGCTTGAAGGCCCGGCCGAAAGGCGTGAGCTGCGGGCCGAAGGCGCCGATATGGCAAGCGCTGCACGGCTGCCCGGTCTGCGAGGCGAAGCTTGGCAGAGCCTCGGCTGTTTGCGGGCTGAGCAGGAAGCCACCGGCCAGGAGCGCTCCGACCAGGGTCTTCATCGTGGATGCTCGCCCGAATGCCTGCTTGAACGGGAACCGTCCCTCGTAGCGGCAGGCCGATTTCGCGATTCGACATTTGCGCCCACTCCTTCTGATGATTTATGACGTAAAGTTAATCCCCTAGCAGATGTGGACCTTGATCTGGATCAAGTAATATCGGCATGTAGCGGAACGAACGAAGAGTGTGGCAATTGGGCCTCATCTGGCCGGTGGGCGTTTATCGTAAGGTGTTACTTATTGGTGCATTGATTATTTAAGTGTTGCGAGATAGGCGATCAGGTCGCTTCGCTTGGTGTCGTCCTTCACGCCGGCGAAGGACATCGTGGTGCCGGGCACAACGGTTTTCGGCGAGGCCAGGTATTTATCCAGCGTCGATTCGTCCCAGGTGAGGTTCGCATTCTGATTGCCGACCGAGTAGTGGAACCCTGCCTCTGACGCTGTCTTGCGGCCGACGACGCCGAACAAACTGGGGCCCATGCCGTTCTTACCCGCCTGAACCGAATGGCAGATGCTGCATAGGGATTTGAACACGCGCTGCCCGGCCGCCGGATCACCAGCCATGGCAGTGCCGAATGTTCCCGGACCCAACAGCAGAGGTACGGCCAGCAGCCATCCGATCCAGGATCGCCGGGTACCGGAGAGAGGGGCCGGGGGACAAAGGGCAGGCGAGCGGAGAGACCAGGGATTGAAAGGGATGCGAGGCATGCAAACTCTCCTTATTTCCCATCATGCGGCGACATCGCGGCGATCTTCTTGCCGTGCCGCTCGTTTATCTGACGGGTGCCTTATGGGTACTGAACAGTTTGCAAGTCTGCACCCGCACGTCCTTTTGAACAAGCCAAACGGATGGCTTCGCAAGCAAGAAAAATATGATAACATGCGCAATCGTTAGACCATGACGTGCGCGGTATCGCCCGCCTTGTGCGGTGGTGGAATTGCGCTCTGATACCCATAGTTACTGGCGCAGATATCATTCGAACAGCACGGCCAACCACATGGCCTGCAATAGGAGGTTACGATGGCAACGGTTCAGTCGGGGGCAACGGTTCGCTCGGCCGCAAATCCGCAGCTGTCGCGGCGCCGCGTCCTGGGCGCGGGTGCCGGGTTGATGACCCTGGCCATGCCGTTCGTTCGCGCGCAGGCGGCAACGCCGATCCGCATTGGCTTTCCTACCCCGCTGACCGGCGCCTACCGCGAGGAGGCGCAGGACCAGGTCCGTGCCGCGAGGACCGCGATCGCCATGTTCAACGACAAGGGTGGGCTGAATGGCCGCATGGCCGAACTCCTGGTGCGCGACGACCAGCTGGATCCCGGGGTGGCCATCGCCCGAACCATCGAGTTGATCGACAAGGAACATGTCCATTTCATCGTCGGCGGATTGTCGGCCTCGGTGCAGCTGGCGATTAACGGCGTCACCAAGCCGCGTCATGTGCTGTTCAATTCCATCAGCCAGTCGGATGCGATCGTTGCCGCCCCCGATGCCGCCCGCACCACCTTTCACGAGGCGCTGACCCCGCATATGACCGCCAGCGCCGTCGGCGGCTACGTATTCCCGAAATACGGCAAGCGGGTCGCGTTCCTCTCGGCCGACTACCTGTACGGCCACGAGATGGTCACCGGGTTCATGGAGGCCGGAAAGCCCCATGGCATAGAGATCGTAGCCAACCTGATGCATCCGCTGGGGAACAAGGATTTTGCGCCGTTCCTGCAACAGATCAAGGCGCTGAAGCCGGATGTTCTGGTGCTCTGCAATTTTGGCCGCGACCAGCAGCTTGCGATCACCCAGGCGCACCAACTCGGACTGAAAAAGACCACGCAGATCGTGGCGCCTATCCTGCTCTATACAACGCGCAAGGACGTTGGGCCGGCGGCGTTCGAGGGGGTCATCGGCGGCACGTCCTATTACTGGCGGCTCGAGGATACGATCGCCAGCGCCCAGACCTTCAACCGCCGCTTCCGCGCCATGAATGAAGGCCGCGTGCCTACCGATTACGGCGCACTCGGCTTCGCCGGCGTGATGACCGTGCTGACGGCCGTGCTGTCGGCCGGGAGCATAGATACCGACAAGGTCATCCCGGCGATGGAGGCGATGAAGTATGATCTCTACAAGGGACCGGAATATTACCGGGCCTGCGACCACCAGGCGGTGCAGTCCGTCCTGATCGTCGAGAGCCGCAATACCTCCAAGCCGAATGACATGGATGTCTTCAACATCGTCCAGACCATCCCGGCCAGCGAAGCCATGCTGGAAAGCTGCGCGGCGCTGGGACACCCCTGACGCACACGAGGCGGTTGGCGTTTCCGGCCCGCTTGGTGGCCGGAAACGCTATTCCGGCAGCACTTCAATACCGTCGCCTAGCGCGAACCGCCCGCCCTCGATCACCTCCGCGTGGAGGCCCAGGTCGGAATGTCCATACAGGCGATGCAGTTCCTGCACCGGGTCGGCATCGCGCCTGGCCGTCTCCGGGTTCACCTGCGTCGCCGCGCAGCGCACGATCCGCTTGCTCACCCGCAGCAGCGCGCCGCCGACCTGGATGGTCCGGCCAACCCAGGCCATCTCGCTCCACGCCGGCGTGCCGTTGAACCAGACATTGGCCCGGAACCGCCGCCGGTGCCGCCGCTCACCCATTTTCGCCTCGTAGTCGCGCAGGCTCTCGAGGTTGATCAGGCTGACCACCGGGGTTTTCTGGTCGCAGAACACATGCCCAGGCAGATAGTGAAAGCTGGGCGTTCCCCGCGCCTCCTCGCCCAGGAAGCCGGTCAGATAGGCCGCGATCCGCTCCCGCCCGTCCGTGCTCAGCGCATCCTCCACCACGCCCGATCCTTCCGGGGCGATGATCGCCAGCAGGCCGCTGCGTGCGTCGAAATGCGACCGCAGCGCGGCGATCCGGGCGTTCTTCATCAGGCACATGAAATTGTATTTCGGCAGCCAGGCCGGCGCCGCCGGGTCGAAACCGGCATCGCCCTGCGCCAGCGCGAAGGCCCGATCCCAGGGGATCGTCCCGCCCGCCGCCACTTCCGCCTGCTCCAGGGCCTCAGCCGTCAGCCCCTTCACCGGAAAGCGATAGAGATGTTCGATGCGCATACGTGAAACTCCCTACTTGAGCGGCAGTCTGCGCTGTCCCATGTAAGCGTTCAACGGTTTCTCCTGGCTGCCAGATAGAAGGGGCGGGAAGGGCCGGTCGCCTACGGAAAGGGACATATAATATGGATATTGAAAAATTCACCGAGAGATCGCGCGGCTTCCTTCAGGCTGCGCAAACCATCGCCATCCGCGAGTTCCACCAGCGCATCACGCCCGAGCATCTGCTCAAGGCGCTGCTGGACGATGAGGAAGGTGCTGCCGCCGGCCTGATCAAGGCCGCCGGCGGTGATCCCGTCGCTGCCCGCAACGCCACGGAAGCCGAGATCGCGCGCCAGCCCAAGGTGCAGGGCTCCGGCGCTGGCCAGCCGCAGATCACCCCGGAAATGGTGCGCATCCTGGATGCCGCGCAGCATGCCGCGACCAAGGCCGGCGACGAGTATGTCGCGCAGGATCGGCTGCTGATCGCGCTCGCCGCCAGCGACACGCCGGCCGCCCGGGCTTTGCGCGCCGCAGGCGCGACGCCGCAGGCACTGGAAAAAGCGGTCGCGGACATCCGCAAGGGCCGCAAGGTGACCAGCCAGAACGCCGAGCAGAGTTTCGACGCCCTGAAGAAATACGCCCGCGACGTGACCGAACTGGCGCGATCCGGAAAGCTCGACCCGGTGATCGGCCGGGATGAGGAGATCCGCCGCACCATCCAGGTGCTGGCCCGGCGCACCAAGAACAACCCCGTGCTGATCGGCGAGCCCGGCGTCGGCAAGACCGCGATCGTTGAGGGCCTGGCGCTGCGGATCGTCAACGGCGACGTGCCGGAGGCGCTGAAGAACAAGCGGCTGCTCGCGCTCGACCTTGGCGCCATGGTCGCCGGCGCGAAATACCGCGGCGAGTTCGAGGAGCGGCTGAAAGCCGTGCTGAAGGAGATCGAGGACGCCGAGGGCGAGATCATCCTGTTCATCGACGAGATGCACACGCTGATCGGCGCCGGCAAGGCGGATGGCGCGATGGACGCCTCCAACCTGATCAAGCCGGAACTGGCCCGCGGCGCGCTGCACTGCGTCGGCGCCACCACGCTGGATGAATACCGCAAGCACGTGGAGAAGGACGCCGCCCTGGCCCGCCGGTTCCAGCCGATCTTCGTCGGCGAGCCGAGCGTGGAGGACACGATCAGTATCCTGCGCGGCATCAAGGAGAAGTATGAGCTGCATCACGGCGTGCGCATCACCGATGGCGCGCTGGTTGCCGCGGCAACCTTGTCCAACCGCTACATCACCGACCGCTTCCTGCCCGACAAGGCGATCGACCTGATGGACGAGGCCGGCTCGCGCCTGCGCATGCAGGTGGACAGCAAGCCGGAGGAGCTCGATGAGCTCGACCGCCGGCTGATCCAGCTGAAGATCGAGCGCGAGGCGCTGCGCAAGGAAACCGACACCGCCTCCCGCGACCGGCTGGTGAAGCTGGAGAAGGAGCTTTCCGAACTCGAGGAAAAATCCGACGCGATGTCGGCCACCTGGAAGACGGAAAAGGAAACCCTGGCCTCCGCCCAGAAGATCAAGGAACAGCTGGATCAGGCGCGCAGCGAGGCGGAAGTGGCGCAGCGCCGCGGTGATCTCGCCCGGGCATCGCAGCTTTTGTACGGCGACATCCCGCAATTGGAGAAGAAGCTCGCCGAGGGCAGCGACGGCAAGCTGGTGAACGAGGCCGTAGACGAGCAGCAAATCGCCGGCGTTGTCTCCCGCTGGACCGGCGTGCCGGTCGACAAGATGCTGGAAGGTGAGCGCGGCAAGCTGATGCGCATGGAAGATGAGCTGCGCAAGCGGGTCATCGGCCAGGAAGACGCGCTCAAGCACGTCGCCAATGCTGTCCGCCGCGCCCGCGCCGGCCTGCAGGACCCCAATCGCCCGATCGGAAGCTTCCTGTTCCTGGGCCCGACCGGCGTCGGCAAGACCGAGCTGGCCAAGGCGCTGGCCGAATTCCTGTTCGACGATGACCGCGCGATGGTGCGCATCGACATGAGCGAGTTCATGGAGAAGCATGCCGTCTCCCGCCTGATCGGCGCCCCCCCGGGCTATGTCGGCTACGACGAGGGCGGCGTGCTGACTGAGGCGGTTCGCCGCCGGCCCTATCAGGTGATCCTGTTCGACGAGGTGGAGAAGGCACATGAGGATGTCTTCAATATCCTTCTTCAGGTCCTCGACGATGGCCGGCTGACGGATGGACAGGGCCGGACGGTGAACTTCCAGAACACCATCATCGTGCTGACCAGCAACCTCGGCAGCGACATCCTGGCCGCCCAGCCGGAAGGCGAGCCGGCCACGATGGTGCAGGGCCAGGTGATGAATGTTGTGCGCCAGCATTTCCGCCCGGAGTTCCTCAACCGGCTGGACGAGATCGTGCTGTTCCGCCGCCTGCAGCGCGCGGACATGGCTGCCATCGTCACCATCCAGCTCAAGCGCCTGGATGCCTTGCTGGTCGATCGTCACATCCATCTGGACCTCGACCGTGCCGCGCTCGACTGGCTGGGGGCGGAGGGCTACGACAGCACCTATGGCGCCCGGCCGTTGAAGCGGGTGATCCAGCGCAGCCTGCAGAACCCGCTGGCGGGAATGATCCTGGAGGGGAGCATCAAGGAGGGGGATACCGTTCACGTCTCGGCCGACAAGTCCGGCCTGACGATCAACGGCAAGCTGGCCGAGGCGGCGTAGGGAAGGTTGGGGCTTCGCCCCAAACCCCGGGAGGGGCGCTGCCCCTCCACCCCGCCAGGGAACTTGTTCCCTGGACCCTTTTCTTGTCGGGATCAGCCGGGGGGGCGAAGCTTTGGACCAAGCTACCGGCTACCAGGCGCCAACCGTCCACCAATACGAAGAAGATCAGCTTGAACGGCAGGGATACCGCGCTCGGCGGCAGCATCATCATGCCCAGGCTCATGAGCACGGACGAAACCACCATGTCGATCACCAGAAACGGCAGATAGAGCAGGAAGCCCATCTCGAAGGCGCGGCGCAGCTCGCCTATCACGAAAGCGGGGACGATGGCGCGCCAAGCCGGGGGTTCGCTGGGCTTCAGGTGGGCGAGATCCAGAAAGAGCTGCAGGTCGCTGCCGCGCACGTTGATGGCCATGAAGCGTCGGAATGGCTCGGCGGCCTGGGTCAGGCCATCGAGTTCGCCGATCTTGCCCTGGCTGAGGGGAAGCAGGCCGGCGGCCCAGGCCTGGTCCATCACCGGCTGCATGACGAAGAATGTCAGAAACAGCGCCAGGCCGATCAGCACCATGTTGGGCGGCGTGCCCTGGGCGCCGATGGCGCTGCGCAATAGCGACAGCACGATGACGATGCGGGTGAACGCGGTCATCATCACCAGCAGGCTGGGCGCCAGCGACAGGACGGTGATCAGCGCGGTCAGCTGAATGATGCGGCCGGTCGCGCCCGGATCGCCGGCCTGGCCAAGGTCTATGTTGACCGATTGCGCCTGCGCGGCCGCGGGCAGCAGCGACAGGATGATGACCAGAAGCCGGATCATGGGTCGAGAGGCAGCCAGCCGAGCAGGATGTCCTGGGTGCCGCCGGTCAGCAGTAACATGTCCTTTCCATCGCAACGTATCAGCAGCAGTCGTTTGCGGGGGCCGAGGGTCAGGCTGTCGGTCATGCTGAGCCGCTTGCCGCAGAGCGGGAGAGCGGCGGAGCGCGTCATGCGCAAAGCGCGGCCCGCCAGCCATATCAGGCAGACGACGAACAGAAGTGCCGCGATCGCGCTGAGAAGCGACGAGATGGGGTGATCCATGGGCGGAATTTTTCCGGATATGGGTCGGGGGAAAGCGTCTTCAGCCGTCCGGAAGTCGGGTTGTCTGCTGGCTTAGGGTGCTGGACAGGGTATCGAGATCGGCCAGCAGGTTGACGAGTACGGGGCGCACCGCGCGACCGTCTTCGGGTGGCAGATCCAGGGTTTTGGCGCAGAGCAGGCCGACCTGGCGTTCGAGGCCCACAAGGTCGACGTTGCGGCCGCCGGCGACCAGGGCCTGGGTCATGCGAAGCATGTGGCTGAGGTTGACCCCGAGGGTGAGCATGGCGTCGATCCCGTAAGCGGGAGGGCCGGAAGCGGAGGGCGTATACGGCATGTCGGCAGGGTAGCGTTGGCTGGTTACTAAAACCTTTCTGTGCGGCCCTTGTTGTGGGGCGGGTAGGTTTCGTTTGGCTTTAATTTTTTGTTCAATCCGCGATGGCAGAGTTCCGGCCTGAACGGGAAGGACCGGTCCGATGGGGATCGCATTGCTTGACTTGGCGGAAAAGCGGATGGCCTGGGCCGACCGGCGTCAACAGATTCTGGCGCAGAACATCGCCAACGCCAACACGCCGCACTGGCAGGAGCGCGACCTGACGCCGTTCGCGGCCAGTTTGGCGAGGGTACAGGGCTCGGCACTAGCGTTGACGCAGCCCGGGCATATGCCAGGCATCGGCGGCGGAGCCCCGGGCCAGATCGTGGTGCAGAAGCCGAGCGAGCGGGCACCGGACGGAAACGCGGTCGCGCTGGATGAGCAACTGACCAAGGTCGCCAACACGGAAACGACGCAGGATCTGGTTACCAATTTGTACAAAAAATATCTTGGTATGTTCCGTATCGCACTTGGGCGTGGCCAATAGCGGACATGCCCGATAGCGGTTGTATGGAATGAATTTGCGTAGGGGGCTTGCGTGGACCTGACCAATGCCTTGTCGATCTCGGCGCGTGGGATGGATGTGCAGACCTCGCGGCTGCGGGTTATCGCGGAGAACCTTGCCAACCAGGACAGCACCGGATCGACCAAGGGGGCTGACCCGTACCGCCGCAAAACGATCACGTTCGAGGACAAGCTCGATCGCGCGCTGGGGCAAGACACGGTGCGGGTGAAGGAGATCGGGGAGGACAAGTCCGATTTCCCGTTGCGCTTCGATCCGTCGAACCCGGCGGCGAATGCCGCAGGCTATGTGAAGTTGCCGAACGTGAACAGCTTCACCGAGGTGATGGACATGCGCGAGGCGCAGCGTTCCTACAGCGCCAATCTGTCGGTGATGCAGGTGACCCGCAGCATGCTGACGCGCACCATTGACATGCTGAAATGAGCTCCCCGCCGATCACCGTGCCTGGCGGCATCCCGACCATAACGGTTCGCCCCTCGGCCGCGGCGCAGGCATACGGGCGGGTGGATAGCGGCGCCCAGGGGGCGGAAGCTGGGGCGAAAGCCGGCGGATTCGAGGCCGTGCTGCAGCGCGCGATTCAGGGCGTGGTCGATACCGGACATGCCGCCGAGGCGAAGTCGATGGCGGCGATTTCTGGCAACGGCAATCTGACCGATGTGGTCACGGCCGTTTCCAAAGCCGAACTGGCCCTGCAATCGGCGACCGCGATCCGGGACCGAGTGGTGCAGGCCTATCAGGACATCATGCGCATGCCGATCTGATGGCGCCGATCCGTCAGCACCCGATCCACAGCACCGGCCGTGCCAGCTGTGGTCAGCTTCCCGTATGACGGAAGGGGATCTGGCGGTGCTGATGCGCGAGGCCATGTGGGTGACGCTGCGGCTGGGCGGACCGCCGTTGGCGGTTGCATTGGCGGTCGGGCTGCTCGTGTCCTTGCTGCAGGCGATCACGCAGATCAATGAGGCGACACTGGCATTTGTGCCGAAGGCGGCAGCGCTGGCGGTGACGCTGCTTCTTCTGGGGCCGTTCATGCTCGCGACGCTGACCGATTTTACCCATATGCTGTTCGATCGGCTGGTAGCGGCCGGGGGTTCGTGATCTCGGCGCAGGACATGGCGACGCGGGAGTTCCTGGCTGCGCTGCCGGGACTCGCCTTTGCTTTCGTGCTGCTGCTTGGCCGGGTCGGCTCGGCGATCATTCTGCTGCCGGGGCTGGGAGAGGCGGAGATGCCGATGATGCTCCGGGCGGGCATGGCCCTGTGCGTCAGCCTGTTATTGCTGCCGGGCATCGCGCCGCTGGTCGGCGCGGCGCCGGATGATGTCATTGCGATGGCGGGTATGGTGCTGGCGGAGGTGGCGACCGGGCTTTGGATCGGCTGGCTGGCGCGGATGGTGGTGCTGGCCCTGCCGATTGCCGGACAGTTGATTTCATACATGCTCGGGCTGTCGAACGTGCTGCAGCCGGATGCGGAACTGGGCGCCCAAGCGACGGCGCTGGGGCGGATGCTGTCCCTGGCGGCGCCGGTGGTGGTGCTGGCTTCCGGATTGTATGCGCCGGTGCTGGCGGCGCTCGCGGAAAGCTATCGGCTGATCGCGCCGGGGACGCTGATGCCCGCGGGCGACCTGGCGCAGACGGCGCTGGGCGCGGCCGCCGAGGGCTTTGCGCTGGCGTTGCGGCTGGCCTCGCCGTTCGTGCTGGCATCGGTGGTTTGGCAGATGTCGATCGGGCTGATCGCCAGGCTGGTGCCGCGGCTGCAGGTGTATTTCGTGGCGATGCCCGCGCAGATCCTCGGCGGGCTGGCGATGGTCGCGGTGTTGATCTCGATGCTGCTCGGGTCGTGGCAGACGGCGGTTCGGGATGCCTATGCCGGGTTGCCGGGGCTGGGATAGTCAGCTTTGGCCGGCGGGGGCGACCAGGAAGACCGCACAGAAGCCGCAACGCCCCGCCGCCAACAGCAGGCGCGGGAAGAAGGCCGGGTGCCGGTATCGCGCGAGGTGGCGGCGTTCGCCGGGTTGGGCGCGGGTTGCCTGATCCTGATCCTGACCGCGCCGGCGTCCCTGGAACGCCTGGCTCTGGCGTTGCGCGTGTTCCTGGCACAGGCCGATGCGTTGGATGTTTCCGATGGCGGCGGCGGCGAGTTGCGCCGCGCCTGCCTGGCGGCTCTGACCGCAGCCGCGCCGCTGGTGCTGGGGGTGCTGCTGGCCGGGGCCGGCAGCGTGCTGCTGCAAACCGGGTTCCTGCTGAACCTGACAGCGTTGCAGCCGGATCCGTCCCGGATCAGTCCGGCAGCCGGGCTGCGCCGGCTGCTGGGGGTCGAAAGCCTGATGGAGGCGGCGAAGTCGATCGTCAAGATCGGCGCGATCGGCGCGGCGATCTGGTTCGCGCTGTCGGATGATTTGCGTCGGTTCGCGGCGATGCCGCTGCCGGACCTGCCGGGCCTGGTGCAACGGATCGGGCACGGCGTGGTCCGGGTGCTATTGGCCGGGCTGGCGGTGCAGGCGGTGATCGCCGGGGCGGATTTGTTCTGGGTGCGGTTCCGCCACCTGCGCGGGCTGCGGATGAGCCGGGTGGACATTCGCGATGAGGCCAAGGAGTTTGAGGGCGATCCGAAGATCAAGGCGCGGGTGCGCCAGATCCGGATGCAGCGGGCACGCCGGCGAATGCTGGCGGCGGTGCCGCAGGCGACGGTGGTGGTCACGAACCCTACCCATTACGCCGTGGCGCTGGCCTATGATCGGGCGACGAACGCGGCGCCACGGGTGCTGGCGAAAGGGGTGGATTCGATGGCGGCCAGAATTCGGGAGACGGCGCAGGCGCATGGCATCCCCTTGGTTGCCAACCCGCCGCTGGCACGGGCGCTGTACCGCGTTGAACTCGACACCGACATCCCCGCCGAACACTTCCAGGCCGTGGCGGAAATCATCGCCTATGTCTGGCGCCTCAGCCGCGGCGTGCGGCTGTGAGCGGAAGGCCGGGGCTTTGCCCCGGACCCCAGAAGGGGCTCTGCCCCTTCACCCCGCCAGGAGCCAGTGGCCCCTGGACCCACATCCGTTTGGTTGATTGGGAAGAGGGCCATGACGTTGCCGATCAACGGCAACGACGATCAGACCCTCTTCCCAATCAACCAGTCAAAGGGGTCAAGGGGACGACTGTCCCCTTGCGGGTGCAGGGCAGCGCCCTTCTGGGGTCCGGGGCAAAGCCCCGGCCTTCAGGCCTCGCCCCATGCTGAGGCTGATGGCGGGCCTCGGCCGGCGCCGGGAGCGCTTGATCGATCGCCTGGGAGGCAATCTGGATCCGCTGGTGCAGATGTTGTTCCAGGATCCAGGCGCCGGGGTTCTGGTGGTGGATCAAGCGGGCGCGATTGTCCGGGCGAACGAGACGCTGCGACGGATGGTGGCGAGGCGGGTCGATCTTGCGGTGGGAGCCCCAGCGGCGGTGATGTTCCGCGAGGTGGATACCGTGGCGTTGCGTCAGGCCCTGGAGGGGGTTGGCGGGCCGGGCAGCTTGCCGGCCCGGCTGGAGACGGCGGAAAGCGATCCCGATCACATGGTGGATGTGGCGGTGACCGTGCTGCGCGAGGCCGATGGCGCGATCAGTGGCGCGATGCTGCGGTTGACGGACATCACCGCGCAGAAGCGGCTGGAGGCTCAGCTGGCGCAGAGCCAGAAGTTGCAGGCGGTGGGGCAGCTCGCCGGCGGGATCGCGCATGATTTCAACAATCTGCTGACCGCGATCGCCGGGGCGGCGGAGGCGATGCTGGAGCGCGACGGGCCGGAAGATCCGGATGCGCGGCAGATACTGGACAGCGCCGGCCGCGGGGCGGACCTGGTGCGCCAGTTGCTGGCGTTCGGGCGCCAGCAGACCTTGCAGCCGCGCGCGTTGTCGGTGAACGGGGCGATCACGGCCCTGTCGTCGTTGCTGGACCGGCTGCTGGGCGGGCAGGTCCGGCTGGTGCTGGATCTCGAGACGCCCGGGCGGATGGTGCGGGCGGACCCGACGCAGCTGGACCAGGTGCTGGTCAACCTGGCGGTGAACGCACGCGATGCGATGCCCGATGGCGGCACGCTGACCCTGCGCAGCGGGCACATCAATCTCTACCGCCCGCTGACGCTGGGGGAGGAGACGATCCCGCCCGGCCGGTATGTCATGATCGAGGTGCAGGATACCGGCGTCGGTATCCCGGCCGACGTGCTGCCACGGATTTTCGACCCATTCTTCACCACGCGGCGCGAGCGGGGCGGCAATGGGCTGGGGCTGTCCACGGTGCATGGGATTGTGCGCCAGTCGGATGGGTTTCTCGCGGTGGAGAGCGCGCCGGGGCAGGGCAGCCGGTTTCGCATCTATCTGCCGCGGTTCGACGCGGAGCCAGAGGCCGTCACGGAAGTGGCCGCGCCGCCGCCGGAGCCTGCGGTTTCAGCCGCCGGGCGGCGAGCGGTGCTGCTGGTGGACGACGAGGATGCGGTGCGTCGGCTGGCGGAACGGGCGCTGGTGCGCCGAGGCTGGGATGTGCTGGCGGCGGCCTCAGCGGATGCAGCCCTGGCGCTGGTCGAGGGTGCCGAGATTGCCGTGGTGATTTCCGATGTGGTGATGCCGGGCATGGACGGAGCGGCCCTGGTCCGGGCGCTGCGCGAAACCCGGCCGGGGCTGCCGGCGATCCTGGTGTCGGGCTACGCGGAGGAGGCGCTGCGGCGCGAACTGACGGGCAGCGGCGTCGTGTTTCTGGCCAAGCCCTACGGGTTGCGGGAACTGGCGGATTTGCTGGAGCGGGTGATGGGTGCGTCAGCCTCGCCGGCCAATGTTCCTATTTAGTTCTTGTATTTGCGCGACGGCAAGAACATACCATAAACGAATGCTTAACATCGATTCCCGGATTTGAGTCTCGAGAGGCTCGTCGGGGAGGTATAGTCGGGCTGAGGCGACTCGGGCTTCCCGGAAGCGATCGATCGCCGCTCGATTTCCTTGTGCTGCACGATGGCATGTGCACAATTGTTAAGAGAGTGAATGGCGTCGGACGAATATCAATGGTTGCAATTGGGGTTTAGGACGGGGAATGACAATGGAAAAGAACAAAGCGCTCGACGCCGCTCTCTCCCAGATCGAGCGGGCTTTCGGCAAGGGCTCGATCATGCGCATGGGTGCGCGGGCCGGAGACGAGCAGCATGAGGTGATCCCGTCGGGCTCCCTGGGGCTTGATTTGGCGCTGGGCATTGGCGGGTTGCCGCGCGGACGGATCGTGGAGATCTACGGCCCGGAGAGCTCCGGCAAGACCACGCTGGCGCTGCATGCGATCGCCGAGGCGCAGCGCCTGGGCGGCACCTGCGCCTTCATCGATGCCGAGCACGCGCTGGACCCGATCTATGCCCGCAAGCTGGGCGTGGACGTGGACAATCTGCTGATCAGCCAGCCCGACGCCGGCGAGCAGGCGCTGGAGATCGCCGATACCCTGGTGCGTTCCGGTGCGATCGACGTGCTGGTGGTGGATAGCGTCGCCGCCCTGGTGCCGCGTGCAGAGCTGGAAGGCGAGATGGGCGACAGCCACATGGGCCTGCACGCCAGGCTCATGAGCCAGGCCCTGCGCAAGATCACCGGCAGCGTGTCGCGCAGCAAGACCATGCTGATCTTCCTCAACCAGATCCGCATGAAGATCGGCGTGATGTTCGGCAACCCCGAGACAACAACGGGCGGCAACGCGTTGAAGTTCTACGCCTCCGTCCGGCTGGAGATCCGCCGCATCGGCCAGATCAAGGATCGCGAGGAGATGGTCGGCAACCAGACCCGGGTGAAGGTGGTGAAGAACAAGCTCGCACCGCCCTTCCGCCAGGTGGAGTTCGACATCATGTATGGCGAAGGCATCAGCAAGGTGGGCGAACTGATCGATCTCGGCGTCAAGGCTGGCGTGGTGGAAAAATCCGGCGCCTGGTTCAGCTACGACAGCACCCGCATCGGCCAGGGCCGGGAGAACGCCAAGCAGTTCTTGCGCGATCACAAGGATATGGCACTCTCGATCGAGAAGAAGGTGCGCGATCAGGCTGGCGTGGTGGCGAACACCATGCTGTCGAGCATCGAGGAAGGCGAGGAGGCCGAGGCGGCTGAATGATTTTTCCCCGGTCGGCGGCATATTGTCCGACGCCGATCACGAACTGATCGCCGCGGCCAACGACGTGTTGGCGCGGCATTATCGTCCCCACTGGCACACCGTCGCGGCCGCCATTCGCGGCAAGGACGGCCGGATCTGGACCGGCGTGCACATCGGCGCGACGGTCGGCCGTCTGTCGATCTGCGCCGAGGCGGTGGCATTCGGCCGCGCGGTGCTGGAAGGCGACGGCACGATCGCGACCGCCGTGGCGGTGCGCCACCCGAAGCCCGAGGAAACCGACCGCGAACTGGCGGTGGTGGCGCCCTGCGGCGCGTGCCGGGAAATGATGGTGGATTACAGCCCGGATGCGCAGGTGATCCTGCGCGCGCCAGAGGGGCTGGTGAAGCTGCCGGTTCGCGGGCTGCTGCCGTTGCCGTATCGGCGGTAGGAAGGGAAAGACCCTCCAGGCATCGTGTCTCGCGCCTATTGCGCTCCCGACGGATCTGCCGGCGCCTGCATCAACTCTCTCCGCGCCCGTTGACCGCAAAGCTCCAGCGCCGCCGCCATCTCCCCCTCCGGCGGCCGTTCGCCGCAGGCCAGGAACGCCCCTGCAACGCAATTCAGCACCGCCTGGTCATGGCCGGCGCCGCCGGCAATCGCCAGCACCGCATCTGTCAGGTCTTCTGCGGTCACTTCGAAAACCCCGATTTTGGCCGCCGCCCATTTGGCGAACAGCTTGTCACGGCGCGCGGTCACCAGGAACCGCAACTCCTCCTCGTGCGCGAACTGCGCCTCGAAGCCTTGCTCGCGATCATGCAGGGTCGTCGGCATTGCCTCCTCCATCCCCCGGGTTCTGTGCCCTCTATTATATATAATGGAGGGTTCTGACGTCCTGCGTTAATAAATTCAGCCGTCATTCGCCGCGCTCGCTTGGATGCGGATGGGGGCTCGATCTCCACCCCGGTTCGCGGCTGCGGCAGGTGGGCACTCCTCCGCCTGGGACCGACGGACGGTTGCCGCCGCCCGATGGCAGATTGGGGAGCGGCAGCCCGAGCACTCGGACCACCTGGCAGTTTGGGATGGTTGCCGCCCCCGTTGCCACCAGCGTTGCCGGGCAGGCTCGGGCGGTCGCCGACCCCTGGTCCGGCCTGAACTGGACGCCTGGGACGATCAACCGCATTGGCCGGCACCTTGACACTGGGCCGGCCGATGGCACCGGCGGGTATACGGCTGGCGCTGCGGGGTGCGCCGACCGGGCCGCCGCTCGGCGGACGGATTGGCCGCCCGGCACCACCGGGCCCACCCGCGATTGGTTTCACTGGAGCCGTTTCGGCTGAGGAATTCCGGGCCGTTCGTGCGGCAGGCCGCCGTCGTCGATGTCGAAGTCAGGATCGAGAATCGTATGGCCCTGCGTGCCGACGAAAGCGGGCTGCGCCTTGATCCACAGGCTCGGCTTCTGTTCGCGCGCATAGGACAGCAGCCGCGCTTCCAGTTCTCCAGCCACATCCGGATGCTGCTCGGCGACGTTGGTGGTCTCGCCGGGGTCGGCGGCGAGGTCGAACAGTTCCGTTCTGCCAGGCAGCAGCGCGATCTTGATCAGTTTCCAGTTGCCCTTCCGAATTGCGCCGCGAAAGGCCTCGACGTTGATCAGGATATCGTCATGCGGCGAGGGCTTGCCGTCGGCGATGGTGGGCCAGAAATCCTTGCCGTCCATCGGGTGATCCGCGCTGGCCCGGCCGCCAGACAGCGCCAGCAGAGTCGGCATGACGTCCGCCATGTCCAGTGGCTCGGTCACCACACCTGGCTTCAGGTGACCGGGCCAATTCACGAAGGCCGGTACGCGCACGCCGCCTTCGTACAAGCTGCCCTTGCCGCCGCGAAAGGGCGTGTTGACGGCGGGCGCCTTGGCGCCCTGTTCGATGCCGCCCTCCTCGCTGTCCCGCTCCTCCTTGCTTTTGGAGCCACTGGCGAACAATCCGCTGGTCGCGCCGCCGTTGTCGCTGGCGAACAGGATGATCGTGTTGTCGCGCAGATGTTTCTTTTCCAGTTCCGCCACGATGCGGCCGATTTCATGATCGAGCGAGGAGATCATGCCGGCATAGGCCTGGCGGTTCTTGTCCTTGATGTTCGGATAGAGGTTCTTGTACTCGGCCGGCGCCTGATATGGCGCATGCGGAGCCAGCGACGCGAAATACAGGAAGAACGGCTTCTTGCCATCCTGCTCGCCGATCAGCTTGACCGCCTCGTTGCCGATCAGCGTCATGTAGTAGCCAGGCTCTTTCAGGAATTTGCCGTTGCGCTGCCAGTCGATCACGCCGCCGCGCTCACGGGTGAAATAATCCACCTCGCCCATGACGTTGCCATAGAAATAATCGAAGCCGCGGTTCTGTGGCCAGTATTTGCGGTCGGCGTGGCCGAGATGCCATTTGCCGGTCATCATCGTGCGATAGCCGGCATCCTTCAGCGCCTGTGGGAGCGTGCGTTCATCGAGCGCCAGCCCGTAGGTGTGGCTGGGGAAGATCACCAGTGTCTGCAGGCCGTAGCGCATCGGATAGCGCCCGGTCATCAATGCCGCCCGGGACGGCGTGCAGACCGGTTCGCCGTAGAAGGATTCGAGGCGAACACCGTCATTGGCCAGCTTGTCGATGTTCGGTGTCTTGATCTCGCCGCCGCGATAGCCGAGGTCGGCGTTGCCGAGATCGTCGGCCATGATGAAGACGATGTTGGGTCTCGGCGCATCCGCACGCGCCACAACCGGAAAGACCGCCGCACCGAGCAGTGCCAGGCCGAGTACGGCGATCTTGCCAATCATGAAGGTCAATCCCCGCTCGGTTGCTGCAGTTTTTCCATCACCTGATCCAACGAAAAGCTCGCGGCCTTCTGACGGGGCGGAAACTCCTTGAACGTCGCAAGGAACTGGCCGACATACGCCTGGGCCGGAACCAGCATAAAGGCATGGTCCAGCAGCCAGTCGTAATAGGTGTTGGACGTAATGCTGGCGCGCTCATAGGGATCGAGCCGGAGGTTGAAGATCATCGGCACCCGGAGGTGGGTGAACGGCTCTGCCCAGACCTGCAGCGTTCCCTGTGCCCGCTGCTCCAGGAAGACGAACTTCCAGTTGTCGTAGCGCAGACCGGTCAGGTCGCCGTCGTCGGAGAAATAGAAGAACTCTTTCCGTGGGTCCTTGGCGTCCGCGCCGGTCAGATACGGCAGCATGTTGTAGCCGTCGAGATGCACCTTGAAGGTCCTGTCGCCAACCTTGTAGCCGGCCAGCAGCTTTTCCTTGATGTCCGGCACGCCGGCCGCGGCCAGCAGGGTCGGCATCCAGTCGAGATGCGAGATGATCCCGTTCGATACGCTTCCCGGCTTGATATGGCCCGGCCAACTGACCATTGCCGGCACCCGGTAGGCGCCCTCCCAGTTCGAGTTCTTCTCGTTGCGGAACGGCGTCATCGCCGCGTCCGGCCAGGAGTTCATGTGCGGACCGTTGTCGGTCGAATACATCACGATCGTGTTGTTCTCGATGCCAAGTTCCTTCAACTTGGCAAGCACGGTGCCGACATTCTTGTCGTGGTCGATCATGGTGTCGGCGTAAGGGCCCATCCAGCGACCCGACTGGCCCAGGCTTTCGGGCTTGGTGTGGGTGCGGAAATGCATATGGGTGAAGTTCACCCACAGGAACACCGGCTTCTTGGCCTTCACCTGTTGTTCGAGAAACGCCGCCGAGCGGGCGGCGATGTCGTCATCGATGGTTTCCATCCGCTTCTTGGTCAGCGGGCCGGTGTCCTCGATCCGCTGGGTGCCGTCGGGATTGGCGAAGCTGTGCAGTACGCCACGGGGGCCGAAATTCTTGCGGAAATTGGGGAATTCCGGATCGTTGGGCTTCGGATAGTCCGGCAGCTCCGGCTCCTCCTCGGCGTTCAGATGGTATAGGTTGCCATAGAACTCATCGAAGCCGTGCGCGGTCGGCAGCATCTCGTCCTTGTCGCCGAGATGGTTCTTGCCGAACTGGCCGGTCGCGTAACCCTGGGCCTTCAGCAGTTCGGCGATGGTCGGGTCTTCCTTGCGCAGGCCGAGATCGGCTCCTGGCAGGCCGACCTTGCTGAGGCCGGTGCGGAACACGCTCTGGCCGGTGATGAAGGCCGAGCGGCCGGCCGTGCAGCTCTGTTCGCCGTAATAGTCGGTGAAGAGCACGCCTTCCTGAGCGACGCTGTCGATATTCGGCGTGCGGTAGCCCATAAGCCCGTTGGTGTAGGCGCTGAGATTGGACTGGCCGATATCGTCGCCCCAGATGATGACGATATTCGGTTTTTCCGACTGGGCGCGGGCCGCTGGCAACGATGCGGCAATGGCTGCACAGCCCAGCAGGCAGCCAAGCAGAAAACGTTTCATGATTGGTCTCTTCTGTGGATAAGCTGCGTCTTCATCGGCCTACTTCAACGAAACATCAACCGCGACGATCTTGCCGTCGAAACGGAAAGGCCGGCGGTCGAAATAGTCGAGCGAAACGGGCGAGCCGAGATCGGCGCCGACATCCAGCGTTTCGCTGGCGGTGAAGGCGCCGGCGACGGTACGCTTCACAATCGTGTGGGCGACGTCCTTGCCGTCCACCGACAGCACGACATCCGCGGCGCCGCCGGGGTGCGCGATCGTGGTGTCCACCTCGATCCGGTGCTTACCTGCCGCCAGCCTGTCCGGCGCGCGTGCGATGTACCGCTCGATGATCATCATGTTGTACTCATAGACGAGTTGGCCCTGGTCCAGATAAAGCGCGAGACCGCCGCCGGCGCCGCCGAGTGCATACAGGACTCCAGAGGCGTTTGGACCGGCTTCGAGGTCGATGACGACATGGTTGCTTTCGCGCCCGAGGCCAGGTGCGGCGAATTCCGGAAACCGCGTTGTGTCGCCGTCCAGGTGCCACTTCGTGTAGGGGCTCTTGATCCGGTCCTCCGGATGCAGACGTGTCCATAGGCCGCCGCCGACCGGGAACACCTTGTTGTCCTTTGCCTGTTCCAGGAACAACGCCTTCATCGCCTCCAGCCGGGCCGGCTGCTCTGGGCCGAGATCGACGGCCTGGGTATCGTCGTGGTGCAGATCGAACAGTTCCCAATGATCCGTCCGCGCATCCCATTTCGTCAGGTCGGAGCCGCCGGCCTGCCAGGGGATCAGCGGGCCGAAGGCGGAGGCGATCCAGCCGTCGCTGTAGATCGCTCGGCTGCCGTTGTTCTCGAAATACTGCACGGTCTTCCGGCCAGGGGCAGCCGCGTCGGCGAACGAATAGACCATGCTGACGCCGTCGATCGGGTCCTGGGCCTGGCCGTTGACGATCTTCGGCGGCGTGATGCCGAGAATGTCGTAGATCGTCGGCGCAATATCGTTGACGTGGTGGAACTGCCGGTGCGGCGTCTTGTCGGGGTGGATGGTCTTCGGCCAGGAGATCACCAGCGGATTGCGGGTGCCACCGAAATAGGCGGCTACCAACTTGGTGTAGCGATACGGCGTGTCGCCGGCCCAGGCCCAGCCGGCGTGGTACATATTGTCGACCTTCGGACCGCCGAGCGCATCGAGGCCGCCCAATCTGTCGAGAGCGGCAATTTGCTGCTGGACCGTGTTCGGGATCTGGTTCTGCGCCAGCAATTCGCTGATCGAGCCGTTCTGGCCTTCGGCGCTCGATCCGTTGTCGCCGAAGATGTAGAAGACCAGGGTGTTGTCGCTCAGGCCCTGGCGGTCAAGTTCGTCGATCAGCTTGCCGGCCTGCACGTCGACGTGTTCGACGAAGCCGGCAAAAACCTCCATCAGGCGGCGTTGGAAGGGCCGTTCGGCTTCGGGAATGTCGTCCCAGCCGGCTAGCGTCGGGTCGCGCGATGTCAGTTTCGCATCCTGGGGGATCCAGCCCATGGATTTCTGCCGCTGATAGACGCGCTGGCGGTAGGCATCCCAGCCGTCGTCAAACTTGCCCTTATATTTGTCGGCCCATTCCTTGAAGATCTGGTGCGGGCCGTGGCCGGCACCAGGCGCCCAGTACATCAGGAACGGCTTGTCCGGCGAAAACGCCTGGTGCTGGCGGATCCAGGCGATGGCCTTGTTGGCCAGGTCTTCGCTGAGGTGGTAGCGCGGGTCGTGCGGCGGTTCGATCGGGGTGGTGTTTTCGAACAGCCGCGGCTCCCACTGGGAGGTTTCACCAGCCATGAAGCCATAGAAATAATCGAAACCGTATCCGGTCGGCCAGCGCGTCGAAAGGGCCCATCGCCGTAGTTTCCTGGGTGGGCGTGTTGTGCCACTTTCCGAACGCGGCGGTGTTGTAGCCATACTCGTGCAGCACTTCGGCGACGGTCGCGGAGGTTTTCGGGATCACGCCGACATAGCCGTCCCAGTCGACCGCCCGCTCGGCGATGGTGCCGGAGCCGGCGCGCTGGTGGTTGCGGCCCGTCAGCAGCGCGGCACGCGTGGGCGAGCAGATCGACGTGGTGTGGAATGCGCTGTAGCTGATGCCGTCCTGCGCGAGCCGCGTCAGTGTCGGCGTGTGGACTTCGCCGCCGAACGTGTCAGGCAGACCGTAGCCGACGTCATCGAGCAGGATGATCAGGATGTTCGGCGCGCCTTTCTGCAGACGATCTGGCTCCCCGCGCCGTTGATGCGTCGATTCCTGCAAGGTCGGTCCGGCGACGCTGGCCGAGGGGGTTGGCGGAAATGGCAGGATGGCGCCGTCGACCGGACCTGCGGCGTAGGCAGGCGCGGCAGACACCAGGAAGGCGAAGATGGTCGCGACAAGTACGCCGATGAGCCCAGTCGGCCTTGCACCGGCCAATGGCCATCGTCCCACCACGATCCATTTCATGTGTATTTCCACTCCAGGCAGACTGGCATGCTGCTTCTGCCGGCCTTGTTACAGAGGTTCATATAACCCACGCTGCGACCCGGAATTGTCCATCGGTGGTCAATTTAGACGAAAACTATCGTTCCGGCCGAATTATGGACGGCGATCCACTGGCGGATACCGCTGTCTGCTGGCCAGGAGGTTGCCGTCGCCGATCATTGTCCAGATGGATCGGAACAGCCATATTGTCCATCGGCGGACAATTGGAGGCGTGATTGCAGCATACAAACCTGACGCACGACATCGTGCTGCGGCAAGGTTGGCTCAGCCAGATGCCGCCGGCGTTCCAGGCCAGCGTGCTCGACCGGTGCCGCTCGCAGCGCTTCGCGCCGGGGGAGCCTGTTTATTCCATCGGCGATCCGCCGGGCGGCATGTTTGGCATGGTATCTGGCGGCGTCGCCATATCTGTGTCTCCCGGCAAGCAGGGACCTTACGTGGCGCATTTTGCGAGGCCTGGATCCTGGTTCGGAGAGGCCGCCGCCATCACGGGCCAGTCACGCCGGGTAGGGCTGACCGCCACACGCGAAACGGCCCTTCTGCATCTCCCCTTACACGCGATCCAGGAAATCGTCGGTCAGGACCCGGCCGCCTGGCGCCTTTTTGCTATTGCAACCGTCGGTCATCTCGATTTGGCTATCGGAGCCTACGACGACCTGATGATCCGTGACCCAATCAAGCGCTGCATCGCGGTACTGCTGCGTTTGGGAGGCGGCCAGCAACCTGCGCCCCATGGATCGTCCCTGGTCGAAGTCGATCTAAGCCAGGAGGATATTGCCGCCCTGGCAAATGTCGCCAGAACCACCTTGAACACGCTGCTGCGCAGGTTAGAAAAGGCCGGCCATCTGGAGCTGTCGTATCGTCGCATCCGTGTCTTGGCGCCAAACGTATTGAGGACCATGTTGAGCGACTAAGTAGCGGCCCGTGATGACCGATGCCTGACCCGGACCACCAAATACGCTGCCGCTCTCTGAATAGTGGGAGATCTCCCGCTCCACGGTTGTTTGAGACACATCGCAGCGGTCGAGCTCCGCCATCGCAAAATACGCAGAGGCCTTGCGCAGGATATCGTTGGCCCGGCGCAGTTCCTTCCCTTCGCGCTCCAGCAGCTTCGGCCGGGCCGGTTCATCGGGTCCCATTCTGAGCCATAATCAGCTCGGCGCTCACCAACCATCCGAACCGGGCGCTCGCGGACCTCTGGAGAAAATCTGTTTCTGGTCTTGCTCACGGTGGAAGCTCCTTCGCACAAATCGAAGCCTCCGGAAAACCAGCAAGGACGGTCAATTCAAATCGCCCGTTCTGTCCACCCCCAGGGGCGCACTCCAAAAAGGGGTCCTTTTTCCACGCCGGTCCACACAAATGCGGCGGTTCAGGAACCCGCCGCAGCCCCACCGTTCCACAGCAACGGCGGTCGGAGCGTGGGCAAGGCCATGGAGTGCGCCTCATGTCTGGCGCCCGGGCGGCAGCGGATCTGTCGCAGGCGCGCAGACATCTTCCATCCCATTGGCCTACGTCCGACAATCCTTGCGCCAGGCTCCTTGGGCGAGAAGAATGAACCCAGAAGCCAAAAAATCGCAGTCGCGCCGCCAACGGGAGAGAATGCCATGGACCTCGGATTGCAAGGTAAGCATGCGATCGTAACTGGCGGCAGTCGTGGCATTGGCAAAGCCATCGCCCGCGAACTGGCTCGCGAGGGCGTCGATGTCGCGATCGTGGCGCGGAACAAAGCGGATCTGGAAGCGACGGCGCGGGAGCTGGCGGCCGAAACGAACCGGCGCATCCTTCCCCTCGCCGCCGATGTCACCAGCAAGGAGCAGGTGGACCGCATGGTCGCCGAGGCGGCCCATCAACTCGGCGGCCTGCACATCCTGGTCAACAGCGGGTCCGCGCCAGGGGGCTCGGCCAGCGCGACCGGCCCGATCGAAACCGTCATCGACGAGGATTTGCTGGAAGATTTCAACATCAAATACGTCGGGGCGCTGCGCTGTTCCCGCGCCGTCATCCCTTACCTGAAGGCGGCGGGCTGGGGCCGCATCATCAACATCAGTGGTGCCAACGCCCGCAACGCCGGTAATCTCAGCGGCGGAGCCCGCAACGCCTCCCTCGTGCACATGACGAAGACGCTGGCGGTCCAATTGGGCCGCCACGGGATCACGGTCAATTGCATCCATCCCGGCACGACCCGCACCGAGCGCACGCCGAGCCTGCTCGCCGCCCGCGCATCCCAACTGGGCGTATCCCCGGAAGAAGCGGAGCGACAGGACTTCGCTCCCGACTCCCCGCGCGGCAATGCCATCTGCCGTATGGTGGACGCCTCGGAGATCGCGTTCGTCACGGTCTTCCTGGCCTCGGAAAAGGCCTGGGCGGTCTCCGGCGAGTTGGTCGCGGCAACTGGGGGGGCCGGGCGGACGGTTCATTACTAAGCCGCGCTGACAAGCGCTTCGAGTAACGCCTGCCTGGTTCGGCAGCGGAGACCTCATGCTGGCGGAGTGGAAGCGTCGAAGTGCGAGCTTGCGCAATGGTTTCGCCGGCATCTGTCACGCAGCCGCCACAGCCGCGGGCTCACGCGGCCTATGCGGCCGGACGGTCATCGCAATCAACACGCCCGCGGCGCCAATCGCAGACGATGCGACGTAAAGCCACCCGTATCCACCATACCAGTCGAACAGCAACCCGCCGACAGGCGGGCCCAACGCCATACCCAATGTGGAGATCATCGCAACCACGCCGAAAACGCTGCCCATGATCTTCGCCGGGAAATACTCCCGCACCAGGATCGCGTACAGCGGCATTGCTCCGCCATAGGAGAAGCCGAACAGCACCGACACGGCGTAGAGCGTGTCGAGATCGCGGGCCAGCAAATAGAGCGCGATCGCCGCGGCCTGCAGGATGAGACACGCCACAAGAGTACGCTTCGCGCCAGCGCGGTCGGCTAGCAGACCGCATATGATACGGCCCGATAATGCCGCAAGGCCAGCTGCTCCAGTACCGTCGCCGCGGTAAGGGGCGCCACCCCACAGTCGGCGGCATAGGAGACCATGTGGAAAATCGGTCCGGAATGGGCGGCGCAGCACGCGAAATTGGCCAGTGCCAGGCTCCAGAACACCGGCGTTTTCAGTGCCTGGTGCAGGCTCATGTTGGCGCCCGCCGCACCAAGGCCGCGTGGGACGGCGACAGAAACAGCCTCCGTCGGCGCCGGGCGCAGCAGCAGCGCGGCAGGCACGATCACGGCCCAGGCAATAAGGCCAAGCGTCAGCATGGCGAAGCGCCAGTCGTGCGTGACGATCAGCCAGCGGGCGAGCGGCGCCACCAGCGTCGTCCCGAGCGCCAGACCGGCCGAGACCAAGGAAACGGCGAGGCTGCGATGGCGCACGAACCAGCTGGCGGTGGCAGCGGTCAGCGGGACATAGATCGCGCCGACGGCGAGTCCGACGGCGGTGCCATAGATCGCCAGGAAGGCTGGGAGGCTTTGTGCCTGGCTCGCCATGACGAGGCCAAGTCCTTGCAACAACCCGCCCAACAGGACGACGATGCGCGCGCCGTACCGGTCGAACAGCCAGCCCCACACAAACCCGCCGACACCCATCCAGAGAAATGCAAGGGTCGAGGCAGAGGAAACGCCCGCGCGGGACCAACCTATGGGAGGCGGTCATCGGCTGCAGAAAGACGCCTAACGACATGATGCCGCCCATGCCGATGCAGCTCACAACGACACCGACGGCGACAATTACCCATCCGTAGTGCAGCTTCATCTTGGACCTTCTGATTTTCCCGGATCAAAGGCTAACTCATTTACCTGGTCAACTCGATAGCAGGAGCCATGATGGCGGAAACGAACTGCATCCGCCTCGACTTTCTTCGAAAAGTAGAGGGTTTCCCGGCGGAGAGACCCCGACGACCCGATCGACGGCGGACCGGGCATTCGGACAGCATTCAGAAACAGGCTCGGAGCGCGATCGTCGGTTCAAACCGGACCGCACTGCGCCGATGGAGGCAGGACGCGGAATGGCGTATCCTGCCGGCGATCAACGGTGAAATGGGAGGGCAGGATGCGACTGCGGGGCAAGGTAGCGCTGCTGACCGGCGCGGCGGCGGCGATCAAGGGCGAATTGATGGGCTTCGGCGGTGCAGCTGCGCACCTCTTCGTGCGCGAGGGCGCGAAGGTGGTCCTGACCGACATCCGTGATGAGCTGGGCGAACGCGCGGCAGCAGCCCTGCGCGCTGATGGCCATGACGCGCGTTACATGCACCTCGACGTGACATCGGAACAAAACTGGGTACAGGTGGTAGACGCGGTGATGTCGGCGCACGGCCGGCTGGATATCCTGTTCAACAATGCCGGTGTATCCTTTCCCGGTAAGGTCGAGGACATCACAGTGGACATCTGGGATCGCGAGCTTGGTGTTCATGCCAAGGGGGTTTTCCTGGGCACGCGTACGGCGATCCCGGCCATGCGCAAAGGGGGTGGCGGGTCGATCATCAATACGTCCTCGGTCATGGGCATTGTCGGCAGTCCCACCTCGCCGGCCTATTCGGCCGCCAAGGGTGCCATCACGATCTTTACCAAATCGGCGGCGTTGCAATATGCGAAGGAGAACATCCGCATCAATTCCGTGCACCCGGGCTATGCGGATACGCCCCTGACCGAGAAACGTTTCAACGATCCGGCCGCGCGCCAGGTGCTGCTTGATCGCACGCCGATGGGTCGGCTCGGTACTGCCGAGGATATCGCCAATGGCGTGCTGTTCCTGGCGTCCGACGAATCATCCTGGGTCACCGGCTCTGAACTGGTGATCGATGGCGGCATGACGGCACAGTAATACCAGGAACAATTGACAGTGCCTCATCGCTGTCGCCCCATCGTCATGGCGGGCGAAGTTGTCCTTGACCGGATGGGGTCCGCAAGCCGTGGATGGCGGGCCTTCGCCCGCCATGACCGGAGTGCAGCGGGCGTGGTCAAAGCCAACTGCTCTTGTTTTGCTCACCAGTCGATTTCATAGGCGAGAGTTGGTGGCTAGAAGAGTGATCGGACCATGCGCGGCGCTTTCTTGAGCGCGGCGAGTTGGGCTTCGTTCTTGTCCCGAAGACTCTCGCCATTGGGCAAGGGCGTTCTGGCGACGCCAGGGCGCTTCATATGGCTCCAAACCAGTTCATCGGGGTTCAACTCGGGAGCATAACCAGGAAGAAAATGCAGCGCCAGCATCCCGTTGGTCGATGCAACCTAATCCTTCACCAGTTTTGTGTTGTGCGCCGAGAGGCCGTCCACCACCAGATGCACCGGTTTCGTACGGCGGCACATCATACGCCGCAGTAGGGTCAACAAACAGCACTGCGTTGAGGCCGCCTTGGTACGTGCAATACCAGAAGGCACCTTTCGAAATCTCGACGCGGCGCGTCCTGGGGTGGTTCCCTAGGTGGATGAGTAAAGTGTTTCGCCCCTGGAAGACGGACGAGTTTTGGCTTCTCCCGCCGTCGGTGGCTGACTTTGTCCCGTCCGGTCATCCGGCGCATTTGGTTCGCGATCTGGTGAGCGAAGAGTTTGATCTGTCGGCGATCATGGGCGTCTACACAGAGGTATAGGGGTATCCGCCCTATCACCCGGCGATGATGGTGGCGCTTCTGCTCTACGCCTATCCTAGCGGCGTCTATTCGTCGCGTCGGATCGCGCGGGCGTGCGGCGAGCGGCTGGATTTCCAAGCGGTGACGGCGTTGAACCGGCCGGATTTCCGCACCATCAGCGAGTTCCGGCGGCGCCACCTCGATGCCTTGGCTGACCTGTTCGTGCAGGTCCTGGCGCTGTGCCGCAAGGCGGGCTTGGCTGGGCTGGCCCATGTTGCGGTCGACGGCACCAAGATCAAAGCCAATGCGTCCAAGCACAAGGCAATGAGCTACGCCCGCATGGTCGAAGCCGAGGCGGAACTCGCCCGCGAAGTGGCCGAGTGGCTGGCGCGCGCGCAAGCGGAGGATGCGGCCGAAGACGCCGAGCACGGCAGCACACGCCGCGGCGACGAACCGCCGGATTGGATGCTCGACAAGCAGGCCCGGTTGGCCCGCATTCGCGCCGCCAAGGCCGAGCTTGAGGCCGAAGCCCGGGAGGCAGAAGCGGCCCGGCCGCCGCTGCCATCCAACCCTGACGGCAGCCCCAAACCGCGGCCAGGCAAAACGCCAATGTACGAGCCGGGCCAACCAAAACCCCAGTCGCAACGCAACTTCACCGACCCGGAGAGCCGGATCATAAAGGGCCGGGACGGCTTCATTCAGGCCTATAATGCGCAGGCGGCGGTCGATGCCGACGCACAGATCATCGTGGCGCGTCGTCATTCCGATAACCGGTCCGATAAGGACGCCTTGCTGCCGCTGCCCGACGCAGTGGCCGAGAATACCGGCGGGCCATGATCTGCACTGCACGCAACCTCGCCAAACTCACCCCATAAGGCGCAGCTATCACACCCCATACCGACAAAGCAGAACCAATAGGGCCCTCGGACTACGTTGCCGGGACAGGCTCCTAGGTGTTTGGTCCCGGAGAGTCGTGACGCTACTTGGACCCGCGAGGGAGGAAGCTTTATGACAGGTAGTCTTCACGGCTCAGCCCGAACAACGCCGCGAGTTAGAGCCGAGCTCCAAGCGTCTAAAGAGACGACCGGTAGCCTGGCCCAGCGCTATCAGAAGCGGATCGAGTTCTTCCAGTTGTCCGCCCGGATGATGCCCTGACCGATGTCTGCCTTGTCGACGAGGATATCCACCCGCCCGAACTGCTTCAGCGTCGCGACTAGGATGTCGGCGATCACCGGCCCATGCGTCAAGTCCGCCGGTTTGCGATCCCGGTCCACCGCCAACAGGCGGATGCCGGCGCGGTGCAGGCCCCCAGCATCATGCCCCGCCATCCCCCCAGCGCCGGTGATGATCGCCACGTGCGGTTGGGTTTTCACGGGTTGCCTCCCCTTTTTCCTTCCCGCCAGCTTATGGGGTCGCGCCGGAGCGGCAACCGTGCGGCTTGCGGCCGGCCGGGCGATCCCATACCAAACCGAACCACCGCCCGAAGGAACCCGGCCATGCCAAACCACCTGCAGCTGGATTTCGGCCTGTTCGGCCGCCTGCGCCGCGACGCCGGCGCGGACTGGGATCGTTATGTGGACCACCGCTTCGTCCGCGCCCTAGGCGCCGGCACGTTGCCCCGGCCGGCGTTCCAGCACTATCTGAAACAGGACTACCTGTTCCTCATCCAGTTCGCCCGCGCCTACGCCCTGGCCGGCTACAAAAGCGCCACGCTGGCAGAGCTGCGCGCCGCCGCATCCTCCGTCTCCGCCATCGTCGACGTGGAGATGCCGCTGCATGTCGGCTATTGCGCCGAATGGGGCCTGAGCGAAGCCGACATGCAGGCCGAGCCCGAAGCGCTGGAAACCATCGCCTACACCCGCTTCGTGCTGGAACGCGGCCTCGCCGGCGACCGCCTCGATCTGGAAGCCGCGCTGATCCCCTGTATTTCCGGATATGCCGAGATCGCCGCTCGTCTGCGAGCCGATCCCGCAACCCGAACAGAGGGTAACCCCTACGCCGCCTGGATCGACGCCTACACCAGCCCCGACTATGTCGCCGTCGCCACCGACGCGATCGAGGGGATGGACCGCATGGGCCAGGCCCGCGGCGCCGCCGACCGCTACGCCGACCTGCTCGCCACCTTTCGCGCGGCCACCCGCCTGGAAGCGGCGTTCTGGGACATGGGCTGGTCGGCCGGATCCGGCGGATGCTGACCCAGCAGCAACGAAACTTCCTCGCCAGGTCCCGCGTTGGCCATCTCGCCACCGCCGATGCTACCGGCGCGCCGCACGTCGTGCCCGTCTGCTACGCGATTGAGGAAGCCGCGCTTTACATCACCATCGACGAAAAGCCCAAGCGCGAGACCTCCCGGCCGCTGAAGCGCCTGGCCAACATCCAGCAGAACCCGCAGATCGCCGTCTGCGTCGACCGCTATGGCGAGGACTGGACCCGTCTCGCCTGGGTCCTGCTGCGCGGCCCGGCGGAAATCCTGACCGAAGGACCCGAGCACGACCGGGCGCAGAGCCTGCTGCGCGGCCGCTACCCGCAATACCGCGCCATGCGCATCGAGGCCTTGCCGGTGATCGCCCTGAGGATCGCGCGGGTGACGGCCTGGGGAGCGCTGACCTAGCCATCTGCGCCGGAGCCGCCGCCTAAGCCGGTGTTGGCGCGTCCCTGTGCATCAGCCCCTCGTGGCGCAGCTCCCGCCACAGGTCGGCGGGGATCTTTCGTTGCAGAAGTTCCAGATTGTCGGCAAATTCGGAAGCCGTTCGCGGCCCCGGAATGATCGCCGCCACCGCCGGATGCGCCAGCGGAAACTGTAGCGCCGCTGCCGGCAATGGTACGCCATGCCGTTCGCACACCGCGCGGATCTCCTCCACCCGGGCCACCACCTCGGCCGGCGCGGCGGCGTAGTTCCAGGTATCCCGCCCGGCCAGGATGCCCGAATTCAGTGGCCCCCCGACAATAATGGACGTGCCGCGCGCCACGCATTGCGGCAGCAGGTCGTCCAGCGGTGCCTGCTCCAGCAGCGTGTAGCGCCCGGCCAGCAGGAAGGCGTCCCAGTCGCCGAAGCCCATCGCCTCCAGGCAGACCTCGCGCTCGTTCACGCCCAGCCCGATGGCGCTCACCGCCCCGGTCCGGCGCAGTTCTTCCAGCGCCCGGTAGCCGCTTTCGCGCAAGCTGCGCATCAGCTCTGGATGCGCAGCCGCGCCGTGCTGATAGGCGCCGATGTCGTGCACCAGCAGGATGTCGATATGCGCCAGTCCCAGCCGCTGGAAACTATCCTCGAATGACCGCATGATCCCGTCGTAGGAATAGTCGTACACGACATCGAACGGCATCGGCCGGCCCCAGGCCTCCATCGGATCGGTCCAGGCCGTGCGCGGCCGCAGCAGCCGCCCCGCCTTGGTGGACAGCACCCAGTCGCCGCGCCTTTTGTCGCGCAGCGCGTCGCCCACCGCGCGTTCCGCCGCCCCCACGCCATAGAACGGCGCGGTATCGAAATAGCGTACCCCCGCGTCCCAGGCGGTGCGAACGATGGCGTCGCGCTCCTGCCAGGATACCGGGACCCGGCTGCCGCCGAGCGTCGCGGTTCCCAGTCCCAGCGTCGTTACTTCCAGCGCGGTGCGCCCGATGCGGCGTTTCTCGAGTGTCATGGCTTCGTATCTCCCCCGGCCCCAGTATCGCGACCGCCGGCCGGGCTGTCGATGGCACTTTCCGGCGTTTGTGTTAGGCTCTCGGCCGGAAACGCAACCAGGAAAAATCCATGCAGATTGGCTTCAACCTGCCGAACACCGGCCCCCTTTCGGCGCCGGACGTCATGACCGGCATCGCCCAGCAAGGCGAGGCGCTGGGCTTCGACTACCTGACCATCACCGACCATGTGGTGCTGCCGAACCTCGACGCCCCCGGCTATCCCTATTCGGAGACGGGCGAGTTCTCCTCGTCCTCGCCGATGCAGCGCCACGAGCAGCTGACCATGACCGCCTTCGTCGCCGCCAAGACCTCGCGGATTCGCCTGGTGCTGGCGGTGATCGTCATCCCGCACCGCCAACCTGTGCTGGCGGCCAAGATGCTGTCGACGATCGACGTGCTGTCCGGCGGCCGCCTCGTGGTCGGCATCGGCGCCGGCTGGCTGAAGGCGGAGTTCGACGCCGTGGTCACCACCCCCTTCGCCGAGCGCGGCAAGGTGACCGACGAATACCTCGCCGCCTTCCGCGAGCTATGGACGCAATCCGAACCGAATTTCACTAGGAAACTACATCTCGTTCAAGGACATTGTGCTGGAACCCAAGCCGGTGCAGAAGCCGTACCCGCCGATCTGGGTGGGCGGGGAGAGCGGCCCGTCGATGCGCCGCGCGGCCACGCTCGGCGATGCCTGGTATCCGATCGGCACCAACAAGGGCGCGATGTTCGACACATTGCCGCTCTATGCCGCCGGCATCGCCAAACTGCGCAAGCTGACCACCGAGGCCGGCCGCCCGGAAAACGCTGTGGCGCCGACCTACCGGGTGAAGCGCTACGGCGCCGGCGTGAAGCCGGTCGGCTCCGACGGCAACCGCCGCCTGTTCTCCGGCACCGACACGGATGTGTTGAACGATCTGCGCGCGCTGCGCGATCTCGGCGTGCAGGCGATCGACATCGATTTCGAACGCCCGACCGCGCCGGAACTGCTGGCGGAGATGCAGCGCTTCAAGCAGGAGATCCTGTCAAAGCTCTGAGCCGATCGCGGAGCGGCGAAATATCCCCTGCGCGGAGCGGCGAAATATCCCTTGCCATGAATCAGAATCGCATGTCAGGGTTGCGTTGTCGTCAACCAACTGAAAGGAGGTGATCCAGTGTCTCATTGTTCATCGCGCCAGCTCGAGGGCATGGCCTGGGTCTCTGGCTCCACTTCCGGAGTTACGGAGTAGGTTCTGTCCACGGCTACAGCCGCGAGACAATGCGAAGGCCCCGAGCGATCGGGGCCTTCACTTGTTTGGAGCCAAGCTCTCTCAAACCCGCCGGAAGATCACCGACAGATTGTTGGCCGGCATTTCCACCACCTCCGGCGCCGCGAAGCCAAGGGATGCCGCCTCCGCCGCCACCGCCTCCAGATCGCGGATCCCCCATTCCGGGTTGCGCCCGCGCAAATCCTGATCGAACGCCGCGTTGCTCGGCGCGGTATGCGCGCCCTCGCGTTTGAACGGTCCGTACAGGAACAACGCTCCTCCGGGCCCCAGAACGCGCGAGGCATTGCGTACCAGGCCGCGCGACGCGGCCCAGGGGGCGATGTGGATCATGTTCACGCACAGCACCGCATCCGCCGCCATCACCGGCCAGCCCGCGTCGGCCGCGTCCAGCGCCAGCGCCGGGCGGATATTGGCCAGCCCGGCCGCCGCCACCCAGGCGTCGATGCTGGCCCGCCGGTCGGCGTCGGGGTCGCTCGGTTGAAACACGCAGCCGGGCAGGGCGGTGGCGAAATGCACCGCATGCTCGCCGCTGCCGCTGGCGATCTCCAGCACCTGTCCACGGGGTGGCAGATGCCGGCGCAGCACCGCCAGGATGGCGTCGCGGTTGCGGGCGGCGGCGGGGGCGAACTGGCGGCGATCGGTCATGTGCGCTGCTATGGCGCGGCGCGCATTCGATTGCCAGCCTCCGTCCATGGCGCCTATCCTCGGGGCATAAGAAAATCTGGAGGGCCGCCCCCATGAGCATCACCGTCAGGCCGCTGCATCCCAGCTTCGTCGCCGAGATCGACGGCGTCGACCTGCGCCAGGAACTGCCACAGGCGGATATCGACGCCGTCGTCGCCGCCCTCGACCAGTACGCGGTGGTCGTGCTGCACGGCCAGCCCATCGACGACGCGCAGCAGATCGCCTTCAGCGCCCGGCTCGGTCCGCTGGAAACCACCATCAAGGCCTATCGCCCCGGCCACAAGCTGCGGCTGGACGCGCATATCTCCGACGTCTCCAACCTCGACGAGGAAAACCGGCTGCTCGCGCTCGATGACCGCCGCCGGATGAATGGCCTCGGCAACCGGCTCTGGCACACCGACAGCTCGTTCAAGCCGACCCCGGCGAAATACTCGCTGCTCTCCGCCCGCGCCATCCCGCCGAGCGGCGGCGAGACGGAATACGCCGACCTGCGCGCCGCCTACGACGCGCTGCCCGACGCCATGAAATCGCGCATTGAAACCCTGGTCGCCGAGCACTCCATTCTGCATTCGCGCGCCACCATCGGCTTCACCGATTTCTCCGACGAGGAACGCGCCCGCCTGCCGCCGGTCCCGCAGGTGCTGGTGCGCACCCATCCCGGCTCTGGGCGCAAGACGCTGTATCTCGCCTCGCACGCCGCCATGATCCGCGGCATGCCGGTGCCCGAGGGCCGGCTGCTGCTCGCCGACCTGATGGAGCACGCCACCCAGCGCGAATTCGTCCACCGCCACCAATGGCGCCTCGGCGACCTGGTCATCTGGGACAACCGCTGCACCATGCACCGCGCCCGCGATTTCGACCCCGCCGTGCCGCGCGACATGCACCGCACCACGGTGGCCGACGTGGCACCCACGCTGGAACAGGCAAAGCAGCGGGAACGGGCGGCCTGATTCTAAACCGGGGAGGGCAGCCGCCAATCCCGGTAGATCCGCTGGACGAACTGGCCGGCCGGATGGGCGCGGAACTCCGTCACCACCGCCTGCATCTCCGCCGGCAGTTCGTCGTAGGAAGGCGCGGCCGATCCGTCGTTCTCGGGCCTCACCACCGGTGCCGCGGCGGTGGCGAAAGCCAAATCCGCCAGCGACAGCCGGTCCCCGACGAGATACCGGGCCCCGCCCGCCAGCCGGACGCCGACCTCATCCAGGACCGTGCGGATCAGCGCCAGCGCTGCCTGTGCATTCGGCGACGATAGTTTCAGCAATAGCCGCAAGGTATCGGCGATCACCGGATAGGTGGCCTGAACCGCGACCACCTCGATGGACGGGCAGCCCCGTGTCAGCGGCCCGATCATGATGTCGCGATGCCCCAGCAGCACGTAATACGCGTACTGCGCCACGGCATGCCCCAGCGTCCCGTTGAAACGATCCATGTCGGCGGCGATCTGCGCGCTTTCTGCCGGGTCCTCGCGCAGCAGCCGCAGCTCGGCCGGCACCTTGGTATCGAACTGCCCGGCAACGCCCGCCGGCCCGGTCACCGCATAATCGTCGGTATAGACCAGCGGCGCGACGAGCGTGTGCCCGTTCGGCAGGGTGTGGATAAACGAGAAGCCGAACGTATGCGGTTCCTCCACATGGGGAATCCGGTAATGCGTCAGCAGAAAACGGCAGAATTCAGAGTCGATCATCGGCGGTATCGTGATCAGGGTAGCGGTCTGCTCCAGTGTCGCTGTTTCGCTCATCGCGGCGCTCCTTCCAGGCCCAAAACAAGCGTAATGCCATCGGGCCATGCTTTGCCAGGACGTTTCTTGCCTCAGGCTTTGCAGTGCGGCGTTTCCACGCCATGATTATTACCAGAGGAAGCCGAACGGACCGGCCGCACCAGCGGCGAGGCACCACAAACAGGGAGCAGAAACCCATGAATGCCCCACGCAACACCCAGTACCGCCATCTGGAAGCGCACCGCATCGCCGGCTCGGCCGGCGCGATCATCGAAGGCATCGACCTGTCGCAGGAGCTTAGTGACGAAGTATTGAGCGAGGTCCGCGCCGCCCTGCTGGCTAACTGCGTCATCTTCTTCCGCGACCAGAAGCTGACCCCGGCCCAGCAACTCGCCTTCGCCAAACGCTGGGGCAACATCCACCTGCACCCCTTCATGGAAGGCATGCCGGACTATCCGGAAATACTCGAAATCGTGAAGCTGCCTACCGACAAGAAGAATTTCGGCGGGTCATGGCACACCGACCAGATGTTCTCCCCCGCCCCGGCGATGGGAACCATCCTGTACGCGCTGGAAGTGCCCTCGGCCGGTGGCGACACCCTGTTCACCAACCAGTACCTGGCCTACGAAAGTCTGTCGGGAGCCATGCGCAAGATGCTGGACGGCCTGAAAGTCGTCTGCGTCGGCGACAACTTCAAACAGCATGGCGGCAAGTCGCGCAAGGACCGCTACTCCGACGTCATGAGCCAGATGAAGGTGCGCGACCCCGGCAACGTGCAGACCACCAGTGTGCATCCTTTGGTGCGCACCCATCCGGAAACCGGCCGCAAATCCCTGTTCGTCGGCGGCCACGTCCAGCATTTTGAGGGCATGACCGACGAGGAAAGCCAGCCCTTGCTGGACTTCCTGATGAAGCACTCCATCCGTCCGGAATTCACCTGCCGCTTCCGCTGGGAAACCGGATCGCTGGCGTTCTGGGACAACCGCTGTGTCCAGCATTTCGCGGTCAACGACTATCCGGCGGAAACCCGCATCATGCACCGCATCACGGTGCAGGGTGACGTGCCGTACTGAGCCACAGCGTCGGGTGCAAAGACGAGGGGGGCGTTTCCGCCCCCCTGCCTGCTTACCCCCTGCCTGATAGCATCGGCAAAATTGCCTGCCTCGGTACCCCAGCGGCTGCGGCAGCGCCGGCACCCAGCGGCCGTTCTTGACCACGGCCAGGAACGATTCCGAGGACGCGTGGTGGTTCGTCGCGCTCAGATGCGCCGGCGGGTTGCCGAAGATGTCGACATAGCCGTCGATGCTCTCCATCCCCTTGATGAAACTATCCATCGTCAGGTCCCGTCCGGCGCGCTGCAGCCCCAGGATGGTCATCTGCGCCGCCGCATAGCCCATCTGGCCCAGGAAGTTCGGCTCGCGGCCGAACTTCGCCTTGAACTTCTTGCTGAACTCCTGCACCGCCGGGCGCGGGTCGTCGGGATAGGCGTACAGGCCCGGCGTCATGGCGTAATAGCCTTCCGCCACGTTGCCCGGCGCTTCCGCCACGGCGGTGTCATAGGATGCGAACTGCCCGAGCAGGTCCACGTTCCAGCCCATCTTGCGGGCGGTCGAGATGATCAGCGTGGTGTCCTTGACGATCGTGCCGGTCACGATCAGGTCGCAATTGGCATCGCGCAGCCGGGTCAGCGACGCGTTGAAATCGGTATCGGTCGGCTTGTGCACGGTCTGGCCGGCCAGCTTCATGTTCATCGCCGCGAGTTGTTCCACCGCGCCGGCCAGCACGTCGCGGCCGAAATCGCTGTCCTGCGTCATCGCGCAGACATTCTTCTTGCCCTTCTTTTCCACGAAGTATTTCACCCCCGCGCGCATCTCGTCGTAGTACGAGGCGAACTGGCCGAATTTCAGCCGGTTGAACGGCTCGTACATCGATCGCGCGGCGGTCAGCGGAAACACGTTCGCCACGCCTTTTTCCAACTGCCCCGGCATGTTGGCGTTGTTCATCGGCGTGCCGCCATTGCCGACCAGGATGAACACGTTGTCGTTGTTCAGCAGCTTGTTCATCGCCTGCACCGCGCGCGGCACCTGATATTGGTTGTCCTCGACGATGTATTTGATCTTGCGGCCGTTGATGCCACCCTTTTCGTTGATCTCGTCATAGGCCATGCGCTGGGCGTCGGCGTTGTTGACGCCTTGCACCGCGGTAACGCCGGACAGGTCGGTGATCGTGCCGATGGTGATCTCGGTATCGGTCACCCCGCGCACCGCGTCGGCGGCCTGAACCCGCGTGCCCAGAACCGGCGTGACCAGCCCCGCAGCGAGCAAGGTTGCGAAAAAGGCGCCGGCCCGTCTTGGAATTCGTATATGCATGGACGCTTCCCTATGTTTCTTCCGGACCGTGAACCCGGCCCTGGGGATACGCTAGCGCGCCGGAGTGGATTGCCTCAATGCCCCCGCTGCGGGATACCATCGGGCAACAGCAAAGGAGCCGCCTCATGACCTTCGATTTCACCGGCAAGCGCGTTCTCGTCTGCGGCGGCAGTCGCGGCATCGGCCGGTCCATCGCGCTGGGCTTCGCCGAGGCCGGCGCCGGCGTCTCCATCTGCGCCCGCGGTGCGGCCGCGCTGGAGGCGACCCGCGCGGAAATCGCCGCCCTCGGCCACGCCGCCCACGCCGCACCGTGCGACCTCGCCGATGCCGGGCAGATTGCCGCCTATGTAAGCGCCGCGGCGGCCGCGCTCGGCGGGATCGACGTGCTGGTGAACAACGCCTCGGGCTTCGGGGGCACCGACGACGAAGCCGGCTGGACCGCCTCCATGGCCATCGACATGATGGCGATCGTGCGCGCCAGCCAGGCCGCCACGCCGTTTCTTGCGAAAGCAGCCGATATTTCCAAAGGGGGTAGTTCCATTATCAACATATCCTCGATCTCGGCGCTGCGCCCCTCCACCCGCACGCCGCCCTACGGCGCGATCAAGGCCGCGGTGATCCACTACACCACGACCCAGGCGGCGATGCTGGCCAGGCAGGGCATCCGGGTGAACGCCATCGCCCCCGGCTCCATCGAGTTCCCGGGCGGCATGTGGGAGGAGCGCAAGACCACCGCGCCGGAGGTCTACAACCGCATCCTGCGCTCCATCCCCTTCGGCCGTCTCGGCCACCCCGAGGAAATCGCCAACACGGTGCTGTTCCTCGCCTCGCCACTGGCGTCCTGGATCACCGGCCAGGCCATCGCGGTCGATGGTGGCCAGCTGCTCGGATCCTAGGAGCTTTGCAATGATGCTGCGCATTGGTTGAACGGCCGGCATCGGCGGGACATATCGCAAGGCAGGAATGTTGGCAGACTGACATGGCTCAGAACATCTACGACCGGCCGGAGTTCTTCGAGGGCTACAGTCAACTCGGCCGCTCGGTCTGGGGGCCGGACGCCGCGGCGGAATGGCCGGCTTTGCGCGCCATGCTGCCGGACCTGCGCGGCCTCAAGGTCGTGGATCTCGGCTGCGGCTTCGGTTGGTTCTGCCGCTGGGCGCGGCAGAATGGCGCCGCTCAGGTTCTGGGGATCGACATCTCCGAGAGGATGCTGGCCCAGGCGAGGTCAGCCGCGACGGATGCCGGTATTGCCTACGAGCAAGCCGATCTGGAGACCCTCGATCTGCCAGCGGGAAGCTTTGACCTCGCCTATAGCTCGCTCGCGCTGCATTATATCGAGGACGCCGGCCGTTTGTTTGCGGCGGTGTACCGTGCCCTGGTCCCGGGCGGGAGCTTCGTATTCTCGTCGGAGCACCCGATCTACATGGCGCCGACGAAGCCGGGTTGGTCCGTCGACGCGGAGGGCCGGCAAACATGGCCCATCGACCGCTACCTGATGGAAGGTCCCCGAACGACGGACTGGTTGGCCAAAGGCGTCATAAAGCATCATCGCACGATTGGAACGACCCTCAATCTGCTGATCCGTACCGGCTTCACGATCGCGCACGTGGAGGAGTTCTGCCCGACGCCCGAGCAAATCCGCGCCAGGCCGGAACTTGAGCAAGAACGTGAGCGGCCGATGTTCCTGCTGATGGCCGCTCAACGCTAAGCACGTCGGGCCCTTTCAGGTTTGGTCGCGGTTCGTTCCCGCAGGGAAACAGCGGAACTCTTGCCCCCTAACCCTTGGGCGGCGCTCCGTAATTGGCATTGAGGTAGTTCAGGATCGTCTCGGCGTCGGCGTCATCGATCGGCGCGCCGAACACCGCGCGCATCTTGCCCACCTCGGCCTTCCAGGCATCCGGCGAAAGGAAGACGCTATTGGTACGGATATAGTCCAGGCTGTGGCAGATCGCGCAGCGTGACTGGACCACGTCATGGCCTGCGCCCGGCTTGATCGGCACGAATTGTTCGGTCGCCCGGGCCGGCAAGGCGAAGGCGGGCAGCGCCAGGGCGCCGAGCAGCAAAGTCGTCGCTATACGAAGCATGATCGCCTCCCCCTACGCCAGCGTCACGGAGACGGACAGCGGCACGTTGTTGTGGTAGCCGGCCGGATTGAATTTCAGCTTTTCCGCCTGCGTCTCCCCGGTGTTGCTGGTCGCCCGCGCCAGGATGGCCACCTTGCCCGGCGCCATCTTGCCCACGCGCAGGCTGAACGGCCGGAACGAATAACGGCCCAGGTCCTTGCCCAGTTGCGCCGGCGCCCAGGTCGCGCCGCCGTCGAGCGATACCTCCGCCGCCTGGATACCATGCCCGCGATCCCAGGCGACACCCGACACGGTGAAGCCCTTGGCCGATGCAACCGCGCCATTGTCATGACTGGTGATCAGGGAGTTGACCACGATTTCGGTGATTGGCGCGGTCTTGTCGTCTTCCTGGCTGGTGAAGGGCTCCTCGACCGGGAACATGCCCTTCGGCACGCGATAGGCCTTCTGCATCCAGAAGCTGTCGACCGGCTTGGTGCGGATATCCAGATGCGTCAGGTGCTTGGTCCAATAGGTTGCGGTCCAGCCGGGCACGATCAGGCGCAGCGGGAAGCCGTTAAGGTGCGGCATCGGCTGATGGTTCATCGCGAAGGCGAGGATCACATCGTCCGACATCGCCTTGCTGATCGGCAGGCTTTTGAGGAACGCCGGCGTCATCGGCAGCGGCGGTCCGCCGGCCCCGGCCATGCCAAGCTCCAGAGCGCCGGGCTTCACCCCCACTTTCGCCAGCACGTCCTTCAGGCGGATGCCGCTCCAGACCGCGTTGCCCATGGCGCCGACGCCCCATTCCACCCCCGCCACGTGCGGGGAAGACAGCCCGCGGCGGTTGCCCGAACACTGGCAGACCGCCGTTACCTCCACCGGCTTGAACATCCGGCGCAGCTCTTCCAGCGTAAAGCTGGCTTCCTTGCCGGCCGCGTCGCCGCCGATCTTCAGCGTGTAGTTCTTCCTCAGTTCCGCCATATCCGGAACGACCGACAAATGGTAGCGCACGAAGAACTCGTCGTTCGCCGTCAGCGGCGTGCGAAAACCCCACAGCGGCGTCTCATAATTCGGCGGCCGGTAGGTCAGCTTGATCAGTGGCTTCTTGCCCGGCAGGGTGTCCAGAACGGCCGTATCCAGCACGCCGGACGGCAGACCGGGATTGAGGTTCAGAACGGGGGTGGGGACGGTCTTGGCGAAAGCGGGTCCGGCGAGCGTGGCCGCGCCCAGCCCGGTGAGCAACTGTCTTCTATACATGGCGTTTCTTCTCGTTCGAATCCTCGGCACGCCAGCTTAGTCACTCCGCTCCGGCCTCCGCAACAGCTTGTTCGGCCAGCCGGTTATCGACGCAGGTCTCGAAGGCGATATCGCGCGACAGCGCCCCGCCCGAGATCATCGCCGCCTTCAGCCGGTCGAACCCTTCCCGCCGCAATATCGGATCGGTGCCCCACAGGCCCAGCGCCTGGTAGCGTTCCACCGCGGCGGCGAAGATTTCCGGCGCCACGGCGGGGAAGAAACCCGCCAGGGCCCGCGCGATCTCTGCCCCTGGCGACGCCGCGATCCAGCGCAGCGTGTGCAGCATCGCCCGCGTCATGCCGAGCAACGCCTCCGGCCGCCGCTCCAGCACCTCGCGGCGGGTGACCAGCGTGGTGTAGGCGGTCAGGCCGCGATCGGCCGCCGCGTACCACAAATGCCCGGCGCCGGATGCGATCAGTTCCTCCGCATAGGGCTGAAACACCTGGATCGCGTCCACCGTGCCGGCTCGCAGCATGGCCGTGTTCTCCGCCATCGACCGGTCCCCGGCACGGTCGAGCCCCCCCGGGTCCACGCCGGCACGGCGCAGATCGTCTTGCAGGCACAGCCACGGAGTAGGCACCTCCGACACGCTGGCGAAGCGGATGCCGGCCAGGTCCGCCATCGTGAAATCCGGCTTCGGCCGCCCGCCGATCACGAAGAACGGATCGCGCGCCACCACATCGCAGAAGCACACCAGCCCGGCCCCGGGATCGCCGGTCCGGTCGGTATCGTGCGTGATCAGCACGCGCAGCGGTCCGCCCCACATCACATCGATCTTGCCTGCCCGCAGCGCCCGACTGGTCGCGGCCGGATCGGACGAGCTTTCCAGGCGAACCTCCACGCCGGCCGCCTCATAGGCGCCGATCGCGTGCGCCGCGTAGAACGGTGCATAGAACAAGGCACGGAAGTTCTCGGACAAAACGATCGGCATCGGGGCTCTCCGGCAGGGTTCCGGCCAGCCTAATCCTCTCGCGGCACCAGCGTGACGCGCGGTCTCTCCCGATCGGCTCCGCGGTCATCGTTGCCGAGATCGTCGCGGTGAAATCCGGCCTCGGCTATGTTCTTTGGGATGCCTATTACGTCGGCCGGATGGACGTGGTGCTGGCCGACATGGTCTCCATCGGCCTCGCCGGCTTCCTGTCGGACCGGCTGATGCTGCTGATCTCCTCATCGCGTGCTGCACTGGCAGGCACTCTCTCGATGACGAGCCCTCGGAAACGCCGTCGAGATGCGCGGCATCGAAAAGACCTACCCCGGCCGCAACCCGGTCACGGCGCTGACCGGCGTGGACATCACCATCGCCGATGGCGAGTTCGTCGCCCTGCTCGGCCCCAGCGGCTGCGGTAAATCGACGCTGCTGAACATCGTCGCCGGTTTCGAGCAGCCGAGTGCCGGCGAGCTTCTTATCCACGGTGCTCCGCCCCGCCCGCCCGGGCCGGACCGCGGCGGTGGTGTTCCAGGAGCCGGCGTTGTTTCCCTGGCTGACGATCGAGAAGAACGTCACCTTCGGCCCGCGATGGACTTGCGGCCGGTTCGGCTTCATTGTCGCGGGACAAACATCCCGAGGGGAGCGCCCTATGGACGACCAGATCGAAACCGGCGACGTCTGCGGCCCCGATGGCTGCCCCGACAGCGGCGAGGTTCCCGCCAACGCATCCGCCCCGGCGCTGGACTCCACCCAGCAAGTCACTGCGCGCATCGACATCGTATCCGATGCCATCTGCCCCTGGTGCTATATCGGCAAACGCCACCTGGAAACCGCGCTGGCGATGCTGGCGCGGGAAGGCCTGCGCTTCTCGATCCACTGGAACGCCTTCCAGCTGAACCCGGACATGCCCGCCGGCGGCGTGGAGCGGAAATCCTACCGCATCGCCAAATTCGGCAGCTGGGAACGTTCCCAGCAGCTCGACGCCCGCATCACCCAGGCCGCCGCCGGCGCCGGGCTGGAATTCCACCTGGAAAAGTTGGAACGCACGCCCAACACCGTGGATGCCCACCGGCTTATCCTGCTGGCCGGCCGCGTTGAGCCGGACGCCCATCCCGGTTTCCAGGACGAGATGATGGAAGCGGTGTTCATCGCCTATTTCATCGACGGCCGCGACATCGGCGACCATCAGGTCCTCGCCGACTGCGCCGCCTCCGTCGGGCTGGATCGGGATGCCGCGCTTGGCTTCCTCGCCACCGACCAGGGCCGTGACCCCGTGCTGCGGGCCGACGCGATGGCGCGCAATGCCGGCGTATCCGGCGTGCCGAGTTTCTTCCTCAACGGCCAGGGCCTATTTTCTGGTGCCGTCGCGCCCGAGGCGATGGCGGATGCGCTGCGCCGGGCGCACAAGATCCAGGCCGCCCAGGCCGCCTGACAATCTCCGACCAGGCCAACGAACGGCGCCCCATGGGCGCCGTTTGTGTTGTACTCTCACCCACCCGGCTACCAGGGATGACTGCCGAATGACAACGCAGGAAAACAACGCCCCGACCGGCCCCGTCGCCCTCGTCACCGGCGGCGCGCGCGGCATCGGCGCGGCCATCGCGGCTCGCCTGGCGCATGACGGCTACCGCCTCGTCATCGCCGATTTGCACGCACCTGAGGATGCGATCCTCGGGCGGCACGTGATCTGTGATGTTTCCAACGAAAGCGATGTCGCCGCGCTGATGACCGACATCCGCGCCCGCGAAGGCCAACTCGACGCCCTGGTCTGCAATGCCGGGATCAATGTCCGCAAATCCGTCGAGGAACTCTCGCTCGCCGACTGGTCGCGCGTGCTCGCCACCAACCTCACCAGTTGTTTCCTCCTCGCCCGCTCCGCTGCCGCTCTGCTGCGCGCCGGGCCAGGCGCCATCGTCACCATCGCCTCGACCCGCGCGCACATGTCCGAACCCGACACCGAAGCCTACGCCGCGTCCAAGGGCGGCCTGGTCGCGCTGACCCACGCCCTCGCGGTCAGCCTCGGCCCGGAAATCCGGGTCAACTGCATCAGCCCCGGCTGGATCCACAGCAAGGGCACCTCGCTGCGCCCCGAGGATCACGCCGACCACCCCGCCGGGCGCGTCGGAACCCCCGAAGACATCGCCGCCCTCGCCGCCTTCCTGCTCGGCCCGGAAAGCGGCTTCATCACCGGCGCCGAATTCACCGTGGACGGCGGCATGACCCGGAAGATGAAATACCTGGATTGAAACGATCGGCCCGTCGGGAGACCAAGCACGCAGGGGCCGAAGGCAGAGCGCCTGGGCTAGCTTGATGCCCTCGAAGCCCCGACCGCCTCAGGCCGGTTTGCGCTTCATGAACGCCGAGCGCAGGCAGCTCGCCACCAACTCACCGCGCTGGTTGTGCGCCTGGTGCTCGAATTCCACCACGCCGGCTTCCGGGCGGGATTTGCTGGAGCGCAGCTTGCGCACGATCGATCTCATCCGCAAGGTATCGCCGTGGAACACCGGCTTGGGAAATGCCACGTCGGTCATGCCTAGGTTGGCGATGGTGGTGCCGAGCGTGGTGTCGCCGACGGAAATGCCGATCATCAGTCCGAGCGTGAACAGCGAGTTTACCAGGCGCTGGCCGAACTCGGTCTTTTTGGCGAATTCCTCGTCCAGGTGCAGCGGCTGCGGATTATGGGTCAGCGCGGTGAACAGCACATTGTCCATTTCCGTCACGGTGCGGGTGATGTCGTGCTCGAACACCTGGCCTTCGAAGAATTCCTCAAAATACAAGCCGGCCATTGTCGTTCTCCTTGGTTGATTTGCTTTCAGCGTAGAACATCCGACAGCGCGCCCAGCGCGTTCAGCGCCGGCGCGAAGCCGCTATAGGGTCCGGTCTGCACGATCGCCTCGATCACTTCGGTCTTGCTCAGTCCGACATTCAGCGCCGATTCTCCGAATTTCTGCACCTGTCCCAGCTTCAGCGCGGTGAATGCCGCGACCGCCACCAGCGCGCGCTCGCGCCGCTCCAGTCCCGGCCGGTGCCAGATCTCGCCGTAGCCCCATTGGATGGCGATCGGATACAGCGCGGAGGTCACCGGATTGTCCGGCGCGGCATAGCCGCCCGTTGCCCGCTCGCCATGCAGCGCGCGCATCACCGCCTCGCCCATCGCACTCAGGGCGTCCAGCGATGCGGCTGGCGGCACGTCGTGCGGCACGGTGATCTTGCGGTCGGCAAAGACCTCCGCCGCCACCTCCAGCGCCTCCTCGCTGGCGGGGAAGCCGGCGTAGATGCCGATCTGGATGCAGATTTCCTGCACGGCTCGCGGCGTCAGCCCGATATCGAGCGCCGCGGCGGCAAACTGGCCGAGATGGCGCAGCCGCTGCACCGAGGCGAGGGCCGCAAGCGTGCAGATCATCCGGTCCGCCAAGCCGAGCCCCGGCCGGGTCCACACGCCGCCGAACACGGCCTCGGTGATCATCGTGTCATAGCCAGGGGCGCTGTTGACCCGCAGCGAACCACCGGCGCCGCCGGGGAACAGCCGCCCGCGCATCGCCTGTCCCCGCGCGCGCAAGGCATCCCGTTCCGTCATCCGATCCCCCCGCTCCGCCATGCCATTCCGGCCGTCCGGTGGCGATTGAAGCGCGCCGCGTCGGTTCGGGCAAATCGGTCCCCGGGGAAAGGGCGAGGGAAGCGGGCGGCGGAGGGGCTTATGGCGCCGGCGCTACGTCTCCAGGCCGTGCAACGGGGGCCGGGCAGGGGGCTGGGCAGCGGACCGGGTCGGCCGAACAGCCAGCCCTGACCGAACTCCACGCCAAGCTCCGTCATCGTGGCGGCGTCGGCCTCGGTCTCGACCATTTCCGCGATCACCCGCGCGCCGACAGAGTGCGCCAGGTCGCGCATCGAGGCGACGAAACTGCGCGCCTGCCCGCCAGCGGCGGCGGCGCGCACATACGCGCCGTCGATCTTCACGTAGTCGATGCGGAAATCGCGGAGGTAGCGGAACCCCGCGGAACCCGCGCCGAAATCATCCAGGCACACCGGCACTCCGGCGGCGCGCAGGCGGTCCAGCGTGGCGGCGGCGGTGCCGACATCTCCGATCTCCGCCGTTTCCGTCAGTTCCACCAGCAGCCCCGCGCCTGGAGCCGCCGCCGTCGCGCCGATCAACGCCAGCGCCCGCTCCTGGAAATCCCGGCTCTGAATTGACAGGCCGGAGACATTTACCGCCACGCGGGTACCGGGCGTCGCGCGCAGGGCGGCCAGCGCCTGGCCCAGCACCGCCAGGTCCAATTCTTCCGCCAGGCCGGCGGCCTCGGCGAACGCGACGAATTCCTGTGTCGTATAGTTCGGGCCGTTTGGCGATGCGATCGGCCGCAACAGCGCCTCGAAATGCTGCACCGAGTGGTTCGACAGCGAAACAACGGGCTGATAGGCTAGCCGGAATCGGCCCTGTGCGATGGTTTCGCGCAGGGCCTGCGCCCGCAGGTCGGCCTGCGCGAGATATCCGGTCAGTCCGCCGTACACGCCGGCCCGTGCCGCGGCTTCCAGCTTGCCTGGGGTGGCGCGTATCAATGCCTCCACCGCCGCGGCCAGTCGTTGCAGATCGGTCCGTCCGCGACTGAAACCATAATGCAGCTCGGCAAAGGCCGAATCGGCGCTGCTGCCCCCCGGAAGATCGGTTCCGGCGAAGGCGATGGTATGATCGTGGCGCGGAGCGGTTATGGACATGCGGCCTGCCATGGACATGCCCAGACCTTGGCGTTACCCGGTTAATTGCGGATTAAATACGGTTCGGCTCGTCGGAAAAATAGCGGGGATCGCCCGCGCGATCAGAAGTGGGCGAACAGCCGCGCGAGCAATGGCACGATCAGCGCCGTGGTCAGGCCGTTCAGCCCGATCGCCAGCCCGCCGAACGCACCCGCCGTCTCGCTCAGCAGCAGCACCCTCGCGGTCGCCAGCCCGTGCCCCGCGGTCCCCGCGGCCAGGCCCTGCGCCGGCCAGCTGGTGATGCGCAGTACCCGCATCACCGGGCCGAGCAGCACGATGGCACTGATTCCGGTGATCAGCACGAATACGGCGGTCAAGGACGGCTCGCCGCCGATCTGCTCGGCGATGCCCATGGCGATCGGTGTCGTGACGGATTTCGGCGCCAGGGACAGCACCACCAGCTTGCTGGCGCCCATCAGCTTGGCGATCAACATGGCGCTGCTGGCCGCGGTCAGCGATCCCGCCAGCAGCGCCGGCACCAGCGCCCTGGCGGAGCGGCGGATCTGGCGCAGATTGGCATACATCGGCACGGCCAAAGCCACCGTCGCCGGCCCGAGCAGGAACTGCACGTATTGCGCGCCCTGGAAATACACATGGTATGGGGTGCCGGTTGCCAGCAGCAGGCAGACGATCAGTCCGATGGCGATCAGCATCGGATTGGCCAGCGTATGCCCGCCCAGCCGCGCGCTGATCGCCATCGCCGCCTGATAGGCCAGCAAGGTAACCGCCAGTCCCAGCAGCGGCGTCGATTGCAGATAGATCCAGAGCGGATTGAGGTCCGGGCTCATGCGTCCACTCCTCCCTCCGCCTTGCGTCGCGACAGCTTCTGCATCACCCAGCCGGTCACGCCGAGGCCGAGCGCGGTCGAAACCAGGATCGCCACGATCGCCGGCAGCAGGTTCTGCCCGAGCACATGCAGTTGGGTGACGATCCCCGCGCCGGCCGGCACGAACAGCAGGAGCAGATGGCGCAGCAGGCCGGAAGCTGTCGTCTTCATCCCCTCATCGGGGCCGCCGCGCGCGATCAGCAGCGCCAGCAACAGCACCAGCCCCACCACCGGTCCTGGCAAGGGCAGGCCGGCGGTGCGGGTGACCAGTTCCCCGGCGAACTGGCAGACGATCAGCAGCGTCAGCGACGGAAGCATGTTCTTGAATTCCCGTGTTACGGCGTCGCGGCATAACAGCATGTCGTGGTGCGGCAAGCGCGGGAAATCAGGCGGCACCAACCCGTTCGGGCCCGGCCGGCCCCGACGCTCGCGCGGGACCGGACAACGCGCGCGTACATCTGGCCCGCCGTCGCTAAATCGTGCCATTGAATGATATTCATCAATCCGATCGAGTCCCTCGATGACGTCCACGCTCCACATGCCCAGCCCGCAGCAGCTCCGCTATCTCGTGGCCCTCGCCGAGAGCCAGCATTTCGGCCGTGCCGCGCTGGCTTGCGCGGTGACGCAATCCACGCTTTCCGCCGGCATCCTGGCGCTGGAACGCCAGTTGGACGCGCAGATCCTCGATCGCGATTCCGGCAAGCACGTGGTGTTCACCCAGCTCGGCCGCGAACTGGTGCAGTGCGCCCGCGCGGCCATCGCCTCGCTGGAAGCGGTGTCGCAAGCCGCCCTCTCGGCGCGCGACCCGATGAGCGGTCCGCTCCGCCTCGGCCTGATCCCAACCGTCAGCCCCTTCGTGCTGCCTGCCCTGATGCCCCGCCTGCGGGCCGCGTTCCCCAAGCTTCGCCTGTTCCTGCGCGAGGACACCACTGCGAAGCTGGTCGAACGGCTGGAGGCCAACCGCCTGGACGCCATCCTGCTGGCGTTGCCCTGCGCCTGCGCCGGCGCCTCGGTGGCCCCGGTGGCGCGAGACGAGTTTCTGCTGGCCTTGCCTGCGGGGCACCCCCTGGCCGCACACAAGCGGGTGCCGCTGGCTGCCCTGGGCACGGAGCGCATGCTGCTGCTGGAAGACGGCCATTGCCTCCGCGACCAGGCGCTCGCGGTCTGCGGGCTGCTGTCGGGCGACCGCCGTGAGGAGGACGAGTTCGCCGCCACCAGCCTGCACACCTTGGTGCAGATGGTGGCCGGCGGCCTCGGCGTCACCCTGCTGCCGCGCCTGGCCATCGCCGCAGGCCTGACCGAAAGCACCGGCCTGACCAAAAGCACCGGCCTGATCGAAGGGACTGGCATCGTCCTGCGCCCGCTGGCCGCTTCCGGCGCCTGGCGCACCCTGGGCCTGGCTTGGCGCCCGGGGGCGCCGCGCTCGGCCGACTACGCCGCTCTGGTGCCGCTGCTGTCGGCCGTTTGCGGCGGGATACTGAACCAGGATCCCGCCGGTGCCTGACGCGCCTATTTGTGGCGGATCGAGCCGCCCAGCATCGTGATCGTGAACACCCAGCCCATCAGCGTGATCATCCCGATCAGCCAGCGCAGCCGCACGCCGGTGGCAGCGGCATCGGCGGTGAAGCGCGCGCGCATCGCCACCCGCTCGGCGGCGACCCGCTGTTCGATCCCCTCGACGCCACCCTTGAGCACGCCAGCACTGTCATCGAGTTGCGGTTTCAGAGCGTCCAGCGCCGCCTCGGGATTTCCGCTTTTTGCCGCCGCCAGCACCGCGTCCAGCGCCGTCTCGCGCGCCACCGCCCGCTCCAGCGGCAACGGCCCGGCATAGGTGGCGAAAATGCCGATCAACCCCACGATGGCGAACGCCATCGCCACGAATGCCAGCAGGTTGAAATTGATCCTGCCGGCGTCGGCGGTCGTCTTCGGTCCGGTTTCCGCTTGGCTTGCCATCTGCTGTTCCTGCTTTCCTTGCCGGCGCGCAGATTGCACACTCCGGTCATGACCGACAGTCCCTACCTTTTCCGTGCCGCCGATCATCCGGTACTGGATGTCTCCGACAAGCTGAAACTGCGCGAGGCCAGGTCCGGCTTCGGCATCGCGCTGCGCTACCAGGAACGCAGCCCCGACCCGGCCGAGGCTTCTAACGCCCCCAACGCGCCGGAGCCGCATTGGTGCGAAACCGGCCACTCCATTTTCATCCTCTCGGGCCGCATTCGCTACCGCTTCGACGATCACGAGGTGGAAGCCGGCCCCGGCGACATGCTCCACATACCGGCCGGCCGGGCCCATCGGCACCAGCCCCAGGTGATCGGCACCGAGCCCGTGCGCTACTTCCTGACCGAATTCGACTGAACTTTACCGATCCTCAACGCCCGCCCGGCAAACTTCCCGCCGGAGGTGCCGCGCGATGCTGATGGCGGGCGTTCGAAGCTGGTTCAATGGCCGGTCCATTCCCGATGCGGTGATCGCGGAGCCGTCAGCCATCGCGCCCTATGCGGCGCCGCATGACCTGCCCCCGCATCATCCGGCTCTGTCCCAGGCCGTCAGGCCGCTCTGGGACGATGCGCGCATCGCCGTGGCGGAAGGGCTGTGGGGCGAGGGGTTCCTGCTGCCCGGGCGGCGAGTCGGAGGTTTTGCGCTTCGTCCGCCCGCTCGGCCTGTCCGGCGCGGCGTCCCTGCTGCTGGTTGGCGCCCAGGCCGGCGGCCCGGCCATCGCCATCGCGCGGCAGTTGGGTGTCTGGGTCAGCGGCTTCGAGTCCGACCCCGTCCTCGCCCCCCTCGGCGCCGGGCGCGCCCGGACATCCGGCCTGGGCAGGCGGGTGGAGGTGGAGCCCTGGAACCCCGACCAGCCGGCCTTCCGCGCCCAGGCCTATCATCACGGCGTGGCGCTGGAACCGCTGCACAACCTGGCGACCGAGCCCGCGCATGGCGGGCAGGCCGAACCCGTGCTGGCGGCGATCGGCGACGCGCTGAAGCCCGGCGGGCAACTCATGCTGCTGGAAACGGTCGCGGACACGAGGCTGACCCCCGACAACCATGAGGCGGCGGCCTGGGCGCGGATGGAAAACCGCCGTCTCGACCTGCCGACCGAAGCCTCGGTCACCCGCATGTTGGGAAGGCTGGGCTTCGATGTGCGGGTGGTGGAGAATCTTTCCCAGCGCCACGCCCATCTGGCCGTGCTGGGCTGGCGCAATTCGGTCCGCCGCATGCGGGAGGAACGGCCATCTCCGGCGCAGGCGGCGTTGCTGGTGCGGGAGGCGGAATTATGGTTCCGCCGGCTCCATCTGCTGCGCGCGGGCCGGTTGCGCCTGGTCCGCTGGCATGCCATCCGCAAGGGTGGACCGTCGGGAACCAGCCATATCGCGGCCTGAACGGGTTGACAGCCGCCCCCCTGGCCCTTAATCACCGCGCCTCTCAAAGATATTGCGCACCTAGGGTTCCGTCTTATGAAAATCCGCAACAGCCTGAAATCGGCCAAGATCCGCGACAAGAACTGCCGCGTCGTGCGCCGCCGCGGGCGCGTCTACGTCATCAACAAGAAGAACCCCCGGATGAAGGCCCGCCAGGGCTGATCGGGTTCGGCTCCCCGGCGGGGTTTTTTCCGCCGGATCGTTGATGCGATGAACCGCCCCGGGGCCCGTCCGGGGCGATTGCTTTTTGGGACGCCCTTGCCGGATGGGGCGTCGCAGCGGTTCTCCTTGCCTGAAGCGGCGGATGACGCCATCTTCCGGTCTGGAAATTCCCGCACAGCAAGCAGGGCTTCTTGCAATGATCAGGCAATGCATCCCCAAGGCCGACGTGCTCGCCAGGCGCGATGAGATCATCGCCGGCCTGTCCGCATTACTGCCGCCCACCAGCGTGATCTCCGAAGCCATCCGCCTGAAGCCGTACGAGACCGACGGCCTGTCCGCCTATCGCCAGCCGCCGCTTGCGGTCGTCCTGCCGGAAACCACCGAGCAGGTGGCCGCGGTGCTGAAATTCTGCCACGCCAACGGCGTGCGGGTGGTCCCGCGCGGCGCCGGCACCAGCCTTTCCGGCGGCGCGCTGCCGCTGGAAGACGCCGTGGTGCTCGGCCTGATGAAGCTCAACCGCATCCTCGACATCGACTACGCCGACCGCTGCGCCGTGGTGCAGGCCGGCGTCACCAATATCGGCGTCACCAACGCGGTTCAGAATGAGGGCTATTTCTACGCGCCGGACCCGTCCAGCCAACTCGCCTGCATGATCGGCGGCAACGTCAACATGAACTCCGGCGGCGCGCATTGCCTGAAATACGGCGTCACCGCCAACAACCTGCTCGGCCTCAAGATCGTCACCATCGAAGGCGAGATCCTCGACATCGGCGGCGCGCATCTCGATGCCGCCGGCTATGACTGGCTCGGCCTGCTGACCGGCAGCGAGGGCCAGCTTGTCGTCGTCACCGAGGTCACCGTGCGCATCCTGCGCGGCCCGGAAGGGGCCCGCGCCATGCTGGTGGCATTCGGCTCCAACGAAATCGCCGGCGCCTGCGTCGATGCGATCATTTCCTCCGGCATCATTCCCGTAGCACTTGAATTCATGGACCGCCCGGCCATCCACGCCTGCGAGGCCTTCGCCCATGCCGGCTATCCGCTGGACGCTGAGGCGATGCTGATCATCGAGGTCGAGGGCAGCGTTGCCGAGCAGGACTGGCTGCTGGAACAGATCAGCGCGATCTGCCGCAAATTCTCCCCGCTCAGCCTGAAGGTGTCGCAATCGGCCGAGGAATCGCTGGCGATCTGGAAGGGCCGCAAGGGCGCCTTCGGGGCGGTCGGGCGCATCAGCCCCGACTACCTCTGCATGGACGGCACCATCCCGACCTCCCAGCTCGCGCCGGTGCTGCGCCGGATCGGCGAGATGAGTGATGCCTACGGCCTGAAAGTCGCCAATATCTTCCACGCCGGGGACGGCAATCTGCATCCGCTGATCATGTTCGACGCCAACGACCCGGCCAGCTTCCATGCGGCGGAGGAATTTGGCGCCGACATCCTGAAGCTGTGCGTCGAGGTCGGCGGCTGCCTGACCGGCGAACACGGCGTCGGCGTGGAAAAGCGCGACCTGATGGGCGTGCAGTTCTCCGACATCGAGCTCGACCAGCAGCGCCGCATCAAATCGGCATTCGATCCCGGCTGGCTGCTCAACCCGAGCAAGGTCTTCCCGCTCACCGATGTCCCGGCCGCCCCCACGCTTTCCGCTCCCCCGCTCGCCGCGGAATGACCATGCTGGCGCCGCTGGAAGCCCCCGCCGAGGAGGCGGGTTTTGCCGCCGCCATCACCGACGCCGCCGCCGCCGGGGAACCGGTCCTGGTGCGCGGCAACGGCAGCAAGCTGGGCATGCTGCGCCCGGTGCAGGCAGCAAGGGTGCTGTCCACAGCCAACCATTTCGGCATCACCCTCTACTCGCCGCAGGAACTGATCATCTCCGCCCGCGCCGGCACCTTCCTCAGCAATATCGAGGTCGCCCTGGCCGAAAAGGGTCAACATCTGATCGCCGAGCCGCCTGATTTCTCCGCCCTGCTGGATTCCACCGTGCCGCAGACCCTGGGCGGCGTGGTCGCCACCAACCTCTCCGGGCCGCGCCGGATCGCCTGGGGCGCGATGCGCGATCACGTCATGGGTGTGCGCGCCGTCAACGGCATCGGCGAGACCATCCATTCCGGCGGCCGGGTGCTGAAGAACGTCACCGGCCTCGATCTCTGCAAGCTGCTGACCGGCAGCCACGGCACGCTCGGGGTGATCACCGAGATCACGCTGAAGGTGCTGCCGGCGCCCGAGGCCACGGGCACCATCCTGCTGACCGGTCTGGACGCACCGGCCGGCGTCGCCGCGCTTTCGGCCGGCCTAGGCTCCCCCTACAGCGTCTCCGCCGCCGCCTGGCTGCCGCCGGAGGCTGCTTCCCGGGTGCTGGGCCTGGCCGGCCTGCACCGCTCGGCCACCTTGTTGCGCATCGAGGATTTCGCCACCTCCGTCGCTTACCGTACCGAGCGCCTGCGTGCCGACCTGGCGCGGTTCGGCCGTGCCGACATCCTGGATGACGCCGACTCGCGCAACGTCTGGCGGGCGGTGCGCGACGGCGTGCCGCTGCCGGCCGCGCCGGCGGATGCCATCTGGCGGGTCTCCGTCCGCCCCTCCGCCGGCCCCGGCGTGCTGCGCGCACTGGAAAGCCAGATCGGGATGCGCGGCTATCTGGATTGGGGCGGCGGCCTGGTTTGGCTCGCCGGCCATGCCGACGCCGGCTCCCATGCCGCGGTGGAGCAGGCCGCCCGCGACGCCGGCGGTACCTGGATGCTGCTGCGTGCCCCGGAGCCGCTGCGCGCGGTGGTGGACGTGATCCCGCCGGAGGCCCCGGCACTCGGGCGGATCACAAGGCGGGTGAAGGCGGCGATGGATCCCAAGGGCATTCTCAATCCCGGCCGCATGTATGCCGGACTGTAGGGCACGATGTACATCCCAAGCTTTCTGATCATCCTGCCATGCCTAGTCAGTTTCGTGCTGAGCGGCGCCCGCTATTACGAGGCCAATCCGGATAACCGGCTGACCGACCGCCGCTTCGTCATGGCCGCGGGGGCGGTGGCGACTATTTTCGCGTTTCTGATGAGCCGCATCGTCTGGCCGGCGGAAGCCTGGCTGCCGGTTGCCTTCCTGTTGTTCGCGCTTTGCCTGCTCGGCTTCGCCATCCGGATGTTCCGCCAGCCGTTGCATCCGCCGGCGATGCCGGTCCAGACCCCAACGAGAGGCTGAACCGGAAGGCCGAGCCATGCAGACGAACTTCACCGAAGCCCAGCTTCGCGACCCCGAGATCGCCGTCGCCAACCAGATCCTGCGCAGCTGCGTGCATTGCGGCATGTGCACCGCGACCTGCCCGACCTTCCTGCTGCTGGGCGACGAACTCGACAGTCCGCGCGGGCGCATCTACCTGATCAAGGATATGCTGGAGCAAGACCGCCCGGCGACCGAGGAAGTGGTGCGCCACGTCGATCGCTGCCTGTCCTGCCTGTCCTGCATGACGACCTGCCCATCCGGCGTGAACTACATGCACCTGGTCGATCATGCGCGGGTGCACATCGAAACCACCTATCGCCGCCCCTGGCACGAACGCCTGCTGCGTAACGGCTTGGCCATGGTTCTGCCGCGTCCGGGCCTGCTGCGCCTGGCGCTGGCGGGGGCGAAGCTGGCACGCCCGTTCGCCCGCCTCATCCCCGGTCAAAGCCGGCTTGCCAACCGCATGCGCGCCATGCTGCAACTCGCACCGGCGTCACTGCCGGGGCCGAGCCCGATCGGCGGCGCCCGCGTGCATCCCCCCCAAGGTGAACGCCGCGGCCGCGTCGCGCTGCTGGCCGGCTGCGCCCAGCAAGTGCTTTCCCCGTCGATCAACGAGGCCACCATCCGCCTGCTGACCCGACTCGGGATCGAGGTGGTGGTCGCCAAGGGGGCCGGCTGCTGCGGCGCGCTGGTGCATCACATGGGCCGGCACGATCCCGCCCTGGCGGCGGCGCGCGCCAATATCGCCGCCTGGGGGCGGGAGATCGACAACGGCGGCCTGGATGCCGTGGTGATCAACACCTCGGGCTGCGGCACTGTGGTGAAGGATTACGGCTTCCTGTTCCGCGACCTGCCCGAGCGCGACCACGCGGCGCAAATCTCCGCCCTGACGATGGACATCACCGAGTACCTCGCCCGCATCGGCTACACTCCGACGCGCGCCGCACCTGGGCTGACGGTTGCCTATCACTCTGCCTGCAGCCTCCAGCACGGCCAGCAGATCCGTAACGAACCGAAATCGCTGTTGGGCAGCGCCGGCTTCCGCGTGGTGGAGCCGGGTGAATCGCACATCTGCTGCGGCTCCGCCGGAACCTACAACCTCATGCAGCCGGAAATCGCTGCCCAGCTGCGCGAGCGCAAGCTCGGCAATATCCTGGCCACCAAGCCCGATCTGCTGGCCGCCGGCAATATCGGCTGCCTGACCCAGCTTTCCGGCGCCGGCCTGCCGGTGGTGCACACGGTGGAACTGCTCGACTGGATGTCCGGCGGCCCCAAGCCGGAGGCGCTGGACCAGCTTCCGCAGGCGCTTACAAACTGACGCTTGTGCCGGCGGGGCCGGCGGCGGCAGCATGGGGCATGCGGCTCTTTCCTTTGATACTGCCCTGGCTCATCGCGGTCCCGGCACTCACCACGGCTTGGGCGCAGGATCACGCCCCCAAGCCAGTCGACCAGCTGCTGGCCGCTCTGCAAGCCGCTCCCAGCGAGGAGGTGGCGGCCATGCTGGAAACCCGCATCGAGCACATCTGGCTCGATGCCGGCTCCCCCGCGGTGCGCCTGCTGATGACCCGCGGCATGCGCGAGATGCAGGCCGGCGCCCCGGCGGATGCGGAAGAGGATTTCGACGCAGCCATCACGCTCGACCCCGCCTATGCCGAGGCCTGGCATCGCCGCGCCATGGCCCGCTTCGAGGCCGGCGACACGCGGGGAGCCATCGCGGACATCGGCGAGGTGCTGCAACGCGAACCGCGCAATTTCGCCGCGCTCGACACCCTGACCCGGTTGGCGGAAGCGCACGAGGATTGGAAAGGCGCCTACGCCGCCTGGCGGAAGAAGCTCGAGATCGACCCCAAGACCCCCGGCGGCGAGGCAAAGTTGAAGGATCTCCAACGCCGGGCGCTGGGCGACGATACCTGACTATTCCAGCGTCGCGTCCGGCGTGATCGTGCTACAGTGTGCGGCCTCCGCCACGCCCGATCAGGGTTGATCTGGCATCTACCCGGCGGCGGCTGCACGCCGTGCGGCGATCGACCTGTCCGGTGCTTCAGCAGGATGGCTGGGCCAGCTCGAGAAGCTGGAGTTCCAGCACCGCGGGGCCGCGCGTGCCTAATTCCAGATGGGCTTGGCCGTCCGTCCAGCGCCACATCGTATCGCCGGATTGTTCGACATTCCACCAGCCGTCGCTCAGCGCCGGGTGGTCAACCGGGATTTCGCGCAGTTCGCCTTCGGTGGTCACACGGATGCGTGCCACCGACACGCCAAGCTGGCGCCGGTCGTCCGACCAGGGGCGTAGCTCGGTGGGACGGGCAGAGCGGGATAGCAGCACAATACCGTCGCAATCTTCCGGCAGCACGAAACGGGCACACAGACCCTCAACACTTGCTGGGCGGATCGTGCGGCCTCCGGCCAGGATGCACAGATCGGGCTGCCCGCCGGCCGCCCGTATCGCGGTATCGGCGCGAACCGAACCTCCGTGGAGCGCCGCCGAGCGATCCGCCAAGCGACGCCAGATTGGTTCCACTGTGCTTTCATCGGTCGCAAACGGCGCACAACTGCCGGTGCGCCGATCCAGGCCCGCCCGCATCGGGTGCAGCGCCACCACCGTGCCGCCATTGGCGAACCAGTCGCGGTTGCCGGTATCCAGATAGCTTTCGGCCGGAGTGTCCTCCGCCAGCAGAACGGCATGCTGGTCGAGTTCGATGTGGAAATAATGCACCGCCCGGGCGTCGGTTTCCTGGGTGATGCTGGTTCCGTTGACCAGTCGCCGGGCGCTGATCAGCACGTCGTCCAGATAGATCGCATGGTCCGGCGACACCAGCAGGTCGCGCGCCGGCACCTGCGCGGCGATGGCGCCGCGGCGGATGCGGATCGGCGCCGCCGTCTCGGGCTCGGGATGGCGCACCAGGTCGATATTCCGCTCGCCGATCCAGCGGACCGGACGGTGCTCGCCCGAAAGCGTGGTCACCTGATCGCCCGCGCGCAGTGTCTCGACCGCCATATCGCCGCGATCGGTCCGGATGCGCGTGCCCGCCGCGAAGCAAAGCACGCTGATGACGCCACTGTTGAATTGCACGCTGCTGGAGCTCGTGCCCGCTGCCAGGACCACGTCGGTCAGCGTCACGGCGCCGTATGTGATTGTGTAGCTGCCGTCACCGTTGGCGGTGATGCTGTTGCTGCCGCTGGTGCCCACATTGATCAGGTCGCCGGCGCCGAAGCCGGAGATCTTGGACGTCACCGTTCCAGCGAAACTGGGCATTATCAGTGTATTGTTTACCGTCGTGACCGCGCCGAAGGTAAAACTGTCGCCGGCACCGGGCGTGTTAACGTTCAAGGTTCCGCCGTTCAGGATGGTGAACCCGATCGACGCGCCGGTGATTTGCAGGGGACTGCCGCCGCCGCTCAGATTGCCGCCGTCGATGATGGCCGTGCCGTTGCCGGTGACAGCAGTGGGCGAGGTTACGGTGCCGTTCACCCGCAGCGTGCCGTTCAGCACCAGCGAGGTGTCCGCTACGCCGCTGTGTCCGGCGTTGATCTGCACGAGTCCGCCCACCTCTACCGTCACGGTGCCGTGCATGGTCAGCGTGCCGTCGTCGATGATCGTGCCGTAAATGTCGGCGCCGCTGTTAAAGGTGACCGAGCCCGTGTTATGCAGCTCAGTGCCGGCATACAATGTCGCGGCACCGCTGTTGACGGTGAAATCGCCGGCGTTGTTCAGCGTTATCGTCTGCGACGCGCTGCTGATACCCAGCGTCAGCGGTTGTGCCGCGAAGGTCTGGCCGCTGTCGATGTTCACTATAATCGGCAACGCTGCCGGCAGATACGCGATCGTCACAGGGACGAAGTTCGGCGCCGTGGCCGGAGACCAGTTGTTTGCATCGCTCCAGGTGGCTGCGTCACCAAGTCCGGTCCATGTGGCCATTATGTCTGCGCTCCTGCGGTGATCGCGATTGATATCGGCGAAGCATGCCAATTCCGAGCGTGCGGGGCAAGCTGGGGACGTAACGTTTGCTATGCACCCGACCCAGGAGTTACCCGGCTTTGCCGGCGGTGCCGTTTACCGATCCGTCAACCGCAGTTCGATCCGCCGGTTCTTCGCATAGGCTTCGGGCGTGTCGCGGTCATCCAGCGGCTGCTTGTCGCCAAAAGCGGTGGCGGCCAGGCGTTCGGGCGGGACGCCCTGGGCGATCAGCAGCTTCACCACCGTGATCGCGCGGGCGGCCGAGAGTTCCCAGTTGGAGGCGAAGGCGCCGCCCGAGACCGGCCGGCGGTCGGCATGACCGTCCACCCGCAGCAGCCAGTTCACCCCCGGGGGAATGCTTGGGGCAATGTCGCGGATGGTTGCGGCCAGCTGCAGGATCTGCGTCCTCGCCGTCCGGCGTCAGGTCGGCGCTGCCGGCGGGGAACAGCACCTCGCTCTGGAACACGAACCGGTCGCCAACGATCTGGATGCCCGGCCGTCCGGCCAGCACGTCGCGCAGCTTGCCGAAGAATTCGCTGCGGTAGCGCTGCAACTCCTCCACCTTCGCCGCCAGGGCGGCGTTCAGCCGCTGGCCGAGATTGGCGATCTGCGTGTCCTTGTCCCGCCCGGCGGCCTCGGCCAGGTCGAGCGCCTTCGACACTTGCGCCATCTGGGCGCGCAACTCATCCAGTTGCTGGTTGAGCAGCGCGATCTGCGCCCGGGCGCTGTCGCCGAGCTTCTTCTCGTCGGTCAGTTGCGCGGCCGCGGCGGCGCGCAACTGCTGCTCGGTCAGGCTGCGCGCGGCGGCCTCGCGCGCCTGCTTTTCCAGTTCGTCGCGCAGCGCGGCCAGCGCGCGGGTCTGCTCGGCCAGCCGAGCGGCGGCGGCCTGGGCCTGCAGATCGGCGTCCGATGCCTTGGCGCCGGCCGCGTCCATCTGCTGGCGCAATGCGTCGCGCTCCGCGGTCAGTTTGCCGTTGGCGTCGCGCAGCCCGGCCAGTTCCTGCACGCCGGCCGCGCGCGCGGCATTCGCCGCGTCCAACTCCTTGTTCAGCCGGGCGACCGACAGGCCCAGATCGCTGGCCTTGCCACGCTCCAGCGCCAGCATGTCCGATAGTTCCGCCAGCTGGCGATGGACCTGATCGAGCGCCTTGTCCCGTCCGGACAGCGCCACCGACAGGAAGCCCTGCGCCAGCACGAACACCAGCAGCACGAAGATGATGACCATGAGCAGCGTGGACAGCGCGTCCACGTAGCCTGGCCAGGCATCCAGCCCGTTGCCGCCCGAGCGGCGCCTGCGGGCGGCCATCGCCGCCTACCTCCCGCTCTCGCCCGTATGGGTGCCCGTATGACTGGCCGGATGGGTAACCGTCAGCCCCGCTACGGTGCGGGTCAGCAGCCGCAGGTCGCTGCGCAGGTCCGACGTGGTCTGGGCACGGCCGTTCTCGCTTTCGGCCAGCAGGCGCTGCAGCACCAGCTCTATGTTGCGCAGATGGGCGCGGGCGATCTCGTCCCCCGTGCCTTGTGGTGACTCCACACGCGACTCGGCGAATCGGGTCAGCGCCGGGCCCAGCGCCGCCTGCGACTCGGCTACCCGTAGCATCAGATGCTGGTTGGCGCGCAGCGTGTCGCTCAGCGTCGCCATCCGGTCGGCCAGCTGGGTCAGCGCCTGGCCCATCTGCACCCCGCGCTCTTCGCCACGCGTCAGCACGTGCTGCAACTGCTCCATGTTCTCCGCGGTCTGTTCCAGCAGCGCCTGGACATAGACCGGAATCGAGCCGTCGCCCTCGGCCAGGATGCCCGACGACAGCCGTGTCAGCCCGGCCAGCCATTCCTCCAGTTCGTTATAGAAGCGGTTCTGCGCCTGCCCGGCGGTCAGATCGAGGAAACCCAGCACCAGCGCGCCGGCCAGGCCGAACATCGAGGCGGAGAACGCCGTGCCCATCCCCGCGATCGGCTTCACCAGACCGGATTTCAGCTGCTCGAACAGCATGTTGATGTCGCCCGAACCCACCGTCATGGAGCCGATCACCTCCGACACCGAGCCGACGGTCTTCAGCAGCCCCCAGAACGTGCCGAGCAGCCCGAGGAAGATCAGCAGCCCGGTCATGTAGCGCGATAGCTCGCGGCTTTCGTCCAGGCGCGAAGAGATTCCGTCCAGCAGGCTGCGCATCGCCCCGGCTGACAGCGTGAAGCGGCCGCGTCCCTCGGTGGTCTCGTCGCGGGCGGCCAGCATGCTGGCCATCGGCGCCAGCAGGCGGGGCGAGGGCTGGGTGACCAGCCGCTGGCGGGCCTGCTGAAAGGTCTCCACCCAGGCCACCTCCAGCGACAGCCGGGTCACCTGGCCCAGGTTCCATAGGATGCCCAGCAGCATCACCAGCAGGATCAGGCTGTTCAGCGCGGGATTGTTGAGGAAGGTGTTTATCAGCACCGGCGACAGCAGCGCGGCCAGGGCGATCACGGCGACCAGGAAGGCGATCATGCGCAGCAGGTAGTTGCGCGGATGCGTCATGGCGTTTTCACGGCTCCCGGTGGCGGTGCAGGGTTTTGCGACTCCGGCGCGGGGCAGCCGGGGCCTCGGGGCCCACGGTTTCCATCCCCTGCGGCAGCGCCAGCTCAGGCGGCGGGGCATTGGCCCCGAGCACGCTGACATCCACCCGGTCGGGCGGTAGCTTGGCGTCCACGGGATGCCCGCCGGGTCCCGGACCGGCGCCGAGCGCGCGCACATAGATCCGCGTGGACGGCACGCCGGCGCTCATCAGCACGCTGCGCACCGCCAGGGCCCGCGCCAGCGACAACCGGCGCGCGGTGGAGGGGTCCTCCGGCGAGCCCGCGGCATAGGCGAGCACGTTGTAGCTGACGGCATCGTTCTTTGCCGTCCGGGCGGCCAGCGTCTTGAGCGCCTGCTCGCTGGCCGGGCTCATCTCGCCCTGGCCGGCGCCGAAGGTGACCCGCAGGCCGCCGGGCGTGGCCCTGCCGGTGCCGGCCGCGGTCGGCGCCACGGCCGGCGGCGCCTGGCTGCTGGACGGCTTGTTGGCGGGTGCCACCGGCGGCGGCACGGGCGCCAGTTCCACGTTCGGCGGCGGCCCGCCGGGCAGCGCCGGCAATGGCGCATGAAAGCCGGGCGGCGCTTTGGCCGGAGCAGGGGCGGCCTCTGACGGCGTGGGTTTTGGCGGTGCCGGCTTCTCAGCCTGGGGCTTCGCCGCCTTCGGCTTGGAGGGAACCGGCTTGCGTACCGACGGGCCGTTGCTGGGCGCAGGTTTCTTCAACTGGTCGAGCGCGTTCAGGTCGACCGTCACCTGCGCGCCGGCGGGCAGCGCGAACAGCATCAGCAGAACGGGGAGTGTCAGGAAATGGCGCATGGGCCGCGACACCCTAGCGAAGCGCCGCGCCGCGCTCAATCAGACGCCCGCGTCCGTGCTGGCGCGCGCGCCGAGCCCGGCCGCCGCCTGACCGTCGATCACCGCCTCGCGCAGCTTCTCGAACAGATGCGGATTGGCCGCCACCACGTCGCCGGTGTCGCGCGGCTCGCCGCCATGCGGGTCGTTCGCGTAGCCGCCCGCCTCGCGCACCAGCAGCAGCCCGGCCGCCATATCCCAGGGCTTCAGACCGAGTTCCCAGAATCCGTCGAACCGCCCCGCCGCCACCCAGGCGAGGTCGATCGCCGCCGCGCCGAACCGGCGGATGCCCGCCACTTGCGGCATCAGCGCCCCCAGCGTGCGGGCGAACGCCAGCCGGCGCTGCGGCGCCACCGCGGCGAACGGAATACCGGTGGCGAACACCGCATCCTTCAACTCCCGGCGCGCGGAAACCCGCAGCCGGCGCTCGTTCAGGAACGCTCCGACGCCCTTCTCGGCCCAGAACAGTTCATCGGTCGCCGGCGCGTAGACCAGCCCGGCGCTCAGTTCGGAAGTGCCGTCCGGCAGCCGGCGCTCCAGACCGATGGAAATCGCCCAGTGCGGCATGCCGTGCAGAAAATTCGTGGTTCCGTCCAGCGGGTCGACCACCCAGCGCCAGGCCCAGTTGTCCGAGCCGGAGGCGCCGGACTCCTCCATCAGGAAACTGTAGCCCGGCCGGGCTTTGGTGAGTTCCTCCTTCAGGATCGCCTCGGCGCGCAGATCGGCCTGGGAGACGAAATCCGAGGGCCCCTTGATGCTCACCTGCAGCTGCTCGACCTCGTTGAAGTCGCGCAACAGCCGCTTTGCCGCCTTCTGGGCGGCGTTCGCCATGACAGTCATGTGGGCCGATAGGCGCAAAGCCATGGCGTTTATTCCAGCCCTTGAATGAGAACGCGCGTCAGCAGGCGGTTACTTCTTCGCCCGCTCTACATAGGTGCTGTCCTCGGTCCGCACCACGATCCGCTCGCCCGCCTCGATGAATGGCGGCACGTCGGTCTTCACCCCGTTGGACAGCTTGGCCGGCTTGTAGGAGGAAGACGCGGTCTGCCCCTTCACCACAGGATCGGCCTCGACCACCTCCAGGATCACCGTCGGCGGCAGGTGCACGGCGACGATCTCGCCTTCCACCAGGTCGCATTCCACCTTCATGTTGTCCTGCAGGAAGGGCGCGGCATCGCCGAGCAGATCCACCGGCACCATGGTCTGCTCGAACGTCTCGTCGTCCATCAGCACGAGGTTCTCGCCGTCGGTGTAGGAGTACGTGTACTCCTTGTTGTCGGTCATCAGCCGCTCGACGGTATCGGCGGTGCGCCAGCGCTCGTTGGTCTTGTTGCCGGTCTTCAGGTTGCGCATCTCCACCTGGATGAAGGCGCCGCCCTTGCCCGGCGTGATGATCTGCTGCTTCAGCACGGTCCAGCGCTGCTTGTCGTGCTCCAGCACCTGGCCGGCACGGATGAGGTTCGCCTGCTGCTTCATCGGGATCGCTCGTCTAAGGAAAAAAATGGAGGTCGCGGCTTCTAGACCGAACCTTCCGATGCGGCAAGTTTATGACGCGATCCGCTTGGCGAACGGACGTCGCCACCGGTCTCCAGATAGTCCGGCCCGATCGGCACCTTGCCGGCGCCGCCGGGAATATCCAGCACGTAGGTCGGCCATGCCAGGCCCGTCACCCGCCCGCGCAAATCCGCCAGCAGGCGGCGGCCTTCCGCAATCGGCACATGGAACCGCGCCGTGCCGGGGGCGGGATCGAGCTGGTGCAGATAATACGGCTTCACCCGCGCGGCGAGCATGGCCCGGAACAATGCCTCAAGGGCTTGCGAGGTGTCGTTCACACCTCGCAGCAGTACGGACTGGCCCAGCACTGGAATGGCGCGCATCTGCACCCGGCGGAGCGCTTCCCGCGCCGCATCGGTGAATTCGCGCGCGTGGTTGGCATGCACCACCAGCCAGAGCGGCTTCTCCGTGGTCATCGCCTCGGCCAGTTCGTCGCTCAGGCGGGACGGCTCGGCAACCGGCACGCGGCTGTGGATGCGCAGCGTTTCCACATGGGAAATGTCGGATAACCGATTGAGAATGGAAGAAAGCCGTCGAGGCGACAGCATCAGCGGATCGCCGCCGGTCAAGATCACCTCGCGGATCGCCGGATGCGCCGCGATCCAGGCGATGGCGGCATCCAGTTCCGCCTCGCTCAGCACCCCGCCATCCGGCCCGACATGCTCGCGGCGAAAGCAGAAGCGGCAATAGACCGGGCAGACCAGCAAGGGCTTCAACAGCGCCCGGTCGGCGTAGCGGTGCACGATGCCCTTCACCGGAGATAGCGCGTCATCGCCGATCGGGTCGGCGGTCTCATGCGCGGCGGTGACCAACTCGGCAGGATCGGGAATGAACTGCAGCCCGATCGGGTCATCCGGCGCGGTGATCAGCGCCCGCATCGCCGGCGTGATGGCGACGGCGTAGCGCGCCTCCACCGCGGCGATCGCCGCCAGGGCCTCAGGCGGGATCAACCCGGCATCGACCAGGGCGGCAGGTGTGCGCAGGGTGCGCTGTTCAGGGGGGAAACCATCCGGCATGCTGGCGGCATTAATCCCCCAGGAACCATGCCGCAACCCGTTTGGCACCCCGACAGCCTTGCCGACCGCCTGCCATTCCTGCACCGCCGGGCACGGCTGACGGCTGAGACGCGAGCCTTCTTCGCCGCGCACGACTACCTGGAGGTGGAAACCCCCTACGCCGTGCCGGCGCCGGGCGAGGAGGTCCACCTCTCCGCCTTCGCCACCACGCGCATCGGCACCGACGGAACCACGCAGCCGCTTTGGCTGCATACCAGCCCCGAATTCGCCATGAAGAAACTGCTGGTCGCCGGCGCCGGCAGGATCTTCCAACTGGCCCGGGTCTGGCGCAACGGCGAGGGTAGCGCCCTGCACGCACATGAATTCACCATGCTGGAATGGTATGCGCCCGATACCTCGCTCGCCGGGCTGATGGACCAGACCGAGGCCTATCTGCGCGCCGTGCTGCCCCCGGCCGTGACCTGCCGCGGAATAACAACCGACCTCTCGCGCTTCGAGCGCCTGACCGTCGCCGATGCCTTCGTCCGTTATGCCGGTGCCGATGTCCTCGGCACCGCCAGCGACGCCGCCGCGCTGGCCCGGTCCGCCGGCGCCCGATTGCGCCCGAACGAGACCTGGGAGGACCTGTTCTTCCGCCTGCTGCTGGAACGCGTCGAGCCGCAACTCGGCCGCGACCACCCCACCTTCCTGACCCATTGGCCCGCCGCCCAGGCCGCCCTGGCCAGGCGCGATCCCGCCGATCCGCGCGTGGCCGAACGGTTCGAGCTGTTCGTCTGCGGCATGGAACTGGCCAACGCGTTCGTGGAACTGACGGACGCCGCCGAGCAGCGCGCCCGCTTCGAGGAAGACCGCGCCCGCCGCCACGCCCTGTACGGCCCGGACTGGCCGTTGGACGAGGATTTCCTCGACGCCCTTGCCTTCGGAATGCCATCTTCGGCGGGTATCGCAATGGGTTTCGACCGCCTGGCGATGATCGCCTCCGGCGCGACCCGGATCGATCAGGTGCTCTGGCTGCCGCCGGCACCCATCTAGCGGCCATCGTGGAGAAACGAGCCGATGCGTAACCGTGCCACCGTGATCGCCCTGCTGGCCACGCTCGCGATCGCCGGCTGCGGCTACGATCCCGCGATCCGCACGGCGCGGCTGCAGCCCTTCATCGGCCAGCCGGTGGGGGTGCTCGTCGCCAGCCTCGGCGTCCCCACGCGCACCTACGAAACCGGCGGCGTGCAATTCCTAGCCTATCTGGAACGCCGGGTGGACTACCTGCCGGGCGCCCCTCTCTACGGGCCGGGCTATGGCTGGGCGTACGGACCTTACGGCTACGGCGCGCTACCGCCGCAGGTCGTCGAATATGTCTGCGAGACAACCTTCCAGATCGTCCAGGACCGCGTGGCGTCCTTCACCTTCCGCGGCAACGCCTGCTACTGAGCGGGAGCAAGCAAGGCTGGGACTCCCTCTCGCCTGGCATTCCAACGCGGGCCGAAGGTGGTCCGGCGGAACCTTTGCCAGCCTCACGTCGGACCCCAGCAGGGTGCTGCCCTGCGCCCGTGCGGGAACTCGTCGCCATAGCCTCTATTGTCGAACTCGCTGTCAATCGGCGGGTCTTACCCCTGTGTGGCCAGCCCCGCGTGCAAGGGTTTTCGAGGTGATTTCGGTGATATGTTCAGGTGTAGTGATATGCCCGGCCCGACGGTGCGGTGTCTATGACCGCTGGCCCTGGTGGAGTCCGCTGATCGAGTCCCTATCAATGCTGCGTGCCTAGGGGTGGCCGGCTTTATCGCTGCAGCCCTTCGTCTCCGCTAAGCGGAAGTCCTGCCGGTTGGTTAGGTAATGTTCTGCTGTCGGGTCGCCGCGTAGGAAGGGCGTCGCTCGGCCACCTCTATGCAATTCTCAGCCTCTGTTCAGCAGCGGTGACATAGTTCATGCCGCCGTTGCCAGCGTGGATCTCCAATATCATTGGGCCGTCGAATACGGGCAACGGTAGCACTGCATCGCCATTGGTCCAGCGGCGCCGCGCATTGCCATCCCGTTCAACTGCCCACCAACCACGTGATAATCCGGGATTATCAACCGAAATCTCTCGCACTTCAGACGCGCCACGCAACAAGATCCGCTCCACGGACACCCCCAGGCAGCGTCGATCATCCAACCACGGCTTCAGATCGGTCGGGCGACTGGCGCGCGAAACCATGCGCACCTCCTTCCCACCATTTGGTATCACGTAGACAAACCGGCCATTCTCACTGTGCATTGGCCGCAAGGCTTGGTCTTCGACGACAATACAAAGACCGGGATCGGTGGTGGTATCGAACTCTGGCGTCGCCTGATCGAGTGCGGCCGCGCGCTCCGTCAGACGTTGCCATACCGGCCGCACGCTGCGTTCATCCGATGCGAACGGCTTACACGACGCCATCGCACGTATTGGGTAGTCGACCTCGTCTGTCATATCCGGATGTAGCACGAGCGGCTCTCCGGAGTTCGCAAAGAAGCCCCGATTACCGGTGTATAGATAGCTTTCCGCCGGCAGACCCTCGGCGAGCAGAATTTCGTGCGTGTCTAGCTCTACATGGAGATATTCTACTGACTTCAAGTCCTTTTCCTGCCGGATTGTCGTGCCATTGACCAATTGGCGGGCGCAAATCAGCTTGCCATCAACGAAAATCGCGTGATCCGGAGAGACCAGCAGATCGCGATGAGGCACGTTCTCGGCGAACGCACCATGCTGAATACAGATCGGCGCCACCGTCTCTGGCCGTGGATGGGCAGTCAGGTCTATCCGTCGCCGGCCAACCCATTTGATCGGTTTTCCGCTCAGTTCTTCGCCTGATAGCGTAAGGACGATATCGCCCGGCGCTAGGTCTTCGATCCTGCGATCGCCGGCCGCCGTAAGAATATTCGTGCCAGCAGCGTAGCAGACCACAGTGCTGAGGAATACCTCCGTGCCGGTGCCACCATCGGACTGCGTATTGACATACCAAGTCCCGCTAGTGTCCCCGGTGATGCCGTTCAGCGACAGGACGGAGCCGTCGGATAGGTTGATGGTCGCGGTACTGACCAGTAAATGCATTGCCCCCGCTGATCGAGACGGCATAGGCCTTGAAGTTAATCAGGTTGGTCGGAATGGTATTGCTGGTTCCGATATTGAGGCCAATGACAATCTCACTGATGCCCGTTGTGACGTTGTTGTAGATAAGGTCGCCAGTGGGGCCGACAAAGCTGAACTGGTTGCTTGCGCCGATTGTTCCGTCGATCTGCAGGGTGGCATTGTCGATCTGGAAATTCAGGCCCGTTGAGGCATCCAAATTGCCTATCACTTCCAGCGTGCCGCCCGAGGCGGTGATCGCCCCGCTGACCGAGGGCGCACCGTTCACCATCCCGCTGCCGGTGATGCTGGTCAGGCTCAGCGTGCCGCCGGACTGTGTGATGGTGCCGCCGGCGACCGTGATCGCCCCCGCCGTGCCCGAACCTGTCAGCGTCGCGCCGCTGCCGATCGTCAGCCCCAGCGCATCCGTCAGGCTGCCGCCATCCAGCCGGATCGTGCCGTTGGTGATGCTCTCCGCCGCATTGATCGTCAGTGCCCCAGCCGCGCCGATCTCCAGCGTCTGGTTCGCGTTGTCGATCGCGATCGCCGTGCCTGTGATCGCCGTGCCGTTGATCAGCAGGTCGGAGATGGAACCGCTGTCGATCTGCAGCACAGATCCGCTGGCAATCGCATTGCTGATCGACAGCGTGCCGCCGCTCGCGATGATCGTGCCGGTCCCGCGGATCTCGCCGCCATTGACGAAACCCCGGCCGCTCAGGGTCGTGCTGGCGTCGCCGTCCGTCCCGCCCGCCGGGCTGTTCAGCGTCCCCCCGGCCATCAGGATCGTTTCGCCAGATAATATCGACGACAGCGTGTTGATCGTCAGCGTGCCGATGATCTCGACCGTGCCGGGGGCGAGAATGCCCCCGGTCCCAACCGTCAGCGTGGCGCCGCTGTCGATGATGAACAGACCGCTGCTCGGGATCAGGCTGGCAACCGACAGCGACGCGATGTCGTCCACCGACACCTGGCCTGGCGCAAAATTCGTCGCGAGATCCAGGCTCTGCCCGGTCTGCGGCTGGCCAAGATCCCAGTTGGCAAACGTGCTCCAGGCATAGGCCGTGGGGAAATTGCCGTCACCGCCAGTCGTTGCGTATAGGAAGTTGTTGTCCGCGTCCGCGCCCAGGGTCAGCGTCACAACGCCACCCGTGTTGGAGAAGGCCACCGGCGCGGCCGGGTCGCTCTTGCCGAACGACGTGATCGTGTAAAGCACGGCGTCGCTGCTGTCTTCCAGCAACAGGCTGCCGCCGAGTTCCTCCGCGTGGGTCGCCGTCGCGAAGCCGGTCAGCCGGATCGTGTCGCTGAAGCTGAACCCGGTGATGGCCCCGACGCTGCCGAGCAGCGTCGCGCTGGTCAGGTCGAGGGTCTCCCGGTCGCTCGACACTCCATCGAAATTCACCGTGCCCGTCGCAAGGTTGCCGCCCAGGCTGAGCGCGCTGTTGGTGCCTCTCAGCGTGTAGGTGCCGGAATTGCCGGTCCCCGCCGAGATCAGGCTGGCGCCGGCGTCGATGAACAGGTTCATCGAACTGGCGATGCTGGCCGCATGCAGGGTCAGGGTCCCGCCGGACGCCTCGACCGTGCCGCTGCCGGCGAGGATGCCGTCGATCGTGCCCAGCCCGAACAGAGTGCCGGAATCGGTCACCCCGCCGCTCGCCGAGCCGCCCGCGTTCGTGTAGTCCAGCGTTCCGCCGCCAAGGCTGATCGTTGCGCCGAGGCCGATGCTGTTGCTGGTGGAATCGTCGATCGTCGTCGTCAGCGTGCCGCTGCCAAGCGTCAGCGTCGTGCCGGTAACCGTCAGCGTGCCGGCGTCGAACGTGCCGTTGGAAATCGTCGCCGTGCCGCCGCTGAAGCTGGCCGCGCCGGTAACGCTGGTTGCCCCGTCGGTCTGCGTGAACGTGCCGCTGCTCACCGTCAGCCCGCCATTGGCAAACAGCGCCGAGCCGCCGGCGTCGAGCCGCAGCGTCCCGCCGTTCACCGTCTCGAGCACGCTCACCGTCAGCGCGCCGGCGGCCCCGATCTCCAGCGTCTGGTTCGCATTGTCCAGGATGATCGACGTGCCGGCGCTCGCCGTCCCGTCAATCAGAAGCGCGGATGGGCTGGCCGTGCCAATGGTGAAGGTCTGCCCGATGGCAACCGAATCAATGAGGTCCAGCGTGCCACCGGAGGCGGTAATCGTGCCGCCGCTGCCCGTGATCGCGGCATTGACCGTGCCAGAGCCGGTGAGCGTCGCACCGCTGCCGATCGTCAGCCCCGACGCATCCGACAGGCTGCTACCATCCAATCGGATCGTGCCGTTGGTGATGCTCTCCGTCGCACTGATCGTCAGCGCGCCGCCGGTACCGATCTCCAGCGTCTGGTTGGCATTGTCGATCGCGATCGCGCCCGACGACAGCGTATTGTCGAGCAGAAGGACGGACGCGGACAAGCTGTCGATCGCCAGCGAACCGAAGTTCGGCGTGCCAGTCACTTCCAGCGTGCCGCCCGACGCGGTGATTGCCCCGCTGACCGAAGGCGCACCGTTCACCATCCCGCTGCCGGTGATGCTGGTCAGGCTCAGCGTGCCGCCGGACTGCGTGATGGTGCCGCCGGCGACCGTGATCGCCCCCGCCGTGCCCGAACCTGTCAGCGTCGCACCGCTGCCGATCGTCAGCCCCAGCGCATCCGTCAGGCTGCCGCCATCCAACTGGATCTTGCCGTTGGTGATGCTCTCCGCCGCATTGATCGTCAGTGCCCCAGCCGCGCCGATCTCCAGCGTCTGGTTCGCGTTGTCGATCGCGATCGCCGTGCTGGCCGTCGCCGTGCCGTTGATCAGCAGGTCGGAGACAGAACCGCTGTCGATCGCCAGCGAACCGAAGCTCGGCGTGCCCGTCAGGTCCAGCGTGCCGCCCGAGGCGGTGATCGCGCCGCTGACCGAAGGCGCACCGTTCACCATCCCGCTGCCGGTGATGCTGGTCAGGCTCAGCGTGCCGCCGGACTGCGTGATGGTGCCGCCGGCGACCGTGATCGCCCCCGCCGTGCCCGAACCTGTCAGCGTCGCACCGCTGCCGATCGTCAGCCCCAGCGCATCCGTCAGGCTGCCGCCATCCAACTGGATCTTGCCGTTGGTGATGCTCTCCGCCGCATTGATCGTCAGCGCCCCAGCCGCGCCGATCTCCAGCGTCTGGTTCGCGTTGTCGATCGCGATCGCCGTGCTGGCCGTCGCCGTGCCGTTGATCAGCAGGTCGGAGACAGAACCGCTGTCGATCGCCAGCGAACCGAAGCTCGGCGTGCCCGTCAGGTCCAGCGTGCCGCCCGAGGCGGTGATCGCGCCGCTGACCGAAGGCGCACCGTTCACCATCCCGCTGCCGGTGATGCTGGTCAGGCTCAGCGTGCCGCCGGACTGCGTGATGGTGCCGCCGGCGACCGTGATCGCCCCCGCCGTGCCCGAACCTGTCAGCGTCGCACCGCTGCCGATCGTCAGCCCCAGCGCATCCGTCAGGCTGCCGCCATCCAACTGGATCTTGCCGTTGGTGATGCTCTCCGCCGCATTGATCGTCAGTGCCCCAGCCGCGCCGATCTCCAGCGTCTGGTTCGCGTTGTCGATCGCGATCGCCGTGCTGGCCGTCGCCGTGCCGTTGATCAGCAGGTCGGAGACAGAACCGCTGTCGATCGCCAGCGAACCGAAGCTCGGCGTGCCCGTCAGGTCCAGCGTGCCGCCCGAGGCGGTGATCGCGCCGCTGACCGAAGGCGCACCGTTCACCATCCCGCTGCCGGTGATGCTGGTCAGGCTCAGCGTGCCGCCGGACTGCGTGATGGTGCCGCCGGCGACCGTGATCGCCCCCGCCGTGCCCGAACCTGTCAGCGTCGCGCCGCTGCCGATCGTCAGCCCCAGCGCATCCGTCAGGCTGCCGCCATCCAACTGGATCTTGCCGTTGGTGATGCTCTCCGCCGCATTGATCGTCAGTGCACCCGGCCGCGCCGATCTCCAGCGTCTGGTTCGCGTTGTCGATCGCGATCGCCGTGCCCGTGATCGCCGTGCCGTTGATCAGCAGGTCGGAGACGGAACCGCTGTCGATCTGCAGCACAGATCCGCTGGCAATCGCATTGCTGATCGACAGCGTGCCGCCGCTCGCGATGATCGTGCCGGTCCCGCGGATCTCGCCGCCATTGACGAAACCCCGGCCGCTCAGGGTCGTGCTGGCGTCGCCGTCCGTCCCGCCCGCCGGGCTGTTCAGCGTCCCCCCGGCCATCAGGATCGTTTCGCCAGATAATATCGACGACAGCGTGTTGATCGTCAGCGTGCCGATGATCTCGACCGTGCCGGGGGCGAGAATGCCCCCGGTCCCAACCGTCAGCGTGGCGCCGCCGTCGATGATGAACAGACCGCTGCTCGGGATCAGGCTGGCAACCGACAGCGACGCGATGTCGTCCACCGACACCTGGCCTGGCGCAAAATTCGTCGCGAGATCCAGGCTCTGCCCGGTCTGCGGCTGGCCAAGATCCCAGTTGGCAAACGTGCTCCAGGCATAGGCCGTGGGGAAATTGCCGTCACCGCCAGTCGTTGCGTAAAGGAAGTTGTTGTCCGCGTCCGCGCCCAGGGTCAGCGTCACAACGCCACCCGTGTTGGAGAAGGCCACCGGCGCGGCCGGGGCGCTCTTGCCGAACGAGGTGATCGTGTAAAGCACGGCGTCGCTGCTGTCTTCCAGCAACAGGCTGCCGCCGAGTTCCTCCGCGTGGGTCGCCGTCGCGAAGCCGGTCAGCCGGATCGTGTCGCTGAAGCTGAACCCGGTGATGGCCCCGACGCTGCCGAGCAGCGTCGCGCTGGTCAGGTCGAGGGTCTCCCGGTCGCTCGACACTCCATCGAAATTCACCGTGCCCGTCGCAAGGTTGCCGCCCAGGCTGAGCGCGCTGTTGGTGCCTCTCAGCGTGTAGGTGCCGGAATTGCCGGTCCCCGCCGAGATCAGGCTGGCGCCGGCGTCGATGAACAGGTTCATCGAACTGGCGATGCTGGCCGCATGCAGGGTCAGGGTCCCGCCGGACGCCTCGACCGTGCCGCTGCCGGCGAGGATGCCGTCGATCGTGCCCAGCCCGAACAGAGTGCCGGAATCGGTCACCCCGCCGCTCGTCGAGCCGCCCGCGTTCGTGTAGTCCAGCGTTCCGCCGCCAAGGCTGATCGTTGCGCCGAGGCCGATGCTGTTGCTGGTGGAATCGTCGATCGTCGTCGTCAGCGTGCCGCTGCCAAGCGTCAGCGTCGTGCCGGTAACCGTCAGCGTGCCGGCGTCGAACGTGCCGTTGGAAATCGTCGCCGTGCCGCCGCTGAAGCTGGCCGCGCCGGTAACGCTGGTTGCCCCGTCGGTCTGCGTGAACGTGCCGCTGCTCACCGTCAGCCCGCCATTGGCAAACAGCGCCGAGCCGCCGGCGTCGAGCCGCAGCGTCCCGCCGTTCACCGTCTCGAGCACGCTCACCGTCAGCGCGCCGGCGGCCCCGATCTCCAGCGTCTGGTTCGCATTGTCCAGGATGATCGACGTGCCGGCGCTCGCCGTCCCGTCAATCAGAAGCGCGGATGCCGACAAGCTGTCGATCGCCAGCGAACCGAAGCTCGGCGCGCCCGTCAGGTCCAGCGTGCCGCCCGAGGCGGTGATCGCCCCGCTGACCGAAGGCGCACCGTTCACCATCCCGCTGCCGGTGATGCTGGTCAGGCTCAGCGTGCCGCCGGACTGCGTGATGGTGCCGCCGGCAACCGTGATCGCCCCCGCCGTGCCCGAACCTGTCAGCGTCGCACCGCTGCCGATCGTCAGCCCCAGCGCATCCGTCAGGCTGCCGCCATCCAGCCGGATCGTGCCGTTGGTGATGCTCTCCGCCGCATTGATCGTCAGCGCACCCGCCGCGCCGATCTCCAGCGTCTGGTTCGCGTTGTCGATCGTGATCGCGCCCGACGACACGGTGCCATCGAGCTTCAGGTTCGACACCGACAAGCTGTCGATCACCAGCGAACCGAAGCTCGGCGTGCCAGTCACTTCCAGCGTGCCGCCCGACGCGGTGATCGCGCCGCTGACCGTGGGCGCCCCGTTGACCGTGCCGCGGCCGGTGATGCTGGTCAGGTTCAGCGTGCCGCCGGACTGCGTGACGGTGCCGCCGGCAACCGTGATCGCTCCCGCCGCGCCCGAACCGGTCAGCGTCGCGCCGCTGCCGATCGTCAGCCCCAGCGCATCCGTCAGGCTGCCGCCGTCCAGCCGGATCGTGCCGTTGGTGATGCTCTCCGCCGCACTGAGCGTCAGCGCACCGGCCGCGCCGATCTCCAGCGTCTGGTTCGCGTTGTCGATCGTGATCGCGCCCGACGACAGCGTGCCGTCAAGCTTGAGGACGGACACGGAACCGCTGTCGATCACCAGCGAAGCGAAGCTCGGCGTACCCGTCACGTCCAGCGTGCCGCCAGAGGCGGTGATCGCGCCGCTGACCGTGGGCGCCCCGTTCACCGTGCCGCGGCCGGTGATGCTGGTCAGGTTCAGCGTGCCGCCGGACTGTGTGACGGTGCCGCCGGCAACCGTGATCGCCCCCGCCGTGCCCGAACCGGTCAGCGTCGCACCGCTGCCGATGGTCAGCCCCGACGCATCCGTCAGGCTGCCGCCGTCCAGCCGGATCGTGCCGTTGGTGATGCTCTCCGCCGCGCCGATCGCCAGCGCACCGGCCGCGCCGATCTCCAGCGTCTGGTTGGCATTGTTGATCGTGATCGCGGCGGCCGACGTAGCGGTTCCGGAGAACTTCAGGATCGAGGCCGATCCAGAAGAGATCGAGAACACCAAACCGCTGGCCACTGTTCCCGTCAGGTCGAGCGCCGCACCGCTTCCACCGCTGGCGGTGACCGTGCCGGCACCCGAAACCGCACCGGACACCGTGCCGAAGCCGCTGATCGTAGCACCGGCATTGTTGACGATACCTGCACCACCACTGGAGTTCACGGTGCCCCCTGAGAGGGTCATCGTTGCACCTGAGTTCTCGGTGATGGTGGTGGTTGAACTCAGGGTGGCGCCGCTGGCGATTGTGATCGCCGAGCTGTTCGTGATGCCGCTGTTGGCGGCCAGAATGCCGCCGGTGACGGCGATGGTGGCGCCGGTGCTGTTGGTCACCACCCCGGTCAGTGTGCCAAAGCCGGTTATGTTCGAAGCGGCGCCGGTATTGGTGATCCCGCCGGAACCCGAGCCCAGTGTGCCGCCAGCGATGCTGATCGTGCCACCGCCATTGTTGCTCAGCGTGCTCGTACCGGTGGAACTCACGGTGCCCGTGCCGATGGTGATCGTGCCACCGGCATTGTTGATGCCGGTGCCGCTGCCCAGGGTGTTGGTGAGGATGCCGGTGCCGCTGATGGTGATCGTTCCGCCGGTATTGTTGGTAAAGGCTCCGGTGGTGGAACTCATTGTGGCGCCGCTGGCGATGGTGATCGCCGCAGTGTTCACGACGCCGCTGTTGGCGGTCAGGTCGCCTCCGGTGACGGCGATGGTGGCGCCGGTGCTGTTGGTCACCGCGCCGGTCAGTGTACCAAAGCCGGTTATGTTCGAAGCGGCGCCGGTATTGGCGATCCCGCCCGAACCCGAGCCCAGTGTGCCGCCGGCGATGTTGATCGTGCCACCGCCGCTGTTGCTCACATTGCTCGTGCCCGTGGAACTCACGGTGCCCGTGCCGATGGTGATCGTACCACCGGCATTGTTGATGCCCGTGCCGCTACCGCGCGTGTTGGTGAGTATGCCGGTGCCGCTGATGGTGATCGTTCCACCGGCATTGTTGGTAAAGGCCCCGTTGTTGGACCTCAGTGTGTCGCCGGTCGCGATGGTGATCGTCGCCGAGTTGGTGATGCCGCTGTTGGCGGTCAGTGTCCTGGCGGTGCCGGTGACGGCAATGGTGGCGCCGCTGCTGTTGGTCACCGCGCCGCTGAACGTGCCATAGCCGGTTATGCTCGCACCGGATCCGGAGTTGACGATGCCCCCCGTGTTGGCGCTCAGCGTGCCGGCGAGGCCCGTGATCGCACCATTGTTCGTGAAGACACCTGAGCCATTGATCGTGATGCCGCCGGTCGTGCCACTGAACGCGATCGTGCCGGCGTTTATGAGCCCCGTGCTTATCCCTGTGCCGCCGAGGGTCAGCGTGCGATCGCCCGCGAAGGTGAGCGTTGCACCGCTGTTTAGTCTCAGAGAACTGATGTTGAGGTTACTGCTGGTGTTGATTCTGGGTTGAAATGTGGTGCCCCCGGGGATGACGATATCGTCGTTGGTGCCGGGAGCAATGGCCGGGGTCCAGTTTCCTGACGTTGTCCAAGAGGTCGATGTGCCACCAGCCCACGTCTTCGTGGCCATTGCGCCCGCGTAAGCCGCGACGCCCGCCGCCGTCAGCGGCGGTGCAATGACATCCGGTCCGTCCAGCTTCCACTGCCCACCGAGCGCGGACGCACCCACCACCCCGCTCGCCGCGGCGATCTTAGCACGGGCCGCCGCCGCCAGCCGCGCGACCAACGCCTCCCCTTCCATCCCGGCGCCGGTGAAGCAGCTCCAGAGCCCTAGGCCGCCACCTTCACCCAATGCGCGGCCGATCGCGGCGAAATGCCCCCCTTGATCCGCCAGCGTCTCCGCCGTCCACTCCTCCGCGGAAAAGCTCACCCGCCCTGGAGCGCCATGGGCGATGATGTGGATTGCATCGAGATCGCGCCACCCCTCTAGCATCCGCGCTATCTGCCGGCTCGCTGGCTCGATGGAGTTCAGCAGGATCCCTTCGGCTCCCGGCCGCAGAGTGCCGAGCAGCGCTTCCGGGTCGGAAACCCCACGGTCGATGAAGACGACTTCCCGCACTTCCGCACCAGCGGGACGACCCCGACGGCCAATCCTGGAAGGGCGTCGCGGCGGCCAACGTCGTCCGATTCATCGAAATCTCCTCGAAGCGGCCTGTTTACCCTGGCGGCCGCGGGCCTGCCCTGTAAGGCTATGAGCCCGCAGTGACCGTCCGTTTCCCTCGCCAAGGCATCTGTCTTGGACTCATTTTTACTGCGTTTTTCATTTATCGTTAACTTTGCAGGGAAGTCGACCAAATTCATCCGGGATTCTCACGATGAAGGGCAATCTGGCCGCCGCAATGAACAACATTCGGCGATCTGGGCTTCCTGCAACAATATTTAATTCTGGAACAATATTTAATTCTAGCATGTTATGGTTTCGCTGAACGTTGAAGGACGGGCTCTGGGTCAGTAGGAGAATGTCTCGTTGCTGAACGAAACCAAGCTGCGGAGATAGCAACTGCGATGAGTTGCGGCATAGAAGGAGGCCGAAAGCCGAGTGTCGTGCCGCCGCCCATGTCAGTTGATTTTGAAATTTCTGGTTGCCCACGCTGGCGCACGTTCATCGCCGCGGAGAAGGTGCACATTCTCAAGGAAGCCGATCAGGCGACGGGCACGCGGTTCGTCGCTACGGTCGGCAGGAGGCGATTGTCACAGCCGCAGTGTTCCACAGGAAGATTATCGAAGAAGATCTGTGGGATAGCGTGCAGGCTGCGTCTTGCAGCCTACTCGACCGCGGTCCGACTGACCGAAGGTACAGCCCAGGGAAATGGGTGGGACAAGCGCCGGGCGCGACACCTGTTGCGCGGGAAGGTGTTCTGTGGTCGCGGTTTCACCTCTCTTGGCAAAGACCATCTTGGCTGCATGTCCGCGCGGCAGGACACTTGCCGGAATACAGCCACAATACGGCGCGCTCGCCTTACAGCCAGATTGCTGGAGGCACTGGGCCCTTATGCAACCCGAGCAGGTCGCCGACTTCATCGCCGCGTTCAATGCCGAATGGAAGCAACTGTAGGCGACGGCAACCATACCAGCCTACGCTCGCCGACGTGATCTCGCGGCGATCGAACGCAAGATCGCCAATCTGGTCGACGCAGTCAGTGACGGCATGGCCAGCCCGAGCCTGCTGGCCCGTGCTGCACGCCCTGGAAGCCCAGCAGACGACACGCGACGATCGCCCGGAAGGCCTTGGGAGGCCGCTTGGGCTCGGATCGACAGTATCATCATCTTTCCGCCGGAAACCGACGGGGATCCACCCGACATCGAGTTGATTGTTGGTTCGGTAAAGGAGGCTCCAGGGGCAGAGCCCCAACCTTGCTACCCGCTGCTCAGCGCCGAGGCGATGGCTTCGTTCAGGGCGCGCACGCCGGCAGCTTCGCCGTCGGGGTGGTTCCATACAGCACCGACCACGGCCAGGAAGTTCGCTCCGGCCTTGACCAGCGGCGCGCAGTTCTCCGCCGTGATGCCGCCGATGGCGCAGCACGGCAGTTCCATCAGTTCGGACCACCAGGTCAGGATTTCCGGGTCGGCCTGCACCGTCACTTCCTTCGTGCTGCTCGGAAAGAACGCCCCGAACGCCACATAATCCGCGCCATCCTCGCCGGCCTGCATCGCCAGGTCACGGCTGTTCTTGCAGGTCACGCCCAGGGTCAGTTCCGGCCCGATCAGCTTGCGCGCCTGCAGCGCAGGCATGTCATCCTGGCCGACATGCACGCCGTCGCAGCCGGTGGGCGCCACCAGGTCCGCCCGATCGTTCAGCAGGAACGCCACCCCGCGCGACTGCGTCACCGGGCGCAGCGCGTCGATCGCGCGCCGCCAGGTGGCGTCGTCCACGTCCTTCAGGCGAAGCTGGACGGCGGCGACATCGCCGGCATCCAGCGCCCTTGCCAGCCGGTCGGCGAAGGGCAGGGGGTCGAATACTTCCGGGGTGATCAGATACACCCGGCAGCGGTCGTCCTGTCCCTCCGCCTTAGCCAAGGGCTTAGGCCTTGCCCTGGTAGATGGCGATGATGTTGCCCAGCATCTCCAGCGCCTGCTCGCGCGGCCGCTGGAAGGTGTTGCGCCCGATGATGGACCCGTTCGCCCCGCCGTCGCGCAGGCCGCGGATTTCGGCATACAGGCCGTCCAGGTCCTTCGCTTCGCCGCCGGAGAACACCACGATGCGCTTGCCGGCGAAGCAGGCCTGCACCACATGCGCCACCCGCTCGGCCATCGTCGCCATCGGGATCTTGTTGGTTTCGTAGGTCTTCTTCGCCGCGTCCAGGCTGACATTGGCGGTCGGCGGCTTCACCTTGATGATGTGCGCGCCCATCAGTGCGGCCATGTGCGCTGCATAGGCGCAGATATCCACCGCGGTCTCGGCTGTCTTGTCCAGGTTCGGGCCGCGCGGATAGCTCCACACCACCACGGCGAGGCCCGCGGCCTTGGCTTCCTCGGCCAGTTCGCGCAGCTCTTCCATCTGGTCGAACGCGTATTCCGAGCCGGGATAGATGGTGAAGCCGATCGCCGAGCACCCCAGGCGCAGCGCGTCCGATACCGAGGCGGTGACCGCCTGGTCCTTGGAGGTGGCCAGGCTGTTGGAGCTGTTCATCTTCAGGATGGTCGGGATCGAGCCGGCGAAGGTATCGGCGCCGGTTTCCAGCATGCCGAGCGGCGCGGCGTAGGCGGAGAGCCCGGCGTCGATCGCCAGCTGATAGTGGTAATGTGGGTCGTAGGCGGCGGGGTTCGGGGCGAAGCTGCGCGCCGGGCCGTGCTCGAAGCCCTGGTCCACCGGCAGGATCACCAGCTTGCCGGACCCGCCGAGCTTGCCCTCCATCAGGATGCGGGCGAGGTTGGCCTTGGTCCCGGGATTGTCGCTCTCGTAGTGGTCGAGAATTTTCTTCACCTTCTGGGTGATGCGCATGGGATTGTCTCCTCCTGGATCGCGGACGGTTGGCAGGCTGTTCTCGGTCTTGCGTCCTAGCCGAGCGGCGCGCGTCTGTCGACATGGCCGCCCGCCGTCCGCAGCCATTCCTCCAGGCGCCGGGAGGCGCCGCGCGCGGCCATGTCCAGCGCCGGCGGGCGTTCCCGCAGCAGGGTCAGTCCGCCCGCCTCGGCGATGGCGGCCACGGCGGCGAAGCCGGGCGCGGCCGGCGACAGGATCAGACAGGACTGGCCAACGCGGATCGCCTCCAGCGCCCGTCCGGCGGCATCTGAGCAGTCCAGCACGTCGGCCATGACCAATCCGGGGAATTCCTGCCGCGCCAGATTGGCCAGCTCGCGCCACCACAGGCAGCCGGCGTAGAGCGCCGCCCCCGGTCCCGACAGCAAGGTGAGCTTCAGGCCAGGGGATAAAGCCGCGCGGACATCTTCCGCTCCGTGCACGATAACGGCAGGATAGGGCACAGATGGATCACAAATCATCGTTGAACTTCGGCGCATCAGCAGGGTTTGTTCAAGTCGATTGATAATCCGGCTATACTACGGCGAAATAGGCAGGCCGACAGCACAGGAGCGCTGAACCGATGGGCGAGACGAACGAGGCAGTACCCTGACGACGCGGAAGAAGCGGCCGACCGGCTGGAAGCGGCTCTGGCCCGAATCGCCATGGGTTTGTCAAAACCGAAGCCGGAACACGAAGCGGCGCCGGCATCCGGTCCGGACACGGCGATACTCACGGCAAGGCTCGATGGCCTGATCAACCGGGTCAGGGACGAACTCGCGGCTACCGCCGGCAAAACGGATTGACGCTGCCTCCGGGATTGCCGGCCGACAACTAGGGACCACGCAATGGCGCAAGTCACGCTTCGCATCAACGGCTATGCCTACACGGTCGGTTGCCAGGATGGCGAGGAAGAGCATCTGCAGCACATGGCCAGTGAGGTGGAGCGCCGCATCGAGGGCATCAAGGGCGCGATCGGCCAGAGCGGCGAGTCGCGCATGCTGGTGATGGCGGCGCTGATGATGGCGGACGACCTGTTCGAGACGGAAAGGAAGCTGAAAGCCATCGATCAGGCCGACCCGGTCGCGGCCGTGCCGGCGAAACCGGCCAAACCCGACCCCAAACTCGGCCGAAAGCTGGGAAAATTGGCGAAACAGGCGGAAGACATTGCCGCGCGCCTCGATCTTCCCTAGATAGAGGGGGCGGGGCTGCTGGGTTCGTCAGGTATATACATCCCCAGGGCCAATAAGCTTCTCCTGGGAGCTGGCTCTGTCGGGATCGTGGTCTCGGTAACCGGCGCCCACCTGCACACGCAGGCTCTGGGAGGATGCAACGCCAACGGCCATGGCGGCTCCGCACATTTCCACTGATTTGACCGAAGCCAAGCGCGCCGCACGGCAGCGTGCGTTGGCTGTGCGCGCCGGCTGCGACCCGGGTTGGGGCACGGCCCTCGGCGCGCATCTGCTGCGCGAACTGCCGCCGGCGCCGGGCGCGGTGGTCGCCGGGTTTTGGCCGCTCGCCGGCGAGTTGGATGTTCTGCCCCTGCTGCACACGCTGATCGAGCGCGGCTACAAAATTGTCCTGCCGGTCACACCGAATATCGGCAACCCCTTGAATTTTCGGCTTTGGCGGCCGGGAGACGTGATGATCCGGGAGCGCTTCGGCACGATGTGCCCGACCGGCGAGCCGGCGGTGCCGGATTACCTGCTGGTGCCGCTGCTGGCCTTCGACCGGCGGGGCGGCCGGCTCGGCTATGGCGGCGGCTTCTACGACCGCACGCTGGCCGGACTGCCCGGCGCCGTCGCCGTGGGCTGCGCCTTCGCGGCGCAGGAACTGGACGAAGTTCCCGTCGGCCCCTACGACGTGCGGCTCGCCGCCATCGCCACCGAGCGTGGCGTTATCTTCACATCGCCACCGAGCGTGGCGTGATCTTCACCCAAATACCTACCTGCGGGGCCTGATGCGAATTCTGTTCCTGGGCGATGTCGTCGGCCGCGCCGGCCGCGAGGCGGTGCTCGCCGCCCTGCCGAAGCTGCGCGCCGACCTGCGCGTCGACCTCGCGATCGTCAACGGCGAGAACGCGTCGCATGGCTTCGGCCTGGCGCCGGACATGGCCCGCGCCCTGTTCGACGCCGGCGCGGATGTCATCACGCTCGGCAACCACGCCTGGGACCGCAAGGAGATCTTCTCCTTCATCGGCGATCACCCCCGCCTGATCCGCCCGCTGAATTTCCCCCCGGCCACCCCCGGCGCCGGCGTGGTGCAGGTGGAAGTCGCCGACGGCCGCCGCGCCCTCGTGCTGCAGGTTATGGGCCGGCTGTTCATGGACCCGCTGGACTGCCCGTTCCGCACCGCCGCGGTGGAGTTGGGGAAACACCGCCTGGGCGGCACCGTGCACGCCATCGTGGTCGACGTGCACGCCGAGGCCACCAGCGAGAAGATGGCCTTCGCCCATTCCTTCGACGGCCAGGTCTCCCTGGTGGTCGGCACCCACACCCATTCCCCGACCGCCGACCATCAGATCCTGCCCGGCGGCACCGCCTACCAGTCCGATGCCGGCATGTGCGGCGACTATGACAGCGTGATCGGCATGGCCAAGCAGGGCGCGGCCTCGCGGTTCTGGACCAAGGTACCCGGCGAACGCCTCGCCCCGGCCGAAGGCGAGGCGACGGTATGCGGCGTGTTCGTGGAGACCGACGAGACCACCGGCCTCGCCAGCGGATCGATCCGGTGCGCTTGGGCGGGCGGTTGTCGCAAGCCATGCCCGCTGTTGCGTGAGCAGCCCATGCGCTCTCCGGTTTCCTCCAATGCGCCGCAGGTGCTAGAACCCCGGCCGTTTCAACCCGATCGACGAGACATGGCAGATGGCTGGCCATAGCCAATTCAAGAACATCATGCACCGCAAGGGCGCGCAGGATGCCAAGCGCGCCCGGCAGTTCGCCAAGCTGATCCGCGAGATCACCGTCTCCGCCCGCTCCGGCCTGCCCGACCCCGCCGCCAATCCGCGCCTGCGCAGCGCCATGGCCGAGGCGCGGGTGGCCAACATGCCGCGCGACACCATCGAACGCGCGGTGAAGAAGGCCACCGGTGCGGCGGGCAGCGACGACTACGTGGAGGTCCGCTACGAGGGCTACGGCCCGGCCGGCGTGGCGGTGATCGTCGAGACGCTGACCGACAACCGCAACCGCACCGCCTCCGATGTTCGCTCCGCCTTCGCCAAGTACGGCGGGGCACTGGGCGAAACCAATTCGGTCTCCTTCCTGTTCAACCGCCTGGGCGCGATCCGCTACCCCGCCAGCGTCGCCGATGCCGACACCATGCTGGAAGCCGCCATCGAGGCCGGCGCCGACAACGCGGAAAGCGACGCCGAGGCGCACGAGGTCACCTGCGCGACCGACGATTTCTTCGCCGTGCGCGACGCGCTCGAAGCCCGCTTCGGCCCGCCCGAGCACGCCAAGCTGGACTGGCGCCCGACCACACTGGTGACCCTGGACGAGGACCGAGCGGCCGCGCTGATGAAACTGCTCGACGTGCTGGAGGACAATGACGACGTGCAGAACGTCTATGCCAATTTCGACATTCCCGAAGCGGTGATGGCGAAGATGTCGGCATGAGCGCGCCATCCTCCGGCGGCATGAACGACCTCTATTCGTTCTTCGTCCAGGGCCGCAATCAGCGCCGGATCGACAAATGGCACCATTATTTCGAGGTCTATGAGCGCCACCTCGCCCGCCTGCGCGCGTCCAACCCAGCCATGCTGGAGATCGGCGTGCAGCAGGGCGGGTCGCTGGAGATGTGGCGTCAGTATTTCGGCGGCTCGGCCCGCATCTTCGGCCTGGACATCGACCCCGATGCCGCCCGCCATCAGGACCTGGCGACCAAGATATTCATCGGCGACCAGGCCGACCGGCCCTTCCTGCGCAACGTGCTGTCGCTGACCGGGCCGCTCGACCTTGTGATCGACGATGGCGGCCACACCGCCAACCAGCAGATCACCGCCTTCGAGGAAATCTACCCGACGCTCAGCGAGAACGGCATCTATCTGGTCGAGGATACCCATACGTCGCTCTGGGGCGGCGGGTTCATGGACCGGCCGGACGGGCAGAACTTCCTGCAATTCGCCTTCGCCCGCTGCGTGGAACTGATGGACTGGACCGGCCAGCGGGCCAATTTCCACGCCCTTGGCGACCGCCAGGCGGCCCAGGCGCTGGAAGCCTCGGCCTCGCTGTTCTGCCGCACCACGAAGTCGGTCACCTTCCACGACAGTGTCGTCGTGTTCGAACGCGGCCGCCGCCAGGTGCCGCTGCACGAACTGCGCTAGGCGGGATACCCCGGCGCAGATACGCCCGCGCTGAAAAAGTCTCGACCTAGAGCATGATCGCTTCAGATAGACGAAGCGATCATGCTCTAGATCTTTGTTTTAACGAGCAATTTCATCGCTCAGTTGAGTCAACCTCAAGTGATATTGCTCTAGCTGCATTTCGACCATCCGCAGTGATAGCAGCTGAGGCAACCGGCTTCCCGCACCAGACCGGGCTGGCTGCATTTCGGACAGATCGGGCCTATATGGGCGCGCGCAGTATCGTCCATCGCGGCCGCCGGGGTCTTGACCGCCGGCGTTTCTGGTTCCGTCAGAAAGCCGGTCTCGATCATGTGCCGCTCGATCACGCCGCCGATCGCCGCGACCAGGGATGGCACGTAGCGGCCCTCGCTCCATTGGCCGCCGCGCGGATCGAAAACCTGCTTCAACTCCTCAGCCACGAACGCGACCTCGCCGCCGCGGCGGAACACCGCGCTGATCATCCGCGTCAGCGCCACCACCCAGGCGTAATGCTCCAGGTTCTTCGAATTGACGAACACCTCGAACGGCCGGCGGAAGCCGCCATGTTCCACGTCGTTGATCGTCACGTACATCGCATGCTCGCTGTCCGGCCAGCGCAGCTTGTAGGTGGCGCCGGACAGCTTCGGCGCCCGCACGATCAGGTCGCCGCCGGACAAGGTTTCCGGCGCGGCCGGGGCCGGCGGCGCGTCCGCCGCCTTCACCTCCAGCACCGAGCCGGTGATGGCGTTCGGCCGGTAGGTCGTGCAGCCCTTGCAGCCGCTGCGATAGGCGTCGAGATACACCTCCTGGAATGCCTCGAACGCGATGTCCTCGGGCACGTTCACGGTCTTGGAGATGGCGCTGTCCACATGCGCCTGCACCGCCGCCTGCATGCGCACATGCTCCTCCGGCGTCAGGTCCTGCGCGGTGACGAAATGCGCCGGCAGCCGCGCCGTCTCGCCGAACCTTTCCCGGAACAGCCGCAGCGCGTAGTCGGTAACCTCCTCCTCGGTCCGCGCTGCCATCCGGCTGCAGCACCTTGCGCGTATAGGCCAGGGCGAACACCGGCTCGATCCCGCTCGACACGTTGTCCGCCACCAGGGAAATGGTGCCGGTCGGCGCCACCGAGGTCAGCAGCGCGTTGCGGATGCCATGCTCGCCGATCTGCTTGCGCACGTCCTCGTCCAGTTCGCGCACGGTTTCGCCCGCCAGGTAGGCCTCGCGGTCGAACAACGGGAAGGCACCTTTTTCCTTGGCCAGCGCCGCCGAGGCCAGGTAGGCGGCGCGGTTGATCTGGCGCGCCCATTCGCCCGCCATGGCGGCGGCCTCGACCGAGCCGTAGCGCAGCCCGCACATCATCAGCGCATCGGCCAGGCCCGTCATGCCGAGGCCGATCCGGCGCTTGGTCATCGCCTCATGCTGCTGCGCCTCGAGCGGGAAGCCGGAGACGTCGATCGTGTTGTCCATCATGCGGATGGCCACGGCCACCAGATCGCACAGCTCCGGCACATCCAGCCGCGCATCCGCGGTGAACGGCTCGCGGACCAGCCGTGCGAGGTTGATCGAGCCGAGCAGGCAGGCGCCATAGGGCGGCAGCGGCTGCTCGGCGCAGGGATTGGTCGAGTCGGATCGTCTCGCAATAGTACAGGTTGTTGCGCGCGTTGATCCGGTCGATGAACAGCACCCCGGGCTCGGCGTAGTCATAGGTCGCCCGGGTGATCCGGTTCCACAGGTCGCGCGCCTTCAGGGTGCGATAGACCCGCCCGCCGAAGCTCAGCTGCCAGTCCTGATCCGCCTGGACCGCCGCCATGAACGGGTCGGTCACCAGCACGGAAAGGTTGAAGTTGCGCAGCCGGCCGGCCTCGCGCTTGGCGTCGATGAAGGCCTCGATATCGGGATGGTCGCACCGCAGGGTCGCCATCATCGCCCCGCGCCGGGCGCCGGCCGACATGATCGTGCGGCACATGGCGTCCCACACGTCCATGAACGACAGCGGCCCCGAGGCATCGGCGCCGACGCCTTTCACCGGCGCGCCCTTCGGCCGCAGCGAGGAGAAATCGTAGCCGATCCCGCCGCCCTGCTGCATGGTCAGCGCGGCCTCGCGCAGATGCGAGAAGATGCCGCCGAGATCGTCCGGGATGTCGCCCATGACGAAGCAGTTGAACAGCGTTACCCGCCGGTCGGCGCCGGCGCCGGCCAGGATCCGTCCGGCCGGCAGGAAGCGGAACCCTTCCAGCGCCTCGTAGAATTTCCCCTCCCAGCGGCCCGGTTCGGCCTCCGGCACCGCCAGCGCGTGGGCGACCCGTCGCCAGCTGTCCTCGATCGTGACGTCGACCGGCGTGCCGTCCGGGGCCTTCAACCGGTACTTGGCGTCCCAGATCTGGCTGGAGATGGCGGCGATCCGCCCCGCCCCGGCGCCGGTAAAGGTCTCGATGTCCATGCCCGCTCTCCCGATCGCCCCGATCATGCCACGCAAGATGGCCTGCCGCTATGGCGCGGCAAGCCATCTGCCCGGCGACTCGGCGCCGGTGTATACGCTGCGCATTCAACCACGAGAGGTTCGAGTTGTTCATGGCCAGGCTGCCACCGGTTCGGCTATTGGGGATCGATCCCGGCCTGCGCTTCACCGGCTGGGGGATGATCGAGGCCGATGGCAACCGCCTGCGCCATATCGGCGACGGCGTGATCGCCACCGACAACGCCGAAAGCGTGCCGTTGCGGCTGAAATTCCTGCACGACGCGCTGACCCGCCTGATGGTCGATTTCCAGCCGGACGAGGCGGCGGTGGAGGAGACCTATGTCAACCGCAACGGCACCGCGACCCTGAAGCTCGGTTATGCCCGCGGCGTCGCGCTTCTCGCCCCCGCCCTGGTCGGCATTCCCGTGCTCGAATACGGTGCCATGCGGGTCAAGCAGTCGGTCGTCGGCACGGGCGCCGCGGACAAGACCCAGGTGCAGATGATGGTCCGCCGGCTGCTGCCCGGCGCCACGCTCAAGCGGGCGGATGCGGCGGACGCGCTGGCGGTGGCGATCTGCCACGCCCATTACCGCGCCAGCCGCCACGCCTGGGCGGCCGGGACCCAAATGGCATGATCGGCAAGCTGACAGGAAAAATCGACCAGATCGAGGACGGCCGCTGCCTGATCGATGTCGGCGGCGTCGGCTATGTCGTGCAGGCCTCCAGCCGCACGCTGGCCGCCCTGCCGCTTCCGCCGGCCCAGGCCGCCTTGCTGATCGAGACGCATGTGCGCGAGGACGCCATTTTGCTCTATGGCTTTTCCGATCCCGCCGAGCGCGACTGGTTCCGCCTGCTGACCACGGTGCAGGGTGTCGGCGCCAAGGTGGCGCTGGGCATCCTCTCGGCGATGTCGCCGCGCGACCTGGTCACCGCCATCGCCGGCTCGGACCGCGCCAGCATGACCCGCGCGCCGGGCGTCGGCCCGAAGCTCGCGGTGCGCATCCTCTCGGAACTGCGCGAAAAGGCCGGCGCCATGCCGTCCGGCTCGGGCTTCGTGCCCATCACGGCGCCGCTGCCGCGCGGCGTGGCGGAGGACGTGCTTTCCGCCCTGGTCAATCTCGGCTACCGCCGCCAGGAGGCGCAGCCCGCCGTCGGCCGGGTGATCGAGCGGCTGGGCGAGGATGCCGGACTGGACGCCGTCATCCGTGACAGCCTGAAGGAACTGGCGCGATGACACCCGCCGAATACGACGACGACCGCACGGTTTCCCCGGTGCGCGCCGAGGACGACGCCGCCGAGGCCAGTCTGCGCCCGCAGACGTTGCGGGAATTCATCGGCCAGAAGGCCAGCCGGGAGAACCTGCACACCTTCATCCAGGCCGCCAAGGGACGGGGCGAGGCGATGGACCACGTCCTGCTGCACGGCCCGCCAGGATTGGGCAAGACCACGCTGGCGCAGATCGTCGCGCGCGAACTCGGCGTCGGCTTTCGCGCCACGTCCGGCCCGGTCATCCAGCGCGCCGGCGACCTTGCCGCGATTTTGACAAACCTTCAGCCCAAAGACGTCTTGTTCATCGACGAGATCCATCGCCTGCAGCCCGCCATCGAGGAGGTGCTGTACCCCGCGATGGAGGATTTCCAGCTGGACCTGATCATCGGCGAGGGACCCGCCGCCCGCTCGGTGCGCATCGACCTTTCTCCCTTCACCCTGGTGGGCGCCACAACCCGCGCCGGCCTGCTGGCGACACCGCTGCGCGACCGCTTCGGCATCCCTTTGCGGCTGATCTTCTACACCCCGGCCGAACTGGAGCTGATCGTCGCCCGCGGCGCGGACCTGCTCGGCCTGCGCCTGACCAAGGACGGCGCGGTGGAGATCGCCCGGCGCTCGCGCGGCACGCCCCGCATCGCCGGCCGCCTGCTGCGCCGGGTGCGCGACATCGCCTCGGTTGAGGGCAACGACCCGGTCGATCGCCACGTCGCCGATGCTGCCCTGGTGCGCCTGGAGGTCGACCGCATCGGGCTGGACGCGATGGACCGGCGCTACCTGCGCCGCATCGCCGAGCACCACGCCGGCGGCCCGGTGGGCGTGGAGACGCTGGCCGCCGCGCTGGCCGAGGCGCGCGACACGCTGGAAGACGTCATCGAGCCCTATCTGATCCAGGAAGGCCTGATCCTGCGCACCAGTCGCGGGCGGATGCTGGGCGAGCCCGGCTGGCGCCATCTCGGCCTCACCCCACCGTCGCATCTGCCGAGCCAGATGGATCTGCTCAAGGACGAGCCGTGAGCGTTGATGCGTCAGGAACGGGGCATCGCTATCGGCTGCGGGTCTATTACGAGGATACCGACGCGGGCGGGATCGTCTATCACGCCAACTACCTGCGCTTCGCCGAGCGCGCCCGCACCGAAGCCCTGCGGCAGGCGGGAATCCCCCATGCCCTGCTGGTCGAGGCGTTCAACCGGATGTTCGTGGTGCGGCGCGCCGAAGTGGACTATGCGCAGCCCGCCCGTCTCGACGAGGAACTGGTGGTGGTCACGACTCCGATCGCGGTCGGAGGCGCCTCGCTGGTGTTGCGCCAGGATGTGCAGGGGCTCGAAGGGGCAAGCCGCGCGGTTCTCACCGTGCGCCTGGCGTGCGTCAGCGTGGACGGTACCCGCCCGGTGCGGATGCCGGCGCTCTGGCGCGACGGGCTGCGCGCGATGATGGATTTAAGCGAAGTGCCTACACAGGAATTTGGCTGAACAAGGAGAGCGCGGGTGGACCGGGCAGTGGATGCAGTAAATCTGGGAGCGGCGGCGGCAGGCGATCTGTCGCTGTGGGGTCTGTTCGTGCAGGCCGATATCGTCGTCAAGATCGTCATGATCGGCCTGCTGGCGGCCAGCGTGTGGGTCTGGGCGATCGTGTTCGAGAAAACCACCTCGCTGCGCCGCGCCAACAAGGAGGCGGACGGCTTTGAGGACCGCTTCTGGTCGGGCGGCTCGCTGGACGTGCTGTACGACACCGAGGGCCTGAAGCCCGATCACCCGATGGCGGCGGTATTCGGCGCGGCAATGAGCGAATGGCGGCGCAGCCAGCGCAAGTCGGCCGGCGAGGGGGCCCGTGCCGGCATGAGCCCATCCGGCGTCGGCGAACGCGTCGACCGGGCGATCATCGTGACCATCCAGCGCGAGATGGACCGGCTGGAACGCTGGATGGTGTTCCTGGCCTCGGTCGGCTCCACGGCGCCGTTCGTCGGGCTGTTCGGGACCGTCTGGGGCATCATGCACAGCTTCTCCGCCATCGCCGCGATGCACAACACCAACCTCGCCGTGGTTGCCCCCGGCATCGCCGAGGCGCTGTTCGCCACCGCCATCGGCCTGGTCGCCGCCATTCCCGCGGTGCTCGCCTACAACAAGATCAGCACCGATCTCGGCCGCTACGCCTCCCGTCTGGAAGGCTTCGGCGCCGAGTTTTCCGCGATTTTGTCCCGCCAGAGCGAGGAGAGGACCTAGGCCATGGCCGGTGCGCTGCAGGGCAAGCGGAACGGACGCGCGCGCTACCGTCCGCTGGCCGAGATCAACGTCACTCCGATGGTGGATGTCATGCTGGTGCTGCTGGTCATCTTCATGGTGACTGCGCCGCTGCTGACCTCCGGCGTGCCGGTGGATCTGCCGAAGGTCAGCGCCAAGCCGGTGAACTCCGACAGCGAGCCGCTGACCGTCTCGGTCAACGCGGAGGGCAAGATCTACCTGCAGGACCAGGTGCTGGAACTGCCGGACCTCGTGGCCAAGCTGAAGGCGATCTCGAAGGACAACGCCGAGCGGCGGATCTTCGTCCGCGGCGACAAGACCGTCGCCTACGGCATCGATCCTGCAGGTGATGGGCACCATCACCGAGGGCGGCTTCACCAAGGTGGCGCTGCTGGCCGAGCAACCTTCCACCGGCGCCCGCCCGCAGCCTCCCCGGCGGCCTCCCCAACCGGCGGCACCCCGGCCCCCGCGGCGAAACCCGCCGCCGGCCGGCGTCCTGGCTGAGCGGGAGCGGACACAGCCTTCCATGAGCCCGCTTCTGCGCCGCGGCGCGATCGTCTCCGTTGTCCTGCACTTGGTCGTGCTGTTGGTGTTGATCATCGGCCTGCCCAGCAGCACGCCGGAAGAACCGCCGCCTGAGACCGAGGTGTCGATGGTGTTCGAGGGTTCGGCCACCAGCTCGATGCAGGCGCCGACGCCGGGCGAGGTGGCCGCCCCTGCCGACCTCGCGGAGCCGACGCCCAAACCGCCGGCGCCGGAGCCCCCCAAGCCGGCGCCGGAGGAGGCTCCGCCCCCGCCGCCCCCCCCGCCGCCGCCCCCTCCGCCTCCGCCGCCGCCGGTTGAGGCGCCCGAACCCGCCCCCACGCCGCCACCTCCCCCGCAGCCGCAGAAGCCGGCGCCGCAGACGCCTGAGCCGCCGCTGCCGGTACCGCCGCCTCCGGTGCCGCCGCCGCCCACGCCGCCGCCGCCCAGCACCACGTCGCAGCCGAACCCGACCAAGAACGCGGTGGCAGAAAGCCGCGAGGTACAGAACACCCTGGATAAGCTGCGCGCGATGCAGCGCCAGACGGAGGCGCCGAAAAACCGCTACAACCCGTCCCAGGGCGGCGCCCCGCGCGGTGGCGGCAATCCGCAGGGTGACGCAACCTCCCAGCTCACCGGGGATCAGCGTGGCGCCATCGGCGACGCGGTCCGCCGCTGCTGGACCTATGACGCCGGCGCCCTCGGCGCCGACAAATTCCGGGTGTTGCTGACCGTGACCGTGGACGAGGCGGGCGTGGCGCGCCGCGCGGTGGTCGCGCCGGACGATGCCGGGCGAATGGGCGATCCGCGTTTCCGGGCCTTCGCCGAACGGGCCGTGCGCGCCGTGCTGGATGCGCAATGCGCGAACCTGCCCCTACCCAAGACCCTGCTGGGACGGCAGAACACCCTTACATTCCGTTTCAGCCCCTGACGCGGCGCCCCGATGTAACATCGGCGCGCCGTACCTAGATGCCGCTCTTGAATACCAATCACCCGAGACCTCGCATGCCGATCGTGGGAAACCCTGATATGACAGACCTCTCGAACCTGACCTTCTCCCCCCACTTCACCCGCCGCGGCATGATCGCCGCGGGGCTGGCCGGCAGCGCCACGCTGCTTGCCGCTCCCCCCGGACTGCATGCGCAAGCTGCGGCACCGAGCGCGGTGATCGACGTCAACCGCGCCCGCACCGACCCGATCCCGATCGCCATCCCCGATTTCGCCGGCGCCGGCGAAGCCGGCCAGATCGGCCGCGACATGGCCCAGGTGATCACCGACGATCTTGCCCGCAGCGGCCTGTTCCGCCCGATCGACCGCGCCGCCTTCATCGGCGTCAGCCAGGGCGCCGGCTCAGGGGCGGGCGACGTGCCGAATTTCCAGAACTGGCGCGCCATCGGCGCCCAGGCGCTGGTCTCGGGCAAGGCCGAGGGCGGCGGCTCGGTGCGCGTGGAGTTCCGACTGTGGGACGTGCTGCCGCAGACGCAGATCCAGGGCACGGCCTATACCGCAACCGCCGGCAACTGGCGCCGCATCGCGCATATCATCAGCGATGTGATCTATGAGCGTCTGCTGGGCGAGAAGGGCTACTTCGACACGCGTATCGTCTACATCGCCGGCACCGGCCCGCGGAACAAGCGCATCAAGCGCCTCGCCATCATGGACCAGGACAGCGCCAACAACCGCATGCTGACCGACGGGTCCTGGCTGGCCCTGACGCCGCGCTTCAATCCGACGCGCGACCAGATCGTGTTCATGAGCTTCGCCAACAACCGGCCGCGGGTCTATCTGTTCGACCTCGGCACCGGCCGCCAGCAGGTGCTCGGCGATTTCGACGGCATGACCTTCGCCCCGCGCTTCGCGCCGGACGGCAACAGCGTGATCATGTCGATCACCAACAGCGCCGGCGGGTCCGACATCATCACCGCCAGCCTGAGCGGCGCGCGCGGCCGCAAGCTGACCAGTTCCGGGGCCATCGACGTCAGTCCCTGCTACAGCCCGGACGGTTCGCAGATCGTGTTCAATTCCGACCGCGGCGGCGATCAGCAACTTTACGTGATGGGGTCGGATGGCAGCGGCGTGAAGCGCATCAGCTTCGGCAAGGGCCGCTACGCCACGCCGGTCTGGTCGCCGCGTGGCGACCTGATCGCCTACACCCGCCTGGGCAGTGGCAACTGGGCCATCGGCGTGATGCACCCGGACGGCACCGGCGAGCGGATCCTGTCGGAAGGCTATGCGGTGGAGGGGCCGACCTTTGCGCCGAACGGGCGCGTGCTGATGTTCTGGCGCGAAACCCCGGCGCGGGACGCGCGCGGCAGCGGCTTTTCCTCACGGCTGGTCTCGGTCGACATTACCGGCTTCAACGAACGCCCGGTGCCGACCCCGACCGACGCCTCGGAACCGGCCTGGTCGCCGCTGGCGGCTTGACCCGTTACCGGTCCGGCAAGTTTGCGGCTTGACCGGATCGGAAGTGGCGTTTTAATCGGTTGCATGCGGTGTCTACAGCTACTACGCGTGCTGCCGGCTTTCCGGGCCGCCGGCCTTGCCGGATGGCCTTCTTTCCCAGGGACAAACAACATGAATATGAAGATCATCGGCGCCTTCGCGGCTCTCGCGCTGCTTGCTGGCTGCGCGTCTTCCGAGGACAAGACCTCCAGCACCGGCGAAGGCGCGTCCGCGAGCCGCTCGGGCGTGGTGCCGGGCAGCCAGGAAGACCTGGTCGCATCCGCCGGGGACCGGGTGTTCTTCTCGCTCGATTCGTCGTCGCTTGATGATGCCTCCCGCTCCACCCTGACCGCCCAGTCCGCCTGGCTGGCCAAGAACCCGCAGGTCACCGTCCGCGTCGAAGGCAATGCCGACGAGCGTGGCACCCAGGAATACAATCTCGGCCTCGGCCAGCGCCGCGCCAAGGCGGCCCGCGACATGTTGGTGGCCAAGGGCGTGGCCTCCAGCCGCATCACCACGATCTCCAACGGCAAGGAAAAGCCGGTGGCCCTCGGGTCCGATGAGCAGGCCTGGGCGCAGAACCGCAATGCGATGACGGTTGTTCAGTAACCAAGCCGCTGAGGTTCCGGGTGCATAGATACAGCGTGAGCGGACAGGTTATGCGGTCTGTCCGCAGCCGGGGCCCTGCCTGCCTGCTGGCCCTGGGCCTGGTCGCCACCGGGGCGGCGGCGTTATCCGCGCCGCCCGCCTTCGCGCAAATGGACAGCCGAGAGGCCATCGCGCTCCAGAACCAGTTGCTGGAGCTCAGGCGCGACATGCAGAACCTGCGCGACCAGGTGGCGCGCGGCGGCTCCGGCGGCTCGTCCACCGCCCCTGCCGGCCGAACAGCGGCCCCCGACTCCGCCGAGATCACCGGCCAGTTGCTGTCGCGGGTCGAGACGATGGAGGACCAGGTTCGCCGGCTGCGTGGCCGGGTTGATGAACTGGCCAATCAGACCCAGCGCCAGGGCGACGACCTGAACAAGAAGATCGGCGACCTCGACTTCCGGGTACGGGCGCTCGAGCCGGCGGCGGCGGCGCCGCTGGCGCGGCCGCGCCAGCGCGTGCGCCGGTCCCGCTCCCGGCCGCACCCTCCGCTGCGGCTCCGGCCGCCTTGCCGTCCGCCGCTGCGCCCGTTGCACCGGTGCGCCGCACGCCGGAAATGGCCTTGCAGGAAGGCTCCGCCGCCCTGGCCCGCCGCGACTATGTCGCCGCCGAGGCCGCCGCGCGGGAGGTGCTGACCAACAACAAGACCTCGCCGCGCGCCTATGACGCGCAATTCCTGCTGGCCCAGGCGCTGTCCGGGCGCAAGGAATACTCCCAGGCGGCGATCGCCTACGACGACGCCTACAAGCGCAACCGCAAGGGTACCCGCGCGCCGGATGCCATGCTCGGCCTGGCCAATTCGCTCTCCGCGATCGGCGAGCGCAAGGCGGCCTGCGCCACGCTGGGGGAGCTGCGCGGCGAGTTCCCGAACCCGCGTCCCGACCTCAAGGAACAGATCGCCGCCGCCCACCAGCGTGCCGGGTGCAAGTAGCCTGATCCAGACGGATCGGGCAGGGCAGCAACGCCCGATCGGCGTTGCGAGAATTCGCCGCCCTCATGGCGCGGCTTGGCCCGTTCGAGCCTTCGCCCAATCTTGCCGTGGCGGTGTCCGGCGGCGCGGACTCCCTGGCCCTGGCTCTCCTCGCCGACCGCTGGGCGCGGGGTCGGGGCGGCTCCATCCTGGCATTGATCGTCGATCACGGCTTGCGACAGAGTTCCGCCACCGAGGCCGCCCTGACGGCCGATCGTCTCGCCGCCGCCGGGATCGCGCGGCGCGTGATCCCGCTGACCGACCTACCGCACGGCAGCAGCCTTGCGGAGCGGGCCCGCCAGGCCCGCTACCAGGCATTGACCGACGCCTGCGCCGCCTCCGGCATCGTGCACCTGCTACTCGGGCACCACTTGGCCGACCAGGCCGAAACGCTGCTGATCCGCGCCCTCGGCGGCAGCGCCGCGTCCGGCCTGGCGGCGATGGCGAAGCTGGTGGAAACCTCGGCGCTGCGTCTGCTGCGCCCGCTGCTGGGGGTTCCTCCGGCGCGCCTGCGCGCACAATTGCGCGCAGCCGGGATCGGCTGGGTGGAGGACCCGTCGAACCGGAACCTGAACGCCCTGCGCCCCCGCCTGCGGGCGCTGCGGGCCGACCGGGACGGAACCGGTTCCGCCAGCCTGGCGCTGACCGCCGCCGCGGCGGCGCATGGCCGCGCCCGCGCCGCCCGGGAGCGGGACCGCGCCGCCGCGATGGCCCGCACCGTCACGTTGCGCCCGGAAGGCTTCGCCATCCTGCCGAACGCGCCCATTCCGCCGGATGTCCTCGCGGCCCTGGTCCAGGCCATCTCCGGCGCCCCCTATGCGGCGGATACCGCTGGCATCGCCGCGCTCGCCGCCGCCCCCCGCCCGGCCACGCTGGCCGGTACCCGCCTGATCGAGGCCGGCCGGGCTGCCGGCGGCAGGCCTTGCCTGCTGTTGCTGCGCGAGGAAGCCGCCATCGCCGCCGGCGTGCCCGCCCGTCCCGGCGCGGTCTGGGACGGCAGGTTCCGGATCGCCGCCGTCCGGCACGTCGATGGAGCCATCCCCGAGGGGCTCGTGCTGGGCCGGCTGGGTGATGCCGCCGCCGGCTTTCGCCGCGGCTCCAGCCTGCCCTCGGCGGTGCTGCGCACCCTGCCGGCGCTTTGGCTGCGCGCCGCTCCAGGCACCGGCGGCGAGCGCCAAACCGCCGAAGACCGCGCTATTCGCGAAAAGCTGGTCGCCGTGCCGCATCTGGGTTATGTAGGCGAGCATGTGTCTGCTTGCGTCGAGGTGGTGTTTGCACCGTCCCGGCCGGCGGCTCCTGGCTCCTTCGCCGCGTGAGGGGGATGCAGAGGGAGGCCATACTCCCTATTTATGGTGCCTGGGTCCACGCGGACCGACGCTTTCCCGGCCATTCCTTGCGCATCGCGGAGGAACTGGCGCCGAACCTTACATGATCCAAGGGTAGGATTGAGCCAATTAAGATGAGCAATTTCGGCCGTAACCTCGCGCTTTGGGTCATCATCGCCTTGCTCCTGGTGGTGCTGTTCAACCTGTTCCAGCCCGGAACGTCCCATACGCCGGCCACGCAGGTCGCCTATTCCGACTTCATCTCCGAGGTGAACGGCGGGCGGGTGCGCGACGTGGTCATCCAGGGGCGCACCGTCTCCGGCGCACTCACCGACGGGCGCAGCTTCCAGACCTACACCCCGGAAGACCCCACCCTGGTGCAGCGCCTCACGGACAAGGGTGTGCGGGTGATCGCGAAGCCCGAGGATAGCGACGTCAATCCGCTGCTGCACTACCTGCTGTCCTGGTTCCCGATGCTGCTGCTGATCGGCGTCTGGGTGTTCTTCATGCGCCAGATGCAGTCGGGCGGCGGCCGGGCCATGGGCTTCGGCAAGTCCCGCGCCCGCATGCTGACCGAAAAGCAGGGCCGCGTGACCTTCGACGACGTCGCCGGCATCGATGAGGCCAAGGGCGAACTGCAGGAGATCGTCGAGTTCCTGAAGGACCCGCAGAAATTCCAGCGCCTCGGCGGCAAGATCCCCAAGGGCGTGCTGCTGGTCGGCCCGCCCGGCACCGGCAAGACGCTGCTGGCGCGCGCCATCGCGGGTGAGGCCAACGTGCCGTTCTTCACCATCTCCGGCTCTGACTTCGTCGAGATGTTCGTCGGCGTCGGCGCATCCCGCGTGCGCGACATGTTCGAGCAGGGCAAGAAGAACGCCCCCTGCATCATCTTCATCGACGAAATCGACGCCGTCGGCCGCCATCGCGGCGCCGGCCTCGGCGGCGGCAACGACGAGCGCGAGCAGACGCTGAACCAGATGCTGGTGGAGATGGACGGCTTCGAGTCCAACGAAGGCGTCATCCTGATCGCCGCCACCAACCGTCCGGACGTGCTGGACCCGGCCTTGCTGCGCCCCGGCCGCTTCGATCGCCAGGTCGTGGTGCCGAACCCGGACGTGAACGGGCGCGAGAAGATCCTGCGCGTGCACATGCGCAAGGTGCCGCTGGCCTCCGACGTCGATCCCAAGACCATCGCCCGCGGCACGCCCGGCTTCTCGGGCGCCGATCTGGCCAACCTGGTGAACGAAGCTGCGCTGCTGGCCGCCCGTATGGGCAAGCGCGTGGTCGCCATGGCCGAGTTCGAGGCCGCCAAGGACAAGGTCATGATGGGCACCGAGCGCCGCTCGCTGGTCATGTCCGAGGCCGAGAAGCGGATGACCGCCTATCACGAGGCAGGCCATGCGCTGTGCGCCATGCATGAGCCGGAATGCGACCCGGTCCACAAGGCGACGATCATCCCGCGCGGCCGCGCGCTGGGTCTGGTGATGAGCCTGCCGGAGGGCGACCGCTACTCCAAGTCGCAAGTCCAAGCTGTTGTCCGAGCTGACCATGGCGATGGGCGGCCGCGCGGCCGAGGAAATCATCTTCGGCGCCGGACAAAGTCTCCAACGGCGCCGCCGGCGACATCAAGATGGCGACCGACCAGGCGCGGCGGATGATCACCGAATGGGGCATGAGCGACAAGCTCGGCATGATCGCCTACGGCGACAACAGCCAGGAAGTGTTCCTCGGCCACTCCGTCACGCAGAACAAGAATGTCTCGGAAGCCACGGCGCGCGAGATCGACGGCGAGATCAAGGTCGATCATCGACCACGCCTACGCCAAGGCCCGGCGCATGCTGACCGAGAATGTCGAGGAACTGCATCGCCTGGCACGCGGGCTGCTGGAACACGAAACGCTGTCGCGGCGACGAAATCCGCACCGTGCTGCGCGGCGAACCGGTAATCCGCAAGGTGGTGGACGAACCCGCCCCGGAAAACCGCCGTGCCTCCGTGCCGACCTCCGGCCGCCCCGCGACGCCGCCGGCCGGCGGGCTGGGTCCGGCGCCTCAGCCGGGTTGATCGTTAGCGAGCAAGGCCAGGGGGCTCTGCCCCCTGGACCCCCGCCAAAGGCTAGCCTTTGGAAACCTTCCATTGTTTGGGAGTGCAAAGGGGGGCTTAACCGGACCTTTCACGGTCCGGGTAAGCCCCCCTTTGCACTCCCAAACCACGTATGGGGTTCTAAGGGCTTGCCCTTAGCGGGGTCCAGGGGCGGAGCCCCGGCCTTGCTCGCTAACCGACACCCGGCCTGATGCGCCTGATCGAGCCCCTCGGCCTGCTGGCCGGCGCCGCGGCGGCCGAGGCTGTGGCGGCCGGTGTGGCGCTGAAGCTGCGGGGCGGGGCGTTCACCCTGGCCAGGCTGATCGGGGAGGGGACGGGTCCGCTCATTCGGGCAGTCGATATCCCACCGGATTGGCGGGCGGAGGTTTTGGCTTCGGTGCCGCCGCCTTGGTCGGGGCTGAACTGGGACCAGCCTGCGGTGATGGGGATCTTGAACATCACGCCGGACAGTTTCAGCGATGGCGGCCAGCACGCCGATCCCGGCCGTGCTGTCGCGGCCGGACTGGAGATGGCGGACGCCGGGGCCGACATTCTCGATGTCGGCGGCGAGTTCCACCCGTCCCGGCGCGGCGGCGGTGGGTATGGTGGAGGAGCAGGCCCGGGTGCTGCCGGTCATCCGTCGCCTGGCCGCCGCGGGGCTGCGTGTGTCGGTCGATACCCGCAATGCGGCAACGATGGCCGCGGCGCTGGATGCCGGGGCGGCGATCGTCAACGACGTCTCGGCACTGGCACATGACCCGGCAGCGGCAGCGCTGGTGGCTGCGCGCGGCGCTGGTGTGGTCCTGATGCATATGCGCGGCGAGCCCGCGACAATGAATTCACTGGCAAACTATAACGATATAGCAATAGAAACAGTGCGTGAACTGGCGGTCAGGGTAGAGATCGCGCTGCGGGCCGGCATCGCGCGCGAGCGAATAGTGATCGACCCAGGAATCGGGTTTGCGAAAACAGCGTCGCATAACCTGGAATTGTTGAATCGTCTGCCTATTCTGCTTAATCTGCAACTTCCGATCTTGGTCGGCGTTTCCCGTAAGTCTTTCATTGGCAGGCTATCCGGAGTGCAGGACCCCATGAAGCGTTTGCCTGGATCGCTCGCCACGGGTCTGTTCGCAGTCGAGCGCGGGGCCTCGATCCTGCGCGTGCACGATGTGGCGGAGACAGTGCAGGCGCTGCGGATGCGGGCGGCATTGGGCTGAGCGGATGTTCACGCTGCTTCCCTATCCGGCTTCTGCCGGGGTAAACGCTCCCAACGCGAAATGTACCCATACCCGTGCGCTCCGTGAGGGCGCCGCGGTCCCGACAACCTGGATTTCCCAAGCATGAACCATACCCGGCGTCTGTTCGGCACCGACGGCATTCGCGGCAGGGCCAATGTCGACCCGATGACGGCGGAAACCGCCCTGCGGCTCGGCCAGGCCGCCGGCCTGCTGTTCACCCGCGGCGACGCATCGCCATCGCGTGCGTGATCGGCAAGGACACGCGCCTGTCCGGCTACATGATCGAACCGGCGCTCACGGCCGGCTTCATCGGCGCCGGCATGGACGTCACCCTGCTCGGGCCGCTGCCGACGCCGGCGATCGCCATGCTCACCCGCAGCCTGCGGGCCGATATCGGCGTCATGATCTCTGCCTCGCACAACTCCTTCGAGGACAACGGCATCAAGCTGTTCGGCCCGGACGGCTTCAAGCTGTCGGACGAAACGGAAATCCGGATCGAGGCGATGATGGCCGCCGATCGCAGCACCCAGCTCGCCGGTTCGCGCGAGCTTGGCCGCGCCAACCGGCTGGAGGACGCCGGCGGCCGCTATATCGAGGCCGCGAAGGCCAGCTTCCCGCGCGGCCTGCGGTTGGATGGGCTGAAGATCGTGCGTCGATTGCGCCAACGGCGCCGCCTATCGCGTGGCGCCGGCGGTGCTGTGGGAGCTCGGCGCGACCGTGGTGCCCGCTTGGCGTCGAGCCCGGATGGCTTCAACATCAACCTCGGCTGCGGCTCGACTGTCCCGGACTATCTCTGTGCCCAGGTGCTGGAGCACGGCGCCCATCTGGGCATCGCGCTCGATGGCGATGCCGACCGGGTCCTGATGGCCGACGAGCATGGCGAACTGATCGACGGCGACCAGCTGCTGGCGCTGATCGCCCTTTCCTGGTCGCGGAGCGGCCAGCTTTCGCGGCGGCGGCATCGTGGCGACGGTGATGTCCAACCTCGGGCTGGAGCGCTTCCTTAACAAGCAGGGCATGGAACTGCACCGCACCAAGGTCGGCGACCGCTACGTGGTCGAGCAGATGCGCGCCCGCTGGCATCAACGTCGGCGGCGAGCAGTCCGGCCACATGGTCCTGTCCGATTTCGCCACCACCGGCGATGGCCTGCTGGCCGCGCTGCAGGTTCTGGCGGTGCTGGTCGAGCAGGGCAAGACCGCCAGCGAGGCCTGCCGCGTGTTCAAGCCGCTGCCGCAGCGGCTGAAGCAGTGTGCGGTTTGCCGGCACGTCGCCGCTGCGCAACGCGCGGGTGCAGGAAGCGATCGCCGCGGCGGAGGTCACCCTTGCAGCATCCGGGCGGCTGCTGATCCGCGAAAGCGGCACCGAGCCGCTGGTGCGGGTGATGGCGGAGGGCGAGGACGAGGCGCTGGTGCATCGCGTGGTGGATGGTCTGTGCGAGACCATCGCCGCGGTCGCCCGTTCGGCCGAAGCGACGGTCCAGTCCTCGGCCGAAGTGCCGGCCCAGTCATAGCTACCAGGAGTTTCCGCCGATGAGGGGCCGCGTGCTGATCGTTGCCGGGTCCGATTCCGGCGGCGGCGCCGGCATCCAGGCCGACATCAAGACCGTCACCGCCTTGGGCGGTTTCGCCGCCACCGCGATCACCGCGCTGACCGCGCAGAACACGCTGGGCGTGCACGCGGTGCATCCCGGTGCCGCTCGATTTCATCGCTCAGCAGATCGCCGTGGTGATGGACGACATCGGCGCGGACGTCATCAAGACCGGCATGCTCGGCACCGCCGAGGTGATCGGCGTTATCGCCGCCACGCTCGCGCGGCATGCCGCCGGCGTGCCGCTGGTGCTCGACCCGGTGATGGTCGCCAAGGGCGGCGCGCGTCTGCTGGACGCCGGACGCGCTGTCCGCGCTGAAGCGCGTGCTGCTGCCGATGGCATCCGTGATCACGCCCAACCTGCCGGAGGCGGAGGCGCTGTCGGGCATGGCGATCCCCGATCTGGCGGCGATGCGCCACGCGGCGGAGGCGCTGCTGACGCTCGGCGTGCCGGCGGTGCTGCTGAAGGGCGGGCATCTGCCGGGCGGCGATCGTGATCGACCTGCTGGCGACCAAGGACGGGATGGAGGAATTCGCAGCCTCCCGCATCGACACCCGCCACACCCACGGCACCGGCTGCACGCTCGCCAGCGCCGTGGCCGCCGGCCTGGCGCAGGGGCTGCAGCCTGCGCGATGCCGTGCTGCGCGCCCGTGCCTATGTACGCGCCGCCATCGCCTCGGCCCCTGGCTATGGCGCCGGCCACGGCCCGCTGGACCATTCCGTCACGCTCGATCCCGCCCGCTTGTCGGCGCTATCTTGATTAGGCTGGCCTGATGCGTCTGGCATATCACGTCGTCGACGCCTTCGCCGACCGCGTGTTCGCCGGCAATCCGGCGGCGGTGATCAAGCTCGATCGTTTCCTTCCCACTGGCCTGATGCAGTCCATCGCGGCCGAGAACAATCTCAGTGAGACCGCTTTTGTCGTCGCGGAAGGCAATGACTGGAACCTGCGCTGGTTCACTCCGGCTGATCGAGGTCGAACTCTGCGGCCACGCCACGCTGGCAACCGCGTTCGTGCTGGACAGCCTGGGGGTTGCCGCGCCGTGGCGGTTTCACACTTTGTCCGGCGTGCTGACCGTCACGCAGGAGAATGGCCGTCTCGTGCTGGATTTCCCGGCTTGGCCGAGCAATCCGGTGCCGGAGCCGGCGGACATGGCGCAAGCGCTGGGTGCGGCGCCCATCGAAGTCCACGAAGCCCGTGACTGGATCTGCGTCTTCGCCGATGCCGCGACCGTGGCCGGCCTGCGGCCAGACCATTCGCGCATCCTGGCGCTGCCGGGCGGGCGGGTAATCGCGACCGCCGCCGGCGGCGATGGCGTGGACATCACCAGCCGCTACTTCGCCATCAAGGCCGGCATTGCCGAGGATCCGGTGACGGGCGCCGCCCATACCCAACTGGTGCCGTTCTGGGCACCGCGGCTCGGCCGCAACGATCTGGTCTGCCGCCAGGCCAGCGCGCGCGGCGGCACGCTGTGGTGCACGCTGGCCGGGGACCGGGTGCGCATGGGCGGCAACGCCGTGCTGTATGCGCGGGGCGAGATCCTGCTGCCCGGCTGAGCCGCGACTCTCCCATTGACCGCAAGGGGCCGACCGGCTACCCCTCCGCCCGGGTCACGCCCCCCCACCGGGGCGCTAATCTTCTGCAAGGGAGAAGCCAGTCATGGCACAGACTATTTCCACGCCGGCATTGCGTCCGGAAAACCCGAATTTTTCCTCTGGCCCCTGCGCCAAGCGTCCCGGCTATTCGCTGGACGCGCTGGGCAACGCCATGCTCGGCCGCAGCCATCGCGCCTCCGCTCCGAAGGCGCGCCTGGCCGAGGTGATCGACCGGTCCCGCGCCATTCTCGGCGTTCCCGCCGATTGGCGCGTCGCCATCGTGCCCGCGTCCGATACCGGCGCGGTGGAGATGGCCATGTGGTCCATGCTCGGCGCCCGCGGCGTCGATGTGCTGTCGTTTGAAAGCTTCTCCGGGCAGTGGGCGACCGACGTGGTCAAGCAGCTGAAGCTGCCGGATGCGCGCGTGCTGGAAGCCCCGTATGGCAAGCTGCCCGACCTGTCGCAGGTCCATTTTGACAACGACGTGGTCTTCGCCTGGAACGGCACCACCTCGGGCGTGCGCGTGCCGAACGGCGATTGGATTCCGGCCGATCGCGCCGGCCTGACGATCTGCGACGCCACCTCCGCGGCGTTCTGCATGGATTTGCCGTGGGAAAAACTCGATGTCGTCACCTGGTCCTGGCAGAAGGGCCTGGGCGGGGAGGCCGCGCACGGCATGCTGGCGATCTCGCCGCGCGCCGCTGAGCGCCTTACCACCTACAAGCCCGCCTGGCCGCTGCCGAAGATCTTCCGAATGACCTCGGGCGGCAAGCTGAACGAGGGCCTGTTCCGCGGCGAAACGCTGAACACGCCGTCGATGCTCTGCGTCGAGGACGCGCTGGACAGCCTGCGCTGGGCGGAACAATCCGGCGGGCTGAAGGGCCTGATCGCGCGCAGCCAGGACAATCTTCAGGCCGTTGCCAACTGGGTGGCGCGCACGCCGTGGGTGGAGTTCCTGGCCGAGGTGCCGGCCACCCGTTCCACCACCGCCCTGTGCTTGAAGCTCACCGCCCCCTGGTTCGCCGCTCTGTCCGAGGATGACCGCTTCAAGGCCGTGCGCCGCATCGCCGCGCTGCTGGACAAGGAAGGCGTCGCCTACGACATCGCCGGCCACCGCGACGCACCGGCCGGCCTGCGTATCTGGGGCGGACCGACGGTGGAGGCGGGCGACATCGCGCTGATGCTGCCCTGGATCGAATGGGCGCACGCCATTGTCGAGGCCGAATACGCCCCAGAGGGAACGTCGTCCACGAAAGCGGCGGAGTAACCGGCATGACCAAGGTTCTGATCAGCGACAAGCTGTCCCCGGCAGCGGTCGAAATCTTCCGCACGCGCGGCATTGAGGTCGATCTGAAGCCGGGCCTGAGCCCGGCCGACCTGCGTGCCGTTATCGGCGAGTACGATGGCCTGGCGATCCGCTCCGCCACCAAGGTCACCAAGGAACTGCTGGACGCGGCTCCCAACCTGAAAGTGGTGGGACGCGCCGGCATCGGCGTGGACAACGTGGATGTGAAATCGGCCACCGCGCGCGGCGTGGTGGTGATGAACACCCCGCTCGGCAACACCATCACCACCGCCGAGCACGCCATCGCCATGATGTTCGCGCTGGCGCGGCAGATCCCGGAAGCGAGCGCTTCCACCAAATCGGGTAAATGGGAGAAGAACCGCTTCATGGGCGTGGAGCTGAGCGGCAAGACGCTCGGCCTCATCGGCTGCGGCAATATCGGCTCCATCGTCGCCAACCGGGCGATCGGGCTGCACATGAAGGTGATTTCATACGATCCGTACCTGTCGGAGAAGCGGGCGCTCGACCTCGGCGTGGAGAAGGTGGAGCTGGACGCGCTGCTGGCGCGGGCCGATTTCATTACCCTGCACGTGCCGATGACGGAGGCGACGCGCAACATCCTCTCGCGTGAGGCGCTGGCCAAAACCCGCAAGGGCGTGCGCATCATCAACTGCGCCCGCGGCGGCCTGGTCGATGAGGCGGCCCTGGCCGAAGCCATCGTGTCGGGCCACGTCGCCGGCGCCGCGCTCGATGTGTTCGAAACCGAGCCCGCGAAGGAAAGCCCGTTGTTCGGCCTGGAGAACGTGGTGTGCACCCCGCATCTGGGCGCTGCCACCGCCGAGGCTCAGGAGAACGTGGCGCTGCAGGTGGCCGAGCAGATGAGCGATTTCCTGCTCACCGGCGCGGTGTCCAACGCGATCAACATGGCCTCGGTCTCGGCCGAGGACGCTCCGCGGCTGAAGCCGTACATGGAACTGTGCCGCCTGCTCGGCGCCTTCGCCGGGCAGATGACCCAGGCGCATGAGGGTGTCATCCGCCGGGTGGTCATCGAATACGAGGGCCTGGCGGCGGCGTTGAACCACCGGCCGCTGTCGGCGGCGCTGCTGGCCGGCCTGCTGTCGCCGATGATGGAAGGCGTCAACATGGTCAACGCCCCGGTAGCCGCGCGCGAGCGGGGGATCGACGTGGCCGAGACCGTGCACGATCGCCCCAGCGAGTACCAGACGCTGGTGCGGGTGACCGTGGAAACCGACAAGCTGACCCGCTCCGTCGCCGGCACGCTGTTCGCCGGTGCGCGGCCGCGCATCGTCGAGATCAAGGGCATCAAGGTGGAGGCCGATTTCGGCCGCCACATGCTGTATGTCACCAACCAGGACAAGCCCGGCTTCATCGGCCGCTTCGGCGACACGCTGGCGGAAGCCGGCATCAACATCGCCACCTTCCATCTCGGCCGCTCGGAACCCGGCGGCGACGCGATCTGCCTGGTCTCGGTCGATGAGACCGTGTCGGAGGGCGTCCTGGCGAAGGTGCGCACCCTGCCGCTGGTGGTGCAGGCGACGCCGCTGGACTTCTGATCCTTCGCGATCCCGTCACCATTCCCGGCTTCTGATCCCGGCTGAAAGCGTTTAGCGTGCCGGATCGGAAGCCGGGTCGGTTCCGGCCCCGGTTCCTAACTTCCTGGAGGAGGCCATCTTGGGCACGGGCGTGGACGGTCAGGAAGATGCCGGCGACGCGGGCCTGGACATCGCCAAGGCCGATGGGTGAGGCGATGGGAAGCACGTCACCATCCGCCACCCGGCGCCCGGCGGATTTCGCCCTGCGGGTGAGTGCGACCGACCAGGAAATCGCCCGCGTGCATGCCTGGGTGGAACACGTGGCCGAGCAGATCGGCCTCGGCCCCTCGGTCGTGTTCGCCGTGCAGCTTTGCCTGGAGGAAGCGGTGTCCAACATCGCCCGCCACAGCGCGGCCAGGCCGCCGCTGCCGGTGGATTTGCACCTGCGTGCCGACCCCGGTCGGCTGACGCTGCGGGTGGAAGATCCCGGCCATCCCTTCGACCCGACCACCGCGCCCGACCCGCCGACGCCGCAATCGCTGGAAGCGGCGGAAATCGGCGGCCTGGGCATTCACCTGATCCGCCATTTCTCCGCCGCCCAGGCCTATGAGCGGGCCGACGGCAAGAACCGCCTGGCGCTGTATTTCGACGCGTGACCTCAGGATGCGCGGCTGGGGCCGACCAGCGTGGCGCCGCCGTCTACGCCGAGAACCTGGCCGGTGATGAAATGGGCCTGATCCGACAGCAGGAACCGCACCGCGGCGCCGATGTCCCATCCCGTGCCCTCGCGGCCGAGCACGGAGGCCTGGCGGCGCGTCTCGCGCGCCTGCTCGGTCATTCCCTTCGCATAGACCATCGGCGTATAGACCGGACCGGGGAACACGCAGTTGGCGCGGATGCCGTCCGGCCCGTGATCCACCGCCATCGCCTTGGTCAGCGCGATCACCGCGCCCTTGGAAACGGTATAGGCGGTCAGGCCGCGCGGCCGCAGCGCGGAGATCGACGAGATGGTGACGATCGATCCCCCTCCGGCGGTGCGGATCATCGCGGGAATGGCGTGCTTGCAGGCCAGGAACATCGTATCGACGTTCACGTGCATCACCCGGGCCCAGTTCTCCTCTGTTTCCTCGACCACGCTCCCCTTGCTGCCGATGCCGACGTTGTTGTCGAGGCAGTCGAGCCGGCCCCAGCGCGACACCGCGTCCGCTACCATGGCGGCGCATTGCGCGGACTGCGTCACGTCATAGGAAGCGGCAACGGCGCTGCCGCCCTCGGCTGCGATCATCGCCACGGTGCGTTCGGCAAGGGCGAGATCCCGGTCGACCACCAGCACATGCGCGCCGGCGCGGGCCAGCAGGATGCAGGCCGCGCGGCCATTGCCGATCCCGTCGCCCGCAGCTCCGCCGCCGGTGACGATCGCCACCTTGCCGATCAGGCCCCATTCCTCGTTTGGCGTCATCGTCACTTTTCCGTTCGTGGCTGTGTGCCGATTATGTCTTGGGAAACCTTGTTCTCAATCGAACAAGGTGGCCAGGCGCTGCTTCATGCTGTCGGCGATGTAGAGCGCCAGCGCCTGGATGGTCGAGGTCGGGTTCACCCCGCCCGACGTCACCCAGATGCTGCCGTCGACGATGAACAGATTCTTCACGTCATGGCAGCGGCCCCAGGCATTGACCACCGAACGTTCCGGATCGTTGCCCATGCGCGCGGTGCCCAGCAGATGGCCGGGACTGTTGAGCACGGTGCGCGACGCGGAAATGTTGGTCGCCCCCGCCGCGGTCAGGATCTCCTCTCGCCCGCGCGATGCCGTGTTCCATCATGCGCCGCGTGTTCTCGCTGATGGCGTAATCGATCCTCGGCGCCGGAATGCCGTGGCTGTCCTTCAGCACCGGGTCGAGCGTGACGCGGTTATGCTCCTCCGGCAGATCCTCGCAGGCGACGCCGATCTGCAGCCCGGTGGCGGAACAGCTTGCGATAGACGCGGTGATGGTCCTCGCCCCAGGGCAGGCGTCCGGCGGCCTCGCTGGTGATCGCCTCGTTCGACCGGCCCGGTGCCGCGGGCGAATTGCAGCGTGTAGCCGCGCACGAAGTCCCGCGCCGGATCGGTCTCGTAGAACTCCTTGCTCCACATGCGTCAGCATCGGGCGCGCGATCGCCGTCCACCTCGTCATCGACATAGCCGCACGACCTGCGGCCAGGGATGCAGCATCAGGTTCTTGCCGACCAGGCCGCTGGAATTCGCCAGCCCGTTGGGAAAGCGGGACGACGCCGAATTCAGCAGCAGGCGCGGCGTGCCGATGCCGTTGCAGGCGAGGATGACCACTTCCGCCGGCTGAAACCGCTCGATCCCGTCGGCGTCGTAGTAGATCGCGCCGGAGGCCATGCCGTGCTCGTTGGTGGTGATTTCCCGCACCCGGCAGCGCGTGCGCAACTCCACCCCGGCGCGGATGGCATGCGGCCAATAGGTGATGTCGGTGCTCGCCTTCGCCCCCTGCGCGCAGCCGGGCGTGCAATGGCCGAGATTGATGCACGGCGCCCGCCCGTCGTACTCGGTCGTCGCGATCGTGGTGTCCGACGGCCACCAGTGCCAGCCCAGCTTGTTCATCGCGCGGGCGTAGCGGGCGCCGGTCTTGCCGAGCGGCAGCGGCGGCATCGGCGGCTGGCGCGGCGGATAGGCCGGATCGCCGGCGAGGCCGGACACGCCCATCATGCGGTCGTTCTCGGCAAAGAACGGCTCCAGCGTGGCGTAATCGATCGGCCAGTCATCCGCGACGCCGTCGAGCGAGCGCACCCGGAAATCCGACGGATGCATGCGCGGGAAATGCGCGGTGTACATGATGGTGCCGCCGCCGACGCCGTTGAAGTTGGCGACCTTCATCGGCGAGTTGTCGTCGTTGATCGGATAATCGGTCGGCCGCCCCCGCCGGTTCGGGCTGATGTCGAAATCGCCGTAGCGCCGCGCCTCCCAGTCCCGCCCGTTGCTCGGGAAATCGGATTGCTTCATCCAATCGCCCTGCTCCAGGCACAGGATGCGCATCTTTGTCTCGGCGAGGCTCCACGCCACCGCCGCGCCGGACGCGCCGGAGCCGATGATCAGCACGTCGACGATCTCGTCGGTGGCCCGAGGGGTGTCCTCGGCCGCTACGGAAGCAGTCATGTCGAACCTCCCGGCCTGGCGTCAGGCGAAAATCTCGCCCAAGGCGCGGATGCTGTGCAGCACCCGCTCCACCGGCAGGCCGGGCCATTGCAGGCGCATTATGAAATGATTGATCCCGAGCTCGTCGCGATAGCGCGCGATCTCGTCCTTCACATACGCCTTGTCGCCGATGATGAAGCGGTCGCGCGCGAATTCCTCGATCGGCGGCGCGCTGCCCTGGCCGTGCAGGCCCCAGGAGGCATAGGCGTCGTATTTGTATTTCAGCGCATCCCGGCACTCATCCATCGCGGTCGCCATCGACGTGCCGACATAGCATTCGCGCGTCAGCGGATAATCGGTCGGCTCCGGCTTGCCGTACTCCGCCAGCGCGCCGCGATACACCGCCAGCTGTTGCTTGATCACCGCCGATCTGCGTGGAAGGCACGATCAGCCAGGCATCGCCGATCCGCGCCGCCCGCTTGATCGCCGCGTCCACCTGCGCCGCCACCCAGATGGGCGGCCCCTCACGCCGAACCGGCTTGATGCCGATACCGGCGTCGGTGACGCTGTAGAACTTGCCTTTGTGGGTGACCCGGTCCTCGGTCCAGAGCCGCCGGATCAAACCGATGCTTTCGGCGAAGCGCGGCGCGCGTTCGCTCAGCGGAACGGCGAAGGCATCGAATTCCGGCTCGCGATAGCCAAGCCCGACACCCAGCACGTAGTTACCACCCGACAGCACATCCAGGGTCGCCGCTTCCTCGGCCACGGAGACCGGGTTCAGCAGCGGCAGGATCACGATGTCGCCGCCGATCATCATGCCCTTCGCCTCATGCAGCAGATACGGCAGCAACGCGGTCAGCTGGAACATCTGCAGCGGCGCGGTCAGGTAGTGATGCGGGAACCATAGCGATTGGAAGCCGGATGTCCGCGCGGTGCGCACCTGCTCGACCATTTCGGGCACCCGTGCGGCCATGTCGGTGCCGGGCCGGAACTGCGTGTTGAGGAACAATCCGACTTTCATGCAGGCGTCTCCCTTCGGTGCCATCGCGGTGGCCGTTTCGCCCAGCCTAGCCGCGATGGCGGCGGCCAACAACGCGCCCCGCATCGGGGGTTCAGCGCGGCACGGCGGCCAGCGCCTGCTGCTCCGCCGGCCGGTCCAGCAGCACGGCCAGCGCCGCCGCGATCAGCCGTGAATGCGCGATCTGCGACGTCTCGTTCAGGTGTTCCGGCGTGTCGAAGAAATCCGCCCGCGGATACCGGCTGCGATTGGGCAGGGCGATGAATTGCCCGCCATGCGCGGTGTACACCGCGGCGATCGCGCGCATGGTCTCGTCCGGCAGCTTCAGGTCGGCGAAGCCGGTGGACAGGCCCCCGATCAGGGTCACGCCGCGCGCGCTCATCCGCGCGACGAAGCGGGCGATCTCCGCCGTGCCGTCGCCCGCCGCGATCTGCGCGGCGGTGGGCAGAAACGGTCGCGCCGCCGCCAGGATCTCCCGGCTCGCCGCCGCTCTCGCGGCGGTGTGGCCGACGTGATCGCCCCAGGCATTGCTTGAACCGGTCACCCCGGCGCGCGGGTCGTGAAAGCGAGCCAGAACCAGCGCCTCCTCGATCGCGCTCATCACCCCCGCCCGCAGGTCGAACGAGAACATCGCCGCCAGCCAGCGCCGTGGCGGCAGTTTCGCCAGCGTCGCCCAGTCGTGGCGGAACAGGATCGACGCGTCCGGCCCGAGCGACGTGGCCGCCCGGCTGCGCACATACTGCTCCGGCTCCATCGGCAGATAGACCACGTCGCCGGGATACAGCACGCCCTGCCAACGGGTGAACAGGTAATCGAGCCCGATCCCCACGGCGACGCCACCGTTCACGCAGGGCAGCCCGAGGATCGGCTCGATCGTCTCGCAGCGATGCGAATAGGGGCCGTTGGAACCCGCCAGGATCACCAGCTTGCGGCCGGGAATGGCGGCGGCGCGGGCGAGCCTGGCGTCGATCTGGCCGGACAGGAAGCCGAGCGTCAGCGGCCGGTCCAGCACGAAGCCGAATAGGCCCGCATACAACACCAGGGAAGCCAGGCAGCCGAGCAGCAAGCGCTTCATGCTCAGAACCGGAAATACAGGAACGGGGAAACATCCGGCGCGAAGAACAGCGCCTGCGCCGTCAGGGCGAAACTCGCGGTCAGCGCCCAGGTGCGGGCCCGCAGCGACAATTCATGCACATGCGGCGCCCAAAGCGCGATCGCCCAGCCCAGACCGAGGCACAGCGTCACCTCCGGAAAGCTCAGGGTTCGCGCATCGCCGAGAAAGCGCAGCACCGGCACCGGATGGGCGAACCAGGAAAACACCGGTGCGGCATCGAAGATCATGCGCGGCAGCAGGATGCCGTTCAGCCCGGCCATGCCGCGCAGCATCGCCAGCGTCGCCGGCATGCCGTCGGCGCGAAACGGTACCCAGGCCACCAGTACCACCAGCAGGGTCAGCGCCTGCGCCGGCAGCGAAGGCAGCCGCCCGCCCAGGCGGCGGAACATCTGGTGCACGACCAGGAAAGCCCCGTGCAGCCCGCCCCACAGCACGAAATTCCACGCCGCGCCGTGCCACAGGCCACCCAGCAGCATGGTCGCCATCAGGTTCACCCGCAGCCGCGCCGTGCCGCGCCGGTTGCCGCCGAGCGGGATATAAACGTGGTCGCGCAGGAACTGGCTGAGGCTGATATGCCAGCGCCGCCAGAACTCGCCGATGTCGTGGGATTTGTATGGGCTGTCGAAATTCAGCGGAAAGCGGATGTTGAACATCCGTGCCAGCCCGATTGCCATGTCCGAATAGCCGGAAAAATCGAAATAGATCTGCAGGCTGTAGGCGGAAGCGGCGTACCAGGCCTCGAAGAAGCTCAGCCGCTCGCCGCCGGCAGCGGCGGCGAACCCGACATCGGCGAAGTGGGCAAAGCAGTCCGCCAGCACCAGCTTCTTTGCCAGGCCCAGCAGGAACAACGCCAGGCCCGCCGACAGGTTTTCCTCGCGCGGAACGGCCACATCGCCGGCGGCGAATTGCGGCAGGATCTCGGACGGCCGCACGATCGGCCCGGCGATCAGATGCGGGAAGAAGGCGACGAAGCAGGCATAGGGCAGGGCAGGGACCGGCGCGATGTCGCCGCGCCGGCAATCGGTCAGGAACAGGATCTGCTGGAAGGTGAAGAAGCTGATCGCCAGCGGCAGGAAGATGTCCAGCGTCGGCAGGTCGATCCCCGCGCCGGCCATGATCTGGCGCACGAACATCGCATATTTGAACCAGCCGAGCAGGGCGAGGTTCGCCGTCGACGCCCAACACCAGCCAGTTCCCGGCAGCACGCTCCGCGCCCTTGCGGCGCAAGTGCAGGATGTGGCGCCCGCACCCGAAATTCGCGCCGATCGAGGCAACCAGCAGCAGCGTGAAGCGCGGCGCCCACCAGCCGTAGAAGAACAGGCTGGCGGCCACCAGCCAGCGCAGCGCCCAAACCCGCCCGCCGAAGCGGCCGAGCGCGAAGAACCCGGCCAGCGCGACCGGCAGAAACCCCAGCACGAAGCCCTGTGAGTTGAACAGCATGCGGCCGCTTTCGCGAGAATACCCGGCGCGAGGCGCGCGCCCAAAGGTTACCCGCAGGCTAATATATTCCCTTATAGGTTGTATATCGGAAAAACCATCGCGTCGCATGCGCGACCCGCCGCCGTCACGGCTTTGTCCCGCGGCGCCGCGGTGCTATAGCCCCGCTCTCGGTCTGGATTCGCCGCCTGCGTTGCACGAACGCGGCCGATCCGGGCGGCTGCGCCATTCTATCCAGCGGAACCCCAGCTCACGCCATGACCGACACCATGACCGACGACGACCTGCCGAACAATCCCGCCCTGCTGCCCGCCGGCCTGCGCGACCTGTTGCCGCCCGATGCCGAGACCGAGGCGTCGGCGGTGGAAGCGATCATGGATGTCTTCGCCGCGCACGGCTATCAGCGCGTCAAGCCGCCGCTGATCGAGTTCGAGGATAGCCTGCTCGCCGGCTCCGGCCTTGCCGTGGCCGACCAGACCTTCCGCCTGATGGACCCCGACAGCCACCGCATGATGGGCCTGCGCGCCGACACCACGCCGCAGGTCGCCCGCATCGCCACCACCCGGCTCGGCCACGCGCCGCGCCCGCTGCGCCTGTCCTATGCCGGACAATGCCTGCGGGTGCGCGGCAGCCAGTTGGCCCCCGAGCGCCAGGTCGCCCAGGCCGGCATCGAACTGATCGGCTGCGACAGCCCCGAGGCGGATGCCGAGATCGTGCTGGTCGGCGCCGAGGCCCTGGCCGCGGTCGGCCTGACCCGCCCCAGCTTCGACCTGACCCTGCCGAATCTGTCCCCCGCGCTGCTGGACGATGCCGGCATCGCCGGCGCCGAGCGCGCGGTGCTGTCGCGCGCGCTGGACCGCAAGGACGCCGCCGCCGTCACCCGCCATGGCGGAATGCTGGCGCCCACCCTGACCGACCTGCTGCTCGCCGCCGGCCCGGCCGACCGGGCGCTCGCCGCGCTGCAATCCGCCTCCCTGCCGGTCGTGGCACGCCAGCTCGCCGAGCGTCTGGCCGATACCGTCAACGCCATCCGCAAACAGGCGCCGGACCTGCGGCTGACCATCGACCCGGTCGAATTCCGCGGGTTCCGCTACCATACCGGCGTGGCGGTGACGATCTACGCCCCCGGCCGGCACGAGGAACTCGGCCGGGGCGGCCGATACATCTGCGGCGAGTCCGAGCCGGCCACCGGCCTGACCCTGTTCCCCGACGCGGTGCTGCGCGCCGCGCCCGAGCGAAAGGCGCGCGACCGCGTGTTCGTCCCCGACGGCGGCGACGTCGCCGCGCAGCGGGCGCTGCGGACGGCCGGGTACGCCACGGTCGCGGCGCTCGCCCCGTGCGCCGAGCCAGTCGCCGAAGCCCGCCGGCTCGGCTGCACCCACATCCTGCGGGACGGCGTGGCCGTTCCCGTTTCCACCCACTCGTAATTCGGAGAGAGCGATGGCGAACGTCGCCGTGATCGGCGCCCAGTGGGGCGACGAGGGCAAAGGCAAGGTCGTGGACTGGCTCGCCAGCCGCGCCGACATCGTCGTGCGCTTCCAGGGCGGCCATAACGCCGGCCACACGCTGGTGGTGGGCAATGAAACCTACAAGCTGTCACTGCTGCCCTCCGGCCTGGTGCGCGGCAAGCTCGGCATCATCGGCAACGGCGTGGTGGTGGACCCCGAGGCGCTGCTGGCGGAAATCGCCCGAGTCGGCGCCCAGGGCCTGAAGATCTCGCCGGAGACGCTGCGCATCGCCGAGAACGCGGTGCTGATCCTGCCGCTGCACGGCGCGCTGGACCGCGCCCGCGAGGAAGCCCGCGGCGAGCGCAAGATCGGCACCACCGGGCGGGGGATCGGTCCGGCCTACGAGGACAAGGTCGCCCGCCGCGCCATCCGAATCTGCGACCTGGCCGAACCGGAAACCCTGGCCAACAAGCTCGACGAGCTTCTGTTGCATCACAATACACTGCTGCAAGGCCTTGGCGCACCGACATTCTCCAAGACCGACCTGCTGACCCGCCTGCTGGAACTGGCGCCGCTGATCCTGCCCTTCGCCGAGCCGGTATGGGAACGGCTGGATCAGGCGCGGCGCACCGGCAAGCGCATCCTGTTCGAGGGTGCGCAGGCGGTGATGCTGGATGTCGATCACGGCACCTATCCGTTCGTGACCAGTTCCAACACCGTCGCCGCCACCGCCGCGTCCGGCTCGGGGATGGGGCCCGGCTCGGTCGGCACCGTGCTCGGCATCGCCAAGGCCTATTCCACCCGTGTCGGCTCCGGCCCGTTCCCGACCGAACTGCACGACGCCACCGGCAAGCTGCTGGGCGAGCGCGGCCATGAATTCGGCACCGTGACCGGCCGCCCGCGCCGCTGCGGCTGGTTCGATGCCGCCCTGGTGCGCCAGGCGGTGAAGGTCGGCGGCATCCACGGCCTGGCGCTGACCAAGATCGACGTGCTGGACGGCCTGCCGGAGCTGAAGATCTGCACTGGCTACCGCATCCACGGCGAACTCGTCCGCCATCTGCCGGCCGCCCAGGGCGCGCAGGCCGCCGCGGTGCCGGAATACGAGGTGATGGAGGGCTGGTCCGGCTCCTGCCAGGGTGCCCGCTCCTGGGCCGAACTGCCGGCGCAGGCAATCAAATACGTGCGCCGGATCGAGGAACTGGTCGAGGCGCCCGTGACCCTGGTCTCCACCAGCCCCGAGCGCGACGACACGATCCTGGTCAAGGACCCGTTCGAGGACTGAGCCGGGTCGCCCGGATCGGGAGCCTGGGCCGGAGCCTGGGCGTGGCACCGCCCAGGGCGTAACCTTTTGCTCAGACCTTGTCTGCCATGATCGGGCTCTCAACCCCGGTTAGCCGATCATGGCCGTCGCCCCCACTGCTTCGCCGACCAACCCGCCGACCGATTCCGCCGCGCCGTTGATCGGCGGCCAGTATGCGGTCGATTACACGCGGCCCTTGCCGGGCGCGGGGGGGGGGCTGGCGAGTTTCGCCGTTGCCGGCCGTCCCACGTTGATGGCCTTGCAGGTCGAGCGCCATCTGCCGGCCCGGCTGCGACCCCTGCAGATGCTGACCTCCCCGCTCGAAGGCGTTCTCTGCCCGCTCGCCCACGGCGTCGGCGCCGCGGGGCATGGCAATACGGGCTATTTCGTCATCTGCTCCGCCCCGCCCGGCCCGCCGGTCGCCGCCGATCCGCGCCCCTGGCGGGAGGCGGAGCTGCTGGATCTCGTGCTGCGCCCCGCCGCCCAGGCGCTGGAGGCGCTGCATGCCGTCGGCATCACCCATCGCGCGATCCGGCCGGACAATCTGTTCCAGGCCGGCCCCGGCCAGCCGGTGGTGCTCGGCGCCGCTTGGGCGGCCCCGCCCGCCGCGCTGCAACCGGCCCTCTACGAGCCGCCCTACAGCGCCATGTGCCTGCCCGCCGGCCGCGGCGAGGGGGTTCCGGGGGACGACATCTACGCCCTCGGCGTCCTGCTGCTGACCCTGGCGCTGGGCCGTCCGCCGCTGGCCGGGCAGGACGACGCGGCGATCCTGCGCCGCAAGCTGGATGTTGGCAGCCATGCCGCCCTGACGGGGGAGGAACGGCTGCCGCCGCTGATCGCCGATCTGATCCGCGGCATGCTGGCCGAGGACTCCGAGCATCGGCCCTCGGCCTCGCTGCTGCGCGACCCCCCGGCCGCCCGCGCTCGCCGCGTTGCCGCCCGGCCGTCCCGCCGCGCTCAGCGCCCGCTCCAGGTCGGTGGCGCCACGGTTTGGAGCGCCCGGCAGGCCGCGTACCTGCTGGCTACCGATCCGGCCGAGACGGTGCCGGCGCTGCGGGTGGGTATCATCGATCACTGGCTGCGTCATGGACTCGGCGACGCCGCGCTCGCCGGCCGGCTGGAGGAATTGGTCCGCAACCGCGCCGCCGACGCCTCGCCGCTGGACCCGGTGGCGGACGCATTGCTGGTCATGCGCGGCGTGGCCCTGCTGGACCCGCTGGCGCCGCTGTGCTGGCAGGGCATCGCGCTGTGGCCGGACGGCATCGGTCCGGCGCTCGCCGCATCGATGCTGGCCGGCGGCGACGAAAGCCATGCCGCGGATCGTCTGACCGGGCTGATCGCGGCCGAGGCGGTCGGCGCCTGGGCCATGATGCGCCAGGCTCGCCAGGATGCCGGCATTATGCGGCTGGAGGGACGCCAGATGCGCGCCGCCCAGGGGCTCGTAGGGAAGGGGCTCGCGGGGAAGGCGCTCGCGGTGCAGGGATTGGCGGGGCAGGGCGGTGGGATGGTCCGGCTGCGCTATCAGCTCAACCCGCTGCTGCCTTGCGCCAGCCCGTTGCTGGCAGGCCGTTTCGTCGCCCGGCTGGCCGACCTGCTGCCGGCGCTGAACGCCGCCGACGGCGTGGACCCGGCCAAAACCCGGCCCATCGACGCGGAAATCGCGGCCTTCATTGCCGCCCGTTCGGAACGCCGACTGGAAGCCGAGATCGCCGCGCTGACCGACAGCGACCAGGACGTGACCGGCGCGCTCGCCCAGCTTCGGCTGTTCGCGCAGCTGCAGAACCACGCGTTTCCCCGCCCTCTTCCGGGCCTGGCGGCCTGGCTGGCGGCACGTTCCGGTGCGCTGGCGCAGGTGTGGCACAACCGCGCCCGCCGCGGGGGCATGCAGGAACAGATAAGCCAGCTGGCCGCCTCCGGTCTGATCGGGCAAATGCTCGCGCTGATCGAGGATCCCGCCATGCGGGAGGCGGACCGGCAGGAAGCGCGCGAAGCCGTAGACGCGGTTGCCCGGATCGATGCCACGTTGCGTCAGCTACGCGACGGCGGGGCCGAGCGCGCCGAGCTTGCCCACCGTCTGGGCCAGGAGATCGTCGCCTGCGTCGGCGTCGCCGTTCTTGCCGCGGTGCTCACGACCGCCGCGCTGGGCTGACCGCGCATGGCCCGCCGCGCCGCCGCAAAGGCGGAGAAGACCAAGGCCGCGCCGCGGGATGGTGCGTCCCCCAGGTCGCTGATCTGGGTGCAGGGGCTGCTATGCGGCGCCCTGGCGACCCTGGCCACGCCCACCGCGTTGCTGGTCGGCGTATTGTTCCTGCCCCCCCTTATCGCCGGCGTTGTGGATCATCAGCCCGGCAAGCCGATCGCGCGAAGCATGGCGCTGTTCGGCTTCTGTGGCATCGTCAGCCCGGTGCTCAACCTGTGGGCGGCCGGCCATACCATCGCCGGCGCCAGCAGGCTCGCGACGGATCTGACCAATCTGATGCAGGCCTGGGGCATGGCCGCCGCTGGCTGGCTCCTGGCCGAACTGGCCCCGATCGCCGTGCGGGCCATCCTGGAAGCGCTGGCGTTGTCACGCGCGTCCAGCCTGCGGGCCGAACGCGCACGCTATGAGGCGGAGTGGGGTTTCGCGCCGACGGCCGAGGAACAATAATCCTGGCCCCGGGTCATCGGATGGCGATCAGGCGGTGGATGGCGATCAGGCAGCCGGGCGGGTCGCCTGCCGGCGTTCGGCGATCTGGGTTTTCATCGCCTTCTGCAGCTTCTCGAACGCGCGCACCTCGATCTGGCGCACCCGCTCGCGGGAGATGTTGTACTGCCCCGACAACTCCTCGAGCGTGGTTGGCTCATCCTTCAGCCGGCGTTCGGTCAGGATATGGCGTTCGCGGTCGTTCAGCGTTTTCAACGCGTTGGACAGCAACGCCTGCCGGCCCGACATCTCCTCGTGCTCGGCCAGGGTGGTTTCCTGGCTGTCGGCGTCGTCGACCAGCCAATCCTGCCATTCGCCCTCGCCATCCAGGCGAACCGGCGCGTTCAGGCTGTTGTCGGGCGCGGCCAGGCGACGGTTCATGTTCACCACGTCCTGCTCAGGCACCGACAGCGCCTTGGCGATCTTGGCCACCTGCTCGGGCTGCAGATCGCCGTCGTCGATCGCCTGCATCTGGCCTTTCAGCCGGCGCAGGTTGAAGAACAGCTTTTTCTGCGCCGCGGTGGTGCCCATCTTCACCAGGGACCAACTGTGCAGGATATATTCTTAAATCGCGGCGCGGATCCACCACATCGCATAGGTGGCCAGACGGAAGCCGCGGTCCGGGTCGAACCGCTTCACCGCCTGCATCATGCCGACGTTGCCCTCGCTGATCAGTTCGCCGACCGGCAACCCGTAGCCGCGATAGCCCATGGCGATCTTGGCGACGAGACGCAGGTGGGAGGTGACCAGCCGATGCGCGGCATCGATGTCCTCGTGGTCGCGCCAGCGATGTGACAGCGCCAGTTCTTCCTCTGGCGTCAGCATCGGGAATTTGCGGATCTCCTGGAGATACCGCGTCAGATTGCCCTCGGGGGCGATATTCAGAATGGCGGCAGCCATGTTGGGCTCCTTTCGCCAGATGACGCTCATCTGCCCTTTCTATACGGCACAGGCGAACGATCGGATTGCTCAATCGTTAAGACTTCTACAGGGGCCAAAAATTACGCACCCCCGCCCTCGCTTGCTAAGCCTCGGCCCCATGTCTTGGTTCCATGCCCCGTCGCCCCGCCCCGTTTTCGGCAGCGTCAGCTTCGGGCCCCTTGATGCGGCCGGTTCAGGCTCTCCCGAACACCGAAAGAATACAGGACTGGATAGGTCCTGTCAATTTTTTGACGATCGACATCAGCTATTCCCGTCCAGATCGGCGATCAGCGCCAGCATATCCGCGGGCGGCGCGGTTTCGAACGACAGGGCGGCCCCGGTGCGCGGATGGGCAAAACCGAGTCGCGCCGCGTGCAGCGCCTGGCGTGGGAAATCCAGCAAAGTGGAGCGGATCGGCTCCGCCAGGCCGCGTGCCGCGGCGGGCATGCGGCGAAGATAGACCGGATCGCCGACGATTGGATGGCCGCGGGACGACAGATGCACCCGGATCTGGTGCGTCCGCCCTGTGGCCAGCCGGCATTCCAGCAACGCGATCGACGCATGCCACACGCGCCGGGTCTTGTAGTGGGTGAGGGCCTGTTTGCCGCCGTGGCGCACCAGGGCCATGCGCTTGCGGTCGCGCGGGTCGCGCCCGATCGCCCCCTCGATATCCCCGGCGGCGGGGTCGGGCAGCCCCCAGCACAGCGCCAGATAGGCTCGGTCCAGGTCCCGCGCGGCGAAGGCGGCCGACAGGGTAGCCAGTGCCGGCTCGGTCTTTGCGACCACCATCACGCCGGAGGTATCCTTGTCCAGCCGGTGCACGATGCCTGGCCGGCGTTCGCCACCGATGCCCGGCAGCGTGTCGCCGCAATGGGCCAATAGCGCGTTGACCAGTGTGCCGTCCTGGTTGCCGGGCGCGGGATGCACCACCAGCCCGGCCGGCTTGTCCAGCACGATCAGATCGGAGTCTTCATACAAAATCGGGAAATCGATCGCCTGCGCCTCGGGCTGCGCCGCCACCGGGGCAGGCGGGTTGAGCCGATAGACGGCCCCCGTGCGCACCGGTTCGGCCGGCTCGCGCATCACATGCTCCCCCCGCCGCACCCGCCCCTCGTCGATCAGCGACTTGACGCGGGAGCGCGACATCGTGCCGATGGCATCCGCGAGGAACCGGTCCACCCGTAAACCAGCCGATTCCGGCCCGGCGAGGACGGTGATCTCCCCGCCAGGTGGGCTCGCTGGCTGCAAGGTTTGGATGTCGTCGGATGTCGGGTGTGACTTAATCTGGGGCATGGGCGGTATCGGATAACGCGCTTTGCCACTCATGGCGAAGCATTTCATCGGCAAACGATTGGCGCATCGTAGAAGATGTTGGGTGCGAAAAGGGATTTTCATGCGGGCGTTGAAGATATTGACCATTGTGATGGCGGTGATGATCGTGGTGGCGGTGGTCATCCTGGGGGTGACGATCCTACGCCGCATGAACGTCCCCGCCGGCCCGGCCTTCGCCGCCCAGGCGGTGCTGGACGAACCCGCCGGCACCCGCATCGTCGGCATCGCCGGCCTGCAGGACCGTTTGGCGGTGCAATTGCAGGGCGGCGGGGCGGACCGGGTGCTGTTCCTGGACCCGCGCACGGGCCAGGTGCTCGGCCGCGCCGCGCTGGCGCATTGATCCGTGCGGGGTTTTGCCGGATCGCCCTGCGCAAGGGTGCTTGAACTTGTCCGCGCCCTGGCCTAGAACCCGTCGCCTTGGTCAGCGTCCCGTTCGTCTAGAGGCCTAGGACACCGCCCTTTCACGGCGGTAACACGAGTTCGAATCTCGTACGGGATACCAAGAAAATCAATCGTTTAGATAGAAGATCAGATCATCGCCCTTTTTGACGGTTGTCTGAGGGCCGTCGATCTGTGGAGAATATGGGCAAATTCGGGTGATTTCTCTGCTGCCGAATTTGTAGCTCCACAGCGGATCTGCCACCAGCCGTCAGCGGCTAACTGCTCCTGGCGTCTTCGCCTTGGAAGTGTAAGGGGCGCGTGGGCAGTGACGCTGCGTTCGGCCGCCCATCGGCACTACCGTAAAACAACTCACTCGCGTGGCAAGCCAGCTTTCTCCAACCCGGAGTAAATGATCTCGGTCTGCGGACCCGGTTGATAGTCGGAATTGGCCCTATAGGCCGCAACTGATTGAACCGGATAATATTTCAGCATCTTCGTGAGTTCCGCCCGAGCCGGGCCATCCTGACCGATCTGCGCCAGACCGATCGCCAGATAGGCATGGCACACCCAAAAGGCCGGCACCCGTCTGGCGCATTCATGCAGGGGTGGAAGCGACCGGCCATAGGCTCCGCTCAACACGAGGGCACGGCCGATATACATGTCGTAAACCGGAGGATACAGTGGATCGAGCCGAATGGCTTGCTCCATCAATGGCAATGCCTCGGTAGCCCGGTTGACGAACGACAGGACGTTGGCGAGGCCGGCATAGCCTTCGGGATCGTTCAGATTAAGAGAGATCGCCTTTTTCACCCAAACGATCGCCTCAGCGTAATCGTGCCGGCGGAGCAGAAGGTCTCCCATGACGAGATTGGCGACTGGCAAGGCTGGATCAAGTTCCAGCGCCCGTCCCGCCAACTCCAGCCCTTTTGTTAGCGCTTCTTCCCGCGGTATGTCGTTCCACCGCACGGCAATAGAGGAATAGTAGGTCTCTGCGAGGTAAGCATAAGCCAGAGCAAAGTTCGGATCGATCTCGATGGCCTTCTCGAATAACGAGCGAGCCGCGAGCTGCTGCTGCTTGATCGACGATCGTTCCATTGGGCGGCCGCGAAGAAAAAGCTCGTAGGCGGTCAAGGAGGTTGTTGGAGCCGCGGTCAGGCGCCTGCGTATTGTCTCGACCTCAGCCTTTTGGATGTTGGCATCCAGCCTGGCGGCGATAATGCCGGTGATCTCGTCCTGCACTGCGAAGATGTCCTGCATTGGCCGGTCGTAGCGTTCCGCCCAAACATGTGCGCCGGTGGCAGCGTCGATGAGCTGCACAGTCACCCGAATTTGGTCGGCGGAGCGTTGCACGCTTCCTTCCAACACATAGCGCACACCCAGCGTCTTGCCGGCCTCGATCACGTTCACCGCCTTGTTCTTGAACGTGAAGGATGAGTTCCTGGCAATCACGGTCAGATAGGGCGATCGGGCAAGCGCGGTCAGAATCTCTTCGCTTACGCCGTCGGAGAAATATTCCTGCGTGGGATCGCCGCTGAGGTTTGTGAAGGGCAGAACGGCGATCGATGGCTTCTCCGTGGGTGTGACGGGGCCAGCCAGTTGAGGTGGCGACGGGGGCGGCGGGGCGGGCCCGAGCCCGAACCACATCACTGCAGTTGCACTCAGCACGGCGAACATCGTGACGGCGGCAACCAGGCCGCGTCTCATTCTTTGCCGCTGTGGAGCCGCCGGCACTGAGGTGTCTGTTTCCGAATCGAGGCGCACGCGAAATACGCGGATCGGCCGGGCGATGTTCTTGGCCAGCACCTCGCCAAGGTCGTCAAAGCTGAACGCAAGTTTGTCGCGCACGGGGTCACGCACGGCGAGGGAGACGCAAATGCCCCCTGGCGCAGACATCGTTCCCAGCCTCGCCGCAACATTCACGCCGTCGCCATAGATGTCATCACCGTCACCGATGATATCGCCGACATTGATGCCTATGCGGAATTCAATCCGTCGGTCGAGCGGCACGGTTTCGTTGCGCTCGGCCATGCCCCTTTGCACGTCCACCGCGCATCGCACCGCGTCCACGGCGCTGGCAAATTCCACCAGTAGCCCATCGCCCATGGTCTTGACGATGCGCCCACGATGGCTGACGAAAGCTGGATCCACCACATCCTTGAGGAGCGCCTTCAGCGTGTGGAGGGTACCTTCTTCATCCGCGCCCATCAGCCGGCTGTAGCCAGCCACGTCGGCAGCCATGATCGCCGCGAGGCGACGTTCTACGGGGCTGCCTGGTGGGGTCTGGCTCATCAGCCGTTCAAACCGCCTCTCCCTGTGCGCCGTCCGTCTGGACGGTCCAGCGGCGGCGTGGCGGACACTGCCACACCGGGCCCAGAGAGCCAATCAATCCCTGGCTGGAACCATCGCTCAAAGGCGCGATGGTTTCCAGGACGTGGGGGTCCATCTGGCCTGTCGAGGCGGCCTGGCGATCCAGTCCGTCGCGATTGACCACCGTGCTCATCGCCGGATCATACACGAGGCGTTGCGTCGCTGACCTCCCCATTCCAAGCGAGACGGCCGAACACAGACTGGCGCTACAGGCCAGTCTGCACGTGTTGGGTGACCTTGCTCCGGCGGCATTCCAACAACGCCGCGCCCGCGAGTTCGGTCAGCCCAAGGGCGTCATCAATTTCCTGGTAAACGAACAATGTGGCGTCATAGGTGATCCGGTCGCCGCGGAATTCGAACCTCAGCTGGCGGTCGAAATCGACCCGCAGGAAGCCGTCCGTCGATTCACCCGCGGGGTGTTCCCTCCGCGCGCGTCTTCATTAATGATAACACGCTGATATGCATGCCATATTCGCCTGAAAGGTACAAGGAAATGCGCACTCATCCAGGAAATACGGAATGAATGGCTGCTACCTCAGTCAATCCACGCCCCCCCGTTCACATCCAGTATCTCCCCGGTCGTGAACGACGCCTGTTCCCCGGCCAGATAGACAACCGCGTCCGCCACCTCCTCCGGCCGGCCCAGCCGGCCGACGGGCAGCAGCGCTTTGAAGCTGTCCGGCAGGTTCGTCGTCATCGCCGAGGCGATCGGCCCCGGCGCCACGCAATTGACTGTGATGTTGTCGGCGGAAAGCTCCTTCGCCAGATACAGCGTGATCGCATGAACCCCCGCCTTCGCTGCGCCGTAGGCGATATTGCCCGCCCGTTCCTGTTCCCGGCGGTCGATCCACGGCCTCGGGTTGCCGCCGTTCTTGGCCAGCAGGGAGCCGATATTGATGATCCGCCCATAGCCCGCCGCCCGCATCGCCGGAATGACGGCCTGACAGGACAGGAACACGCCCTTCAGGTTGATGGAAATCACCCGGTCCCATTCCGCCTCGGCCAGCGTCTCGGCGTTGCCGGTGGAGACCACGCCGGCGACGGGAACCAGGATGTCGATCCTGCCGAACGCCGCCAGCGCCTGCTCCACCATGCGCCGGTTGGCGGCGGCATCGGATATGTCCTCGGTCAGATCGAGGACCTTGCGGCCGGAAGATGCCAGTTCCGCCGCCACGGCGGCGCAGCCGCGGCGCCCGACCAGGCATAGGTCGGCGCCCTCGGCCGCGAAGCGGCGCGCGATGGCCGCGCCGATGCCGCCCGCCGCCCCGGTGATGATCGCTGTCCGTCCTGCCAGACGCATTGGCTGCCCTCCCTTGCTTTCTTGCCGCGAAGAATGCGCGGCGTCGCCGGCTTGGTCCAGTCGGCCGGACCAGATTGTCGCCCCAGATTGCCCGGCCGGCCGATCGGGGCCTAAGCTGTCGCCGAGGAAACGAACCAGCCGTTCAGCGGCGAAACCCGGCGGCGCCTGGCCCCAGGACCGATGCATCCAGAAGGAGAGGGAAACCCCGATGATCACCAAATTCGACAGCTCCTATGTCGGCACCGTCGATATGGAGAACCTTGGCTACACCGGCACGCCGATCAACGACCGCCACTACTCGAACGAGGAACTCGCCGGCGCGCTGCACAAGGCGGTGGCCTATGCCAGGCACATGGATACGCTCGGCTATGACACGTTCTGGATGGCCGAGCATCATTTCCAGCCCGAGGGCACGGAATGCATCCCCAACCTGCTGATGATGGCGATGCATCTGACCAACCAGACCAAGAACCTGAAGATCGGCTGCGGCTTCAACGTCGTGCCGATGTGGCATCCGCTGCGCCTGGCGGAAGACTACGCGATGGCGGACATCCTCAGCGGCGGGCGGGTGATCTTCGGCGTCGCGCGCGGCTATCACACGCGGGAGGTGGAAAGCTTCGGCTCGCCGCTGATCGACCAGGACGCCAACCGCGAAATGTTCGAGGAAGGCGTGGACGTGGTGTTCAAGGCGTTCAACCAGGAACGCTTCTCCCACAAGGGCCGCTTTTTCACCATTCCGCCGGAAGTGCCCTATCGCGGCTACACGCTGAAGGAAATCACCCTGGTGCCGCGCCCCATGCGCCTGCCGGTGGAATGCTGGCAGCCGATCCAAAGCGGCTCGGTCCGCGCCTTCGACTTCATGGCCAAGCACGGCATCTGCGGCGTGATCGGCGGCGGTTCGGCCGAGGGCGGCGCGGTGGACCGGCATATGACCGAGTTCCAGGCCGCCTACGCCCGAGCCGGCAGGCATATCGAAATCGGCGAGCGGCTGTCGCTGGGCTTTCAGTTCCACATCGCCGAAAGCCGCGAGGCCGGCATGAAGGCGGCGGGGAAATACTATGAGGAGAACATGAAGATGTTCGGCGAGCTGCGCCTGGTGCGCGCGCTTACCGACGAGCAGATCGCCGCGATGCGCGACCCCAGGCTGGCGGCCACCACCAAGCTGCCGCGGATCGAGGACGCGGTGGCGGCCGGCGGCTTCCTGACCGGCACGGCGGCGGACATCATCGAACAGCTCAAGGCGGTGGAAAAGCGCTATCCGGGCCTGGATCGCATCAGCTGCAGCCTGCCGCTCGGCACGCCGCTCGCGGTGGCGCTGGAACAGCTGGACCGCTTCGCCAAGGAAGTGATGCCGGCGTTCAAGACCATGCGCGCGGCGGCTGAGTAAGGAAGCAAGGCCAGGAGGCTCTGCCCCCTGGACCCCCGCCAAAGGCTCGCCTTTGGAAACCTTCCATTGTTTGGATATGGAATGGGGGCCTCCCCAGACCTTGCAAGGTCCGGGTAGGCCCCCATTCCATATCCAAACCAAGTATGGGGTTTTAAGGGCTTGCCCTTAACGGGGTCCAGGGGCGGCGCCCCTGGCCGTGCTTCCCTTACTCCGGCTGCCCCGCCTTGTGCGCCAGCAGCGCCATCAGGCGGCGATCGCGCCATTCCTGGCGGACGGCCTGCATGTTCAGCGGCAGGATGTCGCGCTGGGCGGCATGCAGCTTGCCCACCAGTTCCGGGGTCCATTCGCGCGGGGTCATCTGCTTCTGCAGGTCGGCGTACAGGCCGCCGTAGCGGGCGCAGTAATCCGCCAGGCCGCCGGGTGCGTTCAGGTCGATCGTTTCCAACGGTCCCATGAACGACCAGCGCAAGCCAAGGCCATGCTTCACCGTGGCGTCCAGGTCCTCGGGGCTGATCAGGCCGTCATCGATCAGGCGGAACGCCTCGGCCAGCAGGGCACCCTGCAGGCGGTTCAGCACGAACCCCTGCACCTCGCGGTGGATGGTGGCGGGCACCTGTTTCGCCTGTTCCATAATTTCCCGGGCGCGGGTCACGGCCCAGTCGGCGGTCCAGGGCGCCGGGCATATTTCCACCAGCGGGATCAGATAGGGCGGGTTGACGGGATGGGCGACCAGGCAGCGGCCGCGACCCGGCAGGTTGCCGGTGAACTCGCTGGCCGGAATGCCGGAGGTGGAGCTGGCGAGCACCACGTGCGGCGCGGCGTGGCGGTCCAGTTCGGCGAACAGCTCCTGCTTTTCGGGAATGCGCTCGGGCCCATTCTCCTGCACGTAATCGACCCCGGCCACCGCCTCGGCAATGGTGGCGGCAGGGTGGATGCGGGCGAGCACCGCAGTGGGCTCATCGGCCAGCAAGCCCGGCCTCGCGCAATTCGGGCAGGCGCTCGGCGATGTAGGCGAGGGCAGGGGGGATGGCCTCGGGGAACTTGTCCCACAGCGCCACCTCGAACCCCGCGCGGGCGAACACGATGGACCAGGCGCGCCCGATCAGGCCGGCGCCGATAACGGCTACTTTGGTCATGCGGCTTCTCCAGATGCTGGGCGGAAAAGACCATTCCGTGCGTCCCGCGGCAAGTGCAGCCGATCCCTTGCGCGCAGCCGGGCCCCGTTCCACCCTGCGCCCGCAAATCGAAGGGGGAAGACATGTCCAACACAGTAAGGGTGGCGGTGCTCGACGACTGGCAGGGGGTGGCCCGGGCCAATGCCGACTGGGCGAAGCTGGAAGCGCGGGCCGATGTGACCTTCTTCGCCGATGCCTTCGCCGACGAGGACGACGCGGCGGCGAAGCTCGCGGCGTTCGACATCGTGCTGTCGATGCGCGAGCGCACGCCGCTGCCCGCCAGCCTGATCAACCGGCTGCCGAAGCTGCGCATGCTGGGGATGACTGGCGCGCGCAACGCCTCGCTGGACACCGCTGCCTGCACCGCGCGCGGCATTCCTGTCTGCAACACCCAGGGCGGCGGCTATGCCGACAGCGCCACCGCCGAGCTGGCGCTCGGGCTGCTGTTGGCGGCGGCGCGGGGCATTCCGACGGGCGATGCCAACATGCGCTCCGGCAAGTTCCAGCAGGGGGTGCCCGTCGGGATCGGCCTCGCCGGCAAGACCATGGGCATCATGGGGCTCGGGAAGCTGGGCGGCTACATGGCGACCTATTGCAAGGCGCTGCGCATGGAGGTGATCGCCTGGAGCACCAATCTGACCGCCGAGCGGGCGGCCGAGGTCGGCGTGAAGCTGGTGTCCAAGGACGAACTGATGTCGCGCTCGGACGCGGTCAGCATCCATCTGGTGCTGTCGCCGCGCTCGCGCGGCCTGGTGGGGGCGGCGGATATCGCCCGGATGAAGCCGGGCGCCATCCTGATCAACACGTCGCGCGGCCCGATCGTCGATGGCGCGGCGCTGCTGGCGGCGCTGAACGAGCGGCGCATCGTGGCGGCGCTGGACGTGTTCGACCGCGAGCCGCTGCCGGTGAACGATAAGCTGCGCAGCGCGCCGAATACCGTGCTGATGCCGCATATGGGCTATGGTGTGCAGGAAACCTGGAATGGGTTCTATCCGCAGATGCTGGAGAACGCGCTGGCCTTCCTGGACGGCAAGCCGGTGCGCGTGACCAACCCCGAAGTGCTGAAGGCTTGACCTGAACGGGGCAGGGTTTATCCCTCCCCAAACCTGACAACTGGAGAAAACAGATGCGCGCCTTTGCCGTGGTTGAGAGCGGAAAGCCCCTCAAGGAAATCGAGCTGCCGACGCCGGAGCCGAAGGGCACCGAGGTGCTGGTGGAAGTGACCCATTGCGGCGTCTGCCATTCCGACCTGCACATCTGGGAAGGCTATTACGATGTCGGCGGCGGCCAGAAGATGTCGCTGGCCGATCGCGGCGTGAAGCTGCCGCTGGCGATGGGCCATGAGATCGTCGGCCGCGTGCGCAAGCTCGGCCCGGACGCGAAGGGCCTGGGCGTGCAGGAAGGCGATCTGCGCATCGTCTATCCCTGGCTGGGCTGCGGCCATTGCGAGAAGTGCCTGGCCGACGAGGACAACATGTGCCAGGTCGGCGCCGCCTTGGGCGTATTCCAGAACGGCGGCTACGGTTCGCACGTGGTTGCGCCGCATCCGCGGCATCTGGTGGACCCGGGCACGCTGGATCCGGCGGTGGCGGCGACCTATGCCTGCTCCGGCATCACCGTGTTCTCCGCCATCAAGAAGGTGATGCCGATGCCGGCCGATGAGCCGATCGTTGTGGTCGGCGCCGGCGGTCTGGGCCTGAACGCCATCGCCATCCTGAAGGCGATGGGCCATCGCAACATCATCTCGGTGGACGTGACCGACGAGAAGCTGGCCACGGCCACGAAGTCCGGCGCCACCAAGACCGTGAACGCCAGTGGCGAGGGCGCCACCCAGCGCATCATCGAGGCCGCCGGCGGTCCGGTGGAAGCGGTGATCGACCTGGTGAACGGCACGGCGACGGCGAACTTCGCCTTCGCCGCGTTGCGCAAGGGCGGCAAGCTGATCCAGGTAGGCCTGTTCGGCGGCGAGCTGCGGCTGGCCCTGCCGATCATGGCGATGCGCGCGCTGACCATCCGCGGCAGCTATGTCGGCAACGTGAAGGAACTGCGCGAGCTGGTGAAGCTGGCGCAGGACGGCAAGCTGGAGGCGCTGCCGGTTTCCACCGTGCCGCAGCGGGATGCCAACGACGCGCTGATGGCGCTGCGCGACGGCAAGGTGACGGGGCGGCTGGTCCTGAAAACCGACGTGAACTGAGGGTTTGCCGATTGGGAGGGGATGGTGTTGCCGGCCCCTCCCGATCAACCCTAGGAAACGAGGTCTACCACGCCGGTGGCGAGATTGTAGTAGCCGCCGACCACCATCAGCTTCTTGTCGGCAACCGCCTGGCTGAGGATCGGCGTCGCTGTTTTCAGGCGTTCCACGTTCAGGCGCACATTTTCCTTGGTGGCATTCACCAGCAGGTCGCCCTTCTGGTCGCGGGCTATTTTCACCGCCGGCGCCAGGCTGGTCACCAGCGACGGCAGATGCCCCGGCAGTGTGGTGTTGGTGTCGAGCGATTGGATCGTGGAGGCGACCGCCCCGCACGAGCCATGGCCCAGCACCATCAGCAGCGGGATTTTCAGCACGGCGACGCCGAATTCGAAACTCGCCAGATTGTCGTCGTTCAGGAAATTCCCGGCGACGCGAACCCCGAACAGATCGCCCCGCGTGCTGTCGAAGGCGAATTCCAGGCCAACCCGGGAATCGGCACAGCTCAGGACCCCCGCATAGGGGTTCTGGCCACCCGCCAGCGCTGCCCGTTCGGACCGGAAGTCGTGCCGTCGGGTCAGGCCGCGGACATAGCGCTGGTTGCCCTGCATCAGTTCATGCAGCGCCGCGTCCGGCGACAGCACGTTCTCCGGCTTCGGCGGCGCCTTGGCCGTCTTGGCGGCTGCCCCGCGCATTGCCAGTGCCGGCATAACCAATCCGGCGGCAGCCAGGCCGAACAGGCCGCGGCGCGGGAGAGCCTTATGGCCATGAGGTTCGGAATTACCGCAGATCTGACACGGCATCGCAGTCTCCTTTGTTGTTGACATGGAACCGGGCTCCCCTTGTCACATCGTCAGACGGCGATGGCAAAGGACAATCTCGTGCCGGGGATGCAGCAGCCGGAGCCTCCGTTATGCCCATATGCCTAGCCGCGCGGCGAATTCCGGAGTACGTCTAGGATCAGGCGGCGCGACCAACAGGCGCCGTTATCGCATCCGAACCCGGAGCCCCCTGATGACCCTCCCCACCCATCGCCGTTCCGTGGTGCTCAAGCACCGCCCCTCCGGCAGCCCGAAGGCGAGTGATTTCGACATGGTCGAGGACGCGATCCCGCACCCCGGCCCGGGCGAGGTGGTCACGCGCACGATCTTCCTGTCGATCGATCCCTACCAGCGCGGCCGGGTGTCCGGGCGGGCGTCCTATGCCGCGCCGGTGCAACTCGGCGAGGTGATGACCGGCGAAAGCGTCGGCGAGGTGATCGCCTCCGCCGACCCCGCCTTCCAGCCGGGCGATACCGTCGCCGGCGCGCGCGGCTGGCAGACCCATACAATCAGCAAGGCCGCCAATCTGGTGAAGGTGGACGGCAAGGCGGCACCGCTTTCCACCTATCTCGGCGTGCTCGGCATGCCCGGCACCACCGCCTATTCCGGCATGACGGATATCGGCCAGCCGAAGGCCGGGGAGACGGTGGTGATCTCCGCCGCGTCCGGAGCGGTCGGTTCCGTGGCCGGGCAACTGGCCAAGCGGGCCGGCGCGCGCGTGGTCGGCATCGCCGGCGGTCCGGACAAATGCTTCTACGTGCAGGACACGCTGCTGTTCGATGCCTGCGTCGATCACCGCGCGGTCGATCTGCGCGCCGAACTGGCGGCAGCCTGCCCGGACGGCATCGACGTCTATTTCGAGAATGTCGGCGGCGCGGTGCAGGCGGCGGCGTTCGAGTTGCTCAATCCGTTCTCCCGCGTGGTGATGTGCGGGATGGTGTCGCAATACAACGAGGACGAGTTCCCGCCCGGCCCCAATCTCGGTTTCGTCGTCGGCAAACGGGTACGCATCCAAGGCCTGATCGTCAGTGACAAGCCCGAGCGGTTCCCCGAGTGGCGCGCTTTGGCCGCGCCCTGGGTGGCCGATGGCAGCCTGCGCTATCGCGAGGACATCGTCGACGGGCTGGAAAACGCGCCGGGCGCCCTGACCGGCATCCTCGGCGGGCAGAATTTCGGCAAGCTGCTGGTGCGGGTGGGCGCGGATCCGGCATGACCGCGGCTCTGATGGACAAAGCCCTGGCGGAAACGCTGACCGGTTGGCGGCGGCATCTGCACGCGCATCCCGAGTTGTCGCTGCACGAGAAGAATACCGCCGCCTTTGTCTGTTCGAAATTGACCGAGTTGGGCATTCCCTTTGTCGCCGGCATCGGCGGGCACGGCGTGGTGGCGACGTTGAGCCGGGGGCAGTCCAACCGCTCCGTCGGCCTGCGGGCGGACATGGACGCGTTGCCGATCCAGGAAACCGGTGGTGTGCTGCATGCGTCCACGCATCACGGCGTGATGCATGCCTGCGGCCATGACGGACATACGACGTCGTTGCTGGGTGCCGCCGCGCTGCTGGCACGCGACGAGAGTTGGAGCGGCACGGTCCAGCTGGTGTTCCAACCGGCCGAGGAAGGCAGCGGCGGCGCCAAGGCGATGATCGCCGACCGGATGTTCGAGCGGTTTCCGATGGAACGGGTCTACGCCTATCACAACTGGCCCGGCCTGGAAGCCGGCACCGTCGCGGTGCACGATGGCCCGGTGATGGCGGCCGGCGCGCGGCTGGAATTTCGGGTGCGTGGGCAGGCCGGGCATGCCGCCCTACCGCATCTGGCGCGCGATCCGATGCTGGCCTCCGCCCATCTGCTGGTGGCGCTGCAATCGGTGGTCTCGCGCAATGTCGATCCGCTGGATGGGGCGGTGGTTACCATCGCCACCATGCAGGCCGGCACCGCGGCCAACCAGATCCCGCAGGACGCGGTGATGCGCGGCACCATGCGCACGCTGCGCACCCATACCCGCGACGTGATCGAGGAGGGGCTGCACCGTGTGGCCGCCGGCATCGCGCAAACCTTCGCCATGCAGATCGAACTGGATATCCGACGGGGCGTGGACGTGACACAGAATACAAGGGAAGATGCCGACCTGGCCGCCGCGGCGGCGGCGGGTGCCGGTTTGGCGGTGCGCCGAGACCTGCCGCCGGCGATGACCGGAGAGGATTTCTGCTGGTTCCTGCAACAGCGCCCCGGCGCCTTCGTCTGGATCGGCAACGGCCCGATCGAGGGTGGGCGGGAACTGCACAGCCCCGATTACGACTTCAACGATGCGATCCTGCCGGCCGCCGCCAGCTATATGGCGGGGGTGGCGAAGCGGGCGCTGGGCGGCTGAGATTCGAGTAGGTCCCAACGTCGGGATCTGGGGTCTTTCCGCCTTTGATCGTGGATGGGCACGGGGGTCGGCCATGCTGGAGATTGCCGAGGCGTTGGCGGGGCAGACGGTCAAAATGTCCGTCGGGCAGGTTGTCGAGTTGCGGTTGAAGGAAAATCCAACGACTGGATTTCGCTGGCAATTTCGCCGCAACGGTGAGCCTGCGTGTCGGATCCGGGAGGATTTTCTGGAGACGGATGCCCCGACGCAACCAGCACGGCCAGGCCAGGGGGGAACCCATGTCTGGCGGCTCGAGGGCGTGCAGGTCGGGGTTTGCGATCTGGTGCTCGTCTATGTTCGCGCGTGGGAGGCTGACCAAACGCCGGCCCGGAGTTTCGACGTTCGGATCAACGTGGCCGAGTAGCGAAGCGGCTTCGGGGCGCAACTGTGCGGTTGCGCCCCGAAGGGCTTCGCCGCATGAACCTATGCGGCGACCAACCGGACGGTCCAGAAATCGTCGGCCAGATTGTTGTTGGTGAGGTAGGCATAAGGAATGGTGAAGTAGCCGGCCATCCCCCAGCCGGTTCCCCAGGAATTCCGAACGATGAAGCGTTGCTGGGAGTTGTCGTAGCCGACGGCGAGTACGGCGTGGCCGCCGAGTTGCTGTTCGCCGGCCTGCGGCATCGGTACGATACCGGATTGCGCGACGGCCTGGCTTTCAAAGCTGGCGTACACGCTGAAGCCGAACACGAAGGGGAAACCCGAGGCAAGGCAGCCTTGCATTTGCTGGACGCTGTTGATGAGCCGGGTGTAGCTGACGGCCTTGTGTTGCAATGCGTGCTTGAACGCCGGCTTCGGTGGCTTCTGGGCGAATTTGGCGACAACATACGGCCAGTCCGGCGTTTCCGGACAGACGCCGAGCTTGGAAATGCTCTTGATGCCGTCGCGGATCATCGCACCGGAATCCTGTCGCACGGTATGTTCCATGACCCGTTCGTTGTAGTAGATGAACAGGCGCGACGGTACGAAGTCCGGGGTCAGTGGTGGCTTCGCGTTCATACGGACGAACTGTACCGCGCCGGCGATCGCGTTACCGGTGCAACTACCAAGCTGACCCTGATCGTAGACGGGAGGGCATTGTGGCCGCAAATCCACCAAAGGCGGCAATGTCGCCAATACCGGCTGAGGCGCCGCGTACATGTGGTCCCGGATATCCGGCAGATCGGGGATCCAGCCGTATTTTTGGACCTTGTGGGATCGTAGTTCTGGGTCTAGTGCCATGGATCGGATCTCCCTTTTCTCATGATTAACGGCTTCGTGACCGTGGTGCGGCCTTTGAGATCGTTCTGAGGGGTCACGACACCGCGAAATGGTAGCGAAAAACAGATCGGCTGGCTGTGATCATCCTCACAACTTCTTTGGGTCATGTCGGATGCCGTGCAGCTGCGGTCAGCATATGGCATTGCATATGTATCGTAGGAAAATTTATTCCGGATAAGATGACTTTTGTGTGAGCCTTTGCCGCATCGGCCAAATTTTTGGTGCGTATGCCAGTCGGCTGATCATGCTGCCGCGCTGGCGGCCCGATCCACGGTGGGTGGCAGTTCTGAACCGGCGGACGTAACCGGCGCCCGGTGAACTTCGGCGAATGTCTGGACGGCGGCGGGTTCTACCGCGCCTCGGTCCAGCTTTCCGAGAATGCCAGCGCACAGGTGCTGAACGGCCGGCCTTCGCGCTGGCGTGGCCAGGCGCTGCCGATGGCTTCCTGCCCATTGTGCGTGAGCCGGGCTCCGAGGGCGGGGATCAGCACGGTGCACACGCCGTACGGCCGCGCCGGATCATCCTTCGGGTCGGTGTGGATCAGCAGCGGTTCCCCGATGCGATACCAGGTCAGGGCGATTTCGCCGTCGGCGCAGGTCAGGCGTTCGGTCCAGAAGTCGCGCGCGTCGCCGTTCCGGCTGAACACCGCGTCCTGCACCGGGATGGTTTCATCCTTGAGTTCCGCGTTCAGCATGCCCTGCACCGTGGATTGCAGCCAGCGCGCCATGGCGATGTTGTCCGAATAGATGCGCCACTGGTTCTGGATGAGCTCGCTTTTCAGATACAGCACATGGCCGGGGCCGGCCGGGCTCAGCAGAATGCGCCAGAAGCTGGCATTGGTCGTGATGGGGCCGGCGTCGGTCTCGCTCAGCCGGATGAACGGGTTTTCGCCTGTCAGGATCACGCGGTTGGGGTCGGCTGCCATGACGGATACCTCCGGGATTTTGCGCCAGCTTGGGCTGTACCGGTGGTGCGGGTCAAGGCGGGGCGGGAAGCCGGTGGTCAGGCGGCCATGTTGTCCAGCAGGCGTACCGTTCCCAGCCTCGCGGCGGTGATCAGGCGGGCGTAGGGTCGCAATTGGTCCAATGGTTCCAGGCTCGGGCCGTCCACCAGGGCGAAATAATCCACGCCGAAGCCGTCCTGCGCCAGCGTCGCGCAGGCGCGGGCCAGAACCGCCCCGGCGGGCTCGCCGGCGGCAAGGGCGGCAGAGGCGGCCTGCAGCTGCTCATACAGCACCGGGGCCTTGGCGCGTTCTCCGGGGTTGAGGAAACGGTTGCGCGAAGACAGCGCCAATCCGTCCGGTTCACGCACCGTCGGGATCGGCACGATCGCCAGCGGCAGCAGCAGGTCGGCCACCATGCGGGTGACGACCTGCACCTGCTGCCAGTCCTTCTCGCCGAAATAGGCGGCATCCGGCCGGGCCTGGCCGAACAGACGGGCGCAGACGGTGGCGACGCCGCGGAAATGGCCGGGGCGGGCGGCGCCTTCCCAGCGGAGCGCGGGACCGGTCACCTCGATCATCGTCGCCTCCCCGGGGGGATACATCGTGGCCATGTCTGGCAGCCAGGCGAGATGGCAGCCGGAGGCTTCCAGCTTGGCCAGGTCGCCGGCCTCGTCGCGCGGATAGCGGGAAAGGTCCTCGTTGGCGGCGAACTGTGTCGGGTTGACGAAGATGGAGGTCACCACCCCGGCGCCACTGGCGACAGCGGCGTGCACCAGTGCCTGATGCCCGGCATGCAGCGCGCCCATGGTCGGCACCATGGCGATGTGGCCATGGGTCTGACGCAGACTGGCAACGGCGGCGCGAAGGGCGGGCAGGGTGCGGGCAATTTGCATGCGGCGAGGTTGGATTGCCGCGCGCGGGCGGGCAAGATCGCTTGAACGTAATGCTGCGTCGCAAAAACAGGGGGTAGGCATGAAATTGCAGGGACAGACAGCGTTGGTCACCGGCGGCTCGCGCGGGATCGGCCGGGCCACCGCACTGGCCTTCGCCGCCGAGGGCGCGGACATCGCCTTCACCCATTTCAACGACGCGGAGGCGGCCGACGAGACCGCGGCGGCGATCGCGGCCCTCGGGCGCCGCGCCATCCATGCCTCGGTCGATGCGGCCGATGTCGCGGCGACACGGACGCATGTGGCCAAGGTCGCTGCGGAATTCGCGCCGATCGACATTCTGTTCAACAATGCCGGGATCAATTTCCGCCGGCCGTTCGAGGATTTCACCGAGGCGGAGTTCGACCGGATCATGAACGTGCACGTGAAGGGCATGTTCTTCACCGCGCAGGCGGTCTATCCGGCGATGGTGGCCCGCGGCCGCGGCTGCATCATCAACATCGCCTCGCAGATGGGCCTGAAGGGCGGGCCGAACGCGGTGCCCTATTGCGCCGCCAAGGCCGCGATCATCGGCATGACCCGCGCGCTGGCCTGGGAGGCGACGGCGAAGGGCGTGCGGGTGAACGCCATCGCGCCGGGTCCGATCGACACCGATCTGGTGCGCCAGAACAGCGAGGAATGGCAGGCGGCGTTCAAGGCCCGCCTGCCTATCGGCCGCTTCGGCCGGCCAGAGGAGATCGCGGCGACCGCCCTGCTGCTGGCCGGACCGGATGGCGGGTTCTATGTCGGCGCGCTGCTGAGCCCGAATGGCGGGGACATCATGTACTGACCGGGACGCGGGGGGCGGCGCCGCCAGGCGCCGGCGTCCTCGTCAGGGCGCGCCGTTCACATAGGGCTTCAGCATCGCGTAGAACATCGCGTGCACCGGGGTCGGCACGCCAAGCTCGCGGCCGAGCTGCACCACCTTGCCCGACAGCCAGGGCAGCTCGATGCGGTTGCCGCGGATCAGGTCCACCGCCATCGAGGCCATCATGGCGGCGGGGGCGGATTGCACGCCGGCGGTGATTTTCTGCACCGCGTCGGCCGGCAGCTTGATGCCCTTGGCGCGGGCCACGTCCGCGACCTCCTGGAAAGCGGCTGCAAAATAAGGGTTGATGTCCGGATCGTCGCGCAATCTGCCGATCGGCTGGCGGGTCAGCGCGGTCATGCTGGCGTTGCTCGCCAGCAGGATGAACTTCAACCAAAGCTCGGTCTCGATCCTGTCGCTGAGCACGGAGTTCGAAACCGGCGCGCTGGCACAGCGCATGGAAGGCCTGGCCGCGCCCGCTGATGCGCCCGTCCATCTCGCCGAAGATCAGCCGCATGAAGGTGCCGGTCTGGCGGATCAGGCCGGGCTCGGCGATGGTGGCGGAGATCTGCGCCACGCCGCCCATCACGGCGCCGGCGCCCAGGATCGGCGTCAGACGCTCACTGGCGTCGATGCCGTTCTGCAGCGGGATCACCCCTGTCTCGGGCCCGATCAGCGGGCGGATCGCCGCGCCGGCGGTCTCGACATCCCAGAGTTTCACGCAGAACAGCACGAGATCCACCGGGCCGATGCTGGCCGGGTCGTCGGTGGCCTTGGTGGGCACCAGATGCATGTCGCCGCGCGGGCCCTCGACCCGCAGGCCGGTCGCGCGCATGGCTGCCAGATGTGCGCCGCGGGCGACGAAGGTCACGTCCGCGCCTGCCTTGGCCAGTGCCGCGCCGAATGCCCCGCCGACGCCGCCGGCGCCGATTACCGCTATGCGCATGAAACTCTCCTGGAAAAGAACGCCAGTCTAGGGGCACCCGGCGGACTGCAAAAGGGGCTTGAAACCATTTGCCGGCCGCTACGGGGCGGAACGGACGGATCTGGGTCAATCTCGGCATCTGTCCTTCACGGCCAACTTGGTCTAATTGCGCTGATCTCCGGATACAGAGCCATGAACGACACCACGCCCTCCGCGCCGACCGCGACCCGTAGCTGGTTGAAGGCCCAGACCCGTCTTGGCCGAAATGCCGCGCGCCCGGTGCTGCTGCTCGGGGTCGCGGGGGTGCTGCTGGGCCTTGGTCAGGCGCTGTGTGCGGCGGTCGTGCTGGCGACCGCGCTAGGGAACCCGGTCGCTGCCGAGGCGGCGCTGCCGGTGGAGGCGCTGGCCGGTTTCGCAATTCTGGCGCTCCTGCGGGCGGGCTTGCAGGTGTTGGCGGAGCGCGCCGCGTTCGATGCCGGCGCCGCCGCGCGGCGGCGGCTGCGCAGCGACGCGCTGTCGCGGCTGCTGGCGGTTGGACCGGCGCTGCTGCGGCGGTTCCACTCGGCCGAGCTGGCGGGCGTGGTGATCGACAAGATCGAGGCGATGAACGGCTTCTTCGCCAATTACACGCCGGCGGCGGCGCTCGCGGTGGCGGGGCCGGCGCTGGTATGCGCCGCGGTGCTGTGGGTGGACCCGGAGGCTGGGTTGATCCTTGCCGGCTGTGGGCTGCTGGTGCCGGTGGCGATGGCGGCGTCGGGGATCGGCGCGGCGGCGGCGGCGCGCGGCCAGTTCCTGGCGATGTCGCGGCTGCAGACAAGGTTCCTGGATCGCGTGCGCGGCATCGCCACAATCGTGCTTTACAACCGTGCGGAGGCGGAGGCGGCGGCGCTGGCCCGGTCTGCGGACGAGTTGCGGGTGCGCACCATGCGGGTGCTGCGCGTCGCCTTCCTGTCCTCCGCGGCGCTCGATCTGGCGATGGCTTTGGCGCTGGTGGCGAACGCGCTGCGCTATGGCCAAGCGGCGATGACCGGGCAACTGGCCAGCGGCGCCACGGCCATCTTCGTGCTGCTGGCGGTGCCTGAGTTCTTCGCCCCCTTGCGCGGCTTCTCGGCCGTGTACCAGGACCGCTTGCACGCCACCGCCGCAGCCGAGGGTTTGGCGGCTTTGCCGTTGCCCGAGCCGGCGCCCATCCCGGCCGGGCCGGTGCGCAACGTGGAGGCGCGCGGACTGTCGGTGGCGTTCGAGAACGTCTGCCTGACCTGGGACGCGACACGTGGACGGGCACTGGACAATTTGAGCTTTCGCGTCGGGCCCGGCGAGACGCTGGTGCTGGCGGGACCGTCGGGGGCGGGCAAATCCTCGGTGATCGAGATCCTGCTCGGCTTCGTGCGCCCCGACAGCGGGCGGGTGACGCTGAACGGCGCGGATATCGCCGATCTCGTGCCGCAGGCGCTGGCCGGGCTGACCGCCTGGGTGGGCCAGCGGCCGACGCTGTTCGCCGGCACCCTGCGGGACAACATCCGCTTCGCCCGGCCGGAGGCGACCGACGCCGAAGTGGCGGAGGCGGCGCGCCAGGCCCGCGTTGCGGAGTTCGCTGCCGGGCTGCCGGCGGGGCTGGATACGCCGGTGGGCGAGGGCGGCTATGGCCTGTCCGGCGGCCAGGCGCAGCGCGTGGCCATCGCCCGCGCGTTCCTGAAGAACGCCGCACTGCTGCTGCTGGACGAGCCGACCGCGCATCTGGACCCCGCGACCGAGCAGGACGTGCTGGAAAGCCTGCGCCGGCTGGCGATCGGGCGCACGGTGATCCTGGCCACCCACTCGGCCGCCGCGCACGCGTTCGCCTGGAGCGGCGCCGGGCGGCGGCTGGATCTGCGCGAGGGGCGTGCGGTTCCCGCCCGAGGTGTCGCGTGAAGCCGTTGCTGTGCGTGCTCGGCCTTTGGCGCCCGCGGGCGGCCTGGCTGGTGGCCGGGGCAGTCGCCAGCTTCGCCTCGCTGGCGGCGGCGGTCGGTCTGATGACCTGGTCCGGCGTGACCCTGGCCGCGGCTTTGGGCGCCGGCGCGCTGGCCGCGCCTGCGCTGCTGCGCGGGCTGGGCTCGGCGCGGGTGCTGCTGCGCTATGTCGAGCGGCTGAGCACCCATGCGGCGACGTTCCGCGCCCTGGCGGATTTGCGGGTGTGGTTCTTCCGCGGGCTGGCGCGCGGGTCCGCCGGCGGGCTGGGTTTTCGCCGCGCCGGCGATCTGCTGGCCCGGCTGGTGAACGACGTGGAGGCGCTGGACGGGGTCTATATGCGCATCCTGCTGCCGCTCGGCGGGGCCGTGCTGCTGCTGCCGGTGCTGGTGCTGCTGGTGGCGCAGACGCATGTCGGGCTGGCGCTCGCCGTCGGGGCGTTGTTCGCGGTGGCGGCGTTCCTGCTGCCCTGGCTGGCGGCGCGGCGCAGCCTGGCCGCCGGGCACACGCTGGCCGAGGCCTCCGCCGCGCTGCGCGTCAGCGTGATCGACACGCTGTCCGGACTGCGCGAGGTGCGCGCCTTCGGCGCCGAGGGGCGGATGCTGGCCGGCGCGCAGGCGCGCGAGGCGGCGTTGCTGACCGCGCAGCGGGCGCTGTCCGGGCGGGTGGCGCTGGCCGGGGCGGGCAGCTTCCTGTGCGCGCAGGCGGCGTTCCTGTGCGTGCTGCTGATTGCCGGTGTCGACCCGCTGGCGGCGGTCGCCGGGGTATTCCTCATTCTGGGCGCGTTCGAGGCAGTGGCCGGGCTGCCTCGCGCCGGTGCACTTGCCGGCCATGCCGCCGCCGCGGCCGGCCGGGTGGTGGCGGCGGCCGAAGCGCCGTCCCCGGCGCCGGACCCGGCCCGCCCGGCCACGCCGCCCACCGGATCGGCCCTGCGCTTCGAGGGCGTGCATTTCGCCTGGGACCCGGCGCGCGGCAAGGTGTTCGATGGCCTGACGCTGGACGTTCCGCCCGGCGCTCGGGTGGCGCTGCTGGGGCCGTCGGGGGCCGGCAAGTCCAGCCTGGCGGCGCTGGCGCTGAAGGTCGTGCAGCCGCAACAGGGCAAAATCCTGTTGGGCGGCGTGGATATCGCCAGCCTGAGCGCCTCGGATGTGCGCGCGCGCATCGGCTGGCTAAGCCAGGCGACGCATCTGTTCGACGACAGCATACGCAACAATCTGCTGCTGGCCCGCCCGGACGCGGACGATGCGGCGCTGTGGGCGGCGCTGGATGCGGCGCAGATCGGCGAGATGGTGCGCACGCTGCCCGATGGCCTGGATACCTGGGGCGGCGAAAGCGGCGCGCGCTTCTCCGGCGGCCAGGGTCGGCGGCTGGCGCTGGCCAGGGCGCTGCTGAGCGAGGCGCCGATCCTGATCCTGGACGAGCCCTGCGCCGGACTGGACGCGGATACCGAGCGCGCCTTCCTTGCCACCCTGAACGACGTCGCCCCCGGACGCAGCCTGATCCTGATAGCCCACCGGCTGACGGGCGTGGAACGGCTGGATCGGATATTCCGCCTGACCGCCGGCCACGCGGTGGCTGCCGCCGCCTGATACCGGCATCACGCCGGGCTGGGGATCCTGTCACGAGACAATGAAGATAAAATCGGATATTGTCTCATGAAACACAAACAATTAATCATTGTCCCGGAAAAAGACACGGAGCGCAGCGGGCGCTTCATGTTTATCCGGGGGCACGACGATGACGATTTTCGGGACGAAGATTGGTTTGGGCGCTGGTGCGGATCTCACCATCGGCGGGGCTGGGACGCCTGGCCTGGTCCTGCCGGATACGCCCCCTGCCGTTTGGCTCGGTGGCGCGACTCTCACGGTCGGGGTCGGCAAGGAGTTCACGACGGTATCGGCGGCGATCGCGGCCTCGCACGACGGCGATCGGATCCTGGTCGATGCTGGCACCTATACCAACGATTTCTCCTACATCGCGCACAAGATCACGATCGAGGGCGTGGGCGGCATGGTGAACATGGTGGCGACGGTCGCGCCACCGAACAGCAAGGGGATCTTCGTCGTCGACAACGACGTCACGATCAAGAACATGACCTTCTCGGGCGTCGCCATTTCCGCGGCGCTGGGCGGCAACGGCGCCGGCATCCGCTACGAAGGCGGGCAGATGGTGCTGATCAACGACGCTTTCATCGGCAACCAGAACGGCGTGATGGGGGTTCCAGTGATCGCCGGCCTGACCAACACCGTCACCATCGATCATTGTGTCTTTTCCGGCAACGGATCAGGCACCGGCTTTACCCATAACCTGTACATCGGCGACGTCGACAGCCTGACCGCCACCAACAGCATCTTTCAGAATGCCGTAGTGGGTCATGAGTTCAAGAGCCGAGCGCTGGTCAACACGATCGAGAACAACATCTTCAGTGACGGACCCTCGGGTACCGCGAGCTACTCCATCGACCTGCCGAATGGCGGTGTCGCCCTGATCCAGAACAATGTGATCGAACGGGGCCCGATGGCGCAGCAGGTGAACATGATCCATTTCGGCGGCGAGGGCATTCCCTATGCCGGGTCATCGCTGACCGTCACCGGCAACAGCTTCGTCAACGACCGGACCAGCGCCACCATCGGGGTGTTCAACCAGACCACCGTCAGTGCCGTCATTACCGGCAACAGCTTCAGCGGTATCTCTGCGGCACATATCGCCGCCGGTCCGGCGACGGAGACGAACAACACCGATGGCGCAGGCTGCCGCTGGCGGATACGACGCTGGTTGGCGTCCTGCCCGGCAGCACGCTGGTGATTACCGACGCGCTCGCGCATACGGTGACGCTGGACAGCCATCTCCACGCGGTGCAGGGCGGTGCCGGGCATCTTACGGCGACTGCTGCCGTCGGTCACGTGATCGCCTTTGGCGGCTCGGGAGGCATGGATTACAACGAACTGTCGGGCTCGGGCGGCAACCAGATCGCGACCGTCGCCGGGTCGGTCAACAGCATCCGCCTTTTCGGCCAGGACCAGATCGACAGCCGCGGCACCGACACCATTGTCGGCGGAGCCTACAACATCACCGCCCAGATCAGCGGGAACGCGACAATCGATGACGGTTCCGGGGACAACAAGTGGACGGTCCTGGGCACGGCGGCGATCACTGGGCATGGCGGCAGCAGCATCGTGAACGTCGGCGCCGCCGGCCAGGCGACGATCGGCGGATCGCTTGGCTATCTCGAGGTGCAGAACAACGGCGGGTCTGCGCAGTTCGATATATTCCAGGGCGGTGCCGAAGAGGCGGTGTCGATTGTTGGCGGCGGGGTGGACGCGAAGGTTTACAGCGGGCGAACAACGATCACCACCGCTGCCGGCACGCAAGGGAGCGAACTGCGTTTCGGCGCGGGCGACGTGCTGGTGACCAGCCGGGGCAGTGATGTCATCTATGCCGGATCGGGAAATGCGACCGTGATCGTTTCCGGCGGGGCGACCGTCTATGCCGGCAGCGGGTCGCTGGCTTTGTTCGGCAGGGTCAATTCCGTCGGCGCGAAATTCTACGGCAACGGCGGCAACTACACGATCGGCGGCGATACCGGCAATATCACCTATTACGGCGGCGACCTGGCCAGCACGGTGCAGGCGACGGTCGCCAACATCACGCTGATCGGCGGAGCCGGGAGGCTGACCGTGAATGACGGCTCGCGGGAGACGATCATCGGCGGCTCCGGCGGGTTGACCTACAACGCCAATGGCGGCGGCGCCAATACCATCACCACGGCGGCAGGCGCGCTGGATCTGCTGACGCTGGCGGCCGGGAGTACGGTGAACAGCTGGGGCCATGACGTGATCAATGCCGGCACTGGCAACCAGACAATCACGGCACATGGCGATGCGGTGATCAACGGCAGCAGCGGCAGCAGCCGGATCACGCTGATGGGCACCGATACGCTGAACGGCGTGGGTTATGACCAGGTCACCGTCACCGCTGGCGCCGATGCGACGATCTACGCCGGCAGTCTGACCAGTGTGCAGGAGAGCGGCGCGACGGTGCGCTTCGCCATGGCCACCGACGCCGGCGCGACGAACGCGACGGTCACTGGCGGTTCCGCCTCCATCACGGGCGGCAGCGGAACGCCGTTGTCGATCGTTACTGGCAAGGCGGCCTCCACTTCGGTGGTCCTGGGCGACGGCACCGCGTCGGTGACGGCGGGGGGCAACGACGTGATCCAGGCCGGATCCGGTTCCGATACGGTGACGATCACCGCGGCCAACACCCAGGTCTGGGGTGGGGTGGGCACGCTGACGGTGCGGAACTATGACTGGACCGCGGCCGACGCGCAGACCGTGCACGGCGGTACCGGTGCGGTGACGGTAGGTGCCGGCGCGGGTACATTGACCTTCATCGGCGGCTCCGGCAGCGCGGTGGTCAGTGGCGGCAGCGGAACGCTGTATCTGACCGGCGGCTCGGGCAGCCTGACCGCGTTCGGCGGCAGCGGGCCCACCCACTTCGTCGGCGGTTCCGGCACGACGGATCTGAACCTGACCCCGGGCGGCGGCGAGGTGATGTTCGGCACCGGGAATACCAATGTGCAGGTCGCGGGCTGGGGCAGCGGCGTGCTGTTCGACTTCGTCGCCGGCGCGGGCGGCGGCACCGACGTTATCCAGGGCTTCCGGGCCGGCACCGACAAGCTGGTGATGTCGGGCGGCGTTGACGTGCAGTCTCAGGCGGTCAGTGGCGGATCGGCCAGCCTGCTGCTGACCGACGGAACCCATGTGCAGCTGGCGGGCGTAACCAGCACCGCGCATCTATTCGGCTGACAGATCGGTGCCATGGATGCCGCGGCCATGTGAACCGGAGCGCAATGTCCTACGGGGCGTTGGAAACCGGCAGCAAGGCCGCGGCGTAGGCGGCGGGATGGGAGAGCAGGTAGCGCGCCGTCTGCAAATCTGCCTCACGGCCCTCGGCGGCGGGGCAGGCATCACGAATGGCCAGCACCTGGGCGGCGGGGATCGGGGCTCGGGCAGCCCGGTGGCGCGCGATGGCAGTCGCCATCGGCTGCAAGCCTTCCGCCAAGCTGGCGAGCTGACGGTTCAGCGCATCCTGGCCGAGGCTGGTGCAGACCTGCGGCAGCACCCCCAGGCCCTGGATCGGCCAGCCGAGCGGGGCCAGCACGCGGCTCCAGGTCAGGAACAATTCGCCGCCGTCGGGCAGTGGCGCGATCGACTGTACCAGCCCCTTGCCGAGCGTGACGCTGCCGATCACGACCGCCCGGCCGCGGTCGGCTAGCGCCGCCGCCAGGATTTCGGCGGCGCTGGCGGAGCGGCCATCCACCACCACAACGACGGGCACATCCATCGCGAGCCGGCCATCGCTGGAACGCCAGACGCGCGAAGCTTCCGGATCGCGCCCGGCGGTGACGGCGACGACACCGGCGGGCAGCAGTTCGTCGGCCACCGACACGGCCTCGCGCAGCAGGCCACCGCGATTGCCCCGCAGGTCGATGATCATGCCGTCGGGCGGGTGCGGGCCATCCATGGCGTGCTCCAGCTCATGTGCCAGGCGGACATCGGTGCGCCGATTGAAGCTGGTGATGCGCAGGATAAGGATATCGCCGCTGCGTTCGGGGAAGACGCTCTCGGGCGGTATCATGGCGCGCATCATCTCGATGCTGTGCGGCCGCCCGTCGCGGCCGCGATAGACCACTTCCACGATGGTGTCCTCCGGACCGGCGATCCAGCCGGCGACGGTCGCGGCATCCTCCCGTCGCACCGGCTGGTCGTCCACGGCCAGGATCCGGTCGCCGACGCGCAGGCCGGCCAGGGCCGCGGGGCTGTCGGCGATGATGGACTGGACGACCACGCTGGCGCCTTTACGGGCCAGTGTGACACCGGCGCCGGCCAGGCCGGAACGGCGCGCTCGGTCATCCCCGGCCTCGGCCGGGGGGACATAGCGCGAGTACGGGTCCATATGGTTGAACAGCTCGTCGAAATAGCTGTGCAGGATGCCCGTGGTACCGGCCTTGCGCACCGCCGGGGAGGCATTCCATGCGGCGGTGGTCAAGGCGATCGTGGCTTCCACCCAGGCAGTGGGCCGATCGTTGGCCGGGCCTCCTGCGGGGGCGGGGTGGGTGGCCAGCACACGGCCGGCGGCGGACAGGATCAGCTGACCGTCCCGGGCTTCCACCGACAGGGCCGGGTCCAGCGCGGTCAGGCCGCGCAGGCCCCACAGGGTGAACTGGGCGAAGGCCACCGGTTCGAGCGTGCGTGGCGCCATGAAGGTCAGCGCGGTGATGTAGACCTGCGCCGCTAGTTGCGGGTTCCAGCTGGGCGGAGCCGTCGCTACCGGTTCGGCTTGCGCCGGTATGCCGAACAGCAACAGCAACAGGAGAGAGCAGCGCCTCACGAATGCAGGACCGGGTACATCACCGGGGCCGCGACCGCTTTCCCGCTTTGGGGGCCTTACCCGAACCCGACTTGGCCGCTTTGGCCTTGCCCGGCCGCAACGTGCCGGGCCTGAACGGAGACCGCGCCGCGCCGCCGCGATCCGCGTCGCCCGGCACGCCCTGGAGAATATGAAACACGAGGCCTCCGGTGATCGGACTGGCTTCGGACAGCCGGACCTCCACTTCCTGCGCCAGGCTGAAGACCAGGCGGGTGCGGCGGCCGGAGAGCGTTCGTGTTGCTTCGTCGTGCATCCAGAAATCGTCGGGCAGCGAGGAGGTGGGCACAATGCCGTTCGCGCCGCTGCCGGCAACTGTGACGAAAAGACCGAAGCGCGTCACGCCCGAAATGCGCGCGGCGAACACCGCGCCCACCTTATCGGCCATAAAGGCGGCCAGATAACGGTCCACGGCGTCCCGTTCGGCCAAAGCGGCGCGCCGTTCGGTGCCGGTGATGTGTTCGCCGGTGTCGGCGAAGCGCGCGGCCTCGTCCTGATCGAGGCCATCGCTGCCGAGTCGCAGGCCGCGGATCAGAGCCCGGTGGACCAACAGATCGGCGTAGCGGCGGATCGGACTGGTGAAATGCGCGTAGGCCTGCAGCGCCAGACCGAAATGACCGATGTTCTCCGGCGCGTAGGCCGCCTGCGACTGGCTGCGCAGCATCACGTCGTTGACCATCGGCGCGTGCTCGGTGCCGGCGACCTTCTTCAGCACATGGTCGAGGTCGCGCGGGTGGATCTGGTTACCAGGGGGCAGCGAAATATCGAAGCCGCGCAGGAACAGGCGCAGCGCCTCCAGCTTCTCCTCCGAGGGCGGGGCGTGCACGCGATACATGCAGGGCTGGTGAAGCCGTTCGAGTTCCTCGGCGGCCGCGACGTTGGCCAGCACCATGAACTCCTCGATCAGCCGGTGGCTGTCCAGGCGCGGGCGCGGAATGACGGCGTCGACATGGCCGTCGGCGCCGAGCAGGACTTTCCGCTCGGGCAAATCGAGGTCCAACGTGCCGCGGGCATTGCGCGCCGCGAGCAAGGCGCGGAAGGCGGCGTACAGGGTGTCCAACTGGCCTGGTGCCAGGCCCAGCCGGTCGCCGGCATCCTGCGCCTGCTGCACCTGCTCGTAGGTCAGGCGGGCCGCACTCTTCATCAGCCCGCGGCCGAAGCGATGTCCGGTCTTGCGGCCCTCGGCATTCACCCGGAGCTCGACGAACAGACAGCCGCGTTCCTCATTTGGACGCAGGCTGCACCAGCCGTTGGACAGGGCTTCCGGCAGCATCGGCACGACGCGGTCGGGGAAGTAGCAGCTGTTGCCGCGGGTGCGGGCCGCGCGGTCCAGCGGCGAGCCGGTCTGGACATAGTGGGCGACGTCGGCGATTGCGACGATCAGGCGAAAGCCCGTGCCATCGGGTTCGGCATAGACGGCGTCGTCGAAATCGCGGGCATCCTCACCGTCGATGGTGATCAGCTTCGTGTCGCGCAAATCGTCGCGGTTGCCGAGTGGCGTGGCCTTGGCGCGTTCGGCTGCCTCGACCGCCTCTGCGGGAAACTCGGTCGGGATGTCGTGCGTGTGGATGCACACAAGGCTGATCGAGCGGGCATCGCCCATCGGGCCGAGGCGTTCGATCACCCGGGCCGGCTTCAGGCCGTAGCCGGCATGCGGCAGAGGGGCGGCGAGGACGATTTCGCCAGCTTCCGCGCCGCCATCCTCGCCCGCCGGGACGACCCATTCGGCCTTGGACCGGCGGTCGGTGGGGACGATGCGCCCCGACGGTATGCCGGGCCGGTAGACGCCGATGACACGGCCGGGGGCGTCGGTCAGGCGCTTCAGCGTTCGGCCTTCGTAGCGGCCGGGGCCGATCGGCTTCAGGCGGGCCATCACGCGCTCGCCGGGAGCCAGGGCCGGGCGGCCCCGAGCCTCGGCGGCCATGACGATGAACGGCGGCGGACCGTCGCCGGACCAGCCCACCGGGCGGGCGATGGCGTCGCCGTCCGGGTCGGTGCCGGTGATCTGCACGATCATCGCTTCCGGCAGCGTGCCGGGGGTGCGGAACCGGCGCGCGCCGGCGGCGGCGAGGCTGCCTTCGCGTTCCAGGCCTTTCAGCAGGTCGCGCAGTTCCGGCTTTTGGGCGGGATCGATGCCGAAGGCGCGGGCGATCTCGCGCTTGCCGACGCGGCCTGGGGCGGCGCGGACGAAATTGCGCAATTCCTCGCTCGAGGGAAGCTCGCGCGGTGCTTTCGGGGTGGCGGGCGGCGTGGCTGGAGCGTTGGCGGAGCGCTTGGATTTACCGGGTTTCGAGATCCGCCGGGCCATTTCAGTCCGCTGCCTTGCGCCTTGCGGGGGCACGAACCGAGGCCGCCGCGGCAGCGACTTTCTTCACGCCCGCCTTCTTCGCCGCCGGCTTTTTCACTGCGGCCTTCTTGGCGGGCGCTTTCTTCGCGGCTGCCTTCTTCACCTTCGCCGGCGCGGCTTCCGCTCCCTCGCCACTCGCGGCCTTCGTCTTGGCGCCGTTGGTTTTGCCTGCCTTGCCGCGCTTGGCACCGGCCTTTGGTTTCAGTTGCTTGCCTTTCTCGGCCAGCAGGGCGACCGCCTCGTCCAGCGTGATATCCTCCATCGCGACGCCCCGCGGCAGATTGGCCACGGTCTTGTCGTGCTGGGCATAGGGGCCGAAGCGGCCCTTGCGCACGGTGATGGGCTGCTTGTCCTTCGGGTGCTCGCCGACATTGCGGACCGAGGCGAGCTTCTTCGCCAGCAGGTCCACCGCGCGGTTCAGGCCGATCGCCAGCACGTCGTCGTCGCGGTCGAGCGAGCCGTAAACGGCACCCATGCGGACATATGGGCCGAAGCGGCCGATGCCGGCCTGGATCTTTTCCTTGGTTTCCGGATGCAGTCCGATCTCGCGCGGCAGCGACAGCAATCCGATCGCCTGTTCCAGCGTGATCGTGTCGCCCTCCATGCCCTTGGGCAGCGAGGTGCGGCGCGGCTTGACCTTCTTGTCTTCCCCGTTCTCGCCCTGCTGGACATACAATCCATAGGGGCCGCGGCGCACGGTGATTTCCTCGCCTGTGCCGGGATCGTGGCCGAGGCTGCGCATTCCCTCCTTCAGCGTGTCGCCGCCCTCCTCGCCGTTATCCATGGCCAGGCGGCGGGTGAATTGGCAGGTGGGGTAGTTGGAGCAGCCGATGAAGCTGCCATAGCGGCCGAGTTTCAGGCCCAGGCGGCCGGTGCCGCAGGCGGCGCAGACGCGGGGATCGCTGCCGTCCTCGCGGGCGGGGAAGAAATGCTCGCCGAGGTCGAGGTCGAGCGCGTTGATCACGTCGGTGATCTTGAGTTCCTTGGTTTCCTCGATCGCCTTGGAGAAATGCTCCCAGAAATCGCGCATCACCTGGCGCCAATTGGCGTTGCCGCCGGAGATGTCGTCGAGCTGCTCCTCCAGCCCGGCGGTGAAGCCGGTATCGACGTAGCGCTCGAAGAAGCTGGTCAGGAAGGCGGTGACCAGGCGGCCACGGTCTTCCGGCACGAAGCGCTTCTTATCCAGCCGCACATAGTTGCGGTCCTGCAGCACGGTCAGGATGGAGGCGTAGGTGGAGGGGCGGCCGATGCCGAGTTCCTCCATCTTCTTTACCAGGCTGGCCTCCGAGTAGCGCGGCGGCGGCTGGGTGAAATGCTGCAGGGCGCTGACCTCGCCTTTGCGCAGCGGATCGCGCTCGGCCATCGGCGGCAGCATCTTGCTGTCGTCCTGCTCGGCTTTTTCCGAATCGGTATCGTCGGTGTCTTCGCGGTACAGCTTCAGGAAGCCGTCGAAGGCGACGATGGAGCCGGTGGCACGCAGGGTCTGACCCTTCTCGTCAACCACATCGACGCTGACCTGGTCGAGTTCGGCCGACTGCATCTGCGAGGCGACGGCGCGTTTCCAGACCAGTTCGTACAGGCGGCGCTGGTCCGCGTTCAGGTAGCGGGCGACGCTCTCCGGCGTGCGGGCGACGTCCGTCGGGCGGATCGCCTCGTGCGCTTCCTGCGCGTTCTTGGCGCGGGAGGTGTATTCGCGGGGCGCGGCCGGGATGTAGTCGGCGCCATAGGCGGATTTGACGTGGTCGCGGATCGACAGCACGGCTTCGCGCGCCATCTGCACGCCGTCGGTGCGCATATAGGTGATCAGGCCGGTGGTCTCGCCGTCCAGTTCCACACCTTCGTACAGCTGCTGCGCCAGGCGCATGGTCTGCTGGGCACCGAAGCCGAGCTTTCTCGATGCTTCCTGCTGGATCGTGGAAGTGGTGAACGGGGCGGGCGGGTTGCGCTTGACGCGCTTGCGTTCAACGGTGCCAACGCTGAACTCGCCGGCCTCGACCGCTCTCTTCGCGGCCAGCGCCAGTGCCTCGTTCGAAAGGTCGAACTGGTCGAGCTTCTTGCCGTTCAGATGCGTCAGGCGGGCGGTGAAGGGGGCGCCACCGGGCGTGGTGAACAGCGCCTCTATGGTCCAGTATTCGCGATTGCGAAAAGCCTCGATCTCCGCTTCGCGCTCGCAGATCAGCCGCAGCGCGACGGACTGAACCCGGCCGGCAGAGCGCGATCCGGGCAGCTTGCGCCATAGCACCGGAGAGAGGGTGAAGCCGACGAGGTAGTCCAGCGCCCGGCGGGCCAGATACGCCTCGATCAGCGGCTGGTCGAGTTCGCGCGGATGGGCCATGGCCGTTTTCACGGCGCTGCGGGTGATCTCGTTGAACGCAACGCGGTGCACCTGCACGCCCTTCAGGGCATGCTTTTCCGCCAGCATGTCGCGGATATGCCAGGAGATCGCTTCCCCTTCGCGATCCGGATCGGTGGCGAGATAGAGCGTTTTTGCCCCTTTCAGCGCCTTGGCGATGGCCGTGACCTGGCGGTTGCCGCGCTCATCGGCTTCCCAGTCCATGGCGAAATCCTGGTCCGGGCGCACCGAGCCGTCCTTGGGTGGGAGATCGCGCACATGGCCAAAGCTGGCCAGCACGGTGAAATTCCCGTCCAGGTATTTGCTGATGGTTTTGGCCTTGGAAGGCGATTCTACGACGACGACGTCGGTCATGGTCTCTCGCTAAAGGGGGCTCGCTAGGGCTGTATCGCAGGGGATCCGGTCGGCGGCCCCATACGTGGCAATGGGGCGTGGCAATGGTCAGTTTGACAGCAGCGCGACCCGGTTGCCCGGCAGGGCCTCGACCCGGCCGGCGAGCTCTAATTCAAGCAGTACCGCCATGACGGCAGCCGCAGAGAACTGGCAGCGCCGGATGAGATCGTCAACCAAGGATGGTGAAGGGCCTAATAAATCAAGGACTTGTGAGCGGGCGCGGCCGAGGTCGGCTGCGGTTTCTTTCGGCTCGGCACCGCTTTGGGCGGGTTCGGAGAGCTGCCCAGGCGGGGTTTTTCCAGTGGCGAAGGTTGGGTCGGAACGTCGTCCCTCGGCGAATAATGGGTCCCGCGCGATCCCCTCGCGCGACGGGTGGTCGGGCAAATTGGCGAGCACATCCCCGGCGGTTTCGGTCAAATGCGCGCCCTGGCGGATCAGGTCGTTGGAGCCGCGGGCCCGCGGGTCGAGCGGGGAACCGGGGATTGCGAACAGCTCCCGGCCGTTCTCCTGCGCCAGGCGGGCTGTGATCAGGCTGCCGGAGCGCAGCGCGGCCTCCACCACCACCACCCCGAGGGACAGACCGGCGATCACCCGGTTGCGGCGGGGGAAATGGCGTGCCTGCGGCGCCGTGCCAAGGGGCGCCTCGGCCACCACGGCGCCACCCTCGGCGATCCGGGCCTGCAGATCGTCGTGCTCGGGTGGATAGGGGACATCCAGGCCGCCGGCGATGGCCGCGACGGTGCGGCCATCGGGCGCGGCCGCCAGCGCGCCGCGATGGGCGGCGGCGTCGATGCCGCGGGCAAGGCCGGAAACCACGGTCAGGCCGGCCGCGGCAAGCTCCCGCGCCAGGTTTTCCGCCATCCGCTGCCCGTTGGCCGAGGCGTTGCGGGCGCCGACCAGGGCGACGCAGCTTCGGTGCAGGCAGGCCAGGTTCCCCTGCACGGCGATGACCGGTGGCGCGTCGTCCAGCAGGGCGAGCAGCGCGGGGTAGGCCGGCGTGTCCAGGAACACCAGTTGCGCCCCGTGCTGGCGGAGCTGGTCGATCTCCCGTTGCACTGCGGCGTTGGCGGGGATGATGGGCGGGGAAGCGCGCCCGCCCGCCCGGGCCAGTTCGGGCAGCGCGTCCAGCGCCTCCGCGGCGGAGGCATAGCGGCGCAGCAGCCGGCGATAGGTGACCGGGCCGACGCCCTCGGTGCGGGCGAGGCGCAGGCGGTCGATGCCGTCGGCGGGATCAGGTTGGGTCAGCATGAGCGCCTGCGGCTGGAGGTAGACCGAGAACACGCGTGTCGGTTGTGATTGTGGGCCGGAAACGGATTCAAGCGCCAGTGGCTCGATTGAACGGTTCGATCGGGATACGGCCGGTCGTCGGGTTGGCGTGGCTTGTCGATCTTGCGGCCGTAACGCAAAGTTCCCGCCCATCAACCGAGGGAACGGAACGTCGCCATGAAAATCGCCTTCTCTGCTGCCAGCCCCTATGTGCGCAAGGTCATGGCCTGCGCGATCGCCCGCGGCCTCGCCGGGCGGATCGAGAAATGGACCATCGGCACCACCGATCCCGCCCTGGCGCCGGTCAACCCGCTGTCCAAGGTGCCGACCTTGGTTACCGATGATGGCGTGTCGCTGTTCGACAGCCCGGTGATCTGCGAATACCTGGACAGCCTGGGCGATGCGCCGAAGCTGTTTCCGCCCGCCGGACCGGCACGCTGGACCGCGCTGCGCCAGCAGGCGCTGGGCGACGGTATTCTGGACGCCAGCCAACCACGCCGGCGCGAGATCGCGCTGCCGCAGGATGAGGGGCGCGTCGGGTATATCGAACTGCAGAAGGGCAAGGTCCGCCGCTCGCTGGACGCGCTGGAAGCGGAAGCGGGCTCGCTCGGCAAGCTGGCCACGATCGGCGAGATCACCGTCGCCTGTGCGCTGGGGTATCTCGATTTCCGTTTCGCCAACGAGCCTTGGCGTCCCGGCCATCCGAAGCTGGAAGCGCTGGTACGCGGAAACGGTGAAGCTGGCGCCGATGGCGGAGACGATGCCGGTAGGCTGATCCGGCCGGGTTGCGCCGGCGCGGCTTGCGGCACATCGTTCGTTCAGGGGAAACGAGCCGAACGAGGACCGCATGCCGTTGACATCGTTGCGCGTGGTGGAAGTGGGCGGATTGCCGGCGGGAGCGTATTGCGCCCGGCTGCTGGCGGATTTCGGGGCGGAGGTGATCCGCATCGAGCCGCCGGGCGGCGATCCGGCCCGCGGCCACGCGCCGCTGATCGAGGGCGGGGGCGAGACGGTCGGCGCCTGGTTCGCCTATCTGAATTTCGGCAAGTCGAGCCTGGTGCTGGACCCCGCACGGGAGGCTGACCGGGTGCGGCTGACCGAGCTGATCGGCGCGGCGGATGTGTGCATCGATGCGATGGGTTCGGCGCAGGGCTGGGGTGGGGTGCTGGCCGAAGCGGCGGCTTCGCCCGGGGCTCGCGTGCACGCGGCGGTGAGCTGGTTCGGCCAGAGCGGGCCGTATCGGGATTACGCCGGCAGCGACGCGGTATGCCGGGCGCTGGCGGGGATGATTAAGCTGGTGGGTCCGGAGGAAGGCCCGCCACTGAACGCGCCGGACTACCATGCCGGCATCATCGGCGGGTTGGCAGGGTTCTCCGCCGTGCTGGCGGCGCTGCATGCGCGCGGCGTCACGGGTGTCGGCGGCCGGCTGGACGTGAGCGTGCAGGAGGCCTGTATCGCGCTGGTGGATTTGCCGGCGTCGGAATCCTGGGTGCGCGGCGCCGGCTACCGGCGCGAGGGGATCAACCGGTTCCCGCCGACCTTCCCGGTGGGCATCTACCCAACCGCCGAGGGCTGGCTGGGCGTGACGCTGGTCACGCCCGCGCAGTGGCGGGGCTTCTGCAAGATGCTCGGGCTGGACGATCTGGCCGATGACCCCGGGCTGACGACCAGCGTCGAGCGGCTGCCGCGGGCCGAGGAGATCGAGGCGCGGATCGGGCCGAAGCTGCGGGAGCGCCCGGCGCGCGAATGGTTTCGCCGCGGCCTGGAACTCCGCCTGCCGCTGGTGGAGGTGCCGGACCTGGATACGGCGCTGCACAGCGAGGTGTTCCGCGCGCGCGGCGCGATCGTTCCGGTGCGCGTCGGCGGGCGCGCGGTGGAGGCGCCTGGGCCGCCGATGCGCCTGACGCTGACCCCGCCGCGCCGGGGCGGGGACCTGCCGCCTCCGGGCGCGGGACGTGCGACGTTTTCGGGCGAGCGCATCCCCGTGCCTGCGCCGGGTTTGGTTACGAGCAGGCTGCCGCTGGAAGGGGTTCGGATCGTCGATCTGTCGATGGGCTGGGCGGGGCCGTTATGCACGCGCTATCTGGCCGACCTGGGTGCGGATGTGGTGAAGGTGGAGGCCTGCCGCTATCCGGATTGGTGGCGCGGGACGGACATGCGCCCGGCGGCGCTGGAACAGCGGCTGTACGAGAAGACCGGTCGCTTCAATGCGCTGAACCGCAACAAGCGCGGGATCAGTCTGGACCTGACGTCGGCGGACGGCGTGCGCATCCTCAAGCAGCTGGTGGCGAAATCGGACGCGGTGGTGGAGAACTACTCCACTGGCGTGCTGCCGAAGCTGGGGCTGGATTATGCGCGGCTGCGCGAGGTGAACCCGTCTTTGGTGATGATCTCCATGTCGGGGTTCGGGGCCGGCGGGCTGGGGGCGTGCGAGGATTGGAAGGAGTGCCGGGCCTATGGTTCCACGCTGGAACAGGGCTCGGGGCTGCCGCTGCTGGTGGGGCGGCCGGGCGATCCGCCGGTGATGGGCAATTCCGCGTTCGGCGATGCGATCGGCGGCTACAACGCGCTGGCCTCGGTGCTGACGGCTTTGTTCCATCGGCAACGGACAGGGCAGGGCCAGCATATCGACCTGTCGCAGGTGGAGTGCATGCTGGTGATGACGGCGCCGTGGATGATGGCCCGTTCTGCCGGTGCCATGGTGCCGGCGCGGGACGGCAACCGCCATCCGCAGTTCGTGCCGCAGGGCGCGTTCCGCTGCGAGGGCGCGGATGAATGGGTGATGCTGACGGTGGCCGATGATGCGATGTGGCGGCGCCTGTGCCGGCGGATCGGCCGGCCGGATCTTGCCGAACTTCTGCCGCATGAAGCGGACCGGCGGGAGCGGATCGAGGAGATCGAGGCGGCGATCGGCAACTGGACCGAGACGCGCGACCCCGACACGGCGATGGCGGAATTGCAGGCGGCCGGCGTTGCGGCGGGGGTGGCGCGTGGTCCGCTGGAACTGCTGGACGATCCGCATCTGGCCGCGCGGGGGTTCTACCGGATGGTCGATCGTGCCTTCATCGGCCGGCATCCGCAGCCATCCGCCGGCTGGCGGGAGGGGGAGGCACCGTATCCGGTGCGCTGGGTCTCCCCGACGCTGGGGCAGTTCAATGCGGACGTGCTGGGCGAGTTGGCCGGCCTGGATGCGGCGGAGCTGGCGCGGCTGCAGGCGGCGGGCGTGATCGGCACCGAAGTGGTGGCGGGGTAGGGGAGCAGCATGAAAGCCGGTCTGTTTGTCAGCCTGGAAACGGAAAGCCGTTTCGAGATCTCCACGCATCTGGAGCAGATCAAGCAGCAGGTGCTGACGGCCCGTGATGCGGGTTTCGACGGATTGTGGTTCCCGCAGCATTTCGTGGTGGGACCGAGCATGCGCCAGTTCGCGGCATCGCCGATCATGGGGTATCTGGCGCAGCTGTCCGGCGGCATGCGGATGGGAACGGCCGTGCTGCTGCTGCCGATGCTGAACCCGGTGCTGCTGGCGGAGGAAGCCGCCACGCTGGATCACCTGACGGACGGCAAGTTCGTGCTCGGGGTCGGCCTGGGGTATCGTGACAGCGAGTTCAACGCCATGGGGATCGAACGGAAATCCCGTGTGCCGCGCTTTCGCGAATATGTGCAGGCGATGCGGCTGCTGCTGTCGGGCGATCACGTCACGTTCCATGGCAAGTATATCCGGCTGGATGACGTCAGCCTCAGCCTGCGGCCGCGCAATCCGGCGGGCCTGCCGATCTGGATTGGCGGCACGGTGCCGGAGGCGGTGAAGCGCGCGGCGGAACTGGGCGATTCCTGGCAGGGCGCCGGGGCGATGTCGATGGACGAGATGAAGCAGTGGTGGGGGCTGTTTCATCAGACCCGGATGGAACTCGGCCGGCCGCTCGATTATGTGCGCCAGGTTTCCCGCGAGTGCTTCTGCGGTCCGTCGATGAACGCGGCGATCGAGATGGCGAAGGGACCGATCGCGGCCAAATATACCCGCTATGCCAGCCATGGGTTCGGCGGGTTCGATGGCGCGGACGGCGATGCGTCGTTCCGCCAGTTCGCGCAGGACCGTTTCGTGGTCGGCGATGAGGCCTATGTACGCGATGAGCTGCAACGCTATCGCGATGAACTCGGCGCCACGGAGTTCCGTTTCCGCATGTATTGGCCCGGCTTGCCGCAGGAGGAAGTGCTGGCGAGCATCCGGCGCGTCGGCCGGGTGATGGCGACGCTCTGAGTTTGCTTGACCGGACGTATCCGCTTGGGCACGACTTAGAGATGAACAGCAATCCGTTTTTCGAGCCCTGGACCACATCCTTCGGCATGCCGCCGTTCGACCGCATCCGCCCCGAGCATTTTCCGGAGGCGCTGGAGCGTGGCATGGGCGAGCATATCGCTGAGGTCGAGGCGATTGGCGGCGATCCGGCCGCACCTACCTTCGCCAATACGATCGAGGCTTTGGAGCGCAGCGGCAGGCTGCTGCAGCTTGTCAGCAACGTATTCGGCAATCTTGTCGCCAGCCTGGGCACGCCGGAACTGGAGGCGATCGACCTCGAATTCGCGCCGAAACTCGCCCAGCACGGCATGCGGGTGGCGCTCAATCCCGCCCTGTTCGCCCGCGTCGACGCGCTGCATGAGCAGCGCCACGCTCTCGGCCTTCCGCCGGATGCGCTTCGGCTGCTGGAGCGACGGCATCTCGGCTTCGTGCGCAACGGCGCCCGGCTTGGCGCGGCGGAGAAGGCGCGCATGTCGGAGATTTCCGAGCGGCTGGCCACGCTGCACACCCAGTTCGGCCAGAACGTCGTGCATGACGAGAAGGAATGGCACCTGGCGCTGGCCGAGGCCGATCTGGCGGGCCTGCCGGAGTTCGTCCGCGAGGGCGCGCGCCAGGCGGCGGCCGAGCGGGGGCTGGCCGGCCATGCCATCACCCTGGCGCGTTCTTCGATCGAGCCTTTCCTTACCTTCTCCACCCGCCGCGATCTGCGGCGCGTGGCCTATCTCGCCTGGGTGGCGCGCGGCGAGCATTCCGGCCCGCACGATAACCGCGTGCTGATCCCGCGAAATCCTCGCGCTGCGGCAGGAGCGGGCGAAGCTGCTGGGCTATCCGACCTATGCCGAGTTCCGCATGGCGGACACGATGGCGGCATCGCGCGAGAACGTCGCCCGCCTGACGGACGAGGTTTGGAAGGCGGCGACGCACCGCGCGGCGGCGGAGCGGGACCGGCTGCTGGAAGTGGCCCGTGGCGACGGCATCAACGAGGCCATCGAGCCCTGGGACTGGCGGCATTACTCCGAGCGCGTGCGCCAGGCCGAGTTCGCGATCGATGAGGCGGAGCTGAAGCCCTATTTCGTGCTGGAGAATATCCAGCAGGCGGCGTTCGATACCGCCTCCCGGCTGTTCGGCCTGAGCTTCGTCCCGCAGCCGGAAATTTCCGGTCTATCACCCGGATATGCGCGCCTGGGAGGTGCGGGACGATCAGGGGCATGTCGGGCGTCTTCCTGGCCGACAATTACGCCCGCTCCGGCAAGCGCTCCGGCGCGTGGATGAGCAGCTACCGCGACCAGGAGGCGATGGACGAGGCGGTTTCGCCGATCATCGTCAACAACAACAATTTCTCCCGCGGCACGCCGACGCTGCTGAGCTTCGATGACGCGGAGACGTCTGTTCCACGAATTCGGCCATGCGCTGCACGGGCTGCTGAGCCGTGTGCGGTATCCGTCGCAATCCGGCACGTCCGTGCGGCGCGATTTTGTCGAGTTCCCGTCGCAGATCTACGAGCATTGGCTGGCGGTGCCGGAAACGCTGCGGCGGTATGCGCGGCATCATGAGACCGGCGAGGCGCTGCCCGAGCCGTTGCTGCAGCGGCTGCTGTCGGCGCGCCATTTCAACCAGGGCTTTGCCACGGTCGAATATACCGCCTCAGCCGTGCTGGACATGGCATTGCACGCGCATCCCGATCCGGCCGGGCTGGATGTGGCGGCGTTCGAGCGCGAGGTGCTGGCAGGCATCGGCATGCCGGCGGAGATCGGCCCGCGCCATCGTCCGACGCATTTCCAGCACCTGTTCGCCGGCGCCGGCTACGCCGCCGGTTACTACTCGTATCTATGGGCGGAAGTGCTGGACGCCGACGGGTTCGGCTGCTTCGAGGCCGCCGGCGATCCGTTCGACCCGGCCGTGGCGGCTCGGCTGCGGCGGATATTGGAGGCTGGGGATACGCGCGATCCGATGGAGTCTGTATGTGGAGTTTCGCGGCGAGCAACCGCGGAACGGAGGCGTTGCTGCGCCATCGGGGCCTGCTGGCGCTGGCGAACGGATAGCGGCCGTAGCGGCATTTGCGCGATCCGGGTTGATCCCGGATCGCGGCGGAACCAGATGCTCATAGGCGCTTTGAGGATGGATCGCATGCCGGTCGGGTTTTCGTTCGATAACAGCTACAGCCGGCTGCCGGCGCATTTCTATGCGCGGCTGGACCCGACGCCGGTGGCGGCGCCGCGGATGGTGCGGGTGAATGCTGGGCTGGCGGCCAGCCTGGGGCTGGATCAGGACGAACTCGCGAGCCCCGAGGGGGTGGAGATCCTGGCCGGCAATCGCGTGCCGGAGGGCGCGGCGCCGCTGGCGCTGGCCTATGCCGGGCACCAGTTCGGCAATTTCGTGCCGCAGCTTGGCGACGGGCGGGCGGTGCTGCTGGGCGAGGTGATCGGCCGCGATGGCGCCAGACGCGACGTGCAGCTGAAGGGTTCCGGACCGACGCCGTTCTCCCGCAGGGGGGACGGAAGGGCGGCGCTGGGGCCGGTGCTGCGCGAGTACATCGTCAGCGAGGCGATGGCGGCCCTTGGCGTGCCGACCACGCGGGCGCTGGCCGCGGTAACCACCGGCGAGGCGGTGCGGCGTGAAACCATGCTTCCCGGCGCCGTGCTGACGCGGGTGGCCGCGAGCCATATCCGCGTCGGCACCTTCCAGTATTTCGCCGCACGAGGCGACACGGAAGCGGTGCGCCAGCTGGCGGATTACGCGATCGCCCGGCACTACCCGAAGGCCGCACAGGCGGAACATCCGTACCGGGCGCTGTTGGCGGGCGTGGTGGCGCGGCAGGCGGACCTGGTCGCGAAATGGCTGCTGATCGGTTTCATCCATGGCGTGATGAACACCGACAACACGTCGATTTCAGGAGAGACGATCGATTACGGCCCGTGTGCGTTCCTGGATGCCTACGAGCCGGGCAAGGTGTTCAGCTCGATCGATCAGGCCGGGCGCTACGCCTATGCCAACCAGCCGCGCATCGCGGCCTGGAATGTGACGCGGTTGGCCGAGACGCTGCTGCCCTTGCTGGCTGACGACGAGGACGCGGCGGTGGCGGCGGCGGAGGAAGTGCTGGCCGGCTTCGGGCCGGCTTTCGAGGCGGCATATTTCGCTGGACTGCTGCGCAAGATCGGACTGGCGACAGAGCGGGATGGCGACAGGGCATTGGCGCAGGATCTGTTGAAGCGGATGGCGGAGAACCAGGCCGATTTCACTCTGACATTTCGCCAGTTATGCGATGCGGCGGCCGGCGCGGAAGGCGATGCCGCGGTGCGCGAATTGTTTGCCGATGCGACGGCGTATGATGCGTGGGCCGAGCGCTGGCACGCACGGCTCCGCCATGAGCCTGAAGGCGCGCAGGCATGCGCGGCCGCCATGCGGGCGGTCAATCCGGCCTTCATTGCTCGTAACCATCTGGTGGAGGAAGCGCTGAACGCGGCGATCGAACAGGGCGATTTCGCGCCCTTCGAGCAATTGCTCGAAGTCGTGTCCCGGCCCTACGAGGACAAGCCGGCCTTCGCCCGCTACGCCGTGCCGCCGCTGCCCGAACAGCTGGTGCAGCGGACGTTTTGCGGCACCTGATCGCGGCGGGCGAAACCATCCGCGGTTCCACCCCAGGGCGTCACACCCCCACGCGTTGCAGCCAATCGCCGGCGCGGGCCACGGCGTCGCGGGCTTTCTGCACCATGGTCGTGGCGCGCAGGAAGCCGTGCACCAGGCCGGCGTAGGTTTCGACCTCGACCGGCACGCCGGCGTCCCGGAGCTTCGCGGCGAAGGCCTCGCCTTCGGAGCGCAGCACGTCCAGTTCCGCCAGCAGGACCAGGGTCGGCGGCAAACCACGCAGGTCGGCGCGCATCGGCGCCGCCCAAGGGTGGGCCCGGTCGGCTTCGTGCGGCACGTAGACGGACCAATAGAACGCCATCCGCTCCTTCGTCAGGCCGTAGCCGGTCTCGAATTCCTGGTAGCTCGGCGTGTCCAGCTTGCTGTCGCAGACCGGATAGGTGGCGAGGATGGCCTGGATCGCCGGGCCGCCCTGGTCGCGCAGCATCAGCGTGGTGCCCAGCGCGAGGTTGGCCCCGGCGCTGTCGCCGCCGATCAGGATGCGAGTTTGGTCGAGACCCCAATCGGCACCGTGTTCGGCGACATGGCGCACCACCGCGGCGGCTTCCTCGATGGCCTGCGGGAATTGGGCTTCGGGCGACAGGGTGTAATCCACGCTGATCACGGATACCTGGCCCGCGGCGGCGAGTTCGCGGCAGATCCGGTCATGCGTGTCGATCGACATCCACACCCAGCCGCCGCCATGCAGATACACCAGCGTGGGCAGGATCTTGTCGGTGTGCGGGCGGTAGGTGCGGCACAGGATGCGCCTGCCGCGACCCATCACCCAGCGATCCGCGGTCTCGGCCATTTCCGGGCCGCCCTGGGCGTAGGGCAGGTTCAGCAACTCGTTCACGCGCCGGTGCGGACCCAAGGGCTGCACCGGCTGCACCGGCGGATATTTGGCGGCCGCCTCGTCGAATTTCTGCTGGTTGGCGACCATCTCCGGGTCCCAGCGCGACCGATCGTTCATTCGACGTCCCCCCTTCTGTGCGCGTGGAATGCAACCCCACTCCGCTTCCTTTGGCAATGCGGCGGCCGGCCGGTTGGGCTAGTTTCCAGGCCAATGAGTGGAACGTCCGTCGCTGTCTCCCCCGCCGCGCTGAAGACGGCACGCCGCCGCGCAATCCTCTGCGTGCTGGGCGCGTCGGCCGCGTTCGCGCTCAGCGCCGGGCTGGTAAAGGGCCTCGGGACGGGCATCCCGACGATTGAGATCGTGCTGTTCCGCAGCCTGGTGGCGTTCGCGGTAATTTCCCCCCTGTTGCTGCGCCATGGCGGATGGCGGGCGCTGAAGACCAGCCGTCCACTCAGCCATGCCGTGCGGACGATGTATGGGTTTCTTGGCATGGTCACGTCGTTCTACGGCTATCGGATGCTGCCGCTGGCGATGGTGACGGCGCTGGGGTTCGCCATGCCGTTGTTCCTGACGGTGCTGTCGGTGCCGCTGCTGGGCGAGCGCGTGGGCTGGCGGCGTGCGACGGCGATCCTGGTCGGCTTCGCCGGCGTGGTGGTGATGGTGCGCCCCATTCCTCAGATCATGGGGCATGGCGGATTGGGTGATGACCCGGTGGCTCTGGGCGCGGTGGCGTTCGTGGTGCTGGGCGTGATGGCCTGGGCGCTGGCGATGATCTCCATCCGCAAGATGGGCCGCATCGGTGAGCCGAATGTCACCATCGTCGCCTGGTTCAGTCTGGGCAGTGCCGCCATCGCCGCGGCTGGCTCGGTGCCGGTATGGGTGACGCCGAATGCGATGCAGTTAGCCGCCCTGGTCGGGGTGGGCGTTATCTCAGGCATTGCGCAGCTGTTGATGACCGAGGGCTACCGCACCGGGGAAACCACGCTGGTGGCGCCGTTCGAATACAGCGCCATCCTGTACACCACGCTGCTCGGTATGTTCCTGTGGGACGAAGTGCCGGATGCGTGGAACATCCTGGGCATCGCGATCGTGGTAGCGTCGGGGATATATATCTACCGGCGGGAAGTCTCGCTCGGATTGAAGCGCTAATTAATCATCCCTGCGATCACGATGGTCAGCAGGCCCAGGACCAGATTGACCAGGATCAGCTTGCGGATGGCGTTCGCCGCTTCCGGCCGGCTGGCCGGGTCGGTGCGGAAGCGCTTCCAGGGGCCGACGAAGATCCAGATGAAAACGCCGGCCATGATCAGGCCGGTCAGATGCATGACGTGGATATACGGGCTGGCGCCGGCGAAGCCGCCATAGAAGCCGAACAGCATGAAGTAGCCGCTCAGCAGCACCAGCGGCATGGCGTGCCAGACGATCAGGAAGAACCGCTTGAACACCTGCCCGTGCAGGGCCAGGCGCTGAGGCGGTTCCAGCACCGCCAGGCTCGGGCGCAGCACCAGCAGGGCGAAGAACATCCCGCCGACCCAGATAACCGCCCCCAGCAGGTGGATGGCCTTCGCGATCGCCCAGATCATTTCGTGTCAACCTCGTTGATAATTTCCGCCAGCAGGGCCTGCAATTCCGCGGCAGCCAGTGATCGCGGGGCGGCTTCCGTCACCCCCAGCCCGGCGGCGAAGGCGTTGGCGAATCCGGCGCGGTTGCCGAGCACGGCGGAGCATACCCGGAAACCTTCCCGGGCGATCGCGGTTTCCACCGCGCTGCGCAATTTGGAAGCCTTGGGCGAGCGGTTCAGCACCAGGGCCGCGCGGCGCTTTTCCGCCAGGGCCAGCTTCAGCGTGCCCTCGGCGGCCCAGAGATCGGGCGGGCTGGGCTGCACCGGCACCAGCACCAGGTCGGCGCTGCGGATCGCCAGGCGGGCATCGGTGTCGATCTGCGGCGGGCTGTCGATCAGCACGACATCGTGGCTGCGCTTGAGCTTTTCCAGTTCGGCGGCCAGGCGCCAGCCGGACACCTGCGACAGATGGATTTCAGCCGGGGCATTGGCCCGGGCGCCGCGCAGCGCGTGCCAGCGCGACAGGCTGCGCTGCGGGTCGATGTCCAGCAGGGCCACGCGCCGGTCCGCGGCCAGGGCCGCCGCCAGATGGGCCGCCAGGGTGGTCTTGCCGGCGCCGCCCTTCTGCTGGGCGACCGTGATCACGATGGCCATCGGCTGCGACTCCATTGCTGCGCCGCAGCACAGTATCCGATCGGAAGCTGGAAGGGGATACCAATCCGGGACCGGTCGAAATCGACCCTGCGCGGCTTGTCTGGCACACTGGTCGAATGGAATTCGACAGCGCCTGGGAAAACAACCTGCTGCAACGCCCGGAACTGCTCACGCCCGGGCAGATGGGCCGGGCCGATGCGCTGGCACCGGGGCTGGGCGCGCCCGGGATACAACTGATGGAGCACGCGGGGCGGGCGGTGGCGCGGGCGATCCGGGCCCGGCATGCGCCCCTGCCGCACGCTGGTGCTGTGCGGCCCCGGCAACAATGGCGGCGACGGCTATGTCATCGCCCGGCATTTGCAGCAGGAAGGTTGGCCGGTCACGGTCGCCGCGCTGGCGCCGCCGCGGGTGGGGACGGACGCCGCCTGGGCGGCAGCCGGGTGGCACGGCCCGATGACCGTCTTTACCCCGGCGGAGGCGGCACGCGCGGCGCTGGTGGTGGATGCGGTGTTCGGCGCCGGACTGGCGCGCGACGTCGATGGGCTGGCGGCGCAGACCCTGGCCGCGGCATCGCGCGTCGTGGCGGTGGACGTGCCGAGCGGCCTGGATGGCGCATCCGGCGCGGTGCGCGGCTTCGCGCCGCAAGCCGACCTGACCGTGACATTCTTCCGGCTGAAGCCGGGCCATCTGCTGCTGCCGGGGCGGCGGTTGTGTGGGGAACTGGTGCTGGCCGATATCGGTCTGCCGGCCGCGGTGCTGGCGGAGATACGGCCTGATTGCCGGATCAACCTGCCCAGCCTCTGGCGCGTTCCACCGCTGCGGCTGGACGGGCACAAATACAGCCGGGGCCATGTAACCATCCTGGGCGGCGCAGCCATGACCGGCGCGGCCCGGCTGGCGGCGGAGGCGGCGCGGCGCACCGGGGCCGGGATGTTGACCATCGCCGCCCACGGCAACGGCGATCTGTACCGCGCCGGCGCCGCCGGCGTGCTGGTGGACGAACGACCGGTCGAGACGCTGCTGCGCGATCCCCGCCGCAACGTTTGGGTCTGCGGCCCCGGCCTCGGGATCGAGGCGACCCGTGCCGCGCTGCCGGTGCTGCTGGCCTCGGGCCGGCAGGTGGTCGCCGACGCCGACGCCTTCACCGCCTGCGCCGGCGATCCCGCCGCGCTGCGCGGCGCGGCGGTGCTGACGCCGCATGAGGGGGAATTCGCCCGCGTGTTCGGCCCTGTCGGCGCCAATCGGCTGGAAGCGGCGCGGGCGGCGGCCCGGGAAACCGGCGCGATTGTGTTGCTCAAGGGACCCGACACGGTGGTGGCCGCACCGGACGGGCATGCGGTGATCAACGCCTCCGCCCCATCATGGCTGGCCACCGCGGGCGCGGGGGACGTGTTGGCCGGCATTATCGCCGGGCTGCTGGCGCAGGGGATGCGCGCCTTCGACGCCGCCGCCGCCGGTGCCTGGCTGCATGGCCGCGCCGCCCGTCTGGCGGGGGCGGGCATGCTGGCCGAGGACATCGCGCCAATGCTTTCCGCGGCGATCGCACAAGCCGGCGGCGTGCCGCCTTTCCCCCGCGACGAAAGTAACCAGAACAGGCTATAAGGGCTGATCTTCCAGGAGCCCTTTATGAACGATCTCGCGACCTCCGGCGGCCTGTTCGACCGCACCATCCGCCGCATCGGCTCGCTTTGGCGCGAGCGCACATCGACCCAGCCCGGGGTGCCGGCGCTGAGCATCGAGCAGCAGATGCGCGCCTGCCTGGACGGCCGCGGCGGCGAGGTGAGCGCGCGCAACCGCACCGCCGGCCTGGCGACGACCTATCTTTCGCTGGACGAGGCCGGGCGGATCGATTTCCTGCGCACCCTGGCCGGCTTTGACTCGGATCCGGAAATCGTCGCCGCCGCCGTCGCCGCGGTGCAGGCGGAGACCGACCCCGCCGGCCGTGCCGCCGCCACCGCCGGCCTGCGCCGCGCGCTCGAAGCGCCGCGGATGCGGCTGCTGAGCCAGTTCAGCTCGATACCGGAGGGGATCAAGTTCCTGGTCGATCTGCGCGCGCTGCTGCTGACCAAGACGCGTGGCGACAAGCAACTGGCGGCGCTGGATTCGGATCTGCGCGGCCTGCTGGCGAGCTGGTTCGACCTCGGCTTTCTCGATCTGGCCCGCATCGACTGGTCGAGCCCGGCATCCCTGCTGGAAAAACTCGTCAGCTACGAGGCGGTGCACGCCATCCGCTCCTGGACCGATTTGAAGAACCGGCTGGATTCCGATCGCCGTTGCTATGCGTTCTTCCATCCGCGCATGCCGGGAGAACCGCTGATCTTCGTCGAGGTCGCGCTGGTGACCGGCCTCGCCGGCAGCGTGCAGGCTCTGCTGGACGAGGACGCGCCGCTGCTCGATCCGCATGCCGCCGATACGGCGATCTTCTACTCCATCAGCAACTGCCAGCGCGGTCTGGCCGGCATCAGTTTTGGGAATTTTCTGATCAAGCGGGTGGTCGAGCTTCTGTCAGCAGAATTCCGTAATATCAAAACATTCGCCACACTTTCCCCCATACCGGGCTTCCGCCTGTGGCTGGATGAGACCCTGAAGGCCGATGCGGACGGCCTGTTATCGGAGGAGGAGACCGCGGCTCTGCGTGCCGCCAGCCCGGACGCCGAGACCGGCGCGGCTGCCTTGGCCTCCATCCTGAAGCAGCGCGGCTGGCACAACAAACCGGAACTGCTGGCCGCCGCCGAGCCGGTGCTGACCCGGCTCTCGGCCGGCTATCTGCTGAGCGCGAGCGCTGGCAAGCGGGCGCGCGATCCGGTCGCGCATTTCCATCTGTCCAACGGCGCCCGCGTGGAGCGGATCAACCCGCTCGGCGACATCTCCGACAAGGGCAACAAGGAAAGCGCGACCCTGATGGTCAATTACCTCTATGATTTGCAGAAGATCGAGGATTGGCACGAGGATTACGCCGGCGAGGGCAAGCGCAATGCCTCGATCACGGTGCGGCGCCTGGCGCGCGGCTGGGTCTGAAGTTCTAGGGAAACGGACATAATGAACGCACCATCTGCCGCGCTGACTTCCACTGCCACCCCGGGCGCCGCGACAGACAGCGACCGGGTTCGCGTGCTGAAGCAGCTTGAAAAAAAGCTGCTCTGGCTGTCGGCGTGGATGATCCACAACGCCAATCACATCCGGCCCAACCGGGATGGGCTGAAGGTCGGCGGGCACCAGGCCTCCTGCGCGTCCTGCATCTCCATCCTGACGGCGCTGTATTTCGAGATCGCCCGGCCGCAGGACCGCATTGCGGTGAAGCCGCATGCCGGGCCGGTGTTTCATGCGATCAACTACCTGTTCGGCCGGCAGACTGTCGACAAGATGGCTGGGCTGCGCCAGTTCGGCGGCATTCAGCCCTATCCATCGCGGGTGAAGGATGGCGGCGAGGTGGATTTCTCCACCGGATCGGTCGGGCTTGGCGTCGCGCTGACCAGCTTTTCCGCGCTGATGCAGGATTATGTGCGCCTGCACGGCCTGTCGCGCCCCGGCCTGCCGCACGGGCGGCACATCGCGATCTGCGGCGACGCGGAACTGGACGAGGGCAATATCTACGAGGCGCTGCTGGAAGGCTGGAAGCACGACGTTCGCGATGTCTGGTGGATTATCGACTACAACCGCCAAAGCCTTGATTCTGTGGTTCCAGACCGGTTGTTCGGCCGCATCGAGGGGCTGTTCCGCGACATGGGCTGGAACGTCGTCACGATCAAATATGGCCGCAAGCTGCAGGCGGCTTTTGCCCGCGAGGGCGGCGATCTGCTGCGCGCCTGGATCGATGACTGCCCGAACAGCCTGTATTCGGCGCTGACCTTCCAGGGCGGCGCGGCCTGGCGGCAGACGCTGCTGACCGATCTTGGCCGGTCCAAGGGGGTGCGCGGCATCCTCGATCCGCTGTCGGACGACGAACTGGCCGAGCTGATGATGAATCTGGGCGGCCATGACATCGAGACGATCATCGAGACGCTGCGCGCGGCAGATGCCGAGGGCGACCAGCCGACCTGCTTTATAGCCTATACGATCAAGGGCATGGGCCTGCCCTTTGCCGGCCACAAGGACAATCACTCCGGGCTGATGAGCAAGGAGCAGATGGAACTGTTCCGCGAACAGCTAGGGATTCGTCCCGGCCATGAATGGGATGTGTTCGAGGGCCTGGATATTTCCGGACCGGACATGCAGGCGTTTCTGGACACGGTGCCCTTCGCCGAGAAGCTGGCACCGGAAGGCCGCAAATTGTCGGCGCCGATTGTCGCCGTGCCGGACCTTCTGCCGGCGCCCAAGGTGGTCGGCCGCAAGGCCTCCACCCAGGGCGGTTTCGGCGAGATCCTGGCCGAGATCGGCCGGCCGCAGGGGCCGTACAAGGAACTTGCCGACCATATCATGACCACCAGCCCGGACGTGACGGTTTCCACCAATCTCGGGCCGTGGGTGAACCGGCGCGGGATCTTTGACCGGCATACCCGCAACGACGTGTTCCGCGATGCCAAGCTGGCGTCTGCCCAGCGCTGGGGCATGAGTCCGAAGGGTCAGCACATTGAATTGGGTATCGCCGAGCAGAATTTGTTTCTGTTGCTGGGCGCTGCGGGGCTTTCTCCTTCGCTGACGGGGGCGCGGGTGCTGCCGATCGGCACGGTGTACGATCCGTTCGTCAACCGTGGCCTCGATGCGCTGATCTATGCCTGCTACCAGGATGCGCGGTTCCTGCTGGTTTCCACCCCGTCCGGCATCACGCTCGGACCGGAAGGCGGGCAGCATCAGTCGATCAACACCCCGCTGATCGGCATGGCGGCGGACCGGCTGGCGAGCTTCGAGCCGGCCTATGTCGATGAACTCGCGATCCTGCTGCGCCACGCGTTCCACTTCATGCAGCAGCCGGATGGCTCGGCGGTGTGGCTGCGCCTGTCCACCCGCCAACTGGATCAACCGGAGCGGGTGCTGGATCCGGCTTCGGTGATCGCCGGGGCGCATTGGGCGGTTCCGCCGGCGCCGGGGGCGCGGATCGCCATTGCCTATCAGGGGGCGATCGCGCCGGAGGCGGAGGCGGCTTTTGCCGAATTGCGCAGCGAAGATCCCGGCGCGGGGTTGTTGGCCATCACCAGCCCGGATCGGCTGCATGCCGGGTGGTTGGACGCCAAGCGGGCGCGCCGGGCGGGGGATCGGGCGGCGACGCGCGCATATCGAGAGCATTCTCGCGCGCGTTGGCGCCCGAGGCGGCACTGGTGACGGTGCTGGACGGCCATCCGGCGGCGCATTCCTGGCTCGGCGCGGTGCGCGGCCAGCGCGTGGTGCCGCTCGGGCCGGACCATTTCGGCCAGAGCGGCGACCTGCCCGACCTCTATGCCGAATACGGGGTGGACACCGACGCGATCCTGGATGCCTGCGCACAGGCGTTGCTGGGAGCCTGATCGGCGCAAGCGCTGCCGTCTTGTTACAGGTTCTTGCCGGCATAGCCCAGGATGCGCGACAGGCTGGTCGCGTGGGCTGTCACCGTCGGAACCAGGGCTTGGGCCTGCGCCAGGGGCGTGCGCAACGACGAGGTGGCGATGAACAGGGCGGCGATCACCTCGCCGCCCTGCTCGCGCACGGGAGCGGCGACGTCGATGCCGCCTTCGTTGACCTCCTGCACTGTCAGCAGATAGCCGCGCGATCGAATGCGCAGCAGGTCGGCGGCGATCCAGGCGGGGTCGGTCCGGGTCTGCGGCGTGAAGCGCGCCAGCCGCTCGGCCAGGGCATGCTTCTGCAGGGATGGCGGGGCATAGGCCAGCAACAGCCGGCCCGGTCCGGCGTGCAACTGGCGGATCTGGCCGATTTGCTCATGTTGGCGCAGCCGTGGGTCGGCCTTGTGCACCGCCTGTATCCGGCTGGTCGCGCCCTCCCGCGTCATCAGATAGGTGTTCTCGCCGCTGACCTTGGCCAGCGACGTGAGAACCGGCCGCGCCGCTGCCGCCAGGGCACCCTGTGCGGTCGCGACACGGCCGAGCGTGGCGTTGCGATGGCCGAGCCGCCAGGGGCCGCGTGCCCCGTCCTGAACCGAGAACCCCCGCCGCTTCAGGGTGTGCAGCATGCGAAACGCCAGGCTGCGGGTGCATCCCGTCGCCTCGGCCAGGCTGGCGAGGGAGGACGGTCCAAGCCGGACCATGGCTTCCAGCAGGTCGAGTGCCCGATCCACCGCGGCCACGCTGTAGTCGCGGGATTGGGGGAGGGCATCTGGCGTCGGGTTGTCTGGCTTCGCGGATCCCCGGCTCGCTCGCTGGGGGGTTGAATGGCTCCCGGCAATCTTCATCGCGGTAGTATAATTCAATGCACTACAGTCTTGAGTTGCATTTTAACCACGTCACCACTTTCTTCCGGGCAATGCCGGCCGGCTGCCGGCGGTCCCGATATGCGCGGGCGCTTGTCGTGGCGTGACACCTGCGCTAAGTCCCCCGGCTCTTTCGTGCGTTGCGCCGCCGGCGGGCTTCGCGTGCGTGGCTTCTTGCTGCGCTTCGCTGGTGGGGAGCGGGCGTGGTGAAATTGGTAGACACGCCAGATTTAGGTTCTGGTGGCGCAAGCCGTGGGGGTTCAAGTCCCTCCGCCCGCACCACAGGCCTGAGAGCGGCCTTTCTCGTGCCTTCTCGCGGCCTGGTGCCGCGACAACGGGTGCGGTGAGGGTTCCTGTGACGGCGTTGAATTTTGGCGACGATTAACTGAGGATTTCCTGACAGATGCAGGTTACCGAGACGCTCTCCGACGGGCTGAAGCGCGCTTTCACCGTGGTCGTTCCGGCCGGCGACATCGAGAGCCGCCGCACCGCGCGCCTTGCCGATCTGGGCAAGACCCTGCGCCTGCCGGGCTTTCGCCCCGGCAAGGTGCCCATGACCATCGTGCGCCAGCGTTACGGCACGGCCGTGACCGCCGAGGTGGTCGAGGAACAGGTGAACGAGGCCACCCAGAAGGTGATGACCGACCGCGGCCTGCGCCCCGCCATGCAGCCGAAGGTGGAGGTGATCAGCCTCGACACCGAGGGCCAGGGCGTCAAGGACCTGGAATTCAAGGTCGAAATGGAGCTGTTGCCGGAAATCGCGATGCCCGATTTCGCGGCCATCCATCTGACCCGCCGCAAGGCGGAGGTGCCGGCGGAATTGGTCGACAAGGCGCTTGGTGAGCTCGCCACGCGCAACCGCGAACTGGTCGACCTGACGCCGGAAGAGCTGGAAACCCGCACCGCGGCGACCGGCGATGTGCTGACCGTGGATTACCTCGGCCGCATCGACGGCGAGGCCTTCGCGGGCGGCACCGGCACGGACATGGATGTGGAGATCGGCGGCGCCGGGTTCATTCCCGGCTTCTCCGAGGGGATGATCGGCATGAAGCCGGGCGAGACCCGGATGATCGACGTGACCTTTCCCGAGGAATACGGCGCCAAGGAACTGGCAGGCAAGGCCGCGACCTTTGAGATCACCGCCAAGAAGCTGCGCACCGCCAAGCTGCCGGAGGTCGACGACGAGCTGGGCAAGAAGCTCGGTTTCGAGGGGCTGGAGCCGGTTCGCACCCTGATCACCGAGCAGATGCAGCGCGAATACGACCAGTTGACCCGCATGCGGCTGAAGCGGGAGCTGCTGGACCAGCTGGCCGCGACAGCCAGCTTCCCCGCGCCCGAGGGCATGGTCGAGGCCGAGTTCGCCCAGATCTGGCAGCGCATCGAGGCCGACCGAGCCGCCGACAAGCTGGACGAGGAAGACAAGGCCAAGGACGAGGACACCTTGAAGTCCGAATACCGCGCCATCGCCGAGCGCCGGGTGCGCCTGGGCCTGCTGCTGGCCGAGATCGGCCGGGTGAACAGCCTGACCGTCGGCGCCGACGAGATGACCCGTGCGATGCGCATGGAGGCGTCGCGCTACCAGGGCCAGGAACAGCAGGTGATGGAGTTCTTCCGCGCCAACCCGCAGGCCGCCGAGTTGCTGCGTGGCCCGCTGTTCGAGGACAAGGTGGTCGATTACGTCCTGGAACTGGCGACGGTGAACGACGTGACCGTCACGCCGGAGGAACTGGTGGCCGAACCCCCGGCCAATCCCGTGGCTGCTCCGGCGGCCTGAACCCTGGCTGGAATGCCCTGGTTCGGTTGACGCGAAACGCCGGCCGGGCTGGGATGCCGGAAATGGGGTGACTGGACGCGCGGCGCGATCAGCCTATTTAAGGAAGTGACAGGTTTCATGCCGCAGGATGGCCGGGCGCTTCCAGGGTTTAGCCTGAGGCGCCGGCCGGACGCGGGAGCGAAACCGCAGTTGAGAAGGACAGGCTGATGAGGGATCGTGATCCCGTCGAGATCTACAACAACTCGCTGGTGCCGATGGTGGTCGAACAGACCGCGCGCGGCGAGCGGGCCTATGACATCTATTCCCGCCTGCTGAAGGAACGGATCATCTTCCTGACCGGGGCGGTGTTCGACCAGGTAAGCTCGCTGCTGTGCGCACAGCTGCTGTTCCTGGAGTTGGAGAACCCGAACAAGGACATCTCCTTCTACATCAACAGCCCCGGCGGCGTGGTTTCGGCCGGCCTGGCGATCTACGACACCATGCAATATGTCCGCAGCCCGGTCAGCACCGTGTGCATCGGCCAGGCCGCCTCCATGGGCAGCCTGCTGCTCGCGGCCGGCGCCAAGGGCAAGCGCTATGCTCTGCCGAACGCCCGCGTGATGGTGCACCAGCCCTCCGGCGGCGCCCAGGGCCAGGCGACGGACATCGAAATCCAGGCGCGCGAGATCCTGACGCTTCGCAAGCGGCTGAACGAGATCTATGTCCACCACACAGGCCAGCCGATCGAGGCGATCGAGAGCAAGCTGGAGCGCGACAGCTATATGTCCGCCCAGGAGGCGCTGGAATTCGGCATTGTCGATGAGGTTGTGCTCAATCGTCCGGCGGCCGGCGACGATGCCGACAAGTCAGGCGACAAGGGCGGGGCGCTCAAGACCTGAGCGCCCAAATCCTGCATGTTCGACTGGGCTGCGGACGCAGTCACGGCGTGCCGTTGGGCCGGGCGGACTTGATCCGGCTTGGGTGCCGGGGCCATATCTTCGTCACCGTCATGCCGCACGGGTCCTTGTCCGGTTCCCCCGGCGGGGTCTAGACTTATACGTTGGCGACCCGGGGACGTCCCGGGGCAGGAGTGCACATGAGCAAACCACCGGCTGATTTGAAGAATACGTTGTACTGCTCGTTCTGCGGCAAATCGCAGCATGAAGTGCGCAAGCTGATCGCCGGCCCGACGGTGTTCATCTGCGACGAGTGCGTCGAATTGTGCATGGACATCATCCGCGAGGAACACAAGACCCATCTGGTCAAGTCCCGCGACGGCGTGCCAACGCCACGTGAAATCTGCAAGGTGCTGGACGATTACGTGATCGGCCAGGATCACGCCAAGAAGGTGCTCTCGGTCGCGGTTCACAACCACTACAAGCGTTTGGCGCACGGCCAGAAGAACAACGACATCGAGATCGCCAAGTCCAACATCCTGCTGGTCGGCCCCACCGGCTCCGGCAAGACGCTGCTGGCGCAGACCCTGGCGCGCATCCTGGATGTGCCGTTTACCATGGCGGACGCCACCACTCTGACCGAGGCCGGCTATGTGGGTGAGGATGTGGAGAACATCATCCTCAAGCTGCTGCAATCGGCAGACTACAACGTGGAGCGGGCGCAGCGCGGCATCGTCTATATCGACGAGGTCGACAAGATCAGCCGCAAATCGGACAATCCCTCGATCACCCGCGACGTGAGCGGGGAGGGCGTGCAGCAGGCGCTGCTGAAGATCATGGAGGGCACCGTGGCCTCCGTGCCGCCGCAGGGCGGGCGCAAGCATCCGCAGCAGGAATTCCTGCAGGTGGACACGACCAATATCCTGTTTATCTGCGGCGGCGCCTTCTCCGGCCTTGAGAAAATCATCGGCGCCCGCGGCAAGGGTTCGGGCATTGGCTACGGGTCCGACGTCCGTGCCCCGGATGAGCGGCGCACCGGTGCGATCCTGAAGGAGGTCGAGCCCGAGGATCTGCTGAAATTCGGCCTGATCCCCGAGTTCATTGGCCGTCTGCCGGTGGTCGCCACGCTGGAAGACCTCGATGAGGGCGCGTTGGTGGAAATCCTTACCAAACCGAAGAACGCCCTGGTGAAGCAGTACGGCCGGCTGTTTGAGATGGAGGGGGTGAAGCTCACCTTCACCGACGACGCGCTGCGCTCCGTCGCCACCCGCGCGATCGCCCGGCGCACCGGCGCGCGCGGCCTGCGGTCGATCATGGAGCAGATCCTGCTGACCACGATGTTCGAGCTGCCTGGCCTGGACGGGGTGGAGGAAGTGGTGATCAACCGCGAGGTCGCCGAGGCCCGCGCCAATCCGTTGTATATCCACGGCCAGGAACGCAAGGAAACCAGCGCCTGATTGGGCGCTGGATTGAGGAAAACACGCGGTTCGTGGCGTATCGCGGTGGATTTTTGTCAAGGCCTTGTGCGGCTTCCCCTGCTTGACGATATCCATCATCGAGAAGCGGGGTTTTTGCCCTGTGGGAGTGCGGTTCGTGCCAATCTGGGCGAATCGCGCGCCGATCGTCCTTTAGGAGGTCAAACATGACGGATAATGCTGAATCGGGCTCCGGGACCCCTCCCGAGAAGCCGGAAGTGCCGAAGAAAGCCGCTGGCGGGCCGGCGAAAACCGAATTGATGGCCGTGCTGCCGCTGCGCGACATCGTCGTCTTCCCGCACATGATCGTGCCGTTGTTCGTGGGCCGGGAGAAATCCGTCCGCGCGCTCGAAGCGGTGATGAAGGAAGACAAGCAGATCCTGCTGGTCGCCCAGAAGAACGCCGCGCAGGACGATCCCTCGGTCGAGGACATCTACCGGATCGGCACGGTGTCGACGATCCTGCAGCTGCTGAAGCTGCCGGACGGCACGGTGAAGGTGCTGGTGGAAGGCGGACGGCGTGCGTCGATCTCCAGCTTCAAGGAGACCGAGGCCTATTTCGAGGCTGTCGTCGAGCCGATGCCCGATCCCGACGGCGACGCCAAGGAGCTGGAAGCGCTTGGGCGCACCGTGGTTTCGCAGTTCGAGCAATACATCAAGCTGAACAAGAAGATCGCACCGGAGGTGCTGGTCTCGCTCAATCAAATTGAGGAGCCAAGCAAGCTTGCGGACACGGTTGCCAGCCACCTGAATCTGAAAATTGCGGAAAAACAGGAACTGCTGGAACTGCCGAAGGTCGGTGAGCGGCTGGAGCGAGTGTTCGGACACATGGAGTCCGAGATCGGCGTGCTGCAGGTAGAAAAGCGCATCCGCAACCGCGTCAAGCGGCAGATGGAGAAGACCCAGCGCGAGTACTACCTGAACGAGCAGCTGAAGGCGATCCAGAAGGAACTGGGCGAGGGCGAGGACGGCAAGGACGAGACCGCCGAGCTCGAAGCCAAGATCAAGAAGACCAAGTTCACCAAGGAAGCCCGCGAGAAGGTCATGGCCGAGCTGAAGAAGCTCAAGACCATGAGCCCGATGAGCGCCGAGGCGACGGTGGTGCGCAACTACCTGGATTGGATGCTCTCGATCCCCTGGAAGAAGCGCAGCAAGGTCAGCAACGACGTGGTGGCCGCCGAGAAGGTGCTCGATGCCGACCATTTCGGCATGGAGAAGGTCAAGGAGCGCATCCTTGAGTATTTGGCCGTGCAGTCACGCAGCCAGAAGGTAAAGGGTCCGATTCTTTGTCTGGTCGGCCCTCCGGGCGTGGGCAAGACCTCCTTGGGGAAATCCATCGCGCGGGCCACGGGCCGCAATTTCGTTCGTATGTCGCTCGGCGGCGTGCGTGACGAGGCGGAGATCCGCGGCCATCGGCGGACCTATATCGGTTCGATGCCCGGCAAGGTCGTGCAGGGGATGAAGAAGGCGAAGACCTCCAACCCTCTGTTCCTGCTCGACGAGATCGACAAGCTGGGCGCGGATTGGCGCGGCGACCCGTCTTCGGCGCTGCTTGAGGTGCTGGACCCCGAACAGAACTCCACCTTCAACGATCACTACCTCGAGGTGGATTACGATCTGTCGGACGTGATGTTCGTCACCACGGCCAACAGCCTGCGCATGCCGCAGCCGCTGATGGACCGGATGGAGATCATCCGGATCGCCGGCTACACCGAGGACGAGAAGGTGGAGATCGCCAAGCGGCATCTGATCGCCAAGCAGTCCGAGGCGCATGCCTTGAAGAAGGACGAGTGGACGATCAACGACGAGGCGCTGCACGACCTGATCCGCTACTACACCCGCGAGGCCGGGGTGCGGAACCTGGAGCGTGAGATCGCCAACCTCGCCCGCAAGGCGGTGAAGGAGATCGTCACCACCAAGGTCAAGAAACTGGCGATTACCTCGAAGAACCTCGAGAAATACGCCGGGGTCCGCAAGTTCCGCTATGGCGAGACCGAGGACCAGGACATGGTCGGCGTGGTTACCGGCCTGGCCTGGACCGAAGTCGGCGGCGAGATCCTGACGATCGAGAGCGTGCTGCTGCCCGGCAAGGGCAACATCAAGCAGACCGGCAAGCTCGGCGAGGTCATGCAGGAAAGCGTGTCGGCCGCACTCAGCTATGTGCGTTCGCGGTCGATCAGCTTCGGCATCAAGCCGACGCTGTTCGAGAAGCGGGACATCCACGTGCACGTGCCCGAGGGCGCCACGCCGAAGGACGGTCCGTCCGCTGGTGTCGCCATGTCGGTCTCCATCGTCAGCGTGCTCACGGGCATCCCCGTGCGCCGGGACGTGGCGATGACCGGCGAGATCACGCTGCGCGGCCGGGTGCTGCCGATCGGCGGTCTGAAGGAGAAGCTGCTCGCCGCCTTGCGGGCAGGGATCACCACCGTGTTCATCCCGAAGGATAACGAGAAGGACCTGGCCGAAATCCCTGATAATGTGAAAAAGAACCTGAAAATCATCGCGGTCGCCGACGTCGACCAGGTGATCGCCCAGGCTCTGGTTCGCAAGCCGGAGGCGATCGAGTGGGTGGAGCCGCCGGAGCCGGTGGCGGCTGCCGGAGCCGAGGCGACCGCGGCCTCGCTGCCGCACTAGACGGCTCGAAAGTAGGAGCGACCCGCCGGCATGGTGCCGGCGGGTCGTTTTTTTCGAGTAATATTTTACTCATTTTCCCCGGAAAACCGTTCGGGTTTCGTTGACGAGACGGAAACCGCACCTCTAGAGTTTTTTGGTATGCTCGCCAATTCGTGCTAGCTGCCCGCTTCTTATCCCCACCTGAGTAGGAGAACGACTTCGTGAACAAAATGGATCTGATTGCCAGCGTCGCCGAGCAGGCCGACGTGACCCGCGCCAAGGCTGCGGAGGTGGTCGATGCCGTGTTCGGGGCAATCGAAGCGGCGCTCAAGGGCGGTGAAGAGGTTCGCCTGGTCGGATTCGGCACCTTCGCGACCGCCAAGCGCGAAGCCACCACCGGGCGCAATCCGCGCACCGGCGAGGAAATCCAGATCGCCGCGTCCACCAATGTCCGCTTCAAGGCCGGCAAGGGCCTGAAGGACGCGGTGAACTAGGCATCGGCTAGCCGGGCCCGGGCAACCGGGCCGATGGCTCGCAGGGCCGCCCGGGGAATGTCCCGGGCGGCCCTTTGCTTTTGCGCCGTGCCGGTATAATCGGAGGCTTCCTGATCGGGATCTTCTCCGGCGCGGGCGGTTAGCTCAGTTGGTAGAGCGCCTGCTTTACACGCAGGATGTCGGCGGTTCGAGCCCGTCACCGCCCATTCCCCGGAGGCTTTCCGGGCGAGTTGCTGGCCGAAATGCGGCGTCGTCGGTCCCGGATATTTTCGTGCCTTGACGTCGCAGCCACGCCAGCCTAAACGCTGCGCCTCGCTGCCGCTGCGGGAGTAGCTCAGTTGGTTAGAGCGCCGGCCTGTCACGCCGGAGGTCGCGGGTTCGAGCCCCGTCTCTCGCGCCAGCAGCGTAGTGAGTTCGATGTCACGGTTTCCTTCGTGGCGTCAGAGCCATGTTTTCTCGAAATGCGCCGGTGAAAGCCTGCCCTCCCAGGAGGGCAGGCTTCGGTCGTTTTGGCCCTGGCGGTCCAACCTTGACGTGTCTAATGTCATGCTGCATCGCACAGCTTGGCGGATGCGGTCAGGTCATGTATGGCCTTCTGCAGCACCGGATCACGCGGTGTTGCCTTGTATGGACCGGAAAGAGACATACCCCCGATGCTCACCGAATATCTGCCGATCCTGGTGTTCATGGTCATCGCCGGCGTCATCGCCCTGGCGATGGTAGGCGGCTCGCTGATCGCGGCGCGGCAGAAGCCGTATGCGGAGAAGCTGTCGGCCTACGAGTGCGGCTTCGAGGCGTTCGACGACGCCCGCCGCCGATTCGACGTGCGATTACTATCTGGTCGCCATCCTGTTCATCATTTTCGATCTGGAAGTCGCGTTCCTGTTCCCCTGGGCCGTCAGCCTGTCGCATATCGGGCTGTTCGGCTTCCTGTCGATGGTCGGCTTCCTTGGCGTGCTGACGATCGGCTTCGTCTATGAGTGGTGCAAAGGCGCGCTGGAGTGGGAGTAGGGTCATGAGCGCTGCGACAGGGATCGCCTGGAACGGACGGGAACTGCCCCCGGGCCCGGCGCAGGACGCGGTGATCAAGGGCATCACCGGGGAAATCGCCGACAAGGGCTTCGTGGTCGCCAACCTGGACAAGGTGGTGAACTGGGCCCGCACCGGCAGCCTTTGGCCGATGACCTTCGGCCTGGCCTGCTGCGCGGTGGAGATGATCCACGCCTACATGCCGCGCTACGACCTCGACCGCATGGGCATCATCCCGCGCGCCTCTCCGCGGCAGAGCGACGTGATGATCGTCGCCGGCACGCTGACCAACAAGATGGCCCCCGCTCTGCGCAAGGTCTACGACCAGATGCCGGAGCCGCGCTGGGTGATCAGCATGGGCAGCTGCGCCAATGGCGGCGGCTACTATCATTATTCGTATTCGGTGGTGCGCGGCTGCGATCGCGTGGTGCCGGTGGATATCTACGTGCCGGGCTGCCCGCCGACGGCCGAAGCACTGGTGTACGGCATCATGCAGCTGCAAAAGAAGATCCGCCGCACCGGGACCATCCTCCGTGGCTGACGAACCAGCCCCCGAAGCGGCGCCGGCTCCGCCGCCGCCCACGCCCGCCGAGATCCTGGCCGCCGAGGCCGGCGGCCTGCCCGGCGTCATCTCCACGCCAGATCGACAAGGGCGAAATCGTCGTGCTCGCCGAGCGCGATGCGCTGTACGGGCTGATGTCGACGCTGCGCGACGACCCGCGCTTTGCCTTCGAGCAGGTGATGGATATCTGCGGCGTGGACTGGCCGGAACGCGAAGAGCGCTTCGACGTCGTCTACAACCTGCTGTCCGTGTCGCTGAACCAGCGGCTGCGCGTGATCGTGACGACCGACGAAGCCAAACCGGTGCCCTCCGTGCACGGCATCTGGCCGGTGGCGACCTGGTGGGAGCGCGAGGCGTGGGATCTGTTCGGGATCGTCTTCTCCGGCCAGCCCGATTTGCGCCGCATCCTGACCGATTACGGCTTCGAGGGGCATCCGCTGCGCAAGGATTTCCCGCTGACCGGCTATGTCGAGGTTCGCTACGACGAGGACCGCAAGGCGGTGGTCTACGACAAGGTCAAGCTGACCCAGGATTTCCGCAATTTCGATTTCGTCTCCCCTTGGGAAGCGATGACCACGCTGCCGGGCGACGAGAAGGTGCATACCGAGCGGGCTGAAGAAGCCAAGGCCAAAGGTTAAGCGGATGACCGAATTGACCACACCTAGCCCCGCCGAGATCGCTGCCAAGACGACCCGCACGGTCGAGATCGACACCCATTCGATCAATTTCGGCCCGCAGCATCCCGCCGCGCATGGCGTGTTGCGGCTGATCCTGGAAATGGACGGCGAGGTCGTCGAACGCGCCGATCCGCATATCGGCCTGCTGCATCGCGGCACCGAGAAGCTGATCGAGTACAAGAGCTACATCCAGGCGCTGCCGTATTTCGACCGGCTCGATTACGTATCGCCGATGTGCCAGGAGCATGCGTTCGCGCTGGCGGTGGAGAAGCTGCTCGGCATTGCCCCGCCCGAACGCGGCCAGTGGATCCGCACGATGTTCGCGGAGATCACGCGGATCCTGAACCATCTGCTGAACCTGACCACCTACGCGCTCGATGTCGGCGCCATCACGCCGAGCCTTTGGGGATTCGAGGAGCGGGAGAAGCTCATGGAATTCCATGAGGCGGCTTCCGGCGCCCGGCTGCACGCGAATTACTTCCGCCCCGGCGGCGTGGCGAAGGATCTGCCGGCCGGCCTGGAAGACAAGATCGCCGAGTGGGCCGAGACCTTTCCGAAGTTCATCGATGATCTGGAAGCCCTGCTGACCGTCCAACCGCATCTGGAAGCAGCGCACCGTGGATATCGGCGTGCTGACCGCCGAGGAGGCTTTGGCCTGGGGCTTCACCGGCCCCTGCCTGCGCGCATCCGGCGTGCCATGGGATCTGCGCCGGGCGCAGCCGTACGACAAATACGCCGAGGTGCAGTTCGAGATCGCCGTCGGCCGCAACGGCGATTGCTACGACCGCTATCTGATGCGCATCGCCGAGATGCGCGAGAGCGTGAAGATCATCAAGCAGTGCCTGGCGAAGATGAAGCCGGGCCCGGTGAAGGTGCAGGACCGCAAGTTCTCGCCGCCGCTCGCGCGCCGAGATGAAGCGGTCGATGGAAGCGCTGATCCATCACTTCAAGCTGTATACCGAGGGTTATCACGTGCCCGCCGGCGCCACCTATACCGCGGTGGAAAGCCCGAAGGGCGAGTTCGGCGTCTATTTGGTGCCGACGGAACCAACCGCCCCTATCGCTGCAAGATCCGTGCGACCGGCTTTGCCCATTTGCAGGCAACCGAGACGATGGCGCGGCGGCACATGCTGGCCGATGCGGTGCGCGATCATCGGATCGCTCGACATCGTGTTCGGCGAGATCGACAGGTAGTCATGACTGAAACCAGTAACGTAGAACCGACCGAGTTCGCCTTCGACGCCGAGAGCGACGCGGAGATCGCGAAGCACCTCGCGAAATACCCGGCCGGCAAGCAGGCCAGTGCCGTGCTGCCGCTGCTGGATATCGCCCAGCGGCAGATGAAGCGGACACCGGCAGCGCCTGGATCCCGCGCGTGGCGATGGACGAGATCGCCGCGCCGGCTCGATATGGCGCCGATCCGCGTCTATGAGGTCGCCACCTTCTATCTGATGTTCAACACCAAGCCGGTCGGCACCTGGCATTTGCAGCTTTGCACCACCACGCCATGCTGGCTGCGCGGCTCCGATGACGTGGTGGCGGCCTGCCGCAAGGTGACGGGCATTCAGGGCTGGGGCGAGACAAGTGCGGACGGCAAATTCACCATGACCGAGGTCGAGTGCGTCGGCGCCTGCGTCAATGCGCCGATCCTGCAGGTGAACGACGACTTCTACGAGGACATGGACGCGTCCTCGACGGTCGAGTTGCTGGAAGCGCTGAAGGCGCGGCACGCAGCCGCCGGTCGGGCTCGTGCCAAGGGCCGGCAGACCTCGGCCCCCGAGGGCGGGCCGGACGACGCTGACGACGCTGCAATTCCCCGCCACCTCCGCTGGAGAGTGATGCGATGCTCGACGACAAGGACCGCATCTTCACCAACCTGTATGGCCTGCACGACTGGGGCCTGAAGGGCGCGCTGGCGCGCGGCGATTGGGACGGCACGGCGGCGATCCTGGCGCGCGGGCGCGACGCGATCGTGGAGGAGATGAAGACCTCCGGCCTGCGCGGGCGTGGCGGCGCGGGGTTCCCGACCGGCCTGAAATGGTCGTTCATGCCGAAGACCTCGGACGGAAGGCCGCATTACCTGGTGGTCAATGCCGACGAGTCCGAGCCCGGCACCTGCAAGGATCGCGACATCATCCGCCACGACCCGCACAAGCTGGTCGAGGGCTGCCTGATCGCGTCGTTCGCGATGGGCGCGAATGCCGCCTACATCTATATCCGCGGCGAGTTCTACAACGAGGCGCTGCATCTGCAGGCGGCGATCGACGAGGCCTATGAGGCCGGGCTGATCGGCAAGAATGCCTGCGGGTCCGGCTATGATTTCGATTGTTACCTGCATCGCGGCGCCGGCGCGTATATCTGCGGCGAGGAAACCGCGCTGCTGGAAAGCCTGGAAGGCAAGAAGGGCATGCCGCGGCTGAAGCCGCCGTTCCCTGCCGCCGTCGGCCTGTATGGCTGCCCGACCACGGTGAACAATGTCGAAGTCGATCGCGGTGGCGCCGACCATCCTGCGCCGCGGCGCGGCCTGGTTCTCCGGCCTCGGCCGGCCCGGCAACACCGGCACCAAGCTGTTCTGCATTTCCGGCCACGTGAACAAGCCGTGCAATGTGGAAGAGGAACTTGGCATTCCCATGCGCGAGCTGATCGACCGCTATGCCGGCGGCGTGCGCGGCGGCTGGGACAATCTGCTGGCGGTGATCCCCGGCGGGTCCTCGGTGCCGATGCTGCCGAAGGCGATCTGCGACGACATGCTGATGGATTTCGACAGCCTGCGCGCCGCGCGCAGCGGGCTCGGCACCGCCGCCGTGATCGTGATGGACCAGTCCACCGACCTGATCAAGGCGATCGCGCGGCTGGCGCAATTCTACAAGCATGAAAGCTGCGGCCAGTGCACGCCGTGCCGCGAGGGCACCGGCTGGATGATGCGGGTGATGAACCGCATGGTGCAGGGCCGCGCGGAGGTTGCCGAGATCGACGTTCTGGAGCAGGTGACCCGGCAGATCGAGGGGCATACGATCTGCGCCCTGGGCGATGCGGCGGCGTGGCCGATCCAGGGCCTGATCCGGCATTTCCGGCCGGTGATCGAGGAGCGCATCGCCGCCTACAAGGCCGGGCGCGCGCCGATAAGCAAGCTGGCGGCGGAGTAGAGCAATGGCCAAAGTCACCGTCGACGGCATCGAGGTTGAGGTTCCGAACGGCTCCGCCGTGATCCAGGCCTGCGAGGCCGCGGGCATCGAAATTCCGCGCTTCTGCTATCACGAACGCCTGTCGGTCGCCGGCAATTGCCGCATGTGCCTGGTGGAGATCGAGAAGGCGCCGCCGAAGCCGTTCGCGTCCTGCGCCTATCCGGTGGCCGATGGCATGGTCGTGCATACCGACAGCCCGATGGTGCGCAAGGCGCGCCGCGGGGTGATGGAATTCCTGCTGATCAACCACCCGCTGGATTGCCCGATCTGCGATCAGGGCGGCGAGTGCGATTTGCAGGACCAGGCGGTCGGCTACGGCACCGACCATTCGCGCTATGACGAGAACAAGCGCGCGGTGAAGGACAAGGACCTCGGTCCGCTGGTCAAGACCGTGATGACGCGCTGCATCCATTGCACCCGCTGCATCCGCTTCGCGACCGAGGTGGCCGGCGTGTCCGAACTCGGCGCCACCGGGCGCGGCGAGACGATGGAAGTGGGCACCTATGTCGAAAAGGCGCTGTCCACGGAGCTGTCCGGCAATCTGATCGACCTCTGCCCGGTCGGCGCGCTGACCTCCAAGCCATACGCGTTCACCGCCCGCCCGTGGGAGTTGAAGAAGACCGACAGCGTGGACGTGCTGGATGCCGTCGGCGCCAACATCCGCATCGACACCCGTGGCGCCGAGGTTTTGCGCATTTTGCCACGGCTAAATGAGGACGTGAACGAGGAGTGGCTGGGCGACAAGTCGCGTTTCGCGCTGGACGGCCTGCGCCGCCGCCGGCTGGACAAGCCCTGGGTCCGCAAGGACGGCAAGCTGCACCCGGCAAGCTGGGACGAGGCATTTGCCACGATCGCTGCGAAGTTGAAGGGCAAGGAAGGCGACCGGATCGGCGCCATCGCCGGCGATCTCTGCGATGCCGAGAGCATGCTGGCACTGAAGGACCTGATGGGCGCGTTGGGCTCGGTAAATCTGGATTGCCGGCAATACGGCGAGAAGCTGGATGGCTCGCGGCGCGATTTCTACCTGTTCAACACCGGGATTGCCGGGATCGAGGACGCGGACGCGATCCTGATCATCGGCTCCAACCCGCGCCATGAGGCGCCGGTGCTGAACGCGCGTATCCGCAAGCGCTATGTCGCGGCGAATATTCCGATTGCCGTGATCGGCACCTTCGCCGATCTGACCTATCGCGCCGAGCATCTTGGCGATGGTCCTGCCGTTCTGAAGGCATTGCTCGACGGCAATCATCCGTTCGCGGAAGTGCTGAAGGCAGCGAAAAACCCGATGATCATCGTCGGCCAGGGTGCGCTGATGCGCGCCGATGGCGAGGCGGTGCTGGATGGAGCCTGGACGCTGGCGGCGCAGAGCGGCGCGCTCGGCGCGGAGTGGCATGGCTTTAACGTGCTGCACACCGCTGCGTCGCGCGTGGGTGCGCTCGATCTCGGCTTCGTGCCGGGCACCGGACCGGGCGTTGGCGGCAAGGGTGTGGCTGGGATGATGGGCGGCGGCGTGGATGTGCTGTGGCTGCTGGGGGCGGACGAGTTCGACACCGCGCGGATCGGCACCAACACCTTCGTTGTTTATCAGGGTCACCACGGCGATGCCGGCGCGGCGCGGGCGGACGTGATCCTGCCGGGGGCGGCCTATACCGAGAAGAACGGCACCTATGTGAACACCGAGGGGCGGGTGCAGCGCGGCGCGCTGGCGATCTTCCCGCCCGGCGATGCGCGGGAGGATTGGACGATCCTGCGCGCGTTCAGCGCGGTGATCGGCAAGACCCTGCCATACGATACCCTGGATGCGCTGCGGGCGCGGCTGGAGAAGGTCAATCCGGTGTTTGCCCGCGTCGGCTTCCTGCCGCGTTTCCCCTGTGCTGATCTGACCGGGCCGGGCGTTGCGGTTCCCGCCCGCTCGCCGGGCGCGATGAGCGACGCGGCGTTCACCGACGCGGTGGCCAATTACTACGAGACGGACCCGATCAGCCGGGCGAGCCCGACGATGGCGGAATGCACGGCGACGTACGCGCCCGCGGCCAAGCTGGCGGCGGAGTAGGGGCATGTTGGAATTCTTCCACACGCCCATTGGGCATCTGATCGTTGTGTTCGCCCAGGCGCTGGCGCTGCTGGTGCCGCTGCTGATCGGCGTGGCCTATCTGACTCTGGCCGAGCGCAAGGTGCTGGCCGCCATCCAGCTGCGCCGCGGCCCGAACGTGGTGGGGCCGTTCGGCCTGTTCCAGCCGTTCGCCGATGCGCTGAAGATGATCATGAAGGAAACGATCATCCCGTCGGGCGCCAATCGCGGGCTGTTCCTGCTGGCACCGATGCTGACCTTTTCCCTGGCGATGATCGCCTGGGCGGTGATCCCGGTGAACGACGGCTGGGCGATCGCCGATATCAATGTCGGTGTGCTCTATCTGTTCGCGATCAGCTCGCTCGGCGTCTACGGCATCATCATCGCCGGCTGGGCCAGCAATTCGAAATATCCGTTCATGGGCGCGATGCGCTCGGCGGCGCAGATGGTCAGCTACGAGGTCTCGATGGGCTTCGTGATCGTGACCGTGCTGATCTGCGTCGGCAGCCTGAACCTGACCGACATCGTGCGGGCGCAGTCCACCGTGTGGTTCTGCGTGCCGCTGTTCCCGATGTTCATCATCTTCTTCATCTCCACGCTGGCGGAGACCAACCGCTCGCCGTTCGATCTGCCTGAGGGCGAGAGCGAGATCGTGGCCGGGTTCTTCGTGGAATACAGTTCGATGTCCTTCGCGCTGTTCTTCCTTGGCGAATACGCCAACATGATCCTGATGTCGGCGATGACGACGATCCTGTTCCTGGGCGGCTGGCTGCCGCCGATCGACATCGCGCCGTTCAACTGGATCCCCGGGCCGCTGTGGTTCATCGCCAAGATCTGCTTTTTGCTGTTCGTCTTCATCTGGATCCGCGGCACGTTCCCGCGCTACCGGTATGACCAGCTGATGCGCCTTGGCTGGAAAGTGTTTCTTCCCTTTTCGCTGCTGTGGCTGGTGCTGACGGCAGGCGTGCTGATGGCCTTCGGTTGGCTGCCCCATGGCGTGTAACATTTCTTTCGAGCGAGGAGCCTGAACCGTGGCATTCCTGGACCGCACCGCGCGGAGCATGCTGCTGGGAGAGCTGGTCTCCGGCATGGCTCTGACGCTGAGGTATTTCTTCAAGCCGAAGGTGACGATCAACTATCCCTATGAGAAGGGTCCGATCAGCCCGCGCTTCAAGGGCGAACACGCGCTGCGCCGCTATCCCAACGGCGAGGAACGCTGCATCGCCTGCAAGCTGTGCGAGGCGGTTTGCCCGGCGCAGGCGATCACCATCGAGGCCGAGCCGCGCGAGGACGGGTCCCGCCGTACCACGCGCTATGACATCGACATGACCAAGTGCATCTATTGCGGGCTGTGCGAGGAAGCCTGCCCGGTGGATGCGATCGTGGAGGGGCCGAACTTCGAGTTCGCCACCGAGACGCGCGAAGAGCTGATGTACAACAAGGACAAGCTGCTCGCGAACGGCGACCGGTGGGAACCGGAGCTGGCCCGCCGGCTCGAACTGGACGCGCCCTACAGATGATCACAGCCATCGCCTTCTACATCTTCACCGCGATCCTGTTGGTCTCTGCCGCGATGGTGGTGACGGCGCGCAATCCGGTGCACTCCGTGCTGTTCCTGATCCTGGCGTTCTTCAACGCCGCGGCGCTGTTCCTGATAGCGGGGGCCGAGTTCCTGGCGATGATCCTGGTGATCGTCTATGTCGGCGCGGTCGCGGTGCTGTTCCTGTTCGTGGTGATGATGCTGGACGTGGACTTCGTCGCCATGCGCGAGGGGTTCCAGCGCTATCTGCCGGTTGGGCTGGCCGTGGTCACGGTGCTGTTCGCCGAGCTGATCTTCGTGCTTGGCGGCTGGAAGTTCGCGCCCGCGGCGATGTCGGTGAAGTTTTCCGCCATGCCGGCGGATGGCAGCAATACCGCCGCGATCGGGCGGCTGCTCTATACCGACTACATCTTCCTGTTCCAGACGGCGGGACTGGTGCTGCTGGTGGCGATGATCGGCGCGATCGTGCTGACCCTGCGCGACCGCAAGACCTCCCGCCACCAGATCATCCGTAACCAGAACGAGCGCCAGCCGGGCGATACGCTGGAGATGGTGGATGTCGCGCTGGGGGCGGGGATCAAGACGCTGGGGATCTACCGGCCGAAGCCGGCGCCGGTGCCCGAATTGGAGCACGCGCATGAGGGTCATGGCGGTGGTCATGCCAATCATGGCGATGCGCATCATTCGCCGGAGGTTCGCTGATCATGGGCGGAGTGATGCATATCGGCCTGGGCCATTATCTGACCGTCAGCGCCATTCTGCTGGTGCTGGGCATTTTCGGCATCTTCCTGAACCGCAAGAACGTCATCGTCATCCTGATGTCGGTCGAGCTGATCCTGCTGGCGGTCAATTTGAATTTCGTCGCCTTCTCCTCGGTGCTCAACGACCTGGCCGGGCAGATCATGGCGATGTTCGTGCTGACCGTGGCCGCCGCCGAGGCGGCGATCGGCCTGGCCATCGTGGTGATCTATTTCCGCAATCGCGGCTCGATCGAGGTCGAGGACGTGACACTGATGAAGGGCTGACATGATGACCGGTTCAATCATGGGCGCGCCTTTCGCCTACGGCGTCGCGGTTCTGGCCCCGCTGTTCGGCGCACTGGTCTCCGGTCTGCTGGGCAAAGCGATCGGCGATCGTGCCGCGCAGGCGGTTTCCATCCTGTGCATGATACTGGCCGCGATCTGCGGTGCCCTGGCGTTCTTCCCGCTGGCGACCGACGCGGCGCATCCCGGCGTGCTGCAACTCGGCACCTGGATCGATGTCGGGCGGTTCCATGTCACCTGGGCGCTGCGCTACGACACGCTGTCGGCGGCGATGGTGGCGATGGTCACTTTCGTGTCCACGCTGATCCATATCTACAGCGTCGGCTATATGGGCCACGACGAGTATCCGCGCTTTCGCTTCTTCGCCTATCTGTCGCTGTTCAGCTTCTCCATGCTGATGCTGGTGACGGCCGACAACCTGCTGCAGCTGTTCTTCGGCTGGGAAGGCGTGGGCCTGTGTTCCTACCTGCTGATCGGCTACTGGTATGACCGCCCGAGCGCCTGCGCGGCCGCGATCAAGGCGTTCCTGGTCAACCGCATCGCCGACGTGCGCTTTCGCGGTTGGCGTGGCGCTGATGTTTGTCCAATTCGGCTCGATCGAGTTCTCGACGATCTTCGCGTCCATCGCCGAGCACCAGAACGATATGTACCACCTGTTCGGCACCGATTTCCGCGCCTTCGAGGTGATCGGCATCCTGCTGTTCATCGGCGCCTGCGGCAAATCGGCGCAGATCGGCCTGCATGTCTGGCTGCCGGACGCGATGGAAGGCCCGACGCCGGTTTCCGCGCTGATCCATGCCGCCACGATGGTGACGGCCGGGGTGTTCCTGATGGCGCGGATGTCGCCGATGCTGGAATTCGCGCCGACGACGCTGGCGATCGTGACCATCATCGGCGCTTCCACGGCGCTGTTCGCGGCGACGGTGGGTTGCGTGCAGAACGACATCAAGCGGGTGATCGCCTATTCCACCTGTTCGCAGCTCGGCTACATGTTCGCCGCCGCCGGCGTCGGCGCCTATCAGGCCTCGGTGTTCCACCTGATCACGCATGCGTTCTTCAAGGCGCTGCTGTTCCTCTGCGCCGGCTCGGTGATCCATGCGATGTCGGACGAGCAGGACATGCGCAAGATGGGCGGGCTGGCGAAGCTGATCCCGGCCACCTGCATCCTGATGTGGATCGGCAACCTGGCCCTTGCCGGCATTCCGCCGCTGGCGGGTTCGTATTCCAAGGACGCGATCATCTCCGCCACCTGGGCGGCGCATTCCGGCGTCGGTACCTATGCCTTCCTCTGCACGGTGGCGGCGGCGTTCCTGACCGCGTTCTATTCCTGGCGCCTGCTGTTCATGACGTTCCACGGCAAGAGCCGGGCTGACCATCATGTGCTGGAGCATGTGCATGAGAGCCCGTTCGTGATGATCGGCCCGCTGCTGCTGCTGGCGGTGGGCGCGGTCTTCGCCGGCATGGCGCTGCATACCTGGTTCATCGGCGAGGAATGGCGCGACTTCTGGCAGGGGTCGATCTTCAACCGGCCGGGCAACGACATCATCGCCAACCTGGAGCATGTGCCGGGCTGGGTGGAATCCCTACCATTGGTAATGGGCGTTGCCGGGATCGCGCTGGCGTTCTGGATGTACATCCTGGCCCCCACCATTCCGGCCAGGCTCGCCGAGAGCTTCGGTGGCATCTACCGGTTCCTGCTGAACAAATGGTATTTCGACGAGCTGTATGGCGCGATCTTCGTCAGGCCGGCGATGGCGCTGGCGCGCTCTTTGTGGAAGGTCGGGGATACCTTGATCATCGACGGCATGCCGAACGGTGTCGCCAGCCTCGCGGGCCTGTCGGCGCGCCAGGCGGTGAAGCTGCAGACCGGCTCCCTTGCCGCCTACGCGTTTTCGATGCTGATCGGCGTGGTTGCGCTGGTCAGTGTGTTCCTGCTGTTCCGGTGACGAGTATCAACATGAACGTGGCCGGCTTTCCCCTGCTTTCCCTGATCACCTTCCTGCCGCTGGTCGGTGGGCTGATCATCATGACCATCCGCGGCGACGAGGCGGTTGTCGCCGCCAACGCCCGCTGGGCCGCGCTCTGGACCAGCCTGATCGTGTTCTTCATCTCGCTGGTGCTGTGGGTGAAGTTCGACCCGCAGGAAGGCGGTTTCCAGTTCGTCGAAAGTGTCAACTGGCTGCCGGAATACGGGGTTGGCTACAAGATGGGCGTGGACGGCATTTCCGTGCTGTTCGTGCTGCTGTCCACCGCGCTGACGCCGATCTGCATCCTGGCCAGCTGGGAGTCGATCCAGACCCGGGTGCGCGAGTTCATGCTGTCGTTCCTGATCCTGGAAACGATGATGGTCGGCATGTTCTGCGCGCTCGACTTCGTGGTTTTCTACATGTTCTTCGAGGCCGTGCTGATCCCGATGTATCTGATCATCGGCATCTGGGGCCACGGCAACCGGGTCTACGCCGCGTTCAAGTTCTTCCTCTATACACTTACCGGCTCGGTGCTGATGCTGCTCGCGCTGCTGGCGATGTGGCGCTACGCCGGCACCACGGACATCGTGACGCTGATGCACACTAGCTTCCCGGCGAAGATGCAGACCTGGCTTTTCCTCGCCTTCCTGGCGTCCTTCGCGGTGAAGGTGCCGATGTGGCCGGTACACACCTGGCTGCCGGACGCGCATGTGGAGGCGCCGACCGCCGGTTCCGTGATCCTGGCCGGCGTGCTGCTGAAGATGGGCGCCTACGGCTTCCTGCGCTTCTCGGTGCCGATGCTGCCGGAGGCGTCGGCCTATTTCGCGCCGCTGATCTACACGCTGTCGATCATGGCGATCATCTACACCTCGTTGGTGGCGCTGGCGCAGGAGAACATGAAGAAGCTGATCGCCTATTCCTCCGTCGCCCATATGGGCATGGTGACGATCGGCATCTTCAGCTTCAACACCCAGGGCATCCAGGGCGCGCTGTTTCAGATGCTGTCGCACGGCATCGTCGCCGGCGCCTTGTTCCTTTGCGTCGGCGTGGTCTACGACAGGATGCACGCGCTGGAGATCAACCGCTATGGCGGGCTGGCCGATCGCATGCCGGGCTATGCGCTGGTGTTCATGTTGTTCACCATGGCGAGCGTGGGCCTTCCGGGTACTGCCGGCTTCGTGGGTGAGTTCCTGGTGATCACCGGCGCGGTGCAGGTGAATTTCTGGCTCGGCATGCTGGGCGCGACCGGAATGGTGCTGGGGGCGGCCTATATGCTGTATCTCTATCGCCGGGTGATCTTCGGGCGGCTGACCAAGGCGGACCTGAAGACCATCCTCGATCTGTCGCCGCGCGAATACGCGGTGTTCGTGCCGCTGATCCTGCTGACGCTGTGGATGGGCATCTACCCCTCCAGCTTCACCGGGTTCTTCGATGCCAGCGTGGCCGATATGGTCCGCCACCACACCGCTTCACTCGAACAGACCGTCAAGATGGCCAATGCCGGGATGAGCGGAGTGCTGCCCCAATGAATGCCGCAAACCTGAATTGGGCGCTGGCGCTGCCGGAGATCGTGCTGGCCTGCTGCGGCATGGCGATCCTGGTGATCGGCGTGTTGCGCAAGACCGACGCGACGCAGACCTGTTCCATGTTGACGCTCGGCGCCTATCTGGTCGCGGCGATGCTCGTGCTGAGCTCCGGCACCGGCAGCGCCTATCATGGCCAGTTCGTCGTCGATCCGTTCAGCAGCTTCGCCAAATTGCTGATCCTGGCCGCGGCCGCGCTCGGGTTGATCCTGTCGCTGGAATATAACCGGGCCGAGGGACTGTCGCGGTTCGAATTCCCGGTGCTGATGCTGCTGTCGGTGACGGGCATGATGATCATGGTGTCCGCCAGTTCCATGATGAGCCTCTATTTGGGCCTGGAGCTGCAATCGCTGGCGCTGTATGTGCTCACGGCCTTCGCGCGCGACAATCTCCGGTCCTCGGAGGCCGGGTTGAAATACTTCGTGCTCGGCGCGCTGGCCTCCGGACTGCTGCTGTACGGTATTTCGCTGGTCTACGGCTTCTCCGGCAGCATGGATTTCGTCGAGATCGCCACGGCGCTGGCCGACCCGGCTCACGCGTCCACCGGACTGATCGTCGGCGTGGTGTTCGTGATTGCCGGGCTGGTGTTCAAGATCTCCGCCGTGCCGTTCCACATGTGGACGCCGGACGTCTACGAAGGCGCGCCTACGCCAGTGACGGCGTTCCTCAGCACCGCGCCGAAGGTGGCCGCGATCGCGCTGATCCTGCGGGTGATGGGCATTCCGTTCGGGCATCTAGTGGCATCGTGGCAGCAGCTGATCGTGCTGGTTTCCGTCTGCTCGATGCTGCTCGGCTCGCTGGCGGCGATCGGGCAGACCAATTTCAAGCGGCTGATGGCGTATTCCTCCATCGGCCACATGGGCTACGCGCTGATCGGCCTCGCGGTCGGCACCGCGGATGGCGTGCGTGGCGTGCTGATCTACATGGTCACCTACGTGTTCATGAACGCCGGCACCTTCGCCTGCATCCTGGCGATGCGCCGCAAAGGCATCGCGCTGGAGAAGATCTCCGACCTGGCGGGGCTCGGCCGGACCGACCCGATGCTGGCGGGCTGGCTGACCGTGTTCATGTTCAGCATGGCCGGCGTGCCGCCGATGGCCGGGTTCTTCGGCAAGCTGTACGTGTTTCTGGCCGCGGTGCAGGGCGGCATGTGGGCACTGGCGGTGATCGGCGTGCTGACCAGCGTGGTGGGCGCCTATTATTACATTCGCATCATCAAGGTGATGTATTTCGACGCCGGCGGCGAGGCGTTCGATCCGCGCCCGGCGTCCCTGTCCATCGTCGCGGCGGCGACCGGGCTGTTCACGCTGTTCTTCTTCATCTTCCCGGCCCCCTTCGTCGGTGCCGCGCAGGCGGCGGCGAAGGTGCTGTTCGGGTGATGCTGTCCGTTCGCGGGGACTGACGGCGTGCTGTTGGTTGTCGATGCCGGGAACACCAACGTTGTCTTCGCCGTGCATGACGACACGCATTGGTGCGGTATCTGGCGGATCGCCACCGATCCGCAACGCACGTCGGACGAATACGCCGTCTGGCTGCTGACCTTGCTGACCCATAGCGGCTTGAAGCCGGCGGATATCGACCGGGCGGTGATCGGCACCGTGGTGCCGGCCGCGCTGTATCATCTGCGCCGGCTGTGCCGGGACTGGTTCCATGCCGAACCGCTGGTGGCGCGGGCCAACCTGGACTGGGGGTTCGAGATCAAGGTTGAGCAGCCGCAGGAAGTCGGCGCCGACCGGTTGCTGAACTCCCTGGCCGCGCACCGGCATTTCGGCGGGCCGCTGGTGGTGGTCGATTTCGGCACCGCCACCACCTTCGACGTGGTGGACCGGGATGGCGCCTATCTCGGCGGCGCGATCGCGCCGGGGATCAACCTGTCGATCGAGGCTTTGCACCACGCCGCCGCCAGACTGCCCCGCATCGGCATCGGGCGGCCGCAATCGGTGATCGGGCGTTCGACCGTGCCGGCGATGCAGTCCGGCATCTATTGGGGCTATATCGGGCTGATCGAAGGGCTGGTCACGCGCATCAAGGCCGAGTATGGCGGTCCGCTGAAGGTTGTGGCGACCGGTGGTTTGGCGCCGTTGTTCGCCGAGGGCACGATGATGATCGAGCGGATCGAGCCCGATTTGACCCTGGACGGCCTGCGGATGTTGGCGGATCGCAACCCAACCCCCACATTATCAAAAGACAGGCAACGCCTGAACGATCCCGATTTATAACGATCCTGGCTATAATCGTCGGAGCTCAGACGGCTCCACCTCTAAGAAAGAAGAATATGGACGTACTATCCGGTGATCTGGCCTTCCTGCCCTTGGGCGGGACGGGTGAGATCGGCATGAATCTCAATCTCTATCGCTGCGACGGTAAATGGCTGGCCATCGATTGCGGCATTGGCTTCGGCGGCTCCGAATTCCCCGAGGTCGATGTGATGATGGCCGATCCCGGGTTCATCGCCGAACGCCGCGATCGGCTGGTCGGGCTGGTGATTACCCACGCGCACGAGGACCATATCGGCGCGGTGGCACATCTTTGGCCGCAACTGCGCTGCCCGGTCTATGCGACGCCGTTCGCGGCCGCGGTGCTGCGGCGGAAACTGACCGAAGTGGGTCTGCAGAACCAGGTGCGCGTGCATGTGGTGCCTTGTGGCGGGACGATCGACCTGGCGCCGTTCGCGCTGCAGTTCATCCGCATGTCCCACTCGATCCCCGAGGCGCAGTCGGTCGCCATCACCACACCCTATGGCATCGTGCTGCATACCGGGGACTGGAAGCTGGACCCGGCGCCGCTGGTCGGCCCGCCGACCGATGAGGCGGCGCTGTCGGCGCTCGGCGACAAGGGCGTGCTGGCGATGGTCTGCGATTCCACCAACGCGATGGTGGAGGGGCATTCCGGTTCCGAGGACGATGTGCGCGTTAGCCTGACCGCCCTGATCCGCCAGATCCGGGGCCGGGTGGCGATCACCTGTTTTGCCTCCAACGTGGCGAGGATGCAGTCGATCGCGCTGGCGGCGCAGGAATGCGGGCGCAGCGTCGCCATCGTCGGTCGGTCCCTGCGCAATATCGAGGCGGCGGCGCGCGAGTGCGGCTACCTGAAGGGCGTGCCGGAGTTCCTCGGTGAGGACGACGTGGATGACGTCCCCGACGACAACATCCTGATCCTGGTGACCGGCAGCCAGGGCGAGCCGCGCTCGGCGCTGGCGCGCATCGCGATGGACACGCATCCGCGCGTGGCTTTGGGGGAAGGGGACACGGTGATCTTCTCCAGCCGGATGATCCCTGGCAACGAGCGCGCGATCGGCACGGTGCAGGACAATCTGGTGCGCCGCGGCGTGCATCTGATGACCGATGCCGATCATCTGGTGCATGTGTCGGGCCATCCCGCGCGCGACGAATTGCGCCGGCTGTACAAGCTGGTGCGGCCGAAATACTCGGTGCCGGTGCATGGCGAGTGGCGTCATCTGCAGGCCCATGCCGATCTGGCGCAGGAGGCGGGTATGAGCCCGATCCTGATGGAGGACGGCGACATTCTGAGCCTCGCGCCCGGCCGGGCCGAGGTGATCGACAGTGCGCCGGTGGGCCGGCTGGTGCTGGACGCCAACCGACTGGTGCCGCTGGATGGCGAGGTGCTGGCTGCACGCCGGCGGATGTTGTTCAACGGCGTGATCCTGGGCAGCCTGGCGGTGGACGGGGCCGGTAAGATCCTCGGCCGGCCGCAGGTAAGCGCGCCCGGCCTGTATGAACCGGAGGACCCGGAGACCGACCGGATCAGCCGCGATTTCGCCTCCGCCCTGGCCGATCTGCCGGTGGCGCTGCGCCGCGACGATTCCGCCCTGGCCGATGCCGCGCGCTCGGCGCTGCGCCGGGCTCTGGGCAAGCGCTTCCAGAAGCGTCCTCTGGTGGACGTGCATTTGCTGCGGGTTTGACGGGCCATGGACTGGATTGTCGGACTATTGCTGTATGCGGTGATCTGGTGGATCGGGCTATTTGCCGTGCTGCCGTTCTTCGGCCGCCCGGTCGCCGCGCCGGATGAGCGCACCGGCTGGCGCGGGGCACCGGAACAGGTCCGGATCTGGCGGATCGTGCTGGCCAACACGCTGGTGGCGTTGGTGCTCTGGGTGCTGTGCTATCTGGTGATCACCAGCGACTGGGCCAGCTTCCGTCACGGCATTCTGGCGATGCACGGGGCCGGTGATCGCTGAACGGACTAGAGCATGATCGGCTCAGGTAGAATCGCCGCTCCTGCTCTAGTCTTTGTTTTGGCGAGCATTTTTATCGGATCATGTGAAGAACATGATCCGATAATGCTCTAGCCTGAAGGCCGCTCCGGCGTCGGATAAGTTAATATTCGGCAATCTTTGGTCTATTTACGAAAATGTGAGTAGCATGAGGCTGGTCGTCGGGCCGAGCCCGGTGCGGTGTTGGAGGCCGGTTGCTCTATTGTTGCAAGTTCTGGCTGTCGCTGCTGCTTGCCGGTTTGAATGGTCTCAAGCACCCGCACGTATATTGAGGGTGCTTCAAGGTATATTGAACCTGGAATTTCATCGGACTAAGGTCGCGTGCGAGTGCAAGCCAGAACGCCATCGTATGGCTGACAAGGAATTGCAGTACCATCCTTGCGGGTGATTGGGTTCAGCCATTGAAGGTGGGACCTAGGACTTGGCAAAGCCGGATGTGCCAACGCGCCCGCACCCGTGTCCAGACGGGCGGCGGTGACTTGTGCGCGCGCCCGTTGTCTTGTATCCCGCCTTTCGCAAGAGGGTTGTTGTTGGCGCGTATTATCGTCGGGCGTCCGCAAGTTCATGACTTTTTCTAGCGCAGGATTTTGTATTACTTTTGCAATAAAGTGGCGTCAAAACACGATGTGGTCGACATCCCCATGAAGAAGCGCGTTCTGACCGTGTTTGGGACCCGGCCAGAAGGCATTAAGATGATGCCGGTTGTCCGGGAGCTTCGTTCGCGCCCCGGCATTGAGCAGATCGTCTGCGTGACCGGACAGCATCGGCATATGCTCGATCAGGTATTCACGGCATTCGGCGAACAGCCGGATATCGACCTGGAGATCATGGCCCCGAACCAGACCCTGGCGGATATTACCTCGAAGGTCCTGCAGCGCATGGGAGCGGTGCTGGCGCGAGCAAAGCCCGATATCGTGCTGGTGCATGGCGATACCACGACGGCGATGGCGACGGCGCTGGCCGCCTTCTATGCCCGGACCGCGATCGGTCATGTCGAGGCGGGGCTGCGGTCCTTCGACCTGCAGCGCCCCTGGCCGGAGGAATTCAACCGCGTTTCCATCGACGCGATGGCCGACCTGATGTTCGCGCCGACGGAAAGTTCCGCGGCGAACTTGGCGCGCGAATACAACCGGCGCGGCAAGGTGCTGGTTACCGGCAATACCGGGATCGACGCCCTCCTGTTCATTGCCGGGCGCATAGCCGGGGATCCGGCATTGGCCGCCGCGATTTCTGCCCGCTACCCGTTTCTGGACCCCGGCCGCCGTCTGGTGCTGGTTACCGGCCACCGGCGAGAGAGTTTCGGCGAAGGCTTCCAGCGCATCTGCGACGGCCTGGCCGCGGTCGCGGAGCGCGATGACGTGCAACTGGTCTACCCCGTTCATCTGAACCCGCAGGTGGGGGATGTCGTGCATCAGCGGCTTGCAAGCCACCGGAACATCCACCTGATCGTGCCGGTGGAATATCTGGACATGGTGTTCCTGATGGGGCGGGCAGCGCTTTTGATCACCGATTCTGGCGGCATCCAGGAGGAGGGACCGGCGCTCGGCAAGCCCGTGTTGGTGATGCGCGACATTACCGAGCGCCCGGAGGCGCTGGCGACCGGCGTGGTGCAACTGATCGGCACGGATCCGCTGCTGATGCGTCAGAAGGTGGATGCGTTGTTTGACGATCCCGCCGAGTACGCAAACCGCGCCCGGGCTGTGTTTCCGTATGGTGACGGTAATGCCGCGAGCCGGATTGTCGATGCCATTGAGGAGTTTCAGAGGCCATGAGCAAGGTTTGCGTTGTCGGTCTTGGCTATATCGGCTTGCCGACGGCGGCGATGCTCGCCAGCCGCGGTCATGAGGTGGTCGGCTGCGATACCAATGCGCGTGTCGTGGCGATGATCCGGGATGGCCATGCGCATTTCCAGGAGCCCGATCTGCAGATGCTGCTGACGGCGGCGGTGCAGGTGGGCCGGTTACGGGCGCAAGACACCCCGGTGGAGGCGGATTACTTCATCCTGGCGGTGCCGACCCCGTTCAAGGACGGCAAGAAGCCCGACCTGTCCTATGTGGACGCGGCCACAGACTCGATCGCCGGGGTCCTGAAGCGCGGCGATACGGTGATCCTTGAATTAACCTCGCCGATCGGTGCGACCGAACGGCTGACCGAACGTCTCGCCGCGGCCCGTCCGGATCTGGTGTTTCCGCGCTATCAGCAGGTCGGTGGCGCGGATGTGTTCATAACGCATTGTCCGGAACGGATCCTGCCCGGGCAGATGGTGCGCGAACTGGTGTCCAATGACCGCATCATCGGCGGCATGACGAATGAATGCGCCGCCAGCGCATTGACGCTGTATGAAACTTTCGTCTCCGGCCGATCCTTCCTGACGGATTGCCGGACGGCGGAGTTCGTCAAGCTGATCGAGAATTCATATCGGGATGTGAATATCGCCTTCGCAAATGAACTGTCGTTGATCTGCGAGCGGTTGAATGTGGATGTATGGCGGGCGATCGAACTGGCGAACAAGCATCCCAGGGTGAATATCCTGCAGCCAGGCGCTGGCGTGGGGGGACATTGTATCGCGGTCGATCCCTGGTTCGTTGTCGATGCCGCGCCGGACCTCGCGCGGATCATCCGGGTGGCGCGGGAAGTCAACGACGGTAAGCCGCATTGGGTATGCGCACGCATCCTGAAGCTGGCGGATCGTTTTCGGGATCCGGTGGTCGCCTGCTTCGGCATTGCCTACAAGCCCGATGTGGACGATTTGCGGGAAAGCCCGTCGGTGGAAATTGTCCAGATGCTGGCGCAACAAAAGGGTTTACGGGTCCTGGTGGTGGAGCCCAACATCACAGAACTGCCTCCGGCGCTTGGCCAATTGGAGAATGTCTCCCTGGTCGACGCGGAGATGGCGCAGCGCGACGCCGACATCGTTGCGTTTCTGGTTGGTCACAAGCAATTCCGCCGGCTGGAAAAGAACGGCTTTCTGAACAAGGTCGTGGTCGATGCCATCGGGATCATGGTTTAAACCGACCGGAAAAGGGCATCGTGCCGCAATACGCATGAGGAATGCCGGACGGCCTGGTTCGGACATATAATCGAAACTACGAGAGTTCTCGATCCAGATGCCACGAATCCGGGTTCATGCCGGGAACTGGCATTGCCCACCCACGCATGATCCTCGTGGCCGGCAAAGGCAGGTTATCCAGGTCTACCGGTCGCGCGATGCACCACCGGCTCAGCCTTGCTGCGCCGGTTTTGCCGCGGTCGTCCCACGGAGCGAGATCTTGGAGATAAGATTGGCCAGGATATAGGTCTGACTGGCCGCGTCAAAATTGTGCCAAAATGTTTCGCTGGGCTGCACCTCGGTTCGGGGTGGGGCGAGAAAGTCCAGGATGGCGCGGTCCATTTCTGCCGCGGGCGCCGAGGGGGCGATACAGATGCAGGGAATTCCGGCTGTGGCCAGCACCCGGTTAATAACGGAATCCGCCGGGGTGAAGGCCAGCACCGGCCGGCATGCACGAATGTAGTCGAAGATCTTGGCCGGCAATTGAATGCCGGGCACCTCATTGTCCACGATGTCGAGCAGCAGGAGATAATCGGCGCTCAGCATCTCGTTTCTCGCTTCGGCTTGCGGCGCCATCCTGTCGTCGACGTGCAGAGAACCCAAGGCCATGAGCCGCTGGAATGGACCGGCGGTGGGATCGAGGCACTGGTTCTGGATAGGGCCGAGAAGGCGCAGCTGGATGCTCTCAGCGGGGATTTTCCCGGCCGAGATCAGGCGGTCCAGTGACTCGATCAGCGGCCAGGGAGTACGCCCGCCATAGACAGTACCGATATGGGCGATTGTCCGCTGGGTGCGAGCGCTGATTGGCTTGGGGACGATCCCGTCCTCTGGGTCGAAGCCGTTCCAGATGAGGTGGATCTTGTGACGCCATTGCGGGAAGCGATCCTGCCAGATTTGTTTGACCGCATCGGTGTTCGCGATGACGATATCCGCATACCGGAAGATCAGCCTTTCGAAGATTGCGTCAAGCATGACCGCCCGTTTCGATGTCCGAAGCGGGTTCCTCGCCAGTGGGTCGCGGAAATCCGCGATCCAGCGTCTGCCATGTCGGAACTTCAGGAGCAGCGCCACCAGATGAGTAGCCACTGGTGGATGGCTGGAAACGACGACAGCATTCGGATTATCCGCCACCGTCGACGCGGCTGCCCTGTAGGCAAAGGGTATCCACGGCAGGCGATCGTCATAGGGCAGCAGGTAGCGGGTGAGCAGGCCGAGAAGCCGGCTTGTGCGATATGCCGCACCGTGAGCGCTCCGTGGATATGGGACGCGGATCGTGGTTACGTGCGCGGGCTTCTCGCTATGCGACGGGCTGCTCGTCGGGCGGCACTCGGCTTGCGGACTGTCGGTTTCGGGCCCGCCAATCCATTGCGATATGACGGTGATCGGAAAACCCAGACGTGACAGATACTTCGAAAACCGGCCGGGGCGTGCGGCGCCGATGACGTTCTCCGGCGGGAAATAGTAGGCGAGCATCACGACGGTCGGTAACCCGGATTCTGGGTCGTTGAAGGGCTGGGGCCGCGCGCCGATCAGACGCATGACCTGGGATTTGACGATGGACAGGAGTTCAGTCCTTTCCCTCCGCGAAAAATACAACATCAAGCAAAGGATACCGAACAAGGCAAGCCAGAGGAAATCCATGGTGGTCTGGATGGAAAATAAGTCCAATCGCAGCCGATCACTGAGAGCGAAGACGACGAAGGCGAACAGGTTGATCTTGGCAAAGGCGAGGACGCTGACCGGTACCCCGTGCTCTCGCCACGCGATGACCCAGAACACCAGCATGTAGACGACCCAGGTTCCCAGAGTGGCCAGGGCGGCACCGTAGATGCCGAGGGTCGGGATCAGCGCGAAGTTGAGCAGGATGTTCACAACCGCGCCGAAAAAAGACACGCCCCCGACCATGCTGGCCCGCTTGTTGATCAGCAGCAGGCTCCGGAAAAAATCCCCGGTCTCGCGAAACAGATAACCAGCCACCAAGATCGGCAGCAGCAGATAGGGCGGATAGAAACTCCGCGGAACCATGAAGCTGAACAACTCCGGCGCCATCAGCGAGATCGCCAGCCCGGTCAGATACAGCGCGAAGATGAGATAGGTGGCGACACGGGCAAACCGTTCCTTCCAGCCGTCCTCCCGGGCGAAGCGATACAGGGTGACGCCCCAACTCCGGTAGAAAGACTCGCCGATAAGAACACTGACCAGCATGGCGAACCGGTAGGCCAGGGAATATTTTCCGAGTTCGGCCAGCGGGACCGCACCCGCCAGGAAGAAGCGATCCGAGAAGTGAATGGCGAAGGCGGAAACGCTGGCGGCGAGGAGCGGCAGGCCAAGCCGGACGAATTGCGGGACATAGGCCCGCTGCCAATGCAGGCCCACCTCGCGCAGGACCCGGTAGAGCAGGAACGCACTTCCGACGGACGTGACGATCAGCTTGCTGTAGATAAAGCCCCAGACGCCCGCCCCGGCAAATCCGATGAAATAGATGTTGAGACCGAGATTGACGGCCAGGATGCCGGTCGAATAGTAGAAAAAGAAGCGGGCCCGTTGGCGAATGCGCTCGTAGACTAAGCTGACTTCCACCATGTTCGCGAACCACATCGCGAGGAACGCGACCTGCAGCAGCGTCGCCTGGTCGGCGGAATGGAACACCGCGAGGCTCAACGGACCTGCCGCCAGAACCCCGCCGGCGCAGATCAGCCCACTGAGCAGTGCGGTGCCCAGTACGCTGGTGGAAACGATGCTGGCCTCTCTGGCGGGGCTGTCCTGATCGTGGAATAGCCGGCTCAACACGGTGCCGATGGTTTGCAGTCCGAATGATAGCGCGACGACCTGGGTGCTGAGTTCGATCAGTTCGATGGTGCCGTACTGGGCCGGCGACAGGTAGCGCGAATAGAACGGGATCGCCAAAAAGCCGATGATCCGGCTGGCGATGCTTCCCAATAAATAAAAGGTCGAATCGCGCAGAACGCGCGAGAGGCGCGTTTCTGACGCGTGCTGCGGTTCCGTCAGAGCATTCATCTCATTTTTTCCGCCGAACAGGGCAAGGCACTACAGGGCGAGACACGAACGTCTCTCGTTTGGCGGCTACTCGAAGCAGGCAGCATTAATTTGGCGGAAATTCAACGCCACTCTCGGGATCTTGCATGGACGCCCGGATCTTCAGCTGTGGGCGAGCCGATGGACGATGGAAAACTCTCTAGGTAATTTTTCGCGCGGATGCATGACCATATGGTTGTTTGCCAGAACGGAAAGCATTGGTACCCGTGAATACTCCTTAAAAATCCCCGCTTCCAACCGGTAGCGCGGATATCCTGCGTTCGAAAATCCGCGACACGGTGCGTCGTCCAATACAATCCTGGCGGGATATTCCCGGCCCGGCTTCGATCCGTACCCTATCGACGTGGCCGATTTACACGCGCCGGCCCGCGACGTCCATTGATAAGGTTGTCATGTAAAAAGAGAGTTGTCCGGGGCGGCCGAATCGGGCTTCTGACCGTTGGGACTAGAGCATGATCGGCTCAGGAAGATCGCCGCTCCTGCTCTGTCTTTGTTTTGGCGAGCATTTTCATCGGATCATGCGAAGAACATGATCCGATAATGCTCTAAACCGCCTGTGCCAGAGCGATCGTCGGTCTACTGGTTCAATCTCCGGGCGCCGCCAGGTCGGCGCAGGATCGCGGCCGGGATGACGGTGCGACGGGGCAGGGGCGTTTTACGGGCGTTCAGTTCAAGGCGGTAAGCTGGCGGGCGGAGATCTGTTGCAGCGATTGCAGCCGGCCGAACAGCGTCTCCGCCGGCAGGTCCGAGGCGCCGGCACCCAGGCAATCGGCGAATTTGTCGTATAGCTCGGCGTCGGTCAGCGGCAGGGTGGCATGGCCGCGGGCCCGGCGGATTTTCTCGCTGGTCAGCGTCTGTCCGTCATTGAGCTCCACGCGTACCTGGTCGAACGGGGCGGCGCCGGGCATTTCCGGGTCGTGCTCGGTGCCGGTGACGATCTTTACCTTGGCCATCAGGTCCTGCACGTCCGGGCGCCGCACGAAGCCGTCGCTGAGTTCCGCGAGGCCGACGCGCCTGGCGATGATGGCGCTGCTGAGCACGAATTCCATGCTGAACTTGGCGGCGAGACCGGTTTGCGGCGTGTGGTTGCGCAGCACGGTGGCGAAGTAGTCGCTGATGTCGACGCGGATTTCCTTGACGTCCTCGGGCTTCACTGGGTGGGCTTCGACCAGGGCCAGCGCCGCGTCGATGGCGCGGTGGGTGCAGTAGCAGGTCGGGTATTTCTTGATCGACAGCCCCTGTTGGATGATCGCCCAGCTCTCGCCGACATGGGTTTCGCTGGTGCGGTCTTCCTCGCCGGAGGGCGAGACGGCGTGCAGGAAACCCTGCGGATGTTCCAGCGCATCGATATTGGCGGTGAAGCCGGCTTCGGCCAGCCGGGCTGCCATCACGCCGGAATGGGCGGAGCGACCGGCATGGAAGGGCTTGGTCATGGTGCCGAAATTGGCCATGGTCCCCGCCGACTGCGACGCGCCGAGGGAGATCGCCATCGCGGTGCGGGTCTCGTCCAGCCGGCGCAGGGACGCGCAGGCGGCCGCGGCGCCGATCGAGCCGAAGATGCCGGTGGGGTGCCAGCCCTTGGCGTGGTGCAGGCCGGTGTCGCGGCGGTACAGCTCCGCCCAGGTCTCGTAGCCGGCGATATAGGCGACCAGCATGTCCAGGCCCGAGGCGCCGAGCTGCTCGGCCTCGGCCAGGATCGCCGGGACCAGCACCGTGCTGGGGTGACCGCGCAGGGCGACGTCGTCATAGTCCAGCGCATGCGCGGCGGTGCCGTTGATCCAGGCGGCTTCCGGCGCGGTGCTGCGCAGCTCGGAGAAATACAAACTGGCCGGACCGGAGGCGGCGTCCAGCACCTTGCGCAGGATCTGCGGCGCGGGGTCGTTGCGGCCGGCGATCATGGTGCCGATGCAGTCGATGAAGCCCATGCGGGCGATGCGCATGGCTTCCTCGGGGATCTTGTTCGGCGACAGATCGGCGACGAATTTGGCCAAAGCAAGCGTCACGCCCGGATGGGAAGCGTTCATGGCGGCCTCTCCCGTTTCTTTTCAATTCAGCTGATTGCGCAGCTTCTTCAGGCTGCCGCCCATCTTGACCGACCCAGGCAGCGGATGGCCGACGATATCTTCCGCCAGGCAGGCGGTTTCCAGCAGCTTCTCCAGATCCACGCCGGTTTCGATGCCCATTTCCTCGCACATGAACACCAGATCCTCGGTGCAGACATTGCCGGCGGCGCCCTTGTGGGCGGCGAACGGGCAGCCACCGAGCCCGGCGACGGTGCTGTCGAAGATGTCCACGCCCATCTGCAGGCCGGCATAGGCGTTGGCGATGCCCATGCCGCGCGTGTCGTGCAGGTGCAGGGCGATGCGCTTGTCGGGCCAGCGGTTGCGGACCTTGCCGACCAGTTGGGTGACGGCGACGGGCGTGGCCCAGGCCATGGTGTCGGCCAGCGACAGGATCTTGATGTTCAGGCCGTGCTCGGCGGCGACATCGAGCATCTGCTGGAGCAGCGCGAGCACCGTCTCGTGCGCGATGTCGCCTTCGAAGTTGCAGCCGAACGCGGCCATGATCGAGCCTCGCTCGACCGGGACGTTGCTGGCCTTGAACAGATTGATCATCTCGTGCTGCGCGGCGAGGTTTTCTGCCATCGAGCGCTGCTGGTTGCGGGCCAGGAACTTGGCGGAGGCGCAGAGCGACAGGGAGCCCTTGATTTCCAGGCCGTCGAAGGTCAGCGCGCGCTGGAACCCCTTGGCATTGAGCCAGAGCGGGGCGTAGTGCACGCCTTCATGGCGCTTGAAGCCGCGCACCACCTGGTCGGCATCGGCCCAGCCGGGCACCCGGTTCGGATTGACGAACGATGCGACCTGGATGTGGTTCAGGCCGGTTTCCGACAAAGCATCGATCAGCTCGATCTTGCGCTCGGTGGAGATCGGGCCCTTTTCGAACTGGAAGCCTTCGCGTGGGCCTTCCTCGTTGATCTGCACGAAAGTCGGGAAATCGGACATGGGGGTTTCCTCTCGTTCCCGGCTGAGCCGGGCAATATCTTATTTCAGAGCGTACGCAGGCGCTTTGCGGAGCGTCAAGGCGAGCGGCTAGCGTACACCCTCAGGCCTCAGGCGCTGCGGCAGCGTGGACAGGCTCTCCGTCGTATCAAAGTCGCGCAACACCGCGTCGTCGGCCATTTCCACTTCGGCGACGAATTCGGCGTATTTGCCGACCAGGAAGCGGGCGCCGGTGTCGCCGGTGATCGCCAGGATCTCCGGGAAGAAGCGGCGGTCCCACAGCATCGGGTTGCCCTGCTTGCCGCGGAAGGTCGGCAGCACGATCAGGCGGCCCTCGGTGGGGTTATACGCTTCCAGCAGCCGGTCGATCATGCGTCCGGTGACCAGCGGCATGTCGCCGAGGCAGACGACCACCGCGGCGCTGTCCGGCGGCAGCGCGGCGACGCCGGATTTCAGGCTGGCGGACAGGCCTTCGGCGTAGTCGGGGGCGTGGACGTATTGCACCGGACGGCCTCCGAGCGCGGTTTCGACCTGCTCCGCCATGTGTCCGGTCACGACCAGAACGGGGCGGGCCAGGCTGGACAGCACATTGTCCACCACGCGGGCGATCATGGTCTTGCCGGTCTTGTCGACCACCAGCAGCTTGTTGTGCGGCGCCATGCGGCGGGATCGGCCGGCGGCCAGCACCAGGCCGGCGATGGTCGGCGCGCTGCGAGGGGCGACGCCGGAGCGGGGTGTGGCGGGGGCCTTTTCCCGGGGCAAAGGGCGGGTGTCCATTTCCTTCAGCAGGCCGCCGACGCCCATGCGCATGATGTCGCGCGGGCCGATCTCCAGCCCGGCGAACAGCCGCGACAGCACGAAGTCGATGCCGTTCAGCACCGGGCTGCGGGCGCAGCCGGGCAGCACCAAAGCGGGGCGCTCTCCGATGCGGCCGAGGCAGATCAGGTTGCCGGGGTCCACGGGCATGCCGAAATGCAGGATTTCGCCGCCGGCGGCGACGATGCCGGCGGGGCCGACATCGCGGCGGTCCACCACGGCGGAGGCGCCGACCACCAGCAGCATGTCGGCGCCGTCGGCGATCAACTGGCGCAGGGCCCGGGCGATCGCGGCCTCGGTGTGCTCGCAGCGGATCGGCGGCAGCAGGCTGCCGGTGAGCTGTTTTACCCGCGCCTCGGTGACGGCGATGGTTTTTTCGGTGGTGCTTTCCTTCAGGCCGGGGAGTTCGCTGGCGACGAGACCAACCTTCAGGGCGCGGAACGGGTGCAGGGTGAGGACCGGGCCACCCTGGCGAGCGACGGCCTCCGCGACGGTCAGCACCGTGCCGGGGACGGCAAAGGGAATGACCTTGATGGTGGCGACCAGATCGCGCTGGGCCACCACGGCATAGTCGGGCAGGGTGCCGAGGGTGAGTGCCTCGTCCACCGAATTCAGCCGGTCGATGCGGGCGGCGTCCACCCGCAACAGGCCAGGCGCTTCGGCGACGAGATTGACCCGGCCGGTGGCGGCGCGGGAGCGGGCCAGCAGTGGCGCGACGAGCGGGGTGGCGAGGCGGTCGGCGGCGACATCCTCGGGGACGTCGCCGGGCTCCAGGCGGGCGGCGATGACTTCCTTGCGGCCGGCGGACCGCAGCAGGTCGATGGCGGCTTCGTCCAGAACCGAGCCTTTGCGCAGCATCTTCTCACCCAGACGCTGGCTGTGTGCGAGGATCGCGCCTTTGGCGTCCTCCAGCGGAACCGGGCCGAACTTCACGCGGCTTGTCTCTCGCCGGCAGGCTGCTTTTGGCCAAGCGGGGAGCCGCGGCGGGCGGCGACGAGTTCGGCGATGATGGACAGGGCGATTTCCGGTGCCGTCACGGCCTCGATGTTCAGGCCGACCGGGCCGCGGATGCGCCGCATCGTCTCGTCGCTGTGGCCAAGCTCGCGCAGTCGGTCCAGCCGGCGGCCATGCGTGCGGCGCGAGCCGAGCGAGCCGATGTAGAAGGCGGGGGATTTCAGAGCGCGGTCCAGCGCCGGGTCGTCCAGCTTCGGATCGTGGGTGAGGGTGACAACGGCGGTGCGAACGTCCGGCTTCAGGGCGTCCATTGCCTCGTCCGGCCAGTCGGTGGAGACGCTGACATTGGGGAAGCGTTCGTCGCTGGCGAAGGCGCGGCGGGGATCGACGACGGTGACGGCGAAGCCGCAGGCGGAGGCGAAGGGCACGAGCGCCTGGGCAATGTGGACGGCGCCGACGACGATCAGGCGCAAGGGCGGGTTATGGGCGTGCAGGAACCAATCCTGGTTGCCGATCTTGACGGTGCCGCTCTCGTCGTCGGCGAGCTTTTGGGTCGCGGCCTCATTGAGTTCGACGGGGGCGGCAGGGTCGGGCAGCAGCATCTGCTCGCCGCCGGGCAGCGAGGTCGCGAGCACGACGGGGCGCTTTTCGCGTTTCGCCTGCTCCAGCGCGGCGAGGATTTCCGGGGTCACGACAGCTTCTCCACGAACACTTTCAGCTTACCGCCGCAGGCGAGGCCGACCTCCCAGGCGCGTTCGTCGGTGATGCCGAAATCCAGCAATTGCGGCACGCCGTTGGCGAGGGTTTGCATCGCCGCGTCCGAAACCGCGCCCTCGATGCAGCCGCCGCTGACCGAGCCGGCCATGCGGCCGGATTTGGTCACGGCAAGCTGGCTGCCGGCGGGGCGGGGGGAACTGCCCCAGGTCTCGGTGACGGTGGCGAGCGCGACCTGCTCACCCTGGGCTTTCCAGGCGGCGGCGATGGCGAGGATGTCTTCTGCTTCCTTTGGGGCTTCGTTTTGGGCTGGCTGGCTCATGCCGAGTTCCTTTGCATGGCACCGCGGGAGGGTGCGGGACGGGACAGCAGATCGACCAGCGTGCGCAGGCTGGCCAGATTATGCACGGGGCGAAATTCGTCCACATGCGGCAGCATCGCGCGAATACCCTGGGATTTTGGCTCGAAGCCGGACCAGCGCAACAGCGGATTCAGCCATATCAGCCTTGTGCAGGAGCGGTGCAGGCGGTCCATGTTCTCGGCCAGGCCGTGCGCGCCGTCGCGGTCGAGGCCATCGGTGATCAGCAGCACCACCGCCCCCTGGCCGAGCACGCGGCGGGCCCAGGAGCGGTTGAACTGCTCCAGCGCCTCGCCGATGCGGGTGCCGCCGGACCAGTCCGGCACCACATGGGAGACCATCTGGAACGCCACCTCCGGGTCGCGGTGGCGCAGCTGGCGGGTGATGTTGGACAGCCGCGTGCCGAACAGGAAGATGTGCACGCGGTCCCGCTCGTTGGTCACCGCATGCAGGAAATGCAGCAATATCTGTGCGTAGCGGGACATTGAACCGGAAATATCGCAGAGCACGACCAGCGGCGGCGGGCGGGTGACCTGGCGGGTGCGGGCGATGTCGAAAATCTCGCCGCCCTGGCGCAGGCTGTCGCGGATGGTGCGGCGCAAATCCGTGGCCGGGCCTTGCGGATCGGGGCGCATGCGGCGGGTGCGGCGCAGGTCCAGTGGCAGGCGCAGGCGCTTGATCTCCTGCTTGGCGGCATTGATCTCCGCCGCGCTCATGGCTTCAAAATCCATGGCTTGCAGGCGTTCCCGCTCGCTAACCGTCAGCACGGCGTCGATATGGGGCGGCTCGTCCTTGGGCTTGGACGGGGGTGGACGCTTGGAGGCCATCGCCTCGGCGACGCGGCGCGCGGCCGGCGGTGGGCGGTCGATCTGCTTCTCCTTCTGCGCTTCCAGCATCGCCATAGCCGCGGCCTGTTCGGCGGCGGCGGGGTCGCGCCAGAACAGGGCGAAGGCCTGTTCAAACACGTCCGCGTGCTCGTGACGGTGGATCATCGCGGTGCGGAGCGCGGTGCGGGCCTCTTCCTTGTTGCCGATATCGATCAGCGAGACGGCCTGCTGGGCGGCGAGGGTTTCCGACGGACCCACCGGCAGGCCGGCGCGGCGGAGCAGACGGGCGAAGTGCATGATGTTGGCGCCGAGCCTGCCATCCTCTGGTGCGCCGACCGGTTCGGGCGCCAGCGCGATCATGCGCCTTCTACGACCTCGCCAACCAGGCGGGCTGCCTCGGCGCCTCGGATTTTCGCGATATCATCTTGATATTTAAGCAATACACCGAGAGTTTCATCGACCGCGCCCGGTGCGAGTTCGGTCTTGTTCAGGTAGGTCAGGGCGTTGGCCCAGTCGATCGTCTCGGCCACGCCGGGCAGCTTGAACAGATCGGCGCCGCGCAGCTTCTGCACGAAGGCGACGACCTGGCCGGAGAGCTGGGCGGGCACGGCGGGGGCCTTCACCGACAGGATGGCCCGCTCGCGGGCGGCATTGGGGTAGTCCACCCAGTGATACAGGCAGCGGCGGCGGATGGCGTCGTGCACCTCGCGGGTGCGGTTCGAGGTCAACACGACCACCGGCACGGTCTTGGCCTTCACGGTGCCGAATTCGGGCACGGTGATCTGGAAATCGGCCAGCAATTCCAGCAGGAACGCCTCGAACGGCTCATCGGCGCGGTCGAGCTCGTCGATCAGCAGAACGGCTGGGGGCAGGTCGGGGTCGATCGCCGACAGCAGCGGGCGGGCCTGGAGGAATTCGCGGGTGTAGATGCTGTTGGAGAGCTCACCGCGGTCGGTGACGCCGGCGGCCTCGGCGAGACGGATCGCCATCAGCTGGCGGGCATGGTCCCATTCATAGGCGGCGGCAGACAAATCCATGCCGTCATAGCATTGCAGGCGCACCAGGCGGCGGCCGAGGCCGGCGGCGAGGACCTTGGCGATTTCGGTTTTGCCGGTGCCCGGCTCACCCTCGAGGAACAGTGGCCGGCCCATCGACAGCGCCAGGTGCACCGTGGTGGCGAGTTCATGATCGGCGATATAACCCTGGGCGGCCAGCAGGGCGGCGGTGTCGGCGACGGTTTTGGGAAGAGACACCTAGAAGAAGCCCCGTGCCAGCATGAAGATGACGATCGCGGCAATCACGATGCCGACCCAGGCGACCGGCGGCAGGCCGAAGATCTGGCGCGGCACCAGAGCGCTGACCGGCAGGGACGGCACCGGCTTGAGCGCGGCATCGGGGACATTGGTGATCGTGGAGGCCTCAGCGGCTTCCGCCGGGGCGGGCGCCGGGGTAAGCGCGGCCGTGAAGCGGTCAAAGAACTGGTCCGACATCTGCTTGGCGGTGGCGTCGATCAACCGGGCGCCGAGCTGGGCGATCTTGCCGCCGACCTGGGCCTTCACATCATAGGTCAGCAGCGTCGCGTCGCCGTCATCGGCCAGCTTCACCTGCGCGCCGCCCTTGGCGAAGCCGGCGACGCCGCCCTGGCCTTCGCCGGTGATGGTGTAGCCGTTCGGTGGATCGATGTCCGACAGCGTGACCTTGCCGGTGAACTTGGCGGTGATCGGGCCGATCTTCAGTCCTGCGGAGGCCTTCAGGTCGTTCTCGCCGATCTTCTCCAGGCTGTCACAACCAGGGATGCAGACCTTCAGCACCTCGGGGTCGTTGAGGGCTTCCCAAACTTTCTGCCGCGGCGCTGGAATGCGCCGCTCGCCTGACATGTCCATCTGTGGCGAACTCCCGGTTGCGCGGCGGGGACGTTACTTGCAGGGTCGGGACCATGCAACCGAATGCACTTCCGGAAGGGGCCGTGATGCGTCTTGGACATAACTCGGGCCGGTTGCGCTTGCTGTTTGCATGCCTGTTGACGGCAATGCCGTTTAGCGCCGAGGCCGCTGCGCAGGCGGGTCCGGTGCCGAGCCCGATCTGGGGCCTGCCGTTCCTGGGCATGCTGCTGTCGATCGCGCTGTTTCCGATCCTGGCGCCGCGGTTCTGGCATAAATGGATGGGATTGGTGGCGCTGTTCTGGAGCCTGGATCTGCTGCTGCCGATGGCCTTTATATCCGGCGTCGGCGCGGCGAGCTTTGCCGTTTGGCATGCCGCCTGGGTGGAGTTCTTGCCGTTCGTGCTGCTGTTGCTGGCGCTGTTCACTGCCGGCGGCGGCATCTTGGTGCGAGGCGGTCCGTCCGGCACGCCGTTCGGCAACACCTCCATGCTTGCGCTCGGCATCGTGCTGGCGGGGGTGATGGGCACGACAGGGGCGGCGATGGTGCTGATCCATCCGCTGCTGCGGGCCAACGCGCACCGGACCCGGAAGCTGCACATCGTGATCTTCTTTATCGTGCTTGTGGCGAATGTCGGCGGCGCGACGACGCCGCTGGGCGACCCGCCGCTGTATATAGGCTTCCTGAACGGAGTGCCGTTTTTTTGGCCGCTGCGGAATTTACTCGAGCCGATGCTGCTGGTGGCCTGCCCTTTGTTGCTGATTTTCTATCTGATGGATCGATATTTTGCCGCCAAAGAGAAAAAGCCGCCGGCGCCGCCGGAGGCATTCAGGCTGCGAGGGCAGTTCAACATCGGGCTGATCGCAGTGGTGGTGCTGACGGTGCTGGTGCAGGGGGTCTGGCACCCCGGGAACGTGTCGCTGCTCGGCCAGGAGATCGGCATCGAGCGGCTGGCGGCCATGGCGGTGTTTCTGGTGGTGACGCTTGTCTCGGTCGCGTTCACGCCGCTGGCCGTGCGCCAGGGCAACGACTTCAACTGGCATCCAATGGAAGAGGTGGCAAAGCTGTTCGCGGCGCTGTTCGTGACCATCGGGCCAGTGATGGCGATGTTGGATGCCGGGCTGGACGGGCCGGTGGCCTTCCTGCTGCGGCTGACGCAGACGGCGCAGGGTGACCTGCATCCGATCGCGGTGTTCTGGCTGGCCGGCCTGCTGTCGGCGTTTCTGGACAACGCTCCGACCTATCTGGTGTTCTTCCACCTCGCCGGCGGCGATGCGGCGCAATTGACAGCGTCGCTCAATCCGGTGCTGAAGGCGATTTCGGCCGGGGCGGTGTTCTTCGGCGCGCTGACCTATATCGGCAACGCGCCGAATATGATGGTCCGCTCGATCGCCGCGCATCGCGGGGTGAAGATGCCGGGGTTCTTCGTGTACCTGGCTCTGGCCAGCGCCTTGCTGCTGCCGGTGTTTGGGCTGGTCAGTCTCTATTATCTGCGCTGAAGCACGTATATGCACTCAAGCACGGCGGCGGGGGCTGCAACCGGCCGCTTTCTCGGCTATGGGCTGTTCGCAGTCCCCGATACGGAGCCACCGCCATGACCTATCTGGTCGCCGCCGACCTTCCCCACCGACCCGGCCGGGGAGCGCTTTCGCGCGCTGCTGGCGCGGCCCGGCATCCTGCGCATGCCCGGCGCCCATAATGGGCATGGCGGGGTTGCAGGCGAAGCAGGCCGGGTTCGAGGCGCTGTATCTGTCGGGTGCGGCGATGACCGCGTCGATGGGCATCCCTGATCTGGGCATGATCACGGTGGACGAGGTGTGCTTCTTCGTGCGCCAGATCGCCCGCGCCACCGGCCTGCCGCTGCTGGTGGACGGCGACACCGGCTATGGCGAGGCGCTGAACGTGATGCACATGGTCCGCGACGTTCGAGGATGCCGGCGCCGGTGCGGTGCATATCGAGGACCAGTTGCTGCCGAAGAAATGCGGCCATCTGAACGACAAGAAGCTGGCCGACGCGCACGACATGGCCGCCAAGATGGCCGCGGCGGCGCAGGCGCGCCGGCATCTGTTCATCATCGCCCGCACCGACGCCGCGGCGAGCGAGGGCATGGACGGCGCCGTGGCGCGGGCCAAGCTGTACATGGAAGCCGGCGCCGACGCGATCTTCCCGGAGGCGCTTGAACACGGCGGAGATGTTCCGCGAATTCGCCCGCCGCATGCCCGGCGTGACGCTGCTGGCCAACATGACCGAGTTCGGCCGCACGCCCTTCTTCACCGCCGCCGAGTTCGAGGCGATGGGCTACAAGATGGTGATCTGGCCGGTCAGTTCCATGCGCGTCGCGACCAAGGCGCAGGAGGACCTGTATGCCGCGATCGAGCGCGACGGCGGCACGCATGAACATGGTCGAGCGTATGCAGACCCGCGCGGAACTGTACGCGACGATCGGGCTGCATGAGTACGAGGCGCTGGATGCCTCGATCGTGCAGACGATCGTACCCGAGGCGATGCCGCAAAACGTGCGCGGGTAACCGGCCATGAACCGTCGTCATCTTGTTCTGGCGCTGGTCGGGTCGTTGCTGGCCCTGCCGCTGTCGGCGCGTGCCCAGACCGGGCCGCAGCCGGAACTGTCGAAGGAAAAGCTGCAGATCGTCACCCGGGACGGCAAGACCCATGATTTCAACGTCGAGATGGCGTTGAGCCCGAACGAGCAGACCATCGGCCTGATGTTTCGCCCCAGCGTGCCGGCGGACGGCGGCATGCTGTTCGACTGGCATGCCGAGCGACGCTCGCAGATGTGGATGAAGAACACGATCGCACCGCTGGACATGGTGTTCATCGGCGGTGACGGCCGGATCCGGGCAATCGCGGAAAACACCGTGCCGCAGAGCCTGGCCACGGTGGATAGCCGTCTGCCGGTGCGTGCCACGCTGGAACTGGCCGCCGGCACCACCGCGCGGTTGGATATCCGGGTGGGCGATGTCGTGAAGCAGCGGATTTTCGGCAACGCGCCCTGAAATTCGGTTCGGTGAGAGGCGTTGAATCCGGCGATAGCGTCCGCGCGGATAATGCAGTAGACAGCCGGCAGTCGGGGTGTAGCTCAGCCTGGTAGAGCATTGCGTTTGGGACGCAAGGGCCGGAGGTTCGAATCCTCTCGCCCCGACCAGGATATCAGTCATCCGGGTTGCATCAGCACCGGACACGATCAGACGGAGACGGCCATGCGGGCTCGCATCTATCAGCCACCCAAGAACGCGATGCAGTCCGGGACGGCCAAGACCCATGAATGGGTGCTGGATTTCGAGCCCGCGGCTCGTCGGCAGGCGGACCCGCTGATGGGCTGGATCGGCAGCGCCGATACGCAGGCGCAGGTGTCGCTGCGCTTTCCCTCACGCGAGGAGGCGGTGGCCTATGCCGAGCGCCAGGGCATTCCGTACGACGTGGAACTGCCGCAGATCCGCCGCGTGCGCCCCAAGGCCTATGCCGATAATTTCCGCTATGGCCGGCTGCAGAACTGGACGCATTGACGCTTGCGCTCATGACGGGTGATTCTTGCGGCCCGACGTGCTAGGTAGGCAAATGGGTTCTCTATCGGAACGTTGATTTCGCCGAACCGGCTCTGAGCGACAGGAGGATTGCGTGAAAAGCGGCGATCCGTCCGACCGGACCGAGACCTACGGCCCCACGGAACCCATCACCGACCAGTTGTTGATGGGTTTGCCGGTGGGGACCTGCAACCGCCTGCTGGTGGCGCTGGTTGCTCATCCGGCCTGGCAATATGACACCACCCGGCGGGCATGGACGAAGCGTCCCATAGCTGGCACAAAGACGGAGTATCATGCCGGTCCGTCTTTTCCTGCGGTGCTGGCAGATCCTGTCTTTGCGGCTGTCCTCAAGGTCCTGGAGCCTTCGCGCCCTTAGCTCAGTTGGATAGAGCAACAGCCTTCTAAGCTGTGGGTCGGTGGTTCGAATCCACCAGGGCGCGCCAGTTCTTGCATTTTCGGCGCTGTTGGCCGGCCGGACAGGTGGGGCCGGCTGCCCCACCCTGCCGCGGTTTGGCCGCGATCGCCTCAGGCGGCGGTCACGGTGTGGCGGAACATGTGCTTGCGGGCTTCGTCGTCGAACTCGGCCTTGAAGCTGTGGCGGTCCTTGATCGCCGCGGCGCGGGCGGCGGCAGGGCGGGCGTTGATCTCGTCGAGCAGGCGCTTGAGGTGGGGCAGGGTGTTCCAGGCATCCTCGCCGAGCACGAAGGGCACCAGCCGGGCCCAGCCCCATACCGCCATGTCGACGATCGTGTAGGTGTCGCCGAGCATGTAGCGGCGCGTGGCGAGGCGGTCGTTGAGGATGCCGTAATGGCGCTTCGCCTCGAACAGATAGCGATTGACGGCGTATTCCTTGGGCTCCGGGGCGTAGTTCTTGAAGTGAACCGCCTGGCCGGAATAGGGCCCGATGCCGGAGGCGACGAACATCAGCCAGGAAAGCAACTCGCCGCGCGCGGCCGGGGTGTTGGCCGGCAGGAACTGGCCGGTCTTTTCCGCAAGGAACAGCAGGATGGCGTTGCTGTCGAACACAGTGGCGTCGCCGTCGACGATGCACGGCACCTTGTTGTTGGGATTGAGCGCGGCGAATTGCGGGGCAAACTGCTCGCCCTTGCGGGTGTCGACGGGGATCGCTTCGTAGGGGAGGTTGGCCTCCTCCAGGAAGAGCGCGACCTTCATCGGGTTCGGCGCCAGGCTGTAGAAGAATTTGATCATGGAACGCTCCGGATTGGGGAGCGGCGATACAACGCCGCGCGCGGGCCGGGCGCAAGGGCCCGACACAAGGGGATGCCGGCTTGACCACCGGTTCCCCCTCGGGCACGCCTGCCGGTAACCAATTTTCCAGGGGAGGCGGGCGATGGACGATGTTCTGCTCATTGAGGATCACGTGATGGACGGTCACGGGGCGATCCGCACGCTGACGATGAACCGGCCGGACAAGCGCAATGCGCTGAACGCCGATTTGGTGCACGCGATGATCGAGGCCCTGCTCGACGCGCAGCGCAATGACGGGGTGGCGGTTATTGTCCTGGCGGGGGCCGGCAAGGCCTTCTGCGCCGGCGCCGACACGTCCTCGCCGCGGCGGCTGACTGCCGAGACGCGGCGCGCCATGGTACAGCACGGCGATGCCAACATCGCCCTGACAAAACTGCTGGCGCGCACCGACAAGCCGGTGATCGCCGCCGTGCACGGCTTCGCGCTGGGCGCCGGCTGCGGGCTGGCCATCGGCAGCGATCTGGTGGTTGCCGGTGAAAGCGCCCTGTTCGGCTATCCCGAACTGAAGATCGGCATTCCCGCCTCCACCGTCACCGCGCATCTGGTGCATCTGGCGGGGCGGAAGATCGCTTTCGAGCTGCTGACCCTGTGCGAGAACATCGGGCCGCGGCGTGCCTATGAACTCGGTCTGGTCAACCGGGTCGTGCCCGATGCGGACCTGATGCCGACGGCGATGGCGATGGCCGAGCGCCTGGCGGGCTGGGACCGGGACGCGCTGTGGCAGACCAAACGTTTGTTCCATCGCGCGACTGCGATGACCCCGGAACAGTCGCTGGAGATGGCGCGCGACATCGCGGTGATGATGGGGCGGTTTCCGGCTTGACGCGTATCGTGCCTCGGTGGGCTGCGAGGCAAGAAACCAACAATGGGAGGGGATGATGGCGCTTGGGCGCGAGGCGGGCAGGTTTGCCGCACAGGTGCTGGGGGAGTTCGTCGCCGGCTCCGAGTGGAAAGATATCGGCGCTAAGCTGCGCCACGAGGCGAAACGGTCGCTGCTGAATTTTTTTGGCGGTGCGCTGGGGGTTGCCCGTACGGAACCGATCGAGGCGGCGGTGCGCGTGCTGCGCGGTTTGTCCGGTCCGGGGCAGGCGGCGCTGATCGGCCGGGCGGAGCGGTTCGATATGCTCAATGCCGCCTTCATCAATGCCATCAGCGCCAATCTGCTGGATTACGACGACACCCATCTGAACACCGTTATTCATCCGACCGCACCCGGTCGCCCCGGCTGCGCTGGCGCTGGCGGAGCATCATCGTTTGTCCGGCGCGCGGGTTTTACATGCCTTTATTCTGGGCGCGGAAATCGAGTGCCGGCTCGGCAATGCCGTTTCGCCCGGGCATTACGCGCGCGGCTGGCACATCACCGCGACCTGCGGGGTATTCGGCGCGGCGGCCGCCGGCGCGAAGCTGCTGGATTTGACAGCCGCCCAGACAGCGCATGCGCTGGGCATTGCCGCCAGCCAGTCCGCCGGGCTGGTGGAGAACCTGCCCAGCGCGGCGAAGAATGTCGGCGTGGGCAACGCGGCGCGCAACGGCCTGTTCGCGGCGCTGCTGGCCGGGCAGGGCTATGAGGCCGCACCGGCGGCGATCGAGGGGAAGCTGGGCTGGGCGCGGGCGATGGGCGATGCGCCCGACCTTTCCCAACTCACGTCTGGGCTCGGGCAGGATTGGGAGTTGTTGAAAAATACCTACAAGCCCTATCCGTGCGGGATCGTGCTGCATGCCGTGATCGATGCCTGCCTGGCGTTGCGCCGGGACCACGGCCTGTCCGCCGCGGATGTGGCCGAGGTGACGGTGAAGGGCCATCCGCTGCTGCTGGCGCGGGGGGACCGGGACGTCGCCAATGAACGGGACGCCCGGGTGAGTATTCATCACAGCGCCGCCGTCGTTTTTCTGTACGGCGCGGCCGGCTTGCGGGAATATTCAGCGGAATTCGCCATGCGCCCGGAGGTGATCCGGTTCCGAGGGACGGTTCGGGCCATGGAAGATGCGGATCTTCCGGTGGGTGCGGCGGCCGTCACCGTGCGAACGGTCCAGGGCGGAGAGTTTTCCACTACGGTCGTGCATGCCAAGGGCAGCCTGGAGCAGCCGCTGACGGACCAGGAAATCGAGTTCGAAGGTTCGGGATCTGGCGGCGCAGAATCCGGCAATCTGCGATATCGACGCGGTGATCGGGCAGGTGTGGCAACTCGATCACGCGGTGGATTTGGGTTCATTGCTGCGGTTGGTCAACGCGGCGGAGTAATGAGCGGCGCAAGTTCGGGAAGGCCGGCCGGCCTTCCGCATGAGCCGTTGGTGGCCTCCGTCGTTCGGCTTTGCAGTTCCCGCCAGTGACTTCCGCGTTTGCGTTGGTTTGCCGGTAGAAATGTTTGGCAATGCATACTTGGGCTGACCGACCGCCGCTTTCGACTTCAGTTCAGGCGGATTAAGGGGGTATTCACGTTCTTGTGTGCGGTGCTCAGTATTGGATATTTGTCAGGGAAAGCCGATATAAATGCCAGCCATGCGACACTTATTGCTGGGATAAGTGCCGGTAGCTATTGCCTTTTACAAGCCTAATGGATTAGCAGGAAGTTTATTCAGTCATTTTGGAGGTACCAATGGCAGATCAGGTCGAGCGTTCGATCCTTCTGGAACTCGCGGCGAAGATCGTGTCTGCGCATGTGGCGAATAACCATGTCGATGCTTCCGCGTTGCCGGCCTTGATCCAGTCGGTGTTCGATGCACTTTCCGGCGTGGAAGCGCCCGTGGTTGTTGAACAGGCGCTGGTTCCTGCGGTTTCTGTCAAGCAATCGGTAAAGCAGGACCACATCGTGTGCCTGGAAGACGGCAAGAAGCTGAAGATGCTGAAGCGCCATCTGATGACCGCCTATAACATGACGCCCGACCAGTATCGCACCAAATGGGGTCTGCCGAGGGACTATCCGATGGTGGCGCCCGATTATGCGGAGCGCCGGTCGGTATTGGCCAGAAGCATTGGCCTTGGTCGCAAGCCGGGCGAGGTTGGTGACGCCGGTAAGGCCGTTGCCAAGGCGTCGGCGAAACCGGCTGCCAAGAGCGGAATGGGGAAGAAGACAGGCGCTCGCTCCATGGCCAGGAAGCCGAAAGCGGCCTGAAGTCGCGGAATGCCCGAAAGGCGTTGCGATAGCCGCCCGGGCGGGGCTTTGTCGGCGGTTCGAAGCGAGGCTTGCCGTTGATGCTGGATACCGTATCGGCCGACGCAATGCGCACGGCGCAGTTGATTACCGGTGTTACGATGGCGATCTGGATCGGGATGGGTGTGTTGCCGCCGCTTCAGCCCCATGCCCACGCGGTTCGCCGTGTCGTCTTGGCGCTTTATCTGGCCTGGTGCCTTGGCTTTATCGTCTATGTGTTGGTGGGCCGCAGTGGGTAAGACGAGGCGGTCGCCGGCCATCTGCCGGCGACGGCGATTGCCTCGGCGTTGCCTGGCCAGGGCGGCATGGTGATCCCAAGAATGGCAAGCGGCTCGTCGCCGAGGGCGCGAAACTGGAATGCGGTGCCGACAGGGATGGTCAGGCAAACGTCGGGCGACAGGGCGGTGATTTGCTCGCGGCCGTTCGCTGATCGCCAGATTTCGCCCTGTCCCTGCAGAATATACCAGATCTCCTCCACGGTCCGGTGCCGAACGGCGCGGGACGTCTCGCCAGCCGGCAGCCGGAAATGCGCCACCCCGCCACGCGTGACACCGGCAAGAATGCGCACCTCGGACCCGTCCGGCGCCAATAGATCATAGGCCTCGGGCAGCCTCGACGTCGCGAACTCTGCCGGTTCGAACGGATCAGGCACGTCTGGTTTGGGCATTTCGGATGTCCTGTCGATCGCGTTGGCCCGTACGCTCAGTTCTCGTCCGGGTCTACCGGCGCAACGGGGGCCAGTTGGTAATGTCTGGCGTAATTTTGCCTGGCCCGCCGCATTCCTGCCAGGATCGCTTGCACAATGTCACGCGAATGCACGGGGGGGGCGATGTCGGTATCTTCGTTGGTGACGGCGGGACTGACGGCGGCGAGCATCTCGCACGCCTCGGCACTGCCCTGCTTGCAGTTGCGCTGAATGACCTCCAGGAAGTTCGGCTTCGCGGTGTCGCAACCGGCCAGCAGGAACAGCAGGGCGGTCATCGCGACACGGCTGGTGCAGGCTGTCCGTCGTTTCGCCGGAGCGGGATATCAGAGTGGGCGCCAGAGTGGGGAAGGCGCAAGCTGGGCAACGCACGATGATCACATCCTCCTTGGCCGGCTCCTTGGCTGGCCGATGGAACATCGCACGATTTGCCTGCCTTCTGCTCCTGGTTTCCGCCTGCGCCGGGTGCGGTGATGGCTCACGCTACGCGCGTGGCCGCTTCGACGGACGCCGAGGCTACGATGGCCGCGGCGACTATGGATATGATCTGGCGGCTTCGCGCGCCGAGGCAAGGGGCTACCGCAGCCGGGCAGCCCGCTCGTACCCCGCGCCCGGTCCGGCGGATGACCCCTGGGGGCCGTATATCCGCCAGGCCGCCGGACGTTACGATGTGCCGGAGCGCTGGATTCGCGAGGTCATGCGCCAGGAGAGCGGCGGACGCCTGTTGGCCGCGGACGGAACCCTGACGACTTCCGGGGCCGGAGCCATGGGGCTGATGCAGGTCATGCCGGAAACCTATGACACGCTGCGGCTAAGCCAGGGCCTGGGCGACGATCCCTATGAGCCGCGCGACAATATCCTCGCCGGCGCGGCCTATATCCGCGAGATGTTCGACCGCTTTGGCGCACCCGGGTTCCTGGCGGCCTACAACGCTGGGCCGAACCGGTTGGACGCCTATCTGGCGGGCGACGGGGACCTGCCGGACGAAACGATCCGCTATCTCTCCAGTGTGGCGCCTCGTCTCGGTAACGATGTCGTGATGACCGGTCCGCTGACCGTCTTTGCCGGCGTCTCCGGGGCGACCCAGGTGCGGGGGGCGGCTTCCGCGGAAACACCCGACGAGGATCGCGCCTTCGACGGCGGCGGCCTGGTGACCCCGGAGGCGCCCACCGGCCGGCTGACCGGCCAGGCAGCGCGCCGCATCCAGGCGCGCGACGATGGTCGGGACGACACTGGTGACGATACTCGGGACGATACTGGGCAGAATACGGGCCATGGTGCCGGGCAGGATACGGACAGCCGCCACGTCACGGCCATCGCCTTGCAGGTTCCGGTTCCGGTGGCGGGTGTCTGGGGTATCCAGGTGGGGGCTTTCCCCAACCCGGCGTCCTCCCGCGCGGCCATTACCGCGGCGATGGCCCATGCCGGCCTGTCATTGGCCGGCAGCCAGCCGGTGATCGTGCCGGTGCAGCGGGAAGCCAAGCTGTACCGGGCCCGGCTGGTTGGCCTATCGGCGGATCACGCGCAGGCCGCGTGCTCGATGCTGCAGCGGGACGGCATGGCCTGCTTCACCGTGCCGCCCGGACTGTAGGCTATTGCACGCCCTCGCTTGCCAGGGCCGCCAGCGCGTCCTGCCGAGTGGGGTAGGCGGCGAACTGTTCCTGAAGCCCGGAGATGCCGAACAACTCCAGGGCAAAGCCATTGAGACCGCAAAGCGCCAGGTTGGACTGGGTTGCCGTGGCTGCTTTCCTTGTATGCAGCAACGCCCGGAAGCCTTCGCTGGTCAGGTAGGTAAGCGGTTCCAGGTCCAGCAGCAGGGCCCGGCCACCCTGATTGAGGGAGCGGATCGCCTGCGCCGCGAGGGCCTGGGAGGCGGCGCCGTCGAGCCGGCCATCCAGCCGCAGAACGACGATGTCCCCAATCTTCTGCTCGGTGATGTCCATTTTTCGCTCCATGCCCATCTGAACCTCCGCACTGAACCGGTGCAGCAGGAGGCCGCGCCTTCCGTGGCGCAGAGATAAGCAGGATCCGCCACCAACGGCTGTGAAGCGCATCACGCGGCGGGCGCTTTTGCCGGTGGGACCGGAATTCGCGCCAGGGGGGCGTGCCAGGGGGCCTGCCAGTAGGGGATGGCGGGAACGGTTCAGCGGCTCAGGCGAGCCGAAGCGGGAACCGCCAGGCGCTAATGCGCGTCGGTGAGTTTTCGGGCCGCCGGCTCGGGGTGCATGATTTCCACCGTTTTGGCGTCGTACACGAATGCAAGCTCTTGTTTGATATGGCTGTCGGTCCAGGTCTTGCGGGGGGTGCCGTATTTCATGCTGCCGGTGCCGCTGCTGAATTCGATGCCGCTGCCGACCTGATACACGGTGATGAACAGCTTCCCGCCATCGCCCGTGGTGGCCACCGCTTCGCACAAGAATTTCTGACGTGTCTCCGACATTCCAACCTCGTTTTTTTTGGGACCAGGCACGGTAGCATCATCGCGAGGGTATCGAAGCCCGGTAAGAGCGGATGTGATATGCGCCGACGGCATTCCAGCTGCGTCGAAGGCTGGAATTGGGTCTTGTTCCGCAATGTTCGTCTGATCCCGACCCTGCATCGGTATCGACCGGGGACCTGGAACGTTTTAGACCACAAGAGATTGCCGGAACGATCCCGGCTTTTGTCGCTTCCTGGAATCTGGAGTGCCGTGTGATCCGCCGAATTGGGTTTGTAATCCTGGGCCTGGCCGGCGTGACCTTCCTGGCGGTGGTTGCGGCCGCATTGTTCGTGTCCCGTATGGATGTGCGTTCACGGGTGGAGAGCCTGGCCAGCGCCCGGGTGGGCCGGGCGGTGCGGATCGAGGCCCTGGCGATCGGCTGGGCGGAACCGCTGAAATTGGGCCCGCTGACATTGGAACTGACCGGACTGCACCTGGCCAACCCCGATTGGGGCAGCACCCCGGACATGGTGGCGATCCGGCGCCTGCACGCCGAACTGGCCCTGTGGCCGTTGCTGCACGGGGAGATCCGACTCAGCCATGTGGCGGCGGAACGCCCGGTCATCGTGCTGGAGCGCGACCCGGATGGGGCGGGTAACTGGGTGTTTCCCGCGCTCGGCACCAAGCCGGCCGGTGCGTCCGCGCCACCCGCGGCGCTGCCGGATGCGGTGATCGCCGACATGGTGTTGAAGGATGGCGACCTGACGTTCCGCACGAGCAGCGGCAACCTGCTGCGGGTGCATGTGACGCAGGCGGATCTGGCGGCGGCGAATGCCTCCGCGCCGATCCATCTGCGGGCCGAGGGCAGCTACAATGACCTGAAGCTGACGGTCGACACGACCCTGGAATCATTCGCCGCCTTGCGCCAGGTGCCGCGTCCGGTGGCGGCGGAGGCCGTTGTCACGGCGAAGGGCAGCGTGCTGCGGTTCAAGGGAACCATGACCGACCCGATCGGCTTCGACGGGATCAAGGGCCGGATCGATTTGGACGCCGGAAATTCGGAGGCATTCTCCGAGGCGTTCGACCAGCCGCGCATATACGACAGCAAGCTGGTCTTGCGAGGGATGCTGGAAAAGCATGGCGATCTCTGGCGCGTGACGGAGCTGGACGGAGCGATCGCGGATACGACGGTGACCGGCGAGATCACCATGGACGAGGGCAAGCGCGGCCAGCCAGATCATTACGACGTCAATCTGGACCTCGGAACGCTCGACCTCAAGCAGCTGACCGATAGGATGACCGCCCATACCCATGTGGCCCCGGCCCGGAAGGGGATTCCCCTGCTGGTCGAAAAGAACCCCGGCGAGACCTTCAAGGGTCGTATCGGCCTGAAGCAGGTGGATTACGGCCGCTACAGGCTGGACGCAGTCAGGGTCGAAGGCAGTGTGGAACCGGCCAGGATCGTGCTTGGCAAGCTCGCTTTCGGCATGGCCGATGGCAGGGTCGAGGTGTCGGGCACCGATGAAGCAGTGGACGACGGCGGGCATCTGCGGCTGAACGCGGCGGTATCGCAGGCCAGCGCCGCGCGGCTGCTGGCCATGTCGGGAGCGGACGCGTCGATGCTCACCGGCAAGCTCGATGTCCGGGCAGCGCTGGAAATGACTGGCGTCACCACGGATGACGCCCTGCGTTCAAGCCAGGGCCAGGCGGTGGTGTCGATGAGCGGCGGCCAGATGTCCCAGCAATTCCTGCAACTGGCATCGATCGATATCCGGCTATTGTTTCGCAAGGGGCAGGGCACCACGCCGGTGAACTGCTTTCTGGGCGTGTTCAGCGAGCGCAACGGAGCGGTGACGGTCTCGCCGCTGCGGCTGCGGACGGCGGACGGGACCATATTCGGCGGCGGCCAACTCGACCTGGTTCGCCAGACGCTGGACCTGCATATGCAGAGCAAGAGCGATACCACGAATTTCTTCGCCCTCGATCTTCCGGTGCATATCGTGGGTAGTTTCACCAACCCCAAGCCGGGCGTGACGTTCAGATCGGGCGCGCGCGAGTGGGATGCGCGATCCGCGGAGATGCTGCGCCTGCTGCCGCCGGAACTGCGTCAGGCGAGCGCGGACCGGCGCTGTTGAGGCGGCCTGCTTCCCACCCTTGGGCCGGCGTCACACGGGTTTGTAGCTGCGGTCGATTTCCACGTCGATCAGCACCGGGCCTTCGGCTGCCAGGCCCTGGGCCAGGAAGTCCCGCACCTCGTCCAGGGTGTGCGCCTTGAAGGCGGTCATGCCCATGCCTTTTGCCACGCTGAGGAAATCCACGCGTGGTTCGGTCAGGTCCATCGCCACGTAGGTGTCGGTCTGCGCCGCCAGGCCCTTCATGGCGTTGGTGCGCTGCTTGAGAATCCGGTACGAGGAGTTGTTCAGGATCACATAGACGATGTGCAGCTTCTCGTGCGCGGCGGTCCAGAGGCCCTGGATGGTGTACATCGCTGAGCCGTCGCCGATCAGCGCCACCACCGGCCGGTCCGGCAGGGCCAGCGCCGCGCCCACCGCGGCCGGCAGGCCCCAGCCGATGCCGCCGCCCTTCAGGCCGAAGAAGGCCTGCGGGTCGTTGGTGCGCAGCAGCCGGCGCAGCCCGGCGCCCGACGAAATCGTTTCATCGATAATCACCGCGTTGTCCGGCAGCGCGTCGCCGATGGTGCGCATCAAGCGCCAGCGCCTGTATCGGGTTCTTGTCGGCGGCGGCGTCCGCCATCGCGCGCAGATGCGCCAGGCTGGTGGCGCTTTCCTTCTCCGCGTGCGCCCGGCGGGTGGCGGCGCGCGCCGCCTGGGTCTTGGTCATCGCCGCATTCAGCCCGGCGGTCAGTTCCGGCAGCGTGGCGACGGGGTCACCGAAGATGCCGACGGCAACGGGGTAGTTCTTGCCGATCTCCCACGGGTTGGTATCGAGATGAACGACCTGCATGCCGGCGGGCAGGGGTTCCACCTCGCTCGGCACCGACAGCGTGAAGACGTCGGCGCCGATCGAAACCAACAGGTCATGGTTCTGCATGGCGGCGTGGACGGAGGCACCCAGGCGTGTCAGCGCGCCGCGGTACAGCGGGTGAGATGAGGGGAAGTTGGATCGGCTGGCGACGGTTTCATCGAATACCGGTGCACCCAACGCCTCGGCCAGGGCGACGATTTCGGTGAAGGACCCGCTCTGCGCGATGGCGTCGCCGACCACCAGAACCGGGCTTTCCGCCTTGGCCATCAGCGCCGCCGCCGCCGCGATATGGGACGCATCGCCGCGAATGGCTGTGCCGACGCGCGACGGCGTGCCGAGATCGACCTCGCCCTCCGCGTTCATGATGTCGCCGGGCAGGGACAGGAATACCGGGCCCATCGGGTGCGCCAGCGCGGTCTTGGCGGCACGGTGGATCATCTGCGGCAGGTCGGCGAGGTTGCGGACCTCGGCGGACCATTTCACCAGCGGGCGGGCGATTTCCGGCAGTTCGGCCCAGAGCAAAGGCTCCTTCAGCGCGAAATCCTGCGGATGCTGGCCGGCGGTGACGATGATCGGCGAATTGGCCTTCATCGCGTCGTACAGCATGCCCATGGCGTTGCCGAGGCCGGGGGCGACGTGCAGGTTGCAGAACGCCAGCTTGTTGCCGGCCTGGGCATAGCCGTCCGCCATCGCCATGACCGCGACCTCGGCGAGACCCAGCACGTAGTGGATCTCCTGCTCGCCGGCCATCTGGTCCATCAGCGGCAATTCGGTGGTGCCGGGATTGCCGAACATGTGGGTGATGCCCTCCTGCTTCAGCAGCGCGAGCAATGCGGCCCTTCCGGTCATGTATGGCATTCAGTGTCCCCCTCTTGGCCGCGCTGATGATCGGCGGTGCCTTTCGACCTAGCGTACTCACGGGTATCCGAGAAGATCGCCGGTTATTCCACCCGCGGCGAGGTCAAAGGCAGTTGCCATAGCTCCGCGTTGCAGAGCTTTTCCGCCAGGGTCCGGCTGACCGCGTCGAACAGACGCTTGCCCTTGTCCTCGGTTGCCGCCTCGGGGTTGCCGATCACACCGGAGGCGGAACGCGCGCCGATGCTGCGCCACAGGTAGACACCGCCGCCGACGAGGTCGGAGACGTCCGCCGTGCGGTTGGTCTTCGCCAGGGCGATCCGGTCGGTCGCAACCAGTTCCGGCCGCACCGCCATCATCATGGAGGTTTCCGCCTCGCAGGCATGCGACAGGCCGGGCTGGGTTTCCAGGATGGCGCCGATCGCCTCGGCGGCGGCGTACCAATAGGTGAACTGCACGATCGGGATGCCCATCGCGGGGGTGAGTTCGTCGGTTATGCAACGCAGCGCGTTTTCGTTGCCGCCATGCCCGTTCAGCAGCACGATGCGGCGGAAGCCGTGCCGGTGCACGGCGCGCACCACGCCTTCGACCAGGGCGGAGAACGCCGGCAGGTCCAGCGATATGGTGCCGCCGAAGCTCATGTGGTGCTCGGAGATGCCGGTCCACAACACCGGCAGCACCAGCACGGGCTGGCCGCGCTCCGCGATGGCCTGGGCGGTGCGCAGGGCGACCGTCTCGCCCAGCATCGAGTCGACCTCCACCGGCAGATGCGGGCCATGCTGTTCCAGCGAGCCGATGGGGATGATTACCATGGCGTCCTGTTTGGCCCGCTCGCGCAGTTGGTCTGCGCGCAGCTTGCGCCATTCGACTTCGGTGGATGCGGCCATGATATTTCCCTCTGCCCCGATTGCCCGAAGCAGCATTGCAGTCGCGGGCCCGCTTGGGGAGGGGGCTTTGTCGGCGCCGTCGATGCGGCTACCTAGGGGGCGGAAAAACTGAGGTAGCCGCCATGAACCTGTTCAGCCTGTTGCAGAAGCGCCTGTCTCAGGGCCGCCCGGTGCGGGTTGGCCTGATCGGCGCCGGCAAGTTCGGGTCGATGTTCCTGGCCCAGGTGCCCACGACGCCGGGGCTGGAAGTGGCGGTGATCGCCGATTTGTCGCCGGACCGGGCGCGGGAAGCGTGCCGGCGCGTCGGCTGGACCGAGGAACGCATCGCCGCGACGCGCTTCACCGACGACGCCCAGGCGATGATCGCCATGGCCGAGGTGGAAGTGGTGGTGGAAGCCACCGGCCACGCCTCGGCGGGGATCGTGCATGCCCGCCGCGCCATCGCCGAGGGCAAGCACATGGTCATGGTGAACGTGGAGGCCGACGTGCTGGCCGGCCCGAAGCTGGCGCGCGAGGCGGCGGCGGCCGGCGTGGTCTACACCCTGGCCTATGGCGACCAGCCGGCGCTGATCTGCGAGATGGTGGACTGGGCGCGCGCCTGCGGGTTCAACGTGATCGCGGCAGGGAAGGGGACGAAGTACCTGCCGGAATACCATGCCTCCACCCCCGACACCGTATGGGGCTATTACGGTCTGAGCCCGGAAGATGCGCGCGCTGGCGGCATGAATCCGCAAATGTTCAATTCCTTCCTGGATGGAACCAAATCGGGCATCGAGATGGCGGCGGTGGCGAACGCGACCGGCCTGACGCCGCCGCCGAGCGGCCTGGCCTTCCCGCCCTGCGGCACGGACGAGCTGGCGCAGATGCTGCGGCCGGGCAACCATCCAGGCGCGCTGTCCCATGGGGGAACGGTGGAAGTGATTTCCTCCGTGCATCGCGACGGCAGCACGGTCAAGAACGATCTGCGCTGGGGGGTGTTCGTGGTGTTCGAGAGCGACAATCCCTACACCATGCGCTGCTTCAAGGAATACGGCGTGGTGACCGATCCCTCGGGCCGGATTTCCGCGCTGTATCGCCCGTTCCATCTGATCGGGCTGGAGCTGAATGTTTCGGTTCTGTCGGCCGCGCTGCGCGGCGAAGCGACGGGCGCGGCGACGGGGTTCCGCGGCGATGTGGTTTCCACCGCCAAGCGCGACCTCAAGGCCGGCGAGGTGCTGGACGGCGAGGGCGGGTCCTGCGTGTGGGGCAAGCTGATGCCCGCCGCCGACAGCCTGCGCGTCGGCGGCCTGCCGATCGGGCTGGCCAGCCGGGTTCCGTTGATCCGCGATGTGAAGGCCGGCGAACCGGTGACCTGGGCCGACATCCGCATCGACACGACCGACGCCGCCTATCGCTACCGCCGCGATATGGAAGCCGAGTTCGCCACGCCGGCGCCGTAGGGCGGGGGCGACCCGCCAACGCCAGTAAGAAGGGGAAGGGGCCGATGTACGACGGGCCGATGATCGACGCGTTCCTGCACGGCCCCTGGATCGGCGACATCGGCGCCGTGCCGCGCGCCGATATCGTCCCCTGGACCGACGATCCCCGGCTGCGCCGCGTCATGCATACCTTTCACCACCCCGACCAGCCCGGCGGCGTCCCGCCGCGCCTGGGGCTGGCCGAGGTGCTCGCCGCCATGGACACTGCCGGGGTCGAGGCCGGCATCCTGGCCGCCAAGGTCTATTACCCCACGACGATCGACCGCCTGCATTCGCTGCATCAGGAATTCGCCAGACTGTCCGCCGCCTCGGCCGGCCGGCTGCGCTGGATCGCCACCGTGATGCCGCCCGAGCATGGCGCGGGTTCCTATTGGGATTTGATGCAGAACCCGCGCATTCTGTCGGCGCTGGCCGAAGCGCCCGGGCTGGTCGGGGTGCATATCACGCCCTCGCCCTGGGGCCTGGCGCCGAACGATCGCTGGTACTACCCGCTGTTTGCCAAATGCGCCGAACTGGGTCTGAAGCTGTTCACCTATGTGGGCATGCCCGGCCCGCTCTGGCCGATGGGTCCGAACAATCCCGCCCACCTGGAAGACGTGGCGCTGGCGTTCCCCGATCTGGTGATCATCGCCCACCATATCGGTGATCCCTGGACGGACATCTCGATCCGCCTCGCCGCCCGCCATCCGAATTTTTACATCTGCACCTCCGCCTGGTCGCCGAAGGCCTATCCGAAAGACCTGCTGGAATTCATGGGCGGTCGCTGGCACGGCACGCGCGGCAGCGACAAGGTGATCTTCGCCTCGGACTATCCGCTGCTCGATCTGGGCAGGACGGCCGCGGCGGCGCGCGGACTGGCGCTGGCGGATGCGGATCTGAGGCGCATCCTGCACGAGAACGCCCGCACGCTGTTGTTCGGATAAGCGCCTTTGTCCGGCTGAGTTTCCGGCGACCACGTTCCACGGTTTGGCCTTGCTTCGCCATCTGCCGCATGTAAGTACAGTTCACATGACGTGGTCAGAACAAGGCGATCGCGCGGGCCGGCGCGGCTATCACCATGGCAACCTTCGGGAGGCGCTGATCGACGCGGCGCTGCATCTGATCGCCGAAAAGGGACCGGCCGGGTTCACCATCGCCGAGGCGGCCCGCACCGCCGGTGTCAGTCCGGCCGCCCCCTACCGGCATTTTCGCGATGCGGAGGCCCTGCTCGCCGATGTCGCGCTGCGCGGCTTCGAGCGTTTCGCGCAGGCGCTCGCCGCTGCCTGGAACGGGGCGCATCCGGACCCGGTGGTCGCCTTCGAGAATCTCGGCCGGGCATATCTGGGGTTCGCGCGCAACGAGCCCGGCTACTACGCGGCGATGTTCGATGCGGGATTGCCGCTGGCCGCCCATCCCGCGCTGCTGGCCGCCGGCGATCGCGCCTTTGCCGTCTTGCGTGAGGCGACCGAAATGCTGTGCGCCAAGCTGCCCAAGGCGGAAAGGCCGCCTTCGCTGATGGTGGCGTTGCATGTGTGGGCGATGGCGCACGGGATCGCCTCGCTGTTCGCCCGCGGCGACGCGGCGCGGCGCAAGCTGCCGATGTCGCCCGAGGACCTGCTGGAGGCCGGCTTCCTGGTCTATCTGCGCGGTCTCGGCCTGCTGTCCTGAACGCTCGGTCTTCGCAAGGATTTACTTGACGGACCAGCTGTCCGATCCTATGTAAATGTCACTTACATTCACATGGAGGCCGCGATGTCCTACTCGCCGGATCGTCCCCATCCCGGTTCTGCCCCATACGGTGCCGCTGCCTATGGGCCGCCGCCATGGAGCGGATGGACTGCCTGGGATCCCGGTCCGCTGGTGCGGGAGTGGCTGGCGTTCCGTCCGTTTCGGATCGCCCTGATCGTGCTGGCGTTTATTTGGTGGTGGCCGATCGGCCTTGCCACGTTGTTCGTCATGATGTGGAGCAGACGCATGGGATGCTGGAGCCATGGCCGGCGGGCCTTCCGTCAGAACGGCCAGCCACAGGAGGCCGGCTCACCGTGGCGCGGTTGGGGAAGCTGCGCGGATCGCTCGCGCGACAGCAGCGGCAACCGGGCCTTTGACGAGTATCGCGCCGAGACCCTGCGCCGGCTGGAAGACGAACAGCGCGAGTTCGTCGGCTTCCTCGACCGCCTGCGTTACGCCAAGGACAAGGCGGAGTTCGACCAGTTCCTGGCCGAGCGCCGGCAGCGTCCGGAACACCCGCCCGAAGCTCCGGCATCCGGCCAGGCTCCGGAACCGCCGAACCCGGCCTGAAGACTGCGTTCGATCCATTGGCAAAACCTCCGCTGGAGGTTGCGAAATGCGCCGGAAGCGATCGCTTCCGGCGTTTTTCCTTTCTATGGAGGCGTATGGGGGCCGGCGCATCGGCCCAGAGCCGCCTTGCGATGGTCGCAAAGGGTTCCATTTTATAACCCGCCGCTCTATGCACTGGCGCCCAACGGGGTGCCGTTGCGCGTGGCCGCAGTGCGTGATCCCCAGAGCGTGACCTCGGCAACGAGCGAAGGACCCGATCCCATGGCAGGCGTCGATATTCTGGCCAGTGCCTTCAGTGGCGCCAACGCGGCATTCCTGGCCGACCTTTATGCCCGCTGGGTCGCCTCTCCCGGTTCGGTCGACCCGAGCTTCGCAGAATTGTTCGAGGCCCTGAACGATGAGGCCCGCTCGGTGCTGCTGGATGCCGAGGGCGCTTCCTGGGCACCGCGGCAGATCTCCTTCGAGGACGGCGAACCGGCCGCCAAAAAGCCCGGCAAGCCAGCCACGCAACCGGCCGGCGTGGCTCAGCCGAGCCTGGAGCAGACCCGCGCGGCGATCCTGGATTCGATCCGCGCCCTGATGCTGATCCGCGTCTATCGCGTGCGCGGCCATCTGGAAGCCAAGCTCGATCCGCTCGGCCTGCAGGTGCCGAAGGACCATCCCGAGCTCGATCTGAAAAGCTACGGCTTCACCGAAGCCGACATGGACCGGCCGATCTTCATCGACAACGTGCTGGGCCTGGAAACCGCGACGCTGCGCCAGATCGTCGCGATCCTGCGCGAGACCTATTGCGGCTCGGTCGCCGTCGAGTTCATGCATATTCAGGACCCCGACCAGAAATCCTGGATCCAGCGCAAGGTCGAGGGCGCGCCCTGGAAAGGGATGTTCGACGCCCCCGCCAAGACCAAGATCCTGCGCGAACTGACCGAGGCCGAGGGCTTCGAGGCGTTTTGCCAGAAGCGCTATGTCGGCACCAAGCGCTTCGGCCTGGAAGGCGGCGAGGTCACCATCCCCGCGTTGCACGCCATGATCGAGGTCGCCGCCGCCCAGGGCGTCAACGAGATCGCCATCGGCATGCCGCATCGCGGCCGCCTCAACACCCTGGTGAACGTGGTGAAGAAGCCGTTCACCGCCGTGTTCTCCGAGTTCGGCGGCGAGAGCTTCAAGCCCGACGACGTGCAGGGTTCGGGCGACGTGAAATACCATCTCGGCACCTCCACCGATGTCGAGATCGCCGGGCATAACGTGCACGTGTCGCTGCAGCCGAACCCGTCGCATCTGGAAGCCGTCGATCCCGTGGTGGTGGGCAAGGTGCGCGCCCGCCAGGACATGGCCGGCGACACTCGCGCGCGCGCCTCCGTCATGGGCATCCTGATGCACGGTGACGCCGCCTTCGCCGGGCAGGGCCTGGTGTACGAGACGCTGGCGATGAGCCAACTGATCGGCTACCGCACCGGCGGCACGATCCACCTGATCGTGAATAACCAGATCGGCTTCACCACGGTGCCGGCGCACGCCTATTCCGGCCTCTATTGCACCGACGTGGCGAAGGCCATCCAGTCGCCGATCCTGCACGTGAACGGCGACGACCCCGAAGCGGTGATCTTCTGCGCCCGCATGGCCGCCGAGTTCCGGATGAAGTTCGCCACCGACATCATCCTCGACATCGTCTGCTACCGCCGGCACGGCCATAACGAGGGCGACGAGCCGGCCTTCACCCAGCCGATCATGTACAACGCCATCGGCCGCATGAAGACGACCCGCGCGCTGTATGCCGAACGCCTGGCCGCCGAGGGCACCCTGCCGGCCGAGCAGGCGCGGGCCTTCTGGGACGAGTTCGCGGCAAAGCTGGAAGCGGCCTATCAGGCCTCCAAAGCCTACAAGCCGAACAAGGCCGACTGGCTGGAAGGCCACTGGACCGGCTTCAAGCAGGCCGACCAGGAAACCGAGCGGGCGGAGGAACCGACAGCGGTGCCGATCGAGACGCTGCGCCGGATCGGCCACGCGCTGGCCACCGTGCCGGAAGGCTTCGCGGTCAATCCGAAGATCGCCCGCCAGCTCGACGCCAAGCAGGCGATGATGGATAGCGGCGAAGGCATCGACTGGGCGACCGGCGAGGCCCTGGCCTTCGGCTCCCTGCTGCTCGAGGGCCACCGCGTCCGTCTGTCCGGCGAGGATTGCCAACGCGGCACCTTCAGCCAGCGCCATGCGGTGCTGATCGACCAGACCAACCAGAACGAATACGTGCCGCTGAACAACATCGTCGGGGATCAGGCGCGGATCGAGGTCTACAACTCACTGCTGTCGGAAGCCGGGGTGCTGGGCTTCGAATACGGCTACTCGCTGGCCGATCCCAAGACGCTGGTGCTGTGGGAAGGTCAGTTCGGCGATTTCGCCAACGGCGCGCAGGTGATCATCGACCAGTTCCTGGCCAGTGGCGAGACCAAATGGTTGCGCATGTCGGGCCTGACCCTGCTGCTGCCGCATGGCCATGAGGGGCAGGGGCCGGAGCATTCCTCGGCCCGGCCGGAGCGGTATCTGCAGCTTTGCGCCGAACGCAACATGGCGGTGTGCAACCTGACCACGCCGGCCAACTACTTCCACAAGCTGCGCCGCCAGTTGAAACGGAACTTCCGCAAGCCGCTGGTGATCTTCACGCCGAAATCCCTGCTGCGCCACAAGCTGGCGGTCTCGCCGCTGGCGGACATGGCCGGGGACAGCACCTTCCAGTTCGTCATCCCCGAGATCGACCCGATCGCGCCGGCCGAACAGGTCAAGCGCGTGGTGCTTTGCACCGGCAAGGTGTTCTACGACCTGTTGGCCGAACGCCGCGCGCGCGGCATCCAGGATGTCGCGATCCTGCGCGTCGAGCAGCTGTACCCGTTCCCGGAAAAGACCCTGACGCGGCTGCTGACCCCTTATGTCAACGCCGAAGTGGTCTGGTGCCAGGAGGAGCCGGAGAACATGGGCGCCTGGTGCTTTGCCGACCGGAAGATCGAGGCGGTGCTGCGTGGGATCGATATCAAGGGCAAGCGCCCGTCCTATGTCGGGCGCGAGGCCGCCGCCAGCCCGGCGACCGGGCCAGGCCAAGGTGCATACCGCCGAGCAGGCCGCCCTGGTGGCCGAAGCCCTTACTGTCTAACGACCAGCCGACCGAACACACGGAGTTTAAGGACCGAACATGGCGACCGAGATCAAGGTGCCTACCCTGGGCGAGAGCGTGACCACTGCGACGGTGGCCCGCTGGATCAAGCAGGCGGGCGAGGCGGTTGCCGCGGATGAGCCGCTGGTGGAGCTCGAAACCGACAAGGTGACGGTGGAAGTGACCGCCCCTGCGGCCGGCGTGTTGAGTATCACCGTGCCCGAGGGTGGCGAGGTCGAGGTCGGCGCGCTGCTCGGGACGGTCGAGGCAGGCGGCGCGGGCGCTGTTGCCGTTCCTGGTCCGGCGGCCAATCCGCTGCCCGGCGTGAACCCGCCGCCGCGCACGCTGGGCCCGGTTGCACGGCCTGCGGCGCCGCCGCCGGTGGCTGCTGCGGCGCACGCGCCGATGCCGTCGGCGGCGAAGCTGATGGAGGAGCAGACGGTTTCCGCCGGGCAGATCGGCGCCGGCACCGGCAAGGACGGCCGCATCACCAAGGGCGACGTGCTGGAGTTCCTCGCCCGCCCCGCCGCACCCGCCGCCGCCGCGCCAGCACCGAAGGCCGCGCGCGCGCCGGACGTGCGTGAGGAGCGGGTGAAGATGACCCGCCTGCGCCGCACCATCGCCGCCCGGCTGAAGGAAGCGCAGAACAACGCGGCAATGCTGACCACCTTCAACGAAGTGGACATGACCGCGGCGATGGCCCTGCGCGCCGAGTACCGCGACGCCTTCGAGAAGAAGCATGGCGGCGTCCGCCTCGGCTTCATGTCGTTCTTCGTCAAGGCCACCGTCGCCGCCCTGAAGGAGTTCCCCGCGGTCAACGCCGAGATCGACGGCGACGAGATCATCTACAAGAACTACGTCAACATGGGCATCGCCGTCGGCGGCCCGAACGGCCTCGTGGTCCCCGTCATCCGCGACTGCGACCAGCTCAGCTTCGCCGGCGTGGAGAAGGCCATTGCCGACTTCGGCCGCCGCGCCCGCGACGGCGCCCTGAAGCTGGACGAACTGTCCGGCGGCACCTTCAGCATCACCAACGGCGGCGTCTACGGCTCGCTGATGTCCACCCCCATCCTGAACCCGCCGCAATCGGGCATCCTCGGCATGCACAAGATCCAGGACCGCCCGATGGCCATCGGCGGCAAGGTCGAGATCCGCCCGATGATGTATCTGGCGCGTCTCCTACGACCACCGCATCGTCGACGGCAAGGAAGCGGTCTCCTTCCTCGTCCGCATAAAGGAAGGCGTCGAGGACCCGCGCCGCCTCCTGCTGGACCTCTGAGATGAGCGACACCTTCGACGTCATCATCATCGGCGCCGGCCCCGGCGGCTATGTCTGCGCCCTCCGCGCGGCGCAGCTCGGCCTGAAGGTCGCCTGCGTCGAGAAGCGCGACACGCTCGGCGGCACCTGCCTGAACATCGGCTGCATCCCCTCCAAGGCGCTGCTGCAATCCTCCGAGGAGTTCGCCCACACCGGCCACGCCTTGGCCGACCACGGCATCCTGGTGGACGGCGTGAAGCTCGACCTCGCCCGCATGCAGGCCCGCAAGGACGAGGTGGTCGGCGCCAACGTCAAGGGCGTCGAGTTCCTGTTCAAGAAGAACAAGGTCACCTGGCTGAAGGGCGCCGGCCGCATCGTCGCCCCCGGCCAGGTGGACGTCGCCGGCACCGTCTACGGCGCCAAGCACATCGTCATCGCCACCGGCAGCGAGAGCACGCCGCTCCCCGGCGTCGACGTCGATGAAACCACCATCGTCACCTCCACCGGCGCGCTGGAACTCAACAAGGTCCCCGGCCACCTCGTGGTCATCGGCGGCGGCGTCATCGGCCTCGAACTCGGCTCCGTCTGGCTGCGCCTGGGCGCCCAGGTCACCGTGGTGGAGTTCCTCGACCGCATCGTCCCCGACCGTGGACGCCGAGATCGCCAAGCACTTCCAGCGCATGCTCGCCAAGCAGGGCATGAAGTTCAAGCTCGCCTCCAAGGTCACCGCCGCCGACAAGACCGCCGCCGGCGTGGTCCTGACCATCGAGCCCGCCAAGGGCGGCCCCGCCGAGCAGATCACCGCCGACATCGTCCTGCTCGCCATCGGCCGCCGCCCCTACACCGCCGGCCTCGGCCTCGAGGAAGCCGGCGTCGCCCTGGAACGCGGCCGGATCAAAACCGACGCCCACTACGCCACCAACATCCCCGGCATCTACGCCCTCGGCGACGCGATCGACGGCCCCATGCTGGCCCACAAGGCCGAGGAAGAGGGCGTCGCCCTCGCCGAACGCCTGGCCGGCCAGGCCGGGCACGTCAACTACGACGCCATCCCCTCCGTCATCTACACCTAGCCCGAAGTCGCCTCCGTCGGCCGCAACGAGGAGGAACTGAAAGCCGCCGGCATCGCCTACACCATCGGCAAGTTCCCCTTCAGCGCCAACGGCCGCGCCCGCGCCATGGGCGAGACCGAGGGCTTCGTCAAGCTCCTCGCCGACAAGACCACCGACCGCCTGCTCGGCGCCCACATCATCGGCCCGGACGCCGGCACCCTGATCGCCGAACTGGTCACCGCGATCGAGTTCGGCGCCTCCGCCGAGGACGTGGCGCGCACCTGCCACGCCCACCCGACCCTCAGCGAGGCGGTCAAGGAAGCGGCGCTGGCGGTGGCGGGCCGGGCGCTCCATATCTAACCGGATGGACGCATCGCCGCCTGCTCCCCCCTGGCCGTCACCATGGGCGACCCCGCCGGCATCGGCGGGGAGATCCTCCTGGCCGCCTGGCTGGCCCGCCGCACCCGGGACCGGTCTTCGTGGCCCTGGACGACCCGGACCGCCTGACGGCCCTGGCCGCCCGGCTCGGCCTGCCGGTGCCGATCCGCGAAGTGGCGAACGCCGGCGCAGGCGCCGGCCGTGTTCGCCGAAGCCCTCCCGGTCCTGCCGGTCCGCCTCGCCGCCCCACCCGTCCCCGGCCGCATGGACCCCGCCAACGCCCCCGCCATCCTCGCCTCCATCCGCCTCGCCGCCGCCCTGGCCCTGCGCGGCGAGGTCGGCGGCATGGTCACCAACCCCATCAACAAGGCCGCGCTGTATGAAGCCGGCTTCGCCCATCCCGGCCATACCGAGTTCCTCGCCGAACTGACCCACGCCACCAACCCCCCGGTCATGATGCTGGCCAGCCCGCTGCTGCGCGTGGTCCCCGTCACGGTGCACGTCTCCCTGCGCCGCGCCATCGAGACGCTGGACACCGAGGCCATCGTCGTCACCGCCCGCATCACCGCCGCCGCCCTGGCGCGCGACTTCGGCCTGCCGAACCCGCGCCTCGCCATCGCCGGCCTCAACCCGCACGCCGGCGAGCAGGGCGCGCTGGGTGACGAGGAACGCACCCTCATCGCCCCCGCCATCGCCGCGCTCCGCGCCGAGGGCCTCGAACGTCTCCGGCCCCTGGCCGCCCGACACCATGTTCACCGCGGACGCCCGCACCCGCTACGACGTGGCGATCTGCATGTACCACGACCAGGCGCTCATCCCGCTGAAGACGCTGGACATGCACCACGGCGTCAACGTCACCCTCGGCCTGCCCATCGTGCGCACCTCGCCCGACCACGGCACCGCCTTCGACATCGCCGGCCAGGGCATCGCCGACCCCTCCAGCCTGATCGCCGCGCTGGACCTCGCCGGCGACCTCGCCGCAAGCCGCGCCGCCAACCTGAGGACCGCGCCATGAAACCGCTCCGCCTGGGCATCAACGTCGACCACGTCGCCACCATCCGCAACGCCCGCGGCGGCCAGCACCCCGACCCCCTCATCGGCGCCCTCGCCGCCATCCAGGGCGGCGCCGACGGCATCACCATCCACCTGCGCGAAGACCGCCGCCACATCCGCGACGCCGACCTGACCCGCTTCATGGCAGCACTCACCGTCCCCCTGAACCTGGAAATGGCCGCCACCGACGAAATGGTCGCCATCGCGCTGGCCGCCCGCCCGCACGCGGTCTGCCTGGTGCCGGAAAAGCGCACCGAGGTAACCACCGAGGGCGGCCTGAACGTCGCCGGCCAGATCGACGCCCTGCGCGGCCCCGTCGCCCGCCTCGCCGCCGCCGGCATCCGCGTCTCCATGTTCATCGACCCCGACCCCGCCCAGCTCCGCGCCTCCGCCGACATCGGCGCCGCCGTGGTGGAACTGCACACCGGCGCCTACGCCGAGGGCAAACCCGGCGAATTCGAACGCCTCCGCGAAGCCGCCGCCCTCACCCCCGCGCTCGGCCTCGAATGCCACGCCGGCCACGGCCTCACCTACGAAAACGTCGCCCCCATCGCCGCCCTGCCCGAAGTGGTGGAACTGAACATCGGCCACTTCCTCATCGGCGAAGCCATCATCGACGGCCTCGCCTTCGCCGTCGCCCGCATGAAACGCCTCATGCAGGCCGCAAGAGCCTGACCCAGCCCCCACCGCCGTGACTTCACGGCTTCGTAGGGTGGGTTGCCCTTCGTCAAGCGCCACCAACGCAAGCCCACCACCCCCGCGCCGGCAACCCAAAAAGAACCGGGGCTTCGCCCCAAACCCCAGCAGGGCTCTGCCCTGCACCCGCAAGGGGATAGTCATCCCCTTGACCCCTCATACTTAAGCAAACACCGGCACCCGCGCGGATAACCCCCTCGATCTCGCCCCCGTCTCACGACGCACACCACGAGAATCCGTCCCGTCATCCGAACCAAATCCAAATTCCGGCACACCTCCCGCCCGCACACCTCCAACCGGCAACGCCAACTCCCCCTCCTCGACGGCCGCCTCGGCGGCGCCGGTCCGACCGCCCCAACCGGCCCAACCCCCTCGCCGCCAACCCCTCCGCCATCATCCCCACCACCGCATGCTCCGCCCACTCCGCCCGGCTCGCCGCCTCCGCGTCCTTCTCGATCGCCATCCTCTCCGCCTGCGCCTTCAGCAGCAGCCGCCACGCGCTCTTCGCCTCCCGCATGAAACTCAACGCCTGCGCCTTGCACTTCAGCGCGATCGCCATCTCCCGCCGCCGCTCCCCCGCCAGCCGCAGACAATCCGCCGCCCACGCCTCCGCCAGCACGAACTGCGCCGCCAACTGCCCCTCCGCCGCATTCGCCGGCCGCAACGAAGCCACCGCCGCCATCGCCGCCCGATCCTGCCGCCCCCAATCCTCCGGAGCGTCCTCATCCGGCAACGGCAGCGAGCCGCGCAAAACCCGCATCACCTCCCGAAAAGCCTCCCGAGGCAGCAACAGCGCCCAATCGGTTTGCGGATCAGCCGATAAATTCTGAGAATGTTCCATCCCCCCAGAATACAGTCTTTCATACTAACGGTTCAAGTCAAAAAAACTACCGTAGGGCGGGTTTCAACCCGCCAACGCAAGCCAACCCCTCCTACCCAAACCTCATCGGGTGGGTAAGCGAAGCGCAACCCGCCAACGCGACACCGGGCCCCCGAACATAGAATTCAGCATCCCTCCGGCGCCCGCGGTGCAAGGCGGCATCTCGCAATCCGGACCGGAAGGCCCATTTCGACACTGGGCCCAGGCTGGGTCCCTGCGCGTGTCATGGAGGATGTCGATGCGGCTTGGCCTTATCTCGCTGGGTGGATTGCTGCTTGCGGCCGGGCTGACCGCCTGCGCACCCTCGGCACCGATGGCAGTCGCGTCGGACGTGGATATCGGCCGTTTCATGGGAAAATGGTACGTCATCGCGAACATTCCGTATTTCGCCGAGGCCGGCGCCGTCGGCAGCTACGATGCCTACAAATTGCTGCCGGACGGACGGATCGACACGGTGTTCGGCTATCACGACAAGGATTTCAGCGGCCCGGAGAAATTCGCCTCCAGCGTCGCCACGGTCGAGCCCGATTCCAACAATGCCAAATGGCAGGTCAGTTTCTTCTGGCCGTTATCCTTCTCGTATCGGATCCTGTATGTCGATCCGGACTACCAGACCGCCGCGATCGGCTACCCGAACCGCTCCCTGGGCTGGGTATTCTCGCGGTCTCCCACGATGGACGATGCGCACTACCAGGGAATGCTCGAACATTTCCGCCGGCAGGGCTACGACATCACCCAGTTCCGCCGTGTGCCCCAGTTGCCCGAGGATATCGGCAAGCCGGGATACCAGTAGCACCGGCGATCGGTGAATGTCGCGAACGCGAACGGGGAAATGCCAACCTGCCGGCAGGAGACCGGATCGGGTTTCCGAGGTGAAGCAACACGTAGGGCGGGTTTCAACCCGCCAACGCAAGCCACCCACCCCCAAGGCGATCGCCCATGGCCGCCCAACTCCCCCTCTCCACCCGCTATGGGGGGAGAGGGTCGGGGTGAGGGGGCAAACACGACCGCCGGCCACGCCATGAACACCCCCTCACCATAGCGGATGGAGAGGAGAAGAAGGCGGCACCTCGAACTCCCGATGCGATGGCCCAGCCCCCACCCCCAAACAGGCCAGGGCCAGAGCGGCAGCCCATCAAATCGGCGGATGGCTCCCGAGCCTACCCGCCCGCCCGCGAACCCGAACAGGGCGATGCCAGCCTGCCGGTAGGATATCGGATGGGATGTCCGAGATGAACGGATTCCGGACGCCGGAGACTTGCACCCGCGAAGACCGGTTTGTATCCATGCCGAACGTTCGACGCCGCTTCGGCATCGCTGATATGAGACGTTCGCCCAAATGTTGCGCTGGCTGCTAAGGCATTCGGCGCGGGTAGGGAGCGGGCGCTGGGCGCTGTAAACTTCGAACGTGGTCCCGACCTTAAACGGCCTCTGGGTCGCCATCGTGACCGGTTGCGATCGGGCGAAACCCAACCAGAACTGGCCGTCTTGCCGCTGCGCTCCCAACCGGTACGGATAGTATATCGGTCGAAGCGGGGAAGGTAGGATGAGCGTCGAAGTTATGATGGGCGATCCCCAGGGCTGTTCAACGCTAACGCCAATGTGATCTGCGCTGGGGCGGCGAGGGCAAAAAGGACAATTCCCCTCCACGGTTTTGTCTGAATCTATGTCGAGCAGCCATCCCCAGAGGTTGCCCAGATGCCGAGCATGCTGCTGCCATTGTTTTCCCAGGTTTCCGATCCCCGACGCGGCCAGGGGAAGATGTATGAGTTGCCGCCGATCCTGCTGTTCACGGTGTTGGCGATGCTGGCCGGAGCGGTGTCGTATCGTCAGGTCCACGCTTTCATCCATAGCCATCTGGACCGCCTGAACGCCGTGTTCGGGGTGTCTCTGCGCAAGGCCCCGGCCTACACCACGCTGAGGTTCATTCTGCGTGGTCTGGACGGTGCGGAACTTGAGCGTGTTTTCCGCAAACATGCGGCCGAACTGCCGACGGCCACGGCCGACAACGCGGCCGTCCCGGTCTGCGTGGCGATCGACGGCAAGACGCTCCGTGGCAGCTTCGACGCCTTCAACGACCGCAAGGCAGCCCATCTGTTGAGCGCGTTCGCCAGCGACGGCCAGATTATTCTCGGTCACCTGGCGATCACGGAGAAAAGCAACGAAATACCGGCAGCCCAGGAGATGATCGCAACCCTTGGTCTGTCCGGACGCCTGTTCACCCTCGATGCCATGCACGCCCAAAAAAACCTTCGCAGCAGCCCTGGCCACCGGGAATCACCTCCTGGTCCAGCTTAAAGGCAATCAGGCCCAACTGTCCGGCGCCGTCGGTGCCATTGTCGCCCGGAACGCGCCTGCCGACATTGCCTCGTCCCAGAATAAAGGTAGATCCAGACAGGAACATCGTAAGGTCGAAGTCTTTCCCGTCGGCGAAAATCTGGCCAGGACTGAGTGGGCCCCCTTCATCAAGACCATCATCCGTGTCACTCGCCATTCCTGGTTACGCAGCGCTGCCACCGGACTGTGGGATCAACGCCGCCAGGTCGCCTATTACGTTTCATCCGCCGAGGGACCGCGTGCCAGCACATGGGCCGACGTCGTTCGTGGCCATTGGGGTATCGAAAACCGCAACCACTATGTCCGCGATGTCTCCTGCGACGAGGATCGCAGCCGCATCCGTGACAATCCGGGCATCATCGCCAGAGCACGAAGCTTCGCTCTCAACATCATTCGCCACAATGGCGCAGCAAACGTCGCACAGGCCCTCTGGAGCGGTGCCCTCAAGCTCGATCATATCCTCGCTTACAAAGCGATCTGATTAGCGTTGAACAGCCCTGGGGCGATCCCGACGATGAGCCGGAGGTTGAACCAATCGAGAAGGGCAAGCCAGATCCAGACGAGTTCTTCGCGAAGAACGCTTTCCAGAAGTCGCTTACCAAACCAACAACTTCTTCCTGCCGCAGATACGTGACTTGATCGATAAGGGCGAAGTGCTGAATCTCCGCCCAGAATACCAGCGGAGGCTGCGCTGGAGTTCGGTTCAGAAGAGCAAGCTCGTCGAGTCCTTGCTACTGAACATCCCCGTGCCACCGATCTTCCTTTATGAGAATGATGCCGCGCGGGTATGAGGTGATGGACGGACAGCAACGCCTCAACGCTGTCCGCGAGTTCATCGCTGGCGATTTCGCCCTTGTCGGGCTGCCTGTGCTTAGTCCGCTCAACGGGCTTCGGTATTCCCGGTCCACCGCGCATTAAACGCGCCCTCGACCGGGCGAGCCTGTCAGCAATCGTACCGCTCCTGGAAAGTGAGCCGGAGAAGGTCGTTGGTCGACTGAGCCTAACGGACATCAGCGCTTCATTTTCGACCGCCTCAACACGGGCGGCACCAAGCTGAATCCGCAGGAGATCCGTAATGCCCTAAATCCAGGCCCACTCAACAAGGTCATAGTCCACCTGACGCGGGAACCGCTGTTTACCAAGGTCTTTGATATCCCGCCCTATGCCGAGACCGACCCGAATGACTACTATGAGAATCCTGCCCGCCAGAAAAACTCGCTCTACTCGAGCATGGGCGATTGCCAACTTATTCTGCGCTACTTCGCGCTCAAAGACCCTGAGAACATCCGCGGGTCCATGAAGGCCATGCTCGATAGAGCCATGAACGTCGAGATCAGCGATCAGCAAGCCGAGGCTTTGAAGGCTGAATATAAAGAGCGATTTTCGTTTCTCTATGAACTGTTTCAGAGCCGCCCTTTTGAGCTGACTCCCGATGAAAACGGTCGCATCCGGGTTTCGGCGGCTGTCTAGACTTTCTCGATGGTTGCGGTGAGTGCGCTGTGGGCTCAGCGGAAAGCGATCAGCGCCGACGCCGAAGGTGTGCGCGACCGGATGACCGCTGCATTGGCTAACCCACAGCACATGACCATGCTCACTGGTGCTGGAAACACGGCCAACGCAGTCAGGGACCGTATTGATCTGATGCGGAAAATACTGCGCCCGGAGTAACCTGCCAGTGACTACCAGTATATTCGAGCTGATCAGGGAGGATTTCGTCGGCGAGATTGACACGATCCGTCAACTCGTGGGGACCTTCGATGGCCCGGGCAAGACCGCGAAAGCTCGCATCGCCGCAGCGAACTCGGCGACGTTGCTAGTGGCAGCAACTTTCGAGGAGTTTGTACGCGAGATGGCACGCGAGCACGCGCGCGTTGTCGTGACAACATCCCCATCGTTCGACAAGCTGCCCAAAAAACTCGTCTCAACGGCTTGGAAACGGTCGATGGAGGGTTTGGCGCGCGTACGCCTCGACGTCGAGCAGTCCGCACGCGAGAGCCTCATGGTCGATACGCATGCACGATTCTCTGTCGCTTACTCATTCGCCAAGGGTGACCTGACGCAAGACATCTACCGCGACCTGATCCACAACGAGAACAATATGCGGCCCAACGAGCTTAACTCCATGTTCAACGTCGCGGGGCTGTCCGACATGTGTCAAAGGTCTGCGACAAGCCGGCGATGCTTAATTCTTCGGCGAGACCGAATCAGGCAAGGCGCATCGAAAGTTGCTCGCGGCTCTCGAGAATTTCTTTGCGAGGCGAAACGGCATCGCGCATGCACTGAACCCCGGCCAGTCAAGCGGCGCCGAGCAGATCATAACCGATCTCGACATGCTGGAGGCGTTTAGCGAGGCTATGGCCCAGACGCTCGACATTCTGACGCCGAAGCCCGTTACGGCGCCAGACTCTGTCGCCTCGACCGGAGCAGTTAGTGCGGTGTCCGATGCGAGCCGGCATGAGCGTTCGACCGCGCCTGGGTGAAAGGCAGCATCCAGCACTTATGGGCGGGCGAGCAGCATCGGCTCGACTCCGTTGTAAGTCGGTTGCCGGCCGACGGACCACCGAAGAAATGGCGGCATTTCGGGCGCTGTCTGCCCCAAACCTGCTCGTCCGGTTTCGGCCAGAACCTCCCATTCTGGTCTGCGCCCGTGTCGGTCTTTCAATCGGTCGTCGCCGCTTTTCCAAAGTGGCCCTTCCATTCGTGACGCTTCTGGGTCACTATCAGTAGAACGTGGACCTACGTGCCTGATCGTCACCGCCCGGCGTTCATGTCAGAATTGCGGACAGAAATCCGACTCCAGGCCCCATGACCGTCGAAATTGTATTTCCCATGGAGTTCATCGTGCAGGTACTCCGGTGTCGCTTCAAGCGAAGAGACCGGAGGCGAAGTCCATCTGGAAGGAACGTGTGAAGAAAGCAAGCTGTGCCGCGCTGCCACAAGGGCACTTTGCCACGGAGTCATCACTTTGCGGTGGGACGCTATTCTATTTCCCAGATGGCCCAATGCAGGGCGATGTTGATAATATCGTGAAACCTGTGTTAGACGCATTAGACAAGCACATATACTTCGACGATCGACAGATCGAACGAGTGTGGGTTCAGAAATTTGAACCTGGACGCATTTTCCAGTTCCAGAACCCTTCGGCGTCACTCACGAAGGCACTGGAAGGCAAGAAACCACTTCTCTACGTTCGATTAGGAAACGACATTGCGGAGGGGCTTATTTAATGTCTAATTCCAAGCCACCTTTCATGTCGCGGCTTGAAGAAGCTGTTTTCCAGAGCATGGTGCCGCAACTAGAGGCAGAGGGGTTTTTGTACTTATTCATCCGTCAAAAGACATGCTTCCGCCTTTTTTGAGTACCCTATTATTATCCCGATGCGGTCGCTTATAAGGGAAATAGGAAGATAGCCATTGAGGTTTTGAGTGAATCGCAAATAAACACCCCTAAGATCGAGCGCATCCAGAAGATTTTTTCTGATCATCCAGAATGGGAACTTCGACTGGTTTATGCGCCTCCTAGAAATATCGAGGAGGTTATACCAGCCTCGACCAGGGAGCTAATCGATGAGCGCCTGCGACGAATTCAGAAGGCCTCTTTTGAGGCCATGGGCGCACCAGCAGCCCTGTTGATAGCTTGGGCAACTTTTGAAGCGGCAGCGCGTCGGTTGACTCTACCAATTTTGTGGGAGCGCAAAGCCCGTCTCGCCTTATCGAGGTTCTCGCTTCCGAGGGTTACATCACACCCGACGAGGCCGATACTCTACGTGGCTTGAGCCCGATCCGAAACCAGGTTGCCCATGGGCGACTGGACGTAGGGCCAACCCGTGAGCAAGTTGAAAAATTAATTACAATAACACGCTCAATCCTGAGACTCTTACGGCTGATCCTGTGCGTCGGCGCAGCACTCGATGACTGCTGGGGCCTCTCATCTCAGCCCAATCCGCATTTGGCCGATAACGGGCGCATGCAGGGGCCCAGCATGTGGGTCCAACGGAGGCCCGCTCCTCGTTCCGCTCATCGCAAAGATGCCAGTCCGCTTTCCGCAAACTTCGGCCAATCCCGCCGGTCCCGCCTCGGCCACCAAGAACCGCCCAGGATCAAACGCCGATCATCCGAACCGAGCCACACCCCTCCGCCCCCCTACCCCCGAGGATGCGTCCGGTGAAACACCTCCAGCAGCTTCGCCTCATCCACCGACGTATAGCGCTGCGTCGTGGACAAGCTCGCATGCCCCAGCAGATCCTGGATCGACCGCAGATCCGCCCCCTCGGCCAGCAGATGCGTCGCGAAGGAATGCCGCAGCGCATGCGGCGTCGCGTGCTCCGGCAGCCCGTTCAGCCGGCGGAAATTCCGCAACGTCCGCTGCGCCACCGCCGCATCCAGCCGCTTGCCGCGCGTGCCCAGGAACAGCGGCGAGCCCGGCTGCCGGTCCGGATGGTGCGCCAGCCAGGCGGCGATCGCCTCGCGCACCGCCGGCAGCACCGGCACGATGCGCTCCTTCGATCCCTTGCCGACCACCCGCAGCATGCCGTCCTCGCCCGGCTTCGGCGCGTCGCGCACATCCAGCGCCAGCGCCTCGGCGATCCGCAGCCCGCAGCCGTACAGCAGAGTGAACAGCGCGATGTCGCGCGCCTGGGTGGCCGCCAGGTCGCTCATCTCGCCGATCTCCTCCGCCACCGCGCGCGCCTGCTTCGGCGCCAGCGCCCGCGGCACCGGCTTGCGCGCCCGCGGCGTCGCCAGCAGCTTCAGCGCGCCGTTCTCCATCCCGTGCCGCCGGTTCAGGAAGCGAAAGAAGCTGCGCACCGCCGACAGATGCCGCGCCCGCGTCGCGTTCCCCGCGCCCGTCCGCCGCCATCGAGGCCAGCCACGCCCGCAGATCGGCCTGCCGCAACTCCGCCAGCGCCGCCAGATCCGGCTCCGCCCCCAGATGCCGCGTCAGGAAACCAAGAAACCCGGCAACGTCGGTGCCATACGCCTCCACCGTCAGCGGCGAGGCCCGGCGCTCATCCCCCAGCCAGCCGAGGAAAGCCTTCCTGGCCTCCTCGCCCGTCATCTAGCGCCCCAGCGCCGTCGCGATCGCCCGGCCGAGAAACGCCAGCGCCCCGCTGCCCTGCGAAGGATCGAGCGCCCGCGCTCCCGCGTCGCCAGCGCCAGCAGGGCAGGGGCCCCGGCGCCGGGGATATGCACCAGCGCATCGAAGTTCGCGAGGCCCGCCGCCTCGCCATGCAGCATCTTCGCATCGGTGGGCTGGGCGCGGAACACCACGCTGCGCCCTTCCAGCAGCCGGTCCACCGTGCCGGCCGGCAGTTCCCTGGCATTGCGCAGGCTGACGCCCGGAGGGTTCGCCTCGGCACACAGCGATGCCTGATCCACCCGCAGGATCCCCGCCAGCTCATGATTGACGCATTCCGCCGGATCGCCGGAGCGGATCAGCGCCAGCACCGCCTCCTGCACCAGCTGCGCCAGCCCGGCCGCCGCCCGCCCGGCCGCCAGCACGCCGTCGGCGCGGGCGGCCATCTCCGCCGCATCCTCGCGCGCCGGCCGCAGCATCGCCGCCATGTGGTCGGCCAGCCCCTCGCCATGCACCCGCTCGGGCGGGGTCAGCACCCGGTACAGCTCCGGATGCTCGGTCAGCCAGGCCGGATGGTCGCGCAGGAACGCCGTGACCAGCGCCTCATCGACCTGGCCCGCGCACGTCATGCCCGGGGATCAGGTTTGGAGTGTTCAAGTGATGCTCTGTCCCGTCTTCGCCCAATCCGCCAGGAAGGCGGCCAGGCCCTTGTCCGTCAGCGGATGGCCATACAAGCGACCGCAGCACCGCCGGCGGCAGCGTGGCGACATGCGCGCCGAGCTTCGCCGCCTCGATCACATGGATCGGATGCCGCACGGAGGCGACCAGCACCTCGGTCTTCAGCGCGTCGTAATTGTCGAAGATCTGCATGATGTCGGCGATCAGCTCCATGCCGTTCTGGCCGATATCGTCCAGCCGCCCGACGAACGGGCGAAACGAAGGTCGCCCCCGCCTTGGCCGCCAGCAGCGCCTGCGCGGCGGAGAAGCACAGCGTGACATTCACCATCGTGCCCTCGCCGGTCAGCGTCCGGCAGGCGCGCAGCCCGTCCGGCGTCAGCGGCAGCTTCACCGCCACGTTCTTGGCGATGGCGCGCAGCACATTTGCCTCGCGGATCATCGCGTCATACTCCGTGGCCGCGACCTCGGCGCTGACCGGGCCGGGCACGATGGCGCAGATCTCGGCGATCACGTCCAGGATCTTGCGCCCGGACTTGGCGATCAGCGACGGGTTGGTGGTCACGCCGTCCAACAGCCCGCTGGCGGCGAGCGCCTTGATCTCGGCGGTATCGGCGGTATCGACAAAGAACTTCATGCGCTGGGTCCGGTTTGGGATTACGCCTGGGGATCAGGCCTAAGGGATGGAGTCGTTATATAGGATGGCGGGCGCGGACAGGAAGCGAAGCTCTCGCGGCACAGCTGCGCCCCAGCTGGCGATAGCGGGCCCGGTCGCGCGCGTTCCGGTGATGCTGCCCTACCCGTTCGCCGGCCCCTTCGATTACCGCGTGCCGGAAGACCTCACCGTCGCCGCCCGGCGACGTGGTGCTGGTGCCGCTGAACCGGCGCGAGGAAGTCGGCGTGGTCTGGGACGGCCCGTCCGACGAAACCGTGCCCGATCACAAGCTCAAGCCCCTGATCGCCCGCCTGGACACGCCGCCGATGGCCGAGCCGATGCGCCGGTTCATCGACTGGATCGCCGCCTACACCCTGACCCCGCCCGGCGAGGTCATGGCCATGGCGCTGCGCGTGGTCCGCGCCGCACCCGGATCGCCCCACGCCGGCTGGCGCGCCGCCGATCCCAGGCCCGAAATCGCGCATCACCGAGGCCCGCGCCGCGCGTCCTGGCGGCCCTGCAAGGCGGCCAGGCGCTGCCGACCGGCCTGCTGGCGCGTCAGGCCGGGGTAGGGATCGGCCACCGTGCGCGCCATGGCCGAGGCCGGCCTGCTGGCCGCCGGTCGTGCTGCCTCCGCCCGCCCCGTTCGCGCGGCCCGACCCGGATCACCCCGGCCCGCTGCTGTCGCCGGAGCAGCAGGAAGCCGCCGCCGCGCTGCGTGAGGCCGTGCGGGCGCGACAATTCTCCGTCACCCTGCTGGAAGGCGTCACCGGCTCCGGCAAGACCGAGGTCTATCTGGAGGCGATGGCCGCCTGCCTGCGCCAGGGCCGGCAGGCGCTCGTGCTGCTGCCGGAGATCGCGCTCTCCTCGCAATGGCTGGATCGGTTCGAGCAGCGGTTCGCCGTCGCCCCCGCGGTCTGGCATTCCGACCTGTCCTCGCGCACGCGCCGGATCACCTGGGCCGCGGTGGCGGAGGGGAAGGCGCCGGTGGTCGTGGGCGCCCGCTCGGCGCTGTTCCTGCCCTTCCCCGATCTCGGCCTGGTGATCGTGGACGAGGAGCACGAGACCGCGTTCAAGCAGGAAGAAGGCGTGGTCTACAACGCCCGCGACATGGCGGTGGTGCGCGCCCGGCTCTGCGCCGCGCCGGCCATCCTGGTTTCCGCCACGCCCAGCCTGGAATCGGTGGCGAACGTGGAGGCCGGCCGCTACCGCCATCTGACCCTGGCGTCCCGCCACGGCGGCGCGGCGCTGCCGGAGGTGGCGGCCGATCGACCTGCGCCTGCATGCCGCCGGAACGCGGCCATTTCCTCGCCCCGCCTCTGGTGGCGGCGGTGCGCGAGGCGATCGGCCGCGGCGAGCAGGCGATGCTGTTCCTCAATCGCCGCGGCTACGCGCCGCTGACCCTGTGCCGCGCCTGCGGCCACCGGATGCAGTGTCCGCATTGCACCGCCTGGCTGGTGGAGCACCGCGCGCGGCGCCTGCTGCAATGCCATCATTGTGGCCACACGATCCCGATCCCCGAGGCGTGCCCGGCCTGCGGCGCCGCGCACAGCCTGACCCCGGTCGGGCCCGGGGGTGGAGCGCATCACCGAGGAAGCGGCGGAAAAATTCCCGGATGCGCGGGTTCTGGTGATGGCCAGCGACACCATGCCCGGCCCGCACGCCGCCACCGAGGCCGCGCGGGCGATCTCGGCGCGCGAAATCGACCTCATCATCGGCACACAGATTGTGGCGAAAGGGCTGGCATTTTCCGCATTTGACCCTGGTCGGCGTGGTCGATGCCGATCTCGGCCTCGCCGGCGGCGACCTGCGTGCGGCCGAGCGGACCGTGCAGCTGCTGCATCAGGTAGGCGGCCGGGCCGGGCGGGCGGAGGCGCCCGGCCGGGTGCTGCTGCAAACCTTCTCGCCCGAGCATCCGGTGATGCAGGCGCTGATCGCCGGCGATCTGGCCGCCTTCATGGAGCGGGAGGCGGCCATGCGCCGCCCCGGCCACTGGCCGCCCTACGGCAGGCTGGCGGCGCTGATCGTCAGCGCCGGGGAGATGGAGGTGGCGGACCGCCTGGCCCGCGACCTCGGCCAGGCGGCGCCGCGCGGCGAGGGTCTGGAGGTTCTCGGTCCCGCCCCGGCCCCGCTGGCCATCCTGCGCGGCCGGCACCGCCGCCGTCTGCTGCTGAAGACGCGGCGGGATGTGGCGGTGCAGCCGATCCTGCGCGACTGGCTGGCGCGGGTGCGCGTGCCGCATGGGGCGCGGGTGGACGTGGATGTGGACCCGGTGTCGTTTCTGTGACGCTATCGGGGACAGGGCGGATTGGCTCCCGGAACCGAATATCCGGCAAGACCGTCGTTTCGGTGGATAAGGCGCTGATCCGTGCCACAACCTGTCACAAAACTTCCCCGGCCGTGTTGCGCCCCCCAAAACCCCATGCTAGACGCCGGGCGCCGGTTGGAGAGAGGATCTTTCCAACGGGTTTTCACGGTCGCGCCAAACGCGGCTCCTCGGATAGTTGCGGTCGCGCCCTGCGCGGCCTTGGGATGGAACAGCAATCGTGGCGGGATCTTAATCGTGGCATCGGGCGGCACGACGATTTCATCCGGCGGGGGAGTGATCGACCGTTATGCGGCGGCGCTCTATGCCCATGCCGAGGATGTGAACCAGCTCGACCAGGTGGTCCAGGAAATGGCCAACCTTGGCAAGCTGATCGATGAAAGCGCGGATTTCCGCCGCCTGCTAGGGTCTCCCCTGATCGACATCAACCAGGGCCGCGCCGCCGCCTTCGCGGTGATGGACTCGTATGGGTTTGGCAAGCCGGTGCACGATTTCGTCGGCGTCATCGCCAATAATCGCCGGTTGCGGATGCTGCGCTCGATCGTCAACGCGTTCGCCGAACTGGTCGCGCAGAAGCGCGGCGTGGTGGTGGCCCGTGTTGCCTCGGCCCATCCGCTCAGCGACCTGCAGCGCCAGCAGCTGCGCGCCCGGCTGATCGAGGCCGGCTACGGCAACGTCAATATTCTGGAGCAGGTCGAGCCCGACCTGCTTGGCGGACTGGTCGTTCGGATCGGTGCCCGTCTGTATGATACCAGTCTCAAATCCCGGCTGCAGCGCCTGCAGTACGCCATGAAGGGAGCCGCCTGATGGACATCCGCCCCGCCGAAATTTCGGAAATCCTCAAGAAGCAGATCGCTGCGTTCGATACCGAGGCCAACGTTGCCGAGACCGGCCAGGTCCTCAGCGTCGGTGACGGCATCGCCCGTGTGTTCGGCCTGCAGAACGTGATGTCCGGCGAAATGGTCGAGTTCCCCGGCGCCGGCCTGCGCGGCATGGCGCTGAACCTCGAAACCGACAATGTCGGCGTGGTGATCTTCGGCGACGACCGCACCATCCGCGAAGGCGACACCGTCAGCCGCACCGGCTCGATCGTGGACGTTCCGGTCGGCAACGGCCTGCTCGGCCGCGTGGTCGACGGCCTGGGCACGCCGATCGACGGCAAGGGCCCGCTGACCGACGTGACGCGCATGCGCGTCGAGGTGAAGGCGCCCGGCATCATTCCGCGCAAATCCGTGCATGAGCCGATGCAGACCGGCCTGAAGGCGATCGATGCGCTGATCCCGATCGGCCGCGGCCAGCGCGAGCTGATCATCGGCGACCGCCAGACCGGCAAGACCGCCGTCATCATCGACACCATCATCAACCAGAAGCTCGCCAACTCCGGCACCGACGAGAGCAAGAAGCTCTATTGCATCTACGTCGCCATCGGCCAGAAGCGCTCCACGGTTGCCCAGCTTGTCCGCACGCTGGAGGAAAACGGCGCGATGGAATACTCCATCGTCGTCGCCGCCACCGCGTCCGACCCGGCGCCGATGCAGTTCCTGGCGCCGTACACCGGCTGCACCATGGGCGAGTTCTTCCGCGACAACGGCCGCCATGCGGTCATCTTCTATGACGACCTGTCCAAGCAGGCCGTCGCCTACCGCCAGATGTCGCTGCTGCTGCGCCGCCCGCCGGGCCGCGAAGCCTATCCCGGCGACGTGTTCTACCTGCACTCCCGCCTGCTGGAGCGCGCCGCGAAGATGTCGGACGATTTCGGCTCCGGCAGCCTGACCGCCCTGCCGGTGATCGAGACGCAGGCCGGCGACGTTTCCGCCTACATCCCGACCAACGTGATTTCGATCACCGACGGCCAGATCTTCCTGGAAACCGAACTGTTCTTCCGTGGCATCCGCCCGGCGGTGAACGTCGGCATCTCGGTGTCGCGCGTCGGTTCCGCCGCGCAGATCAAGGCGATGAAGCAGGTTGCCGGCCGCATCAAGCTGGAACTGGCGCAGTATCGCGAAATGGCCGCCTTCGCCCAGTTCGCCTCCGACCTCGACGCCTCCACCCAGCAGCTGCTGGCCCGTGGTTCGCGTCTGACCGAGCTGCTGAAGCAGCCGCAATATCGCCCGGTTCCCGTGGAGGAGCAGGTCGTCGGCCTGTTCGCGGGTGTGCGCGGCTATCTCGACAAGCTCGATATCGGCCGCGTCGGCGCCTTCGAGAGCCAGATGCTGACCGAGATCAAGGCTCGCGAGCCGAAGATCATCGACGCGATCCGGACGGATAAGGAGATCAAGCCGGAAGTCGAAAAAAGCCTGATCGCCTTCCTCGACGGCTTCGCCAAAAGCTTCGTCTGATCTCGATCCATAGCGGGACCGCTCCATGCCCAGCTTGAAGGACCTTCGCGTCCGCATCAACAGCGTGAAATCGACGCAGAAGATCACCTCCGCCATGAAGATGGTGGCGGCGAGCAAGCTGCGCCGCGCGCAACAACAGGCCGAAGCGGCCCGCCCGTACGCGGACCGCATGGAACGGATGATGAGCTCCGTCGCCAGTTCGGTGATCGGCTCGCCGACCGCGCCGAAGCTGATGGTCGGCACCGGCGCGGACAAGGTGCATCTGCTGATCCCGGTCACCGCTGACAAAGGCCTCGCCGGTGCCTTCAACGCCAATGTCGGCCGTGCCACCCGCAACCTGGCGCGCAAGCTCGAAATGGAAGGCAAGACGGTCAAGATCTACGCCGTCGGCCGCAAGGGGCGTGACTATCTCAAGCGCGAGATGGGGCGGCTGATCGTCGGCGATGTGTCCTATGCCGGCAAGAAGCGGCTGGAATTTTCGGACGCCGAGGATATCGGCGCGCAGATAACAAGAATGCTGAATGCCGGCGAGATCGACGTCTGCACGGTGGTCTATAACCGCTTCCAGTCGGTGATCGCGCAGATCACCACCGAAATGCAGCTGATCCCGATGCCGATGCCTGAAGTTTCGGTCGCCGCGGGAGGCGCTCAGTACGAGTACGAGCCGGACGAGGAGACCATCCTCGCCCGCCTGCTGCCGCAGAACCTGAACATCCAGATCTATCGCGCGCTGCTGGAATCCGCCGCCGGCGAGCATGGCGCGCGCATGACCTCGATGGACAACGCCACCCGCAATGCGGGCGACATGATCAAGCGCCTGACGCTGAACTACAACCGTGCGCGCCAGGCGAACATCACCCGTGAACTGATCGAGATCATCTCTGGCGCCGAAGCGCTCTGAGATCGGTCCGGTTGCATAGATACAGATAAAGACAGGAGCTTCAGCCATGGCGAAGAACAATGTCGGACGCGTGACGCAGGTGCTCGGCGCCGTCGTGGACGTCCAGTTCGACGGGGATCTGCCGTTCATCCAGAACGCGCTGACCAGCATCATCGATGGCCGCACGCTGGTGCTGGAAGTGGCCCAGGAACTCGGTGAGCGCACCGTGCGCGCCATCGCCATGGACAGCACCGACGGCATGGTGCGCGGCCAGGAAGTGGTCGATACCGGCGCCCCGATCAAGGTGCCGGTCGGCCCGCAGACGCTCGGACGCATCCTGAACGTGATCGGCGAGCCGATCGACGAGCGCGGCGCCGTCAATGCAACGAGCAGCATGCCGATCCATCGCGCCGCCCCGGCATTCGACGAGCAGTCCAGCTCCGCCGAGATCCTTGTCACCGGCATCAAGGTCGTCGATCTGCTCTGCCCCTACCTGAAGGGCGGCAAGGTCGGCCTGTTCGGCGGCGCCGGCGTGGGCAAGACCGTGCTCATTCAGGAACTGATCAACAACGTCGCGAAGGCGCATGGCGGCGTGTCGGTGTTCGCCGGCGTGGGCGAGCGCACCCGCGAAGGCAACGACCTCTATCACGAAATGATCGATGCCGGCGTTATCAAGCTGGGCGAGAACGGCTCCACCGAGGGCTCCAAGGTGGCGCTGGTCTATGGCCAGATGAACGAGCCGCCCGGCGCCCGCTCGCGCGTCGCGCTTTCGGGGCTGACCCTGGCCGAATATTTCCGCGACGAGGAAGGCCAGGACGTGCTGTTCTTCGTGGACAACATCTTCCGCTTCACCCAGGCCGGCGCCGAAGTGTCCGCTCTGCTGGGCCGCATCCCCTCCGCCGTGGGCTATCAGCCGACGCTGGCCACCGACATGGGCGCGCTGCAGGAACGCATCACCTCCACCAACAAGGGCTCGATCACCTCGGTGCAGGCCATCTACGTGCCGGCCGACGACTTGACCGACCCGGCGCCCGCGACCTCGTTCGCCCATCTGGACGCCACCACCGTGCTGTCGCGCCAGATCGCCGAGCTCGGCATCTACCCGGCCGTCGATCCGCTGGACTCCACCTCGCGCTCGCTCGACCCCCGCATCGTCGGCGAGGAGCATTACCTGGTGGCCCGCGAAACCCAGCGCATCCTGCAGACCTACAAGTCGCTGCAGGACATCATCGCCATTCTGGGCATGGACGAGCTGTCGGAAGAGGACAAGCTGGTCGTGGCCCGCGCGCGCAAGATCCAGCGCTTCCTGTCGCAGCCGTTCCACGTGGCCGAAGTGTTCACCGGCTTCCCCGGCGTGCTGGTGCCGGTGGCCGAGACCGTGCGCAGCTTCAAGGCGATCTGCGCCGGCGAATACGATCACCTGCCGGAAGCCGCCTTCTATATGGTCGGCACGATCGAGGAAGCGGTGAAGAAGGCCGAGGGAATGAAGGCCAGCGCCTGATTTCCCTGAACTGAACACCCAAGTCTCAACCTAGGGAACACCACACGATGCCTGTGGCACTCGAAATCGTCAGCCCGGAGAGACTGCTGCTGTCACGGCCGGTGGATATGGTCGTGCTGCCGGCATCCGAAGGCGACATGGGCGTGCTGGTCGGGCATGCCCCGATGATCGTCACGCTGCGTGGCGGGATGATCTCGCTCTATGAGAACAATACCGTCACCGACCGCCTGTATGTCGCCGGCGGCTTCGCCGAGGTGACGCCGGAGCGGTGCACGGTGCTGGCGACCGAGGTTCTGCCGGCGGCCGAGGTATCGCGCGCCGCCGCGGAGAAGCGGGTGGCCGAGGCCGAGGCCGCTTACGCCGCGGCTGACAAGAACGACGTGGCGACGCTGGACCTGGCGATGGATCGCATCCAGTCGGCCCGCGCGATGGTCGAGGCAGCCGGCGCCACCTGACGCCCCGCCGCAAGGATTGCCGCAACCCCCGGTGCGCCAGTCGCGCACCGGGGGTTGCGTCGTTTTGGGCACCTGTTCACCCTGCGCATCAGGGGGAAGCGGATAATGCGAATTGTCTGGCTGTTCGCGGGTTTGCTGGCGCTGGCGGGATGCGCGTCCTCACCGGACTGCTCCTATCCCGGAACCTCCCCCATGCTGGCCGCGCAGCTGTTTTTCGGCCGCGGGAACGTGCCGGACGCGGCCTGGGCCGCGTTCGCCGCCGGGCCGCTCACCGAGAATTTCCCCGATGGTTTCACCGTCCTGGACGCGGCCGGGCAGTGGCGGGAGGCGCCTGGCCAGCCGGTCGGCCGGGAAACCAGCAAGCTGGTGATCGTGGCCGCGCCCGACACGCCCGCCACGCGTGATCATCTGCGCGACGTGATGGCGGCCTATCGGGAGCGGTTCGCCCAGAAATCGGTCGGCCTGATCCTGGAGCCTTCATGCGCGGCGTTCTGACCCTGTTCGCCGGCCGGGCCGAATATCCGATGTGGCGGCTGCTGGTGGTCGGGCTCGGCACGCTGGTGGTGCCGCTGGATACCGCGGTGAACGTCGATTTCCCGCATATCGTGCGCCGCTTCGACCTGCCGCTGCCGATGATCCAGTGGGTCGTGATCAGCTACGTGCTGACCCAGACCAGCCTGCTGCTGAGCTTCGGGCGGATCGGCGACATGCTGGGCTATCGCCGGGTGTTCCTGTTCGGCACCGGCTGGAGCTGCCTCGCCTTCATCGCCTGCGCCCTGGCGCCGTCCTACCCGGTGCTGCTGGCCGGCCGGGTGGCGCAGGGCATCGGTGCCGGGCTGATCCTGAGCTGCGGCCCGGCGCTGGCCACCAGCCTGTTCGCCGAGGCCAGCCGCCCGCGCATCCTCGGCCTCTACACCATGATGTTCGGCATCGGCGGGGCGCTCGGTCCCTCGGTGTTCGGCCTGCTGGTGGAGCGCTTCGGCTGGAGCGCGGTGTTCAGCTTCCGCGCCCCGATCGCGGCGGCGGCGTTCGCCCTGACCTGGCTGCTGCCCGCAGCACCGCGCGCCGCCGTGGCGGAAAAGTTCGACGCCGCCGGCGGCGCTTTGCTGGCGGTGGGACTGAGCTTCGGCCTGCTGGCCCTGAACCAGTTGCAGCACCTGCAGGAACGGGCCTGGCCATTCCTCCTCTGCGCCGCGATCTGCGCCGGGGCGCTGGTCCTGTTCGTCCGTCAGGAACGGCGCTGCGCCAGGCCGATCATCGATCTCGGCTATTTCGCCAGCCGCGAGTTCACCGAGATCAACCTGGCGCATGTGCTGATCAACCTCGCCTCGTTTTCCATCATGCTGCTGGCGCCGTTCTATCTCAGCCGCATCTCCGGCCTGTCGGTGCCGATGGGCGGGCTGGTGCTGGCGGTCTCGCCGTTCGGTACCATGCTGGCATCGCCGATCGCCGGGCGGCTGGCGTCGAACATGCCGCCGCGCCTGCTGGCGCTCGCCGGCATCGTGTTGAGCGGCGCCGGGCTGTTCGGCATATCCTTCGCCGGGATGGAGCCGGACATTCCCCTGCTGGCGATGTCGATGTTCGTGCAGGGCGTCGGCATCGGCCTGTTCCAGGTGGCCTATTTCGACATCCTCACCGCCACGCTGCCCGTGCGCGACCGCGGCGTGGCCGGCGCGCTCGGCATGGCCACGCGCACGATCGGCACCGTGACCGGTGCCACGGTGCTGTTCCTGATCTTCCAGACGCTGCGCACCGGCAGTGGCCTGCAAGACAACGCGGCATTCCTGGCGGCCTTCCAGGGCACGTTCCGCATCGCCGCCGCCATCCCCCTGGCGCTGTGCCTGCTCGCGCTGCTGCGGCGGCGCGGGCGTGGGGCGCGCACATGACAGGGATCATCCGTCTCGCGGCTTTGCAGGATTGCGCCGCCGTCGAGCGGATCGTCCATGCCGCCTACGCCCCGTACGTTCCGCGCATCGGCCGCCAACCGGGACCGATGCTGGATGATTATGCCACGCTGATCCGGGAGGGCCGGGTCCACGTCCTCGACGCGGAAGGTGTCATCCACGCCATCCTCGTCCTGATCCCCGAAGAACGGACGATGCTGCTGGACAACGTGGCGGTCGCGCCCGGCCGGCAGGGCAGGGGAGACGGCCGCAAGCTGCTGGAGTTCGCCGAGCAATCCGCGCGCGCGGCGGGATATGCCTCGATCCGTCTCTACACACATGAGAAAATGACCGAGAACATCGCTCTATATGCCCGGATCGGCTACGTCGAGACGCACCGGGCCGAGGAGAAGGGGCTGAGGCGGGTCTACATGACGAAGAAGCTGACGTAGCCGCCGGCGGCTTCCGGCGCTCCGGCGGTTAGAACGGTATCGCCACCAGCGTATCGAATCGCGGGCTGTCACACACCACGATGCGCTCGGCAAAGCGCAGGCCGCCGCCGGGATCTTCGCTGATCCGGTCCCGATACAGGCCGGCGGCGAACAGATCCATCTTCCCGTCGCGCATGGTCCGCACGATCAGGAACGGCGTCTCGGCCGCGACAACCCCCGCCTCGGCGGAGCGGACCGACGGCATGCCGATGATGTGGCGGTAGCTGTGCCGCTCATAGATGTTGGCCTGGCGCAGGGCGGCGATCCGGTCGGCCAGCATGGCGCGGCTGTCGGCGTAGACCACCCCGGCGGCATAGCCGCGCTTCTCGTTCTCCGCCGTGGTGATCTTGTAGAGGCAGGCTTCCAGAAAGAAGCCCGGCCACTCCTCCAGCCGGTCGGCGTCGATTGTGCTGGCATAGTCGGTATTCAGCGCGGCCAGCCGGAACAGCAACTCGGGACTGCTCACGGGCTCAGATCCCCATCAGCCGGCGATAGACCTGCCAGAAGCCGCGCACCGCGGTTTCCGTCGCGCGGGTGTCGGTGGTTTTGGCCTCCGCCCCGCCCATCTCCACCACCGAGCGTTCCTCCGCCGCCGCCAGCGCCCCGCGCTGCACGAACCCGCCGATGCAGCCGTCCTCCATCGACACGAAGCCGGCCGGCCCGACCAGATTGGCCTGCTTCAGCCGCCGCTTGCGCAACTCCGGCGTGTCGTCGGCGAAGCCGAGATAGGTCCAGTGCAGATCCATCGCATCCGTGCCGCGCGGCACGAAGTGGCGGACGGCGATGCTGTTGTGCGTCTGCTGCAAAACCAGCGTCGGGAACACGGTCAGGATCTGCAACTGGATGCCGTCGCCGAACTCGTCGACCGGATCGAGCATGGACGGATCGGCCAGCCGGAACGCGTCGTTGTCCGAACGGATCGCCTCGTCCTTGTAGATGGTATCCTTGGTTTCCAGTTGCGCGTAGGTCGCGCTGGCATGGTGCGCGCCGTCATCGCTGATGGTGATCCCGCCGGCCTGGCTGAAGCGGGTGATGCGGAAGGTGGTGAAGAACAGATGCAGCAGGCTGGCGTGGTAGGTGTCCTTCACGTTCTCCGCATAGAGCTTCCAGTTGTTCGGCATCGGCTGGGTGAAGCGGCCGATGATTTCGGGCGTTTTATGCAGCACGCGGCGGATTTTCGCGCAGATCGCCGGGCCGAGATATTCCTCCAGCGGCGGCGTCTCCGCCGACAGCGTACCGAACACCAGCCCGCCGATCGTGGCGGTGCGCAGCTTGCGCGGGCCGTGTTCCTCCAGGCAGAAACTGTCCGCCATCCCGCCCTTGCCGTTCACCCCACGCCGGAAGGCGACCGATTTGAGGTTGCCGCCAAGGTCGTAGCGCCAGGCGTGATAGACGCAATGGAACTCGGAGACATTGCCGCCGTCATCGAACGAGATCAGCGCGCCGCGATGGGCGCAGCGGTTCTCGAAGGCACGGATTGTGCCATCCTCGGCCCGCACCGCGATCACCGGCATGTCGCCGACGAAGCTGGTGCGGAAATCGCCGGTGTTGGCGAGTTCGTGTTCCAGGCAGAGATAGTTCCAGACCGGCCCCTGGAAGATCTTCTCCTGCTCCGCCCGGCGCACCGCGTCGTCCTGGTATACCCAGAACGGCACGCGTGTCAGCCCGGGTTCCCAGGCCTCGTGATGCCGGGTCGTTTCGGCGCTGCTGGACATGGCCGTCTCCCGATCAGGTGGAACTTCCCGACAGCACGTCGCCGAACAGGTCCCAGCTCTTGCCGCCCCATCGCATCAACTGCACCTGGCCGATCGTGTGGTAGTTGGTTGGGCTGGTGTTGACCTTGATGCCCGGCAACAGTGTCGGCACTTCCACGTCTTTCAGGTTGGTTGCCTGGCGCATTAAATTCTCGCGCGAGAAATCGTTGCCGCACTGCTTCAGCACCGGGATCATCGTCATCACCGCACCGTAGCCATACACGTAGAACGCGTCGTTCAGATCGGCGCCGGGCAGGTATTTGTTCATCACCGCGCGCCACTGCACGATGCCGGGATCGTCCTTCCAGCGCGGGTCGGACGGGTCCTTGTAGTAGGTGTTGCTGACGATCCCGATGGCCTTGTCCATCCCGGCGGGCTCGATCACCGCTCCGACGGAGCTCGATACGTTGGACAGCATCTGCAGCGGCTTCCAGTTCATGTCGGCCACCTTGCGGATGAACTGGGCCGCGAACTTGGGCGTCGAAGCGGACAACACGGCGTCCACCTTCGCTTGCTGAAGCGTGATCGCCTGGCTGTCGATGGTCGCGTCGGTAACTTCATAGGACACGGCCGTGACCATCTTGTCGAAGCGGTCGCCCAGCACGTCCTTGAAACCGTTCAGGTAATCTTTGCCGAAATCGTCGTTCTGATAGAGGATCCCTATCTTTCCGTCGGGTTTCTCCTTCAGCGCGTACCTCGCAAAGATCTGCGCCTCCACCCGGTAGCTCGGCTGCCAGCCGATGGTCCAGGGATAGGTCTTCGGGTCCTGAAACTTGTCCGCGCCGCTGCCGACGAACAGGTCCGGCACCTGCTTCTGGTTGACGTATTTCAGGAAGGCCGTGTTGGCGGCGGTGCCCAGCGTGTTGCACAGGCAGGCGACCTCGTCCTGCTCCACCATGCGGCGCACCTGCTCGATGGCCTTGGGGGGCGAATAGGAATCGTCGTAGGAGAAGAACTTCACCTTGCGCCCGTTCACCCCGCCCTGGTCGTTGAACCATTGCCAGGTGGCGGTGTGCGCGCGTCCGATGGCGCCATAGGCCGAGGCCGGGCCGCTATAGGCGGCCGTGCTGCCGATGCGGATTTCCGTGTCGGTGACACCAACGGTCGCGGCCCGCAGGATGGACGGGGCGGCCGGAACGAAAGCCGCGGCCGCGGCCGCCTTCAAGAGATGTCGCCGGTTCATGGTCGTATCCTCTCTTTTCTTGTGTGCTGTTGCGCGATTAGTGCACCCAAAATCGGATTGGACAAGCCACGGAACCGGCGAACCTACATCACAGCGCCGGCCGCTTGTCCGCCCAGGGCGCGATCGCCTCATAGGCGGCGGAGGCCTGCAGCACGCCGAGATCGTCGAAGCGCTTGCCGACGATCTGCAAACCGACCGGCAGGCCCTCGGCGGTGAAGCCGCAGGGCACCGAGGCGGCCGGGTTCCAGGAGAAGTTGAACGGGTAGGAGAATTCCGCCCAACTCACCCAGTCCCAGGCATGCTGCGGCCAATGGTCCGGCATCAGCTTCTCCGCCGGGAACGCGGCGACCGACACGGCGGGGGTCAGCAGGAAGTCCCAATCCTCGAACCAGCGATGGATGCCGGCGATATAGGCCATCTTGCGCTCTCGCTTCAGCACGTAGTCGGGCATGGATACGACCGCGCCCTCCTTGATACAGGCGACCAGCCCCGGGTCCATCCGGGATTCCCATTCCGGCAGGCGGGCGGCCAGGCGGGAGATGTGGGCGGACCAGAAATAGCGGATCAGTTCCGGCCCCTCGGCGGCCCACGGTGTCTTCACCTCCTCCACTATGGCGCCCAACTCGGCAAACCGGTTGGCGGCGGCGCGCACCAGGGCGGCGACATCGGGGTCGACGCGGGCATGGCCGAGATCGGGGCTGAAGGCGACGCGCTTGCCCTTGATGCCTTCGCCTAGCCGCGCGAGGTAGGGCGCCGGGCCGGCTTCGAGCGAGGTGTGGTCGGACCAATGCGGCCCGGCCATCACTTCCAGCATCAGCGCGCTGTCGGCGACGGTGCGGGTCATCGGGCCGGAGTGGGAGGTGTAGTCGCCGCCGCCGGCGGGATAGGCCGGCACCCTTCCATAGCTCGGCTTCAGGCCGAAGATGCCGCAGAAATGGCTGGGCATGCGGATCGAGCCGGCGCCGTCGCTGCCCTGGTGCAGCGGGCCGAAGCCGGCGGCCGAGGCGGCGCCCGCGCCGGAGGAAGATGCGCCGGCGTTGTAGCCATGCTTCCAGGGATTGTGGGTGATGCCGGTCAGCGGGCTTTCACTGACACCCTTCCAGCCGAACTCGGAAGTGGTGGTCTTGCCGATGATGATGCCGCCCTCGTCCTTCAGCCGCGGCACGAAGGGCGTATCCTCGGTCGGCTGGTGGCCGGCCATGATGTTGCTGCCGAACTGGGTCGGCATGTCCTTGGTGATCGCCAGGTCCTTGATCGTCACCGGCACGCCGTGCAGCCGGCCGATCTTCTGCCCGGTCAGCAGCGCGCGCTCGGCGGCGCGGGCGGCGTCCATCGCCTGGTCCGCGGCCAGGTAGGCGAAGGCGTTGACCTTCGGCTCCAGCGCGGTGATCCGGTCCAGCGTGGCGCGCATCACCTCGGTGGGGGAGATCTGCTTGCGGCGGATCATCTCCGCCAGTTGCGTGGCGGGGGTGAAGCCGATGTCTTCGTTGGTCATCACAAGTCCCTTTTTCAGTAGGTGGCGCGGCCGCCGGACACGTCGAACACCGCGCCGGTGGAGAAGCTGCATTCCTCGCTGGCCAGCCAGCACACCAGGGCAGCGATTTCGGCGATGTCGCCGAAACGGCCCATCGGAATTTTCGACAGCATGAAGTCGATGAATTCCGGCTTCATCTGCTCGAACAGCGCGGTCTTCACCGCGGCGGGGGTGACGCAGTTCACCCGGATCTGGCTGGTGGCGAGTTCCTTGCCGAGCGACTTGGTCAGCCCGATCACCGCCGCCTTGGAGGCCGAATACGCGGAGGCGTTCGGATTGCCCTCCTTGCCGGCGATGGAGGCGATGTTGACGATCCGGCCGTAGCCGCCGCGCTGCATGTGCGGCACCACCGCGCGGTTGCTGTAGAACACGCCGTTGACGTTGATATCCATCACCTGCTTCCAGGCCTCGACCGGGTATTCCCAAACCGGGCCGTTCGGGCCGGTGATGCCGGCGGAGGCGACCAGGATGTCGATCCCGCCCAGTGCCGCGGCGGTGGCGTCCGCGGCGCGCTGCACGGCGTCGGGGTCGGTTATGTCCAGTTTCTCGACATGGGCTGCCGTGACCCGGGCGGGATTGAGGTCCCAGATCGCGACCTGCGCGCCCTCCGCCGCCATGCGGGCGGCGATGCCGGCGCCGATGCCCGAGGCGCCCCCCGTGATTACCGCGCGTCTGTTCGCGAACCGTCCGGCCATGCTTGTCTCCTGTGTCATAGGCGGATGCCATCAGGCAGCAGGACTCGGCCGCCGGCAAGGTGGGGGAAGCGGAAATGACGAAATACGTCGGCGCCATCGATCAGGGCACCACGAGCACGCGCTTCATCGTGTTCGACCGCGCGGGCGCCACCATCGCCAGCGCGCAGATGGAACACCGGCAGATCTTCCCCCGGCCCGGCTGGGTGGAGCACGACCCCGATGAAATTCTCCGAAATACGCAAACCGTGATCGATCAGGCACTGACCGGATCGGAACTCAGCCCGCTCGACCTCGCCGCGGTCGGTATCACCAACCAGCGCGAAACAACCGTGCTGTGGGACCGCGACGGCGTGCCGGTGCACAACGCGATCGTCTGGCAGGACACCCGCGTGGATACGCTGGTGGATGCCTACCGGACCGACGGCGGCCAGGACCGGTTCCGCCAGCAAACCGGCCTGCCGCTGGCGACCTATTTTTCCGCACTCAAGCTGCGCTGGCTGCTGGACCACGTGCCCGGCGCGCGGGCGCGGGCCGAGGCAGGCGAGCTGTTGTTCGGCACGATCGACAGCTGGCTGGCCTGGAACCTGTCCGGCCAGCACATCACCGACGTGACCAATGCCAGCCGCACGCAGCTGATGAACCTTGCCACGCTCGACTGGGACGACGACCTGCTGCACGCGTTCGAAATCCCGCGCGCCGTGCTGCCGCGCATCGTGCCGTCCAGCGCGGTCTACGGCCAGGAGGAGCAGGGCAGGGGCGTGCTGGACGGGGTGACGCTGTCGGGCATTCTGGGCGACCAGCAGGCGGCGCTGGTGGGGCAGGCCTGCTTCCGGCCCGGGCGAGGCGAAGAACACCTACGGCACCGGCTGCTTCCTGCTGATGAACACCGGGGAGAAGCCGGTGGCCTCCACCGCCGGGCTGCTGACCACGGTGGCGTACCGGTTCGGCACCGCAGCCTGCCTGCTACGCGCTGGAAGGCTCGATCGCGGTCACCGGCGCCCTGGTGCAATGGCTGCGCGACAATCTGAAGCTGATCGGCTCCAGCTCCGAGATCGAGGCGCTGGCGGCCTCGGTGCCGGACAACGGCGACGTGTATGTGGTGCCGGCCTTCTCCGGCCTGTACGCGCCGCACTGGCGGGCGGACGCGCGCGGGGTGATCGCCGGCCTGACCGGCTTCGCCACCGCCGGCCATATCGCCCGCGCCGCGCTGGAGGCGACGGCGTATCAGACGCTGGACGTGCTGCAGGCCATGGAACGCGACAGCCGCATTCCCATCCGCACGCTGCGGGTGGATGGCGGCATGGTGGTGAACGACCTGCTGATGCAGTTCCAGAGCGATATCCTGGACGTGCCGGTGGTGCGCCCGCGAGGGATCGAGACCACCGCGCTCGGCGCCGCCTACGCCGCGGGGCTGGCGGTCGGGTATTGGAAGGGCACGGACGATCTGGTGCGCAACTGGGCCGTGGGGCGGACCTGGCAGCCGGCGATGGAGAAGGGGCGGCGGGCGGCACTGACGAGCCAATGGAAAAAGGCGGTCAGCCGTTCGTTGGACTGGGTATAACGGTGGATCCGCAAATATCCGTCTTTGACGTATATACGTCTTTGACGTATAGACCGTGATGGAATTCGAATGGGACGAGGCCAAGAGCGAACGCAATCGGATCGAGCGTGGTCTGCCGTTCGAACTGGCCATCCCGGTGTTCGAAGGGCCGGTCGTCGAAGCGATCGATAACAGGCACGACTACGGCGAAACGCGTGTGCGGGCGATTGGCAGGGTCGCGGACATGATATTGCTTTGCGTCTACACCGATCGGGGATCGGTGCGCCGGATAATCAGCCTGCGAGATGCGAACAGGAGAGAGAAGGATGCCTATCGTGCGGCGCAACCCCGCTGATATCGATCGCGAGAAACTGCTCGCGGATCTGGCCGCTCGGCGGGTCCCGGCCGAAGCGGAGATCGAGCTTCATGCCGCCGAAGACGGTGGCGCGATGACGGACGAGGAACTTGCCTCGGCAATCCTCGTCTACCCGCCCCCCAAGGCCGCGCAGGTGCGCGCGCTCCGGGTGAAGCTCGGCCTTAGTCAGGCGCAATTCGCCCACCGGTTCGGCTTTACCCTGGACACCCTGCAACAATACGAACAAGGCCGCCGGACTCCCTCGGGACCGGCCTCGACGTTGCTGCGGGTGATCGCGGCAGACCCGGAAGCGGTTTCCGCGCCCTCGACCCGCGCCGTGCGCGCCGCAAAGAGAAAGCTCCCGCAGACGGTTAGCCGGGCAAGACTATCCTTTGTCCACCTCGCCCCCGGCCGCCACCCAATCCTTGAAGCCGCCGAGATTGCGCACGTCCTTGAAGCCGAAATCGAGCAAGGTCTTGCCGGCCAACGCGGCACGCCCGCCGGAGCCGCAATAGAGGATCACCGGACGGTCCGTGCGGAATGCCGGGTCATGCGTTGCCGAGTCCGGCGCGGCGCGGAATTCCAGCAACCCGCGGGAAACGGCGATGGCGCCCTTCACCTTGCCGCTGGCGGCGATCTCGGTGCCATCGCGCAAATCCACCACCAGCGCATTGGCGGTGGACATCATCTTCGCCGCCTCGGCCGGCGAGATGGCCGGCACGGCGGCGCCGGCGGCGGCGAGCATGTCTTTCAGCGTCGTGGTCATAGGTCCGGTCTCCTGGAACGTGAATGGATTGGATGGAGTTTCGGCCCGCGGCGGGCGCGATGCAATGCAGCGGGCGACGCTCGCCGGCTAGCCGCCGTAGAACACGTTCTCGCCCAGATCCTTCATCTCCAGGATCGCCGCGTCCGGGCGGCCGGTGACGGCGTTCGGCAGATGCGCCTCGACGACCTCGCCGACGACGATGTGGTGGTCGCCCTGCTCGACGATGCTGGTGACCTTGCATTCCACCGCGCCGATCGCGGCGTTCAGGATCGGCAGGCCGTTATGGCCGTTGTGGAAATCCTGGCCGGACAGCTTGCCGCCTTCCAGCACCGCCGGCTTGAAGAAGGTGAAGGCGAGGCCCTTGGCGTCCTTGCCGAGCATGTTCAGGGTGAAGATCCCGGTGGATTTCAGCAGCGCATAGGTGCCGCTGTCGGTCTTCACCCCAACCACGACCAGCGGCGGGCTGAAGGCGGACTGGGTGACCCAGTTGACGGTGGCGGCGGCAACGGTGCCCTCGCCGGCCTTGGCGGTGAGGACGTAGATCCCGTACGGGATCATGCGCAGCGCGGTCTTCTTGGCATCAAGGTTCATTGTCTTCTCCCTTTGTGCGTGAACCAGCGGAGCCTAGACGCTATGCGCCCGGCGGTGAATTGCCCTCACGCCACCTGGTGCAGCAGCGTCTCCCCGGCGGCGAGCCGGCGGCAGTTCTCCGCGGCAATGGAAAAACTGCGCGCGAAGGTGCCGGTGGTCAGCCAGCCGATATGCGGCGTCAGCACGACGTTCGGCAGGGCCAGCAGGGGATCGGCCGGATCGGCCGGCTCGGCGGCGAACACGTCCAGCCCGGCGGCGGCCAAACGGCCCGCGCGCAACGCCTCGGTCAGCGCCGGCTGGTCCACCAGCCCGCCGCGGGCGGTGTTGATCAGGATCGCACCCGGCTTCATCCGCGCCAGCGCGTCACGGCCGATCATCCGGTCGGTGGCCGCGTCCAGCGGCACGTGCAGGGAAACGATGTCGGCCTCGGCCAGCAGCGCATCCAACGGGCGGTAGGCATCGGGAGCGTCGGCGTGAGGCGCACGGGCGGTGTAGATCACCCGGCACCCGAGCGCGGTCAGCACCGGCGCCAGGGCGCGCGGAATGGCGCCGTAGCCGACCAGCCCCACGGTCTTGCCGCCCAACTCGCCCAGACCGTCCTGCATCGCGGGATCGAGCGCCCAGCCACGCCCGGCGCGGGTGGCGGCATCGAACGCGGGCAGGCGGCGCAGGCAGCCCAGCATCAGCGCCAGCGCCAGTTCCGCCACCGCTCGCGCGTTGGTGCCGGGCAGGTTGCAAACCGCGATGCCACGGGCGCGCGCGGCATCGAGGTCGATCGTGTTCACGCCGACGCCGATCTTCTGGATCAGCCGCAGTTTCCCCGCCGCCGCGATCATCGCCGCCGTGCACGGCTTCAATACATGCCAGAGCACCTCACACTCCGGCAGCGCCGCCATCAAGGCGGCCTCGTCGGTTTCCGGCACGACAACTACGTCCAGCCCATGCGCCTGCTGCGCCGCCAACTGCGCCGCCAGGTCCGCACCGGCGGCGAAGTGGAAGACGACTTTCATTTGCGCGAGCGGCCGAACGCCGAGCCGCCGGCGAAGCGCGCGCGGGCGCCGAGCGCCTCCTCGATCCGCAGCGCCTCGTTCCATTTCGCCATCCGCTCGCTGCGGGAAAAGCTGCCGACCTTGAACTGCCCCACGCCCCAGCCGACCGCCAGGTGGATGATGGTGGTGTCCTCGGTCTCGCCGGACCGCGCGCTGACGATGGCCGAAAAGCCGGCCGCCTTGGCGGCGTTCCAGGCGGCGAGGGTCTCGCGTGATCGTGCCGCGCTGGTTCGGCTTCAGCAGCACCGTGTTGGCGGCGCCCTTTTTCGCGGCCTCCTCCACGCGGGCGGCCTCGGTCACCAGGAAATCGTCGCCGACGATCTGCAGCCGGTGGCCGTACTCCTTGGTGAACGCGACGAACCCGGCAAAATCGTCCTCGGCGAGCGGGTCCTCGATGGAGACGATGGGATACCGCTCGATCCACTGGCCGAGCATGCGGATCATCCCGTCGCTGTCGAGTTCGCGGCCTTCCAGGCCCAGCCTGTACTTGCCGCCGCGGCCGAACTCCGAGGCGGCGATGTCGAGCGCGATGGCGACCTGCTCGCCCGGCTTGAAGCCGGCGCGCTCGATGGCGCGCACCAGCATTTCCAGCGCCTGCTCGTTGGCGGTGAAATCCGGCCACCAGCCGCCCTCGTCGGCGACGCCGGCCAGCTTGCCGGCCTCCTTCATCAGGCCCCCGGCGGCGCGATAGACCTCCGCGGTCCAGTCCAGCGCCTCGGCAAAGCTCGTCGCCGCCGGGCAGCACACCAGAAAATCCTGGATGTCCACGCGCCTTCCGGCATGCGCGCCGCCGCCGAAGATCTGGATCTGCGGCAGCGGCAGGGTGTTGGCGTCCTCGCCGCCGATATAGCGGTACAGCGGCTGGCCGGCGGCGGCGGCGGCGGCGTGCAGCGCGGCCATGGACACGGCGAGCACGGCGTTGCCGCCGAGGCGCGATTTGTTCGCCGTCCCGTCCAGGGTGATCAGCGTGTCGTCCAGCTCCGCCTGGTCGGCGGCATCCATGCCGATCGCGGCGTCGGCCAATTCGCCGTTCACGTTGGCGACGGCGCGGGTGACGTCATAGCCGCCGAACGCCTCGCCGCCGTCGCGCAGGTCGAGCGCCTCGCCCGAGCCGGTGGAGGCGCCGGCCGGGGCGATGGCGCGCCCGACCGCGCCGCCTTCCAGCAGCACCTCGGCCTCCACCGTCGGGCGCCCCCGGCTGTCCCATACGCGGCGGCCATGGACGAAGGCGATGCGGGTTCCGCTCATGTGGACAATTCCTCGTTCCAGGCTTTTCCGACGTCGCTCAGGCGGTCCACCGGACGGACCAGCAGCTCTCGCGCGGTCCGGCGCACGCGGTCCTTGTCGGCTTCGGTGGTGATGTACTCGACCGGCGACTTGCCATCCACCCGTGCCAGGAACAGCCCGGCCAGCAGATGCGCGGCGCGGGCCTCCAGGGCGGCCGGGGCCTCCCAGGCAACACCGGCCAGATAGCGGCCGGCCAGCGCCTCGAAGCACGCCAGGAAGCCGGCCCGGGCCGGCGGGTTCCACAGGCATTTCAGCAGCAGATGGTTCAGGCAGAACGCCAGGTCGAAGGCCGGGTCGCCCCACCAGGCGCATTCGGCATCCAGGAACACCGGCCCGGCGGGGCCATGCAGGATGTTCTTCGGGCTGACATCGCCGTGCACCAAGGCGCGCTTGTTGGCCCGCGTGGTCTCCACCAGGGCCAGCAGCGCGCCGGCGCGGTCCGGATGGGCGCGGGCGGTGGCGACCAGATAGGGTTCCAGGCGGATGTCGTAGAAAATGTCGTCGGTCGGGAATTCGGCGGCCACGGCCGGATCGCCGGCGGTGGCGGCGTGAATGCGCACCAGCGTGGCGGCGACCGCGGCGGCAAAGGCGGGATCGGCATGGCCGTCGCGCAGCTCGGACTTCCATAGCGGATAGTCCCCGGCCGGCAGATATTCCATCGCCAGCGCACCCGCCGTGTCATCCTGGCCCAGCAGGGCAGGGACGGCGCCCGGCGCGGCGGCGGCGGCCCGGCGCATCCAGCGCGCCTCATACCGATTGCGGGCCACCGGCGCCCGCCAGTCCGCCGCCACAAGCAGCTTGGCCAAGGCGCGCTTCACGCAGACCGGGCCGGACGGCAGGTCGATCCGCCAGATGTCGGAGGACACGCCGCCGGTGAGCGGCTCGCCGGTCGCTTGGGCGGCGGCTTGCATCAGGCGCATGCGGACCAGGCTGTCGAGGATGTCCTGCGGCGGAGAGGGGTTGGGCATGGCGCCATCCTGTCCCGGCTCTGCCCGGGCGGCAACCGGGCGCGGGCCGGCCACGATCGGCGCGGTGTTCACGGTTTGTCAGCCTCCTGGCCGGCAGGATGCGGACATGACGATGCCATTGCCTCCATTGCCGAGCGACGCGTTTCTGGACCGTTTCCTGACGCCGGCTCCGGCCGGACGTGGCCGCCAGCTTTACGCCGGACCAGTTGGCGGCGGTACGGATGGCCTTCGGCATGCGCTATGCGATGGACCATGCGGTGGATGTGCGGCGAACCGTGACATTGCCCTGGGGGCGGTTCTATCTGGTTTTGCTGGGCGGGCGGGACCGGCGGGCCGAGGGCAGCCGCTTCGCCAGCCTGTACCGCTGGCTGGCCCTGCTGGGCGGCTTTTCCGCCGCTGTGCTGCTGCTGGCCTGATCGTTGCCCCGGTCGACCCCCGCGATTAGGTTGCGGCGCTTCGGCCCGTTGGCAGTATTGGCAGGAACGGCGATGATCCGCGTCACCGACACGCTCTCGATCGATCCGCGCGACATCGAGGAAAGCTTTGTCCGCGCCTCCGGCCCCGGCGGGCAGAACGTCAACAAGGTCTCCACCGCGGTGCTGCTGCGCTTCAACCTGGCCGCCGCGGCGATGCCCGACGACGTGCGCGCCCGGCTGGCGCGCCTGGCCGGCAAGCGGTTGAGCCAGGACGGCATCCTGCTGATCACCGCCCAGCGCCACCGCACCCAGGACCGCAACCGGACCGAGGCGATGGAGGCACTGGTGGATCTGGTCCGCCAGGCCACGATACGGCCGGTAAAGCGCGTAAAGACGCGGCCAACCCTGGCCTCCAAGGTCCGGCGGGTGGAGGCGAAGACGCGGCGCGGCACCATCAAGCGCGGCCGCGCCACGCCCGGACCGGAAGCGTAGCCACGTCAGTCACTTCATCAGGGCGCGGACGATCAGCATGGACGCCAGCAGGCCGAGCACGACCAGGGCGACCGGCCGGTGCAGCTTGGGGTCGGAGCGTCGAAAGCCGATCACGCCGAGGCGCGAGCCGGCGAACAGGCCCGGCAGGGCAGCGAGGGACAAGATGATCGCGTCGCGTTGCACCAGGCCGCGCGACAGCAGCGCGGTCAGGCCCGCGAGCCCGGTGGCGGCGAAGACGACGATGATCGAAGGTCGGGCGACCCGGCCGGCGTTCGGCAAAGCCAGGAAATAGGCCACAATCGGCGGCCCGGGTATCGCCGCCAGCCCGTTGACGATGCCGGAGGCGGCGCCGACCGCCAGGGCCAGCATGCCCGGCGGACGGGCGGGCAGCTGCAGGCCGGCGCCGAGCAGCGCCACCGAGGCGCCGATCAGCAGCCCGATCGCGAGGCGCACCCGGTCCGGCGGCAGGCTGGTCAGCAGCGCGATGCCCAGCGGCGTGCCCACCACCAGTCCGGCGATGATCCAGCGCGTGCTGCGCCAATCACATTCGCGCCAGGACCCGCGCAGATCGCTGAACGCCACGATGGCCTGCAGGATCACCACGATCGGCACCACGCGGGCCGGGGGCAGCGCCAGACTGAGCAGCGGCACCGCCGCCAGGGCGAACCCGAAGCCGGTAAAGCCACGCAGAACGGCGGCAAGAAAGATCGCCAGGGCGACGAGAGGGATGGTCCAGATCATGCACGCCAGCCTGCCCGAGGCGGGCGCCGGAGACCAGAGATGGGCCGGCCCGACGGTCCTGCCGAACGGTGCGGACACGGTCACGTCAACGGGCGGATTTGCATTAGGGGTTGCCAATGCGGGTCTGAATCAAGATAATCCGATGCATGAACAGGAATCTGCATGCCGGCACCCAGAGTAGGTGCCGACCAGATGGGTGTCTTCAACAACATCCATCCAAAGAAACCGATCGTTTCGAACCGGATAAGGATGGCTCGATTGGCCATTACTCACGCTCCCGGTCCTCGATATTGTCGTTTAAATTCTTCGGGATGCTGCCAGTAATGCTGGCGGTCCTGTTGGTCTGCGCGCCGTTTCAGGCTCGAGCCGCCCAGTCCGCCAAGGAGTCCGATGCCGAGGCTCTGGCGGAGTCAGCCAAAGGGGTCCGGGCGGACTTCCCGCCAGGCACCCCGGACACCGCGCAAGCGGCAGCTTCCAGCGATGGCCACGTCGAAACCGGCATCGCGTCGTTCTATGGCCGGGCGTTCCAGGGCCGGCGCATGGCCGGCGGCGGGCGGTTCAACCAGATGGCGATGACCGCCGCGCATCCCTGGCTGCCGCTGGGCACCAAGGTGCTGGTGACGGTCGAAGAGACCGGCCGGGCCGTGGTCGTCACGATCACCGACCGGCTGCCCTCCGGCCGGCGGGTGATCGATGTCTCCCTCGGCGCGGCCCGCGCACTCGGGTTTGTCGGCCAGGGCCTCGCCGAAGTATCGCTGGCGCAGCTTTCGCTGTCGCCGCGCTAATCCCGGGCCTCCCGGCTGAAGTCGGACTTGTTGTGCTTTTTGGCCAAATCTGTCATGAATATCAGCCTGTTATCCTCGGAATGACACGCCATCATCGAACCCCCCGGCGGGTGAACTGGATGATGACGTCTCAGCCGGTCGATTTCGACAGTCGCCTGAAGCTGGAATTCCGCGGCAACGCGGCCTGCGCAAACCCCGGTATCTCCGATCGGTCGGCCGCCCAAGGGTGACCGCCGATATCACGCCAGCGTCCGCTACCAGGCCGGGTCATGGGCCAGGCCCAGTCGGGCGGTGCCAAAGGTCGAAGTGGCAATCCCCGTGATTTGTAACCGCGGGTCGGGTTCATCGTCACCAACATGACCCGCCCGGCCGAGCGGGTGGTTATGTTCTACAACCATTGCGATGCGGCGGAACAGTGGATCAAGGAAGGCAAGAACGCCGTCGCGCGTACCTGGCTATCCTGCCAAAGGTTCAAGGCGAATCATCGGGGGAAATCCCTGATCCAAGGAAATCGGGTATTGTTGCGATAACGGGCCGACCCGAAGCCACTCGAGTCCGAACGTTTCGTTCGTACTGGTCGTACCAACAAAAATGACCCGAATACCGATTTATGAGAACTAGACAATATATAATTCTTTAATGGACAAAAAATAATCTGATGCTGATTGACACAATTGAGAGATCATGAGAAATGAAAGTGACGAAAAACTACATAGAAAGGAATTTCCCAATGGCTCTTCGCTCCGCCCTCATCGCCGTGGCGGCTCTGGCTGCGGTGGCCGCCGCCGCCCCCGCCCAGGCCGGCATGGACATCAAGGAAGCCCCGACCGGCTACTTCGTGCCGACCGACGCCCAGAAGTACAACTCCCCCTATTACCGCGGCGCCAGCGAAGACTGGTCCTTCACGCACGGCGCGCTCGCCGACCAGACAACTACCTCTGGCAGCAGCGCCTTCCTGCGCATCAGTGCCTTCGATGTGGACTACAGCTGCGGTGGTGGCGCCTGCGAGCGCGACGCGATCTACGCCGGCAGCAGCAACACCTTCCTGGGCTTCCTGATCGGCGCGACCGACGCGTGGGCGTTCACAGACTTCCTGATCACCGATCCGGGCCTGCTCGCAGACGTCCAGACGGGCCTGCGCATCTCCATGGACATCGATACGCTGAACGCTGGCTGGATCGTGACGCTCGGTCGCTCCGTGCTCTGCAGCAACGCAGGTAGCGTCGGTGAGTGCGCCGCCACCCCCACCCCGGGCGTGCCGGAGCCGGCGACCCTGGCGGTGCTGGGCGTGGGTCTGCTCGGTCTCGGCGCGGCGCGTCTCCGCCGCCGCGCCTAGCCGGCCTGGGCTTGAACTCGTCGCAAGCTCACCTGACTTCGACTGTCGGGGGTTTTTTGCAGGTAGGGCGGTGCCGCGAGGCGCCGCCCTTTCTGTTTCCGCACCACACGCCTTTGGGACGGTGCCGCGCAACGTCAGCCACCATGCTCGCAAGGCGGCGGGATACCGCGCGCCCGCATGGCCGCGGCGATGGCCGCCAGCGTCGTGGCGCCGGCTGCCCTGAGCCCGCTGCTTCGTCTGGGCTGACGGTACCGTCGACGCTGCATTGGACAACTCTGGGCTAAGCCCTCTTTCTGCCAGGAATGGCCTGGCGTAACGCCGGGTTTGTGCCATGCTTCGCCTGAAGCAAGAGCCGGACGGCGCGCCCCTGCGTGACAACATTCCGGCTTCTTTTGGGAAGGCGGCCAGCATGAATCACGACGCGCAGCTCAAACGCGATGCCCAGGGCAACGCGCTCACCGCCGCCTCGGCCGAGGCAGTGGCGGCGTTCGATGCCGTGATCGCCGGCTATCTCGGCTACCGCGCGGATATGCAGCCTCGGATGGAAGCGCTGTTCGCGGCCGATCCGCAGATGCCGTTCGCGCATCTGCTGAAGGGCCTGCTGTCGATGCTGTCCTACAAGCAGGCGATGGTGCCAGTGGCCCAGGCCGCGGCCGACGCGGCGCGCGCCCTCTGCGCGCGCGCCACCCCGCGCGAGCAGGCCCATCTGGCCGCGCTGGATGCCTGGATCGGCGGCGCGCCGGACGCGGCGGCGGCGATCTGGGAGCAGATCCTGCACGACCATCCGCTCGATATCCTGGCCTTCCGGCTGGCGCATTTCGTCCATTTCTGGCTTGGCCGGCCCGACCGGATGCTGGCCTCCGTGCTCGCCACCGAGACGCATTGGAGCGCCGATCTGCCGGGCTACGGCTCGCTGCTGGGCTGCCGCTGCTTCGCCATGGAGGAGAGCGGCCATTACACGGAGGCCGAGGCGGCCGGGCGGGAGGCGATCGCGCGCGATCCCGGCGATCTCTGGGCCGCGCATGGCGTGGCGCATGTGCTGGAGATGCAGGGAAGGCGGGGCGAGGGGATCGCCTGGATCGACAGCCTGGCGGGCAACTGGGAGGGCGCCAACAACCTGAAGCACCATCTGCACTGGCACGCCGCGATGTATCACCTGGAGCGTGGCGACACCGCCCGGGTGCTGGAACTGTACGACGAGCAATTCCGCAACCTGGCCTCGCCCCTGGTGCAGGCGGTGCCCGATTTGTACATCGACCTGCAGAATGCCGCCTCCATGCTGTTCCGGCTGACGCGCCAGGGCGTGGACGTAGGGGAGCGCTGGGTGGAACTGGCCGACAAGGCCGAAGCGCGGATCGGCGACTGCGTGTCCGGCTTCACCCTGCCGCATCTGATGATGGCGCTGGCCGCGACGGGAAGGCAGGCGGCGGCGGAGCGGATGCTGTCCGCGATGCGCGACTTCGCGGCGGGCAACAGCACCAATGCCGCCCTGGTGCGTGACTACGCGCTGCCGGTCAGCGCGGCGGTGGCGGCGCATGGGCGTGGCGAGCATGCCCAGGCGGTGACGCTGATGCGTCCGGTGCTGGGCGGGATGTACCGCCTCGGCGGCAGCCACGCGCAACAGGATGTGCTGGAGCAGCTGTTTCTCGATGCCGCCGTCAAGGCCGGGCTGTCCGCCGATACGCGGACGCTGCTGGAACGCGTGGCCGGCCGGCACAAGCTGCCGCCGGCGCGGCGGATCGGCTACGCGGCGGCGGCGCGGGAACTGGGCGTTTGCTTAGCCGACGCGGAAAATGAAGCGGGCGAGGGGGCTGTTGCCCCCTCGCCCTGGATCAGGCCGTTGGCCGGTCCCGTCGTTCAGCCGGCCGGGGCGATTACCGGCGCCACCAGCCGCGCTTTTTCTCCGCCGGCGGCGCTGCCGCTTCACCAATCACGATCGGTTGGATGATCGGGCCCGCCACCGGCTCGGCGAGCGGTTCCGGCACCGGTGCGATCGCCGCGGGCGCGACAGGCTCGGGCGCGACAGGCTCGGGCGCGACAGGTTGGGTCGCGACGGGCTCGGGCGCCGGCGGCGCTTCGGCCACGGGTTCCTCGTGGGCGAGTGCCGTCGCCGGTTCCAGGGGTTCCTCCGCTGGTGGCGTCGTTGAGATCGGCACGATCACCACCGACGGGGCAGCCGGCTCAGACGCGGCAGGCTCCCCGACCGAAGCTGCCGCCTCAGCTGCTCCGAGCTGGGCAGGTTCGAGCTGGGCAGGGCTTGCCTCCTGCGGCGCGGCGACGGGTGCCAGAGTGGCCGGTGTCTGGGCTGTCAGCGCAGCCTGTTCCTCGGCCCGCTCCAACGCCTCGAAGATATCGTAGCCGTGACCGCCGAACGGATTGGCCGGAGTTGGGCCGGTGTACACCGGGGGCAGTTCAGGTTGGTCGGCGCCGATTTCCGCGACCGAAGGCAGCGTTTCGTCATCGCGCCGCCGGCGGCGGCCACCGCGACGCCCGCGCCGGCGGCGCTGGGCTTCCTCGTCCTCGGGGCTCAGCGCGGCTTCCGTTTCCGCGCCGGACGATTCTGTGCCCGATGCCACGATCCCCGCGCCCGCGGTCAGTTCCGCGGTGAGTTCGGCGGTCATGGTGTCGGCGATCTCCTCGGGGACGGCGGGCAGGGTGGCGGCGGCCTCGCGGTCGTCCTCGGCGGCCGGTTCCGTGCCTTCGGGCGCACCTTCCTCGCGGCGACCGCCCCGGCGCCGGCGGCGACGCTTGCGGCGGCTGCGTTCGGCGGCTTCCTCGGCCGTCTCGGTGCCGGTGGCGCGGGCCTCGGTGGCTTCCTCAGCCTCCTCGGCCGTCTCCTCGACGATGTCGGCAACCTCCTCGTCCTCGATTTCGGCATCGATTTCGCGGCTGGCGGCGGCGGGCGCCGGCTGGCTCTGCCAGGCATCCTGGGTGATCATCGGCGGGGCCTCGCCGGGCAACAGGGCGCGCAGCCGCTCGATCCGGATGTTCGGCGGCAGCAGGCTTTCGTCGCTGGCAAAGGTCACGTGCATGCCGTAGCGCGCCTCGATCCCCATCAGCCGGTCGCGCTTGTGGTTCAGCACATACATCGCGATGGAGGTGGCGGCGTAGACCACGATTTCGGCCGAGCGGCGCTTGGCGCCCTCTTCCTCGATCGCGCGCAGCACCTGGATTGCCGCGCTCTCCGTGCTGCGCACATGGCCGAGACCGCCGCAATGCGGGCAGGTGACGAAGCTGGTCTCGGCCAGGCTGGGGCGCAGCCGCTGGCGCGACATTTCCAGCAGGCCGAAATGACTGATCTGGCCGACCTGGATACGCGCCCGGTCGTTCTTCAGCGCCTCCTTCACGCGGCGCTCGACCATGGCGTTGTGCTTCTTCGCCTCCATGTCGATGAAGTCGATGACGATCAGTCCCGCGAGGTCGCGCAGCCGCAGCTGGCGGGCCACCTCGTCGGCGGCCTCCAGGTTGGTGCGCAGCGCGGTTTCCTCGATGCCGCGCTCGCGGGTGGAGCGGCCGGAGTTGACGTCCACCGCCACCAGCGCCTCGGCCTGGTTGATCACCAGATAGCCGCCGGATTTCAGCTGCACCGTCGGGCTCATCATCGCGTCGAGCTGGGCATCGACCTGGTAGCGGGCGAACAGCGGCTGGCCGTTCGGGTCGCGCCAGAGATGCACCTTCTTGGCGTGGGTCGGCATCAGCATGCGCATGAAGTCATGCGCCGCACGCCAGCCTTCCTCGCCGTCCACCTGGATTTCGTCCACATCGCGCGAATAGACATCGCGGATCGCCCGCTTGATCAGCGAGGCTTCCTCATAGATCAGCGCCGGCGCGACCGAGCGCATGGTGTGCTCGCGGATGTCGTCCCACAGGCGCATCAGGTACTCGCAGTCGCGCATGATCTCCGGCTTCGGCCGCTGGGCGCCGGCGGTGCGCACGATCAGGCCCATGCCCTTGGGGATGGCGAGTTCGGCGGTGATTTCCTTCAGCCGGCGGCGGTCGGCGGCGGAGGTGATCTTGCGCGAAATGCCGCCCCCGCGCGGGGAGTTCGGCATCAGCACGCAGAACCGGCCGGCGAGCGAGATATAGGTGGTCAGCGCCGCGCCCTTGGTGCCGCGCTCTTCCTTGACCACCTGGATCAGCAGGATCTGGCGGCGCTTGATGACTTCCTGGATCTTGTAGTTGCGCAGGAAGCGCGGCGGAATCCGCGATTCCCGCTGGTCCTCGCCCGCGTCCGTCGGCTGTTCCTGTTCGCCCTGGTAGCTATCGAGGGCCGGGCCTTCGGCAGGATAGGCTTCCTGTTCCGCCGGGGCCTCGGCGTCATGGCCGCGCAGTTCGAACGGCTCGGCATGGGGGGCGGCATCGGCAGCGGCGAAGGCGAATTCCGGCTGGGTTTCATCCCCCGCCGGCGCCTACGGTAAGCGCCTCAACGGTATGGGAAACGGTCTCCTGGCTGATCGAGGCGGGCTGCGCGCGTGTCCCGGGCGCGAACGGTTCCGGTGCCTCGTACCCCTCGGAGCCGGCAAGCTCGGCGCCCACGCCTTCGACACCCATGACCTCGCCGCTGTCGGGCTCTGGCGCCCCGTCTCGGCGCCCCGTCCAGCGGCGATGCCGCCATGCCATCGTTATGGCCGTATTCTTCGTTGTGTGCGGCCGGGGCGTCGATGCCAGGCTCGATCGTCTCCGGCTCGGCGTAGGAGATTTCGATCTCGCGGACATTGGCGGAGATGGTCTCGCCGGCTTCTTCGGCCGCGGCGGCGCGATCTTCCTCTTCCTCCTCGCGGCGGGCGTCCTCGGCCTGCATTTCCAGCAGGCGCTGACGGTCAGCCACCGGGATCTGGTAGTAATCGGGATGGATCTCGCCGAAGGCGAGGAAGCCGTGGCGGCCGCCGCCATACTCCACGAACGCCGCCTGCAGGCTGGGCTCCACCCGCACCACTTTGGCGAGGTAGATGTTGCCCTTGAGCTGGCGCTTGGTTGAAGTCTCTACATCGAAGTCTTCGAGGCGGTTACCGTCCAGCACCACCACGCGGGTTTCTTCCGCGTGTGTGGCATCGATCAACATGCGTTTGGTCATTTAGTCCTGAGCTCCGGTGCGTCGCCCGGTGCCGCGTCCGCATGACCGTCCATTTCCCGAAGGCGTGTCGGCCTGGGGTGTTCTGGGTCATGCGCGCTGGCGGGCGGCGAAAAAGGTTTGCGGGAAGGGGCTGGCCCATCCGTCCGGGACCCGCGTTCAGCGCGTCGGCGAGCCAATTGCCGCACCCATCGGTGCCAGCCCCGCAAACCGCCAACACCGCGCGAGCCGACACCCTGAGGGTGCCATTGCGGGGGGAGGGCTTGGGGATTGAGCCCATCGGGGCTGCATTTGGCGCGTAGACGATCATTCGGTCCCTGGCGTGTGGGCCCTGCGCCTCTTGATGAAGCGCGGCCCCGTTGAAGTCATTGCCGGCTGAATTCCTGGGCCACCGCAACGCCATGGATAGGGCGCGGCTGATAAACGACCCGAGCGGAACTCGGCCCCGGCGCGCAGCATGCGCGGCGCGGGCGGTGACAAGGCATCGGCGGTTAGGTCTTCCCGGATCCCGCCCGCACCGCTTCCTGACCGGTAGCGCGTAGCCAGGGGCAGGTTGGAGTGATGAGCGAGTCCCAACATAGAAGCGACGCTTCCGCCGGTGCGGGTAAAGGGTGGAAAACCACCGATCACCGTCGAGCCACCGAAGCGATTGCGACCATGACGCAAACCGGCCGCTATCGCAAGCTGAACCTCGCGCGGCCTTCATTTGGTCATGAACTGGCCGTAATCAACGGGAAAGGTGCATTTCTGGATGTTATCTGTTAAAAGAGTCGGAAATGACATCGCCCATGAACCCCGCCTCGCCGCTGTTCAGCCGCCGTGTCCTGCTGGGATATGGGGTCACCGGCACGTTTTTGCTGCCCACGCTGTTGCAGGCGTCGATGGCCGAGGCCGCGTCGTCCAGGACCTCCAAGCCGGCGCACGGCGCTCCCCCGTTTGCTCATCCCGGAAAGGGCCCGCTGCCCCTGGTGATGCTGGACCCCGGCCATGGCGGCAAGGACCCGGGCGCGATCGGCGTTTCCGGCACCTATGAAAAGTACATTTCCCTGGCGGCGGCGCATGAACTGAAGCGCCAGCTGGATGCCCGAGGCCGCTACCGGGTGGAACTGACCCGCACGCGCGACGTGTTCGTGCCGCTGGATGAGCGGGTGGCCCGCGCGCAGGGCAAGGGCGCGTCGCTGTTCGTGTCGATGCACGCCGACGCGCTGCGCGACCCTGGGGTGCGTGGCGCCTCGGTCTATACCCTGGCGAACTCGGCCTCCGACGCGCAGACCGCGGCCCTGGCGGTGCGGGAGAACAGCGCCGACCGCTTCGGCGGTCCGGCTTTTCGCAATACGCCGCCGGAAGTGGCCCGCATCCTGTCCAGCCTGGTGCGCCAGGAGACCCGGGCCGGTTCCGCCCGACTGGCGCATTCGATGGTCGGCAGCCTCGACAATAACGTGCCGCTGCTGGTCAATCCGTCCCGCCACGCCGGGTTCGTCGTGCTGAAGGCCGCGGATATTCCCAGTGTGCTGGTGGAGATGGGCTTCATGTCCAACCCCCGCGACGAGGCGGAACTGCGCAAGGCGAGCCATCGCGCCCGTGTCGCCGGCGCGATGGCGCACGCGGTGGACGCCTATTTCCTCGCCCAGGCCGGCGTGACGCGAACAGGCCTGTAGGGCGGGCTTGGCGCGGACACTTTCCAAGCGCGGCCGTTTAAGGCATTTGCCGGTGGTTTTGCCGTCCGATCCGCCTATATCTGACCAGATTCTCAGCAGGACGTCCAACTCCGTATCATGATCGTTGCCCAATGACCGGTCCCCTTACCGCCGGCGAGCCGTTGCTGCCTCCGCAGCCCGGCGTCGCTCCAGGCTCCCCGAAATCCGGCAAACCGCCGGCGGGCAAGCGCGCCCATAAGCGCCCGCGCGACAGCGCCCATAAGCGTCAGCGCGGCAGCGTCGCCGGGCGGGTGCTCGGCGCGCTGTTCGGTCTGGCTACTGTGGGATTGGCGGTGGCCGGCATCGGCGGCTATGCCGCGTATGTCCATTTCAGCCAGGACCTGCCGGACGTGGAGGGGCTGCGCCACTACCAACCCCCGGTGATGAGCCGGGTGTATGCCTCCGACGCGCGCCCGATCGCCGAACTGGCGACGGAACGGCGTATTTTCGTGCCCTATTCCGCCATTCCGGACGTGGTGAAGCGCGCCTTCGTGTCCGCCGAGGACCAGAATTTCTGGACCCATCGCGGTGTGGATCCACTGGCGATCGTCCGCGCGGCGATGACCAATCTGCAGCAGATGGGCCAGGATCGCCGCCCGATCGGCGCCTCCACGATCACCCAGCAGGTCGCCAAGAACATGCTGCTGGATAATCAGCTGTCGCTCGCCCGAAAGGTGCGCGAGGCGATCCTGGCGGTGCGCATCGAGGATGCGCTGAGCAAGGAGCGCATCCTGGAGCTGTACCTGAACGAGATCTATCTCGGCCTGCAATCCTATGGCGTGGCGGCGGCCGCACAGAGCTATTTCAACAAGTCACTGGACCAGCTGACAATCGCAGAGGCGGCCTTTCTTGCGGCCTTGCCGAAGGCGCCGAATAACTACAATCCGTTCCGTGCGCCGGAAGCGGCCAAGGCGCGGCGGGACTGGGTGATCGACCGGATGGCGGACGACCATGCCATCACCGCGGTCCAGGCCGCCGCCGCCAAGGCCGAGCCGATCCAGCCGTCGATGTATCGCCGGCCGGAGCTGGTGCCCGGCGCGGAATGGTTCGCCGAGGACGTGCGCCGCCAACTGGTCGAGCGCTTCGGCGCCGATACGACCACGCAAGGCGGCCTCATGGTGCGCACGAGCATGGACCCGGCGCTGCAGGAGGCCGCGGAAAAAAGCCTGCGTGACGGGCTCATGGCCTATGACCGCAAGATGGGAGGCTGGCGCGGCCCTGTCGGCCATCTCGACGGCATCGGCGGGCCACGCGATGACTGGGCCGGCCCGTTGGCGCAGTTGCCGCATACCCCGGGCATGCTGCCCCATTGGCGCCAGGCGGTCGTGCTGGAAGCCACCGACACGGAGGCGAAGCTGGGTTGGCTGGACCACCCGGCGGGCAGCGCGCCGAACGCCGTGCCGGAGCGGCACCTTGGCCAGATGCTGCTGTCGGATATCGGCTGGGCCCGCCCGGTGCATGACGGCAAGCCCGGCCCGGCGCCCCGCCGGATGGCGGATGTCGCTCGGGTTGGCGATGTCGTGCTGATCGAGCCTCCCGCGGCGCCTGTTGCCGCTTCGGCGGCGCCCCCGCCGGCTGCCGGTTCCGCCAAGTCGCGCACCGCCGCCGCCCCGCCAGCGCCGCGCCCCGACCGGGTGACGCTGCGGCAGGTTCCGGCGGTGCAGGGCGCCCTGGTGTCGCTGGATCCCGCAACCGGCCGGGTGCTGGCGCTGGTCGGCGGCTGGAGCTTCGAGGCCAGCCAGTTCAACCGTGCCACCCAGGCGCAGCGCCAGCCGGGTTCCAGCTTCAAGCCGATGGTCTACCTGACCGCGCTGGAGCGCGGGATTTCCCCCAGCCAGAGATTCCTGGACGCGCCGCTCGTGATCGATAACGGCAGCGCCGGGCGCTGGCGTCCGGGCAACTACGAGCAGAGTTTCAACGGCCCGACCCCGATGCGCCTGGCGCTCGAGAAATCGCTGAACCTGGTCACCCTGCGCATCGCCCAGACCGTCGGCATGGACGCGGTGGCGCAGACGGCGATCGCGTTCCACGTCGTCGACTCCATGCCCCGCGTGCTGCCGGCGGCGCTCGGCGCGGTGGAGACCACGGTGCTGCGCATGGCCGGCGCCTATGGCACGCTCGCGGCCGGCGGCCATGAGGTGATCCCGACGCTGATCGACAGCGTGCAGGATCGCGACGGCCACGTCGTGCTGCGCGCCGGCGCCGGCGAGTGCGGCAACTGCGCCGACCCCAAGGTTCCGCCGAGCCTGGAGGATACCCGCCGCTCGATCGCCGATCCCGCCAGCGACTTTCAGATGGTGACGATGATGCAGGGCGTGGTGAAGCGCGGCACCGGCTATGCGGCGGGCAAGGGCCTGGACCGCGCCATCGCCGGCAAGACCGGCACCACCCAGGACTTCACCGATGCCTGGTTCGTCGGCTTCACCCCCGACCTCGTGACCGCGGTCTGGGTCGGTTTCGACAATCCGGTCACGCTCGGCAACAACGAGACCGGCGGCGCGGTGGCGGCGCCGATCTGGCACGACTACATGGCGTTCGCGCTGAAGAACCGCCCCAACCTGACCTTCCCGGTGCCGCCCGGCGTCACCCTGGCGAACTGGGGCGGCAACACGGTCGACGCCTTCAAGCCGGACCAGGTGCCGGGCGCGTCCGGGCCGGTGTACGGCGGCGTCAGCGCCGGCACGGGCGCCGACGGCGGTGTCTCGGGTGGCGGCGCCGGAGCCGATGGCGGCTCGGGGGCCGGCGGGGTCGACAGCCGTTTGGGCGGGCTGTATTGACCCGCCTCCCGGATTGCCGGCATGCCGTATTTCCCCGCCTCCCTCTGTTTCTGTAAAGCGATACGATGTCTGCCGAAGCCGATACCCTGAACGACAAGATCAAGCAGTCCGTCGCGCTGCTGAGGAGGCATCTTTGACTGGGATGCCGCCCAGCATCGCCTGGCGGAGCTGAACGCGCTCGCCGAGGATCCCGCCCTCTGGAATGACGCGGCCAACGCCCAGAAGCTGATGCGCGAGCGCACGTTTCTCGCCAACGGCGTCGAAGCGGTGCTGAAGCTCCAGGCCGAGGTGGCCGACACGATGGAACTCATCGAACTCGCCGAGGCCGAGGGCGACGCCGCCATGGTCGCGGACGGGCTGAAATCGCTGCGCGCCATGGCCGAGGATGCCCATCGCCGCGAGATCGAAAGCCTGCTGTCGGGCGAGGCGGACGCCAACGATTGCTATATGGAGATCAACGCCGGCCAGGGCGGCACCGAGGCGCAGGACTGGGCCGAGATGTTGCAGCGCATGTATATCCGCTGGGGCGAGCAGCACGGCTACAAGGTCGTGCAGCTCGAGGAGTCGGAGGGCGAGCAGGCCGGCATCAAGTCCGTCACGCTGCAGTTCAGCGGCCCGAACGCCTATGGCTGGCTGAAGACCGAGGCCGGGGTGCACCGGCTGGTCCGCATCTCCCCGTTCGACGCCGCCGCCCGCCGCCAGACCAGTTTCGCCAGCGTCTGGGTCTATCCGGTGGTGGATGACAGCATCGAGATCGAGATCAATCCGGCCGATTTGAAGGTGGATACCTACCGGGCCTCCGGCGCCGGCGGCCAGCACGTCAACAAGACCGAAAGCGCCATCCGGATCACCCACATGCCGACCGGCATCATCGTCGCCTGCCAGACCGACCGCAGCCAGCACCGCAACCGCGCCACCGCCATGGCGATGCTGAAGGCCCGCATGTATGAGGCCGAACTGCAGAAGCGGGAGGCGGCGTCCGCCCTGGTGGAGGATGCCAAGACAGCCATCGGCTGGGGCCACCAGATCCGCAGCTACGTGCTGGCGCCGTACCAGATGGTCAAGGATCTCGCGCACCGGCGTGGAAAAGGGCAACCCCGACGCGGTGCTGAACGGCGACCTCGACGATTTCATGGCCGCCTCCCTGGCCGCCCGTGTCGGCGCCACCCGCTCGGAGGCGAGCGCCCAGGCGAACTGAACCGCACCGTCACCGTCCGGATAGACGGCGGACGCTATGCAAAACCTGTCGACTTCGTTCCGCATGGAACTGGAACAGTTGTTTGCCAGGCTTAATCTCAGTTGCAGTCTGATCCGCGTGAAAACACCCTTTGAAACGCGGCCCACCGTCCCTGCGACCTGATATTGCAATTCCCGGTTGTGCGATCGCATGATCTCAGATGAATTAATCTTAATAAACGCAGGGCATTTTGCGGGATTATCCCGCGTCGCCCTGAATAGGCAGGTCAGGGCCTAAATGATCCGAACGATATTCAACCTGCGGGAGGCAATTCCCAAACGCCGACTTTGAAGAACTACTTGGACGACTTGCGATCCAAGAAGCAGCGTGTTGAACACACGAACCTGTGTTCATTACCTTGCTGGCATGCTCGATTTTGAGATTTACAAACGGTATCAGCAAACCTATCTTAAGGACATGAGGATACCACGCGTTACCCGTATTGCGGGTGTGGGGGCGAGCATTGCAGCCCACGCCACCCTTCGTCTTTCCGTCAAAGCGCCTGCACTCGCCGTCGCGCTTTGCGCCGTTCTGTTTGGCGCCGGTCTGTGTGTCGTCTCGATGCCGGCCGCGGCGGCTGGCGAACCGGTCGATATAACCTTCAGCACGCCCGGCCCGTTCGCCGGCGGCCCTCTGACCTATCATGTCACCGGAATGGCGTTCAGCGGCGACCATTCGTTCGCCGCGGGCTTCGACCTTGGCGGCGGTCTCCTTCCCCCCCGGGGGCGTACCCGGATAGTCTGACCAGCCTTTCGATCAGCCTCGCCGGCGGTTCCCCTGGCGGCGATTTCCCGTTGAGCTACCACGCGCTCCCGGCGCCGGGCGACAATGTTGGCCTCGGGCTGACCTATCCCAACGCGGCATTCTATATCGACGTGGCGGATTACACGGATTTGCTCGCACCTCCCAATCTCGTATCGGCCGGCGTGTTCGAGCAGGGCGACGCGTTCAACAACGATACCAACTACGTTTTGTTGACTGGTTGCGATGGCCTCGGGAACTCGGCCGTCTGCACCTTGGCGGAAGCCGCCGGTCAAGGCAGCTTCACGCTCCAATTCGGGTCTCAGGAAACGCCGGAGCCGGCGTCCCTCGCGCTGCTCGCGGTCGGATTGATCGGCCTGGGCTTGGCAATCCGCCGCCGCTGACCTGGTTCGGATCATCCGAAAAAGGGGCGGTGCCGCTGGGCACCGCCCTTTTTTGTCGCCGCTCTTCCTCCATTCGGCCATCGGTCCCCCCGCGGGCAAATCCGCATGCCTGGACAGCACGTTTTCGGGCTGACAAGGAAGACAGGTCATCTATACTGACCGGTATCCAGAGAAGGCCCTTCGCATGATCGCGCAAAAGCTCGCCAAATTCTGCTCCGCCCGTTCCGCAGGGCCGTCCGGCGACGGCTTCCACTACGGCTGGGTCGTTCTCGCGGTCATGTTCTGCGCCATGCTCGCCGGCGTCGGCGTCCGCGCCGCTCCCGGCGTCATGATCGTGCCGCTGCAGCGTGCCTTTGGCTGGGATGTCTCCACCATCTCCGGCGCCGTTTCCATCAACATCATCCTGCTTGGCCTCACCGGCCCGTTCCTGACCGGCCTGATGGAGGTCATTGGCCTCAAGCGCACCATCCTCGGCTGCATGGCGGTGCTGATGACCGGCACCGGCCTGTCCTATTTCATGACCGAGCCGTGGCAGTTGTTCGTCACCTGGGGCCTGATGGTCGGCATCGGCGCCGGCGCCGGCGCGGTCGGCATGGCCGCCGCGGTCGCCAATCGCTGGTTCATCCAGCGCACCGGCTTCGCGATGGGCATGCTCTCCTCGGCCAATGCCGCCGGCCAGTTGGTCTTCCTGCCGCTGCTGGCGTTGCTCGCCAACCGCTATGGCTGGCAGGGCGTCGCTGTCGGGGTCACCGTGGCGATCGCCGTGATGATCCCGGTCGTCGCCCTGGTGCTGCCGGAGTTGCCCGCCTCCATCGGCCTGCCGCCCTATGGCGGAACGGCGGTCATCGCGCCGCAGGCGCGCAGCGCCAACCCGTTCATGATCGCCGTCCATGCCCTGCGCCGGGCTTCCCGCTCGATGGATTTCTGGCTGCTGACCCTCAGCTTCGGCATCTGCGGCCTGTCCACCAACGGCCTGATCAACACCCACCTGATCGCCTATTGCGCCGATAACGGTATCTCCGAGATGAACGGCGCGTCGATCCTCGCTGTCATCGGCGTGTTCAGCCTCATCGGTTCTGCGGCGTCCGGCTGGATGTGCGACCGCTACAATCCCCGCATGCTGCTGTTCTGGTACTACAGCCTGCGCGGCCTATCGCTGGTCATCATGCCCTTCACCAATTTCGGACCCGCTCCCCTGGCGATTTTCGCGGTGTTCTACGGCCTGGACTGGGTCGCCACCGGCCCGGCCACGTTCGCGCTGACCAACGAGGTCTTCGGCCGCAGGGACTCGCCGGTGATCGTGTCCTGGATCTTCGTCGGACACCAGGTCGGCGGCGCCATCGCCGCCTTCGGCGCCGGCTTCGTGCGCAGCGCCACCGGCAACTATCTGCTGGCCTTCCTCTCCGCCGGCATCGCCTGCCTGCTCGCCTCCATGCTGGTGCTACGCGTCGCCAAGCCCGTCCCGGTCTACGCCGCCGCCGAGTAGGGCCGCCGCCGAGTAGCGCGGCCGGCGGCTCCCGGTTACGCTCTGCCGATGGGGCAGGAATCGGAAAGAATCGTGGTGCTGGGCGCCGGTCACGCCGGCGGCTCGGCGGTGGCCTTTCTGCGCCAATATGGCTGGCCCGGCGCGATCACCCTCGTCGGCGCCGAGCCGATCCCGCCCTATCACCGTCCGCCGCTGTCCAAGGCCTGGCTGAAGGGCGAGGCCGACGCCGCCTCCCTCGCGCTGCGCCCGCAGAGTTTCTACGCCGACAGCGGCATCGATCTGCGCCTGGGCGCCACCGCCACGGCAATCGACCGCGCCGGGAAGCGGGTCACGCTGACCAACGGCGAAATCCTCGCCTACGACCGCCTGATCCTGGCGCTCGGCGCCCGTGCACGAAAACTGCCGGTCGCCGGCGCGGACCTCGCCGGCGTGCTCGAACTGCGCACCGCCGCGGACGCCGATCAACTGAAGGCGGCCCTCGGCCCCGGCAAAACCCTCGCCATCATCGGCGGCGGCTATATCGGCCTGGAGGCCGCTGCCTCCGCCCGCGCGCTGGGGGCAGAGGTCGCCGTGATCGAGCGCGAGCCGCGTCTGCTCGCCCGTGTCGCCTCGCCCGCCCTGTCCGGGTTCTTCCTGGATTTCCACCGCTCGAAAGGCGTCGCGGTGGAACTCGACGCCGGCGTCGCGGCGCTGGAAGGGCAGGGGGGCCGCGTCGCCGCGATCCGCCTGTCGGATGGAAGCGCCATCCGGTGCGACGCCGCCCTGATCGGGGTCGGCGCCGTCGCCAACGACGATCTGGCCCGCGCCTGCGGCCTGGCCTGCAACAACGGCATCGAGGTCGACCTCGCCGCGCGCACGCAGGACCCGTCGATCCATGCCATCGGCGACTGCACCCTGCGTCCGCTGCCGCAGTACGGCCGGATGTTCCGCCTGGAATTGGTGCCCAACGCGATCGAGCAGGCGAAGCAGGCCGCCGCCAGCATCTGTGCCCGCCCGGCGCCGGCGCCGGAAATTCCCTGGTTCTGGTCCGATCAGGTACCGATCTGCGCCTGCAGATCGCCGGCCTGTCCTTCGATGCCACCGAAACCGTCCTGCGCGGCGATCCCGCCACGGCCAGCTTCGCGGTGTTCCACCTCGCCCCGGACGGCACGGTGCAGGCGGTCGAAGCCGTCAACGCGCCGCCGGAGTTCATGGCCGGCAAGCTGCTGATCGCCAGGCGCAAACCGGTGTCTCGCGCGGCGCTGGCCGATGTGTCAGTGTCCATGAAGGACTTGCTTTAGAAAACGATGCGCCGCGATGCGCGGCGCGCAATGGGGAAACAAATGCCGAAGGTTACCTTCATCGAACATAACGGCACCACGCACACGGTGGAGGCCAAGACCGGTCTCAGCGTCATGCTGGCCGCCATCACCAACAATGTGCCGGGCATCGACGCCGATTGCGGCGGCGAATGCGCCTGCGCCACCTGCCATGTCTATATCGAGCCGGAATGGCAGGCCAAGGTGCTGGAGGAAGCGGGCCCGCCGAACAGCCAGGAAGCCAGCATGCTCAGCTTCGCCGCCACCACCCAGGACAATTCCCGCCTGTCCTGCCAGATCACCGTCACCGACGCGCTGGACGGCCTGGTCGTGCGCATGCCGGAAGGGCAGCACTAAGTACAGGCCAGGCCAGTCGGCGGAGTTCTCCCCGACCCCGCCTGGCTAAACCGCGAACCCCACCCGGTTCTGCCGGTCGGTTCCCCAGATCTCCGCCAGCAGCCGGTCCGCCGGCGGCTTGCCGATGACCGGCGTCGCCAGTTCGTAGTATTTCTCGGTCAGTTCCAGATCCGACAGCGGCATGTCCGGATCGCCCTTGCGGGTAGGCTGGTAGTGCCGGACCTGCCGCCCGTCCTTCAACGCAATGGAAACGACCGCCGAGCGCCGGCCGGGAAACTCGGCCTCGCATTTCGGATCGATTTCCATTTTCACCCGCCGCATCATCGCGTGCACCGCCGGATCGCGCAGCCGCTCCGGCGTCACGCTGTCCAGCCGCACGCTGCCATGCACCATGGCGCTGGCCACCGTGTACGGCGTGCTGAACCGGCCGTCGAACGGCGTTTCCACCTCCCAGCGGCCGGTGATGTCCACGCTGGCCTTGTAGGTGCTGACGGTGATCGTCTCGATATCGTCCGGCGTGAAACCATGCTCCTTCTTCAGCACCAGCGCCGCGTCGATCGGCGCGAAGCTGTGGCCACAGCAGCCGTGGTTCTTGAAGGTCATCGCGGTGATGTTGTAGCGCGTGCCGAGCCCGTCGGTCGCCGCCGCCCAGTTCGGATCGACGCTCATCGCGGCGCCGAAGCCGGCCGGGCCTTCCAGGATGTCGTGCGCGCCCGTTACCCCCTCCGCGGCCCCCATCGCCGCCAGCGCGCCGGCTTCGGCCGCGTGGCCGGCATGCAGGGGCTTGGTCTGGGTCTGGGTGCGGAACGCCTGTTGCAGGGCGGCGGCGAAGGTGCCGGCGGTGCCGATGGCGTCGGCGAACTGGGTGCGGTTCAGCCCCAGCACGGTGGCCACGGCCGCCGCCGCGCCGAAGGTGCCGATCGTGCCGGTGGTATGCCAGAAGCGGTAATGCGAGGGCTGCACCGCCACGCCGATGCGGGTGGAGACTTCGTACCCCACCACGATGGCCCGCAGCAGCGTGTCCCCGTCCACCTCGCGCGCCTGCGCCGCGGCCAGGGCGGCGGCGATCACCGGGCAGCCGGGATGATACACGGCGTCGCGGAAGATGTCGTCGAACTCGACGGTATGCGATGCCGCGCCGTTCAGCAGCGCCGCGGTGCGCAGCGGGGCGTGCTGGTTGGCGCCGTAGACCATGGCCTTGCCATGCCCCAGCTCGTCCGCCAGCGCCCGGAACAGCCGCGTCGCCGGCTCGATCCGGGTACCCGGCAGCAGGGCGGCGAACCAGTCGATCAGCGCCCGCTTGGCGTGGTGGCGCACTTCCTCGGGCAGCTGCCGGGTCTGCTCGTTCACGGCGTAGTCGGCGATGGTTTCGATCAGGGCGCCCATGGGTCTGTCTCTCTCGTTTCCGTCTCGGTCGGCGGCATACTCCGGCCCGACCCGGTCTCTGTCAAAGCCGGTGAACCCTCGCTACGCTGCCCCGCGGCATCAGGATTCCCATGACACAAGACACGATCGGCGACCGCATCTTTGAGGAATACCTGCGCCAGGTCTATTTCCTGCTGGAAGAAGGCAGCGTGCCGCGCCAGATCGACGACGCCATGCAGGCCTGGGGCTGGGCGATGGGCCCGCTGCGGGCCGTCGACCTCGCCGGCGGCGAGATCGGCTGGAACATCCGCAAGCGCCGCGCGATCGAGCAGCCGCACCGGCCGTATTCAAAGATCCCCGACCTGATCTGCGAAATGGGCCGCTTCGGCCAGAAAACCAACGCCGGTTTCTACTTGTACACGCCGCAGGCGCGCCAAGGCCTGCGCGATCCGGAGATCGAGGCGATGATCGTCGCCTACTCCGCCACCATCGGCCTGCGCCGCCGGGAGATCGGTCCGGCCGAAATCGTCGAGCGCTGCCACCTGGCCATGATCAACGAGGCGGCCAGGTTGCTGGAGGAAGGCATCGCCTACCGCCCGGTGGACATCGACGTGGTCTACGTCAACGGCTACGGCTTCCCCGCCGCCAAGGGCGGCCCGACGTTCCAGGCCGACCGGATCGGCATTCCCCAGGTTCTGGAGCGTCTTCGCCATTACCAGGCAGGCCATCAGGGCTGGGCGTTCGAGCCGGCGAAGCTGCTGCTGGACCTGGCGGGGCGCGGGGCGAATTTTGCCTCGCTGAACGGCAAATCCGGGTAAAATTGACAGGGCCCCGGGCGGGGCGGAACATCGGTGCAGCGAAATCCCAGGAGGCAGCCATGATCCTGACGGCAGACAGCGACATCGCCAGCCGAACCAACAAGCGCCGGGCGACCGAGGGCTGGAACACCCTTTTCATCGGCGCCAACCGCTTCACCAAAAAGCCCGACGAACCGACCCCGTCCGAGGACACGCTGTTCCCCGTCGCCTTCCTGGTGGAAAAGGAACCCGGCGCCATCGTCCGCCCGCATTTTCACCAGGCCGAGCAGTTCCAGATCGTCGTCGGCGGCGGCGGCAAGTTCGGGGTGCACGACGTGGACGGCGTCGTGGTTCACTACACCGGCCCCTACACCGCCTACGGCCCGTTGGTCGCGTCCGACAAGGGGCTGGACTGGTTCACCCTGCGCAACGGCTGGGACCCCGGCGCGCGCTACATGCCCGCGGAACGTCTGGGCCTGCGCGAAGGCCGCGCCCGCTATCCGCACCGCGAGGCCACCGCCGAGGTTCGCCACGTGCTGACCGAGACCGAACTCGCCCGCCTCCCGGGCAACAGCGAGGAAGCCATCCTCGCCCCGGCCGAGGATGGCGTCGCCGCCTGGCGCTATCGCCTGGCTCCCGGCGGGACGCTGACCGGGCCGGAGCCCGGAATGGGCGGCGGCCAGTTCTGGGTCATCCTGTCCGGCAGCATGACCGCGACAGGAGACAGTCTGCTGCCGGTGAAATCCTGCGTGTTCGTATCGCCCGAGGACACCGCCCTGACGCCGGCCGCCGGCCCGCTGGGTGCTGAGGTGCTTTGCCTGCAGTTCGCGGTTCGGCCCCGGCACTGACAGCGATCCGTCGCGGCCAGGTGACGATCCGATGAAGGGCCTATAACGCGCTGGCTTTCCAGCACGTTATCCCTCAACTTGCGATGAGTTCGGCCCTGGCCGGGCGCAGAACAACCGTGAGCATGAGGCAGACATGAGCGATCTCGTCGTTATTTGCTTTCCGAGCGAGGAAAAGGCCGAAGAAATCCGTGAACGCGTGCTGAAACTGCAGGGCGAATATCTGATCAGCCTTGAAGACGCCGTGGTCGCGGTCAAGAAGCCCGACGGACAGATCAAGCTGAACCAGATGATCAACCCGACGGCGGTTTCCGCCGCTTCCGGCACGATGTGGGGCGCGCTGATCGGCCTGATCTTCATGATGCCGCTGGCGGGCGCCGCCATCGGCGCCGCATCCGGGGCGATCGGCGGGGCGCTGACCGATCTCGGCATCAACGACAAGTTCATGAAGGAAGTCGCCGGCGCCATTCATCCGGGCGAGGCCGCGCTGTTCCTGCTGATCCGCAACATGACCGCCGACAAGGTGATGGACGATCTGCGCGGCGTGGGCGGCACGATCCTGCGCACCTCGTTCGATCACGCCAAGGAAGCCGCCCTGGCCGCCGCGCTGGCCGGAGCCGCCGCACCACCCGCCCAACCTCCCGCGTCACCACCCGCCGCCTGACCGCCATCGCCGGAAGCCGGCAGCCCCGGAGAGCGTCGCATGCATCTCGACCCCGTCTTTCTGTCGCGCCTGCAATTCATCTGGGTCGTGGCGATGCACATCCTGCTGCCGGCCTTCACGGTGGGGCTCGCCTGCTTCATCGCGCTGCTGGAAAGCGTGCATCTTTTCACCGGCAACCCGCTCTATCTTCGCCTCTCGCAATTCTGGCTGCGGATCTTCGCGGTGTCGTTCGGTCTCGGCGTGGTTTCCGGCATCGTCATGCCATTCCAGTTCGGCACCAACTGGAGCCGGTTTTCCGATGCCACCTCCAACGTCGTCGCGCCGCTGCTGGCCTATGAGGGGCTGACGGCGTTCTTCCTCGAATCCGCCTTCCTCGGCGTGCTGCTGTTCGGCCGCAAGCGGGTCCCGCCCATCGTGCATGCCGGTGCCGCCATCCTGGTGGCGGTGGGCACGGTTTCCTCCACATTCTGGATCCTGGCGGTGAACAGCTGGATGCAGACCCCCGCCGGTTACGAGCAGGTCGATGGCCGCTTCTTCGCCGCCAACTGGTTCGACGTCATCTTCAGCCCGTCCTTTCCCTATCGCCTGGCGCATACCGTCACGGCGTTCTTCATCACCACCGCCTTCATCGTCATCGCCGTCGCCTGCCATCATTTGCGCAAGGGCCAGTTCATCCCCGAAAGCCGCAAGATGCTGTCGATGACGCTGTGGCTGGCCACGATCCTGGTGCCGGCCCAGATGCTGATCGGCGACCAGCACGGCCTGGATACGCTGCGCTACCAGCCGACCAAGCTCGCCGCGATGGAAGGCAACTGGACAAGGCGCGAAAGCGCGCCGCTGCTGCTGTTCGCCCTGCCGGACCAGGCGGCGCAGACCAACCGCCTCGAAATCGGCATCCCCTATCTCGGCAGCCTGATCCTGCGCCATGATCCGTTCGGCGTGATCCCCGGCCTGACCGAGGTTCCGCCCGCCGACCAGCCGCCGGTTGCGGTGGTGTTCTGGGCCTTCCGGGTGATGGTCGGGGCAGGGGTGGCGATGCTTGGCATCGTCGCTCTCAGCCTGTGGCTGCGCCGGCGCGGCGCGCTGTTCACCACGCCCTGGTTTCAGCTTCTTTGCCTCTGCGCGGCCCCGATCGGCTATGTCGCCGTGCTCGCCGGCTGGACGGTCACCGAAACCGGCCGCCAACCCTGGGTGGTGTATGGCCTGCTGCGCACCGCCGATGCCGTTTCCCCCTCGCTCACCGGCGCGGACGTCGCGATCTCGCTGGCGGTCTACGTGGTGGTCTACAGTTTCGTGTTCGGGTCCGGTCTGTTCCTGATCCTGCGCCTGATGCGCAGTTTCCCCACCGACGAGGCGCAGATCACGGCTCCGCCGAGCGAGCCCGAGGAAGCCGTTGCCCTGCTCGGCGGGCAGCGGCCGCTGGCGGCCGCGATCGGATCGCCGACGACCCCGGCGGGAGGCGCCGTCTGATGGCCACCTATTTCACCCTGATCTGGATCACCATCATCGCCGTCGGCATCTTTATATATGTGGTGCTCGATGGCTTCGACCTCGGCGTCGGCATTCTGTCGCGCGCCGCGCCCTCCACCGCGGAGCGGGAGTTGATGATCGCATCCATCTCGCCCTTCTGGGACGGCAACGAAACCTGGCTGGTCCTCGGCGCCGTCGGCCTGCTGGCGGCGTTCCCGATGGCCTTCGCGATCATTGTGCCGGCGCTGTATTTCCCGGTGCTGATGATGCTGGTCGGGCTGATGTTTCGCGGCGTGGCGTTCGAATACCGCACCGTGCCGAGCGCGCTGAGCCCGGTTTGGGATCACGGGTTTTTCGCCGGCTCGGTGCTGGCGGCGTTCTCCCAGGGGGTGATGCTGGGAATGTTCGTGGAGGGCTTCACCGTCACCGGCCGGGCCTTCACCGGCACCAGCTTCGACTGGGTGGCGCCGTTCCCGCTGCTTTCAGGCGCGGCGCTCGTCTTCGGCTATGCCCTGCTCGGGTCCGGCTGGCTGGTGCTGAAGACCCAGGGGGGCCTGCAGGACTGGGCCCGGAGCATGGGACGGCGGATGCTGACCTTCGTGCTGGCCTTCATCGGGATCGTGTCGACTCTACATGCTGTTCCGTCAGCCGCAGGTCATCGGCCGCTGGATCGGCTTTCCCAACATCCTGTTCCTGTGGCCCATCCCCCTCGGCACGGCGCTGGCCGCGTTGTGGGCCTGGCGCAGTTTCGGCAACACGCAGGATGCCCAGCCCTTCATCGCCACGGTGGCGATGTTCGGCATCTCGTTCCTCGGCCTGGCGGTCAGCCTGTGGCCGATGATCGTTCCCACCACGATCGACCTCTGGACCGCCTCCGCCTCGCCGGGCAGCCAGGCGTTCCTGCTGGTCGGCACGGCGGTGCTGTTGCCGGTGGTGCTGGCCTATACGGGGTGGTCGTACTGGGTGTTCCGCGGCAAGGTTCAGGCGGATTCCGGCTACGGGCATTAAGGCTTCACGACCACCTGGCCCTTCGCTGTCGCCGGATTGAATTCGCCCATGAATTTGTAGGTGCCGGGGCCGAGCGGACCGATGAACACCACCGCCTCCCGGCCACCCGTGACCAGTTTTTCCCGGTGCAGGTCGTCGCTGTCGAATTCCTCGGGCGTGGCGTCCTGATTGCGGATCACCACGCGGACCTTGGTGTCGGCCGGGATTTCCAGGGTCTCCGGGGTGAAGCGGTGGTCCTTGATCGTCAGCACGTAATCCTCGGCCGAAGCGGGCCGGCTGACCGCCATCATTGCCAGCAGACACAACGCGAACCCCGCGCCAATTCCAGATCTCAGCATGGGCATGCAGTCCTCTCGTGTTGCCATCGTCAGAAGCGCCATTCCAGTTCCAGCAGGCCGCGGATCGTGCCGTTCGGGCTCGCATTGGTCAGGCCGAACAGATAGCCGATTTCGTATTTGAGCAGGTACCCGACTGCCTGATCCGCACGCCACCGGTGACGACCGGACCGGCGACCAGTCCCTGCGCGTTGAAGCCGTCGAGGCCGCCGACCTTGCCCGGTTGCCAATAGACTTCCGCGCCCGGAGCGAATAGCGGCGTCACCCGCCACACGCTCTGCGCCCGGAAATCCACCGATTGGCCGCCCGACGCGCCGGAACCGAATTCCTGCGTGAACAGCAGGTTGATCGTGGTCAGGCTGGGGCCGAATTCCTTGGCGATCAGCGGCCCGATCGTGAAACTGTTGTGATCGCCTGATTGCTTCACGAATTCCGCTTCGGCGAGCAGGCCGGCATCCAGCCAGTATTCCCCGGGCTCGGTGAACTGGAAGATGTTTTCCGACGCCACGGAGTTGTACAGCACGCTGCCGAAATCCGTGCCGCCGCCCGGACTGCGGCTCCAGGTCGCCTCTACCTCGGTTTTCCACCAGCTGTTGATCCCGTAGCCGATGCTGCCGGCATAGGAACCCTCGCCGTTCACGCCGGATTTGCCGGCCACCGCCTGATTAAAGAATGTCTCTATCTCGTATTCGCCCTCCTCCACGTAGGGCGAATAGACATGACGGGCCGCCTGTGCCGACGCCGCCGGCCAGAGGAGGGTGGCGAGAAGGACGCCGCCGGCCGTCCGTGCAGCCCCTCGTGATTTCCATCGATGGATAGTCCCCGCCATGCCAAATTCCTTGCCGTTGCCGTCAATGTCGATAATGCGAATTATTCGCAATTGACTGGCCCGTCAATCCGGCCTGCGCGCATGGTTGCGCGGAGGGGGTCGGGATAGGGGGAACCGGTACAGCGACAGGATTTTCGCGGTCTGTCCGAGCACAGTGGTGGCGGTTGGAGGCTTCTGGGCCCGATGGTGTCCATCCTCGTGGCCAGGGAGGCGAGCTTGGCGGCTGCCGCGATCACGCTCGGCAAAGCCAGCACCGCGTCGGTCGCCGCTGCCTCGATCGCGGAGGCCTCGCCTCTTGACCGGACAGGCTGCGCCGACGGTTCCGTACTCTCAGTCGCCTTCCGGTTCGTCGATGCGATGCAGACTGCCGCGCAGCCGGTCGAGCAGGCGGAACAGTTGCAGGCTCTCCTCGGTGGAGAAGCCGGTCAATGCGTCCGTGTAATAGGCGCGGATGCTGGCCTGCATGTCCGCCCAGGTCTGCGCGCCCTGCGGGGTCAGGCGGATATGGCGCAGCCTGCCGTCGCCGGCGATCCGGGTTCGCTCGATCAGCCCCGCCCGTTCCAGCCGGTCCAGCACCGCGGCAAGGTTCTGCCGGCTGACCATCAGGAACGCCACCAGATCCTTCACCGTCATGCCCGGATCGCGCGCGGCGGGGCGCGACAGCGCGCCGAGCACCGCCCATTGCTGGGTGGTGGCGCCATACCGGCTGACGGCGCGGGTGCCGGTTTTATGCAGCAGGTTCGACGCCTGATAAAGCCTCAGGAACAGCCGGTTGGCGATGTCGAACCGTGCCGCCTCACCGGTATCGGCCGGATTTGTGGCGATTGGAAGCGTATTCGCGGTCTGATCCATCAATACCTTGCTATATTCGGTCTTGTGCCGTGTCGGAAGATATGACATAGCATTGTCATATCGGCCAGGCCAGCGATATCCCAGCGATCGCGCGGGCCTGGATCCGGACAGGTTTTGTGGGGGAGGGGTCATGCGCGGTCTTCAGGATAAAGTCGTCATCGTCACCGGCGGCGGTGGCGGCATCGGCGGGGCGACCTGCCGGCGCTTCGCCGAAGCGGGCAGCAAGGTCGCGGTGTTCGACATCGATGCCGCCGCCGCGGAACGGGTTGCCGCCGGGATCACCGCATCCGGCGGCGCCGCCCATGCCGTGGCGTGCGACATCACCGACCACGAAGCCGTTGCCCGCGCCGTGGCGGCGGTGGAGGCGCTGCACGGACGCGTCGATGTGCTGGTGAACAATGCCGGCTGGGACGTCTTCCGCCTGTTCAAGGACAGCACGCCGGCCGAATGGCAGAAGCTGATCGCCATCAATCTGGTCGGCGCGCTGAACCTGCACCACGCCGTGCTGCCCGGCATGATCGCGCGCGGCGGCGGGCGGATCGTCAACATCGCCTCCGACGCCGGCCGCGTCGGCTCTTCCGGGGAAGCGGTCTATGCCGCCTGCAAGGCCGGGCTGATCGGCTTCTCGAAAACCCTGGCCCGCGAGCACGCGCGCCACAAGATTTCGGTCAACGTCGTCTGCCCAGGTGCGACCAACACGGCGTTGTTCGCCGGATTCAAGCAGGGTGCCGCCAACCCGGACAGGCTGGAGGAGGCGTTCCGCCGGGCGATCCCGATGGGGCGCATCGGCGAGCCCGAGGACCTGCCCGGCGCCATCCTGTTCTTCGCCAGCGACGACGCCGCCTTCATCACCGGCCAGGTCATCAGCGTATCCGGCGGCCTGACGATGGCCGGCTGAGGAGATAATTACATGCAATACGAAGACATCCTGTTCGACAGCACCGACGGCGTGGCCCGCATCACCATCAACCGGCCCAAGGTGATGAACGCCTTTCGCGGCAAGACCTGCGATGAACTGATCCACGCCTTCAACCGCGCCGGCTGGGACAAGTCGGTCGGCGTGATCGTGTTCGCCGGCGCCGGCGACCGGGCGTTCTGCACCGGCGGCGACCAGTCCGCCCATGCGGGCCAGTACGACGGCCGCGGCATGATCGGCCTGCCGGTCGAGGAACTGCAGGCGGTGATCCGCGACGTGCCCAAGCCGGTGATCGCCCGCGTGCAGGGCTACGCCATCGGCGGCGGCAATGTGCTGGCAACCTTGTGCGACCTGACCATCGCGTCGGACAAGGCGATCTTCGGCCAGGTCGGGCCGAAGATGGGCTCGGTCGATCCCGGCTTCGGCACCGCCTATCTGGCCCGCGTCGTCGGCGAGAAGAAGGCGCGCGAGATCTGGTACCTCTGCCGCCGCTACACCGCCGCCGAGGCGCTGGCGATGGGGCTGGTGAACACCGTGGTGCCGCATGACGAACTGGATGCCGAAATCGCGCGCTGGTGCGCCGAGATCCTGGAGCGCAGCCCGACCGCGATCGCCATCGCCAAGCGTTCCTTCAACGCCGACAGCGACAACATCCGCGGCATCAGCGGCATGGGGATGCAGGCGCTGACGATGTACTACGCCAGCGCGGAATTCGAAGGAAGGCGTCGCCGCCTTCAACGAGAAGCGCAAGCCCGATTTCCGCAAGCACCAGATCTAGCCGGCCATGAGCGCCACCTTCTCCGAGGAACAGCGCGCCTTCCAGGAAGTCGCCCAGCGCTTCGCCCGCGAAAAACTCGCCCCCGGCTTCATGGCCCGCGAGCAGGCCGGGCGTATCGACCGCGCGCTGGTGCGCGAAATGGGATCGCTCGGCCTGATCGGCGTCGATCTGCCGGAACGCTATGGCGGCATGGGCGCGCCCAGCGTCACCGCCGGCGTGGTGATCGAGGCGGTGGCGCACGGCGATTTCAACGTCGCCTATGTGCAGTTGCTCGCATCCTTGAACGGTCAGATCGTCGCCCGCCATGCCTCGCCGGCGCTGGCCGAGACCTGGATCCCGCGCATCGTCTCCGGCGACGCGCTGTTCGCCCTGGCGCTCACCGAACCGCGCGGCGGATCGGATGCGGCGAACCTCGCTTTGTCGGCCCGCCGTGCCGGCAACGATTATGTGCTGAACGGCGAGAAATCCTCGATCAGCCTGGCCGACCAGGCCGACGCCGCCGTGGTGTTCGCGCGCACCGGCGCGCCGGGCAGCGGCGCGCGCGGCGTCTCCGCCTTCCTGGTGCCCTTGGACAGTCCCGGCGTTTCCACCTCCCGCTTCAACGATCTCGGCAGCAAGGCGGTCGGGCGCGGCTCGATCTTCTTCGACGATGTGCTTGTGCCCGAGGCCAACCTTCTGGCGGGGGAGGGCATGGGCTTCGTGCAGGTGATGCAGGGCTTCGACTACAGCCGGGCGCTGATCGGCCTGCAATGCTGCGCCGCCGCCCAGGCCTCGCTCGACGAAAGCTGGGCCTACGTGACCGAGCGCCAGTCCTTCGGGGCCCCCTTGGCGCAATACCAGGGCGTGAGTTTCCCGCTGGCCGAGGGCGAGGGCCTGATCGCCGCGGTGCGCCAGCTTTGCTACCACACGCTGCGCCTGCGCGACGAAGGCGCGGCGCACACCGCGGAAGCGGCGATGTGCAAATGGCTGGGACCAAAGACGGCCGTGGACGTCATTCACCAATGCCTGCTGACGCATGGCCATTACGGCTGGTCGCTCGATCTGCCGCACCAGCAACGTCTGCGCGACGTGATGGGCCTGGAGATCGGCGACGGCACGGCGCAGATCATGAAGATGATCGTTGCACGTGAAAAAGCCGGCCGGATCGCGGTGCAGCATCTGGCGCGGGCGTAGACGGCAGGATCATCGCAACGGGGCGCGCAAGACGCCCATCGAACGACTGGGAGGAAGAAGCCATGCAGCAAGACCGGGACCGCCTGTTGAAGCGGCGGGCACAGATGATCGCCCGCGGCGACTGGCGCGACGAGACGCTGCTGGACCATCTGGCGCGCGCCGTGGCGGCCGATCCGGAAAAGACCGCCCTGGTCGCCATCCGCTCCGATGGCGCCGGGGATGGCCCGGGTCCGGAAACCCGGCTGACCTACCGCCAGATCGACGAGCTGTCGGACCGCGTCGCCGGCAACCTGCACGCGCTGGGCGTCCGCAAGGGCGATACGGTTTCCTTCCAATTGCCGAACTGGTGGGAGTTCACCCTGCTGCACCTGGCCTGCCTGAAGGCCGGCGCGGTCAGCAATCCGCTGATGGTGATCTTCCGGGAACGCGAACTCGGCTTCATGCTGGCGCTGGCCGAAACCAAGATCCTGGTGGTGCCCGGCCCGCTTTCGCGGCTTCGACTATCCCGCCATGGCCGCCAACCTGCGCGACAAGCTGCCGGCGCTGACCCATGTGTTCGTCGCCGGCGGCAATGGGCCGGACAGCTTCGATGCGCTGCTGGCGCCGCCGCCATCCATGCCCGATGCAACGGCCCGGCCCGGCGCGGACGATGTGATCCAGCTGCTCTACACCAGCGGCACCACCGGCGAGCCGAAGGGCGTGCTGCACACGTCCAACACCATGCTGTCCAACCTGGTTCCCTTCGCCGAAAGGCTGCATCTGGGAACGCAGGATGTGATCCACATGCCCAGCCCCTTGGCGCACCAGCTCGGCTTCATGTACGGCCTGGTGCTGCCGGTGATGCTCGGTTGCACGGCGGTGCTGCAGGACCTGTTCGCCCCGGCGGAAATGGCCCGCCAGATCGTGCGGGAAGGCGCCACCTTCACCATGGGCGCCACGCCGTTCCTGAACGACCTGACGGAACATGTCGAACGCACCGGCACCCGCACGCCCACGCTGCGGGTGTTCGTGTCCGCCGGCGCGCCCATTCCGCGCGCCCTGGTGTCCAAGGCGCGCCAGGCACTCGGCGCCTCCATCATATCCGCCTGGGGCATGTCGGAGAACGGCGCCGTCACCACCACCCGTCCGGACGATCCGGAGGAAAAGGCCACCTCCACGGATGGCCGCGCCTTGCCGGGCATGGAGGTCCGCGTGGTGGATCTGGACAATGAAGTGGTCGGCCCGGCCCAGGAGGGGCGGTTGCAGGCCCGCGGCTGCTCGAACTTCATCGGCTATCTGAAACGCCCGGAACTGGACAACACCGACGCCGATGGCTGGTTCGACACCGGCGACCTCGCCCGCATGGACGCGGACGGCTACATCCGCATCGCCGGCCGCTCCAAGGACATCATCATCCGCGGCGGCGAGAACATCCCGGTGGTGGAGGTCGAGGGCCTGCTGTTCCGCCATCCCGCGATCGCCGAGATCGCCATCGTCGGCTACCCCGATCCACGGCTGGGCGAGCGGGCCTGCGCCTTCGTCAAGCTGCGCGACGGGGCCGCGCTGTCCTTCGCCGACATGACCGAATATCTGCAGGCCCAGCACATGGCGCGCCAGTACATCCCCGAACGGCTGGAGATCGTGGACGAACTGCCGCGCACGCCCAGCGGCAAGATCCAGAAATTCCGGCTGCGCGAAATCGCCGGCGGGCCGCGTCCGGTCAGTCCGTAGCGGCGGCCGTCAGCGGCCGGGGCAGGCAGTCCGCGACGGTGCGCGCGTCCAGGCTGCGATAGAAATCCTCGCGCGCGCTGTCCAGGAACCCGCGCAGCCGGCAGCCGGCACTGAGCGTGCAGCCGCCGCCGTCGGCGCGAAAACACTCCACCATCGGCTGATCGCCCTCCAACTGCCGGATCAGCGTGCCGACGCGAATTTCATCCGGCGGCATGGCGAGCGCCACGCCGCCGCCGGCGCCCCGGATCGTGCGCACCGCGCCGAGCGCGGCAAGGTCCTGCACGATCTTGTGCAGGTGATTGCGCGACAGGCCGCCAAGCTCCCGCGCCAGAGTCTCCACATTAAACATCCGATCCGGCGGCCCGGCGGCCAGGCGCATCAGCACCCTCAGGGCGATATCGGTCGAAGCAAGCAGTCGCATGGCTGAACCTCTAAACTGGTATTGACTATACCAGTTTATGGCGTAAGGTTAAGTGGTATCGCAAATACCATTTTAACCCTCGCGATGCCGTCTTCGTTCGCGACGATCCGCGAACGTCACGCCCGCAATCGGCGGGCCGGGAGACTGCCATGAACGATGTATCCACCCTGGATGCCGAACCGCGCTTCGCCGACCGCCTGCTCGGCGACATTGCCGTTTCCCTGCCGGGCGCCACCGCCGTATTCCGGCGCAGCAAGCTGGATTTCTGCTGCGGCGGGCGCGTGACGCTGGCGGAGGCGGCATCCGGCAAGGGGCTGAAGCTCGCCGAACTGGAAGCCGAGCTCGACGCCATCGCCGCCGGTTCCGCCCCGGCGCCAAACCCGGTTGCCACCGCCGACCTGATCGACCTCATCGAGGCCCGCTACCACGCGGTGCACCGGCGCGAACTGCCGGAACTGTCCCGCCTCGCCCACCGGGTCGAGGCCGTCCACAAGGACCATGCGGACGCGCCGAAGGGCCTGGCCGCGCTGCTCGACCGGATGTCGGAGGAGCTCGAAGCCCATATGCAGAAAGAGGAGCAGGTCCTGTTCCCGATGATGCGCCGCGGCGGCCACCCGATGATCGCCGGGCCGATCGCGGTGATGCTGGCCGAGCACGACGACCACGGCTTCCATCTGCGGGCGCTGGAGGCGCTCACCCACGGCTTCGAGACGCCGGACGATGCCTGCACCAGCTGGCGTGCCCTGTATGCCGGCTGCCGCAAGTTCGCCGACGATCTCGTCGAGCATATCCACACCGAGAACAACATCCTCTTCCCACGCTTCACCGGCTGATCGTTCGTCTGTTCGCTCTCAACTATTTTCTTACGTAAGGAACTACCGATGCCTGCCCCGCTTTCCGACACGACCATCGCCCTGATCAAGGCCACCGTTCCCGCGCTGGAGGCGCATGGCCTGGACATCACGCAACGCATGTATGAGCGCCTGTTCCAGGACGAGGAGATCCGCGACCTGTTCAACCAGTCGCACCACGGCGCGGCCGGTTCCCAGCCCAAGGCGCTTGCCTCGGCGGTGCTGGCCTATGCCCGCAACATCGATAACCTCGCCGTTCTCGGCGGCGCGGTGGAGCGGATCGCCCAGAAGCATGTCGCGCTCAACATCCTGCCGGAGCATTACCCGCACGTCGCGAACGCGCTGCTCGGCGCGATCGGCGACGTGCTCGGCGATGCCGCGACGCCGGAGATCGCCGGCGCCTGGGGCGAGGCCTATTGGTTCCTGGCGGAACTTCTGATCGGACGCGAGGCGGCGATCTACCGGGAACTGGCCGCGCAGCCAGGCGGCTGGAACGGCTGGCGCGACTTCGTGGTCGAGAGCGTGACGCCCGAGAGCGCGGTGATCCGCTCGTTCGTGCTGGTTCCCGCCGATGGCGGGCCGGTCGTGGCGCACAAGCCCGGACAGTATCTGGGGTTCAACCTGGATCTGCCGGAGATCGGCAGGCTGCGGCGCAACTACTCCATCTCCTGCGCGCCGAACACGCGCGCCTACCGGATCTCCGTGAAGCGGGAGACGCCCGCTGGCTCGCCGCCGGGGCAGGCCTCCAACTGGCTGCACGATCACGCTGTGCCCGGTACCGTGCTGCGGGTGGCGCCGCCGGCGGGGGATTTCTTCCTGGATCAGGCCGCCGCCGGGCCGGTCGTGCTGGTCAGCGGCGGCGTCGGGCTGACGCCGATGGTCAGCATGCTGGAGACGATCGCCGCCGAGCGGCCGGACCGGCCGACCTGGTATGTCCACGCCGCCCAGAACGGCCGCGTTCACGCCATGCGCGACCGGGTGGCGAAGCTGTCGGAGGCCGCCCCGGGGATCCGCCATCACACCTTCTATGCCGAGCCCCTCCCCACGGACCGCAAGGGGCAGGACTACGACGAGGCCGGGCTGGTTTCCGCCGGCTGGCTGGCCGGGAACACGCCCATCGCGGAGGCGACCTACTACGTATGTGGTCCGAAGCCCTTCCTGCGCGCCGTCGTCGGCGGCCTGGCCCGCGAGGGTGTGCCGGCGGACCGGGTCCGCTATGAGTTCTTCGGACCTGCGGAAGAACTGATCGACCAGGCTCCGCCCGAAACGCTGCCGCCCGGCAAGCTGGCGGCCTGAGGACACAGGATGCCCGCACCCTCCGCCCCCATCCCCGAAACCCCCGAGCGCCGCGCGGAAATCACCCAGTCCATCCGCGCGGCCACGGGCCTGGATGAGGCGGTGCTGGAACGGCTGGTGCGGGAATTCTACGGCGCGGCGCGCGAGGACGCGCTACTCGGCCCGGTTTTCGCCCGGGTAAAGGACTGGGAGGCGCATATCGCCAAGATATGCACCTTCTGGTCCTCGGTGGCGCTGATGACCGGGCGCTACCACGGCCAGCCGATGGCGGCGCACCTGCCGCTGCCGCTGGAGCCGGCGCATTTCACCCGCTGGCTGGAATTGTTCGAGCAAACCGCCCGCTCGGTCTGTTCGCCGGCGGGCGCCGAACACGTGATGCTGCGGGCGCGCCGGATCGCCCAAAGCCTGGAAATGGGCATCGCCGTCAGCCAGGGCGCACTGCCGGCGAGTGGAGGAAGGAAGGCCAGGGGCTCTGCCCCTGGACCCCGCTAAGGGCTCGCCCTTAGAACCCGCTACTGGTTTGGGAGTGCAAGGAGGGCCTACTCGGACCTCGCAAGGTCACGGTTGGCCCTCCTTGCACTCCCAAACAAATGGATGGATTCCAAAGGCTTGCCTTTGGTGGGGGTCCAGGGGGCAAAGCCCCCTGGCCTTCCTTCCTTCACCCGACCGCCCCGCGGCACCCGGCGCCGCGTTGCTCAAATCACAGGTCCGCGCGACACTGGCGCTTTCCAAGCACCGAGGAGACTCCGCCATGGCCGAACGGCCCTTCACCCAGGCTGACCTGGACGTTCTTACCCAGTGGGACACCCCCACCATCTGCAACGGCCTGGAGCTGACCAACCCCGAGCGCCGCGCGATCGGCTTCACCGTGGAGCCGATGGTGGCGCTGGATCGCAACGCCAAGCCGATCGTCGGCCTGGCCCGCGTCGGCATGATCCGCGCCAAGGAGGCTGCGCGCAGCAAGGTGACCGAGCGCATGGACTGGTACGACTATGTCGGCAAATCGGACCTGCCCACCGTGGTCGTGCTGCAGGACATCGACGACAAGCCCGGCTACGGCGCGTTCTGGGGCGAGGTGAATTCCACCGTGCACAAGGCGCTGGGCGCGCTGGGCTGCGTCACCAACGGGTCGTTCCGCGATCTGGACGCCTGGGCGCCGGGGTTCCAGATGGTCGGCGGCCGCGTCGGCCCCAGCCACGCGCATGTGCACATGGTGACCTTCGGCCAGCCGGTGAACGTGTTCGGCATGCAGGTGTCGCATGACGATGTCATCCACGCCGATTGCCACGGCGCGGTGGTGATCCCGGCCGATGCGGTGAAGAAGCTGCCGGCGGCGATCGACCTGCTGACAAGGCGGGAGAAGGTGATCCTCGACATCTGCCGCGCCCCCGGCTTCACGCCGGACAAGCTGCGCGCGGCGTTGAAGACCTCGGGCGAAATTCACTAGCCCGGAGGGCGGCCAGGGGTTCGCCCCTGGCCGGGCCGGGTTTTTCTCAACCCGTATTCACATCCCGGCGCTTTCCCGCGAAAACGAACCAGCCCGCGTACCAGTCGAAGCTGTTGATGCCCAGCATGCCGAGCACCCGGGTCGGTTGTTCCCGCGCCCAGCGAAGCTGGCGAAAATACTGGCGCCAGGTTTTGCCGACCAGCACCGGCTTGGCGACCCGCGATATCGAGGTGATATCGATCAGCGGCGAGTAGCGCTGCATCACCTCGTCCTCGTGCCGAAAATGCCGCACATGGGTTGGGTAATCGAAGTTCGGCACGCTGCAGACGCAGTCGATGCCAGGGCGCCACATTGAAACCACGTCCAGGTCGCGCGTGATATGCTCGAGCACTTCGGTGCACACGACCAGATCATAAGGCTGGGTGTAGCTTATGGGATCCAGGGCATCGCCAACGAAGAAATCGCCTCTATCCGGGTAACGCTGCGAGGCATTGCGAACCGCGACCGGACTGAAATCGAAGCCCCGATAGGTCACATCCCTGCGCCGGGTCAGCAGATCGGCGAGGCCGCCGCTGCCGCAACCGACCTCCAACACGGATGAGGGATGACGTGCCCGCACTTCGTCGACGACTTTGCGGAACATCGGATAATAGAAGGACTGTTCGACCGGCACATTATACGCTTCGGCCGTGGCGTGGGCGGCGTCGTAGACATCGCTTTTGGCTTCTTCGCCCATGCGGATCCCCGGTTCAGTGCCTGGTCGATGGCATCAGTCCATAGCCGGTCGATAGCCGGGGCGGTTGTGGCCAACAGGTGGAAATCCCGCGCCGATCGCTATGGGAACGGAGCGGCCGATCGTCGGCATGATCCTGTCCAGCGCCTCAATCCAGATATCCAAACGGATCCGCCGTTGTTGACGTCGTCCCCACCCACGGCCGATGATCCGCAATCCCGGCAAAGGAACCCCAGCATGAACGTTGCCTCGTCCCAGGCCTCCCTTCACGGCGTCTCCGAAGAAGAATGGCAGATCCGCTGCGACCTCGCAGCGCTGTATCGCCTAGTCGCGCATTACCGGATGACCGACTTCATTTATACACATCTTTCCGCGCGCATTCCCGGTCCCGAACATCATTTCCTGATCAACAAATACGGCGTTCACTTCCACGAGATGCGCGCCTCGGACCTGGTGAAGATCGACCTCGAGGGCAACATCGTCGAGGAAGGGGCCGGCAAGTCCAAGCGGGTCAACGCCGCCGGCTTCACCATCCATTCCGCCATCCACATGGCGCGCGAGGATTTGATGTGCGTCGCGCACACCCATACCGCCGCCGGCATCGCCGTGTCGGCGCAGAAGCGCGGCCTGCTGCCGATCTCCCAGCAATCGATGATGTTCTACAACAACATCGCCTATCACGGGTACGAGGGCATCGCGCTGGATCTCGACGAGCGGGAAAGGCTGGTGGCCGATCTCGGCAACCACTCCGCGATGATCCTGCGCAATCACGGCCTGCTGGTCGGCGGCAGGTCGGTCGGCGAGGCTTTCCTGACCTTGTACACGCTGGAACGCGCCTGCCAGGCGCAGGTCGCGGCGATGTCCGGCGGCGCGGAACTGATCGTCCCGCCGAAGGAGGTGTGCGAGCATGCCGCGGCGCAGTTCGCCAGCCAGACCGAGGAACATGTCGCTTTCGCCTGGGAAGCGGCGCTGCGCCTGATCGAGAACGACAAGCCGGATTATCGAAGCTGAGCGGCAACGAACAAGCGCAGGCCCTGCTGAGTATCGAGGGCCTGCGCACCGTCTTCCGCGGCAGCGAGGGCGATGTCGCCGCGGTGGACGGCGTCACGCTGTCGGTCGCCAAGGGCCGCACGCTTGGCATCGTCGGGGAGAGCGGCTGCGGCAAATCCGTGCTGTCGCTCTCCGTCATGCGCCTCGTGCCGCCGCCGGGGCGTATCGCCGCCGGGCGCATCGTGTTCGACGGGCATGATCTTCTGACCCTGCCGCAAGCGGAAATGCGCGACATTCGTGGCCGGCGGATCGCGATGATCTTCCAGGAGCCGATGACCAGCCTGAACCCGGCCTTCACCGTCGGTGACCAGATCACCGAGGCGATCCGCGCGCATGACCGAACCAGTTCCTCGAGCGCGCTGAAATCCCGCGCCATCGCCGCGCTGGAGCGCGTTCGCCTGCCCACACCCGCCCGGCAGTTCGACAAATATCCGCACCAGCTTTCCGGCGGCATGCGCCAGCGGGTGATGATCGCCATGGCGCTGGCCTGCGAGCCCGATCTGCTGATCGCCGACGAACCCACCACGGCACTGGATGTCACCGTGCAGGCGCAGATCCTGGACCTGCTGCGCGAGTTGCAGCAGCAGAGCGGCATGGCGATCGTGCTGATCACGCATGATCTCGGCGTGGTCGCGGAAATGGCCGACGAGGTCGCGGTGATGTATGCCGGGCGCGTCGTGGAACGTGCCAGGGGGGCCGACATCTTCGACGATCCGCAGCACCCCTACACGCTCGGCCTGCTCGGCAGCATCCCCAGGATCGAGGAAACCCGCCCCCGCCTGCTGGCGATCGAGGGCGCCGTGCCGCCGCCGTTTGATCTTCCACAAGGCTGCCGCTTCAACCCGCGCTGCGTGTTTGCCAATGCCGGCTGCACGGCCGAAGACCCGGCGCTGCGCCCCATCGGCGCGGCGCATGAGGTCGCCTGCCTGCGCGCGCCGGTGGAGGCCCTGGTGGGATGAGCACGCCGCTGCTGGAGGTCCGGGATCTCACCCGCCATTTCGCCGGCGGCGCGCCGGGCATTTTCCGCCGTGGCGGCGCCGGCGTGGTGCGCGCCGTCGACGGCGTTTCGTTTCAGCTGTTCCCGGGGGAGACCCTGGCCCTGGTCGGCGAGTCCGGCTGCGGCAAGTCCACCACCGCGCGCCTGGCGCTGCGCCTGATCGAGCCGACGTCCGGCAGCATCCATTTCGAGGGCAACGACATCACCCGGCTGGAGGGCGCGGCGCTGCGCGCGTTGCGCCGGCGCCTGCAGATCGTGTTCCAGGACCCGTTCGCGTCCCTGAACCCGCGCATGACCATCGGCCAGATCCTGGAAGAACCGCTGATCCTGCATCGCATCGGCGACAAGGCGGCGCGGCGCGCGCGGGTGGCCGAGCTGCTCGGCCTCGTCGGCCTGGCCGCCTACCACGCCCAGCGCTACCCGCATGAATTCTCCGGCGGCCAGCGCCAGCGCATCGGCATCGCCCGGGCGCTGGCGGTGGAACCCGCGCTGATCGTGTGCGACGAACCGGTCTCGGCGCTGGATGTCTCCATCCAGGCGCAGGTGGTGAACCTGCTGAAGGATCTGCAGACGCGGCTGGGGCTCGCCTATCTGTTCATCGCCCACGACCTCGCGGTGGTGAAGCACGTCGCCGACCGTGTGGCGGTGATGTATCTCGGCCAGATCGTCGAAATCGCCGGCAAGGATGCCTTGTTCGCCGAACCCAGCCATCCCTACACGCGCACCCTGCTGTCGGCGATCCCCCGCCCGGACCCGCACCGCGCCGCCGCCCGGCAGCTGCCCGGCGGCGATGTGCCAAGCCCGATGAACCCGCCGGAGGGCTGCCGGTTCCATACCCGCTGCCCGTTCGCCGTCGAGCGCTGCGGCCGGGAAGCCCCCGCGCTGCGGCCAACCGGGGAGGGCCATCTGACGGCATGTCACCGGGTCGCCGAGTTGCCGGCCGCCGGGGACCTGACGGCTTCCGCGCATGTGCCCCCGATGGCGGCGAAGCGTCTGGCGCTGTATGCAGCACGGCGCGGCCAGGCGGATCAAGAGTCGGATCGGGCCTGATAGCTGTCGCGGCTGAGTTCCATCGGGAGGAAACCACATGATCACCAACATTGCCTCGCCCCGCATGATGCTGGTCGGCGGCGGCACCGTCGGCCAGCTCGCCACGGTTCTGGCCAAGTTCGGTCTCTCCCGCCCGCTGGTCGTCACCGATCCCTTCATGGTTTCGTCCGGCCTGTTGCAGCGCTGCCTGGAGCCGCTGGCCGAGGCGGGCATCCCCGCCGCGGTGTTCAGCGACACCATCCCCGAGCCGACCGACAGCGTCGTGGAGACCGGCCTGGCCGCGATCCGCGCGGGCGACTATGACTGCCTGATCGGTTTCGGCGGCGGCTCGCCGATCGACACCGCCAAGGCGATGGCGATCCTTGCTACCGGACTGGCACGCCGGGGACCGGCAAAAGCCAAAAATGCGCGACTACAAGGTGCCGTTCCAGGCCGATCGCGGCGCCATGCCGGTGATCGCCATCCCCACCACGGCCGGCACCGGCAGCGAGTGCACCCGGTTCACCGTCATCACCGACCACGAGCGCGACGAGAAGATGCTGATCGCCGGCCTCGGCGCCCTGCCGCTCGCCGCCATCGTGGACTACGAACTCACCTTCACCGTGCCGCCGCGCACCACCGCCGATACCGGCGTGGACAGCCTGACGCATGCGCTGGAGGCCTATGTCTCCAAGCGCGCCAACCCCTTCTCCGACGCGCTGGCGCTTGCCGCCATGGAACTGATCGGCAAGCATCTGCGCACCGCCTATGCCGAGCCGCGCAACGCTGTGGCGCGGGAAGCGATGATGCTCGGCGCCACGCAGGCGGGCCTGGCGTTCTCCAACAGTTCCGTGGCGCTGGTGCATGGCATGTCCCGCCCGATCGGCGCGCATTTTCATGTCCCGCACGGGCTGTCGAATGCGATGCTGCTGCCCGCGATCACGCGGTACTCGGTCGGTGCCGCCGAGGCGCGCTACGGCGAAGCGTCCCGCAGGGCGGGCTTCGCGGCGCTGACCGATAGCGACGCAATCGCCGCCGCCAAGCTGGTGAGCGGACTGGAGCAGTTGAACGCGGATCTTGGGGTGCCAACCCCGGCCGCCTACGGCATCGACGAGGCGACCTGGAACGGCAAGCTGGACCTGATGGCGGAGCAGGCGCTGGCCTCCGGCAGCCCGGGCAACAACCCGCGCGTGCCGGAGAAGGCCGAGATCACCGCGCTGTACCGCGAAGTCTGGACCGGCAGCCGCAGCAACGTCTAGTCGCGAAGGGCGGGGGGCCCGGTCCGGAGGATCGCCGGACCGGCGGGAGCGTCTTCAGGCCGGGTGATGACGCTCCGGCCCTATCGCTGCCAGGTGTCGAGCCAGGGCTTTACCGCGGCGGGCAGCAGCGGATGGGCGATAAGGTAGCCTTGCCCGCTGTCGATGCCGACGTCGCGCATCAGGTCATGGGTTTCTACGTCTTCGATGCCTTCGGCGATGGTCAGCATGTTGGAGGCTCTGGCCCGTTTCCCGACCCGCTCGATGAAGGCCCGGCAGTCTTTGTCGCGCGCGGCGTGCTGCACGACCGATTTGTCGAATTTCAGGGTATTGAACCCGAGCCCTATCAGCCTGTCCAGATCGACCATCGCCGGGGAGGCGTCGTCGATCGAGACGCGATAACCGATGTCGCGCAGCCGCCGAATGACGTTGCGGAGCGAGGCATAGTCTGTCACCGGTTGGGTTTCGGTGAGTTCTACGATGATGTCCGATGCCGGAATGGCGCATTTTTGGCGCTGGGATTCCAGCAGATCGAACACTTCCTCCATCATCAGCACGTTCAGCGGCACGTTCAACCCGATCCGCAGGCCGAGCGTGGTCAGGCCATAAGTACAATTATCGCGCATCGCCTGCGTGATCATCGCCTCGGTCAGCAAATGGGAGAGGTTGGCCGCCTCCATCTGAGGGATGAACTGTTCGGCCGCCAACATGCCGAACTTCGGATGATCCAGCCGGGCGAGCGCCTCCACTCCGATCGGCACCCGGTCCGCGAGGCGCACCAGCGGCTGGTAGCGCAGTTTCAGCATCGGTTCGGCCAGGGCGGCGCGCAACTCGGCCGTGGAGAATTGCCGGGGTGTCTCGCCGGATTGCCCGGTCTGCTGGTTCAGGACCTGGCTGATCGCGGCAGGATCGGCCTGCGGCGGCATCATCGAACCGGTGCGCGTGGCCATGAGAACCCGGGACAGGGCGGCATGCGCATTACTGGCGGCATCCGTCACCGCGGCGCCCAGCCGCATGGCAGCCGCCGAGGCCACGCGCGCCCAGCGCTGGTCGGCGCCCACCAGCAACAAGCGCGGCGGGATCGGCGCATGCGCCAGCCCACAGATTCAATCCAACCAGATCGCCCAAATTCGGCGTTTCCTAAAAACCGACGTTACGCTCTAGATGTAAGGATAACGCAAAAAATTGTCCTTGTCTTGTTGCATATAGTTACACAACAGTAATTCTTATCAGCGCAACATGTTGCCAATACCCGCTCTGTGCGATTGCCTGCTCAGCGCGACTTCGGCGCGCCCCCAGCCGGTCCCGGCCGGGCCGGCTCGGTCACCCGCTCGGCAACCGGCGCATTGTCCCGCCGCAGGCGGTTTTCCCCCAGGAACAGCAGGATCGGCGCCGCAATGAAGATGGACGACGACGTGCCGACCACGATTCCGAACAGCATTACCCAGGCGAAACCGGAGATCGACGCACCGCCGAAAAGGGCCAGCGGCAGGCTGGCCAGGAACACCGTCATGGAGGTTCCGAGCGTCCGGTTCAGTGTTTCATTGATTGACTGATCGATCAGAGCACGCAATGGCATGGTCTTATATTTGCGTAGATTCTCGCGAACTCGATCGTAAACGACAACTTTATCGTTGGTGGAATAACCGATCACGGTCAGGATCGCCGCCACCATCACCAGGTCGAACTCGATCCGGGTAAGTGCGAGGAAGCCGACCGCCTTGGTCACGTCCAGGATCAGCGTCACCACGGCGCCGACGGCGAACTGCCACTCGAAGCGGAACCAGATATAGACCAGGATCATCAGCAGGCTGATGCCGAGCGCCAGCAGGCCGTCACGGAACAATTCGGCCGAGACCGAGGCTCCGACCGCGTCTGTCCGCAGTATCTTGGTGCCCGGCTGCACGGCCTCGATCGCGTCGCGGACCTTGGTGACGGCTTGCTGCGTTGCCGCCTCGGTCGGCTGGCTGTGCAGGCGCACCAGCACCTGGCTGTCGTCGCCGAACCGCTGCACGCCCTGTTCGCCGACATGGGAACTGGCCAGCGCCTGGCGGATCTTGCCGAAATCGGCCGGGCCGGGGGTCCGCAGTTCCATGACCACGCCGCCGGAGAAATCGATGCCCAGGTTCAGGCCGGGATAGAAGAACAGCCCGATCGATGCCGTGGAGAGCACGGCGGAGACGATCAGGCCGAGGTAGCGGCCGCGCATGAACTGAAAGCGCGTATTGTCCGGCACCAGCCGCAGCATGGGGCGCAGGAACCGGGGAAGGGTGCCGGTGGGCGATGTGTTGGAGGACATGACGGGTCAGACCGGAAGCGTTTGAGGCCGCGTGGCGATATACCAGCGCGAGACGAACAGGCGGGTGAGCATCCAGGCGGTGAACATCGTGGTCAGGATGCCGACCGTGATGGTGACCGCGAAGCCGCGCACCGGGCCCGTGCCGAAGGCGAACAGCATCACATGCGCCAGGAAGGCGGTGGCGTTGCTGTCGAAGATGGTGGCGTAGGCGCGGGTGAACCCGGCCTCCAGCGCCGCCAGCGGGGGGCGTCCGAGGCGGAATTCCTCGCGGATGCGTTCGTTCACCAGGATGTTGGCGTCCACCGCCATGCCCAGGGTCAACAGGATGCCGGCCATGCCCGGCAGGGTCATGGTCGCCTCCAGCACCGACAGGATGGCCAGCATCAGGACCAGGTTGACCACCAGCGCGAGGTTCGCGAACCAGCCGAACAGGCCATAGAACACGCCCATGAACACGATCACCAGCACGAAGCCGAAGGTCAGCGACAATGCGCCGACACGGATCGAGTCCGCCCCCAGTTCGGGCCCGACGCTGCGTTCCTCCACCACCGTAAGCGGTGCCGGCAGGGCGCCGGCGCGCAGCAGCACCGCCAGGTCGTTGGCGGATGCGGCGGTGAAGCTGCCGCTGATCTGACCGCGCCCGGCGGTGATCGCCTCGCGGATCACCGGCGCGCTGATCACCTTGTCGTCGAGCACGATGGCGAAGCGGTGGCCGATATTGGCCCGGCTGATATCGGCGAAGCGGCGGGTGCCGACCGAGTTGAAGGTGAAGTTCACCACCCATTCCCCGGTCTGCCCATTGGTGCCGGCCCGCGCGTCGGTCAGGTCGGCGCCGTCGACGTCGATGCGCTTGCGCACGCCGAGCTTGTTGCCGGGCTGGCCCTCCACGGGCAGGAAATCCACGCCGGGCGGCGGCGGGCCGCCGAGGGTCGGGTTGGCGTTCTCGTCCACCAGGCGGAAGGTCATGTGCGCGGTCTTGCCGAGCAGTTCCTTGATCCGGTTGGGATCCTCGATCCCCGGCAGCTGCACGACAATTCTCGAAGATCCCTGGCGGGTGATCTGCGGGTCGATCACCCCGGTTTCGTCGATGCGGCGACGGATGATCTCGATCGATTGCTGCACCGCGGAACCGGCCCGCTCGGTCAGGCCGACCGGGTTCAGGGTCAGGGTGATCTGGCCGTCCGCCGTGGAGGCGATGTCGATGTCCGGGGCGCCGCTGCGCCCGGTCGGGCTGACCAGCGGCTGCAGCGCCGCGACGGCCGCGTCGGTGCGCGTGGCGTCGCGCAGGCGCAGCAGCACGCGGTTCGAAGCCGGGTCCGCACGCAGGGTCTGGTAGAAGATGTTGCCCGGACGCAGCGCCTGGCGCACGCCGTCGGTCAGGCTTTCCAACCGTTCCTTCACCACCGCGGCCATGTCCACTTCCAGCAGCAGGTAGCTGCCGCCGCGCAGATCGAGGCCGAGATGCACGGTGCGCCACGGCAGCCAGGAAACCGGCGCCGGCATCAGGTTCGGGATGCACAACAGGGCGCCGAGCAGGCAGACACCGAGAATGAGCCCGGTCTTCAGGCGCGAGAAATACATCATGACGGGCAGGCGGCTCCGCAGGGTCAGGGGGCAAAGGGCCGTACAGCGCCGGGATTGGCGCGGGAGTAATGACGACCCGACCGGCTCGATGCAACCCTAAGGCCAGGGGGAGACACGCTAAAGGTGGTTTGCTTACCGTCTATTCATGTACCCGGCGCGGATGGTTCGCGGAGTAGACGCTAGAGAAACGCGGCCGGTCCTGATAGGAACGGCCAAAATCGCGAGGCTTGGATGTCGGGCAAAAAACTGCGCATAGGCGTCGCTGGGGCCGGCCATTTCGGGCGCTATCACGCGCTGAAGGTGGCGGCGTCGCGAACGGGCGGAACTGGCCGGGATCCACGACCCGGACGAGGAACGCGCCCGCGCGATCGGCTGGGAGACCGGGGCGGAAAGCATGGGCTTCGAGGCGTTGCTGGCGACGGCGGACGCGATGATCATCGCCGCCCCGGCCGAAGCCCATCATGCCCTGGCCTGCGCGGCCCTGCGCGCCGGCAGGCATGTGCTGGTGGAGAAGCCCATCGCCTCTACCCTGGCGCAGGCCGACGAACTCGCGGCACTCGCCACCGAGCGCGCCTTGGTGCTGCAGGTGGGGCATCTGGAGCGCTTCTCGGCGGCCTACGGCGCCCTCGCCGGGCAGATGAGCAGTCCGCTTTACATCGAGGCGACACGCATCGCCCCCTACAAGCCGCGCGGCACCGACGTCTCGGTGATCCTGGACCTGATGATCCATGATCTCGACCTGATCCTCGCCTTGGTGGACAGCCCGATCGACACGGTGGACGCGGTCGGCGCGGCGGTGGCGAGCGCGCATGAGGACATCGCCAACGCCCGGATACGCTTCACCAACGGGGCGGTGGCGACCATCACCGCGAGCCGGATTTCCGCGCGCACCGAGCGGCGCATGCGGCTGTTCGCCAAGGATGGCTACATGGCGGTGGATTTCGCCAACCGCTCGGTTTCCGTCGTCGCTCGCGGCCGCGGCAAGCCGGTACCGGGGGTCGAGGGCTTCGGCATCGAGGAAATCTCCTGGCAGGATCACGACAGCCTGGCCGCCGAGCACGCCGCCTTCGCGGCCTCCGTGCTGGACGGCGCGCCGGTCCTGGTGGACGCCGCCGCCGGTCGCCGTGCCCTGGCCGCCGCCCTGGCGGTGATGGACGCGATGACCGCTGCCCAGGCCAAGATGCGCGCCTCGGGGCTGCTTACCTGATCAGTTCGAGCACCGCGTCCGCGGCGGCTTCGGACGGCAGGCCGCGCGGCGGACGCAGGCTGTCCAGCACGGTCCGGAAGCCGGCGCGCTGCGCCGCCGCCGCCGCCGGGTCGGTCAGCAGTTCCTCCAGCGTCGCCGCCAGGCGCGCCGGTGTGCTGGCGCCCTGGATCAGCTCCGGCACCAGTTCCCGTCCGGCCAGCAGGTTCACCAGCGACGCGTATTTCACCTTCACCAGCCGCCGGGCGATGGCGGCGGTGATCGGGTTCACGCGGTACGTCACCAGCATCGGCACCCCGGCCAGCGCCAGTTCCAGGGTGGAGGTGCCCGATTTCGTCAGCGCCGCCGCGCTGGCGGCGAAGGCGTCATGCTTGTCGGCGATCTCCGTCACCACCAGCGGGCGCCCCGGCCAGGACCGGATGCCTTCCAGCACCGCTCCGGCCACGGGGGCCGCCACCGCCACCACCGGCGTCAGGTGCGGAACGCGCGGCGCCAGCCGCGCCAGCGTCTCGCCGAGCACGGGCAGCAGCCGGCTGACCTCGGTGCGCCGGCTGCCCGGCATCAGCGTGACGACGCGGGCTTGCGGCGCGATCGCGTGGCGGTCCCGGAAGCGTTGGGCATCGCCGGAGTCGGCGCCGCTCTCCAGCACGGGATGGCCGACGAAATCCGCCTCCAGGCCGTGTTTGGCGAAGAATTCCGGCTCGAACGGCAGCAGGCAGAGCAGCTTGTCCCACAGCCCGGGGAAATGCCTCACCCGGCTTTCCCGCCAGGCCCAGGCCTGCGGCGCGACGTAATGCGCGCGTGGAATGCCCAGCGGCGCGATCGCTCGCAGGACGCGCAGGGTAAAGCCGGGGCTGTCGATGGTGACGACCACCGCCGGCCGGCGTTGCCCGATATCGGCCACGGTCTGCGCCAGGCGCCGCTTCAGCCGGCGCAGGTTCGGCAGCACCTCCAGCAGCCCCATCAGCGCCAGTTCGTGCAGCGGGAACAGGCTATCCAGCCCCTGCGCCTGCATCCGCTCCCCGCCGATGCCGGCGAACCGCAGATCCGGCTGGCGTGCCCGCAGCGCGGTCATCAGCCGCGCGCCCAGCACATCGCCGCTTGCTTCGCCGGCGATGAGGTAGATCAGGGTCATTCTTCGCCTTTTCCGGTTGGCCGTGCGCCATGGCTGTACGGCATACGTCCATGCCCTGGCATGGCGTGCATAGGTCTGGCGGCCGGACCGCGCAATCATATCGCCATTCCGGCATCAACCGCGGCACCGTAAGGGCACAGGTGATGTTTTCACGCCGGGCAAAATCAATCTAAGCTTCGATACGAATTTCGGACCGAGCGATTTCAAGGGGACGGGGAACCGGATGGGACAGGCGGATATCGGCGGCTTCCGGTCCTGGTCATTCACCCATGCCGGAACGAGGCGTTCCGCCAACGAGGATGCCCTGGTCGACCGCCCGGAGATCGGGCTCTGGGCCGTGGCCGACGGCGCCGGCGGCCATGCGGCCGGGGCGCTGGCGTCCGGCATGCTGGCGGATGCGCTGTCTGCGGTGCCGGAGGGCCTCGGCCACGGCGCCCTGCTTGCGGAGATTCGCACCCGCGTCGATAACGCCCACCGGGAGATGGGGTCGGAGGCCACCCGCCGCGGAGAGGGCATAACCGTCGCCTCCACCCTGGTGATCCTGCTGGTGCGGGACCAGAAATTCACCTGCCTCTGGGCCGGCGATTCCCGCGCCTACCTGTTGCGCGGCGGCCGGCTTACCCAGATCACCCGCGACCATAGCCTGGTGCAGGCGCTGCTGGACGCCGGCGCCATCACCGCCGAGGAAGCCATCCATCACCCGCGCGGCAACGTCATCACCCGGGCGGTCGGCGCCGACGATGCCGGCTTCGCGCTCGACGAGATCAGCGGCGAGGCGGGACCCGGCGACCGGCTGCTGCTGTGCAGCGATGGCCTGAACAAGGCCCTGATCGATCCGGAAATTGCCACCTTGCTGGCTGGCGCCGCGCCGGCCGAGGCGCTGGTGCAGGCCGCGCTGGAGAAGCAGGCCACGGACAATGTGACGGCTGTGGCTGTGGAGGTCGTGGCTGGGGGGTAGGGGAGGAAGGTTCGGTCAGAGCCTCAACCTTGCCGGCGACCCCTCATCCCATGCCGGCGCCATACAGCGCCTCCGGGTCCATCAGCGGCGCGGCGATTTCCACCAGGTCGCCATCCCGCATGGCGCGGAAGAAGCAGTTCCGCCGCCCGGTATGACAGGCCACGCCGTCCTGCTGCACCATCAGCAGCAGCGTGTCGCCGTCGCAATCCACCCGCAATTCGCGCAGATGCTGCACCTGGCCGGACGACTCGCCCTTGCGCCACAGCCGGTTCCGGCTGCGGCTGAAATAGCACACGCGTCCGGTGGCCAGCGTTTCGGCCACCGCCTCGCGGTTCATCCAGGCCATCATCAGCACCTCGCCGGTGTCGTGCTGCTGGGCGATGGCGGGCACCAGCCCGTCGGCGTTGAAGGCGATGGCGGCCAATACGGCGTCTGTGGCGGTTTCGGTCATGGGTGCTATCTTGGCCCTTCCGGGGTTCGCGGAAAAGGGGCCGGGCTTCGCTGAAAAGGGATGGACGGATGACGGCCGGCGCAAATACCGGGCAAACCTTCACTGGGCAGACCGAGGCGCTGCTGGACCGCGCCGACGCGATCTGCGCGGAACGCGGCGCCCGGCTGACCGATCTGCGCCGGCAGGTGCTGGGCCTGATCCTGGAGCAGGAAGCGCCCACCGGCGCCTACGATCTGCTGGACCGGCTGCGCGCCACCCGCCAGGGCGCGGCGCCGCCGACGGTGTATCGCGCCCTCGATTTTCTGCTCGAGCACGGCCTGATCCACCGGCTGGAGAGGCTGTCCGCGTTCGTCGGCTGCGTCGCGCCGGAGGAGGGCGCGCATGACCATGCCGCGCATGCCGCGCAGTTCCTGATCTGCCGGCAATGCGGCCGGGTGGTGGAGATCGACGACCACGACCTGGCTCATGCCCTGGCCGACGCCGCGCGCCGCGCCGGCTTTTCCGTCAGCAAGGCCACGATCGAGGCGGAAGGCCTATGCGGCGCCTGCGCCGGCTGAGCCGGTCTTGCGGGCGGGCTGGCGCAGCGCGCCGAAAGCCACCAGCCCCAGCAGATAGGCGGTGATCGAGGCAAGGAACGCCACCCGGTAGCTGCCGGTCATGTCGAAGATCCAGCCGGCCGACCACGATCCCAGCGCCGAGCCCAGCCCGGTGCCGACACTGATCACCCCCAGGATCGAGCCCAGCCGCGGTCCGGGGAACAGGTCCGCGGCCTTGGCGGTGATGGCGGGACCGCGCGCCCCCCAGGTCAGCCCGAAGCAGCAGGCGAACAGCCACAGCAGCAGATGCTGGTCCGGGCTGTGGATGAACAGCGCGAAGATCACCCCCAGGATGGAAATTCCGTAGGTGAACATCGCCGACAGCTCGCGGCCGATATAGTCGGAAACCGTACCGGTCAGGATGATACCCGGCAGCGAGAACAGCGCCCCCATGCCCATCACGCCGGCGGCATATTGCCGGTCGAAGCCGATATCCACAGCGAAGGCGAGCTGGTGCAGGGAAACCAGGAAGCTGCCGACCCCGGTGAGCAGATAGACAGTGAACAGCAGCCAGAACGGCCGGGTACGCATCGCCTCGCCCAGCGTCCAGTGCCGCAGCGGCGCGCTGCCGGTGGTGGTGCGCCCGCCCGGCACCTCGGTGCGCCGGAAGATCGCCGCCAGCGGGATCACCAGCACGGCCATGAACCCGGCTTCCCACAGATAGGCGGCGCGCCAGCCGAGCCCGGATATCATGATCTGCGCCACCGGTGCCGAGAACGCGCGGCCGAAGCCGTTGGCCGATTGCAGGATGGACACGGCCAGCCCGCGCTTGGCCACGAAATGGCGAGAGATCATCGGCACGAACACCACCATGCCCAGGCTGTTCGACCCCATGGTCATCACGAATCCGTACAGGAACACCACCTGCCACAGCGACGTCGCGTAGGAACTGGCGAACAGGCCCAGCGTCAGCATGAAGCCGCCCATCAGCACCATTCGGCGAGAGCCAAGCCGGTCCACCAGCCAGCCCACCACCGGGGCGCTGAACCCGCTCATCAGTTGCGAGACCGAATAGGCGATCGAGCTTTGCGCCCGGGTCCAGCCGAATTCCTCGATGAAGGCGAGCAGGAACACGGTGTAGGCATGCATCAGGCTGGCGCTGACGCTGAATGTCAGGAACGCGCCGCCGAGCAGGACCCAGGCATGACCGGAGGGGGCGTGATTGGAGGGGGAGTTGGCGGGACGTTCGGAGGACATGCTCCGGCGAGCCTAGGTGTCCCCCGGAAGGGGCGCAATCCACCCGCCGCACGGCGCGGAAACGATCCAGCGACGAGCGCTGAAACTATTCCGTGCGGGGCGTCAAAACGGCGCCGCGCCGTCAAGGGGCTCCACCGCCAGGTCCAGGAAACAACCCGGTCCTGGCGGTGGAATCCGAAAGGCAACGAAAGCCTATCGAGGCAGGATCAATCCGCTTGCTCAATGGGCACGCCCGCCGGCAGATGGCCGGAACCGGCCACCTCGGCCGCCGGATTTGGGATGTGCAGGAAGAACGCACACACGAACGAGGACATCAGGCACAGGAACGCCAGCCCATACAATCCACCGGAGTACGAGCCGGTCATGTCCTTCACCACCCCGACATACCAGGGTCCGAAGAAGCCGCCGAGATTGCCGATCGAGTTGATCCAGGCGATCGAGGCCGCGGCGGCGGTTCCGGTCAGGAACATCGACGGCATCGCCCAGAACGGCCCCTTCGAGCCATAGAACCCGAACGTGGCGATCGACAGCCCCACCAGCGCCCACCAGGTGCCCATCGTGGCGCCGGCAATGACCAGTCCGACCGTCGAGACGACGCAGGCCCCGAGCAGGTTCCACCGCCGCTCATGCATCCTGTCGGAGAGGCGGCCCCAGCCCACCAGGCCGATCGCGCCGGTGATATAGGGGATCATCGTCAGCCAGCCCACGGTCATGTTGCTGTAAGTTCCCAGCGACTTGATGATCTGCGGCACGAAGATCAGCACGCCGAGACTGGCAACGACAATGCCGAAATAGTTCAGCGCCAGCAGCAGAACCTTCGGATCGAACATCCCCTGCAATATGCTGAATTTGCGCACGGATTCCTTGGCGTGGCGCTCGCTTGCCAGTTTGGCGGCGAGCCAGGTCTTCTCCGGCCCGGTCAGGAATTTCGCCTGCTCCGGCTTGTCCGTCAGCACGAACAGGGTGACGATCCCGATGACCACCGTCGGAACCGCCTCGGCGATGTACATGATCTGCCAGCCGCGCAGCCCCCACATGCCATCGAGTCCGAGCAAGGCCGTGGAGATCGGCGCGCCCGCCGCCACCGCGATGGGCAGACCGATCAGAAAGCCCGAGATGATGCGGGCATGGTGGCGTGCAGGGAACCAGTAGGTGAAATAAAGCACGATGCCCGGGAAGAACCCGGCCTCGGCGGAGCCCAGCAGGAAGCGCACGATGGCGAAGCTTGTCGGTCCCGTCACCATCGCCGTTATGCCGGCGAGAATGCCCCAGGTGATCATGATCCGCGCGATCCACAGCCTTGCGCCGACCTTTTCCATGACGATGTTGCTGGGGACCTCGAAGATGAAATAACCCCAGTAGAATGTTCCCACCGCAAAACCGAAGGCGGTAGCGGTCATGTCGAGGTCGCCGCGCATCGTCAGCCCGGCGAAGCTGACATTGATCCGATCCACATAGGCGAGAAAATAACTCAGAATCGCGAACGGCAGCAGGCGTATATAGATCTTACGCATGGCCGATTTTTCGATAGCGTCGTCCACTGGTAGCCTCCCTGAAAGCCATTGTTGCCTTTCCTCGCGCCGTACCGGGCGGGGGCAATTGCGGGCAGAATAGCGCGTCGGCCGCGTCTGGCCACCTATTTTTGTGACAGCGCCGGCACGAGGTCATTGGATCGTAACGATATGTCCCGGCTTGACCGGGCTTCGCGGCGGGCCTTCACTTCTTCCGTGGGATGGCAACAACATCCCGGCCCCTTCGGCTACGGTCATAGAATCCGGTCATTTCGTGTACCGGACAGTGGGAGCGGAAAATGCATGACATAGTCATTCGCGCAGGCACGATCGTCGATGGCACCGGCAGCCCGGGCTACACCGGTGACGTCGCCATCGACGGCGACAAGATCGCCTCGGTCGGCGGCAAGGCCGGGCCCGGCAAGCGGGAAATCGACGCCAAGGGCCTGCTCGTCACCCCCGGCTGGGTGGACGCGCATACCCACTACGACGGCCAGGCCACCTGGGACCCCGTCTTGGCGCCGTCGTCCTGGCACGGCGTGACCACCATACTGTTCGGCAATTGCGGCGTGGGCTTCGCCCCGGTCCGCAAGGCCGACCACACCTCGCTGATCGGCCTGATGGAAGCGGTGGAGGAAATCCCCGGCATCGCGCTGGCCGAGGGTCTGAAATGGAACTGGGAAAGCTTCCCGGAATTCCTCGACGCCCTGGATGCGTTTCCCCGCGCCATCGACGTCGCCGCGCAGATCCCGCATCACCCGCTGCGCGTGTTCGTGATGGGCGAGCGTGCCATCCGCCGCGAGAAGGCCACCGCGGAGGACATCGAGGAAATGCGCCGCCTGGTCGAGGAAGGCATGCGCGCCGGCGCCTTCGGCTTCACCACCTCGCGCACCAACTCCCACAAGACCCCCACCGGGGAAATGGTGCCCGGCCGCTACTCGGAAATCGAGGAACTGCTCGGCATCGGCTCGGCTTTGGGCAAGGTCGGCTACGGTGCGTTCGGCATCAATTCCGATTTCGACGTGGAAGCGGACGAACTGGGCTGGATGACCAAGCTCGGCCAGGACACCGGCCGCCCGGTATGGTTCCTGCTGACCGACCGCCCAACCGATCCGGTGCGCTGGAAGCGGCTGATGGAGGGCGTGCACAAGGCCCGCGCCGCGGGCGCGATGGTTACCGCGCAGGTTGCGGGGCGTCCGGTGGGCGTGCTGCTGGGCGCGGACACGGCGCTCAACCCGTTCTCGATCCGTCCGAGCTATCAGGCGCTGCTGAAGCTGCCGATCGATGAGCGGATGAAGCGGATGCAGGACCCGGCGGTGCGTGCGCAGATCCTGTCGGAAGCGCCGTCGGCCGAGTTGCTGAACCGGCTGTCGCAGTTCCGTCAGCACATCGTCAAGCGCTGGCACCGGATGTTCAAGCTCGGCGATCCGCCGGATTACGAACCCCGCGAAAGCGACAGCATCGCCGCCATCGCCGACCGGGAAGGCCGCACACCGGACGAGGTTGCCTATGACTACCTGGCCGAGAGCGCCGATCATTTCCTGTTCTTCCCTGTCGTGGGCTACAACGAAGACAACCACGACATCATCCGCACGATGCTGACCGACGAGGCGACCATCCTCGGCCTGGGTGACGGCGGGGCGCATTGCTCCTCGATCATCGATGCCAGCCTGCCCAGCTTCATGCTGACCCACTGGGCACGCGACCGTTCCCGCGGGCCGCGGCTGCCGCTGGAACTGATGGTCAAGCGCCAGACCAGCGAAACCGCGAAATTCTTCGGCTTCAACGATCGCGGCGTGCTGGCGCCGGGGCTGAAGGCGGATGTGAACGTGATCGACTACGAGGGCATGCGGCTGCACATTCCGGAGGTTCGTTACGACCTGCCTGCCGGCGGCCGCCGGCTGGTTCAGCGCGTCGATGGCTACGTGGCGACGATCGTTTCAGGCGTGCCGGTGTTCGAGAACGGCGTTCATACCGGGGCGTTGCCGGGCAAGCTGGTTCGCGCGACAGGGGCCTGAGCCGACAGGCAGGGGGCCGGCGGCCCCTTGCCATCGGTGCGATCGGGAATTCCCGCTATCGCCTACTGATCGAAATGCAGCCGCACCGTGCAGATCCCGTTGCGGATGCTGGTGCTGACCCCCGTGGCATATCGCTGCAGCAAGTACGCCGCCAGCCGGTGCGCGCCATCGTCGCGCTCGACGATCTCCTCGGCCGTCGGCCGGTCGCGCATTGACGATCACCACGGCCAACGGTGGAACGTCGTCCGCCAGGTACCGCATATTGGCTGGCTTACGCGCCACTCGGCTTCTCCCGATCATCGCCTGCCTGCCGGGCGTTGGCGCGAGTATCGGTTAGCCGCGGCACCGGTTGCAAGCGGCGTAACACGGTATCACCGGCTCTGGAACCGCATCCATCCAACCCGTATAGTGCCGGGGCTGGACATTTCGGAAGCAAGGCGAAAGGCTCCGCCCCCCGGAGCCGCTTTTACCGAACTAGCGAACCATGCCAAGAACACTTGGCGTGTTCGCGCGATCGTCCTTGGCCGATCCGAGGCCCGCCGTTCCAAGCATGGCAGCCAGTTGGCCGATCAACTCGATCTCTGGCGGCCCGTCGTCGTTTGGCGGTGAGACAATGATCCGGTCGATCAAAGCCCGAGCTGCTTCGAGTGCCTCGGGCGCGTCTTCCTCCTGAATGGCGGTCTGGAAGTCGGCCATCTTGCGGCGGTAGGTGGCGGCAATGCCGGGGTGGAGCGCCGGAACCGAGGCATTGGTGCTGCCGCACTGGCCTGCAGGGCAGCGCGCCGCTGTTCCAGTTCGTCGAGCTTGGCCCGCCGCAGTCCGGTTCCGTTCGGTCCATCGGCTATGGCATTGACCAGGTTGGTCAGCTTTCGTTCGACGGCCTGAAATTCCCGGCGCTGTGCCTCGCCCGCTGTGGACGTTTTGGGCGCTTGTTGCTCGGACAGCCTGGCCTGGACCTGGTCCCAAAGCTCCCGGTCGATGATGCGCCACCCGGGAACGGCCCTCTCGACGATCTCATCGGCTCGGTTCTGCTGCTTGCAGACCTGGCCGGTCGTAGGGTCTTTCACGTTCCGGTTGCGGTTCCGGACCAGCCGGCCAATGTAGATCGGGTTGCGTAGCAGACCGTCGCCACGGGTCGGCCGGCCACGATTTGTCGCGTCGTACCAAATCCCGCCGCTGGGTCCGGGGTGCGCGCTTCATTGAGGCTCCTGGCGATGGCGATCGGACTGAGGCCCGCCGCGTAGTCCCGAAAGATCCGACGAACGACATCAGCCTCATCGGGATCGATTTCCCGCAACCGGCATTGATGCCGTCGACGCCAGCGCGTGTCCTCGGCCCGGGCGTAAGGTCTGAATTGAACCGGCAGCTTTTATTGGTTTACATCAAACTTCGGAGCGATGAATGGGCTGAAAGCGCTTGACCGAAACCGGCCAAACAGAGCAGGCCCCCGAGGGGAGAAAGCCAGATGGTGCGTGTCGTTGGGATCGATCACCTGAGCATCCGGGTCAGCAATTACGAAAAATCGAAGGCGTTCTATCAACGTCTCTTCGAATTTCTCGGGTTCGAGCTGTCGGATGAATACGAGAACGCCATCGGCTGGACCAACGGCAAGACCCGGTTCTGGATCAGTCCAGCCGATGCGAGAGGCCGGACTCATAAGCATCGCGACGACGATGTCGGCTTTCACCACTATGCCTTCCAGTTGCGAAGCCGAAAGGACGTAGACGCGCTCCACGCGTTCCTGGTGGAAATGGGCGCGACCATCGTCGATCCTGCGGCCGAGTACGACGATGACTATTATGCCGTTTTCTTCCGCGATCCCGACGGCCTGAAGCTTGAAGGCATGAAATACGGCGAGCACTTGGCCCGAGCGAAGCGCGCGGATGCCCGCCGCAAGCAGCAATAGGGGGTGGCGTGGCGTTGTTGCATGGACCGGGCAGCCAGTCCCAGCCATCAAAAAAATGGCGGGAATTCAGGGTAGGTGCAGTCACGATCTTCAAGGCGACCTGGTAACGGTCGAATGGTCCAATCGTCGGTTGCATGTCCTCACGGCCACCGAAGTTCCGTTCGGCAAAGAGGGTTGCGTGCCCTCGCAACCAACTTAATTCGCCTGCTCAAAGCCTCGGCATCATCGCCGGGGCTTTTTGGCGTCGCGGCGACCTCCCCGGATCAGACGCTTCGACCCGCACCAATGCCGTTCCAAGGGCACACATGTCAGGCCTTCGATTAGGGGTCCGTTCAGGCCATCTGCATCCTGCGCGTATGAACTAAGCAGACGAAGCGACTGACCACCCAATCTCGGGCCGTGGGTGTGCAGATGGCAACTGGCCGTGCCACCACCCTCGATCGGCACGGGAAGCGGTACTTCGGCGGCACAGATCTCCATCGCGAACGGGCAGCGCGTTCGGAATCGGCAGCCGCTAGGTGGCGCCATCGGGTTGGGCAGATCGCCGCGCAGGATGATCCTGTCACCTCGCTGGCGCTGCGGATCCGGAAACGGCACGGCCGAGATCAGCGCCGCACTGTAGGGATGAGCCGGCTGATCGTAGACACGCGCGCTCGGCCCGGTCTCGACGATCTCTCCCAGATACATCACCGCCACGTTCGGGCTCATCAGGCGCACGACGGCGAGGTCGTGCGCCACCAACAGGAACGCCGTACCAGACTCGGTCTGGATCGTCTTCAGCAGGTTCAATATCTGGCTCTGCGTCGATACATCGAGCGCGCTCACCGGCTCGTCGAGCACGACGAATTCGGGACGCACGATCATCGCCCGCGCGATCGCCACCCGCTGGCGCTGGCCACCGGAGAACTCGTGCGGATAGCGCACCGCATACCCAGGATGCAGCCCGACCGCTTCCAGCGTCTTGCCCACCATCGCGCGCCGCTCGGATGCCGGCATGTCGGTGTGGATCAGCAACGGCTCTTCCAGCAGAGTTCTGGATCGTCATCGACGGGTTGAGGGAGGAAAACGGATCCTGGAACACGATCTGCATGCGCCGCCGTAGCTTGCGGACCTCCTGGCGCGATGCCCCGGCGATATCGGTGCCACCCAATTGAACGCGCCCGGATGCCGGCTCGATCAGCCGCAGGATCGCCAGGCCGGTGGTGGATTTCCCGCTGCCAGACTCGCCCACCAACCCCAACGTTTCCCCCGGCGGGATCGCCAAGGACACGCCGTTCACCGCATGCAGCCGCCGGCGTCGTCCCAAGGCCGTGCTGCCGACATCGTAGACGACATGCAGATCCTCAACGTCCAGGCAAAGCGGGGTCATGCCGCGGATCCGAGCTGGCGGATCCCCATGCCGGCAAGATCGGCGCGAATGTCCGCGCTGCGCGCGCAGCGCACCAGCCCGTGCTCGTCACGCGACAGCGCGATCGGCGTCGTGGTGCACACACCCTCCTGACGGAACATGCAGCGGGGGTTGAAGCGGCAGCCGGACGGCCAGGCGTGCGCCTGCGCGACCGTGCCAGGGATGGCGACGGGATCGTGGCCCCGTTCCAGCGCCACCTGCGGCATCGCCTCCAGCAATCCCCCGGTATAGGGATGCTTCGGCGCACGAAACAGGTTCTCCACCGATCCACTCTCCACGACCTGCGCGCCATACATCACCACCACGCTGCGGGCGATATCGGCCACCACGCCAAGGTCGTGGGTGATGAACAGGACCGACATGCCAGACTCCCGCTGTAACTCGCGGATCAGCTCCAGGATCAGCGCCTGGATCGTCACGTCCAGCGCCGTGGTGGGTTCGTCGGCGATCAGCAACTTGGGATCGCAGGCGATGGCCATGGCGATCATCACGCGCTGGCGCATGCCGCCGGAGAACTGGTGCGGATAATCATGCGCCCGGCTGGCGGCGGAGGCGATGTTCACGCGATCCAGCATTTCCACCGCCCGCTTCCAGGCATCGCTGCGGGAGGCACCGCGATGCCGCCGCACAACCTCGGCGATCTGCTCGCCCACGGTGTAGGCCGGGTTGAGGCTGGACATGGGTTCCTGGAAGATGAAACCAATGGCGTTGCCGCGAATGCGGTTGAGCTGGCGGTTGCCCATGCCGATGAGCTCCTGGCCCTCGAAGCGCACGCTGCCGGACACCACTCGGCCACCCTTTGGCTGTACCAACCCCACCGCGGCCTGCATCGTAACGCTCTTGCCGGAACCAGACTCGCCCACCACGCAGACGATGTCGTTGCGCCCAACATTGAAGGACACCTTGTCCACCACGGTCAGCCAGCCGTTCGGCGAGGGGAATTGCACCACCAGGTCATTGACCTCCAGCAGTGCCGCCTCGTTCGCAAACGCCATCGTCAATCCCCCGCCCGGCGCATCCGGCCGACGGAATTGCGGATGCCGTCGCCGATCAGGTTGAAACAGAGCACGGTCACGGAAATCACCAGGCCAGCCGCGATGGTCGGCACCGGCGACTGGGCCATGTACGGAAAGGCCGTGCCCAATATGGCGCCCCAACTCGCCTCCGGCGGCTGCACGCCCAGGCCCAGGAAGCTCAACCCCGCTTCCGCCAGCAACGCCTGGCCCATCAGCACCGTGGCCTGCACCACCAGTGGCCCCGTCACGTTCGGCAGCACATGCCGGGCGATGATGCGCGCATCGCCGCACCCTGTGGCGCGCGCGGCCGTGATATAGACCTCCTGGCGGACCGAGAGCGTGCTGGCGCGCACCACGCGCATGATGCGCGGGGCATATACCAGCCCGATCGCCGTCATCGCATTGGTCAGGCTGGGGCCGAGCAGGCCGACGATCACCACGGCCAGGATCAGCGCCGGGAAACTCATCAGCGCGTCGTTGAAGCGCATGATGATGGTATCGACCCAGCCGCCGACATAGCCGCTGATCAACCCCAGCGGTAGGCCGATGCCAAGGGCGATCGCCACCGCCTGCACGCTCGCGACCAGCGACAGCCGGCTGGCGAAGATCAGCCGGCTCAACACGTCGCGCCCGAGATCGTCTGAGCCGAGCAGGTACATCGCACTCGGCGGCTTGAGGATATTGCGCAACGAACTGCGCGCCGGGTCATGCGGCGCCAGATACGGGGCGAACACCGCCACCAGCACGATCAGTGTCAACAGGATCAGCGAAACCATCGCCGTCGGGTTGTGGGCGAAACGGCGCGCGAAGTTGCTCGGCGGCGGCAGCGCGACGGGTGCCGTGACGAGGACCGGCGCGGAAGCCGCGGTGGTGACGCTCATGCCTGGCGCACTTTCGGATCGAAATAGCTGTAGGACATATCCACCATCAGGTTGATCAGCAGGACCACCACCGCGGTGATCAGCGCTACGCCCAGCAACACCGGCAGGTCGCGCAGGAACACCGCGCGCACCGCCAGGGAGCCGACGCCGTTCATGGCGAAGATCTGCTCGACGATCACCGCCCCGCCCAGCAGCCGGCGGATCTGCAGGCCCAGCACGGTCACCACCGGAATGGCGGCGTTCTTCAGCGCGTGCTTGACCAGGATCGACCAGGTGGACAGGCCCTTGGCGCGCGCGGTCTGGATGTAATCGCGTGACAACACGTCGATCATCGATCCGCGCACCTGGCGCGCCAGCTCCGCCGCGACGCCGACCCCGAGCGTGATCGACGGCAGCGTCAGCCGGGCGACCCAGTCCAGCGGGTCATCGGCGAACGGCACATAGCCGGTCGCCGGCAGCCAGCCCCAATTCAGCGCCACTACCAGCACCAGGATCAGGCCGATGAAGAACTCCGGTGCGGCGATGCCGAGCGAGGTCGTGAAAATCGTGATCCGATCCAACCACGAGCCCCGGTTGATGGCCGCGAACACCCCGAGCGGCACGGCGATGCCGAGGCCCACCAGCGTCGCCCCCGCCGCCAGCGACAGGGTTATCGGCAGCCGGTCGAAGATCAGCGACGTCACCGGCCGTCCGCTGGTGAACGAGGTGCCGAGATCGCCGTGCAATACGCCCACCAGCCAGTGCCAGAATTGCACCAGGAACGGCTGATCCAAGCCCAGGCGATGGCGCGCCGCGTCGATCGCCTCGGCCGAGGCGTTTTCCCCGGCAACCACGGCAGCCGGATCGCCGGGCGTCAGGTGGATCAGCAGGAAGGTGATCAGCCCGACCAGCACCAGGATCGGCAGGGTGCCGATGATCCGCCGCCCCAGATAGAACAGCGTGCTCATTTGCAGCCGGTTGCCAGCCGCACATCGTTGATCCGGTCATTGCCGGTCGGCAGATAGGCCGGAATGCCGCTGATGCAGCCGGGCTTGTAGGCATACACGTTGGACCGGGTCATGATGCCGAAATGCGCCGCCTGCTCCGTGGTCAATTTCGCCAACTGGCGCAACACCACCACGCGGGCCGGATCGGATGGGTCCAGCCGTCGTGCCTTGTCGATCAGCACATCGATCTCCGGCACCGCCGCATCGCCGGCATTCACCGATCCGCCGGTGCCGGTCACTTCCTGGAACGCCTGCAACGGATCCGGCCGCCCGCCCCAGCGCGCCATCATGATATCGCCCCGCGTCGGCGGGCGGCGGAAGGTCACGTATTGCGAGGTATCCACCACGTCGAACTTGATGCGGATGCCGACCTCGCCGAGCATGGCTTGCATCGCCTCGGCGATCTGCTTGTATTCGGAGGTGTTCAGCAGCACCCAGGTGATGTCCACACCGTTCGGGTACCCCGCATCGGCCAGCAACTTCTTCGCCTTTGCCTGATCGAACGGATACAGCGCCTCCAGCGCCGGATCGAACATCGGCGAGGACCGGGCGAACAGCTGCACGGTCGGCTGGGTGGCACCATAGCCCAGCGCATCGGATACGGCCTGGCGGTCCACCGCATGCATGAAGGCTTGGCGCAGCTTCAGCCTGCCAATATTGTCGCGCTTTACGTTCAGGTAGATGTCCCAGGTGCTATTCTTCTCGTTGACCTGCACCGCGAAACCCGCCGCCTTGGCCTCGGCGATCTGGCGGCCGTCGATCAGCGCCAGATTGGCCTGCCCGGATCGCACCGCATTCAGCCGGGCCCGCGCGTCCGGCACGTAATGATGCTCGATCGTTGCCGGCCTGCCCGGATCGGGATTCCAGTAGCCGTCATAGCGGTCCATGACGGTGCGGACATTGGAGTCGAACGAGCGCACCTTGAACGGGCCGGTGCCGACCGGCTTCAGCGCGGCTCCGAACGCAATTTCCCCCGCGGAATTCAGCACCGCCGGGCTGACCATCATTCCGGCCTGGCTGCCGAGGAAGAACGGCATCTGCCCGTTCGGCCCCTTCAGCTTCAGCCGCACCAGATCCTCGCCTTCGGTTTCAACCGCGGCGATCTGCGACATTGTCTCGGAGGTGGCAAAGCCGGCGCGAAGGCCGAGCGCGGTGGAACGCTCGAAATTGCGCGCAACCGCCGCGGCGTTGAACTTCGTGCCGTCGTGAAAGGTCACGCCCGGACGCAGCTTCAGGGTGAATTCCGTCAGGTCGGCGTTGTACTGCCAGGACACCGCCAGACCCGGTTTCGGCTCCCCAGCCTCGTTCAGGTTGATCAGGCTGTCGAAGATCGCCATCAACGGCCCCTGCGCGAAGCTGCTGTTGTTCTGCGGCTCCTGCGGATCGAGCGTCTGATTGCTCACCGCATCGTAATAAATCACCGTGCCGTTCGGGTTGGCCGGAGCATCCGCCGCTCCGGCGGGGCCAACCAGGCCGAAGGTAAGATACGCCATCAGCAGCCAGGCGGTCGAAGCGCGTATGGGCGAAAACTCCAGGAGGTTCATTTGCAGTTCGCCGCTACCTGAACGTCGTTGAACCGGTCATCGCCCACCGGCAGATAGGCCACCAGCCCCAGGATGCAGCCGGGGCGGAAGGCGTAGACATTCGAACGGGTCATCAACGGCATGTTGGATACATATTCCACCCCCAGCCGCGCGATCTGGCGCAGCAGCACCAGGCGGGCCGGGTCCTCCGGCAGCATGGCGCGCGCCTTGGCGATCAGCACATCGATTTCCGGATTGGCGACGCCGACGGGGTTATAGGTCGCCCCAGTGGCGATCAATTCCTGGAATGTCTGCAGCGGATCGGCGCGCCCGCCCCAGCGGGCCATCAGGTAGTCGCCCCGATATGGCGAACGGCGAAACAGGTTAAACTGCGAGGCATCGATCACGTCGAACTTCACCCGGATGCCCGATTCCGCCAACATCGCCTGCAGCGCCTCGCCCAGTTGCTTGTATTCCGTGGTGTTCAGCAAGAGCTGGGTAATGTCGACGCCGCCCTTGAACCCCGCCTCGGCCAACAGCGCCTTCGCCTTGGCCGGATCATAGGGATAGAGCTTTTCCAGGTCCGGATCATAGACCGGGGAACTGGAAGCGAAGAACTGCACGGTCGGCTTGCCGCTGCCGAAGCTCAACGCCTCGGCCAGCGCCTCGCGATCGACGGCGTGCATGAAGGCCTGTCGCACTTTCAGATTATCCAGCGGCGCGCGACCGAGATTGACATAGATGTCCCACACCCCGTTCTTCTCGTTGATCTGCACGGTCAGCCCGGCGCCCTTGGCCTCCGGGATCTGGCGCGGATCGATCAGCACCACATTCGCCTGACCAGACCGCAGCGCGTTCAGCCTGGCGCGGCCATCGGGCACGTAATGGTGCTCAAACGCGGCAGGCCGGCCGGCGATCCCGCCCCAATAGGAGTCGTTGCGAACCATCACCGTCTTGACATTGGACTGAACGATTTCACCCGATAAGGGCCGGAGCCGATCGGCTTGAACGTCACGCCGAAATCATCCCCGGAGACCGACGCCGCGCTGGCGACCATGCCGCCGATGCCGCCCATGATGTAGGGTATTTGCCCACTCGCCCCCTTCAGCAGCAGCCTGAATTCCAGTGGGCCCAGCACCTCGACCCCGGCGACCAAACGTACCGAATCGACCATCGTGCCGCTCGCCCGTCCGCCCAGTGCCACATTGCGGTCGATATTGCGCTTGACCGTATCTGCGGTCAGGTCGCTGCCGTCATGAAACTTTACACCCGGCCGCAGCTTGAAGGTGAACGAGGTCAGGTCGGCGTTGGCCGTCCAGGATTCCGCCAGGCCCGGTGTCGGATTTCCCGCCGGGTCAAGCCGCACCAGCGTGTCGTAGACGGAGAGTAGCACTTCCTGGGAGAAGCTGCTGCCGCTTTGCGGCTCGGCCGGATCCAGCGTCTCGTTGCCAACCGCGTCATAGTAAATCAGCGTCGCGGCGGTATTCACGTCGGCGGCCAAGGCCGGACCGGCGCCCGCCAGCGATAACGCCATCAGCCAGAAAGCAGTCCGCCAGCCGTTCAGGATCCGCATCACTTGCACTCCGCCGCAATGCGTACGTCGTTGAACCTGTCATCGCCCGCCGGCAGGTACGGTGTGAGGTTCAGGATGCAGCCCGGCCTGTAGGCATAGACATTCGCCCGAGTGATGATCGGGATCGTTGCCACGGTATCGGAAATCTCCCGCGCCAGGTCGCGCATCACCTCCAGCCGCTTCGGGTTCGCCGCCGCCATGCCCTTCGCCTGACGCAGCAACTCGTCGATTTTCGGACTGGCGGAACCGCCGGGCGTATAGGACCCGCCCGTGCCGACCAGTTCGTAAACCGACTGAATGGGGTCGCTGCGCCCGCCATATCGCGCCATCAGAATATCGCCTCGGGTCGGTGGGCGGTAAAATTGAGGAAACTGCGAAACATCCACCACATCGAATTTCAGCTTGATGCCGACCTCGGCCAGATTGCCCTGCAACGCTTCGGCCAGCTGGCGATACTCCGTGTTGTTCAGCAGCAACTGGGTCAGTTCAAACCCATCCTTCAAGCCGGCTTCGGCCAACAGGGCGCGCGCCTTCTTCTGGTCGAACTCGTAACGTCCATCCAATTCCTTCACGTAGAACGGCGACTGGCTAGACCATATCTGCTGTGTCGCATGGGCACTGCCGAAGGTCAGCGCATCCGCTAAAGCCTCCCGATCGATCGCATGCATGATCGCACGGCGCACCCGTATATCGCCGAGCGGCCCCTTCTTCAGATTAGGATAGATGTCCCAGATTGCGTTCTTTTCGACGATCTGCACGGCCAGACCGGCGCTTTTTGCTTCAGGGATCTGCCGCGCGTCGATCAGCGCGACATTGGCCTGCCCGGAGCGCAGTGCGTTCAGGCGCGCCCGTCCGTCGGGTACGTAATGGTGCTGAAAGCCGGCAGGCCGGAGATCGGTCCCGCCCCAGTACTCTGTCATTCCGTACAGTGATCGTGGAGACGTTCGCCTCGAAACTCTTGACCCGATAAGGGCCCGCACCGATCGGTGACAATTTTCCGCCAAACACATCCTCTGTCAGCGCGGCTGGGCTGATCATCATGCCCGGGGTGCTGGCCAGCCAATATTCGATCTGTCCGCTGGGTGATTTCAGCTTCAGGGTCACCACATCGTCGCCCTGCACCTCCACCGCATCGATCAGGGCGACGGTTTCCGCCATGGTCCCGACGATCCGCTTTCCCAGCGACGCGCTGCGCTCGAAGTTGCGCTTCACCGCGGCGGCGTTGAACGGCGTGCCGTCGTGAAAGGTCACGCCGTGGCGAAGCTTCATCGTCATCGTCGTGAGGTCGTCGTTGCGGGTCCAGGATTCCGCCAGGCCAGGACCCGGATTCCCCGCATCGTCCAACCGGATGAGCGTGTCGTACACGGCCAGCAGCGCCTCATGCGAATAGCTGCTGTTGTTCTGCGCATCCGCCGGGTCCAGCGTCTCGTTACCCGCCATGTCGTAGTAAATCAGCGTGGCATTGGTATTAACCTCCGCCGTCTTGTTTCCGACGGGCTTGGTTTCGGCGACAGCTAAAGATCCGGGAACCGCTGCGGCTAGGAAAACGCCTGCCAAGGCCGTCCGGATTAGCGTTCTCTTTTGCATCTTACAGCCCCAAAATCGCGTTTGAATTGCTGAACATGCGGAACGAAACTTCGGCAAAGCTGCCCTTCGGCGGGTGCCTCGCTCCGGAACAAGATGCCCAGAGGCCGGGTTGGACGTGCCGAATATGAAAAGATTGCAATCTGCCGCTACCCCGCGGCCTTTGACGACAGTCAAGGCCCCGTCCTACCAAGACATTGTCCTTCAAGAGCATCGTCCAGGCGCGTCTACGTCGCTCATCGTCGTGCTTCTCCCTATATTTCGTCTTCTTATTTTGGTCCATTGCCCTCGAAGGCGTCATGCACTTGCGGCACATCCGTCCTCACCGGGAACAAAAAAGTAGCACGGTTCTTTCGGGGGAGTCACTTCCTGATTAAGGCGCACGATACCGCCAGGGCCGACCCGGGCATATGAATATGCAGGAGGGGTCCCGTCCAAGCGGGCCGACCGGCCGCTGACGAGTGCGTCATGCCACAACCATTTCGTGACTCCCTCGCGTGCCCGCGTCATGATGCCGGCAACAACGAAGGCCGGCCATTCTGCCGACCCGTCCAAGCAGGGATCGGCAGGCGCCTCCGGCTCAATGGGGAGGATGCTCATGAAGAAGTTCGCGCTGGCATGCATGTCGATGTTGGCCGCTTTCTGCGGCCCGATCTGGAGTTTGTCGGCCTGGTCCGCCAACGGGGACGCGTCCGCAGCGCTCAACCCCAATGCGGTGATTGTTTATTACGACTCATCGGGTAACGCGACGCTTGATCCCGCAGAGCCGCAGAATGGCAGCAGCTATTCCCACGAAACCCTGCTGGCCATTTACGATACGCTGATCCGCTTCGACCAGAACGGCAACCTGACCCCGGGATTGGCGGAGTCCTGGAAAATCAACGAGGACCTGACGGAGCTGACCTTGAAGCTGCGCCATGACGTGACCTTTCATGACGGCACGCCCTTCAACGCCGCCGCGGTGAAGCGCAACTTCGAGCGCAGTGCGGCGCTCGGCAAGCGGGCGGGAAATACGGTGGCCGACACCTTCCAGTTGATCAGCACGATCGAGACCATCGGCGACGATACCGTGAAACTGAAACTGCGCCAGCCGAGCGGGCAGATCGAATTCCGGCTGGCCTACAACAGCGGAATGATGGTCAGCCCCGCCGCCCTCGCTCCGCTGCCCAATGGCGATCCGGTGTTCGGTCCCACGCTGAAGGGCGTCGGCGCGGGTCCGTATCAGGTGAAATCGTTCGAGTCGAACATCAAGACAGTGATGACCCGGTTCGATGCCTATTGGGCCGGCACCAAGGGGCGCCCCGCCGGCTTTGAGAACCATTATGTGCCCGACAGCCGCGCGCGGTTGAATGCGGTGCGCTCCGGCCAGGCGACGATTTCCTTGATCGATCCGCGCCAAATCGCCGAAGCCAAGGCCGCCGGACTGGTGGTGCAATCTGCCGAGAAGAACGCGTTGTGGGATATCTACCTGAATGTCTCCCGCCCCAACCTGGCCGACCGCCGCCTGCGTCAGGCACTGATGCACGCGACCGACCGTGAAGCTCTGGCCGATGCGATGGGCTTCGGCAGTGCCAGGCCGACGCAGCAGCTTTGGGCCACCACGTCACCGTTCTACATCAAGGAACTCGACGCACGGTATCCGTTCGACCTCGCCAAGGCGCGCGCGCTGATCGCGGAGGCCGGCTTCAAGAACGGCGTCGATATCACCCTGCTGCTGCTGAACACCACCGAGTACCGCCAGTTGGCGGAGGCCTTGCAGGGCATGTGGGCCGAGGCGGGCGTGCGGCTCAAATTCGACGTGATCGATGTCTCGCAATATATCCAGTTCTCCCGTCCCGTGCCGCGCGGCGACATGATGATCGGGCGCAACGGCGGTCGAGGCGACGCGGTGGAAGGCCTGATGCAGATCGTCGGCACCGGCGGCAGCGTGAACCCCGGCGGGGCGGCCAGTCCCCGGATCGACGCTCTGCTGGACAAGGCCAGACGCCTGGAAGCGACCGACCCGGTACGGCTGGCAACCATGCTGGATCTGTCGCGCGAGATATCCGAGCAGGTGGGCAATATTCCGGTTATCACCCGGGCCAATGTCTATGCTTATAGGCCCGACTGTATCCTGGACCTGCAACCCTACATGCCGGCAGGGGACGAACGGTTCAACGATGTGAAGGTCGGAGCGGGTTGTAAGTAGGGCCGCTGAAGTCGCCCGCAGGATATAAATGGAGTGCGTCAAGATAAGTTGAAGTCGGCCGGTGCACTGATCGATCCTATCGAATGGACACCTCGAAATACCTCCCTACTCCTGTGACTTTATGATTCGATATCGTTATCCAAGCCAGCGGAGGTGTGGATGGTCCAACCGGTATTGTTTGAACTGGCGCAGTTCCGTTAGGTCGGTCCTTAACAGGCGGACGGTCAGCCAAAACGCAGCAAATCAAGATGGTTGCGTGTTCTCGATTTGAACCTATGCTCTGGACCCACTCGGTGGGTCGACCGGACGGCACAGTCGGAACGGGTGCTGGGTGAAATAACGTGAGTTCGGTATAAGTGGGGCCAGGCTCACGATCCGGCCAAAAGGCTCGCCCTTTGGAAACCCGATACAGGCCCCGGTCAGGAGGAAGCAGCCTTGCGTTATTCCGTGATTCCCGTGGCGGCTTTGGTGGGGCTTGTTGCGTTCAGCCATAACGGCTTCGCCCAGACCAAATCCGTTGCCGAAGGCCATCGCCTCGCGCAGCCCTGCGCGCGCTGCCACGTGATCGTGGCGAACGGACCGTCTTCCTGGACCGACGCACCGTCGTTCGAGGCGATCGCCAACCGGCCGGACGTCAAGCGCGCCTGGCTCGTGGACTTTGTCGAGAAGCAACACGTGCACATGCTGACCGATATCTATACGCCGGCCCAGGCGGATAGCATCGCGTCCTACATCCTCAGCCTGCGGCGGAAATAGCCCGGCCGATCCGCCATTCCCATACCGCGTCGCCGCGATCGCGCCGCCGCGTGACGTCCAGCGTCAGCCGGCGGTCATGCGCCAGCGCGCACCCGACCCAAAGCTCGTTCCAGGCGTCGAACACCGCCGGCGGCAGGCTCTCCCGTTCGCGCATCAGCCGCCACGTGCCCTGTCGCAGGAACCATGTCTCCCCGTCCCCGGACAGTTCGGCATCGTCTCCCTGCGCCCGCGCGATCCGCTGCAGGAATTCGGCGAAGCCGCGCGCCCCGGGCGCGACGCCGCCGAGCAGGGCAGCCATCGCATCGAAGCTGTGCATGCCCACCAGCCGCCCCGCCGTGCCTGCCAGATAGCCGCCTTCGGCAGGCCCGAGGGCGGCAACGGTCTCCGGCACGATCGAGGTGATGTATTCCATCGCGTAGTTGCGCAGGACCTTTTGCAGCCGCGCCTTCGGCCAGTTCTCCTCGGGCAGCAACGGTGCCCGGGCGGGATCGAATGGCGGGCACGCCTCGCCGGGGGAGAATTGCAGCCGCTCCTCCGGCGCCAGGTCGTGGTCCCATTCCTTGTAGTAGCCCTCCAGCCCCGGCTGGCCATCCACGGTCTGCCCGGTGCAGACGAACCCCAGCCTGGGATTTCCCAGCACGACGCCGTTATTGGCGTGCCAGCCGCGCAGCATCGCCCGCGACACCTCCGACGGGATGGCGCAAACCGCCGTGCCCGACCAGATCCAGCGCGGCGGCGGATAGCGCACCCAGGCCTTGCGGTCGTTCTCGGGAACGTACTCCACCTTCACGCCGCCGACCTGGTTGGAGAGGTAATGATATTGCGCGCAGGCCACGGCGTGCGGCAGTCCGTCGAGCCCCAGCTTCTTCAGCCCCGGCACGAAACGGGCAAGCTGCTGGCGGCGAAACGTGCGGAACACCACCTCCGCCGCCTGGGAAGCTCCCGACCGTGTAACGAGGGTCAGGATCAGGCCCGTCAGGTAGGCGTGATAGATCGCCTCGACCGCCTCATAGCCGGCCGCGTCGTTCTCGGGTGCGGGGATGGTCACGGGGACCGGACTCAGCCGACCTGATTCGGCTCGTTCGCCGGCAGCCGCCCGCGCCAGGTATGTTCCGGGACGTAGCCGAGAACCCGCCGTGCCTTGGCGATCGACAGCAGGGTGTCGTACTTGCCGAGATCGGGGCTGACGGGAATTTCGGGGAAGGATTCCGCCATCAGTTCCCGGCTCGGCCGCTGCATCAGCGTATCGGCGGCGGCGATGGTGAAGGCATCGGCGCCGGGCACGTCCGCCGTCAGCGCCAGCCGGCAGGCCTGCGCGACGTCGCGGGCATCCACCCAGCTCCATAGATTCCAGCGGCGCAGGGAAGGATCGTTCCAGAACGACGGGATCTGCGCGTAGTCCGCGGGCTCGAAGATGTTGGAGATGCGCAGGCCGACGAACCTGGTGCCGGGGTTCCAGCGGTGCATCTCCCGCGCCATTTCCTCGCACAGCGACTTGGCCAGCGCGTAGCTGCTCTCCGGCGCCAGCCGGTGTTCTTCCACCACCGGCGCCGCCACCGGCATGGTGCGGGTGAACGGCAGGCCATAGGTGGTTTCGCTCGATGCCCAGATCACCCGCTTCAGCCCCAGCAGCGTCGCGGCGCTGAAGATGTTGTAGGTGGTCATCAGGTTGTTGCGGAAAACCGTGCCGTCCGGCGCCAGGCCGGGGGCGGGGATGCCGGCCAGGTGCACCACCGCCTCGGGCGTGCCGATCGGCATCCGCCGCCGGTCGATCGTGCCGGCGGCCTGGCGCAGCACTTCCACCGCCTGGCCCATGTCGTTCAGGTCGGCCTTCATGAAGTGGCACAGCGGCTCGGCCGGCGGGGCGATGTCGACATTCATCACGGTATGGCCATGCGCCAGCAGGTCGCGGATCACCGCCCGCCCGGCCTTGCCGCTGCCGCCCGTCACCACGACGCTGCTCATGACCGGTGTTTCCCGAACTGGCTCAGGCCGCCGATCGGGAAGCCGCCATATCCGTCTCGATCGGGTCCGCCCAGCCGTACGGGTCCGGCGCGGTGCCGTACTGGATGCCGACGATCGCGTCGTATAGCTTCTGCGTCAGCTCACCGGTCTTGCCGCCATTGATGACGAAGTTCTCGCCCTTGTAGCCAAGCTCGCCCACCGGCGAGACGACGGCCGCGGTGCCGGTGCCCCACATTTCCTTCAGGGTGCCGTTCTTGGCGGCCGCGGTTACTTCATCGATGCTGATGGTGCGTTCGGAAACCTTCCAGCCCCAGTCGCGCATCAAGGTCAGCGCCGAGTTGCGCGTGATGCCGGCCAGGATGGCGCCGCTCAGCGGCGGCGTGATGACCTCGTCGTTGATGCGCAGCATGATGTTCATCGTGCCGACTTCATCGATGTCGCGCCGATGGATGCCGTCCAGCCAGAGCACCTGGGTGTAGCCGGCCCGCTGCGCTTCCTCCGCGCCGAACAGGCTGGCGGCGTAGTTGGCGGCGGTCTTGGCGGCGCCGAGGCCACCCTGCACGGCCCGGACATATTTGTCGCTGACCAGGATACGGACCGGGTTCATCCCTTCCGGGTAATAGGCGCCCACCGGACCGACGATGATGTAGAAAAGATAGCTGGACGACGGGTGCACGCCCAGGAACGCCTCGGTGGCGATCACCGTGGGCCGGATGTACAGCGAGGTGCCGGGCAGATGCGGCACCCAGCGCTGATCGACCTCGACCAGCTTGCGGATGGCGGTTTCGATCATCAGCGGATCGATTTGCGGAATGCAGAGATAGCTGGCCGAGCGGTTCAGCCGGGCCGCGTGATCGGGGGTGCGGAACAGCCGGATGTGGCCATCCGGGCCGCGGAACGCCTTCAGCCCGTCAAAGATCGCCTGGCCGTAATGCAGCACGCAGGTCGCCGGATCCAGGGTGAACGGCGCATAGGGCACGATGCGCGGGTCGTGCCAGCCTTGGCCCTCGTCGTAGTTCATCATGAACATATGGTCGGTGAACACCTTGCCGAAGCGCAGCGTTTCATCCGCCGGCGTCTGGCCGGGCGTGGCTGACCGGGTGATCTTGATGTTGGTCATTGCCGTCCCTCTGAGAAGTTTTGGTTAAGACAGGTTCAGTCTACGATGCCGGGCCGGCCCGGCAAGTGGCGTTTGCGAAAGGCTGGTCAGCATTGCTGACTTACCTTGGCCGAGGCGGAAAGAAGGGCACGTCAGCCGATCGCGGCGGCAATCTCGGCGTCCGACGGGAAGCGGCCGAGTTGCCGCTTCGAAAACCGCAGCGTTCCGTCCACGGTGATCTCGAAAACCCCGCCGCCGGTCTTGCGCAGCGTGATCGTCGCATCCGGCACACGGGCCAATAGCAGATCGCGGGCCGCACGGGCTCGCGGCTCGTAGCCTCACATGCCGCAGTATTCGATTTCGACGTTCATTGTGGGCCCCCCCCATTGTTGCCTAGCCGCTTTGCGCCCGCATCGCCGCCAGCGCCTGTTCCAGATCGGCGATCAGATCCGCCGGATCCTCCAGCCCGATATGCATCCGTACGACCGGGCCGTTGAACTTGCCGGTCCCCGCCGTGCGCACCAGATTGCCGGTGGTCGGTGTCGCGAGGCTTTCATAGCCGCCCCAGGACGCCCCGATGCCGAACAATTCCAGCGATTCGATCATCTTCTCGCTCGCTTCCTGGCTGAACTCCGGCTTGAACTCCACCCCGAACAGCGAGCAGGCACCGGTGAAGTCCCGCTTCCACAACTCATGGCCGGGCGCGCCGGGCAACGCCGGGTGCAGCACCTGCGCCACTTCCGGACGGTGGCGCAGCCAATGCGCGACCTGCATCGCGCTCTCCATCTGCTCCTTCAGCCGCACCCCCATGGTGCGCAGGCCGCGCAGGGTCAGCCAGCAATCATCCGGGCTGGCGTATTGGCCGAGCGCATTGGCGGTCATGCGCACCTTCTCCCAATCCTCGTCGGAGTGGGTGGTGATGCTGCCCAGCAGCACGTCCGAATGTCCGCCCGGATACTTGGTCAGCGCCTGGATGGACACATCCACGCCGTGTTCGAACGGCTGGAAATGGTGGATGCCCCAGGTGTTGTCCATCAGCACCTTGGCACCGTGGCGGTGCGCGACGCGGGCGATGGCGGGAATGTCCTGCACCTCGAAAGTGTGGCTGCCCGGGCTTTCGGCGTAGACGACCTTGGTGTTCGGCCGCATCAGCGCTTCCAGCCCGGCCTCGTCGATGCAGGGATCGTAGAAATCGGTCGTCACACCGTAGCGCTGCAGAACCGAATTGGCGAAATTGCGGGCGGGGCCATAGACGCTGTCGGGCATCAGGCAATGATCGCCCTGGCTCAGATAGGCCATCAGGGGCGTGGTGACGGCGGCGAGGCCGGTGGAGACGATCTGGCAGCGCGTGCCGCCCTCGATCTCGGCGATCATGTTCTCCAGCGCCCAATGCGTCGGGCCGCCGGCGGTGCCGTAGATCCAGGCCTGTTCCAGCCGCTTGCCGCCGGCTGCCTTGCGGGTGGCGATGTCGGGCTGCAGCACGGTGGACCCGCGCATCACGCCGGGATTGACGAAGCCCTGCACATGCGTGCCGGCCCGCCCGGCATGGGACAGGCGGGTGCGCAGGCTATGCTTCTTTTTAACCGGGGGCGCGTCGTTCATGTCAGGCAGTCTCCACGGGAGTGTCGGGACGTCCGCCCCATTCGGTCCAGGAACCGTCATATACGGCGCCTTCGGGCAGGCCGGCCAGCCGCAGGCCCAGGGTCAGGATGGCGGCGGTCACGCCGGTGCCGCAACTCGTCACCACCGGGCGCGAGCCATCCACGCCGGCGGCGGCAAAGCGCGCGCGCAGGGTGGCGGCGTCGGCGAAGGTCTGGTCGGGGTTCAGCAGATCGGTGAAGGGCAGGTTGGCCGAGCCGGGGATATGGCCGCCGCGCATGCCCGCCCGCGGTTCCGGCGCGGTCGCGGCGAAGCGCCCGGCGGTCCGCGCGTCCAGCACCAGTTCGGTCCGGGTGCCGACATTGGCTATCACATCGCCGATCCCGCGCAGCCGTGTCGGGCGAAAGTCCGGGCGGAAAATCTTCGGCACGGCCGGCGCCGAGGCGCCGGTCTCCACGGCGCGGCCCTCCTTCAGCCATTTCGGCAGTCCGCCGTCCAGCACCGCGGCGCTGTCGTGGCCGAACAGGCCCATCATCCACCAGCCGCGCGCCGCCGAGGCCAGGCCCTTCTGGTCGTAGAACACCACGCGACTGTCGTTGCCGACGCCAAGCGCGCCGAGCAGCTTGGCGAAGCGGCCCGGGGTGGGGACCATGTGCGGCAGGTCGGTATCGGGGTCGGCGACCTCATCGATGTCGAAATACCGCGCGCCCGGAACATGGCCGGTCAGGAACAGCGCGCGGCCATCCTTGTTCTCGTTCGGCAGATATTTGGTGGCGTCGAACACCACCAGATCCGGCTTGCCCAGCTCTGCGGACAGCCATTCCGTGCTTACCAGCGGACCCATGTCGTCGTCTCCCCTACTCTGCCGGCACGATGATGATGCGGCGGTTCTGTTTGCCCTTGCTTTCGATCTTCGTCACCAGCATCCGCCCGATCTCGCCGGTGCGGGCCACATGCGTGCCGCCGCAGGGCTGCAGGTCCACCGGTACATCGCCGGCGCCGATGCGCACCAGCCGCACCCGGCCCGCGCCGCGCGGCGGCTTCACCGAAAGCGTGCGCACCAGGCCGGGATCGGCGTCCAGCACCGCCTCGTCCACCCAGAAATGCGACACCGGATGATCCTCGGCGATCCGTGCGTTCAGCTCCGCCTCCAGCTGTTCCTTGGCAGGCGGGTTCGGCAGGTCGAAATCCAGCCGGGACTTGTCCAGCCCGATCGAGCCGCCGGTCACCCCCGCGCCCTGGATCAGGCTGCACAGCAGATGCAGCGCGGTGTGCATGCGCATCAGCCGGTGGCGGCGATCCCAGTCGATCGCCGCCGTGACCTCCGCGCCTTCCGGCGGAAGCCTGGCGTCCGGGGCGGGCAGATGCAGGATCGTCTCGCCGTCGCCCTTGATCGTGTCGGCGATCGCCGTCTCGCCGCCTTCCCAGCGCAGCACGCCGGTATCGCCGGGCTGGCCGCCGGAGCGGGCGTAGAAGATCGTGCGATCGAGCACGATGCCGTCCGGTCCGCTGGCCAGCACGCGCGCCGTGGTGCTCGCCAGCGCGGCGTCTTCCAGGAACAGTTTTTCGGTCATGACGCCATCCACTCCTTGCGCAGGTCCTGCCGCCGCAGCGCGAACCACAGCAGCGCGAGCGCGGTGACCGAGTTGGGTATCTCGCCCGCCATCACGGCGGCAATGGCGGTGTCCGCCGGCCAGACGCGGACCCGGATGTCCTCGTGCTCGTGCGCCAGCCCGCCCATGCCGGCCAGGCCGTCCGGGCTGGCGGCCGGCACCCGGACGCGGCCGCGCGAAGATTGTCACCAATTCGTCGGACCCGCCGGGGCTGAGCACGAAATCGCCGATCTTCGCCAGGCGGTCCGCCTCCAGCCCGACTTCCTCGCGGGTCTCGCGCGCCAGGGCCGCCTCGATGCTTTCCATGCCCGTCGCGGAACCCGGCGGGGATTTCCACCATCACCGGATCCAATCCGGCGGCCAGCGCCGGCAGGCGGAACTGCTCCATCATTACCAGCGCATCCGCGTGGGGGTCGTAGAGGAGCACCGCGACGGCGTGGCCCCGGCGCAGCACCTCCCAGGTTCGCAGGCCCGACATTTCCCCGTCGAAGCGGCGGTGGCGGAAGCGGATCAGGTCGAGCGCGGTCCAGCCCTGCCAGACGCGGCGGCTCGATTCGATTTCGACATCGGGATGCGCGGGCAGGGGAGCGGCGTCCGGTGGTGGCATGGCGTCAGCATAGGACGCCGCGTGCGGAGAGCCCACCCTGCACGCGGCGAAAACTAGTGGTCCGATGCCAACGGGCACTTCAGCCCGTTGGCTGAATTGGCCCACAAAATCGAGCTAGTGCTCTGACGCATGCTGAACCATCCCAATTAGTCAGAGCACTAGGCCGCGATGGGGGCGTTCAGCAGCTGGCGGATACGGGCCGCCGCGGCGGGACCCTTGATCGCGTCGCGCCAGTTGGCCTCGGCCACACGCTGATGCGCGGCGATCGCCTCGTCGGCGCCGGTGATCATGGCCACACCGGTCTGCGCGCTGGGGTGCTGGTCGGTGCTGAACGGATTGACCGCCAGGGTGACGCGGTCGCGCGCCCGCAGGATCTGGAACGCGGAGCTGGGATCGGCGCCCGCGATCAGGCCGAATTGCAGTCCCATCGGTTCGGTTTCCATCATCGAGGCCATGTTGGCGATCTCGCCGGCCGCGACCTGGCGGCAGAGCCGGCGCAGGCGTTCGGGCAGGGTCACCGCCCCGGCCACGCCGACTTCCAGCAGGCGCTGCACGGCGGTAACCGACACCATGGCGATGATGCCCGGGCGACGCTGCGCATACATGCGCTTGCGTGCTGACAGGATGCCCATCACCTGCTCGGCGTTGCTGCGCAGGGCGATTCGCTCGCCGCTGGATTGCTCCGCTACCTCGTCGAACACCTCGGCCAGCGCCGAATTGTAGGCATCCGACGTGGTCAGGTAGCAGATCGGCCCCGACATCATCAGGATTTGGTCGGCCGTTTCCTCGATCTGGCGCAGCCGCTCGAAATATCCGACCGGACGGTTGTAGGTACTCGACCCCGATCCCCAGCAGCGACAGCGGCGAGATCTTCAGCAGTTCCGCCAGGCGCTTGATGGTGTCGAGCTTGATCACCTCGCCTTTTTCGTAGCGATACAGGGCCGCGCGGGAGACGCCGAGCCGGGCGGCGATCTCTTCCGCGCGCAACCCGGACTCGAGCCGATAGGCACGCAGTTGTTGGCCAATCTCCGTAAAGCGCATGGATTCCAACGTATTTGCCCCTATTCCCGCAACCACTAGATGCAGGAGTATGTCTCATATTCGAGGCCGGGACAAGTCCGACGTATAAAACCCATGCAGCGCCATGTCTGGTCAGAACCTGCGACTCGGAGGCCATTTCTTAAGGAAATTGAAACTATTGATATTCCGTGATACAGCCCCTGGCCAATGCGGGATTTTCCGTGGCTCAGGTTTTGTCCTGCAGGGAATAATCGCCCAGGACCTCGATCGCCTTCACCAGAGCCGAGTGATCCAGATCCGCCCCGCCATGTGCCGCCACCGAGGTGAACATCTGCTGCGCGATCGCCGTGTTCGGCAGCGACAGGCCCAGTTCGCGCGCCGCCGTCAGAGCCAGATTGAGGTCCTTCTGGTGCAGGCGGATGCGGAAGCCCGGGTTGAAGGTGCCCTTGATCATCCGCTCGGCATGCACTTCCAGGATGCGCGAGGACGCGAAGCCGCCCATCAGGGCCTCCCGCACCTTGGCCGGATCGGCACCTGCTCGTGCCGCAAAAACAAGGGCTTCCGCGGCGGCCTGGATGTTCAGGGCGACGATGATCTGGTTCGCCACCTTGCAGGTCTGGCCGGTGCCGTTCTCCGCGCCGATATGGGTGATGTTCTTGCCCATCAGATCGAACAGCGGCTTGGCGCGGGCAAACGCGGCATCGGGACCGCCAACCATGATGGTCAGGCTGGCCGCCTTGGCGCCGACCTCGCCGCCGGACACCGGCGCGTCCAGATAGTCGCATCCCAGTGCATTGATTTTTTTAGCAAATTCCTTCGTGGCGACCGGGCTGATCGAGGACATGTCGATCACCAGGCTGCCCTTCTTCAGGCCCGCGGCCACGCCGCCGGCGCCGAACAGCGCCTGCTCCACGTCGCCGGTGTCGGGCACCATCAGGATCACCACCTCCGACCCCGCGGCCACCGCGGTCGCGTCCGCCAGCACGGTCGCGGCGGCGCGGATTTCCGCGGTCAGGCTGGCACGTTCCGGCACCAGCAGATCATGCCCGCCGTTCTTCAGGTTCAGCGCCATCGGGCGCCCCATGATGCCGAGGCCGACGAAACCGATCTTCATTGCATTATCCCCTATAGTCAGATGATTGGAGGCTAGAGCTAAGTTAAACGCCGAATTCCCGGCGCCAGCTCAGCCCTTCCACGGTGCCCGAAGCCGGGCGGTATTCGCAGCCCACCCAGCCGGTGTAGCCAAGCTCGTCCATCCGCCGGAACACGAACTTCCAGCCGATCTCGCCGGTGCCGGGCTCGTTGCGCGCCGGCACGTCGGCGATCTGCATATGCGCGATCACCGGCATGTGCAGTTCCATCCGCTTGGTCACGTCGCCCTCGGTGGTCTGGCAGTGATAGACGTCGAACTGCAGCCCGAGCCGGTCGCGCCCGATCGCCTCGACGATCGCCGCCCCCTGCGCCTGGGTGTTCAGGAAATAGCCGGGCATGTCGCGATGGTTGATCGGCTCGATCGCCAGCCGCACCCCGGCGGCCAGCGCCTGCTCCCCGGCCCAGGCCAGGTTGGCCGCGTAGAGGCTGGCGGCGGTGACCGGCGGCACGCCGGCGGGAACGATCCCGGCCATGCAATGCACCAGGCGGCAATCCAGCGCCGTGGCATAGTCCAGCGCCTTCTTCACGCCCTCGCGAAATTCCGCCTGCCGCCCGGGCAGGGAGGCCAGGCCGCGCTCGCCGTTGGCCCAGTCGCCCGGCGGCATGTTGAACAGCGCCTGGGTCAGGCCGTTCGCCTTCAGGCGGGACGAGATGTCGGCGGCGGGGAAATCATAGGGGAACAGAAACTCCACGCCCTCGAACCCGGCCTTTCGCGCGGCCTCGAACCGGTCGAGGAACGGCAGTTCGTTGAACATCATCGACAGATTGGCGGCGAGACGCGGCATGGTGGTCCTCCCGGGTGGCGTCGGCGGAAGCTACAGTCGGTGCGTCTGGTTTACCAGATGGATGGCTGAGCGGATGGGCGGTTTACGGGGTTGGGGTTTGCTACTCTAAGGTCGAACCGTTATCCCCCCGAATTCTCCCGCATTGGGGCGCAAAGGAAAAAATGCTCGCCGAACGCATACTCATGGGGCTGCTGCTGGGGGGAGTCGCGATTGGCTGCGTCCTCGTCCTTTATCCGTTCTTTCCCTCCCTGCTCTGGGCCGCGATCCTGGTGTTCACCACCTGGCCGGCCTGCGAGTGGCTGCGCCTGCGCCTGCACCTCAATCATTCGGTCGCCGCCGGCTTGATGGTGGCGCTGACCGCCGTGGTCGTTGTCCTGCCGATCGGCCTTGCCGCCCCCAGCGGCGCCGGCGAGGTCAACCAGCTGCGCGCCGCGCTGGAGGAAGCGTTGCGCGCCGGACTGCCTGGCGCTCCCGCCTGGGTGTTCGACATCCCGATCATGGGCCCGACGATCGGCGAGGTCTGGAACCACTGGGCGGCCGACCTGTCGGTCATGGTGATGGCGATGAAGCCCTATTTCGGCATCGTCGCGGAAAGCGGCTTCAGCCTGCTGCTCGGGATCGCCAACGGCGTGCTGCTGTTCCTGCTCGCCCTGTTCATCGCCTTCTTCTTCTACGTGTATGGCGAGGCGATCGCCCAACGCCTGTACGCCATCCTGGTGCGCATCGCCGGCGACCGGGCCGAGCGGCTGATCACCGTCACCGGCGCCACCGTGCGCGGCGTGGTGTACGGCATCCTCGGCACCGCGATCGTGCAGGGCATCCTGACCGCCTTTGGCCTGTGGCTGACCGGGGTGCCGCGCCCGGTGCTGCTCGGGGCCATCGCCGGCTTCCTGTCGGTGCTGCCGATCGGCGCGCCGGTGATCTGGATCCCCGCGGCACTCTGGCTGATGAGCACGTCGCACGTCGCCTGGGGCATTTTTCTGGCGACCTACGGCGTGGTCGCGGTCTCCGGCGCCGACAGCGTCATCCGCCCGTGGTTCATCTCCCGCGGGGCGCAACTGCCCTTCATGTTGACCGTGCTTGGCGTGCTCGGCGGCGCCGTGGCGTTCGGCCTGCTGGGGATCTTCCTCGGGCCGGTGCTGCTCGGCGTCGGGTTCACCCTGGTCAATGAATGGGTGGAACCGGGTGCGGACGAAGAGACAATGGGCTAGGTAGGGCGATGCCCGCCTTCATCCTGTCGCGGATTCTCCAGGCGATCCCGGTCCTGTTCGTGGTCGGGTTCATTGCCTTCGCCATGTTCTCGTTCGTCGGCGACCCCGTGCAGGCGATGCTTGGCATCGAGGCGACCGACGCCCAGCGCACCGAGCTGCAGCACGGTCTCGGTCTCGACCGGCCGTTCCTCGTGCAATACGGCGACTTCATGTGGCGGGCCGCGCACGGCGATTTCGGCATCAGCTACCGGCTGGCGCGCCCGGTGGGCGGCCTGATCGCGGAGCGTCTGCCGGCGACGCTGGAACTGGCCACCACCGCCTCGGTGCTGGCGCTGCTGATCGGCGTGCCGATGGGCGTCTATACCGGCATCTACCGCAATTCCTTCCTCTCGCGCGGCTTCCTGATGTTCAGCCTGGCCGGCGTGTCGCTGCCGACCTTCCTGATCGGCATCCTGCTCATTCTGGTATTCGCCGTGCAGCTCGGGTGGCTGCCCAGCTACGGGCGCGGCGACGTGGTGCAGGTCACCTCGTGGTGGACCACGGGCTTCCTGACCTGGTCCGGCCTGAAGGCGCTGATCCTGCCCGCGATCACGCTCGGGCTGTTCCAGATGACGCTGATCATGCGCCTGGTCCGTGCCGAGATGCTGGAGGTGCTGCGCACCGACTACATCAAGTTCGCCCGCGCCCGCGGCCTCAGCGACCGCTCCGTGAACTTCCGTCACGCGCTGAAGAACACGATGGTGCCGGTCATCACCATCGTCGGGCTGCAGCTCGGCGGCCTGATCGCCTTCTCGCTGGTGACCGAGACGGTGTTCCAGTGGCCGGGCATGGGGCTGCTGTTCATCCAGTCCGTCGGCGTTGCCGATATTCCGGTGATGTCGGCCTATCTGCTGCTGATCGCGGTGTTTTTCGTTCTCATCAATCTCGTGGTCGACCTGCTGTACTACGCGGTCGATCCCCGGCTGCGGAGCGGCCGATGAATGGACCTGTTCTGCGGAGCAGCCGATGAATGCGCTCGCCCGCTTCCTCGACAGCGACATCGCCTACAGCTTCCGCCGCTCGCCGGTCGCCATCCTCTCCGCCGCCCTGGTGGCTCTCAGTCTGCTGACCGCCGCCTTCGCGCCCTGGATTTCGCCGCATGATCCGTTCGACCTCGCCAGCCTCAGCCTGCTCGACAGCCTCAAGCCACCGGTGCTGTCCGCCGATGGGGAATGGACCTTTCCGCTCGGCACCGACGACCAGGGCCGGGACGTGCTGTCCGGCATTCATGTACGGCACCCGCATCAGCCTGATCGTCGGCATCTCGGCCGTCGCCCTGGCGATGGTGGTCGGTATCAGCATCGGCCTGGCCAGCGGCTATCTCGGCGGCGCGGTGGACGCCACGCTGATGCGCATCGCCGACATCCAGCTCACCTTTCCCGCCATCCTGATCGCCCTGCTGGTCGACGGCATCGCCCGCGTCGCGCTGCCCCGGGATTTGCGGGAGGCGATCGCAGATCTACGTGCTGATCTTCGCCATCGGCATCAGCATCTGGCCGCAATTCGCCCGCACGGTGCGCGGCTCCACATTGGTGGAGCGCGGCAAGGACTACGTGCTGGCCGCCCGGGTCATCGGCATCGGCTCCACCGCGGGTGCTGTTCAGCCACATCCTGCCCAACGTCATCGGCCCGGTGCTGGTGATCGCCACCCTCAATCTGGGCTTCGCCATCCTGGCGGAGGCGACCCTGTCGTTCCTCGGCCTCGGCCTGCCGCCCACCGAGCCCTCGCTCGGCACCCTGATCCGCATCGGCAACGACTTCCTGTTCTGTGGCGAGTGGTGGGTGACGATCTTCCCCGGCGCCGCCCTGGTGCTCATGGTGCTGTCGATCAACCTGCTGGGCGACTGGCTGCGCGATGCCCTGAACCCGAGGCTCAGATGATGAGATCGGGCTGATGGCGCTGCTGGAAGTCGACAACCTCACGGTCGAATTCCCTACCCGACGCGGCCTCCTGCGCGCGCTGGACGGCGTCTCCTTTCAGATCGACCCCGGCGAGGTGCTCGGCGTGGTCGGCGAAAGCGGCGCCGGCAAGTCGCTGACCGGTGCCGCCATCATCGGCCTGCTGGAACCGCCAGGCCGTGTCGCGTCCGGGCAGATCCGGCTGGACGGCGCGCGCATCGACAACCTGTCCCAGGCCGAGCTGCGAAAAATCCGCGGCCGGCGGATCGGCGCCATCTTCCAGGACCCGCTGACCACGCTGAACCCGCTGATGTCCGTCGGGCGGCAACTGGTCGAGACCATGCAGACCCATCTGCAACTGTCGGACGCCGACGCCAGGGCGCGCGCCGTCGCCTGGCTGGAGCAGGTCGGCATCCCCGCCGCCAGGCAGCGGATCGAGGCCTATCCGCATGAATTCTCCGGCGGCATGCGCCAGCGCGTGGTGATCGCGCTGGCGCTCTGCGCCGAGCCTCGGCTGGTCATCGCCGACGAGCCCACCACGGCGCTCGATGTCTCCATCCAGGCGCAGATCATCGCGCTGCTGAAGCGGCTCACCCGCGAGCACGGCACCGCCGTCATGCTGGTCACCCACGACATGGGCGTGATCGCCGAGACCGCCGACCGCGTGGCGGTGATGTATGCCGGCCGCATCGCCGAGATCGGCCCGGTGCGCGAGGTCGTCCGCCACCCGGCGCATCCCTACACCGAGCGGCCTGATGGGCAGCATTCCGTCGCTGAGTCCAGCGGGTCGAGCGGCTGCGCGCAGATCGACGGGGCCATGCCGCGGCTGAACGCCATCCCGCCGGGCTGCGCGTTCAATCCGCGCTGCCCCCAGGTCTTCGACCGTTGCCGCACCGAGCGGCCGGACCTGCTGCAGGCCGGTGCCGACCCGGGCCGCCTGCTGGCTGCACGAAGATGGCTGAGCCGCCCGTCCTGGAGGCCGTCTCGCTGACGCGGGTGTTCGACGTGTCCCGCCCCTGGCTGCAACGCACCCTGGCGCGCGAGCCCCGCCGCATCCTGCGCGCGGTGGACGACGTCTCCTTCGCCATTGCGCGCGGCACCACGCTGGCGCTGGTCGGCGAGAGCGGCTGCGGCAAATCGACCATCGCCCGGCTGTCGGTCGGCCTCTACGCCCCGAGCGGCGGCGAGATCCTGTTCGAGGGCCAGGCCCTGTCCTCCGCCCGCGCCCAGCCCGCCTTGCGCCGGCGGATGAACATGATCTTTCAGGACCCCTACGCCTCGCTGAACCCGCGCTGGCGGGTGCGCGACATCGTCGCCGAGCCCATCCGCGCCTTCCGCCTGCTTGCCGGTGCAACCGACATCGCGCGACCGTGTCGCGGAACTGCTCACGCAGGTCGGTCTGTCCGCCGCCGACGGCGACAAATTCCCGCACGAATTCAGCGGCGGCCAGCGCCAGCGCATCTCCATCGCCCGCGCCTTGTCCAGCGAGCCCGAGTTCCTGGTTTGCGACGAGCCCACCAGCGCGCTCGATGTTTCGGTCCAGGCGCAGATCCTCAACCTGATGCGCGATCTGCAGCAGCGCCTGGACCTTACCTATCTGTTCATCAGCCACAACCTGGCCGTCGTCCGCCACATGGCCGACCGGCTGGGCGTGATGTATCTCGGCCGCATCGTCGAACTCGGACCGGCCGAAACCATCTTCGCCACCCCACGCCATCCCTACACGCGCCTGCTGCTCGATGCGATCCCGGACCTTGCCATGATCGGGCAGCGACCGCACCGCCGTCGGCGGCGAGGTCCCGAGCCCGATCGATCCACCCAGCGGTTGCCCGTTCCACCCCCGCTGCCCGCTGGCGAACGACCGCTGCCGCGCCGAAAAGCCCGTCCACACAAAAATCGACACGGTCCAAATCGCCTGTCACGCGGTCGCCGAAGGCCGAACCACGGCGCCATGAACGACGAACCCTCCCGCAAGGGCCCGCTTGCCGTTCTGATCATCCTCGTCGCCCTGGTCGCGATCGGCCTCATCATCAGCCGTCGCCTGCACGACGCCGCCAAAATTCAGGACTGCGTCGCCTCCGGCCGCTCCAACTGCGCGCCCATCGAGGCGAGGCAATAAGCAAGGCGAGGGGCTCCGCCCCTTCGAACCCTGCCAAAGGGCTCGCCCTAAACCCCAACATTTTCTATGAAATGGGCGGGCGAGGCAGCGCTGTAAGCACTCCCGTAGCCGCCCATTTCATAGAAAATAACCAGGAGTTCAGAGGCGAGCCTCTGGCGGGGGTCAGGGGGCAGCGCCCCCTTGCCTGGCTTGCTACCCATGCCCACAACCCCACCGGCCTCAATCCCCGGCCACGGCGCCCTCGCGACGGGGGTCGGCGCCGCCGGTCAGGCCGTCCGGGGAGATTGCGATGGCCTGCAAGCCGGAGTCGATGGGGGTGACGATCACCAGGTGGCCGAGACTGCGCAGTCCGTCGGCCAGTTCCGCGGCGCGGGTGTTGGCTTCCAGTTCCACCGGGCCGCCGAGGGTTTGCATGCGGGGGGCGGCGGCGGCTTCCTGTGGGGTTTCGTGCCAGTCCAGCATCCGGATCAGCGCCAGGGACACGAAGCCGATGATCCTGCCGCCGCCCTGCGATCCCACCACGGCGTCCAGCTTTCCGTCCGCATTGAACACGAAGCTTGGCGCCATGGAGCTTCGCGGCCGTTTGCCGGGTCCGACCCGGTTGGCAACGTCGCGGCCGTCGATTTTCGGGCGGAAGGAGAAGTCGGTCAGTTCGTTGTTGAGCATGAAACCGCGCACCATCAGCCGCGAGCCGAACGCGCTTTCCACCGTGGTTGTCATGGAAACGGCGTCGCCGGCATCGTCGACGATCGACATGTGGCTGGTGCCATGTTCTTCCGGGGCGGACGGGGAGGCAGTGGGCAGCCTGGCGTCGGGACCGATCGCGCCGGCCCAGGAGGGATCGCCGGGCTCTGGGTCGGCGATGGCGCGCGCGGGGTCGAGCAGGGTCGCGCGCTGCGCGAGATAGGCGGGGTCGAGCAGTCCGGGCACCGGTACGCGCACATAGTCGGTATCGGCCACGAAGCGGTCGCGGTCGGCGTAGGCCAGGCGCATCGCGTCCAGGATCAGGTGCGCCGCAGGCAGGCCGTCCGGGTCCATTTGCGGCAGGTTCTCATGCGACAGAATGCCGAGGATCTGCAGCACCGCGATGCCGCCGGAGGAGGGCGGGCCCATGCCGCAGATGCGGTGGTCGCGATACATCCCGCAGACCGGCGGCCGTTCCTTGGCCTGGTAGGCCGCCAGATCGTCGGTGGTCATCAGGCCGGGATTGGCATCGGTGCGCACCGCGGCTGCGATGTCGGCGGCGATCGGCCCGCGATACAGCGCGTCCGCCCCGCCCGTGGCGATGGCCCGCAGGGTCTCCGCCAGCGCGGGGTTGCGCAGGATGGTTCCGGCCGGCAGCGGGGTGCCGTCCTCGGCGAGGAAATAGCGCCGTGCCGTGTCCTGCCGGCTTAGCCCCCCGGTATTCGCCGCGATCGCGCTGGCCAGCCGGGGAGACACCGGGAACCCCTCGGTCGCCAGCCGGATGGCGGGGGCGAACAGCTCCGCCCAGGGCAGCTTGCCGTGCTGCTTCCACGCGGCCTCCAGCATCCGCAACGTGCCGGGCACGCCGACCGAGCGCCCGCCCAGCACCGCGTCCATGAACGCCATCGGCGTGCCGTCGCGGTGCAGGAACAGGTCGGGTCTGGCCGCCGCCGGGGCGGTTTCGCGGCCGTCCCAGCTTGTGGTCGTGCCGGTGGCGGCGTCGAAATGCAGCAGGAACGCGCCCCCGCCGAGGCCGGAGGATTGCGGCTCCACCAGGCACAGCACCATCTGCGTCGCCACCGCCGCGTCCACCGCGGAGCCGCCGGCGCGCAAAATTTCCAGGCCGGCCGCCACCGCCAACGGGTGCGCCGCCGCCACCATGTGCCGCCGCGCGGGCTCGGCGTTCGCCGTCCCGGTCAGCAGAGCGAGACACAGCAGTATCACAAGACGCATGCGTTTCTTTCCGGCACGGAGGTACTGAGGGGTGTGAAGACGCGGGCGATGTTGCCATCCCCCACGTCAATCGGGAAATGTCGGGCTCATGACAAATCGCCAACGACGCGGTGGGCGTGCCTACGCCCTGGGCGTGACCGCCGAGGACGCCGCCTGCGCGGCCCTGGCGCGGGACGGCTGGACCGTGCTCGGCCGCCGCCTGCGCACGGCGGCTGGTGAAGTGGACGCGGTTGCCGGCAAGGATGGGGTGCTGGCGATCATCGAGGTGAAGGCCAGGCCGACCTTGTCGGGCGCCGCATTGTCGCTGTCCCCCCGCCAGCGCGCCCGGCTGCTGGCGGCGGCGGAGATCCTGCTGGCCATGCATCCGGAATGGGCCGATGCGGGCTGGGGCGGGGCAGGGGTTCGCTTCGACGTGCTGCTTGTGGATGCGGCCGGCGCGGTGCGTCGGATCGCCGATGCGTTCCGCCAGGAGGGTTAAATCGCAAAGCTGAAATCAACCGGTTGAACGAATCGTTCAATCCGCTCGCGCTAGGGTGTGCCCGCGTCCGCCGGCCGAAGCGGAGCGCCGGGTTGATGATGAAGGCCAGAGCATGACAAGTCCCACAAGCCGGCCGCCAGCGGTGCCGCCGATCGATTGGATGCGCCTGGAACGGGACCGCCATGTCGCTTTCGCCTTTGCCGCGGCGGATCTGCTGATCGAAGCCGGCATTGACGGCCGGATCGTCGCTGCCACCGGTGCTTCCCAGGCTGTACTTGGCCTGAGGGCCGAAGTTCTTCCGGGTATGCCGGTCGCGGATATCGTGGCCGCGCCCGACCGGAAGCTGCTTCGCCGCTTGCTGGCGCAGATCCGGTCGCTTGGCCGAATCGATCCGTCGGCGCTGTGGATGGCGCGCGCCGACGGCAGCGCCGTCCGGGTGCTGTTTGGTGGCTGCCGGCTGCCAGAGTCCGACCGACCGCGTGTTTCTCAGCGCTACGCTGCTGCCGGTCATTTTGACGCCTGCCGACCAGCCGCGTGATGCGGCGACCGGGCTGCTGACGCTGGAAGCGCTGCAGGAGGCGGCCAGCCGCGCTGCCGCTGACGAAATCGGCGCCCGGCAGCTCAAGCTGCTGCATCTCTCCGGCCTGTCCGGCGCCGCGCGGCAGTTGCAGCCGGATCGCGCCGCGACGCTGATGGAGGAGATCGGCGCGGCGCTACGCGCCCCCTCCGTCGGCGGCGACACCGCCGGGCGACTGAGCGAGGATGCGTTCGGGATCGTGACCAAGGCCGGCGGCGATCTGAACCGGGACGCCGCCCTGGTCGCGGATCTCAGCCAGGCCATTCGCGGCGCCGGCGTTGCGGACGGGCGGATCGGGTCGCGCATCGCCCGGATCGATCTGTCGCAGAGCGGCCTGAGCGATGGCGATGCCGGCCTCGCGCTGACCTATGCGATGAACCATTTCGTCGCTTCCCAGGGTGACGATTTCACCATCTCCTCGCTGCAGGATGGGCTGTCGGCGGCGGTGAACGCGACGGTCAGCCGGTTCGCCGAGACCCGCCGGGTGATCGCGCAGGGGGAATTCGTGCTGGTCTACCAGCCGGTGGTGGCGCTGTCCGGGCGCGCGATCCACCATCATGAAGCGCTGTCCCGCTTTCCCGGGAACGCCAACACCTTTGAGACGATCGCGTTCAGCGAGGACATGGGCCTGGTCGCGGAGCTCGATCTCGCTGTCTGCCGCCGCGCGATCGAAACGCTCGATCAGAACCCGGGCGTGAGCCTTGCGATCAATCTGTCCGGCCGTTCGGTGCAGAACGCCGCGTTCCGCGGGGCACTGAGCGACCTGGTGAAGCCGTTTGCGACGTTGCGCCACCGGCTGCTGTTCGAACTGACGGAATCATCCGCCGTGGACGATCTGGAGGACGCATCCGCCTTCCTGCGGTGGCTGCGCCGGCTGGGGCATGCGGTATGCCTGGATGATTTCGGGGCAGGGGCGGCGGCCTACAGCTACCTGCGCCGTTTCGACGTGGATTTCGTGAAGATCGACGGGCCTTTCCTGAACGCCGCCCGCAAACATCCGCGGGAGCGGGCGCTGATCCGCTCGATCTGCGTGCTGTGCAAGGAGATCGGCACCCAGGTCATCGGCGAGATGATCGAGGACGAGGCTGGCGCCTCGCTCGCCGCGACATTGGGGATCGGTTACGGCCAGGGCTGGCTGTTCGGCAAGCCGGTCCAGCAATTCCCCAAGCCGGCCAGAGTGCTGCGCCGGAACGGGGAGATCGAGAGCTGGCAATAGGCCCAGGCAATCAAAATTGTCAGTAGCGGCGCAGCAGCCCCACCAGCCGGCCCTGCACCTTCACCCGGTCGGCCGGAAAGATTTGCGGCTTGTGCCGCGCGTTGGCCGGCTCCAGCGCGATCGAATTGCCCCGCCGGCGCAGCCGCTTCAGCGTCACCTCGTTGTCGTCCACCAGCGCGACGACGATCTGCGCCGTTCTCGGCGGTGTCGGTCTTGCGGATGATCACGGTGTCGCCGTCCAGGATGCCGGCGTCGACCATCGAATCGCCGGCGACCTCCAGCGCGTAGTGCTCGCCGCTGCCCAGCATGGCCGTCGGCACCTCGACGTGAGCTGCCGCTGTCGCGCAGCGCCTCGATCGGCATGCCGGCGGCGATGCGGCCATACAGCGGCAGTTGCACCGCCGCCGCCTCGTCGGCGCGCGCACGCCGGGCAGGCGCGCGGTGAAGTCGCCGCGGATGACGTTGGGCGCGAAGCGCGGCGTCGGCGCTCGCCTCGTCCGCCGGTCGTCGGCCAGACCGCGCGCGGCCAGGTCGTCCGGGCAGCCGCACCACCTCCAGCGCGCGGGCGCGATGGTGGCGGCGCTGAGGAAGCCACGCTCCTCCAGCGCCGAAATCAGCCGGTGGATGCCGGATTTCGACTTCAGCTGCAGCGCCGTCCTTCATCTCCTCGAAGCTGGGCGAGAAGCCGGTGGGCTTCAGATGGCGGTCGATGAAGACCAGCAATTCGTGCTGCTTGCGGGTCAGCATGGGACGCCCGTTTCCCTCGAATGACCCGGTTCTGGTGCGGGGAAGCAATCGGAACAAACCGGCAACTGGCGGATGTTCTAGATAGGTTCTCGTCCGCGTCGTCAAGCGACATCGTCTCATCGACGCCGGCGAGTCGCGAAAACCGGTATCAGATTCCCAGCGAATCCAGGCGAATCACGGCCACCTCGGCGCCCGCCGGTCAGCGCCGGCGCGTGCGGCGCGCGCAGGATCAGCGCATCCGCCAGCGCCAGCCGCCGCAGCATGGCCGAGTCCTGCACCGGGAACGGGGTCGCCACCAGCCGCCCGGCCGTCGTCGCGCGTCGAGCGTGGCCCGCAGATGATCGGCGCGGTGGTCGTTCGCCGCCAGCGCCGCGCCCAGCAGCGCCGAGACCGTCGGCGGCGGGTCGCCGGGCAGGCCGCACAGCCGCGCCAGCGCCGGCAGCAGGAACAGGATCGCCGCAGACCATGCGCCGAGACCGGATTGCCCGGCAGGCCGAGCATCGGCACGGCGCCCATGTCGCCGAAGCATCAGCGGCTTTCCCGGCCGCATGGCGATCTGCCAGAAATCCACCGCCAGGCCGCGGCGGGTCAGCGACTCGATGCACCAGGTCGTGGTCGCCGACGCTGGCGCCGCCGGTGGTGACCAGCAGGTCGACGCCGGCCACCTGATCGGCGACGGCGGCGATGGCGTCGCGGTCGTCGCCGGCGACCGGCAGCACGATCGGCTCGCCGCCGCCGGCGCGCACCAGGGCGGCCAGGGCGTGCGAGTTGGAACTGACGATGCCGCCGGCGGGGATCGGCTCGCCGGGCAGCGCGATCTCGTCGCCGGTGGCCAGGATCGCGACGCGCGGGCGGCGATGCACGGTGATCCAGGGATGGTTGGCGGCGGCGGCCAGGCCGATATCGCGCGCAGTCAGGCGGCGCCCGGCGGGGATCACGGCGTCGCCGGCGGCAAAATCCTGCCCGGCGCGGCGGATGTGCCGCCCGGCGGTGCACGGCCTCGTTGACGGTGATGCGGTCGCCCTCGCGGGTCGGCGTCCTCCTGCAGAGGATCGCGTCGGCGCCGTCCGGCACGACGCTGCCGGTGAACAGCCGCACCGCCTGGCCCGGCCCGACGCTGGCCGGGGAAGGGATGGCCGGCCGGCGCGGCGCCGATCACGCCCAGCCGCGCGCCCAGCGCGCCATCGGCCGCGCGCAGCGCGTAGCCGTCCATGGCCGAGACATCGCGCCGGCGGCTGCGTCAGCCGGGCGATGACCGGGGCAGCGGTGACACGGTTCCAGGCGGCGGCCAGCGCCGACGATCTCGACCGGGGTCGGGTGCAGGCCGGCGAGGATGCGCGCGCGGGCTTCGTCGACGCTGATCATGATCGGGCTTTCCCCTAATCCTGGCGGTAGTCGCCCGACTTGCCGCCGGATTTCTCGACCACCCGGATGCGCCTCGATGCGCATGCCGCGATCCACCGCCTTGCACATATCGTAGACCGTCAATGCGGCCACGCGCGCGGCGGTCAGCGCCTCCATCTCCACGCCGGTGCGGCCCGGTGGTGCGCACGGTGGCGGCGATCTCCACGGCGTTGTGCTCGGGATCGGGGGCCAGTTCCACCGCCACCGAGGTGATCGGCAGCGGATGGCAGAGCGGGATCAGGTCGGCGGTGCGCTTGGCGGCCATGATGCCGGCGAGCCGGCGACGCCGAGCACGTCGCCCTTCTTGGCGTCCCCGCGCAGGATCAGCGCCAGGGTCTCCGGCTGCATGACGACCCGGCCGCGCGCGGTGGCGGTGCGGTCGGTGACGGCCTTGTCGGTCACATCGACCATGGCCGCGTTGCCGGCGGCGTCGAAATGGGTGAGGTCGCTCATTGGAGACCCAGCAGTTCCCGCGTGGCCGCCGTCACGTCCGGCTGGCGCATCAGGCTTTCGCCCGACCAGGAAGCGCCGGGCGCCAACCGCCTGCAGGCGCAGGATATCGGCATGGGTGCGGATGCCGCTTTCGGCGACCAGCACCCGGTCCGCCGGCACCAGCGGCGGCAAGTTGCTCGGTTGTCGAAAGATCGGTCTTCAATGTCTTGAGATTGCGATTGTTTATCCCGATCAACGGGGTCTTCAGCCGCAGCGCGCGTTCCAGTTCCGGCTGGTCATGCACCTCCGCCAGCACGTCCATGCCAAGCCCGATGCGCCGCCTGTTCCAGCTCCGCCGCCTGGGCGTCGGACAGGGCGGCCAGGATCAGCAGAATGCAGTCCGCACCCATCGCCCGGCTTTCGGCGATCTGCCAGGGATCGAGCATGAAATCCTTGCGGATCACCGGCAGGTCCACGGCGGCGCGGGCGGCGCGCAGATCGGCCTCGCTGCCCTGGAAATACGGCCCGTCGGTCAGCACGGACAGGCAGGTCGCGCCGCCCTGCCGGTAGGCGCGGGCCAAAGCGGGCGGATCGAATTCCGGGCGGATCAGGCCGCCGGAGGGCGACGCCTTCTTGATCTCGGCGATCAGGCCATGGCCGCCGCGTTCCACGGCGCGGGTCAGCGCGGCGGCGAATCCCCGTGGCCGATCGGCCGATTCGGCGATTCGCGACTCCAGAGCGCCGAGTCCCGTCGTTGCCTTGCGCCGTGCCGACCTCCGCCAGCGTGTCGGCGCAGATCCGCGCCAATGCGTCCTGTTCGGCCAGTTTTGCCTCAGCCATTGCCGGCTCCGTTCACGCGGTTTCGCGCTTGAGTGTCTCCAGCGCGGCCATCGCCGCGCCGGTGTCGAGCGAGCGTGCCGCCGTGGCCACGCCGCTGCGCAGATCATCGGTCTTGCCGGCGACGATCAGCGCGGCCGCGGTGTTCAGCAGCACGGTATCGCGATACGGCCCGGCGGCGCCATGAAACAGCGCCAGCATCGCCGCCGCGTTGGTCTCCGCGTCGCCGCCGCGGATCGCCTCGATCGGCGCGCGCGCCAATCCGGCATCCTCCGGCGTTACCACGAATTCGCGGATCTCGCCGTTGGCCAGCGCCACGACCTGGTTCTCGCCGGCCACCGTCAGTTCATCCAGGCCCTGGCCATGCACGATCCAGGCGGCCTCGCTGCCGAGGCGGGCCAGGGTTTCCGCCATCGGGCGGGCCCAGGCGGGGGAGAACACGCCGGTCAATTGCCGCTTCACCCGGGCCGGATTGGCCAGCGGGCCCAGCAGGTTGAAGATCGTGCGCGTGCCCAGTTCCACCCGCGGCCCGGCGGCGTGGCGCAAGGCGGCGTGATGGCGCGGCGCGAACAGGAAGGCGCAGTTGGCCGCGCGCAGGATGCCCGCCAGCCGTTCCACCGGCACGTCCACGTTCACGCCGAGCGCGGTCAGCACATCGGCCCCGCCGGTGCGCGAGGACAGCGCGCGGTTGCCGTGCTTGGCCACCGGCACTGCCTGCGCCGGCCAGCACGAAGGTCACGGCGGTGGAGACGTTCAGCGTGCCGGCATTGTCCCCGCCGGTGCCGCAGACATCGATCGCGCCGGGCGGGGCTTCCACCGCCAGTCATCCGCGCGCGCATCGCCCGCACCGCGCCGGTAAGCTCCGGCACCGTCTCGCCACGCACGCGCATCGCCATCAGCAGGCCGGCGATCTGCGCGGGCGTCGCCTCGCCGGACATGATGATGCCGAAGGCGGCTTCCGCCTCGGCCTCCGACAGGGTTTCGCCGGACGGCGAGCCGCGCCAGGACCGGCTTCAGGTTACTCGACATGTTTCCGGGTTCGTCTCAGGCGGCGAGGGCAGGCTTGTTGGAGCCGCGCGCGATCGCCAGGAAATTCGCCAGCAATTCATGGCCGTGTTCGCTGGCGATGCTCTCGGGGTGGAACTGCACCCCGAAGATCGGCAGCGCGCGGTGGCGCAGGCCCATCAGGATGCCATCCCCAGGGCCGCCCTCGGTCCAGGCGGTCGGCACCAGAACCTCCGGCAGCGTGGCCCGGTCGACGATCAGGCTGTGATAGCGCGTGGCCGCGAAGGGCGACGGCAGGCCGGCGAAGATGTCGCTGCCTTCGTGCAGAACCTGGGTGACCTTGCCGTGCATCGGCACCTTCGCGCGCACCACCTGGCCGCCGAAGGCCTGGCCGATGGCCTGATGCCCGAGGCAGACGCCCAGGATCGGGATCTTGCCGGCGGCCGCCTTGATCAGGTCGACGCAGATGCCAGCCTCGTTCGGCGTGCACGGTCCGGGCGACAGCACGATCGCCTCCGGCGCCAGGGCCATCGCCTCGGCCACGCTCAACGTGTCGTTGCGGCGGACATCGCAGATGCCGCCGACATCGCCGAGGAAATGCACGAGATTGAAGGTGAAGCTGTCGTAGTTATCGATGAGCAAGATCATGCGGCGCATCCTGGCTGGGCAGGGTTGGACGGTCAACGCGCGTCCCGGGTCGGCGGGGCGCGGGGCAGTGTAGCAGGATGCGATGCGGCGGACCCAGTTTACCTGGCTGCGAATTGGGTCTTGCCGAACATCACTTCCTTTTCGGCGTCGGTCATCGCGCCCTTGCGCTGATTTTCCGACAGCACCTCCACCCCGCGCCGGACCGCCGGGCGGGCGGCGATGGCGTCATGCCATCGCTTGACGTTCGGATAGACGGCCAGGTCGATGTTGCGGCGCTCCGGGTTGCGCACCCAGGGGAAGGTGGCGATGTCGGCGATCGAATACTCGTCACCGGCGAGGTAGGCGGCTTCGGACAGGCGCTTGTCGAGCACCCGGTGCAGGCGGGCGACCTCGTTGGTGTAGCGCTCGATCGCGTAGGGGATCTTGTCGTTGGCGTAGTTGGCGAAGTGGTTGTACTGGCCGAACATCGGCCCGACGCCGCCCATCTGGAACATCAGCCATTGCAGGCAGGTGTAGCGCGCGATCGGGTCGGTGGGGACCAGCCGGCCGCCGGTCTTTTCCGACAGATAGATCAGGATGGCGCCGGACTCGAACAGCTCCACCCGCTTGCCGCCCGGCCCGTCGGGATCGACGATCGCGGGGATGCGGTGGTTCGGCGTGATCGCCAGGAACTCCGGCTTGAACTGGTCGCCCTTGCCGATGTTGATCGGGATAACGTTGTAGGGAAGCCCGAGCTCCTCGAGCGCGATGTGCACCTTGTGGCCGTTCGGCGTCGGCCAGGTCCAGACATCGATCATGGTCGTGCTCCCCTAATATTGTTGAAGATCAGGCGTTTCCGGCCAGATAATCCACCGCTGTCTGCACGCCGCCGGATTTGTGCGGCACGCCGGCGACCCGCATGCCCATTTCCACCCCGCCGAGCGCGCCGATCAGCTGCAACTCGCCGAAATCGCCCATATGGCCGATCCGGAACACCTTGTCGGTGATCTGGCCGAGGCCGTTGCCCAGCGCCATGTTGAATTTCTCCAGGATGACGTTGCGCAGGTTGTCGGCGCTGTGGCCGTCGGGCGTGCGGATCGCCGTCACGCCGGGCGAATAGCATTGCGGGTCCTGGCATTGCAGTTCCAGGTCCCAGGTGCGCACCGCGCGGCGGGTGGCCTCGGCGTAGCGCTCATGGCGGGCATAGACGTTGGGCAGGCCTTCCTCCAGCAGCATCTTCAGCCCCTCGTTCAGCGCGAACATCAGATTCTCGGCCGGGGTGTAGGGGAAGAAGCCGGTGGTGTTGGCGGTGACCAGGGGCTCCCAGTCCCAATAGCTGCGCGGCAGTTTCGCCGACTTCATCGCGTTCAGGGCCTTGGCGGAAATGGCGTTGAAGGACAGGCCGGGCGGGATCATCAGGCCCTTCTGCGAGCCGGAGATCGTCACGTCCACGCCCCAGGCATCGTGCTGGAAGTCCGAGCAGGCGAGCGAGGAGATCGCATCCACCATCAGCAGCGCCGGGTGGCCGGTGCGGTTCATCGCCTGGCGCACCGGCAGCACATGGGTCATGCAGCTAGTCGATGTCTCGTTATGAACGACGCAGACAGCTTTGATCTTGTGAGACTTATCGGCGGTCAGGCGTTCCTCGATGGCGGCCACGTCGGCGCCGCGGCGCCAGTCGGTTTCCAGCAGCACCGGCTCCAGGCCGAGCCGTTGCGCCATCTGCACCCACAGATGGGCGAACCAGCCGGTATGGCTCATCAGCACCTGATCACCGGGCGAGAGGGTGTTGAGCAGGGCGGCCTCCCAGGCGCCGGTGCCGGAAGCCGGAAAGATCGCGACGATGCCCTCGGTGCCGAAGATCTTGCGCAGATTGACCACGACTTCCCGGCCGATCGCGCCCCATTCCGGGCCGCGATGGTTGATCGGGGCGCGGTGCATGGCGCGCAGCACGCGGTCGGGCACGTTGGTCGGGCCCGGGTGTATGCAGGAAATGGCGGCCGGCTTGGTATTTGGACATCTTTGTTGCTCCTCGGGCGGGCGGACAGAAAGCACAGCCACGCCCGATTGCCAATCCGCCGGGGGCGGTCGGGGAAGGAAGTAAGGCCAGGGGCGCTGCCCCTGGACCCCGCTAAGGGCAAGCCCTTAGAACCCGCTACTGGTTTGGGAGTGAAAAGGGGGCCTACTCGAGACCTTGCAAGATCCGAGTAGGCCCCCTTTGCACTCCCAAACAAATGGAAGGATTCCAAAGGCTAGCCTTTGGCGGGGGTCCAGGGGGCAGAGCCCCCTGGCCTTACTTCCCTTCCCCGGCCGCCCCCGGCGCCATTGCAAAGCGGGTAGGGCTGGGCAAAGCATGGCGCGGATTTAGGAGACCTGAGCCATGAATGCACCGCTTCCCGCCGCGATCCTGACGGGCGATCCCGGTCTGGCGGCACGGCTGGCGCGGGAAATCCAGGGCGAGGTGCTGTTCGACCGGGCGAGCCGCGGACGCTACGCCACGGACGCGTCGATCTATCAGGTCGATCCGCTCGGCGTGATCGTGCCGGAGACGATTGCCGACGTGCAGGCGGCGTTCGGCATTGCCCGGGAATACGGCATTCCCGTGCTGGCCCGCGGCGGCGGCACCAGCCAGTGCGGCCAGACGGTGAACCGGGCGCTGGTGATCGACTGCTCCAAGCATCTGCGCCGGGTGCTGCATGTGGACGCGGACGGGCGGCGGGCGCTGGTGGAGCCCGGCCTGGTGCTCGGTCACCTGAACGCGGCTTTGCGTCCGCACGGGCTGTTCTTCCCGGTCGATCCGTCCACTCATGCGCGCTGCACCATCGGCGGCATGGCGGCGAACAATTCCTGCGGGTCGAAATCCATCCGCTACGGCCTGATGGCGGACAATGTCAGCGCCATCGACGCGATCCTGGCCGACGGCTCCCGCCACCGGTTCGGCGCGGCCTCCGGTAACTTGGGTGGCGATACGCCGGCCGGCATCGCCGACCTGATCCAGCGGCTCCGCGCCCTGGGGGCAGAGGAGGCCGAGGAGATCGCGGCGCGGTTTCCCAGGCAATTGCGCCGGGTCGGCGGCTACAACATCGACGCGCTGACGCCGGCGGCCCGCGCGGCGGGGCGGGACAATCTGGCGCGCATCCTGGTGGGATCGGAAGGCACGCTGGCGTTCTCGGCGGCGGTCGAGCTGATCCTGCACCCGATCAAGCCGCGGAAGATCCTCGGCATCTGCCAGTTCCCGACCTTCCGCAAGGCGATGGAGGCATCCCGTCACATCGTCGCGCTCGATCCGGAGGCGGTGGAACTGGTCGACCGGACGATGATCGACCTCGGCCGCTCGCATCCCGATCTATCGCGAGACGATCGACAAGATGCTGATCGGCGAGCCGGACAGCCTGCTGATCGTCGAGTTCCATGGCGATGCGGACGGCCCCCTGCTGGCAAAGCTCGATGACCTGGAAGCCCTGATGGGCGATCTGGGGCATCGCGGGGCCGTGCGGTGGTGCGGGCGGTCGATGCCGGGTTCCAGGCGGCGATCGCCTCGGTGCGCGAGGCTGGGCTGAACATCATGATGTCGATGAAGGGGGACGGGAAAGCCGGTCTCCTTCATTGAGGATTGCGCCGTCGACCTGGAGGATCTGGCCGATTACACCGAGCGGCTGAACAGCGTGTTCGAGCGGCACGGCTCGAAGGGCACCTGGTACGCCCACGCCTCGGTCGGCTGCCTGCATGTCCGTCCGGTGCTGAACATGAAGGATCCGGCGGACGTGCGGAAGATGCGCGAGGTGGCCGAGGAGTGCTTCGCCCTGGTGCGCGAATACAAGGGATCGCACAGCGGCGAGCACGGCGACGGCATCGTGCGCAGCGAGTTCCACGAAACCATGTTCGGCCCGCGCATCGTGCGGGCGTTCGAGACGGTGAAGGATGCCTTCGACCCCGCCGGCATGCTGAACCCTGGACGGGTGGTGCGTCCGCCGCGCATGGATGACCGCACGCTGCTGCGCTATCCGCCGGGCTACGCCGCGGCGCCGGATTTCACCCCGAAGCTGGACTGGTCCGACCATCCCGGCCCGCTCGGCGGCATGCTGGGTGCGGTGGAGATGTGCAACAACAACGGCACCTGCCGCAGCTTCGACGCTGGCGTGATGTGTCCGAGCTACCGGGCGACGCGCGATGAAATCCACTTGACGCGCGGGCGGGCGAACACGCTGCGCCTGGCGCTGACCGGACAGCTTGGCGCCGATGCGATGGCCTCCGATGCGGTGGCCGAGGCGATGGCACTGTGCGTCTCCTGCAAGGCGTGCCGGCGCGAATGCCCGACCGGCGTGGACATGGCGAAGATGAAGATCGAGGTGATGGCCGTTCGCGTCGACCGGCATGGCGTGAGGCTGCGCGAGCGGCTGGTGGCGGATTTGCCGCGCTATGCCGGATGGGCGTCCCGGCTGGCACCGGTGCTGAACCTGCGCAACCGGATGGCGCCGCTGCGGCGGCTGACTGAACGCTGGCTGGGGTTGTCGGCCAAACGCAGCCTGCCGGAATGGCGGCGCGATGCGTTTCGCGACGAAGAGGCGGCGGCGCCAGTGGCGATGAAGGGCGACGTGCTGCTGCTGGCGGACACGTTCAACCGGTACTTTGAGCCGGAAAATTTGCGCGCCGCCGTGCGGGTGCTGGCGGCGTGCGGGTATCGCGCCGTGGTGCCAGGCGCCGGCGGCCGGCCGCTTTGTTGCGGACGAACCTATCTGGCCGCCGGCATGGTCGATCGCGCGCGCGCCGAGGCGGCGCGGACGATGAAGGCGCTGGCCGGCGGCTTGCCGGTGATCGGGCTCGAGCCGTCCTGCCTGCTGACCCTGCGCGACGAGTTCCGCTCCCTGCTGCCCGGCCCGGCGGCGGACGATCTGGCCGGGCGGGCGATGCTCCTGTCGGAATTCCTGGCCAAGGTGAAGCCGGACCTGGCGCTGCGCCCGGTGGAGGGGGTGGCGCATGTGCACGGCCATTGCCACCAAAAGAGTTTTGGCGCGTTTCCCGATGCGCTGGCGATGCTCGGCCGCGTGCCGGGATTGGACGTGAAGCCCGTGGCGTCGTCCTGCTGCGGCATGGCGGGGGCGTTCGGCTATCAGGCGGAGACGCACGACGTATCCGTGGCGATGGCCGAGCGCGACCTGATCCCGGCGATCCGCAAGGCCGGCGAGGGCGACATCGTGGTCGCGGACGGGACCTCCTGCCGGCACCAGATCGCGGACCTGTCGGGGCGGCAGGCGGTGCACTCGGTGCGGGTGCTGGATCGGGCGCTGGGGGGATGACGCCGGACGATGTGCTGGCGTTCTGGTTCGCCGACGGGCCCGGCGTGTGGCGGGAGGTCTGGTTCAAGCGCACCGACCTGTTCGATACCGCGTGCCGGGGCTTTCGCGATGCCCTTGCGGCGGCTTTGCGGGGCGCTCTGGATGGCTGGGCGGCCAACCCGCGCGGCGCGCTGGCGCTGGTGATCCTGCTGGATCAGTTCCCGCGCAACATCCACCGCGGATCGCCACTGGCCTTCGCCGGCGATCCGGCCGCGCGCGCGATCGCCGATGCGGCGATCGCGGCGGGGTTCGAGAGAGCTTTGACGCCGGTGGAGCGGGTGTTTTTGTATCTGCCGTTCGAGCATTCGGAGGACCTGGCCGACCAGGACCGCTCCGTGGCTCTGTTCGAAACCCTGGCGGGCGAGCCGGACATGGCCCGGACCATCGACTACGCCCATCGCCACCGTGACGTGATCCGCCGGTTCGGCCGCTTTCCGCATCGCAATGCCATTCTGGGACGGACGAATACGCCGGCGGAGGACATCTACCTGGCGGAGCCCGGCGCCGGTTTTTAGATGGCAGGCCTAGATCTGCTCGCTCTGCAGGAACTCGATCACTTCTCCATCCGGGCCTGTAACGAACGCGATGCGGACTTCCACCAGCGGGGCCTGGCCGATGGTGGCCGTTCGCGGCGCGACGCGAGATTCGGCGCCGGCGGCCAGCGCCTTCGCATAGGCGGCCTCAGTGTTTGCGACGCGCAGGCAGAAATGCAGCAGGGTGCCCTCGGTGCGTTCCTCGTCCGGGCGGCGGCGGCGGCCTTCGGATTGGACGGACGAGCCCTGGCCGAAGATCTCGATGTAGCGCCCGTCGCCGGCATCGAGGAAGGCGGCACGGTCGATCCGGCCGGGGACGGCGAATTCGTGATGAACCTCGAAGCCGAGGCCTTCGGTGTAGAATTTTACGGTCCGGTCGAAATCCGTCGCGCGGATGGCGACGTGGTGAAAGGCAGGGGCGGTGCTGGAAGGTTTCATCGTCGGGCCCTGATCGGTCAGCGGACCAAGACCCTGCGCGATCGGCGGTCAAAGGGTCAATACCGGGTCCATGCCGGCTCACCAGATCATTTGCGCCTGCATCTGGCTCTTCTTGCGCGGCAACTGGCGGGTGACCATGGTCCATTCGGTGACGGCCATGAAGCGTGGCGCCAGGAACTGATAGCTGCGGACCAGCAGTGGCCAGAATTCTTCGTCGTGCATGTCGGTAATCGGGTCCCAGTCCCTCAACAATGGTTCCCAGGCGCGCTGGCTGCGGTACAGCCAGTCGCGGTTGGAGCGGATGAAGGTACGCTGGCTGTCGGCGTTGCGCAGGGCGGCCATCACTTCCCCGGTCTGCGCGTCCAGTTCGTCGAAACGGGCGGCGATCTGCTTCAGGGCCGCGCTGGACAGGCGGCGTACCTGGGTCAGGGTTTCCAAGCGTGAGGAGTTGCTGCGCAGGCCGAGAGTTCCGGGCGCCAGCTTCCGCGTGACCGAACGAACGCGGCGGAGCAGGCGGTCGCGCAGCGCCTCGATATAGGCGAGCTCCCGGGCCAGATCCTCCAGCCCGGAGACCACCTCGGTCGCGTCCGGCAGACCAAGCGCGAGGGCGGCCTGGTCGAACGCTTCCTGCACCTGCTGGCGCAAGGCGGGGTCGTCCGCGGCTTGCAGCAGGGCGTCCGCGTCCAGGTTCGGCTGTTCCCGGCCAGAACTCGCGCCCAGCCAGTGGACGAGTTGCAATTGCAGGCGCGTGGCGGCGAGTTTCAGGTGGATGGGATCCGGCTCCCAGCTGGCTTCCCCGGTACAGACCTCCGGCGGCAGCGCGTCGCCGATGCGCAATCCCGTCACATAGTCGAGTGATTCGGCGATCAGGCCGAGCATGCGGCCGTCGGGACTGTCGTCCTCGATTCCGCATTCGTTCTGCAGGGCGCGCAACGGGATTGCGGCGTCCCGCTCGCCCAGGCGGATGACCATGACCGGCGTGTTGTCGGTTTCCGAGCGGCGGAAGAGGGGCGCCTTGAGCTGGCTGAACAGGCGGTGATCCAGGGCGCAGATCGCGGGCGTTGCGTTATCGGATGGGAAGGGGTCCGTCGCTGTTGCATCGGGAGGGGTCATGCCGGTTCCAGCTTCGTTCGGACGGGATGCGCGCCAGGGAGGGAGGTAGGATGCGGAATACGCTGCAGCGATGAGACCAGGGTCGGGTGAAGGAAGTGCTAAGGCGCGCGCGGGGCATGGGACAAAGCGCGTGGTCTTGGGCTTATCGCGTTCCATGCGACACAAATTTGCGCCGTGAGCCAAAAATATCGCTGGAACTTAAGAACATCGCAGGCATTGGCATGGAATTCTGCGCGGTGTCGCAGTTTTCGGGATCATCCAATGTTTTTTGCTGCCGATGTCGCAGGGAATTCCAGCCGGGCCGGTCTGTCGCCCCAATCGGGTGTGTCGTCCGGCATGTCGTCCGGACCGGGGCCGATATCGGTGATGGACCCGCGTGCGGAGGTAGCCGAGCAGCGGCGGCTGGAGCGGGATTTGCGCGATGCGGTGAAGCGGGAAGCGTTCCAGGTGCAGTATCAGCCGCGGCTGGCCCTGTCTTCGGGAGCCGTGACCGGCGCGGAGGCGCTGCTCCGCTGGCCGCATCGCCGCCGCGGCATGGTGCCGCCGATGAGCTTCATTCCGCTGGCCGAGCACAGCGGCCTGATCCTGACCATCGGCGGCTGGGTGCTGCGCGCCGCCTGCCAGGAGGCGGCCGGCTGGGCTGTACCCGGGGCCTGGTTCTCGGCGCCATCGGTCTCGGTCAACGTATCGGCCCGGCAGATCGCGGACGGGGTGTTGCTGCACCAGGTCGCGGCGGCGCTGGAAGCGTCGGGGCTGGCGCCGGAACGGCTGGAACTGGAACTGACCGAGTCGATGCTGATCCATATCGACCTCGATGCGCTGCTCGGCCTGTCGGCGCTGCGCGATATCGGCGTCGGGCTGGCGCTGGACGATTTCGGCACCGGCTATGCCAGCCTGGCGATGCTGCGCCGGCTGCCGCTGACGGTGCTGAAGCTGGACCGCTCCCTGGTGCACGGCCTGCCGCAGGAGCGGGAGGACGCGGCGATCGTGCGCGCGGTGGTGGAGACCGGCCATGCGCTGGGGCTGCGCGTGGTCGCCGAGGGCATCGAGTACGTCGAACAGCGGGACTTCCTGACGGAGATCGGTTGTGACGAAGGGCAGGGCTATCTGTTCAGCCGCCCGCTCCCGCCCGATCAGTTGCGCAAGGGCACGGCGTTCAAGCCTTCGCCGTGACCTCAGATCGTGCGTTTCTGCACGCCCTTCAGCGCCATCTTCGGCTTTTTCGACGACAGGATCCGCGAATTGATTCCCTGCCAGCCGATCTCGCCGGATAGCCGGCCATATTCGATTTTGGGGCAGCGGTTCATGATGACACGGATGCCCCTTGCCTCGGCCTTGGCGGCGGCGGTCAAATTGTGCACGCCGAGCTGCATCCAGATCACCTTGGGCGGAGTAGGCATGGCCAGCGCCTCGTCGGTGATCCCCGCGGCGGCTTCGGAATTGCGGAAGATCTCCACCATGTCGACCGGTTCGGGCAAGTCCGCGAGGGAGCGATAGACCGGCAGCCCGACGATGGTCTGGCCGGCGAGGCCCGGATTGACCGGCAGCACCTTGAAGCCGCGCTCGGACAGGTATTTGGTCACGATGTAGCTGGGGCGGGCCGGATTGTTGGAGGCGCCGACCAGGGCGATGGTCTTCACCTCGGTCATGATCTGGCGGATCAGCTGGTCGGGATAGTTATGGTGCCGGGCGGCGGTGGCTTGCATGTCCATGAACCAATCCTATCAGACCGCCATGCCGGCGCACCAGCCGCTGGACCAGGCCCATTGGAAATTGTAGCCGCCGAGCCAGCCGGTCACGTCCACGGCTTCGCCGATGGCGTACAGGCCGGGCACGTTTTTCGCTTGCAAGGTCTGAGAGGACAGACCGTCGGTGTCGATCCCGCCGATCGTGACCTCGGCCTTGGCGTAGCCCTCGGTGCCGGAGGGGGTGAGGGACCAGCGCTTCAGCCGTGCGGCCAGGCGGTGCAGGTCCTTGTCGGGGATTTCGCCGATCGGCTTTGCCGGATAGCCGGATTGCACCAGGGCCTGGGCGAGGCGTTGCGGCAGGGTTTCCGCCAGGACGGTTTTCAGCTCGGCCTTGGGCCGGGCGTGCTTGCGCGCCAGCAGCGCGGCGCCGGCATCCTGCCCCGGCTGCAGGTCGAGCGTGATCGGCATTCCCGGCTGCCAAAGAGAGGAAATCTGCAGGATCGCGGGGCCGGAGAGGCCGCGATGGGTGAACAGCAGGCTTTCGCGAAAACTCTTGCGGTTGCAGGTGGCGATCACCTCGGTCGCCACACCGGCGAGCGGCTGCATCAGGGCCAGTTCCTCGCCGGCGAAGGTCAGCGGGACCAAGGCCGGGCGCGGCGGCACCAGCTTCAGGCCGAACTGGTCCGCGACCTGATAGGCAAAGCCGGTGGCGCCCATCTTCGGAATAGACGGTCCGCCGGTGGCGAGCACCAGCGCGTCGGCGGTGAGCTCGCCGTGGTCGGTGGCGACGCGGAAACGGTCCGATCTGGCGATTTCGGTGATGCGGTGCGACAGGCGCACATCCACCCCGGCGGCGGCACATTCGTCCAGCAGCATGGCGACGATGGCGCGGGCGGAGCCGTCGCAGAACAGCTGCCCCAGGGTCTTTTCGTGCCAGGCGATCCGGTGCTTCTCCACCAGCGCGATGAAGTCGTGCTGGGTGTAGCGGGCGAGGGCGGATTTGCAGAAATGCGGATTGTTGGAAAAGAACCGGTCCGGCCTGGCGTCCAGATTGGTGAAGTTGCAGCGCCCGCCGCCGCTGATCAGGATTTTCTTGCCGGCCTGGTCCGCGTGGTCGAGCAGCAGCACACGCCGGCCCCGCCTGCCTGCGGTGAAGGCGCAGAGCAGGCCGGCGGCACCGGCGCCGAGAATGATGACGTCGAAAGGACCGATTTTTCTATCCAAGCCGGCGGATGCGCCCGGCGGTCAGGCCGCCGTCGATCACCAGTTCCGATCCGGTCATGTGGGCGGACGCGTCCGAGGCCAGGAACAGCACGCCATTGGCGATTTCCTGCGGATCAGCCGGCTTGCCGAGCGGCACGGAGTTGCGGGCTATTTCGTCCGGGTCCAGCGGCGCGTTCACGCCACCGCCGGCGGCGCTCGGCATCTTGGTCCAGATTGGCGTGACGATGATGCCGGGATGCACCGAGTTCACCCGGATGTTGTCTTCGGCGATCGCGCATTCCAGCGCGATGGATTTGGCGAACAGCCGCACCGCGCCCTTCGATGCGCTGTAGCCGGCCAGGCCCGCCGAGCCGCGCAGCCCGGCGACCGAGGACATCATGATGATCGAACCGCCGCCGGAGCGGCGCATGGCGGGGATGCCGTATTTCACCGTCAGGAACACGCCGTCGACGTTCACCGCGTTCTGCCGGCGGAAATCGGCCAGGCTCATGTCGATCGCGGTGCCCATGATGGCGATGCCGGCATTGGCGACCAGGATGTGCAGGCCGCCGAAGGCCTTTTCCGTGGCGGCGATGGCGCCCGGCCAGCCGGCCTCGTCGGTGACGTCCTGGTGCAGATAGATCGCCTGGCCTCCGGCGGAGGAGATTTCGCCAACGAGCGCGTTGCCGCGCGCGTCATCGAGGTCGGTGACGACGACCTTCGCTCCCTCGCGCGCCAGCGTGCGGGCGCAGGCGGCGCCAATGCCGGATGCGCCGCCGGTGACGAAGGCGACCTTGTCCTGGACTTGTCCCATTTGAACTCCCAATGATGGGGGGCTTCAGGCCCCGTCTGCGTAATCCGTTATCACCACGTTATCGGTGGCGGTGTCCAATACCGCGAAGCTGAGCTGGCGGCCGTTGCGGCTGTCGCGGGCATCGCCGGCCGAGCCCGGATTGATCACCAGCACTTTGCCCACCCGTTCGGCCATCTGGTAGTGCGTGTGGCCATACAGCACGTAGTCCGCGTCGACCTCGCCGAAGCGCTTGATCTGCGAACTGGTCGGATGCACGTAGGACCCGCGCGGCTCCCACGGCGTGGAATGCACCATCAGCACCTTTTTGTTGCCGAATGTCAGGTCGCGCCGGTGCGGCTGCTCGGCCATCCAGCCGAGCAGGGATTGGTCGATCCATTCGGCTTCCCGAGCCCGCACGCCGGAGGGGGACAGGAAGCCCTCCTCGTGATTGCCCAGGATCACATGCGCGCCGACATCGCGCAGGTAGCGGATCACGTCGTTGGAAAAACGGTATTCATAGATGGAATCGCCGAGGCAGAGCAGCTCGTCGATATCCCCCATCATCTCCACCGCCCGTTGCAGGCCGGCGATATTGCAATGCACGTCCGAGACGATGCCGAGCTTCAATGCGTTGTTTCCGTGAGCTGGGGGAGATTAATGAGCGGGCACGATCGAGGCCGGATCGGCGCCGACGCGGCCCTCGCCGTCCGCTGAAGCATGGGCAAGTTGGAAGTCGTAGCGCACGCCGGGAACGCCGGGGATCGGGCAGTCGGGGTCTTTCGGATCGATGGAAACCACCAGGGAGTTGGACACGCCGAACACGGTGTCGCTGGCGATATTGTCGTCGTCGCCGAAGTACAGCGCCGTGACCAGTTCGCGAAAGCCGGTCGCGCCGATCAGGAAATGGATGTGCGACGGGCGCATGCCGTGCCGCGCCTGGGTGTGCACCATTTTGCCGACCGGGCCGTCCATCGGGATGGAATAGCCGAGCGGGCGGACGGTGCGGAAATAATAGTTGCCCTGGGCATCGGCGCGAAAATTGCCGCGGGCGTCCATGGTGTCGGGCTCGTTCGCCTGCAGGTCGTACAGGCCGTGCGCGTCGGTCTGCCAGACCTGGACCGTGGCGTGCGGGATCGGTCGGCCGTCCTTGTCCACCACGCGGCCGTGCACCACAATTTCCCGGGCGCCGGGCTCGCGCACGATCTGTGCGCCGGGCGGCAGTTCGGGCGCGCCGTCACGGTAGAACGGGCCGAGCAGGCTGGTCTGGGTGGCAGGCTCGGTGGCGGTCTTGTCGTGCAGGGCGTTTACCAGGGCGGAGACGCCGAGGACGTCCGACAGCAGGATGAATTCCTGGCGGATCGGGGTGGAGGCGTGGCCAACGGCGGTGAGGAACTTGATGCCCTCCAGCCATTCGGCGGGGGTCAGGTTCACCTCGCGGGCGAAGGCATGCAGGTGACGCACCGCGGCTTCCATGATCTGGCGCAGCCGCGGATCGGTCGTCCGGGCCATCTGTTCCAGCACCGCGTCGGTGACGGTGAACTCGTCCAGATCCTGCATGGTTGGCTTCCTGTTGAATGACGTCCGTTCGAATATAGGCGATCCCGCCGGGACCTGCGACCCCGGGGCTGGAACCGCCGGGGGTGCTGGCGCGCGGGCGCCACCTCGCTTAGGCTGAACGCAACGATAACGAACTGGGGGGATAACGGATCATGCTGCAACGCCGCATTTTTGGCCGCCTGTTTGCCGGGACGCTCGCCGCCTCCGCGCTGTCCACATTACCCGCGATGGCACAGCCGCAGGGCAAGCCCATCACCATCGGCTTCGGCATGGCGCTGACCGGCGGCCTGGCGCCGAACGGCAAGGCGGCGCTGCTGGCCATGCAGTTGTGGGAGGAGGAGGTGAACGCCAAGGGCGGCCTGCTCGGCCGGCCGGTGAAGCTGATCTATTACGACGACCAGTCCAACCCATCCACGGTGCCCGGCATCTATACGAAGCTGCTGGACGTGGACAAGGTGGACCTGGTGACCAGCGGCTACGCCACCAACATGGTGGCCCCGGCGATGCCCGTGGTGATGCAGCACAACCGCACCTTCTTTGCGCTGCTCGGCCTGGCGGTGAACAGCGAGTTCAACTACCCGAACTATTTCAGTTTCGGCCCCACCGGCGGCCCAAAGCCGAAGGAAAGCTTCTCCCGCGGCTTCTTTGAAGTGGCGATGGCGCAGAACCCGAAGCCGCAGACCGTCGCCATCGTCGGCGCGGACGCGGAATTTCCGCGCAATGCGCTGGATGGCGCGCGCGCGATCATCAAGGAGAAGGGGCTGAAGATCGTCTACGACAAGACCTATCCGCCCAGCACCGCGGACTACACCCCGATCATCCGCGCGATCCAGTCGGTCAATCCGGATCTGGTGTTCGTCGCCTCCTATCCGCCCGACACCGTGGGCATGATCCGGGCCGCCAGCGAGGTCGGCCTGAAGACCAAGCTGTTCGGGGGCGGCATGGTGGGTTTGCAGTCCACCGCCATCAAGATGCAGCTTGGCCCGCTGCTGAACGGCATCGTGGATTACGATTTCTGGCTGCCGACGCCGGCCTTCGAGACGCCGGAGGCAATGGACATGCTGAAGCGCTATCAGGCGAAAGCGGCCGGTGCCGGCGTGGATCAGCTGGGCTACTACCTGCCGCCGTTCGCCTATTCGATGATGCAGGTGCTGCAGCAATCGGTGGAGGCGACCAAGAGTCTGGATGACGAAAAACTGGCCGCCTATATGCGGAAGACAACCTTCAAGACCGTGGCCGGTCCCATCCAGTTCAACGAGCATGGCGAATGGGTGGAGGCGCGGGTGCTGGAGGTGCAGTTCCAGAACGTGACGGGGAACGGCATCGAGCAGTTCCGCGATCTGAGCGCCGAGAAGATCCTCTGGCCGCCGGCTTACAAGACCGGGGATGCGATGTACCCCTACAGCGATGTGAAGAAGTAGACCGGACGCGACCGGCGCGGCGGTGGGTTCGCTGCCCCCGGGGATTGCTGTTGCGCGATGCGGACGGTTTTACGGATCGGCCGGACGCCTGTAGGATCGGATCATTGCGGTCTGGATGTGGCTGGCTTGCGCGGGGAGGAATCTTGCCTGCGGAGGCTGTCCGTGACCGAAACAGCCGATCCAGCGCGACAGGAGCAGATCCATGCGGGACGACGACCTTCGGGCTTCCGGCAATATTGAAGACCGCCGCGGCATGGGCGGTGCGACCAAGGGTGGGCTTGGCATCGGCGCCATCGTGGTCCTCACCTTGCTCGGCTGGGCCACGGGCATCGATCCGCGGATGCTGATCGGCGGGGCGGAAATGGTAACGGGCGGCAACGGACCGGCGGTTTCCGCGCCCGGCCAGAAGGGTGCGCCGACCGACCAGATCGGCAATTTCGTCGCCAAGGTGCTGGGTGAAACCGAGGATGTCTGGACGCAGCTACTGCCCCAGCAGGCTGGAAAGCCGTACGAAAAGCCGATCCTGGTGCTGTTTTCCGGGGTGACGCAATCGGGCTGCGGAACGGCGCAATCCTCCATGGGGCCGTTCTATTGCCCGCTGGATCACAAGCTGTATCTGGACACGTCGTTCTTCCAGGACATGCAGCGCCGGTTCGGAGGGGGTGGCAACTTCGCCTACGCCTATGTGATCGCGCATGAGGTCGGGCACCATGTGCAGAACCTGATCGGATTGCTGCCGAAGGTGCAGCAGGCGGAACGCCAGACCGACCGGCGGTCCGCCAACGCGCTGTCGGTGCGCACGGAGCTGATGGCGGATTGCCTGGCGGGGGTGTGGGCGTATCACATGAACCAGCGCCACCAGAACGTCGATCAGAACGACGTGCGCCAGGCGGTGACCACGGCTTCCGCGATCGGCGATGACCGGCTGGCCCAGCAATCCAGCCGCGGCGCGGTGGTGCCGGATAGTTTCACCCACGGCTCGTCGGAGCAGCGGGTGCAATGGCTGACGGCCGGGTTGCAGAGCGGGCAGGTGAAAGCGTGCAATACGTTTGCGAATTAGCGTGAACGGCCCCGGATTGTGCTGCGCCGCATCCGGGCCATGAGCTACAAACCCAGATAGAATTTCCGGATCTGTTCGTTGTCATTCAGCGCCTCGGCCGAGGCGCCCTCGAACACGATCTCGCCGTGCACGATCAGATAGCCGGCATCGGCGATGCGGATGGCCTGGGTGAAGTTCTGCTCGGCCATCAGCACGGTCAGGTTGAAGGTGTCTTTCAGTTCCTTGATCTTCTCGATCGTGCGGCTGACCAGCAGGGGCGCCAGCCCGACCGAGGGTTCGTCGATCAGCAGGATGCGCGGGTCCGACATCAGGGCGCGGGCGAGGGCCAGCATCTGCTGCTCGCCGCCGCTCATGGAACCGGCGAGCTGGCCGCGGCGTTCGGACAACCGGGGGAAGGCTTCGTAGCAAAAGGCCAGGTTACGGGCGATCGAGGCGCGGGCGGACTGTCGGTAGGCGCCGAGCAGCAGGTTCTCGGTCACCGACAGCTTCGGGAACAACCGGCGGCCTTCCGGCACGAAGGCGATGCCGAGATCGACGATGGCCTGCGTTGACAGCCCGACCAGCTCGTGCCGGGCGCCATCGATCTCGGCGACGATGCTGCCGGCGGTGGGGGTGACCATGCCCATGATGCATTTCATCAGCGTGGACTTGCCGTTGCCGTTGGTGCCGAGCAGCGCCACGGTCTGCCCGGCCGCGACGTTCAGCGACACGCCATTCAGCACGCGGATCGCGCCGTAGCCGGCATCCACGCCGGAAATGGTGAGGCTGCTACTCGCCAAGATAGGCTCGCTCCACTTCGGGGTTGCGCACAACCTCGGCGGGCAGGCCGTCGGCGATCTTCTTGCCGGCGACCAGCACGACCAGGCGCTGGGAGAACTGCATGACCGCGCGCATGATGTGCTCGATCATGATGATGGTGACGCCCTGCTCGTTCAGCCGGATCAGCAGGGCGAGGATGTCGTCCACCTCGGCATGCGACAGTCCGGCCATCGCCTCGTCGGCGATCAGCAGCTTGGGTTCGCAGGCCATGGCGCGGGCGAGTTCGAGTTTTCTCATTTCGATCTGGGTGAGGTCGCGCGGCATCTTTTCCGATTTTTCCGCCAGGCCCACCATGGCGAGAAGATCGTTGCAGCGCCGGGCTATATCGCCGGCGGGAACCTGTTTGAGAGGCCGGGCGTTGACGGTGTATTCGATGGGGATGCGCAGGTTTTCGGCCACCGACAGGCTGTTGAACGGCCGCGGAAGCTGAAAGCTGCGCGCGAAGCCGAGGCGGGTGCGCTGATGCGCGGGCAGGCCATTCATCTGCCTTCCGTCGAACTGCACGCTGCCGGTTTCGTTGCGCAGCGTGCCGGACAGGCAGTTGACCAGCGTGCTCTTGCCCGAGCCGTTCGGGCCGATCAGGCCGACGCGCTCGCCGGCCTCGACGTCGAGATGGATGGCCTCCAGCGCGACGAAGCCGCCGAAGCGCTTGCCCAGGTTCTGCACCGACAGCAAGGGCGCCTCGCTCATCGCCTCATCCCCCGTCCCTTGCCGCGGATCAGCCCGATCAGGCCGTTCGGCGCGATGACGACGAAGGCGACCAGCACCACGCCGACGATCAGCAGATTGAGCGCGGAGGAGATCGTGACGGTGGCGACCTGCTGCAGCGTGCCCAGCAGCACGGCGCCGATGACCGGTCCGAGCCAGCTCGCGGTGCCGCCGATCAGCGGCATGGCGATGGCGTTCACCGCATAGGCCAGGCTGAAGCCGGAGGCGGGGTCGAGATAGGTCACGTAATAGGGCAGGGGGGCGCCGGCCATGCCCATGAAGGCGCCGGACAGCGTGGTGGCCAGCAGCTTCAGTTTCAGGGTGGGCACGCCGGCGGCCTCGGCGGCGGCCTCGTCGTCACGGATGGCGGCGAAACCGTAGCCGAGGCGCGAACGCTCGATGCAGCGGGCGGTGAACACGGCGATCACCGCCAGGGCGAGCATGACCAGGAACAGGTATTCAACGTAGTCCATGGCGAAATACTGGGTGGCGCGCGGGCGCAGGATGTAGGCGCCGCGCGAGCCGCCGACGAAATCCCAGTTGATGATCAAGGTCTGCACCACGACCGACAGGGCCAGCGTGGCGATGGAAAAAAACGAGCCGCGCAGGCGCAGCGTGAGGTAGCCCATGCCGAGGCCGACCAACCCCGAGACCAGGCCGCCGATCACGATCAGCACCGGAATGGGCACCGGCATGGTCTTGTGAACAACAACGGTGCTGTAGGCGCCGAGGGCGAGGAAGGCCGCGGTGCCGAAATTCACGTAGCCGGTATAGCCGCCCAGGATGTTCCAGGCGGTGGCGAGCACGATGTATTGCAGCACCACGTAGCCGGCGAAGAAGACGTAGGAATTACCCGCGAGCCTGGCGGCGCCGAAGGTGGCGGCCGCGACCAGGATGGCGATCAGCAGAAAGGGCAAGGCGCGCATGCGTCAGCGCCCGAAGATGCCAGCGGGGCGCACGGCCAGCGTCAGCAGCAGGAAGCCGAACCCGACCGCGGGGGTCCAGGACGGGCCGTAGAAGGTGGAGGTCAGGCTTTCGACGATGCCGAGCGCGAGGGCGGCGACCACCATGCCGGGAAAGCTGCCGAGGCCGCCCATGACGCAGATGGCGAAGATGCGGCCGATATAGTCTCGCGCGATGGATGGCTCGACCGGCTGGATGACGATCAGGATGGCGCCGGCGACGGAGGCGGTGGCGATCGAGATGCCGAAGGCGATGCGCTTGATGCGGATCGGGTCCGCACCCATCAGCCGCAGCGCCCCCTGGTCCTGCGCCACGGCGAGAATGGCGCGGCCGAGGAAGCTGCGCGACAGGAACACCTGCAGCAGCCCGATCAGCCCCAGCGAAACCACGAACGGCACCAGCAGGCGCAGCGGCAGCTCGATCGGGCCGATATGGATGCTGGGGCCGATATAAACCGCGTCCACCAGGCGGTAATCGACGCCGAAGATGAGCACCAGCGCGACCTCGGTGATGAACAGCAGGCCGAAGAAGAAGGCGAGGCCGCGCAGCGCCTCGTCGCCTCGTCGTTCGAACGAGACATGGTAGATCTGGTAGATGCTGATCCCCAGCAGGTAGAACGCCGGCATCGCGATCAGGCTGGCCAGGATCGGGTCCATGCCGAGCAGCGAATTGGCGGTGTAGGCGATGTACGAGCCGAGGACGATGAAGGCCGGGTGGGCGATATTGACGATGTCCAGCATGCCGAACGAGATCGCCACGCCGATCGTTACCGCCGCATAGAAGCCGCCGAGCAGCAGGCCGGACAGGATGGCGTTGCCGAACAGATCGAAGGAGAAATCCATCGCTTTGTTAGTCGCCCGCCAAACGGATGCCCGGCCGGGCGCATCGGCGCACTTGTCGCGCGTGCGGAATCGCTATTGGTGCCTCCCCCATTCGTCGCTTGCCCGGCTTGGCGCCGAGTCACTGCCACGCAATGTGACCAATCCTTGCATGGTTGGCTAGGGCCTACGGTTCGGGGCTTACCCGGACCAGCACCTTGCCGAAATTCTTGCCGTCCAGCATCGAGATCAGCGCGGCCGGCGCGTTCTCCAGCCCGTCGGTGATGTCCTCGCGGTAGCGCAGCTTGCCGGCGCGGAGCCATTCCAGCGCATCCTTGAAGAAGGCGTCGCGCATGTAGGCGTAGTCGCTGGAAATGAAGCCGCGGATCGCCAGGCGCTTGGTGAGGATCGCGCGCATCAGGGCGGGCACCTGGTTGGGACCGGCGGGCAATTCGGTGGCGGTGTATTGCGAGATCAGGCCGCAGACCGGCATGCGGGCGAAATCGTTGAACAGCGGCAGCACCGCCTCGAACACCGGCCCTCCAACATTTTCGAAGTACACATCAACGCCATTCGGACAGGCGGCGGCGAGGTCGGCGGCGAAGCTCGGGCTGCGGTGGTCGAGGCAGGCGTCGAAGCCGAGTTCGTTGCGCACGAAGGCGCATTTGTCCGCCCCGCCGGCGATGCCGATGGCGCGTGCGCCCTTGATGCGGGCGATCTGGCCGACGAGGGAACCGACACCGCCGGATGCCGCGGCGACCACGACCGTCTCGCCCGGCTTCGGCTTGCCGATGTCCAGCAGGCCGGCATAGGCGGTGAGGCCGTTGCCGCCGAGGACGTTGAGGCTGAGCGAGCTTGCGCCCCAGGCGGGGTCGATCTTCTGCACGCCGGCGCCGGGCAGCACGGCATAGTCCTGCCAGCCGCCCTGGCCGAGCACGAGGTCGCCTTCCTTCAGGCCCGGATGGTTGGAAGCGATCACCTGACCGACCGTTCCACCGACCATCACGTCGGAAATGCCGACCGGCGGGGCATAGGATTTCTCGTCGCGCATGCGCCAGAACATGTAGGGCGCGAGGGAAAGCCAGATGGTCCGGGTGAGGATTTCGCCGGGGCCGGGTTCGGGAACCTCGCTGCTGACCGTGCGGAAGTTTGCCGCCGTCGGGCGGCCCGTGGGGCGAGAGGCAAGGACGATGCGGCGATTGACGGGGGCGTTATGGATGGGGGCGTTCATGATTTATGCCTGCGTTTGAGTGATGTCTTGCCAGAGCAGGCGGGTTTCCCGGTTGGGGTCGGCGATGGCGGACCAGGTCGTGTCCAGGATCATCGTTTCGCGTGTCTGCGCGTTGTAGGCGGGCCAGTGCGGGATGGCCGGGTTGTCCGGCGTGCCGTTATGCGCGAAGGCGGCCCAGGTGGTGGACATGCGGGCGGCCAGTTCGTGCGCTTCCGGGCTGCGGTCGGTGGAACCGACATGTTCCAGCGTGTCGAAGGTGAAGGGCACGTCCATCGCATGCGGCGCCTTCAGCCGGCCGCCATGCACCGGCGTCTCCCAGTTGAAGGCGTACATGTAAACCGGGGCGCCGCCTTGGACGGCCTTGCGCTGGGCCACGGTGAGCGAGCGGATGCGGAAATTGGAATCCGTCAGGATGGCGATCAGCAACTCGGCCGGGTTGGTTGCGGGATGCAGGCGCTTGTACAGTTCGATCACGCGGTCCGTATCGGCGCCGGCGACGGCGGACACGCGGGCGCGCATTTCCGTCTCAGTCAGGGCGCGGTGCCAGATCTTGTCGTCCGGCGCCAGGAAGATCGCCATCTCGTCCTTCATGTCGCCGATCATCAGCGGGATGTTTTTCGAAATGTCCGGGGCGATCGGGTCGAAGGGCTGTGACGGCACGATGCTCCCGTCCACCACGGGGCCGAAATTGTAGCGGTCGAACAGTTTGTGCTCGGTCGGGCCGATGGCCTTGGAGGCCGGCGCGATGGCGGCGAGGAGTTGCGGGATGGGCAGCATCTGGAGTTCCGGCAACTGGCCGGCGGTGAGGCCGAGGGTCTTCAGCACGGCCTCGGCCAGGCGGCTGGCGCGGTCCCTGTCGATCAGGCGCACCGCGGCGCCGCTTTGGATGATCGCGCGGTGGAACAGGCCGTGCGCGGCCGGCATCGCCATCAGGGTGCTGACCTTGGCGCCGCCGCCGGACTCGCCGAAGATCGTCACGTTGGCGGGATCGCCGCCGAACGCGGCGATATTGTCCCGGACCCAGCGCAGGGCGGCGAGCATGTCCAGCGTGCCGGCATTGCCGGAATTGGCGAATTCGGGGCCGCCGATTTCCGCCAGGTACAAATGGCCGAAGATGTTCAGGCGCTGGTTGACGGTGACGACCACCACATCGCCGCGGCGGCAGAGGGCGTTGCCCTGGGTGCGCAGCGAATTGGCCGAGCCGTAGGAGAAGGCGCCGCCGTGAAACCAGACCATCACCGGGCGTTTGCCGGATGTGCCTGGGGTCCAGAGGTTCAGCGTCAGGCAGTCCTCGCCTTCCGGCGTGGTGTCCGGGGCGCCGGAGAAATCGGCCATCTCCGGGCGGCGGGAGACGCCGTCCAGCGCCTGTGGCGCGTGACCCTGGTAATGCAGCGCGTCGCGCACGCCGGCCCAGGGCTGGGCTGGCTGGGGCGGCAGGAAGCGGTTCCGCCCGGCGGTGGACGCGCCGTAGGGGACTCCACGGAAGGCGAGGATGCCCGCCTCGTCGGCGCCGCGCAGTTTTCCCGTTGCGGATTCGACGATCGGCTCGATCGCGGGGCGGGAAGGCGGGCGGCCGGTCCCGCCAGGTGCAGCGTCGTTCATGGTGGTTCCTCCGAAGCAGTACCCGGGATCATGGCGCTACGCGGCGATGGTGTCGAATGGGCCGGGGGTGGCTGGCTTTTGCCCCGGGGCGCTCTATCCTCTCCCCGGCCGAGGCGGGGGCAACCCGCCCGGGGATCAGGAAAGGAGCGACCGCCGTGAGCCAGAGCCATCCGATCAGCGCGACCGACGCATGGCTCGCGCGCCGCAACGAGGCGATCCTGGAGCCGGATCTGCCGATCATCGATCCGCACCATCATCTGTGGATCCGCGATGGCGAGCCGTATCTGATGCCGGAACTGCTGGCGGATCTGTACAGCGGCCACAAGATCACCCATACGGTATTTGCCGAGTGCCACTCGATGTATCGCGCGCAGGGACCGGTGGAGATGCGCCCGGTGGGGGAGACCGAGTTCGTCTGCGGCGTGGCGGCGATGAGCGAGAGCGGCGGGTTCGGACCGTCGCGCGCCTGCGCGGCGATCTTCGGCGGCGTGGACATGATGCTGGGCGCGGCCGTGGAGCCGGTGCTGGAGGCGCATATCCGCGCCGGCGGCGGGCGGTTCCGCGGCGTGCGGTATTCCACCGGCTGGGACGCGAGCGAGAAGATCCGCTCCATCGTGCCGGAGGCGCACCGTCTGGCCCATCCGCAGGTGCGCGCGGCGATGGGCGTGCTGCACCGGATGGGGCTGTCCTTCGACGCCTGGCTGTATCATCCGCAGCTTTCCGACATTGCCGATCTCGCGGCGGCGTTTCCGGACATGACGATCATCCTGAACCATGTCGGCAGCCCGATCCTGGGCGGGCCGTATGCCGGACGGCGGGATGAGGTGTTCGCCGATTGGAAGGCGGCGATTTTCGACGTGGCGCGGCATCCGAACGTGGTGGTGAAGCTGGGCGCGCTGCCGATCCGCCTGCCGGGCGGCACCTACGATCGGGAGATGCCGCCATCGTCGGAGGAGGTGGCGGCGGCCTGGCGGCCGTATCTGGAAACCTGCATCGAGGCGTTCGGGCCCAAGCGTGGCATGTTCGAGAGCAACTTCCCGGTGCAGCGGCGCTGGTGCAGCTACCAGGTGGTCTGGAACGCCTTCAAGATCATCGCCGCCGGCATGTCGGAAGGCGAGAAGGCCGACCTGTTCAGCGGCACCGCCGCGCGCGCCTATCGGATCGAGCCGCTGGCCTTGCCTTAAAGCGAACGCGTCTCGCCGCCATCCACATCGATCAACGCCCCCTGCACGAACGACGCCTGTCCGGACGCCAGGAATACCGTCATTGCCGCGATTTCGTCCGGCCGGCCGAAGCGTTCCGTGCGGCAAGCCTCCAGCAACCGATCCGCGGCCTGATCACGAGAAATACCCTGGTCGGCGGCGATGCGGTCGAAATTGCGCACCAGCCTTTCGGTGGCGATGTGGCCGGGGTTGATCGCGTTCACCCGCACCCCGTCGCCAACGCCGCGATCGGCCATGGCCTTGGTGAAATACAGGATGGCGGCGTTCACCGAGCCGCCGATGGTGAATTCCTCCGATCCCGCCCGCGCGCCGATGCCGGCGATGTTGATGATGGCGCCGCGGCTGTCGCGCAGATGCGGCCAGGCGGCGCGGGTCATGCGGACATAGCCGTGGAATTTCAGGGCGTAGCCGTCCTGCCAGTCATCGTCGGTCAGTTTCAGGAAATCGCCGCGCCTGGTGGCGCCGGCGTTGTTGACCAGGATGTCCAACCGGCCGAAGCGGGCGACGCAGCGGGCGATGGCGTCCTGCGGCACGGATGGATCGCGGAAATCGCCGGCGTAGACCAGCGTGCCGACCTGGGATTGCGCGGCGATGGCGGCGGCGACCTGGTTCAGCTTCGCTTCGTCGCGCGCGGCGAGGCAGACATCGACGCCCTCGCGGGCCAGTTCGATGGCAATGGCCTCGCCGATCCCGCGGCTGGCGCCGGTGATGAGCGCGACTTTTCCGGACAGGCCTAGATCCATCGTGTTTCCCCTTTGTCGCCGGCCGTCCATTGCCAGCCCGGCGGCAGCATGCCGGTCATGGTGGCGGGGAGCAAATAGCGGGCGCCATCGTATATACACATTATAAATAGTGAAATGAGTATTGACATACGATAAAAGTGGTTTAAATAGGCGATCGTGGCTGATCGATCCGGACGCTCCAGAACCGGGGCTATCGCCTTCCTTATCCCGCCGCATTCGGCGCAATTCGCGCGAAAGGGTGATCCATGTCTCAGTCCATCAGCCTGCCCGGGCCGCTTTCCTCGTTGCGATCCCCGATGCCGAGATGGCGGCGGCCGGCGCTGGGGAGGGCTCGGCGGTATGTCTCGCCGCTGCTGCTGATCCTCGCCTGGCAGGCTGGGGCGATGCTGGGTTTCATCCCCGAGCGCACGGTGTCGGCGCCGGGAGATGTGCTGGTGAGTTTCTATCACCTGATCCTGTCCGGCGAGTTGCAGGAGAACTTGCTGGTTTCGCTGGCCCGCGTGGGGGTTGGGCTCTCGATCGCGATCGTGGCGGGAACCGTGCTGGCGGTGGTGGCGGGGTTGTCGCGGCTGGGCGAGGACGGCGTGGACGCGCCGCTGCAGATGCTGCGCACCATGCCGCATCTGGCGCTGGTGCCGCTGTTCATCCTGTGGTTCGGGATTGGGGAAACACCGAAGATCGCATTGGTGGCACTCGGGGGCCTGTTCCCGATCTACCTGAACCTGTTCGCGGGCATCCGCGGCGTGGATCGCAAATTGATCGAGGCGGCACAGACGCTGGGCCTGTCGCGGCTGGAACTGATCCGCCATGTGATCCTGCCGGGCGCGCTGCCGTCCTTCCTGGTCGGGCTGCGCTATGCCGTGGGCGTCGGCTGGCTGAGCCTGGTGGTGGGTGAGCAGATCAACGCGGAGTCCGGCATTGGCTTCATGATGATGAACGCCCGCGAATTTCTGCGCACGGACATCATCATGGTCGGCTTGCTGGTCTATGCGCTGCTCGGCCTGCTGGCCGATCTCGGTGTGCGATGGATCGAACGGACCGCCCTGGTCTGGCGGCCGACCATGCTGGGAGACCGGTGATGGGTAAGGTGGCCATGAGCGACGCGGTGGTGCGGATCGCCGGGCTGACCCGGCGGTTCGGCGGGAACGTCGTGCTGGACGGTCTTGATCTACACATCGGCGCCGGGGAATTCGTGGCTCTGCTGGGGCGCAGCGGATCGGGGAAATCCACGCTGTTGCGGACGCTGGCCGGGCTGGATGCGGTGGAAGAGGGATCGATGCAGGCGCCGCCGCGCCGGGCGGTGGTGTTCCAGGATCCCCGCTTGCTGCCGTGGAAGCGGGTTTGGCGGAATGTGGCGCTGGGCCTGGGCGATGCGGACCCCAAGGGCAAGGCTCTCGCCGCCCTGACGGAGGTGGAGCTGGCGCATCGGGTCGATGCCTGGCCAGGCACGCTATCCGGCGGCGAGGCGCAGCGGGCGGGTCTGGCGCGGGCGCTGGTGCGGGCGCCGGAACTGCTGCTGCTGGACGAGCCGTTCGCCGCCTTGGACGCGCTGACGCGGCTGCGCATGCAGGATCTGGTTTCCCAGCTTTGGGCCGCGCATCGCCCGGCCGTGCTTCTGGTGACACATGACGTGGAAGAGGCGGTTCTGCTGGCGGATCGCGTTCTGGTGCTGGAACGCGGCCGGATCGCGGTGGACGAGGTCGTCGATCTGCCTCGGCCGCGCCGTGCGGAGGCACCGGGCTTTGTCGAACTGCGCGGCCGGCTGCTGAGCGCGCTGGGCGTGCACCCCACCCATCTTCTTGCCGCGTGACAAGCGGCCCACCGATCACAGGAGGCAGACAATGAGCTACACGGAACAAGAACCGCTTGAATTCATCGGCATGATCCATCATCGCCACCAATCGGAAATCCATCCGCCGGGCAATGTGGTGCTGGATCACGGCTACATCCGCGATTTCGCCCAGGCGGCGGAGGCGGGCGGATTCGACCGGGTGCTGGTAGGGTATCACTCGGATGCGCCGGATGGTTTCATGGTGGCCGCAGCGGCGGCGGCGCATACCTCGCGGCTGGGGTTCCTGGTGGCGCACCGGCCCGGTTTCGTTTCGCCCACGGTGGCAGCACGCAAGTTCGCCTCGCTCGACCAGATCACCGCGGGCCGGGCCGCCATGCACGTGATTTCCGGCGGCGATGACGCGGACCAGCGGCGCGACGGGGATTACCTGAACAAGGAGGACCGCTACGCGCGCACCGACGAGTATGTCGGCATTCTCAAGCGCGTCTGGACCGAGACCGGGCCGATCAGCCATGAGGGCAGGTTCTACAGGTTCGAGGATGCGTCCGCCGCCGTGCGCTGCGTGCAGTCGCCGCGGCTGCCGATCTATTTCGGCGGGGCCTCCGACGCCGCGGTGGCAGTGGCCGGCAAGCATGCGGACGTGTTTGCGCTCTGGGGCGAAACCCATGCCCAGGTGCGTGAGATCGTTTCCCGCGTGCGGGCGGAGGCGGCGAAGAACGCCCGGCGCGTGCGCTTCAGCCTGTCGTTTCGGCCGATCCTGGCGGCAACCGAGGAGGCCGCCTGGCAGCGGGCGGAGGACATCAAGCAGACCATTCTGCGCCTGCGCGGCAAGGTGGCGGCGAACACGGCCCTGGGTCCGCAGGTGGTGAACCCGCCGAACGAGGGCTCGCGCCGGCTGCTGGCGGCGGCGGCGCAGGGTGAGCGGCTGGACAAGCGGCTGTGGACCGGCGCGGCGCTGGCGACCGGCGCGCGCGGCAACACCACCGCCCTGGTCGGCACGCCCGAGCAGGTCGCGGAGGCGTTCCTGGATTATTACGATTTGGGCGTAACCACGTTCCTGATCCGTGGTTTCGATCCACTGGAAGACGTGATCGACTACGGCAACAACCTGCTGCCGGCGACGCGGCGGCTGATCGCGGAACGGTTGGCGTCCCGTCCCCGGGTCGAGGCGGCCGAGTGATGGGCACGCGCAGGAAATTCCTGGCCGGCGGCGGCGCGCTGCTGCTGGCCGGTGCGCGGACGGCGCGGGCGCAGACCGTGCTGCGCATGGGCGACCAGCGCGGCAATGTCCGGGCGGTGATGGAAGCCGCCGGGGTGCTGGCGGATTTGCCGTATCAGTTGGACTGGAGCGAATTCGCCGCCGCCGCGCCGTTGATCGAGGCGCTGAACGCCGGCGCCATCGATGCCGGCAATGTCGGCGACGCGCCGTTCACCTTCGGCTTCGCCGCGGGGGTACCGATGAAGGTGATCGCGGGGGCCCGTTCCACCCAGCAGGGCACCGCGATCCTGGTTCGCGGCGACAGTCCGGTGCATGCGCTGGCGGACCTGCAGGGCCGCAAGATCGCCACGGTACGCGGCTCGATCGGGCATTTCCTGATCCTGGCGGCGCTGCGCAAGGCGGGACTGCCGGAAGGTTTCGCCAAGATCGTGTTCCTGCTGCCCGCGGATGCGAAGGCGGCGCTGGCCGCCGGCTCGATCGACGCCTGGTCGACCTGGGAGCCGTATACCTCGCAGGTCGAGGTGCTCGAGGGCGGGCGGCAGGTGCTGAACGGGGAGGGGCTGACGCCGGGACTTGGCTATCAGATCGCCTCCGACGCCGCGATCGCCTCCAAGCGCGCGGCGCTGGAGGATTTCGTCACAAGGCTGGTGACCGCGCGGCGCTGGGCGACGGAAAACCCGGACCGCTATGCGGCGTTCTGGGCCAAGCTGATGAGCTTTCCGGTGTCGGTGCCGCAGCATTGGTTCGCCCGCACGAAGATCGTCTATGCGCCGGCCGACGCGGCGCTGTTTCGCGACGAGCAGCGGGTGATCGACCTCTACGCCGACAGCGGCTTGCTGGCGAAGCGGTTCGATGCGTCGCTGGCGTTCGACACCGGCTTCAACGCCGCCATTCAGAAGGGCAATGTGCGCGTGTAGCAGCCTGGCCGCAGGGGAAGCGCAATGCGGCCGGAATGGGATCGTTCCGGCCGCATTGCCTTCGATCGGTCAGTGCGAGAACAGCACCGGCACGGTCATTTCGGTCAGCAGCGTCCGGGTCACGCCGCCGAAGGCCAGTTCGCGCATGCGCGAATGGCCGTAGGCGCCGGCGACGATAAGCTCGGCGCCGATGTCGGAGGCATAGGACAGCAGCGCCTCGCCGTCCGGAATGTCCCGCGCGACGGTGTGCGCGGCTTCGGTCTTCACGCCGTGGCGCGCCAGGTGCAGCGAGATGTCGGCCGAGGGAACGTCGCCGTGCCCGTTCATGCCGGTTTCCGGGTTGATCGACAGCACCGTCACCTTCTGCGCGGCCTTCAGCAGCGGCAGCGCGTCGTTGACGGCGCGGGCCGCTTCGCGGCTGGCGTTCCAGGCGACCAGGACATGTTTGGTGATCGTGTCGAACTTTCCAGCATACGGAATAACAAGGGCGGGTCGGCCGGCCGACATCAGCACCGATACCGGAATGTGGTCGCTGCCGTCCGATTGCGGTTCATGGCGGTTGGGCTGGCCGACGATGGCCAGATCGGCGTAGCGCGCGTGCAGCGCCACCATCGCGGCGGGGTCGCCCTCCACCACGCGCCACTCGCCGTCCAGCCCCTCCTGACGGATGCGCTCGCGGAAGGCGGCCTCGATCGGGGCGATCCGTTCCAGCGCCTCCTGTCGCAGCGTCTCGATCAGGTCTTCCGGGCCGGGCGAGGCGACGGTCATGGAATAGCCGTAGAACATCGAGGCGGCCGGGAGATTGATGGCGTGAACCCCGCTCAGGTGCGCCCCGCTGACGGCTGCCAGCCGAACCGCGAGGTCCAGCCGGACGGAGCTGCGCGGGGTGTCGTCCAGGTGGACCAGAATATCCTTGTACGGCATCGAATTCTCCCTCGGGGCCTGTTTCTGTTTATAGGATAGCGCTTTATCCGCGATCTCCGGCATTGCGCCAGATCAATCCGGACTAATCAATGGGCAGGGGTAAGCAATGGACTGCCTTGCGCGGCGGTATCATGGCGGTCTCATTCGTTTGGCGCGATGATCCGGGCGATCAGTGCCTCATAGTCGCGAATGTAGTCATCCATGGACAGATGCGCCTCGGCGTAGCGCCGGGCGCCGGCACGAAGCCGTTTGGACAGGGCGTCGTCCTCGATCACCTTCAGAATCTGGCGGGCCAGGGCCTTGGTATCGAAGAACGGCACCAGTTGGCCGTTGACGCCGTGGGTGATGAACTCGCGCACCGGCTCGGTGTCGGAGGCGATCACGGCACAGCCGCTCGCCAGCGCCTCGCGCAGCGACCAGGAGGCGACGAACGGGTAGGTGAGGTAGACATGCGCGTCCGAGCGCTTCAGCAGGGCCAGGTAGGTGGCGTAGTCGACCCGGCCGGGGAAGATGACGCGACTGAGGTCGATCTTGCCGCCCAGTTCCGCCAGCATGGTTTCACGCCAGGTGCCGCTGGCCGGCGCGGCGCCGTAGCTGACGCCGTCGCCGCCGACGATGACCACGCGCAAATCCTTGCGCGCCTTCAGCAGCAGCGGCAGCGTGCGCATCAGGACGTGGAAGCCGCGATAGGGTTCCAGGTCGCGTGCGACATAGGTCACCAGCTTTTCCTGCGGACCGATCGTCGTGCCGCCGATCTTCAGCCGCGCCTTGCGGGCCTTGGCGCTGGGCGCGCAGGCCGCGAGGTCGACGCCCTCGGGCAGCAGATGGATCTGCTCATGCGCCCAGGCCGGATAGGTGGAACGCTGCCATTGCGTGGGCGTCTGGCCGTGCTGGCCAAGGTTCAGGGCCAGGTGGTTGACGGCGTTCTTGGCCCGGACGCGGGGGAATTCGGCAACCGGGATCGGGAATTCCGCGTCGAACCCGACATCGATACCATCGGTATGATAATAGAATTCCATGTAGCCGAGCATCGGCGCGTCGGGCCAGACATCCGGCAGGTTGAGCATCTCTCCCCAGCCGTGATGGCCGATGATGATGTCCGGGGTGAAGCCGAGCTGTTTCAGGTTACCGGCGGTCTGCGCGACCATTTCCGCCCGGCGCATCGCGGCATCGAATTCCCGCGCCGTCCAGTGGGTTTCGGGTGAAACCGGCGGCGGCTTGCGGTAGGGCACCTTGCGCACGCCGGAGATGACGTTGGGGTTCGGTTCCGACAGGAACACGACCTCATGCGTCTTCGCTTTGGCCAGGTGACGGACGAGGTGCAGGAACTGCCCGGGGAAGTTCTGATGAACCAGCAGGAACTTCATCGGGGCAGGCGCCGTGACCCCATGCGGCGCCTAGAACCGTGCCAGCCTGAAGGCAGCATACTTGCGTGTGTCCGTGGACTCAGCGGGCCCGCCTGCCCGGCGGTGTGGGGCGTTTCGCCGCTGCGGTGGGCTTGGCTTTGGCCGCCGGTTTCGCGGCGGTGGGCTTGGACGGTGCGGCCACCTTTCCCTTGGTGGCCGGCTTGGCGGGCGCGGACTTCGCCACGGGCTTTGCCTTGGCCGGCACCGTCCGAGCGGCCACTGGCGTGGCTTGCGCCGGCGCGGCTGCCTGGGCTTTCGCGGGCGCTGGTGCCGGCATCGCCCTGCGGGCTGCCGCGTTGGGCTCGATGACGATCTGGAAGGCTTCCAGCGGCGCCAGGCTTTCCGCCTCACAGGCGGCGCCGGCCGGCAGCGGGCCGACCTGCGTGCCGTCGATGAAGCTGGCGTGGCAGACACAGTCATAGCGCTCGGCCGCGTCCCCCTTCAGCCGCAGGCGCAGCCCGAGCAGCGGCAGCGCCATGCCGCGGCTGCCGCAGAACTGGCCGCCATTGACCCAGGGCGACAGCCAGCCGCGGCCGAGCACGGCCTGGTATTCGATGTCCTCGGGCTTCAGCGGCGCTGGCGGCAGGATCGAGAACCCTTCGATCCAGTTGCGGCTGGCGCGTTCGCCGGCCCATTCGCCGATCTGGCTGCCGACGTCGCCGACCACCTGCCGGTGCACGACGATGTCCGGCGTGCCCTGAATGTCCGGGCGTTCGCCGGCCGGCGCCGCTGCAGCGCCCTTGCCGGCGCCCGATGGCACCGCCGCGTTGGCCGGCTTCGCTTGGCCGGGCGCCGCCGCGGGCGCCGGCTGCGGCTCCTGGCTGAGGCGCAGCACCTGCAGCTTTGGCGCGTTCTCGTTGCCCTGTCCGGGCGCCTGGTAGATCGTGACCAGCACCTGGGCCTGGCCGGAGGCGACACGGATCAGCGCCGCGGAATCGGCGCCGCCCAGCCAGCCGTCGGGGCGGAACGTGCTGATGCTGACCTGGTCCTGGTTGTGCGCCGGCCCCGGCGGCAGCGAGATCCGCACGCCCGGCAGGCCGAGCGCGGGGTCGCCGGCGGCGGAGCCCGGCGCGTGGAAGACGCAGAATGTGCCGGCGTCCAGGGTCATCAAATGGCCGGATACCCGCAACTCGGTGATCCGCTTCTGGCCGCTTTCCGCTGGCGCTGTTCTCGTCTCGGACATGCACTTACCTCGATAGGGTCACTCGAAAAGAAGTCGCGCCAACAGGCTCACGCCAATCGTCTGGCCACAACGGTTTATCAGGCCCTTTCGTCCCGCGCGAGGCCGGTTGCCGTAATCATTTGATGATTGATGGCGCCGGCGGGCAGGCCAAGCGGCAGGACCATGCCACGCCCGCTGCGCCGGATGCGTTCGGCCGGCGCGCCGATGTCGAAACAGGCGGCTTGCAGGCCGGCCTGCCACGCCTCGGTCAGGGTGAAGCACCAGGTTTCCGGCCAGATCGACGGGATCAGCGCGAGTGAGGCCTGCTGGGCGCGGATCAGGTCCACGGCCTCCTCCGCACGGTATTCGCCGGTGATGAAGACCCGTCCGGTGGCCAGCAGGCGGGCGTCGTCGATGCTGTGGCCGATCACGATGAATTCAAGCGGCAGGTCCCGCCAGGCGGCGTCGCGCGCGCACGCCAGCAGCACCTCGTAGCCTTTTTCGAGGCCGATGGCGCCGATCACGGCGACGCGGCAGATCGCTCGGCCGGGCGGGTCCGCCGATTTCGCACTTCCCGCAAGACCGGATCGGCGCACCAGCCTGGGCGGCGACGGGTCGGCGATGGCCTGGTCGTCGCCATGCTCGATGACGACCGGCCCGATGGCCGGGAAGTGCCGCCGGATCCGGGTGGCGGTGTCGTTCGATGGCACCACGACGCGGGCGGCGGCGGCGAACAGGCCGGCCGATTGCCGTCGCAGTTCCGCCACCGGGATGTCCAGCCCGTCCTTGCGGCCGATATCGGCGATGCAGGCCTCGCATTGGACGATTTCGGGCTCGCCGCAATACCGCCGGTCGGGGCCGAGCAGGCCGACGCGCGGGCAGAAGGCGGCGAAGTCGTGGATGTGGACCTCGTAGGGAACGGCGAGTTTCGCCAGGATTTGCAGCACCGACGGGTCGTGCCCGAGCAGGTGATGCACCTGCGCCGCTACCGGTCGCTCGGCGGCGAGCAGGCCGACCACGGCGGACAGTTCGGCGGGCAGGGCGAAGCGCAGATTGGGGTAGTCGGTGGCCTCGCCGTCGCCGAGCATGACCGCCGTCGAGCCGTCCGGCAGGCGGGCCGGGCGCAGCACGATCGGGCGCTGCCCGGCCTGGCGGGCAGCCTCGATCTGCACGCGAAGCTGGCGTTCGGTGCCGCCGCCGTGGAAATGGGTGATCAGGATGATGGCCTTCCGGCGGGCCCGCCTTCGTTGGGTGCCGCCTCGCTTGGCGTCTTCCCGCCATCGGGCCGCGTCGATCCGCCTGCGCGCGTCGGCCAGTGGGTCGGCCAGGCCGTGCCGGGCGATCAGGGCGGCGTAGCCGGGGTGCAGCCGGTCAAGCACCTCGGCGTTGCGCGCCAGCAGATGCGCCCGCGCGCTGCCGAAGGACTGGCCGGAGCGGTGCGCGACGAAGACGCCCGGTGCTGCGACGTGGCGCCAGCCGAGATGGCGGGCGCGCATGCAGAAATCGTTCTCTTCGCCGTAGCCCTGCGCGAACAGGTCCTCGCGCAGGGCGCCGACCGCGTCCAGGCAGTCGCGGCGGATATACATGCAGAAGCCGACCGCGGTGGGGATGTCGATCACGCTGGCGCCGTTGGCCTGTGCGGCCAGCCGGTCCAGGCGTTCGGTTTCGGCCAGGGTGGGGGCCGGGCTGGCGGCGCTGGAATGGGGATAGCTGAGGATGGTCGCGTCGTTCGACAACGGCGTGACGGTGCCGATATTGGCGGCGCTGTAGGCGGCATCGCGCAGCCGTTCCAGCCAGTTGGGCGGCACCAGCGTGTCGCTGTTCAGCAGCACCACGTCGCGCCCGGCGCAGGCCCGCAGCCCGGCATTGGCGCTGGCGGGAAAGCCGAGATTGACGGCGTGACGGATCAGCCGGATGCGCCGCCTGGCGGCCAGGCGGTCCAGCGCGCCGGACAGATCGGCGCCGTCGCCGGTTTCGGGGGAGGCGTCGTCCACCACCACCAGGCGGCTGGCGCGGGGCAGGGTGGCCAGAACCGTGTCGATGCAATCCAGCGTGATCCTGCCACCGCCATGCACGGGGATGATGACATCCACCGGCGGGCGGCGGGCGGCCCGTTTGGCCGGGGGGCCGGCCGGAAAGCGCGCCGCGATCGCCAGGGCGGCGGCGACCGCCTCGCGGTGCAGCACCCCGGGGTCGAGCGGGCTGCCGGAAAGCTGTCTTCCGTCGGTGCCGGTGATGCTGATCTGCCCGATGGGGCCGTTTCCCGCCAGCGTGGCCAGCGCCTGCGCCGACACGCGGAACCGTCTCGGCCGGGCCAGGACCGCCGTGCCGGTGATAGCGGCTGTCCGATCGCTGGGAGTGAGGGTAAGGGTCCGGCCGGGCGGTTTGTTCCGGCGGCCGGCCGGCGCGGCGGGGTCGGGCAGCACGCGCAGGGTCAGCACCGGGTCGGCTTCGGGGTTGGCCGGATGCCAGGCCCAGCCTTCCAGGCCGCCATCGCCTATGCCCCCGTCATCGCCGTCGCTCGCCCAGACGCAGCCCTCGGTGCGGCGGAGCGCGGCGATGTCGATCGGGCTGCCGAGCAGGAGCTGGCCGTCGCGGCGGACATCCAGGCGCCGGGCCTGCTGCCAGCCGGGCGGCAGGCGCAGGCCGTGGCGGGTGACGCGGGCGGCGACGGGCTGGCCGTCCAGCGCGAGTTCGGCCGCGCCAGGCGGACCGAGGCACAGCATGCCGTCCGGTGCGGAACCGCCGGGGCCTGCGACGGGCCATTGCAGGCCGCACCAGCCTTGCGCCTGCGTTGCCTGTGTGATCGCGTCGGCGACAGGGGCGATGTCGCCGTGGCGGTTGATCGCAAAGCGGCCGAGTGCGGCGGCCAGGGCCTGCGCGGCCGGCACGGCCTGGCCGAGCCGCAGGCGGGCGAGCGCGAGGCCGATCCAGGCCGGCTGCAGATCGTGGCGTTCCAGCACCTGCTCGAACAGTTCGGCGGCGTGGGCGTTGTCGTGGTTCAGGCAGGCGCTGGCGAGGCAGAGTGTTGCGGTGTCGTCGCCGGGGGCGAGGCGGCGAGCGCGGTCGAACCAGCGCCGCGCGGCCTCGGGGTCGCCCCGGGCGGCGGCTTCCTGGCCCTGGGTTAACGCCTCGCCGGCGAGTTTGGCGTGATCGGGCTCTTTTTCCCGGGCGTCGGCAGCGGCCGTTGGCGCGGCTTTGGCCGGTTCCGGCGGTTCCGGCACAGGCGCGGCCATGGCGGGGCGGATCAGAGCCCGACCGCGTGGGCGATCGGGGTCTCTTCGGATGGCTGCTGGGGATTGCTGCGCTCGGCCAGGTCGAGGGTGGCGAGGTCGCGCGACGCTTCGGTCTGGCCGTGGGCGACGGCCTGGTTCAGCCAGTCACGCGCGCGGACCGGGTCGATCTCGCCGGCCAGGCCGCGCGCGAGGTAGCGGCCCAGCATCATCTGCGCCACCGGATGGCCGCGCTCGGCCGCCTGCTGGAACCAGCGCTGGGCGCCGACGCGGTCGGTCGGCACGTCGTGCCCGCCGCCCAGCATCGCGCCGACGGCGAAGCTCGCGCCGACATGGCCTTTGGCCGCCGCCTTCTCGAACAGTCCCAGCGCCATGCCATGGTCGCGCGGACCGCCCTTGCCGCTGAGCAGCATCTCGGCTAGCGCGACCTCGGCGTCCAGCATGCCGATATCGGCGGCTCGGGCGATCCAGGAGCGGCCGGCTTCCAGGTCCACCGGCACGCCCTTGCCCTCGATCAGCATGCGGCCGTACCAGGTACTGCGCGTTGACCACCCCTTCGGCCGCCCGGCGCATCCATACCGCGGCCTGCTTTTCGTCCTTGGGAACGCCAACGCCCTGGGCGAGGCAGACGCCGTAGTTGAAGGCGGCGACCAGATCGCCGGAGGCGGCCGCCTGCTCGAACCATTGGCGGGTGCGCACCAGGTCGTCGGTGCCGCCGACGCCCTTCAGCACCAGGTTGGCGAGATCGGCCTGGGCGTGCTTGTCGCCGGCTTCGCCGGCGACGCGCAGCCAGCGGGCGGCTTCTTCCTGGTCGCGGGCGACGCCGGCCCCGGTCAGGTGCAGCAGGCCGAGCGTGCGGGCGGCACCGGCGTGGCCGGCCTCGGCGGCGCGGCGCATCCAGATCGCCGCTTCGGCGTAGTTCGGCGGCAACGCGCCGCCCTTGGCGTAGATGTCGCCGACCAGGGCGGCGGCTTCGGGGTCACCGGCCAGCGCCGCGCGGCGCAGCCAGGATTTGCCCTCTGACGGGTTGGCGTCGACGCCCTGGCCCTCCATCAGCGCCAAGCCCCAGCGCGCCTGGCCGGAGCGGTTGCCCTTTTCCGCGGCGCGGCGATAGAGCTGGGCCGCGGCGGCGGTATCGCGCTCCACGCCGACGCCGCGCTCATGCAGCACGCCGAGCAGATACAGCGCCGTCGGCAGGTCGGTTTCCGCCGCGCGGGTGAGGTAGTGCACGACGCGCTGGTGGGTTGCCTCCTCCTTCGCGTCGCGTGCCAGCGAAAGGGCGAAGCCGAGCGCGCCCTGCGGGCAGCCTGCCTCGGCCGAGCGTTCGTACCAGAGATGCGCCTCCGCGAGGTCGCGCATGTCCTCGGGGCCGGAGGTCAGCAGATAGGCGAGCACGGCCTGGCCGTCGGCGGAGCCCGCCTCGGCAGCCATCCTGGCCCAATGGGCGGCGGCGGCGAAATCCGGGTCCTGGGTTTGGTCGCTGGCGAACAGCAGGCTGGCGGCGGTTCCGCCCTGGGTCCCGCCAGGGACACCACCGGCAGCGAGCGCGGCATCGCGGGAACCGCCAATGCCGTGGATGTAGAGCGCGGCAAGCAGGGACATCGCCTCGATATGGCCGTGGCCGGCGGCGCGCTCCAGCCAGCGGATACCCTCGACCTGGCTGCGCGGCACGCCCGCGCCTTCGAGATAGCTGCGCCCGACCCGGTACTCGGCCTCGGCCAGTCCGCCGCGGGCGGCGCGGACATAGAGGGGGAAGGCGTTGGCGTGCTCGTTCCGGGCCGCGAGCACGGTGGCCCGGCGCAGAGCCGCCGCCGGGGAGAGGATGGAATGGATCCGATCGAACGGTTTCACGAGGCAAACGCCTTCGTTCCGGCCCCGTGGCGGCCCGGCGAAGCCGGCGTGGGCCCGCTAGAACTGGCCAGCAGCTGAATCACGGCTCGCGCATCCCCTCCTGGGTGACCGGCAGGATGCGGCCCAGCAGGTAGCTCAGGACGGTGCGTTTGCCGACCTTGACGTCCGCGGTGACCGGCATGCCGGGGCTGATCCGGAAGCTAGGCGGCACGTTGTGCAGGTTGACCTGGTCGATGGAGATCCGCGCGCGGTAGTACGGCTCCGCCGAGTTGCCCGGTAGCGGCACGGCGCCGGGGCTCCGGCTGGACTGCGTGTCCGCGGCGGTGAAGCTGTCCGGGCTGACAATGCGCACCGTGCCCTCGGCCATGCCGTACAGGCTGAAAGGGAAGGTGTCGAACTTGACCGCGACGGGGTCGCCGACATGCACGAAGCCGTCGTCGCGCCCGGCGATGTTGGCTTCGACCTCCATCGGTGCGTCGGTCGGCACCAGGGTGATGAACTGCTCGCCCGATTGCAGTACCGAGCCGACCGATACCCGCGCCAGTGTCAGCACCGTGGCATCCCGGTCGGCATGCAATTCCACCAGCTTGCGGCGCAGCTGCGCCTTGTTCAGCTGTTCGCGGGCGTCGCTGAGCTTGCGAACCTGCTCGGTGAGGGATTGCGAGGTCTGTGCGCGCCAGGTTTGGATGTAGCCGTCGCGTTCGGCTTCCATCGCCTTCAGGTCACGCTTGGCGGATTCCCCGGTCTCGATGGCGGAAGCCAGGCCGCGGGCGATCTCCAGGCGGCTGTCGGTCGCGGCGAGGGAGTTCAGCTTGCTGCCGACCTGCAGCTTTTCGAGGTTCTTGCGCATGGCCTCGACGTCCTGGGCGACAACGAGGCGGCTGCGGAATGCCGCGGCATCGGCTTCGGAGCGGTTCACGGTGGCCTGCAGGCCGTCGATCTTCTGGCGGTAGTTCTCCAGCTTGTAGCTGCGCTCGGCCGCGCGCTGGGCGTAGATCGCCGACTGCAGCGACAGCGACGGGTCGAGGCCGGTATAGGTGAAGGGCTTGCCATCGGCTTCCGCCTGCAGACGGGAAACCTCGGCCTGCAGGCTGCCGACCTGCGCGACCAGCGCGCCGAGGTCGGCGACGGCGAAGGTGGGGTCGAGCCGCGCCAGCAGATCGCCGGCGCGCACCTGTTGGCCCTCGTGTACGTCGATCGAGCGCACGATGGCGGTTTCCAGCGGCTGCACCACGATGTTGGCCGAGCGCGATACCACGCGCCCCGAGGCGGTCACCACCCGGTCGACATGGATCAGGCCGAGCGCGACCACGCAGGCGGCGAACATCGAACTGATGATCCAGACCGTGCCGCGGGCCGAGCGAGGCACCGGCATCGCCAGGATGCCGGCGGATGGCGACTGGAATTCCAGGACCACCGGGAGGGTGGGATCGTCGCTCGTCGCGCTTCTGCCCCCGGCCAGCCGATTAGTCGCCTTGGAGGAGGGTAGGAGCGATCGCTGCATGACGGGTACCCTGATGATCCATGTGACGGTTCTGTTGCGCCCAAAGCTGGCGATAGAGGGAGCAGCGTTCGAGCAACGTGCGGTGCGGCGCGATGTCTACCAGCTTGCCCTTCTCCAGCACCAGGATCTGGTCGCACTCGGTGAGCGAGGACAGGCGGTGGGAGACGATGACCATGGTGCGGCCGCGCGCGATGCGGTTGAGGTTGGCGTTGACCAGCGCCTCGCTTTCCGGATCGAGCGCGCTGGTGGCTTCGTCCAGGATCAGGATGCGCGGGTCCTGGATCAGCGCGCGGGCGATCGCCAGGCGCTGCTTCTGGCCGCCGGAGAGGTTGGGCGAGCCTTCCTCGATATAGGTTTCGTAGCCGTTCGGCATCCGCTCGATGAATTCCTCGGCGCCCGCCAGCCGCGCGGCGCGCACCACGTCCTCGATCGTCAGGCCGGGACGGCCGGCGATGATGTTGTCGCGGATCGAGCCGCGGAACAGGAAATTGTCCTGCAGCACGACCCCGAAGCTGGAGCGCAGATGGCGCAGATTGATTTCCCGCAGGTCGGCGCCGTCGATCTTCAGGAAGCCCGAGTAGTCGCGGTTGATGCCCTGCAGCAGGCGGGCCAGGGTGGATTTGCCCGAGCCGCTGCGCCCGACCACGCCCATCATGGTGCCGGCCGGGATCGCGAAGCTGACGCGGTCCAGCGCCGGCACCTTGGTGCCGCCATAGGTGAAGCGACAGGTCGTCCACGGTGATCGCGCCCTCGAATTTCGGACGCAGGCCGCCGGATGCGGCATCGGCTTCCAGCGGCCGGTTCAGCACCGAGCCGGCTTCGCCGATGGCGGCGCCGAATTCCTCGAAATCCTCGATCAGCCGGGCGAGGCCGACCAGCGGCTGGGCGACGCGCATGGACAGCATCATGAACGCGAACAGCGCAGCCGACCGCGTAGCCGCTTTCGTCCTTCAGCGCGAGGTAGGCGCCGAGCAGGATGATGCCGATCGACATGAAGCGCTCGATCGGGGTGACCATGGTCTGCGGCCAGTTGGCGAGCTTGCCGAATTCCATGCGCCATTTGCCGGCATCGGCCACCTTGGCGTCCCACAGGTCCTTGCGCTGGGGTTCGATGGCGAGGGATTTGACCGTCTTCACGCCGAAGATCGTCTCGCCCAGCACCGAGGCGCGGGCGGTTTCCGCAATGATGACGTTGCGGAAGACTTTGCGCAGCGGCTTCAGGAAGGCGAGGATGATCAGCGCGATCATCGCCGACGCAGGCCACGACGATCCAGGCGAGCGTGGTGTTCAGGTAGAACAGGAACGGCAGCAGCACGCAGCAGCGTGAACATGTCGAGGAAGGTGGTCAGCAGCTTGCCGGTGAGGAACTCCCGCACCTTGTTGACCTGGTCGAGCTTGTGCATCGTCTCGCCGGCGGGATGGCGCTCGAAATAGTCGAGCGGCAGGCGCAGCAGGCGGGCGAAGATGTGCAGGTTCAGCTTGGTGTCGAGCCTTGTGCCGACGGTCAGCACGATCATCCGCCGGGCGTGGCCGAGCAGGGTTTCATAGACCACGCCGATCGCCAGGATGGTCGCCAACAGCGCCAGCGTGGAATAGCTGTGATGGGTCAGCACCTTGTCCACCGCGGTCATGACCAGCAGCGGTGGGAAGATGGTCAGGAAGCTCAGCGTGAGCGAGGCGTAGGCGATGTCGCGCAGCGAGCGGCGCTCCTGGCCGACCAGGGAGACCAGCCAGCTGCGGTTGAACGGCGCGTCCGCTGCCGCGATGCCGCGGTTGACGCGGACCAGAACGGCCTCGCCGGACCAGACCTGCCTCAGGCGGTTTTCGTCCACCACGACCGCGGGCTCGCTGACCGGGGACAGCGGGTCCTTGATCATGACGACGCGGCTTTCCGCGTTGGCGGCGGTCATCAGCCCGGCGCTGCCGTCGGTGAACAGCAGCACGACCGGGCCAGCTGCCTGGATGCGCAGAAGCTGGCGCCAGTTCAGCCGGACGCCCTTCGCCCAGAGCCCGCATTCCTGCGCCCAGGCGGCTAGCGAGGCGGCGGAGGCGTGGGTTTCACCCGCCGTGCGGCGGAAGTCGCCCTCGTCCAGTTCCATGCCGTAGTAGCGTCCGGCCAGCGATACGGCCCGGACTCGCGGATCGATACGCTCCTCACGCGGGCGGAAGCCGGCATCGGAGCCGTTGGCCTGATCGCCGCCGCCCCCGGCGCTGGCGGCCGCGCCGGCAAATGATATGGACTGACCCTGGATATCGTCCACGCGTGGCTCCTATATCGCTCGTAACTCAGCGTTTAGCACGAAAACCGAGGGTATTGTCCCGATAGATTTGCGCGCAATGGTTTGTCCCGGCAAATCAAGCCGGTAGAGTGGTCGCGACGCAGGGGTTGGGCATGGCTTGAGGACATATCCGATGAGATCCGAGTGGCTGCAGGCCGCGAGGCCCAGGAAAATAAACCGTGCTTCGCGGGCGGTTGTGACGAACCCAGGTTAGCGAGAATATATGTGAAATAGATAAAGGCTTTGCTGAAGATATCGTGACTTCGACAGATATCGTGACTTCGAACGGGAATTCGGTGGGCCCAGCCCCGCCGCCGGATTTTTCATTCGTTCAACCTTTCTGACCCCTTTCCTGACTGGTTCAATCATGCAGATCCGTGACGCCACCCCGCCCGACCTTCCTGAGATCCAGGCGATCTACGCCCATCACGTGCTACACGGCACCGGCACTTTCGAGGAGGAGCCGCCGTCGATCGAGGAGATGACCCGGCGCTATCGCCGCGTGGTCGATCATGGCTGGGTCTGGCTGGTGGCGACCGATGCCACCGGCGTGCTGGGCTTTGCCTATTACGCACAGTTCCGCGACCGCTCGGCCTATCGCTTCACCGCCGAGGACAGCATCTACATCCGCGACGACGTGCGCGGCCAGGGCGTCGGCAAGGCGCTGGGCGCGCGGATGATCGAGATCGCGACGCAGGCCGGGTTTCGCACGATGATCGCGGTGATCGGCGATTCCGAAAATGTCGGCTCGATCGGCGTGCATGCCAGTCTGGGCTTCCAGCATGTCGGCACCTTGCGGTCCGCAGGCCTGAAATTTGGCCGCTGGCTGGATGTGGTGCAGATGCAGCGCGTGCTGGGTGCCGGGGATTTGGACATACCGGCCTAGTGGAGGCTCCGGCCGCATTTCCGGCCGTACCGGAGGCCGAACGCGCGGCGATCGGGCTTCTGGTCGCGGCCGATCCGGATCTGGCGCGGATCGAGGCGGCCGCCGGGCCGCTGCCCTGGCGGCGGCGGGCGGACGGGTTTCCCGGCCTGTTGCAGGCGATCGTCGGGCAGATGATCAGCAATCAGGCCGCCGCCGCCATCTGGGGACGGCTGCGGGCACTGCCCGGCGTGCTCGACCCGGCCGGCCTGCTGGCGCTGGAAGAAGCGGATCTGCGTGCGGCGGGGCTGTCGCGCCCGAAGGTGGCGCATGCCCGCGACCTGGCGCTCGCCTTCGCGGACGGCCGGCTGAGTGCTGCGAAGATCGCCGCCATGGCGGACGAGGAGGCGATCGCGGCGATCACGGCGGTGCGTGGCATGGGGCGCTGGAGTGCCGAAATCTATCTGCTGTTCGCGCTCGGCCGGCGCGACGTGTTTCCCGCCGGGGACATCGCGGTGGCGGGCGCGGCCGCGGCTTTGAAGGGGCTGCCGGCCCGGCCCGGCCCGGTGGAACTGCGTGTGCTGGCGGAGCCCTGGCGACCGGCCCGGTCGCTGGCGGCGCGGCTGCTCTGGCACCATTGGCGCCACCTGACGGGGCGGCCGGCGATTGACGACCTGCCCGGCGTTTGACAGAGAACGCCCGCCAGACGGGCTTCGTTGAAGATAGGACTTTGAAAACATGTACCATCCGAAACTCCGGATCATCCGCGAGGGACCGATCGCCACCGTGATCATCGACCGTCCGGAGGTCCGCAACGCGTTCGACCTGTCCATGTGGCTGGGCCTGCAGCACACGATGGAGGCGCTGTCGGCCGAGGACGACCTGCGCTGCGTGATCATCCGCGGGGCCGGCGACAAGGCGTTCAGCGCCGGCGCCGACATCGCCGCGTTCGAGGTGGAGCGCGGCACCGAGGAGCGGGAGGAGGAGTACGCCCGCGTGCTGCACGAGAGCATGCAGTCGGTCCGGCTGTGCCGGCATCCGGTCGTCGCGATGATCATGGGCCATTGCCTGGGCGGCGGCGCCGGCGTGGCGGCGCTGTGCGATTTCCGCGTTGGCGGCGAGAACATCCGCTTCGGCATCACCGCGCGCAACCTGGGCATCTGGTACCCCTATGCGGAGATCGACCCGATCATCCAGTTGGCCGGCACCGGTGTGGTGGCGGAGATCCTGATCGAGGGGCGGATCTTCAACGGCCGCGAAGCCTATGAGAAGGGGCTGCTGTCGCGCGTGGTACCCGACGACCAGGTGGAGGCGGAGGCGCTGGCGCTGGCGCATCGGATCTCGCAGGGCAGCCCGCTGTCGGCGCGCTACCACAAGGCGGCGATCCGCAGGCTGCGCGGCGAACTGCCGATCACGCCGGCGGAGGACCGCGCGACCAGCGATTTTCGGCTGACGGAGGATTTCCGCAACGCCTGCCGGTCGTTCCTGGCCAAGCAGAAGCCGGTCTTCCAGGGCAGGTAGTCTCGCGGATCGGGGCTGCGGCGCCACGCGGCAACGTTTCGTTCATGATAGGGTGAGCAAGATCGGCGGTGTCGAACCGGTGCCCGATCCATGTCACAGCCGCATATACCGCTGATCCAGACCTATCACCCCACGACCTTCCTGGAGCGTGGGGTAGCGATGGCCTTCACCACGCCGATGCTGGCCGGGGCGCGGGCGCGCCCGTCGGAGCGCGGCGGGGTGGAACTGATCGTGCCGAACCCTTCGGGCGGGCGCGGCGTCTACATCCTGCCCTGGAGCGGGGTTCGCGAACTATGCAAGCCGACCGTGCATGACACGCGGCTGAACCAGAAGATCGCCACTCTGCGGGCCGTCACGCCGGCGCTGATCCGTGAGGCCGCGCGGGAAGTGGCGGCCGAGGGGCTGGCCGGGCGCGAGGCGCAGGCAGCGGCGGGCAGCACGGCCGACACCGACCGGCAGGACCGGATGGTGACCAATTTTCTGCTGCTGATGGCCATGGTCGACCAGCAGGAGCCGGCCGGCGGGGCCGCCCCGCCGCCGGATCGGGCCAAGCCGCAGGAACTGGAGGCGCGGGCCAGACAGGCCATCGCCGAGCTGGCGCCGAAGATCGGCTGGACCGCGGAGACCATCGCGAGGGGGCTGGAGGAACTGGCGGAGGTTTTCATGGGCGTCGGCGTCGGCAGTTTCGTCGATCAGGCGCGCATCCCCCGGGCGCTGGAGCAGCTTTGCGCGCTTCGGGCGCAGACCGCTTCCTGGGCGCAGGAGCACGCCGACGACAGCGGCGGGGTGGCCGGCATGACGACGATGGCGGCTAGCCTGACGATTTCCTGCGCGCGCGCCACGTTGGCCGACGCGCAGGCAATGACCGGTGATGTTGTCGGGCTGATCCGCGAATTCGGCGCGGCGCCGGAACCGCTGGCGGAGCGGGTGGCGCGGTCCGAGTGGCTGCTGGATGGCTGGGAGCGGATTTGCCTGCTCTGGCACGGGGCGGCGACCACGGCGGAGCGCCATGCCGCGCTGGAGGAAATCGCGATCCTGGTTCCGGTCATCCCCAAGGAGGCCACGGAATGGGTCGGCACGCCGGTCGACCTCGATGGGCAGAACCGCTTCCGCAAGACCGTGACGTTGAACGAGGATTGGCGCACCGGCAGCGTGGTGCTGGATAGGATCGGACGCAACGAGCGCTTGCGGGCGCTGGTGGCATGATCTGCCTGCATGACCTGGCATCGGAACGGATAGCGGAAACCGCGGCAGGTTCCGATCCGGGAAAGACGATCGGCAACGGATACAAATACAGTCAGGAACCTCGATATGTCGGCAATCGTTCGCGGCGTCGATAGGAAGACGCTCCGGGAATTGAATATCGAGCTGAACCACGCGCGGGATTCGCAGATCGGCCGCGTGGTGGCGATGGTCGACGCGCTGCCCAACCGGGGCGAGGCCGATCACCTGATCGCGCCATTGCGCCCGCGCCTGGCGCAGCTTCGGTTGGCCCGCCCGTTGCGCTTCTGCCGCCTGCTGTTCACCCCGTTCGATCCGGTGATCGTGGCCGGCCCAAAATGGCGCCCGGGCAGCCCGACCATTCCGCGCACGGCGCTGGAGCCGATTGCGGAGGCGGTGCGCGCCGAACTGGGTCCGGTCGCCGCAGAGATCGAGGCCTTCATCGCCGGCAAGACGACGGCCGACAGCGCGGTGATCTCGGCCGCGGGCGAGCAGTTGTGGTCGCAGGCGTCGGTGATCCTGGCGCGCGGCGGCCCGCCGCCGCCGCAGTGGGAGACGACGGGTCTACCGGTATCGGTTTTCGGCGCTCTGTCACGCGGCATCTCGGTGGTGCTGGCACATGCGAGCGAACTGCATGAACTCGTGGCGACCGTCGCCCAGGGCGGCAAGCTGCGGCCGGAGGACGCGTTGCGGGTGCTGGATACCAGCGCCGGGCACAGCCCGGATGCCTGGGGCATGCTGCTGGCCTTGCTCCTGTCGCGCCTGCCGCAGGCGGATGCGGTGCTGCGGGCGGCGATCTCGAGCGGGCTGATCGGACCGAATTCGGTGATGCGCGCCGCGGCCGAACAGGCGATCGACGTGGTTCTGGGCGTGCTGGAGGCGCAGGGCGGCGCCGGTGGGCCGGTTGCCGGCAGTGAATTGTCGCAGGCCGGCCCCGAGGTGGTCCGCATCCTGGCCTTGCTGCAGGGCCTGGACAGCGACCAGCTGAGCAGCGAACGGCGGCGGCGGGTGCATGAGTTGCGCCAGCTTGTGGAGGCGAGCTGCCGCAGCCGTTTCGAGGCGGGCCTGGCGGGCGAACTGGTCGCACCGCTCATGCTGCTGCGTCCCGGCGCTGATCCGGCCGAGGTGACCCGGCTGGAGGATATCGCGCGCGACCTGCGCCGGTTGGAGGCGGCGGCGCGCAAGATCAACGCGCGCAACGGGCTGGCGGCGCAACTGCAGCGCACTGCCGGGGAGATCGGCGGCATGAAGGCGGACGGCGCGCTGGGGCTCGCCGATAGGGTGCGGCTGGTGGAGATCCTGGCCGGGCCGGACGAGGCGCTGGCCTTGCTGGAGGCCGTGGGCTGAGGGCTTCGAGCGGGCTCTCGGCTGCTTCGCGGCGGCGCGCTGACGCATAGCAGAGGCGACGGAGTTGGCGTGGCGCGACGGTGGTTGGCGGCCATATGCTGGCTCTCGCGGGCAGTCCAGGCCCTGCGGTGCCTCTGGGATGGAATGACACAAGCTTCTGGCGTTGGCGTGGTGACCGGAGCGGCGGCGAACCGGTTTCAGATGATCCGCGATACTCTGCGAGAGACGGGCTTCGCCCTCGCGGAGCAGGGGTTCATGCGGCCATTGCTCGCCGAAGCCGGGCTGCGCGACTGGGATGGCTTCGCACGAAGCTGGAACGATCTGGGGCCGGACGTGTACATGGCCGACGGTGGGCGCTACCGCAAACGCCGCCATGCCGTCTATGCGGTCGGCGAGCAGGGCATCATCCGCCAGCCGCCGCAGCCGCATTATCAGAGCCGCGACTACAATCCGCTGAACGGCGGCGTGCAACGCTGGTTCGCGCCCGTCGTGGTCGATGACGGCGAGGGCAGCGCGCTCGGCGCGATCCTGCGGCTTTGCCGGGGCATGTTCGATGCGGCCACGGTCGGCGTTCCGCGGCATGGCCAGCCTTGGGGCGAGCCGTGGCATGTCGAAGTGCATCAGTTTCGTATCGAGGCACGGGTGGGGCAACCGGGGTTGCCGACGCCGGAAGGGATGCACCGGGACGGCGTGGACTGGGTGCTTGTGCTGCTGGTGTCGCGCCAGAACGTCGCCAGCGGGGAGACGCGCATCGCCGATCTGCCGGGCAATCCGCTGGGCAGCTTCACCCTTACCGATCCGATGGACGCCGCCTGGGTGGACGACAACCGGGTGAAGCATGGGGTGACCGCGATCGAGAAGCTGGATCCGTCCCTGCCGGCCTATCGGGACGTGCTGGTGGTGACGTTCCGCCATGCGGCGCCGGCGCCGGGCCAGCCCGGGAATGAGGCGGTGCTGTGATGCGGTTCATAGCGCGCCGGAGCGGCAAGGGAGATTGGATGGACGAGGGCGGGTCTGCCTTGGTCCTGACATGTTCCGGCCGGGGTTGCGACAAATTGGACGTCAAAGATGGGATCAGGGCTTAGGAGGCCCTTTGGATGGTACGCAATACACGAGACGGGGTGCGCCAGACCGTTTATGCGATCACGATCGCGATCGCCCTGCTGGCGGTTTTCTGCCTTCTGACCGGTGACAAATGGGCGGCGGGCACGTTGGCCTTGACGGCCGTGCTGTCGTTCGGCGCCATGGAAATGCTGCGCAAGGGCACGTCGCGCAGGCTTTGAGGCGACGTCCGCCGCCGGGGAAGGGTTAGTTGCGGCGGGAAGGTTTTCCCGCGCGCCCATCTCCCTTGGGTCCGGAGCCCTTGGCCGCGGCGGGCTTGGCGCGTTGGGCGGCCCAGAACTCGTAGATGCCGATAACGGCGTCCGGGATCAGTTCGGGGCCGTCTTCCAGAAGCTGCTCGGCCTCCTCCGGGGTCAGTTCGCCGCCCTCGACGGCCAGTTCGTCGAGATCCGAGCCAAGCATCAGGATTGCCGCGAACAGGCCGCCGGCCTCGGGATCCTGGGTCAGTTTTTCCCACAATTCCGGACGTAGCTTCACCGCTTCCAGGAACCCCGCGGCCCAATCGGTGACGATGGGTTCCTCCTCCTCGCCGCTGGCCCAGAAGATCGGCTCGAAGCTGTCGGGGTCGCTGGCGAGCGTGCTCAGGATCTCGTTGTAGCGCGCCATGATGAGGGCAAGGATGGTTTGCGCCTCCTCCACGGTTGCGAACTCCGGCTCGCCATCGCCCCAGATCACCGGTAGCCAGTCGCTGGGCAGCAGAAGGTCGGGACCGATGGCGACGCCGGTGAGGAAGCCATCAAGGTCTGACAGGCCCATGCAATCGTCGGGCGCGCGATCGGAGTTGAGGAAGTCGTCCAGCGGATCGAGATCGACCGGTTCGGACGAGGGAATTGGGTTGGCCATGGCAGGGGTGCTTTTCAGTTTGAGGCCGGATAATGGCACATCGGACGCTTTCCCCCAAGGCTCGGCCGGCGCCTGGCGCCGGCCGTTCAGCCTAGGCGGCGGCGGTACAGGGCGATCAGGCGTTCCCAATGCCGTTCGGCGGCCGGCTTGTCGTAGACCTTGCGCTGCGGGAAGGCGAAGCCGTGATGCACGCCGGGATGGACCTCCAGTTCCCCGGCGGCGCCGGATGCCCTGAACAGCTTTTCGAGCTGCTCGACCATCGGCAGCGGGGCAAGTTCGTCGTGCTCGGCGCAGGAGATGTAGAGCTCGCCCTTGACCTTGGCGAAGGAGAGATGCGGGCTTTCCTCATTCTCGCTGACCAGCCAGGTGCCGTAGAACGAGGCGGCGGCGGTGACGCGGTCGGGGTAGCGGGCTGCGGCGGCAAGGGCGTAGGGGCCGCTCATACAGTAGCCGTGGGCGCCGACCGGGCCCTTTTTCACCTCGGGCCGGTGTCGACATAGGCGATCATCGTTGCGATGTCTTCCATGACCGGCGGGATGGTCATTTTCGTGCGCACGGCGCGCATGCGCTGGTGCTCGGCGCTGCCGTGTTCCAGCACGTCCGGGCCGTATTTCGTGTCGCGGCCGGCGCGGTAATAGAGATTCGGCAGCAGCACGCAGTAGCCGGTCGTGGCCAGGCGGCGGGCCATGTCGCGCAGTTCCTCGCGGATGCCGGGCGCGTCCATCAGCAGGAACACGGCGGGGTGCGGGCCATGGCGTTCCGGGTGGACGATGAAGGTCTCCATCGCGCCGTCCTTGGTGGCGATGTCCACGGTCTGTTCGATCATTGTCTCGGCCTTTCTTTGCGGATCAGCGTTTCAGGTCGGCGGCGACGCCGGCCAGCATGTCCATCTGGCGTTCGTGCGCGCCGGCGAAGCGCAGGCAGAAATGCTGGGTGCCGGCGGCGGTGAAGGCGGAGAGCCATTCGCGGGCGCCGGCGAGCGAGCCGGCGAAGCAGGCCTGGCGCCGGCGCATGATGTCCGCCGGCTGGCCGTAATAGGTGGCGAGGAAGCGGTCCAGCCTGGCGTCGGCGCGGGCCTGGTCGTCGTCGATCGCCAGCGTGACATAGTTCGCGCCGGTAATTTCCGATTTATCCCGCCCGGCGGCGATGGCGGCCTGCTGCATGGCGGCCCAGGTGACGGCGTACTGGTCCGGGCTGGGGCCGTTGGGGAACCAGCCGTCGAAATGCCTGCCGACGCGCTCGACGGTGGCGGGGGCCGAGCCGGCGATCCAGATCGGCGGGCCACCTTTCTGGAACGGCACCGGGCCGAGCACGGCGTTTTCCATCTTCCAGCGCCCGTCCCACGTGACCGGTTCGCCCGACCATAGCGCACGGCAGAGGCGCAGGCCCTCCATCATCCGGCCCAGGCGCTTTTCCCAGGGCACGCCGCAGGCCTCGAATTCGGCGCGGATATTGGCGACGTCGCTGGCGATGCCGACGCCGAGGATGACGCGCCCGTCCGAGGCCTGGTCCAGCGTGGCCATCTGGTGCGCCAGCAGCACGGGATTGCGCAACGCCGGCAGCAGCACGGCGGTGCCGAGCTGGACACGGCGTGTGCGTCCGGCGACGGCGGCGAGCAGGGTCAGCGGGTCATGGCGCGGGCGGGCGAGGACGCTGTCGCCGATCCAGATCGAAGTTGTAGCCGAGCTTTTCCGCCCGCTCGGCCAGCGCCAGCAGCGGGGCGGCTTCCGGACGGCCTTCCATGACGCTTTCGCGGGTTGGCAGCAGGTATCCGATGCGAGGGGCCATGGCGCGTCTCCCGGTGTCGTTTCATGGATTGGTTTCCGGGCAGCATCTGACATGGCGCGGCGCGATTGTCCAAGCGTGCCGGCGGCAGACGGCTTGAGCTAAATCAATACGGGACGAAGTCGCGGGATGTTAAAGAATTCCTTCACTCGGATTCTTGTTTGGGCCACCCTGTCGAAGGGAACCTAGGAGCCACTACAGGCAAGGCCGAAAGAGAATATTCAGGGCTAGAAAGCCCGTCGCGGCAGCAGATTCGCAGTATTGCCACGAACACAGCCTGATACAGCCAGCCCCACGCGGAGGACAAAATGGCCAAACACACCGCCAAAAAGAATAAACCGGTCGCTTCCACTCCCAAGGCCGAGCCGCCGATGCCGGCGCCGATGTCTCCGCCGCATTCCCGTTCGCCGGACGAGATGATGGCGGCAGGCAAGCTGCTGCGCGATACCGTGCCGCGCTCTTCGCATGGCGTCTGGAAGAAGCCCGCGAATCGCGCCGACCCCATCGCGCAACTGCAGGCGTCGGACCCCGAGCGGCTGCCCGAACTGCTGCCGGTGCGCTACGGGCGGATGCTGGTTTCGCCGTTCACCTTCTATCGCGGCGCCGCCGGGGTGATGGCCGCGGACCTTTCCACCACCCCGGCCACCGGCCTGCGCGTGCAGGCCTGCGGTGACTGCCATCTGCTCAATTTCGGCGGCTTCGCCACGCCGGAGCGCAACATCATCTTCGACATCAACGATTTCGACGAGACGCTGCCGGCGCCCTGGGAGTGGGACGTCAAGCGGCTTGCCGCGTCTTTCGTCCTAGCCGCGCGCGCGAACGGCTTGAGCGATAATGCCGGGCGGGATGCGGCCATAGGGGCTACGCGCAGTTACCGCGAGCGCCTGGCCCTGTACGCGAAGATGTCGCCGCTGGAAGTCTGGTATGCGCGGATCGACGTCGACGATTTCATTAGTCTGATCACCGACCCGGCGCGCAGAAAGCTTGCGCGGAAGAGGATCGAAAAGGCAGCAGAGAGCCCCGGTTCGGAGATGGAGTATCCTAAGCTGGCCGGGATGGTCGGCGGGCAGTTGCACATCCGCGACACGCCACCCTTGATCTTCCACCCCGAGGACGCGCGAGCGCCAGATTTCATGGCCACCCTCGAGACCGCGATGGCTAACTACCGCGAAACATTGACCGACGACCGGCGCGCGTTGTTCGACCGTTACCGGCTGGTGGACGCCGCGATCAAGGTCGTGGGCATCGGCAGCGTCGGGCGGCGGTGCTGGATCGCACTGTTCATGTCGGCTGAAAACGACCCGCTGTTCCTCCAGTTCAAGGAAGCGCGCGCGTCGGTGCTGGAACCCTATGCCGGGCGCAGCGCCTATTCGCATCATGGCCAGCGTGTGGTGATGGGTCAGCGGCTGATGCAGCCGGCCTCGGACCTGTTCCTCGGCTGGCTCGACGGCATCAAAGGCCGGCAGCTCTACGCCCGCCAGCTGCGCGACGCGAAGATAAAGCCTGCGATCGAGACGTTCAACGCCGAGGACCTGCTGTTCTTCGCCGAGGGGTGTGGCTGGGCGCTGGCGCGCAGCCATGCCAAGGCCGGCGATGCCTGGACCATCAGCGGCTATCTGGGCGGCGGCGACCAGTTCGACGAGGCGATGGGCAGCTTTGCCCTGGCCTATGCCGACCAGGCGGAGGCGGATCACGCGGCGCTGAAGCGGGCGGTCCGGGCCGGCAAGATCCAGGTTCTGCAGGAGGCGCAGGGGTGAGGGAGGTTTTCGGCGGGACTGTTGTCGTGAAAATTGTGAGGGCCTGATGCATTTTCGCAAACCCGTTTGGAATGGCCTCGGACCGGCGCTCTTGTTGCTGACCTTGATTGGTTGCGCGTCGATCGGGCCGACGGTCATTCCGCGTGATCGCGGGGATTATCTGTCATCCATCGCCGATTCCTGGAAAGAGCAAACGCTGATCAACGTCGTCCGCCTGCGGTACGGCGACGCTCCTTCCTTCCTCGACGTCTCCTCGGTCATCAGCAACTACGCCGTCGGGGGCCAACTCACCGCGGCTGGCATCATCAATTCCAACCTTACCGGCGTCGCTCCCTGGAACAGCGCGACCTTCGGCGGCGGCGTTGCCTATCAGGACCGACCGACCATCTCCTACACCCCGCTGTCGGGGGACAAATTCACCAAGAGCCTGTTGCGGCCGATCCCCCCGGCCGGGATCTTCCAGCTGGTCCAGGCGGGTTACCCCTCGGACTTCGTTCTGCAGGTAACGGTACGGGCGCTGAACGGCGTTCGGAACCAGAGCGTCTCGGGCGGCCAGGTTCAGCCCGCCGATCCCGCGTTCTATCCGCTCCTCGAGGCGTTGCGGCGGCTCCAGCTTTCCGGAATGGTCAGCATGCGGTTGGAAAAGCGCGGCTCCGAGGAGGTCGGGAAACTGGTGTTGGCAGGCAGCCGGACACCGGGGGTGGATAGGGATTTGCAGTTCGTGAAGGACACGCTGCATCTCAGGCCTGGAAAGGATGACGAAGTCACGCTCGCTTTTGGCGCCGTCCAACGCAACGACAAGGAGTTGGCCGTGTTCTCCCGCTCGATGGCCGAGATCCTGATCGATCTCGCATCCGGGATTGAAGTGCCGGCCGCGGACGTGGCGGAGCATCGCACCATGCCGTCCGCACGGCTGGCCAGCGCGGAACATCCGCGCGATCGGCCGCTGGTGCGAATTCTGTCGGGTCCGGCCGCTCCTGCGGACGCGTTTTGCGCGATCCGCTACCGAAACACCTGGTACTGGATCAGCGACGACGATATCGCCTCCAAGCGCGTTTTCACGATGCTGATGATCTTCTTCTCGCTGGCCGAAACCGGAACCACGCCGCAGGTGCCGGCGTTGACGATCCCGGTGAACTGAATGCCGATCGACGGCGGCGATCGCTTGGCGAAGGGGCCATCGTCCATGACAAGGGATTCCACGGTCTCGAACGGCGCCGACGCGCGCCTCATGCGCGCCCGCCTGCGCACGCCGCGCGCCGCCGCCATCGCCGGGATCCTGTTCTCCGGCCTGTTGATCACCAGCCTGTGGCTGCTGCGGATGTCGGTGCCGGACGATCCGCTGGAGGCCGGTGCCTGGCTGACGACGGACACGCGCCGGGTGAAGCTGGCGCTGAACTTGGTGCCATTCGCCGGCGTTGCCTTCCTGTGGTTCATCGGCGTGCTGCGCGATCGGCTCGGGGCGCAGGAGGACCGGTTCTTCGCCACCGTCTTCCTCGGCAGCGGTTTTCTGTTTCTGGGCATGGTGTTCGTGGCCGCCGCGGCGGCCGGCGGGCTGATCCTGGCCCATACGGCGCAGCCCAACGCGATCTTCGACGCGGGCACGTTTGTCTTTGCCCGCGCGTTCACCTTCGGCATCATGCACGTCTATGCCTACAAGATGGCGGCGGTATTTATGGTGACCGCCTCTACGCTGGCCATTCGCACGCGGATCACCGCGCGCTGGGTGGCCGTGATCGGCTACGCGTGCGCGCTGTTCCTGCTGTTCGGCAGCGAGCAATTCAATTGGGCGCTGATGGTGTTTCCGGCCTGGGTGCTGCTGGTGAGCAGCTACATCCTGGTCGACAATCTGCACGGCTCGCCGCGCTCGGCGCCGCAGGATGCGGGACGATAGGCCGAGGCCGGCTTAACAGGGGCTCGCCGGCGGTCTAGAACTGGGTACGGATTGGAAAACAGGAACCGAAGATGACCGATATCAAGGTAGGCACGGGCGCGCTGGCCGAGGCCGGCAGGAATGTCGTGGTGCACTACACGGGCTGGCTGTTCGACCCGGCGGCGGCGGACAACAAGGGCAAGAAATTCGACAGCTCGCGCGATCGGGGCGACCCGTTCCGGTTCTCGCTGGGCGCCGGACAGGTGATTCAGGGCTGGGACAAGGGTGTCGCCGGCATGAAGGTGGGCGGCCAGCGCACGCTGGTGATCCCGCCGGAGCTCGGCTACGGCGCGCGCGGAGCGGGCGGGGTTATTCCGCCGAACGCGACGCTGGTGTTCGACGTGGAACTGCTCGGGGTCGAGTGACCACAGGATAGCGCGGGGGGCGGGAACATGACGGCCACCACGATCGAAATGCCGGCCGGGGGGTATCGCTATATCCCCGGCGTGTTCCAGTATTCCGCCGGTGTCCGGGCGCTGGACGGCTACCGGATCGAGCGGGTGGAGTTCCTGCGCCCGGTGCCGCTGGAGGAGGGCTTTGCCTTCATCGAGCGGTTCCTCGCCGATGAGGGCCTGAAGCCGGCGGCGTTCTGCGCTTGCGAGTTGCGCTCGCCGGCGCCGTTCACCGAGGCTGGCTTCGTCGCCTTCAACCGCCAGTATGTCGGCACGCTGGAGCGCTGGGGCGTGATGCGGGACGACCGGAACCCGGTGGCGCGTAGCAATGTCTGCCCGGAATTGCACAAGCCGATCGAGCCGAGCTTTCACGCCTTCTGTTTCACCCGCAAATTCGCCGGGGCTTCGGGGTCGTTCGTGATCGCCGGCAGCGGCGAGGCGGAGGAGGGGCATGCATCCTATCGGGAACGCACCGTGCGGTTCGGCGACACCAGCCCGGCGGCGATGCGCGAGAAGGGCGCGTATGTGCTGAACCGGATGGAAAGCCGGATGGCGGCGGTGGATGCCGGCTGGGCGGATACCACGGCGGCGCAGGTGTATACCGTGCATGACCTGTATCCGTTCCTGGCCGACGAAATCGTGCGCCGCGGTGCCGCGCAGCACGGGCTTACCTGGCATTTCGCCCGTCCGCCGGTGCAGGGCCTGGAATACGAAATGGATTGCCGCGCCGTGCCGGTCGAGCACCGCATCCGGCTTTAGCCAGGGCGGTCGCCGCTCCCAGGGCTGGTTCTATACGCGGGGCTGGTTCAACGCGGCGCCGGCATGGCGATCCGCCGCCCCGCTTCCTTCGGCACCGGCAGCGCGGCACAACTTGCCAGCGCCGCCTGGATGACGCTGGCGCGGTCGGGCGGAAACGGCGCCGTGCGGCGGACCGACAGATCCACATGCAGCGCCATCAGTTCCTGCACCGCCGCCCGGTAGCCTTCCTCCGCGTGGAACATCTCGTGGAAATAATGCAGCCGCTTGGCATCGGCGCCGAGCAGATGCGTGTGCACGCGCACGCGGTCGCCGAGTTTCACCTCCTGCTCGTAGATCGTGTGGGTTTCCACGGTGAAGCAGGAATTGCCGGTGGTCTCGCGATAGGGCAGCCAGATGCCGAGCCGGTCGTACAGCACGTCCGTCGCCTGGTCGAACACGACCACGTAATAGGCGAGGTTCATGTGGCCGTTATAATCGATCCAATCCGGCAGGACGGTCGCCTCGTGGATGACGGGGAAGCGGATGTCGTTCATGCGGGCAGCTTGTTGGCGAAGGCCGGAACGGTCAAGCTGGCGGTCACGCGAACGACGAGGCGGCTGATTTCATGAACGATCGAGGCTTGGATGCACGCCGCTGACGGATTGCCGCCGGCGGAGCGGCATCGCGCGATGGCGACCCTGTCGATCGCCATCTGCATTTCGGTGCTGGCCACCGCGATCGCCAATATCGCGCTGCCGGCCATCGCGCAGGACTTGAACGTCAGCCCGGCGCTGTCTGTCTGGGTGGTCAATTCGTATCAGCTGGCGGTGACCGTCTCGCTGCTGCCGCTGTCCTCGCTGGGTGACATCTATGGCTACCGGCGGGTCTATCTGTTCGGGCTGGTGATGTTCTGCGCCGGCTCGCTGGCCTGCGGCCTGGCCGGCACCTTGCCGATGCTGGTTGCCGCCCGGGTGCTGCAGGGTCTGGGCGCGGCCGGGATCATGAGCGTGAACACGGCGCTGGTGCGCTACATCTATCCGCGTTCCCAGCTTGGCCGCGGCATCGGCATGACGGCGCTGATCGTGGCGACGTCCTCGGCGGCCGGACCGTCGCTGGCGGCGGCGATACTGGCGGTCGCGTCCTGGCAGTGGCTGTTCATCTTCAACATCCCGCTCGGGCTGCTGGCGCTGGCGCTGGCGCTGCGTGTGCTGCCGGCGACGCCGAGGGCCGGGCACAGCTTCGACCTTTCCAGCGCCCTGCTGAACGCGGCGAGCTTCGGGCTGGTGTTCATCGGCATCGATGGCTTCGGCCATGGCCGCGACGTGGCAATGTCGTTGGTGGAACTGGCGGCGGGGATCGGCATCGGGGTGGTGTTCGTGCGCCGGCAGCTGTCGCTGGCGGCGCCGATGCTGCCGGTGGACCTGTTCCGGCTGCCGATCTTCGCCCTGTCGGTGGTCACGTCGGTCTGTTCCTATGCCTGCCAAACGCTCGCCTACCTGGCGTTGCCGTTCTATTTCCAATACGCGGGCGGCCAGTCGCAGGTCGAGACAGGGCTGCTGATGACGCCCTGGCCGGCGGTCGTGATCCTGATCGCCCCGATCGCTGGACGGTTGTCGGACCGCTATCCCGCCGGGCTGCTCGGTGGCTGCGGCCTGGCGGTGCTGTGCGTGGGGATGCTGTTGCTGACCGGGGTTCCCGCCGACGCGCATTGGGGCCACGTGGTGTGGCGGATGCTGATCTGCGGCATCGGCTTCGGGTTTTTCCAGTCGCCGAACAACCGGGCCCTGATCGCCAGCGCGCCGCGCGAGCGCAGCGGCGCCGGCAGCGGCATGCTGTCCACCGCCCGGCTGACCGGGCAGACCATCGGCGGCCTGATCGTGGCACTGATGCTGGCACTGTCCGGCGGCGGGGCTGGCGGGGTGGAGCAGGGCGCCCGATTGTCTCTGCTGATCGGCGCCGGTTTCGCCGGTGTCGCGATGGTGGTGAGCTTCCTCCGGCTGCGGGGCAGCCAGGTGAGCTGACGGGGATGAACGGATGCCGGCGGGCTGTTCCCGCCGCCGTGCTAGAATGCAACAAGCTGCGCCCGCCCGGCGACATCGGGGGCGTCATCGGAGATCGACATTGGCCCCGCCCAAGAAACAGCAGATGTTCAACTTTCCGCTCTGGCCGCTGCTGGCCGGCCTGATCGTGATGTCCCTCGTCTCGATGTTTTCCAACGCTCCCGGCGTGCAGACGATCCCCTACAGCGAGTTCCAGAAATACCTGGCCGAGGGCAAGGTCACCAAGGTGACCATCGTCGGCGAGACCATCCGCGGGGAACTGAGCGAAAAGCTGCCGAGCGGGCAGAGCGCCTTCTCCACGGTGAAGGTCGAGGGTGACCTGGCCACGGAACTGTCCAAGCGCGGCGTGGAGTATTCCGCCGTTCCGACCGACACCGCGCTGGGCCGGATCCTGTCCTGGGTGCTGCCGCCTTTGCTGTTCGTCGGCGTGTGGATATTCGCGGCCCGGATGATGGGGGGCGGCGCCGGTGGTGGATTCGGCGGCGGGCTCGGCGGCGGGCTGCTGTCGATCGGCCGCTCCAAGGCCAAGCTGATCGCCGAGACCGACGTGACCGTGACGTTCGACGATGTCGCCGGCGTGGACGAGGCGAAGGACGAGCTGCACGAGATCGTCGACTTCCTGAAACGGCCGGAGGAGTTCGGCCGCCTCGGCGCGCATATCCCGCGCGGCATCCTGCTGGTCGGCCCGCCCGGCACCGGCAAGACGCTGCTGGCCCGCGCAGTGGCAGGGCAGGCGGGCGTGCCGTTCTTCGCCACCAACGGCGCGGAGTTCGTCGAGATGTTCGTCGGCGTCGGCGCCTCGCGCGTGCGCGATCTGTTCGAACAGGCGCGCAATTCGGCCCCCTGCATCATCTTCATCGACGAGCTGGACGCGCTCGGCCGCGCCCGCGGCGCCAACGCGCTCGGCGGGCATGACGAGAAGGAGCAGACGCTGAACCAGCTGCTGGCGGAAATGGACGGGTTCGACCGCTCCGTCGCCATCGTCATCCTGGCGGCCACCAACCGCCCCGAGATCCTCGATCCGGCGCTGCTGCGCGCCGGAAGGTTCGACCGGCAGGTGCTGGTCGATCGTCCCGACAAGAAGGGCCGGGTGGATATCCTGCGCATCCACCTGAAGAAGCTGACCTTGGGCGCGGATGTGTCGCTGGACGAAATCGCCGGCCTGACCCCCGGCTTCACCGGCGCGGACCTCGCCAACCTCGCCAACGAGGCGGCGGTGGTGGCCACGCGGCGCGGCGCGGCGTCGATCGAGATGGCGGACTTCACCGCGGCGGTGGAACGGATCGTCGCCGGCCTGGAAAAGCGCTCCCGCGTGCTGATCCCGCGCGAGCGGCAGATCGTGGCCTATCACGAAATGGGACACGCGCTGATCGCCCTGGCGCTGCCGGGCTCTGATCCGGTGCAGAAGATCTCCATCATCCCGCGCGGCATTGCCGCACTCGGCTACACCATGCAGCGCCCGACCGACGACCGCTTCCTGATGGGCCGGCGGGAGCTGGAGAACAAGATGACGGTACTGCTGGGCGGCCGGGCGGCGGAGACGCTGCTGGGCGAGGACATCTCGACGGGTGCGTCCGACGACCTGGCGAAGGCCACCGACATCGCCCGCGGCATGGTGCTGCGCTTTGGAATGGACGAGAAGCTTGGCCCGGTGGCCTGGGACACCGACCAGGGGCAGTTCCTGGGGGAGCAAGGCGCCTTCTGGCGCCCGCGCCGGTTCAGCGAGGAAACCTCCCGCGAGATCGACCAGGCCGTGCGCACCCGGCTGGAATCGGCGCTGTCGCGCGCCATCGCCATCCTGCGGCAGAACCGGGCCGAACTGGACGCCGGGGCGGCCGCGCTGCTGGCGCACGAGACCCTGACCGGCGACGAAATCCCCCGCCCACGCCGGGTGCCGGAAGGGGAGGCGGTTTGATCCAGCGCAATGCCGGTGGCATGTTGCCGCGGTAGGCGTACGATTATTCCAAAGGAGCCACCATGCTTGAGAATTCCGCCCTGACCGCCGCCGATCTGATGACGCGCGAGGTGATTGCCGTGCACCCCGAGACCGCACTGCGGGAAGCGGCACTCAGGATGGTGAAGGCTCGCATCAGCGGCCTGCCCGTGGTCGATGACGCCAACCGCGTGGTCGGGATCGTCAGCGAGGGCGATCTGGTCCGCTGGACCGAGGAACTCAGCCCGAAGCAGGCCTGGTGGCTGAACATGCTGGCCGAAGGCTTCGACCTGGCGCCGGAATTCATCGAGCAGATCCGCTCGGTCCATGCGGTCGTGCGCGCCGCGATGCATACCAACGTAATCACGGTCGAGGAAAGCACCCCGGCCCGCGACATCGCCAAGCTGATGTCGGAGCATCATTTCAAGCGCGTGCCGGTGGTCAAGGACGGCAAGCTGGTCGGCATCGTCGCGCGGGCCGATCTGGTGAAGGCGCTGGCGGAGTTGTTCGAGAAGAAGTAGCGCGGGCGAGCGAAGTGCGCGGGCGCCGGATTCGCTAGCTGCCCGTCCAGTGCGGATGCCGCTTGCCGAGGAACGCGTCGATCCCTTCCGCCGCGTCGCGGGCCATCATGTTGCGGGTCATCGTCTCCGACGCCAGGGCATAGGCGGCCGCGAGGTCCATGTCGGCCTGGCGGTAGAACGCCTCCTTGCCGATCGCCAGGGTGAGGGGGCTTTTGCCGGCGATCTGGCCGGCCAGCGCGGCAACCGCGGTGTCCAGCTCCGCTTCCGGCACCACCCGGTTGATCAGGCCGAGCTCGCGGGCGCGGGGGGCGTCGATCAGATCGCCGGTCAGCAGCATCTCCATGGCCGCCTTGCGGCTGACGGCGCGGGTCAGCGCCACCATCGGGGTGGAGCAGAACAGGCCGATATTCACCCCGGGCGTGGCGAAGCGGGACGTGTCGGCGGCTACGGCGAGGTCGCAGCTGGCGACCAGCTGGCAGCCGGCGGCGGTGGCGACGCCATGTACCCGGGCGATCACCGGCTTGGGCAGATGCACGATCTGCTGCATCAGCCGCGAGCACTGGCTGAACAGTTCGGCCATCACCTCGGGTTCCGGCTTGCTTCGGATTTCGCGCAGATCGTGCCCGGCGCAGAAGGCCGGCCCGGCGCCGCCGATGACCACCACGTGAACGGCGCGGTCCTGCGCGATTTCCGCCAGGGCTTCTTCCAGGGCGGTCATCAGCGCGACGGACAGCGCGTTGCGCGCAGTCGGCCGGTTCAGCGTGAGATGGGCGACGTGGTCCGTGTCGCGGCGTAGCAGGACAGGGTCGGGTGCCTGGAGTGCAGCGCTCATCTGGGAACCTCCTGGGTTGCTCGTCGCCGTGGGAAAATCCTAGCGGGTACGCCAGTGCTCAGCAAACCGGATGGGCTGGCAGGCTCCGCGGGGCCGGATCAGGCTGGGTTCATCGCCCCGCGATTCCCGTTCGGCCCGGTTTGCTTTATGAATCCGGTCGTGTTGCGGCTTCATGACAATATTCCCCGGCTGGGTGCCTCCCTGCGCGGCCTGCCGGTGGGGTGGATGGGGCACGATCTGCCGGCCGGATTGGTGCTGGCGGCGATCGCGCTGCCCGAACAACTGGCCACCGCGCGACTGGCTGGGTTGCCGGCGGAAACCGGACTGCTGGCTTTCGCCGGTGGGGTGGTGGGCTATGTGATTTTTGGCACCAACCGGTTCCTGTCGGTGGGTGCGGACTCCACCATCGCACCGATCATTGCCGGCGGGCTTGTGGCCGCGGTTGCCGGCAGTGATCTGCCGTATGGCGAAATGGCGGTGATGCTGTCTCTTATGGTCGGCCTGGTTCTGCTCGTGGCCGGGGCATTGCAGGCAGGCTGGGTGTCGGATCTGTTGTCGGTGCCCGTCACTTGTGGCTTTTTGGCCGGGATCTCCGTCCATATCGCCGTTCGTCAATTGCCGCCATTGCTGGGTCTCCCGCCGGGGACAGGGAGCATCCTGATGCAGTTGCAAGCAATTCAGGCGCATCTGCCGGAGGGGAAGACGACGGAGATGCTGATCGGCGGCGGGGTATTCGCGGCCAGCCTGCTGGCCGAGCGCATCGTTCCGCGGTTTCCGGGCGCCCTGCTCGCCGTGGCGGCATCGGCGTTCGCGGTGTCGGTGCTTGGGTTGCGGGAAACGGGGGTCGCTGTCCTCGGGGCCGTGCATGCCACGGTGCCCTGGCCGGTGATCCCCGGGCTGGAGGGCGTGCGGGATTTCGGGCGGCTGGTTCCGCTGGCGTTCATTGTCGCCATGGTCTGCATGATGCAGACCGCGGCCGTCGTGCGGTCCTTCCCTTCCCATGAAAACGGCAAGGACGAACATGTCAGCCCCAGTTTCATGGGCGTCGGCATGGGTTGCGTGTTGTCGGGCCTGCTGGGTGCGTTTCCGGTCAATGCCAGCCCGCCGCGTACTGCCATTGTGGCCGAGGCTGGAGGAAAATCCGGTTTTGCCGGCCTCAGCGCCGTCGTGGCGATCACGCTGCTGGTGGTTTTCGGGGGATCGTTGTTGGCCTATGTGCCGCAATCGGCGCTGGCCGGCGTTCTGCTGATGGTGGCGGTGCGGATCTTTCGGCTGGGGGAGATCCGGCGGATCCTGCGCCAGTCTGCCGGCGAGTTTGCCCTGGTTGCCGCGGCGGCGCTGCTGGTGGTTCTGCTGCCGATCGAAAGCGGCATGCTGCTGGCGATCGTGCTGTCGCTGCTGCACAGCCTGTATCTCATGGCACGCCCGCTGACGGCGGAACTGGCGCGCGCCCCCGGCACCACCATCTGGTGGCCGCCGGAGGCAGGCCAGCATGGAGAACACGAGCCCGGCGTGCTGGTCTTCGCGCCCGCCGCGCCGATAAACTTTACGAATGCCCGCTTCGTCTTTCGCCAATTGAGCGCGCTGGCGGCCGCGAAACCCGCGCTGCGCCTGGTGGTCATCGATGCCAGTGGCGTCACCAACATCGACTATACCGGCGCGCAGGTTGCCATCCAGGCGTTGGCGGAATTCCACAAGAGCGGCGTGGCGGTGGCGGTGGCCCGGCTGTCGGCCGAGCGGGCGGAGGCGCAGGCGGAACGTACCGGCCTGCTGGACGCGGTCGGCAGGGACCACGTCTTCCTGTCGGTGGAAGACGCGGTCCGGGGATTGGCCAAGCGGGCGCCGCCTAATGGGAAGGAGCAGGCGCTCCCGCCCGGATAATCAGCGCATCGACCGCGGTGATGCGCTCGCCGGCGCAGATCAGCGGGTTGATGTCGAGTTCGGCGATCACCTCGCGCTGGTCGTCGGCGAATTCCGACACGCGGCAGATGATCTCGGCGAATTGGCTCAGATCGGTCGCCGGCATGCCGCGGAAGCCTTCCAGCAGCTTGACGCCCTTCAGCGATCGCAGCATTTCCAGCGCCTCGGCATGGCTGACCGGGGCGGGCAGCAGCGTGGTGTCCTTCATCAATTCCACCAGGATGCCGCCGAGGCCGACCACCACCAGCGGGCCGAACAGCGGATCGACCCGCGCGCCGACCACCATCTCCACCCCTTGCGGCACCATCGGCTGCACCAGCACGCCGTTGATGCGCGGCGGCGGGCTGACCTTGTTGGCGTTGGCCATCACCGCCTGATAGGCCTCGCGCACGTCCGCCGTGGTTTTCAGGTTCAGCCGGATCACCCCTGCTTCGGTCTTGTGCGGCAGATCCGGGCTTTCCACCTTCATCACCACCGGCAGACCTAGCGCTTCCGCCGCGGCCACGGCTTCGTCGGCGCTCTGCACCAGCTTCTCGCCCACCACCGGCACGCCGTACAGCGCCAGCACTTCCTTCGCCTCGCGCTCGGTCAGCGTGGCGTTGGCCGCGCCGGCGATCAGCTTCGCCGCCTGCGCCCTGGCGCTTTCGGGCGAGAACCGCCGTGCCGGTGCCACCGGCGCCTGGCGCTTTTCCTCGCGCCACATCCAGGCGTCCATGGTGGCGAACAGGTTGTTCATGGAGCGGAACAGCGACACGTTGCGCGAGCTCTCGATCTCTTTCATGCCCGGGCCACCCATCCATTCGCTGAGCCAGCCCATGCAGATCGGCTTGCCGTTGTCGCCGGCCAGTTCGTCGAACACGGCGATGCGGCCGAGCGTCGGCAGGTAGGAGTAGGGATGCGGCACGATCAGTGCCGCGTAATCCGGAGAGCCGAGCAGCGCGTTGGCGCAGGCGGCGAGCGAGGCCGGGTTGGACAGCACCTGGGCCGTCACGTCGCAGGGATTGCGCACCGCGCCGAACTCGGGGACGTGCTGTTCGAGGATGGCGCGCACATCGTCGCTGGGCTGCGGCAGATCCACGCTGTGCTGCTCGGCCCGGTCGGCGGCCATGATGGCGGCGCCGCCCGATGTGGCAACCACGGCCACGCCCTTGGCCTGCGGCGCCGGCGACTTGGCCAGGAAGGCGGCGGTTTCCAGCAGGTGCTCGTAATCATCCACCACGATCGCGCCGGCGCGCTTGAAGGCGGCCTTGTAGGCGGCATGCGAGCCGGCGAGCGAGCCGGTGTGCGACATGGCCGCGGTCGCGCCCTGCTCGCCGGACGCCATCTTGAAGATGATCAGCGGCTTGTTGGCCTTCCAGGCGGTCTCGCAGGCGCGCAGCAGGCGCTGCGGCTCGGCCATCCCCTCGAACACCAGCGCGATGGCGGCGCAATCGGGCTCCTCGGCCAGGAAGTTCACGTAGTCGGCCATGTCCACGTCGCAGGAATTGCCGGAGGTGAGGACGTGGCTGACGGCGATGCCGCGCGAGGTGGACTGGGCCAACGCCATGCCAAGCGCGCCGGACTGGCTGATGATGCCGATCGAGCGCGGCCCGGGCTCGATCTTCGGCGCCAGGTCCATGAAGGTGATGCGCGCGTCCGAGGTGGTGTTGACCACGCCGATGCAGTTCGGCCCGACGATGCGCAGCCCGCTTTCCCGCGCGATGGCCTGCAGCGTTTCCTGCTGGGCGATGCGGTCGTCCTTGCTGGTTTCCGAATAGCCGGACGCGAAGATGATCGCCCCGCCGACGCCGGCCGCGGCGCATTCGCGAACGATGTCCTCCACCGCCTCGCGCGCCGCGCAGATCACCGCGCAATCCACCTTCTCCGGCAGGTCCGTCACCGAGGCGTAGCACTTCATGTCGCCGATGGTTTCATAACGAGCATTCACCGGATAGAAGCGCCCGCTGTAGTTCTGCAGATTGTGCAGCACCCGTTCGCCGAACGATCCCGCCCGCTGGGAGGCGCCGATGACCGCGATGGATGCCGGATTGAGCAGACGCGTCAGGTCGGCATGGCGATAGTTGGCTCTCAGCGAATTTTTCATGTCGACCCTTGATTGACGTTGTATTTGACGTTCCCTCGGGCCGGAGCATACTCACGAGTAGGAAATCGCGGCAAGCAGTCGCCCCTACCGGAGAAACGTCTCATGGCCTCGTTGTTTGATCTCACCGGCAAGGTTGCCGTCGTCACCGGTTCGTCCAAGGGCATCGGCCGCGCGATCGCCGAACGCCTGGCCGAGCATGGCGCCAAGGTGGTCATCTCCAGCCGCAAGCGGGACGCCTGCGAGGCGGTGGCCGAGGGCATCCGGGCCAAGGGCGGCACGGCCGCGGTGATCCCCTGCCATATCAGCCGCAAGGAGGAATTGCAGAATCTGGTGGACGAGACCAACAAGCTCTGGGGCCAGATCGACATCCTGGTCTGCAACGCGGCGCTGAACCCGTATTACGGCCCCGCCGCCGGCTGCCCCGACGAGGCATACGACCGCACCATGGGGGCCAATGTCCGCAGCAATTTCTGGCTGACCAATATGGTCGCGCCGCAGATGGCCGAGCGCCGGCAGGGCGGCTCGATCATCATCATCTCGTCGATCGGCGGGCTGCGCGGATCGGCCAAGCTGGGCGTGTATGGCCTCTCCAAGGCGGCGGACATGCAGTTGGCACGTAATCTCTGCGTCGAATGGGGGCCGCACAAGATCCGCGCGAACTGCATCGCCCCCGGCTTGGTGCGCACCGATTTCGCCCGTGCGCTGTGGGAAAATCCCGAGCTTTACGCGAAACGCACCCATGACACCCCATTGCAGCGCATTGGCGAGCCCGACGAAATCGCTGGCTGCGCCGTGTTCCTGGCCTCCGATGCCGGCAGCTTCACCACCGGCCAGACCATCGTGATCGACGGCGGCACCACCGCTGGTTCGTTGGTGTCGGACGACTGAGGTTCGCGCCGTGGCGGCGCTTGGGCCAGGCGCCGCCGGCCGGCCGTATCCGGCTGTCTGGTTGGTGCCGATCCTGGATGCGGCGAAAGCTCCAAGTTCATAAACGCGTGATCTTAGTCCCTGGGGGCGATATCGGACTATATTTTGCCACAGTTGGTTGCCACATCTTTGCCCTCAGCCAGACCGGATTCCGGGCTGCTTGCTGAAAGCGAAATGAGGTTGGCCTATGAACATCCGATATACTTGGAAAAATATCTCGATCGCAGTTATTTTGACGATGATTTCTGGCTCTGCGCTCGCAGATGGCCGTCATTGGGGCGGCCATGGGGGCGGCTGGGGCCGGGGGGGCTTCTATGGCGGCGTGGTGGTTGGGCCGCCGGTCTATTATCCGCCGCCGGTTGTCTATATGCGCCCGCCGGTCGTCTATGCGGCGCCACCGGTCGTTTATGCCCCGCCGATGGTCTATGCGGCTCCCCCTGTGGTGTATGCGCCTGCCATGCCAGGCCTATCGATCGGCGTGAACATTCCGCTGCACTGATCGGGCGGTTGCACTGACCGGGCGGTGCCTTGAACCGCCCTGCGCTTTCGATCGACCTGTAATCTGGGACAATGAGGTTGCCATGCGTTCACGCATCACGACCGTGCTTATCGTTGCCGCCGTTGCCGGTATCCTGGCGGGCTGCACCAATCCGAACGATCCGGGCCAGCGGGCGCTGGGCGGTGCCGCGATCGGCGCCGGCGCCGGCGCGGCTTTGGGGGGATTGGCCGGTGGCGGCAGCGGGGCGCTCACCGGCGCGCTGATCGGCGGCGCGGTCGGCGCCGCGGGCGGCGCCCTGACCACGCCGCATGCGCCGACCCAGTCCGCCTATCATGCGGCGCCGCAGCGCTCCGGCCCCTATCAGTACTGAACCCGTACCGTGCAGTCGTTTCGCCGTCAAGGCTTCAAACCGATGTTGGTCGCAACGATCATTCTGGCCACGGCTTCGCTGACGGCGCCATCCGCCCAGGCGCAGCCGTTGGAAATCCCCAAGGCGCAGCCTTTGGGCAGCCAGGCCGCGCAACCGGCCGAGAACCCCGCAGCACAGCCGACGGAGATTCTGCGCTCCGGCCTGTGGTCGGCCTATAGCGGCGGTGACGATCAGCGCCGCCTCTGCGGCATCGCCACCGCGGGCGGGGAGGGGCGGCGCATCGCGGTCCAGCAATATGCCGGCGAGGACGGCCTGGAGATCCAGATCAGCAAGGACAGTTGGGCGATCCCGGAAAACACGCCGGTGGACCTGCAGTTCCAGTTCGATGGCCGCGGTGCCACGGCGGAGCGGGCGACCGGCATGGGGCGGACCCTGATTGTCCGCCTGCCGATGGAACGATCGGTCCTGTTCATGCGGGCATTGCGCAATGGGCGCACGCTGCGGCTGCTGTTTCCGAGCGGCAACGAGCCGGCCTGGAACGGTGGATTGGCCGGTACTTCCAACGTCATCAACGCCTTCAACCAATGCCGGGCGAGCCTGACGCCCCCGCAGCCGGCCCAACCGACCCAGCCGTTCCAGCCCGGCGCGCCCGCCGCGCCGGCGGATGCGCCGCCCACCCAGCCGTTTTCGGCGCCTGTGCCCGCGCCCACTCCGGCACCGGTGCCGCTGCCGTCGCCCGCACCATCGCGGCGAGGCTGAGGGGGACTTCAGGGATCGACCCGTTCGACCTCCAAGATGGACGATCTGGCACCGCATCTTTCCCATTCGCCTTGTACCGCGACGCGGCCTGGGTCGGCGCGATAATTTGCCAAAGCTTGTGCGTCCGGAAAAAACAGCAGGTGCGTTTCGGATTTCCCGTCGAGCGAGCGGACCCGCATCTCCAGCCGCGCGCCATGATTTTGCAACAGCGGCAAGACCTTGGCCTCGTAGGCGTTGAATTCATCGAGACGGGCGTCGGTCAGGTCGATCGTTGCCAGAAAATGCATGGGGCTCTCCACAAGACACCCGCCTCGGGCGGCCTTATCGATACCGGCGCCACCAATCCCGGCCCAGCCTATCCTTGCGAGTACCTGGCCTTCCGAGTGCCTGGCCTTACTCCGCTGCCGCCAGCTTGCGCACCGGCGTCTGGATGACCGGCGACAATTCGGCGGCGTTGAACGAGGCGGCCTGACGCTCCTGTGGCACCACGCCATAGGCTGTCGTGCGCTGGCGCGGCGTGCGGCCGATCGACGTGATCACCCGCTCCATTTCCTCGGGTGGGAACTCCTGCCCATGCTGGGTGCCGGCGGCGCGGGAGATGCTTTCGTTCATCAGCGTGCCGCCGAGATCGTTGGCGCCGGCATTCAGGCACATCGCCGCACCCTCCGGTCCCATCTTCACCCACGAGGTCTGGATGTTCGGGATCAGCGGATGCAGCGCCAGGCGCGCCACCGCGTGCATCAGGATGGCCTCGCGCACCGTCGGGCCGCTGCGGGAGAGGCCGCGCAGATACATCGGCGCTTCCATGTGCACGAAGGGCAGCGGGACGAATTCGGTGAAGCCGCCGGTTTCGGCCTGCAGGTCGCGGATGCGCAGCAGATGGCGCGCCCAGTGGATCGGCCGTTCCGTGTGGCCGTACATGATGGTGGAGGTGGTGCGCAGGCCCTGGCCGTGGGCGGCGCGCATCACGTCCAGCCATTGCTGGGTGTTGATCTTGTCGGGGGCGATGATTTTCCGGATTTCGTCGTCCAGGATTTCCGCCGCGGTGCCGGGCAGGGTGCCGAGGCCGGCTGCCTTCAGCTCGCCCAGGAACTCGCCGACCGGCTTGTTCAGGGTTGCCGCGCCCTGGAACACTTCCAGCGGCGAGAAGGCGTGCACGTGCATGTCCGGCAGCGCCGCCTTGATGGCTTTGGCGATGCCGATATAGGTCTGGCCGGTGTAGTCGGGGTGGATGCCGCCTTGCAGGCAGACCTCGGTGGCGCCGCGGGCCCAGGCTTCCTCGGCGCGGCGGACGATTTCGCCCATGTCGAGGTCATACGGGGTGCCGCGCAGCGCCTCGTGCGTCTTGCCCTTGGAAAAGGCGCAGAACGTGCAGCGATAGTAACAAACGTTCGTATAATTGATGTTGCGGTTGACCACGTAGCGGATCACCTCGCCGCTGACGTCCTTCCGCAATGCATCGGCGGTTTGGATTACCCGATCATAGTCGATGTCGCGGGCGGCGAAGAGGCGGACGATATCGCCCTCTTCCAGCCGCTGGCCTTGCACGGCGCGGTCGAGGATACGCTCGATCGCGGGATCGACTTTGGTGAGGCGCGCCTTTGGCTGCTGCGGGATGGTGGTCAGGCCGGGGGCCCAGTTGTCGTCGCGCGCCAGTCCGTCGGCGTCCGAGGCGCGGCGGACCCTGGCCGCGACCGAAGGCGCCAGCCAGCGCGCGGGCGCCTGGGCGTAGGTCGGATATACCGGCAGGCGCTGCACCAGGATCTTGCCCATGGCCGCCGTGCGGTCGGCGAGTTCTTCCAACTCCGGCCAGGGGGCTTCCGGATTGACGTGATCGGGCGTGACCGGGGACACGCCGCCCCAATCGTTGATCCCGGCGGCGATCAGCTTTTCGTACTCTGCCGGTGTCAGGTTCGGCGGCGCCTGGAGGTTCATCTCCGGCCCCAGGATCAGCCGCGCGGCGGCCACCGTCCAAAGCATGTCCTGCAGGTCCGGCTCGTCCGCGCCGGCCCGCTTGGTGTCGGGCTTGGCGCGGAAATTCTGCACGATCACTTCCTGGATGTGACCGTATTGCCGGTGCAGATCGCGAATCGCGAACAGTGCATCGAGCCGTTCGGCGCGGGTTTCGCCGATTCCGATCAGGATGCCGGTGGTGAACGGCACCGCCAGTTCGCCGGCCAGGCGCAGGGTCTCCAGGCGAACGGCGGGGTGCTTGTCCGGCGAGCCGTAATGCACGCCGCCGGGTTCGCAGAGCGTTTCGCTGGTCAATTCCAGCATGATGCCCTGGCTGGCGGAAACCTCGCGCAGGGAGGCGATTTCCTCGCGCGTCATCACGCCGGGGTTCACGTGCGGCAGCAGCGTGGTTTCCTTCAGCACCAGCGCGCACATCTCCCGCAGATAGGAGATCGTGGTGGGATGGCCGAGCGCCGCCAGCGCCTCCTCGGCGGCGCGGTAGCGCAGTTCCGGCTTGTCGCCGAGGGTGAACAGCGCCTCCGTGCAGCCGGCCGCCTGGCCGGCGCGGGCGATCGCGAGCACTTCCTCGCCGGACAGATAGGCGGCGTGGCCGGCGCGCGGACGCTCGGCGAAGGTGCAGTAGTGGCACACGTCCCGGCACAGCTTGGTTAGCGGGATGAAGACCTTGCGCGAGTAGGACAGATTGCGCCCGTGCGCGTCGTCGCGCGCTCGGCCGGCTTCGGCTATCAACTCGGCGAGCGGCGCCGTCTCGATCCGGTGTCTCAGGGTCGCGTCGGTCATGGTCATCCTGGTCCAGCGTGGGGCATGCGCCCGACGGGATCGGGCCGATAGCGGTTTGCAAGGAACGCTGCATCCGATCCGGGGTGTCGTCAAACCCGGCGGCGAGCATGGCTCCCATTGCCGGCGGGCGGCTTATGCCGGATGATCCTGGCCAATCGCGTGCATCGCCACGCCAAGCCACGGATATTCAGGGAGAGACACGGATGAAATTCGGTTTCAGCGCGCCGATCAGCGGCCCCATGTCGGCACCCGACACGATGGTTCGCGTTGCCGTCGAGGGCGAGGCGATGGGGTATGATTACCTGACCGTCAGCGACCACATCGTCATCCCGAACGACATCAATGCCCGCTATCCGTATTCGGCCACCGGCGAGTTTCCCGCCGGTTCCCGCCAGGCGCGCCATGAGCAGCTCACGGCGGTCGCCTTCATCGCGGCGAAGACATCACGCATCCGGCTGCTGACCTCGGTGATGGTGGTGCCGCACCGGCCGGCGGTGCTGACGGCGAAGATCATCTCCACCATCGACGTGCTGTCGGGTGGACGGGTGGAGCTCGGCGTCGGCGCCGGCTGGATGCGCGAGGAGTTCGAGGCGGTCGGCGCGCCGGATTTCGACGCGCGCGGCCGGGTGACCGACGAGTATCTGGCGGCGATGAAATCGCTGTGGACCGACGAAAACCCGTCCTTCGACGGCGAGTTCGTGAAGTTCTCCAACATCGCCTTCGAGCCGAAGCCGGTGCAGAAGGGCGGCCCGAACATCTGGGTCGGTGGCGAGAGCGGCCCGGCGCTGCGCCGGACGGCAAAGATCGCCGATGGCTGGTTCCCGATCGGCACCAATCCCGCGCATCCGATGGAGACCGTGCCGCGCCTGGCCGCCGGGATTGCCCGGCTGCGCAAGATGACCGCGGATGCCGGACGCGATCCGGCCGCCATGCAGATCGGCTATCGGGTGCAGATGTACGGCGCGGGCGTGCCGGCCAAGGGCGGCGACGGCGAGCGGCGGGTGTTCTCCGGCAGCGCCGCCGACATGATCGGCGACATCCGCGCGTTGCGCGATCTGGGGGTGGGCTGGCTCGATTTCGGCTATCCCGGCTCCACCGCCGACGAAGTGCTGGCGAGCATGAAACGCTTCCATTCCGACATCATCGCGAAGGTCTGATCCCATGAAACTCGGCATGTTCCTGCGCATGTACGGTGCGCATCCGAAGCTTGAAATGGACACCGTGCTGGAGGCGGAACGCCTCGGCTATGACAGTGTCTGGACGGGCGAGGCCGTACAGCACAGACGCGGTCACGCCGATCGCCTGGGTGCTGGCGCGGACCACGAAGATCAAGGCCGGCACGTCGATCATGCAGATCCCCGCCCGTACGCCGGCATGCGCGGCGATGACGGCGATGACCTTGCAGGCGCTTTCCGGCAACCGGTTCCTGTGCGGCGTGGGCGTTTCCGGCCCGCAGGTGGTGGAGGGCTGGCACGGCGTGCCGTTCGGCAAGCCGATGCCGCGCACCAAGGAGTATATCGCCATCATCCGCCAGATCCTGGCGCGCGAGGCGCCGCTGACCTTCGACGGCGATCAGTACCAGATCCCCTACAAGGGCCCGGACGCGACCGGGCCTGGGCCGGCCGCTGAAGAGCATCATGCATCCGAATCCGGACATGAAGTTCTTCACCGCCGCCATCACCCCGGCCGGGCTGCGCACCGCCGGCGAATGCGCCGACGGCACGCTGCCGATCTGGATGTCGCCGGAACAGCCGAAACTGCTCACCGACCGATCGTGGAAGGCCGGGCGAAGGCGGGCAAGCCGGCCAACCTGGACGGGTTCGACTGCGCGCCCTATGTGCGCATCCGCGTCGGCAAGGATGTGGCGGCCTGCCGCGACGCGCTGCGCCCGGATTTCGCGCTGTATATCGGCGGCATGGGGGCGCGGTCGAAGAACTACTACAACGACCTCGCCCGGCGCATGGGCTACGAGGACGCCGCGATCAAGATCCAGGACCTGTATCTGGACGGCAAGAAGAAAGAGGCCGAGGCGGCGGTGCCGGATGCGCTGATCGACGAGGTGTCGCTGGTCGGCCCGCCGGAACGGATCAAGGATCGTATGCAGGTCTGGCAGCAGGCGGTGAAGGACGGACAGATCGGCACGGTGCTGCTCAACGGTGCGACGCCCGAAGCGCTGCGCGTGGTGGCCGAGGCGGTGCTGTAGGCTTTTTGGGGCCGCGAAGCTCGGCCAGGAACTGGCCGAGCGGGCTTTTGCGATGGTTGGTGTCGTTGCGCCGCAGGTAGGCCCGGGTGGCGACCGACAGGCTTTGCCGCGGGGCGTTCGCGGCCAGGCGGATCGCGGCGGGCAGGGCGCGCAGCGCCTGGGTCGCGGCGCCCTGGCGCAGGCTGCGCAGCAGGTAGACCGCGAAGCGGGCGGCGAGCGCGACGGTGCCGTCGCCGGTCTTGCGGCCAATGTACAGGCGGTTGCGGATGAAATAGAACCAGCGGGTCGCGTTCCAGTGAACCCGCGCTTCCGGCGCCACGCGATGGCGCACGGCGATGTCGCCCCGATAGCGGATGCGCCAGCCCGCTTCGATCGCGCGCAGGCAGAAATCATATTCCTCCCAGCAGAAGAACAGCTTGTCGTCGTAGCCGCCGGCCTGTTCCCAGGCGGCGCGGCGGATGGCGTGGCCGGCGCCCACGAAGGTGACAGCTGTCGAATGTTGCCGCCGGCCCGCGGCACTAATTGCAGCCGAATAGCCCCAGGACGACAGGTCTTCCTCGCCGGTATCGTAGTTCACGATTCGAAAGCCGATGGCGCCGAGATCCGTCGCCGCGTCGAACGCCGCCACGGCCTGGGCGGCGGTGTGCGGGGCGGCGAACACGGCGTCGTTGTCCAGGCCGATGATGACCCGCCCGTGGCCGAGCGCGCTGGCGGCGTTGCGCCCGCCGGCGACGCCGAGATTGCCCCCCGATCGTGCCAGCGTGGCGTTCGGATGCCCGGCCAGCGCCTGCTCGAAGCGGGCCAGGGTTTCGGGCGCGGAGCCCTGGTCCAGCACGATCAGATGGAACCGGCCGCCAAGTTGGTCGAGCGCCGAGGTAATCGCCGCCAGCGTTTCCTCCGGCCGGTTCAGCGCCAGGATGACGATGTCCGCGTCGTAGGCCGTCCTGTCAGCAGGCATTCTTCATCCGCAGCACGGCATAGGCGGTTTGCGCCAGAACCCGCAGGTCCAGCCAAAGCGACCAGTTCTCGATGTATTCGAGGTCGCTGTCCACGCGGCTGACGAGCTTGTCCTCGGTCTCGGTCGGGCCGCGCAGGCCGCGCACCTGGGCGAGCCCCGTCACGCCCGGGCGGACCCGGTGGCGGGCGGCGTAATCGCCGACCACCTGGTCGAACAGGCGCCCGCCCGCCCGCGTGCCGGGGGCGTGCGGGCGGGGACCCACGATCGACATGTCGCCGCGCAGCACGTTGAAGATCTGCGGCAGTTCGTCGAGCGAGGTGCGCCTGAGCCAGGCGCCGACACGCGTGACGCGAGGGTCGTTGTGGATCGTTTGACGCCGTGCCTCGGGGTCGGCGAGGTGGTGATGCATGGTGCGGAACTTCCACATCTGGAAGTCGCGGTTGTTGAAGCCGGTGCGGCGCTGGCGAAACAGCACCGGGCCGGGGCTGTCCAGGCGAATGGCCACGGCGATCGCCGCCAGGATCGGCAGGGCCGGCACCAGGAGGATCGCGGCGATGGCCAGGTCCTCGGCCCGCTTCACCAGGCTGGCGAGGCCGGAAAGCGGCGGGTCCATCACATGCAGCAGGCCGGTTCGCAGCAATTCGCGATCGAAGCGCCGGCGGTCGGTGACGAATTCGACGCTGGGGTCGCGGGCCAGTTGGATCTGCACCGGGCATTCGGCCAACTGGCTGATCAACTCCAGCACCGGCGCCTGGGCGGACCAGGGCAGGGCGATGATCACCCGGTCCACGTCGCCGCAGCGGATCAGCGCCAGCAGTTCCGCCAGGCCGCCGAGATAGGGGACGATGCTGGAGCCGTCCGCGGGCGGCGTCGGCCTGCCGTCGACGTAGCCGAGCAGCCGGACCCGTTCCGCCGCCGGCTGGCGTTCCCCGCTGTCCAGCAGCTTTGCCATCAGGCGGGCGCCGTCCGGTCCGCCGCCGATCACCACCGTGCGCGGTGCATAGAGGCCGGTTTGGTGGCGCGCCAACAGCCAGCGGGCGAGGATGCGCCCGCCCGCCAGGCCCAGCATGGCAAAGCCAAACGCGGGAGCGGCCCATGCCGCGTTGACCATCCGGCTGGCGTCGAACGTCCAGGCCGCCAGCGCCGTGGCGCCCGTCGCGGCGACGCAGGCGGCCAGCACAAGCCGGACCTGGCCGGCCCGCCGGCGCAGCAGGCGCGGGGCGTAGCCGCCAAACAGCCCGATGACGCACAGGGTCAACACGGCCGTCAGCAGGATCACCGGAACCGAGGCGGATTTCGGCGCGCCGAACCGCAAGGTGGTCAGCAGCGGCATGCCGAATCCGATCAGCGCATCCATCGCCAGTATTCCGGCGAGGAGCGTGGCCGGTCCCACCCGCGCCGGCCGCTCCGTGGTTCGGGGGCGGATCGCCGGCGATGGGGGGCTGGCTGACTGGCCGGAATGGCCGAGGCTGCTGTCGGGCTGGATCGTCCTGGATTGATACATGACCGCACCGCATTCCTTGCTGGTGGCCGTGTCTTGCGCCGGCTCTACGGGGCGGCGCCGGTTTTCCTGCGGCGGGCGCGCGGCTAGGGCGGCCGGAGCGGGTGGCGGGCGGGAAGCGGCCGGGCGGAGAGAGGTTGTTGCATTGGACAATATTCCTTAACACAACTGAAAGCTGCATTAACGACATTACCAATTAGTTAAGATGGCAAATCAAAGCGGCGGTGCGGACCGAACCGTCACCGGCGCTTTACCGATCAGCGGAACACCAGCTTCCGCGACAGGAAGAAATTGGTCCACAGCCCGGCGATGGATCCCGCGGCCACGGCCCAGACCGGCTCGGCCGCGCAGCGCGGCACGAAGGTCACGAGGATGGCATAGGTGCCGCGGTTGAGCATGAAGCCGACGAGGTTGGCCATCAGGAACAGCGCCCATTGCCGGTGCGCCGGCTGTCCGCCCTTGCCGCGGAAGGTCCATATCCGATTGAGTACCCAATTGCCGCTGGCCGCGGTCAGATAGGCGGCGGCGCCGGCGCCGTACAGCCCGAGGCTGCCACGCAAGGCGTAGACGGTCGACGTATCCACCACGAAGCCGAAGGTGCCGACCACGCCGAATTTCAGGAATTGCAGCAGCACGATGGCCCGCGCCGGGCCAACCGCCCGCGCGAGGGCAGTGGTCAATCTCATCCGCGCCTTGCCGGTCAGGCCGTGGGCCAGGTCCGCCGGATCGGGTCGCTGCCGTCCCAGTCCAGAGCCGCCTGGCGCACCTGATCGAAGATGCGCATGCGTTCGGGGGCGGCTTCCGCCATTTCGATCACGGTGCCGGGATGGCCCTCGTTGCGAAAATAGACGAACGGTCCGCGCGGGCTCTCGCCCTGCTGGGCGACCGTATAGCCGGCCGCCAGGGCGCGTTCGTAGTTTTCCCGGTAGTTCACCGGCCAGCTTGACCAGTGCTGCATGCCTTCGTGCCCGGCGGCGAGGAAGTCGCGGTACATGCTGGGGGTTTCGCAGCGCTGCTGGATCAGTTCGATCTGCACGTCGCCCGAGTTTGCCAGGGCAATGGAGACATGAATGTCGTCGTGGCGCTGGCCCATGTAGGTGAAGGCGGTCACCGCCAGACGATCCGTGTAGAACCACGGCCCGATCCCGCAGACCTGTGACCAGTGCTGCATCGCCGCCTCGATGTCGCGCACCACCACGCCCACCTGGCGCATATTCCCGAAAAGCCGGCTCATGGACATCTCCCGTGTGCTGCGGTCCCGCGCGAGGGCCTCGCGCGGGTGACTACAGGCGGGCGCCAGATACGGCAAGGGATGAGGCCTTCCGACAGGTCTCTGGCCAGCCACCGGAAAGCAGGCTACTGTTCAGTAGCTTTCGCACCGCATCCGTCCGCGCGGCCCTCACCAGATCGGGAGTTTCCGGGAATGACCAAGCAATATCTGCGCAGCGGCATCTTTCTCGCGCCGTTCCACGCCCTCGGGGAGAACCCGACCCTGGCGCTGGAGCGCGACATGGAATTGCTGGTAGCATCTGGATCGCCTGAACTACAACGAGGCCTGGATCGGCGAGCATCATTCCGGCGGCTTCGAGATCATCTGCTCGCCGGAGATCTTCATCGCCGCGGCCGCCGAACGCACCCGCCACATCCGCCTCGGCACCGGCGTGGTGTCGCTGCCCTACCACAACCCCTTCATCGTCGCGGACCGGATGGTGCAGCTCGACCACATGACCCGCGGGCGGGCGATGTTCGGCGTCGGTCCCGGCTCGCTGGTGCATGATGCGAAGAAGATCGGCGTCAATCCGGCCGACCAGCGCCGGATGATGAACGAGTCGCTCGATGTCTGCATGGAGCTGTTCGCCGGCAAGTCCGTCACCCGCAAGTCCGACTGGTTCGACCTGCGCGACGCGCAGCTGCAACTTCCGCCCTACACCCGTCCGCGCATGGAAATGGCCGTCGCCGCCGCGCGCTCCCCCGCCGGCGCGCTGGCGGCGGGGCGGCACGGCCTCGGCATGCTGTCGATCGGCGGCACCAGCGACGATGCGATGGCGCATCACACGAGCAACTGGGGCCTGTATGCGGACACCGCGCGCGCCAACGGCCATGTGCCGCACCGCGACGAACTGGCGCCTGGTGACGCTGATGCACATCGCCGAAACCCGTGAGCAGGCGAAGAAGAACGTCGAATTCGGCCTCGACCGCTTCCGCGACTATTTCTCGCGATGTGGCGACCTTCCCGATCGTGCCGCCCGACGTGACCGACCCGTATACCTACTTCATGATCGAAACCGGCACCGCCTGCATCGGCACGCCCGATGACGCGATCGCGTTCATCGAGCGTCTGCAGAAGGGCTCCGGCGGCTTCGGCGTGATCATGGAACTGGCGCAGAACTGGGCCGATTGGGAACAGACCAAGCGGCATTACGAACTGATGGCGCGCTTTGTGCACCCGCACTTCCAGGGCTCGCGCGAACTGGCGCCAGGGCAGCTACGCTTATGCCCGCGATCACCACGAGGAGTTCGTCGGCCAGTCCGCCGCGGCGGTGCAGGCGGAGATCGACCGCCTCGCGGCTGTGAAGCGCGACGCGGCCGAGTGAAGGAAGGCCAGGGGCTCTGCCCCCTGGACCCCCGCCAAAGGCTAGCCTTTGGAATCCATCCATTCGTTTGGGAGTGCAAGGAGGGCCTACTCCGACCATGCGCGGTCTCAGTAGGCCCTCCTTGGACTCCCAAACGAGTCGCGGGTTCTAAGGGCTTGCCCTTAGCGGGGTCCAGGGGCAGCGCCCCTGGCCTTCCTTCCCCGCCGCGACGAGTTGACACGTCCCTGCAGGCCGCGCGACCCTCGCGCATTCCGATTTTACCCCATACAATCCAGTAGGATTGCATCAAATCCGGGCCGCGCAGGCCGGGCAGCACAGTCGAGGGAAAAGCCATGGACGACGTCGTCAAGCAGTTCAAATGGGTTGGAACCCGTCCTATTCGTCCGGATGGGGTGCCGAAAGTTACCGGCCGTGCCCTGTATGGCGGCGATTACCAGCCGGCCGGCACGCTGTATGGCCGTATCCTGCGCTCGCCGCACGCGCATGCGCGCATCCGCTCGATCGATACCTCCAAGGCGCGCGCGCTGCATGGCGTGAAGGCGGTGATCACCGGGGCCGATTTCCCCGAGCAGACGTTCGACTATATCGGCCCGGAACGTGTCGCGGTGAATTTCTGGCATGTCACGCGCAACATCATGGCGCGCGAGAAGGTGCTGTATGAAGGCCATTCCGTTGCCGCCGTGGCCGCGGTCAGCGCCAGCATCGCCGCGCAGGCGCTGAGCCTGATCGAGGTTGATTACGAAATCCTGCCGCACGTCATCGATGTTGACGAGGCGATGAAGCCCGATGCGCCGCTGGTGTTCGAGGACATGATCACCCGCGGCGTGGAGCCGGCGCCGACCAAGCCGTCCAACATTTCCAAGCGCCTGGAATTCGGCACCGGCGATCTTGCTGCGGGCTTTGCCGCGGCGGATGTCATCGTCGAGAAGGAATTCACCACCGCCGCGGTGCACCAGGCCTATATCGAGCCGCATGCCTGCGTGGCCCGCATGGATGCCGACGGGCAGGGCGAAATCTGGTGTTCCAGCCAGGGACATTTCCAGATGCGCGCGTTGACGGCGCAGATCCTGAAGATGAAGCTGGGCGACCTGCTGGTGCATCCCGCCGAGATCGGCGGCGGTTTCGGCGGCAAGACCGTTACCTATCTGGAGCCGGTGGCCGCGCTGCTGTCGAGGAAGTCCGGCGCGCCGGTGCGCCTGACCATGACGCGGGAAGAAACCTTCAAGGCTTCCGGCCCGACCTCCGGTTCCTCCATGTGGGTGAAGATCGGCGTGACGAAGGACGGCAAGATCGTTGCCGCCGACGGCATCTTCAAGTTCCAGGCGGGCGCTTTTCCCGGCTCGCCGGTGATGAATGCCTGCCTGTGCGCCTATGCGCCGTATGACATCGCCAATTCCCGCGCGGTTGGTTACGACGTGGTTTCCAACCGGCCGAAGGCGGCCGCTTACCGTGCGCCCGGCTCGCCGATTTCCGCCTTCGCGGTGGAATCGGTGCTGGACATCCTGGCCAAGAAGATCGGCATGGACCCGGCGGAGCTGCGCCTGAAGAATGCCGCCGGCATTGGCACGCCGACGATCTTCGGGCCGAAGCACGCCCATGCCGGCTACGCCGAGACGGTGAAGGCAGTGCTGAACCATCCCGGCTACAAGACCAAGCTCGGCCCGAACCAGGGCCGCGGCGTGGCCTCCGGCTACTGGTTCAACGGCGGCGGTGAATCCAGCGCCACGATGGAGATCAACGCCGACGGCACCGTGCTGGTGGCCACCGGCAGCCCCGACATCGGCGGGTCGCGCGCTTCCATGGCGATCATGGCTGCTGAGACGCTGGGCATCGACTACAATCTGGTTCGCGCGACTGTCGTGGACACCGGGTCGGTCGGCTATACCCACGTGACCGGCGGTTCGCGCGTGACCTTCGCCACCGGCACGGCGGTGGTGAACGCCACCAAGGTGCTGATCAAGGACCTCTGCCGCCGCGCGGCGATGATCTGGGATGTGGACCCGGAAGGCGTGGTCTGGGAAGACGGCTTCGCCAAGCCGGCCGGCACCAATGTGGGCAACTTCGATCCGCTGTCGCTGAAGGACATCGCCTCCAAGGCGGCGGCGACCGGCGGACCGCTGGTGGCTGCGGCCTCGCTGAATGCCGGCGGCCAGGCGCCTGGCTTTGCCACGCAGTTCTGCGATGTGGAGGTCGATCCGGAGACCGGCAAGGTCACCATCCTGCGCTTTGTCGCCGCCCAGGACGTGGGCCGCGCCATCCACCCGAGCTACGTGGAAGGCCAGATCCAGGGCGGCGTGGTGCAGGGCATCGGCTGGGCGTTGAACGAGGAATACATCTACAACGCCAAGGGCCTGTTGGATAACGCTGGCTTCCTCGATTACCGGGTGCCGGTGGCCTCCGACCTGCCGATGATCGAGCCGGTGCTGGTGGAGGTGCCGAACCCGAACCATCCCTATGGGGCGAAGGGCGTGGGTGAGGTGAACATCTGCCCGCCGATGGCCGCGATCGCCAATGCGATCGAGAACGCCATCGGCCGGCGCATGACCTCGCTGCCGATGTCGCCGCCGAAGGTGCTGGCTGCCCTGGAACTGCCGCAGGCGGCGGAATAACCGTGTCGGACGCGCCGGCCAGGGTCGTTTTCACCAGCGGCTTTAGCCGGCGCTACACCGGGGGCGTGACGGAATTCGCCGTAATGGCGAAGACGCTTCGCGGCGTGATCAAGGAGATGGACCGTCTGTTCCCCGGTCTTGGCTTCCATCTGGAAGAAGAAACCACCATCGCCATCGACGGCGAGTTGTACGAGATCGACTACATGCAGCCGGTGAAGCCGGGCGCGGAAGTGTTCTTCATTCCGAAGATCGAAGGCGGGTAGAATTTCAACGAGGAGACGCCGGATGGATTTCGGCATTGCGCTCGCCACGGACGCGGCTTCCTGGCAGGTCACGCAGCGTGCCGAGGAACTCGGCTTCAGCCATGCCTGGTTCTACGACACGCAGATGCTGACGGCCGACCCGTTCGTGGCGATGGCCGCGGCGGCGATGAAGACCAGTCGTATCCGGTTGGGCACCGGCGTGCTGGTGCCTTCCAACCGCATCGCGCCGGCCACGGCCTGTGCCTTCGCCAGCCTGAACAAGCTGGCGCCGGGCCGGATCGATTTCGGCATCGGCACCGGCTTTTCCGCCCGCCGCGCGATGGGGCAGGGGGCGGTGAAGCTGTCGGACATGGCGGAGTATATCCGCGTCGTCATGGGACTGCTGGACGAGGAGACCCTCGAAACCACTTTCGAGGGCCAGAAGCACAAGATCCGCTTCCTTAATCCCGATCTTGGTCTGATCAACACCCGCGATGCGGTGGCGCTGCATCTGTCCGCGTTCGGCCCCAGGGGCATGGAACTGACGGCGAAGCTGGGCGCGGGATGGATCAATTTCGTCGGTAACGACGCGGTCGGGATCTCCTGGTTGAACGCCATGCAACAGGCCTGGGAGAAAGCCGGTAACGACCGCGCGGATCTTCAGGCGACCGCCTTCGCCCTTGGCTGCGTGCTGGAACCGGGGGAGGCCGCCGACAGCCCCCGGGCCATGGCGCAGGCAGGGCCGCGCGCGGCGGTGATGCTGCACCGCGCGGCGGACGAGGCGCTGTCCGGCCTGCCCAACAGTTCGCCCATGCCGCCTGCGGTGGCCGACCTGGTGCAGGGCTACGTGGCTTCCGCGCGGAAATTCGAGCCGGCGGATGCGCCGTATCTGCACAACCATCGCGGCCACCTGATGTTCGTGAAGCCCGATGAGCGGCAGTTCATCAACGCGGAACTGATCCGCATGAACACCTTCACCGGCCCGCAGGCCGAGATCACGGCCCGGATCGAGGGCCTGCGCGACGCCGGCTACACCCAGTTCACCATCCAGCTCATTCCCGGCCAGGAACAGGCGATCGAGGACTGGGCAAAGATCAAGCGGGCTTTCAGTTAAGTCCGGATCCGGTTGAAACCAACGATAAGGGAAGCACGCCATGCGATTCGGATTGCTCTACGAACTCCAACTGCCCCGACCCTGGCTGGAGATGTCGGAGCATCAATTGTTCCAGGATGCGCTGTCGGAGGTCGAGGCAGCGGACCGGCTCGGCTACGACTATGTGTGGGCCAACGAGCATCATTTCCTGGAGGAGTACTCGCACAACTCCGCGCCGGAAGTGTTCCTCGCCGCCTGCGCCGCGCGCACGAAACAAATCCATGTCGGCCACGCCGTCGTGCTGTCCCCGCCAGGCTACAATGCCCCGGCGCGGGTAGCCGAGCGGATCGCGACGCTGGACCTGATCTCCAGCGGCCGGGTGGAATGGGGCACCGGCTCAATCGGCGTCCCGCACCGAGCTCGAAGGCTTCAATGTCGAGCGGCGCAGAAGAAGGCGATGTGGGCCGAGGCGACCGAGCAGACCGCCAACATGATGGCGATGAACCCGTATCCGGGGTTCGAGGGGCAGTTCTTCTCCATGCCCTGCCGCAACGTGGTGCCGAAGCCGTACCAGAAGCCGCATCCGCCGATCTGGGTGGCCTGCTCGACGCGTGAAACCATCCACGCCGCGGCGCGTGCCGGCATCGGCGCGCTGGCCTTCGCGTTCATCGATCCGGCGGAGGCGGCGAACTGGGCGACCGAATACTACGACATCATCAAGTCCGAGGCATGCGTGCCGATCGGCCATACGGTGAACGCCAACATCGCCATGGTCACCGGGTTTTCCTGCATCACGATGAGGAGGAAGCCAAGGCGCGCGGGTTGGAGGCATTCCAGTTCTTCGGCTACGCGCTCGGCCATTTTTACGCCTACGGCCAGCACAAGCCGGGGGTCACCAATGTGTGGGAGCGGTTCCAGCTGGCGCGGGACCAGCTTCCCAAGCTCGCGGAGGGCAACGGTATCGGCACGCCCGCCCAGCTGTTGGAGCGGATGCAGAAATACGAGGACGCCGGTGTGGACCAGGTGATCTTCATCCAGCAGGCCGGACGCAACAAGCACGAGCACATCATCGACAGTCTGGAATTGTTCTCCAACGAGGTGATGCCGCAGCTGAAGAAGGACCAGGCGGCGCGCGACGCCCGCAAGGAAGCCGAACTGGCGCCCTATATCGCGGCCGCCCTGGCGCGGAAGCAGTGGATGGCGCCGCTGGAGCCGGATGCGGTGCCGGCGATCCCGGCCTATGGACGCTCGGTCGTCGCCAGTGACGCCATTATAGAGAAAGACAAGTTCAAGCGCGGCCCGGCGGCGGGCTTCGAGGTCCCGACGGTCGATCTGGCGGAAAGGGCCGACGCTGCCGGCGACGACTGAACCGGCCCAAAAATGCAAGATCGGTCTGGGACAGGGTCCCAAACCGATCCGGCATCTATCGGTCAAGGGCCGGAAACCGGCCCCTGGGATTCCTTCGCCGTCAGACCCGTAGGCTGTCGGGCACGATGCCGCCGTTTTCGGCGAGCTGCACCATAACCTGCTTGTGCAGCCACACGTTCATCGTCGCGGAAATCATTGGTGTCGCCAGTGTAGCCAAGCTCGTCGGCGAGCATCTTGCGTGCGTCGAGGCTGCTGTCGAGGCCGAGCAGCTTCATCAGATCGACGATCGAGGCCTCCCAATTCAGCTTCTGACTGTTTTGCGAAGCCATGCCGGTCAGCACCGCCACCACATCGACCGGAGGGCCGGCAGAGGCTGCGCCGGCAGCCGCAGCGCCGTCGGCCGCCGGGGCAGCGGCGTCAGCAGCAGGCGTAGCGGCGGCGGCCGGGGATGATCCGAAGATCTTGTGCATGATCGAGCCGAAGATGCTCATGGGGCATTCCTTTCGTTGGTCATTGTTGAACCGCGCAAGTCCCAGGCTTATCGCAGGCGCCCGTCATGCGTTCCGAGACCGTTATCATGTGACAAGCGCGTTCCTTACGCCAGTGTCGTTCGTGTTGCAGTGCAAGCAACGCTTGCTATCGCGCTCCGGTCGGCACGTCGCGGAACGGCATGCCCTTGTCAGCCCGCATATCCGCGGGCAGCCCCAACACCCGCTCGGCGATGATATTACGGAGAATTTCGTCGGTGCCTCCCGCAATCCGCATCGCCGGCGCATATAGCAATGCTTCCTCGAACAAGCCGGCGAGCGGCATGTCCTCGCCCATCTCGGCGCCGGCCATGCCCAGCAGGTCCAGGCCGTAGGCGGCGATGTCCTGCAGCTTGCTGGCGCTGACCAGTTTGCCGATCGAGGATTCCGGACCCGGCGTCTGGCCGCGCGACAGCGAGGTCATGGCGCGGAACTTGGTGAAGCGCAGACCCTGGCTGCGAACGTAGAACTCGGCCAGCTTCTCCTTCACCGCCGGATTGTCGATCGCCGGCCCGTCTTCCAGATCGACGATGCGGGCGACCTCCAGCAATTCCTCGAAATCCGGGCCGGGGTTCTCGCCGGCGGCGTAGCGCTCGTTCATCAGCGTGGTGATCGCCACCCGCCAGCCGGCGCCCACAGGGCCGAGGCGCTGGGTGTCGGGGATGCGCACGTCGTTGAAATACACCTCGTTGAAGTGCGAGCTGCCCGACATCTGCTTGATCGGGCGGATCTCGATCCCCGGGGTCTTCATGTCCAGGAAGAAGAAGGTCAGGCCTTCATGCTTGGGCACGTCCGGGTTGGTGCGGGTGACGATGATGCCCCAGTCGCAGTAATGCGCGCCGGAGGTCCAGATTTTCTGGCCGTTGATGACCCAGTGATCGCCGTCCTGCACCGCGCGGGTGCGCAGCGCGCCGAGGTCCGACCCGCCGGCGGGCTCGGAGAACAGCTGGCACCACAGCTCGTCCGCCTTCAGCGCGGCGGGGGCGTAGCGGTTGCGCTGTTCCGGCGTGCCCCAGGTGCAGATGGTGGGCAGGCACATGCCCAGCCCGATGGTGAAGATGCCGGCCAGGGTCTTGTACTGGGCCTCCTCCTGGTTGAAGATCACCTGCTGGATCTGCGTGCCGCCCTGGCCGCCCCATTCCTTCGGCCAGGAGATGCCGGCGAAGCCGTTGTCGTATTTCGCCCGCTGGTAGGCGCGCGCGCCGGCGATCGCCTCCGGCGCATCCTGGCCGCGGCGATAGCCGGCAACCTCCCCCGGCTTGCGGCGCGGCACGGTCTTGTCGAGGAAGGCGCGCGCGTTGGCGCGGAATTCGGCTTCTTCGGGGCTGTCGTTGAAATCCATGTTCGTGGCTCCCGGGATCGTTATGCCGCCGCCGAGGCGGGGGCGTTGCGGGTTTTCAGTTCGTCGACCAGGCGCAGCTTCCACTCGCGCGCGGAGCCGAGCGCCAGGCCCAGCAGCTTGGCGCGGCGGTAATACATGTGGCAGTCGAACTGCCAGGTGAAGCCCATGCCGCCATGGGTCTGGATGTTCTCCTTGCTCGCCTGCCAGCCGGCCTCGGTGGCCGCGACGCGGCAGAGCGCGGCCGCCACCGGCAGTTCGGCGGCATCGGTATGCAGCGCCCAGGCGCCGTAATAGGCGTTGGAGCGCGCCAATTGCACCGCGACATACACGTCAGCCAGCTTGTGCTTGATCGCCTGGAACGACCCGATGGGACGGCCGAAGGCGTAGCGGTCCTTCGCGTAGGCGACGCCCATGTCGAGCGCCGCCTGCGCGCCGCCGACCTGTTCGAACGCCATCATGATGGCGGCCCGGTCCAGTAAATGGCGCACCGCGCCTTCGCCTTCCGACCCCGCCAGCGTATCGGCGGGTGCGGCGGCGAGGGTGATGCGGGCGTGTGAGCGGGTGGGGTCGATTGTATCCGCCTTGGTGCGGACGACGCCGGAGCCTTTCAGGTCCACGACATGCAGCGTCGGGGCTTGGCCGGAGGCGCGCGATGCCACCACGGCGATGTCGGCAACGTCGCCGTCCGCCACCGGGGATTTGGTGCCGGTCAGCCTGCCGTCCGCCAACCTGGTTTCCAGCTTGCGGGCGTCGGCCGCTCCGGGGCGCTCGGCGAAGGCAAAGGTGCCGATGGCCTCGCCGGTCGCCAGTTTCGGCAGATACCGTTCCTTCTGATCGTCGGACCCGAACAGCGTGATCGCCTCGGACGCCAGATAGACCGAGGAGGAGAATGGCACCGGCGCGATGGCGTAGCCGAGTTCCTCGGCCAGCACGCAGACCGCGAGATGGCCCAGACCGCCGCCGCCGTATTCTTCCGGTATGGCGGCCCCGACCCAGCCGAGGTCGGACATTTCCTGCCACAGGCCACGATGGAACGGTTCCGTTCCATCCAGGATGCCGCGCGGCACGCTGGTCGGGCAGCGATCGGCGAGGAACTTCTTGGCCTGCTCGCGCAGTTCCTTCATTTCGTCGGGGAAGTCGAAATTCATCGGGGCGTCCTCGTGTTTCTTGTTTTGGTCGGCTAGCGGCCCTGGAATACGGCGCGGCGCTTTTCCATGAAGGCGCGGCGGCCCTCGATGAAGTCCTGGCTGTCGAAGCATTCCATCACCAGCCGGTTGCAGTACTCGATGTCGGCCGCCGGGGAGGCCTTCACCAGTTCCGCCACGGTGCGCTTCAGGGCGTTGATGGTCATTGGCGCATTGTCGGCGATGGTCGCGCAATAGCCGCGGACATAGTCCTCCAGTTCGGCTTTCGGCAGCACGCGGTTCACCAGGCCCATCATCTGCGCTTCCCTGGCATCGAAATGCCGCGCGGTGAAGAAGATCTCCTTGGTGAACGACGGCCCGACCAGGTCCATCAGCTTCTTCACGCCGACCGGCCCGTAGCCGAGGCCGAGGCGCACGGCCGGCACGCCGAACTTGCCGTCATCGGCGGTCATGCGCATGTCGCAACCGACGGCGATGCCGACGCCGCCGCCGATGCAGAAGCCGTGGATCATGGCGATGGTTGGCTTGCTGCATTCGGCGATGCGCTTGCCGGCGCCTTCGGTGAGGCCTTCGTAGGTGATGTTGGCCTCGGCGGAGGCGCGGGTCTTCTCGAATTCCGAGATGTCGGCGCCGGAGACGAAGGCGGTTTCGCCCATGCCGCGCAACACCACCACGCGCACCTGCGGATCCTTCTCGAACGCGTCGATGATATCAGGGATGGCGGCCCACATGTCGGTGGAGCAGGCGTTGCGGCGGGCCGGGTTGTTGAAGATCATCCAGCCGATCGGCCCCTCGATCCTGGCGATCATGCGGTCGGTGTTCAGGCTCAGCGTGCGATCGGTCATCTTTGGATCATCCTCTGTTTCCTCTGGGATCCTTCTGCGTTGAGGCAAGTCTGACCAAGCTGGGCGGCTTTGGCCACCCTTGGTAGGAAATCTATGGCCGATGACGGAATTGCCGTTGCGGCACCCGTGCATTGCCCTCTTAAATCGGCAGAAGCGGAGGGAAGCCCAACGCAGCGGGCGGAATATTCTGAAACGTCATGGAGGTACGGTTGAAGGGTGCGATTGGCCTGATCGCCGCGGGAGTTGCGGCGATGTTGTCCGGTACGGCGGCACATGCGGAGAGCCAGCTCGAGCGCGGTGCCTATCTGGTGCAGATCATGGGCTGCGGCGATTGCCATACGCCCGGGCATTTTTTCGGCAAGCCGGACGTGGCGCACAAGCTGTCAGGTTCGGATGTCGGTTTCGTGGTGCCTGGCCTTGGCTATTTCTGGGGCACCAACCTGACCCCGGACCGCGAGACCGGCATCGGCAACTGGACCAACGGGCAGATCATCGCGGCGTTGCGCAAAGGGATACGGCCGGACGGGCGCATCCTGGCACCGGCCATGCCGTGGCGTTCCTTCGCGGCGTTGAGCGATCGGGATGCCGCCGCGATTGCCGCCTATCTGAAGACCTTGCCGCCCACGAAACATCGCGTGGCCGGCCCGCTGGGGCCGGACGCGAAGCCGGCGGCGCCGTACATGATGATCAAGATGCCGGATTGATGCGGGTGCGGCCGCATCACACGATTATTTTTTCCTGCCGCAATCTGGCAATCTGTTCAGGCGAGTAGCCGAACTGCGCCATCACGGCATCGGTATGCTCTCCGCTGGAGGGCGGCTGGATCCGCATCTTCGGTGCCTCGCCATCAATGGTGAAGGGCATGGACGGGAGTTTGACGATCTTGCCGTTCGCCATGCGGGTTTCCAGCATCCTTCCATGCGCGTTCAGCTGCGGGTCGTCGAACAGATCGCTCGGCGTGCGGACCGGCGAGAAGGGAATGCCGACCCGGTCCATGATTTCCGACAGCGTCGCCAGGTCGTGCTGGCGCACGATCTCCGCCACGATCTCCCGCAAGGCCGGGCGGTTCTGCACCCGGTCGCCATTGCCGATGAAGCGGGGATCGGTCAGCAACTCCGTCCGGCCGAATTCCTTGCAGAACGCCACGAAATGGTTGTCCGAGGTGATGCCGATGAACAGCGGCAGGTCGTCCTTGGTCTGGAATGTTTCGTAGATGCCCCAGGCAGCGCCGCGCGCCGGCATCGGCGGGGAGGGCACGCCGGTGGCGGCCTCGCCGGCCATGTGCTGGGCGACCAGAAAGGCAGACGATTCATACAACGCGCTGGTGACCTGCCGGCCGACCCCGTCCTTGTCGCGCTGGCGGAGCGCGGCGAGGATGCCGATCACGCCCATCACGCCGCCCATGATGTCCACCACCGAGGAACCGGCGCGCATCGGCTTGCCGGGCGGGCCGGTCATGTAGGCGAGGCCGGTCATGTACTGCACGATCTCGTCCAGCGCCGGGCGATGCTCGTAGGGGCCGGGCAGGAAGCCCTTCAGCGCGCAGTAGATCAGGCGGGGATTGACCTTGTGCACGTCCTCCCAGCCCAGCCCCATGCGGTCCAGCGTGCCGGGGCCGAAATTCTCCAGCAGCACGTCGGCCTTGCGGATCATGTCATGGGCGATGGCCAGGCCCTGGGGGGATTTCAGGTCCAGGCACAGGCTGCGCTTGTTGCGGTTGAAATAGGAGAAGAAGCCGGCCGCGAAGCCGCGCAGCTTGCGCGTGCGGTCGCCGTCCGGCGCCAGCTCGACGCGGATGACGTCGGCGCCGAGATCGCCGAGCACGAGCCCGCAGGACGGGCCCATGACGGTGTGGGTGAGTTCGAGAACGATCAGCCCCGACAGCGGAAGCATGGACATGCTCAGTTCAACATCCACGGCGCGTTGTGTTCGGCGGCGATGGCGCGAACCTTCTCGAACAGGCCGGCGCCGATGGGGATGCCGTCGACCATGCGCTGGGCGGCGTTCTTGCGCTCGGGTCGCCGGCGACCATCACCGGTTTCGCGGGGTCCATCGGTTTCGTGGCGCGCAGTTCGTCGCAGAAGCTGGCGACATCCGCCCGGAAATCGGCGGGGTCGCGGAACAGGCCGGGGTCGATCGCCATGAAGAAATGGCCGATGTCCTGGCCGAAAGGTTGTTTCATGTGCATCGGCGAGGTGATCAGCGTGGCGCCGGACAGGCAGGCGCCGAGGATGTTTACCATCGCCGCCAGGCCGTAGCCCTTGTGGTTGCTGCCCTCCGGCGTGCCGCCGAGCGGGGTGAGGGAGCCGCCCTTGTTCGTGGCTTCCAGCGGGTCGGTGCTGGGCAGGCCTTCCTTGGTGACCAGCCAGCCGGGCGGGGTGGGCAGGCCCTCGTTGAACTTGTTGCGGATCTTGCCGGCGGCGACCGTGGTGGTGGCCATGTCCAGCAGGAACGGCTCGCCGTCCTTGCCGGGGGCGGCGAAGGCCAGCGGGTCGGTGCCGAGGCGGGCTTCGGCGCCGCCGGCGGGGGCCACCTGCTTGCCGGACGCGCTGGTGGCGACCATGCCGATCAGCCCGGCATCGGCCGCCATCTTGGCGTAGAAGCCGCAGGCGCCGAAATGCGCGGAGTTGCGCACCGAGGAGATCGCCATGCCGGCCGCGCGGGCCTTGGCGATCGCCGTGTCCATGGCGAAGCGCGAGGTCAGGTGGCCGAGCCCGGCATTGCCGTCGATCAGCGCGGAAACCGGGGTTTCGCGGAGGATCGACGGCTGCGCCAGGATGTTGAGCCGGCCCTGCTTCCAGCGTTCATGGTAGACCGTGAGCATCGAGAAGCCGTGGCTGTCGATGCCGTGCAGATCGGCCCAGGCCATCACCTCCGCGGTGCGGTCGGCGTCGGCCTTGGCCATGCCCCAGCTTATCAGGATGGCCTCGATCTGGGCACGGTGGGTCGCGTAGGAAGCCGGCATGTATGCGTATCTCCAGGTAGGATCGTTCAGGGTGCGGCGAAGCTGATCGGGTCGCTGTTGGCGTTCAGGATGCGCCAGCCGTCGACCGTCGGGGTCAGCTTCACGCGGATCGTGCGGATGTTCTCCACGCCGGAGAACGGCGCGGCGCCGGTTACCGGCGAGCCGCTGTCGTAACGCACGACCAGCATGTAGCCGGTCACCATCGCCGTGCCGTCCGCGGCGATGTCGGCGAACAGGTTGCTGAGCAGATGATGGATCATGAGCGTGGGGGAGCGCTTGGCCATGGCAGCGAGGATCTCCGCCTCGCCCTTCAGCGCGGCGCCTTGGCGGTGCCATACGCCGCCCGGCGCCATCAGGGCAGCGATGCCCGTGTAGTCTCGGTCATCCAGGCGGCGGTACATGCGTACAACGGTATGGACGGCTTCGGCGGGAGAAAGGTCGGCGGCCATGATGGTTTCCTTGTTTTTGTTCTTTTCAGGCGGCGTCTTGGATTGCCCTCACCGGGCGCAGGAACTCCGGATTGAACACCTTGGTCGCCATCACCTGGCAGCGGCGCATAAGGCGGATTTCGTCCGGCCGGTAATCGGCGATGGCCTGATGAATGGTGCCCAGATTGTCCCAGACCAGCAGGTCGTTTTCGGTCCAGCGATGGGTCCAGCGGTATTTCGGCTGCAGCTGGTGGGCGAACAGAAAGCGCAGCATGTCGTCGCTCTCGGCTTCCGGCAGCTCGTTGATGCGGATGGCGTAGCCGGGGTTGCAGTACAGTGTCTTCCTGCCGGTGATCGGATGGGTCAGGAATACCGGATGCACCGCGGGCGGGCGGCGTCGGCGTTGTTCCTCGGTGAGCGGCGGGCGTTCGCTGCCCTTTTCCCGGCGCATCATTTCCCAGAATTTGTTGAAATCATGCGTGGCGGTGGCATCCGCCAGCTTCGTCTTGATCTCCGCCGGCAGGTCCTCGTAGGCGCGGTGCATGTTGGAGAATTCGGTGCCGCCCAGCGGCTGGCCGTTCCGGCGCGGGATCTTGATGCCGAACAGCACGTTCACGAAGCCCATCACGTCGCGGTAGGACATATCCGTGTGCCAGTCCTGCCCGGCATCGGGCGCGCCGATATAGGCGCCGTTCTCCCGGATGTTGGAGAGGATGCCGACTTCCGGCGCTTCGCTCTTGGCCTGGCTGACGGAGCTTTGGATGTCGCCGAACCGTTCGGAGAACGCGCGCAACTGGTCGGGCGACAAATCCTGGTTGGGAAAGCGCAGGACGCCGTAGCGGCCGAGTTCCACCAGCAGCCTGGCGAACACCGCTTCGTCGATCGGTGCGGATGCATCCAGGCCCTCGATCGTGGCGCCGATGACGGCGTCGTTCGGCTTGACCGTGAACATCATGGTTTCCTCCTGCTTTTCCAGGTGGCGATCAGTCTAGCCGCTCCGCCGGGCTCCGCCAGTGGGCAACCATTGGGGGCAGCCATGGCGCGGCCTTTCATGCCTCAGTCGAACGGGAACTCCCAGCCGATCCATTTGGCGACGCCGCGGCCCATCACCCATTCGAGGTCGTTGCCTTTCAGCCAGGGCAGTTCCTCGGTGAACATCGTTACGCATTGGCGGTAGCTGCAGGGCATGCGGGTGAGGTCGGTGCCCCAGAAGAAGCGTTCCGGGCCGTAGGCATCGAAGATCCGGTGCAGGCCGTCATGGATGTTGCGGAACGGATAGGGGTGGGTGGAGTAGCCGGGCGCGCCGGTTGCCTTGATGGCGACGTTGGGCAGTTTCGCCAGGGTGAGCAGTTCCTCCAGCGTGCCGAATGACGCGTCGTCCTGTGCCGAACGGACCAGCCCGCAATGGTCGATGATCAGGCGCAGGTGGGGATGCGCCTCGGCGATCTGGCGGAATTTCGGCAGGAAGCGCCAGGCCATCGTGGCGATCGGCACGCCGGCGCGTTCGGCGGCCGGCCAGACCCAGTCCATCGTGCCGTCCTCGTGCCAGGTGGCCTGTTCCGGCAGAACGAGCGCCCAGCGCAGGCCGAGCATACCGGGCCGTTGCTTCCAGGTTTCGATCCTGCCGCGATTGGCCGGGTCTTTCAGTTGAAACCACCCCATCGTGGCGAACCGGCCGGGGTGGTTTCGCACGGCCTCGACCGCCATTTCGTTGGAGTTCGGGTCCCAGCTCGGTGGATGCAGCAGGGCGCCATCCACGCCGGCTTCGGCCATTTCCGCCAGCAGTTCCTCGGCGGTGAAGATCGAGGTCTGGCGGTGGTGGCCGCTCGGCTTGCCGCTGGACCAGATATGCACCTGCGCGTCGATGATTTTCATCGGCTTTTCCCCTGTCGTCAGTTCAGCCGGGCCGCCTGCGCCATCACCTCGATTGCCTCGGGCTGGCGGGAGCGCACGGTCAGGCTGGTTGCGCCGCACTCCTCCCAGGCGCGATAGCGCTGCTTGATGCGCGCCGGCGGGCCCACAAGCGATTTCATGTCCACCCACTCGTCCGGCACCGCCGCCGTGGCCTCGTCCTTGCGGCCCGCGAGATAGAGTTCCTGTATCCGGTCCGCCGCCTCGCCGAAGCCGCGGCGGATCATGATGTCCTTGTGGAAGTTCTTGTCCCGGTGGCCCATGCCGCCGACATACAGCGCCACTTCCGGCTTCAGCTTCGCCAGCGCTCCCTTCACGTCGTCATCCACGTTCACGTGCACGGAGGCCTGGATGGCGAAATCGGCCAGCGACTTGCCGTTGCCGGCGCGGCGGAAGCCTTCCTGCAGCCAGGGGCCGTATTCTTCCAGCGATCCCGGAATGAAGCCCATCGGCAGCCAGCCATCGGCGATTTCCGCTGTCAGCTTCACCGTGGCCTCGTTGCCGGTGGCCAGGTAGATCGGGATGTCCGGGTTCATGTGCAGGATGGATTTCAGCGGCTTGCCGACGCCCATCGCGCCTTCGCCGGTGTAGGGCAGGCTGATTTCGCGGCCCTCGTGCGTGACGGGTTCCTCGCGGCGGAAGATCTTGCGCATGATCGCGACGTAGTCGCGGATGCCGGTAGTACGGTTTGCCCCAGGGCTGGCCGTACCAGCCCTCGACGATCTGCGGCCCGGAAACGCCGATCCCGGCGATGAACCGCCCCCCGCCGGCCAGCGCGTCCACCGTGCCGGCCGACATCGCCGCGTTGGCCGGCGTGCGTGCCGCCAGCTGCATGATGCCGGTGCCGAGCTTGATCCGCTTCGTGACCGCCGCGAGGTAGGCGAGCGGCGTTACCGCGTCCGAGCCATAGGCTTCCGCGGTCCATACGCTGTCGTAGCCGAGCGCCTCCGCCCGTTGCACCAGCGCCACGGGAATATCCAGTTTCGCGCCGGAATAGCCGATCGACAGGCCGAGCTTCATGGTCATTCCCCCTGATCCGGTTTTCAGGCCAGCAGGCTGCCGGATCGCCGGCGCGCTGCCAATGGGGGCTTAGGTGGGCGGCTCCACGCCATCGCCATGTACCCCCGGAATTGACGCGACCCGTCACTCCTGCCGGGATGGCGGCGCGGAAAGCAAGCCCGGACGCTTGGATCGCCGGAAAAACGACAGGGGAGGGTATCATGCCGAAGATGACCGGTGCCGAGGCGATCGTCGGCACGTTGAAGGCCCATGGCGTGGATACCGTGTTCGGCCTGCCCGGCGTGCAGCTGGACAATCTGTTCGACGCCCTGCACGGCGCCCGCCAGTCGGTGCGCACCCTGCACGCCCGCCACGAGCAGGGCGCGGCCTATATGGCGCTCGGCTATGCGCAGACCACCGGCAAGGTCGGCGTCTGCACCGTCGTGCCCGGCCCCGGCCTGCTGAATGCCGCCGCCGCGCTGTGCACCGCGTCCGGTTCCAACGTGCCGGTGCTGTGCATCGCCGGGCAGATCCCGTCGCGCCAGATCGGCCGGGGGCTGGGTATCCCGCATGAGATCCTGAACCAGGAGCAGGCCATCGGCGGCGTGGTGCCCTGGGTGGGCCGGGCCGACACTCCGGAAGCGGCGCCCGTGGTATTGGCCGAGGGCTGGCGCGCCATGCTGGCCGGGCGGCACCAGCCGGCGGTGTTCGAGATGGCGCCGGACATCATGGGCAAATCGGCCGAGGTGGTGGTGCCTGGGCCGGAGACCTATTCCGAGCGGACTGCCGCCCGAGGCCGATATCGCCGCCGCCGCCGCCATCCTGTCGGCGGCAAGCTGCCCCGCGATCTTCGTCGGCAGCGGCGTGTTCGGCGCCGAGGCGGAGCTGCGGGCGGTGGCCGAGAGGCTGCAGGCGCCGGTGGTGATGAGCCGCACGGCACGCGGCGCGCTGTCGGACCGGCATGAACTGGCGCTGGGCATGCTGGGCGGGCAGGAGATCTGGGACGAGGTGGATGTGGCGCTGGTGGTCGGCACCCGCTTCCTGGCCCCGGCCCTGTCCTGGGGCCGGGAGAAGGAGGTGCGGATCATCCGCATCGACATCGATCCGGTGCAGCTGGCCAAGCCGCGCGAGGCGGAGTTCGCTTTGACCGGTCATGCGCGCCCGGCGCTGGCGGCACTTGCCGCGGCCCTGCCGGAGCGGCCTAGGCCTTCGCGCAAACCGGGGCTCGATGCCGTGCGGCGGAGCGTGGCGGACAAGCTGGCGGCGCTGGAGCCGCAGCAATCCTTTTCGCGGGTGATCCGCGAGGAGATGCCCGACGACGGCATCATCGTTACCGACGTCACCCAGATGGCGACGTTCACGCAATACGGCATGCCGGCCTACCTGCCGCGGACGATCATCACGCCCGGCTACCAGGGCACGCTCGGCTATGCCTATCCGGCCGCGCTCGGCGCCAAGGTCGGCAACCCCGACCGCCGCGTGCTGTCGATCTCCGGCGATGGCGGCTTCATGTTCAACGTGCAGGAGCTTTCCACCGCCGTTGCGCACAACATCGCCGTCGTCGCCATCGTGTTTGCCGATGGCGCCTTCGGCAATGTCAAGCGCATCCAGAAGGAGGGCTATGGCGGACGGCACATCGCGGTCGATCTGCACAACCCGGACTTCACCGCCCTGGCCGGCTGCTTTGGCATGCTGGGCCTGCGCGCCGAGACCCCCGAACAGCTCCGCGCCGCCTTGCGCGAGGCCTTCGCCGCCGGAGGCCCGGCGCTGATCGAGGTGCCGGTGGGGGAAATGCCGAACATCTGGAAACTGATCCGTCGCCCGCCATCGCAGGGGCCGGCGGCTGGGGGCTGAAAACGCGGGATCCGTCCCGGCGCCTGCGCGCGAGGGCAGGACGAAGGATCTCGGTGCCGAGGAGCCCTTGGTTGCGGAGTGATTCCGGTTAGGGAATAGGTCAGCCGGCGGCTGCAATGTCTTGTAATTCGGCCACGGATGTTCGGCCGGTTCCGCCCCATATTTGGTGCGGCCTGATCTGGACACTGGGCCGAATTGGGTTCACATCCTCGCTCCATGTTCGCCCTAAGGCCGATGCGCAACCGACTTCGGCGGCTCAGTCGCTTGCCTCTTACGTCCCCCAGGCAGTGGCTTCGTCGTCTGGTGTTCTGGCTGGGGGCGGTGATGGTGGCGTTGACCGCGATCGGCTTCGCGGCCCTCGCCGACCTCGGCACCGTCCTGTTCGTGAACTTCCAGGCGCCCAGGCCCTGGGTCGCGTTTATCGTCTGTCCCGCCGGCCTGGTCGCGTCGTACCTTCTGACCCGCCATGTTTTCCCGGGCGCGCAGGGCAGCGGTATTCCGCAAGTGATCGCCGCCCAGCATATGACCAATCGCGACGCGATCGCGCGGGTGCTTTCGCTGCGCATTGCCGCTGGCAAGTTCGTGCTGACCCTGCTGGGCCTGTTCTGCGGCGCCTCGATCGGCCGTGAAGGCCCGACCGTACAAATCGGCGCCGCGATCATGCACACGCTGGGCCGTTTGCTTCGTCTGCCGCAGCAGGAGCTTGAGCGTGCGTTGATGCTCGCCGGCGGCGCCGCCGGCGTCGCGGCGGCGTTCAACACGCCGCTGGCCGGGGTGGTCTTTGCCATTGAGGAACTGAGCCCGTCATTCGAGGCGCGCACCTCCGGAACCGTGCTGACCGCGGTGATCATAGCCGGCATCACCACGCTGGCCCTGATGGGGAACTACACCTATTTTGGCCACACCTCGGCGGAGCTGGATTTTGGCCGCAGCTGGGTGGCCGTGGTTATGTGCGGCGTCGCGGGCGGCCTGTCGGGGGGGCTGTTCAGCACTGCGCTGATCCGCTTTGCACATGGCCTGCCGGGCCGTGCCGGCCGGGCTCTGGTCCGGTATCCCGTTGCGTTCGTCGTGCTCTGCGGTCTGGCACTGGCGGCGATTGGCGTCGTCTCGGACGGGCAGACCTACGGCACCGGCTACGAGCAGGCGCGGCACATGGTGGAAGGGTCGCACTTGATGCCGGCGTCTTACATCGTGCTGAAGTTCGCGGCCACGGTAATCTCCTACATCAGCGGTATTCCCGGCGGCATTTTTGCCCCGTCGCTATCGATCGGTGCCGGGTTGGGTGCGTGGCTCGCGCAGCTGATGCCGTCGGCGCCGGCCGGGGCTGTCGTGCTGCTGGGCATGGTTGGATATTTTTCCGGCGTGGTGCAGGCGCCCATTACCGCGACCGTCATCGTCATGGAGATGGCGGACAACCAGCGCCTTACCATTCCCTTGATGGCGACTGCATTCCTGGCGCTTGGCGTGTCGCGGCTGGTGTGCCGGCGGCCTATCTATGGCGTGCTGGCGCGTCGTTTCCTGCAGGCGCAGGAACGGGATGCCCTGCACTGACGCACATTTGCCGTCGTGCCCTGCATCGCCGCCGCGAGGGGGGTGTCCAGCGCGGGCGTCGGCTTCTACAGGGTCTGTCCCGGCTGTCGAACGGACTGGTGTTACCCAACCGGGGCAGGCCGGGAAGTCTTTACAGACCGGCTGACCGGGCCGAACCTCGCCTTGCGAGGATGAGGCGGGGATCAGAGTGGACTCAGGCGAGACGACGACCGGCGAGGCGGCCGCGCGGCGAGACGCAGCCGACGGCTCGCCGCAATGGCAGGTGACGCTGTGGGCCATGGTCGCGGTCCAGCTCATCATGAGCAGCGCCTTCACCTTTCTCAGTCCGGTTCTGCCGCTGTTCCTGCCCCATCTGGGTGTCGACAGCCTCTCCCAGGTTGAATTCTGGACCGGATTGCTGGCGTCGATGACCTCTTTCATCGCCGCCTTTGCCGCGCCCATCTGGGGCAAGATGTCGGACCGGCTTGGGCGCAAGCTCATGGTGCTGCGCTCGGCTTTCGCCATCGGGGTCTGCACGCTGCTGATGGGGTTTTCGCAGAATGTCTGGCACCTGCTCGCCCTGCGTGCCTTGATGGGCGCGTTCGCCGGCTTCACGTCTTCCTCCGTCATCCTGGTCGCCAGCCAGGTGCCCGAGCGGCGGCTGGGCTATTCGCTGGGGCTGCTCAGCAGCGGACAGCTTGTCGGCTCGCTGCTGGGTCCGGTGATGGGCGGCGGGCTTGCCGACCTTACCGGCAGCTATCGCCAACCTTTCTTCGTTGCCGGCGCCATCTCGCTGATCGCTTTCGCGCTGTGCTGGTGGCTGGTGCCCGAGCGCTTCACCCCGCCCAAGGAGAAGCGCAAGGGGACCACGATGCTGGCCTCGTTTCGCATGATGACCCGCATCCCCGGCATGGCGCCGCTGGTGCTGGTGTTGCTGCTGACGCAGTTTGCCGTGCAGGCGATTGCCCCGATTGTCACCCTGTTCGTGCAGGAGATGGTCGGGCCGCAGCCGAACCTGGCCACCCTTGGCGGCCTCGCCTTTTCCGTGACTGGACTTGCCGGCGTGGTCGCCGTGCCGCTTCTCGGCCGCGCCAGCGACCGTTTCGGCGAGCGCATCGTGCTGCTGCTGACGCTGGCCGGCGCGGCGCTGATGACCGTTCCGCAGGCCTTCGTCGGTAACTACTGGCTGTTCGTCTCCGAGCGCTTCGCCGTGGGCCTGTTCGTTGGCGGCATCCTGCCGGCCGCCAACGCGCTGATCGGCAAGAAGACCCCCTCGGCCGAGCGCGGTGCGATCTATGGCATGACCTCCTCGGCCTATTTCTTCGGCAACTCCCTGGGCCCGGTGACCGGCGGCGCGGTGGCCGCCAGCTTCGGCCTGCACTGGGTGTTCCTGCTGACCGCGATCCTGCTCGGGCTGAACCTGGCCTGGGTGTATTTCAGTGTCCATCCGCCGGAAAACAACCAACAGCTGGAGGCACGGTAATGTCCGATGCGATCACCCGGGTGATCCGTGGCGGCACCCTCATCGACGGCTCGGGCGCCGATCCGTTCGAGGCCGACATCGCGATGCGCGGCGGCAGGATCGCCGCCATCGGCCGCGCCTTGCCGAAGGGCGAGGAGGAGATCGACGCGCGCGGGAAGATCGTCACGCCCGGCTTCATCGACGTGCACACGCATTACGACGCCCAGGTCACCTGGGCCAACGCCATGAGCCCGACCTCCTGGCATGGCGTCACCACCGCCATGATCGGCAATTGCGGCGTCGGTTTCGCGCCGTGCCGGCCGGGCCAGCGCGACATGCTGGTCAGGCTGATGGAAGGCGTGGAGGACATCCCCGAAGTGGTCCTGACCGAGGGGCTGCCATGGAACTGGACCAGTTTCCCAGATTACCTCGATGCGCTCGACGCCCGGACCTACGACCTCGATGTGGTTGCGCAGGTGCCGCACGCGGCATTGCGCGTTTATGTCATGGGCGAGCGCGGCGCGGACCGCGAACCGGCGACGGCGGCCGACCGGGCCGAGATGGCGCGGCTGGCGGGGGAGGGGATCCGGGCCGGCGCGCTCGGCTTTTCCACCTCGCGCACGCTGAACCACAGGAGCGTCGACGGCGCGCCGATCGCCACGCTGGGGGCGGCCGAGGCGGAATTGACCGACATCGCCCTGGCGCTGAAGGACGCCGGCGCGGGCTGGCTGCAGGTGGTTTCCGATTTCGACGACCCCGAGGCGGAGTTCGCGCTGCTGCGCCGCCTGGCCGAGCGTTCCGGCCGGCCGATGACCATCACGCTGCTGCAATACGATCGCCGCCCCGATGGCTGGCGCCGCTTGCTCGACCGCATCGCGGAGGCCAACGCGGCGGGCACCCGGATCACCGGGCAGATCCGCAACCGCCCCACCGGCGTTCTGCTCGGCTTCGAGATCTCGCAGAACCCGTTCATGACCCGGCCGAGCTATCAGGCGATCGCGGCGTTGCCGTTTGCCCGGCGCATCGAGATCCTGCGCGATCCCGCCTTCCGCGCCAGGCTGCTGGCCGAGGCGCCCACCGACGCGGCCATGGCCCAGCGCACCGCAAGGTGGGACCGGGTGTTCCTGCTCGGCGACCCGCCGGAATATGAACCGGCGCCGGAGACCAGCGTCGCCGCCCGCGCCGGGCGCGAGGGCCGCAGCCCCGACGAGGTCGCCTATGATCTGCTGCTCGGCCAGGACGGCCGCGCCATCCTGTACCGGCCGATGACCAACTACACCGCCGGCAATCTCGACGCCGTGCGCGACATGATCGCCGATCCCAACAGCCTGATCGGCCTGGGTGACGGCGGCGCGCATGTCGGCATCATGTGCGATGCCAGTTCCACCAGCTACATGCTGACGCACTGGACGCGGGACCGCGCCCGCGGCGGGCTGTTCTCGGTCCCCGAGGCCGTGCGCCGGCTGAGCTGGGACTGCGCCAGGGCGATCGGCCTGAACGACCGCGGGCTGCTGCGCGCCGGCTACAAGGCGGACATCAACGTTATCGACTACGACCGGCTGCACATCGCGGCGCCCGAGGTGGTCTATGACCTGCCCGGCGGTGGGCGCCGGCTGATCCAGCGCACCCGGGGCTACGACGCCACCCTGGTTTCGGGCGTTCCGGTCTATCGCGACGGCCAGGCCACCGGCCAGTTTCCCGGCCGGCTGGTGCGGGGTCCACGCGAAGCTTGATCTGGCTCAATGCCGGAACGGCGGCAACGGCGGAGAGTACGGCACCCGGACAACAGCAAAGGCGTGCCATGACCAGGATGAGAGCCGCGATCTTCGTCGAGCCCGGCCGGATCGTGCTGGACGAAAAGCCCATTCCCGATGTCGGGCCGCTGGACGCGCTGCTGCGCGTCACCACCACGACGATCTGCGGCACCGATGTCCATATCCTCAAGGGCGAGTATCCTGTCGCCAAGGGGCTGACGATCGGCCATGAACCGGTCGGCATCATCGAAAAGCTCGGCTCCGCCGTACAGGGCTATCGCGAGGGCCAGCGGGTGATCGCCGGCGCCATCACGCCCAGCGGCCATTCGGCGGCCTGCCTGTGCGGCTGCCTGTCGCAGGATGGCGGCTTCAGCAAGCACGGCTTCAAGGCGATGGGCGGCTGGCGCTTCGGCAACACCATCGACGGCTGCCAGGCGGAATACGTGCTGGTGCCCGACGCGATGGCCAATCTGTGCCCGGTGCCCGACGAACTGACCGACGAACAGGTGCTGATGTGTCCGGACATCATGTCCACCGGCTTCTCCGGTGCGGAGAGCGGCGGCATCCGGATCGGCGACACCGTGGCGGTGTTCGCACAGGGGCCGATCGGCCTGTGCGCCACCGCCGGCGCCAAGCTGTCGGGCGCGACCACGGTGATCGGCGTGGACGGCATTGCCGGCCGGCTGGACATGTCGCGTCGCTGCGGCGCCGATATCACGGTGAACTACCGCGAGGTGGACCCGGTGGAGGAGATCATGCGCCTGACCGACGGGCGCGGTGTGGACGTGGCGATCGAGGCGCTGGGCACCCAGGGCACCTTCGGCGCCGCGCTGCGGGTGCTGCGCCCCGGCGGCACGCTGTCCAGCCTTGGTGTGTATTCAACCGATCTGACGATCCCGCTGGGCGCCTTTGCCGCCGGCCTCGGTGATCACAAGATCGTCACCACCCTTTGCCCCGGCGGCAAGGAACGGATGCGCCGGCTGATGAACGTGATCCAGTCCGGACGCGTGGACCTGAAACCGATGGTGACGCACCGCTTCAAGCTGGCGGATATCGAGGCGGCCTACGATCTGTTCAGCCATCAGCGCGACGGCGTACTGAAGGTGGCGATCACGCCATAAGAAGCAGGCGGCTTCCAGTCCACGAACGATACGGTAAGGCAGGCCGTGGAGGGGGTCCCGGCGCCGAAGGCCCTTGCCCAACCGGCCATTTCAGGAAACCAGAGGAACACATGCCCACGACCCCCCATACCGAAAAGCATTTCACCGCGACCGAGACCGTGCGGGACGTCGTGATCGGCATGTCCGATGGCCTGACCGTTCCGTTCGCCCTGGCCGCGGGCCTGTCGGCGGCCGTCAGCAGCACCAGCGTTGTGGTGACGGCGGGGCTGGCGGAGGTTGCCGCCGGCGCCATAGCGATGGGGCTGGGCGGCTATCTGGCCGCCAAGACCGATGCCGAGCATTACGTGTCCGAACTGGCGCGGGAGAGCCACGAGATCGAGCACCTGCGCGAGCGTGAGGTGCATGAGGTGGAGGGCATCCTGCAGGGCTATGGCCTGGAGGGCGAGCCACTGAATGCCGTCGTCGGGGCGATCACGGCCGATCGTGTGCGCTGGCTCGAGTTCATGATGAAGTTCGAGCTGATGCTGGAAAAGCCGGACCCGCGGCGCGGGCTGACCAGCGCCCTCACCATCGGCGGGGCTTATGCGGTGGGCGGGCTGGTGCCTCTGGTGCCCTACATGATGGCGGGCGACATGACGACCGCGTTCCGGATCTCGGTGCTGACGACGGGCATCGCGCTGGCTGTCTTCGGCGCCGTGAAGGGGCAGTTCACCGGGGTCAACCGGCTGCGCTCGGCATTGCAGACCCTGGTCGTCGGCGGTCTGGCCGCCGCCGCCGCCTTCACCCTGGCGAAGGCCTTCAGTTAGCGTCCATGCCGTCATGACCTCCCCCTGGCTTAATTTCGCGGTCGCGCTCGGGATCGGCCTGCTGATCGGACTCGAGCGCGAACGCAGCGAAGGGCCAGGGGCCCATCCGCCGGCCGGCGGGTTCACCCTGCGGATCGCTCCGACGATCGTGCTGTCGATGGCGGCGGGATGGATCGCTGCCAAGACACTGATTTTCGCATGACCGCGTTTGGCATGGCCGGGTTTCGGGGGAGAGCATGAGCGGACACGCGCGACAGTCCATCTTCCGCAGTGACATCTTTCCGTTCTACGGGATTTTCGTCGCTGCTGATCGTGGCAATGCTGGTGCTGGACGGCGTGCTGCATTTGTTGGATCTGGTCTGGATCGGCCGCTATCTCGGCATTCCCGGCGCGGTCCTGATCGTGGTCGCCCTGCAATACTCGCTGCGGAGGCGCAATATCATTCGGTCGGGCGATCCTCGCGCCCTGTTGCGGCGCCACGAATGGCTGGCGTGGTTCGGAGCCCTGGTGATCCTGGTGCACGCCGGCGTGCATTTCAACGCGATCCTGCCGTGGCTGGCGCTCGCCGCGATGCTGGTCAATGTCGCCAGCGGTCTCACCGGAAAATATCTGCTTGGCCGGTCGCGGCAGCATCTGGCGTCGCGCAAGGACGCCCTGCTGGCCGCCGGCATGTCCGGCGCCGAGGTGGAAAAGACCATCTTCCTGGATGCCGTGGCGATCGACCTGATGAAGAAGTGGCGCAGCGTGCATTACCCGATCGCCCTGGCCTTCGCGGCCCTCGCGCTGGCGCATCTGGTGAGCATTCTGCTGTTCTGGGGTTGGCGATGAAAATCAGTCCTGTTCATCGCTGCCGTCCTGGTCTGCCTTACCGCGATCGGCGCGCTGCTGTTCCTCTATCCGCAGCGGATGATCAGCCCCGGCAAGCTGGATCCGGCCCATGCCGAACTGATCACGGACTGCTTTGCCTGCCACAACGCCTTCACCGGCGCGGCGCCGGAAAAATGCATCGCCTGCCACGCGGTCGATAAGATCGGCGTCCTCACCACCAAGGGAGTGCCCATCGCGGCCACCGGTTTACGAGCCCCGTTCCACCAGAACCTGGCGGAACAGAACTGCATGGCCTGCCATACCGGACATGCGGGAACCAAAGCCGCGGAGGGCGGACGCTCGTTCTCGCACGAGTTGCTCGATCCCGCGGTGCGGGCGCAGTGCCAAACCTGCCACCGCAAGCCCGATGACGGCCTGCACCGCGCGATTGCGGGCAATTGCACTCAATGTCACAGCCCCGACCGATGGAAGCCGGCAAGCTTTGACCACGCGAAATTCTTTCTGCTCGACAGCGACCACAACGTTGCCTGCGTAACGTGCCATTTGGGCAACGACGTCTCCCGCTACACCTGTTACGGCTGCCATGAGCACACGGAGGCCGGCATTCGAGGAAAGCATCTGCGTGAGGGCATCCGCGAGTTCACCAACTGCGTGCAATGCCACCGCAGCGCCCACGACAAGGGCGAGGGCCACGAAGGAAAACGCGGCGGAGAGAGAAAACGGGACGACGACTGAGCAGCCGCCGTCCCGGTCAGGCCCGTATAGGCTGGCTCTGCGCCGTCTTCAGCCCTGCTTCGCCTTCAAGGCCGCCAGACGATCGGTCAGGCTGGTCGGGGCGGGGGCCTTGCCGGATGCGGCGGCCAGCGCCGCGGCGATGTTGGCGTCGTCCTCTTCGGGCTTGCTCGGCTTCAGCAGCCGGGCCTTGGCCATCGCCGCGTCGGCCGAGGCGAGGTCCCTGGATGCCACGTCCTGCATCGTCTTCAGCGCCACGGTCAGGCTGCTGGTGGTCTGCGCCAGGCCGGCCGCGCGGCGTGCCGCCTCCGCCTGTTGCTCGGCGGTCTGGCGTTGCTGGGCGGCGCGCGCCATGTCCCGCTGCGCCCGTTCCAGCTCGCCGCGGGCCGCCTTCAGCTTGCCGCCGGCGTCGGTGTAGGCGGATTCCAGCATTTCCAGGAAGCTTTTGGCGTCCACCGCGTCCTGCTTTTCCCGCTGCAGGTCCGGCGCCATCTTCTCCAGCATGTCCACCAGCGTGGCCAGGCTTTTTTCCAGCGATGCCTTGCGCGCCGCATCGACGGCGGCGCTTGCCTGTGCCTGCAGCTGCTCGGCGGCAGCCATCCGCTGGGTCGAGAGGGCGGCGATGGCATCCGCCTCTTTCTGTTCGTGGTCGTAGGCCTGGCGCGCCCGCGCCACCTGCGTGCCGAGTTCGTCCAGATGCTGCTCCATCGTGCGCAGTTCGGCCTCGGTGGCCGATTTCGGATCCCAGCGGATCAACGCCTCCACCCCGGCGGTTACCGCCTGGTTGGCCTTCACGCCGAGCAGATTGCTCATGAAACGTAGAACCATGGCCTGTCTCCTGTTTTTGGGGGCGTCGTAATCGTTCTACCCGGAAATTACGCTGATCGTTCAGTTCGGCACCATCGCCGCCGCGTTCATCAGCGCGACCGCGATCTGGGCGGCGGCAACAACCAGGGCGCCGCCCATGTTGTCCGCCTCCACCATCCGCCGCAGGCCGCGCAGCACGAACGAGACGAGGCCCATGGTGATCAGCTGCACCAGCACCGCCACCACGCCCCAGACCAGGATGTCGATCACCTGGCCGGTGGTTGCCAGCAGTGCCGCCAGCGGCAGCGCGATGGCGATGATCGCGCCGGCCAGCACCACGCCGGCAGCTTTGTTGCCGCCATCGATCAGGGCTCGCTCGTGATACGGCGTCACCACGGTATAGATCATGACGCCGATCGCCCAGAGGATCAGCACGGTCGCGAAATGCAGCAGCAGTTGCGGCAGCCCGGTTTCGAGCGCCGAGGTGATGCCGGCGGCAAGGTCGGGGGGTGACGTGTTCATGCGATCTCCGCGCAAGGAATAAAGGGAGGGGTCACGTCAGGCTCAGGGCCGGCAGGCTCAACGATGCCGGGTTTATGTCGATGCCGGCATGGATCTCGACCCAGGCCTGGCCGCTGTCTTCCACCGCCGCGACCAGGATGTACTCGGTCTGGGGCGCCGGCTGCGCCGCCCCGGTAGGCGCGGCATAGAGCATGGCATGCAGCACCCGCTGGCTGGTGCCGGCCAGATCCTGGATCGTCTCGCCGAGGTCGCGCGGCGGCACGCGGGAGCTGCCGCCGGCCCAGACGCGGTCGTAGAGCTTGCCGTCCTTGGCCTGGAATTGCGGCCAGCCGATCAGCCCCTGGGCGGGGTCCAGCCACACGCCCCATTCGTCCGGGCTGGCCGGGGACACCTCGTCCAGCAGCGAGAAATAGCGACATTCGTCCGGCTGGCCGTCGCGGCCCAGATGGATCTGGAAGAACCCGCGACGACCCGGCAGGTACAGCCGGTGCAGCGGAATCTGGCCGTCCATCAGCACGCCGATGGCCTCCACGCTCACGGTTTCGCCCTCGATAGCGGTCACCTTGGTGCTTACCGCGGCCAGGACGAACGGCGTCGGGTCCACCGGGAAGGTCATGCCAACGCGAAACCGCGTTTGCGCGCTGCCGCCAAGCGCCGCCGGCGTGCCGGCGGGCACGGTTGCGCCCGGCGCCGATGGTGCAAGGCGCCGCCGCCAGTACCAAAACAACGTGAGCCCTCCCACTCCCAGAAACAGCACGACCAGCACGGTGCCGCCGTCGTCGTCCGGCGTTGCGTGCGTGGGCACCCCGCCGGCGACGTCCGGGGGGAGCTTGCCCGGAGTCTTGGGCTGACCCTGCTTCTGTGCCACCTCGCGATCGAGTTCGGCAAGCTTATCGCGCAGCGCCGGGTCCCCCGCCGCGGCCGTGTTCATCTGCGCGCGCCATTCGAGATAGCCAGGATCGCTCTGATTGGAATAGAAGAATTGCGCCCGTCCCGGCTGGCTTAGCGTGTTCAGCAGGCCCCACAGCAGCAGCCCGTCCCACACGCCGAAGTGCCGGGTTGGCACATAGGACGGGTAGCCGCGGTTGTTGCTGCTGCCGAAACCTCCCCAGGAGCCGCCGCGCGATCCGGGCGGCGAGTCGCCGCTCCATACATTGCCGTAGCCGCGGGTTGAGGGCCGTCGGTCACCGTTCCAGGGGTCGGGGTAGCCGGTCGATGGGCGCCGGTCCGGTGCTTGCGCCGGAGGCTGGCCGGCGCGGTATTGCTGCAGGGCCGAGCCGGAACCTTGCCGGGAGATCGCCCGATCGCCGCCGGAATATCCACCGCCATAGCCGCCGCTGGAGGGTGAAGGCCGGCGGCTGGGCGCGGTGAACGAACCGCCGCCGCCTGGCAGGCCATAGCCGCCGCTGCGTCGCGTGGTTTGAGCCTGCGCCGAAGCCGGTGCCAGTAGAGCCGGTAGCCAGTAGGGCCGGAGCCAGCATCGCGGGGGCCACAATCACGGCGGTTTCGGCCGCGATCCACCCGCCGCCGCCCAATGGGCCGGGCGCCAAGGTAAGCATCACACTGAGCAAAAAACGCGAACGCCGACGGATCATGGAGGCTTCCAAGATGTCCGTGATGATCGCATCAATGCAGTCGGCAGAAAAGCGCCCTGGCGGTCTTTCAGGGGTCTGGACGCATTACATCGCGGTAAGTCTCAGAACTCGACCTCGAGCTCCTCGACCTCCTCGCGCTCGGTTTTCGCCGCGGCGATCCACTCGCCCAGCGCTGGCCATTTCAGGATCTGCTGGCTGTACTCGGCGCAGGCACCCTCCAGCTTCACGTCGTAGCTCAGGAAGCGCAGCACCACCGGGGCATACATCGCGTCCGCCACGGTCAGGCTGCCGCCCATCAGATAGGGCCCCTTCCAGGTGGCGAGGCATTCCCGCCAGATCAGCAGGATGCGGTCGATATCGGTCTGCGCGCTGGACCAGATCATGAAACCGGGGCGGAATGCCCGGATGTTCATCGGCAGCGTCGAGCGCAGGGCGCTGAAGCCGGAATGCATCTCCCCGGAGATCGACCGGCAGCGTGCCCGTGCCTGTTGGTCCGCCGGGAACATCTGCGCCTGCGGCTGCACCTCGTTCAGGTATTCGGCGATCGCCAGCGTGTCCCAGATCGAGAAGCCGTCATGGATCAGCGCCGGCACCAGGATCGAGGAGGAGCGCAGCAGCAACTCCTCCCGCGCCGAGGTGTCGTCGGGGGAGACGACCTGCTCCTTGAACGCCAGCCCGGACATCTTCGTCAGCAGGTAGCCGCGCAGCGACCAGGAGGAATAGTTCTTGCTGCTGATGATCAGCGTTGCCTCAGCCATGCACCGGACCCCTGTTTGCAATATTCTTGAGTTTAGGGCGGAAACATGGTGCGCTGCAACATAAACTACAGTACCGTGACTGTCAGGATGCTCACTTGGGCCGGTTCGACAATCTGAAGGGTAACGCAGTTCCGTGATTTACCATTCCTATCAGGCCACCATGGACAGCCTGGAACCGTTCAAGGCAGCCGCCCGCTTCACCGCCGGCATGCTGCGTCAGCCTTGGCCGCATACGGCCTGGATGGGACTGAACGGCAATAGCATGCCGTCGTATGTTGCCGCGGCGTTGGAAATGATCGCCGAGGCCGGCACCACGCATAAGCGCCCGCCCTTCGGCATCGACAGCGTGACGATCGGCAACCGCAGCTTCGCCATTCGCGAGGAGGCCACCTTTTCCAGCCCGTTCGGTACGCTGCTGCATTTCGCCAAGGACCTGCCCGCGGGCCAGGCGCCGCTGAAGCAGCCAAAGCTTCTGGTGGTGGCGCCGATGTCCGGTCATTTCGCCACGCTGCTGCGCGGCACGGTGAAGGTGCTGCTGCAGGACCATGACGTGTATGTCTCCGACTGGCACAACGCGCGCGACATCCCGCTGTCGGACGGGGTGTTCGGCTTTGACGAATATACCGACCACATCATCCGCTTTCTCGAAATCCTCGGGCCCGGATCGCACGTGCTCGCGGTGTGCCAGCCCGCCGTCGCGGTGCTGGTGTCGGTGGCGGTGATGGCGCAGATGAACAACCGTGCCCAGCCGCGCACCATGACACTGATGGCCGGGCCGATCGACACGCGGCTGAACCCGACCAAGGTCAATCATCTTGCCAACGAAAAGCCGATCGCCTGGTTCAAGAAGAACCTGATCTCCACCGTGCCGCACGGCTTTCCCGGCGCCCGTCGGGCTGTCTATCCGGGCTTCGTGCAGCTTACCGCCTTCATGGCGATGAACCTCGACCGGCATAAGGCGGCGTTTCGCAACCAGTTCGACAATCTGGCCAAGGGCGACCTGGTGAAGGCAGCCGCGCATCGGAATTTCTACGAAGAGTATTTCGCCGTGATGGATCTGCCGGCCGAATTCTACATCGAAACCGTGCAGCGGGTGTTCCAGGACCATGATCTGCCGCTCGGCAAGATGACCTGGCACATGCGCCCGGTCGATCCCGGCGCGATCCGCCGCACCGCGCTGTTCACCGTGGAGGGCGAGCACGACGACATCTGCTCGATCGGCCAGACCATGGCCGCGCTCGATCTCTGCCGGAATTTGAGCCCGACGATGAAGCGCCATCATCTGCAGACCGGCGTGGGTCATTACGGCGTGTTCAACGGCCGCCGCTGGGCCAACGAGATCTACCCGCTGCTGCGCGAGTTCATCCAGAGCCACGCCTGATACCGGGTTGCTGGCCGGGTTCCCCGGTGTTTATCGGCCGGCGTCCTCCCGGCTGGCATCGAGCGCCGCCTGCAGCATCCAGGCCGCGGCCATCCGGTCCACCGCCTCCGCGCGCTTGCCGCGGCTGAGGTCCGCTTCCTGGATCAGGAAGCGGTTCACCGCGGCCGAGGACATCCGCTCATCCCACAGCGCCACCGGCAGGCCGGTCGTGTCCGACAGCGCCAGCGCCCAGTCCCGCGCCGCCTGGGCGGCCGGGCCGAAGCTGCCGTCCATCGACAGCGGCAGGCCGACCACCAAGGCGCCGGCGCCTTCCTTGCGGGCGATTTTGGCGATCTCGGCGGCATTCTCCTTCAGTTTGCCGCGCTTGAGGCTGCCGTAAGGGGTCGCCAGGCTGCGCATGACATCTGATAGCGCGAGGCCGATCGTCTTGCTGCCGGGATCGATCCCCAGCAGCCGGGCATCGCGGGGCAGGCGGGCGCGCAGGTCGATCAGGTTGAACAGGGGCATGGCCGCCGTTATGGTCCGCCGCTTCCGGCCTTCCAAGGCAAGAATGATCCCAAGTCCTGACTCCTGAAGGAATATGCCGCCCATGTCGCTCGATCCCGCGACCGTCCGCCGCATCGCCTCGCTCGCCCGCATTCGCGTGGAGGAGGACGAGGTTCTGCGCCTGCAATCCGAACTGAACGGCATCCTCGGCTGGATCGAGCAGCTCAATGAAGTGAACGTGGACGGCATCGCCCCGCTCGCCGGCGGCGCCCAGATGGCGCTGCGGCTGCGCGAGGACGCGGTGACCGACGGCAACTATCCCGACAAGATCCTGGCCAATGCGCCGGACCGCGAGGGCAATTTCTTCGCCGTGCCGAAGGTGGTCGAGTGATGTTCGACCTGACCCTGGCCCAGGCGCGCGACGCGCTGCGGGCGAAGAAGCTGTCCGCGGCGGAACTGACCGAGGCCTATGTCGGCGCGGTGGAAAAGCTGAACCCCGGCCTGAACGCCTATATCACCGTCACCTCGGATCTTGCCCGCACGCAGGCAGCGGCGGCCGATAAGGCGCTGGCGGCCGGGGAAGGGGGGAAGCTGACCGGCATCCCGCTCGCCATCAAGGATCTGTTCTGCACCGAGGGCGTGCGCACCACGGCCGGCAGCCGCATCCTGGAGCCGTTCATCCCTCCGTACGAGAGCACCGTCAGCGGCAATCTGCTGCGTGACGGGGCGATTTTCCTGGGCAAGGCGAACATGGATGAGTTCGCCATGGGCTCGTCCAACATCACTTCCGCCTATGGCGCGGTCGAAAGCCCGTGGAAGCGCGCGGACGGCGGCAATGCCGTTCTGGTGCCGGGCGGTTCTTCCGGCGGCTCGGCCGCGGCGGTGTCCGCGCGGATCGCGCTCGGCGCCACCGGCACCGACACCGGCGGTTCCATCCGCCAGCCCGCCAGCTTCTGCGGCATCGCCGGGATCAAGCCGACCTATGGGCGCTGTTCGCGCTGGGGCGTGGTGGCCTTCGCCTCCTCGCTCGACCAGGCCGGGCCGCTGGCGCGCACGGTGGAGGATTGCGCCATCCTGCTCGGCTCCATGGCCGGGTTCGACCCGAAGGATTCCACCAGCGCCGACCTGAAGGTGCCCGATTTCGCCGCTGCCTGCCGCCGTGGCGTGAAGGGCCTGCGCATCGGCGTGCCGCAGGAATACACGCTTGCGGAGATGGGACGGCATGCCGGCGGAAATCTCCGCGCTTTGGCAGCAGGGCCTGAACTGGCTGCGCGACGCGGGTGCGGAGATCGTCGACGTGTCCCTGCCGCACACCAAATACGGCCTGGCCACCTACTACATCGTCGCGCCGGCCGAGGCGTCCTCCAACCTCGCGCGCTATGACGGCGTGCGCTTCGGCGCCCGGCAGGACGGCGAAGATTTGCGCGATCTGTATGAACGCACCCGGGCCGCCGGCTTCGGGCCGGAGGTGCGCCGGCGCATCATGATCGGCACCTATGTGCTCTCCGCCGGCTATTACGATGCGTATTACCTGAGGGCGCAGAAGGTCAGGGCGCTGATCCTGCGCGATTTCAACGAGGCCTTTACCAAGGTGGACGCGCTGCTGACGCCTACCGCGCCGTCCGCCGCCTTTGCCCAGGGCGAGAACATGGACGATCCGATCAAAATGTATCTCAACGACGTATTTACCGTTCCGGCTAGCATGGCCGGCGTGCCTGCGATGTCCATCCCCGCCGGGCTGGACGCGCAGGGTCTGCCGCTGGGGTTGCAAGTGATCGGCAGGCCGTTTGACGAGGAGACCGTGTTCGCCGTCTCGGCCGCGATCGAGCGCGCCGCCGGATTTTCCGCCATGCCCTCCATCCGTGCGGGAGCCTGAACCATGGCGTATTCCATCGAAGGGATGACCGGCACCTGGGAAGTGGTGGTGGGCCTGGAGGTCCATGCGCAGGTGATCTCGAAGTCCAAGCTGTTCAGCGGCGCCGCCACCGATTTCGGCGCCGAGCCGAACACCCAGGTCAGTTTCGTCGACGCGGCGTTTCCCGGCATGCTGCCGGTGCTGAACCGCGAGGCCGTGGCCCAGGCCGTGCGCACCGGGTTGGGGCTGAACGCCAAGATCAACCTCGTCAGCCGCTTCGACCGCAAGAACTACTTCTACGCCGATCTTCCCGCCGGCTATCAGATCAGCCAGTTCGAGCATCCGATCGTCGGCGAGGGCAAGATCGAGATCGAGCTGGCGGACGGCTCCACCAAGCTGATCGGCATCACAAGGTTGCATCTGGAACAGGATGCCGGCAAGTCGCTGCACGACCAGCATCCCTCCAAGACCTTTGTCGATCTGAACCGGTCCGGCGTGCCGCTGATGGAAATCGTCAGCGAGCCGGACATACGCAGCCCCGAGGAAGCCGGCGCCTATGTGAAGAAGCTGCGCAGCATCCTGCGCTATCTCGGCACCTGCGACGGCAACATGGAGGAAGGCTCCATGCGCGCGGACGTGAATGTTTCCGTGCGCAAGCCGGGGGAGGCGTTCCGCACCCGCTGCGAGGTGAAGAACGTCAATTCCATCCGCTTCGTCATGCTGGCGGTGGAGGCCGAGGCCAAGCGCCAGATCGAGGTGTGGGAAGCTGGCGACTCGGTGGTGCAGGAGACAAGGTTGTTCGACAGCAACCGCGGCATTACCCGTTCCATGCGCAGCAAGGAAGACGCTCACGACTATCGCTACTTTCCCGATCCCGATCTGCTACCGCTGGTACTGGAGCAGGCTTATGTCGACGCGCTCAAATCGAACCTGCCGGAACTGCCGGATGCCAGGAAATCCCGTTTCATGGGTGACTATGGCCTGTCCGCCTACGACGCCGGCGTGCTGGTGGCCGAGCAGGCCAATGCCGAGTATTTCGAGACGGTGGCGCGTGGCCGTGACCCCAAGCAGGCCGCCAACTGGGTGACCGGCGATCTGTTCGCCACCCTGAACCGCACCGGAACGACGATCGAGACCGCGCCGGTCACGGCCGAAAACCTCGGCAAGCTGCTCGACCTGGTCGCCGACAAGACCATCAACGGCCGCATCGCCAAGGACGTGTTCGAGGCGATGGTGGAGACCGGCGACGACCCGGCGGCGATCGTCGAGGCCAAGGGGCTGCGCCAGGTCACCGACACCGGCGCCATCGACTCCGCGATCGACGCCGTGATGGCCGCCAACGCCGACAAGGTCGCCGAATACCGCTCGGGCAAGGACAAGCTGTTCGGCTTCTTCGTCGGCCAGGTGATGAAGGCGATGGCCGGCAAGGGCAATCCGGCGTTGGTCAACGACATCTTAAAAAAGAAACTATCCTAGAGAACTGACCTTCGCTAAGTAACCGTGCAGACGTAAACAGGGAGACCAAGCAATGACCAAATTCACCCGCCGCATCCTCATGGGCGGGCTGGCCGCCGCACCGTTGGCAATGCCGGCCATCGTTCGCGCGCAGAGCAGCTCCAAGCCGATCAAGATGGGCCTGCTCAGCGACATGAGCGGCCCGTACCGCGAAGTCGGCGGCCCCGGCAACCGTCAGGCGGTGGAAATGGCGGTGCAGGATTTCGGCGGCTCGGTGCTGGATCGTCCGATCGAGGTCATGCAGGCCGACGACCAGAACAAGCCGGACGTCTCCACCTCGCTGGCGCGCGAATGGATCGACACCCAGGGCGTGGACGTGCTGATGGACGGCGCCGCCAGTTCCTCCGGCCTCGCGGTTCAGCAGGTTTGCCGGGAGAAGAAGCGGATCTACCTCATCACCGGCCCCGCGACCTCGGACATGACCGGCAAGCAGTGCTCGCCCTTCGGCATCCATTGGTCCTATGACACCTACGCCCTGGCGAACAGCACCGGCCGGGCGCTCACCAAGGCGGGCGGCGACAGCTGGTTCTTCATCACCGCGGACTATGCCTTCGGGTACGCGCTGGAACGCGACAGCATGAATGCCGTGAAGGCCGCCGGCGGCAAGGTGCTCGGCGCCGTCCGCGCGCCGCTCGGCACGCGCCGATTTCTCCAGCTATCTGATCGAGGCGAAGGCCTCCGGCGCCAAGGTCATCGGCCTCGCCAACGCCGGCACGGATGCGCAGAACTGCGTCAAGCAGGCGGCGGAGTTCGGCCTGACCAAGGGCGGCGCCAAGCTCGCCACGCTGCTGTTCCAGATCAGCGATGTGGTCTCTCTCGGCCAGAAGACCTGCGAGGGGCTGGTCTATACCGACTCGTTCTACTGGGACATGAGCCCGCAGGCGAAGGCCTGGTCGGAGCGCTTCATGGCGAAGATGAACACCGTCCCGGGCCTGCTGCATGCCGGCAACTATGCTGCCGCGAACCATTGGCTGAAGGCGGTGAAGGCCGTCGGGTCCACCGACGCGGAAGCCGTGGTGGCCAAGATGAAGGCGACGCCGGTGAACGATTTCTACAACACCGACGTGAAGATCCGCGAGGACGGGCGCGTGCTGCACAAGATGTACCTTTGGGACGTGAAGCCGGCGGCGGAATCGAAGTTCAAATACGATTACTGCAAGCTGCTCGGCACCCTGCCAGGCGAGGAAGCCTTTCGCCCGATGAGCGAAGGCGGCTGCCCCTTCGTGAAGGCCTGATCCGGCCCCGGTGACGCGCCGGCCGGGGAGGGGCTAGAGTGCGGCCATCGCGTCACCAGAAAAGGGAAGGAACATCCGAATGGCAACAGCTCCGATGAAGGTCGTCCGCGCCGCCGCGCGCCCGACCAAGCAGGCCCCCGCCACCAACTTCACCGGCACCGTGCTGCAGGACGAGGTGGTCGTCGGCACCGCGCCGTCGCGCATGCGCGCCACCATGGTCTCGTTCCTGCCCGGAGCGCGCACCCATTGGCACAGCCATCCGGTTGGCCAGACGCTGTACTGCGTCTCCGGCGTCGGCCGGGTGCAGGAAAAGGGCAAGCAGGTGCAGATCCTGCAGCCCGGCGACACCGTGGTCATCCCGCCCGACGTGCTGCACTGGCACGGCGCCGCGCCCGACCGCCTGTTCGCGCATCTGGCGATGTCCGAGATCACCGACACCGGCGGCGCCACCGCGTGGTTCGACGCCGTGTCGGACGCCGACTACACGGCCGCCACCGCGCCGGCGGCCTGATCTTTCGGATCCGGCGAGAGGGCAGGGGCTCTCTTGCCGGGCTTCGTTATCGGGCGGGCGGTCAGCTCGTCTGCGCGGCGCCCATCATCATGCGCCCATACGGCACCATCGCCGCTTCCTCATTCAGGACGATGTGCGTCGTGATCGTCGTCACGTCGCACAGCAGCGATTGCAGCGGATCGTTGTCATAAACCGTCCGGGCGCCGTTGAGCGCGACCAGCCGGTCGAAACCCTTGCGCATCAGGTGAAACGCGAGCGTCACGTCGCGGCGATTGCGCAGCATTTCCGCTTCCGGGATCGCGGCGCCGGCATCCAGCCGTTCGACCGTTTCCGCCCGGCGGGTCGTGAAGATCAGATAGGCCGTCTCGATCTGCGCGGCCGCCTCGCCAAGCTGCATGTGGAGCACGTCCGATTGTCCCACTCCGCGCGCGCGCAATGCCGCCGGCACCAGGGACAGAGCCCGCCGCGCCAGCGCGAAGGCCACCGCCGGCAGCACGAACGGAATGACGTAATACCGCGGCGCGCGCAGCAGCGTGTATTCCGGACAAAGCGGCAATCCCGGCGGCGTTCCGTCCACCACGTCGCGCATCGTGATGCTGCGGTGCTCGGGCACGAACACATCGCGCAGCACCAGGCTGCAACTGCCGGTGCCGCGCATGCCGAGCGCGTGCCAATCGTCGACGATCTCGATCTCCGTCATCTTCACGGCCAGCAGGCGCGGGCACCTCGTTGCCGGCCGCGTCCTCGCACCGCGCGCCGATGATCGCCCATTGCGCGTGCCGGCAGCCGCTGGCGAACGGGTAGCGGCCGCTGATCCGCCAGCCGTCCCGGACCGGCGGCCCGACCGCGCGCGGAGCGACGCTGGCCGCGGCGATCGCGCCCGGATCGTCTCCCCAGATATCGATCTGCCCGCGCTCCGGCAGCAACGCGATCACCCATTCCAGCTCGGCCAGCACCGCGTAGACCCAGGCGCTGGACGCGCAGCCTTCGGCCAGTATCTCGACGGCCTGCAGGAACACGCCGACGGATGCCTGGCTCCCGCCGAAACGGCGCGGCTGCAGCAGGCGCATCAGGCCGGTTTGCTGGTATTCGTCGATCGTTTCAGCGAGCACGTTGCGGGCCGCGGTGACCGCCGGGACGCGCGCCGCCAGGTTCGGCACCAGTGCGCGCGCACGTGCCAGGAAGTCCACGCCGTCGGCGCATTGGGGCGGCAGCTTCGCGAGCGTGTCGGGCATGGTTTCCCCCTGGTTTCGGCGGGGAAAACCTTCCGCCCGTCAAGTTGTTGATGTCAATCGACATTGTACATCCAGCCGCTCGCGTCTGGTCCGCCTGGCTACTTCGCCGCCACCGCCTCCCTCGCGAACTCCGGCCGCCGCGCCCGCGTCCCCATCGCCCGCTCCACCGCGTCGCCGACCTTCAGCACCAGCGCGTCCTCGAACGGCCGGCCGACGATCTGCAGCGACAGCGGCAGGCCCGAAGCCGTGAACCCGTTGCACACGGACAAGGCCGGGCTGCCGGTCACGTTGAACGCCCGGTTGTAGAACGACCCGCCGCCCTTGGTCATGTTGTCCTGACCGATCGGCAGCGCCGGCTCCTTCGCCGTCGGCACCACCAGCAAATCCACCTCCCGCATCACGGCGGCGATTTCGGCGATCAGGCGCGAGCGGTGCCGCAGCGCGTTCACATAGTCCGATGCCGCGACGAAGCCGCCCACGGCCAGGCGCTGGCGGCCGAGCGAGCCGTAGAGTTCGGGCGTTTTCGTCAGCGTCGTCCTGATGCAGCGCGAAGGCCTCGGAGCGGGAAATCAGGCTGCCGACGCCGCTGTAGGTCTGGAACGGCGACAGCGTGACATCGCGCAGCTTCGCGCCGAGCCCCGCCAGCACCTTCAGCGACTCATCCATCGCGGCCACAACCTCCGGCTCGGCCGGCATGTCCTGCTCATAGAAATGCCGGATCACCCCGACCCGCAGCCCGGCGATGCCCGAGCCGATGCCGGCGCTGAAATCCCCCACCGGATAATCCGCGCTGCCCGGGTCCTGCGGATCGTGCCCGGCCAGCACCTGCATCAGGATGCGCGCAATCCTCGCTGGTCCAGCACATCGGCCCGCCGTGATCCAGCGAGAAGGACAGCGGCAGGATGCCGCGCCGGCTGACCAGCCCATAGGTCGGCTTCAGGCCGGCGATGCCGCACCAGGCGGCCGGGCCGCGGATGGACCCGCCGGTGTCCGAGCCCATCGCCCCCATCATCAACCCCGCCGCCACCCCGGCGCCGGAGCCGGAGGAGGAGCCGGAGGGATCGCGTGACAGGTCCCATGGATTGCGCGCGGGCGGCCAGGGCAGGTCGAACGATGTGCCGCCGATGGCGAATTCCCAGGTGGACAGCTTGCCCAGCACCACCGCGCCGGCCTCGCGCAGCTTGCGCACCGTGGTCGCGTCCTCCGCCGGCACGTGATCGCGGTACAGCGCGGAATGCCCGGTCGTGGCGACGCCGGCGGTATTGTAGATGTCCTTCAGCCCGATCGGGATGCCGTGCAGTGTCCCTTTCCAGCCGCCGGCGGCGATTTCCTGCTCGGCCTGGCGGGCGTCGGCCAGCGCGCTTTCCTCCATCACCCGGATGAACGCGTGCAGATCGCCGTCCAGCCGGCGGATGCGGGCGAGGAAATGCGTCGTCAGTTCCACCGGCGACAGCTTGCCTGACCGGATCAGGGCAGATGCCTCGGCGATGGTCATGAAATGCAGGTCGCTGCTCATTTCATTGGCCTCCGGCGGAGGCAGGGGCCAGGCGGAGCACATTGCAGGGCTCTTCCAGATAGGGGCGTGGCCCGCGGATCGCCGCCGCGGCGGCATCCAGTTCCGCCACCTGCTCGGCGAGCGTCGCGGTTTCGTCGGGGGACAGGCGCAGACCAAGGGATTGCAATCGGGTCTCGAACGGAACCGGGCTCATGAGCATCCTTTCTAAACGGCATCGCGGGGATCGGGGGCATACTCCCGCCGCGCCACCTGGGGAGGAGAGCGGCGCGGCGGGCTATCCGGGGGGCGGGAACGTGCCCACCGGAATCGGCCGGCAGGCCACCGGCCGGCACCGAAAACGAAGCAATCCACGTGCCAAAATCCGGGTTGAAACCCCTGGCTGCTGGCCGCGCGCCGATTGCGGCGATATTGCGGCATTGCGAACACAGCCCCCCGCCGCTAGTTTGCCCAAAAGGTGAACTGCCGGACACAAATCCGGTGGTGCGAAGCCATGACAAGCGGCCATGGATGGGGGACCGGGGCAAATCGGGGACATTGCGTCAGCCCGATCTTCCGGGCATGGACGCCCCGCCCGGCTTGCCGGGCATGGACGCCGCGCCCGGCTTGCCGGGCAAGAATGCTAAGACTGATTCTGCCCGGCCATTTGCCGGGCGGTCACGGATTGCGCTGAACGGGGAACGACCACGATGGACTTGCCCATGATGGACTTGCCGGAAAGACAAGGCCTGTACGATCCGCGGAACGAGCACGATGCGTGCGGCGTCGGCTTCGTGGTCAACATCAAGGGCCGAAAATCGCACGAGATCATCCGCCAGGGCCTGCAGATCCTGGTCAATCTGGACCATCGCGGCGCCGTCGGCGCCGATCCGCTGGTCGGCGACGGCGCCGGCTGCCTGATCCAGATGCCGGACGCGCTGCTGCGCGACTGGGCCATCGGCCAGGGGCAACACCCTGCCGGCCCCGGGCCGCTACGCCGTCGCGATGTGCTTCCTGCCGCGCGACGACGCGGCGCGCAACTACGCCATCGACCTTTTCGGCAAGGTGGTGACAGGCCGAGGGCCAGTCCATGGTCGGCTGGCGCGACGTGCCGACCGACCTGACCGGCCTCGGCGCAGCGCGTGATCGAGACCATGCCGGTGATCCGCCAGGCGATCGTCGCCGCCAACCCGCGCTCAAGGACCAGGACGCGTTCGAGCGCAAGATCCTGACCATCCGCAAGCAGATCCTGAACAACATCCGCGCGCTGGCGGAACAGCAGCCACCTGCCGGGCCTGGGCGAGCTGTACATGCCGTCCTTCTCCACCCGCACGGTGGTCTACAAGGGCCTGCTGCTCGCGACGCAGGTGGAAAGCTTCTACGACGACCTGCGCAACCCGCTGACGCAATCGGCGCTGGCGCTGGTGCATCAGCGCTTCTCCACCAACACCTTCCCGTCCTGGAAGCTGGCGCATCCGTACCGCTTCCTCGCGCATAACGGCGAGATCAACACCGTCCGCGGCAACGTCAACTGGATGTATGCCCGGCGGCGCTCGATGTCGTCCGACCTGATCGGGCCCGGATCTGGACAAGATGTGGCCGATCATCCCGCACGGCCAGTCCGACACCGCCTGCATCGACAACGCGCTGGAGATCCTGGTCGCCGGCGGCTACTCGCTGGCGCACGCGATGATGATGCTGATCCCCGAGGCCTGGGCCGGCAATCCGCTGATGGAGCGCCGATCGCCGCGCGTTCTACGAATACTACGCCGCGCTGATGGAACCCTGGGACGGCCCGGCCGCCATCGCCTTCACCGATGGCCGCCAGATCGGCGCCACGCTGGACCGCAACGGCCTGCGCCCCGCCCGCTACGTCATCACCGACGACGACCACGTGATCATGGCCTCCGAAGACCGGCGTGCTGCCGGTGCCGGAGGAAAAGATCGTCCGCAAGTGGCGCCTGCAGCCCGGCAAGATGCTGCTGATCGACCTGGAAGCAGGGCCGCATCATCGACGACGCCGAGATCAAGTCCACGCTCGCCGCCGAGCATCCGTACGAGGAATGGCTGAAGGCCACCCAGTTCAAGCTGGAAGAACTGCCCGAGCCGGCGGAAGGCACGGCGGAGCCTGCGCGACCGAACGACCTGGAAGCCCGGCTCAATCAGCAGCAGGCATTTGGTTACACGCAGGAGGACATGCAGTTCTTCCTGGAGCCGATGGCGCTGCATGGCGACGACCCGATCGGCTCCATGGGCACCGACACGCCGATCGCCGTGCTCTCGCGACAAGCCGAAGCTGCTGTACAACTACTTCAAGCAGAACTTCGCCCAGGTGACGAACCCGCCGATCGACAGCACCCGCGAGGAGCTGGTGATGTCGCTGGTGTCCATGATCGGGCCGCGGCCGAACCTGCTCGGCCACCACGCCGGCACGCATAACCGGCTGGAAGTGTCGCAGCCGATCCTGACCAACACCGATCTGGAGAAGATCCGCGACATCTCCAGCCGAGATCGGCGCCGCCTTCCGCGCCCAGACGATCGACGCCACCTGGCCCGCCAGCGAAGGCGCGGCCGGGATGGAGGCCGCCGTCGAGCGCATCTGCCGCGAGGCGACCGAGGCGGTGCTGGCCGATTTCAACATCCTGGTGCTGTCGGACCGCGCCGTCTCCGCCGACCGCATCCCGATCCCGGCGCTGCTCGCCACCGCCGCCGTGCATCACCACCTGATCCGCCAGGGCCTGCGCACCAGCACCGGCCTGGTGGTGGAGACCGGCGAGGCGCGCGAGGTGCATCATTTCTGCGCCCTGGCCGGCTACGGCGCCGAGGCGATGAACCCGTACCTGGCGTTCGAGACGCTGGAGCAACTGCGGCTGGAAAACCGCCTGCAGCCGAAATCCTACGAGCTGCAGAAGAACTACATCAAGGCGATCGGCAAGGGCATCCTGAAGGTGATGTCCAAGATGGGCATCTCGACCTATCAGTCCTATTGCGGCGCGCAGATCTTCGACGCCGTTGGCCTGTCCAGCGCCTTCGTGGAGAAATGCTTCACCGGCACCGCCACCACGATCGAGGGCGCCGGCATGGCGGAGATCGCCGCCGAGGCGGTGCAGCGCCACCGCGATGCCTACGGCGACAACCCGATCTATCAGGACATGCTCGATCCCGGCGGCGACTACGCCTTCCGCTTCCGCGGCGAGGATCATGCCTGGACGCCGAACAGCGTCGCGACCCTGCAGCACGCCGTGCGCGGCAACTCGCAGGACCGCTATCGCGAGTTCGCCCGCGAGATCAACGACCAGAGCGAACGGCTGCTGACCATCCGCGGCCTGATGCAGTTCAACTTCGCCGCCACTCCGGTGCCGCTGGAGGAGGTCGAGGCGGCGAAGGAAATCGTCAAGCGCTTCGCCACCGGCGCGATGAGCTTCGGCTCCATCTCGCGCGAGGCGCATACCACGCTGGCGATCGCGATGAACCGCATCGGCGGGAATTCCAACACCGGCGAGGGCGGCGAGGAGAGCGACCGCTACACGCCGATGGCGAACGGCGATTCGATGCGTTCGGCCATCAAGCAGGTGGCGTCCGGCCGCTTCGGCGTCACCACCGAATATCTGGTCAATGCCGACGACATCCAGATCAAGATGGCGCAGGGCGCCAAGCCCGGCGAGGGCGGCCAGTTGCCCGGCCACAAGGTGGACAAGAACATCGCCCGCGTGCGCCATTCCACCCCCGGCGTCGGCCTGATCTCGCCGCCGCCGCATCATGACATCTATTCGATCGAGGATCTGGCGCAGCTGATCCACGACCTGAAGAACGCCAATTCGCGTGGCGCGCATCTCGGTGAAACTGGTGTCCGAGGTCGGCGTCGGCACGGTCGCCGCCGGCGTCGCCAAGGCGCGGGCGGATCATGTGACCATCTCCGGCTTCGAGGGCGGCACCGGCGCCTCGCCGCTGACCTCGCTGACCCATGCCGGCTCGCCCTGGGAAATCGGCCTGGCCGAAACCCAGCAGACCCTGGTGCTGAACGGCCTGCGCGGACGCATTGCCGTGCAGGTCGATGGCGGGCTGCGCACCGGGCGGGACGTGGTGGTCGGCGCCCTGCTGGGCGCCGACGAGTTCGGCTTCGCCACCGCCCCGCTGATCGCCGCCGGCTGCATCATGATGCGCAAATGCCATCTGAACACCTGCCCGGTCGGCGTCGCCACGCAGGACCCGGTGCTGCGCAAGCGCTTCACCGGCACGCCCGAGCACGTGATCAACTACTTCTTCTTCATCGCCGAGGAAGTGCGCGAGCTGATGGCGCAACTGGGCTTCCGCACGCTTCAACGAAATGGTCGGCGCGGTGGAGAAGCTGGATATGCGCCAGGCCGTCGATCACTGGAAGGCCAAGGGCGTGGACCTGAGCCGCATCCTGTACCACGTGCCGTCCAAGCCGGGGATCGCGGTGTTCCATAGCGAGCGCCAGGACCATCACCTCGACAAGGCGATGGACCAGGGCCTGATCGCCGAGGCCGAGGCGGCGCTGGACAACGCCACCCCGGTGCTGATCGAACGGCAGATCAAGAACCTGAACCGCACCGTCGGCGCGATGCTGTCCGGCGAGGTCGCGCGCAAATACGGCCATGCCGGCCTGCCGGAAGACACCATCGCCGTGCGCTTCACCGGCACCGCCGGGCAGAGCTTCGGCGCCTTCCTGTCGCGCGGCGTTTCGCTGGAACTGGTTGGCGATGCCAACGACTATGTCGGCAAAGGCCTGTCCGGCGGGCGCGTCGTCGTGCGCCAGCCGCAGGGCATCGCTCGCGACCCGACGCAGAACATCATTGTCGGCAACACCGTGCTTTACGGCGCCATCGCCGGCGAGGCGTATTTCGAGGGTGTGGCCGGTGAGCGTTTCGCGGTGCGCAACTCGGGTGCGGTCGCCGTCGTCGAGGGCACCGGCGATCATGGCTGCGAATACATGACCGGCGGCGTGGTGGCGGTGCTCGGCCAGACCGGGCGCAATTTCGCGGCCGGCATGTCCGGCGGCATCGCCTATGTCTATGACCCCGAGGGCGGCTTCAAGGACATGTGCAACCTGTCGATGGTCGATCTGGAATCCATCGTGCCGTTCGACCTTGACCCCGCCGAAGCGCACGAACGTCCGCGCCAGCGTTCCGCCTCGGTGGACGACAACGGCATGGGCAACCCGCTGCGCTTCGACGCAGAGCGCCTGCGCATCCTGGTCGAGCGCCACCTGCTGTTCACCGGCAGCGCCCAGGCCCGCGCGCTGCTGGAGGACTGGGAGAACGCGCTCGGTCGTTTCGTCAAGGTGATGCCGCGCGATTATCGCCGGGCGCTGCTCGATCTTGCCGCCGAGCAGGTCGCCGCACGTTCGGCCGCGCAATAGCTCCGGCAGAACCGGGAAGGATTTGAAGATGGGTAAGGTTACGGGATTCCTGGAAATCGCGCGGCATGACCGCGGCTACATCAAGCCGGAAGTGCGCCTGAAAAACTGGAACGAATACGTCACGCCGCTGCCGGAGAAAGAGGTTTCCGAACAGGCGGCGCGCTGCATGGATTGCGGCATTCCATTCTGCCACAACGGCTGCCCGGTGAACAATCTGATCCCGGACTGGAACAACCTGGTCTACCGGGAGCAGTGGGAAGCGGCGTCGCGGATGCTGCACTCCACCAACAATTTCCCGGAATTCACCGGCCGCATCTGTCCCGCCCCGTGCGAGGCTTCCTGCACGCTGAACATCGACGACAACCCCGTGACCATCAAGACGGTGGAATGCGCCATCGTCGACAAGGGGTGGGAAGAAGGCTGGATCGTTCCGCAGCCGCCGTCGCACAAGACCGGCAAGCGCGTCGCCGTCATCGGTTCCGGCCCGGCCGGCATGGCCTGCGCCCAGCAACTGGCCCGGGCGGGGCATGACGTGGTTCTGTTTGAAAAGACCGACCGGATCGGTGGCCTGCTGCGCTACGGCATTCCCGACTTCAAGATGGAAAAGCACCTGATCGACCGCCGCATGGCAGCAGATGGCGGCCGAGGGCGTTGAGTTCCGCACCAACGTCGAGGTCGGCGTCACGGTTCCGCTTGAACGCCTGCGCGACAAATTTCGATGCGGTGGTGCTGACCGGCGGCGCCGAGCATCCGCGCGACCTGGAGGTCCCGGGCCGCGATCTCGCCGGCGTGCATTTCGCCATGGACTACCTGCCGCAGCAGAACAAGCGCGTCGCCGGCGATCCCGAGCAGGTGGCCGCCCCCGGCGGCGCCATTTCGGCCAAGGGCAAGCATGTGGTGGTTATCGGCGGCGGCGACACGGGGGCTGACTGCATCGGCACCGCCGCCCGCCAGGGCGCGGCCTCGATCGTGCAGATCGAAATCCTGCCCAAGCCGCCGGTGAAGGAGAACAAGGCGCTGACCTGGCCGAACTGGCCGACCAAGCTGCGCACCGCCGGCGCGCATGAGGAAGGCGTGGAACGGGACTGGGCGGTGCTGACCAAGCGCGTGACCGGTGAGAGCGGCGCGGTGACCGGCCTGGAATGCGTGCGCGTGGAATTCGCGCCCGGCGCCAATGGCCGGATGGAACTGAAGGAAATTCCCGGCAGCGATTTCAAGTTGCAGGCGGAACTGGTTCTGCTGGCCATGGGATTCCTCGGCCCGCGGCCGATGAACGACGAGCGCCTGGAACTGGATGCCCGCAGCAACATCAAGGCGAACACCGACGATTACCGCACCTCGCTCGACAAGGTGTTCGCCGCCGGCGACATGCGCCGCGGGCAGTCGCTGGTCGTGTGGGCGATCCGCGAGGGCCGGCAATGCGCGCGCTCGGTGGACCAGTTCCTGATGGGCACGACGACGCTGCCGCGGTAAGGGGGCGCTGCCCTCGCCGATTGTTACAGCCGCCTTGCCGCGGGCGGCATGCTATGTCTTCCCGGCGGCGCGGCGATTGTGGCAAAATCCGCGACGGTATCGATGGCCAACAAGGACGCGAGGCCTGAAATGGCGATCTGCGAGGCGGACCCGTGGCGATTGCAGTATTTCGACGGAATCGCCTGTCCGGGCAACGTGGACATTCCCACCGAGGATGCGGATGCCTGGAGCTGGTTTCCCGCCCATCGCTGGGTCTATGACAAGCTGGCGGTTGCACAGTCGCAGGGGATCGCTGCCGCGCCGCATGGGGTGATGCCGCCGATATTCCCGGTCTTCTCCAAGCCGCTCATCAACCTGCGCGGAATGGGCACGGGAAGCCGGGTGATCGCCTCGGCGGATGAATACCGTGCCACTGTGACCCCTGGACATTTCTGGATGGAACTGCTCGAGGGCGAGCACGTCAGCAGCGACGCCGCGGTGGAGAACGGCCGTGCGGTATGGTGGCGCCACGCCACCGGGATCCCCCGTTCAGGTGGCACCTTCGACCGCTGGATCGTGCACGCGGAGGCGCGGCCGGGGTTGGAGGCGGCCTGCAATGCCTGGATCGGCGCCCATCTGGGTGACTACACGGGGATGCTGAACCTGGAAACGATCGGCGGCCGGATCATCGAGACGCATTTGCGCTTCGCGGATCAATGGCCGGATCTGTATGGGGCCGGCTGGGTGGAAGCCTTGATCCGGCTGTATGCGGAACGGCGCTGGTCGTTCACGGACGACGCGCGTCAAACGGGTTACAGCGTGGTACTGTTTGCCCCGTCCGGACCGCGCTATCGCCACCCGCCGGCCGCGCTGGTCGCGGAACTGACCAGACAGCCCGGGATCTCCAGCATTCAGATCACCTTCCACGAGGATTGGGAGCCGCTGGCGCACGCCATGCCGCCCGGCGGCTTCCGCCTGGCGATCGTCAATTGTCATGATCTGGAAGCCGGCCGGGCCGTTCGCGAGCGGCTGCGCCGGGAGTTCCTGCAAGCCGGCTAGCCGGTGAAGGTGCCGCGCCGCCTTCGCGTTGATGGAAACCGGCTATTGCGGCAGTCTCGCATTTCGAGCCGACGCGGGAAGGGGGGAGAATGGATCATCCTGGAATATATCCGAACCAGGCCGCAGCTCCGGTGGATGCCAGGCGCTATGCCGACGTGCGGGCCTATACCGAGCGCCTGGCGGCAAATCTGTCGCCCGAAGACCAGTGCGTGCAGTCGATGCCCGACGCGAGCCCGGTCAAATGGCACCGCGCCCATACGACCTGGTTCTTCGAGCAATTCGTGCTGTCTCCGTTCGCGCCCGGCTACCGGGTTTTCGATGGAAATTTCGCCTATCTGTTCAATTCCTACTACGAAGCGGTCGGGGCTCGGCATCCGCGGCCGATGCGCGGCCTGTTGACCCGGCCTGGGGCCGCCACGATTGGTGCGTATCGCGCTCACGTGGATGCCGCCATGCAGCACTTTCTGGCGGAGCGGGCGGAGGGCATCGAGGCGATCGTGATGCTCGGCTTGCAGCACGAACAGCAGCACCAGGAGCTCCTGATAACCGACATGCTGCATGCCTTCGCGCAACATCCGCTCGCGCCCGCCATGCTGCCCGGCTGGCAGGCGCCGGCACCCGCGCGGGGTCCTGCCCGGTTTGTTCCCCATGCCGGCGGCCTGGTCTGGATCGGTCATGCCGGCGACGGGTTCTGTTTTGATAACGAGACGCCGCGCCATCGGGTCTTCCTGCAGCCCTACCGGCTGGCGTCCTGTCTGGTTCGCAACGGCGAGTGGCTGGAGTTCATCGCCGATGCGGGCTACCGCAATCCGGCCCTGTGGATGTCCGACGGCTGGGCCCGGGTGCAGGCGGATGAGTGGTCGGCGCCGCTGCACTGGCGTGCCGTGGACGGGGACTGGTGGCAGATGGGTCCCGGCGGCCTGGCGCCGCTCGATCCGGATGCCCCGGTACGCCACATCAGCTGGTACGAGGCGGATGCCTTCGCGCGCTGGGCCGGCGCGCGGCTGCCGACGGAAGCCGAATGGGAGGCGGCCAGTTCCAATGCCGACATGCTGGAGATGACCGGACATGTCTGGCAATGGACGGCGAGTGCCTACTGCCCCTATCCGGGGTTCCTGCCGCCGCCGGGCGCGGTCGGCGAATACAACGGCAAGTTCATGATCAACCAGATGGTGCTGCGCGGCGGTTCGGCCGCCACGCCGCCGGATCACGCACGCCCGGAATATCGCAATTTCTTTCACCCGGATCGGCGCTGGCAGTTTTCCGGTTTGCGGTTGGCAAGGGACAATTGAGGAGGCGTTGGATATGCCCGACGATCATGCCACCATCCGCTTCGCGCATCCGGATGTGGTGGAGGCGGCATTGGCCGGCCTGCTGAGCCCACGCAAAACATTGCCGCCGAAACTGTTCTACGATCAGGAAGGCAGCAGACTGTTCAACCGCATCACCGCACTGCCGGAATACTACCTGACCCGAACCGAATTGGCACTGCTCGAGACGGTGGCCCCGGAGGTTGCCGCCACGATGCCGGCGGGCGCGGTACTGGTCGAATACGGCGCCTGCGACGAAAGCAAGGCCGAATTTCCTGTTGCGCGCGCGCAGTCCCCTGGGCGCGCCGGTCATTGCCGCCTATGTCCCGATCGACGTTGCCGAGGACGGATTGAACCAGGCACGGGCCCGGCTGGCCCGGTCGTATCCGCAACTGCATGTGCAAGGCATCGCCGCGGATTTCCTGCTGCCGGTGGACCTGCCTGGCGAGGTCCGTGGCATGCCGCGGCTCGGATTTTTCCCGGGATCCACGATCGGCAACCTGGAGCCCGCCCTGGCGCGGCGCTTCCTCGCCCAGATGCGCGCGACGCTGGGTTCGGATGCGTGGCTGCTGATCGGGGTCGACCTGCGCAAGGATCCTGCCGTCCTGGTTCCGGCCTATGATGACGCGGCCGGTGTGACCGCCTTGTTCAATCGAAACCTGTTGGTCCGGCTGAACCGCGAGGCCGAAGCGGATTTCGACCCGGATTGCTTTACGCATCGCGCGATCTGGAATGCGACGGAAAGCCGCATCGAAATGCACCTGGTCAGCAATCGCGAGCAAAATGTCCGTATCGCCGGCCGGGACATCCGTTTCGCGGCGAACGAGACCATCCATACCGAGAACAGCTACAAGTACACGGTCGGGAACTTTACCGAACTCGCCAGCCTTGCCGCATGGCGGCCCCGCCGGGTGTGGACCGATGATGCGGACCTGTTCTCGGTGCATCTGCTCCAGGCGGAATAGGCTGGCACGCGATGGCCGACATCGTCGTCAGGGAAAGTGCAGGCAGGGGCCGCGGCGTATTTGCGGGACGCGCGTTCCAGGCGGATGAAATCATCGAAGTCTGCCCTGTGATCGCGCTGTCCAAGGATGACGCGGCCAGGCTCGATGACACGTATCTTTATAACTATTATTTCGGTTGGGGCGCACAGAACGAGGGCGCCGCGATCGCCCTCGGATTTGGCTCGCTCTACAATCATTCCGATACCCCGAACGCATGCTACCGAAAGAACCTGGCGGACGGCACGATAACGATCATCGCCATGCAGCCGATTGAGCCAGGCGCCGAGATCTTGATCACCTATCGGTTCAGCAGCACCGAGGCCGGCGCAACTCCTTGGTTTGTGGCCCGATGAAACCGCGCGCGGCGTTCAGGTCACCGCCGCCGGCGGCGGCTGCAGCTGGGTTGCCAGACGAGGAAAAGCGCCCACCCTACCCGACGCCCGCGCGCCCCAGCCATCGCGCCAGGATCAGGAACGGCAGCGAACACGCGATCAGCAGGATGCCGTAGGCTGCCACGTGGCCCATCTGTCCGCCGTCGAACTCCTGGAAGAGTTGGATGGTCAGCACGCTGGAATCGGTGGAACTCAGCATGATCGGCAGGCTGAACTGCCGGCCGAACACGATGAACAGCAACGACCAGGCCGCCAGCAGGCCGGGGGCGCATAGCGGCAGCATGACGCGCCGTAGGGTGGTGAACAGCCCGGCGCCGGCCGCGAAGGAGGCCTCCTCCATCTCGCGATGGATTTGCAGCATGGCGTTGGAGACGTTGCGCAACCCGTAGGGCAGGAACTTCACGGCGAATGCCAGCAGCAGGATCCAGATCGTGTTGTACAGGGGGGTTTTGATCAGAGCCGCGATGATCCCGACCGCCAGCACCGTGCTGGGAAAGCCGAACGGCAGGAACGCCAGATAATCCAGCGCGGAGCGGCCGCGCAGTTCGGTGCGCACCGTGACGTAGGCCACGGCGAAGCTGATCGCCACCACCGCGACCGCGCCGAGCAGGGCCAGGATCGCGGTGTTGATCAGGGCGGCGCGGGAGGCGTCGTCGGTCAGGATCCAGATGAAATTGTCCAGGCTGGGCGTCGGGCGCAGGCGGAACGGCCAGGCCACCACTTCGATGGAGATGCCGAACAGCAGCAGCACCGGCAGCACGCCGATCAGCAGGATCAGGCCGTAGAACGCCATCGTCGCGGGCACGCGCAGCCGGCCGAGCGCCAGCGTGCCCTGGCGGTAGGCGCGGCCGGAAATGGCGACGAAGCGGCCCTGCTCGCGGGTGATGGCGCGATAGGCCCACACCATCCCCATCGCCGCCACCAGGGCGATGACGCCGAACACCGAAGCCGCGCCGATGTCGGGCGGGTAGTCGTAGCGGGTCAGCAGGAACACCTCGATGCTGAGGGTGAAGATCTTGGCCGGGTAGCCGATGAACCAGGCGACATCGAAGCTTTCCAGGCCGACGATGAACAGCAGCGTGGCGACCGAGAAGATCGCCGGCCACATCGCCGGCAGGGTCACGGCGCGGAAGGTTGCGAACGTGCCCGCGCCCGATACGGCGGAGGCTTCCTCCAGCGCCGGGTTCAGCGTTATCAGCGAGGCATAGAAGAACATGAACGACAGCGGGAACGTGTAGAGCGTTTCCACGAAGACCATGCCGGGGAAGCTGTAGATGTTGAAGAAGGCGGGGCCCAGCAGGGGGGCCAGCCAGGCGTTGAACAGACCGTTGCGCGGCGAGAGGAAGAAGATCCAGCAGATCGCGCCGAGCGTCGGCGGCACGAGGTAGGGCAGCAGCACGGCCAGCGGCATGAGGCGGCGCCAGGGGGCGTCGGTTCGCGCGGCGATCCAGGCGAACAGGAAGCCGAGCGTGCCGGAGACCACCGTCATGACCGCGCTGAACAGCACCGTGGTGCCCAGCAGGCGCCAGGTGCGGGGTGCGCCGAGGACCTTGGCGTAATTCACCAGGGAAAAGTCGAGCTTGGCCGTCGACAGGCTTTCGCGGATGAGTGTCACCGAGGGGATCGCCACCGCCGCGCCGACCAGCAACAGGCAGCCCAGCAGCAGCCAGCCGGCGGGGGAAACCCGTCTCATGCCGCCGCGATGGCCCAGGCGCGGCCGGGCAGCACATCCAGACCGATTTCCGCACCGATTTCCGCGGTCAGTCCGGGATGGGCCAGAACGCGCAATTCCTGAGTGCCGACAAGGACGGCGCATTCGATCCGATCGCCGAGATAGGCGAGGCTGGCGACGCGTGCGGTGATCGCCGATCCGCGCTCGCCGAGGCTGACATCCTCCGGCCGCACGATCAGTTCCACGCTTTGCCCCAACGCGATGCCGGGGCTGACGCGACAGGCCAGGGCGCCGAGCACGGTGTCGGCCAGGGCCCAGCCGCCGGGCAGTGTTTCCGTGAGCTTCCCGGACAGCAGGTTGCAGGGACCCATGAACTCGGCGGCGAAGCGGCTGGCGGGGCGCTCGTAGATGTCGCGCGGCGCGCCGATCATTTCGATCCTGCCGTGGTTCATCACCGCCACGGTGGTTGCCATCGACAGCGCCTCGGCGCGGTCGTGCGTGACGTACAGGGCGGTGATGCCGACGCTGCGCTGGATGTCGCGGATGTCGAGGCGCATGCGTTCGCGCAGCTGCGCATCCAGATTGCTCAGCGGCTCGTCCAGCAGCAGCACGCGTGGCCGCCCGACCAGGGCGCGGGCCAGCGCCACGCGTTGCTGCTGGCCGCCCGATAGCGCGGTGGCCGGCACCCGCGCCAATTGGCCCAGGCCGACCAGTTCCAGCGTTTCGCCGACGCGGCGCGTGATCTCCGCCTTGTCCGGCCGCGGCCTGGCCTGTTGCAGCGGATAGGCGACGTTGGAGAACACATCCATGTGCGGCCAGATCGCATAGGACTGGAACACCATGCCGATGCCGCGCCCGCTGGTCGGCACGAATACGCCGGCGGCCGGATCGGAGACAACCTGGCCGTCCAGCAGCACCCGGCCGCCGTCATGGCGTTCCAGCCCGGCGACCACGCGCAGGGTCGTGGTTTTGCCGGAACCGCTGGGGCCGACCAGGGTGAAGAAGCTGCCTTCGGGGATGTCGAGGCTGATCCCGTCGATCACATGCAGATGGCGCCGGCGGGTTCGGTAGCTCTTGTCCAGCGCCTCCATGCGGATCATGCATCGTGTCCTGCCCCGGAAATTCGGCTTCGAATTTCCGGGATAAGCAGGCCACGCAAACAAAGAGCCAGTGTCGCGCATCGGCGATTTTCAATCATGCGAACTTCCGATCCGCGACACTAGTTGCCGAATATTTCCGCCAGCTTCTTGCGCAGGGCGTCTGCGGGCTCGCCGGTGAGCGCCGGGGCGGGGGTGGTCACGACGCTGCCCATCGCCTTGGACATGCCGATGCCGGTGTAGGAAACCGCGTAGCCATAGCCGGCGATGATCTCCATTGCCTCCCGCGAATTCACGAAGTCCGCCAGCAGCCGCGCGGCATTCGGATGCGGCGCGTGCTCCATCACCGCCACGCCGGGGCCGCTGCCCAGGTACACCGGATACACCGGCGCCACCGCCATCGGCCCGGCCTCGCCGCCGCCGACGGTGAATACATGCGCGACGAAGCCGATCCCCAGTGTGAACTCGCCGTTGTTGACGCCTTGGGATACGCGCATGCCGCCCGGGCCGAACAGCAGCGGCTTCTGCGCCGCCAGGCCGCGGAAGAACTGCATGGCCTTTTCCTCGCCCATGTCGCGCACGAGGCCCCCGAAGAAATACAGCATCAGTTCGTTCGCCATCGGGGTGACCATGGCGATCTTGCCGGTCCATTGCGGTTTCAGCAGGTCCTCGTAGCTGTGCGGGATCTGGTCTGCCGGCACCTGCGCCTTGTTGTACATAACGCCGATCGGGTACGAATGGTTCTGGATCCAGTAGCCGCGCGGGTCGGACTGCCAGCGCGCGGCGAAATGTTCGGACTGGATGTTGTCGTATTTCGCCAGATACCCTTTGCCAGCAGGGCCGGCAGGCGCAGCGCGTCCAGCATCAGCGTGTCGGCCACGTAGCGGCCGGCATCCTGTTCGGACATCACCCGGTTCATCATCGGCGCGCCGGACAGGTAGAGCAGATCGACGGTGACGCCGGGATACTTCTTCTCGAACGCCGCCTTCAGGGCGCGCTGGGTGGGGGTGATGATCTCGCCGTAGAGCATCACCTTGCCCTCTTTCTGCGCCGCGGCCACCAGGGCGGGATCGGGTTCCTGGGCGCGCAGGGGCAGACTAAATTGGGGCAGGCTGAACAGAAGGAGGGAAAGAGCAACGAAAAGTGTGCGCATGGCAATCATTCCCGGCAGACCGTGCCATCGTGCACGGCCATGAAGTGCAGCATGTGATCGGCACAGGGCGCGGGTGCGAGCACCCAGACCATGTGGTAGGTGATCGGCAGGTGGACGATGCGGATGTTCGCGACCTCCCTCAGCAGGATCGCCTCGTGGTCCGAGGTGATCCGTCCGCCCGACGGGTACAGCCCGAGCACCGGCGCCTTGATCTGCGTCAGCACCGGCGTGGCGTCGGCCCTGGCGGCCAGGCGCGACATGGCGATCAGCACGTTCACGTCGGACTTGCCGGTTTCGTCGGCGTACCAGTCCAGCATGGCGGGATCGGTATCGGGCGGAAAGCGCGTGGCGGTGTTGACCGCCGCCGACCAGGCCCGCGAGCCCATGTTTTTCAATGCGTCCTGCCAGCTTGCGTGATCCAGGGCGAAGGTCTGCTGCGTCCACTGGCTGATGGACAGCGGGGCGGCCAGCAGCGTCAGCGTGCGCACCCGTTCGGGATGGCCGGCCGCGAGTACCATGCCGATGATGCCGCCGAGAGACTCGCCGGCGTAATGGAAGTTCTCCGCACCCAGGCTGTCGGCGATGGCGATCAGGTCGGAGACGTAGTGTTCGACCGTGAGGCCCTTTTCCAGGTCGAAATCCCTGGAGGATTCACCCAGGCCGCGCAAATCCGGACAGACGACCCGAAAGAAGCGGCTGAGATACGGGATCATGCTCCACCAGAATTTGGAGGAGCGGGAATAGCCGTGCTGCAGGATCAGGATCGGCGCGTGCTTCCACGGGTCGGTGTAGTCGTGCAGGTCGTAATGCAGCCGCACACCGTCCTTGGCGATGACTTCCGGCATGGTGTTCTCCCGCTTAGCTGGTGATGCGTGGCATTAACGGCCGGCACATGCGCACGCCTTCGGCGATGGCGAAGGACGTGGCGATGTACGGCATGTCCACCACCGCGATCGCCCGGCGCCTGACGTTGCCGTCCAGGCCGACGGCTTCCATCCATTGCAGGTCCAGCATGCCCTCGCAGCGGGTTGCCGGCACGCCTTCCTCGACCACCGCCAGCCACTGGTCCATGCGCACATCGGGCGTGTGCTCCACGCCGGTGAACAGGTTGCGGTGCCAGTTCGGCATCTTGTGCTGCCATTCCCCGGTGCCGCCCGGGCCGGCCTTGGCGCGATATGCCTCGCTGGTGAACAACTCCGGCCCGACCACCTCGTGCAGTGCCACGAAGGGGGAGTCGCAGGGTTCCATCGCCTCGAAGCGCTGGCTCGCCCGGAAGCCGGGAATGGTGAGCAGCATCTTCTGGTGCGAGAGGTACCAGGCCTCCCATTCCGCGCGGCGGTGCATCTCGCTTTCGGCCAGTGCCATTTCGACCATGTAGATCATTGGCTGGTTTCCTGTTCCCGGAGAGTGGTTTCGTTTGCTTTGGATAGATGGTCGGCGGCGCGCAGGCCGAAGGCGGCGGCTTTGGCCAGGCCGCCGAGATAGGTGGCGTTGGCGCCGCCCTCCAGCCCGCCGGTGCAGGATCCGGCGGCATACAGGCCTGGGATCGGCGTTCCGGCCCGGTTCAGCACGCGGGCGTCGCGGTCGATGCGGATGCCGCCCATCGTGTAGGTGATGCCGGCGCAGCAGGGGATGGCCATGAACGGCGCGGTGGCGATCGGCCAGGGCTTGAACCGCTCCGCCGAGCGCGGCGGCGACAGGGCGGCGAGCGCGTTCGAGGCAATGGCCTGGTTGTGCGCGGCGACGCTTGCCGCCAGAGCTTCGGCGGGCAGGCCGGCCAGGCTCGCCAGGGCTGCCAGGCTGTCGGCCCGCAGGATGGTGCCGCCGGCATTCTCCAGCGCCGGATTGGCGGGAATGCGCGCGGACCGGCCAGGGCCGTCCCAGATGGCGGCGTCGAACACGATCACCCCGGCCAGCGGATCGGCGCTGCGCGCCAGGGCGTTGGCCATGTTCACGCCGCCCAGGCCTTCATCCACCAGCCGCCGGCCGTCGCCGCCGACCAGCAGGCCGGCCGTGGCGATTCCATCGAGTTCCGGGTAGGGCCAGACCTTGTCGTTGGTCATCGCGTCGCGGCACAGCAGATGGCCGTAGAAGCGCGACAGGTCGGTGATGGCGGCGCCGGCCGCGCGCGCCATGGTCAGGCCGTCGCCCATGCCCGTGGCGGCGCCGCGCTGCTTCAGGGCAGGGGGCGTTGCGGTGATGTGGTCGGCCAGCATCGCCGTGTTGGCCTGGAAGCCGCCGTCCGCGATCAAGACCGCGCGGGCAGGGAAGGGGCCGTTTTCCGTTTCGACCCCAACGCAGCGCCTGTCCAGCATTGTCAGCCCGACCGCACGGATGCCGCGATGCAGTGTCCCGCCCAGCACCGCCAGCCGCTGGGCCAGACCGCGCAGCAGCACGTCCGGGCCGCGGCCCTCCCAGTCCATGCCTGCGACCAGCCGGCGCGGCGGGGCCAGCATCCAGTTCTGGTATTCCTGGCCACCGGCGCGCAGGAATTTCGCACCTTCCGACCGCAGGAAATCGATGGCCGGGGACACGCTCTCGGCCAGCGCAGAAGCCAGTTCCGGTTCCGCGCCGCCGCTGTCCACGCGTTTTATCGCCGCCAGGATGTCGGTTGGCGCCCGCTTCGGGTCGACGAAGGCGATGTGGAGGATCCCGCCGGACAGGCGGGTGTTGCAGGGATAGCGTTCGCCCTCGCCCTGCTCCAGCACCGCCACCTTCAGGCCGCGGCCGGCGGCGCGAACCGCGGTGACCATGCCGGCCATGCCGGCGCCGACGACCACCAGATCGAGGCTCATCCCGCGCCGCCTTGCGCATCCGTCATGCGGACCGCTAGCGTCGCGCCATGGAAAACACCCATTACAAGACCCTCGACCGACTTATCCGCCATAAGCACTGGCTCCCCGAGGCAGCCGCCGCGCTCTGCGTCGCGGCCGGCGCCTGGGGATTGCTGCGCACCGGCTACCTGGAGTTCCTGTTCGCCGGCCTGGCGCTGGGCGCGGTGGCGTATGTCGCGGTCAAGGCGGCTTTGGAACTGGTGCACCTGATCACCGATATGCTGTTGCCGAAGTAACGGTCCCGATCTCAGGTCCGGACCTGGGTGTTCAGCGCCTTCTCATAGACCTGGATCACGGTGGCGCTGTCCTCGCCGCCCATGCCCATGCCGCGCGCCATGCGCATCAGGCTCATGACCTGCGGCGCGATCATGCCGGGCACGCCCAGTTCGTCGGCCAGTTCCAGGGCCAGGCGCAGATCCTTGTGCGCGAGGTCGAGCGCGAAGGTCGGGCGGAAATCGCCGGCGAAGGCCTTGTTGGCCACGGAACGATAACCGGAAGAAAAGCCGGAGGCGTTGGAGATCACCTGGTCCAGTTTCTTCAGGTCGATCCCCGAGCGGGCGCCCATCACCAGTGCCTCGGCCGCCGCCGCCATGTTGCAGAACGCCAGCATGTTGTTGATCAGCTTGGCGACCGAGCCCATGCCGATGCCGCCGACATGCACGACCTCGGAGCTGAACGAGTTCAGCAGCGGGCGCTGCGCGTCGCACACCGCCTCGTCGCCGCCGACCATGATGACGATGGTGCCGTCAGTGGCGCGCGGCGTTCCGCCGCTGACCGGTGCTTCCAGCATCGGGATGCCCTTGGCCGCCAGGGCTTCGGACACGCGCCGCGCCACGGCGGGGGAGTTCGTGCTCAGGTCGATATACACCGTGCCCGGCTTGGCGTTTTGCGCGATTGTCGGCAGCCACTTCCTCCACGTTCTTCGGCATCGGCAGGGAGGTGATCACCACGTCGCAGCGCCCGGCCACTTCGGCCACCGAGCCGCCGGCGGAGGCGCCGAGGTCCGTGCATTGCTTCACCGCGTCGGGGTTCAGATCGAACACGATCACTTCGTGATTGGTGTTCTTGATGATGTTGCGGCACATGGGCCCGCCCATGTTGCCGACCCCGATGAACCCGACCTTCATGACGTATTTCTCCCGTTGGAACTTATGGATGCGAGACTGCGGTGGGAACCACGCCCGGTCAATTGTCCCGCCGAATGATGCGCATGGGACGGCGGTTGGGAGCTTCGCCGGCGAAATATTACGAAGTTGATCATTGACAGGGCGGCCATGCCAAATGCAGACACGCGTGCAACAGGCGATCAACAGCCAGACCTTCTTCAGGGAACCGACATCCGGGAAAGCCATTGGCCGATCAGACGCCTGCAATAGCGAACGTACCCGCTCTCCCGGCGCAAGCGGGCCGCTCGATCGCGGGCTCGGGCCGGGGGCTTGCCTGGCTGTGGTCGGGATCGCTGGTCGCCGCGCTTGCCTTCCTGGTGCTGTACCCCGACCGCCATGCTGCTGATCGGCGCGTTCACCACCACCAATCCGGTGGTGGAGGGCTATCGCCTGTCCGACATTTCGTTGAGCAGCTTCGCCGACGTTCTGGCCAACGAGAACGTGTATCGGGCGCTGGCCAATTCGCTGCTGATCTGCGGCGGCGGCACCGCCCTGGCGGTGATCATCGGCCTGGCCTTCGCCTGGATCGTGGTGCGCACCAACACGCCCTGGAAGGGGCTGATCGCCAGCACGCGGGATGCTGCCGCTGTTCGTGCCGCCGCTGGTGGCGGGGGTGGCGTGGTCCATCCTGGGGTCCCCGAAGACCGGGCTGCTGAACATGGTGCTCGCCTCGATCGGACTGGACTGGCGGGTGAACATGTACACGACGTCGGGGATGATCTTCGTCTTCGGCATCTATTATGCGCCCTATGTCTACATGTTCACCGCCGCCGCGCTGCGCAACATGGACCCGGCGCTGGAGGAGGCCTCGGAGATTTCCGGCGCGCATCCGGTTCGCACCCTGTGGACCGTGACCTTTCCGCTGATCCTGCCGGCGATCATTTCCGGCATGCTGCTGTCGTTCGTGGTCATGCTGGGCATCTACGGCATTCCCGCGGTGCTGGGCGCGCCCGCCAACATTTCGATGCTGACCACCTATATCTTCACGCTGACGGCGTGGTCGCCGCCGCTGTACAACACCGCCGCCGCGGTCGCGGTGATGCTGATGGTGGTGACCGGCATTCTGGTCTACCTGCAGCAGCGAGTGCTTACCGGGCGCAGCTTTACCACCGTCGCGGGCAAGGCGTTCCGACCGCGCGCGCTCGATCTGCGGCAGTGGCGTTTCCTGACGCTGGGGCTGGCCATCCTGTATTTGTTCGTCGTCGTGGTTCTGCCCACCGCGGCGCTGATCGTCGCCGCGTTCCGGAAATTCCTGTTCGTGCGCAACCTTGCCAGCCTGTTCGATGCGAGACAGTACAGCCTGTACCATTTCCAGAAGCTGTTCGAGAATTCCGCCACGATGTCCTCGATCATCAATACGATGAAGGTGGGGGTGATCACCGCCATCATCGGCGGGCTGCTGTCGTTCGCGATCGGCTATACCGTGGCGCGATCGCGCGCGCCGGGGCGGCGGACCATCGACGTGATTTCGACCATTCCGGTCGCCATTCCCGGGCTGGTGATCGGCGTTGCCTATCTGTGGGCCTGGATCGGGCTGCCGGGCGGCCTGTACGGCACGATCTGGATCCTGGCCCTGGCTTTCGTCGCGCGCTTCATTCCCGATACCGTGAAGGCGTTATCCACTTCGTTGATGCAGATCCATCGTGAGCTGGAGGAAGCCGCCTGGATATGCGGGCGCGGCATGCTGAGCACGATCTTCACCATCGTGCTGCCGCTGGCGCGCCCCGGCGTGGTGGCCGCGATGACGCTGCTGTTCATCCTGGGTATCCGCGAACTCGGGTCTTCGCTGTTCCTCTATTCCAGCGACACGATGGTGATGGCGGTGCAGCTGCTGGGCTTCTACGAAGGCGGCAATCTGGGCCTGACCGCCTCGTTCAGCCTGCTGCAGATGGTTCTGCTCGCCATCCTGATTACCGTGACCAACCGGCTGTCGCGCGGCGCCTCGCAGAACGGCGTTGTGCGTTCCGGCTGAACTGACAAACAACCCTCCGGGAGACCCTGCCATGATCCATTCCACGCTTACCCGGCGCCAGGCGCTCGCGGCCATGACCGCGGCCGGCACCTTCGCCACTTTCGGTGCGGCCCGCGCTGTGGCCAAGCCGTACGAGCCCGCTCCGCGCTGCTCGACGCCGCCCGCAAGGAGGGCCGCCTGGTGCTCTACACGGCGTCCTTCACCGAGGTGATGCAGGAGGTGATCAACGACTTCAACAAGCACTTCCCCTTCATCAAGGTGGAGATGGTGCGCGCGCCCGGCGGGCAGTTGATCACCCGCGTGCAGACCGAGGCCGCCGCCGGCAAACTGGCGGCCGACGTGGTGGACCATTCCGACCGAACCCTGATGAAGCGGATCGAGGATCTGTTCCAGGATTATGCGCCGCCCAACGCCGCGGACTACATCGAGGCCGCGATGGTCTCGCCCAAGCTGTGGCCGACCATCACGCCGGGCTGGGCCATCGCCTACCATACCGAATTGCTGAAGAACCCCCCGAAATCCTGGATGGACCTGACCAAGCCGGAATACGGCAACGGCCAGATCGCCCAGGTGATCGCCCCCTCCGGCGGCACCACATGGACGCGCGTGATGTTCGAACGGATGGTGCTGGGCGAGGATTACTGGGAAAAGCAGGCGGCCACCAAGCCGCGGCTGTACCCCTCCGGCGCGCCGATGTCGGATGCGCTGGTGCGCGGCGAATTCACCATCTGCCCGGCGATCTACAACATCGTCTATCCGAAGAAGCGCGACGGCGCGCCGATCGATATCTTCTTCCCGCCCGAGGGCGTTCCTGTGGTGCCCTACGCCTCCGGCATCCCGAAATCCGCCGCCCGCCCGAACGCCGCCAAATTGTTCCTCGACTATATGCTCTCCGATGAAGGGCAGACCTTCTCGATCAAGGAGCAGGGCAACCTGACCTCGCTGAAGAACGCGCCGGCGCTGCCGCCGGGCTTCGATCCCAAGACGCACAAGATATGGGTCCCCGACTTCAAGAAGTCCGAGGAACTGCATGATGCCTGGATCGCCGACTGGAACCGCATCTACGGCTACCGGCAGTAGGGATCCCGCCAATGTCCACCGAACTGCGCGTCGAGAACCTGCGGAAGGTCTTCCCCACCGGCAAGCCGGCGGTGGACGACGTCAGCTTTACCATCGCCGCCGGGGAAATCGTCGCGCTGCTCGGTCCGTCCGGCTGCGGCAAGACGACCACGCTGCGCTGCGTCGCCGGTCTGGAGCACCCGACCGACGGGCGCATCCGCATCGGCGGCGCGGTGTACTCGGACCCCAAGGCCGGCATTCTGCTGGCTCCGCGGGCCCGCAACGTGGGCATGGTGTTTCAGTCCTACGCGGTCTGGCCGCATATGACGGTGCGCCAGAACGTGATCTATCCGCTGCGCAACCGGAAGCTGTCGCGTGCCGAGATCGAGCGGCGGATGGCGGACGTGCTGGAACTGGTGGATCTGACCCAATACGCTGACCGCCCGGTAACCGCCCTGTCGGGCGGGCAGATGCAGCGCGTGGCGCTGGCGCGCAGCATGGTCTACCAGCCGCAATTGCTGCTGCTGGACGAACCGCTGTCCAACCTCGATGCTCAGCTTCGCCTGCGGCTGCGCGACGATCTGCGCCGGATCATCAAGGCGGCCGGCCTGACCGCGCTGTACGTGACGCATGATCAGACCGAGGCCGTGGTGCTCGGCGACCGCATCGGCGTGATGCGCGAAGGCAAGCTGCTGCAGATGGATACGCCGGAAACCATCTATAACCGCCCGGCTGATCTGTTCGTCGCCGGCTTTACCGGTGCCACCAACCGCATCGACGGCAAGCTCGTGTCTCTGGAAGGCGCCTTCGGCACGATCGAGACCCCGTCCGGGCATCGGCTGAGTGCGTTGCTGCCGGCCGGCGCTGCGGTAGGAGCGCCGGTGCAGCTTGCGTTGCGGCCGGACAACCTTGTGTTCAACCCCTCCGGCGATGGGCCGAACCGCTTCACCGCGCGAGTGCTGTCGCAGCGCTATCAAGGCGTGCAGACGCTGTATGAACTGGAACTGTTCAAGAACCAGATCGAAGTGCTGGAAGTGGGCTCCGCCGCACACCATAAGGTCGGCAGCGACGTCACGGTCTCGCTGCCGCCGGAGACGTGCTGGGCGTATCCGGCCTAGATGCGCCCGGCCATGGATATCGTAACGAGCGGCCGATGTGCGTGAAGGCACGGATGTCACCGGCGGCCTAGAAGCAACTATGGGGCTGGGAAAGAAAGTCAGGACCTTTTCCTTGACGAACTGGAACGGTAAAGAATAATATATCGAACGGTAACCAGTGCATCGGCATCGTTCCGACTTTGTCTGGAATTGGGAGGCGCGCGTGGACCGCGAGTTCCGACCTGTTCGTGCGTCCTCGGTCCGAGTGCCCATTGCCGACCGAACGCGCTACCGGGCGTATTCGGTTAAATCAGGCGTCTGTCTGGCGATGTTGTACACGTTCACCAGCGCCGGTTGCACCATGTCGCCAGGGTCGTTCGGTTCGCGTCTGACCGAGAACGGTCGGTTGCTCGCCGAAGGACCGCCTGCCCGCATGACGGCCTCCGCCATCGCCCAAAGCCGGGCAGACGCCGTGCCGCTGCTGTACGCGTTTGCGCTGGAGGCCGGGCAGATCCACAAGGAGCCCAACAGCAATGAAACCTTCCCGGCTGTCGACCCCGGCCAGCAGCAGATTGCCCTTGGTGCCACTAACATCGACTGGCCGGCGGTAACCCTGGTTGGGGAAGGCTACATTGATGCCCAATGCAGCCGCTTTTTGACCGTGCTCGACGAGCTTGAGCGGGCTAAGCGGGGAACGCTGGCCAATCTGAACGCCATTCAAAGCGCCACGGTCGGGATCATGGGGCTGGCGCTTGCGGCGCAACAGGCGATCGGTATCTTCGGGATCGCCTTTGGCTTGGCCTCCAGCCTGATCGACAACTCCACGTCGACCGTCCTGTACCAGCTTCCGGCATCCTCGATCCGGACCATCGTCAAGGCCCAAAGGGATTCGCTGCGGCTGGCTGAAGGACCGCCGAGCAACGTGTTGCAGAAGGTGACCAATCAGGGCATGGCGTCGGCCCGTTTGGCTGAATATATCGAGTATTGTGTTCCGGTCACGATTGAAGGAAATGTTGGCAAGGTCCTGAACAGCACAGGCGTCAATCCGAAGACAGGTGATATTGTCACCACGCCGACCCAACCGGCCGTCACGTCGGCGCTGGCGCCGGTCATTTCCGCGATTCCACCGGACGTGCCTGTTGTTCGCATCGCACCCAAAAATCCGGCCCCGCTTTCCGTGCTCGACTTGCCGGTGCAACAACGCAAGGTCCGCCTGGTGAACTTCATCCGAGGTGTGTCCGATCCGGTAATCCTGCAGCGGGTGGCCGATATCCTGGCGATCGATATGAACGAAACGGCGCCGATCGATCAGAAGCGGGCCCAGATCATCGTCGAAGTGAACAGCCTGGTATCGAGCCCCGAGCCCGATCTTGCCCGCCAGCAGATGGACAGGGTGTCGCAGCAACTGTCTCCCGTGTTCGGGAGAGCCTTCTAGGGCGCGATTGCAGCCAACGGGCGCAGCGATCGTGCCCTGCCCCTTTGCTCGGTGGGCCATTCGATCGCTCGCCGGCAAAGACTTCGTGTAATGTTGCTCCAGGGAGTTCGCCATGATCCTGACGGATGTAACCTTTCCCGGCACACACTCGCTCAACGAGCTTGAGCAGTTTGTCGATCAGCAGGAAGAAATTCTGGGCCCGCTGGTCAATCTCGGAAATGCCGGGCCGAACAGCGTTTTGACATTCGACATGAGCAGCCCGCCGCCGTCGCGGTTCGTCATTCTGCGCATGACCCCTGGGGGCAATACGCCGGTGGTCGATGGCTTTGGCCTGGTCTGCCAGGGCAATTGCCTCATCGGTGGCCAGTTGACCGGTGTGGCCGCGCTACGTTCTGGCGCCGACAAGCCCGCCATGCCATCGGTGCAGTCAGGCAGCGCGCTGGAACAGGCTCTGCTCGGGGAACTGCCGGCGGCGCTGGCGTTCAAGGACTTGGTTCTGCAGGCGGCCACCGCAAACGCGGTGCCGCCCGATATCGTGGCGGCCATTGGTTCGGTGGAGTCCGCGTGGGGCACCAGTACGCTGATGCAGCCCAATGGACCTGCTGGTACCGGGGACCGCAAGCCGCGCGAACCCGATCCCCCGCAACGGCCGGGATCAATGCCGACCGATGGGCTCGGCTTTGGCCGTGGCCTGATGCAGATCGACTGGGATGCCCATGACTTCGCGAGGACCGGAAACTGGCAGGACGCCTCGGCGAATATCGGGTTTGCCTGCAAGCTGCTGGCAGAGTGCCGCGATCAGTTCAAGTCGAAGCTGAAACTCAACGCCGATGATGCGATGATGGCCGCGATCGCCGCCTACAACGCCGGGTTCGGCGGCGCATCGGCCTTGATTAAGGCGCAAGGGCTGAAGGCCGCGTTCGCGCCGGGCCAATATGCGGCGAAGGTCCTGGCACGGGTTGATTTTTTCCGGTCGAACGGCTTTGGGGGCGCGGCTGCGTCCCCGGCGCTCACGGCCATTCCCGGGGCCGGGCCTTATGTGGCGGTGCGGCCGGAGGACTTCCTCGGCAAATCGGTCGGCAATGGTCAATGTGTCGCCTTCGTTCAGAAAGCATCTCGCGCACCGCTCACCAAGGACTGGAAAAGGGGCGATCTGGTGAAAGGCAACGCGATGGTGGCAAAGGGCACCGCCATCGCAACATTCGACCCCAATGGCCGCTACGGAAACCATACCGATGGTAGCTCGCACGCCGCGATCTACATGGGGCAGGACGGAAAGGGTCTGAACGTCCTCGATCAATTCGTGGTTCCGCAGAACCACCCGGTTCAGCCTCGCACCATTCGCTTCGGCGGCAACCCGGCCGCGAACGATGGCGAGGCGTTCTTCGTTATCGTGTGACCGCCTGAGACAAGCAAGGCCGGGGACCGCCGCTTGCCGCCCTTGCGCCGCTCAAGCGTCGGACGCTAGCCTCCCCGGACGGTGCAGGCGATCAAGACCGGCCGAACGAGGAACGTTTTTTGAACTGGGTCTCACCCGGCAATCTCCAGGCGCCCGTGCGTGCGCGGACGCGATCTCCGCTGCTGGCGCCGTTCGAGGTGCGCAGCTTTCGGTTTCAGTGGCCGGCCGATCTGCTCACGTCGTGGGCGATCGAGATGGAGTTGCTGATTCTTGGCTGGTACATCCTCGTCGCGACGGGATCGGTGCTGATGCTGACGCTGTTCGGGGCGTTGCAGTATCTGGGAACGCTGATCGCGCCGCTGTTTGGCCTCGCGGGGGACCGGCTGGGGCATCGGAACGTGCTGTGCGGCATGCGGGCGGTCTATGCGTCTCTGGCCGGTTTGATCGCCGGCCTTGCGTTGCTCGGCGTTCTCAATCCGGTTTTCGTTTTCTGCGTGGCGGCGATTTCCGGGCTGGTGCGGCCGTCCGATCTGGCGATGCGCAATTCGCTGGTGGCGGAGACGATGCCGACCGACCGGCTGATGGCGGCGATGGGGGTGGCGCGCACCACATCCGATTCAGCCCGCATCGTCGGGTCGCTGGCTGGCGCCGGGCTGTTCGCGGCGGTGGGAATGGGGTTCGCCTATCTGGTGGTGGCCGCGTTCTACACCTGTGGCCTGCTGCTCACCTTCGGGGTCGGGGCGCCGCGGAGTGCGGCGGACCGGCTGGCGCGGGTGTCGTTCTGGCGGGATCTGCGGGAGGGGCTGACCTTCATCGCCGACCAGCCGCAATCGCTGGCGGCGATGTGGCTGGCCTTCCTGGTGAACATGACCGCGTTTCCGCTGACCATGGGACTGCTGCCGTATGTGGCGCGGAATATCTACCATATCGGCCAGACCGGGCTTGGCACCCTGGTGGCGAGCTTCGCGTGCGGGGCGTTGCTGGGGTCGCTGATGGTGAGCATGGCCGGGCGGTCGTTGCGGCCGGCGCGGATGATGCTGGTGTTCGCGGTGATCTGGTATGCGCTGCTGCTGGTATTCGTGCACATGCAGGACGCGACCAGCGGGCGGTGGATGCTGGTGCTGACCGGGTTCGCCCAGAGCCTGTCGATGGTGCCGATGGCCGTGATGCTGCTGCACGGCGCCGGCGCCAGGTTCCGCGGCAGGGTGATGGGCGTGCGGATGCTGGCGGTCTATGGCCTGCCGGTGGGGCTGCTGGCGGCCGGCGTGCTGATCGAGCGGATCGGCTACACCGCCACCGCATCGGGCTATTGCGTGTTCGGGCTGCTGGCGACGCTGGCGATCGGGATACGCTGGCGTGCCGCATTGTGGCCGCTGGACGCGCCGGCGAACGCCCGGTAGCGGCGCTACCGCACCACGTCCAGCAGCGCGTTACCGCGCCAGGCCCAGCCAGCGGCCCAGTCGGGCCAGATAGGCCTTGATCACCACCCAGATGAGGCCCTGCGCCTGTAGCGGAACGGGAGCCGATGGCGGCGGCGGGGCAGGGGGTGGCGCGGCCTCGTGAGCCTCCTGCGTGACCGGCGCTGGTGCCGGCACGTCGTCTTTTGCGAATTCCTCCGAGGCGCGGCGGGCGAAATCGGCCATGATGACGTTGGCCACCGCGATGCCGCCGGTGCGGGCGAAATCCGCCAGCACGCCGCCGAGTTCGGCGTCCGAGACGATCTTGACGATCGTCGTCGGCACTGACGCGGCGGGATCGTCGGCCAGCGCGAACGACACCTTCACGCCGATCCGCGCCGCCCGCATGTCCGCCGCGCCGCGGCCGTGCACGCTGCCGGTCAGGGCGTCGTTGTCGAATTCGCAGGTCGCGCGGCCCTTGAAGTTCACCTTCTTCGGGCCGAACGAAACCACCATCGCGCCGGGCCAGGAACCGTCCTCGGCCTGCGGTTCCAGCACCGCGCCCGGCATGCAGCGCGCCATCCGCGGCACGTCGGCGAAGCGGCGGATGACATCCGCCGCGCGGCCGGGAACGCGGAACTCTCCCTCGAAATGCATGCGCCGTTACGCGACCGGTCGCAGCAGCGGCGCGTGGCTTTCGCTGGCCGAAATACACCTTCGCGTAGGGCTCGGTCGGGGTGGAGGGCGATACCCGGGCGTCGATCAGATAGAGGCCGCCCTTGCGCAATCCCTCGGCCACGGCGGCGCCGATCTCCGACACATCCGCCAGCAGCACGCCGTCGCCGCCGAAGGCCTTGGCCAGCGCCACGAAGTCCGGCGATTCCCATTGCGCCAGCTTCTCGTTGAACCCCTTGGCCACCAGCTTGTGCACCTCGGCGCCGTAGCCGCCATCGTTCCACACCACCAGCACCATCTGCAGCTTTTCGCGCACGACGGTTTCCAGCTCCTGGAGGTTGAACATCATGCTGCCGTCGCCCTCGATCACCACATGCTGGCGGCCGGGATTGCCGACGCCGGTGCCGATCGCCACGCCAAGGCCCTGGCCGACCGCGCCGAAATTATACGAGTACTGGATTTCCGCACCCTCCGGCAGCGGCATGTACATCGCCGACCCAGGAGAAGAAATGCCCCGCCCCGCAGGTAACCAGCACGCCCTTGGGCAGCGCCGCGCCGAGATGCCCGCCCAGCGCGCGGGGATCGAGCCCATCCTTGGGCGCCTCGAATCTGTGCGCCGGCGCATCCAGCACCGCGCGCGTGGCGGCGGTGCGCAGGCCCTCCTTGCGGATCTGCCGGGCTTCCAGCGCCTCGTTGATCGCGGCCACGGCTCGGCGGCCGTCGCCCTGCACGTACAGGCCGGGGATGACGCCGATCGCCTCCGGCATCGGCTTGATGTCGATGCGCGCCACCTCGGCCGAGGGGAAGAGCAGCCCGCCTTCGGTGGTGTAGTAGCCAAGCTCCGCCCCGACCCCGAGCACGAAATCGGCTTCGGCCAGCAATTGCTCGGTGGGTTCGGAGGCGAAGGCGCCGGAGATGCCGACATCCCAGGGATGGCCGGCGAACAGGCCCTTGCCTTGCAGGCTGGTGGCGAGCAAGGCGCCGACGCGGTCGGCGAGCTTGACGATCTCGTCCTTCGCGCCCGGCCATGATCGCGCCGCGCCCGCCGATGATCACCGGGCGTTCGGCGGCGATCAGTTTCTCGATCACCGGGGCCAGCAACTCGGGGCTGGGGGTTTCCATGCGCGGCGGCAGGAACTGGGTGGAGGGCGGTAGTCGTAGTCCCAGTCGAACTCGTCCTCCTGCAGATCCATCGGCAGGTTCAGCACCACCGGGCAGCGATGCACCCGCGCGGCGTAGAACGCCTCGGCGATTTCCTCGGCCATGTTGTCGATGCTGGTGAGCGTGTGGAAGCGGGCGCTGCTGGCCTCGACGAAGCGGCGCTGGTCCATCGTCTGGGTGCTGTTCTTGGCACCCTGCATGATCTCCCCGGCGATCAGCACCACGGGTGCGGTCTTGCCGCGATAGGCGGCGATCAGCGAGGTGGCGCATTGCGTCAGGCCCGGCCCGCAGGTGACCATGGCGACGCCGACGCGGCCGGTGGTGCGGGCATAGCCGTCGGCCATCGAGACGGCCATCGATCTCATGCCGGGCGGAATAGCCGCGGATTTTCGGGTCGCGGCAGAGCGCGCCCCACAGCCACATGTTGCCGTCGCCCATCAGGCCGAAGAAATCCGTGACGCCCTCGGCAATGAGTGACTGGGCGATCGCTTCATAGACCTTCATGTCGTTTCCTTCCCTTGAATGATCGGCGGCTTTTGTGTCACGCGGCGATTTTGCCGTCGCGCAGCCACTGGCGCAGCGTGTCCTTCTGAACCTTGCCCGTCGGACCATGCGGCAATTCGGGCACAAAGGCGATGGCATCCGGCAGCCACCATTTCGGCATCAGTCGGCCAGGTGCGCGCGCAGATTCGTCCGGGTGACTGTGGCGCCGGCGCGCTGCACGACGATCAGCAACGGGCGTTCCTGCCAGCGCGGATGCGGGATCGCCACCACCGCGGCCTCCTGCACCGCCGGATGGCGGCAGGCGGCTTCCTCCAGTGCCTGGCGAGCTGATCCACTCGCCGCCGGATTTGATCACGTCCTTGGCGCGGTCGACGATGTGCAGGGTGTTGTCGGGGTCGATCACCGCGACGTCGCCGGTGCGCATCCAGCCGTCCGGGCTCTGCAGCTCCACCTCGGGCCGGCGGAAATAGGCGCCGGCGATCCAGTGGCCGCGCGCATTGCAGATGGCCGGGGGTTTTGCCGTCGCGGGGCAGGGGCGCGTCCCTCGTCGTCCACGATGCGGATCTCGTTGCCATAGAGCGGCTTGCCCTGGGTGCGCATGGCCGCGATGGCGGCATCGCCTCCGGCAGGTCGTGCTGCGCGAACGAGATCGTCGCGCCGTGGTCGTTTCGGTCATGCCCCAGCCATGGTGGTGCGGACGCCGTAGTCGCGCAAATAGGCCTCGATCATCGCCGCGGGCGGCGCGGTGCCGCCGGAGAAGATGCGGTTCAGGCGGCCCAAGTCCGAGGCCGTGCGCGGCAATGCTCCAGCATCGTCCAGCCAGATCGTCGGCACGGCGGGGCCGACGGTGATGCCTTCGTCGACGATCAGCCGGTGCAGCCATTCGCTGTCCGCGCGGCGGCCGGGCAGCACCAGTTTGGCGCCATACATCGGAGCCGAAGAACGGCACGCGCCCAGCCGTTGCAATGGAAGAAGCCCGGAGATGCCGAGGATCGCGTCGTCGGCCGACAACGCCCAGCCGTTGCCGCCGCCGGTGGACAGCGCCGACAGCACGGTGCCGCGATGGCTGTACAGCGCGCCTTTCGGCTCGCCGGTCGTGCCGGAGGTGAAGCACAGCACGCAGGCGCGCGTTCGTCCAGCGCCGGCCAGGCGAAGGCTCGTCGCCGGCGTCGATCAGGTCTTCGTAGCACGTGACATTCGGCAGGCTGGTCATCGGCATCTCGTCGCGCGCGGCCATCACGACGAAGCGGTCGACCGTTCCAGTCGCGGCGCAAGCTGCTCCGCCAGTGCGACCGTATCGGGTCGATGAACAGTGTGCGATAGCCGGTGAAATTGATGGTGTAACAAATCTGCTCCGGCGGCAGGCGCGGATTGGCGGTGTGCAGCACGGCGCCGATGCCGCTGACGCCGTAGAACAGTTCGAGATGCCGGTGCGTGTTCCAGGCCAGCGAGCCGGCGAAGCCGTCCGGGCTCCAGGCCAACGCGCCGCAAGGAGGACGCCAGCCGGCGGCGCCCGCGCCGCCGTGCTCGGTAGTTGCTGCGCGGCTTCCTCGCCGGTTGATGCGACACCATCCGGTACGTCGCCGAAGTTCGCCGCGGCGTGCTCCATCACGGTGGACAGCAGCAGCGGATAATCCGAGATTGAGGCCCAGCATCGGCACGAAACCCGAATTGCATTCAGGATTGACGTTGCGGGCAGGCCGTGCCAGCCTGTCAATGCTGATGCACCCGACCGGACAGAGGAGACATGCGCGTGGCAGGCTTGATGGAAGGCAAGGTCGTCGTGGTCACCGGCGCAGGCGGCGGCATCGGGCGGGAAATCGCCATCATGATGGCGGCAGCCGGGGCCAAGGTGATCATCAACGATGTCGGCGCCTCGCTGTCCGGCGAGCGGCGCAGTCCGCCACGCCGGCGCGAGCAGACCAAGAGCCTGATCCGCCAGCGCGGCGGCACGGCCGAGATCAGCACGGACTCCGTGGCCGACTGGGCCTCGGCGCAGCAAGATCATCCAGGCGGCGCTCGATCATTTCGGCCGCATCGACGCGCGTGGTGAACAATGCCGGCATCCTGCGCGACGGCATCTTCCATCGCATGAGCGCCGGATGACTGGCTCGCTGTCATCTATGTCCATCTCAACGGCAGCTTCTTCGTCAGCCGCGCCGCGGCCGAGCATTTCCGCAAGCAGGAAAGCGGCGCGCTTCGTGCACATCACCAGCACGTCCGGCCTGATCGGCAATGTGGGCCAGGCGAACTATGCGGCGGCGAAGCTGGGCATCACCGCGCTGTCGAAATCGATCGCGCTCGACATGCAGCGCTACAACGTGCGGTCCAACTGCCTGTCGCCCTGGGCGTGGAGCCGCATGACCAGTTCGATCCCGGCACAGACGCCGGAACAGAAGGTGATGGTGGAGAAGCTGAAGGCGATGACGCCGGACAAGAACGCGCCGCTGGCCGTGTTCCTGATGTCGGACGCGGCGAAGGACGTTTCCGGCCAGGTGTTCGGCACGCGCATGAACGAGATCTACCTGTTCTCCTCGGCCAAACCGATCCGCATCGTGCACCATGACGGCGGCTGGACGCCGGAAGAAATCGCGCAGATCGCGCTGCCGGCGCTGCGCGGCGGCGTTCATGCCGCTCGATACCTCCGAGATGGCCTTCGCCTGGGACCCGGTGTAGTTGCGCTGCGGGTAGAAAGGTTGGGGCTTTGCCCCAAACCCCAGGAGGGGCGCTGCCCCTCCACCCCGCAAGGGAACTCGTTCCCTTGACCCTTTCCGATTGGTTTCTTGGGGATAGGGCGCACGCGAAGCCCATCAACGGCTACGTCGGTTATGCCCCCTATCCCAACAAACCAGTCCATGAGGGTTAAGGGGACGAGTCCCCTTCGCGGGTGCAGGGCAGCGCCCTGCCGGGGTCTGGGGCGGAGCCCCAGCCTTGCTTACCGGCGCGGCAACTTCACAGGTCCAGCCGGTAGAACCGGGCGGCGGTGCGGCTGAAAAGGTTGGCCTTGTCGTCCGCGCTGGCGCCTTTCGCCAGGATTTTGCAGGCGTTCCAGTAGGCGGCGTAGCTGTAGCTGCCTTTGTCCACCGGGAAGTTGCTTTCGAACATGCAGCGGGATGTGCCGAAGGCCTCGATGCAGGTTTCGATGTAGGGGCGCCAGGCGTCCGCCAGGGTTTGCGCGGTGGGCGGGTCGGTCTTTTCGTGGAAGTCGTAACCGTTGATGCGCATGCCGAGGCCGCCGAGCTTGACGTGGGCGTTCGGGCAGGTGGCGAGCTCGCGGATGGATTTGGCCCAGACCTGCGAAGATGGCGTCGCGCTTGCCGGCGTAGGCGCCGATGGCGAGCGGGCCGCCGACATGGTCCAGCACGATCTGGGTGTCGGGGAAGGCGCGGGCCAGCGCGGTGAGCTCGTCGATCTGGGTATGGTAGAGCCAGGCGTCGAAGCTGAGGCCCATCGGCGCGAGGCGGGAGAAGCCTTCACGGAAATCGGCGTGGCCGAGCATGCCCTGGGGCGGGGCGTAGCCGGGGTTGCCGACGGTGGGATCGGCGTCCCAGGCGCTGATGTGGCGGATGCCGCGGAAGCGGCCGCCGCCGGCGCGGATATGGGCCTCCAGCACGGGCTGCACGCCGGCGCCGAGGCGGAAATCGGTGGTGCCGACGATGCCGGCGCAGATCTTTGCCTTGCCATACGCGCCGGACGCGGACATGGCCGCCACGCCGTTGACGAATTCGGTTTCACCCACGGGTTTCATGGCATCCGGCCCGTCGGCGCGGTGCATGGCGCGGCATTGGACGAAGACGGTGGCGACAACGTTGTGGCCGGCGTTGGTGTCGGCCAGCAGGTCGTCCAGCAGATACCGCCAGCCCGGACGGTCCCACAGGTGGTGGTGCGGATCGACGATGGGCAGATCCGGTTCGAGAATGGGTTCCTTCACCCGGTCCAGCCATTCCTGGCGGACGGCGAGGTAGGGGGTGTGGGCAGGCGCGGTTGTTCCGCTCATGGGGTGTTTCCTTCCTGGGTCTGGAGGGATGGTAGACCGGGATGGCGGGTTGGACGAGGGGGGCGCCATTCGCGCGCCGTGGCAAACTGGTGTACGCCTGTGCCGCGCTGCCCCGCGCGATGCCTGACGTTATCGTGCGGGCCAAGCCGGTCGCGCTTTGCGATCGCCTGCCCCTCCAAACGCCTGGAGTTTTGAACATGAGCAGCACGTCCGATTACACGCCGCCGAAGGTCTGGGTCTGGAACAAGCCGAGCGGCGGCCGGTTCGCCAACATCAACCGCCCGATCGCCGGGCCCACGCAGGACAAGGAGCTGCCGGTCGGCCGGCATCCCTTGCAGCTCTATTCGCTGGGAACGCCGAACGGCGTGAAGGTGACGGTGATGCTGGAGGAGCTGTTGGCGCTGGGCCATGCCGGCGCGGAATACGATGCCTGGCTGATCCGGATCGGCGACGGCGATCAGTTCGGCAGCGGGTTCGTGGCGGTCAATCCCAACTCCAAGATCCCGGCCTTGATGGATCGCAGCGGTCCGACGCCGATACGGGTGTTCGAGTCCGGTGCGATCCTGATGCACCTGGCGGAGAAGTTCGGGGCCTTCCTGCCGACCGAGGCCGGCGGCGCGCGCCGAATGCCTGTCCTGGCTGTTCTGGCAGATGGGCAGCGCGCCGTATCTGGGTGGCGGCTTCGGGCATTTCTACGCCTATGCGCCGATGAAGATCGAATATGCCATCGACCGTTTCGCCATGGAGGTGAAGCGCCAGCTCGACGTGCTCGACCGCCGGCTGGGGGAGAGCGAGTATCTGGCGGGCGGTGACTACACGATCGCGGATATCGCCGTGTTTCCCTGGTATGGCGGGCTGGTGAAGGGCTGGCTGTACGGCGCGGCCGAGTTTCTGGCGGTGCAGGACTACAAGAACGTCCAGCGCTGGGCCGACGCGATCGGCGAGCGGCCGGCGGTTCGGCGTGGGCGGATGGTCAACCGGGTGCAGGGCGAGCCTTCGAGCCAGCTGCATGAGCGGCATGATGCCGGTGATTTTGCAACGAAGACGCAGGACAAGGTGGCTGGCGCGAGTTGAGCCGCGCCGACCTCACGCGGCTTGGACGAGGCGGGGGACGGCGCCCTTGCCGCGCACTTCCGCTTCCTCGAAATCGGCGGCGGCGATTGCCCGGTCCAGCGCGGCGCGGAGTTCCTTCGCGGTTTCCAGCGTCAGCTCGATGCCGGCCCGGGCATCGGCGCCGAGGGCGGTGTTGAGGAAGTCCAGCGTGATGACATCGCCGAGCGGGGCGTGGCGGGCGTGGTCGTAGGCGACCACCGCCTGCGATAGCGGGAACCACTGGTCCCCGCGTTTCGCCATGCCTTCCGCGCGCGTGACCTCGATGATCGACGTGCACATGTTCGGGTCTCCTATTTCGCCAGGTACTTGCCGAAGAAGGCCCAGATCTTGTTCCAGCCGTCCATCGCCTGCTCGGGCCGGTACAGCGGGCGGTGCCAGTAGAAGAAGCCGTGGCCGGCGCCGTCGTAGCGGTGGAACTCGTGGGCCTTGCCGTGCTTCTTCAGTTCGGCCTCGTGCTGGTTCACCTGCTCGGGGCTTGGCGCGCGGTCGTCGTTGCCGAACAGGCCGAGCAGCGGGGCGGCCAGGTCCTTGGTCATGTCGATCGGTGCGACGGGCTTCTTCGCGTTCAGTTCCTCCTTGGCCATCACGACGCCGCCGCCCCATAGTTCGACGACGGCATCCACGTCGTGCTTCTGGCAGGCATAGATGAAGGCGTGCCGGCCGCCGGAGCAGGAGCCGATCAGGCCGACCTTGCCGTTGTTGTCCGGCTGCGCGCGCATCCATTTCACGGCGGCCGCGGTGTCGCCGACCATCTGGGCATCGGCGATGCCGCCCTCGGCGCGCACCTTGGCGGCGACGTCGTCCGGGTTGGCGTCGCTGCCGCCTTCGCGTTCATAGAGGTTGGCGCAGATCGCGAGATAGCCGTGGTGGGCGAAGCGGCGGGTTGTTTCGATGTACAGCTCGCTCCAGCCCGGCAGATGGTGGATCAGCACGACGCCCGGGAAAGGGCCGGGGCCGGCCGGCCTGGCGACGTAGGCGGTGATCCTGGTGCCGTCGTCGCCGGTAAGGGTCACGTTCTCGCAGGTCATGCCTCGGTAGAATGACATCGGTGTTCCTCCATGCGCGTGGGTTTTGGGCTTCTTCTTGAGCCGTTGGTGGTGTCGGGGGGGAGTATTCGACGATCCCTTGCCGGGTGCAACGGGGCAGGAAAAGGGCAAGACCGGTCGCGCGTCACGCCGGGGCGCCGCCGGAGGCCGGCTCCAGGTTCAGCGCGTCGCGCACCAGGGAGATCGCTTCCAGCTCGCGCGGGTCGACGCGCCCGTCGGCGGCGGTGATCAGCAAACAGGCGTTCAGCACGATTTGGGAATATTGCTTGCGTCCGGCGAGCTTCATGACCGGGCGAATGGCTTCCTGCAGCGCATCCCCGTAATCGGCCTCGAACGCGCGTGCATGCGTCGCGAACTCGTGCAGCACGGCCTCGCGCGGGAACATCGCCAGCAACGGGTCGGTTTGCATCAGCTGCATCATGCGCGCGCGCTCCACCGCGGCGACGTCGCCATCGGCGTGGGCGATGATCGCACAGGCGGCGATCGTCGCTTCCATCAGATCACTGCCGCGGTACTCGATCATCGCGGACAGCAATTCCTCGCGCAGATTGTCGTGGCGGCTGCGGCGGAAGTTTTTTGGGGATACATTCGGCATGGTCCAGCTCCATTGGGTGAAGAGAACCGCGAGCGGGTCCGCCACCAAGGGATCGACCATCCGAAATCGGGCAGTATAGAGCGGGCCAGATCACGGCGGCGGCCTTGGCGAAGGTCGCGCACGGTGATCCGACATCACGGAGTTGGCTGACTGTGGCAGCCATTCCGTCAGAGGGGCCCGGATCATGAACAGAGATTTGGCGATGGCGGTCTTGTTTCAAGGGCGGGCGACGGGAATGAACGGCTTGTAATGGGATGCCGGTGTGCCCTGGTGCGCGGACGACGCGGCATGAGTCGTTATCATTCCTTCCGCGTGCGCTCCATGGTATCCGCATCGGATGCTGGGCATTCTCGTCATCCTGCTTGCCGCCGCCGCCATCGCCGTGCCGCTCACGCGCCGCGCCGGCTTCGGCAGCGTGCTGGGCTATCTGTTGGCCGGGATCGTCATCGGGCCGATGGGGTTGCGGCTGATCACCGATGTTGACCAGATCGCCCAGGTCGCGGAACTCGGCGTCGTCATGTTGCTGTTCCTGATCGGCCTGGAACTCCGCCCGGCGCGGCTGTGGGTGATGCGCCGTGCCGTGTTCGGCCTCGGCTCCGCACAGCTTGGCGTCACCGCCGCGGTGCTGGGCGGCCTGACCTACGCGGCGGGTCTCCCCTGGCAGGGGGCCGTTGTCATGGGCCTCGGCCTTGCCCTGTCTTCCACCGCGATCGTGCTGCCGATGCTGGGGGAGCGGGATCTGCTGAACAGCCGTGCCGGACGCGACGGCTTCAGCGTGCTGCTGTTCCAGGACGTTGCCTTCATTCCGCTGGTTGCCCTGCTGCCTCTGCTCGGCGGGATGGACCTGCCGGACCGGTTTCCCTGGCTGGACGTGGCCCGCGCGGCCGCCGCCATTGCCGCCATCCTGCTCGGCGGGCGTTTCCTGATCGGTCCGGTTTTCCGGTTGATCGGCGGTGCCCGCACGCCGGAGGTCTTCACGATCCTCGCGCTGCTGACCGTCGCCGGCACCGCCGAGCTTGCCAACCTGGTCGGGCTGTCGATGTCGCTCGGCGCCTTCATGGCCGGCGTGCTGCTGTCGGAGTCGGAGTTCCGCCACGAACTCCAGGCCGATATCGAGCCGTTCGAGGGCCTGCTGCTCGGGTTTTTCTTCATATCCGTCGGCATGTCCGCCGATCTTCACCTGGCGTTGTCCGAACCGGGGGTGATCGGTCTCGCCCTGGCTGGATTGCTGGCCGGCAAGATCGGGGTGGCGTGGGCGCTCGGCCGCCTGTCCGGCCAGGATCACGTCAATGCGCTCCGCTTCGGCCTTGCCCTGCCGCAGGGCAGCGAGTTCAGCTTCGTGCTGTTCGCCAGCCGCCATCGCCGAGGGAGCCATCACCCGCACGCAATCCGATGGCGCGACGCTGGTGGTCGCACTTTCGATGGTGGCGACACCGCTGCTGTTCGCCGCCTCCGAGCGGTTCCTGATCCCGCGCATCGAGGGCGAACCGGCGGCCGACTACGACACGATCGACAACGCCACGGCGCCGGTGATCATCTGCGGCTTCGGCCGCGTGGGGCAGATCATCGGCCGCGTGCTGCGCATGCAGGGCATCGATTTCACCGCGCTGGAGCGCGATACCGGCCAGGTGGACGTGGTCCGGCGTTTCGGCAACCGGGTCTATTACGGCGACCCCGCCCGCGCCGACCTGCTGCGCGCCGCCGGCGCCGAGACCGCGAGGCTGCTGATCGTCGCGGTCGACGACATGGAGGCGGCGTTGCGCATCGTGGATACCGTCCGGCGCAGCTTCCCCCACCTGACCATCGTTTCACGCGCGCGAAACCGCCGGCATGTGCATCTGCTGATGGACCGCGCGATCAATGCCATTGTGCGCGACACGTTCCATTCCAGCCTGAAACTGGCGGAACGGGTGCTGGAGGCGCTGGACATCCCGAAGGAAGACGCCGAACGGGCCGTTGCCCTGTTCGCGGAGCATGACGAGCGCAATCTGGTTGCCAGCCATGCCATCGCCCATGACGAGCAGAAACTGATCCAGAGCAGCCAGGACGCTGCAAAGGAGCTTGCCGATCTTTTCGAGGCGGATCGTGGCCGGCGTTAGGTTGCAGGCCCATGAAGGGATTTCCGTTGGTGACGGCGAGCGTGTTTCCATTTCCGATCAGGAGATTGGTGCGGACCGCAAGTCGGATGCGATGGGTAGCGCTTCGCTCACCTATCCTGTTGATTGCTTACCGTTGGCACGTTGGTTCAGTCCATGCGGCAGTTTTTAAACTTTTTACCGCTTCCGCAGAGGCAAAGCTCATTACGTCCAATTTTGCGAGGCTTGAGGCTGCCTAAGCGATGCGGCGCTACCCGACCCCGTACCATTCCGGTATCGGCTATCTTTCCCCCATCGCCTATGAGAACAAGATTTCTGTGCAGATCGAAACGACCTAGTCGCAAAATGGGGCAACCTCACACTGAGCGTAGCGAGTTGACATTTTAAGCTGTGCCTTTGCGCCCCCAGGGCATTTTTTTGGTTTTGCTCAATCGTTTGGGTTCGCTGCGATGGAGAGTGACAAGCAGTACGGTCCCTTCAAGTCCCGCGATCTCCAAAACAGTTCCATCGGCAGGATTTTCACCGTCAATTAAGCGGGCTTGCCAAGTTCCATCGCGAACATGAACTCGTCCCTCATTGCCATTAAAAAGACTCGGCACGGCATGTATTTCCAATCAATCCCGCATCTGAGGAGTTCACGCCGTTTCGGTCCGAGGGTATCATTTTGCGAATCATAATGGGGATCGCAAGTAGAGCGGCGAGGAGAACAATAAAGACAATTACCTGGGTATCGAATTGGATGCCTAAAGCGACAGTGACAAGTCCTGTCCCGCAGGCTGCCAACCCGAGCCATAACAGATATACGCCAGGGTGAACTAGCTCCGCACCGCACACAAGCAAGCCTAGGACCACCCATATGGTCCCGTTGCTCACTTGGGTGTTCCACCGAGTTGCATGGCAGCAAGAGCCTGTGTGATGCCACCAGCAAGTCCGCTACTCTCCAGGGGGATCACGAGCGTGCGCCCCGTTGGATTTGCTGCCAATGCGCCAATTGCATCGATATATTTGAGGGCGACAAAGTAGCGCAATGCTTCGCCACCTGTCCCCTTTGCTGCCTCGGCTACAACCAGCGTCGCTTTCGCTTCTGCCTCCGCGAGGGTCACACGGGCTTCGGCATCCTTCACTGCCGCAGAGAGTCTCCCCTCTGCCTCAAGGACAGTGGCTTGCTTGGCTCCTTCGGCCCGAGCAACCTCGGCCTCGCGTTCGCCGTTTGCACGCGCGACGGTCGCGCGTCGTTCACGTTCGGCGGTCATTTGCAGGTTCATCGCTGTGACAAGATTTGCCGGAGGCTCAATCTTTCGCAATTCGACCCGGCTCACTTTCACACCCCAAGGAGTAGTCGCGTGATCAAGGGTCTCTAACAGGCGGGAGTTAATTTCTTCGCGCCCTGACAACGCACCATCTAAATCCATTGCCCCAATAACCGAACGTATGTTCGTCATTGCCATTGAAGTCAGTGCCTGGACGAGGTTCTGAGCGCCGTAGGCTGCCTTTGCGGCGTCAAGCACCCGATAATACATTATTCCATCAACTGCGACTGCGGCATTATCTCGCGTTATAACCGCCTGTTCGGGTATTTCTATTACGATCTCTTGGACATTCATCTTGTGACCAATGCGCTCTGCAAATGGTGTGATTATATTCAATCCTGGATCGAGCAAGCGGGTAAACTTTCCAAATCGTTCGACAGTCCAAACTTGTCCTTGCGGCACTGTGCGAACACCGAGCGAGAGGGCCAATATCACAATGGCGACTAGGACAAGGAGGACGATAGTCATACGAATTCTCCCAATGGTTTGCGATTGTTCCGTTCTGGTATTGCTACGATGCGAGCCACTCTTATTCAAGGACAGGTTCTTCTGCAACTACCAGTATGCGTAGGGCAGATAAGCTCTTGCGCAATCCGCCAACGCAATGGGCTGCCATCTCCATCGCTTCGACATTACGCCACTCGTCGACCGCGTGGAATGCTTGTGAACCTGCGTCGGCGGATTGCGCAAGAGCTTATCCGTTGGGTGGACGGCCCCGCGGCATCGAGTGCCAAAGTTCGCTGTCGAAGCTGAACCAGGAGCCGTCCATGTCGGAGATTACACGGGTTGCCATTGATACGTCCAAGTCTGTGTTCACCATCCATGCGGTCGATGCCCGAGATCGGCCGGTGTTGCGGCGCAATCTTCGCCGGCAGGATGTAGTGGGGTTCTTCGAGAAACTTCCCCCCGTCGAGGTTGCCATCGAAGCTTGCGGGGCCTCGCATCACTGGGGTCGAACGTTGCAGGCGATGGGGCATCGCGTCCGGTTAATTCCGGCGCAGTATGTCAAACCCTTCGTCAAGCGCGGCAAGAATGACCGCAACGATGCCGAGGCCATCAGCGAGGCTGCGGCAAGGCCAGGGATGGCCAGCGTGCCGGTCAAGTCGGCCGAGCAGCAGGCCGACGCGATGCTCCTCTCGGTGCGCGAACTTCTGCTGCGCCAGCACACCCAGCTGATCAACGCCCTGCGCGGGCACGCCGCCGAGTTCGGCCTCGTCAAACCGATCGGCGACAAGGGGTTGGCGCAGCTGGTCGTCGAGATTGCCGCCGACGCGACGTTGCCGGCAACGGCCGCAGAGGCGATGGCGCTGCTTGGGAAGGAGGTCGATCACATCGAGGCGCGGCTTGCAGCGATCGATGCCAAGCTGCTTGCCCGCCACAAGGCGATGCCAACGAGCCGGATGCTCGCCGCGGTGCCGGGGATCGGGCCGATCGGCGCCTTGAGCCTGGCGTTGCGTGTGGATGCCACACAGTTCAAGTCAGGGCGGCATTTTGCTGCCTGGCTCGGGCTGACGCCGCGCGACCACTCGAGCGGTGGCAAGCAACGCCTCGGTGGGATCACCCGCGCCGGCAATGAGCGGTTGCGACGATCTGAGCATAGAGTGTCTCGACCTGCGCCGGATCGGGCCGTGCCGTGCCGACATGGGCGACGGCGGAGGTGCCAGTGGCGATGCCGTAGGCCAGCGCATCCTCCGGCGTCATCCGGCGGGCCAAAGCGAGGGTCATGCCGGCCACAAAACTGTCGCCGGCGCCGACGGCGCTGCGGAGTTCGATGGGGGGGGCGGCGAGGCGTTTGGTGCCGGCGGCGGTGGCCAGCAGGGCGCCGTCCGCGCCCAGGGAGACCACGATCATGGCGGCGGCGCCGGAGCGGACGAGGTCGAGCGCGGCTGCCTCAAGCTGGCTTGGTTCGGGGAGTTTTTGGCCGATCAGGGTCTCGAACTCGCCGAGGCTGGGCTTGATCAGGGTCAGGCCGTGGCCGAGAGCGGCCTTCAGCGGGGCGCCGGAGGTGTCGAGGACGAATTTGCGGCCGGCGGCGTTGGTGCGGCGGGCGAGGTCGGCGTAGAAATCCTCGGGCACGCCGCGGGGCAGGCTGCCGCTGGCGACGACCCAGTCGGCGCGGGCGGTTTCCACGGCTTTCAGGGCGGATTGCCATTCGCCCTGGGAGATTTCCGGGCCCTCGGCGACGAAGCGGTATTCGGCGTTGTCGGAGCGGTCGTGCACCGTCACGCTCATGCGCGTGCGCCCGTCGATCGGGATGACGCGGCAGGCGACGCCGGCCTCGGCCATCAAATCCTGCAGGAAATAGCCGGTGACGCCGCCGGCGAGCAGGATGGCGGTGGCGTCGCCGCCCAGCGCGTGGACGACGCGGGCGACGTTCAGGCCGCCGCCGCCGGGGTCGTATTGTTCGTTGGTGGTGCGGATCTTGTGGGTGTGCTGGACATGCGGGGCATCCCAGGCGAGATCCACGGCGGGGTTGAGCGTGAGGGTGACGATGCGCGTCATCAGGCTTCCTGATCCGGGTTGAGCCAGATGTCGCCGGTCCAGCCCTGCGGGTCGTAGTCGGCCATGCACTGGTCCACCAGGCCCTGCATGGATTTCATCCGGCCGGATTTTTCCGCCTCGGTCAGGGCCTGGATGCGGATGTCCTCCCAGCCGCCGGCGTAGTTGCGTTCGTAGAGTTCGTGGCGGCCGCCGAATTCGCTGCCCATCGCGTCCCACAGCAGCTTCATCATCTTGATGCGCTCGATGTAGTCGATGTCGTGCGAGCCGCGGACGTATTGGCGGAGATAGGGCTCGATGGCGGGGTTGGCGAAGTCCTTGACCGAGGAGGGGAGGTAGATCAGCGCGGAGGTGACGGTGCGCTCGATGATGTCCTTGATGCGCGGATAGCAGTCCGGCGCGAACACCCGGTAGGACAGGGCGGCCTGCCGTTCCGGCAGCACGGCGCCGCCCTTCCAGGGATCGGGGTTGTGGGCCATGGCGTTGGACAGCGACCAGAACAGATGGCGCCAGGCGATGACCTCGCCCAGCAGGGCCTGGTTGCCGCGGCCGTCGTCGCTGCCGGTGGCGTGCAGCGCCTTGGCGAGCAGGCCGGCGAGGAAATCCAGTTTCACCGCGAAGCGGGTGCAGCCCTGGAACAGGAAGCCGTTGAGGAAGCCGGAGGCAGGGAAGAAGCTGAGGATGCGGGCGGGGTCGCGGTAGATCAGCACGTCTTCCCAGGGGATGAAGACGTTATCCAGCACGAAGATGGCGTCGTTCTCGTCGAAGCGGGAAGACAGCGGGTAGTCGAACGGGCTGCCGTTGGTCTTGGCGGCGAGCTCGTAGCTGGTGCGGCAGAACAGTTTCAGGCCGGGGGCGTCGATGGGGACGATGAAGGTGAGCGACATGCTCAGATCCTCGGTGGCGGTCTTCGAGGTCTGGCCCATGAAGTTGTAGTGCGTCAGCGCGGCGGAGGTGGCGACGACCTTGGCGCCGGAGACGTAGATGCCGGCGTCGGTTTCCTTGGTGACATTCACAAATACGTCCTTCACCTCCTCGGCCGGCTTGTGGCGGTCGATCGGGGGATTGACGATGGCGTGGTTCATGAAGGGCACGGTTTCCTGGCAGCGTTTGTACCAGCGGAGCGCGTTTTCCGCGTAGGGGCCGTACCATTCCGAGTTGGCGCCCAGCGTGTTGGAGAAGGCGGCCTTGTAGTCCGGCGTGCGGCCCATCCAGCCATAGGTCAGGCGCGACCAGTGGGCGATGGCGCCCTGGGCGCCGATCAGGTCTTCCCGCGAGCGGGGGACGCGGAAGTATTTGTGGGTGTAGCCGCCGGAGCCGGTGTCGGTCGGGCAGGTCAGCACGTCGCGCTGCTTCGGGTCGTGCAGGGCGTCGTACAGGCGGGCGATGGAGCGGACGGAGTTGCGCAGCGCCGGGTGGGTGGTGACGTCCTTGACCCGTTCGCCGTTGATGTAGACCTCCCGCCCGTCGCGCAGGCTGGCCATGTATTCGGCGCCGGTATAGGGGCGGGTGCGGTCGGCGATGTGGTCTTCCGGGCGGGTCCGCGTTTCAGACATTTGCGTGCTTTTCGATGATGTCGCGCCAGGGTTTCAGGTCGTCGGGGCCGCGCACGACGTTGCTGCGGAATTCGGGGGTGAAGATCACCGGGACGAGCACGCGGGACACGCCGGCCTTGGCCATGGCGGGCAGGTCTTCGAGATTGTCGGGCAGGCTGGTGGTGATCTCGATGGCGGCGGGGTCCCGGCCATGGGCTTTCGCGGTGTCGTGCACGAGCTTGACCAGGTCGGCGGGGGCGCCACGGGCGGGGAAGAAGCCGTCACCCAGGCGGCCGGCGCGCTTGGCCGCAAAGCTGGAATGGCCGCCGATGACGATGGGCACGGAGCGGTTGGGCGGCTTGGGGCGCATATAGGCGTCCTTGAAGCGGAAGAACTTCCCCTCGAAGGTGGGTTTGTCGGCGCTCCAGAGTTCGCGCATCACCTTTATGTATTCGTCGGTGCGGGCGCCGCGTTCCTCGAACGGGGAGCCGAGGGCCTCGAACTCCTCCTTCAGCCAGCCGACGCCGACGCCGAGGATGACGCGGCCGGCGGACATGTGGTCCAGCGTGGCGACCTGCTTGGCGGTGATGACGGGGTTGTGCTGCGGCAGGATGATGACGCCGGTGCCGAGTTTGATGCGTTTGGTGGCGGCGGCGACGTAGGCCATCCAGATCAGCGGGTCCGGCAGGTCGAAATCGCCGTCGCCGCCGGGAATGCGCCCGCTGGGGGAGTAGGGGTATTGCGACTGGTAGCCGTGCGGGATGACGGTGTGTTCGACCGTCCAGGCAGATTCGAAGCCGGCGGCCTCGGCCGCCTGCACCAGTTCCACGGCGCGCGCGGGGTCCACGTAGCGGCCGGTGTTGCAGTAGCGCAGTCCGAATTTCATGGCGCGTTTCCCCCGGAAGCGGTTGTTGGCGCAAGGCTGCACGGTTCGGCCCGGTCGGTCAAAGCGTCGGGCGGGGCTGGCGGATTGCGCGCTTGTCCGTGTCTGCTAGGGTTTGGCTGTCTGGCCGGTCTGGCCAACCAAAATCAATGGAGGGACCCCTTTGACCAAAATCGTACTCCCGGTCGAGGCGACGCATATTCATATGTTCGCCAACGCGCTGTTCGACGAGAGCCCGGCGTATCATGACGCCGAGAAGGCCAAGGCGACCGAGGCGGGCGGCATCATCGCGCCGCCGACCTTCGTGCAGTCCTCGGCCCAGTTCGACCCCGAATATCACCTGCGCCCGAAGCCCGGCCAGCCCTGGTTCGGGTCCGCCAAGGGGCCGAGCGGCGTGGAGGGCAAGGCTTCGTCCTCCGGCGGGCTGCATGCCGAGCAGCATTACGAATATCATCGCCATCCGCGCCCGGGCGATGTGCTGACCGCGACGACCACGACCGGCAAGAGCTGGGAGCGGGAAAGCAAGCGCGCCGGCAAGCTGTCGTTCCGTGAGCGGATCACCGAATATCGCGACCAGAAGGGCGAACTGGTGGTGACGGCGCGCGGCGTGAGCGTGACGACCGAACGTCCGGTCTCGCAGGGTTAAGGGGAGCAACGATCATGCTACAGGCAAGCAAGCTGAAAATTGGCGACAAGCACACCGAGCGGGTGGCGAGCAATCTGTCGCGCACGCAGATCGTGCAGTACGCCGGCGTATCGGGCGACTACAATCCGCTGCACACGGATGAGGTCTACACGACCCAGGTGGCCGGCTATCCCAGCGTGTTCGCGCACGGGATGCTGACCATGGGGCTGACCGGCAAGATGCTGACCAACTATGTCGGCCACGGCAACCTGACCAAATTCGGCGTGCGCTTCACCAATCAGGTATGGCCGGGCGACACGCTGGATTCGACCGCCACGGTGGAAGCCATCCGCGAGGAAGGCGGGCAGAAGCTGGTGGATCTGGTGATTTCCACCGTCAACCAGGACGGCAAGGAAGTGGTGAGCGGGTCGGCGACGGCGCGGGTTTCCTGAGGCTTTCGGATGAAACAGAAGGGAAGGGAGGCCTGGTGCCTCCCTTTCTTTTTGATCGAATTCCTTTCTGACTATGGCGGTTTCGGGGTCATGCCAGCATGACATTTTGGACCGGCAATAAGATCCGCGGCCAGTTCTTCCGCGCCCTGGTTAATGGCCTGGGCGTGACGTGGCCGATCCTGGCGGGGCTGCTGGCGTTCAAGATCGCCGCCGGCGTGGCGATCGGCTGGCTGGAAGGCTGGGGCAGCATGGTGGGCATCTATTTCGCAATGATCACCGGACTGACGATCGGCTACGGCGATTTTGTTCCCCAACGGATGCTGACGCGGATCCTGGCGGTGCTGATCGGCTTTTCCGGGGTCGTATTGACCGGCGTGATCGCCGCCCTGGCGGTGCAGGCCCTGCACGCGGTGTTGCCGGGCAAACGGTAAGAGCGAGGCCGGGGATACCCCCGGTCCCGTCTGTGCCTGCCGTTATGGCCCGTTGAACACCGGCTTTCGCCGTTTCCCCTCGCTGCCAACTCCTTCCTCGGATTAATCCGCGGTCAGGTGGCCGTCGATCAGGTGCCATGCGGAATTGCCGGTCATGGCTTTGTTACATTCTGACTAATCGACAAAAATGTAAACTTTCCGTGAGAATCCGGCTTGAAATCCGATTGGAAAACCGTAAGCTCAGTTGTGTCCGGTACACAAAAAGACGATGTGGCTAATATCCGACCTGATCCGTATCTATATTGAATAGAAAGAACCCAGACATGTCTCGCACTTCCTTTGCCATTGCCATGGCCGCCGCCATGGGCTTTGCGGTATCTGCGCACGCGACGCCGGTCAATCTTCTCACCAACGGTGGCTTCGAGACCGGAGACTTCACTGGCTGGACTGCCAGCATCCAGCCGGGTAGCAACGGCTCGGTGGCCGTCGTCAACAATGGCGGCGCCGCTCCCTTCTTCGGCACTTTGCCGCTCAATGCCGCCGGCGGGAGCTATGTCGCGGCGACGGGCCAAAACGGTCCGGGTTCGTATTCGCTCACCCAGTCGTTCACGGTTGCACCCGGGACGTCGGATGTGACGGTCAGCTTCGACCTGTTTGTGAACGCATTTGCCGGTTTCGCGTCCACGGATCCCAACCGTGATTTCAATGTATCTCCCAACGAGAATGCCCAGGTGGACATTCTGACCGGCTCCGCCAATCCGTTCACCACGGCGGCTGGCGACATTATCGCTACCCTGTATGGCCCGAGCACCTCTGGCGCGAATCCCTGGACTACCTTCAACCAGGATTTGGGCGCTCTGGCTGCCGGCACCTATCAGATACGCTTCGCCGAAACCGACAACCAGAGCAACTTTAACCTGGCCGTCGACAACGTTTCCGTGCTGGCGACGGTTCCCGAGCCGCTTTCGATCAGTGTGCTGGGCATGGGCCTTGCCGCCCTTGGCCTGGTCCGCCGCCGTAAATCCGCCTAACCGTTCGCTCTACTCGTAGACCCGGATGCGCAACGCCGTCCCTCGGGACGGCGTTGCTGCTTTCGGCGGTGTGAGAAACAGGGGCTGAGGACGCCACCCTGCTCCGTGCCGTCTGTCCTATCCGTTCCGAACCGTGCGGACGCGGCTTTACTGCCCCTTGAACACCGGCTTGCGCTTCTCCAGGAACGCGGTGCGCGCTTCCCGGTGGTCGTCGGTTTGCGCGGTGCGGGCCTGGTGGACCGCTTCCATTTCCAGCACGGCGGCGAGGGGCTCGGTTTCGGCGGCGTGCAGGTTTCGTTTCATGTAGCCGTAGGCGACCAGCGGGCCGTCGGCGATGCGCCGCGCCATGGCGGTGGCTTCGGCCAGCAGGTCGGCATCGTCCACCACGCGGTTGACCAGGCCGATGCGTTCGGCCTCGGCGGCGTCGAAGTTGTCGCCGAGGAGATACAGCTCGCGCGCCTTGGCGGTGCCGACCAGCTGGGTCATCAGCCAGGAGCCGCCGAAATCGCCGGAATAGCCGATCTTGCCGAAGGCCACGCCGAATTTGGCCGAGCGGGCGGCGATGCGCAGGTCGCAGGACATCGCGAGGCCGAGGCCGGCGCCGAACGCCGGGCCGTTGATCATGCCGATGATGACCTTGGGGCAGGTGCGCATGGCCTGCGGGATCAGGTGCATCCTGCGCATGCTCTCGACCCGGTGCTCGAACGGCAATTGGTTGCGCTGCCCCATGCTCTTGATGTCGCCGCCGGCGCAGAAGGCGCGGCCTGCGCCGGTGATGATGATGGCGCCGACGTTGCTGTCGGTGCCGAGGCGCATGATGGCCTCACGCAGCATGTTCAGAAGTTCCTGGGAGAGCGAATTCAGGCTTTCCGGACGGTTCAGCGTTATGGTCGCGATGCCGTCCTGGATGGTTTCCGCGATGTCGGCCATGTATGTCTTCTCCCTTATTGGTGAGCGACGGTAACACGAACGTGGACGCTGGACGACTGGCCCGTGCGGACCCATCATGGCGGTTCATGAGAGCCCCGATCCGCCGACCGAATTTGCGCCGTATGCGTGCCGAACTGGACGTAGCCGCCGTTCGCACCTGGGACGATGCCCATTTGAAGGGCGGGCCTGGGGGCATCGTGTTTGCCGGTGCGCCGGGCAACCTGCCGGCGGGGAAGCGCGTGTACGCGATCGGCGACGTGCATGGGGACCTGGTGAAGCTGCGGGCCATGCATGCCGTAATCGCGGCCGATCTGGCGGCCCGGCCGGTCGCGGCGCCGCTGCTGGTGCATCTTGGCGATTACCTCGACTGGGGGCCGGACAGTGCAGGCGTGGTGGCGCTGTTGGCGGCCGGGCCGCCGATTGCGGGGCTGCCGACGGTCAATCTGGCGGGCGATCATGAGCAGATGCTGCTGGATGCGCTGGATGGCGACGGGCCCGGCCGCGACGGACTGGCTGCACTCCGGCGGCGAGGCGGCTTTGGCGAGCTGGGGGATGGGGGCCGATACGCCGCGCGCGGAATGGGCCGGGCGGATCCCCGCGACGCATCTGGCCTTTCTGCGTGGGCTGGCGCAGCGGCACCGGGTCGGCTTGTATCTGTTCGTGCATGCGGGGCTGCGGCCCGGCGTGCGGATTGCGGATCAGTCGCGGCAGGACATGCACCATATCCGCGAACCGTTTCTTTCCACCGACCGCGGCTTCGGCGTGGTGGTGGTGCATGGGCATACGGTTGGGGGAACGCCGGTGGTGCGCGCCAACCGCGTGGGCGTGGATACCGGCGCCGGGCTTGGCGGCAAGCTGTCCTGTGCGGTGCTGGAAGACGACCGCATTGGTTTCATATCGGTTTAACCCAAGGAGGCCGGCATGGATTTTCCCGCTCTGCTGCAGGATTTCGCGAAAGCCGTTCAGGCCAATGACGGCCAGGCGCTGGCGGCGCTGTTCACCGAGGACGGCGTCTATGATGACGGGTTCTTCGGGCCGTACCAGGGGCGGCCCGCCATCGCGAAGATGCTGCAGCATTTCCATGATGGCGGGCGGGATTATTGGTGGGAGTTCGAGGCGCCGGTCTGCGATGGCCGGGATGGCTACGCGCAATGGCGCTTCAGCTACGCCTCCCGCCTGGAGGGCTGCGAGGGCAGGCCGGTGCTGTTCGAGGGCATGAGCCGGTTCACGTTGCGCGATGGCAGGATCGTGCTGTACCGGGAGATGTTCGACCGGGGGCTGGCGCTTTCGCAGCTGGGCTTCGCGCCGGAGCGGCTGGCCCGCATCGTGGCCAAGGCCGCCGCGGCGCAGAACGCCCGGCCGGAGTGCGGCAAGCATTTGGCCCGGTTCAGCCCGTGAACGTGGAAAAGACTTCCTCCAGCGCCTTCATCTGATTGCCGGCGGCGGATGAGGCCACGATGACGGGCGTATGGACGCCGGCGGCGCGCCAGGCTTCCACGCCGTCGCGCACCTTGCTGGCGGTGCCGAACAGGGTGCAGTCGGCCAGCCAGCGGTCGTGCAGGTATTTCGGGATGTCGTCGTTGCGTTTCTCGGCGATGCAGAGCTCGATCGCCTCCATCTCCTCACGATAGCCGGCTTCCTTCCAGTAGTTGCGGTAATTCGGCAGGAAGGCGTAGCCGTTCAGGGTGCGGCGGTTCACCGCCTTGGCGGCCTCGATGTCGTCGGAGATGCAGGTGGGGATCATGTTGCCGATGAAGAACTCCTTTCCCGTGCGCTGGGTCTCCGGCAGCACGGAAAGGGAAGTGGGCGTGTGCTTCAGGCTGGCGTTGGCGAAGATCAGGCCCTGGCCGAGTTCGCCGGCGAGCTGGATCATTTTCTGGCGCAACGTCGCCACCACGATCAGGGGGCATGCCGCCGAGCTTGTCGTAGCTGTGGTATTTCTCGATGAAGTTGCGGGTGTCGCCGAGCGGCTTGCCCGGCGTGACGCCCATGCGGACATAGCTGGGGCCGTGCGCGATGCCGATGCCGAGCCTGAAGCGGCCGCCGGAGATTTCGTGCATGAAGGCCGCACTTTGGGCGAAATCCTCCATGGTGCGCTGGTAGATCGGCGCGATGGCGGTGCCGAAGGGGATGCGCGTGGTGTTCCAGGCCAGCGCCTCGCAGAACGACATGTTGCCGAACGGGGAGGGGACGTAGATGCCTGCGAAGCCGCGCCTTTCCGCTTCCTGCGCCACCTGCACGGCGGCGCGGCGGCGGTTCGGGGTGGCGATGATGCAGATGGCGGGCAGGGTTTGCGGCATGGCTGGTTTCCTCGTGATTCGCTTCGGCGGATGATAGGGGCTTGAGCCGGCGCTGTCGTCATGGTGGCATGGGGCCAGAACAAATTTGCCGGGGAACCTTCCATGCGCGTCTCGACCCATCTTTCCTATGACGACTGGCGCGCCTGCGGCCCGGAAGCGGCCGCGCTGGAGAAGGCAGGCGTGGACAGCATCCAGTGTCCGGAGCTGAAGCACGATCCGTTCATTCCGCTGGCCATGGCGGCGCTGGCGACCGAGCGGGTGCAGCTGGCGACCTCGGTGGCCATCGCGTTTCCGCGCAGCCCGATGGTGGTGGCGAATACCACCTGGGATCTGCATCGCCATTCCAAGGGACGCTTCGTGCTCGGGCTCGGCAGTCAGGTGAAGCCGCATATCGAGCGGCGGTTTTCCTCCGAATGGAACGCGCCGGCGGCGAAGATGGGGGAGTATGTGGAGGCGCTGCGGGCGATCTTCACGGCCTGGGAAACCGGCTCGAAGCTCGCCTATCAGGGCGATCATTATAAGTTCAGCCTGATGACGCCGGAATGGTCTCCCGGCCCGGTCGGGCTGCCGATGCCGCCGATCATGATCGCCGCGGTGGGGCCGGTGATGCTGAAGACGGCCGCGCGGGTGTGCGACGGCGCCCGGCTGCACGGTTTCGCCACGCGCAAATATCTGGAGGACGTGGTGCGCCCGCTGATCGCCGGCGAACTGGCCAGGCACGGCAAGAGCTTCGAGAATTTCGAGGTCACCGGCGGCGGTTTCGTCGCCACCGGCCCGGACGAGGACGCGGTGGCCAAGGCGGCGGAGAAGCTGCGCTACCGCGTGGCGTTCTACGGCTCCACCCCGGCCTATCGCGGCGTGTTCGAACTGCATGGCGTGGGCGAACTGGGGGAGAAGCTGCAGCACGCCACCCGCCAGGGCGCATGGGACAAGATGGCGGCGATGGTGCCGGACGACGTGCTGGATCTGTTTCTGGCCCGTGCCACCTACCGCGATCTGGCGCCGGCGATCGAGAAGCGCTTCGGCGGGCTGGTGGACACGGTGTCGCTGGAGTTCCTGGACAGCGACCCGCCGGAACTGCGGGCGGAGGTGGTGAAGTCCGTGCAGGCGATCCCGACCGTGTTCAAGGGGTACAAGACCGCCTGGGCGGCGTAGGTCCCGCCAGACCGCTGACGACAGGCGATTGCGGTCCTATCGACCGCCGCTCGCGGGAGTTGGTGTCAGGAGCCAGATTTTCTACCCTATTGTAATTGTTATACACGGGCGCTTCCGTACCGTAAGCTCGTTTCGTAATGAGCAGTACGCAGACCGAACACAGGTCCTGCGCCATCCTCGCCACCGATGTGGTCGGCTATAGCAGGCTGATGGCGGAGGACGAGAGCGGGACCCATGCGCGGCTGATGCGGCTGCGTGCGACGGAACTCGACCCGCGCATCGTCACCCATGGCGGGACCCTGATCAAGAACACCGGCGACGGATTCCTGGCCATTTTCGAGGATGCCCGCTCGGCGGTCGATTGCGCGCTGGAGATGCAGCGCGCCATCGCCGAGACCCAGCAACAGGAGCCGCCGGACCGCCGTATCGGCATGCGAATGGGGGTGAATGCCGGCGAGGTTCTGGTGGAGGTGGGCGACATCTACGGAGATGCCGTGAACATCGCCGCGCGGCTGCAGACCTATGCGGAACCGGGCGGCATTGCCGTCACCGGACAGGTGGCGGAGCAGATCGGCCATGATCCGACTGTGCGGACGGTGGATCTCGGGGATCTCTATCTGCATAACATGGCCCGCCCGGTTCGCATGTTCAGCCTGCGGCTGGAAGGCTCGGAGGCACGGCTGGTGGGCGAAAGGCCGTTGGGGTCAGACGACCGGCCTTCCATCGCTGTTCTGCCGTTCCGCAAGAACCAGACCGATCCGGACGAGGCGTATTTCGCCGACGGCATCGTCGATGACATCATCTATGCGCTGGCGGGGCTGAAGGAACTGTTCGTCATTTCCCGTGGTTCGACGCTGAGCTTTGGTGCGGGGGCGGTGGATACACGGGAGATCGGCCGCGCGCTCGGGGTTCGTTACGTGCTGTACGGCTCGGTGCGCCGCGCCGCCGGACGGCTGCGGATCGGCACGGAACTGAGCGATACCGAAACCGGCCGGATCATCCGTTCCGACAAGTATGAGGGCGAACTCGGGGACCTGTTCGCGCTGCAGGACCGCATCTCCGCCAGTGTCGTGAGCGCGATCGCCCCCTATGTGCTGGAGCGTGAGTTGTTGCGGGCGCGGCGGAAGCATCCGCAGAACATGACCGCCTACGATCTGCTGCTGCAGGCGCTCGATTGCATGTATCGAATGGACAACGAGCACTTCGCGCGGGCACGGGGTCTTCTGCAGCAGGCCATGGCGCACGATCCGCTGTATGGGCCGGCCTATTCCTACGCTGCCTACTGGTATGTGTTCCATGTGGGCGAAGGACGCTCGACCGATACGGAAGCGGATGCCCGGGAGGCGGCCCGGCTTGCGGGCACGGCGATCCGGCTGAACGAGAACGATCCGCTGGCCCTGGCGATCTACGGCCATGTGCAATCGTTCTTGCTTCGAGACTATGATCGTGCCATGCTTTTCCTGGATCGCGCGATCGAGGCCGGGCCCAATTCGTCGACGGCCTGGACCATGAACAGCGCGACGCATGGCTTCGTGGGCAATGGGCCATCGCCGTCGAATCGGCCCTCCGCGCGATGCGGCTCGCGCCGCAGGACGCCTACCGGTTCTGGCATGAGGCGATCTTGGGCCAGGCGCACTACGTCAACGGCAACTACGAGGAGGCAGTGATCTGGGCTCGCCGGGCAGTTGGACGCAACGGGGCGGTGGTTTTCAGCCTGCGGACCTTGATCACCAGCCTGATGGCGCTCGGTAAAGTGGAGGAAGCGCGCGCCGCCGGGCGGCAATTGATGCAGGTGCAGCCGGGCTTTCGGATGGGTCGTTACGCGAAGCTATGCCCGTTTCAGGGCGATACGCTGGCCGGGTGGCTCGACGGGTTACGGGCGGCGGGACTGCCGGAGTAGGCCGCGGCCCGTGAAAACACAATTCCGCAACGCGTGAACTGGATCACAGACTTATTGCAACGAGATATCGTCAAGTAGCATTTCAGACCAGTCTAATGGCAATTGTTCCAACTACGTAACACGTGCAGCAAGATGGGGGGAATGCTATGGGCGGCAATACGGGTAATACCGGAAATACAAGAATACGGGAATACGGGCAATACCGGAAACACCTCCGGCGCTGGCGGCACGCTGTTCTTTGCCGATCGGGTGGACCTGCCATTCATTACGGTAGACGACCTTAAGAACGAGATCTATGGCAACAGTGCCCTTTCCTTCAACGATCGAAGTGGGACCCGTTCTGGGTCGCATGGCGGGTTCTTGTGGATGTGGCGACTGACGGGACCTGGAAAAACGCGGTTCCGGTCGCGCTGGCGGTACCGCTCCGAAGACCGGAACGATCTCATGGATGGATGGGGGAACGACACAATCGGTGACGGTCACTGATTGGAACACTACAACACCGCCGAGCTTCGGCCCACTCGCTCGCCCAAGTCCTGTCCCGCCACCGGCGTCAATGCCGAACTGGTCAATCTGGCCACTGCCGCGCAGGACGAGCGCGCGGACGCGCTGGGCGAGATCCTCGGACAGGCGAGCGAGTTCCTGACCTATTTCATGGATCTGACATCGGTAACGCCGGCCTCCTGTCCGGCCACGGTAAGGCTGAGAATATCGCCAGCCTGATCGGATCGCATGCCGCGATCTATTGGAAGAATTACTATCTGCGGGCGAGGCCGGCGCAGTCGTCTGCCGGCGCTGATGCCGCCGATTTCCACGCCAGGCCACCCTTCGTTCCCAAGCGGCCATGCCACGCAGTCCTGGCTGGTCTCGCTGTGCGTCCAGTAGGCGCCGCCCGGCTTTAAGCTGGTCCCTGCGTCAGGTTCGACGCCGGGAAGTCCTGGCACCCCCACGTCGGGTTCGATTTGTGAAGCGATCACACTGGGGCTTCGCGAACTGGCCTACCAGATCGCCCGTAACCGCGAGATCGCCGGGTTGCATTATCCGACCGATGGGGTTTGCGGGCGGACGCTGGCGGGAAATATTTTCGGTACGGTCCTCGGTGTGATTCCGGGCACATCACCCTCCATCATCGCCAGTTATAATCTTGTGCTTCAGAGCGCCATCGCGGAATGGCAATGACCCGCAAGGGAGACGAAGCCATGCAACGCAGAACCTTCCTGCAGGGCACCGACCGCGACCAGCGGCTTGGCCCGGCGTCGTTCGCGCCGGCACTGGTGAAGGCGCGGGATGACCGTGCGGTCGCGCCTCCGCCCGGGACCGGACGATCATCTATAACGATCAGGCGGAATTATTGAACCTGCGTAGTGTCGACCCGCTGACATATCCAGCCGACCAGCTACCGGAGTTTGGATTTCCACGGCGCCCGCCCGACACATCGCCGCTTTACCCTGTCTGGCAGCGCATATTCATCCCGCCGTTTTTTTACCAGCAACAGGAAGTCCAAGAGTTTGACGATCGCCGGTGAAATCAACCGCGCTGCAGGTGGCGGCGCCGTTGCCGGGCCGCTTCGAGACCAGCCGAAATTGGTCGGGTGCGTATATCGCCCCGTCGCGGGGCAACATGCTGGTGGAGGTAGCGGGCGGCTGGACGGTTCCGTCCGTGAAGCTTCCTGCCCGGATCTTCCCGCCGGCACCCCGGTAAGTTCGATATGGGTGGGACTGGACGGGCAGCGGCGTTATCTGAATTCGACCTTGCCGGCAAATCGGCACCCGGCAGGGTTACGATGATGCGCAGCCACCCGCACCCGAATATTCCGCCTGGTGGCAGTGGTGGGAGAATGGCCAGGCGAACGCAAAGCCGAAGAAGATCCTAGGATTTACTGGACGTCGGCGACGACATTCTTCTGCTGGCGTTCAGGTCCAGCCGGGCGGCACGGCGTCTGCGATCGTCTACATCACAAATTTCGGGTCACCGGTGCATCCGAAGCTTACACAGTTTTGGAGCAAGACCGTGAAGCCCAAAAAGAGCCCGAATATCGTCGTGTCTGGCGCGACCGCCGAATGGATCGTGGAGCGGCCTACCAAGGTGCACAAAACCACGCTGTTGCCGCTGGTCGATTTCGATCCCGTTAATTTTACCAATTGCCATGCGCTAGGGGCGCTTGATCCAAATGCTGCCATCCGCGGATTCGGTACTTACCAGAATCTGGATGCCGCACGGTTCATCCGCATGTATGAGCGCCTGGCAAATCCGGCGCGTACTCATTTCCTGTCGATGCCGACCCGCCTGACGTCGGATGCGTCCGATGCGTTCCTGGTGACGTATAGCGGCCCCTGACCGGCAATCAGGGATGCAGCCGGCCAGGTAGCCGTCGCCGCCGCGGGAACTATCTGCGCAGGTCAGCCGTTGGCCTCGTGGACCGCGCAGTCCGCAGGCGGACGGGCATGTCGGATATTGGTATACCGAGTATCGGGCGGTATCGGTCTGGCGGACACCCGTGTTTCAATGGCACGGACCCCATGGAACCGACATGGATGGGCAAGACGTCTTTTGAGAGGCCTGCTTCGAGGAATGTCCGGTTGAGCCCTGCACCCGAGAGCCGGCCATGAGCGGGCAGATACCGTTGCCCGAGGGCGATGGGCGGCGCGACCCTCTTGGCACCCTGACATCCGTTGTCATAGGCGTCGTCATCGTCGTTGCGCTGTATGTCGGGCGGGACGTGCTGGTCCCGATCGCGCTGGCCATCCTGCTGTCCTTTGTCCTGGCCCCCTTGGTGCAGCTGTTGCGGCGGGCATGGCTGGGGCGTGTGCCGGCCGTGTTCCTGGCGGTGGTTCTGGCGCTCGGGGTGATCCTTTCGATGGGCGGACTGATTGCCCTGCAGATATCCCAGCTGGTCTCCGACGTTCCCCGCTACGCCAGCACCATCGATCAGAAGGTGGCGAGTGTCCGCACGATGGTCGTGGGCCAGGTGTCGGGTGTGGTGGGCAAACTTGGCCCGCAGTTGCACATGCTGAGCGAACCGCCGGAGGCGAAGCCGCCGCCCGCCAAACGGGCCAAGGGCGCGCCGGAAGAAGCGCCGAAGCCACTGCCCGTGGAGATGCACCAGCCGGACGCGACACCGCTGGAGATCGCCGAGCGCATCCTGACACCTGTGGTATCTCCGCTGGCGACGACGGCCATCGTGTTCACCGTGTCGATTTTCATCCTGTTGCAGCAGGCGGATCTGCGCGATCGCTTCATTCGCCTGTTCGGCCTCAAGGATCTGCATCGCACCACGCGCGCGCTGGATGAAACGGCGCATCGGCTGAGCCGCTATCTGCTGAGCCTGCTCGGGATGAATGCCGTCTTCGGGCTGATCGTCGGGATCGGGCTTTTCCTGATCGGGGTGCCCAACCCGCTGCTGTGGGGCACGCTCGGGGCGCTGTTTCGCTTCGTGCCGTATATCGGATCGGTGATGGCCGGATTGCTGCCGGTGACGTTGGCGGCGGCGGTCGATCCGGGCTGGGGCATGGCGATCGCCACCGCGGCGCTGTTCGTGGTCACGGAGTTGGTGATGGGTCAGTTCATCGATCCACTCGTCTTCGGCCATACCTCGGGCCTGTCGCCGATCTCGGTGGTGATCGCGGCGATCTTCTGGGCGTGGATGTGGGGTCCGATCGGGCTCATTCTGTCCATGCCGTTGACGTTGTGCCTGGTGGTGCTGGGCCGGCATGTGCAGCAGCTCGAGTTCCTGGACGTGCTGATGGGCAACCGGCCCGCGCTGACCCCGGTGGAGAGCTTCTATCAGCGCATCCTGGCCAACGATCCCGATGAAGCCCTGGAATATGCCGAGGGCCTGCTCAAGGACCGGTCGCTCTCGACCTATTACGACGAGGTGGCGATCGAGGGACTGCGCCGCGCCGCGGCCGACGCCGAGCGCGGCGTGCTGGGTAACGTCCTGCTCGCGCGCGTTCAGGCGGCGGTGGATCGGCTGGTTGGGGAGCTCGACGATTACGACGACGAGTTGCCCATTTCGGGCAAGCCGCGGTCGGACGTTATCGCGGGGGTCGATGTGCTCGAGACTGAGGATATGCCCGGGCCGGCCGAGTCTGAACGGATCGATCCGGAAGCCGGCGGGCTGGCGGGTGCGTGGTCGGGGCCGCTGCCGGTTTTGTGCGTCGCCGGCAGTGGGCCGTTCGATCACGCGGTGACCGACATGATGGTGCAGCTGCTGGCCAAGAATGGGCTTGGAGCGCGCGCCGCGTCGTTCGAGGATTTGTCGCGCGACAGGATCGGCAGTCTTGATCCGGCGGGCGTGGCGCTGGTTTGCATCTGCTATCTCGATGTCAGCGCAAGCCCATCGCAGCTTCGATACCTGGTTCGCCGGGTGCGCCAGGCGGTCCCGCTGACGCCGGTCCTGGTTGGCCTGTGGCCGGGCGAGGATGCGAGCATGAGCGAGGATCGTCTGCAGGCCGCCGTGGGGGCGGACCATTACATGGGGTCATTGCGCGAGGGGGTGAATACCTGCCTTGCCCTGGCGCGCTCGGCCCCGCCAGCCGGCGCCAGCCGTATCGTTCCGGCAGCGCCAGGGATGATCGCGGGCCCTGCATCCATCTGATCACGTCACTCGGCGCACTGCCTGCGGCATCCGCGACAGTTTAACGTGGATACCAGTCGGGTGGCGTGGAACAATGCAGGTCTATGCCGCGTTGCGGCATTGCGTCTCGACGGCACCGACCGTCTTCCACCCAGGGCCAGGTCAGGAGTTTTTGCCGATGGTTCGTCCATGGACGAAGAAGAACCCATTCATGAGCCTGTGGCTGAGTGGCGCCAACTCGGTGGCTGGCCGAGCCAGGGGGCAGGCGACAGCCGCCGTGAAGAGAGAACAAACCAGGTTGAGCCGGCAGGCGACACGGTTTTGGACCGGTGCCTGGCTTGCCGCCATCAAGCCGAAGCGACGACCCTGACCCTGCCATGAATTATTCTCCATGCCATGATTTTTTCTGCGCAAGCTGCGGCGGGAAAGCCGTGCGAGGGGAGCCGCCGGGTTGTTCCCTCGTCGATAGAAGGTGATGCGTTCAGCGATCCTCGGCGCCCTTGCCGCCGGCCTTTTAGCCACGTCCGCGCGATCCAGGATCGCCACTGTCGCTGCCTTTGGATCAAACCCTGGCGCGTTACGCATGCTGGTCTACGCTCCGTCGCGACTTCGGGCCGGCCGGCCGCTCGTGGTCGTCTTGCATGGGTGCGGTCAGGATGCGGCTGATTTCGCGGTTGATGCCGGCTGGATATCGCTGGCCCAGCAATACCGGTTTGCCCTGCTGCTGCCCGAGCAGAACCACACGAACAATCGCGCCCGGTGCTTCAACTGGTTCCGCCCGGAAGATGGCAGGCGCGGCTGCGGTGAAGCGATGTCCATTCGCCAGATGATACGCAGCGCCGTCAAGCGCTTCGGCTCGGACCCAAGGCAGGTCTTTGTGGTTGGCTTCTCCGCCGGGGCCGCCATGGCGGCGGCATTGCTGGCTGCCTATCCAGCCCTGTTTGCCGCTGGCGGGGTGGTCGCCGGGATGCCCGTCGGTTGTGCGAGCACGCCGGCGAGGGCGGTGCTGCGCATGCGGCGGGCGGATCATTTTCGAACACGGATCGCGCTGGCCGACGACGCTCGGGCGTTTGCCGGCTCGCCGTCCCGAAAGTCCTGGCCGCGCGTATCGATCTGGCAGGGAGAGCGCGACCGCATCGTGAATCCCGGCAACGCCGAGGCGCTGGCCGCTCAGTGGAGCGAATTGCACGGGTATGGTCCGGCGCCGGTCGTGGACCAAACGGTATCGGCTGTCAGACGGCGCTCCTGGGGCCGGCCGGATCGGCCGGCTTCTGTTGATCTGTGGACGATTGCCAACATGGGTCATGGGTTTCCGGTTGATCCTCGCAATCCCGTGGGCGGCCGCACTGGAGCATGGGTGGTGGACGCCGGCTTGAGTGCCGCGCAGCTCATGGCGTCGTTCTGGGGCCTCGATCGCCCGAGGCCCTGACGGCAACTTTTGCCGGGCTGAAGCGTTGATCTTCGGGCAGCAGGAAGGAGACCGAAGATGGAAGCCACCACGAATGAGGCGGCCAGGCGCAGGACGGCCGCCGGCCACCCCCGCGCGCAGGATTTGGTTGATGGCCTGGGCAACGCTGCCGGCCAGGCTGCGACGGCGGCACGGCAGGCCGGTGACGGCGTGACCGAGTTTCGGGCGTTGATCCGAAATCAGCCCGTCACGATGGCGGCGTTGATGCTGGGGTTGGGCTACGTTCTCGGACGTGTGGTCGCCGGCCGGCACCGCCGGGACGATTGGCGATAGGCCGGCCGGAGGAACCATCCGGCCGGTATCGACTTATCGTCTTCAGGAGCGTCGGCGAACAGCCCGCTCGGTGCTGCTGGAAGCACACAAGGTCAATCGACCGGTTCGAACAATATCGCTGAATTCCAACCAACTCCAATCCTGATGGAGACTGCAATGCGCCGTATTTTGAACGTCACTCTCGCCGCGACCTTGGTGGCCGGCCTTTCTGCGCCGCTGGCATTCGCCCAGGGAAAGCCGCAAACGATCACCATCGTCAAGGTCGATCCGCAAATCCTTGCAACGGGCTACCGGACTTCCAAGGTTGTCGGCAGCACGGTCGTGAACGAGGCGAATGAAACCGTCGGCACGATCGACGACCTGATCGTGACGCCGAACGAGAAGGTTCCTTTCGCCGTTCTCTCGGTCGGGGGCTTCCTGGGCATGGGCACCAAACTCGTCGTGGTCCCCTACAGCTCGCTGCAGGTCCACGGCAAGAACATGCTGTTGACGGGCGCCACGAAGGAAATGCTGAAGGGCCTGCCGGAATTCAAGTACCATACCTGATAACGATAGCAATTCGACCGCAGGCGCCGGTGTGCCCGCGGTCATCTGCGACCTGCAACAATGGAGCAAGCCATGAGCAATAGTGAAATTGGAAATTCGATCCACCAGGCTGGGCGGGATGCCCGCGATAGCATCGGCACCGCTGCCAATGCGGCGGATGATATGGCGCAGCGGGTGGGCACCGCCGCGACCGATGCGGGCGAAGCCGTGCGGGATGCCGCGCGGAAGGCGTACAGCGCTGCCGGCGATCTCGGCCAGCAGGCCCTGGAGCGCGGCAACCGCTATGGCAAGAGCGCCATGGAGCAGGTGGAACATCAGCCCATGACCGCGGTGCTTGTCGCCGCGGCCGTCGGCTTCGCGGCAGGCCTGCTGCTCGGCCGGCGCTGATCGCGCTGCCATGCGGCCGGGTTCGAATGGCGATGCCCGGTCGCATGGCCTGAGCAGCGTGGCTGGCTACGCCTGGCGGGCGGGCGTGCAACTGACCGAGCATGAAGGCTTCGAGCTTTCCGGCTACGCCGCGTTCACCGCCCTGCTTTCGCTGTTTCCGTTTCTGCTGTTCCTGACTGCGCTCGCGGGTTCATCGGCGATGAGCAGGTGGCGGAGCGGCTGCTGGCCGGCGCCTTCGATTTCGCGCCGAAAGAGGTGGTGGACGTGCTGCGCCCGGCGATCATCGAGGTGCTGACGCAGCGCCATGGCAGCTTGCTGACGGTGGGTCTGGTGGTGGCGCTGTGGAGTGCCTCCAGCGGGGTGGAGGCACTGCGCACCATTCTGAACCGCAGCTATGACCTGAAGGAGACGCGGAGCATCTGGCTGCTGCGGCCGCAGAGTATCCTGATCGTCTTCTTCGGAACGGTGTTCGCGATACTGGCGCCCGGCCTGATCCTGTTCGGCCCGCAACTGGTCAGCGTGTTGCGCCGGCTGCATGTCGCCCAGCCCTTCACGGATGCGGTGTGGACCGCCCTGCGCTACGGGATCGTAGGGGTGCTGGTGACCGCTCTGCTGATCGCCCTGCATCTGAGCCTGCCGAATGCCCGGCTGTCGTTGCGCATGGTCTGGCCGGGGGCGGTTGTGACGGTATGCCTATGGCTGGCCGGGGCCAGCCTGTTCTCGGTCTATGTGGAGAACATCGCCAATTACAGCATCACCTATGGCAGCCTCGGGGGCATAATCCTGACGCTGCTGTTTTTCTATGTCACCGCGATCCTGTTCGCCTATGGAGCGGAGTTGAACGCCGCCCTGCGCGCGGATATGCCCGCTGGCGATGGCACGGATGGCGTGCCGCCGGCATTGGTTCCGCCGCATTGGTCAATGGAAACCATGCGGGAGCTTTCCACGCAGTTCAGCGATGATCTGTCGGCATCGCCCGGCGGCCTATCCGATTCCGTTGGGGGGAAGCCGGGCGGAAGCTGATCAAGCCGATTTCGTGGGACGGATCGAGGGCGCGGGAGGGCATGGCTGGTGCCGCCGCCGTCCTGACGGTTTTGCCAGATCCATGAACGCATCTCGGATTTCCAGAGGTTGATTATACGACGCATGTTTTAACGTCTCACCGCTTCTGTCCGCCATTTTGGTATCCACACCGGATGCAACCGCCTCCGGAACCTTGCCAATGCCGGTTTTGTGATCCCAGGGCCGTCACTTGCGGGATATAAAAAGACCAGCATATCGCGGACGACGAACGATCCGTCCTTCCCGCACCACTGGCCCGCACCATTGGTAGGTTCCCCCTGCAGTGTGGAAGATACTTGCCATGCATTCTGATCGGTCCATATGAACAGCGGCGCCTTTAGCCTATCTTTGCCCGAACTCAGCCAGCGTCTCCGGCAGCAGGAACTGGTGGCGGAATTCGCCCGCTTCGCACTGCAGACCGACAGCTTTCAGGGCATCCTCGACCGGGCGAGCGAAGTCGCCGCGGAAGGTCTCGAAGCCCGTTTCGCCAAGGTGCTCGAATACCTGCCGGGCGACATGGAGTTCGTCGTGAGATCCGGCGTCGGCTGGGAAGACGGTATCGTGGGTTCCGCCCGCGTGGGCGCCGATCTGCAAAGCCCGGCTGGTTATGCCTTGCGTAGCGGCAAGGCGGTCATCTCCAATCACCTCGCCGAGGAGCAGCGCTTCCGCACCCCGAAGTTGCTCGCGGATCACGGTATCCGCAGCGCGATCAATGTCCTCGTGCACGCAGCCGATGCCAAGCCGTTCGGCGTCCTGGAAGGCGGCAGCACACACCACGGCGATTTCAACATCCACGACCTCACCTTCCTGCAGGCCTTGGCGAATACCCTGGCTGTCGCCGTGGAGGCGCAAAAGCGCCAGGATCAGCGCGAGGAGCTTCTACAGGAGAAGGAGGCCCTGCTGGCGCAGAACCGCGTGCTTTTGGACGACAAGGACCTCATGATGCAGGAGGTTCACCATCGCGTGATGAACTCGCTGCAACTGGTGCGGACTATGCTGTCCATGCAGGCCCGAACCCTGCGGAACGAGGAAGCCAGGCTGCAGATCGAGGATGCAGCCAACCGTGTCATGACCGTGGCGGCGGCCCACCGGCGCCTCTATGTTGGCGGGTCGATCGTCGCCACCGATGCCGAACCCTATCTTCGTGGCCTGCTGGAAGACATGAGTGTCCCTGCTGCCGGATGGCACCGACAGTCGGTCGCTGGAGTTGGAGACCCCGTCGTTCTCCCTGGCCGCCGACGACATCACCCCGCTTGGCCTTATCACTGTCGAACTGGTTACCAACGCACTTAAATACGGATCCGGAACGGTCTCCGTTGCGATTACACGCCATACGACCGGCCTGGAGATGACCGTTTCGGATGAAGGCGATGGGTTTCCCCCCGGCTTCGATCCGTCATGCGGCGTCGGCCTGGGCATGCGGCTCGTGATGGCGCTCGCGAAGGCCAGTGACGGAGACGCGGTTCGGGTCGACCGTTCGGTTCCGTTCGGCCGGATCGTGGTCAGGACATTGTTCGGTGGAACCGGCTGACCGCGAGACGCGGCCAGCCCCGGCAAACGCCAAACGGTTCGGTTTCGGCGATTTGCGCCGGGAGCGTTGAGCCTTCAAAGCGTCCGTTGAATAATTAGCTTCTGGATGTCGGACGTGCCTTCGTAGATCTGGCAGATGCGCGCATCGCGATAGATGCGCTCCACCGGGTAGTCGGCCAGGTAGCCGTAGCCGCCGAGGGTCTGGATGGCGGCGGAGCAGACGGCCTCGGCGGTTTCCGAGGCGAACAGCTTGGCCATGCAGGCGGCTTCCAGCGCCGGCTTGCCGTCCGATTTCAGGCGGGCGGCGTGCAGCACCAGTTGGCGGGCGGCTTCCAGGCGGGTTTTGGCGTCCACGAGGCGGAAGCCGACGGCCTGGTGGTCGATGATGGCCTGGCCCATGCTCTGGCGGTCGCGGGCGTAGGCGATGGCGTGTTCCAGGGCGGCGCGGGCGAGGCCGACGGCCTGGGCGGCGATGCCGATGCGGCCGGATTCCAGGGTGGAGAGGGCGATCTTGTAGCCCTCGCCCTCGGCGCCGATGCGCTGGTCTTCCGCCACCTCCATGTCCTCGAACACCAGGGCGCAGGTCTCCGAGGCTTTCAGGCCGAGCTTTTCCTCGCGCCGGGCGATGACGTAGCCGGGGGCGGATTTATCGACCACGAAGGCGGTAAGGCCGCGCTTGCCGGCGGCGGGGTCGGTGACGGCGAAGAACACCGTGCTGCCGGGAATGCTGGCGCTGGTGATGAACTGCTTGGCGCCGTTGACGATGTAGCGGTCGCCCTTTTTCACCGCGCGGGTGCGCAGATTGGAGGCGTCCGAGCCGGCCTGCGGCTCGGTGAGGGCGAAGGAGCCGACGCCCTCGCCGCGCGCCAGGGGGCGCAGCCAGCGGTCCTTCTGGGCGGCGTTGCCGTATTTCTCCAGCACGATGCAGGTGGGGGAGTTGTGCACCGACAGCAGGGTGGAGACCGAGCCGTCGCCGGCGGCGATTTCCTCCAGCAGCAGGGCGTAGGTGACGGGGTCGATGTCCGAGCCGTCCCACTCGGCGGAGGTGGTGGCGCCGAGGAAGCCCAACTCGCCCATTTCGCGGATGATCTCCGGCTCGATCTTGCCGGCCTTTTCCCGCGCGGCCGCCTGGGGTGCCAGGCGGTCGGCGGCGAATTTGCGGGCCATGTCGATGACCAGGCTGTCGCCGCCGAAGCTGGTGTAGTCGGGCATGGTGTGTCCCCCTATTCGGCCGCCTCGCGTAGCTGCGGCGGGTTCTTGAACTGCTCGCGCAGCGCGTCGCGGCGTTGCATGGCGGTCTTGTAGTTCGTTTCCTTCACCGGGCCAAACCCGCGGATGCTGTCGGGCAGGTCGGCGAGCAGGATCGCGGTGTCGAGCGTCTCCGGGCGCAGGCCGGCGAGGATTTCGCGCATGTCGGCTTCGTAGAGCGCGGCGAGGCCGCGTTCCCATTGGCGTTCGGCCTGATGGCCGAACGGGTCGAGCGGCGTGCCGCGCAGGATCTTGCCGTGGCGCAGCAGGCGGAACAGCGGCATTGCGTATTTGCCGGGGATGGCGACCTTCCTGCGCCGGCCGGTGAGCTTGTCCATGCGCGCGATCAGCGGCGGGGAGAGGTGGAAGACCGGATCCTTGCCATAGGTGGCGGCGGCGTGCAGGCGGGCGACTTCGTATTCGTCCTTGTAGGCCATGACGCGGAACCAGCCTTCGGCGGCGGCGCGGGAGAGTTGGCCGGGCTTGCCGAATATTTCCGTCTCTCGCGCAACGACCTCGCCGACGCGCTTGCGGTAGCGGGTGGCGTATTTGCCGCTCTGGTAGGCGCGCAGGCTCTCGGCGCGGCTGGCGATGAGCGCGTCCAAATCGGTAGGCACCGCGGGTTCGGCGTTGCCGAGAATTTCGGCAACCAGTTCCGGTTTGGCGGCCAGGATGCGGCCCCACAGGAAGGCGCGGCGGTTGAGTTCGAGCGCGGCGCCGTTCAGTTCGATGGAGCGGTGCAGGGCGGCCTCGCCGACCGGCAGCAGGCCGCGCTGGTAGGCGAGGCCGAGATAGAGCGTGTTCATCGCCTGGGCGTTGCCGAACAGCCGCTCGGCCAGGCGGACGCCGTGCAGATAGAGCGAGGCGTTGGCGCCGGTGGTGCGCTCGATCACGCGGCGGTGCAGGCCGGCGTCGATCTTCAGGTTGGCATCGCGCTTGAAGTCGGCGGTGGCGGCGAGGTCGAGGTTGCCGAGCACGGCGGCGGTGGGGGCGCAGCGTTCCAGCACGCCGGGGCCGGCGGATACCGCGAGGTCGGCGGCGAGCATGAAGTTGGCGGTGCCGAGGGGAATGCGCACGACGTCCAGCTTGCCGTCATCGGCGATCTGCACGTGGGAGACGACCGCGCCGTTCTTCTGGGCGAGGCCGGCGAAGTCGAGCGTGCTGACCTGATGGCCTTCGAGCTGTGCGGCCATCGCCAGGATGGCGCCGGAGGTGACCACGCCGCCGCCGCCGATGCCGGCGAACAGGCCGCGCCAGGGCATTTCCGCCCGCGCGGGTTCGGGGAGCGTGGCGGCGAATTCCGCTTCGCGTTCCTGCCAATGTTCGTCAGCTATCGGCGCCTTCGGCGGGCCGGCGATGGTGACGAAGCTCGGGCAGAAGCCTTTCAGGCAGGAGAGATCGACGTTGCAGCTGGAGGGGTTGATGCGGCGCTTGCGGCCGAGTTCGGTTTCCACCGGCTCGATGGCGATGCAGCTGGATTGTTTCGAGCAGTCGCCGCAGTTCTCGCAGACGGCTTCGTTGATCACCACGCTTTGCGTCGCCTGCGGGTATTTGCCGGATTTGCGGCGGCGGCGCTTTTCGGTGGCGCAGACCTGGTCGTAGATCAGCACGCTGAGGCCGTCGTACTCGCGCAGTTCGCGCTGGACCTTGTCCAGTTCCTCGCGAACGTGGCGCGTGGTGCCGGGGGGCAGGGCGGAGGGCGGCGGCAGGCGGTCCTCGTCGTCGGCGACCAGGGCGATTCGGGAAATGCCCTCGGCATGCACCTGGGCGGCGATCTGGGTGACGGTGTAGCCGGCCTCGGCGGGCTGGCCGCCGGTCATGGCGACGGCGTCGTTGTAGAGGATCTTGTAGGTCATGCGGGCCTTGGCGGCGACCGCCTGGCGGATCGCGAGCAGGCCGGAATGGGTGTAGGTGCCGTCACCGATATTGGCGAACAGATGCGGGATTTCGGTGAATTTCGACATGCCGACCCAGGAGCCGCCCTCGCCGCCCATCTGGGTGAAGGTGCGGGTCTGGTTGCTATCGTCCATCGCCATGAAATGGCAGCCGATGCCCGCGGAGGCGAAGCTGCCCTCGGGCAATTGGGTGGAGGTGCCGTGCGGGCAGCCGGCGCAGAAGGCGGGAATGCGGCGCAGCAGGCCGGCAGGGCGGTCCGGTGTGGGCGGGGAGGGGGGCTGGCCGACGTTCAGGCCGGCTTCGCGGAGTAGTTTCGACAGCCCGCCGCCGACGATCTCCGGCGACAGTTCCATCGTGGCGGGGAACAGCCTGGCGCCGGCGAGATCGGTCTTGCCGACGATGTCGGGGCGGCTGTCGGCGCGCATGTTGTAGAGGGCTTCGCGGATCTGCGCCTCGACGAAGGAGCGCTTTTCCTCCACCACGATCAGGAGGCGCTTGCCGCGGGCGAAGTCGCGGATGCCGTCGGCGTCGATCGGCCAGGTGAGGCCGAGCTTCTTCACCGCGAGCATCGGGTGCTCGGCGACATCGAGCATGGAAAGGGCGTGCATCGCGTCGAAATGCGCGCGGCCGACGGTGACGATGCCGATCGGGGCGTCGGCGCTGCCGAACACCAGGCGGTCGATGTTGTTGGCGCGGACCCAGGGGCCGATGGCGGGCAGGCGCTCATCCACCACGCGGCGTTCGAGCTCGGCGCGGTCGGCGGGGTGACGGAGGGTGAAATCGACGTTCAGGCCGTGCGCCGGCAGGGGGTAGTCGGGGGTGAGGAAGTTCCGCGTGTCGGGAATGCGGACGGTGGCGGCCTGCTCGGCGGTCTCGGCGGTGGTCTTCAGCGCGGTCCAGAGGCCGGAGAAGCGGGAGAGGGCGATGCCGGCGAGGCCGAAGTCGAAAATATCCTGGGCGGAAGCGGGGTTCAGGACAGGGATCATGACGCCCTGGAAGATGTGGTCGGTCTGGTGCGGGTAGGTGGAGGAATGGGCGGCGTGGTCATCGCCGGAGACCGCCAGTACGCCGCCGTGCTTGGAGGTGCCCATGAAATTGGCGCAGCGGAAGGCGTCCGCGGTGCGGTCCACGCCCGGACCCTTGCCGTACCACATGCCGAACACGCCATCGACCTTCTTGCCCGGGAAGGCGTCCAGCTGCTGGGTGCCGAAGATCATGGTGGCGGCCATGTCCTCGTTCAGGCCTGGCTGAAACTGAATGTTGTGGCTGTCCAGCAGCTTCTGGCGCTTCCACAGCTCGCGGTCGAGGCCGCCGAGCGGCGAGCCGCGATAGCCGGAGACGAAGCCGCCGGTGTTCAGGCCGGCCAGCATGTCCAGGCGCTTCTGTTCCAGCAGCACGCGCACCAGGGCCTGGATGCCGGTCAGCAGGACCGGCTGGTCGAACTCGGTGAATCGGCTCTCCAACGTGACGCCCGCAAAATCGATGGGGGAAAAATCGATACCGGTGTCCATTTGGATGCTCCTGGTGGGCCAGCGCTGGGCGTGTCAAGCGATGGGCGTGGTCAAGCGACGAAAGGGTGCGCGCCCGCCAATGCTAATATGTGAATGCGGAGTGGGTGCTGCCATAGTTGCCCGCGATTAGGCACCAGATTGGCAGAATCTGCCAATGGTGCGTTGCAACATAGTCGAAACCGTATGTGGGGAGAGCCGCTTCATGGGACGGCCCGCGCGACTGGACCGGATTGACCTCGCCATTCTCGATCGCCTGCAACAGGACGGCCGGGCGACCACGGTGGAATTGAGCGAGGCGGTGGGATTGTCCGCGTCGCCCTGTCATCGCCGGCAAAGGCTGCTGGAGGAGGCGGGCGTGATCCAGCGCTATGTCGCCCTGCTGGACCAGGAACAGGTCGGGCTCGGCGTCAACGTGTTCGTCACGATCGAGATGACCGCCCACGCCGATGAACTCATGCAGCAATTCGAGGCCGCGGTGGCTGGCTGCGAGGAGATCATGGAGTGCTACGAAATCGCCGGCACCGGTGATTTCCTGTTGCGGGTGGTGGCGGCGGATCTCGCGTCCTACGAGGGTTTCCTGCGCGCCCGGTTGACGCGCATGCCGGGGGTGCGCTCGGTCCGGTCGGTGTTCGCGCTGAAGCGCGTTGTCTATCGCACTCAGCTGCCGCTCAAGCTGCGTGCGGTGGAGGATTGATCCTGCGGGCCCAAGGCAGCACCGGCCGGCCTGTGGGTGCGGAATAATACGGCGGTTGAACCATACCGGATAAGGTGTCTAACCTGACCGGATGGGTGGCAGGTCGGGCGCGACTCGCGACGTCTCCTCAAGAAAGGGCAGCAAGCCGATGGATGCACCGGATAGCCGGCGCCGCTTTCAACTGGTCCTGATCAAGCCGTCGCATTACGACGACAACGGCTATGTCATCCAATGGCTGCGCTCGGCCATCCCCTCCAATACCCTCGCCGTGCTGCACGGCCTCGCCGCGGATTGCCGGGACCGCAGGGTGCTCGGCGAGGATATCGACCTCGACATCACCGCCTATGACGAAACCAACACGCGGATCCGTCCGGACCGGATCGCCGCTTCCATCCGCGCCGCCGGCGGGCTGGGGATGGTGGCGATGGTGGGCGTGCAGTCCAACCAGTTTCCCCGCGCGATGGACATCGCGCGCAAGCTGCGGGCGGAGGGCATCCAGGTTTGCATCGGCGGATTTCATGTCTCCGGCTGCATCGCCATGCTGCCGGAACTGCCGGCCGATATTCGCGAGGCGCAGGCGCTGGGCATCGCGCTGTTCGCCGGGGAGGCGGAGTTCCGGCTGGATGCGGTGTTGCGGGACGCCGCCGCGGGGGCGCTGCAGCCGCTGTATGATTTCATGGACGATCTGCCGGGCCTGGAAGGCGCGCCCCTGCCGTTCCTGCCGGCCGAGCGGATCGAGCGGACGGCCGGGCGGCTTTCGAGCTTCGATGCCGGGCGCGGCTGTCCGTTCCAGTGTTCGTTCTGCACCATCATCAACGTGCAGGGCCGCAAGTCGCGCTACCGTTCGCCCGACGACATCGAGGCGATCGTGCGCGGCAACATCGCCCAGGGGGTGGAGCGGTTCTTCATCACCGACGACAACCTGGCGCGCAACCGCAACTGGGAAATGCTGTTCGACCGGCTGATCCTGCTGCGCGAGCAGGAAGGCATGTCGTTCAGCCTGGTGATCCAGGTGGACACGCTGTGCCACCGCATTCCGAACTTCATCGAAAAGGCCGCCCGCGCCGGCGTGCGGCGGGTGTTCATCGGGCTGGAGAACATCAACCCCGAGAGCCTGGTGGGCGCGAAAAAGAAGCAGAACCGGATTGCCGAATACCGGAAAATGCTGCTGGCGTGGAAGGCGCGTCGGGTGCTTCACCTATGCCGGCTACATCCTGGGCTTTCCGAACGACACGCCGGAGACGATCGTTCGCGACATCAAGATCATCCAGCGGGAATTGCCGCTCGATCTGCTGGAATTCTTCTGCCTGACGCCGCTGCCGGGGTCGGAGGATCACAAGAAACTATTGCTGTCGGGGGTGGAGATGGACCCCGACATGAACAAGTACGACCTCGAACATGTCTGCACCGGCCATGCGAGGATGTCGCGCGAGGAGTGGGAGCGCGCCTACCGGCTGGCGTGGGAGACGTATTACACCGCCGAGCATATGGAAACGGTGATGCGCCGCGCCGCGGCGACGCGGATCAGCCCCGGCAAGATGATGTTCCTGCTGCTGTGGTTCTATGGCTGCGTGAACCTGGAGCATATCCATCCGCTGGAGGGCGGGTATCTGCGCCGCAAGGTGCGCACCGACCGGCGGCCGGGGTTTCCGATCGAGAATCCCCTGCTGTTCTATCCGAAATACGCGGCCGAAATCGTCTACAAGCATATCCGCGTCGCCGGGATGGTGTGGCGCATGGCGCGGGTGCGCCGCTCCATCAAGCGCGATCCGAATGCCCGCGCCTATATGGACACCGCGCTGACCCCGGTGGCGGATGACGATGTGGATACGCTGGAGATGTTCAGCGTTACCGACAGCGCACGCGCCGCCGGAGAGAAAGCCAGGCGCGCCGCCGTGCCGGCATAGGCTCTCGGCGTTCAGTGATACTCTGACACGGACGTGTTCTCTCGGGGCGGGCGGCTATGGCCACCCGGTGCCGAAGATGCTCTGCTGTCGGCAACGTCCAAATAGGGAGATATGCATGTCCAAAATAACCCGTCGCCGCTTCGCTCAGGCTGGGGCGATCACGGCCGGGGCGATCGGCACCGGTGCCGTGCTGGCTCCGTCCCGCGCGCGTGCCCAGGGCAAGACGCTCAAGATCGGCGTGATGAGCGACATGTCCGGGCCCTATGCCGAAGCGACCGGTCTTGGCGACGTTCTGGCAACGAAATTCGCGATCGAGGATTTCACCAGGAAACACCCGGACATCAAGGTTGAGCTTGTATCGGCGGACATGCTGCTGAAGCCGGATGTCGGCGCCAGCATCGCACGGTCCTGGTACGACCAGGAAGGGGTGGACGCGATCTTCGACATTCCGCAATCGGCGGTGGCGCTCGCGGTGGGCAACATCGCCAAGGAGAAGGACAAAGTCGTCATCTTCACCAGCGCCGGGGTGGCCGACCTCAGCGGCAAGTTCTGCACGCCCAATCAGGTGCACTGGACGTTCGATCTGTGGTCGAACGCCAACGGCGTGGTGAACGGGCTGGTCGGCAAGGGGGCCGACACCTGGTACTTCATCCTGCCCGACTATATTTCCGGCCATGCGATGGCGAACGACGCCGCGGACGCGCTGAAGCGGACCGGCGGCAAGGAGCTTGGCCGCAGCGTCTATGCGTTCCCGGGCACCACCGATTTCTCCTCCCAGCTGCTGAAGGCGAAGACGAGCGGGGCCAAGGTGATCTGTCTGGCCAATGCCGGCGACGATACCGCCAACTGCATCAAGCAGGCCTATGAGTTCGGCATTCCGCAGTCGGGCGTGGTGCTGGCCTGTCTCGTGATGCAGGAATATATCGTGAAGTCGATCGGGCTGGACACGTCGCAGAACCTGATCGCCACCATGCCATGGAGCTGGAACATGAACGCGGCGTCGCGCGAATTCGCGGACCGGTTCCAGCCGCTGTATCACGGCGCCAAGCCGAACTTCTATCACGCCGGCATCTATTCGGCCGTGACCCACTATCTGAACTCGGCGGCGGCGATCGGCGTGGACAAGGCCAAGGCGAGCGGGCGGGCGGTGGTCGAGCAGATGAAGGCGATGCCGGTGAACGACCCGTACTATCAGGGCCGGGTGCGCACGGACGGCAAGTTCGTGCACGATGTGGGGGTGTGGCAGACCAAGACGGTGGCGGAATCCAAGGATCCCTGGGACTTCTTCAAGCTGCTGGCGACGGTGCCGGCCGACAAGGCGTTCCGTCCGGAGGCTGAGAGCGGCTGCCCGCTGGTCAAGACCTGACGCCGGGTCCGGTTCTGTCGCGGCCCTTGTGTGCTATAAGGGGGCCGCGACAGGATCAGAGGGACCAGGGCGATGACGGACGAGATCCGGGAAAAGACCGAAGCGGCCATCCGGCAGCTGAACGAGATCGGGCGTCCCGAGGAGGCCCAGCATCTGCGGCACGCCTTGGGGACCCAGATCGCCGATGCCTTTCCGCTGACGCTGCGCGAGGCCTGCCAGACCGTGCTGACGGCGATCGAGGCGATCGACCCCAATACGGAAATGCTGCTGGAACAGCTGCGTGGCAAGATCGACATGCTGCTGACGCCGCATCACACGCCCGAAGGACCTGCGAGATAGGGGCATGCGGGATAAATTGCCTAGCCGACTGATATAGAGCAAACTTTGTCCATGGCGGCGACGCTGGCCCGGCATGTCTGCCGGGCCGCTTCGCAGAGGTTCTTAATCCAGGGGAACGGCCGCAAATCCTGGCAAATACGGGAGGATCTTGTTAGGACACGCGCGCCCCATCCGGGGCCGCGAGATCGCCAAAGGTATTGCCATGTCCGTAAGCCTGCGCGCGCATAAGAAGCCCCCGGTGCTGACCGAGCGCCCGCCGTTCGAGCGCGTTGCCCTGCTGCTGCAGGGTGGCGGGGCGCTCGGCGCGTATCAGGCCGGGGTTTATCAGGCCCTGGCGGAAGCCAATCTGCATCCGGACTGGGTGGCCGGCATCTCGATCGGCGCGATCAACTCGGCGCTGATCGCCGGCAACGCGCCCGAGCACCGGGTGGAGAAGCTGCGGCAGTTCTGGGAGACCGTCAGCGCTCCGCCGAAGGCCAACCCGTTTCTGCCGGCCAGCCTGTTCGCCGGCATCCCGTTGAGGAATGACGGGGTTCACGAAGTGGTCAACCAGACCCGCGCTTTGGGCACGCTGCTGTTCGGCGCCCCCGGCTTCTTCACGCCGCGCCTGGTGCCGCCCTATCTGCAAAAGCCCGGCAGCGAGGGGGCGATCAGCTTCTATGACGTTTCTCCGCTGACCGCGACATTGGAAAGGCTGGTCGATTTCGACCGGATCAATTCGCTCGAAACCCGCTTCAGCGTCGGCGCCACGAATGTCCGCACCGGCAATTTCATCTATTTCGACAACGCCACCCATAAGATCGGGCCCGCGCATGTGATGGCCAGCGGCGCGCTGCCGCCGGGCTTTCCCGCCATCGAGATCGACGGGCAGCATTACTGGGACGGCGGGCTGGTTTCCAACACGCCGCTGGAATGGGTGCTGGACAGTTGCCCGCGCCAGGACACGCTGGCGTTTCAGGTGGATCTGTGGAGCGCCACCGGCGACATGCCGCGGAATCTGACGGATTCCGACGTGCGCCAGAAGGAAATCCGCTTCTCCAGCCGGACCCGCGCCGCGACCAACGACTTCAAGAAGGCGCAGATGCTGCGCCGTGCCGCCGCCAAGCTGCTGGCCGAACTGCCGGATAATCTGAAGGCGACGCCCGAAGCCCAGCTTCTGGCGGGCGAAGCGGACGCGAAGGTCTTCAACATCATCCAGCTGATCTATCGCTCGCGCGTGTATGAGGGCACCTCGAAGGATTTCGAGTTCTCCCGCCTGACCATGGAGGAGCATTGGGCCTCCGGCTACGCCGATGCCGGGCGCACGCTGCACTACAAGCAGGTGCTGCAGCGGCCGAAGGGACTGGACGGCGTGTTCGTGTTCGATCTCGCCCATCCCGAACGGAAATAGTTTTTCCTCCAACCGATTTCCCGCGGATCAGGAGTGCCAGACGATGAACCTTGCCGATGTGCGCAAGAACGCTTTTGCCATGCCGTTGAACAATCCATCCTACCCGCGCCCACCCTACAAGTTCTACAACCGCGAATTCGTCGTCATCAGCTACCGCACCGATCCCGCCTTGCTGCGCGCGGTGGTGCCCGAGCCGCTGGAGGTGATCGGCGATACCGTTAATTACGAATTCATCCGCATGCCCAATTCGACGGGGTTCGGCGACTATACCGAGACCGGGCAGGTGATCCCGGTGCGCTTCACCGCCGCCGACGGCACCGTGCAGGAAGGCGGCTACGTGCATGCCATGTACCTGGACGACAATTCCCCCATCGCCGGCGGGCGGGAGATCTGGGGCTTCCCGAAGAAGCTCGCCACCCCGAAGATCACGCACCAGAACGAGACCCTGGTCTGCACGCTGCATTACGGCTCGTCGCTCTGCGTCAACGCGACGATGGGCTACAAGCACCGGGAGATCGACCAGGCGGCGATCGGCAAAAGCCTGGCCAAGCCGGCGTTCATGATCAAGATCATCCCGCATGTGGATTGCACGCCGCGGATCTGCGAGCTGGTGCGCTACTACTGCGAGGACGTGACGGTGAAGGGCGCCTGGTCCGGGCCGGCAGCGCTGCAGTTGTTCGAGCATGCGCTGTGCGACGTGGCGCGGCTGCCGGTGCGCGAAGTGATCTCGGCCACGCATTACATCACCGACCTGACGCTCGGACTGGGCGAGGTCGTGTTCGACTACCTGAAGGACGCCTGATTTCGCCATTTCGCTCTCAACCCATCCAAGGACCCAAACCATGGCTCGTTTTGACGGAAAAGTTGCTATCGTTACCGGTGCCGCCAGCGGCATCGGCAAGCAGATCGCGCTGCGTTTCTCCGCCGAGGGCGGCGTTCCGGTGATCGCCGACCTCAATCTGGAGGCGGCCAACGCCACCGCGGCCGAGATCAAGGCGAAAGGCGCGGATGCCTTCGCGGTGGCGATGAACGTGGTGGACGAGGCGGCGGTGGAGAAGGGCGTCGCCGATGTGATGGCCAAATACGGCCGGATCGACATCCTGGTCAGCAATGCCGGCATCCAGATCGTCAGTGCGATCGTCGATTTCCCGTTCGCGGACTGGAAGAAGCTGCTGTCGATCCATCTGGACGGCGCTTTCCTGACCACCAAGGCCTGCCTGAAGCACATGTACGCCGCCAAATCCGGCAGCATCGTCTACATGGGTTCGGTGCATTCCAAGGAGGCCTCCAAGCTGAAGGCGCCCTATGTGACCGCCAAGCACGGCCTGATCGGCCTTTCCAAGGTCGTCGCCAAGGAGGGTGCCGAGTTCAATGTGAGGTCCAACGTGGTCTGCCCCGGTTTCGTGCGCACGCCGCTGGTGGAGAAGCAAATCCCCGAGCAGGCCAAGGAACTCGGCATTTCCGAGGCCGAGGTGATCAAGAACGTCATGCTGCGGGAAACCGTGGACGGCGAATTCACCACTACCGATGACGTTGCTTCCGCGGTGCTGTTCTTCGCCGGCGCCGAGAGCAACGCGATGACCGGGCAGTCGCTGGTCGTCAGCCATGGCTGGTTCATGCAGTAGGCGGTCGGGCGCGATTCGTTACGATATCGGTTATTCGCTCAGATTGTTTCGCTCCATATCGTCCGGTGCAGGTATCCGTTATTGTGTGATTAGGGGTTACCCGATAAGGTTTTCTTGAACTGATTCTGGGATTGATCGTTTGCCACGCAGGGGGCTTATTCATTGTCGCCGGATGCGCTGACTACCGGCGATGGCCGCGGATTCGTGCCTCACAAGCGGACCGGGATTGGTTTCCTGCAGGGCTGCCTGGGATGGGGTTGCCTCGCTTTGGCGCCGTTGGCGCTGGCCGGGTGCATGGTCGGGCCGGATTACGTTGCGCCCGCCGCGCCGGTTGCCGCCAATTGGCTGCAGTCGCGCGATCCGGCGGTACGGATGGACCGGCAGGACGAGCGCAACTGGTGGTCGGTGTACCGGGATCCGGTGCTCGATCGCCTGATCCAGACCGCCTACGATCAGAATTTGAGCCTGATGTCGGCCGGCACGCGGGTGCTGGCCGCGCGCGCGCAGCTTGGCATCGCCGCCGGCGAGTTCTATCCGCAAACCCAGCAGCTTGGCGCCGGGATCAGTTACAACCAGGCGTCGTCCTCGGACCCGACGGGCAATCCGAACGCCAATCTGGGCAATTTCTGGCGCTCCTCGCTCGGCGCGCAGATCGCCTGGGAGCTGGATTTCTGGGGCAAGTTCCGTCGCGGGATCGAAAGCGCGGATGCCGCGTATCTGGCATCGATCGCTTCGTATGACGATGTGCTGGTGACGCTGATCGGTGATGTCGCCACCAGCTATATCGGCATCCGCACCCTGGAGCGGCAGATCGCCATCGCCGGGGCCAACGTGACCCGCCAGCAGAAGGCGCTGGCGATCGCCCGTGCCCGGTTCGAGGGCGGCACGTCGACGAAACTGGATGTGTATCAGGCGGAGAACGTGCTGGCCGCCACCCAGGCAACGATTCCGCAGCTGACCAGCCAGATGGAGCAGGGCAAGAACGCCCTGCGCGTGCTGCTGGGCATGCCGCCGGAGACGCTGGATGCGATGCTGGCCGGCCCGCCGGGGTATCGGCCGGTCATTCCGGTGCCGCCGGCGCAGATTGCGGCCGGCATTCCCGCCGACATCGTGCGCCGCCGGCCCGACCTGCGCGCGGCCGAATTGCGCGCCGCGGCGCAGAGCGCGCAGATCGGCATGGCCAGGGCGGATCTGTATCCCGCCTTCATCCTGACGGGCAGCTTCGGCACGATCGGCAGCAGTATCGGCCATTCCAGCCTGGACGACGTGTTCACCTCCAAGGGAATCGCCTTTTCGTTCGGGCCGTCCTTCCAGTGGCCGGTGCTGAATTATGGCCAGATCACCAACAATGTCCGGGTGCAGGACGCCAAGCTGCAATCGCTGTTGATCGACTACCAGCAATCCGTCCTGCGGGCGCAGCGGGAGGTGGAGGACGGGCTGGCCGCGTATGTCGGCACCGGCCAGCAGGTCGCCAAGCTGCGCCTGAGCGAAATCGCCGCGGCCAAGGCGCTGGGCATCGCCCTGGAGCAGTACCCGCCTGGGCACCCGCGACTTCACCACGGTCCTGACCGCGGAACAGAATCTCTACACGGCGGAGAACAACCTCGCGGTCGCCGACGGCAACTACTCGACGTCGCTGACGACCGTGTATCGCGCCCTCGGCGGCGGGTGGCAGATCCGCGAGGGGCAGGAATTCGTTCGCGGGGCGAATCGCGAGCAGATGCGGCAGCGAACCGATTGGGGCGGCCTGCTGCCGCCGGCCGGCACGCCGGAAACCCCGGTTCCGGCCCTGCCATCGGCGACCGACGTGAAATCGAACATACGGGCACCGCAATGGTGAGGTCAGCGTGAACAACTCTTCGGCCCATGGCTCGAAATCCGCTTCCGGTGCGCCGCCGGCGCCTGTTCCGTTGCATGGCGGCGATCGGTGCGCTGCTGCTGGCTGTCGTGCTGGTTCCGGGGCAGGGCAGGGCGCAGGCGCCTGCCACCAAGCCGGCGGCGCCGCAGCCATGGGGCGGCAGCGCCGGTCAGGGCATTCCCGTGGTGCATCCGCTGGTGCAGACGATTTCCGAATATGTGGAACTCACCGGAAACGCCGCGTCGGTGAATGTCGTGAAGCTGTTCGCCCGGGTGGAGGGTTACCTGGAGTCCGTGCTGTTCGAGGACGGCGCCCGGGTGCGCAAGGGCACGCCGTTGTTCACCATCCAGCAGGACCGGTACAAGGCCCAGTTGCAACAGGCCCAGGCGCAGGTGCGGCTGCAGGAAGCGGCGCTGCTGCACGCCAAGACCGAGGTGGGCCGCTACACCGCCCTGGTGAAGAAGGACGCCGCGACGCAGATCGAGGTGGATAACTGGGTCTATCAGAAGGCCGCCGCCGAGGCGGGGCTGGCTTCGGCCAAGGCGCAGGTGACGCTGGCCGAGCTGAACCTGGGCTATACCAGCATCGCCGCGCCGTTCGACGGGCTGATGGGCCGGCATCTGGTCGATCCGTTCAACGTGGTGGGCGGCGCCGGCCAGCCGACGGTGCTGGCGGAGATCACCCAGCTCGATCCGATCTACGCCGTCGCCAATTTGAACGAGGGGGATCTGCAGCGCATCCGCGGCAAGCTCGACAATGTCGGCCTCTCGCTCGCGACCTTGCACAAGGTGCCGGTCGAGGTCGGGCTGGCGAACGAGAGCGGCTATCCGTATCGCGGCCACCTGGAATATGTCGCGCCCGGCATCGACCCCACCACCGGCACGCTGCTGCTGCGCGGCGTGCTCGACAATCACAACTTCGCCCTGCTGCCCGGCATGTTCCTGCGCATCCGCGTGCCGCTGCCGCGCGAGGTCGCCGGCGCGTTGCTGGTGCCGAACCGGGCGGTGGGGGAGGACCAGAGCGGGCGTTTCGTTCTGGTGCTCAATCAGGATGACGTGGTGCAGCGCCGCTCCGTCCAGCTTGGCGAGCTGCTGGGTGAGCTGCGGGTGATCTCGTCGGGGCTGAGCCGGGAAGACCGCGTGGTTACCGGCGATCTGTGGCGTGCCGTTCCGGGAACGAAGGTCGTGCCGACCCTGACCACGATCACGCCGCCGGCCCCGCGCCCATGATGTCGAAGTTCTTCATCGAGCGGCCGGTCCTCGCCAATGTGCTGGCGCTGGTGCTGGTGCTGCTTGGTGCGGTCGCGGTGTTCGGCCTGCCGGTCGCGGAATACCCCAACGTGGTGCCGCCGACGGTGTCGGTCACCACGCGCTATCCCGGTGCCAGCGCGCAGACATTGATCGATACGGTGGCGCTGCCGATCGAGAACCAGGTCAATGGCGTCGACCATATGCTGTATATGCAGTCGACCAGCGCCGCCGACGGCAGCTACACCCTGACGGTGACCTTCGCGATCGGCACCGATCCCGACACCGCCCAGGTGCTGGTGCAGAACCGGGTGCAGATGGCGATGGCCGCGCTGCCGAGCGCGGTGCAGGCGCAGGGCGTGACCGTACAGAAAAAAAGCACCTCGATCCTGGAGTTCGTCACGCTGAACTCGGCGGACGGGCGCTACGACAGCCTGTTCATGAGCAACTACGCCAGCATCAACCTGACCAACGAGCTGTCTCGCCTGCCGGGCGTCGGCAATGTGGTGGTGATGGGGGCGGGCGAGTATTCGATGCGGATCTGGATGGATCCGGAGAAGCTGTATTCCTTCGGCCTGGTGCCGGCGGACGTCATCCGGGTGATCAAGGAGCAGAACCAGGAGGTCGCGGCCGGGCAGATCGGCATGCCGCCGGCGCCCGACAGCCAGGATTTCCAGTACACCGTCGATGTGCAGTCGCGGCTGAACGACCCGGCGCAGTTCGGCGACATCGTCATCAAGGGCCAGACCAGCGAGGGCGGCAGGCTGCTGCGCCTGCGCGATGTCGCGCGGATCGAGCTCGGCTCGCAGAACTACTCCCAGGTCTTTCAGCTGAACGGCAAGCCCGCCGCGGGCATCGCCATCTATCAGACACCCTCGGCCAACTCGCTGGCGGTGGCGAAGGCGGTGCACGACAAGATGGAGGTGCTGGCCAAGCGCTTCCCGGAGGGGCTGACCTACGCCATCCCCTATAACACCACGATCTTCATCAACGCCTCGATCAACGAGGTTTACACGACGCTGTACCAGGCCGGCGTTCTGGTGCTGATCGTCATCCTCGTGTTCCTGCAGAACTTCCGCGCGACGCTGGTGCCGGCGACCACCGTGCCGGTGACGATCATCGGCACGTTCGCCGCGATGGCGGCGATGGGCTTCACGGTGAATCTGTCCACGCTGTTCGGCATCGTGCTGGCGATCGGCATTGTCGTGGACGACGCCATCGTGATCGTCGAGGGCGTGTCGAAATACATCGAGAAGGGCATGTCCGGCCACGATGCGGCGATCAAGGCGATGGACGAGCTGTTCGGCCCGATCATCGGCATCACCCTGGTGCTGATGTCGGTGTTCGTGCCGGCGGCGTTTCTGCCGGGCCTTACCGGCAGCATGTTCGCGCAGTTCGCGCTGGTGATCGCCGCCACGGCGCTGATCAGCGCGATCAACGCGGCCACTCTGAAACCGACCCAGTGCGCGCTGTGGCTGCGCGAGATGAAGCCACCGGAGAAGCGCAACCGCTTCTTTCGCGGGTTCAACGCCATCTATAACCCGATGGAACGCGCCTATGCCGCGCTGATCGGGCGGATGGTGAACCGGGCCGGGCTGATGGTGCTGATCGCGCTGATCGTCGCCGGCATCGGGGTGTACGGTATCGGCCGCCTGCCCACGGCGTTCATTCCGAACGATGACCAGGGCTACGCGATGGTCGCGGTGCAGTTGCCGGATGGCGCCTCGCTCGGCCGCACCACGGCGGCGCTGGACAAGGTTTCGCAGATCGCGATGGCGACCCCCGGCGTGGACCAGGTGATCGCCATTTCCGGCATGTCGCTGCTCGATAACAGCGCCACGCTGGCCAATGGCGGCACGGCCTTCGTGGTGCTGAAGGATTGGAGCATCCGCGGCAAGCAGAAGGGCCAGGATATCCGATCGATCCTGATGCGTATCCAGAAAGATCTGGAGTCGCTGCCGGATGGGAGGGCCGCCGTGCTGGTGCCGCCGCCGATCCAGGGCATCGGCAATGCCGGCGGCATGCAGATGCAGGTGGAGCTGCTGGGCGGCAGCTTCGATTATCAGGCGCTGTCGGACATGGCCAACGCGACGGTCCAGAAGGCGCAGGCCAATCCGCGTCTGGAGCATGTGATGACAACCTTCCGGCCCAGCACGCCGCATGTGGAGGTGACGGTCAACCGGGCCCAGGCGGAATCCATGCGCGTGTCGGTGGGCGACGTGTTCTCCGCGCTGACCTCCTATCTCGGTTCCACCTATGTAAACCAGTTCAACAAGTTCGGCTTGTCGTTGCAGGTGTACGTGCAGGCGGATTCGAAGTTCCGCCTGCAACCGGAGGATCTGCTGAAGCTGACCGTGCGCAGCTCGGATGGGCGGATGATCCCGCTTGGTTCGCTGGTAACCATTGGCCCGGTGGTCGCGCCGGCGCTGATCAGTTTGTACAACCTGTATCCGACCGCCACCATCGTCGGCGCGCCGGCCCCCGGGTTCAGCTCCGGCCAGGGCATGACGGAGTTGGAGGCGATCGCCAAGCAGACACTGCCGCAGGACGCCTCGTTCGAGTGGACGGCTATGTCGTATCAGGAAAAGATCGTCGGCAATCAGCTGACCTATGTGTTCGGGCTGGCGATTTTGCTGGTGTATCTGTGCCTCGCCGGGCAGTACGAAAGCTGGATCCTGCCGCTGGCGGTGATCCTGGCCGTGCCGCTGGCGCTGCTCGGGCCGGTGATCGCGCTGACCAGCCTGGGACTGGCCAACAACCTCTATACCCAGATCGGGCTGATGCTGCTGATCGCGCTGTCGGCCAAGAACGGCATCCTGATCGTGGAGATGGCGCGCGAGCATCGGGCGGAAGGGATGTCGATCCTGGATGCGGCGGTGGAAGCGTCGCGGTCGCGGTTCCGGCCGATCCTGATGACCTCGTTCGCCTTCATCCTCGGCGTGCTGCCGCTGGTGCTGGCAACGGGCGCGGGCGCCAATGCCCGCATCTCGCTCGGCCTGTCGGTGTTCAGCGGCATGATCGCCTCCACCTGCCTGGCGGTCCTGTTCGTGCCGTCGTTCTTCGTCGTGCTGCAGCGCCTTGATGAACGGAAGGGCAAGAAGAAGACCGGCCACGGCGCGCCGGCCGGACACGAGGCGTAGCGGCGGGTTCGCCGCGGCCGAAAGCTGGTATGCTGGCGCCGGCAACCGGAAGGGGATGGCATGAAGATCACGGTCGACGTGGAGTGCACACCGGAGGAGGCCCGCCAGTTCCTCGGCCTGCCGGACGTGAAGCCGATGCAGGCGGCGGTGCTCGCCAGGATGGAGGAGCAGATGGTCAACGCCGTGGATGCGCTGACACCGGAAGCGATGCTGAAATCCTGGTTCACCGTTATGCCGCAGAGCGCGGAACAGATGCAGAAGATGTTCACCGGTTTCCTGACCCAGCCGTTCGGCAAGAACGACAAGGGCTGACGGGAAGGCTGGGGCTCTGCCCCAGACCCCGGCAGGGCTCTGCCCTGCACCCGTGAGGGGACTCGTCCCCTCAACCCCATGGACTGGTTTGTTGGGGATAGGGCCGAACCGTCGTAGCCGTTGATCGGCTACGGCGTGGCCCTATCCCCAACAAACCAATTTAAGAGGGTCAAGGGAACAAGTTCCCTTGCGGGCTGTGGCTGCGAAGCAGACACAGGGGGCGGAGCCCTTCCTGGGGTTTGGGGCAAAGCCCCAACCTTTCTTACGGCTCGTCCCAGATCTTCTCGGTCAGAGGCAGGCCCTTTATGTCCGCGGCGGTGAGGGGGCTGTCCGGTTCGATACCGGCCTGTTGCAGCAGGGAGGCGAGTTGGCGGGCGTGCTGGGTGGAGTGCCAGACGGTGCGTTCCAGCATTTCATGGCGCGAGGTGCCGCCGAAATAGGTGGGGACCTGGCCGGTGAAATCCTCGGCTTGCGCGCGTTGCCACCAGGCCGCGAAGCGGGTGCGGATCTGTTCCCCGAAGGCGGCGATCTGCTCGGTGGTTCGCATGTCCTCGGGCGGCGGGGCCAGCATGGTTTCGCTGGAGAGCGCCTGGCCGGTGTCCTCCATGTCCAGGAACGAGACCGGGATCTGGAAGACGTGGTGCATCAGCACCCGCCAGGACCGCGGGCGGTTGGGCAGTTCGCGGGTCAGGCAGCCGTTGGGCATCTGCCGGGTCAGGCGGATGGCGGTTTCCAGCACGTGGTCGTAGCGCGCGCTGAGTTCGGCGGGCGTGAGTTGCGGCCCGGTATCGGCATCGAGGCCGAGGAAGCGCACGACGTCGCTGATGACCTGGGCGATGACGAACTTGTCACCGCGCGAAACGACCGGCAGGGAGCGGGCGCCGAAGCGGCGCAGCTGCTCCATGCCTTTCGGGTCTTCCAGCACATTTACCGATTGGAACTCGATCCCACGGACCGAGAGGAATTCTTTTACCCTGAGGCAGCTGGTTCAGTGCGGTTGCCAGAATACTTTGATCGGGTCGGGCATTGGGGTTCCCTGGGTGTTTGCCGGGTGAGCGTAGAGAAATGGCGCGGCCGGCACAACCGCGCTGGGAGGGGATCAGATTCCGATGTTGCCGGATCTTCGCCTTGCCGCCAGCAGCTTGTTCGATTCGAAGAACTTGTCCACCGCGGCGGCATGGGCGGCGATGGAGGCCGCGTCGTAGTTCCCCTGGGGGCGGGGTTCCGGGTCGAAATGTCCGTAATCATCCTGCCCGCGCACCAGGGTGGCGCTGACGCGGGCTTCGTTGACCAGGCGGCAACGGGTGGGGATGTAGCTGACGCCGATGCCGATGCGGCGTTGGTTGGAGCGGTTCGGGTCGGACGAATGCACGATGTGGGTGTGGTGCAGGGAGATCTGCCCGGCCTGCAGCGGCATCATGACGTATTTCGTGTAGTCCAGCGGATGGTCGATGGTCTGGCCGCGCGACAGCAGGTTGCCGGGGGCGGCCGTGTCCTTGTGCGGGCGCTGGCCGATGACCTGGCTGCCGGGGATGATCTTGATGCAGCCCATCTCCGGCGTTGCGTCGGTCAGCGCGATCCAGGCGGTGATCTGCTCGTAGGGCTCCAGGCCGAAATAGGTGCCGTCCTGATGCCAGGAGACGTGGGAGGGTTCGCCCGGCTCCTTCAGCCAGGAGGTGAGGTGGTAGATCAGGATGTTCGGCCCGATCAGGCTTTCCACCGCGTCCAGGACTTTCGGGTGGCGCACCAGTTCGTCCATCCAGGTGAACAGCAGGTGCGATTTCGAGCGGACCAGATTGGGCAGCCTGCCGAAGGTGTCGCCCTGCTCGCGCTCGAACGCTTCCAGTTTGGAGCGGTAGTGGCGGACTTCTTCCGGGGTGAGGCAATCGACCGGGAAGAGGAAGCCGTCGCGCTGGTATTGCGCGATCTGTTCGGGCGACAGGCTGGCGGGCATGTTCGGGGTCTCCTCGGTTGCCGGCAGTGTAGGAAGGAGGGGATCGTGGGCCAAGCGGGGTTGCCGCCGCTCGGCAGCTTGTGAACCGCGGGGGTGGCGACCCGGGACGCATAAGCTGGCAGATTGGCATCATGAACCACGATCCGGCCGAGCCTGACGACGACGAGGACGACACCGCCGGGCTTCCGCCCGGGGTGAAGAACTACATCACGCCCGCCGGCTTCGCCCGCATGCAGGACGAGGTGAATTTGCTGTTGCGCGTGGAACGGCCGAAAATCGTCGAGATCGTTTCCTGGGCGGCCGGCAATGGCGACCGGTCGGAAAACGGCGATTACCTGTATGGCAAGAAGCGGTTGCGCGAGATCGACCGGCGGGTGCGGTTTCTGACCAAGCGGCTGCGCATCGCCGAGGTGGTGGATCCGTCGCGGCAGACCAACCGGGGGCAGGTGTTCTTCGGCGCCACGGTTACCTATGTGAATGCGCGCGACGAGGAGCGCAGCGTGCGCATCATGGGGGTCGATGAGGCGGATCTGAAGCGGGGGGAGGTGAGCCTGCATTCGCCGATCGCCCGCGCCCTGCTGCGCGCGCGGGTCGGCGACACCGTGCAGATCGCGACGCCCGCCGGGCGGGAGGCGGTGGATGTGCTGGAGATACGCTATCCCGAGCCGGGCGGGGCCTGAATTCGCGGTCTAGAAATGGAAGTTGGCGACCAGGATGACGCCGCCGAGCGAGAGGTTGTGCACGGCGGCGCTGCTGTTGTTCTCGAAGGTCAGGTAGCGGTAGCCGATGGATATATCGGCCCAATCCGCGGCGCGGTAGCCGAGGCCGGCATAGGCCTGCCAGGTGAGCGGTACGCCGCCGCCGCCGGCATCGAAATAGAAGGGCAGGTAAAGCTTGCTGTCGGGGATGTTGATGCGGCCGGCGATGCCGCCGATGGCGTTGAAATAGGTCTTGCCGACGTTGAGCGAGCCACTGCGTGACAGGGCGATCGTGCGGTCCGGCGCGAGGATGTCGGCGTTGAGGTAGTAGTTGGTGGTCGAGTCCACGGCCAGCATGCGCATGCCGGCCACGGCGTCGAGGTTGCCCCAATCGCCGTGTAGCAGCGTGTAGGCGCCGGCGAGCGACCAGACCGTCATTGCCAGACGGGTGCCCGAGCCGAGCTGTTCGTCGCGCGGAATAAAGATCGGGCCGGGACCGGGATTGACCTTCGACAGGTGGCTGGTGCTGGTTGTCAGGCTGAGATTGGTATAGACGACATCGGTCAGCACCGAGAAACGATCGTAGCGCGCGGCGGCGCCGACCATCGCGGCGAAGTTGAGGTCGCTGACGTAGTCGCCGAAGCCGGCCTGGATCGAGGTGGTCACGGTGCCGCCGCGCGGGCCGGCGACGGTCATTTCGGACCAGATCGTCGGCATCCAGGCATAGGGCGTGACGGCGAAGGACCAGCCGGGGGTTTGCAGGTTCGGCGGGGCGGAGGCGATTTGGGCACGCGCCGGCGCAATGGCGGCGAGGGCGCAGAGCCCGGCGGCAACGACGAATTTTAAGCCGCGCATTGAAAAATTGCTCCTTTCCGGCGAATTGGCGCAACACCATTGTGACGGTCTCGCCAGCCACGCGCTATGCAGCGACCTCGCCCTTTCATCCGGATGTCGCTCTAGTTCGCGTCCTGCACCGCGCGAAACGCCTCCATCAGCTTCTTCTTGTCGTCGTCCGTCAGCACCGGCGGCTCGACCGCGATCGTCAGCTTGTTGATCTTGCCGGTGAAGGCGAACGGTACCTGGTAGTCATGGTCATCGATCGGCGTGCCGGTGTCGGAGCCGATGTCGAAGGTCTCGTCCCAGGGCAATGTCAGCGGAATGGTCCGCTCCATCTTCTGGGTTGCCACAACCTTACCGTCGATCTTGAACGTTCCGGTTCCCGGACGGCCGAGGCCGCTGATATTGTTGAAGGCCAACGTGGCGAAGCCCAGACCGTCATAGGCGAAGTCGTACTCGATGGTGTGGTGCCCTGGCGACAGCGCGTCTGGTCCTTCCCACCGCACCCGCTTCAGGTCCAGCAGGTTCCAGGTGAAGACCGGCTTGCCCTTCAGCAGATACAAGCCGTATCCGCCAAACCGGCCGCCCTGGGTGACGATGACTTCCTCGGGCACACCCTTGGCGTCGGCCTGCGGCACGTCGATATCCGCGGTGATCGTGTAGGAGGTGTTCAGCAAGACAGGTGCCGCGTTCACCGGCAGACCGGTGACCGGGACGCCGCTGTACTCGAACACCTTGCGTCCGCCGGTCAGCGACGGCCGCGGCGTCACCAGGCGCGTGGCGACCGACGCGTCGAGCGGCAGCACCTGATACTTGGCGAACTGGGCGAACATCAGGTCCGTCATTTCCTGCACCTTGGCGGGATTGGCCGCGGCGACATCGCTGTATTGCGTCCAGTCGTGACGGACATCGTACAGCTCGAACTTGTAGGCCGAGGCGGGATTGAGGATTGCCTTGCCGAACAGATCCCACGGCGGGCGGATGGGCACCGCGCTGAGCATCCAGCCGTCGTTGTACAGCCCCTGCACGCCCAGCATCTCAAAGTATTGGGTGGGATGGCGTGTCGGCGCGTCGGCGTTGGCCTTGTCGAAGGTGTAGGCCATGCTGACACCCTCCATCGGCTTCTGCGAGATGCCGTCGACCGATACCGGTGCCGGGATGCCGGTTGCCTCCAGGATCGTCGGCACGATGTCGTTCACATGATGGAACTGCCAGCGGATGCCGCCCTTGTCGGCGATCCGCGCGGGCCAGGAGAGCGCCATGCCCTGGCGGGTGCCGCCGAAGAAGGAGGGCACCTGCTTGGTCCATTTGTAGGGCGTGTCGAAGGCCCAGGCCCAGGGCACCGCCATGTGGTTGTAGGCGAATTGGGTGCCCCAGGCGTCGTAGAACTTCATCTGCTCGGCGACCGGCAGTTCGATGCCGTTGAACTGCAGCACCTCGCTCGGCGTGCCGTTGGGCGAGCCTTCGGCGGAGGCGCCGTTGTCGCCGCTGATATAGATGATCAGCGTGTTATCGAGCTTGCCCATGTCCTGGACCGCCTGGATCACCCGGCCGATCTCATGGTCGGTGTAGGCCAGATAGGCGGCATAGACGTTGGCCTGGCGGATGAAGAGCTTCTTCTCCTCGTCATTGAGGCTGTCCCAGGACTTCAGCAGCTTGTCCGGCCAGGGTGTCAGCTTCGCGTCCTGGGGGATGACGCCGAGCTTCTTCTGGTTGGCGAAGATCTGGTCGCGCAGGTCGTTCCAACCCTTGTCGAACAGATGCATGTCGGTGATCTTGCGGATCCACTCTGGCGTCGGTTGATGCGGGGCGTGGGTTCCGCCCGGAACGTAATAAACAAAGAACGGCATCTGCGGATTGATGTCGTTCAACTGGTTCATCCAGTGGATGGCGTCGTCCGCCATCGCCGTGGTCAGGTTCCAGCCGGGATGCCCCACATACGGGGCGATCGGCGTGGTGTTGCGGAACAGGTTGGGTTCCCACTGACTGGCGTCGCCGCCGACGAAGCCATAGAAATACTGGAACCCCATGCCGATCGGCCATTGATCAAACGGACCGGCCTGGCTCGCCTGATAGGTCGGGGTGTTGTGGTCCTTGCCGAACCAGGCGGTATGGTAGCCGTTCTCCAGCAGGATGCGGCCGATGGTGGCGCTGTCCCTGCCGATGAGGCTGTTGTAGCCGGGGAAGCCCGATGCTGCCTCGGAAACCACGCCGAAGCCGACCGAGTGATGGTTGCGGCCGGTGATCAGGGCCGCGCGCGTCGGCGAGCACAGCGACGTGGAATGGAAATTGGTATAGCGCAGGCCGTCATTGGCGATGCGATCGAGCGAGGGGGTGGGGATCACGCCGCCGAAGGTGGAGGGCGCGGCGAAACCCACGTCGTCGGTCATGATCAGCAGAATGTTCGGCGCGCCTTTCGGCGGCACGACGCTCGCGGGCCAGGCCGGCTTCGACTGGGCGGCGTTGAGTTCGATCTGGCCGGTGAACTTCTGGGGCGGCGGCGGGAGGTAGCGCCCGTCGATCGTTGTCGTGGCATCGGGCGAGCCCGGAATGCCGGTCACCTGCTCGGCGTTCGGCGTGACCGGCGCGCCGGCGACCGCGCCGCTGGCCTGCTGAGCAACCGCGGCCTGTGGAGAACCGATCAGCCATATAAATGCCGCCAAAGCGGCGAGGCCATAGGGGAGGCGGCTACGGATGTGGGTCATCAGCTCTCCTCGTCTTCAAACGCGCGCAGCCCTACCAGGGCAGCGTAGTCGCACATTAGTCACCTGCGCCAATTTGCGTACCCGGCGGCCACGCATGGAGGCTCCCGCCGGGATGCTGACCCGCGCGGCGTGGCGCTTACCAGCGCCGTACCGTACGCCTCGCCACGCCTGCCACGCTAACGGGCGTGGCCGGTCGCCCGACGATCGCCTCAGCTTTTGACGTCAGGGAACCATGATACAGGAATGCTACCGGATCGACTTCCAAAAAGAAGCCGAGCGCCAGCACGAAGAACGCCAGTTTCCGCAACTTTGCCATGGTTCCGCTCACTCCCCTTTGATCGTCATGTCGCCGATGGTGTTGACCCTGACCGACGCCGGATCCAGCTTCTTGGCGCCCGGCGGCGGCGCGAACGTGAATTGGGTGGCGCCGATCTTGGGTGCGACGTTCCAGTTGCGCAGCTCCAACGTGTATTGCGGGGCCCCGCCCATCGCCTTGGTGGTTATGACATATCGGACCGGTAGGGGCTTGCTCCCGGCCGTCACCCACAACTGCCAGTCCACGTCCGCTCCGCGGAAGGCAAGCTGGTGCACCTCAACGCCGTCAATAAAGGTCATGCCGACATGTACCCCGCTGGTCATGTCCGCCGTCGAACTGTCCAGCGGTTTGGCGGCAAGCAGATCGGCGCCCGGCGCTTCGAACCCGAATTTGTGCAAAGCAACGATGGCACCCTCCATGGTAGTGGCATCAAGTTGCAGATAGGCATTGGCTTTTTTGGCGTAGAGTGTGAGCCCCTTGCCGTCGAGGAACATCTCCGCGGCGCCGGTCGCACCTTTGCGGATCGCATACAGCCGGTTCGGCCGCTGCGCGATGATTTTGCCGGAGTGGAGGAACTGAAGCTTCTGCCCGTCCTGCGTCACGACCTCGTCAACCGCCGCATAATCGACCGAGAAACTTTTCAGGCCACCCAGATAGGTCGACATGGCGGCAAGCACGCCTCTCGCATCGGGGTCGATAGCCTGCTGGGCGCGCGCACTCGAAGCCTGCACAAAACCCCAAAGCCCCGCGATCGCGAAGGCCAACAGCAATTTGGTGAACCGCGGCCACATTTTCATTATTTTCCCCTTTGTATTTCGGCCCGTGTCCGGTTTCAGGCGCCGCCGCAGCACACAAATCTTGTGCTCCGTCATGAGATCCACCGGCGTTCATCAGTGACGCATCTGCTCACGATCATCCGGCATACAGCTTGATCTGGATCAGTCGTTGCTACAATTCGGCAGTCTGGAAAGCGGCCATGAGCACGCCGTCGATCGTCGCGGTCGCATCGGCCACCGCGACCAGGTTCTCCGCCGGCGCCGGCCAGGAAACAAATTCCCAGGCCGAGGTCGGGCATGACGCCGAGCGAGTGGCGAAGGCGCAACCCGGGAACTTCGACGGATGCGCCGGACGAATGGTGTTGCGGCCTGCGCCATTGCGGGGGCGCAGGACGGACGTTCGGAGCCTGGCCCGAGATCGCGCGGCTACGACAGGCCGAGGGGCCGTTGGCGTGTTGTGAACTGTTACAGAACGGTTATTCTTTCGCGCGCTTTATGTGGATGATTGACAGGTTCGCACAAGAATCGTATCTAAAGTTGGACTTTTGCGTATTATCGGTCTTTCGATGGCCGGCGGATTTTGTAACACGGGGAGCGCTGCGATGAGACTTTTGGCGGTTGGTCTGGGCCTGGGTTTGGCGGCAGCGGGTTTCGCCGCACCGGCGGATGCGAGCGTGTTGATCTCCTATCCCGACTTTACCGGGGCTTGCGGCGGCGCAACCTTGACCTGTGTGGGCAACACGGCGGACGTGGGCAGCGTGCTGCGGCTGACCCCGGCCGCGATCGGGCAGTCCGGCGCCGGCTACAGCACGACGGCCGTGGCGCTCGGCAGCGGCGCGACGTTCAGCACGACGTTCCAGTTCAAGATCACCAGTGCGGGCGGCATCGATCCGGCCGACGGCCTCACCTTCGTGCTGGCGGCTGCGTCCAGCGGCCTTGGCGTGGCCGGCGGGGGACTTGGCTACCAGGGCGTGCCGAACAGCGTGGCCGTGGAGTTCGATACCTTTTTCAACGGTGGCGTCGATCCGAACAGCAACCATGTGGCGCTGGACGAGAACGGGGTGCTGACGAACTCGCCGAATGCCGCGCCGTACGGGGTTACCGACTGTTCGTTCGGCGGCGGTTTCCTGAAGCCCGGCTGCATGTCCAACGGGGACGTGTGGACCGCGAAGATCGGCTTTGACGGCACCACCAAGAACCTGTCGGTGACGGTGCAGGACGGGGCGGGCGCGGTGCTGAACATCCTGAACACGACCGTGGACATCGCCGCCGATCTTGGTTCCAGCACGGCGTTTGTCGGGTTCACCGCGGCCACGGGGTCGGGGTTCGAGAACCATGACATCCTGAACTGGCAGTTCGCCAACACCACCGAGCTGGCACCGGTGCCGGAGCCCGCGACGCTGGCGGTGCTGGGTTTCGGCCTGGCTGGCCTGGCGCTGGTTCGCCGCCGGTCCTGACGGGTTCGCCGGCGTAGGGTTGCGGAGAGGCCAGGGGACGTTCCCCCTGGCCTTTTTTCTTGGGCCTTTTTCTTTTGGGCACTTTCTTTTCGTCCGGTCCCGGCTGACCTGCGGAGACAGGGCTTGTGCCCGCGAGCGCGGTGGGGTTGAACCCGTCCCCTTTGGCGGCGGGGATGGTTCGTTGGCACGGCTGATCGGCATCGATTTCGGGACGACCAACAGCGTGCTCGCCAGCCTGGAGCCGGATGGGAGCGTGCGCACGACGCGCTATGCGGTGGGGCAGGCGGAGCTGGATGTGTTCCGCACGGTGCTGTGCTTCTGGAACGAGAAGGAGCGGGGGCGGAACCGGCTGCGCCATGCGGCGGGGCCGTATGCGGTGCAGACCTATCTGGACGATCCGCAGGACAGCCGGCTGATCATGTCCATGAAGACCTATCTGGCGCAGCATAGTTTCACCAGCACCAACATCTTCGGCCATGTGTTCACGCTGGAGAAGATGATCGGGCTTTTTCTCGATGGGCTGCTGGCGGGCGGGGAGCGGGATGCGCTTGTGATCGCCGGGCGGCCGGTGCGGTTCGCCGGGGAGAGTGCGGACGATGCGTTCGGGGAGGCGCGGCTGCGGGCTTCCTTCGCGCAGGCGGGGTTCGGGGCGATCGACGTGGCGCTGGAGCCGGAGGCGGCGGGGTACCGGTTCGCGCGGGAGCTGACGGCGCCGGCGACGGTGCTGGTGGGGGATTTCGGCGGCGGCACCAGCGATTTCTCGGTGATGCGGTTCGATCCGCGCGGGGCGGTTCGGGTGCAGCCGTTGGGCTATGCCGGCATCGGGATTGCCGGGGATACTTTCGATTTCCGGATCATCGACCGGGTGATCTCGCCGCTGCTGGGCAAGGGCGATACCTATACGGTGATGGGGGCGGCGTTGCCGGTGCCGCCGGAGTATTTCGCCGGCTTTGCCCGCTGGCACCGGCTTTCGCTGATGCGCGCGCCGCGCACGCTGCGGGCGATCGAGGAGGTGGCGGCGGCGAGCGCGCATCCGGACCGGCTGCGCACGCTGATCCGGCTGATCGAGGACGAGCTTGGGTATCAGCTGTACCAGACCGTGAGCGCGGTGAAGGCGGAGTTGTCGCAGCATGAGAGCGCGGTGCTGCGGTTCGCGCATGACGGCTTCGCCATCGAGCGGCGGATCGGGCGGGAGGAGTTCGAGGGCTGGATCGGCGAGGATCTGCGGCGGATCGAGGCGACGGTTGAGCAGGCGCTGGCCTCGGCGCGGCTGCGGGCGGACGAGATCGACCGGGTGTTCCTGACCGGCGGGACGTCGTTCGTGCCGGCGGTGCGGGGGTTGTTCGAGCGGCGGTTCGGGGCGGAGAAGGTTTCGGGCGGCGGGGAGTTTGTTTCCGTGGCGGAGGGGTTGGCTTTGATTGGGCGGGATCGGGTGGAGCGGGGGATGGCGTTGGCTTAGGTTGCAAGAAGTGAGGGGCGCCGCGCGCTCTAGGATTAAATCAAGATCTTGAACAGGAGCGCGACAGAGCTATCATTTTGTTTGGTTTTTATATTGAATAGGGCGGCGTTTTATTCGCCCGGTCCAGTCGATTGGATTTTATATCGTGCGAGTACGATTATTCTCGGCAAGGTTGTAGAATTTTCGCATTAAGGCCTATCATACATCGGCCTTATCCTCCAAAAGCATCTATAGTTATCGCTGTGTTTTCGCCGTGAGCTATTTTATTCCGTCGCATTAGGAGGACCTTATCGATAAAATCGGTATCTTCCTGGAAAATGTTGGATCTTAAGGATAGTGCCTTGCAAACATCTTCGAGCACCTCGGAATTCAAATTCGATCTCAATGAGATCGCGTTATCGTCGACTTTTTTCAATCGTGAGTTTCCGGATTTATCACCTCACTGAGAAAACTTAGCTTTTGTTGGTAGCTCGATCTGGACTGTTCCATCCGTGCTAATTTGGTGAAAAACTCGTTCAAGCGAAAATTGACCTTTAGGCTCGCGTAGCTGGGCCGGCGAGTGGCGAGGAACTGCATATACGCTCTCGACAACAACGGCAACATGTCCCTCCCAATGGGCATAAACAAGGGGAACACTTGCCCGTAGTATGGGGAACCAATAGGGTACCGCACATTTTGATAACCGTTCGGAGGTCAGGAAATTTCTTTTACTCTCCATGTAAAATCCGAAGTGATAGCGGAAGAAAATTCGTCCTCGCTACGAAATTTCATTCTTATTGCTTCTTGGGCTTATTTTTAGGACGCTGGGTCTGATTTGGATTAAACCAATGCTTACCGAAAGGAAGCGTTTTCAGAATTCGTTGAGTCCCCCTTAGTCCCGGCCGCGAAAAGGTCCTTACCTCGTTCTTAGCTGACTTTATGTTCCCTTCATAATCTGTGGTGGTGAAGGAGCTCTCAATATCGCAGGATTTTCTGAGATCCCAACAGCCACAATCTCGATAGCAGTAAGACCGGTGCGCCCCTTGAAGCGACCATCGGAGTACCGCTTTAAGGCGTCAGTGCCGAGACTGTCAAAAAGTAATTGAAATGTACTGGTGAAGTTATTTGTAGAGATTTCATCGATTAATCCTCGTTCCGCCAAACTAACTATTCCTTTATCAATATAATCTTCTACATCCAAGATGATTGCTATATTTTATATCGATATACTAGAAATCTGGTGGCATATTCAATATTTTTCTGGGAATTATTTTGGTCTTCGGAGATATTCAGGATGGATTGAAAAGCCGGAAACGAGCTCAATGAACGGACTTGTTCAAAGAAACCGGGATTTATCATAACTATTACACAATTTCGCAAACTCGAGCATTTGCGATTGAGCCACCACTGTTCAATCTCTGGAACAGGTCATACTTGGTATGAGCATCGCTAGGGCGTTTTAGAATCTCGACGCTTATTCGGCTTCTGCGAATTGTAAGCTGCAAGCTTTTCTCTATTTCTACCTGATCCCTCTCTGGGACGTCTTCGATTGTTGGGCTTCGTATCCAAACGGCATTATGAAGTCCAGGTAGGTAGGAGGTGGCTTCGAGTGCACTTGGCGGCCTTGGGCGACCACTGAGGTCACACAATAAGCCCATGAATTCCAATAGGGTTGAAACCCTTTGCAGTCCGTCTACAAGCTCCCACTTTCCGTCTATTGTTTCATTAGACAAATTGAATGGAAGGAAGGGGAATTCCTATAATTTATGGATGAATGGATAAGGGACGAGATTTTTGCGAAAATCGCCCAGCGGGAAAAGGCGCTGGAACGCTGGGTTAATTATCAGTTCTTTTTCCCGATACATATTTACGATTTCGCCACGATCCTGATATATAAAAATTATCCCGATTTTACGTTGTGTCGCATTCTCATTTCGTGCGGATAATGTCATCAGTCGCTTCCATGTTACTGCTTATTGGCATAATGATCAGAGGAGGATGGCAACAGAGCGAAGCTGTGTCCGCAATCTGCCACGGTTGCCCAGCGGTCGTGACATCTGTATTGAAGGCGGGTCACGAAAGCAAAGGTTGATGCTCTAGTTCATTTGCATTGTGGATTAGCCACCGTTCTTATCTCTCGGGCGGTCACATGAGTTTCCTTCAGTGTGTGTGGGTGATGCGCAGGCGGTGGAAGAGTCGTCAGGACCAGATCAGGTTGCAACCTCCTTGCAGCCTGAAAGCGCAAGATGTGGCGGTCGATGACGGCGAGTTCGGTGTCCTCGCTGGCGCGGGCGGTGGGGGTGCGGGGTTTCTTGTAGGTCGATTTCGGTCCGCCCGGGCGGTCTATTTCGCTCCGGCGGGCTCCTCCAGCGCTTCCAGCATGCCGGTCGGCAGGCCGTCGATGCTGGCGGTGTTCTTTTCCCGCCAGTATTCCCGGATGCCGTCCTTGCCCTTGCGTTCGGCCCAGTTCTTCAGGGTCGGGCGTTCTTCCTTGTAGTCGATACAGGGGACGGAGTAGCCGCAGGAGGTTTGCGCCAGTTCGACATCCAGCACGACGATCTGGCGGGCGCCCGGGGGTTCGTGGCCGTCGAAGGCGCTGGCGAGCAGGCGGGCGTATTCGGCGCTGCCGTGCGGCAGCGACCGGCCGGTGCCGTAGAGGCGCAGGATCATGGGCGGGCCTGCGAAGGCGCAGAACATGATGGTCAGCCGGCCGTCGGCGCGCAGGTGGGCGGCGGCCTCGTTGCCGCTGCCGGTCTGGTCGAGATAGGCGACCTGGTTCGGGCCGAGGACGCGCAGGCTGTCCGAGCCCTTTGGCGAGAGGTTGATGTGGGAGTCCGCCGTGGCCGAGGCGGTGAAGAAGATGTGCTGGCGCTCGATGAATTCCTGCAGCGGCGGCTCGATCCGGGAGAACATCTTCGACATGGCTGGGCCTTACCGGTTGGGTTGGAGGTTTCGAGCAGAGGCGCCCGGGTTGTCTGGCTGGCTGTTGTACTTCGCGTCAGCCTAGGCAAATGCCGGGGCGGTTGACAAGGAAGGATGCGTTGATGGCGGTTCTCAATGCGATTGAATCGCGATATCGCTCGGCGAGTGCGTCGTTGAGGTGAGTCGCAAATGCCACGTTGGGGTGCTTTCTTCGTCCTGAAGGCTGCGTATCGCGAGCCGCACTCTTGCGGCGCGCTGCTGTCCCTGATTCTGGGGAGGCGTGAGTGCCCTCGAGGAGCACATTGCCGCACTGAGCGCGGTCTGCGCCGGTCTTCCCGACCGGCGCAAAGGGCCGCTGCCGCGCGACGCCTATACAATGGCCGATATCGGCCTGTCGGCGTTCTCGCTGTTCTTCATGGGCAGCCCGTCCTTCCTGGCGCACCAGCGCGCCCTGGCGGAGGGGCAGGGCCGCTCGAACTGCCAGACCCTGTTCGGCATGTCCGCCATCCCCACGACAACTACATCCGCCAGATGCTGGATGGCGCGCCACGGCGGCTTTCGATCCGCTGTTCCTCAAGGCGATCGAGACGCCGGAGGTGCTGACCCCGTTCCAGCGCCTCGATGGGCGGATCCTGATCGCGCTGGATGGCACCGAACACCACTGCTCGCGCAAGTCCATTGCGCGCGATGCTCGACGCGCAAGCGCTCCGACGGCGGGACCGAGTATTTCCATGCGTTCCTCGGCGCCAGCATCGTCGCGCCCGGACACCAGCATGTGCTGCCGCTGCCGCCAGAGTTCATCGCGCCCCAGGACGGCGCGGAGAAGCAGGACTGCGAGCGCAACGCGGCCAAACGCTGGCTGGCCCGGCATGGTGCTTCGCTGGCTCATGCGCGGCCGGTGTTTCTCGGCGACGATCTGTTCGCCTGTCAGCCGATCGCCGACGCCATTCAGGCCGCCGGCGGCAATTTCATCCTGACCTGCAAGCCGTCGTCGCACCGGACCATCACCGAATATCTGTATGGCGCCAGGCTGGAGGAACATCGCGAGACGGTCTGCAAACGCGGCAAGCGCACCACCACGGTGTATCGCTGGCTCGCGGACGTGCCGCTGCGCGACAGCGCCGATGCGCTGAAGGTTAACTGGTTCTCCGTCGAGATGTTCGACGGCAAGGGCAAACGGACCTATCGCAACAGCTTCGTCACCGACCTGCCGGTTACAGCCGCCACCGTCGCCGAACTTGCCGCCTGCGGGCGGGCGCGCTGGAAGATCGAGAACGAGACGTTCAATGTTCTGAAATGCGGTGGCTACAATCTTGAGCACAATTTCGGCCACGGCAAGGACACGCTGGCCAGCGTGCTGGTGGTGCTGAACCTGCTGGCGTTCGCCTATCATACCGTCGCAGCCCTGGCCGTCTCGGCTTGGCGCGCGGCGGTCGCCGCGAAAGGCGCCACTTACCGCTTCTTCGAGCACTTGCGGACCATCACCACATACGTCGTGTTCCAGGATTGGGGGCATCTCCTCCGATCGATCGCCGAAGCCAACATCCGACCACCCTGAAGCGGCAAAACGTCCGCTATGAACCTGGGGGGATCGGTCAAATAAACCGCGGAGAAATCTGATCAGACACAGGATTTAGAATTGCTGCGTTGATGGCCAGCATGCCGGGGACGGATGTGCTGGGCATGGCATCGATATGGTTTCGGACAAAGGCCGGTGTTTGGGGAGGCTTGCGTTGGCGGATTGCGCTTCGCTTATCCGCCCTACCGGGCCGGTGTTGTCATAGTGCGGCGTGGGTGCTGCGCAGGCGGTGGGCGAGTTCGGCGATCTGGCGCAATCGGCGCGCGCGGTTTTTGCTTGCCAGTTAATTAAAATAACCGTATGCTGACAAGATGGAAACCATGCACGATTATCCGGCCGGGCCGGACGCCGATCCGTCGCTGCTGCTGCCCCGAGAGGCGTTCCAGCAGATCGTTCTGACGCTGCGCGGGGCGTTGCCGCCGCCGCTTTCGGATGATCCGGCGGCGGAGATCCGTCGGGACCGGGCGGCGATGGCGGCGGTGGCGGCGTTGCTGCCGGTCAATGCGGCCGAGGGGCGGCTGGCGGCGCAGTTCGTCGCGGCGGATGCCTGGGCGATGGATTGCCTGCGGCTGGCGGTGGAGCGCAAGCGCGAGTTCGAGGTGGCGCGCAAATGCCGGGCGCAGGCGATGAGCATGATGCGGGAGGGGAAATCGGCGCTGCGGGTGCTGCTGCGGATGCAGGCGGTGCGAGCGAGGCTGGAGGCGGATGAGGAGGCGGCGGGGCGGGCCGCGTGGGTGGAGCATGCCGCGATGGGGATGATGGAGCCGGCGCTGGGGGGCGGTGCGGACGCGGCCGCGGCGCGCGGCCCAGGCCCGGGCTTCGGCCCGCGGGCTGCCCGGGCGCCGCTATCCACGGCTTGCCGGTTCTGGCGACCGCGAGGCGTGGATTGGCCGGCACTAGGCCGGCCATGACGTGGGAGGGATTCGGGCGGCCGGGGGCTGGGGCGGGTGGTTTTGGGTCCGTCTCACGTGATGGGACTGAGTTGCATGAAAGCCGTCATGAGACGGAGGTGAGATTTTGGCCACCGGTGGGGCGGGGGTCCCCCTGACGGGCCGGGCGGGGCGGATGGGCCGTTGGGGTGGAGGGTTGCGTTGGCGGGTTGAAACCCGCCCTACGGGGTTGGGCCGGGTCAGCCGAAGGTGGTGAGGAGGTCGTCCACCTGGGGCGGGGTGAGCAGGCGGGGGGAGGCGGCGCGCAGCAGGAGGAAGAGCTTGGCGGCTTCTTCCAGTTCCTCGGCGGCGTAGACGGCATCCGTGAGGGTTTTGCCGGAGACGACGGGGCCGTGGTTGGCGAGCAGGATGGCGCGGGCGGATAGCGCCGCTGCGTGGATGGCCGGCTCCATGGCGGCATCGCCCGGCCGGTAATAGGGCACGATCGGCATGGTGCGGCCGACGCGCATGACGAAATAGGGGGTGAGCGGCGGGATCGGGTTGGCCTGGTCCACGTCCGGCAGGCAGGAAACGGCGGTGGCCTGGGTGGAGTGGAGGTGGACGACGGCGCCGGCTTCCGGGCGGGCGTCGTAGAAGGCCCGGTGCATGAAGACCTCCTTGGAGGGCTGGTCGCCGCTGATGTGGCGGAACCGGGCGTCGAGGCGGGAGATGCGCTCGGGGTTCAGGCGGCCGAGGGAGGAGTTGGTGGGGGTGATGAGGTAGCCGTCCTCGACCTTGACGCTGATGTTGCCGGCGCTGCCGACGGAGAAGCCGCGGGCGAACAGGCTGGCGGCGAGTTCGGTGAGGAGCTGGCGGGTTTCGATCTCGGTCATTGGCCCAAAACCTGGAAGGATTTGAGGAAGAAGTCGGGGGCGCCGAAATTGCCGGATTTGAGCGCCAGGAGCATCGGGGCTCCGGTGCCCTCGGCGTAGGTCCAGGGCACGCCGGGGTCGATTTCCGGGCCGATGCGCAGCGATTTGACGCCGAGGCGGGCGACGACGGCGCCGGAGGTCTCGCCGCCGGCGACGACCAGGCGGCGGACGCCTTTCGCCACCAGGCCTTCGGCGATGGCGGCCATGGCGCGCTCGATCATCTCGCCGGCGGCGTCGCGGCCCAGGCGTTCCTGCAGGGCGGCGACCTTGTCGGGGGTGGAGGAGGCGGCGATGACGACCGGGGTGGCGCCGAGCTTGCCGTCCATCCAGGCGAGCGCCTGGGCGGCGAGGACTTCGGCGTCGGGGGTGGCGAGGGCGTCGAGCTCCAGGGTGGGCACGTGGGCGCGGGCGTTGGCGATCTGGAACAGGGTGGCGCGCGAGCAGGAACCGGCGAGCACGGCGGCGTGGCCGGGGGCGTCGGGCAGGGCGCCGGGGTCGCCCTGGGTGGTCAGCAGGCCGGCCTGGCGGAAGTTTTCGGGCAGGCCCATCGCGACGCCGGAGCCGCCGGTGATCAGGGCGTGGCCGGCGGCGGCCTCGCCGATGGCGAGCAGGTGCTCGTTGCTGACGGCGTCGACGATGGCGTAGCGGCGGCCCTGCTCCTTCAGCTGGGTCATCGCCTTGCGGATGGCCTGGGCACCCTGGTCGACGGTGGCGAAGGGCACGAGGCCGACGGTGCCGTCGGTCTGGCGGGAGAGGACGCGCACGAGGTTGGCGTCCTTCATGGGCGTGAGGGGGTGGTTCTCCATGCCGCTTTCGTTCAGCAGGACGGAGCCGACGAACAGGTGGCCCTGGTAGACGGAGCGGGCGTTGGCGGGGAAGGCGGGGCAGGCCAGCGCGAAGCCGCCGTCGAGTGCTGCGAGGAGGGCGTCGGCGACGGGGCCGATATTGCCTTCGTCGGTGCTGTCGAAGGTGGAGCAGTATTTGAAGAAGAACTGGCGGCAGCCGTTGGCGCGCAGCCATTCCATGGCGGCGAGGCTTTCGGATACGGCCTGGCGGACCGGGGCGGTGCGGGATTTCAGGGCGACGACCACGGCGTCGGCATCCGGAACCGGGTCGGAGGCGCCGGGGACGCCGATCAGCTGGACGGTGCGCATGCCGCCGCGGACGAGCATGGCGGCGAGGTCGGTGGCCCCGGTGAAATCGTCGGCGATGCAGCCCAGCAGCATGGTCTTGGTCCTCGGTTCAGAAAGAGTGGCCTATCACCCGAGCGCCTCGGCGAACAGGCGGCTTTGGGTTTCCCAGGAGGGCAGGGCGGCGCCGGCCTCCCAGGCGACCTGGGCGCAGTCGCGGCGCAGCTCGGCCGAGAAGATCAGGCGGCGGAGCGCCTTGGAGAGCGCGTCGGGGTCGCCGGGCGGGCAGACCACGCCGCCCTCCACCGGCACCAGCGCGCCGGCGGCGCCGCCGGCGGTGACCGCCACCGGCAGGCCGCGCCTGAGGGCCTCGGCGACGACCATGCCGTAGCCCTCGTAGTGGGTGGCGAGGGCGAAGAGGTCGGCGGAGTTCCAGAGCGCCTCCAGCGCGGGCCCGGTGGTCTCGCCGGCGAAGGTGACGTGCCGGGCGATCTTCAGTTCCTCGGCCAGGGCGATCAGGCCGTCGGCGTGGACGGGGTCGACGGTGGGGGAGCCGGCGATGGTCAGGCGCCAGTCGAGGTCGAACAGGCGGGCGAGGGCGCGCAGCAGCACGTCGTGGCCCTTGCGCGGGATCAGGGTGCCGATGGAGAGGATGTGGCAGGTGGTGCCGCCGGAGCCCTGGCTACGGGGAGCGGGGTCGGTGCCGGGGGTGACGACGGCGATGCGCTCGCGCGGGACGCCGAATTCGCCGGTGAGCGACTCGGCGGTGGTTTCGCTGTTGGCGATGACCCGGCCGAGGCGCTGGAACAGATGGCGCTCGATGTTGCCGAGGTCGATGCGGTCCGCTTCGGCGAGGCCGGTTTCGAGCGAGGTGGCGTGGTGGATCAGGCCGGCGACGCGGGCGCGGGCGGCGATGGCCTCGCCGAGGGAGGCGAAGGCGGGCAGGGCGAGGCCGTCGAACACCACATGGGTGTCGGGCGGCAGGCCGGCCCAGGCGGCGCGGGCGGCGGCGATGGCGCGGGCGTCGGTGAGGGGGAAGCTGCCGGGGAGTTCCACGACCTCGACCGTGTGGCCGGCCTCGCGCAGGCCGGCGACCATGCGGCGGTCGTATTCGTAGCCGCCGGAGACGGTGTCGAACGGGGCGGGGACGATCAGGGTGATGTGCATCGGGGCGCCTCAGGCCTCGATCGGCGCTTCGTAGGCTGCCCAGGCGACCGGGCTTTCGCGCAGCAGCACCTTGAGGGAGGTGACGGCGCGGCCGCCATCGCCCATCCGGCCGTCGCGGCAGGCTTCGGCGAGCAGGGAGTGGATGTGCCAGGCCATGTATTCGGTGGTGGTGTTCTGGCCGACGAGGGCGAGCTTCTCGTCGAGGTTGCTGTAGTCCAGCGTGTCCAGGATCTTTCGCAGCTCGGCCTTGGCGAGGGCGATGTCGATCAGCAGGTTCAGGTGGTCCAGCCGGGGGGCGCGGAATTCGGCCTCGATCGCATAGGTCGCGCCGTGCAGCTTCTGCGCCGGTCCGAATTCCTCGCCGCGGAAGCTGTGGGCGATCATGATGTGGTCGCAGACGGTCAGGCTGAACATGTTCGGGTGGCTCCGTGGCCGGCGAAGGCTGCGCAGCTCATCGAGTGTCCCGGAGACGCGGCTTTCTATGTGGGGGGCAGATGAGGCGGAGATAGCGGTCCGGGACATTGGGATGATCTGCGATGCAGCCGCCTCCGACCTTGGAGGGCGTAGGAGGCACCCCGGGACAAGTCGATTTGAGCGACGATTTCGTGTCATTAAAGAATTTAGAATCGGTTTTGACGCTACAGCCATGTCCCGCCGCATTGCCCGCGGCCTATTGCCCGGCCGGCGTGGGGTCCGAGATGGCCTTCGCGAGATCTGCCTTCTTGGGCGGGTTACACCTTCTTGGGGAGGAAGGTCTGCTTAACCGGAACTGGAGTTTCCCCGTGCCTGTGTATCGAACGCTGTTTCATCGCGACCTGGAGTTGCTCAAGGCGCATTATCACCGGTTGGCCCCGGCCGATCGAACCCTGCGGTTTTTCGCCTGCGTCAGCGACTCATTCCTGGACAGCCATGGCGACAAGATCGACTGGCAGCATGCCTGCCTGATCGGCTGCTTCATCGATGGCGAGCTGCGCGGCGTGTCGGAGCTGTATTTCGACCGGACCATCGGGTCGGATCATGCCGAGGTGAGCTTTTCGGTCGAGAGCGCCTGGCAGCATGAGGGTATCGGCACGGAGTTGCTGCGCCGGATCCTGATGGTGGCCCGCAACAGGCTGGTCCATAGCCTTTCGGTCGTGTGCATGATGGAGAACCGGGCGATGCGGAAACTCGTGCGGAAATTCTCCGATGACCTGCATGTGCAGGACGGCGAGGTGAATGCCGAGATCGCCGTGCCGCTGCCGTCGATCTTCTCGCTGTTCGACGAGGCGTGCCTGAACAGCCTGGGTTGGATGGCGGCCTGGGAGCGGGGCTCGCGGGGGGACCACGGGGACGTGGCGGCTGACCCGGGACTGGTGGACGCCGTTAGCCCGTGATCCGCTCGCCGTAGGCGATGACGTGGCACAATCCCCCCGGCGACAGGATCGCGGGCATGGCGCCAGGCAGGTCCTCGAACCGCGTCGGTCCGTCCAGGAGAGTGTCGAACACCGGGTCGGCCAGCAGGTCCAGCGCCAGCGCCAGCCGTTCGGCGTGGCTGCGCCGGCCGCGCATGGAAGGGGCGATTGCGCCGACCTGGGTGGCGATCAGGCGCAGGCGGCGGGAATGGAAGGCCTCGCCCAGCGGCACGCTGGGCGCGGCGGCGCCAAACCAGCTGACCTCGATGATGCGGGCCTCGAAGCCGGCGCGCGACAGCGCCAGGCGCAGGCCGGCCTCGGAGGCGGAGGCGTGGATGATCAGGTCCTGGTCCGCCGGGGCCTGTTCGGGCGGGGCGAAGCGGCAGCCGAAAATGGCGGCGAGGCGGGCGCGGGAGGGGTCTATGTCCACCAATGTCACGATCGTGCCCGGCACGCGGGCGCATAGGGCGCCGGCCAGCAGCCCGACCACGCCGGCGCCGATCACCAGGATGCGCTCGCCGGCCAGGGGGCCGGCATCCCACAGGATGTTCACCGCCGTTTCCATGTTGGCGCCCAGCACGGCGCGGCTGGTGGGTACGGCGGCTGGCACCGGGATGCACATGGCGGCGGGGGCGTTGAGCACGTCCTGATGCGGATGCAGCACGAAGACCCGCCGCCCGGACGGGTCGCGGGCGACCAGGCTGTAGCCGTACTTGACCGGGGCGGGGAAAGTCCCGGCCATCAGCGGGGCGCGCATGATCTCGTATTGGCTGGGGGGCACGGCGCCGGCGAAGACCAGGGCCTCGGTGCCGCGGCTGACTCCGCTGGCCAGGGCGTGCAGCCGGATCTCGGCGGCGCCGGGCGGGGGCAGGGTTTCCTCGCGGATTTCGCCCTGGCCGGGAGCGACGGTCCAGAAGGCTCTGGCGCGGGTCACGGGGCAGGGTGGCCCGGGCGGCGACGGGCGAGCGGCACGTCGACCAGCACATCCTCGCCCAGCCGGTGCACCGCCCAGTCGAACCGCATGCCGTCCGCCAGCAGGTCCGCGCGCGGGAAGCTGAACGCCGGAATGCCGCCGCCCAGAAGCAGGGGGGCGATTGTCACATGCAGCCTGTCGATGGCGCCGGCCACCAGGAACCGCGATACGGTGACGCCGCCGCCCTCGACGAAGATGCGCCGCAGGCCGCGCTGGGCCAGCGTGACCAGCAGGGCCGGGAGGTCGATCCAGCCGCCGTCCATGGCGATCGGCAGGATTTCCGCCTGGCCGAGGCGCTCCGGCCCCGGGGTTCCCGCCGCGCAGGCCAGCAGGGTGGGCGGGCCTTCATTGAATACCCGGTACCGGCCGTCGAGGCGTCGGGCGGGGTCGAGGATCACCCGGACCGGCGAGGGGCCTTCGACCTGGCGGGTGGTCAGTTGCGGGTCGTCGGCGCGCACCGTGCCGGCACCGACCAGCACCGCGTCCGACAGCGCGCGCAGGCGGTGGGTGTGTTCCAGGTCGGCCTCGCCGCTGATCCAGCGGGATTCGCCCGAGGCCGTGGCGATGCGTCCGTCCAGCGACTGGGCGATGCGGCCGAGCACGAAGCAGCCGTCCGGCGCGGTTGGCGGTGCCAGCAGCGGATCGGTCCGGCGCCGAGCACGGCGTGCCCGCCGGCACGCGCCGCAGCAGGGTTTTCCAGATTTCCGGCGAGACCAGGGACATGCGGCGCACCTATCACGGCCACGCGGCAGAAACCAAACAAACCGGAATGGAGCCGGGATGGCGAGGGATGTCAGGCTCGCGAGGAGCAGCGCGCGAGGGCGTCCCCGATGGCGGCGCGTTGCAGGCTGCCCTGCGCCCCGTAGCGCTGTGTTGCCGGCTTGACGCCGCTGACCAGGGTGCCGATCACCCGGCCCTGGACCGCCATCGCGCGTTCCAGCAGCCGCTTGTTCTCCTCGGCCAGCGCGCGCAGCCGCTCGGCCTGTTTCAGCACCTCCTCGCGCTGCCGGCCGGCCATCATGTACGGTCCGGTCCGCTGTGCCAGGCGCTCGGCGGCGCCGAAGGCCGCCATCGCCGCCTGCTTCTCGGCCAGCATGGCGGCCGCGCGCACCAGATCCAGCGCGTCCAGCGCCGCGTTCTCCCGCGCGATGGTGTCGGCCAGCCGGCCGGCGGCGTCGATGAGTTCCGGGGTCATGGTTTTGGCCTCCTTTGAACGGGGTTCACGGCATGCGCTTCCTGCTGGCGCAGCATTTCCGCCATCACCGGACCGGCCAGGCCGAGCCCGCCACTGGCGGCGATCTTCTTGGCGATTTCATTGACCAGCATCGGCTTCCAGGTCTCTTCCGCCGAGCCGCCGCCGAACATCGAATGGGCGCTGTCCACGGTCTCGAACATCGGCTGCAGCAATTGGCCGAGGGCCATCGCCTCGAAATCCCGGGCGGCCTTCAGCGTTTTGGCGTCCGGCGAAAACGGGGTGCCGGTTGCCGGGGCGGAGAGGATGCGGGGAGACGAGAGAGAAGCCATCATCGCACCTGCAGATCGGCCTGCAGCGCGCCGGCGGCCTTGATGGATTGCAGGATGCTGATCATGTCGCGCGGGCTGATCCCGAGCGCGTTGAGGCTGGCGACCAGGTCGCGCAGGGTCACGCTGCCGTGCAGGATCCCGAGCTTGCGATCCTTCTGGTCGTCGATCTGGATCTGGGTGCGGGGCACCACCGTGGTCGTGCCGTTCGACAGGGCGGCCGGCTGGCTTACCTGTGGCGTCTCGGTGACGCGAATGGTGAGGTTGCCCTGGGCGATCGCCACGGTGGAGACGCGGACATTCGCCCCCATCACGATGGTACCGCTGGCTTCCTCGACGATCACGATCGCCGAGGTGTCCGGCTGCACCCGCAAATCCCCGATCCGTTCCAGGGTCTCGATCGGGTCGCGGCCCTCCATGTTGAGCGCGACGGTGTGCGGATCGGTGGCGCGGGCGATCGGGCCGATGGCGTGGTTGATCGCCTCGGCGATCCGCCGCGCCGTGGTCAGGTCGGGGTTGCGCAGGTCGATCCGCGTGCCGGCCTGCTTGTCGAGCTGGAACGGCACCTCGCGTTCCACCGTGGCGCCGTTGGCGATCCGCGCGGAGGTGGGTACGCCGCGGGTAACGGAGGAGGCGGCGCCGCGCGCGGCGATCGCGCCGGTGGCCAGCGCCCCTTGCGCCACGCCGTACACCTCGCCGTCCGCGCCGAGCAGCGGCGTGACCAGCAGGGTTCCCCCGGTCAGGTTGGTGGCATCGCCGAGCGCGGACACAGCAATGTCGATCCGTCCGCCGGTGCGTGCGAAGGCCGGCAGTTCGGCGGTCACCATGACCGCGGCGACGTTCTTGGTCTGCAGCTTGGCGGCCTGGTCGCGGGTGTTCACGCCCAGCCGCTCCAGCATGCCGATCAGCGACTGGCGGGTGAACACTGAATTGTCCAGTTTGTCGCCGGTGCCGTTGAGCCCGACCACGAGGCCGTACCCGACCAGCTGGTTGGACCGCACGCCCTCGAGATCGGCGATATCCTTGATGCGGATCTGCGCCGCGGCCGGGGCCGCCGCGCCCAGCGACAGCAAAGCCAGGGACAGCAAAGCGAGGGACAGCAGGACGAGCGCACGCATGGCAAAGGTCATGGGCGGCCGGCGCGGATCGGCGCCGCTGCGGGGCGGGGATACGGCGTTCGCTAGGAGGGTTGAAAGGTTTGCCGGTCATGCTCGCTGGCCACGCAAGCCCCATGCCATCGGGAGGCGTTCGCGAATGTGACGGAAAGCCTTGCATTTTCAGCCCGGCACGCCCGGCAGCAAATGCCGGGCGGCAGACACCGCCGGGAAGAAGGAGCCGCCGAGCCATGATACGATGATCGCATGACAATGATCGATGGAATTGGCCGCTCGCCCGCGGCGTCGCCCGCGCGACGAGCCGCGCGGGGAGGCGGCGGCACCAGCGGCTTCGCGCTACCGCCCTTGCCTGCGGGGGAGCCGCAAGCGGGGGACGCGGCCGGGGCGGCGGAGGCAGCGGCAGCCGGCGATTCCGCGCCGGTGTTTGCCGCCTACATGGCCGGCCTGTTGGGATTGCAGGAGCGGGGGCCGGCGGATGCCCTTTCCGCCCCGGCCGCACGCGACCGGGAGGCTCGCCGGCATGGCCAGGCCCTGCTTTCCGCCCTGGCTGAGCTGCAATTGCTGCTGACCGGGATGGGAACCGGCCCTGACGGGTCGCCGGAGGATGTCCGAATGCTGTCGGAACGCCTCTCGGGACTGGCGGCCTCGATTCCGGCGGCGGCGGACCCGGGGTTGCGGGGTGTCGTCGCGGCCATCGGGCTGCGTGCGCAAATCGAACTGACACGCCGCCTGACGTGAAACGAAGTTGGAGCCTTTGCTAAAATCCTTCTATGTCAGCCCGTTGAAGGTTTGCTTCTGGCCCTTGGCGGCCATGCCGCACGCTGCTATAGGCCCGCCTACCAGTCGGTAACGACGGGTGCCGCGGTCCCCACGATCCCCCGCCAGGGGCCCGGCGAGCCAAAGCAGGACCGGTCCGCATGATGGTGACACTGCCCCCCGATTACCGCCCCTCGGATGCCGAGGAGTTCATGAATCCGGTTCAGGTCGAGTATTTCCGGCAGAAGCTGTTGCGTTGGCGCTCGGACCTGCTGCGCGAGGCGGACGGCACCCTGGCCAGCCTGTCCGAGGGCGGCATCCTGGAAGCCGACATCACCGACCGCGCCAGCGTGGAGACCGACCGGGCGCTGGAACTGCGGACCCGCGATCGGGCCCGCAAGCTGATAAACAAGATCGACCAGGCGCTCGCACGGATCGAGGCCGGCACCTACGGCTACTGCGAGGAGACCGGCGAGCCGATCGGCCTGCGCCGCCTGGAAGCCCGCCCGATCGCCACCATGTCGATCGAGGCGCAGGAGCGGCATGAGCGCATGGAGCGGGTTCACCGCGATGATTGAGCGGGTAGGGCGAATTCACCGAACCGATTGATTTTGACGGACTTTTACAAGCTGGTCGTATTTCCGGGCGGCCCGTCTTCCTAACCCGGCCCCACAGGGGGTAGTCTCTTATCCATGCGCCGAAGCGCGCGCCAAGGGAGAGACACTATGATCCGCCGTCGCCAATTGCTGGCCGCATCCGCCGGCCTGCTTGCCGCCCCCGCCATCGTCGAACGTGCCAATGCGCAATCCGCCTTCGACTGGAAACAGGCCAAGGGCAGCAAGATCGAGGTCAATTTCCAGCTGTCGCCGCGCGGCGACGCGGTGAAGCTGCATCAGAAGGAGTTCGAGGAGCTGACCGGCATCAAGGTCGGCTTCGAGCAGATCCCCGAGCAGCAACAGCGGCCCAAGGTTGCGATGGAGATGGCCAGCGGGCGCCCGAGCTTCGACGTGGTCAATGTCGGCATGCACGTGCAGAAGCGCCTGATCGAGCGGGCGAAATGGATGGAGGATCTGCGCCCCTACATCAACAATCCCTCGCTGACCGCAGCGGATTTCGACATGGCGGATTTCTTCCCGGCTGGCATGAAGGTCGCCACCGGGCCCGACGGCAAAATCAACGTGCTTGCGGTCAATCAGGATCTTTTTATCCTGATGTACAACAAGGACCTGCTGGCCGCCAAAGGCGTCGCGGTGCCGAAGACCCATGCCGAGATGATGGATGCCGCGATCAAGCTGACCGACAAGGACAAGGGCATCGCCGGGTTTGTCGGGCGCGGCCTGAAGAACGCCAACGTGGTGCTGTACGACAACATCCTGCTCGGCTACGACCAGGAGACCGTCACCGCTGACGGCAAGACGCTGCTGACCGATACGCCGGCAGCGATCGAGGCCGCGAAATACTACCAGCGGCTGATGCGCGAATGTGCCCCGCCGGGCTCGGTCGGGTTCAACTGGAACGAGGCGCAGACCACGTTCAGCCAGGGCCGCGCGGCGATGTGGTGGGACGCGATCGGCTTCACCGCGCCGCTGATCGACAAGACCAAGTCGAAAGTGGCCGACAGCGTCGGCTTCACCACGGTGCCCGCCGGCCCGAAGGGGCAATGGTCCGCCACCTTCATGGACGCGGTCGGCATTCCGGCTGCGAGCAAGAACAAGACCGCGGCCTGGCTGTATGTTCAGTGGGCCGCCGGCAAGACGATGGCGAACAACTACCTTCGCTCCGGCGCCGGCACGCCGCCGCGCGCCAGCCCATACACCAACGCCGATGTTCGTGCCGGCAGCCCGTTCAAGCCGGACTGGTTCGACACGGCGCTCGCCAGCCTGAAGATCGCGCGCTCCGGCCTGCCGGAGATCGTGCCGGTCACCGAGTTCCGCGACACCATCGGCGTGGCGCTGACCAACATGATCGGCGGCGCCGATCCGGCGGCCGAGTTGAAGAAGGCGACCGAGGCCTTCCAGCCGGTGCTCGACAAGTCAAACGCTGCCTGAGCCGCGACGGGTTTCCTTCGCCGCCGGCCGTCGGAACGATCCGCCGGACCGGCGCGTTGGTGACCGTGTGGGCAGTGTCGGGAATGGCGTGACCGGGAAATCGATGCCCGGCTCGCGCCTGAGCGTACGGGCGCGCGCGTCCTGACGACGATGGCATTCCCGGCTATAATAGGCCGGTATTCAAAGATATTTCGGAGTGAATGGCCGAGGGCTCATCCGGCCCGACGCGCTATCAGGGCCTTCGCCAGCACGGTCAGAACGAGGAACCCCTCGTCCTGCCGTCTGGTTGGCGTTTCCTCCCCAAACCTGGCCCGTGGCGCCATCCTGACGAACCAAAGCCTGATTAGCGGGAACCCGCACCCATGTCACCTTTTTTTCTTCTGTCTGTCCGTCAGTAAGTGAGGTTTTCTTGCGCAGCCCCCATTGTGCAGCGCACAATAGTTGTCTCTTACAGGCCCCAGGCATCCAGCTTCGGCGCGCATCTGGCGGCACGCGGCATTGCCGTCTAGGGTCCGCCGCCGAGTTCTCCTCCCACTTCCACGGAAATCGCCCAGATGCGTCTGACCCGCAGCTTCTTGCCCACGCTCAAGGAAACCCCCGCCGAGGCGCAGATCGCCTCGCATCGGCTGATGCTGCGCGCCGGCCTCGTGCGTCAGACCTCGGCCGGCATCTATGCGTGGCTGCCGCTTGGCCTGCGGGTGCTGCGCAACATCGAGCAGATCGTGCGCGAGGAGCAGGACGCCGCCGGCGCACAAGAACTGTTGATGCCGACCATCCAGCCGGCGGAGCTTTGGGAGAAGAGCGGCCGCTACGAGGATTACGGCAAGGAGATGCTGCGCATCATCGACCGCCACGACCGGCGGATGCTGTACGGGCCGACCAACGAGGAGATGGTCACCGATCTGCTGCAGGGTTCGATCAAGTCGTATCGTGAATTGCCGCAGATTCTGTACCATATCCAGTGGAAGTTCCGCGACGAGGTCCGCCCGCGGTTCGGCGTGATGCGCGGGCGCGAATTCCTGATGAAGGACGCCTACAGCTTCGATCTGGACTACGCCGCCGCCGTGATCAGCTACCGCAAGATGATGCTGGCCTATATGCGCACCTTCCAGCGCATGGGCCTGCGGGCCATCCCGATGGTTGCCGACACCGGACCGATCGGCGGCGATCTTTCCCATGAATTCATCGTGCTGGCCCCTACCGGTGAAAGCCAGGTGTTCTACGACGGCGAATTCGAGAACATCGATTGGGTTCATGCCGCGTTCGATTACGACAAGCCGGCCGATCTCGACGCGTTCTATGCCAAGATGACCAGCCTGTACGCGGCAACCGAGGAAAAGCACGATCTCGCCGCCTGGGGCGCGGTACCCGCCGAGCGCAAGCGCGAGGGCCGCGGCATCGAGGTCGGCCATATCTTCTATTTCGGCACCAAGTATTCCAAGGCCATGGGCATGAGCGTCGCCGGGCCGGACGGCGCGCAGATCATCCCGGAAATGGGCAGCTACGGCATCGGCGTCTCCCGTCTGGTCGGCGCGGTGATCGAAGCCGGGCACGACGAGGCCGGCATCATCTGGCCGGACGCGATCGCGCCGTACAAGGCCTCGATCCTGAACCTCAAGCAGGGCGACGCGACCTGTGACGGCATCTGCGAGGACCTGTATGCGAAGCTCGGCGGCAACGCGATCTATGACGATCGGGCCGACCGGGCCGGGGTGAAGTTCAATGACGCCGACCTGATCGGCTTGCCGTGGCAAATCATCGTCGGCCCGCGCGGCGCGGCCAACGGCATGGTGGAACTGAAGCGCCGCTCCAGCGGCGAGCGCGCGGAAATGTCGTTGGACAGCGTGTTGGCCAAGATCAGCTAGTGCTCTGACTCATTGGGATGGTTCAGCATGCGTCAGAGCACTAGCTTGATTTTGTGGGCCAATTCAGCCAACGGGCTGAAGTGCCCGTTGGCATCGGACCACTAGCATGTTCGGCCCCTTCGAACGCGCCGTCGCCGGCCGCTATCTGCGCGCGCGCAAGGGGGAGCGGTTCGTCTCGATCATCGCGATCTTTTCGCTGGTGGGCATTGCGCTCGGCGTCGCCACGTTGATCGTTGTCTCCTCGGTTATGAGCGGCTTTCAGACCGAGCTGGTCAGCCGCATTCTCGGCCTGAACGGGCATATCACGATCGAGGCGTATGCCGGCGAACAGATCGATCATTTCATCGAGCTGCGAGACCGCATCGCGGGGCTGCCGGGGGTGACCTCGGTCATCCCGACGTTGGACGGCCAGGCTCTCCTTACCGGTCCGAATGGCGCGGCGCGCGGCGGGCTCGTGCGCGGCATCGCCCGGGAGGATTTGCGGTCGCTGCACGCCATCAGCAGCCGCATCCTTGCCGGCAGCCTGAACGACTTCCAGGGCGGCGATGCCATCGTCGTCGGCGTCGGCCTGGCGAACCTCTACCGGCTGCGCATCGGCAGCACGTTGACGGTGGTCTCGCCGCAGGGCGCGGCCACCGCCTTCGGCACCATTCCCCGCGTGCGCGCCTACCGGGTGGTGGCGGTCTTCGACGCCGGCATCGCCAGCTATAACGACAGCGTGGTGTTCCTGCCGCTGGAAGCCGCCCAGATCTACTTCCAGAAGCCCGACGCCGTCACCGGCATGGAGATCCGCGTCCAGGACCCCGAGCAGGTGCAGGCCATCGTCGGGCCGTTGCGCCGGGTGCTGGGGGACCGGCAGGTGTTGCTGCGTGACTGGCGCCATGCCAACGACCAGATCGTCGGCGTGCTGCAGGTGCAGAAGGACACGATGTTCATCGTCCTCGGCCTGATCATCCTGGTTGCCGCGTTCAACGTGATTTCCTCGCTGATCATGCTGGTGAAGGACAAGCGGGCGGATATCGCGGTGTTGCGCACGATCGGCGCCAGTTCGGCGGCGATCCTGCGCATTTTCCTGATGTGCGGCGCCTTCGTCGGGGTCGCCGGCACGGCGATCGGCACGATCATCGGCGTCGTGTTCTGCCGCAACATCGTGGCGATCCAGCACGCCATCGAGGACATGACCGGCGGGCGGGTATTTGACTCCTCGGTATTCATGCTGACGACCCTGCCGGACAAGGTGGACTGGCCGAACGTGATCCGCGTGGTGCTGCTGGGACTGGCGCTGTCCTTGCTGGCGACGGTCTATCCGAGCTGGCGTGCCGCCAGAACCGATCCGGTAGAGGCGTTGCGCCATGAGTGACGCGCTGGTCCTGAAGGACGTCGTTCGGACCTACCGCACGGAGGCCGGCAGCTTGCCGGTGCTGCGCGGCGCCGATCTGGCGCTGCGGCCCGGCGAGATCGTCGCCCTGGTCGCGCCTTCCGGGGCCGGCAAGTCCACGCTGCTGCACCTGGCCGGCCTGCTGGAGCAGCCCGACGGCGGCCAGGTGATCGTGCAGGGCCGCGATGCCGGCAGGCTGTCGGATAAGGACCGGACAGCGATCCGGCGCGATGCGATCGGCTTCGTGTATCAGTTCCATCACCTGCTCGGCGAGTTCACCGCCATCGAGAACGTCATGCTGCCGCAGATGATCGCCGGCACGTCCCGCCGCGATGCCCGCGCCCGCGCGGTGGCCCTGCTGTCCGGCTTTGGCCTTGAGGCGCGGCTCGATCACCTGCCCGGCAAGCTGTCGGGCGGCGAGCAGCAGCGCGTCGCCATCGCCCGCGCCCTGGCCAACGCGCCGAAGGTTCTGCTGGCCGACGAGCCCACCGGCAACCTGGACGTCGCTACGGCGGCGGTGGTGTTCGAAGAGCTGCTGCACATCGTCCGCGGCCAGAACGTCGCCGCGCTGATCGCGACGCATAATCCGGAACTGGCGGCGCGGATGGACCGGACCGTGACCCTGCGCGACGGCAGGCTGGCGCCGGCCGGCTGACACCAGGCCGCCGGCCCGATTGCCCAGGGCCCGGTGGTATTCTTGAAGACAGGCGGGCCGGGTAACTTTATATTGGCCCCGTGGGTCGCTCCTCCGCCGTGGCCGCCACGCCGCCGAGACAGACGCCGACGCTTGAATACCGACACGATCGAACACGCGTAAGACCCTCACGAGCCCGCCACGGCTCGGCTGCGTTCCCCTTGGATCACTCATTTCGGGAGGCGCCGGCATGACCATTCAAAGTCCCCCAGCCTGGATCTGGGATCGGTTACACATCGCGGGCCGCAGCGTCGGCTCTGCCAGTCCGGACGAGTACTGGTCCGAGCAGGAGGAAACCCACCTCGCCGGCCAATCCCGGGCGGCGCTGCCGGTGCGCCGGATCGGCGTGGGCGATGTCATGGATGCGCTGATCCAGGGGCACGAGGATTTCCATGCCAACCGGACCGATATCGTGTTCCTGTGCCTGTTCTATCCGGTCATGGGCTTCATCCTCGCCCGGTTGGCGTTCGGCTACGACTTCGTCCCCCTGGTCTTCCCGATGGTTTCGGGCTTCGCCCTGGTTGGCCCGCTCGCCGCGGTCGGGCTCAATGAAATGAGCCGACGGCGCGAGAAGGGCGAGGAGGTCAAATGGACCGACGTCTTCGGCGTGTTGCGCGCCCCCTCGATCGGCGCCATCGCCATGCTGGGCGTCATTTTGGTGGCGGTCTTCCTCGCCTGGCTGGCGGTAGCGGACGCGATCTTCCGGCTCACGCTGGGCCCGCAGCCGCCGGCGTCGATCGCCGCGTTCGTGCATGACGTGGTCTACACCGCGGCCGGCTGGGAAATGATCGTCCTCGGTGTCGGTGCCGGATTCCTGTTCGCTCTCGCGGTGCTGTCGATCAGCGTGGTGTCGTTCCCGCTGCTGCTCGATCATCCCGTCGGCCTGGGCACCGCCATCCGCACCTCGATTCGCGCCGTTCGCAAGAATCCGCTGCCGATGGCGATGTGGGGCCTGATCGTCGCCGTCGGCCTGGTGCTGGGCTCGATCCCGCTGTTCCTGGGCCTGGTGATCGTGCTGCCGGTGCTCGGCCACGCCACCTGGCATCTGTATCGCCGGGTGGTGCCGCCGCTGCTCTGAGGCCGTTACCTTAGGGCGAGGCCGGGCCTCAGCGCTGCACGATCTCCACCATCACCCCGTCCGGCCCGCGCACGAAGGCCAGGCGCAGGCCGGGGCTGCGGGTGAGGGGGCCGATGGGGATTTCGGCTCCCTTGGCACGCAGTTCCGCCGCCGCCGCGTCCACATCGTCCACCGTCAGGCCGATATGCTCCACGCCGTAATGCGGAAAGCCGGGCGCCGGGGCGGTGGGATCCTTGGGATGCGCCGGCGCGATCAGCACGGTCTGGCCGCCCACCTTCATCACCAGGCGCGGCTGGCCGGGATACAGCGTGCCGGGCGGGTAGACGTCGCGCTTCACCTCGGCGGCGAACATCGTCTCGAAGAAATGCGCCGTCGCCTCCGGGTTGGAGCAGCGCAGATGGACGTGGTCGAAGCGGTAGTCGCGCATGTCTCTCTCCCTTTTGCCCAAGTCTTCTTCTCATCAGCGTCTTCTTCTTTAATCGGCATCTTCTTCTAACCTCAGTCTATGCCCCATGCCGATTTCGTCCATCTCCGAGTCCACTCCGCCTATTCGCTGAGCGAGGGGGCCATCAAGGCCGACAAGATCGCCGCGCTGGCCCGGGATGCCGGCATGCCGGCGGTGGCGATCACCGATAGCGGCAACCTGTTCGGCGCGCTGGAATTCAGCCAATCCTGCACGTCCAAGGGCATCCAGCCCATCATCGGCTGCCAGATTGCCCTGGCCCGCGCCGACAACCCGCGTCTGGCGCCCGATCCTCTGGTGCTGCTGGCGCAGAACGCCGAAGGCCTCGCCAATCTCCAGCGCCTGTCCTCGCGCGCGTTCCTGGAGAGCGATCCCGGCCTGAAGCCGCAACTGCCGTTCGATGTCCTCGCCGAGAACGCCGGCGGCCTGATCCTGCTGACCGGCGGCACGCTCGGCGCCGATTGCCCGTCTGCTGGCGGAGGATCAGAAGCCGGATGCCGAGCGCCTGCTGGCGCGGATGGCCGAGGCCTTCCCCGGCCGCGTGATGATGGAACTGCACCGTCATGGCCTGCCGGTCGAGCGCAATATCGAGCCGGGGCTGATCACTCTGGCGGACGACGCCGGCGTGCCGCTGGTCGCCACCAATGACTGCTTCTTCGCCAAGCCTTCGATGCATGAGGCGCATGACGCGCTGCTCTGCATCGCCGAGGCCCGGCTGTTGTCGGAAAAGGACCGGCGTCGGGTTACCGCCGAACCACTGGTTCAAGCCCGCCGCCGAGATGCGCGCGCTGTTCGCCGATCTGCCGGAAGCCTGCGACAACACGCTGGCGATCGCGCGCTGCTGCGCGGTGATGGCGGAATCCCGTAAGCCGCTGCTGCCGGTGTGCCCCAAGGTGCGCGAGGGCGCAACCGAGGCCGAGACCCTGACGGCGATGGCGCGGGAAGGGCTGGCCCGGCGGATGGACGCGGTTGATGCCGACGAAGCCGCTCGGGCACGGTACGGCGAGCGCCTGGAATACGAACTGTCGGTCATCGAGAAGATGGGCTTTCCCGGCTACTTCCTGATCGTCGCCGACTTCATCCAATGGGCGAAGTCCCACGGCATCCCGGTCGGTCCGGGCCGCGGCTCGGGCGCCGGCTCCGTGGTCGCCTGGGCGCTGACCATCACCGATCTCGATCCCCTGCAGTTCAACCTGCTGTTCGAGCGCTTCCTGAACCCCGAACGCGTGTCGATGCCCGACTTCGACATCGATTTCTGCCAGGACCGCCGCGACGAGGTGATCGACTATGTCCGCCGCGAATATGGCGGGGATCGGGTGGCGCAGATCATCACCTTCGGAAAGCTCCAGGCCCGCGCCGCCGTGCGCGACGTCGGGCGGGTGCTCGGCCTCGGCTACGGCCAGGTCAACAGGGTCGCGGAACTGATCCCAAACAATCCCGCCAAGCCAGTGACCTTGCAGGAAGCCGTGGACGGCGAGCCGCGCCTGCAGGAAATGCGCGAGCAGGACGAGGCGGTCCGCCGGCTGCTGGAAATCGCCTTGCAGATCGAGGGGCTGTATCGCCACGCCAGCACCCACGCCGCCGGCGTGGTGATCGGCGACCGGCCGTTGATCGACCTGGTGCCGCTGTATCGCGATCCGAAATCGGACTTCCTGGTCACCCAGTACTCGATGAAATATGTCGAGCAGGCCGGGCTGGTGAAGTTCGACTTCCTGGGGCTGACCACGCTCACCATCCTGCAGCGCGCGGTGCGCTTTCTCAAGCAGCTTGGAGATCGATGTTGATCTCGACCGGCTGCCGCTGGATGACGCCAAAACCTATGAGATGCTGGCGCGCGGCGATGCCGGCGGGGTGTTCCAGATGGAAGGCCAGGGCATGCGCGACACGCTGCGCCAGATGCGCCCCGACCGGTTCGAGGACCTGATCGCCGCGGTGGCGCTGTACCGGCCGGGTCCGATGGCCAATATCCCCGATTACTGCCGCCGCAAGCACGGCGAGGCATGGGAGCCGCCGCACGAGGAATTGCGGGAGATCCTGGGGGAAACCTATGGAATCATGGTCTACCAGGAACAGGTGATGCAGATCGCCCAGAAGATGGGCGGCTACAGCCTGGGCGGCGCGGATTTGCTGCGCCGCGCGATGGGCAAGAAGATCCGCGCGGAGATGGAACAGCAGCGCGAGATCTTCACCAAGGGCGCCATGGGGCGCGGCATACCGGCAGAGAAAGCCACAGAGGTCTTCGACCTGATGGCAAAATTCGCCGATTACGGCTTCAACAAGTCGCACGCCGCCGCCTATGCCCTGGTCGCCTATCAGACCGCGTGGATGAAGGCGAACCACCCGGTCGTGTTCATCGCCGCCTGCATGAGCCTGGCGATCAGCAACACCGACAAGCTCGCGGCTCTGAAACAGGAAGCCGAGCGCGCGGGCACCAAGATCCTGCCGCCGGACATCAACCGCTCCGGGGCGGATTTCACGGTCGAACGCATGGAGGACGGCAGGCTCGCCATCCGCTATGCGCTGGCGGCGGTGAAGAAGGTCGGCCAGTCCGCGATGGAAGCGCTGGTCGCCGCGCGCGGCGATCGGGACTTTGCCGACATCGCAGATTTTGCCGCACGAATCGATCCTAAACAGATCAGCCGCAACGCAGATCGAGAACCTCGCCCGCGCCGGCGCGTTCGACAGCCTGGAGCCGAACCGCGCGCGGATCTTCGCCGCCGCCGACATCATCGTCCGACGCGCCCAGGCCGATGCCGAGGAAAAGCAAAGCGGCCAGATCGGGCTGTTCGGCGGCGCGAGCGACAAGCCCGAGGCGCTGCGCCTGCCGGACATGCCGGACTGGCCGCCGATCGAGCGGTTGGGCTTCGAGGCGGAGGCGATCGGCTTTCACCTGACCGCGCACCCGCTGGATGTCTATGCCCAGACCCTGCGCCGCATCGGCGCCATTGCCAGCAACCAGATCGAAGCACGGGCCAAGGCCGGCGTCAGCCGCGCCAAGCTCGCCGGCACCGTGATCGCGGCGAAGGAGCGGATCACCCGCACCGGCAGCCGGATGGCCTGGATCCGGCTGTCGGACGCCTCCGGTTCGTTCGAGGTGACGGTGTTTTCCGAGGTGCTCACCCGCTCGCGCTCGATCCTGGCGGTGGGACAGAACGTGCTGGTCACGGTGGACCTCAAGCTGGAAGGCGAGTCGCTGCGCATCACCGCGCAGGATGCGATGGCCCTGGACCAGGCGGCCACAATCGCCGGGGCCGGCATGCGGGTCTGGCTGCGGCAGACGGACGGGATCGAGCAGATCCGGTCGCTGCTCGGTCGGGAAGGCGCGGGGCGGGGGCAGGTCATCTTGATCCCCCGGTTGGAGGACGCCCAATCGGTCGAAATCGCCCTGCCGGGAGGCTTCAATGTGACCCCGCGATTGGCCCAGGCGCTGAAGATCGTGCCGGGGGTTGAACGGGTGGAGGAGATTTAACCGGCAGCATTTCCCGTCGCGGTGGGGGTCATGTTATTCGATAGCTTCAGTTCCGGGCGATCCCCGGCTTGTTAGCCGCCGGCCGGCGCTCTATGACGGCGCTTCCGCTTCCACATCTTCCTGAACGGACCGCATGTCCCCAGCGCCGGAATACAGACGCGTCCTGCTCAAGGTATCCGGCGAAGCCCTGATGGGCGAGCGGGAATACGGCCTGTGCACCGATACAGTCGCCGCGATCGCCACCGATGTCGGGGACGTCGTCGCCATGGGCGTCGAGGTCTGCCTGGTGATCGGCGGCGGCAACATCTTCCGCGGCGTCTCCGGCGCCGCCAGTGGAATGGACCGCGCCCAGGCCGACTACATGGGCATGCTGGCGACAGTGATGAACGCGCTGGCCATGCAGAACGCGCTGGAACGCAAGAACGTGGCGACGCGGGTGCAGTCCGCCATTCCGATGTCGTCGGTCTGCGAGCCCTATATCCGCCGCCGCGCCATGCGTCACATGGAGAAGGGCAGGGTGGTGGTATTCGCCGCCGGCACCGGCAACCCGTTTTTCACCACCGACACCGCCGCGGCGCTGCGCGCCGCCGAGATGGGCTGCGACTGCCTGCTGAAGGGCACCCAGGTGGACGGCGTCTACACCGCGGATCCGCGCAAGGTCGCCAATGCCAAGCGGTTCGAGGAGCTGACCTATCTGGACGTGCTGTCGCGCGACCTGAACGTGATGGACGCCGCCGCGATCAGCGTGGCGCGGGAAAACCGTCTGCCGATCCTGGTGTTCAACATCCACGCCCCCGGTGCCTTCGCCCAGGTGATGCGCGGCGAGGGGAACTTCACCAGGATCGTGGAACGCCAGTAGCGTGCGAGTATATCGCGTGACCCATCATTTAGCGTGAAAGGGGGATGCCATGGCAGCCGACCTGAACAACCTGAAGCAGGACCTCAGCCGCCGGATGGACGGAGCGCTGGAAACCTTGAAGCGTGAATTCGCCGGTCTGCGCACCGGACGCGCCAGCCCGGCGCTGCTGGAACCGCTGCGGGTGGAGGCCTACGGGTCGGAAGTGCCGATCACCCAGGTCGGCACCATCGGCGTTCCGGAGTCCCGCATGCTGACGGTGCAGGTCTGGGACCGCACGATGGTCGGCGCCGTGGACCGGGCCATACGCGAATCCGGCCTCGGCCTTAATCCGCAGATCGACGGCCAGCTGGTGCGCGTGCCGATCCCGATGCTGACCGCCGAGCGGCGCACCGAGCTCGCCAAGGCCGCCGGGCGCTATGCCGAGGCCACCAAGATTTCCGTCCGCGCCGTGCGGCGCGACGGCATGGAACAGATCAAGGGCTTCGAGAAGAAGCACGAAATCGGCGAGGACGTCGCCAAGACCTGGTCCGATGAGGTGCAGAAGCTCACCGACGGCTACATCAAGCGGATCGACGAGAGCCTCGCGGACAAGGAACGCGATATTAAACAGGTTTGATCACCAGGATGTCCTCCGCCACCCAGAAGCGCCCCAAACCGCTGCCCGGGCCTGCCGACGGAAGCCGGCCGCAGCCGGCCGAACCGGTGTCGTTGCCCACGCATGTCGCGGTCATCATGGATGGCAATGGCCGCTGGGCCAGCGCGCGGTTCCTGCCCCGTGTTGCCGGCCATCGCGAGGGCGCGCGCGCCGTGCGCCGCACGATCGAGGCCGCGATCCAAAGCGGCGTCGCCTGGCTGACGATCTACGCCTTCAGCAGCGAGAACTGGCAACGCCCGGCATCCGAGGTGCTGGATCTGACCGGACTGCTGCGCCACTACCTGAAGAACGAAATCGCCGAACTTCATTCGAACGGCGTGCGGCTGCGTTTCATCGGCGACCGGACGCGCTTCGACCCTGATATCGCCGGCGCCCTGACCGATGCCGAACGCATGACCGCCGGCAACACAAGGCTGAACCTGGTCGTGGCCTTGTCCTACGGCGCGCGCGACGAGATCGCCGCCGCCGCCCGCAGCCTGGCCGTCGCGGCGCGGGAAGGCCGGATCGATGCCGATGCGATCGACGAGACGATGTTCGCCTCCGCGCTCTTTACCGCCGGCATGCCGGACCCGGATCTGGTTATCCGCACCAGTGGCGAGCAGCGGCTTTCGAATTTCCTGCTATGGCAGGCGGCCTACGCGGAACTGGTGTTCATGGACGTGCTGTGGCCGGATTTCGGCCCATTGCATTTTGCCGAGGCCCTGGCCGAATACGCCCGCCGTGAACGCCGCTTCGGCGCCCGGCCAACCTGACCCCCGACCTGGACCGGTCCGTTCCATCGCCGCCTGATCCGCCGCCCAGCGAACCGGTTGACGGGCGCACGCGCCGCTGGCGGGATCTGCCCAAGCGTCTGGCCTCGGCCGCCGTCCTGGCGCCGCTGGCGCTGTACTGCCTCTGGGCGGGCGGCTGGCCATGGGCGCTGCTGGTCGGGGCGGCGGCGTTCGGTCTCGCTACCGAGTGGATCGCCCTGAACGGTCACAAGCTGGTCACGCCGGCCGGGCTTTCCCTGCTGGTATGCGTGTTCGCGGTCTGGGTCATGGCGGTGAAGGGGGACGCGGCGGCGGGGGCGGCGTTCGCCGTGCTGGCCGGGCCGGTGATCTGGCAGACCGGCCGCAAGGCACCGCGCGCCGCCAGTTTGGCTGCGGGCCTGCCCTATATCGGTTTCGGCACGGTCGCGCTGGTCTGGCTGCGGGCCATGCCGGCATCGGGCCTGGCCAATGTCCTGCTGCTGCTGCTGGTGGTTTGGGCCAGCGATGTCGGCGCGTATGTCGCCGGGCGGACCATCGGCGGGCCAAAGCTGGCCCCCGCGATCTCTCCGGGCAAGACCCGCTCGGGGGCCATCGGCGGCCTGATAGCGGCATCCCTGGTGGGGGGCGGCGCCGCGTTTTGGCTTGGGCTGGGTGCCGGCAGTATTGGATGGCTGTTGCCGCTGGCCGCTTCCCTCAGCGCCGTCTCCCAGGCCGGTGATCTGCTGGAGAGCGCCATCAAGCGCCACTTCGGCGTGAAGGATTCCGGCTGGCTGATCCCTGGCCATGGCGGAGTGTTCGACCGGCTGGACGGCCTGCTTGCCGCGGCACCGGCTGCCGCCGCGCTGGCTTTCGCCCTCGGACGTGGAGTAGTTGTGTCGCCATGAACTCAACAGGACACGTCTCGGCTGGAATCCAACCGGCGCAATCCAGCCCATCTGTTGCCCCCATGGCTGGCACTCCAAGATCGGTCACGATCCTGGGCAGCACCGGCAGTGTCGGCACCCAGACGGTGGATCTGCTGCGTGCGCGCCCCGGCGGCCAGCCGCCGCGCTTCCGCGTCCGCGCCCTGGTGGGCGGGCGCAACGCCGGATTGCTGGCCGCCCAGGCGATCGAACTCGGCGCCGAGCGCGCGGTGATCAGCGACCCGGCGCAGGAGCCGGTTCTGCGCGCCGCGCTGGCAGGCCACCGGATCGAAATCGCCTCCGGCCGGGAAGCGGTGATCGAGGCCGCATCGCTGCCGGCCGACTGGACCATGGCCGCCATCACCGGCGCCGTCGGGTTGGCGCCGACGCTCGCCGCCATCCGCCGCGGCGGCGCCGTGGCGCTGGCCAACAAGGAAGCCCTGGTCTGCGCCGGGGAGGTGATGCTGCGCGCGGTGCGCGATGCCGGGGCCACCCTGCTGCCGGTGGACAGCGAGCACAACGCCATCTTCCAGTCTCTCGCCGACGGCAATCGCGGCGCGGTGGAGAAGATCGTGCTGACCGCGTCCGGCGGCCCGTTCCGCACCGCCACCCTGGCCGAAATGGCGGCCGCGACGCCGGAGAAGGCGCTGCGCCATCCGGTCTGGACCATGGGCGCCAAGATCAGCATCGACAGCGCGACGATGATGAACAAGGGCCTGGAAGTGATCGAGGCCGCCCGCCTGTTCGGCCTGGAAGAAAGCGCCATCGGCGTGCTGGTGCATCCCCAGTCGGTGATCCACGGCCTGGTCTTCTATTCCGACGGCAGCGTGATGGCACAGCTCGGCGCGCCGGACATGCGCATTCCCATCGCCCACGCCCTGGCCTGGCCGGAACGGATGCAGACCAGTTCGCCGCGGCTTGATCTGGCGCAGATCGCCGCGCTGGATTTCGCCGAACTCGATCTCGAGCGCTTTCCGGCCATGAAACTGGCACGGGAGGCCTTGCGGGCCGGCGGCGGCGCCCCCACGATTCTGAACGCTTCCAACGAGATCGCGGTCGAGGCGTTCCTGCAGCGCCGCATCGGCTTCCTGGATATCGCCGGGACGGTCGGCCGTGTGCTGGATCGGATGGGGCCGCGCCCGGCGGTCGATCTGGACGATGTGGTGGCGCTCGACGCAGCAGCGCGCGCCGAGACCGAACGGTTCGTCGCTGCGCACGCCGCATGACTGGCTTTTCTCTCCCGATCCGGACCTGCAAGACCTCCTGCAAGACCTAAGGATATCAACACCGTGTTCCAGGCGATCCCCGACTTCCTCCGCAGTGGCCTGGCCTTCGTGGTCGTGCTCGGCGTGCTGGTGTTCGTGCATGAGTTCGGCCACTACCTCGCCGCTCGCTGGCGCGGCGTGTTCGTGGAAGCGTTCTCCATCGGCTTCGGCAACGCCTTCGCCAGCTGGACGGACCGGCGCGGCACTGTTTGGAAGCTGTGCTGGCTGCCGCTCGGCGGCTACGTGAAGCTGCACGGCCAGGAGCGCGAGGAGGATGTCACCCCGGAGGAACGGGCGCGCTGGCAGACCGGACGCACCTTCCACGAGAAATCCGTGCTGTCGCGCGCCATCGTTGTCGCCGCCGGCCCGATCGCCAATTTCCTGCTCGCCATGGTGCTGTTCTCCGGCCTTTTCATGGTTGCCGGCCGTCCCGTGACATTGGCGGAGGTGGGCGAGGTGGTCTCGGATTCGGCCGCCGCGCGGGCCGGGCTGCAGCCCGGTGATCGGATCGAGACGATCGGTGGCCCGGGCTTCGGGGTCGTGGCCATCAACAATTTCGAGGACATCCAGCACATCGTCTCCACCCATCCGGCCGAGAAGCTGGACGTGCGGGTGCGCCGCGGTGAGCAGCAGCTGGATCTGCCGGTGCTGATCGGCACGCAGCCGGACGGTAAGACCGGCATGCTGGGGATTCGCGGCGGCAAGGTGGAATTCGTGCACCTCGGCATCGCCGGCTCCATCGTCGCCGGCGTCGCCCAGACCTGGGACGTGACGGCGCAGACCTTCGCCGGCGTGCGCCAGATGCTGTCCGGCGCGCGCGGCACCGAGGATTTGGGCGGGCCGCTGCGCATCGCCCAGCTCTCCGGCCAGGTGGCCCAGCTCGGGATCGCCAGCCTGATCTCGTTCATCGCCGTGCTGTCGGTCAATCTGGGGCTGATCAACCTGTTCCCGATCCCGATTCTCGATGGCGGGCATCTGGTGTTCTACCTGCTGGAAGCGCTGCGCGGACGGCCGCTGCCCCCGCGTGCCCAGGCGGCCGGCTACCGGGCGGGGCTGGCCCTGCTTGCCGCCCTTTTTGTCTTTGCCACATGGAATGACCTGACTCACCTCGGTATTTTCCGCTGGGTGGCTGGCCTGATCGGCTAGCCGGATGCATTGGGGCGGCAAAACCGCGCTGGTTGATCACGTCCCGGCATGTTCCCTGGCTTCCCCGGGTGGCGCGCATCCGATGCGGCGGCTATTGTGCGCGCTGCCCAGGGGGGAATCCGCTTACCGGGGGACATCTGTGGTGCAGGCCGTGCCGTCCGGGCGGGGTCCTTTGAGGAGAACAGCCTTTTGATCCGCATCCGCTCCGCGCTGTTCGCCGTGGTATGTCTTTTGACCGCGCTATCGCCGCTCATGTCTGACATGGCCGCCGCCCAAGCACCTCAGCCGGGAATACGCCAGGCACCCCCGGGTTCCGCGACGCGGCCGACAGGCGCCCGGCTGCGGGATGTTGCCCCATCCGGCGAGGTCGTCCGCTCCATCCGCGTCGAGGGCAATGAACGGATCGAGACGGGCACCATCGTGTCCTACATGCTCATCCAGTCTGGCGACCGCTACAGCCAGGATCGCGTCGACCGGAGTCTGAAGAGCCTCTATTCGACCGGCCTGTTCCAGGATGTCTCGATCCGCCGCGACGGTCCGGTGCTGGTGGTGCATGTGGTCGAGAACCCGCTGGTCAACCGCATCGCCTTCGAGGGCAACAAGAAGCTCACCGACGATCAGTTGCGGCCCGAGCTCGGATTGAAGTCGCGCGCCGTGTTCACCCCGGCCCAGGCCCAGGCCGACCGCCAGCGTATCCTCGACCTGTACGCCAAGAAGGCTCGCTTCGACGCGCGGGTGGAGCCGAAGATCATCCGGCTGGACCAGAACCGCGTGGACGTCGTGTTCGAGATCAACGAGGGCGAGCCGACGCTGGTCAGCCGCATTGCGTTCGTCGGCAACAAGGCGTTTTCGGAAAGCAAGCTGGGTGAGGTCGTCAAGTCGCGCGAGCAGGCCTGGTGGCGGTTCCTGTCCAGCAGTGACCAGTACGACCCCGAGCGGGTCAATTTCGACAAGGAATTGCTGCGCCGCTTCTACCTGAAGAACGGCTACATCGATTTCGAGGTGACGGACGCCAAGGCGGAGCTGTCGCCGGATCGCAAATCCTTCTTCCTGACCTACACGCTGAAAGAGGGCGAGCGCTTCCGGTTCGGCACGATCAAGGTGAACTCCACCCTGCGCCATATCACCGGCGATGAGCTGCTGCCGACCGTGTCCTTGTCCGAGGGCGACTGGTACGACGGCGATGCCGTCAGCCGGACGGTCGACCAGCTGATCGAGGAAGTGCAGCGCCGCGGCACCGTGTTCGTGGACGTGAAGCCGCGGATTACCCGCGACAATGCCAAGCATATCGTCAACCTCGTGTTCGAGGTAAACGAAGGTCCCCGTGTGTATGTCGAACGCATCGACATCCAGGGCAATGTCCGCACCAAGGACAAGGTGATCCGCCGCGAGATGCGCCTGGCCGAGGGTGACGCGCTGAACATGCAGCTGATCAAGAAGTCCCGCACGCGCCTGACCGATCTGCAATATTTCGGCGCCGTGGACATGCAGCCGCAGCCCGGCAGCACCCCCGACAAAACGGTGGTCAACGTCAACGTGCAGGAAAAAGCAACCGGCGAGCTGTCGTTCGGTGGCGGCTACTCGACAGACGCCGGCGCGCTGGTGGATATCGGCTTGCGGGAACGAAACCTGCTCGGCACGGGCGTCGCCGCCGGGGTCAACGGCGTACTGGCGCAGAAGCGCAGCTCGATCGACGCCTACGTGACGGATCCGTACTTCCTTGACCGCAACCTGGTTGCCGGCGCGGACGTCTTCTACATCACCACGAACCACATCAGCAGCTCCGTCTATGACGAGAAGCGCATCGGCTTTACGCTGAGTGCCGGGTACCAGTTCAACGAGCATCTCAGCCAGGGCTGGTCCTATTCGCTGATCGACCGCGACGTGACCAACATCTCGCAGGGCGCCAGCTTCTACATCACCGACCAGGCCGGCTATTCGTCATTGTCGCAGATCGGGCAGGTGCTGACCCTGGATTACCGCGATAGCCGGATCAATCCGCATGAGGGCTTCGTCACCCGGGCGGGTACCGATTTCGCCGGCATTGGCGGCACGTCGCAATTCATCCGCACCAAGCTGGACGGCAGCCTATATATCCCGCTCGAGCGGTATTTCGGCGACCCGGAATGGGTCCTCGCGGTTTCCGGCGGCATCGGCTATTTCTTCAACCTCGGCGTGCAGGAAAATATCATCGACCGGTTCTTCCTGGGCGGCGAGAATTTGCGCGGCTTCGAGGCCGGCGGCGCCGGTCCGCACGATATCCAGACCGGCGATGCCCTTGGTGGGCGCTTCATCTGGACCCAGTCGACCGAACTGCGGTTTCCACTGCCGGTTCCCGCCGATCTTGGCCTGAGCGGGCGGACATTCGTGGATGTCGGTTCCAACAGCCAGGCCAGCTTCGAGTCCGGCTATTGCCCGAATGCCTTCCCCGGCACGGCCAATCCGAATGCCTGCCCGCCGATCTACCAGAGCGCTCTCCCCCGGGTCGGCGTCGGCGTCGGCATTTCCTGGCAGACGCCGCTCGGCCTTATCAACCTTGATTTGACACCCTTCGTCGTCAAGCAGAAATACGACCAAACCCAGATATTCCGATTCGGCTTCGGCACGAGGTTCTAGTGATCAACACCCGCATTCTCGCGGCGGCCACATTCGTGGCTGCCGGCCTGTTCGCCTTTCAGCCGGCCGCGCTGGCGCAGCAGGACTGGTTCGTTCCAGGTCAGCAGCGCGTGCCCGGCGGCCCGCGCCAGGCCCCGCCTGGCGGTCCCCGCGCCGCTCCGCCGCGCCAGGCTCCTGTCGAGCCGAATTATCCTGGTCCGGGCGGTTTCCAGCCGCAGGGCGAGGAGCAGGACCAGCCCCCGCCGCTGCAGGTGCAGCTGCCGCCAGCGCCGGTGGTGCCGACCCTGCCGCGCGCGTCCAGCCCCCCCGCGATCGTGGCGGGTCTGATCTCGGTGCCCGATGTCATGCGAGCTTCCACGGCCGCGCAGGAGATCGAGCGGGTGATCGGCGAACGCCGCCGCAAACTTAACGAGGACGCGCAGAAGGAACAGGCTTCCTGGCGTGATTTCCAGCAGAAATTCGGCGCGCAGCACGGCAATGTCTCGCAGGAACAGCTCCGTGCCAAGGAACGCGAGTTGCAGGAACGGATCACCACGGCGCAGCGCAAATTCCGCGACCGCAACCGTATCATCCAGGAAGCGCTGCAGTATTCGCTGGCGCAGATCGAGCGGACGCTGGCCGGCGTGTTGCAGCAGGTGGCGGCCAGCCATGGGATGAACATAGTATTCCACCGCGCCCAGGTGGCTTTGAACACCCCCGAGTTTGACGTGAGCCAGGAGGTTGTCGACCAGCTCAACCGGATCCTGCCGTCGGTGGTGATTCCGCCAGATGGGGTGTCGCCGGCCCAGATGGCGCCGCCCGCCGCCGCAGCACCGGCTCCGTCGGCCGCGCCCGCCGCCGCCGCGACGCCACCCGCTGCGGCTCCCGCACCGACAGTCGCTGCACCCGCCGCCTCTCCACCGGCCGCGCCGCCGCCGGCGGCTCCGGCCAAGCCGAAGCGCTAACACGCGGTTCCGTACGGGATGGACATCCAGCCCATCACCGGGGATCCGCGCTTCTTCCGGCGCACCGGCCCCCACTCGCTCGCAGCGGTGGCCGATGCGGCGGGGGCAAGTGCGCCGCCGCGGCGGCTGATGCTGACCGGCGTCGCGCCGCTGCAAACCGCCGGCCCCGATGAGGTCAGCTTCCTCGACAACCGCAAATACGCCAACGCGCTCGATGCGACCCGCGCCGGGGCGGTGATCGTGCATCCCGACCTGGCGTCCCGAGTGCCCGAGGCGGCCGCGGCCATCATCACGGAGCAGCCCTATGTCGCCTGGGCCAGGGTCGCCGCGCTGTTCCACCCGGAACCGCCGGTCTCCCCCGGCGTTCACCCGTCTGCCCTGGTCGATGCCGATGCCCGGGTCGATTCGGCCGCCGAGGTCGGCCCGTTCGTCGTCATCGGCGCCGGGGCGGAGATTGGTTCCGGCTGCCGGATCGGACCGCATGCGGTGATCGGCGCCGGCGTGGTGCTGGGGCGGGATTGCCGCGTCGGCGCCCATGCCAGCATCAGCCATGCCCTGGTCGGCAACCGCGTCTATATCTACACGGGGGCGCGCATCGGCCAGGACGGATTTGGCTTCGCCGTCGCCGATACCGGGTTTCTCACGGTGCCACAGCTTGGCCGCGTTGTTATCGGGGACGACGTGGAGATCGGCGCCAACACCACGATCGACCGCGGATCCATGCACGATACGGTGATCGGCGCCGGATCGCGGCTCGATAATCTCGTGATGATCGGCCACAACGTCACGCTTGGACGCGGCTGCGTGATCGTGTCCCAGGTAGGCATATCCGGTTCCACCACCGTTGGCGATCAGGTGATGATCGGCGGCCAGGCGGGGCTGGCCGGCCATTTGAAGATCGGCAGCAGGGCGCGCATCGGCGGGCAGGCCGGTGTGATGAACGATGTTCCCGCCGGTGCGGACGTGATCGGCAGCCCGGCCCAGCCGGTTCGCGAGTTCTTTCGCCACGTTGCACTGCTGCGCAAGCTTGCACGCGGACGATCCGCGGACGATGCTGCGTCCAGGGAAACAAAGGGAAGCTAGACCCGAGTGCCCGATGGGCTCTAGACACGTCAAACGATCGATCAGGCAACCGGACCAATTCCATGGATGGAACGACGACAGAACAGCAGGCCGCACCCGAGGCGCTCGCTCCCGCGCACGGCACGGTTATCGAGGTGATCGATATCGCCCGCATCATGCAGGCGATTCCGCATCGCTACCCTTTCCTGTTGATCGACCGCGTGGTGGATGTGGTGCTCAACAGCTCCGCCGTCGGCGTCAAGAACGTGACGATCAACGAGGGCTTCTTCCAGGGCCATTTCCCGGCCCATCCGGTGATGCCCGGTGTGCTGATCATCGAGAGCATGGCCCAGACCGCCGCGGTGCTCGTGGTGGAAACCCTCGGCCCGGCGGCGCAAGGCAAGGTGGTCTATTTCATGTCGATCGAGGGCGCGAAATTCCGCCGTCCCGTCGTTCCCGGCGATCAGCTGCGCGTGCATGTTGTCAAGGAACGCAATCGCGGCAATGTCTGGAAGTTCCATGCCATTGCCCGGGTGGACGGCGTTTCAGTCGCCGAGGCGACCTATGCCGCCATGATCATGGACAACTGACACGGGAACTTGCTTGCGGATGAAACCGGCATGGCCGGCGCGACGGGCCGGCGAAATATCCGGCAACAATCATTGAGTTGGCTGCGCTCCGGCGCGCCCCTAGGGTCCGCCGATAAAAGACGCTGCCAGTCTGTTGCCGCGAATTGTCGCTGTCTTGCCGCCACCAACCTGACACATTGTTGGGCTAGTTCATTTTCATTACTGGCGCATCGCCAGTCGAGTACGGCGAAAGAAGATACCAGATGGATGCAGTCACCGATGTCGCGACAACCGGAATGGGCCAGCCTGGCGCCGCCGGCGTGAGCATCCATCCCAGTGCCATGGTGGCCCCCGGTGCGCAACTCGGCGCGGGCGTGACGGTCGGTCCGTTCTGCACGGTCGGTCCGGATGCGGTGATCGGCGACGGCGCCAGGCTAATTTCCCATGTGGTGGTAGATGGCCATACCAGCATCGGCGCCGGCGTCGTGTTGTTTCCTTTCTGCACCGTCGGCATGGCGCCGCAGGACCTGAAATACAAAGGCGAGCCGACACGCTGCATCGTCGGCCCGCGCACCCAGATCCGCGAGCATTGCACCATCCATCGCGGCACCGCGACCGGCAAGGGCATCACCACCGTCGGTGCGGACTGCATGTTGATGGCGGTGGCGCATGTCGCGCATGACTGCACGCTGGGCAACAACGTCATCGTCGCCAACAACGCCGTCATGGGCGGGCATGTCTCGATCGGCGACTACGCGGTGATCGGCGGGTCGGCGGCCATCCACCAGTTCGTGCGCATCGGCCGGGCGGCGATGATCGGCGGGGTTTCCGGGGTGGAAGGCGACGTGATCCCCTTCGGCAGCGTGATCGGCAACCGCGGCCGCCTGGCGGGCCTCAACGTGATCGGCCTGAAGCGGCGCGGCTTCGACAAGTCCCAGATCATGCGCCTGCGTGCCGCGTTCCGCAGCCTGTTCGGCCGTGACGGGGTGTTCGCAGGCCGTTTGGCCGAAACCCGCGCCAAGTACGGGGCGGACGAACTGGTGGCGGAAATCCTCGCCTTCATCGACGCGCCCGGCCATCGCGGGCTGATCCGTGCGGATGTCCACATGCTGACGGATGGGGATGCCGATTGACGCGGAAGGACCGCCCGGCCGCAAGCTGACCGACGGTACGGACGTGACCTCCGACATCCCGAAGTCTTCCACACTGGGGATCCTCGCCGGTGGCGGCGTGCTCCCGGCGCGGGTCGCGGAAGCCGCCCTGGCCGCGGGCCGGGCGGTATTCATCGTTGGCCTGGAAGGCTATGCCGAGCCGAAGGTGCTGGCGCGGTTCCCGCATGAATTCATCCGCTTCGGCGCCGCGGGGCGCATCATCGCCGCCCTGCGCGAGCATGGCTGCAAGGACCTGGTGATGATCGGGCCGGTGCGCCGGCCGTCGCTGTTTCACCTGCGCCCCGATATCGAGGGAGCCAAGATTCTCACGCGGATCGGCCGGGCCGCCTTCGCCGGCGATGATGGCCTGCTCGCCGCCGCGATCAAGATCCTGCACGAGGAAGGCTTTTCCGTCGTCGGCGCGCACACCATCCTGTCCGAGGCGCTCGGCCCCAAGGGCCTGCTGACACGGGCTGCCCCCGATGCCGCCGCGATGGCCGATATCGGCCGTGCCGCGGCTGTGGTGCGCGCCCTTGGTGCCGTGGATGTCGGGCAAGGCTGCGTGGTGCAGGGTGGGCTGGTGCTGGCGGTGGAGGCGGCGGAGGGCACGGACGCGATGCTGTCGCGCTGCGGCGCTCTGGCCCGTTCCGGCCCCGGCGGGGTGCTGGTGAAGCTGGTCAAGCCCGGCCAGGACCGTCGCGCCGACCTGCCGACCATCGGCCCGCAGACCATCCGCAACGCCGCCGCCGCCGGCCTGCGCGGCGTGGCGTTCGAGGCCGGTGGGACAATCCTGGCCGACCGCCCGGCGCTGATCGCCGAGGCTGACGCCGCCGGCCTGTTTCTGCTAGGGCTCGACCCGGATGATCCGTCCATCAAAGGAGCTAAACCATGAGCCGTTTTCTTCACACCATGCTGCGCGTCGGCGACCTCGAACGCGCGGTCGGCTTCTACACCAAGATGTTCGACATGAAGGAACTGCGCCGCCGCGATGTGCCGGACGGCAAGTACACCCTGGCCTTCCTGGGCTACGGCGACGGCAATGCCAGCGGCCAGGCCGAACTGGAATTGACGTATAATTACGGTGTCCAGAAATACGACCAGGGCAGCGCCTTCGGCCATCTGGCGATCGGTGTGCCGGACGTCGCCGCCACCTGCGAGAAGATCCGCGCCGCCGGCGGCAAGATCACCCGTGAGGCCGGGCCGGTGAAATTCGGCACCACGATCATCGCCTTCGTCGAAGACCCGGACGGCTACAAGATCGAACTGATCCAGCGCTGAATTCGCGTCGGCGGCACGGGGGGCGAAAGCCCCCCGCTTCGTATTTCGCTCTGGCGGTGGCGCCAACCTGAAGTCGCAGGCTTTCCTCCCGCGGATAGGGCCGATACGCTGCCGTATTCCCGGGGGAGACACCACGATGCCGCCGTTCGATCTCGTCATCCGCAACGCCACCGTCGCCACCGCTTCCGACAGCACGCTCTGCGATGTCGGGATCGCCGGTGGCAAGATCGCGGCACTCGGCACCAAACTGGGATCGGGCACGCGTGAGATCGATGCCACAGGCAAGCTGTTGCTGCCGGGCGGGATCGACAGTCATTGCCACATCGAACAGCCGCGCCAGAACGGCACCACCAACGCCGATACGTTCGAAAGCGCCACGACCTCGGCGGCATTTGGCGGCACGACGTGCGTGATCTGCTTCTCGCCGCAGTTCAAGGGCCACGGCATCGCGGATCAGGCGGCTGCCTATCACCGGCGGGCGCGCAAATCCGTCATCGACTACAGCTTCCACATCATCATCACCGACCCGAGCCCGGCGGTGATCGAGCAGGAGCTGCCGCCGCTGATCGCCGCGGGGCATCGCTCGATCAAGTTCTTCATGACCTACGAGCCGAGCTTCCTGACCGATGGCGAGGTGCTGACCGTGCTCGCGGCCGCCCGCAAGAACCAGGCCTTCGTCGTCATCCACGCGGAAAACCATGAGGCGATCCGCTGGATGACCGCCCGGCTGGAAGCGGCCGGCCTGACGGATACGAAATACCACGCCTGGGCCAAGCCGGCGCTGGTCGAGCGCGAGGCGATCCAGCGAGTGATCGCGCTGGCGGAACTGGTGGATGTGCCGATCCAGATCTTCCATGTCAGTTCGGAAGAAGGCGCCGAGGAAATCCGCCGCGCGCAGGGCAGGGGGCTGAAGGTCTACGGCGAGACCTGCGCGCAGTATCTGGCATTCACCGCCGCCGACCTCGACCGGCCGGACCAGCAGGGCGCGAAGTTCCTCTGCAGCCCGGCGCTACGCTCCTCCTCGGACCAGGCCGCACTGTGGAAGCACATCCGCCTCGGCACGCTCGGCGTGGTGTCCTCCGATCACGCGCCGTACAATTTCGACGGGACGGAGGGCAAGCAGGAGATCGCCCGCGTGGCGCCGTTCTCGAAGACCCCCAACGGCGTGCCGGGGCTGGAAACGCGGATGCCGTTCCTGTTTTCCGAAGGGGTGCGCCAGGGCCGCATCGACCTGCAGACCTTTGTCGCGATCACCGCCACCAACCCGGCCAAGCTGTTCGGCCTGCATCCGCGCAAGGGATCGATCGCCTGCGGCATGGATGCCGATGTCGCCATATGGGACCCCGAGCTGACCCGGACCGTCACCAATGCCGGGCTGCACCATGCCGTCGATCATACGCCCTATGAAGGCATGACCCTGACCGGCTGGCCGGTGACCACGCTGGTGCGCGGGCAGGTGGTGATGGATGCGGGCGAACGGCACGCGGAGCCCGGCTACGGCCAGTTCCAGCCGCGGGAAACCTATCCGCTGATGATGCCGCGCGGCGAGTTCGTCACGCCGTTCGATCCGCACGGGTAGGCGGATCACGTCACCGGGGTCAGTTTCGTCACCCGGCTCGGGTTCATCTCGGCGAGATACAGATTGCCGGCGGCATCGCCCCAGATGCCGTGCGCGCCGTTCAGCACCGGCCGGCAACGCGCGAGCAGCGTGCCGTCATGCGCGTACTGGCTCAGGCGCGGCACCTTGTCCGTGACATACAGATGCCCGGCGGCGTCCTGGAAGATGTCCATCGGCTGATACAGATCCGGCCAGATGTCCAGCAGGTCGCCCTCGGCGGTGAACACCTGCACCCGGTTGTTCTCCCGGTCCGTCACCGCGACCCGGCCATCGGCCAGCGCCCAGATGCCGTGCGGGGTGGAGAAGAAGCCCGGCTCATTGCCCGGCGCGCCCCAGGTGTCGATCAGGTCGCCGTTGGGCCCGAAACGATGCACCCGGCTGGCGCCGTAGCCGTCCGCGACATAGATCTCGCCCGACGGCGCAATCGACAGGTCGCAGGGATGGTTGAACGGCGCGTTCGGCCGGTGCCGGCTGCCGATGCCGCCGATATGGCGGCCGTCGCGGTCGAAGATCACGATCTCGTGCGCGTCGCGATCGACGACATAGATCCGGTCGTCGGGCCCGATCGACAGCATATGCCCGTCGGCGATGATGCCTTCGCCCCACGCCGCCAGGCGGCGTGCCATCGGGGGCGAGTTCGATCACCACCGGCAGGTTCGCATCCACGTAGCAATCGGCCCGCAGCAGCACGAACACGTGGCCGCGCGAGCAGCACACCACATCCGAGACCGTGCCGCCGCCGCCCGGGATATCCCCCCAGGGCCGGTCGACGCGATAGCGTTGCGCACCGAGTGCGACATGCAGCGTGTGTTGTCCGGCCATCCGGGAGCCCCGTTGCGCGATATTCCGGCATCGTCGATGCAAGCGGCGGTTCCGGCAAGCCCGATCTACCGATCCGGCGTGTTGTTCTCGATCCGCCGCAGCGCCGCCGACAGGGCGATGCCGATCACGCCGCAAAGCCCGATGGCGCTCATTGCATTGAGCCGTTGCATGGAGGCGTACTCGGCGGCACTGAAGGCATCCGGCCCAATGCCGCCGGTGAGCAGCCAGCCCGCCATCGACACGCCGACCAGCGCCAGCATCACCGGCTTCTCGCGGTCCCGGAACAGCATCGCCGCCATCGCCGCGGCAGGGACGAACAGCACCGCCAGCCCCGATTGCGCCCCCATCATCGCGATGGCGGCGACGATGTTGGCGAGGCTGGCGATTACCAGCAGAAGCCGTGCACCCAGAGGCGAGCGGCGCGCCAGCAAGGGCACCGCCAGGAAGAACGGCATCGAGGCCAGCAGCGGCAGCGCCCGCCACGCACCGGTTCCGGCGATGAAGGCGAGGTAGATCGGATAGAACGGCTGGTTGGTGCCGATCACGAAGGCCAGCAAATTGCCGGCCTCCATCAGCGGGTCGGGGTTGGCGATATAGGCCGTGTAGGCGTCCCGCAGCCGCTTCAAGCGGGCGCCAGGCGGTAATGGCTGACGCCCCATTCGGATCCGTCCTCGAAGCCGAACAACCCGGCGGTGGCGAGGAAGAACAGCCGCCAGCGCCGCCGCCACAGGCCGGCATCGGCGCCATAGGTATCGCGCAGCACGCGCCCGATCGCGTCCTCATGGCGGTCATAGTTCGCCAGCCAGTCCTGCGCGGTGCGCCGGTAGTGCCGGCCGTTCCAGCGCCATTCGGCTTCCACCTCGAACAGTTCCGGAAACTGCCGGATCAGCCCGTGGCTCGGCATGATGCCGCCGGTGAAGAAATGCTGGGCGATCCAGTCGGCTTTGTCCTCGGGGTCGAACCGGTAGGGCTGGTCGCGGTGGCTGAACACGTGCAGGAACAGCCGCCCGTCCGGCCGCAGCCAGCCGCGCGCGCGGCCGAGCAGGCCGCGCCAGTTCGACATATGCTCGAACATTTCCACCGATACGATCCGATCGAACCGCGCGTCGGTGGCGAACTCATTCATATCGGCGGTAATCACTTGCAGGTTCGTTCAGGCCGTGTTCCCTGGCCTGGCGCTCGATGAATTCGCGCTGGGAGCGGGAGTTGGAAACCGAGACGATGCGCGCGTTCGGATACCGCTCGGCCATCCACAGCGACAGCGACCCCCAGCCGCAGCCGAGCTCCAGTATGTCCTGCCCGTCGGCGAGGCCGGCATTCGCACAGGTGGTCGCCAGCGCCCGTTCCTCCGCATGGGTCAAATCGGCTGCGTCGGTATCATACAGGCAGCACGAGTATTTCCGCCGCGGCCCCAGGACCAGGCCGAAGAATTCCGCCGGCACTTCGTAATGCTGGGCGTTGGCGTCCTCGGTGAATTCTGCGATCGGCCGCCTGGCCATGGCGGCGGCGAAATCGCGTTCGAAACCGGGATCGGCGGAGGCCAGCTTGCGCCGCGTACGCCCGACCAGCCGGTTGATCCCGTAGGAAGTCAGGCTGTCGGGCAGGGTCAGGATCTCGGCCATGCGGGAGGCCTGTTGGGCGAAACTCATCTTGCGTCTCCAAGCGGTGCTGGCGCGGCGGGGGATTTGCGGGGCGGGGCGGGAAAGAAGGCGTTCACCCTGGCCTGATAGGCTGCGGAAGGCTTCGCCGTAGCGGCGCAGCATGTGCGCCTCCAGCGGCGGCACGCCGGAGGCATGGCGCAGCGCCCAGAACATCAGCGCCGGCCCGGTCAGCGCCAGCCATCCCCAGGGCCAGCCAGCCCCGATGGCGAACAGCGGGTAGGCGATCCAGCCGAGCCATTCGAAAAAGTAGTTCGGATGCCGCGACCAGGACCACAGCCCGGCGTCGCAGACCTGGCCGCGGTTCGCCGGATCGAGTTTGAAGCGGCGCAACTGGTTGTCCGCCATCGCTTCGCCGGCCACGGCCACGGCCAGAACAGCGATGCCGAGCAGGTCCAAAAGCCGCAAGCCCGGCGCCGGATTGCGCGCGGCCAGCAGCATCGACAGCGCCAGGCCCCAGGCGACCAGCGCCTGGACCATCAGGAAGGCGAACAGACGGCGCTGGAATTGCGCGCCCCATTGGCGGCGCAGATCGGCATAGCGCGGATCATCCTGTCCGGCGGCGGCGCGCAGGGCGATATGGCCGCCGAGCCGCAATGACCAGGCCGCCACCAGCACCGCCACCGCGATCTGGCGCGCGTTCGGCCCGGCGGCGTTCAGCGGTGCCAGGGCGAACGCCACGCCCGCCGCCCCGGTGCCGAAGGACCAGACCACGTCCACCCAGCTGCAGTTTCCAGTCAAAATCTGCACCAGCCAGGCGAACGACATCGCCGCCACGAGGCCGAGGAGCACGGCCAGCAGAAGCCCGATCATTTCGGCGCCTCCATGCGGCGGATGAAATCCAGGCTGTCGCGCAGCACCGGCGCCAGGAAGCGCAGCGGGCGGGCCAGCGCGGCGACCATCAGCTTGTGCCCGATCATGGGGTACACGCGTTCCTCGGCGATGCCCCCGGCGGCGCGCAACCGGGTCGCCAGCCGCGAAGAATTGCGCGGCAGCACCGTGCGGTCCCGCGCGCCGTGCGCCAGCAGCATCGGAGGCGCGGCCGGCAGAGACGAAATGGATCGGCTGGGTCTGCCACAGCGTCTCGGGCGGTCCGAAGATCGCGCGCAGAACCTCCGTATGCAGCGGCAGGAAGTCATAGGGGCCGGCCAGGCCGATCACGCCGCGCAGCTTCGGCAGTGGTGCCAGGCTGGCGGCGCGGCTCCCGGACAGCCAAGCCGGATCCAGCGCCAGCATTGCCGCGATATAGGCGCCTGCGGAATGCCCCATTAGGAACACCCGGTCCGGATCGCCGCCGAACGCGTCGATTTCCGCCTGCACCCACGCCACCGCCTCGGCGGCATCCTCCAGGAAGCCGGGGAAGCGCACCTCGGGGAACAGCCGGTAGTCCGGCACCACTGCGACGATGCCGCGCTCGGCCAGCGCCGCGCCGGCGAAGCGGTAGAAGCCGCGATCGCCATCCTCCCAGCCGCCGCCATAGAAGAACACGACAACCGGGGCCGCCGCGAGGCGCGGGAAGGGGGAATGGACATCCAACCGGTGCCGCGCCCCTGGCCCATACCCAAGTCCTTCGGTGAGCCGTGACCGCGCGCGCGGCGCAAGGGCGTTGATCAGCCTGCCGGGCGACAGCAGTGCGGCGGGTTGCGCTGTCAGGGTAGCGTTGGCAGGCATCCCCGCTTTGCCTCAGAAGCCGATGACGGGCTGTAGCAGCCGGGGCAGCAGGCCTCGGAAGCGCAGTTTCGCATCGGTCGCGATCAGGCAGATGCAGCCCTCCCCGGCATCCGCCACGGGTTTGTGTTCGTCGTCGGTGTCCATCTCGGCGAGGTCGCCGGGACCGTAGGAGCCGGTTTCGTCGGTGTAGCTGCCGGTCAGGATGCAGGCGAACTCGTTGCCCGCGTGGCCGTGCCCGGGCAGCGCGATGCCGGGCGCGATGCGCAGCAGGTGCAGGCCGGAACGCCCGGCGCGGCGCGGCAGCACCAGGATGTGGCGAATGCCGGGCGCGATCCAGCGCCAGCTGCCCAGCGGATACGGCGACAGTGCGTGCGGCAGGGGGAAGCCCAGGGAGGCGGGCGCGGCGGCCGGCACTTTTTCGGGAGGCATCGGCGTATCGAGCCGGGCGAGCGCCCGGGTCAGCGCGTCCGTCGCCATGTCGGCCCCCTGCAGCGTCGCCAGCATCTGGCCTCCGACGGCCTCGCATACGCGAACGGCCTCGCGGCACTCCGGACAGACGCCCAGATGCGCGGCGACCACGACCGACGAGCCTTCGTCCAGGCCGCCGGCGGCATAGGCGAGCAGCGTGGCTTCGCTGGGATGATGGGAAATGCTCACGATTTTTCCTCTAAAGCCGCGCGCAGGCGCTGCATGGCCATCCGCAGCCGCGATTTCACGGTACCGAGCGGAATGCCGAGCACGCGCTCGATCTCCCGGTGGGGCTTGTCCTCGTAGAAGGCGAGCTGCACCAGCTGCGCCTGTTCGGGCGGCAGCACGGAAAGCGCCACCCGCAGCGTCCGGTCCCGCTCGGCGGTGATCAGTTCGGCCTCCGCGCCGGGCGCGGTCTCGATCTCCGGCCGTTCGGCCTCGGGCGGCAATGCCTCGGTGGGGCGCTCGCGGCGCAGCGCGTCGATGCGCAGGTTGCGCGCGATGGTGAACACCCAGGTGGCGGCGCCGGCGCGCGCCGGGTCGAACAGCGATGCCTTGCGCCAGACCGCGAACATGGCTTCCTGCGCCAGGTCCTCCGCCTGCGCATCGGCCACACCCAGCCGGCGCATGTAGGATTTCAGCCGCGGTGCGAAATGCGCGAACAAAGCGGCGAAGGCGGTCCGGTCGGCATCGTCGGCGATTCGCCGGATCAGTGCGGCGAAGGCCTGCCTCATCGGTCGATGGCTGCGGCCTCATGACGGACGCTCCGCCAGCGGCGCCCCCGGGAAGGGAGCCGTGCGCGACCAGCATCCGGCGCGCCGGATGCGCCGTTTCCGGCTGGCGATAAGCCCGACGGTCCGGCCCCCGGCGTTGCGGGCGCGGACAGCCGGAGAGTCTCGAAGCCGGGGGGGAGGAATATCCATGCATGCGATCCTATACGGTATTGCGGCGCCGATGGATCACTCGCCGCCCCGTCGTCCCGATCGGTGATCCAATCGTTACCGGCCAGCGTAGACACTGCAGTCTTGTGTCGTCTTCAACTGCCAAGCCTGCAACGAAGGACATCGCCGGAACATGGACCAGACGCTCCGCTCGCGTAACCCCGCGATTCCCACGGGAACATTCGGCCGATGAGCCAGGCTCGTAGCGCCGTTGCCGAGGGCGCGGCCTTCCCGGCAGGCCGCCGGTTCACCTTCGTTCTTGCCATGCGCCGCCGCCTGCTCGATCGCATCGCGGCCAGGCTGCAGGTCGGTAGCCTGACGGTGCAGCTACCCTCGGGAGAATGCCTGACATTCGGCAGCGCCGCGGCGCATGGCGTGCCCGGCCAACCGTCGGCGATCATCGTGCTGCACCGCTGGCGCACCCTGCGCCGCCTGGCGCTGGACGGCGATATCGGCTTTGCCGAGGCGTATCTGGATGGCGACTGGTCCAGTCCGGACATTCCCGCGCTGATCGAACTGGCGGCGCGCAACGACCAGGGTCTCGGCTCGGTCATCGACGGCATCCTGCCGCTGCGCGTGCTCAACCGCTGGCGACATGCCCTGCGCGCTAATACGCGCAAAGGCAGCCGGCGCAACATTCCCCGCCATTACGATCTTGGCAATGACTTCTATGCCGAGTGGCTCGATGCCGGCATGACCTATTCCTCGGCCATCTATCGCTCCGCCGATCAGACAATCGAGGCGGCGCAAACGGAGAAGCAGGAACGCGCCATCGAGCTGCTGGATTTGCCCCGGGGTGGGCAGGTGCTGGAGATCGGCTGCGGCTGGGGCGGCCTGGCGGAGCGTATCGCGCGCGAGGATGGCGTCCGTGTCACCGGCATCACCCTGTCGCCGGCGCAGCTTGCCTTCGCCCGCCAGCGCGTGGACGCCGCGGGCCTGGGCCAGCGTGCCGATTTGCGGCTGCAGGACTACCGCGACGTCGAGGGGCGTTTCGACCGCATCGTATCGATCGAGATGCTGGAAGCCGTGGGCCAGGCCTATTGGCCGACCTATTTCGCCACGCTGCGCGATCGTCTGGTTCCCGGCGGCGTGGCCGTGCTGCAGGGGATCACCATCGACGACCGCCGCTTCGAGACCTACCGGACCAGCATGGATTTCATTCAGCGCTACATCTTTCCCGGCGGCATGCTGCCGAGCGTGGCCGAGATGCGCCGCCAGATCGACCGGGCGGGGCTGCGTCTGGTATCGCTGGAAACCTTCGGCCAGAGCTACGCCCGCACTCTGGCGGAATGGAACCGCCGGTTTCAGGCCGCCTGGCCAAGGATCGCGCGAATGGGGTTCTCGCCCCGTTTCAAAAGGATGTGGGAATACTATCTCGCCTATTGCGAGGGCGGGTTCTCCGCAGGAGCTATCGATGTCGGATTGTACAAGATCGAACGCCCAGCCTGACCTGGGAAACCCGCCTGGCCCGGGCCGCCGGCTTGGGCGCCGGACCTTGCTGTTGAGCCTTGGCGCCGTCTGCGCGCCGGGCCTGGCTGCTTCGGCCGGCACCGAGCCGCCGGCCCGGAAGCTGCCGGTCCCCGCCGGCGGCTCCCTCGCTTTTCGGATCCTTCGCAACGGCAGCGAGATCGGCAGGCATGTCGTGACCTTCCGCCAGGACGGCGACACGCTCCGCGTCGATGTCGCGGTGGATATCGTGGTCAAGTTCGGTCCGATCCCGGTGTACCGCTACGTCCATCGTGCCAGTGAGTTCTGGCGCGACGGCGTGCTGATCGCCGCGGACGGCAAGACCAACGATGACGGCAAGGCCCGCAGCATGACCGCCCGCCTGGGGCCGGAAGGCCTGGTGGTGGAAGGCACGCTGGGCGGGCGCTACGTCGCGCCGCCCGGAACGCTGGTCGCGAACCACTGGAACCGTGACGAGCTGAACGGTCCGATGATCAATCCGCAAGGTGGCAAGCTGCTGCGCCCGCTGGTGACCCGCGGCCCGGAGGAGCCCGTTGCGCTGGCTTCCGGCGGAAAGCTGCCGGCCCGGCGGTTCGGCCTCAGCGGCGATGTCACGCTCGATCTTTGGTACGACCGTTCCGATACCTGGGCCGCCACGCGCTTCATCCCCGAGGATGGTTCCGAGGTGCTGTACGAACGGATCTGACGCAGCCCGGGCTCCGGCGGCCGGCTTCGTTGCTTGGGCTTCGTTGCTCTGGCGCGTCGCTGTCTGTAGCATCCGCCCCGTGCCGATTGTCCGGCGCGCAAGCGAGGAAAGCCGATGACAGACAGGGTGTGGCGGATCGGACGGGCGGCGATGGTGCTGGCCGTGATGCTGGCGGGTTGCGCGCAGGCACCCAGTACCGCCCCGGCCGCCTGGCGCCGGCGGTTTCCTATGACGGACACTACAGCGGCACGCTGACGCTGACCGGCGTTGCGTCCGGCGCCGACCGTTCCTGGTGCGAGGCGCCGCCGCAATTCGCCGTGGAAGTCGTGCAGAATGCCTTCGATTATTCGTTTTCGCTGCCCAATCTTGCGAACATGCCGAAGAACGCCGCCGCCCATTATTCGGCCACCATCGCGCGGGACGGCAGTTTTCAGGGCCAGAGCGACATGACCGGTGTGATCCTGGGCCAGATCTCCGGCGCGACGATGACGGGTACCCTCGATGGGGTCGGCTGCGCCTACAAGTTCACGGCTACGCGGAACTGATCCCGGCACCGCTCCGCGCTGGCGGCGACATCCGGGTGGCGCTGCCCTGCGTATAAGGCCGTGAGAGCCCGGCGCCGCCGGCGCCAGGAGCGGTGAGGATCGCATGCGGACAGGGGAGGCCGGCCACCAGCTCGACATTGCCGTCATCGGCACCGGCATTGCCGGGATGGCCGCCGCGTGGCTGTTGAGCGCTGCGCCACCGGGTGACGGTCTACGAGGCGGCGCCGCGCCTGGGCGGGCACAGCAACACGGTCGATGCGCCCGGCGGCCTGGCGCCGGTTCCGGTGGACACCGGCTTCATCGTCTACAACGAACCGAGCTACCCTAACCTGACCGCGCTGTTCCGGCTGCTGGACGTGCCGACCCAGCCGTCGGACATGTCTTTTGCCGTTTCCATGGACGATGGCGAACTGGAATATGCCGGAACGGATCTGTTCGGGCTGTTCGCGCAGAAGCGGAACCTGATCCGGCCGCGTTTCTGGTCGATGTTGAACGATCTTCGCCGCTTCTACCGCCAGGCCAACGACGATGCCGGCCGGATTGGCGACCGGCTCAGCCTCGGGGACTATCTGGACGCCGGTGGTTACGGGCGAGCGTTTCAGGAAGACCACCTGCTGCCGATGGCGGCGGCCATCTGGTCCACGCCGGCGGGGCGGGTGCGGGACTACCCCGTGGGCGCCTTCCTCCGCTTCTGCTCCAATCACGGCCTGCTGCAATTCACCGGACGCCCGGTTTGGCGCACGGTGACCGGCGGCAGCCGCGCCTATGTGCAGCGCCTGACGGCGCGCTATGCCGATCGCATCCGGCTGGGCCGGGAAGTGCTGACGGTGCGCCGGACCGGGCAGGAAGTGGAGGTGCGCGATCGCCTGGGTGGAGTGGAGCGCTTCGATCAGGTGGTGATCGCCGCCCATGCCGACCAGGCACTGGCGATGCTGGAGCAGCCGACGGCGCAGGAACGTTCGCAGCTCGGCGCCTTTACCTACACGCGGAACCTGGCCGTCCTGCATCAGGACCCCGCCCTGATGCCGAAGCGGCGGTCGGTTTGGGCCAGCTGGAACTACCTGGCCCGGCGCACGGATGGATCGCAGGCGGCACCGTCGGAACTGCCCTGCGTCACCTACTGGATGAACCGGCTGCAGAACCTTCCCCAGGCCACGCCGCTGTATCTGACGCTGAACCCGTCCATGCCGCCCGACCCGGCGAAAATCCTGCGCCGCGAGGTCTACGAACACCCGGTATTCGATGCCGACGCGCTCGCCGCGCAGCAGCATTTGTGGTCGTTGCAGGGGCGGGATCGGGTCTGGTTCTGCGGCGCCTATTTCGGCTCCGGCTTCCATGAGGACGGCCTCCAGGCCGGGCTGGCGGTGGCGGAGGCTCTCGGCGGCGTTCGTCGGCCCTGGACGCGTGGCGAACGAGTCTGGCCGGATCGTGCTGGGGCCTGGCTTCCAGCCTCCGGCGGCGGGGCTGGCCGCATGACCGGGTGGGTCTCCGGTCTGTATCCCGGCGTGGTGGCGCACCGGCGCCTGCGGCCGGTGGTGCATGCGCTGCGCTACCGCATTTTCCAGATGCTGTTCGATCTGGACGAGATCCCGGCCCTGGCCCGGTCGCTGCGGCTGTTCTCGCATAATGGTTTCAACCTGATCGGCTTTCACGACCGCGACCATCTCGCCGGCAACGAAACGCCGTTGCGGCTCGCAGGTGGAAGCGTATCTCGCGGAGGCCGGCATCGCCCTCAATGGCGGCCTCATCCAGGTGCTGTGCATGCCCCGCCTGCTCGGCATGGTGTTCAATCCGATCAGCGTCTATTTCTGCCACCATGCCGATGGCGGCCTGGCCGCCATGATCTATGAAGTGAACAACACCTTCGGCCAGCGCCATTGCTATCTGCTGCCGGTGGGTGGTGCGGATGGCCCCGTTGTTCAGGAATGTCCCAAGCTGTTCTATGTCTCGCCGTTCTTCGACCTGGACATGACCTACCGGTTCCAGGTCACGCCCCCCGACCGGGTCGGTATCGGTGGCGATCCAGGGCCTGCGCGGCAACGAGACAATGATCGCCACCAGCTTCACCGGCACGCGCCAGGAACTGTCGGATCGCTCGCTGCTCCGCGCTTTCCTCAGCCATCCTCTGCTGGCGCTGAAGGTGCTTGGCGGAATCCACTGGGAGGCGCTGCGCCTGTGGCGCAAGGGCATGCGCTTGCAGCCGCGTCCGCCGGCGCCGCCCGATCCGGTGAGCATCCACTCCGGCACACCTGCCGGCCGTTAGGCGTGGGCGCGCAGATCCTGTCCGGCCGGTCCGCCATGCGTCGCGCTTGCGTCATTTTCCTTTTGCGAGGCAGTTGACCGGCCAAGACAGGCTGTCATCCTGCGGCAAACGCGATAGCAGGAAGTGACTGAATGAGCCTGATGACCGATGACGACGTGCTGCTGGTCCACAGTTCCGATCTGCACGTCGATGACGACCTGACCGCCGATGTGTACGATGGCGACGGTACCGGTGGCCTGCGCGTGGTGCTGTCCACGGCCCGGGCGATGCAGGCGCATTACGCCCTGCTGGTCGGCGATGTGTTCGACCACAATCGCATCCCGCCCTCCATCCTCGCCCGCGCTGGCACCCTGATGGCCGAAGCGGGCATGGAGGTGGTGATCCTGCCCGGCAACCATGACCCGCTGACCCCGGATTCCTGCTACATCCGCGGCGGCTACGCCGATATCCCGAACGTCCACATCATCGGCCTGACGCATGATCAGGCCGTGCATTTCCCGGATCATGACCTGGAGATCTGGGGCCATCCGCATCGCAGTTATGACAACATGGTGCCGCTGCGGACTCCCCGCCGGCGCAACGCGCGTTGGCACGTGGCGCTGGCGCACGGCCATTACGAGGAAGACGGCGCGGTGCCGCTACGCCCGTCCTGGCTGATCAGCGACGCGGAGATCGACGCCACCGAGGCCGATTATCTGGCGCTCGGTCACTGGAACCGGCCGGAAAAGGTCGGCACCGGGCGGGTTCCGGCCTATTATTCCGGCTCGCCGGAACTGGCGAAGACAGTCAACGTGATCCGCCTGACCCCCGCCGGCACCGTGGAAGTCGAACGCAAGCCATTGCTGACGAACCGGGAATGACCGGACCCGCGCAACCCGAATGGAGCCCCCATGCGTGCCAAACTCCTGCCGGCGGCCTGTGCGGCGATGCTGCTCTGCTTCTCTGCCGCCGTCACGACCTCCCGCCTGGGCCGATGACGTCACCGATCAGGTGAACGAGGGCCTGGCCGCCTACGCCAGGAAGGACTACGCCACCGCCATCGCCGCGTTCGATGCCGCCACCGCCCTGCTGCGCCAGGCGCGCTCGGAGATCTGGAAGCAGTATCTGCCGGCAGCGCCGGCCGGCTGGACGGCCGAAGACCCGGATGCGGGCGCTGGGGCGCTTGGCATGGGCAGCAGCGCATCGCGGAAATATGTCCGCGACGGCGACAGCGTGGAAATCTCGCTGATGACCGACTCGCCGATCATGCAGGGGCTGGCGGCGGTGATCGCCAATCCCATGATCGCCGCCGCTGCCGGCAAGACGGTGGTGATCGGCGGCCGGCGGATGAACTATATCCGCGACGACAACAGCTTCATCACGATGGTGGCAGACCGGGTGTTGGTCCGCGTGCAAGGCAGCGGTGGCGTGAGCGAGGACACGCTGCGCCAGTTCCTGGCGCTGCTGTCGTTTCCCGACATCGAAAAGGCCGCGCGCTGACGCGTCCGTGAGGCCCGTATTTGCCGAAACCGGCCTCTGGCGCTATTAGCCCCGCCATTGAAGTGTCTTTCATCGTACGCCACCCGTGAAGCGCCCGTCCGTGAGGCGTCTTAAGGACTGTCCATGACCAACGTCCTGCTGATCATCCACCTGTTCGTCACGCTGGCGCTGATCGGCGTGGTGCTGATCCAGCGCAGCGAGGGCGGCGGGCTGGGCATCGGTTCCTCGCAGGGCATGGGCTCGTTCATGGGCGGGCGCGGCACCGCCAACCTGCTGACGCGCACGACTGCCATCCTGGCGGCGATCTTCATGGCGCTGTCGATGTCGCTGGCGCTGCTCAACCGCGGCACGGGCGGCGCCGGACGCACCTCCATCCTCGATCAGGCCCCGGTGAGCGCACCCGCTTCTACAACCCCGGCCCCCGCCGGATCGGACGCCGCCAAGCCGGGGGCGCCAGCAACAGCACCCCAAGAGCCCGCCAAGCCGTCCGGCCCCGCCGTTCCGACCAACTGATCCGGCCAGCATTCCCCGGCCGCTAAGCGAATAGCTGCCATGTGTGACGTTTTGCCGGCGGGCTTCCCGTACGCCGAGTTCGGCTGCCTATAAGGAACTCCCATGACGCGGTATGTATTCATCACCGGCGGTGTGGTCTCCTCCCTCGGCAAGGGCATCGCTTCCGCAGCGCTCGGCGCGCTGTTGCAGGCCCGCGGCTATCAGGTGCGGCTGCGCAAGCTCGACCCCTACCTGAACGTCGATCCAGGCACGATGAGCCCGCTGCAGCACGGCGAGGTGTTCGTCACCGACGACGGCGCGGAAACCGACCTCGACCTTGGCCATTACGAGCGCTTCACCGGCGTTGCCGCCCGCCGGACGGACAACGCCACCACCGGGCGGATCTATTCCGAGGTGATCGCGCGCGAGCGGCGGGGCGACTATCTCGGCGCCACCGTGCAGGTCATTCCGCACATCACCGACGCCATCAAGGAAGCGATCACGCGCGACACCGACGGGCTGGATTTCGTGCTGATCGAGATCGGCGGCACCGTCGGCGACATCGAAAGCCTGCCGTTCCTGGAAGCCATCCGCCAGCTCGGCAACGAGCTTGGCGCCCAGCGCGCGATGTTCGTGCATCTGACGTTGCTGCCGTACATCCCGTCGGCCGGCGAGCTGAAGACCAAGCCGACGCAGCATTCGGTGAAGGAACTGCTGAGCGTCGGCATCCAGCCGCAGATGCTGCTGTGCCGCTGCGACCGGCCGATCCCGGAGAACGAGCGGCGCAAGATCGCGCTGTTCTGCAATGTCCGCCCGGAAGCGGTGATCGCCGCGCTGGACGTGGACACGATCTACGCCGTGCCGATCAGCTACCACGCCGAGGGCATGGACCGCGAAGTGCTGCGCCACTTCAACCTGCCGTTCGACAGCGAACCCGAACTGCACCGCTGGCAGCACATCGTCGACGTCGTGCACCAGCCCGAGGGCGAGGTGCGCATTGCCGTGGTCGGCAAGTACACCAACCTGCTGGACAGCTATAAATCGCTGGCCGAGGCGCTGGCGCATGGCGGCATCGCCAACCGGGTGCGGGTGCACCTGGACTGGGTGGACAGCGAGATTTTCGAGCAGCCCAACGCCGTGGCCCGGCTGGAGGGCGTGCACGGCATCCTGGTGCCCGGCGGCTTCGGCGAGCGCGGCACGGAAGGTAAAATCGAAGCAGTGCGGTTTGCACGAGAGCGCAAGATCCCGTTCTTCGGCATCTGCTTCGGCATGCAGATGGCGGTGATCGAGACCGCCCGCCACCTGGCCGGCATGCCCGACGCCTCCTCCACCGAGTTCGGCCCGTGCGACACCGCCGTGGTCGGGCTGCTGACCGAATGGGCCCGCGGCAACGAGATCGAGCGGCGCGAGGCGGGCGGCAATCTGGGCGGCACCATGCGCCTGGGCGCCTTCCCGGCGGTGCTGGGCGAGGGTAGCCTGGTGCGGGCGATCTATGGCGGTGCGCCTTCGATCGAGGAGCGCCATCGCCACCGCTACGAGGTGAACGTGCATTTCAAGGACCGGCTTGGAAGCGGCGGGGATGCGCTTTTCCGGCATGTCGCCCGATGGGATGCTGCCGGAGATCGTCGAGATCCCGAGCCATCCCTGGTTCATCGGCGTGCAGTATCACCCGGAGCTGAAATCCAAGCCCTTCGATCCGCATCCGCTGTTTTCCGCCTTCGTCGCGGCGGCGTTGAGGCAGTCGCGCCTTGTCTGACCGGATCGTCAGGGTCGGCGGCATCGAGATCGGCAACCACCTGCCGTTCGTGCTGATTTCCGGCCCCTGCCAGATCGAAAGCCGCGATCACGCGCTGGAGGTTGCGGCGGAACTCAAGGCGGTTTGCGCCGCATTGGACATCCCGCTGATCTACAAGAGCAGCTTCGACAAGGCCAACCGCACCAGCGCCACCGCCGCGCGCGGCATCGGCATGGCCGAGGGACTGAAGATCCTGGCCGAAGTGCGCGAAACGCTCGGCATCCCCGTGCTGACCGACGTGCACCTGCCCGAGCAATGCGCGCCGACCGCCGAGGCGGTGGACGTGCTGCAGATCCCCGCCTTCCTCTGCCGCCAGACCGACCTGCTGCTCGCCGCCGGCCAGACCGGCCGGGCGATCAACGTGAAGAAGGGCCAGTTCCTCGCCCCCTGGGACATGGTCGAACGTCGCCGCCAAGATCGCCAGCACCGGCAATGACAACATCCTGCTGTGCGAGCGCGGCACCAGCTTCGGCTACAACACGCTGGTGACCGATTTCCGCGGCCTGCCGATCATGGCCGCCACCGGCTATCCCGTGGTGTTCGACGCGACCCATTCGGTGCAGCAGCCGGGCGGGCAGGGGACATCGTCCGGCGGCCAGCGCGAGTTCGCCCCGGTTCTGGCCCGTGCCGCGCTGGCGGTGGGTGTGGCCGCGGTGTTCATCGAGAGCCATCCGGACCCGGACAACGCGCCGAGCGACGGGCCGAACATGATCCCGCTGCGGGAAATGCCGGCGTTGCTGGCCCGGCTGAAGGCGTTTGACGCGTTGGCGAAGGGCTGACGGCAGCACGCTGCAATCGAGGCAATCGCTCCGCGCTTGTGCGCCATCGTCACCCGCGGGGCTGGCGAGCCCCGGCGCAAGATGTTACCCACCCCACGCCTAACCCAGGCGCCGATCAGGGAGACACAGCGCATGACCGCCATCGCCGATATCATTGCCCGCGAAATTCTCGACAGCCGTGGCAACCCCACGGTCGAGGTGGACGTGGTGCTGGACAGCGGCGCGATCGGCCGCGCCGCGGTGCCATCCGGCGCCTCTACCGGCGCGCATGAGGCGGTGGAACTGCGCGACGGCGACAAGTCCCGCTACGGCGGCAAGGGCGTGCTGAACGCCATCGCCAATGTCGAGGGCGAGATCTTCGATGCCATCGGCGGCATGGAGGCCACCGAGCAGGTGAAGATCGACAACATCATGATCGATCTGGACGGCACGCCGAACAAGGCGCGGCTGGGCGCCAACGCCATCCTCGCGGTCTCGCTCGCCACCGCCAAGGCGGCGGCGGCCGATCTCGGCATGCCGCTGTATCGCTATGTCGGCGGCGTCTATGCGCGCACCCTGCCGGTGCCGATGATGAACATCATCAATGGCGGCAGCCATGCCGACAACCCGATCGACATCCAGGAATTCATGATCCAGCCGATCTCCGCCGGCACAGTGGCGGACGCGGTGCGCATGGGCGCGGAGATCTTCCACGAACTGCGCAAGGGCCTGCACGATGCCGGCTTCGGCACCAATGTCGGCGATGAGGGCGGCTTCGCGCCGAACCTGAAATCGGCCGACGAGGCGCTCGGTTTCATCTCCAAGGCCTGCGAGAAGGCCGGCTACCGGCCCGGCGAGGATATCACCTTCGCGCTCGATCCCGCTTCCAGCGAATTCTACAAGGATGGCGTCTACGACCTGGCGGGCGAGGGAAAGAAGCTCGATTCCGCCGGCATGGTCGCCTATCTGGCGGACCTGACCCGGCGCTATCCGATCGTCTCGATCGAGGATGGCTGCGCCGAGGACGACTGGGACGGCTGGAAGCTGCTGACCGACACGATCGGCAAGACCGTGCAGATCGTCGGCGACGATCTGTTCGTCACCAATCCGGAGCGTCTGCGCCGCGGCATCGAGCTGGGCAGCGCGAACGCCGTACTGGTGAAGGTCAATCAGATCGGTTCGCTGACCGAGACGCTGGAGACCTGCGAACTCGCCCATCGCGCCGGCTGGCGCGCCGTGATGAGCCACCGTTCCGGCGAGACCGAGGACGCTACCATCGCCGATCTCGCGGTCGCCACCAATTGCGGCCAGATCAAGACCGGCAGCCTGTCGCGCAGCGACCGCACGGCGAAGTACAACCAGCTGATCCGGATCGAGGCGGAGCTCGGCCCGTCCGCCCGCTACGCCGGGCGGACCATCCTGCGCCGCTGAGGGGCGCGTATCGGGCCCCGCGGTTTCAGCGTATCCCGAAGCCGAAGCTGATGAACGGGGCCGAATAAACCGGCGGCGGCGCGTAGACGACCGGCGGCGGATAGTAGGACGGCGCGTAGGCGACAGGCGGCGGGGCATAGTACGGCCGGCCCCAACCCCGATGTTCGCGCCATTCGTGTTCGCGCCATTCATGCTCCCGCCATTCGTGCCCGCGCCCGCCGCCGCCGTAACCCCGGCCTTCCCAGCCATCGGCGTGAGCGGGAGCGGCGGCGAGCAAGCCGGCGGTGACGGCGATTGTGGCGGCGATAGCCAATGGGATCCGCTTCATTTGAACCTCCTGGCCGGCGGTCTTGCTTGCCGGCACATCGGATCAAAGCCCCGAAGAATGGCGAAACGCTGGCGTAACTGGGGCCAATTCAGGGGAGACGACGCACATCCGGCGCGCGATTGGCAGAATCTTCACCCGAAGCGGTTTTTCGTGTAACCTCAATTCGTTGAACGAGGAGATTCGCCGATGTCCGCCGGCAGAACGATCAAGCGACGACTGCGTGGAATGATTGCGCCGGCCGTGTTTCTCGCTCTCGTCGGGTATTTCGGCTGGAACGCCGCGCAGGGCGAGCATGGCCTGAAGGCCGAGGCGGATCGTCAGGATCTGCTAAAGCTGGCAAAGGCCGACCTTACCAAGGCCGAGGCCGAACGCGATGCCTGGGAGCGCCGCGTCAGCGGGCTGCGCAGTAACCACATTGATCCCGACACGCTCGACGAGCGCGCCCGCGCGATGCTCAATCTCGCGGATCCGAATGACATCGTGGTGCTCTACCCGCCGAAGGAAAAGCTGTTCTGAGCCTTCCCCGGCAGGTTCGCGGGTAAAACCGTCCGGCAATCTCTCTGCGAAATCGCCGGTGGTCATGAAATTAAATTACGCCACGCCGCCGCCGGACGTAATCCGATAACCGCATCGTCAGGCGGCCCGCGTGTTCATCAAGCGGTTAACCGAAAATCGGTTAACCGCTCCTATTGCATTGCAGCATAAGGCTTTTCCCCGCCGAACTGCTTGCTCCCGGGGGAGTTGGCGGCTAGGTGTCAACGAGGACGGACAGACAACCGCAGCGGGGGACAGGCATGGCGCAGGCAGCGGAAAAGACCGGACGGGCGAAACCGGGTCCTAAATCGGCCGCCGGCAAATCGGGCGGCGGAAAGCCGGCAGCGACGAAGGGCCTCACCCAGGAACAACTGCGCCGCGCCTATCATGACATGCTGCTGATCCGCCGCTTCGAGGAGAAGGCCGGACAGCTCTACGGCATGGGCCTGATCGGCGGCTTCTGCCATCTGTATATCGGCCAGGAGGCGGTGGTCGTCGGCATGCAGATGGCGGTTGCGGAGGGCGACGAGGTCATCACCTCCTACCGCGACCACGGCCACATGCTCGCCACAGGCATGGAAGCGCGCGGCGTGATGGCCGAGTTGACCGGCCGGTCCGGCGGCTATTCGCGCGGAAAAGGCGGATCGATGCACATGTTCTCGCGCGAGCGGAACTTCTTCGGCGGCCACGGCATCGTCGGCGCTCAGGTAAGCCTCGGGGTCGGGCTGGCGTTCTCCAACAAGTATCGCAAGACCGACCGTGTCAGCCTGACCTATTTCGGCGAAGGCGCGTCCAACCAGGGCCAGGTGTATGAAAGTTTCAACCTGGCCGCGCTGATGAAGTTGCCGGTGGTGTTCGTCATCGAGAACAACAAATACGGCATGGGCACCTCGGTGGACCGCGCCTCCGCCTCGCGCGACCTGTCGCAGAACGGCGCGCCCTGGGGCATTCCCGGCATGGTGGTGGACGGCATGGACGTGGGCGCGGTGAAGGCCGCCGCGGACATCGCCGTGGCGCATTGCCGCGCCGGCAACGGGCCGTATCTGCTGGAGGTGAAGACCTACCGCTATCGCGGCCATTCGATGTCCGATCCTGCCAAGTACCGCACCCGCGAGGAAGTCCAGGCGATGCGCAGCCAGCACGACTGCATCGAGGCGGCGCGGCACCAGTTGGAAGCGCTCGGCGTTACGGAAGCGGAGTTCAAGGCGATCGACGATGAGGTGAAGGCCGTGATCCAGGACGCGGCGGATTTCGCCCAGTCCTCGCCCGAGCCCGAACCGGGCGAGCTTTATACCGACGTGATGCTGGAGGGTTGATCAGATGGCCACGCAGATCCTGATGCCCGCCCTGTCACCCACCATGACCGAGGGCAAGCTTTCCCGCTGGCTGAAGAAGGTCGGCGAACCGGTGAAGGCCGGCGACATCATCGCCGAAATCGAAACCGACAAGGCGACGATGGAGGTCGAGGCGGTGGACGAGGGCGTGATCTCGTCCCTGCTGGTCGAGGAGGGCACCGAGGGCGTCGCGGTCAACACCCCGATCGCTGAACTGAACGGCGACGGCAAGGCCGCAACACCCGCGCCGGCTCCGGTCGCCAAAGCGCCCGAACCCGTCGCCCCGGTGGCGGCTCCGGCCGCGCCGGCCCCGTAGCCGCGGTGGCCGAACCCGACAAGGAATGGGGCGCCACCGCGCCGATCACCGTGCGCGAAGCCTTGCGCGACGCCATGGCCGCGGAGATGCGCCGCGACAAGGACGTGTTCCTGCTCGGCGAGGAGGTCGCGCAGTACCAGGGCGCCTACAAGATCAGCCAGGGCCTGCTGGATGAATTCGGCGCCGAACGGGTGATCGACACGCCGATCACCGAGCACGGCTTCACCGGCATGGCGGTCGGCGCGGCGCTGAACGGCCTGCGCCCGATCGTCGAGTTCATGACCTTCAATTTCTCGATGCAGGCGATCGACCAGATCATCAACTCGGCCGCCAAAACGCTGTACATGTCCGGCGGCCAGATGGGCTGCCCGATCGTGTTTCGCGGCCCGAACGGCGCGGCCTCGCGCGTCGGTGCCCAACACAGCCAGTGCTACGCGTCCTGGTATGCCCATTGCCCCGGCCTGAAGGTTGTCGCGCCGTGGTCGGCGGCGGATGCCAAGGGGCTGTTGCGGGCGGCCATCCGCGATCCGAACCCGGTCATCGTTCTGGAAAACGAGATCCTGTATGGCCACACGTTCGACTGTCCGACCGATCCCGACTTCATCCTGCCGATCGGCCGCGCCAAGATCGAGCGCGCCGGCGAGCATGTGACCATCGTCGGCTTCAGCATCTCCGTCGGCACCGCGATGAAAGCGGCGGAAATCCTGGCCGAACAGGGGATCAGCGCTGAGGTGATCAATCTGCGCTCGTTGCGTCCGCTGGACATCGGCACCATCGTCGCCAGCGTGAAGAAGACCAACCGGCTGGTGACGGTGGAAGAAGGCTGGCCTTTCGCCGGGATCGGCGCGGAGATCGCGATGCAGATCATGGAAAACTGCTTCGACTGGCTGGACGCCCCGCCGGTGCGCGTGCATGGCGTGGATGTGCCGATGCCCTATGCCGCCAACCTTGAAAAGCTGGCGCTGCCGCTGCCCGAATGGGTGGTGGACGCGGTGCGCAAGATCGTCTGAACGGGAGCGGGGAACATGGCCACCAATATTCTGATGCCGGCGCTGAGCCCGACGATGACCGAGGGCACGCTCGCCCGCTGGTTGAAGAAGGAAGGCGAGCAGGTGAAGGCCGGCGACATCATCGCCGAGATCGAAACCGACAAGGCCACCATGGAGGTCGAGGCGGTGGACGAGGGCGTGCTGGGCAAGATCCTGGTCGTCGACGGTACCGAGGGGGTGAAGGTCAACGAGCCGATCGCCGTGCTGATCGAGGCCGGCGAGGCGGTTCCGACCGGCGCCGCCGCCCCCGCCGCCAAACCTGCGCCGGCAGCGCCCGCTGCTGCTGCCGCGCCGGCCCCCGCGCCAGCGGCCCCGTCTCCCGCGCCGGCCCCTGCGCCGGCCATGAACGGGCATGCCGCGCCCGGCGAGCGCATTTTCGCGTCCCCGCTCGCCAAGCGTATGGCGCAGCAGGCCGGGATCGATCTCGTCGGCGTGAAGGGCAGCGGCCCCGGCGGGCGGATCGTCAAGGCGGATATCGAGGCATTCCAGCCCGGCGCCACGCGCCCGACGGCTCCCGCCGCCACACCTGCGCCGGTCGCGGCCCCCGCTGCACCGAAGCCGGCCGTGGCGATCACCGCGCCGCATCGTTTGGTGCCGAACAGCTCGATGCGCAAGGTCATCGCACGTCGCCTGACCGAAGCGAAAAGCACGATCCCGCATTTCTATGTCTCGATGGATATCGAGCTCGACGCGCTGATGAAGCTGCGGGCGGATTTGAATGCGAAATCACCGAAGGAAGGTCCGGGTGCCTTCCGGCTGTCGGTCAACGATCTCGTGATCAAGGCCGCCGCGCTGACCCTGCGGCGCATCCCCACGGTGAATGCGAGCTGGACCGACGAGGCCATCGTTCTGTACGACGACGTGGATATCTCCGTCGCCGTCTCGATCCCCGAGGGGCTGATCACGCCGATCGTGCGCCATGCCGACCGGAAGGGCCTGGCCGCGATCAGCAACGAGATGAAGGACCTGGCCGCGCGCGCCAAATCCGGCAAGCTGAAGCCGGAGGAGTTCCAGGGTGGCGGCTTCTCGATCTCCAACATGGGGATGTTCGGGGTTTCGTCCTTCGCCGCGATCATCAATCCGCCGCAGGCCGGCATTTTGGCGGTCTCCGCGGGCCAGCAGCGCGCGGTGGTGAAGAACGGCGCGCTGGCGATCGCCACCGTGATGACCTGCACGCTGTCGGTCGATCACCGCGTGGTGGATGGCGCGCTCGGCGCGGAATGGCTGGCCGCGTTCAAGGCGATCATCGAGGACCCGCTCAGCCTGATGCTCTGAGCCGGCTGACATGGCGCCCAGGTTTACGCTTCGCGACGCGACGCCGGCGGATGTTCCGGAAGTGCTGTGGTTCGTGCGGGCGCTGGCGGAGTACGAACGGCTGCTGCATGAGGTAATCTCTACCGAGGCCGATTTCCAGCGGCTGCTGTTTGGGCCGAAGGCCCTGGCATTCGCGGCGCTGGCGGAGATCGAGGGAAGGGCGGTGGGTGGTGTGCTCTGGTACTATTCCGTCAGCACCTTCACTGGCCGTCCCAAGCTGTTTGTGGAGGACGTGTTCGTCGACCCGGCCCATCGCGGTTCCGGCATCGGCCTGGCGCTGTTCCGCCATGTCGCCCGCCGGGCGGTCGCGGAGGGTTGCACGGGCATGGAATGGCGGGTGCTGAACTGGAACGAACCGGCGATTGCCTTCTACCGCCGGATCGGCGCCACGCCGGTGACGGATTGGACCACCCAGCAATTGCGCGGCGACGCTCTGCGAACCCTCGCCTCCTGACAGGAGAAAGACATGGCTGACCAGGCATTCGATATCATCGTCGTCGGCGGCGGTCCCGGCGGCTATGTCGCCGCCATCCGCGCCGCCCAGCTCGGCATGAAGGCCGCGGTGGTGGAGCGCGAGCATCTCGGCGGCATCTGCCTGAACTGGGGCTGCATCCCGACCAAGGCGCTGCTGCGCACGTCCGAGATCAACCACCTGCTGCATAATCTCGGCGAGTTCGGCCTGTCGGCGGATAACCCGACATTCGACCTGGACAAGGTCGTCAAGCGTTCGCGGGCGGTGGCGAAGCAACTGTCCGGCGGTGTTGCGCATCTGCTGCGCAAGAACAAGGTCACGGTGATCGACGGCACCGGCAAGCTGGCGGGCAAGGGCAGGCTGGCGGTGGAGAAGGACGGCAAGCCGGTCGGCACGCTGACCGCGCCGCACATCATTCTGGCCACCGGCGCCCGCGCCCGGTCCCTGCCGGGGATCGAGGCGGACGGCAAGCTGATCTGGACCTACAAGGAAGCGATGGTTCCGCCGTCCATGCCGAAATCGTTGCTGGTGATCGGCTCCGGCGCCATCGGCATCGAATTCGCCAGCTTCTTCCTGAACATGGGCGCCGCGGTGACGGTGGTGGAGGTCATGGACCGGGTGCTGCCGGTGGAGGACGCGGAGATTTCCGCCCTCGCCCGCAAGGCGTTCGAGAAGCAGGGCATGAAGATCCTCACCAGCGCCACCGTGAAGGGCGTCAAGAAGGGCGCGGACAGCGTGACCGTGACCGTGGAAGCCGGCGGGAAGTCGCAGGAGATCACGGTGGACCGGGTGATTTCCGCCGTCGGCATCGTCGGCAACGTGGAAAAAATCGGCCTCGAAGGCACCGGTGTGAAGGTTGACCGCACGCATGTGCTGACCGACGGCTACGGCCGCACCGGGGAGCCGGGCGTCTACGCCATCGGCGACCTGACCGGCCCGCCCTGGCTGGCGCACAAGGCCAGCCATGAGGGCGTGATCTGCGTGGAAAAGATCGCGGGCGTGGCGGACGTGCATCCGATGGATGTGCTGAACATCCCGGGCTGCACCTATTGCCGGCCGCAGGTGGCTTCCGTCGGCATGACCGAGGCGCGTGCCAAGGAGGCCGGGCATGAGGTGAAAATCGGCCGCTTCCCGTTCATCGGCAACGGCAAGGCGATCGCGATGGGCGAGCCGGAAGGCCTGATCAAGACCGTGTTCGACGCCAAGACCGGCGAACTGCTCGGCGCGCACATGATCGGCGCGGAAGTGACCGAGATGATCCAGGGCTATGTCATCGCCCGCACCCTGGAGGCGACCGAGGCGGAGCTGATGCACACGGTCTTCCCGCATCCCACCATCAGCGAAGCCATGCACGAGAGCGTGCTTGACGCCTACGGCCGGGCCATCCACTTCTAGTCCGACCATTTGGACTGAGAATATGGCAACGCGCGTTGTGATCGATCATCGGGAGCCGCTTCGGCACCCCGAGAAGGCAAACCGGCCGGATAACCCGATCCAGCGCAAGCCGGCCTGGATCCGGGTGAAGGCGCCGAACCATCCCGTGTATCACGAAACCCGCACGCTGATGCGCGACAACCGGCTGGTGACGGTGTGCGAGGAAGCCGCCTGCCCGAATATCGGCGAGTGCTGGTCCCAGCGCCACGCCACGATGATGATCATGGGCGAGACCTGCACGCGCGCCTGCTCGTTCTGCAACGTGCGGACTGGCCAGCCCGGACCGCTCGATGCCGACGAGCCGCGCCGGGTCGCCGACGCCGTGGCAAAGCTGGGCCTGCGGCACGTGGTGGTGACGTCCGTCGACCGTGACGATCTGGCCGATGGCGGTGCCGCCCATTTCGCCGCCACCATCGCCGCCATCCGCGACGCCGCGCCGGCAACCACGATCGAGGTGCTGACGCCGGATTTCCTGCGCAAGCCGGGCGGCATCGAGATCGTCGCGCAGGCGCGGCCGGACGTGTTCAACCACAATCTGGAAACCGTGCCGCGGCTGTATCCCTCCATCCGGCCGGGCGCGCGCTATTACCAGTCGCTGCGCCTGCTGGACCGGGTGAAGGCGATCGACCCGACGATCTTCACCAAGTCCGGCCTGATGGTTGGACTGGGCGAGGAGCGGATGGAAATCCTGCAGGTGATGGACGATCTGCGCGTGGCCGACGTCGACTTCCTCACCATCGGCCAGTATCTGCAGCCCACGGTGAAGCACGCCGCGATTGCCAGCTTTGTGACGCCCGAGGATTTTGCCGATTACGCCACAGTGGCGCGGGGCAAGGGGTTCCTGCTGGTTTCCGCCACGCCGCTGACCCGCAGTTCCTATCACGCCGACGCCGATTTCGCCGCTCTGCGCGACGCGCGCGCTGCCCGCTCCGCCGCCTGACATGCCCACCCACGCCGAGCGGCGCCTGGTTCCGTATCAGCCGGAGCAGCTTTTCGAACTCGTCGCCGATGTCGGGAAATATCCGCAGTTCCTGCCCTGGTGCGTCGGCGCGCGGGTGCGCTCGCGTACCGACGAATTGCTGCGGGCGGACCTGACGATCGGCTTCGGCCCGTTCCGGGAAACCTTCGGCAGCCGGGTAACGCTCAATCCGCATTCGCGCATCGACGTGAGCTACGAGAAGGGTCCCTTCCGCTATCTGAATAACCACTGGATCTTCGAGCCCGATCCCAGGGGCAGCCAGGTGGATTTCTTCGTCGATTTCGAATTCCGCAGCCGCATACTGCAGGCGGCGATCGGCATGGTGTTTCATGAGGCCGTTCGCCGCATGGTGAACGCCTTCGAGATCCGTGCCCGCGCGGTGTATGGCCCACCGGCGCCGGCACCGGCCGACAAAGCCTTGCAGCCCGAGGGCTGACATCGAGGCAGCTTCTTGCTTTGCTGACGTAAATTTTTCGGAGATCGATCCCATGGTGCAAGCCCCCCCGCGTCCGCCCGCCGGCGCGCCGCCGGTTCGCGTGAACCTCTATTCGGACACGCAGACCAAGCCCACCGCCGCGATGAAGGACGCGATGATGCGGGCGGAGGTCGGCGACGAGCAGCATGGCGACGATCCCTCGGTGCATGAACTCTGCGACCGCATGGCCAAGCTGCTCGGCAAGGAGGCGGCGATCTTTCTGCCCAGCGGCACGATGTGCAACCAGATCGCCATCCTGACGCATTGCCGCCCCGGCGATGAGGTTCTGGCCCATCGCAACGCCCACATCATCAGCAGCGAGGCCGGCGGTCCCGGCGCGCTCGCGGGTGTGATGGTGACAGGGCTGGACGGCGCGCGCGGCATGTTCGACGTGCCGACCCTGCAAGCGGCGTTCCGCGAGAAACGCCGCCATTCACCGCCGCAAACCCTGCTGGAGGTCGAGCAGACCGCCAATTTCGGCGGCGGCGCGGTCTGGCCGATCGGGCAGCTGAATGCGGTGCTGGACGCCGCGCACGAGCAGGGCATGGCGACGCACATGGACGGCGCGCGGCTGATGAACGCCGTGGTCGCTGCCGGCGTTCCGGCCGACGAGATGGTCGCCGGCTGCGATTCGGTATGGCTGGATTTCACCAAGGGCCTCGGCGCGCCGCTGGGTGCGGTGCTGTGCGGATCGGAGGAATTCATCGACGCCGCCTGGAAATGGAAGCAGCGCCTGGGCGGCGCGCTGCGCCAGGCCGGGATCGTGCGCCGCCGCCTGCACCTACGCGCTCGACCACAACATCGCCCGCCTGGCCGAGGACCATGACAACGCAAAGGTTCTGGCGCGCGGCCTGGCGCAGCTGGAGGGGATCACGGTGGAGGAGCCGGAAACCAACCTGGTGTTCTTCGACACCTCCGCCACCGGCATGACCGCGGAGGAGTTGTCGGTAAAGGCACGGGAGAGGGGGCTGATGTTCTCCGCCATGGGCCGCTATCGCGGGCGCGCCTGCACCCATCTGGATGTGGACCGGGCGGGCGTGGAGGAAGGCCTGCAGATCCTGCGCGAGGTTTTGGCCGCGTAGATCAGTCGGGGCGTCGAATTGCCCCGGTCCGCCTCGATGGCGCGCAGCACGTGCGCGACGTCGATGCGGGCCATTCCGTCTGTCTTGTCGATCCGGCCGTCGGGCGGCAGCACCGGCACGATCAGGCTGGCATGGCCGAATGGCGCCGTGCCGCCGAACAGGCCGTAGGTCTGGATGCCGGAGGCGGCGGCCATGTTCATCACGCCGGTATCGTTGCCTACATAGAAAGCGGCCTCGGCGAACAGGGCGGCGAGTTCCGGCAGGGTCCAGCCGATCGCCGGCAGCACGGTTCCGGCCTTGTCATCGAGACGGGCGATGATCTCGTCCGCGAGACCGGCTTCCGCCTTGCCGCCGACGAGCACGATCGAGCGCCAGCCGCGGCCGGCCAGGGCCGCGATCAATTCGGCGAAGCGGGCGGCGCCCCATTGCTTGTACGGCTCCGAACTGCCGATGCCGACGGTCAGATATGGCCGCTCGCGCATGGCGAGCTTCGCCGTGAGGGCCGCGCGCGCGGCCGGGGCGACGATGAGCAGGGGCTCGGCCTCCGGCATCGGAATGCCGGCGAGCTTGAGATAGGCGGTGGCCTGCTCGAACGGATGCAGTGGCAGTGCCTCGGGCGGCAGGAACGGCGGGCGGTTGAGGAACCGGCGCTGCAATCCATAGCCGTAGCCGAAACGGCGGGGTATGCCGGCGGCCATCATGGCGAAGGCCAGCGTGTGGCTGTGGTGCAGCACCACCACCGCCTCGAAGCCGCGGGCGCGCAGGTCGCGGATGAAGCGGAACTGGCCGAACACGCCGTCGTGCCGGCCCGGGCGGTTTTCCGGATTGCGGTCCATCCACATCACGTCCGCCACCGCCGGATCGGCGCCGAGCAACTGGTCGGCGGCCGAGCGGGGCTTGGTGATCAGCGTGACCGCCGTTCCGGCATGCGCGGCGATGGCGCGGATATGCGGCAGGTGCCAGATCATGTCGCCGATGCCCGGCAAGGGCTGGGCGACGGCGACGCGTTTCAGGCCGCGCAGGATCATGCGCGGCTGGGTGCCGGCGGCCCAGCGGCTTTCCGCCATCGCCCAGCCAAGCAGCAGATAAAACCAGCCGCCCATTGGCATGGAGTAGAAGGCGCTGGTGGAGGCGAGCGGCCAGACCTGGATCAGGATCGCCGCGAACAGGCCCACGCGCAGCGGATCAGGGTCGCGCCAAAGGCCGCGCGCCAGCGGCGCCAGCCAGGCGAGCGCGAGGGCGGCGAACAGGATCAGACCGGGAACGCCGCCCTCGACCAGCGCCTGGACATAGAAATTATGCGGATGCTGGTAGCAGATCGCCGCTCCGCCGCCATCGGCGACAGCACCGTCGAAAGTCGGGCGGTAATAGCCGGGGGTGGCGCAGAAATGCCGGTAGCCGTCATAGCCGAGCCCGGTCCAGGGGTTCTGCCGGCCCATCTCGAAGGCGCGGGTATAGACCTCCCCATAGTCGCTGCTGGGGAAATGCTCCATCTGGGTGGAGAATTTTTCCACCAGCCGGTAATAGGTCGGCGGCGAGACCACGACCGATGCCGCCACAAGCGCCATGCCGGCGACCAGCGCCGCTACCACCACCGGGCGCAACTGGCGCAACAGCAGGCCGGCCACCCCCAGACCGAACACGGTCAGCAGCATCGGCATACGCTGGCCGATCAGCACCATGACGCAGACCCCGCCAAGCAGGATGGCATAGGCCCCCACGGTCGACGCCAGCCGCTTTTTTGCCAGCAGTCCGGCCGACAACGGCAGCAGCACCGGCAGCAGGATGCGCGACAGCGGCGGTGCGGCGCGCGGCATGCCGAACGGGCCGGTCAGTTCGCCGTCCCCACCCGGCGGAAAACCGAACAGGTTGCGCCCGAAGGCGAACTGGATCAGTGACGATCCCGCGATCCAGACCACGCAGGCGGCCAGGATCTGCCAAAGCCAGCGCCGCGCCTGGGGTTCGCGCAGCACGGCATGCTCCAGCGCCGCGGCGAACACCAGGAAGCGCAGATTGGCCAGGGTCAGCACCAGCGGCCCGTACCCGCCGGGGCCGAGCCCAAGTGCTGCGATCGGCAGCGAGCAGATCACCAGCCAGCCCCACCACACCAGGCCGAGCCGGACCCAGAACGTGCGCAGCCAGTCCCAGTTCCTCGCCATCGCGCAGCGCAGAAGGAAACAGAGATCGGCCACCACGATCAGCCCTTCGGCTATGCCATGGCCATGCATCAGCAGCAGCGGAGTGAGCAGCGTTGCGACCAGCGCCATCCGGTCGAGCCAGATGGGTGTCGTCGCGGGTTGGGGGCTCTTCATGCCGACGCGTCCTGCCAGTCCCGTCCGCTCACGGCAAGGGGCGACGCCTGGCGGGCCCGTGGGGGAAGGATCAGAGCCGCGAGCGCACCAGCGCGAAGGCCCTGGCGACTGTGGCTTCGCGGATGGCCGCGCGGTCGCCGGGAAAGACGTGGCTTTCCGCGTGCACGGGCCGGCCGCGCTGGGCCATGCCGAACCACACCAGGCCGACCGGTTTTTCCGCGCTGCCGCCGCCGGGCCCGGCGACGCCGGTGACCGCAACGGTGATATCCGCGCGCGAACGGGCCAGTGCCCCCTCCGCCATCTGCCGTGCCACCGGTTCGCTAACGGCGCCGACCGCCTGGATCAGGCCCATCGGCACGCCGAGCAACTCGTTCTTCGCCTCGTTCGAATAGGTGACGAAGCCGCGGTCCACCACGTCCGACGATCCGGCGATGGCGGTGAGCGCCGCCGCGATCAGGCCGCCGGTGCAGCTTTCGGCGGTGGCGAGGTGAATGCCGGCTGCGCGGCAGGCGGCCAGCAGGGTCTCGGCTTCGGTGAGCAGGGCCGCGTCGATCATGCAAGGTGTGCCTTCAAGGGGAATGGGCTTCGATCTGGCCGGCCTTGATCGCTTCCACGAACAGCCGCCAGTCGCGTTTGGTCTGATCGGTGTATTGCATGGCGAACTGGACGACCGCCGCGTCGAACGCGCCGCCGCTGCCCATGTAGCCGAGAATCATCGCCGCGTCGCCCGAGCGTGCGTGTGCCCGCGCCAGCACCTGACCACACAGCACCGCGTAATAGGGCAGGGCGCCATCGGCCAGCGTGCTGCCCAGCATCGCCATGCGCGGATCCTTGAGCTGGCGGACATAGCAATGCCGGTCGTCGCCGTGATCGTTGGTCCAGCCGAGGAAGATATCCGGCGTTGCCTGGATCATCCTCTGGCCGACCACGACGCGCTGGCCTTGGTTGGCGTATTTGCCCGGGCCGGCGTAATGCGCCAGCACCGAATGGGATGCCTCTTTCAGTTGCAAAAGCAACGGATCGCCATCGCCCGAGGTGAACAGGCCGATGGCGCAGAAGGTGCCAACGCTGCCAACGCCCACCACCTTGAAGGCAACGTCGGTCAGCTGATAACGATTGAGCAGGACCTGGCGTTCCTCCGGCAGGGTCGCGCGGTAGGAATGGAACGCCGACCGTGCGGCCACTTCGTGCGTGCCATCCCTCTGGCCGGTCAGCGGTTGGATCAATGGCGGTTTTTCCTTGATCCGCCATTCGCCCTTTCGCCGTTCGAGCAATTTCACGTATCCGGCCCGGGAAGCATCGGCCGTCATGTGCAGGCGTTTCAGCTCACGGTCGCGCAGCTTGGAATCCTCGATGCCTTCCAGCGCGTCCACCGCGTCCACACGCGATCGCCATGCGCCGAGCGGTTCCATCCGCAACAGGGCCGCCATATAGGTCCGGTAGCCCTGAACGGTAGCACGCGCCAGATTTCGGCAGGCCTTGTCCGACAGGCCGCGGCTGCTTGCGTCCACCGCCACGCTGGTGGCCAGACGCTTCACGTCCCATTCGAACGGCGCCGGCAGCGTCTCGTCGAAATCGCTGATGTCGAACACCGGCGTGCCTTCGGGCGAGGCGAAGGTGCCGAAATTCGCCAGGTGGCAATCGCCGCAGGCCTGCACCGTCAGGCCGCTCACCGGCGTCGGCGCCAGGTCGGCCGCCATGATCGCCGCCGAGCCGCGCAGGAAGGCAAAGGGCGATTGGCGCATGCGGTCGTAGCGGATGGGCAGCAGGTCGGCGATGCGGTCGCGCCCGGTTTCGATCAGTATCTGCACGGGGTCGGCGCGGTTCGGCGGCGGGACCCAGCTGGCATGCAGGCTGCGCGGCGTCTGCTTGCGGAGTTCACGTCCGGCCTGCTGACGGTCCGCGACCGGACGCAAGGCATGCGGCCCGGTTTGCGTCCCCGACTTTCGAACCGACGCATGCGCGTCCGGCATGTGAAACAACCCCGTTTTTTGGCGATCTAATCTGACCGCCGCGGCGCAGGCAAGCGCGAACCGGCACCCGATCGGATCAATTCGGCCAGAGGCGAAGAATTGCCCACAATATCGCCGCGGCGATCGCGCCGGCGACGACGTCATCCGCCATCACGCCGACCGCGTCGTGGCGCCGGTCCGCCCAGCCAACCGGGCCGGGCTTGGCGATGTCGAACAGCCGGAACAACGCGAAGGAGGCGGCGAGACCGGCAAATGCCGCGGGAGAAACCGTCAGCGGGGCCAGCGGCAGCATCGCGATCCATTGCCCGGCGAACTCATCGATCACGATCCAGCCGGGGTCGGCCGCCCCTGCACCCGCGGCGCGGACCGACCAGACGCCGAGGACGCATGCCAGCACGATGGCGCCCGGCAGGGCCAGCGGCGACAGCCGCATCAGCAGCACGCCGAGGACCAGTGCGGCCAGCGATCCGGCCGTGCCAGGTGCCAGTGGGCAGAAGCCGGAACCGAAGCCGCTGGCGATCAGGCGGGAGAGTTTCATACGCCGGTGTCCTGGAACCGGCCCCCCAGATACTCGCCCCCCAGAAACTTGCACAGCCCGGCGGCGGCCTCCGGCTCGGCCAGGGTGGGCGCATGGCCGACATCCGGCAGGCTCAGCACGGTCATGTCCGGCCGGATTTCGCGCATGCGCCCGACCGTCGTGACGCTCAGAACCGCGCTTCGTCCGCCATGCACCAGCAGCAGCGGCACGCCGGGCAGCGCCCCGAACAGCGGCCACAAATCCGGTGCCGGACTGCCCAGCAATTGTTCGATCCGCGTGTCCCACAGCGGATGATAACGGCCATCCGGCCCCGGCCCGTAGGTCAGCGCCGCGAAGCCTCGCCAGCCGGCGGCATCGCCAATCGACAGGTCAGGCAAAAGCCCATGCAGATACGCCGCGCAGGCATCGAGATCAGGCAGCGCCGGGTCGGTGGCGACGAACCCGCGGATGAAGGCCGCCCCTGCCGTGCCGATGTCCGGTCCGATATCGTTCAGCACCGCCCCGGCCAGCAGTCCCGGCCGCGCTGTGGCAAGGCCCATCGCCAGCAATCCGCCGAAGCTGGTGCCGACCGCGATCACACGATGCAAATGCAGCGCGGTGCATACATCCAGAACGTCGCGCAGGCAGGCCTCCGGTCCGTAGCGGCCGACATCGCTGACCCGGCCGGACCGTCCGCGTCCGGCGTAATCGAGGGAAACGACCCGCCGCCCGCCACCGAACTCCCTGGCGAACCCGGCGAAGTCGCCGGCGGTCCGTACCAGGCCGGGCAGGCACAGCAACGCTGGCAGTCGCTGTCCCCGCCATCGTTCCCCATTCCGTCACCGCGAGCGGCAAGCCGTCCCAGGCGGAGAGGGTCCGGCCTATTTCGTCCATTCGGCGACCAAGGTCGGCGTGGTCTCGCCGCGCTTGGCCCGATACACGGTGACGTTCTCCAGCACGCGCTGGACGTAGTTGCGGGTCTCGCCGAACGGGATCAGCTCGATCCAGTCGATCATGTCGATCTGGGGTGCCGCCCCCTGGCCTGTTCCTCCCTGGCCCATCCCCCCTTGGCTCGGCACGCGTGGATCGCCGTTCTCGGCCAGCCAGGTATCCACCCGGTTCGGCCCGGCGTTGTAGCCGGCGGCCGCGAACGGCAGGGTGCCGCCGAAGCGGTCCATCAGGCCGGCGAAATAGGCGGTGCCCAGGCGCATGTTCTGGTCGGGGTCACGGGTCAGCGCGGCCGGCGAGGTGCCCTCGCCAAGCTGACGGGCGACGACCTGCGCGGTTGCCGGCATCAGCTGCATCAGCCCGCGCGCGCCGGCGGGGCTCACCACGCTGATGTCGAAGCTGCTCTCCTGGCGCATCAGCCCGAGCGCCACCGCCGGGTCCACCTGGGCCGGCGCCGAGGGCGGGTCCACCGGCATCGGCCAGCCGGCGTCCGGCAGAGCCACGCCGTCGCGCCCCATGCGCCGGGCGATGAATACGGCCATTTCCGGCATGCCGAGCCCCAGGGCATAGCGCGCCGTGAGCGCACGGTCGGACGGATCGGGCGACAGCTCGTCCAGCCGCAGCAGGAAGGCGTGCGCGCGGCGTGGCTCGCTCCAGCCGGCGAGTAGGGCCGCGGCGCGGGCCAGTTCCCGCCCGGCGAGATAGCCGACCTGCCTTTGGCTGAAGCCGGGATCCTTCACGGAATTGATCCGCCGGGACAGCGTCTCCGCGCCCTCTCCTAGCGCTACCGAGGCCAGTTGGCCGTAGAAGCTGGTCGGGTAGTCCGCGGCCTTCAGGTAGAAGGGCTTGGGATCGCGCCCAGCGGCGGCGGCGGCGCGGCCCAGCCAATACCAGGCTCGGCCCTGGGTGATGACGGCGTGGGAGGCATCGGCCAGGGCTTGGAAGTGCTTCGCGGCGGCCCCGGGCTGGTTGAGCCGGCGGAGCGCGATGTAGCCGGCCAGGAATTCCGCGTCCACGACTTGTCCCGCCTGGGTCTGGCCGTGTGCGCTGACCAGCGCGTAGGCGCCCTTGTCATCGCCGTCGCGCAGCAGCCGCCGCGCAAGGATCTGGCGCTCGTTCCAATAGGCCGGCAGGCGGGAAGCCGGTGCTTCGGCCTGGGCGTTCGGGCCCTGCTGCAGCCACAGCGCCAGCGCATCTTTATCCTGACCCGCCAGGCGCATCGCGCGCGCCTGTTCCAGCATCGGCGCCGGGGCGGACCCGGCGCGCGCGGCGTCGGCCTTGGCCGAGAACTGCGTCGCATCGTCGTGCCTCCCGCCCGCTTCCAGCGCATCGGCGCAGCGCAGCAGGGCAGGGGCACCGGCCAGAGGCGCGTTGGGCAGGTTGCGATCGCACTCGGCGCGCACCAGGGCATCATCGGTCTCGTTCGCCAGCGCCTCCTCGCGCCGCTTCTCGAGCAGTCCCTGCGCCGGCCAATCCGGGTTGGCGGCCATGAAGGCGGTGATTTCGTCCACCCGCGCCGCGTTCGGCGTCAGTAGCCGGTAGTAGGTGACCAGCTTGGCGGCCAGCGGATCGGGGTTGCTGGCGGCGATCGCCTGGGCCTCCGACCAGCGCTCGGCGTGCACCGCCTGAATGGGATCCTGCGCCGCGGCCGGCAACGCCGAGAGCAGGAGAAGCAGCAAGGGGATGATGCGGACCATGCGCCACTATAGCGCGGATCGGAGTTGCGTGGCAGCATCTTGCGGTGCGTGGCGCGCACGCCTAGCTTTCCCGTTTGCAATCACGAGGCCGCGCCGCGATGGCCTGACGCCATGCGGCGAACAGTCGGCACCGCCAGGACGGAGACAGTCATGTTCAAGGGATCGCTCGTCGCTCTGATCACGCCCATGCGGCCGGACGGCTCTCTGGACGAAAAAGCCTATGCCGACTTCGTCGAGTGGCAGATCGCCGAGGGCACGCATGGCATCGTGCCGGTCGGCACCACCGGCGAGTTGCCGACGCTGAGCCATGACGAGCACAAGCGCGTGGTGGAGATCGCCGTCGAGGTGGCGCGCAAGCGCGTGCCGGTGATCGCCGGCGCCGGCTCCAACAGCACCGCCGAGGCGGTCGGACTGGCGAAACATGCCAAGCAAGCCGGCGCGGACGGCATCCTCGTCGTCACGCCGTACTACAACAAGCCGACCCAGGAAGGCATGTTCCTGCATTTCTCGGCTATCGCGGATTCCGCCGATATCCCGATGATCATCTACAACATTCCTCCGCGCAGCGTGGTGGACATGAGCGTGGAGACGATGGCGCGGCTGGCGAAGCACAAGAACATCATCGGCGTGAAGGACGCGACCGCCAACCTGGTGCGCCCGCTCCACACCCGCCGCGCCTGTGGCGATGATTTCTGCCAGCTGTCCGGCGAGGATCACACCGCCCTGTCGTTCAACGCCGCCGGCGGCGTCGGCTGCATCAGCGTGACCGCCAATGTCGCGCCGCGCCTGTGCTCGGAGATGCAGACCGCCTGGATGCAGGGCCGCTTCGCCGACGCCATGGCGATCCAGAACCGCATGGTGCCGCTGCACGACGCGCTGTTCGCCGAAACCAGCCCCGGGCCGGTGAAGTTCGCCGCCAGCCTGCTCGGCAAGACCTCGGAAAAATGCCGCTTGCCGCTCGCCCCGCTGATGGAGCCGACGCGCGCGCGCGTGCGGGCCGCCATGACCGAGGTCGGTCTCTTAAATTGAGCTGCCGAAGTGGGTCTGCTGAACTGATGCTTGATGGCTGAAACGAAGACAAAATCCAAATCCGGCCTGATTTCGCACGGGATCGCCTCGCAAAATCGAAAAGCCCGCTTCGACTACACGATCAAGGAAACGGTCGAAGCCGGGCTGGTGCTGAAAGGGCCGGAGGTGAAAAGCCTGCGGCACGGCCGCGCCACGCTGTCGGAGGCATGGGCCGGCGAGCGCAATGGCGAGGTGTGGCTGTTCAACGCCTATATCCCGGAATACCAGGGCGGCGTGCTGTCGCGCTTCGAGCCGCGCGCCCCGCGCAAGCTGCTGCTCAAGCACAAGCAGGTCGACCAGCTGCTTGGTCAGGTCGCGCGGGACGGCGTGACCCTGGTGCCGCTGCAGATCCACTTTAACGACCGAGGGGTTGCCAAGGTGCTGATCGGCGTCGGCGAGGGCCGCAAGAAGGCCGATAAGCGCCATGCCATCGCCGCCCGTGACTGGCAGCGCGACAAGGCCCGGCTGCTGCGGAACAAATAGCCCCCTGGCGATCGCCCACCGGCTGCGCCATCTAAGGCACGACGAACGCAGAGGGCCGCAATGACCAGTTCCGACGACGACGATATCCAGATCACCGGCAAGCGCCGCGACAAGCTGATCGAGACCAAGCAGGAATGGGCCCGCGATGGCCGCCTGCTCACAGGACAGACCGCGGACCCCGCCCGCGACCGGCTGCCGCCCGGCCAGACCTTGGTGAAGGACTGGCCGGTGCTGGATCTCGGCCAGCAGCCGGACGTGCCGGAGATGAAGTTCCGTCTGGACCTGGATGGCGCGGTGGAGAACCGGCTGTCGCTGAACTTTGCCGAGTACATGGCCCTGCCGATGGAGCAGAGCGTCTCGGACATGCATTGCGTCACCCAATGGTCGCGCTACGACAACCGCTGGAAGGGCGTCGCCGCCCGGACGCTGGTGGACATGGTGAAACCCGATCCGCTGGCGAAGCATATCGTGTTCCATTCCTACGACGGGTACACAACCAATGTCCGCCTCGATCAATTCGATCAGCCCGACGCGTTCCTGGTGCATGAATGGGAAGGCAAGCCGATCACCCGCCAGCATGGTGGCCCGGTGCGGGTGCTGATCCCGCGGCTGTACCTTTGGAAATCGGCCAAATGGATTCGCCGGATTGAGTTTGTGATCCGCGACCGGCCGGGCTTCTGGGAAGTGCGCGGCTACCACAATAACGCCGACCCCTGGGCGGAGGAGCGTTATGGTTAGGCTGACGCGAAGGGTTTTCCTGACCGCAATGGGAGCGACGGCAATGACAGCGGGTGCATCGGCCGGCGAGAAGCGGGCCTGGAATTTCAGCTTCCCCTCGATCGAGGATGGCACGCTCGACCTTGCTGCCTTCAAGGGCCGGGTCCTGCTGGTCACCAATACCGCCTCGTTCTGCGGTTATACCTATCAATACAAGGCGCTTGAGGTGCTGTACCGGCAGTTGTCGCCGAAGGGCCTGACAGTGATCGGCGTCCCAAGCCAGGATTTCGACCAGGAGAGTGCCAGCAACGGCGAGGTGAAGACCTTCTGCGACACTCGTTTCGGCATCGATTTCCCGCTGGCGGCGATCTCCCACGTGAAGGGCGCCAAGGCGGCGCCATTCTATGGTTGGGTGCGCGCGGAACGAAAATGGGAGCCCGGCTGGAATTTCAACAAGGTGCTGATCGGGCGGGATGGCCGGATCGCGGCAACATTCGGCTCCGCCGATGAACCGGATGGCGCGACGATCCAGGCGGCGGTGGCCGCCGAACTGGCCAGGCCCGTTCCTGATTAGACGGCTGCGTCAATCACCGGATAGACCTCGACCTCGAAGGTGGTGATCTCTCCCAGGAAGGCGCGGGCATGGGCCATCAGGGCTTCCCCGGCCGGGGTGTGCAGGGTGTCACGCAATTCCTCCGTGCTGCGAAACCACAACTCCGAGATGCCGTCGATCGGCAGGTCGGCGTAGGGCAGATCGACCGATGGGTCCGGTCCGCGGTGGATTATCCGGTTTTGCGTGTAGCCGACGATCCCGGCGATGTTGCTCATGATCTCCGCATGGCGGCCGATCCATTCGTCGCGAAACATGGCGGCGCTGATGTCGGACCGGCGCTTCAGCAGGGAGATGCGCTTGCGCAGTCTGCCGGCGCTCGGCGGGATGGCCATCGCGGTGTTCGGTGCGCAGACCAGTAGTTTGAAATCGCCGATGAAGTTGGGGATGTCGGCGGCGTTGGCGGCATAGGCGGGGGCGGCAAGGGCGCGGCGCATGGCGGCATCGTCGTCGAACCAGATTTGCGAGAAGCCGTCCGCGTGCCAGGGGCCGAGCGGAATATCCAGGCGCAGTTGCCGGTTGCTGGTGATCAGGTTTTGGTGATAGCGCCGTACCCCCGGGATGGCCCCGGCCAGCGGGCCATGCACATCGCGCCAATAGCTGCGAAACGCCTCCACCGTCATGTCGGGCCGGCGGCCGACGATGCCGAATCGCACGAGCATGGCGGTTTCCTTGTGTTGCCGTCGCCATTCTACCCTGACTGCAACGCAAGGGTCGATCGATTAGGAGGACCCAAGTTCCCGGACGATACCCTCCATCACGGTCTCGAACATCTCGGCGGTCAGCCGGCCGGTGTTCGTGTTGTAGCGGGAGACGTGATAGCTGTTCGCCAGTTTCAGGCCGTCCGGCAGGCTGTGCGTCTTGCCATGCTGAAAACGGATCCGGGAGGGCGGTATGCCGCAGGCCTTCAGCACCGCCGCATGGGCCAGAACCCCCAGCGCCAGCACCACGCGCAAATTCGCCATGCCCTGCAACTCCGCGGTCAGGAAGCGGTTGCAGGCGGTAACCTCCACCGGTACCGGCAGATTGGCCGGCGGCACGCAGCGCACCGCGTTGGCGATCCGGCAATCATGCAGGGTCAGCCCGTCATCTGGATCAGCCAGATAGACCCCCTGGGCGAAACCGAATTTCAGCAGGGTGGTGTAGAGCAGCAGCCCCGCATGGTCACCGGTAAAAGGCCGTCCGGTGCGGTTGGCCCCGCGCACGCCGGGCGCCATGCCGACGACGAGGAACCGCGCGGCGGGATCGCCGAAACTCGGCACCGGGCCGTTGAACCAGTCGGGGTTGGCGGCACGGTTTGCCTCCCGATAGGCAACCAGCCGGGGACAGAGTCCGCAATCATGGCCTGGAGCGTCGATCATTGCGTCCATCCGGGAAAAGGCATCATGACATCCGGCATAGCCGCCAAGCGTCTACCGCGGATTAATTCGATCTGCGGATCAGAAAGCCGTTCGCGACCTAGTCGGGGTCGTGCGGGTCGTGGAACGGCTCGGCCGGGGTCATGCGGACCGGCGGGGTCGGGCGCGGCCGCTGTTCGGTCTGCCGGCGGGTGAACTCCTGGGCGATATCGGCCAGTTCCAGGAAATGATCGGCCTGGCGGCGCAATTCATCGGCCACCATCGGCGGGCTGGTGCGGATGGAGGAGACGACGGATACCCGAACGCCCTTGCGCTGCACCGCCTCAACCAGCCGGCGGAAATCCGAATCGCCGCTGAACAGCACCGCGTGGTCGATCCGGGGCGCCAGTTCCAGCATGTCCACCGCAACCTCGATGTCCATGTTGCCTTTCACGCGGCGGCGGCCGGCGGCATCGGTGAATTCCTTGGCCGGCTTGGTGACGAGGGCGTAACCGTTATAGGCCAGCCAGTCCGTCAGCGGCTTCAGAGGCGAGTATTCCTCGGTTTCCAGCACGGCGGAGTAGTAATATGCACGAATAACGTTTGCCTGCTTACGGAAATACTCCAGCAGGTTGCGATAGTCGACGTCGAACCCGAGGTTGCGCGAAGCCGAATAGAGATTGGCGCCGTCGATGAACAACGCAACCCGCTCGTTGGGGAGGAAATGCACGATGGGAAGCCTTTCAGTTTAGATGCTATGAAGAATTCGGGATATAGAGCTAGCCGGCCTAATCACGGCGCCGGGGCTTAACGTCATCTAATTATCACATCTACCATATCAAAAGTGAAGAGGGATCGCGATTGGTCACGGACGTCTTGATTGCGATCGGCGCAAACCTGCCATCGTTGTCCGGCTTGCCTCCGATCCAAACCGCCCGGGACGCGGTAGTTTCCCTCGACAGTTTATCGGGTTTTCGGCTGGTTGGCCTGTCGCGATGGTATCTAAGCGCTCCGGTTCCTCCGTCCGGCCAACCGGACTATGTCAATGGTGTCGCACATCTGCGCGGCGAGACCGATCCGGCTGAATTGTTGGCCATTCTCCAGAAAATCGAACGCGATGCCGGCCGCAGCCGCGGTGTCGTCAACGCGGCGCGCACGCTCGACCTCGATATCGTGGCGATGGGCGCGATGGTGCGGACGTCGCCCGACCCGGTGCTGCCGCATCCGCGTGCCCATCTGCGCGCCTTCGTCCTGCTGCCACTGGCCGATGTGGCGCCGCATTGGGTGCATCCGGTGTCCGGCCGGAGTGTGCGCGATCTGATTGCCGACCTGCCGGTGCAGGCCATCCGCGTCCTGTGACCGCCGTCACGCCATGGCCGCGGATGCCATTTTCCCGGGCCAGGTGCGCCACATGGCGGCGGGTATGCCTGGGTCGAGACTGCGGTGTCCCTTGCTTTCTGGTGGGGGTTCGCTTAAATCGAAGGTTCACCCGTTTTGATTACCGGAGGCTGAACGCATGGCGCGTGTCACCGTCGAAGATTGCGTCCAAAAGATACCCAACCGCTTCGAGCTTGTGCTGCTCGCCGCCCAGCGCGCGCGCAACCTCAGCCGCGGCGAGGAACTGACCGTGGATCGCGACAACGACAAAAACCCCGTCGTCGCGCTGCGCGAGATCGCCGAGGAAACCATCCCGCTGGACGGGCTGGAAATGGACCTCATCAAGTCGCTCTCCCGCGCGCCTGAGCCGGAACCGGCGGACGAGGAAGTGCTCGACCTCATCCCGACCGACCAGAACATCTTCGGCCTGCAGGACATCTCGGCCGAGGAAGAGGCCGCCGGCCTTGCGGCGGACACCGATGCGATGTCGCCCGAGGATCTGGAAGCGGCGATCGAGGCGGAACTCGGCGGCCGGCGCCGCTGAAGCAGACCATGGGCAAATAGGGGAACATGCGCGCGGGACGATCCGGACGACAATTCCCGGCGCCCGCGGCAGCGTCGCGCGCCTTTTCGCCGGATGGGGTCAGCGCCGGCAATGTTTCCTCCGCCCACCCTGCTCCCTCGCCTCAACCTGGCCCGTCCGCGATCCTGCCTGCCGCCCTCGTTGGCGGGCCCGCGAATGACCAGCCTTCGGCCGATCCGCCCCCATCGGGCGGCCGCGACCGGCCGAGGATCATTCGTCAGTTCGAACTGACGGAAAAGGTCCACGCCTACGATCCCAAGGCCGACACCGCGTTGATCGACGCCGCCTATGTCATGGCGATGAAGGCGCACGGCGCCCAGAAGCGTGACAACGGCGATCCCTACATCACCCATCCCGTCGCCGTCGCCGACATCCTGGCCAGCTACCGGCTGGATACCGCCAGCATCATCACCGGCCTGCTGCACGACGTGATCGAGGATACGCCGGTCAAGCTGGCGGAGATTGAGGCGCGCTTCGGCCGCGAAATCGCCGGCCTGGTGGATGGCGTCACCAAGCTGACCCGCCTGGAACTGCAATCGGACCGCACCAAGCAGGCGGAGAACTTCCGCAAGCTCGTGCTGGCGATGAGCCGCGATATCCGCGTGCTGCTGGTCAAGCTCGCCGACCGACTGCACAACATGCGCACGCTGCATTTCGTGACCAACGAGGATCGCCGCAAGCGCATCGCGCGCGAGACGATGGAGATCTACGCCCCGCTGGCCGAACGCATTGGCATGGACGCGGTGAAGACCGAACTGCAGACCCTCGCCTTCGCCCAGCTGGAGCCGGAGGCCTTCGACACCATCCAGGCCCGGCTCAACTTCCTGCGTGGGCAGGGCGCGGACGTGATCGAGGAGGTTCGCCAGGAACTGGTGCATGTCTGCAAGGAAGCCGGCATCGAGCAGGTCGAGGTCTCCGGGCGGGAGAAATCGCCGTTCTCGATCTGGGAGAAGATGCAGCGGCGCAACGTGGCCTTCGAGCAGCTGTCCGACATCATGGCCTTCCGCGTCGTCGTGCCGACCAAGGAAGCCTGCTACGCCGCACTCGGCGCGGTCCATTCGGCCTACTCGGTGATCTCCGGCCGGTTCAAGGACTACATGTCCACGCCGAAATCGAACGGCTACCAGAGCCTGCATACCGGCGTGACGCTGCGCGAGCCGCGCAACCAGAAGATCGAGGTGCAGATCCGCACGCCGGACATGCACGACGTGGCGGAAAACGGCGTGGCCGCGCATTGGCTGTACAAGCAGCACGATGCCGCCGCCAACGATCTCAAGCGCTTCCGCTGGGTGCAGGATCTGCTGGAAATCCTGGAGAATTCCTCCGCCCCGGATGAATTCCTGGAGAACACCAAGCTCGAGCTCTACGGCGACCAGGTGTTCTGCTTCACGCCGAAGGGCACACTGATCCAGCTGCCGCGCGGCGCCACGCCGGTGGACTTCGCCTACGCCGTGCACAGCCAGGTCGGCGATACCTGCGTCGGCGCCAAGGTGAACGGCCGGCTGCTGCCGCTGCGCCACGAATTGCAGAACGGCGACCAGGTCGAGATCATGACCTCCCGCGGCGGCACGCCCTCGCCGCAATGGGAACGCTTCGTCGTCACCGGCAAGGCGCGCGCGCGCATCCGCCGCTACGTGCATGCCCAGCAACGCGAACAGAATCTGGATCAGGGCCGCGTCGCGCTGGCCAAGGCGTTTCGCCAGGAAGGCCTGGACGGCTCGGAAAGGACGCTGGAGCCGACGCTCAAGCACTTCAAGTTCGCCGGACTGGATGATCTGTATGTCGCGGTCGGCACCGGCAATCTCGGCGCCAAGGACGTGGTCCACGCGGCCTATCCGGAACTGCGCCAGACCCCGCGCACCCCGCGCATGGTGCCGCCGCTGCCCGCCCGTCCGGACGGGCGCATGGGTGGCCAGCGCATGGGCGACGGCGCGATGCCGATCCGTGGGCTGGTGTCGGGCATGGCCGTGCACTACGCCGGCTGCTGCCATCCGCTGCCGGGAGACCGGATTGTTGGTATCGTCACCACCGGCAAGGGTGTGACGATCCACACGAACGACTGCCAGACGCTGGAAAGCTTCGCCGCCACGCCGGAACGCTTCATCGATGTCGAGTGGGACTATACCTCCACACCCGCCCGCGATGCCTCCGGCAAGGCCGTTACCCATACGGGACGCATCAGCGTGATCGCGGCCAATACCTCCAACGCGCTTGCCAACCTGACCAACGCCATCGTCAAGCACGACGGATCGCTGATGAATTTGAAGATCGTCAATCGCCAGCAGGACTTTTTCGAGGTTCTGGTGGACGTGGACGTGCGCGACATTCGCCACCTCTCCACCGTCATCGCCGGCCTTCGCGGCGCTCCCGGCATAACCCAGGTCGAACGGGCCCGCAGCTGATGCCACCAGCTTTTGGGGCGGGGCGGCGGGCATGATCCTGGGGCTGGGTTCCGACATCATGGACATTCGCAGGATCGAGGCGTCGATCGCCAGGTTCGGCGATCGGTTCCTGATGCGGATTTTTACCGAGACCGAGCGCGCCCGCGCCATGCGGAGGACCGAAAAGCTGCGCGCCCCGACCTTCGCCAAGCGTTTCGCGGCGAAGGAGGCGGCGGCGAAGGCGCTTGGCACCGGGTTTCGCCGCGGCGTGTTTTTCGCCGACCTCGCGGTGGTCAATTTGCGCACCGGGCAGCCGACGATTCAGATGACCGGAGGCGCGGCCCTGCGGCTGGCGGCGATCACGCCGGCCGGCATGACGCCGGTGATCAACGTGACGATGACCGACGAATACCCCTACGCCTATGCCCAGGTGATCATTTCCGCGGTGCCCGGTCCGCCCGCCGAAACCTGACACGCTTCCTTTGCTTGACAGCAAGGGGGCGCATGGGCTTGATCCGCCGTCAATTTCAGCTACCGGAAAGCTATCTGTCCCATGGCGAAGCGTACGAACGATGGCTGGCTCGAGAACATCAAGACGCTTCTCTTCGCCGCCCTGATCGCCATCGGCATCCGAACCGTGGCTTACGAGCCGTTCAACATTCCCTCCGGCAGCATGATCCCCACCCTGCTGGTGGGGGATTATCTGTTCGTGTCCAAGTTCAGCTACGGCTATTCGCGCTTCTCGCTGCCGTTCTCGCCGCCGCTGTTTTCCGGGCGGATATTCGGCAGCCTGCCCAATCGCGGCGATGTGGCGGTGTTCAAGCTGCCGCGCGACAACTCGACCGACTACATCAAGCGCATTGTCGGCCTGCCCGGCGATCACATGCAGATGCGCGGCGGCCAGTTGTTCATCAACGGCCAGATGGTGCCGCGCCAGGCGGACGGGGAGTATATCGCCGACTCCGAGGGCGTGCGGATGCAGGTGCGCCGCTATATCGAAACCCTGCCCAACGGGGTGAAGCATCCGATCCTCAAGATCGACGATAACCAGCCGCTCGATAACACGCCGGAATACGTGGTGCCGCCGAACAACGTGTTCGCGATGGGCGACAACCGCGACAACAGTCTCGACAGCCGGGTCATGGACCCGCGCATGGGGGTGGGCTTCGTGCCGGTGGAGAATTTGGTGGGCCGCGCCGAGTTCATCTTCTTCTCGATCGATTCCCGCTATCCCTGGTGGGAGTTTTGGCAATGGCCGCTCGAGATCCGCTGGTCGCGGCTGTTCACGGGTGTGCACTGAGATTGGCGGATCCGTTCGAGAGCATTCTCGGCCATGAATTCATCCGCCCCGAACTGCTGCGCGAGGCGCTGACCCACCGCTCCGCCGCGCATTCTGGCTTGCGCCAAAAGGGGGCGCGGGTGAAGGGCGCCGGTTCGAACGAGCGGCTGGAATTTGTCGGCGATCGTGTGCTCGGCCTGCTGATGGCCGAATGGCTTTCCGAGCGGTTTCCCGATGAGCAGGAGGGCGGTCTCGGCCGCCGGCTCGGGCATCTGGTTTCCCAGCCGGTGCTGGCGGAGGTCGCCGAGCGGGTCGGGTTCGGTGCCGCGCTGGATGTATCGCCCGGTGAGGCCCGGGCGGGGGTGAAACGGCAGGCCACGGTGCTGGCCGACGCGCTGGAAGCCGCGCTCGGCGCGATGTTCCTGGATGCCGGGCTCGATCCCGCCCGCCGCTTCATTCGCCGTGCGTTTGCCGACGTGATGGAAACACAGTCGGCACCGCCGAAGGATGCCAAGACCGGCCTGCAGGAATGGGCGCAGGGCAGGGGGCTGCCGCTGCCGCGTTATGTGGTAGCCTCGCGCGCCGGTCCTTCGCACGCGCCGGTGTTTATCGTGACCGTTACCGTCGCCGGGCGGACCGGCAGCGGCACTGCCGGCTCCAAGCGCGCCGCCGAGCAGTTGGCGGCAAGCGATTTGTTGGGACAATTGGCCGCATGACCGAGCCTGAAACAGCCAAGGCGGGGCAGACCCGCTGCGGCTTCGCCGCCATCGTCGGCGCGCCGAATGCCGGGAAATCCACGCTGCTGAACCGCCTGACCGGCGCCAAGCTGTCGATCGTCAGCCCGAAAGCCCAGACCACACGGTTTCGCGTGCTGGGCATCCTCATGCGCGGCAATCGCAGCGGCGGGCAGACGCAGATTCTGCTGGTGGACACGCCCGGCATCTTCCGCCCGCGTCGCCGGCTGGATCGCGCGATGGTCGCCGCCGCCTGGACCGGGGCGTCGGACGCGGACCTGACCTTGCTACTGATCGATGCCAAGGCAGGCATGAACGAGGCGGTGCGCGCGATCGCCGAGCGCCTGGCCGAGCAGAAGCGCCGGGCCTGGCTGGTGCTGAACAAGACCGACCTGATCCCGGCCGAGAGGCTGCTGCCGCTGACCGCAGAGCTGAACGAGATCGTCCGGTTCGAGGAGACGTTCATGGTCAGCGCCTCCACCGGCGATGGCCTGAACACGCTGCTGGACGCGTTGGCCGAGACCTTGCCGGAAGGCCCGCTGCTGTATCCCGAGGACGAGCTGACCGACCTGCCCGACCGCCTGCTGGCGGCCGAGATCGTGCGCGAACAGATCTTTCTGCAGATCCATGAGGAGGTGCCATACGGCACCACGGTGGAAACCGAGAATTTCCAGGAAAAGGCCGACGGCTCGGTTCGGATCGAGGCGACGATCTATGTCGCCCGGGCCGGCCACAAGGCGATCCTGATCGGCGAGAAGGGCAGCCGGATCAAGCAGATCGGCGCGCTGGCGCGCAAGCAGCTGACCTCGCTGCTGGAGCGCAACGTGCACCTGTTCCTGAACGTGAAAGAACGGGCAGGGTGGGATGAGGAACGCGCGCGCCTGCGGGCGATCGGTCTGGACGACAAGGAGTAAAGTCGCGGCCGGACCTCGCCTGAAATGGGTCCGCTGGTCTGCGGGAATTGCGGCCCAAGTCCCCTTGTTCGCAGGTATTTTCACGGGCATACGTCGCACCTAACAAAATCTTAATCGAGACTCCAGAGTGGGCGATAAACAGGATTCTCTGCGGTTCCGGCCGGGCGATCCACTCGTCTGTGCGGGGTGCGATCCGTCATCTGCGCGTGGAAAGAGGGGCCTGTGGCAATCGTCTTTGAAGGGTGCGTCACTGCCCGCCCGGCCGTAGCGGACCATACTCGGCATATCGACGAACCGGCGATCGCAGACCTGCCCCCGGTTGCCTGCGCGATGGCCGATTTGGTCGCGGACGATCCTGAGCCCGCAACTCCGTTGTCGTCGAGCAGCGGCGGCTTCGGAGTGGTTGGGCAACTCGCCCTGATCGTCGCGATGATGGCGGCGACCATCGCCGGCACCTTGTTCGCGACGCTGCATTTGATCGGCGTGCTGCGCGGGTCGGTGGCGGGCGATTTGGTTCTGACCCTTCAGGCGGCTTTGGTGTATGGCCTGTTCTACCTGCTGGCCGGCAGCAACCTGGTGTACCAATTCGCGGAATATGGCTGTGTACGCCGGCTGGCCCGGATGCGCGACGAAGCGCCGTTCGAGCCCGCGGACAGCCCGGTCTATGCGCCCGGCGAACGGGCGAAGCTTCTGGTGTTGGTGCCGTCCTACAAGGAACAGCCGGAAACCGTCCGCCAGACCCTGATGTCGGCGGCGCTCGCCGAATATGCCGGCCGGCGCGTCGTGCTGCTGATCGACGATCCGCCGGGCGCGGACGGTGGCGGCTCGGAACTTCCGGACGCCGCTTCCACCGCGCCGGGCCTGCTGGCCTGCCGCGCCATTCCCGGCGAGTTGCAGGTCCTGTTCGACGCCGAGGCGGACCGGATCGACGCGGCCCTGCAGGCGATGAACGGCACCGGACCAGAACAGGTTGGCGCGCTGGCGGCGCTGTATAACTCGGTGGCGGACTGGCTGGATGTGCTGGCCCTGCATTTCGCGTCCCTCGCGCCTTGCGGCCATACCGACCGCCTGTTCCAGGACCGTATCCTGCGCGAACCGGCGAGCCAGCATCGCCGGCACGCCGCGTCCCTGCGTCGGTCCCGGCCCGGGCCGGCGGAATGCTCGCGCGAGGCGCTGCGGCTGCGGGCGCTGCTACGGGTGGAGTTCAGCAGCTTCGAACGCAAGATCTTCGTCAATCTGTCGCACGCGCCGAACAAGGCGATGAACCTGAACAGCTATATCGGGCTCATCGGCGGCAGCTTCCGGCCCGAGCGGCAGCCGGACGGGCTGCATCTGCTGGCCTGTGAACCGGCGGACGCGACGTACCGGGTGCCGTCGGCGGACTACATCGTCACCGTCGATGCCGACAGCCTGATCACGTCCGACTATGCGCTGCGCCTGGTGGCGCTGATGGAACAGCCGGGCAACGAGCGGGTGGCGGTGGCGCAGACCCCCTACACGGCGGTGCCCGGCGCCCCCGGCGCGCTGGAACGGGCGGCGGCGGCCTCCACCGATTTGCAGTTCTTCACCCATCAGGGCATGGCCTATCTGGGCGCCTCGTTCTGGGTCGGCGCCAGTGCGCTGATCCGCCACCGGGCGCTGCTGGATATCGCGCGGACGGTCCCCGAGTGCGGCCATGCCGTGCCGGTGTTCATCGACGACCGGATCCAGATCGAGGATTCCGCCGCGACGGTAGACCTGCTGGCCCGGGGCTGGCGGGTGCATCATGCGCCGGGCCGGCTGACCTACAGCGCGACGCCGGCGGATTTCGGCTCGCTGATCATCCAGCGCCGCCGCTGGGCCAATGGCGGCCTGCTGATCCTGCCGCGCCTGCTGCGCCATGCCGTTCGGTGGCCGCTCTCCCGGCACCGGATCACCGATGCGCTGCTCCGGGTCGGCAACCTGCTGTCCGCCGCGATCGCCGGCATCGGCCTGCCGCTGCTGCTGCTGTGCCCGTTCGACGATCGCCTGGTGCCGGTTTGGATGCCGCTGACGATTCTGCCCTACTACATCTTGCTCGGCTGGGACCTGACCAGGGCCGGCTACCGCTGGCGCGACCTGCCGAAGGTTTATGCCCTCACCATCCTGCTGATCCCGGCCAATCTGGCCGGCACGATCCTGTCGCTGCGTCAGGCGCTCGGCGGCCGGGCCATTCCATTCGGCCGCACGCCGAAGATCCTCGGCCGCACCCGCACGCCGCGGCTGTATGTCGCCGCCTGCTATGCCATCCCGCTGCTGGGCCTGCTGCAAACCGCGGCGGATGCAATGGAGGGGCGCTTCCTGCACCTGATCTACGGTTCGCTGATCGGCTTCGGCGCGCTGTATGGCATTTTCCGATTGCTGGGCGCGCGCGAATCCTGGGATGACCTGCTGCAGGGCCAGCCGCCGCGCCGGACCCCGGCCATACGGGGAAGCCGCATCCTGCAATGGCTCCGCCGTGCGCGGCCGGCGGCGCAGATGCGGGTAGGGGGAGGCCCAAGCTGGTAGCCCGCCGGCCTTTGCTCGGCGGCATCCTTCCCGCGCTGGTCGCCGGGCTGGCAGGGTTGCGGGCGACGCGCGCGGCGGCGGATGTGGCGGCGGCGCCGCAACCGGCGCCTGCCCAACCGTCGGCGCAACCGGCCAGGTCGATCTGGCGCAGCTTCTACCTGGGTACCCGCGTCTGGGCCTATGCCGACCGGCACAGCGTCGACGCCGGCGAGACGTTCAACCTGATGCTGTCCACCGGCCCGGACCGCGCCTTGGTGCACGGCCGGATCGAGATCTACCGCATCGGCCACCATCCCGGCGAACCCGAACCCGATCGGAAGCTGGTCTGGCACAGCCCGAGTATCTCGGTCAGCCAACAGGCGGTGGAGATCACCGCGGCCGCGATCGGCGCCGGTTGGCCGGCCGGGCTCGAGAACATCGCCACCGATGGCTGGCAGTCCGGCTATTACGCGCTCGATTTCATCGACGATGCCGACGGCAACCGGGATCGCAACGTCGCCTATATCGTGGTGACCAACAAGGCGCGCCGAGATGCGGCGAAGCGGGGAGATATCCTGCTGCTGCTGAGCACGAACACCTGGCAGGCCTACAACGAGTGGGGCGGCTACAGCTTCTATTCCAGCGACTTTATCGGCAGCGCCGCCCAGGCCCTGACGTTCGACCGGCCGTCTCCGCCGGAGTTTTTCGAATACGAGTATTTCGTCAGTCTGTGGCTGGAGAAACTGGCCGCCGAGCGCGGCTGGACGGTGGATTACGCGACCAATTTCGACCTGCACCGCGATCCCGCGTTCAGCGAAACCTACCAGTTGCTGATCTCCGGCCCGCACAACGAATACTGGTCGCTGGCCGAGTTCAAGGCGGTGCACCGGCGGATTTTCACCCTGGGGAAGAACATGATCTTCCTGGGCGCCGACGCCGCCTATTGGCAGGTTCGCTACGCCGACGTGAACCAGGGCAGCGACGAGTTTTTCCGCGGCCGCCAGATGATCTGCTTCAAGTCGTCCGACGACCCGGCGTCCTGGCGTCCCAGCCCCACCCCGGAAGACGCCCAGATCACCACCCTGTTCCGCGAGGACGGTCGCTGGCCCGAGACGATGCTGACCGGCGTCGGCTACCAGGGCTGGTTCAACCAGGACGGGGCCTCGCCGCCGGTTTATCCGTACTTCGCCGTCAACACCGATCTGCCGTTCTTCGCCGGCACCGGCTACCGTCCCGGCGATGCGATCGGCAATTTCGTTGGTTACGAATGGGACAACCGTGATCCCGAGGGCGATGGCAAGCGGCTCTGGAACCCGGCCACGTCGCGCATTCCCGCCATCGACCCCGCATCGGTGAAGGTGCTGTTCCACGGCCCGGCGACGGACGTCGACGGCAAGCCCGGCCTGGCCGAAGCGGTGTATTTCCGTTCTCCGGCGGGCGGGAAGGTGTTCACGGCGGGATCGGTTCGTTGGGCCTGGGGGCTTGGCAGGCCCGGCTTCGTTCAGGCGCCGTTCCAGCTTTTCAACGCCCAGCTGGTGGCCGACTTCCTTCAGCCGGGCTGACAAGAGCTTCGCCGTCGCGGCGCGGAAGCCGCACGGTCCGCTTTGATCTGCGGCGATCCGCCGAAGCGACCACCAGCACCGCAGCCTCCGCCGAGGCGGGATAGCCGGCATGAGGAGGCTGTCGGAAGGGGTTAGGGCATTACCGGGTCATGTCGTTCACATGACCCGACGAAAACGCTCGCCAAAACAAAGACTGGAGCAGGAGCGGCGAGTTTGCCTGAGCCGAACATGCCTAGTCGCAGGGTGGCTGCTGGCCGCTGGGGCAATACGGTTCGTCACCGCCCGGATTGACCACGGATCCCGGCACTGGAGCAGCTTGGTACTGCATGCCGCCGCCGCATCCGGCAATGGCAAAGCACAGGAAGAACAGGGGGAAAAGGCGGCGCATTGGTTTATCCTTGTTTCTTGGCTCTGCTGTGGTCATGGCTGGTGGATAGAAGTGAAGCTTGGGTGCGCCGCGTGATCAAGGCCGGGCGGTGTCGAAGTGGAACCTGCAAGCCTCGCCGAAGACATCACCGGTCATTGCCTTGCCGGCTACTTGACCCCGCAGGTTGGCCGCGCCGGACTGGCTGGTGAAGCCGCCATCCGCACTAATTTGAACCAGGAAGCGTTTCACCGGCGCATAGGTTACCTGTGGCTCGTTCAGCACGTAGGTGAAGGTTCGGTCGGTCACGGGTAGTTCCAAGGCGATGCTGGTGCCGCAAAGCATCTCCTCGGAGTTGTCGGCTTCGACCAGGGTGGCGTAGCCCTGGTAGACGCCGTCCACGGCCACCGGCCCGACCGGGATGGTGGGGATTGGGGCAGGGGCAGGCTGCTGGTTTGCGCAGGCGACAATGCCCAGGCCAAGCACGAGAATCGCTGATGCGCGCTGGCACAATACCTGAAAGCCTGGTCGGTCCATCGGAACTCCCTGTTGGCAGGCCGGAGGCACACAGTGCACAGGCACGGCTTTAGCTCCATATTGTTCGTACTATGGAACGCCAATGTCCCTGATCACGACATCGTGCGCAAACCGGGGCCGAGCTTACCACCTCGACCGTGCGTTAAGGCACCACGACGACCCGTATGGGTATGTCCCAGGGCTGTGAGGTGGCGAGATGCACGACAAAATCGTCGGTGCCGATGAAGCCCGGTGCCGGGCGATAGGCAATGCGCAACTGCTTCCCGACCGCGCCCGTACGCACCTCGCCGTGCGCCGGGGCCTTCGCCAGCGTCATGGTGCCGACCTCCTCCACCTGCCGGAACACGAAGACATGGCTGATTTGGCACCAGTTGCCGTCATTGTTCATGCGGATGTTGCCCTGCGGGGGAATATAGGTGCCGGGCGGGACATCGCCGGGGAAAAAGAACCGGCCGAACACCGGCAGGTTCGGTTCGCACAGCTTGGACGGCGCCAACGCCTGCATCTCCGCCGCGGTGCTCTGCTGCGGGGGCGGCGGAATATCGCAGCCTGCGGTGAGGCCCGCCGCCAGCAGGGCGATCGTCCCGCTCACCACCGGCCATGTTCGACGGTCCATCATCGCGCTCCTCTCCTGAACGTCCTATCGTGCAGACATGGTTGAAGGGCCGGGGCACGGCAAGTCCGCTTCCGTATGAAGCCCCGCGCGCGGGTGCGCAACAAGGGAGAATCGGCAATGGAATGGGACGCCCCGGCGATCGTGCTGGACGCGCGGCCCTATGGCGAGGGCGACGCGGTCGTGACCGTGATCACCGAGGCGCATGGCCTGCATCGCGGCCTGGCGCGCGGGGGCGCGTCGCGTTCGGGCGCGGCGATCTGGCAGCCCGGCAATTTCCTGCTGGTGCGCTGGGTCGCGCGGCTGTCCGACCAGCTCGGCAGCTTTACCGGCGAACTGGTGCATGCCGGCGCCGCGATGGTGATGGACGACCGGCTCGCGCTGGCCATGCTGTCCTCGGCCTGCGCCGTGGCGGAGGGTGCCTTGCCGGAGCGCGAGGCGCATCCGCGCGTGTTCGCCGGCCTGGTGGAGCTGATCCCCCGCCTGCCGCGCGCGGAGGCGATGCTGCCGGACCTGATCCGCTGGGAGACCGACGCTGCTGGCGGATCTCGGCTATGGCCTGGATCTCGGCGCCTGCGCGGTGACCGGGGAGACCGCCGGCCTCGCCTGGGTATCGCCGCGCAGCGGCCGGGCGGTGACGGAGGCGGCCGCAATGGTCTGGAAGCACCGGCTGCTGAAGCTGCCGGGGTTTCTGGTCGGGGGCAATGCGTCCGGCCCCGCGGATTGGCGCGACGGGCTGAAGCTGACCGGGCATTTTCTGGAGCGCGATGCCTTTGGCCTGCACCATCGCCCGCTGCCGCAGGCGCGGCGGATGCTATACGACCAGATCGAGGTGCTCGCCGCAACTCCGGAAGCGGATTCGGTCTAGATCACCCGCGCTTGAGAAGATCAGGAATACCGCCATGCCAGACGATTTTATCGGCAAGATCCAGGACGCCAGCCTGTCGGAGGCGCTGAGCGAGCGCTACCTGGCCTATGCGCTGTCCACCATCATGTCCCGCTCCCTGCCGGATGTGCGCGACGGGCTGAAGCCGGTGCACCGGCGGCTGGTCTATGCCATGCACCAGCTGAAGCTGGACCCGAACGCGGCGTTCAAGAAATGCGCCCGTGTGGTCGGCGACGTGATGGGCAAGTTCCATCCGCATGGCGACGCCTCGATCTACGACGCGCTGGTGCGCCTGGCGCAGGAATTCGCCGCCCGCTATCCGCTGGTCGAGGGCCAGGGCAATTTCGGCAATATCGACGGCGATAACGCCGCGGCCATGCGCTACACCGAGGCGCGGCTGACCGAGGTGGCGAAGGCCCTGCTGGCCGGCATCGACGAGGATGCGATCGATTTCCGCCCGACCTACGACGGCGAGGAGAGCGAGCCGGTCGTGCTGCCCGGCGCGTTCCCGAACCTGCTGGCGAACGGCTCGGCCGGCATTGCGGTGGGCATGGCGACCTCCATTCCGCCGCACAATGCCGGCGAGGTCTGCGCCGCCGCCATCCATCTGATCGCCCATCCCGATGCCAGTGTTTCCGACCTTCTGGTGCACATGCCCGGCCCGGATTTTCCCACCGGAGGGCTGATGGTCGAGGATCGGGCCTCGATCCTGTCCGCCTATGAGACCGGGCGCGGCGGGTTCCGGGTTCGGGCCAAATACAGCGTGGAGAAGGGCAAGCACGGCACCTGGCAGATCGTGGTCACGGAGATCCCGTATCAGGTGCAGAAGAACCGCCTGATCGAACAGATCGCGCAGCTGATGGAGGAGAAGAAGCTGCCGCTGCTGGGCGATGTCCGCGACGAGAGCACCGAGGACGTGCGCCTGGTGCTGGAGCCGAAGGCCCGCGGCGTGGAGCCGGAAGTGCTGATGGAGACGCTGTTCCGCGCCACCGCGCTGGAAAGCCGGTTCTCCTTGAACATGAACGTGCTGGACGCGACACGCACGCCCGGGGTGATGAACCTGAAGCAGGTGCTGAGCGCCTGGCTGACGCATCGCGCCGAGGTACTGGTACGCCGCTCCAATCACCGTCTGGCCGCCATCGACCGGCGGATCGAGGTGCTGGAAGGCTATCTCGCGGTCTATCTGAACCTGGATGAGGTGATCCGGATCATCCGCGAGGAGGACGAACCCAAGCCGGCGCTGATCAAGCGCTTCGAACTGTCGGACGCGCAGGCCGAGGCGATCCTGAACATGCGCCTGCGCAGCCTGCGCCGGCTGGAGGAGATGGAGATCCGCAAGGAGCACGCCAGCCTTACCAAGGAACGCAAGCAGTTGCAGGCCCTGCTCGGCAGCGAGAAGCTGCGCTGGGCGAAGATCACCGAGGAACTGGAGGACACAAGCAAGAAATTCGGCTCGGGTCCGCTGGGTGCCCGGCGGACCGAACTGGGCGACGTGCCGGTGGTGATGGAGGTCAGCAACGAGGCGTTCGTGGAGCGTGAGCCGATCACGCTGATCCTGTCGGAAAAGGGCTGGGTGCGCACGGTGAAGGGGCATCTGGCGGATGGGTCCGACCTGAAGTTCAAGGAGGGCGACCGGCTGAAGCTGCTGCTGCCCTGCCAGACCACAGATCGGCTATGCCTGTTCGGCACCAACGGCCGGGCCTATACGCTGAAGGCCGCCGACCTGCCGCGCGGGCGCGGCGACGGCCAGCCGGTGCGGCTGCTGGCGGAACTGACCAATGAGGACGACGTCGCGGCGTTGTTCATCCCCAACGAGGCGGGCAAGTATCTGGTCGCGTCCAGCGCCGGGCGCGGCTTCGTGGTCGCGGGCAGCGAATTGCTGGCGGAAAAGCGCACCGGGCGGACGATCCTGAACCTCAAGCCCGGCGAGGAGGCACAGGTCTGCGTGCCAGTGGTCGGCGACCATGTCGCGGTGATCGGCGACCGGGCGCAAGCTGCTGATCTTCCCGCTGGAGCAGGTTCCGGAATTGACCCGCGGGGCCGGTGTCATCCTGCAGCGTTACAAGGATGGCGGGCTGTCGGACGCGCGGGTGTTCACGATCGCCGACGGCCTGACCTGGCGCCTGGGGGAGAAGACGCGCACGGAGGCCAATCTGCGCGACTGGCTCGGCGAGCGCGGCCAGGCTGGACGGATGCCGCCGAACGGGTTCCCGAAATCCAACCGCTTCGACTGAGGCGGAACTTCATCCAAAAAGGTCTGCCAGGGGGCATAGCAACCGGCCGGCCGGTTGTGATAAAGGGGCGTTCCCAATTCAGCCATCAGTGCTGAACGGGCAAGTCCATACAGGGAGAGTGACTTCATGCAGTTTTCACGTCGCGGCCTGCTGGGTACAGCAGCGGCCATGTCTGCCGTGCCGATCATCGGTGCCCGGGCCCAGGCCAAGCAGAAGATCAAGGTCGGCGTATTGACCGACCTTTCCGGCACCTATCGCGACAACACCGGCCCGACCTCGGTGGCGGCGGCGAATATGGCGATCGAGGAATTCAACCCATCGAGCCATGGGCTGGAAGTGGAGTTCCTCAGCGCCGACCATCAAAATAAGCCCGATGTCGCCTCCTCCATCGCGCGTCAGTGGTTCGACCAGGGCGTTGACGCGGTCATCGACGTGCCGACCTCCTCGGTCGCGCTCGCGGTGGCCGAGGTTGCCCGCGACAAGGACAAGATCATGCTGAACGCGTCGGCGACTGTTAGTTCGCTGACCGATCAGCAGTGCAGCCCCAACACGATCGTGTGGAGCTTCGACACCTATATGAACGCGGTCTCCACCGGCGGCGCCGGCATGAAGGCGCTCGGCAACAAATGGTACTTCATCACCGCCAACTATGCCTTCGGCCACTCGCTGGAGGAACTGACCATGGCCGTGGTTAAAGGTGGCGGCGGGCAGGTGATGGGTAATCTCCGCTACCCATTCCCAGAGACTACCGATTTCTCGTCGTTCATCCAGCAGGCGCTTTCGAGCGGGGCGAGCGTGCTCGGGATCGCCGCCGCCGGACTTGATTGCATCAACATCATCAAGCAGGCGAAGGAGTTCGGCCTCGACCGCACGATGAAGATTGCCCCGCTTCTGCTGTTCTTGCAGGACGTTAACTCGCTCGGACTGCAGACGGCGCAGGGACTGATCACCACCGAAAGCTTCTATTGGGACCTGAACGACCGGACCCGCGCGTTCACCAAGCGCTTGCTGGTGAAGTCGCCGAAGAACTATCCCAACCAGGCGCATGCCAGCTCGTACTCGATCACCAACCATTATCTCAAGACCGTGGCGACGATGGGTGCGGACGCGACCAAAAGCGGCCGGGCGACCGTCGCGCGCATGAAGTCGCTTCCGGTTGACGATGATGCCTTTGGCAAAGGCGGCGTTCGCGAGGATGGGCGGGGGATTTTCCCGGCCTATCTGTTCCAGGTAAAGACGCCGGCTGAGAGCAAGGGCCAGTGGGATTACTACAAGCTGGTCGCCACGACGCCGCCGGAAGTGGCTCTGCATCCGGTCAATCCGAAGTGCAAATTCCCGACGGTCTGACCTGACGGAACAGGATCTGAGGTCGGGGGAGCGATCCCCCGGCCTTTTTCTAGGTCGGTTCGCGGGTTGCCCTATCGGGCGGCGAACTCTGCCCAGACGCCTTCGGGCTGCCAGATCCGTTCCAGGTCGGCGCGCGCCTGCGCGTCCTCCACGCCGAGCACGGCCCGGCGGTAGCGAAAGAAGAAAGCCGACACGCGATAGTTGGCGATGCAATGCACGTGGACGGGAACGTCCTTCAGTTCTGCCATCGTTTCGCAGAACCGGGCGAAGTCCGCTTCGGTCGGGTTCTGGAAATCGACCGGTATGTGGATGTAGGTCATGCCGAGGCGGCTGACGCTGCCGGCTTCGTCCGGGAGCGCCTTTTCGTGGCTGTGCAGGCCGAGATTGATGACGTGGCGCACCCCGATTGCATGGATGTCGGCCAGTTGCGCTTCGGTCGGCTGGCCGGATGTGGTTATCCGATCGTCCAGGCGGCGCCAGTTGTAGATGGAGGAAGGGTCGGCCATGGATTGCGATCCTTGTGGCGGTGGGGGTGCTGCGCGCCGGTCGGATCGGAGCGGGCCGGCCTGGCTTCGGGAGCATGGTCGGCGATACCCGGCTGCGGCAAGTGAGGCCGGCGATTGGCGATGCGGCAGGCGCCGGGAAACCCGTGATGGTGTCGACGCTATTGGCCACCACGCTGCCCGGGTCAGCATCGATCGGCATCATCGGTTGGCGCGCATTGCGTTGATGGTAGGCCGATGGATCGGCATGCGCCAAATCGCGTTGCCCTGTTCGCCTTTCCGCGCATTCGGCGAAACCCGGCTGACCCGGACGCGCCGGCATGGATCGTTTCCGATACGCTGTTTTGCATGAGGCTCGTTCAGGGTTTCAAGAAGGGAGCGAAACATGTGGCAGTCCGAGATGCAAATCAAAGATCGTGACCTCTGACGCCCGAAGAGCTGGTGTCGAGCGCGGATTGGCGAAGCCACCAAATCCCCTTTCCCGACCGATGTTGCCGCCGGCGGCTTTTGACCGGCGGTGGTCGTTTCCGTTGCCCGGGCGCCTTCGACCCGTGCGTGGGATGCCAGGCTTTTAGGCCCGAGGCGCAGGCGCCAGTATGGCAGGCGATCGCGAACAAGTCGCGCTGGAGTGCCTGGGCGGACATGCTACGCGGCTCTCGGCTGCGCCGGCGCGGCGCGCGGCGGCTGAAATCGGCGGCGACCGTGGCGCACAGGCCGGCCTGGGCCGATCAGGTCTACCATCCGAAGCGTTCCATCGCGCCGTCCTGGATGCGCGAACCGGTTCGCCGCAAGGGCGGCCACGGGGAACTGTTCTACGGCGTTTATCCGCCGGATGACCGGGCGGTGTATTACCCGTCAGGATATCCCTGGCAATGCGTGGGCCGGGTATTCGCCTGGACGGATCCGACATCCGCGAGTTGGTCGTGGTGGGGCAGCGGCGTGCTGGTCGGGCCGCGGCACGTTCTGACCGCGGGACATGTGCCGCCCTGGGGATCGTCGCCGTGGATGATGCTGTTCGTGCCGGCGTACTATGATGGCAAGTCGATCGCTGGGGTCGGCGCGAATGCGTATGTGTCGGATTATCACGGCTGGGATGTCAGTTTCAAAAGTCGGTATCCCAATGCCTATGACATGGCGCTGCTACGGCTGTACGATCCGCTGGGTGATGCGCTCGGCTATTTCCGGGTCGAAGACGTACAGTCCCGGTCTAGGCAATATCAAATATTTCAACATCACCGGATATCCGGGCCTGATTGCCGGCGGCGAGCGCCCTTCCTACCAGCCGGGGATCGAGGTTCTCGACACCGACCCTAACGGGGACGCGATGGAACTGGAACATCACGGCGATGCAACCGGTGGCGATTTCGGGTGCGCCGTTCTGGGCGACCTACTCGGACGGGTTTCCCTATGTGCTCGGGACCGTCAGCGGCGGCGCCTATGAATATGAGGCGAAGGACAAGGGATACGAGGACAACAACATCGTGGCGGGCGGCAAGGCGATGGTCGATCTGATCCGCTGGGGCTTGCAGAACTGGCCGTAGCGCGGCGGTATTCACCGACATGGCGGAATGCTGCCGCTGCACGAAGGGTGGGCCTTAACCGGCAGTCTCCGAAATCATCGCCTCGGTGCTGCTTAGCGCCAGTTCATGATCCGTGAGCACGCGCCAGGAGCCGCCCATCAGGATTTCGCTCGGCCGAAAGCGGGCCTTGTACGCCATCTTGCGGCTCTCGGGGACCCAGTAGCCGAGATAGACATAGGGCAGGCCGAGGGCGCGGGTGCGTTCGATCAGCCACAATATCGTAAAAGTGCCGAGCGAGCGTTTATCCAAGCCGGGGGCGAAGAAACTGTAGACTGCCGATAGCCCGTCGCCGAGCTTATCGGTCAGGCAGGCGCCGATCAGGCGTTCGTCCTCGTCGCGGAATTCGGCGATGAAGGTCTCGATCGGCGTGTCCTCGACCATGGCGCGGTAGTCGTAGAAGCTCATAGTCGCCATGTCCCCTTCGCCATGGCGCATCTGCTGGTAGCGCTGGAACAATTGGAACTGCTCGGCGGTGGCGCGGGGAGCGACCTCGAACCCGTCCAGGCCGGCATTGGCCTTGGCGATCTTGCGCAGCGTGCGGTCCGGCCGGAAGCTGGCGACGGGGATGCGGATCGGCACGCAGGACTGGCAGGACGGGCAGACCGGGGCGTAGGCGATGTTGTGGCTGCGGCGGAACCCCGCGCGCGACAGCCGGTCGTGCACCGCCTCGGCATCCGGGCCGGTGATCTCCGTCACCACCTTGCGCTCCGTCCGGCCGGCCACATAGGGGCAGGGCAGGGGCGCGGTGGTGTAGAAGAATTGCGGCCGGCGCGGGGATTTATAGGTCATCTTTACGCTGTCTGGAGGGCGTCAACGGTTATCGGCATTGTTCCAGTAGCCCGAGGGCGGGGTCAACGCCCGTCTGCGGACCAGCACCAGCCCGCTGACCATGTCGTGCAGGCCGCGCTTGCGCACGGTGAACAGCATGATCAGCAGGGCCGGGCAGAACACCGCCAGGGTCAGGTAGTAGATCACCACCCACACCGCGGTTTCGACGACGTCCGGCCGCCCGAGATCACCGTTGCGCCGCAGGATCAGGCCCATCATCGCCTGGCCGGGCGTGGCGGACATCGGGCTGGCGAGGCTGATCCAGTGATAGAGGAACGGCACAACCGGCACCCAGGGCAGCAGGTACCAGCCCAATCCGAGCGTCACCAGCCCGAAGGCCGCGGTCAGGGTATAGGCTCCCGCCATCAGCACGCCGATCAGCACCATGTCGACCCACCATGCGGCGAAGCGCCGCGACAGCACCCCGCTGGTCAGGATCTCGTCTTCGTGCAGGGCGGAGGTGGCGTCATACATCGTTTGCATGGCAATAACCTTAAGGTGGCAGGCGGCCCGGTGTCAGATGGATCGTGGCGGTTACCCGTCCGGGCAGCGGCCCGAGGGTCACCGTATCCCCATCGCGCCACCTGGATATGAAATCGGCGGCATGCCGAGACAAGGGATTGCCGGACTGACCGGGCGCCATCACGAATCGCGACCGATCGAGGTCGGCCAGATCATACACCCCGCGATACGAGGCGCCGTGCACGGAATCAAACATGGAGGCAGAAATGCCGACCGGTCGGCCATCCTGGCGGTTGACCGTGCTGTCGTCGCCGGGAACGGGGATGCGCCGCGTGGTCAGCCAGCCCAGCACGGGAATGGCGCGCAGGATGGGATGGGCGAACACCGCCTGGTGCACGTTCCCCCAGCGCCAGGCGGCGGGATCGGCGCCATGCTGGCGGCGCAGCACGTCCACCGCGCGCTCGAACGCCTGGCGCACGAGGTCCGAACAGTCTCCACCGCACCAGTGCGCGCCCGCCGGCGACAGCACGAAGGCGACGGTTTCCATCCGCGGACCGGCGGCGGCGCGGGGAATGCCGGTCTTTTCCAGCACCAGGGCGAAGAAATATTCCAGCCATTGGTTGAAGATCAGCGGCTGCGGCCGGTCCATCGCCATCGCGCCGTCCCAGCCGCGCAGCAGCGCCAGGGCCTGTGCCGCCGTGCCGCGCGGCAGGTCAAGCGCCAGCAGCGCCGGCAGGATCTGCCGGGCATAGGTGCTGCCAACGTCGGTCTGCATGCGGGTGAACTCCTCCACGCTATGCTTGGCGCTCGCGTCCAGCAGTTCGCGGATGCGGCGGCTGCGCCAGTCGCCGAACCAGTCATCGCCGAGGAAAATGGGAAAATTCGGCGGCGCGATGCGCTCGTTGGCATTGACCAGCCGGCCGCTGGCGGGGGCGATGTAGCGGGGCAGCTGGGCACCGGAGGCCATGCCGAACCAGTCATGCGAGCCGTCCGCGCCGGGAACCGGATCGCGGCCGTTCGGGTTGCGGCGCACCGGGATGCGGCCGGTTACATACAGGGCGATGCGTTCACGGTCGGCCACCAGCAGGTTCTGCGCCGGGGCGCTTATCCTGCCGGCCGCGAGCCCGGCCTGGTCGATGTCGGTTGCCTGGTTCAGCGCCTCCAGGCCGGCGGCGGCTGTGTCGCCGGGGGCGAGGTTGCCCATCGCTACGGCCAGCAACGGGCCGGACGGGTCCGTCAGGTCGGAGATCACCGGACCGTGGCGGGTTTCGCGTACGCGCAGGATCTCGTCGGGCTGGCCGCGGATGCGGATGCGTTCATCGCGGACCGTGAACGGGCGCGGTCCGTCCGGGGTCAGGTAGCCCGGCTGGCCGTCGGCGGTGATGGCCGGGGTTTCGATGAACACGTCCTGCACGTCGGCGCCGGTGGTGGTGAAGGTCCAGGCGATGTGGCCGTTGTGGCCGATCACCAGGAAGGGAACGCCGGGGGCGGTGGCGCCGGCCAGGATGCCGTCGGCGGTTTCGATCCGCGCCAGGTACCAGATGCCCGGCTTGCCGAACGCCAGATGCGGATCGCCCGCCAGCAGCGGCGCGCCGGTGGCGCTGTGCGCACCATCCACCGCCCATTCGTTGGACGCGCTGCCGGGCAGGGTGAACGGGCCGGGAAACACCGGCAAGGCGGCGGCCAGCCGCTCGGCGGCCCGTGCCGTGCGGGCATCCGGCGGGACGGCCGCATAGGGCCTGCCGTCGGTGATGTCGGGCGGCCAAAGCTCGTCGACGATGCGCGGATCGAGCTTGCCGGCCATCGACAGGCGGGCGAGCTTCATGCGCCAGTTCGACGACAGCCACAGCCCCATCGTCTTGCCCCATAGCAGGCTGTCCACCGGCGTCCAGGGCGCGGGCGCGCCGAACAGCAGGAACTCCGGCGCGCTGAACCTTCCGCGCGCCGAGATCCAGGCATTCACGCCGCGCGCATAGGCCTCCAGCATGGCGCGGGTTTCCGCCGGCAAGCGTGGCGAGATCGGCTTCCGCCGCGCGGCGCAGGCCGAGCGCGCGCATCGTCCGGTCCAGCTTCAGCGTCACCGGCCCGGCAATTTCCGACAGCCGGCCGGAGGCGTTGCGCCGCATCAGGTCCATCTGGAACATGCGGTCGCGGGCATGGACGAAGCCGAGCGCGGCCGCGCCGTCCAGTGCCGTGGCGGCATGGATGCGGGGCACGCCATCCTGGTCGAAACTGATCTCCACCGGGCCGGACAGGCCGGGAATGGCGAGGCTCTGGCGTGCGGCGGGCAGGCTCCACCACAGCGCGCCGGCGATCAGCCCCGCCAGCGCCAGTATCAGAACCAGGGGGATTGACAATCAGCAGTCGCAGGAGCCTTCGCAGGGATACGTGCACGTGCCCAGGGTGGCCGCCTTCGCGCCGGAACGGAAGCGAAGATTATGCGATGATCGGTGCGACGGGCGGCAAATCGAGCTGCACCACATCCTCCAGGCCGCGATAGCGCGGGAAGGTTTCCAGGATCAGCGGGTCGTGGCCGGGGATGATGTGGTCGGGGCCGTCGGCCAGGCTTTCCAGGATGTCGTAGCCCTTCAGCATCCGCGCCACGTCCACCACCACCGGGAACGGATTGCGCTGGCGGATATTGCCCCACATGTGCGAGCTGTCGCCGGCCAGCACGACCCAGCCGCGCTTGGTCGGCACCCGGATCGCCTGGATGCCCATGGAGTGTCCGCCGATCAGATGCAGGGTGACGCCGGGCGCGATCTCGCTGGTGCCGTTGTGGAATTTCAGCTTGTCGGCATACAGCGCGCGCACCGCGCTTTGCACATCCTCCACGTCGAACGGCCGGCGCAGGAAGGGCAGGCACATGCAGGGTCCGGTGCAATAGGCCATTTCCGCTTCCTGGATGTGGAAATTGGCCTTGGGGAAGTATTCCATGCCGCCGGCATGGTCCCAGTGCATGTGGGTCAGCACCACGTCCGCCACCTCGGAGGGTTCGACGCCGACCATGCGCAGCGCCTCGTCCACCGGGCGGATCAGCTCGCGCCCGCGGCGCTGGGCGGAAGCCGGGTTGAAGCCGGTGTCCATGACGATGGTGCGGCCGCCGCCGCGGATGGTGAAGACCAGGAAGTCCAGCTTGGCCGGCGCCATGTGGTCGTCCGGCATCAGGTAGTGCTGCGCCTGGATGCGGCCATCGAAGATGCCGTAGCGCAGTGCCAGGATTTCATAGGTGACGGCGGGCGTCTCGCTCATGGTTCGTTTCCCCGTGGTGCGCTTGGGTTGTTGGTTGGCGGCCAGTCAACCGCTTGCCGTCCCTGGTGGCAATCTCTACGGTCCGGCCAGTCCAATTGCCCGCCAAGATGGAGGAGATGAACCCATGGCCGATCGTCCCGAATTTTCCAGCGACCTGTTCAAGAAGGGCCTGCAGGTCCGCCGCGAGGTGCTCGGTGACGAGTATGTGAACAAGTCCATCGCCGCCGCGACCGACTTCAACGCCGCCCTGCAGCAGCAGGCCACCGAAAGTGCCTGGGGCGCGATCTGGACCCGTCCGGGACTGGATCGCAAGACGCGCAGCATGCTCAACCTCGCCATGCTGTCGGCGCTGAACCGCGGCCATGAGTTCAAGCTGCATATCCGCGGCGCGCTGAACAACGGCGTGACGCGCGATGAGATCAAGGAAGTGCTGCTGCAGGTCGGCGGCTATTGCGGCGTGCCGGCGGCGGTGGAGGCATTCCGCCTCGCCTCCGAGGTGTTCAAGGAAATCGACTCGGCCAAGAGCGGCGACTATCCATGTCGGAAAAGCCAACCGTCGGCTTCGTCGGCGTCGGCAACATGGGCTGGCCGATGGCGGCCTGCCTGGTGCGCGCCGGCTTCACCGTGCACGTGAACGACAGCCGGCGCGAGACCGCCAACAACTTCGTCCAGCAGGTCGGGGGCTTCGCCCCCGACAGCCTGCGCCTGCTGGCGGCGGGCTCGGACGTCGTCGTCACCATGCTGCCGACCAGCAAGATCGTCTCGCATGTGCTGGCGGAGGCCGAGGACAGCATCCTGGCGGGCATCCGGCCTGGCACGATCGTGATCGAAATGAGCTCCGGCGAGCCGAGCGTGACGAAGGCGCTGGCGGAAAAGGTGGCCGCACTCGGCGGGCACCTGATCGACGCGCCGGTTTCCGGCGGCGTGCCGCGGGCCAAGACCGGGCAATTGGCGATCATGGTGGGCGGCGAGTCCGCCATCATCGACCGGGCCCTGCCGGTGCTGGAGGGCATGGGAACGTCCATTCTGCGCACCGGCGGCGTGGGGTCGGGCCAGGCGATGAAGGCGCTGAACAATCTGGTCAGCGCCGGCGGCTTCCTGATCGGGATCGAGGCGCTGCTGATAGGCCAGCGCTTCGGGCTGGACCCGGAGGTGATGGTGGATGTGCTGAACGCCGCGACGGGAATGAACAACTCGACGCAGAAGAAGTTCAAGCAGTTCGTGCTGTCGCGCAAATTCGACAGCGGCTTCTCGCTGGATCTGCTGGTGAAGGATCTGTCCATCGCCATGGGCGTCGGGCGTGAAACCGGCACCGCGACACCCTTTTCCGCACTGTGCCGGGAACTGACCGCCGCGACCGCGATGATGCTTGGACCGGGGGCGGATCATACGGAACTGGCGAGGCTGCCGGAAAAGCTGGCCGGGGAAGAATTGGGCGTTAAGTAATAAAGGAAACCACCATGTCCGAGCACGTGATCCTCTCCAACGCCGGCGGCGTGCTGGAGATCCGGCTGAACCGGCCGGAGAAGAAGAACGCCCTGACGCGGGACATGTACAACGCGATGGCCGCCGCCTTCGACGCCGCCAACGACGACCCCTCCGTGCGGGTGCTGGTGCTGACCGGCACCGGCGACGCGTTCACTTCCGGCAACGATGTCGGGGATTTCCAGAAGCGCGCCAATGGCGGGCTGGAAAGTTCGGCCGGGCGGTTCCTGCCGGCGATCTCCGGCTTGCAGAAGCCGCTGATCGGCGCGGTGAACGGCATGGCGATCGGTGTCGGCACGACCATGCTGATGCATTGCGACCTGCTGGTTGCTGCGACCAACGCGCGGTTCATGATGCCGTTCACGGCGCTGGGCCTGGTGCCGGAGGCAGCGAGTTCGATGCTGGTGCCGCGTGCGATCGGGCATGTGCGGGCCAGCGCGATGCTGCTGCTGGGCGAGGGGATCGACGCGCAAACCGCGCTTGAATGGGGCATGGTCAACAAGGTGGTGGATCAGGCCGTGCTGATGGATACCGCTCGCGAAATGGCCGGCCGACTGGCCGCTCTGCCGCCGGAAGCGGTGCGCCAGACCAAGGCGCTGATGAAGCACGACACGCAGGACGTGCCGGGGCGGATGGAAGCGGAACTGACGATCTTCAAGCAGCGTCTGGTCTCGCCGGAGGCGAAGGAGGCGTTCACCGCGTTCGCCGAAAAGCGCAAACCGGATTTTTCGAAGTTCTACTGAGAGGGGGAGGTTCCAATGCAGTGGAGATCCGTTCTTCGCGCGGTTGCCTTGTGCCTGCCGATCGTGGCCTGCCACACGGGGCCCGTGGTTACCACTTTCGATGGCACCTACACCGGCGAAGCGATCAATGTTTCGCCGCCCGTCTATAACTGCCAGCCATCGACGACCACGAGTGCGATGAATGTCGTGGGCGGACGGGTGTCGTTCGGCCTGTTCCGCGGCTGGGTCAGTCCGACCGGCACGGTGCAGATGCAGTCCCAGCAGAACACGCTGTCCGGTCAGTTCACCGGCGACCGGTTCGTCGGCCAGTTCCAGCAGGGCCTGTTCGTGGCCCCGGGGATTTTTTGCACCTACAAACTGGAAATGACCCGCCAGTAGCCGGCCGCTTCCGCGGGCGGCTTCCTGGATCGGGACGATGAGGGGATCATGCCGAAGACAAACTTTCTACGGACCGTACTGGGTCTTTTGGCGCTGACCCTGCCGGTCGCGGGCTGTCAGGTCGGACCGGCCGCCACGATTTTCGACGGCTACTACACCGGGGAAACCAAGAACATCACCGATGGTGTCGGCAATTGCCCGACGACCCAGACCGGCACGCCGATGCGCGTAACGGGGGGAGAGGTGGTCTACGGCGATTTCAAGGGGCGTGTGGCGGCGAACGGCTCCCTGACGATGGATAACTGGCGCGATAGCCTGACCGGGTCGTTCAAGAACACCGTGTCCGGCCAGTTCAGTGGCGAGAAATTCCTGGGCACGCTGGATTTGCGCCAGCCGCCGCCGTCCAAGCTGGTCTGCACCTACAAGCTGGAACTGTCGCGTTGATAGCTAACGGGGCCGGCGGTTTGCCAGTCCGGTCGCGGACCTATAACCGGTGCAGGAAATATCAGGAGCCTCCGCATGAGCACACCGACCGGTCCGCTTAAGGGCCTGCGCGTATTCGACCTTACCCGCGTCCTGGCCGGACCGACCTGCGCGCAGATGCTGGGTGATCTCGGCGCCGATGTGATCAAGATCGAAAAGCCGGGCTCGGGCGACGATACCCGCGGCTTTGCGCCGCCGGTGATGCCGGGCACGAAGGAAAGTGCCTATTTCGTCGGGGTGAACCGCAACAAGCGCTCGGTCACGCTGGATATCGCGACGAAGGAAGGCCAGGAACTGGCGCTGCAGCTGATCGCGCAATGCGACATCCTGGTGGAGAACTTCAAGGTCGGCGCGCTGGCGAAATACGGCCTGGGCTATGAGCAGCTGCACGCGAAGTTTCCAAAGCTGGTCTATTGCTCGATCACCGGCTTCGGCCAGACCGGACCGTACGCGCCGCGCCCCGGGTATGACAGCCTGATCCAGGGCATGGGCGGGGTGATGAGCCTGACCGGGGAGCCGGACGGCCAGCCGCAGAAGGTGGGCGTGCCGGTCGCCGATCTGTTCGCCGGGCTGTACGGCTGCATCGGCATCCTGGCCGCCATCCGCCATCGCGATGCGACGGGGATCGGTCAGCAGATCGACATCGGCATGCTCGACACGCATGTGGCCTGGCTGGCGAACCAGGGCATGAACTATCTGGCGACCGGGGAGAACCCGGCGCGGCTGGGCAACCAGCATCCGAACATCGTGCCGTATCAGGTGTTCCCGACCGAGGACGGCTATATGGTGCTGTCGGTCGGCAACGATCCCACCTTCAAGCGCTTCTGCGAGGCGTTCGATCTGACGCATCTGCTGGCCGACGAGCGCTTCGCCACCAACGCCGCCCGGGTGGCGAATCGCCAGCTGGTGACCGACACGCTGACGCCGGTGATGCAGACGCATCCGACGAACTGGTGGGTGGACCGGCTGGAGGAGCTGAAGATCGGCTGCGGCCCGATCAACACGCTGAAGCAGGTGTTCGCCGATCCGCACGTGCAGGCGCGCGGCGTGGTGGTGGAGATGCCGCATGCCTCGCTGCCGCAAGGCAAGACGGTGAAGGTGATCGCCAACCCGGTGCGGCTGTCGGAAACCCCCCCCGATTACCGCCTGCCGCCGCCCGTGCTCGGGCAGCATACGGATGAGGTTCTGAAGCAGGCGCTGGGGCTGGATGACGCGAAGCTGGCGGAGCTTCGTGGCAAGGGTGTGATCTGAGGCGCCCGCCGGCCCAGACGATCCATCTGCCGTTCGAGGCCGGCCCCTTTCGCATGGCGATGGGGCTCACGGCGAGCAAGGCAGAGGACTGGATCGAGCTCGACGATCGCTACGTTGCCGAGATGGCGGAACGGCGAGCGCTGCTGGCTGAGCGGCATGGCGATGTTTTTTCCGCGCTGCCGGCATCGGATGACGCACGCGTGGAGGTGCTGGAACTTCTTTCCAGGCATCTGCCTGCCCGGTACCCCGACTGGTTCCGGCTTGACGGCACCTTTCTGCATAATGGTCTGACCGGTGAGGATTGGAACCTCGCGGCGCCAGCGTGCGATCCGCTGGAACTGGCCGGGCGGCTGGTGCAGGAGGATCTGTGCCTGATCCAGCCTGGCGCCGAGGGGCCATTGCTCACCGCCGCCGTGCTTTGCTTTCCGAGCCGCTGGCGATTGGCGGAGAAGATCGGCCGCCCCCTGGCCGCCGTGCATGGCCCGGTGCCGCTGTATGCCGACCGGCTCGCGGGGCCGGTGGACCGGTTCATGGACCGGGTGAAGACCGGCCATATCGCGGCGCGGCTGAACTGGTCCGTTCTGGACGATCCGGCGCTGTTTCAGGTCGGCGGCAAGTATCGGGATGGCGTGAACGAGGCCATCACCGCGGAGAATGCCGGGGAGGCGCTGTTCCTGCGGGTAGAGCGCCAGACGCTGCGGCGGCTGCCTCGGAGCGGGGCCGTATTGTTCACCATTCGGGTGCATGTCTATCCGCTCTCGTTGATCGTCGCCGGCCGGAACCAGGCGCGCAAGCTTGCGGCGGCCGTTCGTGCGTTGCCGGCGGAAATTGGCCGCTACAAAAGCCTTGGCATGTTCCGCGATGCGCTGCTGGAATATCTGGACCGTCAGCCAGACCCTTAACGGTTCGGGTTTTCGCCCAACTCAAAAAAAGATCGACAAAATAATTCTGGAGCCCGATCGTCTGCGCAGCTATTGCCGTCGGGGCGATGTGGATGTCGGTTTCGGCGAAAAGATCACATCTGGTCACGGAGCAGGTGGCATGATGATCCGACCGGGCGTTCGCGAATATCGGAACTGGGCCATCGACAGTCGTCGTTGGGATGCCTACGAGCCGCGTTCGGACGACATTGTCATCGCCACGTCCTCTAAATGCGGCACTACGTGGATGCAGCAGATCGTCAGTTCCCTGGTGTTTCAGGATGCCGTCGCACGCCCCTTGAATTCTGTCTCGCCCTGGATCGATGCGCGGTTTCACGCACCCGCGGCCGAGGTACACAAGGCGCTGGCGGCGCAGAGCCATCGCCGGTTCATCAAGACGCACCTGCCGGTCGATGGTCTGCCGCTCTATGACGAGGTTCGATACATTCATGTGGCGCGTGATGGGCGGGACGCGGTCATGTCGATGCATAACCATTTCACTGGCTTTTCCGATGCCCAGCTTGCGACGTTCGACAGGATCGGGCGGGAGGACCCGGCGATCGGCAAGCCTTATCCTCGATTGCCGGCGGACCCGGCCGAGTATTTCCGGCGCTGGATATCGACACCGGTGGAGGCAGGACAGAGGGATGGCCTTCCTGGCATGTCGTTCTTCGACCTCGAGGTGGGCTACTGGGGGGAGCGCAAGCGGTACAATTTCCTGATGGTGCACTACAACGATCTTCAGGCGGATCTGGACGGTGAAATGCGGCGCATCGCCGTGTTCCTTGAAATCGACGTGCACGAAACTGTCTGGCCAACCCTCGTCCGCGCGGCGGGCTTCAAGGAGATGCAGGCTGCCGGAGGGGACTTGATGCCACAGTTGAAGACCGTGCTCGCCGGTGGGCCGGGTCGGTTCTTCAATAAGGGAACCAACGGAAGGTGGCGCGGCGTTCTGACAGAAGAGGATCTGGCGCTCTACGATGCCAAGGTGCGCGAAAAGTTCACACACGGCCTATCGGCCTGGATCGAAGGTGGGCGACAGGTTACCGGCGATCCTCGTGAGGCGCCTGATTGAACTCACCCGTCGCGTCGGAGGGGGCGTAATCGGGCAGCGCTTCGCCAGTTCGCGCCGCTAACCGCGTTCGCGCAGGAACCGGCCGAAGGCCTTCAGCGTAACGTCGGACACATGGTGCTCGATCCCCTCGGCATCCTGCTCCGCCGCTTCGGCGGGAACGCCGACCGCGAGCAGCAAATCCACCACCACCCGATGGCGTGCACGGACGCGCGCGGCCAGGGTGTCGCCATCCGGGGTCAGGAACACGCCGCGATAGGGCTTGGCGACCGCCAGTCCCTCGCGCTTCAGCCGGCCGATCGTCTTGATGGCGGTGGCATGCGAGACGCCCAGCCGGCGGGCGATGTCGGTCGGGCGCGCCTCGCCGCCGGCGCCGAGCAGGTCGGAGATCAGTTCCACATAATCTTCCAGCAGGGCGGTGGATTGCGCGGTACGCGTTTTTCCGAAGCGCCGCGCCTGGGTTGGCTCGGTCGGCAGCTCACCAGCCGGTCGCGCGCTCGCGCGAAGGCCCGCGGGTTTCGTGGTCACGCCCAAGCCATCAATGTCGGCCCCGTTGGTTGGCGCGGAACATGACGCGCGGCTTGGATTCAAGCAAGCGTATTGGCCGGAATGAAAGGCCCGGGGGCGGCCCTAGATCAGGCCGAAGCTCAGACCCAGCAATACCAGGTTCAGCGACAGCACCAAGGCTGCCGCCACGATCGCCGCCGCGCGGGTCCATTTGCCGTTCACGAAACGGCCCATCACCTCGGGCCGGCCCGTCAGCACCAGCAGCGCGATCATCGGCACCGGCAGCGCCATGCTCAGCACCACCTGGCTGTAGACCAGCGCCTGGGTGGCGTTGACGCCGAGCGCCACCACCACGAACGCCGGTGCCATCGTGATCAGGCGGCGCAGCCAGATCGGGATTCGGAAGCCGACGAAGTCCTGCATGATGCCCTGGCCGGCCAGGGTGCCCACCACCGAGCTCGAAAACCCCGAGGCCAGCAGCGAGATCATGAACACCGAGGCGGCCGCGCCGCCGAGCAGCGGCGTGAGGGTCTGATACGCGGTCTCGATCTCCGCCACGTCCGCATGCCCGGGGTGGAACACCGTCGCCGCCAGCGCCACCATCGCCATGTTCACCAGACCGGCGAAGGCGAGCGCGACCAGCACCTCGTGGTTCGAATAGCGCAGCACGCGTTGGCGGTCCGAATCCGACAGCGTGGGCACCCGCCGGCTGGTCAGGCCGGAATGCAGATAGATCGCATGCGGCATCACGGTGGCGCCGATGATGCCCACCGCGAGGGTGACCGCATCCATTCCCTGCAACTCGGGCACGACAGAATGATAGGCGAACTGCCCCCAATCGGGCGGCGCGACCAGCAACTCGATCAGGTAGCAGAGCCCGATCACCGCGACGAAGCCGCCGATCAGGATTTCCATCAGCCGGAAGCCGTTGCCCTGCACCGCCAGCACGGCATAGGTGACCACCCCGACCACACCCAGGCAGACCAGCAGCGGCAGCCCGAACAGCAGGCTGAGGCCGATCGCGGCGCCGAGGAATTCCGCCAGGTCGGTGGCCATCGCCGCGATCTCGCTCGCCACCCACATGGCGATGACCAGCGGGCGCGGGAAATACCGGCGGCTAAGCTGGGCCAGGCTGTGCCCGGTGACGATGCCCAGCTTGGCGGACAGCGACTGGAACAGCATGGCCACCAGATTGGCCACCACCACCACCCACAGCAGAGAGTAGCCGTGCCGGGCGCCGGCCTGGATGTTCGTCGCGAAATTGCCGGGGTCCATATAGGCGACGGAGGCGATCACCGCCGGTCCGGCGAACGGCAGAAAGCCGCGAATCCCCCGCCGATGCCCGGCCAGCGCTTCGGTTCCCGCGCGCACGGTGCGCTCGGACAGGTTTAGCCGCTGGATCGTCACATCGCTCATGCGGGGTTCGGGAGCCTAATGGTTCAAGTTTCTGTAGCCGGAGCACAAAGATCAGGAGGAAGCAACAGAGTGTAGCCTTGGCTACACTTTCGAGCATTAGATGGGAACGGCTACGGGTCTGTCAATGAATTCCGGTTCACACCGGTCGATTGCGATCCGGTGGAGAATGTGCTTGCATCATGCAAGTGAGTGCCAACAACGCCGGCTCGGCCTGAAGGCCTGCCTCGCAACATGGGAAACACCGCGGATGGGTTTGTCCGTTCTCTCCGCCAACCGGTCCGCAGCGTGACCGGCCCGGTCGCCATCCCGATCGGCGTGCATGCCCCGGTTCGCGAATTGCTGCGCCGGATCCTCGCGCTGGCGGCACCGACCACGATGGTCGTGCTGCTGCAGGCAGGCGGGCAACTGGCGGAGACCTGGCTGGCGGCGCGCCAGGGCACCACGGCGCTGAGCGCCTGGGCGGTGGTGCTGCCGTTCGCGTTGATGATGCAGCAAATGTCGGCCGGGGCGATGGGCGGGGGCGTGGTTTCCGCCATCGCCCGCACGCTGGGCGCCGGCAACCGCGATGAAGCCTCGGGGCTGGTGGTGCATGCCCTGATCATCGCCGGCCTTGCGGCGCTGATCTTTACCTTCCTGCTGGCCGGGATCCCATCCATCGTGTTCGGCGCCATCGCCGGCCGGGATATCGCCGCCGCGGCCACGCCCTACGCCTTTTGGCTATTCGGCGTGGGGGCGATCCCGGTCTGGGCGGCCAATACTCTGGCTTCCGTCATGCGCGGCGGCGGGCGGCACGCCCTGGCGGCCCGGGTGCTGATCGTCAGCGGCGCCGCCTATCCCCCGCTCGCCTGGGTGCTGATGGAGCGGCTGGGCCAGGGCCTGTCTGGCGCGGGCATGGCCTTCGCGTTCACCAACGCGGGCGCGGCGCTGGCCTTGGCCGTGCTGGTGGCGCGCGGCGGGGCCGGGTTCCAGCCGCATGGGCGCGCCAGGCTGCGCGGCGATCTGTTCAAGCGCATCCTGTCGGTTGGGCTGATCGCGTCGGTGCTCGCCGTGATCGCCAACCTCACGACCATCCTGGTCACCGCCCAGCTCTCCGCCTATGGCGTGGCGGCGGTTGCGGCCTACGGCATATCCGCGCGGCTGGAGTTCCTGATGATCCCGCTGTCGTTCGGGGTCGGCTCGGCCCTGACCGCCCTGGTGGGGCGCGCCGTCGGGGCGCGCGACTGGCCGACCGCGCGGCGTACCGCCTGGACCGGCGGGCTGCTGACCTTCGCCATCGCCGGCACCATCGGCTTGCTGGTCGGGCTGTTTCCGGCCGATTTCGCGGGGGCCTTCGCCTCCGATCCCACGGTCGCGGGCATCGCCGCGCGCGGATTGCGCTTCACCGGGCCGGCGTTCGGCGGGTTTGGCCTGGGCATGGCGATGTATTTCGCCTCGCTCGGCGCCGGGCGGATGTTTTGGCCGTTCCTGGCCGCCACGTCCCGCTTTACCCTGGCGGTGGGAGGCGGCTGGCTGCTCGGCCGGCATCTGGGCTACGGGATCGAGGGCTATTTCATGGCCGTCGCCGCCGGCATCACCGCCTATGGCGGCCTGACCGCCGCGGGCGTGCGGCGCAAAATCTGGCCCGGTTAATATCTGGGGCTGAGCGCTATTTCGCCAGCAGCTTTGCCGCCGCCGGGGCGAAATAGGTCAGCACGCCGTTGCAGCCGGCGCGCTTGAAGCTGGTCAGCACCTCGATCACCGCGCGGTCGTGGTCGAGCCAGCCGTTCTGCACCGCGGCCATCATCATCGCGTACTCACCGGACACCTGATAGGCGAAGGTCGGCACCTCGAACCGCTCGCGCACGCGGCGGATGATGTCCAGATAGGGCAGGCCGGGCTTCACCATGACCATGTCCGCACCTTCAAGTAGGTCTAGTTCGACCTCTCGCAGCGCCTCGTCGGTGTTGGCGGGGTCCATCTGGTAGGTCTTCTTGTCGCCCTTCAGCGAACTGCCGGAACCCAGCGCCTCGCGGAATGGGGCATAGAAGGCCGAGGCGTATTTGGCCGCGTAGCTCATGATGCGGGTGTGGATCAGGCCCTGCTCGTCCAGCGCCTCGCGGATCACGCCGACGCGGCCGTCCATCATGTCGGAGGGGGCGATGATGTCGATCCCGGCTTCGGCCTGGACCAGCGCCTGCTGGCGCAGGACCTTCAGCGTGTCGTCGTTGGCGACATAGCCGTCGCGGATGACGCCGTCATGGCCGTGGTCGGTGTAGGGATCGAGCGCGACATCGCCGACCAGCCCCACTTCAGGGAAGGCTTTCTTCAGAATGCGCGCGGCCGAGCAGATCAGGTTGTTGGCGTTGACAGCCTCGGTGCCCTCGGCGTCCTTCTTTTCCGGCGGCGTGGCGGGGAACAGGGCGATGGCGGGGATGCCGAGTTTGACGGCCTCCTCGACATGGTTCGCCACGAGGTCCAGCGTGACGCGCACCACGCCGGGCATGGAGGCGACCTCGGTGGTCGTGTTGTTGCCCTCGATGATGAAGATCGGCCAGATCAGGTCGTCCACCGACAGCTTGTTCTCGGCCACCAGGCGCCGGGTCCAGGCATCGGTGCGGTTGCGGCGCATGCGGGTATTGGGATAGCGGCCGACGGTCATGGTCTGCGTCTCCGGTTGAACTCAGTTTCAGGTCCATAGGACGCGCGTATGCGTGTTGCAAACTACCCCATAGCGTCTAGGTTTCTGGGTACGAGCAAGTTCCTGCTGTTCGCCGCCACTTGGAGATGTGCGTCCCGATGCAGGCTCGAGGGGCCAGATTCTCTCTCATCCAGCGATCGTCTGCCAGTCGGCAAGGCTCCTGCAGTCTTCCCCGCCGTGTCACCGTTGCGGAACACTCGGTCTGGTGGTTATCGTGCCTCCGTGACGGCCAAGGTGGCCGTTAATCGGGGGAATCCCGGGTGATTCGATTGCGCCAGCGATTGCGTCAGAAAGGGCCAGCGTAAATGTACGAGCCACGATCGGTCGTGCGAACGGCGGAAGAGGTCAAGTCGATCCTCGGAATGGTCTATCCCAGCCAATTGGGAAAAGTCATCGATCACATCGATCCGCTGTGTCGGGCTTGGATCGAGCGCTGTCCCTTCATCGTCATTTCCAGCATCAGCGGTTCCGGCGCGATGGATACATCGCCAAAGGGCGACCCGCCGGGCTTCGTCAAGGTTCTCGACAGCCAAACACTGGCAATTCCCGACCGCCTGGGCAACCAACGGGGTGATACCTTCATCAACGTCCTCGAGAACCCCAGCGTCGGTATCGTCTTCATTATTCCAAAGCGGCGCGAAGTCGTTCGGGTCAGCGGAACAGCGCAAGTGGCAACCGATGCCGATCTACTCGAATCCATGACGATGAACGACAAGCGGCCCAACTTGGCCCTGGTCGTCCGCGTGCGCGAGGCGTTCTTTCACTGCGGCAAGGCAGTGATCCGATCGGGATTGTGGGAGCCCGAGACCTGGGGCTCGATCGACGGCTTGCCCAGCTATGCGCAGGCGTTGAAGCAACATGCTGAACTGCCTGATGCAATTTCTGACCTCGAGCGCCGGTTGCGATCCAACGAGACGGACCGGCTGTACCTGATACCGACAGCCTTGAGACCTAACCGATGAGGTGAAGCAAAGCGAGTGCTTCGCCGTCGCGGCGTGAAGCCGCGCCACGGGATAAGCTGGGTTGACTTGGGCAACCCTCCTTAAGGTTGGGCTTATGAAGTAAGGTGGGGCTTACGAAGCCTGGGCGCATGGCCGGATTGCAGCCATGTGGGCCGGGGAGGGGCTCAGGGCGTTTGTGCCCTCGCGCACGCGTGCTAGAGGATCAAGGTTCATGAACACTCTCTCCTCCTTCGTCGCGTTCGGCGCCGATCATGCCGGCTATGGTCTTAAGGACCGCCTGGCAGCCACTTTGTCCCGGCCCGAGCCTCCGGCCGGGTTCCCGGTTCTTGGGGATTCCGGTCCGCGCCTGATGGCGCGCGATTTCGGCGCCAACGGCCCCGAAAGCGTGGATTATCCGGACTTTGCCCAGTTGGTCTGCCAGGCCGTGACCGCCGGTGAGGCGCGCTTCGGCGTGTTGGTCTGCGGCACCGGCATCGGCATGTCGATCGCCGCCAACCGGTTTCCCGGCATCCGCTGCGCGCTGATCCACGACATCACCGGAGCGCGGCTGACCCGGCTGCATAACGACGCCAACGTGATCGCACTCGGCGCGAGACTGATCGGGGAGGAAGTGGCATTGGACGCCCTGCGCGTCTTCCTGACCACGCAATACGAAGGCGGGCGCCACGACCGGCGCCTGGCCAAGCTGAACGCATCCGCGTCCGCCCTTGCGGGCGAGCACCACCTCACCAGTATTGGGGCAACCTGATGAACGAGAATCTTCCCATCGCCAGTCTGCAGCGCTTCTACAGCGCGCCGCTGGCCGAAACCGATCCCGAACTCGCCGCCGCCATCGGCGCCGAGCTGGTCCGCCAGCAGGACGGGATCGAACTGATCGCCAGCGAGAACCTCGTCTCCGCGGCGGTGCTGGAGGCGCAGGGCAGCGTGCTGACCAACAAATACGCCGAGGGCTATCCTGGCCGGCGGTATTACGGCGGCTGCGTGCATGTCGATGTCGCCGAGAATTTGGCGATTTCGCGCGCCAAGCTGCTGTTCTCCTGCGAGTTCGCCAATGTGCAGCCGCATTGCGGGGCGTCGGCCAATCAGGCGGTGTTCCTGGCGCTGGTGAAGCCGGGCGACACCATCCTGGGCATGAGCCTGGATGCCGGCGGCCATCTGACCCATGGCGCGGCGCCGAACCTGTCGGGAAAGTGGTTCCATGCGGTGCAGTACGGCGTGCGCACCTCGGATGGCCTGCTGGACTATGACGAACTGGAAGCCAAGGCGCGGGCGGAAAAGCCGAAGCTGATCATCGCCGGCGGCTCGGCCTATGCCCGCTTCATCGATTTCGAGCGCATCCGCCGCGTGGCGGACGAGGTTGGCGCCTATTTCATGGTCGACATGGCGCATTTCGCCGGCCTGGTGGCGGCGGGACTGTTCCCCAGCCCGCTGCCGCATGCGCATGTGGTCACCACCACGACGCACAAGACGCTGCGCGGCCCGCGTGGCGGCATGATCCTGTCCAACGATCTGGAGATCGGCAAGAAGATCAACTCGGCGGTGTTCCCCGGCCTGCAGGGCGGTCCGCTGATGCACGTGATCGCCGGCAAGGCGGCGGCCTTCGGCGAGGCGCTGCGCCCCGAGTTCCGCGCCTACCAGAAGGCGGTGCAGGACAACGCGCGGGTGTTGGCGGAAACGCTGGTCGAGCGCGGCCTGGCCATCGTCAGCGGCGGCACCGACAGCCACCTGATGCTGGTGGACCTGCGCCCCAAGCGCGTGACCGGCAAGGCGACCGAGGCCAGTTTGGAACGCGCCCATATCACCGCCAACAAGAACGCCATTCCGTCGGACCCGGAAAAGCCGGCGATTACCTCGGGCGTGCGGCTAGGCAGCCCGGCGGCGACCTCACGCGGGTTCGGCGTGGCTGAGTTCCGCGAAATCGGCCTGATGATCGATGACGTGCTGGAAGGCCTGTCGCGTTCCAACGACGGCACCAATCAGGCGGCCGAGCGGGAAGTCGGCGAGCGGGTGCGCGCGCTGTGCGCGCGGTTCCCGATCTACCCCGGCCGGTAACCCGCCGCGATGCGCTGTCCTTTTTGCGGGCATGAAGACACGCAGGTGAAGGACAGCCGTCCGACCGAGGATAGTTCAGCGATCCGCCGGCGGCGTTTTTGCAGTAATTGCGGCCAGCGTTTCACCACGATCGAGCGTGTGCAGCTACGCGAGCTGACCGTGGTGAAGAGCGACAACCGCCGGGTGCCGTTCGACCGAGACAAGCTGGCGCGCTCCATCCGCATTGCGCTGCGCAAGCGGCCGATCCAGGAGGAGCGTATCGAACGTGTGGTGAACGGCATCGTCCGTCAGCTCGAATCGACCGGTGAGAACGACATTCCCAGCAAGCAGATCGGCGAACTGGTGATGGAGACGCTGAAGGAGGTCGATCCGGTGGCCTATGTGCGTTTCGCCAGCGTCTATCGGAATTTTCGCGAAGCCAAGGACTTCGAGGCATTTCTTGGCGCATTGGGCGAGGGTAGCTGAACCTGCCATGGTGGATGCGGTCCGCGCAGCGGAGGACATGGCCCATATGCGCTCTGCGCTGGCGCTGGCGCGACGCGGGCTAGGCGGCACCTGGCCGAACCCTTCCGTCGGCTGCGTGATCGTGCGCGAAGGCCGCGTGGTCGGCCGTGCCGTGACCGCGCCGGGCGGACGGCCGCATGCCGAGCGTCTCGCGCTGGCGATGGCTGGGGGCGCCGCGCGCGGCGCCACCGCCTATGTGACGCTGGAGCCCTGCTGCCACTGGGGCCGTACCCCGCCCTGCACCGACGCGCTGATCGAGGCGGGCGTTGCCCGCGTGGTGATCGCGGTGCACGATCCGGACCCGAGGGTGAACGGCGAGGGGATGGCAAGGCTGCGCGCGGCCGGGATCGAGGTTCAGGAAGGGGTGCTGCAGGCCGAGGCGGAAGATGTTCTGGCCGGCTTTTCCAACCGTCAGCGCCGCGCCCGCCCGCTTGTCACGCTCAAGATGGCATCCACGCTCGACGGGAAAATCGCCACCCATGCGGGCGAAAGCCAATGGATTACCGGCGCGCCCGCCCGGCGAGCGGCGCACGCGATGCGCGGCCATGCTGACGCGGTGATGGTGGGCGTCGGAACCGTGCTGGCGGACAATCCGGAACTGACCTGCCGCATCCCGGGCTATCGTTCCACCCCGATCGTGCGGGTGATCGTGGACAGCCATTTGCGCACGCCGCTCACCAGCAAACTGATCCGCACGGCGGCGGCCTCGCCGACCTGGTTCCTGGTTCGCCCGGGCGCCGACCCGGACCGGCGCGCCGCGCTGGCAGATCTGGGCGTGACCCTCATCGACGTCGCCGCCGGTAATGCCGGGGTCGATCTGGCCGACGGCCTGCGCGCGTTGGCCGAGGCCGGCATCACCCGATTGCTGGTCGAGGGCGGCGGACAGATTGCAGCTTCGCTGCTGCGTGCCGATCTAGTGGACAGGATCGCCTGGTTCCATGCGCCCGCCGTGATGGGTGGCGATGGCTGGCCGGCGGCCCAGGCGTTCGGCGTCGATCATCTGGCCGACATGCCGCGTTTCACCCGGCGCCGTGTCGTGGCGCTTGGCCCCGACACGCTCACCGAATACGAGAAAGTGGCCTGAATGTTCACTGGCATCGTCACCGCGCTAGGCACGGTTCGCGAAATCATCCCCATCGGCGGCGGCCACGACATGCGCCTCGTCATCGGTGCGCCATGGCCGGACACCGGTTCGATCGCGCTCGGCGCCTCGATCGCCTGTTCGGGCTGCTGCCTGACGGCGGTGGACGTGGGCGCCGACTGGTTCGCGGTGGAGGTGTCGGCCGAAACCCTGGCGAACACGAAGCTGGGACGCTGGGTCGCCGGCACCCGGGTCAACCTCGAGCGGTCGCTGAAGATGGGCGACGAACTCGGCGGGCACATCGTGTCCGGCCATGTCGACGGGCTGGCGGAGGTGCTGTCGGCCACGCCGGAGAACGGTTCCACCCGCTGGCGGTTTCGGGTCCCGCGGGATCTCGCCCGCTTCATCGCCCGCAAGGGGTCGATCGCCATCGACGGCGTGTCCCTGACCGTGAATGATACCGACCAGGACAGTTTCGGGGTGAACATCATCCCCCACACCACCGCCGTCACCGGTTTCGGCAGCTTGCGGCCGGGCGACGTCGTCAACATCGAGATAGACATGCTGGCCCGGTATGTGGCGCGGCTGGCGGAGTTCAAATAATGCCCCACTCAATGACCAAAGCCCTGCCGGCGGCCGATCTGTCGCAGTACCTCGCCAGCGCCGAGGAACTGATCGAGGAGGCACGCAACGGCCGGATGTTCATCCTGGTGGATGACGAGGACCGGGAGAACGAGGGCGACCTGATCGTGCCGGCGCAGTTCGCCACGCCCGACGCCATCAATTTCATGGCGCGCCATGCCCGTGGCCTGATCTGCCTGGCGATGACGCGCCAGCGGGTCGAGCAGCTTGGCCTGCCGCTGATGAGCCAGTCCAACGGCACCCGCCACCAGACCGCCTTCACGGTGTCGATCGAGGCGCGGGAAGGGGTCACCACCGGCATCTCCGCTGCCGACCGGGCGCACACCGTCGCCACGGCGATCAACTCCGATGGCAGCCGCGACGACATCGTTACCCCCGGCCACGTCTTCCCGCTGATGGCGCGCGAGGGCGGCACGCTGGTGCGGGCGGGGCATACCGAGGCGGCGGTGGACATCGCCCGCCTGGCCGGGCTGAACCCGTCCGGCGTGATCTGCGAGATCATGAACGATGACGGCACCATGGCGCGGCTGCCGGATCTGGTGACCTTCGCCCAGCATCATGGTTTGAAGCTCGGCACCATCGCCGACCTCATCGCCCATCGCCGCCGCACGGAGCGGCTGGTGCGCCGGGTGCAGGAAGGTACCATCAACCATGTCGCCGGCGGCGAGTGGAAGCTGATCGTCTATGCCAACACGGTGGAATACGCCGAGCACCTGGTGCTGCTCAAAGGCGATCTGAACGGGCCCGGCCCGATCCCGGTGCGGATGCACCAGGTCGACTTGCTGGACGATATGACCGGCGGACCGCACTGGATTTCGCTGCACCGGGCGATGAGCATCATCGCCGAGGAAGGCCGCGGCGCGGTCGTGCTGCTGCGCGAGCCACGCAAGACCGCGCTGTCGGAACGGGTGGCCATGCTCGATGGCATCAACCGACCGTCCGGGGAATTGCGCGATTACGGCATCGGCGCGCAGATCCTGCTCGATCTGGGCGTGCGCGACATGGTGCTGCTGTCCAATACCCATCGCACGATCATCGGCCTGGAGGGCTATGGCCTGAACATCGTCGAGCAGCGCCCGATCAACGAAACAAGCGACCCAGGAACCGACGAATGAGCACCGCCGACGCCGAACTGCCCGCGGCTCCCGTTGTTGCCGGTCCCGCGCCGCATGTGCTGATCGTGCGCGCGCCCTATTACCGCGACGTGGTGGACGGCCTGCGCGACGGCGCCGAGCGCATCCTGCGGGAAGCCGGCGCGACGCTCGAGGTGCTGGACATCGCCGGTGCTTTCGAGTTGCCGCAGGCGATCCGGATCGTGCTGCGCGGCCAGACCCGGTTCGATGCCTTCGTCGCACTTGGCTGTATTATCAAGGGTGAAACAGATCATTATGATTTTATCTGCGAAGCCACGATGCACGGCATGATGAACCTGGCGCTGCAATACGGCATCGCGGTCGGCACCGGCCTGCTGACCGTTGACAGCATCGACCAGGCGGTCGCGCGGTCCAGCCAGGACGGCTTCAACAAGGGTGCGGAGGCTGCTGCCGCGGCGCTGCTGCAGGTGAACGCCGCGCGCCGTTTCGGTGCCGCGTGATGTGGCGGTCCTGATGGCAAGATCCGGCAAATCGAAGCCTGGCGGCCGCGCGCGCACCGCGTCGCGTCTGGCCGCCGTGCAGGCGCTGTTCCAGAGCGAGCAGAACAACGACAATGCGGAAACCGTGATCGACCAGTTCGTTCGCCATCGCCTGGGCGATCTGCCGGGACCCGGCGGGGTGGCGTTGGGCGGGTTCGAGGATGGCAGGGTGCCGGATGCGCTGGTGCCGCTGTTCGCCCGCATCGTCCGCGCCGCCGTTACCGGGCAGGAGACGATCGACCGCATGATCGCCGAAACCCTGCCGCCCGACTGGCCGCTGGAACGGCTCGACCCGGTGCTGCGCGCGCTGCTGCGCGCGGGCGCGGCAGAACTGTCGATGGCCGACGGCCCGCCCGGGAAGGTGGTGATCAACGAGTATCTCGACGTCGCGCACGGTTTCTTCTCCGGCGAGGAGCCGCGCATGGCGAACGGGGTGCTGAACCGGCTGGCCCGCCTGTTGCGCCCCGGCGATTTCGCCGATGAGACGCCGGCCGCCGGTGCCGCCCCGGCAGGAACGGCCTGAGAGTCGCACGATGACGACCGGGCGCGCAGCGGCTGGGGACGATCCGGCGCTTCCCGCGGAATTCGCCCTGATCGCCCGGCATTTCCGGCCGCTGGCCGGCCCCGGCTCGCGCGATCTGTGCGATGACGTGGCCGTGTTCGCGCCTCCGGCTGGCCGCGAACTGGTCATCACCGCCGATGCCATGGTCGCCGGGGTGCATTTCCTGCCCGACGATCCGCCGGAGTCGATCGGGCGGAAGCTGCTGCGGGTGAACTTGTCCGATATCGCCGCCAAGGGCGCAGTGCCGCTCGGCTACCTGATGACGATCTCGGCCCGCCGCGATACCCAAGATGCCTGGTTCGCCGGTTTCGCCGCCGGGCTGGCGCTGGACCAGGCGGAATTCGCCGTGACGCTGCTCGGCGGCGACACCACCGCCACGCCGGGGCCGGTCAGCCTGTCGCTGACCCTGATCGGCCATGTCGCACCCGGCCAGGCGCCGAGCCGCGCCGGCGCGCGGGCGGGGGACGGCATCTGGGTCACTGGCACGATCGGCGACGGCGCGCTCGGGCTCGGCGTCGATCAAGGGCGCCTGAGCGATCCCACCGGGTTCCTGCTGGCCCGCTATCGTCTGCCACAGCCCCGTCTCGGGCTGGCGGTGGGGGACTATGCTTCGGCCGCGATGGACGTGTCAGACGGGCTTGTGCAGGATCTGTCGCATATCTGCCGGGCGTCCGGTCTGGCGGCGGAGATCGATTCGCGCCTGGTGCCGCTGTCCGGGCCGGCGCGCGACCTTGCGCATGTCCCGGGATGGCTGGTGACGTGTCTGACAGGTGGGGACGATTACGAGCTTCTGCTGGCCGTGCCGCCGGCCCGCGAGGCCGCCTTGCTGGCCGACTCGGCGCGAGTGGGGATCTCGGTCACCCGGATTGGGCACTTTCACGCCGGCACGGCCGGTGTGCGGGTGCCCGGTGTGCGGGTGCTGGGTCCGGATGGCAGCCCGCTTGCGCTCGGCAGCGGCGGCTGGAGCCATTTCTGAGCCTAGGCGCCGGCATGCGGCGGTCCGGCGGAGGGCTGGAAGCGTCCTATCGGGCGCTGCCGCTGCCTGGGCCGCCGCCACCGCCGCCGGCATTGAAGCGGCCGATGTTGCCGAACAATTGCTGCATGATGGACGCATCGCTGCCCGGCGAGGGGGTCGTGCGCGCGACCACGCTGACCGGCAGCGAATCGTCGAGGTTGCGCCGCTCGATGCCGCGCAGCACGCCGGCATCGTCGAATGTCAGCTTGACCACGTCCAGGGTGACGACGGACGGGGTGCGCGCCACTCGTGTCCGGGTCACCGAGCCGATGTACAGCCAGACATTGTCGTCGAACGAGGCCTTCATGGTGGGCGACCCGAGCAACGCGGTGACATCGGCGCGCGAGGAGGTGCCGGCAACCAGCTCCGCCAGGACGTCGGGATCCACCCGGTTGCCGCGGACCTGTTCGGGCGGCGCGAATACGCTGCAACCGGCCATCAGCAGGCCGGCGGCCAGTAATGCGGCGAACCGGATCGGCGCGTGGCCCAGCCGGCGGGATGGCTCGTCCCCGGGGGGTTGGTCGCGTGCGGGCGGCGGTTGGAAACTCTGCAAACTTTGCGTCCTCAGTCGCGACAAGGGGCATGGTGAATAGGGTTGTAGAGCCGTGCGCCCGAAAAATACACGCCCGGAAAACCGGCCGCACAGGCGCCGCATGACCGGGTTCACATTGACCGGGACCGAAGCGGCGCTATGTGATTGGGTGTCACGACGCCTTGGTTGTGTCAATCACGCCGGGCCCCGGCGCGCATCGGCGCGATCGGGGGCGCTGGCCTATGGAGCTTACGATCATGGCGGCGATCACGTCTTTTCTGGGTCTGCCGCAAAGGGGGCGGCACGAGCGGGCTGGCTTTCTGCTCTACGGCGCGGCTGTCGCCGCGGCTCGGGACCCATATCTTTACGCCAGCATCGGCGTGCCGGACACGCTGGACGGCCGGTTCGACCTGGTCGGGCTGCACGCCTTCCTGCTGATCCGCCGGCTGCGCCACGCGGCCGAGCCGGGTCCGGCGCTGGCACAGGCGGTGTTCGATGCGATGTTCGCCGACATGGACATCAACTTACGTGAGCTCGGCGTGGGTGACATGAGCATCGGTAAGCGCGTGCGCGCCATGTGGGAGGCCTTCCACGGCCGAGCCGCGGTCTATGAGGCGGCGATGGCGGAGCCGGACGACGCCAGGCTAGCCGAGGCGATCGCCCGCAATGTCTGGCGCGGCGAGGCCCCGGCCGAGGCCGCCGCTGCCCTGGCCCGCCTGATGCGCGCGCAGGAGACCCACTTGGCGGGACAGGCCATGGAAGCCCTCAAGCGGGGCGAAGCCGGCTTCCTGCCGGCCCAGGAGGCGGCGCGATGAACCCCGAACTGCAACCCGCGCCTGAATTCCATCACCCCCTGCTGCTGGAGCGTATCCCCCCGCACGGCTACGAAATCACCGTGACGGCCAGCCCCGAGGAATGCGTGGCGCTGACCGCGCGGCTGCTGATCCCCGCCGTGCAGTCGCTGTCCTGCCGTTTTCACCTGCACAAGCTGCCGCGCGGCGTGATCGAAGCCGAAGCGGAACTGCGTGCGCGCGTGGTGCAGACCTGCGTTGTCTCCCTCGACGATTTCACCGCCGATGTCACGGAAGCCTTCCGGGTCCGCTTCGTGCCGGCCGGCACGGAAGCCGATGAGGCGGAGCTGGCTTCCGCCGACCCCGAATCGGAGGATGAGATCCCCTATGACGGCGTGTATATCGACCTTGGCGAGGCGGCAGCCGAGCAATTGGCGCTGTCCCTGGACCCGTATCCGCGCAAGCCGGACGCGGAACTGCCAGCCGCCGCGACCGACCCGGAGCCGTCGCCCTTTGCCGCCCTGGCCGCCCTGCGGCGCAAGAATTGATCCAGGCCGGGCGCCCTTTCGGGCGCGACAGGGGGCTGCCATGCCTCGCGGGCGGAGTTCCGGGACGGAGCAATCGCTTGCGGGTGGGGACGGGCTCTGCTAGAGGCCCCGGCTCGCGTAATCGTCATAGCGTGACCGCTGCCCCCGTCCGCGTCGGGTGTGTTGGCGTCACATAGTCCGGAGGGGCGCTGTCCCATGGCCGTTCCCAAGAGAAAAACCTCGCCGTCCCGTGCGGGCATGCGTCGCAGCCATCTGGCATTGAGCGGCGAAGCCCATGCGGAATGCGCCAATTGCGGCGAACTGAAGCGCCCGCACCATGTTTGCAGCCATTGCGGCCATTATGATGGCCGGGAAGTGGTGGCCGCCGGCAAGGCATTGAAGGGCGCCGTGCGGGCCTGAGGGCCGAGGCACGGACCCCAGGGCCGAATCCAGGCGCAAATGCTAAGGGCTTTCAGGCTCGGGCATGAGAGGCTGGTGATGGGTGGCTCGGTTGTTGTTGAGCTCGATGGTTTGGCGTTCGGCCGCAATGGCCGCGCGCTGGGCTTGGCATGCGGCCGGCTGTCTTGACTTCCAGCTTCACCCTCGCTGTGGACGCGATGGGCGGCGATCGTGCGCCCGACATCGTGGTGGCCGGGCTGAACATCGCCGCGGAACGTCATCCCGGCGCGAAATTCCTGCTGGTCGGCGATGAGCCGAAGCTGGCGCCGTTGCTGCGTCGCTATACCCGCGCCGCGGCGGCCTGCACGCTGCGCCATACAGCCGATTCGATCCCGAGTGACATGAAGCCGACCGCGGCGCTGCGGGCGCGCAATGCGTCCATGCGCCTGGCGATCAACTCGGTCGCCGGCGGCGAATTGGCCGGCGTGGTTTCCGCCGGCAATACCGGCGCCCTGCTCGCGCTCGCCAAGATCGTCATCAAGTCGCTGCCGGGCATCGACCGGCCGGCCATGGCCGCGATCGGCCCGTCTGCGCGCGGCGACGTGGTGATGCTGGATCTCGGCGCCAACGTGACCTGCGACGCGCGCAATCTGGTTGAATTTGCCGTGATGGGTGACGTGTTCGCGCGCACCGTGCTTGGCCTGACGTCGCCTAGCATCGGCCTGCTGAATGTCGGCTCGGAGGAGTTGAAGGGCGACGACAGGGTGCGCCTGGCGGCCGATATCCTGCGCGCCAGCCATATCGGCCCGCAATTCTACGGCTTCGTCGAGGGCCACGACATCGCTGCCGGCACGACCGATGTGATCGTGACCGATGGCTTCACCGGCAACGTCGCGCTGAAGACAGGGGAGGGGGCGCTGAAGCTGATCGGCGACCTGCTGCGCCAGATCTTTTCGGGCAGCCTCGGCGGCCGGCTGGCGTATCTGCTGGCCCGTCCCGGGCTGGATCGGCTGCGCGAATGGCTGGACCCGCGCCGCTACAATGGCGCCGTGATGCTCGGGCTGAACGGGGTGGTGGTGAAGTCCCACGGCGGCGCCGACAGCCAGGGCTTCGCCCATGCCGTCGACGTCGCGATGGACATGGTGGTGCACCGCTTCAACGACCATATCCGCGAAGGCCTGGGTAGGATCGCCGGACTCGGCCTGCAACCCAAGGCCTCGGTGGCGAAATAGGCCCATGGGAACCGGAATGTCCGCCGCACCCGGCACGGATTGCGCAATCGCGGCCGGACGGGTAACGCCCATCATGAACGCCAGCCCATGCGGCGTGTTCCCGACTCGCGGTTTTCCTCTCTTACGGCCCGTTCTGGGCCGATTTAGCAGGTAAAGATGCCTCCTCGCTCCATTCTCACCGGCATAGGCGGCTATCTGCCTGAGAACCTCGTCACCAACGACGACCTGGCCGCCCGCGTCGACACGTCCGATCAGTGGATCCGCGAGCGCACGGGCATCCGCCAGCGCCATCTGGCCGGCCCGCACGAGACAGCGGCGTTCATGGGCACCAAGGCGGCCCAGGCGGCCCTGGCGGATGCCGGCGCCGGGCCGGAGGACGTGGATGTCATTCTGGTCGCCACCAGCACGCCCGACCAGGCGTTTCCCGCCACGGCGCTGCGCATCCAGGCAGCACTTGGGGTGAACAAGGGCTTCGGCTTCGACCTGGCGGCGGCCTGTGCCGGCTTTATCTATGGCCTGTCGGTCGCCGATAGCATGATCCGGGTCGGCCAGGCGCGCGGTGTGCTGGTGATCGGGTCTGAAGTCTATTCCCGCATCATGAACTGGCAGGACCGTACCACCTGCGTGCTGTTCGGCGATGGCGCCGGCGCGGTGTTCCTGCAGGCCGGCGAGGGCGAGGGCAATGCCGACCGCGGCATCCTGTCCACCCATTTGCACGCGCAAGGCACGCTGGGCGACATCCTGTACGTTGATGGCGCGGTCGGGCGACACGATCTGCCCGGAACGCTGGTGATGAACGGCAAGGAAGTCTTCCGCCAGGCGGTTACTCGCCTCGTCGGCGCGGTGGACGAAGCCTTGGCCGCCAACAACCTGACCTATAACGATATCGACTGGCTGGTGCCGCACCAGGCCAATCTGCGCATCATCGAGGCGATGGGCAAACGCCTGGGCCTGCCGCCGGAACGCGTGGTCGTCACCGTGGACCACCACGCCAACACCTCGGCCGCTTCCGTGCCACTGGCGCTGGCGGAGGCGCATGCCGATGGTCGGATCAAGCGCGGAGATCTGGTGCTGATGGAAGCGCTGGGCGGCGGCCTGACCTGGGGTTCCGCCCTGGTGCGGATGTAACTTCACCAGACATTGCTGCGACGCAGTGTGAGTTGTTGCTGCAACTCGCTGATCCCACATGATTTTATGAACAGAATTCTTGACGAAGCCGACTTGGCTGCCTAGCGTGCGGGGATGAACACGGTCACACGCGCCCATCTGGCAGAAATGATCTACACGCAGGTCGGTCTGTCCCGTAACGAATTCCGCCGATTTGCTGGAGGCCGTGCTGGAGCGCATCTCCGGCGCGCTGGAAGCTGGGGAATCGGTCAAGATCAGCGGTTTCGGCACATTTTCGGTGCGCCAAAAGGGCCGGCGCGTCGGCCGCAATCCGAAGACCGGGGAGGAAGTGCCGATCCTGCCGCGCCGGGTGCTGGTGTTTCGCCCCAGCCATGTCCTGAAATCGCGCGCCAATGGCCAGGTACCTGGCCAGGGGGACGATGAATGAGCGGCTCGGACTCGGATAGCCCCGGCGGCGTGGCGGCCGGCGAGGCACCGGACATCCTGCCGGACGACACCGGGGATGAGGCCCCGGCTACCCGCGCGAAGGCGAAGAAGGCCCCCAGCGCCTTCCGCACAATCAGCGAAGTCGCGGACGAGCTTCATATCCCGCAGCATGTCCTGCGCTTCTGGGAGACGAAATTCCCCCAGGTAAAGCCGCTGAAGCGCGGCGGTGGCCGGCGATACTACCGTCCGGACGACATCACGCTGCTGCGCCGGGTCTCGGATCTGCTGTATATCCAGGGCTATACGATCAAGGGCGTGCAGCGCCTGCTGCGCGAAGGGGGCGGCAAGCTGTCGGATAATATACCCCCGCCGGCGCCGGAAGAACGCGAAAGCGCGGACACGGCTTCTGGCGCTTCCGATAAGCGGAGCGAGTCGGTGAGCGAGCCCAAGTCTGTCCCCGCGCTGGAGCCGATGCTGCCGATGCCCGGCCTGACCCCCCCTGCCGCGCCTGCCAACCCGCAGCCCCGCGCCCGCGCCAAGGCCGATGCCCGGGCGGCCATCCAGCCGGAGTTCTCGTGCCGCCGCCGGACCAGATCCCGAGGTCGCGCGGCTGCGCGCGGTGCTGGCGGAGGTGCTAACGGAACTCGAAGCCATTCGGGCCGCGCTCGGCTAGCGGATCACCCTCGCCCCCGTTGCCGCCATGCCCCCGTTGCCCTGGCAACGCCACGCTGCTACATGGGCGTTCCTCTTGCCGGGATCATTCGCGGCACACGGTCGGAGCGTAGCGCAGTCTGGTAGCGCATCAGTCTGGGGGACTGGGGGTCGTGGGTTCGAATCCCGCCGCTCCGACCAAACATTCCATCGATTTATAGACGCATTCCCGGTGGACTTGCGGATGCCGGGTGGGTTTGAAAACCGCCATACGGCACAACACGGCATAGTCGGCGTTGTCCCGGCTATATCATCTTTGGCAAACGCATCGATCTGTAGCTGCCCTCGGTTCTGAAGGGGGGGCTGGGATAGCGGATGTGCTCGATGATTGATCACATCGGGGGCCGTGCCGTCGCCCGTGGCTTGGCACGGCGATCAATCTGCGATCATCCGCGCCGCATCGGTCCGCCTCATGTTGAGAAGACTATGTAATCCCATTTGAACTTTCCGGACCGTCGTCTCAGAGAATGCGCCGGGCCATCCCACCCAGAACCGCTCTTACCTGCGGGGGAAGCCGTTTGCCCTGATTTACCAGGAGCCGCAGCAGCGCCTGACGTTCGCGTGCAAACAATCTCGACGACAGTGGCGGCTGCTCCAAATCCCAAAAGGGTGGTGCAAGTTTCTGAAGAACCAATTCTATTTCGTAGCATCCATCGGCGTGGTGTTCGGGGGAGATCGCGTAATCGTATCCGAAATCATTGTCTGCCAGGTGGCGGAGCCGGTAGGTATTGGGAGCCAAGGATTTCTCTATCTCGGTCATCAGCGAAGCCGGCGTGTAGAAACGCCTGTGATCCTGGTTCCAGCGGGATGGCAGGCTTTGCCGTTTCTCGTAGAGGAACTGGTTGGGAACAATGATGATAAGGTGTCCGCCGGGCCTTATCACCCGGAACCATTCGGCAATTGCCTGACGGTAATCGTCGATATGCTCCAGGCAGTGGCTGGAATAGACGCTGTCCTGCGAGGCGTCCGGAAATGGCAGCTTGCGGCCATCATATCCCGGATAGTCAACGTCGATGCCGATCGCCTGCGGCACGATTGGCACGGCGTCGCCGATATAGCCTCGATAGCCGATGTCGAGGATGTCCGAGCCTGACAGGTAGTGTTCGACGAAACCCTCAGCTACCTTGAGGCCAATGGTCTTCCGAGCTTCCGCACCGACAGGACGATTGGCCAGAGCGCTAGCCGGCGGCTGTTCAAAATCAGATAGGGCCACCTCATATCCTTCCGCAGATCGCTCAAGCTTCCGTCCATATAATAAGCGACTTGTTCCGATATAACACGGCGATGGCAGTTCCGAGATGACCGCGTGATTGCCGCCTACGCCGGGAGTATCGCCGACCGGCGGGCCTGCCCCCTATCAGATTCCTACCCGAAGAGTTCCTTCCGCCGCTCCAGGCTCGCCTGTGGCCACAACCGCCCGGAATTGCAGGACGCATCGAACGCCGGCACGCCCGCCGGCAGCGCCACCCACGGCAGCCGCGACCGCGTATAGATATGCACGTCCGGCGGCAGCCTCGACGGTTCGTCCAGCGTGCCCACGCGCATGAACCGAAGTCGGGGATGGCCGTAGACGCTCCACACCGCGATCCCGCAGTCCGGGCAGCGATGAATGTGATGCGCCCCGCCGCTATCCGTGGGCATCCGGCAGGCGATAGGCGCGCCGGACAGCAACTCCACCCGATCCTCCTCAATCAGCGCATTCAGCACGAACGCGCTGCCTGTCTGCCTCTGGCAGTCCTTGCAATGGCAGCAATGCACGAACAGCGGCAAGGTGCGCATCCGATAGCGTACGGCCCCGCAGGCGCAGCCGCCTTCCATCGCCTCCGTCATGTTCCGCCCTCCGCGTGGCCGCCGACGTCCGGCGGGTTGTCATGGGAACCACGAATATACACCGGCCGCTCGCGACTTGCCGCAGCATATCTAGTAGCCAAGCAAAATTCATCCACAGCATTTGGTGTCCGCCTCGCAATCCCCCGCTATTCCCTCCCAAGCCCGGATGCTATCATCCGATTCCATCGGCGCTGTCCGCCGTTGCTGCCAAGGGTCTCCAGCATGTCCGCCACCCACTCTCCCGACGAACATCCGATAAAATTCGACCTGCTGACCGAGAACCCTGTCTATAAGCCCTTCCGCTACCCCTGGGCCTATGAAGCGTGGCTCACCCAACAACGCGTCCACTGGCTGCCCGAGGAAGTGCCACTGGCCGACGACGTCAAGGACTGGCACCGCAACCTGACGGACGCCGAGCGCAACCTGCTAACCCAGATTTTCCGCTTCTTCACCCAGGCGGATGTCGAGGTGAACAATTGCTACATGAAGCACTACAGCCAGGTCTTCAAACCGACCGAGGTGCTGATGATGCTGTCCGCCTTCTCGAACATCGAGACGGTACACATCGCCGCCTACAGCCATCTGCTCGACACCATCGGCATGCCCGAGCTCGAATACTCTGCCTTCATGAAATACAAGGAAATGAAGGACAAGTACGACTACATGCAGGGCTTCCGGGTGGACAGCAAGCATGAGATCGCCAAGACCCTCGCCGCCTTCGGCGCCTTCACCGAGGGCCTGCAGCTCTTCGCGTCCTTCGCCATCCTGCTGAACTTTCCCCGCCTGGGGAAAATGAAGGGCATGGGGCAGATCATCACCTGGTCGGTGCGCGACGAAAGCCTGCACTGCCTGTCGATCATCAAGCTGTTCCGCACCTTCGTGCAGGAAAACCCAGAAATCTGGACCGAGGAGCTGAAGCGCGACATTTACATCAGTTGCGCCACCATCATCGATCACGAGGACGCCTTCATCGACCTCGCGTTCGAGGGCGGCGCGGTGGAAGGCCTGACCCCGCGCGAAGTGAAGGAATACATCCGCTACATCGCCGACCGGCGCCTGACCCAGCTTGGCCTGAACGAGTTGTTCCATGTCGACAAGAACCCGCTGCCCTGGCTGGACGAAATGCTGAACGCCGTCGAGCACGCCAATTTCTTCGAAAACCGCGCCACCGAATACAGCAAGGCCTCCACCGTCGGCACCTGGGAGGAGGCGTTCGGCGACGCCCCGTTCAACCCCGCCGGCGCTTCCCCTGCACCCGTTGCCAATCGCTCCTTCCCGGCGGAATGACCTTCGAAGGGCCGGCCCATCCGCTTGAGCCAGTGCGATACGTACAGAACCTCCACGGCTCTCATTGCATAGCGCGCGACCAGAATTATGGAACGGTATTGCCCGGGCGCGTGCCGGGCGCGTATACGTAAGAAATCGACAGATCATTGGGCCCGGCCGGTTTGTAACGTTATCAAGTTGCGTCAGGGGGTCCAATTCTGTTTGATCGGATTGTCGGGCTGTTAAAGTCTCTTCCCGGTTGGTCTTGATGGGCAAAAGAATAAAAATGAGATTGTTCGCACTTATAGACGGCCAGTGGGATGAGGTACAGATTGCCTGCAAACAGGGGCACCGGATCGGAGAGATGGGGAATTGACTGAGGAACCGACCAATCAGGCGAGCGAAGAACTGGTCCGGGACGAGGCTCCCTCGGGCACGCCGCGCTATACGCGCCGCCTGTCCGATAAAATCCTGATCGCCTTTCACCACGCTTGCGATCAGGCCGATTTCGAGGTGGCCGAGCAACTGCTCGGCGTGCTGGAAATGATGCTGAGCCGCCGGACCCTGACCCCCGATGGCACCCGCCGGCGCAGCATGGAAAGCCTGGTCGCCGCGCATGAGCGGCTCTGGCACCTGCGTCACCCAAATGTCGAAATCACCTGAGCGGCTTCGTGCTTCAGCCTTTCGGCTCGGCCGCTAAAGCTCCAAACCGGCGCCATGCCGCAGGATGGCCTCTGTCGCTGGTGTGAAGCCGCCTTCGGCGGCGTGCAGCACCAGGCCGGGACGCAGCTTCAGGGTCCCGCGGCCGTGTTTGATCCCGCGGAGCAGCACCAGCTTCGCCTCCCGCTCGGCCTTCGGCCATAGCGGCAGCAGCGCCGCCGGCGGGCAGCACGCGAACTCCAGGGCCGTCAGGCAGGCGGGCAGGGCGGCCGCCGGCACGATCAGCGTCAGCGTCCCGCGCGGGCGCAGCAGGGCCCCCAGGCTCGCGGCCCAGTTGGCGAACAACCCCGTATGCGCCCGCTTCGCCGCCTCCCGCGCCGCCATGGCGGACGGCGTGCCGCTCGGGCGCGTGATAGGGCGGATTGGCGAACGCATGGTCGAAGCCCCCCGGCACCGCGGCCATCTCGCCGGTCGCCTCAATATCCGCGGTCACGAAGCTCAGCCCAGCGAATCCGTTCCCGGCCGCGTTGGCGCGCGCCAGCGCCGCCATCGCCGGATCGCGCTCCACCCCCACGCCGGCGATGCCCGCCACCCTGGCCGCCAGGCACAGCAGCGCGGCACCCGCGCCGGTCCCGGCCTCGATCACTCGCTGCCCGGCCCGCACGGGAATGCTGGCGGCCAGCAACACCGGCTCGATACCGCTGCGAAACCCCTCGCGCGGCTGCGCATACCGCACCCGCCCGCCCAGCAGGAACCCGCTCGTCGTCCCGGCGGCTGCGCCAAGGCCCTCCACGCGATCGGCCATGCTCGCCGTCAGATCTCGCCCGCATCGGCCAGCACGCGGCGCGCCCGCACCTCGTCCTCGGCGGCCACCGCCAGCCGCCGCTGGATCGCGCCGATGCTGCCCTCCACAAGGCTCGCATGGGTATCCAGCAACACCGACCCGATCCCGGCATCGGCCAGCAGCACGGTCAGGAAGCTCAGCCGCACGGGATCGTTGGACCGGACAAGAACACGCATCGCATTTCCTCGAAGGCACCTGGGCCAACCCGTATAAACCAATCCGTGACCCTGGCGTGCCGGGGTGCGTTGAAAATCGGACGGGATGGCGAAATCGCCGCCCAATGCCCGATGCCCGTCCCCTTGCCTTGACCCTGTTTCCGCCGCGCCGATATGTTCCTGCGGCTATATGTCCTAGACTGCTTGCCTTAGACTGCTGTCGTCGCAGCCGCCATCACAGCCGCAGTATCCAGCCGGGAGATCGATTTGGGCGTCGTCGCCAGCCTGTTGCAGTCAAGCCCGCCCCCCGGCACATCCGGCTCGGCCGGGTCCGTCGTTGCTGCCGGTCCGCTGGCCGTCACGGGCGAGGACGCGCTCACCACTCTGGTCGCGTTGGTCCAGCAGGACCTGCACGCCTGCAACCGCACCATTGTCGCGCAGATGAACAGCGAGGTGGCGCTGATCCCCCAGATCGCCGCACATATCGTCGCTGCCGGCGGCAAGCGCCTGCGCCCGCTGCTCACGTTGGCCGCCGCGCGCATGTGCGGCTACACGCAGGGCAGCCGCCACGTGAACCTCGCCGCCTGTGTGGAGTTCATCCACACCGCCACCCTGCTGCACGACGACGTGGTGGACGAAAGCGTGCTGCGCCGCGGCTTCGCCTCCGCCAACGCTGTATTCGGCAACAAGGCCTCGGTCCTGGTCGGGGATTTCCTGTTCGCCCGCGCCTTTCAGCTCATGGTGGAGGACGGCTCGCTCGATGTGCTGGCCATCCTGTCCAAGGCCGCCGCCACGATCGCGGAAGGCGAGGTGCTGCAACTCGCGACCCAGAATGACCTGACCACCACCGAGGAGCGCTACCTGGACGTTATGCAGCGGCAAGACCGCGGCGCTGTTCGGCGCCGCCTGCCAGGTCGGCGCCGTCGTCGCCGGGCGCGGCAGCGCTGAGGAAGCCGCACTGGCCGCCTACGGCATGAGCCTAGGCATCGCCTTTCAGCTGGTTGACGACGCGCTGGACTATGCGGCGGACCAGGCCACCCTCGGCAAGACCGTCGGCGACGATTTCCGCGAGGGCAAGATCACCCTGCCGGTGCTCGCCGCCTACCAGGCCGGCAATGCCGAGGACCGCGCCTTCTGGGCCCGCACGATCGAGGCCTCCGAGCAGACCGACGCCGATCTGGAGCACGCGATGACGCTGATGGCAAGCTGCGGCGCGATTCGTACCACGCTCGACCGCGCCGCCGGCTTCGTCGACACCGCGAAGGCCACGCTGGCGATCTTCCCCGACACGCCGGTGCGCGCCGCGCTGCTCGGCGTCGCCGACTACACGATCAGCCGGGTGCGGTGATCGCGGCGTATCAGCCCAATGGCCGCCGGACCGAACCTTAAGCTCAGACCATGCCCGGCGATGTGATCGGTCCCATGGTCGGCACAATGGTCGCCGGCGCGCGAAACCTCGTGCGCGGGACCGCATCGGCGCTCGACGACCAGCTGAACGAGACCGTCATCCGCCTAGCCGTCACCGGCCTCAGCCGGGCCGGAAAGACCGTCTTCATCACCTCGCTGATCCAGAACCTGCTCGCCCTCGGCCAGGGCCGCGATACGCTGCCAATGATCAGCCGCCGGCTTGCCGCCGCCTCCGGTAGCCGCCTGCGCTCGGTGCGCGTGGTTCCGGCCGGGGTGCAGACCCTGCCGCATTTCGACTTCGCCGAGAAACTCGCCGATCTCTCCGCCGACCAGCCCGCCTGGCCGCCGCGCACCGAGGATCTGGCCGAGATCTCGATCGAACTGGAGGTCGAGCGCGCCTCCGGCCTCGGCCAGCGCCTGGCCGGCAACCGCCGTATCCGGCTGGACATCCTGGATTACCCCGGGGAATGGTTGCTCGACCTGCCGCTGCTGGCGCAATCCTTCCCCGACTGGTCGCGCCAGACCATCGCCCGCCTGCGTCAGCCGCCGCGCCGGGAACTGGCCCGGGAATTCCTCGATTTCCACGACAACGTGCTCTCCCCGACCGACCCTGCCGACGACGCCATGATCCGCCGCGGCCACCGGCTGTATCGCGACGCCATCCAGGCCTGCCGCTCCCGGCTCGGCCTGCGCTACCTGCAGCCCGGCCGCTTCCTGTGCCCCGGCCCGCGTGGCGACGCGCCCTATATGTGGTTCTTCCCGCACGATCTGACCCCGGCGGTGCCCCGCGCCGGCAGCGCCGCCGCGCTGCTGACGGATCGTTTCGAGGCCTACAAGCGGGAAATTCGCGAAACTTTCTTCGACAGCTATTTTCGCTCCTTCAGCCGCCAGATCGTGCTGGTGGACGTGCTCGGCGGCCTGCATGCCGGCCAGGCCTCGTTCGAGGATACCGGCCACGCCATTGCCGATATTGCCCGCGGACTGCGCGACGGCTGGGGCTTCTGGAGCCGTCAGCGCCGGCAAGCCCTGTCCGAACACGCGGGGCAGGGGGCCCGGCTGGCAGGCGCCCAACTCACCCGGCGCGGCTCACCCCTCCTCGGCATCCCGCTCAACCTCGCCGCGTCCGTGCTGTCCGGCGTTGTCGCCCCCAAGCCGATCGAGCGCATCGCCTTCGTCGCCACCAAGGCAGACCATGTGCCGGCGATGAGCCGGGACAATCTGCGCAACCTTGTCCAGGCCCTGGCCAGGCCCGCCGCCGGAACCACCGATGCCGGCACCGCGGTCAGCTACCACGTCGCCGCCGCCATCCTTTCCACCATCGACGGCACCGCCCCGCTTGGCGGACGCAACGTGGAAGTGGTGCTCGGCGTCGTGCTGGGTGAACAGACCCGTCGCCCGTTCTATGCCGGCAGCGTGCCCTCCAACACGCCCCCGGCCTCGTTCTGGTCGGATAGCTATTTCGAAATGCCGGTCTTCCGACCGCCGCGTATCGACCCTTCCGGCACGCTCGGCATTCCCCATCTTGGCTTGGACGAAGTGCTGGACAGCGTGATCGGAGATTTGCTGTGAGTGGCGATGGACCCCGCTTCCTGGACGACACCGGCCTACCTACCGCGCCGGCGCCCATGGACACCCCGATGCTGCTGGACCCGCAGCCCGGCGCCGGCGGGATCATCGACAGCGGCTGGAACCCGGCGGAGCTTGCCGCGCCCCGCCCCGGCATCGGTTCGCTCGGCTACGCGCTGCTCGGTGGATCGGTGCTGTTCCTGACCTGGCTGACGGTCTCCACCCTCTCGCTGGTCCACGCCCAGTTCGATCTCTCGCCCGCCCTCGGCGCCGCCGTTCTGGCGGCCGAGGCGCTCGGCCTCGGCCTGGTGGGCTATGCCGCATTGCGCGAACTGCGCGGCCTCCGGTCCTTGCGGCAGGTGGACCGCCTGCGCGCCCTGCTGGCCGGCACCGACCGGGACCTGGAGCCCGCCCGCGCGCAGAGCCGCGCCTGGCTCGCCCGCGTCGCGGCGAACCTGCCTGATGCCGCCGCTGCGGACAGGGCAGTACAGGGCGCCGCGAGCACTGCCGAGTTGCGCGCGATCCTGGCCAATCGCGTGGCCGCGCCGCTGCTGGAGCGTGCCAGGCGCATCGGCCGCAACGCCGGCCTGCAGGCCGCCTCCGCCGTTGCCCTGACCCCGCATGCCTCCTGGGACGGGCTGGTGGTCGGCCTGCGCGGCCTTGCCGCTGTCCGCGAGGTCGCCGAACTGTTCGGCCTGCGGCCGGGCCCGGCGGTGTGCTGGGTGCTGCTGCGCCACATCTCCCGCGCGGCGCTGGAGACGATGGGTGCCGATCTGCTGGCGCAGAAGGTGACCGACCAGTTCCTGTCCGCCACGCCCCTGCGCCACGTGGCGGCCGCGGTGCCGGAAATGGGCATCGCGGCGGCTCGTCTGTACCGGCTCGCGATCATCACGGCGAAGGAGTGCAGCCCCGTTCCGATTTGAGCCGCCGCACAGGGGCGGCAGCGAATTTCCGGCCGAGCGGCCTCTGGCGGCCTTGCCCCCGCGTTCCCATTTCCGATTTGTCATTCGGCAAGGAGGCGCGAGATGTTCATTTCCGACGTGCTCCAGATCAAGGGGCGCATGGTTGCTACCGTACTACCGTCCGACAGCGTTCAAACCGCGGTGCAGAAGCTGGCGGAACTGGGCATCGGTGCGGTGGTCGTCCAGGACCAATGGCAGAAGCTGATCGGCCTCTTCGGCGAACGGGAACTGGTCCGGCTGCTGTCGCGCGACTGGACCAATGGCCTCAACCTCCGGGTCAGGGACGCGATGAACCACCTCGTCATCACCTGCCAGCCCGGTGACCGGATCGACGCCGTGCTCGGTGCGATGACCGTGAACAAGATCCGCCATGTGCCGGTCCTCGACGAAGGCAAGCTGGCCGGGATCGTCAGCATCGGCGACCTGGTCAAGCACCGCCTGGACGAGAAGGAGTTGGAAGCCGGCGTGCTGCTGGAAATCGCGCGCATGCGGGCCTGATCCGACAAAATATCGCCCAAGGGGTGCATTCGCGATCCCCCGATCGCTGACGGGCTCGGAAAACCGCGCACCGGGGCATTGTCATGCGCTGTTATTTTGGTGCGATATAAAAACATAAACCGACCCAGGAACGGCGCAGCGAGTTGCTTGGCGGCGATCACCAAATTGTGTTAAATCAACTTTTCGTGAAGTCATATCTTGATTGTGGAATATCCGACGCATGACGGATATTTGAACAATAGGTGGATAAATATTAATGTTTCGGGCCGATCCTCTGCGATGGAGAGTCCTCGGATGGAGATGCGCATGCAAAAGTTAACGTCATTGCGGCAACAACCTGAGACCGGTTACCCGGAGGCTCGGCTGTCGGACATGCTGATGCTGGCCTTCGACAGGGCATGCGACCAACGGGACCTGGAAGTCGCGAACCACCTGCTCGACGCGCTCGATCTGCTTGCCGCCAGGATCCCGCAAGGGGTGGACCGCGCCCAGGGCGACACCCGGAAGCGCAAGTTGGTCACCAATGTCGCGGCGCATGAGAGAATGTGGCGGCTCAGGAACGACCTCGCGCTTCGGGCCTCCAAACCATAGAGTACGGCCGGAACATGCCTTCAACCAGGACGGGTCACCTTAACGCATAATTAAGGCAAGCCGCATTCCAGTATCATCATCCGTCAGGTGACGACGGTGAGCTGTTCGCGCCGCAGCTGCACCGTTAGCTCATCCAGCGATCTCTGCACGCGGTCCAGCATATCGTCGATCTCCACCGTGGAGATGATCAGCGGCGGGCTGAACACCAGCGAGTCGCCCGGGCACACCCGCCCGATCACGCCGTTCTCCTGCATCAGCGCCACCAGCCGAGCACCGATTTTCGCGGCGGGCGGGAAATTCTCGTGCGTCGCCTTGTCCGCCACCAGTTCCACCGCCGCCATCAGGCCGACGCCGCGCACCTCGCCCACCAGTTCATGCCCGGCGAAGCGCCGGCGCAGTTCGTTCTGTAGGTGCGGCCCGACGCTCTGCACATGCGCGCCGATATTGGTTTCGTCGTAGATCTTCAGCGTCTCGATCGCCACCGCTGCCGGCACCGGATGGCCGGAATAGGTGAAGCCGTGCCCGAACGTGCCGATCTCGTTGCTCTGCTTGGCAAGGCCCTGGAACACCCGGTCATTCACCATCACCGCCGAGATCGGCAAATAGGACGCCGACAGCGCCTTGGCGCAGACCAGGATGTCCGGCTGCATCCCCAGCGTCTGGCTGCCCCAGTAGTTGCCTGTGCGATGGAAGCCGCAGATCACCTCGTCGGCGACGAACAGCACGTCGTATTTGCGCAGCACCGCCTGGATCTTCTCGAAGTAGCCGGAAGGGGGAACGATCACCCCGCCAGCACCCATTACCGGCTCGGCCCACATCGCCGCCACCGTGTCCGGCCCCTCGGCCAGGATCAGCTTTTCCAGTTCATCGGCGCAGCGCGTGGCGAAATCCTCCTCGGTCTCGCCCGCCAGCGCGCCGTGGTAAAAATGCGGCGTCATCGTATGGACAAACCCCGCCAGCGGCACGTCGAAAGCCCGGTGGTTCGCCGGCAGGCCGGTGACGGAGGCGGCCGCCAGCGTGATGCCGTGATAGCCCTTCAACCGCCCGATGATCTTCTTCTTCTGCGGACGCCCCAGCGCGTTGTTAAAGTACCAGACCATCTTGATGGCGCTGTCATTGGCTTCCGAGCCGGAATTGGCGAAGAACACCTTGCTCATCGGCAGCGGCGCGCGTGCAATCAGCATTTCCGCCAGATCGATCATCGGCTCGTGCGACTTGGCGGTGAAGGCGTGGTAGAAGGGCAGCTTGCGCATCTGCGCCACGGCCGCCTGCACCAGGCGCTCGTTATCGAACCCCAGCGAGGCGCACCAGAGCCCGGCCACGCTTTCGATGTAGTCGCGCCCGTTCTCGTCGAACACGCGCACGCCCTTGCCGCGGCTGATCACCATCGGCCCGATTTCCTGATGCATCTTCAGGTCGGTGTAGGGATGGATCACATTGGCGATGTCGCGCGCGGCGGCCGAATTGGCACCGAAGGAAGCAGGGGGCGGCGGGGTCATGGCGAATCCTCTTGCGCAAAGGGGCACGGTATGGCCGGGAGACTAGGACCGATGCGCCAGCAAGGAAACCTTAATCCCCGCTCATGTTGCGGAACCCGCTGACCCCCCGCTCGATCTGCGTCACGTGGTGCGGCTGAAAGCCGGAGGGGTCGGTCAGCCCGCAGGAATGGGCGATGATTTCCACCTCCTCATGCACCCGCATCGCGTAGCGGCTGACGCGCACCGCCTTGTCCGCGGGATCGAGCCCGGCGATCAGCTTGGGGTCGGACGCGGTAACCCCGGTGGGGCATTTGCCGCTGCCGCATTTCATCGCCTGGATGCAACCGATGCTGAACATGAAGCCGCGCGCCGAGGACACGAAATCCGCCCCCATGCACAGCGCCCACGCCACCTTGTCCGGCGTGACCAGCTTGCCCGCCGCGATCAGCCGGATCCGCTGCTCCAGCCCATGCCGCGCCCGCGCGGCGGCCACCAGCGGCAGGGCTTGCGTGATCGGCAGCCCCACATAATCCGCCAGCGCCGCCGGCGCCGCTCCGGTGCCGCCCTCGCCGCCATCGACATGGATGTAGTCCGGGCACCCCTCCGGATGCGCCAGGCAATCGGTGAACCAGTCATCGAAGAACGCCGGATCGCCCACCACCACCTTTACCCCGACCGGCTTGCCGGTCAGCGTGCGCACCCGGTTCACGAAAACCCCGAGTTCCCGGATATTGCCGATATCGGTATGCCGGTTCGGGCTGATGCTGTCCTGCCCGACCGGGATGCCGCGAATCGCGGCGATCTCCGGCGTCACCTTCGCCCCCGGCAGGATGCCGCCCTTGCCGGGCTTGGCGCCCTGCGCCAGCTTCACCTCGAACATGCGCACCTGCTCATGCGCCGCGATCGCGCGCAGCTTGTCCTCCGACAGATTGCCCGCCTCGTCGCGCACGCCGTATTTGGCCGTGCCCATCTGCATGATGATGTCCGCTCCGCCCGCCAGGTGCTGCGGCGCCAGCCCGCCCTCGCCGGTGGCCATCCACACCCCCGCCAGCTTCGCCCCGCGCGACAGCGCGCTGACCGCGGCATGGCTCAGCGCGCCGTAGCTCATGCCACTGATATTGAAGAATGTCCGGGCGAAATACGGCTGCGCGCAGGCGCCTGGCCCCTCGGAAATGCCGATCTGCTTGCCCGGATAGGGCCGCTTCTCCGCGTCCAGCACGGGGAAGGCGGCATTGCGGAATACGAACACCGGCACGTTCTCGCTGCCGAAGCTGACGAGGTTGGAAACCCCCTTGGCCGAGCGGTACACCCAGGACCGGTCCAGCCGGTTGAACGGCCGCTCCGCCCAGTCCGGCAGATACTGGTACTGGCGCATGTACTCGCCCCAGGTCTCCGCGAAATAGCGGAAATGACCGACGAGCGGGTAGTTGCGCAGGATCGTGTGTTCGTTCTGGCGCGTGTCGTGCAAGTAGACGGCGACGCAGACCACGGCCAGAACGAGGGCCAGCAGAGCCAGGAAATTCTCCAGATACACGGCGCTTCCCTCCCCAGGCATGCGCTGCCCCTGTTCGCCGGGCAGCGTCATCGCGTCCGATGAGGGACGCTATAGACCAGGAGCAGTTACAGCGTCAGGTTAAGTTTTTGGTTTACGCCTCGGTCGCCATCCGTCGCGCGGCGGCTTCCTCGGCGCTGGCCACGCCGCCATGCGCGCCGGACCAGGCCACCGGGTTCTCCAGGAACTTCCGCACCTCCGCCAGATCGCCATCGGAGAAATACGGACGGTCGCGGCAGGCCTCCAGCACGTCCCACCAGGTGCACAGGTGATGCAGCTGGATGTCCATCCCCGCCAGCGTCTCGAAGCTGCCCGGGAACACGCCGTAGAAGAACACCACGAAGGTGTGGTTCACGATCGCCCCGGCGTCCCGCAGCGATTTTGCGAATTTGATCTTGGACCCGCCATCGGTGGTCAGATCCTCGACCAGCAGGGTGCGCTTGCCCAGCGGCACATCGCCCTCGATCAGCGCATTGGCGCCGAAGCCCTTCGGCTTCTTGCGCACATACGACATCGGCGCCGACAGCCGCTCGGCGATCCAGGCGGCGAACGGAATGCCCGCGGTTTCCCCGCCGCACACCGTCTCGATGGTCTCGTAGCCGATATGCCGTTGGATCTTCTCCACCGCCAGGTCGCAGATCTTTTTCCGCGCCTGCGGAAAATAGATGATCCGCCGGCAATCGATATACACCGGCGACTTCCACCCGGCGGTAAACGTATAGGGCTCGGCCGGACGGAAATTCACCGCCTCGATCTCCAGCAGGATGCGCGCGGTGGTCAGCGCGGCATCGCGGTCCCATTCGGTCATGTGCGAGGTGGAGGGCTGCTTGGCCATGGCTTTCTTTCCCGTGATCGGTCCGACACTCCTAGCCGTCCCGGTTTGCCACATGCAAGGGAGGGGGAGCCAAGGAAGGGAGGGTTCTGACGATGCTGTCGTGCGTCGCAGGAAAAAATTGACCGGGCGGTGCCGACCGCGATACGCTACCGACAATAACCAAGGCGTCTCACGAAAGTCGTCAACAAGAGCCGGCAAATAAAATGCTGGTCTGCAGGGAAGGAGCACGGCCATGTTGCGCATGGGCCGACGTTCGATGTTTGCTGGATCCGTGGGTCTGGCAACGACCATGCTGGCACGCCCTTATATCGCCAACGCGGCGGCAAAAACCGCAACACTCTGGATGAACCAGGGATTCATTCCCGCGGAGGACGCGGCATTCAAACACACCGCCGAAGCCTATATGAAGGCGAGCGGCAACACGCTCAACTACAGCATCATGCCGTTCATGGCGCAGAACCAAAAGACGATATCTGCGCTTACCAGCGGCGACGTGCCGGACCTGATATTCATGGACGCGCCATCGACGATCATTCCTCAGAACGCCTGGGATGACAAGCTCGTCGACGTGTCTGACGTGGTGAAGCCGTACGAGGCCCAGCTGTCGGAAACGGCAAAGCTTTGCTCGACTTTCTATAACAAGGCGACGAAGCAGCGCAGCTATTACCTGTGCCCGATCAAGCAGGGCGCCACGCCATTCCATATCTGGGGCGACCTGGTCGAGAAGGCCGGGCTGAAGATATCGGAAATCCCGCAGAAGTGGGACGGGGTCTGGACCTATCTCAAGCAGGCGCAGGCGCCGCTGCGTGCCAAGGGAATGCGCAAGATCTACGCCTGCGGCCTTCAGATCACCACAGTCGGACCGAACGACGGCAACGCCGTGTTCACGCATTTCCTGATCGCCAATGGCGGGGAGGGGATCATCACGCCGGACGGCGCGTTGCACACCGATGATCCGAAGATTCGCGAGGCGGCGATCAAGTCGGTCGAGTTCATGACCAACCTCTACAAGGAGGGCGTGGTGCCGCCGGAGGCGTTGAGCTGGAACGACGCCGACGACAACAACGGCTACCACGAGAAATTGTTCATGATGGATTTCGATGGCACGCTGTCCACCGAACTGGCGATGATCAAGGACAAGCAGGCATTCTATCACGACATGGTCACCCTGGCGCCGGCGCTGAAGAATGATGGCACGCCGATGAAAACCCAGGTCAATGCCGGCGGCGGTTTCATTCCCAAGGGTGCGAAAGGCGTCGAGGTCGCCAAGGACTTCATGAAATTCTTCATGCAGCCCCAGGTAATGAACGAGAACCTGAAGGGCGGCCTTGGCCGCTGGGTGCCGGCGATCCCGCAGATCGTCAAGGACGATCCGTGGTGGCTCGCACCCGATATGCCGTGCCTGAAGCCCTATGTCACGGAAGCCGTGCTCAACCCGACCGTCCCTGTCTATGAGGGTTTCTCACCCGCCTGGGGCCAGGCGAACGCCGAGCAGCTATGGGGCCAGGCCCACGCCGATGTCATCAAGAACGGCATGACGCCGGCTGCCGCGATCGATAAGGCGTTCAAGCGGTGCAACGAGATCTTTGCGCGGGTTGTGCTGTGATCCCGACGGGCCCGACATGAGCGTCACGCAGCAGACACTCGCCGTCGGACCCACCGCGGTCGCGGCGCGTGCGGCGCGACGCTCCTGGCTCGGCGGGCTGCGAGGAACGGACCAGATATGGGCCATCGCCTTCGCCCTGCCGTACGCGGCTGTGTTCTTTGCCTTCGTTGTCTACCCGATCTGTTACGGGCTCTGGCTGGGTGGTCAGTCCCAGCTGTACAGGCAGCTGTTCGACGATCCCCGCTACCTGACCGCCGTGCTCAACACGATCGTGTATGTTGGCGTCGGCGTGAACCTGAAGATGGCTTTGGCCTTCCTGCTATCAGGCTTCTTCATGCGCAAGCGCTGGTGGATCAGGGCGCTATTGGTGGTCTTCATCTTGCCCTGGGCGACGCCTGCGCTGCCGGCCTACATGTCGATCCACTGGTTGCTGAACGGTCAGTGGGGCATGCTCAACAATGTTCTCTATATGCTGTTCGGTATCGATGGACCGGTGTATCTGAACGAGCACTGGACCGGTCTGGCATCCAATATCGGCGCCTATATCTGGAAGAACCTGCCGTTCTGGACCATCATCCTGCTCGCTGGCCGGATGGCGGTCCCACAGGAACTGTATGAGGCCGCCGAGGTCGATGGCGCCAGCGGTCTGCGCCGCTTCAGGCACATTACCCTACCCCTGATGGCGAACTTGTATCTCGTTTGCACGCTGCTCGACACCATCTTCGCGCTGGGCGATTTCAACGCGACCTATTTCGTCTCTGGCGGCGGGCCGGCTATGTCCACCGAGGTGCTGGCCACACTCGGCATCCGCTATGCATTCACGACCGCGCTCCCGCGCCTTGGTGTGGCGACCGTCATGACCGCGCTTCCGGTGCTGATCCCACTGGTCATCATACTGATGCGCAAGCTCCGCATGAAGGAGGTGCAACTGTGAGCGCCACCGTTGCCGGCAGTCGGCGCGCGTCCAAATTGCACTACCGGCTGAGACGATACCTGGTCGAGGCCGCCAGTCTGGCGCTCGGCTTCATGCTCGTCATCTGGTCGGTCACGCCGCTCTACAACATGGCGATGATCGCGTTCGAAAGTCATGATGGCGTGTTCAGCGGTTCGATCTGGCCGGAACATCCGACACTGGAGAGCTTCCGCGTCGTGGTCACCCAGGATTTCTGGTATCTCGAGCATTTCTGGCTACAGTTCGGCAACAGTTTCATTGTTGGCCTGACGACGATGTTCCTGACCCTGCTGATCGGGTCGCTGGCAAGCTTCACCGTCGGGCGCCTGCATCTGCGCAATGGCTGGCTGCTGACCAACGCGGCGCTGATGACGTATGTCATACCGGCCTCGTTTCTGGCGATTCCGTTCTATCGGATCATGCAGATCTACGGGCTTTCGGACCATCTTTCGTCCGTGATCCTGGCGATAACGACGTTCGCCACCCCATACGCGATCTTCATTTTCTCGCAATATGGTAGGTCGATACCGATGGAACTCGATGAGTCCGCGCGCATCGACGGGGCCAGTCCATGGCAGATCTATTTCCGCATCTACCTGCCGTTGATGGCGCCGGCACTGGTTGCTGTCGGCACCTATGCCTTGCTGCTGGCATGGAATGAGTACCTGTATAATTTCCTGATGCTGTCCACGCCGGAGAGCATGACCGTGGCAGTCGCGTTGGCGCAGTTCCTCAACAGCGATAAATCGCCGTGGAACCTCATGATGGCCACCGCGATCCTGTATGCGCTCCCGCCGATGATCCTGTACTACGGGTTCCGCCGCTATATGGCCGCGGGGCTGACCATGGGCGGCGTCAAGGGTTAGCCGTGGCCCTGACCTCCAGGGTTCGGATGAGCAGCGTAGAACGAATTGCCGCGGCCGAAAGGCTGGCCGCGACCGGCTGGTCGTGGCGCCCAGCCTGGCCGGGCGGTCTTGTGGGTTCGGAGCTTCCCTGGGCGGTCGCCTTTTTCCTGCCCTATGTGGCGGTGTTCCTCGGTTTCGTCGTCTACCCGGTCGTCTACGGACTTTGGCTGGGCGCCGACCCGGCACTCTACGCCCAATTGTTCGAGAACCCGCGCTACTTGACAACGATCGTCAATACGCTGCTGCTCGTCGGCATCGGCGTGAACCTGAAGATGTTTCTGGCGTTCCTACTATCAGGCTTCTTCATGCGCCGGGGCCGTTGGATCAAGGCCATGCTGGTTCTCTACATGCTGCCCTGGGCGCTGCCGGCGCTGCCGGCCTTCCTGTCCCTGCACTGGATGCTGATCGGCTACGGCGGCTTTCTCAACAGCGCGTTGGAGGCGCTGTTCGGTGTGGAGGGTCCGATTTGGTTCAATTCGGTACTGGCTGGCCATCGGCGCGAACATCCTTGCCTATATCTGGAAATGGATGCCGTTCTGGACCCTGGTCTTCCTGGCCGGAAGGATGGCGATCCCGCAGGACATCTATGACGCAGCCGCCGTGGATGGCGCTAGCGGCATTCGCAGCTTCACGTTCGTCACGTTTCCGCTGCTGGCCAATCTCTATCTGATCAGCACGCTGCTCTCCACGCTGTGGACGGTCGGCGACTTCACCACCGCCTATTTCGTCTCCAGCGGCGCCCCGGCGTTGCAGACCGAGGTGCTTGCCACCTACGGCTTTCGGATGGCGTTCGACTATGGCTATCCGCGGCTCGGCGTGGCGGCGGTGATGTCTGCCCTGCCCGTGCTGATCCCGATCGCGATCCTGCTGATGCGGCGTGTGCAGGCAACCGAGGTGCAGCTGTGAGCCCTGCGCGAACGGCGGGCGGGAAGCCGCGCTGGCCACGCCATAGGCTGCGGCGCGCGTTCGCCGGCGCCGGCGCCCTGGTGCTTGGCGTGGTGGTGATGCTGTGGACAGCCATCCCGGTCTACAACATGTTGCTGATCGCGCTGAGTGAGGACGGCGACGAATTCACCGGCACGGTCTGGCCGAGCCATCCGTCGTTCGAGGGCTTCCAGATGATCTGGACAGGCGAATTCTGGTACCTGAAGAATTTCTGGTACCAGTTCGCCAACAGCATCTATATCGGCGCGGCGACGATGGTGCTGACAGTGCTGATCGGCTCGCTCGCCAGCTTCGCAATCGGCAGGATGCGATTACGCAAGGCCTGGCTGCTCGGCAATGTTTCGCTGATCACGTATGCCGTTCCGGCTTCGTTCCTGGTCATTCCGTTCACCCGGCTCATGCATATCTATGGCTTGACCGACACTCTATGGGCGGTCATCGCCGCACAGGTCGCGTTCGCGACCCCGTATGCCATCCTGATCCTGCACCAGTATGGCAAGCTCATACCGCTCGAACTCGACGACGCCGCGCGGGTGGACGGCGCGTCACCGTTTCAGCTCTATCAGCGCATCTACCTGCCCCTGATGGCGCCGGCCCTTGCAGCCGTCGCCACCTATGCGTTGCTGCTGGCCTGGAATGATTATTTGTACCAGTATCTGTTGCTGTCGTCTCCCGGCAGCATGACCGTTGCGGCGGCAATCAACCAGTTCTTCGACAGCGACGAGGCGCCATGGAGCTACCTGATGTCCGTCGCTATCGTGTTTTCGTTACCGCCGATCGTGGTCTATTACGCGTTGCGCCGCTATATGGTGGCGGGCCTGACGATGGGAGGCGTCAAGGGTTAGGCCGGCCTTCGCTGACGCCGCCTTCGGCCTCCATGTCTTCAACACCGGCAGCACCTCCTTGGCGAACAGATGCAGCGAGGTCTCCGCGTCGTCGTAGCCGATGCCGCCAAACCGGAACGACGCATTCAGCTCGAAATCTCCGATCAACGCGCGCCGCGCCTCCAACTCCCGCAGCACCCGGTCCGGCGTGCCCCAGATGGCCGCCTTCATGAACCCTGCCACCGCACCTTCGAGCCCGCCCTTGCGCGCGATCTCGGCCTTCTGGGCATAGGCGTCGTAGCCCTTCACCGTCTTGAAATGCTCGCCGAGCAATTCGTAATGGTGGAAATTGCTCTCGACGAACTTGCCCATGTGCTTCAGGGCCAATGCCTCGGCCTTTTCCATCGTCGGCGCGCAGATGCAGAAATCGGTGATCATCATCGTCGGTGCCGGACGGCCATGCTGCTCCAGCTGCAGCTTCCGGTTCAGCTCGATCGACGGCATCCGCATCTCCCACGGACGGTCGGAGAACATCACCATGTGCGCGCCCAGATTGGCGCAGCTGTGCACCGAGTCCTCGCTGGAAGCCACGGCGTAGATGCGCCCGTCGAAGCTGCGCTCCGGCCGCGGGCGCAATTCGATGCGGGGTTGCGGATAATGCTTGCCGTTGCCTTCCACCCAGCCCGTGCGCAGCCCCTCCACGATCATCGCCGCCGCCTCGTCGAACCGCTCGCGGCTTTCGTTCATCGTGCCGCGGAAAGCGGTGAACTCGCGCCGCGCCAGGCCACGGCCCATGCCGAAGCGGAACCGCCCGTTCGACAGCATGTCCAGCACGATGGCCTGCTCGGCGACCCGCAGCGGGTCGTGCCAGGGCAGGATCACGGCGGCGGTGCCGACATCGATGTCCGGGCACTTTGCCGTCAGATAGGTCATCAGCTGGATATTGTCCGGGCAGAACGAATAATCGAAGAAATGGTGCTCGGCCGACCACAGCGCGTCGAACCCGAGCCCCGGCGCCTGCAGTGCCAGCCGGATATCCTCGTCCCACACCTGGCGATCGGAAACGTTTTCCCAGCCATAGCTGGCGAAGATCATCATCAAGCCGACGTCCATGCGACAAACTCCCGAGTTGTCTTTTTATACCGGTGAGTATCCTGCCGCCTCTGGATCGCTCTGACAATCTCCCCGGCTTGCGTCCGTCCTCGCCCGGCGGCAGTTTGGCGCGCCCCAAGGAGGAACGGACATGAGCAAGACCTACCGCATCGCGGTCATCCCCGGAGACGGCATCGGCAAGGAAACCGTGCCCGAATCCCTGCGCGTGCTGGACGCCGCCCAGCGCCGCTTCGGCTTCTCCCTGAAACTCGACGAATACGACTGGTCCTGCGAGACCTACAAGAAAACCGGCGCCATGATGCCGGCCGACGGCATGGAACGCATGGCCGAGGCGGACAGCATCCTGCTCGGCGCCGTCGGCTTTCCCGGCGTGCCGGACCACGTCTCCCTCTGGGGCCTGCTGATCCCGATCCGCCGCGGCTTCGACCAGTACGTGAACCTGCGCCCCTGCAAGCTGATGCCCGGCGTGCGCACCCCGCTCGCCAACCGCACCGAGGAGGACATCGACTTCTACGTGGTTCGCGAAAACACCGAGGGCGAATACTCCTCCGTCGGCGGGCGCATGTTCGAGGGCACCGACCGCGAATTCGTCAGCCAGCAGTCGGTGTTCACCCGTAAGGGCACCGACCGCATTCTGAAATTCGCCTTCGACCTGGCCATGACGCGGCCGAAGAAGCACCTGACCTCGGCCACCAAGTCCAACGGCATCATCCACACCATGCCGTTCTGGGACGAGCGCTTCGCGGAAATGGCCAAGAGCTACCCGGAAATCCGCACCGACCAGTACCACATCGACATCCTGTGCGCCCATTTCGTCCAGCACCCGGACTGGTTCGACGTGGTGGTCGGCTCCAACCTGTTCGGCGACATCCTGTCCGACCTCGGCCCCGCGGTCGCCGGCTCGATCGGCATCGCCGCCTCGGCCAACATCAACCCGGAAGGCACCTACCCCTCGATGTTCGAGCCGGTGCACGGCTCCGCCCCCGACATCGCCGGCAAGCATATCTGCAACCCGATCGGCCAGATCTGGTCGGCGGCGATGATGCTGGACCATCTCGGCGAAACCGAAGCGGGCGCCGCGATCGTCGGCGCGATCGAAACCCTGCTGAAGGAAAGCGGCCCCCGCACCCGCGACATGGGCGGCCAGGCCGGCACTGCCGACGTGGGTCGCGCCTTGGCCGAGATCGTGGCTGCCGGTTGAACGAAGCGAGGCCAGGGGGCAGAGCCTCTGGCCTTCCTTCCTCACTCCCCGCCACTTGCGGTCCGCGAGGGGGCAACGTATCTTTGCTTATCAATTGCGACTAATTCGCAACTGGGAGCGAAGCCGGCATGGGCCAGAACGTCATCCGTGGGGATTTCAGCCAGATCGCGCGCAATTGCGAGCGCGCCGTGGTCACCGCCTATCGTGACCTGCGCCAGCTCGGCACCGACGACATGGCCGCCTACACGGCCTGCACGACGCTGTATCGCATCCACCACCCGGAATCCTCGCTGAACGAGGCGCGTCGCCTGGTAGCCGAATGGATCGACCACCATGTGGTGAAGGAGCAATCCGGCGCCACGCCGGGTTGCGATTGCGCCTGAGCCGTCAGGCGGCGTTGGAGGTCTTCGCCTTCGCCGCGTTCACTTCCGCCAGGATTTCGTAGGACCGCAGCCGCGCCCGCGGATCGAAGATCTGCGCCGTGACCATCAGTTCGTCCGCCCCGGTGCGTGCCACGAATGCATCCAACCCGCGCCGTACCGTTTCCGCCGAGCCGACGATCGAGCATGACAGCGAATGCTCCAGCATCATCCGCGCCCGCGGTTCCAGCCGTGCATCCAGATCGTCGACCGGCGCCGGAAGCTTGCCTGGCCGGCCGCTGCGCAAATTCACGAACGCCTGCTGCAATGACGAATACAGGAACCGCGCCTGCGCATCGGTCTCCGCCGCGAACACGTTCACCCCCAGCATCACGTACGGCGTCGCCTGCTGCGCGGAGGGCCGGAAGCCGGAGCGGTAGACCGCGATCGCGTCCATCATCATGTCCGGCGCGAAATGCGAGGCGAACGCATAGGGCAGCCCCAGCGCCGCCGCGAGTTGCGCGCCGTAGGTGCTCGACCCGAGGATCCACACCGGCACCGTCAGCCCCGCGCCGGGCACCGCCTGCACCGCCTGGCCGGGCACGGCCGGCTCGAAATAGTGCATCAGCTCCATCACGTCCTGCGGGAAGCGATCCGAATCGCTGGCCAGATTCCGCCGCATCGCCCGCGCGGTGACCTGATCGGACCCCGGCGCGCGCCCAAGCCCAAGGTCGATGCGCCCGGGATGCAGCGCCGCCAGCGTGCCGAACTGTTCCGCGATCAGCAGCGGCGCATGATTGGGCAGCATGATGCCGCCGGCGCCGACGCGAATGGTCTCGGTCCCCGCCGCGATATGCGCCAGCGCCACCGCAGTCGCCGCGCTGGCGATGCCGGGCATGTTGTGATGCTCGGCCATCCAGTAGCGCCGGTAGCCGTGTGCCTCGGCATGCCGCGCCAGGTCCAGCGAATTGCGCAGCGCCTGGCCGGCGTCGCTGCCTTCGGGGATCGGGGAAAGATCGAGAACGGACAATGTGACCATGGGCTGAATCTAGGCCCGCAAACGCCAGGCGGGAAGGGCGGCCCCCGGCGGGCTGTTCAATCCCACAGGCACGGCTAGGATCATCCCCGAGCCCGCCAAGGGCGCGATTGAAAGATCAGGGGAAATGCCATGCGAGCCGCCATCTACAGCAACGGGAAAATATCGGTTGGCGACCTTGCCGACCCGAAACCGGCCGAGGGCCAGGTCCTGGTCAAGACCCTGTGCTGCGGCATCTGCGGCTCGGATCTGCACGCGGCCAAGCATATCGACCAATTCGCCAACCTCGCCCAGCGCACCGGCGGCCGCTGGGGGCTCGACCCCAAGCGCGACGTCGTGTTCGGCCATGAATTCTGCTGCGAGGTGGTGGAACACGGCCCCGGCACGCCCAAGCGCCTGAAGCCCGGCGCGCTCGTCGTGTCCATGCCGATGACCCTTTCCGGCACCAATGTGCTGGGCATCGGCTATTCCAACGAAACCGCCGGCGGCTTCGCCCAGTACATGCCGCTTGCCGATCGCCTGCTGCTGGAAGTGCCGAACGGCCTGCCGGCCGAGCAGGCGGCGCTGACCGAACCGATGGCCGTCGGCTGGCACGCGGTGGAGAACGCCCGCCTCACGCCACAGGATGTGCCGCTGGTGATTGGCTGCGGCCCGGTCGGCCTCGCGGTCATCGCCGGCCTGAAGGTGAAGGGCGTGCACCCCATCATCGCCGCCGATTTCTCCCCCGCGCGACGCGCTTTGGCGCTGCGCATGGGCGCCGACATCGTCGTCGATCCCGCGAAAGAATCCCCCTACAAAAGCTGGACCGACGCCGCCACGCCCGCCGGCTACGACCCCAGCCGCTTCGCCCAATTGTTCGGCACCAGCCCGAAGCAGCGCCCCGGCGTGATCTTCGAATGCGTCGGCGTGCCCGGCATGATCCAGCGCGTGCTGGAAGGCGCGCCCGCCGGCGCCCGCGTCGTCGTGGTTGGCGTCTGCATGGAGACCGACCAGTTCGAGCCGTTCTTCGGCATCGTCAAACAGCTCAACGTGCAGTTCGTCCTCGCCTACACGGCCGAGGAGTTCGCCACCAGCCTGCGCCTGATCGCCGATGGCAAGATCGACGTCACGCCGCTGATCACCGGCAAGGTCGGCCTCGCCGGCGTGCAGCAGGCGTTCGACGATCTCGCCAACCCGGAGAAACACGCGAAGATCCTCGTCGATCCGTGGATGTAGGAGGGCAGGGACCATGGCCGATCCCATCGCCCTCTACGCCAGCGTCGGCGCTGACCTGACCCACTACGACGTGGACGTGGCAGCCGCCACGCTGACCCGGCGCGGCACGATCGGCCTGCCGGCCAATGTACAATATGTCTGGCCGCACGCTTCCCGCCGTTTTCTGTATGCCGCCACCAGCGACGGCGCCCCCAGCATGGGCGTTGCCGGGAACAAGCATCATGTCAGTGCCCTGCGCGTCGCCGCCGAGGGCAGCCTCAGCCTGCACGGCGCTCCGGTCCCATTGCCCTCGCGCCCCATCCACATGGCGACCGACATTCCCTCGGAACATGTCCTCGTCGCCTTCAACAACCCCGGCGCCATCCGCGTCTACCGCATCAACCCGGATGCCACGCCGGGCGCGGAAGTGTCCCAGCCCGGCCCGATCGACCCCGGCATCTTCCCGCATCAGGTGCGCGCCACGCCGGACAACCGCCAGATCATCCTCGTCTCCCGCGGCCATGACGCGGCACCCGGCAAACCGGAGGAACCCGGCTCGCTGAACTTGTTCGCGTTCCGGTCTGGCGTGCTCGCCAACCAGGCCACCATCGCCCCCGGCGGCGGCTACGGCTTCGGCCCGCGCCACCTCGATTTCCACCCCACCAAGCCCTGGGTCTACGTCTCGCTCGAACGTCAGAACCGGCTGGACATGTTCAGCCTGACCGATGGCCGCCTGTCGCCCGAGCCGCTCTTCAAGAAATCCACCCTGGCCGATCCGGAAAACCGTCGCGGCCGCCAGATCGTCGGCACCGTGCATGTCCATCCAAACGGCCGCACCGTATACGTCGCCAATCGCGCCAGCGACGCGAAGGAATGGAACGGCCAGAAGGTCTTCGTCGGCGGTGAGAACTCCCTTGCGGTCTACACGATCGATCCCGCCAGCGGAGAGCCGACCCTGATCCAGCATGCCGACACGCACGGCATCCATCCGCGAACGTTCCACATCGACCCCACCGGCCGGCTGCTGGTCGTCGCGCATATCATGGGGCTGAAAATCCGTGACGGTGAAGCCATCCGCGACGTGCCAGCGCGCCTGTCGCTGTTTCATATCCAACCGGACGGGAAACTGGAATTCGCCCGCGCCTATGATATCGACGTCGGCGAGCAGACCATGTGGTGGATGGGCATGTTCCCACTGCCGGTGGCGTGAGGAAGCGAGGTTGGCGCAAAGCCCCGGCCTCACTTCCTGACCGCCTAAAGGTACGGCAGCAGCAGCCGCGATCCGGCATCGCGGAGTTGCGTCACGATCCCGCGCCGTTGCAGCTCCGCGGCCGTCAGCGGATCGCCCCGCTTGTCCAGCATCTGCGTTTGCAGGGTTTGCGCCAGATCGGTGCTGTAGACTTCCATGTTCAGCTCGAAGTTCAGGCGGAAGCTGCGCACGTCCCAGTTGGTGCTGCCGATCAGCGCCCAGGTTCCATCCACCACCATCAGCTTCGAGTGGTCGAACGGCGGCGGGTTCTTCCAGATCCGGCAGCCCGCCCGCACCAGCGGACCGCTGTTGGCCCGGGTGGCGAAATCCACCAGCCGGTGATTGCTCGCTGCGGGAATGACGATGTCCACCGCCACCCCGCGCAACGCCGCCACGCACAGCGCGCTCACCAACCGATCGTCGGGCAGGAAATACGGCGTCATCACCGTGATCGACCGCTGCGCGCAGGTGATCGCCATCAGCGCGATATACTCGATCTTCTGGATATCCTGGTCGGGCCCGGCGGTGACCACCCGCGCGCTCTGCTGGCCGCTATGGCACAGCGACGGAAACCAGGCCGGCCCGTCCAGCGTCTCCCCGGTCGCCAGCAGCCAGTCATTGGCGAACGCCTCCATCAGTTGCCCGACCACCGGCCCGCCGACGGCGAAGTGGTTGTCCAGCACGGGATCGCGCGGCTTCAGGGCGACCAGGTTCTCCGCGCCGATGTTCAGCCCGCCGGTAAACGCGTCTGTCCCGTCCACCACCAGGATTTTCTTATGCGTGCGCAGATTGATGAAGGGCATCCGCCAGGGCATCAGCGAGTGCATGAACCGCGCCGCCGGCACGCCCTCTCGCCGCAGCCGCCGATAGGCGCGGGAGGCGAAGTAGCCGCCGCCGATGCCATCGATCAGCACGCGCACCTCAACATTGCGCGCCTGCGCGCGGGCCAATGCGTCGATGAACGGCCCGCCGGCCGCATCGTCGCGCAGGATATAGCTGCACAGCGCGATGCTCGACCGCGCCGCCTCGATCGCCGCCAGCATCTGCGGATAGGCTTCGTCGCCGTTGCGCAGCGCCGTGACCCTGTTACCGTTCAGCACCGGCCGCCCGGTGATCAGGCCGGCGGCACGGTCGAGTGCCGCGAGGTGGTCATCCCGGTCGCTGCCGCCCGGGCCGCCGGGGCCCGCGGCCGGCGTCGGCGCTCCATCCAGCGCCCCGCCTTCCAGCGCCCCGTGCAGGTCCCGCGCCCGGCGCCGCACCCGGTTGATCCCCAGCACGAAATACAGTGCCCCGCCAAAGAACGGCGACAGCCAGGCCAGCCCGATCCACCCGGTCGCCGAGCCGACATCGCGCTTGCGCAGCAGCACGTGCACGCTGACGCTCGTGGCGACCAGGATATGCAGGAGCATCCCGAAGTCCGCCCGAGGATCCCACAGGATATCGGCGAGCCAGCTGGTTTGGGTTACAGGCAACGCATTCCCCCTCCGGCCGGTCTAGGGTTAGCCGCTGCGGAGCGCAATGCCGGTTGCGCGTTCGCCGCGGATCAGGCCGCCAGTGCTCCGCGGGCCGCCACAACCTCGAGCGCGACGACGATCGGGTGATGATCGGAGTGTTCCCGCGGCAGCACGCTGGAACGTATGCAGTGCAGCCCGCGCACCAGGCAGCGATCCAGCCGTAGCGGCACGATATCCGCCGCGATATGGGTCGGCCGGCGCGGCCCCACGTCGTGAAAGCCCGAAACCAGTGTCGGGCCGACCAGATTATAGTCCCCCAGTACCGCCGCGCGCGCCGGCAGTGCCTGGGCTATCCGGTTGAGCTGGCGCCGGTTCAGCACCTGGCCGTGGGAAAGATGCACATTGGCGACGCTGAACGGCCCAAGATCGACGATCTGCGCCACCCGCCGCACCAGCGCGCCCGATTGCAGCTTGAGGATGGCAGGCGGGGCCAGGAATTCCTCCGGCTGCCACATCGCCAGGCCATGAATCCGGCCGGGCAGGGGGCAGCGCGCATAATGTCCGCCGAGCATTGCCGGCAACTGGTCCATTTCCTGGGTGGCTTCCTGCATCAGCAGCAGGTCCGGCCGCTCGCGCCGTATCAGGCCCGCCACGTCATGCGCGGAGGCGCCGGTCAGGCGCAGCAAATTCCAGCTGATGATCTTGGTCATGAAGCCGCGCTTTACCGGTGAAATGTGAAACTCTCCAGAATCGCCCAGACTGTCCAGCGTGAGCTCCGACGATCGGATGGCCGTGCATATAGTCCCTCTGGACGATTCCGCCGCGTTTTTCAGCACCGTACGTCCAGTATCAGCCATGCAAAAATTCTGCCATGTGCAAACCGGGGCCGCTTGGCGTGCCTACTCCGCGTCCACGATCACCTGGCGCATCGCATCGCGGATCCTCTCCTTGGCATCCGCCGCCACCGACGCGTCGATGGCTGCCTGCAAACGGTGCAGATGGCGCCGCGTATCGTGCAACTGGTCGAGCAGGGACAGCACGATCGGCACCGCCTCCTCGTCCACGCTGAGTTCCTGACGCAGAGTGAAGATCAACCGCACCCGGGCGACGTCGATTGCCTCGAAGCGATACACGCCCGGCCCGCCTGCCGGACGCACCCAGTCATTGGCGATCCAGCGCCGCAGCGCATCGGCCTGCAATCCCGCGATTTCCCGGCAAAGCTCCTCGAGCGTGATCATGCGGCCCCCGTCAGGTCCCGGCGCGGATCAAAATCCGCCGGCGCCTCCCGCTCGCGCAGGAAAGCCGCCAGCGCCTCATCCTTCGGATCGAGCACGATCTTCAGCGTCACGTACCTGGTCGCCGGCCGGCCGGTCGCCGCGTGCGGGAATGCCACGGCCGCGCAGGCGCAGCTTCGTGCCCGTGCTCGATTGCGGCGGCACGGTCACGTTCACCGGCCCGGCGGGGGTCGGCACGCTGATCTTGCCGCCGAGCACGGCCTCCGTAACGCTCACCGGCACCTCGATCCGGATATCGTTGCCGTCGCGGGTGTAGAGCGGATGCGGCAGGATATGGATCTCGATCAGCGCGTCGCCCGCCGGTCCGCCGCCGATCCCAGGGCCCCCCTGGCCCTTCAGGCGGAGGATCTGCCCGTCGCCGATCCCGGCCGGGATGCGCACATCCATGCTCTTGCCTTCCGGCAGGGCGAGCCGGCTGGTCGCGCCGCGCACCGCATCCAGGAACGGCACGTCCAGCGTGTAGACCCGGTCGCGCCCGCGCATTCGCAGTTCCGGCCCACCGGCCCCGCCCTGGTTAAACCCGCCGCGCCCGAACAGGTCGCCAAAGATGTCAGCGTACTCCTCGCCGCCATCGCCGCCGGGAAAGCCGCCCTCATAGCTGTATTTCTGCCCGCGCGGCCCGCCCGCATGGTACGAGTAGGTTGGTCCCTGCGGCCGTTCCGCGCCGGTCGCGTCGATCTCGCCGCTGTCATAACGCGTTCGTTTGGCCGGGTCGGAAAGGATGTCATAGGCCGAGGCGATCGCCTTGAACCGCTCCTCCGCCGCCTTGTTGCCAGGGTTCAGGTCGGGATGATTGCTCTTCGCCAGCTTACGATAGGCCGAGCGGATCTGCTCGGCCGTGGCATCCTTGGCGACGCCGAGGGTCTCGTACAGGTCTACCGCCATGCGCCGTCCTTCCATGCCGGAAGTGGCGCCACGGACCCGGCAAGGCGTCCCGCGAAAAACGCGACGCCAGAAACCTTCATGCTCAACCGAAAAAATTTCATTCCGAACAATGTAGTCGCACCCGCCTGGCAGCTCAACCCGCTCACCGCACCCCGCTTGGCCATAGTACGACCCGGATCGTCTGCAGCAGGATCACGATGTCGAACAGGATGGAGAAGTTCTTAACGTAGTACAGGTCGTAGCTCAGCTTGGACCGTGCGTCGTTCACCGACGCGCCATAGGGATAGTTGATCTGCGCCCAGCCGGTCAGTCCGGCCTTCACCATGTGCCGCTCGTTGTACAGCGGGATTTCCCTGGCCAGCTCGGCCACGAATTCGGGTCGCTCGGGGCGAGGGCCGACGAACGACATGTCGCCCTTCAGCACGTTGAACAGCTGCGGCAGCTCGTCGATCCGCGCGCGCCGCAGGAAATTGCCTACCCGGGTGATCCGGTTGTCCTGCTGCATCGCCCACACGGCGCCGCCGGCCTCGGCATCCACGCGCATGGTGCGCAGCTTCAGGATCTGGAAATGGCGGTTGTTCTGCGTCACGCGCGTCTGCCGGTAGAAGACCGGTCCCGGCCCCTCCCAGCGGATCGCGACCATCGCCGCCAGCAGAATGGGCGCCGCCGGCAGCAGCATGGCGGTGGCCGCAACCAGGTCGAACAGCCGCTTGAGGGCGCGATCCAGCAGGCCGAAATAGAAGCCGTCGGAATACAGGATCCAGCCGAGGTCCATGCGCTTCAGATCGACCCGGCGGATCTCCTTTTCCACGAAGCTCAAATACTGCGACACCGGATAGCCGGCTTTCTTGCATTCCAGCAGTGGCCGCAGATCCATCCCGCGCCGTTCGTCCGGCGCCACCACAATCTCGTCCGCCTGCACCGACTTTGCCCCCGCCAATGCGTCGAACTCGCTCGCCAGCAGGATCCGCACCGTCGGATCGGCTGCCAGCCTGGGGTCGATCTCGCCGAAGGAGGGGGTCTGATAGAAGGTCACGTCGTATTGCAGGTTGCTGCCTTCCCTGCTGAGCATCCACAGCAGATCCCATGCCCGCTGTCCGGCGCCGACGACCAGCAAATGACGGCGCAGCACCCGCCGGCGCAGCAGCACCGATACCACGAGCCGTGCCAGGAAGGCGCATCCGGTGAAGCACAGTCCGGCCAGCCCGAACGTCAGCGCCAGCCCCGCCTCGCCAAGCCGCCTGAACGCTTCGGGATCGATCGACGGCAGAACGATCGTCAGGGCCAGCGCGGCGACGGCGCCCATACCCACCACCAGCGGCACGCGGGAGAGCGATTTGCGGGTCTCCAGGATCGCCTCGCGCCGATAGAGCCCCATCGCGTACAGCGCCAGCAGGTCCGACAGGGGATAGATGATGCACCAGGCGTCAGCCGGCTGGTCTAGCAGCGTAATTAGGCCCGGCCAGCCTGCCCACAGCGTGAGCGGCCAAACCAGTGCGACCAGGCCCAGATCAAGCAGGAACAGCACGTTAGCCGCTGCCATCAGGGATTTTTTTAGGAACCGCATCTCAGCACCCGTTCACGCATGGCGGAACTGGTCATGATTTCAGCCACTTTTTTTGCCAAACATCTCCGTATTGTGCTGGCCAAGCTTGGGCGAATCAGCGCTGGGATAGGGACGCTGGCCGTCGAACGAGATCGGCAGCCCGACCACCCTCATCTCGCTGCCCGGCAGGGTCCGCATCAGGTCCACCGCGGCCAGCTGCTCGGTCTGGGCCAGTTCCGCGATGTCATTCACCGGTGCGCACGGCACCCCGACCGCTCCCAGCGCCGCCATCCACTGCTCCCGTCCGCCGCCGAGCAGCACCGGCTGCATCAGGGCCACGAGGGCCACGCGGTTCACTGCCCGCTTGCGCCCGTCCTCGAAGCGCGGATCGGCGGACCATTCCGGATGGCCCAGGGCGGCGGCGCATTTCACGAACAGCCGGTCGTTGCCGGCGGCGATGCAGATCGGTCGGTCGGCGGTCTCGAAGGTTTGGTACGGCACCAGCAGATTGCTGGCGGTGCCGTGACGCGTGGGAACCTTGCCGGTGATGTGGTAGTTGTTCAGTGCCCCCGACACCCAGCTCACGGCCGTCTCGAACAAGGACGTATCTATCACGCAGCCCTTGCCGGTCGCATGGCGCTGCTGCAACGCGGCCAGCGCGCCGATCACGCACCACATACCGGTGGCGGCATCGTTGATCGCCGGCGCGCAGAAGGTCGGCGGGTCCTCCGGCCGCCCGGTCATCGTCATCACCGCGGCATAGGCCTGCAGCAGCGGATCGAAGCCCGGCGCCAGCCGCAGCGGGCCCTTGTAGCCGAACGCCCAGATCGAGCAGTAGATCAGCCGCGGATTGACCTGCAGCATCGCCTCGGGGCCGATGCCGAAATCCTCGACGATGCCTGGCCGCAGATTCTGGATCAGGATATCGGCGTCCCTCACCAGCGCCTTCAGCGCCGCCACGTCCGCGGCGCTCTTGATATCCAGCGTCACAGATTTCTTGTTGCGGTTGTTGGCGTGGAACATCGCGCTGTCGCCGTCGACGAACGGAGGCCCCCACAGCCGGGCGTCGTCGCCGCCATCCGGCTTTTCCACCTTGATAACCTCGGCGCCCATGTCCGACAGGATGGCGCCTGCCAGCGGCCCGGCATAGGCCTGGCCGATCTCGATGACTTTGATGCCGGCAAGCGGTGTGGTCATGCGGTGTTGTCTCCCCTGCGTTTGGCGTGATTACACGCCGTTGCAGGTGAAGTCCGCAAGTCTACCCGAGGTGGTCGAGGCCGATATCCAGCACCGTGGCGCTATGGGTCAGCCAGCCGATGGAGATCAGGTCCACCCCGGTGGCTGCAACCGCCGGAGCGGTGGCCGGCGTGATCCGGCCGGAAGCCTCGGTGATCGCCCGCCCGCCGACCATGGCAACCGCCTGGCGCAGCATATCCGGGCCCATGTTATCCAGCAGCACTGCGTCCACCCCGAGCGCCAGCGCCTCCTCGAGCTGGGTCAGCGTGTCCACCTCCAGCTCGATCTTCACGAGGTGCCCGACCCCAGCGCGGGCGCGCTCCACCGCCGGGCGCACCCCGCCGGCGATGGCGACGTGATTGTCCTTGATCAGCACCGCGTCATCCAGGCCGAAGCGGTGATTGGAGCCGCCACCGACCCGAAGGGCGTATTTCTGCGCCGCGCGCAGGCCGGGCATGGTCTTGCGGGTGCAGCAGATGCGCGCCTTGTGGTCCCCCGGGGAGTTGGCGATCGCATCCACGATCCCGCGCGTGGCCGAAGCAACGCCGCTCATATGGCTCATGAAGTTCAGCGCCACCCGTTCCGCTGTCAGGATGCCTCGCGCCGGGCCGCTGATGCTGGCGATCCTGTCGCCAGGGGTCAGGCGCGACCCGTCCGGCCGTTCGACCCGGACCTGGATGGCCGGATCGAGCAGCCGGAATGCCGTCAGCGCGAAATCCAGCCCGGCGACCACGCCCGGCTGGCGCGCCACCAGTGCCACCCTGGTGTGCGCATCCGCCGGCACGATCGCATCCGTCGTCAGGTCGCCGGCGCGGCCCAAATCCTCCAGCAGCGCGGCGCGCACCAGGGGTTCGATCATGATCGCGGGCAGGGGAGGGACCGTCGCGCCGCTTGCCGCCGCCGCGAAGACGGGCTTGCTCATCACCGTCATGGTTCAGACCGCCAGCATGCGTTCGACCGCCAGCCGCGCCCGGCCGGCGACGGCCGGATCGATGGTCACCTCGTGCGTCATGGTCTCCAGCGCCTCGCGGATATTGGACAGGCTGATGCGCTTCATGTGCGGGCACAGATTGCAGGGCTTGATGAATTCGACCTTCGGGTGATGCACGGAGATGTTGTCGGCCATCGAGCATTCAGTCACCAGCACCACGCGGGCGGGCTGCTCTCGCCCGACATAGGCGGTCATGTCGGCGGTGGAGCCGGCATAGTCGGCCTCGGCGACCACCTCGGGCGGACATTCCGGATGCGCCAGCACGACGATGCCGGGATAGTCACGCCGCACCTGCCGGATATCGTGGGCGGTGAAGCGCTCGTGCACCTCGCAATGCCCGGCCCAGGTGATGATTTTTACCCGCGTTTGCTTGGCGATGTTCTGCGCCAGGTACTCGTCCGGCAGCATGATCACCTGGTCCACGCCAAGCGATTCCACCACTTTCAGCGCGTTGCCGGAGGTGCAGCAGATATCGGACTCCGCCTTCACCGCTGCCGAGGTGTTCACATAGGTCACCACCGGCACGCCGGGATATCGCTGGCGCAGCAGCCGGATGTCCTCCGGCGTGATCGACTCCGCCAGCGAGCATCCCGCCCGCAGATCTGGGATCAGCACGGTCTTGGCGGGGTTCAGCAGCTTGGCGGTTTCGGCCATGAAATGCACGCCGGCCAGCACGATCACGTCCGCGTCCACCTTCATCGCCTCGCGCGCCAGCGCCAGGCTGTCACCGGTGATGTCCGCGACGCAGTGGAAGATCTCCGGCGTCTGGTAGTTATGCGCCAGGATCACGGCGTTGCGCTGCCGCTTCAGCGCCAGGATGGCCTCGATGTCCTCGGCGAACACCGGCCACTCGATCGGCGGGATGAACTTCTTGACGCGGTCATACAGCGGTGCGGTGCGGGTCAGCAATTCCGTGGCGGACATGGCTTCCTCTGTGCTCGTTATGAGCATAATATGCGTGTGCCAATCCCGCCGGTCAATAAGCCCTTATGCTGGAGTTGAGCATAAAAAATCAGCCGCCTGATGCAGGATGGCTCGCGTTATGGCACCATGGCCGGATTGCTGCCGATCGGGCGATTGCCGAGGCCGGCACGGCGTCGGCCTTGCCCGCCCGTTCGTCAGGCGGGTGCACCGGATACCAGGGTCCTGGATGACTTCCGAAACGATCGGCGAGCGCTCAAACGCCCCGCGACAGCGGCAGCTTGGTGCCGGCGATGGCGCGCTCCACCTGCACCTCGCGGCGGAAGCGAAACAGTTTGGCCGGCCGCCCAACTGTGTCCGCGGTGGTCTCGCCGGTTTCCTCCACCAGCTCCTGCTGGTCGATCAGCCGGCGGAAATTCTGCTTGTGCAGCCGCATGCCGGCCAGGGCCTCCACCGTGCGCTGAAGTTGCAACAGCGTGAAGCGCGGCGGCATCAGCTCGAAAACCACTGGGCGATACTTGATCTTGGCGCGCAGCCGGGCGATGGCGGTGGCCAGGATGCGGCGGTGGTCGTGCAGCATGGGCTCGCCCGGCACCGGCATTGACGCATCGATCCCAAAAGCGGACGCCTCGGCGACCAACTCCGCCTCGTACAGCAGCTCGTAGCGCTGCAGCACCAGTTCCTCGTTCCACGCCCGGCCGTTCAGGCCGAAATTGACATCTACCCGCTGCCGCCGTTCGCGCCGTGTCGCCGCATCCTCCGCCGTCTCCACCCAGCGGCGCAGGCAGGGCCCGATACGGGTGGAAACGATCGCCGCGCCCTCGCCGCGATGGTCCTCCCAGGGGAAGTAATTGTACCACCCCTCCCAGCTCACCGCCTCCGTCGCGTCCGTGCGCGCTTCCCGCGTCAGGCCCAGATAGCTGATGGCGATCACCTGCCGCTCGGTTCCGTCCGCCGTCCGGTCACGATCCGCGAAGGTATAGAGCTGCTCCAGATAGCCAAGCCGGTGATGCGTCTGCTGCTCCACCCAATGGCGCACGCCCTCCTGCAAGGACCGGTGGGTGCCGGCGAACGGCCCGGACGGCAGGCTGCGCCCGTCCTGGATGGTCAGGATACGCGGCGCGCCATCGGTAACCGCCACGACCACGGCGATCAGCTCCGCCGCCAGCGCCGCTTGAGCCGATGGCGCGCGCGCCATGCTCAGGCCGCTTTCACGCCGAGCCGCCCCGCCATCTCTTGGATGAACTGCCACGCCACCCGCCCGGAGCGGCCGCCGCGCGTGACGGACCACTCCACCGCGGCGGCGTGCAGATCCTCCTGGCCGATCGGCAGGTGCATCGCCTGGGCGTAGCCGTCGATCATCGCGAAGAAAGTCGGCTGGTCGCAGTTGTGGAAGCCGATCCATAGCCCGAAACGGTCCGACAGCGAGATTTTCTCATGCACCGCCTCGTCCGGGTTGATCGCGCTGGAGCGCTCGTTCTCCACCATGTCGCGCGGCATCAGATGGCGCCGGTTGGAGGTGGCGTAGAACAGCACATTGTCCGGCCGCCCCTCGATCCCGCCATCCAGCACCGATTTGAGCGCCTTGTAGTCGGCGTCCTCCTTCTCGAACGACAGATCGTCGCACAGGATCACGCAGCGCCGGCTCTCGCCCCGCAGCAAATTCAGCAACTCGGGCAGGGTGCGGATGTCCTCGCGATGGATCTCGATCAGCGCCAGGCCGCCCGGGACCTCGGCATTCGCCACCGCATGCGCCGCCTTCACCAGGGAGGACTTGCCCATCCCGCGCGAGCCCCACAGCATCGCGTTGTTGGCCGGCAGCCCGCGGGCGAAGCGCAGCGTGTTCTCCAGCAGAATTTTCTTCTGATGCTCCACGCCTTGCAGCAACGAAATGTCCACGCGCGAGATCTTCGCGACAGGAGCCAGATGCCCCGGGTTGGGGTGCCACACGAAGGCATCGGCAGAGCCGAGGTCCAGTTGGCGGGCCGGAGGCGGGGCCAGCCGCTCCAGCGCCTCGGCGATACGGGTGACGAGGTCGACCATATTCGTGTTCATTGGGGCTGGGCCATCGGGGGTGGGTCTCATGAGAAATTGGAGAAACTTGACGGGAAGGGAGCGGAAACTATGGTCCGCGCCGGATAACCGCAACCAGGATCGCGCCGCCAACCCCACGCGATCCGTTCAGGAATGAAAAAATGCTGATCTCTACCGCCTACGCCCAGGATCTGACGGCCATGATGGGCGGGGCGACGCAGTTTCTGCCGCTGGTCCTGATCTTCGGCGTCTTCTACTTCCTGCTGATCCGCCCGCAGCAGCAGCGCGCCAAGGAAATGAAGGCCATGCTGCTCGCCCTGAAGCGCGGCGACCGCGTGGTAACTGGCGGCGGCATCCTGGGAACCGTCCAGAAGGTCAAGGAAGGCTCGAACGAGGTAGAGGTCGAACTGGCCCCGAACCTGCGCGTGACCGTGCTGCGCGACACCATCAGCTCCGTCCTGAAGCCGACAGCCGCGAACAACTCCAAGCCGGCCTGAGGTAGGCAAGTAAGGCCAGGGGGCTTTGCCCCCTGGACCCCCACCAAAGGCAAGCCTTTGGAATCCATCCATTTGTTTGGGCGTGAAAAGGGGGGCTAGCGGGACCATGCAAGGTCCCGCTAGCCCCCCTTTTCACGCCCAAACCACCAGTAGCGGGTTCTAAGGGCGAGCCCTTAGCGGGGGTCGAGGGGGCAGCGCCCCCTCGCCTTGCTTGCTACTATCAGCCCGCCTTCAGGGCCGCTTCGGCGTATTCGTAGTTGGCGATCTTATCCAGCCAGTTGGTCACGTAGTCCGGCCGGCGGTTGCGGAAGTCCAGGTAGTAGCTGTGTTCCCACACATCGAGGCCGAGCAGCGCCTTGCCCTCGCCGGTGGCGAGCGGGTTGGAGCCGTTCGGGGTCTTGGTCACCTTCAGCTTGCCGTCCGGCGCCAGCACCAGCCAGGCCCAGCCGGAGCCGAACTGCGTGGTGGCGGCCGCCTTGAAGGCGTCCTTGAACTGCGCCACGCCGCCGAGATCGGAGACGATCTTGGCTTCCAGCGCACCGGGGATGGCGCCGCCCTTCGGCGACATGTTTTCCCAGAACAGGATGTGGTTCCAATGCTGGCCGGCATTGTTGAACACCGGCGCCATGTCGGCCTTGTTGTACGAAAGCTTCACGATCTCTTCCAGCGACTTGCCGGCCAGCGCCGGGTTGCTGGCGACGAAGCCGTTCAGCGCGGTGACATAGGCCTGGTGATGCTTGCCGTGATGCAGGTCGAGGGTTTCCTCGCACATGCCCTGGGCCGCGAGCGCGGTCTTGGCATAGGGAAGCGTGGGGAGTTCAAAGGCCATGGGACAGTCTCCGTGTTCAGTGTGAAGCCCATTCGGGAAGAGCAATCTCGGTGCGGCCGGCCTGGCCGCCCATCCTTCAAGAGGCCCGCCCTTGCTATGGGCAGCCCGGACGTGCGTCAAGCCAACGGGAAACACGCTTGCATGACCGCTGGTTCCACGCCACCTCCCGCCGATGTCTGACGCTCTTATCGAGTTCGTCCGCCGCCACGACCCGGACCGCTTCCTCACCGCCCTGTTCGCCCCGCCGGAGAAGCGCGGCGCGCTGCTGGCCCTGTACGCCTTCAACCACGAACTCGCCCGCGCCCGCGAGGCGGTGACCGAGCCGGCTTTGGCCATGATCCGCCTGCAATGGTGGCGCGAGGTGGTGGAAGGCACGGACAAGCGCCACGAGGTTGCCACCCCGCTGACCGCCGCCATCCGCGCCGGCGCGCTCGCACCGGACGACCTGCTCGCCTTGATCGACGCGCGGGAGATCGAGGCCGAGCCCGCCATCCCCACCCTGCAAGCCTGGCGCGACTATGTCGGCGGCACCGCCGGCGGCCTGGCCGTCGCCGCCGGGCGCCTGCTGGGCGCGCCGGAGCCGGAGCGCTTGCGTCCGCTGGGTTCCGCCTATGGCGTGGCCGGCCTGCTGCGCAGCGTGCCCGCCCTGGCGCGGCAGGGCCGCTGCCTGCTGCCGGAAGACAGGCTCGCGGCACAGGGCCTGTCGCCGGAAGAGGTTGCTCATAGTCCGGATACTGCGGCACTGGTTCTGGCGGATCTGCTGGCGGAGGGAAGAGCGCTGCTGGACGAGGGCAGGGGCCTGCGCCTGCCGCGCGCCACGATCGCCGCGGCACTGCCGGCGGTGCTTGCCCGGCGCGACCTGTCGCGCCCCGTGGCGGCTTTGCCAGGCCGCGGTATCGGTGACCGGGTGGCGGTTATCCTGGCGGCGGTGACCGGCCGGATTTAACTCCCGGCCGGGCGCCTAATTCACTTTCTGAATAGTTGAATGAGGCGGTTGAACACCGCCTGAACCACCAGCCCGATGGCGGCCGGTTCCGGCACGGGCGACAGATCCCCGCGATCCCATCCCCAGGCGGAGGCCCCGTCGGTCATTGCACCAACTCCAGTTCAGGACATGCCGGCGCGGCCCGCTCCGTACCACCGAAATGTCCGGTGACGAACAATTGCCGGGCCAGCCGGCGAACCGTATCCAGGTTCGGCCAGGTCGTCCCGTCCAGTTCCTCCACGCGCATGTTCAGCGCGACGAACCGGTAGCCGCTGTCCAGGCGAACTGCGGCGCCGACGAAATTTCCATTGATGTCAATGATATGGGATTGCAGCATGATCTTTCTCATCCGCCCGCTCACGGGGCCGATGCCTTTCACGGAAGGAGGAATGGGGTGGGTTCCGGCGTCAGCCTTTACCGCGACAACACAACATTGCCCGCCACATTCGATCCCGCGCGCTCAATTCCGGTCGGCCATCCCGTCGGAATACGAAAGATGCCGTGCGCATCCGCCACTCTCCATGTGCTTGTCCATCTTAGACGATCAGGACGCGTGGATAGTGGAATTAAAACACACTAATGTCAACGTGAATTATGTAGTGGTGAGCTTATTCACGATGAATGATCGTTGATTGTGGCCCCCGCTATGCCCGCTTGCGCGTTCTCTGCGGCTTTACCGCCCCCACCAGCGGCGCCAAAAACCGCCCGGTATGGCTATCCGGTGTCGCCGCGATCTCCTCCGGCGTGCCCGCGGCCACGATCCGCCCGCCGCCGGCGCCGCCCTCCGGTCCCAGGTCCAAAATCCAGTCGGCGGTCTTGATCACCTCCAGGTTATGCTCGATCACCACGATCGAGTTGCCCTGGTCCACCAGCGCGTGCAGGACTTCCAGCAGCTTGCGCACATCCTCGAAATGCAGCCCGGTCGTAGGTTCGTCCAGGATGTACAGCGTCCGCCCCGTCGCCCGCCGCGCCAATTCCTTGGACAGCTTGATCCGTTGCGCCTCGCCGCCCGACAGCGTCGTGGCCTGCTGCCCCAGCGAGATATACCCCAGCCCTACCTGCTGCAGGATTTTCAGCCGGTCATGGATGCGGCTCTGGGCGGAGAAATACGGCACCGCCTCGTCCACCGTCATCGCCAGCACTTCGGCGATCGACTTGTCGCGGAACTTTATTTCCAGCGTCTCGCGGTTGTACCGCCGGCCTTTGCACACGTCGCAGGTGACGTAGACATCGGGCAAAAAATGCATCTCGATCTTCAGCACGCCGTCCCCCTGGCACGCCTCGCACCGCCCGCCCTTCACGTTGAAGCTGAACCGCCCCGGCTTGTAGCCGCGCGCGCGGGATTCCGGCAGCTCGGCGAACCAGTCCCGGATCGGCGCGAACAGATCCGTGTACGTTGCCGGATTCGACCGCGGCGTCCGCCCGATCGGCGACTGGTCAATGTCGATGATCTTGTCGAGCAGCTCCAGCCCCTCGATCCGGTCATGCGGCGCCGGCACTTCGCCCGAGCCCATCAGCCGCCGCGACGCCGCCTTGTACAGCGTATCCACCACCAGCGTGGACTTCCCGCCGCCGGAAACGCCGGTCACGCAGGTGAACACACCCAGCGGAAACCCCGCGTCGACGCCCCTGAGATTGTTCCCCCGGGCGCCGATAACCTTTAGCATCCGGTGACTTCTGGATCGGCCGGCGCAACGCCGGAATCTCGATCCGCCGCCGCCCGGACAGATAATCCCCGGTCAGGGACGCCGGATTGGCCGCCACCTCCGCCGGCGTGCCCTGCGCCACCACATGCCCGCCATTCACGCCGGCCAGCGGCCCCATGTCGATCAGATGGTCGGCCGCGCGGATCGCATCCTCGTCATGCTCCACCACGAGCACGGTGTTGCCGAGGTCGCGCAGCCGCCGCAGCGTGCCCAGCAACCGCTCGTTGTCGCGCTGGTGCAGCCCGATCGACGGCTCGTCCAGCACATACAGCACGCCCGTCAGCCCCGAGCCGATCTGGCTTGCCAGCCGGATGCGCTGGCTCTCCCCGCCGGACAGCGTCGCCGACCCGCGCGCCAGCGTCAGGTAGTCCAGGCCCACATCCACCAGAAACCGCAGCCGGTCGCCGATCTCGCGCAGGATCCGCCGCGCGATCTCCTGGCGCTGCGGCGTCATCGTCTCGATCACCCCGGCAAACCACTCGAACGCCGCATCGATCGAAAATTCAGAGGCTTCGGCGATATTTTTGCCGCCGATCCGCACCGCCAGAGCCTCCGGCTTCAGCCTTGCGCCATTGCACACGGAGCACGGCTTATCCGCCTGATAGCGCGACAATTCCTCGCGCACCCAGGCGCTGTCCGTCTCGTCCAGCCGCCGCTGCAGGTTCTTGATCACGCCCTCAAAGGGCTTGGTGACGGTGTAGGACCGCACGCCGTCCTTGTAGGTGAACGCAACCGGCTCGGCCCCGGTCCCGAACAGAATCGCCTGGCGCACCTCCTCCGGCAGGTCTTCCCAGGCGGTGCGCGTCGTCACCTTGAAGTGCCGAGCCAGGCTTTGCAGCGTCTGGTCGTAATACGGGCTCTGCGCCCCGGTCCAGGGCGCCACCGCCCCGCCCGCCAGGGTCGTCCGTCCGTTCGGAACCACCATGTCCGGATCGAAGAACGACTCCAGTCCCAGCCCGTCACAAGCGGGGCAAGCCCCATGCGGCGAGTTGAAGCTGAACAGCCGCGGCTCGATTTCCTCGATCGTGAATCCGCTCACCGGACAGGCGAATCGGGAGGAAAACACGGTTCTTTCCGCGCTTTCCGCGTTTTCGGCATAAACAATGCCGTCCGACAGCGCCAACGCCGTTTCGAAACTGTCGGCCAGCCGCGGCGCGATACCGTCGCGCACGACAACTCGGTCGACCACCGCCTCGATCTCGTGCTTGATCTTGCGGTTCAGCGCCGGCACCTCGCCGATCTCGTACAACGCGCCGTCCACCTTCACCCGGGTGAACCCGCGCCGCTGCAACTCCGCCAGTTCCTTGCGGTATTCGCCCTTGCGGTCGCGCACCACCGGCGCCAGCAGCAGCAGCCGGGTGCCTTCCGGCATCGCCATCACCCGGTCCACCATCTGGCTGACCGTCTGCGCCTCGATCGGCAGCCCTGTCGCCGGCGAATACGGCACCCCCGCCCGCGCCCAGAGCAGGCGCATATAGTCATGGATCTCCGTCACCGTCCCGACGGTGGAGCGCGGGTTCTTGCTGGTCGTCTTCTGCTCGATGGAAATCGCCGGCGACAATCCCTCGATCGAATCGACATCCGGCTTTCCCATCAATTCCAGGAATTGCCTTGCGTAGGCTGACAGGCTCTCGACATAGCGCCGCTGCCCCTCGGCATAGATCGTGTCGAACGCCAGCGACGACTTGCCCGATCCCGACAGCCCGGTGATCACCGTCAGCTCGTCGCGCGGGATCTCCACGTCGATGTTCTTGAGGTTATGCTCGCGCGCACCCCGCACAACGATCGCGCTATGCGCCCGCGCCTGCCTCGTCGGGACAATCGGTCCGGCCATGAATTTTTCCAGATGTTCTCGGGATGTTCTTTCTATATATGGCGCGATAAGACGGGAATGGAAAGTCTGGTAAGCTGGGTTTTGACCCGTTAATGTGGGATACACGCTAGGGTAGCAAAATTCTTTAGCCCAAAAGATTTGGGCGTCTCATCTGGTGAGGAACTGGCAAAATGGCAGGCAGTGTCAACAAGGTCATCCTGGTCGGCAATCTCGGGAAGGATCCCGAAGTGCGCTCCACCCAGGACGGCAGCAAAATCGTCAACCTGGCCGTCGCCACCAGCGAGACCTGGAACGACCGCGCCAGCGGGGAGCGCAAGGAGCGCACCGAGTGGCACCGCGTGGTGATCTTCAACGACCGCATCGCCGATGTGGCCGAGAAGTACTTGAAAAAAGGCGCCAAGGTTTACATCGAGGGCTCACTGCAGACCCGCAAATGGACCGACCAGTCCGGCGTCGAGAAATACACCACGGAGATCGTCATCGGTAAGTTCCGCGGCGAACTGACCATGCTCAGCGGCCGCGGTGAGGAAGGCGGCATGGGCGAGGGCGGCGGCAGCTACACCCCCCGCGAACGCGCCGCCCCCATGCCGGCCCGCAACGCCAGCGCCGGTGCCGGCCGCGGCGCCGGCGGCCCGTCCTGGGACTTGCCGAAGGGCGGCGACCTGGATGACGAAATTCCGTTCTAGCCCCGGGAATGTAAGGCTGGGCGCTGCCCCAGACCCGGTCAGGGCAGAGCCCTTCCTCGGGTTTGGGGCAACGCGCGAATTAGGCCTTCGCCACCAGCGGGCACAGGCCGGCGCTCATCGGACGGAACGCCTCCTCGGCCGGTGTCACCGCCACTTGCTTCAGCAGATCCCAACTGTGCTTGCTCTCCGACGGCTTCTTCGCCTCGAACAGATATACCGGATGGATTTTCCGTCCGTCCGCGCGGATCACTCCGCCGGCGCCGAAGCAATCATCGTCGGTTTTCATGGACTTCATCTTCGCCACCACCGCCGCACCGCTCTTTTTCGCCTCGGCCGGCCCCATGGCGGTAACCGCCTTCAGATAGTGCATCGTGCAGGAGTAGTTCCCTGCCTGGGCGGAGTTCGGATACTGGTTTACCCTCGGCTTCACTCGTTCCATCCAGGCCCGGGTGCGGTCATTCAGGTCCCAATAGAACGCCTCGCTCATCAGAAGGCCCTGGGCGATTTCCAATCCCACCGCGCGCACATCGGTGCTGTAGCACAGCAACGCCGCCATCTTCACTCCGGCCTGCACCAAGCCGAATTCGCGCGCCTGCTTCAGGCAGTTCACGGTATCGGTGCCGGCATTGCACAGCCCGACCACTTTCGCCCCGGAGGCCCGTGCCTGCAGCAGCTGCGAGGAGAAATCCGTGGTTTCCGGGAACGGATACACATTGTCCCCCACTACCTTGCCGCCGGCGTCGATCACGAACTTGGTCGCATCCCGCTGCAGCGCCTGGCCGAAGGCATAGTTCGGCGTAATGAAGAACCAGCTGTCCCCGCCGGCCTTGGTCATCGCCCCGCCGGTGGATTTCGCCGACATATAGGTGTCCAGCACCCAATGGATGGTATTCGGCGTGCAGGCCACGCCGGTCAGATCGGAGGTGGCGGTGGAGGTGGACAGGAACACCTTGTCCTTGTCCTTGCAGATGGTATTGATCGCCAGCGCGCAGGACGACGCCGCTCCGTCCTCGATCACGTCCACCCCATCCTGGTCGAACCACTGCTTGGCTAGCGAAGCCGCCACGTCCGGCTTGTTCTGGTGGTCCGCGAAGATCACTTCCACGTCGAAGCCTTGCGCCTTGAACTCCTCGACCGCGAATTTCGTGCAGTTCACGCTGGTTGGCCCGTTCACGTCGCGGTACGGCCCGGACTGATCGTTCATCACCCCGATCTTGATCACTGGCTTCCCCTGGGCGCTCGCGCGTCCGGGCAGCGCGACAGCGGAGGCAACGGCGGCGGACGTGGCGGCGGCGGAGCCGATCAGGCCCCTTCGTGTCAGATTCATGGTAGAAGTCTCCCTGTTCGCCACGCTCTCCGGCGCGGGCCTATGCGCACATAGCAGGACCGGGCGCGGGTGGTCGAGAGGCTCGGCGCGCGTTTCGGAGGTGCGGCCGTTCAAACCGTTTACGATCTGCTAAGATTCTTCGCCGTAACGTTCCTGCATTATCCGCCTCTTCGCGACTCCGCTGACGTTGACAACTTGCGACCCGTCGGTTCTTTTTGTAAAGAAATAGCTCGTCCGGCTTATGTTTTATGAAAAATAATTCTGATTGCGACTCAGTCACTATTTTTATGGCTGTAAGAGATGGGCTTTAGGGCTATTAGCTAGATTTGGCTTGAGCTGAAGGTTTGCGTGATCGCGAAGAACTGCCTCGAGTTGTGGCAACCAAGCAAACAAGAGCGTTCACCCTCTGGAGAAGTAAAATGCCGTCATCGGGACATCTCGGCGCATCGAAAGAACACCCTTCCGTCGCGCTAGAGACGGCGGCAAGCCCGGTGCCAAGCCCCGACGGCGCCAACCAGGGTCACGACGCGGCTGCGCGGCTTCCTGCGATCATCGACGCCATCGCCGACGAGCACCGCCCGTCCAAAGCGCCGTTCTTCCAGAACCTCGCCGCCCTGCCACCGCAAATTGCCAAGGATCCCAGGCTGCTCGGGGAATTGTACCTCATCTACCAGGCGGCCATGCACGCTACCCGGGCGGCGGTCTATTACCTGCCGCATCTCGATAACCCGGCCATGCGCAAGCGCAAGCTGCAGATCTTCGTGGACGACGACGGGTTGGCGAATGGTGACACACATCACTACCAGTTAACCCGCGCGTTCAAGAACATCGGCGCACGGTGCCCGATCGACGATGAGCAGTTCGGTGACGCCGAGGAACTGGCCGGCTATCTCGATGCCGGCACGGCCGAGTTCGTGCGCCTCGCCAAGACGCTCTATTCGCGCTCGCTCGGCCCCTGGTGCATTGTCGAGACGATGTCGGACAACTGGATGCATGCGCTCGCCCAGGCCCTCTCCAGAAATTTTCCGGGTATCGTCCACGAACCCTACTTCGCCGATTGCTTCGACCAGCACGTCGAGGAACGCCACGCCGAGGAAGCGATCGCCGTCACGCAGGAGGTTCTGCGGCGGCGCCCGCACCTGCTTGCCGAGACGGTCGAGGATGCCGAGATAATCGCGGACGCGCTCGACAAGATATGGATCGCCATGGACGCGATCGTCACATCCGCAATACGCCGGCACGAGGCGCGTACGACCTGCTGAAAGCGCCGCAAAAGGAGGGTCTCCTGGTGGTATCGTCACGCTTTTCGGCACGCGGCTTTTCTTGCCCTGGCCTGATGAAACCGCCGCGTCTGCGGGCCGCCGCGTGGCAGCCACGGCGCCCATGATCGGGCCATCCCCGATCCTGGGCCGAGTGGCGGATGCCGGCAAACGCCGCTGGCAGGCGCTGGAACGGCTGTCGTTCAGTCTGACGACGAAGATGTTCGTCCTGGTGCTGATCGCGGTCATGCCCGCGCTCGCCATCCAGTCGTACAACGAGTACGATTTGCGCAAGTCGCGCGAAGACGAAATCCGCAACAAGACCGTCCAAATCACGCGGCAGTTCGGCGCCGAGATGGGCGAGATTCGAGAGGGCGCGCGCCAGTATTTGCAGGTTATGAGCCAGCTTCCTCCCGTCAATTCGATGGATAAGGAGGCTTGCACCAAGCTGCTGGCGGCCTTGAATGCGCGGACCCCGTACTACAGCCTGCTGGGAGTGGCCGACGCCACCGGCAAGGTCCGCTGCACAAGCCGGCCCACCTCCCTGTCCTCCATCGCCGACCTTCCCTTCTTCAAGCGGGCCATGGCGCAAACCGATCTCGCCGTCGGCAATTATTGGGTCGATCCGGCGAGCGGCGAGAAGCAGATCCATTTCGCCGAGCATTTTTCCCTCGAGAAGGGGGGACCGATCGTCGGCGTGGTCTTCGCCGGCCTCGATCTGAACTGGCTATCCGAGCATCTGCGCGAACGTGGCCTGACCCCGACGCAATCGATCCTCATCGCCGATCGCGAGGGCAACATCATCGCCCGGCTGCCGCATCCCGAGCAGCTTGTCGGCAAGAACATGCGCAGCGGCCATGCCGATATCATGGACGGCGACAAGGCCGGGTGGGAGGAAGCGAAGGGCGTCGACGGCGTCGAGCGGATCTTCGGCTATGTGCCGCCGTCCCTGCCGCCGCGGGATTTTTTCCTCAGTGCCGGCGAGTCGAAGGCCGCGGCGTTTTCCGCCATCGACGCGGTCACGAGGCGGGGCATCCTGCTGATCCTGGCTGGGCTTTTGATGGCCGGTTACGCGGCCTGGATGGGGGGGAGGGCCTTCATCCAGCGCCCGGTCCGGGCGCTCCTTGGCGTCGCGGCCGAATGGCGCAATGGTAATTACGCGGCGCGCTGCCACCTGACGGGACAGCGCTCCGAAATCGACCAGCTGGGTGCCGCTTTCAACGCGATGGCCGAGGCCGTGGCAATCCGCCACAGCGCCCAGCTACAGGCCGAAGACCGCCTCCAAGCTCTCAACATGACCCTCGAGGACCGGGTGGAGGAGCGCACGCGCGAACTGGTCGCGGCCAACCGCGCCAAGGCGCAGTTCCTCGCCAACATCAGCCACGAGTTGCGTACTCCGATGAACGGCGTGCTGGGTATGGTCGAGCTGCTGCTGCAAACCAAGCTTGAGCCCAAGCAGCAGATGTATGTCCAGATGGCGCAGCGTTCGGCCGAAACGATGCTCTCCCTCATCACCAGCATACTCGATCTTTCCAGGATCGAGGCCGGCAAGTTCGAGCTTGAGAACCGGAATTTCGACCTGCGCGAGGTGGTGCAGGACGTGATCTACATGCTGGAATCGGTGGCGAGCCAGAAAGGCCTTCGCCTGTCCCTTTCGATCGCCAAGAGTTTGCCGACGGCGCTGGTCGGCGATCCTCTGCGCCTCAGCCAGATCCTTAACAATCTCATAGGCAATGCGATCAAATTCACGGATCAGGGAAGCATCTCCGTCCACGCCTCCCTGAAGGAAGCCACCTCGGATACCGCGCTGATCCAGTTCGAGGTGCGCGACACGGGAATTGGCATCTCGCAGGAAGACCAGGCAATCATCTTCAAGGCCTTTACCCAGGCGGATAGCAGCGATACGCGGCGCTTCTCGGGCAGTGGTCTGGGCCTTAGCATCTGCAAGGATCTGTGCGAGCTGATGGGCGGGACCATCGAAGTTGAGAGCCAGCCGGGGGTTGGCTCGACCTTCCGGTTCACCGCGCGCTTCGGACAGCAGATCGACAGCATCCATCATATCGACAACGATCGGGGTCTTGCCGTTCGCAACCGCGTTCTGTTGATGGATGGCAACGATTCCAGCCGCTTGGCGCTGCAAAGCCAGCTGCAGCGGGAAGGATTGCGCGTCGAGGCTGTCCGGAATTTAACGGAGGCGCGTGACATCCTGTCCACCGCGGCGGGCAGGGGCAACGCTTTCGGTGCCGTGATTGCCGACATGACGGCGCCGGATGCCGACGGACTTGAACTGGCGCGTCTGCTGCGGGCCGACCCGGTGCATGCCTCGGCGAACATTGTTCTGCTGACCTCGCCCGATCGCGCGGTGGCGGAAGCGGATCGCTATGCGGCGAGGCAACTGACGCGTCCGGTTCAAGTCGCGGCGCTGACCGATCTCATCCGTGAACGCCAATCGGTCCCCAACACGGCGCACATCGCCGCCCTGGCGAACCCTGGCGAATTTGTGTCGTCCGCGCCGCCGTCAAGCGATGATCGCGCGCCCGGTCATCAGGCCCTGGTCGTCGAGGACATCCCTGTCAATCTCATGGTGGCCACCGGCATTCTCGAAACCTTGGGTTGGAAGGTCGAAACCGCCGCCAACGGGTTGGAGGCGCTGGAAGCCCACGCGAAGCAGCATTTCGATGTGATCTTCATGGACTGCCAAATGCCGAAGATGGATGGTTTCGAGGCGACCGCCGAGATCCGCAAGCGCGAGGCAGCCGGCGTGCCCCGCACACCGATCGTCGCGCTGACGGCGACCGCGGGCGAGAGCTTCCGCCAGCGCTGCCTGAGTTCAGGCATGGACGAGTTCATCGCCAAGCCCTTCACCCGCCAGCAACTGGCGAAGGTCTTGGCGCATGTATTGTAGCCGTTGGGTCCTGTCGCGGGATACGGCCCCGCCCCGGCGCCGGCCGGTGGCCCGGCTGGGCGCCTGGGCGGTGGCGGGGATCGCTGTCATTAATTCACCATCCCCCCCGGTTCCATGATCCCGTCCCAGGCCCCGAGCGAGTCCGGTATTGCGAGCCGACCCCATGGCCGGCGCTCGCCCCAAGGCCTGGGTCCACGCTGGCGGCTGGCCTGCGGCTGGCTCACCCTGTTTGTGGTCGGCACGGATCTGTTCGTGATTTCGCCGCTGCTGCCGTCGATCGCCGTGGATTTCGGCCGTTCCGCTGCATCGGCCGGGCTGAGCGTCACGGTATTCTCATTGACCTATCTGTTCAGCGCGCCGCTGATCGGCCAACTGGCCGACCGGATCGGGCGGCGGCGAACCCTGCTCGCCTGCCTGGCCGGCTTTGCCGTGGCGAATCTCCTTACCGCGGTGGCGCCTGGCTTCGGCTGGCTGCTCGCCACGCGCGTCGCCGCGGGGGCAACGGCGGCCGGGGTGTCGCCGCTGATCTATGCCGGCGTGGGGGAGGCGGCTCCCGCCGCCCGCCGCGCCACCTGGATGTCGGTCGCGGTGTCCGGCCTGCTGCTGGCGCTGTCGCTCGGGGCGCCGGCGGGCACGCTGATCGCCTCCCACTGGGGCTGGCGCGCGCCGTTCCTCCTGCTCGCCCTGTTCAGTCTCGTCCTGATCGCCGCCAACCGGGTGGCATGGCCGACGGACTCCGGCCATGCTGGCACCACCGCGGCCTCCGTAGCCGCACTTGATCCCGCGAGGGTGGTCCTGCGCCTGCTGCCGACCGTGCTGTGGGCAACCGCGCTGTACGGCGTTTACACCTATCTCGGTGCCTGGCTTACCAGCGCCGGCCTGCCGCCTTCCGATATCGCCCGCGCGATCGGTTTCTACGGCGCCGGAGCCCTGGCGGGCACGCTGCTCGGCGGTCAGTTGGCCGACCGCTTCGGCACCCGCCCGACCATGCTGCTCAGCCTGTTCGGTCTGGCCGCCTGCCTATCGGTGCTCGCCGCCGGCGTCGGCACCGGATGGCTGGCCAACATCATGCTGCTGATCACCTCCGTCTTCGCGCAGTTCTTTTTTCCGGCCCAGCAGGCTGGTCTGGCTCGCCAGTACCCTCAGCGCCGGGCCTTCCTGCTGGCGCTCAACAACAGCTCGTTGTTCCTGGGCATTTCGATCGGCTCGCTGACCGGCGGTGCGGCGATGGCCCGCTCGGGCTTCGGCGCCGATGCCGCGATCGGGGCGGCGATCGCCTGCGCCGCCCTGCTCCTGGTCGCTGCCGGCGGCCGGTCGCAACCGCTCGCCGTGGCCCGGGATCGCGTTCCGTAGCACCGGCGGTCTTGCTTCGGCGCTCTTGCGTCCCTCGCGGTGCCGGCTGAAGCTGGCAGCTGTTGCCCCGCCGGGCGCGCAGCCGGCCATCGCGGAAAGGATAGGCGACCGATATGCCGATCAAACACCCCAACCGCTATCCGGAACTCGCCGACCCCCAGGCCCAGCCCCGCTACACCGGCATCCCCACCTTCTTCCGCACCCCCTACAGCCAGTCGCTGCACGACACCGATATCGGCCTTATTGGCGTGCCCTATGACGGCGGTGTGACCAACCGCTCCGGCACCCGCCACGGCCCCCGCGCGGTGCGCGACCAGTCCAGCCTGCTGCGCCGCATCCACGGCACCACCGGGTTCATGCCCTTCGCCCAGGCCCGCGTGCGCGACCTCGGCGACACCTGGATCGAGCAGCCTTATGAGCTGGAAGGCGCGCACGCCGAAATTCAGGAATTCTTCTCGACAGTTGTCGACGCCGATGTCGTCCCGATTTCCGTCGGTGGCGACCACTCCATCTCGCTGCCGATCCTGCGCGCCGTGGCGGCCGGCGGCCCCGTCGGCATGATCCACATCGACGCCCATTGCGACACCGGCGACGATTATCTCGGCTCGCGCTTCCACCACGGCGCCCCGTTCCGCCGCGCGGTCGAGGAAAACCTGCTGGACCCGAAGCGCGTTATCCAGATTGGCATCCGCGGCACCACCAACGACCCGGACATGTGGGGCTTCAGCCAGCGCAGCGGCATGCGCGTGCTTGGCATGGACGAATTCCAGGACAAGGGCTGGGCCTACGCAGCCGAGGAAGCCCGCCGCGTCGCCGGCGATGGCCCGGTCTACCTGACCTACGACATTGACAGTCTCGACCCCGCGCACGCCCCCGGCACCGGCACGCCCGAAGCCGGCGGCATCACCCCGATCGAGGCATTGCGCCTGCTGCGCGGCCTGCGCGGCCTGGACTTTATCGGCGCGGACCTCGTCGAGGTGGCGCCGCCGTTCGACGTCGGCACGATCACCTCGTTCAACGCCGCGTCCCTGCTGTTCGAGATCCTCTGCCTGGTCACCGAAGCCTGGCAGGTCCGCCAACCACCTTCCGGCTGACCGGCGGCACCTTGTTGCCGCCGCCGATCCTGGCATGCTCGGCAGGCGTTGCGGCATTCCCCGTGCGCTGCCGCCTCGGGGCTCGATGACCACACGCGCTATCCCCGCCCTCCTGATCCGCCGGCTGCCGTTTTTCTATGGCTGGGTTGTTCTGTTCTGCGCCTGCTGCGCCGGCTTTGCGCGCCAGGGCGGCGCCAACACCACCCTGTCCATCTTCGTCGAGCCGATGACCCGCGAATTCGGCTGGTCGCGCGCGGCGATTTCCGGCGCTGTCTCTCTCGGCGGTCTACTGGCGGCGATCACATCCCCCAAGCTCGGCCCGATCCTCGATCGCAAGGGTGCGCGCCTCGTGCTCTGCCTCGCCGTGCTCGGCACCAGCGCCGCCGCCATGCTGTTGTCGTTCACCACCGGGCTGGTGTGGTTCTACGTCATGTTCTGCATCGCCCGGATGAACTTCGCCGGCCCGTTCGACCTCGGCATCTACGGCGCGGTGAACAGCTGGTTCGTCGCGCGGCGCACCTTCGCCATCTCCGTCGCCTCGGTCGCGCAGATGTCGGGGCTGGTGATCCTGCCGCTGATCGCACAGATGGCCATGCTTGCCGGCGGCTGGCGTTCCGGCTGGCTCGCGGTCGGCGCCGCCGTCCTGGTGGTCGGTTTCATCCCCAACTGGCTGCTGATGGTCCGCCGGCCGGAGGATGTCGGCCTGCTGCCGGACGGCCACGCCGCCATTTCTGCCCATCCCCAGCGGCCCGGCGGCGCGTCCATCCCCGAGCCCTCCTTCACCCGCTCCGAGGCCCTGCGCACGCCCGCCTTCTGGCTGCTTTGTCTCTTTACCCTGTTTGCCTACCCCGTGCAGGCCGGCGTCAGCTTGCACCAGGCGCCCTTTCTGATCGAGCGCGGACTGAGCCCGACGACCGCCGCCACCGTCGTCAGCTTCTTCTCCCTGCTGTCGGGCGTTTCCAGCCTGGCCTACGGCTTCTGGCCGAGACGCTGGCCGATCCGTCATGCCCTTGTGCTCACCGGCCTGCTGCTCGCCACCGGCGTCGCCGCCCTGACGACCATCACTACCGCCTGGCAGGCCTACCCCGCCGCTGCCATCTACGGCTGCGGCATCGGCGGCCTGTTCACCATGCTGCCGATCGCCTGGGGCGATTATTTCGGTCGCCGCAGCTACGGCGCCATCCGCGGTATCGCGCTGACCGTGCAGGTGCTGGCCCAGGCGTCCGGCCCGCTGCTGTCCGGACTGCTGCGCGACGCCACCGGCACCTACGACCGCTCCCTGCAATGCTTCGTCGTGCTCTCCTGCCTTAGCGTCCTCGCCGCCCTGTTCGGTCGCAAGCCGCAGGCTCCCGGTGATGGACACACCCAGCCGCGGACTACATAGTTTCCACCGTATGGTGGCGGCCGGTGCGGTCCAGCAACGCCTCCAACCAAACAGCTTCGGAGGAAGCACGATGCCGGACACTGCCTATCTGAAGAGCACCATCAAGGCCTGCATGTTCGATCAATACGGAACCGTGGTCGACATGCAGTCGGGACTGACCGAGATCGCCGCCCCGTTCCTCCAGGCAAAGGGCTGGTCCGGCAACCCCAACTCCTTCGTCACCTGGTGGCGGCGCACCCATTACGAGAATTCGATGATCGACGCGCTGCTGCATCGCGAGCACACGTCCTACCGTGAAATCGGCCATCGTTCCGTGTCGTTCGTCCTGCAGCGTGCCGGCATCGACCATACGATGGAGGAGGTCCACACGCTGGTTTCCGAGATCGAGAAGCTGCGACCCTTTCCGGAGGTTCCGGAAGCGCTGGCGCGAATGCAGACGCGGTACAAGCTGGTCGTGCTGTCCAACGGCGACCCGGACATGCTGGAGACGGCCAGGCAGTATCACGGCATACCGTTCGACCGGGTCATCTCGGTCGCGGAGGCGAACGCGTTCAAGCCGCACGTGGCCACCTACACCATGGCCGCCGCACGCATCGGCTTGCCGATGAACCAGATCCTCTTCGTCGCCAACCACGCCTTCGACTGCATCGGCGCGAAGTCGGCCGGCATGCGGACCGCCTTCATCGACCGGCGCAACCGCCCGTTCGGGATCACGCCGCACCAGCCCGATATCCTGGTCCGCACGATGACGGACCTGGCCGACACCCTGGTCTGAACGACAGCCCCGGCGAGAGAGCGTGATCGCGCTCGCCCGCTGATGGACAGCCCATAGTTTACCCCGACAACACAGAGCACATCGCCATGAGCCAGGCCAACCGCCGCATCCTCTACGACCTTGCCGGCGCCGACCCCGCCCGCCGTTTCAGCCCATTCTGCTGGCGCACACGCATGGCGCTCGCGCATAAGGGGCTGGAGGTTGAAACCATCCCCTGGCGCTTCACCGACACCGAGGCGATCGCCTTCTCCGGCCAGGGCCGCGTGCCGGTGCTGACCGACGGCGCCACCACCATCCATGACAGCTGGAACATCGCCGTCCATCTCGAAACCGCCTACCCGGACCGGCCCTCGCTGTTCGGCGGTCCCGCCGGCATGGCGGTGACCCGCTTCGTCAATGCCTGGGCGGATCGCAGCCTGCATCCCACCATCGCCCCGCTGGTGATCACCGACATCCTCGCCCACCTGGACGAAAAGGATCGGCCCTATTTCCGCGCCTCGCGCGAGAAAGTCTTCGGCCGCAGGCTGGAGGAAGTTGCCGCCGACCGCGACACCCGCGTGCACGCCTTCCGCCAGACCCTGGAGCCGCTGCGCACGATCCTGCGCACCCAGCCCTTCATCGCCGGCGACGTCCCGGCCTATGCGGACTACATCCCCTTCGGCTCGCTGCAATGGGCCCGCACCATCAGCCCGTTCCAAATGCTGGAACCCGACGATCCCGTCCATGCCTGGCGCGATCGCCTGCTGGACGCCTTCGGCGGCCTGGCCCGCGACGTCCCGTCCTATTGAGCCCCTCAGGGGACTGGGCAACCGGGTGAAGGAAAAAAGAAGGCCAGGGCTCTACCCCATAAGCACTACGATAATATTGACACGGGTCGCCTAGGGATGATTCTTGAGGCGGATGCAAACCTTGTCTCGGCGTCTGGATCATTGGCCTAGCGTCATCGGGCACATCTCGTCGCTGATGGATTTAGGCACAAGCGCCAAGCCCTTCGCTCACCAGATCGCGATCCAAATGCGCCGGATGACCGGACGCGACAAAGTCAGCCACCGATGGCGGGAGAAGCCACAACTCGTCCGTCCTCCAGGGGCGCAACACTTTGCTTATCCACGTAGGGAACCACCCCTGGACGCGCCGCGTCGAGCCAAAATCAGGCGTTAACGGGATTGGCTCCCAGGCGGTCAATAGCCTCCAGAGCCTCCTCCGCCCCCCATACCCCCTCCAGCACCGCCGCCTGCGCTACCGCCGCCTGCGTCGGTCGATGCGTTTGATAATTGCTTACCGGCGGAGGACGATGCGTTTTGCCCTGGAGAAGGGTTACTTCGGGAAGCTGTGCACCCCGAAGCGGTCAAGCCCATGGCGGCCAACAGGGCCACCATAACAAAATGTCTGGACACGATACGGTCCTTCCAATGCTCCGGGCGTTCGGGATGACGCCCCTGTCGAGACAGGACGCATGTCGGATGCGTTTATTCCCACAAATCTCGTAGATCGAGGGCGATCGGATCCGTTTTCGTTGACAGGGCGCCGGTTTCGACGCGGCGGCGGGTGATCCGTGGCCTGGTCCCGCGCCGCCAGCACGTAAAGCCCGAACCGTCCCCATTTCCAACGGCAGTATCTCTCAAGCGATGCCGCTGCCCGGCACGAACAGAGTACCAGTTCGTCGAGAACCAGATCGGACCGACCTACAAGGGTTCTGAAAGGGGCCTTCAGTACGGCCGGTCGCGCAGATGCAGCCGGAACAGAATGCGTGATCCGTAGATTTCGCCGAATAGGAACACCGTGACGCCGACAACGACATCGGCCAGCGTCAGGCCGAGGGCGGCGCGGCAAAGCAGCAGCGGCAGCAGCGCCTCGGGGATCTGGTCGATGCCGGTCGCGCGGCTGCTGGGCGGTCGTCCAAGCCGGCGCTTGGTGAAGCTGGACAGCAGGTCGCCCACCATCGCCAGGGCGCCGAACAGGGCGCCGGTGTCCCAGCCGAGCCCCAGGATCGCCGCGGCCAGCGTGGTGGCGAGGATCGCGCTGCCGACGCCGCGGATCGTTTTCGAACCGCCGAACAGCGGGTTGCCGTCCGCCAGCGTGATGCCGCCATCCAGCGGCGCCGCAAAACGGTCGCCGAGCAGCAGTTTCGCCCCCACCGGCGCGCCGTTGGCGAGCGTGAGCAGCAGCAGGCCTTGGAGTAGCGGTACGACGTGGATCATGGCGGCGGCATCCGGCGCGTCTCCTGCTTTCCGCGGTTTGCCATAATGACGGGCTGTGGCAGGTTCGGGAACTGAAAAGCCGGACGGTCCGGCCGATGCGGGGAAACGGGCAAAGCAATGCAGATCGGTGTGATCGGCCTCGGCCGGATGGGCGGCAATATCGTGCGGCGGCTGACCCGCGCGGGGCATTCCTGCGTGGTGTTCGATGCCAACCCGAAAGCCGGCGCCGAACTGGCGAAGGAGGGGGCGACGGCCGCCGAGTCGGTTCCGGCCCTGGTCGAAGCGCTAGGTGCTTCGCCGCGCACCGTCTGGGTCATGCTGCCGTCCGGCAAGGTCACCGAGGACATGGTCGCGCAACTCGCTTCACTGATGCGGGCCGGCGACGTGATCATCGATGGCGGCAACAGCAACTTCAAGGACGATGTGCGCCGCGCCCGTGAACTGAAGCCGAAGGGCATCAAGTACCTGGATGTCGGCACCTCCGGCGGGGTGTGGGGGCTGGCACGGGGGTATTGCCTGATGATCGGCGGTGACGCCGATGTGGTTGCCCATCTGGATCCGATCTTCGTGGCATTGGCGCCGGGCATCGGCGACATCGAGCGGACGCCGGGTCGCGGGGGTCTCGATCCGCGGGCCGAGCAGGGCTATCTGCATGCCGGACCGGTCGGCTCCGGACACTTCGTGAAGATGATCCATAACGGCATCGAATACGGCATGATGCAGGCCTTCGCGGAGGGCTTCGACATCATGAAGAACCGCAACCTGGCCAGCCTGCCGGAGGACGAGCGTTTCGACCTGAACATGGCCGATATCGCCGAGGTGTGGCGGCGCGGCAGCGTGGTGACGTCCTGGCTGTTGGATCTGACCGCCAGTGCCCTGGCCGGCGACGCACAGCTGGAGCATTTCTCCGGCGATGTCGCCGACAGCGGCGAGGGGCGCTGGACCGTCGAGGCGGCGATCGAGGAAGCGGTGCCGGCGGATGTGCTGGCGGCATCCTTGTTCGTGCGCTTCCGCTCGCGCCAGGACCACACTTTCGCGGAAAAGATCCTGTCGGCGATGCGCTTCGGCTTCGGCGGCCATGTGGAGGCGCCGAAGGCCTGAGGGTTTTCTGCCGTGACCGTCGTGGTGCTGATGGGCGTGGCCGGGTCCGGCAAGACCACGGTCGGGGAATTGCTGGCGCGCCGCCTGGGCTGGGAATGGCAGGAGGGCGACGCGCTGCATCCGCCGGCCAATGTCGCCAAGATGAGCGCCGGCACGCCGCTGACCGATGCGGATCGCTGGCCCTGGCTGGCGGCGATCGCCGCGGTGATCGACGGCTGGCGGGCGCAAGGGCGGTCCGGTGTGGTGGCGTGCTCGGCGTTGCGCCGGGTGTATCGCGACATCCTGATCGGGGAGCGGGCGGATGTGCGGCTGGTCTACCTGCAAGGGGACCGGGCGCTGATCGAGGCGCGGATGGCGGCCAGGCGAGCGCATTTCATGCCTGTGGCGCTGCTGGACAGCCAGTTCGCCACGCTGGAGCCGCCGGTGGCGGAGGAACATGCCCTGGTGGTGCCGATCGACGCGCCGCCGGAGACGCTGGCGGAGCGGATCGCCGGTGTTGTCGGGGCCGAGGCAACCACTCAGGGAGAAGACGTGCGATGAGCGGAGAATTCGCGGCATATCCCAGCCTGCGCGGGCGCGCGGTGCTGGTTACCGGCGGCGCGTCGGGGATCGGGGCGGCGCATGTGACGCATTTCGCCGCCCAGGGCGCTAAGGTAGGTTTCCTGGACATCGCCGACGAGGCTGCCGGCGCGCTGGCCGAGCGGCTCGCCGCGGCAGGGCATCCCAGGCCGCTGTACCGGCATTGCGACCTGCACGACATCACCGCGCTGCGCGGCGCGATCGCCGGGTTGGCGGCGGAGCTGGGGCCGTTCTCGGTGCTGGTGAACAACGCGGCGAACGACCAGCGCCACGCCTGGCAGGACGTGACCCCGGAATACTGGGACGAGCGGATGCAGGTGAACCTGCGTCACCAGTTCTTCGCCATCCAGGCCGTGGCGCCGATGATGAAAACGCTCGGCGGCGGCGCCATCATCAATTTCGGCTCGATCAGCTGGCGCACCGGGCAGGGCGGCATGCCCGCCTACACCACCGCCAAGGCCGGGGTCGAGGGGCTCACCAAGGGCATGGCGCGCGACCTCGGGCCGGACAATATCCGGGTGAACTGCGTGATCCCGGGCTGGGTGATGACCGAGCGGCAGATCGCGCTGTGGCTGACACCGGAAGCCGAGACGGACCTGATGCGCCGGCAGGCGTTGAAGGAAAAGCTGATGCCCGACGATTTGGCGCGAATGGTGCTGTGGCTGGCGGCCGATGACAGCCGGATGTGCACCGGCCAGGCCTGGGTGGTGGACGGCGGCCGGAGTTGAATTTCTCCGCTGGCCGTCGCATCAACCTGAGACCTCTCGCGCCCGGGCTGCGGACTGGGTAGTCTTTGCTCAATCAATCGAATCAGGGGCAAAGAAAACTATGTGGGAACCGAGCACACGCTATCCCGATCCGGCCGTTCAGGTACTGCACGATGATTTCAACAAATACCGGCTGGCGTTGGCATCGGTCGAGCAGCACTACACCGGCTGCCGCTGGTCGGAAGGCCCGGTGTGGTTCGGCGACGGACGCTATCTGCTGTGGAGCGACATTCCCAACAACCGTATCCTGAAATGGGAAGAGGAGACCGGCGCGGTCAGCGTGTTCCGCAAGCCGTCGGATTTCGCCAACGGCAACACCCGTGACCGGCAGGGGCGGCTGGTGACCTGCGAGCATGGCGCAAGGCGGGTGACGCGTACCGAGTATGACGGGTCCATCACCGTCATCATGGACAATTTCGAGGGCAAGCGGCTGAACTCGCCGAACGACGTGGTGGTGGCGTCCGACGGGTCGATCTGGTTCACCGATCCGCCGTTCGGCATCCTCGGGTACTACGAGGGCTACAAGGCCGAGCAGGAGATCAACCCGGCGATCTGGCGGGTGGACGGCAAGACCGGCCGCGCGACGATGGTGGCCGACGACGTGCTGGGGCCGAACGGGCTGGCGTTCTCTCCGGATGAAAGCAAGCTCTATGTCGTCGAATCGCGCGCCAATCCGCGCAAGATCCGTGTGTTCGATGTGGTCGACGGCAATAAGCTCACGAACAACCGCGTTTTCATCGATGCCGGGCCAGGCAGCCCGGACGGCTTCCGGCTGGATATAGACGGCAATCTATGGTGCGGCTGGGGCATGGGCGAGCCGGAACTGGACGGCGTGCGCGTCTTCAACCCGCATGCGGAGCCGATCGGCCATATCCGGCTGCCGGAGCGCTGCGCCAATCTGTGCTTCGGCGGGCGGCAGAGAAACCGGCTGTTCATGGCGGCCAGCCATGGGCTGTATTCGCTGTACGTGAACACGCAGGGCGTGGCAGGGGGTTAGCCGGGGAACAGGCCAAAGCCGCGGAGCGTCACCGATGAAGCGGGAGGTCTCGCTCTATCTGGACCTGCTGCGCTTCCTGGCGGCGTTTGTCGTCTTCGTGCAGCATTTTTCCTGGGGGCATTTCTCCGGCGGCCTGTTCTGGTGGATCGGGCCGTACGGCGCCCAGGCGGTGATCGTTTTCTTCGTGCTCTCGGGCTACCTGATCGGCTACGTCACCGGGCGGCCTGGCACGACTGCGCGCGGCTATGCGCTGGACCGGGCGGCCCGGCTGTATTCGGTGGTGCTGCCGGCGTTGCTGCTGACCTTCGTGCTGGACGCCGCTGGCCGGCAGATCCGCCCGGAACTCTATGCCGGCGGCTGGGTCAATAGCGACGAGCCGCTGCTCTCGCAGTTCCTTCGCAACGGGCTGTTCCTCAACCAGGTCTGGTTCACCGATACCCATCCGGGAACCAATGTGCCCTATTGGTCCATGGGGTACGAACCCTGGTACTATCTCATCTTCGGTTTGATCCTGTTTCTGCCGCGGCGGTGGGGGATATGCGCGGCCCTTGCCGCCATGGCAATCGTGGGGCCGCGCGTGGTGGCGATGTTCGGGGTCTGGCTGTTCGGTTTCGCCGCCTACCGGTTGAGCGCGGCCGGCTGGCCGCGCTGGCGACCGTTGGGCATGGCACTGTTCTTCGGCGCGCCGATCGCCTGGGTGGCGTTCGAATACGGGATGCAGGCGTACGGTTTGCGGGCCATTCAGCCATTGCCGGCGCATCGCTGGGAGTTGTGGCAGGACCAGGTGGTAGGCCTGGCCTGGGCGGCAAACCTGGTGGGGCTGAATGCGGTGGCGCCGCTGGTGGGCCGGGTGGTGTTTCCGTTCGCGGGGACGATCCGCTGGCTGGCGGGACGATCCTTCACACTCTATCTGATGCAGTTGCCGGTGATGCAGTTCTTGCTGGTACTGTCGCCGTTTTCCAGGTTTTCCTGGGAGGGGCGCACCTTGATCACCTTCGGCACACTGGCGGTGGTGGCGCTGCTGGCCGAGGTAACCGAACGGCGGAAGGGCTGGTGGCGGCAATTGTTCGCGTGCTTCCTGGCCCGCGTCCTGCCCGATAGCCCGGTTTTGCCGCCAGTGGTGCGGGACCGCGGCGCGCTCCGCTGACGCCCTATCGCAGCACGCCGCGGCTGCGCAGGAACCGGTGCCCGTACCAGGCCGCCGTCGCCGCCACCAATACCGCGCCGCCGGCGAGGCCCGCCGTGGTCCAGTCCCCGGCACCGATCCGCTCGATCGACAGGCCGGCGAATTGTGCCGGCAGCACATGGGCGGGGGCCCAGACGAAGGCCGAGCAGATATTGGCGACCAGGAAGCGGGACCGGCGCATTCCCGCCATCCCCGCCACCAGGGGGACGGTGGAGCGCAGCACGGGCACGAAGCGGCACAGCGCCACGCTCATGCTGCCATAGCGATGGAAGAACACCTCGGCCCCACCGATCAGAGCCGGCCGGGTCCGGAACGGCCACATCCCGCGCAGATGCACGCTGTAGCGGTGGCCGAACCAGAACGAGACGAAGTCGCCGATGACGGCGCCGATGACCGACACGATCAGGATGGGCAGCATCGGCATCCCCGCGATGGCCGCTGCGCCGGCGACGGCCATCAGGATCGGGGTGCCCGGGATCAGCACGCCAAGCACGGCCACAGCCTCTATGATGGCGGCGGCGAAGGCGACGAAAATGGCCATACCCGGGTGGTCAGACACGAGTTGGGCGGCGTCAGCTATCCAGGACCACATATAAAGAAGCTATCTCAGAACGCGCCGGCGCGCTAACGAACAATCGGTAATCTTTGGGCTGGCTAGTGGTCCAGGATGCGAAAGCGGATTTCTCCCTGCAGCGATTGCCCCGGCTCCAGGATGTGCATCCCGTGATCGGCGGTATCCAGCCGGTTGAGCGCGTTATTCATGTGGCTGACCGGCTCGACGCAGAAGAAATCCGCGCCCGGTGGCGTGAATACCACCAGATGCCGGAACAGGGCGGTGGCCTCGATCGCCAGCAGCGGTCCGGGTGGGGCCCAGGCGATGTCGGCGCGGCCGCGCCAGGCGGCGAAGCAATTGTCCAGCGCCGCGCTGCCCACCGCCAGACCGGCGTGATGTTCCCATGCCGGCGGCACCGGGATTTCCGCCGCCGGCAGCATGTCGGCGCCGTTGGTCCAGACCGCGTCGGCGGCGAAATGCAGCACGGGGCGATGCGCGGCGGGAAAGAACGGATGCAGGCCGAGCCCGGCGGGGGCGGGGGCGGGGGCCAGGTTCTCGATCTCCATGCCGACCAGCAGCGCGTCCTCGGACAGGTGGAACGACTGCGTGGCGTGGAAGGCGAAGGGCCAGAGCGCGGCGCCGGTGCCCTCGGCGCGGTGGGTCAGCGACAGTCGGGCCGCTTGCGCCCCGGCTTCGTCCACCTGCCAGCGCGACTGCCAGCCGATGCCGTGGATGGAATGCGGGTGGTCGCCGAAATTCAGCGCCAGTTCGTGGGTTGCGCCGTGCAGCCGGAACCGGCCGCCGGCGATGCGGTTGGAGTAGGGCACCAGCGGGAAGCAGGCCATGCCCCGGCCGTTAGCGGCGATCATGGCCTCCGCCGAAGCGCGGCGCAGGATGGTGCGCGCGCCCAGGGTCCAGCCCAGGATCGAGCCGCCGATCTCCGGCGCCAGCACCAATGATGCGTCGCCCGCGCGCAAACTCAACATGTTGCCATCCTCCGGCTCCGGCTTTTCCAACGTCCTATAGCGGCGTAAACCCGGGCGGAGAAATAACGGCGGCGGGGACAAGCGGTGGAATCGGTTGATTGCGTGGTGGTGGGCGCCGGCGTCGTGGGTCTGGCGGTGGCCCGCGCGCTGGCGCTGGCGGGACGCGAGGTGATCGTGCTGGAGGCGGCGGAGGGCATCGGCACCGAAACCTCCTCGCGCAACAGCGAGGTGATCCACGCCGGCATCTATTATCCCGCCGGCAGCCTGATGGCGCGGTTCTGCGTCGCCGGACGCAAGCAGCTTTACGGCTACCTCGCCGAGAAGGGCGTGCCGCACAGCAATTGCGGCAAGCTGATCGTGGCGACCAACGAGGTCGAGGACGGCATGCTCGAGGATATCCGCCGCCGTGCCGCGGTGAACGGCGTGGACGATATGCGCATCCTGACCGCTGCCGAGGCGATCGCGCTGGAACCCAATCTGCGCTGCACCTCCGCGCTGCTGTCGCCCTCCACCGGGATCATCGACAGCCATGGCTACATGGTGGCACTGCAGGGCGACGCCGAGAACGCCGGCGCGGTGGTGGTGTTTCACAGCCCGGTGCTGGGCGGGCGGGCGGTTGCCGGCGGAGTGGAGATCGATGTCGGCGGGTCGGAGCCGATGAGCTTGCGCTGCAATCTGCTGGTCAATTGCGCCGGGCTGCACGCGCCGAAACTGGCCGACGGGATCGCCGGCATGCCGAAGGAGCGCATCCCCACCAGCTATTATGCCAAGGGCAGCTATTTCACCCTGACGGGCCGTTCGCCGTTCACCCGGCTGATCTATCCGGTGCCGGTGCCGGGCGGGCTCGGCGTGCACCTGACCATCGACCTCGGCGGCCAGGCCCGGTTCGGGCCGGACGTGGAATGGATCGAGGCGATCGACTACCGCGTTGATCCGCGTCGCGCCGACAGCTTCTACGCGGCGGTGCGGACCTACTGGCCCGATCTGAAGGACGGCGCGCTGCAGCCTGGCTATTCCGGCATCCGCCCGAAGATCGTGCCGAAGGGCGCGCCGGGCCAGGATTTCGTCGTGCAGGGACCGCAGACGCATGGCGTGCCCGGCCTGATCAATCTGTTCGGCATCGAAAGCCCCGGCCTGACGGCCTCGCTCGCGATCGCCGCGCACGTGCTCGAAGTTGCGGCCACTGGGTGAAGTTACGCATATGTCGGAGGTGCCAAAGCGGATTGATACCGTCGTGATCGGCGGTGGGCAGGCTGGATTGACCATGAGCCACCGGCTGAGTGCGATGGGCCGCGAGCATGTGGTGCTGGAGCGCGCTGCCATCGCCGAACGCTGGCGGTCCGAGCGGTGGGATGCGCTGCATTTTCAATTCCCAAACTGGTCCGTAAGGCTGCCGGAATTTCCGTTTCCGCATCCAGACCCGGAGGGGTTCGCGCCGCGCGCGGCGATCGTGCGGTTCATCGAGGCGTATGCGGCATTCATCCAGGCACCGATGCTGTGCCCGGTGGCGGTGACCGCGCTGCGGCGGCTGGCGGATACGACGCTGTTTGAGGTGGAAACTTCCGCCGGAACCATCGAGGCGGCCAATGTCGTGCTGGCGACCGGTCCGTACCAGCGCCCCGCCATTCCCCGGATTGTTGAAGACAATTGCGATGTCCTTCAGGTGCATTCCAGCCGCTACCGCAATCCCGGCCAGTTGCCGCCGGGCGGCGTGCTGGTGGTCGGCGCCGGCGCCTCCGGCGCGCAGATCGCCGAGGAACTGCAGCAAGCGGGGAGGCGTGTACATCTGTCGATCGGGGCGCACCGGCGCTTGCCGCGCCGTTATCGCGGGCGCGACGTAATCTGGTGGCTGAGCGCGCTCGGCCTGGACGAGACGACCGTGGAGCAGCGCCCAGCGGACCATTCGCCGCTGGTGATCAGCGGCGCCGGCGGCGGCCATACGATCGATTTCCGCCGGTTCGCCGCCGACGGCATGGTACTGCTGGGCCGCGCGCTGGCCGTCCGGGATGGGCGGATGTCGTTCGCCGCCGATCTTGCGGCCACCTTGGCGCATGGCGACAAGGCCTATGCCGGCTTCCTGGCGGCCGCCGATGCGCATGTGAGGCGGGCCGGGCTGGACCTGCCGAACGATCCGGCGGCGCGCGAAATTCTGCCCGATCCGCGTGAGGTGACAGACCCGGTGCCGTCGCTGGATCTCGCCGCTTCGGGGATCACGTCGATCGTCTGGGCAACCGGCTACGGCTACGATCTGGGTTGGGTGGACCTGCCGGTGCTGGACTGCGCCGGACGGCCGGTGCATCGGCGTGGCGTGACGCAGGTTGCGGGGATCTACTTTCTGGGTCTGCAATGGCTGCACAAGACCAAATCGGCGTTTCTGTCCGGCGTCGGCGAGGACGCTGCATTCCTGGCGGAAGCGATTGCGTCGCGGTGCGCGGCACGGGGCTGAGTTTTTCGCTTATCGGAACTTGGATTTTTCAGGGGGTTGGAAGAATGCGTCTGGACGGACAGGCCGCCATCGTCACCGGCGGGGCATCGGGATTGGGGGCGGCGACGTCGGCGGCGCTGGCCGCACAGGGGGCAAAGGTTGCCGTGGTCGATCTGAACCAGGCGGCGGCGGAAGCGGTAGCGTCACGCATCGGCGGCATCGGCATCGGCTGCGACGTGGCCGATGCCGCCTCGGCCGAGGCCGCGTTCGCGGCGGCCCATGCCGCGCATGGCGGTGCGCGCGTGCTGGTGAACTGCGCCGGCATCGGTACCGCCGGGCGGATCGTCGGGCGCGACGGGCCGATGAAGCTCGAGGCCTATGAGCGGGTGATCCGGGTCAATTTGATCGGCACGTTCAATATGCTGCGGCTGGCCGCGGCCGAGATGGGCGGGCTGGAGCCGTCCGAGGACGGCGAGCGCGGGGTGATCGTCAATACCGCCTCGGTGGCCGGCTATGAGGGCCAAGTGGGGCAGGCGGCCTATGCGTCCTCCAAGGCGGGGGTCATCGGCCTGACCATCCAGGCGGCGCGCGAACTCGCGCGGTCCGGTGTACGGGTGATGACGATCGCGCCGGGGCTGATCCAGACGCCGATGTTCAACGGATTGCCCGATGACGTGCGTGAGAGCCTGGCGGCGACGGTGCCGTTTCCGCCGCGGCTGGGTGTGCCCGACGACTACGCATCCCTGGTACTGCACATCGTCGGCAACCGCTACCTGAACGGCGAAACGATCCGTCTGGACGGCGCGTTGCGCATGGCGCCGCGGTAGGTATTCCGGGCGTCGCCCCCGCCCACCCGGCCGGCTACGTGCCGGGGCGGGCGGTTCCGAACAGCCCTTGCCTGGCCGGTTCCTCGATCTGGCGGGTGCGGAAATTCACCCCGGCGAATGCCTCGTATTCGGCCAATGTCCGCGCTCGGCCCAGGCCGTAGCGGTGCAGGTCCAGCAGGGCGGCGGGATTGCGCGTCGGCTGCACGCCGAGCAGATGGTGCAGCCGCGCGACGGTCCGGCGGTCCAGGCGCTGCGAACGCCGGACCTCCGACCAGGAATGCCGGCGCGGCGTCTTGTGGGCGTAGTGGTGATAGATCAGCACGCGCGACGGGACGAAAAGGTCCCAGCCGGCGGTCCATAGCCGCACGGCCAGGTTCATTTCCTCGCCGTTGAAATACACGTGCGGATCGAACGGCGCGTCCAGGAACCGGGAGGCCGCGCCGAATATGAAGCCGCCGCCGCAGCCGGCGGTGGGTAGCGGCACGCCCTGCGGCAGTTCCGGCGGGATGGCGGCGGCGGTGTATTGCAGCAGCCCGTGGCTGTCGAACTGATGCACCGACATCAGCGTGATATAGGGCTCCCCCAGTTCATCCGGCGGATCGTAGTGCGGCGGCCGGCAGGTCAGCAGCGGCCGCGGCGACGGGCAGGCGGCAAGTTCCTCGATCATCCGCTCGTCCCAGTCCGGCACGAAACGCATGTGGCTGTCGATCTGCAGGGCGTATTCCTCGCCCTGCCAGTGCCGCATCGCCTGATTGCGCGCCCAGGAGCAGCCGCGCGCCTCGTCGTGGCGGAAGAACAGCTCGCGGACCTGTTCCGGCCGGGTGCGGACATGGAAGCAGTGCAAATCCTCGACCGGGTCCACCTGCCAGACGACGCTGACGGCGAGCCGGTCGGGATGGCGGGCCTTCTCGAAGGCGTCGCGGATGGTCCACTGGCATTCGGGATCGCGGTAGGCCGGCATGAACACGAAGATCCGGCTACGGCCCTGCTCGCCCTGCCGCCGCGCGGCTGCGAAGGCGGCTCCGTCGGGGTCCAGCGCGTCGCGCGCCTGCATCCGCCGCAGCGCGGCGCGCAGCAGCGGTTGGATCGGGCGCAGCAGCAGCGGCGCGCGACGCGGCGTGGCGTCTACAGCCTCCCCGTTCTGGGCGGCACGGATCGCGGCTTTCGCAACGCCAATGGATCGCAGCACGGCGGGGTCGGCCGGAACCCGTCCGGCCAGCGGGTCGGGCTGGCCGGCGCGGCGCGCGCGGGCGGCCTGCTGCGCGGCGAGCGCCTCCAGCCGCTGCGTGGCGGCACGTTGCGCGGACACCTGGGCGGTATGCAGGCGATAGCGCAGCAGCCGGTCGGGGATGTTGCCGAGGTCATGACTGTCGGACAGGCGCAGCCAGAGGTCGTAATCCTCCGCTGCGCGGAAAATCGGGCGATAGCCGCCGGCGGCCAGGACGATGTCACGGCGCATCAGCACGGTCGGGTGGATCATGTGATTGCCCTGCAGCAGGCCCTCGCGGATCACCGTTGGGTCGCAGCTTGGCACATAGCTGCCAAGGGTCCGGCCCTCGGCGTCGATGGTCTCGACGCCGCAGCCGAGCACGGCCAGGCCAGGCTGTGCCTCCAGCGCGAGGAACTGGCGCTCCAGCCGGTCGGGCAGCGCCTCGTCATCGGCGTCCATGCGCGCGACGAGCGGGCCGCGGGCGGCGGCGAGACCGAGATTGAGCGCGTCGGCCACACCGCCTTGCGGGCTGTCGAGGACCGAGACACGCGGGTCGGCCGAGGCATGGTGGTCGCAGGATTTCGCCGGCTGCCGTCCGTGGAGCCGTTGTCGACCAGGATCAGTTCGAAATCGGCGAGCGACTGCGCGAGGATGCTGCCTATGGCCAGGTCGAGGTACCGGCCGGCGTTCGCACCGGCAGGATCACACTGATTTGCGGCGTGCGAGCAGGCGGCGAGGGCATTTTCGGTGGGCCTTGACTGTGGCGTATTACGTTGGGATGCGTTACGATCTTTCTCTGCTTTTCACCTTACGTATGCAACCGTTCACATCAGGTGAGTATCTATGCGGGAACATCCGTCTATCCCATTGCGCGGCCGGCGTAGCCTGTTGCGGCGTGCCCTGGCCGCGCTGCCGTTGCTGGGGTTCTTTGGGCGTACGCACTCGGCACTGGCGTCGCCGCCCACCGTGCCGTTCACGACCCTGCCCGGAACGCACCCCTTCACCGTCCCGTTCACGACATTCCCATTCACCACGTTCCCCTTCACCGTCCCCTTCACGACGTTCCCATTCACAACCGCGCCGTTCACCACGCCGACGGGTGGGCCGCCGTCCAGCGTGCCCGAGCCGGCGAGCGGAATTCTGTTGGGCAGTGGCGTGGCCGCGCTTGCCGCCGGGCTGTACAGCCGGGGCATCCGCGACAATGTGCGCCGCGTTCTGGAGCGCCTGACGGATACCGGCTCGGACAGCGGCGGCGCCTGAAGCCTGCCTGCTGTGCCGGCCGGGATCAATGCCCGGCCAGGATCGCCTTGCACTCGGCCGGCATGGGCGGTGGCGGCTTGCGCGGGCCGGGCTTGGCCGGCGGCGCGTCGAGTTGATCGAACCACCATTGCAGCGAGGCGTCGCAGCTGTCGCCGGCCGGCGGGGGAGGGATGTCGACGCAGCTGGCCTGGCCGGCCGGGCAGCGGAAATGCAGATGCATATGCGCGGCATGGCCATACCACGGCCGGATGAAATGCAGCCAGGAGCGATCCCCGGTGACGGTGTCGCACAGCTGTTTCTTGATCGCGGGGTTGACCAGCACCCGGTCGATATGCGGCAGGCGGGTGGCGAGGCGCAGCAGCTTCACGACATCGCCGTTCCATTTGTCCGGGCGGAACGCCCCGGCGATCCGGACGCACCAGGCTGGTCAGCTCGAAGGTTTCACGCTCGGACGGGCTCAGCGCGCGCTGGTTGCTGGTGTCGAGCGCCACGTCGACATCCAGCCCGTGCTGGTGGCTGGCGTGGCCGCCGACGATCGGGCCGCCGTAGTGGCGGGAGAGTTCTTCCACCAGGATTTCGCCGAGGCCTGCGGCATGGGCATCCACGCCGAGCTGCTCGACAGCCGCAACGGTCGTGGGGGCGCCCCAGAAATGGCTGATGGCGACATGGATGGTCTCGATAGCCCGGCCCGCTCGGCGGCAATTGCACGGCGCCGCCGATGCAGCCTACCGATGGTCCGCCGATGATCCGGACATGGCTGGGCCCGACGTGACTCGGCGCGACATGACTGGGGTCAGCGGCGGCACCGCCGGCGGCCAGCACCGCGAGGGCGAACCCGGCGAACAGGGAGGCAATCGCTTTGGTCAAAACCGTCTCTCGTAAATCGTTATAACGTCGCCTGGCTGCACGAAGTCCTGCCGGGCGGCGCGGCCCTCGACAGCCCGTCCCCCGGGGGTTCCGGGGCCGAAGATGCGTACAACCGCAGCATAGTCGTCTATGGCGCGGTAGGTGAAGCCGCCGGCGACGGCCACCGCCGTCACCACGGTCATGCCGGGCTGATAGGGATACTGGCCGGGCTTGTTCACTTCCCCCAGCACGAAGATCGGACGGTAGGCGATCACCTCTGCTGCCACCGTGGGATCGCGCAGCATGCCGGACTTTTTCAGCGCGCCGGCGACGGTGCTCTCCAGTTCCGTCGGTGCTCGATCCGGCGGCACGGATGCTGCCGATCAGCGGCAGGGCGATGCCGCCTGTGTCGTTGACCCGGTACTCGCCGCTCAGCTGGTCCTCGCCGTAGACCAGGATGCGCACCTGGTCGCCCGCGCCCAGCCGGTAGGCCCGTTGCCGGCGCCGCGGGCAGCGGAGGCAGATCCGCGCCGGGCCCGGCGCAGCCGGTCAGGCCGAACGAAGCCAGACTCAACAGCGCCGCCAGGGCGAGGAGGCCTGCCAAGATCTGTCGCCGGATCATGCCCATGCTTTTGCGATCCCAATGGTTTGGCCCAGCACCGCGCAGCCATTCCGCGGGTGAAAGGTGAAGGAGCGATTATTTTAACCTTAAACACAACTTATGGTAGATTTTTTTCAGCAATGAATATAACCCTGGATAGCAGACGGATGCACGTGCCGGATCAACTGCCGGATGCCTGCCCGCAGCCGGTGACGCAGCAGAAGATTTTCAGGACCGAGGATGCTGGACCGCCCCGCCGACACCGCCTCGATGCCGCCGGACCGCGCTCCGTCCGCCCGGCCGGGCGCCTTGTACGGCACGATGGCGGGGGCCGGTAGCGATGGCGGGGCTGGATTCGCCGTTCTGCTCGCCATTCTTCGCCGGCGCCGGGCGGCGCTGATCGGCACCGCGCTGCTGGTGCCGCTGCTGGCCTGGGGTGCGCTCGGGCGGATCACGCCGCGCTACAGCGCCGTAGCGACCGTCCTTTATGAGCCGAATACCTTCGCAGCCCGGGAACTGCAGAGCATCCTGCGGGTCGACCCGACAACGGAGGCGGTGATGTTCAGCCAGGCGGAGATCATCCGCAGCCTGCGCATCGCCGAACGCGTGGCCGATCGCTTCGCGCTGCAGGATCGGCCGGAATTCAATCCCGCCCTGCGCCAGCCCGGATGGCTGGAACGCCAGCTGATCGCGGTTCGTGCCCTTCTGGCTGCGCTGGCCGCGCATTTCGGCGCCGGCGGAAAGGAGGCCGGTCCCGTCGCGCCGGACTCCGCCAGTAGCCGGGCCATGGTGGCGTTCGCGGTGCTGGACGCGATCGCTGTCCAAACCCCAAAGGCATCCCGCGTGCTGGAGATCACGTTCACCTCGCAGGACCCTCGTCTGGCCGCCGACGCAGCCAATCTCATCGCCGATTTGTATATTCACGACCAGCTGGAAGCGAAGTTCGCCGCCGTGCGCCACGCCACCGAGTGGCTGGAGGAGCGGGTGGTGGAACTGCGGCGCGAGGTTGGCGCCGCCGAGGACCGCATCGCCGCATACCGGGCCAGCCACGGCCTGGTGAAGGGCGTGCTGGCCGGGCTGGAGACCGAGCAGGTCAGCCGGCTTTCGACGGACCTGACGCAGGCACGCAACGAGCTGGCCCAGGTACCAGGCGCGCCTGGACGCGGCGCGCGGCAAATCCGGGGCCGCCGCGCAGGCCGCCATCGCCCCCTCGGTCGCGCCGCTGCGGGCGCAGCAGGACCTGCTGGGCGCGCAGTTGCAATCCCTGCTCGCCCGACGCGGCCCGCGCCATCCCGAGGTGCTCGCTTTGCAGAGCCAACTCGCCGAGGCATCCCGCTCGGTCAACGTCGAGATCGCCCGCGTGGTGGCGGCCGCCGAGGCCGAATGGCGTGCCGACCGCGAGCGCGTCGCCGCCCTGGAGTCCAGCCTGCGCGCGGCGCAGGCCGCGCAGCAACGCAACGACCAGGCGCAGGTACCGCTCAACGCGCTGGAACGCGACGCGGAGGCATCCCGCACCCTGCTGCAATCGGTGCTGGAACGGGTGCAGCAGACCGTGCAGCAGACCGCGATCGAGACCCCCGACGCCAGGCTGATCTCCGCGGCGGTACCGCCGCCGCAGCCGAGCTTCCCACGCGCTGCGCCCCTGCTGGCCGCCGCCTGCGCCTTCGGCGTGTTTTTCGGGCTTTTCCTGGCCTTTCTGCTGGAACTCGCCGACGCCACGTTCCGCAGCGGAGAGGATGTGCGGGGCCTGCTGGGTCTGCCGTGCCTGGCGCTGGTGCCAGAGGTTTCCCCCCGGACGCTCGGCCGCCACCGGATTCAGGACTACGTCGCCCATAAGCCGCTCTCACCCTTTGCCGAGCAGCTGCGCGCTCTGCGCGCCGGGCTCTGGCTCGGCACCGGAGCGGGCTCGGCGGGGCAGGGGGCGCTGCTCCGCCCGCGTGTCATCGCCGTCACCGCGGCCCGTCCGGCAGAGGGCAAGACCACCGTTGCCCTCGCATTGGGACGCGAAGCCGCCATGGCCGGTGAACGCGTGGCGGTCGTGGACTGCGACATCCGCGAACCCGGGCTCGGCCGTCTGCTGGCGGCGGACGGCAATCTCGGTCTGGTGGACTGCCTGCTCGGCCACGCGGCGCCGGGCGACGTGATCCGCCGCGACCGGCTGACCAACATGGATTTCATTCCCGCCGGCGCGGCGCAAACCCATTCGCTGGGCCTGCTGATGTCGGACGCGATGGTGGCGGTCCTGCAGGCGTTGCGGGAGCAGTACGACCTCGTGCTGCTCGATGCGCCGCCGGCCATCGCGATGGCCGATGCCCGGATCATCGCCCGGCTGGCGGACGCGACGCTGCTCTGCCTGCGCTGGCGCAGCACGCCGCGCGGTGTGGTGCGCAATTCGCTGGAACTGCTCGATCACGCGAGCGCCCACCTGATCGGCGTCGTGCTGACCCGCGTGGACATCCGCGCCCATGTCCGTTCCGGCTTCGCCGACGCGGAGATCTATCACCCCCGCTACGGCGGATATTACCGGGAATAGCGTGGCAGAAAGCCTGGACCCCTATCCCCCCCTTGCGCCCCGCCTGCGTGCGCGGCGGAAGCCGACCGGCCGGCCGCCGTTGCCGCGATCCTGCTCACCGCGGTGCTGCTGCTGTGGCCGGCATTCTGGAACGTCTATCCGCTGGTCTTCTCCGATACCGGCACCTATCTGACCCAGGCCATCCACCGCTATCTCGGGTGGGACCGGCCGGTGTTCTACAGCCTGTTCCTGTACCCGTTGCATTTGCAACGAACCCTGTGGCCGCCGATCGTGGCCCAGGCGGTGCTGGCGGCCTGGCTCCTGCATCTGCTGCGCCGGGTGCTGTTGCCGGACCGTTCGGCCTGGGCGCTGCTGGTCCTCGGCACGGGGCTGACCGTGCTGACCGCGCTGCCCTTCGTCGCCTCGCAACTGATGCCGGACGTGTTCACCTCCCTGCTGGTGATCGCCATCTCGCTGACGGTGCTGACCCCGGAACGCCTCTCGCGCACCGAGGCCGGATTGCTGCTGCCGATCACCAGTTTCATGATCGCTGCCCACCAGTCCCATGTCCTGCTGGCGGCCGCCCTGCTGCCCTGCGTGCTGATGCTGCGCCATCCGCTTGGGGCGGCGCCGCGGCCACCCGACCGCGGGCCGGTGTGCCTTCGCGTCTGGGGCTTTGCCTGTCGGTGCCCCCGAGGCCTGGCTTTGGCGCGCCATTCTGCCGCTGCCGTTGGCGTGCCTGGCTTTGGTCTCGGTCAACCTGATCGGCCATGGCCGGGCCTCGCTGTCGCCGTTCGGCAATGTCTTCCTGCTGGCCAGGCTGATCTATGACGGCCCCGGACGCGTGGCGCTGGAGCGGAACTGCCCGCAGTCCGGCTGGCGCCTCTGCGCGGCCCTCGGCCATTTGCCGGCTACCAGCGACGAGTTTCTCTGGCGCGCGGACAGCCCGCTGATCGCGGCGGGCGGCGCCAAGGTCGAATCGGGCGAGGCGGGGGCGATCATCCTCGCCGCCATCCGCGAAAGTCCTGGCGCGGTGCTGCGCGGCTTCTGCATCAACGCCGCCACCCAGTTCGCCCGCTTTGCCACCGGCGACGGCTTGCAGCCCTGGCCCGACACCGTCACCCCGGCCATCGTGCATGATTTCCCCCGCGCGGAAGCCGCCGCCTACGCCGCAGCCCGGCAGCAGCGCGCCGATGCTCCGTTTCCAGATGACTCAGCGGAAGGTTCGCTGTTGCCGGTGCCGTTCGTGATCCTGCATATGGCCGCAGCCAGCGCGGGGATCTGCGCCGCTGTCCTGGTGCTGATCCAGGGCTGGCGCCGCCGACACGTCGCCGCCGGCTTTGCCTTTGCCGCGCTGCTGGCGCTGCTGGCCAACGCCGCGATCACCGGCGGCCTGTCGGGACCGCATGATCGCTACCAGAGCCGCATCGTCTGGCTGCCGCTGGCGGTCGCCTGTCTCGCCGTGCCCTCCCTGGCCGCGCGCCGGAAGCCGCCGGTCGACATGGCCGTGCCGCCCCGTGCGTTGGCGCCGCTGGCCTGATGGCAGCGGAACTGCCGCGGTGGTGGCGCCGCCTGCCGCACGCTTCATGGAGCGGAACTGGCAGCCATGTCTTCTGGTCGGGCTTGGAGGCAGCGGTTTCAGGGCTGCTGTCCTGCCTGTCGGCCTTCGCCATCGCCCGCATCATCGGCCCGGCCGAGTTGGGCACCGCCGCCACCGTCATCGCGGTGCATGTGCTGCTCTGGGTCGGCGTGAACGCGCTGTTCGCCGACGCCCTGGTGCAGCGCGCCGACCTGTCGGACGAGGCGGCCGACAGCGCGTTCTGGGCTTCCTGTTGCATCGGCTGCCTTTCTGGGCTCGTGCAATTGGCCGCCGGCTTTGGGCTGGTGCGGGCACTGCGCGATCCTCGCCTGCTGGCGATGTCCATGGTGTTGGCACTGGCCTTGCCGCTGGTTGGCGCCGCCGGGCCGGTGCAGGGCATGCTGACCCGCGAACGAGCCTACCGGGTTCTTGCCGGGCGCGCCGTGATCGGTCAGGGATTGGGCACCGCCATCGGCATCGCCGGGGCGCTGGCGGGCTTCGGGGCCTGGGCCTTGGTGTGCCAGCAGGTCTGCGTGTCCGCCGCTGGCGCGCTGGCCTTGCTGCTGCGCGCTCCCTGGCGCCCACGCGGCGCCTGCCGCCTGGCGGAGGTGCGCGACCTGTTGCGCATCGGTCTGCCGCTGACCGCCAGCACGCTGGTCCAGCAGGGCCGCTATCGCGTGTTCGCCCTGCTGATCGGCGCCACCGCCGGCCCTGCGGCGCTGGGCCAGGTGCACCTGGCGTTCCGCCTGGTGGACACGGTGCGTGAGTTATCACTGACCGCGCTTTGGCGCCTGCTGCTGCCGGCCATGGCCGGCCATCAGCACGATCGGCCGGCCCTGCTCGCCTGTGTCGACCGCTGCCTCGCCCGGATCGGGCTGGTGGCTTTCCCCCTTTGCGCGGTTATGGCGCTGGCGATCCAGCCGCTGGTAGGCCTGCTGCTCGGTCCGGTCTGGGCGGAGGCCGGCCGCTCCGCGCAATGGCTGGTCGTGCTGATGGCCTATGTGCTGCTCGGCTTTCCCGGCGGCGTCGCCGGCATCGCGATCGGGCAGCCGAAATACGCGCTGTTCACAAATCTCGCGGCCCTGTTCGCGACCCTTGCGGCCTCGATATTGCTGCGTCCGGCCACACCGCTGCAGGCGGTGGCGGTCTGGGCCGGCGCCCAGATGCTGACCAGCCCGTATGGCCTGGCGATGAACGCACGGCTGCTGCGGGTAGGTACGCTGCGTCCGCTGCGCGCCGGCCTGCCGTCCCTGGCTGTGAGCGTTACCGCCATGCTCGCCGGCTTCGCGCTGCCGGCCGCGTTCGGCATGGCCATGGGCGGAGCCGCCGCCGATGCCGCGCTGATCGCCGCGCGCGTGCTGGCCGCCACTCTGGTGTTTCTGCCTTTCGCCCTGCTGGCGGCACGCGGCCACGCCACCGCGCTGCGCCGCGCCGCGGGCCTTGCCGCCGTCGTCCTGATGGCCATGGTCACGCCCGCCAGGGCGCAGCGGCTCGATACCTATTTCCCCGAGGGCGTGCCCGGCTACGACACCGCCCGCGGCGTGACCGTGCTGACCCGGATGCGTCCGCTCTACGACCCGCCCGGCATTTCCGCCGGCGGCTTCACGTTTCACCCGGCATGGGAGGAGGGAGGCGGTTACAACACCAACGTCCTTGGCTCCACGCACCCGGCCGGAAGCTGGGGCATCACGACCCGCCCGTCGCTGCTGGTGTCGTCCAACGCCTCGCGCGACAGCCTCGCCGCCTATGCGGGGATGGACGACATCCGCACGCCCAACCTGCCGGCCCAGGGACAGACCAACTGGACCGCCTCGCTCGGCGGCGGGATGGATATCGGCCGCGACCGCCTGACGCTTGCCGCCGCGCACCTGTCGCTGCACCAGGCGTCCACCGAGATAGACGCGATCCCGTCCGACACGCCGGTCGCCTACCAGGTCAATGATCTCCGCACGTCCTACAGCGTCGGTCTGGTTCGCGCTTCCATCACTCCGGATCTCAGTTTTTCGCAATATCGCTACGACGCAACCACCATCCTGGGCGCGCCGAGCCCGCAGGGCTATCGCAACAGGGACATCGGCCGCGGCGGCATCACATACCGCTATGAACTGGCGCCCGGCCGGAACCTGGTTGTCGTCGGCCGTGCCACGCAGACCACCTACACCCAACCGCAGGCCGGCAGCCCCAGCCGCAATTCCACCGGCTACGAACTGCTGGCCGGTATCGACGACGATTACGACGGCGTCTGGCGCGCGCGGCTGCTGCTGGGCTGGGAGGTCCGCGACTTCGCCGCCGCGCAATACGCCACCCATTCCGCCCCGATCGCTGAGGCCGGCCTGATCTGGACCCCCAACGGCCTGACCACGGTCACCGCCACGCTGACCCAAAGCATCGAGGATGCGGCACAGGAGGGGACCGCCGGCTACACCTACTCCACCGCCAAATTACGCCTGGACCATGAGTATTTGCGAAACGTTCTGCTCCATGCCAGCGCAGGCGCGCAACGCGCGGTGTTCACCCAGGGGGGTGGGACGCAGAACGGTGTCAGCCTCGGCGCTGGCATCACCTGGCTGATGAACCGCAACCTGCGCCTCTCCGCGGACTATGCCTTCAATGCCCAGCAAGGCGCTCCGAACACCCAGCCTGGCACGCAATCCGGTTCCAGCGGCAACTACAACGGCAATATCGTGCTGATCACCCTGCGGTTCGCGATGTGATGGCCGCACCGCCCGGTATCCGCCTGCTCGGCCTGGATTTCGCCGACCTGGACACGGCGCAGGCCGCGGCCTGGCTGGCGCAACGCCCCTGCCGCGCGCCGTTCGGCTACGTCGTCACGCCCAACGCCGACCACCTTGTGCGCCTGCGCCGGAACCCGGCGCTGGCACCCCTGTATGAGCAGGCCTTGCTCCGCCTGCTGAACTCAAGGGTCGTCGCCCGCGTAGCCACGGGCCTCGGTCTTGCTACCCCCAAGGTCGCCCCCGGCAGCGACCTGACCGCCCTGATCCTGCGCCGCCATCTGCACGCGGCCGAACGGCTCACCATCATCGGCCTGCACCCGCGCCATCTTCTGGCGCTTATCCACAAAACCGGGATCGCGCCGCCGGCACACCACAACCCGCCGCCCGGCTTCGAGCACAATCCCCTGGCCTTGCGCGAAACGGTGGATTTTGCCCTGGCCAATCCCGCCCGCTTCACGCTGCTGGCGGTCGGCTCCCCCCGGCAGGAAATCCTCGCCGCCGCCATCCAGGCCACCGGCAAAGCCACCGGCACCGGCCTGTGCATTGGCGCCAGCCTGGACTTCCTCTCTGGCGCTGCCACCCGCGCGCCGCGTTGGATGCGACAGGCCGGCCTGGAATGGCTCCACCGCCTGGCCAGCGACCCGCGCCGCATGGCCCGCCGCTACCTCCACACCAGTCCCAAGATCCTCCCCCTGCTGATCCGCGAGGCGTGGCGGGAGTAGGAAGCAAAGCGAGGGAGGCATCGCCCCGGGCCTGGCTTCCTACCCCGGCTACTCCGCCGCCGCGGTGCGCAGGCGGGTAGGTTCGGGGTTGAGTTCGCGCAGGCGGGGCATGACTTCCTGGCCGAACAGGCGGATATTTTCCTTGGTGTCGTGATGATCGAGGAACCCGCCCTGGCCGAAGAACAGGATATGGCCAATCCCGCCCATTCGGTCGTTGAAATCCTTGATCTGGTTATAGACGTCATCGGGCGTGCCGGCGAAAACCGTGTCGGTTTCCATCAGTTGTTCCACGGTGGCGGTTTTCTGGTCGACCGGATTGCCGTGGCGGTCGGTCAGTTGCTTCCCGGCAGGGTGCTTCAGCATCGCCACATTGGCCCCGACCGAATTGTAGCCGGGCGGGTTGGTGAACGGTTCGGCGACGATCATGTTGGTGCGCACGTAATCGGCGATCAGGTCGGCGCGGCGATAGCCCTCGGCGCGGGTGTTGCCTACGCCGATGACGGCGGCGAAGGCGAAGCGGTCCGGCGTCGCGGTCCAGCCGAGTTCCTGCGCGCGTTGGCGGTAGGCGTCGTACATCGGCTTGGCGGCGCTGCCCGACAGCAGCGTACCGACGACATGGCCGCGCTCGGCGGCCATCCTGCCGGTATCCGGGCTCAGCCCCGTCATCCACACTGGCGGCGTCGGCTGCTGGATCGGCCGCGGCCAGATGTTGACGTTGCGGTAATGGTAATATTCACCCTCCCAGTTGAACGGCCCGTCGGTGGTGGACAACGCCTTCAGGATCAGGTCATGCGCTTCCCAGTAGCGGCGCATGAGCCGGGCGGGCACCGAGTTGGCCGGGGCGATTTCGTACGGCGCGCCCTTCACCAGGCCCATTTCCAGCCGTCCGCCGGACAGCACGTCCAGCCAGGCCATTTCCTCGGCCACGCGCACCGGATCCGGCCGGTTGGCGATCGGGGAGCCGAGCGAGAGCAGGCGGGATTTTTTGGTTTCCCGCGCGATGATCGACAGCGCCATCGGCACCGACACGGTCAGGCAGGTGGAGGTGGCGTGGTGCTCGTTCACCATGATGTCGAGCCCGACCTCGTCGCACAGCGCGAACTCGTCGAGGTAGCGGTTCAGCAGGGTGTGGCCGATGGCCGGGTCGTAGTTGGCATTGGGCAGCACGACGCGCAGCGAGCCGCGCTTTTTGCCCTCTTCCCAGGCCGGGTGGTAGGCCATTTCCGAGAAATACCAGACGCGCATCGAGCGGTTCTCCGGTTGTTAGATTGGTCAGGCGTTGATAAAGGCCGTGAGTGAGGCGGCGAAGGCGTCAGGTTGTTCCCAATGCGGATAATGGCCGGCGTTGGGGATCACCTCCAGCGTGGCGCCGGGGATGCGGCCGCGCCAGGCTTCGGCGTAGGTGGTGCTGACCACGCCGTCCTTCGCGCCCCAGATCAGCCTTGCGGGGATGTCAATCCGGTGCAGCCAGTTCTTCAGCCGCGGGTTGTGCATGTATGGTTTCCAGCCGAACAGCGCCAAGGCTTCCCGGCCACGCGCGATCGCAGCGAGTTCGGTTTCCGGCAGCGTGGTGTAATCAACCTTGCCTTTCGCCGGATCGGCCCAGGTCAGTTTCAGGCAGGCTTCCTCGGGCAGGGAATGCAGATCGGCGATGTCGCGTTCGTTCACGCCGCCGACCTTGATGCCGAGCGGATCGACCAACGCCAGCTTGGCGAAGCGGTTGGTGTTGCGCACCGCCATTTCGGCAGCGACCCAGCCGCCGAAGCTGGTGCCGGTCAGGATGGCATCGTTCAGGTCCAGTTGCCTGGCCAGATCCAGATACAGATAGGCCAGGTCATCCACCGTGGCGAACCAGTCGGGCAGGGCAGAATTGCCGAAGCCGGGATGGTGAGGCGCGATCACGTGGTAGTGTTTGGCCAGGATGTCCAGCCAGGGCCGGTCGGGTGCAAGACCTTCGCCCGCGTGCAGGAATAGCAGCTTCCGACCAGCCCCGCGTTCGACCAGTTCCAGGTTGACCCCGGCCACCGATATCATTCTGGACATTCTGCTTCCTTTACGCTTCCTGCCGGTCAGGCTAGCCGAACGGGATGCAAGCCAAAAGAGGCGCCCTCTGCGCAGGGCTCCGATCGCATCGGCGAAACAATATGCGATCGGGGCGAGAAAGATTGACTCGCCAAGGATCGCCCGCCTACGCTTATCGGAAATAAGAACAGGCTGCCACGGACGCAGCCGAAGGGGAGGGACTGACTTGCAGGGCCATCCTCCTCACCGGCGCTATTCATCCGGCGTTTGCGCTTCCAGCCTTTTCTTGCGTGATGTCTGCTTTCTAGCTGTTAGGCGTGCAGGCACCGTTCCATCCTTGGGCGGCGTTCGGTGTGCAGCTTTTTCGGATTGGCCATGCTGAATTCGGGCCTGAACGAAGGTACGGGATGACCTTCCACGAATGCCGGTTTCGGCCGGAAGAAAGACCTGAAGGCCGGCGTTGCCGCACGGACATGGCCGCCGACCCGCATCAGCCGGCTTCCATCAATCGGATGGAAGAATGACGTGCCTGAACAATCAGACAATACGGTCAACCGTAGTGATCAGGGAGCAATCATGAACCGAATTCTTCGCCATATGGCGCTTTTCGTGCTTGGCATCGGCCTATTGTTCGGCGCGCGGCCCTCGGTTGCCGAGG
>CAWIVZ010000007.1:0-110998 GCA_963839645.1 uncultured Alphaproteobacteria bacterium | reverse complement strand
AGAGCCCCAGCCTTGCTTCCGGCCGCGGGTCAGATCGCGCCGCTGGTGCGCAGGCGGTCCAGGTCGGCGGTCGACAGGCCGAGCAGGGTGCGCAGGACCTGATCGGTGTCGGCGCCCAGCGCGCGGCCGGCGTGGCGCAAGGTCGGGGGGGTTTCCGACAGTCTGGGCATGCCGGTGGGTAGAACGATGTCGCCGACACGGGGGTCGCTGACGGTCTGCATGTTGCCGCGGGCCTTGTACTGCGGGTCTTCGAAGATGTCGGCGATGTTCATGATCGGGCCGCAGGGCACGCCGTAGCGGTCGCAGCGCACCATCAGCTCGTCGAATTCCAGGCCGCCGACCCAGGCCGTGACGATGGCGTTGACCTCGTCGCGCCGGGCCAGCCGGGCGGCGGTGGGGCCGAGCTGGTCGGGGCCGGCGAGTTCCGGCTTGCCCATCGCCTCCATCAGGCGGGTGAACATTTTTTCGCTGGTGCAGGCCAGCGCGATCCAGCTTCCGTCCTTCGTGCACCAATGGCCGTGCGGCACGACCTGCGGCACGTCCGCGCCCATGCGTTCGCGCACATAGCCGGTGCGGGCGTAGGCCGGCACGATCTCGTCCAGCAGGCGGAAGATCGACTCGTACAGGCCGATATCGACCACCTGTCCCGCGCCGGTTTGCTCGGCCCGGCGCAGCGCCATCATCACCCCGACCGCGCCCCAGACGCCGGACATGTAGTCGGCCAGGGAGGTCGACCCCGGCACCACCGGTGGACGTCCGGGCTCGCCGGCGAGGTAGCTGAGGCCGGAGAAGCCGTGCGCGATGCGGGCGAAGCCGGGCTTTTCCCGCATCGGTCCGGTCTGGCCGTAGGCGCTGATGCGCAGCATGACCAGGCGCGGGTTGATCTCGCGCAGCACGTCCCAGCCCAGGCCCCATTTCTCCAGCGTGCCGGGGCGGAAATTCTCGATCAGGATATGCGACTCCGCGACCAGGCGGCGGAACAGCGCGGCGCCCTCGGGCTTGCGCAGATCCAGCGTCACGCAGCTTTTGTTGCGCGCCTCGCTCAGCCAGGCCAGCGTGTCGCCGCATTCGGTTGGGTGCCGAACTGGCGCAGCGGATCGCCGGCGCCGGGCTGCTCGATCTTGATCACCTCGGCGCCGAAATCGGCCAGGATGGTGGCGCAGAAGGGCGCGGCCAGGAAGGTGGCGATGTCCAGCACGCGGACGCCCGTTAAGGGCTGGGGGGTTTCGGACATGGCGTTGCTCCCGGGCTGGCCGATCTGGTTGGCGCGATCGTGACGCTATCGGAGGGCATCGCGCAATCGGACCCATTCGGCCTCGGCTGCCGGGCAGGCCGAAGCGCAGCCAGTGCGGATGGGCGTCGAACGCGCGCACCAGGATGCCGGCTTTGCCGAGTGTGTTGAACAGGGCGGCAGCGGCCGGGGTGTCGGCCAAGCGGAACAGATGCGTGCCGCCGATGACGCGCAGGCCGGCATCGCTCAGGATGGCATCCAGGCGGGCCACATCGGCCTCCAGCCGGCGGCGGGTTGTTTGCAGCCAGGCGCGATCGGCCAGGGCCTGGGCGCCGATCGCCAGGGCCGGGCCGGACACCGCCCAAGGGCCGAGCGCCACGCGGATTTCCGCCGCGCGATCCGGTGCCGCCAGCGCGAAGCCGAGCCGCAGCCCGGCCAGGCCGTAGGTCTTGCCGAAGGAACGCAGGATCACGATCGCCGGGTGCGGCAGGCTGGGGGCCAGGCTGCCGCCTGGTGGTTCCAGATCGCCGAATGCTTCATCCACAACCAACAGGCCGTCGCGCGCGGCCAGGCGGTCCGCCAGTGCGAGCAGGACGGACGGGTGCAGGCGGCGCCCGTCCGGGTTGTTCGGATTGCAGAGCACGACGCACGGCGAATCGCCGGTCGACTTCAGCGACTCGATGCCGGCGACCATCGCGCCGCCGCGACTCCAGGCGGCCATATGCTCGGCGTAGGTCGGCCCGAGGACCGCAACGCCTGGCATCGGCCACAGCCTGGGCAGCAGGTCGATCAGGATCTGTGTGCCGGGCGCCGCGGCCACCATTGCCGGGCCGGCCACGCCGTAGGCGCGCGCGGCAACGGTCTGCAAGTCATCCAGGGCTTCCGGTTCCGGCAGACGGGTGAACGCCGCCGCCGGCAATGCCGGCATCGGATACGGCATGGGATTGATCCCGGTGGACAGGTCGATGAAAGGCTCGGGCGCGCCGGGAAAGCGGCGGCGGGCCTGTTGGATCCGCCCGCCATGGGCGATCACGGCCCCTGCCCTATCCCTGGCCGTCGTGCTAGCCACCGCCGCATGTCCTTCGCAACATCGTCACTTCCCTGACCATCCCTTTGTCCCTCGTGATGCTCGCCGGCGCGCTCGTCGTCGAGGGGGCGTTCGGCTATCCGGATGGGCTGTACCGCATCGTGCGGCATCCTGTCGTGTGGATCGGCGCGGGGATCGGCTGGCTGGACCGGGAGTTGAACCGGCCGGCGCTGTCCGCCCCGGCGCGGCGCGGATTGGGCGTGGTGGCGGTGATCGCGCTGGTGCTGGCGACGGCCGGGCCGGCCTGTGCGCTGCAATCCGGGTTTTTCGCCGCGCTGACGCGGCCGGCCGCCTTGTTGCGTGCTTGCCCTGCTGGCCAGCACGCTGCTGGCGCAGCGCAGCCTGTTCACCCATGTCCGCGCCGTTGCTGACGGGCTGGCGCGGGATGGCTTGCCCGGCGGGCGGGCGGCGGTGTCGCAGATCGTCGGGCGCAATCCGGCGAGCCTCGACGAAGCCGGGGTGGTGCGCGCGGCGATCGAAAGCCTGGCGGAGAATTTCTCCGACGGCGTGGTGGCGCCCGCGTTCTGGTGCGGCATCGGCGGGCTGCCGGGCATCGTGTTCTACAAGGCGGTGAACACCGCCGACAGCATGATCGGCCACCGCACCGAGCGCCATGCGGCGTTCGGCTGGGCGGCCGCCCGGCTGGACGACGCGATCAACCTGCCTGCTTCCCGGCTTGCCGCACTGTGGATCGTGCTGGCGGCGACGCTCCAGCGCGACGCGACGCCGTTGGCGGCCATCCGTGCGGTTTGGCGCGACGCCGGCAAGCACCGCTCCCCGAATGCCGGCTGGCCGGAGGCGGCCATGGCGGGTGCGCTGGGGCTGCGCCTGGCCGGGCCGCGGGTCTATGGCGCCACGCGGGTCGAGGATGCCTGGATGGGCGACGGCAGGGCGGACGCCAGCCTGGCCGATCTGGATCGGGCGCTGGGGCTGTACCGGCGCGCCTGTTGGGTGCAATTCGCCGTGGTATGGCTTGTTCTCGCGATATTTATCTGGAGATACTGAGCAGCCGGTCGATGTCGATATGCGCCTCCAGATGCGCGGCGAAGGCGTCCAGCGTGGCGTCTATCCCGGCTTCGTGCGAGCGGCCGGAGGGAACCGCGCCGAGGCGGCGCAGGAACCCTGCCCGCGCGCCGTCGGCGGTGAACAATCCGTGCACGTAGGTGCCGCTGACCCGGCCATCGGCCGAGACCGCGCCGTCCATGCGTCCGCCGGACAGGCTCAGCATGGGACGCTCCGTTGCTGGCCCGGTGGTGCGGCCCATGTGCATCTCGTAGCCGGCGAAGCGGGTTTGATCGGCCAGTACGGTGCCAGTGACCGGCTCCAGCGTCTTGGTGCCGGTCAGCACGGTTTCCACATCCAGCAATCCCAGCCCGGCCACGCTGCCCGGCGGCCCCTCGATGCCGGCGGGATCGGCGATGCTGCGGCCGAGCATCTGGTAGCCGCCGCAAATCGCAAAAATGCGGCCGCCGCGCCGGTGATGGGCGGCGAGGTCGATGTCCCAGCCCTCGGCACGCAGCGCCGCCAGGTCGGCGATGGTCGCTTTCGAGCCTGGCAGGATGACCAGATCGCAGACCGGCAGCGGCGTGCCGGGCGGCACCATCGTCAGATCGACGTCCGGTTCGGCGGATAGCGGATCGAGGTCGTCGAAATTGGCGATGCGGGGCAGCATCGGGACGGCGATGCGGACCCGCGCGCCGGGCCGGCGTGGGGCGGCGTGTTCGGCCAGGTCCTGCGCGTCCTCCGCCGGCAGTTCCCGCAGCGGCCCGAAGAACGGCACCAGGCCCAACGGCGCCCAACCGGTCCGCGCCGCGATCGCTTCCATGCCGGGCGCGAACAAGGAGGCGTCGCCGCGCATCTTGTTGACGATAAAGCCCTGGATCTGCGCGGCGTCGGCTGCATCCAGCACCGCCTGGGTGCCGACCAGGCTGGCGATCACGCCGCCGCGGTCGATGTCGCCGATCAGCACCACCTTCACGCCGGCGGCCCGGGAAAAGCCCATGTTGGCGATGTCGTTTTCGCGCAGGTTGATCTCCGAGGCGCTGCCGGCGCCTTCCACCAGCACGATGTCGGCCTCGGCCTTCAACCGGGCAAAGCTTTCGAGCACGTGGGGCATCAGGCTGGGTTTCAGGGCCTGGTAGTCGCGCGCCCTCGCGGTGGCGAAGACCCGGCCCTGGACGATGACCTGGGCCCCGGTCTCGCTCTGCGGCTTCAGCAGCACCGGGTTCATGTGCACGCTGGGCGCCACGCCGCAGGCGCGGGCCTGCAAGGCCTGCGCCCGGCCGATCTCGCCGCCATCCGGCGTCACGGCGGCGTTGTTGGACATGTTCTGCGGCTTGAACGGCCGCACCGACATCCCGCGCAACCGTAAAGCCCGGCACAGGCCCGCCACCAGCACGGACTTGCCGACGCTGGAGCCGGTGCCCTGGAACATCAATGCCCTGGCGGTCAGAACTCGATGCCTTGCTGCGCCTTCACCCCGGCGGCGAAATGGTGCTTGGTGGCGAGCATTTCGGTAACCAGGTCCGCCGCCTCGATCAGCGCCGGGCGGGCGTTGCGGCCGGTGATCACCACGTGCATCCCCGGAGGGCGGGTGGCGAGGCCGGCCAGCACTTCCTCGACGGACAGATATTCGTAGCGCAGCGCGATGTTCAGTTCGTCGAGCAGCAGCAGGGCGATGTCGTCGCGGTGCAGCAGTTCCAGGGTCTTGTCCCAGGCGCGGCGGCAGGCGGCGATGTCGCGGGCGCGGTCCTGGGTTTCCCAGGTGAAGCCCTCGCCCATCGTGTGCCAGGTGACGAGGTCGGGGAAACGTTCAAGAACCGAGCGTTCGCCGGTGGACCAGGCACCCTTGATGAACTGCACGACGCCAACCTTGCGGCCATGCCCGAGCATGCGCAGCAGCAGGCCGAAGGCCGCGGTGGATTTGCCCTTGCCGGCGCCGGTGTGGACGATCAGCAGGCCTTTCTCGATCTTTTTTTCCGCAACTTCCGCGTCCTGCACGGCTTTGCGCTTTTGCATCTTGGCGCGGTGGTGGGCCTCGGCGTCTTCCATCTTCATCGTCCTACTTCAGAACCAGCGGCAAGCCGGCCATCATGAAGCATACCCGATCGGCGACGCGCGGCGATGCGCTGGTGCAGCAGGCCGGCCTGGTCGCGGAACGCGCGCGCAAGGGCGTTATCCGGCACGATGCCGAGGCCGACCTCGTTGCTGACCAGCACCGTCGGCGCAATGCGGGCAGAGAGCGCCGATTCGAAGGCCGCGATGGCGGCGGGTAGATCGTGTTCCCCCAGCATCAGATTGGTCAGCCACAGCGTCAGGCAGTCGACCAGCGCCGGCGCGTTGCCGGCATCGGCCAGCGCACCAGGGAGGTCCAGCGGCGCCTCGACCGTGTGCCAGCCCGTCGCCACGTCCGCGCTCGATGCTGGGCGATGCGTTCGCGCATCTCTTCGTCGAAGGCCTGGGCCGTGGCGATGTAGGCCCAGGGCGGCGGATGGGCCGTCACCAATGCCTCGGCATGGCGGCTCTTGCCGGATCGGGCGCCGCCCAGAACGAGCGTCAGGCGATCGGTCATCGGTCGCAGGTCTTTGACGGATGATGGGCATGACCGCTAATAACCGTTCCCAGATGGTCCTTCCATGCGGAAGGTGAAAAGGGAATGCGGTGCGGGGGTTTCCCCCAATGCCGCGGCTGCCCCCGCAACTGTAAGCGGAAAGCAGCCCGTCGCACGGCCACTGGAGGTATCCGGGAAGGCCGACGGGCAGCGAGGTGTTACCGTGCGCAAGCGCGTAAACGCCGGATCCGTGAGCCAGGAGACCTGCCATCCCCGGTGATCGCAAGGATCGCCGGACCAGCCGTGATGTCGGGCGGGGTGCCCCGGTGTCGACGACGCGTTCGCCCGTCGGCCTTCGGACGCTGTTCCGAAGGCGGTGCAGTACCCCCGTGTCCGCCCGTGGTGTCCACCCGGTGCGGCCGCAGAAGAACCGCGTTGGGGGTCCGATGGAAGAAGCCGTTCCTTGCCTGCACATCTGCATGACCTGCCGCGCCGGCCAGCCCCTGGCCGAGGGCGCGACGCCGCCCGGCGCGCATCTGCACGCGGAAATCGCCCGGCTGCTGGAGGGCGATCCGGCGTTGCCGGTCGAACTGCGCGAGGTTGTGTGCCTGGCATCCTGTGAGCGCGGCTGCACCGCGGCGATCTCGATGGCGGGCAAATGGGGCTATCTGCTCGGCGGGCTGGCGATCGCGGATGCCGCGGACATCCTGGCCTATGCCGCATCGTATGGTGCGTCCAAAACCGGCACGGTCATGCCGTCCCGCCGCCCGGCCTCGTTGAAATCCGCGATCGTCGCCCGCTTTCCCGCACCCGATTTTCCCGCACCGGAGCCACGCGCATGACCCAAATTGGCAAAATCCCGGCCACCATCATCACCGGCTTTCTCGGCGCCGGGAAAACCACGCTGGTGCGCCACGTGCTGGAGAACGCCGGCGGCACGGCGCCTGGCGATCATCGTCAATGAGTTCGGCTCGCTCGGCATCGACGGCGACACCCTGCGCAGCTGCGGCATCGCCGGCTGCGAGGACGACGACATCGTGGAGCTGTCCAATGGCTGCCTGTGCTGCACCGTGGCCGACGATTTCCTGCCGGCGATGGAAAAACTGCTCGACCGTCCCAACCCGCCCGAGCACATCCTGATCGAGACCTCCGGCCTGGCTTTGCCGAAGCCGCTGATCAAGGCGTTCAACTGGCCCGGCATTCGCGCCCGGGTGACGGTGGACGGGGTGATCGCCGTGGTGGACGGTCCCGCCGTCGCCGCCGGGCGGTTCGCCGACGATCTGGAAGCCATCGCCCGCCAGCGCGCGGCCGATCCCTCGCTGGATCACGACAACCCGCTGGCGGAGGTCTACGAGGACCAGTTGCAGGCCGCGGATCTGATTTTGCTCAATAAGACCGACCTGCTGGACGACGCCGCGACCAGCCGCTTGCAGGCCGAGATCGCCCGGGCGATCCCGCGCGCGGTGAAGGTGCTGGCGACGCGCGAGGGCAGGCTCGATCCCGCGATCCTGCTCGGCCTGGGAGCCGCGGCCGAGGACGATCTGGCCGCCCGCCCGTCGCACCACGACGCCGAGGACGGCGCGCATGAGCACGACGATTTCGAGAGTTTCGTCGTGGCTCTGCCGGAGATCGACGCGCCCGACGCGTTGATCGCCCGGCTGGCTTTGGCCGCCGAGGCGCATGGCGTGCTGCGCATGAAGGGCTTTGCCGCCGTGCGCGGCAAGCCGATGCGCCTGGCCATGCAGGGCGTCGGCGCGCGCTTTCGCCAGCATTTCGACCGCCCCTGGGCGGAAGGCGAGGACGCGGGCCGGGCATGTGGTGGTGATCGGCCAGACCGGCATGGACCGGGCGGGCATCGAGGCCGCGATCCTGGCGGCCGAGCCGGTCTGATCCCTTGCACCTCCTGGTCCGCGAAACCCAGACGCTCGACGAGCAGGAGACCGCGACCGATCTCGGCCAGACGCCGGCCGATCTGGTGTTCCTGTCGTTCTCCGACAGCGATCTGGGTTCGTTGGCCTCGGCCTGGACGGCGATGGGGGAGCGGCGGCCCAGCCTGAGGCTCGCCAATCTGGCGCGGCTGCGGCATCCGATGTCGGTGGATCTGTATGTCGAGCAGGTGATCGCCGGGGCGAAATGCGTGGTGGTGCGGCTGCTCGGGGGGCTGGATTACTGGCGCTACGGGGCCGAGGAAATCGCCGCCACCTGCCGGGCGCGCGGGATCGCGCTGGCGATGATGCCGGGCGATGTGCGCGACGATCCACGGCTGGTGGAGCTTTCCACCGTCGAGCCCGGCAAACTGGCGCGCCTGGAGGCGTTGCTGCGCGAGGGCGGGCCGGAGAACACCGCGCATGCCCTGGCTCTGTGCTGGCATCTGGCCGGCAGGGGACCGGATGACGGGGCCATCGCCGAGCAGGTGCCGAGCGCGGGGATGTATCCCCTGCCCTGCGAGGCGGATGACCGGCCGCTGGCGGTGATCGTGTTCTATCGCTCGCATCTGCTGGCCGGCGATCTCGCGCCCATCGACGCCCTGGCCGCCGCGCTGGTCGAGCGCGGCCTGGCCGTGCGCGCGGTCTATGTCGACAGCCTGAAGCACCCGGCGGCCGCCGGGTTCGTGGAAACGCAGTTGCGCGCCCTGCGCCCGGCCGTGGTGCTCAACGCCACCGGGTTTTCCGCCCGGCGCGACGCGGGCGGCTCGCCGCTCGACGCGGGCGGCGTTCCGGTGCTGCAACTCGTGCTCGCGGTTGGCGGGATCGAGGCCTGGCGAGACGGGTTCCGTGGCCTGTCGCAGACCGATCTGGCGATGCAGGTGGTGCTGCCGGAACTCGATGGCCGGCTGCTGACGACCGCGATTTCCTTCAAGGCCGAGGCGGAACTGGAGCCGGGGCTGGAATTCGCCCGCAGCGTCAATCGCCCGGACCCGGCCGGCATCGCGCTGGCCGCCGACCGGGCCGCGGGCTGGGCCAGGCTGGCCGCCACGGCGGCGGCAGAGCGGCGGATCGCGGTCGTGCTGTCGGATTACCCCGGCGCGGGCGGGCAGATCGCGCATGCCGTGGGGCTGGACAGCTTCGCCAGCCTGGCCGCGATCCTGGGATTGCTGCGCGGCGCCGGTTACGCGACCGGCCCGGCTACGCCGGAGTCTGCCACAATGGCGGCGCTGCTGTGCGAAGGTCCCCCCACGCCGTTCCTCGATCTGCCGGCTTATCGGCGTCTGTTCGCCAAACTGCCGGCGGCGGCGCGGGAGCGCGTGATTGCCGCATGGGGCGAGGCGGAGGACGATCCCGCGTTGTCGGAAGGCTGGTTCACCCTGCGCCATTGCCGCCTGGGATCGTTGGTGCTGGCCGTGCAGCCGGACCGCGGCAACCGGCTGGACCGCAAGGCCAGCTACCACGACGCCGAATCTGCCGCCGCGCCACGCCTATATCGCCTTCCATCTGTGGCTGCGCGAGGTGGAAAGCATCCATGCGCATGGTCCATCTCGGCACCCACGGCACGCTGGAATGGCTGCCCGGCAAGGCTGTCGCGCTGTCGGAGGCGTGCTTTCCCGCCGCGCTGATCGGCGGCCTGCCGGTGATCTACCCGTTCATCGTCAACAACCCCGGCGAGGCCGCCGCCGCCAAGCGCCGGCTGGGCGCGGTGACGATCGGCCATCTGACCCCGCCTTTGACCACAGCCGGATCGCACGGGCCGGCGGTGGAACTGGAACGCCTGATCGACGAATACGCCGCCGCCGACGGCCTGGACCGCCGCCGGGGGGCGCTGCTGCGCCGGGAGATCCTGGACCGGGCGGCACAGACCGGGCTGCTGGCCGAAAGCGGCATCCGCCAGGACGCGCCGGACGACGAGGCCCTGGCCCGGCTGGATGCGTATCTGTGCGACGTGAAGGATCTGCAGATCCGCGATGGGCTGCACATCTTCGCCACTGCGCCGCGCCGCCGCGACATATTGCTGGAAGCCCTGCGCCGCGCCTCGCCCGCCGTGCCCGAAGCCACGCTTGCCGCCGACCTGGATCGCTGCGCCGACGCCGAGGGCGCCGCTCTGCTGGCCGCGCTGGAAGGCAAGTTCGTCGCGCCCGGCCCGGCCGGCGCGCCCACGCGCGGGCGGGCGGATGTGCTTCCCACCGGGCGCAACCTGTTCACCATCGATCCCCGCGCCGTGCCGACCCGCTCCGCCGTGCTGCTGGCCGAGAAAGCCGCCGCCGATCTGCTGCGCCGGCACCGGCAGGACCATGGCGACTGGCCGCGCAGCGTGGTGATCGACCTCTGGGGCAGCGCCAGCATGCGCACCGGCGGCGAGGACCTCGCCCTGGCGCTGGTGCTGATGGGCGCGCGCCCGATCTGGGACGACGGCTCCAACCGGGTCGGCGGCATCGAGATCCTGCCGCTCGCTCTGCTGGACCGGCCGCGCGTGGATGTGACCTTGCGCATCTCCGGCCTGTTCCGCGACGCGTTCGCCACCCAGATCGCGCTGTTCGACAGCGCCGTGCGCGCCGATCGCGGCGCGCGACGAGGCGGCGGACTGGAACCCCCTGGCCGCCGCCGCGCGCGGGCTGGAGGGCGATGCGCTGCGGCAGGCGACCACCCGCGATCTACGGCGCGGCGCCCGGCGATTATGGCGCGGGCGTTGGCGAGCAGATCGCCCGCGGGGCCTGGCGGGATCGCGCCGAACTCGGCGCCGCGTATCTGGCCGGCTCGGCCAGCGCCTATGGCAGCGGGCTGGAGGGGGCTGCCGATGCGGCCGGTTTCGCTGCCCGGGTTGCCGGGGCGGACGCCTTCGTGCACCAGCAGGACCATGCCGAGACCGATCTGCTGGAAAGCCCCGAATACGCCGCGCATGAGGGCGGTTTCGCCGCCGCCGCCGAGGCGCTGGGGGCAACTCCGGCGCTGTATCACACCGACACCTCCCGCCCGGACGCGCCGCGCACCCGCACTTTGTCCGAGGAGATCACCCGCGTGGTGCGTGGCCGCGCCGCCAACCCCGCTGTGGATCGCCGGCATGATGCGGCATGGCTATCGCGGCGCGGCGGAGATCGCCCGGGCGCTGGACGGCCTGCACGCTTTCTCCGCCACGCTGGCGCAGCGCTTCGACGCGCAGTTCGACCTGGTGTTCGACGCCACGCTGGGCGATCCGGAGGTGGACCGCTTCCTGCGCCAGGCCAATCCGGACGCCCGCGCGGCGATGGCGGAACGGTTCCGGGACGCGCTGCGCCGCGACCTTTGGCGCCCCCGGCGCAACACGGTTGCCGCCACTTTGGACACGCCCGAGCCATGATCAAGGGCTGGTGCCCGAACCTGTTCACGCCCATGCAATCCGGCGACGGCTGGCTGGTTCGCGTGCCGCCGCGCCATGCGGTGCTGTCCGCCGCCGATGCGCGCGTTGTTGCCGACGCGGCGGGCCGGCATGGCAGCGGCGTGATCGAGTTGACCAACCGCGGCAATCTGCAGATCCGCGGGCTGACGGCGGCTTCGGCGCAATCCTTCGCCGAGGCGATGGTTGCCGCCGGGATCGCCAGCGGGCAGGCCGGGCACAACCTGTTGGTCTCGCCGCTCGCCGGTGCCGACCCTGGGGTGCATCCGCAAACCACGGAAATCGCCGGTGCGCTGGATGCCGCGCTGGCCGGTGCCGCTGATCTCGCGGAACTGCCGGACAAGTTTCTGTTCCTGGTGGATGGCGGCGGCGCCGCCAGCCTGCGGACCGTCCGCGCCGACATCGCCGTTCGCGCTGTCGGCGCGCAATGGGCGATCTGGATCGACGGCGAGCCGCTTGGCGCCGCCTGCGACGCCGGTGCGGTCGCCGATGCCGTGCCGCGCATCGCGCGCGGTTTTGTTCGCGGATCGGAGGGCTTGCGCCGGATGCGCCAGCTCGTGCGATCGGGCGGGTCGCTCGCCCTGTTCCAGGCATCGGATCTGGTTGCGACCATCCCATCGGATTTGCGGGGCGCGCCGGATTGGATCGGCTTTCGGGCCCTGACCGGGGAAACCGGCGGTTTCGCCCTGGGGATACCGTTTGGCCAGGTGAACACGAACGATCTTCGGGACCTGGCAGCCCTTTCGGAGCAATTCGGCGACGGGACGCTGCGCATCACCCCGTGGCGCTCGGTCATTCTCACCGGCGTGCCGGTCGGCGGGGCCGCCGCGCTGGGCAACGCGGCGAAGGGTTGGATCACCGATCCGCGGGACCCGAGACGGCACATCATCGCCTGCCCCGGACGGCCCGGCTGCGCATCGGGGACGGTTCCCGCCCGCGCCGACGCGGAATGGCTTGCCGCGATCCCGTTGACCTCGGCGGTGCATGTATCCGGCTGCGCCAAAGGCTGCGCCCATCCCGCCGCCGCGCCGCGAACCCTGGTGGGCCGGGACGGCACCTACAGCCTGGTTCGCAACGGCCGGGCCAACGATGCCCCCGAGGCGACCGGCCTGAGCCTCGCCGAGGCGGCAAAACTCCTGATGGAAACTTCATGAAACGCGACTACATCCGCGACGGCGCCGCGATCTACGAACGCTCGTTCGCCACCATCCGCGCCGAGGCCGACCTTTCCGGTCTCTCGCCGGACGAGGCCCGGATCGCGGTGCGCGTGATCCATGCCTGCGGGATGGTGGAGATCGCGCGGGATCTGCGCTTCGGCGCCGGCTTCGCCGCCGCCGCGCGGGCCGCGCTGCTGGCAGGCTCGCCGATCCTGTGCGACTCGCAGATGGTTGCGCATGGCATCACCCGCGCCCGGCTGCCCGCCGGCAACGAGGTGATCTGCACCCTGCAAGACCGCGAAACGCCGGCGCTGGCGGCGCGGATCGGCAACACGCGATCGGCCGCCGCGCTCGATCTGTGGGGCGAGCGGATGGCGGGGGCGCTGGTGGCCATCGGCAACGCGCCGACGGCGTTGTTTCATCTGCTGGAACTGCTGGACGCGGGAGCGACGCCGCCGGCGGCGATCATCGGCATGCCGGTGGGCTTCGTCGGCGCCGCCGAGTCCAAGCAGGCTTTGCTCGAGGATGGCCGCGTGCCCTGCCTGATCGTCACCGGACGCAAGGGCGGCAGCGCGATGGCGGTGGCCGCGGTCAATGCGCTGGCGAGCGAGGCCGAATGATGTCGCCGGGCACGCTGTACACCGTTGGCATGGGGCCGGGCGATCCGGAGTTGCTGACCCTGAAGGCGGCGCGCATCATCGGCGCCGTGCCGGTGGTGGCCTTCTTCGCCAAGCGCGGCCGCGCCGGGCATGCGCGCAGCATCGCCGGCGCGCATGTGCGGCGCGGCGACCGTCGAGCTTCGGTTCGAGTATCCCTACACCACCGAAATCGCCGTCGACGATCCGCGCTACGTCGCCGAGCTCGGCAGCTTCTATCGAGGCAGCGCGGCGGAGATCGCGGGGCATCTGGACGCCGGGCGGGACGTGGCGCTGCTGTGCGAGGGCGATCCGTTCTTCTACGGTTCGGCGATGTATCTGTTCGACCGGCTGGGAGGTTCCTACCGCCGCGAGACGGTGCCGGGCGTGCCCGGCATGAGCGGATGCTGGAGCCGGGCCGGACTGCCGTTCGCCCATGGCGACGACGTGCTGTCGGTGTTGCCCGGCACGCTGGATGAAGCGAGCCTGGCCGGGCGCCTGGCGCAATGCGACGCCGCGGTGATCCTGAAGGTTGGCCGCAACCTGCCGAAGATCCGCTCCGCGATCCGGGCCGCCGGACTGACAGACCGAGCCGTGTATGTCGAGCGGGGCACCATGCCCGGCGAGCGGATCGTGAAACTGAGCGAGATGACGGAGGCGACCGCGCCCTATTTCGCCATGGTGCTGATCCCCGGACGGCAGCGGCCACGATGAGCGGCAAGCTGTACCTGGTCGGGCTCGGCCCCGGCGACCCCGCCATGCAGACGCCGCAGGCCACGGCGGTGCTATCCGTTGCAACGGATCTGGTTGGGTATGGCCCGTATGTGGATCGCGTGCCGCCGCGGGAGGGTCTGGCGCGCCATGTGTCGGACAACCGGGCGGAGATCAGCCGCGCCAGGCATGCGTTGGAACTGGCGGCTGCGGGACGGCAGGTCGCGGTGGTTTCGTCCGGGGATACCGGGGTGTTCGCCATGGCCAGCGCGGTGTTCGAGGCGATCGAGCATGGCGATGCGGAATGGCGTGGCATCGACGTGGAGGTGATCCCCGGCATCTCCGCCATGTTCGCGGTGGCGGCGCGGATCGGGGCGCCGCTCGGGCATGATTTCTGCGCCATTTCGCTGTCCGACAACCTCAAGCCCTGGGGCGTCGTGACAAGGCGCCTGCAGGCCGCGGCCGGCGCGGGCTTTGTCATTGCGCTGTATAATCCGATCTCCCGCGCCCGGCCCTGGCAACTCGGCGCCGCCTTTGCGCTGCTGCGCGAGATTCTGCCGGCGGCGACGCCGGTGGTTTTCGCCACCGCCGTCAGCCGGGCCGATGAAACCATCGATATCGTTCCGTTGGCGGACGCCGACCCGGTGCGGGCGGACATGCGGACGTTGGTGCTGATCGGGTCGGCGGCGACCCGCCGCATCGAGCGGGCGGATGGCACGGCGTGGGTTTACACGCCGCGCGGCGTGGAAGCCGCGTGATGCTCCAGCCAATCCAGCGCCGCCCCGGCATCCGGGACCTCGGCAGCCTCCGGCACCGGCGGACGCACGATCATCACGACCTCGCAGGCCGAGCGTGCGTGCCGCGGCGAGCTTGGCCGCCGTGGCGCTGCCGCCGGAATTCTTGGTGACCAGCACATCGATGCTGTCGGTCGGCCATCAGCTCGCGCTCATCCGCCTCGGCGAACGGCCCGCGCGCGGTAAGCACCGGGCAGCGCGGCGGCAGGGCCTCCGGCGCCGGTGCATCGACGCTGCGGATCACGTAGTCATGCCAGGGCGCGGCGACGAACGGCGCCAGATCCTGCTGGCCGATGGTCAGCAGCACGCGGCGCGGCGCTTCGCCGAGCGCCCGCGCGGCGGCCGTGCATGTCGGCAACCCCGGTCCATCGATCGCCCGCGACCGGCTGCCATTCCGGCCGGTTGATGCGCAGCAGCGGGACGCCGGCCAGCGATGGCGGCTTCGCAGGCGTTGGCGGACATGCGCGCGGCGAAGGGGTGCGTGGCATCGATCAGGGCGTCGATCCGCTCGGCGCGCAAATAGGCTGCCAGGCCGGCGCCACCGCCGAACCCGCCGATGCGCCACGCGATCGGCGGCAGTACCGGCGCGCGGGTGCGCCCGGCGAACGACAGCGATCGCGACCGAACCGGGTATCGCCGGCCAGCGCGCGGGCCAGCGCGGAGGCTTCGGTGGTGCCGCCCAGGATCAGAACGCGCAGCATGTCGGCAGGCACTCCGGAGACAGCCGATGAAACCGCCCAACCGCTGGCTCGCCATCGTGGGAATCGGCGAGGACGGTGTCGAGGGGCTGCCGGCGGCAGCCCGCGCCTTGATAGCAGATGCGGCGCTCGTCGTCGGCGGGGCGCGCCATCTGGCGCTGGCGGACGGGCTGATCCGCGGCGCGCGGCTGGCCTGGACGAGCCCGATCGCCGACGCTTTTCCGGCCATTCTCGCACAGCGCGGCAAGCCGGTGGTGGTGCTCGCTTCCGGCGATCCGTATTGCTACGGCATCGGCTCCACGCTGGCGGGCGTGGTGGCGCCGGAGGAAACAATGAGCCTGCCGGCGCCTTCGGCGTTCTCGCTGGCGTGTTCCCGGTTGGGCTGGACGTTGCAGGACACCGCGACAATCTCGTTCTGCGGCCGGCCGCTCGGCGCCGTTGTGCCGCTGCTGCAACCGGGAGCCAGAATTCTCGCCTTGTCGGCCGACGCCGGCACGCCGGCGCAGCTTGCGGCGCTGCTGCGCGCCAATGGTTTCGGCCCCTCCCGGCTGCACCTGCTGGAAGCCCTGGGCGGCCCGCGCGAGCGCGATCCGGACGTTCGCGGCGGACACGGACCTGCCGGACGATCTGGCGCCACTCAACCTGGTCGGCATCGAGGTGGCGGCGCTGCCGGGGGCCCGAATCCTGTCCCTGGCATCGGGCCTGCCGGACAGCTACTTCGAGCATGACGGGCAGATCACCAAGCGGGAGATCCGCGCCGTCACGCTGTCCGCGCTGGCGCCCCGGCGCGGCGAATTGCTGTGGGATATCGGCGCCGGGTCCGGGTCGATCTCCATCGAATGGATGCTGCGCCATCCCGCCAATCGCGCCATTGCCATCGAGCACCATGCGGAACGGGCCGCGCGCGTGACCCGCAACGCGCTGGCGCTGGGGGTGCCGGAATTGCACGTTGTCGGCGGCGCCGCGCCCGCCGCGCTGCACGGCCTGCCGCCGCCGGATGCGGTCTTCATCGGCGGCGGCGCGCAGAACGATGGCGTGCTGCCCACCGCCTGGGCCGCCCTGAAGCCGGGCGGGCGGATGGTGGCCAATGCCGTTACCATCGAAACCGAAGCCGTTCTGTTCCGGGCGTTTGGCGATTACGGCGGCACGCTCGCCCGGCTGTCGGTCGAACGGCTGGACGGCATCGGCCGCATGCATGGCTTCCGCCCGGCGATGCCGGTGACCCAGTGGGCGGTAACAAAGCCATGATCGTCGCCGGGATCGGTTGCCGCACCGGCTGCCCTGCCGAGGAGATCGCCGGCCTCGTGCGCCAGGCCGCCGCGCTGGCCGCCTGCGAACCCGACGCCCTGGCCACGCCGGAGTTCAAGGCGGAGGAGCCGGGATTGCAGGAAGCGGCCTTCCTGCTGGGGCTGACGCTGCTGCGCGTTTCGGCCGCGGACCTGGCCGCCGCCCAGCCGCGCTGCATCACGCGATCCGAGCGGGCCGAGGCGGCGACCGGCACCGCGTCGGTCGCGGAGGGCAGCGCGCTGGCCGCGGCCGGGCCGGATGCGCGCCTGCGACTGCCGCGCATCGCCAGCGCCGGCGCCACCTGCGCCATCGCGGTGGCGCCATGACGGTGCATTTCATCGGCGCCGGGCCTGGGGCGGCCGACCTGATCACGCTGCGCGGGCGCGATCTGCTGGCGAGCTGTCCGGTGTGTCTCTACGCCGGCTCCATCATTCCGCCGCAACTGCTGTCGCATTGCCCGGCCGGGGCGCGGCTGGTGGATACCGCGCCGATGACGCTGGATGCGATCGAGGCCGAGTACGTGGCCGCCCACGCGACCGGGCAGGATGTCGCGCGGCTGCATTCCGGCGATCTGTCGATCTACAGCGCGGTGGCCGAGCAGATCCGCCGGCTGGAACGGCATGGCATTCCTTACACGCTGACGCCCGGCGTGCCGGCGTTCGCCGCCGCCGCCTCGGCGCTGGGGCGGGAGCTGACGGTGCCGGAAGTGGCGCAGAGCGTGGTGCTGACGCGGATGTCCGGCCGGGCGTCGCGCAATGCCGCCGCGCGAAACGCTGGCGGCGTTCGCCGCCACCGGCGCGACGCTGGCGGTGCACCTGGCGATCCATGCGCTGGAGCGGATGGTGGCGGAACTGATCCCGTTCTATGGCGCCGATTGCCCGGTCGCGATCGTCGAGCGGGCGAGCTGGCCCGACGAGCGCATCCTGCGCGGACGCCTGGGCGATATCGTGGCGCAGCATGCGGCCGATCCGATCGAGCGCACCGCGCTGGTGCTGGTCGGGCCGGCGCTGGCGGCCGAGGGTTTCCGCGACAGCGCGCTGTACGACCCCGGGTATCAGCGGCGCTTCCGGGGGGCGCCATGAACCGGCCGGAACCCGGCGCGTCCGGCCAGCGTGCCCGGCCGCGTCGAACAGCAGGATTTCCAGCTCGATCCCGGACCCTTCCAGCACAGCGGCGGCGGTCTTCCAGGCCAGGCCGGCGACCTTGTCGCCAAGAGCGAGGCCCTCCGCTTGCGCCAGGGTGAAGGCCTCGGCAGCGGTATTGGCCCCGGCGATCGCGGCGGCAAGGGCGGGGGAGCCGCCGGCCAGCGTGGCGATTGCGGAAAAATCCACCGACCCGCGCTTGGAATGAAGGTCGAGCCGGCCCTGCGCCAGCTTGGTCATCTTCGCCACGCCGCCGGCGATGGTCACGCGTGCAACCGGATGCGTGCGCAGGTATTTCAGCATGCCGCCGACGAAATCGCCCATCTCGATCAGGGCGGCTTCCTCCAGCCCGTGCAGCTTCTGCACCGCCAGTTCGGAGTTGCGCCCGGTGGCGCCGGCGACGTGGTCCAGGCCGATGGCGCGGGCGACGTCTATGCCGCGATGGATGCTGTCGATCCAGGCGGCGCAGGAAAACGGAATGACGATGCCGGTGGTGCCGAGGATCGACAGGCCGCCGACGATGCCGAGGCGCGGGTTCAGCGTGCTCTGCGCCAGGGTCTCGCCATCGGGGATGGAGATTTCCACGATCAGGTCGGGATTGTCGTTCCCGGTCGCCTCGGCCAGGGCGGTGCGGATCATCTGGCGTGGGATGGGGTTGATGGCGGGTTCGCCCGGCGGGATCGGCAGGCCGGGCCTTGTGACCGTGCCGACGCCGGGACCGGCGCGGAACAGGATGCCGGAGCCGGGCGCGCCGCGCCGGAGGGTGGCGCGGACCAGGGCGCCGTGCGTTACGTCCGGGTCGTCGCCGGCGTCCTTCACCACGCCTGCGGTCGCGCTGCCGGCAGTCAGGCTGGTTTCCGCCAGCGCGAAGGCGGCGTGGCCGCCGCGCGGCAGGGTGATCTCGACGGGATCGGGGAACGCGCCGCTGTGGAGCGCCACGCAGGCGGCCTTGGCCGCCGCGGTGGCGCAGGCGCCCGTGGTCCAGCCACGGCGAAGCGGACGCTCATTCTGCACGGCATCTTCTATATCGGCACGTTCAGGCGGTGTCACGGCGGCAGGAGCGCGGCGGCATGACCCGGGGTCTGATCATCGCCGCCCCGCGTTCGGGCAGCGGCAAGACCACGATCACGCTGGCGCTGATCGCCGCCCTGCGCCGGCGCGGCCTTGTGGTACGCGCCGGCAAGTCCGGACCCGACTATATCGACCCCGCGTTTCACGCCGCCGCCAGTGGGGCGCCGAGCGTCAATCTGGATAGCTGGGCCATGCCGCCCGATCTGCTGACATCGATTGCCGCCGATGCGGCCGCCGGCGCTGATATTCTGGTGATCGAGTCCGCCATGGGCCTGTTCGACGGCGTCGGTGGCGAGCCGGGACGGCATGGCACCGCCGCCGACCTGGCGGCGCGCTTTGGCTTGCCGGTGGTGCTGGTGCTGGATGTGAGCGGCCAGTCCCAGTCCGCCGCCGCCGTGGCGCACGGGTTTGCGACCTACGATCCGCAGGTGCGTGTCTGCGGCGTGGTGCTGAACCGCGCTGCCAGCCCGCGCCATCGGGACGGTGCCGGTGCGGCGATCGCCGCCGCCGGCGTGCCAGTATTGGGCTGCGTGATGCGCGATCCCTCGATCGGCCTGCCGGAACGGCATCTGGGGCTGGTGCAGGCCGGGGAGCATGGCGAACTCGCGGCCTATCTGGACCGCTTGGCGGATCTGGCGGAGCGCGAGCTGGATCTGGACGCGATCCTTGCCTGTGCGGCGCCGATCGCCGCCGATCGGCACGGCCCGGTTCGGACGCTGCCTCCGCCCGGACAGCGCATCGCCCTGGCATCGGATGCCGCGTTCAGCTTCGTCTATGCCCATCTGCTGCAGGCCTGGCGCCGGGCCGGGGCGGAGATCCTGACCTTTTCGCCACTGGCCGACGAAGCGCCACCCGATAGCTGCGATGCCTGCTGGCTGCCGGGCGGCTATCCGGAACTGCACGCCGCGCGGCTGGCCGCCGCCAGCCGGTTCAAATCCGGGCTGGCCGATTTCGGAACAACGCGCCCGGTGCACGGCGAATGCGGCGGCTACATGGTGTTGGGAAAGACGTTGCGGGATGCCGAGGGAACGACCCATGCGATGACGGGTCTGCTCGGCCATGACAGCAGCTTTGCCCGCCGGAAACTGCATCTGGGCTATCGCGAGGCAACGCTGCTGGCCCCCTGCCCGCTCGGTGCCGCCGGCAGCGTGGTGCGCGGGCATGAATTCCACTACGCCACCACGCCGGATGCCGGCGCCGACGCGCCGCTCGCCGATTTGCGCGACGCCCGGGGCACGGCCTTGGGTCCGGCCGGCGGCCGGCGGGGCTTCGTTACCGGTTCCTATTTTCACGCCATCGCCCCTGCTGGGGGACCAGGACAGACATGACGCGATTTGCCGATCTGACCGGACTCCGCGACGCCTGCCGGAACCTGCCGCCGGGCAGCGCCGTGGCGGAAGCCGCGGTGCAGGCGCGCCAGCGGAACCTGACCAAGCCGCCTGGCAGCCTCGGCCGGCTGGAACAGCTGGCCGCCTGGCTCGGGCGCTGGCAGGGACGCGATATGCCGCGGCTGGATCGGGTGGAGGTGATCGTTTTCGCCGGCAACCATGGCGTTGTCGCGCGGGGGGTTTCGCCCTACCCGCCGGCCGTGACCGGCCAGATGGTGGCGAATTTTTCCGCCGGGGGGGCGGCGATCAACCAACTGGCCGAGCTTGCCCAGGCGAAGCTGCGGGTGATCCCGATCGAGCTTGATACGCCGACGGCCGATTTCACCATGGTTCCGGCGATGGACGAGGCCGAGTTTCTGCGGGCGGTTTCCGCCGGTTACGAGGCGGTGGAGCCAGGCACCGATCTGCTGTGCCTGGGGGAGATGGGCATCGGCAATACCAGCGCCGGAGCGGCGATTTCCGCCGCGCTGTTCGGCGGCGATGGCGCGCGCTGGGCCGGGCGCGGCACCGGCGTCGACGATGCCGGGCTGGCGCGCAAGATCGGCGCGATCGACGCCGGGTTGGCGCGGCACGCGGGATTGTTGCACGATCCGCTGTTGGTCGCCGCAGCACTCGGCGGGCGCGAACTGGCGGCGATCCTCGGCGCCACGTTGGCGGCGCGGCACCAGGCGATCCCGGTGCTGCTGGATGGCTTTGTCTGCACCGCCGCGGCGGCGCCGCTGGCCAAGCTGGCGGCGGGCGGGCTGGATCATGCGACGATCGCGCATGTGTCCGCCGAAGCCGGGCATCGCGGATTGGTGGACGCGCTGGGCATGGTACCGCTGCTCGATCTGGGCATGCGCCTGGGCGAGGCCTCCGGGGCCGCGGTCGCGGTGCTGCTGCTGCGCGCCGCGCTTGCTTGCCACCAGGGCATGGCGACCTTCGCGCAGGCCGGCGTGACCGACCGCGCGTGAAGCGCCGGCTGCATGAACTGGCCGCCGCCTTCGGGCTGCTGACCCGCCTGCCGGCCGGGCCATTCCTGCCGGCCGGCGCGGTGGTGAACTATGCGAACTGCGTCTGGGCCTATCCGGTCGTCGGACTGAAGGTCGGGTTGCTGGGCGGCATCGTGTACTGGCTCGCCGCCTGGGTTGGCATGCCGCCCGCCCTGGCAGCCAGCTGGACGCTGGCGGCCTTGATGCTGATCACCGGGGGCTTGCATGAGGACGGGCTGGCGGACACTGCCGACGGCTTCGGAGGCGGGCGCGGGCGGGACCGCAAGCTGGAGATCATGCGCGACAGCCGCATCGGGAGTTATGGCGCCATCGCGCTGATCCTGTCGCTGGGACTGCGCGGCACCGCCATTGCCGCGATGGCGGAGCCCTTTGCTGTTCTGATCGGCCTGATCGTCGCCGGGGTGCTCGGCCGGGCGGCGATGATCGTTCTGTTACTGGCATTGCAACCGGCCCGCGCGGACGGGCTGGGCGCCTCGCTCGGGCGGGTTCCCCCCGGCCCGGCGGCGGCCGGACTTGCCATTGCGCTGCTGACGGCGGGGGTTCTTCTTGGCGTGCCGGTGGCATTTCGCGCGATCGCTTCGGCCGTGATCGGCACAGCCTGCATGGCGTTGCTCGCACGACGGCAGATCGGCGGCTACACCGGCGACGTGCTGGGGGCGACCGAGATCGTCGTCGAGTGCCTCGTGCTCACCGCCCTCGCGGCATAGGCGTTCAGCAGGTAATCCTGTCGATCCAGCCGAATGCCGGCGCCTTGGCCAGAAGATCCACTTCTTCACCCCGCAGCAATGCCGACAGAACCTTCAGCGGCCCGCCATGCGACACCACCACGCAATCCTGCCGCTCCCGGACAAGATGCGCATGAAACGACCGGACCCGTGCGATCAACGCCGCGCCGCTCTCGCCCTTCGGCGGCGCAAAGCCTAGCGGATCGGCGGCCCAGCGATCGAGTGGCTCACGGGGCACGTCGTCCCATCGCGCGCCTTCCCAGGCGCCGAAATCCAGTTCCTGCAACCGTTCATCCGCCTGCCTCGGCGGCCGCCCGTCCGCCGACATCGCATCGGCCAGCGTCAGGCAACGCCGTGCCGGACTGCTCCATACCTTCCGCGCCGGAAAATCGGCCAGCTGGCTGACGATGCCCGGAACGGCGGAAACCCCGTCCGGGCTTAGGCCTACATCCAGCCGGCCGTAGCAGATACCTGCCCCGATCGACGGGGCAGGATGGCGAACCAGGGCGATCTTCAAGTCGGCGACGAGGCCGACCGGTGCGACCGGTGCGACCGGTGCGACCGGAGCGGCCTGGCGATCCATTGTCGCAACCGGACCATGGCGGAGGAGAGGCTCTCGGCCAGGGCGACGGCGATCTGCCGGTTTCCCTCCATGGCCAGAAGCAGGTTTTCACCCATGTCTTCGTAACCGGTCATACAGATGCCCTTCCAATGCCGGGCCCGCAGCAGACCCGTCTGGTGTGAAGGACGCCTCCCTATGCTGCATTGCAACATTAAGCCTGGCTCCGGCGGGAAGGCAAGAAGATTACGCCGTCAGCCGGCCACCAGCGGCAAGCCTTCCTGCGCCCGCACGTCGTTGATGATCTGCAGCACCCGTTCGCGGAACGGCCGGTATTGCAGCGAGAATTCCTGGATCAGACGGGAATTGTCGATCAGGTAGTTACCGGAGATCTCCTTGCCGCCGGTCTCCTTCTCGAAGCTGATCTGGGCATCCGGCAGGAAGCCGCGCACCATGTCGGCAAGCTCTCCCAGGCTGATCGTGTGGCCGCCGGAATTGTAGATGCGGTGCGCCGGCTTGTCGGCCAGCAGCACGCGGGCGAACACCTCGGCGATGTCGTTCACGTGGATAGGGATGCGCATCGCGTCCTTGAACGGAAACGACACCGGCTTGCCGCGGGCCGGCTGGGTGATGCAGTTCACGTGGTCCACCGAGCCGCGCAATTTATCCGGGCCGGTGACGTTGGCCGGCCGGACGCCGGTGATCATCATGCCGTATTTCTCGGAATAGTCCTGCGCCTGCCATTCGTTGAAGATCTTGTGCATGGCGTATTGCACGTTGCCGTGGCGGAAATCGTCCTCGTTCACCGCGCGCTCGCCGAAGTTCTTCTGCTGGCCGCTGACGGCGAGCGAACTGGCGTAGACCACGTGCTTCACGCCGAGAATGCGCGCCGCCTCGAAACAATTGTCCATGCCGAGCACGTTCAGCTTCATGGCGACATGCGGGGCGAGGTCGCTGCCGATGTGATAGGACAGGTTCATGACGCGATCGGGCCTGGCGGCGGCCATCGTGGACATGACATCATCGAACTGGGTTACGTCGCCGCGCACCACGCTCACCTTGTCGCCGAGCGATGCGAAGGGGGCTGCGTTGGTGTTGATGTCCATGCAGACCACCGTTTCGCCGCGGGCCACCAATAGCGGAATGACCCGGATCCCGATGAACCCCGCTCCGCCGATCACGAATACCGACATTTCCGTTCCTTTCCGGTTGTTGTCCCAGATTTAGTCTGGGCGCATCGTGCGCGAGTATTGGCGAAGGTTCAACGGTGACAGGGTCGCCTGTGCGGCGCATAGTTCCGGTTCGTGGAGACCCGGAGGAAATAGGGTCCGGCAACAAACGGAGGAACCGACCGATGGTAGAGATCCGTCGCCTGGGTCCGCAGATCGGCGCCGAAGTTCGCGGGGTCGATGTCAAAACCCTCGACGATGCCGGCTTCGCGCCGATCTATCAGGCCTGGCTGGATTACAACGTGATCGTGGTGCCCGGCCAGGAACTGACGATCGATGATTTCCTGAGGTATAGCCGGCGCTTTGGGCATATCGAGCCGCATCCGTCCAAGAGCACGCGCCATCCGGAGTATCCGGAGATCACGATGCTGGGGATCAACAAGTTCGGGCCGGATGGGAAACTGATCCCGGAGGTGTATCGCCGCGGGGCGGAGGGCTGGCACACCGATGGCGCCTATGACGAGGTGCCGTTCAAGGCGACGCAGCTTTATGGGATCGCCATTCCTTCCATGGGTGGCGACACGCTGTTTTCCAACATGTATGCGGCCTATGCGGCGCTGCCGGAACGGCTGAAGCATCGGCTGGAGGGGGTGCGCGGGGCGTTCACCTATGGCGGGCGGCGGCAGTCCAATGCGCTGCTGAACCCGGAGGACCGGAACCGGCCGCCGGCGTATCATCCGATCCTTCGCACCCATTCCGAGACGGGACGGAAGTCCTTGTATTTCGATCCGGGCAAGATCCTGTTTCTGGAAGGGTTCGAGAAGCAGCCGAAAGCGACGATACGATCGAGGAACTGACGGAATTGATGATCCAGCCGGATGCCGAGTTCCGGCATAAATGGCGGGTTGGGGACATTGTGATCTGGGACAACCGGTGCTCGGTGCACAAGGCGGCTGGGGATTATCCTCCGGAAGAGGATCGGATTCACTGGCGGGTTTCGATCAAGGAGGCATCGGTCCCCGGATGAGCGGGATTATTGCCGTATCGCGAAGGCGGTGGGATGCGAAGGGCATCCCACCCTACGGCGATCAGGTTGAGTAATCCGAGAACGCCACGCCGGCGAAGCGCGCGCGGTAGTCCGTGCGCACGTTGACCAGTGCCACCATTCCCTCGTTCACCTTGGCCTTGGCGCGTTCCAGCGCGGGGCGGATTTCCTCCGGCTTGGTGACGTATTCGCCGTAGCCGCCAAGCGCTTCGCACATCTTGTCGAACCGCGTGTAACCAAGATCGCGGCCGGGCTTCTCGCGCTTCGGATCGCCGGTCCAGCCGCCGTTCAGGCTGACCACGACCAGGATCGGGATCTTGTGGCGGATGGCGGTGTCGAGTTCCATCGCGTTCAGGCCGAGCGAGCCGTCGCCGTGCACGACGATCACCTGGGTGTTCGGCTTTGCCACCTTGGCGCCGACGCCGAAGGGCAAACCCACACCCATGGTGCCGAAGGGGCCGGAGTTCAGCCGGTGGCCGGGGGCGAAGGTGGACATGGTCTGGCGGCCGTAGTTCAGGGTTTCCTGGCCGTCGACGCACAGGATGGCGTCGCGGTCCATGAAGTCGCGGACCTCTTCCAGCATGCGGACGGGATGGATGTCGCCGTCCTCGGCGTATTTGTTGGCGCCGGCGCCGGCGCGCTTGGCCGCCTCGCCTTCCGCGAGCTTGCCGCGCCAGGCCTTGTAGGTGTCGGGCGTTACCTTGCCTTTCAGGCCATCGAGCAACTGGTTCAGCACCTGCTTGACGTCACCGACGATGGGAATGTCGACATAGCGCGCGGCGGTGGCGATTTCGGCGGGGTCGATGTCGATACGGGAGATGATGGCGTTGCCGCCGAAACGCGGCGGCGAGGCGTGGCCGATGATGTAGTTCATTCTTGTGCCGAGCACGAGGATGAGGTCGGCATCGCGGAAGGCGGTGGAGCGCATCGAGAGGTAGCAGTACGGGTGGTCATCGGGCACGACGCCGCGGCCCTGCGGAGTGGTGTAGAAGGGGATGCCGGCGGCATCGACCAGTTTGTGCATTTCCTCCCACGCCTGGGACCAGATCACGCCGCTGCCGGAGACGATCAGGGGTTGCTTGGCGTTGGCGAGGGCATCGACGAGCTTGGATACCTGGCGCGGATCGCCGAGGGGGCGGCTGTCGAGCAGCGGGCGGCCGGCGAAGCTCCAGTCCACTTCGGATTCTTCGATCTTTTGGTAGAGGATGTCGCCGGGGAAATCGAGGTAGACGGGGCCGGGCTTGCCGGACATCGCCTTCTGGATGGCGAAGTTCACCTGTTGGGGAATGCGCTTGAGGTTGTGGATGCGGTCGACATGCTTGGTGCAGCCGCGCATCAGTTCGACCTGGTCGATTTCCTGGAACACCTGGCGGCCGAACTGGCTGATCGGGCTGGAGCCGCCGATGGCGACGACGGGGCAGCAATCGATCATGGCGTTGGCGATGCCGGTGATCAAATTGGTGACGCCCGGGCCGGAGGCGGCCATGCAGACGCTGGGCTTTTGCAGCAGGCGGCTATAGGCCTGGCACATGAAGGCGGCCGCCTGTTCGTGGCGGACATCGATCATGCGGATGCCTTCCTTCACGCAGGTGGCCTCGGCCAGCAGCATCGGGCCGCCCATGATGAAGAACAGATCCTCGATGCCTTCCTTCTTCAGGCATTTTGCCAGGATTTCGGAGCCTGTCAGTTCGGCCATCTTGTGCGTTCCCTTAGTCTAATTTCGTTGCTTACGGTCCGGTCAGATCACGCCGGTTTGCTTCAGGCTGTCGATCTCTCCGGCGGGCAGGCCGAGCCACTCGTTCAGCACCTCGCTGCTGTGCTGGCCGAGCAGCGGGGCCGGTTTCACTTCCGGGGGCCTGCCTTCGAAGCGGACCGGCCAGGCGGGCATCTTGTAGTCGCCGATCTTGGGGTGGTGGATGGTCTGCATGATGCCACGTGCCTCGAAGCTCGGGTCGCTGTGCAGTTCCATCGTGTCCAGCACGGCGCCGGAGGGGATGCCGGCGGCGCCGATGATGCGCATGGCCTCGTGCTTGTCGTGCTGGCGGGTCCAGGCGGCGATCATTTCGTTCACTTCGGGCTCGCGTTCGGAGCGGGCGGCGGGGGTGTCGTAGCGGGCGTCGCCGAGCAGATCCTCGCGGCCGATCACGCCGAGCAGGCGGCGCCAATGTTCGGGGTTGGCGCGGCTGGTGTAGACGTAGACGTAGTCGTTCGGGCCGCCGCCCTTGCAGGGGAAGGTGCCCATCGGCGGGTTGCCGCCGGTGACGCTGCTGGAACCGGCGCGTGGGGCGGCGGTGCCGAGCTGGGCCTGGGCGGCGAAGGCGATGCGGATGTAGTGCATCATGCTGTCCTGCATCGCCACCTGCAGATGATCGCCGAGCCCGGTGGAGTTGCGGCGGAACAGCGCGCCGAGGATGGAGATGGCGAGCAGCATGCCGGTGCCGGTGTCGCCCAAGGACGGGCCGGGCTTCAGCGGCGGGCCGTCCTTTTCGCCGGTGATGCTCATGGTGCCGCCGCAGGCCTGGGCGATCATGTCGAAGGCGAGGTTGTGCTCGTAGGGGCTGCCCTCGCCGAAACCCTTGACCTGGGCGTAGACGATGGCGGGGTTGATGGCGCGGATGACGTCGGGGCCAAGGCCGAGACGCTCGATGGCGCCGGGGGCGAAGTTCTCGATGAACACGTCCGCCTTGGCCGCCATCTGCTTGACCAGTTCCAGGCCGCGCGGCGATTTCAGGTTGATGGTGACGGATTTCTTGTTGGCGTTGAACTGCAGGAAATACCAGGAGTCGCAGCCGGGCAGGCCGGCGGAGCTGCGGCCGGGGTCGCCGCTTCTGGGGTTTTCCACTTTCACCACCTCGGCACCGAGCCAGGCCAGGGCCTCGGTGCAGGACGGGCCTGCCTCGAACTGGGTGAGGTCGAGGATTTTGACGCCCGCCAGGCAGTTCTGCCCGCCTCCCACGTGATCCATAGGCTCGGCTCCTCCGTGCTTTTTGTTGCCGGCCTGAAAGCCGTGCTTATCGAGGGATGTTCCTCCCCTGCCCTTGCCTTGGCAACCCCACATTCCCGGCGATAGGCTGAAGGCTGCCTGCAACTCCGGGAGCGTCGCCATGAAAATCACAAAAATCCTCACCGACATCCTGCGCATTCCCGAAGACGATCCGTTGGCGGACATGCCGGAGGAGGCAGGGCGGTTCCGGCCTGTCGTTACCCTGCGGATCCAGACCGATGCGGGGATCGAGGGGATCGGGTTGACGTTCTATGGCGGGCCGATGACCGGCACGCTAAGGACCGCGGTGGATGAGTTGGGCGCGCTGATCGTTGGTGACGATCCGCTGCGGATCGAGGCGATCGTGCGGAAGTTGCGGATGGCGGCCGGGGATAATTGCGGGCCGGCGGGGATCTTCCTGCTGGCGCTGTCGGCGATCGACCTGGCTTTGTGGGACATCAAGGGCAAGGCATTGGAGCAGCCGCTGTGGAAGCTGCTGGGCGGCATGCGGGACCGGGTGCCGACCTATGCCAGCGGATCGCTGCGCCGGGGGCTGACCGACGCGCAGGCGGCGACCGCGGCGCGGCGGCTGCTGGACAAGGGTTTTTTGGAGATGAAGACGCAGATGGCCCTGCCCGGCAATCCTTCCCCGGCCGAGGAAGTGCGGCGGGTGCGGGTGGTGCGCGATGCCATCGGGCCGGACATCAAGCTGATGTGCGACATCAACCAGCGCTGGCGGCCGGAGCAGGCGATCGACATCGGCAAGCGGGCGGAGGATGTGGGGCTGTTCTGGCTGGAGGACGTGACCGCCTGCGATGATTACCAGGGGCTGGCGCGGGTGAACGCGGCGCTGTCCACGCCGATCGCCGGGGGCGAGTATGTCTGGGGCATCGTGCCGTTCCGGCACATGATCGAGGCGCGGTCGGTGGATATCGTGATGATCGACCTGGTGCGCGTCGGCGGCATCACGCAATGGATGAAGGTGGCGGGGATGGCGGAGGCGTTCAACCTGCCGGTGGTCAGCCACGTGATCCCGGAATTCCATCTGCACCTGATCGCCGCGATCCCGAACGGGCTGACGGTGGAATACATGCCGTGGATGCTGAAACTGTTCGAGGAAACGCCGCCGATCGTGAAGGGGGAGTTGGTGCTGCCGCAGACGCCGGGCTTTGGCCTGAAGTTCGACGAGGCGGCCGTGAAGTCGTTCCGGGCATGAGCAAGGTGATCGACGGCTACGAGGTTCTGGGGCTCGGGTGTTATTTCGAGGATCTGCCGGTGGGGCGGAAGTTCCGCACCATCGGGCGCACGCTGACCGAGGCGGACCTGGTGAACTTCATCGGCGTGACCGGGATGACGGAGGTGCTGTTCTCCAACATCGAGTTCCTGGCGGCGGAAAGCGATATCAAGCAGCGGGTGGTGCCGGGGGCGATGGTCTATTCCTTCGCCGAGGGATTGCTGGTGCACGCCACCATGCAGCACACCGGGTTCGCGTTCCTGCACATGGAACTGAACGTGGAGAACCCGTGTTTCGTGAACGACACCATCCATGTGGAATGCGAGGTGGTGGAAAGCCGGGCCAGCAAGAGCCGGCCGAACCGGGGGCTGGTGCGGACGTTCAACCGGGTGGTGAAGCAGGACGGCAAGGTGGCGATCACGTATAATCCGTTGCGGATGGTGAAGGCGCGAAGCGGGGGATAAACCGCGGATCAGCGGGAATTGGCGGAATGCGAGCCGCCGAGGCCGGGCACAAGCCGGCGCACCAGCATCAGACCGAGCAGCGCGGCGGCTGTCAGTCCGGCGCCCGACAGGAAGGTGGCCGGCGCGCCGAGATGGTCCCATAGCTCTCCGGCCAGGACGCTCGCGGCCAGGGCGGCCAGGCCGCCCGTCAGGTTGAACATGCCAAAGGCGGTGCCGCGCAGTTCGGGCGGCGCGGTGTCGGCGACGAGGGTGGCGAGCAATCCCTGGGTGAAGCCCATGTGCAGGCCCCAGAGGACGATGCCGAGGGTCACGCCGGCCAGGCCGCCGGCGAGTGCCAGCACCGCATCGGCGGCGATCAGGATCGCGAAGCCGGCCATCAGGATCGTCATCCGGTTGAAGCGGTCCGACAGCACGCCCACCGGATAGGCGGCGAGCGCGTAGACGACGTTCATCACCACCAGCACCATCGGGATCAGAACCAGCGGCAGGCCCAGCGCCTGCGCGCGGAGGATCAGGAATGCCTCGCTGAAGCGGGCCAGGGCGAAAACGGTCGCGAAGCCCACCACCCACCAATAGGACGAGCCGAGCAGGCGGAGTTCGGCGCGGCTGAAGGGCGAGCGCACCTGGCGCAGCTCCGGCGGGCGCGCCGGTTCATGCACCGCGAACAGGATCAGCCCGAGCGACAGGAAGGCGGGGATGACGGCGATCCAGAACACCGCCTGGAAATGATCCCGTGTCAGCCACATCAGGAAGATGGCGAGCGCCGGGCCGAGAAAGCCGCCGATGGTGTCGAGCGACTGGCGCAGGCCGAAGCTGGCGCCGCGCAGGTGGTTGGGGGCGATGTCGGCCACCAGGGCGTCGCGCGGGGCGCCGCGGATGCCCTTGCCGATCCGGTCGATGAAGCGCGCCGCCACCACCCAGCCCACCGTGGAGGCCAGCGGGAAGATCGGCTTGGTGAAGGCGGCCAGGCCGTAGCCGATGGCGGCCAGCAGCTTGCGTTTGCCGAGCCAGTCCGACAGCGCGCCGGAGAAGACCTTGACGATGGAGGCGGTGGCTTCGGCGATGCCCTCGATGAAGCCGACGGTAACCATCGATGTGGCGAGCACGGTGACCAGATAGACCGGCAGCAGGGCGTGGATCATCTCGGACGAGACATCCATCAGCAGGGAGACGAAGCCGAGCGCCCAGATGCCGGAGGGGATGTCCCGCAGGCGGGAAAGAGGGGGTGTGGTTGGAGGCATGGGTCAGGATCGCATGGCTGGCGGGGTGGCCCAAGGAGGATTTTGGCAATGACGGACGTGGGTCGTTATTTGTGGCAGCCTGCGTCGGCGGTTGGCGCTGCGCCTATCCGCCCCCAGCTTGCCGCGCGGGGCTGGGTTCAGATGATGGATGCGAAGGGCAGCCACCGCACGACGCTTTTTCGCCAGATACTTATGGTTGCTACTTTATGGTTGCCAGTTAACGAAAATAACGGTATTCTGATCGGATGGAAACCTCACATAATACACCGACCGACCCACAACCCGATTGGGCGCGCTTGCTGCCCCGGGAGGCGTTTCATCAGATCATCCTGACGCTGCGGAGCGCGTTGCCGCCTCCGCTTACCGATGACCCGGCGGACGAGATGCGGCGGGATCGGGCGGCGATGGCGGCGGTGGCTTCGTTGTTGCCGGAAAATGCCGCGGAAGGACGGCTGGCGGCGCAGTTCGTGGCGGCGGATGCCTGGGCGATGGACTGCCTGCGGTTGGCGGGGGAGCGGCGGCGGGAGCCGGAAATTGCGCGCAAGTGCCGGGCTCAGGCGTTGAGCATGATGCGGGAGGCGAAGAGCGCGTGGCGGCTGCTGTTGAAGGCGCAGGCGGAGCGGCGGGCGATCGAGGCGGATGAGGCGGCGGCGAACCGCGCCGCCTGGATTGAGCATGGCGTCACGGCCATGATGTCAGAAGGACTGACGGACGGGCCGGCGGCGGCACCCGAAGCTCGGCGGGACCACCCTGCCCCATCCGGCACCGCGCCGGCCCGGGCGCCGGCGCGGGCGCCGGAAGGCGAGGATGGCCGGCACATGGCAAGCCAGGACGGGGAGCGGGTTGGACGGCCGGAACCCTTGGCCGCTGGGATCGGGGCGGTCTCGCGTTCTGGGATTGGTCTACGTGAAGCGCGATCTGAGACGGGAGCGAGACTTCGGGCGCCGCCTGCCCGGGCGGCCTGAAGGCGCGCGGGAGGGCGAAAGCGGGAGCGGGCATGGTTTCGGACCCTACCGGCATGGGTCAGACCGGCGAGGACGGTGGGAAGGACGGCTTGCGCTTTTCCTTGTGGGAGGCGAGACCCTCCCTCGGTTCCGGGCCGGTGAAGCCGAGGAACTCCAGCGCCAGGGAGGTGTCGAAGTTCGGGCCGGCCTGACGCAGCCAGTTGTTCAGGGTGTATTTGGTCCAGCGGATCGCGGTCTGCGCGCCCTCGGCCAGGTTGGTGGCGACATCGAGGGCCTTGGCGTCGAGGTCGGCGTCGTTGGTTACCAGGGAAATCAGGCCGATGCGCTCGGCTTCCTCGCCGAGCAGCTGGTCGCAGGTGAGGAGGTAGTATTTGGCCTTCGCCATGCCGCACAGCAGGGGCCAGATGATCGCGGCGTGGTCGCCGGCGGCGACGCCGAGGCGGGTGTGGCCGTCGACGATGCGGCAGTCCTTGGTGGCGATGGAGACGTCCGCGAGCAGGCCGCAGACCAGGCCGGCGCCGACCGCGACGCCGCGCATGGAGCTGACGATCGGCTTGGAGCAGTTGATGATGTTGTAGACCATGTCCCGCGCCTCTTTCATGGTGCGGGCGCGGCGGTCGAAATCGTTCATCAGGTCTTCGATCATGGCGAAATCGCCGCCGGCGGAGAACACCTTGCCGGCGCCGGTGAGGATGGCGACGTTGGTTTCGGGGTCGGCCTCCACGTCGCGCCAGACGCGGCCGAGTTCGTCGTGCATGGCGTGGTCGGCGGAGTTCATGCGGCCGTTGTCCATGGTGATGCGCAGGACCTTGGGGTGCGGGCGGTCGAATTTCAGGCGGGTGTAGCTGGCGTAGCGGGCGGTCATGCCGGTGGCTCCTGCGCTGGCTTTGGCGCCAGGGTGCGGGCGGGATAGGCTGGGGTCAACCGATCAGGCAGTTTGAGGGGAACATCCGGAATGCAACGACAAGACGCCGAGGCTGCGGCACCGTGCGATGCGGCGGCGACCGAGGTTTTGGCCGGGCTGCTGGCGGGCCGCTACAGCTGCCGGGCGTTCCGGGCGGAGCCGGTGCCGGCGGCGGTGATCGAGCGGATGCTGACGCTGGCGCAATTGTCGCCTTCCTGGTGCAACTCGCAGCCGTGGCAGGCGATCGTGACGGAGGGCGAAGGCACGGAGCGGTTCCGGGCGGCGCTGCTGGATTACGTGGGCAATACCGGGGAGCCGGCGGCGCCGGACATTCCGTACCCCTCCGGCTATTTCGGGGTCTACAAGGAGCGCCGGCGGGAGTGCGGCTGGCAGCTGTATGACAGCGTGGGCGTGCCGCATGGGGACCGGGAGGCCTCCGCGCGGCAGGCGATGGAGAATTTCCGGCTGTTCGGCGCGCCGCATGTGATGATCGTGACGTCCGAGCGGGACCTCGGGCCGTATGGCGCGGTCGATTGCGGGCTGTATGTCGGCAGCGTGCTGCTGGCGGCGGAGAGCCTGGGGGTGGCGACGATCGCGCAGGCGGCGCTGGCGCGGTGCTCGCCGTTCCTGCACGAGCATTTCGGCATTCCGGCGTCGCGCACCGTGGTTTGCGGAATCTCGTTCGGGTATGCCGACGAGGCGCATCCGGCCAACGGCTTTCGGACCCGGCGCGCCGATCTGGCCGAGGTGGTGCAGTGGGTGCGGTCGTGACCGGGCTGCCTGTTCAGCCGGACGGGTCTGCCGGTATATGACGCGCATCTGACAAACAGAGGCAGGATCGGGATGGACGAGTTCGACTACATCGTTGTTGGCGCCGGCGCCGCCGGGTGCGTGCTGGCGAACCGGCTGAGCGCATCGGGCAGGCACAGCGTGGCCGTGCTGGAAGCGGGCGGCAAGGACAACAACATCTTCATCAAGATCCCGGCCGGCTTCAACAAGACGGTCTACGATCCCAACCTGAACTGGGGCTATGAGACCGCTCCCGGCCCGCATATCGATGGGCGCCGGATCGTGTTTCCGCGCGGCAAGGTGCTGGGCGGGTCGGGCTCGATCAACGGGCATCTGTATGTGCGGGGACAGGCCGCGGATTACGACATGTGGGGGCAGCTCGGCTGCCGCGGCTGGTCGTGGGATGACGTGCTGCCGTATTTCAAGCGCGCGGAAACCCGCGGCAACGGCGGCGGCGATCCCTCGGTGCGCGGCAACAGCGGGCCGTTGAACATCCAGGACCAGCGCGACCCGCACCCGCTGTCGGATGCGTATATCGCCGCCAACGAGGCGCTGGGGCTGCACCGCACGCCCGACTACAATTCCGGCAACCAGGAAGGCACGTTCCTGTATCAGCAGATGATGAAGAACGGCCGCCGCTGGAGCCCGGTGGACGCGTATCTGCGCCCGGCGCTGAAGCGCCCCAATCTGCATCTGATCCAGCGCGCGCTGGCCGAGCGCATCGTGTTCGAGGGAAGGCGCGCCGTGGGGATCACCTACCGGCCGGATGGGGGCTCCCCGGTCACCATCCGCGCGCGGCGCGACGTGGTGCTGAGCGGCGGCAGCATCAATACGCCGCAGCTGCTGCAGATCTCCGGCGTGGGGGACCCGGCCTGGCTGGCCGGTATCGGCGTGCAGGTGGTGCATGCCCTGCCCGGCGTCGGCAAGAATTTGCGCGATCATTACGCGGCGCGGGTTTCCGCGCTGGTGAAGGGCACGGGGTAGTTTGAACGAACGCTCGCACGGGCTGCGGCTGGTGGGCGAGGTGCTGCGCTATGCCGTCAGCCGCAAGGGGCTGCTGACCGCCAGCCCGAGCCATGCCGGCGGGTATATGAAGACACGGCCGGAGCTGGAAACGCCGGACATGCAGCTCTATTTCGCCCCGGCCAGCTACGACGCGGGCAAATACGGCACGACCGATCTGGACACCAAGCCGGGCATGACGCTGGGATGTTCGCAGCTGCGCCCGGAGAGCAAGGGCCATCTGAAGGCGCTGTCCGCCGATCCCACGGCCAAGCCGGAAATCCAGCCGAACTATCTGGCCGACCAGATCGACCGCGACGCGCTGCTGGCGGCGCTGAAATACATGCGCAAGCTGCTGCACACCCGCCCGCTGGCGGATTTCGTCGACCACGAGAACTTCCCCGGCCGCGCGGTGGTGACGGACGAGGACTGGATGGCGCATGCGCGGGCCACGGGTTCGACGACGTATCATCCGGTCGGCAGCTGCAAGCTCGGCACCGATCCGATGGCGGTGGTCGATCCGCTGTCCATGCGGGTGATCGGCACCGAGGGGCTGCGGGTGGCGGATGCCTCGGTGATGCCGACGATGGTTTCCGGCAATACCTATGCGGCGACCAACATGATCGCCGAGAAGGCCTCCGACCTGATCCTGCAATCGGCGCTGCAGGCGGCCTGAGATGGCGGCAGCACCCGTCTACCGTCCGAAGCCGAACGCCATCCAGGCATTGTTCGGCAGGCTTCAGGTGGTGATCGGCGTGATCCACCTGCCTGCCCTGCCCGGCTCGCCGGAGTATGACGGGCAGGAGATGGAGGACATCATCGCGGTTGCCGTGGCCGAGGCCGGGCGGTACCGGGCGGGTGGGTTGGATGGGCTGATCGTGGAGAACCATGGCGATATTCCGTTCGCCAAGCCTGATCGGCTTGGGCCCGGAAACGGCGGCTGCCATGGCGGTGATCACGCGGGCGGTGCGGCTGGCCTCGGGCTGCCCGGTCGGGGTGAACGTGCTGGCGAACGGGGCGATCCAGGCTCTGGCGGTGGCGAAGGCTTCCGGGGCGGCGTTCGTGCGGGTCAATCAATGGGCCAATGCGTATGTCGCCAATGAGGGGTTCATCGAGGGGCCGGCCGGCGAGGCCATGCGCTACCGCGCCTGGCTGCAGGCGCGGGAGGTGAAGGTGTTCGCCGATGTGCATGTGAAGCACGGGGCGCACGCGATCGTGGCGGACCGGGAGATCGGCGAGATGGCGCGGGATGCGGAGTTCTTCGATGCCGATGTGGCGATCGCCACCGGGCAGCGCACCGGGGATGCCGCGAGTTTGGATGAGTTGCGCACCATCGCGGCCGGGACCTCGTTGCCGGTGCTGGTGGGGAGCGGGTGTACCCGGACAATGTCGGGGATATTCTGGCGAACGGGGATGGGGTGATCGTTGCCAGTTATTTGAAGCGCGATGGGGTTTGGTGGAATCCCGTTGACGCGGAACGGGTGGCGGTGTTCATGGAGGCGGTGGGCAAGGCGCGCCGGGCGCCCTGACGGGACACGAAACTACTTCGTCCCATAAAGCCGATCGCCGGCATCCCCCAACCCAGGCCGGATATAGGCGTGCTCGTCGAGCCCACGATCTATCGCCGCCGTAAAAATTGCGACGTCCGGGTGCTCGCCGGTCAGCGCGGCGATGCCTTCGGGGGCGGCCAGCAGGCAGACAAAGCGGATCTGGGTGGCGCCGGCCTGTTTCAGGCGGCCGACCGCGGCGGCGGCGGAGTGGCCGGTGGCGAGCATGGGGTCGACGATGATCACCAGCCGGTCGCTGATGTCGTCGGGTAGTTTCACATAATACTCCACCGGAACCAGCGTATGCGGATCGCGATACAGGCCGATATGGCCGACGCGGGCGGAGGGCACCAGGTCCAGCATCCCGTCCAGGATGCCGTTGCCGGCGCGCAGCACCGGCACGAAGCACAGCTTCTTGCCGGCCAGTTGCGGCGCCTCCATCGGCTCCAGCGGCGTCTCGATCGTCACGGTCTGCATGGGCAGTTCGCGCAGCACCTCGTAGGCCATGAGCAGGCTGATCTCGCGCGCGACCTGGCGGAACTTGGCGGTGCTGGTCTCCCGGTCGCGCAGGATGGTCAGCTTGTGCTGCACCAGCGGGTGGTCGACGATGGTGACGCTCACGCTTCCAGGCCCCGGCCCTTGGTGATGCCGAGTTCGGCCGCGTCCGGCACATCGGTCGGTGAAATATCCGGCGGCCTTCTTGGCATCCATTTCCACGCTGGCATCGGGCGGGATCAGGTCGTCGGGGATCGGCACGCGGGTAACCACATCGATGCCGCCGGCCACCAGCGGGGCGTATTTCAGGTTGCTCATCGAGACCAGCCGGTCGATCCGGGTGATGCCGAGCCAGTGCAGCACATCGGGCATCAGTTCCTGGAAGCGCATGTCGGTGACGCCCGCGACGCATTCGGTGCGCTCGAAATAGCGTTCGGCGCGGTCGCCGCCTTCCTGGCGCTTGCGCGCGTTGTAGACCAGGAATTTGGTGACTTCCCCGAGCGCGCGGCCTTCCTTGCGGTTGTAGACGACCACGCCGACGCCGCCCTGCTGGGCGGTTTCGATGCACAGCTCGATGCCGTGCGCCAGATAGGGCCGGCAGGTGCAGATGTCGGAGCCGAACACGTCCGAGCCGTTGCACTCGTCATGCACGCGGCAGGTGATGCGCGTTGTGGACTTGCCGAGCAGGGAGACGTCGCCGAACAGATAGACCGTCATGCCGCCGATCGGCGGCAGGAACACATCGAGGTCGGGGCGGGTGACGAGTTCGGGGAACATGCCGCCGGTCTGTTCGAACAAGGCGCGTCGCAGATCGGTCGGGTCGATGCCGAAGCGGCGCGCGACGCCGGGCAGCCACCAGACCGGCTCGATGGCGATCTTGGTGACGCGGGCGTCGCCGCCCGGCCCCAGCACCACGCCATCGGGGCTGAGGCGCCCGGCGGCGATGGCGGCGACGATCTCGGGCATGTGGATATGCGCGCGGGTGATGGCGATGGTCGGGCGGATGTCCCAGCCGGCGGCGATCCGGTCGGCGAAGGCGGTGCCGGTCATGTGGCCCCAGGGATCGAGCGAGACGATCCGGTCCGGGTCGTGCCATTGCGGGAAGGGGCCGATCTGCGCCGCCGGCGCCGTGTCCGTCAGGTCCGCCCGGTGCGCGGGGTCCAGCTGTCCCGCGGCGATGGCCAGGGCGCGATACAGCGAATAGGCGCCGGCATGGGTGCCGATGGTATTGCGGCTGGCCGTGGTCCCGACAGAGGTAATCGTCGCGACCACCGGCCCGCGAACCGCCGGGTCCGCCGCCCCCCAGGCGATGGCCGGCGCCCCGCCCGCCCCGAGGCCGGAAGCGGCGGAGGGATGCGAGGTCAGCACGATCGCCCGCGGCACCTTGCGGTCGTTCGATCTGGTGGAAGGGAGGCCTTCGGTCATGCCTTACTCCGGAAAGGGGCCTGACGGGCTTCGGTTCAGGCCCGGACCACGTTAGGGTCAGCTTTGCTGTCCGACCAGGGGGAAGATCGCCCGCATGCCTGGCTTTCGTCCAACCGGCCCGATGCCGGGCCAGCCGGCGGGGCTCAAAGCCGCCATGCCGGATTTGGCGCGCCTGCCCATCCTGTTCAATCGGCAGGGCTTCAGCCTGGCCGAGGGCATCCGCGCCGGCCTGTCCACCGCAATCATCATCGCCGCCAGCGAATGGCTGAACTCGCCGGGCCTGATCGAGGCCGCGCTGGGCGCCCTGTTCACCTGCCTGTGCGATCCCGGCGGCCCGATCCGCCGGCGCATTCCGGCTTTGCTCAGCTTTGCCGTGACCGGAGCCCTGATCGTGGCTGGCGGCGGCCTGTTGCGCGGCCTGGGCATTCCGGTGGCCCTGCCCTTCGCCGTGCTCGGCATCTTCTGCGCCGTCTATCTCCGGGTCTTCGGCCAATCGGCCCAGCAGGTCGGCGGGCTGCTGTGCGTCGTGCTGATCCTCTCGCTCGATCACCAACTGCCGAGCCTGGCCAGCGCGGCCATTTTGGGCGGCATGTTCCTGGCCGGCTCGCTGTGGGCGACGGTGCTGACGATGGTGATCTGGCCGGTCTATCCGTTCCGCCCGGCCCGCCTGGCGGTCGGCAAGGTCTATGACAGGCTCGGCGCGCTGGTGCAGGGCCTGTGCGATCTGCTCGCGGAGCCGGCCTGCGACGCCACCGCCTGGGAAAGCCACGCCCGCGCCCATCGCCGCGCCGTGCGCGAGGCGATCGAGGCGGCGCGCGCGACCGTGCTGGAAACCATCCGCACGCGCGGGCCGGCCAGCAGCCGTGCCGCGCAGAGCCTGATCCGGCTGGAGACCGGCGACCAGCTGTTCGCCGCGCTGATCGCCCTCAGCGACCAGGTGGAGGATGCCGGGCCGGACGAGCGCCGGCTGGCCGGGGACAGCCTGCAGGCCTTGCGCGCGCTGCTGGTGCGGATCGGCCAGTCCATCGTCAGCGACACCGGGCAGGCCGACGAGCAGATCGCGCTCGGGATCGCGGGCATCGTGGCGGGTGTCGAGGCACTGGCGCCGGACTCGCCGCTGCGCCCGTCGTTCAACGCCATCATCGAGCGTCTGCGCATCGCGCACACCTTGGCGGTTCCGGCGAACTACCTGCCGGGGGCCGCCCTGGACGGGCAACCGCAAACGCCCTGGCAGCGGGTGCGCGTGCCCTTGCTGGCCAATCTGAAATGGCAATCGCTGGCCTTTCGCCACGCCCTGCGCGCCGCCATCACCACGGCGCCGGCGATCCTGTTCACGCTGATCTGGTTCACCCCGTACGACCATTGGCTGACGATCACGATCGTCGCGACCATGCAGCCCTATTTCGGCAACACCTTCACCCGCGCCCTGGAACGCGTCGGCGGCACCGTTCTTGGCGGCATCCTGGCGGCGGCGATCGGCCTGTTCGTCACCAGCAAGCTCGGCATCGCCGCTTCGATGTTTCCGCTGGCCATCTTCGCCTTCGCCATCCGCGCGGTCAGCCTTGGCCTGTTCCTGGCGGCGCTGACGCCGATGATCGTGCTGCTGGTGGAACTCGGCCAGCCCGGCACCAGCGAATGGGTGATCGCCGGCACCCGCGCCCTGCTCACCTTTGCCGGCGGCCTGATTGCCATCGCCGGCTGCTATTTCCTCTGGCCAAGCTGGGAGCCGCAGCGCCTGGAGGTGGAACTGCGCACCGCCATCGCGGCGCACAGGGCCTATGCCGAGGCCGTGCTGGCGTTCTTCCTGCACGAGGCCGATGCCGGGGAGGTGGACCAGGCGCGCCGCGCCGCCGGGCTCGCCACGAACAATGTGGAGGCCTCGGTATCGCGCGCCCTGCTGGAACCCGGCACCGCCGCCCGGGACAGGCTGGAGGCCGCGATGGTGATCGACGCCGCGCTGCGCCGCTTCGCCGGCCGGCTGTCCGCCATGCAGCTGGACCCGAAGCTGGCTGGCGCGTTCCCGCCGGAGTTCTGGCGGCAATGGCGCGGCTGGATCGGCGGCGCCATGCAGGCCCTCGCCTCGGGCTCCGGCGTCATACCGCCTCGCCCCGCCCCGGCGGGGCCGCAGGCGGACGCGCTTGGACGGATCGCCCGTCAGGTCGAGTTGATGGCCGGCGCGCTGCCGCGCGCGCCGGTGTGACCCGTCATTCCCAGCCGGTGGGCGCTGATGGCCTTATTGGCTAACCGTTTTCGACCGCTTGGACGCACCCGGGAACGGCTTTGCGCGCTCGTCATTGGCCGACCGCTCACCGGCGGAACGCTTGGATTTCCGGGTCTGTGCGATCGCCACCGACAGCAGCGTGGCATCCAGCGGCAAGTCGTGGCGCACGCCTCCGTTGCTGCCCAACGAGGGCCAGGTCACGCCGTCGATGGACACGAACGTCGCCCCGGCATTGCCGGTCGAAAGCCGCAGTCCGCGCCGGTCCGGCGCCGTCCAGGTCTCGCCTTGATGCAGAACGCGCGCCAGCAGGGTTCGGCCTTGATCGTCCTGGACCATCAGCCAGACATCCGCCCGGGCGCCCACCACGATATGCGAGGCAGCCGGAGCAGGGGCGGGCGCCGGTGGAGCGGAGGTGATCGAGGGCCCCGCTCGGGAGACCGCTGTATTCGCCGGGCTGTTCGCCACGGTTGCCATCGCGATCTCCGCCGGTGGCGGTACATCGGTCACCGCACCCTCCGTTCCGGCCGATGCTGTCTGCTCGGGCGTCGCGGATTGCGTGGTGGAATCCGGCCGGGTGTCTGCCGGATCGGCCTGAGAAGCGCTCACGGGCGGGCCGGCATCGGAAACGGGGGCCGGCATGGCGGCAGTGGGGTTCTGCACTGGCGCGCCCGTCGCCTCAGTGGAGGCACCGGCCGGGGCTACCGGTCCGGCAGACGCCACCAGGACGGCCGGCGAGGTTGCCGACGTGTCCCGGCTTAGATGCAGCCAGTGCATTGCCTTGTCGCGCGCGGGTTCCAGCCACTCGTGCACGATCTTGTCCGACTTGACCAGATCCGGCCGCAGCCACGCCAGGGCCGCGGCGGCCGCGAACACCATCACGACGAGCACCAGAAGGGCCGGCAGATGCGAGCGCCGTGGCTCGGGCTCGGCCTTTGGCAAGGTGGCGAAAGCCGATGCGGGCGGCAGGCTGGGCGGCGGCGTCGGCGCGCGCGCCGGGGTTGCGGGTGGGGGCGGCGAAGCCAAAGGTGCCGGGGCCGGCGGCTTCATCGCCGCGGGAGCCGGAGCAGCGAGCGGCGAGGCTGCCGGCGGCGCAGTCACAGGCGCCGGTGCCGGTTGGGGGGGCGCCGGCTTGGGCTCGGACATCGCCTGGGCGAGCTTAGCGCTGAACTCGGCCTGCTTCTCCTCAAGCTGGTTCAGCCGTGCATCGAGCCGTGCCGCCAGACCGTCGATCTTGGCAGTCGCCGACGCCATCGCCTCGGTCAACACGCTCTGCTCGGCGAAGCGGTCGAGCCTGGCGGTGAGAGAGGAAATCTTCTCCTCGACGGTGGTCAGCGCGGCCAGGATCGGTCCGGGATCGGTTGGAGCGTTGGCACGGCTGGCCAAGGCATCGATCCGCCGGTTGACCTCGGCCAGGGAAGCATCGAGTTCCCTCGGGTCATGCAACGCTCCGAGGGCGGCGGCGGGTTGCTGGCGCAGGCGGGCGGTGTCGCGGCGCAGCGCCGCCACCCCCTGCTCCAGGCGCTGAAAGGCAGCTTCGTCCGCATCGGCACCAAAGCCCGGAGCACGGGATGTATCGCCCATTCGCTAGCTTCCCGGCATCAGATGAAAGGATAAAACCATGCGTAAAGCCTCCAATTTCCGGCGAACCCGCCAGTGCGGCGATGTCTGCGGCGATGTCTATAGACCATAATATCCCCCGCGCTGCCCGACTCTGTCGATCCGTCCCGTTTGAACCGCCTTGCTGAAGGCCGGCGAGTTGGCGGGGACGATTCGGGGGCGGATATCGGAGCCAGCCGGAAGCATGCGGTGATACCGCCAAAACCCGCATGCAAACAAAGCAAATGCCTAATTTTCCGACAAATCGTCCGAGTGATCTCCCACCCGCCCAAGCGCCGGAAACGCCTTGCCGTGCGTCATGCGGCCGATGCCAGCGCGGGGCAGGCTTGGCACGAGGCTTGCTGATACCGACGAAATGGCGTCCGGCCTCCGCCGGCGCCGCAACGCAGCGAGGGATCGCCATGTCACTCAATCGCCGTTCGATGCTGGCCGCCGGGCTCGCCTTACCCTTCATCCGCTCCGCGGACGGGCCCTTCATCCGCTCCGCAGCGGCGCAATCCCCCATCGTCATCAAGATGGGCGCGCTGAAGCTGATCCATTCGATCACGCCCTATTTCTACGAACGCTTCACCCCGGCCGGCTATAGGATCGAGGTGATCCCGTTCGAGAGCCCCACCGATGGCAAGAACGCCGTCGTCACCAAATCAGTGGATTTCGCCACCTTCGGCATCGCCGCCGGCATCCTGGGCGCCGCCGCACACGAACCCGTCGTGGTCGTCGCCTCCGCCTGCAACAAGGGCATGGCCGTGGTCGCCGCCAAGGACAGCCCGATCGCCAGCCTGAAGGACCTGCGCGGCAAGAAGGTCGCGATCTGGCCCGGCTCGACCCAGGAAGTCTTCATCCTGGAACGGCTACGAATGGAAGGCATGACGATCAAGGACATCCAGCCCGTCCGCGTCAGCTTCAGCGAAATGAACGCGGCCCTCGCCCGCGGTGACGTGGATGCCTATGTCGGCGCCGAACCCGCACCCGGCGTGTCGGTCAGCACCGGGGTCGGCAAGATCGTCGAGTATCCCTACTCCACGCCGATGGGCAGCCTGAACATGATCGTCGGCACGCATCGCGACACCATCACCGAGCGGCCGGAGATCGTGAAGATGATGGTCGACATCCAGCGCAAGGCCAGCGGCTTCGCGATGGCCAACCATGACGAGATGATCGCCATGACGGTGGCCAAACTCGGCCAGAAGCGCGAGGCCATCGCCGTATCGGTGCCCAATGTGGAACTGAACTGGCGGATGACACCGCTGATGGTGCAACAGGTGAAGACCTACGCCGAGCAGATGCTGGAACTGAAGCAGATCCGCGCCTTGCCGGATTTCACCACCTTCCTGGATACCAAATTCTCCGACGAGGTGGCGAGCGCCGCTTGACGCACGCCACCACAGAGGCCAGGCGGGCGCTGCTGGCCGTTGCGGTGCCGGGGCTGTGCCTGCTCGGCTGGTGGCTGGCCACGCGCGGCACTCCCGGCCTGATCCCGCCGCCATCGGATGTCGCGGTGGCGTTCTGGGACCTCGCCTTCGGCGGCATCTACGACGACGCCTTCAGTGCGACCCTGCTCGGCCATCTGCTCGCCTCCGCCGGACGGGTCTATGGCGCGTTCCTGCTGGCGGCGGCGCTGGCCTTGCCGCTGGGGATGCTGATCGGGCGGCTGGCGGTGGTGCGCGACCTGCTGGACCCGATGCTGCAGGTGCTGCGCCCGGTGCCGGTCACGGCCTGGCTGCCGCTGTCGATGATTGTGTTCGGCCTTGGCGCGCGCTCGGCCTTCTTCCTGGTGGCGCTGGGGGCGTTCTTCCCGATCCTGGTGAATACCATCTTCGGCGTGCGCAGCGTCGAGCCGCGGTTGTTCGAGGCGGCTTCCATGCTGGGGGTGAAGCGCGCGGCGATGTTTCCCAAGGTGGTGCTGCCGGCCGCCCTGCCCGGCATGTTCACCGGCCTGCGCCTGGGCCTTGGGTTTGCCTGGGTGGTGATCGTGGTCGGCGAGATGACCGGCGTGCAGACCGGGCTCGGCGCCATGATCATGGATGCCCGCCAGCTGTCGCGCACCGAGATCGTCATCGCCGGCATGATCACCATCGGCATCGCCGGCTTCCTGTCGGACAAGGCGGTGCAACTGCTCGGCCGGCGGCTGCTGCGCTGGAGTCCGCAACATGGCTGACACCAGGGGGGCAGATCTGATCCGGGTCGATCACGTCACCAAGCGCTTCACCGGCCCGGCCGGGGAGATCGAGGCATTGCGCGGCGCCGATCTGCACATCGCCGCCGGCGAGTTCGTCTGCCTGATCGGCGCGTCCGGCTGCGGCAAATCCACCCTGCTGCGCATCGTCGCCGGTTTCGAGGAAGCCAGCGAAGGCCAGGTTATCGTCGCCGGCCGGCCGGTCGCCGGTCCGGGACCGGATCGCGGCATGGTATTCCAGGATTATGGCCTGTTCCCGTGGCTGTCGGTGCGCGGCAATATCGGCTTCGGCCCCGCCGCCCGCGGCCTGGCGCGCAAGGAAGTGGCCGACATCGCGGAGCGCTACATCGACATCGTCGGCCTGCGCGCCTTCGCCGACGCCTATCCGCACCAGCTTTCCGGCGGCATGAAGCAGCGCGTCGCCATTGCCCGGGTGCTCGCCAACGACGCCCGGGTGGTGCTGATGGACGAACCTTTCGGCGCGCTGGACGCGATGACGCGCGAGCGCCTGCAGGACGAACTGCTCGATCTCTGGCAGCGCACCGGCCTGACCGTGATCTTCGTGACCCATTCGATCGAGGAAGCGATCTTCCTGGCCGACCGCGTTGTGGTCATGTCGCCGGGGCCCGGCCGCATCGTGTCGGACCGGCGTGTCTTGCTGGACCGGCCGCGCGATGTATCCTCACCGGCGTTCAATGAGCTGCGGCGGGAGTTGTCGGCGCAGCTGCACTCCCACCATGGAAAGCTGCCCGCTTGATCCCTCCGATGAAGCCGCATGAGCGGATCAACTATGAAAAGGTAAGTCCGTGACCGTGAGTTCCGATTGGGCCCGGCTCAGCCGCGCCGCCCGCGACAGCGCCTACAACAACTCCGAGGCCGTCCCCGACAGCCCCGCCATCGTCGCCAAACGCGCGGCCGGTTCCGCCGCCTATCGCGCGGCGCATCCGGACAAGCTGGACATCCCTTACGGCCTGCGCGAGCGAAACGCCTGGGACCTGTTTCCCGCGGCAAACGCGACCGCACCCTGCCTGGTGTTCATCCATGGCGGCTACTGGCAGCGCAACAGCCGCGACGCCGCCAGCGTTTTGTGCGAGGGCATCCGCGCCCATGGCTGGTCCGCCGCGTTCCCCGGCTACACCCTGGCGCCGGACGCGACGCTGAGCGAGATCGTCACGGAAATCCATGCGGCGCTCGATTGGCTGGCGCGGCACGGCGCGGCGCACGGCATCGGCGGCAAGATCGTGGTAACCGGCTGGTCCGCCGGCGGGCACCTGACCGCCATGGCGCTGTCGCATCCCGCCGTGACCGCCGCCCTGGCGATCTCCGGCGTGTTCGAACTCGGCCCGATCCGCGACACCTACCTGAACGAAAAGCTGCAACTGACCGACACGGAAGTGGAGACCCTGTCGCCGCTGCGCCTGCCGGTGGTGATGAAACCAATGAGCATCGCCTATGGCACCGCGGAACTTCCGGCCCTGATGGAGGACAGCCGGAGCCTGCATGCCAGGCGCGCCGCCGCCCACGCGCCCGGCGCGCTGCTGCCGGTTCCCGGCGCGAACCATTTCAACATCCTCGATCACCTGCAGGCCCGGGACGGGCTGATCACCCGGCAGATCCTCGACCTGCTGCGCGTAACCTCCGGGGGGCCTGCTTTCCGCGGTCGGCGCTTAGCCTGCGACCCGCACGATCGTCTTCCCGAAGCTCTGGCCTGCCAGCATCGCAGCAAAGGCCTTCGGCGTGTTCTCGAAACCGTCGATGATGGTTTCCTGCAAGACCAACTTTCCCTCTCGCAGGAGGGCGGCGGCCTCCGTGCGCCAGGCCGGCATCAGGTCCAGGTGATCGCCGACGCCAAAGCCCTCGATGCGCAGCCGGCGGCCGACGCCGGAGCTCAGGTTGGGACCGGGACGCTCCTCGCCGGTGGCGTTGTATTCGCTGACCTGGCCGCAGAGCGCGATGCGTCCATAGCGGTTCAGCAAGGGCCAGACCGCGGCGAGCACCGCGCCGCCGGTGTTGTCGAAATAGGCATCGATCCCTGCTGGGCATTCCCGCGCCATCGCGGCGGGCAGATCGGGCTCGGCATGACGGTCGATGCAGGCGTCGTAACCAAGCCGTTCCACGGCAAAGCGGCACTTCGCCGCGCCACCGGCAACGCCCACGATTCGAGCCGACCCTGCCAGTTTCGCCAAAGGTCCGGCCACCTGACCGACCGCGCCAACCGCCGCGGAAATCACCACCGTCTCGCCTGGCTGCACGCGTAGAATCCGCGAAATGCCCACTTTCGCGGTCAATCCGGGATGGCCGAGCGGCCCCACCCAGGCCGTCAACGGCGCCAGTGCCGGGTCCAGCTTCAGCGCCCGGTCGGCCGGAATGATCGCGTGGGTCTGCCAGCCAAGCTCGCCATAGATGATGTCGCCCACGCCGAAGCGGGGATCGGCGGAGACCATGACCTCGGCGATACCTCGTCCCTCGACCACCGATCCGATCGGCACCGTCGCCCCGCCGCCGAGTTGCGCCGAACCGATCCGTCCGCGCAGATACGGGTCCATCGACAGGAACAGCATACGCACCAGCAATTCCCCGGCAACCGGCGTGGGCACCGGCAACGCGCAGAACTGGAAATCCTCCGCCACCGGGGCGCCGATGGGGCGCCGGGCGAGGCGGATCTGCAGATTGCCGTCATGGTTCATGGCACGGTTCCCTTGTCGTTGGCCCGAGTGTGGCGAAGCGGACCGGATTGGGCAAAACTGGCGCCACCCAACCCAGCGAAGGATACCGGAACCATGGACGAAAACGCCGCGCGCGCTGCCTTCGATAAGGCACTCCAGACCCATGCGCCGGGGTTCGGAACCTTCTTTCTGGCCAGGCTTCTGAACCTCGACATATCCTACGGCGAGGATACCTGCCTGGTGAAGATGCCAGTTTTGGACTTCATGTACAACCCGCAAGGATCGTTGCATGGCGGCATCATCGGCATGGTTCTGGACATTTCCATGGGCCATCTGCTGACCCACGCAATCGGCGTCGGAATGACGTTGGAGATGCGCACGCAATTCCTGCGTCCGGCGAGAACCGGTGTCGTGTCCGCCACCGCCGGCTTCCTGAAGAAGGGCCGCAGCATCAATTTCCTCGAGTTCCTGTATGACCGATGCCGAAGGCAAGGACATGGCGGTCGCCACCTCCACATGGCAGCTGCTGGCCTGATGCGGGCCGGGCATGGTCGGACCCGTTACAGATGCCGCCCGGTCAGAATGGTGTCCCTTGATCTCGTGCGGAATTGAGCTTATCGGTTATGGCTCTCCATGGACGACGGCTTTCCCGATCATGCCAGTGCGGCATCCGAAGGCTTATGGACGTCCATTTCGACTCAGATCAGGTTAATTTCCGCATGAACGTCGTTTCCGACCCTCGTCCAATCACCGGCACCGATGTACCACCGCCGGAAGACGCCACCCTGCTGGCGCACCCGGCGTTTTGTCAGCTCGCCCTGCCGGTCCGATCATCCAAGGGGGTCTGGAAACGCGATGTCGGCACCGCGTCGGTGACGATCGAGGCAGGCGCATCGCTCGACTCCGATGGCGAACACCGCGAAGCCGGCCAACCCATCCCCACCGGCAAGTTCGCCCGGCTGCTGCTCATGCATATCTGCAACACCGCGATCCGCGCCGACAACGCGATGGTCGAACTCGGCGAAAGCGCGCGCGACTTTGCGGAAAAATTCGACCCGGAGCTCAAGGGACCGAAGGCGCGCGAACTGCTGGATCAGCTGGAGCGTCTGCTCGCGGCCAGGATCACGGTTTCGCTCGACGGCGGGCCGGCGCTGGCGATGTTCGACGCACGCGGCCGTGCCAAGGGCGTGGCCCCCGCCTGGCGGCCTAGCGTTCGTCTCAACAGCAAGTTCTTCGCCGGACTGGCCGCGAACCCGGTGGCGCTGGACCGGCGGATCGTCGATCAGCTCGCCGATGCGTCGATGGCGCTGGACACCTATACCTGGCTCTGCTTCCTGCTGCCGCGGATCGAGGCAGGATCTTCATCTTTCGCCGGCTGGGAGGACCTCCTGGCCCGCTTCGCGCCTGCCTCGCAGCAACTCGATGAATTCCGCGCGGCATTCGAGCAAAGCCTGCGCCAGGTGTCCGAGCTGTGCCCTCAGCTGTCGCTGGTCATGCGCGAACAGGGCGTCGAATGCCGGGTTTCCGCTCGACGGATGCCCACCGCCAATGCGCCGGCGCCGGCAAGGCCGGCCAGCGCGGAGCCGTCGGCAGCCGCCGCTCCTGCCGTGCCGCCGCAACCGGCGCCGATCCCGCAGCCAGCGATCCTTGAGGAAGCGCAGAACCTGCCTCCGGAACCCGAGATCGACATGGAAAGCGAGATCGCCGCGGAGATCGCCAGTTCGCTCGCGGCACCCATGCCCGAACCCGCGGCAGCGGCGGAACCCCCGCCTCCGGCCGCGCCGCGCCCGATGCCCGCACCCGCTCCGTCGGCTCCGGCCGCACGCGATTTCCAGCGCGAGGGCATGCGTCAGTCGATCAGCCTGAAGTCGCACCTGACCGGATTGAACCAGGTGATCTGGCTGCAACGGTCGAACGGGCGGGACAATCTGGTGATCGAGGTTACGCCCGGCGGCCGGTATGACCCCGATAACGTAACGGTCCTGGCGCTGGAACCGATGATCCTGCAAATCGCCGGAGGCTTGCACGCCCGTGATTTCGAGCGCGTCGCCGCCTGGGCCAACGCCAACCGAGACCTGATCGACGAATTCTGGGACGGCGAGATCGACTCCTTCGAGGAAATCACCAGCCGGGTAAAGAAGGTCCCGCCGCCCGGCTGGCGATGAACCGCCTTCCAACGACAGGAGAAGCCGGCAATGGATAAGGACGAGATCACAGGTTGGGCGCTGGCCAACGGCTGGCGCCTGGCTGATGGCCACCCGAGCCTGTCCAAGCCGGGCCGGCCGAACGAGGCGATCGTGCGGATTGTGCTGAAGGCGACGGTCGCGAACCTGGAAATCAAGAAGCCCTCCGGCAAATGGGACAAGATCGCCGGCGCGTCCTATGCCCAGATCGAGGCCGACCCCGATAGCGGCTTCCCCGGCGGGCTAGGATTGCAGAGCATTCCCGGCATCACCCGGCTGATGCAGGACAACCGGGACCAGGCGGTGTTTGGCGGCACCCCGGCGAAGAAGGCTCCTGGCCCGGACATCAACTCCGTGTTCGGTCCGCGGCGCGGGTAACGGGAAAATCCGGGCCAGTGCCGCGCCCGCCATGAACGAATTGCCGGGCAACCTCCTCGAGCAGATCCCGCATCATTTGCAGGACGAACAATTCATCGAATTGCTCGCCGCCCCCGGACTGCGGATCGAACGGATCGTTTCAACCGGCCATAGCACCCCGCCGGGCGCGTGGCTGGAGCAGGCGCGGTCCGAATGGGTGCTGCTGATCCAGGGCGGCGCGGCAGTGCGGCTGCAGGGCGCGGCTGAGGCATGCCGCCTGCGGCCCGGCGATCATCTGCACATTCCGGCCGGCCAGCGCCACCGGGTCGAATGGACAACGGCCGAACCGCCGGCAGTCTGGCTGGCGGTTCATTACGGCTAACGGAGAGATTTCCGAATAGCGGCGCCAGGCCTCCGGCAGCAGCCGGATCATCCTGTCCGCCCATTCACGCTGGCCCGGCGCATGCTCGATCAGGTCCTGGCGGATCTCGATTTCCAGATACGCCAGCCCCCTCGCCTCCGCATGCACCGGCGCGGTGTAGTCCGACGTGTTGGAAACCGAATAGGGCTGGTTTTCCCCGATGCACAGGCCAGGCTCGGCCCGCAGCAGCTCCAGCAGGATACGCGACAGGCCAAGGTCCTGGTTGAACAGCACGCCGGCATGCCAGGGCCGGGCGGCGCCTTTGTAGACCGGCGTGAAACTATGCATGGCGACCAGCGCCGTCGGGCGACCGGCGCGCGCATCCAGCAGGCCGGTGATGCGGTCATGGTAGGGCTGGAACACCTCCCGCACCCGCGCCGCCCGCTGGTCGGCATCCAGGCCGATATTGCCGGGGATCGGCGTCGCCTCGCTGATTTCCGGGATCGAGGTCGGGCTCGTCGTCGGCCGGTTGCAGTCGATCACCAGACGGGAATAGGCCTGGCCGATCAGGACCGCGTCCAATTCGGCGGCGACGATGCGCGACACCTCCCAGATGCCGATATCCCAGCCGATGTGCCGGGCGATCTCTCGCTCCGGCAGACCGAGCCGTGACAGTCCTTCCGGAATGCGGTTCGCCGCGTGGTCGCAGACCAGCACAAGCGGCGAATGCCCTTCCGGGTGGTCGATCATCACCGGGTCCGGTTCATGCGGCGCAAGAAGGGCCAGTTTGTCCGTCGTCATCGAAAGGGCTCCTGTGGGGCAAGGCGCGTCGGGTCTTGTACGGGCCTATCCGTCGCTCCCGGGCGGACGAATCGGCATTCGGACAGGATCGTAGAGGGGGCGCAGGGCCCGGACCAGAAACCTCCTTCGCGGCCATATCGGCCGGGGCCCGCGCATTCCGGTGCGATCGGAGGCGTGCTAGCCTCGCCCGCGGTCGGGTTATCGGCATATCCGACAGCCCATGGCCCATGACCGATGGAGAGATCGCATGCAGTCCGGATTTCTCGCCGTCGCTGCCGTGGCCGTTCTGACCACCGGTTTCGCTTTCGCGCAACCCGCGCCGATGCCGCCACCCGCGGGGCATCCGATGCCGCTCGGCGAACTGCATGGCGGCCAGCTGATCGGTGGCACCCCACCCACCGGGCCGACATCCGGCACGCCAATGCCAGGCGGCCCGATGGCCGGTCATCATGGTCAGATGATGCAGATGGGTGGGATGGCCGCGGGTCCGCTCCCGACCTTGCCCGGCCAGGACGCTTTCGCCGCGGTGCAGGAAATCGTCCGCATCCTGGAAGCGGACCCGAACACCGATTGGTCGAAGGTCAATCTCGATCGCCTACGCGAACACCTGATCGATATGAACGAGGTGACCCTGCATGCCGACGTCGCCGTGCAGCCGGTCGACGGTGGCATCGAGGCGGCGGTCACCGGCACCGGTCGGACGCTCGAGGCGATCCAGCGGATGGTCCCGGACCAGGCCCAGGAACTCAACGGGCAGAACGGCTGGCAGGCACGCACCGATGCCCGGCCGGACGGCGTCACGCTGATCGTGACCAGCAGCGACCCGAAACAGGTGGCCATCATCCGCGGCCTCGGCTTCATCGGCGTCATGGCCAGCGGAACGCATCACCAGATGCACCATTTGATGATGGCGAAAGGCGCATTCGCCCACTGACGCCCTGTCACGCGGCGAGCAACGCCACCACCTGACGCGACGCCGCCTCGACGCAGTCGATCATGCGGGCTGGCGCGGTTAATTGTGGCGCGAGCCCGGCAAGCGCCGCGCCGCCCAGGATGAGCGTGCCGGCACCCGCCGCGGTCAGCCGGTTGGCTTCCCGGTCCAGAGCCGCGATCAAATGCGCCGGATGGCCGGCGAAATCGAGGCCGGTGCCGTCCAGCGCGTGCACGCCCAGACAAAGCCCGCCAGCCGGATGCGATGCCAGCCGTTCCTCCAGCATCGGCTTCCAGGCCGGCCCAACCGTCAGCACGGCGAATGGCTGGTCCAACGCATGGGCCGCGCCGAACGACGCGTCGGCGAGCGCCACGACCGGCACAGGCGCGACCTCCCGCAGCGCTTCCAGCCCGGGATCGCCGAAGCAGCCCAGGATCACCGCGTCGTGCGGCGCCTCATAGCCGGCATAGGCGTCGAGCGCGGCGTGCGCGGCGACGGCATAGGCCACGCGGGTGGCGATCACCGGATGGCCGAAGGCGGCCGTGATCGCATGCACCTCCATGCCTGGCGGCAGCAGGCCGGCGATCTGCCGCCGCATCGTGTCGGTCATGGCCTGCGTGGTGTTGGGATTGATCAGCAGCAGGCGCCGGGCGGCGGCTTGGGTCATGGGGTCCTATCGGCAACATCGGCCATCATCCGGAATGCCGACCCTATAAGGGTTCGATCGGCGCTGTCAGTCGCATTCTTATCGACGCCGCACGGCCCCGTTCCCATACTCCCTGTTCCCCTCCCCCTGTTCCGGCCCGGTCTCGCGCGCTAGCTTACCTACGAGGCAGTCAGGATGGGCTCATGGACGACCGGATGGTCAATGGGAAAGCGGCCAAGGAGACCACGGGCAACGCCCGGCGCGTGCGCGACGCCGAGACCACGAGGGGCGAGATCATCGCAGCCGCGCGGACGGAATTCGCCGCCAAAGGCTTCAGCGGCGCCCGCGTGGACGACATTGCCGCGCGCACACGGACCACGAAGCCCGCCATCTACTACCATTTCCACAGCAAGGAAGAGCTCTACACCGCCGTCCTCGAAGCTGCCTATGCCGGCATGCGCGAGGTCGAGCTGGGCCTGGAGCTCGATGAACTGCCGGCGACCGAAGCGATGCGCCGGCTGGTCGAGGTCAGTTTCGACTATCACGCCGCGAATCCCGACTGGGTGCGGCTGGTCAGCATCGAGAACATCCACGAGGCGCGTCACCTTTCCGGCTCGGCCTCGATCGGGGAGCGCAATGCGGCGGTGATCGGCGTGCTCGCCAGGCTGCTCGATCGGGGCGTGCGGGAGGGCGTTTTCCGGCCCGGCATCGACCCGATGGACCTGCATCTGATGATCAGCTCGCTGTGCTTTCACCGGGTATCGAACCGCCACACCTGGGGTGCCATCTTCGGGCGCGACCTGCAGGCGCCGCAGCATGCGGCGGCCCAGCGGGTCATGATCGTCGAAGCTGTGCTGCGCTACCTGCAAAAATCCGGCAACGGATAGACGCCGGGAACTACCCGAGCAGCCGTTCGGCGCCCCCCGCGGACAGGTAGGCGATCCGGCCGCGGACAAGGGTCGCGACGATCCGCGGCACGGCGGGATCGACCAGCACGATGTCGCCGCGCAGCCCCGCCGTGATAGAGCCACGGTCCGCAAGGCCGGCGGCGGCGGCGGGATTGGCGGAGATCAGCGACCACGCCTGCGCGAAGTCCAGCTTGCCGCGATTGGCCAGGATCAGGGCGGCGCGCATCATCGCCGGGTAGAAATAATCCGATGAAAGAATGTTGCAGATACCGGCTTCCGCCATTGTCGCGGCGGACGCCCAGCCGAGATGCGATCGGCCCCGCACCACATTCGGACTGCCCATCACCACATAGTCGCCGGCATCGCGGGCGGCCCGGCCGACCGCCTCGGCCATCGGGAATTCGCAGATCCGGGCGCCGCGTTCACGAAATCCGTCGCGCACGGCGATGGCGTCATCATCGTGGCTGGCGAGCGGAATGCCGGCAGCGCGGGCAGCGGCGGCTATTCGGTCCAGCGCCCCGGGGATCTCGGTCGACCGGGCGGCGATGCGATCGGCCAGCGTGCGGAACCCATCCAGGGTCATGGCGGCACGGTCGCTGTATTTGGCGCCCTGCACAGGGTCGGCGGTCTTGCGCAGGATTGCCGGCGTATGGTCGTTGAACGCCAGCAGATGCACGCGCCCGGCCTGGATGTCCGCCACGGCGATGTCGAGCGCCTCGAGGTTGTAGGCCTCCCAGCGCAGATGCACCCGCATGTCGCAGATCCAGCTGCCGGCATCGAGCGCGTCCAACAGGTACGCCAGCTTTCCAGACTGCGCAGGCCCGGCTCCCAGGAAAGCGTTATGCCGTGGAACGCGGTCGTGATGCCGTTGGCGAGCAGTTGCGCCTCGGTGTCGTGCAGGGCCAGGCCGGCGGGGAAATCGACGCCGGGGCGCGGTTGCACCTGGCGCTCGAAGGCGTCGCCGTGGATGTCGACAATCCCCGGCAACACCAGCAGGCCGGCGGCGTCCAGCGTCGGCCCGCCCGGAGCGGCACCTATAGCGGCGATGCGCCCGTTCTCCAGGGCGATGTCGGTTATCGCCATCTCCCCGTCGCCCAGCAGCACGCGTCCGCCGCGGATGTTCAGCTTCTGCATCGGTTTGGCTTTCAGGGTTCGAAGACGATCTGCACGCGCGGTGTGGGATAGCGCCCGACGCCGAATTCCACCACCTGCCCGGCCCGGTCCACGTTGATGTTCTCCGACACCAGCAGAGGGCGCGACCGTGGCGTGCGCAGCAATTCCGCCTCCTCGGTGTTCGGCATGCGCGCGGTGATGCGGCTGGACTGGCGAAGATAGTCCGATACGCCGACGGATTTCAGCGCCTCGGTAATGCCGGTCGTGGTGCGCAACGCCTCCATGATCCCCCGCAGACGCGCGGCGGGAAAATAATGGCTGGTGAGACTGACGGGGCGATCGTCGGCAAGGCCAAGACGTTCCAGCAGCACCACCTTGGCGCCCGGCCGAATATGCAAGGCCGCCGCAACGGGGGCGTCGGCTGGCAGTTCACGTAGCTGCAGCATCCGGCCGGACGGCTCCTTGTTGTGGCGGCGGATCCACTCGGAAAAGCGGGTGCGCGAGGAGACCGTGTAGTCGATCACGTCCTCGGCGACGAAGGACCCCCTGCCCTGTTCCACCCGCACCAGCCCGCCGCGCGAGAGTTCCTCGATCGCCCGGCGGACGGTGTGACGGTTGACGCTGAAGCGCGCGGACAATTCGGCCTCGGTCGGCAGCCTGGCACCGGGGGCGTAGCTGGCCGAGGCGATATCCTGGCGCAAGGCGTTGGCGATCTGCCGCCAGAGTGCCACGCCGTCCTGGCGCATCATTGAAATGTCATCCATCCAGTCTGCATTCCGTGCGAGGGAAGCTTGACGATACAGGGGCCGGCGGATATTTGTCTAGACGTCTAAATGACCTCAATCGGATGCAGCATGGCCGAAGCCGATCGTATCGAGACAACGCCGGAACCGCCGGTTGCCGGGCGGCAGCGCTGGATGGCCGTTCTGGCGCGCGCCGGCGCCACCGACATCTCGGCGCGGCTGGCGGATTGCCCGCCCTTGCCGGCGTATCGCCGGCTGCGCGGACCCGAGGCCGGGCTGGTGATGGTGCAGGGACGCCAGGGCGGCGGCGGGCCGGCGTTCAACCTCGGCGAAATGACCGTCACGCGCTGCACGGTGCGCACGGAATGCGGCTGGACCGGGCATGCGTATGTCGCCGGGCGGGACGCCAGGCAGGCGGAACTGGCGGCGGTGCTGGACGCGCTGCTGCAGGACCCGGCCCGCCGCGACGGGCTGACCCGGCTGGTGATCGATCCGCTGGCCGCCGCCCAGCGCGAGCGGCGGGAGCGCAAGGCGCGCAAGGCCGCGGCGACCAAGGTTCAGTTCTTCACCCTCGCCACGATGCGTACTTCGAGATGACAGCCGATATCGACCTGCCCGGCTTCGCCGATCCCGTCGCCGGGGCGCAACAGAGCTTCCGGGCGATGCTGGCGGCGCTGTCGCGCCCCGGCAGCCTGCACACGCTGGGCACCGACCTTACCCCGCCCGCCGGACTGGACCCGGCCGCGGCAGCGGTGCTGCTGACCCTGACGGATGGCGAAACCAGCCTCTGGCTGGACCCGGCGCTGGCGGCGGCGCGCGGCTGGATCGCGTTTCATTGCGGCACGCCGTTCGCCCAGGCGCCGGAGCGGGCGGGGTTCGTGCTGGCCTGTGCGCTGCCGGATCTCGGTGCGTTGAACGCCGGAACCGACGAGGGGCCAGAGGAAGCGGCCACGGTCATCGTGCAGGTGGCCGTCGCTGGGCGAGGGCACGGAATATCGCCTGTCCGGTCCCGGCCTGGCCGTACCGGCCGTGCTGCGGGTGCGCGGACTGCCGGATGGCTTCATCGGCATCTGGCGGAAGAACCACGCGCTGTATCCGCGCGGGGTGGATCTTGTTCTGTGTGCCGGCACAAGGCTGGCGGCGTTGCCGCGCAGCGTGCGGGTCGAGGAGGGTTAGATGGCCTATGTCGCGGTCAAGGGCGGCGAGCAGGCGATCGACAACGCCCATGCCTGGCTGGCCGAAGCGCGGCGCGGCGATCCGGCCATTGCCGAACTGGAAATGGCGCAGATCGCCGGGCAACTCGGCCGCGCGGTGGACCGGGTGATGGGCGAGGGATCGCTGTACGACCGGGACCTGGCGGCCCTGGCGATCAAGCAGGCCCAGGGGGACCTGATCGAGGCGGCGTTCCTGCTGCGGGCGTATCGCACCACCCTGCCCCGCTTCGCGCACTCCACGCCGGTGGATACCGCCAGGATGACGATCGCGCGGCGGATTTCCGCCGTGTTCAAGGATCTGCCGGGCGGGCAGATCCTTGGCCCGACCTATGACTACACCCACCGCCTGATCGACTTTTTGCTGCTTGCCGGCGCGAGCCCCCCACCGGCCCCGGAAATGCCGCCCGACGAGGCTTTTCTGCCGCGCGTGCACGATATTCTCGGCGACGAGGGCCTGATGGAATCTGACCGGCCTGGCGATACCATCCGGGGAACGATCCCGGCGACCTGACGCGCGAGCCGCTGGCGTTCCCGGCCGGACGCGATGTGCGGTTGCAGGCGCTGGCGCGCGGCGATGAGGGGTTCCTGTTGGCGCTCGGCTATTCCACCCAGCGCGGCTATGGCGGCTCGCACCCGTTCGCCGGGGAAATCCGGCAGGGCGAGGTTTCGGTGGAGATCACGCCGGCAGAGCTCGGCTTCGCCATCGATATCGGCGACATCGAAATCACCGAATGCCAGATGGTCAATCAGTTCAAGGGCTCGAAAACCACGCCACCGCAATTCACCCGCGGCTACGGGCTGGTGTTCGGCGTATCGGACCGGCGCGCCATGGCGATGGCGCTGGTCGATCGGGCGATGCGGGCCGAGGAACTGGGCGAGGAGGTGACGGCGCCGGCGCAGGACATCGAGTTCGTGCTGTCGCATTCGGACAACATCGAGGCGACCGGCTTCGTGGAGCATCTGAAGCTGCCGCATTATGTCGATTTCCAGAGCGAACTGGAAAATGTCCGGCGCATGCGCCGGGAGGCCGAGGCACTCCGAGCGGAAGCAGCCGAATGAACCCCCAAGCCAGCGGATACAACTTCGCCTATCTGGACGAGCAGACCAAGCGGATGATCCGCCGCGCGCTGCTGAAGGCGGTGGCGATCCCCGGACACCAGGTGCCGTTCGGATCGCGCGAGATGCCGCTGCCCTATGGCTGGGGCACCGGCGGCATTCAGGTCACGGCCGCGGTGCTGGGCGCGGACGACGTGCTGAAGGTGATCGACCAGGGTGCGGACGACACCACCAACGCCGTGTCCATCCGCCGCTTCTTTGCCCGTACCGCGGGGGTGGCGACGACCACTCGCACGACAGAGGCAACCGTCATCCAGACCCGCCACCGCATTCCCGAACAGGCACTGCGGGAAGACCAGATCCTGGTCTATCAGGTGCCGATGCCCGAGCCGATGGCGAAGCTGGAGCCGAGCCGGGCCGAAACCAGGCGGATGCACGGGCTGGCGGATTACGGCCTGATGCATGTGAAACTATACGAGGACATTTCACGGTTCGGGCAGATCTCGATCAGCTACGACTATCCGGTGATGGTGAATGCCCGCTATCTGATGTCGCCAAGCCCGATCCCGGCCTTCGACAACCCGAAGATGCACCGGATGGCGGCGCTGCAGTTGTTCGGCGCCGGACGTGAAAAGCGGATCTATGCCATCCCGCCCTACACCGACGTGCGCTCGCTCGATTTCGAGGACCATCCCTTCCGCACCATCCGCGCGCCGCATCCGTGCGGGCTGTGCGGGTCGGAGGATTCCTATCTGGACGAGGTGGTAACCGACAACAGCGGCGGGCGGTTGTTCGTTTGTTCCGATACCGACCATTGCGCGGAACGCCGTGCGGCGGGCCATGTCGGCGGCGACGGCGTGGCGGAGGCGGCGGAATGAGCGAACCCAGGCTTCTGGAAGCAAGCGGGCTGACGCTGCATTTCGGCGCCATCCCGGCGCTGGTGGATGTGGACGCTGAACTGTGGCCAGGCGAGGTGCTGGCGATCGTCGGCGAGTCCGGGTCTGGCAAGACCACGCTGCTGAACGTGCTCGCCGGCCGGGTGCGCCCAGACCGGGGCGTCGTCTCCTATCGCACGCCCCAGGGCGAGAAGCTGGATGTGCACGCCATGCCCGCACCGGCCCTGCGCAGCCTGCACCGGTCGGACTGGGGCTTCGTGCAGCAGAACCCGCGCGAGAATTTGCGCATGGGCGTGTCGGCCGGCGGCAATGTCGGCGAGCGGCTGATGGCGCGCGGCGAACGCCATTACGGCGATATCCGCGCGGAAGCGCTGCGCTGGCTGGCGGAAGTGGAGATCGATGCCGACCGGATCGATGATCTCCCCCGCGTGTTCTCCGGCGGGATGCTGCAACGCCTGCAGATCGCCCGCACGCTGGTGACCCATCCCAGGCTGGTGTTCATGGACGAGCCGACCGGCGGGCTGGACGTTTCGGTGCAGGCGCGGCTGCTCGACCTGATCCGCAGCCTGGTCGCGCGCCTGGGCATCGCCGTGGTGCTGGTGACGCACGACATCGCGGTGGCACGGCTGCTGGCGGCGCGGATCATGGTGATGCAGCGCGGCCGGGTGGTGGAGACGGGCTTGACCGATCAGGTGCTGGATGACCCGCAGCATCCCTATACGCAGCTGCTGGTCAGCTCGGTGCTGGCGGCCTGAGCGGAGCGGGGGAAACATGAGCGAAGCGGTGTTGCGGACCGAGGGGCTGGCCAAGGATTTCACCCTGCATCTGCAAGGCGGCGTGCGCATTCCCGTGCTGGCCGGGATCGACCTTTCCGTTCACGCGGGAACCTGCGTGGCGCTGTCCGGCCCGTCGGGAGCGGGCAAATCCACGCTGATGCGGGCGCTGTACGGCAATTACCGCGCCGAGGCCGGGCGCATTCTGGTGCGGCATGATGGCCAGATCGTGGATCTGGCGGCGGCCGATCCGCGCACCGTGATCGCGGTGCGGCGGACGACGCTCGGCTATGTCAGCCAGTTCCTGCGCGTGGTGCCGCGGGTTTCGGCGCTGGATGTGGTGGCGGAGGTGCTGATCGCGCGCGGCACATTGCCGGCGGAGGCGCGCGCGAGCGGCGACGGAACTGCTGTGCCGGCTGAACATCCCGGTCCGGCTGCATGGCATTGCCGCCGGCGACGTTCTCGGGCGGCGAGCAGCAACGGGTCAATCTGGCGCGCGGCTTCATCGGCGGCCACCCGATATTGCTGCTGGACGAACCGACCGCCTCGCTCGATCCCGCCAACCGGGACGTCGTGATCGGCATGATCGAGGATGCCAAGGCCAGGGGGATTGCCATCGTCGGCATCTTCCACGACGAAGAGGTCCGCGACAGCGTGGCCGATGTTCTGTTCCCCGTGACGCCCTTGCAGGAAGCCGCATGACCCCCGAGACCATCCTGACCAATGCCCGCCTGGTGCTGCCGGATGCGGTGATCGACGGCACGGTGGTGCTGCAAGGCATGGTGATCCGGGAGATCGTACCCGGGCGGTCCAGCCTGCCGGCTGCGGTGGATATGGACGGCGATTATCTGATCCCCGGCATCGTGGACGTGCACACCGACAATCTGGAGCGCCAGGTGCAGCCGCGCTCGAACGCGCGCTGGCCGTCGCGCTCGGCGCTGCTGGCGCATGACCAGCAATGCGCCGCCGCGGGCGTCACCACGGTGCTGGATGCGCTGTGCCTGGGCGATCTCGGCTTCGACAAGGACCGCATCCGCACCTTCCGCGAGGGCGTGGCCGATCTGGATGCGCTGTCGGGCACCGGGCTGCTGAAATCCGAGCATTTCCTGCATCTGCGCTGCGAAATGCCGGCTTCCGACGTGCTGGATCTGGTGGACCCGGTGGCGGATCACCGGCTGGTGCGGATGGTCAGCCTGATGGACCACAGCCCCGGCGTCGGCCAGTACGCCAGCCTGGACCGCTACCGCGAGCTGCGGCGCAAGGACGGCCACTCCGACGACTATATCGATCGGCAGATCGCCGAACTGACCGAGCAGCGGGCGCGGCTGCGGGCGCCGAACCGCGCCGCCCTGCTGGCCCGCTTCGCCGGATCGGACGTGGCGATGGCGAGCCATGACGACGAGACCGAGGCCGAAGTTCTCGAAAATTTCACCGACGGCATTCGTATCAGCGAGTTCCCTGTCACCCTGACCGCCGGCCAGGTGGCGCGGCGGCATGGCATGTGGGTGATCGCCGGGGCGCCGAACATCGTGCGCGGCGGGTCGCATTCCGGAAACGTGTCCGCCGCCGAACTCGTGCGTTCCGGCGCCGCCGATGCGCTGGCATCGGATTACGTGCCGGCGGCGCTTGGTGGAGGCGGCGTTCCTGTGCGTGCGCGATACCGGCATCACGCTGCCGCAGGCGGTGGCGATGGTGACGGACACGCCGGCGCGCATGTCCGGCCTGACCGATCGCGGACGACTGGAGGCCGGGCTGCGCGGCGACCTGGTGCGCGTGCGGGTGCATGACGATCTGCCGATTACGCGGCAGGTCTGGCGGTCTGGGGAACGGGTGGCCTGACACGCCGGCAGCGCAGCGCGAGGCGCAGACAATCTCATGAATAGGGACGCCCGGGTAGCCGTGTATTACGCGCCGCGCGCGGGCGATCCGCTGGCTGTGGTTGGAGCCACATGGCTGGGACGGGACGCGGAGACCAATGCGCCGCGCCCGCAGCCGGACCTGCCGGAGATGGCGGCGATCACCGCCGAGCCGCGCGGCTATGCCTTCCACGCGACCCTGAAGCCGCCGATGCGGCTGGCGGCGGGGCGGGACTGGTTTGCGCTGCTGGACGCCGCGGCCGCGCTGGCCGGCCGGATCGCACCGTTCGAACTGCCGCGGCTGGCGGTTTCCGACGTGCATGGGTTCCTGGCCCTGCGCGAGACAGCCCCCTGCCCCGCCCTGCAATCCCTTGCTGATCTCTGCGTGCGGGATCTGGACGCGTTCCGCGCGCCGCCGAACGAGGCGGAACTGGCGCGCCGGCGCCTGGCCAGACTTACCGCCGAGCAGGATCAGATGCTTTCCCGCTGGGGCTATCCCTACGTATTCGAAAGCTGGTTCTTCCACATGACCCTGACCCGCCGCCTGTCGGAGGCGGAAAAGGCGATCTACCGCCCGGCGGCGGAAGCCTGGTTCGCCGATGCGGTTCGGGTGCCTCGCATCGTGGCGGACCTCTGCCTGTTCACCCAGGCCGGTCCCGGCGCACCGTTCACGATTGCCGAGCGTATTCCCCTGCGCGGCTGAGCGCGGCGAGGAAGCGGTCGACGCCCTCCTCCAGGCTCGCATCGTTGATCACGCGCTGAACATCGATGTGGGGCGGCAGCGCCACGCTGCGGGCCAGGCGGGCGGCGATGTCGGCCTCACCCTCCCGGCCACGCTGGCCGAGCCGGGCGGCAAGAACTGGCGCCGGCGCGGTGATTTCGATCACCCCGATGGTAAACCTCAGGGCGGCCTGTTCGATGACGGCGCGCGACGTATTGGCGACCACCACGCTGCGACGCGCCAGATCCTCCGCGATCTGCGCCGGGATGCCGTAGGACAGGCCATGCGCGTGCCAGGACAACGCGAAGCCGCCAGCCGCAAGGCGCGCGGCGAACTCGGCCTGGGTAAGTGCCTCATGCGCCTCCCCGCCTGCCGATGCCGGGCGGGTGATGGCGCGGCGCACGAAGTGAACCCGCGGATCGCCGGCCAATCGAGTGCGCGCGGCGTTCAACAGCGTGTCCTTGCCCGCACCGGACGGCCCCACGACCAAGACCAGCATTCGTTCCCCCGCTATCGCTGACTATGCGGAGGCGGTAGCCTGCCCGCCGCAGCGCGGCAAGCACGCAATTGGAGGGACGCCATGTTCACGACACGACCGGAGATCGCCGGCACCTTCGGCGTGGTGGCCAGCACGCACTGGATCGCCAGCCAGGTCGGCATGGCCGTACTCGAACGCGGTGGCAACGCGTTCGACGCGGCGGTGGCGGCGGGCTTCACGCTGCACCTGGCCGAGCCGCATCTGAATGGCCCCGGCGGAGACGCGCCGATCATCCTCCACGACGCCAGGACCGGCCGCCAGCACGTGATCTGTGGCCAGGGCACCGCGCCCGCCAGGGCAAATTTGGAAGCATTCGCCGGCCTCGGCCTCGATCTGATCCCGGCCACCGGCCTGCTGCCGGCGGTGGTGCCGGGCGCCTTCGACGCCTGGTGCCTGATGCTGCGCGACTGGGGCACCTGGGAATTCGCCGACGTGCTGGCCTACGCCATCGGTTACGCGCGCAACGGCATCCATATCGTGCCGCGCGTCAGCGGCACCATCGCCGGCGTGCAGCCGCTGTTCGAAGCGGAATGGCAAAGCTCGGCCGCGGTGTTCCTGCCCGGCGGCAAGGTGCCGGCACCCGGCACGCTGTTCGCCCGCCCGGACCTTGCCGCCACCTATGAACGGCTGTGCCGGGAAGCAACCGGCAGCACGCGGGAGGCGCGGATCGAGGCGGTCCGCGATGCCTGGTACCGCGGCTTCGTGGCCGAGGAGGTGGACCGCTTCTTCCGCCATACCGAGGTGCTGGACGTCTCCGGCCGCCGCCATCGCGGCCTGCTGAGCGGGGAAGACATGGCGCGGCTGGTCGGCCACCGTGGAGGCGCCGCTCGGCTACGACTATCTCGGCCACACCGTGCTGAAATGCGGCCCGTGGAGCCAGGGGCCGGTGCTGCTGCAGCAACTGGCCCTGCTGCGCGGTTTCGATCTCGGCGCGATGGACCCGGTCGGGGCGGAGTTCGTGCATACGGTGGTGGAATCGGCGAAGCTCGCCTTCGCCGATCGTGAGGCATTCTATGGCGACCCCGATTACGTCGCGGTGCCGATGGATGTGCTGCTGTCGGATGGTTACAACAACGAACGGCGCAAGCTGATCGGCAAGCAGGCCTCGATGGAACTGCGGCCGGGAAGCATTCCCGGCTTCGAGGGGACCGTGGACCATGACGCCGCCAGCCGGGCGGACATGGCGCCACGGGCGGCCGGCGCCGGGGAGCCGACCGATCTCCCGCCTGGGCGTGATCGGCGCCGACACCTGCCATGTGGACGTGATCGACCGCTGGGGCAACATGGTCAGCGCCACGCCGTCCGGCGGCTGGCTGCAATCCTCGCCGGTGATCCCCGGGCTGGGCTTCTGCATGGGCACGCGCGGGCAGATGTTCTGGCTGAAGCCGGGGCTGCCGAACAGCCTGACGCCGAAGAAGCGGCCGCGGACCACGCTGTCGCCCAGCATGGTGCTGCGCGACGGCAAGCCGTGGATGTCGTTCGGCACGCCGGGCGGCGAGCAGCAGGACCAGTGGCAGACGGTGATGCTGCTGCGCATGCTGCATCACGGCCTGAACATCCAGCAATCGATCGACGCTCCGAACTTCCATACCGAACACTGGCCGAGCAGCTTCTGGCCCCGCGCGGCCCGGCCCGGCAAGGTGGTGATCGAAGGCCGCTACGGCGATCCGGTGCTGGCCGATCTGCTGGCGCGCGGGCATCTGGCGGAAAAGGGCGATGACTGGTCCGAGGGAAGGCTGTCGGGCGCGCGGGTGGAGGCGGACGGGCAGTTGTTTGCCGGTGCCAATCCGCGCGGCATGCAGGGATATGCGGTCGGGCGTTGATGCGTAGGCTGGTTCAGCCGGGTCCGGTTTCGGCGGAGCGGATCGAGAGCTTTGCCTGCGGCGGGCGGGAGGTGTCGTTCCGGTTGGAGCCGGGGATGTCGCTTAATCAGGCGTTGACTGCGCCGCTGGTGGCGGCGGGGATACAGTCCGCAGCGCTGACCTTCTCTGGCGGCGTGCTGTCGCCTTTCGTGTATGTGGTGCCGGCGCTGCCGAATGACGCGCTGCATGTGGCGTATTTCAGCACCCCCCGCGTGCCGGGACGCGGCGAGGTGGTGCTGGCCAACGCCACCTTCGGCTGGCGCGATGGCGAGCCCTTCGTGCATTGCCACGGCACCTGGATGGAGCCGGATGGGCGGCTGCATGGGGGGCACATGATGCCGCATGAAACCTTCATCGATGCCGGCACGGAGGTGCGGGCCTGGGCCACGCCGGATGTGCGCATCGCCGTGGAGCCGGATCCGGAAACCAATTTCCCGCTGTTCCGCCCGTTGCCGACAGCCGGTGACGGCGGACGCTTCGTGGTGGCGCGGGTGCGGCCGAACGAGGATATCTGCACCGCGCTGGAAGCGATCTGCCGCCGCCACGGCATCCGCGAGGCGGTGGTGCGCGCCAGCCTGGGCAGCCTGGTCGGCGCGCGCTTCACCGGCGGGGCGGAAGTGACGGATCACTGCCACCGAGGTGCTGGTGCGCTCCGGGCATGTCCGCACGACGGCGAATGGTGCGCTGCGCGCCGAGCTGGACATGATCGTGGTGGACATGCAGGGCGTGGTGCACGAGGGGCGGCTGGTGCGGGGCGAGAACCCTGTCTGCATCACGTTCGAGGTGATGCTGGAGGCGATGGGTTGACCTGACGGCGGTAGGGCCGGCGCGAGGCCGGCCATACCGTTGCTCAGCCGCGCTTCTTCACCGGCTTGGCCCGCGTCGCGGCAGCAGCCGGAACACGCTTGGGTTTCGCCGCCGGTTTGGCCGGCGCCTTGCCCGCGCCGCTGGCCGCGCGTAGGTCGGCGATCGTGGCGCGGGTGGTGATCTGCTCGGGGTCCATGCGCAGTTCGATCACCGCCGGCCTGCCGCTGGCGACCGCGCGCCGGAAGGCCGGGGCGAATTCGGCGGTTTCCGAGACCACCTCGCCATGGCCGCCGAAGGCCTCGATGTACTTGGCGAAATCCGGATTGGTCAGCGCGGTGCCGGAGACGCGGCAGGGATAGGCGCGTTCCTGGTGCATGCGGATGGTGCCGTACATCTGGTTGTTGAACACCAGCACGATCGGCGCCACGCCGTGATGGAACGCGGTGGCGATCTCCTGGCCGGTCATCATGAAGCCGCCGTCGCCGACCATGCTGACCACCATGCGGTCCGGGAAGGCGATCTTGGCGCCGATCGCGGCCGGCACGGAGTAGCCCATCGCGCCGTTGGTCGGGCCGATATAGCGCTGGTCCTCGGAGAAATTCAGAAAGCGCGTGGCCCAGCCGGCGAAGTTGCCGGCATCGGTGGTGACGATGGCATCGGGTTCCAGCATGCTCCTCCAGTTCGCGCATGGCCGTGCCGAGGTTCAGCGTGCCGCGATAGTTCGGCACCGCGCGCTGCGCCTCGCGCAGCGCGCGCAGTTCCGCTGTCCAGCCGGCCCCAGCGCGGCCGCACGGGCTCCATCGCCGCCGCTTCGGTGGCGAAGACATTGAGGTCGGAAACGATGCCGAGCGCCGGGCGGAACACGCGGCCGATTTCGGCGGCATCGGGATGCACCTGGATGATCGGCATGCCGCCGGCCATGTCGAACAGCGTGTAGCCCTGCGTCACCGCCTCGCCCAGCCGGCGTGCCGATCGCCAGGATCAGGTCGGCCTCCTTCGCCTTGCCGATCAGGCCGGGGTCGGAGCCGACGCCGAGGTCGCCGGCGAAATTTTCCTGCGTGCCGTCGTAAATGCGCCTGGCGGCGGAAGCCGACGGTGACCGGGATGTCGTTGCCGGTCAGGAATTCGCGAATGGCGGCGCGGCCCGCCGGCGTTCCAGCAGGAGCCGCCGACCACGGCCAGGGGCTTTTCCGCCTTCGCCAGCATCGCCCGCATCCGTTCCATCGCCGCCGGATCGGGATGGGCGACGGATACCGGCACGCGCGGGCAGGTCCGGCACCTCGACGATGTGCTTCTGCATTTCCTCCGACAGCGCGATCACCACCGGGCCGGGCCGGCCGGTGGTGGCGACGTCCACCGCATGGGCGACCAGTTCGGGGATGCGGCTGGCCTGGTCGATCTGCGTCACCCATTTCGCCAGCGGGGCGAACATCTGGCGGTAGTCGACTTCCTGGAAGCTGTCGCGGTCGGTTTCGTCGAACGGGATCTGGCCGACGAACAGCAGCATCGGCGTGCTGTCCTGCATCGCCATGTGCACGCCGATGGCGCCGTGACAGGCGCCGGGGCCGCGGGTGACGAAGGCCGCCGCCGGCCGGCCGGTCAGCTTGCCGTAGGCCTCGGCCATGTTCACCGCGCCCGCCTCGAACCGGCAGGTGACCAGCTTCAGCTGCTTGTGCGACGTCGTACAGCCCGTCCAGCACGTCCAGGTAGCTTTCGCCGGGCACCGCGAACACGTGGTCGATGCCTTGCGCCACCAGCGCGTCCGCGAGAATGCGCCCGCCCATGCGGGCGGTGACGCGGCTCTGCCGCACCGGTGTCTTGGCCATCGTTTCGTCTCCCAGATCGAACCTGAGCCGAGCATAGGGCGGCAAGCGGCGCCCCGTCACCCCACCCCGAACGCCCGCCATAGACGCGAGGACCACGGACGGGATCATACTGACCGGTAGAAAAACCAGCCGGAGGAAGAAGGCCATGAAGGTCGGAACCGCGCTCAGCATCCTCGCCCAGCCCGGCGTGCCGGATGTCGCGCTGTACAACGAACACATGGCGCTGGGAGACCTGGCCGAGCCGCTCGGCTTCGACAGCCTGTTCGCGCTGGAGCATCATTTCACCGGCTATTCGATGTCGCCGGCGCCGCTGCAGCTGCTCAGCTATTATGCCGGGCGAACCAGGAAGATCACGCTCGGCACCTGCGTGATCGTGCTGCCCTGGCACGACCCGATCCGGGTCGCCGAGCAGATCGCGCTGCTGGACGTGCTCAGCGGCGGGCGCACGCTGATGGGCTTCGGCCGCGGCGCCGCCAGCGTGGAATACGAGGGCTTCCGCATCCCGATGGACGAGGCGCGCGGCCGCGCTTCGTGGAGGCGGCGCAGCTGGTCATGAAGGCGCTGGCGAACGAGACGTTCGACTGGCAGGGCGAGTTCTACCAAATCCCGCGCACCTCGATCCGGCCGCGGCCGATCTCGTCATCCGGAACAGCGGTTCTATGCGTCGTCGGTCAGTCCGGAGAGTTGGCGGAGCTCATGGCGAAGCTCGGCTTCGGCATGCTGATCGTCATGCAGAACGAATGGCCGAAGGCGGCGGAGGATGTGCATCGCTTCCGCGACATCACCCGCAGCGTGGGCCACACGCCGCGCCCGCCGATCGTGCTGACCAACGTCTCCTGCGCGCCGACGCGCGAGGAGGCGCGCGAGCGGGCGTTCCGCTTCCTCGGCGAGAAATGGGATTCGATCGACAACCACTACCATTTCTCCGACGGGCATCTGGCGAACGTGAAGGGCTATGAATCGTACGCCAAGGTGGGCGAAGACCTATGCCAAGATGAAGGATCGAGACCTACCGGTCCAAGGCGACGGATTTCTATGTCAGCATCCAGGTGGTCGGCACGCCGGACGACTGCATCCAGCAGATCGGCGAATTGCGCCGGCTGACCGGGATGGATCACCTGGTGACCGAATTCTCGTTCGGCTCCATGCCGCATTACCAGGCGGAACTGAACATGCGGCTGTTCGCCGATCAGGTGCTGCCGGTGCTGCAGCGTGACGCTGCGTTCCAGGGCGAGGTGGAACCGGCGCCGATCGAGCGGAACGAGGACAAGGAGCGGATCTTCGCGCCGGCCTAGAGTGACGTTCGGCCCGAGCTTCCCAAAAGCCGCCGGAAGTGTCAGTTCCTGATGGGGCAACCGGCGGGAAAATGTGATGCGGGCGATATTCGTACAGATCAAATGCGAGATGGGCCAGGCCTACAAGGTGGCGCAGGAGGCGGCGGACCAGATCGAGGAACTGTCGGAGCTGTACTCGACTTCCGGGCAGTACGATCTGCTGGGCAAGTTCTATCTGGAGCCGGAGCAGGATACCGGCAAGTTCGTGACCGAGCGGATCCAGACGCTGCCGGGGGTGAAGGACACCTATACCCTGATCACCTTCAATGCCTTCACCGGAGGCCGATCCTGATCCCGCCACGCCGGCGATAGGACCGGCCCGGGCCGCCGCGAAAGCGGAGAAACGCGTGAACGAGCGCCGCATCCATCAGATGTTCGAGGTCAGCGTGCTGCTGAAGGGTGCGCATGCGCTGATCGAGTGCATCGGCGGGCTGACGCTGGCGCTGGTCAGCACGCGCACGATCGTCGCGCTGGTCAACCGGCTGACCCAGGACGAACTGATCGAGGACCCGCAGGATTTCGTCGCCAGCCATCTGGCCGGGTTGGCGCAGAATTTCTCGATCAGCAGCCAGCATTTCTATGCCTTCTACCTGCTGAGCCATGGCCTGGTGAAGATCGCCCTGGTGATCGGCCTGCTGCGGGGCAAGCTTTGGTCCTATCCCGCGTCGCTGGTCGCGATGTTCCTGTTCATCGCGTACCAGATCTACCGGTTCAGCTACACGCGTTCTCCCGGCCTGATTGCCCTGACGCTGTTCGATCTGATCGTGGTGGTGCTGATCTGGCACGAATACCGGCTGGTGCGGCGGCACCTTCTGGCCGGCGCCTGACTCGCGGACGGCCCGGCGGTCGCGGACCGGCCAGGGGGCGGGAGGTTCGGCCGGGCGGACCCGGCAGCCATCGCATGCGGCGATGGGCTGCCGGGATCGTGGGCCGGCGGATCAGATCGAGGTCCGGCGAAGCGACGCAGGCGTTAGCGGTAGGCGGCGAGCGCCTTGGCACGCTCGGCCCGCACCGAGCCGCGCCGGTGCTGCGTCCAGGCCGACGTGCCTTCGTAGCGGGCGAAGGGCGGGACCGACTGGCGGCGCGTGCGCGACAGGGCGTTTGCGGAATTGGCGGCGGCGGCGGCCACGGCCGCGACCCATTCGGCGGTCACGCTGGCCAGCGCGCCCTTCTGGGCCGGCGCCGGCACGCGCCCTTCGAAGACTGCCCGCCGCAGCACCCAAAGCGGCACGGAAAGCCGGCGCGCGGCCTCATTCAACGTCATGGTCTGATCGCTCAAGCTACACCTGTCTGTACATGGTTAGGGACGTGATTTTGGGCCTGCCCGGCTGACACCGGGCAGGAAGGCGCCGCGGGAACGCGGCGTCCGTCGGCGCTCTCCTACAGGCGGCCGGGGGTGCTTGACCAGCCCCCCAGACTACCCTCCGGGCTAGCCGAAGCCCAGAAACGCCTCGCTCTCGCGGATCGGCCGGGCGGCCTTCAGGGCGGCGAGGTCCGGCACCGGGCGCGCGGTAAGCGGATCGCCGGCCAGCAGCCGTTCCAGCGCGCCGGCCACCGCCAGCACCTTGGCGTCTCCGCCGCGCGGGCCGACGATCTGCAGGCCGAAGGGCATGCCGTGGCGGTCCTTGCCCACCGGCAGGGAAATCGCCGGATGGCCGACCAGGGTCACCGCATAGGCCAGCGACAACCAGTGGAAGTAGGTGCGGGTCGGCTTGCCGTCGATCTCGGCCGGATAGAGTTCGCGCCAGGACCGCGGGCTGATGGTGATGGCCGGCGTCAGGATCACGTCGAAATCGTCGAAGAAATGTCTGCCAGCGGCGATACATCGCGGTCTGGTTGGCGTGCGCCTGAGCCACGTCGAGCGCGGAGTAGCGCAGCCCCTCCTCCACATTGGCGATGATGTTGGGGCCAACGTCCTGCGGGCGGGTGCGGGTCTTTTCCAGGTGGCTGGCGAGGAAGCTTTGCGCGCGCAGCACCTCGAAGGCGCTATCGCAATCGCGGCAATCGGGAGTGGTGTCCTCGGCGCGGGCGAAGATGCCACGGAACAGGCTGGTCTTTTCGGCGAACACCGCGGCGATGTGGCGCTCGGTCGGGGTGAAGCCGAAATCCGGCGTCAGCGCCACGCGCAGCCGCGACAGGTCGATCGCCGGCAAGGGGTGGAACTCGGCGGGGTGGCGCACCGCGCGGGCTTCGATGGTGGTGGCGAGCGGATCGCCCTTGTCGTCGCTGGCCATCACCGACAGCAGCAATGCCGCATCACCGACGGTGCGCGCCATCGGGCCCAGCACCGGCAGCGGCGTCCAGCCCAGTCCGCGCTTCTCGTTCGCCACCAGCCCGGGGGTCGGGCGGTAGCCGACAATGCCGTTGAAGGCGGCGGGGTTACGGAGCGAGCCACCGGTATCGGAGCCGGTGGCCAGCGGCACCATGCCGGTGGCCAGCGCGACGGCCGAGCCGCCGGAGGAACCGGCGGCGGATTTTGCCGGGTCGAAGGCGTTGCCGGTGACGCCGTAGACGGTGTTGCGGGTGTTCGCGCCGGCGCCGAACTCCGGCACATTGGTCTTGCCGACGATGATGCCGCCGGCGGCGCGGACCCGGCCCACCGCGCCCTGGTCGGCGGGGGCGACAAAGTCGCGGAAGATGGGGCTGCCATGGGTGGTGCGCAGGCCCTTCGCGTCCTCGAGGTCCTTGATGCCGATGGGCAGGCCGTGCAGCGGCCCAAGCGCCTCGCCATGCGCCACCGCGTCATCGGCGCGCTTCGCAGCCGCGCGGGCGGCGGCGTAGTCGCGCTCGGGGATGGCGTTGACGGCAGGGTCGATCGCCTCGATCCGGGCGATGCAGCTTTCGAGCAGTTCCGAGGGGGAAAGCTTCCCCGCCCCGATCAGGAAGCGCGCGTCGAGGGCGGACAGATCACAAGGTTCGGTCATTCTTTCGGCTCCGAAGTATCAATAGCCCAACGCCATGCCGTCCTTGCGCGGCTCAGAGCCGCCGACAAGGCAACCGCGTTTACGGTCGATCCAGATCGCCTGGCCGCCGCCATGCGGGCGTTTCGATGGTTTCGATCTCGTGGCCCATGCGGGCGAGTTCGCGGACGATTTCGGCGGGGATGCCGCGTTCGACCTGGAGCTTGCCTTTGTACGGGAACAGGCGAGGCAGATCGATCGCCTCCTGGATGTCCAGGCCGAATTCCAGGAAGTTGGTCAGGAACAGGCTCTGGCCCATCGGCTGGAAATGCCCGCCCATGACGCCGTACGGCATCACCGCCTGGCCGTCCTTCATCACCATTCCGGGGATGATCGTGTGCATGGGGCGCTTGTTGGGGGCGATGCAGTTGGGGTGGCCGCGCTCGACGCGGAAGCCGAAGCCGCGGTTCTGCAGCATCACGCCGGAGTTTGCGGCCAGGATGCCGGAGCCGAAGGACTGGAACAGCGAGTTGATGAAGCTGCAGGCGTTGCCGTCGCGATCAACGACGGTGAGGTAGACGGTGTCGGCGTGCACCGGCAGCATCGCCTCACCGGGTGCCGGCAGATGCGGCATGGCGCGGGCGTCGTCGATCAGGGCGCGCATGGCACCGAGATACTGGCCGCTGGTCAGGCGATCGACCGGAACATCCACCTGGGTGGGATCGGCGAGGAAGGCGTCGCGGTCGCGGTAGACCAGGCGGGCAGCTTCGGTGTGGCGGTGCAAACGGCGGGCCGAGAGCGGGCCTTCACCGGGGGTGTCCAGGCCGCCGAGGATGCCCATCATCATCAGAACCAGCATGCCGGAGCCGTTCGGCGGGCACTGGAACACCTCGTAACCGCGCCAGGGGATGCTGATCGGGGTGACGAACTCGGGCGTTGGTCAGGCCGCCCGCGAAATCGGCCTCGGTTTGCAGGCCGCCCTTGGCACGCAGGGTGGCGACCATGTCGGCGGCGATGGGGCCCTCGTAGAAGGCGCGGGCGCCGTGCTTGGCGATGGCGCGCAGGGTCTCCGCCAATTGCGGCTGGACGAAACGGTCTCCCGCCGCGGGGGCGCGGCCGTTGGGCAGAAAGGCGCCGGCGCCGTTTTTCCGGAGTTTGTCCTCGTTTCGCGCCCAGTCGTACGAGACCTTGGAATGCACCGGCCAGCCCTCGGCGGCGAAGCGGATTGCCGGTTGCAGCAATTCGCCGAGACCCCTTGTGCCATGCGCGGCGAGCAGGGTTTCCCAGGCGTTGACAGCGCCGGGGATGGTGACCGAATGGGGAGAGGTGTTCTCGATCTCGGCGATGCCCTGGCTTTCGAACCAGTCGATCGAGTAGCCGGCGCCGGCGCGGCCGGAGCCGTTCAGGGCCACCACCTTGCCGGTTCCGGCGGGGGCATACAGGCAGAAGCAGTCGCCGCCGATGCCGGTGGATTGCGGCTCGATCACCCCGAGCACGGCCACCGCGGCGATGGCGGCGTCCATCGCGTTGCCGCCGGCGCGCAGCACGTCCAGCGCGGTCAAAGTGGCGGCGGGCATTGAGGTGGCGGCCATGCCGTTGGTGGCATAGACGGGGCTGCGGCCCGGCATCTGAAAATCGCGCAAGGTTGTCTCCCGACGAACTTTTGAACTTGGAAACCCATAGTGGATCGCAAACCAAGCGTCGAGGCCATCATCCGCAGTTGCTGGCAGGGCACGAATATGCTCGTATTATTGGGATCCCGTCGTCCACGGGGAAGCTCGCCAGCCGGAAAATCACCCGAGCATGCTCTTCAATAGCTATTCATTTATTTTCTGCTTTCTCCCATTGACCTTAATTGGATTTTTTATTCTTTCGTACTTCCGTCACTTTTATGGATCGGTTTGGCTCGTTCTGGCTTCTTTGACTTTCTATGCGGTCTGGGACCCTCGATATGTAATTCTGTTGCTTGGGTCTATCGGTTTCAATTTCATGATCGGATCGGGCCTGACGCGGCTCCAAAGCACCCGTAAGGGCAAAATACTTCTCTCAACCGCGATTACTGCAAATTTGGCGGCACTAGCGTACTTCAAGTATGCCGGATTCCTTGTCGAGAACTTCGATACGCTATCCGGTTTAGCGGTTAGCATACCGAAAATTGTCCTGCCGCTTGGTATTTCGTTCTTTACCTTTACCCAAATCGCCTATCTCGTCGACACGGCACGCGGTAAGTCTGAAGAGTTGAACCTTGTTCGTTATTTCTTATTCGTAACGTATTTCCCGCATCTGATCGCGGGCCCAATACTGCATCATGCAGAAATGATGCCACAGTTTCGCCGACCTGAGACCTATCGATTTGACACCGCCAAATTTAGCACTGGGCTAGTAATATTCACAATCGGGTTGTTCAAGAAATCCATCCTCGCCGATGGCATTTCGGCCTTCGTAGGTCCTGTGTTCAGTGCTGCCGACAGTGGCACCTCGCTAACTCTCTTGGATTCCTGGGCTGGCGCCCTGTCGTATACATTCCAGATCTATTTTGATTTTTCCGGCTATTCAGACATGGCTATCGGCTTGTCCTGGATGTTTGGTATCGGCCTGCCGCTCAATTTCAACTCGCCCTACAAATCGACTAGCATCATCGAGTTCTGGCGCCGTTGGCATATGACTCTTTCACGTTTTTTGCGTGATTACCTGTATTTTTCTCTCGGTGGAAATCGGCGCGGACGCGTGCGTCGCTACGCTAACCTGTTTGGTACTATGGTAATTGGCGGACTATGGCACGGCGCGGGTTGGACTTTCATCGCCTGGGGTATGTTGCACGGGCTGTACTTGATCATCAATCACGCGTGGCTAGGGGCACGCGATACCCGACCTGTGCTCGAGCGGCGGCTTGTCGCACCGGCGGGCTGGCTTCTTACCTTTCTTGCTGTTGTCGTTGGCTGGGTATTTTTCCGCGCCGAGAGCATCGACGGGGCCCTTTCGTGTACTCGCTGGTATGACCGGCGCCAACGGCGTCTCCATGGTTGGCAACGCTTCCGTCTGGATCTGGTGCGCGGCCTTAGGCGTGATTGCGGTCGCCTTTCCAAACACACAAGAAATAACCCGAGATTACCTCAGCGGGATCCCCCGCCCTGAGGAGGAAACGATCATGCCTAGCCTGATTGCTCTTCGGTTTCGCCGTTCGAGTGCCTGGGCCGCGATAACCGCTACCCTTTTGGCAATATGCCTAATCAATCTGACGCAGCCGACCAGCTTCCTGTATTTCAACTTCTGACTTGATGCCGCTAGGTCGATATGTTACAAAATAAGCGCACTATCGCCCCCGCTCGATTCCTCGTCCTGTGTGGGTTATTGACTGTTGTCGTTTTGATACTGGTTTGTCTCCTCCCGCACAGCCGGTACCTCCGATTTACCGCCTTGGCAGACGTTGGCATACCGAAGGCAGGCTGGATTTACGAGCGAATCCACTTTGATCCCCAGCCGATTGACGTGGTGTTCATCGGCACTTCCCACACGCTTAATGCAGTCGACAGCGCCGTAGTAGAGACTGGCTACCAGCAAACCACCGGGCGTCAACTGAACGTTGTCAATTTCGCCTTGGAACATTTCGGGCGCGATAACCAGTATCTGCTGGCCCGCGAGACGTTGATGAACCGGCCGATCAAGCTGCTTGTTTTAGAGGTCACTGACGAAGAGGAACGCGCCCTACACCCGGCTTTCGGCTCAATGGCCGATGTTGTGGACCTGCTTGATGCGCCCATTCTTATCAATACCTCCTATCTCCTTAACCTGAGCCATCTGCCAATGCGCCAGTTGTCACTATTTTGGAACACCGTTCTCCGTGCATCGGATGGTAAAAGGTTCGAGTTCAATCTCAAAAACTATCTGGGCTCGCACTGGGATTCCACATTTGTGACAGGCGGGTCCCGCGAGCATCCGATTCCTGGACGCACCCCAAGACTGAGAGCGCCTGGGAAGGTAGAGCTTGAACGGGAGCGCCTTCACTACCAGCATCTTCAGGAAGGCAAATTAAGGCTGCCCTCACCGTTCCGTAGCTTCGAACAACGGGCTAATCTGGTTTACCTACGTAAGACCATCGAGTTGGCGCAGGCACATCATGTGTCCGTGCGCTTCCTCTTCTTACCTAGCTATGCCGCCAAACTCGGCCCATCGATCACTGGAGGCGAATTCGCGAATATTCCGATTTGGTATCCCCGCGAAGCTTTACGCGAGCCCGAGTGGTGGTTTGATGTCAACCATGTCAATTATTATGGCGCGATGCAGGTATCGCACTGGCTGGTTGGGCAGCTTGTCAATGAGAATTTGGCAGAAACCCAGCTACGATGATGCGTTGAACCTGAGACTCTAACTCGGAAGGCACAAACAACCTTGGTGGGCATCATTGAGTTCCGCGATTTCGAGGCGGTCGATATCCGCGTCGGCACGGTGATCGACGCGCAACCGTTTCCCGAGGCGCTCAAGCCGGCGATCAAGCTGACGATCGATTTCGGCGGAGAGCTCGGGGTCAAAAAATCTTCCGCCCAGCTGACCGTGCACTACAAGCCGGACCAGCTGATCGGGCGTCAGGTCTGCGCCGTGGTGAATTTCCCGCCGCGCCAGATTGGAACCTTCATGAGCGAGGTACTGACGCTCGGCATGCCGGACCCCGACGGGGCGGTGGTGCTGATCCGGCCGGACCTGAAGGTTCCCAACGGCGGCAAGCTGTTCTGATGGCCCAGTTCTGATATGGCGCAGCACTACTACACCGTGAGCTGGGACCAGCTGCACCGCGATGCCCGGGCGCTGGCCTGGCGTTTGATGGAGAAAGGGCCGTTCAAGGGGATCGTCGCGATCACCCGGGGCGGCATGATCCCCGCGGCGATCATCGGGCGTGAGCTGGAATGCCGGCTGATCGAGAGCGTGTCGGTGGTGACCTATGACGAGGAAACCAAGGGCCAGCCTGCGGTGATCAAGCCGCCCGCGGCCGCCGGCGACGGCACCGGCTTCCTGATCGTGGACGACCTGGTCGATACCGGCACCACCGCGCGGGTGGTGCGTGCGTTGCTGCCGAACGCGCATTTCGCCGCGGTCTATGCCAAGCCGGCCGGGCGGCCGATCGTCGATACGTTCATCACCGAGGTGTCGCAGGACACCTGGATCCTGTTTCCGTGGGATACCGAGGCCCAGTTTGTCGCGCCATTGGTCCGCAAGGCCGGCGCGTCCAACGGCGGTTAAGGCGCTGCCTCGGACTCAGACCTCGGCCAGCGGTTCCCGGCTGACGCGGACCTGGTCCACCCGGCGCCCTTCCATCTCCATCACCTCGAACCGCCAGCCACCGAAGACGATGCGGTCGCCGGGGCGCGGCACGCGGCGCAGCAGCGCCAGAAGCAGGCCGCCGAGGGTGTGGTAGCTGCCTTCGGCGGGCAGGTCAGGCAGGATCAGGCGCGATTTCAGCTCATCCACCGGCATCATGCCGTCCATCAGCAGCACCGCGTCGGCTGCATCCGGGCCGGTGCCGGGCTGGGTGGCGCTGTCGGTAGGGTCGCCGACGATCGCCTCCAGCACGTCCGCGGCGGTGACGACCCCCTCGAAGCTGCCATATTCGTCCATGACCAGCGAGAGCCCGAGTTCGTCGGATTTGAGCCGCTCCAGCGCATCCAGCGCGGTGACGGTGTCGGGCATCACCAGCGGCTGGCGCAGCGCGGCGGCGACCGAGAGTTCCCCGCCGCTGAGCAGGTGGTCAAGAATATCCTTGGCCTGAACCACGCCGACGACATTGTCCACCGCGCCGTCGCAAACCACGAAGCGGGAATAGGGCGCGGATTTCAGGGTATCGATGATCTCCTTCGCCGGGTCCGTACGGTCGATCCAGACGATGTCGGTGCGCGGCGTCATGATCGCGCGCACCGGCTTGTCCGCCAGGCGAAGGATGCGCTCGATCATGTCGCGCTCCTCCATCTCCAGCACGCCGGCCTGGGTGCCCTCCACCAGCAGGGCCTTCAGTTCCTCCTCGGTCACTTCCTGCTGCGTAGCGCGTTGCAGGCCGAAGACGCGCAGCACCAAGGCGGTGGATTTGCCGAGCAACCAGACTGCCGGGGCAGTGAGTTTGGTCATGCGCGCGATGGGGCGGGCGACGCTGGCGGCGATCGGCTCGGGGTAGCGCAGCGCCAGATGCTTGGGCACGAGTTCGCCCAGCACGAGCGTGAGATAGGTGGTGACCACCACCACGATCGCCAGCGCCAGGGTTTCCGAGAACGGGCCGATGATGGGAACCGGGGCCAGCCATTCCTGGATGTGCGAGGCAAGTCGGGCGCCGCCGAACACGCCGGTGAGCACGCTGACCAGGGTGATGCCGATCTGTACCGTCGGAAGGAAGCGCTGCGGATCCTCGGCAAGGTCGCGAGCCACGGCGGCGCCGGAGACCCCCTTGTTTTCCAGCACGGAGAGCCGGGCGCGACGGGAGGAAACCAGGGCCAGCTCGCCCATCGAGAACAGGCCGTTCAGCCCGATCAGCAACAGAACGATGACGATTTCGATCGCGAAGCTCATCATGGACGGCAATTCCATTCCCAACACCTGGCCGAAACTCAGCCGCCGATCAGCATACCGGCGGGCGAATGGTTCAGACAGGCATGTTTTCACCGGGTATGTTTTCATCGGGCCCGTGTCACGCCTGCCCGCCTGAGCTGTCTGACCCTGGATCCCGGCTGCCACTTCGGTGCCATAATGCGGTCCGAGAGGTGCCGCACTGGCGCCGTAGGGCTGCTCGGGCTAGGGCCTTCTCGCCCGCCATGATCTTCCGTCGCGATCTCCTGGGGCAGCTGCATGATCCCGTCTCCCACGACTCTCCCGGTTTCCACTGGAACCGGTGCTTCCCGGCTGCACCGCTGGCGGGCCAGCCCGTGGTGGAACGGCACGACCTGGCTGTCGGTGCTGGCCGGGTGCGGGCTGGCCTTCTGCGTCTGGGCCTGGGCCAACCAGCCCGCGGACGCGCCGGATTTCACCGGCCGGCCGGCCGGGCTGGCGTTCTCGCCGTTCCAGCGCGGCCAAAGCCCGGAAACAGGCGCCTATCCCAGCGACGGCGCAGTTGCGCGCCGACCTCAAAGTCGCCGCCGGGATCAGTGGGCAGATCCGCACCTACACGGTGCAGGGCGTGCTGGGCGATATCCCTCGCCTTGCCGAAGGCCTGAAGCTACGGATCACGCTGGGCGCCTGGCTGGACCGCGACGCCGCCGCCAATGCCGCCGAACTGCGCCGGCTGGTGGCGATCGCGCGCACGCACCCCAATGTGGATCATGTGCTGGTGGGCAACGAGACGCTGCTGCGCCACGACCTGACGCCGATCGAGCTGATCGCGGCGATCGCCGAGGTGAAGCGGCAGGTGAAATTGCCGGTATCCACCGCCGAGCCCTGGCATGTCTGGCTGGCCAATCCGGCCCTGGCCCGGGCCGTGGACGTCATCACAATCCATCTGCTGCCGTACTGGGAGGGCCTGCCGGTCGAGGATGCCGAACGCTTCGTGCTGGCAAAGCTGGATGCGGTGCGCGCGGCCTATCCCGGCAAGCCCGTGGTGATCGGGGAGATCGGTTGGCCGTCGAACGGCGTGGAGATCGGCGCGGCGCGGGCCAGCCGGGTCAACCAGGCGCTGTTCCTGCGGCGGTTCTTCGTCGATGCGCAGCGCCGCGGGCTGGACTATTTTGTGATGGAAGCGTTCGACCAGCCGTGGAAGACCAGCTTCGAGGGCCGCGCCGCCGGCTACTGGGGCATGCTGGACCTGGACCGGCAGACGAAATGGGCGATGACGGGTCCGGTGCGGGAAACGCCGGATTGGCCGGCCTGGGCCGGCGGCAGCATCATGGCGGCCGGGGCCCTGGCGCTGGCCCTTTTGTCGCGCCGGCCGGATATCCGGCTGCAGGGCAAGCTGCTGCTGGTGCTGCTGGTGCAGGGGTTCTGCGCCACGCTGGCCTGCGTGCTGCTGGCGATGAGTGGGAAATACCTTTCCGGCTTCGCCTCGGTTATCTGGGGCATGCTGGCGGCCGGACAGGCGCTGCTGCTGGCGCTGCTGCTGGCCGACAGCTTCGATCTGGCGGAGACGCTCTGGGGCCGGGTGTGGCGGCGGCGGATCGTGCCGGTGGCGTGCGTATCGGACGGGCGGCGGCCGAAGGTGTCGATACACGTGCCGATCTGCAACGAGCCGCCGCAGATGGTGCGCCGCACCCTGGATGCGCTGGCGGCACTGGACTATCCGGATTTCGAGGTGCTCGTGGTGGACAACAACACCACCGACCCCGCGGTCTGGCAGCCGGTGGCCGAGCATTGCGCGCGGCTGGGGGCGCGGTTCCGGTTCTTCCATCTCGGACGCCATCCCGGCTTCAAGGCCGGCGCGCTGAATTTCGCCCTGCGCCAGACCAGCGCGGATGCCGAGATCATCGGCGTGCTGGATGCCGACTATGTCGTGTCGCCGGACTGGCTGGCGGCGATGGTGCCGTGCTTCGCCGATCCGATGGTGGGCTTCGTGCAATCGCCGCAGGATTACCGCGACGCCGGAGAAAGCGCCTTCAAGCGCCTGATGTTCTGGGAATATGCCGGGTTCTTCCAGCTCGGCATGGTGAACCGCAACGAGCGCAACGCGATCATCCAGCACGGCACGATGAGCCTGATCCGGCATGTCGCGCTTGCGCGATGCCGGCGGCTGGGCGGAATGGACGATCACCGAGGACGCCGAACTGGGCCTGCGGCTGATGCGGGCGGGCTGGCGGTCGGTCTACGCGCCGAAGAGCTTCGGACGCGGCGTGATGCCCGATGATTTCGCCGCCTTCCGCCGCCAGCGCTTCCGCTGGGCCTATGGCGCGATGCAGATCAGCCGGCGGCATTGGCGGGCGCTGTTCTCGCCGTTCTGCCGCGATCTGACGCTGGGCCAGCGCTGGCATTTCGTCACGGGATGGCTGCCCTGGGTGGGCGATGCGTTGGGGCTGGCGTTCCTGATGATGGGGCTGGTCTGGTCGGTCGGGCTGATCGTGGCGCCGATGCGGGTGGAGTTCCCGATCGTGCTGTTCATGCTGCCCTCGGTCGGGCTGTTCGGCTTCAAGCTGGTGCAGATCCTGGCGCTGTACCGCGCCCGGGTGGAATGCGGCCTGGCCGACCGGCTGGGCGCCGCGCTCGCCGGCCTGGCGTTGAGCCACACGATCGGCAAGGCGGTGTGGAAGGGGCTGCTGATCCGCTCGGCGCCTTTCCTGCGCACGCCGAAGATGGCGGACGCGCCGGCCCTGCTGCAGGGTCTGCGGATGGCGCGGGAGGAGGCGGTGCTGCTCGGACTGAACTGGGCGGCGCTCGCTGGCGTGGCAGTGGCGCACCGGCTGGCGACCCTAGAGGCTCGGCTGTGGTGCCTGGTGCTGCTGACGCAGTCTTTGCCCTATCTGGCTTCGGTGGCTACGTCGGTGATGGCGGCGCTGCCGGCGGGTGCGTTGCGGCGCGTGCCCCAGCCCGTCCGGCAGGTTGTGGCATCCGGCGGGTCCGGGGATTGAGGCTTGCAGCGGCCCTTAATAAATTAATTCAATTTTTAGACTCTGGTCTGGATTGATGCAGATATTTATGATTTGTTAAGCGCACTCCAGACCGAGGGTGCGCCACATGTCCGAACGCCGGGCCGAAATCATCCCCTTCCCCGCACGGCCTGGCCGCCCGGTGCCTCATGTTCCACAGCCCATGGCGGCCGACGGGCAGGAGCGGCTGGCACTGGCCCTGACCAAGCTGGACGTCGCGATGCGGGAGCAGCGGGTCGCGATGGGAGCCTGGCGGGCGTCGCTCGCCGCACTGAAGCAGTCCGCGAGTTCCCTGGAAGCGGGCCTCGGCCGGTATCACGAGGTTCTGGGCACGCTCGGCGAGCGCGTCGATGGCCTTGGCGCGACGGAGAGGCAACTCGAAAGCTGGGCGGACGGCGCCGAAGCCTCGGCGCTGTCCTGACGCCCTGCCTTAACCGGCGGTTTCCTCGGTAAAGAACTTCTGCCCCTCGGCGAAGTGGTTGGGCTTCATGAACACCCCGAGGATCACCGCGCCGTTCGGGGCGACGGCCACATGGGTGTTGCCGGCCGGGCGCCAGACGAAATTGCCGGCGGTGCATTTGCCCTCGGCATCTTCCAGGCTGCCTTCCAGCACGTAGGTCATCTCCACGCCGGTATGCTCATGCAGCGGCACGACGGCGCCGGGGGCGAGGCGGAACAGCAGCGTCGCCAGCCCGGTGGAGGGGTCGGAATAGAGCATCTTGGTCTCGATGCCCGGGAATTTGGACGGCGACCAGTCCATACCCACGACGTCGACATAGACCGACGGCGGCGAGATTTCATCTGCGAGCAGGCGCTTCATCGGTGTGGCGGCGATACCTTCGGGCATGGGTCAGTCCTCCTGATGACTTATAAGGTTGGGTCGTATGGCGCATGATCCGCTACGGCGGTGTCAAGCGAAGTCCATTGCGAATGCTGTCTCCGTTTGAACGTCGCCGCCCGAACTTGAACGGACTTACGCCATTAAATCAGTCTATTGCCACCTGGCATCGTGTCATTTAGGAATTATCGCACATCAAGAGTTGGGCTGACGCCCAACGCCAACCTGCTCCCCGAGCAAGGTGGCGCTCCCGCAAGGGGGGATGTGGCCGAACCGGCAACTAAACGGGTCATGCCACTGCGTCTGTCCTGCTCACTGTAAAGGAGGACAGGCGTGACATTGCGCATTTCAAGCCCGTTGAGCGACCTGGCGACGCGGCTGGGTTATGACCCGGAGGATCGGTTGCTAATCGTCAACTGTGACGACCTGGGCTCCAGCCATAGCGCCAACGTCGCCACCTACCGTGCCATGGTCTCCGGTCTGGCCACCAGCGCGACCTTGATGGTCCCCTGTCCCTGGGCGCGGGAGGCAGCCCGCATGTTCGCTGGCCTTCCTGTCGGCGTGCATCTGACGCTTACGTCCGAGCACCGTGGCTATCGCTGGCGCGGTCTCACGAACGGGACCTCGCTCCGCGATGAGGAGGGCTTCTTCCCGGCTACGAGCAAGGCCGCTCTTGAGCGGATCGACCCGGAGGAAGCACGCGCAGAATGCAGGGCTCAGATCGGGGCAGCGATTTCCTGGGGTGTCGACGTTACCCACCTGGACGCGCACATGAACGTTATGCAGGCCCGGACCGACCTGTATGGGATTTATCTGGACCTGGCGGTGGAGTTCCGGCTCCGGTGCGGATGTTCTCGCGGAAGGTCACGCAGGAACAGGGCTTTGAGGCCCGTGAGCGCGCCGAGGCCCGCGGTCTGCTGTTCAACGAGCACATCGTCTATCCATGGCCCAGGCGCACTCGGGACGTGTTCTTCGAAGAAATCCCGAAGCTACCGGCAGGCGTGAGCGAGATTTTTGCCCATCCGGTGCTCGATGGTGCGGAGTTGCACGCCTACGACACCCTGAACGCAGACATTCGCGCGCATGATGCCGAGTGCCTGACGGACCCCACGGTCTCGGACCTTCTGGATCAGCACAACATCAAGCGCATAAGCTTCCGAGACCTGCGCGAACTTTCAGCGCACCAGCCCGATAAGCCGGGCCCGCTACCCGCCCCGTCCGGACACTCTGGCGCAGTCACCACCCTATTCGCGGCCACGCGCGCGTGGCAATTTCCGGCGCGGACCAGGAGGGAACGCGATGAATTTGATCGATCGACTGCGCCGAGCGCGGGTGGTGCCGGTGGTGCGCACACGCGAAACACGGCACGCCATCACGGCGGTGCAGTGGCTGCGCGATGCCGGCATTTCCATCTTCGAGATCACCCTCACGGTGCCGCACGCGGTGGAACTGATCCGCGATCTGGCTGTCGACCCCGACCTGCTGGTCGGCGCCGGCACCGTGCCGGACCGGGCAACCGCCGAGGCGTGCCTCGCCGCTGGTGCGCGCTTCATCGTCGCACCCTGGGTGGACCCGGAATTGTCGGCGCCCTGCCGGGATGCCGGTGCGGCACTGATGCTGGGGGCGCTGACGCCAACCGAAGTGCGCGCGGCGCTGGCGGGCGGGGCGGACGTGGTGAAGATCTTTCCCGCCTCCTCCGCCGGTGGTCCGGGACATATCAAGGCCTTGTGCAGCGTCTTTCCAGGCGTGGCGTTCTGCCCAACCGGCGGCGTGGAGCCAGGCAATGTGCGGGCCTTCCTCGGCGCCGGCGCGGCCTTCGTCGGCATGGGCGGGGCATTGGTGGACGAGACGAAGATCGCCGCCGGGGACCGTGACGCGATCGAGAAAGTGGCCCGGCAGGTGATGCTGCCGTGAGCGTCGATCTGCTGTGCATGGGCGAACCGATGCTGGAATTCAACCAACTGCCCGTTCAGTCCGATGGACGTATGCTCTACCTTCAGGGGTTTGGCGGAGATACCTCCAATGCGGCGATCGCCGCATCGCGGCAGGGCGCGCGAACTGGATATATCACCGCGATCGGCGAGGATCCCGCCGGGGATCGCTTTCTGGAACTGTGGCGGCGGGAGGGGGTGGATACCGCCACGGTGCTGCGGTCCGCCGCCCATCCGACGGCGGTCTATTTCGTCACCCATGACGAGCGCGGACATCATTTTCTTTTCTATCGAAACGCTTCCGCGGCGAGCTTCTACGGACCCGCCGATCTGCCGGCGGCGGCGATCGCCGGGGCGCGAATGCTCTATGCCTCCGGGATCAGCCAGGCGATTTCGGCCAGCGCGGCGGATGCGGTGTTCGCCGCCATCGATATCGCCCGGCGCAACGGCGTGAAGGTGGCCTACGATACCAATTACCGCCCGCGCCTGTGGCCGGCGTCCCGCGCCGCGGCGGTGACGCATGCGGCGATCGCCCAGGCGGATTTCGCCTTTCCGGGTTTGGAGGATGCCGCGGCGCTGACCGGGCTGACCGAACCCCAGGCCATTCTGGATTTCTACCTGCGTCTCGGCTCGCAGACGGTGGTGCTGAAGATGGGGGCCGAGGGCGCCTATGTGGCGACAGCGGACCGGCGGGTACGGGTGCCACCGTTCAAGGTGGACGTGGTGGATGCCACCGGCGCCGGCGACACGTTCTGCGGCGCCTTCCTCGCGCGCATCCTGGCCGGGGACGAACCCGAGGCCGCCGCGCGCTATGCCGGCGTGGCGGCGGCGCTGGCCTGCACCGGCTACGGCGCGGTGGCGCCGATCCCGACCGCCGATCAGGTGCTGGCCGCGATCCGCTGATTGGAGCCGGGGCGCAGCCGCAGCCCCGGCCGCAGATTGCTGAATGTCAGCGTCGCGGGATCGGCCACCACCGGGCCGGGCGCGGCGGCGACGATCACATGCGAGGCGATCGGGCCGAAATCGGCACGGAAATGCACCGAGGATTTCAACACCAGGATCGGGCAGTCTTTCGGCTCGATCCCGACATGGCGCAGGATCGCCTGGTCGTAGGCCTGCATCTTGCGGCTGACGATGACCACCTGGATGCCCGGCTCGACCTCCACCACGGCGCAGGGCCCAAGTTCGGCCGGGATTGCCCGCACCCATCGGGCCGGTGAGCGTGAAGCGGCCATCGGTCAGCGCTCGGACGACGGCGGTACAGGCGAAGGGAGCTCCGTCCGATTTGCCGCCCAGGGACAGCGGGACAGATGCCCCCTGCCCGGCCGCGTGGCAGGCCTCGGCGCTTTCCGCGTCGTTGATCAGGCACACCACGGCGCCGCTGGCCCCCTGGCGCACGAGTTCGGCCAGAATGCCGGTGGTGTCCCCGTGGCCACCGCCACCGGGATTGTCCTGGGTGTCGGCGATCACCACCGGACCGTGCGGAACTCCGCGCGGCGATCGCCTCGGCCACAGCCGTCGGGGCATCGAGGATGCCCTGCAGGAAATCGGTCTCCCGCGCCGCGATATAGGCGGCGAAGCGCGTCCGCCGCCGTGTCCGCCTCGGCCTGGGTGTCGGCATAGGCGGCGATCGCGACGCCGCAATCGGGGAAATCGGCGTAGGGAAAGCCGAAGCAGAAGGCGAGTTCGGCCAAGCCTGCCTGCTCTGCCAGTGCCGCGCGCTCGGTCATCACCGGCTGCATCGGCGGCATCAGGGTGCATTGGCTGGTGATCGGGATCCAGAAATCCAGCTGGCGGAAGCTCCTGGCCCACGGCGCGCCGCGGGCGATGCGGGCCAGCAGCAGCTTCATCGCCTGGGCGCCGGCCTCGCGCATGTCCACATGCGGATAGGTGCGATAGGGCACCGCCGCGTCGGCCAGGCGCACCATGGCGGCGGTGAGGTTGGCGTGCGGATCCAGGCTGATGGTGATCGGCAGGTCCGGCCCGGCGATGGCGCGGACCCGGCGGAGCAATTCGCCCTCGGCATCGGGGAAATGGTCGGACAGCATGGCGCCGTGCAGGTCCAGATAGATCCCGTCCAACGGTGCTGCCGACAACGCATCGGACAGTTCGGCGCAGATCATGGCCGACATCCGCTCGAACGCCTCGTCCTGCACAGGGCCGGCGGGGTTGGCCACCGCCCAGGCGAGCGGAACCAGCTTCACGCCCTGCCCCGCCGCGGCGATGGCGCCGGCGATGGGCACGGCCGTATCGCGTAACGCCTCGATCAGGCCGGCGCCGCGCTGCAGCGGCGGAAAGCCGCCGGGCTGGACGAAGTCGGAGAAAGTGGTCGGGCGCGGGGCGAAAGAGTGGCTTTCGTGCAGGAAACCGCCGATGGCGATGCGCAGGCTCATGGATCAGGCTCTCCCCCAAAAGGACACGCGGGGATAGGTTGCGACCCGCACCCCCATCCTAGCCCCTGAGGACATCGCCATGAAGGCATTCTGGAACCCGGTTCAACTGAACCACACGCCGGCATTCTTTCTGGTGCGGGGCGAGGTCCGGCCGAATTTCGAGGTTCCGGCCCGGGCGGAGGCGCTGCTGGAAGCGTGCCACGCGATGGGGCTGGAGGTGACGGCGCCGGGGGACATCGGCCGCGAACCTGCTGCAAACCGTGCATCCGGCGGCGTATCTGGATTTCCTGCAACACGGCTTCGATGCCTGGGCCGCGCTGGGCGATGCGGGGCCGGAGATGGTGGCGAACGTGCATCCCTCGCCGGAGATGCTGGCCAACGGCGCGGTGATGCCGCCGCATATCACCGGGCAGACCGGATGGTTCACCGCGGACACCTCCTGCCCGATCGGCCGGCACACCTGGGCGGCGGCTGCCTCGGCGGCCGCCGGCGCGATCGCGGCGGCGGAAGAAGGGGCGGCCGGACGCAGCGCCTACGCCCTGGCGCGGCCGCCCGGGCATCACACCTACGCGGCGCGGGCGGGCGGGCATTGCTACCTGAACAATGCCGCGCTGGCGGCGGAACGCCTGCTGGCGCGCGGCGCGCAGCGCGTGGCGGTGCTGGATATCGACAGCCATCACGGCAACGGCACGCAGGGGATCTTCTACGACCGCGCCGACGTGCTGTTCGTCTCCGTGCACGGCGATCCCAACCGCTATTACCCCTGGTACACCGGCCACCCCGGCGAACGCGGCAACGGCGCCGGCACCGGGTTCAACCTGAATTTCCCGCTGGCCTTCGGCACCGGCGACGAGGGCTGGCTGGCCGCCATTGCCTCCGGCATGGCCGAGATCGGCCGTTTCCAGCCGGATGCGCTGGTGGTCAGCCTGGGCTTCGACGCGTCGAAGGACGAGCCGCTGAACGCGCTCGCCGTGACCGAGGACGGGTTCGCCCGTGCCGGCGCGATGATCGGGGCGACACGCCTGCCGACGGCGATCGTGCAGGAGGGCGGCTACAACGTCGATGTGCTGGGCGCGCTGCTGACCCGGTTCCTGACGGGGTTCGGGGAGCGCAAATGATTCTGGCCACGAATACAATTTATACGTTTAAATAGGATGACGTCCACGCGCTAACTTACTACCATAGCGTGCATGACCATTGCCCGCGTCCAGTCCTTCGCCTTCTCCGGTATCGATGCGGTGCCGGTGGAGGTCCAGGTGCAGATCTCGTCCGGCCTACCCGCGTTTCTGGTCGTTGGCCTGCCCGACAAGGCTGTGGGCGAGGCGCGCGAGCGGGTGCGCGCCGCCCTCACCGCCATGGGCCTGGCGCTGCCGCCCAAGCGGGTGCTGATAAATCTGGCGCCGGCCGACCTGCTGAAGGAAGGATCCCATTTCGACCTGCCGATCGCGCTTGGCGTGCTCGCCGCGATGGAAGTGGTGCCGCGCGAGGAAATGGCCGGCTTCGCCGCGCTCGGCGAGTTGTCGCTGGATGGATCATTGAACGCGGTGGCCGGCGTTTTGCCCGCGGCCATCGGCGCCTCCACGCGGGAGCTCGGCCTGATCTGTCCGGCGAGCCAGGGCGGCGAGGCCGCCTGGGCCGGGCGGATCGAGGTCCTGGCCGGCACCGACCTGTTGTCATTGATCAATCATTTCCGGGGAACGCAGGTGCTTACCCCACCGGAACCGGCGGGCGTTGCGGAAGCCGGGCGCGGGCCTTGCCTGTCGGACGTGAAGGGCATGGAGACCGCCAAGCGGGCGCTCGAGATCGCCGCCGCCGGCGGTCATAACCTCCTGCTGATGGGCTCGCCCGGCTCGGGCAAGTCCATGCTTGCGGCACGCCTACCGGGGCTGCTGCCGGACCTGACGCCGCAGCAGGCGCTGGAGGTCAGCATGATCCATTCGGTGGCGGGTATGCTCGATGGCGGGCGCCTGGTCATGCGCCCGCCGTTCCGCGAACCGCATCACAGCGCCTCCCAGGCGGCGCTGACCGGCGGCGGGGCTCGGGCCAAGCCGGGCGAGGTTTCCCTGGCGCATCGCGGCGTGCTGTTCCTGGATGAACTCCCGGAATTCCCCTCCCAGGCGCTGGAAGCCCTGCGGGGACCGATGGAAAGCGGCAGGACCACGGTCTCCCGCGCCAAGGCACATGTGACCTATCCCGCCCGGTTCCAACTGATCGCGGCGATGAACCCGTGCCGCTGCGGCTATCTGGGTGACGGCGGACGCGAATGCGGCCGGGCGCCGCGCTGCGGGGAGGACTACCAGAACCGCATCAGCGGCCCGGTGATCGACCGGATGGACCTGACGGTGGAAGTGCAGCCGGCCTCGGCCGCCGAACTGGCCCGCGCCCCCCCCGGCGAGCCGAGCTCCGCCGTGGCGGCCCGGGTCGCGCGCGCGCGCCAGGCACAGCGGCAGCGCTACGGCGCGGACGGCGCGGCAAGCAACGCGGAGGCGGATTCGCGCGAGGTGCAGCTGGCCAGCGACGCGCAGGATCTGGCCGAGCGGGCGATGGAGAAGCTGCGCCTCTCGCCGCGCGGCTATACGCGGGTGCTGCGCGTGGCCCGCAGCATCGCCGATCTGGCCGGCACCACCGCGGTGGCACGGGCCCATGTGGCGGAGGCCCTGGCGTTCCGCCACCGGATGCCGGGCCGGCGGGTGTGATCCAACCCTATGTGCGCTGCCGCGGGTCCAGCGCATCCCGCAATCCATCGCCAACAAGGTTGAACGACAGCACGCAAAGGAAGATCGCCAGGCCCGGAAACACCGCCAGCCAAGGCGCCTGGATGAGGAAGCGCTGCGCGGCGTTCAGCATCGAGCCCCAGCTCGGTTCCGGCGGCTGCTGGCCCAGGCCGAGGAATGACAAGCTCGCCTCGGCAATGATCGCGGTGGCGATCGCCAGCGTGCCCTGCACCAGCACCGGCGGAATAATGTTCGGCAGCACATGGCGAACCGCCACCCGCCATGGCGGATTGCCCAGCGCGCGCGCCGCCTCCACGTAATCGTTCCCGGCCACATCCATCGCCGCCCCGCGCGCCACCCGCATGAACACCGGCGCGGCGGTAACGCCGATGGCGATCATCGCGTTCTTCAGGTCCGGCCCCAGGAAGGCCGCCAACGCGATCGCCAGGATCAGGAACGGACAGGCCAGCATGGCATCGACGATCCGGCTCAGCACCGCATCGATCCAGCCACCGGCAAACCCCGCCAGCAACCCGGAAGGAACGCCAATCCCCGCTGCGATCAACACCGACACCACGCCCGCCAGCATCGAGGCGCGGGCACCGAAGATCACCCGCGCCAGCACGTCCCGACCGTTCTCGTCCGTGCCCAGCCAATGCGCGGCCGAAGGCGCCTTGCGAACCGCCGACCAGCTTGTGGCGATCGGATCGTACGGTGCGATCAGCGGGGCCAAAACGGCGGAAAACACGAAAATCACGATCACCGCCAGCCCGGCCACCGCCGCGCGCCGGCGCACGAAGCGCGCCCAGGCCAGCCGGGCAGGACTTCTCGCCGTACCGCTCATGCCACCCGCAAGCGTGGGTTGATCACCACGTACAAAACGTCCGCGATCAGGTTCAGCATCACGAACAGGAACGCGGTCACCAACACCACCCCCTGCACCACCGGATAGTCGCGGTTGAACACGGCATCGACGACCAGTTTGCCGAAGCCAGGGATGGAAAACACCTGCTCGGTCAGCACCGCGCCCGAGAACAGCGTACCCAGTTCCAGCGCCCCCAGCGTCACCACCGGCACCAGCGCGTTGCGCAGCGCATGGCGCAGCACCACGCGCCACTCCGTCAGTCCCTTCGCCCGGGCGGTGCGGACGTAATCCTGATCCAGGGCCGTCAGCATCGCACTACGCGTATGGCGCATCAGCACGGCGGCGATGGCGTTGCCCAGCACGAAAGCCGGCATGATCGTGGTCGCCAGCGACTGGCGCCAATCCACGTCCAGCGGCACATATCCCGACGGCGGCAGCCAACCGAGTTGCACCGACACCAGCAGGATCAGCATGATCCCGAGCCAGAAGTTCGGCGTCGACAGCCCCGCCAGGCCGACGAAACTGGCCAGATAATCCCAGGCCGTGTTCTTTTTTACCGCAGCGAAAATCCCCGCGGGAATGCCGATCAGCAGCGCGATGCAGAACGCCATCACCCCCAGCTGCAAAGTCACCGGCAGCTTGGTCAGCACCAGTTCGCTCACCGGCTGGCGAATGCGCCAGGAAAACCCGAGATTGCCGTGCAGCAGATTGCCTACCCAATGCAGATACTGCTCGGGCAAGGACCGATCGAGCCACAACTCGCTGCGGATCTGCGCCAGAACCACCGGGTCGCCCCGCTCCTCCCCGGCCAGAATGATCGCCGGATCGCCGGGCATTAGCTGCTGCAAGCCGAAAACCAGCAAACTCACCAACACCAACGTCGGCACCACCTGCGCCACCCGGCGTGCAAGCATCAGCGACGGCGCCTGTAAGCAAGGCTGGGGCTCCGCCCCAGACCCCGGCAGGGCTCTGCCCTGCACCCGTGAGGGGACTCGTCCCCTCAACCCCATGGACGGGTTTGTTGGGAAGAGGGCCGAACCGTCATAGCCGTTGATAGGCACTTGCCCGGCCCTCTTCCCAACAAACCCATTCAAAAGGGTCAAGGGAACAAGTTCCCTTGCGGGCTGTGGCTGCGAAGCAGACGCAGGGGGCAGGGCCCCTCCTGGGGTTTGGGGCAAAGCCCCAACCTTCCTCACGGCGCCAGGCTCACGCCTTGCAGCCGGATGAGCCCGTCGGGCACGGGGGTGAAGCCGGTCACCTTGGCCGACATGCCGACGATGTTTTGCCATTGGTAGATATAGATGATCGGCAGGTCCTGGCGTTCCTGCTGCCACATCTTGGCATACAGCGCGCGCCGCTGGTCCACGTCGGTCACGGTGCGGGCTTCGTCCAGCGCCGCGTCCACCACCGGGTTGGAGTAATGTCCGGTGTTCTGCCCGGCGCCGGTGTGCAGGAATGCGTAGGTATTGCCGTCCGGGTCGGCGCGGCCGGACCAGCCGATCTGGTAGACTTCATAATCCCCGCGCGCTTCCGCCTGTAGCGAGGACGCGAATTCCATCGTGTTCAACTTCAGGTCAAAGCCTGCCTCCGCCACCATGGACTGGATGACCTCGGCCTGCTGGCGGTTTTCCGGCTCGTTGGTGACGTTCATGGTCACCTCGATCGGCGTCGGCACGCCAGACTGCTTGATCAGCGCCTTGGCGCGGGCGATGTCGCGGGCCGGCGGCTGGATGGCGGGGACATAGTAGGGTGAGCCGGAGGACACCGCCTGCGCGGTGGGCTGGAACAGGCCGTTGAACACCACCTGGATCAGCGCGGTGCGGTCGATCGCCAGTTCGAACGCCTGGCGCAGCAGCGCGTTCTGGGCGATCGGCGTTTTCGAGCGCGGTCCGTTGGCCAGGTTGAATGTCAGCCCCTGGTAGCCGAGGCCGGGGGAGGAAACGATCCGCAGCTTGGGGTCGCTCTTCACCTGCTCCACGTCATTCGGCGCGATCTGCTCGGAAAGGTCGATACTGCCCGCGCGCAGATTGGCGACGCGGACCGAACTATCGGTCAGGGTCTGGTAGATCACGCGGTCGAGGTGGATCTCCTTCGCGTTCCAGTAATCCGGAAAGCGCTCCAGCGTGATGTGGTCCTGCGCCACGCGTTCGACGAAGCGGAACGGGCCGGAGCAGACCGGGTGGGCGCCGAAATCCTTGCCCGCGGCCTCGGTCGCCTTGGGCGGCAGGATCATGCCGGCGCGGTCGGCAAGCTGGGCCAGGATCGGCACGGACGGCGCCTTCAGCTTCAGCCGGACGGTCAGCGGGTCGATGATCTCGATCTGGTCGATGACGCCGATCTCGCTGCGGCGGAAGCTGCCCTGCATCGTCAGGTGGCGTTCCAGCGAGTATTTCACCGCCTCGGCGTCCAGCTTCTCACCGTTATGGAACACCACCCCGGGCCGCAGCTTGATGACGAGGGTTTTGGGATCGGCCCATTCGTAGCCGGTGGCGAGTTGGGGAACGATGTTCAGCTTGGCGTCGATGTCGAACAGCTTGTCGCACAGGCCGGCGAAGACGATCCGCCCGACATAGGAGCGCGCCAGGGTGGGATCGAGGATGTCCGGATCCTGGCGCAACGCCATGCGCAGGGTTTGCGCCTGCGCCGAGCCGAAGCCGAGGGACAATGTGAGAGGGGTCATCATGACCTGGGTCGTGACGAACAGGCTGGTGGCCAGCAGGATGCGCCGCATCGTGAGAATCCCCGGAAAAGGTGAAGTTTTTATTATAAGCCCATGATTGCCGGGCGGCCCGGGACTGCGCAAGCGATTAGAGCGGCCGGGTCACGCGGCGGGCTCGCCTTCCCGGGCGATCGCCGCGTCGATGACCGTGCGGTCGAATACGCCGCAGGGGCTGTGGCTGCCGGCCATGAAACGGCGGAAGACGGCAAAGCGCTCCCGGCTCACCCGGTGCAGCCGGCGCAGTTCGGCCAGCGGATCGGGATGGTCGTCGGCGCGGATGTCGAGGTCCGGATAGGGATCGGCGGTGCAGATCTTCAGGGCCGCCGATTGTTTGCCCCGCTTGTCGCCGCCGGCCGCCTCGCCGGCCTCCAGCGCCGTCAGCAGGCGCTCAGTCAGATCGCCGCCTGCGGCCTGGAACGCGGCGAGCGTGGCTTCCACCACCGCCGCTCCGGCCAGCATGTTGCCGGCGACTGAAATATCCGTGCCGCGCACCGAGCCGCACCAGGCCACGCAGTCGCGCCCGGTATACTGGGCTACGCGGCCCCGGACATCGAGGATGTGCAGCTGGCGATGCTCCCGCCCGGCATCTTCCGCCAGCAACGCGGCGGCAACGGCCTCCGGCGCTTCACCGGCGCGTAGTCGGGGCATGCCGTGCACGGCATACATCGGGTTGATCAGCGCCTGGGTGGCCAATGCGGCGACACCGCCCTCGACATGGATACACAGGGCCCCGACAGCGAAGAACCGCGTCGCCACCGCGGCACCCAGCGCTCCGGTGGCAGGATCGCGAACCAGGATCGACCAGGTCAAGCCGCCAGCCTCCTCGAAATGGCGTTCAGGCCGCCGGAGTGTAGCGCCAGACACTGGCTGGGGGGAAATTCTTCGGCGTCCAGGCCTCGCGCTTGGCCGCGAGCCTGTGCTTACGGGCAGGCAGCGGCGAGGTGGCGCAATAGCTGTAATGCAGGAAGCCGCGGCCGGGTGCGACCGCCTCGATCGCATCGATGAAGCGCCGCTGCTCGGGCAACGCCAGCAGCACCAGGGGAATGCCGCAGATCACGGTGCCGATGCGGCCGTGCCATTGGGCGGGGACCAGGTCCTTTAATTCCCGCGCATCGCCCTGCATCACATGCACGCCCGAAAGCACCCGGCGAAGGTGATCGGCCATGTCACGCACGATCTCGACCACGAACAGCCGTTCGGCCGGAATGCCCGCAGCCAGCAACGCCTTCGAAATCACCCCGGTTCCGGCGCCAAGCTCCAACACGATCTCATCGGGCGCGCGCCGCGTCTGCGCCACGACCCGGGCGCAGAGCGTGGGCGACGACGGGACAATGGAACCCATCTGCAACGGGTTGGCCAGCCAACGGCGAAAGAACATTGCCGGATTGGCGACCGGGGGCATGACAGGAGTGCTGGCAAGGGAGGCAATTGGCTCCCGAGTGGTGATCGCCGGCTGGCAAAAACCGCTCTTGGTGTCGTTTGACATAATTTTGTCACTCTCGTTTCGCTATATGGCCAACGAAGGTGAGCCGTACAGCAAACATCGCCGGCACGAAAGCCCGCCGGGCGGTTTCCGTCAGTTACGTGCGTTCTGTTAAACCAATGTTGCCTTTCCGGGCTCTACGCTGTGCCGCTTCTCGGTACCCGGCTGTTCTTATCCGCAAGTCGCGATTATGTTGTGCGTTGCGTCATGCTAACCATCTCGAAGTGTCAAAGCTCATGCAGCGGCAACCTACCCTTGGTCTGAAGCGACGGAAGGCAACGCTTGGCAGATGACTGCACGGATCCTCATCGTCGACGACGTGCCAGCCAATACGCGGCTACTCGAAGCGAAGCTGGCCGCCGAGTACTACCAGGTGCAAGCGGCACTGGACGGTTTTGCTGCCATTTCTGCCGCAAAATCCTGGCAGCCGGATCTGATCCTGCTCGACGTCATGATGCCGGGAATGGACGGCTTCGAATGCTGCCGCCGGCTGAAGGACGACCCGGCGACGATGCATATCCCGGTCGTGATGGTCACCGCGCTGGGAGAGCCGGCGGAACGGGTGCGCGGCCTTGAGGCGGGCGCCGACGATTTCCTGACCAAGCCGGTGGAGCTCGAGACGCTGATGGCGCGGGTGCGCGGGCTGATCCGGCTGAAGCGGCTGCTAGACGAATGGCGCGCGCGCGGCGAAACAGCGCGTGCCCTGGGCCTCGGCATGACCGCCCCGCCAGTGCCGCTGATCGCCGGCGCGCGGGTGCTCGTGGTCGATGACTGGGCCACCGGCGCGCAGGTCGTGCAGGATGCCCTGGCGCAGGAAGGGGTCATTCCCGCGCGCGCGCTGGATGTGGATACCGCCCTGGAGATGACCGCCAGGTTCCAGTTCGACCTGATCGTCCTCAGCCTGTCGATAACCGCCGGCGACCCGTTGATGCTGGCTTCCCGGCTCCGCGCGGCGGATGCGACGCACGAGATCCCGCTGCTGCTGATCGCGGAACCGGACATGAACACCCAAGTGCTGCGCGGTTTCGACCTCGGCGCCAATGATTGGCTGCTGCGCCCGGTGGACGAGAACGAGTTGCGCGCCCGGGCCCGCAACCAGCTACGGCGAAAATTCTACCAGGACAGGCTGCGGGAAGACCTGGGCCACGCGCTGGAGATGGCGCTGACGGACCCGCTGACCGGTCTCTACAATCATCGCTATCTGATGCGCCATCTGCAGGGACTTCTGGCGCCGCGCCAGCCCGCCAATGTGGCGGTGCTGATGCTGGACGTGGACAATTTCAAATCGGTCAATGACGAACTCGGCCACGCCGCCGGCGACAAGGCGCTGCGCCAGATTGCGTCGGTGCTGCGAACGAACACCCGCGTGTTCAATTCGCTGGCCCGCTATGGCGGCGAGGAATTCGTTGTGGTCATGCCCGGCGCCAACGAACCCGAGGCGATGATCGCCGCCGAACGACTGCGCACTGCGGTCGAGGAACTCGGGTTCGAGAGCGAACCCGGCCGCAGGCGCAAACTGACGATCAGCATCGGCGTTGCCTGTTGCACTCACGCAGGGGTAACCGCCGAAGCCCTGCTACAGGCAGCCGATCAGTCGCTGTACAATGCCAAGCGCGGCGGCCGAAATCGGGTGGAACGCGCCGAAGCGCTATAACCCGGAGAAGCTTCCGCTCCGGGACAGATCCGGATCCAACGGCCTCACGGCCTTGGGATTACTTGATTTTGGCTTCCTTGAACGCGACGTGCTTGCGCACGACCGGGTCGTACTTCCGAAGTTCGAGCTTGCCGGTCTGCGCGCGGGCGTTCTTTTTGGTCACATAGAAGAACCCGGTATCGGCAGTGGACACCAGCTTGATCTGAACCGTGTTGCTCTTGGCCATGGTCTTATCCCAGAAAAAACGACGAAAGCGCCCGGAAAGGGCGCACATTTAGTCACCGCTATGTGCACCGAACCCCCTCCCCGGTCAAGTGCCGCCGCCATTGGCGTCACTTTTGGGTTGCGGCCGACCTATCCGGGCGACCGCCGCCCGGCGAGGCCGTTCCTGTCGCCCTCCATTCCCGCCGGTTCTGATTGACGCGACGCCCGAGGAGCGGCATTGCGTCTGGGGACACATTGATTTTTCGGGGGATTCGCATGCGCCGCTTTTTGGTTCTTTTCCTGGCACTCGGCCTTGGTCTCTCCGCATCGGCGCTCGCCGCGCCGGCCGACCAGCGCCATAAGCTGGTGGTGTATTTTCCCTCCTGGTCGGCTGAGATCGACAACAACGCCGGCAAATCCATCGACGATGCCGCCAAGTGGGCCGTGGATCATCCGCGCGACACGGTGAACGTGGCCGGTTATGCCAGCACCATCGGCAGCAAACGGGCCAACGCATTGCTGTCGGATCTGCGCGCCCAGGTCGTGATGGACCAGTTGATCTCCAAGGGCGTTCCCGCCGCCCGCATCAAGCTGCTGCCGAAGGGCGCCACCACCTACATCGACTCGCCGCTGGAAAGCCGTCGCGTCGATATCTACGTCGACGCGAAATAGCCGCGCCGCCGGGCGCCGGGGATGCTCGACCGGGTGAGCCAGGAAAACTTGGACCACGCCGGCCCGGGCAAGGCAGGACCCGAGTCGCCGGTTGAAGTGCTGCGCCGGGTCTTCGGCTTCCCGGCGTTCCGCGGCCTGCAGGAGGACGCCGTCCGGCATGTGATCGCCGGCGGCGACGCCCTGGTGCTGATGCCCACCGGCGGCGGCAAGAGCATCTGCTATCAGGTTCCCGCCCTCTGCCGGCCCGGCACCGCGGTGGTGATCTCGCCGTTGATCGCACTGATGGACGACCAGGTGGCGGCCCTGCGCCAGGTCGGCGTCGCGGCCGGCGCGCTGCATTCCGAGCTTGACCCCGCCGAAGCGCGCGCCGTCGCCCGCGACCTGAACGACGGCAAGCTCGACCTGCTCTATGTCTCGCCGGAACGGCTGCTGACCGAGGGTACGCTGGAACGGCTGTCGCGCCTGCGGATCGCGCTGATCGCCATCGACGAGGCGCATTGCGTGTCCCAGTGGGGCCACGAGTTCCGCCCGGAATACCGCGAGCTTGCCTGCCTGCCGCGGCTTTTCCCCGGCGTGCCGCGCATCGCGCTGACAGCCACCGCCGATCACCGCACCCGCGCCGACATCATCCAGTCGCTGGGCATGGACGGGGCGGAGGTGTTCGTCGCCAGCTTCCACCGCGCCAACCTGAACATCGCCGCCCAGGCCAAGGTGGGGGAAACCGCGGAGCTGCTCGCCTTCCTGGGCAAGCATCGCGGTGAGTGCGGCATCGTCTATTGCGGCAGCCGGGCCAAGACCGAACGCATCGCGCAGAAGCTGCAGGAGAAGAACATCCAGGCGATCGCCTTCCATGCCGGGCTCGAGCCCTCGGAAAAGCGCGCCTCGCTGATGCGCTTCCGCTCCGGCGAGCCGGTGGTCATGGTCGCCACCATCGCCTTCGGCATGGGCATCGACCGGCCGGACGTGCGCTTCGTGGCGCATCTGGACATGCCCGACAGCCCCGAAGCCTATTACCAGCAGATCGGCCGCTCCGGGCGCGACGGCGACCCGGCGCACACGCTGCTGCTGTACGGCGGCCAGGATATCGCCCGGGCGCGGCACTGGCTGGCCCAGTCGATGGCGCCCGAAGCGCAGAAGCGCGTCATGCGCGAGCGGCTGGAGGCGATGGTCTCCCTGACCGAAACGGTAGCGTGCCGCACCCGCTCGCTGCTGGCCTGCTTCGGGGAGGAACTGCCCGGCGATTGCGGACATTGCGACAATTGCGCCAATCCGGTTTCGCTGTTCGACGGCACGGTGCCGGCGCAGAAGCTGCTCTCGGCGGTCTACCGCACCGGGCAGATGTTCGGCGCGCTGCACATCGTCTCGGTGCTGCGCGGCAAGGCCACCGACATGGTCGCCCGCCACGGCCACGACAAACTGCCGACCTTCGGCATTGGCGCCGAACATTCCGAGGGCTTCTGGCGCGGCGTGATCCGCCAGTTGATCGCGCACGGCGCGCTGCGCACCGAAAGCGGCGAATACGCAAGCCTGGCGCTGGTCACCGACAAGGCCCGTCCGATCCTGCGCGGCGAAACCCAGATGATGCTGCGCCAGGAAGAACCGGCCGCGGCGGTGCGCCGTCGTTCCGACCGGAACGCCGTCCCCGCCATCGAGCCCACCGAGGCGTCGGAAACCCTGTTTGACGCCCTGCGCGCCTGGCGCTCCACCCAGGCGAAGGCACAGTCCGTGCCGCCCTACGTCATCTTCCACGACACGGTACTGCGAGAGATCGCCGCCGTGCGGCCGGCGGACCTGGACGAACTTGGACAGATCAAGGGGGTCGGCGCGTCAAAGCTGCAACGCTACGGGGCGGGCGTGCTGGCAACCTTGCGGACGTAGGCAATTGCTGGTCGAATAAGGCTTCGGCACGCATACCGGCCTGTCCGGCAGCGGCGGCGCCTCCGACCTGACCAGCTTCGACGGCCAGGCCGTCCTCACCTACACCTACGACGTGCCAGAGCCGGCGGCGCTCCTGTGGTTCGGCACCGGGCTGCTCGGCCTTGGGCTCGTGCGCCGTCGAGGCTAATCCGCCACCCCGACAGCTCCCGCTTCCACCAGGCGCCCTGCCCCACCGTCGCGGCGTTCGAACACCAGCCGTTCGTCATGGAACGCCGCCACGCTGGCTGCGGTGGGCGATGGAAACGATCGTCGTGCCCGGCAGGCGGTCCTTCAGCATGCTATACATCTCCGCCTCGCCCTCCGGATCCAGACTCGCCGTCGCCTCGTCCAGGAACAGCCAGTCGGGCCTGGCCAGCAAGGCACGCGCCATTGCAAGGCGCTGCTGTTCGCCGCCCGACAGCAGCTGCGCCCAGGGCTGGTCCACATCCATCTGGGAAACCAGCTTCGGCAACCCCACCGCCTCCAGCGCCTCCGCCACCTCGTCGCGCGAATAGGCCTCCACCGACCCGGGATAACTCACCGCGTGGCGCAGGCTGCCAAGCGGAATATACGGCCGCTGCGGCAGGAACAGGCATTTGCCTTCCGGGCGGAGCACCCGGCCGCGGCCGAACGGCCAAATACCGGCGATGGCGCGAAACAGCGTGGATTTGCCGATCCCGGAACGCCCGGAAACGACCACGGAATGACCAGGGCGCAGCGTCAGGTCGGTATCGCGCAGCAACTCGGTCCCGTTCGGCAGCTCCAGGGTCACGTCCTGCAGGGCAATGACCCCATCCGGCGAGCCGGCCACCCGCATACCCTGGCCGCCTTGTGCGCGCGCCAGCACGATCGACCGGTGGAAACTGACCAGACGCTCGGTGGTCGCGCGCCAGCTTGCCAGCGAGCTGTACGCGTCCACGAACCAGGACATCGCGTCCTGCACACGGCTGAAGGCGCCGGCGGTCTGCATGAGTTCGCCCAGCTGCATCTGCCCAGCAAAATAGCGCGGCGCGGCAACCACGATCGGGAACACCGAGGCCACCTGGCCGTAGCCGGCGATCAGCGAGTTCAGGTATTTGGTGCGGATCATGATGGCGCGGAAATTGCCGATCACGGCGCCAAAGCGGTGCAGCAGGCTGCCCTTCTCCTCGCCCTCGCCGCCATACAGGGCGATGCCCTCCATGTTCTCGCGCAGCCGCACCAGGGCGTAGCGGAAATCCGCCTCCACCCGCTGCTGGCGGAAGTTCAGCCCGACCAGCGGGCGGCCGACGAGATGCGTCAGCCAGGTGCCGAGGATGGCGTAGGCGAGCGCCACCCAGACCATGTAGCCAGGGATGCTGACGCCAAACACCGTCATGGCCCCGGACAGCCCCCAGAGAATGCCGACGAAGCTGAACAGCGAGACGACGTTGGACAGCAGCCCGAGCCCGAGCGAAAGGGTGCTCTGGACGAAACCCTGCAGATCGTCGGCGATGCGCTGGTCGGGATTGTCGGTGCCGGTGGCGCCATGCTCGCCGGCATGGGCCGTGGCGAGCGAGATCCGGTAATAGGCGCGATCGGCCAGCCATTCATCCAGGAACCGGCCGGTCATCCAGGTGCGCCAGCGGATCTGCAGCAGCTGGTTCAGGTAGGTGCGGTGGATGGCGATCAGGATATAGACCACCGCCAGGCCAACGAAGCCAGGCATGACGCCGCCATCCTTCGAACGCCACGTGAACAGCAGCTGGATGAACGAGCTCCAGTCCTTGTTCTGCAGCGCGTTGTAGAACTCCCGGTGCCAGTAACTGAACACCACGCTCATGCCCACCAGGGACAGGTTCATCGCGATGATCACCAGCAGCAGGCCGCGCGCGCGCCACTTTTCCTCGGACTTGTAATAGGGAACCGCCAGCCGCCAGGCATCCTTGAGGAACGAGCCTAATTCACGCATGGGTCGGGCATCCTGATTTGTCGCTTAGGGTTGGTGCTTGGGGACGGCGGCATCCAGCGCCGCGATCCAGCCGAGCAGGCGCTTGCGGTTCACGCCCAGATCGGACGATCCGTAGATGCTGCGCGAATACAGCACGATCGTGCTGGTCTGCGGCGTTACGGCGCGGATCTCGGCGCTGATCACATCGGGGAAGTTGAACACGGCGCTGCGGGCGACCCAGAAGGCCTGGCCCTGTTCGGGATAGGCCGCCAGGGGGAACACCCGCTCCCGCGCCGCCGCCACGCCCTGCAACGCGGCATACAGCGCCGGGGCCGGCATCGGGTAGGGATGGGTGACGATGTCGGGTTTCGGCTGAAAGCCGTCAGGCGCCGCGAGCGCGGTATTGGGGGTGGACGGGCGCTCGATCCGGGAGAAATCCATGGCCGCCGGCACGGGAATTCCCGCCGCGCCGGAGAACGCGCAGGCCGGCAGCAGCAATCCCACCAGCCATGCCAGCGGGTTCATGCGGCCGGCTCGTCCCCAGGCGGCTCATCCCCAGCCGGTTGGGAAGGCTGGCCGATGCGCAGCCGGATCACGCCCTTGACGCCGGCCGGCTCCACCCGCTTGCCCTTGCGCAGGATATCGATCCGCCCCGCCTCGGCCAGGCGGATCGCGGCACGGCGCACGGCGGACGACAGTTTTTGCCATTCCGGGTCCAGCGCGCGCGCCACCTCGCTCGGGCAGATGGATTTATCCAGCCCGCGCGCCTCGGTCAGGCGCAGGATCTCGGCCTCGATTCGGCCGGAACCGGACGGCGCCGGTTGCATGGGGTTTTCGGTCATCGCGCCGACATGGCCCGGAATGCCGCGCAGGACAAGGGAAATGCGCCAAGTTACGATTATTAAACCAGCCGGAAATCAGCGCGGCCGGCTCAGACCTCCAGCCATTCCCGCCGCACATCGGCGTTGGCATTGAGATCGGCGGCGGTGCCCTCGAACACGATCCTGCCATGGCCCATGACGTAAAGCCGAGAGCAGATCTTCAACGCGATGGTCAGCTTCTGCTCGACCAGCAGGATGGAAACACCGCGCCGCGCGATTTCCTCCAGCAGCACGCCGACCTGCTCCACCAGCTTGGGCGCCAGGCCCTCGGTCGGCTCGTCGATCAGGATGAGGTCTGGATCGCCCATCAGGGTGCGGCACATCGTCAGCATCTGCTGCTCGCCGCCCGACAGCACGCCGGCGGCGGTGTCCTGGCGCGCGTCCAAATTGGGGAACAGGCGGAACACGTCCTCGAAATTCCAGCGGCCGAACTTCCCTGCCTTCTTCAGGCCGAGTTCCAGATTTTGCCGCACGGTCAGCGTCGGGAAGATCTGCCGGTCCTCCGGCACGTAGCCGATGCCGCAGCGCGCCACGAGGTCCGAACGCAAGCCCGCCACATCGCGGCCGCGATAGCGTATGCTGCCCTGCGGCGGCACCAGTCCCATGATCGCCTTGCAGGTGGTGGAGCGCCCGACGCCGTTACGGCCGAGCAGGCTGACGATCTCGCCCTCCCCCACGTCCAGATCGACGCCGTGCAGGATGTGGCTCTGGCCGTAATAGGCGTGCAGGTCGCGAACCTCGAGCATCATTCCACCAGCGCCCCGAGATAGGCTTCCTGCACCGCCGGGTTGGCGCGCACCGCCTCCGGCGGGCCGGAGGCGATCACCTGGCCGTAGACCAGCACGGTGATCACGTCCGCGAGGTCGAACACCACCTTCATGTCGTGCTCCACCATCACCAGCGTCTTGCCCTTGGTCACCCGGCGGATCAGTTCCATCGCGTAGTCGGTCTCGGTATTGCTCATGCCGGCGGTCGGCTCGTCGAGCAGAATGACCGACGCGCCGCCGGCGATGGTCATGCCGATCTCCAGCGCCCGCTGCTCGGCGTAGGACAGCAGGCCGGCGGGAATATCGCGGCGCGTGTGCAGGTTGAGGTCCTCCAGCAGGAATTCCGCCTGGGCGTTCAGTTCGCTGTCTGGCGCCAAAGCGGCGACCAGAAGGAATAGCGGTAGCCGCGGCTCCAGAGCAGGGCGCAGCGCAAATTCTCGAACACCGACATGCGCTGGAAGATCGAGGTGATCTGGAAGCTGCGCGACAGGCCCATGCGGTTGATCTTGTGCGGCGGCAACTGGTCGATGCGCTCGCCGTTCAGGTAGATCTCGCCCGAGGTGATCGGGAAGCGGCCGCTGATCAGGTTGAAGCAGGTGGTCTTGCCGGCGCCGTTGGGGCCGATGATGGCATGGCGCTCGCCGGCGGCGATGTCCAGGCTGACGCCGCGGATGATCGCGGTCTGGCCGAAGCTCTTGGTGATCTCGCGGATGCTGAGTGCGGCAGTGCCGATGCGGGGGTTCATGCGATCGCCTTTCGGCCTTGCCGTCTGGCGATTTCAGATCGGCCATCAGGCCGTCCCAGACGCGGCGGAAAAACCGCGCCTCGATCCGCAGCCAAGCGCCGCCGCCGATCAGCGCGACGGCGGAGACCAGCCACGGCATCGTCTCATGCACGTCGATCTTGTTCCCGGCCAGCACCAGCGTCTTGCCCTGGGCTGCGCCGATGGTCAGGAACGAGGTCAGTTCCACCAGACCGACGAAGCCGAGCACCAGCAGCAGGCCTGGGACAAGGACCCGCGATATAGGGAACCACCAATTGGCCCAGCTTGCCGGCCCGCAGGATCGGGCCGATGCCCGAGGATCAGCCCGGCGATGCCGGTAGGCGCGAAGATCACCATGGCAGATGAACAGCACGCCGACATAGACCAGCCAGGAATTGGACATCAGGCTGACGCCGCTTTGCAGCAGCGTGATCAGCACCGCGCCCAGAACCGGGCCGCCGAAAACGGTGGTGCCGCCGATATAGGCCATCAGCAGCGCGTTCGCCGACAATGGCGCCGGCAAGCGCGTCGAACGTCACGATCTCGTAGGTGATCGCATACAGACCGCCGCCGATCCCGGCGAACATGCCGGACAGCGCGAACTGCAGGAAGCGGACGACGCGCGGGTCGTAGCCCATGAACTGCGCCCGCTCGAAATTGTCGCGCGTGGCATTGGCCATCCGCCCAAGCGGGGTCTTGGTCAGGAAGAACATCGCCAGCGCGGCGATGCAAGGTCCAGACCACGATCAGGTAATAGACCTGGATGCCGTGCGCATAGGAGAGGCCGAACAGGCTGCGGTCGATCATGCGGTTGGTGGAAACGCCGCCTTCGCCGCCGAAGAAATGATGGAACATCAGCGCCGCGGTGGCCATGAGTTCGCCGATACCCAGCGTAATCATGGCAAAGGCCGTGGCGCGCTGCTTGGTGGCCATGTAGCCAAAGACGATGGCAAGACCGAGCCCGCTGAGCCCTGCCAGCAGCGGGATCAGTTCCATCGGCACCGGCAGACTCGCCGGCGCCCGCCGCGTTCAGGAAATGCACTGTCGCGTAGCCGCCAATGCCGAAGAACGTCGCGTGGCAAAGCGAAAACAGCCCGGCCTGTCCAAGCAGCATGTTGTACGACAGCGCCAAGATGATCATCATGCCCATCTGGCTGAGCATCGACAGCATGAAGCCGGACTGCCGCCCGGTATGGAAATCGTAGAAGCACCACGGCAAGGCCAACGCGAGCACGACCGCCGCGATCCAGAGCCAGCTTTTGCCCATTGCACCGCTCATGTATCGCGCGTCCCCAGCAGGCCGCGCGGCCGGAACAGCAACATCACGATCATCATCGCGAACGGCAGCAGCGCGCCGATGCGCGCGACCGGAACCGTCAGGACTTCTGTCAGCAGATTGTCCGCGGTGATCGAAATGCCGAGCGGCTTGACCAGGTCGATGAACGAATAATCGATCACGACGGCGAAGGTCTGGATCATGCCCATGATGATGGAGGCGATGAAGCAGCCGGCCAGCGAGCCGAGGCCGCCGAACACCACCACCACGAAGACGATCGGCCCCATGGCATCGGCCATGCCTGGCTCGGTGGTCTGGTAATTGCCGCCGATCACGCCGGCGAGCCCCGCCAGCAGGCAGCCGCCGGAAAACACGATCGTGAACACCATCGGCACGTTGTGGCCGAGGGAACTGGCCATCTGCGGATGGGTAAGGGCCGCCTGGATGATCAGGCCGATGCGGGTCTTCTTCAGCAGCAGCCAGGTTGCCAGCAGCATGCCGGCGGAGATCAGCAGCATGAAGCCGCGATAGGCGGGAAAATTGGCGCCATAGATCGTGAACAGCGGAAAATCCAGGATTGGCGGCACGCGATAGGCCATCGGCAGCATGCCCCAGGTCATCTGCACACTGCGCTGGATGATGAACACCAGGCCAAAGGTGAACAGCAATTCGGCGATATGGCCGTTGTGGTGCACCCGGCGCAGGCCCCAGACCTCGATCCCCGCGCCGAGCAATCCGCACAGGATCGGCGCGATGATCAGTGCCGGAAAAAAGCCCAGAACCTGGCTGACGGTAAAGGCCAGATAGGCGCCGATCATGTAGATGCTCGCATGGGCGAAGTTCAGCACGCCCATCATGCTGAAGATCAAGGTCAGCCCGCTGGCCAGCATGAACAGTAGCATGCCGTAGACGAGCCCGTTGAGCAGGGAGATGAGGACTATCTCCATGATATAGCCCTCATCCTGTCCCGCATCTTATCTCTCCGCAGACGGCTAGGAGGCAGGACGCTTCATCTTGCAGGTGGTCGGCAAGGTGAGATCGGCGGCCGATGCCGTCATCATCGGTCTTCCAGCCGAAGCCGGTATGCTCGGAGTCATACTTCACGTCCTTGCTGAAGACGCCGACGTAGTAGGGCATCAGCAACTGGTGGTCCTCCTTTCGCATGATATTCTCCTGGCCCACCATGTCCTTGTCGTGCATGTCTTCCAGCGCCAGAGCGACCTTCAGCGCGTCGGTTGAGCCGGCCTTGTCGATGGCCTTGGCCAGCATATCCAGCATGGTCATGAAGTTCAGCGTGGAGAAATCCGTGTCATGGCTGGCGCGCCAGTCGACGCCGAACTTCTCCGCTTCGGGCACCTTCAGGTCTACCGGCACGTTGCCGCTGTATTCGTATACCGAGGTCAGACGGTTCTCGCCGGCCGCGCCGATCGCGGTCGGGCCGCCGATCAGATGCGCCAAGATAGGTATCGAACCGGACATTCAGCCCGTCGTCGACCGCCGCCTTGATCAGCAGGTTGAGGTCGCGGTTGTAATTGCCGGTGATCACGCTATCGCGCGCCGGAAGCCTTGATCTTTGTAACGTAGGAGGAGAAGTCCTGAACCTTGCCGAAGGGCATCAGTTCGTCGCCGACGATCTGGATGTCCGGACGCAGCTTTTCCAACCACTTCTTGGTATCGTGCTGGATCGATTGGCCGAACAGGTAATCCTGGTTCAGCAGATAGACCTTCTTGACGGACGTCAGGCAGCGACTTGATCCGCGCGGCGGCGCGCATTTCGACGTTCCCGGCGAAGCGGAACTGCCAGAAATCGCATTTCTCATTGGTCAGTTCGGTCGCGAGCGCACCGCAGTTCAAATAGATGACGCGATTGTCCGGATTGCGGGCATTGTGCTTCGCAACACCGTCGATCAGCGCCGCACCGACGTTGGAGCCGGTGCACTGCATCACGAAGGGTATGTTCTGATCGGTGATGTTCTTCAGCGCGATCAGCGCTTCGGCTGGCTGCAGCTTGTCGTCAAAGGGGACCAGTTCGAATTTCTTGCCAAGCGCCCCACCCTTGGCGTTCTGCCGGTCGATGAGAACCTTGAATATCTTGAGGAACTCGTCGCCGCCGGAGGCGAAGGGACCGGAGAACGGGTCCACATAGCCGATCTTGATGGTGTCTTCCGCGGTCGCCGGCCGTCCGGCAAACAGCAAACCCAGCATGGCAACGGCGCAGAACAGCCGACGTGAACGTTTCGTCATTTCTTTCCTTCCCTCTGCCTATGGGCGGCAGCTTATTACTGGTGTTTATAGAAGAAACCGTAGGCATGGGAGGAAAGGCAAGTCAATTGCCGGATCAGCAACCGGATCGGCGTTGCCGATCCGGTGCGATGGGAAGGCGATCGGCCTGACAGTCAGCTCGCGGGGCGCTTCATCTTGCAGGTGGTCGGCTGCGCCAGTTCGGCCGCGGGGATGGTCATTTCGGTCTTCCATCCGGCCCCGGTTCCCTCGGAATCGAATTTCACACCCTTCACGAACTTCGCCTGGTAGAACGGCACCAGCATCTGGTGATCCTCCTTGCGCATCGTGTTGGCCTGGCCGAACAAATCCGTCACCTGCATCCCTTCCAGCGCAAGCGCCACGGCATAGGCATCCGTGCTGCCTGCCTTGTCGATGGCGAGACGAAGCATCTCGAACATCGTCCGGTAGTTGATCCAGGTATAGTCGAACTCCGGATGCAAATCGCGGAAGCCCTTCATCCAGGCGTCAGCCTCCTGGTTACCGATCTCATTGCCGATGTTCATGTGGGAGTCGACCACCGCGTGAACCTTGTCCACGCCGGCCTCACCCATTGCCGTAGGGCCGCCGTTCAACTGGGCAGAGGTCGTGTAGTACTGCACATCCAGCCCGGCATCGACCCCCGCCTTCAGCAACAGATTGAAATCCGTGCCCCAGTTGGATGTCAGCACCGCCTTCGCACCGGATGACTTGATCTTGGAGACGTACGGCGAAAAGTCCTTCACTTTGCCGAACGGAACCAGTTCGTCACCAACGACCTTGATCTCCGGCCGTTTGGAGGCCAGAAAGGTTCGCATGTCATGCTGGATGGATTGGCCATACAGGTAGTCCTGATTGATCAGGTAGACAGAGCCGACATCCTTGGGCAGCGCGCGCACCAGCGTCTCGATACGCATCCCTACATTGCCGGCGAAGCGGAAATGCCAGAAATCGCATTTCTCGTTGGTCAGTTCGTTCGCCAGCGCCGCGCAGTTCAGATACAGAACGCGATGCCCGGGATTGCGGGCATTGTACTTCGCCACGCCATCGATCATCGCGGCAGCAACGTTCGAGCCGATGCATTGCATGATGAACGGAATATTCTGGTCGGTAGCGGCTCCAAGAGCGATCAGCGCCTCGGCCGGCTGGATCTTGTCATCGAAGGTGACCATCTCGAACTTCTTGCCGAGCGCCCCGCCCTTTGCGTTCGCGGCATCCAGCGCATATTGCAGTTCCTTGTAGAATGCATCCCCTTGCGGTGCGAAGGCGCCGGAGAACGGCCCGATGAAGGCGATCTTGATCGTATCGGCGGCAACCGAGGGTCGCACGCAGAACAGCAGGCCCAGACCCAACATCAAGAATGCCATGCGGCGTAGATAGTTACTCATGGTTCCTCCCGGATCACAGCGGATTACCGCATTATGTTGTCGTTACGAACGCCCCCGCCGTTGCTGGGCCACGGAGTTCAGTTGGCCGGGCGCTTCATCTTGCAGATCGTCGGCTGCGTCAGTTCGGCGGCGTTGGCCATGGTTTCGGTCTTCCAGCCCAGGCCGGTATTCTCGGAATCGTATTTCACGTCCTTGGTCAATACCGCTTCGTAGAACGGATGGATCAGCTGATGATCCTCCTTTCGCATGAACGTCGCCTGGCCGACCATGTCGTGGGTTTCCAGACCTTCCAGTTGCTGGGCAACCTTGAAGGCATCGGTCGTGCCGGCCTTGTCGATGGCCAGCGCCAGCATCTCGAACATTGTCCGCCACGGCGCCATGAAGAAATCGATGTCGCCATGCTGGTCGCGCCAGCCGCGGATCCAGGCATCCGCCTCGGCATTGCCGATTTCGACCGGAACGTTCTCGTTGAACTCGGCAACCGTGCGCAGCCGGTTCTCGCCGGCGCTGCCGATCGCGGTCACTGCGCCGACGACATGTGCGAGGTAGGTGTAGAAGCCGATATCCAGCCCGTTATCAACACTGGCCTTCAGCAGGAGCGCCAGATCGGGTCCGAAATTGCCTGTGATCAGGCCCTGTGCGCCGGATGCCTTGATCTTGGCGACATAGGGCGAGAAATCCTTGACCTTGCCAAGCGGAACCATCTCGTCACCGACGATCTGGATGTCCGGCCGCAGTGCTGCGAGGTATTTTTTCGTGTCTTTCTGGATCGACTGTCCGAACAGATAGTCCTGGTTCAGCAGATAGACCGATTTCAACGATTTCGGCAGCGCCTTCACCAGCGTGTAGGCGCGCATTCCGACATTGCCGTCGAAGCGAAAATGCCAAAAATCGCATTGCTCGTTCGTCAGCTCCGTCGCCAGGGCGCCGCAGTTCAAATACAACACGCGGTGATCTGGATTGCGCGCGTTGTTCTTGGCGATGCCGTCGATCAGGGCCGCGGCAATGTTCGAGCCATTGCAATGGGCGAATATATGAGAATTCTCCGGAGGAGATAAAAAATCGCCGATCTCAGCTTGCAGTCTGGATTGGATTTCCGGCGGCGCACCAATTGACGCCCCGGCGATCTCTAGCCGGGGCCGCTCTTGCAAATTCCTTGGCCAGGTGCGTTCACGGTCGGAGTTATTTTTAGAATTTCTCTGCTAGGGAACGCATCCGCTAAGTCTTTGATTTTAATGGTGGGCGCACAAGGATTCGAACCTTGGACCCGCTGATTAAGAGTTAGCCGTTTTTCGTCCAAGCCGATGTTTCTATTGAGGAAATGTTTTACAGGTGCTTCGTAAATTATCGTAAGAACTCGCGGCGAGACAGATTGGTTTGTAAAACAATTTAATCTGATCTCCCGACGAGGAAAAATGCCTCGGCTAGACTTTCTTCAAGCTCTCATATTTGGCAACGAGAGGGAAGCGGCGCCAGAGCTTTTTCTCTGGAGGGTCCTCTTTTTTCGAGGTACCTTTTTGACCGGAGGGCCCAGTCTTGCTGTGAAGGAGGGGGGACTAGTTGCGTTGGATCCTAAGGCCATTCTCTCAAAGCTATTAATGACCCCCGGGGGTCATGGGCTGCTTCAATTTTTGCTTCCAGGGGCTCCGCAGAGCGTAGCGGCTTATTCCTCGCCGCCATCGCGCAATGTCACAGGCGAGAGCGATGCTTCTTTCTGTCCCTCGGCTGACCCTTGTCCGAGCTTCTCAGCTTCCGTGACTTCCACCTGATCGTAGGGGTGGACGCTTGCCATCCGGCGAAGAGCGGTCTCGCTTTGAGCCTTCACGTTTGTGCATACGAATTGACCTCAAGGACGGCCTTGGCGGCATCCTGGACGCGCTTGCCATTCGACAAGAGTTCACATTAAGACCGGAATCCGCAGGATACAATCCATGCACGAGCCCTATGACAACGCGCTCTTTACAACTCCAGCCGAGATGGGAACCGCAGATCACGCGGCCATCGCCCTGGGCGTGAGTGGAGTTCAGCTCATGGAAGCTGCTGGCAGGGCCGTTGCCGGAAACGTGCAGGTGCATTGGCCGCGGCAAGAAATTGTAGTCCATTGCGGGCCTGGCAATAATGGCGGCGATGGTTTCGTTGCCGCTCGCCACCTTGCCGAGGCTGGCTGGTCTGTGCGGGTAGCTCTTTTGGGCTCTATAAAGGATCTAAAAGGCGATGCAGCGCATCACGCCAGGTTGTGGCGGGGTACGGTCGAGCCTTTCTGCCTGGAAGTTCTGGACGGAGCCGGTGCCGTGATCGACGCAATATTCGGCGCAGGCTTGGCACGCCCTGTCAACGGCGCGCGGCGGCAGAGATGATCGAGAGGGTGAAGGCTCGGAAGCTCCCAGTTTGCGCCATTGATGTGCCGAGCGGTCTTGATGGAGCGACAGGTGAAATCCGCGGAACGGCTCCCCAAGCCGAGATTACCGTCACGTTTTTCCGCAAGAAACCGGGTCACGTACTCTTTCCCGGCCGCCGCCTCTGCGGCTCCACGATCGTAGCGGATATCGGGATTCCCTCGGCCGTGCTGGAAGATATCGCACCCAAGACATTTGAAAACGGCCCAGAGCTCTGGCTCGAGCGGTACCCGTGGCCTCAGCCAGAGTCGCATAAATATCAGCGTGGCCATGTTTTGGTTCTCGGCGGCGATATAGTGAAGGGTCAAGCCGCCTCACCGCCAGGGGGTCTATGCACATCGGAGCGGGGCTAACCACCCTTGCAGCGCCCTCCAAGGTATGGCCAGTCTATGCAACTTCGCTGACCGGAATCATTGTGCGGCCGTTCGAGGGCTTGGATCATTTAAGGCCCTCCTCGTTGACGAACGCCGCAATACGATCGTAGTAGGACCTGGCGCCGGGGTTGGTGAGGAACAAGACAATTCGTTCTGGCTGCCCTCGCAAGGCGTGCCACAGTGATCGATGCTGACGGGCTCAGCTCTTTCGCCGATGATCCTGGAGAACTGTTCCGTTGCGTGGCAAGCCCGTGCGTATTGACCCCTCATGACGGTGAATTCAGGCGTCTTTTCCAGTTTTCGGACAATAAGCTTACCCGCGCCCGGCGCGCAGCGGAGCAAAGTAGGGCAGTTCTGTTGCTCAAAGGCCCCGACACGGTCGTGGCGTCATCCGATGGACGCGCGATTATTAATTCCAACGCTCCGCCAGACCTCGCCATCGGCGGCACAGGGGACGTTCTCAGTGGTTTCATTGCTGGGCTGCTTGCTCAGGGGCTCGATGCCTTTCATGCCTCCGCCGCCGCTGCGTGGCTGCATGGCGAGGCGGCCAATGCAATTGGCCCGGGACTTGTGGCTGAGGATTTGCCCGAAGCTCTTCGGCAAGTGCTGCGCCGTTTGAAGTCGAAAACAGTGTAGGCTTTGGTACTCAAACACGTGGATCAAGAGGTGAGCAAGTTGTGAAAGGACCAGGACGTGAATAGACGAGCTGAACTTTGAAGCAGGCGAAGCGAGGCGCGCACGCACTCGCTTGGAGAAGTGCGCCTGACGAAACGATCCATATGTGGCTGCCGCCTTGAGCGCGCTCGGCAAGATCGATGCGGCGCGCGGATTCCCCATCGAGGGCCAATGGTACCGCTCGCCGGCCATTTATCCCTGCAATATCAAGGCGTCAATAAACTTTAGAATGCCGGCGGTATTGACGTGTGGGCGCGCCCGCCCGATGTCCCTATTAATCAGCCGTCGCGCACACCGCGCACGGCACCCGAAGAGGAAACGACCATGACCGACAAGAAGCACGAGCCGAAGCACGAGCCCGCCAAGAAGAAGGCCGAGCCCGCCAAGAAAGAGCACGGCGAGCACGAGAAAAAACACGAGCCCGCGAAGAAACACGAGCCCGCGAAAAAGTGAGATGTCGCACCTTGAGTACACAGTTAACTGGCTTATGCGCATCGTGCGCTATGTTCACGACGGGATCGCAACCGCAAAAACTTCATAGAATAACCGCTTAGATCCTCATAGCGGAAATAGGCTTTAGGCCTTCGCGCTCGAACTTCGGGCCATGAAGAGACATGCGCTGTGAGGGCGAACTCTCCCACCTTCACCACACCGCATTGTCCGAAGACTGCTACATTCCGCCCATCGGCCTGATTTCCATGATTTCGATGGATGATTGCGGAATTTGCAGGTGCGGATGGTTTTCGAACGATTTCGCCGCTGCCTCGTGCGATTCGGCCTCTATGATTGAGTACAGCATGATATCGTTCCTGGTGTCGGAAACACCACTTGATGTGACCCGTTTGGTCTTCCCGCCAGCGTCCGTGCTGATGATCATTTTTGAGTGGGCGCCTTCAGCAGCCCCAGATGCCTTGGCTCGCGGTTCAGTGCCGGCGAGAAGTAGATCATATGAAACCCGTTATCGAGGTGCTCCTTGCGGTTGCGCCTGCGCTCTCTTCGGGTCCCGAGCCCGTCAAGTTTGGGCGGTGTTTTACAATTTCTCTGCAGCGATCCGCGAAATGCAAGGCCGGGCGAAAGCTCAGGCAGAGGCGCTTTGGCACTCGAAGCTTGATATTGGGAACTAAACTTCCTACTCCCAATGGGATGGCCCGGCCGCTTTAAACTAAGCTCATTGCGCGCAGGCTCCGGGCCATCAGAATCTATCGCAATTTCATTCTGACAGCATTGAGGAGGAGGCCATCAATTTTCGCCCTCTGCACGACCGGGTCGTCGTACGCC
>CAWIVZ010000006.1:0-56212 GCA_963839645.1 uncultured Alphaproteobacteria bacterium | reverse complement strand
GGCGGCTGAACGGTTGGTCTTGTAGGTCTGTCGGCTGGCGAGGTGGCGCTGCGAGTTGAAGTGGTTGTAGACGGTGCCGTGCACGGCCGCGAACTTCTGCAGCGTCCCCATCCGCCGGAAGCGGAGCATCGCCCGCTCGCGTCGTCGCAACGGCTGGTAGGAGTTCTCGGCCCGATTGTTGATCCAGCGGCCTTCGCATTCCTGCCGGTCGGCATTACCGATGATCTACATGGCTGCGCCATACGAGCGCAGCTTGTCGGTGACGACGACCTGCGGTCGGCCATAGCGCCTCATCAGTTTCCTGAGCAATTTCAATGCCGAGCGGCGATCTCGACGCTTCGTCGCCACCGCTTCCAGCACCTCGCCTTCATGGTCCACGGCCCGCCACAAATAGTGGGTCTCGCCGTTGATTTTCACGAACACCTCGTCGATATGCCACCGCCATTCGGTGCAGCCGCGACGAAATGCGATGCGCCGCTTCCTGATCTCGGCGGCGAACAGTGGGCCGAACCGGTTCCACCATTGCGCATTCCGACGAATCCAGCCGGCAGTTCCGATGCAAGCCAGCCAGCCGATTTCGATTGAAGCCAGCCGGGTATTCCGATGATCCCAGCCAGGCAACAATGCGGGTCGTGAGCGGGTGAATTTGGCCTACCTGGCGGGAGCTTCGTCAAGCTTGGCTTTGGCTGCGCGGAGTTTTCTCATGCTCTCTCCCTTTAATTCGATGCGGTGTGAGCCGTGCACGAGCCTGTCCAGGACGGCGTCAGCGATGGTGGGATTGCCGATATGCTCGTGCCAGAGTTCAACGGGCACCTGGCTGGTGACAACGGTTGACGCCCGGTCATGTCGGTCATCGATGATTTCCATCAGGTCGCGGCGTTGTTCGGCGGTGAGCGGTGTGATTGCCCAATCGTCCAGGATCAGCAGTTGCACCCGCGCGAGGCTCTTGAGCATCCGCGCATAGCGCCCGTCGCCGCGGGCCAGGCCGAGCGCCTCGAGCAACCTGGGCACGCGCTGATACAGCACGGAGCGGTTGTCGCGGCAGGCGCGGTGGCCGAGGGCGCAGGACAGCCAGGTCTTGCCGGTGCCGGTCGGGCCGGTGACCAGCAGGTTCTGGTGGCGCTCGATCCATTCTCCGTTGGTCAGGCGCTGGAACACGGCACGATCCAATCCGCGCGCGGCGCGATGGTCGACATCCTCCGGCGTTGCCTGTTGGCGCAGGCCGGCAAATCGCAGCCGGGTGGCGAGGCGCTTGCTGTCGCGTTCCAGGGCCTCGCGGTCCACCAGCAGGGCCAGTCGATCCTCGAAGCCGAGTTCGGCGGCGTCAGGTTGTCGTCGTTGCTCCTCGAGCGCCCTGGCCATGCCGGCGAGGCCGAGTTCGCGCAGGCGGTCTGTGGTGGGATGGGTCAGCATGGGCATTCTCCTCAATGGTAGTAGTCGCTGCCGCGGATATTGGCGTGCCGGATCGGCGGCTCGTCCGGCACGGGCTCGAGGCGAAAGGCCTGGTCGAGGCCATTGCGCAGGATGGAAAGCACCGAGCCATAGGATTGCGCCCCGATATCCAGGCCGCGCTGGCACGCCGCTTCCAGGCGCTCGGGTCCGTAACCGCGCACCAGGCGCAGGATGCCAAGGCATGCACGGAAGCCCTGCTCCGGGTGCGGCTTGGCGGCGAGGATGCGTTCCACGAGCGCGATGGTCGCCGGCCCGATCGCCGTGGCCTCGCGCAGCAGCCGGGTGGGCGTCCACTCGGCGTGGCGGCGGTGGGCACTCGGCATATGCTCGGGGATCGTCGTATGCCGGTGCTGGCGCGGGCTGCGGATGTGGCTGGCGATGCGCGTGCCATGATGGAACAATTCGACGGTTTGATCGGTGATGCGGGCCTCGATCGTCTCGCGCATCAGGCGGTAGGGCACGGAGTAGAAGTGTCCATGCACCTCGACGTGGTAATCCAGCCCGGCCCGGCAGCGGCGCCATTCCGCGTAGGCGTAGGGTTCGGCTGGCAGGCGCAGCAGGGCGGATCGTTCCAGCGTCTCGAACAACGCCCGGCGGCTGGCGCCGAGATGGCGCATGGGACGGTCGTTGAGGTCGGCGATCAGTTCACGGATCGCGCCGTTGAGCTCGGCAAGGGAGAAGAACCGCCGATGTCGCAGCCGGGCCAGAACCCAGCGTTGCACGACCTGTACTGCGACCTCCACCTTGGCCTTGTCGCGAGGCCGGCGCACGCGGGCGGGCAGCACCGCCGTGCCGTAGTGGCTGGCCATGTCCTGATAGGTCCGGCTGATGCCCGGCTCGTAGCGGCACGCGGCGGTGACGCCCGCCTTGAGATTGTCGCAGACGATCTGTCGCGCCACGCCGCCGAAGCTGGCAAAGGCGCCCACGTGACAACCGATCCAGTCCGGCAGGGCTTGCGTCCAGCGCGCCTCGGCATAGGTGAAGTTGGACGCGCCCAGGGCCGCCACGAAGATCTGCGCCTGCCGAATTTCGCCGGTGGCGCCGTCGATCACCTCCACGGTTTGGCCGGCATAGTCGACGAACAACCGCTCTCCAGCCGGATGCGTCTGGCGCATGGTGGGAGATAGCCGGCCACGCCATTGCGCATACAGCTCGCAGAACCGGCTGTAGCCGTATCCCTCCGGTTGGCCGGCACGGTATTCCTGCCACACCAGCAGCAAGGTCACCCCGGGGCGGCGCAGCTCGGCGTGCAGATGGGGCCAGTCAGGCTGCGCTCGCGCAGGTTCCCCCGCAGCAAAGGGCGGGCTGAACAGTTTGCGCTCCAGCGCCGTGTCGTCCAGTTCCGCTGGAACCGGCCAGGTGATCCCCAGCACGCCGGCGCGGCGCAAATATTCCGCGACCGTGTAGCGGCTGATGCCGACCATGGCCGCGATCTGATGGCCGCTGTGGCCACAGACGTGTTTGAGGCGAAGGACTTCTCGAACCTGACGCATTGGCAGTCTCTGGCCTGGCATGGCGCTCCCCGATGTCATTGGGAAAAGACCGTGCCGTAGGTGAATGACTGCTCGCGAACCGCATCCTTGCCTCCCTAATCAGGGGTGGCTGGTTTCCCTCGGAATTGCCGGCTGGCTTGCGTCGGAATCACCGGCTGGATCCAATCGGAATACCCGGCTGCTTTGCGTCGGAATACGCAGGTCTCGGACTGTTGGTGGGTGGGCAACCTCACCTTGCCACCGCGGCATGGACAGCAGGCGTCGGCCCGGTGCTGGCGGCTCTTATTGTCGAGATCATTCGCAGCCTCTCGAAGGACGAGGTTGGACTCGACATCGTGGCCGTGCCGTCGATGTCGGCGGCCTTGCTGTTTGGCGAAAATCTCGCGGCAGCCGTCGTCGCGCTGATGTATGCCCGGGAACCTTCCTGGAGAGCTTTGCTGCAGCAGGCGCTAGTAGTGGGAGCGAAGTTGGGTGCGATTTCACACCACGCCCACAGTGAAGCTTTACTGCAGGATAAGAACGTGGGCTGATCCGACCCTCTCCCGAGGCTTTGCCATTGCCGCTCACCAGCCGCGCGACCGAACGGGGCCCCTGCCAACAAGGGGTAGTGTCCTCGGTGGTGGTGGAAATTCGGAACCTTTGAGGGTGTAGGCTCGAGGTGGCCATCGGATCGGCTGGCTAAGGTGGAGTTGCGAGACTTCAACCCGAACCGACGAGGACCCGATGACCGAGGAGAGATTACCGCTGGCAGAGCTACTGGCGAAAGCCGGAGATGGCGACTTCCTGCGCAGCGTGGCGGAGGCCGTGGTGCAGTTGCTAATGGAGACGGATGTGGAGGGGCTGATTGGTGCCGGCCGCCATGAGCGCTCCGGCGAGCGGATCGACCTACCGCAACGGCTACCGGGATCGGACGCTCGACACCCGGCTCGGCAGCCTTCAGCTGCGCATACCGAAGCTGCGGCAGGGCAGCTACTTCCCGCCCTTCCTGGAGCCGCGGCAGACGTCGGAGAAGGCGCTGGTCGCGGTGATCCAGGAAGCCTGGGTCGGCGGCGTCTCGACCCGACGGGTAGACGACCTGGTGCAGGCGATGGGGCTGGCCGGCATCAGCAAGAGCACCGTCAGCAAGCTGTGCAAGGACATCGACGACCGGGTGAATGCCTTCCTCGATCGCCCGCTTGCCGGCGACTGGCCGTATCTCTGGCTGGACGCCACCTACCTGAAGCAGCGCGAGGGCGGGCGGATCGTCTCCGTGGCGGCGATAATCGCTGTGGCGGCCAACACCGACGGCAAGCGCGAGATTGTCGGCCTGCACATCGGCCCGACGCGAGGCGGAGACCTTCTGGGCGACATTCCTCAAGAGCTTGGTGCGGCGCGGGCTGCGCGGGGTCAAGCTGGTGATCTCCGACGCCCATGAAGGCCTCAAGGCGGCGATCCGCCGGGTGATGGGCGCGTCATGGCAAAGGTGCCGCGTGCACTGGATGCGCAACGCCCAGTCCTACGTGCCGAAGGGTCAGCAAAGCATGGTCTCCGCCGCCCTGCGCCAGGCCTTCATCCAGCCCGACCGTGCCAGCGCCAGCCAGGCCCTGCGCCATGTCGCCGATCAGCTTCGGAGCAAGTGGCCCAAGCTGGCGACCTTCATCGATGAGAGCGAGACCGACGTGCTGGCGCACATGGACTTCCCGAGCCAGCACCGCAGCAAGATCCACAGCACCAACCCGCTGGAACGCCTGAACAAGGAGGTCAAGCGCCGCGCCGATGTCGTCGGCATCTTCCCCAACGAAGGGGCCATTATCCGCCTGATCGGAGCCGTGTGTTGGAGGCCAACGACGAGTGGCAGCTCCAGCACCGCTACATGCAGACCGAAGCAATGGCAGAACTGACCCCGCCTTTGATCGACGCCGCGCCCACCCAGATTGCCACCATCGCTGCATGATCCACGGCCAAATCAACTACACCAAAATTTCCACCACGTTGACGGACGTGACCAATCGATCCGCCATCGAACGCCAGTCGCGGCGCCGCGAATACTTCGACACGGCGCCGCCTGGCGCGGCGCGAATACCTGGCGTGATGCCCCGGCGGGTATGCTACAAGTCCCGCGCTATGATCCTCTTTTTCGGCATCATCTTAGCAATCTTGCTGGCGGGCATCGTGCTTCGGCTGTTCGGGCTGATCGGCATCCCCTTTCTGGTACTGATCGGACCGGCCCTCTTGTGGCGTTGGGCATTCGGGGACTGGGGGATGGGCCCCTGGCTGCTGGCGCCTGGGGCCGCCCTGCTGTTCGCGTACTGGGCGTCCCCCCGATGGCAGGCGCAGGCAAAGGCGCAGGCTGACGCGGACCGCTTGGCGACAGCCATTGTCCGGGAGCAGCTAAGGGCCAACGCCGATCCGGCATATCCAAAATCAAAATCGACCGACGACCCGATCTACACGCCGCCCCCGGCACCGATCAAACCCATCGTACCCAAGTCCTATGTCAAACCCCTCCAGCGCTAGTCCTCTCCCATCACGTTCCAGATCCAGCGCCTGATCGAAGCCAATCTCGTGCCCTCGGTGGACAGCGTCCGCGACAGCTATGACAATGCCCTCGCTGCAACCATCAACGGCCTTTACAAGGCCGAGGTCATCTGGTGGCAGCGGTCATGGCCAAGCGTTTCGGCGGTGGAAATGGCAACTCTGCGCTGGGTGGATTGGTTCAACAACCACCGCCTTTTCGGCCCCATTGGCTATATCACCCCCGCCGAGGCCGAAGACAACTACTATACCGCCATCGAGAAACTCGATATGGCCGCATGATTTAAACGAAACTGCCTCCGGAGAACCCGGAACGCCTCACTTCAATCCAGTGTTCCAGAAACTGTGGGCGGTGCACGCCCGGCCAATTTCTTGCCAGGCCCGCGGAGACAAGCCAGACTTATCAACAGACGACCAATCGAATGGGAGTTTCGGCATGAAGCGCCGGGTGTTTTTGGCATCGACGCTAGCTTCGGCTTCCCTGCCGCCGAACACGCTCGCCCAGACGCTACGCAAGGTTGCGCATATCGGTTGGGTGACCGCTCAGCAGGCGAGTAGCCTGGCCACGAACCTGGAAGCTTTCCGAGCCGGCCTTGCCGCGCTTGGCTATGTCGAGGGGCAAAACTTCGTCATCGACATCCGCTACGCCGACGATGATTACAGCCGCGTGCCTCAGCTAGCGCGGGAGTTGGAGCGCCTGCCCGTTGATGTCCTGATCGCCCAGAGCGGCGCCGCGTTCGAGGTTCGCGACCTCGGCCTCACGGTTCCGGTCGTCTATGTCATGAGCGCCGACCCGGTATCGGCAGGCTTTGCCGAGAGCATGTCCCATCCGCGCGACAACATGACCGGTCTGACGTTCATGGCATTCGAGTTGGCCGGCAAGCGCTTGGAACTGCTGAAGGAGATCATTCCGGACTTTAAGCGCGTCGCCATCGTCGGCAATCCCGAGCATCCTGGCGCACATCTGGAGCGCGCCTTTTCGGAAGACACGGCGCTCAGGCTGGGATTGGTGATCGCCTATTTCCCGACGCCGAACCGCGACGCCCTGATTGCTGCCCTGACCGCTATCGGCAAGGATCCGCCACAGGCAATCTCGATCCTCGCCGATGGCTTCGCGATGACAAACCGCGACATCCTCATCGACTTCGCCAACAGCCATCATATTCCCGCGGTTTCCGGCTGGCCGGCCTTCGCCCAGGCCGGCGCCCTGTTCACCTACGGCCCGCGGCTGACCGATTCCTCATCGCCGGCTGGCGAATTATGTCGATCGCATCCTGAAAGGCGCGAAGCCGGCCGACCTTCCGGCCGAGCGGCCGAGCAGTTTTCAATTCATCGTCAACCTGCGGACCGCAAAGGCTCTGGGACTGACGGTTCCGCCAGCGGTGCTCGTGCGAGCCGACGACGTTATCGAATGAGCGTGGCCGGCGTCCGGCCCCGACGACCGCTGTTTCAAAAAGGACTTCATCGCCTTGTTTGCCGCCGTGGTGCTGCCACTGCTGGCTAATGGCGCCAGCGAGGCCTGGTTCGGCTATCGCGACCAGCGGGCGTTGCTCGACCAGATTCTGACGGTCGAGGCCCAATCGGCGGCGAGCCGAATACAGGGCTTTCTGGAAAGTATCCGTGACCAACTCGGCTGGACCGTTCAATTTCCATGGGTGGACGGTCCGGATGACGGCCATCTGATCGACGCACTGCGGCTGTTGCGCCAGGTGCCGGCGATCGTCGACGTCATCCTGGTCGACGGCTCCGGCATCGAGCGACTGCACCTGTCCCGCATCGCGCCGGATGTCATCGGCAGCTCCATTGACCGGTCCGGGGATCTTGCCGTCCTGGAAGCCCGGGCCAACCGAAGCTGGTATGGGCCGGTCACGCTGAACCAGGCGTCCGAACCGCACATGACGATTGCCGTTGGCGGGATCCGGCCAAGTGCCGGGATCGTGATCGCCAAGATCAACCTGAAACTGATCTGGGACGTGATTTCGGCCATCCACATCGGCCGGACCGGCGTCGCTTTCGTGGTGGATCATCCCGGCCATCTTGTCGCCCATCCCGACTTGAGCCTGGTCCTGCGCGGCAGCGACGCGTCCACTGCCGCCTTGCTGCGGGGCATGCAGGCATCCGCGCTCGCTGCGGCCGGACGCGCGGTTGCCACCACCGACTTGGGAAATCGCCCGGTGCTTGCGGCGATGGCAGCGGTGACTGGGCCGCATTGGTTCGTGATCGCCACGGAACCACTCTCCGAGGCGCTGACGCCGGTCTGGGCAGCGTTGTGGCGGACGTTCTACCTGCTGCTCGCCGGCGCCAGTATTGCGGGGGGGCTGGCCTATTTCCTGGCGCGACGGATGGCAGGGCCGATCGGACTGCTGGAGCAGGGGGCCGCGCGCATCGGCGCCGGGCAGTTCGACCAGCGCATAGAAATAAATTCCGGTGACGAGCTTGAGCAATTGGCAGATCGTTTCAACCATATGGCCGGCGAATTGGCGCTATCGCAGGAAAGGTCGGAACGCATCGGTCGGTTGAAACGATTTCTCTCGCCGCAGGTTGCCGAGCTTGTCGAACAGGCCGGACGAGAGGCGCTTCTGAACAGTTCGCGCAAAGACGTTGTCGTGCTGTTCTGCGATCTTCGGAATTTCACCACGTTCGCCAGCCGGGCCAACCCTAACGAGGTGATGGGACTGCTGAACGCGTATTACGAGGCGCTGGGCGCTATCATCACCCGTTATGAGGCCACCCTAACCAATATGGCGGGGGACGGCTTGATGCTACTGCTGAATGCGCCGGTGCCGATCCACGACGCAGCGTCGGCCGGCGTGCGCATGGCTGGCGACATGCAGGCCTCTATCCAGGCGTTGATCCCGATTTGGCGGGCGCAGGGCCATCGGATCGGGTTCGGGATCGGGTTCGCCAAAGGCATCGCGACCGTCGGGCGCATCGGCTATGAGGGCCGATCCGACTATACGGCCATCGGCAACGTGGTAAATCTCGCATCGAGGTTGTGCGGCAGCGCGGCGGACGGACAGATCCTGACTGATGAGGCCACGGCGGTGGAACTCGGGGATTCCGTGCCGATGACGCTGCTCGGACCGCAGGCCATCAGGGGTTTTGACGACGGCATCACGATGTACAGCGTTTCATGGAACCGGATGGCGTCAGCTTTCCGTGATTGCTAAGGAACCATGAAGCCCTTTGGGGTTTGTTCCGGATTCGGTAGACCCCTCACCAGACAGGAGCCTCCGATGGCTGAGATCAGCTCTCTACGCCGGCGCATGATTGAGGATATGACGATCCGCAATCAGCCGCATCAAGGCCAGCGTCGCCGCACTCTCCCCCGTCGGCCGATAGTAACGGACCGACCGGCTGATCTGCAGCAGCGCGCACTGCCGCACGATCGACAGATGCCCGTGCGACGGTTCGATCATCTCCCGCCTCCGCTCCACGCTCATCGACCGGAGGCCTTCGCCAAAAAATCCCGTCCACCACCAATTGGCCGATCTTCGCGTGCAGCCGGGTCAGCTCCGTCTCCCCGTTGGCCTGCGCCGCCTCTGACTTGCCCAAAAATGTCGAGGCAAGCCCCTCGATCGCCTGCCGCTTCCACGCTGCGATCATCGTCTGGTGGATGCCGTGCTTGGCAGCCAGCTCCGCCAGCGTCAGTTCACCCTTGATCGCCTCCAGAGCCACCTTCGCCTTAAACTCGGCCCCATAACGCTTCCGTGTCACTTTTCCCATAACCTCCCGTCTCTCATTCAAGCGGGAATAGCTTATCACCCCGTCCAAAATCCCGAGGCCACCTCAAAGCACAGCCTAGAACAGCCATCAATCTTGGTTTCGTTATCTTATTCTCCGGAAGGCGAAGTGGCCCGTCATTAATCTGGAAGATGACGGGCCACTTCGCTCGCCGTATCAATGAATGGCGATGTCGACGACCCGGTTCGATGCTTCTGCAGCTTCGTCGGCTGTCGCGATGCTTTGACGGCTCTCGCCGGTCCAGCGTGTCTCCACTCGATCCGCCTTCACGCTATTCCTGTAAACGAGCGCGTCACGTACAGCATCCGCCCGCCGATGCGCTAAATGCATATTATAGTCCTTACTGCCGACGGTGTCCGTCCTGCCGATTATGGTAGCAATAGAATTGGGGTTATTCTGCAGGTAGGCTGTCACATCGGCGATGACAGTCTTTCCGCTTGCGTTGATTGCAAAGCTGTTGGTGTCGAAGCTCACATGGTACCATACGGCATTCGCCCCAGGCGGGACTGGTGGCGGGTTGGAAGCGACAGCCATTGGCGGGTTCGACGCGGTAGCCGGTGGTACTGTCTGTGCACAGGCCCCTAGCAAGGCAACAATGCTGGCCATGGCCAGATGATGCCATGAGAGTGTGGGTTGTGACATTCATATCTCCATTTCTGATTGGCTCGAACGGCGATTTCCGCTGGCGAAGCCGACATCTTGCAGCAATCGTCGACCCCGACGTCGTGGTCTGCCAGCGGAGTAAACGCGCAGCGGCCGTTATAGTTCCATGCGCGGTCAATTCATTCGTGTCCGGATGATCGATCCCGGAACGGCGGCCGTTTTAGGCCAATCGCCATTGACTTTTAGTAGTTTCCGAACCACCTTTCGATGTATATCCAGGTCTACAATAACGTCGTTCGGTACGGCGTCGGCCATCGGTTTCCGGGGTGGTTTTTCGGTTTGAGACCCCAATCCGGCTGCTGCTTGTAACACAACTCGTGCAATCGCCTTGAGTTGCGTTCGAAATTAAGTTTCGCGTGGCGTCGGCCGGGTATTCTACCGGTTGCACGGCAGTCCATGCCGGCTAACGCGCCATGCGCCACGAATAGAGGAATGCACCTATGACGATTCTGATGGTCCTGACGTCGCATGATCGACTTGGCACAACGGACAAGAAGACCGGCTTTTGGCTCGAGGAGTTTGCTGCCCCGTATTACGTCTCTCTGGATGCCTGCGCCGCGATTACGGTTGCCTCGCCAAAAGGCCGCCAGCCGCCTCTCGATCCTCAAAGCGATACGGCCGAGGGCGAAACGGAGTTTACCCGTCGCCTTAAGACGGATCCTACAGCGAATGAAATCCTTGCCCAGACCATCCTTCTCAGCCCGGTCGGGCGAACCGATTTCGATGGCGTCTTCTATCCGGGCGGACAGGGTCCTTTATGGAATTTGGCGAATGATGCCGACTCGATTGCCCTGATCGAAGGCTTTGCGATTGCTGGCAACGCCTGGTAGTTGTCGATGGCAATCTGGTCACTGGACAGAATCCGGCCTCTTCAAAGGCAGTCGCACAGGCACTCCCCACGCTTCTCTCTTGAGAGCATGCCTGCAGGATCGAGCACGAGAACCAAACAGCGATGGAAAGAATGACCGCCGCGGGGATCGAGCAACCCCGCATCACTCCGCCTGCCAAAACGGGGGCGCTGGTGGCACACTGGCCAGCCCTGTGGTCGCACAAATGGTTTGTGCTGGCGGTCGTCCTGGTTATCGGGACCGCCGCATGGCAGGGGGCCCGGTTTGTTATGGGCACCGGCGTCGTTGTCGATCAGGTCAAGCGGGGGGCTTTGATCGAGACCGTGGTGGCGAGCGGCCATGTTGAAACGCCGTTTAGGGTGGAAATCGGCAGTCAGGTCACCGGCACCGTCGAGCAGGTTCAGGTTGACGAGGGTCAGCGCGTGACAAAGGGGCAACCGCTCGTGTCGCTTGAGTTCGCGTGAACTGAAGGCGGCCCTGGTACAAGCCGGGGGCGCCTTTGCGGAGGCCGAGGCGCATATGCGGCAACTCCAGGAGGTGACTCTGCCCACGGCGCGTGACCAGCTTGGCGAGGCGCAAGCCAATCTGTTGAACGCCCAGCAGATCTTTGACCGGGCGTCCGAACTGGTCCGGCACGGCGATGAGACCCGGGCTGCCCTGGATGCGGCGCAGAAAGTGCTGGCCGTGGCCAGGACTCTGGCACGTCGGGCGGAGCTTCAGGTCTACACGAACAGTCCTGGGGGTAGCGACTACGTGACGGGGCAAACCCAATTGAACCAGGCGCGCGCCAACCTCGACACCGCGCAGTCGCGTCTGGGCTATGCGACGATTTCCGCACCGCGGGACGGCATTCTGATCGCCCGCAATGTCGAGCAGGGGACCGTCGTGCAGCCTGGCAAGGCGCTGCTGGTTCTGGCGCCGGCCGGCGAGACCCAGTTGGTTTTGCAGATCGACGAGCGCAATCTGGGCAAACTGGCCCTGGCGCAGAAGGCTGTGGCGTCTGCGGATGCCTATCCGGAGCAACGGTTCGCGGCGATCGTCTCGTATATCAATCCTGGGATCGACATCGCTCGGGCCTCGGTAGAGGTGAAGTTGACGGTGCCAGATCCGCCACCCTACCTGCGCCAGGATATGACCGTTTCTGTCGATACCGAAATTGCCCGGCGGGACAATGCTCTGGTGCTGCCGGACCGATCGGTGCGTGACGCCCTGTCGTCAACACCCTGGGTGATGGGGATCAAGAACGGACGAGCTACCCGCCTGCCGGTTCGCCTTGGGCTGCGCGGCAATACGCAGATGGAGATCCTCGAGGGGGCCGCGGAGGGCGATGACGTTATTCCCGCGAGTTCGGGGGTGCTGATCGGACAGCGGGTAAGGCCGATCCTGCCATGAACGGCTGGTTACCGTTCGAATGGATCGCTGCCGTGCGGTTTCTTCGCGAAGGCCGCATGCAGACGATGTTCATCATCAGCGGCATCGCCATCGGCGTGGGCGTGATCGTTTTCATGTCCGCCCTGCTGACCGGACTTCAAGAGAATTTCCTCAAGCGTGTCCTGACGTCGCAACCGCAGATCCAATTGTTGCCGCCCGATCAGATCGCCCGGCCGCTACGCTTTGGCCAAGGTGAATTCGAGAGCCCTGTCATCCAGCGCCCGAGCCAACGCGTCATCTCGGTCGACCAATGGCCGAAGATCCGCGACCGGATGCTCGCGATGCAGGAGGTCACGGCTGTTTCGCCGACGATGGCCGGATCGGCCTTGGCCGTCCGCGGCGATGCCAGCCGCGCGATCTCGATATCCGGCGTGGAGCCGGCATCCTATTTCAAGATCGTCAAAATACCGGATTACATCGTCGCCGGAACCGCACGGTTGACGAGCCAGGACATCATCGTCGGTACCGAACTCGCCAAGAATCTGGGCGCCACCGTCGGAGACAAGCTGAATGTCCAGTCGGCCACGGGCACAAACGTGGTGCTGACCGTTACCGGACTGGTCGATCTCGGGAACAAAGTCATCAATGAACGCAATACCTATGTCGCGTTGCGGACGGCACAATCGCTGATGGGTATCGTCGGCGGCGTCACCACGCTCGACATGACGGTGCGGGATATCTTCTTGGCGGAGACGCTGGCGGTAGAGATCCAGGCCTCCAATGCGGTCAAGGCCGAAAGCTGGATCAAGACGAACGCGCAGTTTTTTACGGCCATTCAGGCACAAAAAACCTCCAATACGCTGATCCGGACCTTTGTCGCCCTGTCGGTCGCTTTCGGGATCGCGGCTGTGCTGGTCGTATCCGTCATCCAACGATCGAAGGATATCGGCATCCTGCGGGCGATGGGGACCTCGCGTGGACAGGTTCTACGGATCTTCTTGCTGCAGGGGGGATTGCTGGGCTTCGTCGGGGCACTGGTCGGTTCGGCCATCGGCGCGGGGGGTCTCATCTACTGGCATTCGGTCGTCAAGCAGGCGGACGGCACGGAATTGTTTCCGTTGATTCTGGAGCGAAGCCTTTTTGCCTATGCCGCTATTCTGGCGACCTTGACAGGGCTCCTGGCGGCCATGGCGCCGGCGTTGCGTGCGGCCAAACTTGATCCCGTGGTGGCCATCCGTGGCTGAGGAGGTCCTGCGGCTCGATAAGGTCTGCAAGGTCTATAATATCGGCCTGCCATCGGAAACCGAGGTACTGCATGATATCGACCTTCGGCTGGAAAAGGGCGAGTTTCTGGCGCTGATGGGCCCATCGGGTTCCGGGAAGAGCACGCTGCTCAACATCGTCGGCTTGCTCGATCGGCCTACGTCGGGCCGGCTGACGATCAAGGGTCAGGATACGGGCTTGCTGGGGGATGCCGCGATCACCCGTTTGCGCGGCCATACGATCGGCTTCATATTTCAGGACCATCATTTGATCTCGGCGTTTACCGCCTTGGAGAACGTGATGATGCCAATGTTGGTAGACCGAGGCTTCCCCAGCCCCGAAATCGCGCGTCGGGCTAGCGATCTGATGGCACGCGTCGGGCTGTCGCAGGTCGCGGGAAATCTCGCGATGAATATGTCGGGCGGGCAGCAGCAACGCGTTGCCATTGCGCGGGCGCTGGCAATGAACCCCGATCTTGTGTTGGCGGATGAACCTACCGGTAATCTGGATTCGAAAACGGCCGATAGCGTGTTTGAACTGATGCGGCAGGTTAATCGCGAAAGCGGCACATCTTTCCTGATCGTCACCCATAATCTGGATCTGGCGCGAAGATGCGATCGTATCATCGACGTCGTGGACGGCCGCATCTCAGGTGCTGCGGCCAATACCGATCCTGCATCGGAAGCACGTGCCGCTGCCATGTAGGTATCGGGGCGTTGTTTGTGGATCGGCGTGAAAAATTGGCTCTTCCGCACTTTCCGCGCAGTCGAGGCTTGTAATTTGAAGGTGATTGGATCGATTTTGACGCGCCTTGGCCCCGATATTTTTGACCCAGACCCGATCGGTCAGGCGGATGGGATTCCAACTCTTTGGCGTCACGTCGAAAATATTCTGTGCTTTTACAAGGATGTAAGGCTTGGGGGTAAATCGGGCTACCCCCAAGCTTCGGAGAGAGACGGGCTCTCTGAGAGCAAAAACGGGGTTCGTTGCACCCCTGGCACCCCAAAGGTATGCGAGAAAACCCAGGCACTTCCTGGGGTTCTGGGCCGTCCGAATTGGCGCAGAGAAAAATTGTGTGGAGAGTTACTGGAGCGGGCGAAGGGATTCGAACCCTCGACCCCAACCTTGGCAAGGTTGTGCTCTACCCCTGAGCTACGCCCGCGCCGTGAACCGTTGAGAGGTTCAAATCGCGTCCAGGGCGCGGGTTCTAGGCGGGTTTTCCGGCGAATGCAAGCCATCCAATTTCGGTCGCCGCTGAATAATCATCGCCTGATAATCACCGGGCGCTCTGGACGGCGGTGGCGCGGGGCGGCATGGTCCGCTCACCGCCGCGGGATGCTTGTCTTCGCCAGCCGCAAGCAACATCTGATAAGCTCAAGCGCTCAGCCAGGAGACGCCACCATGGACCACGACATCCCCCCCAACTCAGGGCAAGCCTCCGTGCAGCCCTTGAGTGACGCCGCCATGATCATCGATGGCGACCAGAAGACCTTCATGCAGGATGTGGTGGACGCATCGCGCAGCCTGCCTGTGCTGGTGGATTTCTGGGCGACCTGGTGCGGCCCCTGCAAGACCCTCACCCCCACGCTGGAAAAGGTGGTTCGCGCCGCCGGCGGGCGGGTGAAGCTGGTCAAGATCGATATCGACGCCAATCGCGGCCTGGTGCAGCAGCTCACCCAGATCGGCCTGCCGTTGCAGTCGGTGCCGACGGTTGCCGCATTCTGGCAGGGCCAGATCGCTGATGTGTTCCAGGGAGCCCTGCCGGAATCGGAGGTGAAGCGCTTTATCGAGGGCCTGCTCAAGATCGCCGGCGGCTCCATGCCGACCGCCGACATGCTCGCCGAGGCCAAGGAAAGCCTGGAACAGGGCGATTTCCAGCAGGCCGGAGAAATCTTCTCCGCCGTGCTGGAACAGGACCCGGAGAACCCCGAGGCCTGGGCCGGCCTGATCCGCGCCCTGATGGCGCTGGGCCAGGAGGAGCAGGCCAAGCAGGCGCTGGCACAGATCCCGGCCAAGATCGCCGAACACGCCGAGATCGCCGGCGTGCGCAGCGCGCTGGCGCTGGCCGAGGAAGGCCGCGCCGCCCAGGGCCAGCTCGCCTCGCTGCAGGCGCGCCTGGAAGCCGACCCCGCCGATCATGCCGCGCGCTACGACCTCGCCACCGCCCTGAACGCGATGGGCGACCACGAGGCGGCCGCCGATGCACTTCTCGAGATCATGCGCCGGCAGCGCGGCTGGAACGAGGATGCGGCAAGGCTGCAATTGCTGAAATTCTTCGAAGCCTGGGGCATCGACGATCCCGTCACCATGGCTTCCCGCCGCAAGCTCTCCACCCTGCTGTTCAGCTAGGGATCCAACCCGCCCGATGGCAGCATTTCACCCCGGCCTGAAGGACCTGCCGGCAAGCTTTCCGGTTTTTCCATTACCGGGCGCGTTGTTGCTGCCGCGCGGCAAGCTGCCGCTGAACATCTTCGAGCCGCGCTATCTGGCCATGATCGACGACGCGCTGGGCGCCGGGCGGATGCTGGCGATGATCCAGCCGGATGCCTCCGCGCCGGGTTCCACCAGCGGGCCTGGCCTGTTCCGCGTCGGCTGCCTCGGGCGGCTGTCGTCGTTCAGCGAGACCGAGGATGGCCGCTACACGATCACGCTCACCGGGGTGATCCGCTTTCGCGTGGTCGAGGAACTGGCGATGATCCACGGATACCGCCGGGTTCGCGGTGATTTTGCGCCGTTCGCCGCCGATCTCGACCTGTCGGCGGGGCCGTCCGGAGTGGATCGCGGCACGCTGTTTACGGCGCTGCAGGAATACTTCTCCCGCCGCAATATCGACGCCAACTGGGAGGCCATTCGCGGCCTGCCGGAATCCGCGCTCGGCCTGACGCTGGCCATGGTCTGCCCGTTCGAACCGGCGGAGAAGCAGGCCCTGCTGGAAGCACCCACCGACGCCGAGCGCGACCGCACCCTGCTGGCGCTGCTGCACATGGCGGCGATGGACAGCGACGATGGGACGGGACGGCCGGCAAGCTGACCCGCACGCAAAAGGTATCACCATGACTGACGCCGAATCCGCCGAGCCCACCCCCGCCATCCGGCACGCCCCGATTGACCGGCGATTGCTCGAAATCCTCGTCTGTCCGGTCACCAAGGGCCCGCTGGAGTACGACGCCATGCATGGCGAGTTGATCAGCCGCCGCGCCGGCCTGGCCTTCCCGGTGCGCGACGGCATTCCGATCATGCTGCCCGAAGAAGCCCGAACGATCGAGACCTGATGCCGACCGCCGTCGAGATCCGGCTGAACCGGGCCGATCGGGTGCTGCATGTGAGCTTCGATGACGGCACCAGCGTCGCCCTGACCGCCGAGTATCTGCGGGTGGAAAGCCCGAGCGCGGAGGTGCAGGGCCATTCCCCCAGCCAGAAGGTGACCGTGGACGGCAAGCGGGATGTCGCCATCACCGCCATCGAGCCGGTTGGCAATTATGCCGTCCGGCTGAGCTTCGACGACCTGCACGATACCGGGATCTATACCTGGGACTATCTGCATGAACTCGGCGTTGAGCAGCCCCGCCGCTGGCCGGCCTATCTGGCGGCTTTGGCGGCGAAGGGGCTGACCCGGTAGGGGGAGCGCCCATCCATGGCGGCAAGGCTGGAAGTCCGCGAGGCCGACATCACACGTCTGGATATTGATGCCATCGTCAATGCGGCAAATTCGTCGCTGCTCGGCGGCGGCGGCGTGGACGGCGCCATCCATCGCGCGGCCGGTCCCGAATTGCTGGCGGAGTGCCGGGGGCTTGGTGGCTGTCCGACCGGGCAGGCGCGGATCACCGCCGGATACCGGCTCAAGGCCCGCTTGGTCATCCACGCGGTCGGACCGGTCTGGCGGGGCGGAGCGCATGGCGAGCCGGAACTGCTGTCGGGCTGTTACAGCAACAGCCTCCGCCTGGCCGCGCAGCATGGCGTCTCCACCCTGGCGTTTCCCGCGATCAGCTGCGGCGTATACGGCTACCCGATCCCGCAGGCGGCCGGGATAGCGGTGCAGACCGTCGCTTCCGCCCTGGTGACGTACCCTTCGATCACGGAAATCATCTTCGCGTGCTTCGGCATGGAAGTTACCAGCGCCTACCGCGCCGCGCTGGCAGACTTGCCAACGGCATAGCTGGGCGCGAATTCGACAAAATCAGGCGGGCTGGGCGACGATCAGCAGATGGCGGCCGAAGCGCCGCTCCAGCGCCCGGAACATCGCGGCCGGCATGGCCGCGAACCAGGGCTGCAATTCATGCTCCCCACGCGCATAGGCCTCCGGCACGTAGGGGAAGATGTGGTCCTGGGTGATCGAAATGGCGGAAAAATCGTTCGCACGCAGCAGCGCCCGCGCCTCGGTGCGGGAATAGCCGGGAGCCAGCGGAGCGTCCGGCGCTTCCGACGGTTCCAACCCGGCTTCTGCCAGCGCATCCGCCCAGGAACTCGCTGGCCGGGAGCATCAGCCGGAATTCGCCGTCCGGACGGATCGCGCGCCGAGCCTGGCGGATCACCGCCTCCGGATCCGCCATGCGGTGCAACGAGTCGAAAGAATAGATGAGGTCGAAGGATGCCTGGCGCACATGTTCCATCAGGTCCGCGGCATCGGCATGGATCAGCCCGCCATCGACCCCGGCCAGTCGGAACCACTGGCGCGCCTGGCGCAACGCTGCCCGGGAAATGTCCACGCCGGTATACTCGGCGCCGGCTTGCATGAAACCGACCGCATCCGCGCCGATCCCGCAGCCAAGCTCCAGCACGCGCCGGTCGTTCCAGCGGTCATACGCAGCGAAGGGCCGGATATGCGGGGTGATGAAGGCACGATGCGCCGAAAAGGCCTCGAAATAGGCCTGGGTGCCCGGCTCGCCCGTGGGGACCGGGACGGCCTTCGAGAGCGGGTCCAAGGCGACATCCGTTCTGACGCTCATGTCGCCTCCTCAGAAAATTGAGGCAATCGGCAGGATGGTAGCGGCGGGCGGATTTGAACCACCGACCAAGGGATTATGATTCCCCTGCTCTACCGCTGAGCTACGCCGCCATCCAAGCCGAGAGGCGCGGGAGATAGCCCTCCCGGGCACAAGCCGTCAACCTCCCCCTCGCCGATCGCCGATTCGCCCGGTTGGAAATCGGGCCGCCAATCCGGCCGGCGAATGAAGCCACCGCCCAGGATGCGCTCGCCGGCATAGAATACGCAGGCCTGGCCGGGAGCGGGCTGCACCGGCGCGTCCATCCGCACTTCCGCGCCCCAGGGCGTCGGCACCACCGTTGCCGGCTGCGGCACCTCACGGGCACGCAGCTTCACCCGGCAGGGAAAGGGCTCTGCGGGCACAGGTACGAGCCAGTTGACTTCCGACAGTCGCAGATGGGTCGTGCCGGCATGGCGCGGGCCGATCAAGATCCGCCGGGTGGCGGGATCTGTCGCCAGCACCACCTGGCGTTCCCCATGATCCATCGCCGCCGGCCCCAGGCGCTTGCCCTGGCCCACGGTGTAGCGGGCAACGCCGTCATGGTGGCCCATCACGCGGCCGTCGCGGTTGACGATCTCGCCGGGCGCCAGCGCATCGGGCCGCAATCTGCCGACGATGTCGGCATAGCTGCCGGATGGGACGAAGCAGATGTCCTGGCTGTCGGGCTTGTCCGCCACTTCCAGCCCCAGCCGCGCCGCTTCGGCACGCACCACATCCTTGTTCGCCATCCCACCCAGCGGGAACAGCGAGAACGCCAGTTGTTCCCTGGTGGTGGCGAACAGGAACCAGCTCTGGTCGCGGGAGGGATCGGCGGCGCGGTGCAGTTCGGGGCCATCGGGGCCGTCGATCCGCCGGACGTAATGGCCGGTGGCCAGACGTTCGGCGCCAAGGCTTCGCGCCAGCGCCGGCAGGTCGGCGAACTTAACGGTCTGGTTGCAGCGCACGCAGGGCACCGGGGTTTCCCCGGAAGCGTAGCTGTCGGCAAAATCGGCGATCACCGCCTGGGCGAAGCGGGCTTCGGCATCGATCACGTAATGCGCGATGCCGAGCCGGTCGGCGACCCGCTTGGCATCGTGAATATCCTGGCCGGCGCAGCAGGCGCCCTTGCGCCCGGCGGCGGCGCCTTGATCGTAGAGTTGCAGCGTGACGCCGATCACCTCGTGCCCGGCCTCGTGCAGCAGCCCGGCCACGACCGAACTGTCCACGCCGCCCGACATTGCGACGACGATACGCATGCTAGTGGTCCGATGCCAACGGGCACTTCAGCCCGTTGGCTGAATTGGCCCACAAAATCAAGCTAGTGCTCTGACGCATGCTGAACCATCCCAATGAGTCAGAGCACTAGTCGAGCAGCATGTTGCGGCTGCCAGCGGGCAGGCGCACGACCAGCCCGTCCAGCGCCTCATTGATGACGATCTGGCAGCCCAGGCGCGAGGTCTCCTCCAGTCCGAAAGCGAGGTCGAGCATGTCCTCCTCGTCTTCCGTCGGTTCGGACAGCTTGCCGATCCAGGCCGGGTCGACGATCACATGACAGGTCGAGCAGGCCAGCGAGCCCTCGCAGGCGCCTTCGATATCGACGCCGTGCTTGTGCGCGACCTCCAGGACGGACAGGCCAATCGGCGCGTCCACCTCGCGGCGGGTTCCGTCGCGCTCGACGAAGATCATTTTCGGCATGGGCAAAATCTTCCGTTCAGGACGCCAGGGTACCGGCTTCGGCCGGCGCATTGGCATGGGCCGCGATCAGCGCGGCGGCGGCGTAGTCGATGTCGGCGGCGGAGGTAAAGCGTCCGATCCCGATACGCAAGGTGCGCGCGGCGGCATCGTCGGACAGGCCCAGCGCGCGCAGCACATAGGACGGCTCGATCTCGGCCGACGAGCATGCCGAGCCGGTGGAAACACACAGATCGGGGTTCGCCCGCATCAATTGCGCCGCTGTGGCGGCGGGAAAGGTCAGATTGAGGTTGCCGGGAATGCGGGCCTCGGCCGCGCCGTTCAGCACGATCCCCGGCACCGTCTCGCGCACCCGCTCCAGCAGCCGGTCGCGCAGCGCACGGACGCGCTCGGCCTCCTCCGCCATCTCCAGCCGTGCCAGGCGGCAGGCCTCGCCCAGGCCCACGATCAGCGGCGTCGCCAGGGTGCCAGACCGCAGCCCGCGCTCCTGTCCGCCACCGGAAAACAGCGGCGCCAGGCGCACCCTCGGGCGGCGGCGCACGAACAGCGCCCCGACGCCCTTCGGCCCGTAGATCTTGTGGCCGCTGAGCGACAGCAGATCGACGCCCCAGCCGGCGACATCGAGCGGGATCTTGCCCGCCGCCTGCGCCGCGTCGGTGTGAAACAGCGCCCCGGCCTGCCGGGCGATCGGCGCCAGGGCGGCAATGTCCTGCACCACGCCGGTTTCATTGTTCACCGCCATGACGCTGACCAGCAGCGTCGGCTCGGCCAGGGCCGCGCGCAGCGCGTCCGGATCGAGCCGGCCGTCGGGACGAACCGGCAGCACCACCGGCTCGAAGCCCTCCTCGGCCATGTCGGCCACCGATTCCAGCACGCATTTATGCTCGGTCGCCACCGTCACGATGCGCCGGCGGGGGTCACCCATCTTCCGGGCGTGGCGGGCCGCACCCTTGATGGCGATGTTGTTGCTCTCCGTCGCGCCGGAGGTGAACACGACCTCCCGCGCCTCGGCCCCGATCAGCGCCGCCACCTCGGCCCGCGCCGTCTCCACCGCTGCCTCGGCGCGACGGCCCATGACATGCTCGGCGCTGTGCGGGTTGCCGTATTCCTCGGTGAAGAACGGCAGCATCACCGCCAGCACCCTTGGATCGCAGCGCGTGGTGGCCTGGTTGTCCAGATAGACCGGGCGGTTCGGCGAGGGGGGTACATCAACCATATCAGCCATGTGGGCTCAGGCCGCGCTGGAGGAAAGAGGCTGCGCCGCGCCCAGCCGCCGTGCCATCCGCGCATAGGCGGGCAGGAACGCTGCCACATCCTCCGGCGTGACGTTCCACGGCAACGACACCCGGATCGCCTGGCTGGCCAGGGGGCCCAGCCCCATCGCCGCCAGCACATGGCTTTCGGCCACTTTGCCGGAGGAACAGGCGGCGCCGGCGCTGACCGCGAACCCTTCCAGGTCGAGCGCGATGACCTGCGTATCGGCGCGAATGCCGGGCAAGGCCAGGCAACTGGTATTGTCCAACCTCAAAACATCGGCAGCCAGAACGATGCCTCCGGCGGCGAACGCGGCGCGTTCGATCGCATCCCTTAGGGGGGGCAAATGGGATCGGTCACTGTTCGCACCGGCTGCGGCGGCAAAGCCGGCGATCGCCGGGAGGGGGGGCGTGCCGCCCCGGCGCCCGCGTTCCTGTCCACCGCCAGAGATCAGGGGGGACAAGGCGGTCAGTTCCGGTGTCAGCAGCAGCGCGCCGGCACCTTTCGGTCCGCCCAGCTTATGCGCCGACAGCGCCAGACTGTGGGCGCCCAGCGCACGCAGATCGACCGGCACGCGCCCGGCCGCCTGAACCGCGTCCACATGCAGCAGCGCGCCCGCCCGCCGGCATAATTCCGCCGCTTTGGCCACCGGCTGTAGCGTTCCCGTCTCGTTGTTCGCCAGCATCAGGCACACCAGGGCCGGACCGCCTTGCGCCAACAGCTTCGCCAGCACATCCAGATCGGCCACGCCGTCGCGATCGACCGGCAACACCTCGGCGATCGGGGCGGCGGCGCGGATCGCGTCGTGCTCGGTGGCGCCGATAATGACCCGCCTGCCAGGACGGTGTCCCAGCGCATGAACGGCCAGCGCATCGGCTTCCGTCCCGCCCGATGTGAACACGGTATCCGCCGGCTTGGCGCCGAACCGCGCGGCGATCGCCTCGCGCGCATCCTCCATCACGGCACGGGCGATCCGCCCGGCCCGGTGGATGGAAGACGGGTTGCCGACGACGTCCAACGCTGCCAGCACCGCCGCGCGGGCTTCCGCCCGCAACGGCTCGGTAGCGTTCGCATCGAGGTAGATCATGATCCCGCCACCACTTCCGCCGCGGCCGCTGGAGCCAGCACAGGCGGCGCGGAGCGCCCGGTACGGCCGGAGCCTGACAGTACCGGCATCGCCCGGCCGGCGACGCGCCCGGCAACCACATCGCCGAGGGTCACGCCCGCCAGGAACAGGTGGATCTGCCGGCCAAGCTCATGCCACAGGTCATGGGTCCTGCAGCGCTCCGGCGCGCAGGCCGCCTCGCCCAGGCATGCTTCGGCCTGCATGCAACCGGGCCCGCCCTCCTCGCAGCGCGTCACCCGGATCGGCTCGTCGACCGCATTCACGATATCGGCGATCGACAGCGCGTCGGCGGCACGGGCCAGACGATACCCGCCGCCAGGTCCCCGAACGGACGTCACCAGCCCGGCCCGACGCAACTTTCCGAACAGCTGTTCCAGGTAGGACAGGCTGAGAAACTGACCTGTGGCGATTTCACTCAAGGTAACCGGATTTTGACCGGCCGTTTTCGCATCCCGGGCGGCCAGGTCGGCCAGGGCCATCACAGCATACCGTCCGCGCGTGGAAAGCTGCATGACGCTAGACCTGCCACGCCAACAGATGGTTACCCGCAACCGGCGCAGCTCCCCGTGACACGCGCTCAAATCGCGCGACTCGGGCATGTTTACGGTATGTTCTGGTCATATCCATTAGAAACATGAAAGCCATGCGACAATTCCAATATCAAAAGCCGATTGACTTCCTGTAGCATACATACTCCCGGATGGATGGAGCCTGGTCCGGGGATACGGTCGGTTGGGGGACCGAACGACGGGTAAATAGTATCGATCTCCGCGGCGCCACTGTGTCGCCTATAAGCTATGTATTCCGACATCGCGGGTCAAGAATTCGCGGGTGGAGACCTAGTGGGATCAGCCTTCTTGCTCGCTACTCCCAACCCGTGTCCCGGTGTTCCGGCTTCGCGGTTCATAGGACTGAGTACCGATGGGACCGGCAGTGGCCTGAGCCGTGAGGGCTTGGCTGATGGCTGTCGGACATGTTTGGAAAACGGATTTTGGAACGCCATGCCTGAGGTGATGTTTGCCGGCCCGGACGGTCGGCTTGAAGGCCGCTACCATCATTCCAAGGAGCAGGGTGCCCCGGTGGCCTTGATCCTGCACCCGCATCCCCTGCATGGCGGATCCATGAACAACCGCATCGCCTACGCGATGTACCAGTCCTTCCAGAAGCTGGGCTGCTCGGTGATGCGCTTCAATTTCCGTGGCGTCGGCCGCAGCCAGGGCCGTTATGATGGCGGGATCGGCGAGATCGGCGATGCCGCCGCGGCGCTGGACTGGATGCAGGCGGTAAACCCGAATTCGGGTGGGCTGTGGATCGCCGGCTATTCCTTCGGCGCCTTCATCGGCATGCAATTGCTGATGCGCCGTCCGGAAATCTCCGGCTGGGTCAGCATAGCGCCGCCGGCCAGCCACTATGATTTCGGCTTCCTGGCCCCTTGCCCCTGCGGTGGCCTGCTGGTGCATGGCGATGCCGACGAACTGGTTCCCGAACCCGCCGTGCGCAAGCTGGTGGACAAACTGAACACCCAGAAGAACGTCACCGTCGACTACCGGATCTTCCCCGGCGCCGACCACGTGTTCGCCGATCAGGCCGAAGCCGTCTCCGAGGCGGTCGAGGACCATGTCGGTCGCGCCATCGCCCGCCGCAACATGGCGCTCGCCGCGGACTGAACGATCCTCTGGTATAAGGTTTACCGGATCAAAATGCGGCAGACCCTGGGTCTGCCGCATTTTCCTTGTTCAGCCGCCGATGCCGCGCATCCAGCGCACGAGGGCGGCGGCGACCGCCGCCGGCTGCTCCGGGATCAGCGCGTGGCTGGCGCCGTCGATCACCTCGACCGTTACCCGCTCGCCTAACTCGTCTCTCAACTCATCGCGCTTCTCACGTGGTTTGAACGGATCGAGCGCGGCCTGCAAATCGAGGATCGGCGCACTGCCGCCGCCCCACCATTCGGCCTGCTTCGTGGCGGCGGACGCCACGCGCTGGCAGACCCGCGCCGGCAGGTGCCAGCCTTCCAGCCATTCGACCGGGTCGTGGCCGGGGGCGAAGAACAATTGCTGCAGCAGGGCCAGCCGTTCAGCCCGGGGCGTTGCGGGGTCGCTGCATTTGTTCACGCCCGCGCTCAGTTCCGCCGGTATGGACTTGGCCGCCGCGGCGATCAGCATCACGCCGCGCACCAGATGCGGGTAGTCGGTCGCCGTCATCCGCGCCACCCATTGGCCGAAGGCATGCCCCCCGACGAAGGCCGGGCCGCCGCCCTCATCCTCGATCACCCTGGCCACGTCGCGCGCCAGATCGTGCAGGGTGATGCCGGTCATCGGACCGGTGGAGCCGAACACGCCGCGCGGCTGCGGCCGCAGCACCCGATAGCCCTCGGCCGCGAGGGCCGCAGCCAGATCGTCGAAATCGAGTGAGTCTCGCCCGGCCGACGGCAAAAGCACCACCAGCGGGCCTTGCCCTTCGGCGACGACATCGACCGCCACGTCGTCGTAGCGCAGGATTTTTCGCATAGGCTTGCCTCCCCTCGGTTTGGCCCCAAGACGACCACGGCGAGGCGGCGCTGACCAGCCCGGCTCAGGGCTGCGTGACGGTCCCGCCCGGCAGCGGTGCCGGAACCCCCGTTGTGCCGGGAAAGCTGATCGGAAGTCCGGCAAAAGTGCGCGCCGCCAGGAAGCCGAAGCATTGTGCCTCCAGCGCGTCGCCGTCCCATCCGACCGCCTCCACCGGCATCACCGGCGCCGGCAGCGCAGCCCGCAGCGCGGCCATGATCGCCGGATTGTGCCGCCCGCCGCCGCAGACCAGCCAGGTTCGCGGCGCGGCGGGCAACGGGGCCATTGCCACCGCGCGGGCAGTGAAGGCGGCAAGCGTCGCGGCGCCGTCCGCCGAGGCACAGGACTCCAACCCGCTCGCCGCCAGCGCCCGGGCGAAATCCAGCCGGTCCAGGGATTTCGGCGCCGGACGGGCGAAATACGGATGTCCCAACAGCCGCGCGAGCACCGTCGCGTCCGCCTTTCCGGCGCCAGCCAGCGCGCCATCGCGATCGAAACGTTGCCCGGTATGGCGCGCGGCCCAGTCATCCAGCGGCCCGTTGCCGGGGCCGGTATCGAACGCCACCAACCCGTCATCCGCGCCGATGAAGGTCACGTTGGCCACGCCGCCGATGTTCAGGATCGCCAGCGGCCGCTCGAGATCACGCGCCAGCGCGGCATGAAACACCGGCACCAGCGGCGCCCCCTCGCCACCCGCCGCCACGTCGGCGCTGCGGAAATCATGCGCGACGGCCATCCCGGTTCGCCGCGCCAGCGTGGCGGCATCGCCGACCTGCCAGGTGCGCCGGCTTTGCGGCTGGTGCAGGATCGTCTGGCCGTGAAAGCCGATGATGTCGGCCGGCCGGCCCAGCGCCAGCACTGCCTGCACATGCACCTCCGTCAGCCGCGCCACCGCGTCGGTCAGAAACCGGTCATCGCCGGCAAGCCCGGGCGCCAGGTCCAAGATCCGGCGCAGATCCGCACGCAGGCCAGCGTCATAGGGCAGCGTCAGGCTTGGGCCGGTCGCGAACACCCGCTCGCCGTCCGTCTCGATCCACGCCGCGTCGACGCCGTCCAGCGAGGTGCCGCTCATGAGCCCGATCGTGCGCAGTACTGTCCCCTTAGATAATGGCCTGGCAGACATTCTTTTCCCGTCCCGTCCGTGCTAGCCAGCCGTCTTCATTCAGATACGAGCCTGCCGCCATGCCGAAAAGCACTTTCCTGCAAGAAGCCACCTCCCGCGGCTTCATCCATCAATGCACCGACCTGGAGGCGCTGGACGCCGCGTTCCGAAGCGGCGTCGTGCCCGCCTATATCGGGTTCGACTGCACCGCCGACAGCCTGCATGTCGGCAGCCTGCTGCAGATCATGATCCTGCGGCTGCTGCAGCGCCACGGGCACAAGCCGGTGGTGCTGATGGGCGGCGGCACGACCCGCATCGGCGATCCCTCCGGCAAGGACGAAAGCCGGCAGATGCTGTCGGACGAGCAGATCACCGCCAACATGGCCGGCATCCGCCGCTGCTTCGGGCCATACCTGGATTTCGGCGACGGCGCGACCGACGCGGTGATGATGAACAACGCCGACTGGCTCGACACGCTCGGCTACATCCCGCTGCTGCGCGAGGTCGGGCATCATTTCACCATCAACCGCATGCTGACCTTCGACAGCGTGCGCCTGCGGCTGGACCGCGAGCAGCCGCTGACCTTCCTCGAATTCAACTACATGATCCTGCAGAGCTATGATTTCCGCGAGCTGTCGCGCCGCCACGGCGTGACGGTTGCAGATGGGCGGGTCGGATCAATGGGGCAACATCGTCTCCGGCGTGGAGCTCGCGCGCCGGATGGACGGGGCGCATGTCTTCGGCCTGACCACGCCGCTGATCACCGCCGCGTCCGGCGCCAAGATGGGCAAGACCGCCCAGGGCGCGGTGTGGCTGACCTCGGACCGGCTGAGCCCGTTCGACTACTGGCAGTTCTGGCGCAACACCGAGGATGCCGATGTCGGCCGCTTCCTGAAGCTGTTCACCGACTTGCCGCTAGACGAGATCGCGAAATTGGAATTGCTCGCAGGAGCCGAGATCAACGAGGCGAAGAAGATCCTCGCCACCGAGGCAACCGCGCTGGCGCATGGCCGCCCGGCCGCCGAACAGGCTGCCGAAACCGCCCGGCGCGCCTTCGAGGAAGGCGAGGCGGCCGATACATTGCCCACCGTGGAAGTGCCGGGCGGCGAGCTTGGCCAGGGCATTCCCGCCTTCCGCCTGTTCACGCTGTCTGGGCTGGTCGCCAGCAATGGCGAGGCGAGGCGGCTGATCCGCGGCGGCGGCGCACGGGTGAACGACGTGGCCGTGACCGACGAGGGCCATTTGATCGGCACCGCCGATCTGCGCGACGGCGCGATCAAGCTCTCATCGGGCCGAAAGCATCACCGGCTGATCCGGCCCCAACCCTGAGCCGAGGGACCGCCTGCCGTCTCCCCGGCCCATAGGATCGGTCCGCCGTTCGATGAAGAAATCCCGATAGGCCGGGGACACCCGCGCCCCGAACAGGCCGATCGCCAGCATCGACAGCTCAAAGCCCAGCAGCAGGATGGCCGCCCCAAGCGTGATCCAGGCCGGCACCCTCATCAGAAAACGCCTCCGTCGGCGCGGAACCAGGCAAGCAGCAGAACCGCCTGCAAGGCGGCCAGCACGGTAGCCAGGCCAGCGAGCAGGACAGGCCGCCGGCGCGTTCCCATGAGCCATGCCGCGAGGTCGTACACCACGAACAGGAATACCGGATTGGCGGCAACGAAGCGCGGTAGCGAATCGAGACCGCTCGCCGCCGGCAACAGGATGCAGCCGGCCAGGAACCAGGCCTCCGCGCCGCGGCGGCGAAATGCCAGCCAGATCGCGCCCGCAAGACCCAGGATTGCGAAGCTCGCCGCATAGGCGCTGCTCGGGCTTCCTAGCAGCACGGCGAAATCCCAGGCCTGCAGCCCTTCCCAGATGCGCGTGAATGGATTGCCCCATTGCCGGTGCCAGAGCACCTGGACATGGCTGAATGCCATCGCGTCGCCGATGCCGCGGTATTGATACAGCATGAACAGGAACAGCCCGAGCGGCGCGACGGCGACCGGCAGCAGTGTCTCGCCCAGCAGTGCCACGCGGTCGCGACGATACCGGCCCCGCCAGAACGCCGCCAACCGGTCGATCACCAGGATCGGTGTCAGCAGAATGCCGGTCGGACGGGTGGCGCTGGCAAGCGCAGCCAAACAGGCCGCCAGCATTATCCGCCGCTGCCGCAATGCCAGCAGCGCGCCGGTGGACAGCAGGGCGAACAGCGCCTCGGTATAGACCGCCGAGAAGAAGAACCCGTAAGGAAACAGCAGCGCGACGACCAGCCAGAGCCCGGGATGCAACACCGGCCGCGTCTCGCGCAGATAGCGCGCGCCGAGGATCGCAAAGCCGCAAAGCGCGGCATTCGACAGCCCCATTCCCGCCGCCAAAGCCGGGACCGCCAGCAGATGGTGCAGGGCGGAGATAGCCAACGGATAGAGCGGGAAGAACGCCCAATGCGGGTAGCTGCCAAAATCCGCCCATTCCGCGTTCGCCCCATAGCCGGCAAGCGCGATGCGCCCATACCAGCCACAGTCGAACTGGCACATCGCGTCGACCAGCCCGCCATACGGCATCGCCAGCCAGGCATAGACGCCCAGACGCAACCCGACCGCCGCGGCGGCAAGGACGGCAAACGACCCCAGCAGCCACCGGGACAGGTCCATACCCTGCCGCCGGCGTGGCAGCACTCCGGCCGCAGCAGCGTTGGTCAAAAGCCGGCCAGGATCGCGTCGGAGATCTTCTCCGCCGTCATCAGGGTCGGGAAATTGGTGTTGGCGCAGGGCACGACCGGGAAGATCGAGGCATCCACCACGCGCAGACCCTCCACCCCGCGCACCCGCCCGGCCGGGTCGGTCACCGCCATCGGGTCGTCCGCATCCCCCATCCGGCAGGTGCAGGAGGCGTGCCAAACACCCACGGCCGCCTTGCGCACGAAGGCCTCCAGCGCGTCGTCATCGGTCATCACCTGCTCCAGCGTGAAATCCTCCATGACGAACGTCTTGAGCAGATAGCGGCGCAACGCCGCCGGGCCGTCCAGCAGCTTCGCCATGATGTCGGTCATTATCTTGTTCTTGCGGTTGATGATACCGACCTGGCGCACCTTGTCGCTGTAGCTGGCGGGAAACGGGTCGGTCGCCACCTCCGCCATCACCGGCAGCGCGTGCAGCGCGCCCAGCTTGCGGAACCCATCCATCATCCGTTCCAGATCGCGCCGGTCCGACAGCAGGTTGAACTCGACCTCCGGTTCCGTGCGCGGGTCCTTGGATTGCAGCTTCACCTGGCCGGTTTCCGAGTAGGTCTTGTTCACGAACATCACCATCGCCGCCATCTGCTCGCCGACCGCGTGCCAGGTGGATTTGGTCGCGGCGGTGACAAACATGTCGCCTTCCGGCGCGCCGTGCATGTTGGACGAATAGCGCCAGGCCACATGCATGTGCCGCCGGGTCACGTCGTTGTTCAGCCGTGCATGCGGCTTGACGAAGGACGCGAGCGCGATCGACGGATGGTCCATCAGCCGCTGTCCGACGCCGGGAACATTCGCCACGACATCGATGCCCATGTCGCGCAGATGCCCCACCGGCCCGATGCCGGCCCGAAGCAGATGCGCCGGCGAATGGATCGCGCCGGAGGACAGGATAACCTCCCGCCCGCGGAACTCCTGCGGCCGGCCGCTCACGACGGCCTTCACACCGACGCAGCGATTGCCCTCGAAGATCAACGAGGCGACCTGGGTATCGGTCGAGATCGTCAGATTATCGCGCAGGCGGGTGCCGGGATCGAGGTAGCCGATCGCCGCCGACACCCGGTTCTCGTAGGCATTGGAGATGGTGATCGGAAAGTAACCCTGGCGGAATTCGCCGTTCTGATCCGGCAGGTAGTCAAAACCGGATTGTTCCAGCGCTTTGCCGACCGCCTTGGCGTGTTCGGACCAGAGATCGGGCATGATGCGGCGGACGGGAATGCGGCCTTCCTTGCCGTGATAGGGACCCTCGAAATCCATGTCCCGCTCCACCTTCTTGAAGTAGGGCAGCACATCGTCCCATTTCCAGCCGCGCGCGCCGCGGGCATCCCATTCGTCGTAATCGGTCGGCGCGCCGCGATTGGCGAGCTGGCCGTTGATCGACGAGCCGCCGCCCAGCACCCTGGCCTGCTCGTATTTGCGCAGCCGCGGCTTCGGCGCGTCCGGGTTGTTGTGGGAAACGACCTCGGTGGTGACCTTCAGCTCGGTCCAGATGAAGCTCTGATTGAGGTAGGCCGTACCTGGATAGGAATCCAAGATCGCCTTCGGCACCTTGCCGTGCGGCGTATCCTGCCCGGCCTCGCAGACCAGCACCTGGTTGGAACTCTTCGCCGATAGGCGGTTGGCCAGCACCGAACCCGCCGACCCGCCGCCGACGATGATGTAGTCGAATTCCATTCCTTGGCCCTTCCCGAGATTCAGACGCCCAGCCTTTCAGACACCCAGCCTTTCAGACACCCAGCTGGCTCGCCAGGTCCTCGATGTTCTTGGCTACATAATCCCACGTGCCGTCAGGAGCGTAATCCAGCTTTTGGTTCGGGCCGTATTCGCCAGGCCGGGGAAAGAACGCGGTCATCAGCCCGCAGGATTGCGCCGCCCGCAGATCGTTGTTGTGCGCCGCCGCCATCATCACCTGCCCGGGAGCGAGGTCCAACAGCTTCGCCACGCCCAGGTAGGTCTCCGGATCGGGCTTGAAATGGCCGAACAGGTCGGAGCCGAAGATCATGTCCCACGGAATGGCGCTGTGCTTCGCCATATTCAGCAGCAGCGAGACATTGCCGTTGGACAGCGGCCCAATGGTGAATTTGCTTTTCAGCCGCGTCAGACCGTGCACCGCATCGGGCCAAGGATGCAGCCGGTGCCAGCCGCGGTTGATGTGATCCATGTCCGCTTCGCTCAGGCCCCGGACGCCGAAATCGACCACCAGCTTGTCCAGCGAGGCGCGATGCAGATCGTCCAACCGTGTCCATGGCAGCGCGCCCTTGCGCACCCGGTCCATCGACGGGTGATAGGCGGCGCGCCAGGCATCCACCAGGCCAACCCAATCGGCTGAAATGCCGCGCTCGGCGCCGAATGCCGTCAGTTCGGTGATCAGGCTGGTGCGCCAATCCACCACGGTGCCGAATGTGTCGAAAACGATGGCGACCGGCTGCCTGCTGCTCATGTCTTTTCCTCCTGCAATGGCCTACAGCCAAGCGGTCGCGGCCGATGCGGTCAAGAGAGGCTTGCAGGCGTAGGCGCTGTCGCTCAACGGTTGAAGGATGGCGAGACCCCGGCCTAACCTCGTCGCCGAACCGGCAAACGATCGGTCCGACGGGGGAACACCAATGGCAAAGCCGCTTCGCATGGGCGTCATCTACGACATGCGCAATCCGCCCGAGACCGGCATGACGACGCCCGATCTCTACGCCGCTGTGCTGGACCAGGTCGCCTGGCTGGACGGCCTGGGTCTTGATCTCGCCTGGTTCACCGAACATCATTTCGTGGACGACGGGTACCTGCCGTCCTGGATCCCGCTCGCCGCGGCGATGGCGGCCCGCACCCGCCGCATCCGCTTTTCCTGCGATGTCTGCCTGCTGCCGTTCAACCATCCGATCCGCCTGGCCGAGGATCTGGCCGTGCTCGACAACATCTCCAACGGCCGGGTGGAAATCGGCGTCGGCCTTGGCTACGCCGTGCATGAATTTCGCGGCTTCGGCCTACCGGTGTCGCACCGGCTGTCCTACACCGATGAAGGCCTGGAGGTCCTGAAACGCGCCTTCACCGGCGAGCGCTTCAGTTTCAGCGGCAAGCGCTACAATTTCGCCGATGCACGCATCACGCCCGGCTATGTGCAGGCCGGCGGGCCACCGATCTGGGTCGCGGCGCTGGCGGAAGCGGGGGCGCAACGGGCCGCCCGGTTCAACACGAACCTGCTGCCGCAAGGCCCGCGCGAACGCGCGCTCGATCCCTGGCAGGCGGCACTGAGGGCCGATGGCCGCAACCCCGAGGATTACCGCGTCGGCATCATCCGCTCCTGCCTGGTCACCGACGATCCCGGCCGCGACTGGCCGCCGATCCGTGCGGCCGAACACCGACGAATGGCGGTCTACAACCAGTTCCGGGCTGACTCAGGGGGGCATGGCGGCGTGGCCGGGATCACCGAGGAACAGCGCATCCCGCAAGGCTGGGTGGTGGGAACCGAGGATCAATGCGTGGAGAAACTGGCCGCCTTCATCCATGAATTCAGCCTCACCGACCTGGTGACCTGGGCCGTGCCGCCTGGCATGCGCCCGGACCAGATGAACCCTTCGCTGGAACGCTACGCGAACGGCGTCGTGCCGCGGCTGCGAGCGATGTTTCCCGGCGGTTGATCCGGCCTGAACTTTCCGAGCAACGGGAGATCTAGAAAATCCCGAACACGCCGCGCAGGAAACCGGGGGTCAGCGCCGACAGCGGATTAACCGACACTCGCGGATCATTGACCGGGCCGCGGATCGAGTAGCTTGCGGCGAACAGGCCACCGCCCTCCTCCGGGCTGAACATCTTGCCGATCAGCGGCAAATTGCCCAGCAGCGAATTGAAGAAATACGCCGGAACGATCGTGCCCTCCAGGTCCAGCTGTTCCTGCGCCAGATCGATCCGTCCTTTCACGGTCAAACCGAGGGACGAACTGAACGCCCGTGCCTCGGCAAGGTTCAGCGTGTCCCGGGTCAGGCGGAACGGCGCCACCAGCTTGGTGAACGCCAGGCCCGGCCCCTGAACGACGTCCACGAGGCCATACAAGGTCATCGCCTGCAGCAGCCGTCCGAGGGCGGGCGCGCCCTGGATCCGAAAATCGGTGATTTGCGCCGTACCCGACAAAGGATGATCGGCGACCGTGTCGTCATAGGTGCCGTTCACCGACAGCCGGCCGCCCTGCATCGTGTGTGTCACGTCCACTGCCCGCAGCAATTCCCCGGCGTTGTCTGCGACAACGCTCAGGGTTCGCTGGCGGGAGGCAGAAGGTGTCGCGATGTCAATCCGGAACCGCGTTGCCCCGCCCGCCTGGCTCACGCCTGTCTGGCCGTCCACATGCAGCGCCCGCATCACCCGCCCGTCATTCTCCACATGCGCCGCTAGGCCCGATACGGTGGTTGCATTGGCCATGAAAGCACGCTCGAACCGGGCATCCATGGTCCAGGACGGGCCTGGCTTCTCCTCACCCGCATCGCGCTTGCGGCCGCCGCCAGGCTTGCTGGACAGCACCGTCGACAGATCGATGCCCGCACCGTCGACCGAAATCCGGATCGGGCCGGTTCCGGACGGAAAGCGTATAGTGCCGCGTCCGCTGGTCCGCCCGAATACCGCCCGATCGATGGTCAGCTCGGCGATCCGCCCATCCGCCAGCGCCGCCTGCGCGCGCAGCGTCAGCGCGTCCCCCTGCGCCGGATTTGGCCCGGCAGGGCGGCCCTCGGCGGGGCGGCCATTCAGCGTGATGTCGTCGATCCCCACCAGCCGTGAGTGGCGCATCTGCAACCGGGCATGGCCGGTCGCCGCCTGGCCGATGGGCTTCTGCCAGCCGATCGGGGTAACCTGCAACGCCGCCCCGGCGAGGTCGGCATCGACCAGGATCTCGCCGGTCCCGTCACGCCGGTCGGTGATCGTCGCCTTGGCGGTCACATCCCCCGCCAGTGCGTCGCCGGCATCCAGCCCGGCGGCGGCAAGCTGGCGCGCGGTGGCCCGCCCGGTGGCGACGATCCGGCGCACGACCTGCCCGGGGGCGCCGGACCGGAAGCTCATCTCCGCCTCCAGCTTCGTGGGAATGCTGGCGATGTCGGCCTGGCCGGTCAGCTTCATTCCCTCCGTGCTGGCGGTGAGATCGGCATTGCCGTGATCGAGGTCCCGCCCGGCGACGAGGCCGGTGAAATGCGCGTCCTGCAGATGCAGCCTGGTCTGAATCCCCACCTGCTCGATCTGCAGCTTCTCCTCCAGGGGCACCGTCACCGCGAGCGTGCCGGACATCTGGCCGCCCGGGTTGTTCAGATCGAGCTCGAGACGGTCGAAAAGATGCAGCTTCTTGTGGCGCAGCACCGTGAGCACGTCGGCGATCGGGCCGGCAAGCTCGGCGTCGATATAGCCGACCTGATCCTTGTGGTTGATGCCGGTGATGCGCATCTTGGCGGACTTCACCACGATCGCGCTCTCACGCTGCCCCGCTTCCAGGGTTTGCCGCCCGGAACTGACGAGGATCTCGAATGTATCGGGATCGAGAATGTTCAGCCGCGCGGTGCCACGGTCGACCGGCGGCACCGGGCGCAACCAGTAGACCGTCACCCCTTCGCCGAGCAGGCTGCCGGTCGCCCCGGTCAGGGCAACCTCCGACAGGCCGATGTCGGACCCCGCCTGGCTGGCCTCCAGGGTGATCTGGACATGGCCATCGCGCACATTGCCGGCGGTGATGTTCTCGGTGATCCAGTCATGCGCCGGGCGGCCGATCGACCTCGGCCACAGCTGGCCGAGATCGGCAAACGCGACGCGATCGATCGCCAGGGACAGGTCGCTCTTGAACCTCCCGGCGTTGCGCCGCACCGTGCCGCTGCCGCTCAGCGTCGAGACCGGCCCGCCCGCGCGAGGCAGCACGCGCAGATCGAAGGATTTGAGCCGTAAATCGAGATCCGTGCCCTCGGCGGCGATGTCGGCCCCGTCGAGCAGCACCACGCTTGAACCGATCTTGACCTTGCCCGGTCCGGCGTGCAGGTCCAAGGCCACCCGTTGCAAGGCCTGGTGCGGCCCCAGTTCCAGCGCGAGCGATCCGTTCAGGCGCGTGTCCAGGGCTTCGAGCGCATCGAGTGTCCCGGTTCGGCGCGCCAAGGCCGCCGGCTTGAGGTCGGCGAGTTGCGCCGACAATCGGATGGTTCCATCACCGGCGGACAGGCTGCCATCGACGTGAACCGATGCCGGTTCGCCCCCCATGTCCAGCGCGAAGCTGGCGGCGCCGGTCACCCCGCCACGCGGCTGGCGCCGGAGATCGATCTCCGGCGCCTTTGCCCGCCATACGACGGCCAGCTGCCGGTCGATCACGGTGAAGGTGGAATTTCGGATCCGCACCCGGCGCAACTGGCTGAACCGTCCCAGGCGCTCCACGCTGCCGACAGGCGCAGGCGGCCGGGCGAGCTCGGCGAGCAGCCTGGTCAACGTGGACGAGCCCGTCTCCCCCATCGGCTCGTCCGTGTCCTGCGCGGCCGTTTCAGTTGGAGCCGCCGCGTCCGAGCGGGCAAAATCCAGCCGGATCTCCCCCGTCCGCGTGCGCAGCATCACGAGGCGGGCCGCCTCGATCTCCAGCGCCCGCGGCTGTATACGGCCCATCAACAGGCCGCTGAACGCCAGGGAGACATCCACGTGGGGCAATACCACGCTGTGCCCTTGCGACGGGTCCGCCACGGTGATGTCGCGCAGCTGGATGTCCAGCGGACGGTCGACGCCGCGCGAGAAGCCCTCCCAGGTCAATGCGGCATGGCCGATGGAAATCCGGAGTGCTCCAGAGTCCGCGTTGGCGACTTCCTGCAGGCGCTCCGCCAGCCAGGGCAGCTCCATCGGCCCCTGCGACAGACGCCAGGCCAGAACCGCGAGGAAGGCGGCGCCACCCACACCCAGCAGCAGCGTCAGCGTGACAAGACGATGCAGCATCTGGCCGGTGACGCGTGCCGCTTGACCCGGGAGCCGCCTCATGGCCAGCCTGCCCGACATTCAATGCACCCCCGGTCGCGCCCGCACGCATGACAGAAGTTCCGTTCCGTCTCCCAGCTCAATGGCTCGCGCCGTATGATGAAGCCGCCGCCGCGCGGCTGATCGAACGCTTTGCCGAAACCGGCCGCAATGAAGCCCGCCTGAGCGCCCGGCCCGCGGTCGCGGCGATGCTGGCGGCAATCGGCGGCAACAGCCCCTATCTGTCGGACCTGTGCCTGCGGGAAGCCGCCGTCCTCAGCAGCCTCGTCCGGTCTGGGCCGGACAAGGCCGTGGCCGACGCCATGGCGGAGCTCGCCGCGATTCCGCCGGCGGCGCGCCGCCCAGTGGTTGCCGCGGGCTTGCGCCGGGCGAAACGCGTGGTGGCGCTGGCCACCGCGATCGCCGATATCGGCGGCATCTGGCGCCTGGACAAGGTCACCGGCGCGCTGGCGACGCTCGCGGAGGCCACGCTCCGCCTGGCGGTCGCGCATCTGCTGCGCGCCGCACATGGCCGCGGCGAGCTGAACCTGCCGAACCTCGACGACCCCGCACAGGGATGCGGTTTCGTGGCCATCGGCATGGGCAAGCTCGGCGCGCGGGAACTGAACTACTCGAGCGATATCGACCTCGTTCTGCTCTACGATCCGGCAGTCCCGGTTTATACCCCGCAGACCGCCGGGGAGGCGATGGGGGCCTTCACCTCGCGCCTGGCGCGCGATCTTGTGACCCTGATGGAGGTTCGCGACGCCGATGGCTATGTCTTCCGCACCGATCTGCGGCTGCGGCCGGATCCGGCCGCCACGCCGCCGGCGATCGCGCTGCCGGCGGCCCTGACCTATTACGAGAGCCTTGGGCAGAACTGGGAGCGCGCGGCGATGATCAAGGCGCGGCCTGTCGCCGGCGACCTCGCGCTTGGCGCCGGCTTCCTGGAGGCGATCCGGCCGTTCATCTGGCGCAAGGGGCTGGATTTCGCCGCCGTCGCCGATATCCACGCCATGAAACGGCGCATCGATCAGCACGCGCAAAGCCGGCAGGCGGCTTCCCGTATGGGAGCGAGAAAGGGCGGCGGGCCGGCCGCCCAGGACCCGGTTGCGCGCATCGCCGGCCACAACGTCAAGCTCGGCGAGGGCGGCATCCGCGAGATCGAGTTCCTGGCCCAGACCCTGCAGCTGGTCTGGGGCGGGCGCGACCCCGGCCTGCGGGTGGCGACCACGCTGGAGGCGCTGCGCCTGCTCGCCCGCGCCGGCCATCTCGCCCAGCGCGCCGCGACCGAACTCGCCCGCTCGTACCGCTATCTGCGCCGGGTCGAGCACCGGCTGCAGATGGTCGCCGACCGGCAGACCCATACCCTGCCGGACACGCCGGCCGGGCTGGACCAGTTCGCGGTCTTCATGGGCCATGCCGACGCGGCCGGCTTCGCCGCGGAACTGCTCGGCCATCTGGACCAGGTCGGCCGGCGCTACGCGGAGGTGTTCGGCAATGTGTCCGCCGGTGCCGGCGAGGCCGGGCCGGCGCTCGATTTCAGCGGCGTGGACGAGGTGCCGCCGGAAACCGCCGCCGCCCTGGCCGGGCTGCGCTACGCCAGCATCCCCACCATTGTCGCCGCGGTGCGCGGCTGGTTGGCCGGCCGGCCGCGCGCGCTACGCTCGGAACGGTCGCGCGACCTGATGGCGCAATTGCTGCCGACCGTGCTGGCTGCCCTGGCACGCCAACCCCAGCCGGACACCGCTTTCGCCCGGTTCGATGCCCTGCTGGCGCATATGCCGGCCGGCGTGCAGCTGCTGTCGCTGTTCCAGCGCAATCCGCATCTGCTGGACCGGGTCGCCGCGATCCTCGGCGCCGCCCCCTGGCTCGCCGACCACCTGACCCGCCATCCCGCCGCCCTCGACGGTTTGCTGAGCCCGGACGAGGAGCCGCGATCCGGCCCGCCTGCTGCGGGCCCGCCTGCGCGATGCGGCGACGCTGGAGGATGTCATCGACATCACGCGGCGGATGGTGCGGGAGGAAGAATTCGCCCTCGCGGCGGCGACCATGGACGGACGGCTGGGTGCGGACAACGCCGGGCTGCGGCGAACCGCCCTCGCCGATGCCGCACTTGTCGGCGCTGCTGGATCCCGTGCTGGCCGATTTCCGGTCCCGGTTCGGCCGCGTCCGCGGCGGGGGCATGGCCGTGGTGGCAATGGGAAAGGCGGGTGGACAGGAGATGATGGCCGGGTCCGATCTCGACCTGATGCTGATCTACGACCACCCGGAAGACGCGACCGAGAGCCACGGACGCGCCGGCATCAAGCGGCTGGCAGCCAGCCAGTGGTTCGTTCGCGCAGCCCACGCCTACATCGCCGCGGTCACCGCGCCGGGCATTGACGGGCCGCTCTATGCCGTGGACATGCGCCTGCGCCCGTCCGGCAACAAGGGACCGGTCGCCGTCTCGCTACGCTCCTTCCGCCAGTATCATGCCACATCCGCCTGGACCTGGGAGCGGATGGCGCTGACCCGCGCCCGGGTCATCGCCGGCCCGCCGGCGTTGCGCAAAGCGGTCGAGGCGGCGATCGAGGAAGCCCTGGCCCATGCCGGAGAGCCCGCGCGCGTTCGCGCGGACGCGGCGGCGATGCGCGCCAGGCTGGCGCGCGAATTACCGCCTACCGGCCCCTGGGACGTGAAGCTGCGCCCTGGCGGGCAGATCGAGGTGGAGTTCATCTGCCAGACCCTGCAACTCGTGCATGGAGCCGGGCATCCGGAGGTCCGCAGCCAGATCACCCGCGTCGCCCTGCGCCGGCTGGAAGATGCCGGGGCGCTTGTCGCCAGCGAGGCCGAGACGCTGATCCGCGCCGACCGGGTCTGGCGGACGGTGCAGGGCATGCTCCGCATCATGCTCGGCCGCGCCGCGCAGGCCGATCTGCCGGAGGCCACCGCCCGGTCTCTGCTGCGCGCCGCCAACGAGGCCGGCGCACCGGCGGTTGACTTGGCCGGCCTGCGCCTCACTTTGGATGCATTGGCGCGCGAGGTGCGCGCCCTGTTCGTGCGGCATTTGGGAGACATCACGGGATGAGCGTGGCGGAAGGTGACATGGCTCCGGCTTTCGAGATGCCGGCCAGCAGCGGGCGCACGGTCAGCCTGGCGAGCCTCAAGGGCAAGCCGTTCGTGCTGTATTTCTACCCCAAGGCGGACACGCCCGGCTGCACCAAGGAGGCCTGCGCCTTTCAGGAAGCCCTGCCGCAGCTTGGCAAGATCGGGGTCGAGGTGATCGGCGTGTCGCGCGACAAGATGAGGCCGATCGAGAAATTCGCGGAAAAATACAGCCTGACCTTCCCGCTCGCGTCCGACGAGGCCGGCGATGTTTCGACCGCCTATGAGACCTGGGTGGAGAAGTCCATGTACGGCCGGAAATACATGGGAATGGAGCGCAGCACGTTCCTGATCGACAAGAACGGGAAGATCGCCAAGGTGTGGCGCAAGGTCAGTGTTGCCGGCCACGCCAAGGCCGTCATGGACGCCGTCGCCGCGTTATAGCCGTTATGTGGCCCGGCGGATCACGCCCGCCGGGAACCAGGCAACAACCGCGCCAGCAGGGCCAGAGCCACCACCCCCAGGCCGCAGATGGCGACCCATTCGGCCGGGCGGGGACCGAACGCCACATTCAGATTGGCCGCCAGCACACGCCACGGATCGATCCGGGTCGCCAGCCCGTACCAGGCGAATTCAACGCCCGCCGCCAACACGCCGGCGGCAATCGCCAGCGCGGTCAGCACCCACGGCGAAGCCCGGCGCGCCGCGGGCAGCGCCCGCCACAGCATCAGCCAAATGAACAAACCGGCCGCCAGCACCGCGGCGGAGACGCCGGCCTTGGCCTGCATGAAATGGTGCAGCAGCATCAGCACGCCGATGCCGTAAATCGACCAGTGCAACCGCTTCCAGTTGCGCCCCATCCGGCGCACGGCGGCGTCGGTCGATGTCGCGCCGAGCGTGACCAGGCCGGTCAACGCGACAAACCCAATGGTCAGGTAGGACCGCCGGACGATTTCCGTCAGCACCTCCAGCAAGTGGAAGTTCATGTCGACGATATAAAGGCTGAGATGCGCCAAGGCGTACACCATCGCGGTGACCCCGAGCATGCGCCGCACCAGCACGATTTTCGGCCGATCGAACACCACGCGGGCCGGCGTTACCGCCAGCGACAGCAGCACGAAGCGAACCGTCCAAAGCCCGGTCAGATGGATCGCGGCGTTCACCGTGCGCGGGCCGAGGTCGCCGTTCAGCCACCAATAACCGATCAGGATCGCCGGCACGCACGCGCCCAGCAGAACCGACGATTTCAGCGGCGACAGGCGGCCCTGCCGGTCGCGCCATGGCGGCAGGAAGCGCGGACGCGCCGGGCGCCGTATCGCGGCGGCCGTCAGGGAAGAACTCATTTCCGGTGCCCCCGTCAGCCTGGCGATCTGGCCGGGTTGCCGCCCATGCCGGGCAGCGTGACGCCGGCCGGCAGTTCCATGCGATGGAAGCCGGGCGGCGGGCTGAATTTCGCCGCAGGCTGGGGAGCATAGGTTACCGCGGTCGCCAACAGCTTGCCCTCGCCCCGCCGGGGATCGCTGCCGTCGCCGCGCAGGATCACGCCGTCCTCGGTGATGCACAGATGCGCGGTCGTCCGGTCGCTGGTCACGGTCCATAACGTGCAGGCCATGCCGGCAACCCTGTCCACGCCGCCGCGGACGAATTTCATCTTGTCGTTCAGCAGCAGCCCGGCGCCGGCCCTCGCATCGAACGGCATGTCCATGAAGCTCTGCAGCGGTTCCACGACCATGGTGATCCGCCCGGCCATGCGATCGATCAGCATGTAGCCGGGCATCGAGGCCGGCTCGATCCGCAGCCGGCCGCTGGCGGCGGAGTAGCTCATCCGGATGCTATGCTCGCCCTTTGCATCGCCGCCGCCCAACGGCCCGGCCGGCAACTGGGAAGCCTGAACCTGATAGGCGACCACAACGTCGCGGGTGGGCGCGAAGGGTGGATGCTCCGCCGCCTGCGCGGATAAGCTGCCGCCAACCAGCGCGACGGCCACCAGCATCCGCCGGAACAGGGCGGTGTCGTGTAAAATCATGGGTCTTTCTCCCTGGCAGCAGGATGCCTGCCGGCCCGTTATCAACGCGTCCTCAAGCAACAGACTCGCCAACCCCGGATCCGTGACACGCCGATTGGCGCAGCAGCGCGTCCAGTTCCACGCGGAACGCGCCGGGGTCCGGCGCGGGCAGCCAGGTTGCATCGACATCCAGCGCGGCGGTCAAGGCATCGCGATAGGCATCGCGCGGAATTTCGATCGCGCCGAACTGCGCCAGATGCTCGGTGATGAACTGGGTATCGAGCAGGGTGAATCCACCCAGACGCAGACGCACCACCAAGTGCACCAGGGCGACCTTGGAGGCGTCCCGGACCCGGCTGAACATGCTTTCGCCAAAGAACGCTCCGCCGATGGCCACGCCATACAGGCCGCCGACCAGCACTCCGTCCCGCCAGCACTCCACCGAATGCGCATAGCCCATGCGATACAGTTCGGTGAACAGGTACCGGATGTCCGGGTTGATCCAGGTATCCGCCCTGCCGTGGGCCGGTGCGGCGCAGCCGGCGATGGTGGCGGGGAAATCGCGATCGACCGCGACCTCGAGCAGGTCGGATTTCACCGTCCGTCGCAGCCGCCGGGAGAGATGAAAGCCGTCCAGCGGCAAAATCCCGCGATATTCCGGGTCCAGCCAATAGATCCGGTCACCAAGCCGGGTCTCCGCCATGGGGAACAGCCCCTGGCGATAGGCCTGGACGACCAATTCCGGCGATATCCGCATGTTCCGGCGCGACATGGCGCCAGTATAGCCGAGCTTCTGCGGCCCTGGGAGAATCAATCGCCGGAAGCGCGCTTCAGAAAAAGCGCTCTGGCCGGAAATCCACGAGGCTGGCGAAGGTCACGGCGGCGCCATCGGGCAAGGCGATCGTTGACCCGCTGCCCGCAGCGTCCGCCGAGGGAACGGAACAGGAGGCTCCACCGCTGCCCGTGACCCGGGGCCCGCGCGCCAACGTCGCCTCCGGGCATTCGCTTCCTGCCGCAGCGCCCGCAAGCGACACGGGACCCAACGACACAAGAGCCTGATCGGCGATGCCCATCGGGTCCGATCCAGGCAATTGCCGCTCCGGTAGGCCACCGTCGACACGATCCCGCCTGGTCCTGTCGTGCAGCGCGGGTTCATCAGCCGCGCCGCCGAGGGTCGAGGCCTCCGCAAAATCCGGCAATCTGGCAATCGGACCGACCTGGTCACGATCGCGAACAAAGGGGGAGGCCGTGGCGGGCATGGGGATGATTTTCGTCCAAGGAGCCAACATCCCGCCAACTGCAGGACTGGCACGATTCTGCCCCCCGCGTGGTTAACAAATGCCTATCCCCGGCCGTCCATCCCAACGGCAGCCGGCTACGGCAGCCTCACCCGTACATCGAGGCCCGGCGACGGCTTGATAGACCGCTCCTTCTCGGTCTCCTTGAAGGCGGATCCCGGCGTGTAGCCCAGGCCGGGAGTAAAATCCTTCTCGCGACGAAACAGGCTTGGCGCCAGACGAACACTGCTCGCCTCCGCCTCGGTGGGCCCGCGTATATTGTCATTGGGGATGGGAGCGGAATTGTAAGCAGGGTGCTCCGTCGGCGGGATCGGCGGAACCGGCAGCTCTTCATGCGCCGGGGCGGCCCCCATCAAGAGCCCGCCGGCTACCACCATTGCGGCTGAAACCCTCACCCGGCATCGCCCCCGGGCCTCACGGCACCCGTCGCCGCGCTGGCGGGGCTTGGCCCCCTCATCCCGCTGCGCGATGTGCCGCGTGGGTCTTCGGGCGGGTTGCCGACTGGCACCCCCAGTTTGCCGCCACCGACCTGCTTCCACGCGTCCAGCGCCCAGCGCACGGTCGGGAAGGCCAGTTCCTCCCAGGGAATGCCTTCCCAGGGAAACAGCGCCACCTCCAGACTTTCCTCCCCGGCGGCGAACAGCGGCCCATCATCGTTGGCGGTCAGGCGGGCACGGAACATCACCTGCACCTGGCCGATCCGGCTGATGCTGAAAATACCGAGAATTCCGTCGATCTCGATCCGGGCCTGCGCCTCCTCGAAGGCCTCCCGCATGGCGCCTTCTTCGAGCGTTTCGCCCAGTTCCATGAAGCCGGCGGGCAGGGTCCAGAAGCCATGCCGCGGCTCGATTGCGCGCCGGCAGAGGAGAATTCGGCCGTCCTCTGCCTCGACGACGGATCCGACGACGATCTTCGGGTTCACATAGGCGATGTGTCCACAATCGGCACAGACATCCCGCTCGCGATTGTCGCCTTCCGGGATACGGCGAATGAATTCTGGCATGAGGGCAAGGTGCCGCTTCCCGCCCGGGGTTTCAATCCCCCGCACGACAAGGCTGAGGCGATTCCATGACCGTAACCGTTAAGGAATCACAGTTATCATAGAGAAAAGAGCAAGCCGTTGCGGACCAGACGAAAGCGCCATCAGACCGACAGGTCGAGAATGGACCCGCGAGGCAGCTTCGTTCCCTGCTCCGGTGTCGACTGACCCGGCTGACCCTGGCCTGGCGCACGCGGAGCGGCGGACCCGGCGGTTAGGGAGCCCGCATCCTGGCCGCCGGTTTCCCGTGTCTCCCGCACCGGGCGGGCCCGCGCCACCGAAGCCATATCGGTGAACGAGTTGGTAAACGCCGAAAGAGAACCCGCGGAGAGCATTTCCCAGATCGTAAGTGCCATAGGTTAACGGTGGGTAAATTTGGCACGGGTGTCACACCACAATCATGTGAGCAGGGAAGAAACTCACGTACCCACCAAACCACGGGCGAAATCGCCCGCATCGAATGCGCGCAGATCGCCCGCCTGCTCACCCACGCCGACCGCATGAACCGGCAGGCCGAATGCCTCGGCCAAGGCCACCACCACCCCGCCACGGGCGGACCCGTCGAGCTTGGTGACCACGAGACCCGAGACCTCGACCATCTCCTTGAACACCCGAACCTGCTGCAACGCGTTCTGGCCGGTCGTCGCATCCAGCACCAGCAGCACCGAATGCGGCGCCGTCGGGTCCACCTTGCGGATCACCCGGATGATCTTGCGCAACTCCTCCATCAGCACGGATTTGTTGTGCAGCCGCCCGGCGGTGTCGATCAGCACCACATCCGTGCCCTGCGCCCGCGCCTTGGTCAGCGCGTCGAAGGCAAGGCCAGCCGCATCCGCATTCGCGTTGCCCGACATCACCACACAGCCGGTGCGCCCGCCCCAGACCTGTAACTGCTCCACCGCCGCGGCGCGGAAGGTATCTCCGGCCACCAACATCGCCGACAGCCCCTGCTCGGAATAGGACTGCGCCAGCTTGCCGATCGTGGTGGTCTTGCCGGTGCCGTTCACGCCGACCACCAGCACGACATGCGGCTTCAGCGTCCGGTCGATTTCCAACGGCCGGGCCACGGGAGCCAGAATATCGGAAATCTCCTCGGCCAGCGTCTCGCGGATTTCCTCGTCGGTCACTTCCTTGCCGAAGCGGGTGCGGCGAAACCCGGCGATCACCTTCGCCGCCACCGCGGGGCCGAGATCAGCCGAGATCAGCAGCTCTTCCAGCTCCTCCAGCGCCTCGTCATCCAGCCGGCGCTTCTTGAACACCGCCGTGATGCTCTCGGTCAGCTTCTGGGTGCTGCGCGACAGGCCGCTCTTCAGCCGGGAAAAGAAGGCGCCGATCGCCATTACAAGGACGCCATCAGTATGGGCTCCGCCAGCAGGGAAGTATCGGTCGCCTCGCGCACCCGGAACCGCGCGACCTGTCCAGGTATGGCGGGCGCTGTCCACCGCACCGGGGCGAAATGCTCGGAATGTCCGCTGTTCCCGGTCTCGGCCAGCACCGCGATCTCGCGGCCAAGCTGGGTGCCATAGAAGCACCGGGCGTTGCGCAGGCCGGCCTCGCGCAGGCGCGATGCCCGCTCCCGCCGCGTGGCCTTTGCCACGGCCGGCATGCGCGCGGCGGGGGTGTCCGGCCGTTCGCTGTAGGGAAACACGTGCAGGAAGGTCAGGTCGGTCTCGGTCACGAAATCCAGCGTCTCGGTGAACAGGTCGTCGGTCTCGGTCGGAAAGCCGGCGATCAGATCGGCGCCGAAGGCGATCCCCGGTCGCAGGTCGCGCGCCCGGGCAATCACCGCCCGCGCATCCGCCGTCAGATGACGCCGCTTCATGCGCTTCAGGATCAGGTCGCTGCCGGCCTGCAGGGACAGATGCAGATGCGGCATCAGGCGAGGCTCCTCCGCGATCAGGCGCCACAGATCCTCGTCGATCGCCGCCGGATCGAGCGAGGACAGCCGCAGCCGCCGCAGTTCCGGCACCAGCGCGAGCAACCGGCGCACCATCTGGCCCAGCCTCGGCGCGCCCGGCAAATCCGGCCCGTAGCTGGTGATGTCCACCCCGGTCAGCACCACTTCGTTGTAGCCGGACGCGACCAGGGTGCGGACCTGCTCCACGATGGCGCCGATCGGCACCGAGCGGGACGGGCCGCGGCCGAACGGGATGATGCAGAAGGTGCAGCGGTGATCGCAGCCCTGCTGCACCTGCACGAAGGCGCGCGCCCGGCCGGCGAACTCGGTCACCAGATGCGCCGCGGTTTCCCTCGCCACCATGATGTCGGCGACGGCGCCGGGGGCATCCGCTGGTCCAGCTCTCCGATTGCAGCTTTTCGGCATTGCCCAGCACCCGATGCACGCCGGGCAGGCCGGCCCAGGCATCCGGGTTGATCTGCGCCGCGCAGCCGGTGACGACAATGCGCGCGCCCGGACGTTCCCGGTGAGCGCGGCGGATGGCCTGGCGCGCCTGGCGCTCGGCCTCGGCGGTGACGGCGCAGGTATTGACGATAATGGTGTCGTCGAGATCAGCGGCATGGCCGCGCATGACCTCGAACTCATAGGTGTTCAGCCGGCAGCCGAAGGTGAGGATATCGACCGTCATGCCGCGTACGCCTCAAGATCGATCTCGCCGGTGAAGGACACAGCCACCGGACCGGTCATCAGCACATGGCCATCCGCCCGCCACTCGATTTCCAGTTCGCCGCCATCCACGATCACCGTGGCCCGCCGGTCGGCCAGCCCGCGCCGGTGCGCGTTCACCAGCGCGGCGCAGGCGCCGGAGCCGCAGGCCAGGGTCAGCCCGGCGCCGCGTTCCCAGACCCGCAGCCGCAGCCGATCCGACGCCAGAATTTGCGCAAAGCCGATATTGGCCCGGTCCGGAAACAGCCTGTCATGCTCCAGGCGGGGGCCGATGTCCGCGACCGGCACGGCTGCCATGTCCGCCACGAAGAACGTCGCGTGCGGATTGCCCATGCTGCAGGCGGCGGGATCGGCCACCGGGCCGGCCGCCAGATCCAGATGCAGCGTGTCCATCGGCCGGGCCAGCGGCACATCGGCCCAGTCCAGCCGCGCCTTTCCCATATCCACCCGCACCCGTCCGTCGGCGAGGACCTCGGCCGGCAGATCGCCGGCCACGGTGCGGATCACCAGCCGGTCCCGCCCGCTTTCGGCGGCCAGCAGATGCGCCACGCAACGCGTGGCATTGCCGCAGGCGCCGGCCTCGCCGCCATCAGGGTTGCGGATGCGCATGAACGCGTCGGCATTCGCGCCGGGCGGCAAGGGCTCGATGGCGATGAACTGGTCGCATCCCACCCCGGTCCGCCGGTCGGCGATCCCGGCCGCCCGCGCCGGCGTCAGGCCAAGCGATCCCGCCCGCTCGTCGAACACGACGAAATCGTTCCCGCAGCCATGCATCTTGGTGAAACGCGCGATCATGCTGGCGCTTATATGGATGGGCGGGGCCCAGGGCAAAGCCCGCAGCCGACTTGCAGCCTTGCGCGGGCGTGCCGCCATCGCTATACACCCGCCCCTGTCGAAAGACTTGTCCGTGAGTCCGGGCCTGAAATGGGCATGCCCGGCCGCGACACCTGATCCCGGCCATCCGGCCGCGTTGCATCAGGGCCATGTATAAGGAGACTCAAATGCCCAAGATGAAGACCAAGTCGTCGGTCAAGAAGCGGTTCAAGATCACCGCGACCGGCAAGGTTCTCGCCGGCCCCGGCAAGAAGCGCCATTGCCTCATCACGCGCGCAGCCAGAAGGCCAAGCGCACAGAACCGCGGCAGCCAGGTGCTGACCCACGCTGACGGCCTGACCGTCAAGCAGTGGGCCCCCTACGGCATCGCGTAAGGGAGGCATAGCAACATGGCACGCGTCAAACGGGGCACGACCACCCACGCCCGTCACAAGAAGGTCCTGAAGCAATCCAAGGGCTTCGTCGGCCGGTCGTCGACCAACTACCGCATTGCGCTGGAGCGGCTGGAGAAGTCGCTGCAATACGCCTACCGCGATCGCCGGGTGAAGAAGCGCGAATTCCGCGGCCTCTGGATCCAGCGCATCAACGCCGCGGTGCGCGAGCACGGCCTGACCTATTCGCGCTTCATCGACGGCCTGAAGCGGGCCGGCATCGAGATGGACCGCAAGGTGCTCGCCGGCCATCGCCTATGACGACCCCGCCTCGTTCGCGGAAGTCGTGAAGAAGGTGCAGGCCGCCCTCGCGTAAGCCTTTGGGCTTAAGCCCGGTTTCCTCCGGAAATCGCCTAACGTAAGAAGGGGCCGCCTGAACAGGGCGGCCCTTTTCCGTATGCGGGACATCATGACCGACGACCTCGCTGACCCTGAAGACCGAGACCGACGCAGCCCTCGCCGCCGCCCCCGATCTGCGCGCCTGGGATGCCATCCGCGTCGCCGTGCTCGGCAAGAACGGCTCCCTGACCGGGCTGCTGAAGGAACTCGGCAAGACCCCGCCCGAACAGCGGCGCGAGCGCGGCGCCGCACTCAACCAGTTGAAGGACGCCCTGTCCGCCGCGATCGAGGGCCGGCGGACGGCGCTCGAGAACGCCGCCACTGGATGCGCGCCTGGCGGCCGAGCGGCTCGATCCGTCGCTGCCGCCGCGCCCGGCGCGCGCCGGCCTGATCCACCCGATCAGCCGCACCATGGAGGAAATGGCCGCCATTTTCGGCGCCATGGGTTTTTCCGTCGCCGAAGGGCCGGATGCCGAGGGCGACTGGTACAATTTCGGCGCCCTGAACATTCCCCGCGCATCACCCGGCGCGAGCCGATCACGATACTTTCTACCTTCCCGCGCGAGAGTGGCGGCACGCCGCCGCGTGCTGCGCACCCACACTTCCCCGGTGCAGACCCGCACCATGCTCACCCAGGAACCGCCGTTCCGCGTCATCGCTCCCGGCCGCACCTATCGCGCCGACCATGACGCGACGCACAGCCCGATGTTCCATCAGATGCGAGGGGCTGGTGATCGACCGCAACATCACCCTCGGCCACCTCAAGGGCTGCCTGACCGACTTCCTGCGGGCGTTCTTCGGCATCGGCTCGACCTGCCCGTGCGCTTCCGCTCCAGCTATTTCCCGTTCACCGAGCCCTCCATGGAGGTCGATATCGGCTGGAACCGCAAAACCGGCGAACTGGGGGCGGGCGGCGACTGGCTGGAAATCCTCGGCAGCGGCATGGTGCATCCGCGCGTGCTCGCCAATTGCGGCATCGACCCGCGGGAATGGCAGGGCTTCGCCTTCGGCATGGGCGTGGAGCGCGTGACCATGCTGAAGCACGGCATCCCCGATCTGCGCCCGTTCTACGAAAGCGACATCCGCTGGCTGCGCCATTATGGGTTCAACCCGCTCGCGCCCGTCATGCTGCATGAGGGGATCTGAGCGATGAAATTCTCCCTGTCCTGGCTGAAGACGCATCTGGAAACCAGCGCCTCGCTGACCGAGATCACCGACACGCTGACGCAGATCGGGCTGGAGCTCGAAGGCGTCGAGGATCGCGGCGCCGCCCTGGCGCCGTTCCGCATCGCGCATGTGGTCGAGGCGGTGCAGCACCCGAACGCCGACCGCCTGCGCGCCTGCAAGGTCGATACCGGCGAGCGGCATCTTCTCCGTGGTCTGCGGCGCGCCGAACGCGCGCACCGGCATGAAGGCGGTGTTCGCCCCGGCCGACAGCTACATCCCCGGCACCGGCATCACGCTGAAAGTGGGCAAGATCCGCGGCGTGGAGAGCGCCGGGATGCTGCTCTCGGCGCGCGAAATGGGCCTGGGCGACGACCATTCCGGCATCATCGAACTGCCGGACGATGCCCCGGTCGGCGTCGCCTACGCCGCCTGGGCCGGGCTGGACGATCCGATCATCGAGATCTGCGTCACCCCCAATCGCGGCGATGCGCTGGCGGTGCGCGGCGTGGCGCGCGACCTCGCCGCCGCCGGCCTCGGCACGCTGAAGCCGTTCGCCCCCGCCAGTGTCCCGGCGGCGTTCGAGCAGTCCCCTGCACTGGCAGATCGAGATGGCCGGAGGCCTGCCCCTGGGTGCTCGGCCGGACCATTCGCGGCGTGAAGAACGGTCCCAGCCCGGCATGGCTGCAGGACCGGCTGACCTCCATCGGCCTGCGTCCGATCAACGCGCTGGTCGACATGACCAATTTCTTCACCTTCGACCTCGGCCGCCCGCTGCATGTGTTCGACGCCGACAAGATCACCGGCGACCACCTGACCCTGCGGCCCGGCCGCGGCGAGACGTTCCGCGCGCTGAACGGCAAGGACTACACCGCCGCACCCGACGATTGCGTGATCGCCGATGCCGCCGGCGTGCAATCGCTCGCCGGCGTCATCGGCGGCGAGGCGACCGGCTGCGACGAGACCACCACCGCGGTCTTCATCGAATGCGCCCTGTTCGACCCCATCCGCATCGCGCTCACCGGCCGGCGCCACCAGATCATCTCCGACGCCCGCCAGCGCTTCGAGCGCGGCATCGATCCCGCGCTGCTGCCCGATGCGATCGAGGCCGCCACCGCAAATGATGCTGTCGACTGTGCGGCGGCGAAGCGAGCGCGGTGACCGCGGCCGGCGCGGAGCCCGCCTGGCAGCGCAGCGCGACCTTGCGCTTCGACCGCCTCGCCGGGTTCGGCGGCCTGGACGTGCCCGCCGACGAGGCCGTTGCGTCGCTCGAAACGCCTCGGCTTCGGCGTCCAGGCACGCGACGCCGCCAGCGTGACCGTATCGGTCCCGTCCTGGCGCAACGACGTCGCGGCCAAGCCGGCGCTCGATCCAGGCGCCCGGCCTCGACCCCGCCCGCGCGCAAGCCGCCGCCTCCGGCGCCGCGGCGATCGAGCCCGAATGCGACCTGATCGAGGAAGTGCTGCGCCTGCGCGGCCTCGATGCGGTTCCGGCCGTCTCGCTGCCGCGCGCCGCCCCCGTCCCCGGCCCGACGATCACCCCGCGCCAGGCCCGCAGCGCGCGTGGCGCGCCGGACCCTGGCCGCGCAGGGCCTGGCCGAATGCGTCACCTTCAGCTTCATGGCGCAGGCGCAGGCCGCCCTGTTCGGCGACGACGCCGGACGCGCTGCGGCTGCTGAACCCGATCGCCGCCGATCTCGACCAGTTGCGTCCGACGCCGCTCGCCACCCTGGCGTTGGCCGCCGCGCGCAACGCCGCGCGCGGCTACGCCGATGTGGGATCTGTTCGAAATCGGCCCGGCCTTTCTGGCCGATGCCCCGGAGGGTCAGACCCTGGTCGCCGCTGGCGTACGGGCGGGTTCGACGCCGCGCAGCTGGATCGAGCCCGCCCGCCCGGTGGACGCGATGGACGCCAAGGCCGACCTGTGGGCCGCGCTGGCCGCGATCGGCGTGCCGATGGAGGCCCTGACCATCACCACCGACGCCCCCGGCTTCTACCATCCCGGCCGCTCCGGCGTGGTGCGCCAGGGACCGAAGACCGTGCTGGCCCGTTTCGGCGAACTGCACCCCCGCGTACTGGCCGCGCTGGACCTCACCGGCCCGGCCGTCGGCGTTCGAGCTGTTCCTGGACGCGGTTTCCGAGCCCAAGCGGCGAAAGAAATCCGCCCCCGACCTGCCCGCCTTCCAGCCGTTGCGCCGCGACTTCGCCTTCCTGGTCGACATCTCTGTCCCCGCCGATACGGTGCTGCGCGCCGCCCGCGGCGCGGAGCGGAACCTGATCACCGGCGTATCGCTGTTCGACGTCTATGACGGGGACAAGCTGCCGGCCGGCAAGAAGTCGCTGGCGATCGAGGTGGTGTTCCAGCCGCGCGAGCGCACGCTGACCGACGCCGAAATCGACGCCGCGCTGCGGCGAAGGTCGTCGCCGCGGTGGCGAAAGCGACCGGCGCCAGCTTGCGCGGCTGACAGAACGGCCAAAATTCACTATCTGATACCCTAGGACTATGTACCCGAGGCGCCGGACAACCGTCCGTGCGCCGCCGCGCAGACCGAGCGCACGCCAAGGCAGCCAGATGACCACGACACCCATCGACCATATCCGCAACTTCTCGATCATCGCGCATATCGACCATGGGAAATCCACCCTGGCCGATCGCCTGATCCAGTACACCGGCGGGCTGACCGAGCGCGAAATGACCAACCAGGTCCTCGACAACATGGAACTGGAACGCGAACGCGGCATCACCATCAAGGCGCAGACCGTCCGCCTCGCCTACAAGGCCAAGAACGGGCAGGTCTATCAGCTCAACCTGATGGACACGCCCGGTCATGTCGACTTCGCCTATGAGGTCAGCCGCAGCCTCGCCGCCTGCGAGGGCTCGCTGCTGGTGGTGGATGCCAGCCAGGGCGTGGAGGCGCAGACACTGGCCAACGTGTATCAGGCGATCGACGCCGGGCATGAGATCATCCCCATCCTCAACAAGATCGACCTGCCGGCCGCCGAACCCGAGCGGGTGAAGCAGCAGATCGAGGACGTGATCGGCCTCGACACCTCCGACGCGGTGGAGATCAGCGCCAAGACCGGCATCAACATCGAAGGGGTGCTGGAAGCCCTGGTCCATCGCCTGCCGCCGCCGAAGGGCGACGTGGATGCGCCGCTGAAGGCGCTGCTGGTCGATAGCTGGTACGACCAGTATTTGGGCGTCGTCATTCTGGTGCGGGTAAAGGATGGCAAGCTGAAACGCGGCCAGAAGATCCGCATGATGGCCAAGGGCTCCACCCACACGGTGGAGCAGGTCGGTGTGTTCACGCCGAAGATGATCCCCGTCGACGATCTAGGCCCGGGCGAGATGGGCTACATCACCGCCGCCATCAAGACTGTCGCCGACTGCAACGTCGGTGACACCCTGACCGATGACCGCACCCCGGCCGCCGAGGCGCTGCCGGGCTTCAAGCCCTCGGTTCCCGTGGTCTGGTGCGGCCTTTACCCGGTCGATGCCGATGACTTCGAAAAGCTGCGCGAAAGCCTGGGACGGCTGCGGCTGAACGATGCCAGCTTCCACTACGAGGCGGAAACCTCCGCCGCCCTCGGCTTCGGGTTTCGCTGCGGCTTCCTCGGCCTGTTGCACCTGGAAATCGTGCAGGAACGCCTCAGCCGTGAATTCGATCTCGATCTGATCGCCACCGCGCCCTCGGTCGTCTACCGCATCCACCGCACCAACGGCACCGTCGACGAACTGCACAACCCCGCGGACATGCCCGATCCCAGCCAGATCGACCACATGGAAGAGCCATGGATCCGTGCCACCATCATGGTGCCGGACGAGTATCTGGGCTCCGTGCTGACGCTGTGCAGCGAGCGGCGCGGCCAGCAGGCCGACCTTACCTATGTCGGCAACCGTGCCATGGCGGTCTATCGCCTGCCGCTGAACGAAGTGGTGTTCGATTTCTACGACCGGCTGAAATCCGTCTCCCGCGGCTACGCCAGTTTCGACTACCAGATGGACGGCTACGCCGAGAGCGACCTTGTGCGGATTTCCATCCTGGTGAACGCCGAGCCGGTCGACGCACTGAGCTTCGTCGCCCATCGCAGTTCCGCCGACACGCGTGGCCGGTCGATCTGCGCCAAGCTGAAAGAGCTGATCCCGCGCCAGCTGTTCAAGATCGCCATCCAGGCCGCGATCGGCGGCCGGGTGGTGGCGCGCGAGACCATCAGCGCCTTGTCGAAGGACGTAACCGCCAAATGCTACGGCGGCGACATCAGCCGCAAGCGCAAGTTGTTGGAGAAGCAGAAGGAGGGCAAGAAGCGCATGCGCCAGTTCGGCAAGGTGGAAATCCCCCAGTCCGCCTTCCTGGCCGCGCTGAAGATGGATGCGTGAAGCCGCAGCGACAAAGGCAAGATCAGCCCTTGCCCTCTTGGCCGCCGCTGCTATTTTGCGCCCCCCGGTAGGGCCCGGATCGCGGAGGGATGGCCGAGCGGCTTAAGGCGCACGCTTGGAAAGCGTGTGTGCGTGAAAGCGTACCGTGGGTTCGAATCCCACTCCCTCCGCCAAAATATCCGGCAGCCTATTGAAAATACTCACATAAATTCCTGTTCTTCCGCACTGAACGACGTTGGTGATCCAACGGGTCTTGGTCATTGTCGATTTTCACTGAGATCTGACCCTGGATTTGGACAAGATGGGGTCAAGTCGAACCGGGAGGCTTCTCCAGGCTGGAAAGCCAGAGGCACGAAGAACGCCCCGGCCACTGGTTTGCCGCGCGCGCTGACGATCGGCTTCCAGTCCCGCACTAAGAGCGGCCGCCGCCCGTAGGAACCCTCGCAGCCGAGGACGACGAGGTCGGCGTGCAACGGCTCGGCGTTGCGCTTCTGCTTGCGGGACTTGCCGGTTCGACCTTCAGCCAGTGGGACAGCCTGTCGATGAACGGGCCCAGCTTTGCTCGGCCGCTCAGGAACTTTAACTGACCCTCCCCCGATTGAGTGGACCCCTCGTATAAGCTCCGGAAAGGGGTGAGGTGGATTGATGACGACGCAAACGACGGCAAGACGATCGTTCACGGACGATTTCAAACGGGAGGCGGTATCGCTGCTGGCGTCCAGCGGTCGGCCGCTGACCCAGGTGGCAATCGAGCTGGGCATCCAACCCTCGATGCTGCGCAGTTGGCGAGGCGGGAAGAACGGGGGCGCGCCGAGAGTGTCCGGCGCCATGGGGTCAGAGACGACGGCAGCTCCTTCGGCTGAGCAATCCGAGATCCTCCGCCTGCGGCGCGATCTGGAGCGCGCCCAGATGGAACGCGACATTTTAAAAAAGGCCATCGGCATCTTCTCGGTTCCGCCGAGATGAGGTTCTGCTTCATCGAGGATCATCGACAGGCATACCCGGTTCGGACGATGTGCGCCGTGCTGGAGGTCAGTCCCAGTGGCTACTATGCGTGGCGGGGCCGCCCGGAAAGCGCACGGCATGCCGCCGATCGCGGCCTCGCGGCCGAGATCCGCCGGATCCATGTGGATAACCGCGCGGTCTACGGCAGCCCCCGCATGCATGCCGCGCTACGTGCGGAAGGCAGGCGAGTAGGCGTCAATCGTGTTGCCCGGCTGATGCGCCATCACGGCATTCAGGGCCGGCATAAACGTCGGGTCCCGCGCACGACCGATAGCCAGCACTCCCATCCAATAGCCGCCTAACCTTCTTGATAGGCAGTTCATCACTGCTGCCCCGAACCGGGTATGGCTTGCCGACATCACCTACATCCCAACCGGAGAAGGCTGGCTCTACCTGGCCGTCGTGCTCGACATGTTCTCGCGGCGCGTGATTGGCTGGGCGATGCGCGAGACGATGCCGCAAGAGTTGACGATCGCTGCGCTACAAATGGCCATCACGCTACGTCGGCCTGGTCCTGGGTTGGTGCATCATTCCGATCGCGGCAGCCAACCTGGGTTTAACCGGTCGTCGCAACAGTCGTGTGAGCTAACCGTAGATGCTCGTCAAATGCCTCGGCAGGTGTTCTCCAGCCAAGCGTCTTACGAGGCCTCGTATTGAGGGCCAGCGCTACCGCCTCAAGAGCATCTTTGTTGTGGGCGCTCAGGTCGGTGCCTTTCGGGAAATACTGCCGCAGCAGCCCGTTGGTATTCTCGTTCGTGCCGCGCTGCCACGGGCTGTGCGGATCGCAGAAATAGACGTCCAAGCCGGTGTCGATCTTCAGTCGTGCATGCTGCGACATCTCCGCCCCTTGATCCCAGGTCAGTGACCGTCGGAGCTGCTCGGGCAAGCTGGTGATCGTGCTGGTTATGCTGTCGCGGACTGCCTCAGCGCCATGCCCGGCCAACGCCGGCCCGTTCTTCACACGAGCGTCCACCCCGTGCGCTGCCATCCGCGGCAAGTGCAGCAGCATCGTAAACCGGGTCGTGCGCTCCACCAGCGTGCCGATCGCGGAACTGTCCAACCCCAGGATAAGATCCCCTTCCCAGTGACCAGGCACCGCCCGGTCGCCCACTTCTGCTGGCCGCTCGCTGATCATGATCTCCGGCACGATGAAAGCTTTACCCCGACTGAGGCTGCGCGCTCGAGGAACGCGCAACGCCCGCCCGGTGCGCAAGCAGGCCGTCAGCTCGCGGCGCAGGGCTCCACGGCCCTGAATATAAAGCGATTGATAGATGGCTTCGTGGCTGATGCGCATCGTCTCATCCTGGGGAAAGTCGAGCTGTAGGCGATGAGCAATCTGTTCCGAACTCCATGCCAATGCCCATCGCCGATCCTGTCGAGGTCCATGTCGACGACCTTTCCAGGAGACTGAAGGCCCGGCAATCGTAGTCCCCTTTGGCGTGACGACCACGCCGGCCAATCGATCCTGCACATACGTGCACAGCGCCGAGTTGACCACCAGCTTCACTGGTTTTGGGCGCCGGGCCGCCCTGTCGGCGTGCCACTGCGCTGTCGTTGCACGATAGTCCGGGCCTCCGCTGCGCGTCACCGCATTGCGTCGCAGCTCCCGCGAGATCGTCGACGCCGACCGCCCCATTTGCCGCGCGATCTCCCGCACCCCCGTGCCCTGCGCACGCAGGATCGCAAGCTCCTCCCGTTCCGCAAGCAACAGATATCGCCCGGAGAGCGGTTTTGCTGATCGGCCAAATATCGCTGGTGGCATGCCGCCTGCCTTCCGGAACCATCTTGTTCCGATAGCCTGCGGCACGCCGGCCGCAACTGCAGCGTCCTCACTTGAGATGCCCGACGCGATGGCGGCCCAGAACCGTAGCCGTTCTTTGCGTCCTGCTACGGGCGGTCGACCCGGTGACAACAATGGTGGCCGCCCAGATCGTGCTGAACGCCGTTTTCGATTGGCCATCGCAACTCCTCCATCAAGGTGTTGCGACGATCAATTGAGTTCACCCCAATATGCCGCACATGACTATCAACGATTGCAGGACGAGAACACGATCCAATGCTCGATGAGCCAAAAGGGTAATTGCTGGGACAATGCGCCCATGGAAAGCTTTTTCGGCAGCATGAAGACCGAATTGGACAACGGTGGCGTGTTCGAAACGCGCCAGGAGGCAAAGGGCATGATCTTCAGCTTCATCGAGGGTTTCTATAATCGCAAGCGTCTTCACTCGCCGATCGGATATCGCTCACCTATTGAATGGGAACAAATCGCAGCGGCCGCGTAGGTCGTAACCGTGTCCACTTTTCCGGGGGAAGGTCA
>CAWIVZ010000005.1:0-11096 GCA_963839645.1 uncultured Alphaproteobacteria bacterium | reverse complement strand
CACGTGCTGTGCGCATATATCGGACCTATGGCGCCGACGCCGTGCAGGTCATGACGGAGAACCCTACGGCTGGCCCGCGATATCCGGGGCATCGGCTTCAAAACCGCCGATGCGATCGCCATGCGGCTGGGGATTGAACGGACGGCGATGATCCGGGTCCGGGCCGGTATCTCCTATGCGCTGTCGGAGGCGATGGACGACGGTCATTGTGGATTGCCCACAGGGGAACTGGAACCACTGGCCGTCGAACTGCTGGAAGTCCCGACGGAGCTGGTTGAGGCGGCACTTATCTGGAGCTGGCCGAGGGAACGGTAACCGCCGACACGGTGGGCGACATGCCCTGCGTGTTCCTCGCTGGTCTCCACCGTGCGGAGAAGGTCATCGCCGAGCACATGACGCGCCTTGCGAACGGGCCGCTGCCTGGCCCTGGATCGATCCGGACAAAGCCCTGCCATGGATCGAGCAGAAGACCGGCCTGTCACTGGCGCAGAGCCAGGTTGCCGCGGTTCGGCTGGCCTTGATTTCCAAGGTCCTGGTCATCACCGGCGGACCGGGCGTGGGCAAGACGACCATCTTGAATACCATTTTGCGAATTCTCGCGGCAAAGGGCGTCAATTGGCACTGTCGAAGCAACTTCTTCGCCACCATCGGCGGGTGTTAGCATGACTGGATGCGCAGCCCGTTCAAATACTTCAACAGCTCGCCCGAGGTCATCCGCCTTGCGGTGATAATGTATGTCCGCTACCCGCTGTCGCTGCGGAACGTCGAAGATCTGCTGTCCGAGCGAGGGATCGACATCTGCCACGAGACTGTCCGGCTGTGGTGGAACCGGTTCGGCCCACTGTTCGCCGCCGGAATCCAGAAGCGACGCATCTTGTTTCGCCGCGGCTGTCCCGAATGGCGGGTGGCACCTTGACGAGGTGTTTGTGTAAATCAACGGCGATACCCACTATCTGTGGAGGGCCGTGGACCATGAAGGCGAGGTGCCGGAAGCACTGGCGACGAAGCACCGAGATCGCCGCTCGGTATTGAAATTCCTCAAGAAACTGATGAAGCGATATGGCCGGCCATTGGCAGTGGTCACCGACAAGCTGCGCTCGTATGGCGCGGCTATGAAGATCATCGGCAATGCCGATCGGCAGGAATGCGAAGGCCGCTGGATCAACAATCGGGCCGAGAACTCCCACCAGCCGTTGCGACGACACGAGCGGGCGATGCTCCGCTTCCGGCGGATGGCAACTCTGCAGAAATTCGCGGCCGTACACGGGACCGTTTACAACCATTTCAATCACAGCGCCACCTCACCAGCCGACAGACCCACAAGACCAACCGTTCAGCCGCTATGGCAGAATGGCGATCGCTCCTGGCCTGATCTCGTACGCCCCGGCGCTCCATGCGCCTCCGCGAAACACGTCGCAGTTACTTTGACAATGCCGCCGCGAGATGTCGTGTCGCGGGGACAACCCGTGCAGGGTCTCCCCCGCAATGTCCTCCTCCGCAACCTGTCGTTTGAATGCGGCACTGTGCGATCGATGCGTCGTCATGGCTTCCATCCTCCGGAAGACCAGCAAGGGGGGGCAATTCAAATCGCCCGTTCTGTCCATTCCGAGGGGCGCACTCCAGATGGGCCACATCCTCCCTTCCCGGGCAATCTTCCCTGACTCAAATGTTCTGATCACCGACAGGGATGTCGTGATAGATGCCCCCAATACGACCATGGATATGCTCAACCACACTGACCTCCAAAGATACCGAGGCGTGGAACCTAGTAGCCCGGCCGAGCGTTCGATCTCTAGATTAGCAACCCGTCGGCGGGCGCTTTGGCTCGGGCCCTGGCATCAGGCCAGGGTTTACGTTCCGTTATAGTAATGCACATGACAGCGGTGTGTAACACACTGGGGGGACTGATGGACCGGAACTTGTTCGACACGGCTTTAGATGCGGTGAAGGCTGAGCCGGCCATCCGCTCAACGAACCCGGACAGGGCCCAACTGGTAGCCATCGACACGGGCCCGTATATCCGCCAGGGCGGAGGGCATCTCGCAGGGTGCCACCCGGGCGGCGCTACACGCCAGACCTCCCCCGGAACTCGCAACAAATATGGGCTGGCGCACTCAAAATTGGCGATCTCTCGCGCCGAACGAGCCTGGCGTTTTCGGCATACCCGCTTGCGGTGGGTTTCGGGCATGACGGTTTGGATTTCCTGGCTGATCCGGTGGGTCCGCCTGCCAGGATGAGCCGCTTTCAGCCGGAACTGTCGGCCATTCGGCGCCTCATGCCGGTGCGAAACACGATCCCTCCGGTTAACCGGCTATGATCCGCCTTCGGCCTCGCCGGGCGGAAGGCCCGTCACCATGGACCGGCGACGATCTCGTGCGCGCCGAATTGTTCAGTGTCGAGCGCCTGGAACAACACGCCGAAAGTCTCGCCAAGGCGCAGCCGGTTACCGGTCCGGAGGCGACGGGGCAGCCGGTGTTCGGCCGTGTGCGGGACAATTATCGCCTGCTGCTGAACGCGCACAACATCCTGGTCCGCGCCAACGCCGCGGGTGAACCGCTGACGCCCGCCGCCCAGTGGCTGATCGACAACTACCATGTCGTCGCGGCTCAGATCCGGGAAATCCACGGCGATCTTCCGTCAGGCTATTACCGCCAGTTGCCAAAGCTGGCGATCGGTCCGTTCGCCGGCTATCCGCGTGTTCTCGGCATCGCCTGGGCCTTCGTCGCGCATACCGACAGCCGCTTCGACACGGAGATGCTGCGTCGCTTCATCCATGCCTATCAGCGCGTCCAGCCGCTCGCCATCGGCGAGCTATGGGCCGTGGCGATCACGCTCCGGATCGTGCTGGTGGAGAATTTGCGCCGTGCGGCCACACGCGTCATCGACAACCGGGCACAGCGTCAGCTCGCGGATCAGGCTGCCAACGCCATTCTCGGCGCGGACGGAACCCTGGCGGCGGAGCTGGCGGGCGTCATCGCCAGCATTCCCCCCGGCCCCTTGCACCGTACCTTCGCGGTGCAGCTGGTGCAGCGGCTGCGCGACCAGGATCCGGACACCACGCCAGCCCTGGTCTGGCTGGAAGAACGGCTGGAGGCTCAGGGCACCACGGCCGACGCCGCCGTTCAGGAAGTTCACCAGAGCCAGGCGGCCATGAGCGTCACGGTTCGCAATGCCATCACCAGCATGCGCATGATCTCGACCGTCGACTGGACCGAGTTGTTCGAGAGCGTCTGCCTGGTCGATACGGCCCTGCGGGAAGGCAGCGATTTCGCGCGGATGGATTTCGCGACGCGCAACAGCTACCGCACGGCGATCGAGGAACTGGCCCGCGGATCGCGGTTGTCGGAGTTGGATATTGCGCGCGAGGTGCTGCGGATCACCTGGGCATGGCCGCGCGAGCAGGTGGCGGAACCATCGCCGGCCGCCCCGCCCGCGCAGCGGCGTCAGGACGATCCTGGGTACTACCTGATCGGCGCCGGGCGCCTCGATTTCGAGACCGCCATCTTCTACCGCCCGCCGATGCGAAGCTGGTTGCGCCGGGTAAGCGTGCGTCTTGGCCTTCGCGGCTATGTCGGCGCCATAGCCGCGCTGACCCTGGCCCTGGGGGCGCTGGCGGTGGGTGGCCTGGCCGATCGCGGGCTCGGCGCCTGGAGCCTGCTGCTGTTTGCCGTACTCAGTGTGCTTCCTGCCGCCGAGGTGGCGATTGCGCTGGTCAACCGTGCGATCACCAGTTGGTTTCCCCCCGACCGCCTTGCCGGCCATGGAACTGCGCGAGGGCGTGCCGGCCGCCCTGCGGACCCTGGTGGTCGTCCCCACGCTGCTGACCAGCCTGGCGGCGATCGCCGAGCAGATCGAGCGACTGGAAATCCATTTTCTGGCAAGTCCCGATGGCGACGTGCGTTTCGCCCTGCTGACGGACTGGACGGACGCGCCCGCCGAGACCGCCGCGGATGACGCAATCCTTCTCCACGCCGCGGTCGAGGGCATCGCCCGGCTCAATCGGCAATACCCGTGCGCTCCTCATCCCGCCGATGCCGGAAAGCGCTTCCTGCTGCTGCATCGCCGTCGCCTTTGGAACGCTGCCGAGGGCGTCTGGATGGGTTGGGAACGTAAGCGCGGCAAGCTGCATGAGCTGAACCGGTTGCTGCGCGGAGCGGGGATACCAGCTTCCTGCCGATCCTTGGCGCGCCCGCCGCGAGTTCCCGGCCGGTGTTCGTTACGTCATCACGCTCGATTCCGACACGAGGCTGCCACGCGATGCCGTTCGCCGCCTCATCGGCAAGATGGCGCATCCACTGAACCAGCCAATCCTGGACCCCGTCCTGGGCAGGGTGATCGCCGGGCATGGCATATTGCAGCCAAGGGTTACGCCGTCCCTGCCGATTGGCACCGAGGCATCGGTATTCCAGTACGCGTTCTCCTCCGCCGCCGGAATAGACCCCTATGCCGCCGCCATCTCGGACGTCTACCAGGACCTGTTCGACGAGGGATCCTACGCCGGCAAGGGCATCTACGACGTGGATGTGTTCGAGCAGGCATTGGCCGGCCGCGTGCCCGACAACACGATGTTGAGCCATGATCTGTTCGAGGGGATTTTCAGCCGGGCGGGTCTGGCGTCCGACGTCGAGGTCATCGAGGAGTTTCCCGCCCGCTACGATGTCGCGCTGTCGCGCCAGCACCGCTGGACACGCGGAGACTGGCAATTGCTGCCGTGGATCTTCAACCGGGGAGGCAGGCGCCTGCCTGCGGTCGGGCGCTGGAAGATGCTCGATAATCTGCGCCGCAGCCTGTCGGCGCCCAGCCTGGTCCTGGGCCTGTTCTGCGGCTGGCGGCTGGGCTTCGATGCGGCACTGTTCTGGACCGGATTCCTGTTGTTGACGGTTCTGTTGCCGCCGTTGTTGCCGGTGCTTGCCGGTATGGTTCCTCGTCGCGCCAACGCTTCCGTCTATAACTATGTGTGCGACGTTCGGGCGGATCTGCGCCTGGCCGCCACCCAGGTCGCTCTGGTCGTTTGCCTGCTGGCGGAACAGGCGGCACAGATGGCCGACGCGGTGGGTCGCACCCTGGTCCGCCTTTTCATCACCCGCCGGCGGCTGCTGGAATGGCAGACGGCGGAACAGGCGAAATCCGGCCTGCGGCCGGGCGTGGCCGGCCATTACCGGCATATGTCCGGCACGATCGTCGTGGCGCTCGCGGCGCTGGCAGCTGCAGCATTCGCTCCGCCGGGCGTGTGGCGCCTCGCGGTGCCGTTCGCCTTCCTGTGGCTGCTTGCCCCCGCGTTGGCGTGGTGGGTCAGCCGCAGCCCGCTCAGCGACGAAGGCGCGGCGGTTTCGGCGGAGGATTTGCTGGCGCTGCGCCTGATCGCGCGGCGGACCTGGCGGTTTTTCGAAACTTTCGTCACCCCCGCCGATCACAGCCTGCCGCCGGACAATTTCCAGGAGGACCCCAAGGCGGTCGTGGCGCACCGAACCTCGCCGACCAATATCGGCCTGTATCTGCTGTCGGTCGTCGCCGCCCGGGATTTCGGCTGGCTCGGACTGGCCGATGCGGTCGAGCGCCTGGAAGCCACGCTGGATACGATGGACAAGCTCGAACGCTTCAACGGGCATTTCCTGAATTGGTATGACACCACCGACCTGCGCCCGTTGGACCCGAAATATGTTTCCTCCGTCGACAGCGGCAATCTCGCGGGTCATCTGATCGCCCTGGCGAATGCCTGCGAGGCCTGGGCCAATGCCCCGCGGGCCGCATCATCGACACGGGGGGGCGCCGAGGACGCGCTGGCCATTCTCCGCCAGGTGCTGCTTCGGAATGAACTCGGCGGGGACCGCCAACCGGTGCAGGATGCGCTGGATACATTGTCTTCGCTTATCGACGGAACGCGGCAGCCCGGCGCGCCGCACGAGGCGATCTGGGAGCAGGCGACGCGGCTCGTCGACGCGGCCGATGCGCTGCACGTAAGCGATCCGGGGGCAGAGGCGGCGGAAATCCTCGCCTGGGCGGAGGCGGCGTCGCGATCCGTGGCGGGGCAGCGGCGCGAGTTGGTGCCGCTGGCGCCCGGCCCGGGCGCCGCGCCAGAGATTGCGGAACAATGGGTAAGCCGGCTGCGCGGCGTTGCCTTGCGGGCGCGCGATACGGCCGAGGCGATGCGGTTCGGGTTTCTGCTGGACCCGGAGCGCAAGCTGCTCTCGATCGGCTTTCGCACCAGCGACAGCATCCTGGATCCGAGCTGCTACGACCTGCTGGCATCCGAGGCACGGCTGGCGAGCTTCCTGGCGATCGCCAAGGGCGATGCGCCAGTTTCGCACTGGTTCCGCCTCGGCCGCCTGGTGACCGCCGTCGGGCGCGGCGCGGCGCTGATTTCCTGGTCCGGCTCGATGTTCGAGTATCTGATGCCGTCGTTGGTCATGCGCGCGCCCACCGGCAGCCTGCTGGCAACCACGAACCGGCTGATCGTGCGCCGGCAGATGACCTACGCCGCGCGCAAGGGCGTGCCCTGGGGAATGTCCGAATCGGCGTTCAATGCGCGTGATCTGGAGTTCACCTATCAGTATTCGAATTTCGGCATACCGGACCTGGCGCTGAAGCGCGGATTGGGCGAGAGCACGGTGGTTGCGCCGTATGCGACCGCGCTCGCTGCGATGGTGGATCCCAGAGCCGCGGTGAAAAACTATGACCGGCTGGCGGCAGCGGGCGGTCTGGGAGCCTACGGCTTCTACGAGGCGCTCGATTATACGCCGGCACGGGTACCGGACGGCCAGGAGGTCGCGATCGTCCGCGCCTACATGGCGCATCACCAGGGCATGACGATCATTGCCATTCTGAATGCCGTCCGCGACGGCGTCATGCGGACCCGCTTCCACGACGAGCCGCGGGTGCAGGCGACCGAACTGCTGCTGCAGGAACGTACGCCGCGCAACCGGATGCCGCCGGAGGAAAAGGCGGAGGAGACGCGCCGGAGTGTCCGCGCCGGTGATCAGGACGTGCCGGTGTCCCGCCGGCTGTCCTCACCGCACAGCGCCGTGCCCGCCACGCACGTTCTTTCAAACGGCCGCTATAGCGTCATGGTGACCGCCGGCGGATCCGGCTACAGCCGTTGGCGGGGCCGGGCGATCACCCGCTGGCGGGAAGATGCCACCTGCGACGACTGGGGCTCCTATGTCTTCCTGCGCGATGTCGCCAGCGGCGCGGTCTGGTCGGCCGGCTACCAGCCGAGCGGTGTCAACGCGGACAGCTACGAGGTCATCTTCACGGAGGAACGCGCGGAAATCACCCGCCGGGATGGAACGCTGTGCACCACGATGGAGATCGTCGTCTCCGCGGAGGATGACGCGGAGGTTCGCCGCCTCACGCTCACCAACACCTCCGAGCGGACTAGGGAGATCGACGTCACCTCCTACATGGAGCTCGCCTTGGCCGCTCCCGCCGATGACGCGGCGCACCCGGTGTTTTCGAAGCTGTTCGTGCAGACCGAATACCTTCCCGAGGCCGGGGTCGTTCTGGCGACGCGGCGCCGCCGCGCCCCTGGCGAGCCGGAGATCTGGGCGGCCCATCTTGTCGTCGTCGAAGGTGAGACGATCGGCGACCTGCACGTGGAAACCGACCGCGCCGCCTTTCTGGGGCGGGGCCGCTCGCTGCGCGATGCCGCCGAGATGGGCAGGGACCGTTCGCTGACCGGCAGCGTCGGCACCGTGCTGGATCCGATCTTCAGCCTGCGCCGTCGCGTGCGGATCGCGCCGGGCGCCACCGTCCATCTGGCCTTTTGGACCATGGTGGCGGAGACCCGAAAGGATGTGCTCGAGCTGGCCGACCGGCATCGCGACGGGGCGGGGTTCGAACGGGCGTTCACGCTTGCCTGGACACAGGCCCAGGTGCAACTGCGTCATATCGCCATCAAGCAGCGCGACGCCGCGCGCTTCCAGCGCCTCGCCGGCCACCTGATCTATGCCAATCCGGCGCTGCGGCCGTCGTCGGACGTGTTGCGGCGCGGCGGTGCGGGTCCGGCCTTGCTCTGGGCGCACGGGATTTCCGGCGATCTGCCGATCCTTCTGGTGCGGATCGATGCGGTCGACGATGTCGATGTCGTCCGCCAGCTGCTGCAGGCGCATGAATACTGGCGGATGAAACAGGTTGCGGTGGACCTGGTGATCCTGAACGAAAAGGCCGCCTCGTACAACCAGGACCTGCAAATCGTCATCGACGCCGCGGTGCGGATGGGCCAGACGCGGATCGCTCTTACCGGCAGTGCCGGCCAGCCGGGCTTTCGCCAGGGCAACGTCTATGAGCTGCGCACCGACCTGATCCCACCCGAGACACAGGCCCTGCTCATGAGTGTCGCCCGCGTCGTGCTCATCAGCCGGCGCGGTACCCTCGCCGACCAGCTCGACCGTCTCGACGATCAGATCGCCGTGGTCCCCGGGCCGGTGCGGCTGCTGTCGGCGCCGGACAAGACCGATGCGAAATGGCCGGAGCCCGAACTGGAGTTCTTCAACGGACAGGGCGGCTTTGCCGCAGCGGGGCGCGAATACGTCATCCTGCTGCGCGATGGCCAGACCACCCCCGCACCCTGGACGAATGTCGTCGCCAACCCGTCCTTCGGCTTTCAGGTCACCGCCGACGGCGGCGGCTACAGCTGGTGGCAGAACAGCCGGGAGAACCAGCTGACACCCTGGTCCAACGATCCGGTCAGCGACCGCCCTGGCGACATCCTGTATGTGCGCGACGAGGAGAGCGGCTCGGTCTGGGGACCGACGGCGCTGCCGATCCGGCTTCGCGACGCGCGCTACCAGATCCACCATGGCATGGGCTACAGCCGTTTCCGCTGCGCGGCGCACGGGATCGAGACCGACCTGCTGCAATTCGTGCCGATCGCGGATCCGGTGAAGATCTCCCGGCTGACGCTGCGCAACACCACCAGGCGCACGCGCCTTCTGTCGGTCACAGGCTATGTGGAGTGGGTGCTAGGACCATCCCGGCCGGCATCGGCGCCGATGATCGTCACCGAGCGCGACGCCGCGAGCGGGGGCATCCTGGCGCGCAATCCATGGAATACCGCCTTCGGCTCCTACGTCGCCTTTGCCGCCATGCCCGGCCGCGAGGTGCTCGCAACCGCGGACCGGCGCGAATTCATCGGTCGCAATGGCAACCTGGCATGGCCGGCGGCACTGGAGCGGCAGGTACCGCTGTCCAACCGGACCGGTGCCGGCCTCGATCCGTGCGCGGTGCTGCAGACCCGTTTCGAGCTGCATCCGGGCGAGAGCCTGGAGATCGTGTTCCTGTTGGGCGCCACCGAGACGGCGGAGGACGCCGGGCGTCTGATCGCGCATTATGGCGCCGCCGATCTGGATCAGGTGATGCACGACGTGACCCTGCATTGGGAGGCGATCGTCGGGGCGACCCAGGTGAAAACGCCCGACCGCGCGATGGACATCATGCTGAACGGCTGGCTGCTGTACCAGACCCTGGCCTGCCGCGTCTGGGCCCGCGCCGGCTTCTATCAGGCCAGCGGAGCCTTCGGCTTCCGCGACCAACTGCAGGACGGCATGGCCCTGGCTCCGGTCCGACCGGACCTCACCCGGGCGCATCTGCTGCGTGCCGCAGGGCGGCAATTCCCGGAGGGAGACGTGCAGCACTGGTGGCTGCCCCCGGCAGGCCAAGGCGTGCGGACGCGGATTTCCGATGACCGGGTGTGGCTGGCCTACGCGACATCCCGCTACCTGACCGTCACCGCCGATCAGGCGGTGCTGGAGGAGGCCGTGCCTTTCTTGGAAGGTCCGTACTCGGAGAGCATGAGCACGAGAACTATTTTCAGCCGGCGGTTTCCACGCGCACGGCCACCCTGTTCGAACATTGCGCGCTCGGCCTCGACCACGCCCTGGCGACCGGCTCGCACGGCCTGCCGCTGATCGGAACCGGCGACTGGAACGACGGCATGAGCCGGGTCGGCGAGGGCGGCACGGGCGAAAGTGTTTGGCTGGCCTGGTTCCTCTATGCCGCCCTGCAGGAATTCGCACCGATCGCACAAGCCCGCGGTGAAACGGACCGCGCCAGGACGTGGCGGGCCCACGCGGCCGCGCTGCGGGCCTCGGTCGAGCGGGAGGCCTGGGATGGCGGCTGGTACCGGCGCGGCTATTACGATGACGGCACGCCGTTGGGATCGGCTGCCAGCAGCGAATGCCGGATCGATGCGATCGCGCAATCCTGGTCGGTGATCTCGGGTGCCGCGGACCCGGCGCGCGCCGCCCGCGCGATGGCGGCGATGGATGAGCAACTCGTCCGCCGACACGATGGGCTGGCGCTGCTGTTCACGCCGCCGTTCGATCACACGCCGCTCGATCCCGGCTACATCAAGGGCTATCCGCCCGGCATCCGGGAAAACGGCGGCCAGTACACCCATGCCGGCACTGGTCGGTCATCGCGCTGGCAATGCGCGGCGACGGCGACCGGGCGGAGGAGTTGTTCGCCATGCTCAATCCCATCAACCACGCCCGACCTCGGCAGAGCCTGCACCGCTACAAGGTGGAGCCCTATGTCATCGCGGCCGATATCTATGCCGCATCCGGGCATGTCGGACGAGGCGGCTGGACCTGGTATACCGGTTCGGCCGGCTGGATCTACCGGGCGGGCATCGAATGGATCCTGGGGCTGCAGCGCCGGGGTGACGAGTTGTGGATCGATCCTTGCGTCCCGAGGGGTTGGACGCGGTTCGCGATGCAAATACGCTTCGGCGCCGCCCGGTTCGATATCTCCGTCGAAAATCCCTAACGGAAGGAGCCGGGGCATATCGCAGGCGCGGTTGGATGGCACCGATCGCGACGAACGGCCGATCCGTATCCGAATGAAGGATGATGGAACATCCATTCCGTGCAGTTGACCATGGGAGATCCGCTTCGGGCGATGTCCGTGCAGAGCTGAATGGGGTCGCGGACGGACATGACGCTGCGCCCGCGCCGCCAGCTTGGCCGGATCGGCTCGCTCTGACACATGACCGCTCGCTCAAGTCATTTCAGGCGCGAGGCTGGCCCAGGTTCCAGCCGGCGGCATTCGGCCCATAGGATTGTCGGGCACGGAAAAGCGCCCTCCCTACCCGACGCCGG
>CAWIVZ010000004.1:0-281138 GCA_963839645.1 uncultured Alphaproteobacteria bacterium | reverse complement strand
CCGGGAGCGCGGGATCGTGGCCCCGCTGAGATGAAGGTGGATCCAAGCTGCTCATACTGGCGGAGGGAAGCCTAGCTGTTCCGCCCCAGACGAGGCGGAGCACTTCCACAACCTCGAGCCCGGTTGATAAAGGACGCTTGTGAGCGCAAAGACTACGCTGCAAGGATGGAAAACCTACCGGCGGGTCCCAAGCGGGTTCGAATTTTCCAGTTGGCGTTATGACGCCCCTCACGGCATCGTTACTTTGGATCGGCAAGACCACTACGAATACCCCAACAGTATAGTATTGGATTAAGCAGGATATCGTACATTACCCGATCGGTCATTCAAGGCAGCTTGGACAAGAGGCTTGTTCGCATGAGGATCGCCTTCCTTGGCAATTGTCAAATACAGGCATTGGCTGGTCAATATGTTCGCTTTGCCCACCCCTACATTGGTGGTGAAATCCGAATAATTAATCCCTATCAGTCGATCGGCAGAATCTGATCTGCAATTCATTGCTGACGCCGGACTGGTGGTGATACAGAAGGCCTCTATGCCTATGCCCATTCGGTGGGAGGATCTGCCGACCCGGGGTAGAATTCACCTTGTACCCGTTGTTTCCGGAGAATTCCTCTGGCCTTACGCGGGCATGCATCGACCTCACAATCCGACCGGCCCCGGCATCGAGGCAGGTGTCTGGCCGCCTGATCTCAGTGACCGGTTTGTTGACCGCCTGATCCTTGATGGAACACCACCGGAAGCGGCTCTCACGACCTACCTACGTCTCGACCCCGTTAAGGACATGCACATCGATCGTCGCTTCGAATTGGCGATGGGAAGCCAACGCATCCGCGAACAAGGGACGGCCTACAGGGCCTCAGACATTATCGAGAAGAATTTCCGTAAGAGGGCAACTCTTCAGGTCACCCGGCCATCCCGGCCTAGAGGCTATCCCGTCATATGCTGCTCACTTTCCTGCGGGAGATCGGGGCGGGATCGGCAGCGTTGACCAGGGCTGAAAAATACCTGTGCACGCCGCCCTATCCGCCGACCGAACTGCCAATCCATCCTCGCGTCAGCGCCCATTACAAACTCAGCTACGGTCGACCAAAGCACCGATATCAGTTCTATCAGGAAAGCCGCCTCACATTCGAAGAGTATTTCCGCCAGTATATAGCCGGAAGCTACAATGCCTTCATGTTCGCCGGTCTGCACTACTTGCGTTCAGGCAAGCTGCCGGCAGCTGTGGATAACCTGCAGAAGGCCATTGATCAGAGCGAAAGATCGGCCGGTTGCCATGCGGCGCTGGCCGAAGCGTTATTGCGTAGCGGCCAAACCAACTCGGCGCTCAACGCAGCGAGCCACGCGGCCAGACTAGAGCCAGCTTCCCCCGCGCATTCTCAACTCATCGCAGAAATCCGGGCAGAGGCTGGAGATTTTGAAGGAGCGCGCGAAAGCCTTCAGTCCGCCATAACGAAAGGTGCCGAACCAGGACCGATATATCGCAAGATCGCCACAATCGCCATCAAACAAACCCGCCATGCGGAAGGGGTGCTGCTCCTGCAAGGAATATTGCATCGGAGGCTGACCCCCTGGATCCGCTTACTCAGTCCCTTGCCGGCAGGATGCACGAAATTATGGGTAACCTGGCCGCCGCAATGTCGCCTTTGAAGGCAGCCGTGGACCTGGCACCGGAACATCCGGGCATCCAAAGGGAATGGGCCTCATTATTGCTAAAGACCATTCGCCTGGACGAAGCGCTCCAAGCTGCACAGCGACCGGTTTCACTTGCCCTTAATTCGCGCTCAACGTTGGTCTGCTAGGCAATATTCTGATGCGGACCGGGGCCAGTCATGAAGGCTTGGCCGCCTTGCGTGAAGCGGTGGCCTTGGCGCCGGACGATCCGTCGTTGCGATGGCAATTGGCCAATTGGCTTCGTCACACTGGAGATTTCGGCGAAGCCGTCCCCCAGATGCGCAAGGTCGTCGAACTGATGCCCGATAGTGCGCACCACGCCGCCATTCTCGCTCATATGGCAGCCCAGAGCGGAGACTTCGCCGCCGCCGCGGAGTGCTTCCGTAGGGCCGCCGAATTGGCTCCAGAAAATGCAGAACTACACCACGCATGGGGCACGGTCCTGTTGCAAGCCGATAGGCTAGACGGAAGCCGTCCTGGTCGTACGTCACGCTGCTATTCTCGCCCCCAGCTCGCCGACCTGCCTGGGTCTGCTGGCCAACCTTTTAATGCGGACCAACGCAAATGCCGAAGCTGAAACAGCTTTACGATCGGCTATAGCCCTGGTCCCTAACGATGCGGGCTTGCGCTGGCAATTGGTTCACTGCCTTCGCCAGTCGGGAAATTTGGATGAAGCCATTAGCCAGATGCGCCAAGTCGTGGCTCTAGTGCCAGAGAATGCACAACACATGGCCGTGCTCGCGCACATGATCGCTCAGAGCGGAGACTATGATACAGCAATAATTTATCAACGCCGCGCAGTCGAAATGGCGCCAGAGAATGGTCATTACGCAACGGCTTTGGAGTCTTTTTACTAAATATGAAGTGAAGGCTTCATGAATGTTTTTAATACTTGGAACACAGTGTTTACGTTTTAGCCATTCAGAATTGCGTTCGTCGGGTCCAAAAACCTGCTTAACCGCCGTCTGTGAAAATGAGCAATTCCGGTTGACCCCACATGAAAGACCCCTTGCAATATGCACCAGCAGAACTCCGCACCCCGGCCACGCTCGGAACGTACCGAGCCTATTTGGTCTAGGCGGCTCCAACCCGAGAATAACTCTTAACCAGCTATGGTCGTGATTGAACGCAAATCACAGAGACTAAACTTCCGCCGACCTGATAGCGGTGAAAAATGTGGACTTATGGCAATGTTAGGCTTCGTAATGACAATCGCGAAAATGAACGGGATATGTGCGTCGTGAACAACGGGTCTGCGTTCTTTATGCGATTTGGAGCTGACACCGATTTTCCGCCGCTGCTCGATGATGGTTGGTGGAATCCGGAGCACAGTCGTGTCTGGGCCAAAGGGACGCGCTCGACGCTAAAATTACCCCGACTTTGGGATACTGATACGGCAGTTGGGTTGAAAGTCGCAGCATTTATTCACCATAAAGTTCGCCCATTACAGCGCCTTATTGTGTCATGCAATGGCATCAAGGTCGGCTCTTTCGATTTCACGAATGCACGGAAAGCCAGATCGTATGCCATGTGCCGGCCGGGATCCTGGAGAGCGAAAGCGAAAATTCGATCGAACTGTATCATCCCGACCATATCGTGCCGATGGAGGTGACACCGAGCAGCGGCGATTGGCGTGATTTGTCTGTTTGTCTCATTTCCATCCATCTAAGGCAAATTGAAAAGCTGGTCGGCCAATCGAGTAATCCATTGCTATTTGACGAGATGGAAAGCTTACGGGGATTCCTGTGAATTTGGCAGTGTGCAGCGTCTGGCTGGCATAAGAAGTCACTCGGCCTCTTTGAATTCACGAGCATGAGCCTGTCGGATCTAAATCGCGCGCTGGCACTTCGTTTCGCGAATATTGGAGAACCAAAGAATATTCGCTTCGAGGCCAAGCCCAAGGGCCATGAGATATTTGTCTTTGATGACTTTTATGGGCTCCACTACCACGCCTACCTAGACCCGAGAGAATGGCATGGTGCAGAAATCACGAAAGTCGAAACGGAAGTCAAAAAGCAGAGCTTACGTATGCGCTTCCTCGCGCGGAAACTAGTCGAGGACTTGGAACAAGCCCGAAAGCTATTTGTGTGGTGCTCCCGGACCGAACCGGCGGAAAGTGAGATCCTGAAGTTGGTTGAAAACCTACAGAGCTATGGACCGAACACCCTACTCTGGATTTCAGGTGATAGTTCGGGAAGGCGTGTCGGGGAGGCAGCTTATATTTCGAAAGGCTTAATTCGCGGGTACATAGACAAGCTTGCCACGCCTCCCGCTACTATTGGAGCTGTCTCGTTTAATCCTGGAAGGCCACTTGTGAAGCTGCGTATGGGCTATGGAAGGGAGGCTTGGTGGATGCACCCCGCCACGGCTAGCAGCACATGCCATACTGGCTATAATGGAACATTTTATCCCCTCCAGCCAATCGGGCACGTGAGGCAGAAACCCAGGGCACTGATCCATGACCATTAAGTTTCACTTTAACTTACCGGCGATGTTCCCTGGCTACCGTTTGGTGGCTGAAAGTCGTTCCCTTGAATTCACTGGCTGGGCATTTGGCAACAATGCGACCTGCGCGATATCGGTAGTTCTGGACGGCACACTTTATCCATCACATATTGAAGCCAAGGGGCCCCTTTTAGGGGTCGCGGCCGCGTTCCCTGACGTACCACATGCGATAGACGCCGGATTTCGCCTATTGGTCGTGCTTCCAGACGACGCCGACCACGATCTTGTCGTCAACTTCGGCTCAGGCGATGTTATTGGCAAGCAATCGATCAGGATTTTCCGCAAGCCTCCACCTGACATTCCCTATGTCTCCCCGAACACGGTGGCTGATCTGTACAAAATGATAATCGGCCAAATACCCACGCCGGGAGAGTTGAACATTATCATGCGCCAAGGCTCCAACCTTCTGTTTAACCGGGAGGATTACATCCAGAAAATCTGTTCAACTCAGAAGTTTCGGGGCCAATTGCTCCATTCGGACGTTTTTGCCAGATTTACCGAAATCGAATTCAAGGGCTGCTTGTTCCGTTTGCCGGAGCAGGACCATATCACCCGGAGGATCGTTGCATCTGGTAGGTATGAGCCGTACGTTATGGACTACATGCTTAGTTGCCTCTCGAAGGACTCTGCATTCCTGGACATAGGTGCGAATGTGGGCCTGTTCGCCGTAACCGCGGGCAAAATCGTTGGTCCGGGAGGCAAGGTATATGCTGTAGAAGCCCTGAGCCGGAATGCCAAGATCATTGCGATCAACGCAGAACTGAACGGCCTCACAAACCTTCACATTCTTCCTCTTGGAGCAGCAGAACATGCCGGTGCGAACTTCTGGTTTCGCCAGAATGGTAGCTCTAACAATTCGATCTCCGACATGCCTCGCTTAGCGGACCGGTCCTTCGATGATTTCGATCTGGTTGCGGTCGTTCCGCTAGATGCCTTAATACCGACTAGCGAAAGGATCGATGTCATTAAGATTGACATTGAAGGACGTGAGTTACAGGGCGTTCCTGGGCGCGATGGGCATAATCAGATCCAGCCGCCCAATCATATTCTGCGAATACAATGTTGACGCCCAACGCAGACATTCCGGAGTGGAGGGTAGTGCACTGCTGCACCTATTGCTCGATCTGAACTATCAGGTCGAAATTCTGCATCGCAAAGGCCCACGTGAACTGGTCCTTGGAGACGTTAGGACCCAGGTCGCATATGTCAACGACATTTGGGACAAGCACCATCGCAATGAAGGCGGCACCCACCTCGATCTGTGCTTTAAACCCGCAAACTAGGTAGCAATATCCAAGGATAATTCGCATACGGTTAGCGCTGTACATAAATCCCAAATGTGGGGGATTGTTGTAACTTGTGGAACACATAGTGCGCACGCCCGACTGAACCTGATCTAGCGATCCTTATTCCCAGCAGTTGTAGATCGCGGTGCCCCCACCCGCAGGTGAAGCGAAGGCAAATGTAGTCGTTGTCTTGCTAGACCCGCTCATCGCAGCAGCAATCGGCCTACCGCTAACAATTACATTCACCAGACATTGTGGCGGCGTACCATAGGGCTTCGCAAATGTCAGAGTGCAGCCTGTTACATTGCCTAAACCAATGTGGATCGTGCCGCGAGCATCAGTAGAACCAGCCATCATTGATGGTGCCGAACCGCATGCTATTGGCTCCGCCGGGGAAGGGCCCGATGATCTCACATGTCCCGCAATTGAAATGCTACTCCCTTCAGTCCAGCTCAGCATAACTGCAGGGTTTGCACCTGTACCACCCAGTAGCGTTACGGGATTGGGATGGGAGAATGGCGTTTTGCTATAGCCGATGACGGTTTGCTCAAGACTTGTAATGGAGCCGTTGACCACTTTGGAAACCGTATAGATATCGCCTACCGGCCCGTTCAGGGTATCACCCACCCGAAAGCGCGCACCTCCATTTACAACGGCAACATTGGAAATTCTATAAAGCGCTGTCGGATCAATTGTTAGCCCGCCAGGTGTTGGCGTGAGTGCCGCGCTACCAATATCGACCTCGCCCGTCCCCTGCAGTTGAAAACCAGACGAACGAAAAGCTTGGTTCACCACGTTCACGCCCCAAAAGTCCAGCCCCCAGCCCAATTTCATCGGCTTCACTTGTGCTGCCGAAGTCGCACCATGACCATTGTTATTTGGTCTGAATTGCTGCAAGAACGCAAGGAACTTCGACTTGGGGCCGAATGGAAATTCGTGAATTGCACTCCCGATAAAAATTCCATAATCAAAGTCTGGAAGATTGCGACCAGCGGATTCTGCGATTGCTGCGGGACTAGAAGTGTCGACCTGCGGGAGGTGCCTGGAGAACCAAAGAAAGGCCCGACCACCGTTACCCGGAATACCCCCATTCATCCCTATCGAGGATCCAACATTCCCCCAATCGTCGCCCATACCGCCAAGCAGCTTCCCGACCATCCACTGCGAGGAAGCCCCATATTGAACACTGAAATCACCTTCTTCAGTGGTGACATTCCCAAGGTTCGTTGCACCCGTGTTTGCAACGGCTACCGTCGCGAGAGCGTCCAACTGGCCAGACGGCGCTCTGGCTACACCGCCCATCGTCGCACTCGCAGCCGCCCGAAACTCGCCGGCAACGGCGAAGCCACCGGGCGCCCCGTAGTCCCGGCCACCAGATAGCCGGCTCTAAAGGCTGTCCTGCCTCCCTTGGCCCCGGCCCCGGTCGCGTAATACACACCCAATGCCGGACGGCTGCCCTCCCACCTCAGAAGCGTCGGCGGTATCATAGACGGAAATCCGGTTAAACACCGGAGCCCTGCCCGATCCGAACTTACCTGTCGCTGTAATATTCCAATTGAATTGCGGGGCTGGGTTTGCACCCGGCAAAACCAGATGCAGCTTTCCGTTCGTAAGCATAGGCACCTGCAACGGCCCTTGCGTGGTGAATGGAACGCCCGCGTCACCCGCTTTGTCAGGCGCCTTGGCCGGAACCCGCGGCGCACCCGGCGCCAGTGCCGGAACCTTTGAAGACGGCGGAGGCTGCGCGCCCGCAAGCCCGGAAAAGCCCATGATCGCGCCGGTCGCCCCGATCAGCGCACAGCGCCTGGCCAGCCTCACAATACCCATGCAATACCCCGATTTCGGCTACCCGCGCTTCTTCTGCGCCAAAAACGAGCAAGACAGCGCCGGAAAGCCCACCCACGTGTCCGGCAGCGCCTCCAGCACATCGATATCCCGCCTCCCGCAGCACCTCGAACACCACGCGCTGGGGATCGCGTGCTGCTCGATATCCTCTCCGCCATGCCGCAGATGCTCGGCAACGTCGTATCTGTACCCGGCGAAAAGCACCGGCACCTGGAAATACGCGATCGCCGCCCGGGTTCACCCGGTCCAGCAGCCCCTCCAGCATCACCCTGATCACCGGCGGCGGATTATGCTGCAGCACGATCACCGTGTACAGGCAGTCCACCTTGGGCAGATCGCGTATCGCCTCGATGCGGGTCAGGTGAACCAGCTCGATATTCGTCTTGCCGAACGCCTTGGCCGCCTGCTCCGCCGCCTCCAGATGCCCGCGGGAGACATCAACCCCCACGATCCGCGCGAACTGGTCGGCCAGGTGCACCGTCACCCGCCCCACCCCGCAGCCCAGTTCCAGCACGGAGCGGATGGAGGCGGGATCGATGTCGTTGCGTGTCAGCGCATGGGTCAGCAATTGCGCGGACTGCGCGCCGGTTTCGAAGAAATCCCGCATATTGTCGTCGATCTGGTCCATGCGGAACCGGTTGTCGGTCAGCACGGACCAATAAGGATCGGTCTCGCCGAACCGGCTGAACGTGTCCGCCACCCGCTCCAGCAACCGCTCCAGCGCCGGCGCGTCGCACTCCGTCTGCACGTCGAACGTCGGGATGTCCTGGTTGCGCCGTATGATCTCACGGCCCACGTCGGTTTGGCGATCCGCGAATTCGGCGGAATTGGATATCCACTCCACCACATCCACCGGATTGCTGTAATGGTTCAGCACGCCATCGACAATCGCCTCGGACTCCGGCTCGCGCTTCAACAGAATTTGATAAAGCCGCACTGCATCCTGTCTGGTCAGGGCCATAAGCATGTTCTTTCGGGTTGTCCGGCCTGGCTCTCGGCCCGGGCGGCATAAGCACAAACTCGGGCGCGTGGGTCAAGCGGATGAACCATCCCGGCGCGGACCGACGCGATCCTGTATCAGCGCCGTCTGGGCGCCAGCAGGCCGGCGGGGATCGCTTTCCTGGCCGCCTCGAAGAACACCGCCGCCTCGCCGTCCGCTTCCGTCACCGCCACGATGCCCCGCAGCCGCCCCACCGGCACCCGCGAGAGCGGCGCCCTGAAGCCGGGCCGCGGCTTGGTGTTGCGATGGGCGTCGTTCACGTCCGGCCGTTCGGCGTTCGCGGCGGCCCAGCCCAGCAGGCCCGCATCGTCCATCAGGAACATCACCGGATCGGCCTGCAGGTCGGACCGGCTCAGCACCCAGCCAAGGCAAACCGGCGCGTCGGCTGTTCCCTCGATGGAGTCGAACATCGCGGCCACCCGGAACCGGGCCAGGGCGCGGCGTGTATCGTGTTCCGCGGCAATCGCACCGGAGGCAAGGCTCTTCTGCAGCAACGGCAGCAGCCGCGCCGCGTGCTCCCCGCTCACACGCGCGGAAGCAGCCGCGCTTTCCCGGCGCGCATCGCGGCCCGCCGGTGCGGGCCGGCTCGAGCGTTCCATGACCAGCCGCAGCGAAGCGATTTCCCGCTCCAGCGCCGCACGGGCCCGCTGACCTTCCGCCAACTCGCGCTGATGCGCGCGGCGAAGATCGGCAAATTCCCGTTCGCGCGCCGCCCGCAAGCCACGCTCCTCGGCAAGGGCTTCGTTCAACTTCGCGATCACCGGCTCGCTTTCGCCCTGCACCGCCCGCGCGGCCGCCACATCCTCCAGCAGTTCCAGGCACTTCCGGTCCAGCGCCTCGCATAATTCCGCCAGCGAGCGCACCTGCGCGTCAACCAGCCTGGCGGCGGGGCTCAGGGCATCCGTGCGCACGTCGTTCACCGCCGCGGGAGCCATCTCGGCCGCCGCCACCTTTTCCGCGGAAACTTCCTCCGCCGGCTGGATGATTGCCTCTGCGGACGGCTTGGCCGCGTCCCGGCCCGAGGATGCGCCCGCCGCGGGTTTCGCCGATCTGCCCGCTTTGGGCTTCGCCGCCGTCGGGCGCTTGGTCGCCATGGCCATCCGATCCTCATCGCTTGCAAACCGCGCGGGCACGATCCGCGCGACTGCCGTTGTATGCCAGGTCCCGGCGGCGCTCCAGGGGTTAGGGTTACCAATCGCGAAACAACCACGGTCATGTCACCGATGCGTCCATTACAATCACCGGGTTCGCGGCTAGGATATCCCGGCTCCAAGGCCGCGCGGCTTGCTTCCGGGGGCGGAAACTGGATATGCAGGAACCGGCCAAAGGGACCGTGATGGATGTTGCAACCGGCTCGATAATTTTGATTGGACATTGCCTGCATGGCGGATTTGGCTGACTTCCATCTCGATGGTCCATTCGATGCGGACCGCAGGCTGACCTATTACAACACGGATCTCGCCGTCGCCGGCTGGGCCTTGCTGCCGGACCCCGATTGCCGCCTGGCGGTCTACGCCGGCGATCTCCTGCTCGGCTGCATCACCCCCGCCGAATTCCGCGCCGACCTGCTGGCCGCCTTCCCGTGGCTCCCCGAAGGTGCAACGGCCGGCTTCAACACCACCATCCACCTGCCCCGTGGCCTGACCGACGCCGATCCGCAGCTGCGGATCCGGGTCGCGATGGAACGCGGCGGCCGGGTCGTCAAGGAAAGCTTCTGGGGTGTCGCCAAGGGCATCCCGCGCCTGGAATTCTACCTGGACGAAGCCAGGATCACCGACGGCCGGCTCGTCTGCGACCGGCGCAACGCCCGCTTCTACGGCTGGGCCGTCTGCCAGGAAGCGATCGAGGGCATCTCCGCCGAGCTCGGCGAGAGCCTGCGCATCACCGCGCAATACGGCATCACCCGCCCCGACGTCTTTGCCGTCCGCCCCAACAATCCGAACGGCCCCAACACCGGCTTCTCGTTGTTCATCCCCTTGGTGCCGCCCGATTGCGACAACATCACGTTCCGCATAACGCTCGCCAGCGGCGCCGTGCTGGTCCGCCGGTTCGAGCTTTCCGTGCAGGCCGAGGCCGCCACCGTCGCCAGTTTCCGCCGCCTGTCCTTCGCCGAAACACAATTCCTCGCCCGCCGCCTCGCCGCCGCCGCGCCGCGCCCCTGCTTCGTCGTCCTGCCGCAGGAGCGAACATCCGAACCGACGCCGGACCCCGCCGCCCCGCTGCGGGCGACCATCGCCTCCATCCTCGCCATCGCCGCCCATGGCGCTCGGCCGGAAATCCTGGTCCACGCCGATTGCCTGGCCGGCGACCCGCCGGCAGGCTGCACCGGCTTTCGCAGCGGAACGGATCTGGCCCACGCGCTGCGCGGCAGCGAGAACGAATGGATCCTGGGCCTGCGCGAGGGCGACACGGTCGCGCCGAGCCTCGGCCTGTTCCTGCACAACCAGGAGCGCGCTGAAAAAACCTTCGTCTACTGGGATGAAACCGCCGTTTCCCCGCGCCGCGCGCGCACAATCTACAAGGTGCCCGGCGCGCCGTTCATCACCCTGCTGAACCACGATTTCGTCGGCCGCGGCTGGGCCGTGCGCATCACCGGCGAATTGCTGGACAATCTCGCCGCCGGCGACGTCGCCCATTATCTGCTGTCGCTGCCGCTCGCCGCCTGCCGCACGCCGGAAGCCTGCGCCCACATCCCGGAAATCCTCTCCCGGCACGCCTACGACACCGACGACCTCACCCCCGGCCCCGCCGCGATCGCGGCCCGCAACCGCGTGCTGGCCCAAATGGAGTCGCTCTACGGCCCGCTGTCGATGCAATCCGGCCACCTCACGCTTACCTGCGCCGAGGCGGAACTGCCGCGCGTTTCCGTCATCGTCCCCACGATCGGCACCGCCGGGCGCGTGATCGCCTGCCTGCGCGGCCTGCGCGAGGGGACCGATTATCCGAACCTGGAAATCATCGTCGTCGACCACATGCCCTTCACACCGCCCTTCCTGGCGATGAAGCGCGAGGTGCGCGGCCTGGCGGATCAGGTCCTGTCCATGATCGGGCCGTTCAACTGGTCCCGGTTCAACAATTTCGGCGCCGCCCTGGCGACCGGCACGGTGTTGCTGTTCCTCAACGACGACATCGAGATGCCCGACCCGCAATGGCTGCGCCGCCTGCTGGCCTATCTGTCGCTGCCCTCGGTCGGCGCCGTTGCCCCCCGGCTGCTCACCCCGCAGGGCAGCATCCAGTCCTGCGGCGTGTCGGTGTTCGACGGGGTCGGCGCCGCGCGCAACGACTTCGCCTTCACCGACGCGGAAACCGCCATCGGCGAGGGCCTCAATCTCGTGCCGCGCAACTGCACCTCCCTGCTCGGCGCCGCCATCCTCACCCGGCGCGAGACCTACACCGAAGTGGGCGGCTTCGAGGAAGCCTTGCCGCTGACGTTCAACGACCTCGACTACCACATGAAGCTGAGCGCCGAAGGCCAGCAGGTCGCGGTGATCCCGACCGCCTCGCTGGTTCATTTCGAGAAGACCTCCCGCGCGCTGATCGAGGAGAAGCCGCTGGAGGATCTGTACGACCGCAAATGGCGCCGCCGGCATTTGCTCGGCGATCCCTACATCCATCCGGCGTTCGAAACCGACAGCGGCATGTACAAGGTCCACCGCGAACCCGGCGACATCATCTGGTCGCACAAAATCGCCGCCCTGCGCGGCGATATTCGCCGGATCCTGGTCCTGCGGCTCGACCATATCGGCGATTTCACCCTCTCGGTTCCCGCCTTCCGCCTGCTGCGCGAGACCTTCCCGCACGCGACGATCGACGCCGTCGTCGCCCCCTGGAACCGTTCCCTGGCGGAACGGCTGGAACTGTTCGACAGCGTGCGGCTGTTCAATTTCTACGCCGAACGGTCCGGTGACGGCCGGGAGCTCGACGAGGAAGCCGGCCGCCAGATCTTCCGCGAGCTGGTGGCGGGACAGACCTACGACCTCGCCATCGACCTGCGCCTGGACGGCGACACGCGCCAGCTGCTGACCCAGGTGGACGCTGTTTTCCGCGCCGGGTTCTCGCAAGGATTGCTGCACCCGTGGCTGGATGTCTCGCTCGAATGGTCGGGCAATTTGCGCACCTGGCGCAAGAACAGCGGCGCCGCGGACGAGGCGCGACGCCTGGTGATGGCGATCGGCGATCGTTTTCCGGTGCTCGCCTCGCCGGAGGAAAACATCTGGCGGCCGCGCGGGTCCCAGGTGGCGGCGGCCGGCGCCGAACCGGCCGGCCAGCCCCGTCTGCGCCCCCGCCCCCTCCAGGTGGTTATCCATCCGTTCGCCGGCAATCAGATCAAGATGTGGCCGGCCGAGAAGTGGCGCGACCTCGTCGCCCTGCTGCACGCGGATGGCATTGCGGTGCTGATGGTCGGCGCGGCGTCGGATGCGGTCCGCGAGGCGGCCATCGTCGAAAGCCTTACCCAGGCGGGCGCGGTCAACGCTCTCGGCCGCTATTCGCTCGACGAATTGCTGGATGTCATCACCGCGGTCGATTGCTTCATCGGCTGCGACAGCGGCCCGAAGCACCTGGCCGCCAGCGCCGGCATCCCGGTCATCGGATTGCAGTCCGGCTTCGTCGATCCGGTGATGTGGGGGCCGATGAACGCGGAAGGCGTCAGCCTGATCCGCAACGTCCAATGCGCGCCCTGCTACATCGACGACGCGGCGAAATGCCCGCGCCAGGTGGAGTGCATGACCCAGATCCGCGTGGCCGATGTGTATGCCCAGGCGCGCCGGGCGCTCTCCCATCTGGATGTTGGCCACCTGGATGTTGGCCGGACCGCCGCCGGCAGGATCGCCCTGCACCTGCCCCCGCCCGCCGATGCCCCGCCGGTCCTGCCGCTCGCGGCGCTTGCCCCGTCGGGCCGCGCGCCGGACCCGTCATCGCCGGCCGCTTCGAGCCCGGCGCCCGACGGCAAGGGCCGGAAGCGCCAGGCCCCGGCGCGCACCCGGCCGCCGTCCTCCAGGCGCGCGGGGCTCTGATCCCCTCGCGGCCCCGAACCAGCGCCCGCAGCGAGCCGATAGGGCCGGGCCCGCCGGGATTTAACAAGCCATGCGAAATGAGGCAGAACATCCTGAGAGGCAGCGATCCAGCGGACCTGAGGGCACCATGCAGTCCATGACAGCCGAAACGCTGCGGAGCGGCGGCGCGATCGCCTGGGCCGCGTTCGACCCGGACTGGTATCTCCAGACCTATGCGGACGTCGCCGCGCAATTGCCGGCGCAGGGCTTTGACGATGTCGTGGATTACTACCTGCGCCACGGCCAGGCGCGCGGCCATTCGCCCAATCCGTATTTCGACGAGGCCTGGTACCTGCAAACCCATCCCGCGGTCGCCGCCCAGATTCGCGACGGCCAGTTCGCCTCCGGCTTCGACCATTACTGCCAGGCCGGCTACCTGACGAACCGCCCGCATTGGCTGTTCGACCTGCTGTATTACCGTCACCGCAACGCCGACCTCACCGCCGAGGCCCTGCGGAGCAGCGGCCATCGCGATTTTTACAACCATTATCTGCGCACCGGCATCTTCGAGAACCGCATCGCCCATGTGCTCTTCTCGCCGGCCTATTACCGCTCCCATCTCGGACCGGACGAAAGCCCCGGCGAGGAACCCGGCGGCGCCTTTGGCCATTACCTGCGGCGATTGCGGACCGGCGGCGCGGAAGCACGGACCTCGGTCTATTTCGATCCGAAATGGTACCGGTCCCGCTATCCGGAAGTCACCGAGGCGATCGGCCGGGGCGAGTGGCATTGCGCCCTGCATCATTACATCTGCAATGAAACCCCCGAGAAATTCGATCCGCTGCCGGAGTTTTCCGAGGCGTTCTACATGACGCGGTATCCGGATGTCGCCGCGGCGTTCGCCAGCGGCAGCTTTCGGTTCAGCTACTGGCACTTCATCCATAACGGCGCCCGGGAACTGCGCGCGCCGCACCCGACGATTGACCTGCAATACTACCGCGACCAGTACCCGCAGGTGACCGAGGCGATCGAGGCGGGAACGGCGCCGGATGCCTTCGTGCACCTGCTGACCATCGGCCGCGCCCAGGGGCTTCGCACCCTGCCGCCGGTGGACGAACCACCGGACGAACCCCAGGCGAAGGCCCTGTTCCGGCTTACCGCGTTCAACCTGCTGCCCGGCCTGGCCCGCCAGGGCATCGATTTCAGCTTCGACGGCAAGCCGGAGCTGAGCGTCATCGTGGTGGCGCATGACAACTTCGCCCTGACCATGCGGGCGCTGAGTTCGCTGCGCCAGAATCATCCTGGCGCCATCGAACTGATCCTGATCGACAGCGGCTCCGGCGATGAAACCCGGCATATCGGCCGCTATCTGCGCGGCGCCCGGATCGTCGCCTTCAGCAGCAATATCGGCTATCTGCGCGGCTGCAACGCGGCGCTGAACTTCGTCACCGCCGATGCCGTGCTCTACCTCAACAACGACATCGAGCTCGCCCCCTTCGCGATCAGCGCGGCGCTGCGCCGGCTGTCGTCGGACCCGCAGATCGGCGCCGTCGGCGGCAAGGTGATCCGCACGCATGGCCGGCTGCAGGAAGCCGGCAGCATCATCTGGCAGAATGGCAGCACCCAGGGCTACATGCGCGATGCATCGGCGCAGGCGCCGGAAGCCAATTTCGTGCGCGATGTCGATTTCTGTTCGGCCGTGTTCCTGCTGGTGCGCGCCGGAGTGCTGCGCGACCTCGGCGGCTTCGACGAAGCCTATGCCCCCGCCTATTTCGAGGACGCGGACCTCTGCGTACGCATCGCCGGCAGCGGCTACCGGGTCGTCTACGATCCCGCCGTGGTGATCCACCACCTGGAATACGGTACCGCCGCCAGCAGCCTGGACGCCCAGACCCAGATGGCGCGCTGCCACCACATCTTTCGCGAAAAACACGCCGCCTGGCTGGCGGGCAAAACCCCTCCGGCCGACAAGAACCTGATCTGGGCCCGCAGCGTCGCCCCGCCCGCCTCCTCGCCCGATTTCGCCCAACCCGAAGCCGCCGGTTCCAATGTCACCCTGCTCAACCCGCTGCGCACGGACGGGGTGCGCACGGACAGGCTCCGCGGCCAGCGCGTGCTGTTCATCGAGGACATGGCGCCGATGCGCCTGGTCGGCTCGGGTTATGTCCGGTCGAACGATCTGGCCCGGGTCATGGTGGACTTGCGGATGCAGGTGACGATCTTTCCGGTGGAGACACGCAGCGTCGACCTCGCCGCCATGTTCGCCGACATCCCGGACGAGGTGGAGATCATGCACGACCGCACGATCGCCGACCTGCCGGCATTCCTCGCCGAACGGGCCGGCTACTACGATTTCGTCTGGATCGGCCGCACCCATAATCTGGACCGGACCGCCGCCATGCTGCCCGCGCTCGCCGGCGCCGACGGCAGGATGCCGCGGCTGATCCTGGATACCGAGGCCGTCGCCGCGCTGCGCGAAGCCGCGCGGCAGCCCCTGGCAGGGGCGGAAGATCGGCAGGACGCCGGGGCCACCGGTCGCGCCGAGGAGTTCGACCTCTCCGGCGCCATCGGGCGTGAGCTGGTCAACGCCGCGCAATGCGAACGGGTGATCGCGGTCAGCGAAAGCGAGGCCGCCCTGCTGCGCGCCCATGGCCTGCAGCGCGTCTCGGTGATCGGGCATATGCGGGAGATCCGCGAAACCCCTCGCCCCTGGAAAGACCGCGCCGGCATGCTCTTCGTCGGCGCGATCCACGCGATGGACGCGCCGAACTACGATTCACTCTGCTGGTTCGTCGATGAGGTCCTGCCGCTGGTCGAACAGGAACTGGGCTGGGAAACCCGCCTGACCATCGTTGGCTACACCGCGCCATCGGTCGACCTGTCGCGCTTCGCCGACCACGCCCGGATCACGCTGCGCGGCGCCCTGGCCGACCTGCAGCCGGTGTACAACCAGCACCGGATTTTCGTCGCGCCGACGCGCTTCGCCGCCGGCATTCCCTACAAGGTGCACAGCGCGGCGTCCTATGGCCTGCCCGTGGTCGCCACCGAAATCCTGCGCCGGCAGCTGCAATGGGAAAACGGCCGCGAGATCCTGGCGGCCGAGGATACCGACCCCGTTTCCTTCGCCCGGCACATCGTCGAGCTGTACCGCTCGGAGGAATTGTGGCAGACGATCCGGACCGGCGCCCTCGCCAGGCTGCGCGCGGAAAACAGCCGCGAGGCCTATATCGCCGCGGTGCGGGCGGCGCTGAGCTGAGAACCACGCCCAGAGATCAGGGACCGGCCGGCACCACCGGGACGGCCACCTCGTTGCGCCGCAACGGCGGCAGCGTCCAGGGCGGATCATAGAACCAGTCCACCGGGTCGCCCGCCACCCGCCAGGCAGATCCCTGCAACTGCCGCAGCAGCAACGCCCGCGCCTGCGCCATCGCCGCGGCCGAACGGCTGCCGGAGAAGCGATACACCGCCATCGTCTCCTCCGGCACGGTGACGATCTTCACGGCATCATCCACCGGCTCGGGCAGCGTCTGCAGCGTGTATTCCGACGGCATGAAGAACCGGATCGCGAATTTCCCATCGCCCGCCGGCCGCGCCGACACCGGCGCCGTCATGGCGATCGGCGCAGGCCCAGCACCAGACTGCGCCACCGGGGCGGTCATGGCGATGGACGCCTTCGCCCGGTTGTCGCCAAAGATATAGGCCGCGATCCGGCGGAAGCCGGCCGACCGGGCCGCCTCCTCCGCCCCTTCCACCACCGTCTCGGCGGCCAGGCGCGGCGCATAGCGCCGGATTTCCAAATCCCCGACCCGGTCCACCACGTCGTAGCGCGGCGTCTCGGTGCCGGCGCGCACGCCTACCACGGAGCACGCCGCCAGCATCACCGCGGATGCCAAAGCCGCCAATCGTCTCACCATTCCTGAAGCTGCGTCATCGAGATCTCCGAACGTTTCAACCGACCGTATACGAAAAGCACGTGCCGGCGGATCACCCTAGTGCTCTGACTCATTGGGATGGTTCAGCATGCGTCAGAGCACTAGCTTGATTTTGTGGGCCGATTCAGCCAACGGGCTGAAGTGCCCGTTGGCATCGGACCACTAGCGCCAGTTCACCAGCGCCAGTCCCGCGGCCAGCGCCGCCATACCCGCTGCCAGCGGCCCAAAGGCGGAGAACCCGAAGCTGCCCATCATCCAGCCGCCCAGCCCGGCCGCGCCGATCCAGCCGACGCTGGCCGACGTGCTGTTCAGCCCCATCACCGTGCCGCGGATATGCGGCGGCGTGTCCGCCAGCGACGCCAGCAGCGACGGCCGCGCGATGCCGTTGAGGAACACATAGACAAATCCAAGGCCAACCGACGTGTAGACATCGGGGCACCAGCCGAACAACGCCAGCGCCGCCACCCCGGACCCCAGCATGGACAACGCGAAAATCCGCAACCGGTTCCGAAACCGGTCCGCCAGTTGTCCGCCGACGATGGTGCCGAGAATGTTGCCGGTCGCGAACACCGCCAGCGGCAGCGCCACCGCGTTCAGCTTCAGGCCGTAGGTCGATTGCAGGAACGTCGCGTAATACACCGCCGTCAGCCCGTAGCAGACGCGCTCGGCGATCCCCATCGACAGCAGCCGCAGCACCGGCCCGGACATCGCCGACCGCAAGGACGGCGCCGCCATCCCCGGAGCCCGGCCATTGTCGGCCCGCTTCGCGCTGGTCAGCACAAAACTGACAGCCGTGGCGGCGGCCAGCACACCGACGCAAAGATTGACCCCGCGCCAGCCGATATACGCGCCGACCCAGGCCGCCAGCGGCACGCCGACCAGCAGGGTCAGCGATTGACCGCTCATCACCCAGCCCAGTGCCCTGCCCTGCTGCCCGTCGCCCACCCGGGCGGACACCTCGGCGAAGATGGCACCGGTGAACATGCCGCTGCAGGCGCCGGCCAGCATCGCCCAGCTCGCGACCGCGACAAAATCCCCCGCCGTCGCCACCCCGATCATCGACAGCGCCAGCGCCACCGGCCCGCCGATCAGGAACGGCCGCCGGCCGAGCCGATCGGACAGCGCCCCCGCGAACGCCGACGCCAGGCCCCAGGTGATCGATGTTCCGGCCACCAGATTGCCCACCAGCGCCAGGCTGGTATCCAGGTCGCGCGCCATGTCGATCAGGAACGGCGCGCGGGTCGTTCCACTGGCCGAAGCCGCGAACATCCCCAGGCTCGCCGCCGCCAGCAACGCCCAAGGCAGCCGGTCCGCCGGCACGGTCCGCGCTTGCGGCATCCGGTTGCATCCTCGCTGTTACCGGCCGGCAACCCCGGCCGCGAAACAACCGATATGACCCAGCGCGCGGATGAACGCCAGCCGTCGGCCTCGCAGGGAGTCTCAGGCGGCCCGGATCGCTCCCAGGAAGCCGTCGACCTCCCGGCGCAGTATCTGCGCCTGGTCCGACAGCCGCTCCGAAGAAGAGAGCACCTCGCTCGCCGCGGCCCCGTTCGCGGTCAGCCCGCCGGAGACCAGTTGCAAGCCCTCGGCGGCATGCTGCGTGCGCACCGCCGCCTGCTGCACATTGCCCGATATTTCCTGCATCGCCGCGCTCTGCTGTTCCACGGCGGCGGAAATCGACGAGGCGATCTCCTCCACCCCCTGCACGGTGCGGGAAATCTCCTGGATCGCCCCCAGTGCCGAGCGCGTCTCCGCCTGGATCGCGGCGATCTGCGAGCGGATGTCGTCGGTTGCCTTGGCGGTCTGGTTGGCCAGGCTTTTCACCTCCCCGGCCACCACCGCGAAGCCCTTGCCGGCATCGCCCGCGCGTGCCGCCTCGATCGTCGCGTTCAGCGCCAGCAGGTTGGTCTGGGCCGCGATGTCCTGGATCAGCTGCACCACGTCGCCCACCTTCTGCGCCGCCTCCGCCAGCCCCGCGACCGAGGCGTTCGTCCGCCGCCCCTCATCCGCCGCCTGGCGCGCGATCACCGAGGCCTGCGACACCTGCCGGCTGATCTCCGCCCCCGTCGCCGCCATCTCCTCCACCGCCGCGGCCACGCCCTGCACGTTCATCGTCGCCTGGCCGGCCTGCGCCAGCGCCGCATCGGCCCGGCCGGAGGACTCGGACGCCGTGCGCGTCACCTGCTTCGCCGCCTCGCTCATATTGGCTCCGGCCGCCGCCACCACGTCCACCACGCCGCGCACCTGTCGGTCGAAGCGGTCCGCGAGGCCGACCAGCGCCACCCGCCGCTCCTCCGTGGCGCGGGATTCGGTCAGCTTGCGATCGCCCTCCAGCGCCTCGGCCCGGCCGGCATTTTCCTTGAACACCTGCACCGCGCGGGCCATCGCGCCCACCTCGTCGCGCCGCTCCCGGCCCGGCACCTCGCCGGCCAGATCGCCTTGCGCCAGGGCCAGCATGCTCGCCCGCAAGGCCCCGAGCGACTTCGTGATGTCGGAATTGATCGCCCAGCCCACGGCCACCAGAACCAGCAGGATCACCCCGGCGAGGCCGCCCAGCCGCAGCATGGCGGCCTGGAACGCGGCGTCCAGATCGTCGGTATAGGCGCCGGCCAGGAACACCACGTTGCCCGGCGCAAACCTTTCAATATACGAAATTTTCTGCAGCGGCTGGGTGTGGCCCGGCCGGGGGAACATGTAGCCGATCGTGCCGGAATTGCCGTGCGCCAGGGTGGCGCGGATCAACTCGCTGATCGGCCGGCCGTCGCTGTCCTTGGCGGTGGACGGCTTGCCCTCCCGGCTGGGATCCGCGCCATGCACCACGATGCCGCCGTCCGGGCTCTGCACGGTCAGATAGCCCTCCCCGCCGTCGAACCGGATGGCGTGCAGCGCCTCGCGCAGCTGCACCCCCGCCTGTTCGCGCGTCATCCGCCCGGCGGCCACCTGCGTCTCCAGCCCCTGGGCGATGCCGATGCCGGATTGCACCACCGCCTGCAGCTTATCCACCCGGTCGTCATACATGCGCTGGCGCAGCACCGACGCGCCCACGCCGATGGCGGCAAGCATGGCCAGGACCGACAGCCCGAGCAGCACGATCAGTTTCATTCGCAGCGTCAGGCGGCTGAGTATCTGCATGGTCTGGAGTTCCCCGATCCGGCGGCAATGCCTCCGGGCAATCTTCCATGCCGCGTCTGAAGAAAACGTGAAATCGCGCCTTCCGGGCGGGGGAAGCAGGCTTTCCGTCACCGGCAGCGCGGCTCCCATGCAACCCGGCCGATTGAGATTGCGGCCAAATCGGCTATAAACGCCCGCTCAAACTCGCCCGGCTCCATTTTGCAAGGACCACACGTGCAGGACAGTCTTACCGATCGCCTCGCCAAGCAGAAAACCGCCGGCGACAGCGCCAGACAGGCCTACGTCCAGGCAATGCAGGAACGCAACGCCAAGATCGACGCCGACAACATGCGCGACCGCGTGCCGCGCGCCACCAAGTTCGTCGCCGGCCTGCGCACCGAAATCGTCCGCCGGATCAGCCAGATGGCCAAGCAGCGCAAGAAGCAGCAGATGGTGGATGACGCCCTGGGCCCGTTCCCGGTGCCGAAGGAATTCGACGGCAGCAAGGGCCCCGACCGCGACCTGCGCCTGCCCGAGGACACCGCCCACGAGGTCTGGGCCGAGTTCGTGAAGTGGGGCGCCGACAACGGCCTGCGCATCGAAATGTTCGCTTCCGCCCCCGCCGCCACGTCGGTCCGCGTCACCGCCGGCTGAAACGGGCCAGCGCTAAGACGAACCGGGGCAGTCCCGGCTCGGCTCCGTTCCTACCCCTCGAGGAATTCCTGGGTCCAGTTGTCGTAGGCCGCCTCGCGCGTCACCTGCTTCATCAGCGCGGCCGAGGCGATGCCGGTGAGGTCCTTCGGCGCCACGCCCTCGCGCAGCGCCTTCAGCGTGCTGTAGATCGCCTGCACCGCGGCCGAGAACGGCTGGTGGCCCTGCAGCGCGATGCGCACCTTGCGCGAGGCCAGGTAGTCCTTGTCCGCCAGATCGCCCTGCAGCCCGCCGAGCATGATCGGCAGGTGGGTGTGCGGTGCGATCGCATCGAGCTGGGCGCGATCCTTGACGCCGACCAGGAAGATCGCGTCCACACCGGTCTGCGAATAGGCCTTCACCCGCTCGATCGTGTCCGCGGTGCCGGAAATCGCCGGCGCGCTGGTGCGGGCGAATAGGCTGAGCAACGGATCCTGCCGCCCGGCGACGGCGGCGCGCATCTTGCCGATGCCCTCGGCGATGCTGAGCATGACCGGCTTGGGTTCATTGAACGGGCGCGGCAGGTTGGTGTCCTCGATGGAAAGGCCGCCGACGCCCGCGGTTTCCAGTTCCTGCACCGTGCGCATCACGTTCAGCGCATTGCCGTAGCCGTGATCGGCATCCACCATCAGCGGCAGATTGCCGGCGCGGTTGATCCGGTAGGCCTGGGCGGCGAATTCCGTTAATGTCATGACGATCAGGTCGGGCACGCCCAGCACCGTGAACGAGCCGACCGATCCGGCGAACATGCCGAGCTCGAAACCCAGATCCTCGGCGATGCGGGCGGAAATCGGGTCATGCACGGAGCCCGGATGGACGCAGACATCCCCATTGAGGACGGCACGAAACTTCTGCCGCCGGTCGGTCCAATGCATAGATCACTCCCCCACTTGGTACTATCGATTCCAGGTGGGGGAGTATGGCATCCCAGTTGCCGCGTTGCGAAGGGACGCGGAGAGGCGGGTTTTAGAAGCGGTAGCCGATGCCGGCGCCGATCACGAGCGGATTGAGCGCGGTGTTGGCCTTGATGGCGCCGCTGTTGATGCTGGCGGTGGTGTTCAGGAAGATCTGCTTCACATCGAAGTTGGCGAACCAGTGGCCGGAGAAATTATAGTCGAAGCCGGCCTGGATGGCGGCGCCGACATTGTTGGAGAAGCCGACCGAGGTGACCGTGGGGCCCGCCGCCGAGGCGCCGTAGAAGAAGGTGGCATTGATGCCGGCTCCCAGATAGGGGCTGAAGCGCTCCTTCGGCATGAAATGGTACTGAATGGTCAGTGTCGGCGGCAACACCCAGACGCTGCCGACATCGACATTGCCGATGGCCGTGTTCTTGGCCGAGACGTTATGGCGGGTGGTCGCGGCGATCAGTTCGAAGGCGATGTTGTCGGTGACGAAATAGGAGAAATCGATCTCCGGCGCGGCCTGGGCGGTCGCGGACACGCTGCCGCCAATCCCCGAGATCGAACTGGACGAATTCAGCGGGATCACGCCAATGGCGCGAACACGCACCAGGAAGGTGCCGGCGGCCTTGCCGACCGGTGCGTCTTCGGCAGGGGCGGCGGCGGTGACGGCGGTGTCCGCGGCCATCGCAACGCCACCGATGGACATCGCGCCGGCCAGGCAGGCGGCGAACAGGGATTTTTTCATCAGGATCTCCTCGGCATGTCTATGGCCGGAAGAACCGCGGGCCGTTCCGTACCGCAGGCATTGGACATCGCGGCGAAACGGTCGGCGTTGATCCATATCAATTCGTATAAAACGATATCAAAATTCCGCAGTGAAGCAGGCCCTGGCGGGGATCAGCCGCCGATCGCCCCGATCACCGCCCCGCTCATGCAGGTGGCCAGCGTGCCCGACAGGATCGACCGAAGGCCCAGGCCGACGATCTCCGTCCGCCGTTCCGGCACCATCGCGCCCAGCCCGCCAATCAGAATTCCCAAACTGCCGAAATTGGCGAAGCCGCACAGCGCATAGGTCACGATCAGGCGCGAATGCGGGCTGAGCGCCTCCGCCGGCAGGCCGGCCAGGCCGAGATAGGCGACGAACTCGTTCAGCACCGTCTTGCTGCCCATCAGCGCGGCCGCGGCCGCGCTCTGGTCCCAGGGAATGCCGATCAGCCACATCACCGGGCGAAACGGCAGGGCGAACAGACGCTGCAAGGTGATCGCCGCGCCGTCCCAGGCCGGCAGCAGGCCGAGGCCCATGTTCAGCAGCGCGACCAGCGCCACCGTCACCAGCAGGGTCGCGACGATGCCGGCCAGGATCGGAATCCCGTCCAGCGTGCCGCGCACGATCGCATCCAGCGTGCCCGATGGCGGGTCGTGCAGGGTGATGCGCGCCTCGCCGTCCGCCGCGGCACCGAACGGCACCATCAGCGCGGCGATCGCCAGCCCCGCCGGCGTGCTCATCACCGAGGCGGTCAGGATGTTGCCGAGCGCGTTCGGAATGACCGGGGCCAGGAACGCCGCGTAGATCACCATCACCGTGCCCGCCACGCCCGCCATGCCGCAGGTCATCAGCGCGAACAGCTCGCCGCGCTGCATCCGCGCCAGGTACGGCCGCACCAGCAGCGGCGCCTCGATCATGCCGACGAACACATGCACCGCCGCCCCCAGCGCCAGCGCGCCGCCGATGCCCATGACCCGGCGCAGCAGCCAGGCGAACGCGGCGGTGATCCGTTGCAGCACGCCCCAATGGAACAGCAGCGAGGCCAGGGCGCTGATCACCAGCACCAGCGGCAGCGCCTTGAAGGCCAGGATGAAGCTGGCGCCCGGATAGGTCTCGGCGAACGGCAGGGCGCCGCCGCCGAGGTAGCCGAACACGAAGCCGGTGCCCTTGTCGGTCGCGTCCTGCAGCGCCGTCGCGGCGTCGTTCAACAGCAGGATGAACGCCCGCGCCGGCGCGAAGCCGGTCAGCAAGACCGCGAACACCCATTGCAGCGCCACGCCGGATGCCACGGTCCGCCAGGGAATGCTTCCGCGCTGCTCGCTGAACGCGAAGGCGATCGCGAGCAGCGCGAAGGAGCCCAGCAGACCGTGCAGCACGCGCCCTTTAGCCCAGCGGGCGAACGTTGAACGGATAGTAGGGCGGGAACTCGCCGACCTGGCTCATGTCCACTTCCATCAGGCAGGGGCCGTTCACGGCAAGCGCCTTGGCCGCCGTCTCGCCGAATTTGTCCGCGCTGGTGCATTTGAAGAACGGAATTTTCGCGATCCCCGCCAGTTCGCCGAGATCCGGCCCCTGCAGGTCGGCGAAGAACCGCCGCCCGCCCTGCAGACTGTCCTGGATGCGCTTGATCACGCCGTAGCCCTGGTCGTTCATCACCAGGATGACGATGTCCAGATTCTCCTGCACCGCGGTCCAAAGCTCGCCGACGTTCAGGAAGAAGCCGCCGTCGCCGACCATGGCGATGGTCTTGCGGCCCTTCGCCGCCGCCGCCGCGCCGATGCCGAGCGGCATGCCCTGGCCGATGCCGGCGCCGACCGGATAGATGTTGGTGGTGGTGTCGTGGATCGGGAACAGCCGGTTGCCCCAGGTGGTGTTGTTCTGCGTGACGTCGCGCACCCACAGCGCATCGCGCGGCAGCACCGCGCGCAGCTGGGCGGAGAAGCCGCCGTACGGCCCCAGCGTCGCCTGGAATTCCGCCTGTGCGGCCTGGCGCATCTTCTGGAATTCCGCGGGATAGGCGGGGTCGAATTTCGTCTTGCCCTGGATGCGCTTGAGCAGCCCCTCCAGCACCAGCTTCGCGTCACCGCTGACGAAATACCTGTTGGCATAGGTCCGCCCGTTGGCCAGCGGATCGATGTCGATCTGGACCAGGTTCTCCGGCAGCTTCAGGGTGAAATCCCCGGTCTCCTGCCCGCGCACCCGCGCGCCGACCACCAGCATCAGGTCCACGGTCTGATAGAAATCGGCAATGACCGGCATGCCGTTGCCGTGCAGCCCGCCCAGGTTCATCGGATTGTCCTCCGACACCGCGCCGCGGCCCTTCCAGCTGCTGACCATGCCGAAGCCCATGTCCAGCAGCCGCGCCGCCGCGCCGCCGGCCTCGGCCGCGCCGGTGCCGAGCCACATCATCGGCCGCTTCGCCGCCAGCACGCGCGCGGCGAGTTCATCCAGCGCCGCCTCCGAAGGCGGCAGCGGTGGCGGCAGCGGCAGGGAGAAATTGTCCAGCATCGCCGGCCGCTCGATCTTGGTACGCTGGATGTCGATCGGCACTTCCACGCTCACCGGACCGCGCGGCGGGGTCAGCGCATCGACGGCGGCGCGGGTCAGCACGCCCAATGCCTGATTGGCCTGGCGCACGCGATAGACGCTCTTGGATACCGCCGCCATCATGCCGAGCTGGTCCGGCACCTCGTGCACGGTGCCGAGTTCCTTGTCGATGAACTTGGTCGCGGTCTGGCCGGTGATGTGCAGCACCGGGGAGCCGGCGAACTGCGCCTCCACCAGGCCACCCACGGCATTGGCGGCACCCGGGCCGGTGGAGGAGAAGAACACGCCGAGGCCGTTGGAGGCACGGGCATAGCCGTCGGCCATGTGCACGCCGCCCATCTCGCCGCGCGCCATCATGTAGCGGATGGCGTTGCGCCGGCCGATGCCGTCCAGCATGGGGATGTTATGGACCGAGGCGATGCCGAACACCGTCTCCACACCGCACGCCGCCAGGAATTCGGCAACCAGATCGCCGACCGTGTAATCCGCCATGTGTCTCTCCGTGTCCGGCTCTGCTGGCCGTGTGATGTGGGTGCGCGAAGGCTGGAACAGGGGGAGGGTTGCGTCAACTCGGCGCGGGCGGCGGCAGATCGGGTGGCGTTGTCACGTTCCACGCCCGCCGCTAGCCTCGGCTTCAGGGAGAAAACAGCGATGTCTCAGGCCGCGACCAAGCCGGTACCCGTTCCGGACGAAAGCAGCGCCCCGTTCTTCGACGGCGCGCGCGAGGGAAAACTCATGCTGCAGCACTGCACCGCCTGCCGGGCGTGGAGCTTTCCGGTGCGCGAGCGCTGCCCGCATTGCTTCGCCGCCAGCCTGGAATGGCGCCAGGCGAGCGGGCGCGGCAGCCTGTACACCTTCACGATCATGCATCAGGTCATGAACCCCGGCTTCGCCTCCGCCGTGCCGTACAACGTGGCGCAGGTCGATCTGGAGGAGGGCGTGCGCATGACCGCCAACATCGTCGGCATCGGCAACGAGGCGCTGCGCGTCGGCATGAGGCTCGAGGCGGTGTTCGAGGACGCGGGCGGCGATGTTCGCCTGCCGAAATTCCGCCCCGCCGCCGGCTGATCAGGAGACACCAGCATGTCCAACCCGCCAAAAGGCGCCATCGTCGGCCTCGGCGTCACGCCGATGGGCAAGATCTACGGCCGCCGCGCGGTCGATTTCGCCGCCGAGGCGATCGCGCTGGCGCTCGACGATGCCGGCCTGACCAAGAACGACGTCGATGGCCTGCTGATCAACGCCAACATTCCCGGCGACATGGATGTGCGCAGCCAGATGGTGCTGGGGTTCGAGAACCTCACGCTGGTGAACGTCATGAGCGCCTACGGCTCCACCGCCGGCAGCATGATGCAGTACGCCTGCATGGCGATCCGCGAGGGCCTGGCGAACACCATCGTGCTGGTCTACGCCGATGCGCCGCTGTCGCCGAGCCGCGGCGCCGGGCAGTCCTATGCCGGGCCGCACCGCTTTCCGCTCGGCGGCATGACCGGGCTGCGGGCCGCCTACGGCAATTTCGGCGCCAATCCGGAATACGCCATGGCGGCGCGGCGGCACATGCATCTGTATGGCACCACCACCGAGCAGTTCGGCACCATCGCCGTCGGCCAGCGCAAATGGGCGCAGCTCAGCCCCTGGGCGCAGATGAAGGCGCCGATGACGCTGGAGGACCACCAGAACTCCCGCTTCATCGCCGAGCCGCTGCGCCTGTTCGATTGCTGCCTGGTGTCCAACGGCGCCGTCGCGGTGATCGTGACCTCGGTGGATCGGGCGCGCGACCTGCGCCAGCCGCCGGTGCATGTGCTGGGCTACGCGCAATGCGCGCCCGGCGACAATCTGCGCACCGACCGTCATCCCGGCGTCGAGACCGGCGCGAAGCGTTCGGGCGAGATCGCCTTCCGCATGGCCGGGATCACCCGCGACGACATCGGCACCTGCCAGCTGTACGACTGCTACACCTACACCGTGCTGGTGACGCTGGAGGATTACGGCTTCTGCGCCAAGGGCGAGGGCGGGCCGTTCGTCGCCGACGGCAAGCTCGGGCCGGGCGGCGCTCTGCCGACCAACACCGGCGGCGGCCAGTTGTCGGGCTTCTACATGTGGGCGTTCACGCCGCTGTCGGAGGCGGTGGTGCAGGCGCGCGGCCAGGGCGGCGCGCGCCAGGTGCCGCGCAACGATTTCGTGCTGGTCAGCGGCAATGGCGGCATCCTGAACTATCATTCCACGCTGATCCTCAGCCCGCACGCCTCGGCCTGACGGCGGCCATGGATTTCAGCTTCACCCCTGAGCAGCAGGCGCTGCGCGAAACCGTGCGCCGCTTCGCCGAAACCGAACTCGCGCCGCTGGTGCGGGAGGCGGAGGAGACCGAGCGCTTCCCGCGCCACCTGTTCCGCCGCTTCGGCGAGTTGGGCCTGATCGGCGTGCGCTATCCGGCCGAGGATGGCGGCGCCGGCTTCGACAAGGTGTCCGACTGCATCCTGCGCGAGGAGATGTCGCGCGTCTGCCAGTCCTTCGCCTCCTCCTGGTCGGCGCACAGCCATCTGGCGATCTGGCCGGTCTGGAAGGCGGGAACCGCGGAGCAGCGGGCGCGCTACTTCCTGCCGGCCCTGGCGGGGGAGCGCATCGCCGGCTTCGCGCTCTCCGAACCCGATGGCGGCTCCGACATCCGTGCGATGCGCACCAGGGCCGAGAAGGTCGAGGGCGGCTGGCGGCTGCATGGGTCCAAGCTTTACATCACCAACGCGCCGATCGCCGATTTCCTCACTTTGGCGGCGCGCACCCGGCCGGAACTGACGCCGGACGCGGTCAGCCTGTTCCTGGTGGACCTGCCCAATCCGGGCATCGCCATCAGCCGGCTGAAGAAGGAAGGCATCCGCGCGTCGGACACCGGGCTGCTGTATATCGACAACGCCTTCGTGCCCGACGAATGCCTGCTCGGCGGGCGCACCGGCACCTATCCGGTCATTCTCGACAGCCTGTCGGAAAACCGCGTCGGCGTGGCCGCGAACGCGCTCGGCATGGCCCAGGGCGCGTTCGAGGCGGCGCTCGACTATGCCCGCACGCGCAAGGTGCGCGGCAAGCCGATCGGCCAGTACCAGGCCATCGCGCACAAGCTCGCGGACATGGCGGCGGAGATCGAGGCGGCGCGCTGGCTGGTCTATTACGGCGCCTGGCGCGTGGACCAGGGCACGCTGGATGCCGCCACCGCCGCCAAGGTGAAGCTCGTCGCCTCGGAATGCGCGGTGCGGGTGTCGGAAGCGGCGATCCGCATCCATGGCGGCGCCGGCATCATGCGCGAATACGCCGTCGGCCGGATCCACCGCGATGCCCTCGTCTACGTCATCGGCGAGGGCACCTCGGAAGTGCAGCGCAACCTGATCGCCCGCGCGCTGGACCTGTAGGCCGGGTATTTCCTGTCAGGTCTGGCGCGGGCGGGGGCTCAGGCCTTCACCAGCGGGCAGCCGCCCTCGTTCAGGGGGCGGAAGGCGTCCTTGCCGGGGATGATCTCGGCCACGTCCAGGATGTCCCATTCGCCGTGCTGCTCCGCCGGCTTCTTGGCGCGCAGCAGGAACATGTCGCGCACCACCGTGCCGTCGATGCGCAACTGGCCATTCTTTGTCATGAAATCATTGACCGGGATCGCGCGCATCTTCTCCATCACCGGCCCGGCGGCATCGGTGCCGGCGGCGTGGATGGCCTTCAGGTAGTGCGTCACCGCGCCCCAGGTGCTGGCCTGGAACGCGGTGGGCGGCCGGCCCATGATGCTGCCTGGCGAAGCGGGCGGCGAACTCGCGCGATGGCGCATCGTGGTTCCAGTAATAGGGCTGGCTGAAGATCATGCCCTGTGCGGCCGGCAGGCCCAGGGAATGGATGTTGGTCAGCGAGCAGTTCAGCGCCGCCGGCACGATGCCGCGCCGGATCAGGCCGAATTCGCCCATCTGCTTGGCGATGTTGATGAAGTCGGCGCCGCCGGCGGCGATGCCCACCGCCTGCGCGCCGGAAGCGGCCGCCGCCAGCAGATGCGCGGAATAGTCGGTCTCGCCGAGCGGCACGACGCTGTGGCCCACCACCGTGGCGCCGAGACCCTTCAGGATCTCGGTGGCGTTCTTCTCCAGCGAATGGCCGAAGGCGTAGTCGGAGGTGATGAAGAACCATTTCTTCTGGCCCTGCTTCACCAGCGTCGTCGCCGGCCCCTTGGCGGCCGAGTAGTTGTCGTAGGTCCAGTGCACGCCATAGGGCGAGCACGCGCTGCCGGTGAGGTCGGTGGTGCCGGCGGCGATCACCACATCGACCCGCTGGCGCTGCCTGCAGAGATCCTGCACCGCCAGCGCGACGGCGGAATTGCCCAGGCCGAAGATCGCGTCGACCTTCTCCTCGTCGATCCAGTGCCGTGCCACGGACAGCCCGACATCGACCTTGTTCTGCAGATCGGCCTGCACCACCTCGATCTTCGCGCCCAGCACATGGCCACCGAAATCCTGCGCCGCCATGCGCGCCGCCACGTAGTCGCCAACGCCCTGCTGGTCGGCGAAGACGCCGGACATGTCGTCCAGCACGCCGATCTTCACCACGCCGTCCGAGATCGCCGACGCGGCGGCGGCACGGCGTGGGCGGATCAGGCTGGCCGCCGGCAACGCGGCGGCGGCGGCAAGCAGGCTTCTACGTTTCATGTCGGTCTCCCATATTGTTATCGTTGCAACCTTTTTGGTGGCCGCTAGATGGCAAGTCCGGCGGCGGCCAGCGCCTTGAGGAAGTTCGGTTCCGGCTGCGGCAGCGGCGGCAGTTCCCAGCTGCCGGTGCCGATCGGGCGGATGTCACGCGCCACCGGGACCTCGATCAGATAGGGCCGGTTGGCGGCGATGCCGGTGGCGATCGCGTCCTCCAGTTCGCTGGCATGGGTGACGGTGTGGGACGCGACGCCGAAGGATTTGGCCAGCATGGCGAAATCGGCGCTGCGGAGTTCCTTGCTGCCGTCGTGCTGGAAGCTGGTCGCCAGTTCGCGGCCGGCGAACATGCCGTGCTGGATGTCGCGGATCGAGCAATAGCCGTTGTTGTTCCACACCACCCAGACCACCGGGATGTCGTATTCCACCGCCGTGGCCAGGGCGTGCGGCGTCATCAGGAACGAGCCGTCGCCGACCACGGCGACGCAGGGACGGTCCGGCGCCGCGAGCTTGGCGCCGAGGATGCCGGAGGTGGCAAAGCCCATCGCGGCGAAGCCCCAGGAATGGATCAGCTGGCGCGGGCGCAGCGCGTCGAACAGCTGGATGATCCAGTTGTGGTGCACGCCCACGTCACTGGCGACGATGGCGTTCTCCGGGATCGCCCGCGACAGCGCCTGCATCAGCCGTTCCGGACGCAACGGCATCTGATCGGACGCGGCAAGTCCGCCCTGATATTTGCGCCACACATCCCGCCCATGCCGCAGCCTGTCCAGCCACGCCTGCCGCCCGGCGGGCGCCCCCGCCGGCAGCTTCGCGTTCATCCAGGCAAGGCTGGCACGGGCACAGCCGAGGATCGGCAGCTCGGCGGGATAGTTGCGGCCGAGCTCGGTGGGGTCGATGTCGATCTGGATCAGCCGCGACGGCGGGATCGACAGCGTGTAGCCATCCAGCCAGGCGCTGGTGGCGCGGTCGTCGAAGGTGAAACCGAGCGCCAGGATCACGTCGGCGTTCTTCGTCGCGTCATTCGCCGCATAGGTGCCGTTGCGCCCGATCGAGCCGAAGGCCAGCTCGTGGCGTTCGTTGATCGAGCCCTTGCCGTTCGGGCTGGTGACGACGGGAATGCCCATGCGTTCGGCGAATTCCTGCAGCACCGGCGCCGCTTCCGCCAGCAGCACGCCCTGCCCGGCGATGATCACCGGCCGTTCCGCCGCCAGCAGCATGTCCAGCGCCGCCGCCAGCGCCTCGGGGTTGCCCGGCGCGCTGCTGTTGATGCGCCCGGAGGTCTGCGGCGGGGTCACCTCCGCCTCCTCGACGAAGACGTTGAGCGGCACGTCGAGATTTACCGGGCCGGGCCGTCCCGACAGCATCAGCTCCCAGCCCTGGCGCACCGCCAGCGGCACCATGTCCACCCGGGTGGGCTGGTAGGTGCGTTTGACATAGGGCCGGACGACCGAGGGGAAGTCCCCCTGGTTCAATCGGCCGGTTTCCTGGAACGGATTGCGGTTGAACTGGCTGGTCGGCACGTTGCCGGTGATGGCGAAGAAGGCCGAGCTGTCCATCATCGCCGCGGCCAGCGCCATGACCAGATTGGCCGAGCCGGGACCGCAGGAGGTGAAGGTGGCCACCGGCTCGTGACGGACCTTGAAATAGGCGTCCGCCATGTGCCCGGCGGTCTGCTCGTGATGGACCGAGATCGTGCGGATGCGGTTCTGCGCCTTGAACGCGGCATCCAGGAAGCCGACATTGCCGTGCCCGCACAGGCCGAACAGGTACGGGACATTCTGGCGGACCAGAAAGTCCACGATGATATCGGCGCCGTTCATCATGGCGCGTTCGCTGCGGTTCATGGAAGTTCTCCGTGGTTTCTTCGCTAACTGGTTTGCGATATTCAATATGGTTTCAGGCGACGCGCGCGCCGGCCTGCATCGACGGGCTGCCGATCATCCGGGAAATGCTGGCCGCCGCGGCCTTGAGCTGCGGCGTCAGCGCCGCGATCCGCTCCGGACCCATGCGCGATGCCGGGGCGGACAGCGCGACGCAGGCGCAGGGCCGGCCGGAATGGTCGGTGATCGGCGCGCCGAGGCAGCGCAGGCCGATCTCCATCTCCTCGTCGTCCATCGCCCAGCCCTGCGCGCGCACCTGGTGCATCGCCGCGCGCAGCGCAGCCGGATCGGTGATCGTGTGCTGGGTGAAACGGGCCAGGCCGCGGGCGATGAAGGCGTCGAACTCGGCGTCCGGCAGATGCGCGAGCAGCACCTTGCCGAGCGCGGAGGCATGCGCCGGCGTGCGCTTGCCGACGAAGGCGTGCATGCGCACCAGCCGCGTGCCGTCCACCGCCTGCACGCAGATCGCCTCGCCGTCATAGAGGATGCCGACATGCACGGTCTCGCCGGTTTCCCGCGCCAGGTCCTGCAAGGGCGGCAACGCCTGCCAGCGCAGCTGTTCGTGATGGACGGCGGCGGAGCCCAGCGTGTGGAAGCGCATCGCCAGCGTGTAGCGGCCGGTCTGCGGGTCCTTCTGCAGGTACCCGAAGGCCTCGATCGTGTGCAGGATGCGGAACACGGTCGGCTTGGTCTGGCCCAGTTCGGCGGCGAGTTCGGCCAGGCTCCAGCTGTTCTGCCGGGTGAAGCAATCCAACAGCTGAAGCCCCTTGTGCAGGGAACCCAGCAGATAAGGGTCGCGCGATTTGTCGTCGATATTCCGCATTGCGAAACAGGCACCCGAATTTCGTAATGACGTACCGTATAGCGGAACGCACACACTGGCAACGCCCGTGGCGGGCCCGCGCCCTACTGGCCGTCGGCCAGCAGCGCCTGGACGGCCAAGACCGTGACGGAAAAGAACGGCGCCGCTTCGATCGGCGCGACGCAGCGGTTCGGTTGCTCAGCGGCATCGCCGAGGTGGCGCTGGTAGGCGTTCCCGCCGCGCCCGTATGCCGAGTCCCGGCCCGGCGGCCGTCCTGTCCACCGCGATCAGGCCAGATTTGTCTCGGTCGGTGACGGTGTGGGGGAACACCGCTTCGCTGCCGTCGGGCCGGCGGCGCCAGCCCCAAGCGCGACGAAATCGCAGGTCCGGTCCGCAGGGGCGAGAGGCTGGCTCATGTGGGCAGCAGGATCCAGGTCAGGCCGATTGACCCCGCCCGCCGGGGCGTTAACGTTCGGGGCGGAAACCCAGGGACGGAGCCGAACCATGATCGTCGAAATGCGCACCTATCAATTGAAGCCGGGCACGGTACCCAAATTCCTGGAGGCGTTCTCCGCGGCGCTGCCAATTCGGGAAAAACACTCCAAGCTGGCGGGGTTCTGGTACACCGAGGTCGGCGCGCTCAATCAGGTCATCCATATCTGGCCGTACGAGTCGTTCGAGGCCCGCGTGGCGGCCCGTGCCGCCGCGATGAAGGAACCGGGCTGGCCGCCGGCGACGCGCGAGTTCACGGTGGAGCAGAAGAGCGAGATCTTCCTGCCCGCCCCGTTCTCCCCGAAGCTGGAGCCGCGCGCGCTTGGCGGCATCTATGAAATCCGCAGCTATACGCTCGCCCCCGGCACGGTGCCGGGCATGATCGACCGCTGGGCGGAGAAGATCGAGGAGCGGGTGAAGCTCTCGCCGCTGGTCGCCGCCTGGTATTCGGAAGTCGGCGGGCTGAACAAATGGGTCCATATCTGGGCCTACAAGGACGCCGCCGAGCGGCAGAAGATCCGCGGCGAGGCGGTGGCGCGCGGCATCTGGCCGCCGGGTTCGCCGGAAGGCGTTTTGATGAAGATGGAGAACATGCTGGTGGTGCCGGCGGCGTTTTCGCCGCTAAAATAGCGACCGGAAACAGGCGCGCCATATCCTTCGGAAATGAGGGGCGCTGCACGCAACAGGAGCGAATGGCGTCGCCATGACCGAGACAAGCACCGACGACCGGATTGCCCACATTCATCATCTGCTGGATGGCAAGGCGGACGGGCAATACGGCCTGCATGACGTGACGCAGCGCCAGCATGCATTGCAAGCGGCGATGTTCGCGCAGCGGGACGGGCACCCCGCCGCGCTGGTCACCGCTGCGCTGCTGCATGATGTCGGGCATCTCGTGCACGACCTCGGCGAGAACCCGGCCGAGCGCGGCATCGATGACCGGCATGAGCAGGTTGGTCACGACTTCCTGGTGCAATGGTTCGGCCCGGAGGTGACCGAGCCGGTGCGCCTGCATGTCGCCGCCAAGCGCTTCCTGTGCGCGACGGAGGCGGATTATTTCGGCAAGCTGTCGAAGGATTCCGTCCTCAGCCTGTCATTGCAGGGCGGCCCGATGTCGGAGGCCGAAGTCGCCGCCTTTCGGGCGCTGGCGCATTGGCGGGACGCCGTGCAACTGCGCCGCTATGACGAGATGGCGAAGGTGAAGGACCTCGCCACCCCGCCGGCCACGCATTTCCTGCCGTATGTCGCGGCCTGCCTGAAACCGGAGCGCTGATGTCTGTAACCATCGAACGGCGCAGCTCCGTCTGCCCGCATGACTGCCCTTCCACCTGCGCGCTGGAAGTGGAGGTGCTGGACGGCAGCCGCATCGGGCGGGTGCACGGCGCGGCGGCGAACAGCTACACCGCCGGGGTGATCTGCGCGAAGGTCGCGCGCTACGCCGACCGCATCCACCACCCGGACCGCCTCACCCAGCCGCTGATGCGCACCGGGCCGAAGGGGTCCGGCCAGTTCCGCGAAATTACGTGGGACGAGGCGCTCGATCGCACCGCGGCAGCATTCATGGACGTGGCGGAAAAGCATGGCAGCGAGGCGGTGTGGCCGTACTACTACTCCGGCACCATGGGCCTGGTGCAGCGCGACAGCATCAACCGGCTGCGCCATGCCATGCGCTACTCGCGCCAGCACAACACCATCTGCACCGCGCTGTGCGAGGCCGGCTGGATGGCCGGGGTCGGGCGCTTCACCGGGCCGGACCCGCGGGAAATGGCGAAGTCCGACCTGATCGTGGTGTGGGGCGGCAACCCCGTTTCCACCCAGGTGAACGTGATGGTGCACATCACCCATGCCCGCAAGGAACGCGGCGCGAAGCTGGTGGTGATCGACCCCTACCGCACCGGCACGGCGCAGCACGCCGACATGCACCTGGCGCTGCGCCCCGGCACCGATGGCGCGCTGGCCTGCGCGGTGATGCACATCGCCTTCCGCGACGGCCATGCCGACCGCGCCTACATGGCGCAGTACAGCGACATGCCGGCGGAACTGGAAGCGCATCTGCGAACCCGCTCGCCTGAATGGGCCTCGGCGATCACCGGCCTGACGGTGGCGGAGATCGAGGCCTTCGCCCGGCTGTACTGCACCACCGAGCGCGCCTATATCCGCACCGGCTATGGCTTCACCCGCATGCGCAACGGCGCCGCGGCGCTGCACGCGGTGACCTGCCTGCCGACCGTGACCGGCAAATGGCGCCACGAGGGCGGCGGTGCGTTCTGGAACAACCGCGGCGTCTATAACTGGAACAAATCCCTGGTCGAGGGCTGGGACGTACGCGATCCAAGGACCCGCGTGCTGGACATGAGCCGCATCGGCAGCGTGCTGACCGGCGTTCGCGATGCGCTCGGCGACGGCCCGCAGGTGCACGCCCTGCTGGTGCAGAACACCAATCCCGTCACCGTCGCGCCGGACAGCAACCGCGTGCGTCGCGGCTTCCTGCGCGAGGATCTGTTCACCTGCGTGCACGAACAGTTCATGACGGAAACCGCGCAGCTTGCCGACATCGTGCTGCCCGCGACGATGTTCATGGAACACGACGACCTGTACCAGGCCGGCGGGCACAGCCATATCCAGATCGGCCCCAAGCTGATCGAGCCGCCCGGCACCTGCCGGTCCAATCACGAGGTGCATCAGGGCCTCGCCAGCCGCCTCGGCGCCGTGCATCCCGGCTTCGACATGACGGCGATGGAACTGATCGACCAGTTGCTGACCTCGTCCGGCTGGCCGAACGCCGCCACGGTGCTGGAACGGCGCTGGGTGGATGTGCATCCGAAGTTCGACGACGCGCATTTCCTCAACGGTTTCGGCCATCCGGACAAGAAGTTTCACTTCGCGCCGGACTGGAGCCGTATCGGACCGAACCATGCCCGGATGCCGAAACTGCCCGATCACTTCGCCATCATCGACGACGCTGCCCCCACCCGGCCGTTCCGCATGGTCACCGCACCGGCACGCAGCTTCCTGAACACCAGCTTCACGGAAGTTCCCCAGTCGCAAAAGCGCGAACATCGCCCCACCGCCATGATCCATCCCGACGACGCCGCCAGGCTGGGCCTGGAAGAAGGCGGCAAAGTACGCCTTGGCAATGAACGCGGCGAGGTGGTTGTGCACGTCCGTATCACCGGCGGCATGCAGCCAGGCGTGATCATCGTGGAAAGCGTCTGGCCGAACGCCGCGTTCGAAGGCGGCATCGGCATCAACGCCCTGACCAGCGACGAACCGGCCCCGCCCATGGGCGGCGCGGTGTTCCACGACACCTCCGTCTGGATGCGCGCCGAGGCGGCGGTCCTGGCGGAGGCGGCTGAGTGGAAAGGAAGGCCAGGGGCTCTGCCCCTGGACCCCGCTAAGGGCTAGCCCTTAGAACCCTCTACTGGTTTGGATATGAAACGGGGGCTACTCGGACCCTGAGAGGTCCGGGTAGCCCCCGTTTCATATCCAAACAATGGAATGTTTCCAAAGGCGAGCCTTTGGCGGGGGTCCAGGGGGCAGCGCCCCCTGGCCTTGCTTCCTTCCCTACCCGGCCGCCAACGCCTGGTCCAGGTCGGCGATCAGGTCGGCGGCGTCTTCCAGGCCGATCGAGAGGCGGACGATTTCCGAGCCCGCGCCGGCTGCCGCGCGCTGTTCGTCGGTGAGCTGGCGGTGGGTGGTGGAGGCGGGGTGGATGACCAGCGAGCGGGTGTCGCCGATGTTCGCCAGATGGGAGAACAGCGACAGGTTGGAGACCAGGCGCACGCCGGCGTCGTAGCCGCCCTTCAGGCCGATGGTGAAGACCGCGCCGGCGCCTTTCGGCGTGTAGCGCTGGGCGAGCGCGTGGTATTTGTCGGTGGGCAGGCCGGCGTAGTTGACGTAGGCGACGGCGGGATGGGCGGCCAGGTGCTTCGCCACGATCATCGCGGTGTCGCAGTGGCGCTGCATGCGCAGCGGCAGGGTTTCGATGCCGGTCAGGATCAGGAAGGCGTTGAACGGCGACAAGGCCGGGCCGAAGTCGCGCAGGCCGAGCACGCGGCAGGCGATGGCGAAGCCGAAATTGCCGAAGGTTTCACCCAGAACCATGCCGGAGTATTCCGGGCGCGGCTTGGACAGCATCGGGTAGCGGCCGGACTTCATCCAGTCGAACTTGCCGCCATCGACGATGACGCCGCCGATGGAGTTGCCGTGGCCGCCGAGGAACTTGGTGGCGGAGTGCACGATGATATCGGCGCCGTGCTCGAACGGGCGGATCAGGTAGGGGGTCGCCATGGTGTTGTCGACGATCAGCGGCACGCCGGCCTCATGCGCCACCGCGGCGATGCCGGCGATGTCCATGATCACGCCGCCGGGGTTGGCGATCGATTCGATGAAGACCGCCTTGGTCTTGGACGTGATGGCGCGCTTGAAGGCCTCGGGGCTTTCGTCCTCGGCCCATTTCACGGTCCAGTTGAAGCTTTTGTAGGCGTGGTTGAACTGGTTGACCGACCCGCCGTACAGCTTGCGGGAGGCGACGAACTCGTCGCCCGGCTCCATCAGCGTGGCGAAGGTGAGGAACTCCGCGGCGTGGCCGGAAGCGACCGCGAGGGCCGCCGTGCCGCCTTCGAGTGCTGCGACGCGTTCTTCCAGCACGGCGTTGGTGGGGTTGCCGATGCGGGTGTAGATGTTCCCGAACGCCTGCAGGCCGAACAGGGACGCGGCGTGATCGACGTCGTCGAACACGAACGACGTGGTCTGGTAGATCGGCGTGGCGCGGGCGCCGGTGGAAGGGTCGGGACTGGCGCCGGCGTGAACCGACAGGGTGGCGAAGCCGTAGCTGGGGGCATCAGACATGGTGCGTTTCCTCGTTCAGGCGGCGCGGTTGACGATCACGTCGAGCGCGGGTTTCTGGTTGATGGTCTGGAACACGACGCAGTAGCGTTCGGTCAGTTTCAGCAGCGTGGCGATCTGCTCGTCGGTCGCGTCGGCGTCGATGTCGAAGCTCAGGCGGATGGCGCGAAAGCCCACCGGGGCGCCTTTGTCCACGCCGAGCGTGCCGCGGAAATCGAGATCGCCCTCGGCGGTGACGCGGCCGGAGCGGAGCGGGATTTCGAGCGCGGTGGCGACGGCCTTCATCGTCACGCCGGCGCAGGCGACCAGGGCTTCCAGCAGCATGTCGCCGGAGCAGAGCTCCATGCCGGACCCGCCGGTCAGCGGATGTAGGCCGGCCGTGGCGATGGCGCGGCCGGTTTCGACCTTGCAGGCGATGGAGGCGCTGTCGAGCTCGCCGGTGGCGCGCAGCGTGATCGTGGCCGCGTCCGGCGTTTCCTTGTAGCGGCTTTTCAGCGGCGCCTGCATCGCGCGGAGTTCGTTGGCATCCATGGCACAATCCTTTCGGTCGTTGACAGGCGGCGTTTACCACCAGAGCGAGGAGCCGTCGGCGGCCTGGCCCCGGGTCGGCTTTTTCTCATCTGACAGCGAACGATCGATCGCCTGCATAACACGCCGCTTCACGCCGTCGAACAGCGGGGAGAGTTTATCCCGCGGGCGGGGCAGCCGCACCGTGATCGTCTCCGACAGGCGGCCGGGGCGCGGGCGCATGACGATCACCCGGTCGGCGAGGACAACCGCCTCCTCCACGTCATGCGTGACCATGACGACGCTGGGCTGCAATTCCTGCCACAGGCCGAGCAGCAGTTCATGCAGGCTGGCGCGGGTGAAGGGATCGAGGGCGGAGAACGGTTCGTCCAGCAGCAGCAGGCGGGGATGGCCGATCAGCGCGCGGGCGATGGAGACGCGCTGCTGCTGGCCACCGGATAGGTCCTTCGGCAAATGCTCGCCGTAGCCGGACAGGCCGATCCGTTCGAGCAGCGCGCGGGTGCGGGCGTCGCGCTCGGACTTGTTCAGGCGCTGGGCGCCGAAGCCGATGTTCCGGCCGACGTTGAGCCAGGGCAGCAGGCGCGGTTCCTGGAACACCGCGGAGATGGTGGGATGGGTGCCGGCCATGACCTGCCCATCCAGCGCGATGCTGCCGGCGCTGGCCTGATCCAGACCGGCGATCAGGCGCAGCAGCGTGGTCTTGCCGCAGCCGGAGCCGCCGACCAGGGCCAGGATCTCGCCCTGCTCGGCGCGCAGCGAGACATTGTCCAGCGCCTGCGTGCCGTCGGCGTAGACCTTGCTGACGCGTTCGATCGTGAGGTGGCTCATAGCCGCGTCCTTGCCGTGTCCTGCCAGCGCAGCACCGGGCGGGCCAGCGCCACGATCACGCCGTCGGAGATCTTGCCGAGGATGGCGAAGGTGATCATGGCGACCAGGATGGAGTCCGCCCGGCCCATCTGCTGGCCGTCGAGCAGCAGATAGCCCAGCCCCTCGGACGCGCCGAGCAGTTCGGCGGCGAGCACGAACATGAAGCCGAGGCCGAGGCCGGAACGCAGCGCCGCGACCCAGGTCGGCAGGATCGCCGGCAGGTGATGCGGCGCACCTGCGCGAGCGGCGACAGGCCGAACACGCGGCCGACCTCCAGCAGCTTGCGGTCCACGTCCTGGATCGCGGAAAACACGCCGAGATAGACCGGGAAGAACACGCCGAGCGAGACCAGCGCCAGCTTGGAGGTTTCGAAGATGCCCAGCCACAGGATGAACAGCGGCACCCAGGCGATCGAGGGGATGGCGCGCAGCGCCTGGATCGAGGGATCGAGCAGCCGGCGCATCGGCGCGCTCGCCCCGGCCAGCGTGCCGATGGCGGTGCCGGCGATGGAGCCGAACAGGAAGCCCAGCGCCACGCGGGTCATGGTGGCGGCGATATGGGTCTGCAATTCGCCGCTGCGGATCAGCGCCAGCGCGGTGACGGCCAGGCGCGACGGCGGCGGCATCAGCCGGCCGGAGGCATAGCCGAACCGCACCGCCAGTTCCCAGGCGATGCCGAGCAGCACCGGCAGGATCAGCGCCACCATCCAGTCGATCTTCCAGGCGCGCGAGGCGGCGGGCCGGACAAGATCGCCGCCCGCTGGCGTGCTGGCCGGTTCGGGGGCGGACACGCCAGCGGACATAGCGACCGAATTCATGCAGGCAATTTGGCCGCGAAGGACGGGTCGATCAATCCGTTGGTCACCGCCGTCACGTCCACGCCGGAATCCAGCACGCCGGCGGCCTGCAGGGCCTTGCCGGCCGCGATGATCGTCGCGGCCTGCTTGGCGCCGATCTGGCCCGACGACAGGTCGGTGCGCTCCAGCTGCCGCGCCACCACGGGGTCCGGCAGCTTCATCGCCGTGACCAGCATGGCCTTGAGTTCCGCCGGGTGGGTCACCGCCCAGATGCGCGCCTTGTCATACACCGCCAGCACCCGCTCGACCGTCTCGGGGTTTTCGGCGGCGAAGGCTTCGCGCACGTTCAGCACGCCCCAGGTGTTGGCCTCCGGCTTGCGGTAGAACAGCCGCGCGCCGCTTTCGATCTCGGCCGCCGCCATCATCGGGTCCAGCCCGGCCCAGGCCACCACGTCGCCGCGTTCCAGCGCGGTGCGGCCGTCGGCGTGCTGCAGCAGCACCAGCTTGACGTCCTTCTCGCTCATGCCGGCCTCGGCGAGCGCGCGCACCAGGAAGATGTGCGGGTCGGTGCCGCGGGTGACCGCGATGCGCTGGCCCTTGAGGTCGGCGACGGTCTTGATCGGGCTGTCGCCCTTGGTGACCAGTGCGGTCCATTCCGGGCGGGAGAAGACGTAGACGGATTTGATCGGGTTGCCGTTCACCTTGGCGATCAGCGCCGCCGCGCCGGCGGTGGAGCCGAAATCGATGCGAGCCGGCATTGAGGAATTCCAGCGCCTTGTTCGAGCCCGCGGACATCACCCAGCGGATGGTCGTGCCGTCCTTGGCGAACTCCGCCTCCAGCAGGCCCTGCTGCTTCAGCACCAGGCTGACCGGGTTGTAGGTCGCCCAGTCGATGGTGATTTCCTTCGGCGTGGCGGCCCGGAGGAGCGCGCGGACAGCAGGGCCGGCGCGGCGAGGGCGGCGGCCAGCAGCGCGCGGCGGTGGATCGGTGGGGTCACGTGCGTCTCCAAGGGAAGCGGCCCCGGATCGGCGGGGCGGGCAAAGGGGCGCGATAAAGAGGAAATTTTCCCCGAAAAAGCAAGCCTAACCGATAAAATGGTAAAATGTTCTCCAAAACCCTCGAATTGGCCGATGAAGCTGTGGTTTCCCAGCCTGAATATCCAATTTCCAGCTAAAGGCGACATTCACATCAAACTTCGGGACGCGCCGAGCCATGGATAACGTCTCCCTGCGACGACGGTGCGTCATTCTTTATTTCTCCATGACCTCCATCCCGCTCGGCCGCGCTACCCGTGCCGCCGGTCAGCTTGTGGTGTCGATAAAGCTGAAATGCTTGCAAATTTCATAGGCTTGCGTCGAGAAGAGGCGTAATTTCGCCAAGCGAAACGCGGAATGGTCGCGGGTGGTCCGTGCCCTCCCGGAGACACCGAGGCCCGCCATGACCAATACACTCGCACTGCCCGCTGGGTTTCAAGCACAGGACGTCCAGACGAATGGCACGACCTTGTATGTCCGGACCGGCGGCCAGGGCCAGCCCGTGCTGTTATTGCATGGCTATGGCGAGACCGGTGACATGTGGGCGTCGATGGCGGCCGATCTGGCGCGCGACCACAAGGTCATTGTCCCTGACCTGCGCGGCCTGGGCCTATCCGCGAAGCCTTCCGGTGGTTTCGACAAGAAGACCCAGGCGGGCGATGTCGCCGGTCTGCTGGCCGTGCTCGGAATTGGCCAGATTGACCTCGTCGCCCATGACATCGGCAACATGGTCGCCTTCCAGTTCGCCGCACAGCATCCTGAACGGGTCCGGCGACTGGTGTTGATCGACGCACCGATCCCGGGGGTCGGCCCCTGGGAGGAGATCTTAAAGAACCCGCTGCTTTGGCATTTTCGCTTCGGGGGCCCCGACATGGAGCGACTGGTCGCAGGCCGCGAGCGTATCTATCTCGACCGCTTCTGGAATGAGTTCTCGGCCGATCCCGCCAGGTTCAATGAGGCGGCCCGGGCCCATTACGCTCAACTCTACGCCCTTCCTGGCGCCATGCACTCGGGCTTCGCGCAGTTCGCGGCCTTCGACCAGGACGCGGCCGACAACCGCGCTTGGCTTGCCACTGGAGCCCGGCTGGAGATGCCGGTTCTTGCGGTCGGGGGCGAGAAATCGTTCGGCACGACAATGGCCGCAGTGATGCGGGCCGCCGCCACCGATGTGCGGGAGGGTATCATACCCGCATCGGGCCATTGGATCATGGAAGAGAATCCGCAGGCGACGATCACCCTTGTCCGCGACTTCCTCGTCGGGATCTGACAGGACCTTCCTTGGAACCAACTTCTGTTGGGTGGTGAGCGTTGCTCGCGTTTCGATCCGCAGGCAAGGTGATCGGCACCTCAGCATGCCATTAGCTCCGGCGGCGCGGACGGCACCGGATGGCCGAGACACCTTGCGACCCGGTGCGTTTTGCGCATAGCACCCGGCCCGAAGGGACACGCCAAAATTCTTAAATCACGCACTGCGTGACTGCAACCGGCTCGGCACGCCCAATTCAGGACGCGCATGACAGTGATCCGCCGACCGTTGCCTTCGTCCATTCATTACGCCATAATTGAAAGAAAGTAGTATATCTGACGCAGCAGGAAGGACGTTCCGAATGAAGACCCGTCGCTTGATGAACGGCCTTTTTGCTGGCGCCCTTCTGCTCGGGATGGCCGTCGGTGCCATGCCGGCCCTGGCAGCTCCTACCGAGACCGAGAGTGCCGCGGTTGATGCCTATGTCTACGGTTACCCGCTGGTGACCATGGAACTGACCCGGCGCAATTTTACGAATGTGGTCAAACCCGACGGCAAGAACGCGCCCATGGGCACCTTCGTCAACGTGCGCAAATACCCTGCTGCATCTGATAAGCGTGTGACCGCTCCTAACGCCGATACGCTCTATTCAACGGCATGGATCGATGTCGGCAAGGAGCCTTACATCCTGCATGTGCCGGCCGAGCACGGTCGCTACTACCTCATGCCCATGCTGTCCGGTTGGACGAACGTGTTCGCCGATCCTGGCAAGCGCACGACCGGGACCGAAGCGGGTGATTTCGCCATCACCGGCCCGGGTTGGACCGGCACATTGCCGCCCGGCATCAAGGCCGCGTACAAATCGCCCACCAGCATAGTCTGGGTGCTGGGACGCACCTACTCGACCGGCTCGCCTGCCGACTATGCCGCCGTGAATGCCATCCAGGCACAATACAAGCTGACCCCGCTCAGCGCCTGGGGGAAATCCTACACCCCTCCCAACGGCGTGATAAATCCCGCCTGGAACTCGAAGCTCCCGGTACGGGAGCAGGTCAAGTCGATGGATGGCGTAACCTATTTCGCGCTGCTCGCTGAACTGATGAAGACCAACCCACCGGCGGCAGCGGATGCTCCCATGGTTGCGACGATGGCGAAGATCGGCCTTGTTCCCGGCCAGAGCTTCGACGCCGCAAAACTGACTGCCGCACAAATGGCTGCGGTGCAGGCAGCCCCCAAGCCCGCACAGGGTTCGATCATGGGGCTGCTGAAAGAGGTGAAGTTGACCAATGGGTGGAGTGTCTTCACCGCCGGCATGGGCAGCTACGGCACCGACTACCGCTTGCGTGCCCTGGTGACGGCCATCGGTCTCGGCGCAAACCTGTCGCAGGATGCGATTTACCCGATTGCCGAGACCGATGAGGACGGCAAGCCTTTCGATGCCACGAACCGCTACATCCTGCACTTCCCGGCGGGACAACTTCCGCCCGTGGATGGGTTCTGGTCGCTGACGATGTATGACGGACAATATTTCTTCGTGCCGAACAAGTTGAACCGCTACACCCTGAGTGCGCGGAACGCCCTCAGGCACAACACGGACGGGTCGGTCGATCTCTACCTTCAGGCGAACTCGCCCGGTGGCGCGAAGGAAGCGAACTGGCTGCCGACACCGCAAGCCGGGAAATTTATCCCGATGATGCGGCTCTACTGGCCCAAGGAGACGCCGCCCTCGATCCTAGACGGCACCTGGAAGCCGCCGACGATCCGGAAAGTGGCTGGTTAGGAAGCCAGCGTCGGATGCAGTGCGCCTTCGCACTGCACCCTGTTCTTCGACAAGCAACGTTGGTGCAATGCCAAGCGGCATTGCTGCATGCCTTGGTTCACAGAATCATTTCACTTTAATAAACGGCCGGATCCGGCTGACCACGCCTTCCGCGTCGAGGAGGCTGGTCCTGTAGGACCGGCCGTCCTCGGCCAGCCGGCGGAGCAGGACGTTCTGCGGGCGGCCGTCCTCGGACTTGCCGATCCGGTAATGCGTGCGCTCGTCGACATAGACCAGGCGAACGAGACCGTAGGGTTTGCCGACCTGGAAGTTGCGCGCGTTCGAGGCTTCGTTGGCGCCGATGCGCTGGCGGAATTCCGCCACGGCCTTTGCCGGATCGACGCCGGGGGCGGTGATGATCTCGCGGACCGAGTAGGGCACCCACTCCGGAGCGTCGAAGCGGGCCGTGTAGCCCATGCGGATGACGGGGTCGTCGCCGTACAGGACTTCATAATCCTGCACGCCATCCTCGACCCGGATGGTGATGATCTCCTCGCCGACCGCATCCGGGATGTAGGCCTTGGTGGCGGTGTCCCACTTGCTGGCGTTGTCTATGTCGATCTTCCAGGTGCCGTTGAATCGCAACATTTCAAACTCCTTCGGTGGCCGACGGATACTCAGGCGGAGACGCGACCGGGAAACCCCACGGCGCGCGGCCTGGCCAGGCCGAGGTTCTCCCGCAGCGTCACGCCGGCATAGTCCTTGTGGTACAGGCCGCGCCGTTGCAGTTCCGGCACCACCAGCTTGACGAAATCCTCGTAGGCGCCGGGCACATGGGAGGCGGCGATGACGAAGCCGTCGCAGGCGCGTTCCGAAAACCATTGCTCCAGGCCGTCCGCGACGTCCTTCGGGCTGCCGATCATGCGGGTGTGGTCGTGGAAGGTGCCGCGGCCGCTGATCTCGATGAAGTCGCGCGTGGTGGGATTGGCCTTGCCGCTGACGGCCATGACCCGGTCGCGCATGGTCTGCACGCCGGAGATGCTGGCGATCTCCTCGTCGCTGAACGGCTCGTCCATGCCCTTGGTGGAGAAGTCGAAGTTCAGCACTTCGGACAGCAGGGACAGCTTGTCGATGTCCTTCGGCAGGGTGTCGATCAGGGCGACGCGGTCTTCCGCCTCGGCGCGGGTTTCCGCCACCACGGGGTAGACGGCGGCGGTGATCTTCACGTCCTCCGGATCGCGGCCGGCGGCGGCCACCGCGTCCTTCAGGATCTTGTAGTCGCGCTTGCCGTTTTCGATGCCGTGATAGACGACGAAGACGCAGTTCGGCCCAGCGGGCGGCGAATTGGCGGCCGCGGCCGGACTGGCCGGCCTGGATCAGCACCGGATGGCCCTGCGGCGAGCGCGGCACGGTGAAGGGGCCGCGCGAATTGAAGAATTTCCCGCGGTGATCGAGCCGGTGGACCTTCTTCGGGTTCGGCGAACAGGCCGGTTTCCTTGTTCAGCGACGATCGCGCCGTCTTCCCAGCTATCCCAATGGCCCGTGACGACTTCGAGGAACTCGTCGGCGCGGTCGTAGCGCAAATCGTGTTCCAGGTGCATCTCGCGGCCCATGTTCATCGCCTCGCTGTCGTTCATCGAGGTGACGATGTTCCAGGCGGCGCGGCCGTTGGTCATCAGGTCGAGGGTCTGGAATTTGCGGGCGATGTCGAACGGTTCGAAATAGGTGGTCGAGGCGGTGGAGCCGAGGCCGAGGCGTTCGGTCGCCATGCCCATGACGGTGAGGATGGTCAGCGGGTCCATCTTCACGCAGCGGATGCCGTTCGCCACGGTGTGCTCGTGGTTGGCGCCATAACGGTCCGGCATCGCCAGGCGATCATCGAAGAAGCCGACATGGAACTTGCCGGCTTCCAGGATACGGCCGATGCGGCGGTAATACTCGGCGGAGGTGAAATCCGGCATCGCTTCGGGGTGGCGCCAGGAGCCCACGAAGTTCGTGCAGTTCTGCGCCTGCAGGAACGCCACCATTGTCATCTGTCGCATGCGTTTATCCTCGTTGCCGATGCGGGATCAGATGACCCCGGCCGCTTTCAGTTCGCTGATTTCATCGCCCGACAGGCCGAGCCAGCCGCCATAGATGTCATTGTTGTGCTCGCCGATGTTCGGGCTTGGCACGCTTGCCACCTTGTCCGTGCCGTGCAGGCGGAGTGGCGAATTCGGCAGCACCACGCGGCCGAGTTCGGGATGGTCCACCCATTCCAGCATGCCGCGGCCGTGCATGTGCGGATCGCTCATCACCTCCGCCACGTTGCGCACGGGGGCGCAGGGGATCTTGACTTCGCGGTAATGGCGAACACTTCCATCTTGCCCGAGGTCCGCGTCCACGCGGAAACGATCGCGTCGGTCAGGTCCATGTTGGCGGAGCGGTCCTTCATGGTGGCGAAGCGCGGATCGGTCTTAGATCCTCCCGACCCATGGCGGTGCACATATTCTGCCAATGGGCTTCGGTGACGACGTTGATCGCGACGTGGCCGTCATTGGTTGCATACACGTTGTACGGCGCGCTGCTCAGCGCCGCCTGGCGGTTGCCGGTGCGCGGCGGGATTTCGCCGGTGGTGAGGTAGTGCTGCATGGAGGAGGCCATCGAGCAGTAGACCGTCTCCTGCATCGCCACTTCCACCAGGCGGCCCTGGCCGGTGCGGCTGCGCTCGAACAGCGCGGTCATGATGCCGCCGTAGAGGTGAATGCCGCCCATGAAATCGACCAGCGTGGGGCCGGCCTTCATCGGTGAGCCGCCGGGCTCGCCGGTCACGCTCATGATGCCGGAGACGGCCTGGATGGTCAGGTCCATCGCCAGATTGTCGCGGTCCGGGCCGGTGATGCCATAGCCGGTGCCGGTGGCGTAGATCAGCGCGGGGTTTATCGCGTGCAGCACGTCCCAGCCGACGCCGAGCTTGTCCATCACGCCGGGGGCGAAATTCTCCAGCAGCACGTCGGCGCGCTGCGACCATACGGAACAGCAGGTCGCGGCCGCGCTCTGTCCTTCAGGTTCAGCGTGATCGCGCGCTTGTTCGCGTTCAGCATCGCCACCGGCAGCGTGGTGTTCTTGCCGCCCGAGAGCGCCCGGCGGCGCAGCGGCTCGCCGGTCAATGGCTCGATCTTGATGACGTTGGCGCCGGCCTTGGCCATCAGCATCGAGCAGTAGGGGCCCTGGTAGATCTGCCCGAAATCCAGCACCGTGATCCCGGCCAGCGGCAGGTTTTCCGGAGTTCGCGTGTCGGCAGGCATGAGATGGCTTCTCCCTCGGCGTCTGGCTTGCCGGCAGTATGGCCCGGAAAAGCGGATTGTCTCCAGCCGCCCCCTGTGGCCAAGCTGCGGGCACGGAGCGCGGAGGAAGCGGCATGGCCCGGTGGGTGAGATATGAGCATGGCGGCGCGGAGGGATTTGGCACGCTGGACGGAGAGTGGATCCAGCCGCATGCCGGCGACCTGTTTGCCGCCCCTGCCCCTTCCGGCGCGGCGGTGGCACTGGCCGAGGTTCGGCTGCTGGCGCCGGTGCGGCCCGGCAAGTTCATCGGGCTGTGGAACAACTTCCATGAACTCGCGGCCAGGCTCGGTTCGGCCATTCCCACCGGTCCGCTGTATTTCCTGAAATCACCCGGCAGCATCCAGCACCCCGACGGCGCCATCGTTCCGCCCGCGGGCTACAGCGGCAAAACGCTGTACGAGGGCGAGCTCGGCATCGTCATCGGCCGGACCTGCGCCAACGCAACCGAGGCGGAAGCGGAAGCGGCGATCTTCGGCTACACCTGCGTCAACGATGTGACGGCCCTCGACCTGCTCAACGCCGATCCGTCGTTCCCGCAATGGGCGCGGGCCAAGAGCTGCGACACCTATGGCCCCTGCGGCCCGGCCATCGCCACCGGGCTCGATTGGTCGGCGCTGCGCGTGCGCGTGCTGCTGAACGGGCGCGAGCGGCAGAACTATCCGGCCAGCGACATGATCCTGCCGCCCGCGCGCATCGTCAGCCTGATCTCCCGCGAGATGACGCTGCAGCCCGGCGATCTCATTGCCTGCGGGACCTCCGTCGGGGCGCTGCCGATGCGGGCGGGGATGGTGGTGGAGGTGGCGATCGACGGCATCGGCACCCTGCGCAACACCGTGGAAGCGCCCAAGGTCGCGCAATGAACTATTCGTAACTTTTTGCATCACCGCGACTGACGGGATCATCGCCAGGCCCGAAGTGCCGGCTGACGTTTCCATGTGGTCGGGCTGGACGCTTCATGCTAGACGCACGATCAGAAACAAGCCGAAATCGCAGGCATGTGACGCCTGATTGCCGGGGCCATCCCCGCGTAATGTAACAGGCGAGATGGGCGATTATGCACCAAGGGAGACTGACGACCATGCTGCCACGTCTAAAGAGACTGACCGTGCTGTGCGCCGGTATTGCCGCGCTGGCGACCGCGCAGCCGGGCTTTGCCGATGAACCCAAGCATGGCGGGATCCTGCACTTCTACCATCGCGACAGCCCGGCCAGCGCCTCGATCCACGAGGAGGCGACGTTCTCCACCAACGTGCCGTTCATGGGCGTCTTCAACAATCTGGTGCTGTACAGGCAGGACGCGCCGCAGAACACCCTGGCCAATATCGAGCCGGAGCTGGCGACCAGCTGGGCCTGGAACGCGGATAACACGGTGCTCACCTTCAAGCTGCGCGAGGGCGTGAAATGGCACGATGGCCAGAAGTTCACCGCCAAGGACGTGGTCTGCACGATGGACCAGCTGCGCGGCACATCCAGCAACCCGCTGCGCAAGAACCCGCGCAAGGCCTGGTACCAGAACGTCAAGGACGTGACCGCCAACGGCGACTACGAGGTGGCCTTCACGCTCAACCGGCCGCAGCCGGCGCTGCTGGCGCTGCTCGCCTCGGGCTATTCGCCGATGTATCCCTGCCACGTGTCGGCCAAGGACATGCGGGTGCATCCGATCGGCACCGGCCCGTTCAAGTTCGTTGAGTTCAAGGCGAACGAGTCGATCAAGCTGACGCGCAACACCGATTACTGGCGGAAGGACCGGCCGTATCTGGACGGCATCGAATACACCATCATCCCGAACCGCTCGACCGCGATCCTGGCCTTCATCGCCGGCAAGTTCGACATCACCTTCCCCACCGAGGTGACGATCTCGCTGCTGAAGGACATCAAGGCCCAGGCGCCGAAGGCGATCTGCGACCTGGAGCCGACGAATGTCAGCACCAACCTGATCGTCAACCGGGAGAAGCCGCCCTTCGACAACGCCGATATCCGCCGCGCCATGGCGCTGGCGATCGACCGCAAGCAGTTCAACGACATCCTGTCGGAAGGCAAGTCCGATATCGGCGGCGCCATGCTGCCGCCGCCCGAAGGCGTTTGGGGCATGCCGGCGGACATGCTGGCCACCCTGCCCGGCTACGGCCCCGACGTGGAAAAGAGCCGGGCCGAGGCGCGCAAGCTGATGGAGAAGAACGGCTACGGCCCCGACAAGCACCTGAGCGTGAAGATCTCCACCCGCAACATTCCCCAGTACCGCGACCCCGCGGTGATCCTGATCGACCATCTGAAGCAGATCTACATCGACGGCGAACTGGACGTGGTGGAAACCGCGAACTGGGACGCCAAGGTAACCCGCAAGGACTATTCCGTCGGCCTGAACCTGACCGGCAGCGCGGTGGATGATCCCGATCAGAACTTCTACGAGAACTACGCCTGCGGCTCGGCGCGCAACTACACGCAGTATTGCAACAAGGAGTTGCAGGTTCTGTTCGACAAGCAATCGGTTGAAACCAACCTGGAGGCCCGCAAGAAACTGGTGTGGGAAATCGACCGCAAGCTGCAGGAGGACGTGGCCCGGCCGATCATCCTGCACAACCGCGCCGCGACCTGCTGGCAGCCCTATGTGAAGGGCTACACCGTGATGGTGAACAGCTCCTACAACGGCTACCGGTTCGAGAACGTCTGGCTGGACAAGTAGCCAGTCAGACAAGCGCCACACGGGGGAGATCGGAACTTGGGTGCCTATCTGGTCAGACGACTGGGATTGATGCTGCTGACCCTGTTCGGCATCTCCGTGATCATCTTTGCGCTGTTGCGCCTGGTGCCCGGCAACATCGTCGACATCCTGTTCGACAGCGCGGGAATGGTGGACCCGGCCGAGAAGCTGAAGATCATGAAGGATCTCGGCCTCGATAGGTCCATCCCGGAGCAATACATCAGCTGGATCGGCGGCCTGTTGCATGGCGATCTCGGCTATTCCTATGTCTCGGAGAAGCCGACCCTGTCAGAAATCCTGCCGCGCCTGCCGATCACCGCCAAACTGGCCGCCATGGCGATCAGCTTCGCGGTGCTGATCGGCGTGCCGCTGGGCGTGATCAGCGCGGTGCGGCAGAATACCTGGCTGGACTACGTGCTGCGCGTGGTCAGCCTCAGCGGATTGTCGATGCCGGCCTTCTGGCTCGGCCTGCTGATCCTGATGGCCTTCGTTGCCACCTTCGGCACGCTGCCGATCTACACCGAACCACCGAAAACGCTGCTCAATGAGTTGCTGCTGCTGGCGGTGCCGGCGGCGGCGGTGGGCTTTCGCAGCTCGGCGCTGATCATGCGCCTGACGCGATCCTCCATGCTGGAAGTGCTGCGCCAGGACTTCATCCGCACCGCCCGCGCCAAGGGCGCCTCGCCGGCGGCGGTCAACTTCAAGCACGCGCTGCGCAACGCCATGCTGCCGGTGGTCACGGTCATCGGCATCGAGACCGCGTTCCTGATCGGCGGGCTGATCGTGACCGAAACGGTGTTCAACATCCCCGGCGTCGCCCGCTTCCTGGTGGAAGCGATCCGCTGGCGCGACTACCCGATCGTGCAGAACCTGGTGATGTTCATCGCCGTGGTCGTGGTGACCGTGAACTTCCTGGTCGACATGCTCTACGCGGTGCTCGATCCGCGCATCAAATATTCGGATTAAGGACCGCACCGCATGGCAGGCGAGACCTACACCGCGGAGCTGAACAGGGCCGGCGCCAACGCGCACGGGTTTTTCGGCCAACTGCGCTTCATGGCACGGCAGTATCCGCTCGGCGCGGTCGGCGCGGTCATCCTGGGGCTGTTCGTGTTCGCCGCGATCTTCGCCGGTTTCATCACCCGGTTCGATCCGCTGACGACCAACGCCGCCGTTTCCCTGGCCCGGCCCGGCGCGGAGCATTGGCTCGGCGCCGATTTCATGGGCCGGGACGTCTATAGCCGCCTGGTCTACGGCGCGCGGATCTCGCTGGCCGTCAGCCTGACCGCAACCATCATCGGCAGCGTGCTCGGCGTGGCGATCGGGCTGGCCGCGGGCTATCTCGGCGGCTGGGTGGATCTGCTGACGCAGCGGTTGACCGACATCATGCAGGCGCTGCCGCTGCTGGTGCTGGCGCTGGTGATGTCCGCCGCACTCGGCCCGTCGTTGCAGACCACGATCATCGCCATCTCCATTCCGCTGGTGCCGTATTCGGCCCGGGTGATCCGGTCCAACACATTGGCCTTGCGGGAACTGGCGATGGTGGAGGCGGCGAAAGCGGTGGGCATGAGCGAATGGCGGATCGCCATCCGCCATGTGCTGCCCAACACCATCGCGCCGCTGATCGTGCTGGCCACCGCGCAGCTTGGCTCCACCATCCTGACCGAGGCATCGCTGTCGTTCCTCGGCCTCGGCGTGCCGGAGCCTTATCCGTCCTGGGGCCGGATGCTGTCGGAATCGGCCGCTGAATATATCCGCACCGCCCCCTGGCTGGTGATCTTCCCCGGCGTCGTCATCAGCCTGGTGGTGTTCGGCACCAACCTGCTGGGCGACGCCTTGCGCGACATCCTCGATCCCCGGCAGCGCGGCTGATGGACGCTTCCAATATCCCCGTGCTGGAGGTTTCCGGCCTTACCACGCTGTTCTTCACCCGCCAGGGCGTCGTCACGGCCGTCAACGACGTATCGTTCTCGGTCGGGCGAGGCGAAACGGTTGCTGTCGTCGGCGAATCCGGCTGCGGCAAGAGCATGACGGCGCTGTCCATCATGCGGCTGATCCCCTCCCCGCCCGGGCGCATCGTCGCCGGTGAGGTTCGGCTCGATGGGCGCGAGTTGCTGGCGCTGAGCGAGAGGGAGATGCGCGATGTCCGCGGCAACGACATCTCGATGATCTTCCAGGAGCCGATGACCTCGCTCAATCCGGTGATGACCATCGGCAACCAGATCGCCGAGGCGGTGCGGCTGCACCAGGACCTGTCGGGCTCGGCGGCGATGGACAAGGCGGTCGAGATGCTGCGCCTGGTGCGCATCCCCGAGCCGGCCCAGCGCGTGCGCGAATACCCGCACCAGCTATCGGGGGGCATGCGCCAGCGGGCGATGATCGCGATGGCGCTGGCCTGCAACCCGAAGCTGCTGATCGCCGACGAACCCACCACGGCGCTGGACGTGACCATCCAGGCGCAGATCCTGGACCTGATGGTCGGCCTGCAGAAGGAACTCGGCACCGCGATGCTGCTGATCACGCACGACCTGGGTGTGGTCGCGGAAACCGCGCAGCGGGTGATCGTGATGTATGCCGGGCGCAAGGTGGAGGAGGCGGATGTGGACACGCTGTTCGCCGAGCCCCTGCATCCCTACACGCACGGGCTGATGGCCTCCGTGCCGCATCTGGCGGTGATGAGCGGCGATATCTCGTCTGCGGTCGAGCGGCTGCAGGAAATCCCCGGATCGGTACCGCCGCTGACCAATTTGCCGCCGGGCTGCGTGTTCGCGCCGCGCTGCGCCCATGCCGATGCGCAGTGCCGGGCCGAATACCCTCCCTATGAGCAGCGCAAGCCCGGCCATTGGGCGGCCTGCTGGCACGCCGATCGGCTTGCGGGAGACGCGAAATGAGCACGCCGATCATCGAGGTGCATGACCTCAAGAAGCACTATCCGGTGCGCAAGGGATTGCTGCGCCGGCAGGTGGGCACCGTGTTCGCCGTCGATGGCGTCAGTTTCAGCATCAACGAGGGCGAGACGCTCGGGCTGGTCGGCGAAAGCGGCTGCGGCAAATCCACCGTCGCGCGTACGGTGCTGCGCCTGATCGAGCCGAGCGGCGGCTCCATCACGCTGGACGGGCGCGACATCACCGGCCTGAGCCGCGCGCAGATGCGCCCGGTGCGGCGCGAGATGCAGATCATCTTCCAGGACCCGTTCTCCTCTTTGAACCCGCGCATGCGCGCGGGGGCGATCGTGGGCGAGGTGCTGGAAGTGCACGGCCTGACCAGCGGCAAGGAGACCAAGGCGCGCGTGGCCGAGTTGTTCCAGCAGGTCGGGCTGCGGCCGGCGCAGATGGAGAATTTCCCGCACCAGTTCTCCGGCGGCCAGCGCCAGCGCATCTGCATCGCCCGCGCCCTGGCACTCAATCCGAAGCTGATCGTCTGCGACGAACCGGTTTCCGCGCTCGATGTGTCGATCCAGGCGCAGGTGATCAACCTGATGATGGATCTGCAGCGCGACAAGAAACTGTCCTACCTGTTCATCGCGCATGACCTGGCCGTTGTGGAGCATATCAGTCACCGCGTGGCGGTGATGTATCTGGGCCGGATCGTCGAATACACCGACAAGCGCAGCCTGTTCACCAACCCGTTGCACCCCTACACCGAAGCGCTGCTATCGGCTGTGCCGGTGCCGAACCCGCGGCTGAAACGTACCAAACGCATCCTGCAAGGCGACGTGCCGAGCCCGATGCGCCCGCCGCCGGGCTGCCCGTTCCATACCCGCTGCCCCTATGTGATGGACCGCTGCAAGGTGGACGTGCCCAGGCTCCAGGAAGTGGACGCCGGGGCATCTGGTTTCGTGTCACAGGCACGAGGCATAGCCAGGCTGCGGCTTTCCCCGTTTGGCCTTCCAACAGGTCCAGGGATCGCGCCGCCGCGCTGCAACTCCCTGGTCCCGTTGGGGGATGTCGCGCGGTTTAGCGATAGAGGGGGAACAGGAAGTTCAGCGACATGCCCGGCGGTTGACCATAGTACACGGGCGGCGGCGCATAGACGACCGGCGGCTCGCGATAGTAACGCTGGTCGTTGCGCCAATACTGTCCGCGGTCGCGCTTGGCCGGTTGATGACGCATCTGGCCATAATGATGTCCGTTGTCATGATGCCCGTCATCATCCGCGAAAGCCTGCGAGGCGAACGGCACCGCCAGCGCCAGGGTCATGAAGGCCGCGGTCGCCGACGAACGGATCCATACGGGCGTTGGTGTTTTGCTGCGGAGGGTGAACATGCGCCGGCTCCCTATGCCTTGCCGCCGTGTCTGGCGCGTTTCGCCTCCGCGCGGAAATAATTGTCGGCGTTCAGCTTCTGGTCGGGCGACATGACGTCGTACAGGCTGGCAAAGGCCGGGACCAGATTGCGTACATCCCTGGCATGCTGCTCGGTGATCCTCGCATAGGTCTGCATCTGCTCCACCGCGGTCATCTTCGCCAAGGTGTTCACATCGCTGATCACGGCGGCATCCAGCTGCTTCGCATTTTCGCGCATCACGTTGATGAACCCGTCCCATTGCGGCTGCTGCGCGGCGGTCACATGCAGAGCCGCATGCAGTTCGGTGATCCGCTTCTCAACCCGTTGCATCATCGTCCTGGAGTCGGGCGAAACGACCGCCGCCTGGACGGGCTTGTGGTTCGGCATCCCGGATGGTGTCACGGCGGTCGCGTCGCTGGGCGCGGCGGACGCGCCGACGATGCTGATGCTGCCGAAGGCAAGCAAGGTGGACGCAAACAGGGCCTGTCGCATATGGATGTTCATTCGAAAGTCACTCTCATGGATCGCGCCGCTAGCTGGCGCATCGGGCAGACGCGGGAAGCGTCGCCCGGGTGGATATTTGTCTGACCGGCCGCGCCGGATCAGAGGCGGCCGGTGATCAGCAGAACGACGAGAATGATCAGCAGAATGCCGAGACCGCCACTGGGGAAATAGCCCCAGCCCATGCTGTGCGGCCAGACCGGGAGCACCCCGATCAGAATGAGTATCAGAATGATCAACAGGATCGTTTGCATCGCGTCTGGTTCCTAACGCGGGATCGCTTGAGCATCGCCAGACCCCACGCTTGCGAGGTCCAGTATAGAGGCTCGTTGAAACAACTTCTCCGCGCGGGATCGCTTCGGCCGTCCGATGCGATCCCGCTCGGGCGAGCCTAGGGTGCCAGCACGCTGTCGATCATCTGCATTGCCAGTTTTCTGTCCCCGTTCCCCAAGGCCTGGCGGGCATCCTCGATCCGCTTGACGCGAGGGTCCTGACTGGCGTTGTCCGCCTGCGACGCCAGGACGGAGCGGTCCAGCAGGCGCGTCTGCGCCATTTCCAGGGATTGTTGCGCCATGCCGGTCTGCCCATTGGACAGGGATTTGCGCGCGGCCATCAGGTAGTCGTTCGGAGACGCATTCTCGTCCAGCGGTGGAGAGGGAAGCGTCGGGGCGACGGTCGACCGAGCGTCGGAGGAATGGATGTTGCTGGCCTTGTTCGACAGCGGCAGGGAAGTGCCCGTGCCGATTTCGTGGCCGGGGCGCGCTCCCGTGTCGTTCGCCGTGCCCGCATTCTGGGCCAGGGCCGGGAACGATGCCGCCAGGACGGCGATCGTTGCGCCGATGCCGATATAGGATTTGCGCATGTCAGGGTGCCTTTCCATTTGCCGGGCACGCCTGCCTTGCTTGGCGAAGGCGTATCCCGGATGCAGTTGCCGGCGGGAGTTCAGGCCGCCGAGGCTATGGAGCGTGCTTGTCCGCCGACTTCTCGATCGCCTGGCCTGTGTTGGCGATATCCTTGCCGGCGCCCGCGGTCGTGTTGCAGGCAGTCAGCAGGGGCATCGCACCGGCCAGCGCGATAAAGGTGACGATCAACGGTATGTTCATTTTCATGTGACTACTTTCATCGATTTCGGATCCTGATCCGAGCAGGTCGGTCTTTGGAGAAACCATGGAGACAACGTCATCGCGACGGAATGGTTCCATTCAGATCGGTTTCTGGAACCACCTGGAGTTTACGGAGCGGAGACCGGGCGATGCCCTGTCTATCGCAGCCCCAGGAAACCCAGGATAGCCAGAACGATGACGACAAGACCGACGAGGTAGATGATTGCGTTCATTGTTGACGGACCTTGGTTCCAGGTTCCCCGGCGGCACCCGAGGCCAGGTGCCGGCGCAAGAAGTGTTGCAAATAAAACAGACTAGCGGATGCCCTCTTTCTGGCGGCAAAGGGCTACCTCGATCCTGCGGCGGATCGGCGCATCGATCGGCACCTGGCGATCAAACGATATTTGCTTCCGGCTGCGTATCCGGAGGCGGGATCCGCGTAGGTCGAATGCGGCAACGCAACGCCCGCTACTGTATCAGATGCCTTGTCGCGTTCTCAGTGCCAGAGCAAAGCCAGAAGGATAATCACCGGGATCGGAACGCCCAGCAGTAGAAGCAGAATACCACGTCCCATATCAACCTCCATGGAGTGACGCCATTGTCACCCTGAAGGACTAATGCCCGGCGCCCTCCAATGGTTCCCCGGCGCGCACATTGGCTTGCCATGCGTATTCGCGAGGAAGCCGCATGGCATGCTGTGTCAGCGCGGCTTGCTTTCCACGCCGATCGGATTGGCGCCGTCGCGTCCCGCCAGAAGAATGGCGATAACGTCGGTCAGTTCCGCGATCGTCGCCGGCTTCTGCAGCAGCGCGAAGCTGGCCCCTTCCGCAGGCAAGGCGGCGGAATCGCCCACGTACCCCGTCAGCAGAATGGCCGGCAGTTGCGGGCGGCGCCGTTGGGCTTCCCGGATCACCGCCAGACCGCCCATGCCCGGCATCGACAGGTCGCAGAGCAACACGTCCAGATCCACACCGTCATCCAGCATCGCCAGCGCCTGAGGGCCATCCCGCGCGGCGCTCACCACATAACCCATCGCCTCCAGCTGCTGGACCAGGCTGTCGCGCACGATGGCCTCGTCATCGACCAGCAGCACACGCGCCGGGTGGGTGGGGTCCATGCGGGTCGCCTCGACGGGTGCTGGCATGCGGGAAGCATGAGCCGGCGCCCGGGGCAGCCAAAGGGAGGCGCTTGTGCCCTGGCCCGGGGTGCTCTGAATTTCCAGGGCCCCGCCCGATTGCTCCGCGAAGCCGCTGGCCATCGACAGACCCAGTCCGGTGCCGCGCCCCTCGCGCTTGGTCGTGAAGAAGGGTTCGGGCACGCGCGCCAGGGTGGCGGCATCCATGCCGGTACCTGTGTCCGTGACCATGATGCGAATATAGCGCCCGCTCGCCACCGGGGCGGGGCGCGGTTCCTGTTCCGAAACCAGCTCCTCGGTGGCGGACAGAACAATGTCTCCGCCATCCGGCATGGCGTCGCGCGCGTTCGTGGCAAGATTTACCAATGCTGTCTCCAGCTGTCCGCGATCCGCCAGCAAACGGGGCAGGCCGGCATCGGCCCGGACCTCGCAACGAACATGCCCGCCCAGCGTGTGGGCCAGCACCTCCTGAAGATCCACCAGCAGGCCGCGCGGGTCGATCGCCTCGGCCCGCAGGTCCGCGCGGCGCGAGAACACCAGCAGCCGGCGGGTCACCGCGGCGCCACGCTGCGCCGCCTCGGTCATCATCCGCGCCAGACGGCGAATGCGTTCGGGATGTTCCGCTTCCCTTGTGGCCAGCGACGCGCCGCTGATCACCGCCTGCAGAACGTTGTTGAGGTCATGGGCGATCCCGCCTGCCAGCTGTCCCAACGCCTGGATCCGTTCGCCATGCGCCGCGCGCTGTTGCGCCGCCTCGCGTTTGGCGACCTCGTCGAGCACCAGGGTTTCCAGGCGCTGGTTCAGTTGCTCCAGCTCCGAACCGGTCTTGCGATGGGCGGTCACGTCGGCCGCGGTTGCCATGATCGCGACGGGCTTTCCAGTACCGTCCCGCCGCAACATTTTGCGGGTGGCGACAATCAACTCGGTTCCGTCCCGCCGGGTTTGGCGAAGGTCGCCGCTCCACTCGCCGCTCGACAGCAGCTGCGCCGCGATTTCCTCATCCGGCACGGGGGGGATGGTGTGCAATAGTTCGTGCGTGGTCCGCCCGACGGCCTCGGCGGCGGTCCATCCGAACAGCGCCACGCAGCCTTCCGACCAGAAGCGGATGGTTCCGTCGAACTCGCGGACCATCACCGTGGCCAAATCCAGCGTCGCCAGCAGCTCCTGCAGCCGCACCTCCCGCTCGTGCACGGCGGCTTCGATCTGCTTGCGTTCGGTGATGTCCATGGCCACGCCGACGATGCGCGCGGCAATGCCGCCGGCGCCAGGCGTCGCCTCGCCGAGGGTCATCAGCCAGCGCCGCGTGCCGTCCGGCAATACGATCTGCTGTTCCACATGGAAGCTGCCGCCCTCCTGGCCCAGGCGCTGCAAGACGCTGGCGAACTCGTCCCGATCATCCGGCTGCAGGCATCGGATCAAGGCGGCGAGTTCCAGCCGGCCATTGGGCGGCACGCCCCAAAGCTCTCGGAACCCCTCGTCGCAAATCATCTGGCCATCCGGCCCGACCTCAAAGGAAAGCACGCTGCCGGCGGTTTGAACGCGCCGGAGCCTGGCGTCGCTCTCACCGAGCGCCCGCTGCAGCGCCTCGTTCCGCGCGGCCAGGCTTAACTGGCTGCGGCGAACCCGCAGGCTGAGGGCCAACAGCGCCAAGGTGGCCGGCACACCGAAGATCAGATGGACCGCCATCCGATTGCGCCATTCGGCGAAGATGGCATCGCGGGATCGCGCGGCGGAGGCATAAACCGGAAAGCCTTCCGCATGCCGAACGGCGGCAAGCCGGGCCACGCCGTCGATCGAGGAGACCGCGCGATACATGCCAGCGCCGGAACCCGCGACAATCCCGTGGAATGGCGAGGCTAGAGCCACCGGCGGCAAAAACCCCCCGGGGCCCGCGCTGCGCGCCAGCACCTGCCCATTCTCGCGCAGCAGGGTCATGACGTCCCCGGCCTCGCCAAGCAGCCTTCGCATGCCGGTTGCCACCAGGGAGGGATCAACTGAAATGCTCGTGATACCATCGAACTCGGAGGCCGGCAGGCCGTTTCCGGCACCGGCCCTGCGCCGGCTGATCGCAAAGAACAACTTGCCGTCCAGGCGCCCCGAATAGACCTGACTGACATGGATGACGGGAGCCGACCGCGCCGCCAAAGCGACGAAGGAATCCCGATCGGCAAAGGTGATGTCCCGCGAGACCGGAAACAACGTCGCCGACGCGAGCGCCCGGCCATTGCGATCGATCACGAAGCTGTTGGTGGACTGCGGCAGTTCGGCTACCAGCCTACCCAGGGTCGCATGAAACTCCGCCTCACGGTTTCGGATCTCCTGATCCGACAGCCCGCGCAATACATCGTTGATGCGCCCCGTGGCGACGACATAGCCGGCGAGCACGCGCGAGGCGTATTCCGCCCCGGCATCCGCCTCGCGGCCCAGTTGAATGCCGGCATCCTCCCAGGCTGTCCGCCATTCGATCCATCCTCCCGCGCCCATCATGATGATCGGCAGCAAGACAGAGGCGATCGGCAGGATCAGGAACCGGAAATGGCGCTGCGGCCGGGAAGGCGAAAACCCGTTCGAGATGGCCCGCGACGGGACGGCAGCGAAAATCCGCTCCCCTTCCCGCCCTGCCGGATGCTTTGCAACTATGTCTATGGGATCGGCCTGCCCGCCTGAATTTGGCACGCAACTACCCGCCGGAGGGTGGCGTTCCGCAAGGAACCATCAACGCGCTTCTGCCGAGCAAGTCAAGCGTGACGAACCATCGCGCTGCTGAATATACCGGAACCGGCAGATGGCGGATCTTTTTCGGATAAAACGGTGCTTGCCTTCAACGAAGACAGGAAACCGCCAGAATACCATGCACGGCTTGGGGAACCTATTTCCGCATCCGTCATTGTATGGATATCTCAGAAGGAAGTCCCTCTGAGATGCCCCAAACTGCCTTGTCGCGGCCTCCTTTCGAGGGGGCCGCTCTTTTGTCGGCAGTCGGAGCGAGCGTCCCGATCCGGCCCGACGGCGGCCGGCTCAAGCATCGTCAGTGTACCGGCGGATAATGTGCCGGAGCATTGGAACTCTTATGCTCCGGGTCCGTTAAATAGAACTCCCCCTTATAGGAAGGTTCGCAATGATACTCGTTCTTGTCATCCTCTTGTTCTTCTTTGTTGGAGGCGGTGGGTATTATGGATACCGCCAGGGACACTACGGCGGTGGCGGTCTCGGTCTGGTGGGCACAATTCTGGTCGTTCTTCTCGTAATGATGCTCTTCGGTGGACCGCGGTTCGGCTGGTACTAGGCCGGGTTTCAGATCGACGACTAGCGGTCTTCCGAGAGTTTCATCCGAATAGATCTGCGGGCATTCTGCCGGTGCATGAACGCCTGGCGTTGGCCAGGGCGAAAGCTTCGGTCGATTTTCGATGGCTGTGGAAAACCTTGGCCGTTGAAATCAACGAGTATCGCCAGGTCCGCTACGGGAACCAAAGGACAACGCACGGCGTTTCCTGTCCAGGTCTTCTTCCAACCAAGGAATGGTCATGCAACTACGTTTCGTAAGATTACTGGTCGTCGCCGCGCTGGCCGCGGCGACAGGCGCCTGCGGCTACAGCACCGGGGATCGCGCGGTATCGGGCGGTCTGATCGGCGCCGGCACCGGCGCCGCGGTGGGGGCGGTCACCGGCGGCAACCCCGGGACCGGAGCGCTCATCGGCGGTGCGGTCGGGGCCGCCGGCGGCGCTCTGACCTCCGGGCAGGATGTCAATCTGGGCAAGCCCGTTTGGCGCTGACCCCTCTGGCGCTAACCCCTCTGGCGTTGGCTTGTTTGATGCCCGGCTCGCCGCGGCGCTCGCCCGGTGTGGCCTGAAACGGCCGGCTTGCCGCCTGGACGATGTCGGGTAGCGGCCGCATGGCGGAGCTGCTGCGCCGGGCGCTACAGCCGCGTCCGTCCCCTGATTTTTCGGCCCCGATGTCCAATCAGCCCCAGGGTGCAATCCGCCCTGGTGTCATGCTGGCGGCGCGGCCGTTTCCCGCGGCGGGATGATCACCGAACGCCGGTCATCCAGGTGGACCCGTATCCGCAGGTCGGGGGCGCCGGGGCTCGACAGAATTTCCGCGCGCAATTGGCTGGTGTAGGCCTCGCTCAGCCGGCTGCGCAGCAGATCGGGCAGCACGGGAGCGGGCCAGCTGCCGGCGATCCGCAAGGTGAGGTAATTATCCTCCAGGGCGGCCGCGATGGTTACATATCCGGCGCTGGCCAAGGCGCCGTCCAGATAGGGCGGCAGGACGACGGCGAGGTACATGCCGAGCGAAATGGCCTGGTCCAGGCCCATGGTTCCCTGGATGGAGGCGCCCTCCAATCGGACATGGCTTGCACCAAGCCGGGCGATCTGGCGCAGTTCGGAGATCGTCTCCTGAAGCAGATCGCCGATCGACACCTCGTTCATGTCGCCGGTGGCGTAGACCAGGCGATAGGCGACGGCCATCGCCTGCACGTGTTCCTCGATGAAGCGAATGTCGTCCCACCGGTCGGGCGGCGCCAAACGCTTCTTCAGGTTGATCAGGCTGACGATGATCTGAAGATTGTTTTTGACCCTGTGGTTCAGTTCCCGCAGGAGAATATCGGTGATCGGGATACCCGCCCTCGATGGCATTGGCCGCTATCGATGCATGCGAGGAGCGGAATCGGCGGCCAGGCGGCTCGCCGATACCCAGGCCAGGATCGGCGCCGGCGCGGAGCCGCGGCGCCGCATCATCGGTCCCCGGGAACGGCGCCGCCGCTGGTCCAGGACTGATCCACCGCGGCCTCCCACGCCATGTCGCGGCCGGAGCGGACATCCAGGGGTTCCTGCAGCAGTTCCGCCAGTCTTACCCTGGCGCGGCTGACCCGGCTTTTCATCGTGCCGACGGCGCAGCCGCAGACTCCCGCGGCTTCCTCATAGGACAGGCCGGACGCTCCGATCAGGATCAGTGCCTCCCGGTGATCGGGCGCGAGCTGGTCGAGGGCGGCGCGAAAATCGAGGAACTGCATATGCCCCTCCTGCGTCGGCCGGGTCGCCAGTTTGGCGGCGTATTTCCCATCGGTATCGGCAACCTCGCGGCGCAGCTTGCGGAATTCCGAATAGAATTCGTTTCGCAGGATGGTGTACAGCCAGGCGACCATGTTGGTTCCTGGTTCGAAGGACTTGATATTGGCCCAGGCCCGCACGAGCGTTTCCTGCACCAGATCGTCGGCCCGCGCGGTTCGCCCACATAACGAGATGGCGAAGGCCCGCAGCTTGGGGATGGCCGCCAGCAGATCCTGCTTCGGATCGGATTTCGCCACCGGGTCGGCGGTCATGATTTTTCCGCCTGCTTTCGTTCCAGCTCGGCCAATAGCCGAAGAAAGCGGTCCGGCACCGGCTCGTTCAGGACCTCGTCATAGACCGCCCTGAGCTGCCGGCCGATATGGTCCTGCAATTCCGGTTCCAGGCCCGCGGTTACGGGGGGCAACGAGGCGGCGCCGGCCTTTTCGGGATTATGGTCCGTGATCATGTCTGGCTTTCCCGTCTTCGACGCCTTGTGCGCGCACATTCATAGAACTCCAACGACGCCAAACCGGATAGGTTCCGAAGCTCGCCATTCGGTGATGATGCGAGCGCTTTATAGGAGATAACCCAGGATAATGCCTGGCCGGTGAAAAAGTTCCCTGGGCGATGGAACAAATCGGTGGGCCGGCGCGTTAAATGTCATTGACGCGGGCGGTGCCGTTATCGCCGCTTTCAACGATGGGGGATATTCTATGTCGCTATCCGGGTCGTTATCCGGCTTGATCGCACCACAGCTGCCCTATCTGCGCCGGTTTGCCCGGGCGCTCACCGGAAGCCAGGCCAGCGGGGACGCCTATTCCATCGCCACGCTCGAAGCGCTGGTGGAAGGTGACGAAATCCCCGGGGACAGCCAGGGCGTGCGCAAGATGCTGTTCAAGGTGTTCTTGACGATCTGGGGATCGATCCCGATGCATCACCTGGCCGATCCGGTTGCCGCCTCCCAGGCGTTGGGAGCTGCGGACCGGAACCTGGAAGCCCTGACGCCGCTGCCACGGGTGGCTTTTCTGCTGCGTGCGCAGGAAGGCTTCCGGAGCGAGGAAATCGCCGATCTGATGAACCTGTCGGTCGCGGACGTGGAGACGCTGATAAAGCAGGCGGGCCAGCAAATCGCGGCCCAACTCAGCACGGACATCCTGATCATCGAAGACGAGGCGGTGATCGCGATCGACCTGGAGGCGCTGGTGACGGATCTCGGCCATCGCGTCACGCACATCGCCAGAACGCATAAAGAGGCGGTGGCCGCGATCGCGGATCAGGCGCCCGGGCTGGTTCTGGCCGATATTCACCTGGCCGACGGAAGCTCCGGCCTGGAAGCGGTGAACGAGATCCTGACCAAATGCCCGGTGCCGGTGATTTTCATCACCGCCTATCCCGAGCGGTTGCTGACCGGCGAGCGGCCGGAACCGACGTTCCTGATCACCAAGCCTTTCCGCCCCGAAACGGTGATGGCGATCGTCAGCCAGGCGCTGTTTTTCGATCGGCGCGCCGCGAGCCATCCGGTTGCCGCCAGGATCTGAACGCTCGTCAACTGCGTACGGGTTCAATGGAACCAAGTGCGCCCCTCGGCCCTTTATCCTGGTGAGAGCGGCAAGGATCATTCCAAAAGCCCGTCAGCTCTCCCACCCATTTACGATCAAAGGATAAGACCATGAACAAGGACCGCATCGAAGGTGCTGCCGCGCATATCAAGGGCAGCATCAAGGAAGCCGTCGGTCACGCCGTCGGCGACGCCAAGCTGGAAGCCGACGGGAAGGCACAGAAGATCGCCGGCACGATCCAGAACGCGATTGGCGGCGCTGAGGACACCATCAAGGCGGCCTTGAAGAAATAGGGACTTTCGTCAGGTCGGCGGAAGCCTGCCACGGAAAGCGCAACCGCATTGCCGTTCGGCCGGCGAGCGCTTTCCGTCGCTTCCAATCGTCCGATGCATCGGTTCCGGGCATCCAGGAGCGTCGCCGGCTCCGGTACGAGCGGCGCGGCTTCCGGCAACACGACAGCGACTTAGGCGCCGCCCGCCTTTCCCGAGCCAGCCATGCCCTGCTCGGCGTCGGTATGGTTGGCATCGGCCTTGTGCGCCGGCAAAACCGCGCCTGATCACCGACGCGGAGACTGAGCGCGGGGCTTGGGGCGGAGCCCCAGTTCTGACTACGGCACCTCTGACTACGGCCATCCTGCCCGCGGCACGTCCACCTGGATGGTTTCGATACGGCCGTTGGTTTTCGTTGCCATGTCGGGGCCGCTGCCGGAGTTCGTGCAGATGAACAGCGTGCGCCCGTCCGCCCCGCCCAGCATGCAGGCATAGGCGCCACGCCCGGGGGCCAGGTCGATCCTGCGTTCGATCCGCCCGCCCTCGAACACGCGCGCAACGTAGCCCTTGCGGGGGTTGCTGAACCATACGGCACCTTCCGCGTCCAGGCAGATGCCGTCGGGAAACATGTCCGGCATCTGCGCGAACACGCCGCGATTTTCCAGGCTGCCGTCCTCGGTGACATCGAAGATGGTCAGCGCCTGGCCGATGGTTTCGGCGACGATCAGCTTCTTGCCGTCCGGCGTGATGACGGTGCCGTTCGGGAACAGCAGTTCCACCGTGGCGACCGATACGCGGCCGTCGGGGTCGACGCGGATCAGGCAGGCGGTGCGTTCGGGCTCCCCCTTGAAGCGATCGTAGCCGAAATTGCCGACATAGGCCCGTCCCTGGGCGTCCACCACCATGTCGTTGCATGGGCCGGTGGCAAGGCCGGACAGGTCGGCGTACTCGCTCAGCACGCCGCCGGCGAAGCGCATCAGCTTGCGGTCCAGCATGGAAACCACCAGCAGCGAGCCATCCGGCAGCCAGCCGAGGCCGGAGGGCATTTGCGGCACCTGGACGATGGTTTCGGTCTTGCCCGCCGGATCGACCGCGATCACCCGATGCGAATAGAAATCGGAGAACCACAGCCGCCCGTCATGCCAGCGCGGGCCTTCCGGGAAGGTCAGCCCGTCCACCAGGATCTTGGTCATGCGCTCCCCCCTCAGCCGGCCCGCGCATCGACGGGCGGCTTGCCGTCCATGGCCGATTTGACGTAGGCGCCGCCCTGGGCGATGGCGCGCCGGCCGGCGGCCAGGATCGGGTGGTAGATGTGCCAGATGTGGATCATCTCGGGCCACACCTCCAGCGTGACGGGGACGTTCGCCGCGCCCGCGACGCCGGCAAGCCGGATGGAGTCGTCCAGCAGGGTTTCCGCGGCGCCGACCTGGATCAGCAGCGGGGCGATGCCCTTCAGATCGGCATACATCGGCGCGGCCAGCGGATGGCGCGGGTCGGCGCCGTTCAGGTAGCTGCTCGCCATGAAGTCGATGCCTTCCTTCTGCACGGTGGGGTCCTCGGCGGCCTTGCTGGTCATGCTGGCGCCGGTCGCTTCCATGTCCACCCAGGGCGAGATCGCCCAGCCGCAGGCCGGCTGCGCCAGGCCGGCGTCGCGGATGGCGAGCAGGGCGGCAACCACCAGGCCGCCGCCGGCGCTGTCGCCGGCGATGGCGATGTTCTCCGGCTTGAAGCCGCCGGCGAGCAGGAAACGGTAGGCGGCCAGGGTGTCCTCCACCGGGGCGGGAAACGGGTGCTCCGGCGCCAGGCGGTAATCCAGCGCCAGCACCCGCGCGCCGGCCGCGCGGCCCATTTCGCAGACGGCGTGGCGATGGCTGTCGAGCGAGCCGATCACGTAGCCGCCGCCATGCACGTACAGGATCGCGCGGGCCGCGTCGGCGTTCGGCGTGCGGGTCCATTCCGCCTTCACGCCGCCGGCATCCACCTTCTCCACCACCACGTCGGCGGCAAGCTTGTTCGCCAGGCCGCGCGCATCGATGTTCTGGCGCATCTCCGCGATGTCCTTCGGCTTGGGCCGGGAGGCGATGTCGGCGCGGATGGCGGCGATCTCGGTGTTGCTCATGGAGGGTTCCTCTGGCTGGTTGTTGAATAGAGGTTATGCTGCCGAACGGCCGGCGACCAGATGGCCCCAATCAACGGGAGACGAACCATGGAACAGAGGATTCTCGGGCGGACCGGGCTCAAGGTATCGGCGCTCGGATTCGGCTGCGGCGCGGTGGGCGGGCTGATGGTGAACGCCTCGCCGGCGGATCAGGAACGCGCGGTGGCCTGGGCCATCGACCAGGGCATCAACTATTTCGACACCGCCGCACAGTACGGCGACGGCAAGTCGGAAACCAATCTCGGCCGGGTGCTGCGGGCGCTGAAGGCGCCGAAGGACAAGACGCTGGTGGGCACCAAGGTGCGGGTTCCGCCGGCCGAACGCGGGCGTATCGGTGCCGCCATCGCGGAGGCGATGGATGCCAGCCTGCAACGGCTGGGCATGGACAGCGTGGATCTGTTCCAGCTGCACAATGCGATCACCGATGCCGGGGCCTCACCGGATCTGAGTGTGGAAACCGTGTTGAACGAGGTGGTGCCGGCGCTGGAGAAACTTCGCCAGCAGGGCAAGACGCGGTTCATCGGCATGACCGCGGTTGGGGACGCCGCCGCACTGCACAAGATCGTCGCCGCCGGGGTGATGGACACCGCGCAGGTGCCGCATAATCTGCTGAACCCGAGCCCGATGCAGGCGCTGCCGCCCGGATTTCCGGCGCAGGATTTCCAGCGGATCATGCCGGCGGCCAAGGCGGCGGGCATCGGGGTGATCGGCATTCGCGTGCTGGCCGGCGGGGCGCTGAGCGGGCATGAAAATCGCCACCCGATCGGCATGCAGGACGTGGCGCCGATCGGCTCGGCGCCCAGCTACGCCAAGGACGCCGCCAACGCGCGGCGGTTGCAGCCCTTGGTGGATGAGGGCTTTGCGGGCAGCGTGATCGAGGCCGCCATCCGTTTCGCCATATCCAACGATGCGATGAGCACGGTGCTGATCGGACTTTCCACCCAGGACGAACTGGAACAGGCGGCGGCCGCGATCAACAAGGGGCGGCTGTCCGACGCCGCGCTGGCCCGGGTGGCGGCACTGCAGGCGACATTCACCGGCTGATGACCGGACGGCGGCGTATCAGCCGATCGATGAACCTCACCAAATTTTTCAATTTTACCCGATGCCGTCGCCGGCCTAGGGTGCGAACGTACGAAGGCGCAGCCGTGTTGCCACGATCTGGATAAGGCCCAGGTCATTGGTCACGAGTTTGTGTCACGCGCAGCGTGAGGGGACGGCACGATAAGTCTCTGGGGGGCCTCTGGGGGTTCCTGGCCAAAAAAGCCGCATCGCTTCGCGCGGACTGAGGGCGGATTACGGAACAAAGAAAAGCGGAACACAACCGGAGAGAGAGCATGCCAAGTGAAAGCAAGTGCCCGTTCACGGGCGGGACCCGCGCACACGCGAACCGGGACTGGTGGCCGAGCCAGCTGAACCTGCAGGTTCTGCACCAGCACTCCGCCCTGTCCAATCCGATGGGCGAGGCCTTCGACTACGCCCGCGAATTCAAGAGCCTCGACCTGAATGCCGTGATCAAGGATCTGCATGCCCTGATGACGAACTCGCAGGATTGGTGGCCGGCCGACTATGGCCATTATGGGCCGCTGTTCATCCGGATGGCCTGGCATAGCGCGGGCACGTATCGCATCGGTGACGGCCGCGGTGGCGCCGGAACCGGCCAGCAGCGTTTCGCGCCGGTCAATAGCTGGCCGGACAACGCGAACCTCGACAAGGCGCGCCGGCTGCTGTGGCCGATCAAGCAGAAATACGGCCGGAAGCTCTCCTGGGCCGACCTGCTCATTCTGACCGGTAACGTCGCCCTGGAATCGATGGGCTTCAAGACGTTCGGTTTCGGCGGCGGACGCGCGGATGCCTGGGAGCCGCAAGAGGACATTTACTGGGGGCCCGAAGGCAAGTGGCTGGCGGACGAGCGCTACACCGGCGACCGTGACCTTGAGAATCCCCTGGGCGCCGTGCAGATGGGCCTGATCTACGTGAACCCGGAAGGACCGAACGGCAAACCGGATCCCGTCGCGGCGGCGCGCGATATCCGCGAGACGTTCGCGCGCATGGCGATGGACGACGAGGAAACGGTCGCGCTGATCGCCGGCGGCCATACCTTCGGTAAAACCCACGGCGCCGGCGATGCGGCTCTGGTCGGCCCCGAGCCGGAGGCCGCCGGGATCGAGGAGCAGGGCCTGGGCTGGAAGAGCCAATTTGGCTCGGGCAAGGGCGGGGATGCGATCACCAGCGGCATCGAAGTCATCTGGAGCAAGACGCCGACGAAGTGGAGCAACGAGTTCTTCTCGAACCTGTTCAACTACGAATGGGAACTGACCAAGAGCCCGGCCGGCGCGTATCAATGGAAGCCGAAAGATGGCGCGGGTGCCGGTACGGTGCCGGACGCGCATGATCCGTCGAAGCATCACGCGCCATCCATGCTGACGACGGATCTCTCGCTGCGGTTCGACCCTGCCTATGAAAAGATCTCACGGCGCTTCTTTGAGAATCCGGATCAGTTCGCCGATGCGTTCGCCCGCGCCTGGTTCAAGCTGACGCACCGCGACATGGGGCCGATCGTGCGTTATCTCGGGCCGCTGGTTCCGAAGGAGGAACTGCCGTGGCAGGATCCGATCCCCGCTGTCGATCATACGCTGATCGGGGAGCCGGACATTGCGGCGCTGAAAGCGAAGATCCTGGGGGCCGGCCTGTCGGTTTCCCAACTGGTTTCGACCGCCTGGGCGTCGGCGTCGACGTTCCGCGGCTCCGACAAGCGGGGGGGCGCGAACGGGGCGCGGATTCGCCTGGCGCCGCAAAAGGACTGGGAGGTCAACCAGCCGGCTCAGCTTGCGACGGTGCTGCAGAAACTCGAAGCGATCCAGAAGGAATTCAACGCTGCGCAGTCAGGCGGCAAGAAGGTTTCGCTTGCCGACCTGATTGTCCTTGGCGGCGGCGCGGCGATCGAGCAAGCCGCGAAGGCGGCCGGGCACGATGTGAAGGTTCCGTTCACGCCGGGGCGCATGGATGCGTCGCAGGACCAGACCGACGTCCATTCCTTCGCGCCGCTGGAACCGGTAGCGGACGGGTTCCGCAACTTTATCCGGGGCGGGCAACGCCTGTCGGCCGAGGAACTGCTGGTGGATCGGGCGCAGTTGCTGACGCTGACGGCGCCGGAGATGACGGTTCTCGTCGGCGGCCTGCGCGTCCTGGGCGCGAATGCCGGAAGCTCCGCGCACGGCGTCTTCACCAGGCAGACGGAGGTGTTGACGAACGACTTCTTCGTGAACCTGTTGGACATGGGCACGCAATGGCAGCCATCAGCCGGTTCCGAAGATTTGTACCGAGGGGCGCGACCGGAAGACGAACGCGGTCAAGTGGACCGGCACGCGCGTCGACCTGATCTTCGGTTCGAACTCGCAACTGCGCGCCCTCGCTGAAGTCTATGCATGCGCGGACTTCGAAGGAGAAGTTCGTGAAGGACTTCGCGGCGGCGTGGGCCAAGGTGATGGACCTCGATCGCTTCGACCTAGCCTGATCTTTGTGGAGCGGTTTTCGAAGGCTTCTGGACCAGCGTCCGTTCGAACGGGATAGAGGAGAATCCGGCACCGAGCAGCACAACTGACCCGTCAAGCCCGGCAGGCCGGGCATGTCAGCCCGCCGCCAGGATTTCCCTTATGTCGGGGAGGTGTTCGCGTCCCCAGTAGAGTTCGCCGTCGAGGATGAAGCTGGTGACGCCGAACACGCCCTGGGCTTCGGCTTCGCGGCTGATGGCGGCGACTTCCTCGCGCAGGGCCGGGGCCTGGGCGGGGAAGTTGGCGCCGTCGGCGCCGGCTTCGGTGAGGATGGCGGCGAGGGCTTCGGGGCTTTCGATATCCAGCGCGCGTTGCCAGAAGCGTTCGAACACCGTGTCGTGGTAGCGGCGGAATACTGTCGTCGCTCGCCTGCTGGGCGAACAGCATTCCGGCAGCGGCCAGGCTGGAGTCCCAGATCTTCTGGGTGCCGCGAATGGTCAGGCCGCGTTTGCGGGCCTGGCGGCGGCAATCCATGTAGCTGTAGCGGACGCGGCGCCATTGATGGGCGTTTCGCTGCTCTTCCAGCACCTGGCCGGAGGCATCCACCGTGGCGGAGCCGAGGTAGCTGGGGATGTCCAGGATATAGGGCTTCCAGTCCAGCCGGACCGGGAAGTCCCGTTCCAGTTCATAGGCGAGGTCCTTGGCCAAATAGGCGTAGGGGCTTTTGTAGTCGGAGTAGACGGTGATCGTGCGGGTTTCGGCCATGGGTTTCAGGCCCGCAGCCGGGCTTCCGCGTCCACGGCGGCGGCGAAGGCTTGCAGGGTCTGGGCAATGTCGGCCTCGTCATGGGCGATGGACAGATAGTATTTGCTCTCGCCCTTGAAGATGCCGGAGGCGCGCAGGTTGCGGTTGAAACGGCCCTGCATTTCCTTGTCGGCGCGCAGCGTGGCGCGGTAATCGGCGATGTCGCCGGTGGCGAAGACCACGTCGAACAGTGGCGGGATGCCGACGATCTGGGCCGGGAGGCCGGCGTTGCGCAGCATGCGGGCGAATTCGTCCATCAGCTTTTGGCCGGTGGCGAAGACGCGGTCGTAAACACCGGGTTGCTTCAGCACGTTCAAGGTGGCGAGGCCGGCGGCGGCGGCGATGGGGTTGCCGGAGAGCGTGCCGACCTGCATCAGGAAGCCGTCATCGCCGACCAGGCCGCGGTCGAAATGCGCCATGATGTCGGCACGGCCGGCGATGGCGGCCAGCGGGAAGCCGCCGCCGATGATCTTTCCCAGTGTGCAGATATCCGGCGTGACGCCGTAATAGGATTGCGCGCCGCCATAGGCGAAGCGGAAGCCCGTGACCACTTCATCGAAGATCAGGGGAATGCCGTGCTCCTCGGTGATCCGGCGCAGGCCTTCGAGGAAGCCCTGGCGGGGCGGAATCAGGCGCTGGAGCGGCTCGACAATGACGCCGCCGAGTTCTTCCTTGTGCTCGCGGATCAGGCTTTCGGCCATCTGCAGATCGTTGAAGGGTGCGACCAGAACGTCGTCGCGGATGGAGCGGGCGATGCCGGCGGAGTCCGGCACGGCCTGGGGGAAGTTGCCGGGCTGCTTCGGGGCCAGGCTCATCAGGCCGTAATCGCTCATGCCGTGGTAGCCGCCCTCGAATTTCAGGATCTTGTCGCGGCCGCGGAAGGCGCGGGCGAGGCGCATGGCGTACATGTCGGCTTCCGAGCCGCTGCTGACGAAGCGGACCTGATCCGCGCAGGGCAGCGCCTCGACGATCTCGGCGGCGAGGCGGATGCCGGGCTCGCTGTTGGCGAAGAAGGTGGTGCCGAGGGGCAGCTGTTCCTGCACCGCTTCCAGCACGTCGGGGTGGTTGTGGCCGGCGAACATCGGGCCGGAGCCGAGCAGGAAGTCGACGTATTCGTTGCCGGAGACGTCCCAGATCCGGCCGGCCTGGCCGCGATGGATGACCACGTCGCCTGGCATGTTGCCGAAGCCGCCGGCCGGCAGCACCCGCCGCGCGATTTCCACCAGGGATTGCTCACGCTCGCTGCGGGGGATCTGCGTCATCATGGGGCTCCTGTCTGTGTGCAGACGGGAGCCTAGACGCCCTCCCCCGCCTTCGCCACCCGTTCGACGGTGCGCAGCCAGTCGGCGATTTCGCGGTCCACCGGTTCGACCAGCACGTGCTGCACGCCGGCGGCCGCAAAGCCTTGCAGGCGGGCCCGCAGTTCGCCGTCGTCCTTGCCGTCCCAGGAGCTGCGCAGCGAGATGGTGAATTCGGGCTCCGGGCGGGTCGCGCGCAGGCGCTTGACGACGGCTACCGCCTGCTCGGGCGTGGTGCGCGAGCCGTGCCAGCCATCGTGGCGCAGCGCGCGGGCGATCGCCGGGTCCGACTGGCCGCCGATCCAGATCGGGATATGCGGCGGGTGCGGGCGCATGCGCATGTCGGTGATTTCGGCGTCGATGTATTTGGTCGGGAAGGTCACGGGATCCTGCGTCCAGACGGCGCGCATCATGGCGATGCCCTCATCCATGCGCCGGCCGCGTTCCTTGAAGGGCACGCCGAGGGCGTTGAACTCCGCTTCCATCCAGCCGACGCCGGCGCCGAGGATCAGGCGGCCCTCGGACAGCAGTTGCAGCGTGGCGAGTTCCTTGGCCAGCGGGATCGGATGGCGCATCGGCAGCACCAGAACGGTGGTGCCGAGGCGAACCCGTTTCGTGCAGGCGGCGGCCCAGGTGAGGGTGAGCACCGGTTCGTAGAAGATCGGCGATGGCGGATAGGGCGCGCCCTTGGGGATGATGATGTGCTCGCTGACCCAGACATCGGCGAAGCCGAGGTCTTCGGCCTGCACGGCGGCCTCGCGGATGGAGGCCGGGCCGGCCTTGCGGCCGACATGCGGCAGGTGAATGCCGAGTTGCATCGGTGTGTCTCCGTTGGTTCAGGCCGCCTTGGGTTGTTTCGGGAAGCGGGCGGCGATGGCGGGGATGACCTCCTCGATCACGCGGCGGGTTTGCGCCATCATGGTCTCATCGTCGCGCGCCATCGGGCGGAGGATGAATTTCTGCGCGCCGATGGCGACGTAGGCCTCGATGCGGTCGATGATCGTGCCTGCATCGCCGATGGCGAAATAATCGGCGGCTTCCTGGCCGGTGCGCTTGCGGTAGGCTTCCATCGTTCGGGGTATGCCGGGATCGTCCACCCGGCCGAAATGGAAGGGGAAGGCGGCGCCGTAATGGTCTTCGTCGATGGCGCGGCCGGCTTGCTTTGCGGCGGCACGGATGCCGGCGATGACCGGGGCCATCTGGCGACGGGGTTTCCGGGCCACCCTGCCAGCCGGTGCCGTATTTGGCGGTGCGCCGGATGGCTGCCTCGGACGCGCCGCCGATCCAGATCGGCAGTTCCTTCTGCACCGGCTTGGGCGAGATCGAGGCGCCGGTGAGCTGGTAGTGCTTACCGTTGAAATCGACGCTGTCCTCGGTCCACAGGCGATGAAGGATCTCCAGCCCCTCGTCGGTCTTGCGCCCGCGCGTGGTGGTATCGAGATGCAGGGCGGTCCATTCCGGGCCGCGCGGGCTGCCGATGCCGAAGCCGGGCAGCAGGCGGCCTTCGGACAGCACGTCGATCGTGGCGCATTGCTTGGCCAGCAGCACGGGGTCGCGCATGGCCAGGGAAACCACGTTGACGCCGAACTTCAGCCGCCTGGTGCGCCCGGCCAGGGCGGCCAGCATGGTCATGCATTCCAGGATCGGCTCCTTGGACACCAGCCGGTCGGTCTGCCACAGGCTGTCCACGTTCCCGGCCTCGCACAGATCCACCCAGCGCCAGAAGGCCGGCGCGCCGGAGAACGGGAATTCGGTGATGCCCAGGCCTATCGCGACGTTCATCCTCATGGTGCTCTCCCTGTCCTGTTGACATAGCCTAGTCCGGGACGAAGCCGGGGCATACCATGCGGCCGCGGGGTTCGGGGCGGTCGATGAGGCCGAACAACTCAAGCTGCGGCCGCCGCCCCCGACGGCCGCGGTGCCTTTACTCGGCGGCCTGGTGGATCTCGATGCAGTTTCCGTCCGGGTCGTAGAAGAATATCTGATACCAGCCGTTCATCGCCCAGTTGCCGTAATCGGAATAGGGGACGCCCTTTTCCTCCAGGCGCCGCTTGACGGCTTCCATGTCGTCGGTGCGGAAGGCGATGTGGCCGCGGTGCAGCGGGTTGACGGCGTTGCCGGTGCGAAAGCCGACGGCCAGGTCCTGTTCGGCGAGGTGCATCTGGATGTTCCCGTCGGTCACGAACGCCACGTTGCCGGCGTAGCCCTGCGCGGTGACGCGGGCGCTGCTCAGGGACGGTTCGGGCTCGAGGTCGAGGACCGTGCGATAGAACTCGTCCATCGCCGGGACATCCTTCGAGCATAGGTTCAGGTGATGAAGCTTGATCTTCATGGGTTGTCTCCGTTTCCGACCTGGGTGCCCCCGCCGGGTTTGGCGGCCGTGCGGTCCTTGGTATTTCCCTTCTTCCGCATATATCGGGATTAGTCAAGTATTCTTGTTATATGAGAATATTGTGATAGTCTCGCCGTTGCGCGGAAGGCATGGTGCCGGCCGCATCCCTGGAACCCCGCTTTATGGGAAACCCGCTTTATGGCTGACGGCGAACCATCCGATTTTTCCGTGGCAGACCCCGTCAGCACGTCCAGCCGCGTGCTTGGGGTTCTGGACCTCTTCACCGAAGCCGAGCCCGTCTGGACCACGGAGCGCATGGCCGAGCGGCTGGCGGCGTCCCGGGCGACGATCTATCGATACCTGCAGGCCCTGATGGCGTCGGGCTTTCTGTCGCAGCTGGGCGGCGGCGCCTATGCGCTCGGACCGCGGATCATCGAACTGGACCGGCAGATGCGGGTCGCCGACCCCTTGCTGCGCGTCGCGCCCGGCGTGATGGCGGCGCAGCGGGACCAGGTTGCCGGCACGCAGCTGCTGTGCCGCTATTACGGGCTGCGGGTCTTCAGCATCTTCGAGGAGCGCTCGGATCCGCGCATCCGGACCAGCTTCGACCGCGGCCGGCCATTCTCCCTGTTTCGCAGCTCCGCTTCGCGCATCATTCTCGCCAACCTGCCGCAGCAGCAACTGCGGCGGCTGTTCCTGCAGCATGCGGGCGACATTGCCGCCGCGGGACTCGGGACAAGATGGCCGGAATTTCGTGACACGCTGAAGGCGGTTCGCAAGCGCGGCGTCGCGGTCGCGAGCGATATCGATACGGAGCTGATCGGGATCGCCGCGCCGATCTTCGCCGCGCCTGAAATCATCACCGGCAGCCTGGTTCTCGTGCGCATTCCGGAACGAGACGACGGAACGCGATATCGAGTTCCTGTCGGCATTGGCGCTCGATTCCGCGCGGCAAATCTCCGGCCGATTGGAGGACGCCAGTCTGTGATCCTCGGCGATAGAGGTTTCCGCTTTGGAGCCTTGACTTCGACCCGGATCGGACCTGTGCTGTTTGCCAGAAAAAGCCCGACCCAGGAGGATACCGACCATGCCGACAGTCCAGGCAGCACGCTTGAACCAGATCTCGCGGACCCTGTTGGAGGCTACGGGAACACCGGCGGACGAGGCGGAGATCGTTTCGCGCCATTGTATCGAGGCCAATCTGGCCGGGCATGACAGCCACGGCATCATCCAGATCCCGACCTATATCGACCGCGTGAAGGTGGGCCATATCGTGCCGGGCGCTCCGTGGGTGATTACCCAGGAGAGCCCGACGACAACCGTTGTCGATGGGCACTGGGGATTTGGTTACGTGGCCACCGAGCGGGCGATGAAACTGACGATCGAGAAGGCGAAGAAGCAGAACGTGGCCGCCTGCACCGTGTTCCGCCAGGGCCATATCGGGCGGCTCGCTTCCTATCCGCTGATGGCGCAGAAGGAAGGCCTGTTCGCGATGATCACGGCCGACAGTGGACGCAGCCCGAAGCATGTCGCGCCGTATGGCGGCGCCAAGGCGCGGCTCGGCACCAATCCGATCTCTTTCGCCGTGCCGTCCAATCTGGAGGGGCCGCTGTTCCTGGACATGGCGACCTCCGCCGTCGCGGCCGGCAAGATCAGCCTGGCGATCGCGCGCGGGCAGTCCATTCCGGAGGGCTGGATCGTCGATGGGCAGGGCAAGGCGACCACCGATCCGAAGAAGTTCAAGCCGGACGGCGCGCTGCTGCCGCTGGGCGGGTCCGAGGGCTACAAGGGCTATGGGCTGGCTTCCATGGTGGAGATATTCGCCGGCCTGCTGACCGGCCTTGGTTACGGCATCGAGCCGACCGGGCGGCATAACGATGGCTGCTTCATGGCGGTGTTCAATGTCGCGGCGTTCCGGGACCTGAACGTGTTCAAGCAGGAAGTGACGGAGTTCGCGCACTACCTGAAATCCACCCCGCCGGCGGAAGGCTTCTCCGAGGTGTATTATCCCGGCGAGATCGAGCACCGGAAGGAAGTGGAGCGCAAGCGGGACGGTATTCCGGTGGAGGATTCCACATGGGCGGCGCTTAAGAAACTGGCCGACGAAACCGGCACGACCAGCAAACTGGAAATGTAGAGGGGAACGCGAGCATGTCGAACGATTCCACACTCATCATCCGCGGCGGCACCGTGGTGGACGGGCGCGGCGGCGCGCCTTTCGAGGCCGACGTCGCCATTTCCGGCGGCAAGATCACGCAGGTCGGCAAGGTGACGGGGCGGGCGGATCGGGAAATCGACGCCAAGGGCCAGCTTGTGACGCCTGGGTTCATCGATCCGCACTCGCATTACGACGCGCAGGTGACCTGGTCGGGCAGCATCACGCCGACTTCGTGGAACGGCGTGACGACAACGATGATCGGCAATTGCGGGGTGGGGTTCGCGCCGTGCAGGCCGGACCAGCGGGACATGCTGGTGAAGCTGATGGAGGGGGTGGAGGACATCCCCGAAGTGGTGCTGACCGAAGGCCTGCCGTGGAACTGGGAGAGTTTTCCGGACTACCTGAACGCGCTGGATGCGCGGCGCTACGACCTGGACGTGGCGACGCAGGTGCCCCATGCGGCGGTGCGGGTGTTCGTGATGGGCAAGCGCGGCGCCGATCTGGAGCCGTCCACGCCCGCCGATCAGGCGGCGATGGCGCGGATCGCTGTCGAGGGGATCCAGGCGGGGGCGCTGGGTTTCTCCACCTCGCGCACGATCAACCACAAGACGCTGGCCGGTGAGTCCATTCCCACCTTGCGTTCCGAGGAGTCGGAGCTCGGCGCCATCGCCGATGCGCTGCGCGGGATCGATGCCGGCTGGATGCAGGTGATTTCGGATTTTGATGATGCCGATCCGGAGTTCGACATGCTGCGACGGCTGGTGGGCCGCTCGCACCGGCCGATGGCGATCACCATCCTGCAGCGCGACGCCAAGCCGGAGGAATGGCGGCGCATCGTCGGGCGGATCGCCGAGGCCAATGCCGAGGGGCTGCCGATGCTCGGCCAGGTGCTGACGCGGCCGACCGGGATCATGCTCGGCTTCGAGATTTCGCAGAACCCGTTCCTGGGTCGGCCGAGCTGGGACAAGATCGCTCATTTACCCTTTGCCCAGAAACTGGAGGCGCTGCGCCAGCCCGCGTTCCGGGCGCAGATCATCTCGGAAAGCTGCGACGATCCGGTGCTGAAGAAGCGCGTGACCAACTGGAGCCGCATCTTCAAGCTCGGCGATCCCGCCGATTACGAGCCGCCGGAAGACCGCTCCGTCGCCGCCGAGGCGGCGCGGCAGGGACGCGATCCGCAGGAGGTGGTGTACGACTGGCTGCTGGAGAACAACGGCCGCGCGATCCTGTACCGGCCGCTGTCCAACTACACCTACGGCAACCTCGACACCGTGGCCGACATGATCGGGCATCCCAACACCATCGTCGGGCTCGGCGACGGCGGCGCGCATGTCGGCGTGCTGACGGATGCCTCGGCCATCACCTACATGCTGACGCACTGGACGCGCGACCGCACGCGCGGGCCGAAGAAGCCGGTGGAATGGGCGATCCGGCGGCTGACCAGCGATTCCGCCCGGGCGCTGGGCCTGCATGACCGCGGCGTGATCGCGCCGGGCTACAAGGCGGATTTGAACGTGATCGACTACGCCAATCTGCGCATCTGCGCGCCGGAGGTGCTGTACGACCTGCCGGCCGGTGGGCGGCGGATGGTGCAGCGGACGCAGGGCTATACCGCGACGATCGTTTCCGGCGTTCCGGTGCATATGAACGGCGAGGCCACCGGCGAGCTGCCGGGGCGGCTGATCCGCGGCGGGCATGCCGCCCCCGTGCGGCAAGCGGCGGAGTAGGCCATGTCCCTCAAGGAAAAGGCGGCGATCACCGGCATCGGCGAGACCGAGTATGTGCGTGGCGCCGGCAAGACGCCGCTGCGCATGATGATGGAGGCGACGCTGCTCGCCTGCCGGGACGCGGGGATATCGCCGAAGGACATCGACGGCATCATCCCCTATGCCGGGGCGGTGGTGGCGGAGGATTTCGTCACCAATTTCGGTATTTCCGACCTGCGCTTCTCCGGCACCACGCCGCTGGGAGGCGCGAGCGCGGTGGCGGCGCTGCAATGCGCGGCGGCGATGGTTTCGTCGGGGGTGTGCAAGCACGTGCTGATCCCGCTCGGGCGGGATGGCTGGTCCGGCGTGCGCATCGGCTCGCGCGTGCAGGCCATGCCGCAGTTCAAGACCATCGGCGAGTTCGAGATGCCGCTGGGCGCCATCGCGCCGGCGCAGCTCTATGCGCCGATGGCGCGGCGGCACATGGAGCTGTACGGCACCACCAGCCGGCAGCTGGGCTCGATCGCCGTTACCACCCGCCAGCACGCGATCCTGCACGGCAACGCCACCATGACCAAGCCGATCACCATCGAGGACCACCAGAACTCGCGCATGATCTCCGACCCGCTGCGGCTGCTGGATTGCAGCCTGGAGAGCGACGGCGGGGCGGCGGTGATCGTTTCCTCGGCCGAGCGGGCGCGGGACATGAACAAGCCGCCGGTCTACATCATGGGCGTGGCGGAGGGGCACCCGGACAGCCCGAGCGCCATCACCCAGCGCCCGGACATGACCCGGCTCGGCCTGGCGAAGGCGGCGCCGAAGGCGTTCGCGATGGCCGGGGTGAGCCCGGCCGACATCCAGGTGGCGGAGATCTACGACTGCTTCACCTATATCGTGATGTGCCAGTTGGAAGACCTCGGCTTCTGCAAGAAGGGCGAGGGCGGGGCGTTCGTGGAGAACGGCGCGCTTGGCCTCGGCGGCCGGCTGCCGGTGAACACGCATGGCGGGCTGCTGTCGCAGGCGCACCTGGCCGGGCTGAACCATGTGGTGGAACTGGCCCGCCAGTTGCGCGGCGAGGGCGGCAAGACCCAGGTGCCGGGGGCGAAGCTGGGCCTGGTGACCGGCTATGGCGACATGGGCGACGGCTCGCTGGCGATCATGCGGGCGGCCTGAGATGGATGTATCCATGGAAACGTACGACAAGCTGGTCCCCTCCCCTTCGCTGGACACGAAGCCGCATTGGGATGGGCTGAACGAGCATAAGTACCTGCTGCAGAAATGCGCCGATTGCGGCCGGGTGCGGCATTATCCGCGGCCGGTGTGCGATGCCTGTTACTCGATGAACGTGGAGTGGGTGGCCGCTTCCGGGCGCGGGCGGGTGCATAGCTGGACGATCACGCATCATCCGTTCCATCCGGGGTGGAAGGGCGACCTGCCCTATATCCTGGTCACCGCCGAACTGGACGAGGGCGTGCGGATGAACGCGCAACTGCGCGGGGCGGATGCCTCGGCGCTGAAGATCGGCGCGGAGGTGCGGATCGATTACGAGGTGGCGAAGGAAGGGCTGACGCTGCCGGTGCTGCGGTTGGCGGGGTAGGCAGTCGGGTGAAGGAAGCAAGGCGAGGGGCTCCGCCCCCTCGACCCCCGCCAAAGGCTAGCCTTTGGAAACCTTCCATTTGTTTGGGAGTGCAAGGAGGGCCTACTCGGACCTTGCACGGTTTCAGTGGGCCCTCCTTGCGCTCCCAAACCAGTAGCGGGTTCTAAGGGCTTGCCCTTAGCGGGGTTCTAGGGGCGGAGCCCCTAGCCTTCTTTCCCTTCACCCGATTGCCCTGCCGGCGCGCCGGGCTCAGCGCTTGCCGATCAGGCGGCGGGCGATGACCATCTTGTGGACCTCGGTGGGGCCTTCGTAGACGCGCATCAGCCGCACGCGGTTGGCCATCATCTGCAGCGGCAGTTCCTTGGTCATGCCCATGCCGCCGAAGGTCTGCATGGCGTGGTCGATGATCTCCCAGGCCATTTCGGTGGAGTAGACCTTGATCATCGCCACTTCGTTGCGCGGTTCCTCGCCGCGGTCGATCTTCCAGGCGGCGTCGTAGGTCATCAGCCGGCAGGCGTGGATCTTGGTGGCGGCGTCGGTGATCCACCACTGCACGGCCTGGCGTTCGGACAGCGGCAGGCCGAAGGTGACGCGCTGCGGGGCGTATTCGATCATCATGTCCAGCGCGCGCTGCGCCATGCCGGTGCACCAGGCGGCGATCTGCACCCGGCGGGTGGACAGGCGCTGCTGCATCGGGGCGAAGCCGTAGCCTTCGCGGCCGAGAAGCTTGGAGGCCGGGATGCGGCAATCCTCGAAGGTGAGTTCGTAGGTATAGGCGCCGCCGAGCATGGGGATGCGGCGCAGCACGTTGAAGCCGGGCGTGCCCTTGTCCAGCAGGAAGGCGGAGATGCCGCCGCGCGCGCCCTTTGCCTTGTCGGTGACCGCCATCAGGATGGTGAAATCGGCGTGGCCCATCCGGCTGACCCAGATCTTGCGGCCGTTGATCACCCAGTCGTCGCCGTCGCGCACCGCGCGGGTCATCATGCCCGCCGGATCGCCGCCGGCGCCGGGCTCCGAGATCGCGATGGCGGAGGTGAGTTCGCCGCGCGCGTAGGGTTCCAGGTACTGCCGCCTTCTGCTCCTCGTTGCAGGTGTTCATCAGCATGCGCAGGTTCGGGCTGTCGGGCGGCAGGGTGTAGGGGGTGATGGTCTTGCCCTTCTCCTCCTCGATCCCGACCATCGCCATCACCGGCAGGTCCGATCCGCCGAACTCCGGCGGCGCGTCCAGGCCCCACAGGCCGAGCTCCTTGGAGCGGGCGTCGATCGGCGCGATCTCTTCCGGGGTCAGCCGGTAGCCGTCGCCGGCGGCCTCGCGCGCCAGCACCGTGTTTTCCAACGGCATCAGCTCGTCGTGGACGAACTTCGCCATCAGGTCCTTGATCATCCGGTGTTCTTCGCTGAGTTCGAAATCCATGTCTTCCGCCCTTTCCCTCGTCCTTGGCAGGCTTATCAGATGCGCCGCCCGAGGCAAATGCGGCTCGGTTGACACCCTGGTCCCCGTCAATACGATCGATCCAAGACCGCGGATCTGGCGGCAGCAACTCCATTGGCGAGGAAACACGAAAATGAGCGCAGCGGTTCAGCACGGCGGCGAAAAGATCTATGGCGACGTCGGCACCTGGAAGCAGGGCCGGGTGCAGATCGTCGAGATCCGCCGTCCGCCCAACAACTTTTTCGACACCGACCTGATCAACTCCATCGCCGACGCCTATGACCAGGCCGATGGCGATGACGAGGTTCGCGCCGTGGTGCTGTGCGCGGCCGGCAAGCATTTCTGCTCGGGTGCGGATTTCGCCCGGCGGGCGGACATCACGGAGACCACCGAGGGCCGCGGCGGCCAGCATTTGTACAAGCACGCCAGCCGGATGATGAGCAACACGAAGCCGGTTGTCGGCGCCATCCAGGGAGCGGCCATCGGCGGCGGGTTGGGCGTGGCGCTGACGGCGGATTTCCGCGTGACGTGCGAGGAGGCCCGCTTCTCCGCCAATTTCACCCGCATGTCCTTTCACCCGGGCTTCGGCCTGACCTGCACTCTGCCGCGCCTGGTGGGGCACCAGCAGGCGAACCTGCTGTTCTATACCGGGCGGCGCGTGCCGGGTGACGAGGCGGTGCGGCTTGGCATGGCGGAACTTTGCGTGCCGTTGAGCGAGGTTCGCACCGCCGCGATCGCGATGGCGGACGATATCGCCACTTCCGGTCCGCTCGCGCTGGTTTCCACCCGCGCGACGGTGCGGCGCGGGCTGGTCGATGCGTTTGAGACCGCCACCGAGCGGGAGCTGACCGAGCAGGATTGGCTGCGCAAGACCGCCGACTTCAAGGAAGGCACGAAGGCGATGGGCGAGCGCCGGCCGCCGGTGTTCACCGGCCGGTAGGGTTTTCGATCCATGCGCCAGATGGCATTGGTCGGCTTCCTGCAGGCGCAGAACTGCTCGAACCTGGTAAGCTCCTGGCGGCATCCCGCCGCCCGGCCGGATTTTCTGTCGGCCGAATACTACCAGGAGATCGCGCAGATCCTGGAGGCCGGCAAGTTCCATCTGGCGTTCTTCGACGACCGGCTGGCGATGCCCGACCGCTATGGCAACGACCATGCGCACACGGTGGAGAACGGCATCCGCTGCGTGAAGCTGGACCCGGTGGCGTGCCTGATGGCGATGGCGATGGGCACGAAGCAGATCGGGCTGGGGGCGACGTACTCCACCACCTATTACGAGCCGTTCCATGTGGCGCGGGTGTTCGCCACGGTGGACAATCTGATCGGCGGGCGGGTGGCGTGGAACGTGGTGACCTCGCTGAACGACGGCGAGGCGTGGAACATGGGGCGCGAGCAGATGATCGCGCATGATCTGCGCTATGATCGCGCCGACGAGTTCATGGAAGTGGTGCTCGGGCACTGGGATAGCTGGGATGACGACGCGATCGTGCTGGACAAGCAGCGCATGGTGTTCGCCGATCCGGCCAAGGTTCGCCGGCTGGACCATAAGGGGAAGTTCTTCAGCTCCCGCGGGCCGTTCACCGTGCCGCGGACGCCGCAGGGGCGGCCGGTCATCATCCAGGCCGGGCAGTCCGGGCGGGGCAAGAAATTCTCCGCCCAGTGGGGCGAGCTGGTGTTCGTTTCCTATGCCAATCTTCAGGTCGCCAGGCGGGACTACGCGGAGCTGAAGGGCATGATCGCCGCCGAGGGGCGCGATCCGGACAGCGTTCGCATTTCCACGACCTGCTACACCGTGGTGGGGGAGAGCCGGGCGGAGGCGGAGGAGAAATACGCGCTGATCGAGAGCCTGCATCGGGATGTGGACAGTCTTTCGCTGCTGTCCGAGGCGTTGAACTTCGATTTCGCCAGCAAGGGGATGGACGATCCCTTTACGACCGAGGAGTTGAAAAACATCTCCGGGCTGCAGGCGATCCGGGACCGGGTGGTGAGCCTGTCGGGCAATCCGAACCCGACCGTGCGCGAGTTCCTGCATCACAGCCAGCGCGGGCGGATGCAGAACCCGATGATCGGGACCGCCGCGGACGTCGCGGACCAGATGGAGGAATGGTTCACCTCCCGCGCCTGCGACGGTTTTGTCATTGTCGGCACCAACATCCCCGAGGGCTACCGGGATTTCGTCAGGCTGGTGGTGCCGGAGTTGCAGCGGCGGAAGCTGTTCCGCGAGGACTATACCGGCAAGTCCCTGCGGGAGAATCTCGGCCTGCCAAAAGCGAAAATCGGCGATTGGCGGCGGTAGCGGCGCTTCCTGTATAGGGAGGCCTCAAACTTCCCTGGGGCGGGCACGATGGATGTGGGGCAAATGAAGGCGCGGGCGGGTCAGGTGTTGCGGGATGCCACCATCCCGGAGCTGCCGAACCATTATTCCGGCAAGGTGCGCGACAATTACGACCTGCCGGACGGGCGGCGCATCCTGATCGCCACCGACCGGATTTCCGCCTTCGACCGCATCCTGGCGGCCATTCCGTTCAAGGGCCAGGTGCTGACGCAGACGGCGCGGTTCTGGTTCGAGCACACCGGCCGATATCTGCCCCAACCATGTGCTGGAATATCCCGACCCGAACGTGGTGGTGGCGCGTCGGCTGGATATCCTGCCGGTGGAGATCGTGGTGCGGGGGTATCTGGCCGGCACCACCGGGACCTCCATCCTGACGATGTACAAGGCCGGGCAGCGGGACATGTACGGCATGCGGCTGCCGGATGGCATGCGGGACAACGAGCGCCTGCCCTCCCCGGTGATCACGCCGACCAGCAAGGCGTTCGACGGCGGGCATGACGAGCCGCTGACGCCGGAGGCCATCCTGTCGCAGCGGCTGCTGACGGAGGCGCAGTGGCGCGCGCTGTCGGACTACGCGCTGGCGCTGTTCGCGCGCGGGCAGGCGATGGCGGCGACGCGGGGGCTGATCCTGGCCGATACCAAATACGAGTTCGGCACCGATGCCGACGGGCGCATCGTGCTGGCCGACGAAATCCATACGCCGGACAGCAGCCGCTACTGGTTCGCCGCCAGCTACGCCGAGCGCTTCGCGCGCGGGGAGCGGCCGGAGAGCTTCGACAAGGATTTCGTGCGCAGCTGGGTGGCGGCGCGGTGCGATCCGTACAAGGACGAGATCCCGGAAATCCCGGCCGAGATCGTGCTGGAGACGGCGGAAGTGTATATCCGGGCGTTCGAGACGATCACCGGGCAGATCTTCGAGCTGCCGCCGGCGGGGGAAGTGCCGCTGGAGCGGATACGGCGGAACCTGGCGCGGTATTTCTGAGCGGCGGGCCGCCCTACCCTGCCCCTGCCTTGGCGAAATGCTGGACGTGGCGTTCCACCTGGATGCGGTAGTTCTCCCGGTAGCGGTCGCTGACTTCCTGGTGCGCCGCCAGGGCTGCCGCGTCGCGTTCGGCGCGGGGCGGCTCGACCAGATCGAAGTGGCCGTATTTGTCCTCGCCGCGCACCAGCATCGCCTTGCAGCGCACCGGGCCCTCCAGGCGCACATGGGTCGGGACGTAGTTCAGGCCGATCCCGACGCGGCGATGGCCGGCGTTGTTCGGCGCCGAGCGGTGGATGGCGAGTTCGTGGTGCAGCGAGAAGGAGCCGGAAGGCAGCGCCATCGCCGTGGGGTTGGCGTCGTCGAACGGTTCCATGATGGTCTGGCCCGCGCGGTTGATGCTGTTGGGCAGGCCGAGCGGAGAGTGGTGGTAGAGGCGGGGCTGGCCGTGGAAGGACAGCTGCTCCATGCAGCCGGCCTCGCGCGAGGCGTCGGTGAGGGCGACCCAGGCGCAGACGGAGGTTTTCGGTTCCAGGCCGAAATAGCCGCCATCCTGGTGCCAGGCGGCGTAGGTGGGGGAGTGCGGCTCCTTGATGAAGAAGGTGCTGGTCCAGACCAGGATGTTCGGGCCGATCACGTCCTCGATCGCGTCGAGGATGCGCGGATGGGTGATCAGGTCGTGGAACCACGGCGAATGGACATGGCCCTGGGAGCGCCATTTCGGGTCCGCGTCCGCGACGGCGCAGCCGAGGTCGGTTTCCAGCCGGTTCAGGCCGGCGAGGCAGGCGGCGGTTTCCGCCGGCGTGAGGGCCGGGAGGGGAAACAGGAAGCCGTTGTGGCGGAAGGAGTCCGCCTGCTGCGGGGTCAGTGACTTCATGGTCTTTCCTCCCTTGTCGTTGGCCGCCGGTTGGGTTCCGGGCTTGCGGGGTGGCTAAGCGAAGCGCTGTCCGCCGGTGCGAGTCAATGGCGCTTGCTGCTGCTTGCAGGGCAGTCGGGGGAAGGGAAAGAAGGCCAGGGGCTCTGCCCCTGGACCCCGCTAAGGGCTTGCCCTTAGAACCCGCTACCGGTTTGGAGGGCAAGGGGGGCCTACTCGGACCTTGCTCGGTCTCGGTTGGCCCTCCTTGCACTCCCAAACAATGGATGGATCCGGTATTATGTAGCAACCGCCACCACAAGATAGCGGCTTAAAGGCGGCTCCGCACATACAATAGCGGCCATGCGAGCCACATTTGCCCTGTCCGCCCTTCGCCGCAAGCGAGCCTATCTGGCCGGTGAGATCGAGGCGGTTGAGCGCCAGATAGCAGCCAAGCGCGGCGCGCTGGCCCAGCTAGACGCGACAATCCTGCTATTCAATCCAGCCGCCGATCCCGATCTGATCGGCAGTTTCCGGCCCATACTGCTGCGGGACGACCGGAGTGATAGCGCTGTCATCAGCGTCATCTACTTTTTGGATCGTCCAAACAGCAGATTTTTTGTCGACTTTTGATTTTCGTTAAAGTTAAGTGCCTCTCATTCTGTAAATTGCGCTCAAATTCAGAAATGCCCCGGCGATCAAGACGATAGCCCGGAGGTAGATCGTTGAGGTGGATGTGGGAATCCACGCGGACAAGCAGAACATGCTCCGGGTACTGCACCGCATAAAGGATGGCATCTGAACCTGCTCCGCCCAGGTGGAGGTGAATGATGTTTTCACTCAAGAGAAGCCTGTCGGCGGTCATTGATTGCCGATAAAATGGACTAAGGTCGCCGCCCGACCCAATCAAACCGACAATCACCGCGTAATCTTGGGTCTGACGAGGTGTCAGGGAAATCGCTACCACAAAGAGGCTTGATCGAATTACCTTTTTGGGCTTCGGTTCGAATTTCGGAAGTGCTAACGGCTTCCAAATCTCTCCGGAAGACTCATTTTTCGGTTTAGACACGCGTCCGGTGACGAAGCAAATCGGCAATCAATTCTTCAGACGACAAATTTGTGATGTCTTCGCCAGACTTGCGTGCCTTAGCCGCTCTGACGAATGCCAATATCCTTACAGCGCGAGTTTTGCGTTCCTGTCGCGCCTTGTCAGCGGACAGAGGCTTTCGTGTTATGCCTTCGGTGACGAACGCTGTGCGCATTGTGTATCCCATACGCTAAGTGTGAGACAGTTTGTGAATAGGTTCAAGTGGCTTGAATATTTTGCCTTCCCCTTAGATAATTTTCCGTGTCCGCGGCCATTATCGTAAGCCTTGCGCCCGCTACCAATACCCACTCCAATCAACCGATGGCCGCGCCGCCATAGCCAGCCCAACAATGGGCCGCACCTGAACCCCGTTGTCTTCCCGGCGATTAATCCCTCACGGAACGTTGCCTCTTGGGCGTACCGGACCAGATATGCCCCGGCAATGTGGTGGTGATGCCCGATCTCAGCGCGGCGCATAACCCCCTTCTTCGTCGGAATACATCTTGCTGCGGTTGACCCGGCCCACGTCGAAGCGGGCATGTAGGTCATTCCTTGAAGCGGCTTCATCGGCCATCAGGGGAGTGCCAGAGGCCACGCAGCCAGCGATGAAGCCTAGCGGCCGCACTCTCTGACCGGAACACCGCAGGCAATGTCCTACCGCCCAGTTCGCGCATCACAACCACCACCTGGCGCTTGCCGTTCTAGTGTTCGCAAGGCGACGATCACGCCGGTTCTCGTCATGGTTCGACGGCTTGATGCAACCGCCGAAATAGCCGCCATCGCCCCCCACCGTCTCGCCATCGCCACCCAGGCTCAGGCCCTTCATCCCCTGTGCCATCGCCTCACGCAGCTGATGGGCCAGCACGAACGCGGTCTTGTACCGGCAATCCAGGTTGCGGGAGATCGCCAGCGCGATAGGTAGCGATCATTTTTGACAGGAGGCACTATGGGCATCGCGACAACGGAAAGGGAACTGGCGACCAAGGCCAGTCGGTTCCTGAAAGCGGAAATGAAGCGGGCCAGCGTGACTTATGCCGAACTGGCGGAGCGACTCAAGGAACACGGGCTAGAAGAAACGGAAGCATCGATCACCAGCAAGCTCGCGAGGGGGACATTTCTCGCTACGTTCTTCCTGGCATGTGTGGCGGCATTAGGAATTGCGGCGGTGGCGCTGGCGGATCTCTAGGGTTGAGCCGGAGGCGTAGGGAACGGCAAGCCGAGTTGTCGTGCTGCAGTTCGGTGTTCTACGACTTTTATGACTGTGTATTCTGTTTTCAGCCCCTGATCAGTCTGTTTCTGAACAACCCGAACGTCGCAAAACAAGATATCGCCTTTTGAAAAGGCTATCTGGTTATTATCAACTTTCTGTAGAAATTCTTCGTCGGTTATAGTGGCGCTGATTGGATTGCTCCCATCGTTCAAGCGCCATTTGTTGTCTTCCTTAAAAGCGAGGGAGAGAATAGAATATGCTGAACGTCTAATCTCATCTATCAATATTTCATCAGGTATTTGGGGTCTCGCAAAGTAGAGAGATTGATTTTTGTCAATACTGACAATTGCCTTTTTGTTTTCCCTAACCTCGAATGTGTCTATTCCCTCTTTGGATAGGGGCTCTTGGATCAGTTTCTGTGCTGCCGAACGGACGGCAACATCCTGATAAAGCCGCAATATCTGTAGTGGTGCGTCGAAACTTTCCCCATCAATGGTAATCCTGACAGTGCTATCGGAGAGCCTGTCAATTTTCGATGGCTTTTGGCCCTTCAACTTTTTGGTTAGCTTTATTACCCCTATGGTCGCGGGGGTTCCAAAAACCAGCGTGACTAGCGCGCTTGCCGCCGAAGCGGCCGGGCTTGTCAGCAGCGCGATAAGATGTTCACCAAAAGTTTGGATTATCTCCAAACTTATCTCAAAAGACCCCGTATCAGTCGCCGTAACTTGAACCTTGACGCGCGGGCCGTCCCCGTTAAGAGCGGTATTAGCGGCGTCGAAAAGTTGCCCAACCGCCAACAGAGCCGGCGCTAGATCGCGGACATCCATAGCTCCGGTGCGCAGTGCTGGGCCATCATACGCTATTACAGTGGTTGCACGGGTCATTGTGGGCCACCCTAGTACGGATCGCATGGAGAGGGAATCCCCCATTTCACATATGGGATAATCCGGTTTGGGTGGTGTTGCGGTTGCTACATAATACCGGATGGCTTCCAAAGGCTTGCCTTTGGCGGGGGTCCAGGGGGCAGCGCCCCATAAGCGCTAGGATAGTGCATTTCTAGCCTCTCTGGCCTGAGATTTACGTTGTCGTGGTGGTTCTCTGAGGCGTCTTTGTGCAGTGGCGCGGATGGTCGGGCTGAGGTGTCTTGGGGACATGGCGAAGATCGCGCATTGCAGACGTCGATGGGCGCACTGCCAGGCACGCCAAAGGCTGGGCGTGCGGGCGCGACTGCCGGCTTGACGCTCAGGGGGAGAGTCGAGCCCTTCGCTGAACGAAGTCTCGATCAATGCCGCGGCGATAAGGTGAGCCAACAACCAGGCACGAGCCAGTTTTGGATCGCTGGCCTGGAGGTCGGCAAACCCGCCCAGGCTCTTCAGCCGTTTGAAGGCCAACTCCACCTGCCAGCGCATGCGATAGAGCCTGACCACCTCCTCGGCCGTCGCCTGGTCCGGCGACAGCGAGGTCAGCAACATCATGAACCCGGCTGTCCGCAGGGTGCGCGGATCGGTCTTGGTGCCCTTGCGGCTGGCTTTGCGGCGGATCTGTTTGTGCTGACGCTCGGTCGCCTCGGCCGGCCTGCGCGCGATGATCAGCCGCGCCCGCACCCCGGCTTGGGCGCTGCCGATCCGCACTGGATGCTCCACCACCGTCGCATCACTCTCGGGCAAAGCAGTGAGAAGATCGAAGCTCTGGGCGGAAAGATCGAACAGTCGGACCGAGCGCCAGCCGATCCGGGTGATGAAATCGGCGCCGTTCGCACGGGCATGGGCAAAGTTGCGCACCCGCGCATAGCCACGGTCCTGCACCAGCACGTCGCCAGCGCGCACCGCCACGCAGCAGAGCGCTTCGGCCGTGCTGGCCTCGGTAATGGCAAGGTCGGTGAAGCGCCCACGGGCCGGCTCGTAGCGCGCATGCAACCGCCAGTCGCTGCCGTCACTGCCGGGCAGCGAGACGGTCGAACCGTCTACCAAGCTGAGCTGCAACCGCCCGTCCGCCGGCGTGTCGCCACGACCATGGGCCATCAGATGATCCAGCACGTCGGCCAAGTAGTTGCCGGAATTGCGCAGCCGGTCCAGCAACGAGACATCGCACAGATCGGCAATGCCGGCCTCGGTGGCGAAGCTGGCGACGGCGCGCAGGGACAACCCTCCGGGGCCGTAGAGCAGCGCCAGATGCAGCAGGTCTGCGCCACTGCGCACCCCCCGTTTGCGCAGAAGCGCACGATGGGTCCGGGCGCTGATGTCTAAATCCATCAGCGACGAGATGTGCCCGATGACGCTAGGCCAATGATCCAGACGCCGAGACAAGGTTTGCATCCGCCCCAAGAATCATCCCGACCCGAGCCGTGTCAATATTATCCTAGCGCTTATGGGGCAGCGCCCTCTGGCCTTACTTCCTTCACTCCATTGCCCTGCGGGGGCGGCCTTGCCTCGCCCCCGGCAGCGTGCGGGTTGGGTGGAGGTCTGCGTTCGTCGCACGTGGCGTCGGCGGATGACGCTTCGCTTCTCCGTCCTACGGCTTGTGGGACCCCTCTTCGGTTTCAAGCCCAGCCGCGGGCCCGGTAGTTGTCGGCGCAATCGCGCGCGGCGGTGCGCTCGGCGTCCGGACCGCATTGCACGACCTGGCCGGTTGCCGGGTCCTTCATGAAGATGATCTGCGGCGTGCAGGCCGCGAGGCCGATCAGACCGGCGGATAGCAGCAGGCATCGTCGGAGAAGCGGGATCATGGAAGGTGCGTCCTTTTGTTTGCGCGGGTTGCGGTTTTGTTGGTGCAGCTTCCGGCATCGGGAGGGGGTCGGCAACCGGGGCCGTCCTTGCCTCGCCCCCGGTATCGTGCGGGTTGGGCGGAGGTCTGTGTTTGTGGCACGTTGCGTTGGCGGATGACGCTTCGCTTATCCGCCCTACAGCTTGCTTTTCGGAAAGGCTGTGCCTTTGCCGCACGCCATCGCGAGCCCTTGCGTGGCGATCCAGGGCAAGCGCCGAGACTTCTCGGCCTGGGCCTGGATCGCCACGCCCCCAAGCGGGGGCTCGCGATGACGATCGCGGGGGGGGCGGCAGGTCGGGGGCGGTGGGTCGGCGCCGGCGCGGGGCTAGGAGCCGCTACCGCGCAGCGTGATCTCGATCCGGCGGTTCTTGGCCCGGCCTTCGGGCGTGTCGTTCGAGGCCACCGGATCGGCCTCGCCGAAGCCCTGCGCCGAGAGGAGGCTCTGGCTGACGCCCTTGGAGGCGAGGAAGTTCACCGCGGCGACCGCCCGGTTGTAGGAAAGCTCCTTGTTGGTCGATATCGCCCATGCGCTTGAGTTGCGGGCCGATCGGCGTGGAGTCGGTGTAGCCGGACACGATGATGTTGGTGTTCCGCAGACCGGCGAGTGTCGGCGCCATCTTGGCCAGCACCGGCGCGCCCGGCCGGAGTTCCCAGCCGCCGGAGGGGTAGAGGTAGTCGGCGCTGGAGACCATGGTCAGGGTGTCATCCTTGGTCGTCACGATCACCGGTTCGCCCGCCAGGGCGGTTCTGAGGTCGCCCGCGACCCGGTCCATGCGCATCGACGCGCAGCCCGAGACGCCGAGCACGATCGTCGCTGCCGCCAGGGCGGTGAAAATTCGGCGTTTCATTGGCATTCCCCTACGTATCCGTTGGATATCCGCAATTTATACACCAGACCGGCTCGCGCCGGAATGGACCCTCGTCAACCGGGTTCTTCGGTTCAGGCGAACCGACACTTGGCGCTTTGCAACGATCTTTGTGCTTGCCAGTTATTCAAAATAACGCTATGCTGACACGATGGAATCATCAGACAGCGCACCCGCCCGTTCACAGCCCGACTGGACGCAATTGCTGCCCAGGGAGGCGTTTCATGAAATCATGCTGATCCTGCGCAGCGCGTTGCCGCCGCCGCTTACGGACGATCCGGCGGATTGCGCGCGGCGGGACCGGGCGGCGATGGCGGGGGTGGCGGCGTTGCTGCCGGTGACCGCGGCCGAGGGCCGGCTGGCGGCGCAGTTCGTGGCGGCGGATGCGTGGGCGATGGATTGCCTGCGGCTGGCGCGGGAACGGCGGCTGGAGTTCGAGGTGGCCCGGAAATGCCGGGCGCAGGCGCTGAGCCTGATGCGGGAGAGCAAGGGCGCGCTGCGGGCGCTGCTGCGGTTGCAGGCGGGGCGGCGGGCCATGGAGGCGGATGATGCGGCGGCGAACCGGGCCGCGTGGGTGGAGCATGGCGCCCTGGGGATGATGGGGGAGGCGCTGGCCGCCGGCTCCGCCGGGAGCGAGGGGATGGAGGCCGCCTCAGGCCCGGCGGGGGACGCCGGACCCAGGGCCGGTACGGATGGCGCTGACGGGCCGCGTGCGGCTCGGCCGGGGCCGGCCGCGAATCGCGCGGCTCTGCCTGCCCGGGTGCCGCGAGGCGTGGATGGCCGGCACCAGGCCGGAAATGAGGGGGATTCGCCGGGCATGGCCAGGGAGCGGCCAGGACGGTCTCACCGCATGGGATGAGTCGCCATGAATCGCGCCGCGAGACGGATGCGAGACGGTTTTCGGCGGCTGTGCGGGCCAGGGCAATCGGGTGAAGGGAAAGAAGGCTAGGGGCTCTGCCCCTAGAACCCCGCTAAGGGCAAGCCCTTAGAACCCGCTACTGGTTTGGGAGTGCAAAGGGGGCCTACCCGGCCCTTGCAGGGTCTCGGTTGGCCCCCTTTGCACTCCCAAACAAATGGAAGGTTTCCAAAGGCTAGCCTTTGGCGGGGGTCGAGGGGGCGGAGCCCCTCGCCTTGCTTCCTTCACCCGATTGCCCTGCCGCGCGGGCGGCATGATTTTATCTTTCGGGCCGTCTGGCTTATCTAGCCGTGTCGCCGCAACCGGATAGGATCGCTGATTGATGCCCACGGCTCTGATTACCGGCGTCACCGGGCAGGATGGCGCCTATCTGGCGCAGCTGCTGCTGCAGAAGGGCTACCGGGTGGTCGGGATGATCCGCCGGTCCGCGTCCTCCGACGTGATCGGGGAGCGGCTGCGCTGGCTTGGCATCCTGGAGCAGGTGGAGCTGGTGGACGGCAACCTGACCGACCTTTCCTGCCTGCTGCGCATCATCCAGTCCGTGGAGCCGGACGAGATCTACAATCTGGCGGCGCAGAGCTTCGTGGCCGCATCCTGGCAGCAGCCCTTGCTGACCGGCAACGTGACGGGGCTCGGCGCGGCCAATATGCTGGAGGCCATCCGGTTGATGCAGCCGGAGGCGCGCTTCTACCAGGCATCCTCGTCCGAGATGTTCGGGCTGATCCAGGAGCCGCGGCAGAACGAGCGGACGCCGTTCTATCCGCGCAGCCCCTATGCGGCCGCCAAGCTGTATGCGCACTGGATGACGGTGAACTACCGCGAGAGCTTCGGCCTGCACGCCAGCTCGGGGATCCTGTTCAACCACGAGAGCCCGCTGCGCGGCATCGAGTTCGTGACCCGCAAGGTGACCGACGGCGTTGCCCGCATCAAGCTGGGCCTGGCGCGGGAGCTGGAGCTGGGCAATCTGGACGCGATGCGCGACTGGGGCCATGCGCGCGACTATGTGCAGGCCATGTGGCTGATGCTGCAGCAGGACGATCCGGACGATTACGTGATCGCCACCGGGCGCAGCACCCGCATCCGCGACCTGTGCCGCATCGCCTTCGGCCATGCCGGCCTGAACTACGAGGACCATGTGACCGTGCGCTCCGACCTGCTGCGCCCGGCCGAGGTGGACGTGCTGCTGGGCGATGCCACCAAGGCGCGCGAGTGCCTGGGCTGGACCGCGACCATCGGCCTGGAAGACATGATCGCGGAGATGGTGGAAGCCGACCTCGCCCGGCACCGCGCCCGCCAGCGGCAATAGGCGGATGCAGCCACGCTCGATCCTGGTGACCGGTGCGACGGGCTTCGTCGGGCGCCACCTGATGCCCGTCCTGGCCCGGCGGTTCCCGGCCGCCGAGTTGCATGCCGCCGGCTTCGACGTCACCGACCGGGCGGCCGTTGCCGAGGGTATCCGCCACGCCCGGCCGGATGCCTGCGTGCACCTGGCCGCGGTGGCCGCCATCGCGGCCGCCAGCCAGGAGCCGGACCGCGCCTGGCAGGTCAATCTGCACGGGACGCTGAATGTGGCGCGGGAGATGCTGCGGGAGGCGCCGGAATGCGTGCTGCTGTTCGTCTCCTCGGCGGATGCCTATGGCCGGTCGTTCGCGCCGGGCACGCCGCTGGACGAGGGCGCGGCGCTGGCGCCGATGAACACCTACGCGGCGACCAAGGCCGCGGCGGATTTGGCGCTTGGGGCGATGGTCGGGGAAGGGTTGCGGGTGATCCGGGCGCGCCCGTTCAACCATACCGGCCCGGGCCAATCGGCCGACTACGTGGTGGCGGCCTTCGCCTCGCAGATCGCGCGCATCGCGGCAGGCAGGCAGGACCCGGTGATGCAGGTGGGCCGGCTGGACCCGTTCCGCGACTTCCTGGACGTGCGCGACGTCTGCGCCGCCTATGCCGCCTGCCTGGCGCAGGCGGAGACGCTGGAGCCAGGTGCGGTGCTGAACATCGCGTCCGGCACCTCGCGGCGGATCGGCGACGTGCTGGAGGCGCTTTTGCGCCTGGCCGGGGTGACCGCCGAGATCCGTGAGGCCGCGTTCCGGCTGCGTCCGTCCGACATTCCGGTGGCCGGCGGCGATGCCGGCGCGGCCCGGCGGCTGCTGGGATGGGCACCGCAGATCGCGTGGGAGCGGACGCTGGCGGACGTTCTGCAGGACTGGCGGAAGCAGGTGGCGTAAGGGGACCGCGGTCCCCTCACGCCGGGCGGGCGTTATCGGCTCAGGAGAACGCGCAGCCCGACTTCATGCCCAGCAGGCGGAAGAAGATCGCCGCCGGACAGAAGCCGGTGATGCTGGCCTGGATCAGGTTGAGGCCGACGAAGGCGTTCAGCAGGAACCAGTACGGATGCACCCAGAAACCGAGCACCAGGCTGAGCAGGACCATGAAGCCCGCGAACATCATCACCGCACGATCGATCGTCATATCAGTCTCCTTGGTTGAACTTGAAAGTCACGAGGCCTTCGCCTGCCGCGCCGGCGGGGCGAGCGCCTGGCGCACCCAGCGAACGATGTCTGCGTCCGTCATCGCACCCGTCTGTTGCGCGAGCATGGCGCCGTCGCGGAACAGGAACATCGCCGGAATGCCGCGCACGCCGAGGCGGGCGGTGACGTTGGGGGCATTGTCGGCGTTCAGCTTGAGCAGGCGGACCTGCGGTTCCAGCACCGCGGCGGCACGCTCGAACATCGGCCCCATCGTGCGGCAGGGGCCGCACCACGGCGCCCAGACGTCCAGCAGCACGGGGATGCCGTTGGCGGCCAGGTGCCGCTCGAACCCGGCTTCGTCCACCTCGGCCGGATGGCCGTCGAACAGGGCGGCATGGCAGCTGCCGCAGCGCCCCGCCTCGGCCGGGCGGCCGGGCGGCACGCGGTTCACCGCGCGGCAATGCGGGCAGACGACATGGGAGGGATCAGTCATTCTCGGCCCCCGTTTCCACGGCCTTGAGCTTGGCGATGTCGAGCTGGCGCAGGAGGAAGCGCTCGTAGAACGGCTCGCTCTCGCCGCTGCGCATCTTGCGTAGGAAGTATTTTTCGAAACCGACCTTCGCCAGATGCACCCAGGCGCCCTTGGCGGCCCAGTTGACGTTGCGCGGCGGGATCTGCGGCTGGGCGACGAAGGCCACGCCGCTGTCGCCGAAATCGGCCAGGCAGACGGCGTTCCAGGTGGCGCGCGCCTTCGGCTGCTCGCCGCGCAGCAGGGAGCCGATGTTGTGGGCGGTGGCGGTGACCATCGATTCGATCATGAAGCCGGTCTTCGGCACCCCGACCGGCACCGGCGTCGGGCCCATCGGCGGGATGGCGACGCAGACGCCGACGCCGAAGATCTCCGGATAGGCCGGGTTGCGCTGGTGCTGGTCGATCAGCACGAAGCCGCGCGGGTTGACCAGGCCCTCGAGGCCGCGGATCGCCGGCACGCCGCGGAACGGCGGCAGCATCATGGCGAAGTTGAAGGGCAGATCATGCGTCTTGGCCACCGCGCCCTTGTCGTCGATCTCCTCGACCGCCACCGCCGTGCCGGTCACCTGCTTCACGCGGGCGTTGGTGATCCAGTTGATGTGGCGGTTGCGGAACTCGCTTTCCATCAGCGACTTGGTGTCGCCGACGCCATCCAGGCCGAGATGGCCGATATAGGGTTCGGAGGTGACGAAGGTCATCTTCACCTGGTCGCGGATGCGCCGCTTGCGCAGTTCGGTATCCAGGATATAGGCGAATTCGTAGGCCGGGCCGAAGCAGGACGCGCCCTGCACCGCGCCGACGACGATCGGCCCGGGCTTCTTGCAGAACGCCTCGAACGCGTCGTAGGCCTTCTGGGCGTGCTCCACGTGGCAGATCGATTGGGTGTGCGCGGCCGGGCCGAGCCCCTCGATCTCGTCGAAGGCCAGATCGGGGCCGGTGGCGATCACCAGGTAGTCATAGGCCACAGTGCTGCCGTCGTTCATCTCGATCTGCCGCGCCGCCGGATCCAGCCGGCGCGCGCCCTGGGTCAGGTAGCGCACGCCCTTGCGCTGCATGACGCCGGCCAGGTCCGCCTCGATGTCGGAGCGCTTGCGCCAGCCCACGGCCACCCACGGATTGGACGGCACGAAATGATATTTTGCCTCCTGGCCGATCAGCGTCACCCGATCGCCCTTGCGCAACTGCGGCAGCAGTTCATAGGCCATCAGCGTGCCGCCCAGTCCGGCGCCCAACACGACGATCTCGCTCATTCGGCTTCTCCCTTCTCTGCGCGGCCGGTCGGCGGATCACCGCCCGCCACATCGTTGCATCAACCTTCGTCTTGACTGAATATATATATCTTCGTAGATACGCAAGTATGAAAGTTAAACCGTGAAGCCCGTGAAGCCATGACCCAGGTGAAAATAGACCCGGACCAGATGTCAGCGGCAGCCGATGCGGCGAGCCAGCTGCTGAAGTCGCTCGGCAACCGGCACCGGCTGCTGATCCTTTGCCAGCTTACCGAGGCGGAACGCTCGGTCGGCGATCTTGCCGCGGCGCTGGGCCTGCGGGATTCCAATGTTTCGCAGCACCTGTCGCTGATGCGGCGCGACGGCCTGGTACAGGCGCGGCGCGACGGACAGACGATCTGGTATTCGATCACCAGCGACCCCGCCCTGCGCGTGCTCGAAACGCTTTCCAACATATTCTGCCCCCAAGAGGCACCCGAAAAATGCGGCCAAACGGCCGGCCCAGCCGTCCGGAGACGGAGATAACGCCATGCGGCAAGTTTGGATGCATGCTCTGCGCCCGGGCAGCGCTCGCCCGCATTGATCGACATCAATGCCGGCCCGCCGGAAATGCCGGCGCTATCCATGATGCCGCCTGGCTGGGCATCGGCGCGCCGCTTCCATGCCCCTCTTTTAGCCCCCCTTTTCACGCCCCCCATCACGACGGAAATATCGCCATGCGCCCGCGCCTCCTCCTGATCCTTGCGTTTGTGGCCGGTGTGACGCGGGCCGCGCTGGCCGCGGACGGCGCGGCCGGCAGCTTTGATGTGCAGCTGTCGCAAATCGCCGACGAGAAGGCGGTGTTCGCCACGGTCGAAAGCCCCAACGTGGTGCCGGCGCGCACCCGCATCGGCGGCACCATCGCCAGCCTGTCGGTACGCCAGGGCGACGCGGTGAAGCAGGGCCAGGTCATCGCCGTGGTCGGCGACGAGAAGCTGCTGCTGCAGCTCAACTCGCTCGACGCGCAGATCGCCGGCCTGCTACTCCCAGCTCGCCCAGGCGCAGACCGACCTGACGCGCGCCGACACGCTGTTCCGCCAGGGCTCCGGCCCGAAGGTCGCGCTCGATCAGGCGCGCACCGCGGTCGAGGTCGCCACCAGCGCGCTGCGCGCGCGCACCGCCGAGCGCGCCGTGATCGCAGCAGCAGCTCGACGAGGGCTCGGTGCTGGCGCCGGTCGCCGGGCGCGTGCTGACGGTGCCGCTGACCACGGGCATCCGTCGTGCTGAACGGCGACACCGTGGCCACCATCGGCGAGCAGCCGTTCCTGCTGCGCCTGCGCATCCCCGAACGCCATGCCGCCGCTGCTGAAGCTCGGCGACCCGATCCGCCTCGATCGCCGCCCAGCTCGGCGCGCCCAAGGGCGCCACCGGCACGATCACCCTGATCTATCCGCAGATCGAGGACGGCCGCGTCGTCGCCGACGCCAAGGTTGCCGATCTCGGCGACTTCTTCGTCGGCGACCGCGTGCGGGTCTGGATCAGCGCCGGCCCGCGCCCGGGCTACGTGATCCCGGCCAAGTTCGTCACCACCCGGTTCGGCCTCGACTATGTCCGCCTGCGCCAGAAGCAGGGCGGCGACGCGGTCGAGATGCCGGTGCAGCGCGGCCAGGACGCACCCGACGGCCGATATGCCGGACGGGCTGGAGATCCTCTCCGGCGTCAAGGCGGGCGACGTGCTGGTGCAGCCATGACGACGCCCCCTCCCGGTCAAGCTCGGCCTCTCCGGCCGGCTGACCCGCGCCACGATCCGCTCGCCGCTCACGCCGCTGTTCCTGCTCGCGGCGCTCGCCGCCGGCCTGGTGGCGCTGCTGACCATCCCGCGCGAGGAGGAGCCGCAGATCAGCGTGCCGATGGTCGACATCGTCGTGCAGGCCAACGGGCTGAAGGCGCCCGACGCGGTGGAGTTGGTGACCAAGCCGCTCGAGAGCGATCGTCAAGGCGATCACCGGCGTCGAGCATGTCTACAGCCAGACGCAGGACGACCGCGCGGTGGTCACCGCGCGCTTCGACGTCGGCACCAACGAGGACGACGCGGTGCTGCGGGTCAACGACAAGATCCGCGCCAATATCGACAAGATCCCGATCGGCATTCCGGAGCCGCTGATCGTCGGCCGCGGCATCAACGATGTCGCGGTGGTGGCGCTGACGCTGTCGCCCAAGCCCGAAGCGGCCGTCGCGCTGGACCGACAAGGACCTGTATGACCTCGCGGTGAAGCTGCGCACCGAGCTGACCAAGGTCGACAATGTCGGCACCAGCTACATCGTCGGCACCGGGCCCGAGGAAATCCGCGTCGAACCCGACCCCGAGAAACTGTCGCTGTTCGGCGTCACCCTGCAGCAGCTGATCGGCAAGGTGCGCGACGCCAACCGCGCCTTCGTCGCCGGCGACGTGCGCGATGCCGGCGTCACCCGCACGCTGGCGGCCGGCCAGACCCTGCGCGGCGTGCCGGATATCGGCCTGCTGCTGCTGACCACGCGCGACGGAAGGCCGGTCTATGTGCGCGACGTCGCCCGGGTGGTGATCGGCCCGAGCACGGCCGACAACCGGGTATGGGATATGAGCCGGCTGGCCAGGAAGGCGACAGGCGGATGCGAAGGGGAAGGACGCGGCGAACTGGCCGCGCGTGCCGGCGGTCAGCCTGGCGCTCGCCAAGCGCGCCGGCGCCAACGCCGTGGTGGTCTCGCAGGACATCGTCGACCGCGTGCAGTCGCTGCGAAGGCCGGCTGATCCCGTCCGACATCCGCGTCGAGGTCACCCGCGACTACGGCAAGACGGCGAACGACAAGGCGAACGAGCTGCTGTTCCACCTCGGCCTCGCCACCGTCTCGATCGTCGTGCTGATCGCCTTCGCGATCGGCTGGCGGGAGGCGGTGGTGACGCTGGTGGTGATCCCCACCACCATCCTGCTGACGATGTTCGCCGCTCGGCTGATGGGCTACACGATCAACCGCGTCAGCCTGTTCGCGCTGATCTTCTCGATCGGCATCCTGGTCGATGACGCCATCGTCGTGGTCGAGAACATCGCCCGCCACTGGGCGATGCGCGACGGGCGCAGCCGCATCCAGGCGGCGATCGAGGCGGTGGCCGAGGTCGGCAACCCCACCGTCGTCGCGACGCTGACGGTGATCGCGGCGCTGCTGCCGATGCTGTTCGTCTCCGGGCTGATGGGCCCGTACATGGCGCCGATCCCGGCCAATGCCTCGGCGGCGATGCTGTTCTCCTTCTTCGTCGCCATGGTGGTGGCGCCCTGGCTGATGCTGAAGCTGAACCCGGAACGGCCGGGCATGGCGGAAGCTGCGCGGCACGCGCGGGCATGGAGCCGGGGGGCATGACGAAGGCCGCCTCGGCCGCATCTATCGCGCCGTCGCCACGCCGCTGCTGCGCCACGCGCCGGCGCGCCTGGACCTTCCTGCTCGGCGTCGGCCTGGCCACGCTCGCGGCCTGCGCGCTGTTCTACACCGAGGCGTCACCGTGAAGCTGCTGCCGTTCGACAACAAGTCGGAGCTGGCGGTGGTGCTGAACCTGCCCGAAGGCAGCAGCCTGGAAGACACCGAGCGCACCCTGTTCGCCGCCGCCGACATCGCGCGCAGACGCTGCCCGAGATCCGCTCGATCCAGGCCTATGCCGGCACCGCCGCACCGTTCAACTTCAACGGCCTGGTGCGCCATTCCTACATGCGCCAGTCGCCGGAACTGGGCGACCTGCAGATCAACCTCGCCGACAAGGCCGATCGCAGCCGCAGCAGCCACGCCATCGCGCTCGACCTGCGCCGCGGCTGGCGGCGCTGACCCTGCCGGAAGGCACCACGCTTGCAGGTGGTGGAAGTGCCGCCCGGCCCGCCGGTGCTCGCCACGCTTGCTCGCCGAGATCTACGGCCCGGACGCCGCCACCCGCCAGGCCGTGGCGGAGGAGGTGAAGAAGCTGTTCCGCTCGGTGCCGTACATCGTCGATGTCGGCGATTCCTACGGCCATCCGCGCCCGCGCCTGCGCATCGCGCATCGACCAGGACGAGCTGGAGTATTTCGGGGTCGAGCAGAGCGATGTCTACGACACGGTGCAGGCGCTGTTCGGCGGCGTGCCGGTCGGCTATTCGCATCGCGGCGACGAACGCGACCCGATCGACATCCGCATCGGCCTGCCGAAAAGCGACCTGAGCTGGAACGAGCGGCTGGCGGCGACGCCGGTGCCGGCCAACACGCTGCCCGGCAGCAAGACCGTGGTGGAGCTTGGCCAGGTGGTGCGGGCGGAGAAGGAGCTCGGCTCGCCGGTGCTGTTCCGCCGCGACGGGCATTTCGCCGACATGGTCACGGCCGAACTCGCCGGCGCCTTCGAGGCGCCGATCTACGGCATGCTCGCGGTGAACCGCGCCATCGCGGAACATGACTGGGGCAATCTGCCCAAGCCGCAGATCAGCCTGCGCGGCCAGCCGGCCGACGAAACGCAGCCGACACTGCTGTGGGACGGCGAGTGGGAGATCACCTACGTCACCTTCCGCGACATGGGCGCCGCGTTCGGGGTCGCGATCCTCGGCATCTACATCCTGGTCGTCGCGCAGTTCCGCAGCTTCAAGCTGCCGCTGGTGATCCTGACGCCGATCCCGCTGACGCTGATCGGCATCGTGCTCGGCCACTGGCTGTTCGGCGCGCCGTTCACCGCCACCTCGATGATCGGCTTCATCGCGCTTGCCGGCATCATCGTGCGCAACTCGATCCTGCTGGTGGATTTCGTCCGCCACGGCGCGAGCCCCGGACAGCCGTTGCGCGAGGTGCTGCTGAACGCCGGCGCGATCCGCTTCAAGCCGATCCTGCTGACCGCGCTGGCGGCGATGATCGGCGCGGCGACGATCCTGACCGACCCGATCTTCCAGGGGCTGGCGATCTCGCTGCTGTTCGGCCTGGCGTCGTCCACGCTGCTGACCGTCCTGGTGATCCCGGCGATCTACGTGGTGCTGCGCGGCGAGCGCCCGCCCGCCGGATGAGGGCGGGCGTTTGCCGTGCTACCAGTTTTCCAGCAGCTTGCGGGTTTCCTGGACCGCGACGTCCCAGATCTCGGCCATGTCGAAATCGTCACGGTGGTACAGGCCGCCGAAATTGCCGTCGCCCAGCACCTCGCGCGCCTCGAACGGCGGCAGCGTGCGCATCAGGTCCAGGTCGGCCATCGGCTTGGCTTGCTCCGGTCCGTTGCGGTGCGCCAGCCGGGTCCAGGGATAGTTCTCCATCCAGCTGGCGTGGCTGGCGACCGGGTCGATCGCGCGGATGGTCGCGTCGGTCAGCGGCGCGCGCCACCAATCGTGAAAGCGCACGCGCGTGTCCGGGTTGTCCATCATCCATTCCTGCGCCAGGGCGGCGGCCGGCTGGTTGCCGCCGTGACCGTTGACGATGAGGATGCGGCGAAAGCCTGAGCGCTTCATGCTGTCGAGAATGTCGCGGATGACCGCGGCGAAGGTCGCGACCCGCAGCGTGATGGTGCCGGGAAAGGCCGAGAAATACGGCGTCAGGCCATAGGACAGGACAGGGAACACCGGGATGCCGAGCGGCTCGGCGGCGTCCACGGCCACACGTTCGGACAGGATCGCGTCGGTGGCGAGCGACAGTCCGGCATGCTGCTCGGTGCTGCCGATCGGCAGCACGCCGCGGTCGTCATGGCGGACCCAATCCTCCACCATCCGCCAATCCATCTCGGCTATGCGCATAGATCCTCCCAAAGCTTTCGTGCCAGCCCCAAACCTTCGCGCCAGCGTTGCATCGTGTGGACGTTTTTTTGTTTGCGCCACGCTGGCGCCTGCGCCACCGCACGTCAATGCGCGGAGAAGGCAACCGGGCGGAGATTTCGTCGCACTGGCCCACCGGGAGCCCCCGCCTTCATCGCGCGGCGGCAAGCAGGCTTTCGCAGTTCAGCCGGCCGGACAGCAGGCAATCCTCCACCCTGGCCTTGATCGTGAGTTGGTGCACCAGAAACAGCCCTGCCACCACCAGCGCCAACGCCACGGCAATGCCGGCGAGACTGGCGGTCCGCCGGTCGGCTTCATACTGGGGGTCGGCTTCGTTCTGGGGGTCGGTCCGTTCGACTGGGGATCGGGTCATACGCATGCAAAACCGCCGGATTGCCGCAGCGACTTTAGCTTAGCGCGTGTACCAGGGGAAATCACGGCAATCCGGCCAGCCCTGTCCGGACCGGCAGGTCGCACATGGCCGCGAGGAACCGGTTGCGGCCAGGCCGCCGCATCCGCATAAACGGCTTCATGTCCATTGTGGCCCGCCGTCATTTATCCACTGACCCCGCCTTCGCCGCGCTGATCCGGCGCACCGGGCCCTTCACGCTCAAGGCGGAGAAGCAGAGCCTGTATGAAGCGCTGGTACGTGCGGTTTCGCACCAGCAGCTGCACGGCAATGCCGCGCGCGCGATCATGGGCCGGTTCGCGGCGCTGTTTCCCGATGCTCCATTTCCGTTGCCGGAACAGGTATTGGCGGCCGACGATGCGGCGCTGCGCGCCTGCGGTTTCTCGCTCTCCAAGATCGCCGCGATCCGCGACATCTGCGCGAAAACGCTGGACGGCACGGTGCCGCACCGGCGCACGGCCATGCGGCTGAGCGACGAAGAATTGATCGAACGCCTGACCAGCATTCGCGGCGTCGGGCGCTGGACGGTGGAAATGCTGCTGATCTTCACGCTCGGCCGGCCGGACATTTTGCCGGTCGATGATTTCGGCGTGCGCGATGGCTATCGCCGGCTCTATGGCCTGGACGAACAGCCCAAGCCGCGCGCGTTGGCGGAGATCGGCAAGCCCTGGGCCCCATGGCGCAGCTTTGCCGCGTGGTATCTCTGGCGCGCGTCCGACGAAGGCAAGCGAAGCAAGGTTTCGGATCCCGGTACGGCGTGAAAAAGGGCGCCTCGCGGCGCCCTTTTCCATTCGGCCCGGCCATCGCGGGAGCCGTTGGCGAACGCTCAGGCCGCGGCGGCGGCGGCGGCCTTCTTCCCGGCCGGCTTCTTCGCCGCGACAGCCTTCTTCGGTGCGGCGGCCTTCTTCGGTGTTGCCGCTTTCTTCGGAGCCGCCGCCTTCACGGCCTTCTTCGGCGCAGCGGCTTTCTTCGGAGCCGCCGACTTCTTTGGCGCCGCGGCCTTTGCGGGCGCGGCGGCTTTCTTCGGCGCCGCAGCCTTCTTCGGAGCCGCGGCCTTCACGGCCTTCTTCGGCGCAGCGGCCTTCTTCGGGGCTGCGGCTTTCTTTGGGGCTGCCGCCTTCTTCGGCGCGGCTGCCTTCGCGGAAGCGGCGGCCTTCTTCGGCGCGGCCGCCTTCATGGGGGCCGCAGCCTTCTTCGGCGCGACTGCCTTTGCGGGTGCGGCAGCTTTCTTCGCCGCCGGCTTGGCCACGGCTTTCTTGGTCGCGGCGCGCATCGCCATGGCCTGTGCCCGCACGGTATCCGTGTCTTGTGTGCTCACCTGTATATACTCCTTTTGACAACGTTGCTTGTTGGTCTGTTGGTAGACAACGCGATGGCAGAAAGACGGGTTGGCTCAGCGAAGCGGACCACCGGCCGGACGAAGCTGCCGGCAGATACCAGGCGAGAGCCTTCCTCGGACCACATGCGATCCGATCCGGAACAGGATTCAGCCTCTCCCGCACGACGGCGCCGCGCGTAGCCACACGGGCAACCACGCCGCATGCGCGCGGACAAATGGCGCTCGCATGCCCCACGCAGGATCCTGCATGTCGCCAGCTTGATGATCCTGTTTCCGATATCGCTGGCTGTAGCGCTGCGCGATCGGCCGGTCTTCGCCTGAACGAGGCTGCGGTCCATGGACCGTCCTTCTGTTGTTCTATCTACGGATCAGTCCGTCACGGGGTCGTGACGCAACTCGGATTCGCATATAGCAAATCCGCTATTCCGCGTCTGACACGTGCCTGTCAATAAAAAGCAACAGTGCAACGGCCTTTCAGGCGATTTTTTTGCTGAAAGCGGCTTGCAGGCGCCATCGCGCACCTCGCGAGCGGATTGCGAGGAGCGCGGCATCCAATTGCGATCCGCAGATGCCGTACAAACGAAACCGCCGCGGCAAGACTGCCGCGGCGGCTGCAGGCACGATCTGATTTCGCCGTCAGCGGATCACGGGCGCTGAGCCAGCGGGATGAATTTCTGATCGTCGGGGCCAACATAGTTTGCGTTCGGCCGCACCAGCTTGTTGTCGATGCGCTGCTCGATGATGTGCGCGCTCCATCCCGACGTGCGCGAAATCACGAACAACGGCGTGAACATCGCCATCGGCACGCCCATGCCGTTGTAGCTGATGGCGCTGAACCAATCGAGGTTCGCGAACATCTTCTTCGTCTCCATCATCACCGCCTCGATGCGGTCGGCGATGTCGAACAGCTTCATCGAGCCATTCTCCGCCGCCAAACGCCGAGCCACCTCCTTGATGATCTTATTGCGCGGATCAGCGATCGTGTAGACCGCGTGGCCGAAGCCGATGATGACTTCCTTGTTGGCGACACGCTTGCGGATGTCCGCTTCTGCCTCGTCGGGATTGTCGTAGCGCTGCTGGATCTCGAACGCGACCTCGTTGGCGCCGCCATGCTTGGGTCCGCGCAGCGCGCCGATGCCGCCGGTGATGCAGGAATACATGTCCGAACCCGTGCCCGCGATCACGCGGCAGGCGAAGGTGGAGGCGTTGAACTCATGTTCCGCATACAGGTTCAACGACGTGTTCATCGCCCGCAGCCACGAGGCCTTCGGCTTTTCGCCATGCAACAGGTGCAGGAAATGCCCGGCGATGGTGTCGTCGTCGGTCTCCACCTCGATGGAGCGGCCGTTATGCGCGTAGTGGAACCAGTAGAGCAGCATGGAACCGAGCGAGGCCATCAGGCGGTCGGCGATGTCACGCGCGCCTGGCTGGTTATGATCGTCCTTCTCCGGCAGCACGCAGCCGAGCGCGGAGACGCCGGTGCGCATCACATCCATCGGATGCGCCGCCGCCGGCAAGGTTTCCAGCGCGCGCTTCACCGCGGCGGGCAGGCCGCGCATCGCCTTCAGCTTCGCCTTGTAGGCGCCCAGTTCGGCGATGTTGGGCAGCTTGCCATGCACCAGCAGGAAGGCCAGTTCCTCGAACTCGCAAACGTCGGCGATATCGAGGATGTCGTAGCCGCGATAGTTCAGGTCATTGCCGGTGCGTCCGACGGTGCAGAGCGCGGTGTTGCCGGCGACGACGCCGGAAAGCGCCACGGCTTTCTTGGCCCGGTTCGGTCCCGGAGCTGTTGGGGCAGCTGTTTCACTCATGGGTTTTCTCCTGTTTTGCCCCGCGCCGAATATCGGCGCGGGGTTTTTCATCGGGAAGAATTTATCCAAAAGCCTCGGATAATCAGAAGATCCCGGGCTTTCCCACCAGCACCGTGCCCGCCGGCATCGCCACGTTCAGCTGATGCAGTTCGCCTGCCGGCAGCCTGGCGAGATCCTGCACCGCGGCGAGGAAGCGGTTGGATTCACGGGTGGAGATCAGCCCGTCGGTCATGATCTGGAACTTGTTGATGTAGTCGGGACGCGAGAATGGCCGCGCGCCGTTCGGATGCGCGTTGGCCACCGCCATTTCGTCGATCAGCTTGCTGCCGTCCTTCATGATGATCTCGATGCGTGCGCCGAAGGCGAGCTCATTGGGATCGGTCGCGCGATAGCGGCGCGTCCATTCCGGATCTTCCTTCGTCTCGATCTTGTGCCACAGGCGCACGGTGTCGGCACGGCCGGCGCGCTTGGGCGCGTAGCTGTCCACGTGATGCCAGGTGCCGTCCTGCAGCGCCACGGCGAAGATGTACATGATCGAATGGTCCAGCGTCTCGCGCGAGGCCTTCGGGTCCATCTTCTGCGGATCGTTGGCGCCGGTGCCGATCACGTAGTGCGTGTGATGGCTGGTATGGATGATGATCTTCTCGATCTTCTCCATGTCGGCGATCTGCTCGCGCATGCGGAACGCCAGATCGATCAGCGCCTGGGACTGGTATTCGGCGCTATGCTCCTTCGTGTAGCTGTCCATGATGGCGCGTTTGGGCTCACCGGCTTCCGGCAGCGGCACCTGGTAATGCGCGTCGGGGCCATCGAGCATCCACGCGATCACGCTGTCCTCGCCTTCATAGATCGGGCTCGGCGCGCCTTCGCCGCGCATCACGCGGTCCACCGCTTCCACCGCGAGCTTGCCGGCATGCGCGGGGGCATAGGCCTTCCAGCTGCTGATCTCGCCCTTGCGCGACTGGCGCGTGGTGAAGGAGACATGCACCGCCTGCTGCACCGCCTGGTAGATCACGTCCTGCTTCAGGCCGAGCAGCGTGCCGATGCCGGCCGCCTGCGCGGGGCAGAGATGCGCGATATGGTCGATCTTGTGCTCATGCAGGCAGATGGCGCGCACGAGGTCGATCTGGATCTCGTACCCGGTGGCGATGCCGCGGATCAGGTCGCGGCCGCTTTTTTCCAGCGTCTGCGCGACCGCGAGGATCGGCGGGATGTTGTCGCCCGGGTGCGAATAGTCGGCGGCGAGGAAGGTGTCGTGCATATCGAGCTCGCGCACCGCCGTGCCGTTGGCCCAGGCCGCCCATTCCGGGCTGACGCGCCTGGCGGCCGGCATGCCGAACACCGTCGCGCCGGATTTCAGCGCATGGCCCAGCGCCATGTCGCGCGCGGAAGTGACCGAACGGCGGTTCACCGAGGCGATCGCCACCGAGGCGTTGTCGATGATCCGGTTGATGATCATCTCGGCAACGTCCTTCTGGACGGCCACCTTGTCGGCGGCGACGCCGGCGATCTTCCAGGCGAGCTGGTCCTCGCGCTTGAGATTGGCTTTGGAAGGGTAGACCTTCACATCATGCAGTTTCATTTTTGTCTCCGGTGGGAGCTGACGGGAAATCCTCGAGCCGACCGCCGTGCAGGGATAAACGGGGTTGGCCCGCATTCTTCCACGGTCTAGCCTTCTGAACGGCTCTTCCTAAGGTCGCACAGATGCAACGGCAAGCATGCAGGTCCGGAATTGCCGGATAAACCAGGGCATAAAGCAGAGAAATAACTCATATCCCGCCCGCCGCATCCGCTTTTCCGCCCCCTGGCGCCGCGCCGGGCATCGCGGCCTGGCCGTGCGATGAGTGACGTCGCGGGGATCTATCCCGACAGCGCGCGGCGGCGCGACTTCGTCGTCCAGCTCAGCGCCATGATGGTGGTGCAGAGCTTCATCACCATGGGCATGTACACGATGCCGGTGCTGGCGACGGAAATCTCGCGCGACATCGGCGTTCCCGCGACCTATATCGGCATCTACACCTCCCTGGTCTATTCCGTCTGCGTGTTCTCCGCGCTGCTCGGCGGCGGGCTGGTGCCGCGCTTCGGCGCGATGCGGGTTTGCCAGGCCTGCCTGGTGCTGCTGGCGGTGGGCTTCGCCTTCTCGCTCAGCGGCTCGTTGATCGGGCTGGCGATCTGCGGCCTGATCTGCGGCCTGGGCAACGCGCCGCCGACGGCGGCGAGTTCGCACGTGCTGCTGAAAGCCACGCCGCCGCGCTGGGTCAATCTGGTGTTCTCCATCAAGCAGGCCGGCGTGCCGATCGGCGGCGGCCTGGCCGGCGCCGTGCTGCCCGCCATCGCGCTGGCCTTCGGCTGGCGTGGCGGGGTGATGACGATGATGGCGCTTTGCCTGGTCACCGCGGCGGCGCTGCAGCCATGGCGCGCGGAAGTGGACGTTGACCTCGACCGCGGCCGACGCATCGGCTGGCAGACCGCGCTCAATCCGTTCCTGCTGGTCTGGCGCAGCACCGATCTGCGCGCCATCGGCATCGCCTCGGGCGTGATGTCGGGCGTGCAGATGGGCCTGCTGGCGATCTACGTGACCTATCTGCACCAGAAGATCGGCCTGCCGCTGACGGTGGCCGGCTTCGCCCTGGCCACCGCGCAGATCGCCGGCATCGTCGGGCGCATCCTGTGGGGCACGGTTGCCGACAAGACCGGCCGTCCGGTGCTGGTGATGGCCGGCATCGCCGGCGGCGTGGCGCTGTGCGCCGTGCTGGTCGGTCAGTTCACCCCGGCCTGGCCACTGCTCACGATACATGCGGTCAGCGCGGTGTTCGGCTGCCTGGTGCTGGGCTGGAACGGCGTGGTGTTCGCCGAGGTGGCGCGCCTGGCACCGAAGGGCCGCACCGCGGAGGCCACCGGCGGCATCGTCTGCCTGACCTGCCTGGGGATGGTGGTCATCCCCACCGCCATTGCCTTCCTGGTGCAGGCCAGCGGCAGTTTCGCGCTGGGCTACGAGGCCGCCGCCGCCGCCACGACCCTGGTCGCCATCGATTTCCTGCGCCGCTCAAGGCGGCGCGGTTTTCATTGAGCCTGCGCCGCTCGATGCGGCGCAGTTTTGCCTGAAGGAGATTACGACATGTCCCGCATCCTCACCGTCGGCGCCGCGCAGCTTGGCCCGATCCAGAAGGCCGAACCGCGATCGGTCGCCGTCGAGCGCATGGTCCGGCTGATCGAGCGGGCGCACAGGCGCGGCGTGGAACTGGTGGTGTTCCCCGAACTGGCGCTGACCACGTTCTTTCCGCGCCACTACCATGAGGACATCGCCGAGGCGGATCGCTGGTTCGAAACCACCATGCCGTCGAACGAAACCGCGCCGCTGTTCGCCGCCGCGAAGCGCTACGGCATCGGCTTTCACCTCGGCTACGGCGAGATCGCGCACGAGGCGGACGACACCGGCGTGGTGCGCAAGCGGCGGTTCAACACCTCCATCCTGGTCGGACCGCAGGGCGATATCCTGCTGAAGTACCGGAAAGTGCATCTGCCCGGCCACGCGGAATACGATCCGCGCCGCAAGGTGCAGCATCTGGAAAAGCGCTATTTCGAGGTCGGCAATCTCGGCTTTCCCGTCATCCGCGCGCCGATGGGCCAGCTTGCCGGCATCAACATGGGCATGATGATCTGCAATGACCGCCGCTGGCCGGAAGCCTGGCGCGTGCTGGGCCTGCAGGGCGTGGAACTGGTGATGCTCGGCTACAACACGCCCAGCATCAACCAGGAGGCCGGCGGGTTCGAGGCGCATCATCTGCGGGTGTTCCACTCGCATCTGTCGATCCAGGCCGGCGCCTACCAGAACGCGACTTTCGCGGTCGCGACCGCCAAGGCCGGCACCGAGGACGGCTGCGAGTTGTTCGGCCACTCGATCATCGTCAACCCGCAGGGCGAGATCGTCGCGCAGGCAACCACCTGGGACGACGAGCTGATCACCGCGGACTGCAACCTGGCCCAGTGCGAGCTGGGCCGGAAGACGATCTTCGCCTTCGAACAGCACCGCCGGCCGGAGGCGTATCGGCGGATCACCGAGCAGGTTGGGGCGGTGGAGCCGCCGGTTTGGACGGGAGGCGCCGGCGAATGATCCCCCGCAGGAGACAACCATGGGTTCTAGCTGTTCCGTATCCGCCGGCGCGCCACACCGCGCGCTGCAGGCCCCGCCTCCTCCACCTGCGGCCAAGGCGCACGATCAGGACGGCGACAAAGACGCGAGCAGCGCGACCCGCTCCAGGTCCGGCAACGGTTCGGGCCTGTTGGACCTAAGGGTCTAGCCACCGTTCAGGCATCCCCGTTTCCGGGCCGCCCGTCGTCACGCCAGGTGGCGACGGGGAAGCTCCAGCCGCGAAAGATCGCCATCAGGCGAAGAAACAGGCAGGCCAAGGCGCCCAGCGACATCGAATAGAGCGGTTGTGTGCCCAGGACATGGCCGACGGAGACGCACGTGCCTGCGGCCAGTGCTGCCACGGCGTAGATGTCGGCACGCAGGATCGACGGTATCTCCCCGGCCAGGATATCGCGGGCGATCCCGCCGCCGATCCCCGACAGCATCCCGAGCACGGCGGCCATCACCGGATCGATGCCGTATTGCAGCGCCTTCTGCGTGCCGGTGACCGCGAACAGCGCCAGCCCGACCGCGTCGAGCAGCAGCACGTCGCGCCGGCGCGAATGGACGACGGGGTAGACATAGAACGTCAGCAAGCCGCCGGCCGCCGCGATCGCCAGATTGTGCCAACTGGCAATCGCGGCCGGCGGCACGGCGCCGATCAGCAGGTCGCGCGTGATGCCGCCGGTCACCGCCGCCACGAACGACAGCAGCAATACGCCGAACAGGTCGAACCGCCGCTGCACGCCCAGCAAACCGCCACTGAGGGCGAAGACGAAGCAGCCGAGCCCATCCAGTATCGCCAACAACATCGAGAGAACCCTTGCGCCGGGGGTACGTTGCGGACCTACACCTGCACCGTTGCGAACATGGATGAGCCCGCCAGCACATGCCCCACGGCGAGCGCGGCGGCGGCCTGGCACGGCTCGATCACCGGCACGCCGCAAGCCGCCTCGATCGCCGCGCGGTGATGCGCCATGCCGGTGCAGCCCAGAATGACGGTTTCCGCGCCGGCCTCCACGCACCCACGCGCCGCCTGGATCAGGCGCGATCGGGCGGCCGCGCCGTCCAGCAGGGTTTCCATCGACACGTTCAGCGCGATCTCGGCCGCCAGGCGCCCCTCCAGCCCCATCGCCCGCAGCGCGGTCCGGTGCCGTGCCTTGGAGGCCTCCACGATGGCGATCACGCCGAAGCGCTCGGCCCGCGCCACCGCCGCCGCCACCGCCGAGCGGAACACGCCCAGCACCGGGCGGTCGGTGGCGGTTCGCGCCGCCTCGATCCCAGGATCGGACGCGCAGGCGATGACGAAGACATCCGCCACCTCCGTCTCGATCCGCCGGCAGAGCGGCTCCACCACGGCGTGCCAGTCGCGCCAGCTATAGATCGCCGGCGGGCCCTCCGTGAGCGTGGCCACATCCAGCGACGGTCCGCCGGGATGGCGGAACGGCGCGATCGCGGCGTCGATGCCGGCCGAGCAGGCGGTTGAACAATTGGGATTGAGGATCAAGATGCGGGGCATGCGGCAAATCCTGACCTGCAAGCAGGGCAGGATCAAGCAATCGCGATGGCGGAAGCCATCGGATTGTCTTATGCTGTGCTGCACAATTTCTCCGGTGTTCCGTTTGGCGCGTGCCAGAGGACCCGCCATAGGATCCATGTGATGGCCCTGACAAGCTGGCAGCCTCCCGTTCCGTCTGCGTCCAGCGCCGCCCCCGGACTGGCCGCCGCCGCTTTAGCCGTGCCGGAACTGACCCTGCGCACCGCGATGGTGCGCGGCCTGCGCGGGCGCTGCCCGAACTGCGGCAACGGTCATCTGTTCACCGGCTGGCTGCGGGTGGTGACGGAATGTTCTTCCTGCGCCGCGCCGCTCGGCCTCGCCCGGTCGGACGATCTGCCGCCCTACATCACCATCCTGATCGTCGGGCACATCGTCGTGCCGCTGATGCTGTGGCTGGAACGGTCCCAATCGCCGGCGATGTGGGTCACCACGGCCATCTTCGTGCCGATGACCCTGATCCTGACGCTCGGGCTGATCCGCCCGGTCAAGGGCGCCACGGTCGGGCTGATGCTCAAGCTTGGCCTGGTCAAGGAGCCAGAAGAGGCATGACCGCAGGGGGCATGACCGCGAAATCCCGGCTGCCGTCCCTGCGTCCAGCGGCCGAGGACATCGAACCCGCGTCCGACAATTCGCGTCTGTCGCGCGTCGTGCTGGCCGGGGAGGCGCTGACCCGGCTGTCGCCGATCCTGGAGGCCGACCGTGCCCAGGCGGTGGCCGACCTGACCGTGCAGAACCACTTCGTGCCCGCTCCGGTGAAGTCCGGGGCAGATGCGGCCCATCAGCCCCTGCCCGGCCCCTTCGTGCTGCATCTGTCGGTTCAGGAAGGCCGTCTGGCCTTCGACATCCGCTCCGAGGACGGCTGCGTGCTGGTGCTGCATCTGCTGTCTCTCAGCCCGTTCCGCGGCCTGATCAAGGACTACCAGATGCTGGTGGACAGCCACATCAAGGCGGTCGAAGAAGGCCGCGAGGCGCGTATCCAGGCGATCGACATGGGCCGGCGCGGCCTGCACAACGAGGGCGCGGCGCTGATGAAGCAGCGGCTGGACGGCAAGATCGCCATCGATTTCGAGACCGCGCGGCGCCTGTTCACGCTCGTCTGCGTGCTGCACCAGCGCATTTAGGGCTTCCCCATGAAAGTGAACGGCACACCCTACCGCAGCGTTTGGGTGAACCCGCAGGACGGCTGGTCGGTGCATATCTTCGACCAGACCAGGCTGCCCTGGTCGCTGGACATCCTGCGCCTGACCGATGTGGCGCAGACCGCGCAGGCCATCACCACGATGCAGGTGCGCGGCGCGCCACTGATCGGCGCGGTCGCCGCCTATGGGCTGTGCCTGGCGCTGCGCGTGGATGCGTCCACCGACGCGATGGAGCGCGACGCGGCGATGCTGAACGCGACGCGCCCGACGGCGGTCAATCTGCGCTGGGCGCTGGAACGAATGCTGACCCGGCTGCGCAATACCCCGGCGGCGAAGCGCGTCGGAGCGGCCTATGCCGAGGCGGCGGCGATCTGCGACGAGGACGTGGCGCAATGCGCCGCCATCGGCCGGCACGGACGCGCGCTGATCGAGCAGGCCGCGGTATCCAAGCCCGGCGAGCGGGTGAACGTATTGACGCACTGCAACGCCGGCTGGCTGGCGACGGTGGATTGGGGCACCGCTTTGGCGCCCATCTACGCCGCACACGATGCCGGGATTGATGTACACGTCTGGGTCGATGAAACCCGTCCGCGCAACCAGGGCGCGGCGCTGACCGCCTGGGAACTGGGCAGCCACGGCGTTGCCCACACCGTGATCGCGGACAACGCGGGCGGCCATCTGATGCAGCACGGCGAGGTCGATCTGTGCATCGTCGGCGCCGATCGCGTGACGCGGACCGGCGATGCCGCCAACAAGATCGGCACCTACCTGAAGGCCCTGGCGGCGCGCGACAATGGCGTGCCGTTTTATGTGGCGTTGCCGTCCTCGACCATCGACTGGGGCGTGGCGGACGGCATATCGGAAATACCGATCGAGGAACGCTCCGGTGCCGAAGTGACCGATATTACCGGACGCACTGCTGCCGGGGAGATCGTGACGGTGCGCGTCGCCGCCGGCGGCAGTCCGGCCGCCAACCCGGCCTTCGACGTGACGCCGGCGCGGCTGGTGAGCGGCCTGATCACCGAGCGCGGCGTCTGCGCGGCGAGCGAGGCCGGCCTGCGCGGCCTCTATCCCGAGCAGGCCTGACGCGGCCGGTACCGGGCGGCTCGCGATGCGCCGGCATTTCCCGATCCTGCTGCTGCTTGCCGTCCTGGCCGGCTGTGCCGCGCCGCGGCCGCCCCAGATCCCCCGGGAAGCCCGTCCGGCCGAGGATACCGGCGAAGGCTTCTCGCGGGAGCGGGCGGTGCAGACGGCGCTGCGCGAATGGCAGCGGTTCGGCTCACCGATCCACGACGAACGGCCGGGATCGCGCCTGCCGCTGGACGCCGACGAGATGCCGTCGCGCCACGAAGGCCTCTGGCAACGCGTCGGCGACTATTGGTGGGTCAGCCAGCGGCCCGGCAGCCGCGCCAGCCTGTGGACCGGCAAGACCGACGAGAACGGCAATGAATTCCCGGCCGAGGAATCCGACCGTTTCGCCTGGTCGGCCGCCTTCATCTCCTACCTCATGCGAGTCGCCGGCGCCGGGGACCGGTTCCCCTACGCGCCCAACCACGCCACCTACATCAACGCGGCACGGCTGGAGGATTCCGGCGGCGCGGGCCCGAACGGCGAGGATTGGGCGATCGTCGCACAGCGGCCCGAGGACTATGCGCCCAAGCGCGGCGATCTGATCTGCACCGGCCGCGACGAGGCCGCCGGCATCGGCTTTGACGACCTGCCGGCGCGGTTCCCCGGACATTGCGACATCGTGGTTTCCCGCAAGCCGGGAATGCTCAGCGTGATCGGCGGCAACGTGGCGGCGGCGGTTTCCATGAAGCACGTGCCCGTGACGAAGGACGGCCGGCTGGCGGACCGGAACGGGATCGTGGTGGACGACCGCTATCCGTGGTTCGTCGTGCTTCAGGTGATGTACGACAGATGAATCCGACAGGCGCATGAGCGTCTACCAGCCCCTGGAATGATTGGCTCGCCATGGCCGGACTTGTGCAGGGCTGATCGCTTGGTATTAGCCGGCCATGGCGGACCGGACCGCTGCCAGCGCCGCTTCGGCATGGTGGCCATCCGGTCCGCCGGCCTGGGCCAGGTCCGGCCTGCCACCGCCGCCTTTGCCGCCGACGGCGGCGCTGGCGACGCGCACCAGTTCCACCGCGTTGAAGCGGCCGGTCAGGTCGGTGGAGACGCCGACGACGATGCTGGCCTTGCCTTCCGCCGTGGAGACCAGGGCGACGACGCCGCTTTCGATCTGCTTGCCGATGGCGTCGGCGAGACCCTTGAGGTCACGGGCGGGCACTTCGCCCATGTTGCGCGCGGCGAGCTTCACGCCGGCGACGGTCTCGATCTCCGCGGCGGTGCCGCCGGTCGCCAGTTTCTTCTGCAGTTCGTTGACCTGCCGCTCCAGGCGGCGGCGGTCTTCCATCAGGGCGGCGACGCGTTCGGCCACTTCGGCGGGGCTGGCCTTCAGCGCCGCGGCGGTTTCGGCCAGGCGGCGTTCGCCCTCGGCGACCAGGGACAGGGCGGCTTCGCCGGTCACCGCCTCGATGCGGCGGACACCGGCGCTGACCGCGCCTTCGGAGACGATCTTGAACAGGCCGATGTCGCCGGTGCGGCGGACATGGGTGCCGCCGCAAAGCTCGATCGACCAGGCCGGCTTGTTGCCCTCGCCGGCGCCCATGGCGACGACGCGGACCTCGTCGCCGTATTTCTCTCCGAACAGGGCCATCGCCCCCTCGGCCACCGCCGCGTCCGGGGTCATGAGGCGGGTGGTGACCTCGGAGTTCTCGCGGATGCGGGCGTTCACCTCGGCCTCGATCCAGGCCAGTTCGTCAGGGGTGACGGGGCGGGGCTGGCTGACGTCGAAGCGCAGGCGGTCGGGGGCGTTCAGGCTGCCTTTCTGCATGACGTGCTCGCCGAGTTTGCGGCGCATCGCCTCGTGCAGCAGGTGGGTCGCGGAATGGTGCGCACGGATCGCGCTGCGCCGGCCGTGGTCGACCGCCGCCACCACCGCGGCGCCGGTCCTGGCAACGCCGGCCTCGACGCGGCCGAGATGGACGAACAGATCGCCGAGCTTTTTCTGCGTGTCGGTGATGAGGATGCGCAGGCCGTCGGCGCCGGTGATCACGCCGGTATCGCCGACCTGGCCGCCACTTTCGCCGTAGAAGGGTGTTTGGTTCAGCACGATAGCCACTTCCGTTCCCGGGCCGGCTTCGGTCACCGCGGCGCCGGCGGAGACAACGGACAGGATCTCGCCCTCGGCGGTTTCTGTGGAATAGCCGAGGAACTCGGTCGGGCCGACCTGCTCCTTGATTTCGAACCATACCCGCTCGGTGGCGGCGTCGCCCGAGCCGGACCAGGCGGCCCGGGCGCGGCGGCGCTGCTCGGCCATCGCCTGCTCGAAGCCGATGCCGTCCACCTCCCTGCCCTGCTCGCGCAGGGCGTCCTGCGTCAGGTCGAGCGGGAAGCCATAGGTGTCATACAGCCGGAACGCCACGTCGCCGGGCAGCGCCTGGCCCTCGCCGAGCTTGCCGGTCTCCTCGGCGAGCAGGCCGAGGCCGCGTTCCAACATGGCCTTGAAGCGGGTTTCCTCCAGATGCAGCGTCTCGACGATCAGCTTTTCGGCGCGCGTCAGTTCGGGGTAGGCGGCGCCCATCTGGCGGGTCAGGGCCGGGACCAGGCGGTACATCACCGGATCGCGCGCGCCCATCATGTGGGCGTGGCGCATGGCGCGGCGCATGATGCGGCGCAGCACATAGCCGCGGCCTTCGTTGGAAGGCAGCACGCCGTCGGCCATCAGGAAGGCGGAGGAGCGGAGGTGATCGGCGACCACGCGATGGCTGGTGCGGTGCGGGCCGTCCGGGTCCTGGCCGGTGGCGTCGGCGCTCGCCAGCACCAGGGCGCGCAGGGTGTCGGTGTCGTAGTTGTCGTGCTTGCCCTGCAGGATGGCGGCGAAGCGCTCCAGGCCCATGCCGGTATCGATGGAAGGACGCGGCAGCGGCGTGCGCGTGCCCGGCGGGCCTTCCTCGAACTGCATGAAGACAAGGTTCCAGATCTCGATGAACCTGTCGCCGTCCTCCTCCGGGCTGCCGGGCGGGCCGCCGGGGATGGCGGGGCCGTGGTCGTAGAAGATCTCCGAGCAGGGGCCGCAGGGTCCGGTGTCGCCCATCCGCCAGAAATTGTCGGAAGTGGCGATGCGGATGATGCGCTCCTCGGGTAGGCCGGCGATCTTCTTCCATAGCGCCGCCGCGTCATCGTCCTCATTGTAGACGGTGACCAGCAGCTTATCCTTGGCCAGCGCGAAATCCCGGGTCAGCAGGGTCCAGGCATGCAGGATCGCCTGTTCCTTGAAGTAGTCGCCAAAACTGAAATTACCCAGCATTTCGAAGAAGGTGTGGTGCCGGGCGGTATAGCCGACGTTATCCAGGTCGTTGTGCTTGCCGCCGGCGCGGACGCATTTCTGCGCGGTGGTGGCGCGGGAATAGGGGCGCTTCTCCTGGCCGGTGAAGACGTTCTTGAACTGCACCATGCCCGAATTGGTGAACATCAAGGTCGGGTCGTTGCGCGGCACCAAAGGCGAGCTTTCGACCACCTGGTGGCCATTGCCGGCAAAATAGTCGAGGAACGTGGCGCGGATGTCGTTGCTGCTGGCCATGATGTGCTTCTGAGACCTCAATCCAAGCGGGCTTAATCCAGGCGGAAGCCAGAGGAATTAGCGCAGGGATGGGGGCGATGTCACGTTGGCGGCCGGCACAGCCTCATATTTTGGAGCCAAGGACGATCCGGCCGGCGACGTCAGCCATCACGTCATCCCATTCTCCCGGCGTGGTTTGACGAAACAATTGCACGGACGGGTACCATGGCGTGTCGGACCGGTTCAGGAGCCACCGCCAATCGGGCGCACGAGCCAGCAGGATAAAGGCTGGACGGCCCATGGCTCCGGCGAGATGTCCGACCGCCGTATCGACCGTGACCAGCAGATCGAGCGTTTCCAGGATCGCCATCGTATCGTCGAAGTCGGCGATTTCCATGCCCATGTTCAGCAGCGGCGCGGCGCCGAAATACTGGCCGACCTGGGCGACAGCCGGACCTTTCTGCAAGGAAACCAGGGTGACGCCAGGCACCGAAGCCAGCGGCGCAAAGGCGGTGAGGCTGACCGAGCGCTGGCGGTCATTGTTATGGGTCGGGCGGCCGGCCCAGACGATGCCGATGCGGCGCGAGTGGGAGGGTATCAGCCGGTTCAGGCGATCCTTCCACGCGGCGGCCCGCGATGGATCGGCGGCTAGATAAGGCACGCTGCCCGGGACGTTGTCCGGCGTGGTGCCATGCAGTTCAGGCAGGCCGGACAGCGTCCGGAACGCGCGGAACGGCGGGCAATCGCGCCATGCATCGAACAGCAATGCCCGCGGATACACCTGCCGCAGCAGCGGCATCATCTCGGCCTCGCAGGCGATGGCGATGTTCGGGCAGCGCTCCGAAGCCCACGGAATGTAGCGGCTGAACTGAATGACGTCGCCGTAGCCCTGGTCGGCGATCAGCAACAATGTGCCGTCTTCAAAAGGCCCCCCATCCCAGCGCGGCTGGGTCGTCGGCGGCATCAACGGCAGGCTGTCCGGCAGGCTGAAGCGCCACTTGTATTCCCGCCAGCCACGCTCCCACTCACCGCGCAGCAGCATGGCCTCGGCGAGTTGAAAATGCGGGCCGGCCTGCAATGGGTCGAGTGCCAGTGCCGCCTCGGCGCTGGCGATACACTCGTCGAGTTCGAGCCGGTGGTAGCGGATGACGGCCAGGTTGTGCAGGCAGGCCGGATCCTGGGGCGAAAGCGCCACCGCCCTTCGCGCCGCCGCCAGCGCGTCGTCCAAACGGCCCAATGCGCGATAGATTTCCGATACGTTGCGCAGATACAGCCGGATGTCGGTGCCGACCTCGATGGCGCGTTCGATCTTCCCCAGTGCCTCGTCGCGCCGGCCGAGACGAAAGGCGACGACGCCGGAAAGGTGCAAAGCGTCAGGATGGTCCGGTACGGCCAGCAGCGCGCGCGTCAGCAGCCGGTCCGCGAGCGCATAGTCTTTTTCGTCCTCGAGGCGCATGGCAAGAGACAGCAGATCCTCGAGGGGGAACGGAATTTCGATGGATCGGGACCCCATGGGCTCAGTCAACGGTATAGCCCAGGCGCTCGATGATCGGACGGAGCATGGGAATGACCGGCTCGAGGTGCCGGCGGTACTGGCGGTGACGGTACAAGGAGCGATCATACAGCGGCTCGGTCACCTGGGCGTAGCTCGCGGTGCGGGCGTAGCGGCGGTTCTCGTGAAAGCGCAGGCAGCTTTCATCGAACGGCAGGCCGATGAAGTCCAGCACCGAGCGGACGTTGTCGGCCTGGTTGGCGACCATGGATTCGTAACGGATCGGCAAATAGCGCAACGCCATTTCATTGCGATAATGCTCGGTCAGGTCCATGACGCGGATATAATGGATTGCGGCGGTTTCCAGCGCGCTGGCGCAAAAGAAGCCATGCGTGAAATGATTGGCCATCGCGGATATCATCACGTCCAGCGGATGGCGGATGACGTGGATCAGCGGTGAGGCGGGGAACAGCAGCGCGATCAGGCCGAGATGGGTTTCGTTCAAGGGCATCTTGTCGGTGAACCATACATCGCCAGGGCGGGTCACCTCCATCTGTGCAACTTTCTGCAGGTAATAGTCGCGCAGGTTGTCCAGGCCATCGCGCTGGTCGCCCATCCACAGCTCGGACAAGGCTTCGGGGTAGGCCAGCGGGCTGTTCAGCATTCTCGGCATTATGTTGGTGATGTCGTTGATCAGCGGCAGTTCGTCGCCCGCCGAGATCAACGGATGGGCCGACAGGGTCTGTTCCACCAGCGTCGTGCCGGACCGGGGGAAGCCCAGGATGAAGATCGGCTGCGGCACGCCGGCGCGCAGGCCCGCCCTTGGCAGAATGCCCAGACGGCCGGCGACGAAGAATACACGCAGCCGATGGATCAGATCTTTGGCGAGAGGATCGAGATAGGCGTTTCCGCTGACATCCCGGCCGAGCCGCTTGGCCTCGGTGAACGCGGACCAGGCGTCATCGTGCCGGCCGAGCCGATCGAGAAGGCGGCCCTTTTCCGAAAGTTCGGAGGGCCCGAGGTCGGCGGGCATCCTGTTCGTGGCCGCATTGTCATCGGGTTTTGCCGTGGCGTGATCCAGCAGCGCCAAGGCCTCGTCCTGGCGCCCCATTCGGCCTAGAAGGACCGCCCGGGTCAGCACGGAACCCGGATCGTTGGGAAACAGCGCGTCCAGGCGGTCGAGCTTCTCCAGGGCGGCGGCGAAATTCCGGTCGGCTTCCTCCAGGCGCGCCCAGCCCAGCAGGGTCTGCCGGATATTGGGCGCGGCGGCGAGGGATTCCTCGGTACAAGGCCCGGGCCTCCGCCATCCGGCCCTGGTTCTTCAGGCACCACGCCAGGTTGGCGAGCAGGATCGGATCGCGCGAGCCGCTCAGGGCGAGGACCTGGCGATAGTGATACTCACCAAGACGCGGCCGCTGCGCCTCGGTCATGATCATGCCCATCAGGTTGTGCGCCCATGGAGCCTGCGGAGCGATGCGAATGGCGTTTCGGGCGTGGATCTCGGCTTCGGCGAGGGCCCCTCGGCCAAGCAGCAGGAGCGCGAGTTCGTTGGTGGCATTGAAGTTATTGGGATCGAAATGGACGATGCGGCGAACCAGCACCTCGGCAGCTTCCGTGTTGCCTTGCCCCTTGCGGATTGCATACAACACCGACAAGGCCTCTGACCGATCGGGCGCGAGTTCCAGCACGTCGAGGCACAGGCGCTCCGCGACGTCCCTGGAGCCCTGCCGATAGGCCAACGAGGCGCGCTCCACCAGCGGGGCGAGATGGCGGACGGCCTCGGCCGGGGGAATCGCGGAAGGTTGCAGGGCGCAGCAACGTTCGGGGCGAAGACCACTGCCGCAGGCGCATAACCCGTTCGGTAGGGCGTTCATGCGTCCAGCGGGTAAGCCGGGGTGGCCGCGCGACGCAAAAATCAGGCTCTCACCGTCATCCTTTGTCTGAATTGCCATTCTCCCATCACGGGTTGCTCACGCAATACTGCCGCCGCATGGGCCGAAGCGCCAGCGGAAAGGACATGGTCAATTGGGTATCGGATCGAACCGGTCAATTCCACTTCCAGAACCGCGGCATACGGCTGCTTCACCCACCGTCTCCATGGCTTGGGGCAGCGCCCATCCCCACCCTTGTGCGCGATCCGCGAATTCACGCGGCCGGCGTGGTGGTTACTCTGTCGGAAGGCACGGTTACGCTCGGAACCGCCACTGCCAATGCGTCCGGCGTGTGGTCGTTTACCCCGGCATCGCCCGCGCAAGACGCCAACACCATCGCCGCGAGCGCAGTCGTTTCCGGCCCGGCCTCTCCGCTCGCCATGATCGCCGGCGGTTCGGGCGGGGATACGATCAATATCGGCACGCTGCTGGGGGTGCGATCGTTGCCAACTTCAACGCGTCCCGGGACCTGATCGATCTCGCCGGCCTGAACACGGCCCTGACCTATGCGGGTCAATTGGCGGGGTCCGGCACGTCACTGGGCAGTCGCCAGGTAGGATGGCAGCGGAGCGGGGAGAAACACCTTCGTGTTCGCGAACCCTGGACACAAGACGGAGAACCTCGGTTCGACCGCGAGTTATAAAAAAGGCCCGGCCAAATCGGCCAGGCCTTTTGCATTCGTGTCGCCGGAAGGCTGGGCTGCGTCGCCCGCCTTACGAACGCCGGCGCCGCACGGCGGCCAGACCGAGCAGGCCCGCGCCGAGAAGCAGCACGCTGGCCGGTTCGGGGACAGAGCCACCGCCGCCACCGCCGCCGCCGCCGCCGGGGGTGTTGCAGCTTCCGTCGTCGTAGGCGCAGTAGCTGAAGTTGATCTGCTTCACTTCCTTGAAGCCGCCGGCATAGCTGATCGTCACGGATTGGATGGTCTCGTTATCGGTCGAGATGATGCCGAACCGGGAGAAGTCCTGGTTGGCGTGAGCCACGTTGAAGGTGAAGCTCTGCGCCGGATCAAGCTGGTTGTCCTGAACCGTGACGGTTACATCGCCAGCCGAGAGCAACTGCCCCCGGAAGGAGAAATCGCCGAACAGGTCGGGATCGACCGGCGTGAAGGTGATGCTGGTCAGCGAGTAAGGCGTGGGGCGCGGAGGCGGGGTGGTGTCGGGCTTAATGGTCGCATAGCCATTGGCGACATCCACGGGGTTGTTGGCGACGGCGTTGATCACAACCCCAGAGGCTTGGCTGCCAACATCGCCCGAGAAGCTCGAGCTGCCTGTTCCAGCAACCAGATAAAGCTTGGCGCCGCCTGGGGTGGGGTCAATAATGAAATTGGCCTTGGCAGCCGGAGCGCCCAGCGCGGACAGGGCGAGCAGGCCCGCTCCAAAAATCACCGATTTCTTCATAACTGAACTCCTACTGAGCGAATGCGATCGGGCATCCGTGCCTTGTGATGAAATATGTATGACAGTTACGCGCTTGTCAACAGCATTCGTACAAATTTTCTTGACGTGTATATTAAAATGGACTAATGAGACTCAACGGTGTGACGCGATTTTCCGCCAGAAGCCAGAAGCGCTTGCGCCGTCGCGCGGCCCTATGTCCGCGCGGCGTTCCGCATGGTCGCACATGGGGCCTGCATGTGCTTCCTCAGTCCAAATACCGGCCTGCCGCGGGCCTCGATCGAAGGGGCCGGCAGGGCCTGGCGAATGTTTCGGGCTTCCGCAGGTGGCGGAGGAAATGGCTGGGCTTCCTGGAGGCATATCGAACCATGAGTTCTTGCGCCAAAGTCCGCGTTCGGGCGCGCCCTTGGGAAGATCCGTTACATGGGGCTCGCCGCCTGAGATCATGTTGCCCTCAGCCAGCAGCGCGGCGCAGAGGTTCCGTGCGCCGAGACGGATTGCGATCGTGGCCAAAAGCGCGTGAAATACCCGCCAGTAGTATAGCCGACCCATGCGTTTGCCCGGGGCCGGCGAAATGGGAGCGGGGAAATACGGCATGAATGTCACTCACGCGGTCGCGGAACGGCCACAGGCGGCCAAGGCAACTAGCTTCGACGCGATCATCATCGGCGCCGGCATTTCCGGCATGTTCATGCTCTATCGCCTGCGTGAGCTGGGCATGACGGCGCGCGTGTTCGAGGCTGGCACCAATGTGGGCGGCACCTGGTACTGGAACCGCTACCCCGGCGCCCGCTTCGACTCCGAAAGCTGGACGTACGGCTACTCGTTTTCGAAGGAGCTGATGCAGGAATGGGACTGGAAGGAGCATTTCTCCCCCCAGCCCGACACGCTGGAATATTTGAACCATGTCGCCGACAAGTTCGACCTGCGCCGGGACATGCAGTTCCGCAGCACGGTCACGGCCGCGCACTGGGATGAGGCCGCGAACCAATGGACGGTGACCCTGGAAGGCGGCCAGCAGGCGACGTCGCGCTTCCTGTTCACCGCGGTCGGCATCCTTTCGGCCCACACCCTGCCCGCCATTCCCGGGCGGGACAGTTTCCAGGGCCCGGCCTACCACCCCGCGCGCTGGCCGCACACGCCGGTCGACTTCACCGGCAAGCGCGTCGGCATCATCGGCACCGGGGCAACGGCGATCCAGGCGATCCCCGAGATCGCCAAGCAGGCAAAGCAACTCACTGTTTTCCAGCGCCGGCCGAACTGGGCCGCGCCCTTGCATAATTCGAAGATCAGCAAGGAGGAGATGGAGAAGATCAAGGCCCGCTACGACGAGATCTACGCCTACTGCGCCACCACGCCGATGTGGTTCATCCACCAGATGGATCATCGCAAGACCCTGGAGGTGCCGAAGGAAGAGCGCGAAGCGTTCTGGGAAAAGCTGTATGCTGAACCCGGCTTCGGCATCTGGCTGGGAAATTTCCGCGACATCGGGACGAACGAGGAAGCCGCTGCCGCGATCAGCGAGTTTATCGCCAACAAGATTCGCCAGCGGGTGAAGGACCCGAAGGTGGCCGAAAAGCTGATCCCCAAGGATCACCCCTTCGCCAGCCGCCGCGTGCCGCTGGAGAGCGGCTATTTCGAGGCCTTTAACCGCGACAACGTGACGCTGGTCGATACGCTCAACGACGAGCCGATCGAATGCATCACGCCGAAAGGGATCAGGACGAAGAAGCAGGACTATGAATTCGACATCTTAATCTACGCCACCGGCTTCGACGGCGTGACCGGCGCATTCGATCGCATCGACATTAGGGGCCAGAACGGCCTACGGCTGAAGGATGCCTGGGCCGAAAGCCCGCGCACCTATCTTGGCATGCTCGCGGAAGGCTTCCCCAACATGCTGATGGTGCTGGGTCCGCACACCGCGCGCGGCAATATCCCACAGGCCATTGAACACAGCGTGCAATTCCAGACCGGCATGCTGCGGTTCATGCAGGAGCACAACTACACGCATGTGGAAACAAGGCCGGAACAGGTGGACGAGTGGACGCAGACCGTGATCAAGGCAGCCGAACCGTTGCTCTCCTCCAAGGTCGATTCCTGGCAGACCGGCGTCAACCGTAATGTCGATGGCCGGACCGTGCGCCGCGTGCTGGGCTACAACGGCAACGGCGTGCATTTCCGGCGGTTGACCGACCAGGTTGCGAACGGCGGCTACAAGGAATTCAGCTTCCGCTGATCGCGACCCCAGGCCGTAGCATCGCCACGGCCTGATCGAGGGGACGGATGCGGGCGTACATCCTCATCGCCTTGTCGAGGCTGTAGGCATGGGCGGCCGCGTCGCCGCTCCAGCAGCATTCGCGCACGACGATTGTCGCAAGGTCGAGGTTGAAGGCCTCGCGGACGCTGGTCTCGACGCCGCGATTGGTGGCGCCGCCGCCGATGAGGATGGTGTCGCGACGCAGCATGCGTAGCAGTTCGGCAATGCCGGTGCCGTAGAAGGCGCTCGGCCGGCGCTTGAGAAAGACGTAATCCCGGGGCAGCGGCGCGATCTCGCCGGGGAAGCCGGCCTCGTCCGTGCCCTCGACCGCGTTGGTAAGCGGCGGCACGCCGGTTTCCATCGAGAGATCGGTCGGTAGCATCACGACGTCGGCGCCATCGGCGCGGCTGACGGGCGTGGTGTAGATCACCGGCACGCCAGCCGCCCGCGCGGCCGCGATCAGCCGCATCCAGGCATCAAGCACGGGGCGCATCGCCTCCCGTCGCGCAGGATCGGAGGGCACCAGGGCGCGACGGCAGACATCGTAGGCAATCAGTGCCGTGCGCCTCGGATCGATGCGTTCGAGGTTCGGACATCACAATTTCACCGATGAGAACGATTCGTGTTTCAGGAAGTGCGGTCGCGGTGTCGCGGGCCCGGTTTCAGCGCCCAGGATACCAGCCCGCGTCGGCGGCGAAGCGCGTGAAAAATTCTTCCTCATAGGCGTGATCGGGGTCGCGGCGGACCATCTCGTCGATCAGATGGGCATCCGAACCGACCAAGATGCGCAACCGGTCTGCCTTCACCCCGTCCAGGATGATCGTCGCGGCCTCCGCGGCGCTGGTCGGCGCCTCCGCGACAAAGCGCCGCGCCCGTTCGGCGAGCATGGCCTGAATGTCCGCGTCCGTCATCGCAGCCGCATCCTTGCCCATCGAGGCGAGGCGCGCGCGGGTGTGCGCGATTTGCGTGGCGTCCAGTTCGTCGGAATCGTTGTTTGCCTGCACCTTCAGGGAGTTGACGCGGATGCCCGTGCCGATATGGCCGGGCATGACGACCGAGACCTTGATATGCGGCGCGTTCATCCGAAAATCGGCGATCAGTGCCTCGGTAAAGCCCTTGACGGCGAACTTGGCCGCCGAATAGGCGGTATGCGGCACCTCGGGGCCGACCGAGGCCCAGAAGCCGTTGATGCTGCTGGTGTTCACGAGATGCGCTTCGTCCGCGGCGCGCAGCAGCGGCAGGAAGGCCCGGGTATTCAGGTAGACGCCGCCCCAGCAGATGTTGAAGGTTCGTTCCCACTCGTCGCGGCCGTTGACGATCATGCTGCCGCCGCCGCTGATGCCGGCATTGTTGAACAGCAGATGGATGCGGTCGGTCGCATGCTGCGCCGCCGCTTCGTCGCGAAAGCGCAGCACATCGGGTTCGCTGGACACGTCGGCGACATGGGACGTGATGCGCAGGCCCTGCGGCAATCCCGCTGCCTCGCACAGGCGCTGGGTTTCCGCCATGCCGCGCGCGGAGACGTCGCACATCGCGATGTTGCAGCCCTCGGCCGCCAACTGACGCACCAACTCGCGCCCCATGCCCGATCCGCCGCCGGTGACGACGGCGATCTTGCCAGAGAATTCTTGCATTGGTTTCTCTCCCACACGATTTTTTCCATCATCCGACGGGAACTGGATGCCGTCCAGGGCGGCCGCCAGCGTAAGCGCGCACCGTCCCCTTCATCTCGCATGAAAGCGGTCTACCTACGGTTACCCGGATTTGGCCGGGGCACAGGCGCGGATCGCCGTTTCAAAGCGGGATTTGGCGCCCGGGCCGCGGGCGAATGGGCTGAGGATCGGCACGTCGATGCCCGATTGCCGGTACGCCTCGACCTGGGCGCGGCATTGGTCCGGCGTGCCCACGATACTGGTCGCGTCGATCATTGCGTCGGTCACTGCCCGCTCCGCCGCTGCCCGGTCGCCGCGCGCCCACGCGGCGGCGATCGCCGCGGCCTCGGCCACGAAGCCGTGCTCGGCCATCATTCGGTTGTAGCGGGGGAAATACCCGGCATAGAAGGCAAGGCCCGGCCGCAACGCGTCCAGTGCTGCCTCTCGCGTATCGCCGACCGATGTCGGCAACAATGTCGTGACCTCGATCCCGCCCGGGTCGCGTCCGGCGCGGGACGCGGCTTCGGCCAGTTGCGCCCGAACCGGTGCGGCCGTGTGCAGCGTGCTGCGCGTCAGGATGATACCATCGGCAACTTCCCCGCACAGGGCGATCGCTTTTGCGAACACCGCCGACAGGTATACCGGCACATCCCGGTATCGCGGCGCGTACGACAGGTCGAAGCTGCCAATTCGGATCGTCTCACCAGCGAAAGTCACCACGCCTTCGCGGATCAAGGTGCGGACGATGGCGACGGTCTCACGGGTGCGGGTCAGCGGCTTCTCATAGGCGACGCCATGCTCGGGTCCAACCTGCGCCTTGTGGCTTGATCCCAGTCCGAGAATGAACCGCCCGCCGGACAGATCGGCGACCGTGGAGGCGGCCATGGCGATGGTCGGCGCGGTGCGGACGAAGACGCTGCTGATGGCGGTGCCGAGCAGGATGCGCGAGGTCCGCATCGCGCATGCCGCCAGGATCGCGAACTGGTCGCCGCCATGTCCTTCCGCGACCCAGGCCGAACTCGTAGCCAAGGCTCTCGGCCAGGACAACGAGGTCGACGATCTCGGCCGGGTTGGGGCCGCCCGAAATGGCGATGCCGATCCTGCTCTTGCTCATGCTGTATCTCCGGTGGTGCGATTGCCGGTCAACATCTGACGGGCTTTTCGCGGCCGTGGATAGCGCCTGGAGGATGGGCCGGGCTTAAGTTCTCGTTGAAGGCGATCGGGTCGGTCTCGGACGGGATGCCCCTATGCGGACGCTATTCGCCCGTGCCTGACACGGGTCCACGGAGTATGTACCCCGCGAACAGGCCGGAATCAGTTGATGGGTTCCGTGGCTGGGGGACCTGGATTCGAACCAAGGATGCCCGGGTCAGAGCCGGGAGTTTTACCGCTAAACTATCCCCCACCAACGGGCGGGCGCGCCAATTAGCACGCCGTTGGGTGGGCCGCAACCACGAGCGATAATCCTGCTTGCTCCGGCGGCACGAATGAATAGACAATGAACACATGCTCAAGGAGATACAGCCGGCCAACGACGCGCTTCAGGACCACTCCCAGGCGCGGTCCGGCGACGTTTCCCCCGCGCAGGGAGGGGCGGCCCATGCGGGTTTGGCCCATGCAGGTTTGGCCTACGCGGCGCTCGACCTTGGGACGAATAATTGCCGGCTGCTGGTGGCCACGCCGAGTTCGGACGGGTTTCGGGTAATCGACAGCTACAGCCGGATCGTACGGCTCGGCGAAGGCCTGCACGAAACCGGCATGCTGTCGGAGGCCGCCATGGAGCGTGCCATGATGGCGCTGCATGCCTGTGCCGCCAGGCTCGGCCGGCGGCCGATGCGCGATGTGCGGGCGATCGCCACCGAGGCCTGCCGGCGGGCCGGCAACGGCGCGGCGTTTCTGGCCCGGGTGAAGGCGGAAACCGGCATCACGTTCGATATCATCACCCCGCGAGAGGAAGCGGAACTGGCGCTGGACAGTTGCGGGAAGCTGCTGGAGGGCGACGCCCGGCGAGCGTTGCTGTTCGACATCGGCGGCGGTTCCACGGAACTGGGCTGGATCCGCATGGACCCGGGCTGCGTACCGCAGCTATGCGGCTATGTGTCGTTGCCGCTCGGCGTGGTGACGCTGGCGGACCAGTTCGGGCCGGCCGGCTTCACCGAGGCCGGCTTCGAGGCGATGGTGGACGAGGTGGCGGGAAGGCTGGAGGGGTTCGAGGCGGTGCATTGCATCGCCCAGGAAATCCGCTCGGGCAGCGTGCTGCTGCTAGGCACGCAGCGGCACGGTGACGACGCTGGCGGGCATCGCGCTGGGACTGTCGCGCTACCGGCGGATGGCGGTGGACGGGCATGTGCTGAGCGGCGAGGACGCGCATGCCGCGCTGCGCACCCTGCGGGCGATGGGGCGCGAGGGCCTGGCGCAGCATCCCTGCGTCGGGCCGGAGCGGGTGGAGTTCGTGCTGCCGGGCTGCGCGGTGTTCGCGGCCATCATCCGGCTGTGGCCGGCATCGCGCGTGGTGGTGGCCGATCGTGGCCTGCGCGAGGGGATGCTGCTACGCATGATCCGCGCCGATCGCGGGCGCACGCCGCCGCGCCCAGCATGGGATGCGAATTGTGCAAGCCGCAGCGCGAGGGCGGCCGGAGGATAACGGGCTAGATGGCGACAGGACCGGGTAAGGGCGGCGCGGGCAAGAAGGGTCCGACGCCGCAGCGCGGGCTGGTGGTCCAGCTGCGCAGCTCGCGCAAGCGCAGCCCGGCATCGAAGCTGTGGCTGCAGCGCCAGCTCAACGATCCCTATGTCGCAGGCGGCGCAGCTGCAGGGCTGGCGGTCGCGCGCGGCGTTCAAGCTGATCGAGCTGGATGACCGCTTCAAGCTGATCACCAAGGGCGCGCGGGTGATCGACCTGGGCGCCGCGCCGGGCGGCTGGGCACAGGTGGCGGTGAAGCGCGGCGCGGCGCGGGTGGTGGGCGTGGATCTGCTGCCGGTCGATCCGGTGGCCGGGGCGGAGATCATCCAGGGCGACTTCACCGACCCCGACATGCCCGCCCGGCTGACCGCCATGCTGGGCGGCAAGGCGGACCTGGTGCTGTCGGACATGGCGCCGAACACCACCGGCCACGCCGCGACGGATCATATCCGCATCATGGCGCTGGCCGAGATGGCGCTGGATTTCGCCGTGGGCATCCTGGCCGAGGGCGGCAGCTTCGTCGCGAAAGTGTTCCAGGGCGGCTCGGAGAAGGCGATGCTGACGGCGATGAAGCAGCATTTCGCGGTGGTTCGCCACGCCAAGCCGCCGGCAAGCCGGAAGGAGTTCGAGCGAGCTGTATGTTGTTGCCTCGGGGTTCCGCCCAACCCCCTGATGGTGTGGCCGCCTTGATGAGCGCAGCGCTGAATTGAACCTGCCGCGCTTGCGCGCGGGCGCCGGGGCGCTTATGTCGGCTCGCCAAGGTCGGAAAGCCAGCGCGGTCCTGCGCAGGGGGCTTTCCGCAGCGGAAAGGATCCGCCCATGGCTCTCGATACGACGATTGATCAAGCTGTAACCGCCCAGGTTGGAGGCGATTTCGCCTCGCGTATCTCGGAGGCGCTGGCCTTCGACGACGTGCTGGTGGTCCCTGCCTATTCCCAGGTGTTGCCGTCCGCGACCGACACGCGGACCTGGCTGACCCGCACGATCCCGTTGAACATCCCGCTGATCTCCTCGGCAATGGACACCGTCACGGAAGCGCCGATGGCGATCGCCATGGCGCAGCAGGGCGGCATCGGGGTGATCCACAAGAACCTGGAGCCGGACGAGCAGGCCGCCCAGGTGCGCCAGGTGAAGAAGTACGAATCCGGCATGGTGGTGAACCCGCTGACCATCCATCCCGATCAGACGCTCGCCGATGCCCGCGCGCTGATGAACACCCACCGCATTTCCGGCTTTCCCGTGGTGGAGCGCGAGACCGGACGGCTGGTCGGCATCCTGACCAACCGCGACGTTCGCTTCGCCACCGACCCGGCGCTGCGGGTGTACGAACTGATGACGCGCGAGAACCTGGTGACCGTCACCGGCAATGTCGGGCCGGAGGAAGCCCGCGCGCTGCTGCAGCGCCACCGGATCGAGAAGCTGCTGGTGGTGGACGAGGCGTATCGCTGCGTCGGGCTGATCACCGTGAAGGACATGGACAAGGCGCAGGCGCATCCGCTGGCCAACAAGGACGAACTCGGCCGGCTGCGCGTGGCCGCGGCCACCGGCGTCGGGCCGGAGGGCCATGCCCGGTCCCGCCTGCTGATCGAGGCCGGGGTGGACGTCATCGTGGTGGATACCGCGCACGGCCATTCGGCCGGGGTGATGGAGGCGGTGCGGCTGATCAAGCAGTTCTCCAACGCGGTGCAGGTGGTTGCCGGCAATGTCGCAACCCCCGAGGGCGCGATCGCGCTGATCGAGGCTGGCGCGGATTCCGTGAAGATCGGCATCGGGCCGGGCAGCATCTGCACCACCCGCGTGGTGGCGGGCGTCGGCGTGCCGCAGTTCACCGCGGTGATGGAGACGGCGGCGGCGTGCCGGGAGCGCGGCGTGCCGGCGATCGCCGATGGCGGCGTGCGCACCAGCGGCGACATCGTCAAGGCGATCGCCGCCGGGGCCGATTGCGTGATGATCGGCAGCCTGCTGGCCGGCACCGACGAGGCGCCGGGCGAGGTGTTCCTGTACCAGGGCCGCTCCTACAAATCCTATCGCGGCATGGGCAGCCTGGGCGCCATGGCGCGCGGCTCGGCCGATCGCTACTTCCAGCAGGACATCAAGGACCAGCTGAAGCTGGTGCCGGAGGGGATCGAGGGCCGGGTGGCCTACAAGGGCCCGGTGTCGGCGGTGGTGCACCAGCTGGTCGGCGGGCTGAAGGCCGGCATGGGCTACACCGGCAGCGCGGACCTTTCCCATCTGCAGCGCCACACGAAGTTCAAGAAGATCACCGGCGCCGGCCTGCGCGAGAGCCATGTGCACGACGTGGCGATCACCCGGGAAGCCCCGAACTACCGGCAGGACTAGGCCTTTGGCGCCAATCCGGGCGGGTATCCTCGACGCCTCCTGGACGCTGCCGGACGCTCGCGGCGTCGGATAACGAGGCCACATTCGAGGACCTGACTTCAGCATGACCCCTGCCGCACGCATCGCCGCCTCCATCGAACTGCTCGACAGCATCAACAAATCCCCGCGCAAGCCGGCCGATGCGGTGGCGAATGATTACTTCCGCAACCGCCGCTTCATCGGCTCGGGCGACCGGCGCGCGGTGTCGGACCGGGTATGGCGCGTGCTGCGTTCCCAGCGCCGCCTCACCTGGTGGCTCGCCCGCGGCCGCATGGCGCCGACGGCGCGCATGCTGGTAGCCGGCTCCCTGCTTACCGAAGGCTGGACGCTGGAAGGCGTCGGCCAGTCCTTCTCCGGCGGCCAGTTCGGCCCCGACACGCTCGACCAGGCGGAGAAATCCGCCCTGCGCAACATCGAGGGCCACACCGCCGACCACCCCGACATGCCCGACGCGGTGCGCCTGGAGATCCCCGACTGGATCCTGCCCCGCCTGCAGGCCCGCTTCGGCGACACCCTCGCCGGCGAGATGGCGGCGATGAACGCCCCGGCCACCCTCGACCTGCGGGTGAACCTGCTGAAGGGCACCCGCGAACAGGCCCTGGCCGCCCTGGCCGCCGAGGGGCTCGAGTGCCGCCCCACCGCGCTCTCCCCCTGGGGCCTGCGCATCGAGGAGCGCCGCTCCGTCACCACCGGCCCGGCGTTCCAGACCGGGCTGGTGGAAATCCAGGACGAGGGCAGCCAGCTCGTCGCGGCGCTGGTGGACGCCCGCCCCGAAATGCGCGTGGCCGACTGGTGCGCCGGCGCCGGCGGCAAGACCCTGGCGATGGCGATGGCGATGGCCAACCGCGGCCACATCGTCGCCTGCGACGTGTCCGCCCCGCGGCTGGACGGCGCCGTCCGCCGCCTGCGCCGCGCCGGCGTGCACAACGTCGAGCGCCACCTGATCACCCCAGGCGACAAATGGGCCAAGCGCCGCGCCGGCAGCTTCGACCGGGTGCTGGTCGATGCCCCCTGCACCGGCACCGGCACCTGGCGGCGCAACCCCGATGCCCGCCAGCGCCTGGTCGAAAGAGACCTCTTGGAACTGGTGCCGAAGCAGGCGATGATCCTGGACGCCGCCGCGGGACTGGTTCGCGTCGGCGGGCGTTTGGTCTACGCTACGTGTTCGCTGCTTCCCGAGGAGAACGAGGCTCAGGTGTCCGCCTTCCTCTCGCGCCATCCGGACTTTGTCGTGCGCCCGCTGATGCATGCGTGGCGGATGGATGCGGCGTTGACCCCGCCTGAGAACCTGCCGGCCGGGGAGTTCCTGTCGCTGACCCCGCTGCGCCATGGCACCGACGGCTTCTTCGCCGCCGTGCTGGAGCGGACCGGCGGCAAACCCGCTTCCACCCGCGACATCGAGGAGCCGTCCCCGTGATCGCCATCCGCCGTGCCCGGCCGTCGGACGCGGTCGCCATCGGCGCCGTGCATGTCGCGGCCTGGCGCAGCACCTATCCCGGCATCCTGCCCGACCGGTTCCTCGCCGGGCTGTCGATCCCCCGCCAGGCCGCCCATTACGACCAGGCCATTCGCTCCTCCGCCGCTGTGTTCGTGGCCAGCGTCTCGGGCCCCGACCTGCCGGCGGGCAACACCCCGCGCATCGTCGGCTTCGCCACCGCCGGCCGGTCCCGCATGCGCGATACCGCCGGCCTGCATCTGGGCGAGGGCGAGATCGAGACCCTGTATGTGCTCGATGACTGGCGCGAGCGCGGCCTGGGGCGGCGGCTGATGCGCGCATCGGCGACGCACCTGATCGAGATGGGCTGCAAATCCGCCTTCCTCTGGGTGCTGCGCGACAACCCGAGCCGCTGGTTCTACCAGCGCATGCGCGGCCGGCAGGTGGCCGAGGCGAGCGTGCAGGTGGGCGGGCAGAGCATTCCGCAGACCGCCTTCGTGTGGGACCCGATCGAGACGCTGTTCGAGGCCTCGCCGCTGTCCACCTGACGCCGCGTCAGGAAGCCGCCCGGCCCGGCCGCCGCGGTCTCGCCTCCGTCTCAAATCGCATTTTCCCGGCATTTGTCTCAGGATCGGCCGCCGGTCGCAATCTCCAGACGTTCCCCGGCGCGACCTCCTCCGACCCGGCTTCCGCCGCGCGGACCGCCCTGCCCTCATCCCCCTCCGGCTCCGCCTCCTGCGCCACCGCAGCCGGCGGAGCGGCGTCGTGGCGCGAAGCTGCCGCCTGCCCGGACGCGACCGGAGCCAGCGCCGCTTCCATCATCCGCATCGCGCCATGCTCCGCCCAGGCGGCGCGCCCGCAAGCTGCCTCGTCGGCCTCGATCTTCCGCCGCACCGCCTGCATCCGCAGCAGCACGCGCAGCGCGGATTTCGCCTCCCGCATCATGCTCATCGACTGCGCCCGGCATTTGCGCGCCACATCCGGCTCGCGCCGGCGCTCGACCGCCAGGCGCAGGCAGTCCATCGCCCAGCCATCCGCCGCGACGAACTGCGCCGCCAGCCGCCCCTCCGCGGCATTCGCCGGCTGCAGCGCCGCCGCGGCCGCCATCGCCGCCCGGTCCCGCCGCGCCTCGCCCGCCGGCGTATCCTCCGCCGGCGGCGGCAGCGCGCCGCGCAGGATCAGAATGATCTCGTGAAACGCCTCCCTCGGCAGCGTGTGCGCAAGGTCGGTCGAGGTCTCGGGGGATATGTCCATGTCCCATACTACCGTCATTTTTGATAACGGTCAATGTTATTATATGAGGCGCCCACACTCCCCCCTCCCCCGCCCGGAACGGTCAGGCCGGACGGTCAATGCTTGCCATCGCCATCACACACCGCGAGATGTTGCGGTACCCAACCGCGTCCCCGGAGTCCCGCCATGTCCGACCCCTTCGCCCCCTTCCGCCTGACCGGCCGTTCTGCCCTGGTGACCGGCGCCCGCCGCGAAATCGGCCGCGCCATCGCCCTCGGCCTCGCCGGCGCCGGCGCGCGCCTGGCCATCCACCACGCCGGCACCGCCGAGGAAGCCAAGGATGCCGCCGCCGTCGTCCGGGAGATCGAGGCCCTGGGCGGGCAGGCCGCCGCGTTCGGCCAGGATTTCACCCAGGACGACGCCGGCCACCATCTGGCCGCCGCCGTCACCGCCTGGGCGCCGATCGACATCCTGGTGCTGAACGCCTCCATCGAACTGCCGGAGGATTTCCGCGCCATCACCCGCGAGCACTTCGACCGCCAGATCGCCGTCAACCTGCGCACCACGATGGAATTGCTGCAAACCCTGGTGCCGCCAGATGGCCGAGCGCGGCTGGGGCCGGGTCGTGACCATCGGCAGCGTGCAGCAGCAGCGCCCGCACCCCGCGATGTTCGTCTACGCCGGCACCAAGGCCGCGCAACTCAACTGGACCCTGAGCCTGGCCCGCCAGTACGGCGGCCAGGGCGTGACGGTGAACAACCTCGCCCCCGGCGCGATCCTGACCGCCCGCAACCGCGACCAGATGGCCACCGAGGGCCAGGCCCTCGCCCAACGCATCCCCGCCGGCCGCCTCGGCCGGCCGGACGATCTGGTCGGCGCCGCGATGCTGCTCTGCTCCGACGCCGCCAGCTACATCAACGGGGTCAATCTGTTCGTGGATGGCGGACGGACGGCTGTATGATGATCCGACCGGCTTCCTGACGCTCCGCGCAGGGGGCCGGACGGAGAGCGGTGAATGGTTGCCAGCGACAGCTTTGCCGAGTTCCTGCGCGAGCAGTTAGCGCCGCTCGGCCGCGTCACCACACGGCGCATGTTCGGCAAAACGGGCGTGTTCTGCGGCGGCCTGATGTTCGCGATGGTAACGAACGACACGCTCTACTTCCGGGTCGATGACGGCAACCGGGCAGTATTCAAGGAAGCCGAATCCGCCCCACCCCTCAGCTACCAAAAACAGGGCCGCGCGATCGACCTCTCCTTCTGGCGCGCGCCGGACCGGTTGTTCGACGAACCCGAGGAGTTTGTCCTATGGGCGCGATCAGCCCTGGCGGCAGCGCGCCGCGTGGCGGCGAAGCGGGAACGCACGGCGCCGTAGGGCGGGTTTCAACCCGCCAACGCAAGCCAGCCACGCCCGTGCCATGGGGACGACCGAAGGCAACCCGCGGAAAGAACGACCCATCGTGTCAAATCGTCATTGCGAGCCGCCCAGGCCTTCTCGGCCTGACAATCCCCTGCGCAACTAACCTGATCAGCCTTTATCATCCTGCCCAGAAGCCGCTTTATGGAAAATCGATTCGCTACAGCTAATGGATTCCGAGCTTCCCAACGTCGATGAAGGTGGGCAAGCCCACAATATTAGGCTTTGGCGCGCCGACTATCGGGATGCGCGTCTGCGTTAGGTCGTCCAATGGATGACCTAACATATCGTCGAGCAAGACTCGGATGAGGCCATACAGAAGTGTATGCATGTGGACGTTTGCCGCCTCCGCATCGCGTATCGTCATTTTCACACCCTCGGCGGTTCGCTCCGCAAAGCTGTGCCCGCCTGCCGGGTCTGCTTTGGCTGCGATCAGCGCAAAAGCCGCACGAAACACCAGCGCCGAACCGGCAAAATAAAGCGCGTTGGCCGGATGCCGCGCGACGTAGATCGTCCTTTCCATTGCTGGCAGGCCGTCAATGGCTTCGCTTAAATTCAGCTTATCGTAGTGGAATGCGGTCCTATCCCTGATAATTCGTAGCGCTTTATCCTTCGATGAGCTTCCATCGAAATAGTCCTTCAGCCAATTCAGGCTGTCGGCTTGGTCGGCTTCCAGCTTCTTCAGCACCGCATCGGGCGGATTCGACTGCAGGAATCGTTCCGAAAGCATATTCCAAGTTTCGACTAGCTTGCCGGCCATGAGTTGCAGAAAAAACCAGACCTGCACCGTCATCGCTAAATCGTTGAGGTCGCCCGGACCGGCGGTATTGTTCATGCTGAACATCAGCACGCGAATAAGCACCGCCAATTCATTGTGCGCGTGCATACAGCCCACGATTTGATTTCGCAGGCGAGGGCTTGCCTTCTTTAACGCGTCGTCACTGATCTCAAACTTGATGAGCTCAAGCTTGCTTGGAGTCAGCTTCGGCTTGGCAGTTTTTCTCCTGCGCTTCTTCATGCTGCCTCTCTGTCGTCGTTTAGCCGCTCTATCGTGGATCGGTGAACGCCATAGCTGCGGCCAATGGTGCGCGGGCTTTCGCCAGCCTTGAGCCGCTTTACCGCCTCGCGCTGATGGAAGGCGTCCAGATTCGGCAGCCTTCCCATTTTCACGCCGTTCGCGTGCGCTCGCTTCCTGCCCTCTGATCTGCGGGCGTGGATCAACTCGCGCTCGAACTCTGCCAGCCCGCCCGGCACGGTCAACATGAGCCGCCCGTGTGATGTGGTGGTGTCCGCCCATGTGTCGCCCAGGGAGCGAAATCCGGCCTTCTTGGTGGTGATCGCGGCGAGGGTGTTCAACAGGTCGCGGGTGGATCGCGCCAGCCGGTCAAGCCGCGTCACCATCAGCACGTCGCCCTCATCGAGCACGGCCAGTGCCTTGCGAAGCTGCGCCCGGTCGGTCTTGGCTCCTGTCGCCACTGCCCGGAACACCTGATCGGCTCCGGCGGCCTTCAACGCGGCCACCTGTGCCGTCACCTCTGCCCATCCGTCGATACCCGCACATATCCGTAAATCATGCCTTACTTATGCGGTAACTTATGCAAAAGGAAAGTCCCTTGTTTTCAAAGCCGTATAGTCTTTGCACAATTCTTGACTTATGCAATCTTGATGTTGAGTGCTGACATAGCGCACCGAGGCCGGCCGGGGCTAGGGCATCGACTTGGGCGGTCATCGGGGAATCCCGGTTAATCGTTGCTTAGAGCGAACCGCCATGCGAAGGTGCCGATCACGCCGGGACTTTACGCCCCACGACGCCGGGCCGTAGAGACCAAGTCCAAGCGACAAGAACAGGAATTTGGACGCCGCCATGAAGACGACACTATGCGACAGGCTCGGGATCGAGGTTCCGATCATCCTCGCGGCTCTGGGTGGCGCGCATAGCCCGGCACTCGCGGCCGCCGTCAGCAACGCGGGTGGTCTCGGCATGCTGCCGCTCTGGGGCGCAGACATCGATACCCTGCGCCGCAACATTCGCGAGACCCAGGCGCTGACGGCGCGGCCTTTCGCAGTCAATTTGAACGCGGGTTTCCCGCAGGAGGACCGCCTAGCGGCCTGCCTGGAGGAAGGTGTCAAAGTCATCTCCTTCTTCTGGGCCGACCCGTCCAGGCTGGTGCCTGTCGCCAGGGCGGCCGGCGCGACGGTTCTGCACACCGTGGGCAACGCAGCGGATGCGCGTCGAGCGGTCGATTGCGGTGTCGATGTGATTGTTGCGCAGGGCTGGGAAGCCGGTGGGCACGTGCGTGGCACTGTGGCGACGATGGCCCTGGTACCCGCCGTGGTGGACGCGGTTGGCGATATTCCCGTGGTCGCGGCGGGTGGCATTGCCGATGGACGTGGCCTGGCCGCCGCACTGGCATTGGGCGCGTCCGGTGCCTGGATCGGCACCCGTTTCCTCGCCAGCGATGAAGTTGTGGTCCATCCCGAATATCAGCGGCGTCTACTGGCGGCGACGGAGAATGATACAGGCTGGTTCGAGAATCTGTTCGATATTGGTTGGCCCGACGCGCCGCATCGGGTGCTGCGCAACAGCACCACAAACACTTGGGAAGCTGCGGGGCGGCCACCTCCTGGTCAGCGGCCTGGGGAGGGCGACATTCTCGCCAGTCACCCTCGCGCGGTGATCTCGTGCGATACCGCATGCTCACCGTCTCACCGGATATCAGTGGTGACATCGAGGCGCTTTGCATGTGGGCCGGCCAGAGTGTCGGGCTGGTGCGTAAGGTTCAGCCCGCGGCCGACATCGTGCGGGAGATCGCCACGGACGCACAGGCCATCCTGCGGAGGCTTGGTGGATAGCCACTTCGGCGCACGGAGACGTCGTCAGAAACGTGCTAATGGTGTTTGGACTAAATCTGGTATCAACCCGCGTCCGGACAATTCTATGGAACGATGCAGACCGACACGCTAGATGCCGCAAGTTACCTCATCAGCGACCCCCATGTTGAGCTTCGATTTGTTCTCGTTACATTATGTCTGAACTCCACAGCGGCGTCAGGTTGGTCCATCACCTGTTGGCCACGAAGCTACTAATAACGGACCTCGGAAGCCTTTGGAGGAATACCTTCCTGTGGTTTTGGATTGTTGTAGATTCTGTCGTAATGTTTGGCTGTTGCAGATTTCTTAACTTCTGCACGGTAAGCGCGTCTGTCGGTGGGGTCCGCTACCGAATGAGGCATCGTAAGGCCGGATCGCCCAAGTTATCGGCGTCCTCGAACGGATCTGATCAATCCAAGATTTCGGCATCGCACGACGCCGGACACCGATGTAGCGCATAGTGACATATTGGGTCAGGAACAGGCCGAGCTTGCTGATAATGCCGTAGGCCGACATGAACGACGCCCAGGCCGCGACGCTGAAGTTCAGCGCGACGATCACGTTCAGCGCGGCTGAAAAGAACATCAGCCCCGCCCAGATAAACCCGAAGATGAAGACGAGGTCTGGCACTACCTCTATGGCGAGGGGTGGCATATAGCGGCTCATCCATCCTGGCTTCAGCATGACAAGGCCGATGACGATGTAGATCAGGCTCGGCTTGACCATGATAAAGCGCGGATCAGCCGTGACCAGAGTGGCCGCACCCGAGCCAACCACCAAAAAAAGGCTCATCCACTGCATGGTGTCAATTGGCTTTTTGTGCGCGAACTCCCAGCCAATCTGGGCAACGCCCAGCGCAATGCCGAGGGCCACAGATAAAGGAATATTCTTGGTTAGTAGATAAAGGACGAGGAAGAAGAACGTCGACGCCATGTCGGAGAGCAGCGGCTTCCCCGCTTTGAACAAATTTTTCATGGGATGCTCGCATCTCTGTCAGGGTACTATGGCTCTTACCACCGCGATAGCGTTTCAGCGAGGAGGTCTGCCTAGCTGTCGGTCATTGCCCCGCCCGGCGAGGTCGTGTAGGCGGCAAACAGGTTTAATCGGCACGACTGGGAGAGTTTTCCTATGGTTTTCCCTTCTCGTAGATAATACCAAGGACTTTACTTGCTGCATATTTTTAATTAATGCAACAAACGGACAGGCTTCAGGGGTGCGGCTATGTCGCCACAGCCTCTGCACAGTCTCCCCACAATCAATCGGACGCATCCGTAAGTGACCCAGGCAATGCCCGGGAGCGCCTCCGCGACGACCCACAAAAATGCTTGTGCGAATATGCGCATAAGCGTATAGACAACGCATGAAAAGCGCAGTCAACATTCTCGCCGCCCTCGCCGAGCCAACCCGCCTCGCCGCGATGCGGCTGTTGTGGGATGGCCAGGAACATTGTGTCTGCGAACTGATGGAGCGTCTGGGCGCCACGCAGTCGCGCATGTCCCGGCACATGGGAACCCTCAAGCTCGCCGGGCTGGTGGTTGATCGCCGGGACGCGCAGTGGGTCCGCTACCGCCGGGCCCCAAACCTTCCGCAGCACGTCGCGCGCCTGGTGGACGCGGCGCTGGCGCTGCCGGAACAATCGGATCGGATCGCCGCATGACCACGGAAACCCTCACCGCGCCACCCCATGCAACGCCCGGCAGCGCCAGGCTGATCGGCGCCACGGTCGTCGGCCTCATCGCCTGGTTCGCCGTGTACTGGCAGCTGGAGCCGTTCTCCAAATGGGCCGTGGCGCAATTGCCGATCGCCCCTGGCAGTCATCTGGAGGAAGCCGCCAGCTTCTTCATCTTCGACACACCCAAGGTGCTGATGCTGCTGGCGCTCGTGGTGTTCGCCATGGGTATGGTGCGCAGCTTCTTCTCGCCGGAGCGCACCCGCAGCTTTCTGGCCGGCAAGCGCGAGGGTGTCGGCAACGTCGCCGCCGCCTCCCTGGGCATCTTCACCCCGTTCTGCTCCTGCTCGGCGGTGCCGCTGTTCGTCGGTTTCGTCTCCGCCGGCGTGCCGCTGGGGGTCACGTTCTCGTTCCTGATCGCCTCGCCGATGATCAACGAGGTGGCGCTTGGCCTGCTGTTCGCCCTCGTTGGCTGGAAGGTGGCGCTGACCTATCTCGTCTTCGGGTTGGTGGTTTCCATCGTCGCCGGCTGGACCATCGGGCGGCTTCACCTGGAACACTGGCTGGAGCAATGGGTGCTCGATGTGCGCAGCGGCTCGGCCGACCTCCCGCGCGAGCATCTGACCATCGCCGATCGTATCCAGGCCGGCATCGAGGCGGTGCGGGACATCTTCGGGCGCGTCTGGATGTGGATCATCGTCGGCATCGCCGCCGGCGCCTTCATTCACGGCTACGTCCCGGCCGAGATGCTGGCCGGCATCATGGGCGGAAATCATTGGTGGTCGGTGCCGGCCGCGGTGCTGGTCGGCATTCCGATCTATTCCAACGCCGCCGGCATCATTCCGGTGGTGGAGGCGCTTCTCGGCAAAGGCGCGGCGCTCGGCACCGTGCTGGCCTTCATGATGGCGGTCACCGCCCTGTCCGCGCCGGAGATGATCATCCTGCGCAAGGTTCTGACCGCACGCCTGATCGCCGTCTTCATCGGCGTCGTCGCGGCCGGGATCGTCGCCGTCGGCTTCCTGTTCAACGCCCTGTTCACCTGAAATTCGGAGACATCGCATGAAGAACATCAAGATCCTCGGCCCCGGCTGCAAACGCTGCGTCGCCACGGCCGACATGGTGCAGAGCCAGGCGGATCGGCTTGGCGTGCCCGTCACCATCGAGAAGGTCACCGATTACGCGGCGATCGCCGGCTATGGCATCGTCTCCACGCCAGGCGTCGTGATCGACGACAAGGTCGTGCATGCCGGCGGCCTCCCGAAGTCCGAGGATGTCGCAAAGTGGCTGGCGGCGTAGCCGAAGCCTGAATATCGGCTTCAGCGCAACCGCCCACCTCACCCCAGCCTGCCACCGTGCCCGCGCTCTCGCGGCGGGAAGCCAGGCCAGGGGGCTTTGCCCCTGGCCTTGCGTCCTTACGCGGTCACGCCAGCCGCAGCCGCGACCTCGGCGGCGAAATCGCCGGTCGGCTTCTCGATGCCCTCGCCGAGCTGGAACCGGGCGAAACCGGTCAGCGTTGGCGCCGGCCTTGGCAACCACGGCCTTCACCCGGCTTTCGCCGTCATGCACCCATACCTGCTCCAGCAGCACCACTTCCTCGTAGTACTTCCGGATGCGGCCCTCGACCATCTTCTCGATGATCGCGTCGGGCTTGCCGGAGGCGCGGGCCTGCTCGGTCAGCACGGCCTTCTCCCGCTCCAGCGCGGCCGGATCGACGGCGGAGATGTCCAGCGCGTCCGGCCGCGTCGCGGCGACGTGCATGCCGACCTGCCGGCCGAGGATCTCCAGGGCGCCAAGTTCGGAGGTGCTTTCCACCGCCACCAGCACGCCGATCTTGCCGAGGCCCGGCTTCAGCGCGGAGTGGACATAGGTGGCGACCACGCCATGCGACACCCGCAGCACCCGGGCGCGGCGGATGGTCATGTTCTCGCCGATGGTGGCGACCAGGTGGGTCAGTTCCTCGGCCACCGTGCGCCCGGTGCCGGGGAACGGCGCGGCCTTGATCGCCTCGAGATCGTCGCCGACCGACAGCGCGATCTCCGCGACCGTGGTCGACGAAGGCCTGGAAGGTTTCGTTGCGGGCGACGAAGTCGGTCTCGGCGTTGACCTCGACCATCGCCGCGGCGTTGGACGTCGGAGGCAACGCCCACCAGGCCCTCGGCGGCGACGCGGCCGGACTTCTTGGCGGCGGCGGCCAGGCCCTTCTTGCGCAGCCAGTCGATCGCGACCTCGATGTCGCCGCCGTTCTCGGTCAGCGCCTTCTTGCAGTCCATCATGCCCGCGCCGGTCTTCTCGCGCAGGTCTTTCACCAATGCGGCGGTGATCTCGGCCATGGGGGGATCTCCCTGATCAGCTCATCGAAACAGGCAGGAACCCGGACCGATACGGTCCGGGCATGTCGGGTTCAGGCGGACGGGCTGTTCAGCCGGCACCGAAACCTCGGGCAGCATCTCCACCGGCAGTTCCTCGGCGGCGCCGATGTCCGCGCCGCTCGCCACCATCTCGGCGCTGATGCCATCCAGCACGGCGCCGGCGATCAGGTCGCAGTACAGCGTGATGGCGCGGATCGCGTCGTCATTGCCGGGGATCGGGTAGGTGATGCCGCTGGGGTCGGAGTTGCTGTCCAGCACGGCGATGACGGGAATGCCGAGCTTGTTGGCTTCCTCGACCGCCAGCTTCTCCTTGTTGGTGTCGATGATGAACAGGATGTCCGGCAGGCCGCCCATTTCCTTGATGCCGCCCAGCGCGCGCTCCAGCTTCTCCTGGTCGCGGGTGATGTCCAGCACTTCCTTCTTGGTCAGGCCCTGGATGTCGCCGGCCAGCATCTCCTCGATCTGGCGCAGGCGCTTGATCGAGCCGGTGATGGTCTTCCAGTTGGTCAGCATGCCGCCGAGCCAGCGGTGGTTGACGTAGTACTGGCCGCAGCGCTTGGCGGCGTCGGCCACATGCTCGGCCGCGGCGCGCTTGGTGCCGACGAACAGCACGCGCCCGCCGGCGGCGGTCGACGTCGCGCACCGCGCGCAGCGCGCGGTCCAGCATCGGCACGGTCTGCTGCAGGTCGATGATGTGGACCTGGTTGCGGATGCCAAACAGGTACGGCGCCATGCGCGGGTTCCAGCGGCGGGTGTGATGGCCAAAGTGAACGCCGGCTTCCAGCAGCTGGCGCAGAGTGAAATCGGGCATCGCCATCGGCGTGCTCCTTTCCTGTGTCCGGTTGAACCTCCGCAGGGCCAGGCCCACCCATTTCTGGGATCGGCACCGGACCCGCTGCATGCAACGGGAAAGGCGCCCTGCGTGTGAATTACCGGCGGAACCTTCCACCGGCGGGCGGGCTATGCCTGGAAATCGCGCAAATGGCAAGCCCGGGGGCCGCCCGCGCGGCCCCCCGGTCAGGCCTCCTGGTCAGGCCGGCGGGATCAGCGCGCGCCGGGACCGTAGCTGCCGGGCTGGCCGGCGCGCGGCGGCATCAGCCCCGCCTCGATCATCCGCTCCCACACATCGCTCGGCGATTCCTTGGTCAGGTCCTTGTGGATCGTCTCGCGCACCTTGGCGCGGGTGAGCGGATTGAGCCCATCTTCCAGCACCTTCGCCTGGGCCGGGGTGACGATCAGGATCAGCTGGTCGAACAGCCCGGCCCGGTCGTCCTCGCTCAGCACATCCGCCACGGCCTGGATGAAATGGTGCTTCTGCTCCACGTGCGGATCGTGCCGGGGCGCGATGGCGTGGCGGGTCGGCGACGCGCTCTCGAACGACCGCCCGCCGCGGTCGCTGACCAGATCATGCGTCTTGAGGTGGATGTTGTGCGAGGCCATCTCGCGCATCACCTCGATATGGCCCCGATCCTCCGAGACCGCCAGAACGCGCGCGACGCCGCCGTCGGCGACAACGATCCACAGCCGGTCGAGCGACTTGCGGTGCGGGAAGCTGGATTTGGGTGTGCCGGACATCGAGAAACTCCTTCAGATCAGCCGGTCCATGCCGGCCGTGAGAGACTAGACGATCACGGACGCTGGATGACGGCCTTGATCTGCGTCAAGCGTCCGGGAATGAACGGCCTCGCGGAGGAACGGCGGATCAGATCGCCGCACGGCGTTGGAAACCGCCGAGGGCCACAAGGCCGGCGCCGAACAACGCCAGCGCCGCCGGCTCCGGCACCGGGTTGCCGAACAGGCCGATCGTGTTGCCGGCGGCGTCCAGGTAGAAACCGCCCACCTGGCCATGATCGTTGATCCCGTTGACGGTCGTCCCCTGCGCGGGAGCCGCTGCTAGGACGAAGCTGCGCGGGCGATGCCGAGGAAATCCTCCGCGACCAGGCTGGCGCCGCCCACCAGGGCGCCGCCGACGTCGGGGATCGCCAGCAGCGCGGCGGCGTTCGAGGGCTTCACCGAGCCGCCGTACAGGATCCGCAGGGCCTGCCCGGGCACGCCGAGCTGGCGGACCAGGGCGGCGCGGATGAAGCCGTGCATCGCCGCGACGTCCGCCTCGGTGGGCGTGCGGCCGGTGCCGATGGCCCAGACCGGCTCGTAGGCGACCACGCCGGCGAAGCCCGGCGGCAAGGAACCGGCGAGCTGGGCGCCGACAATTTCGGTCTCCCGGCCGGCGAGGCGCTCGGCCTCGGTTTCGCCGACGCAGACGATCGGGGTCAGTCCGGCGGCGATCGCGGCGACGGTCTTGGCCCGCACCATGGCGTCGGTTTCGTGGTGGTTCTGCCGGCGCTCCGAGTGGCCGAGGATGACGAAGCCGGCGCCGAGATCGGCGAGCATCGGGGCCGACACGTCGCCGGTATGCGCGCCCTGGGCGGCGGCGTGGCAATCCTGGCCGCCGACGGCGATGGGGCAGCCTTTCAGCAGATAGGCGACGGTCTGGACATGCACGAAGGGCGGGCAGACGAGCAGGTCGCAGGCCAGGTCGCCGGCGCCCATGCGCAAGCCGGCGGCCAGCGCGTTGGCCTGTTCGGACAGTCCGTGCATCTTCCAGTTGCCCGCGATCAGCTGACGCATCGTGTTCCCCCTACAAGGATCGTTGATTATTGGCTCCGGACATGCTCGTAACCCAAACGCGATAGCTGGCAAAGCCGCGGCAGCCTCCCTATGGTGCGGCCGCACCGCTCCCTATGGTGCGGCGGCACCCTGCCCTATGGTGCGGCGCCCATGGCACGCCGGCGCAGGCCGGGCCGCCGACCTCCCTACCTTGCGAACGACAGGACTGGCCGATGATCTCCACCTTCCGCACCTATCTCGGCACCTGGGCCGTGCGCGGCTTCTTCATTATCCTGGTCGCGTCCTTCGGCATGTGGGGCATCGGCGACGTGCTGAAGATGGTCGGCTCGACCACCTGGGTCGCCAAGGTGGGCGATCGCGCGATCGAGCCGCCGGAACTGGACCAGGCCTACCGGCGCGAAATGGCGCAGGTCACGCGGATGATGCCGGCCGGGCAGGAACCGACGGTCGAGATCAAGCGCGCCGTGGCGCGCCAGGCGCTGGACCGGCTGGTCAGCCAGGTGGCGCTCGCCGGGGAGGTTTCCCGGCTGCGCCTGGCGGTGCCCGAGGATGCGCTGCGCCAGGCGATCTATGACATGCCGGCGTTCCGCGGCCCGTCCGGCGGGTTCGAGCGCAGTGCGTACGAGGCGGCCCTGCGCAACAACGGCATGAACGAGCCGCGCTTCCTGGACCTGCTGCGCGGCGATATCGGCCAGAAGCAGCTGCTGGAGGCGGTGCGCGCCGGGGCGGCCTCGCCGGAATTGCTGACCGCGCAGGCCTTCGCCCAGCAGACCGAGCAGCGCACGGCGGACCTGGCGGCGTTTCCGATGGCCGGTACCGCGGACCTGCCCGCGCCGGACCAGGCGGCGCTGCAACGCTGGTACGACAACCATCCCGACGTGTATTCCTCGCCGGAATACCGCAAGATCCAGGCGGTGATCCTGTCGCCGAAGATGCTGGCGAAGGATATCCCGGTCACCGACGCGGAGCTGAAGGCCGAGTTCGACCGTACCAAGGAGTTGCTCACCAAGCCGGGCAAGCGCAGCGTGCAGGTGATCCTGGTGCAGGACGAGGCGAAGGCGAAGGCGCTGGCGGCCGAATGGCGGGCCGGGGCGGACTGGGCGGCGATGCAGGAGAAGGCGAAGCAGGCCGGCGGGTCCGGCGTCGAGCTGACCGACGCCACGGAGCCGGAGTTCCCCTCCCCCGAGCTCGGCCGCGCGGTATTCGCCGCCACCCCCGGCACCATTCCCGATCCCGGCAAGGGCGCGCTGGGTTGGCACGTGCTGAAGGTCAGCCACGCCGTGCCCGGCGTGACGCCGGATTTCGAGGCGATAAAGTCCGAGCTGCGCGACCGCGTGGTGGCGGAGAAATCCGCCGACATGATCTATGACCGCGCGAACAAGATCGACAACATCCTGTCGAGCGGCTCGTCGCTGGACGAGTTGCCGGGCGATCTCGGAGCGGCGGCGATTTCCGGCACGCTGGACGCCGAGGGCAACAACCTGGAGGGCCAGCCGGCGCCGATCCCGGGCGAGGACACGTTGCGCGCGGCGCTGATCGCGGAGGCATTCAAGATGCACAAGGGCGATCCGCCGCGGCTGACGGAAGTGCCGCTGCCGGGCGGCGGGTCGGCCTATTACGCGGTGGCGGTGCAGGACGTGACGCCGCCGGCGGTGCGGCCGTTCGAGGCGGTGAAGGCGACGGTGACGGCAGACCTGCTGCACGACGAAGTGCGCAAGCGGGCCGAGCAGGCGGCGGCGAAGATGCTGACGGCGGTGAAGGGCGGGCAATCCTTCGCCGAGGCCGCGGCCGCCGCCGGCGGGGTGACCCGCCGCACCGAGCCGTTCAGCCGCACCGCGCCCGGCGACCTGCCGCCCGACATCGCCCAGGGCGTGTTCGAGCTGAAGCAGGGCGAGCCCGGCATGCTCGAAACGCCGACCGGCTTCACGGTGTTCACCCCGGTGGCGATCACCAGTGCCGATCCGAAGGCCGATCCGCTGGGCTATGACAAGGTGCGCACCGGTCTCGCCCGCTCGTTCGGCGACGATCTGGAACTGACCTTCGCCGCCGCGCTGCGCCAGCGGGCGGGGGTTCAGGTCAACGAAACGCTGCTCAACAACTTCATCCAGCCATAATCACCCACTCCAACCAACCGAGAGCCCGACCATGAACGTGTCTGTCCCGCCCGGGTTTGCCGCCTTCCGCGCCGCCTACGATGCCGGACGGGGCAGCCTGGTCTGGCGCCGCGGCGTCGCCGACCTGCAGACGCCGGTGGCGGCCTTCCTGAAGCTGGCGCATGGCCGGCCGAACGCGTTCCTGCTGGAAAGCGTGGAAGGCGGGTCGGCGCGCGGGCGGTATTCGATCATCGGCATGGAGCCCGACCTGATCTGGCGCTGCCGGGACGGCCGGGCGGAGATCAACCGGCACGCCCGTTCCGCCCCGCACGCCTTCGTGCCGGACGAGCGGCCGGCGCTGGCAAGCCTGCGCGCGCTGATCGGCGAGTGCCAGCTGGATGTGCCGGAGAACCTGCCGCCGATGGCCGGCGGGCTGGTGGGATATCTGGGCTACGACATGGTCCGGCTGATGGAGCGGCTGCCGGCGAAGAACGCCAATGATCTCGGCGTGCCGGAGGGGATCCTGCTGCGCCCGACGCTGTTCGCCATCTTCGACAACGTCAACGACGAGCTGACCCTGGTGGCCCCGGTGCATCCGCAGGAGGAAGTATCGGCGGAGACCGCGTGGGACGAGGCGCAGACCGCGATCGCGGCGGCGGAGACGGCGCTGGACCGCCCCCTGCCCCACCCGGCGCCGCCGGTGGCGCTGCCGCCGCTGCCCGCGCCCGCGTCCAACTTCACCCGCGAAGGCTTCATCGAGGCGGTGCTGAAGGCGAAGGAATACATCGCCGCCGGCGACGCGTTCCAGATCGTGCCGAGCCAGCGGTTCTCGGTGCCGTTCGCGCTGCCGCCGTTCGCGCTGTACCGGGCGCTGCGGCGGATCAACCCGGCGCCGTTCCTGTTCTTCCTGAACTTCGACGGCTTCTCCATCGTCGGCAGCTCGCCGGAAATCCTGGTGCGGCTGCGCGACGGCATCGTGACCATCCGGCCGCTGGCGGGAACGCGCAAGCGCGGCGAGACGGTGGAGGAGGACCGGGCGCTGGAGGCCGATCTGCTGGGCGATCCGAAGGAACGCGCGGAGCACCTGATGCTGCTCGATCTCGGCCGCAACGATGTCGGCCGGGTGGCGCAGATCGGCACGGTGAAGGTGACCGAGAGCTTCGCCATCGAGCGGTTCAGCCATGTCATGCACATCTCCTCCACCGTGCAGGGCAAGATCCGCGACGGGCTGGATGCGCTGGACGCGCTGGTGGCCGGGTTCCCGGCCGGCACGCTGACCGGGGCGCCGAAGGTGCGGGCGATGGAGATCATCGAGGAACTGGAGCCGACGCGGCGGGCCTACTACGCCGGCTGCATCGGCTATTTCGCCGCCAACGGCACGATGGACACCTGCATCGGCCTGCGCACCGCGCTGGTGAAGGACGGCACGATGTACGTGCAGGCCGGCGGCGGGGTGGTGGCGGACAGCGATCCGGTGGCCGAATATGAGGAAACCCGGCAGAAGGCGCGCGCGCTGTTCCGCGCCGCGGAGGAAGCGGTGCGCTTCGCCGCCGGCTCGACCGGCCGGGGCGAGAACCGGCGCTAACGAAACGCCGGAGCCGGTAAGGCTCCGGCGCGATCGCGGATCAGGCGGCCTGAACCTGCTCCACCGTCGGGCCGGTGCCGGCGATCGTGGTGCGGCGCATGTCGCGCGGCTGGCTCTCGTCGAAGCTGCGCACCCGGTGCATGGTCTGGCGGTTGTCCCATATCACCAGGTCGAACTGCGTCCAGCGATGGGCGTAGCGGTATCTGTCCTGCGTGGCGTGCTCGGTGAGGTCGCGCAGGAAGGCGCGGGCTTCCGGCATCGGCCAGCCGACGATGGTGCCGATATGGGCGGACAGATAGAGCGACTTGCGTCCCGTGACCGGATGGGTGCGCACCAGGCGCTGGCGGACCGGGGCGAACATCTGCTTCTCCGCCTCGGTGTAGTCGGCAAAGCCGAGAATGCCGCGCGAATAGATCAGCGAGTGCTCGGTGACCAGGTCCTCGATCCTCGCCTTGGTCGCGGCGTCGAGGTCGTCATAGGCGGCGCGCATGTCGCAGAATTCGGTGTTGCCGACGCCGGTCTGCACGCGGCGGCCGGAAAGCAGCGAGTATTTGGCGGGAACAGCGCGGAACGAGCTGTCGGAATGCCAGAGCTGGTTGCCGAGGTTGAACATCCGGCGGCGGTCGTCGCGCGCGAAAACCTGGTTGTTCTGGTCGAGGTTGGACACGTCGGCGATTTCCAGGCGCAGCCGGCGATCCTCCGGCCTGGTCACGTTGCTGCCGACGGCGATCTCGATCTCGCCGAAATTGCGCGAGAAGGCGATCTGCTGGTCGTCGGTGATGTCCTGGCCGTGGAAGACCAGCACGGCGTAGCGGTCCATGCCCGCCTCGATGACGGCGACATCGGCCTGGCCGAGCGGCTGGCGCAGGTCCGCGCCGGATACCTCGCCGACGAAGACCGGATGCAGGGGACGGATTTCGATGGCCATGCGGCGGCGCTCCTCGGTTCCAGGCTGGTTTCCGCGCCCGGTTGAGCCGGGCGCCCCTTGCGCGAAACTCTAGACCCGCCCGGACAGGTTGTCAGCCCGCAGGTCAGGCGACTTTACGGCGGGCCAGGGCCAGGCCCAGCAAACCCATGCCCAGCACGGCCATGCCGGCGGGCTCCGGCACCGCGGCACCGGAGACCAAGCCGGCCGGCCCGGGCACCGCCGCGCCATAGGCGAAGTCAGCCGCCTCGAAGGCGTAATCCGTGCTGATCAAGGTCACGGAGGTGAACGGCATCGCCGAGTAGATCGTGGTGTAGAACGAACCGCCGAAACCCCGGCTGCCGTCGCTGGCCGGCATCATGGCGCCGGTGAAGCTGACCGGCCCGGCCAGGGTGTCGAAGCGGATCGTGTTGTAGCCGTCCACCGAGCCCCAGAGCAGCGCGAAGACACTCTCGAGCGATGGAAAGCGGAGGGTGATCGAGCCGATGCCGGTGGCGAGGTAATTGCCGGCATACAAGTCGCCGGATGCATCGGTCACCGGGGTTGCGTACTTATCGAGGAGCGCGCCCCGCACAACGCCGGCGACCCCGGCATCCCCGGCCGAAATGCCGCCGAGATCGAGCGTGACGCCGTCCGCCAGCAGGTACGACCCGGACGAGAGCCCGACGCTGAAGCCACTGAGATCGATCGGCGACAGCGCGGCGGCGGCGGGCGGCGGGCCGATCGGGCTGGGATCGACGGTCAGCGGCCCGACGATGAAGTCGGCATGGGCGGGGACGGCGGCCAGCGCGGCCAGCGCAACGCCAGCCAGCAGGGCGATCCTGGGAGAAGTCATCGTCTCGTTCCTTCGCGAGGGCGACGGCCAGTCGGCTCGACCGTCCATAATTAGATTTATATCCGATTTTTTGTCGGAATAACCGTTCCTTAAAATATGGCTTCCGCGATTGCAAGCGAAAGCGGCCCAGGATGATGAGAATTGCGATGGTTCGCGCTCTTTGGATCGATTTTTGGATGGTCGCCACGCGCCTCGATGACGGTCGCCGCCCTCCTGCGCTTGCCAACCGGCCGTGACAACCGATACTCCCTGCCCCCCTGGGAACTCACCGGGACATCCATGGACGCGACGCTGCCGGCTGGCAGGATCTGTTTTTCCGGAAATCGACTATTTGGGAGGTTGCTAGTCTCATGCGAACACATCGGATCGCCTCGGTTCCCGCCGACGGCATCGGGCCGGAGGTGATCGAGGCCGGGCTGGAAGTGCTGGATGCGCTGACCAGCCGGGATCTCGGGTTCGATCTGAAGATCGACCGCTACGATTGGGGCTCGGACTACTACCGCAAGCATGGCGTGTTCATGCCGCCCGACGGGCTGGCCTGGCTGCGCACGGCGGATGCGATCTATTTCGGCGCCGTGGGCGATCCGAACATTCCCGACCACGTCTCGCTCTGGGGTCTGCGGCTGCAGATCTGCCAGGGGTTCGACCAGTACGCCAATGTGCGCCCGACGCGCATCCTGCCGGGCATCACCAGCCCGCTGCGCAATGTCGGCGTCGGCGATCTGGACTGGCTGATCATCCGGGAGAATTCCGAGGGCGAGTATGCCGGCCATGGCGGGCGCGCGCATCGCGGCCTGCCGGAGGAAGTGGCGACCGAGACGGCGATCTTCACCCGCGTGGGCGTCGAGCGGATCCTGCGCTATGCGTTCGAGTGCGCGCGGGCGCGGCCGCGCAAGCATCTGACCGTGGTAACCAAGTCCAACGCCCAGCGCCACGGCATGGTGTTCTGGGACGAGATCGCCGCGCTTGTTTCGCACGACTACAAGGACGTGACCTGGGACAAGGAACTGGTCGATGCGATGACGATGCGCATGGTGATGAAGCCGCGCAGCATCGACACGGTGGTGGCGACCAACCTGCATGCCGACATCCTGTCGGACCTGGCGGCGGCGCTGGCGGGATCGCTGGGCATCGCACCGACGGGGAATGTCGATCCGCGGCGGAAAAGCCCGTCGATGTTCGAGCCGATCCATGGCTCGGCGTTCGACATCACCGGCAAGGGCATCGCCAACCCGGTTGCGAGCTTCTGGACCGCGGCGATGATGCTGGAGCATCTGGGCGAGAAGCCGGGCGCCGACCTGCTGATGCGCGCGGTGGAGCAGGTCTGCGCCTCCGGCCTGCTGACGCCGGATCTGGGCGGCAAGGCGACGACGAAAGAAGTGACGAAGGCGGTCTGCGAAGCGGTGCGCGGGCTGAACGCCTGAGCCTGCCGTCGGCTCAGGCGGCGAGCAGCATCCGGTTCGACTCCTCGAACAGGCGCGCCGCCTTGGCCTTGTCGTACGGCGCCTCGCGCAGCGTTTCGGCATCCCATTCGCTGCGCTCGAGGGTGAAGAAATCGCCGCGATAGATGTGGATCGCGCCGGTCAGCTTGCCGATCGGGTTCAGCACGGAATGCACGATCTCGGTCCCCAGCGCGGTGACGTCGCCGGTGCAGAGGGATTTCGCGCCGGCGGCTTCCAGTTCGCGGCCGTCGCTGCCCTTGATATGGCGCCAGAAGATGTTGTCCTCGCGGCCGGAATAGACCCCGATCACCGCCCAGGTGCGGTGGTCGTGCGGCATGATCGACATGCCCGGGCCCCAGACCAGGTTGATGATCGTCAGGTCGTCGGAGCGGTAGATCGGCGTGATCCCCGCCCGCGTCGGCTCGCCGAGGCCGCGCAGCACGGCGCCGGGGTCGGACATCGTGCGGGCCAGAACCTCGCGCACACCCTTATGGCTGGGATCGGCGGCGGCGGCTTGGACGCAATCGGCGATCAATCTCTCGACATCGAACATGACAGCGGTTTCCTCCCCCCACAGACAGCCATATTAGAATGCATTTCTCCCATGGAAATCAATAAAAAGAAGGGGCGCCTCGCGGCGCCCCCTCGTCAGCCAGCGGCCCGAGGCCGCGCAACGGCGGACCGCCTACTTGATGACGATCTCCACGCGCCGGTTCTGCGGCTCGCGCACGTTCGGCCCGGTCGGCACCAGCGGGTTGGTCTCGCCGAAGCCGGTGATGACGATGTCCTGTTTCGGCACACCGTCCGCCACGAGTTGGGTGGCGACCGCCTGGGCGCGGCGGACCGACAGGCCCTTGTTCCAGGCAGCCGATCCCGAGGTGTCGGTGTAGCCGTTCGACTCGATCTTCGTGTAGCTGACCTTCTTCGAGTTCGCCGCCGCGTCGGCGATGATCTGCCTGGCGCGATCGGTCAGGTTGTATTTGTCCCAATCAAAGAACACGAGGTAGGACCGGGCCGGCGCCGGCGCCGGGGCGGGGGCCGCGACGGGCACCGGCGGCGGGGCCGCGCCGAACACGTAGCGGACGCCGAGCATCAGCGAGTGGTTGAAATTGTCGTTCCACTTGGACGAACCGTTCAGGACGACCGGCGGATTGGTGCCGTCATTCGCCGTTGCGGTGCTGGAGTAGTTGCGGTCCGAGCCCAGGGCGAAGAAGCGGTATTCGGCGGTCACCGCCACCGAGGCGGTGATCGGAAAGGCCGCGCCGAGGATGGCCTGGCCGGCGAAGCTGCCCTTGGTGCCATTGGCGACGTTGGCGGTGACGAACACATCGCCGCTGGGGGTGCTGACGGTGTCGAAGGCATGCACGTTGGTCAGGTTGGCGCCGACATAGCCGACGCCGACGCCGACATAGGGCACGATCCAGGGGGCGACGTTGTTGAAGTCGTAGTAGGCGTTCAGCATGCCGCCGAATTTCTGCTCGTAGCCACCGCTGCCGCCGAGCTGGCTGCCGCCGTTGCCGGGGAAGGAGTTGTAGCGGTAGTTGAGTTCCGCCTCGGCGCGGATGCCATTGCCGAAGCCCCAGCCCACCGCCGCCAGGCCCACGAACCCGGCGTTCGGGCTGATGTTTCCGGACGCCGCGTAGGGCCCGATGGTGGTGCTGACCTTTTCGTCCTGCATCAGGTTGGCGCCAAGGCCGCCGCTGACATACAGGCCCTGGACCGGCTCGGCAGCAAAAGCCGCGGCAGGCAGCCCGATCAGGGTGGCGGCGAGCAATGCGTTGCGGAATTTCATGGCACGGTCGCTCCTCTGTTAGGTCGCGCGAGAAGCGTGACCGATTCGAAACCCGTGTGGCTGACCGACATTCCAATGCGGATTGCCGGGCAATCCAGGTTGCATGGTTGCAGCACGGACGCCCGCTCCCGTTCATTGATCTGAATCAATATCGACTTGATTACACAGCATACCGGTGCCCCGCGGGACGCGAAACCGTGATGGGTTACGGGAGGTGGCCGCCGCCCGGTCGTCGTCACGGATTTCGCTGCACGATCCGGGCTACGTCGCTGTCACAGGTGAATGCGTGCGCAGGAAGGTGCGGATATGGCGCAGGGCTTCGGCGATCTGGTCCGGGGTCTCCTTCCACGGATAGAGGCTGACCTCGGCCTTCGGCGCCAGGCGCGCGGCCTCCATGGCCACGGCGTAGGGGTGGGCCGGGACGTCGTCGGGCAGGATCAGGACGGGGGTCTGACAGGTACGGACGAAATCGCGGGTTACGGTGAAGACGAAGTCTGGGTTGGCGCGGTACATTTTGGTCAGAAAGGCGTCGATCGTTGCCATCGTGATATCGGGCCGGCGGGCGCATAGCGCCGGGCCCCAGCCGGTGATGTTGTTCTGATAGAACTGGTCGGGCAATTCCGGACGGAACCCGCTGGGTTGCGCCAGCACGGCGGCGACGACGCGTTCGGGCGCGCGCTTCAGCAGGTTCCAGATGAACGGACCGCCGATGCAGAAGCCCATCACCAGGAATTTTTCGATGCCCAGATGGTCCATCAGGCCAAGCTGGTCATCGGCGTAGGAATCCCATGGCCGGTCGATCTCGACCGGGCCGGAGGACTGGCCGCCATTTGCGTTGCGCAGGTCCATCGTGATGCAGCGGTATTCGTTCTTGAAGACCTCCATCGCGTTGAACGGCTGAAAGCCCGTGAGGAAGGAGATGTTCGAGTTCAGGCCGCCGCCGGGGATGAGCAGCAGCGGGAAGCCGGAGCCGGTTTCTTCGTAGTGGATGCGGACATTGCCTTTTTCATAGAACGGCATGGTGGTTTCTCCCTGGTCCGGTGTGTTGTTTGCCCCAAGCGCATTCCGGCCGCGAGTCCATATCCGGCGAGCCTGCGGAGCGGTGCCGCCTGGCACCGCCCCAGATTCGCCGTGGAACGACGAAGGTGCAATGCCGGGAGGCATTCGCGCCCTGCAACTTCCTCAACTTTGAAAGATCAGGCAGGTGGTCGTGCCGTGGGCAAGCAAGCGCCCTTTGGCATCGGTGACCCGCCCTTCGGCCGTGCCGACGCGGCGGCCCCGGCTCAGGACCGTACCCTCGGCCTTTATCACCCCGGTCTCGGATGTGATGGGCCGCAACAGGGAAATCTTGAACTCGACCGTCGTCTGGCCGACGCCTTTTTCCAGGGTCGACTGGATGGCCAGGCCCATGCAACTGTCGAGCAGGGTGGCGGTGAGGCCACCATGCACAGTACCGGCGGGATTGAGGTGGGTGTCATTCGGTTCCGCTGTGACAACGACACGCCCGCTATCCGCTTCGGTTACGTCATATCCCAGGGTCCTGGCTATCGTGTTGAGCGGCAGTGTGCCGTGGACGAGCCCTTGGACAAACTCCAGACCGCTCATCTCCTTTTGCCTGTCGGCGCTGACGGTTCCATACGTTTTGCTGGTGGTCTCGGTCATGATTTCGCTCTCCTGTGGCGTCATGACCGGCCTAGTGGTCCGATGCCAACGGGCACTTCAGCCCGTTGGCTGAATTGGCCCACAAAATCAAGCTAGTGCTCTGACGCATGCTGAACCATCCCTCTGAGTCAAGAGCACTAGAGATGGGCGGCGGCGGCGGCCATCCGTTTGTTGCTGCCACCGAATGCGGGTTTGCCGAAGGATGATCCCTCTGGACCCATCAGGCCGAACGTGAGGTATGCGAGCAGACGCCGGGCGGCACCGCTTTAGCCGGGCGCCGCCGGCGGCTGTTCCGGAAGTGCCGCGACTTGGCGGCGCAGCCCGCGGATTTCCTCGAAGCGCGCGGTGACATCGCGCATGGTGGCGGCGATGCCGGCCATGGCGCCGGATGCGTCGCGGAAGGGCACGATGGTGAACTCGACGGAGATGCGCGAGCCGTCCTTGCGCAAAGCCGGCACGGACAGGGTTTCGCCGGCACCGTAGCGTGTATGGCCGGTGCGCATGGTCTGCTCGAAGCCGGCCTGGTGGCGGGGGCGGAGATTTGCGGGGATGATGATGTCGAGCGGCTGGCCGATCGCCTCGGCCGCGTCGAAGCCGAAGATGCGCTCGGCACCCTGGTTCCAGAACAGGATGTTTCCCGCCGCGTCAGCGTAGATCACCGCGTCCGGCGTGGCATAGAGCAGTTCGACGGCGAAGGCCTTTGGGTCGAAATCCATTATCCCCTCCAGGAAAGTAACGCCTTTTCGATTCGGCCGATGACCCAGGCGACGATCAGGCCGAGCACCGACAGCACGACGATGCCGGCCAGCAGATTGTCGACATCATACAGGTTTCCGGCCGACAGCACGAAGGCGCCGATGCCGCGCTCGGCGCCGATCATTTCCGCCGCCACCAGCAGGATGATGGCGATGGAGCTGGTGACGCGAAAGCCGCTGAGGATGGCCGGCAGCGCGCCCGGCAGCACGATCTTGCGCACGATCGACAACCAGGACAGCGAGAAGCTCTGGCCCATGCGGATCAGGCCGCGCGGCACATTGTCCACCGCGCCGGCGGTGTTGATGACGGTGGGAAAGAACACGCCGAACGCCAGGGTGGCGATCTTCGAGCCCTCGCCGATGCCGAACCAGATGATGAACAGCGGCACCAGGGCGATCTTGGGAATGGGAAACAGCGCGGAGACCACCGCCATGCCGGGCGAGCGCGCCAGGGTGAACAGCCCGACCGCGAAGCCGAGCCCCAGGCCGGCGATGGTGCCGAGGCTCCAGCCGATCGCCAGGCGGCCCAGGGAGGCACCGAGATGGCGCCAAAGCTCGCCGCTGATGGCCAGGCGGTAAAGGGCGATGCCGATTTCCCTCGGCGCCGGCAGGAACAGCCTCGGCAGCCAGCCGGCCCAGCTGGCCGCCTGCCAGAAGGCGATCAGGGCGATCAAGCGTGGCGGCGCCGGCCAGCGGATAGGCGCGCGGCGCGAAGCCGCCGCCACGGAAGGGCACCTTACCCCGCATGCTGGCCCGCATGCTGGATCTCGCGTTCGGCCGCCGCCGCGTCGCCGCGGATCAGGTCCCAGAGCCGGGCCTCGATGGCGAGCAGATCCGGCTCGTCCGGCCGGCGGCCGGGGATCGGCCGGTCGATGCGGAGGATGTCGCGGATGCGGCCGGGACGGCGGGACAGCACGACGATCTGCTGGCCGAGGCGGACGGCCTCGGCCAGGTTGTGGGTGACATAGAGGCAGGTGGTGCCGGCGCGCGCGATCAGGGCGGCGAACTCGTCCAGCAGCAGATCGCGGGTCTGGGCATCCAGCGCGGAGAACGGCTCGTCGAGCAGCAGGCAGGCCGGGCGGACCGCGAGGGCGCGGGCGATGCCGACGCGCTGGCGCATGCCGCCGGAGAGCTGGCGCGGCCAGGCGGACGCGAAATCGGTGAGGCCGGTGAGGGCCAGGACCTCGCTTGATCGCGCGCCGTGCGTTCGGCGCGCGGCAAAGCGATGGTCCTCCAGCACGAGGGAGATATTCCCGGCCACGTCGCGCCAGGGCAGCAGCGAAAAGTCCTGGAACACGTAGGTGAGCGGGTTCAGGCAATCCGGCGCGACGTCGCCCTCGGCGAGCACGCTGCCGGCGCTCGGCTCGATCAGGCCGCCGGCGATGCCGAGCAGGGTGGATTTGCCGCAGCCGGAAGGGCCGAGCAGGACCGTGACCACGCCGGGCGGCATGGTGAGGTCGATGCCGTCCAGCACGGCGAGGTCGCGGTAGCGGTGGCCGATGCCCGACAAGGTCAGGCCGAGGCCGGGGATCATCGGATTGGTTTCATTTGGCGGGCAGGAAGCTGGTGTCGATCAGGGTTTTCGGATCGGCGTCGGATTTGACCATGTCCTGCGCCTGGAACCAGCGGTACTGGGCGATGACGTCGGCGACGTCCAGCGCGCCGCCGGCATCGTAATAGCCGACGCCGGCGGAGATTTTCGCCGCCGCATCGGGGTCGTTCACAAATACGTATTTGGTGATGGCGGGGATGGCGGCGTCGGTCTTGGCGTCGCGGATCGGCTTGCCGGCGGCATCGAGGCGCAGGAAGGCCTCGCGGTAATCGGCAACGCCGCGGGCATAGGCCTGGGCGAAGCGGCGCAGCACGTCCGGCGTGTTCGGCGATCATCCTGTCGGTCGTGAACAGGGCGGTGATCTGGTACGGCACGATGTCGCCGGCCCAGCCGATGATGTGGCCTTCGCCGGCGGCCTCGACCGGCTTGGCCATCGAGGCGATGGCGATGGTGGCATCGACCTGGTTGCTGCGGACGGCGGCGACCATGTTGGCGATCTGCTGCACCGGGCGGAGCGTGAGGGATTTGATGTCGAAGCCGGACGCCTCGGCGATCCGGCCGGCCATGTAGTGGAACGACGAGCCGTACTGGGTGATGGCGAAGCTGTGGCCGGCGAGCTTTTCCGGTGTCGTCAGGCCGGCCGCGTAGGCCTGGTTGGAGACCAGGATGGCCGAGCCCTGGTAGCCCTTTTCCTCGTGCAGGCCGCCGCCGATGACTTTCAGCGCGCCCTTGGACGCCAGCGAGAAGAAGCCGCCGGTCAGGGCCGTGACGCCGATATCGATATCGCCGGCAACGGCCGCGGCGGCGATCGGCTGCGCTGCCTGGAAGAACCGGAAGGTCACGTCCAGCCCGGCGTCGCGGAAATAGCCGCGTTCCTGGGCGATGTAGAACGGCGCCGGGGACAGGGTGTGCAGCAGGCCAAGGCGGACGGGATCGGCCGCGCCGGCGGTCGCCATCGGGATGCAGAGCGCGAGCAGCGCGAACGCGGCGCTTCGGACCAAGGCTAAAGACATTCTAACGAACCTCCCCAAACCGCTTGCACAGGAAATAGCGGGCGTGTCCCGGCGGATACTCGCCGATTTCGCCGAACTTCCCATAGCCCTGGCGAATGTAGAAGTCGCGGGCCGATGGGCTGAAGGTCTCGAGCCAGGCGCCGAGGCAGCCGCGCGATCGCGCCTCGGTCTCCGCCGCCTGGAGGAGTTCGGCTCCGACATGCCGGCCGCGCAACGCCTCCGGCACGAAGACGATTTCGACGAACAGCCAGCGCAGCGCCGTGCGGCCCCATACCCCGCCGATCACCTCGCCGGCCGGGGAATGCAGCAGGGCGGCCAGCGGCCGGCTTTCGGGCGGGCCGAGGAAGGTCTCGTTATGCGCCAGCAGGGCACGGGCGATGGTGTTGCGCGCCGCGGGATCGGGCGTGGCGGTTAGCGCGATGGAGTGGGTTTCAGTCAGGGGACGCCCCCCGCGAGCATTTGCCGGAGCAGTTTGCGCCACATGGCCGCTTGCCACCACGGGCTTGCCTTGGGGGGCTGGCGCCCGCATGTAGGCGCCCATGGCCCCTCCCCTGCTGCTGCTCAAAGATATCGCCCTGACATTCGGCACCTCGCCGCTGCTGACCGGGGCGGAACTCGCCGTCTCGGCCGGGGACCGCATCTGCCTGGTCGGGCGGAACGGCTCGGGCAAATCGACCCTGCTGAAGATCGCCGCCGGGCTGGCGCAGCCCGATGCCGGCACGCGCTTCGCGCAGCCGGGGGCGACGATCCGCTATCTGCCGCAGGAGCCGGACCTGTCCGGCTATGCCAGCACCGGCGCCTATGTCGCGGCCGGACTGGGCCCGGGGGATGACGAGTACCGGGCGCATTACCTGCTGGGCGAACTCGGCCTGACCGGGGAGGAAGACCCCAAGCGCCTGTCGGGCGGCGAGGCTCGGCGTGCCGCGCTGGCGCGCACGCTGGCGCCTTCACCGGACATTCTGCTGCTGGACGAGCCGACCAACCACCTGGACCTGCCGGCGATCGAGTGGCTGGAGAAGGAACTGGCGTCGCTGCGGTCCGGCATCGTGCTGATCAGCCATGACCGGCGGCTGCTGGAAAGCCTGTCCAAGGGCGATCCTCTGGCTGGACCGCGGCACCACCCGCGCGCTGGATCGGGGGTTCGCGCATTTCGAGGCCTGGCGCGACGAGGTGCTGGAGCAGGAAGAGCGCGACAGGCACAAGCTCGGCCGCAAGCTGGTGATGGAGGAGGACTGGCTGCGCTACGGCGTGACGGCGCGGCGCAAGCGCAACGTCAAGCGGCTGGGCGATCTGCACAGCCTGCGCAAGAAGCTGAAGGAGCAGCGCGGCGGCGGCACCGGGCTGCGGATGGAGGCCGGGGAGACCGAGATTTCCGGCAAGCTGGTGGTGGTCGCCGACCATGTGAGCAAGTCGTTCGGCGGGCGGATGATCGTGCGCGACTTCACCGACCGCATCCTGCGCGGCGACCGGGTGGGCATCGTCGGGCCGAACGGCGCGGGCAAGACCACGCTGCTGGGCCTGCTGACCGGCACGCTGGCGCCCGATTCCGGCGAAGTGAAGATCGGCACCAACCTGACCATCGTGACGCTGGACCAGCGCCGCGCCACGCTGGACCCGGCGATGACGCTGGCCGACGCGCTGACCGGCGGGCATGGCGAGCGGGTGATCATCGGCGGCCAGTCGCGCCACGTGGTCAGCTACATGAAGGATTTCCTGTTCGGCCCGGAACAGGCGAACACGCCGGTGGGCGTGCTGTCGGGCGGCGAGCGCGGACGGCTGATGCTGGCGCGCGCGCTGGCGCAGCCGGCCAATCTGCTGGTGCTGGACGAGCCGACCAACGATCTGGACCTGGAGACGCTGGACCTGCTGCAGGAGATGCTGGCGGACTATCCCGGCACGGTGCTGGTGGTGAGCCATGACCGTGACTTCCTCGACCGGGTGGCGACCTCCACCATCGCCTCGGAAGGCGATGGCAACTGGTTGGAATACGCCGGCGGCTATTCGGACATGGTGGCGCAGCGCGGCTATGGCGTGCGTGCCGGGGCGAAGCTGGAGGCGGCACCCGCCGCGGAACGGGCGAAGCCGGCAGCGCGGGCGGACGGTCCGGCGAAGGCGAAGCGGCTGTCGTTCAAGGACAAGCACGCGCTGGAGGCGCTGCCCGGCAAGATCGCCGGGCTGCAGGCGGATATCGCCAAATTCCAGCGGATGCTCGAAGACCCCAATCTGTACGCCAAGAACCCGCAGAAATTTCAGAAGACGACGCAGGAACTGACCGCGGCCGAGGCGGCGCTGGCGGCGGCCGAAGAACAGTGGCTGACGCTGGAAATGATGCGCGAGGAACTCGACGCCTGAGGGTTCAGGGCTTCCGGCCCACGCGTTCCGGCCTGCGGAACCACGCACCGTCAAAACAAACAAACGGCGCCGCCGGAAACCGGAAGCGCCGTTGCTGTTCCCGGATCAGATCCGGAACGATAGATCCGGGCCAGGGCCAGGCGGAGTTCGCGAGGAACCCGGCCCGTCCCCGTCCCAGCGGGTTACATCTTCTGCTTGACCGTCGCGGCCGGCATCGGTGTCGCGCCAGGCGCGGCGCCGGGCGGCGTGAACACGGTGCCTGACTGGGCGGCCGACAGGCTTGCGGCGTTCAGCTGGTCGGCCATGCTGTCATGGGCGGGCGTGCCCTTCTTCGCCTTGATGGCGGCATGCGCCTTGGGGTTTTGCTTGGCCGGTGCATCGGCCGCCATCGCAGGCGCGCAGGCGAGGCCGAGCGCGACAAAGGCCAGGCCGAGTTTCGTGGCAAATTTGGTCATCATGGCAGTGTTCCTCTGGTCGGTTGGAAGCAATTGCGGCGAAGCGGCGGCCGGCCGCGCGAATGATGCACAGCGAACTGTAATTACAGCGATTTAATGCCAAAGAAAACACCTATCGCAACCAAGCGGCGCCGTTCCCGCGCAATTTTCCGAAAAGTCTCGTTTCGCTTCCTTCGACCGGCTTGTCCCGCTGTCGTTATCGGCGGAACCGCAGATCCATGCCGCGCGCGATCCAGCCGGCCTCGATGGCGTCGAGGTCGGTCAGGCCGGATGGGTTGGATTTGGACGGTGCCTGGGACAGGCGGGGCTGACCCTCCCGCCGCCACAGGCCGAGCAGGCGGGCGAGTTCGGCCAGCGGGTCGGCATGGTCGTCCACCCGGAGATTGAGATCGGGAAAATCCTCTGTCGTGGTCAGCACCATCGCCGCGGATTGGCGCCCCCGCCGGTCGCCGCCGGCTGCCTGGCCGGCCTCCATCGCCGCCATCAGGCGTTCGGGCAGGTCCAGATCGGTCGCGGGCGCGGACACTGAGCAGGGTCTGGCGCACGACCTCCGGCCCGGCCAGCATGTTGCCGGCGACGCTGACATAGGGGGCATCGGCGCTGCCGCACCATTCGACGCAGTTGCCGCCCGGTCCAGGCGGCGGTGCGGCCGAGCCGGTCGACGGCGTGGACCTGGCGGATGCCGCGCCCCTCGTCGCCGGCGAGCGCGCTCTCGATCGCGGCGGCCGGCGGCAGGCCGCGGGCCATGGCATCGAGAATCGCCGGGCCGAGATAGCGGTTGGTCATCGACTGGGTGGAGACCGCGCCCACCCCTGCCCGCACGAACGGGCAACTGGCGCCGACGGCGAAGGCCTTGGTGGCGACCGCGACGGCGAAGGCGCCGGTGGCAGGGTCGTGGGTGACGATGGACCAGGTCATGCGAGCGACTCCTGTTGGCGGGCTCCTGTTGGCGGAAGCGGATTCGCGTTCGCCGGCGGCAGATTGCACCATCGCGCGGCCCGGCTTAAGCCTTGGGTCTCTCGGCAGCCGGGACAGGAACCACAGACGATGCCGGGATCGAGCGGAAACCAGGCGAAAGCCACGCCGGAATGGCTGGGCGTGCTCTATGGCGCGTCGGCGGCGATCATCTGGGGCAGCCAGCTGGTGATGTCGCGCGCGGGCGCGACGATGGGGATGGACGGGTTCGATGTGGCGGCGTTGCGCGGCGGCGTGGCGGGGATGGCGATGCTGCCCTGGCTGCTGTCGCGCCGGCGCTATGGCAGCGGTCCGGGGCTGACGCCGTGGCGGCATGCGCTGGGGCTGGCGCTGGCGGCGGGGCCGTTGTTCATGATCCTCAGCATGGCGGGGTTTCATTACGCGCCGCTGCCGCATGGCGCGGTGCTGCAGCCCTCGGCGATGGTGCTGACCTCGATGTTCCTCTCGGCGCTGCTGCTGGGCGAGGCGCTGCGCCCGCGCCGGCTGATCGGCGCGGTGGTGATCATCTTCGGGCTGGCGATGATCGCCGGGCCGGCGATCCTGCAGGGGGACCGGCAGACGCCGATCGGGGACGCGCTGTTCCTCACCGCCGGGGCGCTGTTCGCGCTGTATTCGGTGCTGTCCCGGCGCTGGAACGTGGGGCCGATGCAGGCGACCGGATCGGTGACGGTGATCGCCGCCATCCTGTTCCTGCCGCCGTATCTGGCGTTTCACGGCCTGCACAATCTGCTGGCGCTGCCCTGGCACATGCTGCTGGCGCAGGTGCTGGTGCAGGGGCTTGTCACCGGCATCGTGTCGCTGATCGTGTTCGGCCGGGCGATCCAGATACTGGGGGCCGGGCGGGCGACGCTGTTTCCGGCGCTGGTGCCGGGCTCGGCGGTGCTGATCGGCATCCCCGTGGTGCGGGAGTGGCCGACCGCGTTGCAGGCCGGCGGGCTGCTGGTGGTGACGCTGGGGCTGGTTTTCTCGCTGTACAGCGGCAAGCGCCGGGTCAGTACCGCTCAGAGCGCTCCTGCTCTATCTTTGTTTTGGCGAGCATTTTCATCGGATCATGTGAAGAACATGAGCCGATATGCTCTACCGTCTCCAAACCAGGTAGATGCGCTGCACATGCGGGTCGTCGGCCAGTTTCGCCGCCTCGCCTTCCAGCACGGTGCGGCCGGTCTGCAGGACGTAGGCGTAATCGGAAACCTCCAGCGCCAGTTCGACGGATTGTTCCGCCAGCAACAGCGTCAGGCCGGCCCGGCGCAGGCGGACCAGGGTTTCGTACATGCTCTCCACCACCGCCGGGGCGAGGCCGAGGCTGGGTTCGTCCAGCATCAGCAGGCTCGGGTCGCTCATCAGGGCGCGGCCGGTGGCGAGCATCTGGCGTTCGCCGCCCGACAGCGTGCCGGCGCGCTGGCGGCGGCGCTCGGCGAGGCGGGGGAACAGGTCGAAGACCTTTTCCAGCAATGCGGGCTCACGCCGGCGGTCGGTCAGCACCGTGGCGCCGAGGCGGAGGTTCTGCTCGACGCTCTGCTGCACGAACAGCCGCCAGCCTTCCGGCGACAGCGCCAGCCCCCGGCGGACGATGGCGAAGGCGGGCTGGCCGGTGATTGGTTGGCCGTTCAGCGTGATGGTTCCCCCGGCCGGCGGGACCAGGCCGGCGATGGCGTTCAGCGTGGTGGTCTTGCCGGCGCCGTTCGAGCCGAGCAGCGCGACCACCGAGCCTTTCGGCACTTCCAGCGACACATCCGCCACGCCGACCAGATCGCCGTAGCGCACCATCAGGTTCCTGACCGACAGCATCGAGGTCATGGCGCCCGTCATGGGCGTCGGCGTCCGCACGCGCTTCATGGAACCGCCGAGGTAGGCGGCAATCACGGCGGGATCGTCGACGACCTGGCGCGGCGGCCCCTCGGCGATCACCTTGCCCTGGTGGAACACCACGGCGTGCTCGGTGAGCGAGAGGATCACTTCCATGATGTGCTCGACGATGACGATGGTGATGCCGCGCTGCTGGATTTTTCGCACCAGATCGATCGCCAGGCGCACCTCGGCCGGGGTGAGGCCGGCCAGCGCCTCGTCGAGCAGCAGGAGTTGCGGCTCGGTGGCCAGCGCGCGGGCGATTTCCAGGCGCTTGCGCCCGGGGGTGCCGAGCGAGCCGGCGCGGCTGCCGGCCAGGGTGTCGAGGCCGCAGAAGCCGAGGATCTCATCCGCGGCGCGCCGCGCGGCGTGGCGGTGGCCGTGGCGCAGGAAGGCGCCGACCATGACGTTCTCGGCCACGCTCATGTCCTCGAACGTGACGGGGACCTGAAAGGTTCGGGCCATGCCGAGGCGGGCGTGCTGCTCGGGCGTCGCGCGGGTGACGTCCTGGCCCTTGAAGCGGATGGTGCCGGCGGTGGGAACGAGGTCGCCGGCGACGCAGTTGAAGAAGGTGCTCTTGCCGGCGCCGTTGGGGCCGATCAGGCCGGTGATGCCGCCCTCCATCACGGTCAGGTTGGCGCCGTTGACGGCGCGGAAGGCGCCGAACTGCATGATGATGCCTGTCGCCTCAAGCAGCACGGTTCTTGCTCCGTGATGCCTGGGTTCGGGCCGTGAGCGAACGCCAGATGACGGCCATGCCGCCGGGCTGGAAGCGGGCGACGAACAGGATGATGGCGCCGTAGACGATGAAGGTGATGCCGGTGCCGCCGCCGCCGAAGATGGCGTTGGTGGCTTCCTCCAGCGGCACGAGGATCACGGCGCCGACCAGCGGGCCGAACAGCGTGCCGGCGCCGCCGAGGGCGGCGATGATGACCATCTTCACCGACAGCAGGATGCCGAGGCCGGATTCCGGATCGACGAAGCCGACCATCACCGCATACAGCGTGCCGGCGAGCGAGGTGAAGGCGGCCGACAGCAGCAGGGCATACAGCTTGTAGCGCAGCACCGGCACGCCGAGGGAGCGGGCGGCGCGGTCCCCTCCCCTTATGGCGGCCAGGTAGAAGCCCATTTTGGACGCGCTGCATCAGCCAGGTGAGCCAGAGCAGCGCCAGCAGCACGGCCAGGAACAGATAGTGGTACGGCACCGGGCTGGTGAAGGAGAAATCGTAGATGCTGCGCGGCACCGGCGGGCCCATCAGGCCGACCGCCGCGCCGGTGACCTCCCAGTTGGAGGCGAGAATGCGCACCAGCTCGGCGGCGGCGATCGTGGCCATGGAGAAGTAATGGCCGCGCAGTCGAAAGGTCGGCGTGCCGACCAGGGCCGCCAGCGCGAGGCTGACGGCGACGCCGATCGGCGCGCCGGCGAGCGGCGGCCAGCCCCATCGGGTGAACACGATCAGCGAGGCGTAGGCGCCGGCGCCGAAATACACGACGTGGCCGACCGAGACCTGCCCGCCATAGCCGCCGATCAGGTTCCAGGCGGAGGCGGAAATCGCCGCCAGCAGCACCAGCGCGCCGACGCGCTGGTAGAACACGTCGTGCACCAGCAGCGGCCAAAGGGCGATCACCAGCAGGCCACAGTATCGTGGCGATGCGGTTCAGGTTCATAGCTTGCCCAGCAGACCCTGCGGGCGGACCCACAGCACGGCCAGGAACAGCGAGTAGACCAGCACATCCTGATACACCGCGCCGATGAGGTAGGCGGACAAGGCCTGGATGACGCCGATGGCGAGGCCGGCGATCAGCGCGCCGGGCACCGAGCCGAAGCCGCCGAGGCAGACCACGACGAAGGCGATCAGGCTGAGCGACTCACCGACCGTGGGGGAGATGTAGAAGAACAGCGCGATCAGGGCGCCGGCGATGCCGGTGGTGGCCGCGCCCACACCCCAGGCCAGCGCCTGCATGCGGTCCGGGCGGATGCCCATCAGCATCGCGGCGTTGCGGTCCTCGGCGACGGCGAGGACGCGCGAGCCGAGCATGGTGCGCGTGAGTACCAGATGCATGCCGAGCGTAATGGCCAATGCCACGGCGCCGCCAAGCAGTTTCGATGCCTCGATGCGAATTCCGGAAATGTCGATCGTGCCGCCGACGAGGTTTTCCGGCAGGGAGACGAAGTTGGCGGAAAAGGCCCAGAAGGCGGCGTAGCGCAGGACCAGGGCGAGGCCGAAGGTGCCGAGGATCTGCGCCAGCATCGGCCCGCGGGCGACATGGCGCACGAGGCCGAGATAAACGACGACGCCAAGCACGAAGAGCAAGGCGGCAGCGCCGGGGACGAAGAACATCGGGCCGAGATGCCAGAGCGTGAACGCATAGAACGCCGCGTACATCGCCAGCATGACGAAATCGCCATGCGCGAAGTTCACCACGTTCATCATGCCCCAGATCAGCGTGAGGCCGGAAGAGAACAGCGCGTAGACCGCGCCCATCAGCAAGCCGCTGACGACAACCTGCAACAGGATCAAGGCACTAATCCAGGCATTCGTACCAACCCACGCTGCTCGGCTCTACGGAAAACGCGACCCCGACCTGCGTCGGGATCAACAGGTACCTGACCTATACGAACGGTCTCGAAGTGACAAGGCGCGCAGAATTCTCTCCCGCCTTCCCCCTGAAATCGGCAATAATCCGCTCGCACTCACGTGGCAGGCCCTTGCGGGCCGCCGCCGGGACACGCTGCCACAGGTGGCCTGAACGCGGGGAAACCCGCGACGTCCTGAAACAAGAAACGGCCGGGCAACGCCCCGGACGAACGAGGGAGTGTGCTCATGTCCAACAAGTTGCCGCGCATCACGCGCCGCAAGACCATCCAGCTTGCCGCCGCTGCGACTGCGTTGCCGCTGGTGCATATCCGCACCGCGGGGGCCGCGGGGAAGGTTTCCATCGGCTTCTGGGACCATTGGGTGCCGGCGGGCAACGCTGCCATGAAGAAGCAGGTCGACGCCTGGGCCGAGAAGAACAAGGTGGAGGTGCAGGCGGACTTCATCTCCAGTTCCGGTGGCAACAAGCTGCTGTTGACCCCGGCCGCCGAAACACAGGCGAAGACCGGGCACGACGCGATGACGTTCTTCACCTGGGACGCGCAGAACTACGCCGACAGCCTGTTGCCGGTGGACGATTTGATGGACCGGCTGCAGGCCAGGAACGGCGCCGTCAGCGAAACCTGCACCTATCTCGCCAAGGTGAAGAATCACTGGGTCGCGGTACCCACCAGCAGCGGCGGACAGACCAAGCCCTGCTGCGCGCGCATCAGCTGGTTCAAGAAGCACGGCCTGGATGTCCAGGCGATGTACCCGGCGAAGGAGGAAAAGAACGCGCTGCAGGATGCCTGGACCTGGGAGGCGTTCCTGAAATACGCCGAACTGGCGCAGAAGGACGGCATGACCTTCGCGCTCGGCATGGGCAGCGGGCTGAACACCGATGCCACCGACACGCATGGCGCGCTGTTCAAGGCCTATGGCGCCACGCTGATCGACGGCGAGGGCAACATGCAGCTTAACTCCCCCGAGATGCAGCAGGTGCTGGAGTTCGCGCAGAGGCTGACGAAGTTCTATCCGGCCGATGCGGTCAGCTTCGACGACGCATCGAACAACCGGGCATTGATCTCCGGCAAATCGGCGTTGATCTTCAATCCGCCCTCGGCCTGGGCCGTGGCGAAACGCGACGCCCGCGAGGTGGCCGCGGATTGCTGGACCTTCCCCGCCCCCGCCGGGCCGAAGGGTCGGTTCCTGCCAGCGCTGAACTTCTTCTGGGGCATCTATAATTTCAGCCCGAACCAGTCGGCGGCCAAGGATCTGATCGAGTACCTGATGCAGCCCGAACAGGTGGAGCCGCGCACCGTCGCGACCGAAGGCTATGACATTCCACCCTATGCCGGGCTGCTCGACTTCAAGGTATGGGCGGAGGTGGAACCGCCGCTGGGGACGGTGTTCAACTACCCGATCCGGCCCTGGCACAACCAGCGGCCAAGCATCGCGGCGTCCGAGGCATCGCCCGAACTGGCGGTGCAGATCTACAACCGCGGTATCCATAACCAGTTGCTGGCACGCATGCGGAGCGGGCAGACGATCCCGCAGGTGCTCGCATGGGCGAAGGAGGAGATGAGCGGCTTTACCCGGTAGCCGCGCGCGGGGGCCGGGGGGCGGTGCCTCCCGGCCTCGATCGCCGGAGCGGTATTGTGCGAGGCCGGGCCGCGCGGGGATCAGCCGAAGAACGGATTGATGGCGCCGCGCGTGCCCTTGCGGTCGAGCGCGCCCATCAGGGCGTCAAGTTCGGCGCCGGGCAGCGATAGGCCGAAGGTGCCTGACAGAACGGCCCCATACTCGGCGTCGCTGTCCAGCATGCGCCGTTCCACCGGATCGGGCGGGCGGCGGACACTCAGCCGGCCATTGAAGAACGAGTAACGGGCGCCGTCCGGGTCGGCGCGGGCGGCGATCATGTTGTCCACGAATGGGCTTTGGGGGTGGGTGGCGGTGAACCAGTTGGCGACCTCGTAATCCACATCCAGGCGCGGGTGCGGTGACAGGCGATAAAGATGTTCCCACACGCCGCCGATTTTCGCTTCCAGCAGAAACTCCTCGCCCATGCGGCGCAGCCGCATGGTTTCATGCGGGGTCGCCTGCTCGATGTCCGCGCGCATGGCCAGCGGCGCGGTTGGGGTCAGGTTGCCGAAGCCGGTATCGGCGAGGTATTCGCCCTCGGGCAGATCCACCCGCAGCGTCATGTGTCCGGCAGGCGCGTGCGCGCCGGCGTCCATGCTGCGGACGACGCGCGCGATCAGTCCGGTGACCTGAAAGCCGAGGGCCCGCAGTCCGGCGCGCAGCAGGGAGTTATGCTCGAAACAATAACCGCCCCGCCCGTTGGCGACCATTTTCTGCTGTAGCGATGCCAGGTCCAGCTTCGGCGGCCGGCCGAGCAGCACGTCGAGATTTTCGAACGGGATGGTGCTCGCCTGGGCGAGGACGATGCCGCGCAGGGTTGCCAGGCTCGGCGCCTGGGGCCCCTGATAACCGATGCGGTGCAGCCAGGCCGGGAGATCGAAGTTGCTGTTGGGCATAGAACGGCACTCTTCCGCAGAACGCTCAAGGCAGGGTCGAGGCTAAAGCGTGAAGCACGGCAAACGCAATCATCGGCGACAGCCTCAACTGACAGGAGGATCCGCGAGCGCCGCAGCGACGTCCGCCGGCGCCAGCTCCAGGCGTTCCTCGCCGTTGGCCGTCTCGGGCATGAACAGGGCGAATATGGCCAGCCCGGCGGCAGCGGCGGCGCCCATGGCAAGGAAGGCCGGGGTGTAGCCGGCGTGGTCGACGATGATGCCGGCGACCAGGCCGCTCACCGCTCCGCCGATGCCCTGGACGGCGCCGATCGCACCCAGCGCCATATTGTAGCGGCCGGTGCCACGCATAATATCGGCAATCAGCAGCGGGGTCAGGGCGCTCATAACCCCGGCGCCGACGCCGTCCAGCACTTCCAGGCCGATCAGCCACGCGGTGTTATCCGATAGAGTGTAGAGGAAGGCCCGCAGCGGCAGGGCGGCGAAGCCGACCAGAAACAGCGGCTTGCGGCCCCAGCGGTCGGCGTTGTGGCCGACGAACAGGGCAATCGGCAGCATCACCAGCTGGGCGGAGATGATGCAGGCCGACAGCAGCATCGTGCCTCCCTCGGGTGGGCAACCGCCAGTTTCTGGCCGACAAAGGCGAGCAACGGCGTGTTCGCCAGATTGAACAGCAGGCCGCCGCCGCGAATACCTGCAGCGGGCGGACGCGGATCAGGCTGCGATAGGTGGCGGCGCCGGCGAGCTTGCCGTCCTCGCCCGGCTCGGTCTTCAGGTCGCGCGCCTTATCGTGATCGATCGCCTTGGCGGGGATGGACAGCACCGCCTGGCCGCCGCGAGCACGGAAAGAACGGCACCAGCAGGAACACCGCCGCTGGGAGAAGAAATAGCCGACCGCACCGGCCAGGATGGCGATGGCGGCGTTGCCGGCATGGTCGAAGGCGGCATTGCGGCCCATTCGCTTGCCAGCTGCCTGCGCGTGTAGAGGCCAAGCGTGATCGCGGCCACCGCCGGGCCGAACACGTTGCCGACCATGGCCATCAGGGCGTTGGCGACCGCCACCGGCCAGAAATACGGCAGCAGGAAGATCACGACCGCGCCCACCGCCAGCACCGACAGCGCAGGTTGATCACGCCGCGCTTGGTCCGGGTGACGTCGATCGCAGCCCCGATCGGCGTCTGCACGGCAAGGCCGATCAGGCCGCCGACCGTGGTGACAAGGCCGACCTCCGACTTGCTCCAGTGCTGCTGGGTGACCAGGAAGACGTTCAGATACGGGCCGAGCGCGCCCTGGACATCCGAGACCAGAAAATTGACCGCGTCGAGCGAGCGGGCATACGCGAGGCGTTCGCGCAGGCTTTTGCGGGGAATGGCGGCTTTCCTGCTCACAGGGACAACCATCCCGTGCGGAACACGGCCAGCCATGTCATGCCGAGCAGAGCGTGAGCAGGGTCAAAAGTGCGCGCCGACGCGGAAATACTCCCAGAAACTGATCTCACATCCCGCGCGCGGCGGCCTTCTGCACGACGATCAGGTTGGCGATGGAGCCGAGGATGGTGAAGTTGCCGGCGAGCGTGGAGGCCATGGCGACGGTGAGCCAGGCGAGGTCGTGGTTGGGCAGCGGGTCGACGAACGGGCGCATGACCAGCACGGCGGGGACGTTGCTGACGAGGTTGGAGAGGACGGCGGTCACGAGGCTCAGGATCGGGTATCTGGTCGAGATGCAGGCGGCCGACGCCGGCGATCATTTCCGGCGTCAGCAAGGCGCGCTGGGCACCGGCGACGATGATGAACAGGCCGGCGAACATCAGCAGCAACGACCAGTCGATGTCGGCGTAGACGCGCCGGCTTTTCACCCGGCGGGTGAGCAGCAGCAGGCCGCCCATCAGAATGGCGGCCTTGGCGGGGGGCTGGCCGGCGAAGAACAGCGCCACCATCGCCGCCGTTGCCGCCAGGGCGCGGGCGACCAGGGCGCGGTTGACACGGATCACCGGAGCGGCGGCCGACAGGCGGCCGGCGGCGAAGAACTCGTCGCGATGCAGCAGAGCGATCAGAACGGCGGTGACGAACAGGCCCGCGAGTGCGACCGGGCCGAGGGCGAGCGCGAAATCGAGGTAGGCGATACGGGAAAAGCCGCCGATCAGCATGTTCTGCGGATTGCCGGTGATGGTGGCGGACGAGCCGACATTGGAGGCCATCGCCACCGCCAGCAGATAGGGCACCGGCGTGCGGCCCATGCGCAGCGTGATCTCCAGCACCAGCGGCGCCAGCACGAGGCAGATCGCGTCGTTCACCAGGAAGGCGGAGAAGATGCCGGAGGTGGCGGTGACGGCGGCGAGCAGGACCAGCGGGTTTTTCGCGCCGCGCAGGATCCAGGTGGTGGCCAGCGCGAAGAAGCCGGACAGGCGCAGGCTGGCGACGACGATCATCATGCCGAGCAGCAGGGTGATGGTATCGAGATCGACCGCCCGGTAGGCATCCTCCAGCGGCAGCACGCCGGAGGCGACCATCAGGCAGGCGCCGACCAGCGCGACCCCTGCCCGGTCGATGCTGAGGCCGGGGATCTTGCCGACGGCCAGCGCCAGGTAGCTGGCGATGAAGATGACCGCGGCGGCGAGTTTCTGGGTTTGCTGGTCGAGCGCGGGCTCGGCGGGGAGCAGGCTCGGCAGCAGGGCCGCGACGATGGCGACGAGGACAACGAGGACGACGAGGGCGACGCCGACATAGCCGGGCCACCGGCGGCGGGCCGGGTTCGGCCCGGTGGCCCGATGGCCTGCTGGCATGTTGCTGGAGATTTCTGCATGGGCGCTTGGTTAACATCAACTCGGACTGGAGGGGATTGGTTCCACGCCTGGCCACGAAACCGGGTTCCAGCCGTTCTGGTTGCCTGCGTCCGGCCATGGCATGGTGCGGGCCTCTCGCAGCCATGGAGACCGCGTATGTCCGCTTCCGACCACGTCGATGCCGTTCTGGCGCTTGCCGATGCGCGGCTGGAGGCGTCTCGCACCGCCTTGTTCGAGCTGCTGGCGATACCGTCCGTCAGCGCCCAGCCGGCGCATAGGGCGGACTGCCTGCGCGGTGCGGAATGGGTGCGCGACACGCTGATCGCGCTGGGGTTCGAGGCGAGCCTGCGCCAGACGCCGGGGCATCCGGTGGTGCTGGGCCATTATGCCGGGCCGCAGCGGGATGGCGTGGCGCATGTGCTGTTCTACGGGCATTACGACGTGCAGCCGCCCGATCCGCTGGAGCTGTGGCACAGCCCGCCGTTCGAGCCGCAACTGGTGGACGGGCCGCACGGCAAGCGCTTCGTGGCGCGCGGGGCGGTGGACGACAAGGGGCAGTTCATGATGTTCCTGGAGGCGCTGCGCGCCTGGAAGGAAGCCACCGGCGAAATTCCGCTGCGCCTGACCGTGCTGATCGAGGGCGAGGAGGAGGTGGGCTCGGTCAACCTCGATCCGTTCCTGAAGGCGAACGCCGGCGAGCTTGGCTGCGACGTGGCGCTGATCAGCGACACCGGCATGTGGGACGTGACGACGCCGGCGGTGACCACGCGCCTGCGCGGCATGTTGTATGCGCAGGTGACGCTGCGCGGACCGGACAAGGATCTGCATTCGGGCATGTATGGCGGCTCGGCGCTGAACCCGATCAACGCCCTGACGCGCATTCTCGGCGATCTGACCGACAGCGAGGGGCGCGTGCAGCTGCCCGGCTTCTATGACGGCGTGCACCCGATTTCCAACGCGCTGGCGGCGCAATGGGATGCGCTGGCGTTCGACGAGGCGGCGTTCCTGGGCAAGGTTGGCCTGGCCGCACCCTCGGGCGAGCGCGGGCGCAGCGCGCTGGAGCGGCTATGGGCGCGGCCGACCGCGGATATCAACGGCATCTGGGGCGGCTATACCGGGCCGGGAGCGAAGACGGTGATCGCCTCGGAGGCATCCGCGAAGGTGTCGTTCCGGCTGGTGGGCAAGCAGGACCCGGCCGCGGTGTATGCCGGGTTCCAGCGTTTCGTGAACGACCGGCTGCCGCCGGGGGCGACGGTTACGTTCGAACGTTTCTCCGGCTCCCCGGGGATCGAGGTGGCGGATGACAGTCGCTGGGTGCATCTGGCGCAGGCCGCCCTGGCCGAGGAATACGGCAAGCCGGCGCTGCTGATGGGCTGCGGCGGGTCGATCCCGGTGGTGGAGTCGCTGCGGCGCATCCTGGGGGTGGACAGCCTGCTGGTGGGGTTCGGCCTGGACGACGACCAGATGCACAGCCCGAACGAGAAGTTCGAACAGGTGTGCTTCCATCACGGCATCCGGTCCCACGTGCGGCTGCTGGCGAAGCTGGCGGAGGCGGGCTGAGCCGCTGGGTTTCGTGTTCGATATCGCGGTCATCGGCGGCGGGATCAACGGGGCCGGCATCGCGCGGGATGCGGCCGGGCGGGGCTTGTCCGTGCTGCTGGCCGAGCAGGGGGATCTGGCGGGGGCGACATCCTCGGCTTCGACCAAGCTGGTGCATGGCGGGCTGCGCTATCTGGAGCATTACGAATTCCGCCTGGTGCGCGAGGCGCTGAGCGAGCGCGAGGTGCTCTTGCGCAATGCGCCGCATATCGTCTGGCCGTTGCGCTTCGTGCTGCCGCATCATGCGGGACTGCGGCCGTGGTGGATGATCCGGCTGGGGCTGTTCCTGTACGACCATATCGGCGGGCGGCGGATCCTGCCGGCGTCGCGCAGCGTGGATCTGCGCCGCGACCCGGCGGGCGCGCCGCTGAAGCCGGAGTATGCGCGCGGGTTCGAGTATTCCGATTGCTGGGTGGACGATTCGCGCCTGGTGGTGCTGAACGCGCGCGACGCGGCGCGGCTGGGCGCGGATATCCGGGTGCGGACGCGGGTTGTCGACGCCCGGCGGCAGGACGGCGTTTGGCGCCTGCGGCTGCGCGGGGCTGGCGGGGACAGCGAGATCGTTGCCCGGGCGCTGGTGAACGCGGCCGGGCCGTGGGTTTCGGAGGTGCTGTCCGGCGTGGTCGGGCAGAACGCGCCGACCGCGATCCGGATGGTGAAGGGCAGCCATATCGTGGTGCGCCGGCTGTTCGAGCATGACCGGTGCTACATCTTTCAGAACGCGGACGGGCGGGTGTGCTTCGCCATACCGTATGAAACCGATTTCACGCTGATCGGGACAACGGACGAGGATTACCGCGGCGATCCGGCACGGGCGGCGATCTCGCCGGAAGAGGAGGCGTATCTGCTGGCGGCGGCCGGGGCGTATTTCCGCCGGCCGATCGATCCGGCCTCGATCGTCTGGCGCTATGCCGGCGTGCGGCCGCTGCGCGATGACGGAGCCAGCGCGGCGCAGGAGGCGACGCGCGATTATGTGCTGGAACTGGATGAGGACGGCGCGCCGGTGCTGTCGGTGTTCGGCGGCAAGATCACCACCTACCGTCGCCTGGCGGAAGCGGCGATGGCGCGGCTGGGCGGGGTGTTTCCGGCGATGACCGGCGCATGGACCGCGCACGCGCCGCTGCCGGGTGGGGATTTCGCCTGGGATGGCGCGGCGGCGTTGTGCCGGGAAACGGCCGGGCGTTATCCGTTTCTTTCGGCTGCAACCATCCACCGGCTGGTTCGCAGCTATGGGACCGAGGCCGCGTCGGTGCTGGGTGACCGCGGACGGCGAGACGGCAGCTGGGGCGGCATTTCGGCGCCGGCCTGTTCGCGCGCGAAGTGGAATGGCTGATGCGGCGGGAATGGGCGCGAACCGCGGACGACGTATTGTGGCGCCGCAGCAAGCTGGGGCTGCGGCTTTCCGCGGCGGAGGCGGCGGCGCTGGGCGCCTGGATGGCGGAAACGGCCGGCGGATAGCAGACTGATCCCCTGACCAAAGGGGGAAACGGCTATGAAAATCGGGTTCATCGGTCTCGGGACGATGGGGGCCGGCATGGCTTCCAACCTGCAGAAGGCGGGGCATGAACTGGTGGTGCATGATCTGCACCGGCAGGCGGCATCGCGGCATCTGGCGGCCGGCGCGGTATGGGCGGACAGCCCGCGCGCGGTGGCCGAGGCGTGCGACCTGGTGTTCACCTCCCTGCCGACGCCGGCGGACGTGCAGCGCGTGGGCACCGGGACGGACGGATTGATCGAGGGGTTTCGCGCCGGCGCGGCGTGGTTCGATCTTTCGACCAACGCGGTGGACGTGGTGCGGGCGCTTCATGCGGAATTCGCGGCGATCGGGGTGGATTTCCTGGATGCGCCGGTGAGCGGCGGGCCGCGCGGGGCGAACAGCGGCAAGCTGGCGATCTGGGTGGGCGGCGATGCGGCGGCGTTCGCCAAGCACCAGGCGGCGCTGAACGCGATGGGGGACCAGGCGCGCTATATCGGGCCGATCGGCGCCGGGTCGATCGCCAAGCTGGTGCACAACGCGGCCAGCGCCACGATCAACATCGTGCTGGCGGAGGTGTTCACCATGGGGGTGAAGGCCGGGGTGGAACCATTGGCGCTGTTCGAGGCGATCCGGCAGGGCGCGACCGGGCGCAGCCGGGTGTTCGACCGGATGGGCGATCATTTCATGACCGGCAGCTACGACCCCGCCGATTTCGCGCTGCGGCTGCTGCACAAGGACGTTTCCCTGGCCTGCCAGCTGGCGCGGGAGATGAACGTGCCGATGCGGCTGACCAATCTGGCGCGCGAGGAACTGACGGAGGCGCTGGGGCGCGGCTGGGGGGCGCGGGATTCGCGCGTGGGGATGCTGTTGCAGCAGGAGCGGGCGGGGATCGAGCCGATCGCGGTGGCGCCGGAGAAGGTGAAGGCGGTGCTGGCCAAGGACTAGCAGGCCGGCTGGACTGTTGCGAATTTGATCCTGGACGCGGCGGATGGGCGGCGTTTCGGATAGGCGGCATACCGCCTGGTTTCCGTTGATTTGTCCCTTTGAGTGGTCTTTATCTCAAAACGAGTGCATTTTAAGGGATTGACAGGATTTTTGCGTCACGTTGCCCGGGTGCCAGCAAGCGGCAAACGAAGGGCAGAATGTGATGACGCGAAATCGGTTCGCCGGCGATTTGCCGGCAGGCTCCCCCTCACGGGTTTCGGTGCGGGTGGCGCGGCTGGCCTGGGGCTGCCATTGGATTGGCGGCGCTGTTGACGGTGAGCGGCTGCCAGTCGGCGTTGGCGCCGGACGCCTGGGATCATGGCGACGTCAGCTTCGCCTCGGCCCGGCGCGGCGGCTTCGCCAACCGGGCCAGGCCACTGGACCTGACGCTGGAACCGGGGGTGACCTATGGCGGCTGCCTGGTGGTGGAGAGCGTGAAGCAGGAGGACGCGCAGTTCGGGCTGGGGCTGGTTTGCTGATCGGCGGGCGTGGCGCGATGGGGCCACGCGCGCCGCGCCGACCCTGGGACGAACGGCTGTTATGATCGGTCACGAAAGGATTGTTTATGGAGCCCCGACTGCGGTAAGCTACACAGCTGAAGGCCATGGCAAGAACGAGGTTCGGGAATGTCGCTCGGAAGACATTTTCCAACTCCACGACGAATTGGCATGTTGCCGGTAGCTGCCGCGCTACTGCTCGCCGCCGGACTGCATGCGCGGGCGGCGGAGCTTTACGGCGTGGCCATGCCGGAGACCCAGACGGTCGCCGGCACCCAGCTCCGACTGAACGGTATCGCCGTTCGCACCTTTTCGTGGTTCCAGGTGAAAATCTACGTCGCCGGCCTGTATGTGGAGCGGGTGACGCACGATGCCCAGCAGATCCTGCACTCGAACGAGAAGAAACTGATCAAGGTGCGGTTCCTGCACGACGTGGATGCCGCGCAGGCCCGCGATGCCTGGCGCGACGGGCTGGAGAACAACTGCCGTTCGCCCTGCCACATCTCGCGCGACGACCTGGCCCGCTTCCTCGCCAACGTGCCGGCGATGCGGGCCGGCGACGAAAGCTCGCTGGCCTTCGCGCCCGGCGGGCTGGAGATCATCACCAACGGCCGCATGGTGGGCCGCATCGAAGACCGGATGTTCGCGAACGCCGTGCTGGCGACGTTCATCGGCCCGGAACCGCCGACGGTTCAGCTGAAGGCCGGGTTGCTGGGACTGGCGAGGTAGAGCGGGCGGCGGGCTGAAGGCGCGGACGCCGGCACCGGGCTGGATACCGACCGGCGTCATTGCGGACCCTTGAGCAACCGTCATGGCCGGCCTTGTGGTGGCCGTCTACAACTTTTGCCGCCGATCCGGGGCATTGTTCGTCATTATTTATAACCACGAATTGTGATTGTAGGCGTGGCGCCTGTATCTTAAGTCGAGGGTTCCAAGGGCGAGCCCTTGGCGGGGTCGAGGGGCAGAGCCCCTCGCCTTGCTTCGTTCGTTAGGCGCTCTTCGCCATGATCTCGTCCGCGATGTTGCGCGGCACCGGATCGTAGTGATGGAACTGCATGGTGAAGGACGCGCGGCCCTTGGTCATGGAGCGCAGGTCGGAGATGTAGCCGAACATTTCCTTCAGCGGCACATGGGCGCGCACGAGGATCGTCGAACCCGAGCTGTCCTGGCTCTGGATCATGCCGCGGCGGCGGTTGAGGTCGCCGACGCAGTCGCCGACATGGTCCTGCGGGGTGGTGACCTCCACGTCCATGATCGGTTCGAGGATGATCGGGCCGGCTTTCTTCATGCCCTCACGGAAGCAGGCTTTTGCCGCAATTTCAAAGGCCAGCGCGGAGGAGTCGACGTCGTGGTACTTGCCGTCCACCAGGGTGTACTTGAAGTCCACCGTGGGGAAGCCGGCGAGCACGCCGGTGTCGGCCTGGACGCGGATGCCCTTTTCGACGGCGGGGATGTATTCCTTCGGAACCGTGCCGCCGACGACCTTGTTTTCAAAGGAAACGCCGGCGTTGCGCTCGGCCGGTTCGAAGACGACCTTGACCTCGGCGTACTGGCCCGAACCGCCCGACTGCTTCTTGTGGGTGTAGATTTCGGTATGCGGCTTGGTGATGGTCTCGCGATAGGCCACCTGCGGCGCGCCGATGTTGCAGTCCACGCCGTATTCGCGGCGCAGGCGGTCGATGATGATCTCCAGGTGCAGCTCGCCCATGCCGGACAGGATGGTCTGGCCGCTTTCCTGGTCGGTGCGCAGGCGCAGGCTGGGGTCCTCGCCGGCCAGCTTCTGCAGGCCGAGGGTCATCTTTTCAACGGCTTCCTTGGTCTTCGGCTCGACGGAGATGTCGATGACCGGAACCGGGAAGGCCATGCGCTCGAGCACCACGGGATCGTCCGACGAGGCCAGCGTGTCGCCGGTGCCGGTGTCCTTCAGGCCGACGAAGGCGGCGATGTCGCCGGCGGAGACTTCCTTGATTTCCGCGCGCTTGTCGGCGTGCATCTGGAACATGCGGCCGATGCGCTCGCGGCTGTCCTTGGTGGTGTTCATCACCGTGTCGCCGGATTTCAGGGTGCCGGCATAGACGCGCACGAAGGTCAGGGCGCCGTATTTGTCGTTGATGATCTTGAAGGCCAGGCCGGCGAACGGGGCGTTCGGGTCGGCCTTGATGCGGCGGCGATCGGAGAACTCGCCGTCCTCCTCGCCTTCCTCGGCGGCGACGGAGATGCCGGGAACGTCGATCGGGCTCGGCAGGTAGTCCAGCACCGCGTCAAGCAGCGGCTGCACGCCCTTGTTCTTGAAGGCAGTTCCGCACAGCACCGGGCGGAAGGCGCCGGAGATGGTGCCGATCTTGATGCAGCGCTTCAGGGTCTCGATCGAGACGTCGCCCTTCTCGAAATACTCCTCCATCGCCTTGTCGTCGACGCCGACGGCGGTGTCGAGCAGGAGCTGGCGGTATTCCTTGGCCTGCTCCTCGAGGTCGGCGGGGATGGGTTCGTCGTGGAACTTGGCGCCGAGGTCGCCGCCTTCCCAGACGATGGCCTTCATTTCGACGAGGTCGACGACGCCGACGAACTTGTCCTCGATGCCGATCGGCAGCTGCAGGGGCAGCGCGATGATGTCGAGCTTTTCCTTCAGCGAGGCGAAGGCGCGGAAGAAGTCGGCGCCGGTGCGGTCGAGCTTGTTGATGAAGATGATGCGCGGCACGTTGTAGCGGTCGGCCAGGCGCCAGTTGGTCTCGGACTGCGGCTGCACGCCGGCGACGCCCTCGATGATGAACACGGCGCCGTCGAGCACGCGCAGGCTGCGGTTCACCTCGATGTTGAAGTCGATGTGGCCAGGCGTGTCGATGATGTTGATGCGGTGGTCTTTCCACTCGCAGGTCACGGCGGCGGAGGTGATGGTGATGCCGCGCTCACGCTCCTGGTCCATGTAGTCGGTGGTGGTGTTGCCGTCGTGGACCTCACCGATCTTGTGGGAGACGCCGGTGTAGTGAAGGATCCGCTCCGTGGTGGTGGTTTTGCCCGCGTCGATATGCGCGGTGATCCCGATATTGCGGATCTTTTCAAGTGAAGTAGCCACGGTGAACCTCCATACGACGACGGGCGCCGCGAGACCCCTGCCCCGCGCGCCCGAACAAATGACCGACCGAATGTAGCCGGTGTGCCTGGGATGTTCAGATGCGATAGACCGCCGCGTTTTGCAAGCGGGGATTCCACATAACCGCGCATAGGAGAGTGGCGGCAGGATGGGCCAGGGCCGCAGGACAGGCCGACATCGCGCGCCGCCGGGCTCCTTCAGTGGGCGTGACCGCTGTGGACATGCCGATGGTGCAGATCGGGGTAATGCGGGTGACGGTGCACCAGCGCCGCATGCCGGTGCCAATGCGTATGCGGCTCTCCGGCAACGATATTGGGGCCGTGTTCATGCAGGTGGTGGGCGTCGTGGCGATGCCGGTGTTCATGCTCAAGCGGCTCGTGAACATGCTCGTGATCGTGCCGTTCCGACAGATGAAGCCACAGGCCCACAGCCATCAGCCCGCCGGAGATCAGCAACAACGGGGTTACCGGTTCGCCCAGCATCGCCACCGCCAGGGCCGCGCCGACGAAAGGCGCCAGCGAAAAATACGCCCCGGTGCGCGCGGTGCCGAGATGGCGCAGCGCGAGCACGAACAGCGCCAGGCTGACGCCATAGCCGAGGAAGCCGACCGCTCCGGCCGCCAGGATCGTGCCGGCGCCCGGCAGCGCCGACCCGCTCAGCAGAGACAGCGCCAGGTTGACCGTACCAGCGACCAGTCCCTTCAGCATGGCGATCTGCACCGGGTCGGCCGAGGACAGTTTGCGCGTCAGGTTGTTGTCGATCCCCCAGCATAGGCAGGCCCCGGCGATCAGCGCCGCGCCCCAATGGAACGACGCCTGGCCTTGCCAGGAAAGCAGCGCCGCGCCCGCCAGGATGGCGAAGGCGCCCAGCAGCAGGCGGCGGTCCACGTTCTCGCGGAAGACCACCCAGGCGATCGCCATACTGGCGAGGCCCTCGAGGTTCAGCAGCAGCGAGGCGCCGGACGCATCGGTGCGGGCCAGCCCCGCCATCAGCAGCAGCGGCCCCAGAACACCGCCCGCCCCGATCACCAGCACCAGCCAGGGCAGATCGGCCCGCCGCAATGGCGCCTCAATGGCGGGCAAACGCAGCGCCTGGCGGGACAGATGGACCAGCGCGAGGCCGCAGCCGGCACCGAGATAGAGCAGCCCGGCCATCATCCAGGGATCCGCCTGCCCGAGCAGCAGCTTGGCAAACGGCGTGCTGGCGCCGAACAGGGCGGCGGACGCCAGGGCCAGCAGAATTCCGGTTCGGACCATTGGATCATTCTAGCCGCCGGCGGCAGCTTCACCAGATGAAACCGCGCACCCCGACCCATCCGGAATTTTTCCGGCCGGCGGTTTGTTGTAGAGTGAAACGGCTCCTATCGGACAAAGAGGCCTTTTCATTGACGACCGGCGCGATCGCGACAGGTCCTGGCTGGCTGAGGTGGTTTCGGCAAAGGCTCGGCCTGCATCCGGCGGGCGCCCGGCCCGATGACCGCGAGCCCGGGTCGGACGGTTCACTGGACGCCGGGGCGCGTATGCCGGCCGAGGATCTGCTCCGGCGGCTAGGCACCTCCATGGAGGGCCTGACGGACGCGGAGGCCGCCGCCCGGCTGGTCCGCACCGGCCCCAATCAGGTCGCCCGGGAAAAGCAGCAGACAATTGCCCAGGAACTCGCCGGTCGGGCGAAAAACCCGCTGAACGCGCTGCTGCTCTCACTGGCCGCGGTGTCGTGGATCACCGGCGACGCTCGCGCGGCCATCGTCATCTGCGTGATGGTGGTGCTCAGCATCACGCTGGCCTTCCTGCAGGAACACCGCTCGAACCAGGCCGCCGCCAAGCTGCAGGCCATGGTCAAGACCCGGGTCAGCGTATGCCGCCGCTCCGCCGCCGGCCCGGCCCGCGGGCTGGAAATCCCGGTCGACCAGCTGGTGCCCGGCGACATCGTGCGGATGGCGGCCGGCGACCTCGTGCCGGCCGACCTGCGCCTGCTCGCGGCCAAGACCCTGCACGTCAACCAGTCGGCGCTGACCGGCGAGGCGATGCCGGTGGACAAGACCGAGGCCGTCCCGGCGGACAAGGCCAATGCCGTCCCGGCGGCGGCCTCGGACGACCCGTTCGATTTCGAGAATCTCTGCTTCATGGGCAGCAACGTCGTCAGCGGCACCGCCACCGGAGTGGTGCTGCGGACCGGAACATCGACGTTTTTCGGCAAGCTCGCGGACAGTGTCGTCGGCAAGCGCGCTCAGACCAGCTTCGACCGCGGCATCACCCGCTTCACCTGGCTGATGATCCGCTTCATCTGCGTGATGGTGCCGGCGGTGTTCCTGATCAACGGTCTGACCAAGGGCGACTGGCTGGAAGCCCTGCTGTTCGCCGTCGCCGTCGCGGTTGGCCTGACGCCGGAAATGCTGCCGATGATCGTGACCGTCAATCTTGCCAAGGGCGCGATGCAGATGGCGCGCCGGCAGGTGATCGTGAAACGGCTGAACGCCATCCAGAATTTCGGCGCCATGGACGTGCTGTGCACCGACAAGACCGGCACGCTGACCCAGGACCGGGTGATCCTGCAATACCATCTGGATTTCGAGGGCGAGGAGAGCGAGCGGGTCCTCGAATACGCCTATCTCAACAGCTACCACCAGTCCGGCCTGCGCAACCTGCTCGATGAGGCGGTGCTCAGCCATGCGAACCGGCCCGAGCATGTCGGGCGCATCGCCGCGATCACCAAGATCGACGAGATCCCCTTCGACTTCCAGCGCCGGCGCATGTCCGTGGTGCTGAAGCCCGATGGCGGCGGCCACCTGATGATCACCAAGGGCGCCGTCGAGGAAGTGCTGTCCGTCTGCGACCGCTACGTGCTCGGCGATACCGGCGGGCGGCTCGATCCCAGCCACCTGGAGGACGCCAAACTGGAAATGGCCAGGCTGAACGGCGAGGGCTTCCGTGTCGTCGCCGTCGCCTTCAAGGAATTCCCCGAGCCGCTGGCGACCTACGACGAACGGGCGGAAATCGGCCTGACGCTGCTTGGCTACATCGCCTTTCTCGATCCGCCCAAGGAAACCGCGATGGCGGCGATCAAGCTGCTGAACAGCGCGGGCGTGAACGTGAAGATCCTGACCGGCGACAACGATGTGATCACCCGCACCATCTGCCGCCAGGTCGATCTGCCGGTGGAACGCATCGTGCTTGGCCGTGAATTGGAAGCGATGTCCGATGCCGAGCTCGGCGCGATCGCCGAACAGGTCTCGGTGTTCGCCAAGGTCTCCCCGGCGCAGAAGGCCAGGGTGATCGAGGCGCTGCACCTGCGCGGCCACGTGGTCGGCTATCTCGGCGACGGCATCAATGACGGCCCGGCGCTGAAGGCGGCGGATGTCGGCATCTCCGTCGACACCGCCGTGGATATCGCCAAGGAATCAGCCGACATCATCCTGCTGGAAAAGAACCTGATGGTCCTGCGCGACGGCGTGATCGAGGGCCGCAAGGTGTTCGGCAACATCGTCAAATACATCAAGATGGGCGCCAGCTCGAATTTCGGGAACATGTTCAGCGTGCTCGGCGCCAGCATCTTCCTGCCGTTCCTGCCCATGCTGCCGATCCAGGTGCTGACCAACAACCTGCTGTACGATTTCTCCCAGACCACCATCCCGACCGACAACGTGGACGAGGAATACCTGGCGGTGCCCCGGCAATGGGACATCGGCAACCTGACACGCTTTGTCCTGCTGATCGGTCCGATCAGCTCGATCTTCGATTACCTGACCTTTTTCATGATGCTGTTCGTGTTCGGCGCCTGGAATAACCCGGGATTGTTCCAGGCCGGCTGGTTCGTTGAATCGCTCCTGACCCAGACCCTGATCATCCATATTATCCGCACGGCCCGGATACCCTTCCTGCAGAGCCGGGCCAGCACGCCGCTGATCGTGACCACGATCGTGATCGTGTCGATCGGCGGCATCATTCCCTACACGGTTCTGGGCGCCGCCCTTGGCTTCAAGCCCTTGCCGGGGCTCTATTGGCCGCTGGTCGCCGGCATGATGGTCACCTATGCAGTGATGACCCATCTGGTGAAAAGCTGGTTCGTACGCCGCTGGGGGATGTAGCCGCCTACAGCAGTCCCAGCGCCTGCAATTCACGGCGCATCGCCGCAGGCAGTTCGTCCGCGCCGGCCGCGTGCGGCATGGCGCCGAGGTCAGGTGGCGCGGCTTCCGGCGCGAGGTAGCGCCAGCCCTGGAACGGCTTGGTCGGGCGCGCCGCCACGGGGACCAGAACCGGGTCCAGCACCAGGCCGGCGCAGGCGCTGCCGTCATCCCAGGTTTCGTGGCGGATATCCAGAATGCGCTGACGCACCAGCGTGGCGCCGGCGATCACCCAGTAGATCGAGCCCCCGTCGAGGATCTCGTTCGCCCGGCGGGGAAAATTGCGCGTCCGGTGGCGCAGCGGCGGGTCATGCTCCAGACGCCGCGCCTGCACCTCACCGAGATGCGCGATATCGCGCACGCCGACGGCGAGCTTGGTCAAATGCAGCATGGCGGCGTCCGAGGCATCCAGATCCCGTCGAGTTGATTAACCATTCATTAGGGCTACGATGGCACGTTCACGCGGTGCCGGCACAGCGGCCACAATAAGGCCGGGCGGGCCATCCTGAAATGAGCGATAATCAAGTGGACGATGGGCGGGTTGGCGATTACCGGTCGGGCCAGGCGAGTTCCGGCAGGCGCAGCAGCGGGATCTGGCCTACGGACAGGCGGCCGGCATGCAGTTGCAGGGGCACTTCCGCCGTGCCGGTGCCGCCGGAGAGCAGGCTCAGCGCGCCGGTGGCCAGCATGGCCATCTGGCGTGGCATGCTGCCGGCATCGGCCAGTTGCGCGATGGCTTCCGCGAATCCGGGCACCACGGCCGTGCCGTCGCCTGCCGGCTGCAAGCGGTCGTCCAGCGCCAGCGTGGCACGGCCGGAGACATCCAACCGCCCCCACCGCAGCGCGAATTCGTGCAGGTCCAAGCTGCCGCCGCGATCGCGCCATTGCCGGGCGAGCGTGGCGATGCCGGCGTCCGGCAGGGCGCCGACATGGCTGATCCGTCCTGCCGCCGACGCCGATGCCACCGACGGGCCGAATGGCGAGCGCCAGGACGGCGGCAGGGAAATCCGGCTGGCGGCCAGGGTGAATTCCCCGGGGGCGTCGGCGCCGCCGAGCGGCAGATCCAGATGCTCGCGGTCCGCCGTGAAGCCGATCCTGTCGCCATTGCCGAAACTGAGCGTTTGCGCACCGGGTACATCCACCAGCAGGCGATCCGGACGCAGCAGGCTGACCCGCAGCACGGCACGCTCGCCGGCCCAATGGGAGCCGTCCGGCGCTGTCGCCGCCGGATCGGGGACGGTCAGTTGCGCCGCGAGGGGCCAGCCGCCGGTGACGGCCGGGCCGGCCTCGATCCGCCAGCCCGCGGCGCTCCAGCGTGCCGTCCAGGCCTGCCAGCCATCGTCCAGCCGGCGGCACGTCCACTGCCAATACAGCGTGTGCAGCGTGACCAGAACGGCCGGCAAGCCCAACAACGCCAGCCAGGCGGCCCTACTCGGCTTGCGGGCGCGCGATGGTTGAATTCTCATTCCAATCACCCAACAGAATTCCGTTGGACCGTATTCGTCCCCATGGCCCGCGACAGTCGTTCCAGTAGCCAAAAAATGAACATAATATGAGTTATATCAGTGCATTGAGATGATAACGTAAATTAACCTGAGAGCGGCAATACCCGTCAACTCACAGCTTTATCCACAGCCCCGTCGGTTTTAGCGGAGCCGCCCACGGCCGCTACCGAGGCGGGTGCTTCGCCGTGGAAGACGGTTTCCAGGCGCTGCATCAGTTCCTGCCGGCGCAGACCGGCGGGGATCGGCGGCTGGATGGCAATGTGGATTGTGCCCGGACGCTTGCGGAACGACCGTCGGCCCCAGTACAGGCCGGAATCCGTGACCACGGGGATCACCGGCAACCCGGTGCTGGCCGCGAGCGCGGCAATTCCGGGCTGCAACGGCAGAATCTGCCCCGGCGCAGCCCGCGTGCCTTCAGGAAAGATCACGATCTGGCGTTGTTCCCGCGACGCGCGCACGCCCTCCTGCATCAGCGCGCGCAGGCTTTGCATGCCGCCGAACCGGTCGATGGCGATCATGCCGGAAGGCGGTATCAACCGGCCGAACAGCGGCACGCGGAGCAATTCCTGTTTCAGCACATAGCAGCACCGCGGCAGCAGGGTCATCCAGACCAGCGTGTCGAACGCCGATTGGTGCATCGAGGCGATCAGCGCCGCCCCGCGCACGGGAAGATGCTCGCGGCCGGTGACGACCACGCGAATGCCGCAGATCGGGCCCAGCCCGGCCAGCACGACCCGCGCCCACAACGACGCGAAACCAAGCATACGGCCCGGCGCCACCAGACTGACCGCGGTCGCCGGCAGCAGCAACAGAAAGCTCACGCCGAAGGACCAGACATTGAACAGGGCGGAGCGGATCAGGGTCATGCAGGTCTTCATGCGGTCAGGGCCGCGTCCCGTTGCCGATGACTGGCATCCGAATTTCGGGCAGGCGGATTTGGCGCTCGGGGGCAAGAAAGGACAATCCCGCCGCCGCGCCCAGGAACTTGGTGAACTCACCGGCCTCCCGGCGCAGCCGGAGCCAGCCGGTAAATCCCGGCGGGAACACCGGCATAGGATACATCCGGACATCCGGCAATTCGCGCCGCAATTCCAGCAGCGCGCGCGGCATGTGATAGGAAGCGGTAACGACGATCAGCGAGTGGACCCCTTCCCGCCGCGCCCACGCCGCAGTCTCCAGCGCATTGCCGCGAGTACTCTGCGCGCCCCGCCCCAGGGTGATCCGTTCCGCCAGTCTTCCCGCATCGACGCCGGCCCGGTCGTCGAGTTCCGGCAGCCGTGCCCCGCCGCCGATCCCCGACAGCAGGAGGCGCGGCGCCTTGTCCTGGGCCAACAACTGCAGCGCGGTCTCGACCCGCTCCGCCCCGCCGGTCAACGCGACGATGCCATCGGCGGGCGGTACCGGAGCGGGCGGCGCATCGATCCGGCGGATAAACCAGGCCAGCCCCGCGCCCCAGGCCAGCACGGACACCAGCAGCACCAGCGCGGCCAGACCCGCAATGCGCCTGGCGGCCGGCCGGCGCGGGGAAACGGCCTCGTTCATGGCAGCCGTCGCAGCCAGCCGCGAACGGTCGCCTGGGCGGTCAGATAGCCGATCAGCCCGGCAGCGAACGGCAGGGCCCCGACACCGGCCAACAGGGCGGCCGGCAGCGCGGTGGCGGCGCCAAGCGGCGAGATGGGGTCGGCGGCCTGCAATCCCGTGAACGGCGCCGCCAGTTCGGCCAGGCCAAGCAATACCGGCAGCGCCGCCAGCGCACCCGCCAGCCCGCCCAGGGCCGCGAGCCAGGTGGCGCGCCGGGCGAAGCGGCCGGCGATGTAGCCGCCGGTGGCGCCGAGCCCATGGACGATCTCGATCGCTTCCCGCCGCGCCGACAGCCCGGCGCGCGTCGCGACCGCGACCACCGCGGCCGCCACACCGGCAACCACGAGCAGCGCGACGCCGGCGCAGGCCTGCAGGCTGCGCGCCAGCGCGGACAGGCGGCCGATCCAGATCTGGTGGCTTTCCACCAGCGTACCGGGCACCGCGGCGCCGAGCGTATGCGACAACGCGTCGAGTTCTGCGGCTCTCGCCGCCTCCGCGCCCCGGCCACCATCCGGATCGGCCAGCCGCACCCGGATCACCGCCGGCAGCGGCACCGCCAGGGTCTCGGTCGCGCCGCCCAGCCAGGGCCGCAGCAGATCCGACAATTCCCCCTCGGACAGGGTATGCGCCCGGACAACCGCCGGGGACGCGCGCAACAGCGCCAGCGCCCGCTCCCGCCGCGTGCCGCCGCCGGGCGCCGGATCGGCGGGTTGCGGCACCTGCACCGTGAGGTTGGCGCCCGCGCCTTCCTGCCAGTGCCGCGCCAGGCCCGCCGCCGCCACGAAGCCGGCCAGCGCCAGCGCCGCCAGGAACGCCATGGCGGCAACCAGCAGCGGCAGGATCCGGTCCGACAACGCCCGGCGCAGGCCCAGTTCGTCGCCCCGGGCGGTTCGGCTGTAGACGGGCTTGCCCCGGGCCATGGCGCTACTCCCGGCCGACCAGCCGGCCCTGCGCCAGGCGCAGCGCGGGGGCGGGATGGCGGGCGACCAGCGCGTCGTTATGGGTGGCGACCACGACCGTCGTGCCCAGGCGGTTCAGTTCCTTCAGCAGCATCATCAGCCGCTGGGCCTGGCTGTCATCGAGGTTGCCGGTAGGCTCATCGGCCAGCAGCAGCGCCGGACGGGCGATCACCGCGCGGGCGATCGCCACGCGCTGCTGCTCGCCGCCGGAAAGCGCCTGCGGCAGCACCTCCAGCTTCGGCTCCAGCCCGACCCAGCGCAGCATCTCCGTCACGTCCACCCGCAACTGTCCCTCCGCCCGCCCGGCCAGGCGCAACGGCAGCGCCACGTTGTCGAACACCGACAAATGGCTCAGCAGCCGGAAATCCTGGAACACCACGCCGATGCGCCGGCGCAGCCGGGGCAATTCCCGGCGATGGGCGCGGGCGATGTCGGTCCCAAGCAGGCGCAGATGGCCGCGTGTCGGGCGCACCGCCAGATACATCAGCCGCAGCAGGCTGGTCTTGCCCGCGCCGGAGGGGCCGAGCAGCCAGCGGAACTCGCCTTCCGGCAGCGCGAAGCTGATATCGCGCAGCACCTCGTGCACCGCCGCGCCACGCGCCGATCCGGCGTACCGGCCATAGGACAGGCCCACGCCGTCGAACCGGATCACCGCGCACCCGGGCTTGCTGATTGGGCGGCCATACCGCCAAGACCTGTCGACATCACCTGCCTATCCGGGCTACCGCAACGTCCCTTGGTCGCACATCCCGCCGGAGTCTCACCAGATCATGCGCATCGTCTGTCCGTCCTGTGCTGCCCGCTATGAAATCGCGGACGAGATGCTCGCCAAACCGCGGACCGTGCGTTGCAGCCGGTGCGCCCGGGAATGGCTGCAGGACCCGATCCCGCCAGCCGGGGACGTCGGGGACGACGCTGGGACACAGGATTCCGGGCCCGTGTCGGAGCCACCCGAGCCGGCGCCGCCAGCCGAGCACCCGCCCGCGCGGGAGCTGTCCGTTGGGGAGTTGCCGGTAGGGGCGTTGCCCGTCGCGGCGCCAGCCGTACACGAACCGGCGCCGCCGTTCGCGCCGGCGCCCACCCGCGCGAAGCCGACGGGCAGCGCACCGCTTCTCGCCTGGGTCGCCAGCCTGCTGATCCTGGCCGGGCTGGCCTTCGCCGCCTACGCCTACCGGGCGCAGATCCAGGCTGCCTGGCCGCCCAGCGAACGGGTTTTCCGGTTGCTGCCAAATTAACCGCCGGCCGAAACCCGGCCGCGCTACGCGCCATGGCGGAAGCAGTCCACGGCATGGTCGTTCACCATCCCCGTCGCCTGCATGAACGCGTAGCAGATCGTGCTGCCGACAAAGCTCAGTCCCCGCCGCTTCAGGTCCTTCGACATCCGGTCCGACAGTTCCGTCCGTGCCGGCACCTCGGCGCGGGAGCGCCAAAGGTTGCGGATCGGCGCGCCGCCGACGAAGGACCACAGATGCGCGTCCAGGCTGCCGGCCTCGCCGATGATGCGCAGCGCCGCCTGGGCGTTCTTGCGCACCGAGTAGATCTTCAGCCGGTTGCGGATCAGCCCGGAACCGGCCAGCAGCGCCTCCAGTTCCGCATCCGCCATCGCCGCGACGCGGGGGATGTCGAAACCGTGATAGGCTTCGCGGTACAGATCCCGGCGCACCAGCACGGTGCGCCAGCTCAGCCCGGCCTGGGCGCCTTCCAGCGTCAGCATCTCGAACAGCGCGGTGTCGCCATGCAGCTTCACGCCCCATTCGGCGTCGTGATAGGCGCGTTCGGGATCGCTGTTCTCGGCCCAGGCGCAGCGGATCCGGCCGTCGGGATCGATCATTGGTTCATGTCCAGGATCAGCGGGGAATGGTCGGATAATCCCGCCTCGCGTTCGCGGTGGGAATAACGGATTTCGCCGGCGCGGCGGGCGGCGCGGCGGCTGAAGAAGGCGTGGTCGATACGAAAGCCGTTGCGGCGGTGGCTGTACCAGGAATATTCCCGCCCATCGGGGAAACGCTTGCGCCACAGGTCGGAAAAGCCGATCGCCTCGATCTTGTCGAGGTAATGCGCCGTCACGTCGATGGCGCCGGGCTCATCCACGAACGGCCGGCAGGTATTGAAATCCCCGACCACCAGCGCACTCGCGCGGGCGCGGTCCGGCAAGGTGGCGATCAGCCGGTCCCAGTACGGCTCCTTGGCGCGCAGGTTCGGCATGTAGACGCCGGTCAGCCGCAGGCCGGGGAACGCCGCGTCGACGATCTTGTACGGCTCCGGCAGCCCGGCATCGACCACGCCGCGATCGCGGAACCGGCCGCGCGCGGCGATCAGCACGCCGTTCTTGCCGGCCGGCGGCTCGGCCCGGCTGGCATGCGGATAGCCGATCTCCGCCAGCGCTGCCCGCAGCCGCGCGCCGGCCTCGCCGCCGCGATGTTCGGAGAGCACCAGCACATCGGCGTCATGCGCCCGGATGGCGGCGGCGATGCCCGCAAGGCGCGCCCCGCCACCCTGGCGGATGTTCCAGGCGAGCACCCGCATCCCCTCCCCCATCCGCGGACTTCAGTCCGTGCCGCGCTTAAGCTTGCGCTCCACCACGCCGGCGAGCAGGGCGGAGCCGAACGGCGTCGCCTCGTCGTTGAAGTTGTAGAGCTGGTTGTGCAGCGCCGCGCTGTCGCCGTTGCCGAGATTGATGTAGGCGCCGGGCACCTTCTCCATCATGAAGGCAAAATCCTCCGACCCCATGCCCGGCGGCTTGTTGCGGTCGATATTGGCCTCGCCGACCAGGTCCGCCGCGACGTCGCCGAGGATCTGCGTCTCCTCGGGGTTGTTCACCAGCGGCGCGAATATCTTGCGGAAATCGACCGTGGCGACGGCGCCGAAACCGGCGGCGACGCCTTCGGCCACGCGCGTCATGTTGGCCTCGATCAGGTCCATCGTGTCGGGACGGAAGGTGCGCGCGGTGCCGGAAACCGTGGCGTATTGCGGAATGACGTTATAGGCGTCGCCGCCCATCACCTTGGTGATGCTCAGCACCGCCGTGTCGGATGGGCGGACATTGCGGGCCACGATGGATTGCAGCGCGGTGGCGATGTGGCAGGCGGCCAGCACCGGATCGATGCTTTCCTCCGGCCGGGCGCCGTGCGCGCCCCGTCCGCGCACCGAGATGTCGAAGAACGCCCCGCCGGCCATCTGCGGGCCCGGCGCGATGGCGAATTTCCCCAGTGCCATGTTGGGGCGGTTGTGGATGGCGTAGATGGCGTTGCAGGGGAAACGTTCGAACAAGCCGTCCTGCAGCATCGCCAGCGCGCCGCCGGCCCCTTCCTCGCCGGGCTGGAAGATGAAGTTCACCGTGCCGTTGAAGTTGCGGGTTTCCGCCAGGTACCGCGCGGCGCCCAGCAGCATCGTGGTGTGCCCGTCATGGCCGCAGGCGTGCATCTTGCCGGGGTTGCGGCTGGCATAGGCGATGTCGTTCGCCTCGCCCATCGCCAGCGCGTCCATGTCGGCGCGCAGCCCCACCGCCTGGTCGCCGTTGCCCGCGCGCAGCACGCCGACCACGCCGGTGCCGCCGACGCCGCGATGCACCTCGATCCCCCATTCCTCCAGCTTGCGCGCCACCAGATCGGCGGTGCGGTGCTCCTCCATGCCGAGTTCGGGATGGGCGTGGATATCGTGGCGGATCGCGGTCAGCTCGTCGTGGAACTTGCGGATTTCGTCGATGGCGGCGGGCATGGATGTCTCCTCGGTGATGGGAAGGTTACAGCAGACCGGCGGCGATGTTCACCGTCAGCGCCAGGATGATGGTGTTGAACAGGAACCCGAGCAGTCCGTGCGCGGTGGCCATGCGGCGCAGCTTCCGGGCGGTGATCTGCACATCCGAGACCTGGAACGTCATGCCCAGGACCAGGGCGAAGTAGAAGAAGTCAAAATAGTCCGGCATCTCGTCGCCGGGAAACCGCAGGCCGCGATCGATCTCCGTGCCGCCCAGATCGCGGGCGTAATACTCATGCGCATAGCGGATGGCGAAGCTGGTATGGGTCATCAGCCAGGACAGGAACAGCGTGACGGCGACGAGGCCGACATGCAGCCCCTTGGCCTCGCCCTCCAGCGACTTGATGCTGGCGAATTCGCCGAAGATCGCGACGAAGCTGAAAACCACCGCCCCCACCGTCAACCAGAAGATCGTCCACTCGCCTTCCTGCTGGCGCTCCGCGTGGGCGTCCATGTCCTCGGGGCCTTCGGTCAGGAACAGCTGCAACGCGAGCCCGATATACACCAGGACACCGACATTCCAGACCAGCAGCAGATGCGTCGTGGTGACGACCCCGGCCGGCAGCAGAAAATGCGCCACCACGGCGCAGAGCACGCTGATAAGCAGCCGCGGCCGGGCGGCAAGGGCCAGATGGACCCGGCGAAGCGGATGCGGCCGCTTGCGGACGGCGGGTGAACCAGCGGTCAATCCAGGCTCGCCAGCAGACCGGCCAGCAGCCGGCCACGGCGCGGCAGGCTGTCGACCTGGATGTGTTCGTTCAGCGTATGCATGTCGGCGCCCTGCACGCCCAGCCCGTCCAACGTGGGAATGCCCATCGCGCCGGTGAAATTGCCGTCCGAGCCGCCGCCGGAGCTTTGGTGCGGAATGGCGAACCCCATCGATCTGGCGATGCCGCTCGCCCGCTCCCACAGCGCCATGGTGCGCGCGTCGGGTTCCCACACCGGGCGGGTCACGCCGCGTGTCACCTTGAACGACACGTCGTTGGACGACGCGCCCAGCGCCAGCATAGCATCCACGCCGCGGTCCAAATCCTCCTGGCGCTTGGCCATCGACAGCGCCTCGCCCGTGCAGGTGGTGGTGACGCAATTCACCCATTGGCCGCCATGAATGACGCCGACCGAGAAGGTGCAATCCTCCGTCGTCATGTCCTCGATCTCGATCAGCTTGCGCGCCATCTCCCGGATCGCCGATCTTCCCTCCGCCAGCCGCGCGCCGGCATGGCTCGGCCGGCCGGTGGCCTCCAGGTTGAAGCGGGCGATCGCGTAGCGTCCGGTAACAACACCGCCGTCCGGGCGGGCGGGCTCGGGCACCAGCACGTATTTGTGCCGCGCCGCTTCCGCCTCGATCAGGTCGCGGGTGGACGGGCTGCCGATCTCCTCGTCCGAGGTCAGCAGGAAGGTGATCGGCAGGTGGGTCGCGACATGGGCGCGGGCAAGCTGGCGGATGGCTTCCAACGCGATGTAGTTACCACCCTTCATGTCGCAGATGCCCGGGCCCCAGTTGATGTTGCCCTCGCGCCGGAACGGCAATTTCACCAGTGTGCCGATCGGATGCACGGTGTCCATATGGCCCATCACGAGGATGCCGGGCTGGTTCGGTTTGCATGCGGGAACGTCGCGCGCACGCAGTCGCCGAGACCCATCCGGCCGGCGATGCGCTCGATCCGCGCGCCGGCCAGGATCAGGTCACGCGACGCCAGGTCCATGACGCGGTTGACCGCCGCGGCGTCGAAGGTCGGGCTCTCGCATTCCACCCAGGGACGCATTCCGGCCAGCATTTCGTCAGCGTCGAACGGCAGCGCGGTGGGGTCCATGACGGGTTCCTTCAAAGGCCGAGATAAGCCGCCTTCAGCCTCGGATCGTTGGCCAGGGTCGCGGCATCGCCGGAGAGTGCCACAGCACCGTGCTCGATCACATAGGCGCGCCCGGCAATGGCGAGGGATTGCACGACATTCTGCTCGACCAGCAGGATCGACAGCCCCTGGCGATGCAGGCGCTGGATCAGGGCGAACAATTCCTCGGTCAGCAATGGCGACAGACCGAGCGAGGGCTCGTCCAGCAGCAGCAGGCGCGGCTGGCCCATCATGCCGCGGCCGATGGCAAGCATCTGCTGCTCGCCGCCGCTCATGGAGCCGGCGAGCTGCGCCAGGCGTTCGGCCAGGCGCGGGAAGGTTTCCAGCACCCGGTCCAGGGTCCGCGCGCGCTCGGCACGGCCGCGGACATAGGCGCCGAGCAGCAGGTTCTCGCGCACCGACAGATTGGGGAAGATCTTGCGCCCTTCCGGCACATGGATCAGCCCCGCGCGGACGATGTCGGCGTGGTTGGCCGCGGTGATGTCGGCGCCGGCAAAGCGGATGCTGCCGGCACGCGCGCGGATCAGGCCGGACAGCGCCCGGTTGAGCGTGGTCTTGCCGACGCCGTTGGCGCCGAGCACGGCGACGATCTCGCCCTCGGCGACATCGATGTCGATGCCGTGCAGCACCTGGAACGGGCCGTAGCCGGCGGACAGGCCCCGGACTTGCAGCAACGCCTGCAACAGTGGGGCGTCAGCCATGGGACGCCATCCGCGCGGCGGCGCCATGGCCGAGATAGGCCTCGATCACGCGCGGGTCGGCGGCGATCTCGCGCGCGGTGCCGGTGGCGATCAGGGCGCCCTCGGCCAGCACGTAGACATTCTCTGCCAGCGCCGCGACCGCCTGCATGATGTGCTCGATCAGCAGGATGGTGACCCCGCCTGCACGCACATCGCGGATCAGCGCGACGATCTCGTTCACCTCGGAGGGGTTCAACCCCGCCATCACCTCATCCAGCAGCAGCAGGCGCGGCTCGGTGGCCAGCGCCCGGGCCACCTCCAGCCGCTTGCGCCCGGCAACGGTCAGGGCGGCGGCATTGCGGTCCAGCATCGGGCCGAGGCCGAGGCGCGCGCCGATCTCCCGCGCCTTGGCCGTGGCGGCATCCGGGTTCGGCGGTGCGCAGGAAGGCGCCGACACGGATGTTCTCCATCACCGACAGTCCGGCGAAAGGCTGGGTGATCTGGAACGTGCGCACCATGCCGGCGGCGGCGATGCGGTCCGGACGCCAGCCGGTAATGTCCTGGTCGTTGAAGCGCACGGTGCCGGCATCAGGGCGGATGAAGCCGGCGATCATGGCGAAGCTGGTGGTCTTGCCGGCGCCGTTCGGGCCGATCAGGGCGGTGATCGCGCCCTGGGGAACGTCGAGATCGACCGACTTCACCGCCGCCAGGCCGCCGAAGCTCTTGGACAGGCCGCGCACCTCAAGCATGGCGCCCCGCCTTGGACATGGGCCCCAATCTGGCACGAAGTCCGGCGATGCCGCCGGGCAGGAAGGCGACGATCGCCAGCAGCACCACGCCATACAGCATCGGCGCGAAGCCGGGCGTGTCGATCAGGGAGCGCGATGTATCCTCGATCAGGTGCAGCGCGATCGCGCCCAGCACCGGCCCCCAGACCGTGCCGGCGCCGCCGATCATCACCACCAGCAGCATCTCCACGCTGCGCTCGATGCCGAAGGCGATCGAGGGATCGACATACAGAAACGTCTGCGCATACAGCACCCCGCCGGTGGCGGTGATCGCGCCCGACAGCGCCAGCGCCTGGGTCTTGGTGCGTACCAGGTCGATGCCCAGCGCGGCCGCCGCGTCCTCGTTCTCTCGCAACGCCGCCAGCCTGGCACCGAAGCGGGACCGGCGCAGCCAGAACGCCACCGCCATGGCGAGGGACACCAGCGCCAGCGCCACCAGGTAGCTCGCGCGCCGGTCGGTGAACTGGAAATTCGCCAGGCCGGGGCGCAACGGGATCAGGATGCCGAGGCCGCCACGGGTGATGCCGGCGGAATTGGCCGCGATGCGGAAGACCTCGGCAAACGCCAGGGTGACGAGGGCGAAATAGCTGCCGCGCAACCCGGCCCGGAAGGCAGCCAGGCCGATGCCGGCCCCGACCGCCGCGCCCAGCAGGGCGGAGACCGGCAGCCCGAGCCAGGGATTGATCCCCCAGCGCGTTTGCAGGATCGCCGCGGTATAGGCGCCGATGCCGAAAAACGCCGCATGGCCGAAGCTGGTCAGCCCGGCAAACCCGCCGGAGATGTTCCAGCCCTGGCCGATCAGCGCCGAAAACGCCGTCAGCATCGCCAGATTGACCAGGAACTGCGACGGCAGGGCCAGCGGCGCCAGGGCCGCCAGAACGATCAGCACCGGCAACGCCCGCCTCATCGCGCCGCCCCGAACAATCCGGCCGGGCGCAGCAGCAGCACGGCGATGAACACCAGGGAGATGCCGATGGGACCGAGCGATTCGCCCAGGAACAGCCCGCCCAGGCTTTCGGTAACGCCGACGATCAGTCCCCCCACCACCGCCCCGGGAAAGCTGCCCATGCCGCCGAGCACCACGATGGTGAAGGAAACCAGCACGAACGTGTTGCCGACCTGCGGTGAGACATAGAAGGTCGGCAGCAGCAGGCACGCCGCCACACCCAGGCAGGCGACGCCAATGCCGTACGACAGGGCGAAGATCCGCTCGGGCCGGATGCCGACCAGCCGCGCGCCGTCCTGTTCCCGGGCCACCGCACGGATGGCGCGTCCGGTATCGGTGCGGGTCATGAACGCCCAGAGCAGTGCTGCGCAAACCAGCGCCACCGCGAACGAGATCACCCGCGGCACCGACAGCAGCAGCGGTCCGGCCTCGATCATCGCGAAGGAATAGGGGGTGTCGATCGTGCGGGTGTCGCCGGTGAATACCACCAGCGCCAGGTTATCCAGCACGATGGCGATGCCGAGCGTGGCGAGCAGGATGGCGCGGTCCTCGCCACGGGAAATGCGGCCGATCACGCCCGCGTACAGCGCCCAGCCCAGCACGAACATCACCGCCGCCAGGATCGGCACCGCCAGATAGGGGTCGACGCCGAGATACGCGACCAGCAGCCAGGCGCCATACATCGCCAGCATCAGCAGGCTGCCATGGGCGAAATTGACGATGTGCAGCACGCCGTAGATCAGCGTCAGGCCGAGCGCGATGAGCGCGTAGACCCCGCCGGTCAACACGCCGTTGACCAGCGCGGGCAGGATGATCTCGAGCGGCGGCAACGCCTGTTCAGTCCCCTGGGGTCACGCCTTCATCAGGCCTTCGGGCGCGGATACACCGGCTTGGCGTCGGCGAACTCCGCCGGCCAGACCACCTTCATGTCGCCGCCCTGCATCTGCAGCGCAACGCAGTGGGCGTTGACGTTCTGGCCGTCGACCATTTTCGTCGGGCCATAGGGCATGAAATGATCGCTGTAGGTGCTGGCCGCCAGGGCCGCGATGGTCTTGTCCTTGTCGCTGCTTCCGGCCCGTTCCCAGCCGTCGGCCAGGAACCTGACCGCGAAATAGCCCAGCAGCAATTCCCAGGTGAAGGTGGCGCCGCTGTCCTCCATGCGCTTGCGGAACGCCAGCGCAGCCGGATTGCGCGGATTGTACCAGTGGTTGAAGTCCATCATGTTCTCGGCGACGGTCGGCGCTTCCTTGGCGAATTTCAGGTTGAAGCCGCCGCCGAGCAGCGAATACATCGCCACCAGATCGACACGCTGCTGCACCAGGGTGCGCGCCAGCAGCACGTATTCGTTCTGGTAGTTCGACATCATCACGATGTCCGGCTTTTCCGCCTTGATGCGCAGCGCGATGTTGGTGAAGTCGCGTGTCGGCGTGGCGTGCGGAATGGTGGACAGCACGGTCAGGCCGATCCCCGGCAGCTTGGCGTTCAGCAGCTTGGCGGCGCCGGTGCCGAAATCGCTGTCCTCATGCACGATGACCACGGTCTTGGCCGGCGAACCGGCCCCCTTGTTGATCGCGTCCAGCGTCGCCAGCCCGTCATTGGTGGCGGACGAGGCGTTCGGGAACAGCCGGAAGACGTTCTTCAGGCCGCGGGTGGTCAGGCTGTCGGTGATGCCGCTGTCGATCGAGAACGGCAGGTTGTACTTTGCCGCCGTCTGCGTGGCGGCCAGGCCGAGGGTGCTGGCGAAACAGCCGGTAAAGCCGGCAACCCCCGCCTCCGCCATCTGATCGACCAGCCCCGAGGCGATTTCGGCACGGCCCTGCGCGTCGCCGTACATCGGCTCGATCTTCGCGCCGCCCATGGATTTGATGCCGCCGGCCGCGTTGATGTCGTCGATCGCGGTCTGCCCGCCCTTGCGGCACTGCGAGCCGGAGAACGCCAGCGCGCCGGTGACCGGATGGATCAGGCCGAGCTTTACCGGCGCCGGCTGGGCACGAACGATGCCGGGCATGGCAAGCGTCGCGATGCCCCCGGCCATTCCGGTTGCCAGTGCACGGCGGCGAGTCATCCGGCTCGCTGCAAGGCGGAGCAGGGACGGGGGAAGCGGTGCATCGGTCATGGGGGGTCTCCGGGTCTGGCGTTGGTTCCGCAGAATGGTGTCTAGCGTCATTCGGCGCGACGGTAACCGAATTTTCTATCGCCTGGCCGGGTCGGGCGCAATTTACCCCCCTGCCCGCCCCTTCGCTCCCCCGGGGTCACGAGCGCTTTCTTGCCGCCGCAAGAACAGCGTGGCAGGTATACGGCCTGATTTCGGATTCCCCGGGGAACACCACGCGATGAGCCAGAACGTGCAAGCAGCCGGCAAGGCAAAGTCCCACTCGACGGTGGCGCGGCTCCAGCTGCTCGCGCCCGGCCTCGCGGCATGCGTGGCGATCGCCGTGGTGGCCTATATCGCCGCCAGCTTTTCGCCGCTGATCGGCGCGCCGATCTTCGCCATCGTGATCGGCGTTGCCATCTCCAACCTTTCGGGCGGCACCAAGCTTGCCGGCAGGCTGCAGGTGAAGGAAATCAGCGGCACGGCGCTGCGGGCCGGCATCATCCTGCTCGGCGCCACGCTGAACCTGAAGGACGTCGCGCAGACCGGCCTCTCGTCGCTGTCTCTGCTGGCGGTCACCATCGGGACGGGCTTCGCGGTGGCGCTGCTGCTCGGGCTGGTCATGGGCGTGGAATGGCGGATGCGGCTGCTGATCGGCATGGGCACGGTGATCTGCGGCGGCTCGGCGATCGCCGCACTGGCGCCGGTGATCCGCGCCAAGCCGGAAGAGATCGCCTATTCGATCTCGGTCATCTTCCTGTTCAACATGCTGGCCGTGCATCATCTTCCCGGGCTTCGGGCACATGATGCACATGAGCGATGACGGGTTCGGGCTGTGGGCGGGCACCGCGGTGAACGACACCTCCGCCGTGGTGGCGGCCGGCTTCGCGTTCAGCCAGGTGGCCGGCGCCTATGCGACGATCGTCAAGCTGACACGCACCACGCTGATCATCCCCCTGCTGCTGATCGTCGGCCTGGCGATGCCGTTCCTCGACCGCTCCGAGGCGACGGCCGCCAACACGGGTGCGAGCCTCGGCGCGCGGATCAAGAAGGCGGTGCCATGGTTCATCCTGTGGTTCATCGTCGCCTCGCTGATCAACACGCTGGGGCTGCTGGGAGACCTGGCGCCGCACATCCAGACCGTGGCCCGGTTCGTGATGGTGGTGGCGCTGGCGGCCGTGGGGCTGCAGGGGCATTGGCGCGCCTTCGCCGGCGCCGGCATCAAGCCGCTGCTGCTGGGGCTGGCCTGCTGGGTGGTTGTCGCGGTGTCCAGCCTGGCGGTGCAGGGCTGGACCGGCCAGATGTAGAGAAGGACGGCCAGAGGGCTCTGCCCCGCGGGGCCTCGTCCGGAGCCGCGTTTCGCTGTAGCGTTCCCCTGTCCCTTCTGACCAGGAACCGCAGCCGCATGTCCGTCCGTATCGTCGATGTCCGCGAGGCGACCAAGCCGATCGCCTCGCCCATCCGCAACGCCTATATCGACTTCACCAAAATGACGACCAGCCTGGTCGCGGTGGTCACCGACGTGGTGCGCGACGGGCGGCGCGTCGTCGGCTACGGTTTCAACAGCAACGGCCGTTACGGCCAGGGCGGCCTGATCCGTGAGCGCTTCGCCCCCCGGCTGCTGGAAGCCAATCCCGCCTCCCTGCTCAACGATTCCGGCGACAACCTGGACCCCGACCGCGTCTGGTCCTGCCTGATGCAGAACGAGAAGCCGGGCGGCCATGGCGAGCGCTCGGTGGCCGTGGGCACGCTGGACATGGCGATATGGGACGCGGTGGCCAAGATCGCCGGCAAGCCGCTGTTCCGCCTGCTCGCCGAACGGCACGGCCGGAAGCCGACCCGCGCGTCTTCGTCTACGCCGCCGGCGGCTACTACTATCCAGGCAAGGACCTGTCGGCGCTACGCGGGGAAATGCGCGCCTACCTCGATCGCGGCTACAGCGTGGTGAAGATGAAGATCGGCGGCGAGCCGATCGAGGATGACCGCCGGCGCATCGAGGCGGTGCTGGCCGAAATCGGCAGCCATGCCCGCCTGGCGGTGGACGCCAACGGCCGCTTCGGGCTGGAGGAAGCCGTGGCCTACGCCAAGATGCTGCGCGAATACCCGCTGTTCTGGTACGAGGAAGCCGGCGACCCGCTGGACTACCAGCTACAGGCCGCCCTGGCCGCCTTCTATCCCGGCCCGATGGCGACCGGGGAGAACCTGTTCAGCCACCAGGACGCCCGCAATCTGCTGCGCTATGGCGGCATGCGCCCGGACCGCGACTGGCTGCAGTTCGACTGCGCCCTGTCCTACGGATTGTGCGAATACCAGCGCACGCTGCAAGTGCTGCACGAAGCCGGCTGGTCGCCGTCGCGCTGCATTCCGCATGGCGGGCACCAGATGTCGCTGAACATCGCCGCCGGCCTCGGGCTCGGCGGCAATGAAAGCTACCCGGATCTGTTCCAGCCCTATGGCGGCTTTCCCGACGGCGTGCGGGTGGAAAACGGCATCATCACCATGCCCGAGCTGCCCGGCATCGGCTTCGAAGGCAAGTCCGACCTCGCCCGGGTGATGCGCGAACTGGCCAGCTAGGCCTGCAGCATTGCCGCCGCATCAAATCCAAAAATCAGGAAACCGCCGATGACCGCCAAGCCCCGCCAGATGACGATGATCGCCTTCCTGCAGGCGCAGAACTGCTCCAACCTGCCGGGGTCCTGGCGCTACCCGTCCTCGATGTCGGACTTCCTGACCCCCGACTACTACCAGCGCATCGGCCGCACGCTGGAAGCCGGGAAGTTCCACATGGCGTTCTTCGACGACCGCCTGGCGATCCCTGACCTGTACGGCAACGACCATGCGGAAACCGTCTCGCACGGCGTGCGCGCGGTGAAAATGGACCTGATCTCCATCGTCACCGCGATGGGCATGGCGACCAGCCGCCTCGGCCTCGGCGCCACCTATTCCACCACCTATTACGAGCCGTTCCACGTGGCCCGCACGTTCGCCACGCTCGACCTGATGACGCGCGGGCGCTCGGCCTGGAACGTGGTCACATCCCTGAACAATTCCGAGGCGCTGAATTTCGGCGCCACCGACCACATGGAACACGATGCGCGCTACGACCGCGCCGACGAGTTCATGCAGGTGGTGCTCGGCCATTGGGGCACCTGGGCCGAGGACGCGCTGATCCTGGACAAGGAAGGCGACCGCTTCGCCGATCCCACCAAGGTCCGCCGGCTCGACCACCAGGGCAAGTATTTCAACTCGCGCGGCCCGTTCACCGTGCCGCGCTCGCCGCAGGGCCATCCGGTGCTGATGCAGGCCGGCCAGAGCGGCCGCGGCCGGACCTTCGCGGCGCAATGGGGCGAGGTGATCTTCGTCGTCTACCACACGCTCGAAGCCGGCCGTCAGCAATACGCCGAGTTCAAGCAGGCCGTCGCGGCCACCGGTCGTGACCCGAGCCAGGTGCACGTGGCGCCGGCCTGCTATTTCTGCGTGGGTGAAAGTGCCGACGCCGCCGCCGAGAAGAAGGCGATCATCGAAAGCACCGCCAGGCCGATCGATGGGCTGATCCTGCTGTCGGAAGTGCTGAACTACGACTTCGCCAAGAAGGCGATGGATGAGCCGTTCAGCGACGAGGAACTCGCCGGCCTGTCGTTCCAGGGCTTCCGCGATCGCGTGATAGCGACCAGCGGCAAGCGCAACCCGACCGTCGCGGACTTCGTGCATTTCTCCGGCCGCGGAACCATCAAGGAACACCACATCTTCGCCGGCACGCCGAAGATGGTGGCCGACGAGATGGAGGAATGGTTCAACGGCGCCTGCGACGGCTTCGTGCTGGCGGCAACGCACATGCCCGGCGCCTACGAGGACTTCACCCGTCTGGTGGTTCCCGAACTGCAGCGCCGCGGCCTGTATCACAAGGACTATGCCGGCATGACCTTGCGGGAGAATCTCGGCCTGGCACGTCCGTCGGCCGACGACGCGCGCCGGGCGGCGATGATGGGCACCTAGCCCCGGCGATGCGGCAGCCTTTGAGTCCGATCCGATGCGAGATCCGTGACGCCATCAAGCCGCCGGCCGGGCGGCCGGCCGCCGGTCCCGGTGAACCTGGCTTCCACCGTGCAACTCGTCGCCATCCTCGCGCTGCAGGCGCCGTGCACGCTGCCGGTCGGCCAGGAAGCTTGGCTGTCCGAGGATTCCTTGACCGTCCCGCGGCGCGCCGGTTACCTCGCCGGCTTCGCGGGCACCGCCACCGTGCTCCCCGGGCAGCACTTCGGCATTCCGATCATCGGCACTATGGCGCATTCCTTCGTTCGGTCGCATGACGACGAGGCGACCGCCTTCGGGAAACTCGCCCGAATACGGCCGACCGCGGCGGCGCGGCCGGCCGGGCATCAAGAGATGGAGCGGCAACGGTGAGGAAGATCGGCGGCGAGACGGATATACTCGGCATCGTCGACGTGCAGCCGACCTTCATGCCGGGGGGCGAGCTTGCCGTTCCGGAAGGCCACCACGTGCTGCCGGTCATCAATCGCCTGTCGGCCCGGTTCGATCATGCGTTTGCGACGCAGGACTGGCATCCGCCCGGGCACACATCCTTTGCCAGCGCCCATCCCGGCCATCGGCCGTACGACACGGTGATGATGCCGTATGGCGAACAGATCCTGTGGCCGGACCATGCCTTGCAGGGAACCGCCAACGCCGCCCTGCATCGCGATCTCGATGCCGCGAAGATCGAGGTGATCATCCGCAAGGGATTCCACCCGACCATCGACAGCTACTCGACATTCTTCGAGAACGACCGGCGAACCCCAACGGGCCTCGATGGCTGGTTGCGGCAGCGGGGTTTCCGACGCGTCTTCCTGACCGGGCTGGCGCTGGATTTCTGCGTCGCCTGGTCGGCCGAGGATGCGGTGCGGCTCGGCTACGAGGTCGTGGTGATCGAGGATGCCTGCCGCGGCATCGGGATGCCGGCCGCACCCGGCCGCAATTCGATCGACGACGCGCGGGCGCGCTTCGCCAATCTCGGCATCGCGGTCGTGACAAGTTCGGACCTGCCATAGCGAGCCGGACCGAACCGCGCCCCGCCGGTTTGACAGGAGCGGTGCGAAAGCTACCGTCAGGAATGAGCGGCCGACGCCCTGGATGGTCCGGGGCATGACGGCCAGAAGGTGACCACCGGACATAGGTGGCGAAGCATTGGAGGAAACGATGGCCGGAATCCTGGCTGGCAGAAGCGCGCTCGTCACCGGTGGCGCGTCGGGCATAGGGCGGGCAACCGCGCTCGCCATGGCGCGCGAAGGCGCACGCGTGGCCGTGGCGGATCAAACCGAGGCGGGCGCGGCGGAGACGGTGGCCATGATCAACGCTGCCGGCGGCCAGGCGATCGCCATCGGCGCCAAGGTGGATGACGAGGTTCAGGTGCAGGCCATGGTGGCACGCAGCGTGGCTGCCTTCGGCCGGCTCGATTGCGCCTTCAACAATGCCGGGATTTCGCCGCGCCACGTGGGGCCGGTTGGGCAGCGCACGCATGAGATGAGCCGGCAATCCTTCGATGGGATGCTGGCGGTCAACCTGACCGGCGTGTTCCTGTGCATGAAGCACGAGATAGTGCAGATGCTGGCCCAGGGCGGCGGGGCGATCGTCAACACGGCCTCCATCGCCGGGCTGATCGGCCTGCCGATGGCCAGCAACTACGTCGCGGCCAAGCATGGCGTGGTGGGCGTCACGAAGACCGCGGCGATGGAATATGCGCAAGACAACATTCGGGTGAACTGCGTGAACCCCGGCTACATCAAGACGCCGATGACCGACCCCTCGATGGCCGAGCGCTACGACCAGCTGATGACGAAGGTGCCGATGCATCGCCTCGGCGTGCCGGAGGAAATTGCCGAGGCGGTGGTGTGGATGTGCTCCGACAAGGCGTCGTTCATGACCGGTGCGTCCCACATCATCGACGGCGGATACTACGCCGCCTGAACGAAAGTCCTGACGGCCCGTCCCCCCAGGACAGGCCGCCAACCGAGGAATTATGGGCCTGATCGTCCTCCATTCGACCGCGAGAGTTTACAGGTATGACGCTGCCAATCCGAACCGACGAAGCCACGGGCCTGAAGATCTTCAACACCCGCGCCGCCAAGGCAACCGAGAAGATCGCCGGCAAAGGCTATTCGCCGGTCGCGGACGAAGTGCTGAAGACGCTTCCGCCGCCGCCGCCCGGGGCAGCGTTCAATGCCGACGAACAAGCGAAATATCGCGCATTCAAGGAGGCGCGACGCGGGGCGGCCAATTACATCGCCATGGAAGGCGAGTTCGCCAAATACCTTGAGGATGTCTATTCGGCACCCCCTGTCGAACGGGAGCCCTTGACCGACGAGTGCGAAATCCTGGTGATCGGCGCCGGGTTCGCCGCCCTGCTGCTATGGTACAAACTCCGCGCGGCCGGCATTCACGATGTCCGGTTCTGCGAGAAGGGCGGCGATGTCGGCGGCACGTGGTACTGGAACCGCTATCCCGGCATCGCCTGCGACGTCGAGTCCTACAGCTATCTGCCGCTGCTGGAGGAGATGGGATACTTCCCGACGATGAAGTTCGCCTCCGGTTTCGAGATCCTCGAATACTGCCAGACGATGGCGGAGCGGTCAGGCTTCTATGACCGCTGCCTGTTTCACACGACCGTCGAGCAGACGGCATGGGATGAAACCACCGGCCGTTGGACGGTCGGCACGGATCGCGGCGACCGGATGCGGGCTCGCTACGTCGTGCTGGCGAACGGCATCCTGACGACCCCGAAGCTGGCCCGGATCGACGGCATGGAGACCTTTGAAGGCAAGGCCTTCCATACATCGCGGTGGGACTACACCGTGGACCTGGAGGGCAAGCGCGTCGGCATCATCGGAACAGGCGCGACCGCCGTGCAGGTCGTCCCGGAAATCGCCAAGGTCGTGAAGGAACTGTACGTTTTTCAGCGGACCCCTTCGACCATCGACGTGCGCGACCAGCGCGCGACGACGCAGGAGGAGATCGAAACCTGGTCGAAAGAGCCCGGTTGGGCACGCGCCCGGCGCGAGAGGCTGGCCAGGATTTCATCCGGGCGAACCGCGCTGAAAGGCAACGACGACTACCTCTCGGGCAAGATCACCGACTTCAAGGAACGCCGGCAGTACGACCGAGAACTGTCCCAGGAAGAGCTGATGCAGAGGCAGCTCAACTCCAACTTCCGGATCATGGAACAGATCCGCGCCCGGGTGGATGCCATCGTCAAGGACCCGAAAACCGCCGAGGCGCTCAAACCCTACTATCCCTATGGCTGCAAGCGGCCGACGTTCCACGACGAATATCTTCCGACATTCAACCTGCCGCATGTGAAGCTGATCGATACGGCGCCGCTCGGCGTCAGCCGGATCAGCGCCAAGGGGGTGGTCCATGACGGCGTGGAGTATCCTGTCGACGTGCTGATCTACGCGACCGGATTTCAGTGGATGGCGACGGCGACCTTCAACATGATCACCGGCCGCGGCGGGAAAACCCTGCGAGACAAATGGCGGTCGGAAGGCGTCAAGACCTTCCTTGGGTTGCACAGCCATGGATTTCCCAATCTGTTCATCCTGTCGGGGCCGCAGGGCGGCGGCGGGCAGTTCAATTTCACCCGCGGGATCGAGGGCCATACCGACTATGTCGTCTGGATGCTGAAGACACTGCGCGCACGCGGCGCGGGCATCTTCGACATCCGGAAGGAACCGGAGGACGCCTATGCGGACCATTGCCGCGAGGCCGATATAAGAACCCGCCCGTTGCGCGACTGCATATCCTATTACAACGGCGACGGGGCGGCGGAGCCCGGCAGCCTGGCCTATTATGGGGGCCCGGAAAAATGGCACGAACTCCGAAGCGCCGCCCAGGAATCCCTGGAACCCTATGTTTTTGCGGCTGCGCCGGCCTAGGCTGCGTGAAGCGCCCGGAACCGTACCAGCGGTGGTTCGGGCACAATCTGTCCGGTTGTCCGCGATCGGCCGCCACCGCGCGATGCCCCGGCCAAGTTGTGCCAGGGCGGGCCTCCACATACTGTGGCACCGGGGAAACACGGGATGAAACACCATGACGCCGGACGCCATCCGGGCGCACAAGCCGATCGTCCTGACATCGGCACAGCGCGAGACCTATTTCGAGACGGGTTTTCTGGCGGTGGAGAACCTTATCCCCGATGCGTGGTTGCAGCGCCTGAACGCCCTTTCGGATGCGTTCATCGAGGAAAGCCGAGGGCATTCCGTTTCGAATGAAGCCTTCGATCTCGGACCCCGGCATTCTCCGGATCAACCGCATGTGCGCCGCCTGCGTGCCTTGGTGGACCGGCACCCGGATTTCTGGCGCTTTGCTTCAGAATCGGTCATGGCCGACATCGCCGCCGATCTGGTGGGGCCGGACGTCAAGTTCCACTCCAGCAAGTTGAACTACAAATGGCCCGGCGCCGGGGAGATCGTGCAGTGGCACCAGGACATCCCCGCCTGGCCGCACACCAACTACAGCCCCGTCACGCTGGGGATTTATCTGACCGACGTGCCGGCGGAGCAAGGACCGCTGACATGCCTCCCCGGCAGCCATAACGGGCCTATCTTCGTGCATCGCGACGATCAGGGTGCATGGACCGGTTCGGTGCGAGACGCCGACATGGCGACGATCGACCCGTCTGGCGCGGTGGATCTGGTGGGGCGCGCGGGAACCGTTATCGCCATCAACTGCCGCACGCTGCATGCTTCCCGCGCCAACGCGACCGCGCGGGTGCGCCCGGTGGCCCTGTTCGTCTACAGCTCGGCCGATGCCTTCGCATGGATGCCAGCGCCGACCCCCACATCGCACACCGGGGAGATCGTGCGAGGAGCCCCTGCAACCGTTGCGCATCTGGACCCGACACCCTGCCCCGTGCCGCCGGACTGGTCCAAGCTGGGGTACGGATCGATCTTCGTGGCGCAGAACGCCGAGATGTAGCGGTGCGGCGCTCAACCGTGTCATTGAAGCCAAGGACGTTTGGGCACGCCGATGACCCAACCAAATGAAACCCGGCCCAGCCTGATCGGCCTCGATTGGGGCACTTCCTCGCTGCGCGCCATGCTCATCGATGAAGCCGGCGGCATCATCGAGGAGCAGGTGCGTCCCTGGGGTATCACGCATTTGCCGCCGGGCGGCTTTCGCGCGGCATATGACACCCTGACCGCGGATTGGCGCACACGATGGCCAGGGCTGGCGTGCATCGCCGCCGGCATGGTCGGCAGCCGGCAGGGCTGGATGGAGGCGCCCTATTGCGATGCCCCCGCCGGCGTGGAGGCATTGGCTGCGCACCTGGTTGAAGTTCCGGAAACGGGCCTGCGCATCGTGCCCGGCATCCTGCTGCCCGGCGACCGTCCCGATGTGATGCGCGGCGAGGAAACCCAGGTGGTCGGCGCGCTCGGCAACCTGCCGGACGGCGCCGGCCGCGGATGCGTCGTGCTGCCCGGCTCGCATTGCAAATGGGTGGATGTCGAGGCCGGCCGCATCACCGGCTTTCGCACGTTCATGACCGGTGAGGTGTTCGCCGCCCTGCGTGGCCACACGATCCTGGGCGCCTTCCCCGGCGCCGAGGCTGGCGACCTCGCTGCCTTCGATCGGGGCGTGCTGGCCGCGCGGGATGCCGCCGGCGGCCTCGCACCGCTGCTGTTCTCCGCCCGCGCCCTGGTACTCACGGGGCGCCTGCCGGCGGAGGGAGCGGCCGACTACCTTTCCGGCCTGCTGATCGGCGACGAAATTCATGCCGCGCCGGCGGGAGCGGCGCCGCTGCTGATCGGCGAGTTGGCACTGTGCCGCCGCTATGCGCGGGCCATGCAATTATGCGGCATCCACGCCCGCATCGGCGAACCAGGCGCCGCGGCCGCCGGACTGTGGCGGATCGCGCAGGGCGCCGGTTTGCTCGATATTGGAAGGAACCCATATTGCAAGGAATAGGCCCGATGTTCCGTGACGCGATGGCCCGGCTGCCGCTGGTTGCGATCCTGCGGGGGATCACCCCCGACGAAGTGGGGTCCATCGGCACCGTTTTGATCGAGGCCGGCTTTGCCATGATCGAGGTGCCGCTGAATTCACCCGACCCGATCGTCAGCATCGCACGGCTACAGGCGCAATTCGGAGACCGGGCGCTGATCGGCGCCGGCACGGTCACTTCCCCGGCGCAGGTTGCCGATATTGCCGCGACCGGCGCGAAGCTGCTGGTCATGCCGCATGCCGATGTGGTGGTGATCCGGGCCGCGAAGGCGGCCGGCATGATCTGCATTCCCGGCATCCTGTCCCCGACCGAGGGCTTCGCCGCCCTCGCGGCGGGTGCGGACGCGCTGAAACTGTTTCCCGCCGAACTCGCCGGCCCACCCATACTGCGCGCGATGCGCAGCGTGTTTCCGTCCGGGACCTCGTTCTTGCCCGTTGGCGGCATCACACCCGATACGATGGGGGGGTTCGCCGCCGCCGGAGCGGCGGGGTTCGGCCTCGGCTCGGCGCTGTACCGTCCCGGCGACGACGCCACGATCGTGGCCGGCAAAGCCGCCGCCTTTGTCGCCGCCTGGCGTGTCCTGCGCGACGGGAGCTGAACGCGGAACGGCGGGTCTGTTTGGGTTTCGGGAATAGTTCGTATGCAACGATATCAGCATGACGAGAAACCGACGATGCCAGTCAGGCGTTCTCGACAAGGCCGGTCAAGCGGCGCTGCCTGGCCAGCAGAGTATGTCCATGCAACAACCCGGTTCGCTTTCCCGGATCTTGATGGAGAACCGGTGCAGCCTGATGATGGCCGCAACCATGCTCAGGCCAAGCCCGCTCCCCGGTGTCGTCCGGCTGGTATCGGCCCGGTAGAAGCGCTGGAATACCGCGGACCGTGCCTGCGGTGAAATCCCCGGACCGGTGTCCGATACGGTGATGACCGGCCGCCCCGGCGTGCCTCCCAGCACGATCCGCACCTGTCCGCCCCGGGGCGTGAACTTCACCGCGTTGTCGACAAGATTGACCAGGGCCTCGATCAGCAATTGCCGGTCTCCCACGATCGCGGCCGGTGCAACGATGTCGAACGATAGGTCGACGCCTTTTTCCTCGGCTACCGGCTGATAGCTTTCGGCCGTCTCCTGCACGATCTGTGCGAGATCGAATTCGGCGAAGGCGGATTCGCGCCGGACATGCTGAATGTCGGAGATGCGCAGCAGCGCCGTGACGATGGACAAGGCCCGGTCGGCGCTTTCGATGGATTGTCCGATGATGCCGCCAAGCGGTGTCTCGGGTCCGGCGAGCCGAAGCGCCCGCTCCAGCCGCGCCCGCATCGCCGTCAGCGGCGTGCGCAGATCATGGGCGATGTTCTCGCCGACCCCTTTGAGCGCATCGACGCCTTCCTCCAGCCGGCCGAGTATGCGGTTGACGATGGCGCACAGCCTGTCCAGTTCATCCCCGTCATCGCGTTGCGGGAGGCGCTCGCCCAGATCGCCGGCGATGATGCGTTCGGCGATGGCATTCAGCCGGCGCAGCCGCTGCTCCGTGGCGATGCCCGCCCAGGCCCCCACACCCAGGCTCAGCAGGATCGCCGGGACGATGCCGATCACCGCGCCGTGGACCAGGCCGGTCTGCACCGCGAGCACCTCTTCCGCGTCGCGGGCCACGATCAGGATGCGCCCGTCGGCCAGCGTCCGGCCGGCCGCCCGCCAATGGACCGGCGGCTGGCCCGGCGCCAGCACCGGATGCACCTTGCCGTCGCGCGGCAGTCCGGCGGGTATTTGCGCGACGTCGCCGACGATCGGCCGCAGGTTCGCATCGAACAGGCCAACCTGCGTCACCACCGCCGGACGATGGTTCATGCGCGACGCGATCATGAACGCCAGCATGTCCGGCGGGCGGGCGCTCAGCAGCACCAGCTGCTCGCGCACCGAACGATCCAGCGTGTCGAACAGCAGCGCGGAACTGCGCCAGTACATCAGGCCGAACATGGCGATCAGGCTGCCGCCCAGCAGCACGGCCACCGCGACGCCCCAGCGCAGGCCGCGGCTGTGCAACAGCCCGACCGGCCGCGGTCCGGGTCCGCCGCTATCACTCCGCGGCATGCAGAACGAACCCCAGGCCGCGAATGGTGGTCAGCATCGGGGGCTCGCCCGCCGGATCGAGCTTGCGGCGCAGGCGCCCCATGTGGACATCGATCAGGTTGGTCTTGATCTCGAACCGGTAGCCGAACACGTCCTCCAGCAGCATCTTGCGGGTGACCGTCTGCCCCTCGCGCCGAACGAGATACTCCAGCAGCTGGAATTCACGCGCCAGCAACTCGAGCATCCGGGTGCCGCGCGCGGCACGGCGCGCCACCAGATCGAGCTCCAGCGCCCCTACCCGCAGCACCGTCGGCGTGCCCCCGGCCGGGCGCCGGATCAGGGCCTCCAGCCGGGCCGTCAGTTCGCCGAGCGCGAACGGCTTCACCAGGTAGTCATCTCCGCCGGCCCGCAGGCCGGCGATCCGGTCATCCACCTGATCCAGCGCGCTGAGCACCAGCGCCGGCGTGGGTATGCCGCGGCCGCGCAATTCGCGGATCAGCGCCAGCCCATCCAGGCCCGGCAGCATGCGGTCGACCACCATCGCGTCCCATCGCTCCGCCAACGCCCGTTCAAGCCCCTGCCGGCCGTCGGCCGCGCGCCCGACCGAGAAGCCAAGCCGGGTGAGCGCGGCGTCGATCTCCGCCGCCGTGTCCGGATCGTCCTCTATGACGAGGATCGCTGTCATCTGTCTCCACCCTGTCATCGAATTTAATCGCAGTGACCAGCCCGGCGCGCAATAGTCCCGTTCTACCTGCAGACCGATGCACGACAAAAAGACGTCTTGGGATGAGACGACGGGAGGGCTTTCTTGCCAACGGATAATTCGCGCCCAACACTTCGCCAGCCCGGACCTGCGTCCGGCCGCCGGTCGATGCTGCGGGCTGGTCTCGGCGTCGGCCTGGGCGCCGGTGTCGCCGCCTTCACCGGCCGGGCACGGGCCGACGAGGCAACGCCGCCCGGAGATCCTGAATGGTCGCAAAGCCTGGGGCCTGGCATCGGCGACCGGGTCTATGGCCATCCCTCGCAGTTCGAAGGGGATATGATCCGGCGCAACGTGCCGTGGCTGACGGTCAATTCCGAAACCTCGATCAGCTTCACGCCGCTGCAATATCAACAGGGCATCCTCACGCCGAGCGGCGTTTTCTTCGAGCGTTACCACGCCGGCCGCCCCACGGTGGATCCGGCGCAGCACCGGCTGATGATCCACGGCATGGTCGATCGCCCGCTGCTGCTGACGATGGAGGATATCCATCGCTTCCCCAGCGAATCGCGGATCCATTTCATCGAATGCCCGGCCAACGGCGGCATGGAATGGCGCGCGGCGCAGCTGAATTCCCTGCAATACACCCACGGCATGATCGGCTGCGCGGAATGGACCGGCGTGAAGCTGTCCACCATCCTGCAGGAAGCCGGCATCAAGCCGAAGGCGAGCTGGGTGCTGGCCGAGGGCGCCGACGGCGCCCACATGGCCCGGTCCATCCCGCTCGACAAATGTCTCGATGACGTGCTGGTGGTCTATGGCCAGAACGGCGAGGCGCTGCGTCCGGAGCAGGGCTACCCGCTGCGGCTGGTGGTGCCCGGGCTGGCAAGGCAACGTGAACATCAAGTGGATCCGCCGGCTGCAACTCGGCGATGCCCCCTGGTTCACGCGCGAGGAAACCTCGAAATACACCGAATTGATGGCCGACGGTAAGGCGCGTGGCTTCACCTGGCCGATCTACGCGAAGTCGGTGATCACCTTCCCCTGCCCGGAGATGCCCGCCAAGGGGCCCGGCGTCTACGAAATCCGCGGCCTCGCCTGGTCGGGCCTCGGCAAGATCAAGCAGGTGGACGTCAGCCTGGATGGCGGCATCAACTGGGCCCGGGCACGGCTGCAGGAGCCGGTGCTGTCCAAGGCGCTGACGCGGTTCACCCTGGAATGGCGCTGGGACGGACGCCCGGCGCTGCTGCAATCGCGGGCGGTGGACGACACCGGCTTCGTGCAGCCCACTCTGGCGGAATTGCGCCGGGTGCGGGGGACCAACGGCGTCTACAACAACAATTCGATCCAGACATGGCAGGTCAAGCCGGATGGGAGCGTCTTCAATGTCCAGCTGGCTTAGCCGCCTCACGCTTCTGGCGGCCGGCGCCATCCTGCCGATGCACGCGACCCTGGCCGACGAGCCGGGGCATTTCGGGCTGGGCACGACGCCGACCGCCCAGCAGATCGAGGGCTGGGCCATCGCCGTGCGCCCCGACGGCGAGGGCCTGCCGCCCGGCAGCGGCAGCGTCAAGGACGGCGACCCGCTTTATGCCGCCATGTGCGCTACCTGCCACGGCACCTTCGGCGAAGGGGCCGGCCGCTATCCGCGCCTCGCCGGCGAAGGCAAGCTGACCGGTGAGCGCCCCGAGCAGACCGTGGGCACCTTCTGGCCCTATGCCACCACCCTGTTCGACTACATCAACCGCGCCATGCCGTTCCGTTCGCCGCATGTCTTGCCGCCGGAACAGGTCTATGCCCTGACCGCCTATGTGCTGAACCTGAACAACCTGGTCGACGATGATTTCGTGGCCGACCGGAACAGCCTGCCGAAGGTGAAGATGCCGAACCGGGACGGCTTCCTCTGGAAGGATCCAAGGCCGGATACGCAGGATACGGCCTGCATGACCGATTGCCGCGCCGCGGCGGACGTGCGGGTGACCTCCACGGCCGAGGGCAAGACCCTGACGCCGCGCACCACCGGCCCACTCGATACGGAAATGCCGCAATGAAGGCGCTCTCCCTCGCCGCCGTGGCGTTCGTCCTGGTCACCGCCCCGCTCGCCGGCCGCGCGCAAAACGCCGCGCCTCAAAACGCGACCCCATTGCCCGGTCAGGCGATCGCCTTCGACCGTTCCAAAGGGAACTGCCTCGCCTGCCACACCATGCGCGGTGGCGACGTGCCCAGCAATGTCGGGCCAGAGCTGGCCGACATGAAGGAGCGCTACCCCAACCGCGCCGATCTGGTCGCGATCCTGACGAACGAGGAAGCGCGCAACCCCCAGACGATCATGCCGCCGTTCGGGCGCAACCTCATCCTGAACAAGCAAGAGATCAACGAGATCATCGACTTCCTCTACACGCTGTAGCCACCAGGGAACGCATCCATGCAAGCCGCTTCCGTCGATTTCATCGCCAAGGACACCACACGGCGCGCCACGCTGCGGCTGCTGGCGTTGTTGGGAGTAGCCGGCATCGCCGGCACCGCCCGCGCCGCCGCTCCCGGCTGGCCCGAGGAGGCGTTCCGGCAGAAAACCGAGGCCGACGCCGTGAAGCTGCTGTACGGCAAGCCCTTCGAGGCGTCGGACAAGGTGACGCTGGAAGTTCCGGAGATCGCCGAGAACGGCGCCGTCGTTCCGATCTCCGTCAGCACCGAGCTGCCGGGCGTAACGACCATCAGCATCCTGGTGCCGGAGAACCCCTTCACCCTGGCCGCCAGCTATACGTTCCCGGAGGGGACGCTGCCCTCGATCGGCTGCCGGCTGAAGATGGCCAAGACCAGCAACGTGATCGCCATCGTCGAGGCCGGCGGCAAGCTCTACGCCGCGACCAAGGAAGTGAAGGTCACGCTCGGCGGCTGCGGCGGCTGATTTTTCCGGAACAGGAGACCCGATAGATGGCATCCACCATTCGCGTTCGCGCCCAGGCCGAGCGGCACCACCACCGAAGTGCAGGCGCTGATCCAGCACCCGATGGACAGCGGCTTCGTCAAGGACAGCAACGGCGTGCTGATCCCGCCGCACCATATCGAAACGGTCACGTTCACGCATGCCGGCAAGACCGTGCTGACCGCGAACTGGGGACCGGCGGTATCCAAGGATCCCTACATCAAGTTCTCGTTCAAGGGCGGCGCCAAGGGCGACGACCTGACCGTCACCTGGATCGACAATCTGGGCAAGACCGACACCCTGGCGGCGAAGATCGCATGAGGCCCCGGGCGGCATTCCTGCGGCGTGCCGCGCTGGCGCTGGCGGCGTGCCTGCTCGGCGCGGCGGGCCCGGCGCCGCGCGCCGACCTCGCATCCGCGGCCGCCGACCAGAAGGCCTTCCAGGATCATTTCAAAAGCCGGTTCCCCGAGGTGCCCTTCGCCGACTTCGCCAACGGCCCGTATGCGGTGAACGCCGCGATGCGCAAGCAATGGGAGGAGATCATGCAGTTCCCCCCGTATGATTTCGCGCTCGACGAAGGCAAGACCGCCTTCGAGACGAAGTTCGCCAACGGCAAGAGCTACGCCGATTGTTTCGCCAATCGGCGGCATCGGCGTGCGGCAGGATTTTCCGTATTTCGATGCCAAGGCCGGTGAGGTGGTCACGCTGGACCTGGCCATCAACCGCTGCCGCGAGGCGAACGGCGAGAAGCCGCTGCCCTACCAGACCGGCATGATGGCCTCGCTCACCGCCTACATGGCCGAGACCTCGCGCGGCAAGCCGTTCGCCATCAAGATCCCGGACGACCCGCGCGCGCTCGCGGCCTACGAGGCCGGCAAGCAGTATTTCTACACCCGCCGTGGACAGCTGAACTTCTCCTGCGCCACCTGCCACGTCGGCGCCGCCGGGCAGCGCATGCGCGGGGACATCCTGGCCCCGGCGATCGGCATCCTGGCGGCGTTTCCGATCTATCGGTCGGACTGGGGCAGCATGGGCACGATCGACCGCCGCTTCACCAGTTGCAGCGCCCAGATGCGCTCCGAGCCGCTGCCGCCGCAGGACGTGGCGTATCGCAATCTCGAGTATTTCCTGTCCTACATGGGCAACGGCGTGCCGATCTCCGGTCCGGGAACACGGCCATGAGGTGGCTCGTTCTCGCCGCCCTGCTGCTGTCGCTGCCAGCCAACGCCCGGGCAGCGCAGCCAGGCGGAGGCCGAGGCGGCGCTCGCCGGCTGCGGTGCAGGCCGAGGCGCAGGCGGGGGCACTCGGCAATCGCTGGGTCCCGGCCGAAGCGGCGCTGAAGGCGGCAAAGGCGGCGTTGGCCGCGCAGTCCTGGGACATTGCGGCGGCCGAGGCATCCAAGGCCCATGCCATGGCGCTGCGCGCCGTCGAGCAATCGAAAGAACAGGAAACCGCCTGGCGCGACGCGGTGGTCCGCTGATGCCCGGCCTTTCAGCCCCGGCCTTTCAGCCTAGGAAACCATGATGCAGCCCAACCGCCGCGACCTTCTCAGGCTGCTCGCCGCCAGCGTCGCGGCAGGCCTGTTGCCGCGCCCGTCGCAGGCCCAGGCCGGCGCCGACATCTACGACATTCCACGCACCGGCAATGTCCGCCTGCTGCACATGACCGACACGCATGGCCAGACCCTGCCGGTGTATTTCCGCGAGCCGAGCGTCAACATCGGCATGGGCGACGCCGCCGGCCGCCCGCCGCATCTGGTGGGCGACGCGTTTCTGGCGCATTTCGGCATCCCGGCCGGCTCCGCGCAGGCGCACGCGCTGACCTATCTGGACTTCGCGGAGGCGGCGCATCGCTACGGCAAGATGGGCGGCTATGCCCATCTGGCCACGCTGATCGCGCGGCTGCGCGCGGAGGCCGGCGCCGCCAACACGCTGCTGCTGGACGGCGGCGACACCTGGCAGGGATCATGGACGGCACACAGCACCCAGGGGCTGGGGATGGTGGGTCTGCAGAACCTGCTCGGCGTCGACGCGATGACCTCGCATTTCGAAATGACCTACGGCGAGGCGAAGCTGCGCAGCAACCTCGCCGCGTTCAAGGGCACCTTCATCGCCCAAAACGTCTTCCTGACGGACGAGGCGTCGTTCAGCGGCGCGGAGGCGATGGATCCGGCCAGCGGCCGGGTGTTCCACCCCTATGTGATGCGGGAGGTCGGCGGGCGGCGCATCGCCATCATCGGCCAATGCTTCCCCTATCAGCCCATCGCCCATCCGCGCCGCTTCGTCGCGGACTGGACCTTCGGCATCCGCGAGGCGGAGATGCAGAAAATCGTCGACACCGTGCGCGGCACCGAGCACGCCGATGCCGTGGTGCTGCTGTCGCATAACGGCATGGACGTCGACCTGAAGCTTGCCAGCCGGGTACGCGGCATCGACATCATCCTCGGCGGGCACACGCATGACGGGCTGCCGCACCCGACTGTGGTGACCAATCCGGGCGGACGCACGCTGGTGACCAATGGCGGCTCGAACGGCAAGTTCCTCGGGGTGATCGACCTCGATGTCGGCGCCGGCAAGCTGAACGGCGTGACCTACAACCTGGTGCCGGTGTTCTCCAACCTGCTGCCGGCCGATCCCGCGATGGAGGCGGCGGTAACCGCCCTGCGCGCGCCCGACGCCGCGATGCTGGACGAAAAGCTGGCGTCCGCCGGCGAGCTGCTGTACCGGCGCGGCAACGTGGCCGGCACCATGGACCAGGTGATCTGCGATGCGTTGCGCCACGAACTCGACGTGCCGATCGCGCTCTCGCCCGGCTTCCGCTGGGGCCCGAGCGTGCTGCCGGGCGAGGCGATCACGATGGATCTGGTCTACGCCCATACCGCCATCACCTACCCGGATGTGTATGTGCAGGAGATGACCGGAGCCGCCATCAAGACCGTGATGGAGGATGTCTGCGACAACCTGTTCAACCCCGACCCCTATGTGCAGCAGGGCGGCGACATGGTGCGCGCCGGCGGCCTCGACTATGTCTGCACGCCGGGTGCGGCGATGGGCAGCCGGATCTCCGACATCACCCTGACCGACGGCACCCCGATCGAGGCCGGCAAGACCTATCGCGTGGCCGGCTGGGCGTCCGTGAACCTGCCGCAGGGCGGCCGGCCGGTCTGGGATGTGGTGGCGCATCACCTGCGCGGCCAGGGCGAGGTGAAGCTGGATCGCCCCAGCCGCGTGAAGCTGAACGGCGTGGACGGCAACCCGGGCTACCGCGCATGAAGCCCGTCTGGGCCGTACTGGCGCTGCTCGCGTTCGCGCCCGCGGCCGGGCGCGCGCAATCTACCGTGCAGCCCGCCGCGCCCTCCGCCATCGCGGACGAGCCCGCCTTCGCCGAGCACCGGCTGACCCTGCAGCTCTCCGATGCCGGCGAGGCCAAGCAGACCCTGGTGCTCAACGTCGCCTTCAACATCCTGAAGCTCTACGGGCCGGACAAGGTGGCGATCGAGGTCGTCGCCTTCGGGCCGGGCATCGACCTGCTGCGCGACGGCAACCCGAACGGCGAGCGCATCGCCAGCCTCGCCCAGCAGGGGGTCCATTTCGACGCCTGCATGAACACGATCGAAACGATTGAGCGCAACACCGGCAAGCCCTATCCGCTCAACCCGCTCGCGCGCAGGGTCCCGGCGGGCGTGGCGCAGATCATGACATTGGCCGAGCACGGCTACATCGACCGTGCGCCCATAGCCCCCGCAAACCCGGAGCCATTCCTCATGCTGACGCCACGTCGCCACAGCCTGAAGGGCCTGGGCATCGCCCTCGCCGCGGCCGGTTTCGCCGGCGCGGCGCGCGCCGACGCCGCCCTCGCGCTGCTCGCCCCCTACGGCTTCCAGCGTTATGCCCCTTAACGAACCCTGGCCGGCCGACAGCTGCTGCGGACAGGGAGATGCCACGCGCGCGGCCTGGCTGCTGGCGCGCCCGGGCGCGGGCCGGCGCGGCTTTCTGGCCTGCGCCGCCGCGGTCCCCGCTGGCCGCCGCCTTGCCGGGGCGGGCCCGCGCGCAGGCCTACGCGCCGTTGATCCAGGACCTTGTCGTGCAACAGGTTCCCGGCGCGCCGGTGTATTACGTGCTCGGCCATCCCGGCGTGCCCAGCACCGCCAACCAGGGCCACACCTCCAACGCCGGCTTCGTCGTCACCGACGAGGGCGTGGTGGTGTTCGATGCGCTCGGCACGCCGAGCCTGGGGAACGCGCTGCTGGGCAAGATCCGCGCGATCACCGACAAGCCGGTGAAATACGTCGCGCTCAGCCACTACCACGCCGATCACATCTACGGCCTGCAAGCCTTCCGCGACGAGACGGATGCCGTGATCCTGGCCCAGACCAAGGCGCTCGACTACACCGCCGCCGGCAACCTGGACGACGAGGCGGCCGGCCCGCGCCTGGCCCAGCGGCGCGAGGCGCTGGCCCCGTGGGTGAACGCAGAGACCCGCATCGTGCTGCCCGGCCTGGTGTTCAGCGTCGCGGCCGAGCTGCGCCTTGGCGCGCACCAGTTCCAAATGATCTATGCCGGGCCGGCCCATTCCATGAGCGACATGATGATGCTCGTGCTGCCCGAGCGCGTTCTGTTCGCCGGCGACATCGTGCAGAACGGCCGCATCCCCTTCATGGCCAGCGCCGCCGTCAACACGCGCAACTGGCTTGCCGGACTTGCAGGAGGTGGCCACCCTCGATCCTCGCATGATCATCCCGGGCCACGGCAAACCCGCCCAAAGCGCCGCGGAGGCCATCGCGTTCACCGACGGCTATATCCGCTTCGTGCGCCAGGCCATGGGCAAGGCAGTGGCGGAGTGGACGGAATTCGACGAGGCCTACAAGTCGACCGACTGGACGGCCTACCAGGGATTGCCCGCCTTCGCCGCCAGCAACCGGGGCAATGCCTACCGGGTGTTTCTCGACATCGAAGCCGAGGCGCTGGCCGGTGGCGACACCGGCAAGGCGAAACCCTGACGCCCGATAGCGGGCCGGATCACCTTACCGGCCGCGCGTCACCAGGAAATCAGCGCTGACACCCTTCTGCCGCTCGATCCGGATCAGCCGGCGCCTGGTGCGGGCAAGATGGGCAGGATGATCCTGGCAGTGGCGCATGCCGATCCGATGGCAACCAGCAGAACGTCCGTGCGGCGCTTCCCGGCGATCGAGCAGCCGGCGGCATATTTATGCCATCCTTATGCGAAGGGCGGCAGTTTCGTATCGTTCGCTTACGGCACGTCGACGTAGGTTCGCGGCGTCAACCTCGGAAAGGTCCCTCCATGATCGATATCGCGATGATCGTTCTTGGCACCGGCGGGATACTGTTCATGGCCGCCTACGCGGCTTTGTGTGAACGGATCTGAGCCGCCATGTTTGAACTTATCCTCGGCGGGGCGGTTTCGCTGCTGCTGCTGATCTATCTCCTCTGGGCGCTGGTCCGGCCCGAAGATCTTTGAGGACACTTTGAAATGACATGGATCGGATGGGCGCAGATCGCGCTCGTGTTCGCGCTGGTTGCGGTCTGCGCGTACCCACTCGGCCTGTACATCGCACGCGTGCTCCAGGGGGACCGGACATTCCTCTCTGCGGTGCTTGCTCCGGTGGAGCGCGGCTTCTATGCGCTTGCCGGCGTCGATCCGCGCCGGGGCATGGGCTGGAAGGGCTACGCGGTCGCGCTGCTGCTGCTGAACGCGCTGCATTTCCTGCTGCTGTACGCCATGCTGCGGCTGCAATTCTACCTGCCGTTCAACCCGCAGGGTATGGTCGGCATGTCGCCGACGCTGGCGTTCAACACGGCGATGAGCTTCGTCACCAACACCAACTGGCAGGCCTATGGTGGCGAAGGCACGCTGTTGTACGGCTCGCAGATGTTCGGCCTGACCGTGCACAACTTCCTCTCCGCCGCCACCGGCATTGCCACGGCGGCCGCGGTCGCGCGCGCCTTCGCGGCCGGCGGCGTGAAGGAACTGGGCAATTTCTGGGCGGATATGACCCGCATCACGCTCTATCTGCTGCTGCCGCTGGCGATCGTCGTCGGCGCTGCATTGCTGCTGATGGGCGTGCCGATGACCCTGTCCGCCTACGTGGACGCGACCACGCTGGAAGGGGCCAAGCAGACCATCGCGCTGGGACCGGTGGCGTTCCAGGAGGCGATCAAGCTGCTCGGCACCAATGGCGGCGGCTTCTTCAACGCCAACTCCGCGCATCCGTTCGAGAACCCGACGGCGATTTCCAACGTTCTGGAAATTCTCTCGCTCGTGGTCATCCCGTTCGCGCTGCCGTTCTTCTTCGGCCGCGTCGTCAACGACATGCGCCAGGGCGTGGCGCTGTTCGCGGTGATGGCGATTCTCTCCATCGGGCTCGTGGCGTTTGCCTATTCGGCGGAGACCGCCAATCCGTTGCTGACAGCACTCGGCGTCGATCCGTCGATGGGCAACATGGAGGGCAAGGAACTGCGCTTCGGCACCGCCATGTCGGTGCTGTTCGCGGTGTTGACCACCGGCACGTCCTGCGGCGCGGTCAACATGATGCATGACAGCATGATGCCGCTGGCCGGCCTGGTGCCGCTGTTCCAGATGCAACTGGGCGAGGTCACGCCAGGCGGGGTCGGGTCCGGGCTGTACGGCATTCTGGTGTTCGCGTTGATCTCGTGTTCGTCGCCGGCCTGATGGTCGGGCGGACGCCGGAATATCTCGGCAAGAAGGTCCAGGCGAAGGAAGTGAAGCTGGCGATGCTGTCGGTGCTGATCCTGTGCCTGTCCATCCTGGGCGGCACGGCGGTATCGATCGTCCTGCCGGTCGCGACCGCGTCGCTGGCCAATGCCGGACCGCACGGATTGTCGGAGATGCTGTACGCCTACACCTCCGCCACCGCGAACAACGGCAGCGCCTTCGCCGGCATCTCGGCCGACACGCCCTGGCTCGACATCACGCTCGGCATCAGCATGCTGCTGGGCCGGTTCGCCTATCTGGTGCCTGTCCTGGCAATCGCCGGCTCGCTGGCGGCCAAGCCGAAGCTGCCGCCGTCGGCCGGCAGCTTCCCCACCCATGGTCCGCTGTTCGTCGGCTTGATGGTCGGCGTGATCATCATCATCGGCGGGCTGCAGTTCATGCCCGCGCTCTCCCTCGGGCCGCTGGCGGAGCACGTCTCGATGCTCGCCGGCACCACCTTCTAAGGACGTAGATCGATGAACGCCGCAACTTCCCGGGTGGACGCGATTTCGCTGTTCGAGCCCAACATCCTGACCCGCGCCGCCAGCGACGCGGTGGTCAAATTGAACCCGCTGCAGCTGGTCCGCAACCCGGTGATCTTCACCACCGAGGTGGTGGCCGTGCTGACCACCTTCCTCGGCATGCGCAACCTCCTCATCGGCGAGCCGGCCGGGTTCGCCATCGCCATCGCGGTCTGGCTCTGGCTGACGGTGCTGTTCGCGACCTTCGCCGAAGCCGTGGCGGAAGGCCGCGGGCGGCCCGCGCGGAATCGCTCCGCCGGGCGCGCACCGACACCATGGCCAAGCTGCTGCTGCGGCCGGATGACCGCGCGCTGTTCAAGCCCACGCCGGCCACCCAGCTGCAGGTGGGGACGTCGTGCTGGTCGAAGCGGGTGACCTGATCCCGTCCGACGGCGACGTGATCGAGGGTGTCGCCAGCGTCAACGAAAGCGCCATCACGGGAGAATCCGCCCCGGTCATCCGCGAATCCGGCGGCGACCGCAGCGCGGTGACCGGCGGCACGACCGTGGTATCGGACTGGCTGGTGGTACGCATCACCGCCGCGCCCGGCAGCACCTTCATCGACCGCATGATCCGCCTGGTGGAAGGCGCCGAGCGGCGCAAGACGCCGAACGAGATCGCGCTCGATATCCTGCTGGCCGGCATGACCATCATCTTCCTGGTCGCGGTGGTGTCGCTGGAGCCGTTGTCGATCTATTCCGGCAGCCTGTTGTCGGTTCCCGTGGCGGCGGCGCTGCTGGTCTGCCTGATCCCCACCACCATCGGCGGCCTGTTGTCGGCCATCGGCATCGCCGGCATGGACCGGCTGGTGCGCTTCAATGTGATGGCGACCTCCGGGCGCGCGGTGGAGGCGGCGGGCGACGTCGATATCCTGCTGCTGGACAAAACCGGCACGATCACCTTCGGCAACCGCATGGCGTCCAGCTTCGTGCCGGTGCCCGGCGTGGAGGAGCGCGAACTGGCCGAAGCCGCGGTGCTGGCCAGCCTCGGCGACGAAACGCCGGAAGGCCGCTCGATCCTGGCCTACGCGCGCCGCTACGAAATCGTGGCGGAGTTGCCGCAAGGGGCCATCGTGGTGCCGTTCACCGCCACCACACGCGTCTCCGGCCTGGATCACGGTGGAAACTCCTGGCGGAAGGGCGCGGTCGACTCGATGCTGAAGCTGACCGCCGCCGCTTCGCCGCCGGCCGCCTTCGCCCAGGCGGTGGACCGCATCGCCCGCTCCGGCGGCACGCCTCTGGCGGTCACCCAGAACGGCCGGCTGATGGGCGTGATCGAGCTGAAGGACATCGTCAAGCCCGACATCCGCGACCGCTTCGCCGCGTTGCGCCGGATGGGCATCCGCACGGTGATGGTGACCGGCGACAACCGGATCACCGCCGCGGCGATCGCCACCGAGGCCGGCGTGGACGATTTCATCGCCGAGGCCACGCCGCAGGACAAGCTGGACTATATCCGCCGCGTCCAGGCCGAGGGCCGGCTGGTGGCGATGTGCGGCGACGGCACCAACGACGCACCGGCGCTGGCACAGGCGGATGTCGGTGTCGCCATGCAGACCGGCACACAGGCGGCGCGCGAGGCCGGAAACATGGTGGATCTGGACAGCGACCCGACCAAGCTTATCGAGATCGTTGAGATCGGCAAGCAGTTGCTGATCACCAGGGGATCGCTGACCACGTTCAGCATCGCCAACGACGTGTCCAAATATTTTGCGATTTTGCCGGCGATCTTCGTCGCTTCCTATCCCGGCCTTGGGGTAATGAACGTGATGCGGCTGTCTACGCCGCAGAGCGCCATCATGTCGGCCGTGATCTTCAATGCCCTGATCATCGTCGCCCTGGTGCCACTGGCGCTTGCGCGGCGTCACCTTCCGCCCCGTCGGCGCCTCGGCACTGCTGCGGCGCAACCTGATGGTCTATGGCGTCGGCGGCCTGATCGCACCGTTCATCGGCATCAAGCTGATCGATATGCTGCTTACCGTACTCGGCCTCGTCTGAAAGGACTTGCACATGACCGCGCATCTTCGACCCGCCATCGTTCTGATCCTGCTGTTCACCCTGATGCTCGGCGTCGCCATGCCGCTGCTGTTCACTTCGGTTGCCGGCGTGGTTGCGCCGTTCCAGGCCGGCGGCAGCCTGATCGAGCGGGACGGCAAGGTGATCGGCTCGGCCCTGCTTGGCCAGGATTTCACCTCGGACAAATACTTCCACCCGCGCCCATCGGCGACCACCAGCCCCGACCCGAACGACGCGACCAAGACCGTGGCCGCGCCGTACAACGCAAGCGCCTCCGGGGCGTCCAACCTGGCGCCGACCGCCAAGGCGCTGATCGAGCGTGTGAGCGGGGACGTCAAGAAGCTCGGCCCGGCGCCGGTGCCGGCCGACGCGGTCACCACGTCGGCGTCCGGGCTCGATCCGGACATCTCGCCGGCCAATGCACTGCGCCAGGTGGCCGGTGTGGCGAAGGCGCGCGGGCTGCCGGAGGCCAAGGTTCGCGCCCTGGTTACCGCCAACACGCGGGAGCCGTTCCTCGGCCTGATCGGGGAGCCGCGGGTGAATGTGCTCAAATTAAATCTTGCCCTCGACGCGCTGCCGCCGGGCTAAACTGGGGGCATGCCGCCAGACGATCGCGACCGACGCCCCGACCCCGATGCCTTGATTGCCGCCGCCGCCCGGGAAGGGCGGGGGCGGCTCAAGGTTTTTCTGGGTGCGGCGCCCGGCGTCGGCAAGACCTGGGAAATGCTGACCGCGGCCCGGCAGAGGCGCGCGGAAGGCGGAGACGTGCTGATCGGCGTGGTCGAGAGCCACGGGCGGGCGGAGACCGAGGCGCAAATCGGCGGCCTGCCGGTTCTGCCGCGACACAAACTGCGGTATCGCGACCAGGAGCTCGAGGAATTCGACCTCGATGCCGCTGTGGCGCGGCGGCCGAAGCTGCTGCTGATGGACGAGCTGGCGCATACCAACGTGCCGGGCAGCCGGCACCACAAACGCTGGGAGGATGTCGAGGAACTGCTGGATGCCGGCATCGATGTCTGGGCGACGCTGAATGTGCAGCATCTGGAAAGCCAGAATGACGCCGTGGCACGCATCACCGGCGTGCGGGTGCGCGAGACGCTGCCGGACAAGGTGCTGGAACAGGCCGACGAGATCGAGCTGATCGATCTGCCGCCGGCAGAATTGCGCGCCCGGCTGGAGCAGGGGCGGATCTACCGCCCGGACGTGGCGAAACGCGCCATGGACGGCTTCTTCCGCGAGGGCAACCTGACGGCCTTGCGGGAAATGGCGCTGCGCCGAACCGCCCAACGGGTGGATGCCGATGTCACCGACTACATGCGATCCAAGTCGATCGGCGGGCCGTGGCCGGCCGGCGAGCGCGTGCTGGCACTGGTCGGCGATGGGACGGGCGCGGAGGCGGTGGTACGGGAGGCGCGTTTGTTGGCCGAGGCGTTGCGCGGCCCCTGGATCGCCCTGCATGTGGAACAGCCTGCCGCTGCCGGCGATGCCCGCGCCGCGATGGAATTGGCGGCGGCGTTAGGGGCGGAAACAGAGACGGTGTCCGGCACCGATGTGGTCGGGGCGACGATCGAGCTGGCGCGCCGGCGTAACGCAAGCCGCATCGTCATTGGCCGGACCTTGCTGCCGGCATGGCGACGGCTGTCGCCGGGGCGTCTGCTGCGGCACGGCGTGATGCGCGGCCTGTTGCTGCGCGCGCCGGATTTCGCCCTGCACGTCGTGCCGTTGCCGGCGCTGGCGGCCGCAAGGACGGTGCTGCCGCGCGTGCCGGAGCCGTGGTTCGCCTGGCTGGGGAGCCTGGCGCTGGTGGTGGCGGTAACGGGGATATGCGAGGGCCTGATCCGCTATGTCACACAGGAGGCCCTGGGGATGGTGTTCCTGGCGGCGGTGGTCTTCGCCGCGTCCATCTGGGGCCTGCGCGTGGCGGTCTTCGCCGCGACGTTGAGCTTCATGGCATGGAACTTCTTCTTCATCCCGCCCCTTTACCGGCTCACCGTTTACGAGCCGCGCGATATTGTGGCCATCGTGTTGTTCCTCGGTGTGGCGATCGCCACCGGAGCCTTGGCCAGCCGCCTTCGGAACGCGGCCAGGACGGCGGAGGGCCGCATCGAGGGGCTGCGGCGCATCGGCGCGTTCAGCCGTGCCCTCGGGGAACCGGCGACCGAACGGGAGTTGCTGGATGTAATCGCGCGTGAGGCGGCGCAAATCGCCGGAGCGGGTCTGGTACTGTCCCTGCAGGGCGAAGATCTGAACATCCGCGCGTCCGAGCCGAAGATGGATACGATGGATGCGGCCGGCTGGGCGGCCGCGCGCTGGTGCTATGCGCACCAGGCGCCGACCGGGAAGGGTACCGCCACGCTGCCGTCCTCGCCCTGGCGGTTCCTGCCCATGGGCACCACGCGCGGCCAGGTGGGCGTGCTCGGCACACGCCCGGCCGGCGATCTGGACCCGGCCCGGCTGCAGGCATTGCATGCCCTGGCGGACCAGGCAGCACAGGCAATAGAGCGGGTTCGGCTGGCCAACGACACCGCGCGCAGCGAGGCGCTGTCGGAAACCCAGAAGCTGCGCACCGCGCTGCTGTCATCGCTGTCGCATGATCTGCGCACGCCGTTGGCGGGAATCCGGGGCGCGGCCGACACGCTGCGCACCGCCTGGGAGTCACTGGACACGGCAACCCGGGAGGATCTGCTGCGCAGCATCGAGGAGGACACCGCGCGGATGACCCGCTTCCTCTCCAACATTCTGGAGATGACCCGGCTGGAAAGCGGCGAGATCGCGCCGCGCATCGTGCCGGTGGCCCTGGAGGAAGTAGTGGAGGCGGCGATCGCCCGGGTTCCGCTGCTGGGTCCGGTCGGGCTGAACCTGCCCGACGATCTGCCTCGCGTGGCTGCCGACCCCGCGTTGCTGGAACAGGTGCTGGTGAACGTGTTGGACAACGCCCACAAATACGGCCCGCACGGCGGCTTCGTTCGCGTTTCTGCCCAGTTGTTCGGCCGGGAGATCAGTTTGCGCATCGCCGATGAGGGCCGCGGCATTGCCGCCGAGGACCTGCCGCACGTGTTCGACAGCTTCTATCGCGCCAGGCACGGCGATCGCGGCGTCGGTACCGGCCTTGGCCTCGCGATCGCGCGCGGACTGACCGATGCGATGGGCGGCAGCATCGCCGCGGTCAGTCCGCGCCCGGACGCACCGGCGGACGGCGCGCCGGGCACCGTGATCATTCTTACGCTGCCGGTCGCGTCATGACCGGAGCGGCGGAGCTTGGCCGGGTGCTGGTGATCGATGACGAGCCGCAGATACACCGCTTCCTGAAACCGGCGCTGGAAGCGGCGGGCTATACGGTGGAGCGGGCGGAAACCGGCGCGGAGGGGCTGCGTCTGGCGGCCGGACGGGCGCCGGACGTGGTGTTGCTGGACCTGGGGCTGCCGGACATGGACGGCCAGGAGGTACTGCGCAGGCTGCGGGAGTTCAGCGCCGTGCCGGTGATCGCGCTGTCGGCACGCGACCGCGAACAGGACAAGATCGCCGTGCTGGACCTGGGCGCCGACGATTACGTGGAAAAGCCGTTCGGCGTGGGCGAATTGCTGGCCCGCATCCGCACGGCCATGCGTCACCGGCTGGCGCAGCAGGGCCTGGGCACGGTCCATCAGGCCGGGCCGGTGGAGATCGACCTGGAACGGCGGCAGGTGCGCCTGGACGGCAACAGGCTGGAACTGACGCCGCGGGAATACGCGCTGCTGGAATTGCTGTTGCGCAGCGCGGGCAAGGTGGTCAGCCATCGCCAGTTGCTCACCGGCGTCTGGGGGCCGGCCCATGCCGAGGATGTGCAGTATCTGCGCGTCTATGTCCGCCAGCTTCGGCAAAAACTGGGCCGTGCGGGAGCGCTGGTCGAGACCGAACCCGGGATGGGGTATCGTTTCAGTGAGAACGACCTTCCCGGACTTCAGAAATAGTGAACAGCCGCCGGTTTCGCGCCCACCCCGATATCCGCCATTCCGGCAGAAATTCCTTCCTCATCCCGCATGTCACAAACCCTTCATCGCATTTTCGACCGCAGCGTGATTGTTTCGCCGTCCACGACGAACCTGCCATATCCCTGGTGGTGGATGGTCCTGGGGTTCTTTTGCGCCGGATCGGTCCAGGCCTTGAGCACTTCCATAACAAAGAGGTTGTACCGCCCGACAAGGCGGGTATCCACAACCTTGCATTCCAGGTTGGCAAAGCACTCGGCAACCAAGGGCGCCGCCACGCATCTGGCCGGGGCCGGCGTAAGACCGAACTGCGTGAACTTCGCCACATCCCGGCCGGAGCAATTACCGACCTGCACGACTTTGGACGCCAGTTCCAGCGCCGGAACGGCAATGACGCACTCCTTCGTTGCCCGCAACGCACCGAAGCTGTAATCGGCGCTGCTGACCACGCAGGCGACCAGCGGCGGCTCGAACTCGACCATCATATGCCAGGACATCGTCATGACGTTGGGGCGGCCCTTGTGAGCGGTGGTCAGCAGGACCACCGGGCCTGGTTCGAGCAGTCGATAGACCTTTGAGAGAGGCAGGTTCTTCATCATCATCGCGTTTCCATGGCAAGCGGCCGGCCTGCAACGCTTGCGGCCCCGGGAACGGGGCTTCCTCGCCCACACGATCCAGCGGTACCCGCGGGAGAAACACTGTGCTTTGTCATATATGACCCAGCATCCGGACTGAATTCGTTCCAGGGTTGCCTTATCCGCCGCACCGCGGAAATATTTGCGCAGCGCATCCGAAAATTCGGTCTGCCCGGGCGCCACCGCCGCGAATAGCGTCATGCAGGAGCGGAACTTGACGGCATCCACGCCCCCGAAAATCCGCTCCACAGGGGCTCCGTCCACCGCGTTGACCAGGCGCGTGCATTCCACCAGCCGCTTCCCAAGCACCGGATGCGCCAGATACGCAACGGCCTCGTCACGCGAGCCGATGGCATAGAAGCGTGCCGTCTCGCTTCGCCCCAAGCCGGCAATCTGGGGAAAAATGAACCACATCCAATGGCTGGACTTCCGCCCGGCGCGCAATTCCGCGCGGACCTGGTCAATCACCGGCGCCTGGGAGGCGAGGAAGCGTTGAAGATCATGCGGATCGGTGGTCGGATCGGTCATGGCAATGAGCCGGTCGCCTTGTCTGTCGCCTCCTCAAGGGGCGGTTGGCTGCGACTATGCGCCTCGCGGTCTTGTGCTTCAACGAACACACGCTTCACCTCGGGATGCGCAGCCTTGATCTGGCGTTCAATGCGCGTGACCGCTCGTTCCACTTCCGCCGCCGAGACGCTGTCGATGAAGTCGAGGCTGAGGGCCACCAGCACATCCTGCGGGCCGAAATGCATGGTGAGGATCTCATTCGGTCTTGCAACGGCATGGTCCGCGGCGGCGATGGCATGAATGCTGGCCTGCACTTCGGGTGACGCCCCCTCACCTGTCAGCAGCGATTGACACTCCCAAGCCAGAAAGGCCGCCGTGAATGCGAGGATCAGACCGATCACGAGCGAGGCCACGCCGTCCAGCACGGGCATGTCCAGGATTTGGCTGAGCGCAATGCCCGTGAACGCGACGAGCAGCCCCAAAATGGCCGCGGTATCCTCGAACAGCACCGTGAATACCGTTGGGTCTTTGCTAAGCTGCACGGCCGTCAGCCAGCCCAAATTCCCTTTCGATGCCCGGAAAGCGCGGAGCGCCACGGTCCAGACGGTTCCCTCAAGCACCAGAGCCACGCCCAACACCAGATAATTGATCCAGGGACTTTCCACCGGATGGGGTGTCGCGATCTTGTCCAACCCCTGCACGATGGAAACGCCCGCACCGACGCCGAAAATCAGCACGGCGACAACGAAGGTCCAGAAATAGAGCTGCAGCCCGTGGCCGAACGGGTGTCTGGCATTGGCCGGTCGAGCGGCGCGGCGGATGCCAAGCAACAACAGAAGCTGGTTCCCGCTGTCAACGACCGAATGAATGGCCTCGCTCAGCATCGCGGAACTGCCGGTCGCGGCCGCGGCGGAAAACTTTGTGGCGGCGATCAGGAGGTTGCCGATCAGGGCGGCAAAGATAACGCGTTTCGAGGTGGGGTGAGCCATGGCGGCCAGGATGCCACATGGTCGTGTCAGAGCAAGTCGAAACCCTCGGGCAGCGGACAGTAGCGTGACCGCATGCGGTTAGATTGACAGCGTCGGCGACGGAGTTACCGTTGCCATGTGGGGCTCCCCGCCGATCCAGCCTCGTTCGGCGCCGGAGCCTAGGCCAATCCCGTGACGAGCGAGTGTGCGGCGCGCACCGCGGATGCCGGACTGCGGATCGGGTCAACCTCGATCTGGCTTCATCTCGGATCACGCGAGAATTGCGAATTTGAAATGTCTCGTTAGCCTGCTCTTCCGCCCAACGCGGCCATAACTGAACCTGTCTTCGGAGCCAACCATGACCCTCGACGCCCCGGATAATGCCGCTGCCTCTACCAACACCGCCCTCGCCGAGCCGGATCTCGATTTCGATCCCGACGCCCTTGCGCGCCAAGTACCGCGAGGAGCGCGACAAGCGCCTGCGCCCCGACGGCAATCGACCAGTATGTCGAGGTCAAGGGCGATTTCAGGCGCTATGTCGATGATCCCTATGTCGAACCCGGTTTCACCCGCGACCCGCTCAACGATGAGGTCGACGTCCTGATCATCGGCGGCGGCTTCGGCGGCCTGATGGCCGGCGCCCGTCTGCGCGAGGCCGGCATCGACAGCATCCGCATCATCGAGAAGGGCGGCGATTTCGGCGGCACCTGGTACTGGAATCGCTATCCCGGCGCGCAATGCGACATCGAGGCCTACATCTACCTGCCGCTGCTCGAAGAGACCGGCTACATCCCGAAGGAGAAATACTCCTTCGCGCCCGAGATCTGCGAACATGCGCGGCGCATCGCCAAGAACTTCGATCTCTATCGCGGCGCGTGCTTCCAGACCGAAATCAAGGAACTGCGCTGGCTCGAAGACGAGATGCCAATGGCTGATCACCACCAATCGCGACGACCGCATGAAGGCGCGCTACGTGGTGATGTCGAACGGCCCGCTCAACCGGCCGAAGCTGCCCGGCATTCCCGGCATCGACAGCTACAAGGGCCACACTTTCCATACCAGCCGATGGGACTATGACTATACCGGCGGCGATACGACCGGGAATCTGCACAAGCTCGCCGACAAGCGCGTCGCCATCATCGGGACCGGCGCGACCGCGATCCAATGCGTGCCGCATCTCGGCAGGCATGCGCAGCATCTGTATGTCTTCCAGCGCACGCCGTCATCGGTCGATGTGCGCCGCAATCAGTCCGACCGATCCCGAATGGGTCAAGACGCTCACTCCGGGTTGGCAGAAACGGCGCATGGACAACTTCAACATCCTGGTCAACGGCGGCACGCCAGGACGAGGACCTGGTCAGCGACGGCTGGACCGACATCATCCGCAACCTCGGCGATTCGCCGGAAACCGGGCGAAGTCCGGCGGCCCATCACCCGAAGAGCTATCGGATTCGCTGGAGCTGGCCGACTTCAAGAAGATGAACCAGATCCGCGCGCGGGTCGACGCGATCGTGAAGGACCACGCCGACGGCCGAGGCGCTGAAGCCGTGGTATCGCCAGTTCTGCAAGCGGCCGACCTTCAATGACGAATATCTGCCGACCTTCAACCGCCCGAACGTCACGCTGGTCGATACCAAGGGACGCGGCGTCGACCGCATGACCGAAAAGGGCCTGGTGTTCGATGGCGTCGAGTACGAGGTCGACTGCATCATCTTCGCGACCGGGTTCGAGGTCGGCACGGCCTATACGCGCCGCGCCGGCTTCGAGATCTACGGCCGCGGCGGCCAGTCGCTCACCGAGCTATTGGGCGGACGGGACCAGGACGCTGCATGGCTTCTACAGTCACGGCTTCCCGAACTGCTTTCATCTGGGCCTCGCTGCAGAATGCGGTGACGGCGAACTTCACCGCATATGCTCGATGAGCAGGCGCGTCACATCGCCGAAATCATCCAGCAGGCCAAACTAAGGCAGGCGCAAATCGTCGAGCCGACCGCCGAGGCCGAGGCCGACTGGGTCCAGACGATCCGCGACACCCCGCTGCAGAACGAGAAGTTCTTCAGCGACTGCACGCCCGGCTACTACAACGCCGAGGGCAAACTCGGGAACGGTGGCTTTTTCAGCGATCTCTACGGCGCGGGGCCCTTGGTGTTCTACGACCTCGTCCGCGATTGGCGCACGAAGGGCGGGATGAAGGGCCTCCAGTTCGAGTGACGGCCGCACGGATGCGCGCAATCTTGCGTTGCGCGCATCCCCGTGAGGTTCCGGCCATTGCCGCATAAGGCCCCGGCCGTTCTGACGCCAGGCAGAAATCCGGATGGTCGCTTCAACAGCAACCGTTCATGCCGACCGGATCAACCCGCCATCGATCGCTATGCACTGGCCGGTCACATAGTCAGACAGATCGGTGGTCAGGAACTCGACGACCTTGGCACAGTCTTCGACCCCGCCCAGGCGGCGTAGCGCGACCTGTTCCGTGCGGTCGCGGTTGGCATTGGCCTGGTTTGGCATGACCATCGCAACGATCCGGCCGGTTGTGATCGTGCCTGGCGCGATGCAGTTGACGTTGATCCCGTGTGGTCCGAGATCCTGGGCCAGGTAGCGCGTGTAATGCAGGATGGCTGCCTTCGCCGCGCCATAATGCGCATAGCCGCCGTCAACCGAGGGCCCCAGGGCGGCGACGGAGGCAACCGTGACGATCTTGCCGAAATGCTGTGCCTTCATGATCGGCGCCACAGCGTTAACGCAGTAGACGGTGCCGTAGTAGTTCATCTCCGTCACCAAGCGCATCAGATCGGGGCTGAGCGTGCTGGCCTTGGTATCGACCGGCCGGCCGCGGCCGCCGCCGGCATTGGCCACGAGAATATCGACCCGCCCCCAGGTGTCGCGAACCTTCTGCACCATGGCATCGACCGATGCATTGTCGCGGACATCCATTTCGATACCAATCGCCTCGCCGCCCGCCGCGTTGATTTCGTCGACCGTGCTGTCCGCCGTCATTTCCTTCGCCTCGGCCTCGAACTCGGCGTAGGATTTCAAATCAAGGTCGGTCACCGCAACCTTGGCACCCAGTCCGGCGAGGCGACGTGCATAAGCGCGCCCCAGGCCTCGCCCCGCACCGGTCACGATCGCAACCTGACCATCCAGCTTCCCCATACTCGCTTCCCCCGTCGCTGACGTTATTGCTCATCCGCTTAGCATCGTTGCGGTTGACTGTTAAGTCTGGAGCACAGGCATGGGGACAGCGCCTGCTGGCGATGATCGACATCGGCGGCGAGAAGAAGGTGCCGATGATCGTGCTGGCCGACGATCCCTGGGCGATCGAGACCTATTTGGACTCGGCGCGCTGATGCCCGATACTTCACCTGCCCTATTGGAAACGCGGGAACCAGCACGATGATCCACCATCACCATACCGACCTCGGCGATGTCCGCCTGCACTACGTCACCGCCGGCCAGGGCTTTCCGGTCGTGCTGCTGCATGGCTGGCCGCAGACCTGGTACGAATGGCGCCATATCATCCCGGAACTCGCCAAGAACTACCGGGTGATCGCGCCGGACCTGCGGGGCCTCGGCGACAGCTCCCGCCCCGCCGACGGCTACGACAAGAAGACCGTCGGCAACGACGTCTGGCGCCTGGTGCATGAAAAGCTGGGCATCGATGCGTTCCATCTGGTCGGGCACGACTGGGGCGGCCCCACCGCCTACGCCATCGCCGCCGCGCACCCCGAAGCGGTGCGCAAGCTGGTGATCCTGGACGTGGCCATCCCCGGCGACGGCAGCGCCAACATCAGCCAGGGCGGCAGGCGCTGGCACCACGCGTTCCAGCAGACCGCTGACCTGCCGGAAGCGCTGGTCGCCGGGCGGGAGGACATCTATTTCGGCTGGTTCTACCGCAATTACGGCCACCACCCGAACGTCATCCCGGACGAGGACATCGCCGAATACCTGCGCACCTACCGCCAGCCCGGCGCGCTGCGGGCCGGCTTCGCCTACTACCGCAACATCCCGCGCGACATCGCCGACAACCAGGCGATCAGCCAGAGCTTCAAGCTGCCGATGCCTGTGCTGGCGCTGGGCGGCAACAGTTCCTGGGGACGGCGGACGGAGGTGCTGGAGTCGCTGAAAAGCATGGCGACCGACGTCCGCGGCGGGGTGATCGAGAATTGCGGCCACTGGATGCCGGAAGAACAGCCGGAGGAACTGCTGCTCCACCTGCGGGCCTTCTTCAGCGCCGCGGAGTGAGGTTGGGGCTCCGCCCCAAACCCCGGAAGGGCTCTGCCCTTCACCCGTGAGGGGACTTGTCCCCTCAACCCCTTGGACTGGTTTGTTGGGAAAGGGGGCGCGTCGAAGCCGATCAACGGCTATGCCGGTTATGCCCCCTTTCCCAACGAACCAAACTAATTAGGGTCAAGGGAACGAGTGCCCTTGCGGGGTGGAGGGGCGGAGCCCTCCTGGGGTTTGGGGCAAAGCCCCAACCTTACTCCCCAGCCGCTCAGATGAACTGCCCGCGGAGGAAACCCAATGCCGGCAATGGCTTCCAGCCCTTGGGCAAATCCGCGCGGCGCACCGGTGCCACGCTGTAGCGCGGCATCGGCTGGCTGCAGGTCCGCAGGAACCCGGAATATTCACTGACCTGCTGTTCGCGCCATGCCCGGTCGGCGAGGGCCGCGTGGCGGCTTGGGTAGATCTCGGCAACGCGGTTCTTGCGCCCCACGGAGGCCACCACCGCCCAAAGCGTATCGTCGCTGCCACGAACCGGGTGGAGACTGACCACCTGGCTCATCAGGCAGCTACGCCAGCTGCAATCGTGCGAAGCATGTCTGACAGAGACGCCCCCGAATGGTCTAATGCCAATCCTGACCCGATCCGACGCGCCGGTCCAGCGCCAATTCACGCCGGCCGCGCACCCCGATCGATCACGGTTTACCCACCGCGTCGAAGGCGGCGTCGATCCGCTCGAAGCGCTGGCGGATCACCTCCCGCTCCCCGGCATGGGTGAACACGTAGAATTCGTCGTTCCGGATCGCGCGCAGCACCCGCGCCCCGACCTGCTCGGGCGTCAGGCCGCCGTCCAGCATGTCGCTCATCCGCGCCTGCTCCGGCCGCTCGAACGCCCCGCCGAAGCGGTCCGGGCGGCTGGCGGCGGACTGGAAGATGCCGGTCTGCACCGCCCCCGGGCACAGCACGGAGACGCCGATGCCGGAGCCCTCCAGTTCCTGCTCCAGCGCTTCCGACAGCGCCACCACGGCGTATTTGGTCATCGCATAGGCGCCCTGGTTGCGCCCGGCGCGGACGAAAAAGCCGGAGATCGAGGCGGTGTTGACGACATGCCCGCCCTCCCCGTGCCGGCGGATCCGCGGCACCAGGGCGTGGATGCCGTTGATGACGCCGTTGATGTTCACGCCCATCACCCAGTTCCACTCATCGAGCGTGACCTTCTCCACCGGCGTGCCATGCATCGCCACGCCGGCGTTGTTCGCCAGGATGTGGATCTTGCCGAACGCGGCCTCGGCCGCCTGCCCCAGCGCCGCGATGGAGGACGGCTCGGACACGTCCACCGTCACGCCGATGGAGCGCACACCCAGCTTCTCGCCCCGCTTCTCGATCGCCTGGCGCGCGGTTTCCAGCTTGGCGGGATTGATGTCGGCCAGCACGATATTCGCCCCGGCGCCCGCCAGCGCCGCGGCGATTCCAAAGCCGATACCCGACGCGCCACCCGTGACGATCGCGCATTTTCCCCGCAGATCCTGCATGTCCGTTCCCTCGATGTCCGATTTTGACCGGCCGGGAGCATGGCCTTCCGCCGGTCGGGCGGCAACGGGCGCATTGCCTATGGGGCCATTTCGGGTAGTTTCCCGGCCGCACGGCTGCGTGCCCGCTCACTTTTGCCCGTTCTCGTTTGGAGGAACACCCCATGATCCGGCGTCATTTCACCGCAGGCGCGGCGGCACTGGTTGCCGCCATCACCCTCTCGGCCGCCCCCGCTCGGGCCGACGTACCCGTCGGCGCGATCGAGATCCTGTCCGGCCCCGCCGCGGCCTACGGCATCGCCATCAAGGCCGGGCTGGAACTGGCGTTGGACGAGATCAACCAGAAGGGCGTGCTCGGCGGGCAGAAGATCGCCCTGACGGTGGAAGACAGCGCCGGCAACAAGGACCAGGCGATCAACGCGGCGCGCAAGCTGATCGGGCGCGACAAGGTGGCGATGATCATCGGCCCGACCCTGTCCAACGAGATGTTCGCGGTCGGTCCGGTCACCAACGAGCGCAAGATCCCGACCATCGGCACCTCCACCACCGCGGCGGGGATCACCGAGATCGGGCCGTACATCTTCCGCACCTCGCTGCCCGAGGCGGACGTGATCCCCGTCACGCTGAAGAAGGCGCAGAGCCGCGGCGTGAAGACCATCGCGCTGATGTACGCCAATGACGACGCGTTCTCGAAATCCGGCTTCGACACGATGAAGGCCGCGGCCGAGAAGCTCGGCCTGAAGATCGTCGCCATCGAGAGCTTCGGCAGCAAGGACACGGATTTCTCCGCCCAGCTGACCAAGATCAAGGGGCTGAAGCCGGACGCGGTCGGCATCTCCGCCCTGGTTGAACCCGTCTCCGGCGTGCTGCTGCAGGCGCGCCAGCTCGGCTTCGGCAAGGAAACCCAGTTCATCGGCGGCAATGGCGCGAACTCGCCCAAGCTCGGCGACATCGCCGGCGCCGCGGCCGACGGCCTGATCGTGGGCAGCCCGTGGTTCATCGCCAAGGCGGACCCGTTGAACGAGAAGTTCGTCGCCGCCTTCAAGGCCAAGTACAACAAGGCGCCCGACCAGTTCGCCGCCCAGGCCTATGACACGATGTTCATCGCCGCTGCCGCCATCGACCGCGCGGGCGCGGCCGATCCCGAGAAGATCCGCGATGCCCTGACCAAGACCAGCTTCACCGGCGTGATGGGCCCCTTCACCTTCACCCCCGGCCGCGACCCGGCCTCCACCGAGGGCGTGGTGGTGCTGGAAATGCAGGGCGGCAAGTTCGGCATCGCTCGGTAGTCCGGTGGGCAAGGAAGGAAGCAAGGCCAGGGGCGCTGCCCCTGGACCCCGCCAAAGGGCTCGCCCTTTGGAAACCCCATACTGTTTTCTGGATGAAGGGGGCAATCACCGCCCTTGCCGTCGCGTGGTCTCGAATGCCCCCTTCATCCAGAAAACAATCGGCAGTCCAGAGGCCCAGCCTCTGGCGGGGGTCGAGGGGGCAGCGCCCCTCGCCTTCCTTCCTTGCTAGCCCAACAGCTTACCAACGGCGTGCTGCTGGGCGCGACCTATGCGTTGTTCGCGCTCGGCTTCACGCTGATGTTCGGTGTGCTGCGGGTGATCAACCTCACCTACGGCTTCTACTTTTCCGCCGGCGCGTTCATGGCGCTGTATCTGACGCGCCTGGGCGGCCTGGGGATCTGGGCCGCGCTGGCGCTGGCCGCATTGGGCACCGGCCTGCTGGCGGTGGCACTGGACTGGTTGCTGCTGACACGGCTGCGGCGGAAGGGGGCGCCGGAACTGGCGTCGCTGATGGTCACGTTGGGGGCCGTGCTGGCGCTGTATGCGGGCATGACCACGTTCCTCGGCCCGGACATCCAGCGCCTGCCGCCGGGGCTGCTGGGCTCTGACGCCCTGGTCATCGCCGGCCTGCGCGTCACCGAGGCGCAATTGCTGATCCTGGTGACGACCGGCATCCTGGTCGCCGCGCTGCTGCTGCTGATCCGCGGCACAAGGCTCGGTCTCGCCATCCGCGCGATGGCGGAGCGGCCGGACACGGCGGGGCTGATGGGCATCGACACCGGGCGGATCGCGGCGCTGGTGTCGTTCCTTTCCGGCTGCCTGGCCGGCGCCGGCGGGGTGCTGATCGGCCTGAACTTCAACGCCATCCAGCCCTATATGGGCGAGGCGATGATGCTGCGCGGCTTCGTCGTCATCATCGTCGGCGGCCTCGGCGACATCCGCGGCGCGCTGATCGCCGGGCTGTTGCTGGGGGTGATCGAGGTGCTCACCGCCGGCTATGTCGCCTCCGGCATGAAGGAGGCGGTGGCCTTCGCCATCCTGGTGCTGGTGCTGTGGACACGGCCCTCCGGCCTGTTCGGCCGCGCCGTGGTGCGGAGGGCGTGATGCCGGCCTGGCTGGATGATTTCCTTTGGACCTATCAGAACGTCGTCTATGCGCTCGGCATCAACGGGTTGCTGGCGCTGTCGATGTACGTGGTGCTGGCGGTCGGGCAGCTGTCGCTCGGGCAGGCGGCGTTCATGGGGCTGGGGGCGTATTCCTCGGCGCTGATGACGCTGAAGCTGCATTGGCCGTTCTTCGTGGTGCTGCCGGCATCCTGCGTCGTGCCCGTGCTCTTCGCGCTGGCGATCGGCGTGCCGACGCTGCGGCTGTCGGGCGTCTATCTGGCGATCGCCACCATCGGCCTCGGCGAGGTGCTGCGCGCGGCCTATCTGAACATCGACTATGTCGGCGGCGCGCTGGGCCTGTCCGGCATACCGGAGCGGGCGAATTTCTGGATGATCTATGGCCTGCTGGCCGCGGCGATCCTGATCCTGTGGCTGGTCGGGCGCAGCGGGATCGGCCGGGCGATGGAGGCGCTGCGCGAGGACGAGAACGCGGCGCAGGTGATGGGCGTCAACATCGGCGCCTACCGGATGGGCGCGCTGCTGGCCTCCGCCGTGCTGGCCGGGATCGCCGGGGCGCTGAGCGCGCATGTGTCGAGCTTCATCGGCCCGAACGAGTATGGCTTCGAGCCGGCGGTGACGATTCTGTCCTTCGCACTGCTCGGCGGCATCGGCACGCCGCTGGCCCCGGTGCTGGGCGCATGGATTTTGACTCTGCTGCCGGAACTGCTGCGCGGCTTTTCCGACCTGCGGCTGGTGTTCAACGGGCTGATCATCGTGCTGGCCGTGCTGTTCCTGCCGAACGGCCTGCTCGGCTGGCGCATGCGAAGGCGCGCCGCATGAGCCTGCTGCGGACAGAAGGCCTCACCCGCCGCTTCGCCGGCCTCACGGCCGTCGATCAGGTCGATCTTGCCGTGGCCGAGGGCACCATTCACGCCGTGATCGGCCCGAACGGCGCCGGCAAGACCACGATGTTCAACCTGATCTCCGGCCTGGTGCCGCCGAGCGACGGATCGATCCACTTCGCCGGCCGGGACATCACCTCCCTTCCGGTGCATGGCCGCGCTGGCCTCGGCATGGCGCGGACATTCCAGAACATCCGCATCTTCGCTTCCATGACGGTGCTGGAAAACGTGCTCACCGGCCTGCATGCGCGCCTGGGTGTCGGGCTCGGCGCCGTGATCCTGCGCCTGCCCGGGTTTCGCCACGCGGAACGCCATGCGGTTGCCCGGGCGCGCGAGGTGCTGGATCTGGTCGGCCTCGCGGACCAGGCAGAAAACCGCGCCGCCGCCCTGCCCTATGGCGACCAGCGCCGGCTGGAGATCGCCCGCGCGCTCGCCGCCAGCCCGCGCCTGCTGCTGCTGGACGAACCGGCCGCCGGCATGAACCCGGCCGAGACGGACGCCCTGAAGGCCCTGGTGCGCCGCATCCGCGACGGGGGCACCACCGTCCTACTGGTGGAGCACGACATGGGCTTCGTGATGGATCTGTCGGACCGCATCACCGTGCTGAATTTCGGCCGCCGCATCTTCGAGGGCACGCCGATCGAGGTACGCCAGGAGACCACGGTGATCGAGGCCTATCTGGGCCACAAGGTTGCCGAGCGGCTGGCCCGGCGGGCAGCCGGCTCATGAGCAGCCTGCGGGTTCAGGGCCTCAGCGTCTCCTATGGCCGCACCGAAGCGCTGCGCGGCATCGACCTGACCGTCGCCACCGGACAGGTGGTCTGCCTGATCGGGGCGAACGGCGCGGGCAAGACCACGACGATGCGCGCGCTGTCCGGCCTGGTGCGCCCGCGTGCCGGGCAGGTGCGCCTGGACGGGGCGGACATCACCGGCCTGCGCCCGCACCGCATCGCCGCCGCCGGTCTGCTGCAGGTGCCGGAAGGGCGGCAGGTTTTCGCCGAACTGACCGTGGCGGAGAACCTTGCCGTCGGCGCCTGGCTGGTTTCCGACCGTGCCGAGATCGCCCGGCGCCAGGAAGCCGTGCTGGCGCGCTTCCCCCGGCTGCGCGAGCGGCTGGATCAGCTGGCCGGATCGATGTCGGGCGGCGAACAGCAGATGCTGGCCTTGGGCCGCGCCCTGATGGGGGCGCCGAAGCTGCTGCTGCTGGACGAGCCGAGCATGGGCCTGGCGCCGCTGTTCGTGGAGGAGATCTTCGCGATCATTTCCGACCTGAAGCGGGAAGGCATCACGATCCTGCTGGTCGAGCAGAATGCCTCCGCCGCGCTGGATGTCGCCGACTACGCTTATGTCCTGGAAACCGGGCGCATCGTCACCCACGGCCCGGCCGATATCGTTGCCAATGATCCGGCGGTGGTGGCGGCCTATCTGGGCGGCTGATCTGGTTGGCTGACCTGGTTGGCTGATCTGGGCAGCCACCTTGCGCCAAGGCGACGAAGCGGCTGAACTGAGCCAAGGCGGCAGGTGCCACAGGGCCGGAACAGGGGGAACCATCATGCGCAACACCCGCATCCAGGTGCAGCCGATCGCCGGGGCGGTCGGCGCCGAGATCAGCGGCGTCGATCTGTCTCGCCCGCTGCCCCAGGATCAGCTTGCCCAGATCCGCCAGGCCTTCGGCGATCACGGCGTGATCTTCTTCCGCGACCAGGAGCTTTCCCCGGCGCAGCACGTGGCGTTCGCCGAGCATTTCGGCCCGATCGAGACCAACCGGTTCTTCAAGGCCGTGGATGGCTGGCCGATGATCGCCGAGGTGCGCAAGGAACCGGAGCAGAAGGCCAATATCGGCGGCGGCTGGCACACCGACCACAGCTACGACGCCGCTCCCGCGCTGGGATCGGTGCTGTATGCGCGCGAGGTGCCCGACTACGGCGGCGACACGATCTTCGCCAGCATGTACGCCGCCTATGACGCGCTGTCGGACGGGTTGAAGTCGCGGCTGGCCGACATGCGGGCGGTGCACTCCTCCCGCCACGTCTTCGGTCAGAAATCCGGCCGCCCGGCGGAAATGAAGGACCGGATCCTGAACCCGGAACTGGCGACGCAGGACGCGGTGCACCCGGTGGTGATCCGCCACCCCGACACCGGGCGGCCCGCGCTGTACGTCAATCCCGGCTTCACCTTGCGCTTCGAGGGCTGGACCGACGAGGAGTTCTCGCCCGCTGCTGCAATATCTGTATGCGCAGGCGACAAGGCCGGAATTCACCTGCCGGTTCCGCTGGCGGGAAGGCTCGATCGCGTTCTGGGACAACCGCTCCACCTGGCATCTGGCGGTGAACGACTACCACGGCCAGCGGCGGCTGATGCACCGGATTACCGTGGGCGGTGTTCCGCTGCACTGACCACACCGCCCCGGACGCCCTCGGTCCGTTCAGGTGTGGGGCGGGTGAACCTGTTTTTCCGCGAAATAGGTATCGACCGCGTCCCGCAGCGCCCGCGCGATCACCGCGCGGTGTGGGGGGCGGCGCAGCAGCGCCTCGTCCTGCCGATTGGAAATGAAGCCCGTTTCCACCAGCACACTCGGAATGCCAAGCGCGCCAAGCACGTAGAAGCGCCCCTGCCGTGCGGGGTCTGGCACCATCGAAAGATCGTCGTCGAGGCTGTCCACCATCACGAGCTGCAGGCGGGCCGATCCCGGTGCCGGTTGTCCGGGTTTGGCTAATGCATCGGCGATCGCGCGGGAATTGCCGCGATGCGCGGAAAGATGGGCGACCTGCGGACCCGAGGACTGCGCGGGCCGGACATACACGCTCGCGCCCCGTGCCCGATGGTTCGTGGAAGCATCCGCGTGAATGGAGATCATCAGCGCCGCCTTATGCGCGATCGCGAACCGAAGCCGCGCGGGGAGCGGAACGAAAACATCGCTGTCGCGGGTGAGCAGGACGCGATAGCGCCTGGTGGCCCGGAGCTGGCGGCCGAGCTCCCGCGCGGTTGCGAGAGTCACGGTCTTTTCCAGTGTCCCCGACGGACCGACCGCACCGGCATCCACGCCGCCATGGCCCGCATCGACGATCACCAGCGGCAACTGAGCGGCATGAACCGTGGCATGGGCGGCTTGGCCAGGCGCCTTGCGGACACGGGAAGCGGCCTTTGCGTGCTGCTGCCGTGCTGTACGGGCCTGGCCGCATGGCGATGATGCGGCCGCGCCTTCCCGGCATGGGAAACCGCAACGGGCGACGCGCGCTTCGGCGCCTTGGCGAGGGCGCTTGCCAGGCCAATGCCGAGCAATCCGGGCAGCAGAGCGGCGAGAAGGAGGCCTCGCCGCAGGGCGCGCGCGGGCGTCATTGGATTTGCGCGATCAAATCCGGATTTGCGTACAAGACTACCTCCTCTTCGGCCTTCGGCTTGCCGGATCGCGCCCACGGCGTTCCGCTCAGCGAACGGGCGCACGCCAGGTCCCGCGCCGACAACTTCGAGGAGATTTTCCGGACGCTCAAGGCCCGTTATGTTAAAATTCCTCCACAACCGCCTGTATTCACGCTAAGTTTTAGTCTGCGGAATTCCGCCTTCGCCCAAATCCCACCAAAGCCCGGCGAACGCGGCGATGCCCTCCCGCGCCGGGCCGGTGAGAAAATGCTCGTCCGGGCCATGCTGCTTGCAGCCGTTGTAGCTGTGCGGCACCCAGATCAGCTTCACGCCGAGATGGTCGATGAACACGTCGCCGGGCAGGCCGCCGGAGGCGTTGGGGATCACCTGCACGCGCTGGCCCGGCAGTGATTTTTCCATGCTCGCCACCGCCCACTTCACCCAGGGGTCGGCGGGATCGGTGCGGCTGGCGTTCATGCGGACGTAGGAGCTTTCGATCTTCACCTCGGGAAAGCCGTGCGCGTCCAGATGCCGGCGCAGGGCGGCGGTGAAGGTGTCGGGGTCGCTGTCGGTGGTGTAGCGGATCTGGCAATGCGCGCGGGCGTTGGGGGCCACGGCGTTCACCGGGTTCTCCGGCCGGCCGGACAGCATCGCCAGCACGATGAAGCCGGTCCAGCCATAGATCTTCTCGGCGGCGCTCAGGCCGGGCTCGCCCCAATCGGGGTCGATCGTTGCGGACTCCGCGCCGCCACCCACCACGCAGCCGGCCAGCGCCTCGCGCACGCTGGGGGGCACCGCGCTGGCATTGCCTTCGGATTTACCGCCGTTGGGCAGCCAGTCGCGTACCAGGATCTTGCCGTGGCGGTCGCAGATGCTGGCGATGGCGTGCGCCAGCACCACCGCCGGGTCCGTGGTCAGGCCGCCCCAATGGCCGGAATGCACGCCGCCGGGACGCAGATCGACGATCAGGTCGAAATGAAACGTCCCGCGGCTGCCGGTGGCGATGGTCGGCGTTTCCGGCATCACGCGCGGACCGTCGCTGGCGATCAGCACGTCGGCGGCGAGTTTTTCGCTGTTGGCCGCGACAAACTCCCGCAGGCCCAGGGAGCCGCGTTCCTCCGCGGTCTCCAGCACGATCTTCAGGTTGAACCCCAGCCTGCCGCCGCGCTCGGCCAGCACGGCTTCCAGGGCGGAAAGGTTGAGCGCGTGCTGGCCCTTGTTGTCGGCGGTGCCGCGGCCATACCAGCGGTCGCCCTCCACCGTCAGCGTCCAGGGATCGAGGCCGGCGCGCCACTGGTCCTCCAGCCCGCGCACGGTGTCGCCGTGGCCGTAGGTCAGAATGGTGGGGCGGGCCGGGTCCTCGATCCTTTCGCCGGTCAGGATCGGGCCGAAGCCGGGCAGCGGATTGGCATGGATTTCGGTGGCAAACCCCATGCGCTCCAGCCAGGGGGCGATGAAGTCGCGCAGATAGCGCCACAGATCCGCCTCGTGCCCGGGGTCCTGGGAGGTGCTGGGCACCGCCACCAGTTCCGCCAGGCGGGCGCGGAAGCCGCCATCGTCGAAGAAGGCTTCGGCGCGTGCGATCGCCCCCTCTCTCGTTTGCAGGTCTTCACGGCTCGACATCGGGGGCTCCTTTCAGCCGATCCGGCTTTGCTCTTCCGGCGTGCGCAGGGTCAGCGCCAGGGCGTGCAGGCCGCTGGCGAACTCGCCCGCCAGCGCATCGTGCACGGCGCGGGAACGGGCCACGCGGTTAACCCCCGCGAAGGCCGGAGTGACGATAAGAACAGAATAATGCGTCTCCCCGCCCGGGGCGGCACCGGCATGGCCGGCGTGCCTGGCGCTGTCATCGACAACCAGCAATGTGCTGGGCGCGAAGGCCTCGCGCAGGATCCGCTCGATCCTGGCCGCACGGCCGGGATGGGTGCTTTGACTTGAAGGAGTGTGCTGCATGCATCACATATCGACCAACCCGGAGGTGACGCCAACCGCTTTTTCCAAGCGGCCCGCTTTTTCAGGCGGTCCCTGTTGCCAACCGGGCGGTAGGATGGCCATAACTTCAGCATGATCCGTCGTAACGCGCGCCCCAGGGCCTACGCGCCCGATCCGGCTGCGCCGGGTCGGACCTGTGACATGCCCGCCTGCTGCGGCATGGGGGAATACCGCGCGCCCAAATCCCGCACCGCCCTGAACGATTACTGGTGGTTCTGCCTGGAGCATGTGCGCGCCTACAACGCCTCCTGGGATTTCTACAAAGGCATGACGCCGGGCCAGATCGAGGCGCAGCTGCGCGCCGACACCTCCTGGCAGCGGCCGAGCTGGCCGCTTGGGAGCCTCGGCTCCGGTCATGCCTGGGAACGAGGATGCCCTGCACGACCCGTTGCATATCCTCGCCGCCGGCGGCGTCAATCAAGGCCCGGCCCGCGGGCGCGGTGCTTCCGAGCAGACGCCGACCGATTTGCGGGAGCCGATGGCGACGCTCGGACTGAGCTGGCCGACCACGCTGGATCAGGTCAAGACGCGCTATAAGGAGCTGGCCAAGCGCCACCATCCCGACGCCAATGGCGGCGACGAGACGGCGGAAGAGCGGCTGAAGACGATCAACCTCGCCTATGCCGCGGTGCGCACCAAACTCGCCGCGGAACCCCGGCTTCAGGCGGCCGGCTAGAACAAGACCCGGCCCATGAAGCTCGTTCGGATGCAGCCCGTTCGCGTGAAAATTGCGGAGACCTTGTCGTTCCCGGCGCGGGCGTGGTTAAATTTTTCATCGAACACACAGGACACGCTGGCCTATGAACACCGTCACAGCTATCGCCGAAGCGCGGCCCGACCTCCGCGATCAATATCCCCGATACCACGGTGAAGGTCCGCGAGACCTTCGGCCTCGATGTCGACATGGAGGTGCCGGCGTTCTCCATCCGCACGGAACACGTGCCGGATATCGACACCTCCTACAAGTTCGACCGGGAGACCACGCTCGCGATCCTCGCCGGCTTCGCCCACAACCGCCGCGTCATGATCCAGGGCTATCACGGCACCGGCAAATCGACCCATATCGAGCAGGTGGCCGCGCGCCTGAACTGGCCCTGCATCCGGGTCAACCTGGACAGCCACATCAGCCGCATCGACCTGATCGGCAAGGACGCCATCGTCCTGAAGGACGGCAAGCAGATCACCGAATTCCGCGAGGGCATCCTGCCCTGGGCGCTGCAGCACGCCTGCGCCCTGGTGTTCGACGAATACGACGCCGGCCGCCCGGACGTGATGTTCGTGATCCAGCGCGTGCTGGAGGTCGAGGGCAAGCTGACCCTGCTCGACCAGAACCGCGTCATCCGCCCGCATCCGTCCTTCCGCCTGTTCTCCACCGCCAACACGGTGGGCCTGGGCGACACCACCGGCCTCTATCACGGCACCCAGCAGATCAATCAGGGCCAGATGGACCGCTGGAACATCGTCGCCACGCTGAACTACCTGCCGCACGGCGCGGAAATCGGCGATCGTCACCGCCAAGCTGGGCCTGGATCCGAAGGACCCGGCGACGAAGAAGCGGTGGAAAGCATGGTGGCGCTGGCCGACCTGACCCGCGCCGGCTTCATCAACGGCGATATCTCCACCGTCATGTCGCCGCGCACGGTCATCACCTGGGCCGAGAACGCGCGCATCTTCGGCGATGTCGGCTTCGCCTTCCGCGTCAGCTTCCTGAACAAATGCGACGAGGCGGAACGCACCACGGTGGCGGAATACTACCAGCGTTGCTTCAACGAGGACATCCCCACCGGCGGGTTCATGCGTAAGTAGGCTGTCCTGACCAGGGACGTGATTAGGCTGGAGACAACGCTATGAGCGGTCAGGCAACAAGGACAACGCCCGCGCGGAGGAGTTCAAGCGCGCCACCGCCGGTGCGCTGCGCGCGATCGCGGAGCAGGCCGGACGTGCAGGTGGCGTTCCAGCCCGGACCGTCCGGCATCGCCGGCAAGCGCGCCCGCCTGCCGCTGCCGACCCGCGCGCTGCCGGCCGCCGAGATGGCCAAGCTGCGCGGCCAGTCGGACGCGATGGCGCTGCGCCTGCGCCATCACGACGACGCGGTGCACCAGGCCCGCATGCCGGCCGGCGCGAGGCGAAAGACGCCTATGACGCGCATCGAACAGGCGCGCGTGGAGGCCATCGGCGCGCGGCACATGTCCGGCGTGTCGGCCAATCTGCGCGCCAAGCTGACCGAGGAATGCGAGGCCGAGGGCTACGACCGCATGACGCGGAAGGACCAGCTGCCGGTCGCCGAGGCGCTGGCGCTGCTGGCGCGCGAACGCATGTCCGGCGAACCGCCGCCGGCGCCGGCGCAGCGCATCCTGGACCTGTGGCGCGACGGCCTGACCGACGACGCCAAGGCCGCGCTGACCGAAATGAGCAGCACCCAGGACGACCAGCGCGCCTTCACCCGCGCCGCCCGCAAGCTGCTCGCGGCGCTGGACCTGGCCGAGGCGGAATCCGAGGCCGAGCCCGACGACAACAACGAGGAAGGCGAGGACGGCGCCGAACAGTCCGGCCAGCAGGACAATTCGCAGGACGGCGAAGGCCAGTCCGAGTCCGAAGCGGAATCCATGCTCGGCGCCCAGCCCGACGAAATGGAAGGCGAGGCCGCCGACGACGACGGCGCGGAAGACGCCGAGGAAGACGCCGCCGCCGCCGAGGGCGACGACCGTCCCGGCGGACCCCAGCAGCGCCGCGACCGCAACCCCGCCGACAGCGAGGCCGGCTATCGCGCCTTCACCCGCCAATACGACGAGGAAGTGGACGCCGAGGACCTCTGCGACGCCGAGGAACTCGCCCGGCTGCGCCAGCAGCTGGACCAGCAGTTGCAGCATCTGCAGGGCGTGATCTCCAAGCTCGCCAACCGCCTGCAGCGCAAGCTGATGGCGCAGCAGACCCGCGCCTGGGAGTTCGACCTGGAAGAAGGGCATGCTCGACGCCGGCCGGCTGTCGCGCATCGTGATCAACCCGATGCTGGCTCTGTCCTACAAGCGCGAGCTCGACACCGATTTCCGCGATACCGTCGTCACGCTGCTGATCGACAATTCCGGCTCCATGCGCGGCCGGCCGATCACCGTGGCCGCCATGTGCGGCGACATCCTGGCCCGCACGCTGGAACGCTGCGCGGTGAAGGTGGAAGTGCTCGGCTTCACCACCCGTGCCTGGAAGGGCGGCCAGTCACGCGAGAAATGGGTGCAGGAAGGCAAGCCCCGCAATCCCGGCCGGCTCAACGATCTGCGCCACATCGTCTACAAATCCGCCGACGCGCCCTGGCGTCGCGCGCGCAAGAACCTCGGCCTGATGCTGCGCGAGGGCCTGCTGAAGGAAAACATCGACGGCGAGGCGCTGCTGTGGGCCTATCGCCGCCTGCTGGCCGTTCCGAGCACCGCCGCATCCTGATGGTCATCAGCGACGGCGCGCCGGTGGATGACAGCACGCTGTCGGTCAATCCGGGCAACTACCTGGAGAAGCACCTGCGCGAGGTGATCCGCGACATCGAGAACCGCGACATCGTCGAACTGATCGCCATCGGCATCGGCCACGACGTGACCCGCTACTACCGCCGCGCCGTGACGATCGTGGACGCCGAGGAACTCGGCGGCACGATGATGAAGAAACTGACCGAACTGTTCGACGAAGACGCCATGGCCGCCTGGGGCCGCGAGGCGGCGGAGCGGTCGGCGTTGGTCATGTGAAGGAAGCGAGGCCGGGTCGCGGAACCGCCCGGCGTTGCGCATCGCCATGATCACCCGGAAACAACGAGCCGCTCCGGTTCAAGCAGCCTGAGCCGCCGGTCCTGGCCGATCGCCAGCGTGTGAATGTAGAAATACGTCTGCAGGCCATTCGTCCCGCCCATCACCGGAGAGGGCGCGGACACGATCCGCAGGCCGATGCAGGAGCCGATCCAGTCCACGTGCCGATGGCCGTGCAGGATCACCGCACGGCCCGCCAGGCCCCGCAACCGGCGGATGAACCAGCTGCCATTGACCAGCGCCGTGCCGATCCGTTCGGACAGCGCCTTGGCGGGCTGGGGATATTCGATGACGTGATGGTGCAGGGCCAGGATCCAGCAGGCGTTGGGATATTGCCGCGTGGCGATGTCCAGCGCGCGGGCCTGCTCCGCCGACACCACCCCGAGCGCGTTGGTGAACGAGAAATGCGTCTCGGCATTGGAGTTCAGCACCAGGATGCCCAGCCCATCCTCGGCGTCCGGCGGCAGCACCATGGGAAACACCGCCGGCCACACCCCCGACAGGGACCGCGCCAGCCGCGCCGATCCGGTATCGGCGAAGGCGGCCATGTCGGCTTCATGCGGTTCCAACGCCTCGGCCAGGGTGGAGCCGATCCGGCCGGCCCGGCTGTCCACCACCCGCAGCCGCGTGCCCTGCAGCGCGCCGAGGGCGGAGATCGTGCGCAGCTGCCGCATCCGCTTCATCGGGCTGCCCGGCAATTCCAGCCGCGCCGGGCTCGCCCGGTCCACCACATTCACGTCGTGGTTGCCGGGCGCGGCCACCACCAGCGCGGCCAGCACGGGATAGTCGCCGAGGGCGGCGAAGAACTCGGCCCATTCGGCGGAGCGCCCGGCATCGGTCAGATCGCCGGTGATCAGGATCGCGTCCAGCGGACTGGCGGCGTGCGCCCGGTCCAACACCGCCAGCGCCTGGCGGAACCGACCGTTGCCGCGCGCCCCGGAGCGGCCGCTTTCGACGCGAAATCCGTAGCGCTCGCCCACCACGTGGATGTCCGACAGATGCGCGACGCGCCAGCTTCGCCCGCCTTCCGGCCGAAGGTCGAAGGATTTGAGGTCGCGCGGCTGCGCCATCGCCGTGTCGGCGATCCCCCAGACCAGGGCGAAAGCGGCGAAATAACCGCAGATCAGCACGATGCTGTTGGCCAGCACGAATGGCAGCAGAAGCAGCGGGGCAGCGAGTTCCGCCGGGCTGGCGGTCCAGCGGGTTCCCGGCCAGACCAGCGCGATCAGCCCGGCCCCCACGGCGAAAATGACCAGCCCGGAGGCGGCGGCGGTTCCAGCGCGCAAGCCCGCCAGGCCCGACTCGCTCAGTCGCGCCGACAGCAGCCGATCGGTCAGGTGGCGCAGGCCCTCGCGGATCATGCTGTAGGCGGGCTGGACGGCGAGCGCGTTCAGCGACCAGAAGCTGCTCTCGGCCAGCCGCAGCAGCCGCCGCCCGCCCAGCCAGCCCAGCGCCACCAGCGGCCCGAACAGCAGGGCTGGCCAGATTTCCGTGAACACCGACGCGGCCTTGGACGACACCGCGGCGATCCACATGGAAACCAGCAGCGGCGCGGCGCCCAGCAGCAGTCCCGGAAAGCCGATCAGCAGCATCCAGGTCAAAGCCAGTTTCGGCAGGCTGATCTCGGCCAGCAGGGTGCCGGCCAGCGACAGCATCGACCGGCGCTTGGTGCTGGAGACATCGTCCTCGATGTCGCCGTCGCGCGGATCGATGATCGGCGGCGTCATGCGCCGCCTTTGGGCGCGCCCAGCAGTTCCGCCACCCAACGGCTGGACGGGTGCTGCTCGCAAAGCGTCAGGATCGCGATGACGATCGGCACGCCGATGAACGCGCCGGCGATGCCCCACAGGAAGGTCCAGAAGAACACCGCGAACAGCACCAGGAACGGCGACATGGAAAGCACGCTGCCGGCGATCCGCGGCTCCAGGTAGCTGCCGATCAGGAACTGGATGACGTTGAGACTGGCGAACACCAGCAACGCCATTTGCCAGGTGCCGAACTGCACGGCGGCGAAAACGGTCGGCAGCACCGTGGCGACCAGCGGGCCGATGAACGGGATGTAGTTCAGCGCGAACGCGAGCACGCCCCATTCCTGTGCCAGCGGCAGACCCAGCAGGGAAATAAAGCCCCAGACCAGCAGCCCGGTCATCACGCTCATCAGGCTGCGCACCAGGATGTAGCGGCGGAACTTGGCGGCGGTCCGCGCGCTGCCGGTCAGCAGCACGCGCCCGCCCTCGCCGCGTCATCGCGCGCAGCTTGACCGCGACCACATCCACCTCCAGCAGCCCGAGGATGACGTAGATCAGCACGACGACGGTGAAGCTCAGCGTGCCGTTGACCCGGCTGGTGATCCCCTGAAAGCCGCGCAGCAGCCAGCCGACGTTGAAGTGCTCCGCCCAGAGGCCGGCGAGCTCGATGCCGTGCCCTTCAAGCCAGTCCGTCATGTCGTTGTACAGCAGCTGAAACCGGGCGGCATCGGCGATCACATAGCGGCCCACATGGCTGAACGCCCAGGAGACCGTCCACAGGAAGGCCGCCAGCACCACGATGGTTGCCAGCATGCTCGCCGCCAGCGCCAGCAGCTTCGGCAGCCGCGCCTGCAACGCCGCCTGCAGCGGCCAGACGATGGCGATGATGAACAGGGCAAAGGCCAGCGGCGCGAACACCTTGCCGGCGAAATAGAGCGCGGTGACAACCAGGATGGCGGTGCAGATGCCGAGCGGCACGCCCAGCAGCACACCCAGCCCGCGATCACCGGATCTCCCGGTTCCGGTCGCCTCGATACCATTGTTCATTGCGTGGATGCCTTCGCCGCGTGCGGAAACGTCCGCGCAATCTGCCACGTCGCCCGGGCCGCGGCTACGCGTGCATCAGAACGAGCCGACGACCCCACCGATGGCGATCACGGCGACAAGTGCCAGGATCGGGCCGACGATCCCTGACATCACCATGTCGAAATAGCTTTCCCGATGCGTGCAGCCGCATACCGCCAGCAGCGTCACCACCGCGCCGTTGTGCGGCAGGCTGTCGAGCGTGCCCGATCCGATGACGGCGACGCGGTGCATCAGCGCCGGATCGATGCCGGCCTCGCCGGCCAGGCGCATATAGGTCGTGCCCAGCGCATCCAGCGCAATGGTCAGGCCGCCGGACGCGGAGCCGGTCAGCGCAGCCAGCACGTTGGTGGCGAAGGCCAGGGACACCAGCGGCCCGCCCTCGACCGACAGCACCCATGCGCGCACCATGGCGAACGCCGGCAAGGCCGCGACGACGCTGCCGAACCCGACCAGGCAGGCGACGCTGACGATCGGCAGCACGGAGGCATTGGCACCCGCATCCATGGTCTGGCGCAAGGTCGGCAGCCGGCCGCGGTTGATCACGATGGTGACGATTGTCGCGGCCGCCAGGGCAAGCACGACGGCCCACACGCCGGCAACCGCGGAAAGCGAGGTCCCGCCCCAGCGTTCTTCCGCAAGGAAGGAAAAATCGAGCCGCGGCAGCACGAACAGCGACATTGACAGATTGACGGCCACCACCACGAACAGCGGCAGCGCGGCCAGCAGGATCGGCGGCGGCGCGACAGGCCGGCTGGCGTGCTGGATCTCGGCCGGATCGAACGACGTGGCGGTGCTGGCGCGCTCGCGCAGGAACTCGTCGTCGATCGGGGCGGCCACGGCGACGCTGTAGCCCTCGCCTTTGGCGCGGGCGCGCGCCGCGGCGCGCGTGAGCCACCACAGGCCGAAGCCGAGCATGATCGCGGAGGCGAGGATGCCGAGACCGGGGGCCGCGAACGGCGTGGTGCCGAAGAACGGCATCGGGATGGTGTTCTGCACCGCCGGGGTGCCGGGCAGCGCGGTCATGGTGAAGGTGGAGGTTCCGAGCGCGATCGTCGCCGGCATCAGCCGCAGCGGGATGGAAGCGGCGCGGAACAGCGCCTGCGCCATCGGCACGATGACGAAGAACGCGACCATCAGGCTGACGCCGCCATAGGTCACGAACGCGCCGGCCAGCACGATGGCCAGGATGGCGCGCTCCTCACCCAGTTTCCTGGTCATGAAATCGGCGATCGCGCTCACCGAGCCGCTGTCCTCCATCAATTTCCCGAACACCGCGCCGAGCAGGAAGATCGGGAAGAACTGGGCGATGAAGCGCGCCGCCCCGTCCATGAAGGTCTGCGTCAGATGCGCGAGCAACGGCTCGCCGGAGAAGGCCGCGCCGATCAGCGCCGCGGCCGGGGCGAGCAGCAGCACGCTCCATCCCCGGAACGACATGCCGAGCAGCAGCGCCAATCCGAGAAAGATGCCGAGCAGCCCCATCGGGTCACAAACCCTTCAGCAGAGGTTCAAGATCAAAGGTGGAACGTACGCCGAGGTCGGCGCCGTGCGCGGCCAGGAAGGCGCCGGCCGCGCGGCGCCCCTCGTCGCGCAGCAGGGTCAGGAATGCCCATTCGGCGTTGAGCTTCGAGGACGAGCCGAGATCGGTCATCATCTCGCTGGAGATGCGGTGCATGCGCATCTTGGCCAGCATCTGCGATCTCCGGCGAGCCGGCTATCGGAAATCTGCCGCAGCAGGGCCATCATCCGCAGTTCCTTCAGCAGAACCGCGTTGAACGCCACTTCATTCAGCCGGTTGAGGATGTCGCGCGCGCTGCGCGGCGTCTCGGGGCGCTCGATCGGGTTGATCTGCACCAGGATGGTGTCCTGCGAGGTGCATTCGCGCACCAGCGGGCCCATCGACGGATTGCCGGAATAGCCGCCGTCCCAATAGCTTTCGCCGTCGATCTCGACCGCCTGGAACATGGTGGGCAGGCAGGCGGAGGCCAGCAGCACGTCCGGCGTGATCTCGGCGTTGCGGAACACCCGCCCCTTGCCGGAATGCACGTTGGTCGCGGTTATGAACAGCTTGATCGGCGCCTGGGTCAGCCGCCCGAAATCGATGCATTCGGCCAGAATGGGGGTGAGCGGATTGCTGCCGCCCGGGTTCAGGTCATAGGGCGAGAACACGCGGGACAGCATATCCATGCCGACATAGACAGGCGAATGATCGAGCGACCACCGGCCCAGCAGCACATCGAGCGGGCCGCGCTTGAACGGGCTGCCCGCCGCCGCGCGGGAGACCTTGCGCCAGAAGCGCTCCAGCGCGGCACGCGCGCCTTCGGCGCCGCCGGCGGCATAGCCGTCCACCAGCACGGCGGCATTCATCGCCCCGGCGGAGGTCCCGGAAATGCCATCGATCTGTAGCCAGGGCTCTTCCAGCAGCCGGTCCATCACCCCCCAGGTAAATGCCCCGTGCGAACCGCCGCCTTGCAGCGCAAGATCGATCAGAACGGTCTCGCGCCGGTCATCCGGCGGGTTCTTGCGCGCTGCCTTGGAAGACGACATCCTGGCTCCTGAAATCCGTCGTGATCCGCGATCCATCGTATCCGGAAAATCGTCACGGAACGACGTCTTGATCGCGACGATATTGCAGTGCAGCATATCATCGCGGTTTGCAAGCTCCGACCGTGATTTCCTGGGAGACCGAACGTGACGTTTCTGCGAGCCGCCCTGGCCCTCGTCCTGCTGGGCCTGGCCGCCTGCCAAACGTCTCAGGTCGTCATGAACCAGCCATTGCCGAAGGACGGCTCGGGCGCGCCGGTCTACACGCCCGGCTATGCGCTGATGGACATGCTGAAAGCGCCCCGCGGCGAGATCCTGCTGGCGCTGGCCTTCTCCGGCGGCGGCAAGCGCTCGGCCGCCTTCGCCTTTGGCGCGCTGCGCGGGCTGCGGTCGATGACCGTGACGGAGAACGGCCGGCCCCGCGCGCTGCTCGACGACGTGGACTACATCGCCGCGGTATCCGGCGGCAGCTTCCCGGCGATGCATTACGGCCTCTATCGTGATGAGAGCTTCAAGACCTTCGATGCCGATTTCCTCAAGCGCGACGTCAACGCCCATGTCTATGGCATCTATCTGCTGCCCTGGAACTGGGAATGGCTGATCAATCCGCTGTTCGGCACCAACGACGCGATGGCGGCGGTTTATGACCGTTTGATGTTCCACGGCGCCACCTATGCCGATCTGGCGAAACAGGGCCTGCCGATGATCTCGGTCAACGCCACCGACCTGGCCGGCGGCACCGCGTTCGCCTTCAATCAGACCAATTTCGATCTGCTGTGCTCGGACCTGTCGAGCTTCCCGGTCTCGCGCGCCGTCGCCGCATCCGCCGCCTTTCCGGTGCTGTTCACGCCGATCACGCTGACCAGCCGCCGGACAGGGCTGCCTGCCCTCCCGCCCGCCCGGCGCGCCGCCGCCCGACTGGCGCGACAACGCGGGCGAATTGTCGCGCGCCTCGGTGCTGGCGGCCAATACCGAGCGCCTGATGGACCCGGAACGCACCCGCTATGTGCACCTGATGGATGGCGGGATCGCCGACAACCTGGCGCTGCGCTCGTTGTCGAACGCGTTGGTTCTGCTCGACCAGGACGACGACGAGGTCCGCCGTCTGGCACGGGTGACGCGCCGGGTGATCGTGATCAGCGTCGACGGCCAGGCGGCCCGCGACCCCACGCTCGGCCAGCGGCGGGTCGTCTCCGGCCTTGGGCAGATCGTCTCCGCGGTTTCCGGCACCCAGATCGAAGCCTACAGCTTCGAGACGCTGCTGCTGGCCGATCAGCAGGTGAAGTCGCTGGCCGACAAGATCCGCACCATCCGCTGCGAACAGGGCCGTGTTCTGGACGGCCATGATTGCCAGGACGTGCAGGGCGAGCTGATCCAGATCTCGCTTGCCGGCATCCCCGATGAAGCCCAGCGCCGGCGGTTGCAGGCGCTTCCCACCAGCCTGACCCTTGCCGACGCGGACGTGGACGCGCTGGTCGCCGCCGGCGAGACGATGGTCCGGACCAATCCGACGCTGCTGCGGATGATCGCGGATTTCAAAGCCAGGCCGGCAACCATGGCGGAAAACAACCCGAAGTGACTCAGATGAGGCCCGGCACGATCTGGCGGCTGGTCGCGCGCCTGGGTGGTCTGGCGCGCCGCGGTCACAGCCCACGCTTGAACGAAACTACCGCGATCCGTAGGTTGATAACGGTTTAGGACGGGCATCGAGGATGGCAAATCTGGAGATCCGCAACGCCGGCGAACTGCTGAAGGCGAAATGGGCCTGGTTCCTGGTGGTCGGGATCGTCCTGATCCTATGCGGCGCCGCCGCGGTGGCACTGCCCACCCTGTCCACCATCGCCGCCAGCACGGTGCTTGGCGTGGCGCTGGCAATCTGCGGCGTGGTGAAGATCATCGAGGCGCTGCAGGTCAAGGAATGGGGCGGCTGCGTCTGGCAGTTGCTGGTCGGCGCGGTGGAGGTTGTCGGCGGCATCCTGATCTATTTGAACCCGCTGAAGGGAGCGCTGGCGATCAGCCTGCTGATCGCCATCGTGTTTCTGATCCAGGGCGCCATACAGATCGCCCTGGCCTACAAGGTTCGGCCGCAGGCAGGGTGGGGCTGGCTGTTCGCATCCGGGCTGATCGCCTTCTGCGTTACCGCGGCCATGGTCCTCAAGGTCCGCTACACCAGCATCTACACACCCGGCACGCTGGCCGGGATCGCCCTGCTGGTCGCCGGCATCGCCTATGTCGCGATCGCGTTCTCCAACCGCCGGGCCGGCACGGCGGCAAGGTCTGTTCCATGAAGCCGAACCAACCCGTGCGAACGATCCTTGGCCTCGCCGTCGTCGCGCTCTCCCTGGCCGCCTGCAAGCCGGAACCCAAGGCCGAGGCACCGGAAATCCGCCCGGTACGCACCATCATCGCGGCGCGGACGAGTGATGGTGAAACCGTGCTGCTGACCGGCCATGTGCAGGCGGAGGACGAGACGTCCTTCGCCTTCCGCATCGGCGGGCGGATGACCGACCGGCCGGTCAATGTCGGCGACCACGTCGAGCCGGGACAGGTGCTGGCGAAGATCGATCCGCTGAACGAGGTCAACGCGCTGCGCTCGGCGCAGGCCAACCTGGCCGCCGCGCGCGCGCAGGTGGTCCAGACCCGCGCGGCCTTCGAGCGCCAGCGGACCCTGCTGGCGCAGGGCCACACGCCGCGCGCCCAGTTCGACATCGCCGAGAAGGCCCTGCGCACCGCGGCAGCCCAGGTCGACAGCGCCGAAGCCCAGGTGGAGGTCGCGAACGACCGCGTCGGTTTCACGACGCTGACCGCCGACACCGCCGGAACCGTCACCGCCCGGGGAGCGGCGCCGGGCGAGGTGGTGCAGGCGGGACAGATGATCGTGCAGATAGCCCACCAGGGCGGCCGGGACGCGGTGTTCGACGTGCCGGCCGAGTTGCTGCGCTCCGTGCCGAGCAATCCCGTCGTGCAGGTCAGCCTGGCCGCCGATCCGTCGGTGCGGGCGATCGGGCGCGTGCGGGAAGTCGCGCCGCAGGCCGACCCGGTGACGCGGACCTTCCTGGTCCGTGTCGGCCTCACGGACGCGCCGCCGGCGATGCTGCTGGGCTCGACGGTCAATGGCCGGGTGCAGCTTGAAGCCGATTCGGTGATCTCGATTCCCGCATCGGCGCTGACCGAACTCAACCGCTTGCCGGCGGTCTGGGTGGTCGATCCGAAAAACCTGACGGTATCGATGCGCAACGTCGAATTGCTGCGCCATGATCCGGGCACGGTGGTCGTCGCGCACGGGCTCGATACCGGCGATATCGTGGTCACGGCCGGCGCGCACGCCCTTCATCCCGGGCAGAAGGTCCGGCTGCTCGGACCGGCGGGCTAGCGGGGATGAACCTCTCGGAATGGGCGCTGCGGCACCGTTCGTTCGTCGTCTACCTGATGATCGCATCGGTGATCGCCGGCCTGACGTCGTTCCTGAGCCTGGGACGCAACGAGGACCCGTCCTTCGTCATCAAGACCATGGTGGTGCAGGCCGCCTGGCCCGGCGCCACGCTGGACGACACGCTGCTGCAATTGACCGACCGGCTGGAGCGCAAGCTGGAGGAAACCCCGCATCTGGATAACCTGCGCAGCTTCACGCGGCCGGGGCTGACGACGATCTTCGTCGATCTGAAAGGCAAGACGCCGGCACGGGAAGTTCCGGATGTTTGGTACCATGTCCGCAAATCCATCGGCGACATCCGCGCGACGCTGCCGGCCGGGGTGGTCGGTCCCGGCTTCAACGACGAATTCGGCGACACCTTCGGCATCATCTACGGCTTCACCGCCGACGGTTTCACCCAACGCGAGCTGCGCGACCATGTGGAGGACATTCGCGCGCAGCTGCTGAACGTGCCCGATGTTTCCAAGGTGGAGATACTGGGCGCCCAGGACGAGCGCATCTTCGTCGAATTCTCCATGCAGGAACTGGCCACCCTCGGGATCGACCGGACGGCGCTGCTGGCGGCGTTGCAGGCGCAGAACATCGTCAGCCCGGCCGGCGTGCTGCAGACCGGCAACGAGAAGCTGTCGTTGCGGGTGTCCGGCGCGTTCCGTTCCGAGCAGGACATCCTGGCGGTCAATTTCGTCGCCAACGGACGGATGATCCGCCTGCGCGACATCGCCCAGGTGCATCGCGGCTACGCCGACCCGCCGCAGCCGATGTTCCGCGTCAACGGCCAGCCGGCGATCGGCCTGGCCATCGCCATGCGCGAGGGCGGCGACATCCTCGCACTCGGGCGCAATGTGGCGGCGAAAATCCACGAGGTCACCGCCGATCTGCCGGTCGGCATCGAACCCGTCCTGGTGGCCGACCAGCCGCAGGTGGTGCACGAGGCGATCGGCGATTTCACGGAATCGCTCTGGCAGGCGATCGTCATCATCATGGCGGTGAGCTTCGTCAGCCTCGGCATACGCGCCGGCATGGTGGTGGCGCTGTCGATCCCGCTGACGCTCGCGATCGTGTTTCCGATCATGCAGGCCTTCGGCATCGATCTGCAGCGGATTTCGCTCGGTGCGCTGATCATCGCCCTGACCCTGCTGGTGGACGACGCGATGTCCACGATCGACGCCATGACGACGCGGCTGTCGCTCGGCGACACCAAGGAGGCGGCGGCCACCTTCGCCTACAAGACGCTGGCCTTCCCGATGCTGACCGGATCGTTCGTCACCGCCGCCGGGTTCGTGCCGATCGGCTTCGCCAGGAGCTCCGCCGGCGAGTACACCTTCTCCATTTTCGCGGTCAACGCCATCGCGCTGATCCTGTCCTGGATCGTGGCGGTGCTGTTCGCGCCGCTGCTCGGCGTGGTGCTGTTGAAGGCCAAGCCGGCCGGCAAGCCGGGGCGGCTGATGAACGGCTTTCGCGCCTTCCTGCTGGGCGCGATGCGGATGAAGTGGGTCACCATCGGCGCCACCCTGGCCTGCTTCGCCGCCGCCGCCCTGGCCTTGCCGCTGGTGCCGCGCCAGTTCTTCCCGCCGTCGGACCGGCCGGACCTGCTGGTCGATCTGCGGCTGCCGCAGAATGCCTCGATCTACGCGACCGAGGCCGCGGCCAAGCGGCTCGACGAGCTGCTGGCGAAGGACCCCGACGTCGCGCGCTGGAGCACCTATGTGGGACGCGGGGCGATCCGCTTCTATCTGCCGCTGCCGGTGGAGCTGGCGAACGATTTCTTCGCCCAGACGGTGCTGATCGCCAAGGATGTCGCGGCCCGCCAGCGGCTGGAGGTGAAGCTCGAAAAGCTGCTGGCCGAGCAGTTTCCGAGTGCGGTGTCGCGGGTCTCGCCGCTCGGGCTGGGGCCGCCGGTGGGCTGGCCGGTGCAGTACCGGGTCAGCGGCCCCGACACCAACGAGGTGCGCGACATTGCCATGCAACTCGCCGGCGTCGTCGCCGGCGAGCCGGAGGCAAGGCGAGTGAATTTCGACTGGATGGAGCCGGCACGGATGGTGCGGGTCCGCATCGACCAGGATCAGGCGCGGCTGCTGGGCGTCAGTTCCGCCGCGCTCGCCTCCGTGTTGAACACGGTGGTCACCGGCAGCCCGGTGACCCAGGTGCGCGACGGGATCTATTCCATCGACGTGGTGGCGCGCGCGACGGACGAGCAGCGGCTGTCGCTGGCGACTTTGCGCACCCTGCAGATCCCGCTGCCGAACGGGCGCACCGTGCCGCTCAGCCAGATCGCCAGCTTCGATTTCGGTCAGGAATTCCCGCTGATCTGGCGGCGCAACCGCGTGCCGACGCTGACCGTGCAGGCCGATGTGGCGCGCGGCGCGCTGCCCGAGGCGGTGGTGGCCCGGCTGGCCGACCGAGTGAATGAGCTGAGGGCGAAACTGCCGACCGGCTACCGTATCGAGGTCGGCGGCACGGTGGAGGAGAGCCAGAACTCGCAGGCCTCGGTGGTCGCGGTCGTGCCGGCGATGCTGTTCCTGATGCTGACCTTCCTGATGATCCAGTTGCAGAGCTTCAACCGGCTGTTCCTGGTGCTGAGCGTGGTGCCGATGGGGCTGATCGGCGTGGTGGGCGCGCTGCTGCTGTTCCGCCAGTCGCTCGGGTTCGTGGCGATCCTCGGGATCCTGGCGTTGATCGGCATGATCGCGCGCAACGCGGTGATCCTGATCGACCAGGTGGAAACCGAGCGCCGCCAGGGCATGCCGCCCTGGGACGCGGTGATCGAGGCGGCGGTGTCGCGCTTCCGCCCGATCATGCTGACCGCGGTATCCACCGTGCTCGGCATGATCCCGATCGCCGTGACCATCTTCTGGGGGCCGATGGCCTACGCCATCATGGGCGGCCTGATGGTCGCCACGGTGCTGACGCTGATCTTCCTGCCGGCGCTGTATGTCGCCTGGTTCCGCATCCGCGAACCCGACGCCTCGGGGCCAGGCCAGGTGAAACCGGGGCCCGCCTGAACTCACTTCCTGCCGATGCCTTCCTCGATCCGCCCGATCATGTAGGGGTAGAACGGGTTCCAGGAGATCCGCGCCAGCAAGTCCAGGCTGATCACCAGCACGCCCACCTCGCCGCGCGCCGCCAGCGAGCCGAAATTGACGCCGAAATCCTCCGCCGGATCCGGCTGCGAGCCATACAGCGCATCGCTCGGGGGAAACGGCAGCGCCACGTGCGACAGCGAATAGACATCGCGCGGATAGGCGATGCCGAGGCCCCGCACCCGTTCCACCGTCTCCCCCGCCGGCGTCGTCCGTTCCTTCACCTCGGCGTCGTCCGTGGTATTGGCGATCACCGTCAGCCGCCAGTTGCGCGGCGCATCGGGGACCATCCGCTCGGCCGCGCCGGCGAACACGCCGCGCAGCAGCGGCCCGAACTTGGTGTTGCGGTTGAGATCGAACAGCACCAGTTCGCTGCCATTGGCCGGCAGATACGCATACAGCCCGCTGACCACGGCGCGGCTGCTGACGGTGAAATCCATCGCCGACTGGAACGTCAGCACCGGGGCCAGATCCGTCAGCCGGCCCGCCCTGGCAAGCCGCTGCATCTGCTCCTGCAACGCCACGGTGAGCAGGTGCGCCTGGCGCGCCGCGTTCACCGGAAACGAATTGTATTTGAACGGATTGAACTCCGGCACGACGCCCAGCCACGCCGCCTTGGCGAAGGCGGGCAACAATGCCGGCAACGCCGCCAACCCGGCGAAGCGGGCGAAGGCGTTGATGCCGATCATCGGCGAGATCAGCACCAGCCGGTCCGGCCGCGTCAGGCGCGGATCCTCGATCGCGTCCAGCGCGTATTTCAGCGCGAACGCGCCGCCGGCGGAAAATCCCACCAGATGCAGCGGCGCGTTCGGCCCGACCCGGCGGCGCGCCTCGCGGATCGCCAGCCGCGTCGCCGCCATCCAATCCTCCCACGCCGTGTCGGTCAGCGCCCCCGGCACCGTGCCATGCGCCGGCGTGCGCAGGCCGATCGCCACCCACCCCAGGTCGCGGTAGCGCCGCGCCACATGGCGCAGGCTGTAGGGCGAATCGGTCAGGCCGTGCAGCAGCACCACCGCGCCGACGGGCCGCCCCGCGGGTTCCAGCACATAGGATCGGTTCCAGTCCTGCGCGAACCGGCCCGGATAGACCGGACTGCCCTGGAAATAGCGGTCGTCCGGACGGCGGTCCTTTTCCTCCAGCCGGTCCGTGACCTCGGATCGCACGGAAGCGAACACCCGCGCCTCGGCCGCGAGATAGCCGTTCCAGTCGAGCCGGTCGATTTCGTCCGCGTGCAGGTCCGGCGGAATGAAAACATGCCAAGGTTCCAGCGCCGGCCCGCGCTGGCTCTGCACCGCGCGCCCGACCAGCAGCGTGGCGGCGACAACCACCACCAGCAGCCCCAGCCGCCGCGTCCATCGCCATGCCGATCCGGCGCATCCGAATCCATCCTTCGTCGGAAAGCTCGCCCCGCCTGGATGCGGGACGGGACCAGATGGGTCAAGCGTCGTGTCTCGGATGGACCTGCCTGCTTCCCCTGATTGCCCCGCACCCTTCCGCTGCCGGCAGCGATTTGCCACCATCGCGGCATGAGCGATCCGATCACGACTGCCGTCCTGCAAAACCGCCTTGCCGCCATCGCCGAGGAAATGGGCGAGGCGATGCTGCGCACCGCCTATTCGCAGATCCTGAACTCCTCGCGCGACTTTTCCATCGCGCTGATCGACGCGCAATCGCGGCTGGTGGCCCAGGCGGACCATATTCCGGTGCATGTCGGCGCCATGCCCTGGGCGGTGAAGGCGCTGGTGGAGGTGTTCCCCGACCCCCTCGCCGGGCGACGTCTATCTGCTCAACGACCCCTATCGCGGCGGCTCGCATCTGCCCGACCTGACGGTGTTCGTGCCGGTATTCGCGGCCGAAAAGCTGCTGTTCTGGTCGGTGGTGCGGGCGCATCACAGCGACATCGGCGGCGCCACGCATGGCGCCTACAACCCGGGCGCGACCGAGATCTACCAGGAGGGCCTGCGCATGCCGCCGATGCGCCTGACCGAGAACGGCGTGCTGCGCGAGGACCTGATCGACTTCCTGGCCCTGAACGTGCGCCACCCCCGCGATTTCCGCGGCGACCTGGCGGCGCAGATCGGCTCCGCCCGGCTCGGCGAACAGCGCCTCAACGCCGTCATCGCGGAGTTCGGCGCGGGCGCGCTGCTGGCCTCGATCGAGGCGATGCTGGACGCGGCCGAACGCCATGCCCGTTCCATCGTCAGCACCTGGACCGATGGCGTGTACGAGGGCGAGGCGGTGCTGGACGACGATGGTCATGGCGCGGTGGACATCCATATCCGCGCCAAGGTCACCAAGTCGGGCAGCGATGTCACCGTGGACCTGACCGGCTCCGACCCGCAGGTGACCGGCTTCGTCAATTCCTCGCACGCCAACATGCAGTCGGCGGTGGCGATGGCCTTCGCCTTCCTGCTCGACCCCGACATCGCCCGCAACGAGGGCGCGTTCCGGCCGCTGAGCGTGATCGCCAAACCCGGCACCATCGTCTGGGCGCATCCCGGCGCGCCGGTGACGATGTGCACCAGCCACTGCTCCAACGAGATCGTCGAGGCGATCATCGTCGCCCTGGCGCCGGCCTGCCCGGAGCGGGCGATGGGCGGCTGGGGACGGCGCTTCCGCATCGCCATCGACGGCGCGCGACCCGCGCACCGGGCGGCGCTTCATCTGGCACATGTTCCAGGCTCGCCCCGGCGGCGGCGGATCGGCCGCCGGCGACGGCTATTCCACCATCGGCGAGTGGCACTCGGTCGGCGGCATCAAGTTCGGCTCGATCGAGGTGGCGGAAACCCGGTTTCCGCTGGTGTTCGAGGAGCATGAGTACCGGCCAAACTCGGCCGGCGACGGCAAGTCGCGCGGCGGCTATGGCGGCGTGCTGCGGCTGCGGGTGGAGACCGACGGCCCCGCCCGGGCCAACACCGCCGGCGACGGCATCCGCCACGGCGCGCGCGGCATGCTCGGCGGCCAGGACGGCGCCCCGCACGACTACACGCTGATCTACCCCGACCCCGCCACGCCGCCGCGAAAACTGCGAACGAAGGAGGTCGGGGTCGAAATTCCCCCCGGCAGCGTGCTGCACGTGCTGTCCGGCGGCGGCGGCGGCTGGGGCGACCCGGCCGAACGCGATCCCGCCGCGCGCGCCAGGGATCGGGCCGAGGGACTGGAGCGATGAGCCGCTTCACCATCGGCATCGACGTCGGCGGCACCTTCACCGACATCGTGGTCACCGGCGCGGATGGCCGGATCGTCACCGCCAAGGCCGCCACCACCCCGCGCGACCAATCGGACGGCGTGCTGGCCGGGATCGCGCTGGCGGCGGAGAAGCTGAACCTGACCGCCCCGGCGCTGCTCGGCGCCACCGATCGCATCGTGCATGGCACCACCGTCGCCACCAACGCGTTGCTGGAGCGCAAGGGCGCGCGTGTGGGGATGCTGACCACCGCGGGCCATCGCGACGTGATCGAGATGCGCGAGGGCCTGAAGCCCGAGCGCTACAACCTGCGCATGGCGCCGCCGGAACCGCTGGTGCCGCGCCGGCTGCGGCTGGGCGTGAGCGAGCGGATGCGCGCCGACGGCACCGTGGCGACGCCGCTGGAAGCCGGCGTCGCTCGACGCGGCGATCGACGCCCTGGCGGCTGCCGGGGTGCAGGCGGTGGCGATCTGCTTCCTGCATGCCTGGCGCAACCCCGCCCATGAACGCGCGGCCGCCGAGGCCGTGCGGTCCCGGCTGCCCGGCGCCTATGTTACGCTGTCCTCGGATGTTCTGCGCGAGATCAAGGAGTTCGAGCGCTTCACCACCACGGTGGTGAACGCCACCGTCGGCCCGGTGATCACCGCCTATCTCAGCCGCCTGCAAAGCCGGCTGCGCGAGGCGGGCTATGGCGGCACGCTGTTCGTGATCCTGTCGCATGGCGGCGTCGCCTCGGTGGAAGAGGCGGCCCGGCTGGCCGCGGGCACCGCGCTGTCCGGCCCGGCCGGCGGCGTCGCGGCGGCTGTCGCGCTGGCTCGGGATGGCGTGGCGCGCGACCTCATCACCTTCGACATGGGCGGCACCAGCACCGACATCGCCCTGGTGCGCGACGGCCAGGCCGCGCTCGCCAGCGGGCGGGCGGTCGGCGAGGCGCGGATCGCCCTGCCCGGCCTCGACATCGTCACGCTCGGCGCCGGCGGTGGCTCGATCGCGCGGCTGGACCGCTCGGGCCTGCTCCAGGTCGGACCGCAAAGCGCCGGCGCCGATCCCGGCCCGGCCTGCTATGGCCAGGGCGGCACCGCCGCGACGGTCACGGACGCGAACCTGGCGCTCGGCTACCTCGATCCGGCGCTGTTCCTGGGCGGACGGCGGCTGCTGGACCAGGCGGCGGCGGCGCGGGTGATCGCGGAGCTTGCCGGCCAGTTGGGGATCGAACCGGCGGCGGCGGCGGCGGGCATCGTCCGGCTGGTCAATACCCGCATGGCGGACGGCGTGCGCATCGCCACGGTGCGCCGCGGGGTCGATCCGCGCCGGTATACGCTGCTGGCCTTCGGCGGCGCAGCCGGGCTGCATGTATCGGCGGTGGCGGCGGAGCTCGGCATTGCCCAGGTCGTGGTGCCGCTGCAGGCTTCGGTGCTGTCCGCCTGGGGGATGCTGAACACCGATCTGCGGGTGGAGATGATGCGCAGCCAGGGCCAAAGTGGCGGCATCGACACCGCCGCGCTGCGGGCCGCCTTCGACGAGATGGAGCGGGACGGCCGCGAGCGTCTCGGCTGGTTCGGCGGGGAGGTCGCCATCCACCGCTCGGCCGACATGCGATACGGCGAGCAGGTGTTCGAAATCGCCGTGCCGCTGGATGCGATGGACTGGCACTCCGCTACCCTGGGCCAGGACATCGAGGCGGCGTTCCACCGCGCGCACGAGGCGCTCTACACCTACTCGCTGCCGGACCAGGACGTGGTGCTGGTGAACGCGCGCGCCTCGGTCATCGGACGGCTGGCGCCGCCGGAGGCCCCCGCGGCGGCGCCGCGAACTGGCCCGGCGGAACCGCGAACGGCCCCGGTTGCCGCCAAATCCCGGCGCCGGGTCTATCTGGGGGGTTGGACGGAGATCCCCGTGCACGCGTTCGCCCGGCTGGCGCCGGGCCAGGAGATCACCGGCCCGGCGATCGTCGAATCGGACGACACCACCGTGCTGCTCCGCGCGGGAGATCGCGGCCGCTACGACGGCCGCGGATGGCTGGCGATCGAGGTTTCACCCGCCTGAAACGCGGCGGGAGCGATTTCACCCTGGGTGAAATCGCTCCCGCTCAGATCCGGCCGGCGAAAAAACTCAGCGCAGGCTGCGGTTTGGACGGTCGAAGGAGCGATTAACGGCCGGCGCCTCGGCCACTTCGTCATAGTTGTCGCCCTGGACCTTGAAGCTCTGCCGGCCATAGCCGGACCGCAGGTCGGCCGGCGCCGGGTTCAGCGCCAGTTCGGGCGCGGGATGCGACACCGATGCGACCCGAACGCCGTTGTCGGGGCGGTCGTAGATGAACCCATGGGTCGGATACACGCTGCCGAAATCGCCGCTGCTCGACAGACCCACGCGCACCGCCGTCCAGTCGTTGTTCGGCGACACGTCCACCACCGGCACGCCGCGGGCGATCGCACCGTGGTAGCCGCCCCAGTTGGCATGATCGACCTCGATCTCACGGCCGTTGATCACCCGGCTGACGACGGCGACATGGCCCAGGCGCATGCGCGCGTTGGCGGTGAACGCCAGCACCGAGCCCGGCTGCGGCCGGTTGCCGCGGGCATACAGGCCGGCGGCATTGCTCCACCAGTCGGCCGCATTGCCGGAGAGCGAGACGTTGCTGTCGGCGCGGGCAAAGGCCACGCATTGCAGCGTCGGCCCATGGTAGCCGTGCGAATTACGATAGGAGGAAAGGTGGTAGCCGCCTCGGCCATGCATGGCATGGCGTGTCGCATTGCCGCCAGGGAACACCGCACGGCCGGCATGCAATGCGTAGTGCTCCCTGCCTGCCGAATGGCTGGAAGCCGATCGGCCACCGCCTGCCGGCTGACCCGCATGGGCTTGCCCCGAGGAGGCATGTTTGGCGGAGGCGTGTTTGGTGGCGTTCTTGCTGCTGGATGGAGAGGCTATCGCCATCTGTGCGGTGAAGAGCAGGGAAGCCACCCAACCCGCACCCAACAATATGGTTTTGCTGCCATTGCCCCAAGCCCGCATGCACACGATCCCAACGTTTTTGTTAACCCGGTAGTCGCTGCCCCCGCTTCGTGGGCGGGTCCAGATGCGATTGTGGGTAACAACTGGGTTGCGCGGCTGACAACCCTTGGGCCGCTTTTTCTTTCGAGTGTTGCTGATTTCCCCGATCACCCCCTGTGGATAAGCGGGCAAAGGGGGATAATTGTCCTAAATGGAGGGATATGCGGCGCAATCCCGAATTGGTCATCCGGCCGTCCGATGGAGACCCGTCCAGAGTTCCACCGTTCGACGGAACCAATCCGCGGAGAGTTACTTGCAGGCGGTGATCATGATTTCGACCAGGACGCGCGGGTCGGCCATGTTCGACTCCACGCAGGCCCGGGCGGGTGCGCCACCGGCCGGCACCCAGGCGGTCCACAGTTCGTTCATCGCCGGGCGGTCGTTGATGTCCTTCACCCAGATGATCGCCTGCAGCAGGCGGGTCTTGTCGGTGCCGTGGATCTCCAGCAGGTGATCGATCTGCGCCAGAACCTCGGCGGTCTGGCCCTTGACGTCCTTGCTCAGATCGCTGGCGGTGCAGCCCTGGAGGTAGACGAAACCGTGATATTCCACGGCCTTGGACAGGATCTGGTTCGGTTCCGTCCGGATGATCTTGCTCATGAGCGTCTCCCTGTGTGCCTGCGTCAGGCGTGCTATCCGCGACGTTTCTAGGGCGGAGCCCCGGTAGCGGCAAGGCTGGCCGGGGCAGATCGCGGTCGGCGTCCATGGGTTTCGGACGATCAGGGGTTTCTCTCGAGCGCCGCCTCGATCGCCGGCAGACGGGTCCAGGCCCAGAGGAACGCGACACAGGCGAAGCCGCAGCCGACTACCACCGGCACCTGCAGCCCGGCGAACTCCGACGCAGCGCCATAGATCAGCGCGCCCAGCGCCGGGCCCGCCCGCACCACCATGCCCCACAGGCTGAGCACCCGGCCGATCATGCCCGGCGCGCAGGCGCTTTGCAGCAGTGTCTGGATGGAAATGCCGTGGATCGTGGTCGCGGCCCCCATCAGCGCCATGCAGAAGACCCCGACCGCGAAGGAATGGGTGGCGACGAAGCCGGCCGTCGCCAGGGTCAGCACCAGCCCGGCGGCAAGGGCGATGCGCGACAGCCCCTCCAGCCGGGCCCGCATCGCCACCAGCAACCCGCCCGCCAGGGCGGCGAAACCCATCGTGCCTGGCCAGGATCGCCAACCCCTCCGCGCCGCGGGAGAACAGCTGTGCGACGAAGGGCGGCAGCATCTCCGGCACCGAGCGCAGCAGCATCCCAAGCGACGCCGCGAACAGGAAGATCGGCGCCATCCCGCCATTCCGCGCGACGTAGCGCAGCCCCTCCGCCGCGTCATGCCAGACGCTGCGGTTGGATTTTTGGCCACGCCGATACTCGGGCGCCAGGTCCAGCATCGGCAGGGTCAGGCTGGCATACAGATACGCCACGCAGTTGCAGGCGATGGAGGGCACAACCCCGAAGGCGGCGATCATCACGCCCGACACCGCGGGGCCGACGCAGCGGGCCAGGTTGAACGTGAGCGAATTCAGCGCGACCGCCGCCGGCAGCTCGCTGCGCGGCACCAGACCCGGCACCAGGCATTGGCGCGCCGGCTGGGAGATGGTCTGCGAAATCCCCAGCAGCAGTTCCAGCCCGGCGATGATCTCCACCCGGATCAGGCCGGTCAGGATCAGCGTCACCAGCGTGGCCGCGTGCAGCGACGCCATCATCTGGGTGACGGAGGTCAGCCGCACCCGGTCCAGCCGGTCGGCGACCGCCCCGGCGAGCGGCGAGACGATGATCGACGGCCCGAGGCTGCAGAACGCGATGATGCCGACCCACAGCGGCGAATGGGTCAGCTGCCAGGTCAGCCAGTCGGTGGCGACCCGCTGCATCCACAGGCCCGTCCACGCGACCGCGCTGCCGGAATAGAAGATGCGAGCGTTGCGATACGAGACGACGCGCCCGAGCGCGGAAAAGCTGGCCACCGGGCGCGGCTTCTCCGCCCTATTCTGTCAACGACGGCGGCCGCGTCAGATCGGTCGGTGTTGCCGGGGCCACGCCCGACGGCGCCGATGTTCGCGAAGCAGGCGGCCGGCTCGGCGCCGGCGGCAGCGCGGCGGGCGCCGGGGCGGCCGGTGTCGGCGCGGCAACGGTCGTCGGGGTTTGGCGCGCGCCCCGGCTGCGCAGGCAATCCTGGTAATCCTGCTCGTAGCTGAAGCGATCCGACAGGCCGCGATCGATCTGCGGGGCGGCCTGGCCGGACAGCGGAGCGTCGCGGCCGTATTCGGGCCGGTAGAGGTCAGCACGATTGCGGATGTTGAAGGATTGCTCGGTCTGCTGGCGGCACGCTGCCCGGGCGGCCTGATCCGCGGTCACCGGCCCGCTCGGCGCGGATGGCGCGCAGCCCGCCAGCGCCAGAAACACGCTCAGCCCCCCCGTTGCACAAGCGGCGCGGACATGTCGGGCAGCAGAAATCATACGGAGGCTCCTCTCAGGCGGCCAGGAGGATCCAAGCCGGCGCTGTGCGATCCGTCCTCCCTACACGATTCGCCCAGCTGTGGCGCGAGGTGGACACGAAAGCTGGTTTCGTCGAACCGGGCCTCCGGCGTCAACGGCAGGGTGGCCGCGGCACGCAACAGGCAGGGATGCAACTCCGCCCCATCGCGCGCCAGGCGCACCACCCTGGCCGCCCAGCCGGCCCGCGCCAGCAGATCGACCAGCGCCAGCAGCCGCAGGCAAAGCGACAGCCCATAGCAGCTGGCCATTCCCACGGTGCCGTCCACCGCGCCGGCCCAGCAGCGCGCGTCGGCATCCTCCAGCGCCAGATCCAGGTAACCACCGTCGGCGCGGCGGAACCGAAAGCCGCGCGCCGCGCCCCAGTCGGCCGAAATCGCCGCCTGCCGGGCGGCATACCACGCCCGCTCCAGATCCCGGCCGGTAACGGGCGGCAGAGTTTCGGGCGGCAGATCGACCAGATAGGTCGTCATCCCGTCCGCGCCCCGGCCAACCCGGACCACAGGCGTGAGCTCAGTCGGTTCGGCGAAACTGTCTCGCATGGCATTTCAAGGATGGACCGCCGCGCCCGGCTGCGCCAGCCTGTCGCGGCGCTTCAACATCGATAAAATCCGGAGTTTCACAAATGCAGGACCTCTCGCGCATCACCGCAACCGAAGCGGTGAAGCTGATCCGTGACGGCCATATCGAGCCGATGGAGGTGATGGAGGCCTGCCTCGACCGGATCGACCAGCGCGAGGACGAGCGCCACGCCTTCACCCATTTCGCCCCCGAAGCCGCCAGCCGTGCCGCCTCACGCCCGCGTCCGGGCCCGCTGGCCGGGCTGCCGATCGGCGTGAAGGACGTGCTGGATACCGCGGATATGCCAAGTCAATACGGCTCGCCGATCTGGCAGGGCTGGCAGCCGAAGGCCGATTGCGCCGCTGTGGCGGCCGCCCGCGCCGCCGGCGCCGTGGTGGTCGGCAAGACCGTCACCACCGAGTTTGCCACCCGCACCCCCGGCCCCACCACCAACCCCGCGGCATCTGCCCATGGGCCCGCCCACACCCCCGGCGGTTCCTCCAGCGGCTCGGCCGCGGGGGTCGCGGATTTCTTCTTCCCTCTCGCCTTCGGCACGCAGACCGCCGGCAGCATCATCCGCCCCGCCGCCTTTTGCGGCGTGGTCGGCTACAAGCCCACCTTCGGCCTGATCAGCCGGATCGGCATGAAGATCATGTCCGACAGCCTCGACACCGTCGGCGTAATGGCTCGCTCGGTCGCCGATTGCGCGCTGTTCGCCTCCGCCGTTTCCGGGCGCAACCTCGGCAACCCCGACGCCAGGCCGGATGCCGCGCCCAGGGTCGGCGTCTGCAAGACGATTTCCTGGGACAAGGCCACGCCGGAAACCCAGGCGCTGCTCGGCCGCATCGCCGACGCGCTCTCCCGCGCCGGAGCCCGCGTGACCGACTTCGAACTGCCAGGCCATTTCAACGAGTTGGAGACCGCCCATCCCATCGTCATGAACAACGAGAGCGCCCGCGCGCTGGGCTGGGAGATGAACAACCACCGCTCGCAACTGTCGGAAACCCTGCGTGAACGCCTGGATTTCGGCCTGGCGCAGACCGAACCGGCGCTCGACGCCGCCTGCGCCGCCTTCCAGCGCACCCAGGCCGCCTTCCCCGCGGCGATGGATGGCCTGGACATCCTGCTCACCCCGTCGGCCCCTGGCGAAGCCCCTGCAGGCCTCGAATGGACCGGCGATCCTTGTTTCAATTACCTCTGGACCACCCTGCACGGTCCCTGCGTCACCATTCCCGCCGGCACCGGGCCGAATGGCCTGCCGCTGGGCATCCAGATCTGCGGCCGTCCCAACGAGGACCGCGCCACTTTGGCCTGGGCCGCCTGGGTCGCGAGCGTGATCTAGCTCAACAGGCCCCTCACGAGGGGATCGCGGAAAGAATTTGACGGCCCCTCCTTCTCTCCCTCTCCACCCGGTTCGGGGGGAGAGGGCGCGGCAAGGGGAGCCGGCTGCGCCCCGCGCCGGCGCGGGCCCCGCTGTTGTCCGCATGCCAGCTTGAAGCCGGGGCCGGTGCGGCTTGTTTCCACTTTCCGCCCAGTCCCAAACCGTCGAACTTGACGCTCCCGCCTATGGGTCCAGCTTTTCAAGCGCCGCCTCCAACGCGGCTTCAACCGCGGGTCCGGGCCGGGGGCTGTTCAGTTGTTCGGAAGCCTTGGTCGACGCAGCACGTTGGATAGCTTGCAGGACCTCAACCGCGTGATCGATCAGCGTCTTCGTGCCATCGCGCGGTGAGGCTGCCTGTCGGGTTCTGAGATCTTGCGGAACCAACTCAAAGGCACGCTGCATTGACGTAAGTTCGAGAGCGCCTTTTGCATTCATAACGTAAGCGAAGCTGCGTGGCCCGTAGAATAGCGTCCGTTCTCGCGGTGGAATTTGCTGACGACGGCGGTGTGGGCAGAGGTGGCCATCGGATCGGCTGGCTAAGGTGGAGTTGCGAAGCTTCACCCCGAGACCACGAGGACCCGATGACCCAAGAGAGATTACCGCTGGCTGAGTTTTTGGCCAAAGCCGGAGATGGCGATTTTCTGCGCAGCGTGGCCGAGGCCGTCGTGCAGTTGCTGATGGAGACCGATGTGGAAGGCATGATCGGCGCCAGTCGGCATGAGCGAACCGGCGATCGTCAGACTTACCGGAATGGCTACCGTGACCGAACGCTTGATACGCGCCTCGGCAGCCTCCAGCTTCGCATCCCGAAGCTGCGGCAGGGAAGCTACTTCCGCCCTTCCTGGAGCCGCGCAAGACGTCGGAGAAGGCCCTGGTCGCCGTCATCCAGGAAGCCTGGATCGGCGGCGTTTCGACCCGGCGGGTGGATGACCTGGTGCAGGCAATGGGGCTGGCTGGGATCAGCAAGAGCACGGTGAGCAAGCTATGCAAGGACATCGACGACCGGGTGAATGCCTTCCTGGACCGCCCGCTCGCCGGACTGGCCTTACCTGTGGCTGGACGCCACCTACCTCAGGCAGCGCGAGGGCGGGCGCGTTGTCAGCGTGGCGGCGATAATCGCTGTGGCCGTCAACACAGAGGGGCAGAAACGCGAGATCGTGGGTCTGCATATCGGGCCTTCCGAAGCCGAGACGTTCTGGGCCACGTTCCTCAAGAGCCTGGTCCGCCGCGGACTGCGGGGCACCAAGCTCGTGATCTCCGACGCGCATGAGGGGCTGAAGGCCGCGATCCGCCGGGTGATGGGCTCGACCTGGCAGCGCTGCCGTGTGCATTGGATGCGAAACGCCCAGTCCTACGTGCCGAAAGGCCAGCAAAGCATGGTTTTTGCGGCGTTGCGCCAGGCCTTCATTCAGCCCGATCGCGTCAGCGCCAGCCAGACGTTGCGGCACGTCGCTGATCAGCTCCTCTGACGAAGTGGCCCGGAAGCTCGGCGTGTTCATCGACGAAAGCGAGGCCGACGTGCTGGCGCATATGGACTTCCCCGCCCAGCATCGCACCAAGATCCACGTACAAAACCCTGGGCCGGAACGGCTGTATAAGGACGTCAAACGCCGTGCTGACGTTGTCGGGCATCTTCCCGAATGAAGGGGCCATCATTCGCCTCATCGGCGCCGTGCTGCTGGAGGCCAACGATGAATGGCAGCTTCAGCATCGCTATATGCAAATAGACGGCCTGAAGTTCACCGCCCGTGATCGACGCCGTGCCCACACAGATTTCCACCGTGGCCGCATGATCCATAGCCACCTCAGCTACACACAATTTCCACCACCACCCTCGCACGCACGCCTGACCCTGGTTGATATGTCCGCTTTCAGCGATCTGGTTTAGCGCGAGGCCGTCCGACTTGGGCGCAAACCAGCCGTCGGGTCTGCGAGTGTCCTGCTTGAGCGCATGGGATAGACTTGCAATTAATTGCCCGATATGGAATGGAAGGTAGCCGGTCCGGATGCCCAAAGAAAATTCCAGACAGACAGCCGGCTCTTTCCCGGCGCGCGAAAGACGTCGCTCCCCGTCTCGCCGCGACTCAGAGACCTAGCCTCGTTCAGCTTGGTCGGGAGCTACGGGAGGCACAGGATCGAGGTGAGTTCAACGCTGCCTGCGTAGCGCTTTCGATCCATTCCCGAAAGGCCTATGACCTGATCACGATCGCCGACGCGGTCGATAGGGGGCAAGTAGATGCCGACCTGTGTGAGGAAATTGGTTGGGCCAAGGCCAGACTGATCGCTACCCGAACGACGAGGAAACGCGAGACCAAACAGGCTATAGCCTTCGCAAAATCGAACACGCTCCCTGCCCTGGTGAGGTATTTTCAGCAGGGAAGCAGCGGACAGGCACTCGTCACCAAAAGCTTCCATCTCACAGAGGCCGAGGCAGAAGAATTAGAGGAGGCGCTCCAAGAGGCCGGAGCCCGCAAGAGCGGCGGTCGCCTGGTCAATCGTTCGGAAGCGTTGATGACCCTTGTTCGAATGCGTAAGCCGGCTAATGCGCCTAGGTCGAGACGCATGTCCCTGGCATCGGAATGAAGGTCGGGCAGGAAAGTGGTGCAGGATCTGAGCTGGCCCAAAATTAGATTGCCCAACGGCCGGATGAGGTGGGGAATTAGACGGGGCGATGAAGAGCGTTACTCCATCCCCCGTAGCCTTGGCCGACGAGCCGGCAACAAACCCGATGTGCGCGCCTTCGCACAGGGTCGGGCGCACGATCCGCTTGTTGAGCTTGTTCGTCTCTTGGCACGGCAAGCGGCACAAGAGGCTTTCCATACGGCCAGCGATCGGATACGGTTCCGATAGAAGATCACCCAACATAGGCCTGCGGCCCGCTCATTGACCGGGGAGCAACTGGTTTCCATGACCCTTCGTGCCGTGATTTATGCCCGCTACAGCACCGAGTATCCAGCGGGAGGCTTCGATTGCCGACCAGGTGCGACTCTGGAAGGAACGGATCGCAGCCGAGGGTTGGGAACTGGTCCAGGTGTGTCAGGACCGGGCGATCAGCGGCGCCTCCCCCCTTCGTCCTGGCTACCAGGCAGTGCTGGAAGCCGCGCGCAATGGCGAATTCGACGTTCTGGTTGCCGAGGCCCTGGACCGGCTGTCCCGGGATCAGGAGGATGTAGCCGCATTGCTCAAGCGTATGAGGTTCGCGGGTATCCGGATCCTGACTTTCGCCGGCGCGAAATCAGCGAGCGGGATGTTGGGCTCAAGGGCACGATGAACGCGCTGTTCCTGAAGGACCTCGCAGACAAGACCCGGCGCGGGCTGCGCGGCCGGGTTGAGGCGGGCAAATCCGCCGGAGGCCTCTGCTATGGCTATAAGGCGGTACACCAGCTCGACGAGCGGGGCGAGCGAATCCGTGGCGAACGGCGGATTGATCCGGACGAAGCCGCCGTGGTTGTCAGGATCTTCCAGATGTTCGCCGCCGGCGCCTCGCCCGTTGCCATCGCACGAACCCTGAACGCTGAGGGGATCCCGGGTCCCGGGGGACAGGCATGGCGCGACACCACGATCCGGGGTCACGCGTTGCGGGGCACCGGCATCCTCCGCAATGAACTTCACGTGGGGCGCCTCATCTGGAACCGCATGCGCTACATCAAGGATCCGACAACGGGTAAACGCGTCTCGCGCATAAACCCCAAGGAACTTTGGATTGAGCACGAAGTCCCTGAGATGCGCCTTTTGGACGAGGATCTATGGGATCGGGTCCAAAGCCGGCTTGGCGCAATTCGAGAGGCATCCGGCGCGAACAGTCCTGAGCGGCCGAGGTTCTGGGAAAACCGCCGCGCACAGCATTTGCTCAGCGGCAAGATCCTCGTGGCTGCTGTGGCGGAGCCATGGCAGCGATTGGTCAGGACTATCTCGCGCGCAACGCGGCTCGCCGGCAGCGTGTGTGCTCCAACCGGGGCATTATTCCCGCCAGGTGCTCGAGAATCTGATCCTCCATGCCCGCCAGACCGAGCTCATGCAACCCGAGCCCGTAGCCGCCTTCGTTTCAGAATTCACCGCGGAATGGAACCGATGCCAGGCGGCCCACGGCGCGACCCGGGATGGGCTGGAGCGAGAACTCGCCCAGGTCGAACGCAAGCTTGCAGGGATTATCGAGGCGATCGCCGACGGCTTGCGCGGGTCGGACCACAGGCACGGCTGGACGCGCTGGAGAGCCAGCAGGCAGCACTGGAGCGGCAACTCGCCGAGGCAGTCCCGGCTGTTCCCAGACTACATCCGGTTTAGCGGAGGTTTACCGGACCAAGGTCGCGGCTCTGGCCGAAGCGCTACGGCGCGACGACAGCCAGGAGGCGCGGGAGCTGATCCGCGGCCTGATCGAGCGTGTGAGTCTCACGCCAACAGCAGAGGCTGGTTTCAGCATAGAGTTGGCTGGCGAGATTGCCGCGATGGTTCGCCTTGGGCTGACCCCGGGCACAAACGAAGACAGCGGCACTGATGTCAGTGCCGCAGGGATTGGATCTGTTTTGTTCTCGAGTTCGGTAAAGTGGTTGCGGGGACACGCAACCATCTTGATTTGCTGCTGGTCGGCTAATTCGTAACCATTAGGTCGAGCATGGTGCAGTGAAAATCGCTCTGACGTTCGCCGGTTCGCTCATGACGACCGGCGCCGATCATGCCTTCCACATCGGTCTCCATCAGCAACTGCACGACGGCCTCGGCCATGCTGCGCAGAAAATCGCCATCTCCGGCTTGGCGAAAGAGCTCGGCCAACGGTAATCTCTCCTCGGTCATCGGGGCCTCTTGGGCGTCAGGGTGAAGCGTCGCAACTCCACCTTAGCCTGCCGATCCGATGGCCACCTCAGCTGCCTGGGAAATTCCACCACCAGCGCGGACGCTACCGAACGGTCGGCCGTCAAACAGGGCGTCCGACAGGAAGTCCATGGCCCATACGTCGTTCGCCGCTGCAGTGGTCATCTTCCTTCCGATCCGATACCGCCAGGCACGCCGGCGGCGCGGCGTCCGTGGCCGGATCGACAGACCTTCCTCGCTATACAGACGCCAAATTCGCTTCGCATTCACTGGCCAGCCCTCCCGCCTCAGGAGCACATGTAAACGCCGATAGCCGTAGCGCACCCGGCTCGCAGCCAGATCCCGCAATCGCAGCCGCAGCTCCGTCTGAGGATCCCGGCGCGAGCGGTACCGCTGCGAAGATCGGTGAAAACCCGTCGCCTGGCAGGCCCGCCGCTCGCTGACCTGGTAGGCGCTTTGCAAAACCCCCACCACATCGCGACGAACGGCAGGCCTTACCACTTTCGGCGTAAGCGCCGTGGGGGCAGCACATTGCGCCACAGGACGACGGCATGATCGAAGCCGTGCATGGACGAGATGCCGCCACCGCCGATGCCGGTCACCGATGCTGAGAGTTCTCGTACGATAGGTCATAGGAGCACTCGTGGCGCGTCGGTTGAGGTCCTTGTCCGCAGCGAACCGCGTCGGGCTTGGACACGGGAGCAGAAGCGCGACATCGTGGCCGAAAGTTTGAGGCCAGGCCTTACGCCGACTGAGGTGGCGCGGAAGTATAGGATCAGCAGCGGGCTGCTCTACACATGGCGTCAGCAGATATTGAGCAGGCCTGGAGATTTGCTGACACCATCGGCACCGAGCTTTGCGCAAGTGGATCTGACGACGGCTCTGCCCCACCCGGATGCGCCGATACCGAACCCTCATGGCGCGCTGCCGACGCGGTCGGAGGGGCTGATCGAGATCATTTTGCCTGACGGTGTCTCGCTGCGGGTTGATACGCAGGTGAATGTCAAGGCATTGCGTCGCGTGCTCGACGTGCTGCGGGGCCAATGATTGCCCTGTCATCGAGCGCCCGCGTCTACCTGGCCTGCGGTGTGACCGACATGCGCAAAGGCATGGTAGGGCTTGCCATGATGGTGCAACAGAGTCTGGCGGAGGATCCGTTTGGTGGGGCGATCTTTGCCTTTCGTGGGCGCCGGGCTGGGCTGATCAAATTGATTTGGCACGACGGTGTTGGACTTTGCATGCTGACGAAACGGCTTGAACAGGGCCAGTTTGCCTGGCCGTCAGCGACGACGACGGGGCGCATTTCTTTGTCACCGTCGCAGTTGGTGGCGCTGTTGGACGGATGCGAATGGCGCGCACCTCAGCCACGCCGCAGACCGGAGCTGGCGGGTTAAAAGACGGCGTAAATCGGACAAAGCACTGGATTCGACGCGAAGGAATTGGCCATCATTCGCGCATGCAGATCGAGCTCGCCGCCCTGCCGACCGACCCTGCAATTCTCCAGCAAATGCTGCGAGATTTGGTCGCCGCCGCAACGCAGGAGCAGGTCGCGTTGCAGGTCGCCGTTCAGGAGCGTGAGGCTGAGAACGACAAGTTGCGGCTGCTGATCCAGCGGCTTTTGCGCAATCGGTTCGGCCGACGATCCGAACAGTTGAGCCCTGATCAGCTTCAGTTCGCGCTGGAGGATCTCGAGCAGACCATCGCCGAGGGGGAAGCAGCGCAGGAAGCTGCGGCACAGTCAGACCAGCAGCGGCAGAAGCGTCGGGCAGCTCGGCCGCAGCGTAACCACGGCGCCCTGCCATCCCATCTGCCGCGCTGATGAAGTTGTCATCGATATCGCTCACGATGCCTGCCCGTGCTGCGGTGGCGTGCTGCATGCCATCGGCGAGTTGCGCACCGAGCAACTCGATATCGTCCCGTCGCAATTGCGCGTCCGGGTGACGCGTCGTCCTCGTTATGCCTGCCGCGCCTGTGAAGGCGCCGTTGTCGTGGCGCCTGCGCCGGAGCGGCCGATTGATGGCGGCATGGCGACCGAGGGGCTGATCATCCATGTGGTGGTGAGCAAGTTCTGCGACTCTCTGCCGCTGTATCGGCAGTCGCAGATGCTGGCGCGCCAGGGCATCACCTTGGATCGTTCAACCCTCGGCAATTGGGTCGGTCGCGCCTGCTGGTGGCTGACGCCGCTCTACGATCTGGTCGTCAACACAGTGCTCGGATCCACCAAGATCTTTGCCGATGACACGGCGCTGCCGGTGCTCGATCCAGGCCGTGGACGGACGAAGCTAGGGCGCCTGTGGTGCTACGCTGTGGATGACCGGCCGTGGTGTGGCCCGAATCATCCGGCGGCAGCCTACATCTACACGGCAGACCGCAAGAACGAACGCCCGGCCGGGCATCTGTCAGAATTCTGCGGCGTGTTGCAGGTCGACGGCTATGATGGGTTCAAGCGGCTGGCCGAGGGGCGGATGGACGGCAATGTGCGCCTGGCATTCTGTTGGGCGCACATGCGTCGGGCGTTCTACGAGTTCTACACGTCCACAAAATCGCCGCTGGCCCTCGAGGTGCTAGCGCGAGTCCGCGCCTTGTATGCAATCGAAGCCGAAATCCGCGGACATTCCGCCGAACATCGCAAGCAGGTGCGCCAGGCACGAAGTCGACCGATCGTCGAAGCCCTGCTGACTGGTTGCAAGACCATGTCGGTCGGGTGTCCACCATCTCCGACCTGGCAGACGCCATCCGCTACGCCATCCGGCATTGGCCGGGCCTCGTGGTGTTCCTCGAAGACGGTCGTGTCGAGATGGACACGAACGTGGTGGAGCGAGCGATCAGGCCACATACCCTGACGCGAAAGAACGCATTATTCGCAGGCTCCGACGGCGGAGCGCGTCATTGGGCCATTGCCATGACGCTGATCCAGACCGCCAAGCTCAACGGCGTAGACCCCATGGCCTGGCTCACCGACGTGCTCGAGCGTGTCGTCTCGGGGCGCACCGAATCCCATGGACTGGAAAACCTGCTACCCTGGAATTGGAAGCCGCAGACTGCCGGGGCTGTTGAAGCTCGATGGCCGCTTGATGATCGATGATCCGATTACCGCGATGGAATTGCTCACGCAAATCGAGGCGGCGTTGCCGCTGCCTGCGCGCCTGACGCCGCAGATGCGAGCGTCACTCATCGAGCCAGAATGCCGCAGCGCCGGTTCCGGCGGACTGCACCATCACCGGCCTGCATTACATGGGCGACGAAGGCGGCATCGTCTGCAAACTCGACCTTGGCGCCAGCGTGCAGAACCAGGCCTTTGTCTCCATCACCCACCTGCGCTTCGATCCGAGCTTGCCATTGGGCCGAAAAATCACCGCCTACCAAAAGCACAGGGTCAAGCGGATCCGGCAGCCACTGCCCGACCCTTGCGGCGCCGATCGTGTCAACCGGGAACCGACGTGCTGACGCCGCGACGACCTTTCGGCGCAGAACATCCTGCAACATGGTCTTGTCCAAGCTGAGGTCCGCCACCAGCCGCTTCAGCTTGACGTTCTCCTCCTCCAGCTCGTTCAGGCGCCGGATCTCCACCACGCCCATACCGGCGAACTGCTTCTTCCACCGGTAGAACGTCGGCTCCGACACACCGAGCTTGCGGCAGATCTCCTCAACCGAGGTTCCGCTATCCGCCTGCCGCAGGGCAAACGCAATCTGCTCATCCGTATACCGTTTCCGCTTCATGGCATTCACCCCCTCCTGCAGGGTTCAGAATGCCCGAAAAAATTGCGATCTGTCCGGACCAGTTTTCGGGGTCAAGATCATCAGCCCGAAGAGTTGCATACAGGCACTGGACCAGACTTGGGGGCAGGACCATCGGCTGCAACCGAAACGTCGGAAATTGGCTGATAGCGGAATGGCATGTCCGGGCGTGCGAGGACGGACACCTGCCGTTGTTTCGGCCTTCAGTGATTGGCCGGTTTCGACCCTTGGCAGCCATTCGCTTCACCTGATGTGTCCTGGCCAAACCCAGACGCCATGGCTGGTCCCTTGCCGACGGGACCGCCGCAGAAGGCGGGGCGAGGCCCAGAGATCATCCGAACAGGACAACGGCAACCCGGCTCGGTACGAATTGCGTGATGCCGTGGAGCCATTGATCGTTTGTATCATTGTTCCGCCCGGCCCGCAGGTTTACCTGTAACAGACCGGGGTTGGTGGTGGCGAGAAAATCGAGGAAAGATCCGACGAACGTATCTGGGGCGAGGAAGAACCCGGCTTCGCCCGCTGGCGCGGATGCGACGATCGACGAAGTGCGTGGTGCGCACGCCCGTCGCCGGATTGAGGCTCGCCGTTCCCGCGCCACCGCCCCGGTCCCGAGAGTGATATCGTCCGCCGCGCCGGTCGCTCCCGAGTTGGCGAATCCGACACCACTGGAGGTCGCGAGGGCTGCGCCGTCCAGGTTTCCGGGATCCGACTTCAACGTGATGTTGCTGGACGAGAAGATAAGCGGCATCGGCGGCGCGCTGACACCGGTTTCTGCGACATCGAAATATAACCCATAGCTGCTGCCTGCAAAAACAGCGTGCAAAAGTTTCCAGATTCTGGGGGAAACAGCGTCCAATAGTTTCCACCCTGGTCCATGCGATCATCCGGCGTTTGTGCTGGAGAGTTCTGGGGTGCTGTTCATGGATATGATTGCCGAGATCCGGCGCCGTCATTTGGTCAGCAGGGAGAGCATCAGTTCGATTGCGCGTGATCTGAAATTGTCGCGCCCGACGGTGCGCAAGCATCTGCGGACGCAGTCCCAGCCAGTCTACCAACGGCAAAAGCAGCCGACGCCGATGCTGGGTTCGTTCCAGGAGATGCTGGAGAGCTGGCTGCGAACCGAATGCCTATTGCCGAAAGCGCAGCGCCGCACCGCACGTCGGTTATTCGAGGGACTACAGGTCGAGGGGTATCGTGGCGCCTATGACAGCGTTCAGCGGTTCGTGCAGCGCTGGAAGACGGCCAAATCCGGCCCGGCTTTGACGCAAGCTTACGTTCCCTTGGCGTTTGCTGCCGGCGAAGTCTGCCAGTTCGACTGGAGCCACGAGCATGTCGAGCTTGCTGGCGTGATGCAGACCATCAAGGTGGCGCATTTCCGGCTGACGTTCAGCCGTCAGATGTTCGTCGTGGCCTATCCCAGAGAAACCCAGGAGATGGTTTTCGACGCGCACAACCGCGCCTTCGCCTTCTTCGGCGGCGTGCCACGGCGCATGGTGTATGATAACCTCAAGGCCGTCGTCGAAACGATTTTCACCGGCAAGGAGCGGCTGTTCAACCGCCGCTTCATGGTTCTGGCCAACCACTATCTGTTCGAGCCTGTCGCCTGCACACCCGCGTCAGGCTGGGAGAAGGGACAAGTTGAAAACCAGGTCGGCAATATCCGCGAATGGCTGTTCACGCCGCTTGCCCGCTTTGCCAGCTTCGCAGACTTAAATGAATGGCTGGCGCTGCGCTGCCGCGAGTTGGCGGCGCGTAAGCATCCGATGACCCCGGAGCGGTCGATCGCGGATTGCTTCATTCAAGAGCAGCTTTCCTTGCGGTCTATCATCGCCCCGTTCGATGGCTATACGGAACATATGGTGCGGGTCTCGAGCACCTGCCTCGTGGTTCTGGATCGCAATCGATACAGCGTTCCGGCGGCGTTTGCCGGGCGCGCGGTATCGGTGCGCAGCACCGCAACCGAGATCCGTATCGTTGCCGATGGCACGGTGATCGCCGAACACGCGCGCCGCTTCGGACGAGATCAGCTTATCTGCGATCCCTGGCACTATCTGCCGATCCTGGAACGAAAGCCGGGCGCGCTGCGCAATGGCGTGCCGTTCCAGGAATGGAATTTGCCGCTCGCCATTCAACAGGTCCGCGACCGTATTCTGAAACAGCCCAAGGGCGATCGAGCCTTTGTCGAGTTGCTGCTGATGGCGCGCGACGCCGGGCTGGAAGCGCTGCAAGTCGCCTGCGAACTGGTGCTGGACGGCAATGTCGTCACGGCTTCGGTGGTGATGAACGAAATGCGGCGGCTGATCGCCCCCAGCCAGCCGAGCATGCTGAGCGTGCCCGACCTGTTGAAACTCCAGCTCGAGCCGCTCGCCGATTGTGGCCGCTACGACCATTTGCGGGGCGTAAGCCATGTCATTCATTAAGCCGCCCGGCATCGACCGCCTGGCACAACTGAACGCGCTGCATCTGTACGGCATGGCGGCGGCCTGGAGCGAGTTGCTGGCCGAAGGACCGCGCCAGCCGATGCAACCGGAAGCCTGGATGGACCGGCTCATCGAAGCCGAACTGGCTGACCGCAAGGTGCGCAGCCTGCGTTACCAGCTCAAGTCGGCGCGCTTCCCGGTGCATCGCGATTTGACTGGGATCGATTGGGCCGAAACGCCGCTGCTCCAGGCTCAGGTTCAGCAACTGGCGACTGCGGCCTTCATGGAAACCGCGCACAATCTGATCCTGGTCGGCGGAACCGGCACCGGAAAGTCGCATGTCGCGACGGCATTGGGCGTGGCTGCTGTCCATCAAGGCAAACGCGTGCGCTTCTATAACGCCGTCGACCTGGTCAATCAGCTGGAACGCGAAAAGCAGCAGGGCAAAGCGGGCAACCTGGCCCGACAGCTGGTCCAGACCGACGCTGTGATCTTGGACGAACTGGGCTACTTGCCGTTCCCGGCCTCCGGCGGCGCCCTGCTGTTCCATCTGATCAGCCAGCTTTACGAAAAGACCTCGTTGATCATCACCACCAATCTCTCGTTTGCCGAATGGGTCGGCGTCTTCGGTGATGCCAAGATGACCACCGCCTTGCTCGACCGCATCACCCACCATTGCGATATCCTGGAAACCGGCAACGATTCGTTCCGCTTTAAGCAACGGAAAAAGCAGCAGAAGTCCGCCTGAAAAAGTGGAAACTTTTGGGCGCTGTTACCTGGAAACTATTCAACGCT
>CAWIVZ010000003.1:0-597500 GCA_963839645.1 uncultured Alphaproteobacteria bacterium | reverse complement strand
GGCATAGAGGGACACCGGGGTGTCCACCGGGTCGGTCTCGGCGAACGGCAGCTTGCGATTCGCGCCATAGACCGAGGATGAGCTGGCGTAGACGAGATGGCGCAAGTCTTTCAGCCGCCGGGCCGCCTCCTGGATCACCAGGTGTCCCATCACGTTGGACTGCACATAGGCATAGGGATCGACCAGCGAGTGGCGGACACCCGCCTGCGCCGCGAGATGGACGATGCTTGTCAGGTCCGGGTTTTCATCGACCAGGGCAAACACCTGCTCCCGGTCGGAGATATCCATCGGGCGAAACTGAAAGGCGGTCTCGCCGGCCAGCTGGTCCAACCGGGCCCGCTTCAGGGCGACGTCATAATAGCTGTTGAGATTGTCGACCCCCAGCACGCGTTCGCCGCGAGCCAGCAGCGCCTTCGCGACATGATGGCCGATGAACCCTGCCGCGCCCGTCACCAGAATGGCCACTTCTTGCTCCCGCCTTGATGGTGGCGGGTGTAAAGCACAATAACGTCTGCCAGCAATGTGAGGAACGGCCCGTCCAGGCCGCGCGAATCGGCGCTCGCTTCGCAAGGGACGAAACTCTATGTTCCGGGGCTAACCACCGGATTGCATAACAATGCCGCGCCGGCTGCTCTCGCTCGCCGATTCATCGCCAGCCGCCGAACCGATCGCGACACGCCAATGGACACGACACGCCAGGGGAATTGACGCGCCATGACCCTGCCCCCTGCCCTGCTGCCGCTGCGCAATTCCGTGTTCCGCCATATGTGGCTCGCCTTCGTGGTGAGTTCGTTGGGCGTCTGGCTGCAGAACACCGGCGCGGGCTGGCTGATGACCACGCTCTCGCCCGATCCGCTGACCGTCAGCCTGGTGCAGGCGGCGACCATCCTGCCGATGTGCCTGCTGGCGCTGCCCGCCGGGGCGATCGCGGACATCGTCGACCGGCGGCTGTTCCTGCTGATGACCCAGACCTGGACCATGGCGGCCGCAGCGCTGCTGGCGGCGCTGACGCTGATGGGGCTGATCACGGTATGGAGCCTGCTGGCGCTGACCTTCGCGATCGGCATCGGCTCGGCGATGACCGCGCCGGCCTGGGGGGCGCTGGCGCCGGAACTGGTGCCGCGCGAGGATCTGGTGCAGGCGATCGCGCTGAACGGCATTGGCTTCAACCTAGCCCGGGCGATCGGCCCGGCGTTGGGCGGCGTGCTGGTGCTGGTGGGCGGGTCCGGCCTGACCTTCGCGCTGTATGCGACATCGTTCGTCGCCGTGCTCTCGGCGCTGCTGACCTGGCGGCGGGATACGTCTTCCTCCTCCCTGCCGCGCGAGCATTTCCTGAGCGCGGTGCGGGCGGGCATGCGCTTCGTGCGCAACACGCCGGCCATGCGGGCCGCGATGATCCGGTCTTTCGCCTATTCGGTGCCCGCCGCGGCTCCCTGGGCGATGCTGCCGCTGGTGGTGCACAGCCAGCTCGGCCTGGGGGCGGGCATGTATGGCCTCGTGCTCGGCATGATGGGCCTGGGCGGCGTGACCGCCGGGATGCTGCTGCCGAATTTGCGCGGCCGGGTGACGCGCGGCACCACGGTGCTCGGCGCCAGCCTGCTGTCGTGCTGCGGCATCGCGCTACTGGCGCTGGCCACGCATTGGATCCCGGCCTGCCTGGGCATGATGGTGTTCGGCATGGGCTGGGTGACGGCCTATTCGTCGATCCAGGCTGCCGCGCAGCTGGTCGCCCCGCCCTGGGTGCGGGCGCGGGCGCTGGCGATCTATCAGCTTTCCTATAACGGTGCGCTGACCGTCGGGTCCTTTGGCTGGGGCTGGCTAGGGGCGCATATCGGCCTGACCAACTCCCTGCTCACCGCCGCGGCCAGCGGCATCGTGATGGCGGGGGCGGTGCGCGGCTTCGGCCTGGACGCATCCTCCACGCAGGGCGCGGCGCAGCGGTTCAAGGCACAGCCGGTGCCGGAAGCCCCTGCGGCGGAGCTGGCGCCGAGCCTGCCGCGGACGCGGCGGCGGATTCTGGAGACCATGCATTACCGCGTGGACCCGAGCCAGCGCCGGGCCTTCCTGGCGGCGATGTCGGAGATGCGGCAGGTCCGCGGCCGGGCCGGTGCTGTGGATTGGCAATTGTTCGAGGACGTGGCCCACCCCGAGGGCTGGGTGGAAACCTGGATGATGGACAGCTGGACAGACCATCTGCGCGAGGCGACGCGCCTGTCGGACGACGACCGGGCGGTGCTGGACCGCGTCGGGCTGTATCGCCGCGCCGGGGTGCCGCCGCCCGCACGGTACATATCGGTGGATCCGGAAACCCATCTGGACTGGACAGGGTCGGCCACGCAACCCAGTTCTTAGTTTCGCGTTATCCCTGCGTTGAGAATGCAAACCAAGGAACCCTCATGACCGCTCGCAAGACACGCAACGACCTGCCGACCAACGCCAAGACAGTGGCGATCGAGCTGCTGAACGCCAGGGTGGCGGATGGCATCGACCTCGCGCTGGCAACCAAGCAGGCGCATTGGAACCTGCGTGGCCCGCAGTTCATCGCGGTGCATGAGATGCTGGACGGGTTTCGCGCGGAGCTCGATGGCCATGTCGACACCATGGCGGAGCGGGCGGTGCAGCTGGGCGGCATTGCGCTCGGCACCACGCAGGCGGTGGCGAAAGCCTCGAAACTGGCGGCCTACCCCACGGAAATCCATTCCATCCCGGACCACCTGGCGGCGCTGATCGAGCGCTATGGCCAACTGGCGAACGCGGTTCGGGCCAATATCGACCAGACTTCCGAGGCCGGCGACGCGGACACCGCCGATATCTTCACCGGCGTGTCGCGCAGCCTGGACAAGGCGCTCTGGTTCCTGGAGGCGCATACCGGCTGAGCCCCTTCCCCCGGCCCTCTCCTGCGGAAGCGGAAGGAGAGGAGGCGCGCGACTCGCGGCTTCGGGGTATTGCTCAGCGTCGGCCGGGGCGGATAGTGTGCCCGGCCCACGCAGGAACACAGCATGAACGATTTGTTCGGACCCAATTCGGACAGGGACACAGCGGGCGCCTATTCCGCCAGGGATATCGAGGTTCTCGAAGGGCTGGAGCCGGTGCGCCGCCGCCCGGGCATGTATATCGGCGGCACCGACGAAACCGCCCTGCACCATCTCGCCGCCGAGGTCCTGGATAACTCCATGGATGAGGCGGTGGCCGGCCATGCCAGCTTCATCGAGGTGTCGCTGGAGCCGGACAATGTGCTGACGGTGCGCGACAATGGCCGCGGCATCCCGGTCGATCCGCACCCCAAGTTCAAGCATATGAGCGCGCTGGAGGTCATTCTGACCACCCTGCATTCCGGCGGAAAGTTCGGCGGCAAGGCCTATGCGACACTCGGGCGGGCTGCATGGCGTCGGCAGTTCCGTGGTCAACGCGCTGTCCGAGGTGATGGACGTGGAGGTCGCGCGGGAGAAAGTGCTCTGGAAGCAGGGCTATGTCCGCGGCAAGCCCACCGGCAAGCTGGTCAACGCCGGCCCGGTGCATAACCGCCGGGGCACGTCCATCCGGTTCAAGCCGGACCGGCAGATCTTCGGCGATCTGTCCTTCAGCCCGGCCCGGCTGTACCGGCTGTGCCGGTCCAAGGCGTATCTGTTCCGGGGGGTGGAAATCCGCTGGAGCTGCGATCCGTCGCTGCTGAAGCCGGGCAAGGACGAGACGCCCGCCGAGGCCGTGCTGCATTTCCCGGGCGGCCTGCGCGACAGCCTGGAGGCCGATATCGACGGTTCGACCCGTGCCCTGCCCTCGCTTTGGGCCGGTGAGGCCGACCTGCCCGCCGCGGCGAACGGCGACTCCACGGGACGGCTGGAATGGGCGGCCGCCTGGCTGGAGGACAGCGAGGGCTTCCTGCATTCGTACTGCAACACCGTGCCGACGCCGCTCGGCGGCACGCATGAGGCCGGATGGCGCGCGGCGCTGGTAAAGGGCCTGCGCGCCTGGGGCGAGCAGCGCGGCAACAAGCGGGCGCAGCTTATGGTGGCCGAGGATCTGCTTGCGCCGATGGCGGCGAAGCTGTCGGTGTTCATCCGCGAGCCGCAATTCCAGGGCCAGACCAAGGAAAAGCTGACCAGCAACGAGGCGGCCAGGCTGGTGGAAACCGCCTTGCGGGACCGCTTCGACCATTGGCTGGCCGGCGACCCGACGCAGGCCGACAATCTGCTGGCGTTCGTGATCGAGCGGGCCGAGGAACGGCTGCGGCGCAAGGAGAGCAAGGACACGCCGCGCAAATCCGCCACAAGGCGGCTGCGCCTGCCCGGCAAGCTGGCGGATTGCTCGCGCGAGACCGCGGCGGAAACCGAGATCTTCCTGGTCGAGGGCGACAGCGCCGGCGGGTCGGCCAAGCAGGCGCGCAATCGGGAAACCCAGGCGGTGCTGCCGCTGCGCGGCAAGATCCTGAACGTGGCGAGCGCCTCGACGGAGAAGCTGCGCCAGAACCAGGAACTGAAGGATCTGATCGAGGCGCTGGGCTGCGGCGTTGGCGAGCGGTTCGACCGCGCCAAATTGCGCTACGGCCGGGTGATCATCATGACCGACGCGGACGTGGACGGGGCGCATATCGCCTCCCTGCTGATGACGTTCTTCTATCGCGAGCTGAAGGACCTGATCCGTCACGGCCATCTGTACCTGGCGCAGCCGCCGCTGTATCGCCTGACCCAGGGGGCGAAATCGGTCTATGCGATGAACGATGCCGACCGCGAGCGGCTGACCAAGAGCCAGTTCAAGGCGGGCTCGAAGGTGGAGGTGAGCCGGTTCAAGGGGCTTGGCGAAATGCCGCCATCGGCGCTGAAGGAAACCACGATGGACCCGAAGAAGCGGACGCTGCTGAAGGTGGTCGCGCTGGCGGAGGAACGGGCGGAAACCGACAAGGTGGTGGAAAGCCTGATGGGCCGCAGGCCGGAACTGCGCTTTCAGTTCATTCAGGAACATGCGCGCAGCGTCGAGGAAGTCGACGTTTGAGGCAGTCCGTCCAGGGGGAATTTCCCCCTGGACGATTTTCGGTCAGACCGCCTTTTTCAGGGTCGGCGAGGCCTTGAAGCGCACGGTCTTGCCGGCCTTCACCTTGATGGCTTCGCCGGTGCGCGGGTTCAGGCCCTTGCGGGCCTTGGTTTTGCGCACGCTGAACGTGCCGAAGCTCGGCAGGGTGAATTTGCCGGTCTTCTTCAGTTCCTTCACGATCGCCGCCATCAGGTCGGTCGCGGCGCGGTTGGCGCCGGCGCCGGTCAGCTCGGCGGATTCCTGGATGACCTTGGCGATAAAGGCCTTTGACATGTCGGGTCCTCGTTTGTTGGAGTGGATGACGCGGCCGGACGACGGTGGGACCATTCATGCTGCACCACAGCAGAAGATGCGCCGTGCATCGCGAATCGCCGCGTCGTATCGGCATTTTTATCCGGTGTCTTCGGATTCGCACAACAAGGCTGGATTTTTCATGCGCCACCGATTCATTGCCCAGATAATGGCCAGATAATGGAGAGAACCGCCAACGCCCGCGTTTCCGCCAGCCAGCCGGGGCATGGCCTGTGACCCGCCCGGCCGAGCACGCCATCTTCGCCAGCCGCGTGTTCACCGGAACGGCGATGCTCACCGATCGGTTCGTGACCATCGCGGGCAAGGCGATCACGGAGATCCGCGAGCATGCGCCGCCCGGCCTGGCGGTGCTTCGGCTGCCCGAGCATGCGGTGCTGTCGCCCGGCTTTGTCGATCTGCAGGTGAACGGCGGCGGCGGAGTGCTGTTCAACGACGCGATCGACGCCGCCGGACTGGCGCGGATCGCCACGGCGCACCTTCTGTCGGGCACCACCTCCATCCTGCCGACCCTCATCAGCGGCTCGCGCGATCAGTTGCGCGCGGCCATGACGGTGGCCGCGGCGGCGATCCGCTCGGGCTGCGGGGGGATCGCGGGGCTGCATCTGGAGGGACCGTTCCTGGCACCGGAGCGCCGCGGCATCCATCCGGCGGCGGCGATGACGGCGCTGTCCGACGCCGATCTGGAGTCGCTCTGCGCCGATTTTCCCGCCCCGCTGCTGATCACCCTGGCGCCGGAACGGGCGCCGGCGGGAGCCGTCGCCCGGTTGGCCGCGTCCGGACGGATCGTGTTCGCCGGGCACACGGCGGCCAGTTTCGCAGAAGCCACGGACGCCCTGGATGCAGGGCTGACGGGGTTCACCCATCTGTTCAACGCGATGTCCCAGCTCACCGTGCGCGAGCCCGGTGCCGTCGGCGCGGCGCTGACGGACAAGCGTGCCCACGCGGGCATCATTCTGGACGGCCTGCATGTGCACCCCGCCGCGGCGCGACTGGCCCTGACGGCGATGGGGCCGGAGCGGCTGTTCCTGGTTTCCGATGCAATGCCAACCGTCGGTGCGGACATCGCGGAGTTTAGCTTCGACGGCAGACGGATCCGGCTGCGCGACAGCCGATTGACCGACGACGCCGGCACCCTGGCCGGCGCTCACCTGACGATGGCGCAGGCGGTGCGCAACGCGGTGCGGCTGCTGCCCTGCGGCTTGGCGGACGCCTTGCGGATGGCAACCTCGACACCGGCCGCCGTCATCGGCCTTGGCCACCGCATCGGCCATATCGGCCCGGGCTTTGCGGCGGATCTCGTCGTGCTGGACGCCGATTTGCAGCCGGCCGGGGTATGGTACCAGGGCCAGGCCGTACCAATCTCCGCTCCGGCCGCAAACAGCGCGATCGCCTGTTTATGACCGCGAGCCCCCGGATCACCCGCTGAGCCGCCCGGCAAGCCGCGCCAACCACGTCCCAAACATGGCGCGTCACGACCCTGCCGGCACGGAAGGCAGCCAGGGTCTCGGCTCCGTCTCACGTCGCACGCCATCGGGATTCATCCCGCCCCACGAGACGTTCTCACCACAAGCCGCCACAGGCTCCGACCATCCCCCGCCATGGCCGGCCTTGTGCCGGCCATCCACGCCTTGCGACGCCCGAGCCCGCAAATCCGAGGATGGCGCCTCGCCGACACGCCCCGCATCCGGCACGGCCGGAGCAACCGCCAGCGCCTCCGCCATCATCGCCACCGCCGCATGCTCGGCCCACGCGGCCCGCCCCGCCGCTTCCTCATCCCCCTCGACCGCCCGCCGCGCCGCCTGCATCCGCAGCAGCACCCGCAGCGCGCTCTTGCCCTCCCGCATCAGGCTCATCGCCTGCGCCCGGCATTTCCGCGCCACCTCGAACTCGCGCTTGCGCTCCCCCGCCAGAAGCAGGCAATCCATCGCCCACGCATCCGCCGCCACGAACTGCGCCGCCAGCCGCCCCTCGGCACCATTCGCCGGCTGCAACGCCGCCACCGCCGCCATCGCCGCCCGGTCCCGCCGAACCTCATCCGCCGGGTCATCCGAAACCGGCGGCGGCAACGCCGCGCGCAGGATCAGAATGATTTCATGAAATGCCTCCCGGGGCAGCAGGTGCGCCAGGTCGGGTTGCGGATCGGCTGGAGAGTTCTGCAAAGGGTCCATCTTGTTAGGATAACAGTTATTTATATTGACTGCAACCAAAAAAGCAGCATAGGCGTAGATGCATTCCGCTATGCAAGTCGCGCCGCCGCTCTCGCATCGCGCATGCAAGCGGCACGCTAACGGACCAGCCAATCGGATATCATCCCGGCCGAGATGGGCCTGCGCGGCTTCGATATAGTTGTTGGTGATAAAATTCTCCGCTCCTCCGCGGCGAACAGGCCTTCGTGCAGAGCGATCCAGATCGGCACGCCTAAATGGTTTCTTTCAATACTATACAGACGAAGGGCGAGCATTCTGGGTCCCGGGGCAAGATAGGAAGCTGGTGAACGACGGTGTCCGTCAGCCCCGCGCCAGCCTCCGTATCGCCTCCACCACCTTCTCCGGTGTCTCGCGCGGCAGGAAATGCCCGGCGATCGGCACCAGCTCGCGCGAATACCTGCCGGTGAAATGATGCGCGTCGCGGTCCTCCAGGCTCGGCGGGCCAACCCCGTCGTCCAGGCCGTGCAGCACGATCGTGGGCACCGTGATCGGCGGCTGCACCTCCAGCAGCACCTCGATCGCCTCCAGCGCCGGATCGCCGGGCGCGGCGCGGTGGCGATGCCGGTAGGACTGGATCACCACGTCCACGAAATCGGGGTTGTGGAAGCTTTCCGAGGTGCGGGCATAGGTCGCGTCATCGAACTGCCAGTTCGGCGACCAGAGCTGCCACAGCAGCCGGCAGATGCCGTCGCGGTTGGCGGTCAGGCCGTTGCGGCCGCGTTCCGTGTGGAAATACCACTGGTACCAGTGCCGCCGTTCCTGCTCGGCGTCGGCCGGCGCGCCGGAGGCCGGGATGTTCTGGATGTTGTAGCCGTTGATGCGTCACCAGCCCGATCACCCGTTCCGGCCACAGCGCGGAGACGATGCAGGCCGCCCGCCCGCCCCAGTCATAGCCGGCGAGCAGCGCCGTCTCGATGCCGAGCGCGTCCATCATCTCCAGCAGATCGGCCCCCAGCGCCGCCTGCTGGCCGGAACGCGGCGTCAGCCGGTCGAGAAACCGCGTCGGGCCATAGCCGCGCAGCCACGGCACGATGACGCGAAACCCGGCGGCGGCGAGCGGCGGCGCCACGCCGTCCCAGGTGCGCACATCGTCGGGGAAGCCGTGCAGCAGGATGACCGGGGTTCCATCCTCCGGCCCGGACTGCTCGTAGGCGATTTCCAGCGTGTCGGTGCGGATCGTGCGGTGCATCGGCTGTGTCCCCCCTCGGCCGGCGGCATTATCCGGCAATCCCAGGGCAATCGGGTGAAGGAAGCAAGACCAGGGGGCTCTGCCCCCTGGACCCCCGCCAAAGGCTCGCCTTTGGAATCCATCCATTGTTTGGGAGTGCAAGGAGGGCCAACCGAGACCTAGCGAGGTCCGAGTAGGCCCTCCTTGCACTCCCAAACCAGTAGCGGGTTCTAAGGGCTTGCCCTTAGCGGGGTCCCAAATGGGAAGCATGGGGGCAGCGCCCCTGGCCTTCTTTCCCTTCACCCGACTGCCCTGCCGACAATCCCGGCGGGCGTCGACCCCTTGGGTGGGAATGCGCTAGGATCGGCGCTCAACCATGGGTCCAGGAGAACAACATGCAACGTGAAGTGGTCGTCGTCAGCGGCGCGCGCACTGCCATCGGGGATTTCGGCGGCAGCCTGAAAGACGTGCCGCCCACCGAACTCGGTGCCCAGGTCACCCGCGAGGCGCTGAAGCGCGCGGGCGTCAGCGGCGACGAGGTCGGCCATGTGGTGTTCGGCAACGTGATCCACACCGAGCCGAAGGACATGTACCTCTCCCGCGTGGCGGCGATGAACGCCGGCATCGGCCAGCACGTGCCGGCGCTGACGCTGAACCGGCTGTGCGGATCGGGCCTGCAGGCCATCCTCACCGCCTCCCAGGCGATCCTGCTCGGCGACGCGGAAATCGCGGTCGGCGGCGGCGCGGAAAGCATGAGCCGCGCGCCCTACACCAACCCCGGCATGCGCTGGGGCGCGCGCATGGGCGACGCGCAGGTGATCGACATGATGGTCGCCGCCCTGCACGACCCGTTCCACAACATCCACATGGGCGTGACCGCGGAGAACGTGGCCGCCGAGCACCAGGTAACGCGCGACGACCAGGACGCCCTGGCGCCTGACCTCCCACCAGCGCGCCTCGCGCGCGATCAAGGAAGGCCGCTTCAAGGACCAGGTGCTGCCGGTAACGCTGAAAACCCGCAAGGGCGAGACGGTGTTCGACACCGACGAGCATGTGCGCCACGACGCCGCCCTGGCGGATTTCTCCAAGCTGAAGCCGGTGTTCCAGAAGGACGGCACGGTGACCCCCGGCAACGCCTCCGGCATCAACGACGGCGCGGCCGCGGTGGTGCTGATGGAGCGGGCGGTGGCGGAAAAGCGCGGCGCCAGGCCGCTCGGCCGCCTGGTCAGCTACGGCTTTGCCGGCGTGGACCCGAGGGTGATGGGCATCGGCCCGGTGATCGCGACGCAAATGGCCATGGAGCGGGCCGGCCTGACGGTGCGCGACATGGACGTGATCGAGGCCAACGAGGCCTTCGCCGCCCAGGCCTGCGCGGTATCGCGCGCGCTGGAATTCGACCCGGAGAAGGTGAACCCGAACGGCTCCGGCATCTCGCTCGGCCATCCGGTCGGCGCGACCGGCGCGATCATCACCATCAAGGCGCTGTACGAGCTGGAGCGCATCGGCGGGCGCTACGCGCTGGTGACCATGTGCATCGGCGGCGGCCAGGGCATCGCCGCGATCTTCGAGCGTATCTGACCGTCGGGTGCTGGCTGGGGGGACACCCCCAGCCGGGATCCGATGCGCCCGGCAGGACTCGAACCTGCAACCGAGCGGTTATGAGCCGCCAGCTCTAACCAATTGAGCTACAGGCGCGTCGGATCGGCGGATGTGACAGAAGATGGGGCGTCAGCGCAAGCGGCGATGTCCCGCGGCGGGATCAGGCCACGCGAATATCGCCGCTCAGCCCGGTATGCACGGCGCCGGCGCGGAAACGGTCGTCGTCCAGGCAGGCCAGCAGGAACGGGATGTTGGTCTTCACCCCCTCGATCACGGTCCGCCCGAGCACGTCCAGCAACCCGGCGATGGCGTCGTTGCGGTTCGTGCCGCGGAAGATGATCTTGGCCAGCATCGGGTCGTAATGCGGCGTGATGGTCATGCCCTCGGCGTAGCCGGTATCGACGCGGCAGGAAGCGGTGTTCCCGGGCAGGCGGAATTTGTTCAGCGGGCCGGGTGAGGGCAGGAAGCGCCTGGGGTCCTCGGCATAGACGCGGACCTCGATGGCATGCCCCTCCACCCCTATGGTTTCAGGCAGGATGGTGTTCAGCCGCTGCCCGGCGGCGGCACGGATCTGCGCCTGCACAAGGTCGATGCCGGTGACCATTTCGGTAACGGCGTGTTCGACCTGCAAACGGGTGTTCATCTCCAGGAAACTGAATTGCCCGTCCTGGCCCAGCAGCATCTCCACCGTGCCGATGTTGTCGTAGCCGATGCGGGTCAGCACCTCCACGGCACGCTGGCCGATCGCCTCGATCGCCTCGCGCGGCACGTTCGGGGCGGGCGATTCCTCGATCACCTTCTGGTGCCGGCGCTGGATGGAGCAGTCGCGCTCGAACAGATGCCGCACATTGCCGTGGTGGTCGGCGAGCATCTGCAGTTCCACGTGGCGCGGGTTCTCGATGTATTTCTCCAGATAGACGCCGGCGCTGGAGAAGCTGCGCTGGGCCAGAGCGCGGGCGCGATCCACGCTGGCGATCAGGGTGGTCTCGTCACGCGCCACCATCATGCCGATGCCGCCGCCCCCGCCGGCGGGCTTGATCATGATCGGATAGCCGATGGTCCGCGCCGCCGCCACGACCCATTCGGCATCCGCCTCCAGCAAGCCGCTGCCGGCGGCGATCGGAAGACCCTGGGCGGCCATGATTTCCCGCGCGCGGGTCTTTTCACCCATTTCCTCGATCAGGCGGGCCGAGGGGCCGATGAAGGCGATCCCTGTCTTCGCCACGCGCCGGGCGAAATCGGGGTTTTCCGACAGAAAGCCGTAGCCGGGGTGAATGGCGTCCACGCCGGCGGATCGCGCCACGGCGAGCAGTTGGTCCTGGTTCAGATAGCTGTCGCGGGCGGGCGCCGGGCCGACGCAATGGGCCTCGTCCGCCTCGGCCAGATACGGCGCGGCGGCGTCGGCTTCGGAATAGATGGCGACGGATTGAATGCCCAGCGCGCGCAGCGCCCGGATAACCCGCGCCGCGACGGCGCCCCGGTTGGCGATCATCACCTTTCGGAACGGCGCGGTTTGCGCTGTAGACTGCACGGATGGTCCTGAATGCATCGTTTCCGTCTTCCTTGCCGTCAGCGCCCTCGGTGGCGCCTTTCGTGGTTCATGTGCGCGACATCGTGGACTCAACCAGCGACGATGCGAAGGCCCTGGCCGCCGAAGGCGCGCCGCATGGCAGCGTTGTGTGGGCGCGCGAGCAGACCGCCGGGCGCGGACGCTACGCCCGGCAATGGCAGAGCCCGCCCGGCAACATGTACATGTCCGTGGTGCTGCGCCCGCAGGTGCCGCCGGCGCGCACGGCCGAACTCGGCTTCGTGGCCGCGCTGGCGGTGGCGGAGACGGTGGAGGCTTTTTTGCCCGGCGGCCCCCCTGCCCGGCTCAAATGGCCGAACGACGTGCTGGTGGATGGGGGGAAGATTTCCGGAATTCTGCTGGAGGGCCAGTTCAACGGCATGGACATCGCCTGGGTGGTCGCCGGCATCGGCATCAACGTGACCGGCGCGCCGGACAATCCGGCCTACCCCGCCGCCTCGCTCGCCGCCCTCGGCGCCGCCGGCGTCGCCTCGCGGGATGTGCTGGAAAAACTGCTGGCGCGGCTCGGCGCCTGGCTGGAGATCTGGCGGGACAGCGGCTTCGCCGCGGTGCGCGAAGCCTGGATGGCGCGCGCGGCCCGCCTGGGCGAAATCCTCACGGTGCGGATCGGCACCGAACCGCTGAGCGGGCATTTCCGCGGCATCGACCACGACGGTGCCCTGCTGCTGGAAACGCCGCAGGGCACGCGCCGGATCACCGCCGGAGAGGTCGCCTTCGGGCCGGGCTGATCAGGCCGCGGCGGTCTCGACCGCCTCATAGGGGAAGCGGCGGATCTTCGTCACGTTCACGCCCTCGATCCGGATCAGCCGCGTGGCGGCGTCGCGGCGCGGCGAGTGCAGCACGCCCTCATTGTACAGATGCGCGTCCCCGGGCTTCAGCGAATAGTTGCGGTTGAACTTCACCTTGCCCGGCTTGCCCTCGGACGGGCGCTCGATGCAGTCCCAGTCGGTCATGATGGTTTCCCCCGAAGCCTGGCCATAGATCGCCCAGGTGGGGCCATGGTCGTGCGGCGCGCTGCCCTTCGCGCCCTGGTGCACATGGGCGAGGATGGTGAAGCCGAGGTCGGGATCCTCATACAGGATCTCGCGCTCGGGGGTGTCGTCGCGCAGGTGCCTGGCGACGAAGGCCTTGTCCTTCAGCACGTCCTGCAGCAGGGCGCAGACCTTCTTCCGGCCGACAGGGCCGGGCTCGGCGGACAGGATCTGGTGGCACGCAGCGGAGAAGCTCTCGATCGTATGGGCCATGATTTTCCCCAAATCGGTTGGATTGGCGGGTTGGAAGGTTCTTGCTGGCAAGATTAGGATGAAGGGGCGATCACAAGCAATTGCTGCCTTCAGGGGGTAAAAATAGATGGCGAACGACCAGACGGCGGCGGATGGGGAAACATTTGACTACGTGATCGTCGGCGCCGGCGCCGCCGGGTCGGTGCTGGCCGGGCGGCTGACGGAGGATCCGGGGGTCAAGGTCTGCATCCTGGAAGCCGGCCCGCCCGACAACCACCCCTACATCCACGTGCCCGCCGGCTTCATCAAGATGCTGTTCAATCCGAAATACACCTGGCAGTTCAAGACCGAACCGAGCGAGGGCAGCGGCGGCCGGCAGATCCTCACCACCCAGGGCCGCACGCTCGGCGGCGGCAGCTCCATCAACGGCATGGTCTACAATCGCGGCCAGCCCGCCGATTTCGACCATTGGGCGCAGCGCGGCAATCGCGGCTGGGGCTACACCGACATCCTGCCCTATTTCAAACGCGGCGAGCGGCGCATCGGCCTGGCGGATGAGCGGGTGCATGGCCGCGAGGGCAACATCCCCGTCACCGACATGGATTGGTTTCATCCGGTCTGCGAGGCCTTCATGGACGGCGCCGAGGGAATCGGCATCCCCCGCAACCCCGACTACAACGACGGCCAGCAGGAAGGCGTCGGCTATTTCCAGCGCGCCATCCACAAGGGCTGGCGGCGCAGCGCCGCGCGGATGTTCCTGCATCCGGCCAAGGCGCGCGGCAACCTCGCGGTCCGCACCGACGCCCGCGCGGAGAAGATCCTGTTCGACGGCAAGCGCGCGGTCGGCGTGCAATACGTCGACGACCGCGACCGCAGCACCCGCCACGTGGTCCGAGCCCGGCGCGAGGTGATCGTCAGCAGCGGCACGGTGAACACCGCGCGCCTGCTGCAGATCTCCGGCGTCGGTCCCGCAGGCCTGCTCGGCGAGATCGGCGTGCCGGTGGTCCACGAACTGCGCGGCGTCGGCGAGAATTTCCGCGATCACTACTCGGTGCGCATGGTCGCCCGGGTGAAGAACATCCGCACCATGAACGAAATGTCCAAGGGCATGGGCCTCGTCGGCCAGATCGCCCGCTGGGCCACCGGCCAGCCGTCCATCCTGGCGCTGACGCCCTCGCTGGTGCACTGGTTCTGGAAATCCGACGAAAGCCTCGATCTCGCGGACCTGCAAGGCGTGTTCAGCCCCGCCAGCTACAAGGACGGCTTCGTCGGCCTGCTCGACGATTTCCCCGGCATGACCTGCGGCGTCTGGCAACATCGGCCCGAGAGCATCGGCTACGTCCGCGCCCGCTCGGCCGACGTGTTCACCGACCCGGTCATCCAGCCGAACTATCTGTCCGACGCAATGGACCGCCGCGTCCTGGTCGCCGGCATGAAGCTCGCCCGCCGCCTGCTGCAGAGCAAGGAACTGGCGCCCTATTTCGACCGTGAGCAATTGCCCGGCGACGCCGTGCAGACCGACGACGAACTGCTCGATTATGCCCGCCGCTACGGCTCCACCTCCTACCATTTGATCGGCACGGCGCGGATGGGCCCGGCCACCGACCCCACGGCTGTGGTGGACGACCAGTTGCGCGTGCACGGCATGCAGGGCCTGCGGGTGGTGGACGCCTCGATCATGCCGAACATGCCCTCGTCCAACACCTATGCCTCGACGATGATGATCGCGGAAAAGGCCTCCGACATGATCCGCGGCCGCCCGCCCCTGGAGCCGGTCGAGGGGGTGGCGGCGTAGGCGGAAGCTTTACACCTGGGGGAACAGCAACGCCTCATAATCCCGGGCTACGTGCAGGACATGGAGGATGACGATCTGCTCGTCCTCGATGCGGTAGAAAACCAGGTCGTCACGGAATGGGCAACGCCGAATCGCGTGGCGCTCATAGCGGGGGATAAGCGGATAGGCGCGCGGCATGTCCCCGATATTCGCAGCCGCTGAACGTAGCTCCCGCACGAATGACAGGGCACGTGCCTTGTTGTCACGCGCGGTAAACAGAGCGATGCCGCGCAGGCCGGCCTTCGCCTGCTCCGAAAAGGAAACCCTCATCCAGCCGGGTGGTCAGGCAGGGACGCCAGTTCCGCTTCCAACTCCTCGAACACGGCCTCGGCCGGATGGACGCGGCCCTGCTTCGGGTCGCCCATCCCGCGCTCGATCGCGACGTCCAGCGCCGCCATCCTGCGCTCACGTTCCTCCATGAGCCGCAACGTGTCGCGCAGCACCTCGCTGGCGTTGTTATAACGCCCACTGGCGAGCTGGGCCTGGACGAAGGCCTCGAAGTGCTTTCCGAGGGTGTAGCTGCTGGGCATGACGATCGCCTCGTCGACTGTCACCTAACGATATAATGCACACAAACGCGGATCAAGCCGTATTTGGCACCGCAGCACGATGGAAAAGGACGCGGTTGTTCAAGTTATGGCGTGGCGGACGACGGAACAGGATTGGCTGATTTCCACCGCTTCCAGGCCCTATGATTACCTTTATGATGCGACCAGTCCTTCGAACTGGCAATCTGTTTCATCGTTTTGTCAACGCGGCGATACAGACCATATGGAATCGGGTAGCCGGATTGTTCCCATAAAAGAGCGTCACGTGTTCGACTGTAGCTTGGCACGTAGGCGACATAGAGGTTACCCGTGCAGTGACAGGAAATTCTGACAAGAAAATCATTAAAGGCCGAAACATCGTTTCGAAAGCAAGTTACAAAGAGCTTGTTTGGTGCGGCACCCATCACCAGCTTACCGAGGTCTGCAGCAACCTCCCGGCCACTCGGGTTCAATTCAGACTTAACCTGCCATAGGGGTTGCCTGAATACCGGGATCAGCTCTTGGTGGACAGATGACGGGGTGCACGCATCTGTTCCGGCGACCAAAACGTCAAAACCGATTTCGATGGGACAGCCAGCCGAAAAAACCTTGATGGTCCCAAGGCCCACCTCGGGATGATTGTCATAGTCACAACGGAACGCATCGTGCAGCAGGCGAACCCATGAACGTGCCGCCGGATTTGAGCCGGTCGGGGGAACCAGAGACGCGTGGGGCCGATCCGCGGAACAGGCAGCCGACAATACACGCTGGATGCGCGCATCGTGCTCAATTGGCGCAGCCGATACGGCCAAATCATTCACAGCGATAACCTCCACACAACAACCTTATAGGGAGTATCATGATAATTCATTCAACCTATAGATGCAATAATGCATGACAGCTATCGCCGCGTCATCCGAAAAGATTGCCTCCAGCCACGACAGAGCCCCTTCCATCCGCCCCCTTGCGATCCCGTCCCATCCCCCCGACAATCCCCCGCACAAATTCGAGGGGACCCAGCGTGGCCGGATTCAAGAGCACCGAGAACTACATCGCCACCCGCGACCTGGAGGTGGCGGTGAACGCGTCGGTCACGCTACAGCGCCCGCTGCTGGTGAAGGGCGAGCCCGGCACCGGCAAGACCGTGCTGGCGCACGAAATCGCCAAGGCCATGAACATGCCGCTGATCGAGTGGCACATCAAATCCACCACCAAGGCCCAGCAGGGCCTCTACGAATACGACGCCGTCTCCCGCCTGCGTGACGGCCAGCTCGGCGAGGAGAAGGTCCACGACATCTCCAACTACATCATCCGCGGCAAATTGTGGGAGGCGTTCGACGCCCCCGAGCAATCCGTGGTGCTGATCGACGAGATCGACAAGGCCGACATCGAATTCCCCAACGATCTGCTGCTCGAACTCGATCGCATGCAGTTCTTCGTCTACGAAACCCGCCAGACCATCGTCGCCAGACAGCGCCCGATCGTCATCATCACCTCCAACAACGAGAAGGAGCTGCCGGACGCCTTCCTGCGCCGCTGCTTCTTCCACTACATCCGCTTCCCCGACCGCGAGACGATGGAGAAGATCGTCCAGTCGCACTACCCGGACCTGAAGCAGGACCTGGCGCGCGAGGCCCTGAACATCTTCTTCCAGATCCGCGACGTCCCCGGCCTGAAGAAAAAGCCCGCCACCTCCGAGCTGCTGGACTGGCTGAAGCTGCTGATGGTCGAAGACCTGCCGCCCGACGTGCTGCGAAGCCGCGACACCCACGTGGTGATCCCGCCTTTGCACGGCGCCCTGCTGAAGAACGAGCAGGACGTGCATCTGTTCGAGCGCCTCGCCTTCCTCGCCCGCCGCGGCGGCTGAGGAAACCCGGGCGATGTTCTCCCATCTGGTGCTGGGTCTGCGGAAGGCGGGCCTGCCGGCCTCGATCACCGAATACCTCACCCTGATGGGCGCCATGAAGGCCGGCATCGCCAACTACAGCATCGACGATTTCTACTACCTCTCCCGCGCCACCCTGGTGAAGGACGAGCGCCACCTCGACAAGTTCGACCGCGTTTTTGCCGAGTGCTTCAAGGGCCTCGAAGCCCCCGACGGCGAACTCCGCCAGGACCTGCCCGAGGAATGGCTCCGCAAGCTGGCCGAAAAGCTGCTCACCCCCGAGGAACTGGCCCAGATCCAGACGCTCGGCGGCTTCGACAAACTCATGGAGACCCTGCGCGAACGCCTGGCCGAGCAGAAGGGCCGCCACCAGGGCGGCTCCAAATGGATCGGCACCGCCGGCACCTCCCCCTTCGGCGCCTACGGCTACCACCCCGAGGGCGTGCGCATCGGCCAGGAGGAATCCCGCAACCGCCGCGCCGTCAAAGTCTGGGACAAGCGCGAGTTCCGCGACCTCGACGACAATATCGAGATGGGCACGCGCAACATGAAGGTGGCGCTGCGCCGCCTGCGCCGCTTCGCCCGCGAGGGTGCGGCCACCGAACTCGACATGGCCGACACGATCCTTTCCACCGCCAAGAACGCCGGCAGCCTGGACCTGAAAATGGTCCCCGAACGCCACAACCGGGTGAAGGTGCTGCTGTTCCTCGACATCGGCGGCTCGATGGACGACCACATCAAGCTCTGCGCCGAACTTTTCTCCGCCGCCCGCAGCGAGTTCAAGCACCTGGAGTATTTCTACTTCCACAACTGCCCCTACGAGAAGATGTGGAAGAACAACCGCCGCCGCCGCGAAGCCCAGATCAGCACCTTCGACATCATCCGCACCTACGGCCCGGACTACAAAGCCATCTTCGTCGGCGACGCCTCCATGAGCCCCTACGAAATCGTCCAGCCCGGCGGCAGCGTGGAACACTGGAACGAGGAAGCCGGCAAGCGCTGGATGGAACGCCTCACCGGCCATTTCCGCCGCTCCGCCTGGCTCAACCCCTCCCCCCAGCAGGGCTGGCCGCACACCACCTCCATCGGCATGGTCCGCGAACTGATGGAAGGCCGCATGTTCCCCCTGACGATCGAGGGCATCGACAAGATGACCCGCGAACTCAGCCGGTAGCAGGGCAATCGGGGGAAGGATTTCCGTAGGCGCATACAACGCATCGGCGGGCCGGCGATCAGGGCAGATGCGGCAGCGTGATCCAATCCTGGCTCTGCATTTCTTCCAGACGCGACGCGGTGCGCTCGAACGCTTTCGCCCCCTCGCCGCGCTCGTACAGCTGGTCCGGCTGCGCCGCGGCGGAAGCGACCAGCTTCATGCGGTGATCGTACACCGCGTCGATCAGGGTGATGAACCGCCGCGCCTCGTCGTAATTCGCCGGCGAAAGCCTCGGAATCCCGTCCAGCACCAGCGTATGGTAATGCGTCGCCAGCGCCAGATAGTCGCCGGCGCCCAGCGCCGTGCCGCAAAGGGCGGAAAAATCGAACCGCGCCACGCCCTCGGCCGCCAAAGGCACATCCAGTCTCCGGCCCATCACCGTCAGATGCTCCTTGTGCGGCGCGGCATTGCCCGTCAGTTCGGCGAAGGCGCGGTCCAAGGCCTCGTCCGCGCGCGCGATCGGCCGGCACGTGCCAGGTCGGCATGCCGCGCAGCCGCATGCGGCGGAAATCCCGCCCGTCCTCCATCATCAGCACGTCCAGCCGCTTCTTGATCAGGGCGATGAACGGCAGAAACGCATCCCGCCCCGGCTGGCCCTTGAACAGGTCGTCCGGCCTGGTGTTGGACGTCGCCACCACCACCACGCCGCGATCGAACAGCGCCTGGAACAGCCGCCCCAGGATCATCGCGTCGGCGATGTCATTGACCTGGAACTCGTCGAAGCACAGCAGCGCCGCCTCGCTCGCGATGCTGTCGGCCAGCGGCGGGATCGGGTCCACGGTTTCCGGATGCGCCTTCTTCCAGGCGTGGATGCGGCCGTGCACGTCCTGCATGAAGCGGTGAAAATGGATGCGCCGGCGGCGCGTCACGTCGGCCGATTCGAAGAACAGGTCCATCAGCATGGACTTGCCCCGCCCGACCTCGCCGACCAGATACAGCCCGTTCGGCCGGTCCTCGCCGGCTTCGTCCACCTTCTTGCGGCGCAGGAACTTCGACAGCAGCTTGCCGTTCCCCGCCTTCGGCGACGGGTCGTAGCCGCGCAGCTTCACCCACAGTTCCTGTAGCCGCTCGGCCGCGAGCAGCTGCGAAGGGTCGTGCGCAAGCTCCTTCGCCGCCAGCTTGGCGCGATAGGCGGGCAACGGTCCCCGGGAAAGATCCAGGGTGCGAGCCGGCACGGCGGGGGTAAATTCGGCGCTGGAAATGTCCATATAGACAGCGAAATAGCGCGTCTGCCGCCGCTCATCAATCAGCCGGCGCGCGGTTTCTGTCCCGCTCTTCTCTCATGCGACATCCGGTCTGTAAGATGGCGCACCGGATTTTCCGGCCCGGAGACTTTGAATGCCCGACTTGCTGCCTGGCGACCCATTGGGCGACCTGCCACTCGCGATCCTGCCGCAGGTGATCGCGATCGTGGAAACCGCCGGGTCCCGCCTCGCCGCCGAATTCAGCCGCCCCGAAGGCCCACGCGGGCAGGACGACAAGGCCGATATCGACGTGGAACTGGAACTGTTCCTGCGCGACGCGCTGCTCGCCCTCTGCCCCGGCCGTTTCGTCGGCGAGGAGTGCGGCATCATCGATGCGCCCGATGCGCCCTATTGCTGGCTGGTCGACCCGCAGGACGGCACCCGTGCCTTCCTGCAGGGCAAGCGCGGCAGCGCCGTTTCCGTGGCCCTGCTGCACAACGCCGAGCCCGTGCTCGGCGTCGTCTACGCCCCCGACGCCCCCGATCTCGGCCCCGATATGATCGCCTGGGCCGCCGGCATGGACCACCTGCTGCGCAACGGCGAGAAATGGCCCATCGACCTGTCCGACCGCGACCTGTCGCCCGGCGAGTTCGTCTACATGTCCCACCACTCCCCGCGCCGGCCGATCGTCAACGCCCAGCGCGCCACCCCCGCCCGCTTCATTCCCATGCCCTCCATCGCCTATCGCATGGCCCGCGTGGCGGTGGGCGACGGCGTCGCCACCGCCTCCACCAGCGGCCCCGGCGATCTCGACTACGCCGCCGGCCATGCGCTGCTGATCGGCGCCGGCGGCATCATGATCGACCAGACCGGCGGGGCGGTGACCTACACCCAGCTCGGCTTCAGCAAGGTGGAAAAATGCTTCGCCGGCGCGCCGAAAGCGGTCCACGCGCTGGCCGCCCGCAACTGGACCGCCGCGACGCTCGCCAACGGCGAGACCGACCCCCGCCGCCCCACGCGGGTGGAACTCTCCTGGCCCCGGCTGCCCGAAAGCCAGATGCTGAACCGCGCCCAGGGCTGCCTGCTCGGCCAGATCATCGGCGACAGCCTGGGATCGCTGGTCGAGTTCAAATCCCCCGACGAAATCGCCGCTCTCTACCCCGGCGGCGTCCGCCGGCTGCAGGATGGCGGCGTCTGGAACACCATCGCCGGCCAACCCACCGACGATTTTGAACTGGCCCTGGCACTCGCCCGCACCCTCGCCGCCGCCGGAGAGTACGACGCCGAGGCCGTGGCCACGGCCTACGGGCGCTGGTACGCCTCCCGCCCCTTCGACATCGGCACCACCACCCGCCAGGCCCTCGCTCCCGCCTCCCGCGTGCCCGCCTCCCGCGCGCCCGCCTCCCGCAACATGGGCGGCAAGGCCGAGGCCGCCCGCCGCGCCGCCGACCGCAACAGCCAGAGCAACGGCTCGCTGATGCGCGTCTCCCCCATCGGCATCTGGGCCGTCACCCCCGAGGAAGCCGCCGCCGCGGCGATGGAGGATTCCGACCTCACCCACCCAAACCCGGCCTGCGCCATCGCCTGCGGCGCCTATGCCGCCGCCATCACCGCCGGCATCGCCGGCGCGGACCCGCAGGGCATGGTCCGCGCCGCCATGGCCATCGCCGAGGCTGCCCGCCTGGACGATGGCCTCGTCGCGCGCGCCATTGCCGACGCCGCCTCCGGCCAGAAGCCCGCGGACTACCTGCGCCGGCAGGGCTGGGTGGTGATCGCCCTGCAGAACGCCTTCTTCCACCTGGCACACACGCCCCGAATCGAGGACGCCCTTGTGCAAACCATCGCCGAGGGCGGCGACACCGACACCAATGCCGCCATCGCCGGCGCGCTGCTCGGCGCCGCGCATGGCCGCAATGCCATCCCCACAAGCTGGGTGCGCGATATGATGGCCTGCCGCCCCGACGCCGCGCTCGGCGTGAACCGGCCCAGGCCCGAGGAATACTGGCCCGACGACGCGCTGGATCTCGCCGAGGCATTGCTGTCCTGCCAGCCGCGTGACTTGCCGCCCGCCGGTCCAAACCGGTAAAAAACCACGATGAGCAGCCCAAGCATCCACCTGGATTTCGCCGCCCTGCGCGACACCCCGGTCGCCAGCGACCCGTTCGCCCACGTCGTCATCCCGAATTTCGTGCCGCCGGAAACCCTGCGCGAAGTCGTTGCCGCGCTGCCCCCGATCGGCAATGGCGGCTCCTATCCGCCCGGTTCGCTCCACCTCGGCCACGCCGCCAAGGCGCTCGTGCAGGCGATGGAAGGCCCGGAAATGCGCCAGGTCATCGCAGAGAAATTCGGCCTCGACCTCTCCGCCGCCCCCACCATGCTGACCATCCGCGGCCGCACCAGGGAAAAGGACGGCCGCATCCACACCGACTCGAAAGCCAAGCGGGTCACCATCCTGCTCTACCTCAACCCCGACCCCGGCAAATTCACCGGCCACCAGGGCTGCCTGCGCCTGCTGCGCAACGCCACCGACATCGACGACTACGCCGTCGAGGTCCCCCCGGTGAACGGCACCCTGCTGGTGTTCCCGAACGGCCCCACCACCTGGCACGGCCACAGGCAATTCGTCGGTCCGCGCTACGCCATCCAACTGAACTACATGACCAACGACAGCCTGGCCCGCTCCGAAATGCGCCGCCATCGCCTATCGGCGGTCATCAAACGCCTCTCCCGCGCCGCCTGATATTGGCGGTTCCCGGGACCGGTGCTCAATGCCCGAGCGACTGGACGATCTCCTCGGTCATTTTCTTCGCGTCGCCGAACAGCATCATCGTGTTCGGGCGGAAGAACAGCTCGTTGTCCACGCCGGCGTAGCCCGAGGCCATCGAGCGCTTGATGAACAGCACCGTCCGCGCCTTGTCCACTTCCAGGATCGGCATGCCGTAGATCGGCGAGCTCGGGTCGGTCTTGGCGGCGGGATTGGTCACGTCATTGGCGCCGATCACATAGACCACGTCGGCGGTGCTGAACTCGTTGTTGATGGTCTCCGAGTTCGAACACCTCGTCATACGGCACGTTGGCCTCGGCCAGCAGCACGTTCATGTGGCCGGGCATGCGGCCCGCCACGGGGTGGATGGCGTATTTCACCTCCACGCCGTCCTTCTTCAGCGTGTCCGCCATTTCGCGCAGCGCGTGCTGCGCCTGGGCCACCGCCATGCCGTAGCCGGGCACGATGATGACCTTGGTGGCGTTCTTCATGATGAAGGCGGCGTCCTCGGCCGAGCCGGTGCGCACGGTGCGGTCCCCGCCCGCGCCGGCGGCGGGGCCTGCCCCGGCATCGGTGCCGAAGCCGCCCAGCAGCACGTTGATGATGCTGCGGTTCATGCCCTTGCACATGATGTAGGACAGGATGGCGCCGGACGCGCCCACCAACGAGCCGGTGATGATCAGCGCCAGGTTCTGAATGGTGAAGCCGATGCCGGCCGCGGCCCAGCCGGAGTAGGAGTTCAGCATCGACACCACGACCGGCATGTCCGCGCCGCCGATCGGCAGGATCAGCAGGAAGCCGAGCGCGAGCGCGAGCAGAGCGATCAGCCAGAAGATGATCTGGCTGCCGGTGAACACGAAGCCGACCACCAGCAGCACCAGCAGAATACCGAGGCCGAGATTGAGCTTGTGCTGGCCGGTGAAGATCAGCGGCGCGCCCTTCATGATCCCCTGCAGCTTGGCGAAGGCGATCAGCGAGCCGGAGAAGGTGATGGCGCCGATGGCGAGGCCGAGCGACATCTCGACCAGGCTCTCGGGATAGATGTGCTGCGCGGTGCCGATGCCGAAGGCTTCCGGCGCGTTCAGCGCGGCGGCGGCGACGAACACCGCGGCAAGGCCCACCAGGGAGTGGAAGGCCGCGACCAGCTGGGGCAGTGCCGTCATCTGGATGCGGCGGGCGACGAAGGTGCCGATGCCGCCACCGATGATCACGCCCAGCACGATCAGCCCATAGCCGGAAGTGGCCATGCCGTGATGCAGCAGGGTGGCACCACAGGCGATCGCCATGCCGATCATGCCGAAGCGGTTGCCCTGCTGGGAGGTGGTCGGGTGCGACAGGCCGCGCAGCGCCAGGATGAACAGGACGGCGGCGACGAGATAGGCGAGCGAGGTCAGACTTGCGGACATCGGACTACTTTCTCGGCTTGAACATGGACAGCATGCGCTGCGTGACCACGAACCCGCCGAAGATGTTCACGCTCGCCAGCGTCACCGCGATGAAGCCGAAGCCCATCGCCCAGGCGCTGTCTCCAAGGCCGGTGGCCAGCATGGCGCCGACGATGATGACCGAACTGATCGCGTTGGTGACCGCCATCAGCGGCGAGTGCAGCGCCGAGGTCACGTTCCACACCACGTAATAGCCGACGAAGCAGGCCATCAGGAAAATCGCCAGCAGGAAGATGAACGGCTCGACCGCGCCGGCGACCGGCTCCGACGGCGCCGGCCAGCGAAGTTCAGGCGTAAGCGGCGAGTTCGCGCGCGTGATCGGCGAGCCGCGCGGCTTCCTCGGCCAATTGGGTGGGGTTCATGGCGTCTCTCCTGTCTCAGGCAGCGGCGGCGGGCAGGAACTGCGGGATGGATCACCGATCCGCCGCGGGTGAGCAGCACACCCTTCACGATCTCGTCCGTGTCCGGCAACTTCGGCGCTTGCGCGTCCTTGTCCCAGAACGTCGTGAGGAAGGTCAGCAGGTTGCGGGCGTAGAGCGCGCTGGAGGCGACGGCGATGCGGCCGGGCCAGTTGCGGTAGCCCAACACGATGACGCCGTTCGGCGTGACGATGCGCTCGCCCGGCACCGTGGCGGCGCAGTTGCCGCCGGCCTCGGCCGCGAGATCGACGATCACGCTGCCGGCCTTCATGCTGTCGACCATCGGCTGGGTGACGATGATCGGCGCCTTGCGGCCCATGACCAGCGCGGTGGTGACGATGATGTCGTTCTTGGCGATGGTGGTCGCCATCAGTTCGGCCTGCTTCTGGCGGAACGCGTCGGTCATCTCCCGCGCATAGGCGCCGGTCTGGGCGGCGGTCTCCTCGTCCTCCACGCCGACATAGGCGGCGCCGAGGGACTTGATCTCCTCCTTGGCGGCCGGGCGGACGTCGGTGGCCGAGACGATGGCGCCCAGGCGGCGCGCGGTGGCGATCGCCTGCAGGCCCGCCACGCCGGCGCCGATCACGAACACGCGGGCCGGCGGAACCGTCCCGGCGGCGGTCATCATCATCGGGAAACCGCGCTCGAACGCGCCGGCCGCCTCGATGATGCCGCGATAGCCGGACAGATTGGCCTGGCTGGACAGCACGTCCATCGACTGGGCGCGCGTGATGCGCGGAAGAAGCTCCATCGCCACGGCGTCGATCCCGGCTTCGGCGAGGGACGTGACCAAACCGGGATCGCCGAAGGCGCCGGCGATGCAGACCAGCAGGGCGCCGCGCTGGATCAACGCGCGCTGTTCCGGCTCCGGCGTCTGCACCGAGAACACCACGCCGGCGCCAGCCAGGGCGGCGGCGGCATCGGGAGCGATTTCGGCCCCGGCGGCGGCGAATTCGGCATCGGAGATGGACGCGTTCGCCCCGGCCCCGGCCTCGACCGCCACTGTCAGGCCCAGGCCGATGAGCTTCTTGACCGTCTCGGGGTTCGCCGCCACGCGGGTCTCGGATGCCCGCCGTTCCTTCAGCACCGCAAGGCGCATCGGTTCATCCTCTGCTGATGGTTGGGGAACGGCGCCCGCCGTCGCCCGGCCGAATGGTCCGCCACGACCGCCAGGGCACAGGGGGCTGCGCCCGATCGGCCGTCATGCCGGTGACTAGCCTGGGATATGCCGCCTTTAGCGCGGGTTGGGAAGGCCCCTTGCGCTGCATTGCGATATTCCAAAGCGGACCTGCCAGCTATTTCAGCTTGCAGCCGCTGGTTATTTCAGCTTGCAGCCGCTGGCGGCCGCGCCGCGGAACGCGTCGGCGGCGGGCACGGTGCCGGTGATCTCGTAATAGTCCCACGGCCCGCGCGATGCCTCCGGCGTCTTGATGCGGGCCAGCAGCATGTCGTGGATGAACCGCCCGTTGGCCAGCAGCCGGCCGTTGCGGGCGAAGACGTCCTCGATCGGCTGGCCGCGCAGCCAGTCGCGCGCGGTTTCCGCCTTCGTGCTGCCGGTGGCCCGCACCGCGCGCAAGTAGTTCAGCACCGAGGAATAGACGCCGGCCTGGAACATCGTCGGCATCGCCTTGTGCTCGGCGAAGAAGCGCCGCGCGAAGGCGCGCGTCTGGTCGTCGCGGTCCCAATAGAAGGCGGTGGCGAACTCCAGCCCATGCAGCACCCCGAGGCCGGCCGAGTGCACCTCGGTGATGGTTGTGTACATCATGCCGAAGCGCTGCCCGGGTTCGATGGCGTCCGGTTCGCGCAGCTGCCCGATCGCGCTGGAAAGATCCGCCCCACCCGAGGTGAAGGCGATGAACTGGGCGTTGGAGGCCTTCGCCTCCTCCAGATAGGTGGCGTATTCGGTCTCGCCCAGCGGATGCAACGCCGCGCCCAGGACCTTGCCGCCATTGGCCTCGACCGTCTCGCGGATCATCGCCTCGATCGCCTCGCCGCCGGGATAGTCCTGGGCGACGATGAACCAGGTGTGCATGCCGCGCCTGACCTGCGCCAGGGTGGCGGTGTGGGCGACGGAATAGACATCCCAGGTCCAGGCGATGCCGTATCCGTTGCAATCCGCCCCGGTCAGCCGGTCGGTGATCGGTGTGCTGAAGAACACCAGCCGCCGCAATTCCCCGGCCAGCGCATTGACCGCCAGGGCGACGGCGGAGATGGGAACGTCGAAGATCGCGTCCACGCCTTTTGTCTCGAACCAGTCGCGCGCGATCGCCACGCCAAGCTCGGGATTGTTCTGGTGATCGGCGAACACCAGTTCGGCCTTGCCCGTCATGCCGGCATCCTCGATCGCCAGGCGCGCCGCGACCACCGAGCCCTGACCGGCATAGGCCGAGAACACCGCGCCGAGATTGGTCAGCACGCCAAGCTTTACATGCGGCTGCGCGCTTGCCGCATGCATGGGCAGCAACAGGCAAACCAGGATCCAGGCGACGCGCCGTAAGCCCATTCGATCTCCCCAAGCCCCGCTCGCAAGCCCGAAGCCGCCACCCTTAGCGAAAACGGCCCTGGCAAGCCAGAAGGAACGGCACCCGGGCCGGGGCAATCGGGAGGCGAGCCGCTCAGGCCCGCCCGGCCGACCAGGCGCCGTCGATCGGCAGCGCCGCGCCGTTGATATCGGCGCCATGCGGGCCGCATAGAAAGGCGATCAGCCCGGCCACATTGTCCGCCTCGATGAACCGACCGGCCGGCAGCCTGGTGGTCAGGCGGTCGATGATCTTCTCCCGCTGCGTGCCGTCGCGCGCGATTTCCGCCTGCACCCGCCCCTCGGTGGCGGGAGTCAGGACCGAACCCGGGCAGATGGCGTTGCAGGTGATGTTGGTCCGCGCGATCTCCAGCGCCACGGCGCGGGTCAGGCCGATCAGCGCGGTCTTGGTGGTGATGTAGTCCACCCGGTCGGTGACCGCCCACAGCGAGAAGGTGGACGCCATGCTGACGATACGCCCCCAGCCGGCCGCCTTCATGTAGGGCAGGCCGAGGCGGATGATGTGAAAGGCCGCCGACAGATTGACCGCCAGCGCGGTGTCCCATTCCTCGGGGACGAATTTGTCGATCGGGTTGAAATAGCGGACCACGGCGTTGTTCACGACGATATCGACCCCGCCCAGGGTTTCAGCGGTGGTTTTCACCATCTCCGCGATCTGCTCCGGATGGCGCAGATCGGCCGGATGGTAGGCGGCGCGCACCCCGTGGGTCTTCTCCAGTTCCGCCTGGCGGTCGCGGATGACATCGGCGTCCGCGAAGCCGTTCAGCATGACATTGGCGCCCTGCGCGGCCAGCGCCGAGGCGGTGGCGAAGCCGATGCCACCGAGCGAGCCAGTGATCAGCGCGGTTTTTCCCTTGAGCATGTTTCCCTCCGATTGATTGGAGGGGATTAGACGGCGCGCGGCGGCGACTGGCCAGGGGGGTGTCTCAGCCAACCAGCGGCATCACGTTCCGGGCAAAGCGTTCCAGCCGCTCCAGGCTGCCCGAGAGCGTCTCGCCGCGAAAATCGAAGATCAGCTCGTGCACGCCGATGGCGGCAAACGCGGCGATATCCTCGGCGATCTGGCCCGGCTCGCCGGAGAACGGCTTACGTCCGCCATCCGGGCCGGGCAGCGCCACGTCATACAGCGGCGCCTTATAGGAAATGGTCAGCGCGGAAAAATCCCGCCCGGCGGCCTCGGTCAGCCGGCGCAGTTCCGCCAGCTTCTCGCGCATCTCCGCCGGCGGCAGCGGCACCGCGGCGATGGCACCGACCGGGTGCCAGCCATCGCCGAAGCGCGCGGCCCGGCGCAGCGCGGCGCGGCTATGCCCGCCCACCCAGATCGGCGGGCCCGGCCGCTGCACCGGAAACGGCTCGCAGCGGATCTGGTCGAAGGAGTAGAACTCGCCGGCATGGGAAGCGGGAGATGGTCCAGAGCTTGCGGAAAATCTCCAGGTATTCGTCGCTGACCGCCCCGCGCCGGTCGAAATCGCCCGCGCGGAGCGCGATGAATTCCTCCTCCAGCCAGCCGACCCCGACGCCGACCGTGAGCCGCCCCTCCGACAGCACGTCGATCGTCGCCAGCATCTTCGCGGTCAGTACCGGGTTCCGGTAGGGCAGGATCAGCACGGAACTCACCAGCCGCAGCCGTTCGGTTATCCCCGCGACGAAGGCCAGGATCGAGGCCTGTTCCAGCGCGTCGCCATGGCTGGGGTGCTCGCCGGACACCGTGTACGGATAGGTGGAGCGGGACGCGACGGGAAAGACCACATGGTCCGCGACCATGGCGGAGTGAAACCCCGCCGCCTCCCCGGTGCGGGCCAGGGCGGCGATGGCCGCCCGGTTGGCGAGTTCGCCGCGGGTGGGCAGGTAGAAGCCGTAGCGCATCGGAACTCTCCCGGATGGACGGTAAACGATCTCTTCACACAATCTGGAGTTGACACTACAGGGCCGCCCGGCTCAATCGGCGCGCAAGACTACCGCCGGCATTGGGACCTCTCGCGACCGGGCGCAAAATTGCTGCGCTGCGTCATGCCCCTTTCGGAAGCCGGCCCCCCGGAGTAGCTTCCCGCGACCTATCGAGATCGATCATGGCCAACCTGCTGTTTCTCAGTCAAAGAATTCCCTACCCGCCGAACAAGGGCGACAAGATCCGCGCGCTCAAGATCCTCGAGCATTTGCGCCAGCGGTACGACATTCATCTTGGCTGCCTGGTCGACGACCCGGCCGATTGGGAACAACGCGGCACCCTGGCCGCGATGTGCGCGGACAGTCATTTCGCCAGGCTGGACCGCGGCCGCGCCAAGCTCACCTGCCTGCGCGGCCTGCTGACCGGCACGGCCGCTGAGCGTGGCGTTCTTCCGCGATGCCGCCCTGGCCGCCTGGATCGCCCGCGTGCGCGACGAGGTGAAGCCGGACGCGATCTTCGTCTACTCCTCCAACATGGCCCCCTACATCCTGGACCGACGCGATCCCGGCCAGCTTCGCATCGTCGACCTGGTGGATGTGGATTCGGAGAAATGGCGCGCCTACGCCGAAACCGCGCGCGGGCCGATGCGCTGGATCTACCGGCGCGAATGGCGGCTGATCTCGGCGCTGGAACGGCGCATCGCCGCGGAATGCGACGCCGGCACCTTCGTCTCCGCCGACGAGGCCCGGCTGTTCGCCAAACTGGTGCCCGAAGCCGCCGCCAGGACCCATGCGATCAGCAACGGCGTGGACCCGGTCTTCTTCGATCCGGCCCGGACCTATCCGGCTCCTTTCGACACGGATCCGGCGGATCCGGCGCGGGCCGATTTCGTTTTCACCGGAACGATGGACTACGCGCCGAACATCGATGCCGTCGTCTGGTTCGTGCAGGATATCCTGCCGGTGATCCGCCGCACGCTGCCCGGCGCGCGGTTCCATATCGTCGGCCACAGCCCGACCGACGGCGTGAAGCGCCTGGCCGACACGCCGGGCGTGTTCGTCACCGGGCGGGTGGACGACGTGCGGCCTTATATCGCCCACGCCACCGCGGCGGTCGCGCCGATGCGCATCGCGCGGGGGATCCAGAACAAGGTGCTGGAAGCGATGGCCATGGCGCGCCCGGTGGTGGCGACAACCGATGCCCTGGAGGGGGTGGAGGCACAGCGAGGCACCGAAGTGCTGCAAGCCGACTGACGTCGACGGGCTTCGCGGCGCTGCTGCTGCCGGTCGGCGTCACCCGATTTCGCCGCCGCCATCGGCGCCGCGGCCCGGCGGCGGGTGCTGGCGGACTACATCTGGGCCGAGCGCCTGCGCGGCTTCGACGCGCTGTTCGGCCGCGCCGCGCCAACCACCGCTCGCACAGGCAGGAGCCGCCCGATGATCGTCCGCTCCCGCGCCCCGCTGCGCCTCGGCCTCGCCGGCGGCGGCACCGACGTTTCGCCCTATTGCGACCAGTACGGCGGCGCGGTGCTGAACGCCACGATCGACCTGTACGCCTACACCATCATCGAACCCGCCGATAACGGCCGGCGTGCGCTTCACCGCCTCCGACATCGACGGCGAGTTCGAGGCGGCGGCCGACGAGGCGATGGAGATCGCCTATCCGCTGATCCTGCATCGCGCGGTCTACCGGCGCATCGTGCGCGATTTCAACGGGGGCAGGCCGCTGCCCTGCCACATCACCACGTTCTGCGACGCCCCGCCCGGCTCGGGCCTCGGCACCTCCTCCACCATGGTGGTTTCGCTGGTGAAGGCCTTCGTCGAATGGCTGAACCTGCCGCTCGGCGAATACGAGATCGCGCATCTCGCCTTCGAGATCGAGCGCATCGACGCCGGCCTCGGCGGCGGCCGGCAGGACCAGTACGCGGCGACCTTCGGCGGCGTGAACTTCATGGAATTCCTCGAGGGCGACCGGGTGATCGTCAATCCGCTGCGGGTCAAGAACTGGATCCTATCGGAGATGGAAACCTCCCTGGTGCTGTTCAACAGCGGCGTGTCGCGCTCCTCGGCCAGCATCATCCAGGAACAGACCGACAATCTCACCTCCAAAAGCGGCACCACGCTGGAGGCGATGCACGAGATCAAGGCCGACGCCTACGGCATGAAGGAAAGCCTGCTGCGCGGCGATTTCGACAATCTGGCCGCCTTCATGCGCAAGTCCTGGGATGCCAAGAAGCGCCTGGCCAGCAGCATCAGCAACGACCATATCGACACGGTGCACGCGGCGGCGATGTCGGCCGGCGCGCGCGCGGGCAAGGTATCCGGCGCCGGCGGCGGCGGCTTCATGACCTTCCTGGTCGACCCCTCCCGCCGGGTGAATGTGATCCGCGCCCTCGGCAAGCAGGAAGGCCAGGTGATGACCTGCCACTTCACCCGCTGGGGCACCGAAGGCTGGAAGATTTTCTGAGCCGCGCCGCCCCGCCGGTTACCGACGATCTTATTTTCAGGAGTGATCCGATGCAGACCGCAGATGACAATTTCGTTCAGGCCTATCTCGCCGAATCCGTGACCGCGCTGGGCGCCTTTCAGGCCGATCCCGGCTTTCAGCAGACCATGGAAGCGATGTCGGATGCCATCGTCGAGGCCTTGCGGGCCGGCAAGAAGCTGCTGATCGCCGGCAATGGCGGCAGCGCCGGGGACGCCCAGCATATCGCCGGCGAATTCATCTCCCGGCTGATGTACGACCGCGCGCCGCTGGCGGCGATCGCGCTGACGGTGGACAGCTCGGTGATGACCGCCACCGGCAACGATTACGGCTACGAATACATCTTCGAGCGCCAGGTGCTCGGCGCTTGGCCAGGAAGGCGACGTGTTCCTCGGCATCTCCACCTCCGGAAAATCGCCCAACGTGATGCGCGCCTTCGACGCGGCGCAGGAAAAGGGGCTGGTGTCGATCGGCTTCTGCGGCGCCAATGGCGGGAAGATGCGGGAGAAATGCAGCCTGCTGCTGGAAGCGCCGTCGGGCAAGACCGCGATCATCCAGCAGATCCACATCGTCGCCGCGCACATCGTCTGCGCCCTGGTGGAGCGGGCGATGTTCCCGCGCAACGCCGCCTAGGCAATACGCCCGTGACCGATCGTTCCGTAACCGTGCGGCAATGCGCCATGCTGGTGGGCGGGATGGCCACGCGGCTCGGCGCGCTCACCGCGGACACGCCGAAGCCGCTGCTGACCTGCGGCGACCGGCCGTTCCTCGCCTGGCTGCTGCAGGAATTCCGCGGTTCGGCGTCGAAGAGTCGCTGCTGCTGACCGGCCACCTCTCCGAGCGCGTCGAGGCGAGCGTGCCGGCGATCGCCGCCGAACTGCCGCGGCCGCTGCGGATCGAATTCGCGCTGGAGCCGATGCGGGCCGGCACCGGCGGCGCGCTGTTCCATGCCCGCGACCGGCTGGATGAGCGGTTCCTGCTGTGCAACGGCGATTCGCTGTTCGACTGCAATTTTGCCCGATTGCTCGCCGCCGCCGCCGCGCGATCCGCAGATGTGGTCGGCCGCATGTGCTGCGCCGGCTCGATGATGCCTCCCGCTACGGCGTGGTGGAAACCGACGGCGACCGCGTCGTCGCCTTCCGCGAGCGCCCCGCCGCCGGCAGCACCGGACCGGCGGCCGGCACCATCAACGCCGGCATCTACCTGTTCGACCGCTCGCGTGCTCGATGACAGCTCAGCCGCGTCTGCTCGCTGGAGCGCGACGTGATGCCCCGACTCGCCGCAAGCGGCGCGCTGCGCGGCACCGTGGGCGAGCGGCTATTTCATCGACATCGGCATCCCCGCCGATTTCGCCCGCGCGCAGAAGGAACTGCCGAGCGTCTGCGCCGGCCGGCGCTGTTCCTCGACCGTGACGGCGTGATCAACCTCGACCACGGCTATGTCGGCACGCGCGAACGGTTCGAATGGATGCCGGGCGCGCGCGAAGCGATCCGCACGGCGACCGACGCAGGGCTGGCACGTGTTCGTCGTCACCAACCAGTCCGGCGTCGCGCGCGGCCATTACGACGAGGCCGCGGTGCGCGCCCTGCACGCCTGGATGGAGGACCAGGTGCGCGCCGCCGGCGGCACCATCGACGACCTGCGCTATTGCCCCTTCCACCCGGAAGCGCCGCTCGCCGGCCTACCGGCGCGCCAGCGACTGGCGCAAGCCGGCGCCGGGCATGCTGCTGGATTTGATGGAGCCTGGGAGATCGATCCGGCGCGCTGCCTGCTGATCGGCGACCAGCCGACCGACCTGGCCGCCGCCGCCGCGGCCGGAATGGAGGCGCATCTGTTTGCGGGCGGCGACCTTGCGGTGTTTGCGCGGCGGCTGCTGGGTTAGTCTAGTGCCGACACCCCTGTGGTTTTGAACCGAGCAAGTTGTATAGGATCTGGAGCTAACTTGGGCGCAGGTAGAACGCGCCCGCGCCGTAGCGCGCGGCGTGAAGGTGGGACGGAAGCCGAAGCTGACGCCGCACCAGCAGACGGAGGCGCTCCGGCAGCGTCAGAGCGACAACGAAACGTTGCGGGACATCGCCCAGAGCAACAATGACCATAACAGCACGATTGCGAGATTGACGGTATGACGACGGGCGAAATTGTCGGAGCGCTTGCCACCCTCCTCGGCGGTGGTGTCGGCGCGCTTGGCGCGGCTCTTGCTGTCTATCTGACCCTGGCAGGACAACGTAAGGAGGATCAAAGCAGATTCGCGGTGCACTCGTTCGGGAGATCATTGAATTTGCACGTATTGTCGTTGGCCACATCGAAACGTGCGAGAATATCCGAGCCGGCATAATCGCGATGCCAGTGCCAAAGTTCGCGCAGGCGATGCGGATGCCACCGCCGATAATATATCCAGCCGCTGCCGACAAGATCGGACTTCTCAAATCGCCCCAGCATGTAGTCGCATTTTATATGCGGATCACTGAGATCGCGATTATGGCGCAAGCAATATCTGACGACCCGAAGTTGCAAACATCATTACTAAAAAGCAACAATGTGCGTCTGATTGTCGAAGCGCTTCTCGATATATGCCAATTTGGGAAATGGGTTATTCAAAACTCCCGAAGTGAAAGAAGAGTTAAGGGCTTTCGATAAAGCAGTCTCCGATAGCATCCTCTCTGACATGGACACGACGATCGCACAGGCAAGAAAAGATTTTTGCATTGAGCTTTCAGGGTAACCTTCGCTGTAACCGAGAACCGCGCACACCCACATCAACGGCACTTTCATGCCTCTCCATTTGATTCTGTCCGGCGGCGGGTTAATGATATGGACATGCTCCTCGCGAGCCATGTCACCGGTGTGCTTTTCGAGCCCTTCAAGCCCAGCCATTTTGACGCGAACCCTGTTATATCGACCCGCGACTGGCCTGAAGCCGTCTTCGCGGCCCCACCAGTCGGACAAACGGAACTTGTCTGCTCCGAGCGAAAGATAGTAGCTCCCTGCTGACTTCTCGCCCTGGTTCACCTTTGAAAATACAGCGATTGCTAGACCGGCAACAGGGAGCCGGCCATGCTGACGGGAATGACTGAGCGGGATTGGTCGATCGCGCTGGAGGTATTCGATGCAGCGCAATCGAGCCGGGGAGAGCCAGGGCACGACGACCGTCAATTCCTCGAGGCTGTCCACTACTTCACTGTTCACAGCATCACCTGGCGGGCACTTCCCCGCGAGTATGGCAAATGGAACAGCGTGTGGAAGCGATTCTGGCGGCTGAGCCGGTCCGGGGTATTCGAGGCATTCTTCCAGATGCTGGCCGAATACAGCGAGACGGCACATCTGATACAGTTCTTCGACAGCACGACCGCACGCGCTCACGTCTCGGCTGCCGGGGCAAAAGGGGGCAGCAGCACCAGGCATTCGGCCGCTCACGCGGCGGCTTCTCGACCAAGATCCACCTCAAGACCGATCTCGAAGGCCACCCTCTCGACTTCCACCTCACCGGCGGCGAGGTCAGTGACAGCACCGAGTTCGAGACGTCGCTCGACATCGGACCAGACATCCGCCCGCGCATCGCGGTGACCGACAAAGGATATGACAGCCACTCGAACCGCTCTGCGGCGCAGGCGCGTGGCATCACACCGGTAATCCCCCGTCGCGAAAACTCCAAGCAGAGGGGACGATTCTTTCCAAAGCGCCTTTACAAACTCAGGGCACGTATCGAACAGACCATTGGCAAGCTCAAGCGGTTCAAACGCGTGGCCATGCGCTGCGACAAGACCGACATCAGTTACTCAGCCATTATCAGTTTCGCGTGCGGCCTGATGCCAAGGCCCAGACCACACGGTCAGGCATATGAAGTTCCCCATGGGCTAAAACCCAACGTGATAAGGATGCTCCCTCCGAGCGCGTGACTGAATACGAGAAAGGCACCTCATCACCATGCGCATGGCTACAACGGAATACCTCGTAGATAATTTCTGCAAAATCAGGATTGGCATTCTTTTTGAGTTGTACATTAGAAAATCGGGTTTCAACTAAATCGATGCCTACCCCCATCATCGGTTCAATATTCAAATAGTAGTCCCGCAGGCAGTTGACATAGCGAATTCCAACCCTCCTCTCCGAAGGGAAAAGCCTTTTTGCGGTGGTGTCGATTGCAATACACGCATGCAGGAGAGCGGACTCGAATCTTCCCGCCTGCGCGTCATCGATTGCACAAAGCACCTGGGCCGAGAGCTTCATAAGTGTCCCATTTGACAAAGGCCCGCCGTGTCGCCATGGCAGGCCCACCGCCTTGGACGGTAATCGCCTTCCCAGGCTACGCCGTCCGCTGATCTTACACCCGCCATCATTGTCTTAGAATAAACATTCCACAGAGCGCGAGAGGTTGGCCTCTCGCGCGGTGCACAGCACCGGCTAAAGACGAGTTAAACCGCCGGGTCCGCGATCTCGCTTCTGGTCTGCCCCTTAAAAGGTGATCCTCCCTGAATTATGGCTTTTGGCACGCTTGTAAAGACGAAGATGTTCGGGTGGATGCGGCATCCTGCATGCGGGTTGGAAGAAGTCCTTGTCTATTAGGAAAATTATCTCTATGATGGCGAAAACGAAACCTTCGCCGCTTGACCTCGCTTTATGCTGAGACAGGTGCTCTTTCCATTTTGTCTGACGCGGTTGGAAGTGTGAGATTTGTCCCGGTTCATGATGTCTGTTCGGTATACACGGGATGTGAGACGGGATTGGCGAATGCCGGCGTAGAGAGACGTCCAAGCGGCAGGGCTACGCGTGAGATTTGGAATATTTTATGGGAAAAATGACCACCGCCACGTAGTCGCGGTACTCTTATTGAGGGCAGTTGGACCAGGGGAAGCCAGGGCAATTGCCGCCGTTCCGCCCTGCCCCTAACATCCCCGCATGACCCAGAACACACCGCCCAAGACCGGCCTTCGTCGCAACACCGCCAATTACGGCGATCCCGATTTCGCGCTCTATCTGCGAAAGACCTTCGCCAAATCGATGGGCTATTCCAACGCCATGCTGGACCGGCCGGTGGTGGGGATCGTCGATACCGGGTCGGACTACAACAACTGCCACCGCACGGTGCCGGAACTGATCGAGGCGGTGAAGCGCGGCGTGCTCGCCGCCGGCGGGCTGCCGCTGGCGTTTCCCACCGTGTCGCTGTGCGAGCCTTCCTTGTTCCCGACGTCGATGCATTTCCGCAACCTGGCGGCGCTGGACACCGAGGCCATGCTGTCCGGCCAGCCGATGGACAGCGCGGTGCTGATCGGCGGCTGCGACAAGACCGTGCCGGCGCAGCTGATGGCCGCCGCGTCGTCCGACATGCCCTCGGTGCAGCTGGTCACCGGGCCGATGCTCGCCACCCCGTACCAGGGCGAGCGGCTGGCCGCCTGCACCGATTGCCGGCGCTACTGGGCGCAGTACCCGGGCGGGCAAGGTCAGCGGCGAGCGCATCGCCGAGATCGAGGGCCGGCTCGCCACCACCGCCGGCACCTGCGGCGTGATGGGCACCGCCAGCACCATGGCCTGCATCGCCGAGGCGCTGGGCATGATGCCGGCCGGCCATGGCTCCATCCCGGCGGTGCACGCCGACCGGCTGCGCGCCGCGGAGGAAGCCGGCGCGCTGGCGGTGCGGCTGATCGCCAACCCGATCCGGCCGTCCCAGCTCATTACCGCAAAGTCGGTGGAGAACGCGCTGCGGGTGCTGCTGGCCCTCGGCGGGTCCACCAACGCGCTGATCCACCTGACCGCGATTGCCGGGCGGCTTGGCATTCTCGTCGACCTGGCGCGGCTGAACGAGCTTTCCGACACCACGCCGGTGCTGGTCGATCTGAAGCCGACCGGGGAAGGCTACATGGAGGATTTCCACGCCGCCGGCGCCATGCCCGCGCTGCTGTGGGAACTGAAGGATCTGCTGCACCTGGACGTGACCGACGTCACCGGTGCGATGCTGGGCGACCGGCTGGCCAAGGCGCCCGAGTTCGTCGACCGGCGCTACATCCGCGCCCGCGACAAGCCGGTTTCCCCGGTCGGCGGCATCGTCTCGCTGTTCGGCAGCCTCGCCCCGCGCGGCGCGATCCTCAAGCGCAGTGCGGCGACCGAAAGCCTGTTCGAGACCGAGGCGCGCGCCGTGGTGTTCGACGGGCTGGAGGACCTTTCCAACCGCATCGACGATCCCGGCCTGGACGTCACCGAGCACGACATCCTGGTGCTGAAGAACGCCGGGCCGCTGACCCCCGCCGGCATGCCGGAGGCCGGCTACCTGCCGATCCCCAGCAAGATCGCCCGCGCGGGGGTGAAGGACATGGTGCGCATGAGCGACTGCCGGATGTCCGGCACCGCGTTCGGGACGATCGTGCTGCACATCACCCCGGAAGCCGCCGCCGGCGGGCCGCTGGCGCTGGTGCAAAGCGGCGACCGGATCCGGCTTTCGGTAAAGGAACGCCGGCTGGATCTTCTGGTGTCCGCGGAGGAGCTCGTGCGGCGACGGGAATCCTGGGCGCCGCCGGAAAAACCCAAGCGCGGCTGGGACCGGCTTGTCGCCGAGCAGATCCTGCAGGCCGACGAGGGCTGCGACCTCGCCATCCTGCGCGCCGAAGGCTGAACGACCCCAAAGGGAGCCCCACCATGCCCATCGTCAACCGGATCGCCGATTTCCACGCCGAGATGACGGAATGGCGGCATGACCTGCACGCCCATCCTGAACTCTCGCTGCAGGAGGTGCGCACCAGCGCCATGGTGCAGGAAAAGCTGAAAAGCTTTGGAGTGGACGAGATCATCACCGGCATGGCGCGTACCGGCGTGGTCGGCGTGATCCACGGCCGCGGTCCCGAGAGCCGGCCCGGTGGCCGTGCGATCGGGTTGCGCGCGGACATGGACGCGCTGCCGATCCATGAAGAAACCGGCGTCCCTTGGGCGTCGAAGAACGAAGGCGTGATGCACGCCTGCGGCCATGACGGCCACACCACCATGCTGCTGGGGGCGGCCAAGTACCTGGCCGAGACCCGCAATTTCGATGGCACGGTGTTCGTGATCTTCCAGCCCGCCGAGGAGAACCTGGCGGGCGGGGAGATCATGGTGAAGGAAGGCCTGTTCGAACGCTGCAAGATGGAAAAAGTGTTCGGCATGCATAACTGGCCGCAGGTGCCGGCCGGCACCTTCCTGTGGCGCAACGGGCCGACCATGGCGGCGGTCGCCAATATCGAGATCACCATCACCGGCAAGGGCAGCCACGGCGCGCACCCCGATCACGGCATCGACCCGATCGTCATCGCCGCGCAGATCGTCTCGGCTTTCCAGTCGATCGTGGCGCGCAGCATCGACCCCACCGAGGCCGGCGTGGTCACCATCGGCCACATCGCCGGCGGCCACACCTACAACGTGATCCCGGAAACCGTGCACATGAAGGGCACGGCGCGCTATTTCACCAAACAGGTGGGGGAGAAGCTGGAACTCGGCGTGCGGCGCCTGGCGACCGGCATCGCCGCCAGCTTCGGCGCCAGCGCCGAGGTGGTGTTCGACCACGCCTATCCCGCCACGGTGAACGATCCGGACGCCACGGTGCAGGCGCGCGATGCCGCGATCACGGTCGCCGGCGAAGGCCGGGTGCGCCACATGGACAAGCCGACCATGGGCGGGGAGGATTTCGCCTTCATGCTGAACGCCAAGCAGGGCAACTACCTGATGCTCGGCGGCGGGCGGGCAGAGAAGGCGGGCGGGGATTTCATGATCCACCACCCCCGCTACGACTTCAACGACGAGATCCTGCCGGTTGGCGCCTCCTACTGGGCGACCCTGGCGGAGCAGTTGCTGCCCCGCAAGCCCGAATAGCCAGACCGGATTAACACGACCGGACCAACCAGCCGGGGAGCCGCCTCGATCAGGCGCCTCCCCGGCCCGTTCGGCGCCTATTTCGGCAGTTTGGCCAGAACCGCCTTGGCGTCCGCGCTGCCGTTGAAGTTCGGGTTCATGGACAACGCCTTCTCCAGATTGGCACGGGCGTCCTTGGAGTTGTTCAACGCATTCTGCGCCAAGGCCAGGTGATAGAGCAGTTCCGGATTGGCCGGGTCGGTCTTCGTGGCCAGTTCGAGCAGCGGCAAGGCTTCCTTGGCCTCGCCCGCCTTCACCAATGCCCAGCCGAGCGTGTCGTTGACCGCGGAGCTGGCCGGTTGCAGCGCCAATGCCTTCCGGGCCAGCGGCACCGCGCCCTTGGCATCCCCTACATCGGTCATCATGACCGCAAGATTGTTCAGCACGACGGCATTGTTGGGCGCATCCGCCAGCATCCCCTGATAGATGCTCATGGCCCGCTTTCTGTCGCCCGTCTTGTCATAGAGAATGGCCAGTGTGTAGCGATCCTCCAGGCTTTTCGGCTGAGTATCGACCAGATGCTGCGACACCGTCAGGGCAGCCTTCGGGTTCCCGGCCGCCATTTCGATCTCGATCAGGGCGCGCAGCAGCCGGACGTCGTCGGGCGCCGTCTTGCGGGCGTTGGCGATGGTTTGCCGCGCCTCGTCGAATTTCTTCTGCTGCGCCTGCACCACGCTCAGCAGCGCGTACACGCCCGGGTTGGGCGGGTATTTCTGGATCGCGTCCCGGTAGACCTGCACCGCGTCGTCCAGCCGGCCCACCGCCTGATAGGCCCGCGCCAGGTTGACCGCGTCATTGAGGTTGGCGCCATCGCGCGTGGCGAGTTCCTTGAACACGGCCACCGCCTCGTCCTTCTTGCCCGTACGGAACAGGGCATCGCCGAGCAACTGCCTGATCTCCGGGGCCTTGGGCGCCAGCTTCTCGGCCTCGGTCAGGTTGTCGATGGCGTCCGCGAACTGCGATTTCGCCATCTGCGCCAATGCCAGCTGGAACCGGGCCTGGACCAGCTTGGGCTGCGCCTGCACGACGCGCTTCAGCGAAATCTCGGCCGCATCGAACTCGCCGACCTCGCGATGCGCGGTGCCGAGCGCCAGGTCCACCCGCCAATTGTCGGGAACCAGCAGCTTGGCCGCCATCAGCAGCGGGATGGCCTCCTTCGGCTTGCCCGATCCGCCGTAGGCGAAGCCGAGCGCCATCAGCCCGTCGGCATCCTTCGAATCCGTCGTGACGATCGGCTCCAGCAGCTTGATGGCGTCGGCGAAGCGGTTCACACGATCATAGAGCGACGCAACGTGGATCTTGAACTTGACGTCGTCCGCCCGCGCGTTCGGCAGCATCTGCTCGTAGATCGCCAGCGCACCCGGAATGTCGCCCATCCGCTCATTGACGTCGCCCAGGTACAGCTTCATCGGATCGCCGCCGCCGAGGCTCACCGCCTTCTCGAGACTGGCCTTGGCGTCCGGCAGCTTGCCCTGCTCGCGGTAGATCACGCCGAGCTTGAACAGGGCGGAAGCCTGGTTGGGATTGAGTTCCACAGCCTTCTTCAGCTCGACAATGGCCTCGTCCGGCTTGTTCTGAACGGCGAGCCCGGTACCGACGATTTCATGCGCCAGGCCCATGGTCGGGGGCGTGTTTTCCGGCCCCGGGCCCTTGGCCTCGGTCTGGGAGATAAAGGTGCGCGCCAGGCGAATGGCGTCATCGACCTTCTTTTCCGACAGCGCGGTCAAGGCCTTGGCAAGGGTCTCGGGAATGGCCGGACGCGGCGCGGCGAAGCCCGAAGCCGGGGCTCCGTTGCCGGGCGCGGTGATCCCCGGCGTCCCGGAACCCGGCGGCGGCAGGCTGAAGCTGGGGGTGCCAGGCTTGCCCTGGGACTCGCTGAGCGGCGCGGCCTGCGCCGCGGAAGCCATCAGGGCGGCATGCGCGGCGGCCTGGGTCGAAGCCGGTGGAACCGGGCGAATGGATCCCTCAACCCCACCGGAAGCTGCCGGCCCGCGCCCCCCGGGGGCTGGAGGCCGACCCAGGACCGGTTCGCGGGCGAAGCTGGCCAGATGTCCGGCGGTGATGCCTTCCTGCAGACCGTCGGACACGCCGCCGGGGGCTTTGCCCGAGCCGCGGATGCCGGCCGGCGCCGGGTCCGCGTTGGCCGGGCCGTTCGCACGCCAATCGGCCGGGCGGCCACCAGATGTGTCCAGCAACGGAGCCGCAACCGATGGATGGGACGGCAAGATCAGCGCCGCGAGCAGGCAGGAGCCGAACAGGTTGCGATATGGCTGGCGCATGAGAAAGCCCTTTACTTGGAAAACGGTCTAGACTTCGGAAGCCAGCCGGTCCGGACCGGCTGAGACGCGAGCTTAGCTACATAGGGATCTGATGGGAGAGCCTGAAGGTAGGGTCTGACACATTCGCCATGGCTTATGCTATAAAACCATTAAGGCCTGCAAATAACCGCCAGCCGGAGGAACGATCCATGGATGCCCCTTCCCCCCACACCGCCGCCGCGGAAGCGTATTCGCTGCCGCTCGACCGGATCGATGTCAGCAATCCGAAACTGTATCAGGACGACATCTGGCCCCCTTTCTTCGAACGCCTGCGGCGCGAAGATCCCATCCACTATACCAAAGACGGCATGTACGGCTCCTTCTGGTCGGTAACAAAATATAAGGATATCATGCAGGTGGAGGTCAACCACCAGATATTCTCGTCGGATGCGATGCTGGGGGGCATCAGCATCACCGACCGCCCGATGGAGTTCCGCCGCGCCAGCTTCATCTCCTCCGACCCGCCGGTGCACGACGAGCAGCGCAAGGTGGTCAGCCCGATCGTCGCGCCGCTGAACCTGCAGAAATTCGCCGGCACCATCCGCGAGCGCGCGGGCCGTATCCTCGATGGCCTGCCGCGCAATGAAACCTTCAACTGGGTGGACCGCGTCTCCGTCGAGCTCACCACCCAGATGCTCGCCACCCTGTTCGACTTCCCGTTCGAGGAGCGCCGCAAACTCACCTACTGGTCGGATGTCGCGACCATGGACGTGAACGCCGGCGGCGAGATCGACTTCGAGGCCAAGCGGCTCGAAGTGCTCACGGAATGTCTGCAAACCTTCACGGCAATGTTCCACGAGCGCCAGAAGGCCCCGCCGGCACCCGACCTGATCTCCATGCTCGCGCATGGCGAGGCGACGAAGGACCTCTACACAAGGCCGCAGGAATTCCTCGGCAACCTCACCCTGCTGATCGTCGGCGGCAACGACACCACCCGCAACTCCATCTCCGGCGGATTATGGGCGCTGTCGCAGAACCCCGGCGAATACCAGAAGTTGCGTGACAATCCGGCGGTGATCCCATCCATGGTGTCGGAGATCATTCGCTGGCAATCGCCGATCGTGCATATGCGCCGCACCGCCCTCGCCGATACCGAACTCGGCGGCAGGCAGATCAAGAAGGGCGACAAGGTCGTGATGTGGTACATCTCGGCCAACCGTGACGAGGACGCGATCGAGAACGCCAACCAGTTCATCATCGACCGCGCCCGGCCGCGCCAGCACATCTCCTTCGGCTTCGGCATCCACCGCTGCGTCGGCAACCGGCTGGCCGAACTGCAACTGACGATCATGTGGGAAGAGATCATGAAGCGCTTCCCGGTGATCGAGGTGATGGCCCCGCCAACCCGGATCTACTCGAACTTCATCCATGGAATCAGCGAGTTGCCGGTGCGCATTCCCGGCTGAAAAGCGGGGCGTTGCCGGCGGTAACCGCCGGCCGTGCCCGGTCGGCGGTGCCCGCCCGGTAATGCCGGCAAAAATCAGCCATGCCGGCAAAGGCGGCGCCCGCGGGCGCCGCCTTTGTCTGTACGAGCTTTCGGAAAGATCAGCGGCGCCGGCGGACCAGCCCCAGAGCGACCAGTCCCACGGAAAGCAGCGCGATCGGCGCCGGCTCCGGTGCCGGGACGATGCCCGTGCTGTCCAGGCCGAAATTCAGCGCTGCCTGCGTCCTGTACCGGTCCGCGTAGAACAGATCGATACTGTGGGAGCCGGCGCCAAGCGTGACCGAGTTGGTCGGAGCCGGCGAGTTCGCGTGCACGCCGCCCAGGCCCGTGACCAAGGTCCCGTCCACGTAGAAGAACGCGTCGTCGTCGGCGCCCAGCGTGAACGTAACAACCGATGCAGACGCGAGGTTGAACGACCCGGTGAACATGGCAGTCAGGAAACCGGATGCATCGTTCCCGACATTACCGTTCGGGCCGGTCGGCGGATACATGGCCGCGCTGGCGAACGGCGTCGTGATGGTGCCGGATCCCGACGCAGTCACGACATCGCCGCCGGCGGCGACACCCGGCGTCCACCACTGGATCTGGTTGGATGCGCTGACATCCTTGACGGCGAACGTGCTCACGCCCGAGTAGGTCGGCAGCCCGCCCGTGAGGGAAGACGTCACCATCCCGGTGTCAAGAGAACAGCACTGGGTCTGGAAATCGCCGATGCCGGACGACGTAACGGTGTAGTAGGTCCCGGTCAGGGAAATCGCGACCGGCGTCGCCTGGGCCAGGGGCGCGAGGCCCAATCCGGCAAGGCCGACGCCCAGCGCCAACAGTTTGATCCGCATAGCGATACTCCGACTAAATATTGCGACAAAGGGAGAAAATTGGTCTTGACGCCTTTATGCATGATTGGGCTTTCCGTTGCAACTGAAATCTAACGCAAATTTGTATAATATTTTTAATTTGTCGTTTTATTAATATGAAAATCGCCTCGTCACGCGCTGCCTCCCTCCTCCCGCACGAACCCGAGGATCGCCTCGGCGATCAGTTCCGGCGTCTGCACCATGCTGAAATGGCCGGTGTGCAGTTCCACGAACCGCGCCCCAGGGATGCCCTCAGCGACCGCGCGCGCCGTCTCCGGCGGGCGCAGCAGGTCGCGCGTGCAGCCGATCACCAGCGTCGGGCAGGCGATGCGGGCGAAATCCGGCCGCAGATCGAGGCCCGGCAACATCCGGTAGATGGCGGCGAAGCTGGCCGGATCGCTGGTCAGCCAGCGCGCCCGATGGGTGGCGAACCGCGCCGCGTCGCCGCGCAGGTCCGGCGGATAGGATGCCGCCAGGGAGGCCTCGACCATCCCGGCCAGGCCCTCGCGCTCCATCTTCTCCGCCATCAGGAACATTCCCGCATGCCGCTCCGCCGGACTGTTGGTCACCGGGCTCATCGGGATCAGCGCGCCAACCCTGTCCGGCCGCGTCGCCGCCAGCCGGATGGCGATGCCGCCGCCAACGGCGCAGCCGGCCACCGCCACCTTCCCCTCGATCCCGACCGCGTCAAGCAATCCCGCCACATCCCCGGCCAGATCGTCGATATCCGCCACGCCGCGCAGCTTGCCGGACATGCCGAAGCCGCGCCAATCCAGCCGCAGCACCCGCAGATGCGGCGTCAGCAGCGCCATCGTCCCGTCCCAGGAGTTCAGCGACCCGCCCATCTCATGCAGCAGCACCAGCGTGCGCGGCCCCGTACCGGTCAGTTCATAGCGTAGCGCCGTGCCGTTGACCTCGAGCCAATCCATGCCATTTCCCCCGATTGCGTTACAGCCGATCGTATCGGTGCAATCGGGACCCGACAATGCGGCCGGATCGGCAAAAATAATCATCGAGCCAGATTGCCGATGGGGTCGAATTCGTAAAGTGCCTGTCGAACGCAATAAAACAATTATCCGGGGAACTTTTGCTATATACTACCATTGTAATCTATATTTCTCGGAATGACTCTGCGTCATAGTCGCGGTTCGTGCCGGATAATTTTCGTAATATTTCACCTGCAATATCCCAATGGAGCCCCAGATGCCCGATCCTTCAAGGCCCGAAAATGACCCGCTCCGGCGCATTCTGGGAGTGTCAACCGCGCTTTGCCTGCTTGGCGCCGTTCTGGGATCGACCGTCGGCAACGCCGCCGCTTTTTTGGGTTCCGCGGAAAGCTTCGCGGTGCTCGGCGCATCGACGGTGACCAATACCGGCGCGACCACGATCCGGGGAGACATCGGGCTCTACCCCGGCAGTTCGATCACCGGCTCGGGGACGATCACGATAACGGGCACGACGCACACAACCGATGCGGTGGCACAACTGGCTCAGGCCGATGCCCTCATCGCGGACAATGCCCTGGCGGCCATGCCCTTCACAACGGATCTGAGCGGCACGGATCTCGGCGGCCTTACCCTCACCCCGGGCGTCTATAGGTTTGCCTCCTCCGCCCAGTTGACCGGCACGCTCAAGCTCGATGCGTTGGGCATTCCGAATGCGCTGTTCGTGTTCCAGATCGGCAGCACATTGACGACCGCAAGCGGTTCCCTGGTCGACTTTATCAACGGCGGCGCGACGGTCGGGCTATATTGGGACGTGGGAAGTTCCGCCACACTCGGCACAAGCACGCTCTTTGCCGGGAATATCATCGCTGACCAGAGCATTACCCTCACCACGACGGCCAAAATCGTCTGCGGCCGTGCCATCGCGCTGAATGGTGCGGTCACGATGGATACCAATACCGTCTCCAACGATTGCACCCAGGGCGGCGATTATGGCACCGGCGCCACCGATTACGGCAGCACCGGCTTCAGCGGCGTCGCCGCGCCGGCGACGCCCCCGCCTCCCCCGACTGTGCTCCCGGTTCCGGAGCCAGGCTCCCTGGCGCTGACAGGCGTCGGCATCGCCTCTCTCGCCGTGATCCGCCGGCGTCGGAAGGCGTAGCGCCCGCCGTCTGTTCCAGGCCAACGTTTGCCTCTGCGTCTTCCAATCCGGGCGGCCCATTCGGGCCGCCCTTTTGCTTGCAGGGATATCGCAAGGCCCGAACACGCCGATCACGGGATGGATTTGATACGTCCGTAAGCGGACAATGCTCCCATGATCGACAAGCTCGAATTCCTCATCGCCCTCGCGCATGAACGTCATTTCGGCCGCGCCGCCGAGGCCTGCGGCGTCACCCAGCCGACGCTGTCGGCCGGCCTGAAGCAGTTGGAAGGCGCGCTGGGCGTGCGCCTGGTCAACCGCGGCGCGCGGTTCCACGACCTCACGCCGGAAGGCCAGCGGGTGCTGGACTGGGCGCGGCGCATCTGCGCGGACGCGCGCACGCTGCGCGCCGAAATCCGCGGCCTGCGCCACGGCCTTGCCGGCCATCTGCGCATCGGCGCCATCCCCACCGCGCTGCCCATCGTCGCGGAATTGACGACGCCGTTCCGGGCACGTCATCCCGAGGTCGCGTTCAGCATCCTGTCACGCAATTCGTTCGACATTCTTACCCAACTGGACAATTTCGAAATCGATGCCGGCCTCACTTACCTCGACAACGAGCCGGTCGGCCGGGTGCAGGCCATCCCGCTCTATCAGGAGCGCTACCGCCTGGTCACCGCCCCCGGCGCGCCGCTCGGCGACCGCAACGCGGTGACCTGGGCCGAAGTCGGCGCCATCCCGCTCTGCCTGCTGACGCCGGACATGCAGAACCGCCGCATCATCGACCGCCGGCTGCACGCGGTCGGGGTGAAGCCCCAGCCCACCCTGCAATCCAACTCGCTGGTGGTGCTGTTCTCCCATGTGCGCACCGGCAGCTGGGCCAGCGTCATGCCGGCGGTGCTGGCGGACACGCTGGGCCTGACGGTGAAGCTGCGCTCCATCCCGATCCTGGATGACGAACCGCCACCGATGATCGGCCTGGTCTATCCCCTGCGCGAGCCGCTGACGCCGATGACCGCGGCACTGGTAACGGAAGCGCGGCGGTTGAGCCTGGCCTGGGCCGACCGACGATAGAGATGTTCTATCGCAACATGGATCAAGCCGCTTGTAATCGCCCAAAAAAATTCCACTCTGAGCATACAAAATAACAACGGGGTTGACCGTGTCGGGTTGGGAGAATTGGAGTCCGGAAGCCTGCGAGGCCGTGATCGCCGCGCATCAGCGCGTGGAGGGGGCGAGTTTGCCCATCCTGCACGCCATCCAGGCCAAATTCGGCCATATCCCGGATGAGGCGCTGCCGATCCTGGCGAAGGCGCTGAACCTCACCCGCGCCGAGGTCTACGGCATCGTCACCTTCTATCACGATTTCCGCCGCCAACCGCCCGGCCGGCACGTGCTGCGGCTGTGCCGGGCCGAAGCCTGCCAGTCGATGGGCGGCGACGAACTGGCCGATCGTATGCGCCGCGACCTGGCGATCGACTGGCACGGCACGACGACCGACGGCACCCTCACCCTCGAACCGGTCTACTGCCTCGGCCTCTGCGCCACCGGCCCGGCGGCGATGCTGGACGGCACCCCGCTCGGCCGGTTGGACGCCGACCGGCTGACGGAAGTCCTGGACGCGGTCCGATGCCCAGCACCCCGATGACCGCCACGCTGTATATCCCGCGCGATGCCGCTGCCCTCGGCGTGGGCGCGGACGCTGTAGCCGCCGCCTTCGCCGCCGTCCCCGGCGTGACGATCGTCCGCAACGGCTCGCGCGGCCTGCTCTGGCTGGAGCCGATGATCGAGGTGGCGACGCCGCGCGGCCGGGTCGCCTACGGTCCGGTGGCACCGGCGGACGTGCCGAGCCTGCTCGCCGCCGGCATATTGCAGGGCGGCGCCCATCCTTTGTGTCCGGGGCCTAACCGAGGAGATCCCCTACCTGAAGCGCCAGACCCGCCTGACCTTCGCCCGCTGCGGCATCACCGATCCGCTGTCCTTCACCGATTACGTCGCGCATGGCGGCATGCAGGGCATCGCCCGCGCGCTGTCGATCGGCCCCGAGGCGATCGTGCAAGGAAGTGCAGGACTTCTGGCCTGCGCGGCCGCGGCGGCGCCGGCTTCCCCACCGGCATCAAATGGCAGACCGTGGCGCAGACCGGTTCGGGCCAGAAATACATCGCCTGCAACGCCGACGAGGGCGACAGCGGCACCTTCTCCGACCGCATGCTGATGGAGGGCGACCCCTTCGCGCTGATCGAGGGCATGGCCATCGCCGGCATCGCCGTGGGCGCGACCAAGGGCTTCGTCTATATCCGCTCCGAATACCCCCATGCCATCGCCACCCTCACCGAGGCGATCGCCATCGCCCGGCGGGAACGGCTGATCGGCCCCGACGTGTTGAATTCAGGCTGCGCCTTCGAGCTCGAAATCCGCGTCGGCGCCGGCGCCTATATCTGCGGCGAGGAAACCGCGATGCTGGAAAGCATCGAGGGCAAGCGCGGCCAGGTGCGCGCCAAGCCGCCGCTGCCGGCGCATAAGGGCCTGTTCGGCCAACCCACCGTGATCAACAACCTGGTCAGCCTGGCCAGCGTGCCGATTATCCTGGCCAAGGGCGGCGCCTTCTACCGCGATTTCGGCATGGGCCGCTCGCGCGGCACGATGCCGATCCAGCTGGCCGGCAATGTCCGCCACGGCGGGCTGTTCGAGGCCGGGTTCGGCATCACGCTCGGCGAACTCGTCAACGACATCGGCGGCGGCACCGCGACCGGCCGGCCGGTTCGCGCGGTGCAGGTCGGCGGGCCGCTCGGCGCCTATTTCCCCCCCTCCCTGTTCGACACCCCCTTCGACTACGAGGCCTTCGCCGCCCGTGACGGCCTGATCGGCCATGGCGGCATCGTGGTGTTCGACGACCGTGTGAACCTGGCCAAGCAGGCCCGCTTCGCCATGGAGTTCTGCGCCGTGGAATCCTGCGGCAAATGCACCCCCTGCCGCATCGGCTCCACCCGCGGCGTGGAGGTGATCGACAAGATCACCGCCGGCGTTGCGCCGGAGGCCAACACGGAACTGCTGCGCGACCTCTGCGACACCATGAGGTTCGGCTCGCTCTGCGCCCTCGGCGGCCTCACCCACAATCCGGTGCTGTCCGCCCTGAACCATTTCCCGGAAGATTTCCACCGCCCGCTGCTACACGCTGCGGAATAGGGAGGCACACCATGTCGCTCGTGCAGGAAATCGACTACGGCACCCCCCACATCGCCGCCGCCGAAACGGTGACGCTGACCATCGACGGCCAGCAGATCACCGTCCCCGCCGGCACCTCGGTGATGAACGCCGCCATGCAGGCCGGCATCAAAATTCCCAAGCTCTGCGCCACCGACATGCTGGACGCCTTCGGTTCCTGCCGTATGTGCCTGATCGAGATCGAGGGCCGCCCGGGCACGCCCGCCTCCTGCACCACGCCGGTAGCTTCCGGCATGCAGGTCCGCACCAGCACCGACCCGTTATTAAAGCTGCGCCGCGGCGTGATGGAACTCTACATCTCCGACCACCCGCTGGACTGCCTGACCTGCGCGGCCAACGGCGACTGCGAATTGCAGGATACCGCCGGCGAGGTCGGCCTGCGCGAGGTCCGCTACGGCTACGACGGCGCCAATCACCTCGACGCGAAGAAGGATTTGTCCAATCCCTACTTCCAGTTCGATCCCGCCAAATGCATCGTCTGCTCGCGCTGCGTGCGGGCCTGCGAGGAGGTGCAGGGCACCTTCGCTCTGACCATCGACGGCCGCGGCTTTGCGTCAAAAGTCTCGCCGGGCATGGACGAGGACTTCCTCGCCTCCGAATGCGTCTCCTGCGGCGCCTGCGTGCAGGCCTGCCCCACCGCCACGCTGATCGAGAAATCCGTGGTGGAAATGGGCCAGCCGGAACATTCCGTCGTCACCACCTGCGCCTATTGCGGCGTCGGCTGCAGCTTCAAGGCGGAAATGCGCGGCGACCGCGTCGTGCGCATGGTCCCCTACAAGGACGGCAAGGCCAATCACGGCCATTCCTGCGTCAAGGGCCGCTTCGCCTGGGGCTACGCCACCCATCGCGACCGCATCACCACGCCGATGCTGCGCGCCTCCATCGACGATCCCTGGCGCGAGGTCGGCTGGGACGAGGCGCTCGATCACGTCGCCCGCGAGTTCCGCCGCATCCAGGCCGCGCACGGCGTCGGCGCCATCGGCGGCATCACCTCCTCGCGCTGCACCAACGAGGAAACCTATCTGGTGCAGAAGCTGGTGCGCGCCGGCTTCGGCAACAACAACGTCGATACCTGCGCCCGCGTCTGCCACTCGCCCACCGGCTACGGCCTGAACGCCACCTTCGGCACCTCCGCCGGCACCCAGGATTTCGACAGCGTCGACCACGCCGACGTCATTCTGGTCATCGGCGCCAACCCGACCGATGGCCATCCGGTGTTCGCCTCGCGCATGAAGCAGCGCCTGCGCCAGGGCGCCCGGCTGATCGTCATCGATCCGCGCCGCATCGACCTCGTGCGCAGCCCGCATGTCCAGGCGGATCTCCACCTGCCGCTGCGCCCCGGCACCAACGTGGCGGTGCTGACCGCGCTGGCGCATGTGATCGTCACCGAAGGGCTGATCGACGAAGCCTTCGTGCGCGAGCGCTGCGAACTGGACGCGTTCCAGGACTGGGCCGCCTTCGTCGCCGAGCCCCGGCACTCGCCGGAGGCGGTTGCAGCCGCAACCGGCGTCGATCCCGCGCTGATCCGCCAGGCGGCGCGGCTCTACGCCACCGGCGGCAACGCGGCGATCTATTACGGCCTCGGCGTCACCGAGCACAGCCAGGGCACCACGGCGGTGATGGCCATCGCCAACCTCGCCATGGCCACCGGCAATCTCGGCCGCGAGGGCGTCGGCGTGAACCCGCTGCGCGGCCAGAACAACGTGCAGGGCTCCTGCGACATGGGCTCCTTCCCGCACGAACTGCCCGGCTACCGCCACATCTCCCAGGCCGCCACGCGCGCGATCTACGAGGACATCTGGAAGGTGAAGCTCGACCCCGAGCCCGGCCTGCGCATCCCCAACATGATCGACGCGGCGCTGGATGGCTCGTTCCGCGGCATCTACATCCAGGGCGAGGACATCGTGCAGTCCGACCCCGACAGCCAGCACATCGTCGCCGGCCTGCGGGCGATGGAATGCGTGGTGGTGCAGGATCTTTTCCTGAACGAGACCGCCGACTACGCCCATGTGTTCCTGCCCGGCGCCTCGTTCCTGGAAAAGGACGGCACCTTCACCAACGCCGAACGGCGCATCAACCGGGTGCGCCGGGTGATGGCGCCGCTGTCCGGCAAGGCCGACTGGGAAGCCACGCAGGCGCTCGCCAACAAGCTCGGCGTGCCCATGGCCTACACCCATCCCGGCGAGATCATGGACGAGATCGCCGCGACCACGCCGAGCTTCGCCGGCGTGTCCTACGCCAAGCTGGACGCAGCCGGCTCGGTGCAATGGCCGTGCAACGAGGCCGCATCCGGACGGCTCGCCGGTGATGCATATCGGCGGGTTCGCGCGCGGGCGCGGGCATTTCGTCATCACCGAATACGTCGCCACCGACGAGAAGATCGGTCCGCGCTTCCCGCTGCTGCTGACCACCGGGCGCATCCTCAGCCAGTACAATGTCGGCGCCCAGACACGGCGCACCGACAATGTCGTCTGGCATGAAACCGACAAGCTGGAGATCCACCCGCACGATGCCGAGGAGCGCGGCATCAAGACCGGCGACTGGGTGCGCCTCGCCAGCCGCACCGGCGAAACCGCCCTCCCCGCGCTCGTCACCGACCGCGTCGCCCCGGGCGTGGTCTACACCACGTTCCACCACCCCGACACCGAGGTGAACGTCGTCACCTCGGAATACTCCGACTGGGCAACCAACTGCCCGGAATACAAGGTCACCGCCGTGCAGGTGATGCCCACCAACGGCCCGACCGAATGGCAGGCCGAGCGGCGGGAGTTCTCCGAACACAGCCGGCGGGTGCAGCACGCGGGAACGGCAACGGTGCCGGCGAAATGATCCCGCCGCCATCCGTCACCCTGCCGCGAACCGCCTGGCGCGACGGTCACGCCGCGCCCGGTGAGCGCGCGCTGGCAGAGGAAGTGCCGGTCGCCTTCACCTACAACCGCGCCACCTACGCGGTGATGCTGGCAAGCCCGTCCGACCTCGCGGATTTCGCCATCGGCTTCAGCCTGACCGAAGGCGTGATCTCCAATCCGTCGGAGATCGAGGAACTGGAAATCGTCGAACAACCGCAGGGCATCGAGCTGCGGATGTCGCTGGCCCCGGACCGGGACACCGCGCTGCACGCCCGCCGCCGCCACCTGACCGGCGCGAGCGGCTGCGGCCTGTGCGGCATCGAAAGCCTGGCCGAGGCCATCCGCCCGCCGCCCGCCGTGCCGCCGGGCCGAGCCTTCACCCACGGCCAGATCGCCGCCGCGATCGCGGCCCTGCCCGGCGCCCAGCCGCTCAACCGCGCCACCCGCGCCGTGCACGCCGCCGCCTTCTGGACCGCGGCAGACGGCCTGCTCGCCTGCGCGGAGGATGTCGGCCGCCACAACGCGCTCGACAAACTCGCCGGCGCGCTGGCCCGAAACGGCGCCGATCCCGCCGCCGGCATTCTGCTGCTCAGCAGCCGCGTCTCGGTCGAAATGATCCAGAAATGCGCCATGATCGGCATTCCCGTGCTGGCGGCGATCTCCTCGCCGACCGCGCTCGCCGTGCGCATGGCGGAGGCGGCCGGCATCACCCTGATCGGCGTCGCCCGCGACGACGGCTTCGAGATCTTCAGCCATCCCGGCCGGGCAGACGCCGCCGCCCTGGCGCACCCGGATCTGCGCCATGTCGCCTGAACGGCTCGCCTACATGGCCAACCAGATCGGCCGCTTCTTCGCCCACCGCCCGGAAGACGCGGCGGCGGCGGATATCGCCGATCACCTGCGAAAGTTCTGGGAACCGCGCATGCGGACCCAAATCATCGCCATGCTGAACGAAGGCGGCAACCAGCTCGACCCCGCCGTGCGGAAAGCGGTGGAAAGTCTTCGTTCGTAATCGCCAATCTGTCATTCTGGAACGACCCGCCGCGGCTCAGGCACGGGCGCGAGCAACAACTTGTTGGGGGAATACATGAGCGTCACCACCATGCCCGGCTTCCTGCACCGTGAGCGCATCGTCGCCAGCGCCGGCTTCAATCGCTGGCTGGTGCCGCCGGCGGCCCTGGCCATTCATCTCTGCATCGGCATGGCCTACGGCTTCAGCGTGTTCTGGCTGCCGCTCTCGCGCGCCATCGGCATCGACAAGGCGCGCGCCTGCGCCGCCGATGCCGGGCTGCTGAACGCCCTGTTCACCACCAGCTGCGACTGGAAGATCAGCGAGCTGAACTGGATCTTCACCCTGTTCATCTTCTTCCTCGGCGTCTCCGCCGCGCTCTGGGGCGGCTGGCTGGAACGGGTCGGCCCGCGCAAGGCCGGCCTGGTCGCCGCCTGCTGCTGGGCCGGCGGCCTGCTGCTCGGCGCGCTCGGCGTATGGTTGCATCAGCTTTGGATCCTCTGGCTCGGCACCGGCGTGCTCGGCGGCATCGGGCTCGGCCTCGGCTACATCTCCCCCGTCTCCACCCTGATCAAATGGTTTCCGGATCGCCGAGGCATGGCCACCGGCATGGCGATCATGGGCTTCGGCGGCGGCGCGATGATCGGCGCGCCGCTGGCGGAAATCCTGATGAAGAATTTCCACGGCGCCGGCCAGGCCGGGGTCTGGCAGACCTTCCTGATGCTGGGCGCCATCTATTTCGCCTTCATGGTCGGCGGCGCGCTCGGCTATCGCGTGCCCCCCAGCGGCTGGCAGCCGGCCGGCTGGGTCCCGCCCGTCTCCAGCGACAAGGCGATGATGACCACTGGCCAGGTGCATCTGCGCGACGCGCACAAGACCCCGCAGTTCTGGCTCATCTGGATCGTGCTCTGCATGAACGTCTCGGCCGGTATCGGCGTGCTCAGCATGGCCTCGCCGATGCTGCAGGAAATCTTCGGTGGCCGGCTGCTGCACCTCCCGGATGTCGGCTTCACCGCGCTATCGGACAGCCAGCGCCTGGCGGTGGCGGCGATCGCCGCCGGCTTCACCGGCCTGCTGTCGCTGTTCAACATCGGCGGACGCTTCTTCTGGGCATCGATGTCGGACCTGCTGGGCCGCAAGGCGACCTATTTCATCTTCTTCGCCCTCGGCATCGCGCTCTACGCCGCCGCCCCCTGGGCGGCGCATGATGGCAGCCGGCTGATCTTCGTCGCCTGCATGTGCGTCATCCTGTCGATGTACGGCGGCGGCTTCGCCACCGTGCCGGCCTATCTGGCGGACATGTTCGGCACCCAGTTCGTCGGCGCCATCCATGGCCGGCTGCTCACCGCCTGGTCCACCGCCGGGATCATCGGGCCGCTGATGATCGGCTACATGCGCGACGCCCAGATCGCCGCCGGCGTCGGCCGCGAGCACGTCTACGACGTCACGTTCCTGATGCTCGCCGGCTTGCTGGTGATCGGTTTCATCGCCAACCTGATGGTCCGCCCGGTGGCCGGCAAATGGTTCATGAGCGATACCGAAATCGCCGCGCTACAGGCCGACAAGACCGCGGCGGCCGGACCGGCGATCACCGCCGGCATCGGCGGCGGCTTCAGCTTCATCGCGCTGCTGGCCTGGCTGGCTGTGGGTATCCCGGTCGCCTGGGGCGTGTGGATCACCCTGACGAAGGTCGCCGTCCTGTTTCGCTGAGGCGCCTGATCCGGGGACCGGATCCGTCCCGCGATCGGGATTTGACGCCGGCCTCGGATTCCGCTGATCATCGCCGCAGAAGAAATACAACCAGGGAGGCGCAACCACCCGCCCGGACGTGGGCCACAGGCACCACGTCGTTCCGATAAGACGAAGCACTCGTCACGATCTGGATGTCGGGGTCTGAACGGGCATGGGTACGATTGCTGCCCGAATATTCACCCTCCGACGCGGTACCGGCAACGAACCGCCGAGAGGCGGCATGCCCAACGGGGAGAAACGACGTGGAAGACATCGAAACGCGCACGATGGCCAAGGTCTCGGCGAGGCTCATACCCTTTCTGATCCTGTGTTATTTCGTCGCCTATCTGGACCGGGTGAACCTGAGTTTTGCCGCGCTCGAAATGAACAAGGACCTGGCGTTCTCCGCCACTGTCTATGGCACCGGCGCCGGTATTTTCTTCCTCAGCTACTTTCTGCTGGAAACCCCGTCGAACCTGATCCTGGTGCGCGTCGGCGCGCGACGCTGGATCGCGCGGATCATGTTCACCTGGGGCATCCTCTCCGGCTGCATGGCGTTCATCACCGGCGAGACGGGATTTTACATCATCCGTTTCCTGCTCGGCGCCGCCGAGGCCGGCTTCTTCCCCGGCATCATCTTCTACCTGACGCTCTGGTTCCCCGCCGCCTACCGCGGCCGGATCATCGGCATGTTCATGGCCGCCATCCCGTTGTCGGCGGTGATCGGCGCGCCGCTGTCCAGCTTCGTGCTCTATCTCGACGGCGGTTTCGGCCTGAAAGGCTGGCAATGGGTCTTCATCCTCGAAGCCATTCCCGCGGTAATCCTCGCCGTCGTGGTCTATTTCTACCTGACCGAGAAACCTTCGGACGCCAAATGGCTCGCCGCCGATGAGCGCGACTGGCTGGTCGGGCGGCAGGAAGACGAACTCAACCATCGCGAGGCTGTGCAAAGCCATAGCGTCTTGCAGGCACTGACCAACCCGAAGGTTCTGGCGCTGGGCATTGCCGGCATCTCGATCGCCTACTCCATCTACGGCCTGTCGGTACTTCCTGCCCCAAGTGGTCAAGGCCTTCGGCGTCACCAACATGCAGACCGGCCTGATCACCGCCATTCCGTTCCTGGTCGGCACCATCGGCATGATCTGGTACGGCCGCCGGTCGGACCGGCTGCTGGAGCGGCGCAGCCACACGGTGATCGCCCTGCTGCTGACCGGCCTCGGACTCGGCGCCGCCGCGGTGATCCCCGATCCCTACGTCAAGATGGCCTGGCTGTGCCTGGCCGGGTTCGGTGCCTTCTCCGTACCTGCCGGCCTTCTGGGCCATGCCCACGGCGTTCCTGTCGGGCACGGCCGCGGCCGCCGGCATCGCCTTCATCAACTCCATCGCCAACATCGCCGGCTTCGTCGGTCCGATGATCATCGGCCGCATCAAGGATGCCACCGGCAGCTTCTCTGGCGGCTTCCTGGTCGTCGCCGGCGTCAGCATCGTCGCCTCGGTCGTAATGCTCTGCATCGGCCACGACAAGGAACTGGAGCAGGTGCCGAACCCGAGACTGATCGTCGAGGACCTTCCTGGCGCCGTCCCGGTGGAGTAGTAGCAATCACCAAAGGATGGCCCGGACATGCGAACGGATTTTGCTGCGAACCCCTTCACCCTGGCCGTTCCGGATGCGGTCCTGGCCGATCTGAAACAGCGCCTGGCCAATACGCGGCTCCCGGCCCAGGAACCGGCCGGGCCGCCCTGGCGGCACGGCACCAGCCTCGCCTACATGCGCGATGTCGTGGCGCATTGGCGCGACCGTTACGACTGGCGCAAATGGGAAGCCCGCATCAACGCGCTTCCCCAACTACAAGACCCGCATCGACGGCCGCGCTGTACATTTCATCCTCGAACGCGGCTCCGGCCCGGCGCCGATGCCGCTCGTCATCACCCATGGCTGGCCGGGATCGGTGGTGGAGTTCCTCGACATCATCGAGAAACTCGCCCACCCCGAGCGCTTCGGCGGCAACCCCGCCGATGCGTTCACCGTGGTCGCTCCCAGCCTGCCCGGCTATGGCTTCTCCGATCCGCCGGATGCGCCGATCGGCCCGCGCGACATCGCCCCGGTCTGGAGCCGGCTGATGGTGGATGTGCTGGGCTGCGAACGCTATGTGGCGCAGGGCGGCGATTGGGGCTCAATGGTAACCTCCTGGCTGGCGCTCGATCATCCGCGCAACCTCGCCGCCATTCACCTGAACATGATCGGCTTTCGCCCGTTCATCGGCGAGGCCGACCCGCCGATGACCGAGGCAGAACGCGCCTGGGTAAAGGCCGCCCAGCAGCGCCGGGACGGCGAGACCGCCTATCAGCAGATCCAGGGCACCAAGCCGCAAACCCTGGCCTATGCCCTTACCGACAGCCCCGCCGGGCTGGCCGCCTGGATCCTGGAAAAGTTCCACGGCTGGACCATCCCCGGCCAGAACGCGCCGCCGCCGTTCGACCTCGATCATCTGCTGACCAACGTGATGCTGTACCTGGATCGGCGGATCCAATGCGGCAAGCTGGATCTACCGCTCTCTGGTCGACGGCACTTCCTCCACCCTGAAGCCGGGCGAGTTCGTCCACGTCCCCACCGGCGTGTTCCTGTTCCCCAACGACATCGCCCGCCCGGCGCCGGACAGCTGGGTGCGCCGCGCCTTCAACGTGCAGCACCGGCGCGACCACGCGACGGGCGGCCATTTCCCCGCGATGGAGAACGGGGATCTGCTGGTCGAGGATATGCGGGGGTTCTTCCGCGCATATCGCTGATCGTCGCTAATGCGGCTTCAGCACCGACCCGTCGCTGAAACGGCTGAAACGAAACGGCGCCGGGTCCACGATCGGCGGATCGCCCGCCACCAGGTCCGCCATCAGCCGCCCCGCCCCCGGCCCGATGCCGAAGCCGTGGCCGGAGAAGCCCGTGGCGATGAAGAAACCGGGTATCGCATCCACGCCGGAGATCACCGGCACCGCATCCGGCGTCACGTCGATCATGCCCGCCCAGCTCTCCGCGATCCGCATCCCGGCGAAAGCCGGGAAGGCGTTCGCAAGGTTCTTGCGGGCTTCTTCCAACAGCCCGGCGGTCGGCGCGGGGTCGAGCACGCGGGTCTGTTCGAACGGCGTTTCCTCATCCAGTGACCAGCGCCGCTTCATGCGCCATTCCTGCAGGAACTTGCCGTTCAGCCGCAACCGCAGATCGCGCCAGTCGCTGCGGTAGGCGGGCAGGAAATCGCCGAACAGGCGGAAGCTGTCGGGCACGATCTCCGAAATGCTGGCGTTGCGACGGGCGATCGAATAGCCGCCGTCCAGCCGCTTGCGGAACGCGAAATCCGAGGCCCCCATCGTCATCTCCGGCGGCCCGGAAAGCGGCTCGGTCCGCATCACCGAGCTCAGCACCTTCAGTTGCGGCAGATCGAGGCCGAGATTGCCGCAGAACAGCCGCGACCAGGCGCCGCCCGCCAGCACCACGGCATCGCACAGCGATGCGGCCGCGCTCGGTCACGGCGGCGGTGACCCGCCCGCCCTCGGTCTCGATCCCGCGCACGGCGCAGCCGGTGAAGATACCCGCACCCAGCCGCCGGGCCGCCTCGGCGATCGCCGGCGCCGCCTGCGCCGGCTCGGCCCGGCCATCGGTCGGCGTATACATCCCGCCGACGAACGGGCGCGCCGCGCCCGGCGCCACCGCCGCAAGCTCCGCGCCGCGCAGGGCGCGCACGTCGATCTGGTAGGTCCGCGCTTCCTTCGCCCACGCCTCCTGCGCGGCCATCTGCTGTTCCGTATCGAACAGATAGACGATGCCGGCCTGGCGGAACCCGGTCTCCTTTTCAGCCAGCTGGTTCATGCCGCGCCAGAACCGCAGGCTTTCGATGCTCAGCGGAATTTCACGCGGGTCCCGGCCCAGGGTCCGGCACCAGCCCCAGTTGCGGCTGGACTGCTCGGCGCCGATACGGCCCTTCTCGCAGAGCGCGACGGAATGCCCCTTCTGCGCCAGGAACAGCGCGGTGCAAACGCCGACGATCCCGCCGCCGACCACGACGACAGAGGCATGGCGCGGCAATTGCGTGTCGGAGGCGACGGGATCGACAGGTGGAGACATCGCAACAACTCCGGGCAGGGAAAAGTGAGGCTAGCGCCGCATGGCGGCGCCACCAAACACCCCGGCAGCGCCGCATGGCGACGCCACCCAACACCCGGTACACTGCCGCGCAAGATCGTTGAAGGAACCGCCATGCAGCCGCAAGTCGCCGCCGCCCTCGCCACCCGCCGCAGCGTGCGCGGGTTCACTCCCCAGCCTGTCGAGCGGGGCGCGATCGAGGAAATCCTGACCCTCGCCAGCCGCGCGCCCAGCATGACCAACACCCAGCCCTGGCGGGTGCATGTCCTCACCGGCGCGGCGCGCGATCGGCTATGCGCGGAAATCCTCGCAGCGCACGAGGCGGACCAGCACCCGTCCATCGAGTACCAGTATTATCCGCAGGAATGGAAGGAACCCTATCTCGGCCGCCGTCGGCAGATCGGCTGGGCGCTGTACGGGCTGCTCGGCATCGGCAAGGGCGACCGGGAGGGCACCAAGCGCCAGTCCGGCCGCAACTTCGATTTCTTCGGCGCACCCGTCGGCATGATGTTCACCCTCGACCGCGATCTCGGCCTTGGCAGCTGGCTCGATCTCGGCATGTTCCTGGAGAACATCATGATCGCCGCCCGCGGCGCCGGCCTGGACACCTGCCCGCAGGCCGCGTTCGCGAACTACCACGAAATCATCCGCCGCCAGCTGTCCGTCCCCGCGAACGAATTGGTGGTCTGCGGCATGGCGCTGGGCTACGAGGACAAATCGGAAAAGGCCAACGAACTGGTCGCGCCGCGCGAGGCCGTAGGGGTGTTCACCACATTCCACGCGGATTGAGGGCGCGAGGAACTTGTTGCGGCTGTAGCGTTCGCCGCCTAGCCTGCCGATGACAAGGCGGGCACGAAACCGACCCGCTCGATAAGGGAGGTTCCGATGCTCGGGCTGATGCAGCAGCGGCCGCTATTGATATCCAGCCTGGTCGACTACGCCGACCGGTTCCACGGCGATCGGGAAATCGTCTCCCGCGATCCCGCCGGCGCTTTCCACCGCACGACATACGCGCGGATCGCTGCCCGCGCGAAGCGCCTGGCCAATGCGCTGGCAACCCTGGGCGCGCAGCCCGGCGACCGGGTGGCAACGCTGGCCTGGAACGGCTACCGGCACCTGGAACTGTATTACGGAGTAACCGGTGCCGGCCGCATCCTGCACACGGTCAATCCCAGGCTGTTCCCCGAGCAGCTGGTCTACATCCTGAACCACGCCGAGGACGGCGTGGTTTTCTTCGATCCCGTCTTCGTGCCCTTGGTCGAGCAACTCGCACCGCATCTGCCGCTGGTGCGCGCCTGGGTGGCGCTGTGCGACCGGGCCGAGCTGCCTTCCGTGCAGGTGGACAACCTGATTTGCTACGAGGACCTGCTGGCGGCCGCCTCGCCGGCCTATGACTGGCCGAGCTTCGACGAGAACACCGCCTCCACCCTTTGCTACACCTCCGGCACGACCGGCCATCCGAAGGGCGTGCTGTACAGCCACCGCTCCACCGTGCTGCATGCCTTCGGCGCCTGCGCGGCCGACAGTTTCGCCTTCTCCGGCCTCGACAGCATCCTGGTCGTGGTGCCGCTGTTTCACGCCAACGCCTGGTCCATCCCCTTCGCCGCGGCGATGTGCGGCGCCAAGCTGGTGCTGCCCGGGCCGAAGCTGGACCCCGAAAGCCTGTATCTGCTGCTGGAACAGGAAGCCTGCACCAAGGCCGGCGGCATCCCCACCATCTGGCTGAATTTCCTCGCCTGGCTGGAAAACAACAGAACGCAGCTAGATCTGTCGAAGCTGCAACTGAAATCGGTGTTCGCGGGCGGCACCGCACCGCCACGCGCCATCATCGAGAAATTCCACGACCTGCTCGGCGTCTTCCTGCTGCATGCCTGGGGCATGACGGAAACCAGTCCGCTCGTCACCGTCGGCTCGCCGCTGCACAAGCACGACCTGACCGACCGGGAAGCCACGATCGCCATGCAACTGAAGCAGGGCCGGCAGGTATATGGGGTCGAACTGAAACTGTCCGGCCCCGATGGCGAGCCTCTGCCGCATGACGGCAAAGCCGTCGGCGAACTGAAGGTGCGCGGCAACTGGGTGATCTCCGGCTACTTCAAGAACGAAGGCGGCCGGGTGGTGGACGAAGACGGCTGGTTCGGCACCGGCGATGTCGCCACCATCGACCCGGACGGCTACGTGCAGCTGACGGACCGGCTGAAGGACGTGATCAAATCCGGTGGCGAGTGGATCTCCTCCATCGAGATCGAGAACCTCGCCGTCTCCCATCCCGACGTGTTCGAGGCGGCGGTGATCGCCATCGATCATCCGGTCTGGCAGGAGCGCCCGCTGCTGATCGTCCAGGCCAAGCCCGGCCGCACGCCGGACAAGCAATCGATCCTGGATTTCCTGTCCGACAAGATCGCCAAATGGTGGATGCCGGACGACGTGATCTTCGTCGAAACTCTGCCGCACACCGCCACCGGCAAGCTGCTGAAAACCGAACTGCGCGCCAAATACCACGGGCACCTGGCGGTGCAGGGCTGAACCCGCCCCGCGCGCCCCCGACTGCGCCCCCGGCTGCGGCCTCAGCCGAGCAACGGCCGGGCCGCCGCGATCGCGGATGCACTGAACCCCCAGGAACCCAGTACCGCGTCGGCGTCATCGCTGCCGGGCGCGTCCGGGGGCAGCGGCGTGCCCAGGGCGGTACGGGAAAACCGCGGCGCCGGCCCGGGCTGCACCACGCCATCCAGCTCGATGAAGGTGCCGCGGGCGATGTTGTGCGGATGGCGCGGCGCCTCCGCCACCGACAGCACCGGCGCGAAGCAGGTGTCGGTGCCTTCCAGCAGGGCGGTCCATTCCTCACGCGTCCGGGTCTTGAAGATCGCGGTGAACTTCTCCCGCGCGATATGCCAGTTGGAACGGTCCAGCTGCGGCGGCAGGGATTGCGGGTCGATGGCCAGTCGGCTCAGTAGTTCTGCGTGAAACCGTCCCTCGATGCAGGCGATGGAGACATACTTGCCGTCGGAACATTCATACACGTCGTAGAAATACGCGCCTGAATCCAGCATGTTGCCGCCGCGCCCGCCGTTGGACAGGCCGGCGGCGTGCATGCCGTAGGCGGCGGTCATCAGCGAGGACGCGCCGTCCACCATCGCCGCGTCCACCACCTGGCCCTTGCCGGAATTCTTGCATTCGATGATCGCGGCCAGCATCCCCATCGCCAGATACAGCGCCCCGCCGCCGAAATCGCCAACGAGGTTCAGCGGCGGCGTCGGCGGCCCGCCCTTGCGGCCGATGCTGTCGAGCGCACCGGTCAGCGCGATATAGTTCAGGTCATGGCCGGCGGCATGCGCCATCGGCCCGTCCTGGCCCCAGCCGGTCATGCGGCCGAACACCAGTTTCGGATTGCGCGCCAGGCAGACATCCGGGCCGAGCCCGAGGCGTTCCATGACGCCGGGCCGGAAGCCTTCCAGCAGCGCGTCGGCCTTGGCAACCAGATCCAGCGCGAAGGCCACCGCCTCCTTCTGCTTCAGATCCAGCCGCACGACCTTGCGGTTGCGCCGCAGCAGATCGAAGCGCGGCGGGCGCTTGCTGCCGAGATCGGTCGGTTCCGCGCGGTCGATGCGCAGCACCTCCGCGCCCATGTCGGCCAACAGCATCGCGGCCATCGGACCAGGTCCGATGCCGGCGAATTCAACGATTTTCAAGCCTGATAAGGGTCCCATGCGCAGAGCCTAATGCGGCTTTGGCCGGGGTGGCAATCCACGCGGTACCAGCCGGCCATTCACCCGCCATCAACCTTCCCGGCAGATGCCGCGCCCCGCCACGACGATATCGCCGTTTCCAGGAGCGGGCGCGAATGCGGCCTGTCATCCCGCATCTCGACCCTGCAGGCCGTCACGGAAGGCGCCACCGCGATCGCCGCGTCGCATGAAGCGAAGTTTCGGTCCGGCGCGATGCCCGAGCCAACCAACTCAGCCTGTGGCCATTCTCTGCTATGAGGGGAATGCCGAGTGGAAGAGGTGGATCGCCCAGATGGGCCCAAAGCCATGGTTGACCAAATGTCTTGTCTTGCCGGCACTGCTCGCTGGCGCGCCGCTTCAGCCTGGACCGGCCCTGGCGCTGCCGGCACCGGCCAGCCTGACGCTGCCGGTCTCGCCGACCTGCGTCACCTCGCCGTTCGGCCCCCGCCGGCGGATCGGGCCGAACGCTTCGGGGTTCCATAAAGGCATCGACCTGTCCGCGCCCGCCGGCGGAGCCATCCGGGCGGCGGCGGACGGGCAGATCATCGCCGTGCACAAAAAGGGACCCGGCGGGCTGGAAATCCTGATCCAGCACGGCAACCCCGTTTCATCCGCGGCCGGCGGCTACATCACGCTCTACTCCCACCTCGGCAGCCTCGTCCCCGCGATCGCCGAAGGCAAGCGCCACGTCACCGCCGGCGAAAAGATCGCGGTGGTGGGCCGCACCGGCGTAACCTACGGCACACACCTGTATTTTGGCCTGCTGCTGGACGGCGGCCGGGCCATCGACCCCGAACCGTTCCTGCCGGTGAAGCGCTGCGGCGCCTAAAGCTGGATCGGCTCAGATGCAATCGCCGCTCCTGCTCTGATCCTTGTTTGCGGCGGGAAGAAAATCGCCATGGATCGATCCAGGGCGACGGCGGAATTGACGGAGACCGGGGTCTCGCCTGACACTCTGGGCAATGCCGGGTCCTGACCGGAGCAAAATGATAGGGGAGCGACCGGGGCATGACCGAACCGTTGTTCGCGGGCCTGAAGGTGATCGATTGCGCGAGTTATGTGGCGGCGCCCGCGGCGGCCACCGTGCTCGCGGATTTCGGCGCCGAGGTCATCAAGATCGAGCCGCCAGGCGAGGGCGATGCCTGGAGGACGCAATACAGGCGGCCAGGCATGCCGCACTCGGAGCACAATCACCCCTGGCTGATGGATAACCGCAACAAGAAGGGCCTGGCCCTGGACCTGAAGTCCAAGCCCGGCAAGGCCGTGCTGGATCGGCTGGTTTCCCAGGCCGATGTGTTCATCACCAACGTGCCGCTGCCGGGGCGAGAACGGCTGCGCATCCGCTATGCCGACTTCGCCGAGACCTGCCCGCGGCTGATCTACGCTTCGCTGACGGCATACGGCGAGGTCGGCGAGGAGGCCGGCAAGACCGGCTTCGATGCGACCGCTTACTGGGCGCGCTCCGGCCTGATGGATGAGGTTCGGCCTGACCACCATGCGATACCGGCCCGCTCCGTTGCCGCGATGGGTGACCGCCCCACCGCCATCGCGCTATACGGCGCCATTGTCACGGCGCTGTACCAGCGCGAGAAGACAGGCCGGGGCGGAGAGGTGCGCGCGTCGCTGATGGCCAATGGCATGTGGGCGAACGGATACCTGATCCAGGCGCAACTTTGCGGCGTGCCGTTTCCCCCGCGCCCGCCGCGGGAGGAAGCGATAACCCCGCTCACCAACATCTATCGGACCCTGGACGATCGCTGGTTCATGCTGGCCGCCATCAACGAACGCCAATGGCCGGCATTGGCAAACGCGATCGGCATTCCATCCCTGACAACCGACCCGCGCTTTGTGGATGTCGGCGCGCGGCGCGTCCACGCGGCCGCGCTGACCCATATCCTCGACACCGTTTTCGCCGGGAAGATGCTGGCGGAGTGGCGGGGGGTGCTGGACGCCGCCGGTGTCACGTTCGGCGTCGTCGGCACGGCGGCCGAGATCGCAACGGACCCGCAGGCGCTGGCGGCCGGGTTCCTTCGCCCGCTTGCCGATACCGGCATGATGACGGTGGACAGTCCGTTCACCCTGAGCGGCGCGGAGAAGGTTCCGGTGGCGCTTGCACCCGGCTACGGGGAACACAGCCGGACGATCCTGCGAGAGGCCGGATATTCCGACGGGGAGATAGCGGAGCTGGAGGCGAGCGGAACGATCGCTGGCGCGTAGGCGCCCGAGCGAAGCGGGGAACCGCAGCCTGAACGAAGCGGGGGACCTCACGATGATCGCGGCAATCAGCCTGATGCGACGCATGGATACCATCGGCCTGACGCAGTTCCGCCGCCACTGGCTCGATGTACACGGTCCGCTGGTTTGTGCTTTCCCCGGGCTTCTGCGCTATGCGCAATGCCACGTCCTCGCCTCGGCCGCCGCGAACGAGGCGGGGCGTTCGATGCGGATCGACGGTTTCCCGATCCTGTATTTCGACAACGACCAGGCCCGGGCGCGGGCCCACCAATCGCCGGAAATGGCCGCGTGCAACATCGACTCCCGGCAATTCGTCGGTGCGGTATCGCGCGTCATCACGGAGGTATCCGGCGACCTCCGATCGAATGCCGGCCGATTCAGCCTCATCGAGATCTGGCCTGAAGGCGAGGAACCCGGGACACGACCGGCGGTATATCGGGTACGGGAGCAAGGCGCCGCGCCGAACAGCGTCATTCCGCATCTGCCGGTCACGGCCGGCACCGTGACCCAGACCTGGTATGACAGCCTGGTTGACCTGGAATGCGCCGCCAACTCCCTGGACAGCACGCGCGCCGCGCGGTTTGTCGTCGAGGAGCACTGGCTGGTCTGACGCGAAAAGCGAACGGAAAAAGGGGATCGGCACGGCATGATCGTCGGCACGGCGGGCCACATCGACCACGGCAAGACAAGCCTGGTGCGTGCCCTGACCGGCGTGGATACGGACCGCCTGCCGGAGGAGAAGGCGCGCGGCATCACGATCGACCTGGGCTTCGCCTACGTGCCGCTGGAGACCGGCGGCGTGCTCGGCTTCGTGGATGTGCCGGGGCATGAGCGGCTGGTCCACACCATGATCGCCGGCGCGTCCAGCATCGGCATGGCGCTGCTGGTGGTGGCCGCCGACGACGGCGTGATGCCGCAGACACGCGAGCACCTGCAGATCCTGTCGCTGCTCGGCATCTCGCGCGGCCTGGTGGCGCTGACCAAGACCGATCTGGTGGATGCCGATCGCGCGGTTGAGGTGGAGTTGCAGATTGCCGCGCTGCTGGAGCGCACGCCTCTCGCGGGAGCCGAATTGTTCCCCGTCTCCGCCACGACCGGCGCCGGCGTTGCCGCGTTGCGCACGCGTTTGCTGGCCGCGGCGGCGGACCACGCACTCCCCGACGATACCGATGGCCACGCCTTCCGCCTTGCCGTGGATCGCAGCTTCAGCCTGGCCGGAATCGGCACCGTGGTCACCGGTTCGGTCGTGGCGGGCGCGGTGCGCACGGGCGAGGCGGTGCGGATCCTGCCTTCCGGGCTGCGTGCGCGCGTGCGCGCCATCCACGCCGCCAACCGCGCGGTGGAGCGGGCCACGGCCGGCGAGCGCTGCGCGCTGAACCTGATCGGCCCCGGCGTGCACAAGGATGCGATCGGCCGCGGCGACTGGGTGGTGGACCCGGCGCGGGCGGCGAGCACGTCCCGCTGCGACGTCGCGCTGCACCTTCTGAAGAGCGAACGTGCGGCCATGAAGCACATGACGCCGGTGCTGCTGCATCACGGCGCCGGACAGGTGCCAGCGCGGGTGGTGCTGCTGGCCCCGGCGTCGCTGCGCCCCGGTGACACCGGCCTGGCGCATCTGGTGCTGGATCGCCCCCTGCCGCTGCGCCATGGCGACCGGCTGGTGCTGCGCGACACCACCGCCAGCCGCACCATCGCCGGGGGGCAGGCGCTGGACCCGCGCCCGCCGGCACAGCATCGCCGTGCTCCCTCGCGCCTTGCCGCATTGGATGCGCTCGCCGAGAGCGGTGCCGGGGCGGCGTTGCGCGGGTGGCTGGCCCAGCCGCCCTACCTGATCTCGCGCGACGCGTTGATGGCCGATTGGGGGCTGACCGAGGCGGGGCTGGCATCACACCTGCCGGATGCCGTGCCGCTCGGCCCGTATATCGCGACCGCGACCGGGCTCGACTCGCTCACGCGGCAAATGGCGCAGGCGCTGGCCGAATTCCATGCGTCCAACCCCGCCACGCCAGGGATCGCCGGCGAGGCGTTGCGCCTGGCCCTGCCGACCCGGTTGGCGAAGGATGCCTTCGCCGCGCTGCTCGCGCACCTCGTCGCCGCGGGCGAGGTGGCGGCGGAGGGGCATCTGCTGCGTGCCCCCACGCACCGGGGCGGCCTGGCCGGGGAGGAGGCGCGGCTCTGGCAGGTGCTGCGACCGCTGTTGGCGGCCGCACCCTATCGGCCGCCGCTGCTGCGCGAGGCTGCCGCCGCAATCGGCGCGCCCGAGATCGGGCTGCGCCGCGCCTGCAAGGCACTGTCCCGCCTGGGCCTGATCCTGGAACTCGCGCCGGACCGCTTCTTCCTGCGCGACGCGGCGATCGCGATGGCGGCGGAGGCCCACACGCTCTCGGCCGAACTGCCGGATGGCGGCTTCACCGCCGCACAGTTCCGCGACCGGCTGGGCAATGGGCGGCAACTGGCGATCCAGGTGCTGGACTACTTCGACCGGCGCGGGATAACGGTGCGGCGGGGCGATCTGCGCCGCGCGGGCAGGGATCCGGCGCTGGTGTTCGGTTCCGTGCAACCGGGAGGATGATCGGCATGGCGGTCTGGGATGTGGTGGTGATCGGCGGCGGCGCCGCCGGGCTCAGCGCGGCGGAAGCGGTGGCGGGCGCCGGCCTGTCCTGCCTGCTCCTGGACCGCATGGGCGGCGGCGGCGAATTGATGAATCTCGGCCCGCTGCAGGACGTGGAGGGTGCCCCGACGGGCCCCGATCTGGCGGCCGGGCTGCTGGAGGCGGCGGTTACCGCCGGCGCCGAACTCGGCGTCGCCGAGGTGACCGGTCTGGCACCCGACGGCGGCAACTGGCGCGTGATCACCGATGACGGAGCGCATGACGCCCGGGCCGTCATCCTGGCGATCGGATGGGCGCCGGGCACGCTGGGCATCGAGGGCGAAACGGATTTCGAGGGGCGCGGCCTGTCGCATTGCGCCGCCTGCGACGGCCCGCTCTATGCGCGGCCAGCCCGTGCTGGTCGCCGGCGCCGATCGCTGGGCCGTCGCGGAAGCGCACGAACTGGCCGGGATCGCGTCGGAGGTCACGCTGGTCACCCAAGGTGGCGCCACCCCGGCGCACGGCGAACACATCACCGTCCTGCACGGCCGCATCACGGACCTGGAGGGCGCATCCGGCCTCGAGGCCGTGCTGGTGCAGCCGGATGACGGCGGCGCGCCGCGGCGCCTGACCGTCCGGGCCGTCTTCGTGCAGGCCGGGCGCCGTCCCGCGCTCGGCTTCGCGCCGGACGGCCTGGCGCGCGACGCGGACGGCCAGCTGGTGACCGGGGCGGACGGACGATGCAGCCTGCCCGGGCTGTTCGCCGCCGGGGACGCCCGCGCCGGCGCGCCCCGCACCGTCGCCGCGGCGATGGCGGACGGGCGCCTCGCCGCCCTCGCGGTCCGCGACGCGCTGTCCGCTCTTGGCAAGGCCGCCGGTTAGGTGTGTGATAGCCCGGTCAGGGAGAAAGGCACGCCATGCGCATCGTCAATCCCAGCTTCGGGATAGCGCCACAGGGCGAGGGAACGGCCACGGCCGAACCTGTCGACTGGGCCAACGATCCCATCATCCTGTTCTCGAACAACAAGCCCAACGCGAAGGAATTGCTGGAGGGGCTGCGCGGCCGCCTCTCCGCCATCCGCCGCGTGGACAATGTGGACTACATCGCCAAGAGCAGCGCCAGCCAGCCGGCGCCGCCGGAGATGATCAACGAGGTGGCGCGCAAGTACCGCATCGCGCTGCTCGCCCTGGGCGACTGAGGCTCCTGCTCATCGTGGAGTTTCCACGACAGCATCGAATTACGGAAGCGTGGCCTGGCCGGCGTGGTGATCGCCACCGAAACGTTCCGGCCGCTGGTCATGGCACAGGCCAAGGCACGGAAGCTTGAGCCGCACCTCATCGTGGTCAAGCACCCTGTCGGCGGGCTGAACGCTGGGGAACTCGAGGAACGGATCAACGCCGCCTTCGAGGGCCTGAAGGTGGAGATGAAGGGGTAGGTCCCCCTTTCGAGGTGCATCAGGGCCGCGGCACCGTCCGCGGCCCTTTGCGTCAGCAGGAGGCATGATGTCCGATACGGCCGAGACCGAAACGCTCGACATCCCGGAGATGGATGCAGATGCCTGGGCCGAGTATGTCGAGGCACAGGGCTGGACGGATGGATTGCCCGCGGTGGTGCCCACGGAAGCGGCGGTGGCGCGCATGATGGAGGGCGCGCGCGGCGACAACGAGCCGTTCCCGGCCATCACGCCGCGCCAGCTGATCCCCACGCTGCGCAGCCTCGCCGCCAACGCGGTGATGGCGGGTTGCCGTCCCGCCTATTTTCCCGTGGTGCTGGCCGCACTGCGTGGCGTGCTGGTGGCCGACTACAACCTGCACGGCTCGCTGGCCACGACACATGCCTGCGCGCCGATGGTGATGGTGAACGGCCCGCTGCGCCACGAACTGAACATCAACTGCGGCGCCAACTGCCTCGGCCAGGGCTGGCGGGCCAACGCGGCCATCGGCCGGGCGCTGCAACTGATCCTGAACAATGTCGGCGGCGCGAAGCCCGGGGTGATGGACCGTTCCACCTTCGGCTCGCCCGCCAAATACACCTTCTGCTTCGGCGAGAACGAGGAGGAGAGCCCGTTCCCGCCCTACCATGTCCGCCACGGCTTCCGGCGCCGAGGAGAGCGTGGCGACGGTGATGTCGGCGGAACCGAACCACAATCTGAACGACCATGGCAGCACCACCGGCCGGGGCCTGCTGACCACCTTCGCCGGCGCCATCGCCTCCCCGGCCGCCAACACGATCTACGCGAAGGGACCCTATTTCATCCTCCTCGGACCGGAGCACGCGGCGACGCTGGCCCGCGACAACTGGACGGTCGCGCAGATCCAGCAATTCCTGTTCGAGACGGCGCGGGTGCCGCTGTCGGAGGTCTCGCCGGAGAACCAGCGCATCTACGAGGAAGCCGGCCATCTGCCGGAGAACGGCGCCTACAAGGTCGCCCCAACGCCGGATGACATCCACGTGGCGGTGGCGGGCGGCGCCGGCAAGCATTCGGCCTGGATCCCCTCCTTCGGCGGCACGGCGGCGATCTCCATCCGCGTGAAGCCGCCCGCGGCGGGATGAGCCGGCCCGCCATTCGGGTCGGCGCCATCCAGGTCGGTGATCGGGAGGCGCCGCTGTTCGGCCCCGATGCGGACTGGGACACGGCGCAGGCGGCGCTGCTGGCGGACGAACTCACGGACGGCTTGCCTGCCGTGGTGCCGACCGAGGCGCGGCTGGCCGCCATGCTGGCGGGCCGCGATCCCGGGCTGTCCTTCGGCTGCATGCCGCCGCTGTTCGGCGAGATCACGGCGGCAGCGGTGGCCTATTGCTGCGTGATCGCCGGCTGCCGGCCGGCCGAGTTCCCGGTCGTGCTGGAAGCGGCGATCGCGACGTTGGAGCCGGAGTTCAACCTGCTGGGCATCCAGACCACCACGGGCACGCCCACCGCCGCCGTGCTGGTGCATGGCCCCGCGGTGGCGGCGCTGGAGATGAATGCCGGCACCAATTGCCTCGGCCCCGGCAACCGCGCCAATGCCTGCATCGGCCGCGCGCTGGCGCTGGTGCTCACCAATATCGGCGGCGCCCGCCCGCTGGTGGGCGACATGGCCACGATGGGCCAGCCGGCGAAATACGGCCTGGCCTTCGCCGAGGGGGCGCATCCGGTCGCGATGCCCCTGCATGCGCGGCGCGGCCTCGGCGCGGGCGACAGCGCGGTCACGATCATCGGCCTGTCCGGCACGATCGAAGTGCTGCCGGAGGCCGGCGCCAACACGCCCGAGGCGGTGCTGCGCCCGGCGCTGGCCGCCATGCGCGGCGCGCGCGAAGCCGCATCCGGCGGACGGCACCGCGATCCCGGCGAACAATTCCTGCTGCTGCCGCCGGAGATGGCCGAAATCATCGCCAAGGCCGGTTGGACCTTGCAACGGGCGCAGGATTTCCTGCAGCGGGCATCCGGCACGGACTGGCCCATCGCCCGCGCGCCAGCCGACATCCACCTCATCGTCACCGGCGGCGCCGGAGTGAAAATGACCTGCCTCGTACCCTGGGGCGGCGGCACGATGTGCGTGACGCGGCGCCTGCCTTCGTATCCCCGCCGCATGTGACAAGGCCCCCCCTTTCCACAGGGTGGCGTCACTCGCCCATCCACTCCAGAATGTACAGGCCCGCGTCGTAATCGGTCGCGTAGATGAGCCCTTCCCGGCTGACGAACAGATCCGCCGTATGACGCATCTTCGCCCGCCCGCGCATCGGCTCCATCCAGCGCGTCGGTTGCGGCGGCACGAAGTAGCCCGCCTCACGCGGCCGGTACGGATCGGCGATGTCGAACGCACGCACACCCGCGCTTTGCCAGGTGGCAAAGATCGTGGTGGAGCTTTGAAACGATCCTGGCCGGTTCTCGTGCAGATTGTGCGGGCCGAACTGGCCGCCCTTGGCGACATAATCCTGTTCCGCCGGCGTAGGCATCGTGGCGATGCTGACTGGATTTGCCTTGTCGCGGATATCGAAAATCCAGGTGCGCTTCATCTGTTCCTGATCGATGTTCAGCACCGCCTCGTCGGCAACGACAAGCAAATCACGATCAGGCAATGGCAGCGCACTGTGCGTGCCGCCCCCGAAGGGCGGGCTCCAGACACGGTGCGAAATCAGCTTCGGCGCCGACTTGTCGGCCACGTCGATCAGGGTCAATCCGCCATCGCGCCAACTGGCATAGGCGACATCGCCCGCCACCACGGCATGATGCAATGCCCAACGGCCGGTCCAATGCGGTGTTTCCCCGCCGGCGGCCCACATCCCGGGAATCCACCACCGCCCCACTTCCACCGGGCGCGTCGGGTTCTGCATATCGATGATGATCAGGATGTGATCGATGAAACCATCCAGCAAGGCCGAGGCATAGGCATAGCGCCCGCCTACCCACCAGATGCGATGCAGTCCGAGACCCTGCACCTCCATAAACCCGATTGCGCGTGGATTGGCCGGGTCGGAGATGTCGTACACCCGCATTCCCGCGGAAAAATCCCGGCCGCGCACCCCGTAGCGTGAACTGTCCACCTGGTTGGACTGACTATAGTAATCCTTCTGCGAGAGCAGCGCCTTGAGATCGAGTTCCTCGATCACCAGCATGAGGTCTTCCGCCGTCTGCAGATGCATGCACCACGAGTTCGGGTGGATCGGCAGAAAGTTTACCGGCTTCGGGTTTCGCGGGTCGCGCACGTCGGTCACGTTGACGCCCCGGCTGACCCGCGTGCCGACATAGGCATGTCCGCGCGCAACCATCACCTGCACCCCGTCGCCACGCCCGGCCTGGTCCGTATGGCCGACCAGCCGGATGTTGCGCGCCGCTTCGGGGATGATCTCGCCTTGGGTCACGCTTGCCTCCTGTTGCACGCATGCACGGGATCGGCTGCCGGGGGCAGAGCCCCCGGCCCTAGACCGCGAGGTAGCCGCCGTCGACGTAGAGCTCCGCGCCGGTGATGTAGGAGGCTTCATCGGACGCCAGGAACAGGATGGCATTGGCCACTTCGTCGGCCTCGCCGGACCGGCCGAGGGGGACCGCCTTCAACATCTGGGCGCGAAACGCCGGATCGGCGGTGGCGCCGGAGGTGCGCATCGGCGGCATCAGGCCGGGATGGATGGAGTTCACTCGGATCTTGTCCCCGCCGAACTGCACGGCCGCCGATTTGGTCAGGGTGCGGACCGCGCCCTTGGAGGCATTGTAGCCGACATGGATGCGCTTCTGCCCGACCACGCCGGAGATCGAGGACAGGTTGACGATGGACCCGCCGCCGGCGGCCTTCATCGCCGGCACCGCGAACTTCACGCCCAGGAACGTGCCGCGGCCGTTCACCTCCATCAGTTTGTCCCACATCATCGTGTCCAGAACGTCGTCCACCGCGCTGCCGCTGATGCCGGCGTTGTTCACCAGGATGTCGAGCTTGCCGAATTTGGCGACGGTGGCGTCCACCACGGCTTTCCAGTTCGCCTCGTTGGTAACGTCCAGCTTCATGAACTCGGCGGCGCCGTTGGCGGTGACGATTTGCTGCGCCACGGCGCGGCCCTCGTCCTCCAGCATGTCGGCGATCACCACCTTGGCGCCCTCGCGCGCGAAGCGCCGGGCGGTTGCCGCCCCCATGCCGGACGCAGCACCGGTGACGATGGCCACTTTACCTTCAAGCCGCATTTGTATTTCCTCCCAATCCAGATCGAGGCCGCAAGGCTGCCACGTCGCAAAGCCCTTGGCTACGCCGCCCGGACATTGCAGCATGGCCGCCAGGCAACTCCATAAAAGCATCAGAGGACACGCGCATGGCCCATCGCGGCATGAATTTCGGCATCTTCCTGGCACCGTTCCACCGTGTCGGCGAGAACCCCACTCTGGCACTGGCCCGCGACGTGGAGCTGATCGAGTGGCTGGATCATCTCGGCTATGACGAGGCCTGGATCGGCGAGCACCACTCCGCCGGCTGGGAACTGATCGCCCTGCCGGAACTGGTGATCGCCCAGGTGGCCGAGCGGACCAAGAACATCAAGCTCGGCACCGGCGTCACCTCCCTGCCCTATCACCACCCGCTGCTGGTGGCGCAGCGCTTCGTGCAGCTGGACCACATGACCCGCGGGCGCGTCATGCTGGGCTGCGGCCCCGGCGCACTGCCGTCCGACGCCTACATGCTCGGCATCGAGCCGACCACCCAGCGCCACCGCATGGTGGAATCGCTCGACGCGATCATGCGCCTGCTGGCCTGCGAGGAGCCGGTGACGATGAAGACCGACTGGTTCGAGATGCGCGAGGCGCGCCTGCATCTGGCGCCGTATTCCGATCCCTGCTTCGACATCGCGGTGGCCAGCACCATCACCCCGTTCGGCATGATGGCGGCCGGCAAGCACGGCCTGGGCGTGCTGTCGATCGGCGCCGGCCTGCCCGGCGGGCCGGAGGCGATGGGCAAGCAATGGGCCATCGCGGAGGAGGCCGCAGCGGCGAACGGCAAGACGATGGACCGCAAGAAATGGCGCATCGTGGTGAACGCCCATGTCGCCGAGGACGACGAGCAGGCGCTGCGCGAGGTGAAGATCGGCGAGCGGCTGGAAACCGTCAGCTATTTCGAGGAAACCCTCGGCCGCCCGCCCGGCCGCTCCGACGATCCGCTGCGCGACGGCGTCAAGCAGGGCACGACGCTGGTCGGCTCGCCGGACACGGTCGCCAAGGGCATCGAGCGGCTGCTCGGCTACAGCAACGGCGGCTTCGGCGGCCTGCTGTTCCGCGCCCATGAATGGGCCAACCGCGAACAGACGATGCGCAGCTACGAATTGTTCGCCCGCCACGTGATGCCGCGCTTCCAGCGTTCGATCGAAACCACGGTCGGTTCGCGAGAATGGGTGAAGGAGAACCGGAAAACCGTGCTCGGCGGCAACGTGGAAGCGGTCCGCCGGGCCTTCACCGACGCCGGCCGCGCGGTGCCGGAGGAGTTCAAGTCGCGCACGGTCGGCGCGGCGGAGTAACCGGCGGGGAGTTGCGCGGGGGCCTCACGCCTCGGGCGGATCGGCCAGCAGCTCGCGCAATTCCCCCAGCCAAGGCTCGTAGCGCCGCCACCGCTCCACCGATGTCCGGTAGATCGGCTGGCGCGCCTGCCACACGCTGGCGGTGGCGATGCGGCGCCGGTTGCGATGCGGGGCGAGGCACGCATCGTTCCATTCCAGGCCGCAGGTGGCGATCATCCGGCGCGTCAGCTTCTCCGGATCGGCGACCAGCTCCTCGTAATCGACCTCGATGAACCGCTCGGCCGGCAGCACCTCGCGCCAATGCGCCATCAGCCGCAGGTACTGGCGATAAAAGAACACCAGGCTGCCGCGCTCTCCCGCGAAGTCGATCGCCGCCTCGAAATCCGTGCCGAAGATAGACAGGCAGGTATCCACCGGATGCCGGCGGCAATGCACGATGGCGGCGCGCGGAAAGACCTGCCGGATAATGCCGAGCAGGCCGAAATTGAACGGCATCTTGTCCGTCACCCGCGCCGCATCGGGCGAAATGCCGCGCAGCACCGCGAGATAGTCCCCGGCCAGGCGTTGCACCGCCTCCGGCCGGGCATCCGCGCCGAAAACCCCGAGGCCGGCGCCGTTCCGGTCCCCCCAGAAGCTCAGCTCCCCCCCGCCGCGACGTCCGGATGGCTCGACAGGATCTGCTCGACCAGCGTCGTCCCGGAACGCGGCATCCCCACGATCAGGATCGGGGTTTCATCGGCGACGCCGAGCTCCGGGCGGCGCCGCAGGTATCCCGGCGGAGTGGAAGCGATCATCCGGTCGGTCTGCCGCGCCAGCAACGCCCGATCCAGCACCGCGGCGGCGGCGCGGATGCGGTTGGCCGCGTCGAAGTGCCGCATCGCCTCGCCGTGCTCGCCGATGTCGTCATGCGCCTTGCCCAGCGCGAAGTGGATGGATTTGCGCTGTTGCTGGGTCAGGTCCGGCCGCTCCAGGCTGGCGCCCATCCGCTCGATCAGCTTCCCGTCGGCGGCGGTGAACTTCGTATTGGTCGCGAACCCCTGCCACGCCGCCACCTTGTCCGGATCCAGCGAGATGCCGCGTTCCAGGCTGGCGGCCGCCTCCACCGACTGGCCGGCCTGGGCCAGCATCGCACCCAACATCAGGTGGGCCATGGCGCAATCGGGCGTCTCGGCGATCACCGCACGCAACAGGGCCCGCGCCTGCTCCCCCTCCCCCACCGCATCCGCGGCGCACGCCTCGCTGATCAGCGACCAGGGGGTCCCGGCCGTCGCGGCCGCGGCCGCGCGGAAGACCGCCGCCGCGTCGCTCCCACGGCCGCGGGCCTGATAGAGCTGTCCCAGGCGGAACAGCACCTCCGGACGCTCCGGCGCCAGTTCCGCCGTCTTCTCGTACGCGCCCAGGGCCTTGTCCTGCCGGCCCAGCTGATCAAGGGCAACGGCGAGGTGGTTATGGGCATTGACCAGACCGGGATCGAGGCGCAGCGCCTCGTGGAACGCGCTCACCGCTTCCGCCAGCCGGCCCGTCATCAGGCAGGCATATCCCAGATTATGTTGCGTGACCGCGACCGTCGGATCCATCTCCACGGCGCGTTTCAGCGGCGCGATCGCCTGGGCATGGCGCCCCTGCCGGGAGAGCCGCACCCCCTGAACCGCCAGCTCGTAGGCCGCCCGGGCACGCGCCTTGGACGGTTTGACCGGCGCGGACATGCCTGGCGGATGTTACCGCCTGGCCCTGCGGCCGAGGCCTGACACCTGCCGCCGCTCCGGCCGACGGGGCCGCCGGCGCAATCAGGGAGCGCTGCACGCGAAAGAAGCTTTCGGCGATACGCCCGGCCTCGGTAACCGCCGACGGCACGAGCGCCTTTGGCGGTTCGGCCGCTGTCAATGTCTTGATCTTGCTCACCGGGCCGGCCATCGGTTGCCCCTCGTGGAGTTGTGACAAATATGGCGAGGAGCCGGATGCTAACCGGGATGAGACCCCTGGCGCAATTACATGGCTGCAACAGGCGATGCCGTGGTCGGCCCATAATCACCGGCAAGCGGGCGCCAAGACTTCCGCGATCCCAAGATTTCCAGGATCCGCGGCATGAAACCTGAGAGCACCCAACCGTATGGTTAACCTATCGTTCATTACCGCTTGTAATTTGTTGTAAGGCCTGATACTGACGTGCCCGGCTAAGTCGTCCCGTCGAGCATCACTCCGCTGCAAGTAACCCCTTACTGGACTGGCGTTTACTCTGGGTGAGGCCCGATTTTCGCTGGTGTTTCAATAGTTTGTGGAGGATCCATAGCGTGCTGAAGAATGTTCTACTGGCTGGCGCCGCGCTTGCCGCGCTCGCCTCGGTTTCCGTCCCGGCCCGCGCCGATAACATCGTGCTGAACCAATGGTACGCGGGCAACTTCACCGCGACCGGAAGCCCGCTGTTCGGTGGGGGCAATCCCGGAACACATGGCCCGATCCTGCCTTGGCCCGCGTTCGGCAATGCCGTGGCGGCACCCGCGCCGGCCTGGGTGATCACGCTGAGCAGCTACGGAACCTTTACCATCACCGATGTGGAAACATCGGGCGACCAGTTCCAGCTGTTCAACAACGGCGTGGCGATGGTCCCGGCGGCAAGTCCGTTTGGCCCCGCTCCGCAGAACCCCGGGCAGGCAGGTCTGCCTGGTGGTCTAACCTCCGTTCCCGTTCCTAACGGCAGTTTTGGCGTTAACGACATCAACCAGGCGCTCGGCGACGCCAATTACAGTTCGGCGACGTTCCTGCTGAGTCCCGGCGTCAATTCGATCACCGGCACCTTCCTCGGGACCATCACGTTCGGCGACTTCAACTTCATCGCCGAGGCGCCTGAGCCAGCCAGCCTCGCGGTACTTGGCGTCGGCATTCTCGGCCTTGGCCTTGCCGTCAGCCGCCGCCGCCGGGGCTGAACCGACCGAGGCAAGGCGTTACAAGTTTGTGTTATGGATATGGCAAGGGCCCCGAGCGGGGCCCTTGCTGATTCACGGGGCAAAGGCCGCAAATTCGCCCGCCGCCCTCAACCGGCTGGCGCAGCGCCGGCGCTGCGCCAGCCGGTAAGCCGGCAGAACAGCCGGGCAATCGCCGGCGTGGTGGTCGGACGCAGCAGCCGTGGATCGTAGCCGGCAAAGCGGCGGTCGTTCTCTTCCAGGCAAACCGCCATCAGTTCCCGCACGCTGAGGTCGATATCGCTGACCGCCTTGCTGCCGGTCAGGGTGAAGTTGTTGTCGGCGGGCTTGGCCTTGCCGTCATCCATGCCGCGCGCGATGCCAACCCGCTCCCACGCCAGGAACACCCACACGGCGGCAACCCGCAGTTCGAACCACGGCCGCCGCCAGATCGGCAGGCGCTTGCGGTGCCAGGCGAGCCAGTTGGCGAACAGCAGGATGTGGCGGGCTTCTTCCTGTATGACGGGCTCGAACGTATCCACCAGGTCCGCCGGGAAAAAGCCGGAACGCTTGGCCGTCTCGAACAGGCCGAAGGCGAAGAAACTGTCGATGCATTCGGAATAGCCGGTGACCAGGTACGCCCATTCCGTGTCGCTGGGACGATGGTAGACGGGTTCCGGCGCAAGCTCGATGCCGTAAGCCGCGACGAGGCTGGACAGCACCTCCCGGTGCCGGCCTTCCTCCCATGCGTTCTGCTCGATCGCCTCGCGCCACTCCGCATCCGCCAGGCTTTCGCCGTAGGCCTGCATCCGTAGCCGGGCTTTGCCTTCCGTCTGCACCGCGATGTCCCAGATCGGCAGATTGATCAGCCGATCCCTCGCCTCCTCCATCAGCTTCGGCCAATCGATAACCGAGGGCTTGTACGGATTGAAGGTCTCGCGAAACATGCGGCAGGTGATCCGCATGTGCAGATCGCTGCCAGGGACGACCGGGCCCGGCTCCGCCGCGATCCAACGACGGGCCGCTCGGTCGGCTTGCTCAAGGACAGCCGCGCTGGCATCGGGGCTTGGCGGCGGCCTCCACTCGTCGCTGATCGTACCAATGTCCGGTGCGTGCGGGTCGCGGTCATCCATGACGAAATTGGGTCCTTCGTGCAGCAAGGCCGGTCAGACGCGACCATCCGCCGGCTTGCGCCGGCCTTCCGCTTCTACGCCGAAATGCTCCGTATAGAAGGCAAATTTCTCCGCCTCTGCCGCGAGATCAAGACCGTAGTCCTGCGGAGAATAGCGATTGACGCCATAGCCCCCCTTGGGCTCCGCCTGCGTTGTCATCCGGATCGCGTCGGCGGCCAGACCAGGAAGACGGAGGTCCAGGCGCGCGTACAGATCCTCCACGGCGGACAGGGGGTCCGCGACAAGGTCGGAATACCGGATATGGATCACCGATGGGTCGGTCTGGGCGGCGCGGACCATGTGCCCGACACCCTCCAGCCAGCGTGCGCTTTCCTCGCGGCCGATTTCAAGCCGGTCGATGCGCCGCGTGAACGGGCGCCGCAGAACCTCCGTCAGGCGCGTGACCGACGGCAAGACCTTCACCGGATCCCGGTGCACGAACACCAATCGCGCGTCAGGATAGACCGCGCGCAACGCATCCAGCGCGAACACGTGGTCCGGGCATTTCAGCACCCAGCGCTCGCCGCCGGAGCGGTGCTGCAGATGTTGCAGGAACCGCTTGTGGAACCGATACGCGTCCAGATGCCCGGTCCGGTCCAGCCAGTGCCGATAGCTCGGGACGCGATAGGTCGTGTCGAAACGCAGGCTGGCGAATACATGGGCGGTAACCTCGCTGCACTCCTGCGGCGAGGTCGCGTCGATCGGATGCATGCTGGGAAATTCGGGGGCCAGCCGTTCGAAGGATCGAAGCTGGCGGTCGACTTTCTCGATCCGGCCCCGGGGGTCGGTGCCGTCCGACTCACGCAGCGGATACGGAAAGATCGTCTCCCACACCCGCGGAACCTGATTGGCGGCATCAAGCATCATCAACTTGTGCAGAAACGTGGTTCCGCTGCGCGGCAGGCCGGTGATGAAAACCGGGCGCCGGATCGGCTCAGCGAGAATGTTCCGGGTACGATCCTCGGCCTGCTCCATCCGGAGCAGATTGGCCAAAAACCGGCGGCTGTCCCAGCTTACCGCCGCGCGGCCAACGACACTCAGGCTGGCCTCCTGTGCACAGGACCGCAGCAGGTGGTCCAGAGGTTCGCGGAACGTCTCGTCACCGAAATCGTGCAGGCCGGTTTCGCGTCGCGCCGCCGCGATCAGACGGTCGGGGTCAAACGTCTTGTCCAGCAACCCCAGCGTATCCGCGACAGCATCGACTCCGCGCAGCAAGGCAGATTGGAGGTTCAGTGCAAGCATCTACCTGGCCGCCATCTCCGTATGCCCTCACGCCGACTATCGTGTTTCCGTATATCGCAACCGTATGACATGACCAAGCCTGGTGCCGCTTCTGTTTGCATTGAAACAACCAGTGTGAACACGCCATCCCACGCCCAGACTTTCCCTGCATTGATGTAGCTCAGAAAGAAACGGGTCCACGATCAACAAAAAAGCGCCCGCCCCTGGCTCGGGGCAGGCGCTTTTCTGTCTTGGGCCGTGCGCGGCCGGAACGCCCTACCGCAGGCTGGCGTTCAGCTTTTCCAGCGCCGTCGAACCCGGAACCAGATCGGCCTCGTTCAGTTCATTCAACGGCCGGGCGGTGGTCTTCAGGTAGCCGTGCAGTTCCTGCGGCTCGGGATCCACGAACAGCAGCCCCGTCGGAATATGGCCAAGCTCCCGCTTGCCCTGCAGATGGGCCATGGCGGCGCCGCGGTCATGTATGTCGTAATCCTGCGCCAGCTTATGCAGCTGCAAAACCGAGCCGTCATGCTGGGTCACCAGTTCCACCGTCCCCGGAGCATAATCGACGGTGATCTCGTCCCGTCCGGTGATAACGTCCAGCTGGTTCACCGCTTCGTTATGCGCGCGCACGTAGTCGTAGCTCTTGGTGGACCCCTCGTGGTTGTTGAACGCGACGCAGGGCGAAATGCAGTCGATGAAGGCGGCGCCGGGATGTTCCAGCGCGCCCTGGATCAGCGGGATCAGCTGCGTCTTGTCGCCGGAGAAGCTGCGCGCGACGTAGGTCGCTCCCATCTGCAGCGCCATGGCGACCATGTCGATGGCCTCGTCATGGTTGATGACGCCCCGCTTGCTCTTGGCCCCACGGTCGGAGGTGGCGGAGAACTGACCCTTGGTGAGGCCGTACACGCCGTTGTTCTCCACGATATAGACCATGTTCACGCCGCGGCGGATAGCGTGCAGGAACTGGCCGATGCCGATGGATGCGCTGTCGCCGTCGCCGGAAACGCCGAGATAGATCAGGTCCCGGTTCGCCAGATTGGCCCCGGTCAGCACCGAGGGCATGCGCCCATGCACCGAATTGAAGCCATGCGAGGCGCCGAGGAAGTAGGTCGGCGTCTTGGACGAGCAGCCGATGCCCGACAGCTTGGCGATGCGGTGCGGCGGCAGATCGAGCTCGAAGCAGGCGCGCACGATGGCGGCGCTGATGCTGTCATGCCCGCAGCCGGCGCAGAGCGTGGAGATCGGGCCTTCGTAGTCGCGCCGCGTATAACCCAGCGCGTTCGCGGGCTGGTCGGGGCCGTGCAGTTTCGGCTTCGGAAGATAGCTCATCGGACGGTCTCCCTGGTCGGCAGGACGAATTTGGCATCGGCCTTGTTGGCGATATCATCGGCGATGATACGCGCGGTGATCGGCGTGCCGTCGTAGTGCAGCACCCGGGTCAGTCGTTTCGGGTCGATTTCGAGCTCGTTGATCAGCATCAGGCGCATCTGCGCGTCGCGGTTCTGCTCGACGACGAAGACCTGGTCGTGATTGGCGATGAAGCTTGCCACCGCGTCGTTGAACGGAAAGCCGCGCACCCGCAGCAGGTCGAGATGGATGCCCTGCTCGGCCAGCAGTTCCCAGGCTTCCAGCATCGCCGGCGAGGTGGAGCCGTAATAGATCGCCCCCATGCGGGTGGTGTCCGAACAGATCTTCACCACCGGGTTGGGTACCAGATCCCTGGCGGTGTCGAACTTCTTCAGCAGCCGCTGCATGTTGTCGGCGTAGGCAGCGCCTTCCTCGGTGTAGCGCGCGAAGCGGTCCTTCGATGTGCCGCGAGTGAAGAAGGCGCCCTTGGTCGGGTGCGTGCCGGGCAGCGTGCGGTATGCAATACCATCGTCGTCCACATCCAGATAGCGGCCAAAGACCTTGCCGGCTTCCAGTTCCTCGGCGGTCATGACCTTGCCGCGATCGAGCTTACGGCTGTCATCCCATTTGAACGGTTTGCACAGCCGTTCGTTCATGCCGATGTCGAGATCGAGCATGACGAAGATCGGCGTCTGCAGCCGATCGGCCAGGTCGAAGGCCTGCGCGCCCATCTCGAAGCACTCATAGGGGTCTTCGGGGAACAGCAGCACATGCTTGGTATCGCCATGCGAGGCATAGGCGCAGGACAACAGGTCGCATTGCTGGTTGCGCGTGGGCATGCCGGTTGACGGCCCCGCTCGCTGCACATCGAAGATCACGGCCGGGATTTCGGCGAAATAGGCCAGGCCGAAGAATTCCTGCATCAAGGAGATGCCGGGGCCGGAGGTGGCGGTGAAGGCGCGCGCGCCGTTCCAGGCGGCGCCGATCACCATGCCGATGGAGGCGAGTTCGTCCTCGGCCTGCACGATGGCGAACTTGTTGGTGCCGGTTTCCTTGTCCACCCGATAGCGCGAGCAATAACGCTGGAACCCCTCGGCGAGCGAGGTAGAGGGGGTGATCGGATACCAGGCGCAGACCGTGGCCCCGCCATAGACCGCGCCCAGGCCGGCGGCGGCATTGCCCTCGATGGTGATCTTGTCGCCGACCTTGTCGGACCGGCGCACGCGCAGGCCGATCGGGCATTCCAGATTGGCCTTGGCCCAGTCCCGGCCCATGTGCAAAGCGGCCACGTTGGCGGCGATCAGCTTGTCGCGCCCCTTGAACTGCTCATCGAGCAACTGCTCGGTGACGCCGATCTCCATGTCCAGCAGCGCCGAGATGGCGCCGACATAGATGGTGTTCTTGAACAGCTGTCGCTGGCGGCTGTCGGTGTAGGCGGCGTTGCACATCTCGGTCAGCGGCACGCCGATGACGTTGATGTCCTCGCGGAACCGGGACGCCGGCATCGCCTTCGTGCTGTCGTACAGCAGGTAGCCGCCGGGCACGATGGAGGCGACGTCCTCGTTCCAGGTCTGCGGGTTCATCGCCACCATCAGGTCGGCGCCACCGCGCGCGCCCATATGGCCGGCTTCGGTCACCCGCACCTCGTACCAGGTCGGCAGGCCCTGGATGTTGGAGGGGAAGATGTTACGTGTGGCCACCGGCACGCCCATGCGGAGCACGGACTTGCCGAACAGCGCATTGGCGCTGGCGGAACCCGAGCCGTTGACGTTGGCGAACTTGACGACGAAGTCGTTGATCCGCTGCAGGGCGGGGCGTTCTAGCTTCTGGAGCATGCGTGTTCCGCCTTCATCGTGGCAGCTTGGGTCATATCGAACAGGAAGCGCTGCATGTCCCACGCACCGGTGGGGCAGCGTTCGGCGCAAAGCCCGCAATGCAGGCAAAGGTCTTCGTCCTTCGCCATGATCCGGCCGGTCTTCAGCGCGTCGGAGACGTAGAGTTCCTGGGTCAGGTTATTCGCCGGCGCGGTCAGCCGTACCCGCAGTTCGGCTTCTTCGCCGTTCTCGGTGAAGGTGATGCAATCCACCGGGCAGATATCGACGCAGGCATCGCACTCGATGCAGGCCTGCTCGGTGAACACCGTCTGCACATCGCAGTTCAGGCAGCGCTGGGCTTCCTTGAAGGCGAGCTTGTCGTCAAAGCCCAGTTCCACCTCGGTCTTGATCGAGCGCAGCGCGACTTCCTTGTCCTTCAACGGCACCTTGAAGCGGTCGTCGTTGGAGATGTCGTTGTCGTAGCTCCACTCATGGATGCCCATCTTCTGGCTGACCAGCGTGACCATCGGCGCCGGCCGGGCGGCGACATCCTCGCCCTCGCAGAATTTATGGATGGAGATCGCCGCCTGGTGCCCGTGCGCGACGGCCCAGATGATGTTCTTCGGGCCGAAGGCGGCGTCACCGCCGAAGAACACCTTGGGATTGGTGGATTGGAAGGTGGTCTCGTCCACCTTGGGCATGCCCCATTTGTCGAATTCCAGCCCGGCATCCGCCTCGATCCAGGGGAACGCGTTCTCCTGGCCGACGGCGATCAGCACGTCATCGGCCTCGACGAAGGTATCCGGCTCGCCGGTCGGGATCAGCTTGCGGCGGCCCTTGTCGTCGTATTCCGCGCGCACCTTCTCGAACATCATGCCCGTCAGCTTGCCCTGTTCGTGCACGAACTCCTTGGGCACCATGAAGTCGAGGATGGGGATGTCCTCGTGCAGCGCGTCTTCCTTTTCCCAGGGCGACGCCTTCATTTCGGCGAAACCGCTGCGCACGATCACCTTCACCTGCTCCCCGCCCAGGCGGCGGGAGGACCGGCAGCAATCCATCGCGGTGTTGCCGCCGCCAAGCACGATGACGCGCCGGCCGATGCTGGTGACATGGCCAAACGAAACCGAGGACAGCCAATCGATGCCGATATGGATGTTCGCGGCAGCTTCCTTGCGGCCGGGGATGTCGAGGTCGCGGCCGCGCGGAGCGCCGCAGCCGACGAAGACCGCATCGTAATTGTCGGCCAGCAGGCCCTTCAGGCTGTCGATTCGCTGGCCGTAGCGGGTCTCGATCCCGAGATCGACGATGTAGCCGACCTCCTCGTCGATCACTTCCTCGGGCAGGCGGAACTTCGGGATCTGGCTGCGGATGAAGCCGCCGGCGCGGGGCTCGCCGTCGAACATCACGATTTCATAGCCGAGCGGCGCCAGGTCGCGCGCCACGGTCAGCGAGGCCGGGCCGGCGCCCACCAGGGCAATCCGCTTGCCGTTGCGGGTCGTGGGCCTGGGCGGCATGCGGGCCGAGACGTCGCCCTTGTAGTCGGCGGCGACGCGCTTCAGCCGGCAGATCGCCACCGGCTCCTCGTCCACCCGGCCGCGGCGGCAGGCCGGCTCGCACGGACGGTCGCAGGTGCGGCCCAGAACGCCCGGAAAGACGTTGGATTTCCAGTTGATCATATACGCGTCGGCATAGCGGCCGTCGGCGATCAGGCGGATATACTCGGGGACCGGGGTATGCGCGGGACAGGCCCACTGGCAATCGACCACTCTATGGAAATAGTCGGGATCACGAATATCGGTCGGCTGCAAGACGAACTCCTCTCCCTCACCAGAAAGACTGCCTTTCGGTGCCGCTGGCCTGTTGTTGGCCCGGCAAACCGGGCAGTTCCGATCCGGCTTCTGGCGTGTTGGCCGGGAACCTAGGAGCAAACCCTCGCTCCTTCAACCATCCGCCAGGGCAAACCAGCGATACCGGCACGGCGGAGCGAGAATTCATGACTGCCCAGGCATCCACGCGCGCTGGAACACAACTACGCAGAGTCTTACCTGAGCGTGGGAGTCGGGTAAAGGGATGCGAATCGGACCGGGGTGGCCTCAGGTGGCCAGGATACCGGCGGGTTGATAGGTTCCGTGAGCGCCCCCTCCAATCAAGACAGGACAGCCCATGACCGACGAACTTCTCTATGAGGTGCAGGACGGCATCGGCCGCATCGTCTTCAACCGGCCGCAGGCGCGCAACGCGCTGACCTTCCCGATGTACGAGCGCCTGGCGGAGATCTGCGCCCAGGCGCACGAAGACCCCGTCGATGCGCGCCCTGATCCTCACCGGCATGGGTGAAAAGGCCTTCGCCGCCGGCACCGACATCTCCCAGTTCCGCGCCTTCAGCAAACCGGAGGACGGCATCGCCTACGAGGCGCGGATCGACCGGGTGTTGAACGCGTTGGAACGCTGCCGCGTGCCCAGCATCGCCGCCATCGCCGGCGCCTGCACCGGCGGCGGTGCTGCCATCGCTGCCTGCTGCGACCTGCGGATCGGCGCCGCCAACGCCCGGTTCGGCTTCCCCATCGCCCGCACGCTGGGAAATTGCCTGTCGATGTCCAACTACGCCCGGCTGTCGGCCCTGATCGGCCCGGCCCGGGTGAAGGACATCATCTTCACCGCCCGCCTCGTGGACGCCGAGGAGGCCCAGAAAATCGGCCTGTTGAGCGAAGTGCTGCCGGACGCCGACGCCCTTGCCGTTCGCGCGACCGAACTCGCGCAACTGATCGCCGGCCACGCGCCGCTGACGCTGAGTGTAACCAAGGAAGCCCTGCGCCGCCTGGGCGAGGGCGATCACACCGACGAGGACCTGATCGTGAAATGCTACACCAGCGCCGATTTCCGCGAAGGCATGGACGCGTTTCTGAGCAAGCGTTCGCCGGTCTGGCGCGGGGCGTAGGGCGCGTGCTTCGCGGGAGAGGTGTGCCCCGCCCGTGCTCGCCATGCCGCGTCGCTACGACGGCCGACGCCGGTACTCGGCGATCACCCGCCGGAACAGCGCCAGCTGGCCCGTCCGTCGTCTCATCCCAGCTGAACGGCTCGGCGTAGGCCCGTGTTGCGGCCCGGGTGGGCGGATCAGCAAATAAGTCGCGCACGCCCGCGACGATGCCTTCCGGCGTGTTCGGGTCGTAGATCACCCCGGCATTGCGGTCCTGCACCACTTCCGGGTTGCCCCAGATATTGCTGGCGACCACCGGAGTGCCGCAGGCCATGGCTTCCAGCAGCACGTTCGCCCAGCCCTCGCGCGAGGATGCCAGCACCATCGCGTCGGCCGCGTTGTAGAGCGCGGGAAGCTCGGCGTGGGGGCGCGAGCCGAGCAGACGCACCCGGTCCGCCAGGCCCCCCTGGTCTATCTGCGCCTGCAGCTTCGCGCGGTCCGGCCCCTCGCCTGCGATGATCAGCTCGAATTCCGGCAGGCGCTTCATCGCCTCGATCGTGCGGTGATGGCCCTTGCGGTCGATCAGGTAGCCGACGGAGATCAGCGTCTTGCGCGTCAGTCCGAGGCCGGCGCGGATGGCGTCACGATCCGGCAGCGGGCGGAACACGTCGGTCTCCACGCCGTTGCGCAGCGTGACGGCCTTGGCCGGATCGGCGCCAAGCTCCAGCAGCACGTCGCGAAGCGCCGAGCTGACACCGACCACCGCGTCGGCGCCGGCGATCGCCTGTTGCAGCATCCGGCGTGGACGAGGGTATTGCGGGATCAGGTTCACATCCGTGCCCCGGGCGGTAACCACCACCGGAAGGTTCAACTTGCGGCCGATCCACACCGCGGCGACGCCGTCGGGGTAGAAATAATGCGCGTCGATCGCATCGAATTGCGCCCCCTTGGCAATCAGCCCGGCGATGTAGGGCAGCGCCGCCCGATACAGCAGCCAGGGCGCGATCGTCATGCCGACCTTCGGGATCACCAGATAACGCGGATGATGGATGGTAAGGCCATACCGCTGTTCAATCCGGGGCACGGCAGCGTGCTTCGCCCAGGCGCCGAAGCGCGGCGAAGTGAAAGGAAAAAACGGCACCGGCGCAACCACGGTGCTGACCGCCTCGCCGCTCGCAACCAGATGGCGGAGGCGGTTCTGCACGAAAATGCCGTGGTTTGGCTGGATGCTGTTGGGAAACAGCGTGGAGAAGGTCAGCAATCGGATCGGGGCCATGCGCGCCTTATAGTCAGCCAATGCCTTGCTGTCTCGCCCGCGCAAGCATGCCGTGAAGAAGCTTCGGTTACGCCATCGTTGGGATGGCGGGATGGCTCGTAATGACCCTTTGCAAGCGCCTCTACTCGTGAGTAGGCTATCCGCCTAACCAGGATCGCGGCAGCGCCGCCGAGTTCGACAATGGCCGTATCAACGCGGCTGAGGGAGAGAGAATGAGTTCAAGCAACGCCCGCAGCCTGCGCGGCAAGGTGGCGATCGTCGGCATCGGCGAGACCGACTATTACAAGCATGGCATGGCGCCGCATTCGGAATTCAAGCTGGCGCTGATGGCGATCATGAACGCCTGCGACGACGCCGGCATCAGACCCGCGCGACATCGACGGCTTCGCGTCCTACAGCAACGACCGCAACGACCCGTCCCGCCTGGCGGCGGCGCTCGGCACCAAGGAACTGCGCTTCTCCAACATGTACTGGGGCGGCGGCGGCGGCGGCGGTGGCGGCGGCGGTCGGCAATGCCGCGGCGGCCGTGATCGGCGGGCATGGCCGATTGCGTGGTGGTGTTCCGCTCGCTGGCGCAGGGCCAGTTCGCCCGCTTCGGCCAGGGCGCCGCTCGCCCACCATCGCCGGCGACGACGGCGTGATGGCCCCCTACGGCCTGATGTCGCCGGCGCAGAGCTTCGCCATGAAGACGATGCGCTTCATGCACGATCACGGCGTCAAGCAGGAAGCGCTGCGCGCCATCGCGCTGGCCTCCTACCACCACGCCCAGTCCAACCCGCGCGCCGTGATGTACGGCCGGCCGCTGGACGAGGCGACCTACGACGCCTCGCGCTGGATCGTCGAGCCGTTCCACCTGTTCGATTGCTGCCAGGAGAACGACGGCGCCGCCGCGGTGATGGTGGTGCCGGCCGAGCGGGCGAAGGACTTCCCGCACCAGCCGGCCTATCTGCTCGGCGCCGCCGGCAGGCTCGGACCATCGCGGCCGGCGCGCCGTCCCACAACGTGCCGAACTACGGCTCCTCCACCTTCGCGACCGTCGCGCCGCGGCTCTACGAAATGGCCGGCATCAAGCCGTCGGACGTGGACGTGCTGCAGTGCTACGAGAACTTCACCGGCGGCGTGCTGATGAGCCTGGTCGAGCACGGGTTCTGCAAGCCGGAGGAATGCAACGAGTTCCTCGTGCTGGAAAACCTGCTCGCCCCGACCGGCAAGCTGCCGCTGAACACCAGCGGCGGCAACCTGGCGGAGTGCTACATGCACGGCCTCGAACTGCAGATCGAGGCGGTGCGCCAGCTGCGCGGCACCTCGACCGCCCAGGTGCCGAAAGTCGATGTCTCCATGGTCATCGCCGGACCGATGGTTACACCTGTCAGCAACTGTATTTTCGGATCGGAGGCCACGCTGTGAGCGCGTCCTATCTTCCGCCGGGCCTGCCCATCCCCGTGCCCGAGGTCGACGGCCTCGGCACGCAATACTGGGAAGGTGCGCACAAGGGCGAACTCTGGGTCCAGCGCTGCAACGCCTGCAAGGGCTGGCAGTGGGGGCCGGAATGGATGTGCCACCATTGCCGCAGCTTCGACATGGGCTGGGAGAAGATCGAGGGCAAAGGCCGCATCTACAGCTGGGAACGCGCCTGGCATCCGGTGCACCCGGCGCTGAAGGGCCACGGCCCCTACATCATCGTGCTGGTCGAACTGCCGCAATACGGCAACATCCGCATGATCGGCAACCTGCTCGGCGATCCGAAGCAGACCGTTACGATCGGCGCCGCCGTCGAGGCGGTGTTCGAGCATCACCACGACGCCTCGCCCCCGTTCACACTCGTCCAATGGAAAACCTTATAAATACAGGAGACATCGATGAACGAAGTCGCCATCAACCCGCCGAATCTGTGGCGGCTGGAAACACCCGGCCACACCGGCTGGGCCCGCACCGCCCGCGTCGGCGACCCGAAGAAATATTTCATGGTGTCCACCGACAGCCACGCCAACGAGCCGCCCGACCTGTGGGAAAAGCGGATCGATGCGAAATATCAAGGAACGCGTGCCGCGCATCATCACCGATGAGCAGGGCGTGCAGTGGCGCTATTGCGAGGGCTATCGCCCCGACCGCGTCCGCGTCATCGAGCTTCGAGGGCGAGGACTGGGTGCGCTCGAAGGCCGGCGCCGACGTGGCCGATCGCATCAAGGACAATCGCGGCGACGGCGTCGATGTCGAGATCATCTTCCCCAACAAGGGCCTGGCGATGTGGGCCACGCCCGACCCGGTGTTCGCCAACGCGCAATGCGCGGTGTGGAACGACTGGGCGTGGGAACAGTTCGGCGCCCACCCGGACAGCATGCTGCCGGTCGCCGCGATCGCCACCGGCGACCTGCGAGGCGCCATGGCCGAGATCGAGCGTGTCGCGAAGATGGGCTTCCGTGCCCTGTCGCTGCCGTGCAAGCCGATCTGGGGCGGCGCATGACGTCGACCACGTCAACTACAACCTGCCGCATTTCGATCCGATGTGGGCGCTGATCCAGGAAGCCGACCTGCCGATCACCTTCCACGTCTCCACCGGCCGCGACCCGCGCGCCGCGCGCGGCAACGGCGGCGCGGTGATCAACTACGTGACCCACTCGCTGTCGCCGACGATCGAGCCGGTGGCCAATCTGTGCGCCTCCGGCGTGCTGGAACGGTTCAAGGGCCTGCGCTTCGCCACCATCGAGGCCGGCATCGGCTGGGTGCCCTGGCTGCTGGACGCGATGGATGAGGCCTATCGCAAGCACCACATGTGGGTGCGGCCGAAGCTGCAGGGCCTGCCGAGCGACTATTACCGGGCGCATGGCTTGGCCACGCTTCCAGGAAGACCCGTCCGGCCTGGCCCTGGCGGAACCCTTCAGCCTGATCGACAACTTCTGCTGGGCCAACGACTACCCGCATCACGAAGGCACCTGGCCGCACTCGGCCGAGGCGATCGAACGCACCATGCCGAACCTGACCGACACGCAACGCGCCAAGGTGCTCGGCCTGAACGCGGCTCGGTTCTTCAACATCGACGTGCCTGCGCCTCAGCGGGTGGGATAGGCAAGCAAGGCCAGGGGGCTCTGCCCCCTGGACCCCCGCCAGAGGCTCGCCTCTGGACACATGACTGTTTTCTTGGAGAAGGGGGCTTTCCCGGTCCGTGCCGCAGCACGGCTTCAAAAGCCCCCTTCTCCAAGAAAACAAGTGAAGGGTTTCCAAAGGGCGAGCCCTTTGGCGGGGTTAAGGGGGCAGCGTCCCCTTACCTTGCTTCCCTTCCCAACCGCCGTTGCACCGGGAACGACGACATGAGCTACGAAGCGCCTTTTGCCGGATTGAAGGTGGTCGATCTCAGCCAGGGCATCGCCGGCCCCTATTGCGGCGGGTTGCTGGCGCAGAACGGCGCGGACGTCATCAAGGTGGAACCGATCGCCGGCGGCGATTGGAGCCGCACCCTGGGCAGGGTCTATGGCGACAACACCGCCTTCACCATCCCCGCCAATATCGGCAAGCGCAGCGTCGCGCTGGATTTGAAGTCGGACGGCGGCAAGCAGGCGCTCTGGGCGCTGGTTCGCGATGCCGACGTGTTCATCGAGGGCTTCCGCCCCGGCGTCATCGGCCGGCTGGGTTTTGGTTACGAAGCGATATCGGCGGTCAATCCGCGTGTGATCTATCTGTCGGTTTCCGGCTTCGGCCAGACCGGCCCGTTCGCCGAGCGCCCCGCGATGGACCCGGTGCTGCAGGCCTTCACCGGCCTGACGCTGGAGAACAAGGGCGAAGACGGCGTGCCGCACCGCGTGCCGGTGATCCCGGTGGACATGATGACGGCGATGTTCGGCTTCCAGGCGGTATCGTCCGCGCTCTATGCCAGGCGTGACGAACCCCGCGGGAAATTCATCGACGTCAGCCTGATGCAGGCCGCCGCCCTGCTGCAATGCGTGCGCATGATGGGCAGCTACCTGGAAGGCGGCGAGGTGCTGCAGGGCGCCGCCCCGTCAGGCATCTTCCGCAGCGCCGATGGCTGGATGAACATCACCGTGGTGCGGCCGTTCGAGTGGGTGGGCTTCTGCACCGCCTTCGGCCGCGACGATCTGCCGGCCGACCCGCGCTTTCGGGAGCGCGACGACCGCATCGTCAATTCCGACGCGCTCTATGCCATCGTCCGCCCGATCGTTGCGCAATACACCAACGATCAGCTCAGTGAGATCCTGACCAGGGCGCGGCTGATGCATGAGCGGCTGAACACCTACGCCGACTTCCTGTCGCACGATCACACCGGGGCCACCGGCCTGATCGCCTGGCTGAGCCAGCCCGGCGTGCCGCAGAAGGTGCCGCTGCCCAATATTCCCGGCGCACCGAAGCTGATCGACGGCACGAAACGCGCCTATGCGCCGATGCTGGGCGAGCATACCGCCGAGGTCCTGCGCCAGCACGGCTACACCGAGCCGCAGATCGGCGAACTCGCCGCCGCCGGCGCCATCGCCCTGACCAAACCAACCGAACAGGCCGCCCAATGACCGCAGACGTCTTGCTGATCGACACGCCCCGCCCCGGGGTCCGCCGGCTCACCATGAACCGGCCGGAAAAGCGCAACGCCCTGAACAACGCGCTGCGCGGCGCCATCATCGACGCGCTGACCCAGGCCGACACCGATCCCTCGATCCATGTCACGATCCTGCGCGGCGCCGGGCCGAGCTTCTCGTCCGGCTATGATCTGTCGGCCGACAACAAGGTCGACCAGCCCTACTACACGCCCGCCGGCCCCGGCCAGTGGCCGCGCCATGTCGTGGATGGCTGGTTCAAGATCTGGGACCTCGCCAAGCCGGTGATCGCCCAGGTGCACGGCTTCTGCCTGGCCGGCGGCAGCGAACTGGCGACCGGCTGCGACCTCGTCTACGTCGCGGAGGACGCGCAAGATCGGCTATCCGCCGGTGCGGCTGATGAGCCCGCCGGACAACCAGTTTCATCCCTGGCTGATGGGCATGCGCAACGCCATGGAGATGTACCTGACCGGCGACGCGATCACCGGCACCGAGGCTGCCAGCATGGGCTTCGCCAACCGTGCCTATCCGGCCGCGGAACTGGAGGAAGCCGTGCTCGGCATCGCCGAGCGCATGACGCTGATCCCCGTCGAACTGCTGCAGATCAACAAGCGCACCGTGCATCGCGCCATGGAGATCATGGGCATGCGCGCCGCCATCCGTTCCGGCACCGAACTGCAGGCCCTGGCCTTCACCACCGAGGCAAGCCTGGCCTACCGGGCCCAGTTCAAGCGCGACGGTTCGTCCGTCCGCGATCTGCTCAGCCAGCGCGACGCGCCGTTCAAGGACTACCGCGAACGCGGCGGCGAGAAAGCCTGAAATTCCCCCCACATCGGAGACTTGCCTTGTCCTATCAGCCTTTCGACCTCACCGGTAAGGTTGCCCTGATTACCGGCGGCAACAGCGGCATCGGCCTCGGCATAGCCCGCGCGGTGGCGCAGGCCGGCGCGGACGTCGCCATCTGGGGCACCAACGCCGCCAAGAACGCCACCGCCAAGGCCGAGTTGGACAAGACCGGCCGGCGCATCCTGGCGCTGGAATGCGATGTCGGCGACGAGGCCGCGGTGGAAGCCTGCTTCGCCCAGACCGTGGCGGCGCTCGGCCGGGTGGATGGCTGCTTCGCCAATGCCGGGGTCAGCGGGCGCGGGCTGAAATCCTTCCTGGACATGACCACGGAGGAATGGAACCGGGTGATGCGCGTCAATCTCGACGGCGCGTTCTACACCTTCCGCACCGCGGCGCGGCACATGGTGGAACGCGGCGGCGGCGGCGTGCTGGTCGGCACCGCATCCCTGGCCGCCATCGAGGCGGCGCCGCGCGGCGAGCATTACGCCGCCACCAAGGGCGGCATGATCTCGATGGTGAAGGCGATGGCGGTGGAATTCGCCCGCCACCGCATTCGCGCCCATTCGATCCTGCCCGGCTGGATCGAGACCAACATGACCGCCAACGCCACGTCGAACGAGAAATTCGCCGGCAACGTCATGCCGCGCATTCCCATGCGCCGCTGGGGCGAAGGCGACGATTTCGGCGGGATCGGCGTGTATCTGATGAGCGACGCGTCGCGCTACCACACCGGCGACAGCTTCGTGATCGACGGCGGCTACTCGCTGTTCTGATCCGCCGACGACGTCGACCCGCGCGGGAAAACCGCCAGAAAGGCGAGAGGCCGAAACCTCTCGCCTTTCTGCTATCGGGCCATCCGCCTACTGGATCGTGACGCCCACGCCTTCGCCGAAACGGCGCGCGGCCTCCAGCGGATCGCCGTATTTGCGATGGCCGGAGGAATGCTTGGCGCAGGCCACCAGCAGCCGGTCGCGGTTCGGGCTGCGGCTCTTCAGGAAATCCTCCAGCATGTTCTGCGGAATTTCCTGGTTGTGCGGGTCGTTGCCGAGCTTGCAGGAATCGAGCGCCATCAGCGCCACCAGCGGCGCCCGGTCCGCGACGTTCACCAGATATGCCTTCATCCACGCCATGCTCTCCGGCGCGTTCTGCGCGCAGGTGGTCACGTCGATGCGCGCGAGCAGTTCGCCGGCGGACAACTTGTCCGCCCCGGCCGGCACCTCGATCGGATGCGACACCATCTCGCCGATGTTGCGCTGGTGCCAGGCCGTCATATTCACGAAGGCCGCCGCGACATACAGCAGCCGCAGCCGGCGCGGATGGTCAAAATTGTCGTAGAACCAGCCGAGCGCGTTCGAATACTCGTAGCAATGCATCGGCATGGAGAAGTTGTTCGGGTTGTGGGTGTCGATCGTCAGCTGCGCCGCGGCGATCTGGATCGCGTCGATGATCCGGCGCGGGTCCTTGCCGGCCTTCAGCAGCTTCGTGATCGCCGCGGTGTTGGCCGGCTCGTGCTCGTTCAGCAGGGCGGAGATCAGCTCATTCTCCTCCTCAAGCGACAGCCCCCCGGTCTGGCGCAGCATCGCCAGTTCGGCCTCCGACACGCCGCCATAGGGCACCGCGTGCAGCGCCTCGCCCTCGATCTGCTCCTTGACCGTGTTGCAGGCCATTTCATAGATCGAGTACCAGCGCGGCCCGACGGCGATATCCAGCGCGCCCGCGTAGATCACCTGGTGCGCGTTGTCCCAGCCCGAGCGCGTTGCCGAGTTCCACCGTGGCGCGGGCGCGGTAGCCCTTGTGGCCGGTGGTGAAGGAGCGGTTCATGTACAGCCGGTCCTGCACGTCGATCAGGCCGGAAAACACCAGCTCCGCCAGCACTTCCTGGCGGTTCGCCTTGTCCTGCATCAGGCCAAGGAAATGGCGGTAGGCGTTTTCCACCTCACCGCGATGCACCAGGGTGAACCAGTTGCCCAGGCGCTCCTTCAGCGGGCCGGCCTGCTCGATCGGCTCGTAGTCCGGCCAGTAGACCACCGGCGCCGGCGGGTTGGTGATCTTGCCGCTGAAGCCGCGGGTGTAATGGCCCGGCGCCTTGTTGATCTTCTGGTTCCAGATATCGAGCCCGGTCGGGATGTACCAGATGGTCTGCGCCATCGGCAGCATCGCCAGATCCTTCGGCAGCATCTTCGTCAGGTTGATCGTCGCCCGCGCGCTGAGCAGGCAATGGTCGTTGTTGACGAAGTTCGGATATCCGTCGTCGAACCGCTCATGATACGGCACATGCGTATAGGGCGCGTGGATGCGCACCCCCTCGGCGACGATCTCGTTCAGCGGGCGGCCCGCCTTGACCAGGTCGTAATAGACCTGGCTGGCGCCGACCTGGTCGCGCGCCAAAATGCGCTCCTCGAGCTTTCCGTACAGCCGGCCGGCTTCGTTACTTCCCTTGGTGGCCACGTTCGTGTCCATGATCGTCCGATCTCCTCCCGTGCATGCGCCCGATCGCGGGCCAGCCTATGGATCAGCGTCGTATTCTTGGCACGATACTAGGACCAACTCCCCGCCCGCGACAATCGGCGCCTTGCCCGGTGGGACATCGCTGCCCCGCTTTTATGGCGATGCAGGCCCGCGAAAAGGTTCAGCGGCGGTGGATCGCCGAACGCACGTTGTCGCGCAGCCAGCGCAGCGCTTCCTCCAGCCGGTTTAAGGCCGTCGGGCGCCGCAGCAGCACATAGTGCATATCCGGTCCCGGCGCTCCGAGATTGGATTTGTAGCGGTTATCCCCGGCCATGAAATCATACACGCCATCGCCCTCGCGCTCGTGCATCTCGATGCAGAGGCAATGGCTGACCAGGCCCGGCTTCAGCTTGGGATCGTCCTCGAACAGGAAGCCGCTCTGGTAGGAATACACATGGCGCCGATAAACGAGATTGTACAGGTAGCCGATCGCCGTATCGCCGCGGGTGACGCGGATCAGTTCGACGCCGCCATGCGGATGACAGGTTTCGATCAGCCGGCGCTGGAAACGCTCGAAGAACGGAAAGCCGAAGGCACCGCGTTCGCCCCGGCCGGTCCAATAGGGCTGGTGCAGCGATTTGAGCCCGTCCAGGAACGCCAGGGCCTCCGGCACGTCACGCGCCCGGGTGGCGGCAAGCGTCCCCTGCTTTTCGTACAGCCGCATTGAGCGGCGGATCTGCTGGCGGGTATTGGCGCTGAGCGTGTCGGCATAGACCTTGCCGGATGCGCGGATGGCGTTCAGATCCACCCGCCAGGACGGCTTGCTCCAGACCAGTTCGCGCAGCAGGCCATCGTTACCGCCCGCCGGCGCATCCGCACCGGAGGCGTCGGGGAGCCAGGCAGGATCAGGGTCGCCCGCCGCATAGGTTCGCGGGACGTTCAGCAGCCGCAACTCGTCGATCCGCCGGACAGGATATCGCCCCGCGGCAGGTCTCCGGCCCAGCAGAAAGCCGATCGCCGCGTTCTCGGCCCAGGCCGCGGTTCCATCTGCCTGCGCGGCGTCCCGTGCGCCCGCCGCCAGACTATTACAGTCCCGTGCGACCAGGAAGCCATTGTATTCGATGGTGATGACGTCCTGCTCAAGATCGCCGGTGGTGTGCAGGCCGGCGCCGGAAACCCTCAGCGGAATGCGGCCGCGCCGGCGCGAGGGAACGAGCAGGCCGAGGACCACGACCTGCCCGGCGCTTCGGCCGATCAGCACCTGCACCGGCCTGCCGATTTCCGCCAGCCAGGAACCGATCCAGTCCCAGGACAGAAAGAAATGGCAATCCGACCGCCCCTCCAACTCGCGCCATAGTTGTTCGAGCGTCCAAGCGGGGATGTCGGTTTCGATCGCAAAATCGATGGCACCGATTGACATGGCGTAATTCATAAAGGGATATTTTTCTTAATTGACTTACTCGGCCTCGGAGAGCGTTGAATTAATTTTTCTGAACCGGCCATACGCAGATCCAACCACCAGAAATGTTAGGGATGTATTGACTGCCTATGGCGCCCTTCCCCTGTTCCACTCAAACGATCGCAACCCATGCCGCCGCGCCGGTTCGCCGTAACCTTGCTGACGCTCATGCCGCGATCGCTTGCGGAGCATAAGGCGCTCTCATGGCTGTGCCCAGCCGAAGCGTGCACGCTTGATCCGCTGATTAACCCGGCGAAAAGTCACTGGCTCAGCCGCCTGCGGCCCGTTTCGCCGGAAAATCCCCGGCGCACAGGACACGGTCCCGGCCGACGCGACTTATTTTTGACACGGATTGAACTAATCGGATGCCGGACGCATGAGAGGCGGCGATCTCCGCTTGAGCCATCCGTCAATTCCTGTATGAACCGTCCTTGTGGCAACAAATATAGCAGCCGCGCGCCCGAGAACAAAGTTCGCCCAAAGGGCCAGCATGACAGCGCGGTTACAAGACGAAGAACGGATGAAGCCGGCGCAGACCGGTTCTTTCCAATCTATGCCCCTGAAGGGGGCTGACCGGTCATGGACCCTCGCATCGACATCCGTCCGGAGCCCGGCGGAGCGCATGCCGGGGATCATGCCTGGGCATCTGTCCGGACGACCGGCACACCGGCCGGCAGCCATCCGGATCCTGCCTGCCATTCGGCCATGCTGACCCCGTCCAGACGCATCGCCGTGCTGCCCGACGGCCCGCCTTTGCTGCAGGTCGTCGTGGATACCGAACTCGAGTTCGACTGGAGCAAGCCGTTCGCGCGCGACAACGTCTCCGTATCCTCGATCGACCGGCAGTATCTGGCCCTGGAGATCCTGGAAGGGTACGGGATCAAGCCGACCTATGTCATCGATTATCCGGTCGCCACGCGCCCCTCGTCCATCGCCGTTCTGCGATCGTTTCTGCAGGACGGACGCTGCCTGATCGGCACCCACCTGCATCCCTGGGTCAATCCGCCCTACGATGAAGCCGTCACGTCATTCAACTCCTATCCCGGCAACCTCGACGCCGCGCTGGAGCGGCGGAAACTGAATATCCTGACGGACGCCATCGTGGCGGCATTCGATATGCGCCCGACCATCTACAAGGCGGGACGCTATGGCGTCGGTCCTGGCACGCCCGACACGCTGCTGGCCCTGGGATATGAGATCGACCTAAGCGTGGTGCCGCACACCGATTTCGCCGCCGACGGCGGCCCTGATTTCCGTGACCATCCGGATCGCCCCTACTGGTTTGGAGCCGGCGAAGGATTGCTGGAAATCCCGATGTCGCGCGGGTTTTCCGGGCTGGCCTCCCCCTTCGGCCCGGCCATTTTCTCCGCGGTCAATAGCGCGCTCGGCCGGAAACTGCACGTGGCGGCAATCCTGGCCAGAACCAGGCTGCTGGAACGCGCCACCCTGACCCCGGAAGGCATCGACACCGCGGCCCATAAGCGGCTGATTCGCGCGATGATCGACCAGGGGCACCGGGTGTTCACCCTGACCTTCCACAGCCCCTCCCTGGCGCCCGGCCACACGCCCTACGTCCGCACCGCCAACGATCTGCAGCAATTCCTCGACAACATTCGCCACGCGCTGGATTTCTTCTTCGGGGAAATCGGCGGCCGGGCGACCACCCCGCCCGAAATCCGCGACCTCGCCATCGGCGGACGGGATCCCGTCCGGTAACCGCTTCATGCGGGCGCCGGGCCCTGACGGAGGCAAACCATGACGTCCACTTCCATCAGCGGAGCAACCGGGGCCTGGCGGATCCGCACCGTGGCCGGGTCGGGGGCGCAGGGCTACGCCGGCGATGGCGGGCCGGCGGTTTCAGCCGCGCTGAACAACCCGTTCGACATCGCCTTCGACCCGGCCGGAAGGCTGGTGTTCTCCGACACCTTCAACCACTGCATCCGCCGGGTGGATCGGCGGACCGGCCTGATCACCACGATCGCCGGCACCGGGCAGGCCGGTTTCGGCGGCGACGGCGGCCCGGCGGACGCGGCGATGTTCAACGAACCCTATGGCGTGGTGATCGACCGGGCCGGCACGATCTACACCGCCGACCGGCTGAACCGGCGGGTGCGGCGGATCGACGGCACCAGCCTCCGGGTGACAACCCTGGCCGGCACCGGCGAGGTCGACCACACCGGACAGGACGGCCCGGCGGGCGCGACCGGCTTGGCCGAGCCGAACGGCCTGGCGCTGTCGCCCGATCAGACCAGCCTGTTCATCGCCGATGTCGCGGATCACCGGGTTCGGGTGGTCGACCTCGCAACCGGCGAAATCGCCACCTTCGCGGGCACCGGCGAGGCCGCGCATGCCGGCGATGGCGGACCGGCGAGGCAGGCGGCGATCTTCGGCGCCCGGGCCGTGGCCGTCGCATCCGATGGCGCGGTCTTCATCCTCGAACGCCAGGGCGGAACGCTGAGGCGGGTCGATCCGGCCACCGGGCTCATCGAAACCGTCGCCGGCACCGGCGCGCGCGGCTATGTCGGCGACAACGGCCCCGCCCTGCGGGCGGTGTTCGACCGGCCGAAGGAACTGGCGCTGACGCCGGAAGGCGATGTGCTGGTGGTGGACACGGAGAACCATGCCATCCGGCTGGTGGATTTGCGCCACGGCCGGGTGAGCACCCTCGCGGGCAACGGCACGTCCGGCTACTCCGGAGAGAACGCGCCGGCGCTATCCGCCTGCCTGGCGCGCCCGCACGGTGCCGCTGTCGGGCCGGACGGGGCGATCTATATTGCCGATTCCGAGAACCACCGGGTACGGCGGCTCACGCTGGCACAGGCGGATTAAACGTCCACCACGATGTAGTCATTCTCCACCGACACCTGCACCGTCTCGGCGACATACGGGCCTTCGACCCGCTCGCCCGAGCCGGCTGCCGCCGCGACCAGTGTGTCGCCATGCGCCACCTCCACCGGATAGGCGCGCACCTGCACGCGGGACGGCTCGCACCAGGACTGCCCGGTACGGATATCGAACTCCCAGCCATGCCAGGGGCAGCGGATGATCTCGCCCTTGCGGGTGTAGCTGTATTTGCCGGGCTCGGTGGACTGCACCAGCCCGGTGATCGCCCCCTCGCACAGGCTGCCGCCCTGGTGCGGGCAGCGGTTCAGCAGGCCGAAGAATTCTCCGTTCAGGTTGAAAATGACGATCGGCCTGCCACGCACCGTGACGAGCTTTTTCTCGCCGGGAAGAATGTCGCTGACGGGGGCGACGACGTGCTTGCTCATGCGCTGCGGTCCGTTCCTGTACGGGCTTCTTGTTCAGCCCTTGATATGAAAACAGTGTAGCCCGGCACCCGCGATTAAACGAGTGCCCTGCTTGACCGCACCGGAAAGCCAGACCATCGTTTCAAGCAGAAGCCGGATCGAACCGGCATGTGTTGCAAGGAAACGCCGATGCTCCAATCGCCGCTGCTCCAGTCCGCATGGCTCCGATCGTTCGCCACCCGTGGCCGCACCGTGCTCACCGCCATGCTGTGCGTGCCGGCCCTGCTGGGCGCCGGCCCGATGCGGGGCGCCTCCGCCGCCGAAACGGCCGCGCCCTGCGCCAGCCCACGCCAGATGGAGGGGTTCAAGACCTGCGCGGATGTCGCCAAGGCCGAACAGGAAGGCGCGCTGGTGCTCTATTCGCCCGATCCCGAGGAAGGCTCGGCCAAGCTGCTGGCTGCCTTCCATAGCGAGTTCCCGAAGATCACCACCAACTTCATCCGGCTGCAGACCGGCGCGCTGTACCAGAAGCTGATGACGGAACGCCGGGCGAACGTGTTCCTGGTGGACGTGCTGCAACTTACCGATATCGGCTTCGTGCTCGATTTCCAGAAGCGCAACGGCTACCTGCGCTATGTCTCGCCGGAAATGTCGGGCTACAAGGCCGACTACAAAAGCCAGCCGGAAGGCTACTGGACCTGGGCCTCGTTCATCATGGCCGGGATCGCCTACAACCCGAAGCTGGTGCCGCCCGACCAGGTGCCGAAATCCTGGAAGGACATGCTGAACCCCCGCTGGGCCGGCGTGGTCAGCACCAAGGGCTCCACCTCCGGGCTGCAGCATGTCGCCTGGTACGAACTGAAGCAGCTGTACGGCGACGACTACTGGAAGAAATTCACCGAACTGAAGCCGCGCGGTTTCGACAGCTATGTCCAGCAATATGACCGGCTGACCAGCGGCCAGGACGCCATCGCGCACACGGCGCAGCTGTCGGGCTACCTGCTCGCCAAGGCAAAGGGCGCGCCGATCGAGTTCGTCTATCCCGAGGAAGGCATGGTCAACACGCCCGGCTTCATGGGCGCGGTGGCGGAAGCGCCGCATCCGAACGCCGCGCGGCTGTTCATGGACTGGTTCCTGTCCAAGCACGGCCAGAAGATCTACGACAACATCATGCTGCTGAACTCGCCGCGCGACGACGCCGACCCGCCGCCCGGCAGCAAGCCGGTCAGCGAGTTCAAGCTGCTGTATCCCTCCGACTGGCAGGCTTTCCTCGCCACGCATGGCCAGTTCGTCAAGGAATGGGACAAGATCACGGGGGTGCGCTAAGCCGAGCGGCATGCCGGGCCACATGACCGTCCTGCCGGGCAAGGTCCGGGCGAAGCTCGGGGTCGGCGGCTTGCTGATGCTGCTGGTGGTGCTGCTCTGCGGCGCGCTGGTGATTTATCCGGTCGTGTTCCTGGTCGCGGAATCGCTCAACACCGGCGAACCCGGGGTGTTTCCGCCGCCTGAGATCAGCCTCAGCAACTTCGCCGCCATCGGCGAGGATATCGGCATCATCGGCAACACCCTGCTGGTCGCCGCCCTGGCGACGGTGATGGCGGTCGTGCTGGGCTTCGTGCTGGCCTGGATCCTCAGCCGCACCAACATCGCCGGCCGGGCACGGCTGGAGCGGCTGATGGAGCTTCCGTACTACATGACCCCGCTGGTCGGCGCGATGGCGTGGGGCATCCTGGCCGGGCCGAAGACCGGCCTGCTGAACCAGCTCTGGCATGTGGCCGGCGGCGGCGGCGATCTGTTCGACATCTACACCCCGCTGGGCATCGCCTGGGTGATGGCGCTGTTCGAAGGCACGGTCGCGTTCGTGATGATTTCCGCGGCAATGAAATCGATGGATCCGGCGCTGGAGGAAAGCTCGCGCGTGCTGGGTGCGGGCAAGCTGCACACGATGCTGCACGTCACCCTGCCGCTGGTGGCGCCGGGCGTGGCGAGTGCGGCGGTGTTCGTGTTCGCGGAGATGCTGGGCGCCTTCGCCGCCGCCTTCGTGCTGGGCATTCCCGGGCGGTTCTATGTGGTAACGACGGCGATCTGGGAATCGACCCAGTCCTACCCGCCGGAATACGGCCGGGCGGCGGCGCTGGGTTTGTCGCTGTTCGCGGCGATGGTGATCACGCTGACAATCGCGAAACTGATCCTGCGCCGTGGCAGCCACGCCACGATCACCGGCAAGGCCTTCCGCCCGCGACGGATCGACGCCGGGTCGGCGCGCTGGCTGCTGCTGGCGATCGCCTGGGGCTATGTCGTGCTGGCGGTGGTGCTGCCGGTGGGCGCGCTGCTGCTGACGTCATTCCAGAAGTTCGCCACCGTGGTGCTGCCAGACAGCATCTTTACCCTGGCGAACTACCAGACGGCGCTAAGCACGGGCACCCTCGGCCAGGCCTTCATCAACAGCCTGATCCTCGGGCTGTCGGTCGCCAGCATCGGCGTTCCGGTGATCGGCGTGCTGACCTGGATCATCTACCGGTCCCGCTTGCCGGGCGGGATTTTTGTCGAATACGTGGCGATGTTTCCCCAGGCGGTGCCGCGGCTGGTGTTCGGGCTCGGGTTGCTCTGGGCGTGGATCAACATCCCGATCCCGATCTACGGCACGCTCTGGCTGCTCGGAATCGCCTATTTCACCGTGTTCCTGCCGCTGGGCCTGCGCACGATGGCCGGGGTTGTGATGCAGGTGGACCGCAGCCTGGAGGAATGCGCGCGGGTCTGCGGCGCCTCCTGGGCGCACCAGATGCGCACGATCTCGCTGCCGCTGTTACGCCCGGGGCTGGCGGCGGCCTGGCTGCTGATCTTCATCGCCTCAATCCGCGAACTCGGCGCCTCGATCTTCCTGATGGGGCCACAATCCAAGGTCGTGTCGCCGGCGATCATCAATGCCTGGCTGACATCCAGTTCGGAACTCTCGGCGGCGATGGCCATGCTGCTGACCGGGGCGGTGTTCGCCGGCGTGGTCCTGCTGTTCCTGTTAGCGCGCAATTTTTCCCCCAGCCAGGAATGACCCCTCGAAGATGACCCCCACCGCCGGCGACCCGCGCATCGAAGTCACGGATCTGGTCGTACGCTACGGCGACGTTCTCGCCGTCGAGGGCGTCGGGTTCGCGATCGAGGCGGGGGAACTGGTCACGCTGCTGGGCCCGTCCGGCTGCGGCAAGACCACCACGCTGCGCTCGATCGCCGGGCTGGAAGACCCAGTCGGCGGCACAATCCGGCTGAACGGCGCGGTGGCCTACTCGGCCGCGGAGCGCAAGAACCTGCCGGCCGAGAAGCGCGGGTTGTCGATGGTGTTCCAGTCCTACGCGATCTGGCCGCACATGACGGTGGCGGAGAACGTCGCCTACGGGTTGAAGGTGCGCAAGCTGCCGCGCGGCGAGGTGGAGCAGAATGTCCGCCGGGTGCTCGACCTCGTGCAGATGAGCGCCTATGCGGACCGGCCGGCCTCGAAGCTGTCCGGCGGCCAGCAGCAGCGGATCGCGGTCGCCAGGGCCATCGCGTTCTCGCCAAGCGTGCTGCTGTTCGACGAGCCGCTGTCGAACCTGGACGCCAAGCTGCGGGCGGAGATGCGCGTGGAACTGCGCGAATTGCAGCGCCGGCTGGATATCACCGCGCTGTATGTGACGCATGACCAGGAAGAGGCGCTGGCGATCTCCGACCGGGTGATCGTGATGAACCATGGCCGGATCGAACAGATCGGCTCACCCGAGCAGGTCTACAACCGGCCCTGCAGCCTGTTCGTCGCCGATTTCGTCGGCGCCGCCAACCTGATCGCCGGCCGGATGCTCAGCCTGCCCGACGGCGATGGCCGGGTGACTTTCGAGACCGTGGGCGGCGTGACACTGCAGGCCCAAGCCTGGCAGGAGCCGCCGGCCCGGCAGGGTGCGGAGCGCAAAGTGGCGCTGCACTCGGCCTATATCCGGCTGGAACCGGCCGGCGCCGGCGATGCCGGCGCGGCACACCCGGGCGTGGAGGGCGATCCTGCGATGAACCTGTCGCACGGCACCATCCACCGACGGATGTTTCACGGCGACTTCATTCAATATGTCGTGGACTGGCCGGCCGGACAGTTGATCGTTCGCCGCCCGCCAACCGAGACGATCGCGGAGAACCAGAAGGTCCGCATCCGATTCGCCGCCGAGCACTGCGTCCTGCTCTGAGGCCATGCCCCGGCCGCTCTCGCCGGCTTCAGGATCCCTTGTTGAGCTTGCCGAGAAGTTTCGTCGCGTCGGCCCGTTCATCGAACTGCACGCTGCTGTCGATCAACGGCTTGAGCACCTTGCCCGCCTCGGCGGCCTGGCCGGATTTCTGCAGCGCGACCGCATAGTGATAGGTGATCCGCGGATCCTTGCCGGACTCGCCATAGGCCTGGCGCAGCAGCACCAGCGCGGTCGGCGTATCGCCGTTCGCGAGCAGGATCCAGCCCAGCGTATCCGCGACTTCCGCCACGGGAAGCTGGATATAGGCCTGCTGGGCGGTCTCCCGGGCCCGCTTGTCGCCCAGCTGCTGATACACCCAGGCCAGGTTGTTGAGGAACCTGGCATCGCGCGGCCGCAATTGCAGCAGCGTCTCGAAGTCCTTCGCTGCCTCGGCATAGCGGTGTGCGTGCAGATCGATCTCGGAGAGGAATTGCAGCGCCGCCTCGTCCTTTGGGTTGGCATTCACCCAGGCGCGCAAAGTGCGGTCCGCCGCATCGGCGTCGCCCGACTGGTATTGCGCGGAACCAAGGCGGATCATCAGGGCGGTTGGTGGGTTGGAAACCTGGCGCAAGGCTGCTGCATAGACCGCGACCGCCTTGTTCCAATCCTGCGCGGCCATGTACACGTCGCCACGAAGCGCCCGGGCCATGGGGAGATCACTGTTCAGGCGCTCGAATTTCGCCGCGGTGACCAAGGCGGGCTCGATGCCGCCGACCTTGAAATCCACCGCCACCAGATCCTCCATCAGCGGGAAGGCCTGCGGATCGATCTTCAATCCGTCCTGCAACGTATTGCGGGCGCTTTCGACCGAATTGAGCTGCAGCAGCAGGTTCGCCAGCGTCCGGCGCACGCTTATGTCGGTGGGATCGCGATTGAGCAGTTCGGTGTAGGTGTCCCGCGCGTCCTTGTTCTCCCCCAAAGCCAGCTGTGCCCGCGCCAGCGGTGCCAGCAGCTCCGTCGGCAGCAGCATAAGCCGCGTGTCCGCGCCGATCAGCTTCTTGGCGCTCTTGGCATCTCCGGTCCGGACATACAGGTCCGCCAAGGCCGCGGTGATCCGGTTGTTCGTCGGCGATGCCGTGCGCGCCTTCTGCAGGGCTTCGATCGCCTGGGGTATCTTGCCGGCGCCGACCAATCCGCCGACATACATGGACAAGGCCGGATCGGAAGCCGGGTCCTTGCTTAGAATTTCCGCCAGCAGTCGCTCGGCCTCGTCATTCTGCCCCGTCATCAGCGAAAGCCGCGCCAGATTGAACTTGGCCAGGGTGAAATCCGGCGCGCGGCGAATGACGTCCTCCAGCTTCGCGCGCGCACCAGCGAAGTCCAGGCGGGCCATCATCAGCACCGCCTCCAGGTTGCCGACCGTGGGCACGTCGCCCAACGCGGCCTTGATCCGGTCCAGAGCCGCTTCCGCCTTGGCCACATCGCCGGTCGCCAGCGCGGCGGCAAAAAGCTGTTCGCCGATCGCCTTATCGGTCGGCGCCAGCCGCAAGGTGCGTTCAAGGTCGATGATCGCCGCATCGGTTTCGCCGGCCCGCAAATGGGCGGTCGCCAGGCGCGAGTTGACCCCGACATTGTCCGGCGCCAGCAACTGCGCCCGCCGGAACGCCTCCACCGCCTCGCTGGATTGGCCGTTCATGCTGAACGCCCGGCCGAGCAGATCATAGATTTCGGCATCCGCGCGGCCGGCCGCGGCCGTGCGATTGAGCGCCGTGATGACCGGGACCGGCTTGCGCTTCAGCAATTGAATGCGCGCCAGCATCTTGGCGCCGTCCAGGTCGTTCGGCTCGCGGGCGGCATAGCGCATCGCGGCATCCTCGGCCTGTTCCAGTTGGCCGAGGTTCTCCTTGACGACCGCCTGCAGGAAATAGGCCCGCGGCAGCCGCCCGAGAAAGCGATCGATCTGGGCCAGCTTGGCATCGGCGGTGGTGAAATCCTTCGCCCGCGCGGCCAGCAGCGCACTCATGAAAATCGCCGTGACGTCATTCGGCCGCAACGCGAGGATGGCATCGTTGTCGGCCTTGGCATCCGCGTCCCGGTTCATCGCCAAATACAAGGAGGCGCGATCCATCCGCGCCTTCAATGCGCCGGGTTGCTTGGTAATGACCTTGCTCAGCAGCGCCAGCGCGCCGGGGGCATCGTTCTCCAGGCGCAGAAGCTGGGACGTGAGGAGTTGGACATCGAGCTGATCCGGCGCGATCTGATCCGCGCGCTCGAGTTTCTTGCGCGCGGTGGCCATATCTCCGCGCGACAGAGCCAGCCGCGCGCCGGCGATGACCGGCTGCAAGGAATTCGGGGCCAGGGCCTCGGCATCGTTGAAGGCCTTCTGGGCCTCATCCAGCCGTTGCAGGCCGTTATAGGCGTAGCCTCGGGCGATCAGGATCAGCGAATCAGCCGCTGGATCGCGCTTCTCGACCTTGAAATCCTCCAAAACCTGTTGGTACTGACCGGCGGCCAGATAGGTCGAAATCAGCAGGGGAAGCGCCTGCTGTCTGTCGTAGCCGTGGTCCAGCGCGCTCTTCGCCTCCTTTTGCGCCGCGATCGCGTCCCCGAGTTCCAATTGTACCCTGGCCAGCAGGAAATGCGCCTCGGCATTCTGTGGGTCCGTCCTGACGGCGTTGCGCAGTTGGACAACGGCAGTCCGCATATCGCCCTTGGTCAGCGCCTTTTTGCCGTCGCTCAGGTAGTCGGCGCATGCCGCGGCCGGAAGCAGGAGGGCGAAGGCGCCGACCCATAGCCACAGATGCCAGCGATTCCGCATGGTCTTCGTCCTCATTTCCTGCGTCCGGCGCAGCCGCGACCGGCCGGCAGACAAACATTCCCCCACGGGCATTCCCTGGCGGGCGCGTAGGCCAACATCTGCCAGCCACCGGCATAGCAGATTTGTCCCCTCTTTCATCCCGCAAACCGAAAGCTGCCACACACCCTTCAGGGTCACGCCGGCTCATCGGCAGGTCATCCACGATGGGAGATACATAGTCGCGCCCCGGTATCCAGTAGGCTTCGCCAAAAAAAGTGAGAGGCGCGGGGTCATGGCCGGTTGCCCGGCCGACGCGGGATGGGATGTGGGAGGTGGAAATGCCGCCTGCCTCCGCCTGCGCGCGCCGGAGACGTTCGCCTTGTCCGCCCGCCAAAGCCGGCGGGCGCTTCGCATCAGCTGGGCTGTGCGAACGAGGTAGGACCCTAGCGCGCGCCTTCCCTAAACAGGATCACCCGCACGGTCGAAAATAATATCAGAATATCAAGAAATAATGAGCGATTCTTAACGTAATACAGATCGTAGGAGAGCTTCTGCCTGGCATCCTCTACCGAAGCGCCATAGGGAAAGTTCACCTGCGCCCAGCCGGTGATGCCCGGCTTCACATAGCTTCGCTCGTGATAGAAGGGGATCACCTCTGCCAATTGCTCGACAAAATGCGGCCGCTCCGGCCGTGGGCCGACGAAGCTCATTTCGCCACGCAGAACATTGATCAGTTGCGGCAATTCGTCGATCCGGGTGGACCGGATGAAGCCGCCGAGGCGGGTGACGCGCGGGTCCTTCTGCGATGCCCAGCGAGGACGGCCGCCGGCTTCCGCGTCCACCTTCATGCTGCGGAACTTAAACAGAGTGAACGGCCGGCCGTTTAGCCCGACCCGTTCCTGGCGGTAGAAAACCGGCCCCTTGCTGTCCAGCTTGATCAGCAGGGCGGTGATCAGCATCAGCGGCAAAGTCAGGACCATGACGGCCAAGCTGACCAAGATATCCATGACCCGCTTCGCGACCACACTCCAGGTGCTGCTGGCGAACCCGTCGGCATAGGTCAACCAGCGCTCGTCGAGACGATCAAGGTTGATCCGCCCGAGATGCTGCTCCCAGAAGCTCATCTCGTCGAACACGCGGATGCCGCGCAGTTTCAGGTCGAGCAGCGCCGGGCCGGCCAGACAGCCTCGCGCGTCGAGGCCGCCCGAAGCGGCGGCATTCGGTGCCACCGCGCCACCGGCAGGGTCGGTCTCCGGATCGGGCGCGACCACGATACCCCAGATACGCTCCGCGCGAGCCCGCGCCAGCCAACCTGTGGCATCGGCCGATTCGCCGCGCCCGGCCGCCTCATCCCGCCCGGCCTCATCCTGCCTGGCGCCGCCTGGCCCGGCCCACGGCGCGCACGGCGCGGCCATGTCCTCCGGCGTGACCACCTCGAACAATTTGCTCCGCTGCGACTGGATCTGTTCGCGCGTGCGCGACGCCTCGCGCCCATTGCCAAGGACCACGACCCGGCGAACGAAAATCCGATGCCGCATGGCAAAGCTGAAAATCCATCGAGTAATGAGCACGCAGGCAACCCAGGCGATCAGGCCCAGGACGACCCACAGTAGATATCCGCCATTCAAATTAACGTCGAGCGTCTCGCTGACCAGTAGCAGGGCCGGAAACGCGAGCACCCCGGCAATTGCAGTGTTCGCCAACAGACGCCCCCGTTCGAGGCATATCTCGGGACGATAGAGGCCGATGGCGACAGCGACGGCGCCGATCGTCAGGGTCAACAGGATCGCCACGCTGCCGGCGCCATTGCTGCCGAGCGGGGACATGGCGTCGGAGCCGGTTGCGGAGATCAGCAAGGCATAGGTCACGAGCGAGGTCAGTGCCCATTCGATCAGGCACATGAAAGCCATTTCGGCGGAAAAATACTGGCCGAAAATCCTGTTCACTGAAACCTCCTTCAGACCTCCGCCATGGCAAACCTGGCGGATCGAGACTTAAAAAACGCACACGATCGGCCAGGGCGAGGCTCAGCCCAGGGTTCGGACCAGACGAAAACCCGCCGGCCACATCCTCATGAACCAGAAAAACCAAAGGATTAGGCGAGACGACATACCCGGTTGCCACCGCAAACTCAACACATGTGATACGCGGCCAACAATTCTTAACAAACTCACTGCGTAGGTAAATTTCATCAACCTGAAGTAAGAGTTTGTCGACCTCCCCCCAGCCGCGAAGGGCGACGCGACGTCTGGGTCATTCCGGCGCGCCTCTCGGACAACGGTCTTCTGCCGGGGCCGGGCCGCGGGGCATCGTTTCGGCCCGTATCCGGTCGGGGGTTGTTCGATTGCTTTCCGCAGCCTGAGGATGTTAGAGCTTTATTCGTCTGCGGAGGGTGATGAACGTTGGTCTTGCTTCCAACCGATTTATTCGGATAGAGGCGTGTAGCTCATTGGCAGAGCGCTGCCCAAACACGGCAGAGGAGGGGGTTCGATTCCTTCCGCGCCTACCAGACAGACCGGCGCCTGCCCGATTTGCAACTCTGGCTGGCTAGACTATTGAAACTGTTTAATCCTGCCGGCCACCCTGGCCTGCACTTTGAAGTCGAGGTTCCCGTGATCGGACGCTTGCGCGCTACTTCGATAATTTTTGCGGCCCTGGTGGGCTTGTTGGTGGCCGGATGCACGCAGGTGGGTCCGACGCCGGGAATGGAAACCGCGGATCAGGCCCAGGCAGCCGCCGCCGCTGCGTCCGGCAAGGACGCCAGCCAGTCCGATTATGTGATCGGCGCAGCGGACACACTGGATGTATTCGTGTATCATTCGCCCGAACTGAGCATGGCAGGCCTCGCCGTCCGGCCCGATGGCAAGATCTCTCTTCCGCTGGTCGAGGATATCACCGCGGCGGGCAAGACCCCGACGGCCCTGGCGCGGGAAATCGAAACGCGCCTGAAGAAATATGTGAAGGACCCCACGGTCACGGTGATCGTGCGCGGGTTCGTCGGCCCCTATGACAGGCAGATCCGGGTGATCGGCGAGGCCGCCGAGCCGCGTTCGCTCCCCTATCGCGATCACATGACCCTGCTGGACGTGGTGATCGAGACCAAGGGCCTGACCAAGTTCGCCGCAGGCAACAGCGCCGTCATCGTGCGCCGCTACGGCACGGCCGAGCAGAAGACGATCCCGGTCCGTCTCAGCGACCTGATCAAGAACGGCGACATCAGCCAGAACATCGAAATGCAGCCAGGGGATACGCTCATCATCCCGGCCTCCTGGTTCTGACGGCAAAATACCATGGAGTCCTTGCGCGCCCTGCTTCGGCACTACATCAAGTCGGCATGGCGGCGACGCTGGTACGGGGTTGCTACGGCGTGGATCCTGTGCGGGATCGGCTGGGCCGGGGTTTATTCGCTGCCTAACCAGTACGAATCCACCGCCCGCATGTACGTCGATGCCGACGCGATCCTGACGCCGCTGCTGAAGGGCCTCGCCGCCGACAACTCGGCCGTGACCCAGTTGGATGTTCTGCAGAGAACGCTGCTCAGCGGCCCGAACCTGGAGAAGCTGATCGCGAAGACCGACCTGGACCTGCAGGTCAACGGCCCCGGCGACCGCGAGGCGATGGTCAAGGCCTTGTCCAAACAGATCCAGGTCGTGCCGCAGACCCGGAACCTGTTCACGATCTCCTATCGCAATCCGGTGCCGAAAACCGCCTATGACGTGGTGCAGACGCTTCTGACCATCTTCATCGAGGGCGCCACCGGCAGCAATCGGACGGATATGGAGAACGCGCGGCGCTTCCTGGAGCATCAGATATCGTCGTACGAGCAGCAATTGCGGGCGGCGGAACGCCGACGGGCCGACTTCCGGGCCAAGTACTCGGATATGTTGCCGCCAGAGACGGGGGGCAGTGCCAGTGCGGGCCTGGATACCGCCCGCAGCAACGCAAGGACGCTGGCCGGCCAGTTGCTCGATGCCATCGCGAAGCGTGACGCGCTGAAACAGGAACTCAGCACCACACCGGCGATGCTCGTGGCAGAAAAGGGCGCGATGGGCGGTGGCGGGGGGGGCGGCATGTCCAGCCAACTCCAGAAGGCCGAGCAGGAATTGGCGGAGTTACGCCTGCGCTACACCGAGGAGCACCCCGACGTAATTTCGATGCGCAAGCGCATCGCCGAGATGCGGGCGGGCAAATATCCCACGGGTGGCGGTGCACCCGCCGCGGGCGGAACCGCGCGGCCCGATGGGAGCAAGTCGGTGCCCAACCCGGTCTATGAGCAGATCAAGATCCGGCTGATCGAGGCGGAGAGCCAGATCATTTCCCTCCAGCGCCAATCGGCGGAAGCGAATGCCTACAAGGACAAACTGGAAAAAGTTCAGCGCGACCAGCCCGGATTGCTGGCTGAATATGCCAACCTGGATCGCGACTACAACGTCCTGCGCAAGAACTACGAGGAACTGCTGAGCCGGCTGCAATCCGCCAATATCGCGCAGGCCGCGGACACGCAGGCCGACAAGGTTAAGCTGCAGATCGTGGACCCGCCACAGGTGTCGCGTCTGCCCGTGGCGCCGAACCGGCCCCTGCTGGTGGCGGCGGTGCTGCTCGCGGGACTTGGCGCCGGCATCGCGCTGCCGATCATGATGAGCCAACTCGACCGCTCGTTCACCAGCGTTGAGGACCTGCGAAGCATCGGCGTGCCAGTGCTGGGCGGCATTTCGATGTTCGGCGCACCTCCCAGGCGGGAACGGGTCATGGCCGCGATCCGGTTTTCTGCCGCCGTCCTGCTCCTGATTGCGACATTCGCAGGGATCATGGCGCAAATATTGCAAACCTCTGCGAATATCTGACCATGACCTCAAAGTCACCGAACCTCGTCGAGCGCGCCGCGGCGCAACTCCTCAAGAGCGGCAGCCTTGATAATTCGGCCGCGCAGTTGCTGGGCCAGAGCGCCGCGGCCAAGCCTGCCGGCGAGGCGGCGGAGGCAGCACCCACGCAGGCTCCAGCCGCGCGCGCGGCCGGAGTCCCAGCCGGGGTTCCGACCACTGACCTGCAGGGACTCGCCAATCTGGCAGCGCCTGCGGGCACCATGCCGCCGGCCGGCGTGCCGCCGCACGAGACCGGCGTCGTCACCGCCCCGGCGCCTGCAACCGCGACCGCCCTGGAGACGAAACCGGCGGCGATCGTGGATACGACCACCGCGCCAGCGATCATCGGCGGCGCGGACCGGATCATCGACCTGTCCGCGTTGGAGCGGGCCGGCATGATCGACTGGAACCAGGCGCGCAGCCGCATTTCCGAGGAATTCCGCATCGTCCAGCGCCAGGTGCTGCGCAATGCGTCCGCGCCGGAAATCGTCGAGCAGGGCCATGCCAATCTCATCATGCTGACGAGCGCCCGCCCTGGCGAAGGCAAGAGCTTCGTTGCCCTCAATCTGGCTTCGGGCATCGCCCGCCAGCGCGACCACGACGTCCTGCTGGTGGATATCGACTACAAACATGACTTCGATCGGGACCGCACTCGGCCTCAGCGGCGGTCGCGGTTTGCTGGACCTGGTGACCGATCCGTCGCTCGACCCGGATGAGGTGATCGTCAAGACCGGCCTGAAGAACCTGTCCATCCTGCCGATCGGCCAGCACGCCGAACGGAGCCCCGAACTGTTCGCGAGCCGCCAGGCGACCCGGCTGATCCAGAGCCTGGGCCGCCGGTACGCCGATCGTCTGGTGATCCTCGATGCGCCGCCATGTCTGGCCACCAGCGAACCAGGCGTGCTTGCGTCGGTCGTCGGGCAGGTCGTCATGGTTGTGGAAGCCGAGAAGACACAGCGCGAAGAGGTGGAAGCCGCGATGGACATTGTGCATGCCTGCCCAACCATCACGCTGCTGCTGAACAAGGTTCAGGTTGCCAGCCGCTACTCCTTTGGCGCCTACGCATCGTCCTATGCCCAGCCATACACGTCGTAGACTGAATGCCGGGAATTGGGACCAAGGTACATGATCGCTGAACGCCTGGATGCCGATCCCGTCAAACACAGGCCTGGGCGGGTTTTTCTTCTCCTGGCCGCGGGGACGGGCTGCTGGCTGGGGGCGACGGGACAGGCGCAGGCGTTTCCCATAACCGACGCCCTGACACCGTCCATTCTCGCACCACAGGTTACCGGCGCCGATCAGACCGTGGGCCAGACCACGGATCAAACCACGGGCCAGCCCGCTGGCCAGCCCACGGACCTGACGTCGCAGGTGGGCGTCCCCGGCATTTTCGCCGGCGTGCCCGAGCCCGGCTGGACCTTTACTCCCAGGGTAGCGCTGCAGACGGGCTACAACAGCAATGCCCTTGCCACCCATAACAACCCCAGCGCGGATTGGGTCAATTACCTCACCGCCGGCCTGACGGTGCGGGCAAATACGGACCGGGTAAAAGGTCAGTTCGACTATGCGCCGACGCTTGGATTGTATGCCCGCAACTCGTCGCTGAACTACCTGGCGCAGACGTTCTCCGGCAACGGGTCGATCACCTTCGTGCCGGATCTTTTCTACATGGATTTGCGTGGTTTCGCCGGCGTGCAGCCCAGGAACGGCGCAGGCTTCGGGTCGACCGGCACCGGCACCGGCGCATCCGTGACCGGTCTGCCGCCGAACCAGTTGAACCAGACGTCGTCCTTCTCGGTCACGCCTTATTTGATGCACCGATTCGGCGAATACGGCACGGGCAAGATCGGCTACTCCTTCAACTCGTCCAACAGCCGGCCGGTCACGGGATTCGGCACGCTGCCATTCATCGGCACGTCCAGTTCGTCGGTTCCGACAAGCTCGTTGAGCCCGACGGCCCAGGCCCAACTCAGTCAGAACGGCATTCTGAACCAGAATTACAACACGATCACCAACGAGGAAGTCGCGCAGTTCCAGACCGGCGAGTTTCTGGGGCGTTTCAACAATCTGACCATAGCGACCGGAAACCAGTACACCGGGTCGGCCACGACGAACAACGGCTACCAGTACACCTTCAACAACCAACTCGGCTATGCGGTCAGTCGGCGTATTACGGTGTTCGGTGCGCTCGGCTACGAAGACATCCACTACCAGGGCATCCCGCCGACCAACATCAATGACGCGACCTGGCAGGTCGGCGCGAAGCTGACGCCGAATGAGGACAGCACGATCACGCTTGGCTATGGACACCAGTACGGCATCAACGCGTTCTTCGCCAATGCGGGCTACCAGGTCACGCCCCGCCTGCGGGTGAACGTCTCCTATAACACGGGCATCGGCAACGGCCTGACCCAGTTGCAGAATAACGTCTCGGTTTCCGACGTCGATCAATACGGCTACCAGGTCAATGCGCTGACGGGGGCCCCGCTGTTCAATGCGACCGGCCTGTTCGGCTCTAACAGCAATCTTTACCGGACCAAGACCTTCACCGGGTCGGCGACGCTGAACCTGGACCGCGACGTCATCATGATCTCCGCCTATGTGTCCGAACAGCAGTTGTTGGCCACCAGCCAGGCTGTCACGGGCGCCAGGGCGAACACGACGTCGACCACCGGCTATGCAAGCTGGACGCATCAATTGTGGCCATCCCTGACCTCCATCGTCTCCGGCAGCTACACGACCCAGCCGAGCCAGGCCGCCGCCCTGTCGGGAAGCCAGACAACGGTCACTGCCAATCTCACCTTCCAGTATCAGTTCAACCCGACCCTGACGGGCTCGGCGCAATACGCGTATTACGAACGGAACTCGCCGGTCACCCTGTTGTCGTTCACGCAGAATGTATTTCTGCTCGGCATCTCAAAGTCATTCTGACTGGAATCCAGTGTACGAAAAATTTTATCGCCTGACCGGCATCCCGTTCCAGCTGACGCCGGACAGCCGCTTCTTCTTCGGCTCGCAGCGGGCACAGCCGGGCGATCGCGCACCTGGTCTACGGCCTGGCGCAGGAGGAAGGCTTCATCGTCATCACCGGCGAGGTCGGCGCCGGCAAGACCACGCTGGTCGAGCAGCTCTGGTCGCAGCTCGACCGGCAGACAGCTACGTCATGGCGCGGATCGTCACCACGCAGGTGTCCGGCGACGACCTGCTGCGCCTGGCGATGGCGACTTTCGGCGATCCAGACGACAGGGCGCCGACAAGGCCACGCTGCTGCGCCGGTTCGAGCAGCATGGCGCGCGACCAGCGCGCCGCCGGACGGCGCTGCCTGCTGGTGGTGGACGAGGTGCAGAACCTGTCGTTGGCGGCGCTGGAGGAGCTGCGCATGCTGTCCAACATCACCGTGGACGGCCGCGCCTCGGTGCAGACGATCCTGCTGGGCCAGCCGCAGTTCCGCCCGATCCTGGCCAGCCCGGACCTGGAGCAGCTGCGCCAGCGCGTGCTGGCGTCGTATCATCTCGGCCCGCTGACCGAGGCGGAAACCCGCGCCTATATCGAGCACCGGCTGAAGACGGTCGGCTGGACCGGCGATCCGCACTGGGACGATGCCGCCTTCACCGCGGTATTCCGCTACACCGACGGCATCCCGCGGCGGATCAACACGCTCTGCTCGCGCGTGCTGCTGTATGGCGCGCTCGAGGAGGCGCACACGATCACCGGCGCCGATGGTGGAGGACACCGCACGGCGAATGCTGCAGACATGGCGGACGGTTAACCTTGGCGGCGGCACTCTCAGCGCGCCGGCCCGGGCTCACCCCGCGGGGATCGGTGCGGCGGCATCGGGCCGGGCGCCGGATAGCGGACTGGCAGCCGGACGAGTCGAGCAGGGCTGGCGAGGCAGGACGACCTTGCCGGCTGATCGGATCGAGCGCGTTGAGCACCAAGGTGAATGCCAGCCGCCGCTCCAGCAAGGGACGGGACGTGTGTCCGCCGGCGTGACCGTCGGACGCGTGCTGACCCGCGCGGACGGAACGCCCGATCCGCGGCTCCGACGCGCCGGTCCGGCTGCGCCGACCGATGCATCGCGCATCGCAACGCCATGACGGTGGATGTCGAGGACTATTTCCAGGTCCAGGCGTTCGCCGGCTGCATTTCGCCGTCAGGACTGGGACAGCCTGCCCTCGCGGGTCGAGGCGCAATATCGATCGCATCCTGGCGCAGTTCGCCCGCGGCGGGCGTGACGGCGACCTTCTTCACGCTGGGCTGGTCGCCGAGCGCCACCCGCCGATGGTCCGCCGCATCGTCGCCGCCGGCCACGAGCTGGCCAGCCACGGCTACGACCACATCGCGCGCCGACACTCAGACGCCGGCAGACGTTCCGCGCCGACGTCCGGCGCGCACCAAGGATTGCTGGAGGACATCGGCGGCGTGGCGGTGCGCGGCTATCGCGCGGCGACCTTCTCGATCGGCGCGCGCAATCACTGGGCGTTCGATGTCCTGGCCGAGGAGGGCTATCGCTACAGCTCCAGCATCAATCCGATCACGCCACGACCTTTACGGCATGCCGGATGCGCCGCGCGTCCCGTTCCGCCCCGGCGGCGGCGCGCTGTGGGAAATCCCGATGACCACGGTGCGCCTGTTCGGCCGCAACTGGCCGTGCTCCGGCGGCGGCTATTTCCGGCTGCTGCCCTATTGCGCTGTTTCGCCAGGCGCTGTCGCGGGTGAACCGGACGCGAGGGCCGGCCCGGCATCTTCTATTTCCATCCCTGGGAGATCGATCCCGGACCAGCCGCGCGTCGCAGACTGCGGCCGGAAGTCGCGGTTCCGCCACTACACCAATCTGGCGCGCATGACGCGCAAGCTCGACCGGCTGCTGCGCGATTTCGCCTGGGACCGGATGGACCGCGTGTTTGCCGACTTGCTGGCGCCGCCAGCGGCAGGCGCCGGTGCCCATACCGAACCAGGCATTCCGCGACCGCCTAGACCGCCCTCGCCCTACGCTCCTCTTCCAGCCGGATAACGCTCGATATGACGCTCGCCTTGAGACCGCTCGATGACGCACGCGACCGGCCTGGGACGCGTTCGTGGATGCGATGCCGGACGGCACCTTCTTCCATCGCGCCGCCTGGGCGCGGGTGATCGAGCGCGCCTTCGGCCACCGCCGCATTACATGCTCGCCGAGCAGGACGGCGCGATCACCGGCGTGCTGCCGCTGGCGCAGGTCAAGACGCGGCTGTTCGGCAACACGCTGATTTCGGTGCCGTTCTGCGTCTATGGCGGCCCGCTCGCCGCGGACCGCGAAACCGCGGCCGCGCTGGAGGCCCATGCCGACGTCCTGATGGGCAAGACGCGGGGCCTCGGCGGTCGAGTTGCGCGACCGCGAACCGGTCGACAGCGACTGGCTGGGCGCGGCCGGATCTCTATGTCACGTTCCGCAAGCCGATCGAGGCGGACGACGAGAAGCAACATGAAGGCGATCCCGCGCAAGCAGCGCGCGATGGTGCGCAAGGGCATCCAGAACGGCCTGACCTCGGTCTGCGACCGCGATGTCGACGTGCTGCACCGGATCTATGCCGAGAGCGTGCGCAATCTCGGCACGCCGGTGTTCTCCCGCCGCTATTTCCGCATCCTGGCCGAGGCATTCGGCGACTGCTGCGACGTCGTCACCGTGCTGGACGGGGACGCCGCGATCGCCTCGGTGATGAATTTCTACTTCCGCGACGAGGTGCTGCCCTATTACGGCGGCGGCACCGCTGGCCGCGCGCAGCGTGCGGGCAACGATTTCATGTACTGGGAAGTGATGCGCCGCGCCGCCGACCGCGGCTGCCGGCTGTTCGATTTCGGCCGCAGCAAGCTCGGCACCGGCGCGTTCGCCTTCAAACACAACTGGGGCTTCGAGCCGGAGCCGCTGCATTATCGCTTCCGGCTGGCGCCGGGAGCGGCGATCCCCGACCACAATCCGCTCAACCCGAAATACCGGCTGTTCATCGCCGCCTGGAAGCGGCTGCCGCTGCCGGTGGCCAACCTGATCGGTCCGCCTATCGTGCGCGGGCTCGGCTGATACGCAGGGGACAGACGATGACACATCCGACGATGACACATCCGGCCCGGGGCGCCGCCCGGCGCCGCACGGGGACAGAGAGGCCCATGCGGCCGGCGGCCCCGCTGCGGATCGGTAGCACTTTGTCATGAGCATGCCCGCGACCCTGCCGGCGGATACCGCCCCTTCCCCCTCCCCCGTGTGGGATTGGAGCCCGTTCCGTTACGCCATCCCGGCCTTGACCCTGGGATTGCTGCTCCTGGGCGGCCTGTTCTACCGGGAAGTGGTGGCGGCGGTCGAAACCTGGAACGAGTTCGACAGCCTACAACCACTGCATCCTGATCATCCCGATCTTCGCCTGGCTGGTCTGGGACCGCCGCTACAGCCTGATCGGGGTGCCGGTGCGCCCGGATCTGCGCCTCGTGCTGCTGGCCCTGCCGTGCATCCTCGCCTGGATGGTTGCGGAGCGGCTGGGCATCATGGAGGGACGGCAATTGACGCTGCTCTCCCTGGTCCAGGTGCTGTTCCTGTCCGTGCTGGGCTGGCGGATGTGACTATGCGCTGCTCGGTCCGTTGCTGTACCTGTATTTCCTCGTGCCGTTCGGCGCCTTCCTGACCACGTCGCTGCAGGATTTCACCACCTCCTTCATCGCTCATCGGCCTGGGGATCCTCGGCATCCCGCACTATTCCGATGGCTACATCATCGAGATCCCCCAGGGCACGTTCCTGGTCGCGGAGGCCTGCGCCGGGCTGCGGTTCCTGATCGCCTCGATCGCCTTCGGGGCTCTGTATTCACTGGTGATGTATCGCAGCGCCTCGCGCCGCGCGCTCTTCATCCTCATCTCCATCATCATGCCGATCATCGCCAACGGCTTTCGCGCCCTCGGCATCGTCGTCCTGGGCCGTATCCTGGGCAGCGCGCAGGCGGCCGGCGCGGACCACCTGATCTACGGCTGGATCTTCTTCTCCTTCGTCATTCTGCTGCTGGTCCTGTTCGGCCTGCCGTTCCGTGAGGACACGCGGCCAAGCGGTCCCGCCCCGGTGCCGGCATCCCCCGCGCCGGCCGGCGCCGGCCGGCTGGCGATCCTGTCGTCGGCGCTGCTGGTCGGGCTGGCGGCGGTAGGGCCGGTGGCTGTCGCGGAAATCGACCGCTCCGCCGCGACCGCGCCGGTTCCCCATTTGGCCGGCCTGACACCCGACCCTGGCTGCGAACTGGTCACGGGCGGGCCGGGAATCACCCCGGTGTCGACCGCCAACGGCCTTACCCAGTATTTCCGCTGCGAGGGATACACCGTCGCGGTGCGGATGGAGATCTTCTCACCACGGACCGGTGCCGGCCGGCTGCTGAAGACGCAGCAGCGCCAGATCGCGGAACTCGGCACCGGGGACACGCTGACAAGCTGGCTGACCGTACCCGGCACGGCCCCGCGAATCTGGCGCCTCACCGAGATGGAAGAAGGCGCCAACCTGGCTGTCTCCGCCGTCTGGATCGACGGCAAGCCGACCCAGATCAGTCTGGCGAACCGGCTGAAACTGGCGCAGCGCAGCCTGTTCGGAAGCACGTCGACCCCAATGCTGGTGATGATCACCCCGGCGGGTGATTGGCGCGACACGACGGTGCAATACCGGGCACAGGCGCACGCGACCATCGAAGCCTTCTTCCGCAACGAGAAAACCCTGGAACAGCAGCTCGCCAAATTGAGCGGAGGCAGCCCGGGCCCGTAGTCCTGACGGGTCCGGCATCCGATATGCCAGCCGCGTGATCGCCTCGACGATGCGGGCCGGCCGGTAGATTACAGCTGGGGCATCTGTCTGCCTGGTCACACGTCCCGCGAATTTCGCGAGCGCGATCTCCTATCCTGAAACGAGGAATTATCACGGTGCGAAGAATTGCTCTGGTCGGCGCCGGGTTCATCTCCCGCGTTCATATCGAGGCGCTGGAAGGCATCCAGCGGGTCCGCACGACCGCAATCATCGACCCCAACACGGAGGCCGCCGGCGCCTTGGCGCGTGCCTACAGGATCGACGCCGTGTATGCATCGGTCGGGGAAGCCCTGGCGGCGGATGCGTTCGACTGCGCGCATGTGCTGGTGCCGCCCGACCTGCATGCCCCGGTGGCGCTGGAACTGATCGCCGCCGGCAAACCGGTGTTGCTGGAAAAGCCCGCGGCGACCAGCATGGCGGAATGCGAAACCCTGATCGCGGCCGGGGAGGCCGCAGGCACGCTGATCGGCGTCAATCAGAATTTCGTCTACCACCCGGCTTTCGCCGCCCTTCGCAGACTGGTGCAGGCGCGCGGTCTGGGTAAGCCGAACTTCGTCAGCTGCATCTACAATGTGCCGCTGCGCCAGCTTGCCGCCCGCCAGTTCGGCCATTGGATGTTCCGCCAGCCGGTCAACATCCTGCTGGAGCAGGCGGTGCACCCGCTGTCGCAGATCGCCGCCCTGGCCGGCCCGATCCGCAGCACGAAGGCGCTGGCCGGCCCGGCGGTGGAGATCGCGCCGGGCAAGACCTTCCATTCCAGCCTGAACCTGTCGCTGGATTGCGAACACCTGCCGGCGCAGATGCGGTTCGCGGTAGGACAGGAATTCCCGTTCTGGCAGATCACCGTGGTCTGCGATGACGGGGTGGCCGTGGCCGACATGCTGGCAAACCGCTTCTTCACCTATGAGCACACGCGGTGGATGGAGGCGGTGGATGGCGCGATTTCCGGCACCCGGACCGCCGGCGCGCTGCTGCGCGAGAGCTGGCGGAACATGCTGCATTACGGGTTGTCGACGCTGAAGCTGAAGCCTCGCTCGGACGCGTTCTTCCAGAGCATGCAAGGCAGCGTGAAGGCGTTCCATGCGGCGCTGGATGCCGGCGTGGCGCCGGAGAGCGATATCCGCTTCGGCACGATGCTGGTGGGCACCTGCGAGGCGCTGCGCGATCAGGTATTCCCGCCGGCCGCAGCGGCGCCGGCCACGGCTGGCGTCCCGCAGGACACGCCCAAAGTTGCGGGCTGCGATGTCGCGGTGCTGGGCGGTACCGGGTTCATCGGCACCGAGTTGGTAACGCAGATGGTCCGCGCCGGGCTGCGCGTGTCGGTGATGGCGCGGAACGCGGCCAATCTGCCGGCGGTGTTTGCCGATCCCCTGGTCAAGTTGCGCCGGGGCAGCATCCGCGATGTTGCGGCGGTGGAGGCGGCGATCGGCGACGCGCCGGTGGTCGTCAATCTCGCGCATGGCGGCGGTGGCGCCGACTACGAAGCGATCCGCGCGGCCATGGTCGGCGGCGCCGAAACGGTGGCGCGGGCCTGCCTGGCACGCGGGGTGCGCCGGCTGATCCATGTCGGCTCGATCGCGTCGCTGTATCTCGGCCCGCAGCCTGCCCCGGTGACCGACGCGACGCCGCCCGATCCGCAATCGGAGACCCGGGCGGATTACGCCCGCGCGAAGGCGGTTTGCGACCGGATGCTGCTGGAGATGCATGCGCGAGAGAGCCTGCCCGTCTGCATCCTGCGGCCGGGGGTGGTGGTGGGTGACGGCACGTCGCCGTTCCATTCCGGGATCGGGTTCTACAACACCGAGCAGCATTGCATAGGCTGGAATGACGGGCGCAATCCGCTGCCCTTCGTGCTGGTGGAGGATGTCGCGAAGGCGATCCTGCTGGCCTGCACCGCGCCGGCATCGATGGCAAGACCTACAATCTGGTGGGCGACGTGCGCCTGTCCGCGCGGGACTACCTCGCGGCAATGGCGAAGACGCTGGAGCGGCCGCTGCGGTTCCATGCGCAATCGCCGACGATGCTCTGGCTGGAAGACATGGCCAAATGGAGTGTCAAGCGCGCCACAGGCCGGGCCGTGTCGATGCCGGCACGCCGGGATTTCCTGTCACGCGGGATGCGGGCGGATTTCGATTGCAGCGCGGCGAAGCGGGATCTCGGCTGGCAGCCGGTGGCGGACCGGGACGAATTCCTGCGCCAGGCGATTTTGGTGCATGCGGCCCATTCAGCTACCGCCTGAAACGTAAAGACAGGCCAGGGAATGACCGATATCGCCGTACCGCTGGTCCTGCATGTATTCTCGACGTTCGCGACCGGTGGCCCCCAGGTGCGCACGGCGGCGCTGATCAATCGGTTCGACGGGCGGTTCCGCCACCAGGTCGTGGCCATGGACGGCAATTATGCCTGCCGGGAGCGGATCGATGCCGGCATCGATGTCGGCTACCCCGAACTGGCTTTCCGCAAGGGCGACACCTGGGGCAACATCCGGCTGTTCCGCCGTTTCCTGCGCGAGAACCGGCCCGATGTGCTGGTGACCAGCAACTGGGGCTCGCTCGAATGGGCAATGGCCAACCTACCGCGGCTGGTGCGCCATGTGCACATGGAAGACGGGTTCGGCCCGGAAGAACGGGAGACGCAGCTTCCGCGCCGGGTATGGACCCGCCGGCTGGTGCTGCGGCGCAGCTGCGTGGTGGTGCCGTCGCGCGTGCTGCAACGGATCGCCACCGACATCTGGCGGTTGCCGGCGCAGCGCATCCGCTACGTGCCGAACGGCATCGATCTCGCCCGGTTCGCCGCCCCGCTCGCGGACGGAAGCGCTGATCAACCCGGCGAGCCGGTGGCCGGTTCGAAACTGGATTGGTCCGGCGAAGGGCCGGTGATCGGCACCGTGGCAGCCTTGCGGGCGGAGAAGAACCTGACGCGGCTGCTCCATGCGTTCCGGCTTGTGCTCCAGGACGTACCGGCGCGGCTGGTGATTGTCGGGGATGGCCAGGAACGCGCGAGTTTGGAGGCCACCGCACAGCGGCTTGGCGTCACCGGGCAGGTACACTTCACCGGCCATATGACCGAGACCCAGCGCGCCTACCGGAAGTTCGGACTGTTCGCCATTTCGTCCGACACCGAGCAGATGCCGCTTTCGGTGCTGGAGGCGATGGCGGCCGGCTTGGCCGTGGCGGGGACGGATGTCGGCGACATCCGCAACATGGTCGCGTCGGAGAACGCTCCGTTTATCGTCGCGAGGGACGACAGCGCGCTGGCCGGCGCGATTCTTGGGCTTGTTGCGAGACCCGGCGTCACGCAGGCGAGTCGGTGCGGCCAACCGGGCAAAGGCGGTCCTGGAATTCGACCAGGAAGCCATGTTCGCGGCGTATTTTGCCCTCTACAGCGGAAATTCCACCGCCCTGCCGGCGGCCGGAGTCGGATAGCCACAAGTCGATTGCCTGAACAAATCGATCTGTTCTCCCACATAGTGGCTCAAGGCCGAATCATCCCTTTCGGTATTCGTCAAGCACACCTTTTCAGTGGGCCGAGCGAGATCGCTCCGGCTGTATCAAATCACGCGCACTGGTTGATTTCGAGCGCTTCCCGCTCAATAAAGCATACCGATATTTGGGACCAATGTAGAAAATAGCCTATTTCAGGCCTGCGATCGCTAAATTGTGAAAGGAATTTTCGAACAGCAATAGACAAACGAAATTTTTATTACCAATCTCATGGTGTAGTTGAAGGACTGCACAATGAGGTTGGGCAATATGAAAAAATACTCGCTTCCCCCCAGACTGGCCGTATCCGTCATCATGCTGCTCTCGATCGGCCTGTGGGTGACGATCTGGGAGATCATCGCGCGATAGGGCTCAGCCCTTTCGCCTTGCCGCGTCAGGTATTGAAGCCAGGTTGCCAGACCGGAAGCGCCAGGCTGCCCCGGGCTGTTTCGTCCTACCGGACAGCGGCTCCCGGCGGGATTGACGGGTACCAGCCTGATCAGGCCGGCACGCGCAGCCAGGCCAGAACCTGGCCCAGCCCATCTCGCAGGAACACCGGCTCGCGCAGCGACAAAGCCGCCCCGGCCGCCGCCGAGGCGCCGATGGAATGGCGGATCTCCCCCGCCCGGGCCGGGCAATGCTCGATTTGCGGCGGATGGCCGCAAAGCTCGGCGATCAAATGCGCCAGGTCCAGCACCGTGGTGGCACGGCCGGTACAGACGTTGAACACGCGGGCGTCGGACGGACGCAGTTCCATCGACGCCATCAGTGCCGCCACCACGTCGGCGACAAAGACAAAATCGCGGCTTTGCAGCCCGTCCCCGAAGATCTTCACCCCTTCGCGCCGGCACAGCCGGTCGCAGAAGATCGAGATCACCCCGGAATAGGGCGATTTCGGATCTTGCCGGGGGCCGTACACGTTGAAGAACCGCAGGCCGACCGTGGGTATGCCAAACACATGGGTGGCGACGCGCGCGTGCAGCTCGCAGCCGTACTTGTCCGCGCCATAGGCCGATAGCGGGGTTTTTGGCGCATCCTCGATGATCGGCATCGTCGGGCAGTCCCCATACACCGCGGCCGAGGACGCATAAACCACCGGAACCTCGCGCGCATCGGGCAGTGCGCGCACGGCGTTGAGGAGGTTGATCGTCCCGGTCAGGTTGGCGTTGTGGGTGCCGAGCCAGTCCTGCACCCCCTTCTCCACCGAGGCGATCGCGGCGAGGTGAAAGCACCCGGCAATGCCCCGCACCGCCTGCCGGATCACGACGGGATCCGCGACATCGCCGCGCAGGAATTCCACGCCCTCGGGCAGGTTGCTCAGCAAGCCCGAGGACAGATCGTCGAGCACGCGGACACGATGCCCGGCGCGGAGCAGCGCCTCGCAGAGATGAGAGCCGATAAAGCCGCAACCGCCGGTAACCAGAAAAAGCTGCATCGGTGCTGGGGTCTTTCAGGAGCGGACTATGGCAGAACTGGGCCGGTTACGATCGGTGGTGCGGCAGCGTATGCCGCCACTGCGGTTGCAGTGGGTGATTAGCGCTCTACCCACGTTCCGCCAAGCTTGTCCCGCGAAGGTTTAACACAATCGTCCAAAATGCGTGAAATGTGATCGAGAAGCGCCGGCCCTGGCCGCCTTGACACTGCGTCGCGGCTGTCCGTTCATCGGAGCAACGCCAGGAAGCCAAAAACCAAAGCCAACAGGAAGGCCGCACAACGCCATGAGCGCAAGCACCGGAGAACGCCCAAGAACCAAACAAATGGCCAGCTTTTCCGACGCGGTGCGCGACATCCCTGATGGCGCCTCGATCGCCTTCGGCGGCTTCGGGCCGGTGGGGGTGCCGTACAACCTGCTGCAGGCGCTCAGCGAGCACGGGGCGAAGAACCTGACCTGCATCGCCAACACCACCGGCGGCGCCCGGGTGCCGCGGCTGCCGGATATCGGCCATCTGGTCGAGCAGGGCAAAGTGAAGAAAGTGATCTGCAGCTTCACCGCCGCCACCCGCGCGTCCGAGCAACTGCCGTTCACCCGCTTCTACGAAGCAGGCGAAGTGGAAGCCGAATTGGTCCCGCAGGGTACCCTGGCCGAACGGCTGCGAGCCGCCGGCGCCGGCATTCCCGCCTTCTACACCCCGACAGCGGTCGGCACCGAGCTCGCCGAAGGACGAGAGACCCGCAGCTTCGGCGGGCGGGAGTTCCTGCTGGAGCATGCCCTGCCGGTGGATTACGCCTTCGTCCGCGCCTGGCGGGCGGACGCGTTCGGCAACCTGCAATTCCGCCGCTCCCAGCGCAATTTCAACCCGGTGATGGCGATGGCGGCGAAAATCACCATCGTCGAGGTGGAGGAGGACATCCTGCCGACCGGCGCCTTCGACCCCGACCAGATCCACACCGCCGGCATCTTCGTGCACCGGCTGGTGCGCATTCCCCCCGCGCCCGACGGCATCTGGCAACCCGCGCCGAGGGAGGTGAGGCCATGAGCGAGACGAAAGCCCCGGCGGGCCTGACCCGCCAACAGATGGCCGACCGGCTGGCGCTGGAGTTTCAGGACGGCTGGATCGTCAATCTCGGCGTCGGCATGCCGACCTTGTGCTCCAACACCGACATCGGCGACCGGCAGATCATCTACCACTCGGAAAACGGCGTGATCGGTTACGGCCCGATCGCCGCCCCCGGGCACGAGGACCTGCACCTGGTCAATGCCGGCGGGCAGAACGTGACGCTGCGCCCGGAAGCGGCGATCGTGCACCACGCCGACAGCTTCGCGATCATCCGCAGCGGAAGGATCGACGTGACGGTGCTCGGCGCCTACGAGGTGGCGTGCAATGGCGATTTCGCCAACTGGAAGGTGGCCGGCGCCAAGGGCGGCGGCATCGGCGGGGCGATGGACCTGGCGGCCAGTGCCCGGAACGTTTTCCTGATCCTCGAACACGCCACCCGCGGCGGCGCGCCCCGGCTGGTGGATGCCTGCGCGATACCCGTCACCGCGCGCGGGGTGGTGACGCTGGTAGTGACCAATCTCGGCCTGTTCCAGCCCGTGGGCGACGGTTTCCTGCTGCGCGAGATCGCGCCCGGCGTCAGCGTGGACGACGTGCGCGCCGCGACCGGCTGTGCGGTGAAACTGGCGCCGGACCTGGCGGAGTTGCGCCTGGCCAGATGACGCGTCACGCCTGCGACGCTTCGGCGCCGGCGGCGCAACCGGCATTGTCGCCCCGCGCCGGCGCGTAGTAAGACCCGCGCCGGTAGCAATATCCGCCAGCGGGCTCCGCCTGCGTGCCCAGCCCAGCTACCATGCCCGCGCGACGGCGGATGTCTCGAAAAGGCCGTCATGCGCATTCTCTACAGCCACCGGATCGGTTGCGCCGACGGGCGCGCGACGGCCAGAGCCTGCATATCGACGAACTCGTCACCGCGCTGCTGCGAAGCCGGGCACGAGGTTCTCGTCGTCGGGCCGAGCCTCTACGACAACATGGAATTCGGCAGCGACCAGCGGCTTCGTCGTGCTGATCCGCAAGTACCTGCCCAAGGCGATCAACGAGCTTGCCGAGCTTGCCTACAACATCGTCGGCTATCGCCAGCTCAGCCGCGCCTTCCGGCTTTCCAGTCCGGACCTGATCTACGAGCGCTACAATCTGTTCTATCTCGCCGGCACGCTGCTGGCGCGCCGGCGCAAGGTTCCGCTGTATCTGGAGGTCAACGCCCCGATCGCGGACGAGCGCGCCCGCTACAGCGTGCCTGCAGCTGCGCTGGCTCGCGCACAAGGTCGAAAACCACATTTGGCGATTTCCGGTCCAGCCCCCGCGTGCTGGCGGTCACCAACGTGCTGAAGGGCATCGTGGCGCGGACCGGCGTTTCGCCTGAACGGATCTACGTCACCCATAACGGCATTCATCTCGATCAGTTTCCGGTCCAGGCAGGCCACGCGCCGGAGACCGACCCGGTGGTGCTCGGTGTCCATCGGCTTCGATGCGCCATTGGCCTCGATGGCCTCGATCCGCGTGATCGGCGCGGTGCGCCGATCAGGGCCGGCCGGCTGTCCATCTGGTCATCGCCGGCGAGGGGCCGGCCAAGCCCGGCGCTTCGAGCGTCAGTGGCCGACTTGGCATCGGCGATCGCGTTCGTTTCACCGGACTGGCCGATCGCGCGACGGTGCCGTCGCGTGCTGGCCAGCTTCGACATCGGCGTTGCAGCCGGCGGCGTGGGGGAGGAAGCTGCGCACGTCCTTGGGCAGGCACGATCCGCTGAAGGCGAAGCCGGGCGCAGATAGGCCGGCGAGATGTTCAGCACGCGGTCTTCGAATACAGGCGGCCGGCTGCGCCATCGTCGCCTGCCCGACCAGGCCAACATCCTCGTGAAATCCTCACGGCGGGGAAGACATTGGAGAGGTATTTGACGCTCTCCGCCACGCGGATCGGGGTGACGTGCACCGGCGCGTCGACGGCGGCGTAGATTTCTCGCAGCACGCGGCGTCGTCGCCGTCGGCGGCGCCGATCAGGGTGAAGGCGGCGCGCGGAAGTCGCGCACCGAGGAGCCCTCGCGCAGGAACTCCGGTTGCTGTAGTAGGCGAAACCATCGCCGGGCGCCGGCCGCATGTCGCTCCAGCAGCGGGATGACGCGGTCCTCGGCCGTGCCGGCGGCACCGTGGAGCGCATGACCACGGCGTGCGGGCTGCTGTTCGACCCGGCCGATCCGGAAGCGATGTGGTCCGCCATCGCGCGGCTGCTCGCGGACCCGGAACTGCGCAAGCGGCTCGGCAGCGCGGCACGCCAGGCCATTCTCCAGAACGATTACACCTGGGGCGGCAATGCGCGGCGGATCACCGCCTGGGCGCAGGCCGACCTGCGGCCCGAGCGGTAGACCCATATCAGCCCGGCCGGACCGCCGGTGATCTGCCCCACTGCGGCCGCGTCTTGCCGGCGCAACCCTTGGCCATGCCCTCGGCGGGTTCGGCCTGGGGTCCGGCGTTTTTGCCGGGGGCTTATGTTCGCGGCGGGATTGCAAGCCTGAGAACGGCGGTCTTTGCTGCGCGGCCAATGAGCCAAACAGGTCCCGTCCAATGAATTCCGAGCCGGCGCCGTTCCGCCCCGAGGAGAGCGAATACGCGTCTCGCCGGGAGCTGTTCTGGGCGGTGTTTCCCCCGATCATGCTGCCGATCTTCCTGGCTGTGGCAGACGGTTCCACGGTCAGCACCGCGCTGCCGGCGATCGCCCGGTCGCTGGGCGAGGTGGAGCGGGTGGTCTGGGTGGTGGTTTCGTATCTGGTCGCCAATACCATCGCCGCCCCCGTCTATGGCCGGCTGGCCGACATCTATGGCCGGCGGACTCTGATGCTGGTGGCGCTGGTGACCTATATGTGCGGCTCGATCGGCTGCGCATCGGCGCCGAGCATGACGGTGCTGACCCTGTTCCGCTGCCTGCAGGGGCTAGGCGGCGGCGGGCTGATGACCCTGGCCCAGGCGCTGATCGGCGAAAGCGTGCCGGCGCGCGAGCGGGGGCATTTCCAGGGGCACCTGGCGACGATGATCGTGCTGGGCAGCACGATCGGGCCGGTGGCCGGCGGCTTCCTGACGCAATGGTTCGGCTGGCGCTCGATCTTTCTGGTGACCTTGCCGCTGACGCTGCTGGCGATGGTGCTGGTGCTTCGGCTGCCCAAGCGGGCGGGCGCGGGCGGACGGATCGCCTTCGACGGGCTGGGCCTGATCCTGCTGGCCGGCTTCGTGACGCCGCTGCTGGTGGCGATGGAGCAGATCAAGCGGCTGAACCCGGAGGCGATGGGGATCATCCTCGCCCTCGTGGCGCTGTCGATCGCGGCGCTGGTGGCACTGATCTGGCAGGAGAAGCGGGCCGCCGCGCCGCTGCTGCCGATCGGTCTGCTGAAGCTGCCGGCGATCTGGCGGTCCAATGCGATGTCCGGCTTCGCCGGCGCGTCGCTGACGGCACAGATGACGTTCCTGCCGCTCTATCTGCAAGTGGTGGACGGCGCCTCGCCGTCCGAAATCGGGTTCCTGCTGCTGCCGTTCACCGTGGGCGTCGGCGCGGGCTCGATGATGACCGGGCGGATGATTTCCATGACCGGGCGGACGGCGATCTTTCCCTCGATCGGACTGATGGTGACGGCGGGCACGCTGTTCGCGCTGGCGTTCTTCGCCCGCGACCTCAGTCGGGTGCAGCTGCCGCTGGTGATGATCTTCGGCGCGTTCTGCCAGGGCTCGGCGATGCCGGTGGCGCAGCTGACGGTGCAGCACGTGGCCGGACCGCGCCAGCTCGGCGCTGCCGCCGGCGCGGTGCAGCTGTCGCGTTCGCTGGGTTCGGCGCTCGGCGTGGCGCTGGTTGGCGCGGTGCTGTTCACCGTGCTGGGGCTTTCCGACACCGACACGGCGGCACTGTTCTTCAAGATGGTGCAGGTCGGCCCCGGGGTGATGGACACGCTGAGCGCCGCGCACCGGGCGGTGGTGCAGAACGAGGTCGCCTCGGCCTTCCGCGCGGTGTTCCTGACCATCGGGTCGTTTTCGGTGTGCATCGTGCTGCTGGCATGGACGCTGCCGATCCGGCGGCTGTGATGGAGGCGAAGCGGGTTGTGGCCATCGATCACCGCTTTCGGGTAGCATCCGCCGACTGTCCGAGAAACAGCCTGTTCCTGAGGAGATGCGACATGGCGACCTCCCTACCCGCAACGGCCACGACGGTTGGTGACGGCGCGATCGCCGGCAAGGCCAGCCTGGCGACGCAGGCGGTCCTGGCCATGCTGCTCGGTGCGCTGATCATCGGCGTGGCCGGGTTCTCGCATCTGGAAGCGGTGCACAACGCCGCCCACGATACAAGGCATTCGAACGGCTTTCCCTGCCACTGACGGCGGGCTTTCGATGACGGCGTTCCGGTCCATCGTCTTCTCGGCGGCGCTGGCCGGGCTGATCGTCGGTTTCTTCGTCACGGTGGCCCAACGCATATCCATCGTGCCGTTGATCCTGAGCGCCGAGGTCTATGAACGCCAGGGCGAAGCCACGGAACACCATCCTGACGCGGGAGCGCCCAAGGCGGACGCGGGTGCGGAACATGCGCATGCGGCCGCGGCGTGGGTGCCCGCCGACGGGCTTGAGCGCAACGCCTATACCGCGCTGTTCAACGTGGTGGAGTGGATCGGCTTTGGCCTGCTGCTGAACGGCGCGGTGGTGCTGTTGCGCCGCGAGGTGACCTGGCGGGAAGGCTTCCTTTGGGGACTTGGCGCGTTTGTTGTCTTCGTGATCGCGCCGGGGCTTGGCCTGCCGCCCGAATTGCCCGGGATACCGGCGGCCGGACTGCTGGATCGGCAAATCTGGTGGGTGGCGACGGTCATGGCGACCGCCGCCGGTCTGATGCTGATCGCCTTTCGCCGTTCGCCGGCGGCCGCCTGCCTTGCCATCCTGCTGATCGCCGCGCCGCATCTGCTGGGTGCCCCGCGGCTGGCGGAGGTCGAGAGCCAAATTCCGGCGGTTCTGTCGCGCCAGTTCATCGTGGCCGTTACGCTCACGGCCCTGCCCTGCTGGGCGTTGCTCGGCGGCTTGACGGGACATTTCTATCGCAAGTTCAGTGGCGCCACCTGAGGCTGGCGATGCAAGGGGGAATACGACCAATGGAAATCCAGGCTTTCGGCTATCTCGGGATCGGCACCACCAAGGTGGATGACTGGACCGGCTTCGCGACCGGCTGGCTCGGCATGCAGCAGGCGGATCGCGGCGGCGGGATGCGCGCGTTCCGCATGGACGACCGCAAGCAACGGCTGTTCATCGATGCCTCCCTGGCGGAAGGCGAGCGCGTGTTCGGCTGGGAAGTGGCGGACGCGGCGGCGCTGGATGCCCTGGCGGCGCGGCTGGAACGCGCGGGAGTGGCGGTGCGACGGGAGGCCGGTACCCTGGCCGGCCAGCGCTGCGTCGCCGGGTTGATTTCGTTCCAGGATCCCGCCGGCAACCGGCTGGAGGCGTTCCATGGCGCGCAGATCGCCGATGCTCCTTTCCAGCCCGGCCGGAACATTTCCGGATTTCGCACCGGCCCGCAGGGCATGGGACATACATTGATAACAGTGCCGCGGATCGACGCGGCGCTGGCCTTCTATCGCGACCTGCTCGGCTTCCGGATCAGCGACTTCATCCGCAAGCCGGTCTCGGCGTATTTTCTGCACGTCAATGCAAGGCATCACAGCCTGGCCCTGGTGGAAGCGCCGCACAGCGTGCTGCATCATCTGCTGATGGAGTATTTTTCGTTCGACGATGTCGGCCAGGGCTACGACATCGCCCAGGCGGAGGAAAAGCGGATCGCGGTGAAGCTGGGCCGGCATCCGAACGATCTGATGCTGTCCTATTACCTCCGCACGCCGTCCGACATGCTGGTGGAATGCGGCTGGGGCGGACGCGAGGTGGACGACGCAACCTGGCAGCCGCACGAGATGGCCACCGTGGGGAGCTTCTGGGGCCATCAGGGACTGTTCGACACGCTGGGCGATGGCCCGCCGCCGGGGGAAATGCCGCCGCCACCCCCGGCAGAGCTGCGCCGGGCGCCGTTGCAGGTGATCGAGGGGAATTACCAGCGCATGAGCGGAGTTTGTCCGTGGTGGGATGCCGCGAAGGCCGCGGGGGCGTAGGCCGGAAGACTGCCTTTGACCCAGGTCAATGCGCCGCTGCGCGGACCGGCGCAGATATCCGCCATTCGATTTTCCCAAGATGTGCGGAGGCGATAATGACGCGAACGATCGGACGGCGGGTTGTGCTCGGCATGACATTCCTGGGCCTGGCCGGCTTGGCGGGATTTGCCGTAGCGCAACCGATGGGCGGATCCGGCCCGATGGGCGGACCTGGGGGCGGCATGATGGGTGGCCCCGGCGGCGGTCCCGGCAGGGGCAAGATGGGCGGCGGCATGATGGGCGGCCCGTGGAATACCGGCAGCTACCTTAACTCGGTAAAGACCGAGCTTGCCATCACCGCCGAGCAGGAACCCGCCTGGAAGGCGTATGCCGATACCGTGTCGGGCGTCGGCGAGCAGATGCAGGGCCTGCACCAGACCATGTTCGACGCGATGGGCACGGCCTCCTGGCAGGAACGGCGGGACATGATGAACACCATGTTCAAGGCCCGCGAGCAGGCCTTCGACAGCGTGCACGAAGCGGCCGGCAAGCTGGAGGCCGCGCTTACCCCGGCGCAGAAGGCAAAGGCGCAGAAGATCCTGCCCGGGCTGGGCTACGGGCCGGGGATGATGGGCCGGCATCGGCGTCCCCCCGCCGCTTCCCGCTGACCGCCGCCCAACCCGCCTGACGCGCGCGCCGCCTCCCCTCCCACCCCTGGCTTGATCTGGCCGCCCAGGCCAGTGATCATGGGCAAAACCCTGGGAGGGCGACGCATATGAAATTCGGCGCATCGATGTTCTTCACCGACTACTCCATGGCCCCCGGCGAACTCGCCCAGGCGCTGGAGGCGCGCGGCTTCGAAAGCGTCTGGGCACCGGAGCACTCGCATATCCCGCTGTCGCGCAAAACCCCGTTCATCGGCGGCGGCGAATTGCCCAAGCGCTATTACGACGCCATGGACCCGTTCGTGACCCTCACCGCCGCGGCAATGGCGACCAAGACGATCAACATAGGCACCGGCGTCTGCCTGGTCACCCAGCGCGACCCGATCCAGACCGCCAAGCTGGTCGCCTCGATCGACCAGATCTCCGGCGGGCGGTTCCTGTTCGGCATCGGCAATGGCTGGAACCAGGACGAGATCGAGGATCACGGCACGGTGTTCGCCACCCGCCACAAGCTGGGCCGCGAGCGGATCGAGGCGATGAAGGAGATCTGGACGAAATCGAAAGCCGAATACCACGGCGAGTTTGTCAATTTCGATCCGATGATGGCCTGGCCGAAACCGGTGCAAAAGCCGCACCCGCCGATCCTGGTGGGCGGCGCCTTCCCCTACTCCGCCCGGCGCGCCATCCGCTACGGTGACGGCTGGATGCCGCAGGTGACCGAGGCCGCGCAAACCGAACTGGCCGATCTGGTGCCGCGCTTCCGCCAGATGGCGTCCGAGGCAGGGCGCGATCCGAACAGCGTACCGATCTCGGTCTGGGGCCGCAAACCCGAGCTGGACATGATCAAGCGCTACCAGGACCTCCAGGTCGATCGCATCTGCACGAGTCTCGATGCCGCCAAGGCCGATGTCATCCTGCCGATACTGGATACCTGGGCCGAACTGATCCACAAGGTAAACGGATAAGCCGCCAAAAAAACCCCGTCCAGGAGGCCGCGATGATCCACAAATTCGTCACCGTCTATCCCGGCCATATCGACCTGCCCGACATGGGCCAGAACGCCACCCCGGCCAATGAACGGAATTTCTCCAACGAGCAGCTTGCCGGGGTGTTCGAAAAGACCGAGGCGGTCGCCAGGCAACTGGACAAATAGCGGCTGGGACACGCTGTGGCTGGCTGAGCATCACTTCCAGTTCGAAGGCTACGAGGTCCTGCCGAACCTGCTGACGATGGCGGTGCACCTGTCGCATCTGACGGAGAGGCTGAAGATCGGCTGCGGCTTCAACATCGCGCCGATGTGGCACCCGCTGCGACTGGCCGAGGATTACGCCGTCGCGGACATCCTGACCAAGGGGCGCACCGTGTTCGGCGTCGGGCGTGGCTACCACACGCGGGAGGTGGAAACCTTCGGCTCCCCGATGCAGGACCAGAACGCCAACCGCGAGCTGTTCGAGGAACAGGTCGAGATCCTGTTCAAGGCGTTCAACAACGCGCGCTTCTCCCACAAGGGCAGGCACTACACCCTGCCGCCGGAAGTGCCCTATCGCGGCTATCAGCTGAAGGAACTGGCCCTGGTGCCGCGCCCGGTGAACCTGCCGGTGGATTGCTGGCAGCCGATCGTCTCGGCCACGCCGCGGGCGATGGATTTCATGGTCAGGCACAACATCAAGGGCGCCGTCGGCGGCGGAGCGGCGACGATGGCCGAAGGCCCGATCCACGCCTATCGCGACGCCGCCGCGCGCGCCGGCAAGAACTGGCAGCTTGGCGAAAACCTGACCGTCGGCATCTTCTTCCACCTGGCGAAAACGCGCGAGCAGGCGATCCGCGAAATGACGCCGTTCTACGAGGAACACGTGAAGATGTTCGCCCCGCTCGGCTTCGTGCCGGGCCTCACGCCCGAGCAGGTTGCCGCCACCCAGCGCCGCGGCGGCTGGGCGGAAGCGGGCGTGCCGGCGCTGGAGCACTTCATGAAGACCGGCGCCTGGTTCGCCGGCACGCCGGACGATCTGATCGCGCATGTGAAGAAGCTGGAGGAACGCTACCCCGGCATGCAGCACATCAACCTGTCCACCAGCATGGGCACACCGAAAGCGGTGATGCTGGAGCAATTCCAATGGGTGGCGGAAGCCGTCATGCCGGCCTTCAAGGATCTGCCCGCCGCTGCCGCCCAATAATCGAACATCGTAACCGGAGAAACCAAGTCATGCTGAAATTCGGCGTATCCATGTTCTTCACCGACTATTCGATCGGGCCGGGCGAACTCGGCCAGGCGCTGGAGGCAGCGCGGCTTCGAAAGTCGTCTGGGCGCCCGAGCACTCGCATATCCCCCTGTCGCGGAAGACCCCCTTCCCCGGCGGCACCGATCTGCCGAAGAAATACTACGACGCGATGGACCCGTTCGTGACGCTGACCGCGGCGGCGATGGCGACCAAGAAGCTGATGGTCGGCACCGGCGTGTGCCTGGTGGCGCAGCGCGATCCGATCCAGACGGCCAAGCTGGTGGCCAGCGATCGACAACGTCACCGGCGGGCGGTTCCTGTTCGGCATCGGCAACGGCTGGAACCAGGACGAGATGGAGAACCACGGCACCGAGTTCACCAGCCGCCACAAGCGGGCGCGCGAGAACATCGAGGCGATGAAGGAGATCTGGACGAAGTCCAAGGCTGAATATCACGGCGAGTTCGTCAATTTCGATCCGATGATGGCCTGGCCGAAGCCGGTGCAGAAGCCGCATCCGCAGGTGATCGTCGGCGGCGCCTATCCGTATTCCGCCCGCCGCGCCATCCGCTACGGCGACGGCTGGATCCCGCAGGCCGGCCGCGGCGGCACCGGCGAGATCGCCGACATGATCCCGGCCTTTCGCCAACAATGCGCCGAGGCCGGGCGTGATCCGGCCTCCATCGCCATCACGGTGTGGTTCCCCAAGCAGGACCTGGACCTCATGAAGCGCTACGAGGACCTGGGCGTGGAACGGGTGGTGTTCAACGTCGAGTCCGAGCCGGCGGAAAAGGCGATGCCGGTGATCGATAAAGTCGCCGAGCTGATGCACAAGGCGAACGGCTGACAGGAACCAGCGGCAGGGCGGATAACCGGATCGTTCCGCTTATCTACCCTGCTGGCGCGATCATTGAAGGAGCACGTCATGGGCGTCGAATTCGCGGCCGAACAGGGTCTGCTTGCCGAGAGCGAACTGGGGCCTGTTCGCCAGAGCCACTATCCGGTCCTCGAGGAGCTCCCGCGTGAGGATGTCGTCGACCTGGCACGATGGCTGCGCGGGCAGCATGGCCGGGTGAGGGACATCATTCGGGATCGCCGGCGTGTTCGGCGCGGCAAGGCCGAGCCACGTGGCGCCACGCCGGAGACCCCAAGCGAACGTGGGCTGGCGGCAAAGAAACAGGTGTTCGCCCGGGCGCTGAAGCGCGTCAACGCACGGCTGTCGCAGATATCCGCGGCGGCCCGGCGCGCCAGTTCCATCGCCGCGATGCAGGAAGCGCTGCATCGCAAGCGTACCGGCCCGGTGCACCATCCCGTAGCGGGCCAGACATCCGCTCAGGGCATGCGGGCGCTGCGCAACCGCAAGGCCCGCCCGGTCGTACACGGAGCCAAGATCGGCAGCGTGTCGCAGGCTGTGCGCAACGCGCAGGCAGCCCGCGACACCCGCGGCTGATCTGCGCTACTTCGTCAGCACGAACCCTTCGTAGTCATTGGCGGCCACGGCATCGCATTTCTGCTTGTAGCCGGCGAAACCACCGACATACGGCATGAACACCTTCGGCTTGCCGGGAATGTTCGCGCCCATATACCAGGAGTTCGCCAGCGGATAGAGCGTGCTGTCCGCGACGTCGTTCACGTGCTGCACCCATCGCGTTCTGCGCCTTCGGGTCCGCGTTCGATCCGGCTGTATGCCGTGCGCGCGCAGATAGGTCAGGCAGTCCGCCGATCCAGTCGATGTGCTGCTCGATCGCCAGGATCATCTGCGTCTTCACCGACGGGCTGCCCGGCCCGGTGATGATGAACATGTTGGGAAAGCCCGAGACCATCAGCCCGAGATAGGTGCGCGGCCCGGCCTCCCATTCCTCCGCCAGCGACGGACCGTCGCCTGGACCCGAATGTCGATCTCGCGCAGCGCGCCGGTCATGGCGTCGAAGCCGGTGGCGAAACACGATGGCGTCGAACGTCCGTATTCGCCGTCGCGCGTGCGCACGCCGGTTTCGGTGATCTCCTCGATCGGGTTGTTCCTCACGTCCACCAGCGAGACGTTGTTGCGGTTGTAGGTCTCGTAATAGTTGGTATCGAGGCAGAGCCGCTTGGTGCCGATCGGATGATCCTTCGGCGCCAGCATTTCCGCCACCGCCGGATTGCGCACGATGCTGCGGATCTTCTGGCGCACGAACTCCGACGCGGTGTCGTTGGACGCCTTGTTCACCAGCAGGTCGGTGTAGGAATACAGGAAGCTGATGCTGCCGCCCTCGGCCCATTTGGCCTCATAGGCGCGCAGACGCTCCTCCTCGGTGGCCTCCAGCGCGGATTTGGTCGGCGGCGGGATGGCCGGCAATGCCGAACGGCGTGTCGAGCGCGGCGCGCCGGCGTGCCTCGTATTCTTCCTTGTGCTGGCGCTCCTTCTCCGGATCGAGCGGCGCGTTGCGCGCGGGCAGGCTGAAATTGGCGGTGCGCTGGAACACCGTCAGATGGTCCGCCTGGGCGGCGATCAGCGGGATCATCTGCACGCCGGACGATCCGGTGCCGATCACGCCGACGCGCAGGCCGGAGAAATCCACGCCCTCCTGCGGCCACAGGCCGGTGTGGTACCATTTGCCCTTGAAGTTCTCGATGCCCTTGAAGTCCGGCACCCGCGGCGTGGACAGATTGCCGCTCGCCATGACGCAGAACTGCGCGCGTGACCACGTCGCCCTTGTCGGTCGTGATCGTCCAGCGGTCGGTCTGCCGGATCGAACACCGCGGACTTCACCCGGGTGTTCAACTGGATGTCGCGGCGCAGGTCGAACCGGTCCGCGACGTGGTTGATGTAGCGCAGGATCTCCGGCTGGGTGCCGTAGCGTTCCGGCCATTTCCATTCCTGCTGCAGACGCGTTGTCGAACGAATAGGAATATTCCATGCTCTCCACATCGCAGCGCGCGCCGGGATAGCGGTTCCAGAACCAGGTGCCGCCGACGCCCGATCCGGCCTCGAACACCCGAACCGTCAGCCCCATTCCGCGCAGCCGGTGCAGCGCATACAGCCCGCCCAGGCCGCCGCCGACAACGACCACATCGAACTGCGCCGGCTCTCGCACGGCCGGACGATCTTCCTGCATGGCTTCAGACATGTTTCCGCTCTCGATTATGTTTGACTTGGCAAAACGCTCGGGATTTTGCCCCGGGGTGTCAAGCATCCAGGGCCGCATCCCAGGCCCCCATAATTGCCAACGGGAATTGACACCGAGCGTCCCAACCCCGCACCGTCGCCGCCAACAGAACGACAATAATCGGAGCAAACGAGCATGAGCCAGGCCCTGTCCGGCATTCGCGTCATCGACATGACACATAACCAGGCCGGCCCCGCCTGCGCGCAGATGCTCGGGTTCCTCGGTGCGGACGTGATCAAGCTGGAGGAGCCGAACGGCGGCGACGTCGCCCGGCAGAACATGCGCGACAAGGACAGCGACAGCCTGTTTTTCCTGCTGCTGAACGCCAACAAGCGCAGCCTGACGCTCAACCTCAAGACGGAGGAAGGCAAGGCCCTGTTCAAGCAGGTGATCGCCAATTCCGACGTGCTGGTGGAGAATTTCGGTCCGGGCGCGCTGGACCGCCTCGGCCTTGGCTATGACGTGCTGTCCAAAATCAACCCGCGACTGATCTACGCCACCATCAAGGGCTTCGGCACCTATGGCCCGTACAGCAACTTCAAGAGCTTCGAACCGATCGCCCAGGCGATGGGCGGGGCGATGAGCGTGACCGGGTTTCCCGAAAACCCGCCCACCTACGTGTTTCCCGCCATCGGCGACAGCGGCACCGGCATGCACATGGCCATCGGCATCCTGGCCGCCCTGCAGCAGCGCCACACCACCGGCAAGGGCCAGCATGTGGAAGTGTCCATGCAGGACGCCGTGGTGAACCTGATCCGCGTCAGCCTGCGCGACCACCAGCGCTTCGGCCACCCGATGCCGCGCACCGGCAACCAGCTCGGCCGCAACGTGCCCGGCACCACCTATGCGTGTTCGCCGGGCGGACCGAACGACTACGTCTACATCTTCGCCCAGCCGCAGATGTGGCCGGCGGTCGCCCGGGTCATGGGCCAGCCGGAACTGATCGACGATCCCCGCTTCAAGACGCTGGAAGCCCGCTGGGAGAACCGCGCGGCGCTCGACGCCATCGTCGAAACCTGGACCCGCCAGCGCGGCAAGCACGAGGTGATGAAGCTGATGGGCGATGCCGGCGTGCCCTGCGGCGCCTGCCTCGATACCGGCGAAGTGCTGGCCGACCCGCATCTGCGGGAACGGGAGATGATCGTCGACGTCGACTACCCGCCGCGCGGCACCTATCAGACCGTCGGCTGCCCGATCAAACTGTCAAACTCGCCGGCCGAGATCAGCCGCCCGCCGCAGCTCGGCGAACACACCGACGCGCTGCTGGCGGAGATTTGCGGCACCAGCCCGGAAGAATTGCAATCGCTGCACAAGAATGGCGTTCTCTGACCAGGTTCACGCATGGCCTGTGCGCGCAATGGATGGCATAACCCGTCCACGGAAACGCAAACAGGAAAATACCAGATGATACTGGCTCGCAGAACTGCCCTGAAGGCCGCTGCCGCGGCCGCCACCCTGCCGCTGACGCGTGCCTGGGCGCAATCTCCGCCCAAGAAGCTGAAGCTCGGCATCATTACCGATCTGTCGGGCCCCTACGCGGATCTTTCGCGCCCGTCCGAGGCGTGCGCGCGACAGGCGCTGGAGGATTTCGGTGCGGCGGCCAAAGGCTGGGACGTGGAAGTCCTGGTCGCCGAACATCAGAACAAGCCGGATAACGCGGTCACCATCGCCCGGCGCTGGTTCGACCAGGAAGGCGTTGATGCCCTGCTCGACGTCAACACCTCGGCCACCTCGCTCGCCTGCGCGACGATCGCACGCGAGAAGAACAAGCCGATGATGCTGTCCGGTCCCGGCACAACGGAGCTTACCGGGAAACAGTGCAGCCCCAACCATGTGCATTGGGCCTGGGATACGTATGTGCTGGCGAATACGTCCGGCACCGCGATTGTGAAGAAGGGCGGCACCAGCTGGTACTTCATCGCCCCCAACTACTCGTTCGGCCAGCAATTGGCGAAAGACGGCGCCGCGGCGGTGATCAAGAATGGCGGCACCGTGCTGGGCACGGCGTTCTATCCGTTCCCCGACACGTCGGATTTCTCGGCCCTGCTGTTGCAGGCCCAGGCATCCGGCGCCAAGGTCCTCGCCCTGTGCAACGGCGGCGCGGACATGATCGGCAGCATCAAGCAGGCGCGCGAGTTCGGCCTGACCAAGACGATGCAGATCGTCTCGCTGCTGTCCTACGACACGGACATTCGCGCCATCGGGCTGGAAGCCGCGCAGGGGCTGATCGCCACTCAAACATACTACTGGGACCTGAACGACCGCACCCGCGCGTTCAACAACCGGGTCAAGGTGAAGACGCCCAAGCTTTGGCCCAACATGGCCAATGCGGGACTGTATTCCAGCACGCTGCACTACCTGAAGGCGGTGGCGGACATGGGTCTGGAGGAGTTGAAAAAGGATGGTGCGGCGGTGATCGCCCGCATGAAGGCGATGCCGACGGATGACGACGCGTTTGGCCCCGGCAAGATCCGCGAAGACGGGCGCAAGCTGCATCCGGCCTATCTGATGGAGACCAAGACGCCGGCGGAGAGTACCAGCCCCTATGACGTGTTCAAGCTGATTTCAACGGTTCCCGCCGATCAGGCTTTCCGCCCGCTCAGCGAGGGGGGCTGCCCGCTCGTCAAGGCCTGACCGGCCTCAGCCGGCCTCTGGCCGCAAGCAATTCCTGGCCGCGCCGTCGCGTCGCGGCCGGGAACAGCCATCAAATGGTCCTTCGTCTTTCCATCCCGAGTTTGGTATACAACGCGAGATACACGCGGGAACGGCAGACGATCCGGGCCACGCACACCGGCACGGTTACGTTGCCGTAGCCGCAATGTCATCAGGAGTGGCGCCCCCGATGAGTGACACCAATACCAAACCGAAAGCCAAGATTGAGCTCAAGACCGAGCGGCCGCGCCTGCACAAGGTCATTCTGGTCAATGACGACTACACGCCGCGCGAATTCGTCGTGATCGTCCTGAAGGCGGAGTTTCGCGTCAGCGAGGATCAGGCCATGCGGGTCATGATGACGGCGCATCGCCGGGGCGCCTGCGTCGTCGCGGTCTATACGAAGGACGTCGCGGAGACCAAGGCGACCAATGCCACCGACGCAGGGCGGAAGAAGGGCTATCCGCTGCTGTTCACCACGGAGCCGGAGGAATAGCTGGCCGCGCGCCATCTCACCCCGGGCTTGCCACCGCCCCGGACTTGTGTGTCTAGGTAGGGCGGCTTCCTCTGGCCTGTACGGCCTGCATCGAATGGGACCATTCAACGCCATCCTTCCTGTCGCCGTGAGCATTCCCGCCGATGCTGTTCAATTCCGACGCCTTCATCCTGGTCTTCCTGCCGGTCGTGCTGGGCTTGTATTACTGGGCGGCCGACCGGCGCTCGCTGCGGCAGACCATTGTCGTGCTGGCCTCGCTGGCATTCTACGGCTACTGGAACATCCGCTTCGTGCCGCTGCTGGTGGGGCTCACGCTGGCCAACTACGCGATCGTCCACCTGTACGGGCGGCTGGCCTGGCGCTGGCTGCCGACTGCCGGCGTCGTGCTCAATCTGGTGGTGCTCTGCATCTTCAAATACGCCGATTTCTTCGGCGCCAATGTCTCGGCGGTGCTTGGCGAGTCCTTCCGGCCCTGGGACATCGTCCTGCCGCTCGGCATCAGCTTCTTCGTCTTCCAGAAAATCTCCTACCTGATCGACCTGAAACGCGGCGACAAGCACATCTACGGCTTCCTCGATTTCTGCATGTTCGTAACCTTCTTTCCGCAGTTGATCGCCGGCCCGCTGGTTCGCCACAACGAGATCATCGGCCAGTTCCCCGCGTCACCGCGCCGGCCGGAAATGTGGGAGAATTTGGGCCGCGGCTTCGTGCTGTTCCTGCTGGGTGCCGCGAAGAAAGTTGCCGCCGCCGACACCGTGGCCATGGCCTGCGACCCGCTGTTTCAAAAAGCCGCGAGCGGCGCGCTGCTGAACGGCGCCGAGGCCTGGGCGGCGGCATTGACCTATTCGCTGCAGATCTACTTCGATTTCTCCGGCTATTCCGACATGGCGATCGGCCTCGCGCTGATGTTCGGCCTGCGCATACCGTTCAATTTCGACGCGCCCTACCGGTCGCTGTCGATCCGGGAGTTCTGGCGGCGCTGGCACATGACGCTGTCGCGCTTCCTGCGCGACTACCTCTACATCCCCTTCGGCGGCAACCGGCACGGCGCGTTTCGCCAGGCAGCAAACGTGATTGCCACGATGCTGCTGGGCGGGTTGTGGCACGGGGCGGCCTGGACGTTTGTGGCCTGGGGTGGCCTGCATGGCTTGGCGCTGGCGGTGAACGGCGCCTGGAACAGGTCGGGACCGCGCCTGCCCTGGCTGGCCGGCTGGGTGTTGACGATGCTGTTCGTGATGGGCGGCTGGGTGCTGTTCCGCTCGCCGGACTTCACCACCGCGGCGCGGGTATTTCAGTCCATGGCGCTGTGGAACGGCATCGGCTCGGTGAAGCTGCCGAATGGCTGGGTGGTGCCGGTGGCCGCCGGGTTCGCAGTTCTCGGGCCATCGACGCAGCGCCTGGCGCTGGAGTATCTGCGCCCCTCGCCATGGCTGGCGGCCCTGGCGGGCCTGGCGATGGCCCTGGTGCTGCTGCTGATCGGTGGACGGCTGCCCAATGAATTCATCTACTTCCAGTTCTGACATGCCGAACAAGCCGCCTGCCGCGCCGGACTGGCGCCGGTTCTTCCGCCTCGCCGTTGCCTCGGCGCTCGGCGTCATGGCGTTCATCTATACGTTCGTGGTCACCGTCGATCCCTGGGACATCCTGCCCCTGTCGCCGCCTTTCAACCGTGGGCCGGTCTCCACCAACGCCCGCTTCTCGTTTCCGGCGCTGGCCCGCAAGCCCAACTTCGACAGCGCCATCACCGGCACCTCCACCAGCCGGCTGCTGCGCCCGCAGATGCTCAATCCGGCCTTCGGCGCGTCATTCGTCAACCTGGCGATGAACAGCGCCACGGCCTATGAACAGTCGCGTATCCTGGAGGTCTTCGCCCGCTCCCATCCGCACGCGAAGGTGGTGATGATCGGGCTGGACGTCGTCTGGTGCGGCACCGGCGACACCTACGATAAGCTCACGCCGCGCGTCTTCCCCGAGTGGATGTACGAGCCCAACCTCTGGCCCGCCTATCGCCACATGTACAACCCGTACGCGGTGCAGGAAGCCGCCTCGCAGTTCGCCATGCTGATCGGCATCAAGCAGCGGCGCTACGGCCGGGACGGCTATACGGACTTCCTGCCCGACGAGAGCCTGTACGATTTTGAGCGGGTGCGCCACAAGCTGCCGCCGGTGCAGACCGCGCAACCGGGGCAGCACAGCAGCCTCGATCGCGCGGCCCTGAAGTTCCCCACCCACCCTATGCTGCAAGCCACGCTCAACCTGCTACCGGCATCGACCGATAAGATCCTGTTCTTCGTACCCTATTACCGCGGCCTCCAGCCGCCCGAAGGCACCGACGGCGCGGCGGTGATGGACGAGTGCAAGGCCCGCGTGGCGGAAATCGCCCGGAACACGCCCAATACCCATGTCGTCGATTTCATGATCCCCAGCCCGATCACCGATGTGCCGACGCACTACTGGGACCCGCTGCATTTCCGCACCCCGATCGCCGACCGCCTGATGCGGGACCTGGCCGAAGCGGCCAAGGGCGCGCCGGCGGCCAACGGCGATTACCGCCTGCTGACGAAATAGCCTGGCGGATTAGCCTGGCGGACCGGGGAGGCGGCCCAGGTTGCTCCGGGCGAGCCCTTCTTCCAGCTCGATCGGCTCTACCCCGAGCCGTTCCCGCATCGGCGCGATGTCGAAATCCTTGTCCTCGGTCAGCCGGCGGATTTCGGCCGCGCGGACGGTCGGCAGCATCGGCAGGAACGGCGTGAGGGTGGCAAGCCCGCGCAGCAGCAACTCCGGCACCGGCAGCACCGGCGGCGGCCGCAGGCCGGCGGCGCGCGCGACCGCTGCGAGGAAATCGCGATAGCGCATCGGCCGCGGACCGGCGATCACCAGCACCTCCGGCGCCTCCCAGGGATGGCGAAGCGCCGCCAGGATGCAGCGCACGACATCGTCCAGATGGATCGGCTGCACCAGCGCGCGGCCGCCGCCGGGCAGCGGCGCGAACGGCAGGCGGCGCAGCAATGCCACCAGACGCTGAACGTTGTCCTCGCCCGCGGCGCCGTAGATCATGGTGGGGTGCAGCATCACGCCGGGCCGTCCACTGGCCAGGAACGCCGCCTCGCCCCTGCGGACGCCATCGCCGCCCTCGTCCGGCCAGCGGGAGAAGCGGCGCGTGGAGCCCATCAGCACCAGCCGCGCCCCGACCGGCGCCGCCGCCAGCACCGCTGGGGTGAAACGCGCATGGGCGCAGCAGACGACCCGGTCCGTCCCCGCCAGCGCCGCCGCCATGCCGGCGGGATCCTCCAGATCCGCCCGCACCGGAACGCCGGAGAGGCCCAGCGCCTGCCAACGATCCGGCGCGCGCACCACTGGCCGGTACGCCTGCCCGGCCGCGGCCAGGGCGTGGCAAACCGCGGTGCCCAACCGGCCGCCGGCGCCAATGACGGCGATCATCTAGCGGAACGAAGTGGCATGGTTACCGATGGTCCTAAACCGGTTGGCGCATCCCTGACGCGCCGCAATGGCGGCAGGGGCGTGCTTCCGACGCTAGTGCTCTGACTCATTGGGATGGTTCAGCATGCGTCAGAGCACTAGCTTGATTTTGTGGGTCGATTCAGCCAGCGGGCTGAAGTGCCCGTTGGCATCGGACCACTAGTTCAGCCGCGACCGCAATTCGTCCATCGCCGCCCGCGCCCTCGTGGCGGCCTCGCCCTGCGGCACCAGCTTCAGGAACCGCTCGAAGCAGCGCAGCGCAGCGCCCACCCGGTCCAGCCGCTGGTTGATCAGCGCCGTTTCCCGCCACAACGCGGAATAGTCCGGCGCAATCAGCAGCATGTCCTCCGCGCAGACCAGCGCGCCCGGCAGATCGTTGTTCTTCAGGCGGCGGATCTTGATGTTGTTCTGCAGCCGCAGAAGCACGTCCCGCGCGCCCATCGCCTGCAGCAGGCCTGGCCGCAATTCCGCCTTCGGGCCTTCCACGCGCTTGATCAGCGCGCGCAGGTCCTTCGGATCGAGCGGCGTGCCGCCGTCGAATACGTCCAGCATCACCTTGGTGTCGCGGCCCTGCAGGGCGATCAGGAAATGACCCGGAAAATCCACCCCATGCGCCATCCACCCGGCCGCCCGAACCGCGTGCAGCCAGAGAATGCCCAACGAAACCGGCAACCCGAGCTTGCGCTCGGTCACCCGGATCAGATTCGCATTTGCCAGATCGTCATAGCTCTCGATATCGCCGGCATAGCCGTGCCGCCCGGCAATCAGTCCCGCCAAGGCGCCAGCGCGGGCGGACAGATCATCATCCGCCACGCCCTGAGCGACCTCCACCGCCTCGCGCGCCAGTTCGGAAAGCTTAGCCCGCGCCGCCAGCCAATCAGCCTCCGGCGCATCCACGCGCGCAAGCTGCAAAGCCGCATCGGCAATATCGATCTCCGCATCGGGCAACTGACCGATCGCCTCCAGGGCAACTCGCGGCAAGGTCATAGGAAACCACGGCCAAGGGCTCTGCCCTTGGACTCCGCCAGGGGATCGTCAGCCCCATGATAAATAAGGGATATCAAGCGGTTTTACACTCCAATGATACGGGCGCGATGCTATAGGCACGAACCGCATATAGCTGAGTGTAAAACCAGATCGCAGCGGCTGCCAGCGGCAAGCGCGTCGCTAGGATTCCAGGATCGAAGCGAGAGGCTGGCGGATGTTCGGCGAACGGGGCTGGATGACGCCAGGTCCCCCGTGATGCCACCTTGAATTGGTTGGGGAGAATGGCTAGTCGGTCAAGATCTGGGCGGCCGAGATATGGATTGCCGATCATCCTCGCCGCTGGCGTGATCGGGCTCGGCTATCTGATGGCTTCCGGCCCGCGGAACGTGGTGCCATTGTCGCCCGCCGCCGGGCCTTCGCCGGATCTTCTGCGACAAATCCAGAACGACCCGAACGCCCCGGTGGTCGGAAACGAGGCCGGCGCCGTGACGGTTGTCGAGTTCTTCGACTACCGATGTCCCTACTGCCGGATACTGCAGCCGGCGCTGGAGACCCTGGTGGCGAAGGACCGACGCGTGCGGCTGGTGTTGAAGGAATGGCCCATCTTCGGCGGTGCTTCCGTAGCTGCCGCGCGTGTCGCGCTCGCCGCGCAATGGCAGGGCAAGTATCCCGCGGTTCACAAGGCCCTTTTCGGTCTCCCACGCACGATGGACGCCGCGGCGATCAGGCAGGCCGCCTTGGAGGCGGGCGCGGACATGGCACAGTTGGATCGCGACCTGGCAGCGCACCGAGGCGAGATCGACGTGGAGCTGATAAGGGTCGCCGGCGAAGCTCATGCGCTCGGTTTTCAGGGAACGCCGGGTCTCGTTGTAGGAACGATGGCTGTGCCGGGCACGCTGACGGCAACCGAGCTCGGAAGACTGGTTGACCAAGCCGCCAAAGAATGAGGGCAGAGGAACCCAGGCCGCCCCGAACCGTGCATCCCAGCGGGCGCGCTCCCCGCCGTCGCTCACCGGCCGTCTCCGCCAACCCGCCCAACGGCCCGGTTCCGCTCGGCCTCCGCGATGATCTCCTGCGCCAGCGGCAGCATGGCGTAGTCCACCATCGCCCCCTGGTAGCTCACCGCGCCCAGGCCCGCCTTCTCCGCCGCCTCGAACGCCGCCAGCAGGCCCTGGTAATACGCAACCTCCTCCGCCGTCGGGCGATAGACCGTGTTGGCGATCGCCACATGCGAGGGGTGCATCACCGCCACGCCGGTGTAGCCGAGATCGCGGGCGCGCCGGATCAGCCGCTCCACCCCGGCCAGGTCGTCCTGCGGGGTGCCGAATATGCCCGCCATCGGATACATCGCCCCGCCCGCCCGGCTGTCCAGCACCAGCTTGGAGCCGAGGTACAGCTGCTCCCATCCTTCCGTCGTCGCGCGGAACCCGAAGGCTCGGGCGAAATCACCGGAAACCGGGCCGCTCAGCGCGCCATGGATCCCCCGCACCCGCGGGCTGGCCATTGCCAGGTCACGGGCGCCATACATCCCCTCGGCCGTCTCCGGCAGCGGCAGGATGCCGACGCTGCCGTGCGCGACACCGTTTCGTCCCTCGTAATAGCTCAGCAGATCGGCCAGATGGCGGATCTCTTCCGGCTTCGCCACCTTCGGCGGCACGATCGCGGTCAGCCCATCCGTCACCGCTGCCTCGATCTCCGCCGCCGTGCCGTCGAACATCGGCTGCACACGGACAAACGCGCCGACGCCGGCCGCCTTCAGCTCGGCGATCTCCTCCTTCAGCAGCGCCATCGCCTGCGGCTTGAACTGCGGCGGCACGGAATCCTCGATGTCCAGCACCACCGCGCCGGGCGACACCCGGATCGCCTTTGCCACCCAGTCGCGTCGGTGCGCGGGAACGAACAGAGCCGAGCGAATGGGCCACATGCGAGGATCCTTCAATATGATTTCGGCAGGCCGAGCGCCCGTTCCGCGACATACGACAGCACCAGCTCCTGGCTCACCGGGGCGATCAGGGGCAGGATCGATTCACGGAAATAGCGCTCGACATGGAACTCCTTAGCATAGCCGAAACCGCCATGCGTCCGCACCGCCCGGGTCGCCGATTTGAAGAACACTTCCGCACAGAGATATTTGGCGCCGTTCACCTCCGAGCCGCATTCCGCACCCTGATCGTACAGCGCGGCGCCGCGATACAGCATCAGTTCGGCGGCCTGCTGCTCGATCCACAGTTCCGCCAGCGGATGCTGGATCGCCTGGTTCTGGCCGATCGGCCGTCCGAACACGACGCGGTCCTTGGCATAGGCGGCCGCCTTGTCGAGCACGTAGCGCGCCGCCCCCAGAACGCCCGCGCCGACGATGAGCCGTTCCGAGTTCAGCCCGGCCAGCAGGTAGTGGAAGCCGCGGCCTTCCTCGCCGATGCGATCCTCCTCCGGGATTTCCAGGCCATCGATGAACAGCGCGTTGGAATCGACGGCGTTGCGGCCCATCTTCTCGATCATCCGCACTTCCACCTTGCTGCGGTCGAGGTCGGTGTAGAACAGCGTCATCCCGTGGCTGGGGCGCTTGCTCTCCTCGAAGCGGGTGGTGCGGGTGAGCAGCAGGATCTTGTTGGCCACCTGGGCGGTGGAGGTCCAGACCTTGCGGCCGTTGACGATGTAACGATCCCCCTCGCGGGTGGCGAAGGTGCGGATATGCGTGGTGTCCAGCCCGGCATCCGGCTCGGTCACGCCGAAGCAGGCGCGGTCGCTGCCGTCGATGATCCGCGGCAGGAAGCGCCGTTGCTGTTCGGGGCTGCCGAACTTCACGATCGGCATGCAGCCGAACATGTTCATGTGCAGCGCCGAGCAGGCATTGAAGCCGAGATGCCCGACCTGCTCCATGATGATGACCGCCTCGGTCATTCCCAGACCGGCACCGCCGCATGCCTCCGGGAATAGCGCGCCGAACCAGCCGGCTTCGGCGAAGGCGCGGGCGAATTCATGCGGAAACTCGTGATCGCGATCCTTGCGGTACCAGTAATCGTCGCCGAATTCGGCGCAGATCCGGGCGATGGCATCGCGGATCGCCCGCTGGTCGTCGGTCAAGGCGAAATCCATGGCTGCCCCCCCGTGATATTGCCTGAAGCCCGAACGTGGAAACCAATCACCGCGGGGCGGGCCGCCCGGAACGCCGGGCGTGGCTCACGATCCGTCGACCTCGGACGCTCCCACCACCCAGGCCGTCAGCCCTTTCTTCTGCCCAACATCGCCTTGGCGATAATGGACTTCATCGTCTCCACGCTGCCGCCGCCGATCCGCCCCATGCGGGCGTCCGCGAAGGCCCGCGCGATCGGATATTCCCACATGTATCCCCAGCCGCCGAAGAACTGCAGGCACTGGTCCATAACCTTGCCCTGCAATTCCGCGCTCACCAGCTTCGCCATCGCCGCGTCCACGGAGTCCAGTTCGCCCCGCAGATGCAGCTCCAGACAACGATCCACGAACACGCGCTGCATCGTCAGCTCGGCCTTCATTTCCGCCAGCTTGAATTGCGTGTTCTGGAATTCGGCCAGCGTCTGCCCGAACATCTTGCGTTCCGTGGCGTAGGCGACCGTCCATTCCAGCGCCGCCTCCGAGGACGCTATGGCGCGGATCGACTGCACCAGCCGCTCCTGCGACAATTCCTTCATCAGCAGCTGAAAGCCCCTTCCCTCTTCCCCAAGCAGATTCGACACCGGAACGCGCAGGTCGGAAAAGAACAGCTCGGCGGTGTCCTGCGCCTTGCACCCGAGTTTCTCCAGCATCCGTCCGCGCGCGAACCCCGGCCGGTCCGTCTCCACCAGGATCAGGCTGACCCCACGCGCCCCGGCGGCCGGATCCGTCTTGCAGGCGAGCAGCAGCAGGTCGGCGTTGAAGCCCGCGGTGATGAACACCTTCTGGCCGTTGATGACGTAGTCATCCCCGTCCCGCCGCGCGGTCGTGCGCATGGCGGCGACGTCACTGCCGCCCGAGGGCTCGGTCATGCCCAGCGCGACGATAACCTCGCCCGTGGCCATCGGCGGAAGCCAGCGCCGTTTCTGCGCCTCGGTACCGTAATGAACCAGATACGGCGCGACAATGTCGGAGTGCAGATAGAAGGTGGGACCCGTGGCGCCGGCGCGAGCCATTTCCTCGATCATGATGGCGCCGAACAGGAAATCCCCTCCCGCGCCGCCGTATGCCTCGGGCACGCCGGTGCACAGCAGGCCGCGCCGCCCGGCCTCCAGCCACAGCGAGCGCGGCACGATCCCGGCCTTCTCCCAATCGGCGTGATGGGGCGTGATGTCGTCGGCGATGAAGCGGCGCACCTGGTCGCGGAACAGGTCGTGCTCAGGCTGGAACAGGGTCCGCGGGATCATCCCGCGCTCAGGCGCCCACCGGATCTCCGAACGGCACCCACGCCCGCCCATCGAAGCGAACCAGCCTGAGGCGCTTGATCCCGGAGATGTCGCCCGGCTTGACGCTGAAATCCACGCCCGGCTGGAACATCGGCGGGTGGTAGTCGATGCTCCACGCCTTGGCCATGATGTTGTCGCGTGAGAGATCGTTGCCGCAGGCGCGCAGAACCTGCTCCAGGCATTGCGCCTGCGAATAGCCGTAGACGACGTTGACATCCTTCACGTCGCCATCCGGATAGTATTTCGCCAGGAAGGCGCGCCAATCCTTGTAGCCCGGATCGTTCTCCCATTGCGGGTCGTTCGGATCCTTCATGTAGGCGCTGGTGACGAGGCCCTTGGATTTGTCGAGCCCCGCCGGCTCCAGCGCGGTGGCGACCGAAGAGGCGGGATTGCCGACGATGTACAGCGGCTTCCAGCTGATGTCGTAGACCTTGCGGATCGTCATCGCGGAGAATTTCGGGATGCCCCAGAAGAAGAACACGTCCGCGCCCGAGCCCTGTGCGGTGAGAACCTGGGAATCGGTCGTGGCGTCCGTGGTCTCGTAGGTCGTGACCGAGATGACCATCTTGGCCGCCTTGTCGCCGAGCCCGTCCTTCAATCCCTTGATCGCGTCGCGGCCGGAATCGTCGTTCTGTGCCAGCACCGCGATCTTCGCATCGGGCTTCGTATTCAGGATATGCCTGGCGTAGACCCGTCCCTCGATCTGGTAGCTCGGCTGCCAGCCGATCACCCAGGGGAAATGGGCGTGATCGAAGAACGGCGTGGCGCCGGATGCCACGAACACGTCCGGCACCTTCTTGTCATTGAGGTATTTGCGGGCGGACATGCCCGTGGGCGTGCCGAGCTGGGCGAAGATGAAGGCGACATTCTCCTGCTCCACGAGCCGGCGGGTCTGCTCCACCGTCTTCGGCGGCGAGTAGGCGTCATCGAGTTGCAGCAGCCGGATCTTGCGCCCGTTGAAGCCGCCCAGCTCGTTGAGCATCTTGAAATAGGCCGCATGGGTGCGGCCGATCGTGCTGTAGGACGAGGCCGGGCCGCTGAAGGGCTGCGTGGAGCCGATCAGGATTTCGGTATCGGTGACACCGGGCGCGTTCTTGCTCTCGGCCGCCTGGCCGCGCCCTGTGGCCATCGCCGTCAGGCCAAGCGCCAGCGCGCCACGCCGCGTGATCTGGTTCATTCGTTCCCCCTGTATCGCCTTGTCGGCTTTGACATTATCGCCCAGGTTGGCCCGGGCCTTTGCTATAGTGAGGCAGGTGCGTTGGATTGAGCGTAATTTGATTGCTGATTATCGCGGCCGGCGCAAGTATTTTCCATTACTCACGGCCGACTGACGGATGGAATATTACCGCCACTCATCGCCGGGCCGACCGGCCTGACGAGAACCCCGCCGGAGTTCGCACTTCGCTTACCGCCGATGGCAACCATGCACCGACTCCCGCGTCGCACCTTCCTCGCCGGCTCCCTCGCCGCGGGCATTTCGCCCGGGCCGGCTGTCGATGTGGCCGACCTGCTGCTGGTGCTCGCGGTCGACGTATCCGCCTCCATCGACATGGAAGACGCGCGTCTGCAGCGCCAAGGCTACCGCGACGCGCTGACCGACCGGCAGGTCCTGGCGGCCATCGCCGGCGGGCCGCTGGGTGCCATTGCCATCGCCTACATCGAATGGGGCGGATATTTCTATCAGCGGCTGGTCATGCCCTGGACGAGGATCGCCGGGCCGGAAGACGCCCGGACCTGGTCGGACCAACTGGAGACCGTGCCGCCGTCGCAGACAATGACGTGGACCAGCCTCTCCGGCGGGCTGGAGTTCAGCGGCAAGGTGCTGGCCGATTGTCCGCTCAAGGGCACGCGACGGGCGATCGACGTCTCCGGTGACGGAGGCAACAACAACGGGCCGCCCCCCGAGCCGGTGCGGGACAGGCTGGCGGCCGAGGGCACCACGATCAACGGCCTGCCGATCGTCACGGGTGGCCCGGTCTATGGCACGGCGCCGGGCCAGTCGCTGGAAGCGTATTACCGGGAGTCTGTGATCGGCGGCCCGGGGGCGTTCCTGGTGGTGGCGCATGATTATGCGGCCTTCGGGGAGGCGATACGGCGCAAGCTGATCCAGGAGATCGCCGGCCTTCCCCTTGCGAGGCCCCCCATTCCCGGGTGACGCTGTCGTCCGGGAGGATCACTCGCATGCCCTGCATAGATACCGGCCGCATCAGCCTGTTCGTCGAGGATACCGGCGGCGGCGGCGTGCCGGCGTTGCTTCTGCATGAACTGGGCGGCAGCAGCGAAAGCTGGCGCCAGGTCATCCCGCTGCTGGCGGCGGATCGCCGGGTGATCGCGGTGGATCTACGCTGCGCCGGGCGATCTGAAAAACCGCCCGGTCCATTCACCATGGCCGATCTGGCAGACGACCTCGGCATGTTGCTGCCGGCGCTGCACCCGGGGCCGGTAGACGTGATCGGCGCGGCGTTGGGCTCCCTGGCCGGGGCACTCCTGGCGATCCGTCACCCGGCCCGGGTGCGGCGGCTGATGATGTGCGCCGTCGCGCCGGACATGGCGGGACCAACCCGCCGCTATCTGGCCGAGCGGGCGGCGAAGGTGCGGGTGGTGGGCATGCGCGGTGTGGCGGAGGCGAGCCTGGCGAACTCCTTTCCGCCCTCTCACGCGGCGGAGCGGGCGGCCTATCGCGGAATTTACCTGGGCAACGACCCAGCGGCCTACGCCGAATTGTCGCTGGCGCTGGGACAGTTGGAGATGACGGCGGCGGATTGGGGCGCGATCCGGGCGCCGGTGCTGGTTGCCTCGGGCGCCCATGATTTCCTGTGGCCGCCTTCCATTGGCCAACAAGTGGCTGCGCTGGTGCCCGGAGCGCGGTTCGAGGCGATGGCGGACGCCGGTCACTTTCCGCATCTGCAGGCACCCGAGACGCTGGTTGGCCTGGCACGGAGGTTTCTTCGCGGATAGCCAGGGGGCTAAAACCCCCTGGGATTGCCGCCTCCTAGTGCTCTGACTCATTGGGATGGTTCAGCATGCGTCAGAGCACTAGCTTGATTTTGTGGGCCGATTCAGCCAACGGGCTGAAGTGCCCGTTGGCATCGGACCACTAGGTCACTCCGCCGCCGCCTCGGGCAGATACAGCGCCTTGCCCTTCTCGGCGAACTCCGCACTCTTGGCTTCCATGCCAGCCATGCGTTCGGCTTCCACGCGCAGGTCCTGGGTGATGCGCATGGAGCAGAACTTCGGCCCGCACATCGAGCAGAAATGCGCCACCTTGTGCGCTTCCTTCGGCAGGGTTTCGTCGTGGAAGCTGCGGGCCGTGTCGGGGTCCAGCGCCAGGTTGAACTGGTCTTCCCAGCGGAACTCGAACCGCGCCCGCGAAACCGCATCGTCGCGCAGCCTGGCGGCCGGGTGGCCCTTGGCGAGGTCGGCGGCGTGGGCGGCGAGCTTGTAGGTGATCACGCCCACCTTCACGTCGTCGCGGTTGGGCAGGCCGAGATGCTCCTTCGGCGTCACGTAGCAAAGCATCGCCGTGCCGAACCAGCCGATCATGGCCGCACCGATCGCCGAGGTGATGTGGTCGTAGCCCGGCGCGATGTCCGTGGTCAGCGGGCCGAGGGTGTAGAACGGCGCCTCGCCGCAGACTTCCAGCTGCTTGGTCATGTTGACCTTGATCTTGTGCATCGGCACGTGGCCGGGGCCCTCGATCATCACCTGGCAGCCCTTGGCCCAGGCGATCTTCGTCAGTTCACCCAGGGTCTCCAGCTCGCCGAACTGCGCCGCATCGTTGGCATCGGCGTTGGAACCGGGACGCAGGCCGTCGCCGAGCGAGAACGACACGTCATACTTGCGCATGATGTCGCAGATCTCTTCGAAATGCTCGTAGAGGAAGCTCTCCTTGTGGTGCGACAGGCACCAGCGCGCCATGATCGAACCCCCGCGCGAGACGATGCCGGTAACGCGCTTGGCGGTCAGCGGCACGTGGTGCAGGCGCACGCCGGCGTGGATGGTGAAATAGTCCACGCCCTGCTCGGCCTGCTCGATCAGCGTGTCGCGGAAGATTTCCCAGGTGAGCTTGTCGGGTTCGCCGTTCACCTTCTCCAGCGCCTGATAGATCGGCACGGTGCCGATCGGCACGGAGGCGTTGCGCATGATCCAGCCGCGGATGTTGTGGATGTTGCGCCCGGTGGACAGGTCCATGACGGTATCCGCCCCCCAGCGGGTGGACCAGACCAGTTTCTCGACTTCCTCGGCGACGCCGGAGCTGACCGCGGAATTGCCGATATTGGCATTCACCTTCACCAGGAAGTTGCGGCCGATGATGACCGGTTCCAGCTCCGGGTGGTTGATGTTGGCGGGAATGATGGCGCGGCCGCGGGCGATCTCGCTGCGCACGAATTCGGGGGTGATGAACTCGGGAAGCTCGGCGCCGAAGCTCTCGCCGTCGGCGATCCGCTCGGCCGCGCCCTCGGCGGCCTGCAGGCGGCCGAGGTTCTCGCGGTGCGCGACATAGATCATCTCCTCGGTGATGATGCCGGCGCGGGCGAATTCATACTGCGTGACCATCTGGCCGTCCTGTCCGACCAGGACCGGGATTTCGGCCGGGCACTCGGGCACCAGCTTGTCGCTGCCGACATTGCCGTTGTCCTCGGGCTTCACGGCGCGGGGCGTGGTGCGGCTGAAGCCGCGCTTGGCCAGCCAGGCGCTGCGCAAAGGCGGCAGGCCGGTGGCGAGGTCGATGGTCACGGCCGGGTCCGTGTAGGGGCCGGAGGTGTCGTAGGTCGGGAACGGCTCTTCCTTGGCCGACGGATCCAGCGTGATCACGCGGAACGGCACGCGGATGTCCGGCCGTCCCTCGGGGCTGGAATAGACCTTGCGCGAGCCCACGATGGGGCCGGTGGTGACCGAGCTTGGCTTCTGCTGGACCGTCATGGCTGTTCTCCCGTTGTCGTCAGCGGATCGAATGCAACGGGAGTGGGGGTAGGTGCGGAAATTCCCCGTCCCTCCGCCGGCATGACCCGGTTCAGGTATTTAAGGGTCACCGCGCCGTCTGGCTCCTGAATGGAACCGGACCATCGGTATCTCAGCCCCCTGCGGGACTCCCCTCGGCAAGCGATCACAATGTGGTCTTTTGCGCGAAAGTGTCAAATGCCGAATGGAGACGCGAACCGCTGGACACCCGCCCGACATCCAGGCAATGCTACTCATCAGTAGGTGGGAGGCTTCAACATGCGCTTCACGTGGTTCAACCTGATGCCCTGGCCGCATCTGCCGGATGATTTCCGGGAGAAGCACCGCTCCGTCTGGGTCGATATCGACAACCGGCTGTATGATCCGGTGAAAGGTCATGAGGTCTACAACGACTATCTCGACCTGCTCGAATACGCCGACACGCTCGGCTTCGACGGCATCGGCATCAACGAGCATCACCAGAATGGTTACGGGCTGATGCCCTCACCGAATTTGATCGCCGCCGCCCTGGCGCGGCGGACGGAGAACGCGGCGATCGTCGTGCTCGGCAACTCCATCGCGCTCTACAACCCGCCGATCCGGGTGGCGGAGGAATTCGCCATGCTCGACGGCATCTCCGGCGGCCGGCTGGTCGCCGGTTTCCCCGTCGGCACCTCGATGGATACCAATTTCTGCTACGGCACCATCCCCGCCCTGACCCGGGAAAAATACAGCGAAGCGCACGACCTGATCATCCGCGCCTGGACGGAAGAGGAACCCTTTGCGTTCAATGGCCGCTACACCAAGCTGCGCCATGTGAACCTGTGGCCGAAGACGGTGCAGAAGCCGCATCCGCCGATCCACATCCCCGGCGGCGGCTCGGTCGAGACCTATGATTTCTGCCTCGATCACACCTACAGCTACTCGTATCTCAGCTTCTCCGGCTACAAGCGCGCCCAGTCGCTGATGGAGGGATACTGGAACCGCGTCGGCGAACGCAATGCCGACAACTCCCCCTACCGCGCCGGCTTCGCGCAGACCGTGTTCGTGGCCGAAACCGACGAGGAGGCCGAGCGGCTGTATTCCGAACACGCGTTCTATTTCTACAATCGCTGCCTGCACGTCTTCCCCGGCTTCGCGGATGCGCCTGGCTATCGCACCATCAAGACGCTGCAGACCGGCAACGTGAACCAGTACTCCCGCACCGTGGCGCCGCCACTCACCTGGAAGGATCTGGTGGACGGCGGCTACATCATCGCAGGCTCGCCCGAGACGGTGCGCCAGCGCATGGAGCACCTGATCAAAAGCCTGCATGTCGGCAACATCTTCCTGCTGCTGCATGTCGGGAACATGCCGGTCGACAAGTGCATGTATTCGACCAAGCTGTTCGCGGAAAAGGTCATGCCGCATTTGCGCGACATGTTCCCCGAACACGCCGACGACAACCGCTTCTGGGCCAAGCCGTTGCCCAAGCGCTCCAAACCCGCGCCGCTGCCCGCCGGCTTCGGCACGGAACCCCTGCCCATCCCGCAATCGGTACCCGCGAAATGATCGACCTGATCAAGCTGCCGACCCATCACGGCGAAATTCATGTCCTGCAAGGCGGCACCGGCAAGGATGTCGTGTTCCTGCACGGCGCCTCCGGGCTGGAGGCGGATAATCCGTTCCTGGTGAAACTGGCGCAGAAATACCGCGTCACCGCGCCGCTGCTGCCGGGCTTCGGCGCATCGGACGAATGCGCCAGCATCCGCGACATGCAGGACGTGACGCTACATACGCTGGACGTGCTGGAAGCGCTCGGCCTGAAGAAGCCCATCCTGGCCGGCCACTCCATGGGCGGCATGATCGCGGCGGAAATGGCCGCGGTGGCGCCGAACGAGGTCGACAAGCTGGTGCTGATCGCCTCGGCCGGGCTGTGGATCGAGGCGCATCCGGCACCGGACATCTTCTCGCTGCTGCCGAGGGAATTCCCGCCGCTGATGTTCCACGACGCGGAGTTCGGCCAGAAGGTGATGACCGCGGACGTCAACATCAACGACCCCGCCTTCCTGATCCCGTTCCTGGTCAACAACTCCCGCACCATGGGCATGGCCGGCAAGTTCCTGTTCCCGATCCCCGAACGCGGGCTGAAGGACCGGATCCACCGGATCAAGGCCCGAACCGTGCTGGTCTGGGGTGACAGCGACCGCATCTACCCCGCCCCCTACGCCCACGCCTTCAAGGACGCCATCCCCGGCAGCGAACTGGTGATCGTCGCCGAAGCCGGCCACATGGTGCCCATCGAAAAGCCCGACCCCGTCATCGCCGCCATCGGCCGGCTGGGGTAGGCTGCCGGGGCCATCGGGGGAAGGAAGCAAGGCCAGGGGCTCTGCCCCTGGACCCCGCTAAGGGCTAGCCCTTAGAACCCCATACTGGTTTGGGTGTGGGATGGGGGCCTGCGCTGACCTTGCGAGGTCCGAGTAGGCCCCCTTCCCACACCCAAACAATGGAAGGTTTCCAAAGGCTAGCCTTTGGCGGGGGTCGAGGGGGCGGAGCCCCTCGCCTTGCTTCCTTCACTTGATTGTCTCGGCGAACCGCCCAACACGGCGAAGGGGAATGACATGGCTCGGCAGTTGAAGGTTGCGGTTCAGATGGACCCGATGGAGACCATCGGCATCGAGGGCGATTCGAGTTTCGTCCTGATGCTGGAGGCTCAGGCGCGCGGTCATGAGCTGTGGCATTACGAGGTTCGCAACATGTGGCTGCGCGAGGGCGCGGCTAGCCCCGGCGCCAGGCGCGAGGAGCGGCTGTTCGCGCGGGCCCGGCCGGTGCGGGTGCAGCGCGTGCTCGGCGCTCATTTCAGCTTCGGCGAGACCCAGGTGGTCGATCTCGGCACGATGGACACGATCCTGATGCGCCAGGATCCGCCCTTCGACATGGCCTACATCACCGCCACCCATCTGCTGGAGCACATCCACCCGCGCACGCTGGTGGTGAACGACCCGGCTTCGGTGCGCAACGCGCCGGAAAAGCTGCTGGTGACGCATTTCCCCGATTTGATGCCGCCGACGATGATCAGCTGGGACATCGAGGCGATGCGGAGCTTTCGCGCCGAGCACAAGGACATCATCGTCAAGCCGCTGTTCGGCAATGGCGGCGCCGGCGTGTTCCGCATCAAGCCGGACGACGAGAACTTTTCGTCCCTGCTGGAGATGCATTTTTCCCGTTCCCGCGAGCCGCTGATGTTCCAGCGCTACGAACCGGCGGTGCGCAACGGCGACAAGCGCATCATCCTGGTGGACGGCGAGGCGATGGGCGCGATCAACCGCGTGCCGGCCTCGGGCGAGGCTCGATCCAACATGCATGTCGGCGGCCGGCCGGAGAAAACCGTGCTGACTGCCCGCGAACGCGAGATCTGCGCGGCGATCGGGCCCACCCTGCGCGAGCAGGGGCTGATCTTCGTCGGCATCGACGTGATCGGCGACTGGCTGACGGAGATCAACGTCACCTCTCCCACCGGCTTGCAGGAGGTGGCGCGATTCGACGGGGTGCATCTGGAAAAGGCGATCTGGGACAGCATCGAGGCAAAAATCGGGGGCTGAAAGCCGCGGATATCCTGCCCAAATACGAGTTCGCGGAAGCTTCACAGATGCATCATTGTCCGGTCACGTTCTGAGAGTTAATGCAACTTGCATGAACCCATCCGCCAGCCCTCTGCGCCGCTTCGCCTCCAAGAGGCCGCTGCTTGTTCTCGGGGCGGGCGATCCGGGCGGCCCCAGCCAACCCGCTGACTGGGAACTGGTGCGTGTGCGCGCCGGGCGCCGCCTTATCCGCCGCGCCCGCGTCATCCGCCGCATGGTCAGCGTCCTGCTCTGGACGCTGGTTTCCATCCTGATCCAGTCCGTTTGCCTGCTGCTGCCGGGCAACGCCAAGGTGCATTTCGCCCGCTGCTACTGGGGGGTGTTCGCCTGGCTGATGGGCATCAAGGTGCGGGTGATCGGCGAAAAGGCGCGCCAGGCCAACGGCCGCGCCGTGGTGTTCGTGTCCAACCATTCCTCCTGGCTCGACATTCCCGTGCTCGGCGGCCAGCTCGATGCCTGCTTTATCGCCAAGGACCAGGTAGGCACCTGGCCGGTGATCAGCACCATCGCGAAGCTGGGGCGCTCGGTGTTCGTCAGCCGCTCGCGCGGTTCCACCGGGCGGGAACGCAACGACATGACCGAGCGGCTGGCCGCCGGCGATAATTTGCTGCTGTTCCCAGAAGGAACGACGTCTGACGGCGCGCGGGTGCTGCCCTTCCGCTCGGCCTTTTTCGCCATCACCGAGGGCGAGCGCCGGCCGATCGTGCAGCCGGTGTCGATCGTCTATGACCGGCTCGGCGGGCTGCCGACCGGGCGGGCCAACCGGCCGCTGTTTTCCTGGTATGGCGACATGGATATCGCCTCGCATTTCTGGCAGATCGGCCAGCATCGCGGCATGCGCTGCACGGTGCTGCTGCACGCGCCGCTGGATCCGGCGCATTTCGCCAACCGCAAGGAACTGGCGCACGCGGTGTGGACGGCCTGTGCCGACGGCGCCGCCACCCTGCGGCAGAACCGCCCGGCGCGGCCGATCCTGGCACCCGGCCCGGATGCCGCCATCGAGGACAGCCAGCCTGTCTTCGCCTGACGCCCCTATAGGGCGGGCTGCCGTGATACCGTCATCTTCGTGTCGGCCGAGCTTTTATTGACACGGTGGCGTCCCTATCTGCCAGAATATCGGCACGATAGGAGGCCGCGGAACGCCCTTGAACTTGACCCGAGCCCGGATGCCAACGATTTCTCCGCTTTCCCGCTCCGGATTGGTCCGGCCGGGTGAGGCGGAGTGCGGTTGATGACGGTTTACGAGGCAGACAAAGGCGCGGTTCCGGCGGCCAGCCAACCCCTGCGTATGAACAAGCGTCTGCACATGATCACCTGGGGTTGCCAGATGAACGTGTACGACAGCCTGCGCATGGAGGACGTGCTCGCCCCGCTCGGCTACGCGCCGACCGACGCGCCCGATCAGGCCGACATGGTGATCCTGAATACCTGCCATATCCGCGACAAGGCGGCGGAGAAGGTGTTTTCCGAACTGGGCCGGCTGCGCCTGCTGAAGCTCGCGCGGGAGGCCGAGGGCCACCGCATGATCCTGGCCGTCGCCGGCTGCGTGGCACAGGCGGAGGGCGCGGAAATCCTCGCCCGCGCGCCGTATGTGGACATCGTGCTGGGTCCGCAGACCTATCACCGGCTGCCGGAAATGGTCGCCCAGGCCGCGCGCGCCGGTGGCGCGGTGATCGAGACCGATTTTCCCGCCGAGCAGAAATTCGACTTCCTGCCGGAGGCCACCGCCCCCCAGGGGGTAACGGCGTTCCTCACCATCCAGGAAGGCTGCGACAAGTTCTGCTCGTTCTGCGTGGTGCCCTACACCCGCGGCGCCGAGGCCAGCCGCCCGTCCGCCGCGGTGCTGGCGGAGGCCCGCCGCCTGGTGGCGCAGGGCTCGCGGGAGATCACCCTGCTCGGCCAGAACGTGAATGCCTGGCATGGCGAGGCGCCGGACGGCACCACATGGGGCCTCGGCCGTCTGCTGCGCGAACTGGCCGACATCCCCGGCCTGTTGCGCCTGCGCTACACCACCTCCCACCCCCGCGACATGGACGACGACCTCATCGCCGCCCATGGCGAGGTCCCGGCGCTGATGCCGTTCCTGCATCTGCCGGTGCAATCGGGCTCCGACCGCATGCTGGCGGCGATGAACCGCAGGCACACCGCCGCCGATTACCTGCGCATCGTCGACAAGCTGCGCGCGGCCCGGCCGGACATGGCCCTGTCGTCCGATTTCATCGTCGGCCATCCCGGCGAGACCGAGGCGGATTTCGAGGCGACCCTGGAGCTGATCCGCCAGGTGCAGTTCGCCCAGGCCTTCAGCTTCAAGTATTCCCCGCGCCCCGGCACACCCGCCGCCGGCGCGCCGTTCCAGGTGCCGGAAGCGGAGAAGGATCGCCGCCTGCAGGTGCTGCAGGCGTTGCTTCGTGAGCAGCAAGCCGCGTTCAACGCCGCCTGCGCGGGTCTCACGCTTCCCATTCTCGTCACCGGTCCCGGCCGCAAGCCCGGCCAGATCGGCGGACGGTCCCCGTATCTCCAGCCGGTGCACCTCACCGGCTCCGAGAGCCTGATCGGCACGGAAATCCCCGTGCGGATCGTCACCGGCCACGCCAACTCGCTATCGGGAACCTTTTACCAGGAGAGAGCCACCGCTTGACCCATCTGTCCGTCCAACCCGCGCCTCCCGCCGACGGCACCGCCAGCGCCAATCCGGCTACCAACCGGGCCGTCACCCTCCAGTTCAGCAACAACACCCTGCTGCCGATGCTGCTCGGGGACCATGATCGCCATCTGGTCCGCATCGAGCAGGCGCTCGGGGTGCGCATGTCGTGCCGCGGCAATCGCGTGGCGATCGCCGGCGAGCCCGGCCGGGTGGAGGCGGCGCAGACCACGCTGCAAGGCCTGTGGCGGCGGCTGGAGCGGGGCGAGAGCATCGGCCGGCCGGAAGTGGAGGCGGCCATCAAGCTGTCGGACATCGACAACGACCCAAGGCTGCCGCTGTCGGACCTGCCGGCGATCCGTACCCGCCGCGGCGCGGTCGGCCCGCGCAGCCCGGGCCAGGCCGTGTACATGGAGGCGCTGACGGCGCACGAGATGGTGTTCGGCGTCGGACCCGCCGGCACCGGCAAGACCTATCTGGCGGTGGCCCAGGCGGTTGCCATGCTGCAGGCCGGCACGGTCGACCGCATCGTGCTGTCCCGCCCGGCGGTGGAAGCCGGCGAGCGGCTCGGCTTCCTGCCCGGCGACCTCAAGGAAAAGGTCGATCCCTATCTCCGCCCGCTGTATGACGCGCTGAACGACCTGCTGCCCGGCGGCCAGCTCGACAAGCGCATGGCCAATGGCGAGATCGAGGTGGCGCCGCTCGCCTTCATGCGCGGCCGCACCCTGGCGCATTGCTACGCCATCCTGGACGAGGCGCAGAACACCACCGCGGTGCAGATGAAGATGTTCCTCACCCGCATGGGCGAGGGCACCCGCATGGTGATCGCCGGCGACCTGAGTCAGATCGACCTGCCGCACGGCACGCGATCGGGCCTGCGCGACGCGCTGGACACGCTGGAAGGCGTGCCGGGGATCGGCGTGGTGCGCTTCGACCGGCGCGACGTGGTGCGCCATCCGCTGGTCGGGCGCATCGTCGAGGCCTATGAGCAGCGGGCGGAAGCCGAGGGCGACGCGCGCCGCGAGGCGGGCAGAGCCGGCACGGACCGAACATTCGAGGGAAACAAAAGCTAAATGGACCCGGACTCTAGTCGCGGCCCCGCCAGGACAAAGTATCGTCCGGCGGGGACCAGCGAGATAACCATCGCCGAACCGGCCTGGCGCCGGTTCGTGCCACAGGCGGCCGCCATCGCCAGCCGCGCCGCCCAGGCCGCCGGAACAACCGCGTCGATCGTTCTGGCCTCCGACCGGGTCGTCCAGCTGCTCAACAGCCGCGACCGGGAAAAGAACAAGCCGACCAACGTGCTGACCTACGACCCGCCGTCGCCGGGGATGGGCGGCGAGGTGATCCTCGCTCTCGGCACGATCCGCCGCGAGGCTGCCGCCGCCGGCCGCCGCCCGGCGCATCATCTGGCGCATCTCGTGGTGCATGGCGCGCTGCATCTGGCCGGCCACGACCACATCAACGCGGGCGACGCCCGCCGTATGGAAATGGCGGAGGCCCGCATCCTGCACCGCCTGCGCGTGCCCAATCCCTGGAAGCGAACATGAGGGGGAAACGCGCATGAGCGGGAACCCGAACCAGATGCTCTGGCCACGCATCCGCACCCTGCTCGGCAAGCGCGGGGTGGAACTGAGCGTGCGCGACTCCATCGCCGAACTGGTGCAGGAAGCCGCCGACGCCACGCAGGCGCCGGGCGAGCTGCCGGAGCTCGACCGCCAGGAACGCGCACTGATCGCCAACGTGCTGCGGCTGCGCGAAACCACCGCGGACGACGTGATGGTGCCGCGCGCCGACATCATCGCCATGAGCGTGGACGTGACGCTGGAGCAGGCGTTGGAACAGATCCGCGCGGAGGGCCATTCCCGCCTGCCGGTCTACCGCGAGGGCCTCGATGAGATCGTCGGCATGGTCCACATCAAGGACGTGTTCGCTTTTGTCGGCCGGCCGGAGGCGTTTTCGCTCGAAGCCGTCCTGCGCAAGCCGCTGATGGTGGCGCCGCAGGTTCCGGTGCTGGACCTGCTGCTGCAGATGCGCCAGGCGCGCATGCACCTCGCGCTGGTTGTGGATGAATATGGCGGCATCGACGGGCTGGTGACGATCGAGGACCTGGTGGAGACCATCACCGGCGATATCTCCGACGAGCATGACGAAGTCGCCGGCCCGATGGTGACCGAACGCCCGGACGGCTCGCTGGACATCAACGCCCGCATGCCGGTCGAGGATTTCGAGAAGCGCGTGGGCTCGGTGCTGTCGGAAGACGAGCGCGACGCCGATATCGACACCGTCGGCGGCCTGGTCTTCACCCTGGCCGGCCGCGTCCCCGCCCGCGGCGAGGTGATCAGCCACGCCTCCGGCATCGAGTTCCGGGTGCTGGACGCCGATGCCCGTCGCATCCGCCGCCTGCGCGTCCGCCGGCCATCCGCCGCCCAGGCCGCCGAGTAGGGCTCGCCTGACAGAGCCGTTCAGGCTTATTTCGGCCATCGCTGAGCAATAGCTGGCACTCTCGGGTGGAGAGTGCTAAGACCCCTGCTCCGGAAGACGAATAACGACAATCGCGTGTCGCCATCGCGGCGACGGGCGCGTTTTCCGAAGATCAGGAACCAGTCCATGAAATTTCGTCCACTGCACGACCGCGTCGTCGTTCGCCGGCTGAACGCCGAGGAAAAGACCCGCGGCGGCATCATCATTCCCGACACCGCCCAGGAAAAGCCGATGGAAGGCGAGATCATCGCCGTCGGCGCCGGGGCGCGCAATGAAGCGGGGCAGATCGTCGCTCTCGACGTGAAGGCCGGCGACCGCATCCTGTTCGGCAAGTGGTCCGGCACGGAAGTGAAGCTCGATGGCGAGGAGCTCCTGATCATGAAGGAGAGCGACATCATGGGCGTCGTTGAGGGCATGCCGGCGCCGAAGGCCGCGGTCGCCAAGGGCAAAGCCGCCTGAATACCGGCGCTGCCGCTATTCGCTGAACAATTGAATAACCAAGGAATAATGTAATGGCTGCCAAAGACGTACGGTTCGGGGCAGACGCCCGCGGACGCATGCTTGCCGGTGTCGAGACACTGGCCAACGCGGTATCGGTAACGCTCGGTCCGAAGGGCCGCAATGTCGTGCTCGACAAGAGCTACGGCGCGCCGCGGATCACCAAGGACGGCGTCAGCGTCGCCAAGGAGATCGAGCTCTCCGACAAGTTCGAGAACATGGGCGCCCAGCTCGTGCGCGAAGTCGCCAGCAAGACCAACGACGTCGCAGGCGACGGCACCACGACCGCGATCGTGCTCGCCAACGCCATCGTGCATGAAGGCCTGAAGGCGGTTGCCGCCGGCATCAACCCGATGGACCTGAAGCGCGGCGTGGACAAGGCCGTGGTCGCCCTGGTCGAAGAGCTGGCCAAGCGTTCGAAGAAGATCACCACCCAGGCGGAAACCGCCCAGGTCGGCACGATCTCCGCCAACGGCGAGGAAGAGATCGGCAAGATGATCGCCCAGGCGATGCAGAAGGTCGGCAATGAAGGCGTGATCACGGTCGAGGAAGCCAAGGGCATCGACACCGAGCTCGACGTCGTCGAGGGCATGCAGTTCGACCGTGGCTACATGTCCCCGTACTTCATCACCAACGCCGAGAAGATGGTGGTGGATCTCGATCAGCCGTACATCCTGATTCACGAGAAGAAGCTGTCCGGCCTGCAGCCGCTGCTGCCGTTGCTCGAAGCCGTCGTGCAATCCGGCCGTCCGCTGCTGATCATTGCCGAGGATGTTGAGGGCGAAGCCCTGGCCACCCTGGTCGTGAACAAGCTGCGCGGTGGCCTGAAGGTCGCGGCCGTGAAGGCGCCGGGCTTCGGCGATCGCCGCAAGGCGATGCTGGAAGACCTCGCGGTTCTGACCGGTGGCCAGGTGATCAGCGACGATCTCGGCATCAAGCTCGAGACCGTGACGCTGGCGATGCTCGGCACCGCCAAGAAGGTGCTGATCGAGAAGGAAAACACCACGATCATCAACGGTGCCGGCAAGAAGACCGACATCACCGGTCGGGTGAACCAGATCCGCGCGCAAATCGAGGAGACCACCTCGGACTACGACCGCGAGAAGCTGCAGGAACGCCTGGCGAAGCTGGCCGGCGGCGTCGCCGTGATCCGCGTCGGCGGCTCTAGCGAGGTCGAGGTGAAGGAGCGCAAGGACCGCGTGGACGATGCGCTGCACGCCACCCGTGCGGCCGTCGAAGAAGGCATCGTGCCTGGCGGCGGCGTCGCCCTCGCGCGCGCCAGCCTGGTTCTCGCCAAGCTGAAGGCCGAGAACGACGACCAGCGCGTCGGTATCGATATCGTCCGCAAGGCGGCCCTGAGCCCGCTGCGCCAGATCGCCGAGAACGCCGGCGAAGACGGTGCGGTCATCTCCGGCAAGGTGTTGGAGAAGGACGACTACAACTGGGGCTTCGATGCCCAGAGCGGCACCTACACCAACATGGTGAAGTCCGGCATCATCGACCCGACGAAAGTGGTGCGCGCCGCGCTGCAGAACGCGGCATCGGTGGCGTCGCTGCTGATCACCACGGAAGCGATGATCGCCGACCGCGTTGAGACCACGCCTCCGGCCGGCGGCGCCGGCGGCGGCATGCCTTACTGATCGCGAACCCGCCGGCCCATGTTCAGGCATTGCTTGCCTGAACCCTGGCCGGCGGACATGCCGGAGAGGGCTCCGATCGGCTTCGCTCGGAGCCCCATCCGCGAATGCCTGAAAATCCGGCGGTCATGACGCGTATGCGAAACTGGACCGAAAAACCGAACGTGCTGCCCTGGCCACCGATCCTGTATGGGTCTGCCGCCGTTGCGGCCTTCGGGCTCGGACGCATCTACCCTCTCGGAGCCGGCCTTCTGAACGGCGAGATCGCCCGCGGCTTCGGCATCGCCGTGATGCTCGCGGGGCTTGGCCTGGACGTCGCCGCGATGGTCACGATGCATCGCGGGCGCGCCAACATCCTGCCGCATCGGGCAGCGACCGCACTCGTTACCAACGGCCCCTTCTCCCTGTCGCGGAACCCCATCTATCTCGGCAACACCCTGCTGCTCGGCGGGGCGGGGCTGGCATTCGCAAATGCCTGGTTCCTGGCGGCCGCGATCATTGCGGCCCAACTGGTTGCCACGCTCGCGATCCGGCGCGAGGAGGCGCATCTCGCGGCCAAATTCGGCACCGCGTGGCAGGCCTACGCGCAACGGACCCCGCGCTGGCTATGGCGCTTCTGAACCGTGCCGCCCGTGTGGGCGATTTGACGTGGATCAAGTCCGCCTGACCGGGGTCGCCGTAGACTGCATCTTATTGCACATGGCGGGAGACCAAAATGCACGAGGATTGGCCGGGATTGGCGGCGGGCCTGTTGGCGCCGCTCAAGGAATTGCGCACCGGCGCGCCGGATGTGATGAAGAGCTTCTCGGCCATGGCACGCGCCGCGCTGGAGCCGAAGGCGCTGGACGGCAAGATGAAGGAACTGATCGCACTTGGCATCTCGGTCGCCGTGCGGTGCGATGCCTGCATTGCCTTCCATGCCGAAGCCGCAGTCCGCCAGGGTGCCAGCCGCGACGAGGTCATGGAGACCATGGGCATGGCGATCTACATGGGCGCGGGTCCGTCGGTGATGTACGCGGCCCAGGCGCTAGAGGCCTACGACCAGTACCGCGCCAAAGCCGCGGGCGCGGCCACGTGAGCCGATAAACCCGCCACCCGCGCGGCACCGCCGCACGGGCAACTGGCCTGGAGCCAAAATGTCATGACGAAGAATGTTGGAACAATCGACCGTATGATCCGTATTCTGATCGGATTGGCGCTGCTGTCGCTTCTTGTGTTCGCGGATGGGAATCTGCGATGGATCGGGCTGATCGGCCTTGTCCCCTTGGCGACCGCCTTTGTCAGCTTCTGCCCGCTCTACTCGATCCTCGGCATCCGTACCTGACGCGGGGATCAGGGGCAGAACCCCTGGCCGCCCTTCCCTAAACCACCGGCCCTAAACCACCGGCGACGACCCGCCGTCGACGTTGATGGCGGTGCCGGTGATGAAGCCGGCCTGCTCGGAGCACAGGAAGCACGCCATGGAAGCGAATTCCTCAGCCTTGCCAAGTCGTTTCAGCGGGATCGATGCGCCGAGCTTGGCGGCATAATCCTCGAAACTTTCGTTCGATCCGGCCGTAACCTGGGCCTTGTGCCGGCGCACCCATTGGTCGCTGACGATCTGGCCTACCAGCATCGCGTTCACCAGCACGTTGTGCGGCGCGCCCTCGCCGGACAGCACCTTGGTCAGCGCCATGCCGGCGGCGCGGGAAACCGCGGTTGGGGCACCCCCGGCCTTCGGAGCCTTGGCGCCGATGTTCAGCACATTGATCACCCGGCCCCAGCGGCGCTCCTTCATCTGCGGCATGACCAGGCGGCAGAAGCGGATGGCGGCGAACAGTTTCAGGTCGAGGTCTTCCTGCCAAAGCTCGTCGGTGATCTGGTCGAACGGCATCGCGCGGGAGATGCCCGCGTTGTTCACCATGATGTCGATTTTGCCGAACGCGGCCATGGCGGAATCGTAGCCGCGCTTGACGTCCTCCGCCTTGGAAACGTCGCAGGCGAAACCGGCAACCCTCCCCTTGGCGGTGGCGGAGATCGCTGCCTTGGCTTCCTCCAGGCCGTCCGGGTTGCGCGCCAGGATCGCGACATCCGCGCCCGATGCGGCGAACTGGGTGGCCATGGCGAGGCCGAGCCCCTTGCTCGCGCCGGTGATGATGGCGCTGCGGCCCTTGAGGCTGATTTCCATGTCGTCTCTCCCCCTTGGATTGAACCGTCAGTGTGGGGGAGAGGCAGGCTGGCGACAATAAGGCCGAAAATCAGTCGCCGCTGCGCAGATCGGGGCTGCGCAGATCGGCGGTCGAGCCCAGCTTGGCCGCCAGTGCCGGCACCCGGCGGGACTTGCGTGACAGGCGGTGCTGCAGGCGGTCCAGATACAGATACACCACCGGGGTGGTGTAGAGCGTCAGGACCTGGCTGAGCGCCAGCCCGCCCACCATGGCGAAGCCGAGCGGGCGGCGCAGTTCGGAACCGGCGCCGGTGCCCAGCATCAGCGGCAGGCCGGACAGCATCGCCGCCATCGTCGTCATCAGGATCGGCCGGAAGCGCAGCAGGCAGGCCTGGCGGATGGCTTCCTCCGGCTTCATGCCGCCGTGGCGCTCGGCGGTGATGGCGAAATCCACCATCATGATGCCGTTCTTCTTGACGATGCCGATCAGCAGGATCACGCCGATCAGCGCGATCACCGACAGGTCGAAGCCGGCCAGCAGCAGCATCAGCAGCGCGCCGACGCCGGCCGAGGGCAGCGTCGACAGGATGGTCAGCGGCAGGATGTAGCTTTCATACAGCACGCCGAGGATCAGATAGACGGTGATGAGCGCGGCCGCGATCAGGTAGGGCTGACTGGCGAGAGAACTCTGGAAGGCCGCGGCGGTGCCCTGGAACGTGCCGGTGACGGTGTTCGGAACCCCCATCGTGGCCATCGCCTTCTTGATCGCCTCCACCGCATCGCCCAGTGCCACGCCCTGCGCCAGGTTGAACGAGATGGTCACGGCCGGAAATTGACTCTGATGGCTGACCGACAGCGGCTGCACCGGCACGGTGTCGAGCTTGACGAAGGTGGACAGCGGCACCGCCTGGCCGGTGGAGGACCGCACATACAGCTTGTCCAGGGTCTTCAGATCGCCGATCTGGTCGGGCAGCACCTCCAGGATCACGTGATAGGAACTGACCTGGGAGAAATACTGGGCGACCTGGTTCTGGCCGAACGCGTCGTACAGCGTCGCGTCGATCTGCGCCGGGCTGATGCCGAACCGGGAGGCCTGGTCGCGGTCGATCGTCAGGCTCGCGGTGGTTCCGGACATCTGCTGATCGGTCGCGACATCGCGCAGCATGGGCAGCGCGCGCAGCTTTTCGAGCACTTTCGGCGCCCAGTCATACAGCTCGTGCAGATTGGCATCCTGCAGCGTGTATTCATACTGGGTACGCGCCAGCCGGGCTCCGACCTTGATGTCCTGCGGCGCCTGCATGAAGAGCTTGGCGCCCTCCACCTGGGCGATCTTCGGGCGCATGCGGCTGATGAAATCCTGCGCGGTGCCCGCGGTGCGCTGATCCCACGGCCGCAAAGCAATGAAGAACCGGCCGTTGTTGCCGGTCTGCCCGGCCACCCCGGCGCCGACCGTCGAGGCATAGGCGACGACATCCGGGTCCGCGCCGATCACCGCTCCCAGCTTCTCCTGGATGCGCGACATCTCCGCGAACGAGGAACCCTGCGCCGCCTCGGACAGGCCGAACACCACGCCGGTATCCTGCATCGGAAAGAAGCCCTTGGGGATGATGACGTAGAGATAGACCGTCAGCCCCATGGTGGCGAAGAACACCATCAGCGTGATGAACTGGAAGCGCAGCACGATATCCAGCGTGCGCCGGTAGAAATTCAACAGGCCGTCGAACATCGCCTCGATCGTGCGATAGACCCAGCCATGCTTGGCGGGCCCGTGCGACAGGAAGCGCGAGCACATCATCGGCGTCAGGGTCAGCGACACGATGGCCGAAACCACCACCGCCACTGTCACCGTCATCGCGAATTCCCGGAACAGCCGCCCGACGAAGCCGCCCATCAGCAGCAGCGGGATGAACACGGCGATCAGCGAGAAGCTGATCGAGACGATGGTGAAGCCGATTTCCCCCGCACCCTTCAGCGCCGCGTCCAGCGGCTTCATGCCTTCCTCGATATGGCGGTAGATGTTCTCCAGCATGACGATCGCATCATCGACGACGAAGCCGACCGAGATCGTCAGCGCCATCAGCGACAAATTGTCCAGGCTGAAGCCCAGCAGGTACATCACCGCGAAGGTGCAGATCAGGGCGACCGGTACCGTCAGGGACGGAATGATCGTCGCCCACACATTGCGCAGAAAGGCGAAGATCACCATCACCACCAGGCCGATGGACAGCATCAGCGTGAACTGAACGTCCTCCACCGCGGCGCGGATGGTCAGGGTGCGGTCCATGATGATCGTGGTATGGACCGACGGCGGGATGGAGGCCTCCAGCCGCGGCAGCGCGGCCTTGATGCGTTCCACCGTGTCGATCACGTTGGCGCCTGGCTGCTTGAACACCAGCAGCAGAATGCCGCGCTTGCCGCTCTGCCAGCCGGCCAGCTGGGCGTTCTCCGCGGCGTCGACGGCCCGGCCGATATCGCGCACCCGCACCGCCGCGCCGTTGCGATAGGCCAGTACGACGTTGTTGTATTCGTCCGCCTTGGTCAGTTGGTCGTTGTTGTAGATGGTATAGGCTGTCTTGGGGCCATCGATCGTGCCCTTCGGCTGGTTCACCGTCGCGTTCACCAGCATCCCGCGAACATCCTCCAGGGTCAGGCCCATCGCAGCCAGCTTGGCGGGATCGACCTGCACGCGCACCGCGCGCTTCTGCTCGCCGCCGATCAGCACCTGCGACACGCCGGAGATCTGCGAGATCTGCTGGCTGAGGATGCTGTCGGCGTAGTCGTCCACGTTGATCAGCGGCATCGCATCCGACTGCACCGACAGGATCAGGATCGGGGTGTCGGCCGGGTTCACCTTGCGATAGGTCGGCGGGCTGGGCAGGTTCTTCGGCAACTGCCCGCCGGCGGCCTGGATCGCCGCCTGCACATCCCCGGCGGCGGCGTCGATGTTGCGGTCGAGGTCGAACTGGATGGTGACCTGCGACTGGCCGAGCACGCTGACCGAGGTGAGCTGGGAAACGCCGGCGATCTGCGCGAACTGGGATTCGAGCGGCTGCGCCACCGACGTCGCCATCGTCTCGGGGCTGGCACCGGGAAACTTCGCGGTGACGTTGATGGTCGGAAAATCCACCCGCGGCAACGGCGCGACCGGCAGGAACGGATAGGCGGCGAGGCCCACCAGCACGAAGGCCGCCATCAGCAGCGAGGTCGCGACCGGCCGGCGGATGAAGGGGGTCGAGATACTCATCAGCTACGCGGCCCCGCCGGTTTGTCAGGTTCGGGCCTGGCCGGTCCAGGGGGCTCGGTCTTCATCTCGGTCGCCGCCACGCGCATGCCTTCCTGCAGCCGCGATTGGCCGTCCGTCACCACCACGGTGCCGGCATCGAGGCCCTTCGCCACCACGGAGAGCCCGGCATCTTCGTTCGATACCTCCACCGGCAGGCGCGCCGCCGTGCCGTCCGGCTTGACCGCATAGACATACAGCCCCGCCGGCCCGTGCTGGATGGCCGGGGTCGGCACCGTCACGACGTTCACCAGCGTTTCGACCAGCAGCCGCAAATTGACGAACTGGCCGGGCCACAGCGCGTTATCGGTGTTCGGAAAGGTCGCCTTCAGCTTGATCGTGCCGGTCGCCGGGTCGATTGCGTTGTCAGGGGTCAGCAATGTGCCCTGGGCGAGCAGCGTCGTGTCGTTGCTCGCATAGGCCAGCACCGTGAGCGTGCTGGTTGCCATGGCGGCGTTGATCCGCGGCAGCGTGTCCTGCGGCAGGGTGAAAACGGCGGAGATCGGCTGCAACCGGTTGATCGACACGATGCCGGCGCCGTCGCTCGCGCGGATCATGTTGCCGGGGTCGATCAGACGCAGGCCGACCCTTCCCGGTGTCGGCGCGGTGATGTAGCAGAATCCGAGATTGAGCTTGGCCGCCTCGATCGCCGCATCGTCGCCGGCGATCGCGGCGGTGTACTGGTTCACGACCGCCTGCTGGGTATCGACCTGCTGGCGGGAGGCGAAATCCTGCTTGGCGAGGCTGGCGTAGCGCGCCTGGTCAAGCTTGGCGTTGGCCAGCAGCGCCTGATTCTGGGTCCGTTTCGCCTCGGCCTGATCCAGCGCGGCCTTGAACGGGCGCGGGTCGATGACCGCGACCAGATCCCCTTGCTTCACCATCTGCCCCTCGGTGACGGCGACCTGCATCAAGGTGCCGTCCACCCGCGCGCGCACGAGCACGGACGAGGAAGCCTGCACCTGGCCGAGGCCGCGCAGGTAGACCGGAAAATCCATGTGCCTGGCGTGCACCGTGGTGACCGGCACCGCCGCCGGTCCTGCCGGCGTTTGGCTGGGGGCTGGCGCCTGTGCCAGCGCGGGATCAACGCAATAAAGCGCTACGAGAACAGAAAAAAGACTTGTCCAGCGTAGCTTCCGCAAGAAGCCGGGCCGTTGGCGCGCATGGTTCATCATCTGCAACCCGTATTAGCATCACCTGGCACAGACCGGCCTTGCCGCTGCCTCCTTGATGCACGAGCCCTCGCCCTGCGCCTCTCGGGGCGCTAGGGCAGCTGAACTCCTGTTCTCTCCAGTTTCGCCGAAAATACCGGCTGCCGCCAGTTCTTCCTTGGCAGCGCCGCCCGCCCTGCTCAATTTCTGTCGCAAGGCATGAATTGAAGTCGTTGCGGGCCAGGATCAGACCTCGGCAACCCCCAGCGCCGCCTGGAACCGGTGGGTCAGATAGGCGCCATCGCGCGGCGGCAGGAAGCGCGTGACCTCCGCGGTGGAGATCTTGATCACCGTGAACAGCTTTTCCCGGCGCAGCCTGGGCGTCAGTTGCTCGACCTCGGCCATCGTCGTGACGGTCGCGGTAGCCGGCCAGCCACACGCGGCGGCAACCGCGGCCAGGTTGGTGCCGTGGCCGGTATGGCTGCGCTGGGCGCCGGTTTCGCCGAACTGGCCGTTATCCAGCACCACGACGGACAGGTTGTCCGGCGCCTGGGCCGCCACCGTGGCGAGCGAGCCCATGCCCATCAGCATCTCGCCGTCGCCGGTGATCACCAGCACCCGCTTGCCGGGCTGGGCAATGGCCAGGCCGAGGCCGATCATCACCGAACCGCCCATGGCGCCCCACAGATAGAAATTCTCCGGCCGGTCGCCGGCGGCCCCGGCATCGTATGTCGCGGAGCCCAGGCCGGTGACGACCAGCAGGTCGCCCGGATCCTTCAGCAGCGTCGCGACAACCGCGCGGCGGTCAAGATGTACCCTTCGCTCATTTCACCCAAACCTTCGCCCCAATAAGCCGCTGAGACAGCAGCACCGCCACCGGAATATGACTGTCGAACGCCAGGGCCGCGGCGGCGGCGACCATCTCCGGCACTTCGTCGGCCTGCTCCGCCCGCTTCACATGCACGCCGGCCTTTTCCAGCACGCCCTGCGTGGCGGTGCCCATCGGCACCTGCCAGGGATTGAACTCGCCCCACTCGCCGCGCATCGTCACCAGCATCAGCAGCGGCATGCGGCAATTGATCGGCAGCGACAGCATGTTGATGCAGTTGCCGACGCCGGAGGACTGCATCAGCAGCACCGAACGCTGCCCACCCAGCCAGGCGCCGGCGGCCAGGGCGATGCCCTCTTCCTCGGTGGTCATCACCACCGGGCGCATTTCGTTGTCTTCGTGCGCCGTGCGGATCAGATAGGCGTGGCCGGCATCCGGCACATAGCTCAGCTGCTTCACTCCGGCGGCTTTCAGGGCGGCGTAGACGCCTTCCTGCCAAGTTGGCTTTTCCATGGGGTCTCCTCAATGTGCGCCGAACACTGCCCCGAGACGCGGTGAAGGGCAATCGGGGGAAGGAAGGAAGGCCAGGGGCTCTGCCCCTGGACCCCGCTAAGGGCAAGCCCTTAGAACCCGATACGGGTTTGGGAGAGCAAGGAGGGCCTACCCGGACCTTGCATGGGCTCGGTTGGCCCTCCTTGCTCTCCCAAACCTATTGGATGTTTCCAAAGGCGAGCCTTTGGCGGGGGTCCAGGGGGCAGCGCCCCCTGGCCTTGCTTCCCTTCACCCGATCCCCAGCAACCGGTCGGCGTTCCCGTGGGCGATCTTTGCCCGGTCGGCCGGCGAGACCGGCAGCGCGTCCAGGAACGCCCGGGCGCGGGCGTTGGAGGCGAAGGGGTAGTCCACCGAGAACAGGATGCGGTCCACCCCGAACGACATCAGCGCCGCCATGAACGGCACCATGGTGAAGAACCCGCTGGTGGTGATCCACACCTGATCGAGGATCGTCTGCCGCACCGATCGCGTGAGCCGCGCCTTCGCCTCGTTGGCGGTGGTTTCATCGATCCGGTCCAGCATGAACGGCAGCGCCTCGCCCATATGGCCGATGACGATTTTCAGTTTGGGATGCCGGTCGAGCGCGCCGCTGAGCACCAGGCGCAGCACATGGATCGCGGTTTCGGCGTGCCAGCCCCAGGCGGACAGCGCCATCGTGAAGCTGAAATTGCCCGGCAGGTTGTCGTAATAGGCGCGGCGCACGTCCGGCACCGGAATGCCCGGATGGATATAGATCGGCCGATCGAGCGCCTCCGCCCGCGCCAGGATCGGCTCGAACATCGGATCGTCGAGGAACCGCCCATCGGTGGCGCCGTTCACCAGCACGCCGCAAAACCCGAGATCCCGCACCGTGCGTTCCAACTCATCCGCCGCCGCCTCGGGTGCCAGCATCGGCAGATGCGCGAACCCGCGATAGCGGGTGGGATACCGCGCGCAGGCCTCGGCCAGCGCGTCGTTATAGGCCCGCGCCAGATCGATCCCCGCCTGCCCCGGCACCAGATCCGCCCCTGGCCCAGCGACCGAGAGCACCTGCACGCTGATCCCGCTGCCATCCATATCCGCGATCCGCGCCGCGCCGAGGTCGGCAAGTTCGGCCCGCTTCGTGGTCTGCGCCCAGACAAACTCCGGCCCGGGAAACCCCCGCCGGGCAACGGCCTCGGCCGAAATGCCGGCGACGATCCCGGGAACGGTATAGTGTTCTTCCAGAGCAACGATGCGCATGTGTTTCTCTCCCGTGCGATTGGGCGGAAGCGTCGCATGTTCGGAGCCTGGGCGTCACGCATCGGTCTCGGAATCATGCCCCAAAGCATAAGTCTACTCATAACAGCGTTCATTCGCTATCGCACACTCTTTAACGTGTGCAGTATGCTAAAAGACACACACCCATCAGGACGCTTAGGTTTGGCTCGACTGATAACTGAAGCCCGAAAATCGGCGGCTGCAGCAAATTGACCTGGCATCGGCTATGGGAACCACACAGCAGACCATAAGCCCGCTGGGAAGCAGGTATTGCTCGCCCCCCTGCTCGAAAATTGCGTAAATTGGCGCAAGCGGTCCGTATAACCGAGGGGCTACTTATTTAGAAGCGGCCGGCCGTCCTGCAGGGGCAGCAGTAGCGCCATCGCCAATAATCGGTAGTCTGGATCAGGCATTTCCGGTTGATGCACTGACCCCGGACAGTTTCGAACGCTTCGTTGAATATCTCCTTCATCGCCTTTATCCCGACGCACGCGAAATCCGTCGGGCCGGCAAGTCTGGTCATACGCAAGGGGGCCTCGATATTCTCGTTGTACAGGCCAGCGGGAAGCGCCTAACCTTTCAGTGTAAGCGCGTTACACGGTTTGGTCCGGCCGATGTGAAACGGGCAGTAGGCGACCACACGGAACCTGCTGAGCGTAAACACCTAGTGTTGGTTTAGGGGTGGCCAGCCCACAAACTGCGGCGGCTATTCGTGAATTCAAGGATTGGGAATTGTGGGACAAAGAGGACATCGCACGCCAGATCCGCACACGGCTAGCAAAAGTTGATCAAATACATCTTGTCGACACTTTTTTCCCGGGCCAACGGCTTGCATTGCTAGGCGTTCCACCGCCCGGCGCTTGGCAGACGCCGGAGGAGTTCTTCGCACCATTTGCCGGCAAGCGCGCCACCTTTAGCCATGACTGGCCCTTGGTTGGTCGGAAGGTTGAGGTAGAAAAGATAGTCCGCGCACTCACCTCGGGCACCGATCCTGTAGTTTTATTGTCAGGCGCCGGTGGCATTGGCAAGTCCCGCCTATTAAAGCAAGTGGTGAGAACCACTTTCGCGTCGACGCCCCCGAACTCAATCCGCTTTTCCTTTCGTCAACTCGAACGCATAGGCTAAGTCCTTAGACCTCTTGGGGGATCGTGCCAGACTACTAATTGTAGACGATGCGCATGACCGGAGTGACTTGCCTGCGCTGTTCGCTTATGGCGCATCACATGATACGCGAAATCCTTCTCGCCTCGCGGCCCTATGCAAGGGCGAGGTTGCGCGGACAGGCGGGAATGTTTGCTCGCGGTGGGGCGGTCAAGGAAATTGAGATCAGTCTTCTGAATTTGCAGAGTCAATTGAGCTTGCCGAGGAAGTCTTGAGGGAACTAGGAGGCAACTCCGCGCTGGCAGCGCCGATCGCGCGTGCGACGCACGACTGCCCGCTCGTCACCGTTATAGCGGCGCGCATTGCCGTGACCGAAAATCTTCCGCTTGGCCTTGCGCAAAATACCGAAGCCTTCCGAGACACCATCCTAGGCAAGTTCGCCAAGATTATCACCGGCGAATTGGCGCCGCCTAGCGAGCAAAAGTGGTTCCGGATGTCCTCAAGGTGGTGTCGCTTGTGCAACCGTTCAGGAAATCGACGACCTCGAGTTTCGCGCCCTCGTCGCCAAGGTTACCGGCCTCGATGACGATATCATTTCGGCTACATTGCGGACACTAGCCGACAGCAGCATCATATTCCGACGTGGCAGTGAATACCGACTTATGCCAGATCTCCTTGGTGATTACATCATTGAGCAAACTTGCATAGGCGCCGACGATCGGCTCAACGGCTTTGCTGAAAAGGTATTTGCAGCCTCGTCGCGCACTCTCCTAGGTCACGTACTAGTCAATCTTGGTCGGCCTGGATTGGCGCCGCAGTAGCGGAGATCCATCCAAAAGCCACCTTCTGACCCATCTCTGGCACGCGTTAAAGGTGACCGGGGATCGTCGTCATTCTGCGCTTGAAGCGGCCTCGGCAGCAGCCTTTTACCAACCGCGCCAAGCAATTGCTTTTGTTACCGAACAGGCACGTAAGGGTTTGCGGCATGAAGAACTCGTAAAAATTCTTAAGCACGCTGCATATAATATTGAATTTGTTGAAGAGTCTTGTAAGCTTCTATGGGACCTCGGTCGTAATGACGATCGGGAAATTTAAAATCCCCCCGGTCATCCCATACGTGCGCTGAGCAAGCTCTGCATGGTTCGGCCCAATAAACCAGTCGAATTTAGCGAAAAGGTCGCTTCGTTCGGACTATCACTACTTAGGAACGAGAACTCGTTCAATTCGGTCTACGCCCTTCGACTTCCTTAAGGGTATCTTAAACGGTGCCGGACAAACAACAGAAAGCAATCGGCACAGCCTCACCATGACGCCTTTTGTTGTCAATTACGACGCGGTGTACAGGCTGCGTGCAAGTGTAATCACTGTGGCAATGCAGTTAGTTCGGGCCAATTCCCTACGCCCTGCGGTTAAGGCAGTTGGTTTTCTGGAAAGTGCGCTTCACTATCCAATGGTTCCGTTCAACGGACATCTCTCGAATGATGTGCGCGCAAAATATACGCGCGAGTTCTGCAAAACACTAGCGACACTCAAAACGCTGGTGACTAAGGGAAATCTCCATCCGGTGATCGCTGTTGCAATTACGCTCGCCGTAGCATGGCACGCGAACTTCTCGGACAGTGCGACAAGTGCCACGGCTAAGGCAATCATGCGCGCCTTACCCAACACATTAGAAGTGCGAACGCTGAGTGCCATGGTCGATGGATACGGCCGCATCTTTCTGGGTCCTACTAAGCCCAACATGTGGCGAATGCGCCTTAACGAGTGGATGGCCAATGTAGTGGCTGATCTTGCAACAGCGTATCCAGGCGCGATCGATTTGCGGCGGTTTCTAGAAAGCTGCCTGAAGCTAATCACGGAGACGCAGCTTACTAAGGAAGACACTACTAACACCCTCATCCACGAACTCTTGCGCACCCGACCGGACTTCGCGCTTGAACTCGTTGAAAGCGCGCAGCAAAGTCCCAACGGTCCGCTTGCCGTCTATCTCGGCCAAGCACTCTTCTTCGTCGTCCATAATAACAAGGAAAACGGACGACGCTGGGCGCGCCGCCTGCTTGACGCCGGAGGTGCACAATTCCAGCGGGCGGTGGGCCGAGCGTAAAATCCTCCGCTATTAGAAGGGTCACTCGCTCCTGGAGAATTTTCGAGATACTCATCCGCGTGCTTGGCTCCTCAGATAACTCGGTGGTCCGTAGCGGCTTAGGCGCGCTCGGTACATTGGCTCAGCAGAACCCTCGGGCTGCGATCGACTTGTTGCGGTACATTAATTTTAAACTTGATTCTCGATTGGCAGATCGAGCCTTCATGTTTCTTTCTTAGCAATGATGACGCGGTCTTCCGCACCCTGAGAACTTGACGATGTTCGCTTCATTTTGTCCGAACTCAAGGTGCTTCCCGGAACTGAATGGATCGAGTTGTCGAGACATTGCTTTCATATTTGTCTCAGAATTTTTCGGAACTGACCTGCGCCTTCTTTCTTGAGCGGGCGGATATGGCCGCAACAAGCAATGAGAGTTTCACACGCATCCGGCCGATCAACTACGGGCCGTGGGTTCATGTGCCTCTCCAAGTTCAAGAAGTCTGCACAATATTACGAGGTACCCTGGAGAGTCTGGTCCTGGATGGTCGGGCATGAGGCCACAGACTGGCAATTTGAACACCACGCCGCCGCTATGTTCGAGGGCATGTTCCTGCCAGTCGATGAAGATGTCATCACATTTTTTAAAAGCCAAGCTTTTGACAGCGAACAAGCAGGACCTCAGGTGTATGGCAGCCATTCTTTCGCACACCAATGAGGACTTTGTCTTTGAGCAGCAATCGCTCGTAATGGACTTTCTCGACGCCTGCGAACGGGCCGGCCAGCCCGCACGTCGAAAAGGCATCAACTCACTGTTCCGTAGTGCTATCTCAGGTCTTCGGTCTGGTCGGTAAGCCGGGCGAGCCGTTCCCCCGAGATCTCAATAGCGTTGCGCGTGTCGAGGCAATCTTGCCCCGTTTGCCACGGCTGTCACCAGCCTATGAACTCTATGACCTCATCCGCCAGAGCGCGCTGCGGAGTATCGATTTTCAGCGGCAAGATGCCGAGCTTCTTCGATGACAGATAGGAAGTCCTGTACTGTAGGATCAACACGCCGAACGCCACCCACCACACCGGCCCTGACCACAAGCAGCCCCCATCCCCATGGGAACGAAGCCTACCCCGATCTCGTTGACCAACAACAAGGGGATCGCCAATGCCCACACCCATCGCCCGAGTAACCTTCATCCTCCTCGCCTCCGCCGCCTATTTCAGCCTGGCGATCCTCGGCTGGGGCGGCTTCGCCGCGTTCTTCGCCCATCCCGCCTTGGTGGCCCTCGCTCTCGCCACCGCCGCCATGGTCGTCGCCTCCCTCTTCGTCGGCGGCAACGTCAGCCCCGGCGTGCGGGAGGATCGATCCAACCGCTGGGTCCTCATCGCCTTCACGATCATCGGCCTGCTCGCCGGCTACCTGCCGGCCTGGGCCGACCGGCGAGACCTCTGGACCCTGGACGGCGATGCCATCCGCTGGGTCGGCGTGGCCCTGTTCACGCTCGGCGGCGCGTTGCGGCTCTGGCCGGTCGTCGTGCTCGGCAATCGTTTCAGCGGCCTGGTCGCCATCCAGCCCGGCCACACGCTGGTCACCGGCGGGATCTACTCGGTCATCCGCCACCCCAGCTATCTCGGCCTGCTGCTGAACTCCCTGGGCTGGGCGCTGGCGTTCCGTTCCGGCCTGGGGGTTCTGCTCACCGCCCTTATCGTCCCGCCGCTCATCGCCCGCATCAACGCCGAGGAAAAGCTGCTGCAATCGGAGTTCGGCGCCGAATACGATGCCTACCGCGGCCGAACCTCCCGCCTCATCCCCGGCCTGTATTAGCCCGGGTGGGACGCCCAAGGCCCTCGCTACGCCGCCTTCTTCTTCCTTTTCTTCCCTTCCCGCCCAACCTGCGAAGGTGCGGCCGTTCCCCCCTTCGCGCGGTCCAGCACGAAGCGGGCATAATCGTCCATGTCGCCCTCGAACGGCGCCACCGTGCCGTCCGCCGCCAGCCACAGCCGGTCCGCCACCAGTTCCATCAAGGACCGGTCATGCGTGATCAGGATCACCGCGCCCTCGTAATCGTTCAGCGCATCCAGCAAGGCGCGGCGGCTGTCGATGTCCAGGTGGTTCGTCGGTTCGTCCAGGATCAGCAGATGCGGCGCGGCGTGCGCCACCAGATTGAGCAGCAGCCTGGCCCGTTCCCCGCCCGAGAGATCGAAAACCGTTGTCTCCTGCTTGCTGAACGCCAGCCCCCATTGCGCCAGGCGGGACCGCTGCGCCGTCTCGCTGATCTCGGGCATGGTGCGCCGGGCGATCTCCAGCGGCGTGTCGTCCGGGTCCATCGCCTCGATCTGGTGCTGGTGAAACCACCCCACCTTGATCCGCCCCTCCCGCTGCATCCGCCCGGACCGGATCGCCAGCGCGCCGGCCGCCATTTTCGCGAAGGTGGATTTGCCCGCGCCGTTCACCCCCAGCAGCCCGATCCGGTCGTCGATGTCCAGCCGCAGATCGAGTCCGCTCAGCACCGGCGGATCGTCGCCATAGCCGATATCCACGTTCTCCAGCCGCATCAGCGGCGGCGCCAGCGGCCGCACCGGGGACGGCAGGATGAACGGCGCCACCCGCTCCTCGATCGTCTCGCCCACCGGCTCCAGCTTGGCCAGCCGCTTCATGCGCGACTGCGCCTGCGCCGCCTTGCTGGCCTTGGCGCGGAAGCGGTCGACGAAACTTTGCAGATGCGCCCGCTCGGCCTCCTGCTTGGCGCGCGAGGCCGATTGCAGCCGCAGCTTCTCCGCCCGCCGGCGCTCGAAATCGTCGTAGCCGCCGGTATACAGATCGAGCTTGCCCTCGCTCACATGCAGGATGTGCCCCACCGAGTTGTTCAGCAGCTCGCGGTCGTGGCTGATGATCAGCGCGCAATGCGGGTATTTCTGCAGCCGCGCCTCCAGCCACATCGCGCCTTCCAGATCGAGGTAGTTGGTCGGCTCGTCCAGCAGCAGCAGGTCCGGCTGGGCGAACAGCGCGGAGGCCAGCGCGACGCGCATCCGCCAGCCGCCGGAGAACTCGGCCATCGGCCGCTCGAGGTCCTCGGTGGAGAAGCCCAGGCCGTTCAGGATTTCCGCCGCCCGCGCCGGCGCCCGGTCGGCGCCGATCTCGTCCAGCCGCACATAGATATCGCCCATCCGCTCCGGCTCGGCGGTTTCCAGCTCGGCATACAGCGCATCCCGCTCGGCATCGGCGGCCAGGATGGTGTCCAGCAGCGTAACCTGGGTCGCGGCGTGCTCCTGGTCCACCGCCGCCACCCGCGCGGCGCGCGGGATCAGGATCTCCCCGCCATCGGGTTGCAGCGTGCCCAGGATCAGCTTGAACAGCGTGGATTTGCCCACCCCGTTGCGCCCGACCAGCCCGACCTTGGAATTCAGCGGCAGCGTCACGCTGGCGCGGTCGAAGAAGCGGCGTCCCCAGGCGTTGAAGACGAGGTTGTCGATCTGGATCATGGATGGAGGCGCCAAAATAGGGAAAACCGCGAACGCGCGGCCGCAAGGCGGGGTTGCCTACAACCTTTCCGCCGCCCGGACCATCGAATTCGCCGCCGGGCAGGGCGGCGCCAGGGCCGGTCGCGACCTGCCCGGAATTGACTTAAATCCGCTTCCGAAGTACCTGATCTGGCGGAGAACCGTGGCTGCCGGCGTTGGCGTTTTGGCGTCACGGCTTCATCATAAACCGTCATCAAATTCGAATGGAGAGTACTGTGGCCGCATTGAAGGGTAGCAAGACCGAGGACAATCTGAAGGACGCCTTCGCGGGCGAATCCCAGGCCAACCGCCGTTACCTCTATTTCGCCCAGAAGGCCGACGTGGAAGGCCATAACGACGTGGCCGCCGTGTTCCGCTCCACCGCGGAAGGCGAAACCGGCCATGCGCACGGCCATCTGGAATTCCTGGAAGCGGTCGGCGATCCGGCGACCGGCCTGCCGATCGGCAAGACCAGCGACAACCTGGCCTCCGCCGTCGCCGGCGAGACGCACGAATACACCGACATGTATCCGGGCATGGCGCGCACCGCGCGCGAGGAAGGCTTCGACGAAATCGCCGACTGGTTCGAGACGCTGGCGAAGGCCGAGCGCTCGCACGCCGGCCGCTTCAAGCGCGCGCTGAACGAACTGGCCGCCTGACACCTGACGCGCTCTAGCGACGGAAAGGGGGACAGCCCGCGGGCTTCGTCCCCCTTTCTTGTTTGGCCGGTTGACGCTCCAGTTAGGGAAAGACGATGAGAGAAGGCAGCCTCGAGACGCCCACCCGCCATCCGCTGGCCTGGCAGGACGAGGATTTCTACGACCAGGCCAAGATCGAGGCCGAACTGCGCCGGGTGTTCGACATCTGCCACGGCTGCCGGCGCTGCTTCAATCTGTGCGACACCTTCCCGCGCCTGTTCGACCTGATCGACAATCGAAGACCGGCGAACTCGACAGCGTCGATCCAGCAAGGATTTCAAGCCGGTCGTCGATGCCTGCACGCTGTGCGACATGTGCTTCATGACGAAGTGCCCGTATGTGCCGCCGCACGAGTTCGACCTCGATTTCCCGCATCTGATGCTGCGCGACCGCGCCGCCGAGGCCCGAGCGGAACGGAGTGGGTTTCGCCGACCGCCGAACTGGCCAAGACCGACCGCAACGGCAAGCTCGCAGCGCTCGCTGCGCCCGCTCGCCAACTGGGCCAGCAGCACGGACAACAAGCTCACCCGCCCGCTGCTGGCGAAATTCGCCGGCCTGCATCCGCAGGCGGAGCTGCCGAAATACCATTCCCGCACCTTCGCCGGCGCTGGCGTCCTCCGTGGTGCCGGAAATCAACGAATCCGCCCCCGCGTTCGGCCGCAAGGCGGTGCTCTATGCCACCTGCTTCGTGAACTACAACGACCCCGATGTCGGCCTTGCCGCCCGCGCGGTGCTGGCGAAGAACGGGGTCGAGACCGAAGTGGTCTATCCCGCGCTGCTGCGGCATGCCGATGCTGGAACAGGGCCGCATCGGCGAGGTCGCCGGCAGCGCAAGGCAGGTGGCGCGGCGAGATGAAATCCTGGATCGAGCAGGGCTACGACGTGATCGCGCTGGTTCCCTCCTGCGCGCTGATGCTGAAGTTCGAATGGCCGCTGATCCTGCCAGACGACCCCGACGTGATGGCGCTGTCGCGCGCGACGTTCGACATCAGCGAATACGTCGTCGACATCGCCCGCAAGGAAGGCCTGGCCCCGGGCCTGACCCCGATCGAGGGCGGCATGGCCGTGCACATCGCCTGCCATTCGCGCGCCCAGAACATGGGCCAGAAGGCGGCCGAGATGCTGCGGCTGCTGCCGGAGGCGGACGTGCAGGTGATCGAGCGCTGCTCCGGCCATGGCGGCTCCTGGGGGTTCAAGCAGGAATTCTTCGAAACCGCGCTGAAGGTCGGCCGCCCGGTGGCGCAAGATGGCCAAGGAAGGCGGCAAGGCGTTCGTCACTTCCGAATGTCCGCTCGCCGGCGTGCATATCCGCCAGGGGATCGACAAGCTGGGCGTGGACAGGCTCGACGATGGCGCGAAGCCGACGCTGGTCACCCACCCGATCCAGCTGTTCGCCCGGTCCTACGGTTTGGCTTGAACCCGGCTGCCGAGAAGCCATCTAGGCAGAACGATCTTTTCTCCGGAGCCTTTGATGCCCAACAAGCATTCGATCACCGCCGCCGATATCCTGCCGTCGGCGGAATACGCGCTGGCGCGCGCCGATTGGCGCAAGAAGATGACCGCGCTGAAACGCCTGCGCCGGGTGGAGGTCGGGCCCGTTCGTGACCTTCTACTTCGAGTGCTTCGAGACGATGTGGCATCAGATCCAGGAGATGCTGTTCATCGAAAAAGGTGGCCCGGCGCAGATCCCCGACGAGTTGGAAGCCTATAACCCGCTGGTGCCGAACGGGCGCGAACTCACCGCCACCTTCATGATCGAGATCGACGATCCAATCCGCCGCAAGAATGTGCTCGGCCGCCTCGGCGGCATCGAGGACACGGTGTTCATCTCCATCGGCGATCATACCGTGAAGGCATCCGCCGAGGCGGACCAGGATCGCACCACCGAGGCCGGCAAGGCCTCCGCCGTGCAGTTCGTGCATTTCCCCTTCACCCCGGCCCAGATCGCCGCCTTTCGCGCCGCGGGCGGCCAGGTGGTGCTCGGCCTGAACCACCCGAACTACAGCCATATGGCGGTGATCCCCGACGCCGTGCGCGCCGAACTCATGCGCGACTTCGACTGATCCGCCGCATCTGCGATGGCCTGGACCTATCTGCTTTGCGCCGGACTGTGCGAGATCGGCTGGCCGCTCGGCCTTAAATTCTCCCAGACCACGGAATACCGCATCGCCGGCATCGCCTCAGCCATCCTGGCGATCGCCTGTAGCGGCGGCTTCCTATGGCTGGCGCAGCGCGACATTCCGCTCGGCACCGCCTATGCGGTATGGACCGGCATCGGCGCCGCTGGCACGTTCCTGGCGGGTATCTGGCTGTTCGGCGATGCCGGCAGCCTGCTGCGCTATTTCGGCGTCACGCTGATCATCGCCGGTGTCGTCACCCTGAAGCTGGCGCATTGAAGCCGCGGCTTCCAGCCTGCTTCAACCGAGCGTCCGCGCCGCCGATTATCTGGGACAGCACCGGCTAAACAATCGGCCATAACGCCTTAAGCGTGGGGGCGACTTCCGGCGTGACGGTCCGGAAGGAGATACGACCCTCGCGGTCGAATGTTCGTGCCGACATTCCCGCTACCTTTGGGGATGCTGAGCGGCAACGTTGCGGCGAAGCCTTAATGGAGCATTGAAATTTGCGGCAGAATTTTGCTTTGAATGGCCGGTACCAATAGGGTGGAGATCCTCGTTGACAGGCCTGCCAGGCTCCGCCAGCATTCTGGCGAGGGGCTGACCGCGATCGCCCCGTGAGGCTTTGGCCAAAGTATCGCGTCCGATCTCCAGTTTCGAGGAGGGGACGTTCATGTCATTGCCCGATGCGATCACCGCCGCACAGCTTTCCCGTCTGGCCGGCACGCCCGACGCACCGTTGATATTGGATGTCCGCACCGACGTGGATCATGCCGACGATCCGCGCTTGCTGCCCGCGAGCGTGCGGCGCGACCATCGCGGCGCTGCCGACTGGGCTGACGCGTATGCGGGGCGGGACGTGGTGACAATCTGCCAGCGCGGACTGAAGCTGAGCCAGGGCGTGGCGGCGTGGCTGCGTCATGCGGGGGCGCGGGCGGAATATCTGGAAGGCGGTTTCGAGGCTTGGCGGGAAGTCAAGGGATTGCTCGTACAGCCGGACAAGCTGCCCGCCCGCGACGACCGGGGCCGTACCGTATGGGTTACCCGAGCGCGCCCGAAAATCGACCGTATCGCCTGCCCGTGGCTGATCCGCCGGTTCATCGACCCGACGGCGGTGTTCCTGTTCGTGGCCGCTTCGGAAGTGCCGGACGTCGCGGATCGTTTCGCGGCGACGGCGTTCGATATCGAGGGCAGCTTCTGGAGCCATCGCGGCGCCAATTGCACGTTCGATGTGATGCTGGACGAATTCGGCCTGCATTCCGATGCGCTCGACCGTCTGGCGGCCATCGTTCGGGCCGCGGATACGGCGGTCCTGGATCTGGCGCCGCAGGCGGCGGGGCTGCTGGCGGCATCGCTGGGGTTTTCACGAATGTACCGCGATGATCTGGCGCAGTTGGATGCGACGATGGGACTGTACGATGCTTTATATCGCTGGGCGCGCGATGCGGTCGGCGAGACGCATAACTGGCCGGCTCCGGCTGGCGGGAGCCGGACATGAACGATACCGCTGAAACTTCTTCCAGCGTTGCCGCAAGCGCGCCGCAGATGCCGAGCTTCGCGCAGGCGTTCCGCGTCTGGCTGAAGATCGGGCTGCTGTCTTTCGGCGGGCCGGCCGGGCAGATCGCGCTGATGCACCGCGAAGTGGTGGACGAGCGGCACTGGATCGGCGAGCGCCGGTTCCTGCATGCGCTGAATTTCTGCACCTTGCTGCCGGGGCCGGAGGCGCAGCAACTGGCGACCTATCTGGGCTGGCTGATGCACGGCGTGAAGGGCGGGCTGGCGGCCGGCATCATCTTCGTGTTGCCCGGTGCGATGGTAATGCTGGCTCTGTCGCTGATCTATGCGTTGGTCGGCCAGGTGCCGTTGATCGACGCGCTGTTCTTCGGCCTGAAGAGTGCGGTGCTGGTGCTGGTGGTGGAGGCACTACTGCGCATCGGGCGGCGGGCGCTGAAGGGTGCCGCCGCCTGGGTGCTGGCCGCGGCGGCATTCGTGGCGCTGTTCTTTTTCGGGGTCCCCTTCCCCGCCGTGGTGCTGACGGCAGGGCTGATCGGGTTCTGGCTGCCAGGATCGTTCAGCCATGGCGGTCATGGACAGGCGAGGCAGGATGCGCCGGCGCTGATCGATGCGCTGCTGGATCACGATCCCGGCCGGCCGGCGCGGCTGGCCGCCAGGGCCAGGCAGGCGGGTTTCGTGGCGCTTGCGTTGTGGCTGGCGCCGGTGCTGGCGCTGAGCCTGCTGGCGCCCGGGACCTTCGCGGAGATCGGCTGGTTCTTCTCCAAGATGGCCGTGGTGACCATCGGCGGCGCCTACGCGGTGCTGGCCTATGTCGCGCAGGACGCGGTGCAGACGCATCGCTGGCTGGCGCCGCAAGAAATGCTGGCGGGGCTCGGCCTGGCGGAAACCACGCCAGGCCCGCTGATCCTGGTACTTCAATTCGTTGGGTTTCTGGCCGGATTTCGCGCACCGGGGGCGCTGACCGGCGTTGCCGGCGGGCTGGCGGGTTCGGCATTGACGCTATGGGTCACGTTCGCGCCCTGCTTCGCCTTCGTGTTCCTGGGCGCGCCGCTGATCGAGCGGCTGCAGACCAACAAGGCACTGGCCGGTGCCCTCGCCGCCATCACCGCGAGCGTGGTGGGCGTGATCGCCAACCTGGCGGTCTGGTTCGCGCTGCACGTGGTGTTTCGCGATCACGGCGCGTTGCGGGTGGGACCGGTGGCGCTGGATGTGCCGGTTCTCGCCAGCGTGGACCTCGGTGCGCTGGGGCTCGCGGCGGTGGCGGCGGCGTGTTTGTTCCGCTTGAAACTGGGAGTTCTACGGACGCTGGGGATCACTGCCGCGGCCGGGCTGGCGCTGCGGATCGCCGGGGCCATCTAACAAGATATTGAACGAAACGAAGCGCTTGCACGGTGGATGCAAGCGCTTCGGATCTTTGCCTGCCGGGGCAGCCCGACGTCAGAGTTTGGAGGCAGCCTTTTCGGAGCGGCGGCGCGCCAGGGCCAGTCCGGCGGCGCCGATCACCAGGGCGGCCAGGCCGCCGGGAGCGTCGACCGCGGTCGAGTTGCCGGGGACCGGGTTCAAAACCGGCCTCAAGGCGTCGGGGACGAAGTTCAGATCGCCGGCGAAGGCGTAGTTCAGGATCTCGTTGCCCCCCTGGATCAGCGACGCGGCGACGACATCGCCACGGCTCGCCCCGCGGAGGGTCAGCGCGGCCTCTGGTGCCAGGATGGCCCCGGACCAATCCGGCAGGGTCAGGCTAGTCTGGTTGTAGAAGTTCCAGATCACGTTGTCCTGGCCGGTGAACGTATCCAGGCTGTTGTGGAGCGCGCCGATCTGTCCGTCGACGTTGATCACGACGGTCTGTGCTCCGTTCAACTTGAAGTTGAAATCCTTGATTGCCTGGGACAGGTTGCTGCCCAGCACATCGTAGACGGTAACCGCGACGCCGCCGATGATCGTGGGCGCGGCGCTGAAGTTGTGGCTGGTGCCCTGGGCGATGCCGGTGAGACCGTCAAGGTAGGTGGACAGGAACAGCAACGGGTCCTCGAAAGTGGTCGTGAAGTCGGGCAGAACGAAGCTGCCCTGCTTGGATGTGCCGTTCTGCGCGCCTGGCACAACGCCGGTGGCGGCCGTTGTGTAGACGAGATTGCCGGAGCCGCTGACCTTGGAGGAGGTGCCCTGGGTGGCGACATAGTCGGTCTGGGTACTGGAGGACAACGACAGCCGGGCGGTGTTGGTGCCGTCGATGAACACGTTGCCTTTCCCGGCAGAGATCGTAGACCCGGATGTGTTACCGTAGACGGCCAGCGCACCGAAGTTCTGGGTGGCAGCGCCGACGGTTATGCCGGTGATTTGCGGCGTCGTGGCGGGCAGTGGCGAGGTGCCGCAGGGACCGGAATGGTCGGAGGTCTTGGAGCAGTAACTGCCGGAACTGGATTGGGTCAGGTTGCCGCCGATGACAGCACGCCCCTCGGTTTTCGAACCGCCACTGGCGTTGCCGAATACGATTTCGTTGAACTGGTTGAGCAAGCCCGTATAGGCCGATGCCTGGGCCCCGGTCGGCGCCAGGAGTGTGCCGATGAGAGCCAAGCCAAAAGCCGGCACGCCAAGTGCCGTCGTCCGCAAAATCCACATTGCGCTAACCCTTCACATTCTCGTGATTTCACTGCTGGGCGCGATATGGAAGTGGCCTTGCAGCGTTTCAACGCGAACGGTTTCATTTTTTTAAAAATTATATTTCGTTTAGCTAGCGGAGAGCGCCTTGTATTCAGGCGCCCGCGCAGAACAAAGCGATGATGCAGACGACTGCCGAGCCCCCAGGCGACCGAGCGCAAGGTGGCGTTGCCGCGGATGTAAATGGCGGTGTAGGCCGTGCGCAGCAGCACGAAGGCAATGGCAAGACGGTCCGTGAGCGCTGGGGAGGCGTTGGTGAGCGTGGCCACGAACACCGCGGCCGCGAACGGCGGGAATGCCTCGAAATGGTTCTGATGGGCGGCGTAGGCGCGGGCACGCCAGCCGGTAAGCGTTGCCGCCCAGGCTCTTGGAGAGGCGTTGTCGTAGTCGCTACCGCCGAATTTCGCGATCCCAACGGTGACGTAGGGCAGCAGGGCAGCGATCAGGATCATCCAGAAGGCGGTGGTCATGCGGGGGTTTCCGATCGGTTATGCCCCCTTATACGTGTGAAACCGGCGCGGCGGATGGGTCCCGCGCCTTTTGCGACCCAGTTAGCGGCGCAGTCAGCGGCGCAGCGATCCGATGACGGGAATTTTTCCGGCGAGCGGTCAGTGCCGGAGCGAGGCGATAACCTGCCGCGCGGCACGCAGGCCGCTTTCGACGCCGGAGTTGAGGTAGCCGTTCTCCTCCGCGGTGTGTTCGCCGGCGAAGAAGCAGTTTCCCTCGGGCTCGGCCTCGATGCCGGCGAGCGTGGTCTGGTAGCCGGGCGGGTAGTAGCTGTAGCTGCCGAGCGACCAGGGGTTCTCCTTCCAGGCATCCTTCAGCAGCCGCCCGTTCCAAAGTCCGCCCAGGCCGGGAAGGATCGGCGCTGCATCGCGCAGGACCTGGGCGGCCAGTGCGGCGGCGGGCAGTCCACCGGCGTTCAGCGCACGGGTGCCGCCGGAGAAGAAATTGAGGATGCCGGCCTGGCCGGGCTGGGCGCGGGTGACCTCCCAGGTGGTCTGGAAAAGGCCGGTGGGCACGCGGATCTCGCCGTTGCAGCCGGCGTCGGTCCAGGCGCGGCGGTCGAACTGCAACTGAAACTTCACCGATGCGCCCATCGGCAGGGTGGCAATGGCTTTCTGTTTCAACGGCCGAAAACCGGCTTTGGAGCAATCGACCGTTTCATGCAGCACCGGGAACGGCAGCGCCAGGATCACCCGGTCGTAGACCGCATCGGCCGTGCCGGAGCCGTTGCGGAGGCTCAGGCGGATCCTGCCGTCCGGCAAGCGGGCGATGGCGACCAGCGGCATCGCTGTGCGGACCCTGGCGCCGAGATGCTCGCCGAGCAGGGTGGGGATCTGGTCGTTGCCGCCGCGCACGTGAAAGCGCTGGTCGCTGTCGGTGTAATAGAGGTTGAAATTGTCGCGCGGATCGTCCGCCAGGACGGGGATGGCGTTGAGCGCGCTTTGCTGGTCGGCGTCGGCGGCGTTTTCCTCGGCGAAGGCGGTTTCGATGAGTTGGCCGAGCTGGCCTTCCCGGCCGCCCGGAACATAGGCGGCGACCCAGGCGGAAATCGTCATCGCATCGAACCGGCGGGCGGCCTTGCCGGCGGCGCGGTAGGAGTAGTCACCGAGCGACTTCGATTGCACCTGCAGGGCAGGATAGAACGGTTGGATGTCGCGCGTGGCGTCCGCGAGGCTATAGGGCTTGCCGGCAATGAGGTAGCGCGGCTCGGTCTTCGGGGGCGTGGCAGCGAGCACGTCGTCCAGCGTCAGGCCGAGTTCTTGGGCCAGGGCGCGGATTTCCTTGTGCCCGGTGTCGATGAACTCGCCGCCGTGCTCGGCGATCTGGCCGTCGGCGAAGACGCCGCGCGCGGTGTAGCAGCGGCCACCGAGGCGAGTGCTGGCCTCGAATATCTCCGGGCTGTAGCCGGCTTTTTGCAGGCGGTGGGCGGCGGTGAGGCCAGCGAGGCCGGCGCCGACGATGGCGATCCTTGCGGTGGCTGCGAGGCCGGCGGCGGGAAGCACGGCGGCGAGGGTGAGACCGGCGCCGGCGCGGAGGATCGCGCGGCGGGGGATCGGGGTTGGTTGCGGGGCGGTTGCCTCGGCGCACTGCCGGGCGGCACGCTGCAGCATCTGCATCAAGGGGGTGCGGGCCATGGGTCTGTGACTCCCTGCTGTCGTCGTGCCGGGAGGATGCTTGAAGACCTGTCCCGGTGGGAAGGGGCGGAGGTCATTGCACCCCGTGGTCGCACAGGGCGCAGATCGCCGTATTGCGCACGCTTGGTGTTGCACACCGGCGTGACTTATTTCATGCTTCAGGCAATTGTAACGGTCGTCATGGACGCCGCAGAAACAACGGAGATTACCATGAAAACGTCCTTGCTCGCCTGTTCCGCGCTGATCGGCCTGGCCGCCTCCGGCGCGGCACAGGCCACGACCACCGGAATGACCGGCGGCGGCCAGCCATTTGACAACTTGCAGCCCTCCCTTGCGGTGACCCAGGTTCTCGCGTCGGCTGGAATCTACCCGTCGTTTGGCGGCGGAGGCGGCTCCGCCCTCGGCGACACACTCGGCTTCGTCTACGATTTCGCCGGTAATTTCCCGCCCGGCGCCAGCTTCGCCGCGCAGGGGCAACTGTTGCCGATCGCCTCGAACGTCGCCCTGTTCTCCCTGCTCGGCACCACCTATGGCGGAAACGGCACCACCAACTTCGCCCTGCCCAACCTCCAGGGCACCGCGACGATCGGTGTGGGCACCGGGCCGGGCCTCACGCCGCGGTCGCTCGGCGTGGCCATAGGATCGCCGACCGTCACCCTGACCACGGCACAGATCCCCGCCCACGACCATACCCTGTCGGGCGGCGGCGTAACCGGCATCACCGGCGGCGGCCAGCCCTTCGCCACTGTGCAACCGTCATTGCCGCTGCAGACATTGATCGCCACCCGCGCGCCTTTCCCCATATCGGGCGGTTCAAGCGGGACCTCGACCTTCCTCGGCCAGGTCGCGACCTTCGCCGGCGGTCTGGTGCCGGACGGCTGGATGGCGGCCGCCGGCCAGTTGCTGCCGATCGCGAGCAACACTGCCCTGTTCTCCGTCCTCGGCACCACCTACGGCGGCGACGGCGTGACCAACTTCCGCCTGCCGGATCTGCAGGGCCGGCTCGCCGTCGGCGCGGACGCCACCATCCCGCTCGGCTCGGTCTTCGGCCAGGAAACCACCACGCTGACGACCGGCCAATTGCCGGCGCACAACCACACCGTGCCGGGCGGCGGCGTCACCGGCGTCACCGGCAGCAGCGTGCCGGTCAACAACGACCAGCCGTCCCTGGCGCTGAACTTCCTGATCGCCACCAGTGGCATCTATCCGCCGCGGGACAGCGGCACCGGATTTGATACGACCACGCCAACCCTCGGGCAGATCGTCGAGTTCGCCGGCAACTACGCGCCGAGCGGTTGGGCGCTCGCCGACGGCCAGTTGCTGTCCATCACGTCGAACACGGCCCTGTTCTCCCTGCTGGGAACCTTCTACGGCGGCAACGGAACCACCAACTTCGCCCTGCCCGATCTGCGCGGGCGCACCCTGATCGGCACCGGAATGAACGACGGGTTCACCTATTCGCTCGGCGGGGTCTACGGCACCGATACGAACACCCTCACGGTGACCAACCTGCCGGCGCATGACCACACCCTGCCGCTCGTCTCCGCGGTGCCGGAACCCGCCAGCCTGGCGCTGCTGGGCCTCGGTCTGGCGGGCACGCTGGCGTTTCGCAGGCGCGCCCGCTGCTGACCCCCGGGGTCAAGGGCGTCTCGGGGCGGCTAAGACCGCCGCCCCGCTTCCGCTTCAGGCCTTGATCATCGGGCAGCCGCCCTCGCTCATCGGCCGGAAGGCTTCGTCGATTGGGATCGTGCGGACCAGTTTCACCAGGTCCCACGGCTCCTTGGATTCCGATGGGGCCTTTGCTTCCAGCAGATAGATCGGATGGATCACCCTTCCGTCGGGGCGGATGATGCTCTTGCCGAAGATCGGGTCCTCCACCGGAATGGCGCGCATCTGCGCGATCGCCGCCCGCCCGCTCGCCTTGGCGCGCTCCACGCCCATGGCGGCCACCGCCTTGAGGTAGTGGCTAACGGCGGAATACTGCCCGGCCTGCGCCGAGTCCGGCATCGGGTGGCCGTTCATCCGCGCGGCGAAACGCCGGCCGAAGGCGCGGGTGCCGTCGTTCAGGTCCCAGTAATACGGCTCGGCCAGCCGCACGCCCTGCGCGGATTGCAGGCCGATCGCGAGGATGTCGTGCAGCAGCAGGCCGACGCCCACCACCCGGCGGCCGGATTTGATGAGGCCGAATTCAGCGGCCTGCTTGATGCAGTTCACCGCGTCCGAGCCGCCATTGGCCAGCCCGATCACCTTGGCGCCGCTGGCCTGGGCCTGCAGCAGGAAGGCGGAGAAATCGGTGGTGCCGGGGAACGGATGCGCGACCTCGCCCAGCACCTTGCCGCCGCCGGCGCGCACCAGGCTGGAGGTATCGTCGGCCAGCGTGTGGCCATAGGTATAGTCCGCGGTGATGAAGAACCAGCTGTCCCCGCCGTCAGCCAGCGTGGCCGCGACCACCGCGTGCGGGATGCCCCATGTGTCGTAGGCCCAGTGCAGGTGATTCGGGCCGCAGCGCGCGCCGGTCAGCGCCGAGGAAGCGGCGCCGTTATAGATCGCCAGCTTGTCCTTGGCCTTGGCCATGTCGTCGATGGCGAAGGCCGCCGAGGACAGCGGCACATCGGTCACCACGTCCACGCCCTTGTTGTCGAACCAGTCGCCGGCGATCGCCAGCGCAACATCCGGCTTCAGCTGCAGATCGGCCGCCAGCAGCTCCACCTTGATCTCCGGATGCTGGACGGCGAAGTCCTCCACCGCCAGCCGGGCGCCCATCACCGACCCCTCGCCGGTGATCGCGGAGTAGGTTCCGGTCATGTCGGTCAGAACGCCGATGCGGATGATGTTGTCGGCCGCCCGGGCGCGCCGCCCGGCGAGCGGGGTTGCGGCAACGGCAGCGGCACCGCCGGCAATGACGGAACGGCGGCTGATGTGATTGTGCATGTTTCCTCCAGATGGACGATCCCGTGTTCCCGGGTCGCTTCCGCCGCCATTTTCCCGCTGACCGGCCGATCCGTCCATCCCCCCGCCGATCCCGGCGCCCGTTCCTTCGGGTTTCGAGATCGGGTGGCGATCGGATCAGAACAGCTTCAGCGCCAGGAACCCGCCGATGATGCCGGCGGCGACGGCGAGGCTGACGATGGCAAGGCGCTTTTCGATGAACTCGCGGACCGGTTCGCCGAACCAGCGGATCAGGCCGGCGACCAGGAAGAAGCGGGCGCCGCGCGTCACCAGGCTGGCTGCCATGAACTTCGGAAAGCTGAAGGCAGCAGCCCCACAGGCGATGGTGATGATCTTGTAGGGGATCGGCAGCAGACCCTTCAGCAGGATGATCTCCACGCCGTATTCGGCGAAGGTCGCCTGAAAGGCGGCGAACTTCGCGCCGTAGCCATAGGCTGCCAGGATCGGCTGGGCGACCTGCACGAACAGGGCGTAGCCGATGTAGTAGCCGAGCGCGCCACCGGCGACGCTGGCGATGGTGCAGACCATGGCCAGGAACCACGCCCGGCGCGGCCGGGTCAGCGCCATCGGGATCAGCAGAATGTCGGGCGGAATGGGGAAGAAGCTGGCCTCGGCGAAGGCGATCGCCGACAGCCACCAGGGCGCGTTGGGCGTGGCCGAAAGCGCCAGAACACGGTCGTAGAAACGGCGCAGCATGGGATCGTCCTTCGGCTGGGTGCCCTGGTCGGAATGGGCGGCCCGCCCTATCCTGTCCGCAACCAAAGCTCAAGGGAGAACAGGACCATGGCCCGTACCGTTGCCCGCCTGCTGGCGGAAAGCCTGGAAGCGCATGACGTGGACCAGGTGTTCTGTGTTCCCGGCGAAAGCTATATCGGCCTGACCAACGCGCTGGCGGACATGAACTCCATCCGCGTGGTGGTGTGCCGGCACGAGGGCGGGGCCGGTTTCATGGCGGTGGCAGATGGCCGGATGCGCCCGCGCGCCGGCGTCTGCATGGTCTCGCGCGGCCCCGGCATGTCCAACGCGATGGTTTCCCTGCACTCGGCGTTCCACGACGCGACGCCGCTGGTGATGCTGGTGGGACAGGTGGAGCGCAAGGATTACGGCCGCCAGGCGCTGCAGGAACAGAACTACTCGAAGATGCTGGCGGACGTGACCAAGGCGGTGATCGACGTCAACGAGCCTGAGCAGGCCTCCGAGGCGATCGCGCGGGCCTTCCACCTCGCCGAAAGCGGCACGCCCGGCCCGGTGGCGGTGATCCTGCCCGAAGACATCTTCGATGAAACCACCGACGCCGAGATCAACCTGCCCCGCCCGCGCGCCATGGCCGCGCCGCGGCCGGAGGACCTCGACCGGCTGGCCCAGATGCTGGCGAAATCCGAGCGCCCGCTGGTGCTGGTCGGCGGCGAACTGGTGCACGACTCGCTGTACGATCCCGCGGTCACCGACGATCTGCGCCAGCTGGCGGAAACCTGGATGCTGCCGGTGAACCCGACGCACCGCCGGCCGCAGCTGTTCGACGCGGCGCACCCGAACTACGGCGGCTACATGGGCATCCGCGTGCCGCCGGCGCTGATCTCCGAAATGCGCAAGGCCGACCTGATGCTCTGCCTGGGCGAACGGATGACCGACAGCGTCAGCCAGTCCTACACCTTCCCCACCGCCCCGCAGCCGCAGCTGCCCTTCGTGCATGTCTGGCCGGACCCGAACGAGATCGGTCGGGTGTGGCGGCCGGAGCTCGGCATCGCCTGCTCGCCGTACGAGGTGATCAAGGGGCTGCTGGCCCGCACCCCGCCGGCCGACGCCGGCAAGCGCCGCGGCTGGGTGGACGGGCTGCATGCCATTCACCTGAAACTATTGGCCAAAACCTGGGAACCGACGACCGACGGGGTGAACTTCGCCGCCGTGGTCTGCGAGGTCGACAAGCACCTGGCCGACGACGCGACCGTGACGTCGGACGCCGGCAATTTCGGCTCCTACCTGCATCGCTACCTGACCTTCCGGCCGGGTCAGCTGTTCCTGTCCTCGGTGGTGGGCGCGATGGGCTCGGGCATGCCGATGGGCGTGGCGGCCAGCCTGCGCCGGCCGGGCAAGCAGGTGGTGGCGTTCATGGGCGACGGCGGCGCGCTGATGGCGGGCAACGAAATCGCCACCGCCTTCCAGTACGGCGCCACGCCGATCATCGTGATTTCCGACAACTCGATGTACGGAACGATCGGCATGCACACGCATGTCCGCTATCCCGGCCGCCCGATCATGAACTCCAACCGCCTGACCAATCCGGACTTCGCCGCCTGGGGCCGGTCCTTCGGTGCCGAGGGCATCACCATCGCGCAGGAAAGCGAGGTCGCCGCCGGCATCGCGGCGGCCTTCGCGGTGAAGAACAAGCCGGTGGTGGTGCATTGCAAGACCTCCGCCATCCAGATGAGCGCCTGGCGGCGGTACGACCTGGCGGAGACGCTACCCTGATGCGCATCGCCCTGATCCACGCCCTGAAGGTCTCGATCCCGCCGATCGAGGAGGCCTTCGCCCGGCTCTGGCCGGAGGCGCGGCTGGCCAATCTGCTCGATGACTCCCTGGCGACGGATCTGGCGCGAGACGGCGCGCTGACCCCGGCGATGACCGAGCGCTTCCGCACCCTGGCGGGTTATGCCGCGGCCAGCGGGGCGGACGGCATCCTGTTCACCTGCTCGGCATTCGGCCCCTGCATCGCGGCCTGCGCGGCGGATCTGGCGCCGATGCCGGTGCTGACGCCGAACGAGGCGATGATCGAGGAAGCCGTGGCGCTGGCCGGACCGAACGCGCGGATCGGGCTGCTGGCGACCTTCGCGCCAACCCTGGCGACGATGCCGGCGGAGTTTTTCGCTGTCGCGCCGGGCGTGAAGGTGGAAACATGTCTGTCGGCGGCTTCGTTGACCGCCTTGCAGGCGGGTGACGGGGCCGGCCATGACCGGGCGGCCGCGGAGGCGGCGGGCGCGTTACGCGGCTGCGACGTGATCGCGCTGGCGCAGTTCAGCCTGGCGCGGGCGGCTGCTGCGGTGGCGGAAGCGACCGGCAAAACAGTGTTGACCACGCCCGATTCCGCGGTGCGGAAGCTGCGGCGGCTGTTGGGAGCATAGGGATATGGACATCGCCGCGTTTCGCGCCAGCCTGGGGGAGGACGAGCCGCCGGCGGGTCTCGGGCTGGCCTTGCAGACCCTGTGGTGGGAAGCGAAGGGAGACTGGAAGCGGGCGCATGAATGCGCGCAGGAGGATACCAGTCCGGCCGGATCGGCAGTGCATGCCTACCTGCACCGGGTGGAGGGCGATCTCGGCAATGCCGGCTACTGGTACAACCGGGCGGGGCGGGACAGGCGCATGGACGCGCTGGCGGCGGAGTGGGAGGCCCTGGCGGCGGAGTTCCTGGCCGGACGGGCGATAGGTGGACGGGCGACAGGTGGATGAACCGCGTGATGATCTGGCTGTCCTTGCCGGTGGGCCTGCTGGCGGCGTTGATGGTCTATACGATCCTGCTGTCCTGGGTGTGGGGAACGGGGCTTTGCGGCACCTGGCTGGCACAGGTGCTGCCGGCCGCATATTGCCTGTAGGAGATCGGCGGATGGATCGGCGGAAATGGCTGGGCCTGGCGCTCGCTTCAGGGCTTTTGTGGACACCGGATGCCTGGGCGAGGAGCTTGCGCATGCTCGAATCAACCCCGCAGGCGGAGGCCTATATCGACGGCAAGAACGCGCAATACGCGGTGCGCTTCGACGGCCCGGTCGACCATTTGGCCTCCCGCCTCTGGATCGCGCAGGACGGCAAGGTGGTCGAGACCTTGCCGATACTCGTCGACGCGGCCCCGGACGTGCTGTTCGGCACCGCGCCGCAATTGTCGCCAGGCCATTATGAACTGCGCTGGTCGGCCCATTCGGCGCCGGACGGCGAGGTGACCGCCGGGCAGATCGGCTTCACCGTTCGCCCCTGACCGGCCGCCCCTGACCGGACCCCGCCGTCCCTCGGCGGGTCAGAGCCGATGCGTGCCGACATGCAGGGCCGGCACCTGCGCGTCCGGGCCGGCAGGCTGAGCACCATCAATCACCTGGTGCCCGAGCAGAACCAGCCCGAACAGGCAGGCGGCGTAAATCAGGGTCGCCACAAAGGCGAGCAACCGGGCGCGGGTGCGCGCGGTTTCGACCGGGCCGCCCAAATAGAGATACCGGTCGCGGCGGTAGGAAACGGGTGCCATGGCCTTTCTCCTGCTGAGGGTGGGGGGAGGACGTACCGCACGGAAGGTATTTGCGTGCTGGCATGCTACACCCCTCGGGCAGGGCCTGCTGTGAGCGGGATCACAGTTGCGGGTCGATCATTTGGCTCCCGGTGGGCCGGAGAGGATCCGGATCGCCGGTCACGATCCCGTACCTGGCAGAGCGTCGGCGGGACGGGGCGACGGGGCGACGATTTCTGGAAACGAGCTTGCGAAGGGAACCGGAATGAGCAGCTTTTGGACCAGTCTGGCGGTCACGACCGTGGTTTTCGTCGGAGGGCTTACTGGCCTGGCGCTGCAACGGCTGCTGCCGGAAACGCATCTGACCAAGGATACCCATGCCGTGATCCTGCTGGGAACCGGCATGCTGTCCGTGCTGGCTTCGCTGGTGCTTGGGTTGCAGATCACGTCCGCAAAGAACTCCTACGATGCCACCGATACCGCGGTTCGCAACTATGCGGCCGAGTTGATCCTGTTGAGCGAGGTGCTGCGCGACTACGGCGCCCGGGCGACCACCGCCCGCGATTCGTTGCGGAATTTTACCGAGCAGATCAAGCAGGACATCTGGCCCCCTGCCGGCAGCTCGGCCCGTCCGTATCTGGACAGCGACAAGGCGGGGAGAGCCCTCGAGCAGGTGCGGAGCGACATCCGCGCCCTCGATCCGCAGGTGGAGAGCGATCCCGCCAAGTCACGCGCGTTGCAGCAGTTGCAGAACGCGGCGCTGGATATCAACCTCAACCTGCTGCGGCAGCGCTGGATAATGATCGAGAAGGGCGAGCCAACGGTTCAGAAGACGGTATTCTATGTCCTGGTCGCCTGGATCGTCACGATCTTCGCCAGCTTCGGGTTGAACGCGCCGCGCAATGGCACTGTGGTAACGGCATTCCTGGTCTGCTCCCTGGCAATCGGCGGGGCGGTATTCCTGATCCTGGAAATGAACCGCCCGCTCGAGGGGGTCATGCGGATTTCCAGGGAGCCGATTGAGTTGGCGCTTTGCCATATGGAGTGGAAGCTCGATCCGGTCTGCGACCAAAAGGCGCGGGAGGCTGGCCCGAATTGATGGCGGAGCCCGGGGTGCCGCGATGGGCGCGCCGGACGGTCAGTTCTGGCGATAGAGCGGCTTGTCGCCCTTGACGGTGACGCGATAGCCCGACCGGACGCCGGGGAAATAGTCCCACATGGCGATATGCTGGACGCACCGGTTGTCCCAGAAGGCGACGCTGTCCGGCTGCCAGCGGAAGCGAACCTGCCAATGCGGCTGGGAGCAATGCTCATGCAGAAAATCGAGGATCGCCTTGCTCTCGTTTTCCGGCACGTCCTTGATCGCCATGGTGAAGACCGGGTTGACGTAGATCGCCTGCCGCCCGGTAACCGGGTGGGTGCGGATGACCGGATGCTCCGCGCGCGGAAAGGTTTTCGGGCCCTCGGCGCCGATCAGCCGGTTGGTGCGGCTGTAGTTCATCGAGCCATCATGAATGGCGGTGAGGCCCGCGAGATATTGCTTCATGCCCGCGCTGAGTGCGTTGTAAGCGGCATACATGCTGGCGAAGACCGTGTCGCCGCCGACCGGGGGGACGATCTTCAGGTTCAGGATGGAGCCCATCGGCGGCTCGGGGTCGCAGGAGACGTCCGAGTGCCAGCGCTCGCCGGCGATGCGCTTGGAATTCGCGTCGGCATGGATGGGCAGGATTTCCGGATGGCCTTCCGGGCCGGGGGTGTTGGGGTGGATGGCCAGGTCGCCGAACAGCCTCCCGAAGGCCTTGTGCTGGTCGAGGGTAAGCTTCTGGTCACGGAAGAACAGCACCTGATGCGCCATCAGCGCGTCGTGCAGTTCCTGGAATTGCTGGTTGCCGAGCGGCTTGGCGAGGTCGATGCCGGAGACCTCCGCGCCGATGGCGGCGGTGCAGGGCATCACGCGGATCGTGTCGTAGGACATTGTTTGTCTCCCGCTTGCTTTGCCGGGAGCGTAGGACGGGTTCGGGGCGGGGAGCAAGAAACCGCAGAGGCCCGCAACCCGCTTGCCGCGCCCCGAACGAAGGCCGCCGGCCTCAGGCCGGCAGGGTCACGATTGCCTTGGCCCCGCCGCCGGGCTCGCCATCCGGGCGACGGTTGGTCAGGATGACGTCCCCGCCATGCGCCCGGAAGATGTTGCGCGCGATCGACAGGCCGAGGCCGGTGCCGCCGGTTTCGCGGTTGCGGCTGACCTCCAGACGAAGGAACGGCTCGAACACGCGGTCGAGCTGATCGACCGGGATGCCGGGGCCGTCATCGGCGACCTCGATGGTCAGGGTGCGCGGCTCGGCCTCGACCGCGGGCGGGATCAGGCGCACATGCGCGCTGCCGCCATAGGCCATGGCGTTGTTGACCAGATTGGCCAGCGCCCGCTTCAGTGACAGCAGCCGCGCGGTGATGGTGAAGTGCGACGGGCCTTCATAGGTGACGTGGTCGGCCTCGTCGGGGTTGGTGTCGGCGGTCTCGTCCACGATGGTGCGCAGCAGTTCCGCGAGGTCGAGCGAGGCGACCGGCTCGGAGGTAGCGGCGTCCCGGCCGAAGGCGAGGGTGGCGGAGACCATGGCCTCCAGATCTTCCAGGTCGGCCAGCATCTTGCGCCGGATTTCATCGTCGTCGATGAATTCGGCGCGTAATTTCATGCGGGTAATGGGGGTGCGAAGATCATGGCCGATGGCGGTGAGCAGCTCCGTGCGGTCCTTGACGAAGCGGCGGATGCGGTCGGCCATCAGGTTGAAGGCGGCCGCGGCGGTACGGACCTCGGATGGGCCGGTTTCCGGCAAGGGCGGCGCGTTGACGTCCCGTCCCAGGGCCTCGGCGGCGGCGGCGAGGGTGCGCACCGGCTCGGTCAGTCGGCGGACAGCCCATAGGCTGAGGAAGGCGGCCGCCAGGGTCATGGCGACGAAGGCATAGAGGAAGCTTGGCGAATGCCATGGCCGCGGCGGGTCGATCCGGGCCTCGACGTTCAGCCAGGCGCGGGCGGGGAGCGCGAGAGAGACCATGATCCGGCCCTCCTCGACGCCGCCGTAGATGCGGACCTCCCGCGGGCGGAGCGGCGGTGGCAACGGGGCCATGCTGAGATTGACGATCACCAGCCGCTGCATCCAGGGCTGGGCCACCGCGAGGCTGGAGGGCTTCGGGTTCTGCGAGACGGTGGCGATGTAGCCGGCCGGGAGCCAGCCCTCGCCGAGGTCGTAGTCGCGATCCTGTGGCGGGGCAGCGGCCATCTGGCGATAGAGGCCCATGATGCGGGCCGAAACCTCACGGATCTGCGCCAGACGCTGCAGGTCCAGGCGATCGAGGGCGTGGATGGTAAGGCCGGCGCCCTGGACGAGGGCCAAGCCGAGAAGCAGCACCAGCGCCGTTTGCGATGCCAGGCTGCGCGGCCAGAACCTGAACACGCCCGGGTCTTTCTTGACTGCTACGGGCAGGGATGCGCTCGCTTCAGATACGCTCGACCGTCGCGGCCAGAACATAGCCGCCGCCGCGCACGGTCTTGATGATCTGGGCGTGACGGCCGTCGTCTTCCAGCTTGCGGCGCAAGCGGCTGACCGCGACGTCGATCGCGCGGTCGAACGGGCCGGCCTGGCGGCCGCGCAGCAGGTCGAGCAGCATGTCGCGGGTCAGCACGCGGTTGGCGCGCTCCACCAAGGCCACCAGAAGGTCGTATTCGCCGCCGGTGAGCGGCACTTCCACCCCGTCCGGGTTCAGCAGGCGGCGGCGCGCGGGTTCGAGCACCCAGCCGGCGAAGCGCAGGTTCCGCGTCTGGTTTTCGGTTTTCGGGCTGGCGGGGTGCTCCCCGGCACGGCGCAGCACGGCGCGGATGCGGGCGAGGAGCTCGCGCGGATTGAACGGCTTGGCGACATAGTCGTCGGCACCAAGTTCCAGGCCGATGATGCGGTCGGTCTCGTCGGCCATGGCGGTCAGCATGACGATCGGCACCTCGGCGTTGGCGCGCAACCAGCGGGCGAAATCGAAGCCGCTTTCGCCCGGCAGCATCAGATCGAGTACGACGAGGTTGAAATTGCCGGTTGACCAGACGCGGCGGGCTTCCCGTGCATCCCGCACGGCGGTGACGCGGAGCTGGTGCTTCTCGAAGAATTTCACCAGCAGGTCGCGGATTTCACGGTCGTCGTCGACGACAAGGATATGAGGAGATTGGTCCATGGTTGAATGATACAAAGGATTTGCGCCGATTGGCAGAGCGGATATGTTCACGGTTGCATTTTGTCTTCAATCGCACCGATACGCAAGAAAAGCCGAGTGAAATCAATATGTTCCGTCTTATTGTAACATATATATAGATGATTTTGTGACGAGTCCCGAAAAACGAGACGTTTTTCCGCGCGACCATGCGATCTCGTCATGGCCAGCCCGGCCAGAACCGCCCCTCACGGTCGCGATCGACCCCAGCTTTGGCCGCAGGAACAGATAGATGCGGGGCAGATTTTCAGTCCAGGCCTTCGCCGCCGGCGTGCTGGCGGCGTTCGTGGGCTTCGCCAGCTCCTTCGCCGTCATCGTCCAGGGTCTGATCGCGGTCGGCGCCAGCCGGGAACAGGCGGCATCCGGCCTGATGGCGCTGTCGATCGCCATGGGGATTTGCGCGATCTGGCTGAGCCTGCGCACGCGGCTGCCGATCAGCGTGGCGTGGTCCACCCCAGGTGGGGCGCTGCTGGCAACGTCCGGCACGCTGCACGGCGGATTTGCGGCGGCGGTCGGCGCGTTCCTGGTCTGCGGGGCGCTGATCGTGGCGGCGGGGCTTTGGCGCCCGCTGGGCCGCTGGGTGGCGGCGATCCCGGCGCCGCTGGCCAACGCCATGCTGGCGGGCGTGCTGCTCGGGCTGTGCCTGGCGCCGGTGAAGGCGGTGGCGCAGGCCCCCGCCCTCGGCCTGCCGATCGTCGTGATCTGGGCGGTGGTGGCGCGCTTCCGGCGCCTGTTCGCGGTGCCGGCCGCGGTGCTGGTGACGGCAGTGCTGGTCACCCTGTCCACCCATGTGGACACCGCCGCGATGGGCTCGCTGTGGCCGCACCCGGTGCTGGTGACCCCGCATTTCACCGCTGCCGCGATCATCGGCATCGGGCTGCCGCTGTTCATCGTCACCATGGCCTCGCAGAACATCCCGGGCATGGCGGTGCTCGGCGTCAACGGCTACCGGCCGGCGGCCGGCGGGCTCTTCACCGCAACCGGCCTGTTCAGCCTGCTCGCGGCACCCTTCGGCGGCCATGCGGTGAACCTGGCCGCCATCACCGCGGCGATCTGTGCCGGGCCGGACGCGCACCCGGACCCGGCCCGGCGCTACTGGGCCGCGGTGGTCGCCGGCGCCGGCTACGTGCTGTTCGGCCTGACCGCTACGGCCGCCATCGCCTTCATCGGCGCGGCGCCGCCGATCCTGATCGAGGCCGTGGCCGGCCTGGCGCTGCTCGGGGCGTTCGGCGGCTCGCTGATGGCGGCCTTGGCGGAGCCGAAGGACCGCGAGGCCGCCGTGATCACCTTTCTGGTTACCGCCTCCGGCATCAGCTTCGCGGGCGTCAGCGGCGCCTTCTGGGGGTTGCTCGCCGGCGGCGCGGTGATGGCCCTGACGCGCTGGAAACCGGCGGCGCGGTAGGGTTTCCATGCGCGCGGCCAGCGGGCAGGATCGTTCCCGCGCAACAACGCAAGCACCCGCACAGGAGGATAACGATGGCCAAGAGCGCGACCTTCCAAAAAGGCACGGAAATGCGCCGCAAGCTGATGGGCGAGGCCTACGCCGACAAGCTCGACAAGTCCGTCTACACCGACAAGGTGATGGAAGGTTTCGCCGAAGTGACCCGCGAGGCCATCTTCGGCACGCTGTGGACCCGCGGCGTCATCGACCTGAAGACGCGCACCCTGATCACCGTGATCTCCGATACCGCCACGGCCCGCACGCCGGAACTGAGGCTGCATTTGCGCATGGCCCTCAACCAGGGCTGGACCGAAGAGGAACTGACCGAGTTGATCCTGCATCTGGTCGGCTATGTCGGCGCCCCAAGCGTCCGCGAGGCGCTGCTGACCGCCAGCGAGGTATTTGCCGAAATTCGCGCAGAGAAATAGGCGGGGAATAAGCGGCCGGCCCCCCGGTCAGGCGCGAACCAGGCGCTCCGGGGGAACCGTGCCGCCGGTCAGAACCGCGGCGATGCACTCGGCGGCCATCACGCCCATGTTCACCAGCGCGCCGTCGGTAACGCCCGATACATGCGGCGTGCGGATGATCTTCGGGTGATGGCGCAGCGGATGATCGTTGGCCGGCGGCTCCTGGGCGAACACGTCCAGCGCCGCGCCGGCGATATGGCCGGAATCGATCGCGGCCAGCAGCGCCGCCTCGTTCACGATGCCGCCGCGCGCGGTGTTCACCACGATCGCGCCTTCCGGCAGCCGCGCCAGCGCCGCCGCGTCGATCAGATCGCGCGTCTGCGGCGTCAGCGGGCAATGCACGCTCAGCGCGTCGGACACCGCGAGCAGCGCGTCCAGCGACGCGGCGCGGGTCACGCCGGGTTGATCCGCCCCATCGCCCGACCCGCCGAAGACAAGCACCCGCATGCCGAACGCCAGCGCCAGCCGCGCCACCGCCTGGCCGATCGCGCCGTAGCCGAGGATGCCCAGCCGCATGCCGGCGATATCGCGCACCTTGGTCGCCCCGCCGCGCCAGCCGCCCTCCGCCAGGCTGGCCGACAGCGTGTGCAGATCCTTCGCCAGCGCCAGGATCATCGCCAGGGTATGTTCGGCCACCGCCTGGGTGTTCGATCCGGGTGCGCGCGCCACCACGATGCCGCGCTCCGCGGCGGCGGCAAGATCCACGTCGTCGATGCCGACGCCATGCCGTGCGACCACCTTCAGCCGGGAGGAAGCGGCCATGGCTGCCGCGTTCACCGGCCCCTGCCGGGTCAGGATCGCGTCCGCCTGGATCGTCCGGGTCAGTTCCGTCACCGCGTCGGCGGAGGGAAACGGCTCCATGTAATGGATCCGGCAGCCTGCCCGCTCCAGCAGTTCCACCGCGGGAACGGCGAGCCGGGGGGACGTCATGATAACGTTGAAGCGAGGCATTACGGGTTCCGGAGGCTATTCTGTTTCGGTCGCGTCGGGATGGTCGAATTCGGCCGCGTCGCGGCGGTCCCGTTCGAAATGCCGATGGTATTTCGCAGCGACCAGATCGGTCTTCACCACCACCGCGACATCGGTGGTGTTGAACTGCCGGTCGATCACCGCTCCATCGCCGACGAAACCGCCCAGCCGCAGATAGCCCTTCACCAGCGGCGGCAGCGCGGCCAGCGCGCGGCGCGGATCGCCGAGGCTGGCCGGGTCCACCCGCCGCATATCCACATATAGGTCCGGCAACGCCCGCGGCCGGATCGCCGGCGGCGCGAGGTGATGGTAGGACAGATAGGTGAGCTCCGGCCCAAGCACGTCCGGATCGGTTCCCGGCAAACTGGCGCAGCCGAACATCAGGTCGATCCGGTGGCGGAAGACATAGGCGGCGATGCCGCTCCAGAGCAGTTGCATGACCGCGCGGGAGCGGTATTCCAGCGCCACGCAGGACCGCCCGAGCTCCAGCACCTCGCCGGCGAACGCCTCCATCATCGAGATATCGAACTCGCTGGACGAATAGAACCGCCCGATCCGCGCCGCCGCCGCGCGGCGGATCAGCCGGTAGGTGCCGACGATGCTGTCCGGCCCCGCGCCGATGGAGTGATCGATCACCAGGAGATGGTCGGCAACCGCGTCGTACTGGTCGGCATCGAGCTTGCTAGCGAAGGTCGCGGGATCGGGATGCGCGCCCATTTCATGGTAGAAGACCCGATAGCGCAGCGCCTGCACGGCCCGGATCTCGGCATCGGACGTGGCGATCCGCACCCCGAGATTGCCGGCGCGCAATTCGCCGAAGCCGGCGTCTCCCGGTACCGAAATACTTCGGACAGAATTGCCCGGATCGGGGGCCACCGGATCGGACGCCCGGGAGCCGGACGCGGTGATCATCGCAGGGCGCGCCTTTGGCCCGCAGGAGGCGGCAATTCCGCGGCGGCTCGCGGCCGTGCCGTCGGCAGAGCCTCCCGGCGCCGGCCGAACAGCTCCAGCCGCAGCGACACCAGCTCAAACCCGAGCTTCGCCGCCAGCTTCTGCAGCAGCGCCTCGTGCTCGGGATCGGAGAACTCGACCACCTTGCCGGTCTCGATGTCGATCAGGTGGTAATGATGGCCGTGTTCCGTCGGCTCGTAGCGCGCACGCCCGCCACCGAAATCGCGCCGCTCCAGGATGCCTTTCTCCTCGAGCAGCCGCACCGTGCGATAGACCGTGGCGATCGATATGCGCTCATCCAGCGCGGCCGCCCGGCGGTACAGCTCCTCCACGTCCGGATGGTCGGACGCGTCCGACAACACGCGCGCGATGACGCGGCGCTGCCCCGTCATCTTCAACCCGCGTTCCACGCAGAGGCGCTCGATGCGCGATTCCATCCAACCCCTTGCCATCAAACCGCTATAGACCGGCGAGTTTCGCCCGATACGCCCGCACGGACATCCCTTTCCAGGCAGCCCCTTGCCGGACGTCCGTATGTTGGCCGGCAAGCATGACCACCCGAATGGCGGCGCCAGCCCTCACGCACAAGCCTTCATCCATCCGCGGACTTTACCGGGCGCGCCTCCCGGCGGCAAACCCCCAATTGCAACCCGCACGGCCGCCAGGCCGGTGCGCGGCCGGACACGCCCCAAGCGGCGCGGGTTACTGGCGGCGCCGGCTATTTGCGCGGCTTGGTGCCGAGGCCGATTCTCTTCGCCAGGGCCGAGCGATGATCGGCGTAGTTCGGCGCCACCATCGGATAGTCCGGCGCCAGGCCCCAGCGCTCGCGATACTGTTCCGGCGTCATGTCGTACGACGTCTTCAGATGCCGCTTCAGCATCTTCAGCTTCTTACCGTCCTCCAGGCAGACGAGGTAATCGGGAAACACCGACTTCTTCACCGGCACGGCGGGCAACGGCTTCTCCACCGCCACCGGCTCCTTGCCGACGCCCGACAGCGTCCGGAAGACTTCCTGGATCAGGGATGGCAGGGCATCCGGCGAGACGGAATTGTTGGACACATGCGCGGAGACGATCTGCGCGGTAAGTCCCAGAACACTGGTATTGGCCGGATTCTCAACCATTGCAGACCCTTTCGAAGCGTAGAATTGTCGCTATATAAGGTGGCGAATGTCCAGGTCGCAATGGATATTTGGAAAAATTGCAGGCCATACAGTCATGACAGAGATTTATACCGCCGACCGTGAAATCGATATCACCGGGGAAGTCTGTCCGATGACTTTCGTCCGCACCCGCCTCGCCCTCGACCGGATGTCGCCGGGCCAGATCCTTCTGGTCCGCCTGCGTGGCGAGGAACCGCTGAAGAACGTGCCGCGCACCGCCGCCGAGCAGGGCCACACCATCCTGTCGCTGACGCCGGACCCCGAGCATCCCGGGCCGGACGGCATCAGCCTGCTTCTGCTGCGCCGGGGCGGGGCGGCGAAGGCCTGAGAGCGGCCCGCATCACCAGCGCGTCGCCGCCACTGGCGTAGTAGCCCCGCCGGCGGCCGACCTGGGTAAAACCGCACGAGGCATACAGCGCGGCAGCCGCGGCATTGTCGACGCCGACCTCCAGGAACATCGACTTCGCCCCCCGGCGCCCCGCCTCCGCCATCGCCGCCAGCAGCAGGGCGCGGCCCAGGCCGCGCCGGCGCGCGTCGGGTGCCACCGCGATGGTCAGGATGTCCGCCTCGTCGGCCGCCACGCGGGCCAGCACCATGCCGCCATCGGGGTGAATACGCCCGAAGGCGCCGGGCAGGCCGAGTTGCAGCGTCATCACATCCTCGCCCCAGGTCTCGGCGGGGGGAAACGCCGCCCGATGGATCGCCGCCATGGCCGCCGCGTGCGCAAGGACGGCGATTTCGATTCCGCTCAAGGGCTTTTCGGGGCCGGGCGCAGCCCGCCGGCCGGCAGTTTCGCCTCCGGCGGGTCCACGTAAACAGGCAGCGGCGGCCGCGGCGGCAACTCGCCGCGCCAGCGCTTCGCCGCCGCCAGCGCGACGTGGCGGATCTGCGGCTGGCGCGCATCGCTGAGCATCACATTCGCGCCCCGCGCCGCCAGCCAACTGGCGACCTCGATCGCTCCGTCCCCCGCGACCGCAACCGGGCGTCCGGGATCGGGTAGCGCCTCCAGCGCGACGGCCTCGATCGTCGCCTCCGCCGCGCCGATCGCGCGTTCCAGGAACACCCGGCCACGCCGGCTGTCCACCGCCGACCAAAGGGTACGTCCACCCAGCCGGGGCAGCGCCTCGGCCAGCGCCTCGCCGATCGTCACCCCGACCACGGGAATGTCGGCGGCCAGGGCGATCCCGTGCGCCAGCGCCAGCCCGGCGCGGATGCCGGTGAAGCTGCCCGGTCCCACGGTGACCGCCACCAGATCGAGGTCCGCCGCCGGGATCCCGGCCTCCGCCAGCACCGCCTCCGCCATGCCGGGGAGCAAGGCCGCCTGGCCGCGTCCGGCCGTATCGGCGCCGGCGCGCCGGCTCGCCAGCAGCACCCCATCCACCACCACGGCCGCCGCGCACCGCGCCAGCGCCGCATCGAGAGCAAGTATTCGCATGAGAACCGATGCTACCGACGCATCCGAGTCTCGCCTAACCCGCTCAAGCGGCGAACTGGGCCTCGTCCAGCGCCAGCACGCCGGCGGCGCCGTGCATCACCGCGTGCGCCAGGCCATGCGCCTGGCTCAGCACATGGTCGGCATAGAACCGTGCCGTGCCGATCTTCGCGGTCAGGAAATCCCGGTCGGCGTTGTCGCCCTTGTCCAGCGCCGCCCGGGCGGCCAGCGCGGCCCGGCCCATCTGCCAGCCGCCGGCCACGGTGCCGAACAGCTTCAGCAGCGGCACCGCGCCGGCCAGCGCGATGCTCGGCTGCGCCGGATAGGTGGTCACCGCCCACTCCACCGCGCGCGCCAGCTGCTCCACGCCGTCGCGCAGGGCATCGCGCATGGCGGTGAAATCGGCCTCGTCCACCGCGGAAAGCGCCGCCACCGTCTCGCGCATGTCGGCAATCGCCGCCCGCGCCGCCGCGCCCTTGTCGCGGGCGATCTTGCGGCCGATCAGGTCGTTCGCCTGGATGCCGGTGGTGCCCTCGTAGATCGTCAGGATGCGGGCGTCGCGCAGATGCTGCGCCGCGCCGGTCTCCTCCACGAATCCCATCCCGCCATGCACCTGCACGCCAAGCGAGGCGATCTCCACCGCGTTCTCCGTGCTCCATCCCTTCACCACCGGGATCAGCAGCTCGGCCCGGGCCTGCAGCCTGGTCCGCGTCGCCTCGTCCGGGTGCCCCGCTGCCAGATCCATCGCCGCGGCCGTGGTGTAGGCCAGCGCCCGCGCCGCCTCGGTGGCCGATTTCATCGCCATCAGCATCCGCCGCACGTCCGGATGCTTGATGATCGCCACCCGGCCGCCGCCGCGCACGCCCGCCTCGGTGCCCTGCAGCCGGCCGCGCGCGTAGTCCAGCGCCTGCTGGAACGCCCGCTCCCCGATCGCCACGCCCTGCAGACCAACCGCGAAGCGCGCCGCGTTCATCATGATGAACATGTATTCCAGGCCGCGATTGGGCTCGCCCACCAGCGTGCCGATCGCCCCGCCATTGTCGCCGAAGGCCAGCATCGCCGTCGGGCTGGCATGGATGCCGAGCTTGTGCTCCAGCGACACGCAGCGCACGTCGTTGCGTGCGCCCAGGCTGCCGTCCGGGTTGACCAGGAATTTCGGCACCACAAACAGGGAGATCCCCTTCACCCCCTCCGGCGCGTCCGGCAGCCGCGCCAGCACCAGATGGATGATGTTCTCGGTGAGGTCGTGCTCGCCGTAGGTGATGAAGATCTTCGTCCCGGTGATGCGGAAATGATCGCCCTCGGGCACCGCGCGCGAGCGCACCGCCGACAGGTCCGAACCGGCCTGCGGCTCGGTCAGGTTCATCGTGCCGGTCCAGCTTCCCTCCACCATTTTCGGTAGATACAGATCCTTCTGCGCCTGGGTCCCGCACAGATGCAGCGCCTCGATCGCCCCACGGGTCAGCAGTGGGCACAGGCCGAACGCCATGTTGGCCGACTGCCACATCTCCTCCACCGCGCAGGCCACCAGGCGCGGCATGCCCTGCCCGCCATAGGCGGGATCGCAGGCCAGCGCGTTCCAGCCGCCCTCGACGAATTTCCCATACGCCTCGGCAAAGCCCGGCGCCGTCGTCACCGCGCCATCGGTCAGAACGGGCGGGCGCTTGTCGCCGGAGTGGTTCAGCGGCCCCAGCTCCTCGCGCGCGAACTTGCCGGCTTCCTCCAGGATGGCCTCGACCAGCTCCGGCCCGACCTCGCCGCAGCCTGGCAGGGCGGCGATCTGTTCCAGCCCGACCAGCTCGTTCAGAATGAAACGCATATCGCGGATCGGTGCGGTGTAATCGCCCATGGACGCCCTCCTGTTCGCTTCAGGGCGCAGCGTTATCGGGGATCGGTCGCCCAGCGCAAGGTCCAAGCGCATCGAGGCCGGCAGGATGCGGACCGGCCGGCCTTAATCCCCGTTGATCGGCACCAGGTGCGACAGGAATGTCTCCGCGCAGGCGCGCCAGCTGAACCGCTCCGCATGCGCCCGGCACGACGCCCGGTCCGCATCCAGCGCGTCCAGCGCCGCCGCCCGCAGATCCTCGTTTACCGAGCCCACCTTGCCGGTGGCATTCGCCAGCACGTCCTTCGGACCGGTTACCGGAAACGCCGCCACCGGCGTGCCGCAGGCGAGCGCCTCCAGGATCACCAGCCCGAACGTGTCGGTCAGGCTGGGAAACACGAACACGTCGCCCCCGGCATAGGCCCGCGCCAGCGCCTCGCCATGCTTTGGGCCGGTGAACAGCACCCCGGGATACTCCCGCTGCAACGCCGCCAGCTGTGGGCCGCCGCCCACCACCACCTTGGATCCCGGCAGATCGAGGTCCAGGAAGGCGGCGATGTTCTTCTCCACCGCCACCCGTCCGACATACAGGAAGATCGGCCTCGGCAGGCCCCAGTCCTCCCGCGCGGCGTCCCCATTCTGGTCCAGTGCCTTCACATGCGGCTTGAACAGTTCCAGGTCCACGCCGCGCGACCAGTCGCGGATATTGCGAAAGCCGCGACCTCGCCAAATCCTCGCGCAGGCTCTGCGTCGCCACCATCATGCCGGCGCCGGCACCATGGAAGCGCCGCATCCAGGCATAGATCGGCCGCACCGGCAGCCCGGTCCGGGCCTGCACGTATTCGGCGAAGCGCGTGTGGAAGGCGGTGGTGAAGCGGAACCCGGTGCGCCTCGCCCAGCCCCGCGCCGCCAGGCCGAGCGGCCCTTCGGTGGCGATGTGCAGCGCGTCGGGCCTGAATGCCTCGATCATCCGCACCAGCCGCCGCCGCGGCAGCAACGACAGCGAGATATCGGGATAGGTCGGACAGGGAATGGTGCGGAACCGGTCCGGGCCGATCACCTCCACCACATGCCCCATGCCGCGCAACTCCCCGGCCACGGTGGTCAGCGTGCGGACAACGCCGTTCACCTGGGGCTTCCAGGCGTCCGACACGATCAGGATGCGGTGCGAGGGGGCGGGCGGCAGCATGGGTAAATCGAACGCCAGTTCGCCAGGGGTCGCGGACAGCAGGGCTATGTCAGACAGTTTCCGGCAGCCTCGCTGTATCCAGCCCCGATTCCATCAGGCTTCCGGCATTCTGGCGCGGTGAGAAGAACGACAACCGGTTCAGCGCCGCCCAATCGATCAGTTCCAGCCGGCCGTCATGGTGCTCCACCAGCGCGGTGCAGCTTTCCACCCAGTCGCCGTCGTTCAGGTACAGCACGCCGTTCACTTCGCGCATTTCCGCGTGATGGATATGCCCGCACACCACCCCGTCGAACCCGCGCCGCTTGGCCTCGTTCGCCAACGCCACCTCGTAGCGGTCGATCGCCTTTACCGCTTCCTTCACCTGGCGCTTCAGCCAGGCCGACAACGACCAGTACGGATACCCCAGCCTGCGCCGCGCCGCATTGAACCAGCGGTTCACGGTCAGCGCGGTCGTGTAGGCCCAGTCCCCCAGCAGCGCGAGGAACTTGGCATAGCGCACCACGCTGTCGAATTCGTCGCCATGCATCACCAGCAGGCGCTTGCCGTCGGCGGTGGTGTGCACCGCGTCCTTGCGCAGCCTTATGCCGCCGATCTCGAGGCCGACCGGCAGCCAGGCGCGGAACAGCTCGTCATGGTTGCCGGGGATATAGGTCACCTCCGCGCCGCCGCGCGCATGGCGCAGGATCAGCCGCAGCACCTCGTCGTGGTTCTCGTCCCAGTACCAGGACTTGCGCAGCCGCCAGCCATCGATGATGTCGCCGACCAGATACAGCTGCTGGCAGGAGATCCGGCGCAGGAAATCCGCCAGGAAATCGCTGCGGCACCCGCGGGTGCCGAGATGCGTGTCGGAGATAAAGACCGTGCGATAGTTCGGCCGTGCGCCCATGGCTGACGAAGCGTTCATGCGACCGATCCGGCAAATTGTTGCGAAGCTGATGTAGTTTCAGGCGGCTGTACCGGCTGTCGAGAAACGCCACCGGCCTGGTAGCCGCAGGAGATACGTCAAGCCCTGCGCCGCGTCAGTGAAACTTCCGTGAAACGCAGGTTTTTCCATGGGTTACGGTAAGATAATGCAAGCGTCTCTGAACGGTAATCGAATCGTCACAGCCGGATGCTACCAACATCGCTTGCCTCGTCTCCGCTTTCGCCAGGAACGGCAGAACTCCGCATGCGCTTCACGATCACGATATTCCGCCGATGAGCTTCCGACCGGGATGATCATCGTCTTCAATCCGGTCGCCGGCCGCCGTCGCGCGCAACTGCTCTGGCGCGTGTTGGACGTCATGATGGCCAACGGCATCCACATCGAACTGGCGGAAACCACGCGCCGCGGCCATGCCGAAACCATCGCCCGCACCGCCGCGCAGGCCGGCAAGACCCTGGTGGTCGCCGCCGGCGGCGACGGCACCATAGCGGAGGTCGCCAACGGCCTGATGGGTTCCACCACCCGGCTCGGCGTCATCCCCCTCGGCACCGCCAACGTGCTGGCGCACGAGTTCAACCTGCCCTTCGCCCCGGCGGCGGTCGCCGCCGCCCTCGCCTTCGGCCGCACCCGCCCGCTCTGGCCCGGCATCTGCTCGACCGCCGCGGGCGCCGTGGAATGCCAGGCCGCCAGCCGCCTGTTCGTGCAGATGCTTGGCGTCGGCTTCGACGCGCATGTCGTCGCCCGGCTCTCCATCCCGCTCAAGCGCGCGATCGGCCGCACTGCCTACGCGCTGCAAACCCTGCGTGAGCTGCCGCGCTACGATTTCGCCCCGATCCGCCTCCGCGTGGATGGCACCGAGATCGAGGCCGCCAGCGCCATCGTCAGCAAGGGTCGCCTGTATGCCGGCGGCTACACCCTGGCGCCGGACGCCAGGCCCGGGGAACCCGGCTTCTCCGTGACCCTGTTCCGGCACGGTGGTCCGTGGCCGGCGTTGATGTACGGCGCCGCCCTGCCGCTGGATCAGCTCTACCGGGCCCCGGGCGTGCGCCATCTGCGCGCCAGCCGGATCGACTTCATCGGCAACCACGCCGCCCCGGCCCAGGTGGACGGCGACCCGGCCGGCCACACGCCGCTCAGCGTGGTCGACGCGCCCGGCCCGATCCACGTGGTGGTCGGCTGAATCCTCGGCGAACCGCCCGCGCAGCAAAAGGTTTTGCGTTCCGGCGGAAACGCCTAACGTCTGCCCGGCCGCGCCGATCGCGCGGCAAGAAACAGAATGGGAATCCGCTCATGCTCAAAAGAACGCTTCTGGGAGCCGTCGCCGCGATCGGCGTGTCGCTGGCCTTCACCGCCGCCGCCAGCGCCCAGGTGAAGATCGCCACCGCCGGCCCGATGACCGGCGAATACGCCGCCTTCGGCCAGCAGATGAAGGCCGGCGCCGAACAGGCCGTGGCGGACATCAACAAGGCGGGCGGCGTGCTCGGCCAGCAGATCGTGCTGGAGATCGGCGACGACGCCTGCGATCCCAAACAAGCCGTCTCGGTGGCCAACCAGCTCGCTGGCAAGGGTGTGAAGTTCGTCGCCGGGCATTTCTGCTCGTCCAGCTCCATCCCCGCCAGCAAGGTCTATGCCGAGGAAGGCGTGCTGCAGATCTCGCCCGCCTCCACCAACCCGACCTACACCGACAACGGCGATTGGAACACCTTCCGCACCTGCGGCCGCGATGACCAGCAGGGCAAGGTAGCCGGCGACTACATGGCGAAGAACTTCGCCAACCGGAAGATCGCCATCCTCCACGACAACAGCGCCTACGGCAAAGGCCTGGCCGACGAGACCAAGAAGGCGCTCAACGCCAAGGGCGTGAAGGAAGTGCTCTACACCGCCTATACCCCGAAGGAGCGCGACTACTCCGCGCTCGTCTCGCGCCTGAAGGAGGCCGGGGTGGAAGTGATCTATGTCGGCGGCTACCACACCGAGGCGGGCCTGATCCTGCGCCAGTCGCGCGAGCAGGGCATGAAGGCCACTCTGGTCGGCGGCGACGCGCTGGTGACCAACGAGTTCTGGCAGATCGCCGGCGACGCCGGCAACGGCACCCTGATGACCTTCGCCTCCGACCCGCGCCGCCGCCCGACAGCGGCCGCCGTGGTGAAGGAATTCAAGGACAAGGGGGTCGATCCGGAAGGCTACGTCCTCTACACCTACGCCGCCATCCAGGCCTGGGCCGACGCGGTGAAGAAGGCCGGCACCACCGATCCGAAGAAGGTCGCCGCCGCCTTGCACACCGACACCTGGCCGACCGTGCTCGGCCCGATCACCTTCGACAAGAAGGGCGACGTGACGGTATCGGACTACGTCTTCTACATCTGGCACAACGGCGCCTACGCCGAGATGTGATCGTCTGAAACCGAAGGGCCTGGCGCCTGCCGGGCCCTTCGCCTGACCACCGAGGAACAATCCGTATGACGGCGCGCCCATTCGGGATCGACGATCCGCGCCTGAGAGATGCCCTGCGCGCCTACGTGAAGCTGCTGCGCGCAAGCAAGGCCGTGCTCGGCCGCATCGAGAAGCGCCTGGCCCAGGACGGCCTGACCGCGACGCAGATAGGCGTGCTCGAGGGCATCCTGCATCTCGGCCCGCTGACCCAGCGCGAGCTCGGCCGCAAGGTGCTCACCAGCGCCGGCAACATGACCGACGTGATCGACAAGCTCGCCGCCCGCGGCCTCGTCACCCGTGCCCGCGCGCCGCGGGACCGGCGCAGCGTGATCGTCGATCTCACGCCGGACGGGCGCGAGCTGATCGAGACGATCTTCCCCCAGCACGCCCAGGACATCGCCGCAGCCATGGCCGGCCTGGACGCGGCGGAACTCGCCAATCTGGAAATCCTGCTGCGCAAGCTCGGCCTCGCGGCCGCCGGCGAGTAGCGCCGCGAACCGGCCAAGCCCCCCTCGACCGTCACAATCCCGGCAAGCCCCCACCCCGAACGGCAGCGCAATCATGATCCTCACCGCCCTCGCCTACCTGATCAACGTCGGCATCCTCCATTTCGCGCTCGGCGTTTTCGTCCTGCTGACCCTGTTCGCGGAGGTCGGCTTTCGCGCCGGGCGCCGCTATCTGGCCGGGCAGTCGCCGGCCGACAAGGAGATGACCGGCATCTCCGCCCTCACCGGTGGCATGCTCGCCCTAATGGCGTTCGTGCTCGCCCTGACCATCGGCTTCGCGCAGGACCGCTTCGAGGCCAGGCGCGACACCACGCTGACCGAAGCCAACACGATCGGCACCGCCTGGCTGCGCACCGATCTCGCCGGCCCCGCCGGCAAGCCGGTCGCTGCCTTGATCGAGGACTACACCCGCGCCCGGCTCGCCTATATCGAGGCAATCGAGCCCGGGTCGGTCCATACCGCGCTCGCCCGCACGAACGCGCTGCAATCCGAGATCTGGGCGCGAACCATGCAGCTGCTGCCCGATATGTCCCAGCCGCTGGCCGCCTCTCTGGTCGCTTCCCTGAACGACATGTTCGACGCCAACCTGTCGCAACGCTTCGCGCTCGAAAGCCTGGTGCCGATGGAAACGATGGTGGGATTGCTTGCCGGCGCCATTCTGGCGATCGGCGCGCTTGGCTTCCAGATCGGCCTGACCGGCAGGCGCCACCCGTTGCTGGGAGCGCTGCTGATCGGGATGCTCAGCGGCGGCATGGTGCTGGTCGTCGACCTCAACCGCCCACGGCTCGGCTTCATGCGCGTCGATACCGCGCCGCTGGTCTGGACCCTGCAAGGCTTCCCGCCGCCGCCTTCCCCCGCACCGTCTGCGGCAAAACCGTAAGCGCCTGACCCACGCGGCGCGGCCCACCAGCCGGCACTCGCGGCTGCCGCTCAGGCGCGTCCGCACGCCGCCGCACCGGCCATGCCGGCGGAACCCATGGCCCGGGAGACCCGCGCCGCCTGCTTGTCCGGACCGAAGTCATCGCGCGGACCGGCTAATCGGCACGGTGTCCAGCACAAAATTGACATTTGGATCTAATATTTATTTTAGAATGCACATTCTTGCAGGAAAATGTCGCTTATGTTAAATTAGGATATAAATTTATACGTATTGCCAATATCCGGGAGACGTAGGCCTTGGGATTCGTTCACACAATTCCCGGAGCGAGGGTATCGCAACCTCGGACCGAACTGGCCGGTGGCAGCAGGGCCGTCGATGCGGGGACCGCGGGAATACGGGGTGAACAGATGGACTCACCTGAACGGTTCTGCGGGAGGAACTGACCTAATGGAGGAATCGCCGTCTACGGGTGCCTGCCCGATCTGCCCGACGAACAGCTGTGCGTCTTGCGAGCCGATGCGGGTAGACCAGGTTCTCCACAGCACCGGCTCCTATTGGCCCCTGCGAAGCTACGACGCCGGAGCCGAATTATATGGGCAGGACAGGCCCTGCCCGAGTTATTTCGTAATCGCCGACGGCTGGGTGGCGCTGTCCACGGCGTCGGATGACGGAGTCCGCCAAATTGTCGATTTCGCCTTGCCGGGGGGATTGCTCGGCATTCACCCGAACCTCAAGGGTGTGGCCCGTCATGCGGCGATCTGTCTGACCAATACAAAGGCGCTGGCCATGCCGCGCGCCAGGTTCGATGCGGCCATGGCCGGCGACGCAACGCTGATGGATCACGTGCTGCATATCTCTGCCTGCCAGACGGCGCGCGCCTACGACCACATTCAGAACATCACCCAACGCTCCTCCCGCGGCAGGGTCGCGCATCTGCTGATCGAGCTGTTCTTTCGGATCAAGCACCGTTTTCCCACCGAGCCGGGCGAAACACTCGAGATGCCGCTGACGCTGGTCAATATCGGCGATGCGCTGGGTCTGACCTCCGTGCATGTCAGCCGGACCCTTACTGAGTTGCATACCAGCGGTATCCTGCAACTGAGCCGCCGCCACCTCGTGGTCCTGGACCCGAAAGCGTGGATGGACATGGCCGGCTACGGGTCGTCCTACGCCATGCAACCGGTATGAACGCCCACGCCCCGATATCTGCGGCCTAACGCCCGCCCCTAGAGCATGATCGCTTCAGATAGACGAAGCGATCATGCTCTGTTTTCTAGATCTTTGTTTGACGAGCAATTTCACCGCTCAGTTAAGCCAACTTCAAGCGATATGCTCTAATGCCCGCGTAAGATCTGGCTCAGGAACAGCTTCAGCCGGTCGGTCTGCGGGTTCTCGAACAGCGTCGTTCGGCGGCCCGCTCTCGACGATCTCGCCGCGGTCCATGAACACCACGCGGTCGGCCACCTGCCGCGCGAAGCCCATCTCGTGCGTGACGCACACCATGGTCATGCCGGTCTCGGCCAGGCCGATCATGGTGTCCAGCACCTCCTTGATCATTTCCGGATCGAGCGCCGAGGTCGGCTCATCGAACAGCATGATCTTCGGCTGCATGCACAGCGCCCGCGCGATCGCCACGCGCTGCTGCTGGCCGCCGGACAGCTGGCCCGGGATACTTCTTCGCCTGCTCGGGGATCTTCACCCGCGTCAGGTAGCTCATCGCGAGTTCCTCGGCCTCGGCCTTCGGCATCTTGCGCACCCAGATCGGCGCCAGCGTGCAGTTCTCCAGGATCGTCAGGTGCGGGAACAGGTTGAAGGACTGGAACACCATGCCGACCTCGCGGCGGATGGTGTCCAGCGCGCGCAGGTCGTCGGTCAGTTCGGTGCCGTCGACGACGATCCGGCCCTCCTGGTGCGTCTCCAGCCGGTTGATGCAGCGGATCATGGTGGACTTGCCGGACCCCGACGGCCCGCACACCACCACGCGCTCCTTCTCCGCCACGCGTCAGCGACACGTCGCGCAGCACGTGCATCGTGCCGTACCATTTGTTGACCTTGTCCAGCACGATCGCCGGCGGCGCTCGCCGACGGCGCGACAATGAGCGTCGGTCTGCATGCCTGGCTCATGCGGTTCCTCTCCTCAGCGCGCGGCGGGCGCGGTCGAGCTCACGCTCCAGGCCGCGGCTGTATTTCGACATGGCGAAGCAGAAGGCGATGTAGATCGACCGCCAGCACGATATAGACCTCGGTGGAGAAGCTCTGCCATGGCGGGTCGCTCAGCGCGACCTTGCCCATGGTCAGCAGGTCGAACATGCCGATGATCAGCACCAGCGAGGTGTCCTTGAAGAAGCCGATGAAGGTGTTGACCAGCGGCGGGATCACCAGGCGCAGCGCCTGCGGCAGGATGATGAAGCCGGTCTTCTGCCAGTAGCTCAGGCCCAGCGCATCGGCCGCCTCGGCCTGGCCCTTCGGCAGCGCCTGCAGGCCGCCGCGCACCACCTCGGCCAGATAGGCGCCGGCGAACAGGATGAAGGCGATCTGCGCGCGCAACAGCTTGTCGATGTTGACGCCCTCCGGGCATGAACAGCGGGAACATCACGCTGGCCATGAACAGCAGCGCGATCAGCGGCACGCCGCGGATCAGCTCGACATACAGCACGCAGAGCATCTTCACCGCCGGCAGCTTGGTGGAGCGGCGGCCGAGCGCCACCAGCACCGCCAGCGGAAAGGCGAAGGCGAGCCCGAAGGTGGCCAGGATCAGCGTGATCGGCAGCCCGCCCCAGTAGTCCTCGGTGCACCAGCGTCAGGCCGAGGACGCCGCCCCACATCAGCACGCCGATCGACCACCAGCGTGCCGAGCCAGATCAGCGCCAGTTCCTTGCGCCAGAACCGGCGCATGGCCGAGACGATGTAGAGGCCGATGAACAGCAGCACGCAGATCGCCGGGCGCCATTGCTCGTCGTACGGGTAGCGGCCGAACAGGATCAGCCGATACTTGTCGGCGATCACCGCCCAGCAGGCGCCGACGCCCTTGGCGTTCTGGCAGGCGGTCGGTGTCGGCGATGCCGTGCGGCGTTGTAGCGGCACACTCCAGACCGCATGGACGATGCGCCCAGTCGAAGAAGCCGACGACGACGCGCAGCGATCAGGTAGCCGAGCACCAGGGTGACCGCGGTGGACCACCAGGAACCGAACAGATTGGCCCGCGCCCAGGCCCACGGGCCGAGCTGATCGCCGGCGGACGGCTGTCGCGCGCGGACGGATCGCGACGGCTCGGCGCTGGCGATGGTCTGGCTCATGGCTCAGCGCTCCACCAGCGCGATGTGCGCGTTGTACCAGTTCATGAACAGGCTGATCGACAGGCTGATGGTCAGATAGACCGCCATGATGATAGGCGATGCCCTCGATCGCCTGGCCGGTCTGGTTCAGCGTCGTGTTGGCGATCGACACCACGTCCTGGATAGCCGATCGCGACCGCCAGCGAGCTGTTCTTGGTCAGGTTCAGATACTGGCTGGTCATCGGCGGAATGATCACCCGCAGCGCCTGCGGCAGCACGATCTGCCGCAGCACCTGCCGCGCGCGCAGGCCCAGCGCGCTCGCCGGCTTCCCACTGGCCGATGCGGCACCGCCTGGATGCCGGAGCGCACGATCTCGGCGATATAGGCGGCGGTATAGATCACCAGACCCGAGCAGCAGCGCGAAGAATTCGGGGCTGATCGGTGCCGCCGCCCTGGAAGTTGAAGCCGCGCAGCACCGGGAGTTCCAGCTGGAACGGTGCGCCCAGCGCGGCCCAGACCGCCACCGGCAACGCCATCAGCAGCGCCAGCGCCACCGGCCAGATCGCGCGGCCGCGCGCCGGTCGCCTCCTGGCGCCGGCGGGCGCGGCGGTTCCACAGCCAGGTGGCGATCGACGCCCGACCACGAACGCCAGCAGCGCCCAGCTATGCGCCGGCTGCCAGTCCAGCAGCGGCGATCTTGATGCCGCGATTGGACAGGAACACCACGCTGCCGATGTGCCAGGCCTGCTGCGGCGCCGGCAGTGTCTGCAGCAGGGTGTACCAGAACAGCAATTGCAGCAGCAGCGGGATGTCGCGCAGCGTCTCGACGTAGAAGGCGGTCAGCTTGCGCCAGCAGCCAGTTGCTGCGACAGCCGGCCGATGCCGATCAGCGTGCCGAGGATGGTCGCCAGCACGACGCCGATGACCGCCACCTTCAGCGTGTTCAGGATGCCGATGATCAGCGCGCGGCCATAGGTGTTGACCGCCGGATCGTAGGGGATCAGCGATTTCGCCGATCGGGATGCCGGCGACGCGGCCAGGAAGGCGAAGCCGGTGGCGATGTGCCGCGCCGCGAGGTTGCGATTGGTGTTGCCGATCAGATACCAGGCGATCGCGGCGACGATGCCGACGATCACGACCTGCCAGACGATGGCGCGAAACACCGGATCGGACCAGGACAGCCGCATCCGCTTCTTCGGCGCGGCCCGGGGTGCGGTCAGGCGAGGGTCGGTCGTCGAAGCAATCGGCATACGGTCAATCCTGGCGTGTCAGCCGCACTTTGGGACGGCGGAAAACCCGTCGGGGAAAAAACCGGGGAGGACCGGCGGCGCCGGCCCTCGCCGCATGGCATCAGCGGATCGGCGGCGCGTACTGCAGGCCGCCCTTGGTCCAGATGTTGTTGATGCCGCGCGGCACGCCCATCGGCGTGATGTTGCGGTCCCACATCTCGCCGAAATTGCCGACCTGCTTGATCGACGTTGTAGGCCCATTTGTTGTCCACGCCGAGCGCCTTGCCCATGTCGCCCTCGAGCCCGAGCAGGCGGCGGATGTCGGGGTCCTTGCTGTCGGCGAAGGTGTCGACGTTCTTGCTGGTGACGCCCTTTTCCTCGGCGGTGATCATCGCGATGAAGGTCCAGCGCACGATGTCGAACCATTTGTCGTCGCCCTTGCGCACCATCACGCCCAGCGGTTCCTTGCTGATGATGTTCGGGCAGCAGCACCAGATCGTCAGCCTTCGGCCCCTGGCTGAAGCGGAAGGTCGCCAGCGCGGAGGCGTCGGTCGAATAGGCGTCGCAGCGGCCGGACAGGAAGGCGCCCTGGATCTCCGGCAGATCGGCGATCAGGATCGGCGTGAACTTCATGTTGTTCAGGCGGAAGATAGTCGGCGATCCGCCAGTTCGGTGCTGGTGCCCGGCTGCACGCAGATCGGTGGCGCCGTCCATCTCCTTGGCGGCCTTCACGCCGGCGCTTTTCTTCACCAGGAAGCCGGTGCCGTCGTAATAGTTCACCCAGGCGAATTCGAGCCCGAGATTGGCCTCGCGGCCCAGCGTCCAGGTGGTGCTGCGCGACAGCATGTCGACCTCGCCCGATTGCAGCGCGGTGAAGCGGTTCTGCGTGGTGGTCACCACGAACTTCACCTTGTTCGCATCGCCCAGCGCGGCGGCCGCGACCGCGCGGCAGCTATCGGCGTCCAGGCCGCGCATCACGCCCTGGCTGTCGGGCAGCGAAAAGCCCGGCACGGCGCCGGAGATGCCGCAGAGCAGTTCGCCCCGCTTGCGGACGTTGTCGAGCGTGACCGATCCAGACCCGGCCGGCGCCTGCGCCAGCGCCGAGCCGGCCAGGCCAAAAGTGAACACGGCACCGGCGATCAGCCCGGCGGCGTTTTTACGCGTGGTACGAAACATAGAAAGGGCTCCCCGAAATGGCGGGGCGACCCCCGCTCCGTGCAATCCTGACCCTTGTGCAACGCAATATCAAATCTAATGTTTAAACGGTTTGTAATACGAATGAGATCGCCCTGCGATCAGCCCAGGCCGGCCCCGCCGGGGGGTGGCGTCTTGGCGGGATAGCGGCACGGCCCCGCCGCCACGCAGCGCCAGCACTCCGGCTTGCGCGCCTTGCAGACATAGCGCCCATGCAGGATCAGCCAGTGATGCGAATCGCGCAGCATCTCCGGCGGCAGGCGCTTCAGCAGCCCATCCTCCACCGCCCGCGGCGTCTTGCCGGGGGCCAGGCCGGTGCGATTGCCGATGCGGAAGATATGCGTGTCCACCGCCATCGTCGGCTCGCCGAATGCCACGTTCAGCACCACGTTGGCGGTCTTGCGCCCCACCCCGGGCAGCGCCTCCAGCGCCGCGCGATCATGCGGCACCTCCCCGCCATGGCGTTCCAGCAGCAGCCGCGACAACTCCACGACGTTGCGCGCCTTGCCCTGCCACAGACCGATCGTGCGGATGTGCCGGGATACGCCTTCCACCCCCAACGCGACCATCGAAGCCGGGTCGGGCGCCTCGGCGAACAGCGTTTTGGTCGCCCGGTTCACCCCCACATCCGTCGCCTGCGCCGACAGCACTACCGCGACCAGCAACGTGTAGGGGCTCTGGTAATCCAGTTCGGTCCGCGGCGCCGGTGTAGCACCGGCGAGGGCGCTGATGAACGCGCGCACCTCCGCCAGGCTCATCGCCGGCGTCTTTTTCTTCGGAGCCCGAGAGCTGCTCGAGGGAGCCACCCGGCGCGGTTTCGGTTCGATTGCCATCGCCTGTTGTCGCAAGCGGGGTGAAAACCGGCAAGCGGATCCGCTATATGGAAGCGATGCGAAGCAGAATCCCGCCCGTGGATGATTCCGTGCTGTTCGAGGCCGCGATCATGCCGCATCGCAGCCTGTCGCCGCGCGGCCGGCGGATGCTGATCGGCGGACTGTGCGCTCTGCTGCTGTTGACCGGCACCCGGTTCTGGATCATCGGCGCCTGGCCGGTTGCCGGGTTCATCGTGGTCGAGCTCGGCCTGGCTGCCTTCCTGCTCTGGCAGCACCAGCGCAGCGCCCGGTGCGTCGAACTATTGCTGCTGTCGCCGGACGCCATCCGCGTCGTGCGCACCGACCCCGACGGCAGGAAGCGCGAAACCCGGCTGTCCACCGGCTGGCTCATGGTGGAACTGGAGGAACGCCCGGGCCGGGTGCCGGGCCTGCTGCTTTGCGCCCCGGGCCGGCGCCTGGAAGTGGCCGCCGTGCTCGGCGACGAAGCCAAGCGGGATCTGGCGCAAGCCCTGCGCAACGCCGTGCACGACGTGCGCAATCCCCGCTTCGACAACCCGCAACTGCGGGAACCGTAATCGCCTTACCGGATCGCGGCCGCCCCATGATCCGGCGCAAGCGCGCGCGAATGGCGGAGTGACGACGTTCAGGCGTCCTGGGGTCCCATCGACTTGATCAGATCGAACACCCGCTTACGCACCGCGGGATCGGTGATGCGATAATACGCGCGCACCAGTTCCAGGGTCTCGCGCCGGTTCAGCGTGTCATCGGCGAAACCGTCCTGGGTATCGGCAAAGCCGGCGACCCGGCGTCCGCTCGACTGGCTGCCGAAAGCCGCGGCCAGGCTCTCCGGCATGTCGTCGAAAAAGAAGCTGATCGGCACGTCCAGCACGCGGGAAAGATCAAAAAGCCGTGAGGCGCCGACCCGGTTGACCCCACGTTCGTATTTCTGGACCTGCTGGAACGTCAAACCCAGCGCCTCGCCAAGCCGCTCCTGGGACATGCCAAGCAGGGTGCGGCGCAGCCTGATCCGCGTGCCAACATGCACATCAATCGGACTGGGCCGGCTTTCCTTCTCGGTTCCAGCAACCTGTTCACCACGCGCCATGGACCACCCTCCAATTTCCCGCACTCATAAACAAACGCCCAGGCCGCATGGTATCGCTTACCAGATTCATCCTAGCCGGGCGGATTAGTGGTTCTTTAACCACGCAACCGAGAATTGTCAATCTTTGATCGCTTTTATGCTTTCTGTTCCCATAATTTATACAAAATCTTAAATAATACATATTCTCTCAGAATTCCTGGCTTTTGCTCCGTCCTGGGACCGTTTGGACAGGGTCAACGCGAGAAAACCCAACGCGAGCAACCCGGGTAACCACAACCCTGCACGGGAGAACACGGTGGGGGGCAGCGCCCCCGGTAAAGTGATCGCCAGGCTGCCGGCTCGGTTCAACCCGATCCGCCCCAGCTCCCGCCCTCGGGCATCGAACGCCGCCGAAATCCCGGTATTGGCCGCGCGCAGCAGCGGCAGGCCTTCCTCCACCGCCCGCATGCGCGCCGCCGCCAGATGCTGGCGCGGCCCGGCCGAATTGCCGAACCAGGCGTCGTTGGTGACATTGACCAGCCAGCCAGGCCGGTCGGACCGGTCCACGATCTCCGAGCCGAAAATCGCCTCGTAGCAGATCAGCGGCCCCACTGGCGGCAGTCCGGGCACATGCAGCGTCCGTGGTCCCGGACCGGGGGCGAAGCCGCCGCCCGGCACCAGCTGGATCGGCAGCATCAGCCAATCCGGCTGGTACTCGCCACCGGGCACCAGGTGCCATTTGTCGTAGCGCGCGGCGATCGCGCCGCCGCCCAGCAAGGCGAACAGCGTGTTGCGCGGCCTGCCGTCGCCGCCGAAGCGCACGCCGCCCACCAGCGCCGGGGCATCCCCGGCCGCCTCCGCGATGGCCAGGCGTGCGTTCGGGTCCTGCTCCAGCAGGAACGGCACGGCGGTTTCCGGCCAGACCACCGCCTTCGGGCCGGGTCCCGCTTGCGCCCCAGCTTGGGCCAGTGCCGCCGCCGTCATGTCCAGGTAGCGCCGGAAGATGGACAGGGCCAGATCCCGGTTCCATTTCTGCCCCTGTGCGACGTTGCCTTGCACCAGAACGACGGTCACCCCCGCCGATGGCGGCTCGGCGCCGCCCAGCCGGACCAGGCCGAAACCCGCCCAGGCGACCAGCAACGCCAGTCCGGCGGCGCGGAACCGCCAGGACAGCGCCGGCGTGCAGGCCAGCAGCAGGGTGAACAGGCCCAGGCCCTGCGCGCCGATCAGCGAGGCCGGCTGGATGAACACGTCCCCGACAGGCCCGGGCACCGCCCAGACGCTGCCCCAGAGGTTCCAGGGAAATCCGGTCAGCACGAATTGCCGCACGATGTCGGCCAACGCCCAGGCCGCGCACAGCGCCCCCGCCCGCCGCCAGCCCGGCGCCGCCAGCCGCGCGACGCCCGCCGGCAAGGCGACGAAAACCGCGAGCAAAGCGGCGATCACCGGCACCGCCAGCGGCACCAGCCACCAATACCGCGCCGCCTCGATCAGGATGGCCTCGGTGATCCAGTAAAGACCCAGCATGTGGTGGCCAAACCCGAACCACCAGCCCCGCCGGGCAGCCACCCGCCAGGAGGGCGCCGCCGAAATCAGCGCCAGCAGCGCCGGTATGGCGACGAGCAGCACCGGGATCACATGCAGCGGCGGCAGAGCGGCCGCGGATACCGCGCCGACCCCGAACGCCATCAGATCGGCCCGCCAACCCCGTAACCGCGAAATCATGCCGAGCGGCTATACGGGCGGCGCGCCGGAAACAAGGGAGCGGCGGCGCCCCCGGCCATGACTTGCCGAACGCTCCAAACTCACTCCACGGTCACGGACTTCGCCAGGTTGCGCGGCTGGTCGACGTCGGTGCCCTTGAGCACCGCCACGTGATAGGCCAGCAGCTGGACCGGGATTGCGTAGAGGATCGGCGCGACGAACGGGTCCACCGTCGGCAGGATCACGGTATCGGTGGCGATACCTTTCAGCTTGGCGGCGCCGGCGGCGTCCGACAGGACGATGATCTTGCCGCCGCGGGCCGCGGCTTCCTGCAGGTTGGAAGCGGTTTTCTCGAACAGCGGACCGGAGGGGGCGATTGCGATGACCGGCACGTTCTTGTCGATCAGCGCGATCGGGCCATGCTTCATCTCGCCGGCAGCATAGCCCTCGGCATGGATGTAGCTGATTTCCTTGAGTTTCAGCGCGCCTTCCATGGCGATCGGGAAGCAATTGCCGCGGCCCAGATACAGCACGTCGCGCGCCTTCGAGACGCGCGCCGCGATCCTTTTCCATCAGCCCGTTGGTCTCCAGCACGTCCGCCGCGCGCGACGGCACTTCCAGCAGCGCGTCGGTCATGCGCGCCTCCTCCGCCACGCTCATCGCGCCGCGGGCGCGTCCGGCGGCAAGCGCCAGGCAGGCCAGCACGGAAAGCTGCGCGGTGAACGCCTTGGTGCTGGCAACGCCGATTTCCGGGCCGGCGACGGTTTCCAGCACCGCGTCCGACTCGCGCGCCATGCTCGATTCCGGCACGTTCAGCACCGACAGGATGTGCTGGCCCTGCTCGCGCATGTAGCGCAGCGCGGCGAGCGTGTCGGCGGTCTCGCCGGACTGGGAGACCAGCAGGCCGAGGCCGCCCGTCTCCATCGGCGGCGTGCGGTAGCGGAACTCGCTGGCGACGTCGCCGTCGGTCGGGATGCGCGACATCGCCTCGAACCACCAGCGGCCGACCATGCCGGCGTAGAAGGCCGAACCGCAGGCGCTGATGGTGATGCGGGAGATCTTGGCGAAGTCGAACGGCAGCTCGGGCAGCATGACCGCGCGCGAGCCGGGATTGACCATCCGGTGCAGCGTGTCGCCGATCACCGCGGGGTGCTCGTGCAACTCCTTTTCCATGAAATGGCGGTAATTGCCCTTGCCGATGGACGCCCCGGTCAGCCGGGTCAGCTTGACCTCGCGCTCGACCTCCCGGCCGTCGACGTTGAAGAATGTCGCGCTTTTGCGGTCCAGCACGGCCCAGTCGCCATCCTGCAGGTAGGCGATGCGGCGGGTCAGCGGTGCCAGGGCGAGGGCGTCGGAGCCGAGGAACATCTCGTCCTCGCCGAAGCCCACCGCCAGCGGCGCGCCGTGCTGGGCGCCGATCATCAGTTCCGGGTGCCCGGAGAAGATCATCGCCAGGGCGTAGGCGCCTTCAAGCTTGCGGAAGGCGGCGCCGGCGGCCTCGATCGGCTGCATGCCGCGCTTGAGGTTCAGGTCGACCAGCTGCGCCACGGTTTCCGTGTCGGTCTCGGTGCTGAAGACCTGGCCCTCGGCCTCCAGTTCCTCGCGCAGCTCGGCATGGTTCTCGATGATGCCGTTATGCACGACGGAGACGCGCTCGGTGCCGTGCGGGTGGGCGTTGCTTTCGGTGGGGGCGCCATGGGTGGCCCAGCGGGTGTGGCCGATGCCGGTGGAGCCGGTCAGCGGCACGCGGTCCAGCACCGAGGCGAGATTGCCGAGCTTGCCCTCGGCGCGGCGGCGGTCGATATGGCCGTTGACCAGGGTGGCGATGCCGGCGCTGTCGTAGCCGCGATATTCCAGACGGCGCAGGGCATCCAACAGCAAGGGTGCCGCGGGCCGGTTGCCGATAACGCCCATGATGCCGCACATGCTTCGATCTATCCTTTTTTTGCGTTTGCCGCGCGGAAGGCGGCTGCATAGCCGGGCTTTTCGGTCTGGCGTTGCCGCGCGATGGCCAATGCATCGGGCGCCACGTCGTCCGTGATCACGCTGCCGGCGGCGACGATCGCGCCATCGCCCACGGTCACAGGCGCCACCAGGGCGGTATCGGAGCCAATGAAGGCGCCGAGGCCTATGGTCGTGCGATGCTTGCTAAATCCATCATAATTGCAGGTGATGGTGCCGGCGCCGATATTGCTGCGGGCGCCGATATCGGCATCGCCGAGATAGCTCAGATGGTTGGCCTTGGCGCCGGCGCCGAGATGGGTGGCCTTCAGCTCGACGAAATTGCCGACATGCGCGCCCTCCCCCACCACGGTGCCGGGGCGCAGCCTGGCATAGGGGCCGATGATGGCGCCCGGGCCGACCTCGCAACCCTCCAGATGGCTGAACGCGCGGATCTCGGCACCCGTCGCCACGCTGACGCCGGGGCCGAACACGACGTTCGGGCCGATGCTGACATCCTGGCCGAATTGCGTGTCGGCGCAGAGGAACACCGAGCCGGGGTCGGTCATGGTCACGCCCGCTTCCATCGCCGCGATGCGCAGGCGGCGCTGCACGACGGCCTCGGCCTCGGCCAGCTCGACGCGGGAATTCACCCCGCGCAGCTCGTCGGCCGGCGCCTCCACCACAGTGACCCGCGCGCCCTCGGCGTTGGCCACGCCGACCGCGTCGGTAAGGTAGTATTCCGCCTTGGAGTTGTCGTTGCGCACGGCGCGCAGCCAGCGCCGCATGTCCTGGGCGGAGGCGCAGAGCACGCCGGCATTGCACAGCCCGACGGCGCGTTCGCTGTCAGTGGCGTCTGCCCATTCGACGACGCGCTCCACATAGCCGTCGCCGCCCGAAGCATCCGGGCCGATGACCCGGCCGTAGCGGCCGGGGTCTGCCGGGCGCATGGCCAGCAGCGCCAGCCCGGCGTCGCCGGCGCGGCGGCGGTCGAGCAGCCGGCGCATCGTTTCCGGCTGGATCAGCGGATTGTCGGCATACAGCACGGCCACCTCGCCATCGCCGAACAGCGCATCGGCCTGCAGGGCGGCGTGCGCGGTGCCCAGGCGGTCGTGCTGGACGACGCTGGCATGCGGCGCGGCGGCCCTGGACACGCTCTCCATGCCCGGCCCGACAACCACGACGATACGGTCGAACACGGTCTCGCAACTGGCCAGGAGATGGCGCAGCATGGAACGGCCGGCGATCGGGTGCAGCGTCTTGGGAAGGGCGGACTTCATGCGGGTGCCGAAGCCGGCGGCCAGGATCACTGCGGTCGCGCTAGTCGTCATTGCCGAAAGCTCCGTCTCTTCGTCCACGCGGCCCATCCTGGTGCCCATCCTGGTGCCCAGTGTGGGCGGTTGTGGTAGCGGCGCAGTCTGCCCCATGTCAAAGCCAACCGCGTGTGAACCGCATCATATCGTGTTTCGGAGTACAACATCTTGCCCACATCTATCGTACCGAGAACCTTGTTGCTCGATCTGGATGGAACCCTGGTCGATTCCGTTCCCGACCTGCGCGCAGCCTTGAACCATCTCATGCAATCGCGTGGCATGTCGGGGTTCTCTTACACCGAAACCGCGGCGATGGTGGGTGACGGTGTCGCGGCATTGGTCGCCCGGGCCTTCGCGGCCCGGGGCACGGCGCAGGACGACGCGGCGCTGGACGATTTCCTGCGCGACTACGGAGCGCATGCGGCGGAGCAGACGCGGGCCTATCCGGGCGTGGGGCAGACGCTGGACGCGCTGCTCGCCGCCGGCTGGCGGCTGGCGGTGTGCACCAACAAGCCGGTGGCGCTTGCCCGGGCCTTGCTGGCGGCGCTCGGGCTGGCGGAGAAATTCGCCGCCATCGGCGGCGGCGACAGCTTTCCGGTGCGCAAGCCCGATCCGGCGCATCTGCTGGCCACGCTGGCGGCGGCCGGCGGGGAGCCCCGGCGCGCGGTCATGGCGGGCGACCATGCGAACGACATCGCGGCGGCGCACGGCGCCGGCCTGCCCTGCATCTTCGCCGCCTGGGGCTATGGCCCGCCGGCGATGGCGGCCGGCGCGTCGGCGATCGCCGAGCGCTTCGACCAGTTGCCGGAGATCGCCGGGCACCTGCTGCGGTAGAGCCGCTTGGGCCCGGGCATGCCCGGGCCGCGACGACAGCCCGGCTTGACAGGGTAAAGCCTCCGCTCCTATCACCCCGCTCCTGGGATGGGCGCGTAGCTCAGCGGGAGAGCATCGCCTTCACACGGCGGGGGTCGTAGGTTCAATCCCTACCGCGCCCACCATCCCCCCAACAGCCGGCATCCTCAGCCGAACACTTGGCCGATTTCCTCCAGCACGGCCGGGTCCTCGATCGTCGGCGGCACGGTATAGGCGTCGCCATCGGCGATACGGCGGATCGTCGCGCGCAGGATCTTGCCGGACCGGGTTTTCGGCAGCCTGGCCACCACCCTTGCGTCGCGGAACGCCGCCACCGGGCCGATCCGCTCGCGCACCAGGGCCACCAGTTCCGCACAGATCACCGCGGGGTCGCGGTTCACCCCGGCTTTCAGCACCACCAGCCCAACCGGCGTCTGGCCCTTCAACTCGTCCTTGGCGCCGATCACCGCGCATTCGGCCACATCGTGGTGTGAGGCCAGAACCTCCTCCATCGACCCGGTGGACAGGCGATGGCCGGCCACGTTGATGATGTCGTCGGTCCGCCCCATCACCCACACGTCACCGTCCGCGTCGATCATGCCGGCGTCGCCGCTGCGGTACCAGCCAGGGAAGTCGCTGATATAGGCGCTGCGGTAGCCCTCATCGTTCTCCCACAGGGTCGGCGCGCAGCCCGGCGGCAGCGGCAGGCGCACGCACAGATTGCCGGTCTGGCCGGCCTGCAGCAGGTGCCCGTCATCGTCCAGCACCTGCAGATCATAGCCCGGACTGGCCCGCCCGCCCGAGCCCGGCTTCACCGGAAACAGCCCGAAGGCGGAGAAGCCGGCGGTGATCGCCCAGCCTGTCTCGGTCTGCCACCAATGGTCCACCACCGGCTTATGCAGCAATTCCTGCGCCCAGATCTGCGTCGGCGGATCGCAGCGCTCTCCGGCCACGAACATCGCCTCCAGCCTCGACAGGTCGTAGCCGGCGAGCAGCCTGCCCTCGGGGTCCTGCTGCTTGATCGCGCGCAAGGCGGTCGGCGCGGTGAACAGCATCTTCACCCCGTGCTGCGCGCAGACCCGCCAGTACGCCCCGGCATCCGGCGTGCCGACCGGCTTGCCTTCGTACATAACGGAGGTGCAGCCCGCCAGCAGCGGCCCGTAGACGATGTAGCTGTGCCCGACCACCCAGCCGACATCCGACGCGGTCCACGCCACGTCGCCCGCGCGCAGGCCGTAGATCATGCTCATGGAGTTGTGCAGCGCCACGGCATAGCCGCCGGCATCGCGCACCACGCCCTTCGGCCGGCCGGTCGTGCCCGAGGTGTACAGGATATACAGCGGATCGGTCGCCGCCGTCGGCACCGGCGCATGCGGCACGGCAGCGGCCTCGGCTGCCGCGAAATCATGGTCCCGCCCGGCGGTCATCGCCGCCTCGGCCTGCGGGCGCTGCAGGATCAGGCAGGCATCCGGCTTGTGCGGCGACATCTCGATCGCCAGGTCCAGCAGCGGCTTGTACTGCACGACACGGCCGGGCTCGAGCCCGCAGGAGGCCGAGACGATCGCCTTCGGCCGGGCGTCGGCGATGCGCGCCGCCAGTTCCGCCGCGGCGAAGCCGCCGAACACCACCGAGTGGATCGCCCCCAGCCGGGCACAGGCCAGCATGGCGATCGCCGCCTCCGGCACCATCGGCATGTAGATCACCACCCGGTCGCCGGCGCGCACGCCCAGCGCCGCCAGCGCGCCGGCCACCCGGGCGGTGCGCTCGGTCATCTGGCGGTAGGTGAAGCTCTCGATCCGTCCGGTCATGGCGCTGTCGAAGATCAGCGCCGGCTGCTCGCCGCGCCCGGCCGCCACGTGCCGGTCCAGGCAATTGGCGCTGACGTTCAGCCGCGCGCCGGGAAACCAGCGCCCGAAGGGGCCGCTGGCGGCGTCGAACACGCGGTCCCAGCGCCGCTCCCAGTCGATCCCCTCCGCCGCCCTGGCCCAATAGGCCTCCGGCGAGGCCAGGGACGCGGTGTGAGCGGCCGCATAGGCCGGATTGTCCGATACGCTGTTCATTTGTCTGACATTCCCCTCATCCAGCACCCGGATACGGAAGCGCCGGGGCATGCCCCGGCGCGCCGTCTTCGGGGGTCTATCCCAGCACGCCGTCAATCATCGGCAAAGATGTCGCGGTCCTTCGTTTCGGGAACGAAGAATAGCCCGATCACGAAGGTGCCCGCGGCGATCACCACCGGATACCAAAGCCCGTAGAAGATATCGCCGGTCTGCGCGATCATCGCGAAGGCCGTTGCCGGCAGCAGGCCGCCGAACCAGCCATTGCCGATATGGTAGGGCAGCGACATCGAGGTGTAGCGGATGCGCGTCGGGAACAGCTCCACCAGCGCCGCCGCCATCGGGCCGTAGACCATGGTCACCAGGATCATCAGGACCGTCAGCAGCAGCACGATCACGACCGGGCTGGGCACGGAAGATGTCGAACGGATTGGCCATTTTCACGACCGTCGGGTTGGACGCGGCGGGATAGCCGACCTTGGTCAACGCGTCGTTCAGCCCCGTGGTGAAGCCCGCCGTGAGGTCCTTCGCCTGCGCTCCGGCCTTGGCCAGGTCGAAGGACGGCACGACGATGTCGCCGATCTTGATCGACGCGACCGTGCCCGGGGGGGCCGGTTCCACGTGGTACATCACCGACCGCGCGGCCAGCGCCGCCTTGGCCTGATCGCAGCTGTTGGTGAATTTGGAGATGCCGGTCGGGTTGAACTGGAAGGAGCAATCCGCCGGATCGGCGGTCACCACCACGTTCACCGTCTCATGCGCCTTGGCCAGCGCCGGGTTGGCGTATTCGGTCAGCTTGTTGAACAGCGGGAAGTAGATCAGCGCCGCGATCAGGCAGCCGGCGAGGATGATCGGCTTGCGGCCGATCTTGTCCGACAGCCAGCCGAACAGCACGAAACCGCCGGTGCCCAGCGCCAGCGACCAGGCGATCAGCAGGTTGGCGGTGTAGCCGTCCACCTTCAGCACCGCGCCGAGGAAGAACAGGGCGTAGAACTGCCCGGTGTACCAAACCACCGCCTGTCCGGCGACCAGGCCGAACAGGGCCAGGATGGCAACCTTTGGCGTTCTTCCACTGGCCGAACGCCTCGGTCAGCGGCGCCTTGGACCCGGTGCCCTCGGCCTTCATCTTCACGAAGGCCGGGCTTTCGTTCAGCTGCAGCCGGATCCACACCGACACCGCCAGCAGCAGGATCGAGACGATGAACGGGATGCGCCAGCCCCAGACCGCGAAGTTCGGCCCGGTCGCCGCCTGGGCGACCAGGATCACGATCAGCGACATGAACAGGCCCATGGTCGCGGTGGTCTGGATCCAGCTGGTGTAGAAGCCGCGCCTGCCCTGCGGCGCGTGCTCGGCGACATAGGTCGCCGCACCGCCGTATTCGCCGCCCAGCGCCAGGCCCTGCAGCATGCGCAGCGCGATCAGGATGATCGGCGCGGCCACGCCGATCTGATCGGAGGTCGGCATGATGCCGACGATGAAGGTGGACGAACCCATGATCAGGATGGTGATCAGGAAGGTGTATTTCCGGCCCACGAGATCGCCGAGGCGGCCGAACACCAGCGCGCCGAACGGGCGCACCAGGAAGCCCGCGGCGAAGGCCAGCAGGGCGAAGATGTTGCGGGTCGATTCCGGGAACTGGCCGAAGAACTTGGCGCCGATGATGACCGCGAGCGACCCGTAAAGGTAGAAATCGTACCATTCGAAAACGGTGCCGAGCGAAGAGGCGATGATCACCTTCCGCTCTTCCCGGGTCATCGCCCGGTTGGCCGAAACCGCGGCCGCGGCGGAACGCGGCAAGCTTGTTGTCGCCATGTCTAGTGCCTCTCCCCTTCCGTTGGGGATCTACGCCCCAATTCCATTCAGCGCACCTTGATGGAGATCAACGGGCCGCTTTGGCAAGGGAAATCTTGCACTTGCGGGCGGATGGCACCGGTTGATGGCAATTTCGGAAGCAACTGTGGCGGAACTCCCATCCCGGGCCCTCGCCCACCGGCCCGCCCATCGGCGCACATGGAAAAAGCTTCATGCGCCGCCGCGCCCGCGCCGCAATTGCGCCAAGCGGCCGCCGCACCCGGGCGGTCATATCCCCCTGTCCGGCAATTCAGCCGGATTTTAGGACGAAGAGAATGACCAAGTTTCCCCGCCTCACCCTTGCCACCCTCCTGATGGGCAGCTTGGCGCTGCCGGCGTTCGCCCTGGACACGACATCCGCGAAGGACATGTCCGCAACCGCAACCTCCAACCCCGTCTCCGCGTCCGTCACGACGAAGCCCGCCCACGCGATGAAAATCGCCCAGGCCGCCGGCAAGCCACACGCGCTGAAGTCCGAGCCGCTCAAGTCCGGCTCGCCGAAGCACAAAGTGGCCGCCACCAGCGAAATTCCCGCAGCCGTCGCGAAGGCGCCGACATCCGCCACCGTCGGCGGCATGCCGTCCAAGGACGTCAAGGCCAAGGAAGGCATGGGCAAGGATAGCATGGGCAAGGAAACCGCCAAGGACAGCGCTGTGAAGCCGCAGACCCCGGCCCCCGTCACCAAGACCAACTGATCCTCCGGCTACCCGGACCGGGAGCTGATCTCCCGGTCCGGACTCGCTTTCCGACACATACCGTCAATCCATCGCCTTTTTCCCGTCACGATTGCCTGCTTCACTCTGCATCGACGACAAACGAGGGAACCCCATGATCCACAACAGTTTTCGCCGGATCGCGCTGGCCCAGGGCCTGCTTCCCACCCGCACCGAGCCGTCCGATCTTTCCGAAGCGGCACGGGTAGGCGCCTCGAATGCCGACACCAGGCGCGTCGCCGGCCGGCAGGAGCCGGCCGCCGCCTTCCAGCGCGCGTCCATCGACCCGCCATCCCACGCATCCGAGCAACAAATTCAGGTCTGACCACCCAAACCTGAACTTGACGGAACCCCGCCCCCGCCCGATCACTCCGCCAAACTCTCCTTTGAGTCACTCACAGCGGAAGATGATCTCGGTCGATGTCTATCCAGGATGCCCGTAGCCAGGCTGCTTCTGCCAATATGTCCTCGCCCCTGGCCTTCGGGCTGAGCTTCGCCGATCTCGCGACAAGGGATGGGCTGGTTCGCCTGGACCGGTTGTTCCTCGATGCCCTGGCCACGGAAGACGCCGACCTGCACGCCAGCCTGCTGGCCGCGCGAGCCGCGCCGGACAGCCTGGACGCGAAGGCCGAGGGCGAACTGGTCGTGGCACTCGGCCGCCATCTCGATCCGTTCGTCGCCGACGCTGTTCGCCATCGAGGCGGAGGCCGGCGAGATCGCCGCCCGCACCCACGCGCTCGATCCCATCCACGCCTGCAAGCGCCTGTTCGTGCAGCGCCAGGCGGTGAAGAAATACGCCGATCCGTCCGGCTTCGACGGCCCCGCCCTGCGCGCGGCGCTGGAACGCCGGCATCGGCGGCCGCTGACCGAGCAGCGTTTCGCCGAACAGGTGACGGCCTGGGAAGACAGCCAAGGACGAGGCCGACCTCGACCACGCGCTGCGCTACGCCGCCTGGGCCACGCTCACCCCGGCCGGCCGCGCCGCGCATCGCGGCGGCACGCTGTTCCGCGTCGCCGCACCGGATCGACCCCGCGCATCTGGTGCCGGTCGAGACCATCGAGCGCGACGGCGTCACCATGCTGCGCCTGCCCGAGCACGACTGGCGCCAGCGCGACGGCTTCGCCCTGACCGACCCCGGCATGAACGACCCAGCAGGCGCTGGACCAGATCAACTACTGCATCTGGTGCCACACCCAGGGCAAGGACTCCTGCTCCAAGGGCCTGACGGATCGCAAGACCGGCGCGTTTCAGAAATCGCCGTTCGGCGTGACGCTCGCCGGCTGCCCGCTGGACGAGAAGATCAGCGAAATGCACACGCTGCGCGCCGAAGGGCGCGCTGCTGGGCGCCTTCGCCACCATCGCCATCGACAACCCGATGATGGCGGCGACCGGCCATCGCATCTGCAACGACTGCATGAAGGCCTGCATCTACCAGAAGCAGGAGCCGGTCGACATTCCGCAGGCCGAGACCTCCATCCTGAAGGACGTGCTGGCGCTGCCCTGGGGCTTCGAGATCTACGCCCTGCTGACCCGCTGGAACCCGCTGGATATCCGCCGCCCGCTGCCGCGCCCCGATAGCGGGCGGAAGGTGCTGATCGTCGGCCTCGGCCCGGCCGGGTTCACCCTGGCGCATCACCTGATGAACGACGGCCACACCGTCGTCGCGATCGACGGGCTGAAGATCGAGCCGCTCGGCTTCGATCCCGCCGCGCCGGTGCGCGACGTGGAGACGCTGTTCGAGAACCTCGACGACCGCGTGATGGCCGGCTTCGGCGGCGTGGCCGAATACGGCATCACCGTGCGCTGGAACAAGAACTACCTGAAGCTGGTGCGCCTGCTGCTGGAGCGCCGGGCGCAGTTCGCGCATTTCGGCGGCGTGCGCTTCGGCGGCGGCGCCACGCTGTCGATCGACGACGCCTGGGCATGGGCTTCGACCACATCGCGCTGTGCATGGGCGCCGGCAAGCCGACGGTGCTGGACATTCCGAACGGGCTCGCCCGCGGCGTGCGGCAGGCGTCCGACTTCCTGATGGCGCTGCAACTGACCGGGGCGGCGAAGATGTCGTCCATCGCCAACCTGCAACTGCGCCTGCCCGTCGTGGTCATCGGCGGCGGCCTGACCGCGATCGACACCGCGACCGAGAGCCTCGCCTACTACGTCCGCCAGGTGGAGAAATTCGCGCTGCGCTACCGCACGCTGGTCGCCGAACGCGGCGAGCAGGCGGTGCGCGCGGCCTGGAACGCGGAGGAAGCGGCGATCGCCGACGAGTTCCTCGCCCATGCCGCCGCCATCGCCGCCGAGCGCGCGCGCGGCGGCGGCGGAGGACCGCGCGCCCGCGTCTGGCCGCGCTGCTGGACAGCTGGGGCGGCGCCACCATCGCCTATCGCCGCCGGCTGATCGACGCGCCGTCCTACACGCTGAACCACGAGGAAGTGGCGAAGGCGCTGGAGGAAGGCGTGCGCTTCGCCGAGGGCCTGACGCCGCTCGCGGTGGAGACCGACGAGCATCGGCCACGCCGCCGCGCTGAAGCTGCGCCGCGCCGACGGCACGGAGGTAATCCTGCCGGCCCGCGCCATCCTGGTCGCCGCCGGCACCCAGCCGAACACCGTGCTGGCGCGCGAGGATCACCGCATCCAGCTCGACGGCCGCTATTTCCAGGCGGTGGACGAGGACGGCCATCCAGTCGACGCCGGAGCGCGGCCTCGCCAAGCCGGACGCAGGCCCAGGTGCTGATGCACCGGGCGCCGACGACGGCCGCTTCATCAGCTTCTTCGGCGACCTGCACCCGAGCTTCTTCGGCAACGTGGTGAAGGCGATGGGCGGCGCCAAGCGCGGCTATCCCGTCGTCTCCCGCGCGCTCGCTGCGCCGGCCGGCGACGCGAAGTGTCCGGCGCCGACCTGATCGCGCGCTGCCGCGACGACCTGTCGCCGCGCGGTGCATGCGGTGCACCGCCTGACGCCGACCATCGTCGAGGTGGTGGTGCACGCCCCCGCCGCCGCCCGCGCCTTCCGGCCCGGCCAGTTCTACCGGCTGCAGAACTTCGAGATGCTGGCGCCGCGGCTCGCGCGAGCCCGGCATCGGCGCACCCTGCTGGCCATGGAAGGCCTGGCGATGACCGGCGCCTGGACCGATCCCGAGCGCGGCCTGGTCTGCGTCATCGTGCTGGAGATGGGCGGCAGTTCCGACCTCTGCGCGCTGCTGAAGCCGGGCGAGCCGGTGGTGCTGATGGGCCCCACCGGCACGCCGACCGAAATCCACGCCAACACCACCGTGGCCCTGGTCGGCGGCGGGCTCGGCAACGCGGTGCTGTTCTCGCATCGGCGCGGCGACGCGCGCGGCCGGGTCGAAGGTGATCTATTTCGCCGGCTACAAGGCGATGCGCGACCGCTACAAGGTCGCAGAGATCGAGCGCGCCGCCGACGCCATCGTCTGGTGCTGCGACGAGGCGCCGGGCTTCGCGCCCAACCCGGCCCGCCCGCAGGACCGCAGCTTCGTCGGCAACATCGTGCAGGCGATGGCGGCCTACGGCTCCGGCCGGCTCGGCGAGCAGCCGATGCCGCTGAACGATCGGACGCCGAGCACATGATCGTCATCGGCTCCGACCGCATGATGGCAGCGGTCGGCGCCGCCCGGCATGGCGTGCTGGCGCCGTATCTGAAGCCCGGCCACACCGCGATCGGCTCCATCAACTCGCCGATGCAGTGCATGATGAAGGAAGTCTGCGCGCAGTGCCTGCAGCCGCACATCGACCCGGCCACGGGCGCGCGCAGCGTGGTGTTCTCCTGCTTCAACCAGGACCAGGCGCTGGACCGGGTGGATTTTCCGGCGCTGCACGAGCGGCTGCGGCAGAACGGCGCTGCAGGAGAAACTGACCGCGCAGTGGATCGACCGGGCGCTGAAGCGCCTGCACGCCCGGCCGGAAGCGGCGGAGTAGCGGTTACTTCGCCCGCATCACCTGGCCACGGATCTCGCCGGCCGGATTGGCCGCGGTATGCACGTTCACATACCATTTGCCAGCCTGCAGGTCCTTGATCTGCGCGTCGGTCAAGGTCGCGGTGCCGTGATCGGGGCTGGTAACGGGAGCCTTGAGCGGCAACACGACGCCGGCGTTGACACCCTTGGCCGCCGGGCCATGGAAATGCGCGGCGGTAGCCGGCCCGCTCAGCCCACCGAAGGTCACGGTGTAGGTCAGCATCTTGGTCGCCGTGTCCAGCGTCGCCAGGGCTTCCCCGCCGCCCGTACCAGTCGTCGGCGGCACTTCCTGGGCGTTGTCGAGATTGGCGTGAAACTGCAGCAGGGCGGCGGAGGCCGGCCCCGCCAGGCCGAGCGCGAACGCGGCGGCAATCGGTAACAGCAGGCGCGACATGGGACTTCTCCTTGAGGGACGCTGACCGGGTAGCTTTATGGGCGGGCAAACCTTCCATTCCAATTCGTTTGCCCTCACCAGACATGGGTGGCACATCAGCCGGTAACAAGCTGCCAATGGAATGATCCAGTGGAACGATGAGGATGGGTGCGGTTGCCATGCCCGATCCGTTGAACGCGCCGCCGCTCGGACCGGAGGTTGACGCGACCCCGCGCGCCCTGCCCGCCCGCGTGCCGATCCGCGGGCAGTATGTGGTGCTGGAACCGTTGCACCGCCGCCACGCCGCCGAACTGTGGCTGGCGGCCAAGGCGGGCGATCCGGTGGCCGATGCCAGCTGGACCTATCTCGGCTACGGTCCGTTTCCCTCGGCGCCGGCTTTGGCCGCCTTCGTCGCCGATATCGCCGCCAACCACGACCCGATGGCCTGGGCGATCCGCCCGGTCAGCACCGGCCTCGCCTCCGGCTGGATCACCCTGATGGACATCCAGCCGCGCCATGCGGCGATCGAGATCGGCAATATCTGGTTCTCGCCGGCACTGCAGCGCACGCGGGCGGCCACCGAGGCGATGTTCCTGCTGCTGCGCCTGGCCGCCGACGATCTCGGCTATCGCCGGCTGCTGTGGAAATGCCATGCGCTGAACGCGCCGTCGCGCCGGGCCGCGGAACGGCTGGGATTTACCTACGAGGGCACGCTGCGCTCCGACCGGATCATCAAGGGAAGGCAGCGCGACACGGCGTATTTTTCCATTCTGGAAGACGAATGGCCGCTGCGGCGAACGGCGCTTCAGGCGTGGCTAGATCCCGCCAATTTCGCCCCAAACGGCAACGCGCTGCGCGGCCTCGCCGAGATCCGCAGCGACCAGGGCCCGGAGTAACGAACCGAGGCAATTCGCAATCTCACCGCGGTCCTTCGGTCTTCTTAACGGAGCAAACGTCGATTTTCGTGACTTTTTATGTATTAAATCTATTGCACGGAGGCATTTTTGTGCCAACCTTGTTTCCTGAACATTTATTCGAGGTGAGGCATCCATGACCACATACGGTTGGTATCCGCTCAACACGTCCTCGTCCCCCTTTACCTGGACACCAACCGGGAACTGGAATGACCCGACCTTCTGGGCGGACGTCACGAGCCTAGTCTTCCCGCCGCCCACGGGAACCGTGCCCGGGGCAGGCGATACCGCCTTTGTCGGCTCAGCGAACTCCATCTTGCGCCTGGAGCTCCGTATCCCGATCCGCCCTACGACGTAACCATTACGATGGACAGCGCTACGTCAGCCGATCACGTCGCTTGGCATGGGAAAATTCCAGCTTATTCTTCCAGCTACCCCACCGGTCATCAACATCGTCGGCGTATCGTTCTCCATCACCGGCTCCATCGTCGACAATTTCTCCCGCGTTGTTCCGGGCGTTGGGCTGGTAACCTTCACCGGCGGCGGCACGATCAACCTTAGTTCCTCGGCATCGCTGGAGGTCGGCACGACGATCGCCGCCGGCATAACCGTCAACTTCAACAGCGGCAGCAACGACAAGGTCATCCTCGACGGCGTTAGCACCACCGCTGCCACCGCGGCATCGGGGCAGTTCACCGGCTTCCAGGCCGGCGACATCATCAACCTGTCGAATATATCCCTGTCCGGCGCCACCCTCGGCACATACTCCTCGGGCCACCTGACCATTCTGAGCGGCGGCGTGACGGCGGCCGACCTGATCCTGCCAGGCTTCAGCTCGATCAGCGATTTCTCGCTCCTTGCGGACGCGGGTTCCGGCATCGACCTGGTTACCTGTTTCGCCGAGGGCACCCGCATCCAGACGCCCGCCGGCGAAATCGCCATCGAGGCCCTGCGCGAAGGCGACCTCGTAACCATCCGCGATCCGCAAACCGCCACCGAACATTCCCTGCCCATCCGCTGGATCGGCCGCCGCCGCATCAACCTGCGCCGCCACCGCCAGCCGGAGCTGGCCAGCCCCATCCGCATCCGCCGCGACGCCTGCGCCGACGGCCTGCCCCGGCGCGACCTGCTGGTCTCCCCCGACCACGCCATCTTCCTCGACGGCGTGCTGATCCCCGCCCGCCTGCTGGTCAACGGCGGCACCATCGCGCAGGAAACCGATCTGCCCGCCGTGCAGTATTTCCACATCGAACTGGATAACCACGCCATCCTGCTCGCCGAGGGAATGCCGGCCGAAAGCTATCTCGACACCGGCAACCGCGCTTCGTTCGAAAACGCCGGCATCCCCCTCGCCCTGCACCCGGACTTCACCGCCAACACCGCCACCCTGACCTGGTCACGGGATGCCTGCGCCGAACTGGCGGTCGAACCCTCCGCCGTCGAGCCGATCTGGCGCCGCCTGGCCGAACGCGCCACGGCGCTCGGCTTCCCCGCCCCTGAGGCCGCCCCGCTCTCGGCCGAAGCGGCACCCTGGCTGGAGGTCAACGGCCAGATCCTGCGCGCCACCACAATCCGCCCGGGCCATCATGTGTTCGTCCTCCCCGCGCACCTGCAACAACATCCGGTCGCCCTGCGATCGGAGGCAGCCCGCCCGTCGGACCGTGCGCCCTGGCTGAACGACCGCCGCCGCCTTGGCATCGCGGTCGAACGCATCCTGTTGCACCGCGAGGCCGAGATCACCGAAATCCCGCTGGACCACCCCGCCCTGGCCGCGGGCTGGTGGCAGGCTGAACGGGACGCCGCGCGGCTCTGGCGCTGGACGGACGGAAATTCCGCCCTGCCCGCCTTGGCCGGCGCGCACATGATCGAGATCCGTACGGCCGGCTCGGCGCCGGCACATATAAGGATTGCCCAGGCGGCCTAGGCGAAACAACGCGAAGCCGATAGCCTGCCGGGATGAAAATCCAGACAATCGGCCTCGCTCTCTCCTTGATCGCGCTCACCGGCTCCGCCGCTCTGGCGCAGGACACGCCGGCGCCGGCCGGCGCCAAGGTCTATTTCATCAATCTCCCCCAGGGGATGCATGTTCAAAGCCCGTTCCTGGTGCAATTCGGCCTGTCCGGCATGGGCGTCGCGCCGGCCGGCACGGATGCCGAAAGCACCGGCCACCATCATTTGCTGATCGACACCGCCGCGCCCGGCAAAGGTGAAACCATTCCGATGGACGACACCCACCGGCATTTCGGCAAGGGCCAGACCGAGGCGATGATCACCCTGCCGCCTGGCGAGCACAGGCTGCAGCTGGTGGTGGGTGACAAGTCACATTTCCCGCTGGTTCCCTCGGTCGTTTCCGAGACCGTGCTGGTGGTCGTCGACAAGTAACGGCTCAGCTATCCAGCGCGAACGCGGCCTGCATCAGGCTGCGCGTGTATTCCTGCTCGGGCGGTCGAATATCTGCCCGGCCGTCCCGGCCTCCACCACCTTGCCCTGGCGCAGCACCGCCACGCGGTGCGACAGCGCGCGCACAACCTTCAGATCGTGGCTGATGAACAGGTAGCCGAAGCCGTGGCGCTGCTGCAGGCCGCGCAACAGGTCGACGATTTGCGCCTGCACGGACATGTCCAGCGCGGAGGTCGGCTCGTCCAGCACCACGAAGCGCGGCGACAGGATCAGCGCGCGGGCGATGGAGATGCGCTGGCGCTGCCCGCCGCTGAATTCGTGCGGGTAGCGCAGGGCGCTGTCGGCCGGCAGGCCGACTTCCTCCAACTGCGCCGCCACCCGTCCGTCGCGCTCGGCCTTGGTCAGGCCGGACGCATGCACCGTCAGGCCCTCGGCCACGATGTCGCCCACGGTCATGCGCGGCGACAGGCTGCCATAAGGGTCCTGGAAAACCATCTGCATATTGGCCCGCAGGCGTCGCAACTCGCGCCCGTTCAGCCGGGCGATATCCTGCCCGGCGACGATGATTTTCCCATCCACCGGCGCCAGCCGCAGGCAGGCCAGGCCGATCGTGGTCTTGCCGGAGCCGGACTCGCCCACCAGGCCCAGCGTCTCGCCTTCCCGCAGGGTCAGTGACACGCCGTCCACCGCCTTCACCTCCCCGATCTGCCGGCGCAGCACGCCGCGGCGGATGGGGAAATAAACCTTGATGTCCTCGGCCCGCAGCACCTCGCCGGCATCCGGCGGCACCGGCGCCGGCGCGCCCTTCGGCACGGCATCCAGCAGCATGCGCGTGTAGGGATGCGCGGGGGCGGCGAACACGTCGGCCACACGGCCGGCCTCCACCACCGCGCCGTCCTTCATCACGCAAAGCTTGTCGGCATAGCGGCGCACGATGCGCAGATCATGGCTGATCAGCAGCAGCGCCAGGCCCTGCGCCTGTTTCAGCGCCGCCAACTCGGCCAGGATCTGGCCCTGGATACTGACGTCCAGCGCCGTTGTCGGCTCGTCCGCGATCAGCAGCGCGGGATCGTTGGCCAGCGCCATCGCGATCATCACCCGCTGGCGCTGCCCGCCCGATAATTGGTGCGGAAACGCGTCCAGCCGGGTTTCGGCATCGGCGAAGCCGGCCCGCGCCAGTGCCGCGATCGCCGCCGCCCGCAACGCCGCGCCGGGCAGCGGGCGGTGCAGCGAGATCGCCTCGGCAACCTGCCGGCCGATGCGGTGCAGCGGGTTCAGGCTGGTCATCGGCTCCTGGAAGATCATCCCCGCCTTGCCGCCGCGCGCCTGGCGCAGGGACCGCTCCGGCGCGCCGATCATCGACTGGCCATCCAGCAAGATCCGGCCAACCGGGTTGCCGCCGCCCGGCGGCAGCAATTGCAGCAGCGACAGCGCGGTCAGCGACTTGCCCGAGCCGCTCTCGCCCACCAGCGCCAGCGTCTCGCCGCGGTCCAGGGTGAAGGACACGCCCTCCACCACCCGCCTGGGTCCGAACGCAACGGACAGGTTCTCGACCTCGACGAGACTCATGCGGATCGTCTCATTTCACCATCCGCCGCACGTCGAACGCATCGCGCACCGCCTCGCCGACGAAGATCAGCAGCGTCAGCACCGAGCCCAGCGCGAAGAACGCGGTGATCCCCAGCCACGGCGCCTGCAAATTGTTCTTGCCCTGCGCGATCAGCTCGCCCAGGGACGGCGAGCCGGGCGGCAGGCCGAAACCCAGGAAATCCAGCGTGCTCAGCACGGTCACCGACCCCGAGAGTATGAACGGCAGAAAGGTCAGCGTCGCCACCATCGCGTTCGGCAGCACGTGCCGCCACATCACCGTCAGGTCGGAAACCCCCAGCGCCTTCGCCGCGCGCACATAGTCCAGATTGCGCCCGCGCAGGAATTCGGCGCGCACCACGCCGGTCAGGCCCATCCAGCGGAACAGCAGCAGGAAGATCAGCAGCACCCAGAAACTCGGCGTCAGCACGCTGCCCAGGATGATCAGCAGATAGAGCTCGGGCATGCCCGACCAGATCTCGATGAAGCGCTGGAACAGCAGATCGGTCGCGCCGCCGTAATAGCCCTGCACCGCGCCGGCGGCGACACCGATAACAGACGAAATGATCGTCAGCGTGAAGCCGAACAGCACCGACAGCCGGAAGCCGTAGATCACCCGCGCCAGCACGTCGCGCGCCTGGTCATCGGTACCCAGCGGATTGCGCCAGGAAGGCGGCGCCGGCGCGGGAACCGGCAGGTTCTTGACGATCGTATCGTAGCGAGTAGGGCACCAGCGGCCAGATCATCCAGCCCTTCTCGTTGATCGTGCGCGCCAGGTCTGGATCGGTGTAGTCGGCTTCCGTGGGCAGGAAATCGGGGCCGAACGCGTCCTCGCTGTAGTCCTGCAGGACCGGAACGAACCAGTGGCCATCGTAGCGGACCAGCAGCGGGCGGTCGTTGGCGATGAACTCGGCGAACAGCGACAGAAAGAACAGCGCGGCGAAAATCCACAGCGACACGAAGCCGCGGCGGTTCTGCCGGAAGATCGCGAGCCGGCGGCGGGTGATCGGCGAGAGGGTCAAGGGCGGGGCTCCGCCCCGGACCCCGGCAGGGGGCGCTGCCCCCTGCACCCCCGTCAGGGAACTCGTCCCCTTAACCCTATTAAATTGGTTTGTTGGGGATAGGGCCGACTGCCGTAGCCGTTGATAGGCTTCACGGCTCGGCCCTATCCCCAACAAACCAAGTCCATGGGGTTCAGGGGACGAGTTCCCTGACGGGGTGCAGGGGCAGAGCCCCTGCTGGGGTTTGGGGCAAAGCCCCAACCTTCCTCACCGCCGGCTCTCGAAATCGATCCGCGGGTCGACCAGCGTGTACATCATGTCGCCGATGATCTGCATCACCAGTCCGAGCAGCGTGAAGATGAACAGCGTTCCGAACATCACCGGATAGTCGCGCCGAATGGCGGACTCGAAGCCCAGCAGCCCCAGCCCATCCAGGGAGAAGACGATCTCCACCAGCAAGGAGGAGCTGAACACGATGCCGATAAACGCCGCCGGAAACCCCGCCACCACCAGCAGCATCGCATTGCGAAAAATGTGGCCGTAGAGCACGCGCGTTTCCCCCGCACCCTTGGCGCGGGCGGTGGTGACGTACTGCTTGCGGATTTCCTCCAGGAAGCAGTTCTTGGTCAGCATCGTCAGGCTGGCGAAGCCGCCGGCGACCAGGGCGATCGTCGGCAGCACCATGTGCCAGCCATAGTCCATGATCCGCGCCGGCCAGCTCCAGTCCGAGGCGCCGGAGCTGGTCAGGCCGCGCAGCGGAAACCACTGCACGAAGGACCCGCCGGCGAACAGGATCACCAGCAGGATCGCGAACAGGAAGCCGGGGATGGCGTAGCCGATCAGCACCACCGCGGAGGAGATCAGGTCGAACCGGCTGCCGTCATGCACCGCCTTGCGGATGCCGAGGGGGATGGAGATGAGGTAGACCAGCAGCGTCGACCACAATCCGATCGAGACCGATACGGGCATTTTCTGCTCGATCAGGTGCAGCACGGTATCGTCGCGAAAGAAGCTGCGGCCGAAATCGAAGCGGGCGTAGCTGCCCAGCATGTCGAGGAAGCGGGTCAGCGGCGGCTTGTCGAAGCCGAACATCTTCTTGATGTCGGCCACCACCGCCGGGTCGAGCCCGCGGGCGCCGCGATAGCTGGAATCGGAGCTGGGCGCCGAAGACTCGCCGGCCCCGGCATTGGTCAGCCGTCCGGCGGTTTCGCCCTTGCCGCGCAGTTCGGCGATCATCTGCTCCACCGGGCCGCCGGGGGCGAACTGCACCACGGCGAAATTGATCGCCACGATGCCGATCAGCGTCGGGATCACCAGCAGCAAGCGTCTTAGCAGGTAGGCTCCCACGCTAGTTACCGCCGCCGCGCGCGGCCTCCACCACGGCGGAGCGCGCGGCGTCCACCCACCAATCGTCCAGCACGAAGCCACTGCGGATCTGCGCGGGCGGACGCGCGAACCGGTCCCAGTACGCCAGGCGGAAGGATTGCGTGTGCCAATGCGGCACGACGTACCAGCCGTGCAGCAGCACCCGGTCCAGCGCATGCGCGGCGGCAAGCTGCTCTTCCTTGCTGTCGACGGTGATCAGCTTGGCCACCAGCGCATCCACCACCGGATCGCAGATGCCGACGACATTGTCGCTGCCTTCCTGCCGGCCGGACGCGCAGCTCCAATAACCCAGCTGCTCGCTGCCCGGATTGGTGCTCTCGCCGAACACCACCACCGACATGTCGAAATCGTAGCTATCCATCAGGCGCTGGTACTGGGCGCCATCCACCGTGCGCACCCGCACCTCGATGCCGAGTTTCTTCAGGTTCTCGGCATAGGGCAGCGCCACGCGTTCGAACGCCGGCTGGTCCAGCACCAGTTCGAAGGTCATCTGCTTGCCGTCGGGGCCGATCAGCTTGCGCTCGCGCACCTCGCAGCCGGCCTGCTTCAGCAGGCCGAGCGCGAAGCGCAGTTCCTCGCGATTGTTGCCAGACCCGTCGGTGACCGGCAAGCGGAATGGTTCGGTAAACACCGCGGGCGGCAATTTGTCGCGGAACGGCTCCAACAGGGCCAGTTCGCCGCCCTCCGGCAGGCCGGAGGAAGCCAGGTCGCTGTTGCTGTAATAGGACAGCGTGCGGGTATAGGCGCCATAGAAAAGGTTCTTGTTGGCCCACTCGAAATCATAGGCCCAGGCCAGGGCCTGGCGCACGCGAGCGTCCTTGAATACCGGGCGGCGGATGTTGAAGGCGAAGCCCTGCATGCCAGTGGGCAGGTGGTGGCGGATCTCCTCCTTCTTCGCCAGGCCCTTCTCCATCGCCGGGAAGTCGTAGGCGGTGGCCCATTGCTTGGCGATGTTCTCCTGGCGGAAGTCGATCTGTCCGGCCTTGAACGCCTCCAGCGCCACCGTGGCGTCGCGGAAATACTCCGTGCGCATGGTGGCGAAATTGCTCCGCCCCTTGCCGGTCGGCCGGTCGCGCGCCCACCAATCTGCGACGCGCTCATAGGAGATCGAGCGGCCGAACTCGAACTTGCCGACCCGGTAGGGGCCGGAGCCGAGCGGCGGGTCGGTCAGCGGCTTGGCGAAATCCCGCCCGTCCCACCAATGCTTCGGCAGTACCGCCATCTCGCCGAGGATCAACGGCAGTTCGCGGTTGCGGTGGGTCTTGAAGTGGAACACCACCCGCAGCGGACCCTCGACCGACACGTCGGCGATGTCGGCGTAGTATTGCCGGTAGAATGGGCGGCCCTTCTCGCGCAGGGTGTTGAACGTCCAGGCGACGTCCTCGGCGGTGACCGGCTTGCCGTCATGAAAGCGCGCTTCCGGTCGCAGCTCGAAGGCCACCCATTTGCGGTCCGCCGGCAGCTCGATCACCGCGGCCAGATGGCCATAGGCGGCGCTGGCCTCGTCGGCCGAGGCGCGCAGCAGCGTGTCGTACACCCGCGTGATGTCGGCGGCGGTGCCGCGGATGATGAAGGGGTTGAAGCTGTCGAAAGTGCCGACCGAGGACAGCACGATCTCGCCGCCCTTCGGCGCATTCGGGTTCACATAGGGGAAATAGGGGAAGTCCGCCGCCAGGGCCGGAGTGACCGAGCACGGCGAAGGCATGCGCGCGGCGGATCGACTCCGTTGGCGCTCCCGCCATTCCACCCGCCACCGGATCCGCGGCCCGCGCGGCGGTGGCGCCCGCGGCCGGCATCAGGGGCAGGGCCGCCAGAAGCTGCAGGACGTCACGGCGGGTCGGTGTCATGCGGGGCAAGCTCCTTCAGCGCCGGCGTTCCTGCGCGCGGCGCGCAGGCTGCCATGTGGGGGCGGATATGCCGATACCAAGCCTCGCCGTCACGCTGCCAGCAAGGCAATCGCCGGTTCCAGCAGCGCCGGATCGCCCACCGCCAGCGCCCGCCCATCGCCGCCGGGGACCAACCTGCGGCCGGACCAGTCGGTGATCCGCCCGCCCGCGCCCTCGATGACCGGGGCCAGCGCCGCCCAGTCCCAGATCTTCAGGTCCGCCTCGGCGATGATGTCGATCTGGCCCAGCGCCAGCAGGCCGTAGGCGTAGCAATCGCCGCCGAAGGAACTGCGCCGCGCCGCCGCCGACAGTTTCTGCCAGCGCGGCAAATCGGCGCCGAGCATTTCCGGCGAGGTGAGGGAGAGTTCCGCTTGGCCCACGCCGGCGCAGCGCCTGGTGCCGGCCTGGCCGCCGAACGGACCCGTGAAGCGCGTCGGCCGGCCGGCCGCGCCGATCCAGCGCTCGCCGGTCACCGGCTGGTCGATGATCCCGAGAATCGGAGTGTCGCCGTCCATCAGTCCGATCAGGGTGCCGAACACCGGCCGCCCGGTGATGAAGGCGCGGGTGCCGTCGATCGGATCGAGCACCCAACGCAGGCGCGCGTCCGGCCGGTCCAGGCCGAATTCCTCGCCGAGGATGCCGTGCGCGGGGAACCGCTCGGCCAGCACCGCGCGCATCGCCTGCTCGGCGGTGCGGTCGGCGATGGTGACGGGGCTGCGATCGTCCTTCAGGTCCGAATCGAGGCCGGCACGGAAGAACGGCCGGATGACGGCGCCGGCGACATCCGCGGCGGCGGCGGCGGCGGCGACCAGCCGGTCCATCTCGCCCTGGCCGATCTCCATCCGCATGTTCCCGCGATTACGGCAGCGGGGCGGGCGTCTTGGACAGGCTGCGCAGATAGGCGATCACGTTGGCGCGCTGCTTGTCGTTCTTGATGCCGGCGAAGGCCATGCGGGTGCCCGGCACATAGGCGGCGGGCTTGTCCAGCCAGGCGTTCAGTTCCTCGTAGTTCCAGGGGCCGGTCTTGGCCTTCATGCCGTCGGAATAGCTGAACCCTTCCATGTGGCCGTGCTTGGCGCCCACGATGCCATAGAGGTTCGGACCGACGCCGGCCTTGCCGCCTTCATCGAAGGTATGGCAGGCGCTGCACAGCTTCTTGACCAGGCCTTCGCCCGCGGCCGGATCGGCGGCGGCGAGCAGCGGCCCGATCGGCGGCAGTTCTTCCTTCTTGGCCCCACCGCCCGCGGCCGGGGCGGCGGCTTCCTCGATCTTCAGGACGCTATGCTCGAGAGGATGAACCCGCACGATCTTGTCGCCGATCAGGCCAGTGACGAAAAAGGCGATGCCGGCGATCAGGATTGCGGCGATCGCCTTGTTGATTTGCATGCTGTCCATAGGACGGAACTTCTCCGGGCAAGATAGCTCGGGGCAAACGAGCTAGGGGCAACGAACGGTTGAACGCCTTTAACATGGTCCGGAAGGCATTGGAAATGCGCGGCGTTGCACGCGAACCGGGGCCTACCTAATGTGCGCCGCACCATAGGCAAACCGCCCAGCGCCTTCAAGCCGTCCGGATACCCCAACCCAGTCGAGTTCCCCCGACCCATGACTCCCGCCCCATGACCCCCATCGTCGTCATCCCCTCCCGCATGGCCTCCACAAGGCTGCCGGGCAAGCCGCTCGCCGACATCCACGGCCAGCCGATGATCGTGCACATGCTGCGCCTGGCGCAGGAGGCCGATATCGGGCCGGTGGCGATCGCCTGCGCCGAGGCGGAAATCGCCGACGCCGTCCGCGACGCCGGCGGCATCGCGGTGCTGACCGATCCGTCGTTGCCCTCCGGCTCCGATCGTGTGCATGCCGCGCTGTCGACGCTGGACCCGCAGGGCAAGCATGACGTGGTGGTGAACCTGCAGGGCGATTTCCCCACTCTGGCGCCCGACCAGCTGCGCGCCGTGGTCACGCCGCTGTCGGACCCGCGGGCGGACATCGCCACCCTGGTGGCACCGATCCTCGACGAGGAGGAGGCCAACACCCCCTCGTTCGTGAAGGCCGCCTGCGTGTTCGAGCGCGGCCGCGCCGTGTCGCCCGCATTGTATTTCTCCCGCGCGCCGATCCCCTGGGGGGACGGGCCGCGCTGGCACCATATCGGCATCTACGCCTACCGCCGCGCCGCACTGGCCCGATTCGTGTCCCTGCCGGAAAGCCCCCTGGAACGGCGCGAGAAGCTGGAACAGCTGCGCGCGCTGGAAGACGGCATGCGCATCGTCTGCGCCCGGATCGACTACGGCCCGTTCGGCGTGGACACGCCGGCCGACCTGGAGCGGGCGCGCGAGCTGCTCGGTCCGCAACGCGTCACGAAGGGAATATCCGCATGAGCGGCGTCATCGCCTTCCAGGGCTACCAAGGCGCCTATTCGGACCTGGCCTGCCGGGCCGCGTTTCCCAGCATGACCACGCTGCCCTGCGAATCGTTCGAGACCGCGATGGCCGCGGTGCGCGACGGCACCGCCGAGCTGGCGATGCTGCCGTGCGAGAACAGCCTCGCCGGCCGGGTGCCGGACATCCACCATCTGCTGCCAGGCTCCGGCCTGTTCGTCGTCGGCGAGCATTTCCAGCGCGTCGAGCACTGCCTGCTCGGCATCAAGGGCGCCACCATCGCCGGGCTGAAGCGGGCGCATTCGCATACAGTGGCGCTGGGCCAGGTGCGCAACCTGCTCAAGGAACTGCATCTGACCCCGGTGGTGGAGGCCGACACCGCCGGCTCCGCCGAACTGGTCGCGCAGTGGAACCGCCCGGAGGAGGCGGCCATCGCGTCCTCCCTGGCGGCTGAGATCTACGGGTTGGAGATCCTGCGCGCCAACGTGGAGGACGCCGCGCACAACACCACGCGCTTTTACGTCATGGCCCGGCAGGCCGCCGCTCCCGACCCGAAGACGCCGAACCTGATGACCACGTTCGTCTTCCGCGTTCGCAACGTGCCCGCCGCGCTGTACAAGGCGCTGGGCGGCTTCGCCACCAACGGCGTGAACATGACGAAGCTGGAGAGCTACATGCTCGCCGGCCAGTTCTCCGCCACGCAGTTCCTTTGCGACGTCGACGGCCACCCGGAACAGCCGGCGCTGCGCCGGGCATTGGAGGAATTGCAGTTCTTCTCCACCGAGGTGCGCATCCTCGGCGTCTATCCGACCGCACCGTTCCGGCTCGCGCAAGGCCACGCCGACTAGAGCATGATCGCTTCAGGTAGACGAAGCGATCATGCTCTAGATTTTTGTTTTGACGAGCAATTTCATCGCTCAGTTGAGCGCAACTTCAAGCGATATTGCTCTAGAGCCAGGGGCTGAATTGCCCCCTGGCGAACCATTGCCCTACGCTCCCGTCAAAATGACGAAGAGGGAGCGACGAACGTGGCAGGAACCAAGGCTCGGTTTTCGGATGGAAGCGGCCTGAACGCCGGCAAGCGCGCGCTGCGGCAGTGGCTGCCGGCAGCGCTGCTGGGCCTGGCGGTTTGCTGGACATCCGCGGGACTGTCCACGCCGGCCCGTGCGGCCGACGTCACGATCGCGGTCCGCACCGACGCCGATTCGATCGACCCGCACTACCACGTCTATGTCCCGAACCGGGCGGTCGCGCGGCACATCTTCGACGGGCTGGTCCGGTCCGGCCCGCGCGGCGAGACACGGCCGGGGCTGGCGGTATCCTGGAACGTGATTGGCGACAATCTGTGGGAATTCCACCTGCGCCAGGGCGTCACCTTCCATGACGGCACGCCGTTCACCGCCGATGACGTGGCGTTCACCCTGGCCCGGGCGCCGAACGTGCCGAACTCGCCGTCGTCCTACGCGCAATACACCAAGAAGATCGAACGGGTGGAGGTGATCGACCCGCTGACGATCCGCATCCACACCAAGGGCCCGGCGCCGACCTTGCTGGTGGACCTGGAGGCGATCGCGATCCTTTCCAGGCACGCGGCCGAGGGCAAGTCGACCTCCGATTTCAACAATGGCCGCGCCACCATCGGCACCGGTCCGTATCGGTTCATCGAATGGGTGCCGGGCAACCATTTGAAGCTGGAGCGCAACCCCAACTATTGGGGCGGGGTGGAGCCGTGGGAGCATGTGACGATCCGCCCGATCGCCAATGACGGCGCCCGGGTGGCATCCATCCTGTCGGGCGACGTCGACATGATCGAGGGCGTGCCGGCCGCCGATCGCGAGCGCATCGCGGCCGATCCCAAACTGGCGCTGTCGGAGTGCGACGCGTTCCGGATCATCTACATCAACATGGACACGGCGCGGGACGCCTCGCCGGGCATCTCGGACGCCAATGGCGTAAAGATGGACCGCAATCCCTTGAAGGATGCGCGGGTGCGCCGGGCGATCAGCGCGGCGATCAACCGCCAGGCGCTGGTGGAACGGCTGCTGGGCGGCCAGGCGCACGCGGCGGGGCAGTTCGTGCCGCCCGATGTCGCCGGCTCCAGCCCCAATTTGCCGCCGCCGCCCTACGATCCCGATCTGGCGCGCCGGCTGCTGAAGGAAGCCGGCTGGGGCGACGGGTTCAGCGTGGTGCTGGCCTCCTCCAACGACCGCTTCCCCAAGGATGCCCAGGTGGCGCAGGCGGTCGGGCAGATGCTGGCGCGCGTCGGCATCAAGACCGACGTGCAGCCGATGCCGGCGGGGATGCTGTTCAGCCGCGGCAGCAAGCTGGAATTCAGCATGATGCTGTCCGGCTGGGTGGGCACCGGCGAGGCCTCCTCGCCCTTCACCGCGCTGATGGCGACCTACGATCCGAAGACCGGCATGGGGCCGTCCAATCGCGGCCGCTGGTCCAACGCCGATTTCGACGCCACGCTGGGCGAGGCTTTGCGCACCCTGGACGACACGAAGCGCAACGCCCTGTACGGCCGGGCAGCGGAGATCGCGGTCGCGGACATGGGCGTGATTCCCGTCTATTTCACCATCAACACCTGGGCGACGCGCCGCGACCTGACCTATGCGGCGCGCGGCGACGAGACCTCCCTGGCGATGGGGCTGCGGCCGGCTAAGTGACCGCTGCCGGCACGGCCAGATGTGTGACGGGCTGACCGGTCACGGCGACGATCGCTTCCGCGACGAGCCGTCGGTGGCAGGTTTTGTGGTCGCGCTCGAAGCACAGCAGGCAGCATCGTTCGGTCCGGGCGAGTTCGATCGCGTGCGCCAGTTCCGCCTGGGCGCGGTCGGATTTCAGGTGCTCAGCGTAGATCGACTCCATCTTTGCCGGCTGCCCGGAGCGCACCGCCTGACGCCCCTCCTTCGGCGTGCCCAGGCCCTGCAGATGCAGATAGCCGATGCCCGCATCCTGCAGCCCCGCCGCCAGCTTCGTCTTGGAAAACCCCGGCTTGCGGGAGGAAGCGACGGCGCGGACATCGATCAGCAGCTTCACCCGGGACGCGCGCAGCAGGGCCAGCACCTCCGCGCTGGTGGTGCCCTCGTAGCCGATCGTCAGGAGTTCCGGTGCGCTCATCGCGGCCGCCATCGTGCCGTTTTCCGCCCGCCCAGGCCAGCGGAATCCGCCCCCGGTGGCCCTGCCCTTGACGCGACCGCCCGCGGGCTGGGACCGTGGCAACGGAAAAAATACGGGAGAAGCCACAAACCATGACCGCGCAGCAGCGCCCGCTGGAACCGTTCCGAATCGTCGAGGTGAACGCGCCGGACGCGCCGGTCATGACACGCCTGGCAACCGCCATGGCCGGAAAGATCGCCGCCGACCTCGGCGCCAGCGTGATCAAGATCGAGCCCGCCTGCGGCGATCCGTTGCGCTTCCTGCCGCCGTTCCTGGCGAACGGGGAACCGACCGAACGCAGCGCGCTGTTCCAGTTCCTCAACACCTCCAAGCGCTCGGCGGCCACGGATAGCGCCGACCTGCGGGCGCAACTTGTGGGCGCGGCCGATGCGGTGATCACCGACGACGTCTCGCTGATCGGCGATGCACCGCGGGTGCGCGTGCTGGTCAGCCCGATGGCGGACCGGCAATTTCCGTCGCCGCCGATCGAGCAGATCGACATCCTGGCGATGAGCGGCCTGATGGACATCGTCGGCGAACCGGACGGCCCGCCGATGAAGCTCGGCGGGCATCAATGCGCCTACACCGCCGGCCTTGCCGCCTTCACCGGCATGGTGGCGGCGCTGGCCAACGCCGATATTGCCGAGATCGTCGATGTCTCCATCCTCGACGTCGCGCTGTGGACCAACTGGAAGACGTTTGCCGACCGGCTGTATTCGGGCCGGGCGCCGACCCGGCCCGGCACGGCCGGGGAATTCCAGGTGCTGGCCTGCGCCGACGGGCATGCCGCCTTCGTCTACACGGAGAAGGACTGGCCGATCCTGGTGCGCCTGTTCGCGGATGCCGGGCTGGACGCGGCGGAATTCGCCACCCGCCCGCAGCGCCAGGCGGCAGGGGCGGCGATCAACGCCAGGATCGCCCCCTGGTTCGCCGCGCGCACAAGGGCCGAGATCTATGCACAGGCCAAGGCCGCCGGCGTGCCGCTGTCGGCGGTGTGGCGGCTGTCCGATCTGGCCGCCGATCCGCAGTACATCGCGCAGCAATTCTTCGCCGACATCGTCCACCCCGTGCACGGGAAGCTGCGCATTCCCACCCTGCCGCTGCTCTGGAACGGCGCCCGCTTCGCCCCCGCCCCGGCGCCTGAACTGGCACCAGCGCTCGCCACCGCGCATGGCTGAGCCCCCTCGCCCGCTGGCCGGCATCCGCGTCCTCGATCTCGGCATGATCACCGCCGGCGCATCGGCCTCGGCCCTGCTCGCCGATCTCGGGGCCGATGTGATGAAGGTCGAGGCCGGCTCCGCGATCGACCTGTTTCGTACCTGGGACGGCCGCGCCCCCGGCACCGATTGGTGGAACCGCTCCCGCTTCTTCCGCTTCACCAACCGCAACAAGCGCGGCCTGGGGATCGACCTGAAATCGCCCGATGGCCGCGCGCTGTTCCTGCGCCTGGTCGCGCAAGCCGACGTTGTGCTGGAGAATTTCCGCCGCGGCGTGCTGGAACGGCTGAACCTGTCGTTCGCCGATCTGCTGGAAGCCAACCCGCGCATCATCCTGGCTTCCATCACCAGCCAGGGCGAGAACGGGCCGGATCGCGCCGCCCCGTCCTATGGTTCCACGCTGGATGCAACGTCCGGGCTCGCTTCCATCAGCGGCGCGGCGGATGGCATGCCGGCGATCTCCGGCATCGCGCTGAACTATCCCGACCAGATCGTTTCCATCTTCGCCGCCGGCGTGGTGGCGGCGGCGGTGCTGGAAACACGCCGCACCGGCCAGGGTGTTCACCTGGACATCCCGCAACGTGAGCTCGCCAGCTTCCTGATCGGCGAGCGCATTCTGGCCGGCGACGAAGTTCGCTTGGGCAACGGCGACGACACCGGCGCGATGCAGGATTGCGTGCGCAGTGCCGACGGCGTCTGGATCGCGCTGCGCGCCGACGCAAGCACCGAGGAGCAGGTGCCGGAACCGCTGGAAGCCTGGGCCGGCGTGCGCAAGGCACAGGAGGTGATCGCCAGGCTGGCCGAGCGCGGCATCCGCGCGACGCCGGTCGCCGACGGCAACGCCATGCACGACGCCGTCACGTCCATGCCCGGCAACGCGTTCGCGCGCGATCCCGGCGGCGATTGGGCGAAGGGCTTCCCATTCCAGTTCCGCGCCGATCCGCTAAGCGTTACCCGCCCGGCGCCCGCGCTGGGCGAGCACACCGCCGAAATCCTGCGCGAACTGCTGGGCCTGAGCGAGGCCGAAATCGCGGCACTGGAAACCAGCGGCGCCACCGCCGTGCTGCCGAACGCCTGATCCCGTGGGAGCCTGACCGATGAAAGCCATGATCTGCCGCGAATGGGGCCCGCCGGGCAGCCTTGTGCTTGCCGACCTGCCGAGCGCATCCCTCGGTCCGGGCCAGGTACGCGTGCGCGTGCGCGCCGCCGGCCTGAACTTCGCCGACACGCTGCAGATCGCCGGGAAATATCAGGTGAAACCGCCTTTGCCGTTCACCCCCGGCCTGGAGGTTTGCGGCGAGATCCTCGAGATCGGCCCCGGTGTCGCCAAACCCTTCCGCATCGGCCAGCGCGTGCTCGGCTTCCTGCGCTTCGGCGGCGGCTATGCCGAGGAACTGGTGGCGAACGCGAACTGCCTGCTGCCGGTGCATGACGGACTGGGCGATATCGAGGGCGGTGCGTTCCCCTCCGTCTACGGCACGTCCTATTACGCGCTGACCTGGCGCGGCAAGCTGCAACCCGGCGAAACCCTGCTGGTATTGGGCGCCGCTGGCGGCGTCGGGCTGGCGGCGGTGGAGATCGGCAAGCAGCTTGGCGCCCGCGTCATCGCCGCCGCGGGCGGAGCGGAGAAATGCGCCCTGACCCTGCAATACGGCGCCGACCACGCCATCGACTACACGCGCGAGAGCATCCGCGACCGGGTGCGCGAGATCACCGGTGGCGCCGGCGCCGATGTGGTCTACGACCCGGTCGGCGGCGACGCCTTCGATCAGGCGATCCGCGCGGTGGCCTGGGGCGCGCGCCTGCTGGTGATCGGCTTCGCCGCCGGGCGCATCCAGTCGGTTCCGGCGAACCTGATCCTGGTGAAGAACATCGCCGTTACCGGCGTGGTGTTCGGCGCGCAGAACGAACGAGACCCGCAGATCGGCGGCAGTTTCATCGGCGAGATGCTGCGCTGGCACGCCGCCGGCAAGCTGCGCCCGCGCGTGTCCAGAACCTTCCCGCTGGCCGAGGCGCCGGCAGCGCTCGAAGCCCTGCTGTCGCGCCAATATCCCGGCAAGATCGTGCTGATCCCATGAGACGCATCCGCGCCGCCGAGCTCGATCTCAGCGAGTTCATCCGCCCCGGCGACCGCATCGTCTGGGGCCAGGCGACCGGCGAACCGCTGACCCTGACCGAGGCGCTGGTGGCGCAGCGCCATGCCATCGGCCCGGTATCGGTGTTCCTCGGCTCCTGCTTCTCCGACACGCTGCGCCCGGAACACGCGGACAAAATTCACTTCCGCAGCTTCGGCCCAATGGGCACCTCCCGCACCCTGGCCAAGGCCGGCGTGCTGGACATCGTTCCGGTGCATTTCGGCCAGATCTACCGCTACATCCAGGATGGCCAGATCGGCTGCGACGTCGCCTTCGTGCAGCTCAGCCCGCCCGGCCCGGACGGGCGGCACAGCTTCGGCCTCAGCAACGACTATACCCAGACCCTGATCGCCACCGCCCGCGTGGTGCTCGCCGAGGTGAACGACCAAATTCCGTGGACCCATAACGAAGGCGCGGTCGACGTCAGCCGCATCACCGCCATCGTGGAAACCTCCCGCCCGCCGATCCGGCTGGCGCCGACGAAGATCGGCGCCACCGAGCAGGCCATCGCGGCCAACGTCGCGCGCTATATCGAGGACGGCTCGGTGCTGCAGATGGGCGTCGGCGCGATCCCGGAAGCGGTCATGCAGGGGATCGCCGACCGGCGCGATCTCGGCCTGCATTCCGGCATGGTCGGCGACAGCCTGGTCGGCCTGGTCGAGCGCGGGATCCTGACGAACGCAACCAAGCCGATCGATACCGGCATCTCCGTCGCCGGCGTGCTGCTGGGCACGGAGCGGCTGTACCGCTTCGCCGAGCGCAATCCGGCGCTGCTGCTGCGCCCGTCCTGGCATACGCACTCCGGCGACGTGCTGCGCATTCCCAAGCTGGTCAGCATCAACACCGCGCTGGAAGTGGACCTCACCGGCCAGGTCAACGCCGAGGCCGCCGGCGACGATCTGCTCGGCGCCGTCGGCGGCCAGCCGGACCTGGTACGTGCCGGGCATCGCTCCCCGGCGGGCACGCGATCATCGCCCTGCCCAGCACCGCCCGCGGCGGCAAGACCAGCCGCATCTGCAAGACGCTGAACGGCCCCGTGACCACGCCACGCAGCGACGTGGACGTGATCGTCACCGAATACGGCGCGGCCGATCTGCGCGGACTGACCCTGACCGAACGCGCCCGCGCGCTAACCGCCATCGCGCATCCCGAACACCGGGATGCGCTGCGCTGAGGATGGTGCCGACTCCGCCACCCTGACATAATCGCCCTCATGGACTGGACCCCTGGCAGCCCGCCCCTGTCGCAGGCACCGAGCGTTGATGACGCGACCATTCAGCGCAAAACCTCCCGCCGTGAACTGGAGGCCGGCCGTGCCTACGCCGCGCGCGGACGGGTGCGGAACCTGGCCGTAACCGAGGGCGGCCGCATCCTGCGGGCCGAGACGCAGGGCTCGGCCGCGAAACCGTATCGCCAGCAGGTCACCCTGCTGGAGGAACGCGGCGGACGCCTGAGTTTCGACGGCGCCTGCACCTGCCCGGTCGGCCATAACTGCAAGCACGTCGCGGCGGTGCTGATCGCCGCGCGTTCCAAATGGGTCCCAGACCCGCCGATGGCGCGCATCGAACCGGCCCCGCCTACGTCACCGCCGGCAGAGGCGCCGCTGCCGTATGATGTCGCCGCCTGGCTGCAATCGCTGGAGGGCGACGCGGATACTGCGTCGGAAGACTACCCCGCCTCCGTGCGCCAGCGCCTGTTCTATATTCTCGCCCCTGCCCCTGGCCCTTCGCCCACGCCGGCGGCGCGCGGCACGCCGCCGCTGCTGTTTGCCTGCCTGACGGCGACGCTGCGCAAGGACGGCAGTTTGGGCGCCGTCCGCAACTACGCGCCGCATCAGGTGGACACGCCGGCGCGCTATCTGCGCCCGTCCGACCGGTCCATCCTGCGCCGGCTCGCGCGCATGCGCTACGGCGCCATGGAACTGGGCCTGGATGACGATCCTCTGGACCTGCTGCGTCGCATGATCGCCACCGGGCGCGCCCGCTGGTCCGCGATCGACGGTCCGGCGATCCACGAGGGTCCCGCCCGGCCCGGCCGGATCGTCTGGCAATTGGACGAGGCCGGCGCCCAGAGAGCCGCCCTGGAGATCGATCCCGGGTTGGCCGGTTTCCGGCTGAATGCGCCGTGGTATGCCGATCCGGCATCCGGCGCGGTCGGGCCGCTCGATCTCGATATCCCGCCGAGCGTCGCGGCCCGGCTGCTCGCCGCGCCCCCGATACCGGCCGACATCGCTCCCAAGGTCGCGGCGGAAATCGCGCGGCGTCTGCCAGCCCTGCCCGTGCCGGTCCCCGCCGAGTTGCCGCCGCCGGAAGTCCTGCAAGGCCCGGTAAAGCCGCGTCTGCGGCTCCTGCAGGGAGGGTTGCCGATCCATCCGGCATTCAGGTGGTCGCGCCTTGCCTCGCAGGACAAGGTCGATGCGCCGCTGGCCCGGCTCGCCTTCGGCTATGGCCCGGTGACCCTGCCGTACGGCCGGCAGCCATCGCCGAAAATCGTCGCCTCGGCTGGCAGTCTCTATCGCGTCGAACGTGACCTGCCGGGCGAGCGCGCGGCACTGGCCCGGCTCGGCGGGATCGGCTTCGCGCGGCTGCGCGACATCCTGCCACCCTATCTGCTGCACGGCAGCGCTGACGACTTCATGCTGGAGGACGACCAGAGCGGTACCGACTGGCTCGACGTCATGATACACGAAGTGCCGGCCCTGATCGCGGACGGCTGGTCGGTCGAGATCGACCCCGATTTCCCGATCCGCATCGCCACCGCCGACGGCGAGATCGACGCCGAGCTGATCGAAGGCTCCGGCATCGACTGGCTGGAACTGCATCTGGGCGTGATGGTGGACGGCGCAGCGCGTGGATCTGGTGCCCGCGCTGGTCCGGCTGATCGCCGGCTCGGGCGGGGATGCGCTGGCCGGCAGCGACGACGATGACGAGCCGTTCCTGGTGCCGCTGCCGGACGGACGGCTGCTGTCGCTCCCGCTTGGCACGCATCCGCCCGACCCTGCTGGCATTGATCGAGCTTTTTGCCGCCGGCGGGATCGACGTCGATGCCGGCAAGGATCGGCTTCACCCGCCTGGACGCGGCCGATCTCGCCGCGCTGGAGGAGACGCACCGGGCTGATCTGGCGCGGCGGCGAGGCGCTGCGCGCGCTGGGGCGGCAGTTGCGCGAGGCCGGCGGCACGATCCCGCCCGCGGCCTTGCCGGAAGCCTTCCACGGCGCGCTGCGGCCTTATCAGGCGCAGGGCGTGGACTGGCTGCAATTCCTGCGCGGCGCCGGGCTGGGCGGCGTGCTGGCCGACGACATGGGCCTGGGCAAAACCGTGCAGACGCTGGCGCACCTGGTGATCGAGCAGGCGCAGGGACGGCTGGACCGCCCCGCCCTGATCGTCTGCCCGACCAGCCTGATCCCGAACTGGGCCCTGGAGGCGGAACGCTTCGCGCCGGCGACTGAAACTGCTGGCGCTGCATGGCCCCGCGCGGAAGGAACGTTTCGCCGACATCGCGTCCCACGACCTTGTGCTGACCACCTATCCGCTGCTGACCCGCGACCATGAGGTGCTGACGGCGCAGCCATGGCACGCGGTGATCCTGGACGAGGCGCAGATGATCAAGAACCCGAACGCGCGACGACCACCCGCCAGGCGTTGCGGCTGAAGGCGCGGCCAGCGGCTTTGCCTGTCCGGCACGCCGTTGCAGAACCATCTCGGCGAGCTGTGGTCGCTGTTCGATTTTCTCGCCCCCGGCTTCCTCGGCAGCTCGAAGAGTTTCCGCAGCCGCTACCGCACGCCGATCGAGAAGCACGGCGACGCGGAACGGCAGAAGATGCTGGGCAAGGCGGGTGCGCCCGTTCCTGCTGCGCCGGACCAAGGAGGAGGTTCTGGCGAGAGCTGCCGCCGAAGACCGAGATCCCCGAACGGGTGGAGATGGAGGCCGGGCCAGCGGGCGATTTATGAAGGCATCCGCCTGGCGATGCATGCCCGGGTGCAGGCCGCGATCGCCGAGCGCGGCCTGGCGCGCAGCGGCATCATCATCCTCGACGCGCTGCTGAAGCTGCGCCAGGCCTGCTGCGATCCGCGGCTGCTGAAACTGAAGGCGGCGCAACAGGCCAAGGCCGGCTCCGCCAAGCTGGACCGGCTGATGGACATGCTGGCGGTGCTGCTCGCTGAAGGCCGGCGCATCCTGCTGTTCTCGCAGTTCACCTCCATGCTGGCATTGATCGAGGCGCAACTGAACGCGGCCGAATATCGGCTACGTGCTGCTGACCGGCGACACCAAGGACCGCACGACGCCGGTGCAGCCGTTCCAGTCCGGCAAGGTGCCGGTGTTCCTGATCAGCCTGAAGGCCGGCGGCGTCGGGCTGAACCTGACCGCCGCCGATACGGTGATCCATTACGATCCCTGGTGGAACCCGGCGGTGGAGGACCAGGCCACCGACCGCGCGCACCGCATCGGCCAGGACAAGAACGTCTTCGTGCATCGCCTGGTCACGCTCGGCGACCATCGAGGAGAAGATGGAGGCGCTGAAGGAGAAGAAGCGCGCGCTGGTGGCCGCGCGTGCTGGACGCCGAACATGGCGGCGCGCTGAAGCTGACCGAGGCCGATGTGGAGGAGTTGTTCGCGCCGGCGTGATCGCTACCGATTGACGTTGCCGCCATCCACGGTAACCACCGTGCCGCTGGTATAGCCGGAGCGGCTGGATGCCAGGAACACCACCGCGTCCGCCACCTCGCGCGACGTGCCCATGCGCCCGAACGGCAGGTTGCGGCTGGCCAGCGCCTCGCGCCAGCGGTCCGGCGTGCCGAACTGGGTGCGGCTCCAGGTCTGCAGCATCGTCACCGCGCGGTCGGTCTCCGTCAGGCCGGGATTGACCGCGAGCACGCGCACGTTGTGATCCGGCGAACGCCCGCCCAGGGCGCGGGAAAAACCCATCAGCGCGATGTTGCCGCTGGCACCCAGGATGTAGTTCGCATCCATCTTCTCGCCGCCGGTGCCGATCACGTTGATGATCACGCCGTCCCGCCGCGCCTTCATGCGCGCATAGAAGGCGCGGGTCATGTTGATGTAGCCGAACACCTTCAAATCCCAGGAGGCGCGCCAGGTGGCGTCGTCGATGTCCTCCAGCGCGCCGGCGGGATTGGAGCCGGCATTGTTCACCAGGATGTCGTTATCGCCGCAGGCCTCGACAAGACGCGCACGGTCCTCGGGCTTGGACAGATCGGCCGGGAAGGTGCGCACGTTCACCTGGTGCGCCGAGCGGATCTTCTGCGCCCGCCTCTGCAAGCACCGCCGGATCGCGTGCCGCCATGTCCACGTGGCAGCCCTCCTCGGCGAGCACTTCCGCCACCGCGTAGCCGATGCCCTTGCTGGCGCCTGTGATCAGCGCGCGCTTGCCCCTCAAGCCCAGTTCCATGGTCGTTTCCCCCGTTCCATTCCCGAACGCTACATTCCCAGATAGGCGGCACGCACCGCGTCGCTCTTTTCCAGATCGCGCGCGAAGCCGCGCATGACGATGGCGCCGTTTTCCAGCACGTAGGCGTCCTCGGACAGCCGCAGCGCCATGTGCGCGTTCTGCTCCACCAGCAGCACGTCCACGCCGCTCTGGCTGATCGTGCGGATGATCTGCCCGATGGTCTGCACGATCGCCGGCGCCAGGCCGATCGTGGGTTCGTCCAGCAGCAGCAGCTTCGGACCCGACATCAGCGCCCGGCCGATCGCCACCATCTGCTGCTGCCCGCCGGACAGCGTCATGGCCCGGGCATCAAGGCGCTCCCGCAAGGCCGGGAAGTACTCCAGCACCCGGTCGAAATCCGTCCGGATCGCCGCCGTATCGGTGCGGCGATAGGCGCCGATCTCGAGATTCTCGCGCACGCTCATCGTCGGGAAAAGGCGGCGCCCCTCGGGAACCAGGGAAATCTCCAGCGGCAACGATCTGGTCCACCGGCCGGTTCGTGAGGTCTTCCGCCCCGAAGCGAACCCGGCCCGCATCCACGCCCTTCAGCCCGGTGATACCCTTCAGGATCGTGGTCTTGCCGGCGCCGTTGGAGCCGATCAGGGTGGCGATCCGGCCGCGATAGACAATCAGGTCGATACCGCTGACCGCTTGCACCGAGCCATAGCTGACACCCAGGCCCGAGAGTTCCAGAACGGCCTCTCCGGTCATTCTCCGTCTCCCAGGTAGGCGCGGATCACGTCGGGGTTGTTGCGGATTTCCTCCGGCGTACCCTCGGCCAGCTTCTGGCCGTAATTCAGCACGGCGATCCGGTCGCAGATGCGCATCACCGCGCGCATGTTGTGATCCACCAGCAGGATGGTCGTTTCAAATTCACCGCGGATGCGGCCGATCACCTCCAGAGCTGCCACCGCCTCGGTGGAGTTCAGGCCGGTCAGCGGCTCGTCCAGGCATAGCAGCTTCGGGCGCGCGGCGAACGCGATGGCGATGGACAGCATGCGCTGCAGGCCGTGCGGCAGGCTGCCGGCGGTGGCGTGCAGCAATCCGCCGAGACCCAGCAGCTCCGCGGTTTCCCGCACCCGCTTCTCCCGCCCGGCGTTGTCGCGCACGGCGCGCAGGGCGCCGATCAGAATGTTGTCGTGCACGGTCATCTCGCGCAGCAGGCTGCCGTGCTGGAAGGTGCGCACCAGGCCGCGCCGGCTGATCGCCGCCGCCGACAGGCCGGTGATGTCCTCGCCCAGGAATGTCAGCTTTCCCGTGGTCGGCTTGTAGAAGCCGCTGATCACGTTGAACGTGGTACTCTTGCCCGCGCCGTTGGGGCCGATCAGACCCATCACCTCACCGGGAAAAATCTCGAAACTGAAGTCGTTGACAGCGAGGATGCCGCCGAAGCGGCGCGATATGGCCTGGGCGACCAGAAGCGGCGCGGTCATGTGCGCGCCCTGGAAAACAGCCGCAGCAACCGCTTGCCGCCGCCCAGCAATCCGTCGGGCAAAACCAGCATGGAGGCGACGATCGCGCCACCGAACAGAATATGCTCCAGCGAACCCATGCCTTGCAGCACCTGGGCCAGGACCGTCAGCAGCGCGGCCCCGATAACCGCGCCCATCACGTTCGCATCGCCGCCGATCTTGATGTAGGCGAGTGCGAACACCGGAACCAGGTAGCTGAAATCGCCAGGGCTGATCACGTTGTAGATATGCGCATGCAGCGATCCGGCGATACCGACAGAAAACGACGCGATCACCAGGCAGACCAGCTTGATCTGCACCACGTCGATCCCGACCGTCTCCACCACCGCATCGTTGTTCTGGATCGCGCGGAATACCTTGCCCAGATTGGACTGCTCGCACAGATACATCATCAGGATCAGCGCGCCACAGAGCACGACGGTCAGGACGGACATCCAGGGGTCCAGCACCTGCGGCGGAAAGATGCCGATGATCCCGGAATTGCCGCCCAGCCAATCCACCCGCGTGTAGATCAGCCGTACGACCTCGGTGAAGGCGAAGCTGATCAGCATGAAATACGGCCCCTTGGTGCGCAATGTGACCAGGCCGAACCCGGTACTGATCACGACCGCCAGCACACCGCCCGCCAGCAATGCCAGCGGAAACGGCACGCCCCATTTGGTCGTGCAGATCGCGCCCATATACGCGCCCAAGCCGTAGAAGGCGCCGGTACCGATATTGGTTTCGCCCACCAGCAGCATGAACCGCAGCCCAACCGCCAGCACCGCATTCAGCGCCGTCCACATCAGCAAATGCTGCGTGTATTCGTCGTCGCCCAGCAGTGCGAATGCCAGCACCAGGCCGGCGGCGAGCGCCGAAACAGCCTGCCCAGCCCTATCGTTCCGCATGACCCAGAATTCCTTGCGGCCGCACCAGCAGGAAAACCATCACCAGCACGAACATCGCGATGGTCGCATAGGAGAGGTCCAGAAAATATCCGGCAAAGCTTTCAATCACCGCGATGACGAAACCACCGACAATCGCGCCGGGAATGCTGCCCAGGCCGCCGATGATGATGATGATGAATGCCTTCGACAAATAATCGTTACCCAGCGACGGAGTGATCGCCGTCAGAGGAGCGATCAGCCCGCCCGAGATCGCCGCGAGGCCCGAGCCGATCATGAACCCGTAGAAGGAAATGCGCCGGTAGCGGATGCCCTGCAGCATCGCCGCCTCCCGATCCTCCGCGACGGCACGCAAAGCCTTGCCGAGCTTGGTGCGGTTCACAAGCTGGTAGAGCCCGAACGTCGCCGCCAGCGCAATTCCGCAGATCACCAGACGCTGGGTTTCCAGCGCACCGCCGAAAATCGAAACCTGCCCGGTCAGCAATTTCGGCACAACGCGCGGCGCGCCGGTAAAAATCCAGAGATAGATGCCTTCCAGCAGCAGCAATAACCCCACGGAAAGAATGAAGGACCCGATCAGGTCACGCAGGTACCGTTCGAAACCAACAAAATACAGAACGACCCCGAGCACCGCCACGGTCAGCAACGCCACCCCGAAGCACACGAAATAATCCACCCAGGCCGGCAAGGCGAACTGCGCCGTGAACTCCGGCATCGTCACGGCGATCATCAGCGCCGCCAGCGTGAAGAACTGGCCATGCGCGAAGTTGATCACCTTCATCACGCCGAAAACCAAGGTCAACCCGAGCGCGAACAGCACGTAAACCGAGCCGATCTGCAACGTATTCACCAGCAGCTGCGCGATCAGCCCCATGCGCGCAGCTCGAGCGTTGGGTGAGAGGAAGGAACGCAAGGCCGGGGGGCGTTGCCCCCCCTCCTTGAAGTTGGGGGACCCCCACCAGGGGCAGGGCCTCTGGACGCCAGCCGTGTGTTTTCTTCCGGAAAGGAGCTCTCCGAAACCGTGCTAAGGCATGGATTGTTCCGCCGCCCTCTGGCGGAACACACTCGAGGGTCTCCGAAGGGCGAGCCCTTTGGCGGGGTCCCCAAACCCCAGGCATGGGGGCAGAGCCCCTGGCCTTGCTTTCCTGCCCATGCCCAACATCACTGCTTCTTCGCAAGGCGCTGTTTGAGCTCTTCGGGGATGATGCGCTCGATTTCGACGGTTTGGCCGTTCTTGATCTGCGTCACGATGATCGGCACCAGCATCTGCTGCGGATAACCATAGGTTTCCTTGCCGCCGAAAGCTGTCGGGCCGTAGCTGGACTCGAAAATGATCTCCGGCAGCACCTTGGCGACCTTCTTCGGATCGATGCTGTCCGCCTTCTCGATGCCGGCCTTCACCGCCATCATGCCATCCCAGGCGCCAAGCTGCAGGATGTTCAGCGGCTCGTTCAGCGCCTTCAGCGCGCCCTCGTTCAGCTTGCGCTGGATCGGTGTTGCGGTGGCGCCGCCAAAATCCGCGGCGTTGCCCATATAGACGTCTTCCACCGCGGCACCGCCGACCTTCACCATCGCATCCGCACCGGTGCCGGAGGATTGCACCTTGATGCCCTTCCAGCCCTGCACCGCCAGTTCCTTGTAGACCAGGCCGCTATCGGCAGGCGGGGCGCCCGACAGGTCCAGGATGTCGGCATGCGTCTGAGCCAGCTTGGTGGCGATGGGCTGGAACTCGGTGGTGCCGCGTTCGTACCAGGTGCTGGCGACGACGTTAAAGCCTCGAGCCTTGTATTGCTTGACCGCCTCTTCCTCGACCTCCTGGCCGGTGGCGTCGTTCGGGTTCAGCAGCGCGACGGTTTTCGCTTCGGGGTGCTTGCGTTTGATCAGGTCGAACAGCGGACCGAACAACTCGAACGGGGTGTTGGAGGTGGTGAAGGTCAGCGGTGCCTGCGGGCCTTTCACGCTTTTGCCCCAGGCGATCTGCATCATCAGCGCGCCCTGGCGTTCGGACAGGCTTTGCAGCGCCTTCACCGGCGCAGTGCCGATGCCCTGTATGATGAACCGGATGCCATCGCGGTTCAGCATCGCCTGCGCCGCCTTGCCGCCCTCGGCGGAGTTGTAGCCGTTCTCGTAGGCGATCGACTCGACCTTGTAGACCTTGCCGCCGGCCTTGATGCCGCCGTGGTCGTTGATCTCCTTGGCGGCCTGCTCGCCGACCCATTTGGCGCCGAGCCCCCAGCCCGCCGCAGCGCCGGACAGCGGCGCGAAAACGGCGACCTTCAACACCTCGTCGGCCCGGGCGGCAGAAGCGGCGGCGAGCATCAGGGCGGCCGTGGCAACCCATTTGACGACTGGCTTCATTTTTTTCTCTCCCTGTAACAGCCCCGTTTGCCGGGGTTTGTGTGGTGGCAGGCGTATTCAGACCTCGGTCGTTTGGAAATCCGCCGGCAGGATGATTTCCAGCATTTCGCAATCGTCGGAATAGTCCAGCACGGTGTGCTTTATCCCCGGCGGCTGCAACCAACTGGTGCCGGCCTTCATGATCTGCTCGCCGTGGCCCTCGAACTCGTTCTTGATCCAGCCCTTCAGCACATAGATCATCTGGAACTGCACGGTGTGGAAATGCCGCTTGCGCACCTCGTCGGTGCAGGGCGGGATCAGCCGGATCACATGCGCCTGGGCCAGCCCGTTCGATGCCTCCGCAATCCCGAGATCGCGATAGGACGCGTAGGGCCGCAGGCCGCCGACCTGGAAATCCTCCTCGCGCAGGTGGCTGACGTGAAACTTCTGCGGCGCGCTGCGGTCGATATCGGCCATGGGCTTCCTCGGGGTCGGTTCTGGTTACTTTCGCGCAAGCGTATGGGCTGGCCGTAAGGCGCGCAATCCCACCGGCCTAACCGACTTCCTCCACGGTCAGCGGGAACAGCGATTCCAGCTCTTTCACCCGCATCAGATGATAGGCGTTGAAACGATAGGCCTCCCCGGCCGAGACCTCCGGCGGGGTGAACGGGAAGGCCAGGTTGCCGCCGGTGGACAGGCGTCCGGCATAGCCGAAATGCATCAGGTACTGCTTGGCGGTGCGCACCACCTCGGCGGCGCGGTCGCGGGTGGGGGCGATGCACTCGCCCATGATGAACACCTCGCCGGGCGGCGCCTCGCCGGCCGGGACGAACTGGCGCACGCCGTCCACGCCGTAGACGCGAAAATTCAGCGTGTAGTCCTTCGGTGTGTCCTCGCAGACCAGTTCGTCCACCAGCGCGGACAGATCGGCCAGGATCTGCCTGTGCCCGGCGATGAAGCGGGGGTCGGCGGCGCCGGCCAGCAGCACCGCGCGTTCGCCGATGCGCCGCGCGCCCTCGATCTTCACCGTCAGTTGCTCGGCATCGTGCCAGAGCGCACCGGTGACACGGGTGCGGCGGTCGTCGATCGCGGCGTACTGCGCCGCTGACAGGTCGAGCCGGCCTTCCGGTTCATAGACGGTGAACGGATCGTCCTGCTCGTACAGGCTGTGCGCGGCGACCGATACGGGGGTGGCCCGGCGTTGCGGAGCCATGCTCTCCAGCTCGAAACCGTTGTCGTCCAGCGTGGCGAGGATGGAATCGCGTCCGCCGGGGATGCAGCAGAGCGAGGCGCATTCGATGATCTTCGCCATGTGGACACACAGGCCCATGGGAAAGCCGAGCATTGCCGGCAGGGCGGCGAAGATCGCGGTGTCGCAGGCGCGCCCGGCCACCAGGACGTCGATATCGGCCGCCAAGGCGCGCTGGAAATCGCCTAGCCCCATCTGGCCGACGATGTTGGACGCCGCGTCCACCTCCTCGATCGTCAGTTCGGGCATGCCGTTGATCGGCAAGACCTCCCCGGCGCGCACGGCGGATTTCAGCACCTCGCGCGGGATGTCGGCGGCCAGCACGCCCATGCGAAAGGTCAGTTTTTCCTCCCGCGCGATGTCGCGCAGCATCGCCAGGGTTTGTTCCAGATGCGGCTTCGCCCCGGCCGAGCCGGCCGAGCCGATGACCAGCGGAATATCCAGCCGCCGCGCGCCCAGCAGCACCTTGCGCAGGTCGCGCCGGGTGGAGGCCGGCGCGGTGGCCAGATGGCCGCTGCCGAGATAGGTCGGGCCGATGTCGATCGAGCCCATGTCGCAGCCGATCAGGTCAGGGCCGCGCGCCAGCCCGGCCTCGAACGCCGGCGTCGGGATGCCGTAGCCAAGCTGGCCGGAAGCCCCGAGCAAGCGCATCACACGCCGCGCCCCGGGCTGACGCAGTTCGGCAAGGATGCGGCCGGAAGCGCTCATATCTCGATCCCCAGCAGCGGGGCGTGCTGCTGCGCGCCGTACACGTCCCGGTCACCGGGATCACCGGCGGTGACCAGGCGCGGCAGCACGATCTTGATGGCACGGCCGAGCGGATAGGCGATGACCTCGATGTCCTGTGCCGGCACGCCGTAGAGCCTGGAGATCGCGTCGCGCGACAGAGCAGGGGATTGCGCCACGCGCTGGTAATCCGCGTCGGTGGAGAACATCACATCCAGCGTCAGGCAGCGCGGCCCGGCATTCTTGCTGCGGATCACCTGCGCGATGTCCTGCAACTGCATTCGCGTATCCTCCCCCATCCAGGGGGATGCTGACCGGTCCGACCGGCCCGCGCAACCGTCAGCGCCGCAGCGCCCAGGGCAATCGGGTGAAGGAAGTAAGGCCAAGGGGCTTTGCCCCCTGGACCCCCACCAAAGGCTAGCCTTTGGAATCCTTCCATTGTTTGGGCGTGCCAGGAGGGCCTACCCGGACCTTGCAAGGTCCGGGTAGGCCCTCCTGGCACGCCCAAACCAGTAGCGGGTTCTAAGGGCTCGCCCTTAGCGGGGTCCAGGGGCAGCGCCCCTGGCCTTCTTTCCCTTCACCCGATTGCCCTGGGCGCTGCGCCCCGCTTCACTTGCGCAGGGCGAGCACCGCGGCCAGCAGCATCAGCGCGATGCCGATCACATCGGTCAGGCTGACCCGCTCGCCGTAGACGAGCATGCCGAGCGCCACCGCGATCACCGGGCAGATGAAGGAGTACATGCCGGTACGGCTGGCGCCCCAGTCGCGCACCAGCCAGAAATAGATGATCGTACCGCCGAGCGAGCCGGGGATCAGCAGAAAGAACCAGCCGGCCCAGGCGGCCCAGCCCCAGTGCCCGGACGCCGCGGCCCAGGCGCCTGGCTCGAAGGCGAAGGAGACGGCCAGCAGCATCAGGCCGCCGAGGAAATTGGTCGACGCCGCCATCTGCGCCGGCGGCAGCGCCCCCATCAGCGGCCGGGCCAGCACCGAACCGGCGGAATAGGCCAGGGTGCTCGCCAGCACGCCGGCGGCGCCGAGCAGTTCCAGCGCATCGAGCTGACCCGCCATGGCCTTCGGTCCGAACAGCAGCAGGATGCCGAAGATACCAAGCGCGGTGGCCCCGGCCTGGCGCCGGCTGAAGCGCTCCTGGCGCATCAACACGCTGAAGCCGAGCAGCGATACCGGGGTCAGCGCCGAACTGATCACCGCGGCCAGTCCGCTGCTCACGAAGCGCAGGCCATACAGCAGGACAACGGCATTGAACGCGACCATCAGGAACGCCACGATCAGCATCCGCCGCGCCAGCCGCCGGCCGATCCACAGCCGCTGCCCCCGGAACCAGCCGAAGGCCAGCAGGATCAGGCCGGCCGCCGTCCAGCGTGTGCCGGAAAAGAACGCCGGCGGCACCGCCATCGCCCCCGCCTTCAACGCCAGCCAGTTGCTGCCCCAGATGACGCACATCAGCGCGAACAGCGCGCGCTGCTGCGTGTAGGAAGAGATGGCCATGCGGTCCTGGTCGCAAACGGAGGGGTCGGAAGCGCGAGCGTATAGCCTGCCCCGGCTTCCTTGTCGCAGGACGGTCCGGCATGGCTCTGGTGCAAACTTGCGCAAGCCCGCAAGATCGACCTGGAAAAAGGGGAAACGGGCGCGCGATGGCAATGGCGGCGCAAGGTGGCACGTTTGGGGGCAGCGAGCCGAAGGTGGCGCATCGCGGGCTGATCACCGCCTTCGCGATGATGGCGACGCTGATGCAGGTGCTGGACTCCACCATCGCCAACGTCGCCCTGCCCTATATGCAGGGCAGCCTGGGCACCACCGCCAACGAGATCACCTGGGTGCTGACCTCCTACGTGATCGCCGCCGCGATCATGACCGCGCCGGTCGGCTGGATGGCCCAGCGCTACGGGCGGAAGAACCTGTTCATCACCTGCCTGGCCGGGTTCACGATCAGCTCCATGCTGTGCGGCGCGGCGCAGACCCTGCCGCAGATGGTGATGTTCCGGCTGATGCAGGGGGTGTGCGGGGCGGCGCTGGTGCCGCTGTCGCAGGCGACGATGCTGGACATCTACCCGTTCGAGCAGCGCGCCCAGGCGATGGCGATCTTCGGCATGGGGGTGATGCTGGGGCCGATCCTGGGGCCGACGCTCGGCGGCTACCTGACCGATGCCTATAACTGGCGCTGGGTGTTCTATGTGAACGTGCCGGTGGGCGTGCTGGCGATCACCGGGCTGCTGATCTTCATGCCGAAGGCGCCCAGGCGCCCGGAACTCACCTTCGACTGGACCGGCTTCGGCGTTCTGGCACTCGGCGTCGGCAGCCTGCAACTGATGCTGGACCGTGGCCAGGACCAGGACTGGTTCACCTCGCGCGAGATCCTCATCGAGGCAACGCTGGCCGGGCTCGGGCTCTATCTGTTCGTGGTGCACATGTTCACCGCGGAAAAGCCGTTCCTGCCGCCGGCGATCTTTCGCGACGCCAATTTCACCTCGGCGATGCTGATGATGTTCTGCACCGGGGCGGTGCTGCAGGCGAGTTCGGCGCTGCTGGCGCCCTATCTGCAGAACCTGGCCGGCTATCCGGTCGCCACCGCCGGGCTGACGATGGCGCCGCGCGGCCTTGGCACGATGGTGTCGATGCAGGTGGCGGCGCGGCTGATCCAGCGCTACGACGCGCGCAAGGTGATGGCGGCGGGGTTGCTGACCCTGGGCTGGTCCTTCCACAGCATGAGCCAGTGGACCCCGGACGTATCGCAGCACACCATGCTGATAACCCTGCTGCTGCAGGGCTGCTCGCTCGGGCTGATCTTCAACCCGATGACGGTGATGGCGTTCGCCACCCTGCCGGTGCATCTGCGCGGTGACGCGACGGCATTGCAGGCGCTGTCACGCAACCTCGGCGCGGCGATCGGGATTTCCGTGCTTTCGTTCATGCTGACCCGCAACACGCAGATATCGCACGCCGACATCACGGCCTATGTCACGCCGTTCAACCGGATGCTGCAGGACCACCAGGCGATCTCGCACTACCTGAACCCCGCCACGGGCGCCGGGGCGCGCATGCTGGATGAGGTGATCAGCCGCCAGGCCCTGATCATCGCCTATAACGACGATTACCGGATCATGACGCTGTTCGTGGTGCCGCCGCTGCTGCTGCTGACGCTGATGCGCCGGCCGAACGGGATGGGACGCGTGGGAGCGGGGGTTCAGGCGCCAAAGGCGGATGCCGCTCCCGCGCCCGTCGCCGCCCGGGCAGGCGGCGACTGACGGCGCCGCCCCCGACTGCCGCCGGTCAATGCACCTTGCCGTCGCCCTTTAGCGGCTGGACATTGCCGGACAGCTTGTTGCCCTTCAGATCCGCCTCCGTGGCGGTCAGATTCCACACGAAGAAGGTGTTGTAGTCCCCGGTGTTCTTGAACACGTTGTTCTCGATCGATATCTCGTGGGTCGGCTGGGTCACCCCCTCGGCCCCGATCACGATCGCGGCGGAGTGGTTCTCCGCCTTCGGCCCCTTTTGGATCGTGTTGCCACGCACCACGACGTCGCCGCCGTTGGGGATCTCGATCTCGTAGCTGGCGGTGCCCTCGGTGCCGTCGGAGATGGTGTTGTTGATCACCTCGGTCCGGAAAGCGCGCGATTTGATGTGGTGCGCCTGGTGCTGTTCCGTGAATTTGGACCCCTCCACCCGAACCAGCTGCAGATGATTGGCATAGATGCCGTGGGCGCAGGTCGGGATTACACACGCCGTTCCTGGTGAACTCGCTGTTGCGCACGATCAGGACGCCCGTGTTCGGCGCCGGCGTCGCCAGGATGCCGTTCTGGTTATTGATGAACTTGACCCCGTCGACGAGCAGGTCCGGCGATTCGTCGCGAATGCCCGCTCCGTTCATGTCCGGCACGCGTGCCCGGGTCAGTGTCAGGTTGCGCACCGTGACATGCGCGCCCGAGATGACGAGAATGCCCTTGCCCGCGCATACCTTGTCGGTAAGGATCGACGAGCCGTTCGGCCCCAGGCCTTCGATGGTGACGTTGCTGGCCTTGATCAGGGCGCAGTCGAAATATTCTCCGGGGTCGAGGGTGACCGTATCGCCGCTCCTCAGCTTTGGCACCACTTCCGACAACATCTTGTAATCTTTACTGGCGCCGACCGCATATGTGGTAGCACTGCACGCTGCCGGCAGCAGCAGCAGACATCCGACGATCAGCCATCGCAACCGCAATCCAAGGGGGGCTCGCTGAAAGGCGCGGGGGAAACGCATGAAACTCTCCTGGATGAATGTCTTGCCAGATGCGGAGCGAGGGGTTGGAGCCGGATCGTCATACCGTCGAGGTGCACCGAAAGCCAGCGCGGTACCACAACTTTTGATATAAGCCGCGCCCCTCACCAGGGCCGACTGCCGACCACGAGGGCATCCCGCGGCTGGCGGCATCCCTCAACGGGGATGACCGCGCGACTGTTTTGCCTCATAAGACCGCTCCAACGGCACAATGCGCGGGACCCGAATGATTTTCCGGGATATAGCCTGATCGGATGCAGCCGAAGGGTGGCTCGAGGCAACGGCGTTCACGATTTGGAGACGACGAAATGGAAGTCATACCCTATTTTCTATCCATCATCGTGACCATCATCGCGCTCTATTGGAGCGCCGCGCAATTCCGCCGCAAGCCCGGCACGCCGATCTCGGGCCTATTCAGGTATCGCGAGGCCGGGCGATCCACGCGGGCACGCGACAAGGCCGAACCGAACCGCCCGACCCGGCCCGGCCTGACGCCCCCGGCACGCTCGCAAGTTCGTTAACGGAGACCGGCGATGCGCGGCGTATTATTCGTGTTGCTCTATACGTCGATGATACCGGCCGCCTTATCGGCCGCGCATGTCGGCATCATGTTTTACGTCTGGGCGTCCATGATCGCGCCGGACACGTTCACATTCGGGGTTCTTCAACAAATACCGTTCAGCAAAATCGCCATTTTCATCGCGATCCTGGCGATATTGCGCAAGCCGGCGGAGCAGAAGCCCTTCTTCGATCTTACCTATGCTTTCATGCTGGCCTTTTTTTGCCAGTGCGCGATCAGTTTCGCCTTCTCGCTGACCGAAGGACCGCAATTTTACAAGCGTCGCAGACCGCGTGTGGAAAATCGCGGTGCTTTGCCTTTTGCTGAACCCGGTTCTGCGCGGGCGGCTGCAAATCCATTCACTCATGATCGTGGTGGCGGTCTCACTGGGCGTCCAGGGTGGGATCGAGGGACTGAAATACCTCCTCTCGGCTGGTGGCCATAAAATAGTTCCGCCACCGATTTTCGGCGATAATAACAGCTTTGGCCTGTTCCTGTTGATGAACATTCCCATTTTCCTGTATTTGTTGAAGTATACCATTGACCCGTTCGTCCGGCTGGCGATCGTCGGAGGCGTTCTGATAAACACCCTGGCAATCGTGGGAACCGGATCGCGCGGCGCCGTTGTGGGCTTTCTGGCGGTTACGCTGCTGCTGATCCTGCAAAGCAAACGCCGCATTTCCACCTTGCTCTTCGTTGCCGCGGTCGCCGGTTCGGTCGTATGGTTCATCCCGGCCAAAGTGTATCAACGGGCCCAGACCATCGAGACGGCCGGCGAAGACTCTATCCTTCATGAGCCGGGTCGTTGCCTGGAAATTGAACACGCTCGTCGCCTTGGACCGCCCTTTGCTGGGCGGCGGCTTCTCCGCGATCGAGGACCCCAAGGTGTGGGTGGACTATGTGCCGAAATTCCAGGCGCTGGCCTTCATACCGACCCCCAACCCCGACAAACCCCGCGCGGCGCACAGCATTTATTTCCAGACCCTCGGCGATCTGGGTTTCCCGGGATTTCTGCTTTACCTGGGCATCCTGGGATCGACGTTCCTGTCGCTTCGACGGATCCGAAAGATGACCGCCCACGACGCCGCGCTGGGTTGGGCCTACGATCTGGCGGGGTATCTGCGGCTGACAATGGTCGCTTTGGTCGTCTCCGGCGCCGCGCTAAGCGTGGTTTACTACGATCTGCCATTCCTCCTCTTCAGTGTGATTTCGGTGTTGCGCCGTACCGTCCGTGACGAAATCGAGGCCACGGAGCCGGCGTCGGTTTTGTCCGTGGCACGATTTCGCGGTGCCCGTCACGCACCAGGATTGACGCGCCCGGTTTGAGACCGCCGGGAACGAACCGCAGGGGTCTTCAGGAACACATTATGAACGGCATTTCTCCCGACCCGATACGGATACCGGCAATGGCCGATAAGTCGAGCGGGGCCAACAAGCTGAGCGGGATCGAGGCGGGGCGCGGCATCGCGGCTCTCCTTGTCGTCGGCGTGCACACACGGGGTCATCTGTTCAAGGGGGGCGCGCAGAACGGGCTTGCTGATTTGTTTTTGTTCGGACATTCCGGGGTCGATTTCTTTTTCGTGCTCAGCGGCTTCATTATTATGTATGTGCACTATCGGGATATCGGCCGGCCGGAGAGGGTGGGCAATTACCTGCGCCGCCGCTTCACCCGCATCTATCCGTTCTATTGGGCGATGTCGCTGCTGACCCTCGCCACCGTCGCGCTGTCAGCGCACCAGGTCATGCCCTCGCTGACGACATTCGTTGTGTCATTCTTCCTGTTTCCGGTAGCGGTAGAACCGATCATCGGCGTGGCCTGGACACTTCAGCACGAGGTTACATTCTACGCCATATTTTTGACTTTGATCCTGAATTATGCCCTTGGCGTCGGGGTTTTCCTGGCATGGCTGGGCGTGATCGTGGCGGGACTGTTTGTTTCCGACTTCAGTCTTGCCGCGGTATCCAGCTGGCTCAATTTGCATTTTTTCGTTGGCATGGGAACGGCCTGGCTGCTGCGTCACCGGACCATCCCCAGGCCGAAGGCGGTTCTGCTACTCGGGTTTCTTATATTCCTGTCCGCAGGCATCGCCGAGAATCTTGGGATCATTCCGGGCCGGAGCCACTTCACGCATCTAGGATATGGCGTCGGGTCGGGTTTGGCGATCCTGGGGCTTGTCGAGGCCGAACGGCAGAACCGGTTGCATGTGCCGCGGGTCATGATCGCGCTGGGTGGTGCATCCTATTCGATCTATCTGACGCACCTGCTGTCCATCGGGGCAGTTTGGCAGATCCTGCAGGCCGCCCATCTGACCGACGTTCTGCCAGCCTGGGTTCAGTTCCTGACCTTGTTCACCGGAGGAGCTTTCGGCGGCTGGGTCATCTCTCGCCTGATCGAACACCCGACGACCGAAATCGCCCGCTGGCTCACAAACCCCAAACCGAGGCCCGCCGAGGCAGCGCCTTTGCCGCGATAGCGCCATCGTTCCCGCGGCACCAACGCATCGCCGCCCGCATAACCGCTTCCGGCCCGCGGGAGCCGCGACCGCCCAATCGATTGCCGCGCATGCGGTCGATATTCACGGCGGAAGGCCCGACCGCACCCGCCTGGATGGCAAATTCCAACTTTACGCAGATCACAGCGTGATAGTCTGGCGATCTACACAACCACATCATGACAATTATTATTTCGCAAGGACCGACGATGCCGCTATTGTTTCGTAAGGAGCGACGATGCCGTGATCACGTAATTTCAACAAGCCTGTATGAACAGAGACCGAGAAATGAAAACGCCGGATATCGACCTGTTGACACTGAAATACGGGAAACCCAGTGAACAAAATTGGGGGCCACGGTTTCGTGCCAAGGCCGGATACCTGACACCGGACGATATCTACGAGCAGACGATTTGCGACCTCGTCACACCCAGCACGGACTGGCTCGACGTGGGATGCGGGCGTGACCTGTTTCCGCATAACCCAAAGACGGCGGCCATCCTGGCATCCCGCTGCCATTCATTGACCGGCATAGACCCCAGCCCGAATATTCTTGAAAACGAACTCCTGCAGCATCGCTACCAATGCATGCCGGAGGATTTCAACCCAGGTCTCCGCTATGACCTGATTACGTTGCGTATGGTGGCCGAGCATGTGACGAACCCCGTGCAGATGGCAGGATCGCTTGCGCGCCTGAGCCGTCCGGGCGGCCGGGTCGTGATCTACACGGTGAACAAATGGTCTCCGGTTTCATTGATCGCAGCGGTGACCCCGCTCACCTTTCATCACGCCGTGAAGAGTTTGATTTGGAACACGGAAGAAAAAGATACATTTCCGACCGCTTATCTTATGAACACCCGTAAAGCGCTCAATCACGCCTTTCAGACAGCGGGATTTCGAGAGGAAAGTTTCCGATATCTCGATGACGCCCGAAGCTTTCAGAAATTCAAGTTATTGAATATTCTGGAACTGGCAATCTGGCGGACACTCAAGGCTTTCAGTCTACGTTACCCTGAAAATTGCCTCCTAGGAACTTATATCTTTGAGGCTTCGACTTAGAGCAAAGACGGGCACACCCAGCGTGTACAGGCCTTCATCAGATTATACGGACCTGCAATGAAACCGGCTCATCGGGAACGCGGTGCCTTCGCCACACGTCATCGCGAGCCCGCTTGGACGGAGTGGCGACGACAATGGGTTCATGTCAACGCAGGCGGGTAAGAAGCCCGTTTCCCTCATTGACCGCCACCCAGTCAACCGCTCCGCCACGGCCCACGAATGCTGGTCGGCCATTGACAAATGGCCGCTCATCATAGTCATTACCCTGTCGTCGGTGAGCGTATGAAGCCTTGACCATGGAAGCCCTGACCACGCGCCGCACAATATTTGGTACGGATAACAAACAGAAGAGGGCCCAAATGGACAGCCAGCGTATCGAAGCCGAGCGTGAACAAATTGTTCGCCGTTATGGCCCTTGGACCGACCACAACATCCAACTGGTCGACGACGTCTATACCATGGATCGTTCGATTGCGTCGGACAAGCTAAGGCGGGTCTTGCAGATCGTTTCAGATATGGCGCGAAAGCCGATTGCCGACTTGCGCGTTCTCGATCTGGCATGCCTGGAGGGCGGCTATGCCATCGAGTTTGCCCGGCAAGGTGCGCGCGTCGTTGCGATCGAAGGTCGTGAGGCAAACATCGAGAAGGCCCGCTTTTCCAAGCGTGTGCTCGGTCTGGATAATCTCGAACTGATCCAGGGCGATGTTCGCAGCCTGAGCCGCGCGGCGAACGGATCCTTCGACGTCGTCCTCTGCCTGGGCATCCTGTATCATCTCGACGCCCCTGATGTGTTCTCGTTTGTGGAGAAGATCGGCGAGGTCTGCGACGGCTTCGCTGTGTTCGACACCTATGTCAGCCTGGAGCAGAAACGGAGCTATTCCTACAATGGCGCAACGCTTTGGGGCCGAGACATTCAGGAGCATACGCCCGATGACAGCCAGGAGGAAAGGCTCAAGGATCTCTGGGCTTCGATCGAAAACCTGAAAAGCGTCTGGATGACCACGCCCACCTTGCTCAACCTGCTAAGCCGCAGTGGCTTTACGTCATCGTACGAATGCCATGTTCCGGTCGAACTGAACAAGCCATCCGACCGCATCACTTTACTGGCAGTAAAGGGACAAAAAGTGCGCGTGATGAACAGTCCGCGTAGCAACGACGTCCTTCCCGCCGAATTGCCTGAGGTGGTGGTCCGTAAACCTTCCCATCACCAGGCTCCGTTCGCCGATGCTTCCCGGGAGTTGACCAAACTGGTCCCTCGCTCGCTTCGTCGGAGCGTCAAGGATGCGTTGCGTGCCGTCGGCATACTCAAGCCGGAACACACACCCTGGAAGACCCCGCCATCTGGCCAGTCGCCTGGGGCATAACGGCCACCGCCGGGCGGACTTCGGGACCACGCCCCAGCCGCGCGTCTATCGCCACTCCCGCAGCCGCTGCGCCGCCTCGCGCATGTCCGCCTCCGGGCCGCAATAGCTGAAGCGGATGAAGCGGTTGCCGCGGGTGCGGTCGAAATCCACGCCGGACGTGGCGGCGACGCCGGTCTCGGCCAGCATGCGGGCACAGAACGCCAGGCTGTCGTTGGATCGCTCGGTGATGTCCGCGTACAGGTAGAACGCGCCCTCGGCCGGACTCAGGCGGGGAAAGCCGGCGGCCGGCAGCGCCTGCAACAGGTAGTCGCGGGAGCGGCGATAGCGGGCGATGTTGGCGCGCAGCTCGTCCTGGCAGTCGAACGCGGCCTCGGCGGCGATCTGGGAAATGTGCGGCGCGCTGATGAAGAAATTCTGCGCCAGGCATTCCACCGGGCGCACCAGATCCTCGGGCAGCACCAGCCAGCCGATCCGCCAGCCGGTCATGCTGAAGTATTTGGAGAAGCTGTTCACCACGATCGCGCTCGGCGACAGGGAAGCGGCGGTGGCAAGCGGGCTGTCGTAGTGCAGGCCGTGATAGATCTCGTCGCTGATCAGCCGCACGCCGTTTGCGTGGCACCAGCGGGCGATGGCGGCCAGTTCGTCGGGGTGCAGCATGGTGCCGGCGGGATTGCAGGGGCTGGCGACGATCAGCCCGTCCGGGCGGGGGTCCAGCCGCTCCAGCGCCGCCACGCTTGGCTGGAAGCGGGTCTCGGGGCCGGCCTCGATGATCACCGGCTGCATGCCGAGCGCGGTCAGGATGTTCACGTAGGGCGGATAGAACGGGCTGGCCATCGCCACCCGGTCGCCGGGATTGAAGGCGGCCAGGAATGCCAGCGGAAACGCGCCGGACGCGCCCAGCGTGACCGCCACCCGCTCCGATGACAGGTCCAGGCCGTACCATTCGCGGTAATGCAGCGCCAGCCGCTCGCGCAGGCCGCGCCGGCCGAACGCCTCGGTGTAGCCCATCGGATCGCCGCCCTGCAGCGCCCGCCCGGCCGCGGCCAGCGCGCCGGCCGGGGCGCCGGTGCTGGGCTGCCCCACCTCCATGCGGATCACGTGCGGCGCGCCGGGCGGCAGCGCCGCCTGGCGGGCATTCGCCGCCGAGATCACGTCCATGACCATGAACGGCGGCGCGGACGCCCCCCTGCCGACCTTCAGCATGCTCAGTTGCTGCCGATCGCCAGGCCCGCGCCACGCGGATCGGTGCCCCAGCGGCAGGATTGCTGCTCACCCGGCAGATAGCCGCCGCAGGTGATGACGTTGGCACGGCCAGGCTCCGGCACGGCGGCAATGGCCCCCTGCGAACTGCGCAGCGCGTCGGCCATGCCGGCGGCCACCGCCAGCGGGGCTCCCTGCTGGCCGGACCCGGCAACCGCGGCACGGAACTTGTTGGTGTTCTTGTTCCAGGCCACCGCCGCGGCCAGCAGCGGCGGGGCGAACGACCGCGGCGACGCGCCGATCAGGAAGCCCATGCCGGGCATCATCCGCCCGGTGCCGAACAGATTGTTCAGGCTCAGCCCGCAAGCCACGGTATTGCCGTTGCGATCCATCGTCACGAAACTGGTGGAGGCCGGCAGCGGCGGCAGGGAACCCGCCGGCACCGCCTCTTTCAGCAGCGCCAGCGGATCGCCCCCGGCGGCCCGCCAGCGCGCGGCGACCGAAATCGCCCGCTCGCCGGCCTCATCCAGCGGAGCGGCGGAACGCCGGGCCTGCCACAGCGTCTGGAACGCGGCCGCCGCCGCCAGGCCGCCATCCGCGGGCGGCGGCAGGAAAGACACGACATCGTCGCCGGCATTCAGATCGATCGGCGCGGCCAGGGCCGGCAGCGCGGTCTTCAGATCGGCCAGACTGATCGGGCCGCCGGCCTGCGGCGACATCTGGACGATCCGTTTCGCCATCCCGCCGACATACATGTCGCCGACCCCGGCCACGCGCAGCTGCGACAGCGTGGTTCCCAGATCCGGCTGCCATAGCCGACCGCCTTCCACCAGGGGCGCGCCGTCGCGGCCGAACACCGCGCGCGCCGCCGGATCGGCGAACAGCGGCCCGGAAACCTCGGTCAGGTCACGCACCAGCGCGCGGGAGGCGGGAATGCCGAAGCGAGCCATTTCCTCGGCCGGCGAGATCGACGCCTCGATCGGCCGGCTGCCATAGCGGGCCTGCAGCAGGAACATCCCGCGCGCCAGCATCGGCACCGCCGCCGGACGGTCGGCCGGCGCGCCGCCGCCATCTGCCGCCCCCGGCACGAACACGATCGCTTCCGGCAGGCCCCGGTTGGGGCTGTTTGGATTGGGGAAATAGGCCAGGCAGGCACCGCCGCCGCCCAGCCCGGCGCGCGAGGGCAGGGTCACGGCCAGCGCGAACGCCATGGCCGTCGCGGCGTCCGCGGCATTGCCGCCCGAGGACAGGACCTGGCGCCCCACCAGCGCCGCGCGCGGCTCATCCGCCGCGACGCCGCCCAGGAAGCCCTCCACAGGGCCCGCCGGACCGCCCAGCATGAAATTCTTGGCCGCGTTCATGGAACTGCAGGACGCGAGCAGACCGAGGGCCAGCAGGCACGCGCCGCGCCGTGCTGCCCGGCTTCCCCACCGCAAGGCTTCACCGGCGCCGTGCCCACTCTTGTTCATCCCAGCCGTTCCCTTCATGGCATCGCCCGCGAACCCAACCGCGCCCCAACCGCAACCCGGAGCCTGGAGCCCAAACATGGGCTTCGTGCCATAGACGCCTTCCGGAGGACCGGCAACATCTGTTGGCGGCAAAGACCCCGCGCCGGCCCCCTTCGCCTCCCGCTATTTCACGGCGGTATCGCCAACAGCCGGATGAGTGATAGGAAGCCGCCCGACCCTGTCCGCCGCCACGATCCGCCGCGACTGCCGCCGATCGAGAAGAAAGACCGCCAGCCGATGCAACTGCCGCAACCCCTCCCCGCGCCGTCCCGCTCGATGGCCTCAATGGCCGCGCACCTGATCGCCCGCAAAATCGCCACGGGGGCCCTGGCCGCCTGTCTGCTGCTGCCCGCCACCGGCTGGGCGGCCGACACCTTCACACCCCAGCAGCGCGACGAAATCGTCCACATCCTGCGCGACGCCCTGGTCAAGGACCCGTCCATCCTGCGCGATGCGGTCGAGGCGCTGCAGTCATCGGAGAAGGAACAGGAGGAGGCCGCCTCCCGCGCGGCGCTGGCCGCGAACCGCGCCAAGCTGATCGACCCGGCCGACCCCGTCGCCGGCAATCCTGACGGCGACGTGACGATCGTCGAGTTCTTCGATGTGCGCTGTCCGTACTGCAAGCGCCTGGAGAAGCCGATGGCCGACCTGCTCAAGCAGGACGGCAAGATCCGACTGATCTACAAGGACCTGCCGGTGCTCGGCCCGCCGAGCGTGCTCGGCTCCAGGGCCCTGCTCGCGGCCCAGCGCCAGGGCGGCTACGAGAAGCTGCGCGAGGCGCTGATGCACACCGACATCCCCATCACCCCTGACAGCCTGCGCGCCGAGGCCGGGCGCGCCGGGCTCGACTGGTCGCGGATGCAGAAGGATATGGACAGCCCGGAGATCGATGCCCGGATCAAGGCGCATCTGCGCCTGGCCGAGGCGCTGGGCATCCAGGGCACGCCGGCAATCGTGATCGGCGACATGCTGATCCCCGGCGCCATGGATCTGGCGCAACTGCAGCACGTTGTCGCCGCCAACCGGAAGAAATAGCCCCCGGCCAGCTCAGCGGACGTAGACGCGGACCTCGCCGGCGGTGATGGCGGGGTCCGAGCGCACGGCAAGGTGGATGCGCGCGGCCGGGACACCCTGCGCCATGATGGCGCGCATCACCTCCGCGGCGTGGGAACCGGCTTCCTGCTGGGCAACGACGCTCGCCACCGCGGGCTGACCGGCGGCGGCAGACGTCGCGGGGGCGATGCCGGCCACGTCGTATTCGATGTCGCGCTTGCGCGCCTGGGCGGCGCGCACGACGGTGCGCAGCGATGGCGTGTATTCCTTCGGCGTCGCGCTGGCGGCGATGACGATCAGCGGCGCGCGCGTTTCCACCGGCGGCGGCACGATGACCGGCGGCGGCTTCGGTTCCGGCGACGGGGCGAAGGTCGTCTGATCGATCAGCGTGCACCCGCCAAGCAGCGGAAACAGCAAGACGAAGAAGATGGGCCGGCGCATGGGATCCACAATCCAGGCTGAAGGAAACGCAGCGTTAGCCTGTCCTGATCGTTCGCGATAGAGCCATCCTGGACGGCAACCAGGCGAGGAACTCCCGATCCAATCCACCGTCCAGCCCTGTCTTTTTCCTTCCTGTCATGCTAGCGGTTCGGGTAGCAAATCCGAACCATCTCCGTCTCAATCACCTCCGGCATTCCCCTGTGCCAGCAGAGGAGAGTATATTGGTCAGCCTAAGCAAGACAATATCAAGCCATCAGAACAACTATAATAGTATTCGATTTTTTCTCGCCGCGAGCGTGATTTATTATCACTCTTTTGGCCTGACAAAGGCCACCGGATATATCGATTATCTGAACCTGCCTTTATACCGCGCCGGTCTTTCCGTAGGCGGCCTCGCAGTCGATTGTTTCTTTTTCCTGAGCGGGCTGTTTGTTACGCAAAGCTTTTACCGGGATAAGAGTCCCATCAACTTTGTCATCCGCCGGTTTTGCCGTATCTGGCCAGGCCTGTTTGTCTGCGTGGCGGTGACCGCGATTCTCGCCTGCATTCTGTCGAAGGGGGCCGGTGCCTGGTTCTTCCTGACCGTGCCCGAATTCTATCATTACGTCCTGAGAAATTCGGTGCTGTCCCTGGTGTGGGAGATTCCAGGCGTTTTCGCCAACCGCCCATATTCCGCCATCAATGGATCGATCCATACCCTACCGACGGAAGTGAAGATGTATTTCTTGCTTCTGTGCGTAGGAGTGATGCGGCTGTTCTGGAGAAAATTGACGTTCTTTTTCTCCGGTTTATTTATTTTGTTTTCCGGTTTGATTTTCTATGGGTTTTTCCAAAGGCACTTGAACATGCCGGATTACGGACAGGCGCCGATGGCGATGTTCTTCGCCGGGGTGATGGCATTCTCGGTAGCCGACCATATCAAGATCAATCTGTGGCCTGTCGCCGCCTGTCTTGGCCTGGCGATGATTACCCCGCCAATTTGGAATACCGCCTTCGCCCTCGCGACCTCCGCGCTCGTGATGATCGTCGTGGGGCAGATGCGACATGGCTGGCGGCCGAAGGCGGACGTCAGCTACGGCGTGTACATCTATGGTTGGCCGTGCCAGCAATTCATCCTCACGTTCGTCCCCAGCCTCAATCCCTACCTGCTGTTCGTGTCCGCGTTGCTGCTGTCCTATGGGTTCGCGTTCCTGAGTTGGCGGATCGTCGAGAAACCGGCGATCGCCTTCGGGCACGGTCTGGCGGCCACCTGGACGCAGTGGCGAAGCGCGGGACGGTTCCCGCCTGCTCTGGCACCGCTCCGCCGCCTGGCCGAATTGCCGCGCTTCGCGGCGATCTGCCTGGCCTTTCTGACGTTCGGCGGCATGCGGCTGATGGCGGATCATATTCACCTCGGCACGGTCTACCCGCTCGACGTAAGGATCATCGCATTCGGGCCAACGCAAGCGAAGGCCGGAGGCAGCTTCAATGTCCAGCCGACCGGGGCCTCTGCCATATGGGTCGCGTTCGACAAGCGACCGCCCAACGGCACATCCATCCTGTTCGACGGCGAGCGGCTTGAGACGCAGATCGGCCCGACCGCCGCGACCGCCACGGTGCCCGATGCATTGTTCGCCCAATCCGGCGACAAGACGGTACTGCTGGAGCTGCTCCAACCCGGCCGACGCCAGCAGTCGGCGCCTGTTACGGTTCATGTTTCGAAATAGACGCTGCCAGGTCGCCTCAACCTACCGGGGCAAACCGGGGTCGCCGGCCCTCAATGGCGATAGTCCGGGGCCTCGCGGTCCAGGATGCGCTTGATGCTTTCGAGATGCAGGCGGGCGGATTCGCGGTCGCCCTCGCGCATCTGCCGGTAGGTGAGTTCCGCGAGCGCGGGCGGGACGGGGACGAGTTTTCGACCGGTGGATTCCGCCAGCCTCTGCACCTCGCAGGCGCGTTCCAGGTAATAGAGGTCGTCCCAGGCCTCGGCGATGGTCGGGCCGACGACCATGACGCCGTGGCTGCGCATGAACACGATGTCGGCATCGCCGCCCGCTTGCACCAGGTTCGCCGCGATGCGGTCGCCCTCGGCGTTGTCCAGCGCCAGGCCGTTATAGGTCTCGTCCACCAAAGTGCGGCCGTAGAATTTCAGCGCCGTCTGGCCGGCCCAGACCAGCGGCGGCCCCTCCACCATCGCCAGCGCGGTGGCGTTCGGCATATGGGTGTGGAAGGCGGCACGGGCGCGCGGCACGTTCTTGTGCAGCCGGGCATGGATGTAGAACGCGGTCGCCTCCGGCACGCCCTGCCCGGCCACCACGCGGCCGTCGAAGTCGCAGATCAGCAGGCGGGACGCGGTGATCTCGGCGAAGCCGTAGCCGTAGGGATTGACCAGGAACAGGTCGTCCCGCCCCGGCACCATCGCGGAGAGGTGGTTGCAGATGCCCTCGTGCAGCCCCATTCGCGCCGCGGCGCGGAAGCAGGCGGCCAGATCGACCCGGGCCTGCTGCACCGCCTCGAGGTCAAGCTCGGTGTTGCGCAGGATGGCGGGGGCCTTGGGTTCTAGCGCGTGGGCCATGCGTCGCACTCCAGATACCAGGAAAGGCTTGCAGGAAGTGCCGCCGCGGGCAAGATGCGGCCGTCATTTTGCAGGAGCGAAGAACATGTCCCAGGGCATCGCGGCCACCAACCAGCGCATCGACGGCAAGCGGCTATGGGACAGCCTGATGGGGTTTGCCGAAATTGGCGCCACGCCCAAGGGCGGCGTCCGGCGCCTGACGCTGACCGATGTCGATCGCCGTGGGCCGGACAAGTTCCGCGCCGAATGCGAAGCCGCCGGCCTGACCGTGCGGGTGGACGAGATCGGCAACATGTTCGCCCGCCGGCCCGGCCGCGATCCCGCCCGCCTGCCGGTGCTGCTCGGCAGCCATCTGGACAGCCAGCCGAGCGGGGGGAAATTCGATGGCGCGCTGGGCGTGATCGCCGGGCTGGAGGTGATGCGCAGCCTGAACGATCTCGGCATCGTGACCGAGGCGCCGGTGGAGCTGATCAACTGGACCGACGAGGAGGGCAGCCGCTTCGGCCATTCGCTGATGGGCTCCGGCGTCTGGGCCGGCGTGTATGCGCGCGACAAGGTGTATGCGCTGGCCGATACCGAGGGCGTCACCGTCGAAACCGCGCTGGACGCGATCGGCTATCACGGCGCCGAGCCGGCGAAGCCGTTCCCGGCGGACGCGTATTTCGAGCTGCATATCGAGCAGGGGCCGATCCTGGAACGGGAGGAAAAGCAGATCGGCATCGTCACCGGCGCCCAGGCGCAGGTCTGGTACGACGCGGTGGTCACCGGCCAGGACAGCCATGCCGGCACGACGCCGCCCTCCGCCCGCAAGGATGCGCTGGTCTGCGCCGCCCGGATCATCGATCTGGTCGACCGCATGATGCGCGCGCGCGGCGAGGACGGCCGCGGCACCGTGGGCCAGCTTCTGGTGTCGCCCAACAGCCGCAACGTGATCCCCGGCGAGGTGCGCTTCTCCGTCGAGTTCCGCCACCCCGACGACGCCGAGCTTGACCGGCTGGACGCACAGTTTCCGCGCGAGGCCGGGTTTTTGGCGCGCGATTGCGGGGTCAAGTTGGAACTGACCCAACTGTTCAAGATCCCGGCCCAACCCTTCGATCCCGCCTGCGTCGATCTGGTGCGCCAGGCGGCCGCGCGGCTCGGCTATCCCGCCCGCGAGATCGTTTCCGGCGCCGGGCACGACGCGGTGTATGTCGCACGTCACGTGCCGACCGCGATGATCTTCACCCCGTGCAAGGACGGGCTGTCGCACAACGAGGCCGAAAGCATCCAGCCGGAGGAGGCCGAGGCGGGCTGCCAGGTGCTGTTCGAGGCGGTGCTGGCGCGCGCCAACCGGACGCTGTGATGACGGATCTGTCCCCGCTCGACGCGCCGACCTTGCCGCAGGGCATCCGCTCGCGGTTCGTCGATGGCATCAACGGCCTGCGCATGCATGTGCTGGAGGCCGGGTTCGAAACGCCGGGGCGGCCTTGCCTGCTGCTGCTGCACGGGTTTCCGGAACTGGCCTATTCCTGGCGCAAGGTAATGCTGCCGCTCGCCGCCGCCGGCTATCACGTTGTGGCTCCGGACCAGCGCGGCTACGGCCGCACGACCGGCTGGGACCCGGAGTATGACGGCGATCTCGCGTCGTTCCGGCTGCTCAATCTGGTGCGTGACGCGATGGGGCTGGTCGCCGCTCTCGGCTACCGATCGGTCGCGGCGGTGGTCGGGCATGATTTCGGCGCCTCGGTCGCGGCCTGGTGCGCGCTGGTGCGCCCGGACGTGTTTCGTGCGATGGCGCTGATGAGCGCGCCGTTCGCCGGCCCACCGGCGCTGCCGCTGGGCACCGACGCGCCCGCGCCCGTGCCCGATATCCATGAAGCGCTGGCGCGGCTGGACCGGCCGCGCAAGCACTACCAATGGTACTATTCCACCCGGCCGGCCAACGGGGACATGCGGAACTGCCAGCAGGGCGTGAGCGATTTCCTGCGCGCCTATTACCATCAAAAAAGCGCCGACTGGAAGCAGAACCAACCCGTCCCGCTGCAATCCTGGAGCGCCGACGAACTCGCGAAGCTGCCGACCTACTACGTGATGGATTTGCACCGGAACATGGCGGAAACCGTGGCGGCCGAGATGCCGTCCGCCGCCGAAATCGCCGCCAACGCGTGGCTGCCCGACCGCGAACTCGCCGTCTACGCGCAGGAATACGAGCGCACCGGCTTCCAGGGCGGCCTGCAATGGTACCGCTGCCGCACCGGCGGCGGCTTCAACGCCGAACTGCAGATCTTCTCCGGCCGGACGATCGACGTCCCGTCGGTGTTCATCGCCGGGCGGCAGGATTGGGGTATCTACCAGAGCCCCGGCGCCATCGACCGCATGCGGAGTTCAGCATGCTCGGACATGCGCGGTTGCCACCTGATCGAGGGGGCGGGGCATTGGGTGCAACAGGAGCAGCCCCAGGCGGTGGTGGCGCATTTGCTGGAGTTTCTGGACGCGGTCGCCTGAGCGCGGTTATCGTTGGCTCGAACGCGAGCCAGAAAACAGGGCACCCGAGACCTGGCGCCGACACAAGCCTCCGGCGGCGACATCCGCACGGAGAACGGGGGGATTATGGCATGACATCGAGCGACGCCGTTTTTTCCGGGTCAATCCCACAGCTTTACGACCGTTATGGTGAAGGGTTTTTGTTCGGGCCCTATGCGGCGGATGTCGTCCGGCGGCTTTCCGGCCTGACCGAAGGTCGTTTGCTGGAAACCGCCGCTGGCACGGGCATCGTTACCCGGGCCTTGGCCAGGGCTCTACCGGCTGGCGTGGAGATCGTTGCGACCGACCTCAATCAGCCCATGCTCGATCATGCGGCGACGAAGCCGGACATGGGCCGCGTGCGGTTTCAGCAGGCGGACGCGCTGGCGCTGCCGTTTCCCGATCGCGCGTTCGACGTGGTCGTATGCCAATTCGGCATCATGTTTTTCCCCGACCGGGCGGCCGGCATGCGAGAGGCTCGGCGAGTGCTGAAGCCAGGCGGGCGGTTCCTGTTCAGCGTCTGGGACCGGCTGACGGAAAACCCCGTCACGGCCGCCGCCGTATCCGGGTTGGCCAAACGCTACCCGTCGCATCCATCCTGGTTTATGGAACGAACGCCGCACGGCTACCACGCGCCGGAGACGATCCGCGCGGACCTGCGCAAGGCCGGGTTCGCCGATGCGGCCATCGAAACCATACGATTGACCGGTCATGCCGCGGATGCCGGCAGCGTTGCGAAAATGATGTGCCAGGGCTCACCGATGCGCGGAGAGATCGAGACATTGGACCCGGACGGCCTGGATGGCGCGACCGTGGCAGCGGCGGCTTCGGTTGCGGCGCGGTTCGGCGACGGACCGTTCACGGTGCCACTGCAGGCGCTGGTGATCGAAACGGCGGCCTGAGGCGAGGCGCATGGCCAGGCGCTATTGCCGACCCGGCGCGGACCCAGCAAGATCGTCGCCAACCACCAAAGGGAGACGATCCGAATGGCCTTCTACGAACTCCGCCAATACAAGGTGCTGCCCGGCAAGATGGACGGCTGGGTGAAGATCATGGAGGAGGAAATCATCCCCTTCCAGGTCTCCAAGGGCATGGTCATCACCGGCAGCTATCGCGGCGAAACCGACGAGTTCGTCTATGTCTGGACCCGGCGCTTCGAGAGCGAAGCCGAGCGCGAGGGGCTGTACAAGGCGGTGTACGAAAGCGACTTCTGGAAGACACAGATCGCGCCGAAGGTTCCGGACTATCTCGACCGCTCGGCGATCGTGGTGACGCGGATCGTGCCCACGCCGAAATCCGTCGTCCGGTAGGGAGCCGCGCCATGGCCCGGGGCATTCTGCTGGTCGGCTTCGATTATTCCGCCGCGCACGCGGACGAGTTCCACGACTGGTACGACCTGGAACACATCCCCGAGCGCCAGCGCGTGCCCGGCTTCGGCGCCTGCGAACGCTGGCTCAGCACCGCCAACCCCAAGCAGGCGGTCGCCAGCTACGATCTGGATAGCCTCGGCGTGCTGGCCAGCGACGCCTACCGCGCCATCGGCGGGGAGAACCTGTCGGTGTGGTCCAAGCGCGTCACCGCCATGTGCACCCGGCTGCTGCGCTTCGAGGGCGAGCAGACCCTGCCCGGCGACCGCACGCTGCCCGCCGGGGCCGGCGGCCTGCTGGTGAACGCGATGAACGTCACGCCCGAGCATGAGGCCGATTTCAACGCCTGGTACGACGGCGAGCACATCCCCGCCTTGGCGGCGGTCCCCGGCGTGCTGTCCGCCACACGCTATCGTGGCGAGGGCGGCTCGCATCGTTATGTCGCGCTGTACCATCTGGCCAACCCGGACGTGGCAAACGGCCCGGCCTGGAAAACCGCCGCATCCTCGCCCTGGACCGACCGCCTGCGGCCGCATTTCCGCGACCACCTGCGCATCTTGGCAGGAGCCTATACGCGCCCGGCATAACCGGCGGCGAGCCGGCCGGAGACCGGGTCTTGCGGTTGTTGCCACAACTGTTGGTGCCGCCGGCTCCCGGCAGCCCGCGCTTCATCTTCGCCATCGTCACCGCGCAGGTGCTCACCCAGATCGGCGCCTTCACGCTGCCGGCGCTGCTGCCAACCTATATCGGCCGCTGGAACCTGTCGGGAACCGAAGCCGGCTGGCTTGTGGGCATATTCTTCGCCGCCTATGTCGCCGCCGTTCCGGTGCTGCTGGCAATAACCGATCGGCTGCCGGTGCGGCATGTCTATCTCGCCGGCACCGGCCTTACCGCGCTGTCGCATCTGGGGTTCGCACTGTTCGCCGACGGCTTCTGGTCTGGCTTTCTGCTGCGCGCGATGGCGGGGATCGGGTGGGCGGGGGCCTATATGCCCGGCCTGAAAGCGATCGCCGATCCGCTACAGGGCACTGCGCAGTCGCGCGCGGTATCGTTTCACGCCGCCGGGGTCGGCATAGCCGGCGCGGTCTCTTTCGCCGTCGCCGGATTTCTCAACGCGCTGGCGGGCCCCACGGCGGCTTTCCTGGCTGGGGCCGGCGCGGCGGCATGTGCCTGCGCCATCGCCGCGCTGGTCATGCCCGGCGTGCTGCCGGCGCGCGCCAACGCGCCGACACCGGCCGCGCTACTCGATTTCCGGCCGGTGTTTCGCAACCGGCCGGCAATGGCGTGGATCATCGGGTATACCGTGCATACCTGGGAACTCGCCGCGCTGCGGGCCTGGGGCGTGACGTTCCTGACCTGGACCATCGCGCGGCAAGGCACCCCCGCCTGGCTTCCCGGCCCCACCATGCTGTTCACCTTGGCGGGCCTTGCCGGCGTCGCCGTGTCGGTGACAGGCAATGAGCTGGCGCAACGCTTCGGCCGATCCCGGGTGGTGTTGCTGGCGATGCTCGCCGCGGCGGCGCTGTCCGTGGGCGCGGGATGGAGTGCCACGATCTCGGCTCCCGTCGCTACTTTCGTCGTGGTGATCTGGAATGCCGCGATCTATCTCGACAGTTCGGCCCTGACAGCCGGGACGGTCCAGGCCGCGGCGCTGAATCTACGCGGCGCCACGATGGGGCTGCACAGCATGGCGGGCTACGCCGGCGGCTTTATCGGCCCGCTGGTGGTCGGGCTGGTGCTGGACCTGGTAGGCGGCGACATGGTGCTGGCCTGGGGTGTCGGCTTCGGGCACCTGGCGCTTGTCACGCTGGCTGGCCTTGTCGCGCTGCGCCGCATGGCCAGATCGGCCTGACCCGGAAACGCACGGCCTAGGCGAATATCTCCCCCAGCCGCCGGATCGAGCCCAGCACCTTCTCCTGCTCCAGGCCCGGCCACTGCACGCGCATGGAGAAATGGTTGACCCCCAGCGCTTCCCGCCAGCGGGCGATTTCTTCCTTCACGAATACCTTGTCGCCGATGATGAAGCGGTCGCGGGCCAGTTCCTCGAAGCTCATGGTCGCGGTCGGGCTTTCCATGCCCCAGGCGGCGTAGGAGTTGTATTTGTATTCCAGGGCGGCGCGGCATTCCGCCACCGCGGTGGCGTGATTGGCGCCGACATAGCATTCGCGCGCGATGGGAAACTCGGTGGCGGTCTTGCCCTCGGCCGCCAGCGCCTCGCGATAGATCTTCATCAGCGGCAGGGTGGCGCCCAGCGTGGTGGCGTTGGCGATCAGCCAGGCGTCGCCGATGCGCGCGGCGCGGCGGACCGCCGCTTCCACCAGGCCGGCGATCCAGACCGGCGGGCCGCCTGGGCGCACCGGCTTCAGGCTGATGCCCTCGTTCTGCACCGAGTAGAACCGCCCCTGGAAATTCAGCCGCTCCCCGCTCCACAGCAGGCGCATCAGCTGGATGCTCTCGGTCAGGCGGGCCGCGCGTTCCTTCAGGGAGATGCCGAAGGCGTCGAATTCGCCGCCGCGATAGCCCAGCCCGACGCCGAGGACGAAATTGCCGCCGCTCAGCACGTCCATCGTCGCGGCCTCCTCGGCCACGTGCACGGGGTTCAGCAGCGGCAGCAGCAGGATGTTGCCGCCGATCGTCATGCCCGCGGCCTCGCGCAGCAGATAGGCCATCATCGGCGCGATCTGCAGCATCTGCAGCGGAGCGGTCAGGTAGTGATGGCCGAACAGCAGCGAGGAAAACCCCGATTCCCGGGCCACCCGGACCTGCTCCACCAGTTCCGGCACGCGGGCGGCAACGTTGTCGCCTTCCGGGAACTGGGTATTGATGAACATCCCGACTTTCAAGGCGTGTCCCTTTGGCATGGCGTTTTCCTTCTGCTGAGCCGCGAGCCTAACCCGCTCGCCCCACCCGGTCATCCCGCGGGGAAGCCCAGCCCGGCGCCGCCGGGACTTGCCCAACCCCGGCCCATCCCGTAACACGCCCGGCGACAAGGAGTGCCCCCATGGCAGGCCCTAGCGATACGCCGACCGACAATCCCGCCCTCGCTGTCCAGGCAGCGATCCTCGCCCGGCCGATGACGCCCGAGCGGCGAATGGCCGATGCCATCCGCGCCCTGGCGATCGATGCCGTGGAGGCCGCGAAATCCGGCCATCCCGGCATGCCGATGGGCATGGCCGACATCGCCACCGCGCTGTACAGCCGGGTGCTGAAATTCGACGCCGCCGATGCGCGCTGGCCGGACCGCGACCGCTTCGTGCTGTCGAACGGCCACGGCTCGATGCTGCTGTACGCGCTGCTGTACCTGACCGGCTATGACGGCATGGGCATCGAGGACATCAAGCGGTTCCGCCAACTGCACTCGATCACCGCCGGCCATCCCGAATACGGCGAGCATCCGGGCATCGAGACCACCACCGGTCCGCTCGGCCAGGGCCTGGCGAATGCCGTCGGCATGGCCCTGGCGGAACGCATGCTGGCCGCGCGCTTCGGCAAGTCCCTGGTGGATCACCGCACCTATTGCTTCGTCGGCGACGGCTGCCTGATGGAGGGCATCTCGCACGAGGCGATCGACCTGGCGGGCCATCTGAAGCTGGAGAAACTGACGGTCCTGTGGGACCACAACTCCATCACCATCGACGGCGGCACCGATCTGTCCACCGCCGAGGACCAGCTGAAGCGCTTCGCCGCCGCCGGCTGGGCCACCAAGAGCGTGGACGGGCACGATTTCAACGCCGTCGCCGCGGCTTTGTCGGCCTCGCTGCGTTCCAAGAAGCCCACCTTCATCGCCTGCCGGACCATCATCGGCCTGGGTGCGCCTACCAAGGCCGGCACCGCCGGCGTGCATGGATCGGCGCTTGGCACGGCCGAGGCCCAGGGCGCGAAGGCCTTGCTTGGCTGGCACGAGCCGCCGTTCACCGTGCCGGATGACCTGCTGGAACGCTGGCACGCCGTCGGCGCGCGCGGCGCCGGCGCGCGGCGCTCCTGGTTGAAGCGGCTGGCCCGCCATCCGATGCGCGCGGAGTTCGAGCGCGTGATGTCGGGCAAGCTGCCCGACAGCTTCTTCGACGCGGTCGCCGCGCTGAAGAACGACATCGTCGAGACCAAACCGAAGATCGCCACGCGGCAGGCCAGCCAGAAGGCGCTCGATGCCCTGGTGCCGGCGACGCCCGAGCTGATTGGCGGGTCCGCCGACCTCACCGGTTCCAACCTGACCTTCGTCAAGGGCATGGGCAGCGTGGTGCCCGGCAACTATGCCGGACGCTACATCCATTGGGGCATCCGCGAGCACGTGATGGGCTCCGCGTCCAACGGCATCGCGCTGCATGGCGGGCTGATCCCGTACACCGGCACCTTCTTCGTCTTCACCGACTACATGCGCCCGGCGATCCGCCTGGCCGCGCTGATGCGCCAGCGGGTGATCCATGTGCTGACGCATGACAGCATCGGCCTGGGCGAGGACGGCCCGACGCATCAGCCGGTCGAGCATCTCGCCAGCCTGCGCGCGATGCCGAACGTGCATGTGCTGCGCCCGGCCGACGCGCTGGAAACCGCGGAATGCTGGGAACTGGCGGTGCGCCGCGCCGATGGACCTTCCCTGCTGGTGCTGACCCGGCAGGCGTTGCCGGCGATGCGCTTCGACGCGACGGAGAACCGTTGTGCGCGTGGTGGCTACGTGCTGGCGGAGGCCGAGGGGCCGCGCCGCGCGACGCTGATCGCCACCGGCTCGGAGGTTGCCATCGCGATGGACGCCCGCACTGCGCTGGCCGCCGAGGGCATCTCCGTCGCCGTGGTGTCCCTGCCGTGCTGGGAATTGTTCGAGCAGCAGGATGCCGGCTATCGGGCCGAGGTGCTGGGCACCGCGCCGCGGGTCGGGATCGAGGCCGCGGTCGAGTTCGGCTGGGAGCGCTGGCTGGGGCCGGACGGGATCTTCATCGGCATGCACGGCTTCGGCGCCTCCGCGCCGTTCGAGCAGCTTTACAAGGAATTCGGCATCACGCCGGAAGCCATCGTCGCGGCTGTGCACAAGCAGCTCGCCTGAGCGTTACCAGACTTCAAAACCTCCAAGAAAAGGGAATACCAACATGGCCGTGAAAGTCGCGATCAACGGGTTCGGGCGCATCGGACGCCTGGTGCTGCGCGCCATCGTGGAAAGCGGACGCACGGACGTGGTGCCGGTCGCGATCAACGACCTCGGCAGCGTCGAGGCGAACGCCCACCTGTTCAGCTACGACAGCGTGCATGGCCGCTTCCCCGGCACCGTGGAGGTTTCCGGCCAGCAGATCACCATCCGCCATAACGGCCGGGTGTATGGCCCGATCACGGTTTCGGCCGAGCGCGATCCCTCCAAGGTGCCGTACCAGGGTGTCGACGTGGCGCTGGAATGCACCGGCATCTTCACCAAGAAGGAATCCGCCGTCGCATTTGATCACCGCCGGGGCGCGCAAGGTGCTGATCTCCGCCCCCGCCGACGGTGTGGACGCGACCATCGTCTACGGCGTGAACGAGAAGACGCTGACCAAGGACATGACGGTCATCTCCAACGCGTCCTGCACCACCAACTGCCTGGCGCCGATGGCCAAGGTGCTGCACGAGAATTTCGGCATTCTGCGCGGATATATGGTGACCATTCACGCCTACACGGGCGACCAGAACACCGTGGACACGCTGCACAAGGATTTGCACCGTGCCCGCGCCGCCGCCGTTTCCGCCATCCCCACCTCCACAGGTGCTGCGAAGGCCGTGGGCCTGGTGCTGCCGGAACTCGCCGGCAAGCTGGACGGCACCGCCATCCGCATCCCTACCCCGAACGTGTCTCTCGTGTCGCTCGACGTGAACCTCGCCAAGACGCCGACCAAGGACGAGATCAATGCGGCGATGAAGGCCGCGTCCACCGGCGCGCTGAAGGGCATCCTGGACTACAGCACGGCGCCGCTGGTCAGCATCGACTTCAACCACAACCCGGCTTCGTGCAGCTTCGATGCGACGCAGACCGCGGTCGTGGACGGCGCGCTGGTCCGGGTGATGGGCTGGTACGACAACGAATGGGGCTTCTCCAACCGCATGTCCGACACGGCGGCGCTGTTCGGCGGCCTGTAAATCTTCGGGGATCGGCACGATGGCGTTCCGCACGCTCGATAACGTGGATGTCGCGGGACGGCGTGTGCTGCTCCGCGTCGATCTCAACGTTCCCGTCCGGGACGGGAAGATCACCGACCTGACCCGGATCGAACGGCTGTCGCCGACGATCCGGGAACTGGCCTCCAAGGGCGCGCGCGTCGTCGTGTGCAGCCATTTCGACCGGCCCAAGGGCAAGGTGGTGCCGGAAATGTCGCTGCGGCCGATGGCCGAGGCGCTGTCGCATGTGCTGGGCACGCCGGTCGCCTTCGCCGATGACTGCATTGGCGAGCCCGCCGCCCGCGCCGTCGCGGCGCTGGCCGATGGCGGCGTGCTGGTGCTGGAAAACACCCGCTTTCATGCCGGCGAGGAAAAGAACGATCCCGCCTTCGCCGCCGCGCTGGCGAAATCCGGCGACATCTTCGTCAATGACGCCTTCTCCGCCGCGCATCGCGCCCATGCCAGCACCGAGGGCGTGGCGCATTTGCTGCCGTCCTATGCCGGGCGGCTGATGCAGGCGGAACTGGAGGCGCTGGACGCCGCGTTGCACACGCCGGCCCGGCCGGTGATGGCCATCGTCGGCGGCTCCAAGGTCTCCACCAAGCTCGAACTGCTCGGCAACCTCGTCGGCCGCGTCGACCGGCTGGTGATTGGCGGCGCCATGGCCAACACGTTCCTGGCCGCGCAGGGGATCTCCGTCGGCAAGTCGCTGCAGGAAGCCGAGATGCACGCCACGGCGCGCGAGATCCTGGAGAAGGCCAAGGCCGCCAATTGCCAGATCCTGCTGCCGACCGACGCCGTGGTCGCGCGCGAGTTCAAGCCGAACCCGGCCACGGAAACCGTTGCCGTCACCGCCATTCCCGCCGACAGCATGATGCTCGATGTCGGCCCGGCCACGGTGGCCGCGCTGATTGCCGAACTGGCCTCGGTCCGGACGCTGGTCTGGAACGGCCCGCTCGGCGCCTTCGAGACCCCGCCGTTCGACGCCGCCACCACCGCCCTGGCCGTGGCGGTCGCCGCCGCCACCAAATCCGGCAAACTGCGCAGCGTCGCCGGCGGCGGCGACACCGTCTCCGCGCTGCGGCACGCGGGCGTCATCGACCAGATGAGCTACGTCTCCACCGCCGGCGGCGCCTTCCTGGAATGGCTGGAAGGCAAGACGCTCCCCGGCGTTGCGGCACTCGCGCCGGCCTGAGGGGCGAGGGCAAGTAAGGCCAGGGGCTCTGCCCCTGGACCCCCGCTAAGGGCTCGCCCTTAGAACCCTCGACTTGGTTTGGGAGTGCAACGGGAGCCTACCCGGACCTTGCAAGGTCCGGGTAGGCTCCCGTTGCACTCCCAAACAAACGGAATGTTTCCAAAGGCTAGCCTTTGGCGGGGGTCCAGGGGCAGCGCCCCCTGGCCTTACTTGCCTTCACCCTACGCCCCAGGCCCCGCGGCGAGATGGCGGACGGCGTTGGCGATTTCCTTGGCGAACGCCTCGTCATCGATCGCGCGCGACAGCGCCACGGCGCCGACCATGGCGGCCAGCAGCCCCAGCGCCCGTTCGCGCCGGGGCGGCGCGTCTTCCTCGGAAGGCTCGCAGGCGGCCAGCACGCGGGCGAGATCGGCCACCCCCTCGGTGAACGCCTTTCGGACCGGGCTGCCGGGTTCTTCGCGCGCCACATCCGCGGCGAGCGTCGGCATCGGGCATTTATGGACGGCGGCGTCGGCCGAGAGATACGACTCGACGATCGCACCCAGCCGGTCCCGCGGCAGATGGCGCGCGGCAATCGACTGCCAGTGCTGCGCGGCCCGGTGCATCGAGTGCGCGCAGGCCTCGCCGGCGATTTCGTCCTTGGAGGCGAACTGGCGATAGAACCCGCCATGGGTCAGGCCGGCCTCCGCCATCAGGTCGGCGATGGCGATGCCCTTCAGGCCGTGTTGCTGAAACAGCCGCGCCGCCCCCTCGACCACAAGCTGGCGGTTCTTCGCGGCCTGTTCCTTGGTGACGCGCCCCATGATCGTCTCCCGTTTGCCGTTTGCGTAGACCTATTGACCACATTAGATGAGATATGTCATCTATCAAATCCGATGACATTCATCATCTAATTCCGGAGGAATGCCTCATGCTGGCAGAAAGCCTGTCCCGCTTCCTCGCCCGTCGTGGCGTGCACTATGGCTGGGTGGTCGCCGCCGTGGCGTTCGTGGTCATGCTGTCCACCGCCGCCGCTGTCGGCATGCCTGGCGTGCTGATCAAGCCGCTGACGGCGGAATTCGGCTGGAGCATCAGCACCATCTCCGGCCCGTTGGGCCTGCGCCTCGCGCTGTTCGGCGCGATGGGCCCGTTCGCCGCGGCGCTGATGGCACGCTATGGGCTGCGCACCATCATCCTGTGCGCGCTGGGCCTGATCGTCGGCGGGCTTGGCGCCGCGATCCTGGCGATGGGGCAGATCTGGCAGCTTTGGCTGCTCTGGGGCGGCGTCGTCGGCATCGGCACCGGCATGACCGCGCTGGTGCTCGGCGCCACCGTCGCCAGCCGCTGGTTCACGACGCGGCGCGGGCTGGTGATCGGCATGCTGACCGCGAGCTCCGCCACCGGGCAGCTGGTGTTTCTGCCGGTGGCCGCCTGGCTGGCCGATCATTACGGCTGGCGGGTGGCCCTTCTTCCGGCGCTGGCGGCCTGCGCGCTGGCCGGCCTGCTGGCGTTGCTGTTCATGCGCGACCGGCCATCGGATATCGGCCTGCGCGCCTACGGCGAACCGGCGGGCGCGCCCCTGGCCGCGCCGCCGATGGCGGCGGGCTCGGCGATCCGCATGGCGTTCGGCGCCTTGCGGGAAGGCGCGCGCACGCGGGTGTTCTGGGTGCTGGCCGGATCGTTCTTCATCTGCGGCCTGTCGACCAATGGCCTGATCCAGACCCATTTCATTCCGTTCTGCGCCGATTTCGGCGTGGGCGAGGTGCAGGCGGCTTCCGTGCTGGCAATGATGGGCGTGTTCGACTTCCTGGGCACCGTGGGGTCCGGCTGGCTGTCGGACCGTTACGACAGCCGTAAGCTGCTGTTCTGGTATTACGGCCTGCGCGGGCTGTCGCTGATGTATCTGCCGATGTCCAGTTTCAGCTTCTACGGGCTGTCGCTGTTCGCGGTGTTCTACGGGCTGGACTGGGTCGCCACGGTGCCGCCGACGGTTCGCCTGGCTGGCCAGGTCTTCGGGCGGGAGCGCGCGCCGATGATCTTCGGCTGGATATTCATGGCGCATCAGCTCGGCGCCGCGACGGCGGCGTTCGGCGGCGGCCTGTCGCGCGACGCGCTGGCCAGCTACCTGCCGGCCTTCATGGTTGCAGGCGCCGCCTGCATCGTCGCGGCGGTAGCCTCCCTGGCCGCGAACCGGCCGGCGGCGCCGGCGATCGCCTCGGGCGCGGCACCAGCCACCGGCTGAGGCGAGGCCGGCGGCAGGCTTTACCTGCGGAGCGATCGGGGAATACGCTTCCTTGCCCAGGCTGCTGTGCACCCAGCCAGTCCAAGGAGAACAAGATCATGCTGATGACCCGAGAGGCGATCTGCCAGGATGTCGCCGTCGACCAGTTCACCAACGCCATTCTGGACCGTGACCAGCCGCGCACCGCGGAGCTGTTCTTCCAACTGGTCCAGCAGGATGGCCGTTCGGTCGGTGACGCCCTGAGTGTTGTTACGGCGGCGGAAGCGCCGTTCGTGCAGGTGCCCAACCACATCAACATCCGCGATGGCCAGATCACGCTGATCAACAACGATCACACGATCCTCGGCCTGCGCACCTCCGCGGCGCTGACGCCTTACCTGCCGGAGGCGTATCGCCTGCTGCCGTTGCTGCAGAGCGTTTGGTACGTGCCGGCGGGGCTGGATATCTGGAACCAGCTGCTGGGCCGGTATCCCGGCCGCTACGCCACGATGAAGGGCATGAACGTGCCGCCGCCGACCTACGGACCGGTGGTATGGAACGAGGACCAGCAGCCGATCATCGAGGCCGGCACGGTGGAAGACCGGTTGCACGCCTACATGGTTGCGACCATGAGCGGCGATGTGCGCCGGTCCTACGGGCTGTTCCTCGGCCTGGCCGCCGATCCGGCGGTGCGCCCGCAGCTGCGCGATGCGCTGCTGTTCCTCGGCCTGATCGACGTGCAGGACACGGTGATCGGGCGCAAGGCGCGCAACACCGGGCACAAGGCGCTGCGCGCCCGCGCCGTGGTCGACCTTGCCGATTACATCGGCTGGGAACGGGCGCATGGCGTGTTCTACACCGGCGTGCCGGACATGGCGGTGGGGCCGCTGTATTATTCCGCCTATGACGCCGCCTGCGTGGTGATGAGCGAGGCGTTCCCGGACGGCGGCAAGACGCTGAAGCAGACCAATACCGCGCCGCTCTCGCCCGAGCAGGTGGAGGAGCTGGTGCGCCTGCTGATGGAGGCCGATCCCGCCACCGTCTGGGGCACGATCACCGAGCACCTGCGCACCGGAAAATCGATCCGCAGCCTGGCCGACACGATTCAGATCGGCGCCGCCGAACTGATCCTGCGCACCACGGTGGGGCGGAAATTCACCGACGCGCAGCATCCGTTCGACTATTGCAACACCGCGAACTACTGGCTGCGCACCAGCGACAATCCGTATCAGCCGCGCATCCTGTACCTGATGGCGAATTTCGTGAACGACGCGGCACGCTCCGGCCAGCTCTACACCTCCGTGCTCGAGCAGGAATTCGCCGCGTTCGATCCGGGCGGGCGGACGCCGGAGGCGCTGCTGAAGCTGCAGGACGAGGCGATCCTGGAATTCGATATCGGCCGCAGCACCGCGGTCGCCAACGCCTATCTGCAGTCGGGCGGCGACCTCGATGCCTATATGGCGAATGTCGCGATCACCGCCTGCAAGTTCCAGGACGATCCGCACAACCAGAAGATCAGCCACTCCACCTTCGAGGAATACCAGCACAACTCGACGCATCTGCGTCATCGGCTGCTGCTGGCCACCGTCCGGCTGCTGGCGGGGTGGCCGAAAATGCCGGGCGAGCGCGATTGCTACGCCAGGTTCATGCGTGAATGGATCCGCCACTGAATGACCGACGCAACGACCAGCCGACCCTTGCCGCTCGCCGGCGTGACGGTGCTCGATTTCGGCCAGATCTTCCAGGGATCGTACGCCAGCGTGCTGATGGCGAAGGCCGGCGCCAATGTCATCAAGATCGAGCCGCCGCACGGCGAGCCGCTGCGCCAGCGCACCCCGCCGGGGCGCAAGAGCACGGTTTCCTTCGCCATGCTGAACGCCAACAAGCGCGGCATCACGCTGAACCTGAAATCACCGCGCGGGCGAGAATTGCTGTTCGACATGGCGCGCCGCGCCGACGTGCTGCTGGAGAATTTCGCCCCCGGCGCGCTGGATGCGTTGGGAGTCGGCTGGTCCGTGCTGCATGAAATCAATCCGCGCCTGATCTACGCGACCGGCACCGGCTATGGCATCTCCGGGCCGGACAAGGAAAACCTGGCGATGGACCTGACGGTGCAGGCCGCATCGGGGATCATGAGCGTGACCGGCTATGCCGATCGACCGCCGGTCCGCGCCGGCATCACGGTGGCCGATTTCATGGGCGGCACGCATCTCTACGCCGGCATCGTGACCGCGCTGTACGAGCGCGACCGCAGCGGCCTCGGCCGCCTGGTGGAGATCGCGATGCAGGAGGCGGTGTACTACACCCTCGCCGCGCCGTTCGAGGCGCTGACCCGCACCGGACAGGTGCCGCCGCGAACCGGCAACGATTCCGGCGGCGCCGCCTCGCCCTATGGCATCTTCCCGCTGAAGGACGGCTTCCTCGCCATCCATCCCGGCAACGAACAGCATTGGCGCAACATCCTGAAGGCCGCCGGGCGGGAGGACCTGCTGGACGACCCGCGGTTTCGCACCATGCACGACCGCGCCCGCCATGTGGCCGAAACCAACGCGGTGGTGACGGCCTGGACCGAGGGACTGACCAAGGCGGAAGCCACGGCCCAGGCACGGAAGTTCCGCATCCCCTGCTCGCCCGTGCGCGACGTTTCGGAAGTGATGCACGATCCGCACATGCATGGCAGGGGCATGCTGGAAACCGTCGACCATCCCGACCTCGGCCCGGTCGTGCTGCCGACGACCCCGATCCGGCTGCACGAAACGGCGATCGCCGAGGCAACGCCGAGCCCACGTCTGGGCCAGCACAACGAGGAGATTTATGGTGGGTGGCTGGGATTGAGCGCGGACGAGATCAAGGCGCTGAAGGCAGAGGGCGTTATCTGACCGGCTAAGCGGCCTGGAGCTTCCTGGCAAAGCTCAATCCGTGCCCATCCGGATCGGTGATATGAAAGTATCGCTCTCCCCAGGTGGCATCGCGCGGAGAAAAATCCGGGTTCAGGCCGGCCGCCACGGCGCGGGCGTGCTGCTCGTCCACGTCGCTGACCCAGAAGATGATCCGCGCCAGCTTCGCCCATGCCGGCTCATCGGTCGCGGCGCGCAGATTGAGTGCGCTGCTGCCCGCCAGGAAGCTGGTGAACCGATCTGCGGCGCCGCCGAAATGCAGATCGAATCCCAGTTTTTGGTAGAATTCCACGGAGCGCGCCATGTCGCGGGTCACCAGGGTGACGGCGCTGATGCATTCGATCATTCGCTTCCTGTCCTTCGAGTGCCGTTTTCCCGGGCGGGGCCGATAGGGCTGCACGCTGCCCCTTCCGGAACGACCCCGCAACCCGAGAGCGGCGCGACCACTATGCCTCGGCTTCGATCTGCCGGCCGATCTCGAACAGGCGGGACCGGATCCAGACAGCGCCTGGCTCGGCGTCCGACACGCCGCCCCAGAACAGATCCACGTTCCAGGCCGGCAGCTCGATGGGCGGGGGCAGCACCACCAGGTTGAAGTTGCGCACCAGCTCATGCGCGATCCGCCGCGGAAGATGGCCGATCATATCGGTCCGCTCGACGATGCGCGGCACCAGGTGAAAATCCGACACCGTGACCGCCACGCGCCGGCGCAGACCGAGCCTGCCCAGCGCCTCGTCCACCACCCCGCGGTCATCCGCCGCCAGCGTCACCAGCACATGCGGCACGGCGGTGTAGGCTTCCAGCGTCATCTGCCCGCGTTCGCACAGGCGCGTGTTGTCGCGCCGGGCGATGCAGACATAGCCGTCGGTATAGAGGCGCTGCTGGCGGATGCGCTTGGGAATGTTGCGAAAGGAACCGATCAGCAGGTCGATCTCGCCGCGGTCGACCAGATCGAACGCGTCCCGCTTGTCCAGCCCGTGCAGCCGGATATCGATGCCTGGCGCTTCCGCCGCCAGCATCTCCAGAAACCTCGGCAGCACCAGCGTGCCCGGATGATCGCTGGTGGCGATGCGGAACACGGCGCGCGCCTGGGACGGGTCGAACCCCGCCTGGGCATCGAATACCTGCCTCACCTGGGCGAGGATCTCGCTGACCGGCTGATGCAGCGCGATCGCCTTCGTTGTCGGCCGCATCGGCGCGCCGGGCACGCGCACCAGCAACTCGTCCTTGAAGATCAGCCGCAGGCGCGACAGCGCGGCGCTCATCGCCGGCTGTCCCAGCCCGACGCGCTGGCCGGCACGGGTAACGCTGCGCTCGGCGATCAGCGCCTCGAAGGCGACCAGCAGGTTGAGGTCGATCGCGGCGAGGTTCATCGGTCATCCCCTATCATCGATTAAAACGATGTTGAGAATATCAAACATCGATTTGAATAATGTCAATGGAGGCCGCAGATTGCTGTGCACAGGCGCTGATGCCTGCGCTGCGATGGAGACCGGAAATGACCACCATTGCCTACCAGCCGATGACGAATTGCCCCTCGAGCGCCACTGCCCGCCTGGGCCTGCTCGCCCGGCTGCGCACGCTGTTCGCCCAATGGAGCGCGCGGGAGTTCGATCGCGCCCAGTTGGCAAAGTGGGACGACCGCGACCTGCAAGATGCCGGCATCTCGCGGGCCTCGCTGGCGTACGAACTGAACAAGCCATTCTGGCGCGGCTGATCGGCCGCGGTGCCGGGGGAAGGGAAAGAAGGCCAGAGGGTAGAGCCCCCTGGCCTTGCTTCCTTACTTCACACCGCAGCCGACTGACGGAGCGCGGTTATTTGCGACGCGGTGTAGCCGAGTTCGGTCAGGATTTCGTTTGTATGTTGGCCGAGAGTGGGCGGTGGGGTGTCCACGCGGGCGCCGCCGTGGGCGAGTTTGAAGGCTGCGAGCGGGACGCTGAAGCCGCCGTCGATACCGGGTGTGGAGGCCTGGTGGTGGACGACGTTGCGTGATTGCAGCTGCGGGTCGGCCAGGGCTTCGCGCATCTGGCGGACGCGGCCGGCGGGGACGTGCTTGGACTGGAAGTACTCTTCCCATTCGGTGGCGGTTTTGGTCAGCAGGATTTCCGCCACCAGGGCGAATTCGCGGGCGCTGTCGGCGTCGCGTTCGTCGTTGGTGTTCTTCGCCATCTCCGGCCGGCCGACCGCGGCCCAGAAGCGCTTCTGCTGGCGGATGTTGCTGGCGCCGAGCATGACCATGCCGTCCTTGGTGGCAAAGGCGCTGCTGGTGGCGTAGTGCTGCTTGTTGCCGTGCGGCTTCGGGTGCACGCCGTTGCGGGTGAAACCGGTGACGTGCGAGCTCATGAGGATGACCGCGACATCGAGCATGGCCATGTCCACGCGCTGGCCAAGGCCGGTCTTCTCACGCTGGAACAGCGCGGTGGCGAGCGCGAAGGCGCCCATGGTGCCGGTGGCGTAGTCGATGACCGGGGAGCCGAATTTCACCGGGTTGACGTCCTCGGTGCCGGTCATGGCCATGATGCCGGAGGTGGCCTGGATGACGTGGTCGTAGGCGGTCATCTGGCCGCGCGGGCCATCCTGGCCGAAGGCGGACATGGAGGCGTAGATCAGCCGGGGATTGATTTTCGACAGTACGTCGTAGCCAAGGCCAAGCGCCTCGAAGGCGCCGGGGCGGTAATTCTCCACCAGCACGTCGGCGGTGGCGACGAGTTTCTTCAGCACCTCGCGGCCGGCCTCGGTTTTCAGGTCAAGCGTGATCGAGCGCTTGTTGGAGGCCTGGGTGAGGAAGCCGGTGCCCATCAGCTTGTGGTTGAGGTCGTTGTCGGTGCCGGAGTTGCGGCTCTGGTCGGGGTCGGTGGGGTGTTCGATCTTGATCACGTCGGCGCCGAACAGGCCGAGCTGGTAGGCGGCGAAGGGACCGGCCAGGACATGGGTGATATCGAGAATGCGAACGCCCTCGAACGGGCGTACTCCTTGTGTGCTCATGTTGGTTTCCTCCTGGGTTTCCCCGACGGTGCCGGCTTGTCCGGAGAGCGTCAACACGCTTGGATGGTGCCAACCAACGGAGAGGAAGCGTGATGCCCGTGACAATGAGCGTTGAAGGCGCGGTGGCGACCGTGGCGCTGAACCGGCCGGAGAAGATGAACGCGCTGACCTGGGAAATGCGCGAGAAGATGCGGGATTATTTTCACGAGATCCGCTTCAACGACGACATCCGCGCGGTGATCGTGACCGGCGAGGGCCGGGCGTTCTGCGCCGGGGCGGATGTGGACCGGATGGGCGATGCCGACATCAAGGCCGGGCGGTTCCGGCTGCAGCGCGGCAGCCACGCGGTGATCCGCCACCTGCACGCGATCGAGAAGCCGACCATCGCCGCGGTGCGCGGGCATGCGGTGGGGATCGGCTGGTCGCTGGCGCTGGCCTGCGACATCACGGTGGCGGCGGAGGATGCGAAGTTCTCGCAGATCTTCCGCCGCATCGCGCTGGCGCCGGATGGCGGGGCGATCTGGTTTCTGAACCAGCGGCTGGGCATGAACCGGGCAAAGGAGCTGGTTTATTCGGCCCGGATCGTGGAGGCGCCGGAAGCGCTGAGCCTGGGGCTGGTGAATTTCGTCGTGCCCGGGGATGAGCTGATGGCGAGGGCGCGGGCCCTGGCCGAGGATTATGCCTCCGGCCCCACCTTCATGCTGGGGCTGGCGAAGAAGCTGTTCCACATGGCGAACGGCAGCCTGGAGGATTATCTGGAGGTGGAGAACATGGTGCAGCCGCAGCTGAACCACAGCGCGGACCACCAGGAAGGCAAGGCCGCGTTCAAGGAGAAGCGCAAGCCGAACTATATCGGGCGCTGAGGGCGTTGGGCTGAAATGAAACGAGGCGGTGCCAGTGCACCGCCTCGTGGCTTAGGCCATGGCTTGGATCAGATCGCTTCCCACGCATACACGTCGCGAGTGCGTTCCAGCGGCGTGAAGCTGTTCTTCACGGCGGGGAACCAATGCTCGGCCAACGTCGCCGGGGTCCAGCCGGTGCTGCGGTGCATGATGCGGATCGGGCGGGGCTGGTTGTAGAGGTAGATTTCATTGCCGCGGGCGCCGACGATCTGGCCGGACATGCCGTTGGCCGCGTCGGACGCCAGGAACGTGGCGAGCACGGCCACCTGGTCGGGGCGGGTTTTCGCCGCGCGGGCCTGCAGAGCCGCCTCGTCCTGCCCGGGGATGCTCTCGATCATGCGGCTGAAGGCGTGCGGACCGATGCAGTTGGAGCGGACGTTGTAGCGCTGCATGTCCATCGCGATCGAGCGCGACAGGCCGGCGATGCCGAGCTTGGCGGCGGCGTAGTTCGCCTGGCCGACGCTGCCGATCAGGCCGGAGGTGGAGGTCATGTGCACGAAGGCGCCGGAAAGCTGCTTGCGCATGTGCGGGATGGCGGCGCGGCTGACGTAGAAGGCGCCGTAGAGATGCACCTTCATCACCATGTCGAACTCTTCCGGCGACATGTAGTGGAACATGCGGTCGCGCAGGATGCCCGCGTTGTTCACGACGATGTCGATCTGGCCGAACTTGTCGATCGCGGTCTGCACGATGTTCTGCGCGGCGGCCCAGTCGGCGACGCTGTCGGTGTTGGCGACGGCCTGGCCCTGGCCGTGCGCGGCCTCGATCTCGGCGACGACCTGCTGGGCGGGACTCTGGTCGAAGCCCTGCCCGTCTACCGCGGCGCCGACGTCGTTGACGACGACCTTGGCGCCCTCGGCGGCCATGGCCAGCGCCATCGCGCGGCCAATGCCGCGGCCCGATCCGGTGACGACGGCAACTTTACCCTCAAGCATTCCAGCCATGGTGTTTCCCCTCTGTTTTGGGTACTGGTGCCAACTTGGCCGAAGAATGCGCCGGGCTCAACCCTGTGCCATGCTGCCCTGAATTGCATCGGGGAGGACGATATGGATCTCGGGTTTTTGGGACTCGGCAACATGGGCGGGGCGATCGCCGAACGGCTGGTGGATGGCGGCGCGCGGCTGCATGTGTTCGACCCCAACCAGGCGGCGGTGGCTTCGTTCATCGACCGGGGCGCGAAGGCCTATGCATCGCCGGTGGCGGTGGCCGCCCGGGCGCCGGTGGTGTTCGCCTGCCTGCCGGCGGCGGCGATCAGCGCCAAGGTGGCCGGGGAACTGGCGGCCGAGACGGGTGCGATGAAGATCTACGTGGAGATGTCCACGATCGGCAGCCGGGCGTTGCAGGGGATCGCCGAGACGCTGAACGCGCGGGGCGTGCAGGTGGTGGACAGCCCGATCAGCGGCGGGCCGAAGGGGGCGCGGGCGGGCACGCTGTCGGTGATCACGGCCGGGCCGGCGGACGCGGTGGCGGCGGTGCGGCCATGGCTGGAAAAGATCGGCAAGACGGTGTTCGTGCTGGGCGAGAAGCCGGGCCAGGCGCAGCTGATGAAGCTGGTGAACAATCTGATGAACGCGGCCAATATGGCCACGGCGTTCGAGGCGCTGGTGCTCGGCGCCAAGGGCGGGCTGGACGCGGACATGATGGTACGGGTGGTGAACGCCTCCTCCGGGCGCAGCGCCGCGACGGAGCAGAAGGTGCCGCAATCGGTGCTGACCGGCAGCTTCGACTACGGGGCCCGGCTGGCGATCATGTACAAGGACGTGGTGCTGGGTTTGCAAGAGGCCGAGGATTTGGGCGTGCCGATGTGGGCACATGAAACGGTCGGCCAGCTCTGGCGTTTCGCCATGACCGAGGGACGCGGCGAGGACGATTTCACCTCGCTGATCCGCACCCTGGAAGGCTGGGCGGGAGCGGAAGTGCGCAGCGCCAGACGATAGGATCAGGCCTTGGCGGGCCGGGTGCGGGCCAGACGGGCATTGAGTTCGGCGACGCGCTGTTCCGCCCTTTCCAGATTGTGGAACAGGCGGCTGGTGGCGAGCTGCATGAAGTAAAAGCCGAAATCCGGGTTCTGGAAATACAGCATCTTCACCTCGTCATAGCTGGTGACGAGCAGTTCGCCGCCTTCGATGCATTCCAGCGTCTGGGTGCGCTTGCCGTCCGGCGCCAGCAGGCCAAGCTCGCCGACGAAGGCGCGCGGCGGCAATTCGAGGCCGATCTCCTTCAGCCGGAACCGGCCGGACACGGTGTAGTACACGCAGTCCGCGGTATCGCCCTTGCGGAACAGCACCTCTCCGGTGCGGCAGGCACGCCGCTTCATGTAGGGGCGCAGCCAGTCCATGGTCTGGTTGCCCTCGGCGGCGGTGCGCACGCGGCGGACCAGCTTGAGCATCTGCTGGAGCCGCAGCAGGTTCAGCGGGAACAGTACGGCGTTCAGCACCATGATGGGATAGAGCGCATCCAGGTATCCATAGGCGACCAGGCACAGGTTGCTCAGCGCACCCAAGGCGCGCAGCGGAATCATGGTGGTTTTGAAGAACGAGACCACGATCAGGACGTCGCCGGCATAGCCGGCAATGTCGCCCCAGGTGGCATGGAGGATGTACTGCGCAATGAGGCCCTGGAAATTGGAAACCAGCGTGTCCCAGTTCATCGGTGTAGATCTCTCACTCTGGATGACGGCATACGGGGGCTTTGCCCGGCGCCTCAGCCATAGTCAAATCAGGCGGAGCACCGAGGGACTGGGCGGCTGCCGGCCGCTGCGGGTCTGCAGCATGGCCGCTGCGAACGCACGTGCCGCCTGACGCGGCGGCAGGCGGTCCAGGATCGCGGCCCCGGCCTCCGCCTGCGCCGCCTGACCCCAATGGACCGCAAGCTGGCGGAACGCCATCACCTGGCTGACATGCAGGCGCAACAGGCCGAGCTCGATCGAGGCATCGCTGAGATAATCGTGCAACCGGAGGAAGGCGATACGGCCGGTGAAACTCGCGGGATCAAGCGGCGGGGAACCCGGATTGGCAGCCCACTCCGCCGCCAGGGCGTGACCGAGCCGGCAGCCCAGGCCGGGCATCAGGCTGGTCAGAACGTCGGCCTCGCTGGCCATCAGATGCACTGCGTCCAGCCCGGATTGGCGGTGGCCAGCGCGCTCGCGCTCCGCCGCGAGGGCCTTGTTCTGCAGCACCGCGGGCAGCGCGGTCGCGAGGATGATGCCGCGCAGGGCAAGGCGGTCCTCGGCACATACGTCCGCTGCGGCGGCGATGGCGGCGACGGCGTCGGCGGCATGCTCCTCCAGCGCCCCGGTCTGGTTCCAGGATCCGTCATGGCCGAAATCGTGCCCGACCATGGCGACCACGCCCAGCACCGCCTGGTGCAGCGAGATCGTGCCGCGCGCCAGCGCGATGGCGCACAGCCAGCCCATCGCCAGGGTTGCCTCGCTGAAATGATGCCGGTTGTGATAGGCCAGTTCCCCCTGACCCGACGCGGTGGCGCGGGCGGCCTCGGCATCGATCGCCGCGGCGATCGCCAGGCCCGCCTGGAGCAGCAACTGGATGCGAAGATCGGGCGCGGCAGGGCCGGGATCCGCATAGGGGGTGCCGCCCGGTGCGGTGACATGCGCGAACGCGCAGCGCAGGGCCCCGGTCAGGTCGGGCGGCGCGCGGCGCATGACCAGGAAGCGCCGTTCGATCGCATGCAGTCCGCTGTGGGGGTTCGGCACCGGTGGCAACATCGCCGTCGTTGAAGGAGCCCTGAACACATGGGCCGTCATGGGCAGGAATACCGCGGCCGGACAGGTGCCGATGACGAGAGCCTCGTCAAAATGCGGTTTATGCGCAGGAGCCGATTGCGTCCCTTCCGAACCGTCACATCCATGCGCCTAATAAGAAGATCAGAAGTCATGGGAACAAGGGGTTCGGTTTAGCACCGATTTGAGCGAGTGTCTTGCGGTAATCGAGTTTCCCCTTCGAATATGCGTTGTGCAATGCACAATCCATTTGCGGTTGTGCGTTGCACAATCGAATCGGACCGGCATGCGACCTTGAGGTTCGGGCCGATAGGCCGCCTAGATCTGCGAATAGCCAGAACCGGTGATGTCCACACCACGGCCCGAGGCTTGGCCGATCAGCCCGTATTCCTTGAGTATCTGTTGGCTGTAGGTGACGCGGCCGTTCACGGAAGGGGCCGGCTCGCTGGCCAGCAGCAGCACGGCGCGGGCCATGTAGGAAGGCGGCTCGCCCTTCGGGTCGTCCATTCCCTCCACCAGCTTGAAGTGCACGGTGCCTGGCGTCGGCACCACGCGGGAGGGCGAGAGCGCGGTGACGGCAATGCCCTGGTACTGCGACACTTCCTGCGCCAGGCCCTGGGTGAAGCGTTCGAGCGCGGCCTTGGTGGCACCGTACAGCACGCCGCCGCGGACCGTCTGGTCCTCGTACGGGCCGCGGCCGGGACCGATGGCGGCGCCGGAGCTGATATTGACGATGGCGCCGCTGCGGCGCGGGATCATGTCTTCCAGCACCGCCTTGGACAGGATGAACGGCCCGTGCACGTTCACCGCGAAGGCGCGTACCCAGCGGCTGGTCGGGTATTCGGCGGTGGGGATGTAGTAGTTCAGCGCGGCGTTGTTCACGAGGATGTCGATCGGGCCGTACAGCGCCCGCGCCTGGGCCACCAGCGCCAGGCACTCGGCCTCGGTGGAAACGTCGGCGGTGACCGCGCTTGCCTCGCCGCCCGCCGCGCGGATGGTCTCGACGGTGCGCGACAAGGAGCCTTCCAGCATCCGGTGATCGCCCTCGTGCAGCGTACGGGCGGCGCAGACCACGCGTGCGCCTTCCGATGCGAACAGTTCGGCGATGGCCTGGCCGATGCCGCGACTGGCGCCGGTAACGATGGCAACCTTGCCGGATAGCTTGCCGGATGTGGAGTTCGCCATGGCCGATCCTTTCCCTGCTTCCGCCACCGGCGGGTTTGTTTTTGCCGGCAAACTATGCAGCCGGCATCGCGGTCAGGCCAAGCCCCGGTCGCGGTGGTACAGGCCGGATTTCATTGACGTTGCGGCCAAACGGGCATATTTCCTGGCCAGGGCGTCCAAAAATCACCGAATACGCAACCATCTTTCCATCGCGCCGCCCGATTTCCGGTCTTTCGTGCAAGCTCCCTGACCGGAGACCGACGGTTCCGCGGCGCCGGATTCTTTCTGGAGTGACGCGCCCATGGCCCCACCCGACCCCGCCACACAGCATCGCGGCCGGCCTTTCTACAAGGTGCTTTATATCCAGGTACTGTTCGCCATTCTGATCGGCGGGCTGCTGGGCTGGCTGGCACCGCATGTCGCCACCAACGAGTGGATCAAGGCGCTTGGCGACGGTTTCATCAAGCTGATCAAGATGCTGATCGCGCCGATCATCTTCTGCACCGTGGTGTCCGGCATCGCGCATATCCAGGACGCCAAGAAGGTCGGCCGGGTGGGCGTGAAGGCGCTGGTGTATTTCGAGATCGTCTCGACCTTCGCGCTGGCGATCGGCCTGATCGTGGCGAACGTCGTGCGCCCCGGCGCCAATTTCGCCGGCAAGGTGCCGAACTCCACCGCCGCGGCGCAGTACGCCAAGCAGGCGGGCGAGATGCATTCGGTCGATTTCGTGCTGAACATCATCCCCGACAGCGTGGTGGGCGCTTTCGCCAAGGGCGACATCCTGCAGGTGCTGCTGTTTGCCATCCTGTTCGGCTTCGCGGTGATGGCGCTGGGCGAGCGCGGTCATACCCTGCGCGACCTGATCGACGATGTCGCGCATGGCGTGTTCGGCGTCATCGCCATCGTGATGAAGGCGGCCCCCATCGGCGCCTTCGGGGCGATGGCGTTCACCATCGGCAAATACGGCCCCGCCGCGCTTGGCAATCTGGCCGGGCTGATACTGGTGTTCTACCTGACCTCGGCGCTGTTCGTGTTCCTGGTGCTGGGCAGCATCGCACGGATCGCCGGCTTCAGCATCTTCAAGTTCGTTTCCTATATCCGCGATGAGCTGCTGATCGTGCTGGGCACCAGCTCGTCGGAAAGCGCGCTGCCGCAGCTGATGGCCAAGCTGGAGCGGCTGGGCTGCTCGAAATCCGTGGTCGGGCTGGTCGTGCCGACCGGATACTCGTTCAACCTGGATGGCACCAACATCTACATGACCCTGACGACGCTGTTCATCGCGCAGGCGATGGGCGTGGACCTGACGTTCGGCCAACAACTCACGATCCTGGGCGTGGCGATGCTGACCTCCAAGGGCGCGAGCGGCGTGACCGGGGCGGGGTTCATCACCCTGGCCGCGACGCTGACCGTGGTGAATCCGGCGCTGGTGCCGGGCATGGCGATCGTGTTCGGCATCGACAAGTTCATGAGCGAATGCCGCGCGCTGGTGAACATCACCGGCAACGGCGTCGCCGCCGTGGTGGTTTCCTGGTGGGAGGGCGAACTGGATCACGCGAAGCTGCACCGCGGCCTCAACCGGATCGAGGATCCAGCCGACCTGCAGACGGCGGTGACGACAGGCTAGTGCTCTTAACTCATTGGGATGGTTCAGCATGCGTCAGAGCACTAGCTTGATTTTGTGGGCCAATTCAGCCAACGGGCTGAAGTGCCCGTTGGCATCGGACCACTAGACCTTCAGGCCGGCTTCACGTTCGGAAAGATGTCCGGCCCGTAGTGGCGGCGCAGTTCTTCGATCTGGCCGGGCGGCGGCGGGGCGTAGGTGCCGATCTTGCTGATGAAGCGTCCGCCCATGATGCGGTTCATGCGCACCGCCATCTCCGACATCTTCACCAGGTTGGTGATGCCGTTGAGGATCGGGGCACCATCGTTTGTCTGGTGCACGCCGGCATGGGCGAGCAGCGCCATCACCACGCCGCCGGCGGCGATCACCACCTCCGCGCCATCCTGCGTGGTGCGGGAAGCGGCCTCGTTGAACTGGGCGAGCACGCGGGCCTGCAACTCCGCATCGTCGAAGCACTGGCCGAGATCCATCAACCGGGCGACGCTCATGCGCGCGACGCCGGCCATGCGGTCCTTCAGCCCGTAGCGCCAGACATTCTCGACGATGCGGGGGGTGAATTTCTGGTTGATCGTAACCAGGGAAAAGCTGGCGCCCATGATGCAGGCGACGTGCAGGGCGGATTCGCACAGGCCCAGCACCGGAATGTCCACCGCCTCGCGCGCCTCCCGCAGGCCGGGATCGGCGATGTTGCCGATCAGGAAGGCGTCATAGCCTTCCGCCTGGGCGCGATGGGCGTTACGCAGCACCTCGGCGGTTTCGAGGAATTCCAGGTAACGATACTGGTCGCCGGCGCCGCCGACATCGGTGATCCCGGCGACGGTAATTTCGGTGCCGGGGTCCTTCACCGTGTCGAGGATGGCGCGGAGCACCCGCGGATAAGCGCCCCATTCGCTCATCCGCGTCATGCTCTGGTACCATAGTTTCATGCGCGTGCTTCTCGCTCAGGCGCCGGGATCGGCCTTCAGGCCGGTGGCGGCGATGCCGGCCAGGGCGGCTGCCTCGTCGTTGTCGGAGGTGTCGCCGGTGACGCCGACCGCGCCGATGACCTCACCATGCGCGTCACGGATCAGCACGCCGCCGGGCACGGGAATGAACGATCCGCCGGCGGCGTGGGTGACCGCGGCGATGAAATGCGGCCGGTCGACCGCCGCCTTGGCCAGCGAGCGCGAGCCGATGCCGAGGGAAATGGCGGCGTGCGCCTTGCCGATGGCGATTTCGGGGCGCTTCAGGCTGGTGCCGTCCTCGGCGCCGAACGCCTTCAGCGCGCCGCGCGCATCGAGCACCGCCACGCCCATCGGGCTGAATTTCTGCGATCGCGCATGGGCAAGCGCCACGGTGACGATTTCCTGCGCCTGGGCGAGGGTGAGATGGGACATGCTGAGCGCCTCCGGTTGATCGAAGGCTTAGCCTCGCCCGCGGCGGCGGTTTTGACCAGCCCCTGGCGGCCGGCACCCGCGCCGGCAGGATCGCCGCAAGTTTTCACGTGATCGGCGCACGAGTTTGGCTATCGTGCGGCGCAAATCAACAGGTTGCCCGTGAAATGCTCACAGAAGCGGATATCGTTGTCGTCGGCGGCGGTGGGGCGGGTTTGGCGGCGGCAAGCGAGGCGGCGCGGCTTGGCCGGAAAGTCGTGCTGCTGGAAAAGAACGCCCGGCTCGGCGGCAGCACCGCCTGGTCGGTGGGCTCGATCTCCGCCACCGGAACGCCGCACCAGAAGCGCGTGGGCATCGTGGACTCGCCGGACGCGCATTTCGAGGATCTGGGTATCCTGGCCGGCAGCCGTGCCAATCGTGACAACCTGGCCCTGCGCCGGCTGCTGGTGGACCATATCACCGAGACCATGGACTGGCTGATGTCCACCGGCCTGGAATTCGCCGGGCCGATGCCCGAGCCGCCGCACCGCCAGCCGCGGATGCATAACGTGCTGCCGAATTCGCGGGCGTTTCCGTATCAGCTTGGCCGGCATTGCCGCGCCCTGGGGGTGACGATCCGCACGAATGCGCTGGTGGAGGGGCTCATCGAGGAAGGCGGCCGCATCGCCGGCGTGTCCGTTCGCGCATCGGGAAAGGGGCCCGAAATCGTGCGTGCGCGACAGGGGGTGATCCTGGCAGGCGGCGATTTCAGCGCCAGCCGCGCGATGAAGGAGCATTTCGGCGGACCGGAACTGCGTGCGGTGGCCGCGGTGAACCCGGACGCGACCGGCGAGGGCATCGCCGTGGGGCTGGCGCATGGCGGCATTGTGGTGAACGGCGACATCATCCGCGGCCCGATCCTGCGCTTTGTGCCGCCGCGCAGGGCGTCACTCCTGCAACGCCTGCCGCCCAGCCGGCTGCTCGGCCGGACCATGCGATGGGGCTTCGAAACTCTGCCCCCGGAACGCCTGCGCCCGTTCGTGATGAAATTCCTGACCACCGCCGTCAGCCCGTCCAACGCGCTGTTCAGGGAAGGCGCGATCCTGGTGACGCACCGCGGGGCGCGGTTCACCGACGAACTGAACCATCCCGCCGCCGACCTGGCGCGCCAGCCGCGCGGGCTCGGGTTCGTGGTGTTCGATGCAACGGTGGCGGACAAATTCTCGGCCTGGCCGAACTACATCTCCACCGCGCCCGGCATCGCCTATGCCTATCTCGACGATTACCGCCGATCGCGGAAGGACATCTTCCATCGTGCCGACACGCCGGAAGCCCTGGCGGTGCAAATGGGCATGCGGCCGCGCTCCCTGGCCGGCGGGCTGAAAGCCTATAACGACAAGCTGGACGGCGTGCCGCGCGGCGACCGCCGGCCGGTGATCCAGCCGCCGTTCTATGGGCTGGGGCCGGTACGCAGCCACGTGGTGTTCACCGATGGCGGCCTGGCGATCACCGAACGGATGGAAGTGATACGCCTGGACGGCAGCATCATCCCCGGCCTGTACGCCGCCGGATCGAACGGCCAGGGCGGCCTGTTGCTGGAAGGCCATGGTCACCATCTCGGCTGGGCGTTTGTCAGCGGGCGCCTGGCAGCCCGGGCGGCTGCCGGTGTGTAGGCCAGGCTGGGGCTCCGCCGCGCAGCCTTAAAATCCGAGCCGGTACAGCACCACATGCCGCTCGGTCCGGTCCTCCAGTTCCAGGCTGGTGGCCACCTTGTAGTCGGCGAAACGTTCCAGCCCCTCGCGCGGCAGATAGGCCCGGCCCGGGTCGGCCACCCAAACCTCCGCCCGCGCCGCCATCGCCTCCAGCCAGGGCAGGATGTGCAGCGTCATCGGCGCTTCGTAGCAAACGTCGCCGCACAGGATCAGGTCCCACCGGCAATCGGCGCCGACCACGTCCTCGCTGAGCGCCGTCACGCGCACGCCGTTCTTCGCCGCGTTCAGCCGGATCGCCGCGACCGCGAGCGGATCGATCTCGGCCGCTTCCACCGACGCGGCACCTGCCATCGCGCAGGCGATCGCCGCTACTCCACCGCCGGCGGCGAAATCCAGCACCCGCTTGCCGGCGACAAGCCCGGGATGATCCAGCACATGCCGCGCCAGCGCCTGCCCGCCGGGCCAGGCGAAGGCCCAGAACGGCGGCTCGATGTTCTTCTCTCGCAGCCAATCCTCGCTCGCCAGCCAGATCGGCGTGATCTCGCTGGCCAGGTACAGGGCGATCTCCGGCACCAACGGCGCATGTTCCAGGCGCGTGTGCTCCCGCAGGAAGGCTTCCGGATCCGTCAAAGCCGCCCGATCAGCAGCGCCAGTCCGACCGCCAGTCCGACCTCGCGGTTGGCGCGGAACAGCCGCAGGCACAGCCCGGGATCATGGATGTCGAGCGCGCGCACCTGCCAGGCCAGCAGCCCGGCCGGCAGCGCCAGCGCCGGGTAGAACCAGCTCGACAAGCCGGCCAGCCAGCCGGCCAGCGCCAGCAGCGCCACGGTGCCGGCATAGCAGGCGGCCAGGAAGGGCCGCGTGTTCTCGTTGAACAGCCGCGCGGTGGATTTCACCCCCACCAGCGCGTCGTCCTCGCGGTCCTGGTGGGCGTAGATCGTGTCGAACCCCAGGTCCCACAGGATCGCCGCGCCATAGATCGCCGCCCAGGTCCAGCCGATCGTCCCGCCGGCGGCGACGTAGCCCATCGGCGCGCCGAAGCCGAAGGTGAAGCCCATCACCAGTTGCGGCCACCACGTCACCCGCTTGGCCAGCGGATACAGCGCCACCAGCAGCAGCGACGCCACGCCCAGCGCCTGAGCGGGCCGGTTCAGTTGCAGCAACACCGCCAGCCCCGCCGCCAGCAGCAGCACCAGGAACACCAGCGCATGCCGCGGCCGCAGCGCGCCGGACGCCAGCGGCCGGCCGGCGGTGCGTGCCACCATACGGTCGATGTCGCGGTCCCACAGATCGTTCACCACGCAGCCGGCCGCGCGCATCACCAGGCTGCCGATGGCGAACAGCGCGATCAGCCAGGCCGATCGGCCCGGCCGGCGCCCCGGCCAGCAGAATCCCCCACAGCCCCGGCAGGAACAGCAGCCAGACGCCGATCGGCCGGTCCAGCCGCGCCAGCAGCGCGTAGGGCCGCCAGCCCGCCGGCAGGCGGGCGATCCAGCCGGTGGCGACGATATCGGTATGGGCGGTTTCAGCAGGGGAGGGCATCGCTGCTACTCTCACCCGCATGCACCCTTCGTCAACCGATCCCGCCGCACCCGACACCTCGCTGCGCCTGTTCACCGGGGCCGATCTCGCGCCCGGCGCGGAGATCGCCGCCAGCCCGGCCCAGGCGCATTACCTCGGCACCGTCATGCGCCGCGGCCCGGGCGCCGCGCTGCGCCTGTTCAACGGCCGCGACGGCGAGTGGAAGGCGCGGATCGCCGCCATCCGCAAGGACCGCGCCACCCTGACGGTCGAGGCCCTGCTGCGCCCGCAATCGCCCGAGCCCGATCTGTGGCTGGTCTTCGCGCCGCTCAAGCGCGACCCCACCGACATGCTGGTGCAGAAGGCCACCGAACTCGGCGCCTCGGCCCTGCTGCCGGTGCTGACCGAACGCACCAACACCGAGCGCGTCAACCTCGCCCGCCTCGCCGCCATCGCCATGGAGGCCGCCGAGCAGAGCGAGCGCCTGACCATCCCCGCCCTGCATCCGCCCCGCCGCCTGCCGGACGTGCTGGCCGATTGGCCGGCCGCCCGCCCCCTGGTCGCCGCCATCGAACGCTTGGACGCCCCGCCGCCGCCCCGTGGCCTGGCCAGCGCCGCCCTGCTGATCGGCCCCGAGGGCGGCTTCTCCCCCGCCGAGATCGCCCTGCTGCGCTCGCGCCCGTTCCTGGTCCCGGCCAGCCTCGGCCCCCGCGTGCTGCGGGCCGAGACCGCGGCCATCGCCGGGCTGGCGCTGTTGCTCGCGCCCGGTTGCGGGTAGAAGTTTTCGCGAGCAAGCCTGACCCGCCCAACGACCCCCCAAAGATTGCCCGGAGCGACATGTCCAATCCTGGAGATACCGACGACACGCCGATCACCTCGATGTCGCAGCTGGCCGATTTCATCGCCGTCGGGTGCAAGCCGAAGGCGGATTGGCGCATCGGCACCGAGCACGAGAAATTCGGCTTCCATCGCGACGATTTGAGCGTTCCAGCCTACGAAACCGAGACGACCGGGGCGGGTAGAGGCGGCATCCGCGCCATCCTGGAGGGCCTGCTGGCCTTCGGCGGCGAGGCGATCCTCGACCGCGGCAACCCGATCGGCATCAAGCTCGGCGGCGGCGCCTCGGTGTCCCTCGAACCTGCCGGCCAGCTGGAGCTGTCCGGCGGCCCGCTGGTCAGCCTGCACGGGACCAAGGCCGAATTTGAACAGCACTTCGCCGAGATCCGCGCGGTGGCGGGAAAGCTCGGCGTCGGCTTCGCCCCGCTCGGCTTCCATCCCTTCGCCACCCGCGAGGACATGCGGTGGATGCCGAAGGGCCGCTACGCGATCATGCGCCGCTACATGCAGATCGTCGGCACCCGCGGCCTCGACATGATGACCCGCACCTGCACCGTGCAGGTCAACCTCGACTACGGCTCGGAAACCGAGATGCTGCGCCGGATGCGCGTCTCGCTCGCGCTGCAGCCGCTGGCCACCGCCCTGTTCGCCAATTCGCCCTTCCTGGAAGGCAAGCCGAACGGCCTGCTGTCCAACCGGGCCCACGCCTGGCTCGATACCGACAATGACCGCTCCGGCATCCCCGCGGTGATGTTCGAACCCGGCTTCGGCTTCGAGCGCTACGCGCGCTGGCTGGTGGACGAGTTGCCGATGTATTTCGTCTACCGCGACGGCAAGTACATCGATGTCGCCGGCCAGTCCTTCCGCGCGTTCATGCAGGGAAAACTGCCCGGCCTGCCCGGGGAAATGCCGACGCTGGGCGATTTCGCCGACCACATGACCACCGCCTTCACCGATGTCCGCCTGAAGCGCTTCATCGAGATGCGCGGCGCCGACGCCGGCACGCCGGAGATGATGCTGGCCCAGTCGGCCCTTTGGGTCGGCCTGCTGTATGACGACGCCGCCCTGACCGCCGCCGAGCGGCGCATCACCGGCCCCGCGGGGCCGCAAGCCGATTGGGCGGACGCGGTGGCCTTGCGTGAGGCGGTGCCCCGCCTGGGCCTCGATGCCCCGTTCCGCGGCGCAAAACTGCGTGAGCTCGCTCGCGACATCGTCGCCATTGCCCGGGACGGCCTGCGCGCCCGCGCCCTGCGAGACGCGTCGGACCGGGACGAATCGGCGTATCTGGCGCCGCTGGAGGCCATCGCCGCCGGCGCGCCGACCCAGGCGGAGCACTGGCTCGACCGCTACCACAACGTCTGGAAGGGAGATGTGCGCCCGATCCTGGCCGAGGCGGCGATTTAGCCACGCCCGGGTTTGGCCGAGGCGCCCAGCGGCGCTAGACTGCGGCGCCGATCTCCTCGCCGTGTCGGGGACAAACATGTTACCCCGCTACTCGCCGGCTCCCGCCGGCAAAGGAGACCACGCCCCGCATGCCGTCCGGCCCGCTCATCACCCGGCTCGACCGCTATATCTTCCGCCAGCTCGCGGTCGCGCTGATCGCGGTCTCCGGCGGCCTCGCCGTGCTGATCTGGCTGGTGCAGAGCCTGCGCTTCGTGGAGCTGGTGGTGAACCGCGGCCTGTCCTTCGGCGTGTTCCTGCAACTCACCGGCCTGCTGCTGCCCAGCTTCGTCGCCGTCATCCTGCCGATCACCAGCTTCGTCGTGGTGCAGTTCGTCTACCAGCGCCTGGCCGGCGACCGCGAACTCACGGTCATGCGCGCCGCCGGCCTGTCGCCGTTCTCCCTGGCGCGCCCGGCGCTGTTCCTGGCCGTTCTGGTGATGATCGCAGGCTACCTGCTCAATCTCTGGCTGGTGCCGGCCAGCCTCAGCGCGTTTCGTGAATTCCAGTGGGAAATCCGCAACCGCGTCGCCGCCTTCCTGCTCCAGGAAGGCGTGTTCACCTCGATGTCGGACGATCTGACGGTTTATATCCGTTCGCGCGACCCCGACGGCACGCTGCGCGGCATCCTGGTCGATGACGCGCGCCAGCCCGGCGCCCATGCCACCATCCTCGCCGAGCGTGGCCGCCTGGTGGAGGGGCCGAACGGCCCGCGCGTGCTGCTGCTCAACGGCAACCGGCAGGAACTGGATCGCACGACCGGGCGGCTGAACATCCTGACCTTCAGCGAGAATGCCATCGACCTTGCGCAGGCCTCCCGCTCCGAGGCGGCGCGCCCGCTCGACATGACCGAGGTGGGGCTGCACCAGCTGCTCGATCCGCATCCTTCCAACGTCCAGGACATCCCGAAATGGCGGGCCGAGGCGCATAAGCGGCTGGCCTCGCCGCTGACCGGGGTCTCCTTCTCCCTGGTTGCCCTGCTCTCGGTGCTCACCGGCGCGTTCCGCCGGCATGGCGGCATCATGCGCCCGCTGATCGCCATCGCCGGCATCGTCATCCTGCTCGCCAGCGGTCTGGCGATCGGCAACCTGGCGGCGCGCGACAACCGCCTGATACCGCTGGTCTGGGTGCACGCGGTGCTGCCCGGCATCGTCTGCTTCTGGCTGCTGATCGGCCCGCAGCTGAAGTCCTCCCGCCTCGTCACCCGCCGGGCAGCCCGCTCGGCGCGGACCGCGTGAACGCGCCGATGAAGCTCCCGCTCACCCTTTCGCTCTATATCTCGCGCCAGTTCCTGCTGTCGTCGTTCAGCATGCTGCTGGCGCTTTCCGGCCTGGTCGCGATGTTCGACTTCATCGAGTTGCTGCGCCGCTCCGCCAGCAAGGCGGATGCGACCTTCGGCCTGGTCAGCCAGATCGCCGCGCTGCGCCTGCCCTACATCATGATCCAGATCCTGCCCTTCGCGGTCCTGCTCGGCGGCATCCTCGCCTTCTGGAAGCTGACCCGCTCCTCGGAGCTGATCGTCGCGCGCGCCGCCGGCGTGTCCGCCTGGGTCTTCCTCGCGCTGCCGATGCTGTGCGCCATGCTGCTCGGCGCCTTTGCCTCCGGCGCCCTCAGCCCGCTCTCCTCGGCGATGCTGGCGCGCGCGGAGGTGCTGGACAACACCTACCTGCGCGCCGGCGGCGGCCCGCTGGCGCTGACCGGCGGCCAGCTCTGGCTGCGCCAGTCCGACCATGAGCTCGCCGCCCCTGGCTCCCCGGCGGCGAGCGGTGCGGCCCCGGTCGTTCCCGGCGTGGCCATCATCCACGCCCACGGCGTGCAGCTCCGCGGCGAGACCCTCACCACGCAGGACGTCAGCGTGTTCCGCATCGACGCCGCCGACCACCTGCTGGCCCGCATCGAGGCCACCGGCGCCGAGCTGAAGCAGGGCGCCTGGGAACTGACCGGCGCCCGCGTCATCCTGCCCGACCAGCTGCCCGACCGGCCCCGCACCCTGCTGCTGCCGACCGACCTCACCGTCGCCCGGGTGCAGGACAGCTTCGCCTCCCCCGACACGCTGTCGCTCTGGGCCCTGCCGGGATTCATCTCGCTGCTGGAGCGGTCGGGCTTTTCCTCGCTGCGCCACCGGCTGCACTTCCAGTCGCTGCTCGCCCTGCCGCTGCTCGCGGCGACGATGGCGCTGGTCTCCGCCGGCTTCTCGATGCGCCCGGCCCGGCGCGGCGGCGTCGCCCGGATGATCGGCAGCGGGGTGGCGGCCGGGTTCCTGCTGTTCGTCATTTCCAAGGTCGCCGAGGAGTTCGGCCAGTCCGGCGCCCTGCCGGTCACCCTGGCGGCCTGGGCACCCTCGGTCGCCGGCATGTTGCTGGCGGTTGCGCTGCTGCTGCACACCGAAGATGGATAAGATGCGGATTCCTCCCGGCCATCTCTCCCGCCTGCTGCTGCTCGCCGTCACCCTCACGTTGCAGGGGATGACGGCGGAGCCCGCGCGCGCGCAACCGCTCATCGCCCCCGGCGATGTGGCGCCGGTCGACCGCAACAAGCCGGTCACCTTCATCGCCGACAAAGTGGAATACGACCGCGAGGCCGGCATCGTCACCGCCACCGGCCATGTCGAGGCCTGGCAGGGCGAGCACGTGCTGCGCGCCGACAAGATCACCTACGACCGCAACACCAACGTCGCCGCCGCCAGCGGCAACGTGGTGCTGTTCGAGCCGAACGAGACGCTGTTCTCCGACTACGCCGAACTGACCGAGGGCATGCGCGACGGCGTGCTGCGCGCCATGCGCACAAGGCTGACGGAAAACGGCCGCCTCGCCGCCAACGGCGCGCGCCGCACCGGCGGCGCGATCAACGAGCTCAGCCGCGTCGTCTACACCACCTGCAACCTCTGCGCCGACGACCCCACCAAGCCGCCGCTCTGGCAGATCCGCGCCCTCGCGGCCGTGCAGGACACCGAGAACAAGAAGATCGAGTACCACGACGCCGTGATGGAGATGTACGGCGTGCCGATCGCGTATTTCCCGTATTTCTGGCACCCCGACCCGTCGGTCAAGCGCGCGTCGGGCCTGCTGCTGCCGTCCTTCGGCTCGTCCAAGCATCTCGGCGCGTTCTTCGCCCAGCCCTATTACTGGGTGATCGACGACCAGTCGGACATCACCCTGACGCCGATGATCACCACCCAGTCCGGCGTCCAGCTCAGCGCCGACTACCGCTACCGCTTCAACGCCGGCCTGCTGTCGATCTTCGCCTCCGGCGCCGACGTCAACGGCGACCCGCAGGGCTCGATCTATGCCAAGGGCCGCTTCAACTATGACGACACCTGGCGCTACGGCTTCGATCTCAATCGCGCCTCGTCCTCCAACTATGTGCGCAATTTCAGCCTGAGCAGCTACCTGGCCGGCAGCGCCAACATCCTGACCAGCCAGGCCTATATCGAGGGCTTCGGCCAGGGCGCCTACACCCGCCTCGACGCCCGGGCCTACCAGGGCCTGTCCAGCACCATCGTGGACAGCACGCTGCCCGTCGTCATGCCGCGCTATACCTACAATTATTTCGGCAAGCCGGACGATCTCGGCGGCCGGCTGTCGCTGAACGCCGGCGCGTTCAATGTCATGCGCACCGCCGGCACCAACACCCAGCGCGCCAACCTGACGCTGGACTGGGAACGCCCGGTCACCGGCCCGCTCGGCGATCTCTGGAAAATCACCCTGCACGGCGATGCCGCAGCCTATAACGCGACCCACTTGAACGAGCAGCCGAACTTCTCGACCCAGTCCACCAGCTCCGTGGCCCGCGCCCTGCCGCAGGCCGCTCTCGATTTCCGCTGGCCGTTCGTGCGCGACAGCGGCGACTGGGGCACCCAGGTGATCGAGCCGCGGGTGCAGCTCATCGTCGCCCCGCGCGCCGGCGACAGCCAGCTTACCCAGATCCCGAACGAGGACAGCCTCGACCTCGAATTCACCGACCAGAACCTGTTCGGCTTCAACCGTTTCCCCGGCATCGACCGGCTGGAGGGCGGCACCCGCCTCAACGCGGCGCTGCAGGGCACCTGGTATCTCGGCGGCACCACGTTCGACGCCTTCATCGGCCAGTCCTACCAGACCGACCCCGACAATATGATGCCGACAACCTCCGGCCTGCGCGACACCGTCTCGGATATCGTCGCCCGCGCCAGCTTCGCGCCCACCACCTGGCTCAACCTGACCTACCGCACCCGGCTCGACAAGAACTCCGGCGTCACCCGCTTCGCCGACGCGCTGGCCACCGTCGGCGGCCCGGCGCTGCAGGTCAGCGGCGGCTATATCTACACCACCTACGATCCCTATAATTTCTACAACCAGCCGCCGCCGCCGCCGGCCTCGTCCGGCTACGGCACGCCGCGCAATGAGATTACGCTGGGCCTGAGCAGCCGTTACGACGCGTATCGCCTGGGTGGCTATGTGCGGCGCAACCTCTCCACCAACCAGTTCGTCACCGTCGGCGCCAATGTCGCCTATGAAGACGAGTGCTATATCCTGCAGGGCATCGTGTATCGGCGGTATACCTCGTTCAACGGCGACAACGGGTCCACCACCGTGCTGTTCCAGATGACCTTCAAAACCATCGGCCAGTTCGGCTACCGTGCCCTTTGACAGCCGGCCGCCCTTGCCCCACAGCTTCCCCGGCCAAAAACATGGACACGGCGCCGTGAACGGCGGGGCAAGTCGCCGGGCCGCCGGTGCCATCGAGTTCCGCGGCCTTCGAGACACGTCCGCCATCACGTCGGACATCGCGGCGGCAACCGCGCCGTGAATTCAGGAATACTGCATATGTCTGCTTCGCTTCGTCCCCTCTTCCGCCTCGTCCTCGCCGCGCCGGCCGCATGCCTGCTGGTCGTTACCCTGTCGGCCGCGTCTCCGGCGGCGTCTCCGTCGGAGTCCCGGCGGAGTCCCGGGCTTCGCCTCCGGCCGCCGCCCCTGGCCCGGCCGCTCCCGGGGCAAGACACCCCGCCGGGGGACCGCCGGGCGCCGCCACGAAAATCGTCGCGGTGGTCAACGGCGACGTCATCACCAACGCCGACGTCTTAAGCCGCGGCCGGTTGTTCGCCCTCTCCACCGGCATGCCGCTCACCGGCGAGGTCCTGGACCGGCTGCGCCCGCAGATCACCCGTCAGCTGATCGAGGAGCGCCTGCGCCTGCAGGAAATGGAGCGCCGCAAGATCGTCGTGCACGACAAGGAAATCGCCGGCGCCATCCGGGAGATCGAAACCCGCAACAACATGCCCCCCGGCGCGCTGCAGAACCGCCTGGCCTCGGACGGCACCGGCATGCGCACCCTGATCGACCAGATCCGCACCCAGCTCGGCTGGACCCAGGTCCTGCGCCAGCAGATAGGCGACAAACTCCAGATCCCGCCGAACGAGATCGAGGAGCGCCAGAAGCTGCAGGACAAGCAGACCGGCCAAACCGAATATCGCATCCTCGAGATTTTCATCCCCGTCGATAACCCCGACCACGCCGCCGAGGCCCAGCGCTTCGCCGATACCGTGGTTAGCCAGCTGCGCTCCGGCGCGCCGTTCCAGATCGTCGCCGCCCAGTTCAGCCAAAGCCAGACCGCCCTGCAGGGCGGCGACCTCGGCTGGCTGCAGGAAAACCGGCTCGACCCGGAAGTGCTGCGCGTGGCCAAGGAAATGCCCGTCGGCGCCATCAGCAACGCCCTGAAGGTTCCCGGCGGCTTCTCCATCATCCGCCTGGTCGCGCGCCGCCAGCTCGGCAACGAAGTCGCCACCATGCTCTCGCTGCGCCAGGTCTTCCTGCCCTTCAGCACCCCGCTCAATCCCACTCAGCCAACCGAGCAACAACGCCAGACCCTCGAGAAAGCCAAAGCGCTCAGCGCCAGCATCCATAGCTGCGACGCCATGGAAGCCGCCGCCAAAGCCAACAACTCGCCCCGCCCGGCCAACCCCGGCGACGTCCGCCTCGACCAGGTCACGCCACCGCAGTTCAAGGAAGTGCTGACCAACCTGCCGCTCGACCGCGCCACCCAGCCCCTCGTTGCCGCCGACGGCATCGCCGTGATCATGGTCTGCTCGCGCGAGCAAAAGAACATCGCCCACCAGAGCAACGAGGAAATCCAGGCCCAGCTGGTCAACGAACGCATCGAACTCCTCTCCCGCCAAATGCTCCGCGACCTCCACCGCCGCGCCACCATCGAGATGCGCAACGGCGCCGCGTGATGCGTTGGGGCTGGGGGCGGGAGGCAGATAGCAAGGCCAGGGGGCTTTGCCCCCTGGACCCCCAGCAAGGAGACTCGTCCCTTGCATCCCATTGAATGGGGTTTGTCGAAGAGGGGGCATGCCGTGGTGGTTGCTACCGCTCCGTCGGTTCGGCCCCCTCTTCGACAAACCCGTCCCAGGGGTCCAGGGGACGACTGTCCCCTGGCGGGGTCCAGGGGCAGAGCCCCTGGCCTTGCTTCCTTCTCCCACCCCAGCCCCCACCCATGACGCTGCCGCCGCTGCGCGACGTGATTGCGAGGCATGGGTTGGATGCCAGGCGCAAGCTTGGGCAGCATTTTCTGCTGGACGCCAATCTGATCGGCCGGATCGTCCGCTCCGCCGGATCGCTGGACGGCCGGCAGGTGATCGAGGTGGGGCCGGGGCCTGGCGGGCTGACCCGGGTGCTGCTGGAAAGCGGCGCGGCGGGGATCACGGCGATCGAGCTGGATCCGCGCGCGGTCGGCGCGATCGAGGAGCTGGCGGCGTCATCCGGCGGGCGGCTGCGGGTGATCGAGGCGGATGCCTTGTCGCTCGATCTGGCGGCCCTGGTGCCGGCGCCGCGGCAGATCATCGCCAATCTGCCCTACAACGTCGCCACCCCGCTGCTGATCGGCTGGCTGCGCCAGGCCGCCGCCTTCGAGCGCATGACCCTGATGTTCCAGCTGGAGGTCGCCGAGCGGATCTGCGCCGCACCGGACACGCCGGCGTACGGACGGCTGTCGGTGCTGGCGCAGTGGGTTTGCGCCGCCGATCTGGCCCTGCGCATTCCGCCGGAGGCCTTCGTGCCGCCGCCGAAGGTGTATTCCGCGGTCGTCGGCCTGGTGCCCCGCGCGGAGCAGCCGGCGCCGGCGCTGTTTGCCACGATGGAGCGGCTGACCGCGGCGGCGTTCGGCCAGCGGCGGAAGATGCTGCGCGGCTCGCTCAAGCCGCTCGGCGGCGCGGCGCTGCTGGAACGGGCCGGCATCGCGCCGGAGCGGCGGGCGGAGACCCTGTCGGTCGCCGAGTTCGACCGCCTGGCTAGGCTGCTGCTGGCCGAAGCCACCGCCTGAGCAGCAGGTTGGCGCCGGACGCCGCCGTGCAGGCCGCCACCACCAGATAGCCGGCGCTGGTCCCGCCGGTCAGGGCGATCAGGGCGCTGAACAGGGACGGGCCGAGCAGCGACCCGCACCACAGGCAGATCATCCCGCAGGCGGTCACCGGCGCGACCTGTCCGTCCGGCGCCTGCCTTGCCACCTCGGCCAGATACACCCCGTTCCAGGACGCCGACATCGTGGCGAAGGCGATGCCGATCCCCCCGATCAGCGCCACCGGCCAGGCGCAGCGACACGGTGGTGACCGCCACGCACAGCAGCGCGGTGGCGATCGCCATCACGCCCATCACGCTCACCGCCGAGGTGCGGTCCGCCACCCAGCCCCAGCCCAGCCGGGTGAAGATGCCGACCGCGAGCGCGATCGAGAACAGGCTGGCGGCGAGGTGGACGCCAAGTCCCACGCCGGTCACCAGGAAGGTCACGAAGAAGCTGGTGAACACGAACTGCGCCATGGACAGCGTGGCCGCGGTCAGCATCAGCCAGCGCATGTGCGGGTCGGCGAAGATCAGCCGCATGGGCGCCGCCAGGTCGCGGATGGCGCCGATTACCCCGCCGCGCCCGCCGGCGCGGCGGTCCACGTCCAGCACCTTGCGCAACGGCTGCATCGCCAGCGCCAGCGCGAAGCAGCCGCCCGCGACCGCATAGCAGGCGGCCGGCCAGCCGGACACACCGGAAAGCAGCGGCAGCAGCGCCCCGGCGATGGCGCCGCCGAGCGGCACCGAGGCCTGCTTGAACGAGAACACGAAATACCGCAGTCGCAATGGCGTGACCCGGTTCAGCAGGTCCGATCCCGCCATATTGGCGGGTCCGTTCGCGCAGCCGATCAGGACGGCGCTGAGCAGGCAGGCGGCGAGCGTCAGGCCGGGCGTATGCGCCGCGACCAGCACCAGCGCGCCGGCGCCGGCCAGCAGCACCATGATCTGCGTCGCCCGGATCGGACCGAGCTGCAATAGCAACGGCGTGGCGCACAGCGCGGCGATCATCGAGGCGACGGTGCCGACCGAGCTGTAATAGCCGATCCAGCTCGCCGGCAGGCCGGTATCGGCGGCGAAGATCGTCGCCAGCACCGGCAGCGTCAGCGCGGTCAGCGACATCATTCCCTGCGCCGGAAACAGCGCCAGCAGCGCGCGCGCCGTCAGCCGCATGGACCGGCCTTCCTGGGGCGCCGCGGCCGTCACTGCAGCCAGGCCAGCAGCGCCGACAGCGTCACCAGCGACAGCGCCGTCGCCACCACGACGGTGCTGGCCGCGGCCTCCATCATCGTGTGCATCCGCCGCGCCAGCAGGAAGGCGTTGGCCCCGGTCGGCATGCCCGCCGTCAGCACCGCCACCTGCAGCGGCAGCCCGGACAGCCCGGCCGCGCGGCCGAGCCCCCAGACCAGCGCCGGCAGCAGCAGCAGCTTCAGCCCGGTCGCCAGGAACGCCTCGCGCAGCACCGGCCGGCTTTCCGACAGCGCCGGCAACGCCGCGCCCAGGCAGAACAGCGCCACCGGCGACATCGCGCCGCCGAGCAGCGACAGGAACCGGTCCAGCGCCGCCGGCATCTCCCAGCCCGGCACGGCGGCAGCGGTCATGCGCCAGACGAAGGCCGCCGCGATCGACACCATTACCGGGTTGCGCACCATGCCGCGCATCGTCGCGCCCAGGATCGCCCCGGCTCCGGCGTGCCGCGCCGATCCGGCCTCGATCAGAATGGTCGCCACCGGCAGCAGGATCACCGTGTGAACCAGGATGATCCCCAGCAGCGCGTTCAGCGCGCCCTGTCCGAACGCCGTGACGATGACCGGAATGCCCATCATCACCGCGTTGCCGAAACTGGCGTTCAGCCCGATCACCGCCGCCTGCGCCAGCCCGCTGCCCAGGAACAGCCGCGCCAGCCCCATCGCCAGCGCATAGACGATCGCGCAGGCGACGAAATAGATCGACGAGGCGCCGACCACGCTGATCTCCGACGCGGTCGCGATCGAGCGGAACAGCAAGGCCGGCACGGCGGCATAGAAGATGAAATCGTTCAGCCCGCGCAGTCCCGGCGCATCCATCCAGCGCATCAGCACGGTGATCCTGCCCATCGCGATCAGCAGGAACACCGGGGCGATGACGACGAACAGCGCGGACATGGGTGCTGCCCTTAAGGGATGAGGCGGGCGACGAAATCGGCGAGGCCGGTCTGCCGCTCGGTGCGCAGCCTGGCGGCCAGCAGGATCGCCCGCACGGCGGCCAGGGTGGCGGCGAAATCGTCGTTCAGCACCACGTGGTCGAACTCGATCCAGTGCGAGATTTCGCTATGCGCGGTGGCCATGCGCTGGGCGATTTCCGCCGGCGTGTCCGTGCCGCGTCCGCGCAGCCGCCGCTCCAGCTCCGCCATCGACGGCGGCAGCAGGAACACCCCCACCACATCGCCGGGCAGAGCGGCGCGCAGCTGGCGATAACCCTGCCAGTCGACATCGAAGATCACGTCCCGCCCGGCCGCCAGCGCCGCCTGCACCGGGGCGCGCGGCGTGCCGTAGTTGTTGCGCCCGAACACCCGCGCGTATTCCAGGAACTCGCCGGCGGCCACCATCGCGTCGAAGCGCGCCTGGTCGACGAAATGGTAATGCACGCCATCCTGCTCGTCGCCGCGCGGCGCCCGCGTGGTGGCGCTGACCGACAGCGACAGCCCGGCCTCCGCCTTCAGCAGCGCCTGCGTGATCGCCCCCTTGCCGCCGCCGGACGGCGCGGCGATCACCAGGCACACGCCCCGGCGCTGGATGGCGTTCATGAGCGGGCGGGCTTCATTCGATGTTCTGCACCTGCTCGCGCAGCTGCTCGATCGTGGCCTTCAGCTTCAGCCCGGTCGCGGTCAGCGCCACGCTGGCCGATTTGCTGCACAGGGTGTTGGCCTCGCGGTTGAACTCCTGCACCAGGAAATCCAGCCGCCGGCCGATATTCTCGCCTTCCGCCAGCAGCGCATGCGCGGCGTGCAGATGCGCGTCCAGCCGGTCCAGTTCCTCGCGCACGTCCGATTTGGCGGCGAGCAGCGCCACCTCCTGCGCGATGCGGTCCTCCGGCAGGTTCGGCTGGTCGGCCAGCAGGGCGCGCAGGTTGGTGAGCATCCGCGCCTGCTGCAGCGCCGGCTGGTCGGCCGCCTCGGACGCCGCCCGCGAACACAGCGTGGCGATCTCGGCCAGCTGCACGTTCAGGGTGGCTTCCAGCCGCGCGCCCTCGCCGCGCCGGGCGGTCAACAACTGGTCCAGCGCGGCGGCGAACCCCGCCCGCGCGGCGGCCGCGGTGGCGGCGGCCACCGCCTCGGTCTGCTCCGGGCTGGCCTGTTCCGGCGTGGTCTGGCGCAGCACGCCGGGAAGGGCGAGCAGCCCCTCGGCGCTGGGCGCGGCGCTGCCGGGGATGCGCGCGTGCAGGTCCAACGCCAGGCCCAGCATGCGCTCCAGCGCCGCCATGTCCGGCATCAGCAGCAGCGCGTCCTCGCGCCGCACGGTCAGGTTGGCGGTCACGTTGCCGCGCTTCAGCTGCTTGCCGGCCAGTTCGCGCAGCGCCGGCTCCAGCGTGTCCAGGCCCGGCGGCAGGCGGAAGCGCAGCTCCAGCCCGCGGCCGTTGACGCTGCGCAGCTCCCACGCCCAGGTCAGGCCGTTCTCGGCACCTTCGCTGCGGGCGAATCCGGTCATGGAAGCAAGGGTCATGCGCAGGCGTCTCCCGAGTTCCGGGCGTTCTAACAGTGCCCCCCGCTTCTGCGAACCCCAAGGCGTCAGGCCAGCAGGGCGTTCAGCGCGGCGCCGATGATCCCGCTGGTGCCCCCGCTGGTGCCGCCCCGGCCGGTCCCGAGGTGGGCGCCGCCGACGGCGCGGCCTGGGCCCGCCAGTGCGCGACATTGCGGTTGTGCTCCTCCAGCGTGCGCGAGAACACATGCCGGCCGGTGCCGTCGGCGACGAAATACAGATCCTCGCTCGCCGCCGGATGCAGCACGGCGTGCAGGCTGGCGATGCCCGGCGCGCAGATCGGCCCGGGCGGCAGGCCGCGGTGGCGATAGGTGTTGTACGGATCGTCGCGCTCGAGTTCGGCGCGGGTCAGCGGATGGTCCAGCGTGCCCGCGCCGGCGGAGGCGGCGAACACCACCGTCGGGTCCGATTGCAGCTTCATGCCGGCCTTCAGCCGGTTCAGGAACACCGCCGCCACATGCGGGCGTTCCTCGGCGACGGCGGTCTCTCGCTCCACGATGCTGGCCAGGATCAGCGCGTCGCGCGGGGAGGCCAGGTTCACGTCGGGCGAGCGCTTTTCCCATTCCTGCTCCAGCGTCCGCGCCATCGCGCCGCGCGCGCGCGCCAGCACGGCGGCGCGCGGCGTGCCCAGCTCGAACTGGTAGGTCTGCGGCAGCACGCTGCCTTCGTCGATGGCCCCCGCGGTTCCGGACAGGGCGTCATCCTGCGCCACGATCGCCAGGATCTGCTTGCCGGTCAGGCCTTCGGGAATGGTCAGGCTGTGCTGCACCGGGCGGGCGGTGCGCAGTACGGTCAGCACGTCGCGCAGCGAGGCATGGGCGGGGAAGCCGAACTCGCCCGCCCGCACGGGGCCTTCCTTGCGGGTCAGCAGGGCGGCGATCTGGAAGTTGCGCCGCCCGGCGATCACGTCCTCGGCCAGCAGCCGGTCGGCGATCGGACCGAGCCCGCCGCGCGGCACCACCACGTTGCGCGCGGCATCCAGCGGGCCAGGCATGTTCAGGGTACGCTCGGCATACAGCGCCAGGGCGCCGAGGCCGATGCCGAGCACGACCACGACAAACACCACCCAGCGCGCCACCCGCGCCAGCACCGGCAAAAGGCCTTTCCGGGCCCGGCCGGGTTCCCCGGCCGGCGACGGAACGGGCGACGGAACGGGCGGGGCTGGCGGCGTCTCGTCCGTCACGGGTTCCGGCGGGCCGGAGCCCGCCGTTTCCGTGCCGGGCGGCAAGTCAGACGGCGCTGAACAGGATGCAGGCGTTGGTGCCGCCGAAGCCGAAGCTGTTCGACAGCGCCACCTTGATCGGCCGCTGCTGCGCCACGCGCGCCACCCGGTCGATCACGCTGGCCCGGCTCGGCTCGTTCAGGTTGAGCGTCGGCGGCGCGACGTTGTCGCGCACCGCCAGGATCGAGAACACCGCCTCCGCCGCCCCGGCCGCGCCCAGCAGATGCCCGGTCGCCGATTTGGTGGACGACATCGCCAGGCCCTTGGCGTCGTCGCCGAACAGCCGCTCCACCGCTTCCAGTTCCAGATCGTCGCCGAGCGGGGTGGAGGTGCCGTGCGCGTTCACGTACTGGATGTCGCCGGTGCCGATGCCGCCGCTGCGCATCGCCGCCGTCATGGCGCGAAAGGCGCCTTCATGGCCCTCGGCGGGCGCGGTGATGTGGAAGGCGTCGCCGGACATGCCGTAGCCGGTCACCTCGGCATAGATCTTCGCGCCGCGCTTCTTTGCGTGCTCGTATTCCTCGAGCACGACAACCCCGGCGCCCTCGCCCATCACGAAGCCGTCGCGGTCCTTGTCCCAGGGGCGCGATCCCTCGGTCGGGCGGTCGTTGAACCCGGTCGACAGCGCGCGCGCCGCGGCGAAGCCGGCGATGCCCACCTCGCACACGGCCGCTTCCGCGCCGCCCGCGACCATCACGTCCGCGTCGCCCCACATAATGAGCCGGGCCGCGTCGCCGATGGCGTGCACCCCGGTCGCGCAGGCGGTCACCACGGAGTGGTTCGGGCCCTTGAAGCCGTATTTGATCGACACGTGGCCGGACGCCAGATTGATCAGCGCCGCCGGGATGAAGAACGGCGACAGCCGCTTCGCCTTGCCCTGGTGCACCATCAGCGCCGCGTCGGAGATCGTCTGCAGCCCGCCGATGCCGGATCCGATCATCACGCCGGTGGCGCAGCGGTCTTCCTCGCTCTCGGGGGTCCAGCCTGAATCCTCCACCGCCTCGGTGGCGGCGACCATCGCCAGATGGATGAAGCGGTCCATCTTCTTCTGGTCCTTCACCGGGATCCACTCGGCGAGGTCCAGCTTGCCCTCCGCCCGGCTGCCGGTGGGCACCTGCCCGGCGATCGTGCAGGCCAGATCCTTGGTATCAAAGGACTGGATCGAGGAAATGCCGGACTCGCTGTTGATCAAGCGCTTCCAGACATGCTCCACCCCAATGCCGAGTGGACTGGCAATGCCCATGCCAGTCACCACGACGCGCCTGTCGCGCGAAGGTTGCATCGCTTCGGACCCTGCTATGCCGAACCGCTCAGGCGGCTTTCTGCTTCTCGATGTAGTCGATCGCGTCCTTCACGGTGGCGATCTTCTCGGCGGCGTCCTCGGGGATTTCCACGCTGAACGCTTCCTCGAAAGCCATCACCAGCTCGACCGTATCCAGGCTGTCGGCGCCCAGATCGTCGATGAAGGATGCCTCGGCGGTCACCTTGGACTCCTCGACGCCCAGATGCTCCACCACGATCTTCTTAACCTTATCGGCGATCTCGCTCATTGAAACTGCAACTCCTGCTAAGCGGTCCTGTGCGCTCGGACCATGATATCCACCCGGTTCGCCCCCGCCGGCTCCAGCCAGGATGCCAGGCAGGGTATCCCCGTTAGGGGGTTAGGCTTTTTCCGTGCGACCCGCCGATCGGGAGACTCCGCGCCGGATGAAGCTTGGGCGCGATTAGCATGGTTCTGTCATCTGCGCCAACCGCCCGGAAACGGTTGCTCTCGCCAAGCGGCAGCGGAGCAACACCCGCGCGTGCCGCGCGCCAAAGATCCCCGCGCGCGCCGCGCGCCTCAGAGCATCGCCATCCCGCCGTTCACATGCAGCGTGGCCCCGGTCACCCAGCCGGCCTCGTCCGACGCCAGATACACCACCGCGGCGGCCACATCGGCGGGCTGGCCGAGCCGGCCGAGCGGGATCTGCTCGCCGAGCCTGGCCCGCTGCGCTTCCGACAGGGCATCGGTCATCGGCGTCTCGATGAAGCCAGGCGCCACCACATTCACCGTCACCCCGCGCGAGCCGGCCTCCTGCGCCAATGCCTTGGTCATGCCCACCAGCCCGGCCTTGGCCGCGGCATAGTTGGCCTGCCCGGCATTGCCGGTGGCGCCGACGATGGAGGAAATGCCGATGATCCGCCCGGCGCGCCGGCGCAGCATGCCGCGCAGCGCGGCGCGGGCCAGGCGGAACGGCGCGGTCAGATCCACGTCCAGCACCGCCTGCCAGTCCTCGTCCTTCATGCGCAGCGCCAGCATGTCGCGGGTGAAGCCGGCATTGTTGACCAGGACATGCAGCGGCCCCGCCGCCGCCTCGGCCGCCGCCACCAGCGCGTCGGCCGCCGCCGGGTCCCTCAGGTCCGCAGGGCAGACATGCGCCCGCTCGCCCAGTTCCCCGGCCAGCGTCTCCAGCGCGTCCACCCGCGTGCCGGACAGCGCGACGATCGCGCCCTGGGCATGCATGGCGCGCGCGATGCCGGCGCCGATGCCGCCCGAGGCGCCGGTGATCAGGGCCGTCTTGCCGTCCAAACGGAACATTTTGTCGTTTCCTGTCCTGATGGTTCTTGGCGCTTCAGCGCCTTATGGCCAGAATCGCGCGTCAGAGCGCCTTCAGCATCGCCTCGATCTCGGCCGGCGTGCCGGCCGACAGGCCCGCGGCGTCCGGCGCGATCCGCTTGACCAGCCCGGCCAGCACCTTGCCGGCGCCGAGCTCCAGGAAGCTGTCCACGCCCATCGCCGTCATCGCCTGCACGCTCTCGCGCCAGCGCACGGTGGCGGTCACCTGCCGGATCAGCCCGTCCCGGATCGTGGCCGGATCGGTCGCCTTGGCGGCCGAGACATTGGCGATCAGCGGCACCAGCGGCGCGCCCGGCGGGGTCTTCTCGAACGCCTCGGCCATCGCGTCCGCCGCCGGCGCCATCAGCGCGCAATGGAACGGCGCCGACACCGGCAGCAGCATCGCCCGGCGCACGCCGCGCGCCTTGGCCACCTCGATCGCCCGCTCCACCGCCGTGCGATGGCCGGAGATCACCACCTGTCCGCCGCCATTGTCATTGGCCGGCTCCACCACCTGGCGCACGCCGCTGGGGCGTTCCGCGGTGATGCTGTCGGGCACCAGCGCCGCTTCCTCGCAGATCGCGATGGCCTGATCCATCTCCACGCCCAGCAACGCCGCCATCGCGCCCTCGCCGGCCGGAACCGCCTTCTGCATCGCCTGGCCGCGCAGGCGCAGCAGCCGCGCCGTGTCGGCGATGGAGAAACTGCCCGCCGCCGCCAGGGCGCTGTATTCGCCCAGCGAATGACCGGCCACCAGCACCGCCTTCTGCGCCAGCCTGAAGCCGCCCTCGGCCTCCAGCACCCGCAGCACCGCCAGCGACATCGCCATCAGCGCCGGCTGGGTGTTCTCGGTCAGGGTCAGCTCTTCCGCCGGCCCCTCGAACATCAGCTTGGACAGCTTCTGCTGCAAAACCTCGTCGACCTCCTGGAACACCTCCCGCGCGGAGCTGAAGGCGGCGGCGAGGTCGCGGCCCATGCCGACGGACTGGCTGCCCTGGCCGGGAAAAATGAACGCATGCACTGGCATCGAGGGGTGTCCCATGAAGGGCCAAAAGCGGCTGTTGTACTTGTCAGAAGTCGGAAGCACGAAAGCCGTCAAACGCGGATCGCGGGATGACGTGGCGTTCGAAGGCGTGGCGCGGGGGCGTAGCTTCTAAGGTTACGCCGTGTCAATGCGCCGGCCACAAAGCCGCCACACTCTCGCGCCGTTCCGACGCGCGCAGTTGCATAATTCGGCAAACCGTGCTTTACGCCCCGCCTTCCCTGCCGGGGGACAGGCACCTTCCCCGGCTATGCCCACCACCCCATTGGGGGGTGTGGTCCTTCCTTCCTAACCGAAGACCGGATCGCGGGCGGAGACAAGCCAGAGGGAGTACCGGATGCCGTTATACGAATGCGTGCTGATCGCACGCAACGATGTCACGCAAGCGCAGGTCGACGCGATTGCTGACCAGATCGCCGCCAATCTCGAGACCGATGGCGGCTCTGTCCAGAAGCGCGAGTACCTGGGGCCTGCGCGGCCTGGCCTACCGGATCAAGAAGAACCGGAAGGGCCATTACATGCTGCTCGGCCTGGACGCCAAGCCCGCCTTCATCACCGAGATGGAGCGCCAGCTGCGGCTGAATGAAGACATCCTGCGCTTCATGACCATCCGCGTCGAAGCCATCAACGCCGAAGAGCCGTCCGCCATCCTGTCGCGCAAGCCCGACGACCGGGAGCGCGGTTTCCGCGGTCCCAAGCCGCCGGGCCGCTTCGAGAGCGGACGCAAGCGCGACGGCGGCGAAGGCCGTGAAGAATATCGCGCCCGTGACGACAACCGCGGCGAGGAATTCCCCCGTGGCGGCCGTGACGATTTCCGTGGCGCCCAGCGCGACGAGTTCCGCGCGGCGATCGAGGAGTAAGAACCCATGTCCGAATCAACCGAATCCCGCGGTCGTGGTCCCGGTGGGGGCCCTGGCGGCCCCGGCGGGGCATCCGGTGGAGCCTCTGGCGGCGCTGGCGCCGCTGCCGGCGCCCGCCGTCCGTTCTACCGCCGCCGCAAGTCCTGCCCGTTCTCCGGCCCGAACGCGCCGAAGATCGACTACAAGGACGTGCGCCTGCTGTCGCGCTTCCTGTCGGAGCGCGGCAAGATCGTGCCGAGCCGCATCACCGCGGTTTCCGGCAAGAAGCAGCGTGAGCTGGCCAACGCCATCAAGCGCGCCCGCTTCCTGGCCCTTCTGCCGTACATTCTGGCCTAGGGAGCACGCATCATGGCAGCCGTTGAACTGATCCTGCTCCAGCGCGTCGACAAGCTCGGCCAGATGGGCGACGTGGTGAAGGTGAAGCCGGGCTATGCCCGCAACTTCCTGCTTCCCCAGAAGAAGGCGATCCGCGCCAGCAAGACCAACGTCGCGCAGTTCGCCGAACAGCGCGCCCAGCTGGAAGCGCAGAACATCAAGCGCCGCGAGGAAGCCGAGCGCATCGCCGAGCGCGTGGGCGGCCTCACGGTCGTGATCATTCGCCAGGCCGGCGAATTGGGCAGCCTGTATGGCTCGGTCACCCCGCGCGACATCTCCGACATGTGCACCGAGTCCGGCCTCAGTGTCTCCCGCCAGCAGGTCATCCTGCCGGCGCCGATCAAGACCCTGGGCCTGACCGAAGTGCGCGTCGTGCTGCATCCGGAAGTCTCCATCCCGGTGACCGTCAACGTCGCCCGCAGCCCCGAGGAAGCTGAAAAGCAGGTCCGTGGCGAAGCGGTCGGCCTGGCCGCCGAGGAAGACGCCGCCGAGCCGCTCGAACTGTTCGATCCGAACGGCGAGCAGCCCGACATCTGAGAAGGCTCGGCCTCCACCGGAGGCCGGTTCATACGAAAGCGGGGGGCTCCAGCCGGAGCCCCCCGTTTGATTCCGCCCCGGTGTTTCTACATCTGGGTCTTTCTACGCCGGGGTCATTCTCCAGCCGCTCATTGCACCGGATCGAACCGGCAGACCGCCCCACCGCCGCCCCGCTGGAGCAACTCGTCCGGCGAGATGACGCAGGTCAGATTCGACAGCCCGATATAGACCGTGCCGGCCGCCGCGTCGGCAACCGCCCCGGCCTCGGCCAGCGTTGCCGCCAGCTCATGGGCGCCGCGTCCCCGCAGCACGACCTTCCGGCTCCCGAATGTCAGCTCGCAGCCGCGCGCGGTGATGTCCACGTTGCTCGCCCGGCAGCGTATGGCATCCGCCGTCACCCGGATCTCCCCGGCCGCGCCGCCGATTTTTCCTTCCGCCAGCCGCGCGACCAGCCGTTTCTGACCGGCCCGCAGCAGCGGCGAATGGGACGCGACGATGGCGGCGAGCATGAAGCCGCTGCCGCCCCGCACCTCGGCGCCAGAGGGGGACGCGGGCGCTGGGGAGGCGGGGCCTACCACCGACAACCCGAATGCCAGAGCAAGCGTGAGCAGCGTTCTCATGCGGCAGATCCCTGCAATGACCGGCGGCCGGCGCGGCTTCGCCGCGCCCTCTGCCGCAGGTTAGAACAATATGCGTTCGGGCGGAATCGCCTGAACGCATGAAATGGCTGGCCTGAGCAAATGGCCCGAGCAGGCCGCACGCGTCTACCCGCGCTCACCCTGGTCCGGGCCGGTTCGGCGCCGGGTGCCAGCTTGGCGTACCCGCAACGAGCGCCATCGCGGACCGCAACGATCGACTCTGCGCCACGATCGAAATTCTTTCGCGTGCCGCGGGGATCTGCTAACATCCCGCAACAAATTCAGGTCGGCCGGCAGTCGCGGCCAGGGTCCCTCCCTGGCTCCGGCCAGCCCAGCACAGGGAGGCAGGTCCATGATCGACGCCATCATCGACATTTCCCACCACAACGGGACGAATTTTCGCTTCGACCTCGCCGCCGCCGCCGGCATCAAGGGCGCCATCCACAAGGCCAGCCAGGGATTGTCGGGGGCTGACGCCGAGCTTGCGAACAACAAGCCGAAGATCCTGGCGGCGAAGCTGCTGTTCGGCACCTATCACTTCGGCGACGGCTCCGATGGCGCCGCGCAGGCGCGGCATTACCTCTCGGTCGCCAAACCCGCCCGCAACGAACTGGTGGCGCTGGACCTGGAGGGCAACCCCGCCGGCCCCTCCATGACCCAGGAGGAGGCGAGGGCCTTCGTCACCACCATCTTCGACACCATCGGGAAGTTTCCGGTGCTCTACAGCGGACATTTCCTGAAGGAGATGCTCAACGGCCACCCCGATCCCGTGCTGGCCAAATGCCCGCTCTGGCTGGCGCAATACGGTCCGAAGGCGGTGCTGCCGCCGGGTTGGACCGCCTTCTCGCTCTGGCAGTTCACGGACGGCACCATCCCGACCCCATCCTCCGTCAACGGCATCGGCCATTGCGACCAGGATCGCTTCAACGGCACCGCGGACCAGTTGCCGGCCTTCTGGGCCAGCGTCTCGCCGTCCTAGGCCCCACCGCTACGCCCGCGCGAACCCCGCCGTCGCCGCATAGCCCTGGCCGATCGCCACCAATTCCTCGCGGCTGATCACGTCCTCCAACCGAGTAAAGCCGTTCGGCGCGCGGGCGGACACCTCGTCCACCATCCGCTCCGGCCCGCCCAGCCGGTTCAGCCGCACGATTTCCGCCGTTTTCGGCCGGCGTTCGGCGTCATACGCCGCCAATGCATCTTCCGGCGCCTGCGCGGACAGCAGCGCCGCCAGGCAACGCGCGTCCAGGATCGCCTGGGACGCGCCGTTCGAGCCGACGGGATACATCGGATGCGCCGCGTCCCCCAGCAGGGTCACCCGCCCCTTTGTCCACCACGGCAGCGGATCGCGGTCGCACATCGGGTATTCGTAGAACTCGGGCGTGGAGCGAACCAGCGCCTCCAGGTCGATGAATGGCAGGCTGAACCGCCGCGCCGCCGGCAGGATGGCCTCCAGCTTGCCGACCCGGCTCCAATCCTCCCGCGCCGGCGGCGGCGCGCTGCCGTCGCCCTGGCGCAGGCAGATCACCCAGTTGGTCAGCCGCCGTCCGCCCGGGGCCGGGGCGATCGGGTACAGCACCAGCTTCTCCGCCATGTCCCCGGCGATCACCATGGTCTCGCCGTCCAGATACGGCTCGGCCTCCACCGCGCCGCGCCACATCATGATCCCCTGCCAGCGTATGCCTGGATCGTCCGGATGCAGGATTTCCCGAACCGTCGAATGGATCCCGTCGGCGGCCACCAGCGCCGCGCCGCGCAGCGAGGCGCGGCGGTTGCCCGAACGATCGGCGAACTGCGCCGTCACCCCCGCCGCATCCTGCTCGAACCCGGTCAGCCGGTGCCCGGTGCGCAGGCTCCCCGCCGGCAGCCGATCGCGCGCGGCTGCATGGATCACCCCCTGCAGCCGTCCGCGATGGATGGAGAATTGCGGCATCGAATGTCCCGCATACGTGCCGCGCAATTCGCGCCAGACCTCCTGGCCGAACCGGTTCAGATAGATCAGCTCGCGCGTGCGGATCCCCACCGCGTCCAGCGCCGGCAGCAGCCCGAGCGCCGCCAACTCGGCGATCGCGTGCGGCAGCGTGTTGATGCCGACCCCCAGCGGGCGCACCTCGTCCGCCTGCTCCAGCACGATGCACGGAATGCCGCGCTCGTGCAGCGACAGCGCCAAGGTCAGCCCGCCGATGCCGGCGCCGGCGATCAGGATCGGGTCTTTTTCAGCGGTCATGCCGGTACCCTTCAAATCAACGCAGCCGCGTGTAGACCAGAAAGCCGCGGATCGCGTCCATCATCGCGTCCGGCTCGTCGGCGCGGATCGAGTGGCTGCTGTGCTCGAAAATTCGCAGATCCGAGCCGGGGATCAGCCGGTGGATCTCCTCGGAGAATTCCGGCGGGCAGATCCAGTCATGCCGCCCGGCCAGGATCAGCGTCGGCGCCGCGATGCGCGCCAGTTCCGCCCGCAGGTCGAATGTCCGCAGGAACCCGTCCGGCCCGAACGCCCGGTTCAGCGGCTCCGGCTCGTGCATCGCCCGCGCCCGCGCTGCCTCGCCGGCCACCGGATCGTACCGGCGCGAATACATCGGCCCCATCACCTCGTAGTAATGCCGCAGCTGTTCGCGGGTGCGAAACCCGCCGGCCCACAGCGTGTCGCAGACCTGCTGCTGTTCCGCCGTGCCGCGTTCCAGCACGATCTGCCGGGCGCGCGGAATGAAGCCGCCATGCGCGGCGGTAACGATCAACACAAGGTGCGAAACGGCATCGGGATAGCGGGCCGCATGCGCCATCGCCACCATGCCGCCGTAGCTGGTACCGATGGAAACGATCCGCTCCAGCCCCAGGTGCCGGCGCAGCGCCTCCATGTCCTCCACGTTCTCGTCCAGGGTGTACAGCGCCGGATCGCCCCGATCCGAGCGACCCTGGCCGCGATGGTCGAAATAGACCAGCTGCAACCGGTCCGCCAACGCGCCCATGCCCGGCTTGAAGCCGGTGTGATCACCGCCCGGCCCGCCATGGATCACGAACGCCGCCGGGCGCTCGCGCATCGCGTTCCCGTCGGCCACCAGGCCTGGCCCCTGGATGTCGAAATAGATCCGCGTTCCCCGAATTGCCGCGTGCATCGTCCATCTCCTTCACCTTCACCCGGCACTATCCCGCCAACCCGCCGCTTTGGACAGGCCCGGCGGCGCTGTTAAACTACCGCCAACACGGACAGGAAACGCACATGCCGACGACAGACCTCGCCTTGCGCCCGATCACCGCCATCGGCTTCATCGGCCTCGGTGTGATGGGAGAGCCCATGTGCGGCCATCTCGCCCGCCGCTCCGGCCTGCCGGTCATGGCGTACGACCGCCGCAACGAGCCGCTGCAACGCGTCATCGCCGACGGCGTGCGCGGCATGTCCCCGGCCGAAATGGCCGGGCAGTGCGACCTGATCCTGCTCTCGCTACCGGACGGACCGGCCGTGCAGTCCGTGCTGGCGGAAATCGAGCCGCTGCTGAAGCCCGGCCAGGTCGTCGTGGACACCAGCACCTCCCCGGTCGCGATCACCCGCGAGATCGGTGCCCGGCTTGCTGGCTTGGGCATCGCCTACGCCGACGCGCCGATCGCCCGCACCCGCGAGGCCGCCTCGCGCGGCGAGTTGTCCATCATGGTCGGTGCCGAGGATGCCGTGTTCGCCCATATCCGCCCCATCCTCGAAACCATGGGCACCGACGTCACCCATTGCGGCCCGGTCGGCTCCGGGCAGGTGGTCAAAATCCTCAACAACATGCTGCTGTTCCAGAACGTCTGCGCCCTCGCGGAGGCCCTCGCCATCGGGCGGCGCAACGGCGTCAGCCCCGAGACCCTGCTCTCCACAATCGCCAAGGGCTCCGGCGACAGCTTCGCGCTGCGCAACCACGGCATGAAGGCGATGATCCCCAACAACTACCCGCTGCGCGCCTTCTCCACCCGCTACGCCATGAAGGACCTGTCCTACGCGCTGGAAATGGCAAAGGCAGCCGGCCTCGACCTCGAAGGCGCCGAACTGACGATGCAGCGCCTGCAGCGATCCGAAGCCGGCGGCTACGGCGACGAGTATTTCCCCGCCGTGCGCCACGTGATCGACCCGTCATGAGCCGCTTCCCCGACGCGCTGCGCTGGCGCAGCGCCTGCGTCATCGACCCCGTGCTGAAAGCCTGGGGCGGCAACTGGTCCGTCGGCTTCGCGATCCGCTGCGGCGACACGACCACTCCGTTCGCCTTCGCCGCCGGCATGATCACCGGCATGGACGGCACCGCGCAGTTCACCCTGTCCGCGCCCGATGCGATCTGGGAGAAGTTCCTTCTTCCCATCCCGCCGCGCCACCATCACTCCATCTTCGCCATGCAGCGGCAGGTGCCGGAATTCCGCATCGACGGGGACGAGCTTGCCTTCGCCCAGCACTGCCACATCGCCCGCCGCGTGCTGGAAATCGGCAAGTGGCTGGCGCTCGGCAACGACGCCCCGGCGCCCGCCGCGCTGCGCCCGCCGCTCGGCGACTGGCCCGCGCCGCAACTCACCGGCGGCTACGTGCCGGTCAGCGCCGCCGGCCACACCTACCGCATCTTCCACGAAAGCGCCGGCAACGGCCGCGACATCGTCTGCCTGCACACCGCCGGCTCGGACGGCCGCCAGTTCCACCGCCTGATGGCCGATCCGCGTGTCACGGAAAAGCATCGCCTGATCGCGTTCGACATGCCCTGGCACGGCCGCTCGCTGCCCCCCGCGGGCGGCATCCCCGGCTCCTGGAGCCTGAACACCGATCTGTATATCGAGCTCATCATGGGCTTCATCGCCGCCGCCGGCCTCGACAAGCCGATCGTGCTCGGCGCCTCGATGTCCGGCGAGATCTGCCTCGAACTCGCCTATCGCCACCCCGAAGCCTTCACCGCCATCGTCGCCTGCGAAGCCAGCGAACGCATCGTCGGCCGCAAGACCCCCTACGCGTTCGATCCCAGGGTCAACCAGGCCAACTTCATCCCCGAATGGATCCTCGGCCTGATGGCGCCGCAAAGCCCGGCCGAACCCGCCATGGATGTCGCCTGGTGCTACGCCCAGGGCGGCCCGCACGTGTTCGCCGGCGACATCGACTTCTACGCCGGCGACTGGGACGCCCGCGACCGCGTCGGCCGCATCGACACCAATATCTGCCCGCTGTTCATGCTCACCGGCGAATACGACTATTCCTGCACCACGGAGATGTCGGCCGCCACCGCGGCCAAAATCCCTGGCGTGCGCTTCCAGGTGATGGAAGGCATGGGCCACTTTCCCTTCGCCGAAAATCCCCGCCTGTTCGCCGACTACCTGCTGCCGATCCTGGGGTCGTTGGCCGGGTAGGCAAGCATGGGGCTTTTCCCCAAACCCCAGGAGGGGCGCTGCCCGGATCTGGGGCGGAGCCGCAGCCTTGCCTTCCCGGCCGCGCCAGCCTCACAAAGCCGCGGCGGTGCCGAGGATGACGGTGGCCTGGGCCGACAGCACGCCGCCATTGCCGTGCGCGAGGGCGGTGTTGGCGCCTTTCACCTGCCGCTCGCCGCATTCGCCGCGCAGCTGGCGAGTGGCCTCGATGAGCAGGAACAGGCCGTACATGCCGGGGTGGCAATAGGACAGGCCGCCGCCGTTGGTGTTGACGGCGAGCGAGCCACCGGGAGCAATCCGGCCACCTGAAACGAAGGGACCCCCCTCCCCTTTCGCGCAGAAGCCGAGGTCTTCCAGGAACAGGATCGTGTTGATGGTGAAGGCGTCATACAGCGCCAGCACATCGATGTTCTTCGCCGCCAGGCCGGCCATCCTGTAGGCCTCGGCGCCGGAGCGGATGGCGCCGGTGTGGGTCAGGTCGGGCATCGAGCTGATGCTGGCATGGGTGATCGACTGGCCGCAGCCGAGCACGTACACGGGCGGCTTCTTCAGGGATTTGGCGCGCTCGGCCGAGGTGACGATGACCGCGCCGCCGCCGTCGGTGACCAGGCAGCAATCGCGCACCGTGAGCGGATAGCTGACCATCCGCGCGCCGAGCACGTCGGCGACGGTGAGCGGCTTCTTCTCCCACGACGGCCGGGTTCAGTTGCGCCCATTGGCGCGCGGCGACGGCGACCTCGGCGAGTTGTTCGCGGGTGGTGCCGAATTCGTGCATGTGGCGCGAGGCGGCCATGGCGTAGGCGCTGGCGGGCAGGAAGGGTTTGAACGGGGTTTCGTAGGCGTTGTATTCGCGCGCGGAGGCGGCGCGGCGGCCGACGGTGCGCTGGGTGCTTCCATAGGTAACGACCGCGACATTGCACAGCCCGGCGGCGATGGCGGCCTGGGCGTGGGCGACATGCACCTCGAACGACGAGCCGCCGACGATGGTGCTGTCGGTGTAGGCGTCGGGCAGGCGCAGATATTCGGCGAGCGACATGGCCGAGGTGCGGGCCTGGGTGGTCGCGCAGAACAGGCCGTCCACGTCCTTCAGGGTCAGGCCGCAATCGTCCAGCGCGCGGGCAATGCCCTGGGCCATCAGGTCGAGCGGGCTCATCAGCGCGGCGACGGCGCCGAGATCGGATTCGGCGACGCCGACGATGGCGGCGCTGCCGCGCTTGAGGCCGTTCATTTCGCGTCTCCCGCCGGGGTGAAGACGGGATAGGGCGGTTCCTCGCCCTCGGCGGGATGGACGCGGAATTTCACCCGCATGCCGATCTTCACGTCCATCGGCTCGATGTCCTCGACCCGGCTCATCATGCGGAAGCCTTCGTCGACGTCGATCAGCGCGACGTTGAACGGCGCGCCCTGCTGCGGGTGCACGACAGTGGTGGCGTGGACGGTGCCGAGGCCGGCGCTGACGCGCCATTCGAGATTGTCGCTGCCGGTGACCGGGCAGATCACACGGGGGTAGAAGATCGCCTGGTTGGCCGCCGGGGAGAACTGGTAGCCGAGCTCTCCCCTTTCGAGATGGCCGATATAGGTGGTGAGCGGCGATTCAGCCAGACGAGTCATCTCTGCGTTCCCCCATGCTTGGTGGGGGGATGTTAGGCGGCAACCTCCACGACGACCAGTTCGGCATCCTCGGAGGCGACGATGGCCAGTTCCGGTTCGTCGGCGATGGCGGCGCCGTCGCGGGTGTTGACCGTGACGCCGTTGACCGTGACCGAGCCCTTGGACGGCACCAGATAGGCGGCGCGGCCGGGGCGGAGCGGGATATGCGCCGTTTCGCCTTTTGCCAATGTGCCCGCGATGATGGCGGCGTCGGCATTCAGCGGCAGCGCGCCGGCGCCGCTATCCTGCGGACGGCCGCTGGCGAGGACGCTGAGGCCGTCCTTGCGGGGGAACTCGCGGGCGGCCCAGCCGGGGGCGGCCGCGGCGCGGTCCGGCAGGATCCAGATCTGGAACAGGGTGGTGTCGATGCTCTCCTTGTTCAGTTCCGCATGCACGATGCCGGTGCCGGCGTGCATCACCTGCACGTCGCCGGCTTCGGTGCGGCCTTCGTTGCCGAGGCTGTCGCGGTGGGTGATGGCGCCGGTGCGGACATAGGTGACGATCTCCATCTCCTTGTGCGGATGCGGATCGAAGCCGGTTCCGGGAGCGATGCGGTCGTCGTTCCAGACCAGCAGGCGGCCGAAGCCGGGGCGCTTGGGTCGCGGTAATGGCCGAAGGAGAAATGATGCTTGGCGTCCAGCCAGTCGTTCTTGAAGGCGCCGAGGCTGTTGAAGGGTCGGATGTCGATCATGTCGGGCTCCTCTCTCTGGTCGTTCGATATCGAACGGTTGCCCGCGAGATGGGGCCTGGTGCGGCCGACTGCAAGGGGACGGGCGCACAAGCTGCGCATGGCCGGTTCGTCGTTGTCGGGTGCCTGGATCGGGGATTAGTGTTCGCCCGCGGCGGACGAACTGGCCGTTCATGGGGGATAGCCGATGACGAGTGCGCAGACCACGCCCAACACCCAGCAAGCCGATTACTGGAACAACGTGGCGGGACAGACCTGGGTCGATCTGCAGACGCGGCTGGACCAGTTGTTCGCGCCGCTCACCCAGGTGGCGATCGAGCACGCCGCCCCCCTGGCGGGAGAACGCGTCATCGATATCGGCTGCGGCTGCGGCGCGACCGTTCTGGAACTGGCCCGGCGCGTGGGCCCGGGCGGGCATGTGCTCGGCGTCGACATTTCCGCGCCGATGCTGGACCTGGCCCGCAGGCGGGTGGCGGAGGCTGGGTTGGCCCAGGCCACGCTGACGCTGGCGGACATGGCCAGGTATGCCTTCGCGCCACAGGATTTCGATCTGGCGTTTTCGCGGTTCGGGGTGATGTTCTTCGACGATCCGCCGGCGGCGTTCGCCAATTTGCGCCGAGCACTGAAGCCCTCGGGACGGCTGGTGTTCGCCTGCTTTCGGTCGATGACGGAGAATCCCTGGGTGACGCTGCCGTTCGGGGCGGTGAAGCACCTGGTGCCGCCGAGCCCGCCGCCTGGCCCGGAGGAACCGGGGCAGTTCGCCTTCGCGGATCCGGACCGGGTACGGCGGATCCTGACGGCGGCGGGGTTTCGCGACATCCATTTGGCGAAGCACGATCCGGCGATGCGGATGGCCGGCCCGGGAGGGGCCGCGCAGGCCGCCGCTTTTTCCAGCCAGATCGGCCCCGCCGCTCGCGCGCTCATCGGCGCGCCGGAGACGCTGAAGACCACGGTGCGCGAGGCGCTGGAGGTGGAATATCGCCGCCATGAGGGGCCGGACGGCATCGTTCTTTCCGGCGCCATCTGGATCGTTTCCGCCAAGGCTTGACGCGTTGTTTGCACGTTATGACCAGAGGAGGGCTTGCATGTCGGATACGCTCACTCCCTTGATCCTGGATTTCCTCGAATGGACCGCCGCGCGGCCGCGGTCCTATGCGGAGGCGATGGATATCTGGCGCACCTCCTGTCCGCGGCTGACGGTCTGGGAGGACGCGGTCGACCGGGGATGGGTGATCCCGAGGCGCGGGGCGGATCGGGAATTGCGGGTAGAGCTGACGCCGGCCGGACAGCGCTTCCTGGCGGCGGCCCGGCCGCGGTAGCCTGGCCGCGGTAGCTTGGCGGCAATCCGTCTTTAGATTGTCACATGACCTGCCGGCCAAGTCGGGTTAGCCGGCTTGTACCAGACAGGAGACACTCATGCCGCGCACCCTGCTTCCCGGCTTCTTCCTCGCCGCCCTGGCCCTGGGGGCCGGCCCCGCCCAGGCCCAGCGAAAGCCGCATAACGTGATCCTGTTCGTGGCCGACGGCCTGCGCCCCGGAATGGTGAACGCGGAAACCGCGCCGACCATGCAGGCGCTGATGAACCGCGGCGTGCGGTTCACCAACACCCATTCGCTGTTCCCCACCTTCACCACCGCCAACGCCTCCGGCATGGCGACCGGGCATATGCTGGGCGACACCGGCGACTTCTCCAACACCATCTACACCGGCTTCCAGGTGCCCGGCGCCGGGGACAGCGTGACGCCGTTCCTGGAGAGCGATCCGGTGCTGGGCGACGTGGACGAGCATTTCGCCGGCGACTACCTGAACGAGACCACCATCCTGGCGGCGGCGCGGGCGAAGGCCTATTCCACCGCCAGCATCGGCAAGCTCGGCCCGGCGCTGATCTTCGACCACACGGAACGCAGCGGGCAGAAGACCATCATCGTCGACGACAGCACCGGCCGCTCCGGCGGCATTCCGCTGTCGGACGAGGTGAAGCAGGGCCTGGCCGCGGCGAAACTGCCGGCGGAGGCGCCGACGCGGGGACCGAACGGCGCCGCCGGCAACAACGCCACGCCGGGCACCCTGGCCGCGAATGTCGGGCAGCAGGAATGGTTCACCTCCGTCGCCACCCAGGTCGTGCTGCCGATGTTCAAGGCACGCGGCAAGACGTTCGTGATGGTCTATTGGTCGCGCGATCCGGACGGCACCCAGCATAACCAGGGCGACAGCCTGGGGCGGCTGGTGCCGGGCATCAACGGGCCGACGTCGCTGGCCGCCATCCGCAACGCCGACGACAACCTGGCCAAGCTGCTGGAAGCGCTGCGCGCGCAGGGGCTGGACAAGGATACCGACGTGATCCTTACCTCCGATCACGGCTTCTCCACCATCTCCAAGGAAAGCGGGACCAGCTTCGCGGCGACGCAGACCTACAAGGGCGTGACCGAGAAGCTGCTGCCGCCGGGCTTCGTCGCGATCGATATCGCGCACGGGCTGGCGTTGCCGCTGTTCGACCCCGATGGAAAAAGCATCGGCGTTCCGGCCGGCGCCTTCCCGTTTCGTGCCAATGGCCTGATCGGGCCGGACCCGGCCAAGCCGGACGTGGTGGTGGCGGCGAACGGCGGGTCGGACCTCGTGTATATTCCGAACGGCGACAAGGCGCTGGCGGCGAAGGTGGTCGAAGATCCTCTCGGCGCAGGACTACGTCAGCGGGCTGTTCGTGGATGACGCGCTGGGACCGATCCCCGGCACGCTGCCGCTGTCGGCGATCTCGCTGCATGGCTCGGCGATCACGCCGATGCCCGCCATTGCGGTCAATTTCCGCTCCTTCTCCACCGGGTGCGCCGATCCGACCACCTGCGGCGTGGAAGTGGCGGATACCGGATTGCAGCAGGGCCAGGGCATGCATGGCAGCTTCTCGCGCGCCGATACCCGCAACATCATGGCCGCGGCCGGGCCGAGCTTCCGCCAGCGCTTCACCGATCCCGCGCCGGCCAGCAACGCCGATCTGGGCAAGACCATCGCCCGGCTGCTCGACCTGCGCCTCGCCGATCACGGCAAGCTGATCGGCCGCGTGCTGAGCGAGGCCATGCCGAACGGCGGAATGCCGGCGGTGATGTCCGGCACGATGCGCTCCAAGCCCGACGAGGCCGGCCACGTGACGGTGCTGAAGTATCAGGTCACCGGCAAAACCAGATACTTCGACGCCGCCGGCTACCCCGGCCGCACGTTGGGCCTGCCGTGAAGGCGGGCTTGGGGGGGGGCCTGAAGGAAGCAAGGCCAGGGGGCGCTGCCCCCTGCTCCTGGACCCCCGCCAAAGGCTAGCCTTTGGAAACCGTCCATTGTTTGGATGTGAAACGGGGGCTACCCGGACCTTGAACGGTCCGCGTAGACCCCCTTTTCACATCCAAACCAGTATGGGGTTCTAAGGGCTTGCCCTTAGCGGGGTCCAGGGGCAGAGCCCCCTGGCCTTGCTTGCTTACAGGCATCCCCCCAATGCCGCCTACTCGGCCGCCATGCGGGGGCTGAGGGGGGACGGGGTGGCTTGCTGCGCGCGGGACATTGGGTTGGGCCACCATTTGTCTTCCCATTCCGGGAACATGCCCTGGATTTTTGGTTTCACCTGTTCCGCGAACAGCCTGGTGTTGTAGCGGGTCAGTTCCTTGCTCATGTTGCCGTATTGCAGCAGCAGCATGAGGTGGCCGACGTTCAGGTTGGTGGCGACTTCGCGCAGTTGCTCGGCCACTTCGTCCGGCGAGCCGATGATGACGTAGCCGTTGTCGACGATGCCCTGCATGTCGCGCGAGGTGGAGGCGAAGCGTTCGCCGGTGGACTTGCCGCGGACGGCGGAGTCGGCGGCCTTGCGGACCTGGCTTTCCAGGCCGGCGCGCATGCTGGCTTCGGTGGTGTAGCCGGGCGGGGTGGCCCAGGCGGGGTCCACATGCAGGCAGCGGCCGTAGAAGTATTCGGCGGCTTCTGAATACAGGTCGAAGGCGTGCTGGCGGCTTTCGCCGACGCCGACGAATTGCAGGAAGCCGGCGCGGTAGGGGTTCCGGTCCTTGCCGAGGCGGGCCATTTCGTCCCAGAAGCCCTGCATCGTCGCCTGGCCGGCCTTGTAGCCGTAGTAGGACAGGTAGCAGTAGACGTAGTCCATCTCCGCGCACCAGTGCCAGGTTTCCACCGAGCCGCCGCCGGGCACCCAGATCGGCGGGTGCGGATCCTGGACCGGGCGCGGCCAGATATTGACGTAGCGCTGCTGGTTGTAGCGGCCGTTGAAGGCGAAGGTGTTCTTGTCGGTCCAGGCGCGCACCACGAGGTCGTGCGCTTCCATGTAGCGCTCGCGCAGCATCGAGGGATTCTGGCCGTAGGCGTAGCAGGTGTCCATCGGCGTGCCGACCGGGAAACCGGCGATCAGGCGGCCGCCGGAGATGCAGTCGATCATGGCGAATTCTTCCGCCACGCGGGTCGGCGGATTGTAGAGCGCGAGCGAATTGCCCATGACGCAGATCGCCGTGTCGGTGGTGCGCCGGGCCAGGGCCGAGGCCATGAGGTTCGGCGAGGGCATCAGGCCGTAGCCGTTGGAGTGGTGCTCGTTGACGCAAATGGCGTCGAAACCCATCTCGGCGGCGTATTCGAGCTCGTCGAGAAAATCGTTGTACATGTGGTGGGCGCGCTTGGCGTCGAACAGCTTGGCGTCGATGTCGACCCACACGGACGGGTGCTGCGTGCGGAAATCTTCCGGCAGCTCGGTGTAGGGCATCAGATGGAACCACATCAGCTTCACGGGCGCTCTCCTACCGGCAACAGGTCAACCATACCCGCCAGTAGATACCGGAATTCGAGCGCCCGGTGAAGTACGGCGATTACCGGCCGACGAAGACCGGTTTGCGCTTTTCCACGAAGGCCTTCATGGCTTCCTTGGCGTCCTCGGTCTTGCCGATCTGCATGGTCATGTCCTGCTCGAAGCGGTAGCCGTCGCGCAGGCTCATTTCCTCGATCACGTTCAACGAATGTTTTGCCAATTGGGTGGAGACCGGGCTGAGGGCGGCGATTTCGCGCGCGAAATCCATGGCGGTTTCCATCAGGTCGGCGGGCTTCACGCAGGCTTCGACGACGCCGAGGCGGTACAGTTCGGCGCCGGAGACGCGGTAGCCGGTGAGCATCATGCGGCGCAGGCGGGAATGGCCGAACAGGCGCTGGGCGTGGCGGCCGCCGCCCATCAGGCCGATGGTGACCTCGGGCAGGCCGATGGAGGCATTCTCGGAGGCGACCAGGATGTCGCAGGACGCGACCAGCGCGAGGCCGGCGCCGAGGGCGGCGCCGTTGATGGCGCAGATCACCGGCTTCCTGCATTCCACGATCGAGTGGTAACTTTCGCGTGCGCTGCGCAGATGCTGGCGCTGGGCGCCGCCGGTTTTCGGCATGGAGCCGCGCGATTTGATATCGGCGCCGGCGGAGAAGACCTTTCCCGCGCCGGTGAAGACGATGGCGCGGACGTCGTCGTCATCGGACAGATAGTCGAAGGTCGCGGAAATCTCATCCTGCAACTGACGGCTTTGCGCGTTGACGGGCGGGGCGTCCATCGTGACCACGGCGATGTGATCGGCGATGTCGATCTGCAGGAATTCCGGTTGCATCATAGGAGGGGTTAGCCTTCGACAACTTGGCGTGGACGGTAGATCGCGGTGTGGGCGACACGCGCGACCGGCTTGGTATCGCGTGTTAGCACGAGCACGTCCAGGTCGACGAACAAATGTCCCTTATGTTCGTAGTTGCGAACGATACGGGCGCGTATGGTGAGCGCATCGCCGACATGGGCGGCGGCGAAGTTCTGCACCTGGCTGCCGACATGGATCCAGGGGCCGAGAACGACGTTGTGCGACAGCGCCCAGTTGCAGGCGCGCAGGATGATGCCGGGATGGACCAGGCCCTCGTTCGCATAGAGCGTGTCGGTCTCGCGCAAATCCTTCAGGTATTGCGCTGAGTATTCCGCGGTGACGGGATAGGGCGCGATGCCGAGCCAGGTGCCTTCGGCCAAAGATGCGGGACTGGCCGGCGGCCGCGTTGCGCGGACATCCACCGCAACAAAGCCGTCCAGCGCCGGCGGCGCGACGGGTGGCGGTAGCGCGGCGGTGCCGGTGGCGCAGAGCACGCCTTCGGACTCCACCTGGATGTCCAGGCCATCGGCGGTTTCCGAGGCGATGATCGTGGCGATCTTGCCGTCATAGACCGGCTTGATGAAGCGGCAATCGGCGGTGCCGTGCGCCAGCCAGGCGCGGCCCCAGCGGGCGACCGCCTGGTGCGTCATGTAGCCGTAGACATCGACGCCGGGCACCAGGCCGCCGCTGAAGCCGAAGCGCTTGGCGACCGCGTCGTCGTGGATCTTGTTCTCGGAGTCCCAGGACATGTTGTAGGCCTGGACGGTGTACGGGCCGGTCGCGGCTGACGCTCATTGGGGCCATCCCTTGGTTTCTTGTGTGTTTTGAGGATTACGCCCGGTTATGGACGGCGTGTCCAGCTACCAGGTATCCACCATCGGCCGCTTCTTGCCGGTGCGCGGCGGCGGCACGGGCGCGTTGCGCAGGCCCTGGCTGATCCATAGGCGGGTGTCGGCGGGGTCGATCACGTCGTCGATTTCGACGAAGCCAGCCGCGTTCAGGGCCTTGCCCTGGGTGTAGAGTTCGTCGACCAGTTCCTGGTAGCGGAGTTGTCGGGTGTCGAGGTCTTCGATCTCGGCCAGTTCGCGGCGGTAGGCAAGGCGGACGGCGCCCTCCAGGCCCATCGGACCCACCTCCCCGGTCGGCCAGGACACGGAGAAGTTACCGATATTGAGATAGCCGCCGGTCATGGCCTGGGCGCCGAGGCCGTAGGCCTTGCGCAGGATCACGGTGAACAGCGGCACGTCCAGGCTGCCGGCGGTGACGAACATGCGGGAGAAGTGCCGGACGGTCGCGGTTTTTTCGATCTCGGGGCCGACCATGAAGCCGGGGGTGTCGCAAAGCACCAGGATCGGGATGTCGAAGGCATCGCAGAGCTGCATGAAGCGGGCGGCCTTGTCCGCGCCCGGGCTGTCGACGGCGCCGCCGAGATGCATGGGATTGTTGGCGATGATACCGATCGGTCGGCCCTCGATGCGGGCGAAGGCGGTGAGGATGCCGATGCCGAAATTCTTGCGCAGTTCGAGCACCGATCCGGTGTCGGCCAAAGTGTGAATCACGGCACGGACATCGTAGGCGCGCAGGCGGTTCTCCGGCACCAGGGGCCGCAGCAGACGCTGGTCCGGGCAGGTCCAGCCGGCGACGGGACCCTGGAAGTAGGAGAGGTATTGCCTGGCGACGGCGACCGCTTCGGCTTCGTCCTCCACCAGGATGTCGATGACGCCGTTGGGTTCCTGCACGCTGACCGGGCCGACCTGTTCGGGGGTGAAAACGCCGAGGCCGCCGCCCTCGATCATCGCCGGGCCGGCCATGCCGATGGTGGAATTGCGGGTGGCGATGACGACGTCGCAGCATCCCAGCAGCGCGGCATTGCCGGCGAAGCAGCGGCCGGAGTTGATGCCGATCATCGGGATCAGCCCGGACAACCGGGAAAAATGCCAGAAGCTGCGCAGTTCCAGGCCGCCGGCGCCGACATAGTCGGTATCTCCGGGCCGGCCGCCGCCGCCCTCGCTGAACAGGATGAGCGGGATGCGCAGCTTGTGCGCGAGCTCGAACATCCGGTCCTTCTTGCGATGCGCCATGAAGCCCTGGGTGCCGGCGAAGACGGTGTAGTCGTAGGCGAGCACCATGCAGCGGGATTTGTCGGCGCCGAAATCCTGGCCGTTGACGGTGCCGATGCCGGCGACGAAGCCGTCGGCCGGGCTCATGCGGATCAGTTCCTCGACGCTTCGCCGCGAGCGCTGCATCGCCAGGGTCAGGCCGCCGTACTCCGTAAAACTGCCGGGATCGGTGAGGTCGGCGATGTTCTCCCGCGCGGTGCGGCTGTTCTGCTTGCGGCGGCGGGCGACGGCTTCGGGGCGGGCTTCATCCAGCAGCACGGCGTGGCGGTGCAGGACTTCGGCGAGATCCGGGCGGATGTGGTCGAGGTCGGCCTCGGCGGTTGCCTCGGGGCCGGTGTCGGCGAGGTCGGCGGGTTCGATGAACAGCAGCGGGTGGTCGGCGAGGATCTGTTCGCCGGGCGCGCAGGGGATGGCGTGGACGATGCCGGTGGTGGCGGCGGTGACGACGAGTTCGGATTTCATTGCCTCGATCACCGCGACCTGTTGGCCGGCGCGGATGGCGTCGCCGGGCTGGACGTCGATGCTGACGATGCGGCCGGACATTGGGGCGGGGGTGGGAACGGTGCCGGGCGGGATGGCGTGCGCCTGGGCGGCTTCCGCCGCCGCGTAGGCAGGACCGGCACCGGCAAAGAACAGATCCCGGTGATCCGTCGCAGAGGCCGACAGTTCGCCGATCCGCTCTTCAACGAAAGTCGTAAAGACATCGTTGGCGGCGACGTCTGGGTGGCGCAGCAGGTTGCGCAGGAAACCGGCGTTGGTGGCCACACCCTCGATACGGAATTCGCACAGCGCGCGGTAGGCCTTGGCGACCGCATCCGCAAAATGGCGGGCCTCGCTGTGCACGATCAGCTTGGCCAGCAGGCTGTCGAAGCTGGCGGTGGTGGCGTAGCCGGCATAGCCGAAATGATCGACGCGGATGCCGCGCCCGGATGGCGGCTCGAACACGCGCAGCGTGCCGCCGGTTGGCTGAATTTGGCCGGTGGGCAGCATGGTTTCCATGTTGATGCGCAACTGGATGGCGTGGCCATACGGCGCGGGGATGCGGTCCTGGGTCAGGCGCAAAGCGGCGAGCAGGCCGCCGGCGGCGACGCGCAGCTGGGCGGCGACGAGGTCGATGCCGGTAACCTCCTCGGTGACGGTGTGCTCGACCTGCAGGCGGGGATTGCATTCGATGAAGATGAACGCCTCGCCGCTGACCAGAAATTCGAAGGTGCCGAGGCTGAGGTAGCGGAGTTCGCGCGCCATGCGCATTGCGGCATCGATGATGCGGCCGCGCAGGCCGGGCGACAGGCTGGGGCTGGGGGCGATTTCGACGATCTTCTGGCTGCGGCGCTGCAGGGTGCATTCGCGTTCCCACAGATGCGTCACCGCGCCCGACCCATCGCCGATGATCTGCACCTCGATGTGGCGGGGCTGGCGCATCAGGCGCTCGGCGTAGAGCGCGTCGTTGCCGAAGAAGGCTTTTGCCTCCGACTGGCAGCGGGCGTAGGCGTCGGCGATCTGGGAGGGATCGGACACCGCGCGCATGCCGCGGCCGCCGCCGCCGGCGACGGCCTTGATCATCACCCCGTCGCCGGGCGGCAACGAGGCGAGGAAGTCGTAGATCTGGTCTATGCGCGCCGGCCCGTGGGTGCCGGCGGCCACCGGCACGCCGCAATTGACCGCCAGTTTTCGTGCGGCGGTCTTGTCGCCGAACAGGTCGAGGATGTCCGGGGTCGGGCCGACGAAGATGATCCCGGCATCGGCGCAGGCGCGCGCGAGGCCGGCGTTCTCGCTGAGGAAGCCGTAGCCGGGGTGGATGGCGTCGCAGCCGGTGGCGACCGCGGCGGCGACAATGCCGGAAATATCCAGATAGGCGGCAGGGCCGGCGGCGTTGAGGGGGACGGCTTCGTCGGCCTTGCGGACATGCAGGGAGTGCTGGTCCTCGGTGGAATAGACAGCGACGGTGCGAATGCCGAGCTCGGCGGCGGCGCGGGCGATCCGGATCGCAATCTCACCACGATTGGCGATCAGCAGGGATTTCATCAGGGAAATACTTTCTATTGGAACGGGGTTCAGAGGAGCTTCTTCAGCTCTTCCTTGGCGACCTTGCCGGTGGCGGTGAGGGGCAGCGGGTGGATGAAGCGGATTTCCGGCACCTTGTAGCCGGCCATGTTGTCGCGGCACCAGGCGGCGAGATCGGGCTCGGTGAGGGATGCGCCCGGTTTCAGCTCGACGAAGGCGACGGGGACCTCGCCCTTTTCGTCGTCCTGGCGGCCGATTATGCCGGAGCCTTGCACGGCCTGGTGGCGGGCAAGCAGGGTTTCGACCTCGCCGGGGAAGACGGACATGCCGCGGACCTTCAGCATTTCCTTGCGCCGGCCGAGAAAGTGGAGGTAGCCGGCTTCATCGATGACGCCGATGTCGCCGGTGTGCAGCCAGCCGTCGCGCAGCGTGTCGGCGGTGGTTTCGGGCTTGTTCCAGTAGGATTTCAGCAGCGAGGGGGTGCGGACGCAGATCTCGCCGTGCTCGCCGAGCGGGCAGCAGGGTGTGGGTTTCGAAGTCGCAGATCTTGAACTCGGTGCCGGGGACGGGCAGGCCGACGAAGACGGGGAGTTGCTTCAGGTCGAAATCGTCCTTGTCCATGCCGGTGGTGAAGGTGTCGAAGGTGTGGGTCTCGGTCATGCCCCAGGAAACCTCGTGCGCCGTGGTGCCGGTCAGCGCGCGCCAGGCGTTGCGGAAGTCGAGATTCAGTTTCTTGACGAACGAGGTGACCTTGGTGGTGCGCAGCGAGGCGAGGTCGGTGGTGGCGGCTTTGGGGTGGTCCAGCACCTGCATGGCGTTGTCGACCAGCAAATAGGTGTGGCTGACCTTGTAGAGCTGGACGGCCTGGAGCCAGGCGTCGGGGTCCCAGCGGCTGAGCAGGACCACGGTGGCGCCGGCGTAGATCGGGAAGATCAGGCCCATGTCCTCGCCGGCGATCCAGAACAGCGGGATGAAGCAGATGGTGACGTCATTCTGGCCGATACTGACGGCGATCGGCAGGGCGGTGGCGGAGGTGTAGAGCATGTCGCGCTGGGTGTGGACGCAGCCCTTGGGCATGCCGGTGGTGCCGCCGGTGTAGTTCAGCGCGGCGGGGGCATCGAGGTCGATCGTGACGGCGGGCGGCGCGGTGGTGACGGCGTTGAGCGCGGCCAGCAGGTCGGTGGCGCCTGGGCAGGGCTGGGCGGGCTCGGTGAGCATGGCGGGCAGCGGCAGAGTGGGCTCGGCCGGGAGGAAGTCGCGCAGGCTGGTGGTGAAGAGCTTGCGGAGCCTGGTTTCGGCCGAGAACTTCCTGCACCATGGGGAACAGCTGGTCCAGCGCGACGATGGCGACGGCGCCGCTGTCCTGCAGTTCGTAGGCGAGTTCGTTCTGTTTGAACATCGGGTTGACCGGCACGTGGATGGCGCCGAGCTTCAGCAGGCCGAAGAAGACGATGTGGAATTGCGGGCAGTTCTGCAGATAGACGGCGACCGGGTCACCCTTGCCGATGCCCTCGGAGGCGAGCAGGGCGGCGAAGCGGTCGCTCAGGCGATCGAGCTCGGCGTAGGTGATGGTGCGGCCGTAGTAGATGATCGCCGGCTTGTCCGGCTGGCGGGCGGCCCAGCGGCGGAGGTGGTCGCCGAGGGAGGCGTTGCCGAAGGGGGTGTAGGGGGTTTTCGTCAGGCCTTGCGGCCAGTTGTCGGCCTGGAGTTTGGCGATGTTGGCGAGGTAGGCGAGTTCCGTGTTCATTCCGGTGGTTTCCTCAGGCGAGCGCGGCGCGGATTTCGGCGCCGGTGTCGGACAGGGCGGGCAGGTTCCAGCAGAGGGCGGCGAGGGTTTCGGCCTTCGCCGCGGGCAGGTTGCGGGAGACCTGGGAGATGAATTTTTCCTGCAGCTCCGGCTCGGTCATCGGTCGGGCCAGGCTGCCGCGGCATTGGGTGACGTGGGCGGTGAGGCACCTGCCGTCTTTCATGTGGATGGCGGCCTTGGCCTCGGCGCGGTCCAGGGTGGCGTCGGGGATGGGCTTTGATGCGGCGGCGGAGCGCTGAAATGTCGGGGTCCCGGACCATGGCGTTGGTGCCTTCGTCGAGGCCGGCGCGGCGGTGCAGCAGGGCGGCGGCGGTCCAGTGGTAGAGGCTGACGGCGGCCTGCATGGAGTCCTGCGGGTCCGGGCGGTCGCAGAGGGTGAGGGTGAGCGGGTTGACGGTGAGTTCGACGCGCTCGATGGCGTGCGGGTCGAAGCCCGGGGTGGCGGCGATTTCCAGGCAGGCGTCGATCTGCGGGTGGATGACGATGCCGCAGGGATAGGGCTTGTAGGCGTTGCGCAGGATTTCGAAATCGGTGCCGAGGCCGGCGGTGCCGGCTTCGAGGTTGGGGGGATCGGCGTAGACGTGGGCGAAGCCCTTGGCGCCCTCCAGGGAGGTTTCGCTGTTGGTGAAACCTTTGGCGGCGAGTTGGGCGGCGAAGAGGCCGGAGCGGGCGGCGTGGCCGGGGACGAAGCCGAGGCTCATGGTGGGATGGGCTTCGCGGAAGCCCGAGGACATGGAGGCGGCGAGGCCGATGGCGTGGAGCATCTGGTCCTCGGTGAGGCCGAGCAGCCTGCCGCAGCCGATGGCGGCGCCGATGCCGCCGACCAGGCTGGTCATGTAGAGGCCGACATTGCCGCGGGCGGGCGGCGCGGTGAGGACGTTGGCGATGCGGCACTCGATTTCGATGCCGAGGATCAAGGCGAGGAGGAAGTCGGCGCCGGTTGTTTTGTGGCGTTCCGACAAAGCGAGCATCGCGGCGGCGACGGCGCAGGTGGGGTGGGTGACGCTGGCGAGGTGGGTGTCGTCGAAGGCGGTGAGGTTGGCGGACATGCAGTTCAGCAGGGCGGCGTTCTGCAGGTCGACGCGCAAATCGTGGCCGAGGATGGTGGCCTGGGGCGGCATCTGCTGCTCGCTTATGGCGGCGAGCGCGGTGAGGACGGGAAGCTCGCGGGCGCCGCCGAGCGCGCAGCCGAGCCAGTTGTGGAAGGCGCGCACGCCTTCCCGCTGCACCGTGGCGGGGATTTGGGCGAGGGTTGTTGCCGTGGCGTAGCGGGCGAGCTGGCGGGTGAGACCGGTCATTCCTGGGGCCTTAGCTGGAGAATGCCGGCATTACGTCGGCGGCGAAGCGGCGGATGTTTTCGCCGCGTGGTGGCGCCGCCGTTCAGCAGGAGGTAGCGCACGCCCATGGCGCGCAGGCGTTCGAGCTTTTTCCGCGATCTCGTCGGGGGTGCCGAACAGGGTGGCGGCTTCGTTGGCCTGCCTTGTGTCGTCGTAGCTCATGATGCTGGCCTTGTTGTCGCCGCCGGGGGTCTGGGCGAGGTCGTGGGTGCGGGCCTGGCCGGCGAGGCGGCGATCGAGGGCGGCCTGCTTGTCGGCGGGGTCGGTGGTGACGTGGATGGCGCGGGCGATGGCGACCTGCATGGGGTCCCAGGCGCGGCCGGCCTCGGCGAGGGCTTCGCGGAACCAGCCGAGACGTTCCTCCACCTGTTCGAAGGAGCAGAACTGGTCGATCAGCAGGTTGTGGCCGCGCTCGGCGCAGCGGCGGATGGAGGCGCGGCTGCCGGCGCCGGTCCAGAAGGGGGGATGGGGTTTCTGGGCGGTGGGGGGTTCGACGATGATGTTCTCGAATTGCCAGTATTTGCCGTGGTGGCTGAACGGGGCGTCCGAGGTCCAGGCGCGGGTGATGACGGCCAAGGCTTCCTCGTAGCGGGCTTCGGCTTCCTCCATGGGGATGCAGAAGCCGGCGAATTCGTTGTGGCGGTAGCCTCGGCCGATGCCGAAATCGAGGCGGCCGCCGGAGAGCAGGTCGATCGTGGCGGCCTGCTCGGCGAGCAGGACGGGGTTGTGCCAGGGCAGCACGAGCACGGCGGTGCCGAGGCGCAGCGTGGTGGTGCGGGCGGCGACCCAGGTGAGCAGGTTGAGGCTGGCGGAGACCTGGCCGAAGCCGGTGAAGTGGTGCTCGACGATGAAGGAGCTGTGATAGCCGAGGGCCTCGGATTCGATTGTGTAGTCGACGAATTCGTGAAAGCCGGCGGCGCTGTCGATGCTGGGGCCGCGTTTGGCCTGGGCGCTGCCGAAGAGGCCGAAGCGCATGGGGGTTTGCTGGTGGGTTGGCGCGGCCGTGGGCGGCTGGGTGGTGAGGACGTTCATTGCTTGGCTCCCGTGCCGGTGAGGGCGGGAGCAGGATCGGCTGAGGGGGGTGGGGCTGTCAAAAGGGGGGGATGGCCGGGCAGGTCGGACGGGGGCGGCAGGCTTCCAGGGCATACGCCGGGGATGGTCCGTGCTAGGATGCCATCTCCGCCAGCCGAGGCGCGTTCAGGCAAGGAACTCCAGGAATGAAGCATCGCGCATCGACATTGACCCGTTTGGCGCTTTCAGCCGTGATTTTAGCGGCCGCGGCCGTGGAGCCCGCAATCGCCTGCACCCGCACGCTTTACGTTGGCGACGAAAATACCGTGATCACTGGGCGGAACATGGATTGGAAGGAGGACATGGCCTCCAATTTATGGGTCTTTCCCGCCGGCCTGAAGCGCGATGGGGCGGCGGGACCGGCATCCATCCAGTGGACATCGAAATTCGGCAGCGTGATCGTCTCCGGTTATGAGGCTGGCACCACGGACGGGCTGAATGAGAAGGGGCTGGTGGCCAACCTGCTCTATCTGGCGGAATCGCAGTATCCGAAGCCGGTGGAGGGGCGGCCGTTCCTGTCGATCGCTGCCTGGGCGCAGTATGTGCTGGACAATTACGCCACGGTGGACGAAGCGGTGACGGCCTTGCGGGCCGAGCCGTTCAACATGCTGGCGCCGGCGTTGCCGAACGGTTCGGATGCGGCGCTGCATCTGTCGATTTCCGATGCGACCGGCGATTCCGCGATCTTCGAGTATGTGGACGGCAAGCTGGTGATCCATCACGGCAAGCAATACGTGGTGATGACGAATTCCCCGGTGTATGACCAGCAACTGGCGCTGAACGCCTATTGGAAGGACATCGGCGGGCTGGTGTTCCTGCCCGGGACCAACCGGGCGGCGGACCGGTTCGCGCGCGCGTCTTTCCTGCTCGGGGCGATCCCGCGCAAGGTGGATCCGAACTACATCAAGGGCGTGCCGTTCCAGTCCTTCGCGTATCAGGCGGTGGCGAGCGTGATGAGCGTGCAGCGCGCGGTGAGCGTGCCGCTGGGGATCACGACGCCGGACCAGCCGAACATCTCCTCGACGATCTGGCGGACGGTGTCGGACCAGCGGAACCTGATCTATTATTTCGACTCCGCGACCCGCCCCGACACGTTCTGGGTTTCGCTGCAGAAGCTCAATCTGAAGCCGGGGGCGCCGGTGCGGAAGCTGACGATCCAGAACGGCGAGGTGTTCTCGGGCGAGGTGAACGATAGTTTCAAGGATGCGGCGCCGTTCAAATTCTTGCCGGGGACGGCGCCTTAGCAAGTGTGGGGTGCTGTGCCAAGCGGCACTGCACCTACGCTTGCCAAGTGTACAGCTTGCCGTACATGTTGGCGCGATGTAGAAGATTTATCCCGCTTGGAGCAGGGAGAACGGACATTATGACCAGCGTGACCTATACCGATCTTCGCCAGAACCTAGCCCGCTACATGGACGAGGCCGTCGAGAGCCGCGCGCCGATCGTTGTCACGCGCCAGAGCGGGCGCGGCAATGTGGTGATGATTGCCGAGGAGGAGTTTTTGGGCTGGCAGGAGACGGTTCATCTGTTGAGCAGTCCGCGGAATGCGGAGCGTCTGGTTCGCTCGATCCGGCAGATCGAAGCGGGAAACGCCCGGGAGCACGCGCTGATCGCGGCGGAGACGGCGTCGAAAACCTGACGTGCGGATTTGCTTTTCGGACGATGCCTGGGAGGATTATGTCGGCTGGTCCCGGTCCGACCCGGACGTGCTGCGGCGGATCAACGAGTTGATCGAGAACGCGCGGCGGACGCCGCATGCGGGCTTGGGCAAGCCGGAGCCGTTGAAGGGGGATCTGGCCGGCTGGTGGTCTCGGCGGATTACCGGGGAGCATCGGCTGGTGTATCGGGTGCAGGGCAAGCGGGGCGTGGACCAGCAGATCGTTATTGTGCAGTGCCGCTTTCATTATTGATGCGGGTGGTGATGCGGGATGGGTGGCGCAGGCCGAGCTGGCGGCCGCGGAGGGGATCGCGTTGGCGTTGCCGGCGCTGTGGGAACTCGTCTGGGTGCTGGCGCGGGGCTATAGGGTCCCTGCCCCGGACATCGCCCACGCGGTGCGCTGGCTGATCGGCACCGCCAATTTGGCGGTGAACCGGCCGGCGGTGGAGGCGGGGTTGGCGATGCTGGAAGCCGGCGGGGATTTGCCGATGGGGTGATCGCGTTCGAGAGCAACTGGCTCGGCGGCGAGGCGCTCGTCTCGTTCGACCGGCCGGCGGTAAAATTACTGGAAGCAAAAGGATTGGCGGCGCGGTTGTTGGGGTTAGGAGTTGCCCCGCCGATGCACCCTTGGATTTGCACCATCGCGGTCAACAAAGACGTGGTGCAGTTCCAAGTGGAACTTCACCCTACGCTTGCTACGCTTGCTTTGGCACGCCAGCAAGCATTTGAGCCGGTTCGATAAATTATCCTTGCAGCCTGCCCCAGCAAGCATTATGCTGATTTTCAGCAAGCATGAGAGTCCTTTCCTTTGGCCAAAACACCTCAGACCCTTGGCGGTGAAGCGCGCGCCGAGCAACTGACACCGGAGCAACGATCGGCAATCGCACAGAAAAGCTGCCGCCGCCAGGTGGGCGTTGCCGCGAGCCACACATGAGGGCGATCTCCACAATTCCTGGGATCGCCCCCCTTCGGGTCGCCAATCTTGAAGACGGAAGGCGGGTGATGACCAGTCGCGCCTTCCTGTGAGCTCTGGGGCGACCGTGGAAAGGCACGTACGCAGCACACCGAACGCCCGAACCCATCGATGCCAAAAACCTCAACAGCTTTGTATCCGACGAGCTTCTCAATGTGCTCGAGCCCATCGACTATCTTAGCCATCGAAGTCAGAAGGTATCCGGCTACGACGCGGCGCTGCTACCGCTGGTCTGCGATGTATATGTTAAGGCCAGGGCCGCTGGAAACGTCCTGACAAAAGGTCAGGAAAAGGTCGCCGAACAGGCAGAGTTGATTAAAAACGGTCTGGCGAAAATCGGCATCATCTCGCTGATTGACGACGCGACCGGCTTCGCGCGTGCGTGCCCGCGACGAACTCCAGGCGATCCTTTCGGCTTATATCTCACCTGAGCTCTTACCTTGGACCAGGCGCTTTCCCGGACATCTTTTATGCGCTCGAACTGCACCGAGTGCGCGGCTGGCCATACAAGCCTGGCAACCAGGCCCGCAATGGCTACATTGGCAAGCTGACGAGGGCTCTTATCTATGATCCGTTGCCGCCAGGCGTCCGCGGGGAGCTCGAGGCAAAAAATCCTTACCTGCCTGAGCTAAAGGGCCGTCGCCATCGGCATCATCAATTGCTGACGCAAGACGTGGGCCATCCTCATCTGAGAAAACAGATCACTTCCGTAACGACATTGCTGCGCATCTCAGACGACTGGGCCGAGTTCACCAAGCATTTCTCACGGGCGTTTCCTCCTTCGACGGGCCTCTTCGGTTTGCCGGCACCACCAGCCCGGAGCGGACAAATAGGCTGTAGAGGGCAATTAACTCCATCGCGGGCAAATGCGGAAAGCGGTTCAGTTCCAAGTGGAACTGCACCCTTGCCTTGGGGGAAGCGGGGCTAGAAACTTTCCGCTGGTTCCGCGCGAGCCGTTCGGCCGGTTTCGACCCAGAGCCGACATCGACGGCACTTGGCCTGAACGCCGATCCCAGACTCCAGTGCGACGTTGCAAATCTCTGGAACTCGGGCGGCTTTCTAGTGTTTCCCAGGAAACCGGCCATTCACACAAGAGGATTGGCCCGTCGGCGTGACCCCGGACGTCAATATGGGGGTCTCCACTTTTGTTTCTGTGCTGGAATAGAAGACGACGGGAAGCATAGCGAGGAATAGCATTGCGGCGGACATGATCGCTCCGGTGAGCGACCAGAAGATGCAGTTGCTTGCGAACTTGCGCGCATCTGTCACCTGCGTTTCGAGATTGGTGCGCGTCGTCTTATCGAGATTGGGCGCTTCCAGCTTCTCACTGCGCCTGGCGAGATTTGTGCGCCGAATTGGCGCCTATGAGGGCTGCAACGCCACTCGCGGCCGAGATCGCGAGCGGGACAAGGAGGAGAGCACGTGCGCAAAGCGGCAGTTCGGACGCCCGATCGCTTGCGAGCACGGTAGCGGACGCTGCGACGATCAAGCCTATGAACACGAGGTATCCGCCGCTCACCGATATGATAAGCTGGGGTTGCTGCGACTCCGGCATTTCAATCAATCTCGATCGAGATGGATCTTGGCGAGAACTGGATATCTCAGCGAAAGACGTATGATCAGCCTCAAATCTTGCAAGGCATGGATGAATTCGATCCCCCGAGTTCCTCGTTCCCAGAACGTCGACTGTTTATGTAGGTGAAGAACTCCTGGTCTTTGGCAAGCTGACCGAGACTCACGCTCGAGGCCGTCGTCATTTCCGATCGCCTCTTCCCAGGTCTGTATCAGGCCGTCGAAAAGCGTTCGAGCAACCGGCGTCAGTTCGTACCGGTTGAAGTTCGCAATGGCTTGATTCCGCTGCTCCTGGTTCATAACCGTCCCTCTTCATTCTTTTTAGCGCTCGGCTTTCCTCGCTCGGCGAGGACCGGGTCACGCCAGGAATGACCTATGTGACGTGACCACCCATGGTCGAACAGGTTTTACATTATTCTTGTGTTCATTGCTACCTCCATGGGTTGCAGGCGGTTGCCTTGATATCTCCCTGATTGTCTGGGAGCGGGCGCCCGGTGAAAGTCAGACATTTGGCGCCAAGCGGACACTGTGTGGGGGCCAGCGAGCGTCCGCGATCCACCCGACCCATCCATTTCCCGTCGGGCCCACAAGCGACCGCTTTGGAGAAACGGTGCCGCTCGTCTGAACGGCTGCTACAGGCGGATTGTGTTGAAAAAGTCGAAAATCGGACGCCGACAGCAGTTTGGTATCGGAGACAGCACAATAAATATCATATAATACAATCACTTAATAGTTACGAATACGTCCTAGAATTCCAGCGACAACCTAATCGGCGACTTTTTGAACACAATCGGCTCAAACCGGCCTTCGCGGGTGTGAATTTCCTACGTCGGAATCCGTTTGCCTCGAACATTGATCCGATATCGTACCGGCAGGCTGGCATCGCCCTATTCGGATTCGCGGCCGGGCGGGTAGGCTCGGGAGCCATCCGCCGATTTGATGGGCTGCCGCTCTGGTCCTGGCCTGTTGGGGGGTGGGGGCAGGGCCATCGCATCCGGACTTCGAGGTGCCGCCTTCTTTTCCTCTCCATCCGCTAGGGACAGGGGGTGTTCCTAGCGCGGCCGGCGCGGCCGGGTTTGCCCCCTCCCCCCGACCCTCTCCCCCCATAGCGGGTGGAGAGGGGGAGTTGGGCGGCCATGGGCGATTGCCTTGGGGGGGGTTGGCTTGCGTTGGCGGGTTGAAACCCGCCCTACGGTAGTTATTTTTGACTTGAACCGTTAGTATGAAAGACGGTATGCTGACGGGATGGAACATATTCAGAATTTATCGGCTGATCCGCAAACCGATTGGGCGCTGTTGCTGCCTCGGGAGGCTTTTCGGGAGGTGATGCGGGTTTTGCGCGGCTCGTTGCCGTTGCCGGATGCGGATGCTGCGGAGGATTGGGGGCGGCAGGATCGGGCGGCGATGGCGGCGGTGGCTTCGTTGCGGCCGGAGAATGCGGCCGAGGGGCAGTTGGCGGCGCAGTTCGTGCTGGCGGAGGCGTGGGCGGCGGATTGTCTGCGGCTGGCGGGGGAGCGGCGGCGGGAGATGGCGATCGCGCTGAAGTGCAAGGCGCAGGCGTTGAGTTTCATGCGGGAGGCGAAGAGCGCCTGGCGGCTGCTGCTGAAGGCGCAGGCGGAGAGGATGGCGATGGAGAAGGATGCGGAGGCGGCGAGCCGGGCGGAGTGGGCGGAGCATGCGGTGGTGGGGATGATGGCGGAGGGGTTGGCGGCGGAGGGGGTTGTTGCGGCCGCGCCGCAGGCACCGGCCGCTCCGGAGGCTGGGGATGAGCGGGAGTTGGCTTTGCCGGTTGGGGTTGGGGCGGGGAGCGTGTCGGAATTTGGATTTAGCTTGGATGCCGCGACGAATTCTCCTGACGTGCGTCGTGAGACGACGGCGAGATCGAGGCGGCTATCCGCGCGGGTGGCTGAGTTCGCTTGATACCGACCGGCGAGAAGACCGCCCCGTTCTGCCTGGGCTTTTACCGAGGATCCACGCTTTTCACGCGGCCGGCAAAGCCGTGGATGGCCGGCACAAGGCCGGCCAGGACGGTTGCTCACGCTGACGTGTCAAGGTCCGCGATGGCGCCGGTTGCGATGCGTATGAGGGGTCAAGGGGATGACTATCCCCTTGCGGGTGCAGGGCGGAGCCTTGCTGGGGTTTGGGGCGAAGCCCCGGTTCTTCTCTTGGGTTGGCCCTGGGGCATTGGGGTTTTGGGCTTGCGTTGGTGGATTGCGCTTCGCTTATCCACCCTACGAAGTGTGGGGGGTTATGGGTGGCGGTGCCTTGACGACCGTGGGCGGGCGGGACAGCGTGGGGGGATAAACAAAGGGAGAGAAAACCATGTCCGAACTGCGGGTGATGGCGACCGGTCTGGGCTTCCCCGAGGGGCCCGTGGCGATGGCGGATGGGTCGGTTATTCTGGGGGAGATTTCCGCGAGCAAGGTGACGCGGATCGCGCCGGATGGGACGAAGACGGAGATCGGGCGCGCCGGGGGCGGGCCGAACGGGATCGCGGTGGGGCCGGATGGGGCGCTGTATGTCTGCAACAACGGCGGCAACGCCTATGCGCATGGCGGGTTTCTGTCGACCGGGCCGGCGGCGGAGTATCAGGGCGGGTATATCCAGCGGATCGATCTGAAGACCGGGGCGACCCGGACGCTCTATACGCATTGCGGGGAGGACAAGCTCAGCGCGCCGAACGATATCGTGTTCGACACGCAGGGCGGGTTCTATTTCACCGATCTGGGCAAGCGGCGGCGGCGGGACCGGGATCATGGCGGGCTGTATTACGCGCTGCCGGACGGGTCCAGCTGCGTGGAGGTTTCCTATCCGATCGTTTCGCCGAACGGGGTGGGGCTGTCGCCGGACGGGAAGACGATCTATGCCGCGGATACCGAGACGTCGCGGCTGATCGCGTGGGACATCGCGGGGCCGGGGAAGATCCGGCCGACCGAGTTTCCGAACCCCTATGGCGGGCGGATCGTTTGCGGGCTGCCGGGGTTCCAGCGGTTCGACAGCCTGGGGGTGCAGGCGAACGGGGACATCTGCGTGGCGACGTTGATGACCGGGCATATCACGGTGATCGCGCCGGATGGGCGGGTGGTGCGGCAGGTGAAGATGCCGGACAGCTACCCGACCAATATCTGCTTTGGCGGGAAGGACATGAAGACCGCCTACATCACGCTTTCCGGCCTCGGGCAGCTGGTGGCGATGGACTGGCCGGAAGCCGGGCTCAAACTCAATTACAACGGCTAGGGGATCGGGATGAAACGCTTCCTGGTTGGGTTGATGATGGCGGCGGGCCTGCTTGGCTCGCCGGCCTGGGCGCAGAAGCATGGCGGGGTGTTGCATGTGACGCATCGCGACAACCCGCCCAGCGCCTCGATCCACGAGGAGGCGACGATCTCCACGGTGATGCCGTTCAGCGGGATCTTCAACAACCTGGTGGTGTTCGATCACGCCAGCAAGCAGGACCGGATGGACCGGCTGGCGCCGGAACTGGCGACGGAATGGGCGTGGAGCGCGGACGGGCGGGTGCTGACGCTGAAGCTGCGCGACGACGTGAAATGGCATGACGGCAAACCGTTCACCAGTGCCGACGTGAAGTGCACCTGGGACATGATCCTGGGCAAGGGCGACACGACATTCCGGAAGAACCCGCGGAAGTCCTGGTATTTCAATCTGAAGGAAGTGACGGTGAACGGGCCGACGGAGGTGGCGTTCCACCTGACGGACCCGCAGCCTTCGCTGCTGGCGATGCTGGCGGGGGGGATGTCGCCGGTCTATCCGTGCCATGTGCCGGCGGCGCAGATGCGCACGCACCCGATCGGGACGGGGCCGTTCATGTTCGGCGAGCTGAAGCAGAACGAGTTGATGCGGATCGTGCGCAACCCGAACTACTGGAAGAAGGGGCTGCCGTATCTGGACGCGGTGGAGTTCACCATCATTCCGAACCGGAGCACATCCCAGCTGGCGTTCACCTCCGGGCAGATGGACATGACGTTCGTCACCGAGGTGACGCCGGTGCTGATGAAGGACGTGCTGGCAAGCGATCCGAACGCGCAATGCGAGCTGCTGCCGACGAACACCCAGGTCAATCTGCTGGTGAACCGGGACAAGCCGCCGTTCGACGAGGCGAAGATCCGCAGCGCGATGGTGCTGGCGATCGACCGGGGGGCGTTCACCCAGATCCTCAGCCAGGGCGTGGACAAGGTGGGCGGGATCATGCTGCCGCCGCCGGAAGGGCTGTGGGGGATGTCGCCGGAGTTCCTGCACAATGTGGCGGGCTACTCGCCGGATGTGGAGAAAAGCCGCGAGGCCGGGCGGAAGATCATGCGGGAACTGGGCTATGGGCCGGACAAGCCGCTGAAGATCAAGGTTTCGACGCGGAATATCCCGGCATACCGCGACCCGGCGGTGCTGCTGATCGACAATCTGAAGCACGTGTATATCGAGGGCGAGCTGGAGGTGCTGGACACCTCGGTCTGGTACGCGCGGCTGCTGCGCAGGGACTATTCGGTGGCGCTGAATGTGCAGGGGGTGGGGATCGACGATCCGGACGTGGTGTTCTTCGAGACCTTCGCCTGCGGGTCGGAGCGCAACTACACCAATTACTGCAACCGCGACGTCGAGGCGATGTTCCACCAGCAATCGCATGATGACGGACATGGACAAGCGGCGGGCGCTGGTGTGGGAGATCGACAAGCGGCTGCAGGAGGATGGCGCGAGGCCGGTGATCTCGCATGCGTGGGCGGCGACGTGCTGGCAGAAATACGTCAAGAACGTCTCGCTGGCGAACAACTCGATCTATAATCGCTGGCGGTTCGAGGATGTGTGGCTGGATCGTTAGCCGTTGAGGGACAGGACCTTCCGCAGCGCCATAATCACCTTAGAGCATGATCGCTTCAGGTAGACGAAGCGATCATGCTCTAGATTTTTGTTTTGACGAGCAATTCCATCGCTCAGTTGAGCCAACTTCAAGCGATATTGCTCTAGCTGCTGGACTACGCGCGTGGGCAGCCAGGGAAGCACGATTGACCCACGATAGTCCGGAACGACAATAAATAAACATTGCCATCGAGTGTGGATAATGACTATAATCTGAGACGGTTTGCATCAAGTGCTCACCGTCTGGGAAACATTGGTATAGGGAGCGGAATGATGAAACGAATTGCGAGTGCGCTTGCGGTGGTTTTGGCTTTGGCGCTGCCGGCTAAAGCCTTCGCTCATGCGGTCTCAATTGGTTATGAGAACGCTGGAGTTGGCTCCGTCAACATCTGGCTAGGCACCTATTCGCATGGTGGCGGCACTCTCGAAGGCAGCATGAACCTTGTAGGTGTACCCGGTAACCCGTTCCCGTCAACGACGGTTGCGTTCTCCATGCTGACCCCGAACGGTGTGGGCTTTAAGCCGAGTGGTCTTGTTGATGGTGTGACCAATTTCTACGCGGACTGGGACGGAAGTGTCCCGAATTCCTTGCCCCTCGTAAGTAGTGAAGCTCCCTTCAACATTGGATGCCCCGCCTGTGGACCGGTTCAGCATTGGCAGGGCGTTAATTTCACTGGGCTCTCGGCTGGTTCCTACCAGTTCACCTATGTGCCGATTGCCTTCCCCTCCGCGGAATGGTCTCTGCTGAGCACGCATATGGATGGGATTTTTGATCTGTCTGGTGTGGTTACTCCCTCCCCTGAGCCCGCCTCGCTCCTCCTGCTTGGCACCGGCCTGGTGGCAATGATGGGGCGCCGGTTCGTAAAGCGCGGGTAAGCTGACCCGCTAGCCGGTGCCAAACTAAGGCCCTTCGAGCGATAGATCGACCGGCCCGGTTTGTGGCGGCGAACCTAGCCTGAGATCAACTGTTCGAAGACTCTGGAGGGGACGGTGCCATGTGGCACCGTCCCTGTTTTATTTGTGCCAGGTGTTCCTGTTGATGCCCGGCTCTGCAGCTCGATAATCGGCTAGGGTCCCGTGCCGGGCAATATTTCGGCAGCAGTCCGGTAAAAAGCCTATATTTTGTTCATTTTCTGGTCTTCTGCCTCAACGATGGGCATGTTCAACACTTTGCCGATTGGCCGGCCTCAGTTTCATATTGCGCCGCACAATATCCGCAGGAATGATGCCAACCGCACAAAACAGTAGCGCAGGCATGAAGCTGAGGGTCCTCCTGATCGACGACAACGCCGAGCGAGCGGCAGCGGTCAGCGCCGGGCTGGAGGCGGATGGCTGCCTGGTCGTCGGCCATGTGCGCAACCCGTCCGACCTGGTCGGCCCGGGCCTGATCGCGCTGGTGCGCGATGCACGCGCCGATATCGTGGTTTGCGACGTGGACAGCCCGTCGCGCGACACCATCGAGTTGATGCAGGCGCTGAACCGCGATGAGCCCCGGCCGGTGGTGATGTTCGTCGACAACGCCGACCCGGCCGGCATCAACGCGGCGATGAGCGCGGGGGTGGCGGCCTATGTCATTGAAGGGCTTGTGCCTTCGCGCGTGAAGGCGGTGATCGACGTGGCCGCGGCGCGGTTCCGGGCGCACCAGGCGATGAAAGCCGAACTGCACGAGGCGCGATCCGCGCTGGCCGAGCGCAAGCTGGTGGAGCGGGCCAAGGGCATCCTGATGAAGTCCCGCCGGCTGTCGGAAGAAGAGGCCTACGGCACGCTGCGGCGGCTGGCGATGGATCAGGGCAAGCGGCTGGCGGATGTGGCGGAAAGCGTGATCACGCTGTCGAAGATGCTGCACGACTGAACTCGCGGCGGGCGGCGCTCGGGCGGCCTTTCGCCGGGCGGGTTTGGCGTTTTCGCTGCGGCGCACAAATCTGGCACCGCGTTTGCATTGCTCCGGCTGTTCCCCTCTGGGGGAGCCGGGCGGTGACCAATGGCGGTCCCTTCCCCGCGATGTTCCCCTTTTCGCGGTCCAATGGCGGTCCGCGCCCCTTCCCGGCCCGACGGCCGACCGGAGCGCGATTTGCTGACCGAAACCCGACCCGATGCAGCCCTGACCGCCAGCGCCGACACGCTGCGGCTGGGCTATGTGCCGCTGACGGATGCGGCGCCGCTGCTCATCGCCCAGGAAAAGGGCTTCTTCCGCCGCCAGGGCCTGGCTGTTTCCCTGACGCCGGCGGCGTCCTGGGCCAGCCTGCGCGACCGGATCGCGTTTGGCCTGCTGGATGGGGCGCAGATGCTGTCGCCGATGCCGATCGCCGCCACACTGGGGCTCGGCGGGGTGCAGACGGACCTGGTTGTTGGCGCCACGCTGGGCCGCAACGGCAATACCATTACGTTCGGCGACGCGCTGGCCGGAGCGGTCGCCGCCGCGGCCGAAGCAGACGCCGGCGTGCCGGCCAAGGCGGCGCGGATGGGCCGGGCGCTGGCCGGGGTGCTGGCCGCCAGGCGGGCCGCCGGTTTGCCGGTGCCGGTGCTGGCGATCGTGTTTCCGTTCTCTTCTCATAACTATCTGACGCGCCATTGGCTGGCCGAAGCAGGCATCGATCCGGAGCGCGACGTCCGCCTGGTGGTGGTGCCGCCGCCGCAGGTGGCGGATGCGCTGGCCGCCGGCGCGATCGACGGTTTCTGCGCCGGCGAGCCCTGGGGGTCGCGGGCGGTGGATCTGCGGGTCGGCCGCATCCTGCTGGCCACCGGCGACATCTGGGCGAACCATCCGGAAAAGGTGTTGGCACTGACCGCCGCCGCCGCGCGGGACACGGACCGCGCCGCCGCCGTCATTGCCGCGGTGATCGCCGCCGGCGCCTGGCTGGATCAGCCGGAGAACCGGGCTGAAGCCGCGCATATCCTGGCCCGCGCCTTACCGAGCGTGCCGGAGGAGGTTGTCGGGCTGGCGCTGAACGGCCTGTTGCAGGCGGCGCCGGACAGCGCGCCGGTTGCAGCGCCCAGGCTGATCTTCAGCCGCAACGGCGCCAGCTATCCGTTCCCCGCGCATGGCGCCTGGTGGCTCAGCCAGATGCGCCGCTGGGAGCATGTGCCGGAAGGCACGGACGAAACCATTATCGACCGCATCTGGCGCCCGGAGCTGTGGCGCCGAGGTGCAGCCCTGATCGGCGAGCCGGTCCCGGCCACCGACATCGCTTCGCTCAACCTTGCAACGACATCCCTTGGAGTTCCTGTCTGATGACCCTCAAGACCCCCCTCACCCGCCGCCGGATCCTGCGCACTGCCGCCACCGCGTCGCTGCTGGCGGCCGCGCGCGCAGCCCTGCCGAACGGCGCGTTCGCGCAGGCGGCCGGGGCGGAAACCACCAAGGCCACGTTGGGCTATATCGCGCTGACCGACAGCGCGCCGCTGATCATGGCCAAGGAGCGCGGGATCTTCGCCAAATACGGCATGCCGGACGTGGAGGTGCTGAAGCAGGCATCCTGGGGCGGCACGCGCGACAATCTGGTGCTGGGCGGCGGCGGCGGCGGGATCGACGGCGCGCATATCCTGACGCCTTTGCCCTATCTGATGCAGACCGGCAAGGTGGTGCAGAACGGGCAGTCCGTGCCGATGAACATTCTGGCGCGGCTGAACACCAACGGCCAGGCGATCAGCGTTTCCAAGGCGCTGCAGCCGCATGGCGCGACGCTGAACTCCGCCCCGCTGAAGGCCGCCTTCGCCGCCAAGCAGGACAACAAGGTGGCGATGACCTTCCGCGGCGGCACGCATGATCTGTGGCTGCGCTACTGGCTGGCCGCCGGCGGGATCGACCCGGACAAGGACGTGCAGACCATCGTCGTGCCGCCGCCGCAGATGGTGGCCAACATGAAGGTCGGCACGATGGACGCATTCTGCGTCGGCGAACCCTGGAACGACCAGCTGGTGCACCAGAACCTGGGCTACACCGCCTGCGTCACCGGCGAGATCTGGAAGGACCACCCGGAAAAATCTCTCGGCATGCGCGCCGACTGGGTGGCGAAGAACCCCAAGGCCGCGGCCGCGCTGACCGCCGCCGTGATCGAGGCGCAGATCTGGTGCGAGGAGCTGGCCAACAAGGAAGAGATGGCCGCCATCCTGGGCAAGCGCGCCTGGTTCAACGTGCCACCCGCCGACATCGCGCCACGGGCGAAGGGCGATATCGACTTCGGCGACGGGCGCAAGCTGACGAATTCTTCGTTGCGGATGAAATTCTTCGCCGACGATGCATCCTATCCGTTCCAGTCGCACGAGCTGTGGTTCCTGACCGAGGATATCCGCTGGGGCGTGCTGCCGCCGGATACCGATACGAAGGCCCTTATCGCGGCGGTGAACCGGGAGGATGTCTGGAAGGCCGGCGCCAAGCTGGCGGGCGTCACCGCCATCCCCGCCTCCACCTCGCGCGGTGTTGAAACCTTCTTCGACGGCAAGGTTTTCGATCCCGCCGCACCGGAGAAATATCTGGCAGCACTCGCCATCAAGAAACTTTCCGCGGCCTGAGAGAAATTGTCATGAACACCGTCATCGGCGGCACGGCTTCCCGAGAGATCGCCATCGCGCCGCCTTCTTTGGTTGTGCGGCTGAAGCCGTTGGGATTGAAGCTGCGGTCGGGGCTGGCGAACCTCGCGCCGCTGGCGGTGATGCTGGTGGTGATCGGCGTGGTCTGGCAACTCGCCACCGACCATCCCGGTGCGGGCCTGCCGTCGCCGATGAAGATCTGGGCGGACAGCCACGACCTGATCCTGCATCCGTTCTACGACCATGGCGGGCTGGACAAGGGGCTGGGCCTGCATCTGTTCGCCAGCCTGCAGCGGGTCGCGCTGGGGTTCGTGCTGGCGGCGATCGTCGGTGTCGCGCTGGGGATGCTGGTGGGCACCAGTGCGCTGGCGATGCGCGGGCTGGATCCGATCTTCCAGGTGCTGCGCACGGTGCCGCCGCTGGCCTGGCTGCCGCTGTCGCTGGCGGCGTTTCGCGAGGCCCAGCCGAGCGCCATCTTCGTCATCTTCATCACCGCGATCTGGCCGGTGATCATCAACACCGCCGTGGGTGTGCGCAACGTGCCGCAGGATTACCGCAATGTGGCGAAGGTGATCCAGCTGCGCGGGCCGAAATTCTTCACCAAGATCGTGCTGCCCTCGGCGGCGCCGTACATCTTCACCGGGCTGCGCATCGGCATCGGCCTCTCGTGGCTGGCGATCGTCGCGGCCGAGATGCTGATCGGCGGCGTAGGGATCGGCTTCTTCATCTGGGACGCGTGGAACAGTTCCAACATCTCCGACATCGTCGTTGCATTGATCTATGTCGGGCTGGTCGGGTTCTGCCTCGACCGGCTGGTGGCACTGGCCGGGCGGTTCGCCGCGCGCGGCACCTCCATTACATAAGGAACGATCGCATGACCGCTTTCCTCGACATCACCGATATCGGCATCCGTTTCAATCCCGCGGCACCCGCGGTGCTGGTGGACGTGACCCTGCCGATCGCGCAGGGGGAGTATGTCTCCATCATCGGCCATTCCGGCTGCGGCAAGTCCACGCTGCTGAACATTGTCGCCGGCCTGCTGGAGGCGACTGACGGCGGCGTGATCCTCGACGGGCGGGAGGTGAACTCGCCCGGGCCGGACCGGGCCGTGGTGTTCCAGAACCACTCGCTGCTGCCGTGGCTGAGCTGCCGGGAGAACGTGCGCCTGGCGGTGGACCAGGTGTTCGGGCGGAGCAAGAGCCGGGCCGAGCGCGCGGAATGGGTGGACGAGAATCTCGCCCTGGTGCGCATGGGCGCGCATGCCGACAAGCGGCCGGGCGAGATCAGCGGCGGCATGAAGCAGCGCGTCGGCATTGCCCGCGCGCTGGCGATGCAGCCGAAGGTGCTGCTGCTGGACGAGCCGTTCGGCGCGCTGGACGCGCTGACCCGGGCGCATCTGCAGGACCAGGTGATGGAGATCCACGCAAGGCTCGGCTCCACGGTGATGATGATCACGCATGACGTGGACGAGGCGGTGCTGCTGTCGGACCGGATCGTGATGCTGACCAACGGGCCGGAGGCGACGATTGGCGAGATCCTGACCGTGGACCTGCCCCGGCCGCGCTCGCGGCTGACGCTGGTGAAGGACCCGGTGTTCATCGCCGCTCGCGCCGCGGTGATGCGCTTCCTGTACGATCGCCACCGCAACCCGGCCGAGGCGGCGTGATGCGCCGCATCGTCATCATCGGCGCCGGTCCCGCCGGAATGCGCTGCGCGGAACGGCTTGCGGGGCGCGGTCTGTCCGTCACGCTGATCGGGGCCGAGGCGGAGCTGCCCTACAACCGCGTCGCGCTCAGCAAGTTCCTGGCCGGCGAGATGACCGGGGCCGATCTGGTAACGCATGATGCCGCGGCCCTGGCAGCGGCTGGCATCACCTATCTGCCGGGCACGCGCGTGCTTGGCATCGACCGCGAGGCGTGCCGGGTGCTGACCGACCGGCATGGCCCGATCGGCTACGGGCATCTGGTGCTGGCGCTCGGCTCTCAACCGGTGCGCCTGCCCTTCCCGGGGGCCGACCTCCCGGGGGTGGTGATGTACCGCACGCTGGAGGATGTGAACGCGATGCTGGCCGCCGCCGAGGCGGGCGGCGACGCGGTGGTGATCGGTGGCGGATTGCTGGGACTGGAAGCGGCCTATGGGCTGGCGAAGCGCGGCATGAAGGTGAGCGTGCTGCACGCCGTGGACCGATTGATGGAGCGCCAGTTGGACCATGCCGCGGCGGCGCTGCTGATGCGGCGGATGGCGGAGTACCGGATCGACACCTATCTGACCGCCAAGACCGAGATCATCGAAGGCACGGACCGGGTTCAAGGGGTGCGGCTGGCGGATGGCACCGCGATCGCCGCGTCGCTGGTGGTGATGGCCGTCGGCATCCGCCCCGAAGCGGGGTTGGCGCGCGAGGCCGGTTTGGCGGTCAAACGCGGCGTTGTCGTGGACGACGCGATGCGCACTTCCGATCCGGCAATCTACGCCATCGGCGAATGCGCCGAGCACCAGGGCGCCTGCTGCGGGCTGGTGGCGCCGGCGTTCGCACAGGCGGAGACCTGCGCGCGGGTGATTGCGGGGGCAACCATCGCCTATGTGGCGGAGGCCGACGCCACTGCCCTGAAGGTGGCCGGGGCGGGCGTGTGGTCGGCCGGGCGGATCGAGGCGGAAGGGGCCGAGGAGATCATCCTCAGCGATTCCGATGCCGGTGAATATCGCAAGCTGCTGCTGCAGGAGGATCGGCTGGTCGGCGCGATGCTGTATGGCGAGACAGCGGACGCTCCCTGGTATCAGGCGTTGATCGCCAGCGGCGCGCCGATCAACGGGCTGCGGGCGGCGCTGGCGTTCGGCCCGGCTTTCGCGCCGGCGAGCACGGAGGTTCGCCCGTGAGTGACCTGCCTTTCGCACCGGACCAGCAGGAATACCTGAAGGGATTCCTGTCCGGCGTGGAGGCGCGCCGTGCGGCGCTGGGCCTGCCCCTCGCACCCGTTGCGGAAAGCGCTGCGGATCCAAACGATTTGCAGCGCCTGGCACAGGACCGCGCGGTCGCGGCCGGCGGCAAGCTGGTGGCCGAGGAAGAGGCCAAGCGGAAGAAGCACCCGCTGGATCGGTTCGACGAGATTTCCGCCCTCGCCGCCGAGGGCAGATTTCCCAAGGGCACGGATGTGTTCCTGACCAAGTTCCATGGGTTGTTCTATGTCGCTCCGGCACAGAACAGTTTCATGTGCCGCCTGCGCATTCCCGGCGGCATCTTGCAGGCCTGGCAGATGCGGGGACTGGCCGACCTGGCCGACGAGCACGCGGGCGGCTATGCCGACATAACGACGCGGGCCAATCTGCAATTGCGCGACATTCCAGCCGGCTCGCCGCCGGAGATCATCACGCGGTTGGCCGACCTTGGGCTGACGGCCCGCGGGTCCGGGGCGGACAATGTGCGCAACGTCACCGGCAGCCCGACGGCGGGGATCGACCGGCAGGAACTGATCGACACGCGTCCACATGCACGGGCGATCCATCATTTCATCCTGAACCATCGGGAACTTTACGGCCTGCCGCGCAAGTTCAACATCGCCTTCGATGGCGGCGGCGCTGTGGCGGTGCTGGAGGATACCAACGACATCGCCTTCACCGCCGTGCAGGTAGCGGATGGTTTCGGGGTGCCGCCGGGCGTGTATTACCGGCTCGGACTGGGTGGGATCACCGGCCATAAGGACTTTGCCCGCTTCACCGGCGTGATCGTTCAGCCCGAGGACACGACGAAGGTTTCCAATGCCATCCTGCGAGTGTTCATCGGCCACGGCATTCGCACCGACCGCGGCAAGGCCCGGCTGAAATACCTGTTGGACGACTGGGGTTTTCCGAAGTTCCTGGAAGCGGTCGAGGCCGAACTGGGCGACAGGCTGATGCGGGTGGCGGATACGGCGATCCTGCCGCGGCCCGCGCAGGCCCGGCATGGCCATATCGGCGTGCATGCGCAGAAGCAGCCGGGGCTGAACTATGTCGGCGTCGTCGTGCCCTTCGCCCGGCTGGGCAGCGACCGGCTGCGCGGACTTGCCGCGATTGCGGAAAAATTCGGTTCGGGCACGCTGCGGCTGACGGTCTGGCAGAATTTGCTGATTTCCGACGTGCCGGACGAAAAGCTGGCGGAGGCGCTGGCCGCCATCGGCACGCTGGGCCTGGAGACGCAGGCCAGCCATCTGCGCGGCGGGCTGGTCGCCTGCACCGGCAATGCCGGCTGCAAGTTCGCGGCTTCCAACACCAAGGCCCATGCCGCCGAAATCGCCGGCTGGCTGGAGGCGCGCATCGACGTGGAACACCCGATCAACATCCATCTGACCGGCTGTCATCATTCCTGCGCCCAGCACTACATCGCCGATATCGGCCTGCTCGGGGCGAAGGTGGAGGTCGGGGAGGATCTGGTCGAGGGCTACGACCTGCATGTCGGCGGCGGGGCCGGGGCCGAGCAGAAGATCGGGCGGCTGATCCGCGAAAAGATCACGGTCGGCGATCTGAAGCCGATGCTGCTGGCGTTGCTGTCGGCATGGAAGGAACGGCGGGTCGACGCCACGGAAAGCTTTCAGGATTTCACCGCCCGGTTCTCCGAGGACGAGCTGGCGGCGATCTGCTCGCGCGAACTGACGGAAGCCTGATATGAACGCCATGTCCCTCCCCGCCCCGATCATCCCGGAAACCGCGCCGTTCACGCCGCAGCAGCGGGCCTGGCTGAACGGCTTCCTCGCCGGCCTGTATGGCGGGGCGGCGAGCCAGCAATCGTTGGCCTCGCCGCCGGCCGAACCAGAGGAAGATTTCCCTTGGCACGATCCGGCGCTGGAACTGGCCGAACGTCAGGCGCTGGCGGAGGGAAAGCCATACGCCCGCAAGCTGATGGCGGCGATGGCGCAGCTCGATTGCGGGCAGTGCGGCTATCTCTGCCAGACCTACGCGGAGGCGCTGGCGGATGGGCGGGAGAGCTCCGCCTCCTTGTGCGTTCCTGGCGCCAAGGAGACCAGCAAGGCCCTGAAGGCGTTGCTGGCCGAGGCGCCGCCGCCGGGCGAGGCGCCGGCGGTTGCCGCGCCCGCCGTGGTGGCGGCGAGGCCAGCGACCGGCGAGGTGATCGTGACCGCCGCCAACCGGCTGACCGGTGCCCGATCGGCCAAGGATGTGCGCCATGTGGTGATCGACCTGGCGAAGTCCGGACTGAGCTATACTCCCGGCGACTCGCTTTCGATCGCCGCACCGAACGATCCTGGACTGGTGGAAGCGACGCTCGCCGCGCTGCGCGCCACCGGCAGCGAGCCGGTGATCGGGCCGGATGGCGAGGCGCATACGTTGCGCGACGCGTTTGCCACCCTGCTCGACATCGCCCGGCCGCTGGATCGCACGCTTTTACTGCTGGCGATGTCCGCGACCCACGAACCGCACGCCGTCGCGTTGCGCAAACTCGCGGATGGCGAGGACAATGCGGAGCCGGAGGGCGCCGACCTGCTCGACCTGCTCACGTCCTTTCCTTCCGCCCGGCCGAAACTATCCGATCTCGTGCGGTCGCTGCCGGCGTTGAAGCCCCGGCTGTACTCCATCGCGTCGTCGCCGCGCGCGACACCGGGGGAGGTGCATCTTTGCGTCAGCACCATCCGCGACGAACGGCGCGGGCGGGTGCGGGGCGGCGTTGCCAGCGCCTTCCTGGCGGACCGCGCGATTGGCGGCGGCCCGATCCAGGCCTTCGTCCAGAGCAGCCATTTCCGGCTGCCGGCGGATCCCTTGGTTCCGGTGATCCTATGCGGCCCGGGCACCGGCATCGCGCCGTTCCGCGCCTTCCTGCAGGAGCGCGAGGCGCTGGGACTGAAGGGGCGTTCCTGGCTGTTCTTTGGCGATCAGCACCAGGAGAGCGATTTCCTGTTCGCGGCGGAGATCGCCGCCTGGCGCGCCAACGGCACATTGTCTCGGCTGGATACCGCTTTCTCCCGCGACCAGAAGGAGAAGGTCTATGTGCAGCATCGCATGCTGGAAAACGCCGCCGATCTGTGGCGCTGGCTGCAGGATGGCGGGTATTTCTATGTCTGCGGCGATGCCATGCGGATGGCCAAGGACGTGGACGCGACGTTGCGGAAGATCGCGATGAGCGAGGGCAAGCTGGACGAAGCCCAGTCGCGCGACTGGATGGCGGCGCTGGCGCGGCAGGGGCGGTATCAGCGCGATGTCTACTGAAACCAAAACCACCTGCCCCTATTGCGGCGTCGGCTGCGGGGTGCTGGCGCGGCCGGGGGAGCCGGTTGCCGGCGATCCGGCGCATCCCGCCAATTTCGGCCGGCTGTGCAGCAAGGGCAGCGCGCTGGCCGAAACGCTGTCGCTGGAGGGGCGGCTGCTGCATCCGGAAATCGGCGGCGTTCGGGTCGGGTGGGACGCGGCGCTGGCGGCGGTGGCGGACGGGTTCGCCCGGACCATCGCCGAGCATGGGCCGGACAGCGTGGCGCTGTATGTATCCGGGCAATTGCTGACCGAGGATTATTACGCGGCCAACAAGCTGGCGAAGGGGTTTCTGGGTACGGCCAATATCGACAGCAATTCGCGGCTGTGCATGGCCAGCGCGGTGGCGGGGCATCGCCGGGCATTCGGCGAGGACGTGGTTCCCGGCACCTACGAGGACCTGGAACTGGCGGACCTGGTGGTGCTGGTCGGGTCCAACACCGCGTGGTGCCATCCGGTGCTGTATCAGCGCATTCTCGCCGCGCGGGAGCAGCGGCCGGGGATGCGCATCGTGGTGATCGATCCGCGCCGCACGGCGACCTGCGAGGGGGCGGACCTGCACTTGTCGCTGGCGCCGGGTACGGATGTTGCCCTGTTCACCGGATTGCTGGCGCATCTGGCCGGCAGCGGGGTGTTGGACGACGAATATGTTTCGAACGCAACCACCGGCGCCGCCGAGGCGATCGCCCTGGCGCGGGCGCAGACACCGGACGCGGCGGCCACCGCCGCTTGCTGCGGCCTGGATGCGGCGGACGTTGCCAGGTTCTTCGACTGGTTTGCCGGTACCGGGCGCGTGGTCAGCCTGTTCAGCCAGGGCGTGAACCAGTCCTCCGCCGGCACCGACAAGGTCAACGCCATTATCAACGTCCATCTCGCCACCGGGCGGATCGGGCGGCCGGGCATGGGGCCGTTCAGCGTGACCGGGCAGCCCAATGCGATGGGCGGACGGGAGGTGGGGGCGCTGGCCAACATGCTCGCCGCGCATCTGGAATGGGACCGGCCCGGCGAGGCCGATCTGCTGCGCGGCTACTGGAACGCGCCGAACCTCGCGGCCGCGCCGGGGCTGAAGGCGGTGGATCTGTTCCGGGCGATCGGGGACGGGCGGATCAAGGCGGTGTGGATCATGGCGACCAACCCCGTGGTCTCCCTGCCGGAGGCCGACGGCGTGCGCCGCGCGTTGGAGAATTGTCCGCTGGTGGTGGTGTCGGACTGCACGCGCGAGGCGGATACGGCGGATTATGCGCATATCAGGCTGCCGGCGCTGGGCTGGGGCGAGAAGGACGGAACGGTTACCAACAGCGAGCGGATGATCAGCCGGCAGCGTGCCTTCCTGCCGGTTCCCGGTGAGGCAAGGCCGGATTGGTGGATCGTTGCCGAGGTGGCGAAGCGGCTGGGTTTCGCCGACGCGTTCGATTGGAACGGACCGGCCGGGATTTTCCGCGAGCACGCGACGCTGTCGGGCACCGGCAACAACGGCAGCCGGATATTCGATATTTCGTCGCTCGCCATGCTGACCGATGGCGCAGTACGACGCCTTGGCGCCAACGCGATGGCCCTGCCCGGCGGGTGCGCCTGCGCGCGAGCGGCTGTTCGGCGGCGGCGGGTTTCCCGCACAAGGCGGACGCGCCCGTCTGGTTCCGACGCCGCACCGGGCGCCGGCGCGCGACGTGGGCGGCGCCTGGCCGCTGGTGCTGCTGACCGGGCGGGTGCGCGACCAGTGGCATACGATGACGCGCACCGGCAAAGCCGCCCGGCTGCTGGCGCATACGCCCGAGCCGTACCTGGCGGTTCATCCCGACGATGCCGCCGGCATGGCGGACGGCGCGCTGGCGCTGGTCGAGGCGGCGACGGGACACGCGGTGCTGCGGCTGCGCCACGATGCGGGGTTGCGCCGGGGCAATGTGTTCGCACCGATGCACTGGACCGCGCGCTTCGCTCCGGGCGGGCGTATCAACCCGGCTGTGAACGCCGAGGTGGACCCGATCAGCGGCCAGCCGGAGTTGAAACACACACCTGTCCGCCTGGGCCCCTTCCCTGCCGCCTGGCATGGGTTTCTGATCGCCCGGCGCAATTTGGGCACCGGACTGGCCGATTGGACCGCGCTGCTGCCGGTTTCGGACGGCGTCTGGCGGCATGAGCTGGCCGGCGGCGAGGCTCCCACCGAGGCGTTCGACCGGCTGCGCGCCTTGTTCGGCGATGCGGCATGGATGGCGCTGAGCGACCCGGCCCGGGGCCTGTTCCGGGCGGCGCTGATCGTGGACGGACGGCTGGAGGCCTGTCTGTTCATCGGCCCCGACCACGCCTTGCCGGCGCGGGACTGGCTGGTGGGGCGGTTCGCGGTGGAGGCGCTGGAACCGGGGGAGCGCCGGGCGCTGCTGGCGGCCAGGCCGGCGGACGGGAAGCTGCCGGAGCCGCCGGTCTGCGTCTGCCACGCGGTTGGCGCCAACCAGATCCGCCAGGCGATCGCCGCTGGGCATGGCGATGTGGAGGCGATCGGCCGCGCGACGCGGGCGGGGACCAATTGCGGATCCTGCCGGCCGGAAATCCGGGCTTTGCTGCAGGCCGTTCAACCGCTAGAAATCGTATGATGCATAGTTCCACGATCCCAACGGGCATTGTTCATCTGGTTGGCGCCGGGCCCGGTGCGGCCGATCTGCTGACGCTGCGCGCCGTACGGTTGCTGGAATGCGCGGACGTGATCGTGCATGACCGGCTGGTGAGTGAGGAGATCCTGGCGCTGGCCAATCCCGCCGCCGAGCGGATCTATGTCGGCAAGCGCCGCGCCGAGCATTGCCTGCCGCAGGAACAGATCAACGAATTGCTGGTGCGCCTGGCGCACAGCCATGCCTGCGTGGTGCGGCTGAAGGGCGGCGATCCGTTCATCTTCGGGCGCGGCGGCGAGGAGGCCGAGGCAGTGGCGGCCGCCGGGATCGAGGTGCGGATCGTGCCGGGCGTGACGGCGGCGCTCGGATGCGCCGCGCAGGCGGGGATTCCGCTGACGCATCGGGGCATCTCCCGCTCGGTGATTTTCGTCACCGGCCATACCAGGGACGGCGAGCTGGATGTGGATTTCGCCGGGCTCGCGCGGGCGCTGACGGCGGGCAATGGCGGTTCGACGCTCGCGGTCTACATGGGCATCGTCACCCTGCCCGCCCTGGCGGCGGGGCTGGCGGCAGAGGGGCTGGACCTGTCGATCCCGGCGGCGCTGATCGAGCGCGGCGGCACCCCTGCACCAGCGCGAGCTGCGCGGCAGCCTGGCGGAACTGGCCGCGCGGGGCCGGGAATGGACCGATGGCGGGCCGGCGCTGCTGATCATCGGCGAGGTGACGACCGCCCTGGTCTTGCGCGCGGACCGCGCCGCCGAAACGGCGGTTTAGCTTAGAGCATTATCGGATCATGTTCTTCACATGATCCGATGAAAATGCTCGCCAAAACAAAGACTAGAGCAGGAGCGGCGATTCTACCTGAGCCGATCATGCTCTAGGCGGCCTGGCGCCAGCCCGGCATGGCCGCGGCGCGTTCGGTCAGCCGGCGCTTGCGCCGCTGCAGCAGGCCCCAGAACACGCGGGCGGTGATGTCCGACAGCTTTCCGCGCGGGGGCAGGCCGACCGCCTTCAGCACCATGCCGATGCCGCGCTCGATATGCGGGAAGCGGTAGATCGGCACCGCGGTGGTCATGTAGGCGGCGAGGCATTGCTCGTGGTCGTACTCGGCGTCCGGAGCGTGGTTGGCGCAGTGATAGGCGAAGGCCAGTTCGTCGTCCTCGCTCTCGCCAATGCGGCCGGCGGCGATGCGCAGGCGTTGCAGGAACGAGACCTGCTCGATGCCGAGATAGCGGCGCATGTGATCGTAGAACAGCTTGAAGTGACGGAACTCGTCGGCGGCGATGCGCCGGCAGATCTGTTCCAGCACCGGCTCGGACGTGGTCTGCGCCAGGGCCGTATAGTAGCTGGAAGTGCCGGTTTCCACGATGCAGCGAGCGATCAGTTCGCCGGTGCGCGAGCCGCGCACGGATGCGGCGGCGTCCAGCGGCAGGCTGTAGCCGGCGCGGAAGCGGGCGAAGGCGGCGGGGAAGTCCCAGGCCGGATCGGCCAGGGAGGCCCAGCGGCCGAGGGCGTCGCCGTGCTGCACCTCCTCGATGCTCCAGCGTTCGACCGCTTCGAGCAGTTCGGCGTCGTCGGGGAAGACACGGCCGAGATAGATCGCGTAGTCGCCGGCGTTGCGCTCCACCAGCGCCGCCGCCTTGACCAGCGGCACCAGGTCCGGCGTGATTTTTGTTGGATCGAACCGGTCCCATGCCAGATCGTCGATATGCCAATGCTTCATGCCAGTAAGACCCATCGTTGGCAGACCCGTTCGGAGCGAATCCGTAGGCCGTGTCGCATAATAGAACAAGGAAACTCAATTACATCCAGTGCGACATGGAAAGCGCCGCGGCAAGCCCCGGGAAACGCGTGGGGCGGTGCGGCGAATTGACGGCAGGAAACCGCAGGCCGCAATGTTCCGCAGGAATGGCGCGTTAGCCGCATTCGGGACGGGAGCAGGGTCAAGATGAAGAAACGGATTGCCGTGGTCGGCGCCGGCGCGGTTGGCGGCTATGTGGGCGCGGGGCTGGCGGCGGGGGGACATGACGTGACGTTGATCGACCCCTGGCCCGCGCATGTGGACGCGATGCGAGCGCATGGCATGAACCTGTACGGCATGACCGAGGCCGAAAGGCGGACGGTGCCGGTAAACGCGATGCACATCACCGAGGTGCAGAACCTGGCCAAGCAGCGTCCGATCGATATCGCGCTGATCTCCGTGAAATCCTACGACACGGTGTGGGCGACGATGATGATACGGCCCTATCTGTCCGCGACGGGCTGCGTGGTATCGATGCAGAACTGCATCAACGAGGAGAGCGTGGCCGGCGTGGTTGGCTGGGGGCGGACGCTGGGCTGCATCGTGACCGGCGGGGTGGGCGTGGACCTGTACGAGCCCGGGCATATCCGCCGAGGCTACGCCAAGCGCCCGGACGTGACGTCGTTCTATATCGGCGAGCCGAATGGGAGGATCACGCGGCGCACGCAGGAGATCGCGGAGATCATGGGGTGCGTGGACAAGTCCGAGGCGACCGACAATCTGTGGGGCGAGCGCTGGACCAAGCTGTGCGTGAACGGCATGCGCAACGGCGTGTCGGCGGCCACCGGGATGGGCGGCAACGACCGGGACCGGCACGACGCGGTGCGCCGGGTCTGTATCGCGCTGGGCGGGGAAAGCGTGCGGGTCGGGCAGAAACTGGGCTACAGGCTGGGTAAGATCGGCGCGCTGGATCCGCAACGGCTGGCGCTGGCGCATGAGGGCGACCGGGGCGCGCTGGCCGAGATCGAGGGGCAGTTGATCGATGCCACCGGCGGATCGCTGCGCAGCGAGTATCAGCGCCCTTCCATGGCGCAGGACATGGAAAAGGGAAGGCGGACGGAGATCGAGTTCATGAACGGCTTCATCGCCGCGCAGGGCGCCCGGGCCGGGGTGCCGGCGCCGACGCATGAGATGCTGACGCGCCAGGTGCTGCGGGTGGAGCGGGGGGAAATTCCGCCCAGCCCGCAGAACGTGCTGGTCAATTCCTGAATACAGGTCGCCGAAAGGCGGAGCCTCATGGCCGATGAGGCCTACACGCCCATTCCCTCGGCCGGGCATCCGTTGATCGCGCGGCTGCCCTGGGGCAGGCTGCCCCGCCAGGAACCGCAACAATCCACACCACGCACTTTTCGGGGGAAACGCCATGACTGCCCTGCCGTTGGACACTCTCACGCGATTGCGCGTCGTCAGCACCGCCACGCTCACCACGCAACTGTTCAAGCGCGGGCTGCGTAACTGTTTCATGCAGGGCGTGCGCGTGCTCGGGCGGTTGGAGCACAATCTGGTCGGGCCGGCCTTTACATTGCGTAATATTCCGGCACGGGAGGATATCGATCATGTCGGCGTGTTCGCCGACCCCGAGCATCCGCAGCGCCGGGCGATCGAGATCACGCCGGAGGGCAAGGTGCTGGTGATCGACTGCCGGGGCGATACCGCCGCCGCCTGCGCGGGACAGATCCTGGTGACGCGGCTGATGAAGCGCGGCGTGGCGGGGCTGGTGGCCGATGGCGGCATCCGCGATGCGGGGCCGATCGGGGAGATGGATTTCCCGGTGTTCTGCTCCGGACCGTCGGCGCCGCTCAATCTGGCGCGGCATCATGCGGCGGAAAGCAACGTGCCGATCGGCTGCGGCGGGGTGGCGGTGTATCCGAACGACGTGATCGTCGGCGACCGGGACGGGGTGGTGGTGATCCCGCGCGGCATCGCCGACGAGGTGGCCCGCGACGCGGCGGAGCAGGAGGAGCTGGAGACGTTCCTGCTGGCCCGCATCGAGGCCGGCGCCCCGTTGCGCGGCACCTATCCGCCGGATGAGGCGACCAAGGCGGCGTTCGAGGCCTGGCGGAAGGGGCGTGCTCCGAGCGTAATGCCGGACGGATCTCGGCGGCAACCCGTGCGCGGACAGGATACCGCAACGAAAAGGCCGCTGCCCGGGGTCCTGCGGGGCGGCGGCCTTCGCTAGAAAGTCGGCGGGAGACTGACCCGGCAGGGCCAGACCTCCGCGATAATCAGGCCTTGTTGCGGCGGCGGCGCAGCATTCCAAGGCCGATAAGGCCAGCGGCAAGCGGGATCAGGCCGGCCGGCTCCGGGACGGAGGTATAGTCATAGTAAAGCGAGACCCGAAGGAAGTCGGTCACGCCCGCAAAACTGGCCGCCGCGACGCCAGCCGTCGGGGAAACCGCTTGAAGGTCCGTTGCCTGGAAGGTGAAATTGACAGGGCCGCCGGTGAAGTGGCTGGCATTCAACGTGCCGCCCGAGCCCGGCACCGTATTGGAGTATACGAGGCTCGCTCCGGCCGCCCCGGCGGGGATGGGCAATGTCGTAAAAGACCCGGGCGGAGGCGCGGGCAGGCTATAGGAACCAGTTGCGCTCGTGACCAGGGGGCCAAACGACGGCGACGCTGGCAGCGGCGAAGCCGTGACGGTGAACGTGGAGGCCAGCGTATAGTTCCCCGAACACGGGCCAACGATGCAATAGATCGTCCCCGAACTGAACGCCTCGGCTCCGGTGACGGTGATGTGCACGGAGTTGAACACGTCTGCCGGAAGTGGCGCCACAAAGGGGCTGAACGAGAACGTATGGGTCCACGCGGGCGCCTGCGGCCCCCAGGTGAGCGTCTGGGTCGGAGTGTTCAGGATCACAGCGGATGCCGGCGTCATGGAGAACGCCGCTGAGATCACAGCGCCAGCCATCGCGAGCTTATGAAGTTTCATCGAAAGACCCCTTTTTGGAGTGCGTAACGCATACGTCAGTCCGTGAGACCGTTTCTTACATTGCCGTTAATCGATTATCAACCCCAATAAACGATTATCAACCCTAAAGTGCGTTTTTTTACATGCTACTGCATTTTAGACTCAGCCGAAGCGCCGCCACAACGGATTAGGAGCGGAAATCCTCGCCTTCACAAGCCCCTGGCGGTTCAGGGCTGGATTTAGCGGTCCGGGCGCATTATCGCTCGTCGTATCGTCGTTCACGGGCGCGCCGCCCCCTCAGGAGATCAGGACAAAATGGACCATATCAAAGCCGGTGGCCTGACGATCGTCCGTTCGCTGTACGATTTCATCACCCACGAGGCGATCCCCGGCACCGGACTCGACCCGGCCGGCTTTTGGCTCGAATTCGGCGACCTGGTGCGTGAGCTTGCCCCGATCAACAAGATGCTGCTGGCCAAGCGGGAGGCGCTGCAGGGCCAGATCGATGCCTGGCACAAAAGCCATCGCGGCCGGCCCTTCAGCGAGACGGAATACGACAGCTTCCTGCGCGAGATCGGCTATCTGCTGCCCGAGCCCGCGGATTTCGAGATCACGACCGCGAACGTCGATGCGGAAATCGCCTCGATCGCCGGGCCGCAGCTGGTGGTGCCGGTCACCAATGCCCGCTATGCGTTGAACGCCGCCAATGCGCGCTGGGGGTCCCTGTATGATGCGCTGTACGGCACCGATGCGGTTTCGGAAGACGGCGGCGCCACGCGGGCGGGCGGCTACAACCCGGTGCGCGGCGCCAAGGTGATCGCGCGGGCCAAGGAATTCCTCGACCAGGCGGCGCCGCTTTATGCCGGCAGCCATGCCGACGCGGTGGCGTATCACCTCGAAGGCAACCGGCTGATCGTGGAGATGGCGTCCGGCACCCGCGCCGCGCTGGCGCATGAGGACGGGTTTGTCGGCTATCGCGGTGATGTGACGCATCTGTCCGCCGTGCTGATCCGCCACCACAACCTGCACCTGGAAATCCAGATCGACCGCAAGCATCCGATCGGCAAGACCGATCCGGCCGGCGTGTCCGACGTGCTGGTGGAAGCCGCGATCACCACGATCATGGATTGCGAGGACAGCGTCGCGGCCGTCGATGCCGAGGACAAGGTGCTGATCTACCGCAACCTGCTCGGCCTGATGAAGGGCTCGCTGACCGAGAGCTTCGAGAAGGGCGGGCAGACCCTGCACCGCCGGCTGCATACCGACCGGTTCTATAATGCGCCCGGCGGCGGGGACCTGGTGCTGCACGGCCGTAGCCTGATGCTGATGCGCAACGTCGGCCACCACATGTATACCGACGCGATCCTGGACGCGGACGGCGCCGAGATCCCCGAGGGGCTGATGGACGCGGTGGTCACCTCCCTGATCGCCGTCCACGACCTGCAGGGCAACGGGCCGCTGCGCAACAGCCGCGCCGGGTCGGTCTATATCGTCAAGCCGAAGATGCACGGGCCGGAAGAGGTGGCCTTCGCCAGTACGATCTTCGCGAAGACCGAACAATTGCTGACGTTGCCGGCGAACACGCTGAAAATGGGGATCATGGATGAGGAGCGGCGGACCTCCGCCAACCTCAAGGCCTGTATCTATGCCGCGCGCGAGCGGGTGGTGTTCATCAACACCGGCTTCCTGGACCGCACCGGCGACGAGATGCGCACCTCGCTGGAAGCGGGGCCGATGATCCGCAAGAACGAGATGCGCAACTCCGCCTGGATCAAGGCCTATGAGGACCAGAACGTCGATATCGGCCTGCACGCCGGCCTGCGTGGCCGGGCGCAGATCGGCAAGGGCATGTGGGCGGCGCCGGATCGGATGGCGGACATGCTGGCGCAGAAGATCGGCCACCCGATGGCCGGCGCCAACACCGCCTGGGTGCCCTCGCCCACCGCCGCCACGCTGCACGCGCTGCATTATCACATGGTGAACGTGGCGAACCGGCAGGAAGAGCTCATGAGCCGGAAGCGGGCGAAGCTGTCGGACCTGCTGACCATTCCGGTGGCGACCGGGGTGAACTTCTCGGCCGAGGACGTGCGCCAGGAACTGGAGAACAACGCCCAGGGCATCCTGGGCTACGTGGTGCGCTGGATCGATCAGGGGGTCGGGTGCTCCAAGGTGCCGGACATCCACGATGTCGGGCTGATGGAGGACCGCGCGACGTTGCGCATCTCCAGCCAGCACATCGCCAACTGGCTGCATCACGGCATCGCCACCGAGGCGCAGGTGATGGAGACCCTTAAGCGGATGGCGGCGGTGGTGGACCGGCAGAACGAGGGCGATCCGCTGTATCAGCCAATGGCGCCCAAGTTCGACGGAGTCGCGTTCAAGGCCGCCTGCGACCTGGTGTTCAAGGGCGCGAGCCAGCCGAACGGCTACACCGAGTTCATCCTGCACGCGCGCCGGCGGGAGGCGAAGGCGGCGGGGTAGGAAGCAAGGTTGGGGCTTCGCCCCAAACCCCAGGAGGGGCGCTGCCCCCTGTGTCTGCTTCGCAGCCACAGCCCGCAAGGGAACTCGTTCCCTTGACCCTCTTAAATTGGTTTCTTGGGAAGAGGGCCATGACATAGCCCATCAACGGCTTCGTCGGTTCGGCCCTCTTCCCAAGAAACCAGTCCATGGGGTTGAGGGGACGAGTTCCCTCACGGGTGCAGGGCAGAGCGTCGCGCGAAGACGCGCGCCGGACCGTGCCGGGGCCTGGGGCGGAGCCCCAGCCTTGGCTCTCACGCCTCGTCGTCGGCGACCTTTGGCAGGATGCCGATTTTCACGCCAAAATCGAACAATGTTTGCGCCTTCAGGCTGAGCAGCATCATCCCGCCCAGGCTGACCATGCCGACGACGGGGCGGATGGTGAGGGCTTCTTCCATCGGGAAGATCTCGCCGAGCCATAGATAGACGATGGCCTTGAGCAGAAAGTAGGCGGCCCAGAGCAGCGTGAACAGCTTGAAGAAGCGGCGGATGTCCGGTCCGTCCTCGAAGGCGTCGCCCTGCTGCTGTTCGACCAGGCCCTGGATCATCGATTTCTCGCCGCGCGCGCCCCAGGCGAAGGCGCCGGCGATGACGACGCTGGTGATGACGTCCTCGTATTTCAGCATGAACGGGGTTTGGGCGAACAGGTCGATGCAGCCGAAAAGCACGGTCAGGCCGCCCGACAGCAGATAGAGCCGGCTGATCGGCAGGCCGCGCCAGCGCCGGTAGGCGGCATCCCCCAGCATCAGGACGACACCGACCGCGATGGCGATCTTCAGGTCCACCGTCCAGAGCAGCACCCAGAAGATCAGCAGCGGGCCGAATTCGATCAGGGCGTTGCGCACGGCGGGGGAGCGCAGGGTTTGCAGAATTCTTTCCATGCAGAAAAATGCCGCTCCAGGCGTTGATGCGGTCAGGTAGCGCAGTTTACGGGTGCGGGGCAACGAGATGTTGCCGCGGGTTCATCCGCCCGCCCCTCGGCACTCGGCCCCCGTTCACCTATATCTGGGCGACCATTTGCAAGGGAGCGGAGAATGCGAGGGAAGATGCTTTGCCTGGCCGGGGGCGTTCTCGGGCTGGGGGTCGCCGCGGCGGCCCAAGGCGCGCGGGCCGGCTTGCCGGAACGCATCCATGGCACCGTCGAGCGGTTCGACGGCCATGCGCTCGCGGTGCATACGCTGGATGGGCAGGACCTGACGATCGCGATGCCCGAGGGGGTGCGGATCGCGGCGCTGGCCGAGCGCAAGCTGTCCGACATCAAGCCCGGCGATTTCGTCGGCTCGGCGGCGGTGAAGGGCCGGGACGGCAGGCTGCACGCGCAGGAGGTGCATATCTTCCCCGCCAGCATGCGCGGCACCGGTGAGGGCCACCGGCCGATGGGGGAGCCGGAGCAGACGATGACGAACGCCGTGGTGGACGGGATCGCCGGCATCACGAAGGGCGACAGCCGGGGCGGCGAGGTGCTGACCTTGAAATACCGTGGCGGCGAGCAGCGGATCGAGGTATCGCCGGGTACCCGGGTGGTGAAGCTGATCGCGGGCGACGATACGCTGCTGAAGCCGGGCGCGGCGGTGACGGTCGTGGCAAGCAAGTCGGCGGACGGCGCGCTGACGGCGCGGATCGTGCAGGCCGAGAAGGATGGGGTGAAGCCGCTGATGTAGGCCGGCTTGCCTCGGGGCGGGGCGAAGGCATTTTCGCGGCTTCCCTTGAGATTGCGAAGAATGCCATGACAGACACCCCTCCCGACCGGCTCTCCATCAACCCGAAGAGCCAGTATTACGACGAGGCCGCGCTGGTGCGGGGCGTCGGCATCCGGTTCAACGGCGTGGAGAAGACCACGGTCGAGGAATATTGCGTCAGCGAGGGCTGGATCCGCCAGGCGGTCGGCAAGACGGTGGACCGCAAGGGCAATCCGCTGACCATGATGATGAAGGGCAAGGTGGAGCCGTATTTCCGCACCGAGCCGCAGGCGGAATAGGCGGCTTGCCCGTCCCTGCCAGGGAGTGAACCGGATGCTGCCCAGCCAGCGCGACAAGTTCGATATTCCGCGCCAGGTCGCCTATCTCAACGCGGCTTCCTGGAGCCCGCTGCCGCTGGCGTCGCAGGAGGCCGGGCGGATCGGGGTGGCGCGCAAGGGGCAGCCCTGGCGGATCGATGCCGATTTCGCCGTTGCCCAGCACGAGCGGGCGCGCCGGGCCGCCGCCGCGCTGATCGGGGCGGAGGCGGAGGATGTCGCGCTGATCCCCTCGGTCAGCTATGGCGCGGCGATCGTCGGCAAGTTGGTGGCCATCCCCGCAGGAGCGCGGGTATTGGTGCTGCAGGACGATCATTCCTCGCCGGTGCTGGAATGGCATGCCCGGGCGGAGGCGCAGGGCTTTGCCGTGGAGGCCGTGGCGCAGCCGGCGGACGGCGACTGGACCGCCGCGATGCTGGCGGCGATCGGACGGGCGGGGGCGCCGCCGCTGGCCTTGGCCTCGGTATCCTCGGTGCATTGGTCGGATGGCTGCGTGCTGGACCTGGACCGGATCGCCCCGGCGCTACGCTCCGCCGGGGCGAAGCTGCTGGTGGATGCCACGCATGGGGCGGGGGTGATGGACCTCGATGTACGGCGGATCGATCCGGATTTCCTGGTTTTTCCGACCTATAAATGGGTGCTGGGGCCGTATGGGCGGGCATTTCTGTACATCGCCCGGCGGCATCAGGACGGCGTGCCGCTGGAGCAGACCGGGTTCGGGCGGCGGGCCATCGCGTCCGACCGGGCGCCGTATATGCGCGACATGACCTACGTGAGCGGCGCGCGGCGCTTCGACATGGGCGAGCGGGACCATTTCGTGTCGCTGGAAATGGCCTCGATCGGCATGGAGATGATGGCCGGCTGGGGCCGGGCGGCGATCGAGGATCGGCTGGCGATGCTGACCGGGCGGTTGGCGGAGGGGCTGGGCAATATCGGCGTGCAGGTTCCGGATGCGGCGCTGCGGGCGCCGCATATCCTCAGCCTGGGTTTTCCGCGGGGCATGCCGGAAGGGCTGATCGGGCGGCTGGAAGCCGCGGACGTGCATGTGGCGCCGCGGCTGGGGCGCATGCGGATCAGCCCGCATGTCTATAACGACGAGGCGGACGTCGATCGGTTTCTGGAAATGTTCCGCGGCGCCATGACCTAGAGCATGACCGCTTCGGATAGACGAAGCGATCATGCTCTAGGTCTTTGTTTTGACGAGCAATTTCATCGCTCAGTTGAGCCAACTTCAAGCGATATTGCTCTAGGCGCCGCGGGAACGCCTACATACCCAGGGCGCGGCGATACAGGTCGAGCAGGGTTTCCTGCTCCTCGATCTCGGCGGCTTCCTGCTTGCGCATGCGGATGAGCTGGCGCAGCACCTTCACATCGAAGCCGGCGGATTTCGCCTCGGCGTAGATGTCCTTGATGTCGTTGCCGAGCGCCTTGCGCTCTTCTTCCAGCCGCTCGATCCGATCGACCAGGCTGCGCAGCCGGTCCGCGGCAATGCCGCCCGTCTCAGGTTGCTTTTCGCTGATATCCATGTCCACCGGCGGCTCCAGTTCGAGAATGGGCGGGCGGCATAGGCCCCGCCCGGTCGTGCGTCAATCGGGTGAAGGAAGCAAGGCCAGGGGGCTCTGCCCCCTGGACCCCCGCCAAAGGCTCGCCTTTGGAAACCTTCCATTGTTTGGGAGTGCAAGGAGGGCCTACCCGGACCTTGCAAGGTCCGGGTAGGCCCTCCTTGCACTCCCAAACCAGTATGGGGTTCTAAGGGCTTGCCCTTAGCGGGGTCCAGGGGCGGAGCCCCTGGCCTTCCTTCCTCCCCCGGTCAATGCCCGGGGTGGGATTTGGCGAGGGCGGCTTTTTGATCCGCGGAGGCCTCTTTCTGGTATTTGGCCTGCCATTCCTTGTAAGGCATGCCGTAGACGATTTCACGCGCGTCCGGGTCGGCGATGGTCAGGCCGTGTTCGGCGGCGCCTTCGCGGTACCAGCGGCTGAGGCAGTTCCGGCAGAAGCCGGCGAGGTTCATCAGGTCGATGTTCTGCACGTCCGTGCGCTCACGCAGGTGGGCGACCAGGCGGCGGAAGGCGGCGGCTTCCAGTTCGGTGCGGGTTTTCTCGTCGAGGTCGGGCACGGTCATGCGGGTCTCCTGCGCTCGGGTGGATGTCGGGCCTTGGTCAGATGGCATTGGCGGCCCGGTTTCGCCATACTCGCCGGGAACAGGGTTATGGGGAAGCGCGCGGATGGGATGGGATGATGCGCGGGCACGGACGGCGCTGCGCGCGGTGTTCGACGCCGCGGTGGCGGCGGCCGATCCGCTGAAGATGCTGGCAAGTCATCTGCCGGAAAAGCCCCGGGGACGCTGCATCGTGGTCGGCGCCGGCAAGTCGGCCGCGGTGATGGCGGCGGCGCTGGAGGCGGCCTGGCCGGACGTGGCGATTTCCGGCGCGGTGGTGACGCGCTACGGCCATGCGGTGCCGACGCGGCGGATCGAGGTGATCGAGGCGTCCCATCCGGTGCCGGACGCCAACAGCGAGCGCGGCGCGCGGCGGCTGCTGGATCTGGTGCGGGGTCTGGGGCCGGAGGACCTGGTGCTGGCGCTGATTTCCGGCGGCGGGTCGGCGCTGCTGGCCTTGCCGGCGGACGGGCTGACGCTGGCGGACAAGCAGGCGGTGAACCGGGCGCTGCTGGCGAGCGGCGCGACGATCACGGAGATGAACGCGGTGCGGAAACACCTTTCCGCGATCAAGGGCGGGCGGCTGGCGGCGGCGGCCTCGCCGGCGCGGGTGGTGACACTGGCGATCAGCGACGTGCCGGGCGACGACCCGGCGGTGATCGCCTCCGGCCCCACGGTGCCGGATGCGACCAGCTTCGCCGACGCGCGGGCGCTGGTGGCGCGATTCGGGCTCGATCTGCCGGCGCGGGTCCTGGCGCGGTTGTCGCAGGACGAGGACGAGACGCCGAAGCCTGGCAGCCTGGCGAATGCGGAGTTCCACCTGATCGCCACCCCCGCAATGGCGCTGCGCGCGGCGGCGGAAACGGCGCGCGGGCTGGGGCTGACGCCGCTGATCCTGGGCGACGCGCTGGAGGGCGAGATCGCGCGAGCTGGGCATTGTGATGGCCGGCATCGCCCGCTCGGTGCGCGACCATGGCTTGCCGCTGGCCGCCCCGGCGCTGTTGCTGTCGGGCGGGGAGACCACGGTCACCATCGGCTCGGGCCAGGCGGGACGCGGCGGGCGGAACACCGAGTTCCTGCTGGGCCTGGCGGTGGCGCTGGGCGGCGCGCCGGGGATCTGGGCGGCGGCCGGGGATACCGACGGGATCGATGGCACCGAGGACGCGGCGGGGGCGGTCGTGACGCCCGATACGCTGATCCGCGCCGCCTCGGCGGGATTGTCGGCGCGTGCGGTGCTGGGCGCGCATGACAGCTACAGCCTGTTTGACGCGATCGGCGACCTGATCCGCACCGGGCCGACGCTGACCAACGTGAACGACATCCGCGCCATCCTGATCGCCTGATTTTTCCCGAAGGATTGAAGATGCCCCCTCGCATTAAGATACGCCGCCGCCGCCGGACGAAGATCATCGCCACGCTGGGGCCGGCGTCCTCCACGGCGGACGTGCTGGCGCGGCTGTTCCAGGGCGGGGCGGACGTGTTCCGGCTGAATTTCTCCCACGGCACGCATGAGGACCATGCGATGCGGGTGCGGCTGATCCGGGAGCTGGAGGACCGGTTCGAGCGCCCGATCGGGATACTGGCGGATGTGCAGGGGCCGAAGCTGCGCGTCGGCGCGTTCGGCGGCGGGCGGGTGCATCTGCAGACCGGGAAGTCGTTCCGGCTGGATCTGAACGCGACGCCGGGCGATACGACGCGGGTGAACCTGCCGCATCCGGAGATCATCGAGGCCGCCGGCATCGGGACCACGCTATTGCTGGACGACGGCAAGCTGCGGCTGCGCGTGGTGCGCAAGCGGCGCGACGGACTGGAGACCGAGGTGGTGGTCGGCGGGCCGCTGTCGGACCGCAAGGGCGTGAACGTGCCGGACATGGTGCTGCCGATCCCGGCGCTGACCGCCAAGGACCGGGCGGACCTGGCTTTCGCTCTGGAACACGGGATCAACTATATCGGCCTGTCCTTCGTGCAGCGGCCGGAGGACGTGGCGGAGGCCAAGGCGATCGCCGCCGGACGGGCCTGGATCATGACCAAGATGGAAAAGCCGCAGGCGCTGGACAACCTGGACCCGATCCTGGCGCTGTCGGACGCGGTGATGGTGGCGCGCGGCGATCTGGGCGTGGAATTGCCGCCCGAGGAGGTGCCGCTGGCGCAGAAGCGGATCGTGCGGGCCTGCCGCCAGCTTGGCCGCCCGGTGGTGGTGGCGACGCAGATGCTGGAGAGCATGATCACCGCCCCCGCCCCCACCCGGGCCGAGGCGTCGGATGTGGCGACGGCGGTGTTCGACGGCGCCGACGCGGTGATGCTGTCGGCGGAGACGGCGGCCGGGCAGTATCCGTTCGAGGCGGTGAACATCATGGACCGCATCATCGCGCGGGTGGAGCAGGACCCGGGCTGGCGCGACATGATCGAGACGAGCCGGGGCGAGCCGGACAACGCCACGTCCGACGCGATCGCCGCCGCCGCGCGGCAGATCTGCCACACGATCGGCTCGCGCACGATCGTCGCGTTCACCGCGTCCGGCAGCACGGCGCTGCGGGTGGCGCGCGAGCGGCCGGAGGCGCCGGTGCTGGGCCTGACGCCGTCGCTGGAGACGGCGCGCCGGCTGGCGGTGGTGTGGGGGGTGCATGCGGTGGTGGCGCCGGAGGTGCATTCGATGACGGACGCGGTGAACAAGGCCGGCCGTGCGGCGATCAGCGAGGGGTTCGCGGCGCGCGGCGACGACATCGTGGTGGCCGCCGGGGTGCCGTTCGGGCAGTCGGGCAGCACGAATGCGCTGCGGGTGGCGAAGCTGGGGTAGCAGGCGGCGGAACCGGCACGAACCGGCCAATCAAGCACCGACCCATCGCTGGATCGAAACCGGAATCGTGTAATGATCGGCTTTTCCTGAGCCGAGACGCCGATGCGCTGTCGAACCTGTAGCCTGGAGAATCCCGCCGCCAACCGCTTCTGCGAGAACTGCGGCGCCCAGATGCCGCTGATGTGCCGGGAATGCGGCCATACGGTTTCCGCGACCGCTCATTTCTGCGGGCATTGCGGCACCCCGCTTGATGCCGCAGCGGCCGCCGTGCCGCCCGCGCCGGCGCCCATCCCGCCGGCGTGGGGGGAATTGAAGCAGGCCACTGTGCTGTTCGCCGATATCGTCAGTTCCACCGAATTGATCGCGCATCTTGATCCCGAACAGGCAATGGAGCGGCTGCGTCCCGCGGTGGATGCGATGTGCGAGGCGGTGCAGCGCTTCGACGGCACCATCATCCGCACGCTCGGGGACGGCATCCTGGCAATGTTTGGGGCACCGCAGGCCCAGGAAGGCCATGCGTTGCTGGCCTGCGAGGCCGCCCTCGCTATACAGGCCGCGCTCTCCCGGAAAGCTGGCGGCGACAACCTGATGGTCCGCGTTGGCCTGCACACCGGCGAGGTTGTCGCCGACGCGCCGATGGCGGACCTGACCCGGGAACGCGGCGTGCACGGCCTGACCATCCATCTGGCGAGCCGCGTGCAAACCCTGGCCGAACCGGGAACGGTGTATCTGTCCGGGGATTGCCAGCGCCTTGTCCATTCGCATTGCGATACCGCGCCGCTGGGCACCCACGCGCTGCGCGGTGTGCCCGAGCCGGTGCCGATCTACCGGCTGATTGGCCTGAAACCCATCGCCGCCAGCCAGGCATTCCGCGGATTGGCGCTGACCTCGTTCCGGGGCCGAGCGCAGGAGATGGCCATCCTGCAACGGGCGCTGCCGGACAGTGGGGATTTACCGGACGATACGGGGGAAGCCCGCGTAATCGGCATCGCCGGCCCGCCGGGCACGGGCAAAAGCCGGCTTTGCCATGAATTCGCCGAGCATTGCCGCGGCCGGGGGGTGCCGGTGTTCGAGGCGCGCGCCCAGATTTATGGCCACGCGACGCCGCTGCAGCCGGTGCGCGAGTTGCTGCGTTCGTTATTTTTTCGCACCAATCCGATCGGCGGCGCCTTGACCACCCGCGGGCGTATCCTTGAGCGTCTGGAGTGGATCGGCCTGGAATTCACCGAAGACCTGGGCCTCGTATGCGAGTTTTTGGGCGTGCCGCTTGGCGATCATCCGCCGTCGCCGCTGCAGCCGCGCGCCCGGCGCGCCAGGCTGCTGGAAATTACCGGCCGAATGGTGCGCCACAGCGGCGCGGCGACGTCGGTCATCGTGATCGAGGATCTGCATTGGCTGGACGATGCGAGCGAGGAGTTCGTTGCATCCCTGGTAAATGTGGTTGCCGGCACGCGCGCAATGCTGGTGGTGAATTACCGTCCGTCCTACACGGCAGCGTGGATGCAAGACCCTGGCTTCCAGCAGATCGCGCTTGGCGATCTCGGTGCATCGGATACCGAAGCGCTGGTCGGGCAACTGATCGGCTCGCGCCCGGAGCTGAGCGCCATCCGCCAGCGGATCGCCGAACGCAGCGGCGGCAACCCGTTCTTCGCCGAGGAGTTGATCCGGTCACTGGCCGAAAACGGTTCGTTGTTTGGCCGGCCCGGCGATTACCGCCTTGGGATGTCGGTCGGTGGCCCGGCGCTGCCGGCCACCGTGCAGGCCGTGATCGGCGCACGTATCGACCGGCTGGACGAGACCGACAAGCAGGTCCTGCAGACCGGCGCGATCATGGGCAAGGAGTTTCCGCTTGGCGTGCTGCAGAAGATTTCGCAAACCCCTCCGCTGGTCACGGAGGGCGCGCTTGACCGGCTCTGCGAAGCCGGCCTGTTGCGGCCGCAGGAACAGTCCCAGCCGCAATCACAGCCGGGAAGCCGGGAACGGGGCTACGAATTTCGCCACCCGCTGATCCAGGAGGTTGCCTACAACACCCAGCTGCGCGCCCGGCGAGCCACGCTGCATGCGGCCGTGGCCTCGGCCCTGGAGGACTATTACCGCGACAGGCTGGACGAGTTCGCAGGTTTGTTGGCATATCATTATGAATCGGCTGGGCGGTTCCTGGGTGCCGCGCATTATGGCGCGCGAGCCGCAAGCTGGGTGGGGCGAACAAGCTCGGCCCAGGCCGTCCGGCAATGGCACAAGGTGCGCCAGCTGCTGCGCGACCAGCCGCGCTCCCGCGAAAGCGATCCGTTGCGCATCATGGCCAGCGGGCAAATCGCCTTTCTCGGCTGGCGCGAAGGCATGGCGAGCGAGGAAGCCCAGCCGTTCATTCAGGAAGCGCTCGGCTGGGCGCGGGAAACCGACGACAGCATGATCCCGCTCCTGCTGTTCGCCGAGGCGCGCATCCTCGGTGCCGCCGGCGGCCCCGCGGATGCCTATGTCGAACGGGTCCGGCACGCGTTGGCGATGCTTTCGTCCACCAGAGGCGCCGGCCACACCGTGATATTGAATGCATCGCTCAGTCAGGCTCTCGGATGGGCCGGGCTGTGGCGCGAAGCGCTGGCGGCGAACGATTCAGCCATGGCAGGCATGACGCATGTCGATAGTGCGCATCACGAATTTCTCGGCTTCAGCGTCGCGCATTGGGTCCTGAGCCTGCGTGGACGCATCCTCAGCCGGCTCGGCCGCATGGAAGAGGCACAGCGATGCCTGGATGAAATGCTGGCGATCGACCCGAAGCTGATCGATCCAACCGTGCAGTTCATCGCCCATCTCGGTTATGTCGACATGGCCTGGTATCGCGGCGACGCACGACTTGCGCGGCTTCACGCCGACCATGTCGGCGAAATCGCCAGGCGTCATGGCAGCCCCTACCTGCGGGTGTACGCCTATGCCTGCGCTGGAATCTGGAAAAGTCTGGCGCGGGATTTCGCTGGCGCCGAGCAGGACCTGCGCGCCGGCCTGGCCGTGATGCACGAAGGCTGGGTCGCCCTGAACTATGAAGGTGAGATGCTGGCTATCCTCGCCGATTGCCATTACCAGGCAGCGCAGTACGACCTGGCCATCGAGACGGCGCGGAGGACGGTCGACCTGGCGCGCCAACGCAACGCGCGGCTGCCGGAATCCCGGGCTCTGATCATCCATGCCCTTGCCATGGCCGGAAGATCGGGCCCGTCCGCCAGCGAGGAGGCCGGGATCCTGTTGGGGCAGGCCGAGGAACTGATCCGCCTGACGGGTGCCGATATCTATGCGCCGTTGCTGACCCGGGCCCGGATGATGCTATCGGAGGGCGTTATCGATCCGCACCCGCCGATGGCGGTGCCGGTTGGACAGCCGGACGGACCAGCAGCGTGAATTCCCGCATGCCGTATCCTGCCACGATGTCGACGGTTGCGCCCAACTCGCGCTCGCACCAGCGGACCCAGGGCTCGGGCGCGGTCTGGTAGACGCCTGGCCGCGCCGGCTGGCCGGCGGCGGGCAAGGACATGAAATTCACCGCGAAGCCGCGCCGGCTCGTCGCGTGCAACTGGCTCAGGGTCCGTATCACGAAGCGTTCCCAAAGCTCGGGTGGCTGGTCCTGCCGCACGTTGAATATTCCGCTGGCGACCGAATAGTCGGCAACCCGCGGAGCGGTGCATCCGTGGACGAACCGTGCCGAGGCATCGCCGCGCCAACGCCGCCGGGCGCGGCGGATCATGGCGCCGGACAGATCGATACCCAGATAGTCGATGGCTGCGTGGGCATGACGGTGGGCGAGAAAGCTCCGCAGGGCGCCATATCCACAACCCAGGTCGTTCAAGGCGAACGGCGCCGAGAAATCGCAGAGCTTCAGGAGTTGAACGAAACGCAGTTCCTGGGTCGGCACGCATGCCCAGTCCACCCCGGCTGGGGAGATGCCGTGTTTGACGATCTTGCCGGTGTAATAGGATGCGATCGCGGCATAGACGCCGTCCATCGATAAGTCGGCAACGGGCGATGGGTCGGCAACAGGAAAGCCAGCTGTCGCGGTCAGGTTCCTGGGCCCCCTCTACGTTCCCTGAGGTTTCATCGGCAGCGAAATCTCCAGGTATTCCTGGTCGAGATAGAATAATGGCTTCGCGCCATGGTGCACCAGGATGCGGCCCGCGCCGGGCCCACGCGCGTCGTGCGCCTTGAAATGGACCGGCAGCGGCTTGGCCGAAGTCAGGTTGGCGATCAGCGCGTGGACGATGCATACATCGCCATTCTGGCCTTCGACATTGGAGGCGTATCGGCTGAATTGCTCGAGATAGCGGTACCACCGGTTCCGGGCGCGTGGATTGTACATGCCGCACATATTGAGCACCGCGGCGCTGTCACGAAACGACCGGCCGGCCTTGAAGACCTCGAATTCCTTTTGCAGCGCGACCATTTCGTCGATCCCGCCGAAATAGTCGGGGCCCAGGCCGCTGGGCGGCGCAAAACGGAGATTGAAAACCTCGAGCAGGCTACCGATGAAATGATCGTCTTCCCGCATAAAGTCGCCCATCGAGCACTCCTTTTTTTGCGCCTTCCGATTACCCCGACTCTGCAACAAAGTCGAGCCTTAACTCTGTAGGCGCGGCCACCGGTATTCCGCCCGATGCCGGGTGCGGGCGCGTGGCCTGGCGGTGATTTGACCTGCCGGGACGCGCGCGGTAATCAGGTAATGTTATATTATAACATCACATGATTACGCTCAGGAGACGCCCATGCACCGCCGCTCGTTTCTTCTCACGGCCGGCGCCGTCCTCGGTGGCGTGAGCGCCTCCCCTGGTCCCGCCATCGCGGCGCAGCCGATTCAGGTGGTCGTGACGTTTTCCATCCTGGCGGACATGGCCCGCCAGATCGGCGGACCGGGAGTTGCGGTGAAATCCCTGGTTCCCACGGATGGCGATGCCCATGTCTATCAGCCCCGGCCATCGGATTTGCGTAGCCTGCGGGATGCCGGGCTGGTGGTGATGAACGGGCTGAGCATGGAGGGGTGGATGGAGCGGCTGTTGCAGGCCGCCGGAACGAGCGCGACGATCGTGACCGCCAGCGCCGGGGTTGTGCCGCGCAGAATGAAAGATGGGGTCGACCCGCATGCGTGGCAGGACCCGGCGAACGGGGTGATCTACGCTCGCAACATCGCCGATGGGTTGTCCGTGGCCGATCCCGGGCGGGCCGAATACTATCGGGACAGGGCGCGGGACTATGTAGCGGCGATCGTGTCCACCGGAACCTGGATCGAGCAACAATTGGCCGGCGTGGCGGCGGAAAAGCGGAAGATCCTGACCAGCCATGACGCATTCCATTATTACGGGGCGCGCTACGGGATCGAGTTTCATGGCATCGAGGGGATCGATACCGAGGCCGAGCCGTCGGCGCAGCAGATCGCGGCGCTGGTGAAGCTGATCCGGGCGGAGGGGATCAAGGCGGTGTTCGTGGAAAACATGACCAGCCCGCGCCTGGCGGAGATGATCGCGCGGGAAACCGGCGCGGTGCTGGGGCCGGCGGTTTACTCGGACGCGCTGTCGGCGCCGGACGGCCCGGCGCCGACCTATTTGCGGATGTTCCGCCACAACACGGCCCTGTTCGCCAAGGCGATGCTGGCGAACTGAGCAGGGATCAGAGGTCGGCGACGCGGATCCAGGCGGCGACGGCGATCGCGGCGAGGAGGCCGGCGATGAGCGTGGCGGTGGAGGCGATGCCGAGATCGCGGGCGATTGCGGCCCACAGCACGAGGACGGCGATGCCCACGGCGATGCCGCCGATCAGGCTGGCGCGGCCCTTCTTGATTTCACCCTGAAGCGGCGCGGCCATCCCGCTATTCCGCCCCAACGCTGATTTGGCCAACGCGGATCTGGCCGGCCCGGATCTGGCCGGCCCTGACGTCGTCCACGGAGTGGCGGACCTTTTTCAAATTCACCATCACGTTGCCGGTGTCGTAGCCGTTGAAGATGTGGGCGAGCAGGCCGCATTTCAGGTCCGACGTGCCGAAGAACCAGTCGGCGACGGGGTAGGTCAGGTTGAAGTTGCGCTCCATCATGATCGCCGGGTTGTGGTGGGCGATGTGGTGGCGGCGGATGGAGTTCACCAGCGGGATGTGGCGGACCAGGCTGTCGTCCTTCACATGGCAGCAATAGTGGAACAACTCGTAGTTCAGATAGAGCGCGACGTTGGTGATCAGCACCAGCCAGCCGGCGTCGGGCAGGCCGAGCAGATTCAGGACCAGCGCCGGCGGGATGGAGAGGCAGATGAAGGCGACCAGCGCATAGGGCGGGAAGAAGACGATGCGGAAATCGCGCAGGCTGTCGATCGTCGGTTCGGCGTCGGTGAAGAACTGGTGGTGCGCCAGCACGTGGCGCTTGTAGATGCCCATGCCGCCGCGCACCGGGCGGTGCATGATGTATTTGTGGATCCACCACTCGAACACGTTGGAGACGCAGAAGGCGACCGGGATCACCAGCCATTCGTACCAGGCGGGATGGCCGAGCTGGCGGACGCAATAGAAGATGGTGGCAAAGCCGATCGCCATGATGAGCGCGACATGCAGCGGGCCGGAATAGGCGCGGGCGATCTTGGCGCGGAAATCGGCGCGGAAGGCAAGCTGGCGCCTGGACATGCGGTCGGTGTTCATTTCACCCTCCCTATCGCCTCCGAGCCTAACGGGATGCGAAATTATTCTCAACCGATCATGCGGTAGACGCCGTGCTCCAGGGCGTCGTACAGGCCGAGCACGGTGGGATCGGCCCAGGGCAGGATCTGGGTCATGATGGTGCCGCCGACGCCGCGCTTCGGGTCGATCCAGAAATAGGTGTTGCGCAGGCCGCCCCAGCACAGGCTGCCGGCGGAGCGGCCGCCGGGGACGTCCTGCGTGTTGATCAGGAAGCTGAGGCCCCATTTCTTCGTCATGCCAGGCCAGAAATCGGCGGTGTTGGACAAATTGGGGATGGCGGTGTGCATCACCTCCACGTTCAGCTCGCCCATGTGGTTCTGGCCCATCAGCGCGACGGTTTCCGGCTTCAGCACCTGCACGCCGTCCAGCGTGCCCTTGTTCAACATCATGCGGATGAAGCGGATGTAGTCGCCGGGGGAGCCGTACAGGCCGCCGCCGCCGAGGAAGGTGGCGGGGTCCATTGGCGGGTCGTAGGCGGTGGGGGCCAGCTTCCCGTCGGGCGCGCGCTGGTGCATGCCGGCGAGGCGGGCGCTGATCTCCGGGCGCAGGCGGTAGCCGGTGGAGGCCATGCCGAGCGGCTGGCAGACATGTTCCTGCATGTAGGCGTCGAGGCTCTGGCCGGTGACCGCTTCGAGGGCCTTGCCCGCCCAGTCGATATTGACGCCGTAGGCCCAGCGCGTGCCGGGGTCGAAGGCCAGCGGCAGGCAGTCCTCCGGCTTGATGAAGGTTTCGTGGCGCGGCATCGGCACGGCCTTGGAATAGGCCAGCATGTCGGCGTTCCACATGTCGTAGGCGAAGCCGGCGGTGTGGGTGAGCAGGCGGCGCAGCGTGATGGCGGTTTTGGCCGGGCGCAGGATCGGCTTGCCGGCGGCGTCGAAGCCTGCCAGCACCTTTGCCGTAGCCAGCGCCGGCACCAGTTTGCCGAGATCGTCGTCGAGGCCGAGGCGGCCCTGTTCGACCAGTTGCATGCAACAGGTGGCGGTGATCGCCTTGGTCATCGAGGCGATCCAGAAGACCGTGTCCTTCCGCATCTTCGCGCCGCCGCCGAGGGATGTCTCGCCGAAGGCGGCTTCGTAGATCGTGTCCTTGCCGTCGGTGGCCATGGCGACCACGCCGGGAACGGCGCCGGTTTCGGTGGCGCGTTGCAGGGCGGCGTCGATGTCAGCGCGTGCGGTCATGGGGGTTCCCTCGGTTTTGTCAGATCGCTTGCAGCGATTGGTCTATTTCCGCGCTGGTGAGTTGCCAGGCATTGTCCAGTTCCGCCACCACAGCACGCATGAACGGCTCGCTCAATGCCAGGGCGCGGGCCGGGTCGTTCAGGTGATCGGCGAGCAATGCGAGGGCGAGCTGGCGGGGGCCGGCGCCCTCGTAGGTCCATTCGAAGCCCATGGGGCTGAAGCGCTGGATGTCGAAGCGGGGGTCGAGCGGGGCGCCGTCCACGGTGACGACCGCGCCGTTGAGGCCCCTGCCCCCTTCGTAGATCTTCATGCCGCGCTCCTCATGCGAGTCCGCCAAACTGGATGACGCTGCGCACGGTTTCGCCGCGTTTCAGGGCGGCGAAGCCTTCGTTGATGTCCTCCAGCCGGATGCGGGCGGAGATCATCTCGTCGAGCTTCAGCTGGCCGTCCAGATAGGCGCGCGCCAGCAGAGGGAAATCCTGCGCCGGCCTGGCGCCGCCATAGGAGGAGCGGACGATACGCTTCTCCTGCATCAGGCTGCCCCAGCGGAACTGCATGGGCTCCGACACGGCGATCTTGCCGAGCCAGACGATATTGCCGCCGGGGCGGACCACCTCGGCCGACATCGCGAAGCCCTCGGGGCGGCCCGCGGCCTCGATCACCACGTCCGCGCCGCGGCCGTCGGTGAGGGACCTGGCCAGGGCCTGGACCTCTGCGAGGTCGGCGCCGACCGCGTGGGTGGCGCCGACGGCCTGGGCGAGCTGGCGGCGGGCGGGGTTCGGGTCGACGGCGATGATGGTGCCGGCGCCGGCGAGGCGGCAGCCCTGCACGGCCGAGAGCCCAACGGCGCCGCAGCCGATGACCAGGGCGGCCGAGCCCCAGCGCAGATCGGCGATGCGGGTGGCCGCACCCACGCCGGTCATCACGCCGCAGCCGATCAGGGCTGCGCGGTCGAACGGCATGTTGGCGGGGACGCGGATGGCGCTCTGGGCGGGGACGACGACGTATTCCATGAAGCCGCCGAGATACATCAGCTGGTGCATCGGGCCGGAAAGGCCAGGGGCGTCGCAGGTCAGGCGGGGCCTGCCGTCGAAATGGAAGCCCTTGGGGCCGTTGGCGAGGAACTGGGTGCAGAGGATCGGCTGGGCGCGGTCGCAATAGAAGCAGGCGCCGCAATGCGGGTTCCAGGAGAGGATGACGCGGTCGCCGACGGCGAGGCTGGTGACGCCGGCGCCAAGTTCCGCGATCTCGCCGGCGGCCTCGTGGCCGAGCACGGCGGGCAGTTGCACGGCCAGGCCGCCCTCGATGGCCTCGAGGTCGGTGTGGCAGAGGCTGGCGGCGCGGATCCTTACCAGCACGTCGCCGGGCTGGAGCGGGCCGACCTGGACCGTCTCGATCGTCATCGGCGCGTTCGTTGCGCGCAGCACCGCGGCCTTGGCCGTTACCATGCAGCTTCCTCCCTTGGGGGCGGTTCGTTCCCTCGGGCTATTTCAGCATGCGGACGGCCGGTCAGGAAGCGGTGGCTTCGCGTTCGCGCTGCAGCAGCGCCTGCTTGCGCGGCACGCCCCAGCGATAGCCGGTGAGGTTGCCGTCGCTGCCGACCACGCGGTGGCAGGGCACGGCGAGGGAGACCGGATTGGTGGCGCAGGAACGGGCGACGGCTCGGATGGCGCGGGGATTGCCGATCATTTCCGCCAGCTGGGCGTAGGTGCGGGTTTCGCCCGGCGGGATGCGGCAAAGGGTCTGCCAGACGCGCTGCTGGAAGGCGGTGCCGCGCAGGTCGAGCGGCAGGTCCAGCGCCTCGGCCGGTTCCTCCAGGAATTCGAGCACCGCGCGGACAGTGCCGGCGAGGGCCTGATCGTCCTGGATTATTTGGGCCCTGGGGAAGCGCTGCTGCAGATCGCCGAGCAGGGCGTTGTCGGGCTCGGCGAAGCCGATGAAGCACACGCCCGTGCCGGTGGCGCCGACGAGCAGGCGGCCGAACGGGCAGTCGGCGAAGGCGGTGCGGATGGTTTCCCCCTGCCCGCCCCGGCGCGCCGCACCCGGGGTCATGCCGAGCAGCTTGCCGGTGTTTTCGTAGACCCGGCTTTCCGAGCCGAAGCCGGCATCGGCCACGGCGTCGATGACGCGGGCGCCGCCGGCGAGTGCGGCGTTCAGGCGGCGGGCGCGCACACCCTCGGCGTAGCTGCGCGGGGTCAGGCCGGTGTGGTCGCGGAACAGGCGCAGGAAATGGAAACGCGAATAGCCGGAACGCGCGGCGAGGGCTTCCAGCGAGGGGATGGCTTCCTCGCGCTCAATGAAGGCGCAGGCATCCTCCACCACGGCGCGGGCGATGGCGGCGCGCTCGCCCTTCGGGTCGCAGCGCTTGCAGGCTCGGAAGCCCTGCTGCTCGGCGCTTTGCACGTCCGGGAAGAAGCGGACATTGCGCCGCAGCGGGCGCGGCGAGGGGCAGCCGGGGCGGCAGTACACGCCCATGGTGGTGACGGCGTAGAGGAAATCCCCGGGCTCGCGGGCCAGTACCTGCTGCCAGAGCGACTCGTCGAACAACTCGGTCGGGGCGGCTTGTGTCTGCATGTCCATCTTGGCCTCGCTGGATGCTATGGATGTCTTGTCCATAGACTGGCCATCGTGAAGCCGGACCGCCATCCGGGCTTTGCGGTTACTACCCGGCTTAGTGGATATGGATCTCGACGCGGCGATTTTGTGGCTCGCGCGCGCCCGCGGTGGTTGGGACCAATGGGTTCGACTCGCCGAAGCCCTCGATCCGGATCGCTTCCTTGGCGACGCCGTCCTTCACCAATTCGCCGGCGACGGCCTGGGCGCGGCGCAGCGACAGGGATTTGTTGTAGGCGGGCGTGCCGGAGCTGTCGGTGTAGCCGTTGACCTCGATATGCGTGGTCTGGGTCTTTTGCGAGGCGTTGGCGGCCTCGCGGACGACCTGCCGGGCGCGCTCGGTCAGGACGGATTTATCCCAGTCGAAAAACACCAGGAACGACCGGGAAGCGGCCGGGGCGGGCGCGGGGGCGGCAGCCGGGGGCGAGGGCGGCGGCTGGATGCCGAAGGCGTAGCGCACGCCGATCAGCGCCGACTGGTCGATCATCGTGCCGAGCTTCAGGCCGGCCGGGACCGGGCCGGCGGGTGTGGCGGCGGTGCCGTCAAGCGTGCGGGTGATCGGCATGCTGAACAGGCGGTATTCCGCCGTGAAGGACAGGCCGGGGGTGTTGTAGACCGGGAAGGACACGCCGGCGATGGCCTGCACCGCGAAGCCGGCGGCGGAATTGCTGCTGTTGAAGCCGAACAGGGGGTTCGACGAACTGGCCTGCAGGGAGCTGGCGGTGTTCCAGGCCGCGCCGATGCCGCCGCCGATATAGGGATAGATCCAGGGCGAGCGGACATCGAGATCGTAGAACGCGTTCGCCATCAGGGCGTAGGTGTTGAGAGAGCCGCTGGAACTGGTGGGGAACGCGGTGCCGTTGAGGTGGCCGAGCTTGTTCAGCCGGGCACTGCCTTCCGCTTCCAGCCGCCAGCCATTGCCGAAGCCGTAGCCGATGCTGCCGAGGCCGGCGAAGCCGCCATTGGTGCGCAGCTGAAGGCCGTTGGCGCCGAGGGCGGATGCGGGGAATGGCGCCGCGCGCACATCATTGGTCGCGTGATAGCCGAAGCCGGCACCGAGATAGACGCCCTGAAACGGCTGCGCCGCAACCGGGCCGGACAGCAGAGCCGAGAACAGACACGGCCAAGCGAACGCCGCAACCAGCCAATTCCGCCACCGCATCCGTCGATCTCCCTTATGGCCGCGTATCCGGAGGATCTGCACCCCCAGGATCGTCATGCCAAGGGGGCAGGCAAAAAGAAAGGGGCGCCTTGCGGCGCCCCGATCCAAAGTCAGTCCAGAAATCGTCGCCTTACTTGATGACGATTTCGACGCGGCGGTTCTGCGGCTCACGAACGTTCGGGCCGGTCGGAACCAGCGGGTTGGTTTCGCCGAAGCCGGTGATGACGATGTCCTTCTTCGGCACGCCGTCCTTCACGAGCTGGGCGGCCACGGCCTGGGCACGACGGACCGACAGGCCCTTGTTGTAGGCGGGCGAACCCGAGGTGTCAGTGTAGCCGTTCGAACTCGATCTTCGTGTAGCTGACCTTCTTCGAGTTCGCGGCCGCGTCGGCGATGATCTGCTGTGCGCGGTCGGTCAGGTTGTACTTGTCCCAGTCGAAGAACACGAGGTAGGAGCGGGCCGGAGCCGGGGCCGGGGCCGGGGCGGCGACCGGAACCGGCGCGGGGGCCGCGCCGAAGGCGTAGCGGACGCCAATCAGGATCGAGTGGTTGTAGCTGGTCTGGACCTTGGTCGAGCCGGTCCCCGTGAAGGTACGCGTAACGCCAGCCGAGTCCGGACCGGTAACGGTGCCGGTGCCGCTGTAGTTCAGGTCGGTCGGCATCACGAAGAAGTTGTATTCAGCCGTGATCGACAGGTTCGGGGTGACCGGGAAAGCCGCGCCCACGATTGCCTGTACCGCGAACGAACCCTTGGTGGTATTACCGATGCGGATGTTGCCGTTGCGCGCGCTTGCAGCGGTGTTGTTGGTGTAGATGTTCACGCCCTGCAATTCCTGGCCGCCGTAGCCGATGCCGACGCCGAGATAGGGGATCACGTAGGGCGAGACATTGTTGAAGTCATACAGGCCGTTCAGCATGCCGGTGTACTTCTGCACGTCGCCGGAAGCGTGGGCGACGCCGGCGAGCGGCAGCGGGTTCGTGCCGGACAGCCCATTGTAGCGGTAGCTGCCTTCGAGTTCAGCCCGGAAGCCGTTGCCGAAGCCGTAGCCGACGGCCAACTTGCCGACGAAACCCGTGTCGAAGTTGAACTTGCCGCTGGCGCTGTAAGGGCCATCGGTGATGGTGTTGTTCTGTTCCTGGGAGAAGTTGGCACCGACGCCACCACCCAGGTAGACGCCCGAGATCGGCTGGTTGCGGCCGCCGTAATCCAGCATTCCCTGTGCATGGCCGACCACCGGCAGAGCCAGGATGGTAGCAGCCAGAAGCGTGCTCCGAAGATTCATGGTATTGTCTCTCCTCATTGTCATATCTTCCGGTGGTTACTCGGCCGGAGCACATGCCCTTGAGCCCAACCACCGGTACGCGTTCGATGGGGAAAACATAGACCGGTCGGACGAGCAAGACGAGAGGGTTGTTGCCCTTTTCAGCGCACTGTGGCGTTGATGCAACAGAGACGCGGGCAAACAGGTCACAGTCCCGTCAAGTGCCGCAGAAAACGGCAGTTTTTCCCCGTTTTTCCGGATATCGCCCGGACGGCGATTGCCGGCAGCGCGGCCTTCGCAGCGTGCCGGATATCAGCCATGCGCAGCGCCTTCCGCCATACATTGCCGATGCCTTGGCGAATCTTGGGTCTCAGATCACCCTGGCTTCGAACGGCGGCAGGAAATCGGGGGCGTCGAACTCGAGTACCCACAGGTCCGGGTCGAACCGCACCTGGCGCGTCACATACGCGTCCGCCGCTTCCTGATCGACCGGCGCCGGACCGGTCGCGCGCATCCAGCCCAGTTCGCCCTCCGCGGTGCGCATCTGCGACAGGACGGACAACCCCTCCCGCCCGCGCAGCACCACGAGCACGCCGCCGGCGTCCGGGTCGCCCTTGCGCAGCACGGCGCCGGAACGGCCACCCAAATCGGCCATCCGCAGCGCCATCTTCACCCACAGCCCGGCCTTGACCCGGGGCGGCGGGTCCCGGTCGCTCATGATCCGGTGCCCGGGCAGGGCGCCGGGGCGGGCCGGGCGAGCGTCGGGTCGAACGCCACGTCGCGCGGGCGGCCGCGCAGGCTTTCGCCGCCGTCGACGAAGATGGTCTCCCCGGTCATCGAGGGCATCGACAGGATGAAGCGCACGCAGGCGGCGATTTCCGCCGGTGTGCTGCCGCGGCCGAGCGGGGCGGCGCGCCAGGCGCGCTGGAACGACGCCTCGGTCTGCTTGCCGCTGATCATGGTCAGGCCGGGCGCCACGCCGCAGACGCGGATGCGCGGCGCGAGGGCCATGGCCAGCATTTCGGTCAGGCCGCCCAGCGCGATCTTGCTGAGCGTGTAGGAGAGGAAATCGGGGTTCAGGTTGCCGATCTTCTGGTCCAGCAGGTTGATGATGCAGCCGGCTTCGCGGGCCGGCTGGTCGGTCTTTTCGAACTGGGCGGCGAAGTCGCGGCACAGCAGCACCGGGGCGATCAGGTTCGGGTTGAGGTGCGCGCCCAACGTGTCCCAGGTCACGCTGCGGATGTCGTCATGAAAGAAGTTCGAGGCATTGTTGACCAGGCAATCGAGCCGGCCATGGGCGGCGACGCACCGCCCGATCAGCCCCTCGATGGCGTCCTGGCGGGACAGGTCGGCCTGGATCGGCGCGCAGGCGCCGCCGGCGGCGGAAATCTCCGCGGCCAGCGTCTCTGCCTCCGCGCCCGAGCGGTTGTAGTGCACGATCACCCGCCAGCCATCGGCGGCGAGCCTGCGGGCGATGGCGGCGCCGATACGCTTGCCGCCGCCGGTGATCAGGGCCGTGCGCATCTCGCTCATACCACTGCACTCCCGGCCGCAATGGCCTCGCGCCGGCGATAGACCTCCACGCCGACAGCCGCCGCCTCGTTGAAGATATCCGGCTTCAGCACCGACACCCGGCAGGCCTGCACCGCGGGATGGCGAAAGCAGAGCCCGACCAGTTCGTCGACCAGGGTTTCCAGCAGGTCGGTGTGCGGGCGGGACGGCCAGGCTTTCAGCGCGTCGCGAATCGGGTCGTAGTCGATCAACCCCTGTGCCGTCCCGGCGGCGGGGCCGCTGCAGGGCCGCGAACATCTCGACATTGACCACGAGGCGCGTCGGACGTTCGGGATGGCGTTCCCAGGGGTGCAGGCCGACATGCGCCTCGGTGACGAGGTCGCGCAGGATGACGCGGATATAGTCGCTTGTGCCGTTCCAGGGGTCCGTGGCCCCTGCCCCGGCGGTTCGTGGCGTCGGATAGGTCATTCTGCCTGGCTTCTCCAAAATCTTGGCTTCTCGCGAGCGGTTTCCGGCGCGGCGGGGGAATTTCCGCGCGCCGGGAAACGGCGATATGGTGTTTTGGCGCGCGTTCTGCTGCATGTTTCACGCCCGGCCCCCATTTCGTTACCGGCCAAATCCTGCCGCCTCCAACCCCTGTTCACGGAAGTGCCCCATGACCCGCATCGCGACCCTGCTGGCCCTGCTTCTTCCCGCTTCTGCCGCCCTGCTGCCGGCCGGCCCGGCGCGGGCCGCCGACCACATCAATTTCGGCCTGGATTGGAAGGCCGAGGCAGAATACGCCGGCTTTTACCAGGCCGCCGCCACCGGGCTCTACGCCAAGCGCGGCCTGGATGTCACCATCCAGCAGGGCGGGCCGCAGGTGAACCACACCCAGCTGCTGCTGGCCGGGCGGCTGGATTTCAACATCGCCTCCAACAGCTTCACGGCGATGAACTTCGTCAAGGAGAACATTCCCTTCCGCGTGGTGGCGGCGACGTTCCAGAAGGATCCGGCGGTGCTGATCGCCCATCCCGGCCAGGGCAATGACAGCTTCGAGGCGCTGAAGGGCAAGCCGATCATGATCGGTTCCGATACCCGCGTGGGCTGGTGGAACTGGGTGCGGGCGAAATACGGCTACAGCGACAGCCAGATCCGCCCCTACACCTTCAACCTGCAGCCGTTTCTGGCCGATCCGAAGGCGATCCAGCAGGGCTATATCGGCTCCGAGCCGTTCGCCATCCAGCATGCCGCCGGATTCAAGCCGGTGGTGCTGCTGGTGGCCGATAGCGGGTTCGCCGGGTATGCGAGCCTGATCGCCACCTCCGACAAGAACATAAAGGAGCGGCCGGAGCTGGTGCAGAAATTCGTCGATGCGTCGATCGAGGGCTGGTACTGGTATCTGTACGGCGACCCGGCGCCGGCCAACGCGGCGATCAAGAAGGCCAATCCGGAGATGTCGGACGCGCTGCTGGCCTATGGCCGCGAGATCCTGAAATCCAAGGGGATCGTCGATTCCGGCGATGCGCTGAAGGACGGCATCGGCGCGATGACGCCGGCGCGGTGGGCCGAGTTCCTGCGCACGATGACGAAGGAGGGCGTGTATCCGGCGGGTCTGGACGCGTCGCGCGCCTATACCACGCAGTTCGTCAACCAACGGGTGGGGATGGAGCTGAAGCATTAACAAGCGGCAGCGAAGCGCGAGCGTAACTCGGAATCTTCAGCGAAGCGCGAGCGTCTTTCGTGCTAACTATTTCTTCCGTCGGGCGGCGGTTTCCGGATGGGACCGTTGCGCTGCGCGATGCGTCGCTTCGGCTGGAGGGCGGCGATTTCATCGTGCTGCTGGGGCCTTCCGGCTGCGGCAAGTCGACGCTGCTGCGGCTGATCTCCGGTCTCGACCGGCCAAATTCCGGCAGCCTGGACTGGGATGGCGGGCGGGCGCCGGCGGCGGGCGAAGTGGGGTTCGTGTTCCAGGACGCCACGCTGCTGCCCTGGGCGACGGCGGAGGACAACGTGTTCCTGCCGCTGCGCCTGCGCGGGGTTTCGCGGCAGAACGCCCAGCCCGATGTTCAAGCGGCCCTGGAACGGGTCGGGCTGGCGGGGTTCGAGAAGTCGCGGCCGCGCCAATTGTCGGGCGGCATGCGCATGCGGGTTTCCATTGCCCGCGCGCTGGTCACCCGGCCGCGGTTGCTGCTGATGGACGAGCCGTTCGCGGCGCTGGACGAGTTCACCCGCCACCGGCTGCAGACCGATCTGATCGCGCTGTGGCGGTCGATCGGCTGCACGATCGTGTTCGTGACCCATTCGATCTACGAGGCGGCGTTCCTGGCGCGGCGCGTGGTGCTGATGACGCCGAGGCCCGGGCGGATCGCGCGCGAGATCGCCTCGCCGCTGGTGGCGGGGCCGGAGACGCGGCTTGAACCCGGCTATGCCGCGCTGGTGGCGGACATCACGCACGCGATGGAACGGGCCCTGGAGCATGAGGCGCCGGAGCACGCATGAATCCCCGATGGATGCGTTTCGCGCCGAGCCTGTTCGGCCTGCTGTCGCTCGCGGCCTGGGAGGCGGCGGTGCGGCTGGCGGGGGTGCCGGTGTATATCCTGCCGGGGCCGCTGGCGATCATCGGCGCGTTCGTCGCCGATCCGCTCGGGCTGCTGGGCTCATTGGCATCGACGCTGATCGTCACGGTCACCGCTTTGGTAACTTCTGCCACGCTGGGGGTGACGCTGGCGCTGGCGATGTCGGCGAGCCGGCTGGCGCGGGCGGCGATCCTGCCCTGGGCGGTGGTGCTGCAGGTGACGCCCATCGTGGCCATCGCGCCGCTGGTGATCATCTGGGTCGGCGATCCGTTCGCTTCCCTGGTGGTATGCGCCACCATCGTCGCGTTCTTTCCGGTGTTTGCGAACACCGCGGCCGGGCTGGCCTCGGCGCCGGCGGAGCTGAACGACCTGTTCCGGCTGTATGGCGCATCGCGCCGCGACACGCTGTTCCTGCTGCGGCTGCCGGCGGCGCTGCCGTATTTCCTGGCCGGGCTGCGGATTTCCGGCGGGCTGGCGCTGGTGGGCGCGGTGGTGGCGGAGTTCGTCGCGGGGTCCGGGGGGTTTGCGTCCGGGCTGGCGTACCGCATCCTGGAGTCCGGCTACCGCCTGGAAGTGCCGCGGATGTTCGCCGCCCTCGTGCTGCTGTCGTTGACGGGGATCGCGATCAACGCGGGGCTGGGCGCCCTGGACGGCGCGATCCTGCGCCGGCGGGGGGAAACACACAACGATAAGGAACACGTTCCATGACCGAGTATCCGACGCCCGGCAAGAAGGCGATCGTCAATGTGCGGATCTACACCATCCGCCCGCGCGGCATTCCGCAATGGCTGAAGATCTTCGAGGAGTTCGGCCTGCCGGTGCAGCTGAAGCATCTCGGCCCGCCCGTCGGGTACCATTACAGCGAGATCGGCCCGCTCAATCAGGTCACGCATATCTGGGAATATGACAGCCTGGCCGACATGGAAGCCCGCCGCGCGGCGCGCAACGCCGATCCGGACTGGCAGAAATACGTTGCCGCGACCGAGGGGTTCGTGGTGGCCCAGGAAGACCGGATTCTGCGCCGGGCGGTGTTCAAGGCGCTCGGCTAGTCCTAAATAGGCGGCGCGGGACGATTTTCCGCGCCGCCAGCCTGCGAGGGACATGTGAAGACCACCAAGACGACGAGTGCGAAGCCCCTGACCGAGGGCCAGCGTGCCTATGAGGCGAAGCGTGCCGCCAAGGCTGGCATGAGCCTGGACAAATGGCTGGCGAGCAAGCAGCGGGCGCAGGAGGCGGAGGCGCGCGAGCGCGAAAAGGCCGCGGAGCCGCCGAAGCCGCCGAAGAAGCCGGGCTTCTTCGGCCGCCTGATCGAGCGGGCGCACAAGCCGCTCTGACGGGAACCCTTTCAGCGCGAGCCTGGCATCCGGCCACGCTTGCGGCGCATGCGGACTGGTCCGTGGACGCCCGCAAGCGCTGGGTGGCGATGGCGCTGCGGGAGGGCGATGGCTGGCGGTTGCTGGCCCCTGCCCCGGTTGGCGAGGTCGGCGGATTCCTGGGCCGGTTGCGCCGGCTGGCGGGCGGCGGCGCGGTGGCACTGGGCGTGGATCTGCCGCTCGGGCTGCCGCGCGCCTATGCGGCGCGGCGTGACGAGGCGGATTTCCCGGCCTTCCTGCGCGGCCTGGCGCGGATGCCGGATTTCTTTCGGGTGTGCGCCAGCCTGGACGAGATCGGTCCCGACCGGCCGTTCTATCCCGCCCGTGGCATCAAGGGCATGACCCGGGCGTCGCATGCCGGGCGGCTGGGGCTGGGTGACGCGGGCGGCCTGTCGCGCGCCTGCGACCGGGCCACCGCCGAGCGGCCGGCCGGGGCGCCGCTGTTCTGGACGCTGGGGGCCAACCAGTCCGGCAAGGCCGCGATCGCCGCCTGGCGCGACATGCTGCTGCCGGCCTTCGCCGCGAACGAACCATTGCGGCTATGGCCGTTCGAGGGGCCGTTCCGGTCGCTGCTGGCGCCGGGCTCGGTGGCGCTGGCGGAGACCTATCCGGCGGAGGCGCTGCGCCATCTCGGTATCCGGCTGGCCGGCAGCAAGCGCCGGCAATCGGACCGGGCCGGCGTGGCGGATGGTCTGTTCGCGGCGATGGCGGCGCTGAACGCGTCGCCGGAGCCGGCGCTGGCGGCGCTGGTGCGCGACGGAAGCGGGGCGGACGCGGCGGGAGAGGATCGCTTCGATTGCCTGCTCGGCGTGCTATGCGTGCTGAACGTGCTGGCCGGCAACCGGCCGGACACGGTGCCGGACGATCCGTGGATCGGGCGCTGGGAGGGCTGGGTGCTGGGGCAGACGGCGTTACCGGTCGGCAAACTTTAACTTGCCGGCATTTCAGATGGAGCTGATCGGGATGCCGAGGGGCACGGTGCGCCGGCCGGCGGCTTTTTTGGAAGGACGGGTCATGCCGGATCGGACAGCATGAACGACGGGCTCGATCGGCCGCCGCGATCCGGCGTCCAGACGACGGAGCCGCCGACGAGCGCGGCGCGCGAGGGCGTGGGCGCGGGCGGGCCGGCGAAGATCGTGCCGCTGGAATGTCTGCGCGGCATCGCGGCGCTGGTGGTGGTGGTCAATCACCTGGTGGTGGGCTTCGCGCCGGGCGTGATCGCGGCGATCGACACCGATGCCAACGGCGTCGTGCTGGGCGGGCTGAGCTTCGCCCTGCTGCAGGGCGGCGGCGGCGCGGTGGCGTTCTTCTTCGTGCTGTCGGGCTTCGTTCTGCCGATGCCGTATTTTCGCCGGCGCGACATGGACGGAACGGTCCGTGCCCTGATCAAGCGCTGGCCGCGGCTGGCAGGTCCGTGCGTGCTGACGCTGATCGGCGCCTGGCTGCTGTATGCCTTCGATCTGTATGGCTTCGCCGAGGCGGGCCGGATCGCCGGCACGGATTGGCTGCGCAACGGCGGCAGCCCGGAGCCGCTGCCGGCGTTCGTCCCTTCCCTCGCCGGCGCGGTGTCGCAGGGTGCCTTCTGGACGTTCTTTCGCGGCGACAATTTCTACAACACGTCGCTCTGGACCATGCGGATCGAACTGATCGGCAGCGTGGTCGCGCTGGGGCTGGCCCCCGTGTTCGCCGGCATCCGCGGTCCGGCGATCCTGTTCGCGGTCGCCGGGTTCCTGATGATGGCGTTGCACAAACTGGACTTCCATCTGAACGAGTTCGTGCTGGGGATGGTGCTGGTGTGGCTGATCCAGAACGGCAGGCTGCCGCGCATTCCCTGGCCGGCGGCCGCGGTCATGCTGGTGGCGGGGCTGGTGCTGCTCGGCTTCCCGGTGGACGGGCCGCACGGTCCGTATGGGTTTCTCAGGCCCTATATCCCGGGCCGGATGGCGCTGCCCTATCTCTGGGACCTCGGCGCGATGCTGGTGATCGCCGCGGTGCTGCGCTGCGCGGCCCTGGGCCGGGGACTGAGCGGGCCGGCGGCGCGCTGGCTCGGGCGGCTGTCGTTCCCGATCTACCTGGTGCACGTGCCGATCCTCTGCTCCCTCGGGGCGGCGGTGTTCATCCGCGCATCCGCCACGCTCGCGCCCACTGGCGCGATCCTGCTGACGGCGGCGGCGAGCCTCGGCGCGACGCTGCTGTGCGCCGTGCCGCTGGCGCTGTTCGATCAATGGTGGGTGGCGCGGCTGAACGGGCTGGCCGCGCGGCTGGTGCGCCGGCCGGAGGCGGCGCTTCAGGGCCGTCCCGGATAGACCCCCGCCGAGCGCGCCCGCACCTTGGTCAGGGCCACCAGCAGATCGAATACCGGCATCGGCACGCCGAGCTGCTTCGCGAGTTCCAGCGGCGTGACGTAGAGCGCGTCGATCTCCATCGGGCGGCCGAGTTCCAGGTCCTGCAGGATGCTGGGCTTGTGGCGCGAGGCGAGGTTGGCGGCCATGATTTTGTCTGCGGGCAGGCTGATCTCGCAGCCCATCGCATGCGCCAGCGCGGTGGCCTCGGCGAGCATCGTGAGGCAGGCGGCCTGGGTTTCGGGGTCGGCGTGGGCGTCGTGCAGGTTGGCCTGGCCGAGAACGCAGAGCGGGCCGGTGATCATGTTCAGCAGCAGCTTGCGCCAGATCTCCTCGCGGACCCTGGGGGTTACCTCCATCGTGATGCCGCCGGCGCGCAGCAATTCCGCCAGTGCCTGGGCGCGCGGCGAGATCGTGCCGTCCGGCTCGCCCAGCAGCAGGCGGGAGCGGCCCTCGACCTGGATGTGGCCGGGTGCTGCGACCGCGCAGGCGGAATAGACGATGCCGGCGATGGCGCGCTCGGGGCCGACGGCGTTCCAGACGGCGTCGCCGGGGTCGATGCGGGGCAGCCTGGTGCCGTCCAGCTTGCCGCCATGGCGGTGGAAGTAGAACCAGGGCAGGCCGTTCATGGCGAACACCACCGAGGTATCCGGGCCCAGCAGGGGCAGGATGCCGGCGGCGACGGAGGCGAGCGACGGCGCCTTCACCGCGACGATCACCGCGTCCTGCTCGCCGAGGTCGGCCGGCTCTGCGCTGGCCTGCACCTTGGCGTGGATCTCGCCGTCCGGGGCGTGGACATGCAGGCCGTCGCGCTGCATGGCGGCCAGATGCGCGCCGCGCGCCACCACCGACACCTCGGCGCCGCCCTTGAACAGGCGGCCGGCCAGGTGTCCGCCGATCGCGCCGGCGCCGTAGACGCAAACCCTCACGACAGGATGTCCACCGCCGCGCGGGAAAGTGCCTGCACGCCGAGGCCGATGCAGGCCTCGTCTGGCTGGTAGTCGGAATTGTGCAGGTCGTCGGAGCGGCCGGGCTGGCCGGAGCCGACTTTCAACTGGAAGGACGGGACCAGGTTGGCCATCAGGGCGAAATCCTCGCCGCCCATCACCGCCTCCACCTCGCCGATCACGTCGCCGCATTGGCCGCGCACCGAGCGGACCACGCGGTCGAGCACCGCGTCGTCGTTCACCAGGGCGGGGACGCCGCGGGTGTAGGTCATGTCGCAGCGCACGCGCATCGAGGCGCCGATGCCGTCGCACAGGCGGCGCATGGCGGCTTCGGCGGCGTCCTGGGCTTCGCCGTGCAGGGTGCGCACGGTGCCGCGCAGCAGGCAGCTGTCGGGGATGATGTTGTGCGCGGTGCCGGCATGGATGGCGGCCACCGTGACGACGGCGGGGTGCACCGGCTTGACCTCACGCGAGACGACCGTTTGCAGCATGCCGACCAGCTGCGCCGCCGCGACGATGGGATCGACCGCGTATTGCGGGAAGGCGGCGTGGCCGGACTTGCCGTGCACGGTGATCTCGAACTTGTCCGACGCGGCGAGGCTGGGGCCGCGGGCGAAGCCGAAGCGGCCGATGGGAATGTCGGGGTGGTTGTGCAGGGTCAGCGCCATGTCGATCTTGGGGCCGTCCATCACGCCCTCGGCGATCATGCGCGCCATGCCGCCGAGGCCCTCTTCCGCGGGCTGGAACACCAGCTTCACCGTGCCAGCGAGCCGCGGGGCGAGCTGCTTGAGCACCGCGGCGACGCCGAGCAGCGTGGTGGTGTGGATGTCGTGGCCGCAGGCGTGCATTTTGCCGGGGTTCTGGCTGGCGAAGGGCAGGCCGGTCTGTTCCTGGATCGGCAGCGCGTCCATGTCCGCGCGGATCGCCAGGACGGGACCGGGGCGGCCGCCCTCGATCAGGCCGACCACGCCGGTGCCGGCGATGCCGGTGCGATGGGCGATGCCGAGGCGTTCCAGTTCCCGCGAGACCACGCCGGCGGTGCGCACCTCCTCGAAGCCGATTTCCGGATGGGCGTGGATGTCGCGGCGGATTTCGATCAGTTCCGGCTCGATCCGGAGGGTTTCCGCGCGGATGGCGGTCGCGGGGTCGTTCGCCAGGGAGGGGGTGGCTGAGGACATCGGAAAACTCGCTTTGATGGGGTGTAAGTTGGATATCTTGCCCCATTGCCCCCGGCGTGCAACCGGTTGACGCGAAACGGCGCGCAAAGTGGACAATGCGGCGAGGCGCTGGCTATAGACCCCGCATCCAAACGCGAGAGATTTGCAGCATGACCGAGACCCGCATCGTTCCCGTGATCCTGTCCGGCGGTTCCGGCACAAGGCTCTGGCCGGTCTCGCGCGAGAGCTTCCCCAAGCAGCTCTGGCCGCTGATCTCCGAGCGGACGATGATCCAGGAGACCGCGTTGCGTGCCGCCGGGCCGGAATTCGCCCCGCCGATCGTTGTCTGCAACCAGGAGCACCGGTTCCTGATCGCCGAGCAGCTGCGTGCCGCCGGGATCGAGGGGGCGCGCATCGTGCTGGAGCCGGTGGGGCGCAACAGCGCGCCGGCGATCGCCGCCGCGGCGCTGCTGGTGGCCGAGGAAGACCCCGACGCGGTGCTGTGGATGATGGCGGCGGACGCCTCGATCGCCGACCTGCCGGCGCTGCGGACCGCGCTGACCGCGGCGGTGGCGGCGGCGCGGAGCGGGCGCGTGGTGACCTTCGGCATGAAGCCGAGCGCGGCGGAAACCGGCTACGGCTATATCGAGGTCGGGGCGCCGCTGGCCGGCCTGGACGGCGTGCATGAGCTGGCCCGTTTCGTGGAAAAGCCCGATGCCGCCACCGCCGCCACGCTGGTCGCGTCCGGCCGGCATCTGTGGAATTCCGGCATGTTCGTGTTCACCGCCCGCACCCTGATCGGCGAACTGGAGACGCACGCGCCGAAGGTGCTGGCGGCGGTCAGCGCGTCGGTGAAGGCGCGCCACACCGATCTGGATTTCATCCGGCTGGGGGTGGACGAGTTCGCGGCCAGCCCGAATATCAGCCTGGACTACGCGGTCGCCGAACCGACCGACCGGGCCGCGGTGGTGCCGGCCGATATCGGCTGGTCGGATGTCGGCAGCTGGGCGGCGCTTTGGGAACTGGGCCGGAAGGATGCAGCCGGCAACGTGGCGCTCGGTGACGTGGTGCTGGAGGGGGCGGAGAATTGCTACGTCCGCAGCGACGGCATGCTGGCCGCGGTGGTCGGGTTGAAGGATGTCGTGCTGGTGGTGACCGAGGACGCGGTGCTGGCGATGGACCGCAATGCCGCGCAGGACGTGAAGAAGGTGGTCGACCGGCTGAAGGCGGACAAGCGCAAGCAGGCGACCACGCATAACCGGGTCTATCGCCCCTGGGGGTTCTACGAGAGCCTGATCCAGGGCGACCGCTTCCAGGTCAAGCGCATCGTGGTGCCGCCGGGGCAGAAGCTGTCGTTGCAGAAGCATCATCACCGGGCCGAGCACTGGGTGGTGGTGAACGGCACCGCGCTGGTGACGCGCGACAACGAAAAGCTGACGGTGCGGGAGAACGAGAGCGTTTACCTGCCGCTCGGCTGCGTGCACCGGCTGGAAAACCCGGGGCGCATTCCGCTGACGCTGATCGAGGTGCAGTCCGGCAGCTATCTGGGCGAGGACGACATCGTGCGCATCGAGGATACCTACGGCCGCGCCTGACCCCCTCTGTCTTGCCTCGCGGCCGCCGCGGAGGCAGCTTGCGGGCAACGGACAAGGGAGCGGGACGATGGCCGACGATCATTCGAGCAAGATGGGCAGTGGCGAGACGATGGTGGGGATCGGGGAGGATTTCCCCGAGCTGCGCGACAGCGTGCGCCGCATCTGCGCCAAATATCCCGGCGCCTACTGGCGCAAGCTGGAGGACGACAAGGCCTATCCGACGGAGTTCGTTCGCGAACTGACCGATGCCGGCTTCCTCGGCGCGCTGATCCCCGAGGAATATGGCGGCAGCGGCCTGAGCCTGCGGGCGGCGGCGGTGATCCTGGAGGAGATCAACGCCTGCGGCTGCAACGCCAGCCAGGGCCATGCGCAGATGTACATCATGGGCACCCTGCTGCGGCATGGCAGCGCGGAGCAGAAGCGGAAATATTTGCCGGAGATCGCCGCCGGGCGGATCACGCTGCAGGCGTTCGGCGTGACCGAGCCCACGACGGGATCCGACACCACGCAGTTGAAGACCCGCGCGGTGCGCGACGGGGATGGGTACCTGGTGAGCGGGCAGAAGGTCTGGACCTCGCGCGCCCTGCATTCGGACATGATGCTGCTGCTGGCGCGCACCCAGTCGGCGGACCAGGTGAAGAAGCGGTCGGACGGGTTGTCGGTGTTCCTGATCGATCTGAAGTCCAACCTGGGCAAGGGACTGGATATCCGGCCGATCGACGCGATGATCAACCACAACACCACCGAGGTGTTTTTCGACAATCTGCGCATTCCCGCCGACAGCCTGATCGGCGAGGAAGGCAAGGGCTTCCGCTACATCCTGGACGGCATGAACGCCGAGCGGGTGCTGGTGGCCTCCGAGGCGATCGGCGACGGCAAGTTCTTCATCCGCAAGGCGACGGACTATGCCAACAGCCGCGTGGTGTTCGGCCGGCCGATCGGCCAGAACCAGGCGGTGCAGTTCCCGATCGCCCGCGCCTGGGCGGAACTGGAAGCCGCCGACATGATCTGCCGCCGGGCGGCCGCGTTGTTCGACGACGGCCAGCGATTGCGGCGCGGACGCCAACATCGCCAAGCTGCTGGCGTCGCGAGGCGGCCTGGAAGGCGGCGGAGGCGGCGATGCAGACGCATGGCGGGTTCAGCTATGCGCGGGAATACGACATCGAGCGCAAATGGCGCGATACGCGGCTGACGCAGATCGCGCCGATCTCGACCAACATGATCCTGGCCTATGTCGGCCAGCATGTGCTGGGAATGCCCCGATCGTATTAGCCCCGGTCGCATTAAGGAGGACCGATTGATGCGGATCGGCACGCTGGTGGGGATGAACCGGTTTCCGGTGAAATCGATGCGGGCGGAGGCGCTGGAGCGGGCCGAGCTGGGGTGGAACGGGCTGCTGGGCGACCGGCAATACGCGTTCGTCAAATCCGCCAACCGGTCCCGCTTTCCCTGGCTGACCGGGCGGGACCTGTTTGCGCTCGTGCTGCACACGGCGCGCTACGAGGCCCCCGGGGACCCGCGCAACTCGCCGGTGCGGGTGGTGGCGCCGGATGGCTGGGAGGGGGCGCTGGACGATCCGGAGCTGACCGCAAGGCTGTCGGAGGCGGCCGGGGAGGAGGTGCATCTGATCCAGATGAGCCGGGGGACCTTCGACCTGATGCCGGTTTCCGTGGTGACCGAGGGGACCGCCGCCGCGGTCGAGGCCGCGCATGGCGGCGCGGTCGGGCTGGGGCGGTTCCGGATCAATCTGGTGGTCCGCACCGATGATCCGGCGATGCGCGAGACGGACTGGTTCGGCCGCACGCTGGTCATCGGCGAGGGGCCGGGCGCCGTGCGGCTGCGCACGGACGCGCCGGTGCTGCGCTGCGCGATGGTGACACTCGATCCCGACACCGCGGAACAGGATGTTTCCGTGCTGCGGACCGTGGCGCAAGGGTTCGGGAACTGCGTGGGGGCGTATTGCACGCCGGAGACCATCGGGCCGATCGAGTTTGGCGCGCCGGTGCGGCTGGACCGACGACCGGGAGGCTAAATGGCGCGCATCAACATCGTTCACACCACCGAATACAGCTACCACAATCCGGTCGGACTGCTGCGTCACCGCATGATGATCCGGCCCGACGACAGCCACGATCTGCGCCTGCACCGATCCGTCGTCGAGGTCGATCCGCCGCCGTTCCGCACGCGCTGGGCGCATGACGTGTTCGGCAATTCCATCTGCTATCTGGAATGGCCGGAGGATTTGCGCACGGAACATCTGCGCATCGTCTCGACGCTCGACCTGACGCATCATCCGGACGGACCGCCCTTGCCGGTTTGCGCCCTGGACCCGGCGGCGGAGGTGTTTCCGTTCTCCTACGCGGCGGAGGAGGCTCCCGACCTGGCGCGGCTGACCGAACGGCAATTGCCCGATCCCAACCGCACGGTGGACAACTGGGCCAGGCGTTTCATCACCGGCCTGGGCAACGCCCACACGATGAAGGTGATGGAGACGATGACGCGCGCCATCCAGTCCGAGTTCGAATACCGCGCGCGCTACGAGGAAGGCACGCAGACGCCGGCCCGGACCCTGGAACTGGGGTCGGGCACCTGCCGGGATTTCGCCGTGCTGATGATGGAGGCGTTGCGCAGCTTCGGCCTGGCGACCCGGTTCGTGACGGGGTACTGTACGACGACAGGTCGGGAACGGCCCGCGGCGGCGGCAGCACGCATGCCTGGTGCAGCGTCTACCTGCCCGGGGCGGGCTGGGTGGAGTATGACCCGACCAACGGCCTGCTCGCCGGCGCCAACCTGGTCCGCGTGGGCGTGACCCGTACCGCCGAGCAGGCGCTGCCGGTATCGGGCGGTTATTTCGGCGATGCGAATGATTTCAAGGGGCTGTATGTGGACGTGTCGGTCAGTGCCCTGCCGGTTGCGGCGCGGATATGAGCGGGGCTCCGAGCCGAACCCGTTTCGGGACCGAAGCCCGATGAGGGGGCGAAGCCGGAAGGGGGCAGGACGAGAACGGCCGGAGCCCGTGCCCCGGCCGCCCTCGAACCCGCTTGACTGGGGTTAGGGGAACTCCTCCTTGCCGAAGATCTCCAGGTCGGCCACCAGGACCTTGCCCTTGGTCTCGGGTCCCAGGAATACCCCAAGGACCAGGACCACGAGCGATCCCATGGTCGCGATCATCATCGGCTTGGCGAAGCCCATGTTCTGATTGATCGCGAAATAGGTGAGAACGGGCGCGACGAAGCCGCCCCAGATGGCGCCCTGGTGATAGACGAAGCCCGCGGCCGTGGCACGGATTTCGGTGGGGAAGCGTTCCGACAGCCAGGCCGGGTTGAGGGTGTCCTTCCCGCCGACGATCAGGGCTTGCAGGAGAAAGCCGCCGACGATCCAGAGCGGATCATGCGTCGTCAGGTAGATCGGCGTGACGAAGATCGCGATGGTGCATGGTATCATGAGTGCCCAGCGCCGCCCGATCTTATCCGATAAGCCTCCCCAGAAGGTGGACGAGATGAACACCAGGATATTGCCCCAGAACAACGGCACCGCCACCATCGCCGGTGTCCATCCCAGTTCCTTCTGCAAGTAGGTGCCCATCAGCGCCCAGATGGAGTAATAGGCGCAGAAATTGGCGGCCATCCACAGGCAGCCGGTGAGGGTGTTCCACAGATATTGCCGCTTGAAGATGGCGAGCAGCGGCAGTTTCACTTCCCGGCGGGTGGCGGTCTGGATTTTCTGGTTCTCGGCCCAGACTTCCGGTTCTTTCACATAGAAGCGGATCCAGACGCAGGCGAGCGCCGGCAGCACGCCGAGCATCAGCAGGCCGCGCCAGCCATAGCCCGGCCCCATCGCTTCCAGCGGCGTGTAGAGAAAGCCATAGGCGGCGGCGGAGAGCGCGAAGCCGAGGCCCCAGGAGCCTTGCAGCACGCCCGACATCAGGCCGCGCGAGCGCGCCGGCCAGGACTCCATGGCCAGCGCCGCGCCGGCTGGCCATTCCGCACCCATCCCGATGCCCAGCACGGCCCGCCAGAAGAACAGGAAGGCGAAGGTCGGCGAGAAAGCGGCGATGAAATTGCAAATCGAGTACCAGAAGATGGATATCATCAGCGGCGCCTTGCGGCCCCAGCGGTCCGCCATCCATCCCGCGGCGGTGGCACCGATCAGGCGCAGCCACAGCGTGACGGCAAAGACGGCGGTGACCGCCGTCAGCGGTACCCCGAATTCCTTGCTGATCGGCACCATCAGCAGCAGGAAGATGGTGAAGTCGAACGCATCGAGCGTCCATCCGAGCCAGGCGGCGACATAGGCGTACCATTGGTCCTTGGTGGGTTCCTTCCACCAGGGAATGATCGAGTTGGTCCTGATTGATCCAGACACGGCAGCTACTCCCTGATTTCTTGCTTATTGATTGGGCGCAATTTGCTTGCGTAGCGGCTATCCCCCGATGACGCGTTCGACACCGGTCGGCGACGATAGGAGTCCCGTTGCGCGATTTGCAAGCGCGCAGGCGCCCGGAGCCCGCCGAATCCCTGGCGAATCGCGATCAAATCGCCGTTCGGACATGACTTTCGGGTTCTCCGGGCGGGTGCTCCGGGCGGGGCGGGTTGGCCAGGAGACCGGTTGGACGTTTTCGGTTGCCAGTTAGTCTAAGTGACTGCTATACTAACCACATGAAACATACAACGAAGATTTCAGCCGACCCGGCGCGCCTGCCGCCGCGGGAGGCGTTGCAGGACATCATTCTGACACTGCGGCGCGCGTTGCCGCGGCCGGCGACGGACGATCCGGCGGCGGCGGCGCGGCGGGACCGGGCGGCGATGGCGGCGGTGGTGGCGCTGCTGCCGGTGAACGCGGCCGAGGGGCGGCTGGCGGCGCAGTTCGTCGCCGCGGATGCCTGGGCGGCGGACTGCCTGCGACAGGCGGAGGAGCGGCGGCGCGAGCCCGAGGTCGCGCGCGAGTTCGCCGCGCAGGCGACGGCGATGCTGCGGGAGGCGAAATCCTCGCTTCGGCTGCTGCTGCGGCTGCAGGCACAGCGGCAGAAGGTCGCGGCGGATGGGGCGGCGGCGGGGGCGGCGGCGTGGACCGAGCATGCGCTGGCGCGCTGGTTGTGGGAAGCGCTGGAGCCGGAACTGGCCACGCCGGCGACGCCGCCGGCGGTGGCGGGCGATCGGACGCGACGGCAGGCCGTCGCGGGCGGTGAGACTCATTCCCAGGAATCGGCAAATGAGACGCCTGCGGGATTCGGGCTGCCGCCGCCGCGGCGCGGCTGAGGGAATGCCGGGCGGATGTCCCGCAGTAGGGGCATGGCGCGCCTCCCGTTAATATGGTTTTGAGGAGCATGGACCGGCCGCGCACCGACGCGCGGTCGGTCCGAACGCGAGTCGGCCAGTCAGCAGAACAGGACCTGAACCATGCCCACCAAAGACAGCAACGGCGCCGCCCTGGCCGACGGGGATTCGGTTCAGGTCATCAAGGACCTGAAGGTGAAGGGCACGTCCGCCACCCTGAAGCGGGGGACGGTGATCAGGAACATCCGGCTGACCGACGACGAGGCGCTGATCGAGTGCAATGCCGAGAAGATCAAGGGCCTGGTGCTGCGCACCGAGTTCCTGAAGAAGGTCTGAGCGCCGGCGCCCGGGCGGGCGCCGGAGGGGTCAGACGCAGAGCGCCATCAATTCCCGGACGTTCGGCGCGCGATCGAGTTCGGCCACCGCGCCCAACAGGCGGCTGACGCGGTTGGCGCCCAGGATCGGGTCTGCGAGCGCGGTGAATTTCTCCTCCAACCGCCGGCCCTGCTCTGCCACGTCCGGGGCGGGGATGCCGGCGTCGTGGCGGCTGGTCACGACCCGGCCGTCGGTGAGGTGGATATCCATCTCGGCCAGGGTGTGCGGCCAGCCGTGCTGGAAGTCGATCTCCATCCTGTCGCGCAGATCGGCCAGTTTCGGGTCGGCGGCGTTGGCGTCGGTGTAGCTGTCCAGCCGGCCGGTATCGAGGCCCGCCAGCGCCATCGCCGTGGTCAGGCGCAGGCTGAACTTGGCTTCGAGACCGGTGGCGGGTTTGGCGATGTTGCAGACGCGGTCGGTTGCCTGGTCGATGCGCAGGACGATCTTCTGCACGTTGTCCGGGGTGACGCCGTGGCCGTCGCGCAGCTTGCGGGCGGCCTCGATCGGGCCGTGGGTGAGGTAGCAGGCGGCGTGGTACTTGAAGAGGTTGTTGCGCATGTGCAGGCCGCCTTCCGGCGTGGCCATGGCCTGCTCGGGGTGGAAGTCCGGGCTGTGGGTGCGGGCGAAGCCCTGGGGACATTCCAGCACGTCGGGGCGCGAGGAGAAGCCGCGGGCGGCCAGGCGGGCCGAGAGCAGGCCGTGATAGGCGGCCTTGCCGGCGTGGAACGGCTTGCACATGGTGCCGAACATGGATTTCAGCCCCGCCGCCTGGGTGCCGGCGATGCCGAGCGCGGTGCAGGCGGTGTCCAGGTCGAGCCCCATCAGGTGCGCGCAGGCCATCGCCGCGCCGAAGGTGCCGATGGTGCCGGTGGCGTGAAAGCCGAGGCCGTCGTAATGGCCGGGCTTCAGGGCGCTGCCGAAGCGGCATTCGAGCTCGTAGCCGGCGACGAAGGCGGCGATCACGGCAGCGCCCGTGGAGCCGCGTTCCTCCGCCAGCGCCAGCAGGGCGGGCAGGATGGCGACGCTGGGGTGGCCGGGCATGGCGAGGTTGACGTCGTCGAAATCGAGCGCGTGCGAGGCGGCGCCGTTGATCATCGCCGCGGACAGGGCGGGCAGCTTCTTCGCATGGCCGATCACGGTGGCGGTTTCGCGGCCGCCCTGGTCCTCCAGTTCGGCGAACATCATGTCCGTGAGCGGTTCGGCGGCGCCGGGCAGGGTGCAGGCGATGTAGTCGAGGATGCATTGCCGGGCCAGCGCGCGGGCTTCCTCGGTGAGGGTTTCGTAGCGGACCGCGAGCGCCTGTTCGACCAGGGCGCGGGTGAGGCCGTCTCCGTTCGGCGAAATCTGGTTCATTTTCCGGTTCCCCTCTAGTGCTCTGACGGATTGGGATGGTTCAGCATGCGTCAGAGCACTAGCTTGATTTTGTGGGCCGATTCAGCCAACGGGCTGAAGTGCCCGTTGGCATCGGACCACTAGCGGCCTTGGAAGTTGGCCTTGCGCTTCTCGTTATACGCCAAGACACCCTCGCGGCGGTCCTGCGTCGGGACCATGCGGTTATAGGCCTCGATCTCGAACATCATGGCGCTGTGCAAATCCATGTTCATGCCGAAATTGACCGACTGCTTGATCTGGCGGGTGGAAATCGGCGCGTTGGCGGCGATGGTGGCGGCGGTTTCCAGCGCTTCCGCCAGCAGGGTCTCGGCGGTGCAGATGCGGTTGATCATGCCCCATTCCAGCGCCTGCGCGGCGGTGAATGGCTTGCCGGTCAGCAGGATCTCCTTGGCCCGGCGGCTGCCGACCGCGCGCGGCAGGTTCTGCGTGCCGCCGGCGCCGGGCATGATGCCGAGGGTGACCTCGGTCAGGGCGAAACGGGCGTGCTCGGCGGCGTAGATGAAGTCGCAGCAGAGCGACATCTCCATGCCGCCGGCATAGGCGGCGCCGTTCACCGCGGCGATCACCGGCACCGGGCAGCCGACCAGGGCGCGGATGCCGCGCTCGAACAGCAGATGCTGGCTCTGCCATTGCTGGTCGGTCATGCCGTTGCGCTCCTTGAGGTCGCCGCCGGCGCAGAAGATGCGCTCGCCGGCGCCGGTCAGGACGATGCAGCGGTATTGGGCCGGATCGGCGTTCACGCTGTCGAACAAATCCAGCAGGTCGTGGCCCATCTGGGTGTTCATCGCGTTGCCGGATTTCGGCCGGTTCAGCGTGACCAGCAGCGTGTGTTCCTGCGGTTCGGCGGTCAGCAGGGTTTCGTAGGTATCTTTCACGGCACGCTTCCCATCGGGTCTTTTCTGGCCCGCGGACGCTAACAAGCGGTCCCGAGGGGGTCAAACCGGGGGCGAAGTATCCGGCCGGATGGCCGCCAGCACCCGCTGCACGAAGCCGCCGACGCAGGCCGGATCGGTCCAGCGCAGCACCGCCACCAGATCGTGCTCCGGGATCGATCCAGGTGGTGTTGCCGCCGGCGCCGACGGCGAAGAAGCTGCTCTCGGGTGCCGCCGGCACACGGGCGCGCAGCGTGTTGAGCCACCACAGGAAGCCGTAGCTGGCGTTCAGCGGGCAGGGGGTCAGGGATTGCGCGAACCAGTTGTCGGGCAGGATGCGCCGCCCGCCCCAGAGGCCGCGGTGCAGCGCCAGTTGGCCGATGCGGGCCTGGTCCTCGGCATGGATGAACACCCCGCCGCCCCAGTGGCAGCCGCCGGGGACCGATTGCATGCGCACGCCGTCCACGTCGACAAACGAGTTGTCGTAGCCGTGCCATTGCCAGTCGGCGGAGGCGCCGATCGGGGCCATGATCCGTTCGGCGAACACCTCCGGCAGCGGGCGGCGGAACACACGCAGCAATGCGAGGCTGAGCCGGTTCACCCGGACGTCGTTGTATTCCCAGTAGGTGCCCGGCGCCTGCAACGCCCGCAAATCGCCCTTCCGGCCGCGCCCCTCGGCGGCCAGGTTGCGGCCGCGGTCGATGATGTCGGACTTGCCGAACAGCGTGCCCTCCCATTCCGAGGTCTGCTGCAGCAGGTGCCGCCAGGTGATCGCGCCGTTGTGCTCGCCCTCGAAGCCGCCATCGCGCACCCGGTCGCCCACCCTCGCGTCCAGGTCGGGGATCAACCCATCTGTATGGGCGATGCCGGCCAGCAGGGACAGGTAGGATTTGGCGACGCTGAAGGTCGGGTCCACCTGGCGCGTGTCGCCCCAGCTCGCGACAATGTTACCGTGGCGGAGGATCAGGCCGTTCGGCGCGCCGCGCGGGCGGATCGGGCCGATCACCGCGTTGTCGGGCGGCGGCTCGAAATAGCCGGACTCCAGATGGGCGCGCAGATCGCGCGGGAAGGGCGTCTCGTTCGCCGCGGCGAAGGCGGCCGCTTCATCCAGGGCGCGGTTCAGGGACATGGCAGCCTCTGTCACTATTCTGGGGGACTATGGCTTGCGCTTCATGCCGCGCATACTGCCGCCGGTGGTGTGGCCCGAAGAGGCCACAGGGTGCCGAAAAAAGGAGGCCGGGGTGACCGCATCTGGACGCGACGCGCGGCGGGACGCGCTGCTGAAAAGTTCGCTGTTCCGGGCGATGACCCCGCAGGAACTGGACGAGACCGTGAAATTCGCCGTCGAGCGGCGCTGCCCGCGCGGCACGGTCATTTTCCAGAAGGGCGACGAGGGATCCTCGCTGATGGCGGTGCTGTCGGGACGGGTGAAGATCAGCTCGGTCTCCGCCGAGGGCAAGGAGGTGACCCTGAACCATATCAACCAGGGCGAGATCTTCGGCGAGATCGCCCTGCTGGATGGCAAGCAGCGCAGCGCGGATGCCACGGCGGTGGAGGATACGCTGCTGCTGGTGGTGGAACGGCGGCATTTCCTGCCCTTCGTGCGCAAGAACGACGACCTGTATCTGCGCCTGTTGACGGTGCTGTGCGACCGGCTGCGCCGCACCAGCCTGGCGCTTGGAGGAGCTCGCCCTGTTCGACCTGCCGGCGCGGCTGGCGCGGGTGCTGCTGAAGATGGCCGACGATTACGGCCGCCCCGCCAACGGCAGCGGCGTGCGGATCGACATGAAGCTGTCCCAGCGCGACCTCAGCACCCTGGTCGCCTCCACCCGGGAAAGCGTGAACAAGCAGATGCAGTCCTGGCGCAAGAATGGGGTGGTGGACATGGACGCCGGCCATATCGTGCTCCGCCGTGCCGCCGACCTGCGGATGCTGGTGGAATAAATCTTGAATTGACACCGGCGGAGCCGAGCCGGTCTTGTGCAGCGCATGAGGATTGCCCTGTGGCTCCGAGTCCTGGCCGGATTGCTGCTGGCGAGCGCCCTTTGGCACGGTGCGGCCCGTGCCGGCGTACCCGTCCAGAGCCGGTTCTTCGTCACCAGCGACGGCGTTCGCCTGCATTATCTGGAAGCCGGCAACCGCAACGCCCACACCCTGGTGTTCGTGCCCGGCTGGACGATGCCGGCGTGGATCTGGGACCAGCAGGTCGACGCCTTCGCCAAATCCTACCACGTGATCGCCTTCGATCCGCGCGGCCAGGGCGATTCCGACATCCCCCGCACCGGCTACGACCCGGCCCGGCGCGGGCGCGACATCGCGGACCTGATCGCCCAGATCGGCGGCCAGCCGGTGCTGGTCGTGGCCTGGTCGCTGGGGGTGCTGGACACGCTGGACTACGTCAAGACCGCCGGCGACGGGCGGATAACCGGGCTGGTGCTGGTGGATAATTCGATTGGCGAGAACCCGCCCCCGCCGGCTCCGCCGCCGCACGCCGCCCCATATGTCCGGCCGCCGCACGATGTGTTCATGCGCCGGTTCGTCCGCAGCATGTTCCGCACCCACCAGCCTGAAGCCTGGCTGAAGCGCCTGACCGAGACCTGCCTGCGCACCCCCGAAGCCGCGGCCAGGGCGCTGCTGTCCTATCCCGTGCCGCGCAGCTTCTGGCGCGAGGCGGTCTATTCGACCAGCAAGCCAGTGCTGTATGTGGTGCGTCCGCGTTGGACAGGCCAGGCGGAGAACCTCGTGAGCAAGCATAAATCGGCCGAGATGGCCCTGTTCGCCGATGCCGGCCACGCCCTGTTCGTGGACGATGCCGCCCGTTTCAACGCCCGCCTGGCAGACTTTATCCATCGTAAAATCTGGCCGTGACACGGCCGGGGCGAAAAATCTGGCCGTGACACGGCCGGGGCAAGATCTGGCCGGAAGCCCTCCTGAAAGGGTGGGCGCGGCGGCCTTGTGGCCGCTGTTCCTCGTTTCGGCCGGCGCGGTCGGCTACGAGATCGCGCTGACCCGGTATTTCGCCGTCGCGAAATGGTCCGAGTACGGCTACTGGGTCATCTCCATCGTCATGGTCGGCTTCGCCCTGAGCGGCGTGGTGCTGGCCTTGTTCCGCGACGCCTTCGCGCGCAACGGCCCCCGCCTGCTGGCGATCTTGCCGGCGGCGATGGTGCTGGCGGCGGCGCTGGGGTTTCATTTCACCACCACCAACCCGTTCAATCCGCTGCAATTGCAGAACCAGGCCACCTGGCTGCCGCAGATCGGCAATATCGCGCTGTATTACGCCTGCCTGCTGCCGTTCTTCTTCCTGGCCGGGGTCTATGTCTCGCTGAGCTTCGTGCTGAACGCGCGCGAGATCGGCCGGGTCTATGGCTACGACCTGACCGGCGCCGGCGCCGGCGCCGCCGCCGCGCTGGCGCTGATGTTGGTGCTGCACCCGTTCCTGCTGGTGCCGGCGCTGCTGCTGCCGCTGGCGGCCAGCGCGCTGTTCCGCAAGAGCGCCGGCGGCCGGCGCTGGCCCGCCGCGCTCGCGGCACTTGTGGCGCTGCTTGCCGGCGAGGCGCTGCTGCTGCTGGACGGCCAGGCGGAGTTCAACGATTTCAAGGCGATCTACGCCCCGCTGCACACGCCTGACGCCAAGATCCTGGCGGAAATCCGCTCCCCGCGCGGGGATTACCTGCTGCTCGACGATTTCACCGAACGGGTCGACACCGACGTCTCCAACGATGCGGCCATGCTCGGCCTGGCCGGTCCGCCGCAAACCTTCGGCCTGTATCGCGACGGCAACCGCATCGCCGCGATCGCCAAGCCCGGCAAGCTGGACACGCGCTATGCCGCCGCAACCCTCGGCGCCGCGCCCTATCTGCTGATGCCCGGCGCGCGGGTGCTGCTGGCCGGCGCGTCCGGCGGCTTCCGTGTGGCGGAAGCGCTGGCCCTGGGTGCCGGCAAGGTGGATTTGGTGGAACCCGAGCCGGTCCTGCGCGACGCCTTGCGGCACGGCATCGGCCCGTCGGCGCCCATGGCCGCCGATCCCCGCGTGCGCATTCTCTCCGGTGGGCCAATCGCCGTGGCAAGGCAGGCGGCGCCCGGCGCATATGATCTGGTGGACCTCTCCGCCGATTTCCTCGATGCGGCGGAGGCCAACGCCACCGGCTTCACGGTCGAGGCCATTTCCGGCTACCTGCGCGCCGTCGGGCCGCAGGGCATCGTCTCCATCCCCGTCTCCATCCGCGATTTCCCGGTCTATGCCGTGCGCATGCTGGCCACCGCCCGCGCCGCGATGCTGGCGGCCGGCATCGCCGATCCTTCCAGCCACGCCATCGTCTACCGTTCCGCCTGGGGCGTGCGCATCCTGCTGTCCAACGCGCCCTGGAGCGAGGGCCGTGTCGCCGCGCTGAAGAAATTCGCCGACGACCGTTCCTTCGACATCTCCTACTACCCCGGCATCGACGTCCAGGCCGCCAGAGCCGGGCTGTATAACGACCTGCCCTCGGTCTCGTTCACCTCCGGCGAGATGGCCACCGGCGGCACCGACGACGCGATCGCGGACGAGGCGCAGGCCGTGCTGGCGGGCAATCCCACACCGTCCGGCGAGGCCTTCAACCTGGCGCCGATCACCCTCGATCAGCCGTTCTTCTACGCCGTGCTGCGGCTGTCCCAACTCGACGTCATCCTGAAGCGGCTGGAAATCCTGCCGCAGGCGGAGATCGGCGCCCTGGTCAACCTGGCGGTGCTGGTGCAGGCGATCGTCATCGCCATCCTGGTGCTAGCGGTTCCACTTCTGGCCCCAGGGCGGATCCGGGCCGAGGAGCGCACCGGCCTGCTGCGCCCGATCCTGTACTTCCCGGCGCTTGGCCTCGGCTTCCTGTTCGTCGAGATCTTCCTGATCGAGAAGGTTTCGTTCTACCTGAACGACCGCACCAGCGGCTTCGCCATCGTGCTGACGGGAATGCTGGTGTTTTCCGGCTTCGGCAGCATGTTCGCGGGCAGGTTCACGGCCGATCCGCGCCGTGGCGTGCTACTCGCCACCGCGGTGATGCTGGCCTGGACGGCGGCCCTGCTGCTGGGCCTGGAGCCGGCGATGCTATCCACCCTGGGCCTGCCCTGGGCAGTGCGCGCAATGCTGGTGCTGCTGGTGGTGGCGCCGGTTTCCGCCGCCCTCGGCCTGCCGTTCCCCCTGGGCCTGACCCGTGCCGGCACCGGCGGCTTCCTGCCCTGGGCCTGGGGGCTGAACGGCGCGTTCTCGGTGGTGGCGACGCCGCTGGCCAATCTTGTGGCGCGGGAGGCCGGTTTCTCCAGGGTTCTCGCCGCCGCGGCGATACTATATCTGACTGCACTGATCTCCTTTCCCTCGATGCGAAAGACCCGCTAGTGCCACCCAATGCTCCGATGATCACCAGACGCGGCTTCGCCGCCACGGTCGCGGCCGCCGCCATCATTCGCCCGGCCCTGGCCGGGCCGGGCAACTGGAACCGCGCCGCGTATGAGCAGGCGATGCACGCCTCCGGCCGCCCGGTCAGCCTGACCGACGCGCAGTTCGCCGCCATCCAGGCCCGCAAGCCGGCGGCGATGAAGCGGATCAGCCAATACCTGACCGAGCGCCTCGGCAGCGCGGACCCCCGCGTGTTGGCCGCGTTCGAGGCCGTGCCGCGCGAATACTTCCACTACATCTACTCCGAGCACCGCGCGACGCCCGGCGACGCCTATGAGGACACGCCGAAACCCTGGGCGCTGGGCTACGGCTCGGCCCTGTCGGACTATCTCGGCCAGGCCTACATGACCCAGATCGCCAAGCCCGGCCCGGACGACGTGACGCTGGAGATCGGCACCGGCAGCGGTTTTCAGAGCTCGCTGCTGTCGCGCATCGTCAAGCAGGCCTACTCGATCGAGATCATCGAGCCGCTCGGCCGCGCGGTGGGCAAGATCTTCGCCCCGCTCGGCTACAGCAACATCCAGACCCGCGTCGGTGATGGCTACTATGGCTGGCCCGAGGTCAAGGACGGCTTCGACATCATCATCGTCACCTGCGCGGCGCAATACGCCCCGCCGGACCTGTTCAAGCAGCTGAAGCCGGGCGGGCGGATGATCATTCCCATCGGCCAGCCCTTCAAGCGTGGGCAGGTGCTCTACGTCTACACCAAGGACGCCGAGGGCAAGGTCCATTCCAAGCGCGACATGGGTGTGTTCTTCATCCCGATGACCGGCACGATGATGAAGACCCCGGCGCCGCATGGCAGCCCGGCCGCCGCGGCATCGACCGTTGCGCCGGCAGTGCCGGCCGAGAAGACTACGACGGACTAGGAACGCCGGAAGGCGAGGCCAGCGGCACCTTGCTGGCGAACCGGGCGGGACGTGCTATCCCGCCGCGGTCATGCGCATTCTGTTCGTCACCTCCAACCGCGTCGGCGACGCGATCCTCTCGACCGGGCTGCTCGATCATCTGATCCGGGCCTATCCGCGGGCCAGGATCACGGTCGTCTGCGGCCGGGTGGCGGAAGGGGTGTTCGCGCGCATGCCCAACCGCGAGCGGACCATCGTGCTGGACAAGCTGCCGTATGGCCGGCACTGGCTGGCGCTCTGGGCGCGGGTGCTGCCGCATTGGTGGGATCTGGTGGTGGATATTCGCGGCTCGGCGCTGTCGTGGATGGTGCCGACCGCGCGCCGGGCTGTCTGGCGGCGCAGGCCCGGGCACAAGATCGTCGAGCTCGCGGCGGTGCTGAAGCTGGATCCGCCGCCGCTGCCGGTGGTCTGGACCGCGGCGGAAGACCGCGATCGCGCTCGGACGTTGATGCCGGACGGCCCGCCCATCATCGCCCTGGGTCCGACCGCCAACTGGGCGCCGAAGACCTGGCCGGCCGAGCGGTTCGCCGCATTGTTCCATGCGCTCGCTTCGGGCCCCCTGCCGGGCGCCGTTCCGGCTGTCTTCGCCGGCCCCGGTCCCGAGGAAGCCGCGATGGCCGCACCGCTGCTGGCGGCCCTGCCCGGCGCGATCGATCTGTGCGGCCGGCTCAGCCTGCCGGAGGTGGCGGCCTGCTTCGGACGGGCGGCGCTGTATGTCGGCAATGATTCCGGCCTGATGCATCTGGCGGCCGCCGCCGGCACGCCGACGCTGGGCTTGTTCGGCCCCACGCACGCCGCCGAGTACGGCCCATCCGGCCCGCGCGCCGCCGCTGTGCTGTCGCGCGACGGCGCCATGGCCGGACTATCCGTTTCGGATGCGCTGGATGCGGCGATCGCATTGCTGCGACATTCTGCCGCCGCAGGCCCCACGGCTGCCAGTGCCACGGTTGCCAGTCCGTAAACCGCGCCCTAGGCTTTCCCCAATTCCAAAAGACGAACCAGAGGGGACGGGCCAATGAAGGTCGGCGACGCGATTGCGGAGATCATGAAGCGCGAGGGGATCGAGATCCTCTGCGGCTATCCGGTGAACCATCTGCTGGAATTCGCGGCCAAGGCCGACATCCGTCCGGTGATCGTGCGCCAGGAGCGGATCGGCCTGCACATGGCCGACGCGATTTCCCGCGTCACCTCCGGCAAGAAGATCGGCGCCTTCTGCATGCAGCATGGGCCGGGGGCGGAAAACGCCTATGGCGGCGTGGCGCAATGCTACGGCGAGTCGGTGCCCGTTCTCGTCGTGCCCATGGGGTATGCCAGGCGGATCGCCGGGATCGACCCGAACTTCAATTCGGTGAACGCGATGCGGTCGATCACCAAGCGGGCCGAAGCGCTGAACATGCCGGGCGAACTGGTCAACGTGTTCCGCCGCGCCTTCGCCGCCCTGCGCAACGGCCGCGGCGGGCCGGTGCTGGTGGAAGTGCCGAGCGATGTCTGGAACGAGGAAATTCCCGAGCCGCTCGACTACACGCCGGCGGTGCGCACGCGCTCCGGCCCGGATCCCGAGCAGGTGAAAGCGGCGGCGAAGCTGCTCGCCGGCGCCAAGCGGCCGGTGATCTATGCCGGCCAGGGCGTGCACTACGCCGAAGCCTGGCCGCAGCTGAAGCGGCTGGCGGAACTGCTGGCGGCACCGGTCACCACCAGCCTCGGCGGCAAGAGCTCGTTTCCGGAAACCCATCCGCTCTCGCTCGGCTCCGGCGGCAACGCCATTCCGGCCCCGGTGCGCCACTTCCTCGATCAGTCCGACGTCATCTTCGGCATCGGCTGCTCGTTCACCGAAACCAATTTCGGCGTCTCGATGCCGAAGGGAAAATCCATCATCCACGCCACGCTCGACCCCCTGCATATCGACAAGGATGTGCGCTGCCAGATCGGACTGGTGGGAGATGCCGGGCTGACGCTGGATGCGATACTGGCCGAACTGGGCGGGATGATTTCCAGCCCCCGCGACCCCTCGCCGGTGGCGGCGGAAATCCAGGCGGTGAAGAAGCCGTGGATGGACAAATGGCTGCCGCTGCTGACGTCCAACGACGCGCCGCTCAATCCGTATCGCGTGATCTGGGACCTGATGCACACGGTGGACCTGGACAACACGATCATCACCCATGACGCCGGCAGCCCGCGCGACCAGATTTCTCCGTTCTGGACCTCCACGACCCCGCTGTCCTACATCGGCTGGGGCAAGACCACGCAGCTTGGCTACGGCCTGGGCCTGGCGATGGGCGCGAAGCTGGCGAAGCCGGACAAGCTCTGCATCAACCTGTGGGGCGACGCGGCGATCGGCTTCACCGGCATGGATTTCGAAACCGCTGTGCGCGAGAAGATCCCGTTCCTGTCGATCCTGCTGAACAATTTCTCGATGGCGATCGAGTTGAAGGTGATGCCGATCTCGACCGAGAAATACCGCTCCACCGACATCTCCGGCGACTACGCGGCGATGGCGCGCGCCTTCGGCGGCTACGGCGAGCGGGTGACCGACCCTGGCGAAATCAAGGCCGCCATCAAGCGCGGCATCGCCCAGACCCAGGCCGGCGTGCCTGCCCTGCTGGAATTCATCACCAGCAAGGAGACACGGGTTTCCAAGCTGTAGACTGAAGGAACCAACCGGGAGGGGACCCCGACAAGCATGGCGAATGTCACGATCACGAATGTCCGCAAGGCGTTCGGCTCGACCGAAGTGCTGCACGGCGTGAGCGTTGATATCGAGGATGGCGAATTCGTCATCCTCGTCGGTCCCTCCGGTTGCGGAAAATCGACGCTGCTGCGAATGATCGCCGGGCTCGAGAATATCAATTCCGGCGACATCGCGATCGGCGGGCGGGTGGTCAACAACGTCGCGCCGAAAGAGCGCGACATCGCCATGGTGTTTCAGAACTACGCGCTCTATCCGCACATGACCGTGCGCGACAACATGGCGTTCTCGCTGCTGATGGCGAAGGCGCCGCAGGCCGTGATCGACCAGAACGTCAACCGCGCGGCGCAAATTCTCGGCCTGTCCGACCTGCTGCACCGCTATCCCCGCCAGCTTTCCGGCGGCCAGCGCCAGCGCGTGGCCATGGGCCGCGCCATCGTGCGCGATCCACAGGTGTTCCTGTTCGACGAGCCGCTGTCCAACCTCGATGCCAAGCTGCGGGTGCAGATGCGGGCCGAGATCAAGGAACTGCACCAGCGCCTGAGCACCACCATCGTCTATGTCACGCACGACCAGATCGAGGCGATGACGATGGCCGACAAGATCGTCGTGATGAACGGCGGCAATGTCGAGCAGATCGGCGCGCCGCTGGAACTGTACGACCGCCCGGCCAATCTGTTCGTGGCCGGCTTCATCGGCTCGCCGGCGATGAATTTTATCCGCGGCCGGGTGAGCGGCGGCGTGTTCTCCGCCGAAGACGGCGTGGCAATCCCGGTTCCGCTGCGCGGTGTCGACGGGCCAGTCGTCTACGGCATTCGGCCCGAGCACTTCCTATTGCGCGACGATGCCAGCACGGACGGCCTGGCGGCGGTCGTGCAGGTGGTGGAGCCGACCGGCTCGGAAACCCAGGTGTTCGCCCGCATCGGCGCCTCGCCGGTGCTGTGCGCGTTCCGCGAGCGGATAACGGCCCGGCCCGGTGAAACCATCTACATCGCGCCGGACAAGTCGCTGGTGCATCTGTTCAACGCGGAGACCGGGCGGCGCTACGAAAGCTGAATAGCAACAATCCGACGGCAACCAAGTTCCTGGGAGGGAAAACGACATGGCGGATTTCACGAGGCGGGATGCACTCACGATCGGCGCGGCGGCGATCGGCACGGCAACGCTGCCCCGGCCAGGGTTTCGCGGCCGATGACATTCCGGAAGCGAAGGTCGCGCCGCTGAAGCTGGCGCTTGAGAAGGGAGCCGAACTCCGCGTTCTCCGTCCCGCCAAGTTCGTCGAGCCCGACGAGGTTCTCTGGCGCGCCAACACCAAGAAATACACCGACGCGACCGGTATTCCGGTGCGCGTCGATTTCGTCAGTTGGGAAGACATCCGCCCGCAGACCGCGGTGACGGCCAATACCGGTGCCGGGCCGGACATCGTCGTGGGCTTCAGCGCCGACCCGCAGATCTACGCCCCAAAACTGGTCGACGTGTCCGACCTTGCCGGCTATCTCGGCGGCAAATACGGCGGCTGGTACCGGCTGGCCGAGACCTACGGACAGAAATGGGGCACCAAGCAGTGGCTCTCGATCCCCGTCGGCGGCAGAACAGGGCCGATCGTCTATCGCAAGTCCTGGCTGAAGGAAGCCGGCTATGACAGCGTGCCGAACGACCTGCCTGGCTTCCTGGCCCTTTGCCAGAAGCTGAAGGCGATCGGCCATCCCTGCGGCTTCTCGCTCGGCCATGCGCTCGGCGACGCCAACGGTTACGCCAGCTGGCTGCTATGGACGCACGGCGCCACGCTGGTCGATGAGAAGGGCAAGATCTCGCTCGATTCGAAAGAGACGATCGCCGCGCTGAAATACGCCACCGAACTGCAGAAGACGATGATCGACGGCACGCTGTCCTGGAGCGACGTCAGCAACAACCAGGCCTTTGCCTCCGGGCAGCTCAGCCTGACGGCCAACGGCATATCGATCTACTACGCGCTGAAGAACTCGAAAGATCCGAAGGTGGCGGCACTGGCCAGCGATGTCGCGCACCAGACCATGCCGTTCGGGCTTTCCAAGACGCCGCCGCAATCGGCCACCGTGTTGAATGCGATGGTGTTTAGCCACACCAAGTTCCCCAACGCGGCGAAGGACTATATCCGCTTCATGATGGAAGCCGAGCAATACGGCCCCTGGCTTTCGGAGTGCCTGGGCTACTGGTCGCAGTCGCTTAAATCCTACGGCAAGATGAAGTTCTGGGACAGCGATCCGAACCTGGTGCCGTTCCGCATCGGCCTCGATACCGGCTATTACGACGGCTACAAGGGACCGGTGACGGCGGCTTCCAGCGCCGTCAGCGCCAACTATACAGTGGTCGATATGTTCGCTTCCGTGGTGACCGGCAACGCGACACCGGAAGCGGCGGCGAAGCAGGCGGCCAAGGCGGCGGAGCGGTATTACAAGAAGACCTAGAAGCAAGGCCAGGGGGCTCTGCCCCCTGGACCCCCGCCAAAGGGCTCGCCCTTTGGAAACCTCTACTTAAGAGCGATTATGGCATCTACCGCAGCGGCTACACTGACATTTGCACGCAAGCCGGATAGCTGGCTCGTGCGGTTGTTCGACTATAAGCCGTTCCTTGTCGCCATCTGCATGTTGCCGACCGCGGCGCTGCTGCTGATATTTCTGACCTACCCGCTCGGGCTTGGCATCTGGCTGGCGTTCACGGATACGACCATCGGCCAGCCGGGAGAGTACGTCGGGCTCGATAACTTCATCTCGCTTTGGGATGATCCGGTATTCTGGCTGTCGGTGACGAACACCTTCTTCTACACCTTCGTCACCACGGTCCTGAAATTCGGCCTCGGGCTGTGGCTGGCATTGCTGCTCAATCACCATATCCCGTTCAAGGCCTTCATCCGCGCCATCGTGCTGCTGCCGTTCATCGTGCCCACGGTGTTGTCGGCGATCGCCTGGTGGTGGATCTTCTCGCCGCAATTCTCGATCATTTCGTATGTGCTCGTCGACCGGCTGGGTTGGCTGAACCATTACATCAACTTCCTCGGCACCCCCTGGGCGGCCCGCTGGTCGCTGGTGGTGGCCAATGTGTGGCGCGGCATTCCGTTCATCGCCATCACCCTGCTGGCGGGGCTGCAAACCATCCCGCCCTCGCTCTACGAAGCGGCGCTGCTCGACGGCGCCAGCGGCTGGCAGCGCTTCCGCCGCATCACCGTGCCGCTGCTGATGCCGATCCTGTCCGTCGTGCTGACGCTGTCGGTGCTGTTCACCTTCACCGATTTTCAGCTGGTCTACGCCCTCACCCGCGGCGGTCCGTTCAACACCACCCATCTGATGGCGACGTTGGCCTTCCAGCGCGCCATCCCCGGCTCCCAGCTTGGCGAGGGCGCCGCCATCGCCGTTGCCATGATCCCGTTCCTCGTGGCCGCGACCCTCGTGACCTATTTCGGCCTCGGGCGACGTAAATGGCAGCAGGGCGAAGCCAATGACTGACGCCCAAAATACCGGCGCGCTTGAAACACTCGCCAAGATTGAAGCGGAAATCGGCACCTCTACCAACGACGCGCCGGAACCGTTGGCCTGGGATTCGAAGCTGCGCCGCACCGTCACGGTCTACATACCGCTGTCGATCTTTGTGATCGTGCTGCTGTTCCCATTCTACTGGATGGCGATCACCGCCATCAAACCCGACGACGAGATGTACGACTACGCCAAGTACAGCCCGTTCTGGGTCCACTCGCCCACGCTGCACAACATTAAGGTGCTGCTGTTCGAGACGGAATATCCGCACTGGCTGTTCGTCACCATGTCGGTCGCGGTCGCTTCCACGGTGCTGTCGATCTTCTCTTCCGTGCTGGCGGCCTACGCCATCGCCAGGCTGCGCTTTCGCGGTGACCGCAATGTCGGGCTGATGATCTATTTCGCCTACATGGTGCCGCCGTCGATCCTGTTCATCCCGCTCGCCAGCGTGGTCTACCAGCTCGGCCTGTACGACAATCCGGTCGCGCTGATCCTGACCTACCCGACCTTCCTGATCCCGTTCTGCACCTGGCTGCTGATCGGCTATTTCAAATCCATCCCCTATGAGCTGGAGGAATGCGCCCTGATCGACGGCGCGTCGCGCCTGCAGATCCTCTGGCGCATCACCCTGCCGCTGGCGGTGCCGGGCCTGATATCCGCCGGCATCTTCGCCTTTACCCTCTCGTGGAACGAATTTATCTACGCACTCGCCTTCATCCAATCGAGCGAGAACAAGACCGTGCCGGTGGCGATCCTGACCGAGCTGGTCACCGGCGACGTGTATCAATGGGGATCGCTGATGGCCGGGTCCCTGCTCGGGTCGATTCCGGTGGCGATCTTCTATTCGTTCTTCGTTGAGTACTACGTCTCCAGCCTGACCGGCGCGGTCAAGGAATAGGGGCCGTGAAGGAATAGCTTGTCGGAAGGAAGCCCATGAAGATCACCGCTATTGAGACCATCCAGGCCGATGCCGGCTGGCGCATCTTCTCGTTCCTGAAGATGACCACGGACGCCGGCATCATCGGCTGGTCCGAGTTCAACGAAAGCTTCGGCAGCGCCGGGCTTTCCGACGTTATCCGGGCCCTGACGCCGGTGCTGATCGGCAAGGACCCGACGCAGTTCGAGCGGGTGGTCTCCACCCTGCACGTGCTCACCCGCCAGTCCCGCGGCGGGCTGAACCAGCAGGCGATCGCGGCGATCGAGAACGCCATGCTGGACATCGCCGGCCGCGCGCTCGGCGTGCCGGTCTATGCGCTGTTCGGCGGGCCGGTGCGCGAGACCATCCCGGTCTACTGGTCGCATTTCGGCACCTACCGGGTGCGCAGCGCGGCGATGATGGGGGTGCCGCCGATCCACAACTACGCCGACCTCGCCCGCCATGCCGAGGAGGTGCAGAAGCTCGGCTTCAAGGGCCTGAAGACCAACATCATGCCCATCGCCGGCGACACGCTGTCGTCCTACACCCCCGGCTTCGGCCGCACCCCCGGCTGGCCGGCGCTGAACTGGGACAACAAGACCTTGCGCGATGCGGCGGCACAGCTTGGCGCCATCCGCGATGCCGTCGGGCCGGAGATGAACATCCATCTCGACATCAACTTCAACTTCAAGACAGAGGGGTTCAAGCGTGTCGCCGACACCGTGGCGCCGTTCAACCTGACCTGGCTGGAAATCGACACGCACGACCCCGCGTCGCTGGCCTGGATCCGCAGCAACGCCCCCTGCCCGATCGCTTCGTGCGAGACGCTGCACGGGCGGCGGGAGTTCCGGCCGTATCTGGAAGCCTATGCCTGCGACGTGCCGATCATCGATGTCATCTGGAACGGCCTGGCGGAGAGCGTGAAGATCGCGACCATGGCGGACGCCTACGAGGTGAACGTCGCGCCGCATAATTTCTACGGCCATCTGTGCAGCGCCATCTCCGCCCATTTCTGCGCCATCGTGCCGAATTTCCGGGTGATGGAGATCGACATCGACAGCATCCCCTGGCGCGACGAGTTCGTGATGACGCCGCCGACCATCCAGGACGGCGAGTTCGTCGTGCCGACCGGCCCGGGCTGGGGCATCGAGGTCAACGAAAAAGCCATCCGCGCCCGGCCGCCAAAATAGGCGCGCGGACGAGACGACCATTCATCCAACGACCGATACCGAGAGGGCAGCAGGCAATGGCCAAGTTCAAGATCGTCACCCCGGCAGGGGCCAGCTTCACCACCGCCGGCGGCGGCTATGACCATGAGATGGAGGCGCTGGAAGGCCTGGACGCCGAGATCGTCGAAGGCCCGGCCAACGAGGCCGGCTTCATGGCCGCGTCCCGCGACGCCGACGCGATCTACGCCAAGGGCATCCCCATCACCAAGGCGATCATCGACAACCTGCAGAAGTGCAAGATCATCGCGCTCGGCAGTGTCGGCGTGGACAGCGTCGATGTCGCCGCCGCCACCGCCCGCGGCATCCCCGTCACCAACTGCCCGGACACGTTCATCGAGGAGGTGGCCGACCACGCCATGGCGCTGCTGCTGGCCAGCCACCGCCGGGTGATCGAGCAGGACCAGATGGTGCGCGAAGGCCGCTGGCGCGAAGGCCGGCCCGCCTTGCTGAAGATCCCCCGCCTGATGGGCCAGACGCTCGGCTTCATCGCCTTCGGCCATGTCGCCCGCCTGGTCGCGCTGCGCGCCAAGGCGTTCGGCCTGCGCATGATCGCCTACGATCCGTTCATCGAGGAACTGATCATGCCGGGATACGACGTGCAGCCGGCGACCCTGTCCGAAGTGCTGCAGCAATCGGATTTCATCTCCATGCACGCCCCGGCCACGCCGGAAGCGCAGGGCATGCTGAAGGAGAAGCATTTCCGCCAGATGAAGCCGAACGCCGTGTTCATCAACTGCGGCCGCGGCCCGACGGTGGACGAGTCGGCGCTGATCAAGGCGCTGGACGAGGGCTGGATCGCCCATGCCGGCCTGGATGTGCTGGAGCAGGAACCGCCGGGCGACAACAATCCGCTGCTGAAGATGGCCAACGTCACGCTGTCCGCCCACACCGCCTCCGCCTCCGCCCGCTTCGACCCCGCCCGCAAGCGCCGCGTGGGTCAGGAACTGGCGCTGTCGGTGGCCGGCAAATGGCCGATGAGCTGCGTCAATCCGGCGGTGCTGATGAAGTCGGACCTGCGCCGCTGGCAGCCGGTTTCCATGGAGCGCGGCCCGAACAGCTGATGGCTGCCGACTTCTCGCTCGAACGATCGCCTGGCCCTGGTCACGGGAAGCTCCCGTGGCCTGGGTGCGGCGATCGCCGCCGGGCTGGCCGGTGCCGGCGCGCGGGTGATCCTGCACGGCCGCGACCCGGCGGCGCTGGCGGCGCAGCAGGCGTTGACCGGCGCCATCGACAGCGTGCGCTTCGACGTGACCGACGAGGCGGCGGTGCTGGCCGGCTTCGCCGCCATCGCCGCAAAGCACGGGGCGCTCGATATCCTGGTCAACAATGCCGGCATCATCCCTCGCAAGCCGTTGCTGGAAACCACCGACGCCGACTGGCAACAGGTGATCGACATCAACCTGACCTCCTGCTTTCGTTTGTCGCGCGAAGCGGCGCGGGCGATGGTGCCGCGCAAACGCGGCCGGATCATCATCGTGTCCTCGGTCATGGGCCAGGTCGCCCGACCCACCATCCCCGGCTACATCACCGCCAAGGCCGGGCTGTATGGCATGACCCGCGCGCTGGCGGTGGAACTGGCGCCGCACAACATCACGGTGAACGCGCTGGCGCCGGGCTTCTTCCCCACCGACGCGACGCGAAGCCTTGCATGGCAATGAAAGCTTCAACCAGTATATCGCCGGGCGCGCCCCGATGGCGCGGTGGGGGCGGCCGGAAGAACTCGCCGGCCCGGCCGTGTTCCTGGCTTCCGACGCCGCATCCTTCGTCACCGGCCATGTTCTCATGGTAGACGGTGGACTGACCGCCGCCATGTAGGCGGCAAGGGAGACAACCATGCTGACCAAGCAGCAGATCGAAGAATACCATGAGACCGGCTACCTCGTGCTGCCCGACATGCTCGATCCGGCGACCCTGGCACGCGCCCGGCAGGTTATTTCCGAATTTGTCGCCAACAGTGCCCAGACCACCGAACACACCGACGTCTACGACCTGGAACCCAGCCACACGCCGGAAACGCCCAAGCGTCCGGCGGATCAAGCTGCCGCATAAGCACAAGCCGGTCTTCTGGGACATCTGCCGCAGACCCGCCGCTGGTCGCGTGCTGGAACAACTGCTCGGCCCTTCGGGCGTGCGGCTGCACGGCTCCAAGATCAATCTGAAGGCGCCGCATTACGGCTCCCCGGTCGAATGGCACCAGGACTGGGCTTTTTATCCGCACACCAATGACGATGTGCTGGCGGTCGGGGTCATGCTGGATGACTGCCTTCCGGAAAACGGCCCGCTGATGGTCATCCCCGGCTCGCACAAGGGCCCGACCTTCGATCACCATTACGGGACGGTTTTTTCTGCGGCGCCATGGACCCCACCCGCAGGGAAGTGGATTTCCGAAAGCCGTGCCGCTCACGGCCCGGCGGGCTCGATGAGCTTCCATCATGTGCGGCTGGTGCATGGCTCGGCGCAGAATCACCTCCGACCGGCCGCGCCAGTTGCTGCTGTATGAATATTCCGCCGCCGACGCTTTTCCGCTGATGGGCGTCAAGGACTATGACGACTTCAATTCAAGGCTGGTCTCCGGCAGCCCGACCAACATCCCGCGCATGACCGACCTGCCGATGCGCATGCCGCTGCCGCCGGCGCCGCGCCAGGGCTCGATCTACGAGAACCAGACCACCGCCAAACGCCGCTTCTTCGAACTCAAGGAAGTGGCGGCGGAATAGGTTCGGCAACGATTTTTGCCCACAGCTCCCTGACCATGCGCATCATGGTCAGGGATTCCTGCCAACGGTCCGACAGCTCGTAGCCATCCGCACCGGTAATCGCGTAGGTCGGAGGCCCCAGTTCCACCAGGAATGTCAGCCTGGCATCCGGCCCCGCACGCCGGCGCCAGGAACGCATGCCGTATTCCCACCAGCCCATGAACAGCTCCACCCAGCCCTGGTGCTGGGGAAAGCTTATTTCCACTTGCACCTGCTCGCGCGACGCCACGCGGCCATGGATGCCCCAGGTATTGTCCAGCAGCCGGTGCATCATCGCGTGGTTTTCCGTCGCCACCGGCCAGGCGAATTCGCGCCCGACCACATAATGCGACAGATCCGCGGTCAGCCGCAGGTCGGGAAAGCAGTCGAGCAGCTTCAGGGTAAAGAACAGGTCGGTGGTCATGCGGTCGCGATGGGTTTCCACATGCACGGGAATGCCGGCCTCGCGCGCCAGCCGCCGCCACCCCTCGATATACGGGATGCATTCCGATAGCCGGTACGGCCGCACATCCGGCTGCAGGTTCACATGATCGGCGCCGAGTTCGCCGACCAGTTCCAGGATGGGCGCGAGATCACCCACCGCTTGCGGATAGCACTGGGCCTGCCAGGTCATCCCGTTCGCCCGCAGAAAGCCGGTCACGTCCCGGGCATAGCCGGGATCGACGAAGCGCACGCCGGCGCCGTCGAAGCCGGCATCGCGGATCATCGCCAGCTTTTCCTCCAGCGACCATTCCAGCCCGTCCGGCCGCCGCCGCTCCATGGCCCAGAGCGATTGATAGACCAGAAATTCCTGCGCCATGCGCGCTTCCCCCTGATTTTGGCCAACCGGCGCCGAAAGAGTATCCTCGCTAACCCTGGGAGGGCGAGAGACCATGGCCGACAAACGACCCAAAACCACAGGGGTGCTGGAAACATCGCTCTATGTCGCCGACATCGATCGCTCGCAGGAATTCTACAGCCGCATCTTCGGCTTCCGGCCGTTCTTCCATGACCACCGCATGTGCGCGATGGAGGTACCCGAGGCCCACGTTCTGCTGCTGTTCAAGATCGGCGCAACCGATCATGCCGCACCGGCGGCGGATGGCCTGATCCCGCCGCACCATGGCGGCGGCAACCTGCATCTCTGCTTCGCGATTACCAGGGACGCCCTGGCGGATTGGGAGGATCATCTGGCCAACGAGGGCGTAGCGATCGAATCCCGCCTGCACTGGCCGCGCGGTTCCACCAGCCTGTATTTCCGCGATCCGGACGGACACTCGCTGGAGGTAGCCACGCCCGGCCTGTGGCCGAATTACTGACGATGTTCGCCGTCAGGTTTCAGGAGCCATAAACGAGAAAACGGGGCGCTCGTGCCACAAGCGCCCCGCTTCCCCATCGGCTTCCGGGAGGAGGGATCAGAAGCCGAGAACCACGTCCGCGCCGAAGAAGAAGGCGCCGGAGTCCTTACCGTCGTTATATGGCTTGCCGCCGCTCATCGAACTGTCGTAACGCACTTCCGGACGGATCATCAACGTGGTGATGGCGTCCGACACTACCGGCTTGTAGGTGAAGCCGAGCGTGATCGCGCCATAGGTCGTGCCGACTGCCGCGCCAGGCTGAATGGTCGCAGGCGAGCGTCCCGTCAGAAACTTGACCGGCCCAAGGCTGTTGGTGAAGTTTGCAACGAAGAAGTTGTTCTGGTCCCGGAAGACCTCGCCACGGGCATTCAGCGCGATCGTGTCGGTCAGGGCATACGTAACATATTGTGCGATGCCATAGGCGTCCGCGCCTTTCTGACCGTTGGTGTTGTAGCCCAGGGCATCATGAACCCAGCTGAATTCGGTGGTCGTCGACAGCTTCTCGTTGAACTTATACGTCACCAACGCATCGTTGTAGTACCGATAATACTTGTTCGCGAGGCCGCCCAAACCCGGTGGTGTCCCCCCAGGCATGCCGATCGGGCTCTCCGGACCAAAATGCGACAGCGCAAGGTAGGTCAGGTTGCCGTCCAGCACCGTTCCGCCCACGCCGACCATGCCGGCGATCGCGCCGTTATTGTCGCCGCCCGGGCTTCCGAAGCTCGTCTGATTACCCGTATCGATCTGCAGATACAGATCCAGTTCGGGAATGACATGAGTAGTCGACAACAGGCCGGTGTGTTTGAACGGCAGGCTGTAGTTGAAGATGTAGCTATGGGAGTAGAATGCGTTGGTCGACGGATCGATCGTCTCATAACCCATCAGCGTGGGAAATTGGCCAGCCTTGAAGTCGATGCCGCCTTCGGTCAGCCACGGCGTGTGTGCGGAGACGGATGCCTCGACGATATCGAGCTGAGTCCGCTGTGAGGTAACGTCGCTCAGTTCATTGACAAAGTGCGTATAGCGCGCATCGGTGCCGTACATGGCCTGCACCTTGAAACCGAAATCATAGTCGGTCGCGGTCTTGTCCAACGCCTTGTCTACCGTGAACAGCGCCTGATTGAACAGGACGCTGTTTCGACCGGTCGGTGAACGACTGGCCGATATTGATGCCGCTCTGGGGGCTGGCTGGCATTGCCGTAGAAGCCGCCCTGAAACTGCGCGCCCAGGTGAATGCCATTGATATAGTAGCCTGGCGGCGGGGCCGCGGGCGCCGCCGGCGCCGCCGTGGGCGCGGCTTCGGCGGGTTTCGCGTCCTCTGCCCGTGCGGTCGCCGACAGCGCCATCGCCGCCGTCATGGCGAAAGCCGCGGCCGCCAGGGCCGTCGAGGATCGCAGTATTCTCTTGTGGGTCATTAGAAACATCTCCAAGCCTTCTTGGTGGATAAGGTGAGGGGCCGATGAGGGACGCCGCATGGCTGCGCGGCATCCCCCCGTGGGCGTCAGGCGATCAGAGGATCTGTTCGCCGTGCAGCACGATATCCAGGCCTTCGCGCTCCTCTTCGGTATCGACGCGCAGGCCGATGACGGCATCGACGATCTTCAGGAGGATGAAGGTCATGACCCCGCTGTAGATCAGCGTGGTGGCAACACCGATCGCCTGCAGATACAGCTGGTGCATGCTGCCGGGGCTGCCATCCGGGCTGGCGTCGGTGGCCGACAGCGGGCCGTAGGCGAACACGCCGGTCAGCAGGGCGCCGATGATGCCGCCCACGCCATGCACGCCGAAGGCGTCCAGGCTGTCGTCGTAGCCGAGCATGTGCTTCAGGCTGGTGGCCGACCAGAAGCAGACCACGCCAGCGACGATCCCGATGATCAGGCCGCCACCGGGAAGCACGAAGCCGGATGCCGGGGTGATCGCGACCAGACCCGCAACGGCGCCGGAGATGATGCCCAGCACGGAAGGCTTACCCTTGGTGATCCATTCCGCGAACATCCAGCCGAGCGCGGCCGCCGCCGTGGCAATCTGAGTGACGGTCATGGCCATGCCGGCACGGCCGTTGGCGCCCACCGCGGAACCCGCGTTGAAGCCGAACCAGCCCACCCACAGCAACGAGGCGCCGATCACGGCATAGCCGAGGTTGTATGGCGCCATGTTGTCGTGGCCGTAGCCGAGGCGCTTGCCCAGCACGAGCGCACAGATCAGGCCCGCGATACCGGCGTTGATATGCACGACGGTGCCGCCGGCGAAGTCCAGCACGCCCAGGCCGGCGGCCCAGCCCGTGGCGCTCCACACCCAATGCGCGATGGGCGAATAGACCAGCAGCGACCACAGCACCATGAACACGCACATCGCCGAGAACTTCATGCGATCGGCGAAGGCGCCGGCGATCAGCGCCGGGGTGATGATCGCGAAGGTCATCTGGAACATCATGTAGACGGTCTCGGGCACCGTCTGTGGCAATGGATTGTCGGAGCCCGCACCGAGCACGAACGGAACGTCCACGCCCTTGCTGATGCCGTCGCCGATCCCACGCAGCAGCAGCCGCGACAGGTCGCCGATATAAGCGTTGCCATTGGTAAACGCCAGGCTGTAACCAGCAACCATCCACACGATGGTAACAAGACAGCAGATCGCGAAGGACTGCATCATGGTGGCGAGCACGTTCTTCTTGCGCACCATGCCGGCATAGAACAGTGCCAGGCCCGGCACCGTCATCAGCAGCACCAGCGCGGTGCTGGTCAACATCCAGGCGGTGTCGCCGCTGTCCAGCTTGGGCGCGGCGGCAGCGGCGGCGGCGGCGGCCTCAGCCGCGGGCTTGGCGTCCTCGGCGAAGGCGGGAGCGAATACGGCGACGCCGGCGAGCAGCACCGGCAGCAGCGCGGCCGTCCCCAGAATCAGGCGGGATGGTTTCATTTTCAATGTCTCTCTTGCTTGGGTCACAGCGCTTCGCCGTCGGTCTCGCCGGTACGGATACGAACCGCACGCTCGATATCCATCACGAAGATCTTGCCATCGCCGATCTTGCCGGTGCGGGCGGTCTGGGTAATCGCCTCCACGACCTGATCCGCGAGATCGGAGGAAACGGCGACCTCGATCTTCAGCTTGGGCAGGAAGTTCACGTGATATTCCGCGCCGCGATAGATCTCGGTCTGGCCCTTCTGCCGCCCGAATCCCTTCACTTCCGAAACCGTCAACCCCTGAACGCCCAGCGGCGTGAGGGCATCGCGCACCTCGTCCAGCTTGAACGGCTTGATGATGGCCATGATCAGTTTCATGTGCGTGCCCCGTGTTGCGTCATTCCGTTATCCATCGGTCCGGTTTCGACCGGCCTTTGGTTCCTCGGCCCGTAGCTCATAGGTTTGTCTTTCATTGCCTCGACGGTCCCCCGGCCATGCCCGGACCTCCACCGTGGAGGTGCCCGACGACCGGTCGCGACTTTGATCTTCCAAGAACCGTGCCAGACGCACCGGTGGCCCGTGCCGGCCAGCGAGCGCATTGATTTTAATTAATAATGCCTTTGCCCGGCCCAGGGCCGTGGCCGCGGCGCCACGGTGTGGCAACCGGGATGCCTAAGGGATGGGCATCTGCCCGCGATTTACCGGCTGTCCGCCCCGGAAAGGCGAGGGAAAAGCACGCTCCCTGAAAAGTGCAATACGCGAAATGACGTATAGGCTGGCCGGACAACAAAAAGCCCCGCCATCCCTACGGATGACGGGGCGTTCGGTAGGAGTGCCGCCGGCTCAGCGCCTGCGGATCGGCATCAGACGGAGTAGTACATCTCGAACTCGACGGGGTGCGGGGTGTGTTCGAAGCGGTACACCTCGCTCCACTTCAGATCGATATAGCTCTCGATCTGGTCCTTGCTGAACACGTCGCCGGCCAGCAGGAACTCGTGGTCGGCGGCGAGCGCGCCGAGCGCCTCGCGCAGGCTGCCGCAGACGGTCGGGATGTCCTTCAGCTCTTCCGGCGGCAGGTCGTACAGATCCTTGTCCATCGGATCGCCGGGGTGGATCTTGTTCTTGATGCCATCCAGGCCGGCCATGGCCATCGCCGCGAAGGCCAAATAGGGGTTCGCCGTGGGGTCGGGGAAGCGAACCTCGACGCGCTTGGCCTTCGGGTTGGTGGTGTACGGGATGCGGCAGGAAGCGGAACGGTTGCGCGCGGAATAGGCCAGCAGCACCGGCGCCTCGAACCCGGGGATCAACCGCTTGTAGCTGTTGGTCGAGGGGTTGGTGAAAGCGTTCAGCGCCTTGGCATGCTTGATGATGCCGCCGATATAGAACAGGCACATTTCCGACAGGTCGGCATAGGCGTTGCCGGCGAACAGCGGCTTGCCGTTTTTCCAGATCGACTGATGGGTGTGCATGCCCGAGCCGTTGTCGCCATAGATCGGCTTCGGCATGAACGTCGCCGTCTTGCCGTAGCTGTGCGCGACGTTATGGACGCAGTACTTATAGATCTGCATCTGATCGGCCATCGTCGTCAGCGTGCCGAACTTGGTGCCAAGCTCGTGCTGGGACTGCGCCACCTCGTGATGGTGCTTCTCGATCGGCAGGCCCATCTCGCCCATCGTGGAGAGCATCTCGGCGCGCAGGTCGCTGTCGCCATCCACCGGCGGAACCGGGAAATAGCCGCCCTTGACCGCGGGGCGATGGCCCATGTTGCCTTCCGGGTAGTCCTTCAGCGACGAGCCGGGGCCTTCGATGCTGTCCACCTGATAGGTGCCGTAGTTGCCGCCGGTGCCGAACTTCACGCTGTCGAAGATGAAGAACTCGGCCTCGGCGCCGAACAGGATGCTGTCGCCGATGCCGGTGGACTTCACATAGGCCTCGGCCTTCTTCGCCGTGCTGCGCGGGTCGCGCGAATAGCCCTGGCCGGTGGAGGGCTCGACGATGTCGCAGAAGATGATCAGGCTCGGCTTGGCCGCGAACGGGTCCATGACCGCGGTGTCCGCGTCCATCTGCAGGATCATGTCACTCTCGTTGATCGCCTTCCAGCCGGCGATCGAGGAGCCGTCGAACATGATCCCGTCGCGGAACGCATCCTCGTCGATCGTGGAGATGTGCTGCGCGGTATGCTGCCACTTGCCGCGCGGATCGGTGAACCGCAGGTCCACGTACTCGACGCCGTGTTCCTTGATCATCTCCAGCACTTTTTCCACGCTGCTGGTGGAGCCTGTGGGCTTTCTCGCCATAACTTCGTCCCCGTTCTCTCGTCATGCGCCAGGCCAGCCGCGACAGCGGTCCGGTCCTGGCAGGAAAATGGAACCACCCCACGTGGCTCCTCATGCATCCGGCCCGTTCGTCGTGTTGCCGCGGGCCGGCCTCCTGTTCAGTCTGTCCGGCGATCCGCCAAAATGGCGCCGCCGGGATCAGGCCGATACCTCGTCAGACCGCGTCTTCGCCCCGTTCGCCGGTGCGAATACGGATCACCTCCTCGACCGAGGAGACAAATATCTTCCCGTCGCCGATCCGGCCGGTACGGGCGGCGCTGATGATCGCCTCGACCGCACGCTCGACGACGGCATCCTCGCAGACCACCTCGATTTTCACCTTGGGCAGGAAATCGACGACATACTCGGCCCCCCGATATAGCTCGGTATGGCCCTTCTGCCGGCCGAAGCCCTTGGCTTCCACCACCGTGATCCCCTGCAGCCCCACTTCATGCAGGGCGTCCTTCACCTCGTCCAGCTTGAACGGCTTGATAACCGCCTCGATCTTTTTCATCTGCGACCATTCCCGGCGAACCGGGCCTCCCTATTGTCCAGGCTGCCCGAACGCTTAAGCGAATTGGTGGCCGACGCAAAGGGTTGCATGCGGCGTGCCAGACGAAAATACCGGGAAAGCGGTCCCGGCCGATCCGGCCTGCTGGAGGTTGCGCTCGCTGCTTGGGCGAACGGCGTGGGCGATGCCTGAATATTGAGCATTCATGACAGCTTATTTAGAAGGCACCGCGGCAAGCACTTCCTGAACACAAATTTTCAGGTGCCAAATTTCCGGTGATTGAACCCCGCGCCCAACAAACCCATAGTGCCGCCTTCGCGTGGCAACCGCCAGAACAGCCCCCGCCCAGCCGCCATTGGCGCTCAGGCTGGGCCCCAGGAGACCGACCCGAGGTGAAACCCGTCAACTCCCTGCTCGCCGCCGTCGGCACCACCATCTTCACGGTGATGTCCGCCCTGGCCACCGAGCACAAATCGATCAACCTCGGCCAGGGCTTCCCCGACACCGACGGGCCCGACGACGTCATCCAGGCCGCCATCGACGCCTTTCATGACGGGCGCAACCAGTATCCGCCGATGACCGGCGTGCCGGAACTGCGCCAGGCCGTCGCCGCCGCCAACGCCCGGTTCTATGGCCTGGAGATCGACCCGAACGGCGAGGTCGTGGTCACCTCCGGCGCCACCGAGGCGATCACCGCCTGCCTGATGGCGGTGCTGAACCCCGGCGACGAGGTGGTGCTGATCGAGCCGCTGTACGACACCTATCTACCCGTCGTGCGCATGCTCGGCGCCGTTCCCCGCCTGGTGCGGCTGGAACCGCCGCATTGGGAGCTGCCCCGCGCCGAGCTCGCCGCCGCCTTCGGGCCGAAGACCAAGGCGATCATGCTGAATTCGCCGATGAACCCCTGCGGCAAGGTATTTACATCCGAAGAACTCGGCTTCATCGCCGGCCTGGTACAGCAGCACGACACCTACGCCATCTGCGACGAGGTGTACGAGCACCTCGTGTTCGACGGCTGGAAGCACATCCCGCTGATGACCCTGCCCGGCATGCGCGAGCGCTGCATGCGCATCGGCAGCGCGGGCAAGACGTTCTCGTTCACCGGCTGGAAGATCGGCTATGTCAGCGCGCCGCGCGCGCTGGCCACCGTCGTGGCGAAGGCCCACCAAAACCTCACCTTCACCAGCGCGCCGAACCTGCAGCGCGGCGTCGCGGTCGGGCTGGCCAAGGACGATGCCTATTTCCGGTCCCTCTCCTCGGACCTGCAGGCCAAGCGCGACCGGCTGGCCGCGGGACTGGCGGGGCTCGGGCTCGGCGTGCTGGACACGCATGGCAGCTACTTCATCACCGCCGATTTCTCCCCCCTCGGGTTCGACGGCGACGACGTGGCATTCTGCCGCCACATCACCGAACAGGCAGGGGTCACCGCCATCCCGGTTTCGGCCTTCTACGAGACCGATGCGCCCAAACACTATGCACGCTTTGCCTTCTGCAAGCGCGAAGCCGTGCTCGACGAGGCCATTTCCCGGCTGCGGCGGCATTTCCTGTCCAACACCGCCGCCGCAGCGGTCGCGGCTTCCAGTTGACGTTCAGGGGCGAAAGTCCTACACGGCGCCCCCTGGATGACGGAAGAATTTCATCCGATGGCGGACGTAGCTCAGCTGGTAGAGCGCCAGGTTGTGGTCTTGGATGTCGCGGGTTCGAGCCCCGTCGTTCGCCCCAGTTCCCTTTCTAACGCGTGAGCGGCCCGGCCTTATGAACAGGTTGGCCGCGCTCGTCCTGGCCGGCGGCCAAGCCGCCCGCATGGGCGGCGGCGACAAGCCGCTGCTGGATCTGGCCGGCCGCAGCCTGCTCCAGCGCATCCTTACCCGCCTCCGCACCGAAACCGCCCTGATCGCCATCAGCGCCAACGGCGACCCCGACCGTTTCGCCGCCTTCGGCTGCCCGGTGCTGCCGGATGGCGCCTTCCTGGGTCAGGGCCCGCTGGCCGGCGTGCTCGCAGGCCTCGACTGGGCGGCCGCACAAGGCTGCGACACGCTGCTGACCGTTCCCGGCGACACGCCGTTCATCCCGCCCGGCCTCGCCGCCACGCTCGCCCCCGTGCCCGCCTGCGCCGCCAGCGCCGGGCGCACCCATCCCCTCGTCGCGCTGTGGCCGGTGACGGCGCGGGAGGCCCTGCGTGCCAGCCTGGCCTCCCCCGGCGGGCGCAGCGTCAAGGAATTCGCCGCGACCATCGGCATGCGCGTGGTTGATTTTCCCATGCGAGCGTGGGACCCGTTTCTAAATCTTAACGATGCCGCCGACCTGGCGGCGGCCCAGGGCATTGCCCGGGAATGTGACGGGAACCCGGAATGACCCACCCACGTCCCCAACTCACCGTCGCCATCGCCGGGCTCGGCGCCATCGGCCTGCCGCTCGCCCGTGCGCTGGACGCCGGCATTCCCGGACTGCGCCTGCTCGCGGTCGCCGCACGGGACCGGCAAAAGGCCGCGGCCATCCTAGCCGGCTTCCGATCCCCGCCGGACATCGTCGGCCTCGCGGAACTCGCCGGCGCCGATATCGTGGTGGAGGCGGCGCCCGCCGCGGTGTTCGAGGAAATCGCCGTCCCGGCGATCGAGGCTGGACGGATCTTCGTGCCCAGTTCCGTCGGTGCCCTGCTGCCCCGGATGCACCTGGTCCGCCGCGCCGAGGAAACCGGCGCGCGCATCGTGGTTCCCACCGGCGCCCTGCTCGGCCTGGACGCCGTGCGCGCCGCGGCCGAGGGCCCCGTGGAAAGCGTGACCATCGAAACCCGCAAACCGCCCTCCGGCCTGGCCGGCGCGCCCTATCTGCGCCAGCACGGGATCGATCCCAGCGGCATCACCCAGGCCACGATGGTATTCGAGGGCAACGCTTTCGACGCCGCCGCCGGCTTCCCCGCCAACGTCAACGTCGCCGCCGCGCTCGCCCTGGCCGGCATCGGCCCCACCCGCACCCGCGTGCAGATCTGGGCCGACCCCGGCGTCACCCGCAACACCCACACGATCCGCCTGGAAGCCGACACGGTCCGCCTGACCATGACGATCGAGAACGTGCCGAGCGAGGACAATCCCCGCACCGGCAAAATAACCCCGCAATCCATCCTGGCGTGCTTGCGCGGCCTGACCGCGACGTTGAAAGTGGGAAGCTGAACCAGCCCCCGAAGGAGACCGGCATGACCCAGCGAGTAACCCGGCGTTTGATGGCCGCAGGCGCCGCCCTCCTACCCGCCGCAGCCCTGATCAGCGTGGCGAACAGCGAGGGGGCCAACGCCCAGACCACGAACGAAAGCACCTTCGACCGCGTGCAGCGCACCAAGATCCTGCGCATCGCCGTGCTGCCCGGCCAGCTGCCCTATTTCCAGAAGGACCTCGCCACCGGCGAATGGAGCGGCGCCTCCATCGAAATGGCCAAGGACATCGCCGCGGTATTCGACGCCAAGCTCGAATACGTCGAATCGACCTACGGCAACTCCGTTCTCGATCTCCAGGCCAACAAGATCGACCTCGCCTTCGCCCTGAACCCCACACCGGCCCGGGCGCTGTCGATCCGCTTCACCCACCCGGTGATGATCCACCCCTATGGCTGCATCGCCCGCAAAGGTTTTTCCCCCACTCACCTGGGCGGACATCAACAAACCCGACGTGAAAATCATCGTCGACATCGGCAGCCTGCACGAGGTTGCCGCCCGCCGCTTCGCCCCGAAGGCGGAAATCACCGGCTTCAAAACCCCCGACGAAGCCTATCTCGCCATGCAAGGCGGCCGCGGCGACGTGATGATCCAGGCCGCCATGGTCGGGCTCTCCGCCCTTGGCAAGAACCCGAACCTCGGCACCTACCATCTGCTCAGCAACCCACAGGTCGCGCTGCCCAGCAACCTCGGCGTCCGCCGCGAAGCCGATACCCGCTTTGTCGAGGTCATCAACGCCTGGATCGACATGAACCGCGGCACCGGCCAAATCCGCGAATGGCTGATCGGCGGCATCGAAAAAACCGGCATCAAACGCGAAGCCATCCCCCCGGAACTCACGTTCTGATGCCTGGGGGGATGGGTTGTATAAGCAAGTAAGGCCAGGGGCTCTGCCCCTGGACCCCGCCAGAGGCTCGCCTCTGGAACTCCTGGTTATTTTCTAAGGAATGGGCGGGCGTAGGTGATGCCTTCAGCACCGTCTCGCCCGCCCATTCCTTAGAAAATGTCTGGGGTTTCCAAAGGGCGAGCCCTTTGGCGGGGGTCAAGGGGGCAGAGCCCTCTTGCCTTGCTTGCCTGTTCACCCCTCCACCCCAGGCATAGGAACATGGGTTACGAGTGGGGGTTTGGGTTTCTGCTGCGGTATGTGCCGTTGTTTGTGAAGGGCGTTGGGATAACGCTGGCCTATACCGTCGGCACGATTTTGATTGGGTTGTTGCTGGGTTTGTTGATCGGGCTTGGGCGGTTGTCCAGGTATTGGATCGTGCAGGCGCCGTTGATCGCGTTGATCGAGATTTTCCGCTGCACACCGCTGCTGGTGCAGATCATCTGGTTCTATTACGCGCTGCCGGTGATCTTGAATGTACAGATCCCGGCCGTGGTGGCGGCGACGGCGGTGCTGTCGTTGTATACGGCGGCTTTCTATGCCGAGATTTTCCGCGCCGGCATCGTTTCGATCGAGGCCGGACAATGGGATGCGGCAAAGGCGTTGGGGCTGTCACGCTGGCAGGTGATGCGGCGGATCGTGCTGCCCCAGGCGGTGCGGCGGATGGTGCCGCCGTTCATGAACCAGTCGATCACCCAATTGAAGAACACCTCCTTGGTATCGACAATCGCCGTGCCGGATCTGCTGTATCAGGGCAGCCTGATCACCGCGGACACGTATCGGCCTTTGGAGGTTTATACCGTGGTGGCGCTGATTTATTTCGCGCTGCTGTTTCCCGCCACGGTCCTGGCGCAATGGTATGAGCGGCGCATGGCGGCCGGGAAATAGCGGGCGCGTTGCGTTTCCAGGACTATAGTCGGGGCAACAGACGGAGCCTGCCAGCATGACGACCCCTCGCCGCGACCTGGCCCGCACCACGCTTGCCGTGCTGTGTCTTGGCGGCCTGATCGCCAGCACGCTTTGGATCCTCGCTCCGTTCCTTCCTTCCACCATCTGGGCGATGACGCTGGTCATCGCCACCTGGCCCGTTCTGCTGCGGGTTCAAGCAACGCTCGGCGGCCGGCGCGGGCCGGCAGTTCTGGTGATGACGCTGCTGCTGCTGGCGATCGTGGTCGCGCCGTTCGGCTCGGCGGTCAGCACGATCGTGAAGAACTCCGGCCGGATCGAGCAGATGGCCGCCACCGTCACGTCGCTGCAGATACCGCCAACGCCGGGCTGGGTGGCGGATCTGCCGGTAATCGGCGAGCCCCTGGCCGGGGCCTGGGACCATGTCGCCAGCGCCGGCGCCAACACACTCCTGAAGGAGGCCGGGCCGTATATCGGCAGCGTGACGAAGTACTTTGTCGCCGCTGTCGGCAGCCTGGGCACGTTCTTCGTGCAATTGCTGCTGACCATCGTCGTGGCGTCGATCCTCTATTCCAACGGCGACGCGGCTGCCGCCACCGCGCGCCGCTTCGGCCATCGCCTGGCCGGTGAGCGGGGCGAGCAGGTTATACGCCTGGCCGGCCAGGCGATCCGCGGCGTGGCGTTGGGCGTCGTGGTCACCGCCCTGGTGCAGTCGGTGCTCGGTGGGATCGCGCTGGCAATTGCCGGCGTGCCGTTCGCGAGCATCCTGACCGCGGTAATGTTGATGCTGTGCATCGTGCAGATCGGCCCGGCGCCGGTGCTGCTGCCGGCGGTAGGCTGGCTCTATTACATCGGCAACAGCGGCGCGGGCTCCACCGGCTGGGCGATGTTCCTGCTGTTCTGCAGTGTCATCGTCATCGCGCTGGACAACGTGCTGCGCCCGGTGCTGATCCGGCGAGGCGCCGATCTGCCGATGCTGCTGATCCTGGTGGGGGTGATCGGCGGGCTGATGGCATTCGGGCTGATCGGGGTTTTCGTCGGGCCGGCGATGCTGGCGGTAACGTACACGCTGTTGCAGGCCTGGCTCGCCGAGGACGAGGCGTAGACAGAAGCCGCGTCAGTTCAGCTCGTATTCCACTTCGGCGGTGTAGACCGATTGCTCCTTGCCCAGCTGCGAGGAGAACAGGGTGAAATGCTCCACCGCCACCGGCTCGGCGCGGAACAGGTTGTTCGCCTGCACGAAGGCGGCCAGCTTGCCCTCCACCGCGTTGTCCAGCCTGGCCAGGGTGATATGCGGGGTGAAGCGGCGGCGTTCCGGCTCCACACCGACGCGCTGCAGCGCCGTCTCGATCTTGTTCTGCAGATGATCGAGCTGCGGGTTGCGTTCCACGCCCACCCATAGCGAGGTCACGCGCCCGCCCTTGGTGAAGGTGCCGACCCCGCCCAGGGTCAGCGAGAAGCCGCGGGCGCGGATGGCCGATAGCGCGAGGTCGATGTCCTCGGCCCGGTGCGCCTGGGTTTCGCCGATGAAGCGCAGCGTCAGGTGGTAGTTTTCCGGCGACACCCAGCGGGCGCCGGGAATGCCGCTGCCGGCCATCAGCGCGAGCCGCTCACGCAGCCGCCATGGCAGGTCGAGGGCGACGAAAAGCCTCATTTGCTACTCTGAACCTCCCGCACCAGGCGTTCCACCAGGGGCAGCATCCGCGCCACGATGCGCCGAACGCCCTCCGGATTCGGATGGATCCCGTCCGCCTGGTTCAACGCCGGGTCCCCCGCCACGCCTTCGAGGAAGAACGGATCATATAGGATCTCCGGGCGCCGGCCGAGGCGCCTGAACACCGCATCATAGGCATCGGCATAGTCCTGACCGAGATTGGGCGGCGCACGCATGCCCGTCAGCAGCACCTTGATATGGCGCGCCGCGAGTTTGTCCAGGATGGCGTTGAGATTTGCCTCCATCGCGGCCGGATCGCTGCCGCGCAGGCCGTCATTGGCGCCAAGTTCGACGATCGCCGCGTCGGCGCCACTCCCGTTCAGGCCATCGCCCAGCACCCAGTCCAGCCGCGCCAGACCGCCGGCGGTGGTATCGCCGGATACCGCGCCGTCCACCAGCCGCACCTGCACGCCGTCCGCCGCCAGCGCGGCGAGCAACCGGGCCTGGAACCCGTCCGATTGCGCCAGCCCGTAGCCGGCGGTCAGCGAGTCGCCGAACACCAGCAGCCGGACGGGTTCGGCAACCGCCTGTGTCATCGCCAGCGCCCAAACGACGCCGATCGCAAGAACCGCTTTCCGGAACCTTGTGCCGAGGCCATATGCTTGAACCATGGACGATCTTCACCCGGCTACGACACCGCTCCGCGCCCAAGCTGCGGAGCAGCCGTATATTCACGCGCGGGACCTGCGATTGACCCTGCCTTCCCCGGCGGGGCCGGTCAACATCCTGCGCGGGATCGATCTCGACGTCGCGGCCGGGGAGGCCGTCGGCATCGTCGGGCCCTCCGGATCCGGCAAGACCAGCCTGCTGATGGTGCTGGCGGGACTGGAACGGGCCAGCGCCGGCAGCGTGCAACTCGGCGGGCGGGAGATCACCGGCCTGGACGAGGACGCCCTGGCCCGGCTGCGGCGCGATAGCGTCGGCATCGTGTTCCAGGGCTTTCACCTGATCCCGACCATGAACGCGCTGGAGAACGTCGCCGTGCCGATGGAACTGGCCGGCAGGCGCGACGCCGCCGCGCGCGCGGCCGAGGCCCTGGCCGCGGTCGGCCTCAGCCATCGCCTGACGCATCTGCCCGGACAGTTGTCCGGCGGCGAGCAGCAGCGCGTCGCCCTCGCCCGCGCCTTCGCCCCCCGCCCGCGTCTGCTGCTGGCCGACGAGCCCACCGGCAATCTCGATCAGGCGACCGGGGAGGCGGTGATGGACCTGCTGTTCGACCTGCGGGCGAAATCGGGCGCCACGCTGCTGCTGATCACCCACGATGCAAGGTTGGCCGCCCGCTGCTCGCGCCGCGTGCACATCGCCGATGGCCGGGTGCTGGCCGACGAGCCGGTGATCGCATGATTTTGGTGTTCCGCCTCGCCTGGCGGGAATTGCGCGGGATGTTCCGGGGCAGCGCCCGTGGCCTCGGCGTCGTGCTGGCCTGTCTGGCGCTCGGCGTCGCGGTGATCGCCGGCGTCGGCACGCTGCGCGAGGCCACCGACCGGGGCATCGCGCAGGACGGACGGCGCATCCTCGGCGGCGATCTGGAGGTCGATGGCGGCTCCCAGGCCCTGCCGGACAGCCTGCGCGGCTGGCTCGCCGCACGCGGCGCCCGCATGTCCGACATCGTGCGCATGCGTTCAATGTTGATCAAGGCGAATGGGAGCGGCTCCAACGACGACCGCCTGCTGGTGGAACTCAAGGCCGTGGACCGGCCTGGCCGATGGTCGGCGAGGCGGTCCTGGTGCCGGCCGGAACCGTCGCCGGTGGCCTGGCGAACCACGGTCTGCTGGCCGAGCGGGTGGTGCTGGACCGGCTGGGCCTGAAGCCTGGCGACAGCGTGCGCCTGGGCAATGCGAGCTTCACCGTGCGCGGCGAGTTGCAGGTGGAGCCGGACCGGATCGCCACGCCGTCCATCCTCGGCCCGCGGGTGCTGATCGGCGCCGACACACTGCCCTCCACCGGCCTGATCGTGCCCGGCTCGATGGTGCAGCACGCCATGCGGGTGCTGGACCCCAAAGGCGCGGACCCGGCCGCCTTCGCCGCCGATCTGCGCGCCGCCTTTGCCGGGCAGGGCTGGCGCATCCGCGACCCCGGCAATGCCGCGCCGGGGGTGGGCCGCTTCATCGACCAGACCGGACAGTTCATGACCCTGGTGGGGCTGACCGCGCTGCTGGTGGGCGGCATCGGCGTCGCCAACGGCGTGCGCGCCTGGCTGGAGGCCCGCGCCGGCAGCATCGCCATCCTGCGCTGTCTCGGAGCCTCCGCGCGCACCGTGTTTGCCGTGTATCTGGTGCAGGTCCTCGCACTTTCCGCGGTCGGCATCGCCATCGGCGTCGTCGCCGGCGCGATCCTGCCGATCCTCGCCGGACCGCTGCTGCGCGGCGTCTTGCCGGTGCCGCCGGTTTCCGGGATCTATCCGGGGCCACTCGCTTTGGCCGCCCTGTTCGGCCTGCTGACGGCGCTGGCCTTCTCCCTGCCGCCGCTGGGCCGCGCCATGCGCATCCCCGGCGCCAGCCTGTTCCGCGACCCCACCGCCCCCGCCGAAGCCAAGGCCCCGCGCGAGATCCTGGCCGCCACCGCCGCGGTCGCCGTCACCCTGGCGACGCTGGCCATCCTGAGTTCGGCCGAGCGGATGCTGTCGGGGTATTTCTGCGCCGGCGCGCTGGCCACGCTCGCGCTGTTCGAGCTGGGCGGCTGGGCGCTCACGGCCGCCGCCCGGGCCGCGCCGCATAGCCATCTTCCCTGGCTGCGGCTTGGCCTTGCCAACCTGCACCGGCCCGGCGCGCCCACGCGGCTGATGCTGGTCTCGATCGGCCTCGGCCTGTCCACCCTGGCCGCGGTGGCGCTGATCCAGGCCAATGTCCGGCGGGAAATCCTCGACCAAATCCCGGAAAACGCGCCGAGTTTCTTCTTCATCGACATCCAGCAGGACCAGTTGGCCAAATTCGAGGCGCTGCTCACCGCCCAGCCCGGCGTCGCGCCGGCGCAGACGGTGCCCAACCTGCGGGCCCGGGTGGTGGCGGTGAAGGGCGTGCCGGTGGAACAGCTCCATGTCTCGCCGGAAACCCAATGGGCGCTGCGCGGCGACCGCGGCCTGACCTACGCGGCGACCATGCCGGAGGGCACCCATCTGACCGCCGGCGCCTGGTGGCCAGCCAACTACGCCGGCAAGCCGCTGATCTCCTTCGATGCGGGGCTGGCCAAAGGCTGGGGAGTGGGCATCGGCGACGTCATTCGCGTCAATGTGCTCGGCCGCGACATCGACCTGACGATCGCCAGCCTGCGCGACATCGCCTGGCGTTCGCTGTCGATCAACTTCGCCATGGTCGCCAGCCCGGGCTTCCTGGAAGGCGCGCCGCACGGCTTCATCGCCACGGTGCGGGTGCCGTCGGCGGAGCAGGCGGCCTTGCTGCGCGGCGTGACGGACGCACTGCCGAACGTCAGCGGCATCCGGGTGGAGGACGTGCTGCAGGCGGTGGCTGCCCTGATGGACCGGATCGCCACGGCGTTGACGGCCACCGGGTCGCTCACATTGTTGTCAGGTGCCTTGGTCCTGGTGGGCGCGGTGGCGGCGGGACAGCGGCGGCGGATGCGCGATGCGGTGATCCTGAAGACGCTGGGCGCCACGCGCGGCCAGATCCGCGCCGCCTGGCTGGTGGAGTTCGGCGTCATCGGCCTGGCCGCCGGGGCGATCGCCGCCCTGGTCGGCTCGGCCGCGAGCTACGGTGTGGTGCGTTTCGTGATGAACACCGCGTGGGTGTTCCTGCCGGGCACCCTCGGCCTGACGCTTTTGCTATGCGTGACCGCCATGCTGGTGATAGGATATTGGGGAACTGAAGCCGCGTTGCGGGCCAAACCCGCGTCGTGGCTGCGGAACGAGTAGCCTTCGCCCCTCGGCACGCCCATCCCACGGGCGTCGGTTTACGTGCAGAAAGTTGCGGCGGGATAAAATCCTCTTAACCAATCGACCGTCGCACCGATTTCGCTTGAACCAGCCGCGCAGTTCCCCAATGTAACAGACTACGGCTTCAACGCCTGACAGAGGAACCGATCACCATGGCCTTCAGTCCCGACTATCGGACATTTCCCAATGCATCCGCCGCCACCGGCGCCGCAGTTATCGATGCGGGCCTGCGCGCCTATATGCTGCGGGTTTACAACTGGATGTGCTCCGGCCTGTTGCTGACCGGCGTGGTGGCCTATGGCATCGCCAACACCGGCCTGATCAACGCCTTCTACCAGCCGGCGATGACCGCCACCGGCCGCACCGTGATGCAGCCGACCTTCCTGGCGATGGCCGCGATCTTCGCCCCGCTCGCTTTCGTCCTGGTGCTGAGCTTCGGCGTGAACAAGATGTCCAAGACCGCCGTGCAAGGCGTGTTCTGGGCCTTCTGCGCCGCGATGGGCGCCAGCATGGTCAACATCTTCCTGATCTACACGAACGAGTCGATCGTGCGGGTGTTCTTCATCACCGCCGCCACCTTCGCCGCCACCTCGGCCTATGGCTACGTGACCAAGACGGACCTGACCAAGATGGGCAGCTTCCTGATGATGGGCCTGTTCGGCATCATCATCGCCAGCGTGGTCAACATGTTCGTGGGCAGTTCCGCCGTGCAGTTCGCGGTCAGCATCCTGGGCGTGGTGATCTTCACCGGCCTGACCGCCTATGACACCCAGCGCATCCGGGCGGACTACGTGCAGTTCGCCTACGCGGAAGGGACCGACGGCGCCGCCAAGCGCAGCGTGTTCGACGCGCTGAGCCTGTACCTGAACTTCATCAACCTGTTCATGCTGCTGCTGCAGCTGCTGGGCAACCGCAACAACAACTGATCCTCGCGGCGAGACACTCGCGGCGGGGCCAACAGGCAAGCCACGAAAAAGGGCTCCGGGAGCAATCCCGGAGCCCTTCTTTCATGCGATCCGCGGATGCGGCCTACGCGACGGTCTTGAGGAAGTTCACCAGCTTGATGGCGGCCGTCGCCTTGTCGGTCTTGTCGAGCGCGCCAAGTTCCGCTGCCAGGCGGTCCATGGCGGCCTCATAGATCTGACGCTCGGAGAAGCTCTGATCCGGCTGGCCGGCGTTGCGATGCAGGTCGCGCACCACTTCCGCGATCGACAGCGGGTCGCCGGAGTTGATCTTCGCCTCGTATTCCTGCGCCCGGCGCGACCACATGGTGCGCTTGATCCGGGCCCGGCCCTTCAGCACCGCCAGCGCCTCGTCGAACATCTTGCGCGAGGCCAGCTTGCGCAGCCCGGCGCTGCGCGCCTTCGCCACCGGAACCCGCAGCGTCATGCGGTTTTCCTCGAAGGTGATGTGGATCAGCTCCAGGCTGTGCCCGGCGATCTCCTCCACCGCGATCCGCTCGACCTTGCCGACTCCGTGGGTCGGGTAGACCACGTGGTCACCGGCGACGAAGTTCTCCGCCTTGGAGGGAATCCGCGGCGGATTGCGGTCATTGACGTTCGGCCGGCGCTCCGGCTCCGCCGGACGGCGTTCGGGCTCGGCGGCGACCACGGGCGCCGCAACCGGCTCCACCGCCAGCGGTGCCGGTTCCTGCGCCGGCGCGGCAAAGCCCGCGGCCTTCGCCGGTGCGGTCTCCACTGCCGCGGCAGGCAGCTTGGCAGCCGGCTTGGCGGCAACAGACCTGGCGGCCGATTTCACGGCACCCGGCTTCACGATCGCCAGACTTCACGTCGACAACCTCGGCGATTATTTGGGCGTCTGGCGGTTCGACGGCCAGCACGGCTTCCGGCAATTGCCTTTCAGGCACAATTTTCTCCAGCTTCGGTTTGGCCGCCGATGCCAGTGCCGCCTTCGCGGGTTTGGCCGGGGCAGATTGAGAGGGGACGGACTTTACGGAGACCGCCTTCGGCGTGGCCATCCTGGCGGCGGCGGCTTGCACCGGAGCCTCCGTTTTCATCGGGGCCGGCGATACCGTCTGCTTCCGCCCAATCGGCTTTTTTCCTGCCGCATCCTTCGGATGTGCGGCCTTTGGCTTCCTCTCCGCGCTGGCAACGCCACTGTTCGCTTCAGCCCGCGCCGCTCCGGCCCGGTCCAACTGTCCGGATCGTTCGGATGCCTTCATCTGGGACACCTCTCTTCCTTCAAACACGCCGACGCCCGAACGGGTTCCACTTAGCCGGGCAAGGATCGGCCCGGCCTGGCGGCCCAGTCCAAACGGTCAGCTCCCTAGGAATGTGCCGAGACACGACCCCACGCATATGGGATGCGTCCCCGAGCAAGCGGAGAGTATAACAGGAAAAAGACAGAAATTAATAGAGGGTCGGCGGTACACCGTCACCGGCCGCCCTCGGAAGCAGGGGCACACGCCCAGGCAGACAAGACAGCGACGGGCAGAGGACCCGCTTCAGGGCTGGCCGGGCTCGGCGGAGAACAGCTTGGCCTTGTCCGGCTTGTCCTTCCACTCATCGGCATCCGCCGGCGGCTCGCCCTTGCGGGTGATGTTGGGCCACAGCCCGGCATAGGTCCGGTTCTGCTCCAGCCAGGCGCCGGCGCGGTCGTCGCTGTCGGGCAGGATCGCCTCGGCCGGGCATTCGGGCTCGCAGACGCCGCAATCGATGCATTCGTCGGGATGAATGACCAGCATGTTCTCGCCGACATAGAAGCAGTCCACCGGACATACCTCGACGCAGTCCATGTATTTGCAGCGAATGCAGTTTTCGGTGACCACGTAGGTCATGGCGAACCCCCGACCAGGAGAGAAAGTGAGACCAACGCGCCCGGCCCGCGCGTTGCCGCGGAACCTGACAAAGTAGTCAGACGCGGGGATATGCCGACGATTCTGCTGCAGCGCAAGATGCGCCGTCCGCCAGTTCCATATAGAGGCCGCGCGCTTCCACCGCCGGTCCCCGGCGCACGGCCAGGGCCAGCACCCGGATCACCCGGATATCGCCGTTGCGGCCCTCGGGCACCGGCAGGGTCAGCACGTCACCCACCCGCAGCCTGGCATGCGGCTTGTCGGTCGGCTGGCGGTTCAGCCGGACCATCCCGCCCCCGACATAGCGGGCACAGTCGCTGCGCGCCTTCATGAACCGCGCGCACCAGAGCCACTTGTCCAGCCGCTGCCAGTCGCGGTCTTCCTGCTCGGCGATGGGGCCCCTCCTACCGCTTCAGCGCCGCCAGGGCGGCAAATGGGCCGGACCGCACCACGAGCGGCGGCGGCACGGGCGGGCGCTTGCGCCGCGGCGGCAGGATCATCGCCGGCGCCGGCGGGCCGTATTCCGCGGCAGAGAGGCCACCCGCCGGCATCATGCGAAAGCCAAGCCGACGCAGCACCACCGGCAGCAGGTCAGCGCGCACCGAAAATCGTGACGCGAGCCCGGCCGGCAGCGCCGTGGCGCCGTTGCGCGCCGCCCATGCCAGTTCCGCCGCCACTTTCTCGGCGATATCCACGCGCAGCAATCCCGGCCCGACCTCCAGCCAGCCCAGCGCCGCCGCCATGCCGCCCGGCCAGTCCGGCGCGAGCGGCAGCGACACCTTGCCCGGCGGCGGCAGCACCGGCATGGCGACGCCCTGCGCCAGCGCCAGCAGGCGGGCGCGCATCGCCGCCGGACCCGGCTTCAGCATCGCCGGCAGGAACAGCGCGTAGCGCCCCGCCCGCACCCCGATCGCCTTCAGCCGCGCCCGCAATTCCGGCGCGATCTCGTCCTCGGCCGGCAGGAAGCCCAGCGCCTCGCCGAGCCGGTGCACCGGCCCGCGCAAGGCGGGATCGCCGCCCGCCAGGCGGATGGCGTTGAACAGGGGGACGAATTCCACGCTGATCGCCGCGTCCACGAACGCTTGCAGCCGCATGCGCAGGCGCTCCCGCTGCGCGCCATCCAGGAACTCGCTGTCCGACACCTCCACGCGGGGCGCAAGACGGCTGGATCCAGGCCGCAGCCGGGCGATCGCGACGCCGTCCCATAGCAGCCGATGATCGCCGGTCAGCGCGAAGGCGGCATCCGCCGCCGCCTCCACCGCCGCCACCCGGCGCGGCATTTCGGCCCGCAGCGCTCGGCGCGCGGCGCGCAGCACCAGCTTCTTCTCCTCGCCCTCGGCCAGCGGGTCCGGCACGAAGCCGAAGCCGGCGACATGGCCGACGGCGTGGCCCTCGACCACCACCTCGCCGCGCAATGTGACGGCGGACAGCAGTTCCTGGCCCTCGGCCGCCTCCAGCCGGCGCATCAGATGCGCGGAGCGGCGATCGACGAAACGCGCGGTCAGCCGTTCATGCAGCGCGTCCGACAGCGTGTCCTCGACTTTTCGCGACTCTTCCTGCCAGTGGAGCGCGTCCTTCACCCAATCGGTGCGCGCGGCGATATAGGACCAGACCCGCACGCCCGACAGGCGCTGCATCAGCGTGTCGATATCGCCGTCGGCGCGGGAAATCGCGGCGATCTGCCCGGCCAGCCAGTCGGTCGGGATTTGGCCGTCGCGCGCGATATGGCCAAAGATCCGGGCGCACAGATGGGTGTGGGTTTCATCCGCCAGCTTGCGGAAATCCGGGATCTGGCAGGCTTCCCACAGCAGCCGCAGACGCGAGCGGCTGGATGCCAGCTTGCGGATTTCCGGCTCGCGCGCCAGCGAGGCCAGGGTTTCCACGTCGCTCGCCTCGTTGCCGCGGATCAGGCCTGGGCCGGGCGGCGGCGCGTTCAGGCTGTTCAGCAGCGCGTCCAGATCGGAAAAATCCAGCGCGTCGTTGCGCCAGACCAGCTGGGTCAGCGGCTCGAACTTATGGTTCTCGACCGCGTCGATCAGGTCCTCGGTCAATGGCTGGCAATCGCCGGTGCTGCCGAACGTGCCGTCGCGCATGCCGCGACCGGCGCGCCCGGCGATCTGGGCCACCTCCGCCGCGGTCAGCCGGCGCGGCCGATGGCCGTCGAACTTGGACAGCCGGGCGAAGGCGACATGGTCCACGTCCATGTTCAGCCCCATGCCGATGGCATCCGTCGCCACCAGGAAATCGACCTCCTTTTCCTGGTACAGCGCCACCTGAGCGTTACGGGTGCGGGGCGACAGCCGGCCCATCACCACCGCGCAGCCGCCGCGGCGGCGGCGGATCAGCTCGGCGATGGCGTAGACCTCGCCGGCGCTGAACGCGACCACGGCCGAGCGCGGCGGCAGTTTCGTCAGCTTCACCGGCCCGGCATGGGCCAGCTGGGACAGCCTCGGCCTTGTGTCGATCTCGGCCTGCGGGATCAGCCGCTTGAGCAGCGGGCGGATGGTCTCGGCACCCAGGAACATCGTCTCCACCATGCCGCGCGCGTGCAGCAGACGCTCGGTGAAGACGTGGCCGCGATCGGGATCGGCACAAAGCTGGATCTCATCGACGGCGATGAACTCAGCCTTTCTATCTAAGGGCATGGCCTCGACGGTGCAGGAGAACCAGCGCGCCTCCGGCGGCAGGATCTTCTCCTCCCCGGTGATCAGCGCGACATGGCGGGGCCCCTTGCGGGCCACCATCTTGTCGTAGTTCTCCCGCGCCAGCAGGCGCAGCGGAAAGCCGATGATGCCGGAGGAATGGGCCAGCAGCCGTTCCATGGCCAGATGGGTCTTGCCCGTGTTGGTGGGACCCAGAACCGCCTTCACGCGGGGCGCGAAATCAGACATCCCAAGATGGTTGAGGCTGCGGGGGCGATTTGCAAGCCTTCCAGTATGACGATTGTCATTATCTGGGTAGCACATTGAAATCGGCTGGATCGGAGCGCATATCCGCCTGCGTTTTGACCTGGACAGGCTTGGCGGAGCGAATGATGACGGAACAGGCGGCAGCGAACGAATCGGCGGTCGAAAAACACGGCTTCGGGGCGGAGGTCGGGCGCCTGCTCGATCTGGTGGTGCACTCGCTCTATTCCGAGCGGGAGATCTTTCTGCGCGAACTGGTGGCCAACGCCGCCGACGCCACCGACCGCCGGCGCTTCGAGGCCCTGACCGACCCGGCGCTCGCCCTGCCGGAGGGCGCGAAGATCCGCCTGGTGCCGGACAAGGCCGCCCGCACCCTGCTGCTGTCCGATGACGGCATCGGCATGACGCGCCAGGAGTTGATCGACAACCTGGGCACGATCGCACGTTCCGGCACCGCCGCCGCCGCCAAGGCGCTCGCGGCCGCCTCCGCCGATGAGCGCCCCAGCCTGATCGGCCAATTCGGTGTCGGCTTCTATTCCGCCTTCATGGTCGCCGACCGGGTGGAGGTCACCTCCCGCAAGGCCGGCGCCGACCATGCCTTCACCTGGGCCTCCGAAGGCGCCGGCGAATTCACCATCGCCCCGGCGACCCGGGAACAGCCCGGCACCGACATCGTGCTGCACATGAAGGCCGACGCCGAGGAATACCTGGAGCCGATCCGGCTGCAGACCATCGTGCGCAAATGGGCCGATCACATCACCCTGCCGATCACCATCGCCGATGGCGGCGAGGAAACGCCGGCCAACGAGGGCACGGCGCTATGGCGCAAATCGAAATCCGAGGTGACCGAGGAAGCCGCCACCGGCTTCTACCGCCATCTCGGCAACATCTTCGACAAACCCTGGGCCAGCCTGCACTGGAAGGCCGAGGGCACGATCGAATTCTTCGCCATGCTGTTCATCCCCGGCATGAAACCGTTCGACCCGGTGGAAGGCGACCGTGAATCGCATGTCCGCTTGCACGTGAAACGGATGTTCATAACCGACCGCGCCGCCCTGCTGCCGCCCTGGCTGCGCTTCGTGCAGGGGGTGGTGGATACCGAAGACCTGCCGCTGAACGTATCGCGCGAAATGCTGCAGACCACCCCGGTGCTGGCCCGCATCCGCCGCGCCGTCACCAACCGGGTGATCACCGAGCTGAAGACCCGCGCCAGGCAGGAAGCCCCGCAAGACAACAAAAATGCGCATAACGACGAGTCTCAGGTAACTTTTGATACGAATGAGCACAGCTACGAGAAATTCTGGGAAAACTTCGGCGCGGTGGTAAAGGAAGGCATCTGGGACGATGCGGAACACCGCAACGAGATCGCGCCGCTGCTGCGCTTCCGTTCCTCCACCCAGGAGGGTTGGACGAGCCTGGAGGCCTATGTCGGGCGGATGCGCCCGGAACAGGAAAAGATCTATTACCTGACAGGCGAAAACGAGGCCGCCTTGCGCAGTTCGCCGCAGATCGAGGGGTTCCGCGCGCGCGGGCTCGAGGTGCTGCTGCTGGCCGATCCGATCGACGCGTTCTGGCCGGAGCGGCTGGAGGAATTCGATGGCAAGAAGCTGGCGAGCGTCACCCAGTCGGCCGCCGATCTCACCGCCCAGGAAGGCGAAACCCCCGACATAACCGCGCTCTGCGCCGCGCTGAAAACCGCCCTGGGCGAGGCAGTGCAGAATGTCCGCGCCAGCACGCGCCTGGTGGACAGCGCCGTGGTGCTGGCCGCCGGTCCCGGACCGGACCTGCAGATGCAGCGCCTGCTGCGCCGTTCCGGCCGCGCCGGCTACCAGCCGCCGCCGGACCTGGAACTCAACCCCAGCCACAAGCTGATCCAGGCGCTGGCAGCCGCTCATGCAGCAGCCAGCCAACAGCCAGCAGGTCAAACGGAATTGGACCAGGATCCGATCGCCGAGATCGCGGATGTCCTGCTCGATCTGGCTCGGGTGCAGGAAGGCGAATCGCCGCGCGATCCCGCGGGCTTCACCCGCAGAATTGCCAAGCTGCTGGCTGGCAGCCTGACGGAAACACGGGACGATCGGTAGCTGTATCGATTCGACAAGAAACGAGCCGTATATTGATAAAATGTTACCAAACACGGCATTTGCCGGAATCGGACCGATCCCCTTGAGAAGATTTTGAATTTCAGCCAATCGACCGATGCGGTGCGATACGATACCGCCTGTCGATCATTCCGCCGTTGCTTGTGTGTCGAAAGAATATCGCTATGTTTTGTCTCGCCCGCCGTCGCGACCCGAAGCGCCGAGCAATAGACAGATAGGAATTCAGCTCGATGCTCGAGCAGACGATCGACTGCATGGTTCGGCCAACCGTGGCCTCGCGTCCGCTGCACACCGCCCGCCCTGGCACCCTTACCGCACAACTGGCCCAGTTTCCCCCGGCGCAGGCGGCGTATCTGCGCGACCTCGGCTTCACCGCCGGTCCCGGGGAACTCGCGTTCCTGCAGGATGATACCGGGCTGGCCGGCGCGATCCTCGGCCTCGGCACAGATCGTTCGCCTTTCGCCTTCGGTGACCTCGCGTTTCGTCTGCCCGCCGCAACGGCGGGCGACACAAGGCCATGGCATCTGGTTGCCGGCGACTACGATCCGGCCGATGCCGCCCTCGGATACGCGCTCGGTGCCTATCGCTACACCGCATCGAAGCCCGCCAGGCGCGCCGCCGCCCGGTTGGTGCAGCCCGCGGACAGTGAATGGAGCCTGCAGGAAGCCGCCAGCGCATGGATGGTGCGCGACCTCATCAACACCCCGGCCAACCTGCTCGGCCCGGCGGAGTTGGCGGACATCGCGGTGCGGCTCGCCCGAAGCTACGGCGCGGAACCCAGGATTACGCTTGGAACCGCCCTGGCTGACGCCTACCCCACGGTGGCGCTGGTGGGCCGTGGTTCGGCGCGCGAACCGGTGGTGGTCGCCTTCGACTGGTCCGGCAGCCAGGCCCACGCCAACGCGCCGTTGATCTCGCTCTGCGGCAAGGGCGTCTGTTTCGATACAGGCGGCTACGACCTGAAGCCGTCATCGGCCATGCTCCGGATGAAAAAGGACATGGGCGGAGCCGCGATCGTTCTCGGCATCGCCAGACTGGTCATGCAGGCGGACCTGCCGGTTCGTCTGGCGGTTCGGATCGGCTGCGTGGAAAACTCCGTGTCGGGCACGGCCATGCGGCCGCTCGACGTGGTGCGCACCCGGCGCGGCCTGGCGGTGGAAATCGGCAACACCGACGCGGAAGGCCGGCTGGTGCTGTGCGATCTGCTGGCCGAAGCCTCCGACGAAGGCCCGGACCTGCTGCTGGACGCGGCCACCCTGACCGGCGCCGCGCGGGTGGCCCTGGGCCCAGACATGCCGGCACTGTTCTGCAATGACGACGGCTGGGCCGCGAGCCTGCTCGCGGCGGGCGAAGCCAGGCACGATCCGCTATGGCGTCTGCCACTTTGGCAGGGCTACAGTTCCTGGCTCGATTCGCCGGTTGCGGACCTCAACAATGTTTCGACCAAACCGATGGCCGGCGCGATCGTGGCGGCCCTGTTCATGGAACGATTTATTGCACCAGGCGTTCCGTGGGCACACCTGGATACGTATGCGTGGAATGACCAGACCCGTCCCGGGCGTCCCGAAGGCGGGGAAGCCCAGGCGATGCGCGCCGTGGTCTCGGCACTGCGGACCCGGTTTGCCGGTCCGGCCGCCGACGGGCGGAAATCAGCCACATGATTGCGAAAGCCGAGCAATTTTTGGTGGGATTGCGCAATTGTAATGCAGGAGGAAGGGGCTATATGGGATAAGCTTACGGAGGATGTTCGACCATCGATCGGGATACCGACAATCCGACCTATCGATCATCCCGGCGACCCGCTCGACAGTAGTCAGCTTTCCGGGGCTATCGGGAATCTCGTCAAACAGACAAACGACCGTAACGGCATAATGCCGTTACCAGAACAGAAGGGTTGAAAAATGGCTGCTAATCCGTCAACCGACCAGTTGGTCGGCATTCTCCGGGACACGGTTGTCGCATTGGTGCGGCGAGATGGTCCGGACCTTTCCGCGCGCCAGCTCGGCGTGTTCCTCACCTGCTACCTGCAGGAAGGCCCGCACACGGTGCGGGGCCTCGCCGCGGGGCTCAACGTCTCCAAGCCGGCCATCACCCGCGCGCTCGACCGACTCGGCGAGCTCGACCTGGCCCGCCGCAAGGTCGACCCGCTCGATCGCCGCAGCGTGCTGGTTCAGCGCACGATGAAGGGCGCCGCGTTCCTGCGTGACCTGCGCTCCATCATGTCCGAGGCCTCCGCTGCCGCCGCCAAGATGAAGCCGGCCGCCGAAGCGGAACCGGCTCCCCGCGGCCGGGCCTCCGCCCGCGGCTAAGTAATCAATAAAAAATGGGCGGGCACGGTGTGTTGGGCCGTGTCCGCCTTTTTTTATGCCGGCCGCAAATGCCGGCCTTGAGCGCCTCGCTTCGCGCAGACGCTCAGGCGTTCACCTCGCGGATGATCGCCGCCCAGCGATCCAGGATCGGCAGAGTTTTCCCGGCATTCTCGGACGCCAGGCTCACCACGACGCGGGAAATGCCGAGGTCGCGATAGCGCTTCAACGTGTCCACCTCTTCCGGCACCGCGAACAACGACAGCGGGATCGTCGCCGGATCGCGCCCGGCCTCGGCCGCCATCTGCTGGAAGCGCGGCAGATACTCGGCGATGTCGCCGGACGTGGCGCGGCCCGTCAGCGGGATCCAGCCATCGCCATAGCGGATCGCGCGGCGCGCGCCCTGCGGAAACGCTCCGCCGACAATGATCGGCGGATACGGCTTCTGCACCGGCTTCGGCCAGGCCATCATCGGACCGAAATGGATGAACTCGCCGTTATATTCCGCCTTCGGCTGGGTCCAGATCGCCTTCATGGCCTCGATCTTCTCGCGCGCCAGCTTGGCGCGGCTCTCGAACACCACGCCGTGGTTCTCCATCTCGTCCTGGTTCCAGCCGATACCGATGCCGAACAGGAAGCGCCCGCCGGAGATTTGATCGAGGGATGCCACCAGCTTGGCGGTCTGGATGGCGTCGCGCTGCTGCACCAGGCAAACGCCGGTGCCCAAACGCAACCGCTGCGTCGCCATCGCCGCCGCGGTCAGGCTGACGAACGGGTCCATCACATCGTAGTACTGCTTCGGCAACTCCCCGCCCCCGCCCCAGGGCGATTTGCGGCTGAGGGGGATATGGGAATGTTCCGGAGCCCAGACCGATTCGAAGCCCCGCGCCTCCAGCGCCGCGGCCAGATCGGCCGGGGCCATGGAGTAATCGGTGAAGAACATGCTCGCGCCGAATTGCATGATGCCGGCTCCTATTGGTTCAACTGGCGGATCAGTTCCGCCCAGCGGTCCATCTTGCCCAGAAGTTCCGCCGCCGGCGCGGACTTGAAGGTAATGATCACACGGGCCACGCCGGCATCGCGCAACTGGTTCAGCCGGTCAATGTCTTCCGGCGCGCCCCAGACCGATACCGGGAGCGACGCGATATCGCGGCCCGCCTCGGCGGCCATCTGGCGAAAGCGCGGCAGGAATTCCACAACGTCGCCATATTCGCGGCGGCTGGCATGCGGGATCCAGCCATCGCCATAGCGGATCGCCCGGCGCGCGCCGTACGGAAACGCCCCGCCGACGATGACCGGCGGATGCGGCTTCTGCACCGGCTTCGGCCAGGCCATCATCTCCGGAAAATGGACGAACTCGCCGTGATATTCGGCCTTGGTTTGCGTCCAGATCATTTTCATCGCCTCGATCCGCTCGCGCGCCAGCTTATGGCGGCTCGCGAAATCAGTGCCGTGATCGGCCATCTCCTCGGCGTTCCAGCCATTGCCGACACCGAACAGGAAGCGCCCCTGGGACACCTGGTCGATCGAGGCCACCAGCTTCGCGGTCTGGATCGGATCGCGCTGGGTCACCAGGCAAATGCCGGTGCCGAGCTTCAGGGTCTTCGTCGCCCCCGCCGCCAGGGTCAGGGAGACGAACGGATCCATGCACTCGTAATATTCCTTCGGCAGGTCGCCGCCCGGTGGAAACGGCGATAGCCGCGAGGTCGGGATATGCGAATGCTCCGGCGCCCAAAGCGAACCGAAGCCGCGCGCCTCCAACGCGGCCGCGAACTCCCCGGCCGGCATTGCATAGTCGGTAAAGAACATCGCGCCGCCGATTTCCATGGCGTTTGCCTCCCTGTTGACGGGGAAGCGTAGCAAGCTTGCCGCCGGACGTGAAACTGGACGCGCCATATCGGATCGCCTAGCGTTTCCGCCGGAGCCTTCAGGAAGCGTCCGGATTTGCGCCAACGAGCGACGAAAGTGGAGCCGGTGAACCCCTCCTCGATGCACGCTATCGATTGCGATATTCACCCCGCGGTGCCCAGCACCCGGGCGCTGCTGCCCTATCTGGATGATTACTGGCGCGAACACATCCTCCGGCGCGGCCTCGAGGCCGATAACCTGGAGCTGAGCGCGTTTCCCGCCAACGCCGATCTGAACAGCCGGCCCGACTGGCGCCCGGCGCGCGGCGTGCCGGGAAGCGATTACGACCTGCTGCGCGGCCATGTGCTGGAACCCTTCCAGTCCCGCTTCGCGATCTGCAACGTGCTGCACGGCGCCCAGGCGATGTTCAGCGAGGATCTGTCGGCCGCGCTCTGCCGCGCGATCAACCGATGGGTCGCCGCGGAGTGGCTGGATCGCGACCCGCGGCTGCGCGCCTCCATCGTGGTGCCGCCGCACAGCGCCGATTTGGCGGCCGAGGAGATCGATCGCTGCGCGCCCGACAAGCGCTTCGTGCAGGTGCTGATGCTGGAACTGACGGAACTGCCGCTCGGCCGGCGGCAGAACTGGCCGATCTATGAGGCCGCCGAGCGGCACGGCCTGCCGGTCGGCATCCACGCCGGCAGCAGCTTCCGCCATCCGCCGAGCGGGCTCGGCTGGCCATCCTACTATCTGGAAGATTACGTCTCGTTCGCGCCCGGATTCGCCGCCGTGCTGAACAGCCTCGTGACCGAGGGCGTGTTCGTGAAGTTTCCCAAGCTCAAGGTCGTGCTGATCGAATCCGGCGTCACCTGGCTGCCGGCCTATCTGTGGCGCATCGACAAGACCTGGCGCGGCGTGCGCGCGGAAACGCCCTGGGTCGACCGCCTGCCGTCGGAAATCATCCGCGAGCATGTCCGCCTGACCATCCAGCCCTTCGACGAGCCGCCCGAGCAGAGCCAGGTGCAGACCCTGATCGAGCAGATCGGCTCCGACGAGATGCTGCTGTTCTCGACCGACTATCCGCACTGGCATTTCGACGGCGGCGAGGCCATGCCGAACGGCCTGCCGCGCGACCTGATCCAGAAGATCCTGATCGACAACCCACTGGCAACATACCCGCGCCTGTCCTGAACAGGGCGGCCGGATAGGAGGTGCTGCGATGAACGTGACCGTACTGGATCGCAACCCGCAATCGGGGCGACAGGCCGAAACCATCGACAAGCGGTTCACCGGCTTCATCGACTGCGACGTGCATCCCTTCGTGCAGCAATCGTCGGAAGAGTTCGACCCGTTCCTGTCGGAACGCTGGCGGGAACATCGCCGCACCATCGGCGGGCGCGCGCGCCAGGGCCTCGCGAAATCGTCCAACTATCCGCGCATGTCGCCCGGCAACGGCCAGCGCATGGACGCATGGCCGCCCGGCGGCGGCTTTCCGGGATCCGACCTGCCGACGATGCAGGCGCAATTGCTGGATCTGTTCGACGTTGCCTACGGCCTGCTCGCGCCGCTGGTCGGCGGGGCCGCCGGCGAGCGCAACGTCGAGTTCGGCGCCGCCATGGCGACCGCCACCAATGAATGGCAGCTCGCCCGCTGGTGCGATCCCCGACCCGCGCCTGAAGGCCGCGGTGCAGATCAACATCGAGCACGAGGCAGCCGCGATCGCGGAAATCGAGAAACGCGCCACCGACCGCCGCTTCGCCCAGGTGAACATCCCGCCGCGCGGCCTGGAACCGCTCGGGCGGCGCCGTTACTGGCCGATCCTGCAGGCCTGCGCCGACGACGGATTTCCCGGTGTCCCTGCATCTCGGCGGCACCAGCGGCCATCCGTCCACCGGCGGCGGCTGGCCGTCGTTCTATCACGAGGAACATCCGTCCTACGTGCAGACCATGCAGACGCTGGTCACCAGCCTGGTGTGCGAGGGCGTGTTCGAACAGATCCCCAATCTGAAGATCGTGCTGGTGGAAGGCGGCTTCGCCTGGCTGCCGGCGCTGTGCTGGCGGCTGGACAAGCACTGGAAGCGCCTGCGGGCGGAAGTGCCGCATCTGCGCAAGGCGCCGTCCGAATACATCCGCGAGCATATCTGGGTCACCACCCAGCCGATCGAGGAGCCGGAGCGCCCGCAGGACATGCTGTCCACGCTGGAGTGGATCGGCGTCGATCGCGTGATGTTCTCCACCGACTACCCGCACTGGGACCAGGACGATCCGCGCTTCGCGTTCAAGGTGCCGCTGCCCGAGGAATGGCAGCAGCGGATCTATCATCGACAACGCCGCGCGCGCTGTATCGCCTGGACTGAGCATGAGCCGCCATATCGTCGCCGCGGTCGATGAAATCGCCCCGGGCACCTGCAAGATCGTCACGGTGAAGGGGCGGGAAATCGGCGTCTTCAACGTCAACAACGAATTCTTCGCGCTGATCAACCGCTGCCCGCACCAGGGCGCGCCGCTGTGCCGCGGGGAAATCCTGAGCCGGCTCGAATCCAAATCGCCCGGCGAATACCAACTGACGCATCGGGGAGAAATGCTGCGCTGCCCCTGGCATTGCTGGGAGTTCGACATCCGCACCGGCCAGTCCTGGTGCGAGCCGGACAGCGTGCAGGCGCGCAGCTACGCCGTGCAGATCGAGCCCGGCGCGGAACTCGCCAAGGGCCCGTTCGCCGCCGAGACGGTGCCGGTCACGGTCGAGCAGGATTACGTCGTCATCACGGTCTGAACGGATAACCGCTACGCCGCGAGCAGCCGGCCCGGATTGCGTTCCGCCAGCAACGGCCGCACCCAGCGTGCGAAGCGCGCGGCCTCTTCGTCGTGCAGGTAGCCGGACAGGCAGAACGAAATGCAGCCGAGATCGATGAACTGCTGCAGCGTGTCGGCGCATTGGCGCGGATTGCCCACCACCACGATCCCGGCCCCCGGACGCACGCGCGTCACGCCGGTCCATAGATGCGGGCCGATCAACTCGCCATGTTCCTTGGCCAGTTGCTGCACGCGCTGGTTGGCGACGGAGCTGGCGTAATGCGTGCGGATGAAACGGGTCTGTGCCTCGGTCACGTCGCGCACCAGCTCGTGCGCGGCGTCCCAGGCCTCGGTTTCGGTTTCGCGGCAAAGGATCTGCAGCCGCATGCCAAAGCCGATCGTCTCCGCCCGCCCATGCCGCGCCGCCATGCCGCGGATGGTGGTCATGTTCCCGGCAATGCGCTCGGGCGTGTCGCCCCAGAACAGATGGATGTCGGAATGCTTGGCCGACACCTCCCACGCCTCCGCCGAGCCGCCGCCGAGATAGAAGCGCGGGTGCGGCTGCTGCAACGGAAGCGGGGAAATCCGCGCGCCCTTCAGCGTGTGGAAGCGTCCGGCGAAGTCCACCGGGCCACGGGTCGTCCACAGCGCCTTCAGGATGGAGACATCCTCCTCCATCAGGGCGTAGCGATCCTCCTTCGCCAGGGTGATCCCCTCCGCCTCGGCCTCCGCCTCGCTCTGCCCGGCGATCAGGTTCACCGACAGCCGGCCGCCGGAAAGCTGGTCGAAGGTGGCGCCCATCTTGGCCAGCTGCACCGGGCTGACATAGCCGGGCCGCGCCGCGACCAGCGCCTTGATGCGCTTGGTCTTGGCCACCGCCATGGCGCTGCTGATCCAGGCCTCCCAGCACGTGCTGGCGACCGGAACCAGGAAATACTCGAAGCCCGCCGCCTCGGCCGCCAGCACGACGCGATCGAACAGTTCCGCCGAAGGCTGGATGAACTTGTCGCGGTCGCCGTAGCAGGTCGTGTCGCCGGACGTGGGCAGGAACCAGCCGAATTCGAGCGGTGCTTGCATGGCGATACTTCCTCTGCTGCGGAGCAATCCTGGCGCGGCCGGGTGTGTCAGCCGGCCCGTACCGGGTCCAGCACCACGACGGGGATCTGACGTCCCACGGCCTTGACCTGGTACTCGGCGAAAGGCGGCCAGATCTTGATCGCCTCCGCCCACAGCCGCGCCCGTTCCTCGCCGGCGGCGGTGCGCGCCCGCGCCCGCGTCTTCAGGGTTCCGACCTGGATGTCGACCTCCGGGTTGGCGAGGATGTTGCGATACCAGCCCGGGTGCTCCGGCGCGCCACCCTTCGACGCGATCACGAAATAGCTGTCGCCGGCGCGCCCATAGAACAGCGGGAACATGTACCTGTCTCCCGACTTGCGCCCGGTCGTGGTCAACAGCAACGACGGAACGGTCAGCGCCGGCACTCCGGGGCGTTCGATCGTATACATGTGCCCATCGGTACCGCCGCTCGACAGGTAGCGGCCGGCATGGTCCTGCATCCACTGGGGAAGGTTGGGGGCGAGCTTCGTCTCGGTCATTGCCGTGTCTCCCTGGAAATTGCGCGGACCGCTGCTGGGGTCGCGTTCATCGTCAACCGCGACTTTCCGCCACAACCGGGATCACGGCAAGGATCGGCGATCGGCCGGCATTACCAGGGGATGATCCGGTTTTGGTAATCGACAAAGGCCTGCCCGCCGGTACCCCAGCGCGCGGCGATCACATCGGCGACACCGCGCACGCTGGTCTCGATATCGAGCGGCGCGTCCGGTCCCCCCATGGATGTCCGAACCACGCCGGGATGCAGCGCCAGCACGGTGAAATCATCCGCCGCATGCCGCGCCCGGAAGCTGCGGATCAGCGAGTTCAACGCCGCCTTGCTGGCACGATACAGTTCCGCCCGCCCGTCGTCATTGGTGCCGATGCTGCCCAGAATGGAGGACATGAAGGCAATCGTTCCGCCGGCCGCGACCCGGCCCGCCAGCGCATCCGCGACGCGGATCGGGCTGATCGCATTGGTCAGAAAGATGGCCTGGATATCGCTGTCCGGCACATCGGCCAGCGTGACGCCTCGCCCGGCCATGATCCCGGCGTTCAGCAGCAGCAGATCGAACACCTGCCCATCCAGCCGCGCGGCCAGGGCGGCCGCCTGTTCGGGGAAGGTGGTATCCAGGGTTTCGATCGCCATCCGATCGGGCGTTGCACGGCGCAGAGCCTCCAGCTCGGTCGATGGGCCGCGCTGCGTGGCGGTGACCCGCCAGCCGCGGGCCAGATGTTCCCGCACCAGGCCCAGGCCCAATCCGCGCGAGCCGCCGATGATCAGCGCGTGCTTCATGCCCGCCGCTACGCCGCCGCCGCCAGCACCATCCGGGACGCCTTCTCCCCGATCATGATCGACGGCGCGTTGGTGTTGCCCGATGTCAGCGTCGGCATGATCGAGGCGTCGGCGACGCGCAGCCCCTCCATGCCGTGCACCCGCAGCTGATCGTCCACCACCGCCATCGGATCCGAACCCATCTTGCAGGTGCCGACCGGATGGTAGGTGGTCTCCGCGTTGTTGCGCACCCAGTCGAGCAGTTCGTCGTCGGACTGGATGTTCACGCCGGGCGCGATCTCGTCGGTGGCGATGCCCTGCATGGTGGGCGCGGTCATGATGCGCCGTGTGATGCGCATCGCCTCCAGCGTCACCTCCCGGTCCAGCTGCGCGCTCAGGAAGTTGAAACGGATCGCCGGCGGCGCGTTCGGCGACCGGGACGACACGTGGATGCTGCCGGTGCTTTCCGAGCGCAGGATGTTCATGATCGCGGTGACGCCGGATTGCTTCGCGAGCTTGAAGTTCGACGTCGACAGGAACGGGATCCAGGAGATCGCCGCGTCCGGCGCGTCCAAGCCTGGGCGGGTGCGCACATAGGCGCGGATCGGTGACGCCGGCAGGCCGAGCAGGCCCTTCTTCGTCAGCCCGTATTTCAGCGCCTGCCACACCAGGCCGAGGCCGCGCGCCTTGTCGTTGTAGGTCATGCCCAGCGATGGCGGAATGGCCCATTTCATCCGCGGCGAGTAATGGTCGCGCAGATTCTCGCCGACGCCCTTCAGCGCGTGGCGGACCTCGATGCCGAGGCCTTGCAGCAATTCCGGCTGGCCGATGCCGGACAGTTCCAGCAGCTGCGGCGAATTGATCGAACCGGCGCTGACGATCACCTCCCGCGTGGCGCGTGCCTCGCGCGGCTGGCCGTTGACGTTGTAGCGCACGCCGACGCAGCGCTTGCCCTCGATCAGCAGGCATTCGGTCAGCGCATTGGCCTGGATCGTCAGGTTCGGCCGGCCTCGTGCCGGGTCGAGGTAGCAGAAGGCGGTGCTCATCCGCCTTCCGTCGCGGATCGTCGTCTGGGTCATGCCGATGCCGTCCTGCGCCGCGCCGTTGTAGTCCTTGGTATAGGCGATGCCGATTTCCCCGGCCGCCTTGATCAGCGCGTCGTAGATCGGTCCGCTTTCGTTGTTTTCGGTCACCTTCAGCGGGCCGTTGTGGCCGCGGTATTCGTCGTCCCCGTCGCCCTGGTAGCTTTCCATGTCGCGGAAGATCGGCAGCACCTCGCGGTAGCTCCAGCCGCGATTGCCGAGCTGCGCCCAGGTATCGTAGTCCTGCGACTGGCCGCGCACGAAGACCATGCCGTTGATCGAGGACGAGCCGCCGAGCAGCTTGCCGCGCGGAACGGGAATGCGGCGGTTGCCCGTGCCCGCGTCGGGTTCGGAGGAATACAGCCAGTTGGCGGCGGGATTGTCGATCAGCTTGGCGAAGCCGACCGGAATGCGCGACCAGGGATGGCTTTCCCGCCCGGCCTCCAGCACCAGCACCCGGTACTTCGGATCGGCGCTCAGCCGGTTGGCGAGCACCGATCCGGCCGACCCCGCGCCCACCACGATATAGTCGAAAGTCTGGTTTTCCATTTTTCTTTCCCCCCGACGGGCTGCGATAGCCTGCGCCCGAATTTCCATCCCGTCACGTAAGCCGTCAGATGCCCAACGGTGCCTCGACCCCAACCGCCTGTTTATAGGCCGCCCTGACGTCGTCGGAGACCCTCTGCGTATCCTCCCGCAGGTTGCGCGGCGTGATCGCGATGAAAGCGATTTCCCAGTTTTCGGGAACCGGCTTTCCCACCTTCGGCAGAAACGCATGCGGCGCGCCTGGGGAATTATGGAAATGGTCGCCGCCGTTCACCGGGGTTAGAATTGGCCGCGCATCCTCGTCGATGGAGAATGCGTCCGCCTCGCCCACCACATACATGGGAAACTGGTCGGTTCGGCTTTTCGCGTGCCTATGCAACTCCACCTTCGGCAGGAAGACCGCGGTGACATTGCGGCCATGCCGGTTCCGGCCGTTGCGCCAGGGACCGGGCCCCGACAGGTCCATGGGGGTTGGCAAAAGGTGTGTTTCCCGGCCGAGGATTTCCCGCAGCGCCTCCTTTGGATTGAACGCCGCCTTCCGTTCCAGGCAGGCAGCACGGGCTTTGCTGAAGTCGTCATAGACGGCCTTCATCCACGCCAGTTCGTCCGCGGCCAGTTCATGATCCAACAGCGGGATGCTTGGTTCCTCGGACATCGATTGCTTCCCCTCGCATTTGATCGTGGCTGTAGGTTTCTGCGGTCCGGCATCGACCGGATCGCCGCCTACTATTGTTCCGCCGCCGGCGACGCCAGACCATCGGGCGGCCACGGCGTCAGGTCCGGCGTCAGTGGAATGCGCAGATTCCGAAACAACAGCGAAAACGACATCCAGTTGCCCATGGCAATGATGAATTCCACCTGCTGCCCGGGGTCGGTGACGTACTTCGCCACCTCGGCCCAGACGTCATCGGAGATGGTTTTCCCGGCGAGACATTCATCCGTGGCGGCCAGGATCGCCCGGTCCGCCGGCGTCAGCCGCTCGGAGTCCCGCCAGTCGCGCACCGCGAGGATGTCCTCGGGCGGGATCCCCGCCGAGCGTCGCCACGCGCCAGTGCTGCGTCCATTCGTACGCCGAGCCGGTGACCCAGCCGATGCGCATGATCATCAATTCGCGCAGCCGGGTGTCGAACTTGTTGTTCTCCAGCAGCTGCATCAACTGGCCGAACGCCACCCGCGCCACGCCCGGATTGTTGGCCACCACGCGGAACGCCTCGCTCTGGGTGCGCCGCGCTGGCAACCCCATCGCATCGCCCAGTTCGCGGGCATGTTCCAGCGACACCATTGGCACGCGCGAGGTCATTGTTGGTCTCCCTCCTGTCGTTGGCCCGATCGTCCTTCGCCTTGCGCCTGTCCGCAATCCCCCACCGGCCGGGGCCGGGCATTCGGGTGAAGGAAGCAAGGCGAGGGGCTCCGCCCCCTCGACCCCCGCCAAAGGCGAGCCTTTGGAATCCATCCATTTGTTTGGGAGTGCAAAGGGGGCCAATCTAGACCTTGCAAGGTCCGAGTAGGCCCCCTTTGCACTCCCAAACCAGTAGCGGGTTCTAAGGGCTAGCCCTTAGCGGGGTTCTAGGGGCGGAGCCCCTAGCCTTCTTTCCCTTCACCCGATTGCCCTGCCGGCGACGGCGCGGAAACTACCAGCCGGGACCGCCGGGGCGCAGTCCGAGAAGCACCTGCCCGGCGGCTTCGAAGTAACTTGGCAATGCCGCGCCATGCTGCACGGCGACGTGGACATCCCGGAATGCCCGTTCCATCGGCAGGCGGTTGTAGATCGCGTTGGTGCCGGCCGCGTGAAACACCTTGTCGACCGCGCGCACCAACTCGTGCATCGCGTGGACGATCGCCAGCCGGGCCTGCGCGATCTCCTGATCCGACGGCGCTTGTCCGGCGCACAGGGCGCGCCACACCCGCCCGACCGCATCGAAGACATAGGCGCGGGCGGCATGGACGATGGCGTCCGCCTCGCCGATCCGCGCCTGCACCATCGGCCGGTCGCGCAAAAGACTGGTCGACAGGGTGGAGGCTTCGGTGGCGGCGATCGCGGCCAGGCTGTCGATCGCCCCGCGCGCGATGCCCAGGGCGTTCGCCGCGGAGGGCGTCCACAGGGTCACGTACCACGCGCGCCGGTCGTACAGTGGCCCCTTTGCCAGCGGAGGGTCATCCGACAGGCAACTCCGTTCCGCCGGCACCACGACATTGTCGACGGTGAAATCCTGGCTGCCGGTGCCGCGCATGCCCATTACCGACCAGGTGTCCACAATGGTTACCGACTCCCGGGGCACCCATACGGCCCGCAGGATCGGCGCACCGGACGCCGTCTTCCGTGGCGTGTCGCCGTCCATCATGATGCAGGTGCAGTACAGCCAGCTTGCGTTGTAGATGCCGCTGGCGAAATTCCAGCGTCCGTTCACCCGGTAGCCGCCCGGCACCTCCCAGGCCCGGCCGCCCGAGGGTCCTCCCGGCCGGGCGGAGCCCGCGGCCCGGTAGTCGGCCGGGCTGCCGGCCAGTTCACGCCCGATGGCGGGCGGCAGACGGGCGGCGTTCAGCGACATGGCGGTGGCGATCATGGCGCACCAGCCGACCGATCCGTCCGCCCGCGACAATTCCTCGACGACGCGAAACGCGGTCAGTGGCGGCGTTTCAGGACCGCCCATCGAACGTGGAAGGTACATCTGGTACATCCCCGCCCTGGCAAGTTCGTCTGCCAGGCCGGCCGGGGTCTGGCGCGTCCGTTCCGCCTCCTCGCCGGCGGCGCGAACGGCGGGGGCCAGCCGCATGGCGGCGGCGACGATCTCGGGAACGGGAGCGTCCGGATCCTGGGTCATGGGTGCGATCCCGTCCCGCACACCGGCTATTTCCACCACCCCAGTTCGGGCATGCCCAGACCCAGATTCTCCCGCAGCGTCGCGCCCTTGTAGTCCTTCCAGTACAGGCCGCGCCGTTGCAGTTCCGGCACCACGAAGCGCACGAAATCCTCGAACGAACCCGGCATGTGCGTGCCCGCGACCACGAAGCCATCGCAGGCGCCTTCCACGAACCACTGCTCCAGCCGGTCCGCCACGTCCTTGCCGCTGCCGACGATGGCCTCGCGCGGGCGGCCGCGGCGGGTAACCTCCAGGAAGTCGCGCACCGTGGGGTTGCGGCCGGTCTGCTGCATCACCCGGTTGCGCATGGCCTGCATGCCGGACATCCCCTCCAGCTCCTCGCTGGTGAAGGCCTCGTCCATGCCCTTGGTCTTGAAGTCGAAGTTCAGCGCCTCCGACAGCAGCGACAGCCCATCCACTTCCTTGTACAGCCCGTCGATGAGCGCCATCTTGTCCTCGGCCTCGGCGCGGGTTTCCGCCACCACCGGATAGGCGATGGTATTGACCGTGACCTTGTCGGGGTCGCGCCCGTGACCGGCGATGGCGTCCTTGAATTCCTTGTATTGCCGCTTGCCGTCCTCCAGATCGGGGTAGCCGACGAACACCGTCTCCGCCCAGCGGGCGGAAAACACCTTGCCGCGCGGCGAGGCGCCGGCCTGGATCACCACCGGATGCCCCTGCGGCGAGCGGGGCACGGTGAACGTGCCGCTCGATTTCAGGTATTTCCCTTCATACTTGCGCTGATGCACCTTCTCGGGATGGGCGAACAGGCCGGACTTCTTGTCCACCACCAGCGCGTCGTCCTCCCAGGAATCCCAGCAGCTCAGCACGATTTCCATGAACTCGTCGGCGCGGTCGTAGCGGGAATCGTGCTCCATATGCACCTCGCGTCCCATGTTGTGCGCCTCCCCGTCATTGACCGAGGTCACGACATTCCACGCCGCGCGCCCGCCCAGCATGTGATCGACCGTCTGGAACCGGCGGGCGACATCGAACGGCTCGTAATAGGTGGTCGAGGCGGTGGAGCCGATGCCCAGGTGTTTGGTGCCGAAACCCATTGCCAGCATGGTGGCGACCGGGTCGATCTTCACCACCCGCACGCCGTTGGCGACCACCTCCGCCGGGTTGCCGCCATAGATGTCGGGCATGGCCAGGCGGTCGTCGAAGAACGCCAACTGAAACTTGCCCTCCTCCAGCACCTGGCCGATGCGCTGGTAGTAGGCCGGGGAGGTGAAGTCCGATCGCGCGTCCGGATGCCGCCAGGCGCTGGCCAGGGTCGTGCAGTTCTGGGCCTGCAGGAAACCCACCATGACCATTTGTCGCATCGTTCCGCTCCTGTCGCGCTGTGCCCGGTTTGGCCCCGGCTATCCGACTTGCATCCCCATCATGACGCCGGGAAGCGCCGGCGGCCAGAGCCCCCCATGCGTTGCCATGCCGCGGCACCCCGCTCAAACTCCTCCCAAGAATTTGCTTTGACAGGAAAAATCGTGGGACACGTCATTCGTAAACTCCTCATCGCCAATCGCGGCGAAATCGCCATCCGCGTGGCCCGCACCGCCGCCGACATGGGCATCGCCACCGTCGCGGTGCATTCGGCGGACGACGCCCAGTCGCTGCACACGCGCATGGCCGACACGGCCATCGCGCTCAACGGCACCGGCGCGCGCCGCGTATCTGGATGCCGCTGCGATCGTCGCCGCGGCGCGAGAGGCCGGATGCGACGCGATCCATCCCGGCTACGGGTTCCTGAGCGAGAACGCTCAGTTCGCCACGCTGTGCCGGCAGGCGGGCATCCTGTTCGTCGGTCCGCGCCCGGAAACGCTGGCGCTGTTCGGCGACAAGGGGCGGGCGCGCCATTTCGCCTCGCAATGCGCCGTGCCGATCATTCCGGGCACCTCCGGCCCCACCACCGCCGGCGAAGCCCGCGCGTTCATGGACAGCCTCGGCGCAGGCGCCGCGATGATGGTGAAGGCCATCGCCGGCGGCGGCGGGCGCGGGATGCGGCCGGTGACCGATCCGGACGACCTCGCCGCCACGATGGAGCGCTGCCGGTCGGAGGCGTTGGCGGCCTTCGGCAACGGCGATGTCTATGTCGAGCGCCTGTTCCCCCGCGCCCGCCACATCGAGGTGCAGATCCTCGGCGACGGCACCGGCGCGGTCGCGCATCTCTGGGAACGGGAATGCAGCCTGCAGCGCGAGCGGCAGAAGGTGCTGGAAATCGCCCCCGCGCCGTTCCTGGACGAGACCATCCGCAATCGGCTGCTGACCGCCGCCACCACGCTGGCGGCGGCGAGCCAATACCTCAACGCCGGCACCTTCGAGTTCCTGGTCGATACCGCCAGCAACGAGATCGCCTTCATCGAGGCCAATGTGCGCCTGCAGGTCGAGCACACCGTTACCGAGGAAATCACCGGCATCGACCTCGTGCGCGCGCAGCTGCAGATCGCCGCCGGCAAGACGCTGGCCGAGCTTGGCCTGACGCAGGCGGACATCCCGGCGCCGCGCGGCACCGCGATCCAGGCGCGGGTCAATCTGGAGACGATGCAGCCGGACGGCTCCGTGCGTTCGTCCGGCGGCGTGCTGAGCGCGTATGAGCCGCCATCGGGCCGCGGCGTGCGGGTCGACGGCTATGGCTATGCCGGCTACCGCACCAATCCCCGCTTCGACTCGCTGCTGGCGAAGGTCATCGTGCATAGTGATACCGGTGACTTCGCCGCCGCCGCCGGCAAGACGGCGCGCGCCCTGACGGAATTCCGCATCGCCGGTGCGGCAACCAACATCCCCTTCCTGCGCGCGCTGCTGCGCCATCCCGGCCTGCTGGGCGGGGAGATGCACACGCGGTTCATCGACGAGCACGCCGCCGAACTGGTCGCCGCAGACGCCGAACCGGCGCGGTATTTCGAGACCGAGGCCGCAGCACCTCGCCGGCCGGGCGTGAAGCTCGACACGGCCGATCCTTTGGGCGTCGTGCTCTACGGCAAATCCGCCGGCCCGGCCCAGGCCGATATCGCCGAAATCGAGGACATGACCGGCCCCGAGGGCACGACACCGCTGCGCGCGCCCATGCAGGGCACGATCGTCGCGCTCAGCGTCGCGGAGGGCGACACCGTTCTCGCGGGTCAGGAGGTATTGGTGCTGGAGGCGATGAAGATGCAGCACGCCCTCACCGCCGCCTCGGCCGGTATCGTGCAGGTGTTCACCGTCGCAGCCGGAGACACGGTGTTCGAGGGCCATCCTTTGGCCTTCATCGAGGAACGCGCGGACCTCGGCGGCGGCGCCCGCCAGCAGGAGGAGATCGACCCCGCCTATATCCGTCCGGACCTGAAGGAGGTGCTGGACCGTCGCGCCCGGACGCAGGACGCCGCCCGTCCGAAGGCCGTGGCGCGCCGCCGGGCGACCGGCCAACGCACCGCGCGGGAAAATATCGAGGATGTGTGCGATCCAGATAGTTTCGTCGAATACGGCTCCCTGGTGCTGTCGGCGCGGCGGCGCACGGTGCCGATGGAACAGCTGATCGAGGAATCCCCCGCCGACGGGCTCATCATGGGCCTGGCGCAGATCAACGGCGATCGCTTCTCCGAGGACAAGAGCCGCGCCGTGGTGGTTTCCTATGATTATACCGTCATGGCCGGCACACAGGGCCACATGGGCCACCACAAACAGGACCGCATCTTCGAGATGGCGGAGAAATGGCGCCTGCCGGTGGTGATCTTCTGCGAAGGCGGCGGCGGCCGCGGCAGCGACACCGACAATCTGGTGTCGTTCAGCGACACGTTCCACCGGCTGCCCAGACTGTCCGGCCTGGTGCCGCTGGTCGGCATCGCGTCCGGCCGCTGCTTCGCCGGCAACGCGGTTCTGCTGGGCTGCTGCGATGTGATCATCGCCACCGAGGGCACCACCATCGGCATGGCCGGCCCCGCCATGATCGAGGGCGGCGGCCTGGGCGTCTACCGGCCGGAGGAGGTCGGCCCGATGTCGGTGCAGGTGCCGAACGGCGTGGTGGACATCCTGGTGAAGGACGAGGCCGAGGCGGTGCGGACCGCGCGCCAGTACATGTCCTACTTCCAGGGCCGCACCGAGGACTGGACCTGCCCCGACCAGCGCAAGCTGCGCCACATCGTGCCGGAGAACCGGCTGCGCGGCTACGACATGCGCTCGGTGATCGAAACGCTGGCGGATGACGGCTCGATGCTGGAAATCCGCCGCGGCTTCGGCCACGGCATGATCACCGCCTTTATCCGTGTCGAGGGCCGCCCATTGGGCGTGATCGCCAACAACCCGATGCATCTGGGCGGCGCGATCGACAGCGACGCGGCGGACAAGGCGGCCAGGTTCATGCAGCTCTGCGACGCGCATGACGTGCCGCTGCTGTCGCTGAACGACAATCCCGGCAACATGGTCGGGCCGGAGGCGGAAAAGACCGCGCTGGTCCGCCACTGCTGCCGCACCTATCTGATCGGCGCCAACCTGACGATCCCGACCTTCTTCGTGATGACCCGCAAATCCTACGGCCTGGGCAAGCTCGCCATGACCGGCGGCGGCATGCGGGTCGGCATGTTCGCCGTCGCCTGGCCCACCGGCGAGTTCGGCGGCATGGGGCTGGAAGGCCAGGTGAAACTCGGGCGGCGCCGCGAACTCGCGGCCATCGAGGATCCGGCGGAACGCCTGGCCGCGTACGAAACCATGGTCGCGGAGCTGTACGAGCGCGGCAAGGCGCTAAATGCCGGCAGCCTGTTCGAGGTGGACGAGGTGATCGACCCCGCCGAAACCCGCCGCTGGCTCATCGCCGGCCTGCGCTCGCTCCCGCCATCTCCCGTGCGGGAGGGCAAGCGCCGCCCTTGCGTGGACGGCTGGTAGTTCCCCTTGCGCCGCCTTGCTAGGCCACCGCCGCCAGAACCGAATCGCAGATATGCGCCACGGCCTCGTCGGTCAGGTCGGGATGGATCGGCAATGCGAGGATGCGGGTAGCCAGGTCCTCGGATACCGGAAGCGCGTCGCCGTCGTGGCTGTCGCGGTAAGCCGGCTGGAGATGCAACGGCCGCGGATAGTAGATCGCGGTCGGCACCCCCGCCTCCTTCAACGAGGCCTGGACACGGTCGCGCGCGGCGCCATCGCGCAGCAGGATGGCGTAAATGGCCCAGGCACTGGTGCTGTCCGGCACCCGCACGGGGGTTCCGACGGCGTTGCCCAGGCGCTGATCGTAGGTCCGGGCGATGCGCTCGCGGATCGCCAGCTCGGCCGGGAATACCGTGAGTTTCGCCAGCAGCACCGCCGCCTGGAGCGAATCCAGCCGGCCGTTCATGCCGGTGCGCAGCACCTCGTAGCGGGTGGTGCCCTCGCCGTGAGTGCGCAGGCTGCGATACAGCGCCGCCCGCTCCGCGCTTTCGGTGAACAGCGCGCCGCCGTCGCCGTAGGCGCCGAGCGGCTTGGATGGGAAGAAGCTGACCGCCGTCGCGTCGGCCGCGGTGCCGAGCTGGCGGCCGTGCAGGGTGGCGCCGAAGCTCTGGGCGCAATCGTCGAGCGTGAAGATGCCCTCGCGCGCCGCCAGGGCGCTGAGTGCCGGCCAGTTCGCCGGCTGGCCGAACAGATCGACGCCGATCACCGCCCGCGGGCGCAGCTTGCCGGCGGCGCGGACAGCGGCGATGCGCTGCTCCAGATGGGCGGGGTCGATCTGGAAGGTTCGCGGGTCCACGTCGCAGAACACCGGCGTCGCCCCCAGCACCAGAGGCACCTCGGCCGTGGCGGTATAGGTGAAGGCCGGCAGGAACACCGCGTCGCCGCGGCCGATGCCCTCGGCCATCATGGCGATCTGCAGCGCGTCGGTGCCGGAGGAGACCGACACGCAATGCGCCGCGCCGCAATAACCTGGCCAGGGCGGCTTCCAGCTCGGCCACTTCCGGGCCCAGGACGAACTGGCAATGCTCCAGCACGGTATCCAGCCGCCGGCGCAGTTCGTCCTTGATGCGGGCCTGCTGAGCCTTGAGGTCGAGGAAGGGAATGGGGGTCATGTCGTGTCCTGATCAGGCGCGGCGCGGTCGCCGGGAGCCGTCGGCGTTGTGTTCGAATTCGGGGACCAGCCGGCCGAGCAGGTTCAGCGCCAGGCGGGTCTGCCCGTTGCGGCAGGCAATGGCGATTTCCTCGATCGCACGCCCGACGATGGCCGGGTCCGCGGTGCGCGGCGTGGCCATCAGCAGGCCAGGGTAGCCGGTGGGCACTGGCGGTTCCTTGCCGTGGAACAGTTCCTCGTACAGTTTCTCGCCCGGCCGCAGCCCGGTGAAGCGGATGTCCACGTCCTGCTCCGGCCGCAGCCCGGCCAGGCGGATCATCTGGCGCGCGAGATCGACGATCTTGACCGGCTTGCCCATGTCCAGAACGAAGATGCCGCCCTCTCGCCCGCCGGCAGCGCCGGCGCCGCTGACGCCCAGCACGCTGGCCTGCAGGACCAGGCCCACGGCCTCCCGCACGGTCATGAAATAGCGCTGCATGTCGGGATGGGTGACGGTCAGCGGGCCGCCGCGCTCCAGCTGGCGCTGGAACAGCGGCACCACCGAGCCGGTGCTGCCGAGCACGTTGCCGAACCGGACGGTGACGCAGCGCATGGCGGGCTCGGCGGAGGCCCGCGCCGCCACGTCCAGCGCCTGGCAATACATCTCCGCCAGCCGCTTGGAGGCGCCCATCACGCTGGTCGGGTTCACCGCCTTGTCGGTGGAGATCAGCACCATGGCCAGCGCGCCGGTGGCGCGCGCGGCCTCGGCCACGTGGCGGGTGCCGGCGGCGTTGGTCAGCAGCCCTTCCAGCGGGTTCGCCTCCACGATCGGCACGTGCTTCAGCGCGGCGGCGTGAAACACCAGTTCGGGGCGCAGTTCCTCGAACACCGCGCGGATACGGGCCTCGTCGCGGATGTCGGCGATCAGGGTCTGGCGCTGCAATTGCGGCTGGGTCTCGGCCAGTTCCAGGTCGATCTGCCACAGGGCGTATTCGCCGTTATCCAGCAGCACCAGCATTTCCGGCCCGAAGGCGGCGACCTGGCGCGCCAGTTCGGAACCGATGGTGCCGCCGGCGCCGGTCACGATCACGCGGCGGCCCTGGATCAGCCGCGCCATGCCGTCGCGGTCCAGCGGCACCTGCGGGCGATTGAGCAGATCCTCGATCGCCACCGGCTTGAGCTGGATCCGCGCCGGTGTGTCGGACCTTCCCTGCGCGGTGGTCGCGGTCGCCGGATGCAGGGCGGTGGGGCGCGGCGCCCGGCGCACCACCAGGCCATAGGCGTTCGCCTCGTCGATCACCCTGGCCAGCGCGGCGCCGGACAGATCGGGCGAGGCGACCACGAGCATGTCGGGCAGCCGGTCGTCGGCTTTCAACCGTTCCAGCACCGGGGTCAGATCGTCCGACGATCCCAGGATCGGATGGCCATGGATGCGCCGCCCGGTCTGGCGGGAACCAAGCGCCAGCAGGCCGACAACCCGCACGCTGGGCGGGCGTTCCTGCGATACCGCGCGCAGGAACAGGTCCGCGTCCTCGCCGGAGCCGATCACCAGGACGTGGTCGGCGTCGCCGTCCTGATCGTCAGGGCTGCCGCGGCTGGCGCCGAACTGCCAGCGCCGGTAGGCGACGCGTGGCGCACCCAGCAGCACGACCAGCGTGAAGGCATGCACCAACGGCAGGGCTGGGTTGGTCGGCACGATGCCCGCGGCCGCCATCAGCAGCGCGAACAGCAGGGCCGCGAGGATGCTGCAGCCGACCACGCCGATCAGGTCGCCCAGGCCGGCGAAGCGCCAGTATTGCAAGGACAGGCGGAAGGGCAGCCCGGCAACCAGCACCGCCCCGGCGCCCCCAGCCATCAGCCAGAGCGGGTAGAGCCAAATATCGGCCGGATCGGCGATCCAGCGCGCCAGCGGCACGGCCAGAGCGGCCAGTGCGCCATCCAGCGCGATGTTGACGGCGATCCGTATCAGGGGGCGGGAAGCGGGCATTGCGATTGTCGTCATAGCCCAGTAGGGCGGATGCGGCATACCCATTGCTGTCATGAAACCGGCGTTGCCCGGCGATGCACCCCCGGCAATGCACCCAAGGATCGGATCGAGGATCGCACATGACGTTTGCCGCCGTTCTGCGCCATCTGGCCTTCGCCGGCAGCCTCGCGCTGCTTTCGGCGCTCGTGGTGCGGCTGATGATCGGCGTCGGCGTGATGGACACGCCCGATGCCCGCAAATCCCATTCCAATCCCACCCCGAAGGGCGGCGGCGTGGGCGTGGTGGTGGCGTTCCTGGTCGGCGTGGCGGTGCTGTACGAATTCGCGGCGTTTTCCCGGCTGGCCGATCCCTATTTCCGCGGCGTGATCGCGGCCTCCGCGGCGATCGCGGCGATCGCGTACCTGGACGATCTGTACGACTGGCCGTTCACGATCAAGCTCGGCGCCCAGGTGCTGGCGGCGCTGGTGGCGGTGGGCACCGGGCTTTACGTGCAGGTGTACCGCGTGCCCTATCTGGGGCCGCTGGACATCGGCTGGCTGGGCATTCCCGCCACGCTGGTGTGGATCCTGTTCACCACCAACGCGATGAACTTCATCGACGGGCTGAACGGGCTGGCTTCCGGAGTGGCGCTGATCGCGGCCGGGTTCCTCTGCGTCATCGCCGCGGGCCAGGGCGGCTGGTTCGTGTATTTCGCTGCCCTGCTGCTGGCGGCGGGGCTGCTGGGGTTCCTGCCGTTCAACTTCCCGCGCGCGCGGATTTTCATGGGCGATGTCGGCAGCCAGTTCTGCGGCTTCGTGCTGGCGATGCTGGCGGTGGCCGCCAGCCGGTTCGAGAAGGTGGAGCTGTCGTTCCTGATCATGCCGATGCTGCTATCGGGCGTGCTGTTCGACGTCGCGTTCACGCTGTTCCGGCGTGGCCTGGCGGGAGAACGGCTGACGGCAGCGCATCGCGGTCATCTGTACCAGCTGGCCCAGCAATCCGGCCTGCCGGCCGTCTGGGTCACGGCGGTGCATTGGGGATTTGCGGTGCTCGGTGGGCTGGCCTGCCTGGCATTCATCCACGCACCCGGCGCAGCCAAGCCGTTCATCCCGCTGCTGCTGATCCCGCCGCAGTTGATCTGGATGGCCTGGGTGCTGAGCCGGGCCGGCCAGGCAGGACTGCTGGGTTCCCGCCGCAAGGAAACCACGCCATAAGGCAACCCTGAAGTAAGACTACCGATGTCCAAGGAACAAAACCGCGCATGAGCGCCAATCCAATCGCAGCCGGCCCGATGGGGGGCGAGCAGGCGGCCCGCCTCGCCCGGGGCCGACGCAACTACGCAAGGCAATACTGGCCCTTCGTCGTGCCGGCCGGTCTCATCGTGTTCGCGGTGATCCTGTTTCCCTGGGTCTTCACCCTGTTCATGTCGGTGCATGAGTGGAAGGTCACCGGCAGCACCAGCTTCGTTGGCTTCGCCAATTACGTGCATCTGGTCGAGGACGACCGCTTCCGCCAGGCGGTGGTGCGGACGATCTATTTCACCATCCTGTCGGTCGCCGCACCGATGGTGCTTGGCATTGCCGCCGCGGTCTGCTTCCAGAGCAACTTCTTCTTCCGTGGCGTAGCCCGGACGATCTTCATCCTGCCGATGATGGCAACGCCGGTGGCGGTCGCGCTGGTCTGGACGATGATGTTCCACCCGCAACTCGGCGTGCTGAACTACCTGCTGACCAGTGTCGGCCTGCCGCCCAGCACCTGGGTGTACGACGCCTCCACCGTGATCCCCACCCTGGTGATGGTCGAGACCTGGCAATGGACGCCGCTGGTGATGCTGATCGTGCTCGGCGGCCTCGCCAGCCTGCCGACCGATCCGTATGAGGCGGCGATCCTGGATGGCGCCAGTTCCTGGCAGATGTTCCGCCACATCACCTTGCCGCTGTCCTGGCCGTTCATCGTGGTGGCGGCGGTGCTGCGGCTGATCGACGCGCTGAAAACCTTCGACAGCATCTATGTGATCACGTTGGGCGGGCCAGGCACGGCAAGTGAGACGATCAACATCCTGCTGTACCAGACCGCCTTCGCCTATTACGACCTTGGCTATGCCTCGGCCATGGTGGTGGTGTTCTTCGCGCTGATCCTGCTGATCAGTCTGCTGTTGCTGAACGTCCGGCAGAAGCAGGCCTTCCAATGAGCCGCACACCGATGAACCGGCACAAGGCGCGCCGCTGGCTCGGCAAGCTCGGCCTGTATCTCTCCGCGCTGGTGCTGATCTCGCCGGCGGTGCTGGTGTTCCTGTGGATGGCCTCGCTGGCGTTCAAGAACGAGGTCGATAACATGGCCTTTCCGCCGGTGTTCGTGCCGAACCCGCCGACGCTGGCCAACTTCGTCGACGTGTTCGAGAAGAACGACTTCCTGACCTACACGATCAACTCGGTCATCGTCTCCTTCGGCGCCACCGGGCTTGCGTTGCTGGTGGGCGTGCCCGCCGGCTACGGCATCGCCAAGGCCAAGATGCAGAAATCGGCGATGCTGATCCTGATCGCACGGATCACGCCCGGCCTGTCGTTCCTGGTGCCGTTGTTCCTGATGTTCCAGTGGCTGGAACTGATCGGCACGCTGGTGCCGCTGGTGATCACCCATCTGATCATCACGGTGCCGATCGTGGTCTGGGTGATGATCGGCTTTTTCGAGGGGCTGCCGAACGAACTGGAGGAAGCCGCCCTGGTGGACGGTGCGACGATCTGGCAGGCGTTCTACCATGTGGCGATGCCCCTGGCGCGGCCGGGGATCACCGTCGGGATGATCCTGGCGTTCATTTTCAGCTGGAACAACTTCATCTTCGGAGTTGTGCTGGCGGGCCGCAGCACCCGCACGCTGCCGGTCGCGGTCTACAACGTGCTGACCTTCGAGCAGGTCAGCTGGGGACCGCTCGCCGCCGCCGCGCTGGTGGTGACCGCGCCGGTGCTGCTGCTGACGCTGCTGATGCAGAAGGAAATCGTTGCCGGTCTGACCACCGGCGGCGTGAAGGGCGGCTAGGCGGTCGCCGGCGCCCTGGCCATGCCGTTCGTGGCGTGGGCCGATGCAAACCCGATCAAGATCGGCATCCAGTCGATCTTCTCAAGGGCCAGATCGTCTATCGCGACAGCATAGTGGCGCTGAAGGCCAATGCGGACGTGCGCCGGCGCTATCTGGCGATGTGATCCGGAGACGGCCCGGCCATTCCGGCCGGGGCCTTACCCCATGGCCGTCAGTCCCGGCCGCGTGCGACCAGGCGGACGCAGCCCAGCGCCAGCAACCCGATGCCGAGCAGGATCACGGAGCGCGGCTCGGGAACTGCCGAGGCCGATATGCTGCCTGTGGAGCTCGAAGCGGCGACAAGGGCGTTCGTTCCGCCGGAATCCCAGCCCAGGATGTCCAGGGCGACCAGGTCCGCCGATGCGACCGACAGCCGCTGTCCGGACGGCAGATAGGCCTGCTGCGCGTCGGTCCCGGTAGGGTACACCCAATCGCTCCGATCACCGCCGCCGGAGACGTTGAACGAGCCGAGTTTGGTCACCCCGCCGTCGATCGAGAAATAGGAAGCGGCGCTGCGCGAGAAGTTGGGCACTCCCGGCGCGGCGTAGCGGAACAGGTCGAAGACCGTCGCACCTGACGGGCTGGTGCTGTTCAGTGTGGAAATGCGACCCAGCACTTCGTCGATCTCGTGTGCCGCGATCCCGATGAAGTCGTAGGTGCCGCTGGCGACGCTGGAGGTGGCATCGAAAGTGAAGGCCGAGGGAGTATAGCCGAAGCCGATATAGCCGTCTGCTACAGTACCTAGTGGCGGACAGCAATCCGAGCGACTTCATCTCCGCCCGAGGAATAGCGAAGCTGTTTCCGGCCGGAGAGGTCACCGGCAGATTGCTGATCGCGGTTTTGTCGGCGGTGGTCAACGCCGCCCTCTTCAAATAGGACTTGATGGTGCTGTACGAGTAGCCGCTGTACCACGGCACCCAGCTTTGCCCCAGATTGCCGCTGGCGATCGTCTGGCCATGCACCGAGCCCCAGCTGACGGTTATATTGACCGTCACCGGGTCGCTGAAGGCATTCTGGAATATGGCGGCGGCGTTGCCGAAAGCGGTTTCGATCTGCGCGGCGGCGGCCAGGCTGGTGATGCTGCTGTCGAAGGTGGGCTTGATCGTCAGCGCATGGCCGGACGAGGCAAATCCGAAGCTAACGAGGACGGCGAAAGCGGCGACCCGGGCGCGGCATGACCGTCCGGAGACGGCAAAGCGAATATGGTACATTAAGCAAAACCCCATCCAGACCAATATTATTTTTCGTTTTCCTGCACGATTCGCAGGAAGCCAAGAAGTTCGTGCATTTTCGCACTCTACTTCCTTGCCGATGGCAATATATGGATATTCTTTCTCACTGTAAATTGCCCGACTTTTGATTTTATTGAGTGTATATCTAAATACGTTAAGGGTATATTTGGAAAATGAATGATTTTTAAATCATGCCATAATTCTGATATCATCTTATTCAATAAGTTATTCGGTATATTTTTATATACGATCCAACTGAGTATGTTTAATTTATCGGCAAAACACCCCTCCTTCCCGCCATATTGTCAGGTTGGCAAAAGTATCATTTGGAATTTGGATCAAAATTGGCCCGATGCCCGGCCATAAATCCGGCCAGACCCGCCTTCCGGCGCGCGCAGCCGGCCACCGGACACGGGCTCCTTGCCGCGAAGGTTCTCGGTGGCACGTTCGCATTCACGAAAATTTGATGGACATGGACAGATTTTGTTCCAGTGGCCTGCGCCGGGACCGTACCGTTGGCGGGAGGCATGCAGAAACCCCCGTTCGTTCTGCACGGGGAAAATCAGAGACAAGTTCTCGACGGAAAATGGTGCCGACACCCAGGATTGAACTGGGGACCTACTGATTACGAATCAGTTGCTCTACCGCTGAGCTATGTCGGCGTCCGATCACGGACTGAGCGGGCGATATACAGCCCGGGCGGGCGGGCTGCAACCTTGGTGCCGGGGACGGGTCAGGCCGCCGGCGGGCGCAGTTCCAGTTGCGGCGGCGGTTTGCGGAGCGTGGCGATCAGCGCACGGACCTCCGCCCGGGCGGCGACATGGCTCATGCCCATCTGAATGCCGAGACCCGCCTCCTTCACGTCCATCAGCGTCAGGCCCTGCAGATACAGCTCGCGAAAGATCACCCGCTCGCCGAAGCCCTTCACCGTGCGAAAGCCGATGCGCTTGGCCAGGGCATCCAGCGTCGCGCCGACGTCGCGCTTGTTGCGGGCCTCGGTGGAGCCGAGGCGGTTGCGCATGACAATCCAGTCGATCCGGCCGCGGTCGCGCGACAGTCGGCGCTTGCGCGCTTCCCACACCATTTCGCTATAGACCGTGGGATGCACGACGGCGTGGTTGTCGGGGTCCACTTTCGCCAGCATGGCGAAATCGACGAAGCTGTCGTTGATCGGCGTCACCAGCGTGTCGGCATGGGCATGGCCCAGGCGGCTGAGGAAGGTGTCCGAGCCGGGGCAGTCGATCACCACGATGTCCATGTCGGCCAGCCCGGCCAAGGCGGCATCGAAGCGGGCGGTTTCCTCGGCATCGGCCTCGGCGCGGCTGTCGATGTCGCAGCGGTGCACCGCGGCGAAGCGCGGCAGCGGCAGGTCCAGCCCCTTTTCCCGCGCGAACGCCTCGCGGGCGGCCAGGTAGTTGGACAAGGTAGCCTGGCGGGCATCCAGATCGATCGCGCCGACCCGGTAGCCGTCGCGCAGCAGCCCGACGATCAGGTGCATCGCGGCGGTGGACTTGCCGGAGCCACCCTTCTCATTGCCCAGGACGATCACCTGGGCTCGCCGCTCGATCGTGACGGTCGCCAAAAGCTTTTCCACCTCTATTGCGTGGGAATGTTATGCCAAGCCCGATCATCCTAGTCCACATAACCGAGTCTCCCACAGCCAACTCCATCTCGGCGGATCGCAGCCGCAAGGAACCCGCATGCCGACACCGATCGTCTTCCTGACCCACACCGATGCCGACCGGGAGGTGTACTACCCCGCGCCGGCGCTGGCCGCGCTGCGCGCGCTGGCGGAGGTCCGGCTCAATCCATCCCCCGAGCCGCTGCGGGGTGAGGCCCTGGCCCGGGCCGCCGCAGGAGCGCAGATCATCGTCTCCGACCGGCAGACCCCCGGGGAGGCGGGGCTGTTCGCGGCCAGCCCACAGCTGGTCGCCTTCGTGCGCGGGGCGGTGGACATCCGCACCGTGGATGTGCCGGCGGCATCCGCCCGGGGCGTGCTGGTCACACGGGCGAGCCCCGGCTTCACCGCCGCCGTCGCCGAGCTGATCCTGGGCTTCATGGTCGATCTCGGCCGTGGCGTCTCGCGCTCGGTGCTCGCCTACCGCACCGGCACGCCACCGGCCGGCTCGATGGGCACCCAGATCGCCGGCAGCACGGTCGGCATCATCGGCTATGGCGCCATCGGCCGGCGCCTTGCCGGCGTGCTGGCGGCGATGGAGGCGCGGCTGCTGATCTGCGATCCCTACACGAATGTCGACCTGCCCGGAGTGGAACAGGTAGGGTTGACCGACCTGCTGAGGCGGTCGGATTTCGTGGTCTGCCTCGCGGTGGCGACGGCGGAGACGGAGAATTTGATGAACGCGGCAGCCTTCGCGGCGATGCGCCCGGGGGCGTTCTTCATCAACGCCTCGCGCGGCAATCTGGTGGACGAGGCCGCCCTGGCCGCGGCGCTGGACAGCGGCCATCTGGCGGGCGCGGCGATGGATGTCGGCCGGGCCGCGGACCAGAAGCCGTCGCTGTTCCTGGCCGGCCGCGCCGATGTCGTCGCCACGCCGCATATCGGCGGCGCCACGCCGCCAGCGGTGCTGCACCAGGCGATGGAGACGACGCGGCAAGTGGCGGAGATCCTGCGGGGCCGGGCGCCGGAGGGCGCGGTAAACCCCGAGGCGGCGCTTCGGCTACGCCGTTTCGCGCCGCCTCTGGCACCGGAGGTGGGCGGTACCGAAGGACCCGAGCCCACCCGGTACGGCGACTGGCAGCATAAAGGCCGCGTCACCGATTTCTAACGGATGGGAGTCGTCACCCCGGCAAAGCAGCAAACGCCAGCTACTTTGCGACCGTCATGCCGCTCCCGCGCATAAGCGGAGGAGCCGTATGCCAAGGGTAGCCACTCCGGGCCTTCTGATAAGCGTAATCGAACAGGGACTGCATGTATTTCGGATCGAACTGTTCATGCGGAGCGTTGGGGAAGTCCTTCTCTATATAGGCCAACCGGTAGTTCACGCCGTCGCGCTGGGTCATGAAGTAAATTCGGCCGATATCATTCACCCCGCTGTAGTGGATCATGGTCGCGATCGCGCGCGCGCTGATGCTCAGGAATTGGCGGTCCGTGTTCGCCCAGTCCGGGTCCAGGCGGCCGTTGCGGATGATATAGGCCGTGCGCTCGCGCTTGATCCCGGACTTCAGCGCCACTTCCCGCAACCGGATACTCGTCGGGTACAGAAACGTTTGCGCGATCGCTCCGCCATCGACATACATCTCCTGGCGGTGCTCGCCATTCACATCGACATCGATCATGACGGGCGGGAAGGCCCCCGGGATCGAAGCCGATGCCAGTAGGATCTTGCGAAACAGCTCCAATGCACCAGGATCCTTGCTGGCCGCGATGGCACCCATGTTCCACAGCACCGGACGTTGAAAATCGATATTGGTTGTCCCGATCAGTAGCAGCCGCCCCTTGGCATATTCGCGCGCGATATCATCGAGCATCTGCTGGTTGGCATAATGGCTGATGAGGTCGAACAGCGGGGACGTATCCGCCAGCGCGTCGTCGGTAACGGCTGCCGTCAGGTAGCGATTGCGAAAAATATTCTTCTGCGTCACCGCTGTAAAAACCGCGCGCAACTGGTTGTCATAGGCCGGTCCCAGGAAGGCAAAAGGCGCGATCAGGCCGCCGGTCGAGATGCCTGTCACCAGTTTGAATTCCGGGCGCTGGCCGCTCGCCGTCCAACCGACGATCAGGCCGGCGCCGAAGGCGCCATCGTCCGCGCCGCCGGACAACGCCAGAAATTGAACCGGCGCCGAGTTGAGACCGGTTGCTCCGGCGGGCGCGGCCGCCTGTTCCCGTGCCGACGACAGCGCCATCTCCTGCTCGATCGCGGAAGTATCCTCATCGATCCAGAAACGCGCGTTTGGGATACCGAGAACGCTCAGGTGGCTGGCCTGATCCGCGGTAGGTGCGGGAAGCCGGTCCACGGAGCAAGCCGTGAGCAGTAGAAACAGCCCGGATGCGACCAGGCCCGGGGATAACCGGCAGATCATTTTGCAGAGTTCCTAAACGAAACGGCACGATCAAATGCTCCGCCGCGCAAGCGCCGCCGTCACCGTATTTTCCAGCAGGCAGGCGATCGTCATCGGCCCGACACCGCCAGGAACCGGCGTGATGGCGCCGGCGATGCGGCAGGCATTCCGCAAAGGCGACATCGCCGACCAGCCTGCCATCCGGCGTGCGATTGATGCCGACATCGATGATCACCGCGTCGGTGCCGATCCAATCGCCGCGCACCATCTCCGGCCGGCCCACGGCGGCGATCAGGATCTCGGCGCGGCGGCACTCGACCGCGAGGTCGCGGGTGCGGGAATGGGCGATGGTCACGGTGGCGTCCGCCGCCAGCAGCAGCGCCGCCATCGGCCGGCCGACGATCGGCGAGCGGCCCAGCACCAGCGCCCGGGCGCCCGCCGTGGAAACGCCGGCCTCGGCCAGCAGGCGCATCACCCCGAGCGGCGTGCACGGCACCAGGAACGGATGGCCGCCAGCCAGCCTGCCGACGTTCAGCGGGTGGAAGCCATCGACGTCCTTCGCCGGGTCGATCGCGTCGATCACCGCCTGCGAGCGGATATGCGGCGGCAGCGGCATCTGCACCAGGATGCCGTCCACCGCCGGATCGTCGTTCAACCCGGTGACGCAGGCGATCAGCGCCGCCTCCGGGGTGTCAGCCGGCAGCCGGATGGTCCGCGCCGCGATGCCGGCGGCATTGGCTGCGCGGTCCTTGCTGCGGACATAAACCGCGCTGGCGGGGTCGTCGCCTACCAGCACCACCGCCAGGCCGGGGCGAAAGGACAGGCCGGCGACGCGCTCGGCCAGCCGGGCGCGCACGGCAGCGGCGATCGCCTTGCCGTCGATGATCGTTGCGGTCATTTGGGTTCCACAAAACGGGCGAGACGTTCGGCCAGCCGCGCCGGATCGCCGGCGACATGCAGCGTCTTCTGCCGCGACGTGGCGCCGGTCAGCACGTGCACCGCCGAGGCCGGCAGCCCCAGCGCGTCGGCCAGAACGGCGCAGGCGGCCTGGCTGGCGCGGCCGTCTTCCGGCGCCTGCGTCACGCCGATGCGCAGGCGCAGGCCATCGATATCCGGCGCCGTGCCCTGCAAGCCGGGCCGGCGCGATTTCGGCTGCACCTTCACCGCGACGCTGACGCCGTCCGCGGCCGCGCGCCAGAACTGCATCAGAACAACAGCCCCTGCCAGGCGCCGAACTGAATGGCGGCGTACACACTCGCCAGCAGCGGACGGATCGCATACTGGATCAGCAGCAGCACGATCACCGGACTGATATCGATATTGCCGAAATTCGGCAGCAGGTTGCGCACCGGGCGAAGCACGGGGTCGGTGACGCGATACAGGAAATCGCCGATCGTCCACACCATCCGGTTGCGGGTATCCAGCACGCCGAAGGATGCGAGCATGCTGTACACGGCCGCCAGGATGATCGCCCAGCTGTAGAGGCTGAGAATCACATCCGCCAGATTGAACAGGATCCGGATCATGCATCGCTCCAATGAAGACGGCGGACCCTAGCTTCCCCGGTTTTCCGCCGCAACCGGGCTGGCAGGGCAATCGGGTGAAGGGAAAGAAGGCTAGGGGCTCCGCCCCTAGAACCCCGCTAAGGGCAAGCCCTTAGAACCCGCTACTGGTTTGGGAGTGCAAAGGGGGCCAACCTTGACCTTGCAAGGTCCGGGTAGGCCCCCTTTGCACTCCCAAACAAATGGATGGATTCCAAAGGCTCGCCTTTGGCGGGGGTCGAGGGGGCGGAGCCCCTCGCCTTGCTTCCCTTCACCCGATTGCCCTGTCCGGGCCGGCTCTGACGCCTGCGTTCGGGGTATGCATTTTTGCCGGGCGAATCGGCACGCGCTCGCTTGACTTCCCCCGCCCCCGTGAGCATTGTCCGCGCCCTCAGGGGGGCGGTCGCGCTTTCCTGACCGGGGCCGCCTCGCGCGCCCCGCACGGCGGAGTGGGGCTGTAGCTCAGTTGGGAGAGCGCCTCGTTCGCAATGAGGAGGTCAGCGGTTCGATCCCGCTCAGCTCCACCATTCCGTCCTTTCACGCCATATTCCCCGTTCCGCGCCGCGCCGGCGCTTCGGTCCGGTTTCGCGGCGGCCTGGGCGGGGCCGTCGCGCCGGTTTTGCTTGCATAGTTATTATAAATCACTGTATGTTAGAAATATGGACACAAGCCCGAACCGGACGGACAACCTGGCGCGCGCGCTGCCGCGCGAGGTGTATTACGAGATCATGTTCACCCTGCGCCGCTCGCTGCCGCCGCCGGCGGCCGGGGGCGCGGATGCGCGGGCGCGACGGGACCGGGCGGCGCTGCGGGCGGTGGCGGCGCTGCGGCCGGCCGATGCGGCCGAGGGGCGGCTGGCGGCGCAGTTCGTGGCGGCCGACGCCTGGGCGCATGACTGCCTGCGGCTGGCCGGAGAAAAATGGCGGGAGCCGGGGATCGCGGCGAAATGCCGGGCGCAATCGCTGGGGATGCTGCGGGAGGCGAAATCCTCGATGCGCATGCTGCTGCGCCTGCAGGCGGCGCGGGCGAAACGGGAGATCGACACGGCGGCGGAGAGCGCGGCCTGCTGGATCGAGCATGGCGTGATCCGGATGATGGAGCCGGCGCTGGCGGAGCCGGACGAGACGGTGGACGCAGATGTGGCAACGCAGCCGGCGCCTGTCTCGGAAAAAGATCGTCCGTCTCAACCCACGCGCGCTGAGACGGAGATGAGATTGCCGGCCTCGGCCGCCCCGCCCGGCCCTGTCGCGCTACCAGTTTGGGACCCCCGCCAAAGGCGAGCCTTTGGAATCCTTCCATTGTTTGGGAGTGCAAGGGGGGCCTACCTGGACCCTGCAAGGTCCAAGTAGGCCCCCTTTGCACTCCCAAACCAGTAGCGGGTTCTAAGGGCTAGCCCTTAGCGGGGTTCCAAGGGGCGGAGCCCCTTGGCCTTGCTTGCTGTATCAGGCCGCCTTCGCCATTCCGCGCAGCACGTATTGCAGGATGCCGCCGTGCTGGTAGTAGGCGACCTCGTCCTGGGTATCGATCCGGCACAGCACCGGCACCCGGTCCACCGTGCCGTTGGCGCGATGGATCACCAGCGTCAGGTCCTTGCGTGGGGTGATTTCCTCCAGGCCTTCGATGTCGATCACCTCGTCACCGACGATGTTCAGGCTCTTGCGGTCGGTGCCGTCCTTGAAGGTGAGCGGCAGTACGCCCATGCCGACAAGGTTCGAGCGATGGATGCGCTCGAAGCTCTCCACGATCACCGCCTTCACGCCCAGCAGCATGGTGCCCTTCGCCGCCCAGTCGCGCGACGAGCCGGTGCCGTATTCCTTGCCGCCGAAGATCACCAGCTTCACGCCCTCGGCCTTGTAGCGGGACGCCGCATCGAAGATCGGCAGCACGTCGCCGGACGGGTAGTGCTTGGTCACGCCGCCTTCGGTGCCCGGCGCCATTTCGTTCTTGATGCGGATGTTGGCGAAGGTGCCGCGCATCATGATCTCGTGGTTGCCGCGCCGCGCGCCGTAGCTGTTGAAATCCTTCTCCAGGATCTGCCGCTGTCCCAGATACTCGCCGGCAGGGGAGGACTTGCGAATGGACCCGGCCGGGCTGATGTGATCGGTCGTGATGCTGTCGCCCAGTTCCGCCAGGATGCGCGCGCCGGCGATGTTGCCGACCGGGGCCGGCTCCATCGTGATGCCGTCGAAATACGGCGGGTTCTTCACGTAGGTGGAGGTGTCGCTCCACTTGTAGGTGTCGGAGCCGGCGTCGACGGCGATCGCCTGCCACTGTGCCGGGCCCTTGAACACCTCGCCGTAGCGCTTCAGGAACTGATCGCGCCCCAGGCTGGACGGCGATCACGTCGGCGATTTCCTTGTTGGTCGGCCAGACGTCGCGCAGATAGACCGGCTGGCCATCGCGCCCGGTGCCGAGCGGCGCGGTGGCGATGTCCTGGTTCATCGTGCCGAGCAGCGCGTAGGCCACCACCAGCGGCGGCGAGGCCAGGTAGTTGGCGCGCACGTTCGGATGCACCCGGCCCTCGAAATTGCGGTTGCCGGACAGCACGGAGACCGCCACCAGCTTGTTGTCCTCGATCGCGTCGGCGATGGCCTCGTCCAGCGGGCCGGAATTGCCGATGCAGGTGGTGCAGCCATAGCCGACGGTGTTGAAGCCGAGCGCATCGAGGTCCGCGGTCAGGTTGGCGCGGTCCAGGTACTCGGTGACCACCTGCGAGCCGGGGGCCAGCGAGGTCTTCACCCACGGCTTCACGGTCAGGCCCTTGGCGCGCGCCTTGCGGGCCACCAGCCCGGCGGCAACGAGCACGGAGGGGTTGGAGGTGTTGGTGCAGGAGGTGATCGCCGCCAGCACCACGTCGCCATGGGTGATCGCGTAGTTCTTGCCCTCGGGCGTCACGGACAGATCGGCTTCCGCCGCTGGTACGCCGAGGCCCTTGGTCAGTTCGCCGCGGAACGCGGTGGAGGCGTCCTTCAGCAGCACGCGGTCCTGCGGGCGCTTCGGCCCGGCGATGCTGGGCTGCACGGTCGAGAGGTCGAGTTCCAGCACGTCGGTGAACACCGGGTCGGGCGTGTTGGTGTCGCGCCACAGGCCCTGGGCCTTGGCGTAGGCTTCCACCAGGGCGATGCGGTGGGTATCGCGGCCGGACAGATGCAGATAGTCCAGCGCCAGCTTGTCCAGCGGGAAGAAGCCGCAGGTGGCGCCGTATTCCGGGGCCATGTTGCCGATGGTGGCGCGATCGGCCAGCGGCAGGTGATCGAGGCCGGCGCCGAAGAATTCTACGAATTTTCCAACCACGCCTTTGCGGCGGAGCATTTGGGTGACCGTCAGCACCAGATCGGTCGCGGTCGCGCCCTCCGGCAGCTTGCCGGTCAGGCGGAAGCCGATGACGTCGGGGATCAGCATGGCGATCGGCTGGCCGAGCATGGCCGCCTCCGCCTCGATGCCGCCGACGCCCCAGCCGAGGATGCCGAGGCCGTTGACCATCGTGGTGTGGCTGTCGGTGCCGTACAGCGTGTCCGGATAGGCGAAGGTCTTGCCGCCGTTCTCGCTGGTCCAGACGCACTGGCCGAGATATTCCAGGTTCACCTGGTGGCAGATGCCGGTGCCAGGCGGGACGACGCGGAAATTGTCGAACGCTTCCTGGCCCCAGCGCAGGAAGGTGTAGCGCTCGCCGTTGCGCTCGAACTCGACATCGACATTCTTGGCCAGGCTGTCGGCGTGGCCGTAATTATCCACCATCACCGAATGGTCGATCACGAGATCGACGGGGATCAGCGGGTTCACCTTTTGCGGCTTGCCGCCCAGGCGCAGGATGCCGTCGCGCATCGCCGCGAGATCGACCACGCCGGGGACGCCGGTGAAATCCTGCATCAGGATGCGCGCGGGCTTGAACGGCACCTCGGCGGCCGAGGTCGCCTTGGCCAGCCAGCCGGCGACGGCCTTGGCGTCGGCGACCGTGTAGGACTTGCCGTCCTCGAAGCGGAGGATGTTCTCCAGCAGGATCTTCAGGCTGACCGGCAGGCGGGAGACGTCGCCGATCGACTTTTCCGCCTCGGGGATCGAGAAATACTCATAGGTCTTCCCCTCGACGCTCAGGCTGCGGCGGGTCTTCAGGCTGTCCTGGCCGATCGATGTCATCGTACGCGTTCGCCTTCTGTTGAAAGGCGCCTCTATGTTGTGCGACGGCCATCCGCGTGGTTCAGGACGGCGTTGCGCGTGCGGGTTTTATGGCGGGTTTTTGAGCAGGGACGGATTAGACCATACATGCAGGGAATGTCCATTGGCGCAGCCGAAATGAGCGGAGAGCAGGGCGGTTTGCCGCATGAAGGTCTGATCGCGCGGGATTTGGCGGTGTTTCGCGGCGAGCGGCTGGTGTTTCGCGACCTTGGCTTTGGGATCGCGCCGGGTGGCGCTCTGCTGCTGGCGGGACCGAACGGCTCGGGCAAGTCCACGCTGTTGCGCCTGCTGGCGGGACTGCTGAGCCCGGCGGCGGGATCGTTGACATGGAACGGCGAGGATGTGTTCGCAGACAGGGCCTCGCATGCGGCAAGGGTCGCCTATCTCGGCCACCAGGACGCGGTGAAGCCGGGGCTTTCCGCCCTTGAAAACCTCGCCTTTGCCGCCCGCATCAACGGCGGTGATCCCGCCGCGGCGTTGGCTGTGCACGGGTTGGCGGAACTCACGGATTTGCCGGCGCGGATGCTGTCGGCCGGGCAGAAGCGGCGTCTCGCCTTGGCGCGGCTGAGTCTGTCCGGGGGGACGCTGTGGCTGCTGGATGAGCCGACACTCGGCCTGGACACCGCTTCGGTGGAGCGACTGGGCGCCGTGCTGGCGGCGCACCGGGCCGGCGGCGGGATGGTGATCGCGGCCACACATCTCCCGTTACCGTTGCCGGACGCCGCGGAACTGCGGCTGGACAATGTCTCCGCGGGCGATCTGGATGAGCCGCTATGACGGTCTTCCTTGCCATCCTGGCCCGCGAGCTGCGCCTGTCGCTGCGCCATGGCAGCGACAGCCTGGCGGCGCTGCTTTTCTTCGTGCTGACCGCGGCGCTGTTTCCACTGGCCATCGGCCCGGGGCCGGAGATGCTCGGCCGCATGGCGCCCGGAATCGTCTGGGTCTGCGCCTTGCTGGCCGCCCTGCTGCCGCTGGACCGGCTGTTCGGGGCGGATTTCGAGGACGGTTCGCTGGACCAGATCCTGCTCAGCGGGCTGCCGGCGCCGGGGATCGCGCTGGCGAAGGCCACCGCGCACTGGCTGGTGACCGGGTTGCCGCTGCTGCTGACCGCCGCGCCGCTGGCGGTGATGCTGCATCTGCCGGAAGACGCGCTGCCGACCCTGCTCGCCGGGCTGCTGGCGGGAACGCTGCTGCTGTCGTTGCTGGGCATGACCGGGGCCGCGATCGTGCTCGGCGCCCGGCGCGGCGGGGTGCTGCTGCCGCTGCTGGTGCTGCCGCTGGCCATTCCGGCGCTGATCTTCGGCGTGGCGGCGACGGATGCCGTCTCCGGCGGACAGAGCGCGCGGCCGCATCTGCTGCTGCTGGGCGCCCTGCTGGCGGCTGCCCTGCCGCTATGTCCGCTGGCGGCCGGGGCCGCGTTGCGCAGCGCTGCGGAATAGAAACCGGTGGCCTATCTTCCGAACAGGCGCGCCAGGAGACCTTTACGCGGCTGCCGCTTGCCGTGCGCGACGTGCGGCGAGTGCGCCGGTGGGCGCAGCGCGCTGCTGATCCGATACAGGCCGGCATCGGCGGCGGCGATCCGGGCGCGCTGGAAAGCAAGGATGCGGTCGCCGCTCTCGTCGTGCATGCGTCCGGCCCAGGCGGCTGCTTCCGCCTCGGCGGCGGCGAATTCCCCGGCGCGGCGAAGCGCGTCGATCCGCCGCAGAGCGGTTTCCTCGTCCGGCGGGTTGGCCCAAAGCGCCGCCGCCTCCCGCCGCCAGGTCCGCGCGCTCGCCTCCTCCCCGGCGTCGTCGGCCGCCCAGGCGGCCTGCAGCATGGCGTTGCCGGCTTCCCTGGCTTGGCCCTTCGCCCGGCAGACCGCGGCGTAGCGACGGAATTGGCTGCCGGTGCCGCTTAGCGCCTCGCACTCCGGGCTTTCGATGACCGCCCGGTCATCCGGGGTCAGCGCGGATAAATCCGGAGCGGCGGCACCGCAGCTTCGGCAAGACAGCACCCATTGCCCCAGGGTGGAGCGGGCCGGCTCCCCGGGACGCAGATCCAGGTCCGGTGCCAGTTCGGCCGTCGGCGCGCGGTACGGCGGCGGCGCCGGAGCGCCGCAAACCCCGCATGCGCGAACGGCCGGCCCCGTCATGGCGGCACGGCGCGCAGCGTCATCGCGCCGACATTTCCCGGCGCAGGCCGTCGCGCAGCCGCGACATCGCCCGTTCCAGCCGTTGCGGGGACTGGGCGAAGCACACGCGCAGGAACCCCTCACCCGACGCACCGAACGCGACACCGGGAGCCACCGCGACGCCGTGCTCCGTCACCAGCCGCTTGGCGAGGGACAGCGAGTTCGCGCGATCCCTCCACCCCGACGAAGGCGTAGAAGGCACCGTCCGGATCGGCGTAACGGATGCCATTCACGCCGGCCAGCGCCTCGCCGGCCAATTGCCGACCGCGCGCGCAGTGCGCCCGGAACGCCGCCACCACATCGGTGTCGGCGATCGCGGCCACGCCGGCCTGCTGCACGAAGGGCGCCACGCCGGAATGGGTGGTCTCGACGATCTCGCTGATCCCGTCGCGCGCGCCCTCGGGCAGCACCATCCAGCCGAGCCGCCAGCCCGTCATCACCCAGGTTTTCGAGAAGCTGTTGACCACGATGACCCGGTCATCCGGTGTGGCGACATCCAGCAGCGACGGGGCGGCCGCGGAGCCGTCATAGACCAGCCGGGAATAGACCTCGTCGGAGATCAGCCAGACCCCGCGGCGGCGGCAGATCTCCAGGATGGCCCGCAGTTCCGCCAGGCTCGCGGTCCAACCGGTCGGGTTGTTGGGGGAATTCAGGATGAACACCCGCGCGCCTTCCAGCAACCGGTCCAGCCGATCGAGGTCCAGACGGAAGCGCCCGTCCTCGAGCGCGATCAGGTCGATCGCCTCCACCCGCGCCCCACGCACCAGCGCTGCGTTGGCGACGTTGGGCCAAGCCGGCTCGTGCAGGACGACACGCTGGCCAGCCCGCACGATCGCCGCGAGCGCCACATTCATCGCCGTCATTCCCGAGGCGGTAACCTGTACCCGCGTCTCGGACACCGGATGAGCGTGCAGCCCGGTCAGATAGGCGGCAAGGGCCGTGCGCAATGGCGCAAGGCCGCGCACATCGGAATATTTCGTCTGCCCCGCCGCCAGCGCTGCCACGGCGGCGGCATGGGCCGAAGCGGGGCTGGGCTGATCCAATTCGCCGAAGCAAAGGAAATCGACGTCCGGGGTGACAAGCGCGAGGCGGCTGATTTCGACGATGCGCGAGCCGGGAATGCGAAGAAGGTCCATTACCACTTTCTACGGCATCCGGGCGGCGGTTTCGAGGGGGGCCGATCGCCGCCGCGCCGACGGGACCAGCCTTCCGCGAGTGCCTGCCGGTCAGGCGACCGACAGGGCCCGTTCCGGTTCGGTCCGCTCGTTATGCCGTGGCACCGCCGGGTCGGCATCGTGGGCAGAGTCGCGGATCATGTAGCCGCGGCCCCAGACGGTTCCGATCAGGTGGTCCGCTCCGGCCAGCGCCAGCTTCTTGCGCAACTTGCAGATGAAGACATCGATGATCTTCATTTCCGGCTCGTCCATGCCGCCGTAGAGGTGGTTCAGGAACGCCTCCTTGGTCAGTACCATGCCCTTGCGCAGGACCAGCAATTCCAGGATCGCGTATTCCTTGCCGGTGAGGTGCACGACCTGGCCGTCCACCACCACTTCCCGGCTGTCCAGGTTGAGCTGCAGGCGCCCGACGCGCAGTACCGGCTGGCTGAACCCCTTGCTGCGCCGGACGATCGCCTGCATCCGGGCCAGTAGTTCGGCCTTGTCGAACGGCTTGGTGATGAAATCGTCGGCGCCCACGCCGAAGCCCTTCACCTTCGCCTGCGGCCGCGACAGGCCCGACAGGATCAGGACCGGGGTTTCGATTCGCGCCAGACGCATGCGGCGCACGACCTCGTACCCCTCCATGTCCGGCAGCATCAGGTCGAGCACGACGATGTCGTAGTCATAGTGCCGCACCAGTTCGAGGGCTTCTTCCCCGGTATCGGCCTGATCCACCACGGCGCCGCCGGTTTTCAGCATCAATGTGATGCCCTGGGCGGCCGTCAGATCATCTTCGACGAGTAGGACACGCATAGGTAGCACCTCCGTTTCCGATAACCATTGAATACTACCTATAGGGGTATCATGCCATAGTTTTTTCACCTTTTTGGTGTATTTTTATCTGAGATTTGATGATTTCTGTTGGACCATTGCGGAACAAACAGAGATCATTGAGATATTTGCGATCGAGAAGCGTTAATGAAACATACCAATCTCATAAATAGACTTCAAATCCGCGCGCTCCGCGCTGCAACAGCACGCAAGCCTGAATATCCAGGGCCAGGTGGTTTCCCTGGCCGGGCTTGCGCTGGAGATTTCCGGCCTCGCGCGGCATATCGCCGTCGGCGACCAGGTCACCATCGCGTCCAGAGACGGCTCGCAAGTGCCGGCGGAAATAATCGGGTTTCGCGACGGCTTGGCGCAGGCCATGCCGTTCGGCGCGTTGGAGGGGCTTGGCCCGGGCAGCACGGCCCAGGCGAGCGTGATGGCGCAGGCTCCCGGCGGTTCGCCTTTCCATGGTCGGGAGGGACGATCTTCCGGCCGGCGCGGCGCGCTCGCGGTGGATGGCCAATGGCTGGGCCGGGTGATCGACCCGCTGGGCCGGCCGCTCGACCGCAAGGGCCCGCTGCCGAACGGGCCGGCCTGGCGCATGCCGCGTGGGCCGGTGCCGGACGCGACGCTGCGCGCGCGCCTCGGGCCGCGGCTCGATCTCGGCGTCCGCGCGCTCAACTGCTTCGTGTCCTGCCGCCAGGGCCAGCGGCTGGGCCTGTTCGCGGGCTCGGGCGTCGGCAAGTCCACCCTTCTGGCGATGATGGCGCGCCAGAGCGAGGCAGATATCATCGTGCTGGCGCTGGTCGGCGAGCGCGGGCGGGAGGTGCGCGAGTTCCTGGAGGACGAGCTTGGCCCCGAGGGCCTGGCGCGCGCGGTGGTCGTGGTCGCGACCTCCGATGCGGCCCCGCTACTGCGCCGGCAGGCGGCCTATACGGCCATGACCGTCGCCGAACATTTCCGCGACGAGGGAAAATCCGTGCTGCTGATGATGGACAGCGTCACGCGGTTCTGTCTGGCGCTGCGCGAGATCGGCCTTTCCGCCGGCGAGCCGCCCGCCACCCGCGGCTATCCGCCCTCGGTGTTCGCTGAACTGCCGCGCCTGCTGGAACGCGCCGGGCCGGGCCACCAGCGGCCGGATGGCGGCGCCGGCTTCATCACCGCCCTGTTCGCCGTGCTGGTGGAGGGGGACGACCATAACGAACCCGTGGCGGACACGGTGCGCGGCATCCTGGACGGGCATGTGATCCTGGACCGGCGCATCGCCGAGGCGGGGCGCTATCCGGCGATCGACGTGCTGCGCTCGTTGTCGCGCTCGATGCCCGGCTGCAACCTGCCGGAGGAAACCGCCATGGTACGCCGCGCCCGCGCCATCCTGGGGCTGCATGCCGACATGGCGGACATGATCCGGCTCGGCGCCTATCGCCGCGGCAGCGACCCGGCAGTCGACGAGGCCATCGCCCTGGCGCCGGGGATCGAGGCGATGCTGCACCAGGCCCGCGACGAGGCCCCGGAAAGCGGGAACAGCTTCGCGCTGCTGGCCCAGGCGCTGGCCCTGCCAGGGGATTCGGCCGCGAATGGGGCTGGAGATGGGGCCGATATTGGCTGACCCGCTGGCGAGCCTGGCCCGGCTGCGGCGGCAGGGCGTGGACGAAGCCCGCCAGTTCCTCGCCCGTTGCCTGGATGCCGAGGACGCCGCCGGACGTCGGGCCTCGGCGGCCGAAGCCTGCATCACCGAGGAATTGCGGATCGCCAGCCTGCTGTCGGCGAGCGACAGCGCGGTCGAGCGCTCCAGCGACTGGCTGAGTCGGGCCCGCGCCGCCGCCACGGCGGCCCGGCAGGAACAGGCGCGCGCCGCCGCCGACACCAGCCGCGCCCGCGCCGCGCTGACCGCTTCCCGTGCCGCTTCCGAGGCGATCGACACCCTGCGCGCCCGGCAGGCGGAAGCGCGGGAGGCCGAAGCGGCGAAGCGGGCGCAAAGCGAACTGGACGAGATGACCCGTCATCGCGCCGCCGCCAGCCGCAAAACCGGGCTGTAAAGGGGGCAGCGGTGGAAAACCTTCTGGCGATGTGCTCATTAGCGCCGATTCCGGCTGGTCACGGCTTTTATTCAGGAGCGACGAATTTGCGCATTGCGATGATTGGCGGCGGGTATGTGGGGCTGGTTTCCGGCGCCTGTTTCGCCGAATTCGGCTCCGAGGTGACCGTCGTCGAGGCCGACCCGCAAAAGTTGGCCGCACTGCGCGAGGGCCGCATGCCGATCTATGAGCCCGGGCTGGAAACGCTGGTCGCCGAGAACGTCAAGGCCGGCCGGCTCAGCTTCACCGGGGAACTGACCGAGGCGCTGACCGGCGCCGAGGCGGTGTTCATCGCCGTCGGCACGCCGACCCGGCGCGGCGACGGCCACGCCGACCTGACCTATGTCTATGCCGCCGCCGAGCAGGTGGCCCGCGCGCTGACCGGCTATGCGGTGATCGTCACCAAATCCACCGTGCCCGTCGGCACGGGCCGGCGCATCGCCGCCATCGTGCGCGAGGCCCGGCCCGACCTGGATTTCGACGTCGCCTCCAACCCGGAATTCCTGCGCGAGGGCAACGCCATCGGCGATTTCATGCGCCCGGACCGGGTGGTTATCGGCGCCGAGAGCGAGCGGGCGCGCGAGGTGCTGCGCCGGCTGTACCGGCCGCTGTACCTGATCGAGGCGCCGATCCTGTTCACCGGCCTGGAAACCGCGGAGCTGACAAAATACGCCGCCAACGCGTTCCTGGCGATGAAGGTCACCTTCATCAACGAAATGGCCGATCTCTGCGAGAAGGCCGGCGCGGACGTGCACGACGTGGCGCACGGGATCGGGCTGGACGGGCGGATCGGCCGCAAATTCCTGCATCCCGGCCCGGGCTTCGGCGGCTCCTGCTTCCCGAAGGACACGTTGGCGCTGGTGCGTATCGCGCACGACCACGGCGCGCCTTCCCGCCTCGTGGAGCAGGTCGTCCTGGTGAACGATGCCCGCAAGGCCAGTATGGCCCGGCGGATCGAGGCGGCCTGCGGCGGCTCGGTGCGTGGCCGCACGATCGCGGTGCTGGGGCTGACCTTCAAGCCGGAAACCGACGACATGCGCGACTCCCCCTCGCTGCCCATCGTCTCCCGCCTGGTCGAGGACGGGGCGACGGTGCGCGCCTTCGACCCCGAAGGCATGGAACAGGCGAAGCCGATGCTGCCGGGCGGCGTGACCTATTGTCGCGACGCGCTGGACGCGGCGCGCGGCTGCGACGCGCTGGTGGTCATCACCGAATGGAACGAGTTCCGCGCCATCGAGCCGGCCCAGCTGGCGGCTGTCATGCGCGGGCGGGTGATCGTTGACCTGCGCAACATCTACGACCCCGCCGCGATGCGCCAGGCCGGGTTCCAGTATCACTCCATCGGCCGGCCGGCGGTCCCGGCCCTTTCCGGCCAACCCACCGCCTGAGGGGCCGGCGGCTTCCGGTAGCGGTTTATACACGTAATGGTAGAGTATTTTCTGGATTGACTTTTCTTTAGCGCGCTATGCTGTGGGCTGATCCAACAAAACGATGGACCAGTCAACATGGCAGAGACAATCGCTTCCGGACCGATCGGCACTGCCCCGGCAAGCCGGCCCTGGCCAAGCATAACCGTCTGCATCTGCACCCATAACCGGCCCCGCTATGTCCGCGACTGCCTGGACGGCCTGGCACGGCAGACCGCCCCGGCCGATGCGTTCGACATCCTGATCGTCGACAGCGGTTCCACCGGCGACATGGCAGAAGAACTGGCCGCACTGGCGGACGAAACCGCCAATGCGCGGCTCCTCCGGCTGAAACGCCCCGGGCTCAGCGCCGCGCGCAACGCCGGCGCGGAGGCCGCAGGCGGCGACTACATCGCCTATATCGACGACGACGCCATCCCGATGGCGGATTGGATCGAGCAGACCCGCGCCGCGATCACCGAGCTCGGCGGCGTGCCGGCACTGCTCGGTGGGCGCATCCTGCCGCTCTGGGAAGCGCCGCTGCCGGGCTGGTGGCCGGCGAAGCTGCGCGGCGTGTTGTCGATCATCGAGGCCGAAGGCCAGGGCCCGTATCGGGGCAAGGCGATGCCGGAAGGCCAGGCGCCATATGGGGCGAACATGATCGTCCATGTCGCCACCATGCGCAGCGTCGGCGGCTTCGGCGACGGCAGCGGGCGTGACGGCGCCAGTCTCCTGTCGGACGAGGACGTGCAGCTCGCCTGGCGATTGCAGGATGCCGGCTATGCCGTCCGCTACGATTCCCGGATCGTGGTGCAGCACCAAATTCAGGCCGGCCGCCTAACGCCGGAGTGGCTGCTGCGGCGGATGTACTGGCAGGGCATGTCATCTGTCGCCACCAGGCGGCTGGTCGGCGGCAACCGGCGCATCTGGTGGCTGCTGCCGCGTCGGCTGTCGGTGATGCTGTTGCTGGCACCGGCGATGCTGCTGCCTCGCCACAGCGTGCGGCTGCTCGCCTGCCGCTGGCGGCTGGCCTACTCGCTCGGCTTCGTGCGCGGCACGCTCGCAAGCACGGGCCTGAGAACGCTGGCGCCCTGAAAACCCACAGGAACGCGTGATCGTCACGCTCCGGCCCTTGCACAGCGATCCCGAACCCGCCTACCACCGGTCTCTATCCGGTTGACTGGTGATGACATCCCGGCAGGCCCGCCCGGCCGCCATCGCGATGAGACGTCAGTCGGTCCGTTCGCTGATCTGAATCGGCCGGTTCCCTCCTCGTCGAGGCGGCACGCCGGAGGAGCCTGCGTCCATGCCGAGCCATGCCGACAGCCTGACCGCCCATCTTCTGCGGCATATCCCCCTGACCGCGCGGGTGATCCTGGATGTCGGCTGCGGCACCGGCACCCTGGCCGCCGAGTACCGGCGGCTCAATCCGCGCGTGCGCATCTTTGGCATCGAGGCCGACCGTGAAGCTGCGACGCTCGCGGCCGCGCACCTCGACGGCATTGCCCGCACGGACGTGGCGGACAATCCCCTGCCGTTCGCGCTGCCCGATGGCGTGGACTGCATCGTCTACCGCGATGTGCTGGAGCATCTGGGCGATCCCTGGACGGTGCTGCGGACCCAGGCAGAACGCCTGAACGAGGACGGCACGATCCTGGTGTGCACTCCGAACCAGGACCACTGGCGCCACGCCGAGCGCGCGCTGCGCGGCACCGACGCGAGCCTGCCGGAAACCGCCCCGGAGCAGGCTCCTTCCCACCTGGAGCCGGAAAGCCAGGCCCTGCCGCGCTGGCTGTCGATCGACCGCATGCGGGAGGGACTGGCAAAAATCGGGCTGACGCTGTGCGCTGTCTATCCGATCATCGCCGAGCCCACCGAAGCCGCCGCGTTCGCCGCTGCCATCGCGCCCGCGCTGCAGGCGCTCGGCATCGACCCAGAGGCGTTCGCCATCCGGTCCGCGCCCGCCGGCTACGCCTGGTGCGTGCGCAAGGGGCAACACGAACTGATGACCGTGGCGGCCAATATGCTGGCGCCGGTCGGCGGGGTCAGCCAGGTCCGCATCGTCGAGCCGCTGCAGGCCATGGCCAGCCTGCCGTCGGTCATCACCTATCTCTCACCGGGCGGCGACCGGGAACGGGTGGATGCGCACTCACCGCGGATCTTCGTCCTGCATCGTCCCGCGCTGAACGGCCGCGAGGGGCTGGCGATCATCCAGGCGCTGCTGCGCGACGACTGGCTGATCGTGACGGAATTCGACGATCATCCGGATTTCTTCGAGATCATGCGCGGCGAGGGGCAATTTTCCTTCACCGGTGTGCACGCGGTGCAGACCAGCACGCCGGCGCTCGCAGCCGTGCTGCGCCAGCGCAACCCGGAGGTCGCGGTGTTCCCGAACGCCGTCCGCGCCCTGCCCGAGCCGCGCAATTTCCGCGATCGTGGCCACTTGACGCTGTTCTTCGGCGCGCTGAACCGGGAGAACGACTGGGCGCCGCTGATGCCGGCGCTGAACGCGGTGGCGGCGCTGGTTGGCGACCGGCTGCGCTTCTGCGTGCTGCATGACCGCGGCTTCTTCGACGCGCTGGAGACGCCGCACAAGACCTTCACCCCGATCAGCGACTACGAAACCTATCTGCAGCTGCTCGGCGGCTGCGAGATTTCCTTCATGCCGCTGCTGGACACGCCATTCAACCAGGCGAAATCGGACCTGAAATTCATCGAGGCCGCCGCCTGCCGCGTGGTGCCGCTGGCGAGTGACGTCGTCTATGGCGCCAGCATCCAGGACGGAAGAAATGGGCTGCTGTTTCGCAACGCGGAGGAAATGCGCACCCGCCTGATGCGCCTGATCGTCATGCCGGAGGTCGCCTTCGACCTGGCCGTCGCCGCCCGCGCGCATGTCGCCAGCGAGCGCATGCTGGCCTATCAGGTGGCCCCGCGCATCCGTTGGTACCGATCGCTGTGGGACAGGCGAGAGGACCTTACGGCAGCGTTGGCTGCCAGGTTGGGGCTGGCCCTGACCGTCTGAACCAAGACGGCGAAGCCGGCGCTGTGGGCGCCGGCCGCCGGATCAGACCTTTTCCACCTGGCTGTATTCGAGTTCCACCGGCGTGGAACGGCCGAAGATCGAGACGCTGACTTTTACGCGGCCCTTTTCCTCGTCCACTTCCTCGACCGTGCCGTTGAAGCTGGTGAACGGGCCGTCGGCCACGCGCACCTGTTCGCCGATCTCGTACAGCACCGCCGGGCGAGGATGTTCCACGCCTTCCTGGGTCTGCTTGAGAATCCGCTCGGCCTCCGCCTCGGAGATCGGCGAGGGCCGGGTCTTGCTGCCGAGAAAGCCGGTGACCTTCGGCGTGTCCTTGACCAGATGCCAGGCATCGTCGGTCAGTTCCATCTTCACCAGGACGTAGCCGGGGAAAAACTTGTGCTCGGCGTTGACCTTCTGGCCGCGACGCAGTTCCACGACCTGTTCGGAGGGCACCAGCACCTCGTCGAACTGTTCCGCCAGGCCTTTCTGGGCGGCCTGTTCCTTGATCTGCTGGGCAATCTTCTTCTCGAAGCCCGAGTAGACGTGCACCACGTACCAGCTTCTTGGCCATAGCCTTACCTTCCTTCAGATCCCGGCGCCGAACAGGGCGCGCACGCCAATGCCGACGATCTGATCGACAACAAAGAAAAAGATCGCGGACGTCGCCGCCATCGCGAACACCAGGCCGGTCGTGACCAAAGTCTCCTTGCGGGACGGCCAGGTGACCTTCGACGCCTCGGCCCGCACCTCACGCAAGAATTTCACCGGATTAACCGCCACGCCGCTCATGCCTCCCGAAAACCCGATCCCGTAATCCACGCAGGTTCCCGACATCGGGCCACCCGCGGCCGACCGATCCCACAATGCCAGCCGGTCCTTCCAAGGGCGGCCGACACGGGAGAATCGTCCGTAAGACTGGCAGGGGTGGAGGGTCTCGAACCCCCAACCTCCGGTTTTGGAGACCGGCGCTCTAGCCAATTGAGCTACACCCCTGCACGGCGAGCCGGTCCGGAGCACCGCCGGCAACCTCCCGATGGGAGGTGCCTGGGCGCCCAGACCAGACCGCTGAGTTGGCGTAGAAAGAATGTGCGGGGCCGCATGTCAAGTGCCAAGCGCCAAAATCGGCTTGGGCAGACCCGTTGGGACCGTGTCGGCCAGGTGCTGGAGCGGCCAAGGCTGGAGCGGGTGGAGGGAATCGAACCCTCATAGCCAGCTTGGAAGGCTGGAGCTCTACCATTGAGCTACACCCGCGCCCTGCCTGCGTGGCCAGCGTGTTCCGGAACCTCCGGCTCTGGAACCGACGGCCAGCGTTCGCATGGCCCGCATCATCGTAAACTCGACCGGAACTGGTGGAGGGGGTTGGATTCGAACCAACGTAGGCGTACGCCAGCGGATTTACAGTCCGCCCCCTTTAGCCACTCGGGCACCCCTCCGCACTCGCCGTCCAGTCCTTCCGGCAGGTCGCGAGGACCAGCGGATGGCGCCGGACTATTGCCAAACAGGGTCGCTTGTCAACGAAGCCGGCGCAGCTAAATGCGCGGGCCGCCGACAACGCTGGGCAGCCCGGGCGCTTGCGTCTATAGATCACCATATCATGAAACCTCCACATTCCCGCGGGCCGGGCGGTTCGGGCCGCCCGCCATCCGATCCATCATCGAGACCACATGGCAGCCGAGGCCCTTCGCGCGGCCCCAACGCTCCATCGCGAAGTGGCGCCCCATCGCGAGACGGCGCCCCCGGCAGGTCGCGCGAGGGCGGCGGCCCGGATCGGGAGCGCAAGTTCGCCGGCGGGGCGTCCACGTCGCCGAAGGGACGGCATGGCGGGCCGCACGGAGCACCCCGCGGCGGCCAGCACGAAGGGCCGCGCGGCGGCACACACGAAGGGCCGCGCGGCGGCACAGACGAAGGGCCGCGCGGCGGCCACGCGCCACGGCCGGACACCCGTCCGGACCGGAACGGGATACGCACCGATGATCGCACCCACGGCAGCGCGCGCGGGCAGATCGTCCAGCATGACAAGATGCGCGGCGACCGGGTGCTGGGCCAGCCGGCGGCGCAGCGGGACGACCGTCCCGAGCCGGGCCGTAAGCCGTATAACGACACCAGGCTGACGATCGCCGCCAAGGCCGACCGTCCGGCGCAGAACGCCTTCCGCCAGCCGCAGGCGCGTCCGGACCACGCCCGGCCGCGACATGACAGCCCGGACAGCCCGCGCGGCACGGTATGGCTCTACGGCCAGCACGCCGTCGCCGCGGCGCTGGCCAATCCCACCCGCCGGCTACGCCGCCTGCTGTTGACCGAGGAGGCGGAAGCCGCCCTCGCCAGCCGCCTGCCGCCACCCTGGGCCATCGTCCACGAACGTGTCGACCGCGCTCGGCTGGACCAGCTGCTCGGGCGCGACATGGTCCACCAGGGGGTCGCCCTCCTCGCCGATCCGCTGGCGACGCCCGGCCTCGCGCAGACCCTGGAGCAGCCGGGGCCGATCCTGGTGCTGGATCAGGTCTCCGATCCGCGCAATGTCGGCGCCATCCTGCGTTCGGCCGCCGCATTCGGCGCAGCGGCCGTCATCACCCAGGACCGCAACGCGCCGGACGAAATCGGGCGCCCTGGCGAAAGCCGCATCCGGCGCGCTGGAACGCGTGCCGCTGCTGCGCGCGGTGAACATCGCCCGGACGCTGATCGCCCTGAAGGCGGCCGGTGCCTGGGTCGTCGGGCTCGACGGCAACGCCCCGGGCCCGCTGTCGGGCAAGGCCCTCGCCGGACGCCGCGTCGTGCTGGTGCTGGGCGCCGAAGGAGAAGGCCTGCGCCGCCTGACACGCGAAACCTGCGACGAAATCGCCGGTCTGGCGATGCCGGGCGGCATGGAAAGCCTGAACGTGTCCGCCGCCACCGCCATCGCCCTGTATGAGCTGACCAAAGCCGACTGACCGCCATCCGTCCACGCGTTTCCGACAGGAGCGTGCCGCCATGAGCACAGCCGAGACAACCGCCGCCGACCGGGGCTTCGATGCCACCCGGGCCGCTCTTGTCCTGCGAGCCACAAGGGCGAGGCGGGAGCGGCTGCAGCCGCTGCCCGCCGGCCTGGCGCCGCGAACGGTGGAGGAAGGCGCTGCGGCACAGCGCGCGCTCGCCGAGCTCAGCGGCGATGCCGCCCCGGCCGGGTTCAAGATCGGCGCAACGGCGAAGCGGATGCAGGACTATCTCGGCCTGACCGGCCCGGCCGCCGGCTTCATGCCCCGATCGGGCATGCATGCCAGCGGAGCGGTGCTGAAGTTCGCCGATTTCGTCCAGCCCGGCGTCGAGTGCGAGATCGTCGTGAAGCTGGCGAAGGACCTGCCACCCGGCCCCTGCACCGCAGAACGGGCCGCCGGGGCCGTTGGCGAGTTCACCGCCGGGATCGAGATCGTGGAAAACCGCTACGGCGACATCGCCGCCCTCGGCACCCCGACGCTGATCGCGGATCAGGTATTCCATGCCGCCTGCGTACGCGGCGAGACCGGCGGAGTGGATTGGAAAGCGCTCGACATCCCCGCCCTCGCCGGCCGGATGGCGGTGGATGGCGTGGTTCAGATGGAAGGCAAGGCCGGCGATCTTCTCGGCCATCCCATGAACTGCCTGGCGTGGCTCGCGGCCTCTCCGGTGGCGGCGGCGTTCGGTGGCCTGAAGGCGGGGCAGGTGGTGATGCTGGGCAGCGTCACGCCGCCGATCTGGCTGGACGGGCCGTGCCGGGTGAGCGTGGATTTTTCGCCGTTACCGGTGGTGCAAGTCCAGTTCGTCTGACCTGCCCGGGCCATCGCGCCAACTCCGCGTTAACCCGGAGCGGGCATTGTGCGCCTCGACCCCGCGCGGCCATCGGCCCGCGGTCCCGCCCCGCCAAAACGGCCAGCCCCGGGAAGAGCCCGACATGCTGTCCAACTGGAATCTGCTATCCGATGACCTGCAACTGATCCTGGCGCGCGAGGCCCTGCTGCGGGCGGCCGAAACCATCGCCGGCCAGGCCGAAACCCTGGCCGAGGAGATGGAGGCCGGCTGCCTGGAAGATCGCGGCGGCCCGGACGCGCTGCGGCTGTTCGCCGCCGTCGTACGCGTAACCGGCCAGGACAATAACGTCCCGGCCGGCAACGCGTGACCCACCCGGTGACGGGCGTCGTCAAGTGACTCAGATGACCGCTTTGACTCTGGTCACCCCTGGTCGCTGTGCTTCGCCCCGCCACTGCCCGAGCCCAGGTCGATCGCGACGAAGGCTGCCTTGCCGTCGCGCATGATCCGCAACGCCACGGAACGGTCCTTGATCGCGCCGCGTATCGCCTTCACGGCTTCCTCCGGCGAGGCTACCGACTGCGACCCGACACCGACGATCACGTCGCCGGGGCGGATGCCGGCATCCTGCGCCGGCGAACCCGGCTGGACCTCGCGGACCACGGCGCCCTGGGTGCCCTTCGGCAGATCAAGCTCGCCGCGCACGTCCGGCGACAGCGGCGCCAGCGCCAGGCCGACCTTGCCGCGGCCTTCCGCGGCGGAGCCGGCATCGGCCGTCTGATGATCGCTCGGCAGTTGCGCCAGAGTGAACGAGACGGTGCGGGTTCCGCCGTCGTGGTAGATCTCCACGTTCACCTTGTCGCCCGGCTTGTCGGCGCCGACCATCATGGCGAGTTCATGCGGGTTCTTCACCGCCTGGCCGTTGACCGAGCGGATCACGTCGCCCGGTTCGATCCCGGCCTTCGCCGCCGGGCCGTCCGACTGCACGCCGGCGACCAGAGCGCCCTCGGCCGTCGGCAGCTTCAACGCACGGGCCATCGCCGGGGCGATCGGCTGGGTTTCCACGCCCGCATAGCCGCGGACCACATGTCCGGTTTTCTCCAGCTGCGCGACCACCGTCTTCACGACGTCGGCCGGGATCGCAAAGCCGATACCGATCGAACCGCCCGATGGCGAGATGATCGCGCTGTTCACGCCAACCACCTTGCCGGCCTGATTGAACAACGGGCCGCCGGAATTGCCCTGATTGATCGGCGCGTCGATCTGGATGAACTGGTCATACGGACCGGCGCCGATATCGCGCCCCTTGGCCGAGACGATGCCCGCGGTGACGGTGCCGCCGAGGCCAAACGGGTTGCCCATCGCGACCACCCATTCGCCCGGACGCACGGCCGCGGAATCACCCAGCTGAATGTACGGCAGCGCCTTGCCGTGGTCATCCACCTTCAGCACCGCGAGGTCGGTGCGCTCATCGCGTCCGATGATCCTGGCCGGCAGTTCGGTGCCGTCATCGAGCATGATTTTGACCGATTTGGCATCTTTCACCACATGATTGTTGGTGATGACGGTGCCGTTGGGATCGACGATGAAGCCGGAACCCCGCGCCTCGACCACGCGGTGCTCGGGTTGCATCTGCATGAAGCCCATCGGGCCTTCAGGGGCCTCGGCGCTGTCCTTCATCTTCACGGTGATCGAGACGACCGCCGGCTTCACCTGGGCAACAAGATCAGCGAAATCAGGGATATGCGCCGACGCCGCCGGCGGGTTCAGCGGGGCGGGCGCGGTGGTGTCGGCGGCACGGGCACTGAGGATCGCGGCGCCGGACAGCGTGCTGCCGGCCAGTAGCGCGGCCATGAGGCCGAGCCGAAGACGGGTCGGGTTTGCCATGAAATCTCCACATTCTGAAAGGCGCCGGAATGGCGCCGTTGACCACCAAGATTTAGCGAAGGGTAGGTAACCGTTCACCCTGCGCAACGCTTAAACCGGCTCCATCGCTGGTTACATTTCGTTGCGTTGTTCCTGGGCAGCGTTGGCTGCTTGGTCAATTTGCCAATGCAGGCATTTTGACGATGGGATCATCGCTCAAAGGCGTGATGGTTTCCAGCGTCATGTAGCGAGCCCGCTGCACGGTCCATTCATCGTTCTGCTCGAGTAGCAAGGCGCCGATCAGACGGGTGACGGCGGCTTCGTTTGGAAAGATGCCGACGACGTCGCTGCGGCGCTTGATCTCGTGGTTCAGGCGCTCGATCGGGTTGGTCGAGTGTATTTTGGTTCGGTGCTGGGCGGGGAAGCCCATATAGGCCAGCACATCGGCTTCGGCCTCATCGAGGAACGCCGCCAATTTTGGCACGCGGGGCCGTGCCTGGTCGGCAACCTCGCGCCACTGCTTACGGGCGGCGGTGGCGTCGTCCTGGGCGAAGGCGGTGCCGATCCAGGCGGAGACGATGCGCCGCTGGGTCTTGCCCGCATAAGCCATGGCATTGCGCATGAAGTGCACCCGGCAGCGTTGCCAGGAGGCGCTCAGCACCTTGGTGATGGCGGCTTTCAGCCCTTCATGTGCGTCTGAGATCACCAGCTTGGCGCCACGCAGGCCGCGCCGGGCCAGGCTGCGCAGGAATTCGACCCAGAAAGGCTCGGCCTCGCTATGGCCGATGGTCATTCCAAGCACTTCGCGCCGTCCATCGGCATTGACGCCGACGGCGACGATAACGGCGACCGAGACGATATGATGGTCGCGGCGGACTTTGACGTAGGTGGCATCGAGCCAGACATAGGGCCAATCGCCCTCGATGGGACGGGAGAGGAAGGCCTGTACCCGCTCGTCGATCTCGCCACAAAGGCGGGAGACCTGGCTTTTGCTGATCCCCTCCATGCCGAGCGCTTTGACCAGGTCATCGACCGAACGGGTGGAGATGCCCTGGATGTAGGCCTCCTGGATGACCGCCGTCAGCGCTTTCTCGGCCATTCGCCGGGGCTCCAGGAAGCCGGGGAAGTAGCTGCCGCGGCGCAGCTTCGGAATACGCAGCTCCACGGTGCCGGCGCGGGTCTCCCAGTCACGGTCACGGTAGCCGTTACGCTGGTTCCGCCGGGTCTCGCTGCGCTCACCATGGCCAGCCCCGCAGAGCCCCTCGGTCTCCAACTGCATCAGGCGTTCGGCAGCAAAGCCGATCATCTCGCGCAGAAAGGTCGCATCGGAGCCCTTTTCCAACAGAGCGCGAAGCGCGATCTTATCTTCGGTCATCGTGGTGATCCTCCAGGTTCAGGTTGCAGGTCTCGACAACCCAACCCTACCCAAGATCACCGCGGTGGCCGCTAACTGGCCTTCACAAATCAATGGCTGGTACGGGCCCAACAGGGATCCGCGCCAAGCTTCAAACCTGGCATTGAAATTGTGGCCGGAACCTGGGAAACCAGCGCCTGGGGCTGCCGGGTTAGCACAGTGGTAGTGCAGCGGTTTTGTAAACCGAAGGTCGCGGGTTCAAATCCTGCACCCGGCACCACTATGATCCGTTGGCGGCGATCCGTTCGCCGGGCGGCGATCGTCTGCCCGCCCCGAGCCGGTACGAGTGCAGCCATGGAGGGATCCGGCAGCTGTCGGACCCGCCAGGATGGCCGGTTCAGTTCCTTTCTGCTGACCGACGAAGCCTATGCGCGCGCCCAGATCGCGGGCCTGCGCGAAGCGGACCAGCGAAAAACCGCCGCGAATTAGGCAGTATCAGGCCTCCGGCACGTTCCTGGCCAGTTCCTCCAGCCACACCACGGCGTTCCCGTCCGACGGCGCGCGCCAGTCGCCGCGCGGCGACAACGCGCCGCCGGCGGACACCTTCGGCCCGTTCGGCAGCGCCGAGCGCTTGAACTGGCTGAAGGCGAAGAACCGCCGCAGGAACACCTGCAGCCAGTGGCGGATCTCCGCCAGGGTGAACTCGCCGCGCCGGTCCTCCGGGAAGTGCGGCGGCCAGGCGCCGGCGGCGATGTCCGACCAGGCGTGCCACGCCAGGAACGCGACCTTGGACGGGCGGAAGCCGTAGCGCAGCGTGTAGAACAGATTGAAATCCTGCAGCGCGTAGGGCCCGACCTTGGCCTCCGTGCTCTGCGGCGCCTCGCCCTCGCCGGCGGGCACCAGTTCCGGGGAAATCTCGGTGGCCAGGATCGCGGTCAGCGTCTCGCCCACTGCGGCGCCGAACTGGCCCTTGCGCACGACCCAGCGGATCAGATGCTGGATCAGCGTCTTCGGCACCCCTGCATTGACGTTGTAATGCGACATGTGATCGCCGACGCCATAGGTGCACCAGCCCAAGGCCAGTTCCGACAGATCGCCGGTGCCGAGCACGATGCGCGTCGTGCTGGTTGGCCAGGCGGAACAGGTAGTCGGTGCGCAGGCCGGCCTGCACGTTCTCGAACGTGATGTCGTAGTGCGGCTCGCCCTGGGAGAAAGGATGGCCCATGTCGCCCAGCATCTGCCGCGCGGCCGGGCGAATATCCAACTCCCGCGCCGTGGTGCCCAGGCTCTCCATCAGCCGCCAGGCGTTGGATTTCGTATGATCGGAAGTGGCAAAGCCCGGCAGGGTGAAAGCCAGGATGTTCGAGCGTGGCAGGCCCAGAAGATCGAGCGCATTCGCCGCGACGATCAGCGCATGGGTCGAATCGAGGCCGCCGGAAATGCCGATCACCACCCGCTTGACGCCGATCGCGCGCAGCCGCTGCACCAGTCCGGCGACCTGGATGTTGTAACCCTCGTAGCAATCCTGCTCCAGACGGGCGGGATCGGACGGCACGAAGGGAAAGCGCTCCACCCGGCGCAGCAGGCCGAGATCCGCCTCGCGCGGCGGGTCGAGGCGGAAGCCGATGCGGCGGAACCCATCGGTGCGGGCGGCATGAGTGCGGCGGTTGTCGTCGAACGTGCCCATCCGCATGCGTTCCTGACGCAGCAGATCGAGGTCGATGTCGGCCAGCACCTTCTGCGCATCGGCCGGGAAGCGCTCGGCCTCGGCCAAGGCATTGCCGTTCTCGAAGATCATCACCTGGCCGTCCCAGGCAACATCCGTGGTGCTCTCCCCGGTGCCGGCGGCGGCGTAGACATAGGCGGCGAGGCAGCGGGCGGAGGCCGATTGCGCCAGCAGCCGGCGGCTTTCGGCACGGCCGATGGTGATCGGGCTGCCGGAAAGGTTGGCCAGCACCGTGGCGCCGGCCAAAGCGGCCTCGGCGCTGGGCGGGATCGGCACCCAGAAATCCTCGCAGATTTCGACATGCAGCACGAAGCCGGGCACATCCTCCGCGGCGAACAGCAGGTCGTTGCCGATCGGCACTGTGGTGCCGGCAAGGGTGATCTCACCGCGCAGCACGTCGCCGGCGGCGATCTGGCGGCGTTCATAGAATTCCCGGTAGGTCGGCAGATAGGATTTCGGCACCACGCCGAGCAGGCGACCGCGATGGATCACCAGCGCCGTGTTGTAGACCCGTCCGGCATGGCGCAGCGGTGCGCCAATCACCAGGATGGGGGTCAGTTGTTTCGAGCCGGCCAGGACGGTGCCGATCGCCTGCTCCACCGCGTCCAGCAGCGCGTCCTGCAGCAGCAGGTCCTCGATCGAGTACCCCGACAGCGTCAGTTCGGGGAACACCGCGAGGGCCATGCCCTGCGCGTCGCACTCGCGCGCCATCGCCAGCACGGCCTCGGCATTGCGCTGGGGATCGGCGAGATGCGTGCGCGTGGTGCAGGCGGCGACGCGGGCGAAGCCGTGCGAGTAGAGCGATCGGAAGTTCATGCACGGACTTTGGCCCGACATGCGCGACAGGGAAAGAGGCGACGGCACTCGCGCAGGGAATGACCGATCTGTGCCATGATAACCGGCGGACAAGTACGGGGCATCAGAGATGAACGAATTGAGTGGACAGTCGATCCGGCGCTTGGAAGATCAGCGTTTTCTCACCGGAAAGGGCTGCTTCACCGACGACATCAACCGTGCCGACCAGCTTTATGTCCAAGTGATCCGCTCACCGCACGCCCACGCCCGGATCGAGGGGATCGACTTAAAGGCCGCGCTTGCGGTCCCTGGCGTGCTCGGCGTGTTCGACGCCAAGGATTTGCGCGCAGATGGGCTGGGTCCCCTGCCCTGCACCGCGAAGGTCGCGACCGTCGAGCCGATGCGCATTCCCGACCGTTTTGCCCTGGCGGCCGACCGGGTGCGCCATGTCGGCGAGCCGGTGGCATTCGTCGTGGCGGAAAGCCGCATGGCGGCGATCGACGCCGCCGAGTTGGTGGATTTGCGCTACGAACCTCTGGCCTGCGTTGTCGATTTGCGACAGGCCGTGGCACCGGGCGCACCCCAGCTTTGGGACGATATCCCGAACAATGTCTCCTACCGCTTCCAGAAGGGCGACCAGTCCGCCGTGCGGGCCGCGTTCGCCGGCGCGGCGCATGTGGTGGAGCTGGAGCTGGTCAACAACCGCCTGATCGTCACACCGCTGGAGCATCGCGCCGCCATCGGCGAGTACGATCCGGCGACGCAGGTTTTCCACCTGCTGCTGTCCGGCCAGGGCGTGCATGGCATCCGCCAGCCGCTCGCCGACACGGTATTTAGGATTCCGCCGGACCGGATCCAGGTTTCCTGTCCCGATGTCGGCGGTGGGTTCGGTGTCAAGAACGGGCTCTATCCGGAATATGTGCTGGTGCTGTGGGCCGCGCGGCGTTTCCGCCGGCCGGTGAAATGGGTTTCCGGGCATGGCGAGGATTTCGTTTCCACCGCGCATGGCCGCGACAATGTCTCCCGCGCCCGGCTGGCGCTGGACGAGGATGGGCGGTTCCTGGCGCTGGATGTCGCAACCCTCGCCAATCTCGGCGCGGCCATGTCGACCGGCGGACCGGGCAGTTCCACCAACGCGCCGGGCAACGCCATGGGCGCCGGCTATGACATTCCGGCCGTGTTCATGGATGTGCATGGCGTGTTCACCAACACGGTGCCGGTCGACGCCTATCGCGGCGCCGGCAAGCCGGAGGCGAACTATCTGATCGAGCGGCTGATCGACGCGGCGGCGCCGGTGGTGGGAATCGACGCCATCGAGTTGCGTCGGCGCAATCTGGTGGCCAAATTCCCGCATCGCACGGCGATGGCCACCACGATCGATGGCGGCGTGTTCGCCGGCAATATCGACCGCGCTTTGGCCGCCGCCGATTTTCCGGGGTTCCCGGATCGGCGGAAGACGGCGGAAAGCCGGGGCAGGCTGCGCGGCATCGGCGTGACCTGCTTCCTGGAAACCGCCCGCGGCGCACCGAACGAGGGCGCCGAAATCCGTTTCGAAGCGAACGACCGGGTAAGCCTGCTGCTCGGGACGCAATCGAACGGCCAGGGCCATGAGACCAGCTTCCCACAGATCGCTTCCGACCGGCTTGGACTGCCGATCGAAAGTTTCCTCTATCGGCAGGCGGACACCGAGATCATCCGCGACGGCAACGGCCATGGCGGCGCGCGCTCGATGCACATGGGTGGCGCGGCGCTGGTCAAGGCCATCGACGGCGTCATCGCCAAGGGCCGCATCATTGCCGCGCGGCTGTTGCAAGCGCCGCTAGGGGCCATCCAGTTCACGGAGGGCCGTTTTCGCGCCGAGGACCGTTCCATCGGTCTGCTGGAACTGGCCCGGGTGGTGCGGGAAGGCCCCAACCCGGCGAACGAGCCCGCGAGCCTGGATACCTATGAATGGAACCTGCTCGACCTCATCACCTTTCCCAATGGCTGCCATATCGCCGAGGTGGAGATCGATCCTGAGACCGGCCACGTCGCGCTGCTACGCTACACCGGCGTCGATGATTTCGGCGAAATCATCAATCCCATGCTGACGATCGGCCAGGTGCAGGGCGGCGTGGCGCAGGGGATCGGGCAGGCGATGCTGGAGCATACCGCCTACGATCCCGATAGCGGGCAGCTGCTCAGCGGCTCTTACATGGACTACGCGGTGCCGCGGGCCGACAACCTTCCCGACCTCGCCATCCACCTGAACGGCGTGCCGACCAATGCCAATCCGCTGGGGGTGAAGGGCGCGGGCCAGGCCGGCGCGATCGCCGCCCCGCAGGCGGTGATTGCCGCCATTCTCAACGCCCTGGCGCCGCTCGGTGTCCGCCATATCGACATGCCGGCGACGCCGGAGCGGGTGTGGCGGGCAATCGAGCAGGCGAAATCGTCGGTTTGAACAACGGAAACCCGCCCGTGCATCTGTTTGAAGAGCCCAAGATCGATTGCCACAACCACGTGCTCGACCCCGCGCGGTTTCCCTACGGCGCCGACAATCCGTATCGCCCCGCCGGGCAGGAAATCGGCACCGCCGCGCAATTGCTGCGGGTGATGGACAGCCACGGCGTGCGCCACTCGCTCGTGGTGGCGCCGAATTCCGGCTACGGCACCGACCTCCGATGCCTGCTGGATGCGATCGAACACGCCGAGGGCCGGCTGAAGGGCATCGCCGTGGTGCCGTTCGACATCGGCCTGCCGGCGCTGCGGTCGCTCAAGGCGCAGGGCATGGTGGGGGTGGCGTTCAATCCCACCTTCGATGGCGTGGCGCGCTACGCAGCCGGGCGGGAACTGGTTGCGAAGCTGGCAGACCTCGACCTGTTCCTGCAGGTGCAGGTGGAGCACGACCAGATGCTGGCCCTGCTGCCGGTGATCGCGGCGGCGCCGGTGCGCGTGCTGATCGATCATTGCGGACGGCCGACGCCGGAAGCCGGGCTGGATCAACCGGGGTTCAGGGCCCTCCTCGCCTTGGCGGCGACCGGGAGGGCCAGCGTGAAACTATCTGGGCTGATGAAGTTCTCCCGCCGGCCATACCCCTACACCGACACCTGGCCCTTCGTGCGCGCCCTGGTGGAGGCCTTCGGCCTGGATGCCTGCGTATGGGGCTCCGACTGGCCGTTCCTGCGCGCGCCTGAGCGGCTCGACTACGCGCCGTTGCTGAGCCTCGTGGAGACGCTGTTTCCCGACCCGGCGGAGCGGCAAAAACTATTCTGGGACACGCCTCGGCGGCTATTCGGCTTCGGCGCGGGATGAAGACCTACGGCAGGATCCGGGCCGCGCGATAGGCATCCAGGTGGCGGATGAACATGCGCTCGGTGTCTTCCAGGTCGTGGAAGCCAAGGCGGCGCGCGCGGTTCATGCTGGAGCAAAGATCATGCGCCAGCCCGAGAGAGAAATCGGCGAAATCCCAGCGCGCGACATCGCCCATGGGCTGGCGCACCAGCTGGTATTTCTCGCAGATGCGCTCCCAGACCGGCTCCTTGTCAGCCATCCAGCGTTCCATCGGCAGGGTGCGCACGGTGCCGGGGTTCAGGCCGAAATAGGCGGCCAGGCGCGGCCATAGGCGGGACCAGCGAAACAGATCGCCGTTGGTGACGTTGAACGCCTGATCGCCGGCCGCCGGTGTGTTGAACATCCACAGGATCGAACGCGCAAGCTGGGTCGCGTCGGTCAGTTCCACCAGGGAATGGTAGCTGCCGGCGCGGCCGGGGAAGTTGAAATCGGTGTTCAGCTCCCGGCACATCGCCGCGTAGACCCCGAGGGTGGAGATCAGGTTGCGCGCGCGCTGCGGGGCGAAATCGACGATGAAACTGGGCCGGCTGGCGGTCCAGACCCAGGATTTTCCTTGTTTGCGCGAAGTGATCAGGTCTTGCTGGTCGTAGTAGAAATTCGGCGGCAGATGACGGGGGTCATCCTCCTCGGCCGGCGTGGGAAATGGGCCGAGATGCATGCCGTACCATTTGCCGCCTTCCACCAGGTGCACGTGCTGCAAGGCGGGCGTATCGACCGCCGCCAGCACGTTCTCCAGCAGCGCGACGTTGCCGGGCACGTCTTCCACGCCGCCTTCTCCGAATGGGGCGCGGGCAGCGTAGACCATGTGCGTGACGGCGCCGGCCTGGGCAACGGCGGCCTGGACCGAGGCGGCGCTGGTGAGGTCGGTGGCGATGTAGCGGACATTCGCCGGCGCACCCTTGGGCGGGTTGCGGCAAAGGCCAACCACCTGCCAGCCCGGCGTTGCCGCCAGCAATTCCACCAGCCGGCACGCGGCGGCGCCGGTTGCGCCGGCAATGACGGCGATCCTGTCAGCCATTTCTCTCGTCTCCGTGTAGCTGCCGCCCCTCTCGTGGGGCGGCAGGACGCGTCAGGCCAGTTTCTTCAGCGGCACCGCATCCGCCGGCAACGGCACGCGGTCGACGTTCAGCACCATCGAAACGATGGTGTAGTAGCCCATGCCACCGACCAGATCGATGACACCCTGTTCGCCGAACTTCTCCTTCACGGCGTTGAACTTCGCATCCGATACTTCCTTGGTCTGCAGCAGCTCGTTGCCGAATTCCCATACAACGCGTTCCTCCTCGTCCATGGTCTCGGGACGGCGGCCTTCGGCGATGGCCTGGCAGATGGAGGGCGACAGGCCGGCCTTCTCAGCCAGAATGCGATGGGCGTAGAATTCGTACTGCGCCGTCCAGTAGCGGCCGACCAGAAGAATGCCGAGCTCGTTCAGGCGCGGATGCAGGGAACTGCGGAAGCGGACATACTCGCCGACACGCTGGATCTTGTCGGCGAGGTCTGGGCTGCGCAACAGGGCCTTGAACGGCCCCCTCATGCCGCCGCGCGGGCCGGCCAGGATCGCCTCGGCGGCCTTGCGCTGCTCGGGGGTCATCTCCTCGAGGGTTTGCGTAGAAAAGCGTTCACCGGTCATGGAGTTGTTTCCTTTTTTGAGTTCTGTACGGTCAACCGAGGCCGGCGATCATGCCGCCGTCCACCACGATCTCGGTGCCGGTGATGAAGCCCGCCTCGTCGGAGACCAGGAACAGCACGGCGTGCGCCACATCCCAGCCGGTGCCCATCTTGCCCATCGGCACCTGCGCGTTGCGCGAGGCGATCAGCGCGGCGGCATCATTGCCGGCGATCTGCCGCGCCAACCGGTACTCGACCAGCGGCGTATGCATCAGGCCGGGCAGCACGGTGTTGCAGCGGATGTTCTTGGCGGCAAAGGCGCCCGCCGTGGAGCGGGAGAACTGGATGACCGCGGCCTTGGACGCGCTGTAGCCGACATGGGTGCGCCCGCCGCGCGAATTGCGCACGCCGGCGACCGAGGAGATGTTGACGATCGCGCCCTTGCCCTGGCCCTCCATAACCGGAATGACGTATTTGCAGCCGAGGAAAGCGGTTTTCAGGTTGAAGGCGATCTGCCGGTCGAACACTTCCTCGGGCATGGTCACCACGTTGCCCGGCTCCGACCCGCCGACATTGTTCACCAGGATGTCGATGCGCTTGAAACGGTCCAGGCAGGCCTGAACCATCTCCTGCACGTCCGCCGCCTGCAGCATGTTGCAGACATGGGTGGCGCAGGTGCCGCCCTCGCCTTCGATAATGGATTTGGTTTCGGCCACCGCCTCCGGGTTGATGTCGATCAGGAACACCGCGGCGCCCTGGCGCGCCAGCAGCGTCGCCGTGGCTTTCCCATTGCCCCAGCCCGGACCGACCGATCCGGCCCCCGTGACAATCGCGACCTTACCGGTCAGATCCAGCATGTTGTTTTCTCCCTCGCCTTCGATGGCGCGGAGTGTAGGTCGGAACGGACGGGGGGCAACAGCCCCCCGTCCCACCGGACATCAGTCGGCCTGCAGGACCTTGCCGAACAGCACCCAGGCCTTGCCGTCCCAGCGCTGCAACTGCAACTGGCGCAGCGGATGGAAATTGGTCGGGCTGGTGTTGACCAGGATGCCCGGCAGCAAGGTCGGGATCACCTCGTCCTTGATGCTGGCGGCCTGCTTCATAATATTTTCGCGCGAGAGATCATCGCCGCATTGCTTCAACACCTGCATCAGCGTCTGCACGACGCTGTAGCCATACAGGTAATTGTTGTCGGCCTGGTCCGCGCCCGGCATGTGCGCGTTCATGAAGTCGCGCCATTGCTTGATCCCGGCATCGTCCTTCCAGGTCGGGTCGGTCGCGTCCTTGCGGAAGTCGGCGCTGATCAGGCCGATCGCATTTTCCTTGCCACCCGGCTCGATCACCGTGCCGACGGAGATCGCGACATTGCTCATGATGTGCATCGGATGCCAGTCCAGCTCATGCACCTTGCGGATCGACATGGCGCCGAATTTCGGCACCGTGGCGGTGATCAGCACATCCGCTCCGGCGGTCTTGAGGGATACGAGCTGGCTGTCGATCGTCGCGTCGGTCGCCTCGTAGGAAACCACGGTGACCATCTTGGCAAAACGATCGGCGCCGAGCACGTCCTTCAGGCCATTGACGTAGTCCTTGCCGAAATCATCGTTCTGATAGAGCAGGCCGATCTTGGCGTTTGGCTTCTCGGCCAGGATGTATTTGGCGTAGATCTGCGCCTCGGCGCGGTAGCTGGTCTGCCAGCCCATGGTCCAGGGGAAGTGTTCCGGATCGCCCCATTTGTCGCCACCGGTGGCGACGAACAATTGCGGCACCTTCTTCTGGTTCAGGTATTTCTGCACCGCCGAATTGGTCGGCGTGCCGAGCGAGTTGAACATGATGGCCACGCCTTCCTGCTCAACCAGCTTGCGGGTCTGCTCCACCGTGCGCGGCGGGGAATACCCGTCATCGAGCGACAGGAAGGTGATCTTCCGGCCGTTGATGCCGCCCTGGGCATTGATCATATCGAAATAGGCCTGCTGCACCTTGCCTATGGCGCCATAGGACGAGGCAGGGCCGCTGTAGGATTGGGTTTGGCCGATCTTGATCTCGGTCTTGGTCACGCCGGGCGTTTCCGCCGCGCGCGCCTCGGGGGCGCCGGCAATCCCGCCCGCAGCAAGCGCGGCCGTCAGCATCAGGAAGTCTCTACGCAGCATGGTCCTACCTCTGTGTGGAATTAGGCGCCGGCCGCTTTCGGCCGGCGCAGGCGACGGATCATCATCCTTGTCAGGCCGGCCATGCCGGCCGGCGCCAGATACAGGAAGACGATCAGTATGATGCCGCGCACCGCGCCGGGCGCGGCCTTGGAGACCTCATCGGCCAGATTGGGCACGAACTGGATGAAGAGCGCACCAAACATCGGCGCCGCCAATCGATGCGGCGCCGCCGACGACCATGCCGACGAACAGGTCGATCGACACGAACACCGTGAAGCTGTCGGGCGCGACGAACTGCACCGCGATGGCGCCGAGCGACCCGGCGATGCCGGTGAACATGGCGCTGACCGCGAAGGTGCGGGTCTTCAGCATGGCGATGTCGATGCCCATTGCCTCGGCCGCCACCGCGCGGTCGCGGATCGCCCGCATGGCCCGGCCGATCCGGCCGCGCAGCAGGTTCCACGCCAGCAGGAACATCACGCAGCCGACGCCGAGCGTGAACAGATACAGCCACTGGTCGGAGTTGATGGGCAGGTCGAACGGCGGATCCGGCTTGAGAATGACGATGCCCTGCACGCCGCCGGTGAAGTCCTCCAGCAACTTGTGCTTGAGCAGCTGGGGAATCGCGACGGCCAGCGCAAAGGTGGTAAGCGCCAGGTACAGCCCGCCGAGGCGCAGCGCCGGCAGGCCGATCAGAAAGCCGACGCAGGCGCAGACCAAGGCGGACACCGGCAAGGTGTAGAAATACGGGATGTCCCATTTGTCCATCAGGATGGCGGTGACGTAGGCGCCGATGGCATAGAACGCGCCGTGGCCGAGCGATATCTGACCGTTGAAGCCGGTCACGATCGACAGGCCGAGAATGGCGATGGCGTAGACGACCACCATGGTCAGTTGGAACAGGTGGTAGTTGCTGAAGAAGAACGCCGCGCCGATTGCCAGCGCCAGGCCGACAAGAACGCCGGCTGCCGACATCGGCGTGATGGCCGGCTTCAGCAGGGTGGGCGCCCGGGTGCCCGCGGTCATCGATGAGTTGCTCATGGCCTACACCCGACTCTGCACGGTTTTGCCCAGCAGGCCGGACGGCTTGACCGTCAGCACCGCGATGATGATGACCAGCGCCATCGTGAGCTTCAACTCGGTGCCCACGAGATAGGCGCCGCCGATATTCTCGATCACGCCGACGGCGAAGCCGCCGAGCACCGCGCCCAGCGGATTGGTGATCCCGCCCAGCAGGGCGCCGGCGAAGGCATAGAGCAGGATGCCGGCCATCATGTTCGGGTCAAGGAACACGATCGGCGCCACCATGCAGCCGGCGATGGCGCCGATGCCGGCGGCCAGGCCCCAGCCCAGCGCCAGCATCCAGCCGACGCGCACGCCGACCAGGCGCGAGGACACCGGGTTGTAGGCCGCCGCGCGCATCGCCAGACCCAGGCGGGTGAAGCGGAAGAACGCATAGATACTCAGCAGCATCACCAGGGTGACCGCGGTCGCACCCAGTTCATGCCCGGAAACATAGCCGCCCAGCATCGGATGCCCGGTGTCGAACGGGGTGGGGAAGGTCTTGATGGTGTAGCCGAAGATCCAGCCGCTGACCGACGTGTAGATCAGCAGCAAGCCGATAAAGACACCCACCGAGGACAGTTCCGGCGCGTTCGCCATCGGGCGGAGGAAGATCCGCTCGATCGCCACCCCCATTGCGAACGAGATCGCGAAGGTCGCGGCCAACGCGACCCAATAGGGCACGCCGGCCTGGATCAGCGTGTAGGCGATGAACGTGGAAAACGTCGCCATCTCGCCCTGGGCGAAGTTCACGTGATGGGTCGACTGGTAGATCATCACCAGCGCCAGCGCGACCGAGGCATAGATGCCGCCGGTGGCGATGCCGGAGAAGATCTGATGGATGAAGCCGTCCATGGTCCGCGCTTCCCTTGCTAGTAGCCGAGATAGGATCGGCGGATGTTCTCATCCTGGCGGATTTCCGAGGCCGGGCCGGAGAACACGATCCGGCCGGTCTCCAGCAGATAGGCGCGATCGGCGATCTTCAGTGCCAGGCTGGCATTCTGCTCGACGAGCAGGATGCTGACCTTCTCCTCGAGATTGATGCGCTGCATGATCTCGAAGATCCCCTTCACGATCAGTGGCGCCAGGCCGAAGGACGGTTCATCCAACAGCAGCAGCTTGGGGCGCAGCAGCAACGCGCGGGCGATCGCCAGCATCTGCTGCTCGCCGCCCGACAGCGTGCCGGCCTGTTGGCGGTAGCGTTCCTTCAGCTTGGGGAAATAACCGAACATCCGTTCCCGGTCGCCCTCCACGTCCTTGTCGTAGCGGGTGTAGGAACCGAGGCGCATGTTCTCCTCGACGGTCAATTCCATGAAGGTGCCGCGCCCGTCCGGCACATGCGCGACGCCCTGGCGCACGATGTCCTCCGTCGGCCGCGCCCTCGATCCTGGCGCCGTTGAGCTGGATCTGGCCCTCGGTGCGGACCATGCCGCAGACGGCGCGCAGCGTGGTGGTCTTGCCCGCGCCGTTGGCGCCGAGCAGCGCGGTGATGCCGCCGGCATCGACCACGAAGCTGATGCCGTGCAGCACCCGGATCTGGCCGTAGGCGGCATGCAGGTCCTTCACGTCCAGCGTCGGCATACCGGTGCGGACGCCTCGCGCTTCAGTGAGTGTCGTCATCGTCGCTATCTCCGAGGTAGGCGCGGATGACTTCCGGCTCGTTGCGCACTTCGTCGGGCGGGCCGTCGGCGATCTTGATGCCGAATTCCAGCGCCACGACCTTGTCGGACACGCGCATCACCAGGTTCATGTGATGCTCGACCAGCAGGATGCTGAGCTCGAAATGCTCGCGTATCTGGCGCAGCAGGCCTTCCAGTTCGTCGACCTCGCCGTGGTTGAGGCCGCCGGCGGGCTCGTCGAGCAGCAGCAGCTTCGGTTCGCCGATCAGGGCTCGCCCCAGTTCCACCCGCTTCTGCCAGCCGAACGGCAGGCCGCCAGCGGGCTCTTCCGCCACCTTGCGCAGATCGAGCAGGTCCAGCAGGGCATCGGTCTTGGCTTCCGCCCGCTCGTCCTCGCCGCGCACGAAGGGCAGGCGCAGGGCGTTGGCGATGAAGCCGGATTTGCCGAGCTGGTGCGCGCCGACCAGGATGTTGTCGCGTACCGTCATGGTGCGGAACAGCGCGACGTTCTGGAAGGTGCGGCCGATGCCCAGGCCGGCCATGCGATGGCGCGGCGTGGTGCGGATCGAGCGGCCCTCGAACAGGATGTCGCCCTCGTTGTATTTATAGATGCCGCTGATGCAGTTGAAGAGCGTGGTCTTGCCGGCGCCGTTCGGGCCGATCAGGCCACATATCTGCCGACGGCCGACATCGAAAGACACGCCGCCCACTGCCAGCACGCCGCCAAAGCGGACCACGATGCCACGGACGGACAAGAGCGCGTCCGCGATGCCCTGATCGGCAACGCTTGTACTTGCGCTATTCATCGAACTGCGCCGCGCAGGCTTCGCATCATCCCCTCCCCTAACGTCACCTGGCACTTGCGGCCGTCAGCACCGGCACGTCGCGGAGCAACGCATCGAAGCCCTTGTGTTCTTTTGATCCTTGCGAGGTAACCGAGCATTGATGGCAAGTCAATGCAGGCATGCCCTACCGGGAAAAGCAGGCCGCTCAGTAGCCGGCCTGGGCGTAGGGGGTTTCGGCAAGGCGGCGGTAGACGAGCAGGTTGCGCCGGTAGGACAGCACTTCCTGGCCTAACTGGTTACGGGCGCGCGTGGCCACCGAGACGATGCCCTCTTGCGGGCGGGAGCGAGACTCCCGGACCTCCAGGATCGTCGATTCCGCCTCGATGGTATCGCCGACATGCACCGGGTGCGGCAGGGCTATGTCGTACCAGCCGAGATTGGCCACCACGCGGCCGAAGGTGCGGGTGGTGAGCGCCGTGGCGGCGGAGATCACCAGGGTTTCGCTGACAACGGGCTGCCCGTCGCCGTGGCTCGAAATCCAGTCGAGGTCCTGGTACTGCGGCGACAGTTCCAGCGAGCGCCAGGCGTGCCGCACGCTGTCTTCCAGGAAGAAGCTGCGGCGCGGGGAATGGATGAAGGTCTCACCAGGCACGCAATCCTCGAAGAACAGGCCGACCTGCTCGACCAGTTCCCCGCCATCTTCGTGATACGCGGCGAAGCGCGGCTCCACGGCCGGCTCGCCGGCCATGGCGTCCCGGCCTGCGCCGCGGCGCAGGATCGACATCGTGCAGGTGAAGCGGCCGGCGGCGCTGCCATCCGGCTTCAAGGCCGACAGCAGGAGCTTGACGGTGCCGGCATCCTCGTCCGGCCCGTCGCTGCATTCCTGGATCCAGGATTCGGCATAGAGCGTGTCACCGCCGAACAGCGGCCCGGTCAGCAGGATTTCGGAGAAGCCGAGCAGGGCGCGGCGGCGGCCGAAGGTCTTGCTGGCCATGCCCACGACTTTCTGCAGCGTGACGGTGCTGACCATCAGCGGCCGCTTCCAGGTGGTGGCGCCGGCGTAATGCGCGTCGTAATGCACCATCGCCGCATTCAGGGTGTCGAGCGCCTCGTCGGTGTTGTCCTGCTGGGACAGGGTGATGCCAGGGCGGTGGCGGAACCGCTGGCCGGGGGCGAAATCCTCGAAATCCAGGCCATAGCGCTCCTGGAAACGGTTGTCGCCGATCCGGTAAAAGGCACTGAACATCGGGGCTTCCTCCACCTGTCTTTCCGGCTGTGCTGCCGGGCGGCAAGCGGCGCGTCAAGGCCCCGATGTCATTCGCCGATCTCGTTCACGCAGACGCAGGAACGGAGGCGGCCGGCGCGCTGCCCCCGTCCAGGCCGGTTCAGGACGCCTTCACCTCGATCTTCTTCGAGACCTTCTGCGCCTCGGCCGTCTTGGGCAAGGTCAGGGTCAGCACGCCCTTGGAGAATTCAGCGGCGATCTTGTCCCGGTCCACGCCATCGGGAATGTAGAACGACCGCTGGAAGGACCCGTAGGCCCGTTCGGAGATGTGATAGTTCTCGGTCTTGTCTTCCCGCTCCTGGCGCTTCTCGCCCTTGAGCGTGACAACATCGCCGGAGACAGCCACCTCGATGTCCTTTTCCGACATGCCGGGCAGTTCGGCCGAGATCTTGTAGGCGCCGGCCTCCTCGGTCAGATCGACGGCGGGGACCGAGAGACTGAACGACGACGCGAGGCTCATCGCCGGGAAGCTCTCCGCGGCGCGCCTGGCCAAAGGAAAGCCGAAGCCACTGGAAAACCGGTCGAACAACCGGTTCATCTCCTCGCGGAACGGCCGCAAGCTGTCCCAAGGCGAAGCCGGCGCCGGCGGTGCTGGCTTATTCTGGACAGGTACGGATGTGTCGGCCATGGTCCGGGACCTCCTTGCATGAATAGAACCGCGTGTACTGCGACCTTCATTACAATATCTCGATCTCCGCAGCGCCGGCTTGATCCAGGTCAAACCGGCGCGATGAAATCAGCGTGTTGCACAAGCTGGCGAAATCAGGGGGCCTTCTGGCCCCCTGATCAGAACGCCACCGGGAAGGGATCAGGCCGCCTTGTCCTGGGTGATGACTTGCGGCTGCGCCGTGTCCGAGCCGATGTCGATGCGCCGCGGGCGCAGCGATTCCGGCAGTTCCCGCACCAGGTCGATCGTCAGCAGCCCGTTCACCAGACTGGCCGTGGCGACACGCACGTAATCGGCCAGGTTGAACCGCCGCTCGAACGCCCGGCTCGCGATGCCGTGATGCAGATACAGCGCCTGTTGATCGGCGTTCTTGCGGCCGGCGACGGTCAGGACATTTTCCTGCGCAACGATCGTCAGGTCCGACTGGGAGAAGCCGGCCACGGCGATCTCGATGCGGTACGCATTCTCGCCGGTCTTGGCGATGTTGTAGGGCGGCCAGCCGTCATCGGCCTGGGAAGCCGTGAACGCGTTGTCCAGCAGATCGAACATCCGGTCGAACCCGATCGTTGAGCGGGTCAGGGGGGTGAAGTCATAGTTTCTCATGTCCACATCCTTTTCAAAGCAACATGGATACAAGGGCGCCGGACACCAGCGCCGGCGCCCGCCTTGCCGACCCTGGAAGGGCATCGGCGGTCAAGAATTAGTTGACCCGGATTTCCGGTTCAAGGGGCCGATCGCGCCAATTTTACGGCCAGAATTGCCGCGTTGTCGGCCCTCCCGCTTCCGCGCATACTCCGGCGCAGAACACCGCCGGGAGAGACGCGCCTTGGACCAGCCCCAGACCACGGATCTGCGAGACGAAAACGAGCAGCAGATCCTCAACACCATCGAGATGTTCCTCGCCCGCGATGTCGCCCCCCATGTGCACGCGCTGGAGAAGTCCGACACCTATCCGGTGGAAATCGTCGCGCGGATGAAGGAGCTGGGCTTGTTCGGCGCCACCATCGCCGCCGAATATGGCGGGCTCGGGCTGCCCTGCGGCACCTATGCGCAGATCGTCGAGCGGATCGCGCGGGTGTGGATGTCGGTCACCGGCATCTTCAACTCGCATCTGATCATGGCCGCCATTGTGCAGCGCAACGGAACCGAGGCGCAGAAGCGGGAATTCCTGCCCCGCTTCGCCAGCGGAGAGCTGCGTGGCGGACTGGCCCTGACCGAGCCCGATTGCGGCACCGACCTGCAGGCGATCCGCTGCACCGCGAAACGGGACGGCGACGACTATGTCATCAACGGCACCAAGACCTGGATCAGCAACGGCATCTACGGGTCCTGCTACGCGCTGCTGGTGAAGACCGACCTGACCACGGAACCGCGCCATCGCGGCACCAGCATGTTCCTGGCCGAGAAGGGCCCGGGCTTCACCGTCAGCAAGAAGCTGGAGAAGCTCGGCTACAAGGGCATCGACAGCGCCGAATTGGTTTTTGAAGACTACCGCGTCCCTGCCGACCGGCTGATCGGCGGCAAGGAAGGCATGGGTTTGAAGCATGCTTTGTCCGGCCTGGAACTCGGCCGGATCAATGTCGCGGCGCGCGGCGTCGGCGTGGCGCAGGCGGCGTTGGACGAGTCTGTGAAGTACGCGCAATTGCGGAAAACATTTGGGAAACCGATCGGCCAGCACCAGGCGATCCAGCTGAAGCTGGCGGACATGGCGACGCGGACCGAGGCGGCGCGGCTGCTGGTGCGCCGGGCGGCGGATTTCTATGACCGCGGCGAGCGCTGCGACATGGAAGCCGGCATGGCCAAGCTGTTCGCCACGGAAGCGGCGATGGAGAACTCGGCCGAGGCGCTGCGGGTGCATGGCGGCTATGGCTATTCCACCGAATTCCCGGTCGAGCGCTTCTATCGCGACGCGCCGCTGCTGGTGATCGGCGAGGGCACCAACGAGCTGCAGCGCATCATCATCGCCCAGCAGCTGATTGCCCGGAACCCCGTTTGATGCTTCCCCTCGCCGGCATCCGCATCCTCGCCGTGGAGCAGTACGGCGCCGGGCCGTTCGGCTCCATGCAGCTCGCCGACATGGGCGCGGAAGTCATCAAGATCGAGAATGCGCGCGAGGGCGGCGATGTGAGCCGTGGTGTCGGGCCGTATTTCCTGGGCAGCAACGACAGCCATTTCTTCCAGGCGTTCAACCGCAACAAGCGGTCGATCTCGCTCGATCTGCGCCAACCGGCGGGGCAGGCGATCTTTCAGGATCTGGTGAAGACTGCCGACGGTGTGCTGGACAATCTGCGCGGCGATCAGCCGCCTAGGCTGGGCGTGACCTATGACCAGTTGAAGTCCAGCAACGGAAAGATCGTCTGCGCGCATCTGTCCGCCTATGGCCGCACCGGGGCGCGGGCAAACTGGCCGGGCTACGACTACCTGATGCAGGCGGAGGCCGGCTACCTGTCGCTGACCGGCGAGCCGGAACAGGCGCCGGCGCGCTTCGGGCTCTCGATCGTGGACATGATGGCCGGGCTGTATGCCGGCTTCGCGCTGCTCGGTGGCATCCTGTCCGCACGCGCGACCGGGGCCGGCCGGGACGTGGATGTGAGCCTGTTCGACACGGCGCTTTCCAACCTGAACTACCTGGCCGCCTGGTACCTGAACGAAGGGCACAACCAGGGGCGTGAGCCACGTTCGGCGCATCCCTCGCTGACGCCCAGCCAGCTGTACCGCACGCAAGACGGTTGGATCTTTATCATGTGCAACAAGCAGAAATTCTGGCCGGCGCTGTGCGAGAAGATCGGCCGGCCGGAATGGTCCGCCGATCCGCGTTTTGCCGATTTCAAAAGCCGGCTGGCCAATCGCGCGCTGCTGACGGAGTTGCTGGACGGAGCCCTGATGGCACGGACGAGCGCGGACTGGCTGGCGCATTTCGCCGGCAGCGTGCCGGCGGCGCCCGTTCATGATTTGCAGGCGGCGCTGACGTCCGATTTTGTCACAAGCGAGGATCGGGTGTGGACCTATCCGCATCCCCACCGGCCGGATTTTCGTATGGCTGCGCCGGCCTTCCGCCTGCCCGGCGAGGACATGCCGAAACTAGCCGCGCCCGGCTTCGGGGCGGATACGGATGCGGTGCTCACCGAACTCGGCTACACCCAGGAACGCATCGCGGATCTTCGTGCCTGCGGCGCGATCTGAACTTCATGCCTCCGGCGCGATCTAAACAAGGAACAGACGAATGAAACTATTCTACGCCGCCTCCTCCCCCTTCGTGCGCAAGGTGATGGCCTGCGCGATCGAGCTTGGCCTGGACGGCAAGATCGAGACCACCCGCGCCGCCGCGCACCCGATCAACCGCGACAAGAACATCATCGCGGCCAGCCCGCTCGGCCAGGTGCCGACGCTGGTGACCGATGATGGAATGGCGCTGTACGACAGCCGGGTGATCTGCGAATATCTGGATCAGCTCGGCGGCGGCGGCAGGCTGTTCCCGCGCAACTCGACCCGCTGGCAGGCGCTGGTGGAGCAATCTGCCGCGGACGGGCTGCTGGATGCGGCGCTGCTCTGCCGATACGAAGCCACGGCCCGGCCGGAGGAATTCCGCTACGCTCCCTGGCGCGACGGCCAGATGGACAAGATCGCCACGGCGCTGGCGCAGTTCGAGACCTGGCTGCCCGGCTTCGGAGACCGGTTCGACATCGGCACGATAACCGTGGGCTGCGCGCTCGGGTATCTGGATTTCCGCTTCGGCGATCTGGGCTGGCGCAACGGCCGCGACGGACTGGCGGCGTGGTTCGCCAAATTCGACGCCCGCCCGGCCATGGAAAAGACCCGCCCGCACGACTGAGCCAGGCGGCAGGAAGGCTGGGGTCCCGGCCTTCCTGCCCGCTGGATTACGGCTGCACCTTCGCGACCGGCTTGCCGGCAGCTTCCTCATAGAAGCGCAGCATCTGGTGCAGGTCCCCGTTGCGCCCGAAGCGGTCGATCGCCATGCGGTAGTTACGCAGGATGGACGGCGTCAGGGTCAGGGCCTCGAACCCGCCAGTGGCGAGTTCGGCGGCCAGCGCAACATCCTTTTCCATCAGGGCCAGTGTGAACCGCGCCTCAAAGTCATCGGTGAAGATATTCTTCGGGAACACGTTCATCGTGGCGTTGTTCATCCCCGAGGATTTGTTGATGACATCCACTGCCATCCTGGCATCGATGCCGTTGGCGACCGCCAGGCTGACCGCCTCGAACGCCAGCAGCCGGTTGGCAGCGGACATCATGTTGTTCAGGGATTTCAGCGTGTGCCCGGCACCGAGAGGGCCGACATGCGCGACGTTCGGGCTGATCACTTTCAGCACCGGTTCGATCCGCGCGTATTGCGCCGCCTCGGCGCCGACCATGATGGCGATCGTGCCGGCATCCGCGCCGCGCGGGCCCCCGCTGACCGGAGCGTCGATCAGTTGAACGCCAGTCGCCGCCAGTTCCTCGGCCATCGCCCGCGTGGCGGCGGTGGCGCCGGAGGTCTGGTCGGCGATCAGCCCGCCCGGCTTCATGCCGCGGATCAGCCCGTCATTGTCCCCGAAGATCACCGCGCGGACCTGCGCGGAGGTCGGCAGGCAGGTCAGCACGATGTCCGATACCGCGCCGACCTCGGCCGGCGAGGCGGCCACCGTCGCGCCCAGGGCGGCGAATTCGGCGCAGCGCTCCTTCGATAGGTCGAACACGGTCAGCTTGTGCTCGCGCAGCAGGCGCCGGGCCAATGCCCCGCCCATAACGCCGAGGCCGATATAGCCGATCCTGGGTGCGGTCATGCCGACGGGTCTCCTCATTTTTTATGCGGAGGGATGTTGCGGGAAGCCTGAGTTCATGACCAGACTTGCGCCAAAGAAAAACGACACAGGGAGACACGCATGCCGAAATCCATCTCACGCCGGACCGTGCTGGCCACGACGGCGGCCCTTGCCGCCGGCGGCTCGCTGGCAGCCTCGTCCAGGGCGCGGGCGCAGGCCACGCCCGGCGTGACCGCGACCGAGCTCAAGATCGGCCACACCAATCCATATTCCGGCCCAGCGTCAGGTTACGGAGTGATAGGCAAGTCACACGCCGCCTTTTTCAAGATGGTGAACGACCAGGGCGGCGTCGGCGGACGGAAGATCAACTTCATCAGCTATGACGACGGCTACAGCCCGCCGCGCACCGTGGAACAGGTTCGCCGCCTGATCGAACAGGATGACGTGGCGTTCCTGTTCCAGACGCTTGGCACCGCTCCGAATACGGCGATCCAGAAATACACCAACCAGAAGAAGGTCCCGAATCTGCTGATTTCCACGGGAGCCGACAAATGGGGCGACTACAAGAACTTCCCCTGGACCATGGGCTACCAGCCCAGCTACCGCACCGAAGCGCAGATCTATACGAAATACATCCTGAAGCATAAGCCGAATGCCAAGATCGGCATCATCTACCAGAACGACGATTTCGGTAAGGACTATCCGGCCGGCGTCAAGGACGTGCTCGGCAAGGATTTCGACAAATATGTCGTGAAATCATTGACCTACGAAGCGACCGACGCCACGGTCGATAGCCAGATCACCACGCTGCAGGCAGCCGGGGTGGACGTGCTGATCAGCGCCCCGCTGCCGAAATTCGCGGCGATGATCATTCGCAAGGTGTACGACCTGAACTGGAAGCCGATGCACTTCCTCAGCAATGTGTCGATATCCGTCGGCGGCGTGATGGAACCGGCTGGCGTCGAGAAGGGGGTGGACATCATCTCCGCCGCCTATTTGAAGGACCCGACCGACCCGGGTTGGGCCAAGGATCCCGGCATGATCGAATGGCGCGCGTTCATGGCAAAATACCTGCCGGGCGCGGACATGACCGACGGCAGCTATGTTTTCGCCTATGGCGTGGCGAAGACGATGCGCCAGATACTCACGCAGTGCGGCACAGACTTCTCCCGCGAGCACGTGATGAAGCAGGCCGCCAACCTGAAGAATTTCGATCCTGCAACACTGCTGCCGGGCATCCTGGTGAATACGTCTCCGACCAATTTCCATCCGATCAAGGCCATGCAACTGCAAAGCTGGACCGGCAAGACCTGGAAGCTGTTCGGCGACGTGATCGTGGGCAGCTGAAAAAGGAGAGAACCTGCCATGATCCAATACAAATACGATCACATGCATCTGCGCAGCCCCGATCCCGAAGCTACGGCTCAGTGGTATGAGAAGATGTTCGCAGCCCAGGTTCTGCGCAGCGCGCCGCAGGGCAAGCCGCGCATCGACCTGAAGATCGATGGTGTCTCCATCTTCATCGCCCAGGTGATGAACGACGGCAAGACCGCCGAGCCGCCGGTGTCGCCCTATCAGGGCCTGGATCATTTCGGCCTGCGGGTGGATGACCTCGAAGCCGCTGCGGCGGAATTGAAGGCGAAAGGTTGCGAGTTCACCATGGAGCCGACGCAGATCCGCCCCGGCACCCGCATCGCCTTCGTCCGCGGCCCGCAGAACGTCTCGATCGAACTATTGGAACGTAAGCCCGCCTAATGCAGGTCTGGGGGGCTGCCCCAGCGGGGTCCCATACGTCAAGCATGAGGGCAGCGCCCCTGGCCTTGCCTGCTACTCAGACCGGAATATCCACGTCCAGCATCGGCGCATGCTGCTGGCAGCCATATACGTCGGTATCGCCAATATCCCCCGCCGGCACCAGGCGCGGAAGGGTGGCCTTGAACGCCCGCCCGGCGGGATAGGGTGTGAACAACACATCCGCCTCCGCCACGTTGTACAGCCGCGCGAACAGCGCCGGGCACAGCACGCCGGTGGCCCGCACGCGCTCAAACAACGCGTCGTTATCGAACACCACGTCGATGGTCAGTTCGAACGGGCCGGCGTTCTTGCTTTTGCAGACAGCGGCGATGTCGCGGATGAGGGCCATCAGATCGTCTCGTAAGTAATCGGGAACATTTCGCAGGGATCATCAGGCAGCACCACGTGCGACATGGTGAAGCGAAACACCGGCCCCACCGGAATATCGGAAGGGGAGAAGGGAAACGCCATGTTGCCCTCTCGGCAGAGCCGTCCCGGGAAGTCGGTGTGCAGCATGTTGGTGCGCGCCATCGCCAGCACAGCCGCGGCCCGATCCGGGTCCTGTGCCACCACGTCGATCAGGAAGCCCAACTCATGGCCGGCGATGTCGTGCACCGGTTCGCGCTCGGCCATCACGCCGTCATGGCCGTAGCTGCGAATGGTCAGGGTGTATTCTTCCGGCGCCACACCGAAATCCTGCGCCTTGGCGCGGACATTGTCCTTCACCGATTGCAGAAACGGCGCCAGGGTGGAGATCAGCAGCGGGTCGCGCGTGCCGCAGATGGAGATCGCGCGGTAGCCGATCTTTTCCACCGCCTCCAGCTTCACCGAATAGGCATCGGCCTTTTCCCAGCGCATGCCGCTGACCTTCACCGCGCGATCGGTCAGCGCGTCGAACCGGCAATCGCTGGTATCCAGCATGCCGCCGGGCTCGTAATGATGGATCGGGCTGGAATTCTCGTGCAGCGAATGGTTGGCGACCGAGACCGGCGTGCAGCGGCGGATCGGGTTGGTGGGCTCGCACTCCACGCCATCGTCACGCACCGTCACCATCAGGCAGTCATGCCCCTTGGGGATGGACGGCGTGGCGCCGCATTCCAGCATCTTGCCGGCATACCAGGACGGCGCCGGCGGCAGTTGTGCGCGCATCGCCACCGCGGCGAAAGGCGCGGGGTCAGAGCTGCGCCCCCCCAGCACCACCTGCGCGCCTTCGTCCAGCGCGCGCATGTACGGTTCGGGCCCCATCATGCCGACGATGCGGTCTGCCCGGTCTACGGTATCGGCATCCAGCTTCTTCATCCGGCCGAGCGGGCGTGAGCGGCCCTCGGCGATGCGGCGCTTGATGAGGGATTTGTCCTGCTCGGCATGGATCAGCGCCATGCGGAAATGCAGGCCCTCCTCGGCCGCGATGTCGCGCACCATGGCGGCGACCAGTTCGAGGTGCGGCGCCCCGCCGGCACCGCCGCAAGTGCCGACCACCATGGGAATGCCGTGCTCGATCGCGCCCTTCAGCATCAGCCGCAGATCACGGCGGATCGCCATCGGCGAGGCGAAGGGCTTGCCGGAACCGAGATAGTAGGGCCCAGGGTCGGAACTGCCGCCGTCGCAGCCCACCATGTGCGGCTGACGCGCCAGGCCCGCCTTCAGGCTTTCCTCGGGAAAGCCATAGCCGAGTATGCCGCTCGTTGACAGCAAACGAATTTCGGGCACAGGCGCCTCCTTCAGGCAACGATCCGGGCTGAACGGTTGGCGCTTGCGCCGGTCGTGTCAATCCGGGGGGCGACGCCTGTACCTGGCAGAATTTGTCTCAAAGCTTGCAGCGCTGGATGCATTGACAATACACTGAGGAGATATTTTTCCTCCATTCGGATAGCCGGAATGCCCAGTATCGACGAAGCGGGACCGGAAGACGGCACCGTGTTCATCACCGATAAGACCCTTAAGCGCCTGGCCCAGGCCAATGAAGCCGCGACCCCTCCCGCCCATTTTCTGCTGCTGGTCTCCGAGGATGCGCCGGGCCGGCGGATCAAGCTCGACAAGCCGTCGCTGGTGGCCGGGCGCATCGCGCCGGCTGATCTCGTGCTGGACAGCACGATGGTCTCCCGCAAGCATTGCCGCTTCGACCTATACGGCGAGCGGATGATGCTGACCGATCTCGGGTCCACCAACGGCACCTTCGTCAACGGTGCGCGCATCGCCGGAGAGACCGCGCTGGAGGACGGGGCGCAGATCACCATCGGCACCTACCAGATGACCTACCAAAGGCGTAGCCAGCGGGAGGCGTCCGAAGCGCAGGAACTGGATCGCGACCTGCAGCAGGCGGTCGACTACGTGATGTCGATCCTGCCGCCGCCGATCGAGGCGGGGCCGGTGCGGGCGGACTGGTTCTATCTGCCGTGCGCCCGGCTCGGCGGCGATGCGTTCGGCTATCGCTCCGTGGACGGGCGGTATTTTTCCAGCTTCGTGATCGACGTATCCGGCCATGGCGCCGGCGCCGCGCTGTATGGCGTGACGGTTGCCAACGTGCTGCGCCAGCAATTGCTGCCCGGGGTGGATTTCCGCAGCCCGGCCGCGGTGATGCGCGGCCTGAACGAAATGTTCCAGATGGAGGATCACAACTGGCTGTTCTTCACCATCTGGTACGGCGTCTACGACCCCGAGACCCGGACACTGCGGTATTGCTCAGGCGGCCACCACGAAGCCGTGCTGACGGTGCCGGGAAAACGGATCGCCGTCGGCATCCGCAATCCCGCGATCGGCGTGACGCCGGCGCATGTGTTCCAGGAAGCCGAGATCACGGTGCCGGAGAACAGCTCCCTGTATGTTTTCAGCGACGGCGTGTTCGAGATCGAGGACAAGGACGGCAGGCAATGGGAAATGGACGATTTCCTCAGCCTGCTGCGCGATGTCCCGGAACCTGGCGAGGCCAGGCGCTTGTACAATGAGGTGCGGGACAAGGCGCGTCATGGCGCGCTGGACGATGATTTCTCGGTGATGGTCCTGTCGTTCGACTAACCTGCCTCTTGTGCCTTGACCCAGTCCAGCAGCCGACGGATGCCGGTTTCGATCGGGATCTTCGGCGTCCAGCCGAGCTCCGTACGCGCCAAATCGTTGGCGACCGACAGGCTGGAGGTGCTCGCGCCCTTTGCCGCGCGCGTGTCGGCGCGGAACTCGGGCGCGATGTTCGAACCGGCTTCACGTGTAACGATCGCCACGATCCCGGCGATCGAGGTCGCGACCCCGGTGGAGATGTTGTAGGCGTTGCCGCCGACGCCGCGCGCCATCGCCGCGATGCAGCCTTCGGCCGCGTCCTCGGCATGGATGTAGTCGTGCACCTCGCTGCCGTCGCCGATGATCACCGGGGCCTGGCCGGCGCGCAGCTTGCGGTAGCTGTCCAGGATGTGGAGCGCGTTCACGCCCCGGGCGTGCTGGCGCTCGCCATAGACGGTTGCAAAGCGCACCGCGTTGAATGCCAGGTCGTAGCGGCTGGCATAGAGGCGTCCGAGGTTTTCGCCGATCAGCTTGGAGGCGGCATAGAGCACGAAGGGCGGCGACTGGCCGGCATGCGCCAGAGGGGTGGAAACCTCATGCAGTTCGGTTTCGCTGCCATAGACCGCGATCGAAGACGCCAGCACGACCTTCTTCACCCCGGCCAGACGCGCCGCGTCCAGCGTGTTGCGCACGCCGGTGATATTCACCTCCAGCCCCAGGGATGGATCCTGCGACATTGGCAGGGTCAGCAGCGCCGCCAGGGAGAACACGCCATCGATTCCCGCCATCGCATCCGCCAGCAACGCCAGCCGCAGCACGTCGCCGCGTACGATGCGCACGCGCGGATCGCCGCTCAGATGGCCGACGACGTCGGTGGCGTTGAGGGAGAGATTGTCGAACAGCACGACCCCCGCCGCGCCATGCGCCAGCAGACACTCGGCCAGATGCGAGCCGATCAGGCTGACGCCGCCGGTGATCAGAAAATTGCCGCCTTGGATATGCATGGTCCGTCCCTATCCGCTTTTGTTGCCGCATGCTCGCCGGGATCGACTGGCGGGCGCAAGCCGCCCTGGTTGCCGATGCTGGCGGTGCGGCCCGATATCGCGCTATGGCTGGCATCCCACAAGCGGAACCGAGCGAACCAACATGAAAATGAAAGCCGCGATCCTTCGCGTCCAGGGCCTGCCCCGCCCCTATGCCGACAGCCGGCCGCTGTCGGTTGAGGAGGTGGATCTCGATCCGCCCGGCCCGGGCGAGGTGCTCTACAAGATCATCGGCGCCGGGCTGTGCCATTCGGACCTGTCGACGATCGAGAATTTGCGGCCACGCAAGCTGCCGACCATTCCCGGCCATGAGGCGGCCGGCATCGTTGAGGCGGTTGGGCCTGGGGTGACGGCGTTCAAGCCGGGCGATCACGTGATCAGCGTGTTCGTATCGAGTTGCGGCGATTGCAGCTACTGTGCGCGGTCGCGGCCCAATCTGTGTACCAGCGCGTTTGCCTCGCGCTCCGACGGAACGTTGGTTTCCGGCGCGCGGCGGTTGCATCTGGGCGGCGAGGACATCAACCACTACAGCGGATTGTCGGTGTTCGCGCAGTATGCCGTGGTGTCGGAAAACGCGCTGATCGCCATCCCCGACGACGTGAAGCTGGAAGACGCGGCGGTGTTCGGCTGCGCCGTGGTCACCGGCGTCGGCGCGGTGCTGAACACGGCGCAGGTTCCACCGGGCGGGCAGATGGCCGTGGTGGGGCTGGGCGGTGTGGGCATGTGCGCGCTGATGGGCGGCGTGGTCGCCGGGGCGGAGCGCATCGTGGCCGTCGATCTCAGCCCGCAGAAGCTGGAGCTGGCGCGCGAACTTGGCGCCACCGATTGCTTCCTGGCCGGCGCGCCGGGTGCGGCGGAGGCAATCAAGGAGGCCACCGGCGGCGGGCTGGACTACGTGATCGAGACCGCCGGCGCGATCGCGGCGATGAACCTGGCCTATGCCATCACCGCCCGCGGCGGGATGGTGGTGAGTGCCGGGCTGCCGTCCGCGACCAGCACGTTCTCATATCTGCACGGCGCGCTGGTCAGCGAGGAGAAAAGCATTCGCGGCAGCTACATGGGCAGTTGCGTGCCCAAGCGCGACATTCCCCGCTTCATCGGCCTGTACAAGCGCGGCAAGCTGCCGGTGCAGAAGCTACGCAGCGGGTTCATCACCTTCGATCAGATCAACGAGGGTTTCGACAACCTGTCCGAAGGCACCGTGCTGCGGCAGATCCTGCAGCCGCATGTCTGAGACGCTGACGGTGCGGCCGATCGGCGTGATCTCCACGCCGTTCGCCACGCTGGCCGATTGCCCGCGCAACGGCCGGCAGCTTCAGCCAGCGCCGGTGTGCGTCGCCCGTGTGCTCCCGGAATTCGTGCCGGGGCTGCGCAGCCTGGAAGGGTTTTCGCATCTGATCCTGCTGTATTGGCTGAACCAGACGAAGGGTCCGCTGCTGGAGTTCAAGCCACCGTTCGATGCGGAAATGCGCGGCGTGTTTGCCACCAGGGCGCCGTTTCGGCCGAATCCGATCGGTCTGTCCGTGGTGGCTTTCGACGGGTTCGACGGCGAGGACGGGTTGAAGGTGCGTTACCTCGACTGCCTGGACCAGACACCGCTGCTGGACATCAAACCCTATCTGCCGAGCACGGACGCCGAGCCAGCCGCGACGATGGGCTGGCTGGCGCCGCACGCGACGCGGTGAACCGGAGCGGCTAAGCGGCCGCCACGACCTTCTTGTCGATCAGCGTCCCGATCTCCGCCGTGCTGTAACCGTGCTCTAGCATCACCTCGCGCGTGTGTTCGCCGAGAGTGGGCGCATGGGCACGCCTGGTGCCGCTCTCGAACGGCGGCAGGCCGGGGATGTTGGGCATGGGCACGAGTTCCTTAAAGCCCGGCTGGGCCAGCCAGGAGATGATCCCGGTGGCTACCACCTGCTCTTCCTTCAGGAACTCCTCATAGGAGTTGACCTTGTAGTTCATGATGGCGCGCTCGGTGAAGCGCTGCGCCAGCCATTCGGTCGATTTCGCCTTGAACACCGGGCGGATGACTTCGTAGAGCTCATCGAGGTTCTTGCCGCGGGCGGCATGAGTGGAAAAGCGCGGGTCTTCCAGCAGGTCGGCGCGCTCGATCACCTCGCAGAACGGCGGCCAGTCGGTCGGGCGGACCATGGTGACGTTCAACTGGCCGTCTTTCGTGTCGAACACGCCGTTCGGCATGCTGGTGCGCTGTGCCGAGCCGCGTTCAAGGTATTGGGCGATCAGGCGGATGACCGACAGCATCGCGCCGCCCTGCATCAGGCTCGCCTCGATGAAGCGGCCCTGCTTCACATTCTGCCGTGCCTGCACGAACAGCGAGGTGGAGAGCGCCTGGAAGCCGAGCAGGCCGGTGAACATATCGATCAGCGAGATCGCGATGCGATGTGGATGGTTGTCATGCTCGCCGCGGTTCTCGTTGACGATGCCGATGAAGGCCTGCAGCACCGGGTCCATGGCCGGGCGGCCGGCGAGCGGCCCGGTCTGGCCGAAACCGGAGATCGAATAGTAGAGGATGCCAGGTTCCTTCGCGCTGACCGCCTCGTAATCGAAGCCGTAGCGCTTGATGGTGCCCGGGCGGAACCCTTCCATGAAGATGTCGGCGCCCTTGACCAGGCGCCAGAGGATTTCCTTCCCTTCCGGTGTCTTCAGGTCGACCGCGACGGCGCGCTTGCCCAGTGTGCCGTAAACCGAGAAGGCGGAGTGGTCTTCGTAGGTGCGGCCGAGGATGCGCGACCAGTCGCCGCCGGCATGCGGGGTTTCCACCTTGATCACGTCCGCGCCGTGCTGCGCCAGCATCATGGCGCAGGATGGCCCCGCCACCCCGCCTGTCAGGTCGATGACTTTTACGCCTGAAAACGCCGCATCCCAATTCATGTTTCTTGTCCGCCTGTTCCACCCAAAGACAGGCAAAGCGTTACCGACCTGGGCGCCGCTGACAACCCCTCCGCTTTGCGGAAAAGGGTCCGGGGAACAAGTTCCCCCATTCGGGATATGGGCGGGGTTTGGGGCAGCGCCCCAATCTTGCCTACTGGCCGGCCTCGGCAAAGGTGACCAGCACCTGTCCTTCCCGCACCATCTCCCCGGCCTGGCAGGAAACGGTCCCGACCACCCCATCCGCCTTGGCGGTCAAACGGAACACCGTCTTCATTGCTTCCAGCACCACCAGCACGTCGCCACGCTTCGCCGCCATGCCGGGAGTGGCGATGACCTGCGTGACCTGGCCAGGGATCGGCGCTTCCAGGCGGCCGCCGCTGTCTTCTTCCTCGGCGGCGGCGGCGATGGGATCTGGCAGGCGAAAGCGGAAGGTTTCGCCGCGCAGGCGGAGCGTAAGTTGATCGCCGACGCGGGTGGCGGCGGCGCGTTCCTGCACGCCGTCCAGATCGAGCGCGATGCGGCCGTCCGCGGTGCGGGTGGCGGAACCGATGATCTGCCGGTCGCCGATGCCGAATGCCCAGCCGTCGCCCGAGCGATGGAGGCGGACGGAATGGGTGGTTTCCTCGTCAACCAGATCCAGCACCCGCTCGCGCATGGCGTTCGGCCACCAGAGGTCGTTGGCGTGCCAGGGAGAATGGGGATCGGCGCTTGCCGCCGCGGTTCGGGCGGCAGCTTCGGCTTCGTCCAACAGTTCGGCGAGGACCGAGGCCGCCAGCACGGTGATGTCGGGTTCGCGCGGGCCGGCCAGCAGGGTTGCGGCGTTGCGGGCGATGAAGCCGGTGTCGATGCCGCCGGCGGCGAAGTCGGGGTGCGCGGCGATGCGGGCGAGCAGGTCGAGGTTGCTGGCCACGCCGGCCACGTCGCAATCCGCCAGTGCGGCGCTCAGCTTTTGCAGGGCTTCGGCGCGGTTGGGGCCGTGGCAGATCAGCTTGGCCAGCATCGCGTCGTAATGCACGGAGACGGTGTCGCCGGTGGCGAAGCCGGTATCGACGCGCACGCCGTCCCGCTCCGGCGGGGTGCGGAAGCTGGCCAGGCGGCCGATGGAGGGAGCGAAGTCGCGGGCAGGGTCTTCGGCGTAGATCCGCACCTCGAAGGCGTGGCCGTTCAGGTGGATCTGTTCCTGGGTGGCCGGCAGGGGTTCGCCGGCGGCGACGCGGAGTTGCCATTCCACGAGGTCGAAGCCGGTAATCGCCTCGGTGACGGGATGTTCCACCTGCAGGCGGGTGTTCATCTCCAGGAAGTAGAATCCGGTTTCATCGGTGATGAATTCGACGGTGCCGGCGCCGACATAGCCGACGGCCTTGGCGGCATCGACGGCGGCGCGGCCCATCGCGGCGCGACGAAGTTCGTCCATGCCGGGGGCGGGGGCTTCCTCGATCACTTTCTGGTGCCGGCGCTGGGCGGAGCAGTCGCGCTCGAACAGGTGCACGGCGTTGCCGTGCCGGTCGGCGAAGACCTGGATTTCGATGTGGCGGGGGCGGGTGACGTAGCGTTCCACCAGCACGCGCGCATCGCCGAACGAGGCAGCACCTTCCTGCTGGGCGGAGGCGAGTGCGCGGCGAATTCGTCGATGTGTTCGACCACGCGCATGCCGCGCCCGCCGCCGCCGGCGACGGCCTTGATAACGACGGGGAAACCGATTTTCCGGGCAGTGGCGGCGAGGAAGGCCGGATCCTGATCGGCGCCATGGTAGCCGGGCAGCAGCGGCACGCCGGAGCCTTCCATCAGGGCCTTGGCCGCGCCCTTCGAGCCCATCGCGCGCATGGCGGAGGCCGGGGGGCCGACGAAGACAATGCCGGCTGCATCGCAGGCTTCGACGAATTCCGGGTTCTCCGACAGGAAGCCGTAGCCGGGATGGATGGCCTCCGCACCGGCGCGTTTCGCGGCGTCGATGATGCGGGGGATGTTGAGGTAGCTTTCGCGCGCCGCGGCCGGGCCGATGGCGATGGCGCGGTCGGCCGCGGCGACGTGCATGGCGGCGGCGTCAGCCTCGGAATAGACGGCGATGGTTTCGATGCCCATGCGCCGCGCGGTGCGCGCGACGCGGCAGGCGATCTCGCCGCGATTGGCGATCAGGAGCGAGCGTATCATCCGCGGAGTGGGTGCCTGCGCCATCATCATCACATCCGGAACACGCCGAACTTCGTCGGCTCGATCGGCGCGTTCAGCGCCGCGGAGAGGGAAAGGCCGAGCACGCGGCGGGTGTCGGCGGGGTCGATGATCCCGTCATCCCACAGCCGGGCGGTGGCGTAGTACGGATGGCCCTGGGTTTCGTACTGGTTGCGGATCGGGGACTTGAAGGTTTCCTCCTCCTCCGCGGTCCATTCCTTGCCCCGCGGCTGCGAAATTGTCGCGGCGCACCTGGGCGAGCACGCTGGCCGCCTGTTCGCCGCCCATGACGGAGATACGGGCGTTCGGCCACATCCAGACGAAGCGGGGGTCGAAGGCGCGGCCGCACATGCCGTAATTGCCGGCGCCGTAGCTGCCGCCGACGATGAAGGTGAATTTCGGCACGGAGGTGGTGGATACGGCGGTAACCAGCTTGGCGCCGTCCTTGGCGATGCCGCCGGCTTCGTATTTCTGCCCGACCATGAAGCCGGTGATATTCTGCAGGAAGACCAGCGGAATGCCGCGCTGGCTGCAAAGCTCGACGAAATGCGCACCCTTCAGGGCTGATTCCGAGAACAGGATGCCGTTATTGGCGATGATGCCGACGGGATAGCCGTACACATGCGCGAAGCCACAGATCAGCGTGGTGCCATACAACTTCTTGAACTCGTCGAATTCGCTGTCATCGACGATGCGGGCGATCAGTTCGCGCGCGTCATAGGGCGTGCGGACGTTTTCCGGAATGACGCCATACAGTTCCTCAGCCGCGTAGCGCGGCGGGGCGGGTGGGCGAATTGCCAGTTGCGGGCGCTTGACCGTGTTCAGGCCAGCGACGATGCGTCGGCAAAGGGCCAAAGCGTGGCGGTCGTCATGGGCGTAATGGTCCACCACGCCGGAGGTGCGGGCGTGAACATCGGCGCCGCCGAGATCCTCGGCGCTGACGATCTCTCCGGTGGCGGCGGCAACCAGCGGCGGGCCGCCGAGGAAGATGGTGCCCTGGCGGCGGACGATGATCGACTCGTCGGACATCGCCGGCACATAGGCGCCGCCGGCGGTGCAGGAGCCCATGACGCAGGCGATCTGCGGCACGCCCTCGGCGGACATGGTCGCCTGGTTGAAGAAGATGCGGCCGAAATGGTCTCGGTCGGGGAAAATCTCATCCTGCTGCGGCAGGAAGGCGCCGCCGCTATCCACGAGGTAGATGCAGGGGAGACGATTGGTGCGGGCGATTTCCTGCGCGCGCAGATGCTTCTTCACGGTGAGGGGGAAGTAGGTGCCGCCCTTCACCGTGGCATCGTTCGCCACGATCACGCATTCGCGGCCGGATACGCGGCCAATGCCGGTGATGATGCCGGCGGAGGGCACCTCGCCGCCATACATGCCGAAGGCGGCGAGCTGGGATAGTTCCAGGAACGGCGAGCCAGGGTCGATCAGGCCGCGCACGCGGTCGCGCGGCAGCAGTTTGCCGCGGGAGAGGTGGCGCTGCCGCGCGCTATCGCCGCCGCCGAGTTCGGCATTTGCGACTTTGGCTCGGAGATCCTCTACCAGCGCGCGCATGGCGGCCGCGTTGACGGCGAATTCGGCGGAACCCGGGTCGAGTTCGCTGCGGATGGCTACCATGCGCGGCGGCCTTTTTGCGCGAGCGCCATAATCATTATTCGGTTTCCTTGAACAGCTCGCGGCCGATCAGCATTCGGCGGATTTCGCTGGTGCCGGCGCCGATTTCGTACAGCTTGGCGTCGCGCAGCAGGCGGCCGGTGGGGTAGTCGTTGATGTAGCCGTTGCCGCCCAGCGCCTGGATCGCTTCCAGCGCCATCCAGGTGGCTTTCTCCGCCGCATACAGGATCGCGCCGGCCGCGTCCTTGCGAGTGGTTTCGCCACGGTCGCAGGCCTTGGCCACGGCATATACATACGCCTTGGACGCGTTCAGCGTGGTGTACATGTCGGCGATCTTGCCCTGCATCAACTGGAACTCGCCGATGGCCTGGCCGAACTGCTTGCGTTCGTGGATGTAGGGGACCACCACGTCCATGCAGGCCTGCATGATGCCGAGCGGCCCGGCGGCGAGCACGGCGCGCTCGTAATCGAGGCCGCTCATCAGCACGTTCACGCCGCTTCCGACCTGGGACAGCACGTTCTCCTCCGGCACTTCGCAGTCCTGGAAGACCAGTTCGGCGGTGTTGGACCCGCGCATGCCCAGCTTGTCGAGCTTGGGCGATGCCGAAAACCCGGGGAAAGTCTTTTCGATCAGGAAGGCGGTCATGCCGCGCGGCCCGGCGGACAGGTCGGTCTTGGCGTAGACCACCAGCACGTCGGCGTCCGGGCCGTTGGTGATCCACATCTTGGTGCCGTTCAGGATGTAGCGGTCGCCCTTCCGGTCGGCACGCAACTTCATGGACACGACGTCCGAACCCGCCCCCGGCTCGCTCATCGCCAGGGCGCCGACATGCTCGCCGGAGATCAGCTTCGGTAAATAGGCGCGGCGCTGCGCTTCCGTGCCATTGCGGCGGATCTGGTTCACGCAGAGATTCGAGTGCGCGCCATAAGACAGGCCGACAGAGGCCGAAGCACGGGAGATTTCCTCCATCGCCACGACATGTTCCAGATAGCCCATGCCCGCGCCGCCGTATTCTTCCTCGACAGTGACACCGAGCACACCGAGTTCGCCCAGCTTGCGCCAGAGGTCGGGGGGAAACTGGTTGTCGCGGTCGATCGCGGCCGCACGCGGCGCGATTTCGACGGCGGCGAAGGCCTCCACGGTGCTGCGCAGCATGTCGGCGGTCTCGCCCAGGTTGAAATTGAGGCCGGGCAGACGGTTCGGAAGGGTTGCCATCCTGATCCCTATTGCTTCGATATCGAAGAATATGGCACAAGGCGATTTATCGCGCCAGCCCCCTCATCATTGCATGATTGGGGGGCCAAGCCGCATGCTGATCAACAGCAGAGCCTGAGGGGAGGACGACATGACCACGGCCCTAAGCTACGTGCACGGAGCGATGGACACGCCGTTGATCGGCGAGACGATCGGAGTGGCGTTCGACAAGACCGTTGCGCGTTACGGCGACCGGCCCGGGCTGACGGTTCGCCAGCAGGATATTCGCTGGACCTATCGAGAGCTGGGCGAGCGCGTGAACGCCTTCGCGGCCGGGCTGCTGACGCTGGGGCTGGAGCCAGGCGACCGGGTGGCGATCTGGGCGCCGAACTGCGCCGAATGGGTGATCACGCAATTCGCCACGGCCAAGGCCGGGATTATCCTGGTCAACATCAATCCGGCCTACCGGCTGTCGGAACTGGATTACGCGCTGAACAAGGTAGGCTGTCGGGCGCTGATCACCGCCACTGCGTTCAAGACCAGCGACTATATCGGCATGATCAACACGCTGGCACCGGAACTGGCCGCCTCCGCCCCGGGCAAGCTGAACGCCGAGAAACTGCCGAAGCTGGAAGCCGTTATCCAGATCGGCGGCCCGAAGGCGCCGGGGGCTTTCGCCTTCGATCACGTTTTGCGCATGGGCGGTGCCGTCCAGCGGGCGCGGCTGTCGGAGCTGGCGCGCAGCCTGCAATTCGATGATCCGATCAATATCCAGTTCACCTCCGGCACCACGGGCGCGCCCAAGGGTGCGACGCTGACCCACCACAACATCCTCAACAACGGCTTCTTCATCGGCGAGACGTTGCACTACACCGACCAGGACAGGGTGTGCATTCCGGTGCCGCTGTACCACTGCTTCGGCATGGTGATCGGCAACCTGGCCTGCATCACCCATGGCTCGACGATGGTGTTTCCCGGCGAGGGGTTCGATCCGCTCGCCACGCTGCAGACCGTGGCGGAGGAACGCTGCACGTCGCTGTACGGCGTGCCGACGATGTTCATCGCCGAGTTGGAGCACCCGCAATTCAGCAGCTTCGATCTCTCCAGCCTGCGCACTGGCGTGATGGCGGGCGCCCCCTGCCCGACCGAGATCATGCGGCGCTGTGTCGACCTGATGCACCTGAGCGACATCACGATCGCCTATGGCATGACCGAGACCAGCCCGGTGAGCACACAGACCTCGGTTGACGATCCGCTGGATCGTCGCGTCAGCACGGTCGGGCGGGTCCATCCCCATCTGGAAGTGAAGATCGTCGATGCCGAGAGCCGCATCGTGCCGCGCGGTACGCCTGGGGAGCTCTGCACCCGCGGCTATTCGGTCATGCTCGGCTATTGGGACGATCCGGAACGCACCGCCCAGGCGATCGACCCCGCCCGCTGGATGCACACGGGGGACCTGGCGACGATCGATGCCGACGGCTATTGCAACATCGTCGGGCGGATCAAGGACCTGGTGATCCGCGGCGGGGAAAACGTGTATCCGCGTGAGATCGAGGAATTCCTGTATCGCCACCCGAAGATCCAGGACGTGCAGGTGTTCGGCGTGCCGGACGAGCGGTATGGCGAAGAACTCTGCGCCTGGGTGAAACTGCGTGCCGGCGAGAGCATGACAGTGGAGGATGTGCGGGCGTTCTGCCAGGGGCAGATCGCACATTACAAGATCCCGCGCCATGTCCGCTTCGTCGAGGAATTCCCGATGACGGTGACGGGAAAGATGCAGAAGTTCCTGATGCGCGAGCAGATGGTGGCGGAGCTGGGGCTGCACGCGGCCGCCACGGCCTAGCTAGCCAGGCCTTCCCCGCGCGGATAGGCTGCCCCCAACAATCGTCCTTTTGGGGGAGTAGAAGTCCTATGCGCTGGGCACGGTTCGATAATCACGGCACCGCCACCTACGGCATCGTCGAGGGCGACAGCATCCAGCCGGTCAGCGGCACGCCGTTCGGGGAATGGAAGAAGGCCGGCGCCAGCGTGAAACTGGCGGACGCGAAGCTGCTGATCCCGTTCGAACCACAAACCTTCTACGCCTGCGGCCTGAACTACGCCGGGCATGTGCGCGAGGTCGCCGCCAAGATCGGCCAGCCCGCCGTGCTGCCACCGAACCCGGATGTGGGCTATCGCGCCAACAACTCCCTGATCGCGCAGAACGAAGCAATCGTGATCCCGAAGGATGCCACCGAGAAGGTGCAGTACCGAGGGCGAACTGGTGGTGGTGATCGGCAAGAAGGCCAAGCACCTGACACGGGAAAATGCGCTGGATTGCGTGCTGGGCTACACTATTGGCAACGATGTCAGCGAACGCACCTGGCAGAAGTCCGACCGCACGCTGTGGCGCGCGAAGAACACCGACACCTTCGCGCCCATGGGGCCATGGATCGAAACCGATGTCGATCTGGAGAAACTCGTTACCAAGATCCGGGTGAACGGCCGCGAACTGATCCAGTTCCCGACCAACGACATGATCTTCGGCGTGGTCGACTTTCTGGTGGCGATGACGCGGTACCTTACGCTCGTTCCGGGCGACATGATTTGGATGGGCACCGAAGGCGCCACGGAAAACATGAAGCACGGCGATGTGTGTGAAGTGGAAATCACCAGCATCGGCACCCTGCGCAATCCGGTCGTTCGGGAGAGCTAAGGTTGGGGCTCTGCCCAATAAGCGCTAGGATAATTTGGTAGACGGTTCGACCGTCTCGCTGCCCGGCAGTGACGGCAGCGACTGGCGGCTGCATGCGCGCTACGAGCCGGCCCGCGGGCGCTTCACCGACCTTGCCATTACCGAGGCCAGCACGGCCGAAGCGCTCTGCTGCGTGGCGGTGCGCGCTGGCGACGTGCTGGTGCAGGACCGTGGCTATGCGCGGGTGCGCAACTTTGCCCATGCCCGTGCGAACGGCGCCGATTTCATCACCCGGATCGGCTGGCGCTCGGTCCGACTGTTCGATCTTTCCGCCCAGAGCTTCGATCTTCTCACCGCTTTGCCCGAGAGCGATGCGACGGTGGTGGAGCATCCGGTGCGGATCGGCAGCGCCCAAGCCGGGGTGCGGGCGCGGCTGATCCTCGCGCGCAAGCCGGCCGAGGCGACCGAGCGTCAGCACAAACAGATCCGCCGCAAGGCCAGCCGCAAGGGCACCAAGACCGATCCGCGCACCCTGCGGACAGCCGGGTTCATGATGTTGCTGACCTCGCTGTCGCCGGACCAGGCGACGGCCGAGGAGGTGGTCAGGCTCTATCGCATGCGCTGGCAGGTGGAGTTGGCCTTCAAACGGCTGAAGAGCCTGGGCGGGTTTGCCGACCTCCAGGCCAGCGATCCAAAACTGGCTCGCGCCTGGTTACTGGCTCACCTTATCGCCGCGGCATTGATCGAGACTTCGTTCAGCGAAGGGCTCGACTCTCCCCCCTGAGCGTCAAGCCGGCAGTCGCGCCCGCACGCCCAGCCTTTGGCGTGCCTGGCAGTGCGCCCATCGACGTCTGCAATGCGCGATCTTCGCCATGTCCCCAAGACGCCTCAGCCCGACCATCCGCGCCACCGCACAAAGACGCCTCAGAGAACCACCACGACAACGTAAATCTCAGGCCAGAGAGGCTAGAAATGCACTATCCTAGCGCTTATGGGGCGCTGCCCCTCCACCCCGCCAGGGAACTCGTCCCCTCCCGGGTGCAGGGCAGAGCTTCGCGCGACTGCGCGCCGAGGTCCGGGGCGAGGCTGGCAAAGGTTCCGGCGGGCCGGCTTCGGCCTGTTGGAATTCCAGACGAGGAGCAGCCCCAGCCTTGCTCACAGCGCCCGGGCGACCTCGCGCAGGGAGAATTTCTGGATCTTGCCGGTGGAAGTCTTCGGCAGTTCCTGAAACACGAAGCGGCGCGGCACCTTGAAGTGTGCCATCCGCTCCCGGCAGAAGGCGATCAGTTCCTCCTGCGTCGCGCTCATCCCCGGCCGTAGCTCGATGAACGCGCACGGCGTTTCGCCCCAGCGCTCGTCCGGCTTGGCCACCACCGCGGCGCCCATGATGGCGGGATGGCGGTACAGCGCCTCCTCCACCTCGATCGAGGAGATGTTCTCCCCGCCGCTGATGATGATGTCCTTCGAGCGGTCGCGGATCTTCACGTACCCGTCCGGATAGGTCACCGCCAGGTCGCCGGTATGGAACCACCCGCCCTCGAACGACTTGGCGGTGGATGCGGGGTTGGCGAGGTAGCCCTTCATCGTGATGTTGCCGCGGAACATGATCTCGCCCATCGTCTCGCCGTCCCACGGGACCGGCGCCAGGGTTTCCGGGTCCAGCACCGCCATCGCCTCCTGCATCGGCACGCGCACGCCCTGGCGGGAATTCAGGTCGGCGCGCGCCTCCAGTGGCAGCGACGCCCATTCCTCGTGCTTGGCGCAGACCGAGGCCGGGCCGTAATTCTCCGTCAGCCCATACACATGCGTCAGTTCGATGCCGGCCTGTTCCGCGCCCTCGATCAGCGCCGCCGGCGGCGCCGCGCCGGCGACCTGCCCGGCGACCACATGGTCGATCCCGTCCCATAGTTCCTTCGGCGCATTGACCAGCATCGAATAGACGATCGGCGCGCCGCACATATGCGTCACCCGTTCGGAGCGGATCAGGTCGAGGGCGGGCTTCGCCGCCACCTGCCGCAGGCAGACATTGGTGCCGGCGCGCTCGGCCACCGACCACGGAAAGCACCAGCCGTTGCAATGGAACATCGGCAGGGTCCACAGATAGACCGCGTGCTGCTTGATGCCCCAGTTCACGATGTTGGACACCGCGTTCAGATAGGCGCCGCGGTGGTGATACACCACGCCCTTCGGATCGCCAGTGGTGCCGGAGGTGTAGTTCAGCGCGATCGCGTCCCACTCATCCGCCGGGTTCTGCCAGGCGTAGTCGGGATCGCCCTCGAGCAGGAATTCCTCGTAGGTCTTTTCGCCGACCAGCTTGCCGCCCTCGTAGGTCGGATCGTCGATGTCGATGACGATCGGCTTGCCGGATGCCGACATGGCCGGCATCAGCGCCAGCGCGGCCTCGATCGTGGCCGAGTATTCGCGATCGGTGATCAGGACCTTGGCGCCGCCATGGCCCAGCATGAACGCCAGCGTTGCCGCGTCCAGGCGCGTGTTCAGCGTATTCAGCACCGCCCCGCACATCGGCACGCCGAAATGTGCCTCGTAGATCGCGGGGATGTTCGGCGCCATCACCGCCACGGTGTCGTTCTTGCCGATGCCGCGCCGCGCCAGCGCGGAGGCCAGCCGTCGGCAGCGGGCATAGGTCTCCCGCCAGGTCTTGCGGTGCGGGCCGTGCACCACCGCGAGCCGATCGGGATAGACATAGGCGGCACGCTCGATGAACGTCAGCGGGGTCAGCGGCGCGTAGTTCGCCTGGTTCTTCTCAAGCCCGCTGAGATAGGCCGGATTTCCCGCCATGACAGTCTCCCTGGTCGCGTTCGGTCAGCTTCCATACACCTGTTGTGGCAGCCACATGGTCAGAATCGGTACATAGGTGATGATGCCGAGCACGATCAGCAGCAGGATCAGGAACGGCAGGATCCCGCGAATGACCTCGCCGATCGGGGCGTGCGATATGGTGGACAGCACGAACAGGTTCAGCCCGACCGGCGGATGGATCAGCCCGATCTCCATGTTGTGCGTGAAGATGATGGAGAAATGCACGGGGTCGACGCCCAGCGGCTTCAGCGCTGGCGCCAGGATCGGCAGCACCAGCAGCAGCGTCGCCACTACCTCCAGGAAGCAGCCGAGCACCAGCAGCAGCACGTTGATCGCCAGCAGGAACTCCCAGGTGGAGAAATGGTGCTCCAGCACGAAGCTCACCAGTTGCGCCGGCACGCCTGAGGCCGTCATCCAGTGGCCGAAGGCCAGCGCGCTGGTAATGATCAGCATGATCGTGCCGGCGCTGCGCAGAGCGTCCGCGATCACCCACAGCGTGCGGGTCCAGTGGAACCCGCGGTAGAAGAACAGGCTGATCAGCAGCGACACCACGGCGGCGACGCAGGCCGCCTCGGTCACGGTCACCAGGCCGCCATAGATCCCCACCAGCACCACCACCGGCACGGCGACGGCGGGCAGCGCGCGGAACGTCACCGTGAGGCGCTGGCCCATCGGCATCCAGTCGTCCTTCGGGAAGTTGCGCCGCCGCGCATCGTACCAGACCCAGAAGAAGAACGCCGCCGCCTGCAGCAGGCCCGGCAGGATGCCCGCCAGGAACAGCCGCGGCACCGACTGCTCGGCGACGATGCCGTACAGGATCAGCGCCAGCGACGGCGGAATGACGATGCCGATCGTGCCGGAGGCGCCGATCACACCGAGCGCGAAGCTGCGCGGATAGCCCTTCTCGATCATCGCCGGCAACAGGATCGTCCCCATCGCCAGGGCGGTCGCCACCGATGATCCACAGATCGCCGCGAACAGCGTGCAGGCAACCACGGTAACCAGCCCGAGCGAGCCGCGGATGCCGCCCAGCCAGGCCATCGCCACATCCACCAGCGCCTTGGCCACGCCGCCGTGGCGCATGAAGGCCGCCGCCATCACGAACAGCGGCAGCGCCATCAGCGTGGAGGAGTTCAGATGATCGATCATCACCTGCGCCACGCCGATCAGCGGCTCGCCGGACACGTAGTAGAGCACGGCGGCGCAGGAGCCGAGCACCAGGAAGATCGGCGTGCCGGCAGAGAGCAGGCCGAAGAACAGTACCGAAGAAGCCGAACGCCCACATGACCGCTCAGTGCCCCGAAGACGGTAATGTCGTGCCAGACGACGCGGAGCCTGACGGGGAACCGGCCGGTAGCCGCATGTCGATCGGCATCTCGTGCGAGATCGAATGGCCGACCGCCATGGTGGCGGCATCGTAGAAGAACAGGAAACGGATCAGGCGCATGACGTAGCGCACGAACATCAGCCCGCCGCCGGTGGGCAGCGCCGCGTAGTAGATCCACATCGGGAATTCCAGCCCGGTGGAACTGCGCTCATCCAGCATCCGCGAGGTCTCGACGATCTGCCAACCGTACCAGACCATGCCGGCGCAGAAGGCGATCGCGACCAGGCAGTTGAACACCTCCAGCACGCGCTGGAACTGCGGGCGCAGCCCCCGCAGCACCAGATCGGGGCGTACATGCCCGTCCGTGCGCACCAGCTGGGAGGAGGTGATCATGATCGCCCAGATCATCAGATACACGATCACCTCCTCCGCCGAGCTGATCGCGTGCTCGGGGGAGATGTAGCGTCCGATGATCTGCACCATGCCGACGATCAGGGCACAGGCGCCAAGCAAACCCACGAGCGTCTGCTCGATCCTGTCCCACAGCTTCATCATGGTTTCGCTTTCCGGCTTGCGGCGCGCCTGTCAGGCGGCTTCGCCGATGTCCTGCATGACCAGCTTCACCATCTCCGGCGAGATCTTCATCTGCTTGGCCGCATCGTCCTGCTTCGCCACCATCCTGGCGCGCAGCGCGGCCGCGGCTTGCGGCGTCGGGTCGTGGAACTTCACGCCGTTGGCCTCAAGTATCCCGCGCGACTTGGCCTGCGCATCGAGCACATTGGCGCTGTAGGTGGGAACGTTCGCCGCCCACAGATCGGCGACGATCTTCTGCAGGTCGGCCGGCAGGCTGGCCCAGAACGTGCCGCTCATCATCGGCACATAGGCGCCGATAAACTGATGGTCCGCGAAACCGTAGCGCACGCCGGCCTCCCACAGCTTGGCGGTGGCCAGGCTCATATCGGTGGAAACCAGGCCATCGAAGGTGCCCTGCGACAGCGACAGCGGCACGTCCGGCCAGGCGGTGGTGTTCGGGATGGCGCCCAGGAAGCGCAGGCGCCAATCGGTCCCGGCGCCGCCGGGGCTGCGGATCTTCAGGCCCTTGAAGTCGTCGGTCGTGAAGATCTCCTTATGGCTCGTATAGGAGTTCTGGTAGCCGAGCTCGAGCCAGCCGCCGAGCAGGTGAACCTTCAACTTATCCTGCAGCTCCTTGCCCAGCAGCGCGCCGGCCTTGCCCTGGATAACCTTGCGCGCCTCCTCGACGGTGCGGCCGTAGAACACCGGCAGCTGCAGCATGTCGGCATTGGGCACGAAGCCGGTGAGCACCCAGATCCCGGGGGCCGCCATCTCCACCTGGCCCTGCACCAGCGCCTTGGTGACGTTCAGGTCGGCGAACAGCTGGCCGGACTGGAACAGCTCGGTCTTGATCCGCCCGCCCGACGCGGCCTCCAGCTTGGACAGGTAGTCGGCGATGCCGACATTGCGCAGATGGCTGGGCGCGGTATCCAGCGAGCAGCGCAGCTTCAGCGGCGCATCGCCGCGTGCCTTGATGATGCCGAAGCCAGTAGCCACGGTTGCCGTGGCGGCAACCCCAAACGCGCGGCGCGATATGCCCTGCTGCACGACGCTATCCCCCATTGCTGTTAATTTGCAGGCCTCTCCAAAATGCCCGCCCTGGCGCCACTGATTGGCTGCGATAGGCGCTTTCGTCAAGAGAGTTGCGTGCCGGTCATCCTACGCGGCGGTGATCTCCGCCCACAGCCGGTCGGCCCCGGCCGCGATCATGTGGCGGCCCACCAGCAGGTTCCATTCGGTCTCGTTGCCGAACTCGTCGCGCCAGGACCACAGCCGCTTGGTAAAGAAATGCAGGCTATGCTCGTAGGTAAAGCCGATCGCCCCATGCGCCTGGTGCGCGATCCCGGCGGAGATGGAGGCGGCCTCGCCACAGCGCGCCTTTGCCGCGGCGATCGGCAGGATGCGCACGCCGTTCGCCACGCCCTCGGCCGCCAGGTCCGAAGCGGCGACGGCGGCGGCGGTATGGCCGGCCATCACCGCGAGGTTCTGCTGCACCGCCTGGAACTTGCCGATCGGCCGGCCGAACTGCACCCGGTCCATCGCATACTGGCAGGTCATATCGACGATCCTGGTCAGCGCGCCGGCGATCTGCAGCGACCGCATCGCCGCCCCGGCGGCATGCAGCGCCGCGAAGCCGATGCCGGCGGCCGCCGGCGCCGCGGTCTCGATGTCCGCATCGACCGTGATCGTGTCGCGCGGCTCCTTGGCCAGATTCTCGCCAGGCGTCACCGTAAAATTGCCAGCCGGCACCAGGGCGATGTGCGGATGATGGTTGTACCTCGGCCAGCACCGCGATGGCGGCAGCGTCGCGCGCCCAGGGGATGCGCGTGGCGGTGCCGGATATATGCCAGCCGGTGGCGGTCTTCGTCAGGGTCAGCCGGTCCTTGGCGGCAACCGGAGCGATGCTCAGCGGCCCGTCGGGAATGTCGATCCGCGCGCCCGCGAGCAGCCAGCTCGCCAGCATCGTCTCGGCCAGCGGCAGCGGCAGCGCGAACTCCCCGGCCACGCGCAGCAGCGACAGCGCATCGGCGATATCGACGCCATAGCCGCCGAAATCCTCCGGCACCAGCGCGCGATGCAGGCCCGGCGTCCTCGACCGCGGCCCAGGCGGCGGACTGGAACACGCCCTTTTCCGCCTCGCGCAGGTGTTTGGCTTCGCAGAACTCTCCGAACAGCTTGGTGGCTGTCTCGCGGAGCATGTCGGTGGTGGAATCCATCCCTTTGGCGCCTTCTTCTCGGTCTCGGTGCATGCGAGGCTAGCACCATCACGCTGAAGCGAAAGAGAGAGGATGCGCATGTCGGGTATTGAAGTGGCGGCAATGGCGGCGGCAGTGGAGGCGGCGGTCGCGGCGCAAACCGGGCTGGCGGCGGGCTTGTTCGATGTGCTGCGCGCCGACAGCCTCGACGATCCGGGCGTCACCCGCGATCCCTACGGCCCCGGCGAGCAGCGCGCGCACGCGACGGTGACCGAGACGGCGCTGCGCATGGGCCTGCATGTGGAGCAGGACCACGCCGCCAACACCTACATGACGCTGCCCGGCCGCAACCGCGCCGCGCCGCGCGTGATCGTCGGCTCGCATCTGGACAGCGTGCCGCATGGCGGCAATTTCGACGGCGCGGCCGGCGTGGTGGCCGGCCTCGTGGCCGTCGCCGCGCTCAGGCAACTCGGCATCACGCCGTCCTGCGACCTGACGGTGATGGCGATCCGCGCCGAGGAAAGCGTCTGGTTCCAGGTCTCCTACATCGGCAGCCGCGGCGCCCTCGCCACCCTGCCGGACGGCGCGCTGGAGGTGCGCCGGCGCGATACCGGGCGGACGCTGGCCGAGCATATCCGCGACTGCGGCGGCGACCCGGACGCGCTGGCGGCCGGGAAGCGCTTCATCGACCCCGCCGGCGTGCGCGCCTACCTGGAAGTGCATATCGAGCAGGCCCCCAGCCTGGTGGAAGCCGGCCGTCCCGTCGCCCTGTGCACCGGCATTCCCGGCACCGTCCGCTACCCCGATGCCTGGATCGAGGGCCAGACCGATCATGTCGGCACCCCCCGCCGCTTCCGCCGCGACGCGGCACTGGCCGGCGCCGATTTCGCCCTGGCGCTGGAAGCCCTGTGGGAGGAACGCGAGGCCGCCGGCATCCCGATGGCCTGGACCCTCGGCAAATTCCACACCGACGTGGCAAGCCACGGCCTGACCATCGTCCCCGGGGAGTTCCGCTTCTCGCTGGACGTCCGCGCCTACGACGAAGCCGTGCTCGCCGATCTGGACCGCCGGGTGGACGCGATCATCGCCGGCATCGAGCAGCGCCGGGGGGTGAAATTCCACCGCGGCGTCAAGGCCGGCGCCAAGGTCGGCCAGGTCGACCCGGCGATCACCGCGGCGATGGAGACGGGGGCCGAACGGCTCGGCATTCCCGTCCTGCACATCGGCAGCCCCGCCTCGCACGACGCCGCCGCCTTCGCAGCCGAAGGGCGTGCCGATGGCCATGCTGTTCGTGCGCAACGAAAACGGCAGCCACAATCCGCGCGAGGCCATGGAGATCGCCGATTTCATGCAGGCCTGCAAAGTGCTCACGCTGTGGCTGGCGGAGACCCTGAGCTAGGCGCTGAACGGCGCCTGACCGAGGCTCCGAAAGGCGGTTACCCCCTCGGCAACTGCCAGAACCAGCGCGTCGCCTCGTAATTGGCCTGGGTGCGGGAAACGCCGATATCGCGCAGCATCCGCTCATCCATCTCCAGCAATTCCCGCTGAGTGCGCAGCACGCGCCAGACGACGCCAACTCCATGCCCCGCGCGGCGCAGCAGCGGGAAAACGCGCGCGGCGATCTCGCTGGGTGCGGCGAAGGCGGGCTGAAGCATCTGCATCGCGGACATGACTGGCTCCTCTGTGTTGCAGTCTACGCGGATCACATAGGCCCTCCCTCCACATAAGAAAAACGAATTGCATTGATGATGGGCATCAATAATACTGATGCCTATGTCCAACCTCGCCACCCTCGATCCCGACCTGCTGCGCAGCTTCGCCTTCGTCGCCGAGGAGCGCAGCTTCACCCGAGCGGCCGAGCGCGTCGGGCGCACCCAATCGGCGGTTTCCATGCAGATGCAGCGGCTGGAAACGCTGCTCGGCCAGAGGCTGCTGCTGCGCGGCAAGGGCGGCAGCGTCCAACTCACCCCGCACGGCAACTTCCTGCTCGACAAGTCGCGCGAATTGCTGGCGATGAACGACCAGATCTGGTCCGCCTTCCGCGCCCCCGCCATGCACGGCACGCTGCGCCTCGGCACCCCCGACGATTACGCCCTGCGCTATCTGCCCACCATCCTCAAGCGTTTCGCCGACAGCCACCCCGGCGTGGATGTCGATGTGCTCTGCGCCCCTTCCGAGGATCTCCGCGAAAGGCTGCAGAACGGCGACCTGGACCTCACCCTGATCTCCGAGGGCAGCGAGCCGCCCCGCTGGCCGGTCACCGAACTCTGGCGCGGCAAGCTGCTCTGGATAACCTCCGAGCGCCACGCCCCCCACCGGCAGGACCCGCTGCCGCTCGCCCTCGCCCACAAGGGTTGCTCCTGGCACGCCGCCGCGATCAGCGCCCTCGAACGCGCCGGCCGCCGCTCGCGCGTGGCCTACACCTCCGGCACCCAGGTCGGCACCCACGCCCCGGTGCTGGCCGGCCTCGCGGTGACGGTATCCACCATCTCCTGGGTCCCGGAAGGCCTGCGCATCGTCCGTCCCGACGAAAACCTGCCGGAACTGCCGGAATTCGGTATCCTGCTGGTCAAGGGCCGGTCCCCGCACCAGCCGCTGACGGACATCCTGGCCGCGCACATCACCGAGACATTCCGCCAGGAAATGGCCCGCCCGCAACGAGCCGCTTGACGGCCAGCCCCTCGCTATTCAAGGCTGGCGCAGCAGAAAGGGAATGATCCGATGTCCGACCTAACCGCCAGCGGTCGCCCACAAGGCCTTGGCTATGCACACCTTACCCGCAAATGGGGCTGGTTCGTCGCCCTGGGCATTGGCCTGATCCTCGCCGGCCTGTTCGCCCTGGCCGACGTTGTCGCCTTCACCCTGATCAGCGTCATCTTCATCGGCGCTTCCTTCCTGGTCGGCGGCATATTCCAGGTGATCCACGCCTTCATGACCAAGGGCTGGGGCGCCTTCACGCTGAACCTGTTCATCGGCGTGGTCACCATAGCCGGCGGCTTCCTCATCATGAACGAGCCGGTGCAGGGCTCCGTGGTCATCACCTTGTTCCTTGCCGCCAGCCTCATCGTGGGCGGCATCCTGCGTATCGTCATCCTGCTGCGCCATCGCGAGGTGCAATACTGGTGGCTGATGTTGATCGGCGGCCTGATCAGCATCGCGCTCGGCGTGATGCTCTATGCGTCGCTGCCCTGGTCGGGCCTTTGGCTGCTGGGCACGCTGGTGGGCATCGAACTGATCGTGCAGGGCGTCACCTGGCTACAGTTCGGCCTGGCCCTGCGCCGCCACCGCGCGGCGTAACCGCCGGCAACCGCCCCGTTCAACCGGTCGGCGGGCTCCGATTTCTGGGCCCTATTTCGGCTCGGCCGCCGGTTCCGGAGCGTGCGCTTCCTCCACCGGTTCCGGCCGCGGCGCGGTGCCGCAGCTCGCCAGCCCCAGATAGGGCCGGGGATCCACCGCCCGTCCGTTGATCCGCACCTCGAAATGCACGTGCGTCCCGTGCGCCCGCCCCGTCGCGCCCACCGCGCCGATGATCCCGCCGGCCGCGATCGGCGTGCCGGCATGGATGCCGGGCGCGAACGCGGACATGTGCGCATAGCGGGTAACCACGCCATCGGCGTGCTGGATGTCCACGATATTGCCGTAGGCATAGTACCAGCCGGCATACACCACGGTTCCGCCGGCCGCCGCGCGGATCGGCGAGCCCATCGGCGCCATCAGATCGATGCCGCTGTGATAGCCGCTGAACCCCCGCGAAATCTCCCGCAATGCCGTCGGCGGCATCTCCATGTTGCCGCAGAAGCCGAACCCCACCGCCGGCACCGCCCTGGTGACGTCCTCGCCCCCGCCGCGATGCCGCCAGGCCGTCGCCGACCGCTGCGCGCGCTGCTTCGCCGCAACCGAGAGATGCGCAGTTTTGTGAGAGGAGTCGTTTTCTTGCGATTTTCGGGTGGCGAAGGCGGGTTGGGTGAGGGCGAAAAGGGCGACAACCGGAGCAACAACACAAAAACGCATGCCTGATCCCTAACACGGTAATCCTTAACAGAAAACCAAGAATGCCGATCATTCCGCCCAGTCCGCCAACACGCCTGCGTGCGCGCGGCTTCCGCGCCGCCGCCGGACGCTCTAGGCTCCTGAAAACACAGGGCAGAGCAGGGATATCGGAGCATGGAAAAAAAATCGCGTGAGAACGCATCGCGCGGCGCGCTGGAAGGCCTGCTCGTGCTGGACCTCACCAGCCACCTCTCCGGCCCCTACGCCGCCATGATGCTGGCCGACCACGGCGCCGACGTGATCAAGATCGAGCCCCCCGGCGGCGGCGACTCCGCCCGCAACATGCCCCCCTTCATCAACGGCGAAAGCGCGCCGTTCATGACCTGGAACCGCAACAAGCGCTCCGTCGCGCTGGACTTCAAGAACCCGGACGACAAGGCCGCCCTCCTCGACCTCGTCGACCGCGCCGACATCCTGATCGAGAACTACCGCCCTGGCGTCATGGCCCGCCTCGGCCTCGGCTGGGACGTGCTGCACGCCCGCAACCCCCGCCTGATCTACGGCGCCATCTCCGGCTTCGGCCAGACCGGACCCTACGCCTCGCGCGGCGGCTTCGACCTGATCACCCAGGGCATGTCCGGCCTCATGAGCACCAACGGCCCCGAGGACGGCCCGCCGCACCGCCTGCCCATCGCCATCTCGGATGTCACCGCCGGCATGTTCCTCGCCTTCGGCCTGCTCGCCGCCGTGGAGGCCCGCCACCGCACCGGCGAGGGCCAGTTCGTCGAAACCTCCCTGCTGGAAGCCGCCACCTCGCTCGCGGTCTATGAATCGGCGCACTACTTCGCCACCGGCACCCGCCCCGCCCGCATCGGCCAGCAGCACCGCGGCAGCGCGCCCTACCGCGTCTTCGCCACCTCGGACGGCTACATCACGCTGGGCGCCTCGCAGCAGAAATTCTTCCAGTCCCTTGTGCGACCTGGTCGGCCTGCCGGAACTGGTCGCCGATCCCCGCTTCGGCAGGAACGCCGACCGCGTCGCCAACAACGCCGCCCTGGTGGAGCTGATCCAGGCGAAGCTGGCGGAGAAACCCTCCGCCCACTGGCTCGCCGGCCTGGAAGCCGCCGGCATCCCCGCCGGCCCGGTGCTGCATTACGACGAGGTGTTCACCGACCCGCAGATCCTCGCCCGCGACATGGTGGTTGAGACCGACCACCCCGTCACCGGCAAGTTCCGCACCATGGGCGTGCCGGTAAAGATGTCGCGAACGCCCGGCTCCGTCCGCCGCCCGGCCCCAAAACTCGGCGAACACACCGCGGAAGTGCTGGCGGGCCTCGGCAGAAAGGCGGCGGAATAGCATCGGCTCCCCCGCCTAACGCCGCACGCCTCCCAGCCCCTTCCCGGTCATGGCTGGCCTTGTGCCGGCCATCCACGCCTTTGCCGCCCCCGGCACCGCCAGATCCGGCGACACCGTGAGTCTCGACGACGTCTCAACACTCATGGTACGAGAATTCGTCCCATGAACCGAGATGGACGCGGGCATCTCCATCGGTGCAACCTCGGCGGCATCGCGCCCCGCCGCGGCTTCGGGGTCCGTGTGGTCGGCCACGCCGCCCCCCGCGTCAAGCGCCGCTTCCATCATTCGCACGGCGGCATGCTCCGCCCAGGCTGCCCGGTTTGCCGCATTCTCGTCCGCCTCCATTTGCCGCCGCGCCGCCTGCAGCCGCAGCAGCACCCGCAAAGCCGATTTCGCCTCCCGCATCAGGCTCATCGCCTGCGCCCGGCACTTGCGCGCCACGTCGAACTCGCGCTTACGCTCGCCCGCCAGCCGCAGGCAATCCATCGCCCACGCATCCGCCGCCACGAACTGCGCCGCCAACCGCCCCTCGGCCCCATTCGTCGGCAACAACGCCGCCACCGCCGCCATCGCCGCCCGATCCCGCCGCGCCAGGTCCGCCGGGTCATCCGAAAGCGGCGGCGGCAGAGCGCTGCGCAGCGTCAGAATAATCTCCTGAAACGCCTCCCGGGGCAGCAGGCGGCCCCAATCGGGTTGCGGGTCGGCCGGCGAGCAGGGGGAATTTTCCATCTTGTTAGGATAACAGTTATTTATAATGACTGGCAAGCAAAAACCTCCCAAACTCCCAGTCGGATGCACCCCACCGTCATCAACTCACTTGAACGCTGGCGGCTGCTCGCGCATCGCCTAGCTCGTCGTTATCGCGAACGCCAAGCTACGCGATGCGCGAGCAGCCGCCGATACATCTCGGCGAGTGCACGGTTGCCATGGCTTGCGACCAGCGCCGCCATGAACAGCCCCACCCAACGCCGTGGGGTGTCGCTACGGAACCGGTGCGCAGTTCGTCTGGCCGCGCGAGTTGACGCGCACCTTGCCGGATCGTGCCAGCGTCACGTTCACATCGTAATAAACGATGGAAGGCACGTCTGCCGATACATTGAGCCGGCGATAGGCGGTGCCGCAGAGCTGAACCGATGGCTGGGACTGCTCCATGACACGCGGCACCTTGCCTTCGTCCATCATCTTCGCCCAGCAGGCCGGCCCCTCCCGGTAGATGGAACAGGCGCCGTTCACGCCCCGCGTATAGAGCAGATGGAGTGACGACTTCATTTCTTTAACGGACCGGAGTCCGTCGCCGTATTCGCTGTCGTGATAGAGGGGCTTGCCGTCGGCGGCGTCGATGATCATGAACGGGACCGCCCCGTTGGGGTTGGTCTGCCGGAAGAACAGGAAGGGCCCCTTGCGGCCCAGGAACGAGAACCCCGCGGTCTGCAAGGTCAGTTCCCCCACGGAATCCGTGGCGGCGCAGGAGGGCCTGGCCGGTCCGGCGGCGAGAGGGATAAGGGCGGCGGCGCCCGGCGCCGGCGTGTCCGTGCCGGTCTCGCGGATCATCAGGTCCTTGTAGTAGCTGCAGCGCAGTTCGCCCACCGGATCGCTGGCCGATTTCGGCGGCACGCGCTGAACCGACTGGGGCCGATCGAGCAGGGCGGCTTCCCTGTCCGTGCTGTCCTTTGCCTGGGCAGGGAATATGCCAGGCAACGCGAGGCAGATCACCATCAGCAATGGGCGAAGGAAGGCCATCTTCGATCCTGTTGTTGCCGGCGCGATCGGTGTCCCGCAAGTCGGATGTATAGCAGGAACCGCATGCCTCGTTTCCGGCGATCCGTCCAGCTTCCGGATGGCGGCACGCCGCGCCGGGGCGGCCTATGTCGATCGGACCGGGCGCAGGGCAATCGGATGAAGGAAGCAAGACCGGGGGGCTCTGCCCGCAGGCTATGCAGAAACTCACGGTGAGGCCGCGCGAGAGACCGAAGGACCTGAGCGCGGTCCGGACCTTCGCCTCGCGAAAGCCTCTGAATCTGACATTGCAACGCCCCGAAAGTGGACGCTCGGAGTGGCCGCGCGGAGGCAAGATTCTGCGCAGGCCGCAACGTGCCTAGGGCCAGCGCCGCTTGCCCGTGCGAAGCAAGTCTCGCCTTCGCCTCGGCCATCAAACGGCGGAGGCGCCCGGTCCGCTCCCGACGGTCAGCGCGTCAGCACGACGTGGGTCGCCAGCTCCGTTGGGACCGTCTCCGTCACCCGATAGCCAAGGCCTGGCAGGTCAATGCCTGCGAACAGGGATTCACCACGGCCCAGAACGACTGGCGACAGCGCCAGGTGCAATTCGTCGATCGCTCCCGCGAGCAGGTACTGGCGGACCGTCGAAACTCCGCCGCCGATCTTCACGTCCAGGTCGCCCGCGGCGGCCTTGGCCTGGGCGAGCGCCGCCTCGATCCCGTCGGTGACGAAATGGAAGGTCGTCCCGCCCTCCATCACGATTGGCGCCCGGGCGTGGTGGGTGAGGATGAAGGTCGGCGCGTGATACGGGGGATTGTCGCCCCACCAGCCCTTCCACGCGTCGTCCGGCCATTCGCCGCGGATCGGGCCGAACATATTGCGGCCGAGGATGAAGGCGCCGAAGCCTTCCGCCGCGGCGCGGGCGAAGCGATCGTCAGTCCCGCCGTCTTTCCCGACCATCGATCGAAAGGTCCGGGTCGGAAAGAACCAATTCATGCAACTCCCCGCCCCGCTTGCCGAGCGGATGTTCCAGGCTCTGGTCCGGGCCGGCCCCGAAGCCGTCGATGGACACTCCAAAAGCCGCTACGCGCACCTTGCCCATGGGGCCTCCGTCTGATTGTGAACTGCAACCAGTTGAATTTTACCCGACTGGTTTTATATTGCAACTGGTCATGATCGAAAAGCGCTCCGGCTGCCCCATCAATCTTGCGCTCGAGGTGCTCGGCGACCGCTGGAGTCTCATCGTTATCCGCGACATCATGTTCGGGAACCGCCGGCACTTCCGCGAGCTGCTCACGCGCTCAAAGGAAGGAATCGCCTCCAACATTCTGGCCGCGCGGTTGAAGCGGCTCGTCGAGGCGGGGCTGCTCTCGCGCAGCGACGATCCCGCCCACCGGCAGAAGGGGATCTACAGCCTGACCGAAAAGGCGATCCAGCTGGTGCCCGTGCTGGTGCAACTGGGCGCCTGGGGCCGTCAACATCTGCCGACCTCGCCGGAGCTGGCGATCCGTCAGCAGTTGATGGAAGAGGGCGGCCCGCCACTCTGGAGCGCCTTCGCCGACGAACTGCGCCACATCCACCTCGAAACACCTCTGCCCGAGGGCCGCGAGAGGGTCATCGCTCGTCTACAGGCCGCGTTCGAGCAGGCGGCGGCCGGCCAACGAAACGAGGCGGCCGCGAAGGTGACGAAGAACGGATGATCTGGCGCAGGGCCGCGGTGAACCGTCGAGCCTGCAATAGCGCGTGACGCTGGCCCGCTGCGCTGGGGCTGGTACCGCACGGCGAACTGCCGGATGCGGTCGCCGACATAGGCCGCGACCGGGACAACCGTGTGCTGATCCTGACCGGCACCGGGGTCCTCGTCATCCGCGCCGGTCAGCGTACGCGCGCGGGTGCCGCCGGGGCGGCCGTGGCAGGGAGCAGATGCCGGATGCCGTCTCGGCCGGCCACGATCAGATCGTCCGCCAGACCCAGGAACAGGCCATGCCCGATGATGCCGGCACGTTCGGAGAGCCGCTGGGCGAGGGCGGCCGGATCGCCGATCGGGCCGAATCGGCAATCGAGGATCAGATTGCCCTGATCGGTGCGAAAATCGCTGCCGTCCACATGCCGGCGAACGGCCACCTCGGCGTGCAGCGAGGCCAGAAACCGGGCCTGGGACTGCCAGCCATAGGGCAGCACCTCGACCGGCAGAACATGCAGCGTGCCCAGGCAAGGCGACAGCTTGCTTTCGTCGACGACGATGATCACCCGCCGGCTGGCCTGGGCGACGATCTTCTCGCGCAGCAGCGCGCCACCGCCGCCCTTGATCAGGTTCAACGCCGGGTCCACCTCGTCCGCGCCATCGATCGTCAGGTCGATCGCCGTGGGCATGTCCTCCGCCAGCATCGGAATGCCCAGGCGCTCCGCCTCCTGCCAGACGGCCCGGGACGTCGCATAGCCGGTGATGTCGTGGCGTTCGCCGCTGCGCAGCAGGGCCGCGATCCGCCGTGTGGCGAAGATGGCGGTGGAGCCGGTGCCGAGGCCGACGATCATGCCCGATTGCACGAACCCGGCCGCATGTTCGCCCGCGAGCCGCTTGAAGCCGTCGGCGTCTCCGCTCATGCCGCCGAGGCAAGCCGGGCGGCGGCGGCCTGGTCCACCAGCCAGTGCAGTTCGCCCTGCGTCGGGCGAATGATCTGCGACGGCAGCACCACCGGATCGTAGGGGCCCTGCAACACGCGCAGCAGCATCTCCGCCTTGCCGGCACCGGCCGCCAGGAAGACGACGTGGCGGGCGGCGTTGATCGCCGGCGGGGTCAGGGTGACGCGCCACATTCCCATGACCTCGACATATTGCGCCAACACCCAGCGGTCGGTTTCCGTCACCGCGGCAAGGCCGGGGAAGATGGACGCGGTATGGCCGTTATCGCCCATGCCGAGCAGCACGAGATCGAACCGGTCTCCGAGCAGGCTCGCCCGCAGCTCCGACTTGTACGCAAGCGCCGCCTGCTCCGGGGCCTCTTCGCCCCGCATGCGGTGGATGTTGCCGGATGGGATGGGCACATGGTCGCAAAGCGCCGCCCGCGCCATCTGGTAGTTGCTGCGCGGATCTTCCGGCGGCACGCAGCGTTCGTCGCCGAAGAAGACCTGCACCCTGCTCCAGTCGATGCGGCCGGCGTGGCTCGCGCTCGCCAGCCGTTCATAGACCGGCCGCGGCGTGTTGCCGCCGGCGAGGGCGATGGTGAAACGGCCGCGTTCGGCGATGCTGCGAACCGCCAGGCCGGAAATGAGTTCGGCTGTCCCGGCAACCAGGCTTTCGGTGTCCGGATAGATCTGCGTCGGCATCATGTTCCCTGCCTAGCGGTTGTTGCGTAGCCGGCGGTAGCGCCGGATGGCGGCATTGGTGGAGCTGTCGTGCGCCAGTGCCGGTTCGGTCGCTCCCAGTTCCGGGATGATCCGGTTCGCCAGCACCTTGCCGAGTTCCACGCCCCATTGGTCGAACGAATTGATCGCCCAGATCGTGCCCTGGGTGAAGACGCTGTGCTCGTACAGCGCCACCAGCGCGCCGAGGGTCTTCGGGGTCAGCGCCTCGGCCAGGATCAGGTTGGTGGGCCGGTTGCCCTCGGCCACCCGGAACGGTGTCTGGAACCCCGGGGAGCCTTCTGCCGTCAGTTCGTCTGCCGTCTTGCCGAACGCCAGCGCCTCCGCCTGGGCGAACAGATTGCCCATCAGCAGGTCGTGATGCCCGGCAAGCGGGCTGAGCGGCCGGCAGAAGCCGATCAGGTCGCAGGGGATCAGCTTCGTGCCCTGGTGGATCAGCTGATAGAACGAGTGCTGCCCGTCCGTGCCGGGTTCGCCCCAGATGACCGGTCCGGTCTGGTAGCCGATGCGGCGGCCCTCCCGGTCCACATGCTTGCCGTTGCTCTCCATCTGCAGCTGCTGCAGATAGGCCGGAAAGCGCGCCAGCGGCGCCGCGTAGGGCAGCACGGCGACCGTCTCCGCGCCGAAGAAGTTGTTGTACCAGATTGTCAGCAACCCCATCAGCACCGGCAGATTTTGCGCCAGCGGGGTGGTACGGAAATGCTCGTCCATGGCGTGAAAGCCGGAGAGCATGTCGCGGAAGCCATCTGCCCCGATCGCGATCATCGTCGACAAGCCGATCGCGGAGTCCATCGAATAGCGCCCGCCGACCCAGTCCCAGAAGCCGAACATGTTGGCGGTGTCGATCCCGAACCCGGCCACACCTTCCGCGTTCGTCGACACCGCGACGAAATGCCTTGCCACGGCGGCGTCGCTGTGCAGGCCGGATACGATCCAGTCGCGCGCCGTCGCCGCGTTGGTCATCGTTTCCAACGTGGTGAAGGTCTTGGAGGAGATGATGAACAGCGTCTCCGCCGGGTCCAGGTCGTGCGTCGCCTCGGCGAAGTCCGCGCCGTCGATATTGGCGACGAAGCGCAGACGCATCGCCGGATCGCTGTGCGAGCGCAGCGCCCGGTAGGCCATCTCCGGCCCCAGATACGATCCGCCGATGCCGATATTGACCACGTTGCGAATGCGCTTGCCGGTATGGCCGAGCCAGGCGCCGCTGCGCAGCCGTTCGGAGAAATCCGCCATCCGATCCAGCACCGCGTGCACGCCGGCTACGACATCCTGGCCGTCAACCATAATCCGCGTGCCGCGCGGAGCGCGCAGGGCGACGTGCAGCACGGCGCGATGCTCGGTGAAATTGATCTCGTCTCCGGCGAACATCGCATCGCGGCGTGCTTCCAACCCGCAGTCGCGCGCGAGCTGCACCAGCAGCTCCATCGTCTGCGCGGTAATGCGGTTCTTGGAATAATCCAGATGCAGCCCCGCGCCTTCGGCAGAGAAGCGCTCCGCCCGGCCAGGATCGTCGGCGAACAGCTGGCGCAGATGCACATTCCCGATCTGAGCGTGATGCGTCTGCAATGCCCGCCAGGCAGGTGTTTCGTTCAGCGGCGGAATGCCCGACATGCTTGCTTCCTCTGTAAGATTCGGGCCTTGTCCCGGCTGCCCGTTCGTTATTATCCGGCGAATACCCCGGTCCGTCATGATGCCCCGGCCGGCACGACCGGATTGCGCCAGGGTCCATCGGCGCCGATCAACGGTTCGGTTTCCGTCGGCCCCCAGCTGCCCGGTTCATAGGCATAGAGCGGGGTCCGGTTGTCCAGGATCGGGTCCACCACGCGCCATTGCGCATCGACGATATCCTCCCGCCCGAACAGCTCCGCCACTCCGTGCATCGCGTCGCCCAGCAGCCGCTGATAGGGCGGCATGTACGCGGCCGGCTGTTCGGTCAGCAGCATTTCCACATCGCTGCCGACCATGTGCTCGCCGGGCTGTTTCACTCGCACCCCCATGCCGATGCTGACATCCGGGCTGATGCGAAAGCGCAGATGGCCGGACGAGGATGGCACCAGCTCGCCGAACGTCTCGCGCGGCGGGCGCCTGAATTCCACGGTCACCTCGGTCGCAGTCACCGGCAACTGCTTGCCGGCGCGGATGTAGATCGGCACATCCGCCCAGCGCCAGCTGTCGATCAGCAGCTTGACCGCGACGAAGGTTTCCGTTGTCGATCCGGCCCGCACGCCGGCGATGCTCTGGTAGCCGTTGTATTGCCCGCGAACCACATGGGCGGGTTCCAGCGGGCGCACCGCCTTCAGCAGCGCGGCCTTCTGGTCGCGGACGGCCTCCTGTTCCTCGCCGGTGGGCGGTTCCATCGTCAGATGCGCCAGCACCTGCAGCAGGTGGTTCTGCACCACGTCGCGCACCGCGCCGGCTTCGTCGTAGAACCTGCCGCGGTCCTGCACGCCGAACGCCTCGGCCATGGTGATCTGGATGCTTCGTATGTGATCGCGGTTCCAGATCGGCTCGAACATGGAATTGGCGAAGCGGGTATAGAGGATGTTCTGCACCGGCTCCTTGCCCAGGTAGTGGTCGATGCGGAAGATGCTTTCCTGCGGAAAGAACCGCGACAGGATGTGGTTCAGTTCGCGGGCCGAGGCGCGGTCGTGGCCGAACGGCTTTTCGATCACCAGGCGCGCATCCCGCGCCGCCCCGGATTTCGCCAGCCCTTCGCCCACGGTCGCGAACAGGCTGGGCGGCACCGCCAGATAATGCAGCGGCCGGCCGGCCGGCCCCAGTTCCTGGCGCAGCCGGGTGAAGGTGGCGGGGTCGTTGTAGTCGCCATCGACGTAGCGCAGCAGTTCCATCAATTTCGCGGTGGCGGCCGATGCACCCAGGCCATGGTGGCGCAGGCTGTCGGCGGCGCGCGCCTTCAGCTGATCCAGCGTCCAGCCGGCCTTGGCCACCCCGATGATCGGCACGCTGAGACCTTCGTCACGCACAAGGCCCAGCAAGGCCGGAAAGACCTGCTTGTAGGCAAGATCCCCGGTGGCGCCGAAGAACACGATGGCGTCGGCCGGCGCGACGGATGGGGAGCGGTTCATCTGGCCGCCGCCAGGCGCGACGGGCTGACGCGGTCTTGTGTGGTCATGAGCGGCGAGATCGTCTGCTGGCCCGGCATTGTGCGTCCCTGGCTCCCTGCGATGCCAGCCATGCCGTCATCGCGGGCGAGGCTACACCATCTGCTCCGGCCGACCCAGCCTGGTGCAGTTTCCGGCCGGCCTGTCGTTTGCCTGTGTTCACTTATGGCGGGCGCCCTTCCAGACGCGGAAGCCGCCCAAAAACGCGTTGGCGTTGTCGCCGGCGCGGCATCCCGCCGGCAGCGGGTCCAGCAGCCGCACATTGCCGCCGCCCAGAACCACGTCCTCGGGCATCAGCGCGCGTATCAGGCGGGCGGCGGCGTCGTCCACATGCGCGCGCCATTTCTTCTTCCCCAATCGCTTCAGGCCCCGCTCGCCGATATAATCCTCGAACGTGCCTCTCTTGTAGGGGAGGTGGCCGAGCTCCATCGGCACGACGATGTCGTCCACGATCAGTGTCGTGCCCAGGCCGGTGCCCAGGCCCAGGAACAGCATCTTGCCGCCCCTGTAGCTTCCCAGCGCCTGCATCGCGGCATCGTTGATCAGCTTGACCGGACAGCCGAACGCGGCCGCGAAATCGAATCCGACCCAGCCTGGCGCCAGGTTATGCGGTTCCCCGATCACCCGGCCGCCCTGCACGGGGCCGGGATAGCCGATCGTCACGACGTCGAATTTCCACCCGGCGGCCAGCGCCTTGACCTGCTTGGCCATGGCGTCGGGGGTCATCCCCGGGCCGGAGGCGAAGCGCCGCGGTTCGGTCGCGCTGCTGACCAGAATCTTGACATGGGTGCCGCCGACATCGACCGTCAGTATGTTCAAATAAAGTTCCTCCCGGGTCCGGGTCTGACGGCGATCCGCCGGCCAAGGCAAAATGCTACCCTGCCGCCCGGCAAGCCGGAAGACCATTGGCCATACACAGTCCGGCCCCGCTATCCGAGCTTTCCTACTCGACACGCCGGACAAGGCCTTGTTGTATCTTCGGCCTGGGAAGCAGAGGTCCAAACGAATGACGTTCAAGGTTCAGGTCGGCCCGCCGCAGATCGCCATTCACCAGGGCCAGACCGTGCTGGTCACCGAACCCGATGGGCAGATCGCCTGGCCCAGCGACAAGGGGCTGTACTTCCTGGATACGCGGGTGATCAGCAGCTGGAGCCTGTATGCCAACGGGGTCCCGTGGGACCTGCTGAACGGCGGCGCGATCACCTATTTCGGCGCCCGCATCTTCCAGACCAACGCCGCGTTCCTGACCGAGGACGGTCCGGTCGCCGCGCGCACCCTCGGCCTGACGCTGAGCCGCCACATCGGTGGCGGCATGCACGAGGACATGGAGATCTCGAACAACAACCAGCATAAGGTGCGTTTCAACCTCGAGCTCGCCGTCCGGGCCGATTTCGCCGACATCTTCGAGGTGAAGAGCGAACGGATCGTGCGCCGTGGCCGGATCGTCTCGCGCTGGTCGGAAGCCGGCCAGCAATTGCGCCTGACCTATCGCAACAAGGATTTTTCCCGCCAGGTCGCGATCACCTTGCAGCCGTCGGGTGCGAAGGCGGTTCATGCCAATGGCCGGCTGAGCCTGGAAGTTGCGCTGGACCCCGGGCAAACCTGGCATTGCTGCCTGCTTTACGACCTGATCGACGGCAAGCGCCGCTATCCGGCGCCACGCGAAAAAACCGCCGAATGTCATACCTCCCTGCATGCCCAGTCGATCGAGGAGTGGGAACGCACGGTGCTGAAGATCACGACCAGCAACGAGGAGTTCTATCGCTGTTTCCGCCAGGGAGTACTCGATATGGCGGCCCTGCGCCTGCCGATCGCGGGAACCGACCGTATGGTATTCATCCCCGCCGCCGGGCTGCCCTGGTTCGTCGCGCTGTTCGGCCGCGACAGCCTGATCGTCTCGTTGCAGACCATGCTGGTCTATCCCGAGTTCGCCCGCGGCGCGCTCGATGTGCTCGGCCGTTATCAGGCCAAGGAACGGGATGATTACCGCGATGCGGAGCCGGGAAAAATCCCGCATGAGCTGCGCTACGGCGAGCTGGCGCATTTCAAGCTGATCCCGCACTCGCCCTATTACGGCACCTCGGATGCCACGCCGCTGTATCTGATCGCCTTGCACTCGGCCTGGCGGGCAACCGGAGACAGAACCCTGCTGCAGAAGCACATGGCCACGGCGGAGGGCTGTCTGCACTGGATCGACCATTACGGCGACCGTGACGGCGACGGTTTTCAGGAATACCAGACCCGGTCGACCGCGGGCTATGAAAACACCGCCTGGAAGGATTCCGGCGACAGCGTGATGTACGAGGACGGGAGCCTCGTGAAGGGACCGAAGGCCCTGTGCGAGTTGCAGGGCTACGTCTATGACGCGTGGCTGCGCATGGCGGAAATCCACGATGAACTGGGCAACGATGCCCGCGCCGCGGAGTTGCGGCAAAAGGCGGCGGACCTGTTCCGAAAATTTAACGAAGTGTTCTGGGACGAGGCCTCCGGCTTCTATGCCTATACGCTGGACGGCGACAAGAAACCGGTGTTCTCCGTGGCCTCCAACCAGGGGCACTGCCTGTGGTCCGGCATCGTTCCGCGCGAGCGGGCGGCGCGGGTGGTGGCGCGGCTGATGCAGCCGGATATGTGGAGCGGCTGGGGCATCCGCACGCTTTCATCCAGTCACGTTGCGTTCAACCCGTACAACTACCAGACCGGCGCCGTGTGGCCGCACGACAACGCCATCATCGCCGCCGGCTTTCGCCGCTACGGTTTCGCCGCCGAAGCCGCCGCGATCGCGCGCAGCATCAGCGGTGCCGCCAGCTTTTTCCAGATGAACCAGCTGCCGGAACTGTATGCCGGGCTGCAACGCGTGAACGGCAGCTTCCCGGTGCAGTATGTCGGCGCCAATGTGCCGCAAGCCTGGGCGGCCGGTGCGCCGTTCCTCCTGATGCAGGCCATGCTGGGCATCCGGCCGGACGCACCGAACAACCGGCTTTATGTCGATCCCGCCTTGCCGGATTGGCTGCCCGACATCACCTTGTCCGATCTTCGCCTGGGCCGGCGAACCTTTGACGTGCATTTCTGGCGGGAGGGTGACGAGACCCGGTTCAAGGTGCTGCGCGGCGACCCGCGCTTCGTTGTGCGCCGCAGCGTAATGGACCTGAGCCTGCAGACGGCCGAGCTGGAGGCCGTTTAGGCGCTGTCTCGGGGCGGGCGTAAGATTGACCGATGCGAGGCAACGCAATACGTTTTTTGTGATTAGAATGCGTATCGGAAGCCGGATGGTTCAGCCGACGCGGGAGGATTGGCCGTGCCCCAAACGCTGCGGTTCAGGATCGGCCCCACGTGGCTGGTGGCCGGTAACTGATGGACGCCCCTTACAGCCGCACCCTTGCCGATCTGCTGTTCGAGCAGGCCGGGCGATATGGCGCCAATCCGGCGGTGATCTGCGGTGACCGGCAGGTTTCCTATGCGGATCTGGCGCTGCGTGCCAGCCGTGTTGCCGCCGGCCTGCGGCAATGCGGGGTCCGGCGGGGGGATCGCGTCGGGCTGCTGATGAACAACCGGCTGGAATGGCTGGAGGTGTTCTTCGGCGCGGCGATCGTCGGTGCCGTGGTCGTGGCGTTCAGCACCTGGTCCAAGCGGAGCGAGCTGGAATGGCTGCTCGGTGATGCCGATGTGCGGGTGCTGTTCGCGCTGGACCGTTTCGGCGAGCAGGACTTCGCCGAGGATCTGCGGGCGATCGCCCCCACGCTCGCCACTTCGTTTCAAGCTGTCGTACTCGGTGAATCTGGCGCGCGGTCCTATGCCGGCTTCGGCCGCGATCCGTCTTCCAGTCTGCCGCTACCCCCCGGCGAGGGGCCGAGCGCGGCCGATGATGCGATCATCATCTACACATCGGGTTCCAGCAGCCGGCCGAAGGCCGTGCCGCTCGCGCATTACGGCATCATCGAGAACGGCTTCAACATCGGCGAACGCCAGGGCTACCGTCCGGGCGATCGGGTGTTGCTGGCGCCGCCGCTGTTCTGGTCCTACGGCAGCGCCAATGCGATGTCCGCCACCCTGACGCATGGCGCGACGCTGGTGTTGCAGTCCCGCTTCGAGCCCGGGGAGGCGCTCGACCTGATCGAGCGGCACCGCTGCACCGCGCTCTACACGCTGCCCGCCATTACCGCCGCGCTGGTGTCGCACAAGAACTTCCGGCCCGAGCGAACGCAAAGCCTGCGCACCGGGGTCACGATCGGCGCGCCGCAGGACATCCTGACCGCCGCGCGCGTGCTTGGTGCGGCGGAGATCTGCAATGTCTACGGCCAGACCGAAAGTTACGGCAATTGCTGCGTCACGCCGCATGACTGGCCGCTGGAACGCCGCGCCCGATGCCAGGGTCCGCCGCTGCCGGGCGTGCAGGTTCGCATCATGGATGCCGAGACCGGCGCGCAACTGCCGCAAGGCGAGGACGGGCTGATCGAGGTGCGCGGCTACGTCACCCGCGGCTATGGCGAAGGCAACGCGGAATTAGACCGCCGCGGCCTTCGCCGCGGATGGTTTCTTCCGCACCGGCGACATGGGGCATCTGAACGAAGACGGCGAACTGGTGTTCGTCGGCCGCACCACGGAAATGATCAAGAAAGGCGGGATCAACATCTCGCCCGCCGAGGTCGAGGATGTTCTGATGCGCCATCCCGCGGTGGGTCAGGCCGGGGTGGTGGGCCTGCCCGATGCGCTGCAGGGCGAGCTATTGGCGGCCTTCGTCGTGCTGAGGCCGGGCCAGGTTGCCAGCCGTGAGGACATTGTCGCGCATTGCCGGTCCGTGGCGTCGAAATACAAGGTGCCCGACATCATCGAGTTTCGCGACCGACGCTGCCGGTGACGGCGACGGGCAAGCTGATGCGGCGCGAATTGAAACAGTTGGCCGCCGCCGCTACGCAAGGCGGCAACGGCATGACGCGAGGAAGCCTGGGGCCTCTGGGGTGCCGAGGACGAGCGCGGCGCGCTGAATCGCATCGGGCCGGCGCAGGTACGCGCCGCCGCCGCGCTGGTGCGGACCGGACAGGTGCTCAGCCTGGCCCAGCCGCTTTCGCGCAGCACGGCGGTCCCGCCGCAACGCCCGGGCGTGCTGCATTTCATGAACCGCGACGGCGGCGACTATGCCGCCGGCGCCCGCAGCCCCGGTGGCTTCCAGGTCGCCGAGGACACGATCCTGCTGCCGCTGCATGTCGGCACGCATATCGATGCGCTGTGCCACGCCTGGCACGACGACAAGCTGTACAATGGTTTCTCCGGCAACGGCACCCGCAGCACGTCCGGTGCCGCGCGTTGCGGCATCGACAAGATGCCGCCGATCTTTACCCGCGGAGTACTGCTCGACGTCGTGCGCCTGCGTGGCGCCGCGGTGCCGGATGGCGACAGCATCGGCTTGGCCGAGTTGCAGCAGGCCGCTGCCCAGGCCGGTGTGACGCCCGCCGAAGGCGATGCGGTGCTGATCCGCACCGGGTGGCTGGAACGCCAGCAGGCCGGTGAAACCATCAGCTTCGACCAGGAACCCGGGCATCGACATCGACGCGGCGCTGTGGCTGGCGAAGTCGCGGCGTGGCGCTGGTCGGCGCCGATAACTATGCGATCGAGGTGCTGCCGTTCCCGGCCGGCACGGTGTTTCCCGTGCATCAATGCCTGATCCGCAATTACGGCGTGCCGCTGCTGGAAGGCCTCAGCCTGCGGGCGCTGGCGGAAACCGGCCAGGGCGAATTCGCCTTCGCCGCCGCCCCCTTGCCCATCGTCGGCGGCACCGCGAGCCCGATCGTGCCGATGGCGGTGCTATGAGCCGCTTCAACCGATTTCTGGCCGGCATCAAGGTCGTGGATGTCTCGTTCTACATCCCCGGCCCGATGGCGAGCCTGCAATTGGCCGACATGGGGGCCGAGGTGATCAAGGTCGAGCCGCCATGGGGCGACGACATGCGCTCCCTGGGGCCGCGCGACGCGGCCGGCCGGCCGCTGTTTCATGAGGCGCTCAACGCCGGCAAGACCGTGACGCCGGCTGGATCTCAAATCCGATGCGGGGCGCGCGGCGCTGCTCGATCTGACGGATACGGCCGATATCTTCATCGAGGGGTTTCGTCCCGGCGTGATGGCCCGCCTGGGCCTTGGCCCGGCTGAACTGCGCGGGCGCAATCCCGGCCTGATCTACTGTTCGATCAGCGGCTATGGCGCCGAGGGGCCACTCGCGCAGTCCGCCGGTCACGACGGCAACTATCTCGCCGCCGCCGGGGTGCTGCACCGCAACGGCGTGCCGCCGCGCTTCTTCGATCCGCCGATCGCCGATCTGTCCGGCTCACTGTTCGCGGTGATCGCGATCTCTGGGAGCGCTGCAATCGCGCAGCCGCGACGGCCAGGGCTGCCATATCGATCTCGGTCTCGCCGATGTGGCGATGCCGCTGCAGCTGTTCGAGCTCGCCGCCTTCGGTGCCACAGGGAACGGTGCCGCAGCCCGAATGCCACCTATCTGAACGGCGGCGCGGCCTATTACCAGGTCTATGCGACCGGCGACGGCAGGCATGTGATGGTCGGCGCGGTCGAGGCCAAGTTCTGGCAGGCCTTCTGCGAAGCCGCCGGCCATCCCGAGTGGATCGCGCGGCAGGACGAAACGCTGCCGCAGCACGGGCTGATCGCCGATGTCGCGGCCTGCCTCGCGAGACCATGACACTGGCGGATTGCCAGGCCCGCTTCGCCGCGGCGATTGCTGCGTGACGCCGGTGCTGGATCTGGCGGAGGCGGTGCGCTTCGCCGCATCATGCGTCGCGCGGGCTGGTGACGCGAACGGCGGCCGGGCTGCAGGCGCTGTTCCCGGCCTGGATCGACGGCGAGCCGCCGCAAGCGCGCGAACCCCTCGAAGCGGAGAGGATGCTACGATGCCGCTATGCAAAGTCCAACCCGCGGTGATCGGCTGCGCGATCCGGCCGGCGATCGCCGGCGCGCGACCGCTCGCTGGAGGAAATCATCTACGACATCTCGCAAGCGCGCTCGCCGATGCCGGCCTCACGATCGAGGACATCGACGGCATCGTCGTCGGCTGCAACGATCAGTTCGACGGCCGGGCGATTTCCGTGATGATGGCGTCCGGCCCGGTCGGCGGCGTCGATCGCGACATCCTGTCCACGCCGTCGGCGTCGGAGCATGCCTTCATCCTGGGTGCGCTGCGCGTCGCCTCCGGGCAGTTCCGCACGCAACTGGTGGTCGCCTGGAGCCCGACCGAGGCATCGTCGCATGTCGGAGGCGCAACGGCTTGGCGCCGATCCGTATTTCCATCGCGCGTTGCCGCTGGACGAATTGTCCGCGCACGCGCTGCAGGCGTCGGCGTTGGAGCATAGCGTGCCCGGACGCGCGGGAGTCGCGGCAAGCGGTGGCCGCGAAGAACCGCCGCACGGCGCGCTGGCCTGTCCCGATCCGCCGGTGCGGCCGGACCCGGGGCCGGCGCGCTGGCCGCTGACCGCCGGCATGACGACGCGCGCCGGTCACCGGCGCGGTGGCGATGGTGCTGGCGGCGCCGGATTTCGTCGCCGAGCGCGGCCTGCGCGATGCGGCCTGGCTGCGCGGCATGGGCTGGGCGACCGAGCCAAGCTTCCTCGGCGATCGCGATCTGGCGACGCGCTCCGGCGCTTGGTCGCGGCGGCGCGACAGGCCTACGCGCGAAGCCGGCATCACCGATCCCGCCGACCGCGTTCGACCTGGCGGAAATCACCGACGCGACGCCGTATCCGGAACTGCTCGCCTATGAGGCGCTGTGGCTTGTGCGCGCGCGAGCGACTGGGCGGCGCGCGTGGCGGATGGCAGCTTCGCGCGCGGCGGGCGCGCTGCCGGTCAACCTGTCCGGCGGCGTGCATGACCTTCAATCCGGTGTTCTGCACCGGGCTGATCCGCATCGCCGAGATCGCCAACCAGGTGCGCGGCCGCGCCGGTCCGCATCAACTGCGCAGAACGCGCGCTGCGGCCTGGCGCATGCCGGCAGCGGGTTCGCCATGCAGTATCAAGCCGCCATCGTGTTGGCCGCGACAGGAAGCGGGAGGCGCAGGCATGAGCGCCGATCGCGTCGGCATCATCGGCATCGGCCAGTCGGACTTTCGCTCACGCCGCGACGATGCCAGCTATCCCGACCTGGTGCGCGAGGCGCGTCGTGCCGGCGATGCTGGACGCCAAGCTGGATTTCGACGCGATCGAGGCCGTGGTCTATTCGCTGTCGCCGGATGCGATGGTCGGCATCGGCAATGCCGAGCGGCTTGGCGTCGATGCGGTGGGCGGGCGCAACAAGCGGTTCCTGCGCATCAACACCGGCGGCGCCACCGGCATCTCCAGCGGTCGCGGCGGCGTATTACCACATCGCGTCCGGCGTCTGCGACGTCGTGCTGACCGCCGGCGCCGACAAGGTCGGCGAGTGCGGCGATTCAGCAGACCGTGCTGAACAAGATCTGGGACCCGACCTACGAGCGCGCAGCTGCCGCTTGGCACGATCAACATGCTGGCGATGTCCGCCGTGCGCTACATGCAACGTTACGGCATGACCGAGGAGGACATGGCGCTGGTCACGGTGAAGAACCGCCGCCAGGCCTCGCTCAATCCCAAGGCGCATCTGCGCCGGATGGTGACCATCGACGAGGTGCTGGCATCGCGCATGCATCTCCTGGCCGATCAAGCTGATGGATTGCTGTCCGCAATCTTCGCGGCGGCGCGGCGATGGTGCTGGCATCGGAACGTTTCATCCGGGACAATAAGCTGGATGCCGTGTGGATCACCGGCGTCGGCCATTGCCGCGCGAGACCTATTGGATGGGCGACCGCATGGGCAACAACCCGACGGCCGAACACGCCGATGCCTACGCGCTTGGCCGGTCGTTCGAGCAGTCCTACCGGATGGCCGGCATCACCGATCCGGCGAAGCAGGTGCATGTCGCGGAACTGTATGCGCCGTTCAGCAACACCGAGTTCCACGCGATCGATGCCGCGCGGCCTGGTGCCGAGCTCGGGCGAGTCGATCGCGCGATGCTGCGCGATGGCGAGTTCGAGCTGGGCGGCACGCATCCCGGTGAATCCGTCCGGCGGCACGCTGTGCACCAACGCGATCGCGGTGACCGCGATGGCGCGCGTGGCGGAGGTGGCGCTGCAGGTGTGGGGCCGCGCCGGGGCGCATCAGGTGAAGGGCGCGCGGGTGGGCATCGCGAGCGGCAATGGCGGCGATCATCAGATTCTTCGGCACGATGGTGATCGAGGCATGAGGAGACAGCAGATCGATGGAACTGCTGGCGCGCCAGGAAGTCTGGAACATCACCTACGACCATGCGCTGGGCGAGACGGCGAGCTATTTCTTCACGCAGATCCGCGACAACGCGCAAGATCTTTGGCCGGCGCTGCGCCAAGACCGGCCGCGTGCTGGTGCCGCCGCGGGCGTTCTCCGATGAAACGCTGCTGCCGACGACGGATTGGGTGGAGGTCGGGCCCGGCGGGCGCATCGAGGCGTTCACCATCGTCTATGAGCAGTTCAACAACCTGCCGCCGCCGCCCTATGCGTTTGGCTACGTGCTGCTGGATGGCGCGGACACCGCGCTGGGCGGGTATTTCAAGGGCGTCGACCTGACCGATCCGCGCGAGGCCGCGGCCAAGCAGCTTGACGATCGGCACGCGGGTGATCACGAAGTTCGCCGAGCAGCGCAAAGGCGATGTGCTGGATTTCTGGTTCGAACCGGCTGGCTAGAGCATTATCGGATCATGTTCTTCACATGATCCGATGAAATTGCTCGTCAAAACAGAGAGCTAGAGCATCGTTTCCGGATAGTTCAACCACATAGAGTATACTGAAGCAAAAAGGCGCCCCCTTGGGAGCGCCTTCTAGTATCAACACCTTCTGGAACGAAGAAGTTCAGTTCTTCGTCTTGTCCACCAGCGCGTTCTTGCTGATCCACGGCATCATCGCCCGCAGCTTCGCGCCAACCTCTTCGATCGGGTGCTCGGCCAGGCGGCGGCGCGTCGCCTTGAAGCTGGACTGGTTCACCTTGTTCTCCAGCATCCAGTCGCGCGCGAAACGGCCGGACTGGATGTCTTCCAGCACCCGCTTCATCTCCGCCTTCGTCTCCGCGTTCACGATGCGCGGCCCGGTGACGTATTCGCCGTATTCCGCGGTGTTGGAAATCGAGTAGTTCATGTTGGCGATGCCGCCTTCGTAGATCAGGTCCACGATCAGCTTGACTTCGTGCAGGCACTCGAAATACGCCATTTCCGGCGCATAGCCGGCTTCCACCAGCGTCTCGTAGCCGCCCTTGATCAGCTCGACCAGGCCACCGCACAGAACCACCTGCTCGCCGAACAGATCGGTCTCGCACTCTTCCTTGAAGGTGGTCTCGATGATGCCGGCGCGCCCGCCGCCGATGGCGGAAGCGTAGGACAGCGCGATCTCCAGCGCATTGCCGGAGGGGTTCTGCGACACCGCCACCAGGCACGGCACGCCGCCGCCGCGCTGATATTCGCTGCGCACGGTATGGCCCGGGCCCTTCGGCGCGATCATGAACACGTCGATGTCGGCGCGGGGATCGAGCAGGTTGAAATGCACGTTCAGGCCATGCGCGAAGGCCAGCGCCGAGCCCGGCTTCATGTTGGCGTGCAGCTTGTCACGATACAGGTCGCCCTGCCCTTCGTCGGGCGTCAGCACCATGATCACGTCGGCCCATTTGGCGCAGTCGGCGGGATCCATCACCTTCAGCCCGGCGGCCTCGGCCTTCGCCACGCCGGCGGAGCCCGGACGCAGACCAACGGCGAGCTCGGTCAGGCCGCTGTCCTTCAGGTTGTTGGCATGGGCATGGCCCTGGCTGCCATAGCCGATGATCGCGACTTTCTTGCCTTTGATCAGGTTCACATCGGCGTCGCTGTCATAGTAAACGCGCATCGGCGTTCTCTCCTTTGTGGAAGTGTCTATCTAGGGAAAAGTCAAATCGTGCGGGTGCCGCGGGCAATCGCCGCAACTCCGGTGCGCGAAACCTCGGCCAGCCCCAGCGGGCGCATCAGTTCGATGAACGCGTCCAGCTTGTCGGTGGCGCCGGTCAGTTCGAACACGAAGCTGCCCGTGGTGGCATCGATCACCCGGGCGCGGAACGTGTCGGCCAGACGCATGCTCTCCACGCGTGTCTTCGCCGGTTGCAACGATCTTGATCATCGCCATTTCCCGCGCCATGTGGGGGCCTTCGCGCGTCAGGTCGGAGACCTGATGCACCGGCACCAGCCGGCCGAGCTGGGCCTTGATCTGCTCGATCACCATTTCGGTGCCGGTGGTCACGATGTTGATCCGCGACCGCGTATGCGCGGCATCGACCGCGGCGACGGTCAGGCTGTCGATGTTGTAGCCACGGCCGGAAAACAGCCCGACCACGCGCGCCAGGATCCCCGGCTCGTTATCCACCAGCACCGATATGGTCGCGGTGCGCTCGGTCTTATCGATCTGTGCTGACATGATGCAACCAGGAAAATGCAGAACGCGCTGGCCGCTGGTCAGCGGCCGGCGCGTTCATGCGCCAAAAACTCAGACCAGGGCAAGACCCGCGTCGGTCACGCCGGCGGTGCGGCTTGATTGCTCCGCCGTCTCGTGCTCCGGACCCAGGATCATCTCGTTATGCGCCGCCCCGCTCGGGATCATCGGGAAGCAGTTCTCCTCCGGGTCCACGGCGATATCCGCGATCACCGCGCGATCGATGGTCAGCATCTCCCGATCACGTCGTCGAGTTCATCGACCGACTTCGCACGCAGGCCGGAGGCATGAAAGCGTCCGCCAGCTTCACGAAATCCGGCAACGCCGCGGAATAGCTTTCCGAATACCGCCCGCCATGCAGCAGTTCCTGCCACTGGCGCACCATGCCCATGTATTGGTTGTTCAGGATGAACACCTTCACCGGCAGCCGGTACTGCGCCAGCGTGCCCATTTCCTGGATATTCATCAGGATCGAGGCCTCGCCGGCGATGTCGATCACCAGCGCGTCCGGATGGGCGATCTGCACCCCCATCGCCGCAGGCAGGCCATAGCCCATCGTGCCCAGCCCGCCGCCGGTCATCCAGCGGTTCGGCTTTATGAAGTGGAAATGCTGCGCCGCCCACATCTGGTGCTGGCCGACCTCCGTGGTGATGAAGGTCTCCTTGCCGGATTTGGCGTTCATCTCGGCTGATCTCATACAGCCGCTGGATCGCGTATTGCGGCTTGATGATCGCGCCCTTCCATGCTTTGGGTGAACGCAGGCTCTCCTTGCCCCGCCACTCATCGATCTGCCGCCACCATTCGGCGAGCGCCGGGTATGCGGCTTGCGGGCGTCGGCCTTCCACGCAGCGAGCAGGGCGCGCAGCACGGCGGCCGGCATCGCCGATGATCGGCACGTCCACCGGCACGTTCTTGTTGATGCTGGACCGATCGATATCGGTGTGGATCTTCTTCGCGTTCGGGCAGAAGGCATTCAGCCTGCCGGTCACGCGGTCATCGAAGCGGGCGCCGATCGCCAGCATCACGTCGCAGCCATGCATCGCCAGGTTGGCCTCGTAGGTGCCATGCATACCCAGCATGCCGAGGAACAGCGGATCCTTCGCCGGATAGGAGCCGAGCCCCATCAGCGTGTTGGTGCACGGGAAGCCCGTCAGGCGCACGAATTTGGTCAACAGATCGGAGGCCCCGGGCCGGAGTTGATCACGCCGCCGCCGGCATAGATCACCGGACGCTTTGCGCCCTTCAGCAGCGCCACCGCCTTGGCAATCTGGCCGGGATCGGGCTCGGTGCGCGGACGGTACGGCTGCGTCGCCGCGTCGGCTCGGTGTAGGGGGCCGGAGCGATCACAATATCCTTCGGCAGATCGATCACCACCGGGCCAGGCCGGCCGCTGCGCGCGACATAGAACGCCTCGTGCACAACGCGGGCGAGATCCTCGGACGCGCTTGCACCAGGTAATTGTGCTTTGTCGCCGGACGGGTGATGCCAGTGGTATCGGCTTCCTGAAACGCATCGTTGCCGATCAGATGCGTCGGCACCTGCCCGGTCAGGCAGACCACCGGAATACTGTCCATCAGCGCATCCACCAACCCGGTCACCGCGTTGGTGGCGCCCGGGCCGGAGGTAACCAGCACCACGCCGACCTTCCCTGTGGGCGCGCATAGCCCTCGGCAGCGTGCACGGCGCCGCCTTCCTGGCGCACCAGGATGTGGCGGATGGCGTTCTGGTTGAACAGCGCATCGTAGATCGGCAGCACGGCGCCGCCGGGATAGCCGAAGATAACCTCTACGCCTTGGTCCTTCAGGGCGCGGATGAGGATTTCAGCTCCAGACTAGGATTTCGGCTCAGACATATTCCATACCTCGATCGCGCCGACCGGATGGTCCTTGGCGCAGAGCGCACGGATAGGCCCGGATGGTGCAGCGCGTCAAGTGACGGCTCGAATAAAGGGGAACAGATCGTCCATGTCTCTTTCCGAAATTGCGTACGTTCTGAGAATCGCGCATGGATCGTATGCATGGCCGAATTTTCCGCGAGCTCGTGATGCGGAACCATGTCGCCTGGCGCTTGGTGTATGACCGGTCACCAACTCGGCCGGCGCGCCGCTTCATCAGGCGCAATGTCCCCGCGCAGATGGGCGGACAATTCCGGCACACCGTGCGCGCGCATCGCCGGCAGGCTCGGGTCCAGGAGGCCAGCAGGGCGCGCACCTCCTCCAGCGCGCCGTCGCGCATCATCGCCTCGAAGCGGGTCGCGATCGCGGCGCGCAACGCCTCGCGCGGCGGATCGAGGCGGATGGCGGCAGAACCGCCACGGAGCCGGTCGCCCGGCGGCCTGTGCCAGGCGGCAAGGCCCATGCCGGTGCCGCGCCAGACCTCCCAGGCGCGGGCGATGCGCTGGCTGTCCTTGGGCTCAGACGGGCGGCGGTGGCGCGGATCGACACGGCCAGGCGGGCATGCAGCGCGGCCGGACCTTGTTCCGCCAGCAAACGCCCGCGCCTCCTCCCGCGCGGCCTCGCCGGTGCCGGGATTCGGCCAGGCCATCGGTCAGTGCCGCGAAATACATCCCCGTGCCGCCGGTCAGGATCGGCAGCCGCCGGCTCCGCGGGGCTGCATGGCGGCCAGCGCGCCTCCGCCACCAGGCCACGCTGCCGGCCTCCGCCGCGGGGCGCACGCCGTACAGGCGATGGGGCACCCGGGCTTCTTGCTCCGGCGTGGGGCGGGCGGTCAGCACGCGGAGTTCGCGATAGACCTGCATGGAGTCGCGGTGTCACGACGCCGCCGAGTTGCTCGGCCAGCATCATGGCGAGCGCCGATTCCGCTGGCAGTCGGGCCGGCGACAATCCGGGCGGTGGGCTGCTCACGCTGGGCCTTGTTCGTCACTTGCCACCGTGCTCCTGTTCTCGCCAGGGTCCGCCCAACATGAATTACCTCCTTACCGTCGTTGCCAAGCGCACGGCGACCGCCCTGACTCCCGCCCTGATCGACCAGATCCGCGATGCGGTGCAGGGCGGCCCCCCCGACTTCTCTCCCGCGAGGACGCCGATATCCCGTGGCCGCCACTCCGGACCTGCACATAGTGCACGACGCTCTTGCCGATGCCCCAGTGGACGCAATACCGATGCGCACCCGCGGCCGGCGGAAGGGCCTGCTGATCGCCGACATGGACAGCACCATCATCGCCGGCGAAACGCTGGACGAACTCGCCGGGTTCGCCGGGCTGAAGACGAAGTCGCCGCCATCACGCGGCGTGCATGGACGGGGAACTCGATTTGCCCAGGCCCTGCGCCTGCGCGTTTCGATGCTGAAGGGCTGAAGCTGGGTGCGCTGGAAAAGACCCTGGCGCAGGTGCAGCGGCCACAAGGCGCCGCCGAGCTGGTCGCCACCATGCGCGCGCACAACGCCCTGACCGCCCTGGTATCGGGCGGCTTTACCTTCTTCACCGGACGGGTGAAGGAACTTGTCGGCTTCGACGTGCACCGCTCCAACGTGCTGATCGACGACGGCGCCGCGCTGACCGGGGAAGTGGAAGAGCCGATCCTGGATCGCAACACCAAGCTCGCCACGCTGCAGGAACTGGCCGCGGCACGAAACCTGAAGCTGGCCGCCACCCTGGCGGTGGGCGACGGCGCCAACGACCTGGCCATGCTGCGAGAAGCCGGGCTCGGGATCGCCTTCCACGCCAAGCCGATCGTGGCGGCGGAGGCTCGCGCCCGCATCGACCACGCCGATCTCCGCGCCCTGCTGTTCGCTCAGGGCTACCGACTGGCCGACATCCGCTCGGAGGTTTGACGGAGCCATTGGCTTAGCGGTCAGCCAGGCGGTAGGATGTCCAAGATCGAAGGTCCCAAATCGAAGAAACGACGATCAAGCCGACGCGGGAGAACGTGCAATGTCAGGACAGCCACGCCCCAGGAGCATCGCCGAAATGCCCGTGCAACGGGCTGCCGCGCCCCGAACCCCGGCGGAAGCGCGCGGACGGTTCTTCAACACCGGCAACGGCTTCGACGTGAAGCTGCCTCCGGTTCCAGACCACATCTTCACCGACGAACCCGCGCTTGCCCTGGACCCGGCGACCCCGACCGGCCTGATCCCGTGCGATCTGTCCAAAGTTCTCGCCTGCGGCTTTCCCGCGACAACGCCGCTGATCCTGATCCGCTACGCCAAGATCAAGGCCAACGAGGCGCTGGCAGACGGATTTCAACGCCAGCGGCGTCATGGCCTATGTCATCCGCGGCAGCCGGCAGCACCTCCTGCGGAGAGGAAACGATAGAATGGAATGCCGGCGACATCCTGGTGCTTCCGGGTGGCGTGCCGCACGATCATGAAGCTGCGGGGGAGGATGCGATCCTGTGGATCGTCAGCAACGAACCGCAGCTCGCCTTCGAGAACCTGCGCGCGCCGCGCCAGGCCAGGCACCGACCGAGATCGTGCATTATCGTGCCGATGAAATCGCCCGCCAGATCGACCTGATCTACGACATCGGCCGGACCGAAGAGATCGCCGGCTCGGCGCTGATCTTCTCCGCGGAACGCCAGGAGGCGACCCGCAATATCCTTCCGACGCTCACGGTGGCGATGAACTCGCTGCCGGGCGGGGCGGTGCAGCGGCCGCACCGGCACAACTCCGTCGCTGTCAGCCTGATCATCAAGGGCGAGCGCTGCTTTTCGATGATGGACGGGCGACGGAAGGACTGGGCGCCATGGGCAACCACCATCACACCGCCGGTCGCCGTCCATTCGCACCATAACGGCGGCAACGAACAGGCCTTGTTCCTGATCGTCCAGGACGGCGGCATCTTCTACCACACGAGGGCGATGGGCTTCGAATTCGCCGAACATCCAGGCTGAAGGCAATTTTTCAGGGAGGAAGGAACCATGAACGCCAACGCGGCCACCTCGCAACTATCGGTGCGCAGGCTGCATCCGGCGCTGGGCGCCGAGGTACGCGGCGTCGATATGCGCCGGGCGATGATCCGGCCAGTTCCGCGAACTGCACGATATCTGGATGGAGCACCTGGTTCTGGTTTTCCCGGAACAGCACATCACCGACGAGGAGCATGTCGCGTTCACCCGCTACTTTGGCGAGCCGGAAATCTTCCACCAGAAGATCATCCAATCCCAGCGCGTGAAGGAGATCTTCCGCGTCTCCAACGTGGATGACGACGGCAACCTGATGCCGCCGGATCACCCGACGGTCCAGCAGGTGTCGCTGGCGCAGTTCTGGCACACCGACAGCAGCTATCGCACCGTTCCCTGCACCGGCGCGCTTGCTGCATGGCGTGGAGGTCAGCCGCACCGGCGGTGAAACCCAGTTCACCAACCTGTATAAGGTCTATGAGGCACTGCCCGAGGCGCTGAAGCGGCAGATCGAGGGCCGTAAGGCGCGGCATAATTTCGGCCACCTGCATAATCTGCGCGACCTGAAGCCGCTGACCGAGGAAGAAAAGGCCGCGATGCCCGCCGGTCTGGCAGCCGATGGTGCGCAGGCACCCGGTCACCGGCCGCAAGTCGCTCTACATCAGCCCGATCTACAACGACGAGGTGGAGGCCTGTCGGAGGAGGATGGCAAGCGACTGATCGACGAATTGACCGAATTCGCCGGGCAGCCGCAATTCGTCTACCGCCATCGCTGGGAGACCGACGACGTGCTGATGTGGGACAACCGGTGCACCATGCACCAGGTAACGCCGTTCGATCCGCGCGAGCGACGGGTGATGCACCGCACGACGATCGTCGGCACGGAACCGGTG
>CAWIVZ010000002.1:0-332323 GCA_963839645.1 uncultured Alphaproteobacteria bacterium | reverse complement strand
CCCTGCACCCGTGAGGGAACTCGTCCCCTCAACCCCATGGACTGGATTCTTGGGGATAGGGCCGACCCGTTGTAGCCGTTGAACGGCTACGTCATGGCCCTATCCCCAAGAAACCAATTTATCAGGGTCAAGGGAACAAGTTCCCTTGCGGGGTGGAGGGGCGGAGCCCTCCTGGGGTTTGGGGCGAAGCCCCAATCTTGCTTCCCGGCCGCGGGTCAGAACTCGATCGGGTCGCGGATCAGCGGGCAGGTCATGCAATGGCCGCCACCTCGGCCGCGGCCGAGTTCGGCGCCGACGATCTCGATTACCTCGATGCCTTCCTTGCGCAGCGCCGTATTGACGACGGTGTTGCGGTCATAGGCGTACACCACGCCCGGTGCCGCGGCGACCAGGTTGTTGCCGCTGTCCCATTGCTGCCGCTCGCTGGCATAGGCGTTGCCGCCCGTCGGCACGACCCGCAGTTTCTTGAGGTTCAGCGATTCAGCCACCACATCCAGGAAGTGCTTCTTCTCCAGCGTCACCTCGATCCCGGTCGGTCCCTTGCCCGGCCGCAACGAAATCGGATGGATGCGATCGACGATTTCCGGAAACACCGTGACCAGATCGCGGTCGGCGAACGTGAACACGGTATCCAGATGCATCGCGGAGCGCAGCTTCGGCATGGCCGCCGCGATCACCCGCGTCGCCGCCCCCTTGGCGAACAGCGAAGCCGCCACCTGGGTGATCGCCTGGCGCGAGGTCCGCTCGCTCATGCCGATCAGCACGACGCCGTTGCCAGGCACCAGCACGTCGCCGCCCTCCAGCGTCGCCGTGCCGTGATTGACGTCCGTATCGCCCCACCAGACCTGGATACCGGCATCCTTGAAGCTCGGATGAAACTTGTAGATCGCCGCCATCAGCAGCGTCTCTTCCCGCCGGGCCGGCCAATAGAGCGGATTGATCGTCACGCCGCCGTACATCCAGCAAGTCGTATCGCGCGTGTAGAGGGTGTTCGGCAGCGGCGGCAGCAGGTACTCGGTGGCACCGGTCGCCTCGCGCACCATGGTCAGGTAGTCGGACTGGTATTTGTCGGGCAGTTCGATCGCCGACAGCCCGCCGATCATCGTGTCGGCCAATTGCCGCGGTTCCAGGCTGTCGAGGAATGCGCGGGTTTCGGCGACCAGCCCCAGTCCCACTTCATTGACCGTGATCTGCCGATCCAGCAGCCATTTCTTCGCCGCCGGATCAGCCACGGTCTCGGCGAGCAGATTGTGCATCTCCACGACCTCGACGCCGCGATCGCGCATCTTGCTCATGAAGTCGAAATGGTCGCGCTTGGCCTTCTCCACCCACAGCACGTCGTCGAACAGCAAATCGTCGCAGTTGCTCGGCGTCAGGCGGGTGTGGGCCAGGCCCGGCGCGCAGACCAGCACCTTGCGCAATTTGCCGACCTCGGAATGAACGCCGTACGTCGTCTTTGTGCCGCTCATGTCGATTTCTCCTGTTCAGATCGTGATAATGCCGGTGGCGAGGCCGTAAACCCCGAAGATGGCGGCGGCGACAATAGCCAGAAACAGGATCCACTCGACCGGCGTGAACACCTGCTTGCCCTGTTCACGCCGGGCGAGGATGAACAGGATCGTGCCGGGCGCAAAAAAGATCGCCGACAGCAGCACGTATTTGGGGCCGCCGGCGATCAGCATGAAGATCGTGTAGGCCGTCGCCAGCCCGGTACGGATCAGGTCGCCGCGGCGTTCCTCCGGGCGGACATCGTAGGTCTCCCCGCTTCGCGCCAGTTTGAACGCGAAGCCTGCGGCGAGCAGATACGGGATCAGCGTCTTGGCGCTGGTCAGCGCCAGCGCCAGGCTGAACGCCTCGCGCGCGAACATCGTCAGGATCAGCAATGCCTGCACGATGGATGCCGTCAGCCAGAGGGCGGAGGGCAGCCGTTGGCATTCTCGCCGGCCAGGGCGCGCGAAACGGTGCCGTCCTTCGCAGCCGTGAACAGCACTTCGGCAGCCAGCAGCGACCAGGCCAGATAGGCCCCGAGCACGGACACCAGCAGTCCCAGGCTGATGAAGATCGCCCCCCACCAGCCGACCGCCTGTTCCAGCACCCCCGCCATCGACGGCTGGCGCATCTGCGCGAGTTGCGCCCGGTCGAGCATGCCGTAGGGCAGCAGTGTCACCAGGACGAGCAGGCAGAGAACCCCGAGGAAGCCGAACACGGTCGCCAGACCGACATCCTCGCGCCGCCGCGCATAGCGGGAATAGACGCTCGCACCCTCGATGCCGATGAACACGAACACGGTCACCAGCATCGTGCCGCGCACCTGGTTGACCACGTCGGCGAGACTATAGCCTTCGCCGCCCCAGAAATTCGCGGCGAACTTCGCCGGGTCGAAAAACAGCGCCATGCAGATGATGAAGATAGCGATCGGAACGATCTTGGCGATCGTGACGATCGTGTTGATCGCCGCCGCCCCCTGCACGCCGCGCAGCACCATGAAATGCACGGCCCAGAGGATGATCGACGACAGAACGATCGCGATCAGCGTGTTGCCGTCGCCGAATATCGGGAAGAACCGGCCCAGCGTCGACATGATCAGGATGAAGTAGGTGGTGTTGCCCAGGCAGGTGCCGAACCAGAAGCCGAAGGCGGCGGCGAACCCAAGATAGTTACCGAAACCCGCCTTGGCATAGGCGAAAATGCCGGCGTCCAGATGTGGCTTGCGCTGCGCCAGTATCTGGAAGACGAACGCCAGCATCAACATGCCGGACCCGGCGATGATCCAGGCGACGATGGCGCCGAACGGCCCGGTCGCGCGCCCGAACGTCGCGGGCAGGGAGAAGATGCCCGCGCCGACCATGGATCCAACGACCATGGCGGTGAGCGTGAGAAGCGAGAATGTCTGCCGCCCCGACGCGGCGTCGTTAGAGGCCTGGGCGCGATCCTCGTCTTTCAAGGACATGAATCCAGTCTCCCCCTAGATTTTCGTCACGATTTATCGGCATTCCGGGTTTTCCAGAACGACGTGACATTCAAGACCGAGGGGGACATCGTTCTGGATCACTGTCAAGTCTGAGGCGGCTCCGGTGCCGCCGGCTGTGATAACGCTCACGGTATTATCACCAGATCCACAGGAATCCCTTGGTTTTGGAAGGTTTCCCGGCCAACGGCCGGCATCCCAAACGCAAGCTGGCGCGAACCCGCCCTGGTTGGAAGGAGGGCCCGATTCGTCGCCTAACCTCGCGCCCACTCGATCGCCGCGAGCGCGAGCGCGTCGATGCTATCGACGACGCGAACGCCAAGGCTCCGGAACGGACCGGCCTGAATGCCGAGCGGGATTTCCGTGCAACCCAGCACCACCGCGCCAGCGCCGCGCGCCGCCAGGCTCCGGACCACGCTGGCCAGAGGTTCGTAGGCCTCGGCCACCCGGTTGGCCTTCACCAGGGCGATGGCGGGGCTGACCAGCCGGTCCATTTCGTCCTGCGTGGGTATCAGGCAGTCCCAGCCCTGGTGTTCCAGGCGGTCCTGATACAGCCGCATGTTCAGCGTCGCCTGGGTGCCCATCACGCCGATTTTGCCGGCGGCGACATGCTGGCGGCGGAGGTCGGCGGCGGCGGCGTCGACGATGTGCAGCACCGGCATGCCGGCACGCGCCGTCATCTCCTCGTACCAGCCATGCGCGGTGTTGCAGGGAATGGCGATGGCGCCGCATCCCGCGGCCTTCAGCCCGTCAATGCCACGCAGCAGCCAGGGCAGCGGATCGGCGCCACCGGATAGCTTGCCGCGGGTGCGGTCGGGCACGCGCGGGTCGGACCAGAGTACGGCGGGAATATGGTCCTGGTCGCGTTCCGCCGGCGTCAGCAGCGTCAGCCGCAGCATGAACTGCGCGCTGGCCAGCGGCCCCATGCCGCCAAGCACGCCCAGAACGTTCTCGTTCGCCATTGTCCGCTCGCCCCGATTGCCTTCCGCCGCAAGATGGGCGGCAATGGCTCGTGGTTACAAGATGGGACATTCAATGCTGCTGATCGGACATCGCGGGGCGCGCGGCCTGTTCCCCGAAAACACCCTGGAGGGCTTCCGCCGCACCCTGGCGCTGGGCGTAGACGGGATCGAAATCGACGTGGCGATGACCGCCGACGGCGTGCCGGTGGTAAGCCACGATCCGGCGCTGAACCGCGACATCACCCGCCTCGGCGGCGAGTGGCTGCCAGCCCGCGGCCCGTTGATCCGGAACTTGCGGGCCGCCGACCTGGCCGCCTTCGATGTCGGGCGCATCCGCCCCGGCAGCGCCTACGCGGCGCTGTATCCGGACCAGGACCCGATCGACGGCGCCCGCATCCCGACACTTGCCGAAACGCTGGCGCTGCCCACCCGCTTCACCGTGGAGATGAAGACCATCGCCTCTGACCGGGAATGGACGGTGGCGCCGGAGGCGATGGCGGAAGCGGTCGCGGCCGCCGCCGATGCCGCCGGCGCCACGGAGCGGACCGTGGTGCAGTCCTTCGACTGGCGCGGCCCCCGGCACCTGCGCCGGCTGCGCCCGGACCTGACCTATGCCTGGCTTACCTCCGAGGAGACGGTGGCCGAGGCGCGGCTCTGGTGGGACGGCCCGGCGCCGGAGGATTTCGCCGGCTCCGTGCCCCGCGCGGTGGCGGCCGAAGGCGGGTCGACCTGGTCGCCCGCCTTCGCCGGGCTCACCGAGGACCTCGTGGCCGAGGCCCAGGAACTCGGCCTGCTGGTGATCCCCTGGACGGTGAACCGCCCGGCCGACATGCGCCGGCTGGCCGGCTGGGGCGTGGACGGGCTGATCACCGACAGACCAGATGTTGGTCGGCAAATTCTCGGCGTGCCACGCGCCTAGCCGCACGGGCGGCGACCATCTCCGCGGTGCGATCGGCGCTGTGGCTGGTCACCCGGGGCGGCGAGAGGAAGTTGGCGCTGACCGAGGCCCGCGACAGCAACGCCTGCAGGGCCGGGTCCTTGTCGCCTTCCGCGGCGGTCAGCGATTCCATCGGCACGAAATATTCGTGCGGATGCGGCACCTGACAGCTGGCGAAGCCTTGGTAATGATCCTGCTTCAGGCCATACAGCACGCGCACGTCGCGCACCGGCACGATGAACGACAGGCTCGGCGCCTCCCGCATCAGGCCGATCGCCTGCCAGCGCGGCGTCTGGGTGCCTTCCGCGGCCGGCGCGAGCAGCCAGGGAACCGGGCAGACGGCCAGCAACGAATGCGTGCTGGGGGCGAAGCGCGAGCGCTTGTCCAGCAGGTTGGACAGCGAACCGCAGGCCTCCACGGCCAGGATATCCACAAAAGGCTCCACAGGCGTGCCGCCGAAATGGAGCCAGAGCCCGTCCGGCAACGTCCGCAGCCGGTCGCTGCCGGGCAGCTTCAGGAACGGGAGGCATTTATATCCGTCGTCCGGCCGGCCGCGCAGCCAGGCACCATTGCCTGCACCGCTTCCGCCAAGGCCGGGCGGACGTTGGGGCCATGTCTTCAGGCGGTTTCTCACAAGGGCGTCAAGGGACATGGTGGGGCGCACGATTTTTTCTCCTAGAAATTCCCGGGTTCGAATTCAACCTGGAGATGTATTTGAGAGCCCAAATCGGCGCTTGGGTAGGCGTTTGTTAACCGTACGCGGGAAAAGCGAAATTTCGGCTGAGTTTTCACGATGGATTCACGATAAATTCGTCGCGACCGGACATCAATTTATCGTGTGTAAAACGAAGAATTGACGGGATAGTGAAATTCGCCGGAAAAAAACGTGAGTTTTCGGAATTGGTTGGGACTCGTTGCTCACGTAAATTGTCAACAACCTGTGGATAATTCCATTCACAGCGGCGGAATTCAATCGAATTTCACAGGATGAAATTGTATCGGCCGTTCCGGTGCGGACCGGCCGGCGCGCTCCCGTCGTCCGGCAGATGCCGGCCGCAACCGGCGGAGAACAAAAGAAAGCCGCCCGGCAGGTTCCCCTGCCGGGCGGCGGAGCCTTAGGCTGGTGGTCCGGTTCAGGCGCGCTTGTCGAGCGGCACGTAGTTCCGCTGGGCCGCGCCGGTGTAGATCTGCCGCGGCCGGCCGATGCGCTGCTCCGGGTCCTCGATCATTTCCTGCCACTGGCTGATCCAGCCGACGGTGCGAGACACCGCGAACAGGGCGGTGAACATCGACAGCGGGAAGCCCATCGCCTTCAGGATGATGCCCGAGTAGAAATCGACGTTCGGATAGAGCTTGCGGCTGACGAAGTAGTCGTCGTGCAGCGCGATCTTCTCCAACTCGATCGCCAGTTCCAGCAGCGGGTCGTGCTTGATGCCAAGCTCGCCCAGAACCTGATGGCAGGTCGCCTGCATGATCTTCGCCCGCGGGTCGAAGTTCTTGTAGACCCGGTGGCCGAAGCCCATCAGCTTCACCTTGCTGTTCTTGTCCTTCACCTGCTCGAGGAAGGTCGGGATGTTCTTCACATGGCCGATCTCGCCGAGCATGTGCAGCACCGCCTCGTTGGCGCCGCCATGCGAGGGACCCCAGAGGCTGGCGATGCCGGCGGCGATGCAGGCGAACGGATTGGCGCCGGTGGAGCCGGCGAGCCGCACGGTGGAGGTGGAGGCGTTCTGCTCGTGGTCCGCATGCAGGATCATGATCAGATCCATCGCGCGCGCCAGGATCGGGTTCACCTTGTAAGGCTCGGCCGGAACCGCGTTGAACATGTACAGGAAGTTCTCGGCGTAGCCGAGATCGTTCTGCGGATACATGAACGGCTGGCCGATATTGTACTTGTGCGCCCAGGCGGCGATCGTCGGCACCTTGGCGATCAGGCGGAAGGCGCTGATGCGGCGGTGCTCGGGGTTCGTGATGTCCAGGCTGTCGTGATAGAAGGCCGACAGCGCGCCGACCACGCCGCACATCACCGCCATCGGGTGCGCGTCGCGGCGGAAGCCGTTGTAGAAGGTGCGCAGCTGCTCGTGCAGCATGGTGTGGCGCATCACACCGGAATTGAAATCCTTGGATTGGGCGGCATTCGGCAGTTCGCCGTTCAGCAGCAGGTAGGCGACCTCGAGGAAGGTGGATTTCTCCGCCAGCTGCTCGATCGGGTAGCCGCGATACAGCAGCACGCCTTCGTCGCCGTCGATATAGGTGATCTTGCTCTCGCACGACGCGGTGGCGCCGTAGCCGGGATCGAAAGTGAAGATCCCCAGGTCGTTGTAGATCTTGCGGATGTCTGCCACCTGCGGGCCGACGGTGCCGCTGATCAACGGCAGCTTGGTGGATTTATTGGATCCATCCAGCGTGATGGTGACCGACCCGTTGCTGACCATGCGTGTTTCCTTGTCTGCGTTGGAAGGCATCTGCCCTCACGTGAATATTGGCCGCGTTTGACAGTCCAGCCACAAAACCCCGTACCGGCAAGCCCTTACGGGCCGTTCTGTATGGCGACGAGCCTGGCGTTGCGCTGCATCTCGCCTGGGAACCCGGTTCCGTGCAGGTGGGGTGGGATGCATCGTTCGACAAATCTCGTTGGCTGGAATTCCGGCTCGGAGGAAAATTATGGCGGAGTTGCGGCGGACGCAACCTTCGCGCCCGCAGCATGGTCTTATCGTGCCACGCGCGTGGCATTTTATCGTGCCGGGCGCGCGGCGTTCTATCGCGCCGGCCCGGCCGCTATCGGGTTCCCGCGGGAGGCTGCGCCCACAGGCCGCGATGCTCGCTGCGGGCCAGCAACTCCGCCTTTTTGAGGTCTTCCGCCCGGTTGCCGGCCAGGCCCCGGGCGCTTCCGGCGCGGGCCCATCCGTCGGCGACCAAAGCAAGGTTCAGTTCCTTCCCGCCGGCGTCGCAGATCGCCAGCGGACGGCCCATGGAGTTGGTGTCGCGCACGTCGCAGGCAACCGGGTGCTCCCGCACCAGGGCCGCCAGCGCGGCCGCGGCGGCGGCGCCGCAGTCGAAGCCGCCCAGGGAAGCGCCCATGGTGCTGGCGGCGTGGCAGGTTTGGCCGCGTTCCGGCGTCTCGATGCCCAGCAGCCGCACCACCTGCTTGGCGAGGCGCAGCGTGCTGCCGTCGACGACGGCGATGTCGCCCGCCGCCGCTTCCACGCGAACCGATGGGGCGGAGCGTCCGGCGAACACGCCCGCGAGGGGGCCGGCGGAGGAAAGCGGCCCGGCGAAGGTCAGAACGGCGGCGCCGAGCAGCACGACCGCCCCCAGGCCCAGATGCACCGGCCGGACGGAGCCTGCGAGCCAGGAAAGCCCGAACGACGGGCGGGAGGGGGAGGAGCGGAATATTCGGCGCGGGCGGCGCAATTGCACGGTGCGCGAAGCCTTGTTCTGACGGCGTTGAACAGGAAGGCTTCACGACCCGTCGGGACAGCCTCCGGACGGACGCGTAGCCCGCGCGGCACGCGGGCGCAACCGGCGAATTGTCACGAGTTGTAAATTCGTCAAGTCCAGAACGGATCCTGCTTGCGGAACTTCTTCCAGGCATCCGCGATGCCGGCGCGCGAGGCGCCGCCGATCGCGGCCACGAAGCCGCGCACCGCGCCGATCGCGAAGGCCCGCTCGGTGCCGCCACCCTGCAGGGAATGCAGCAGGTCCGCCGCCACGGCACCATCGTTCAGCGTGCCGAGTTTGTCCTGCAACTCGCTCAGCCGGAGAATGAAGCGCTTCGTGGCTTTCGGCGGGAACAGGGCGGCGAAGAACTCCGCCGCATAGCGCAGCCGCTTCGCCCGCAGGCGGATGGCGTGCAGGGTTTCGGTTTCCAGCTGCCCGATGTCGTCGCCCTCGGCGAACATCCGCTTCCAGCGCCGCTGCAGCACCGTGGCGGCGAAAGCCTCCAGCTTCAGGTCCAGCGCCGTGTGGGCGTCCTCGCCGATTTCCGCCTCCCACGGCCGCGTCGCGGCCAGCGCGGCGAGGCGGATTCCCAGCTGGCGGTAGTCGGGGGAGGCGACGAAGCGGCGCAGCGCTTCATACCCGGCGACCCGCTGGCGTTCCGTTGCCGCCAGCAGCCGGGCCACGGCCTGGCCATCCGCCTGGTCGGCGGCGAAGGCATGGCCGATCTCGGCGCCGATCCCGCCATTGAAGACATCCCAGTCCCGGGCCGGACCGAGCGCCTTGGAGAGCGCCTTCAGGCCCGCATCCACCTGGGCGACGCTGGGGGAGGCGGTGGCGCGGCTGAAGATCGACAAGGCCGAGCGCAGCCGTCGGGTCGCCACGCGCATCTGGTGCACCGGCTCCGGTCCGTCCTCGCCGCCGGCGGCCAGCGGTCCCCAGTAGAGGATGACATCGGACAGATGCGCGACGATATGGTCGAATGCCCCGGCCACGGCGAAATCGCGCGACAGCTTCGGCGCGCCCAGTGCCCGCGGCTTCGGCGCGCCGCCGCGCGCCGCCGCGATCGCTTCGGCGGCCAGGCTGGCCCGGGGCACCGCCAGCCCGATCTCGCCGGCCAGCAGCAGCGCGATGGCCGTCGTTGCCACCGGCGGGCCGGAAATGTGCAGCCGCGCGGTCGGGTGCTCACGCATCACGGTGCGGATCGCGCCTTGCAGCACCGTCAGTTCCACCGGCTGATGCGCGTAGCGCAGCGACAGGCTGAGCGCGCGCCCCTCGAACGCCGCCCAGGGGATGCAGGGCTCGGGCAGCGCGGGCGTGAACGGTGGGGCGGCCTGCTCGCGCAAGGGCGCGGCCGTGACCAGATCCTGCTGGGACGCGGCTTCGGCCAACAGCGGCGGGACGGTCCCGGGCGGCCAGGCGGCATCGGGCCGGGGTTCGGCCGGCGGGCGCAGCATTTCCAGCCGCCAGTGGCCGCGCTGTTCCACCAGCGCCAGCCCGGCCTTCGCCAGGGATCCGTCCGGTCCGTCATGCCAGACCATGCGCACGGCCCGGCTGCGGGCACGTCCCTCGCGCAGCTTCGCCAGCAGCTTCAGCCGGCCGAGCCGGGCGGCATCCTCCAGCGGCAAGACCAGGTCCCATTCGACCGCATCCGGATCCGGCGCTTCAGGCAGGGAGGCTTCTTCCGGCGTTTCGACAGGTGGATCTTCGACATCGGATACCGCTGGCCCGGGATCGTTCAACTCACGCCGCCAGTTCCGGCAGATCGCGCGGCGCCAGGAACCGCAGCAGCCGGCCGCCGCCTTCCCCCAGCGTCGACCAGGGGCCGGGGATCGAGAACTCGGTCAGCGCGCCGGTCGGGTAGCCCTCGGCCAGTCGGCTGATGTTCGGGCTTTGCGTGCCCAGCCCGACAGGCCCGACCAGCAGCAGCGCCAGATCGTGCAGGCCGGGGTTATGGCCGATCAGCAACACGCTGCGCGCGGTGTCCGATACCTCGCGCAGCGCACCAAGCAGATGGGCGGCATCGGCGAGATACAGCTGGTCCATCGGCTCGACCAGCGGCTGGTCGTCCCACGGTTCCAGGGCTTCCAGGGTCTGCAGCGTCCGCCGGGCCGAAGATACCAGAACGATGTCCGGCGCCAGGCCCAGCTCGCGCATGGCATGGCGCATCGCGCTGGCCGACTTGCGGCCGCGGGAGTTCAGCGGACGGGCATGGTCCGACAGCTTCGGATCATCCCAGGACGATTTCGCGTGGCGCAGTAACAGCAATTGTCGCATCGGCGATCGCTAGGTCCGACTGGTTTCTCGGGTTCGATCCTGCCATGAAACCGCGGCTTTGTCCCCCCCGGATACGCGGCGGACCAGCCCGGTCCCGGGCCTATCGCTCCGGCGCGGCCGGCAGGTCGATCCAGGACAGGTGCCCGCCCTTGCTCGCCCCGGTGTCGAGGAACACCGCCGTGCCCCCGCCCATGCCGGAGCGGCGGTAGGGCCGGCCGTCGGTGCTGCGCCGGTCATGGCCGCAATAGACCGTCATTCCCGCCGGGATGCGGTCCACCCAGCCCAGGCTGCGTTCGGGGAAACCGTCCTGCTGGGTGCGTCCGGTCGGCTCGCCGTACAAGGCGCGCGACAGCGGTCCGTCCGGGCGGCGCAGATCGATCGCCGGCGCCTCGTTCGCCAGCATCGCCGGATGGAACCCGCCATGCACGAACAGCGCGCCTTCGTGGCGTAGCCAGGCCGGGGCGCGCAGGAACTCCGCCAGCGCCCGGCTGCGCAGCTCCGGTCCCAGGGCGCGCAGCGTCTCGGCCAGGATGGGCGTCATGTAGACATGCTGCCCGGCCAGCGCCCGGGCCAGCTTGAAGTCGTGGTTGCCGAGCAGGAACAGCCCGCGGCCCTCGTCGATCAGCTGGAACATCAGCTCCAGCGCGGTGGCGCTGTCGGGGCCGTAATCCACCAGATCGCCGAGCTGCACGACGAACCGGTCGGTGGCGACGGCATAGGCGAACGCCTTGGCATCGCCGTGCACGTCGCCGACGACGCGGATCGGCACGCCATGCGGAATGACCGGGCGGGGGAGCGTTGTCGCCTGGGTGAGCGGGGCCGGCTGGATGGGAACGTTCATGCCGCCAAACCCCGCCACGCCGCCAGCGCCCGGTCGCGCCCGGCGGCGAGATCGATCATCGGCCGCGGATAGGTGCGCCCCAGCACGATCCCGGCCGTGGCCAGCACCGGGGCCGGTGCTTCCCAGGGGGCGTGCGCATATTTGCCGCCGAGCCGCGCCAGTTCCGGCACGAAGCGGCGCACGTAGCTGCCGTCGGGGTCGAATTTCTGGCCCTGCAGCACCGGGTTGAACACCCGGAAATACGGCGCCGCGTCCGCACCGCTGCCGGCCACCCATTGCCAGCTGGCGGCGTTGGCGGACAGGTCGGCGTCCACCAGCGTGTCCCAGAACCAGGCCTCGCCTTCCTGCCAGGGCAGCAGCAGATGCTTGGTCAGGAACGAGGCCACGATCATCCGCACCCGGTTATGCATCCAGCCGGTCTGCCAGAGCTGGCGCATGCCGGCATCGACGATGGGAATGCCGGTCTGCCCGCGCTGCCAGGCCGCCAGCCCCGCCGGATCTTCGCGCCATTGCATGCCGGCGAAATTTTTCCGCAATGGCTGTTCCGGCAGGTCCGGATGATGCCACAGCTGATAGATGGAGAATTCGCGCCAGAGCAGTTCGGACTGGAACACCGCCAGCCCCTCGCCGGCGCCGCCAGAAACGGCTTCGGCCGCGAACCACGCCTGCGCGAGCGAGATCTCGCCCCAGGCGATATGCGGCGACAGCATCGAGGTGCCATCGATCCCCGGCAGATTGCGGCGCGTGGCATAGGACACCAGACCATCTTGCAGGAAATGCCGCAACCGGGCCTGGGCGCCGGCCTCGCCGGGCGTCCAGGACGCGCGCAGGCCGCCGGCCCAATCCGGACCGTTCGGCAGCAACCCCCAATCCTCCAGCCGGTCCGAGGCCGGCGGCGCGGGGCAGGGGATGCGTTCGGGCGCGGGCAGCAATGGGCGCGGTCCGCCGCTCGCCCGGCAGGCGCGGCCGAACGGGGTGTAGACGCCATAGACGCCGCCCGCGGCGGTGCGAATGGCCTCCGGATTGAACAGCATGCGCGTGCGGTGGCGGTGCAGTTCCGCGCCAGATTTCTTCAGCGCCGCCGCCACGTCGCGGTCCAGTGCGCGCGCCCAGGGTTCCGGTCCGCCGCCGGTATGCACCTCGGTGGCGCCGATTTCGCGTGCCAGAAGGGGGATCTGTTCCAGCGCCGAACCCCGGCGAAGCACCAGCGTCGCGCCGAGCGCGGCCAGCCGACCAGACAGCGCGGCCAGGCTGTGGTGCAGCCACCAGCGCGACGCCCCGCCCGGCGCCCAGGCCCCGGCGGCCGCATCGTCCAGCACGAACACCGGCAGCACCTTGCGCCCGCCGCGCAGCGCCGCGTGCAGCGCCGCATGGTCGGCGAGGCGAAGATCCTGGCGGAACCAGAGCAGAGCCGGGGCGTCGGTCAACGGGCCGCACCCCGCTTGGGCGCGGCAAGCGCAAAGGAGAACAGCCGCTCGCGTCCGAGCAGAAACACCCGTCCGCCGCGCGGGAACAGCCGGGAGATCTCCGGATGGGTCACATCCAGGCCCCCGGTATAGGCGCCGAAGGCCGGCAGCATGACGCGCCGCGCATCGGCGACGAAGCACGCGCGGCTCTGCGTGCCACCGCGCACGGCGATGGCGGCTTTGGGGTGGTGATGGCCACAGATCTCTCCTGGCGAGTCGGCTCGTACTACGGTTGCATTACCCTGATGCCGGAATATGAGCGTTCCCAGCGAAAATTCATCCACCCAATCGCCACCTAGCTGCCCAGCCGGCTGCGGATCATGGTTGCCGAGCACCCAGACGAAGCGCGTCGTGCCGGTCATGGCGGTGATCCGGGCGACCTCGGCCGCCGGCAGCCGGGCAGCGCCGCCGCGGTCGTGAAAGCTGTCGCCGAGTGCCACGACGATCCTCGGCCGGTAGCGGCGCAGCAGCAGCGCCAGGCGATCCAGCGTCGCGCGCGTGTCCCAGGGCGGCAGCAGCATCCCCTGACGGGCGAAGGCGGTGCCTTTTTCCAGATGCAGGTCAGAGACCGCCATCAGCCCGTGCTCGGGCCAGAGCAGCGCGCCGGCGGGATCGAGCATCAGCCGCTCGCCGGCGACGTGGATCGGGGCAGCGCTCATGCGTTGAACAGATCCGTCTGAACCGGCGCGGCCCTGCGGGTCGGGCGACGGGTTTGCGGCATCTCCGGTTCCGCCTCGCTCATCGCCTCCGCCACCACGGCTTCCGCCTCGGCCAGCAATTCGTCCTGGTCCGCCTCGCTGGTCACCTGCTCGCGGCCGATCTCCAGCAGGATCGGCACCGCCAGCGGCGACACGCGTGACAGCACCATGTGCACGATCCGCCCGCGCACCCGCGCCAGCATCGCGGCCACGCGCTCCAGGTCGATCAGCCCGTGCGCGGCATCCGCCCGGGTGGCGCGCAGCAGGATATGGTCGGGCTGGTGGCGGCGCAGCACCTCGTAGATCAGGTCGGAATTCACCGTCACCTGCCGCCGGTTCTTGTCCGCGCCTGGGCTGTTGCGGTTGATCAGCCCGGCGATCACCGCGACGTTGCGAAAACTCCGCTTCAGCATGGAACTGTCGGCCATCCATTCCTCCAGGTCGTCGCCGAGCATGTCCTGGTCGAACAGCGCGGCGATGCCGGTCGGCTGGAACGCGGACCAGATGCCGATCACGTAGTCGGTGGCGACGAAGCCGAGCGGCGCGAAGCCGGCCCGCTCCATGCGTCTGGTCAGCAGCATGCCCAGGGTCTGATGCGCGTTGCGGCCCTCGAAGCAATAGGCCACCAGATACCAGCAGCCGCCGCGGGGAAACGTCTCCACCAGCAGATCATCGCGGCCGGGCAGGCGGGAGCGCTTCTGTTGCAGACGCAGCCAGTCAGCCACCTGTTCGGGAAAGCGCTGCCAGTCGCGCGGCGATTGCAGCAGGCCGCGCACCCTTGCCGCCAGGTTGGTGGTCAGCGGCAGCCGCCCGCCGGCATAGGCCGGCACCAGCGGATCGCCTTCGCCACCTTCGGCCGCCTCCACCGCCATTTCGTGCACGCGCAGGAATTTCAGCTTCCGCCCGGCGAAGATGAAGGCATCGCCGGGGCGCAGCTGATTGACGAAATACTCCTCCACCTCGCCCAAGGTCGGGCCGAAGCGGCGCTTGCCGACCAGCTTCACCTTCAGCAGCGGCGCCTCGACGATGGTGCCGATGTTCATCCGGTACTGCGCGGCGATGCGGGCGGAGCGGACATGCACCCGGCCCTCGCTGTCGGTGAACAGCTTGTGGTTCTGCTCATAGGCGGCCAGCGCGTAGCCGCCGGTGGCGACGTATTCCAGCACCGCGTCGAAATCTTCCCGCGGCAGGTTCGCGTACGGTTGCGCCGTGCGAATTTCGCCATAGGCGTCGTCCGGCAGGAACGGCGCGCCGCAGGCCATGCCGAGAAGATGCTGCGCCAGCACATCCAGCCCGCCCGGCCGCGGCGGATCGCCGTCCAGCTCGCGCGCGGCCACGCCCTCGATCGCCGCCTCGCATTCCAGCACCTCGAACCGGTTGGCCGGCACCAGCACGGCGCGCGAGGCCTCGTCCATCCGGTGATTGGCCCGCCCGACGCGCTGCAGCAGGCGCGAAACCCCCTTCGGCGCGCCGATCTGCAGCACCTGGTCCACGCCGCCCCAATCGATGCCGAGATCGAGCGAGGACGTCGCCACCACCGCGCGCAGCCTGCCGGCCGACATCGCGGCCTCCACCTTGCGGCGCTGCTCCACTTCCAGGCTGCCGTGATGCAGGGCGATCGGCAGGGTTTCGTCGTTCAGCTTCCACAGTTCCTGGAAGATCAGCTCCGCCTGCGCGCGGGTGTTGACGAACACGATCGTCATGCCGGCCTCGCGGATGCGCGCCAGAACCAGGGGTGCGGCCTCCAGCCCCATATGTCCGGCCCAGGACAGCTCCCCCGGCGGCACCATCAACGAGATTTCCGGCGGCGTGCCGTCCGGCTCCTCGATCAGACGGTGGGCGCCGCAATACGCCATCAGCGCCGCCGGATGCGCGACGGTGGCGGACAGCCCGGCGATACGCGTGGATGGCGCGATCCCACGCAGCCGCGACAGACACAGCGCCAGCTGGTCGCCGCGCTTGGTGCCGGCCAACGCATGCACCTCGTCGACCACCACGCGGGAAAGCCCGGCGAACAGGGCAGGGGCGTCGGCCAGCGACAGCAGCACCGCCAGGCTTTCCGGCGTGGTCAGCAGGATATTCGGCGGCGCCTCCCGCTGGCGCCGGCGGCGGTTGGCCGGCGTGTCGCCTGTCCGGGTCTCGATCGTGACGGCGAGGCCCATCTCGGTGACCGGCGCGGTCAGGTTGCGGGCGATATCGGTGGCCAGCGCCTTCAACGGGCTGACATACAGCGTGTGCAGCCCCTCGCGCGGCGCCTCGTGCAACTCGATCAGGCTGGGCAGGAACCCGGCCAGCGTCTTGCCGCCGCCGGTCGGCGCGATGAGCAGCACCGACTCCCCGGCCCGTGCCGCAAGCAGCATCGCCAGCTGGTGCGGCCGCGGTTTCCAGCCGCGCCCGGCGAACCAGCCGGAAAAGAGTTCTGGCAATGTTCTATCCATCTCCCCTTATTTAGGCCGAGTGGACAGAGCCGCAAAGGACAAGATGCCCCACCCCCAAACCTGGCTGAAGCCTTTGCCACAGGGCTTGTACTGCGAGCCCGGCGGTTTCTTCATCGATCCCGTCCGCGCCGCCGACCGCGCGGTGATCACGCACGGCCATTCCGACCACGCCCGGCCCGGCCATCGGGCGGTGCTGGCCCACAAGGACACGCTGGCGGTGATGCGAGCCCGGCTTGGCGAAGCCGGCGCCGGGGGTTCCCAGCAGGCACTTGCCTGGGGCGAGGCGATCACATTGGGAAATGTGCGCGTCTGGTTGCAGCCCGCCGGCCACGTGCTCGGCAGCGCCCAGGTGGCGATGGAATACCGCGGCAGCCGCGCCGTCGTCAGCGGCGACTACAAGCGCTCGGCCGACCCTACCTGCGACCCCTTCGTCCCTGTCCCCTGCGACGTGTTCGTGACCGAGGCCACCTTCGCCCTGCCGGTGTTCAACCATCCGCCGGTGGCAGACGAAATCGCCAAGCTGCTCGGCAGCCTGACGCTGTTTCCCCAGCGAACCCATGTCGTCGGCTGCTACGCACTTGGGCAAATGCCAGCGGGTCATCGCCCTGCTGCGCCAGGCCGGCTGGGATTCTCCGATTTTCCTGCATGGCGCGCTCAGCAAGATGTGCGAGGTCTACGAGCGGCAGGGCGTGAAGCTCGGCGCGCTGCTCCCCGCCACGAGCGCCGCCAAGGCCGACCTGAGGGGCGCGCTGGTGCTGGCTCCGCCCGGCGCCATCGCCGACCGCTGGGCCAACCGGCTCACCGACCCCGTGGTGGGGCTCGCCTCCGGCTGGATGGCGGTGCGCCAGCGTGCCAAGGCACGCGGCGTCGAACTGCCCCTGGTGATCTCCGACCACGCCGACTGGAACGCGCTGAACGCCACCGTAGACGAAGTCGGTGCCCCCGAGATCTGGGTGACGCATGGCCGCGAGGACGCCCTGATCCACGCCGCCGGCCTGCGCGGCATCCGCGGCCGGGCGCTGCGGCTGCTGGGCTACGGCGAGGAGGATGAAGGCGAAGCACCGGATGAAGCCGCATGATCGCCTTCGCCGCCCTGCTGGAACGGCTGGCCTTCACCCCCTCGCGCAACGCCCGCATCGCCCTGCTGGCGCGCTATTTCGCCACCACCCCGGACCCCGATCGCGGCGTCGGCCTCGCCGCCATCGCCGGCGAGTTGCGCTTCCCCGCCGCCAAGGCCGGCCTGATCCGCGAACTCGCGGCCGCGCGCACCGACCCCGTGCTGTTCGAGCTGTCCTACGACTATGTCGGCGACCTCGCGGAAACCGTCGCACTGATCTGGCCCGCCGCCCGCACCAACGCCGCCCCACCCAGCATTTCCGACGTTGTGGACACGCTGGCCGGCACCCCCAAATCGGAACTGCCGGCCATCGTCTCAGGCTGGCTGGATGCCTCCACACCGTCCGTGCGCCTCGCGCTGCTGAAGCTGATCACCGGCGGCCTGCGCGTCGGCGTCTCCGCCCGGCTGGCGCGCGTGGCGCTGGCGGAACTCAGCGAGGGCCGCATCGCCGTCGACGACCTGGAAGAGATCTGGCACGGGGTCGCCCCGCCCTACCGCAGCCTGTTCGCCTGGCTGACCGCCGCCGGCCCACGCCCCGATCCCGCCGGCGCGCCGGTGTTCCGCCCGCCGATGCTGGCGCATCCGCTGGAACCGGCCGACCTCGAAACCCTCGATCCGGCCGACTGGCGCGCCGAGTGGAAATGGGACGGCATCCGCGTCCAGCTCGTCGCCGGCCCCGGCGGCAGGCGCATCTTCTCGCGTGGCGCGGAGGACATCTCCGCAGCCTTTCCCGACATCCTCGCCACGATGGATTTCCACGCCGTGCTGGACGGCGAATTGCTGGTCGTGCGCGACGGCGCGCCCGCCCCCTTCGCCGACCTGCAGCGCCGCCTCAACCGCAAGACCGCCTCGCCGCAACTGCAGAAATCCCACCCCGCCGGCGTGCGCCTCTACGACATGCTGTTCGACGCCGAGCGAGGACATTCGCGTGCACCCCTTCGACACCCGTCGCGCCCGGCTGGAATCCTGGCATGCCACCCAGGCCCCGCAGCGCATGCAGCTCTCCGAACTCATCCCCTTCGCCGGCTTCAACGAACTCGCCGCCCTGCGCGACGGCGCCCGCGCCGCGGCGATCGAGGGCCTGATGCTCAAGCGCGCCGACAGCCCCTACCTCGCCGGCCGGCAGCGCGGCCCCTGGTGGAAATGGAAGCGCGACCCGCTGCGCATCGACGCCGTGCTGATGTACGCCCAGCGCGGCCACGGCAAGCGCAGCGGCAGCTTTTCCGACTACACCTTCGGCCTCTGGCGCGACGGCGACCTGCTGCCGGTCGGCAAGGCCTATTTCGGTTTTTCCGACGCCGAACTGGCGCTTCTCGACCGCTGGATCCGCAACCACGCCATCGCCCGCTTCGGCCCGGTAACGCGAGGTGGAAAAAGCGATGGTGCTGGAAGTCGCGTTCGACGCGGCGCAACGCTCCACCCGCCACAAATCCGGCGTAGCGCTCCGCTTCCCCCGCATCGCCCGCATCCGCACCGACAAACCGGCCGAGGAAGCCGACCACCTGGACAGCCTGCTGGCCTTGCTCGCTTCACCCGATTGACCCCGCCCCCCGCGCGTGCTGCCCTGCCGGAAATCGCTTCGGGGAGAGTTTCATGTCACTGGTTGAAAACACGGCGAAACGGAAAATGCAGTCCGGTGGGGTCGCTCTCGGCTTCGGGGTGCATCATCTGCGCACCGCCGCGGTGCCGATGCTGGCCAAGGCCAGCGGCCATGACTGGATCTTCATCGACACCGAGCACGGCGCCTTCTCGGTGCAGGAGGCGACGCAGCTCTGCATCGCCGCCCTGCCGCACGGCGTCACCCCGATCGTGCGGGTTTGCGCCGGCGCGCTGGACGAGGGCACCCGCGCGCTCGACAACGGCGCGCTCGGCCTGGTCATTCCGCATGTGGAAACCGCCAAGGAAGCCCGCCGCATCGCCGAGGCGTTCCGCTATCCGCCCGACGGCCATCGCAGCTGGGGCGGTCCTCCGGCGGCCTATGGCTATCAGCCGCCCTCCGCGGTCGAGGCGCAGGCGGCGCTGAACAAGGAAATCCTGATCGTCGCGATGATCGAAAGCCCGGAGGCGGTGGCGAACGCGGATGCGATCGCGGCGGTGGAGGGGATCGACGTGCTGCTGATGGGCACCTCCGACCTTACCGCCGAGATGGGCATTTCCGGCCAGCTCGGCCATCCCCGGGTGATCGCCGCCTACCAGACGATCATCGACGCCGCCCGCAGGCACGGCAAGTTCTCCGGCATGGGCGGCGTGTACGACGTGGAGAATTCCCGCCGCTACATCTCCATGGGCGCGCAGTTCATCCTGTCCGGCGCGGACCACAGCTACGTGATGACGGGTGCGAAGGCGCGCACCGATTTCCTGCGCACGATCGAGGTCGCGCCGGCGCCCGCGAAGAAAGCAGCGGCGAAACCGGCTGCCGCGCCCAAGAAGAGGGGCAAGGCCAAGAAGTGATCCTCCGATTGGCTACCCGATCTCCGGCCCGGTCCCGCTGATGGATACCGACAAAATCCGCCAGGCCGCGGACCTGATCTGGGGCTTGTGGCGGGACGGCGGCCGGGTGGCGGCGTTGCCGCCGGATCTGCGGCCTGCGACGCGGGGGGAGGGCTACGCCATCCAGGCGCAGCTGCAGACGCACAGCGCCGCCCCGCTGTTCGGCTGGAAGATCGCCGCCACCAGCAAGGCGGGGCAGCAACATATCGGCGTCGACGGTCCGCTGGCCGGCCGCCTTTTGGCGGAGGGCGTGGGGGAAGACGGCGGAGAACTGACGTTCGGCGCCAATCACATGCGCGTGGCCGAGCCGGAATTCGCCTTCCGCATGGCGCGCGACCTGCCGCCGCGCAAGACGTCCTACAAGATGGAAGAGGTGCTGGCCGCCGTCGCTACGCTGCATCCGGCCATCGAGGTGCCGGACTCCCGCTTCGAGGCGTTCGCCAAAGTCGGCGCGGCACAGCTGATCGCCGACAATGCCTGCGCGCATCAGTTCATCCTGGGCCCGGCAACCACCGCCGATTGGCGCGCGATCGACCTGTCGGAACATGCCGTCCTTGCGGAGATCCCCGGCAAGCTGAGCCATGAAGGGATCGGGTCGAACGTATTGGGCGATCCGCGCGTCGCGCTGACCTGGCTGGTCAACCAAATCTCCGGTCAGGGGCTGACGCTGAAATCCAACGAGGTCGTTACCACCGGCACCTGCGCGACACCGCTGCCCATCGCATCCGGCGACCGGATGGTGGCCGATTTCGGTGTGCTGGGCCGGGTGTCGGTGCGCTTCGCCGCTTAACCCCTCGCCCGCGCGATGGCTTCGTCGAAAGCCGTCAGCACGCGTTCATGGCTGGAACGGTCGTTCATCTTCTCGATCTTGGAGAAGCCGCGTTCCCGGGCGACCGCCAGCAGCAGCCGGTTGGCCGCGGTCAGGGCGCCGGATGGCCCGATGAACCTCGCCGCGTAGCGCAGCGCGCCGACCGCGCAGAACCGCCCGTCGCGGGTTTCATAATCGTGCTGGATCCAGTTTCGCTCGTCCTCGATCAGTGACCGGGCGGTGGTCAGCAATTGCACGGTGAGCAGATCGGGCGCGAGGTCCGGTGCGGGTGCCGGTGCCAGGAACGCCAGGATCCGGCCGCGAAGCCACTCCCACAGCGTTGGGTTCCGGGTACCTGTTGGCGAAGGACCGAACGGATTGCCATGGAACTCACTGCCATCGAACGGCATCGAGGCCTCCCCATATCGCAATGACGGTGGACGGAATGTTAGAGCCAAAAAGCCGTTCGTTTCAAGATGAATGTTTGGTGGGGCATCGTGGCGAAGTGCCGCTCACGGCGTCGAACCGGCGTCAGAGCGGCGTGTTGCGCCGCGTCATGGCGAGGTCCCATAGCCGGTCGCGGTCGGCGTCGAACACCAGCGCCGGGTCCGCCGGAGCGGTGAACCACACGCCGTGCGCGAGTTCATCGTCGAGTTGGCCGGGACCCCAGCCGGCGTGGCCGAAGGCGACCAGGTGCTTCGCCGGACCATGGCCGTGGCCGATATCGCGCAGGATTTCCGCGCTGTTCGTCATCGCCAGCCGGCCATCGATGTCGACGCTGCCGGCGGCGTGGTAGTCCGTGCTGTGCAGGATGAAGCCGATTTCCGGATGCACCGGACCGCCATAGAACAGCCGTACATTGCCGCCGATCCCGTCGCTGTCCTGGCCGATGGAGTCCAGCAGCTCGGCCATCGGCGGATTGCCGATGGGCTTGTTGATCACGATGCCGAGTGCGCCGTCCGCATCGTGGCGGACGATCAGGATGACGGTCTCGCTGAACCGCCAGTCATGGATCTGCGGCGCCGCGATCAGCAATTGTCCGGTCAGGGACGATCCCTGCGCCGCCGGCCCGGACGCCGGGGGCGCGGTGGGGGCGGCCGCCGCCGAAGACAGCAGGACCGCCAGCGACAGCAGGGCCGTCCGGAGCCAGGCGAACGACATCGCGCCCCTGTTCCGAAATTCTACGGTCTCAGATGCTTGTGGAAGAACGAAGCGATCGGGTCGAAGCAGGCGCTGCCCTGGCGCGCGGCCTGGTCGATATAAACCAGATCGATTTCGCCGCCGATGCGCCGGTAATTGGCAACGAAGCGCTCGGGTTCGTTGCCAGGGATCGGCGCCTCGGGGTCGCGGTAGTCATGCACCACGTCCGGCCGGCCCTGCAGCCAAAGCGCCGGCGGCGTCTGCACGCTTTCTCCGCGTTCCATCGCCAGCATCGGGTTGCCCTCCGCCATGTTGGCCTCGGTCTTCCAGTAGAGGTCATGCCGCTCGGGAATGTTGACCTGCCACGGCGCGGGGTTCGCGGAGGCGCGTTCGCGCAGCGCGTGGCGGTAGCGCGACAGCGGATTGATCACCGGCCACAGCATCGCCACCGCGGCCACGCTGGCGTCCTGCGCCGCCATGCCGGCGGGCAGCGGGATCGCGGCGTAGCGCGGATCGGCCGGGCGCATCGCCGCCAGCATGGCGAGGTGTCCGCCGCTCGACTGGCCGGCGATGCCGATGCGGTCCGCCCGCGCGCCGAGGCGTTGCGCGTTCGCCTTCACCCAGCGGATGGCATAGTTGATGTCGGCGTTCGATGCCGGATAGCCGTCGCCGGCATGGCGGAAATCGATGGCGGCGACCATCAGGCCACGCTGGACCAGGCCCTCGGCATAGACCTGGCACTCGTTCAGGTCGCCGCTGCACCAGGCGCCGCCGTGCAGGTCGATGACCGTGGGAAACGGCCCGGCGCCGTTCGGGCGGAACAGCCGCAGTTTGAACGCCTGCCCGGCGTGATGGAGGTAGTCGAGGTCTTCCGTTGTGAAGGTTTCGGCTGTTGTCAGCATTTTCTGGTTCCTCCCGAATTTTTTCGGCTGAATTCTCCCGCCGGAGCTTCTTGCCGGCCAGTCTAATCCTTCCGGCAGCGGCTGGAAGGATTTTGTACGCCGGGCAACGGTCTATGGCAGGTCATGGCGATCGGGCGATCGTTCATCGGCGTCCATGCTTCATCTACCTGCCGGCGGCCTCTCGCACGCCGGCCGGGCTATTTCGCCATTTCGATAACGACGGCATCCCCGCCCAGGCTCAGCATCAGGCCGGACCGTTTCGCCTTCAGGTGCAGGATGACCCCGGCCTCGTTCTGCAGCCACAGATCGCCGGCGCTGGTATCGCCCAGCGCGAAGCCGTAGCGCCCTTGCGCATAGGCGCCGGGAAACTGACCGATGTTTTCGAGCTTGTAGACCTCTCCCTCCGCCTCGATGGTCGAGAAGCCGATGCCGCCGACGCCGAGGCCGCCCACGGTGAAGGGGTAAGAGCGGCCTTGATACCACAGTGTGCCCGACCCGGCGCTGCCGCTGCCGATATAGGCGGCCTGCACCTGGGTCATCTCTACCTGGCCGGAGGGTTCCAGCCCCGCGATCGCCGCCGGCCCTACCGCCACGCCGTCGGCTTCCAATGCCTGCCCGCCGCAGCCCGCGAGCAGCAGCACGGCGGCCAGGCTGCCCAGTACAGCGAAAGGAACCCGGCGCATGAATGTCGCCGCGCCAGCGTGTGTCCGGTTTCGTGAATGCATGGTCTGGGTTCCCGATGGCGGATGGAATGCAGGATGGATGGGGAAGGGCCGTTCAACCGCCCGGTCAATTCCCCCGCGGAAAGACATCGTAGCCCGCCGGAGGCCCTGACAATGGCGGGGTCACCTTGGCGGAAAGGCCCCGGCCGGTCAACGCTTGCGGAACCGGGCTCTATCCGGAAGCATCGGAAAACATTGTATAATTCGCTAACTCTGGATTTTCCCGGGCAATCCGCTTTCTAGGCGAGAATCTCCCGCGTCTGTTACGCACGTGCTACCCCCCGAGTGGGCGGAGCGGGAAGGGGCCGGGAGTGGGTGGAATTGAACGGGCGCTGGCGGCCATTTTCTGGAGCGCCTCTTGGAACTGGGGCCTGCCGCTGATCCTGGCGGTGGTGCTGTTCCATGTCAGCTTCCTGTGGCTATTGACCGCGCTGGCCGCTCGCTACGAAAGCCGCTGGTTCCGCGACAGGGTTTCCTATCCCGTGTTCGTTCTGGTGCTCGGCCTGACCGTGCTGGTGGTCACGGTCCTGCACGCGCTCGAGGCCCTCGCCTGGGCCGGGGCCTATGTCGCGCTGGGCGCCCTGCCGGATTTCCCGTCGGCGGTGCTCTATTCGCTCAACGCGATGACGACCTACGGTCATGACAACATCGAACTGCAATACCATTGGAAGCTGCTGGGCGCCCTGGAGGCGCTGAACGGCCTGCTGCTGTTCGGTCTGACGACCGCGTTCCTGTTCGCCGTGGCGCAGCGGGTCTGGCCCCTGGGCCGGACGCGGCGCCGCGTGGCGGTCCGCCGCACCGGCAAGTGACGCAGCGGCACGATTTTCGCATCGCCCTTTCCTGTGGCCGGGCTATAGGGTGTGATACCGGCGCCCGGCGGGTCGTGCCAGCCTGTGTCATTCCGTCCTGAAGGTTTCTCATGTCGATCCACGTCGCGCTGACCCACCGGACTTCCTACCAATACGATCGCCTCGTGAACCTTGGGCCGCAGACCATCCGGCTGCGCCCGGCGCCGCATGCGCGCACCGAAATCCTGTCCTACTCGCTGAACATCGCCCCCAAGCCGCATTTCCTGAACTGGCTGCAGGACCCGCAGGGCAATTTCATGGCCCGCGTGGTATTCCCCGAACGGGTCACGCATTTCGACGTGACGGTGGACCTCGTCGCCGACATGGCGACCATCAATCCGTTCGACTTCTTCCTGGAACCGGAGGCCGAGACCTGGCCGTTCGACTATGATCATGTTCTGGACCAGGAACTCGCGCCGTTCCGCAAGCTCGAAAAGCCGGGTCAGCTGCTGAAGACGCTGATCGACGAAGTGCCGCGCGACGAGGTGCGCAATGTCGACAAGCTTGTCGCGCTCAATCGCCTGATCAATAGCCGAGTTGCCTATATCGTACGCATGGAACCGGGCGTCTGGGCGCCGGAAGAGACCCTGGCCGAGGCTCGCGGCTCCTGCCGGGATTCCGCGTGGCTGCTGGTGCATCTGCTGCGCCATCTCGGCTATGCCGCGCGCTTCGTCTCCGGCTACCTGATCCAGCTCGTCGGCGACGTGAAGCCGCTGGAAGGCCCCGAAGGCCCGACCGACGATTTCACCGATCTGCACGCCTGGGCCGAGGTCTATCTGCCCGGCGCCGGCTGGGTCGGCCTCGATGCCACCTCCGGCCTGATGACCGGCGAGGGCCATATCCCGCTCGCCGCCAGCCCCGATCCGGGCTCCGCCTCGCCGATCACCGGCCTTGTCGAGGAAGCCGAGGTCGAGTTCGACTTCGAGATGTCGGTCACCCGCATCAGCGAGACCCCGCGTGTCACCAAGCCGTACAACGAAGCAGCAATGGCAGGACATCCTGGCCACCGGCTCGCGCGTCGATCGCGCGCTGACCACGCGGGGACGTGCGCCTGACCCTGGGCGGCGAGCCGACCTTCGTCGCCGCGACCGACCTGGACGCGGCGGAATGGAACACCGACGCCCTCGGCCCGACCAAGCGCCACTATGCCGGCCGGCTGATCCGCCGGCTGGCGAAACTCTGGTCGCCGGGCTCGGCGCTGCAATACGCCATGGGCAAGCAGTATCCCGGCGAACCGCTGCCGCGCTGGGCGCTGCATTCGCCATTGGCGCGCCGACGGCGAGCCGGTCTGGGCGGACCCCGGCCTGCTCGCCTCCGACGACGACAAGGACACCGCCGGGGCGACCGACGCGGAGAAATTCTGCCAGGGCCTGGCCGAGCGGCTGCAGGTCGATCCCTCGCTGGTCCTGCCGGCGCATGAGGACATCCACTACTATCTGTGGAAGGAGCACCGCCTTCCGGCCAACGTGCGTGGTCGAGGACAACAAGCTCGCCGATCCGCTCGAACGCGCCCGCATGGCGCGGATCTTCCAGCAGGGCCTGGCGAAACCCGTCGGCAGCGTGCTGCCGCTGCGCCGCGTGATCGATGACGGCGTGCGGCGCTGGCAGTCCGGCAAGTGGGTGTTCCGCGACGGGGTCATGTTCCTGATCCCCGGCGACAGCCCGATCGGCTTCCGCCTGCCGCTGGAAACGCTGCCCTGGGCCGATCCCGAACATCGTCGAGCATGATTTCGAGACGGATCCCTTCGCCCCGCGCGCGCCGTTCCCGCCGGCACAGCAGTTCCGCCGCGTGCTGCGCGAAGTGGAACCCGGCCCCGGCGTCGGAACGTTTCCGCCCGGTCGCCCAGGAAATCCCGGTCATCGGCCCCAAGAACAAGCGCGGTGCCGTGGACACGGTGCGCACCGCGCTGACGGTGGAAGCGCGCGACGGCGTCATCCACGTGTTCTTCCCGCCGCTCTACGCCGCCGAGGACTGGCTGGCGCTGACCGCCGCGATCGAGGAGACCGCGGCCGAAATGGGCCGCAAGGTGATGCTGGAAGGCTACCTGCCGCCGTCCGATCCGCGCCTGCTGCATTTCTCCGTCACCCCCGATCCGGGCGTGATCGAGGTCAACATCCATCCCACCACCAGCTGGGCCGAGCAGGTCAGGCGCACCGAGCAGCTGTACGAGGAAGCCCGCCAGGTCGGCCTGGCCACCGAGAAGTTCCTGCTCGACGGCCGCCATGTCGGCACCGGCGGCGGCAACCATGTCGTCATGGGTGCCAACGATCCGGCCGACAGCCCGTTCCTGCGCCGCCCCGATCTGCTGAAATCGCTGCTGGGCTTCTGGCACAACCATCCCAGCCTGTCCTATCTGTTCAGCGGCCTGTTCATCGGCCCGACCAGCCAGCACCCGCGCATCGACGAGGCGCGCCAGGACAGCACGAACGAACTGGAGATCGCGTTCTCCCAGATCCGCCCGTTCCAGCAGACCCCGCCCTGGATGGTCGACCGGATGTTCCGCAACATCCTGGCCGACATGACCGGCAACACCCACCGGACCGAGTTCTGCATCGACAAGATGTACTCGCCCGACAGCTCCGGCGGCCGGCGCGGCCTGGTGGAATTCCGCGCCTTCGAAATGCCGCCGCATGCCGAGATGTCCGCTCGCGCAGATGCTGCTGATCCGTTCCGCGGTCGCCGCGTTCTGGCAGACCCCGTACGAGCGCGAGCTGGTCCGCTGGGGCACCCGCCTGCACGACGAGTTCATGCTGCCGCACTATGCCGAGCAGGATTTCAACGACGCTGCTGGCGGAACTGGCGCAGTTCGGTTTCAAGCTGGAGCCGGACTGGTTCGCCCCGCACATGGAGTTCCGCTTCCCGAAGATCGGCGAGGTGACGATCCGCGACTCGGTGGTCGAACTGCGCCACGCGCTGGAGCCCTGGCACGTGCTGGGCGAGGAGCAGGCCGCCGGCGGCACCGCGCGCTACGTCGACAGCTCGGCGGAGCGGGTGCAGGTGAAGGTCTCCGGCTGGGTGGACGAGCGCTATGTGCTGGCCTGCAACGGCGTCGGCGTGCCGCTGCAGCCGACCGAGACGCAAGGGCGAATATGTCGCCGGCGTCCGCTTCAAGGCCTGGGACGCCGTTCAGCGCGCTGCACCCGACAGTGCCGATCCAGGCGCCGCTGGTGTTCGATGTCTACGACAGATGGACCGGGCGCAGCCTGGGCGGCATGACGCATCAGGTGTTGCATCCCGGCGGGCTGAGCTACGAGACGCTGCCGGTGAACGCCAACGCCGCCGAGGCGCGCCGGCGCGGCCGGTTCTTCCCGATCGGCCATACGCCAGGTCCGATGCCGGAGCCGCGTTTGGCGCTTGGCAAGGAACATCCGCGCACGCTGGATCTTCGCCGCTTCGCTTAAGGCTACCCAAGGCGCATCGAAGGCTACCCATGATCCTTCGCTTGGGCCAAACTACAGCGTGAACAACATGCCAAACCTGCCGCCCGCGCTGCCGACGGGCATTGATGAAATGGTGGACGGCCAGGGCGGCCTGCGGCCGCATTGGCGCCAGCTGCTCAGCACGTTCTCCGGCCTGGGCGACGGCGGGCTGGCCGAGCACGCCCGGCGCCTGGACGCCGCCTTCGACAACGAGGGCGTCACCGGCATCCTGCCCGGCAGCGGCAAGCAATCCTGGCGCTGCGATCCGCTGCCGCTGCCGATCACGGCGAACGAGTTCGCCACCCTGGAAGCGGGGCTGGCGCAGCGCGCGGAACTGCTGGAAGCGGTGCTGCAGGATATCTACTCGAACCAGTCGCTGCTGGCCGACGGCGTGCTGCCGCCGGCGGTGGTGTTTGCCAACCAGGGGTTCCTGCGCCCCTGCCATATGCAGGGACAGGCGCAGCCCGGGGCACCGGTTCCTGGATTTCTACGCCGCCGACCTGGTGCGCGGGCCGGATGGCGCCTGGCGGGTGCTCGCCGATCGCACATCCGGCGCGGCCGGCATCGCCTATGCGCGGGAGAACCGGCGGGTGCTGGCCCAGGTGATCCCGGAAGCCTTCGGCGGCATGCAGGTGCGCGAGTTGCGGCCGTTCTTCGAAATCTGGCAGACCGCCCTGCAGAGCCTTGGGCAGGAGCGTGCCTATACCGGCCGCTTCCAGCAGACCCGGTATCAGGACCAGTATCAGCAGCAATACCCCGGTCAATTCCAGTTCCAGGGCCAGTTCCAGGGCCGCTCCGCCCCGGCGCCAATCGGCCCCGGCATCGCGCTGCTGACGCCCGGCACCGGCAGCGTGCACTGGTTCGAGCACATGATGCTCTCGCGTGAGCTGTCCTGCGCCCTGGTCGAGGGCGGCGATCTGACGGTGCGCGGCGGCGCGGTGTTCCTCAAGACGCTGAAGGGCCTGCAGCCGGTCGATGTGCTGCTCCGCCGGACGGACGCGCAGATGCTGGACCCGCTGGAGCTCGACGCCGGCAGCCTGATCGGCGTGCCCGGCCTGATGGACGCGGCCCGCTCCGGCACCGTTCGTATCAGCAATGACCCCGGCGCCGGCGCTATGGAGGCCCCCGCACTCGCCGCCTGGCTGCCGGCCCTGGCGATGCGCCTGCTCGGCGAGCCGCTGAAGCTCGCCAGCGTGCCGACCCTGTGGCTAGGTGAGGCCCAGGCGCGGGAGATGGTCTGGCGCAGCCCGGAACGCTGGCTGATCCGCGAGGCCGCCAATGGCCGCGCCGCGGCGATCGAGCCGGCCCGGCTGAACCCCGACGCGAGGCGCGCGCTGTTGGACGACATCGCCCGCGAGCCCTGGCGCTTCGCCGCCACCACCGCTCTGGCGCCGTCCGTCGCACCCTGCGCCGGGCCGAACGGGCTGGTGCCGCGTCCGGTGGTGCTGCGCATCTACCTGGTGTTCGACGGGCAGTCCTGGCGGGCCATGGAAGGCGGCCTGGCACGGGTGCTGGAAGCCGACGAGAAGCTCTGCGGCGCGCTGCCGGGCGAAGGCCTGTCCAAGGACGTCTGGATTCTCAATGACGAGCGGGGCGACATCGTCGGCCCGCCGTCGATGCCGGTGATGCCGGTTGCCATCCGCCGCACGACCGGCGACCTGCCGAGCCGGGTGGCCGACAACCTGTTCTGGCTCGGCCGCTATGTGGAGCGCCTGGAAGGCTCCGCCCGGCTGGTGCGTGCCACCATCGCGCGTCTGTCGCGTGGTGCGGTCCAGCCGCGCGAAATGGTGGAACTGGAGGCGCTGTCGCGCAGCCTGGCGCAGGCCGACCTGATCCCCACCGAAGCCGTGACCGTTACCGCCGGCGGCCTGGCGCTGTCGGAGGCATTGCTGGCCAGCCTGCGCGAGGCGGGGCGTGAGTCAGGATCGATCGCCCACCTGATCAGCAGCGTGGCGCACCTGACCGAACTGGTGCGCGACCGGCTGACGGGAGACATGTATGGCGCCTTCACCAGCGCGTTGCGGCAAATTCGCAGCGACTCCCGCAGGGTGAACCACAGCCTGGAGGCGGTGTCGCAGGTGATGGTCGAGATCCTGCGCTTCTCCGCCTCCGTCGCCGGGCTGGCGGCGGAGAACATGGTGCGCGGCGGCGGCTGGCTGTTCCTGGAACTGGGCCGGCGCATGGAGCGGGCCCAGGCCATCTCCTCGCAGGTCGGCTTCGCCCTGGAACAGCCGCCGGCGCGGCTGGAACCGGCGCTGCGGCTGGTGCTGGAACTGTGCGATTCGCTGATCACCTACCGCACCCGCTACCTCACCGTGCTGCAGCCGGCGCCGGTGCTGGACCTGGTCCTGGCCGACGACGGCAATCCGCGCGGCCTGGCGTTCCAGCTTGCCGCCATCGGCCATCTGCTGGACCAGATCGCCGGGCGGGGCGACAGCCTGCTGTCGGGCGTCGCGGCGGCGCTGCTGGACGAAACCCAGGCCCTGGTGACACGCGTTGCCGAAGCGGCGGACCAGTCGGTCGCCGCCTCCGAACTGCCGACGGTTCTGCATGACCTCAGCGCCGGCATCGGCGTGCTGTCGGACCGCGTCACCCGGCATTATTTCGCGCTGCTGCCGGTGGCGCAGACGCTCGGCATGGGCGAGGAAGCCCTGTCGTTCCGAGGGGCGGCATGAGATTGCCATGAAGTTTCGCGTCCAGCACACGACCACCTTCGCCTATGCCGAGCCGGTGGACCTGGCCTGCCACATGGTGCGGCTGCTGCCGCGCGTGCTGCCGTACCAGCGGGTGATTTCCAGCGCCATCATCGCCGATCCCATCGCCGCGCGGCAGTCGGACGGCGTGGATCATTTCGGCAACTGCGTCAGCTGGCTGTTCCTGGACCTGCCGCATCCGAGCTTCTCCGTCACGCTGGAAGCCGAGGTGGACGTGGCCTTTCCGCCGCCGCCCGATCCGGCCGACACCCCGCCCTGGGAGGAGGTCGCCGCCGCGCGCGATGGCGGCCCGGGGCAATGGCAGGCGGCGGAGTTCGTCTTCCCGAGCCCGATGGTTTCCGCCGACCGCGACGTGGCGGCCTATGTCGCGCAGTCCTTCCCGCCGGGCCGCCCGGTCCTGGCCGGGCTGATCGACCTGCTGGACCGCATCCGCCGCGATTTCAAATTCCAGCCGGGCGTTACCACCATCGCCACGCCGGTGGGCCGCGTGCTGGCACAGCGCGCGGGGGTCTGCCAGGATTTCTCCCACCTGATGATCTCCGGCCTGCGCAGCCTCGGCCTGCCGGCGCGCTACGTGTCCGGCTACATCCGCACCCGCCCGCCGCCGGGCATGGAGCGCAGGCGCGGCGCCGACCAGTCGCATGCCTGGGTGGGCTGCTGGCTGGGTCCGCGTCACGGCTGGGTGGATGTGGACCCGACCAACAACCTGATCGTGCAGGACGAGCACGTGGTGCTGGGCTGGGGCCGCGACTACGGCGATGTCAGCCCGGTGCGCGGCGTGATCCTGGGCGGCGGGCGGCATACGCTGGATGTCAGCGTGGATTTGCTGCCGGCGTGAGTGCCGCCGAATTATTCCATGCGAAACAGCAGAAAGTTTGAGGAACCGCCATGAAGCTGGGCATAGTCACGATCCCGCAGCCGCTTGCAACGACCGACCCGCGCGCGGTGATCGACGGTATCGTCGATTTCGGCCGCCGGGTGGAGGCGCTGGGTTTTTCCGGCCTTTGGGTCACCGACGCGTTCGGCCGCGGCCGCCCGACCTTGGACCCATTGATCCTGCTTGGCGCGCTGTGCGGCGAGACGAAGCGTATCGAGCTCGGCACCTGCGTGGTGCAAATTCCGCTGCGTCATCCGGTGGAGCACGCGCACCGGGTGCAGACGCTGAACCTGCTGTCGGGCGGCCGTTTCCGCTTCGGCGTGGGCAGCGGCTCCACCCAGGCGGATTTCGACGCCGTGGAGGTCGATTACGAGAAGCGCTTCAAGATACTGCCGGCCTATCTGGAGGTTATGCGCAAGGTGTGGGCCGGAGAGCCGGCATATGGCCCCGCCTTGTCGGTCTGGCCGGGCACCGAGGGCGGGCCGCCGGTGCTGCTGGGCGCCTGGCGCAGCCCGCGCTGGATCAATCTGGCGGCACAGCACTGCCAGGGCTGGATCGGCTCGGGCATCTATTCGGAATGGGACGATTTCAGCATCGGCATCGACATGTACCGCAAGGCCGGCGGCAAGCGGGTCGTGCTGGCCAACATCTTCACCGATCTGCGCCCGGAGCCGGCGCCCAATCCGATGGCCGAGCGGGCGAAGATCTCGCTCTACTGCACCCCGGCCGAGGCGCGCGAGCGGCTCAAGCGGCTGGACGGCATGGGCGTGGATGACGCGCTGCTGGTCTGCCCGTTCGACGCGCCGGATCAGCTGGAGGCGGTGAGGGGTTTGTGGACGTAGCCGGAAAACAAGCAGCTACAGCCCGGCCGGCGCCTCGAACAGGCTCCGGTCCCCCAGCTTCCGCCCGACCAGCACCAGCCCGTCGCCGGGCTCGATCCGCATGTCCGGCTCGGGCTGGGTGATCACCGCACCGTCGCGGCGGTTGATCTGAACGATGAAGAAGCAGCCGCACGCCTCGCGCTCCACCCCCTGCACCGTCTGGCTGGCGGCGAGACTGCCGGGGGCGGCGGCGACCACGTCCATGTCCAGGCCCAGCATCAGCAGGATCTTCTCGAAGTCGCGCATCTTCTCGGTGCCGCGGATCAGCCGGGCGGTGTCCTGGTACAGGATCAGCTCGGCGATCCGTTCCGCGCCGATATGGGTCGGCTGCACCACCTTGTTGGCGCCGGCCTGGAGCAGCTTGCTCTCGGTGCTGGACGCCTCGCCACGGGCGATGATTTCCAGTCCCGGGTTCAGGCTGCGCCCGCTGAGGGTGATGAACACGTTGGCGGCGTCGTTCGGCAGCACGGTCGCCAGCGTATGCGCCCGCGTCACGCCCACCTCGCGCAGGGCGGCCTCGTCGGTCGCATCGCCCTGGATGCAGAGGTAACCCAACCCGCGCGCCTGCTCCACCTTGTCGTCGTCCTGCTCCAGCACCACGAAACTCGCCCCGCCCGCCGTCAGTTCCTGCGCCAGCATCAGGCCGATGCGCCCGAAACCGCAGATGATGACGTGATTCGATAACTTATGGATCTGATGGCTCATGCGTTTAAGGCCGAGGATCTGGTTGATCTGGTTGAGGGTGATGAACTGCACCAGCGCGCCGGTGAGGAAGATCACCCCGGTGCAGCCCAGCACGATGGTGGAAAGCGTGATGGCCCGCAGCAGCGAGGTGTCGATCGGATGCACCTCGCTGAAGCCGACCGTATAGACGGTGATGATCACCATGTAGATCGCGTCGCCCGGGCTCCAGCCGGCGGCGATGTAGCTGGCCGTGGCCAGCGTCATGACCACCAGCATGTAGATCAGGCCAACGCTCAGGTTGCGCGTCGGCGAGGCCAGCCAGCCTTCCCGGCGCGGTACGCTGCGGGTGATCGGGCGCAACCCCGCCGGGGTGGAACGGGGTTGCCTCACGCGGGCCGGAATTCGGGCGAGATCGAGGGAAAGGGGAGCACGGTCGCATTCTAGTTCAGGCGCGCGCCCGAAGTCCTAGGCTAAAATCAGCCGCGCCAGTTCATCGGGCGTGCTCAGCATCGGGTAATGCCCGGTGTCGATTTCATGCCAGGACGCCGACAACGCCTCGGCGGCGCGCTTCTGGTGCGCCACCGGCGGATTGACGCTCTGACGGCACCAGATGACGGTCGCCTTCCATTTCTGCTGCCAGAAGCTTTTCAGCACCATGGGATCGCGCATCGCGGCGATCGGATGCATCGTGATCCGCGCCGCCGCCCAGTCGCGCACGGCGGGGTCAAGGTCCTTGAACAGCCGCCCGGTCACATCGTCGGGGGCGACACCGGTGGTGAGTTCCGTGGTGACCGCCGAGGGGCGCTTGACGATGTCGGCCAGGCTTTCGCCGTCCATCAGCGCCAGGGCATCGGCGAACACCAGCCGGCCGATCCGGTCGCGCGCCTTCTCCGCCGCCGCGGTCATCACCATGCCGCCGCAGCTGGTGCCGACCATCACCACGTCCGTCAGGTCCTCGTAATACAGCAGTTCGGCGATTTCGTTGCCGTGGGTGGCGTTGTCGATGCCCGGGCGCACGGCGTGCCTGCGCTCCGCACAGCCATCCAGCGTCGGCGCATAGACCAGGTGCCCGGCGGCGCGCAGCCGTGCGGCGACGGGCTGCCAGACCCAGCCGCCCTGATAGGCGCCGTGGATCAATACGAATGTCGTCATTGTCTGTTCCCCCTCGACCCTGTTTCAGCCAGGCCGCTGCAGGTATCTTTGCCGGTACCGGCAGCCTTGGCCAGCCAGTACCTTGTGCTACCGGCCGGAATGGGTGGAAACTGTTTTTTGAATACGTTCGGGCAGAACACCGATCCCAGCGTTCCATGGAAAAAGGAGACTTCACGCGATGCATGACATTGTCATCCGCGGCGGTACCATCGTGGACGGCACCGGCCGTCCGGCCTTCACCGGCGACGTCGCCATCGACGGCGACAAGATCGTCTCGGTCGGCGGCAAGGCCGGTCCGGCGCGGCGCGACATCGACGCCGCCGGCCATCTCGTCACCCCCGGCTGGGTCGATATCCACACCCATTACGACGGCCAGGCGACCTGGGACCCGGTGCTCGCACCGTCGTCCTGGCATGGCGCCACCACCATCCTGTTCGGCAATTGCGGCGTCGGCTTCGCGCCTGTCCGCAAGGAACACCACGATGCATTGATCGACCTGATGGAAGGCGTCGAGGACATTCCCGGCATCGCGCTGGCCGAGGGCTTGAAATGGGACTGGGAAAGCTTCCCCGATTTCATGAACGTGCTGGAACAGATGCCGCGCACGATCGACGTCGCAGCCCAGATCCCGCACCATCCGCTGCGCGTCTTCGTGATGGGCGAGCGGGCGCTGAAGCACCAGATCGCCACCGACGAAGACATTTCCAAAATGCATGACCTGGCACTGGAAGGCCTGCAGGCGGGCGCCTTCGGCTTCACCACCTCGCGCACCGAGAACCACCGCACAATGGCCGGCGAGCAGGTGCCCGGCCGCTATTCCGAGAACAAGGAACTGCTCGGCATCGGCGCGGCGCTCGGCAAGGTTGGCGCGGGCGCGTTCGGCATGCTGTCCGATTTTGAGGACGAAGCGGACGAATTCGCCTGGATGACCAGCCAGTACCGCGCCACCGGCCGGCCGCTCTGGTTCCTGCTGACCGACCGCTCCACCGACCCCGAGCGCTGGAAGCGCCTGATGGGCGGCGTGCACAAGGCCCGCGCGGAAGGCGCCTCGATCACCGCGCAGGTCGCCTGCCGGCCGGTCGGGCTGATCCTCGGCCTGACCACCTCGCTGAACCCGTTCACCCCCAAGCCGACCTTCCACGCGCTCAGCAAGCTGCCGAACGCCGAGCGCCTGGCGAAGCTGCGCGATCCCGCCATCCGCGCGCAGATCCTGAACGAAGAAAACGACCCCAGGCTTTTCGACATCATGACCCCGCTGCAGCGCTTCATCTGCACGCGGTTCGACCGGCAGTACCCGCTGGGCGATCCGCCGGACTACGAACCCACCGCCGACCGCAGCATCGAGGCGATGGCGGGACGCACCAACCAGACCCCGGCCGAGTTCTGCTACGACTACCTGACCGGGGAGGACGGCACGCGGATGCTGTATTTCCCGATCACCAACTACGTGCACGGCGACCATGAGGTGGTGCGCCAGATGCTGGCCGATCCGGCCACGCTGGTCGGGCTCGGCGATGGCGGGGCGCATTGCGCGCAGATCTGCGACAGCTCGATGCCCAGCTTCATGCTGACCCACTGGGTGCGCGACCGCACCCGCGGGCCGCGCTTCCCGCTGGAATGGATCGTCAAGCGCCAGACCAGCGAGACCGCCGACTTCTTCGGCTTCACCGATCGCGGCCGGTTGCTGCCGGGCAAGAAGGCCGACGTGAACGTCATCAACTACGAAACCCTGCGTCTGCATCACCCGGAACTGCTGAACGACCTGCCGGCCGGCGGCAAGCGGCTGGTGCAGCGCGTGGACGGCTACAAGGCGACGATCGTTTCCGGCGTACCGATCTTCGAAAACGGCAACGAGACCGGGGCGCGGCCGGGCAAGCTGGTGCGCGCCGGGCGCCTGTAACGCAACCGATCCCGGATTGGGACAAATCAGGGGCGGTCCTTCGGGGCCGCCCTTGTCGCTTCCGGGCCGTCAGGCCGCGTCGCGCATCTCCGCCAGCAGCGCCGCCGCGCGCGCCACCACCGGCGCCCAGTCGCCGCCGGCTTCCTGGCGCAGGATGCGCAGCGTCGGATACCACGGACTGTCTTCCCGCCCGCTCAGCCAGCGCCAGCAGCTGTCGTAGCGATCGAGCATCAGCACCGGTTTGCCGATGGCGCCGGCGAGGTGCACCACCGAGGTGTCGACGCTGACCACGACATCCAGATTGGCAATGATCGCGGCGGTGTCGGCGAAGTCGGTCACATCTTCCATCGGGTCGTGCAGCACGAGCCCGGCCGGGCAGGCCCGCGCCTGCTCCGCCTCCGGGCCTTTCTGCAGGCTGACCAGCGCCAGGCCCGGAACCGCGCCGAGGGCCGCCAGTTGCGCAAGCGGCGGGCTGCGGCGGCGGTTCAAGGAGGTGAAGCCGGGCAGCCAGGGCCGCGACTGTCCCGCCCAGACCAGCCCCACGCGCAGCGGCGCAGCCGGCAGCCTTGCCGCCCAGTGGCGCACCAGCGCCGGATCGGCGCGCAGATAGGGGATGCCGGCGGGAATGGTCGAAAGCGTCGTCTCGAAGGCGCGCGGCAGGCTGAACACCGGCACGTGGTAGTGATAGGCGGGCAGGGGGACATCGTCGGGCAGCAGCGTCACATCGGGCAGCGTGCGCAACAGGCGCATCAACGGCCGCGGCACGCGTGCCAGCACCCGGGCGCCCCGTGCCGCCAGCAGCGGCAGATAGCGGCAGAATTGCAGCGTGTCGCCGAAGCCTTCCTCGTGCCAGGCCAGCACCACGCGCCCGCCCAGGTCCAGCCCACCCACCGCCGGCAGCAACTTTTCCTTCGGCAGCGCCGGCCATGGGCCGGTGGCGAGCCGCGCCTCGTAGTCCGGCCAGGCCTCCGCCATGCGTCCCGCCCGCAGCAGCGCGACGGCGCGGTTGGAGCGCAGGCGCGGGTCGTTCGGCGCGCGGGCCACCGCTTCGTCATGCGCCGCCGCCGCCTCGTCGAAGCGTCCCTCGATGGCCAGCGCCATGCCCAGATTGGTCCAGACCGCGCCTTCGCGGTCGTCCAGCGCGATCGCGCGGCGGAAGGCGGCGATGGCGCCGGGCAGGTCCCCCGTTTCGTGCAGCGCCATGCCGAACAGGTTGAACGCCGGGCCGAAATCGCTGCTGGTGGCCAGGAAATCGCGCAGCACGCAAGCCGCCCCGGCCGCGTCGTCGCGGTCGATCAGGAATTCGGCATGGGCGTAGACCAGCCGTGCATCCTCGCCCTCGATCGCCCGGCAGGCGCGGAACTGCGCATCCACCAGCGCCGGCGCGCCGGGGCAGAGGGCGATGAGGTCACGGCACGGATGCGCGAAGCCGGGCCGCCTTCGCGCCACGTCCCGCAGGCAGGGCGCCGCCCGCTCCGCGTCACCCTGCGTGGCGATGGCAAGACCGAGCAGCAGCATCGCCTCGGTATCGCCCGGATGGGCCGCCAGCCAGGCGCCGGCCTCCGCCTCCGCCGCCGCGGGGCGGTTTGTTTCGAGCGCGGACAGCGCCCGGCCGAGCGCGAGCGGCGCGCAGCGTGGGGCTGATCCCGACGGGCCGGGCGGCCATTTGCGGCATGGACATGGACATGCGCCGCAGTGTCGGTTCGCCGGGTTAACCCTTGGTGTATCCCGCCGGCGGCCAGGACCGCGCGTCAGACGCGGTATTCGCGCAGCGCGTCCGGCTTGAATGCCAGCCCATGTCCCGGCCGCTCCGGCGCGGTGATCATGCCATCGGCGATCGCCGGCGGATCCACCCACAGATCGTCCAGCAGCCCCATGTGCTCGGCCCAGATGCCGTTCGGGATCGAGGCCATCACATGCACGTTCAACTCCGGAAACAGATGCGGCGCCATCTGCATGCCCCAGGTATCGGCCAGCACCGCGATCTTGCGCAATTCGGTCAGGCCGCCGCGCATCGGGTCGGGCTGCAGGATCGGGCAGCGCGGGTTTTCGAAGAACGGCCGCAGATCGTACCGGGTGAAATGGGTCTCCCCGCCGACCACGCGCATGTCCAGCGCCCCGGCCACGCGCATATAGCCGGCGAAATCGTCGGCGATGACGGGTTCTTCCAACCAGTAAATATCGAATTCCTCGAACTTGCGGCCCATCTGGATCGCCACGTCGGCGGTCCAGCCCATGTTCACGTCGATCATGATGTCGATGTCGGGCCCCAGCGCATCGCGCATGCCCCGCACATTCGCCAAATCGGTCTGCAGGTCGTGCACATGCGCCACCTGCATCTTGATCGCCTTGAAGCCTCGGGCGACGAAGCGCCGCGCCTTCTCGATCATGCCGTCGCCGCCCAACTGGCGAAAGCACCCGCTGCCGTAGATCGGGATTTCCGAGCGGTAATGCCCCCACAGCCGGTGCAGCGGCATGCCGGCCGCCTTGCCGACGACGTCCCACAACGCGATGTCGATGGCCGACATCGCCATGGCGGTGATGCCGCCGCGCCCGGAGGTGAGCAGCGCGCGCCAGAGGTCGCGCCAGATGGCCTCCACGGCGGTGGCGTCCCGCCCCTTGATCATCGGCACGATCGCCTCCTCGATGCAGGCGCCGATGGTGCGCAGCACCGGCGAGTTGAGGATGTGCAGGTAGCCCATGCCGGTGATGCCGGACGCGGTCTCGATCTCCACCACCACCAGGTCGCGCGGGCCCTTGAACGGGTTGCCCCACAGGTCCGGCGTGTCCGGCCAGGGCGTGCGGACCAGGGTGACGCGGACATCGCGGATCGTGGTGTCGGGCATTGGAAAGGCTCCTTGTTGATTGGTCCGTCTTGAACGGTGAGGTTGCAGGTTCACGGCCGCTACTTGGGCTTGTGGGCGGCCTGGGACACGCGGTCGAGCACCGCCAGCAGCAGGGCGGAGGCGAGGAAGGTGACGTGAATGACGGTGGACCAGAGGATCTTCGAATTGTCGTAGTGCTCCACGTTGAGGAAGACCTGCAACAGGTGGATCGACGACACGGCGACGATGGAGGCGGCGAGCTTCACCTTCAGCGCGGAGGCATCGAGCTTGCCCAGCCAGGAAAGCTGGTCGCCGGAGCTCTCGATCCGGCTGACGAAGGTCTCGTAGCCGGACAGCATGACCATCACCATGAGCGAGGCGACGAGGGCGGCGTCGATCAGGCCCAGCATGGCCAGGATCATCTCGGTGCTGCTAGCGGTGAGCACGCCCTCGACGAGCTTGCCGAGCTTCCAGGCGAAGGCGACCGCATAGGCGGCAAGGCCGATGCCGAGGCCGATGTAGAAGATCACCAGCAGCCAGCGCGCGGCAAGGATGGTGCGTTCGATGATGCGTTCTAGCGGGTTCACGGGGTTCGGTCCTTTGCGGCAGGCACGGTTGGGGACATCGGCCGCGACAGGTTGACACGCACGGCCGGCGATTGCGAAACCCCGGGGATGATCGGGTGCAACCGGCGGCTGACACCTCGGGACGGCGCCTGGATACAGGCCGGCGGCGAGGAGGTTCGCCTGCGACCTGATCAGGCTTCTCGGCACGAAGCCCAGGTGGCCCCATGAACTGGGGCCTTGCCGCCATCGGTCTGGGCGGAGCCGTCGTCACCGGCATGGTTGCCTGGTTCGGCGCGCAGTCGATCGGCGCGGAGGTGCTGGCCGCCGCCTGGGTGGTTCCCATCACCGCCGCGTTGCTGGTGTTTCAGCTCTGGCTGTCGGCGATCGCCTGGCGGATCGCGATGGACGTGCACACGCCCCGGCTATCGCGCTTCCTGCGCATCCGCTGGATCCGCGAGGCGGTGAATTCCCTGCTGCCGGTGGCGCAGCTGGGCGGCAATCTGGTCGGCATACGGCTGCTGGCGCAGCGCCGGGTCCGCGGGGTGCTGGCCGCCGCCGGCACCGTGCTCGACCTGACGATCGAGGCGCTGAGCCAGTTCCTGTTCACCCTGGCCGGCTTCGTGGTGCTGGCGCTGATCGACGCCGACCGGTCCTGGTCACCCTGGGTGGGCGGCGTATTGCTGAGCGGCGCGCTCGGCATCGGCGGCTTCATCCTGGCCCAGCGCGTCGGCCTGATGCGACTGGTGGAGGTGCTGGCCGACAAGCTGGCGGGGATGTTTCCGGCCTTTGCCTTCGGCGGGGCTTCCGGCCTGCACAACGAATTGCTGCGGCTGCAGCGCAACCCGCGCGCCCTGCTGCGATCCTGCTGCCTGCATCTGCTGGCCTGGGTGCTCGGCACGATCGAGGTGTGGCTGGCGCTGACCGCCATGGGCCAGCAACCCGGCATCGGCGCGGCCTTCGTGATCGAAAGCCTGGGCATGGCCGCCCGCAGCGCCGGCTTCGCCGTGCCCGGCGCGCTGGGGGTGCAGGAGGGTGGGCTGATCGTGGTTTGCGGCCTGTTCGGGATCCATCCGGACATGGCGATCGCGCTGTCGATGATCAAACGGCTGCGCGAACTGGTCATCGGCATTCCCGGCCTGATCGCCTGGCAGCTCAGCGAGGGCAAGCGGATCGTGCGGAAGAAGCGTCGAGGGCTGAGGCTGGAATTCCGCGGTCAGCTTTTTGACCCAGGCAGCCTATCTGGATCGCTTCGCGGCAATTGCGGGCAGCCAAGATTGTCAATTCGGGTCAAACCGGTCTGCGGGCGAGGCATGCCCGCTCAACCCTGCGGAGCGTATCGTCGACCTGCGGCTGACCGTCCAGCGAGACAGATAATCGACATGCTGCCGCCAATGACGATCCTGAAGTACTGCAATCCATCCCGCCGGGCGTCATAAGGTAAACGTTCAATTCGACAATATAGTCCACTGTTGCCTTTTCCAATGATGCAAAGGATAAGAGAGGCTGGCGTGGGGATCTGGGCAAACAGCCATGTTCGGCTTCGGATGAACGTTCGATGGGAGCGGGCTAGCGAACGTGGCAGATCTTGCGCTTCATTGGCTTCCGAAACCCCAGGACGTCAAAACCGCGCTGGCGGAGATAACTGGCTGCGTTACTTCGGATCCATCCCGTGCATCGCACTTGCTGCGCCGGCTGGCGTCCCACCAGGTGGACTATTTTGCCAGTCTTCAGTTGGACCGGAGGTTGACCCAGTTGCATGGGACCTTGGGCGCTTGGCCGGAGGTCCGGGTGGCGCTGCTCGGGACCTGCAGCTTCGATCATCTGCTGGCGCCGATCCGCATCGGCGGAGTGCGGCAGCAGCTAAGGATCAACACCTACGTTGGAGATTTTGGTCAGCATCGCCAGGAATTGATGCTGGCAGGATCCGGGCTGCAGGCATTCAAGCCGGAAATCATCATCCTGTGTCTGCAGGTGTCCGACGTGCTGGAGCCCCTCCCGCTATCCACCAGCCTTGCCGAGGTAGACGCGGCAATTGCGGAGGCAGTGGAAGACATTGTCGGGTTATGGCGATTGGCAACCGCCAATCTGGGAGCGACCGTCATCCACCACACCTTCCTGCCGCTGGCCGCGCCGCTGTTCGGAGATCTCGATGCGCGGGTTCCCGCATCGCCCCGGGCGCTGGTAAGCCGGCTGAACCAGGCAGTTGCCGAGGCTGCCGATCAGGAGGGCGTGCTGCTGCTGGATCTGGCGGGTTGGGCACGATCGCAGGGGCTGGAGCGATGGTTCGACCGGACGCGCTGGTTCCACGCGAAGCAATTGGTGACACCGACGGCAGCCGTATTTTATGGTGATCTGGTTGGCCGCATGGTCGCGGCAGTGAGAGGGGGGACCGCCAAGTGCCTTGTCCTCGACCTCGATAATACCCTGTGGGGCGGCGTCATCGGCGATGATGGGCTGTCCGGCATCGTGCTGGGGCAGGGGAGCGCGGCCGGCGAGGCGTTCGTGGCGTTTCAACACTATGTGAGGCAGTTGGCCGAACGTGGCGTGATCCTCGCCGTGTGTTCGAAGAACGATCCCGCCGTGGCCGAGGATGCGTTCACCCACGCCGACATGGTTCTGCGGCGAGATGACATTTCGGTATTCGTGGCGAACTGGGAGGATAAGCCGTCGAATATACACCGGATTGCCGAGGCATTGAACATCGGTATCGATAGCCTCGTGTTTTTCGACGACAATCCGGCCGAGCGTGAGATCGTCCGGCAAACCCTGCCGGAGGTGCGAGTCCTGGAAGTGCCGGCAGATAGCACAGAATACATACGCTGCCTGGCAGAGTCCGGATGCTTCGAGGCTGCCGGGTTTACCCGGGAAGATCAGGCACGCGGCAAACAATATGCAGCGAACGTCGAACGCCAGAAAGCGACCGGAACCGACCTGCCCGCGTTCCTTCGGTCTTTGAACATGCAGCTGCTGGTCACGGAATTCGATGCCGCGGATATGACCCGGATTGTGCAACTCACCGGCAAAACGAACCAGTTCAACCTCACGACGCGACGGCATAATACCAGCGCGATGGAGGCGTTCGCCAGCGATCCTGCCTGCATCGCGCTCTCGTTCCGCCTGTTGGACCGGTTCGGTGACAACGGTCTGATCTGCGTGGCCGTAGCGGTGCCCGAGAATGACCGGGGACTGCGGATCGATACGCTGCTAATGAGCTGCCGAGTCCTGGGTCGCCAGGTAGAGGAGGAAGTGCTGCATCAGCTCGTTCTGGCAGCCCGTGAGCGGGGCGCCACCACACTGATCGGCGAGTACCGCCCAACCCCGCGGAACGGCATGGTTCGGGATTTGTACGGTCGCCTTGGTTTCACGCGGACGGCCGAAGCCGCCGATGGCTCCGTAACCTGGTCTCTGGAGCTCGCGGAGTATTTAGCACCCGATACCGCGATCATTGTAGTCATAAAAAAATCACAGTCAGTTGGAGAATAGACCCATGACAACGGTGAGCGACGCCACGATCCTCGAAGCCATCGCCGATGCGATGCGTGAGCTGTTCGAAGACGACACGCTGCAGGTTACCCCGGAGCTGTCGCGAGAGAATGAGGAACACTGGGATTCGATGAACCACCTGAACATCATATTTGCGTTGGAGGCGAGGTTCAGCATCCGGTTCGGCGTGACCGATGTCGAGTCGATCCGAACGGTCGCTGACCTAATTGCAATCGTACAGGACAAGCTCAAGGCCGCCTAGTCCCGGTATCCGTCCATGCTGTTCAATTCGTACGAGTTCCTGCTGGCCTACCTTCCGGTGACGCTGGCAGGGTGCTTCCTGCTCGCGCGATACGCTGGACCGGCATCAGCGCAGGTCTGGCTGATCATGGCTTCCTTGGCCTTCTATGCCGCCTGGAACCTTGCCTACGTCCCTCTGCTGGTGGGTTCCATCTGTTTTAATTTTTGGGTGGCGCGAAAAATGGTCCGGGCCGACGGGCCCGGGAAACGCCGGTGGCTGCTCTGGATGGCAGTGACGGTCGATCTGGGTTTGTTAGCTTATTATAAATACATGAACTTTTTCTTGTCCGGGGTCAACGTGGTCGCCGGAACGAATTGGGAGATACCAGGAATTCTGCTGCCACTCGGCATTTCATTCTATACCTTCCAACAACTCACGCTGCTGGCAGATGTCAGCGGCGGCCATATCGATCGGTTCCGCTTTCGCGATTTCATCCTGTTCGTCACATTCTTCCCCCATCTCATCGCTGGGCCGATCGTTCACCATAAGGAAATGATGCCGCAGTTTGAGGCTGCGCGCTGGCGATTTGACTGGGGCAACATGGCTGTAGGCGCCTCGTTGTTCGCTATTGGGCTTTTCAAGAAGACGGTGCTGGCGGACGGAATTGCCGGCGAAATCACTCCTCTAATCGGCACCATGTCACCGGACCGTCCGGTCACGCTGATATTCGCCTGGGTTGGCACCGTCGGCTTTCTGCTCCAGCTCTATTTCGACTTCTCCGGCTATTCGGAGATGGCGTTGGGACTGGCGCGGATGGTGGGCATAAAGTTGCCGATGAACTTCAATTCACCGCTGAAGGCCACCAGTATAAGCGATTTTTGGAACCGCTGGCACATTACGCTGACGCGTTTCTTGACCCGCCTATCTCTACAATCCGATCGCGATGTCCCGCACCCGGACAAGGATGTCGCGCGGGTTGAAGGGCATCGTAGGGACGCGTACGACGGTGCCGGCATTCCTTAGCCTGCTGGCGGTACCGACGATGGTGACGTTTTTCCTGTCCGGCCTGTGGCACGGTGCCGGAACGACGTTTCTGGTATACGGCCTGCTGCACGGCTCCTACATCACGCTGCATCAAGGGTGGCGGCTCGTTCGGCCTCGGTTCTGGAAGGACAATGCCAGCTACGCTGCCGTAATGCGGGCGCCCGCATGGGCGCTCACCTTCGTCAGCGTGTGCTTCGCCATCCCATTCTTTCGGGCGCCAACGATGAGCGGGGCTTTCAACATGGTAGCCGGGATGTTGGGGGGACATGGCATAGCCCTGCCGAACGGATTGTTCGACCGGTTGGGCGGCTTGGCGGATATACTGCGATCGGTCGGCGTTTCGGGCTTCAACGGCAGCTCAACTCTACTTGTCAACGCGATGAATTGGACAGTCATTCTTCTAGTGATTGCTCTTGCCATGCCGAATACCCTGGAGGTCATGCGTGACTTCCAGCCGGCGATCACCATGCCGGCGACGTCCACCGCTGGCCGCATCGGCGACCTGCAGTGGATTGTTTCTAAATTCAACTGGAAATTGAGGCCGGGCTGGGCAGTCGTTATCGCATTTGCGTTGACCGGTGGCTTCCTGGGGCTCAACCGAACCGGTGAATTCCTGTATTGGCAATTTTAAGCGCCATGACGCCGCGACGGTTCATGACGATTGGGATCATTTGCTTCCTGGCGGCCTTGCTGGGCACGGCCGCATTGAATTGGGTCGTCGATCCCTACGCCGTGTTTGGCACGCGGTTTCCCGGAATTGATCTGAATAAGCCGGGCCCGACCGACCATCCCTCTCTGTCCAAGGTCTACCTTCTGGAACGCTCGAACCCGAATACCCTGCTCATCGGCGCTTCTCGTGTCGACATAGGCCTGAATCCCGAAAGTCCAGAATGGCCTGCCGATTTGCGGCCCGTATTCAACCTTGGCGTCCCGGGGGCCGGGATTGCGGATCAGGCGAACCTGCTGCGCCACGCGCTGGAGGTCACGCGTCCAAAGCGGGTGTTTATTGGTATAGGTCTAGATGATTGCTTCGTGATGCCGGGGAAGTCTGGTTCATCGCGACAAGCCGCGCTTGCGCCCGATCCCGAAAGGGATCGCCTAGCTGTTACACGAACCGGCGAGCCGAACCCCCGCCAACGGCGAGCCCGCTGGGACGACACTGTGACGGCGCTTTTCTCCATCAGTGCGCTGACGGACACATTCAAAACCCTATTTCACCAAGGCGATAGCTCACAGAAACGGATGTCGCCACTCGGATTTGACAACGGAATGGATTTCGTCAACGGGACACAGGCGGAGGGTGCCATGGACCTGTTCCTGCAGAAAGACGAGAACAAGATTGCGCAATTGCTTCGGTGGTCCAAGCAACAGGCTTTCGATGTCAGCCCTCTCGCTGATATGCTTGCCCTCGCTCCCGGCCGAGACGTCGAATTTGTGGTGTTCATCTACCCGAACTCTGGTGATGATATCGAGATCTACCGCAGGCTGGGTGCCGCAGGAACCTTCGATCGTTGGCGGGAACAAATCGTTCAGATCGTCGATCAGGCCAGTCGCGCCGGTATCCACGTATCGTTGTGGGATTTCAGTGGTTTTACCCACTATCAAACGGAACCGGTCCCTCCGCGTGGCAATCACACGCAACTTATGTGGTTCTGGGAGACTAACCACTTCAAGCCGGCTTTGGGGGAGCAACTCATCGCCCGCATGCTGGGCGGCGGGGACAAATCGTTCGGGGATTTGCTGGATAGGTCCAATCTGGAAGCCGTTCAACGTCGGTTCGATGCGCAATTGCGGATTTTTGTCGATGCCAATCCTGAAGTGGTTCAGCGTATCGACGGCATTTATTACCCGCTCCGCCAGAATTTATGTGCCACGACACCGGCTTTTTGTGATAAGCCCGTAACCAAGTCGTTACCCTGAACAGCAGAACGACCGAGGCCATCTGGTCGGTCCGGGTATTGAGATCAGGGTGATCAGATTTCGACAGTCGTGGAATTATCTTCGATGAACTCTACGACAAATCCCAGGGGATTGAGCAAAAACTGAATATTTGCTCCGTCGAAGGCTGGCGCGGAAGTTGCTGTGGATACCGCCGTCCAGTGCTGCGCAACCAGATCAGCGACGGTTGCAGCCAGGTGCGGCACTCTATAGGCAACGTGGTTCAGCGTGCGTGCCTTCGTCCGGACGGCGCGCCAGATTGGACTGGTGTCATTAAGGGGGGCCAGGAGTTCATAACGAACCCCCGACGGGTCCAGGCCGAACTGGTAATGCACGTTCTGCACCGGATCGATGGCCATGGCGGTCCACTGCCGAACGCCGAGGGAACGGCCCAGCACTTCCCGTCCGGCCTCCAGCGTTTCCACGGCGATTCCCAAGTGGTCGAATTTCATCTGCTGCGGCGCCAGTAATAGCATTTGCTGTCGACTTGGATCATCGGCTCGATAATCCTGCGGTCCAGGCGAAATTCGTCGACGGCCTTGCGGCAGTTGGTCCAGCTATCTTCGCCATAGTCATCGATGATCGCGAAGCCACCTGGGGAAAGCTTGTCATACAGATTGACGAGCCCGTCCATGGTTGATTCGTAATAGTCACCATCCAGCCGCATCAGCGACAGCTTCGCGATGGGTGCACTGGGCAACGTGTCCTTGAACCAGCCTTTCAGGAAGCGGACCTGGTCGTCCAGCAGCCCCATGGCCTGAAAATTCCGCTGCACCGTCGGCATGTCGACGGCAAAGCGGCCGTAGGCCTTGTTGATGATCGCCCCCTTATCCGCCTTTGCCTCGACCGGAAACAGCTCGGGATCCGGTGTCGGTAACCCCTCGAAACTGTCTGCCACCCAGACCGAACGATCCGTCACCCCGGCTGCCCTGAGAATACCGCGCATAAAGATCGCCGAACCGCCACGCCATACGCCGGCTTCGATAAAGTCGCCCGGAATGTCATCGCGCAGAATGTCGAAGGCGCAGTGCTGGATGTTGTTAAGCCGGGCCAAAGGCAGCATCGAAAGAGCGGTGCCTTTGATATAGTGTTTGGTAAAATCGCGAACGAACCGGAATTCTTCCGGATCGTCGGCATTCGGCTCGTCATGGAAGATTGTATTCGTTATGCAACGCTTCAGCAAATCCAGATACAGTTCAACAGCACCCACGAAAAACTCCCTTTCATATTCGTGCTTGGATAGTTGCGGGCTCAATCGAAACCGCGGTGCCAGACGAGCAAGATGAATGCCACATCGCTCGCCACTTGCACAGAGGCACGATCGATCCCGCGACCGGAGCATGGGACCGCTGCAATGACGTGGGTAACGGGTGCTCCATGGGCGGTTACCGCGCCCGCAACGCCGCCTGCACCGCGGTGTCCAGTGCACTGAGAAACTTCGACCGGTCGGCCTTGGTCAACGGCGGCGGCCCGCCGGTGTTCATGCCGATCTCGCGCATGTGCTGGGACACCGCGCGCCCGGCCAGCGCGTTGCCGATGTTGTCCGCCGTCCAGTGCCGCCCGGATGGCGACAGCGCGCGGGCGCCGGCGGCCAGGCAGCGGGAGGCGAGCGGAATGTCGGAGGTGACGCAGACATCCGCCTTGGTGATGTGCTCGGCGATCCAGTCATCGGCGATATCGGCCCCGGCCGGAACCGTGATCATGCGGATCCGGGGATTGGCCGGCGGGCGGATCGGCCGGGAGCCGTTGGAGACGACGTAAACACCCAGGCCCAGCCGCTCGGCGACGCGGTAGACCTCCTCACGCACCGGGCAGGCGTCGCCGTCCACGTAGATCTCCGTCATCCTGTACCCCGCATGTCGTACCCCTTGGGCATGGCCGCATCCGTTCAGCGTGTTACGCTCCCTGGATAAGCCAAAGGGAGAGAAAAATGGAATTCGAACAGATCACCTATGAGGTGCAGGGCACCACCGCGATCGTCACGCTGAACCGGCCGGAGCGGCGCAATGCGCTCAGCGCGCAGATCCACCGCGAACTGCACGCCGCCCTGCTGGAAGCCGACGAGCATAACGGCGTGCATTGCGTGGTGCTGCGCGGTGCCGGGCCGCATTTCTGCGCCGGTGCGGATCTGTCCGAATACAGCGCCAGCAAGGGGCCGCAATATCGTGGCCGCGAGGAAATAGACGACGACATCTGGCGCCTGGAGCAGGGCCAGCGGCTGCGCATGCAGATCTTCGACATGCACAAGCCGGTGATCGCGCAGATCCACGGCACCTGCATCGGCGTCGGCACCGACCTGATGCTGCTGTGCGACATCGTGATGGTCGCCGAGGACGCCCGTATCGGCTTTCCGCCGGTGCGCGACCTGGGCACCCCGCCGAGCCATCTGTGGCTCTACCACGCTGGCCCGCAATGGGCGAAGCGCCTGCTGCTGACCGGCGACAGCGTGACCGGCAAGGACGCGGTGGAGATCGGCATCGCGCTGAAATGCTTCCCCGCCGACCAGTTGGCCGAGGAGGTGATGCGCCTGGCCGACCGCATGGGCCTGGTCGATCCGCATCTGCTGTCGGCCAACAAGCGGCTGGTCAATCTCGGCCTCGAACTGATGGGTGCCCGTACCATCCAGCGCATCGCCGCCGAGGTGGACGCCCGCGGCCACAACGCCCCGATGGCGCGCGCGTTCAAGAAGACGATGCGCGAGGAAGGGGTGAAATCCGCCTTCACCAAGCGCGATTCGCTGTTCGGCAAGGGCTACGTGAACGTGCGGGGCCGCGACCCGGACTGATGGGCTGGGGTTGCGCGTTGCATCGACGGGGATACGATCTCTCCTGAACCGCGCCAGATCCGTGCGCGCGGCCAAAGGAGGGAACCATCCATGACCATCCGTTTCGATGATCGCGTTGCCATCGTCACCGGCGCCGGCGCCGGGCTTGGCCGTCAACACGCTCTGCTGCTCGCCAGCCGCGGCGCCAAGGTGGTGGTGAACGATCCGGGCGGATCGGTCGAGGGTGTCGGCGGCGCCAACGCCGTGGCCGACGCCGTGGTGGCGGAGATCAAGGCCGCCGGCGGCCAGGCAGTGGCGAGCTACGCCTCGGTCGCCGACGAGAAGGCGGCGCAGAGCATCGTCGACACGGCGGTGAAGAATTTCGGCCGTCTGGACATCCTGGTGGCGAACGCCGGCGTGCTGCGCGACAAGGCGTTCAACAACATGTCGATGGAGGATTTCGAGTTCGTGATGCAGGTCCATCTGATGGGCAGCGTCTATTGCACCAAGGCCGCCTGGCCGATCATGCGCGAGCAGAAATATGGCCGCGTCGTCGTCACCACGTCCGGTTCCGGCACGGTCGGCAATTTCGGCCAGGCTAACTATGGCGCGGCGAAGATGGCGCTGAACGGCTTTATCAACGTGCTGCGCACCGAGGGCGCCAAATACAACATCATGCTGAACGCCATCTCCCCGTCGGCCCGCACCCGCATGACCGAGGCGCTGCTGCCGGAATGGGTGCTGAACTTCATGCGTCCGGAACTGGTGTCCCCGGCGGTGGCCTACATGTGCAGCGATCATTGCACGATGTCCGGCGAGATCATCTCCGCGACGGCCGGCAGCTTCAGCCGGGTGAAATACATCCAGAGCGAGGGCGTGCAGTTCGATCCGGACAAGCCCGTCACGCCGGAAATGTTCGAGGAGAGTTTCGACAAGATCATGGATATCGGCACACCCCAGCCGCATGGTATGAGCCTGCAGCGGCTGGAGGCCCGGCTGCGCGCGATGGGAAAACTCAAATAGTCCGACCTCTTTTCTATCCGGGGGCATTGCCCCCGGAACTTGCTTGACCACGACCCCGTCGCCATCCGGGGAGCAGCCTGTTCAGGAGGACGCGCTGCGCGGGATCGCGCTGTCGCTGTCGGCGACGGCGCTGTTCTCGGTGGCCGATACCATCGCCAAGTTCCTGAGCACCCAGCTGCCGATCGTCGAGATCGCCTGGATACGCTACGTGATCTTCGTAGGTTTCGCCGCCAGCCTGGCCTGGCGCGCCAGCCCCGGCGACCGGACGCGGGCGCTGGCGGTACGAAGCTGGCGGATGCAGGTGGCGCGCGGGCTATGCCTGGTCGGGTCCACGCTGCTGTTCATCACCGGCGTGCGGTCGATGGACATGGCGCAGGCGACCGCGATCAGCTTCGTGTCTCCCTTGATGATCACCGTGCTGTCCATTCCCCTGCTGGGGGAGGTGGTCGGCATGCGCCGCTGGGCCGCCGTCGCGGTCGGGCTGATCGGCGTGCTGGTGGTGGTGCGCCCGGCAACCGGGGGCTTCCAGCCGGCGGCGCTGTTCGGCGTGGCCTCGGCGCTCTGCTGGTCGCTCGGCCTGATCATCACGCGCAAGATGTCCGGCACCGAGCGCCCGGCGACGACGCTGCTATGGTCGGCCGGCGTGGGGACGGCTGTGCTGAGCTGCCTGCTGCCGTTCCACCATGTATGGCCGACCCTGGCCCAGTTCGGGTTGACCCTCGTGCTGGGCTGCCTGGCCTCCGCCGGGCAATGGCTGGTGGTGCTGGCGCATCGCCAGGCGCCGGCCTCGGTGCTGGCGCCGTTTTCCTACATCCAGCTGCTGTGGTCGGCGCTGATGGGGTTTCTGGTTTTCGCCAACGTGCCGGACCGGTGGACCCTGACCGGGGCGGCGATCATCATTGCCAGCGGGTTGTATACGGCGCACCGGGAGCGTGTGCGGGCGGCGGCGCGCCGGCACGTCGGCGATGTCACCGGACGAACCGATCCGCGCGCCTGATTCCGGCACCGATAATTCTTTTGCCCTTGGCGGCGGCCCCGCATCTTGCGATACCATCTCTCGATCCGTCCGGTCGCGCAACCGATTGGCCGGGTTCGGTTCCATCGCTGCGGAATTGTTGGTCGGCACATTGTTCGTTGGATTTTCGGGGGTATGATGAAACCATTATCACGGCGTAATATACTGGCCAAGTCCGCGGCTGGCGGCGCCGTGATGGCGGCTGGCGTGGCGCACGCGGCCTCCTTCGGCAATCCCGACCTGCCGCCGGAAGGCTCGGTCAACGTGACCGAACCGAACGCGCTGACCATCCCCGGCCCCCATGATGCCACGATCGCCAACACCATGCCGGCGTTCGTCGATCCGCCGGCCACCGACATCGGCAGTTCGCCGCAATTCTGGGCCTCGTTCAACCTGGCCCCAAGGCGCATTCAGGATGGCGGCTGGGGCCGGCAGGTCACGCAGGCCGATTTCGCGATCTCGTCCGAGATCTCCGGCGTGAACATGCGGCTGTCGGCAGGCGGTATGCGCGAACTCCATTGGCACCAGCAGGCCGAGTGGGCGATCATGACCTACGGCCATTGCCGCATCACGGTGCTCGATGCCAAGGGGCGCCCGTCCGTCAGGGACGTTCAGGAAGGCGATCTCTGGTATTTCCCCCCTGGCCTGCCGCACTCGCTGCAGGGGTTGGGACCCGATGGGGCGGAATTCGTCCTGGCCTTCGATAACGGCGTCTCCTCGGAATTCAATACCCTGATGGCGACCGACTGGCTGGCGCACACCCCGCCCGATATCCTGGCCAAGAACTTCGGCGTGCCGGCCGAGGCGTTCCGGAATATTCCTCTGCAGAACCGGTGGATCTTCCAGGGCAAGGTCCCGGGACCGCTGGCCGAGGCGCAGGCGGCCGTGGCATCCAGGGCCGGCTCACCGGACTTGCCGTTCGTGTTCTCGCTATCCGCGCTGGCGCCATCCAACGTCACGCAAAGCGGGCACGTTCAGATCGCGGACAGCACCAACTTCCAGATCTCCAAGACCATCGCGGCCGGCCTGGTGACGGTAAAGCCCGGCGGCCTGCGCACGATGCACTGGCACCCGAATGCCGACGAGTGGCAATACTATATGAAAGGCACGGCGCGGATGACCGTGTTCAATGCCGGGCCATCGGCCACCACTGCCAACTTCCATCCAGGCGATATCGGCTACGTCAAAAAGGGTCTGGGCCATTACGTCGAGAACACCGGATCGACCGATCTGGTTTCCTGGCGCTGTTCCGGTCGGACCGCTACGAAGAAGTCTCGCTGTCGGACTGGCTGGCGCATACACCGCCCGAAATCGTCGCAGCCACCTTCAATCTGGACCCCGCGGTGATTGCCCAATTCCCGAAGGACCGCCCGGATATCATGCCGGCCTGAGGGAAGGCCCGAACGAATTCATCGCCGGGCGTGCCAGCGTTGGGCTGCCAGCGTCGGGCGACCACCGCGCCGAGCAGGGCGATCGGCAGGATCATCGCGGTGCTGGGCTCCGCCATGGCGGAGAGCGGTGTGTCGCTGATCGGAATGGATGGGCATGCGGGGGCGCCCGGGGGCGCATTCGCGCAATAAATGATTGCGTGCAGGTATCCGGTAACGTCACCTTTGTAGATGCCCGTTCCGCTCACCCTCGCGCTCGCGCCGCCTGCGTATGTAGCCACGCCGGTCCAGGTATAGGGAACGTCGAAGGAGACGTCCTCCCCGGTGAGATAGGCGTCATACGGTATAGCCGGGGGGAACATTGGGCCGCACGCCCACTTGAAACGAGGTGCTGTTCGACGTGGTCGTCGTCTGGCCTTTGCTGATCGTCGTGGAACTCGTCACACCAAACTGAAGGCTGCTCCCGACAACGCCGGGAACCCCGACCGACACCGAAGAACTGATCGAGACCCCGGTGGCATCCGAGACCTGGAAGTTGAAGGACGATGTGTCCGTGTAGCTCAGCGACAGGTTGACGTTGAATTGCTGGGTCTGCGAGGTGTAATTCGTGATGGGCGTGTTCTGCGAGGATACGGCAAGCACCTTTCCCACCGTCGCCGCGCCGAAATTATAGTCGATGCCGGTTCCCGACGCGCCGCCTGACAGGGTGATGCTGGTCATCGAGCCGACGATGTTCTGCGCATCCAGTATCAGCGGGTTGGTCTGGTCGGGATAGTTGCCCTGGTATACGATGAAACTTCCGCCATCGTTCCCATGCGACGGATTGTCCTGGATCGTGGCGTAGTACGGCGGCGCGGCGGGGCTCTGTCCCGTCATGGAACTCGAGACAGGAACGACCACGCCCTGGTCCTTTCCGGTCGCCGAAGAATAGACGACAAGATTGCCGTCCGTGCCCATCTGGGCAAAAAAGCCGCCAAGATTGGCGAACGGCGTGGTCGTGACCGGATAGGAACAGTAAATGCAACTGCTTACGACAGGTGCGACTGTAGGGTTTGACCCGGGCGCCACAAGAAATATCCCTGGCGTGCCCGAATACGCGCCAGTGGTGTCCAGGAAACCATAATATAAACCATCCGGGATGTGACGTAATCGCCAGCAAATCAGTTGGCCACCGGACGGAATGTAGCCGTGATATACGGTCACCAATAATCCCCATTCAACAAAAAATTACTGGTTGTCGCAATTATACGGATCGCCAGCATGTCCGCAAGAATATATTTCAACGTAATCGTTCGGGTGATCGGATCGGTTCGCATGGACGGACCTGGATGCACGCCCCGATGTGCTTACCGAACCAAATTCCCCGGCCGCTTACCCTCCAGCACCGCCGCGATCCCTTCCACCGCCAGCCGTCCCATCGCCTCCCGCGCTTCCACGGTGGAACTGCCCATGTGTGGCAGCAGCACGGCGTTATCGAGTTCCAGATAGCCGCGATTGAAGTCGGGCTCCCCGTCGAACACGTCGAGCCCGGCATAGCGGACATGACGCGATTTCAGCGCCGCGATCAGGGCCGTGTCGTCGATCAGGCTGCCGCGCGCGGTGTTCACCACGATCACTCCGGCTGGCAGCTGCGCGATACGGGCCGCGTTCAGCCAGTGCCGCGTGCCGGCGCCGCCGGGTGCGTTCAGGCTGAGCACGTCGCAGGCTGCAAGGAAGCTGTCGTCGTTGTCGTGCCAGATCGCGCCATGCTCCAGCGACGGGCTGAGGCGGGTGCGGTTGCGGTAATGGATCTCCATGCCGAACCCGCGTGCCATCCGCGCCAGGTGCCGCCCGATGCTGCCCATCCCGAAGATGCCCAGGCGCTTGCCGTGCAATTGCACGCCGATCAGCAGATCCGGCTGCCAGCCCTTCCATTGGCCGGCACGCAGCAGGCGCTCGCCCTCGCCGGCGCGCCGCGCCGCCATCAGGATCAGTTCCATCCCGATCTCGGCGGTGGAGATGGAAAGCACGTCCGGCGTGTTGCATACCGCGATGCCGCGGGCGTGGGCGGCCTGGAGGTCGATGTGCTCGAACCCGGCGCTGAAGGTGCTGATCACCTGCACGCAATCGGGCAGCCCGGCAATCTTGCCGGCGTCGTAGCGCTCGATGCTGGAGGTCAGAATGCCCTGCGCGCCGCTGGCGTCGGCCGGGCCGTGGCGCAGCACGTCGGTCGTGTCGTAGCGGACATCGAACAGCGATTCGGCATAGGCCTTCACCGGCTCGGGCAGCCGGACGGTGACGATCACGCTGGGTTTGGCCATGGGAACCTCGGTCTGCGGCAGGGGCGGGGATGGCGCGAGCCTATCGCGATAGAAGCCGCAGCCGATAGGGGCCCGGCCGGATTTGCCGCCCGGCCTTGTCACATTTTCCCCGGCGCGGTTGTATGGGCCGACCCCGAACAGGAACAGATATCGCATGGCTTCAGCTCGTCTTGCCGTCGACATTGGCGGCACCTTCACCGACCTCGCGATCGAGCACGCGGGAAAGCGCACCACCACCAAGGTTCTCACCACCCCGGCCGCACCCGAACAGGGGGTGATGGAAGGCGTGCGGACCATCCTGTTCGCCTCCGGCCTGCAGGCATCGGACATTTCGATCCTCGTGCACGGCACGACGCTTGCCACCAATGCGGTGATCGAGCGCAAGGGCGCGCGCACCGCCCTGGTCACCACGGAAGGCTTCCGCGACGTTCTGGCGATGGGCAATGAGAGCCGCTACGACCAGTACGACCTCAACATCGTCCTGCCCGAACCCCTGGTGCCCCGCCATCTGCGCCTGACCGTGCCCGAGCGGCTGGACAACGAGGGCCGCGTGCTGCGCCCGCTGGACGAGGACGCGGTGCGCGCCCTGGTGCCGGTGCTGGTGCGCGAGGAGGTGGAGAGCATCGCCGTCGGCCTGCTGCACGGCTTCGTCAATTCCGTGCACGAGCGCCGCGTGCACGACATCCTGAGCCACGCGCTGCCGGACGTGCCGATCTCGCTGTCCTCGGAGGTTTCGCCGGAGATGCGGGAGTGGGAGCGCTTCTCCACCACCGCGGCCAACGCCTATGTGCAGCCGATGATGGCGCGCTATCTGCGCCGGCTGGAAGCCGATCTGGCGGCGATGGGCGTGGCCGCGCCGATCTTCCTGATGCTGTCCGGCGGTGGCCTGACCACGATCGAAACCGCCTGCCGCTTCCCGATCCGCCTGGTGGAAAGCGGGCCGGCCGGCGGGGCGATCTTCTCCGCCCATATCGCGCGCGAATGCGGCATCGAGAACGTGCTGTCCTTCGACATGGGCGGCACGACGGCGAAGATCTGCCTGATCGACGACTACAAGCCGCAAACCTCCCGCAGCTTCGAGGTCGCCCGCGTCGGGCGGTTTCGCAAGGGATCGGGATTGCCGTTGCGCATTCCGGTGATCGAGATGGTGGAGATCGGCGCCGGTGGCGGCTCCATTGCCCATGTCGACAGCCTCGGGCGCATCGGCGTCGGGCCGGAAAGCGCGGGGGCCGATCCGGGTCCGGCCTGCTATGGCCGCGGCGGCGCCTATCCGGCGGTGACCGACGCCAATCTGGCGCTCGGGCGCTACGATCCGTCCCGCTTCGCCGGTGGCACGATGCAACTGGACGAAACGGCGGCCCGCAACGCCCTGGCGGCGAAGGTGGGCGGCGCGCTCGGCCTCGATGCCTCGATGGCGGCGCTGGCGGTGGTGGAGATGGTGGATGAGAACATGGCCAACGCCGCCCGTGTGCACGCGATCGAATCCGGCAAAACCTATGAAGGCCGCACCCTGATCGCGTTTGGCGGCGGCGGGCCGGTGCATGCCTGCCGGGTCGCCGAAAAGATCGGCATTTCCCGGGTGCTGGTGCCCTCCGGCGCCGGCGTCGGCAGCGCCATCGGCTTCCTGCGCGCGCCGGTGGGCTATGAGGTTGTCCGCAGCCTGTATCAGCGCTTCTCCAGCTTCGACGTCGGCGCGGTCAATGATCTGCTTGCCGAAATGGAAACCGAGGCGATGGGCGTGGTGGAACAGGGCAGCTTTGGCGCGCCCGACGACGCAGACCCGCATCGCCTATATGCGCTATGTCGGCCAGGGCCATGAAATCCCGGTGCCTTTGCCCGCCCGCCCGCTGACGGAGAACGACGTTGCCGCCATCCGTGCCGCCTATGACCGCGAATACACCCGCTTCTACGACCGGCCGGTGCCGGGATCGGATGTGGAGATCATGAGCTACGCCGTGGTGGTCGCCACGCTGGCCGAGGAGGAAGACGTGCCGCCGGTGCCCGGCGACGATGCGCTGTTCGCGCCGGAAGCGGTGGTGGTGCGCACCCAGGCGGTGCGCGACAGCGTGACCGGGGAGGTGTCGCCCTGGGCGATCTACGACCGCGCCGACCTGCAACCAGGCGCGCGCCTGTCCGGCCCGGCGATCGTTGCCGAGGACGAAACCTCGACCCTGGTCGGCATCGGCTGGACGGCCAGCATCAATGGCCTGGGCTATATCGAACTCGTGCGGGAGACGGCGTGATGTCGAACGAAACCGGCGCATTAGCCAAGATCCATCGCCAGATCATGTGGAACCGCCTGATCGCCGTGGTGGAGGAGCAGGCGCAGATCATGATCCGCACCGCCTTTTCCACCACCGTGCGCGAAGCCGGCGATTTGTCCGCCGGCATCTTCGACCTGCAAGGCCGGATGATGGCCCAGGCCGTCACCGGCACGCCCGGTCACGTGAATTCCATGGCCGAGAGCGTGGGGCACTTCCTGGCGAAATTCCCGGCCGAGACGATGAAGCAAGGCGATCATTACATCACCAACGATCCCTGGCTCGGCACCGGGCATCTGCACGACCTCACCGTTGTCACTCCGGCCTTCCGCAACGGCCAGATCGTCGGGCTGTTCGCCAACACCGCGCACGTCATCGATGTCGGCGGCCTCGGCATGGGGCCGGAAGGCCGCTCGGTCTACGAGGAGGGGATGTACATCCCGCGGGTAAAATGCTTCGACCAGGGCCAGCCGAACGAGACCTTCTTCGATTTCATGCGCGCCGGCTCCCGCCTGCCGGTGGAACTGGAAGGCGACATCTATTCGCTGTGCGCCTGCAACGACGCGGGAGCGCGGCGGCTGGTGCAGATGATGGACGAGTTCGAGATGGACAGCCTCGACCCGCTGGCCGCCTTCATCTTCGACAGTTCCCACCGGGCCACGGTAGCGGAGATCGGCAAAGATCGGCCGTGGCATCTACCGCAACGAAATCAGCTCGGACGGCTATGACGAACCGGTGACGCTGAAGGCGGAGATGACCATCCTCGATGACGCGATCGAGGTGGATTATGCCGGCACCTCCGGCTGTTCCACGCGCGGGATCAACGTGCCGGCGGCGTATACCCGCGCCTATGCCTGCTTCGGGCTGAAGGTGGTGATCGCGCCGGAGATCCCGAACAACTGGGCTTCGCTGGCGCCGTTCCGCATGAAGATCCCGGAAGGCTGCATCCTCAATGCGCCACACCCGTATCCGGTGTCGGTGCGCCACGTCATCGGCCATCTGCTGCCCGACCTGATGATGGGCTGCCTGCACCAGACCATCCCGGCCCGCGTCGCCGCCGAGGGCGCGTCCTCCCTGTGGAACCCGCCCTTGCGCGGCGGTTCCGGCATTTCCGGCCAGGCGCGCGGCAACAAGCCGGTGCTGCCGGATTTCGAGATCATCACCTTCAACTCCGGCGGCACCGGCGCCCGCCCGACGCTGGACGGGCTGGACGCGACGGCGTTTCCCTCCGGCGTGCGCACCATGCCGGTGGAGGCGACGGAGAACGTCGCCCCCATCATCATCTGGCGCAAGGAACTGCGCGAGGACAGCGGCGGCGCCGGGCGCACCCGCGGCGGGCTGGGGCAGATCATGGAAATCGCCGGCAAGGGCGATCTGGAATTCGCCGTGAACGCCAGCTTCGACCGCATCGCCAACGCGCCGAAGGGAAGGGAAGGGGGCCTGCCAGGCGCCCCCGGCGTGGTGGCGGAGAAGGGCGGCAAGAATCTGCGCACCAAGGGCTTGCAGATCATTCCCGATGGCGAGCGCCTGATCCTGCAACTGCCCGGCGGCGGCGGCCTCGGTCCGCCGGACGAGCGCGATCCGGCCCGCGTCGCAGCCGATGTGCGCGCAGGGCTGGTGTCGGTCGCCAATGCTCGCGCGCTGTACAAGGTCGCGGTAGATACCGACGGCATCATCGACGACACCGCCACCAAGGAGTTACGCGCATGAGCCTGCGCTGCGACCTGATCATCCGCGACGCCACCATCTTCGACGGCTCCGGCAACCCGCGTTTCCAGGGCGATGTCGGCGTCACCGGCGACCGCATCGCCGCGATCGGCGATCTGGGGTCGGCCACCGCGGACCGCGAAGTGATCGCCACCGGCAAGGCGCTGGCTCCCGGCTTCATCGATGCCCATACGCATGACGACCGCGCGGTGCTCTGCGGGCCCGAATGCATGCTGTGCAAGATGTCGCAGGGCGTGACCACGGTGGTGGTCGGCAATTGCGGCATCAGCCTCAGCCCGGTGCGCATGAAGTCCCGCCCACAGCCGCCGCTGGATCTGCTGGGCGACGAAAGCTGGTGGACCTTCGACAGTTTCGCCGAATACGCCGAGCGGCTGGCCAGCGATCCGTCGCCGGTGAACACCTATGCGCTGATCGGCCACATGTCGTTGCGGGTGGAGGCGATGAACGGCGACACGCTGCGCGCCGCCACCGACAAGGAAGCGGCCCATATGCAGGCCCGGCTGGCAGCGGCCCTGGCCGAAGGCGCCTCGGGCTTCTCCACCGGCCTCTATTATCCGCCCAACATGCATGCGCCGACCTCCGAGGTGATCGCGGTCGCCGAGGCGCTGCGCGCCGCCGGCGGCATCTACGTGACGCATATGCGCGACGAGGCGAACGACGTGATGCTGTCGATCGAGGAGACGCTGAAGATCGGCCGCGACGTGGGCGCGCCGGTGCTGATCAGCCACCACAAATGCTCGATGCCGGAGAATTTCGGCCGCAGCGTGGAAACCCTGCCGGCCATCGACCGCGCGGCCTTGCGCCAGAAGGTCGATTTCGACGTCTATCCCTATCCCGCCGGCTCCACCGTGCTGATGCCGGACCGGGTGCGCCCGGACGTGCCGGTGCGCATCACCTGGTCGGTGCCGAACCCGGAAGTGGCCGGGCGTTTCCTGCACGACCTGGCGGCCGAGTGGGGCCTGACCCTGAAGCAGGCGGGCGAGAAGATCTCGCCGGCCGGGGCGATCTTCTACCAGATGGAGGAGGCCGACGTGCAGCGCATCCTCGCCCATCCGCGCGCCATCGTCGGCAGCGACGGCCTGCCGCATGACAGCTACCCGCATCCCCGCCTGTGGGGCACGTTCCCGCGCGTGCTCGGCCATTATTCCCGCGATCTCGGGCTGTTCAGCCTGGAGGAGGCGGTGCGCAAGATGACCTCGCGCACGGCCGAGGTGTTCGGCATGACCGATCGCGGCGTGATCCGGGTGGGTGCCTATGCCGATCTGGTGCTGTTCGACCCGGCCACGGTGCGCGACGCGGCGACCTACGAAAACCCGATCCAGGTCTCCGACGGCATTCTGGAAACCTGGATCAACGGCCAGTCGGCCTACGTGTACGGCCAGGGCGCGACGGCGGCGCGGGCCGGGCGGCTGGTTTCGCGCAACCGCGGATGAACACCGACTTCTGGCCGCTGGTCGGATTCTCCGTGGCGATGACCATCACGCCGGGGCCGAACAATTTGATGGTGGCGGCGGCGGCGGCCAATCACGGGATCACCGACACGGTGCCGCATATCGCCGGCATCGCCATCGGCTTCACGCTGATGCTGGCGATCGTCGCCGCCGGGCTGGGCGGGGTGGTGACGGGGTTGCCCTGGCTGCACCCGGTGCTGCAATGGGGCGGCGCGGTTTGGCTGCTGTACCTGGCCTGGAAGATCGCCACCGCCCCGCCGGTGGCGCTGGATGGCCGGAAGCGTCCGCCGCTGGGGTTCATCGGCGCGGCGCTGTTCCAGTGGGTGAACCCGAAGGCCTGGATGATCGCGCTGGCCGCGGCCGGGGAGTTCGTGGTGCCCGGACGGCCGCTGGGGCTGGAGGCGGCGCGGATTGCCGGGGTGTTCTTCATCATCGCCGTGCCCTGCATCCTGCCCTGGGCGATGCTGGGCAGCGGCACGGCCCGGATTCTGAGAGCGCCGCACCAGTTGCGGGCGTTCAACGTGGCGATGGCGGTGCTGCTGGTGGCCTCGATGGTGCCGCTGCTGCTGGAGTAACCTCCCGCGCGCGGTGTGTGGGCCGGCCTGTCCGTCAGGGGGTCACGGTGACGTCGACGATCACTTCTCGCAACGGCGGCTTGTCCCGCTCCCAGGGGCGGTGGAGATAGAAGCGCACCCGCGCCTGCCCCGGCTTGATGGCGGTGATCAGATAGGCCTGGTCGCGGCTGGAGGTGCCGGGGGGCGGGCCGCCAGGCGCGGGCGGGGGAGGCGCGGGGCCTTCCGCCGTCTCCATCGCCAGCCGGACGACCCCGGACGAACCCTCGATGGCCTCCCCCCAGACATAGCCGGCGCTTGCAAGGCCGCCGAGGACCACCCGGTAAACCTCACCGGCCCGCAGGCGGATCTCAGACGCTGCCAAAGGCCGGTCCTTCGTGCCAGCCGCCGCCGTCGCGCCAGTAATGCTGCAACTTATGGTCAGTGCGCAGCACAACCACCTCAAGGTTGAAGCCGTAGCTGCCTTCGACCAGCGCCACCACGGCCTGCACGTCGTGGCCGAACGTGGCGCTGTTGCGCCACAGCCCGTCGCTGCCATTGGCCCGCCACCAATGCTGCACGTGGCCGCCGACGGCGACGCAGAGTTCGAAATTGCCGACGCTCTTTTCATTGGCCGCTCCGTACTGGCCCTCGATCATGCAGGGCGGGCTGTAGACGCCGGCGCCGAATGTCGCGGTGCTGTGCCAGACCATGCCGTGGTCGTTGTCGCGCCACCAATGCTGCATCTGCCCGGTATTCAGGACGCAGACCAGTTCGAAGTTCCCCTTGGAATAATAGTGGCTCTGGATGAGGGAAGGGCCGCTCAGGGCGACATTCGCCCCGAAGCGCCCGCCATCATGCCAGCCGCCGCCGCGCCACCAATGATTGAGCTTGCTGTCCGCGGTCCGCACCACGACCTCGAAATTCCCCGGGGCGCCGTAATTGCCCTGGATGAAGCCTGGCATCCCCGCGGCATCCGTCGGCCCGAACACGCCGCCGTCGTGCCAGGCCCCGCCGCCCTGGTCGAAATACCAGTGATGCAGCCGGTGGCCGGTGGTCAGGTGCACGGATTCGAAGTTGCGGTTGAAGGTCGTGGAGATGAACGTGGGGCAGGCGGCGGCGTCGTTGCCGAAGGTGGAGGCCGTGTGCCAGGGGAAGCCGGCGGCCGAATTGTCCCGCCACCAATGGCGTATCTGTGAACCCGGCGCGGTGGTGAGCAGTTCGAAATTTCGGTGCGAGGCGCCGTTGCCGCTTTCCAGCATGCCGCCGTTGTGCAGGCGCCGCTTGGTCCAGGGATCGGGGTTGGTTCCCTGCAGGCCGATCTTGGCATAGGTGTCGATGTCGGCCTCGCCATAGCCGATCCGCCCGAAGCCGTTCTGCCCCCAGGCGGTGCCCCAGGAATTCTTCACGATCCAGCATTGCTGGCTGTCATTGTAGCCGACCACCAGCATCAGGTGACCGCCGAGCGCGGTGTTCGTATGGCCGCCGATCGTCGCCTGTTTCCTGTAGATGCCGGACCCGACCGAGCCGAAATCCTCGTAGATGGTGATGTAGGTGATGATCGGGCCGACCGTATCCAGCCAGGTCTTCTGGTCCGCGACGCTGCCAACATTGGTATAGGCAGGAATGCGCACCGAACGGCCGGAGCGATCCGCGGTGGGGGTATAGGCCACCCCATCATACGGCCCGCCGCCGGTGCCGCCGCAGCCCGAGCAGCCCGATGCCGTGACCGGCCAGGCGAAGCAGTCCGGATCAGCCGCCGCATGGGCCTTGATCCAGTCCAGCGCGGCGCCGGAGTTGCCGCAGTCGCAACAATGGCTGCCCATGCCCTTGTGCACATCGCCTTCGGAAATCCACGGCCAGACGCAATGCTCGATGCGCACCATCGCCTCGACCAGCGCCACGGCGGCAAAGCACCAGCACGCCTCGCAGCCGTTCTGATCACGGATTGTTGTAATCCACGGCCAGCCCCACCGGTTGCGCCAATCCACGCTGGCCGCCGGCCCGCCGGCGGGCGGCGGGGCGCCAAACCCCGGCGCCATCACCTGCGCCGAGCCCCGCCGGAACTCCCGCGCGACGAGCGTTTGCGGCACGAACTCCCGCGCGATCCGCCGTTCCAGAATGAACGGATTGTTTGGCTGCACGGCCAGCAACGCCTTGAAATCCAATGCTTTGACGCGGCTGCTGAGAGTAAGCTGTTCCTTCAGCGCGCCACCATGGAACCTTGGCAGCTCCATGTTGTCGAGCAGCCGCTCATGCACCGACCAGCTGGCTTTGTTGGCAATCAGGGTTGATTTCAGATCCTTGACCGTCGCCATGGTTCCGTCCCTCTTTTTTTGGGATTCGATTTCCTTGGGCAAGACCCTAGGTTTTTTGGCTCGCGGAGTTGCTGATCTGGATCAACTCGGCAGGATGGTTTGATCCCGTGGGACCCTTCGGCAAGCAGTCGATGTACTGCAAACGCAGGATTGGACGGGCGAAGCACCGCCAGTCAGAGGGGTGGGGCGGACGGTTCGTCCAGCTCGGAGGACGCCAGTCGATCGCGCTACCGGCACCAATGGCCATTGCCGTTTATCCGACCGATTCCGCAAGACTGAGGTGCGACGGACACGATGACGCCGATCACCCGGCGCACGTCGCGTTCAGTAACATTTCGTGCACCCATCGTGAGCTTGCCGCAACCCAGAGGTACCACAAATACCACTTCGATGGGAGAAACGCCAAAAAATGATATTAAATTAATTTATCAAATCACTAATTCGTGATACTTGTAATAAAGAGTCGCTTAACTTTATCAAAAGTGCGCATCTTTCCAAGGGACGATCCGCATTGTGAATGCTGATCGAACCTGCAGGCGGCCTCGTAGAGGCGGAGGGGCCGGCCAATCGCGTGGGGCGTCAGGGCCGATGCTTCATCAACACCTGACAGGCTTCCCCCCGCGATATCGCGGCCTCGCGTGAGAGTGCCTGTCCAATGGGTAGAACTTGGCTAGAAACATAGCGGAATGGAGTTGAGAACCATGAAGACCCTGTTGAGTAGCCTGATGGGCGCCGGACTTTTGTTGGCGACGGCAGGTGCGGCCGACGCGTACACGATTTACGGAAACTCGGCGGCGAGTGGATCGAACCCGATTCACTACATCGAACTCGACCACCGGCGTGGAATATCAACGGATCGTTCCGACGCCAAACGGCAACGGACGGGGTGTGGTCACGGTCGGGAACGACCTGTACTACACGATCGTGAGTGATCCGCATATTTACAAGATGGACCGAACGACCGGCGCGCCGCTTGGGTCGATCCTGACAACAAATGCAAGCATGTCCACGATTGCCTATGATGGGACATATTTCTGGACCGCCGACTACAGTGGGACCAATCAGGCCTTTAAAATAGATCCGACCACTGGTGCCAATGTCGCTACCATAAATTTGGCCAATGCCCAGTATTACATGGACGGCCTTGAGTATTTCAACGGCAAGCTCATCGGCAACCGATGCGATGCCTGTGGGGTCTACGATATCTACGATCTCAACGGAAATGTACTCACCCCGGCGTTCATCACGGCCCCTAGCAGCGCGACCGGGATCGCCTTCGATGGCACGGACTTTCTGGTTTCCAACATCTTTTCCAGTTCGATCGGCGTCTATGATGGCGTAACCGGGCTGCTGAAAAGCACCATCAACCTGACATCCACCGCAGGCAGCTTCCTGATCGAAGATCTGTCCATCGACTATGCTTCACGTCCCGACACCTGCGGCGGGCCAGGTCAGCCCCCGTGCGATACCCCGGAGCCGATGTCATTCGGGTTGCTGGGAGTTGGACTTGCTGCCCTTGGCCTTCTGCGTCGCCGCAAGGTCGTGTGACCGGCGGGTAGTTCCCTATGTTACCTGGGGCGGCACGGAGACGTGCTGCCCCTTTTTCGTCCCCGTCTCTCGCTCGTCCCGTGGATAGGGGGGGCCGGATGGTCCATGGCATGTGCATGCGCTGGTGGATTGCATCCGTTCCACGACGCCCGAATTCGTAGCATTCAGTAATGAGCCGATCTCAATCGCCGGTGTTCGGGTCCTATCCCGGCGGTTGTGCAGCGGCAGGCCAGCCCAAAGAACCTTCCGGACCAGGGCGGCTGCGTAGCCACCAGGACCAGTCCTCGGGGATAAGCGAGAACGGGTCGTTGTGCGCGAGTTCCCGCGCGGCCCAGACGGGCCAGTGGGGGTTCGACAGGGCCGGGCGGCCGAGGAACACCAGGTCGATCTGTTCCTGACGGATGACGCGGTCGGCCACGGCGGGCAGGCCGAGGTTCCAGCTGACGGCGACGGGGATGCCGATCTCGCGGCGGACGCGGTTGGCGCGCTCCACCATGAAGGCGACCTGGTTGAACGGGACGTCCTTCATGTCGTCGGTGTTCATGCCCAGGCTGAGGTCGGCGAGGTCGAGGCCGTGGCCTTTCAGGACGCCGACGGCGTGGACGGCGTCGTCGAACTGCACGCCGTGTTCGTTGAAGTCGTCCGAACCCAGACGCATCGTCAGCGGCAGGCGCTCGGGCCAGACGGCGCGGACGGCGTCCATCGCCTCGCGGTGGAAGCGCAGGCGGTTGTCCAGGCTGCCGCCGTATGCGTCGGTGCGCTGGTTGGCGATCGGGGAGAAGAAGCTGGCGCCGAGGTAGCCGTGGGCGAAATGCATCTCCAGCCATTCGAAGCCGGCTTGCAAAGCGCGTTTGGCGGCATCGGCGTAGGCGCGATGAAGGTCGTGGATCTCCGCGACGGTCAGGGCGTGGACGGGATAGGTATACCGCCCGCCATAGGGAATGGCGGAGGGGGCGCGGACCTGCCAGCCGTCCGGGTGGTCGGGCGGCAGCTGGGTCTTGCCTTGCCAGGGCTTCTTCTCGCTGCCCTTGCGGCCGGTATGGCCGAGCTGGATGGCGGGGACGGCACCCATGTCCTTGATGATGGCGGTGACGCGGGCGAGGCCCTCGATCTGGCTGTCGTCGTAGATGCCGGCGCAGCTGGTGCCGGTGCGCCCGTCCGGGGTGATGGCGATCTGTTCGGGGAACACCAGGCCGAAGCCGCCGGCGGCGCGCGAGCCCATCAGCATGACATGGAAATCGCTCATGCGGCCGTCGGTTGAGCGGTACATCGTCATGGGCGACATGGCGATGCGGTTGCGCAGGGTGACGCCCTTCAGGGTGAAGGGGCTGAACAGGTCGGGCATCTTCGGGCTCGCGGGTTTGGGTGGGCTGTATTTAGCAGGTCGGGCCGGGGTTGGGCGGCCATTGCCGCAGGGCAGCCTCGCCGGCTTCGGTCAGGCGGTAGATACCGCGGGCCGGGCGGTCGAACCAGCCATAGACGTTGCGCTGCACGATGGTGCCGGCGTCGGGGATCCGGGCGCGCAGGGTTTTCAGGGGCAGCGGGCCGGGTTGCAGGGCGGCGGCGCAGTCCAGCGCGATCTGGCGGTAGGCGGTCATGATCTTCTGGCGGGTGATGCCGCCCTGGCTGGGGTCGCCGCGGCGGGTAGCGTGTTCGCGCAGGATGCGGCGGCGTTCGGGCAGGTTGGGGCGGGGGCGGTAGGGCTCGGGCTCGGACAGGATTTCCACGCGGCCGGTGGCGGTGATGGCGAGCAGGCCGAGGCCGAGCAGGCGGCAGAGGCGGTGGGCGCGGCGGTCGCGGTCGTTGCCTTTTCGTGTGGCGGGGACGGCGAGCCAGACGGCGTCGGCGGTGCGCAGCCGGTCGGTGGCCTGCAGCACCAGTTGCAGATTGAAGCCGAGCTTTAGCTCGGCGATCACCAGGATGGGGGGCTCGGCGCCGCGCACCGCCACGATGTCGCAGCCGCGGATTTCGCCCTTCACCTCGAAGCCCTGCGCCTCCAGGAAGGACTTCACGGCGGGATAGAGGGCGGTTTCGGTGCGGGTGCGGGACTCGGGCATGGCGCGAGTTTACCCGGTGCGGCGGGCGGGCGTCGTGCCGCTGCCTTTGTGCCGGCGCTTGCCACTCCGGGGGCTTCGTGCTTTTGCAGGACCGGTATTCCTCTTGTGCTGGAGACAGGCTTGACCCATTACCCCGCCGATACGGTTCTGGCATTGTTGGCTCGCGGCGCCGATGCCGCGGTGGCGATCGGCGCGCCGAAGGCCGGCGATGTGGCGCGCGAACCGATGACCCATGCCGGGCTGCGGGCGCTGGCGGGCCGGACCATCGCCGATCTGAACGGGTTCGGGATCGGCCGCGGCGACCGGGTGGCGATGGTGCTGCCGAACGGGCCGGAAATGGCGTCGGGCTTCCTCGCGATCGCCTGCGGCGCCACCACGGCGCCGCTGAACCCCGCCTACAAGGCGGAGGAATTCGATTTCTACCTGTCGGACCTGAACGCGAAGGCGCTGGTGGTGCAGCAGGGCATGGAGACGCCCGGCCCGCGCGGTGGCCGAGGCGCGGGGAATTCCGGTGATCGAGCTGATCCCGTCGGGGCCGGCCGGGCATTTCACCCTCAGCCCGATGGCGGCGCTGTCCGGCACCCCGGCGCTGCCGGGCGCGGCGCAGGCGCAGGACGTGGCGCTGGTGCTGCATACCTCCGGCACCACCTCGCGGCCGAAGATCGTGCCGCTGCGCCATATCAACGTGACGGCGTCGGCCTATCACATCGGCGAGTGCCTGGCGCTGACGCCGGACGATGTCTGCCTGAACATCATGCCGCTGTTCCACATCCACGGCCTGATCGCGGCCACGCTTTCGTCGCATCGCGGCGGGCGGGGCGGTGTCTTGCACGCCGGGCTTCAACGCCTTCCGCTTCTTCGCCTAGTTCGAGGAGGTGAAGCCGACCTGGTACACCGCGGTGCCGACCATGCACCAGGCGATCCTGGGGCTGGCGGCGCGCAACAGGGAGATCATCGCGCGCGGACGGCTGCGGTTCATCCGCTCGTCCTCCGCGTCGCTGCCGCCGCAGGTGATGGAGGCGCTGGAGACGGCGTTCGGCGTGCCGGTGATCGAGTCCTACGGCATGACCGAGGCGGCGCATCAGATGGCGTCCAACCCGCTGCCGCCGCGGCCGCATTTCGCCGGGTCGGTCGGCATCGCGGCCGGACCGGAAATCGCGATCATGGATGACGAGGGCAACATCCTGAAGCCGGGCGAGCTTGGCGAGATCGTGATCCGCGGCCGCAACGTGACCGCCGGCTATGAGAACAACCCCGACGCCAACGCCACGGCCTTCACCAACGGCTGGTTCCGCACCGGCGACCAGGGCTTCCTGGACGAACACGGCTATCTGCGCCTGACCGGGCGGCTGAAGGAACTGATCAATCGCGGCGGCGAGAAGATCAGCCCGATCGAGGTCGATACCGTGCTGATGGATCATCCGGCGGTGGCGCAGGCGCTGACCTTCGCCATGCCGCACGACAAACTGGGCGAGGAGGTCGCCTGCGCCGTGGTGCTGCGCGAGGGCCAGGCGGCGACCGACCATGAACTGCGCGACTTTGCCGGAACGCGCGTCTCGCGGCCTTCAAGGTGCCGCGCAAGATCGTCTTCCTGCAGGAAATCCCCAAGGGCGCGACCGGCAAGCTGCAGCGCATCGGGCTGGCCGAGAAGCTCGGCCTGACCTCGTAGGCACCCGGCGATGAAGATCGCCATCTTCGGCGCGGGCGCGATCGGCGGCCTGCTCGGCGTGAAGCTGGCCGCCGGCGGGCGCCGATGTGACGTTCATCGCGCGCGGACCGCATCTGGCGGCGATGCAGGCGAATGGCGTGACGCTGAAATCCGGCGAGGAAACCGTTGTGGTTCGCCCGCGCTGCATCGCGGACGCGGCGGAAGCCGGGCGTGCAGGACTACGTGATCGTGACGCTGAAGGCGCATTCGCTGCCGTCGGCGGCGCCGGATATCGCGAAGATGATGGGTCCGGAAACCGCGCTGGTGACCGGCATCAACGGCGTTCCCTACTGGTATTTCTATGGCCTGGACGGCCCATGGCGCGACCGGCGGGTGGAAAGCGTCGATCCCGGCGGCAAGCTGTGGGACATCCTGCCGCCGTCGCAGGCCATCGGCTGCGTGGTCTATCCGGCGGCCGAAGTGATCGAGCCGGGGGTGATCGAGCACACCTATGGCGACCGCTTCACCCTGGGCGAGCCGGACGGCAGCCGCAGCGCGCGCGTGGAGGCGCTGTCCAGAGCGATGATCGCCGCCGGGCTGAAGGCGCCGGTGCGGCCGAACATCCGCGATGAAATCTGGGTGAAGCTGTGGGGCAATCTGGCCTTCAACCCGCTATCGGCGCTGACGCTGTCCACGCTGGATCGCCTGGCCGGCCGGCCGGACCTGCGCGAAGCCGCCCGGGCCATGATGCTGGAGGCGAAGGCCGTCGCCGAGGCGCTGGGCGTGCGCTTCGCCATCGATGTCGAAAAGCGCATCGACGGCGCGGCCGAGGTCGGCGAGCACAAGACCTCGATGCTGCAGGACCTCGAGCGCGGCCGGCCGATGGAGATCGACGCGCTGCTCGGCGCCGTGGTGGAACTCGGCGAGGTGGTGAACCAGCAGATGCCGATCTGCCGCACGGTGCTGGCGCTGCTGCGCGAGCGCGCCCGGCAGGCCCAGCTCTATTAGGGCCTAATCCCTTAAGGCCTAATCCTTCCCGGGCGTCGCCAGCGGCAGGGCCTGATCCAGATAGCGCATCGCGCCCTCCCGGTCCCCGGCGCCGAGCGCCCTCAACGCCTCGGAGATCAGCGGGATCGCCGGGTGGGTGCTGAGCTGGCGGGTCTGGAACAGCGGCACGGAGCGATCCAGCAGCCGGGTCTGCGCCCGTTCCATCGCCTCCTGCGCCTTCCCCGTCTGCCCCAAGGCGAGCGCGGCGCGGGCGGCGTTCAGCCAGTCCTGCGCACTGGCGTTGGGGCCGACATTCGGCACCGGCAGCGAGGGCGCGACCTCCGGTGCCGCCGCTGCGCCTGCGATATTGCTGGCCCGGTCGGATGACGGCTGAGAGCCGGTGCGGCCAGTGTCCGATTGGCTCAATGTTACGGCATCCTGGGTTCCCGCAACCTGGGCCGCCGCGGCGGGGATGAAGCTGCCCCCCGCCAAGACCTGCCACGCGACACAGGACAAAACCATTCCCGCGAGAACCATATCTGTCTGATTACGGCGCATCGTGCTTTCCCGTCTGTTGCGTCCAAATCGTCACTGCCCACTCGTGGTCTTCATAGCCGAAAGCCTGCACGAGCGGCATAGGCGGCATACTATGTGGTAACGCCGCGCCGTCGGCAAAACCCGGCAGCTTCTCAGGCAGATAGAATTAGCGCCGATCCGTATTAATGATATGACTGACCGGTATCGGATTGACCGAATGAGACATTTTGCGTGCGAGCGTTGAGGAATGCGAGGCTTTTGACTCCGTCAATGCCAAATCGATCCGCCGCGATGCGGGCTGCGCTGACCGTTGGCGCCCTGTCGGTCGGGCCGGTGCTTGGCACGTCCGCGATCGCGCAGGTCGCCTTGCCGGGCCTGTCCTCGCCCATCCCGCAGATGATGCCCCGCCCGGCCCCCGGCGTTGCCCCCGGCCTGCCGCCGCCCGCGCCCGTACCTCGCTCGACGGAAGGGGCGGGGATCCTGCACGACGTCACCGCCATTTCGGTCGAGGGCGTCACCGCCTACCCGCCCGAGGAGATCGCCAAATTCACCGCCGGGCTGACCGGCGCGGCGGTCCCGCAGGGCCGCATCGAGGCCGCGCGTGCCGGCATCGTCGATCTCTATCGCCATGACGGGTATGTCTACACTGTCGTCAACGTCATCATCTCGGGCGGGGCGCTGCGCTTCGTCGTCATCGAGGGCCGGATCGCCAACGTCAAGCTGGAGGGGGATATCGGCCCCGCCGGCACGCAGGTGCTGCGCTTTCTCAACCACCTGACCGAACAGCGGCCAATCGACACCGCCACGCTGGAGCGCTGGCTGCTGCTGGCCGCCGACGTGCCAGGCGTCACGCTCCGCTCCACCCTGTCGCCGTCGACCGAGGAGCCGGGCGCACTGACGCTGGTGGCGAAGGTCTCCCGCAAGCGGTTCTCGGGATTGGTCACCGCGGATAACCGTGCCTTTCCGCAGACCGGCCCGGAACAGGGCCTGGCGGTGCTGGATTTCAACTCGTTCACCGAGTATGGCGAGCGGACCGAGCTTTCGCTGTACAGCGCCTTCAACAACACCCAGATATTCGGACAGGGCTTTACCGAATTCTATCTCGGCGGCTCCGGGCTGAAGGCCAAACTCTACGGCGGGGCAGGGCATTCGGTTCCGTCAGGGCTTCCTGCGCCAGATCGGCTACGAGGGCATCAGCAGCATCTATGGCCTCCAGGTCGCCTACCCGCTGGTCCGTGTTCGCCAACATTCCTTGAATGTCTTCGCCAGCATGGATGCCATCGACTCCGAGACCAATGTCCAGGAAACCCCCAACGGCCCGGTCACCCGCAACAGCAGCGAGCAATTGCGCATTCTGCGCGCCGGCGGCGACTACGCCCGGCTCGACACCCTGCTCGATCCCGATCTGGGCGCGACCAACACCGCCAATGTGCGGTTTTCCCAGGGGCTGAATGGCCTGGGCGCCTCGTCGAACAGCAACCTTCTGGCCTCACGGTTGGGGGAACGGGTCAATTTCACCAAGGTCAACGGCGAGATCGGCCGCAACCAGTCGCTGCTGAACCTCGGCGAGGACAGCAGCCTCGCCCTGCAACTGTCGGCCGGCGGCCAATACAGCGGCGACGTACTGCCGCCCGTCGAGGAGTTCTATCTCGGCGGCCCGCATTTCAATCGCGGCTATTACTGGGGCCAGGTGACCGGCGACAGCGCGCTGGCGGCCACGGTGGAACTACAGCTGAACACGCCGATCCCGACGTTCAACCTGGTGTCGGCGCAGCCCACCGCCCAGTTCTATGCGTTCTATGACTGGGGCGAGACCTGGCAGAGCCGCAACAGCGATGCCAACACGATCCTCCGATCCTTCGGCGTCGGCGCGCGGCTGTTCCTGACCCAGGATGTCGAGCTCGATCTGGAAGGCGCCTACCGCATGAACCGCTATCCGAACGGAACCGGCGCGGGAATATCGGCGCTGAACGCAGGGGTGTTCTATTGGGGCGTCCTGGCTCGCTTCTAACCCGTGGCCGATTAATAATATGTCCTTAGGCACGATAATGACCCACTTACAAAAAAGTCATACGCAACGTGTCACGGTTTAGTTAGGATGCTGGTAACTCTTGCAAACCGCTTACCGGCAGCCGGCGGGCGCCGTACCGCCAAGGACAGAACGATCGTGACCCATTCGACGGCAGGGACACTGGAGCATCGATTTTCGGCGCGCGCGGTTCCTGGCCGGGCCGAATGATCGCTGAGCGGAAAGCCGGCGGGGGCGCCCGCGGGGCGTGCGCGTGGTCGGCTGGGTTCGCCGCGACCGGCGCTCGCTGTTGCGCACCACGGCCCTGCAGGCGACCATCCTCATGGTGCTGGCGGCTCCCGGCGGCGTGTGCACGGCAGCCGCCGCCCCGCCCGCGCCGAACGCCGGCCCGCAGGGCGGGATCGTGGTCGGCGGCCAGGTCAGCATCGCCAATCCGAACCCGCAGAACACTACCGTCACCCAGGGCAGCCAGCGTGGCGCGGTGAACTGGCAGAGCTTCGATGTCGGCGCACAGCACACCGTCACCTTCAAGCAACCATCGGCCCAATCCGTCACGCTGAACCGGGTGGTCGGTCCCGATCCGTCGCAGATCGCCGGCAAAATATCGGCCAACGGCCAGATCGTGCTGATGAACCAGTCCGGCGTGGCTTTCAGCCGGGGCTCGCAGGTGAATGCGGCCGGCCTCGTCGTCACCGCCTCCGGCATGAGCCCGGAAAACACCCGGAAATTCATCGCCGGCGGCAGGATGGTCATGGACCAGGCGCCGAAGCCCGGCGCCCAGATCGTCAACGACGGCACGCTTACCGTTGCCGAGGGCGGTCTGGCCGCGCTGGTCGCCCCGTCCGTCGCCAATAGGGGCGTCATCCAGGCCAAGCTGGGTAAGGTGGTGCTGGCGGGGGCGGAGAAGCACACGGTCGACCTCTACGGCGATGGGCTGCTTTCGATCGACGTCACCCAGCAGGTGCATCAGGTGCCGGTTGGGCCGGACGGCAAGCCGGTCACCGCCCTCGTCACCAATACCGGCACCATCATCGCCGATGGCGGCAAGGTGCTGCTGACCGCCAAGGCGGTGGACGGCATCGTGCAGACGCTGGTTTCCGCCGGCGGCACGATCCAGGCCGACAGCATCGGCGAGCATACCGGTACCGTGGTGGTGCAGGGTCGCGGCGGCGATGTGCGGGTGGACGGGCGTGATCTCGGTGGCCGGCAAGGCCCCCGGCACCAAAGGCGGCCAGGTGGCGGTGAACGCAACCGGCGCGGTGACGGTCGGCGCCGCCGCGCGCATCGACGCCTCCGGCCAGGACGGCGGCGGGGTGGTTGCCGTCGGTACCACCCTGGCTCGCACCAAGGGCGGCGCGAGCGTGACGCCAAAGCTGACAGCCGCGAAGACGAAGATCGAAGCCGGCGCCAGGATCGCCGCCGACGCCACCGTACGTGGCGATGGCGGCCGGGTGACGGTGCTGAGCACGCAATCCACCGAGATGGCCGGCGCGATCAGCGCCAAAGGCGCCGGGCCGGGCGGCAATGGCGGCTTCGCGGAAGTGTCCGGCGCGTCGGGCTTCTCGTTGACCGGCACCGCCGACCTCGCCGCGCCCGCCGGCCGGGCCGGAACCCTGCTGATCGATCCCTACGATCTGGTGCTCAGTAACAGCCTGCCAGGCGGCGCGCTGCCGATCTCGCTTCCCGCGCCGGTCGGCGGCACCTCCAAGTTGCTCTCCACCGCCCCGCCGTCGGGCCGGGGCGGCACGGCCTGGCTCGACCTCGCGATCCTGAACGCCTCCACGGCGAACGTGGTGCTGCAGGCGGCGCATGATCTGTCGGTTGTGTACACCGCCGGCCAGCCGAATGCGATCAACCTGGGCACGAACACGCTGACCCTGCAGGCCGGCAACAACCTGTCGATCGACCGTGGCATGACGGTTACCGCGGCGGCGGTGACCCTGGCGTCGGGCTATAGTTTCAACACGTCAAAGCGACCGGCTCCGGGCTCGCTCACCCTCGGGTCGACGATCGGCGCCAGCGCCTCGACCACCGCGACGATGATCCAGGCCGCCAACATCACGCTGCAAGGTGGCAAGAACGGTGTCAGCCTGACCGACAGCGTCATCGGATCGGCAAGGACGCCGGCGGGCACGCTCGACATCAGCGCGTCCGGCGGCGGGGTACAGCAATCGCCTCTGGGCGCGATCTTCGCGCATACGCTGACCAGCAGCGACAATGTAGTCGGGGCGTCGAGTTTTATCGCCACCGGCAACCACATTGCCGATCTTGGATCGTTCGCGACGGCGACGGGCTTCACCCTGAAGGACGGCCAGGCGCTGAGGGTGACCGGGGCGGTGACGGACGGCGCCTCGGTTGCGCTGGATACCGGCGGCTTCGGTCTGACGGTGGCGGCTGGCGGCAGCGTGGTGGCGCCGTCGGTGTCGCTGAGCGGCGGCGGCATCGTGGTGGCGGGCGGCGTCGCCGGCTCGGGCTCGGCGACGCTGGCCTCGGGCTCGACGATCGACATTCCCGGCAGCCTGAGCGGCGGGACGGTGGACCTGACGGCCGGCGGGGCGATCACGGAGACGGGCAGTTTGACGCGCGACGCTGCTGAGCGGCAGCGGCGGCACGGCGTCGTTCACCGGCGGCAACCACATTGCCGATCTTGGATCGTTCGCGACGGCGACGGGCTTCACCCTGAAGGACGGCCAGGCGCTGAGGGTGACCGGGGCGGTGACGGACGGCGCTCTCGGTTGCGCTGGATACCGGCGGCTTCGGTCTGACGGTGGCGGCTGGCGGCAGCGTGGCGGCGCCGTCGGTGTCGCTGAGCGGCGGCGGCATCGTGGTGGCGGGCGGCGTCGCCGGCTCGGGCTCGGCGACGCTGGCCTCGGGCTCGACGATCGACATTCCCGGCAGCCTGAGCGGCGGGACGGTGGACCTGACGGCTGGCGGGGCGATCAGCGAGACGGGCAGTTTGACGGCCACGCTGCTGAGCGGCAGCGGCGGCACGGCGTCGTTCACCGGCGGCAACCACATTGCCGATCTTGGATCGTTCGCGACGGCGACGGGCTTCACCCTGAAGGACGGCCAGGCGCTGAGGGTGACCGGGGCGGTGACGGACGGCGCTCTCGGTTGCGCTGGATACCGGCGGCTTCGGTCTGACGGTGGCGGCTGGCGGCAGCGTGGTGGCGCCGTCGGTGTCGCTGAGCGGCGGCGGCATCGTGGTGGCGGGCGGCGTCGCCGGCTCGGGCTCGGCGACGCTGGCCTCGGGCTCGACGATCGACATTCCCGGCAGCCTGAGCGGCGGGACGGTGGACCTGACGGCCGGCGGGGCGATCAGCGAGACGGGCAGTTTGACGGCCGACGCCGCTGAGCGGCAGCGGCGGCACGGCGTCGTTCACCGGCGGCAACCACATTGCCGATCTTGGATCGTTCGCGACGGCGACGGGCTTCACCCTGAAGGACGGCCAGGCGCTGAGGGTGACCGGGGCGGTGACGGACGGGGCTTTCGTCACGCTGGATACCGGCGGCTTCGGTCTGACGGTGGCGGCTGGCGGCAGCGTGGTGGCGCCGTCGGTGTCGCTGAGCGGCGGCGGCATCGTGGTGGCGGGCGGCGTCGCCGGCTCGGGCTCGGCGACGCTGGCCTCGGGCTCGACGATCGACATTCCCGGCAGCCTGAGCGGCGGGACGGTGGACCTGACGGCCGGCGGGGCGATCAGGAGACGGGCAGTCTGAGCGCGACGACGCTGAGCGGCAGCGGCGGCACGGCGTCGTTCACCGGCGGCAACCACATTGCCGATCTTGGATCGTTCGCGACGGCGACGGGCTTCACCCTGAAGGACGGCCAGGCGCTGAGGGTGACCGGGGCGGTGACGGACGGCGCCTCGGTTGCGTTGGATACCGGCGGCTTCGGTCTGACGGTGGCGGCTGGCGGCAGCGTGGTGGCGCCGTCGGTGTCGCTGAGCGGCGGCGGCATCGTGGTGGCGGGCGGCGTCGCCGGCTCGGGCTCGGCGACGCTGGCCTCGGGCTCGACGATCGACATTCCCGGCAGCCTGAGCGGCGGGACGGTGGACCTGACGGCTGGCGGGGCGATCAGCGAGACGGGCAGTTTGACGGCCACGCTGCTGAGCGGCAGCGGCGGCACGGCGTCGTTCACCGGCGGCAACCACATTGCCGATCTTGGATCGTTCGCGACGGCGACGGGCTTCACCCTGAAGGACGGCCAGGCGCTGAGGGTGACCGGGGCGGTGACGGACGGCGTCTCGGTTGCGTTGGATACCGGCGGCTTCGGTCTGACGGTGGCGGCTGGCGGCAGCGTGGTGGCGCCGTCGGTGTCGCTGAGCGGCGGCGGCATCGTGGTGGCGGGCGGCGTCGCCGGCTCGGGCTCGGCGACGCTGGCCTCGGGCTCGACGATCGACATTCCCGGCAGCCTGAGCGGCGGGACGGTGGACCTGACGGCCGGCGGGGCGATCAGCGAGACGGGCAGTTTGAGGCCACGCGCTGAGCGGCAGCGGCGGCACGGCGTCGTTCACCGGCGGCAACCACATTGCCGATCTTGGATCGTTCGCGACGGCGACGGGCTTCACCCTGAAGGACGGCCAGGCGCTGAGGGTGACCGGGGCGGTGACGGACGGCGCTCTCGGTTGCGCTGGATACCGGCGGCTTCGGTCTGACGGTGGCGGCTGGCGGCAGCGTGGTGGCGCCGTCGGTGTCGCTGAGCGGCGGCGGCATCGTGGTGGCGGGCGGCGTCGCCGGCTCGGGCTCGGCGACGCTGGCCTCGGGCTCGACGATCGACATTCCCGGCAGCCTGAGCGGCGGGACGGTGGACCTGACGGCCGGCGGGGCGATCAGCGAGACGGGCAGTTTGACGGCCACGCTGCTGAGCGGCAGCGGCGGCACGGCGTCGTTCACCGGCGGCAACCACATTGCCGATCTTGGATCGTTCGCGACGGCGACGGGCTTCACCCTGAAGGACGGCCAGGCGCTGAGGGTGACCGGGGCGGTGACGGACGGCGCTCTCGGTTGCGCTGGATACCGGCGGCTTCGGTCTGACGGTGGCGGCTGGCGGCAGCGTGGTGGCGCCGTCGGTGTCGCTGAGCGGCGGCGGCATCGTGGTGGCGGGCGGCGTCGCCGGCTCGGGCTCGGCGACGCTGGCCTCGGGCTCGACGATCGACATTCCCGGCAGCCTGAGCGGCGGGACGGTGGACCTGACGGCCGGCGGGGCGATCAGCGAGACGGGCAGTCTGAGCGCCACGCGCTGAGCGGCAGCGGCGGCACGGCGTCGTTCACCGGCGGCAACCACATTGCCGATCTTGGATCGTTCGCGACGGCGACGGGCTTCACCCTGAAGGACGGCCAGGCGCTGAGGGTGACCGGGGCGGTGACGGACGGGGCTTTCGCCACGCTGGATACCGGCGGCTTCGGTCTGACGGTGGCGGCTGGCGGCAGCGTGGCGGCGCCGTCGGTGTCGCTGAGCGGCGGCGGCATCGTGGTGGCGGGCGGCGTCGCCGGCTCGGGCTCGGCGACGCTGGCCTCGGGCTCGACGATCGACATTCCCGGCAGCCTGAGCGGCGGGACGGTGGACCTGACGGCCGGCGGGGCGATCAGCGAGACGGGCAGTTTGACGGCCACGCGCTGAGCGGCAGCGGCGGCACGGCGTCGTTCACCGGCGGCAACCACATTGCCGATCTTGGATCGTTCGCGACGGCGACGGGCTTCACCCTGAAGGACGGCCAGGCGCTGAGGGTGACCGGGGCGGTGACGGACGGGGCTTTCGGTCACGCTGGATACCGGCGGCTTCGGTCTGACGGTGGCGGCTGGCGGCAGCGTGGTGGCGCCGTCGGTGTCGCTGAGCGGCGGCGGCATCGTGGTGGCGGGCGGCGTCGCCGGCTCGGGCTCGGCGACGCTGGCCTCGGGCTCGACGATCGACATTCCCGGCAGCCTGAGCGGCGGGACGGTGGACCTGACGGCCGGCGGGGCGATCAGCGAGACGGGCAGTTTGACGGCCACGCTGCTGAGCGGCAGCGGCGGCACGGCGTCGTTCACCGGCGGCAACCACATTGCCGATCTTGGATCGTTCGCGACGGCGACGGGCTTCACCCTGAAGGACGGCCAGGCGCTGAGGGTGACCGGGGCGGTGACGGACGGGGCTTTCGCCACGCTGGATACCGGCGGCTTCGGTCTGACGGTGGCGGCTGGCGGCAGCGTGGTGGCGCCGTCGGTGTCGCTGAGCGGCGGCGGCATCGTGGTGGCGGGCGGCGTCGCCGGCTCGGGCTCGGCGACGCTGGCCTCGGGCTCGACGATCGACATTCCCGGCAGCCTGAGCGGCGGGACGGTGGACCTGCGGCCGGCGGGGCGATCAGGAGACGGGCAGTTTGACGGCCACGCTGCTGAGCGGCAGCGGCGGCACGGCGTCGTTCACCGGCGGCAACCACATTGCCGATCTTGGATCGTTCGCGACGGCGACGGGCTTCACCCTGAAGGACGGCCAGGCGCTGAGGGTGACCGGGGCGGTGACGGACGGCGCTCTCGGTTGCGTTGGATACCGGCGGCTTTGGTCTGACGGTGGCGGCTGGCGGCAGCGTGGCGGCGCCGTCGGTGTCGCTGAGCGGCGGCGGCATCGTGGTGGCGGGCGGCGTCGCCGGCTCGGGCTCGGCGACGCTGGCCTCGGGCTCGACGATCGACATTCCCGGCAGCCTGAGCGGCGGGACGGTGGACCTGACGGCTGGCGGGGCGATCAGCGAGACGGGCAGTCTGACGGCCGACGCTGCTGAGCGGCAGCGGCGGCACGGCGTCGTTCACCGGCGGCAACCACATTGCCGATCTTGGATCGTTCGCGACGGCGACGGGCTTCACCCTGAAGGACGGCCAGGCGCTGAGGGTGACCGGGGCGGTGACGGACGGGGCGTCTCGGTTGCGCTGGATACGCGGCGGCTTCGGTCTGACGGTGGCGGCTGGCGGCAGCGTGGCGGCGCCGTCGGTGTCGCTGAGCGGCGGCGGCATCGTGGTGGCGGGCGGCGTCGCCGGCTCGGGCTCGGCGACGCTGGCCTCGGGCTCGACGATCGACATTCCGGGCAGCCTGAGCGGCGGGACGGTGGACCTGACGGCTGGGACAGACATCGGCGTTTCGGGTGGCCTCTCGGGTGGCACGATCGACGCAAGTGCGGGGACGTCCTTCAATGAGACCGGGGCATCCATCAGCGCGCCGACCATCCGCGTGACGGCACCCGCGATCGCCTTGAATGGCGGTTCGGTGCTGACCGGGGCCACATCGGTTCCCGGCGGCACCTTGAGCCCCGGGCAAATTCCCGACGGCAGCGGTCCGGGACTGTTCCTGAGCGCCGCCACGCTGGCACAAACCGGCACGACTTTGGTCAATGGCGGCGGCACCGCCGGCACGATCCGGGTTGGCTCACTTGCCGGAGGGGCGGGCGTCACGGCGAATTTCAACCAGCTCCAGGCTCTCAGCAGCAACCTGTATCTGGTGCTTGGTTCCGGCTCGGCGGCGGGGGGGATCGCCGTTCAAGGGCTGGAAGTCGCCTATGGCGGCGCCGGCAACGCGCGTCTCGCCGGTTCGGTCAACCGCCAGACCGGCCAGGCCGCGGCTGCGGCGTCGTTCATCACCCCCGGTATCAGCAGCAACTATCAAATGAACGGCTGTGTGATCGCGGCGTCGACCTGCTCCATTGTCATCCCGGTTCCGCCGGTCACCCCCCTCACTCCCGGCCCAACGGTTACACCCGCGGTGCCAAGCACACCTGTTTCGGTTACCATTCCGACCCCGATTGCCACTCCGACCCCGATCCTCCCCCCCAGCAACCTCTTCATCCGGCCGCCGGCGGTGTTCCTGCTGACCGACCTGGCCATGATGCAGTTCTATTCGTCGTCCTTGTCGTCGGCGGCTGGCACGCGGGACGCCTCCTTTACGATTTTCCCGCTGACGGACACCGGCTGGGACAGCACGTCCGATCAGGAGGAGAACGTTGACGATATTCTCCCCGACATCGCGGATCGGGACTTCTGATCATGGCCTCGCTTCCGTCGCCGCCGCGGAACTGGTTCCCGGTCCTATTGTCGTTGTTGCTGGCAACCCTGCTGCTCGGCGCCTGCGCGGTGCCGCCGGACAGCGCCTATGTGGCGGGCCGGGCGTCGCGCAAGACCGGCGCCGGAATCGCGCTCGGCAAGGATACCGCCGGAAAATCCTGCGAACAGCAGACCCGGGGCAACGGCGAGGCCTACATCTTCTGCGGTGACTGGGCGCAACCCAGCGCCCATGTCAGTTCGGGCGAGCCCGGCGTGCTCGCCGACCTTGCCACCGCCAGCGCCTGGCGTTCCGGCATCAATCACAAATTCAACTGCGCGCCGCCGCGCGCATCCAGCGTGCTCGGCGGCGAGCCGGCCCTGGTGCTGGACTGCACCCGCAAGATCGGCGGCTGGCCGCAGGTCGCGCTGGTGGCCACGGTCGGCGGCCGGACCTATTTCGCCGACGGGTTGCAGCCGGAACTGCCGGCGATCGAGCGCTCCATCGGCATCCTCTCGGGACGCGTCGCCCCAGAGGCGGCGGCGAGCATCGCCTCCAACCCGGCCCTGGTGGCCGAACGCCTGGCCGCGCAGACATTCAGTTCCAACGATATCGGCCAGTACGAGCAATTGATGGCGGCGGGCACGATCGCCAACCGCACGCAGAACTATATCGCGGCCGAGAAGGCCTATCGCGCCGCCTATGCGTTGCAGCAGAAGGTGCTTGGGGCGAACAATCCGAACACCGCGTCGCCATTGATGCATGAGGCGATCCAGCTCTCCAACCAGGGCCGCTACCCGGAGGCGGACGCGCTGTTCGCCAAGGCGGAGCCGCTGGTCAATTCGCCGGACATCAACGACAAGGCGGCCAAGGCGCGGCTGGCGCATTATCGGGCCCTGAACCTGATCAATCAGAACAAGCTGACCGAGGCGCTGGCCTATTGCAACCAGGCGGAGGCGGAGTATTCCCGCCTGCTGCCGCCCAAGCTGCTGGCGACGAAGGTGACCCAGCCCGCCGGCGGTGCGGCCGGGGCGCTTGCCGAAAAGCTCGCCGACCAGGACCTGCTGACCGATCCGATCGCCGAGGGGGCTCTGATGGGCGTGATCGAGATGCGCCGCAATCGGGCCAACATCTACCGCTGGGAGGGACGGCTCGCCGACAGCCAGGCGGAGTCGGAGAGCGCCGCGCAGCTGGCGCGCGCCCGCGGCTGGTCCCAGCCCGTCGTCACGGCGCGTCTGCTGCGGACCTCGGCGGAGATCTCGCGCGCGGAGGGCAACGACGCCGCCGCGCTGAGCGCGCTGTCGCGTTCGGCCGCCGCGTTCAACCAGTTCATTCCCGGCGCGCGGCCAGGCGCGGACACCGAGCTGCTGCGCGCCGCCGTGCTGATGCGCAGCGACCGGCCGGCGGATGCCGTGGAGAGCTGCCGCGCCGCCCAGAAGACCCTGCAAAGCCTGAAGGCCGGCACCTCGACCAGTCTCATCGCCCCCTGCCTTGCCGCCTATGCCGCGATGGCGAGGCAGGATGAGGCGCATCGCCAGACGTTGTTGGCCGAGATGTTCGAGGCCGCGCAGCTCGGCCAGAGCGGCATCACCAGCCAGCAGATCGCCCGCGCCACCGCGCGCCTGGCGGAAGGCGCGAAAGATCCCCGCGTCGGCGAGGCGATCCGCCGGCGGGAAAACGCCTCCCGCGCGCTCGCCGAGCTGTACCGCCAGCACGATACCCTTGACCAGGCTCGGCGCTCGGGGGTGGAGCCCAACCGGGAAGCCGCGGCGGCGCTGGACAAGAAGATCACCGAGGCGCTGGCGACCGAGGCCGACGCGGAGACCGCGTTGCAGGTGGCCTCGCCGAACTACGGCCAGCTGGTCCAGCAGGTCGTCAGCGCGAAGGAGGTGCTGGACCTGCTTCGCCCGGGCGAGGCGTTCGCCGCCGCCGTGCTGGGTGACACCACAGGCTGGGTGTTCCTGCTGCGGGACGGCAAGCTGACGGTGGCGCCGATCGAGGGCGGCACAAAGCACATGGCGGAACTGGTGGCACGCCTGCGCGCCAGCATCGAGCCGACCACCGGCAACCTGCCGCCGCCGTTCGACACGAAGGACGCGCTGGCGCTCTACGATGCCGTGCTCGGCGGGGTGGGCAGGGAACTGGACGGCGCGACCAGCCTGACCGTGGTGCCATCCGGCCCACTGCTCTCATACCCCTTCGCCGCCCTGCTGACCGGCCCGGCCGATCCGGGCGCGCTGGCCGATGCGCCCTGGCTGATCCGGCGGATGACCGTGACCCATGTGCCGGCGGCGGCCAATTTCGTCGCACTGCGGAAAATCGCCGGCGGCTCGCGTGCCCGCAAGCCGTGGTTCGGGTTCGGCGATTTCCGCCCCGTGAGCCTGAAGCAGGCCCAGGCCAGCTTCCCGTCCGGCGCCTGTGCCGACTCCGCCCGGCTGCTCGCCGGCCTGCCGCTGCTGCCGGGCGCGCGAGAGGAACTGGCCCAGGCCCGGACCGTGATGGGCGCCGCCGCCGATGACGAACTGCTCGGGCCGGGCTTTACCGTGGCGTCGGTGCGCCAGGCGAACCTGCGGGATTATCAGGTGCTGCATTTCGCCACGCACGCTCTGCTGCCCACCGACCTGGCGTGCGAGGACGAGCCGGCGATCGTCGCATCCGGACTGCCTGATGCCCCGAACGCATCGAACGCGCTGCTGGCGGCCTCCTCGGTCGCGCAGCTGCAGCTCGACGCCGACGCGGTGATCCTGTCGGCCTGCAACACCGGCGGGCCGAACGGCGGCGCGGCCGGCGAGAGCCTGTCGGGCCTGGCGCGCAGCTTCTTCTATGCCGGTGCCCGTTCCCTGCTGGTCACGCATTGGCCGGTGAACGACCAGATCACCCGCATCCTGGTGGTGAGTACGCTGAAGAACTACCGCCAGAACCCCGGCGGCGGTCTGGCCGCCGCCCTCAGCGAGGCGCAGCGCGGGCTGCTGGGCCAGGCCAAGGGCGATCTTGCCCTGCTGGCGCACCCCTATTACTGGGCGCCCCTGGCCCTGATCGGCGAGAGCAATCCGGCCGGAGCGGTGTCGGCCCAGGGCGGCCGGCGCGATCCGGGACACCGGGTTGCCGGTTTATAGGATTGCCGGTCTATAAGCGCCTACCGGTGTCAGATCAGGTGAGTTGAATGGAAGGCTATCTCGGCAAGTACGAGATCCGGAGAACGCTCGGGCGTGGCGCGGCGGGAACGGTCTACGAGGCGTGGGACCCGGTGATCGAACGCCAGGTGGCGATCAAGACCGTCAAGCTGCCCGACGCCCACGACACCGACGCGCAGGAAGAAATCACCCGGTTTCGCCGCGAGGCGCAGGCGGCCGGCAGGCTGACCCATCCCAACATCGTCGGTGTGTTCGATTACGGCGAGACTGACGACATCGCCTACATCGTCATGGAATATGTCGACGGCGAGTCGCTGAAGGCCGTGCTGGACCGCAAGGAGCGGTTTCCGATCCCCGAGATCATCCGGTTGATGGACGAGCTGCTCGCCGGCCTCGGCTTCAGCCATGAACGCGGCGTGGTGCACCGGGACATCAAGCCGGCCAACCTCATGCTGACCAAGCGGGGCCGGCTCAAGATCGCCGATTTCGGCATCGCGCGGATCGAGAGCAGCGGACTGACCCAGGTCGGCACCATCATGGGCACGCCGGCCTATATGTCGCCCGAGCAGTTCACCGGCCAGGTCGTCGATCCCCGCACCGACCTCTATTCCGCCGGCGTGGTGCTGTATCAGCTGCTGACCGGCGAACGTCCGTTCGAGGGCAGCATGAGCTCCATCATGCAGAAGGCGCTGAACACGACGCCGCCGAAGCCTTCCGAGATCGCGGTGACGGCGCCGGTTGCCTTCGATGCCGTGGTGCAGCGGGCGATGGCGAAGCGCCCGGATCAGCGGTTCCCGTCGGCCGCCGCCTTCGCCAAGGCGTTGCATGCGGCGGCGGCGCCGGCTGTCGCCGACGACGCCGCGGCCGACAGCGATGCGACGATCGTGCAGACAACCATCGTAGCGGCGCCGGGACGGCCGCCCGTTGCGGAAGCGCCCCCGGCCATGCCGCAGCGGCCGGTTTCGCCCCCGGCGGCAATGGTGTCCGCGCCGGCGGCGAGCAAGTCCAGCCTGCCCCTGGTCGGCGGCATCGCGGCCGGCGTGCTGTTGGTCGGCGGCGGACTGGCCTGGTTCCTGGTGGGTTCCTCGCCGCAGCCGCCGGCCGTTCCTTCCGCCAACATCGTCAGCGCGCCGCCTTCCGCGCCAGTGAAACCCGCGCCAGTGAAACCCGCGCCGATAACGCCACCCGCCGTGACGTCGCCGCCTCCGAGCCCGCCGCCCAGCCCAGTGCCGGCTCCGCAGGCAAGCCCGCCCGCGCCGGTGCCGGTTGTTCCGCCCCCTGCTGTCCCTGCGCCTGCTGTCCCTGCGCCCGCTGTCCCCGAGCCTGTCGTGCCCGCACCTGTCGCCCCGGTTCCTGCCACGCCAGCCCCCGCCGCGCCGCCGGCAGCAGAGAAGCCGGCGGCGCGGCTGGACCGCACGGCGCTGGCCGCCGGCCTCGCGGCCATTCCCTGCGCCATGCTGGACGGCAACGTCTCCGATACCGGTGTCCGCCTGGACCTGACCGGCGTCATCGCCGACGGCGCGCCCAGGGCGGCGTTGGCCAGCGTGCTCGCGCAAGCGGCTCCCGGCGTCTACGCCGAGAACCAGGTCCAGCCTTTCCCCCGCTCGGCGGATTACTGCCGTGCGCTCGATGTGCTGCGCCCGGCCTTGCCGCGCTTCGGCGACGTGGGCGCGCGCCTGGAGCTTCGCACCGCCGACGGCAAGACCCGGCTGACCACCGACGCGCCGATCAAGCTGCGCGTCCGGATGCCCGACTTCGCCGGCGAATTGCGGGTGGAGTACATGTCGTCGGACGGCAATGTGTATCACGTGCATCCGGCCGACGGCGCGCTGACGCGGGTATACCAGCCGGGGCAGGACGTGAAGCCCGGCGCCGCCGGCGGCGACGGCAAGGTGGGGGAGGTGGGTGAGCCCTATGGCTCGGACATGATCTTCGCGATCGCCTCCTCGAGCCCGCTGTTCGGCAAGCCCAGGCCAAAGGTGGCCGAGCCGGCCGGTCCGTTCCTGAAAGAGTTGCAGGCGGCGATCGAGGCGCTCCGCAAGCGCGGCGGCAGCGTCGAGGCGAACGTGATGATCCTGGATACCGTCGCCCGCTGAGGCGGCCGGCCGATGCGGCCGGCGTCAGGGTGCCAAGGTCAGGGATGCAGGTCGTGCGCCGTCATGTCGCGGAACCATCCGGCGGGCATGCCGGCGACGAAGCGCTGGCGCAGCGTGGCGAGGCGCTCGGGCGATAGTTTCACCAGGGACGGGGTGAAGAAACGCGGGTCGGCGGTATGCACGAGATAGGCCTGCATCTCGTTCATCATCAGGGTTTCGTCGGTCGGATCGTATTCCTGGCCGGCCAGGAACTGGCGGAACGCGGCCCGCTCCGCCTCGGTCAGGTCGGTCTGCCAGAAATGCTGGGTGAAGGCGGCGTAGTTCGGATCGGTGAAGAACTGACCGTGCGAAATCTCGTGGCGCAGGATGGACGCGCGCGCCTGCGCGTCGACGCCCGCGCCGAGCGTGGGGATCGTGATCAGCGCGCCGACGGCGCCGGCATCGGTCCAACCGAGCGTGGCCAGCAGACCGCGCAGCCATTGTTCGTCGGGATTGAGACGGATGCCGTCCCGGTCGGCGAGGGCGAAGAAGCGCACCAGGTCGCCGGCCCGGTAGTCGTGGCCGTCATAGAAGCTGTCCGGCTCGGCGCCGGTGGCGCGGATGGCCTTCTCGAGCGCGTCGTCGCCGAGCACCCGGTCGCGCGGCTCGCCGCGGGTTTCCACCAGCACCGCCACCCGGTTCAGCATGCGCGCCTGCTCGCGCAGGGTGGGGAAGTCCAGCACCAGGATCGCCGGGTTCTCCGCCAGCCGGAACATCGACAGGGAGGCCGAGCGGTTGGCCAGGATGTCCCGCTCGCGCGCGAACGGCAGGCGGGCCGGCGGAATGGACGGACTGAAGACAGGTTTGCCGAGAACCGGGCTGCCGAGCACGGGATCGGCCGGCGCAGGCGCCGCGGCAGGGGGTGGGGCAATTGCCTGTCCGGATGCCGGAGCCGCAGCCGATGCGGCGGTCGGGGCCGCGGTCTGGAGTGGCGGCGCGGCCGGGCGTCCCTGCACGAACGCGAACCCGAGGCCGCCCAGCAGCAGAACGGCCACGGGCACAAGATACATCCAAGGCGCCAGGCCACCCTTTGCCGCACGCTTCGTCACCGGCCGCCCGCCGGTGTGCGGCTGGTTTGGCCGCTTTACGCGGTACGGCCGGATGGTATCGTCCGCTCCGCCCTCGGTATGGTGGTCCATCGGGCGCGCTCCGGTATCAGGTCAGGGCAGACACTGGAGGACGCGGCGCGGCTAAGTGCGGATCAGGCGCCGCCAAGATTGATGACCTGGACCCGGCGGTTACGCGGCTCGGCGGTCTGGTCCGGAGTCGGGACCAATAGATGCTCCGCCCCCATGCCGACCGGTTCGACCCGGTCCCGGCTGATGTTGAACTTCTTTTCCAGGAATTCCGCCACAGCCTGGGCGCGCTGCTCGGACAGCGTCATGTTGCCCTCCTTGGTGCCGACGGTGTCGGTATGGCCCTCGATGCGGAACCGGAAGCCGCTCATGGCGCTGCTCGAGAGCGCCTTGCCCAGTTCGCTGAGCTGCTGGATGGCCTGCGGGGTCAGGTCCGCCGAGCCAGTCCGGAACTGCACCGTCAGACTGCTGGCCGGCGCGGCGCCATGCGGCGCGGACGCCGAAGCGCCCATGTGCTTGCCGGCGGCAGTACCGGCTGCGGCGCCGGCCGCGCCGCCTCCCCCTGGGGCGACCGGGCGAATGCCGCGCGTCGGTCCGCTGAGCATGGAGGCGCTGGGGGTGAGATCCTTCGTGATGTCATCGGCCGAGCGGACCTGGGCGGCTGACAACTGCGCCCCGGACGGGGCCACGGCGAGAACCACGGCGGTGAAGGCCAGGGCGGTGAGCGAGCGAGCGCGCATGGTGATTACCCTCGAGACAGACTCATTGCACAAAAAAAGCTAACATAAGTCGGAATATACCGATACTTGATTATCGGTCCAATTTTTTTCCGTAAGTTCAGAGGATTATGGCCCGTGACGCCAGGTCAACCGGCGCCGGGCAGGCCTGCCCGCAACGAGGGTAACGAGGGTAACCAGTAGACTAGGGCACCCAGTGCGCCGCGCGCCACTGCCAACCCTGTCCGGTCCTTTCCCAGAACCCGGGCATCCACATGTCGCTGTGCCCCTCGCGCGGGACAAAGCTGCCGGGGACCCATTCGTATCCGGCCCCGACCCAATCCCAATGGCCGGGTTGCCAGATCAGCGGGGTCACGGTGACCGGAGGTTTGGCCATGGTCTCCGCCCGCAGCGGCGGCACGGGCGGGTAGGGCGGCTGGGATTCCTGCTGACAGGCGGCCAACCCGACCATCAGCAGAACGGCCGAGAGGCAGGCGAGGCGCCTCATAGCGGCACCAGCACGGTTGCCACCGCCTGGGCGGCGATGCCTTCCCCCCGGCCTGTGAAGCCGAGCTTCTCCGTCGTGGTCGCTTTCACCGAAATCCGGTTCATGTTCACCCCCAGTAATTCCGCCAGCCGCGCCATCATCGCCCCCGCATGCGGCGCTATCTTCGGCCGCTCGCAGATCAGAGTCACGTCGACATTCGCCAGCACCCCGCCGCGCGCCGCGATCCGGCCGGCCGCATGGGTCAGGAAACGGGCGCTGTCGGCATCCTTCCAGTCGGCCTCACTGGGCGGGAAATGCCGGCCGATATCGCCCTCCGCCAACGCGCCGTAGATCGCGTCGCACAGCGCGTGAATGCCGACATCGGCGTCCGAATGGCCCGCCAGGCCCTTGTCGTGCGGCACATCGATGCCGCACAGGATCAGCTTGCGCCCCTCGGTCAGCGCATGCACGTCGAAGCCGGTTCCCACACGGGGATACAGCCGCGCCGTCAATGCCTGTTCCAGCCGCATGGCATCCTCCGGATAGGTCAGCTTGATATTGGCTTCGGAGCCCTCGACCAGCAAGACCGTCTCGCCGGCGGCTTCCAACAAGGATGCGTCATCGGTCGTCCCGTGATGTGATCCGGACCGGTGCAGCGCCAGCAGCGTGTCGAAGCGGAAGGCCTGCGGCGTCTGGGCGCGGAACAGCCCTTCTCGCGGCACGGTTTCGACGATCGTCCGGCCGTTTTCGCGATCCTGGGCGCGCTTGAGCGTATCGGCCACCGGCACGGCCGGGATCGCGCCCGGCGCCGAGCGCAGCGCGGCCAGCAGATCAGGCACCGTGCGGGCGGGGATGAACGGCCGCGCGGCGTCGTGCACCAGCACGATGTCGGGCACGCTGCCGGTGCTAAGGGCGGCCAGCGCCTCCAGCCCCGCCCGCACGCTTTCCTGGCGCGTCGTTCCGCCGGGCACCGCCGGCAGATGGCCGATGCCCGCCAGGGCGGCGCCGATCGCGGCGGCGTCGCCCACCGGCTGGATCAGGTCCACATGCGGGGCCAGAGCCTCGGCGGCGTGGCGGATCACCGGCTTGCCGGCGAGGGGGAGGAACTGTTTCGGCGTGTCCGAGCCGAAGCGGCTGCCGGACCCGCCGGCGACAAGAATGACTGCGATGCGCATGCGCCAAACTCCCCGTCCGGCGGCGCCGCGTCAACCCGGAAGGCCACCGTCGCGTGAAGCGCTGCTTTCCCCCAGGCCGCCCGGACCGTCGCCCCCGTACAACAAAAATCGCGCGACTGTGGCTGTCCTGCCGCAAATTGCCTCGCGGGACGATTGCGAAATCCGATGGAGCCCGGTAGTTTGCACAAATGATGGGCAATATGCCGACCCCCTGTATTCCTTCGCCAGCCTCCGCCGGCGATCCCGGCAACAAACCGGACGACGCGCCCGCACACCGCAAGCCCGCCGCGCTGGCGCCGATTGCGCTCAGCGCCACGGTGCGGATCGAGACGCCGGTGATCCTGGCGCCGATGTCGGGCGTGACCGACCTGCCGTTCCGCCGCCTGGCGCGCGAGCAGGGCGCCGGCCTGGTCGTGTCCGAGATGATCGCCTCCTGGGCGATGATCCGGGAAAACCGCAACACGCTGCGCATGGCCGAGGTCGATGCCGGCGACGGCCGAGTCTCGCGTGCAACTGGCCGGCTGCGACCCTCAGGCGATGGCCGAGGCCGCCCGCATCGCGGTCGATCAGGGCGCCGACATCATCGACATCAATTTCGGCTGCCCGGTGAAGAAAGTCGCGGTCGGCCAGGCCGCGGGCTCGGCGCTGATGCGCGACGAGGCCGCCGCCGGCGCGCATCCTGGAAGCCACCGTGCGCGCCGTTCCGGTGCCGGTCACCCTGAAGATGCGCATGGGCTGGGACCACAACAGCCTGAATGCCCCCGGCCTGGCGCGCATCGCCGAGGATGCCGGCATCCGCATGGTGACGGTGCACGGCCGCACCCGCCAGCAATTCTACACCGGCACGGCCGACTGGGACTTCATCGCCGAGGTGAAGAAGGCGGTGAGCATTCCGGTGATCGTCAACGGCGACATCCTGACCGAGGACGATGCCGCGGAGGCGCTGCGCCGATCCGGCGCCGACGGGGTGATGATCGGGCGCGGCTGCTACGGCCGGCCGTGGTTCCCGGCCCAGGTCGCCGAGTTCCTGCGCACCGGCCAGCGTCGTGCCGGAACCCTCGCTGGCACGGCAGAAAGCCGTCATTCTGCAGCATTACGAGGCGATGTTGACCCATTTTGGCCGCGACCCCGGCTTGCGCCTGGCCCGCAAGCATCTGTCCTGGTACTCGCGCGGCCTGCCCGGATCGGCGGAGTTCCGCGCGACCGTCAACCGGCTCGCCGACAGCGACGCGGTGCTGCGATCTGATCGACCGCTTCTACGACCCGCTGATCGCCCGCGGCGCGACCCGCGCGGCGGTGCAGCCCGAGGTCGTTCAGCCTGAGGCCGTTCAGGCGGAGGCGGCATGAGCGGCGCCATCACCCGCCGGGTGCTCGCCGCCGTCGGCCGCGCGCCCGACAAGCGTGGGACGGATCAGCGCCCGCCGGATACCGCCGCTGATCCTCAGCGCCATGCCGGTGCCGGTGGTGCTGCTCGACCGCGACAACCGGTTCCGCTTCGTCAATCACGCCGCCGAGCAGTTCCTCGGCATTTCCGTCCCGCAGCTGGCGCAGATGCGACTCGGCGACCTGCTGCCGCCGGACAATCCGCTGTTCCTGCTGATCGACCAGGTGCGCACGACCGAGCGTGACCGTCTCCGACCATGACCTGACGCTGGAAAGCCCGCGGCTGCACAAGCGCGGACATCACCGTGCATGGGCTCGCCGCTGCCGGAGGAGCCGGGCGCGGTGCTGCTGGTGCTGCAGGACGCCTCCGCGGCACGGGCGCTGGACCGCCAGCTGGCGTTCCGCGGCGCGGCGCGCAGCGTCACCGGCATGGCGGCGATCCTGGCGCATGAGGTGAAGAACCCGCTGTCCGGCATCCGCGGCGCCGCGCAGCTGCTGGAGGCCAGCGTGGACGACGCCGACCGGGAACTGGCCGTGCTGATCCGCGACGAGGCCGACCGCATCCGCGACCTGGTCGACCGGATGGAGATTTTCTCGGAAAAGCCGATCGCCCGCAGCGCGGTGAACATCCATCGCGTGCTGGAGCACGTGCGCAAGCTGGCGCAGACCGGGTTCGCCGCGCATGTCCGCTTCCACGAACACTACGATCCGTCGCTGCCGCCGGTCTGGGGCAACCGCGACCAACTGGTCCAGGTGTGCTGAACCTGGTGAAGAATGCCGCCGAGGCGGTGACCGGCCCCGATACCCGCAATCCCGAGATCGTCCTGACCACCGGCTTCCAGCATGGCATGCGCATCGCCGTGCCCGGCGCCACCAAGCGGCTCGATCTGCCGCTGCTGGTCAGCGTGCGCGACAACGGGCCGGGCATCCCCGAGGACATCCGGCCGCATCTGTTCGATCCCTTCGTCACGCACCAAGCCGTCCGGCAGCGGCCTCGGCCTGGCGCTGGTGGCCAAGATCGTCGGCGACCATGGCGGGCTGATCGAGGTCGACAGCCGGCCCGGGCCGCACCGAATTCCGCCTGCATCTGCCGGTTCTCACGGATGAAGAGGCCGATGCCTAGGGGGTGGAACCAAAGCCGCCCCCGGAGCCTGAGCCAGCAACCACAAGCAACAAGACGCGTCAGCGCAGGATAGATACCGCCCGATGACCCTGCCCACCGTTCTGATCGCCGATGACGACCGCTCGATCCGCACCGTTCTGACCCAGGCCCTGGGCCGCTCCGGCTACCAGGTGCGCAGCACCGGCAACGCCGCCACGCTGTGGCGCTGGGTGGAGGAAGGCGAGGGCGACCTGGTCATCACCGACGTGGTGATGCCGGACGAGAACGGCCTCGACCTGATTCCCGCGCATCCACGCGCATGCGGCCGGACCTGCGCGTCATCGTCATGAGCGCGCAATCCACCCTGATGACGGCGGTGAAGGCCGCCCAGCGCGGCGCGTTCGAATATCTGCCCAAGCCGTTCGATCTGCAGGAACTGCTCGCGGTCGTCGGCCGCGCGCTGGCCGCGCCGACCGAGCCCGGCCTGGTCAGCGCGCCGGAACCCGGCGACGTCGAGGAGCGCCGCTGCCGCTGATCGGCCGCAGCCCGGCGATGCAGGAGATCTACCGCACCATCGCCCGCCTCACGACCGCCGACCTGACGGTGATGATCAACGGCGAATCCGGCACCGGCAAGGAACTGGTCGCCCGCGCGCTGCACGATTACGGCAAGCGCCGCGGCGGCCCGTTCGTCGCCGATCAACATGGCGGCGATCCCGCGCGAACTGATCGAAAGCGAGCTGTTCGGCCATGAGCGCGGCGCCTTCACCGGCGCGACCAACCGCATCGCAGGGGCGCTTCGAGCAGGCCAATGGCGGCACGCTGTTCCTCGACGAGATCGGCGACATGCCGCCCGAGGCGCAGACGCGCCTGCTGCGCGTGCTGCAGGAGGGCGAGTTCACCTCCGTCGGCGGGCGCCAGCCGATCAAGGCCAATGTGCGCATCATCGCCGCCACCCACCGCGACCTGCGCACTGGCCATCCGCCAGGGCACGTTCCGCGAGGATCTGTTCTATCGCCTGAACGTCGTGCCGATCCGCCTGCCGCCGCTGCGCGAGCGGCTGGAGGACATTCCTCTGCTGGCCCGGCATTTCCTCGAGCGCGCGCGCGCCGACGGGCTGCCGGCGAAACGCTCGACTCCGGCGCGGTCGAGCGCATGCGCGCAGCATCGCTGGCCGGGCAATGTGCGCGAGCTGGAGAACCTGATGCGCCGGCTGGCCGCGCTGTGTCCGGAGGAGACGATCACCGCGCGAGGTCATCGACGCCGGAACTGGCCGACATGCCATCGCCGTCCGATATCGGCGTCGGCGGAGCGAGCGCCGGCCGGCAGCCGGAGACGCTGGCCAGCGCGGTGGAGCGCCATATCCGCCAGTTCCTCGCCGCGCACGAGGACGGCATGGCGCCGTCCGACGTCTACGACCAGATGATCGCCGAGGTGGAGCGCCCGCTGATCCGGATGACCCTGGCCGCCACCCGCGGCAACCAGATCAAGGCCGCGGCGATGCTGGGGCTGAACCGCAACACGTTGCGCAAGAAGATCCGCGACCTGGAAATCCCGGTGGTGCGGGGGCATGTGCGTGACGCGCCGAAGCCAGCACCGCATTAGCCGGCACCGCATTGATGGGCCGCTGCTGTGAGAGGCGCACATGATGCCACCCGAGCGCGTCCGCTCCGCCGGACTTGCCCGGACGCAACCGAGACGATCGACCCGCAGCCCGCCCGGCTCGCTGCTGCGCAAGCTTGGCGGATGTCGCTGCTGGGCAAGGTCGCCACGCTGGTGCTGACCGCCCTGGCGCTGGCGGTCGGGCATCGCCACGTTCATCATCCTGGCGCGCGGCGCTCGCCGCTGCGGCTTGCACCCCGGCCTCGGCGTCGGGCTGGTGCTGGCCAATCTCGTCGGTCCTGCTGCTGCTCGGCGCGGTGCTGGCCGGGCGGCTGACCCGGGTCTGGGTCGAGCGCCGGCGCGGCTCCGCCGGATCGCGCCTGCATGTCCGGCTGGTGCTGCTGTTCAGCGGCGTCGCCGTGGCGCCGACCATCGTCGTCGCCTGCTTCGCCGTCACGTTCTTCCATTTCGGCATCCAGGCCTGGTTCAACGATCCGGTGCGCGACGGCGCTGGACGAATCGCTGCAGGTCTCCCGCGGCTATCTGGAGGAGCACCGCAACAACATCCGCGCCGTCGCGCTGGAAATGGCCAACGATCTGGCCCGCGCCGGCCCGTTTCTGGCGCGCCGATCCGGCCGCGTTCGCCGACGTGCTCGGCACGCAGACCACGCTGCGCGGCCTGACCGAGGCGGTGATCTACGAGCCCGATCACCGGTCAGGTCATGGCCGCCGCCGGCCTGTTCGTGGGCATGGGCGTCGAACCGCCGCCGGCCAGAGGCCACCGCACAGGCGCTGACCGGCGACGTCGTGGTGCTGAACGCCGGCGATGGCACACGGGTGCGCGCGCGTGGTGCGGCTGGAATCGACGCCGCCGCTGATGCTGATGATCGGCCGGCCGGTCGATCCGCAGATCCTCGGCTACATGAAGCGCACCGAGCAGGCGGTCGCCGGAATATCAGCGGCTGGACGAGAACCGGTCCTGGCTGCAGATCGCCTTCGCCTGGATCTTCGCCATCGTCGCGCTGCTGGTGCTGCTCGGCCGCGGTGCTGATCGGCCTGGTGATGGCCAACCAGATCGCCCGCCCGATCGGCAGGCTGATCAATGCCGCCGAACGGGTGCGCAGCGGCGATCTGCGGCGTGCGGGTGCCGGAGGCGCAGACCGGCGACGAGCTCGCCGGCCTGTCGCGCGCGTTCAACCGCATGACCGGCCAGCTCGCCGCGCAGCGCGCCGAACTGATGGACGCCTACAGCCAGATCGACGAACGCCGCCGGTTCACCGAGACGGTGCTGTCCGGCGTCTCCGCCGGCGTGATCGGCCTGGATGCGCAGGGCCGGATCGAGCTGCCCAACCGCGCCGCCGACGAGCTGCTGGCGACTCGATCTGCTGGCGGCCATCGGCCGCGAGCTTGGCCGAGCGTGGTGCCGGAATTCGCCGAGCTGATCGCGCCAGGCGCGGCCGCGCCGGAGCGCGCCGCGCACCGCGGAAATCCAGATCGGCCCGCCCAACCAGCCGGCGCACCCTGCTGGTGCGCATCGGCGCCGACCTGACCGGCGGGCGCACGGACGGCTTCGTCGTCACCTTCGACGACATCACCGAACTGCAATCGGCGCAGCGCAAGGCCGCCTGGGCCGACGTGGCGCGCCGCATCGCGCACGAGATCAAGAACCCGCTGACCCCGATCCAGCTTTCCGCCGAGCGGCTGAAGCGGCGCTTCGCCAAGGAAATCAACTCCGACCCGGAGACCTTCAGCCAATGCGCCGACACCATCATCCGCCATGTCGGCGATATCGGCCGCATGGTCGATGAGTTCTCCGCCTTCGCCCGCATGCCGCAGCCGGTGATCAAGCCGGAGGATATCGGCCGCATCGCGCGCGAGGCGCTGGTGCTGCAGAAGACCGCGCGGCCGCGGATCGCCTGGACCACGCGACATTCCGGAGCGCGGACCGGTGGTGCCGTGCGACCGGCGGATGCTGCGGCCAGGCGCTGACCAACCTGCTGCAGAATGCCGCCGATGCGGTGGCGATGCGCGCCGGGCGCGGGCCGGATGCTCGCGGTGCGCTCGGCGGTCGACGTGGCGAAGCGGACACGGTGCGGATCAGCGTCACGCGATGACGGCATCGGCCTGCCGCAGGAGGACCGCGCCCGGCTGACCGAGCCCTATGTCACCCACAAGCCGAAGGGAACCGGACTTGGGCCTGGCGATCGTGAAGAAGATCATGGAGGACCATGGCGGCCAGCGTGATGCTGGAGGACCGGCCGGACGGGCCGGGCGCCATGGCTACGCTGGTGCCTGCCGAGTCGCTGCCGGTATCCGGCAGCGGCACGCCGAGTCGCCGACCGGCGCCGGCAACCGGCCTCGGCGAAATCTCGCGGCGACGCGTGACGGCATGGCGCATGACATCCTGATCGTCGATGACGAACCCGACATCCGGATGCTGATCGACGGCATCCTGCGCGGACGAAGGCTACGAGACCCGCGGCGCCGGCGATTCCGACGCCGCGCATCGCCGCGTTCCGCGCGCGCCGGCCGTCGCTGGTCGATCCTCGACGTCTGGCTGCAGGGCTCGCGCCTGGACGGGCTCGGCATTCTGGAGGCGCTGCACAGCGAGGAGCCGCATGTGCCGGTGGTGATGATCTCCGGCCACGGCACGATCGAGATGGCGGTCGACGCGATCCAGCACGGCGCCTACGATTTCATCGAGAAGCCGTTCCAGTCCGACCGCCTGCTGCTGGTCGTGCGGCGCGCGCTGGAAGCGGCGGCGCTGGCGCGGGAGAACGCCGAACTGCGGCTGCGCGCCGGCCCGGAGACCGACGCTGACCGGCGACAGCCGTGCCGCATCGCGCAACTGCGTGCCAGGTGGAGCGCGTGGCGCCGACCGGCTCGCGCGTGCTGATCACCGGCCCGGCGGGATCGGGCAAGGAAGTCGTGGCGCGGATGATCCATGCCCGTCGCGCCGTGCCGACGGGCCCGTTCGTGGTGATGAACTGCGCCACGCTGAATCCGGGACGGTTCGAGGAAGAACTGTTCGGCGTCGAGGCCGGCGCCGATCCGTCAGCGCACCCGCGCCGCGCCGGCGTGCTGGAGCGCGCGCATGGCGGCACGCTGCTGCTGGACGAGGTCTCCGACATGCCGCTGGAGACCCAGGGCAAGATCGTGCGCGCGCTGCAGGACCAGACCTTCGAGCGGCGTCGGCGGCTCGAGCCGGGTGAAGGTGGACGTGCGCGTGATTGTCGACCACCAACCGGGACCTGCAGGCGGAGATCGCGCGCCGGGCGGTTCCGCGAGGACCTGTATCTACCGGCTGGCCGTGGTGCCGCTGCGGGTGCCGGCGCTGAAGGAACGGCGCGAGGATGTGCCGGAACTGGCGCGCCATTTCATCGCCCGCTCGGCCGAGACCTCCGGCATGCCGCTCGCGCGAACTGTCCGCCGACGCGCTGGCGGCGCTGCAGGCCTATGACTGGCCGGGCAATGTGCGCCAGTTGCGCAATCTGATGGACTGGCTGCTGATCATGGCGCCCGGCGGCACCGGCGATGCGATCCGCGCCGACATGCTGCCGCCGGAGATCGGCTCCGCGCGCGCCGGCGCTGCTGAGCATCGATCCCGGCCGCCGACATCATGGCGACTGCCGCTGCGCGAGGCGCGGGATCTGTTCGAGACGCAGTACCTGCAGGCGCAGTTGCTGCGGTTCGGCGGCAATATCTCGCCGCACCGCGCAGTTCGTCGGCATGGAGCGCAGCGCGCTGCACCGCAAGTTGAAGCAGCTGGGCGTGAATTCGGACGAGCGGGCAGGGTAGGGCGTACAGGATAGGGCTTATTGGGATGTCGTTGTTCTCCAAGATTTTCCGGAAATCCGGATCCCGGGACGCAGCCCCGCAAGCGGGCTGGATCGAGCCGCGCGATCTCGCCGCGGGTTTGGCTGCCGGTACGGTGAAGCTGGTCGTGGATGTGCGCGGCCCGGATGAGTTCTCCGGTCCGCTCGGCCACATCAAGGGGGCGCGCAACCTGCCTCTGAATTCGCTGGCCGCGCAGGTGCCGGGCCTGGTGGGGCAGGGCAAGGCCATCGTGGTCGTCTGCCGGACGGACCGGCGCTCCGCCGCAGCCGCGCGCCTGCTGCGCGATGCGGGGGCGCAGGAGGTGACCGTGTTGCGCGGCGGCATGGAAGGCTGGAACGCGCTCGGCCTGCCGACCGGCTAGACTTGTCCACGGCCCCGCAAAAGAGTGTTGCCGTCATCGGCGCCGGTCCGGCCGGGCTGATGGCTGCCGAACGGCTCGGCCAGGCCGGGCTGCGGGTCGACGTGTATGACCGCATGAAGTCGGCCGGGCGCAAGCTGCTGATGGCCGGGCGGGGCGGGCTGAACCTGACGCATAGCGAGGATCTGGGGGCCTTCCTGCGCCGCTATGGCGAGGCCGAGGCGTGGCTGACGCCGGCGATCGCCGCCTTCCCGCCGGAGGCGCTGCGCGCCTGGTCGGCTGGGCTGGGCGAGCCCACCTTCACCGGCAGCAGCGGACGGGTGTTTCCGGCGTCGAAGAAAGCCTCGCCGCTGCTGCGCGCCTGGCTGCGCCGGCTGGCCGGGCAGGGGGTGCGGCTGCACACCGGCCAGGACTGGCAGGGCTGGAACGCCGCCGGCGACCTGCTGTTTGCGAATGCCGCCCCGGTGCGCGCGGATGCCACGGTGCTCGCGCTTGGCGGCGCCAGCTGGCCGCGTCTTGGCGCGACCGGCGCCTGGACGACGATCCTGGCGGAGCGGGGCATCGCCATCGTGAAGCTGCGCCCGGCCAATTGCGGCTTCACGGTGTATTGGAGCGAGCATTTCCGCAGCCGTTCCGCCGGCCAGCCGCTCAAGTCGATCCGCCTGAGTTTCGCCGGGCGGTCCGTGCGCGGGGAGGCGGTGATCACCGAATACGGGATCGAGGGCGGCGCGGTCTACGCCCTGTCGGCGGCTTTGCGCGATGCGTTGGAGGCGGGCGGGCCGGCGATCCTGCACGTCGATCTGCGGCCGGAGATGAGCGAGGCGGAACTGTTCCAGCGCCTCTCCGTCGTCCGCCAGCGGGAGTCGCTCGAGCAACGCCCTGCGCAAGGCCATCCATCTGCCGCCCGAGGCGATCGGCCTGCTGCGCGAGGCCGCCGGGCCTGACCTGCCGCGCGAGCCCGGGAAGCTGGCCGCGCTGATCAAGGCCGTTCCCCTGGCGTTGCAGGCCCCCCAGCCGATCGAGCGCGCGATTTCCACCGCCGGCGGCCTCGCGCACAATGAACTTGACCCGGACTTCATGCTGCGCCGCCTGCCCGGCGTGTTCGCTGCGGGGGAAATGCTGAACTGGGAAGCCCCCACCGGCGGCTATCTGCTGCAGGCCACGCTCGCCACCGGCCTGGCGGCCGCGGAGGGGGTGCTGAAGTGGTTGGCTCGGCACCCAAACAATCCACTCGACCGCGCCGGCTGATCGGTTAAGCTTCCGACAGGCCGCGGCAAAAGCGGCATAAAGATCTCGGGAGGATCGGCCATGAAACGACGTAGTCTTCTGCGTGCGGCAGGAGCCGCCGCGGCGATCGGCGCCCTGCCATCACGCTTCGCCATAGCCCAGGGCGCAGCGGACAAGGTGATGCGCTATGTGCCCACCGCCGATCTGTCGATATTGGACCCATCCTTTACCACCACGCAGGTCTCCATCACGCACGGCTATTACGTGTTCGACACGCTGTACGGCATCGACAGCCAGCAGCAGCCGAAGCCGCAAATGGCCGAGGGCCATACCGTTTCCGATGACGGCCGTGTGTGGGACATCAAGCTGCGCGATGGGCTGAAATTCCACGACGGCGAACCTGTGCTGGCGCGCGATTGCGCGGCCAGCCTGAAGCGCTGGACGACACGCGACGTGCTGGGCCAGACGCTCGGGGCCTTCGTGGACAATTTCGGCACGGCCGACGACCGCACCATCCGCATCACGCTGAAATCGCCGTTCCCCCTATTGCCCAACGCACTCGCCAAACCGAACGGCATGCTGCCGGTGATGCTGCCTGAACGTCTGGCCAGCATCGATCCACAGAAGCAGATCAAGGAGATGACCGGCTCCGGACCCTATCGGTTCCTGAAGGACGAGTTTGTCGCGGGCAGCAGCGGCGCCTACACGAAGTTCACGGATTACGTGCCCCGCCAGGAAAAGCCGGATTGGGCGTCCGGCGGCAAGGTTGCCAATATCGAGCGGATCGAATGGCGCATCATTCCCGACGCTTCCACCGCGTCCGCCGCGCTGCAGACCGGGGAAGTCCATTGGTGGGAACAGGTGCAGCCCGATCTGCTGCCGCTGCTGCGCAAATCGCCGGACCTGACGGTGGAGAATTTCAACTCGGTCGGCTTCTTCGGCACGATGCGGTTCAACCACCTCAATCCGCCGTTCAACAATGTACGGATGCGCCGCGCGGTGCAGATGGCGGTGAACCAGGAAGACTACATGAGCGCGGTCACCGGCAATGACCCGTCGATCTACCGCTCCTGCAAGGCGCTGTTTCCCTGTGGCACACCGTATGGCGAGGAGCTGGGAAAGAACCTGATGACTGGCGACATCGACGCCGCCCGCGCTGAAATCAAGGCGGCCGGCTATGCCGGCGAGAAGATCGTCATTCTCAATCCCGCGGATGTCGCCACCATCGCGCCGTTCGGCCACGTGACCTTTGATCTGTTCAAGAAGCTCGGCCTGAATGCCGAGATGCAGGAGATGGACTGGAACACCCTGGCGCAGCGGCGCACAAAGCCCGAAACGGTGGACAAGGGTGGCTGGTCGGTGTTCCACAATTGGTGGCTGGGAACCTCGTTCGCCGATCCCTCGATCAGCCCGGTCGTACGCGGTCTCGGCGCCAAGGGCTGGGCCGGGTGGTACTCGAATGAAACCATCGAGGCCCTGACCGCGCAATGGCTGCGCGCGCCGGATCAGGCCGGCCGCAACCGCTTGGCTACCGATATCCACCAGGAGGCGTTGAGCACCGTCCCCACCGTGGTCCTCGGGCGCTTTTTCATCCTGACCGCGCACCGGAAAAACCTGACCGGACTGTTGCAGGGGACCTCACCCTATCCCTGGAATTTGCGTTGGGCTTAAATCGGTCTATCGCCCGGTCATGGGCGGAAATATCCAAATGGAGGAAACCCGCATGATCCATGTACTCGCCATGATCACCACCAAGCCCGGCATGCGCGCCGAGGTGCTGGAAGCCTTCCACGCCAACATGCCGGCGGTGCATGCCGAGAAGGGCTGCATCGAATACGGCCCCGCCATCGATGCCGAGGGCGTCGGCGCGCTGCAGACCCCGCTCGGCCCGGATAGCTTCGTCGTCATCGAGAAATGGGCGACGATGGAGGATTTGAAGGCGCATGGCGCCTCCGCCCACATGGCCGCCTATGGTGCCAAGACCCGCGAGAAGCTGGCCAGCCGCGTCATCCACGTGTTGCAGAACGGCTGAACCGGCCGTGGCACTGCATATCGACTATTATGCATCGCTGAACTCGCCCTGGACGCACCTCGGTGCGGCCAGGATCGAGGCGATGGCGGCGAAGCATGGCGCCAGCCTGCGCATCTGGCCGGTGGATTTCGGCACCATCTTTCCCGCCTCCGGCGGGCTGCCGCTGCCCAAGCGCGCGCCGCAGCGGCAGGCCTATCGCCTGCAGGAACTGGCCCGCTGGCGGGAAGCCGTGGGCGAGCCGATCCATATCCAGCCGAAATTCTTCCCGTCCAACGAATTGCCGGCGGCATGCTGCGTGATCGCGGTGCGTGAAACCATCGGCGACGCGCCGGCGATCGCGCTGGCGCATCGCGTGCTGAAGGCTTTGTGGCAGGAGGAGAAGGACCCCGGTGACCCCGCCACCCTGGCGGCGCTGATCCGGGATGTAGGCCTGGACGCCGATGCGGTGATGAAGCTCGGCGCCGATCCGAAATGGGCCGAACGCCGCATGGCCGACACAAAGGCCGCGCTGGATCGCGGTGTGTTCGGCGCGCCGACCTATGTCATCGGCGAGGACATCTTCTGGGGTCAGGACCGGCTGGAGTTCGTCGAGAAGCGGCTGGCGAAGGGCTGAGCATGTCCGTCGCGCCAGACCTCACCGGCCGGGTGGCGCTGGTGACAGGCGGCTCCCGAGGGATCGGCCGGGCGATCGTTCTTGCGCTGGCCGAGGCCGGCGCGGATGTGGCGGTGAATTTTGCCCGGCAGGCCGATGCGGCGGAGACCGTTGCCGCCTCGGCGCGCCAGCTGGGCCGGCGGGCCATCGCGGTTGGCGCGGATGTGTCCGACGCGGCGCAGGTCGAAGCGATGACGGCGGAGACCGCGGAAAAGCTCGGATCCGTGGATATCCTGGTCAACAATGCCGGGCTGGCGCTGACGCGGGGCCTCGATGACCTGACGGAGGCGGATTTCGACCGGACCATCGCGGTTAATCTGAAATCCGTGTTCCTCTGCACCCGGGCGGTGCTGTCTTCGATGCGTGCGCGCAAATGGGGGCGGATCGTCAACATCTCCTCCGGCGCCGCGCGCGGCACGGGGGCGATCGGCGTGCACTACAACGCCTCCAAGGCGGGAATGGAGGGCCTGACCCGCGGCTACGCGGCGCGGCTGGTGCGCGACGGGATCACGGTCAATGCCGTGGCGCCCTCGTTGATCGACACCGACATGATCGGTTCGCGGCGCGAGGAACTGGCCCCGCGCGTCCCACTCGGCCGCCTGGGCACAGCAGAGGAAGTGGCCCAGGCGACGCTGATGGTGATCGGCAATGCCTACATGACCGGCCAGACGATCCAGCTGAACGGCGGCATGCACTTCATCTGAAGGGAAGGGCGGTTCAGCCCTTCATCAGCACGATATCGAATTCCACCCGCTTCGACCCGGCTTCCATGTCGCCGGTCGGGTCCTGCAGCTTGACGATCAGCGCGTCCTTGCGGCGCGCGCTTTGCAGGAACGGATCGCTGTCGTTGTAGCTGTCGCCCGTCAAAATACATCTGCGTGGTCAGCTGCTCGCGCTTGCTGGTGATGCAGAAATGCAGATGGGCGGGGCGGAAATTGCCCGGCGAGGTCTGGTAGCTGGCCGGCTTGATGGTCTTCAGCCGGTAGCTGCCGTCCTTGCCGCTGGTCAGCACCGCATAGCCGCTGAAGTTGGGATCGAGCGGCTGGTCGCTGTCGTCGTTCGGGTGGCGATAGCGGCCCTTGCTGTTCGCCTGCCAGATCTCGATCTTGGCGCCGGCGACCGGCTTGCCGGCGGTGCTCAGCACGCGGCCGGTAACGTAAAGGACCTGGCCCTCGGCCTTGCCCTTCTTGGTCAGGTCGCCGCTGGTCGTCGGCTTCAGGCTGAGCGGATAGAACGGACCCAGGATCTGGTCCGGCGTGCGCGCGAGCAGGCCTTGCGCCACCACCGCCGCGCCCTTTTTCGGCGGTGCTGCCTTCGGCTTGGCCGGCTTCTTGCTTTTGACCGCTTCCTGGATGTCCGACATTCTGCTTCCCCGTTATTCGTTGGCCAATGAAACTACATGCTTCGCGCAAGCAATCCCAGCGAAATCTACGCGATCACCCCTGGTTGCTGCCCGGCAGTCCGTGTGGAAACAGGTTCTGCGCCAGCAGCCCGCCATCCACGTCCAGCGTGGTGCCGCTGACATAGGCGGAGAGATCCGAGACCAGGAACAGGGCCGCCTTGCCGATGTCGTCGGTGGTGCCGCGCCGGCCGGCCGGCAGCAGGCTTTTGGCGTAGGCCTCGACGCGCGACGGCGTGTCGAACAGACGCGGCGTGGTGATGTGGCCGGGCGCGATCGCGTTCACCCGGATATGATGCGGCGCCCATTCCACCGCCATCGTCTGCACCAGGCTGATCAGCCCGGCCTTGGCCGCGCCGTACACCCCGCGCATCGGCGCCGAGCGCTGCCCGTCCACCGAGGCAATGCCGACGATCGCGCCGGGCTGGCCGCCCCGGATCATCCGGCGCGCGACCTCGCTGGCGGTCAGGAAGAAGTAGCGCAGGTTGAGGTGGATCTGCTGGTCGAACACCGCCGCGTCGGTGTCGAGCAACGGCCCGAAGGCGGCGGCGCCGACGATGGAGACCATTGCGTCGATGCCGCCGAGCTGCGCTTCCGCCGCGGCGACGATGGTGGGGATTTGCGCGTCGTCCAGCACGTCGCCGACGATCGCGATGCCGCGCGGGCCGAGGCCGTTGACGATGGCGGCGACCCGCTCGGCCCGCTCGGGCACCACATCGATCACCGCGACATCCGCGCCGGCGCGGGCCAGCAGCCGGGCGGTGCTCTCGCCCATGCCCTGGCCGCCGCCGACGATCATCGCCTTCTTGCCGGCGAGGCCGAACAGACTGGTTTCATTCATGGCCGATCGTTCCTTTGGTTATTGGAAGGCTTTGACGATGCGGCCCCAATCCTCGATCGCGTCCTCGTGGCCGGGCGTGATCGAGAAGGTGAGCTGCGAATAGCCGCCGTCGCGCAGGGCCTCCACGCGCTGCTTCAGTTCCTGCTCGCTGGCTGTGAAGGTGGCGTGGCGGATCAGCGGACCGGTGACGAACTGCTTCTCCTCCGGCTTCACGAAGACGAAATGGCCGCGATGGTTCATCAGGTAGCCGGCGTCTTCCGGCTGGAACTTCTCCGCAACCGCGATGTAGCCCTCCATCTCCGCCTTCAAATGCGGCGGGTAGGGCGATGTGTTGGGCAGCTTCATCAGCCGCTCATCGGCGGCGCGATGCAGCATCACCGCGGCGCGCGGTCCGGCGGCGCCGACCACACGCGGGCTGTCATAGGTCTCGCCCTCGCGCAGCACGCAACCGGCGGTGAAGGCGGTGGAATAGAGATCGCCGGGCGAACGGCCCGCCGCGCCCCAGGCTTCCTGCATGCCCTTCAGATCGTTCAGCGCGCCGTCCACCCCGGCGATGAACGTCACCCACCCGGCATCGAGCTTCGCCGCCAGTTGCTGGGTCTTGGGGCCGTAGGCGGAAACATGGATGCGGATCGGGTCCTTCGTGTTGATCAGCCCGATCTCCGGATTGAGGAAGCGGATCTTTCGCGGTTTGCCTTCTATATCGGTAACCAGCGTCTCCTCGGCGATCAGGCCGCGCACCACGCGGATATATTCCTCCAGATCCTTCATCTTCATCGCCCCCAGCCCCATCGCCCGGCGGGCGGAGAAGCCGGTGCCGACGCCGAAATCGATGCGCCCGGGCGCCATCTGGTTCAGCGTCGCGAAGCCGACGGCGGTGACCGCCGCGAGCCGGTTGGACGGCACCAGCACGCCGGTGCCGAGCCGGATGCGGCTGGTTTTCACCGCTGCGGCTCCCATCGCCACGAACGGGTCGGCGACGATCATCTGGGTGTCGTAGAACCAGGCGTGGCTGAAGCCGAGTTCCTCCGCCCTTTGCGCGAGTTTCCAGGAGTCGCCGGAGGTGGCGATGCCGATGCCGAAATCCATGGTGCTTCCTCTCCGCAGGATCGGGCCGGGTTCGTCCCGGCTCCGGTGCCTACTGCATCGGCCCGGGCCGCCGGCGTCAAGGGCCAGGGTGCGGCGGCGGCTTCGGTGACTTGCCCAGCTATGGACCCATCCGCTAATCAGTCGCCTCGATTTCATTCACGGGCCAGCCGCCGATAAGGCCGGACCCTCGTCGGTAAGCCGGTTTCTCCATGATGTTCCTGAATGTGCTCGTCGGAATTGTCGGGCACGCCCAACGGCATGCTCGCCTGGTGATGGCAGCTGGACTGCTGCTCGCCGGCCTCAGCGCCTATTTCGCCGCCACGCATCTGGGCGTCAGCACCGACACCAGCCTGATGTTTCCGGAAAGCCTGGCCTGGCGCCGGGCCTCGATCGAGTTCAATCGCGAGTTCCCGCAGTTCAACGACCTGATGGTCGCGGTCATCGACGCCAAAAACCCCGAGGAGGCCGATAGGACCGCGGCCGCCCTGAACCAGGCGCTGCAGGCGGATACCGCGCATTTCCGCGGCGCGCGCCGGCCGGACTCGAACCCGTTCTGGTCCCGCGAGGGGCTGCTGTTCCTCGATACCCAGAAGCTCGGCCCGCTGCTGGACCGCATCGTCGAGGCGCAGCCCTTCCTCGGCCAGCTGGCCGCCGACCCCAGCGCCCGCGGCCTGTTCGGCGCGCTGGGCCTGCTCGGTCAGGGGCTGGAGCACGGCGATGTCGACCTCAAGACCATCGAGCCGGCCCTGGCTGCGTTCCACAAGACCATGGCCGGCGTGCTGGACGGGCGAGGCGAGCCGCTGTCGTGGACGCAGCTGATCGGTGGCGGCATGGCGGACCTCGGCGGCCAGTACCGCTTCGTGCTGGCGCAGCCGAAGCTGGATTTCAGCGCGCTGCGTCCGGGCGGTGCGGCGGAGGACGCCATGCGGGCGGCCGCGAGGTCGCTGCCCTATGTCGCATCCGGCGATGCCCGGGTACGGATCACCGGGTCGGTCGCGCTGTCCAACGACGAGTTCGCCACGGTCGCGCAGGGCGTGCTGTCCGGCCTGATCGGCAGCGTGGCACTGATCGCGTTGTGGCTGTTCTTCGCGGTGCGGACCTGGCGGCTGATCGTGCCGATCCTGCTGACGCTCGGGCTCGGGCTGCTGCTGACCGTCGCCTTCGCCGCCGCGGCCGTGGGCACGCTCAATCTGGTGTCGGTCGGGTTCGGCATCCTGTTCGTCGGCATCGCGGTGGATTTCGCCATCCAGTTCTGCGTGCGCTTCCGTGAGGCCGGGGAAGCGCAGACGGAGGCCGACACCTCCCCGATCGACGTCGCCCTGGCCGGCACGGCGCGGCGGGCGGGCGGGCAGGTGGCGGTCGCCGCGGCGGCGACGGCGGCCGGGTTCCTTGCCTTCGTGCCGACGGAGTTTCGCGGCGTGGCGGAACTTGGCCTGATTGCCGGCGTCGGCATGATCATCGCCTTTCTGTGCACCATCACCTTCCTGCCCGCCGCGATCGCCCTGTGCCGCCCGCGGCACGACGAGGTTTCCGCCAGGCTGCGCTGGGGCGCGCCGATGGACCGGGTGGTGCGCGCCTGGCACCGCCCGCTGCTGGCGCTGTTCCTGTGCATAGCGGTGCTGGGCGGAGTGCTGACGCCCCGGCTGACGTTCGACGCCGATCCGCTGCACACCAAGGATCCGAACACCGAGGCGGTGCGCACCCTGTACGACCTGATGGCCTCGCCGGTCACCAACCCGTTCACCATCGACATCCTGGCCGCCAACCCGAAGGAGGCCGCGATCGTCTCCGGGCAGCTGCGCGGCCTGAGCCTGGTAGACCGGGTGATCTCGATCAACAGCTTCGTGCCGGACGAACAGGCGACGAAGCTGGCCATGATCGCCGATGCCAGGACCCTGCTGGCAACGACCCTGGCGACGCAGAACGTGGCGCCGCCGCCCAGCGCCGAGGAGATCCGCCATGCCGCGGCCGACGCGTTGGAGCCGATCGGGCGCGCACTGGAAAAGCTGCCGCCCGGCAATCCGCTGGCCGCCCTCGCGGAGGATCTGCGCCGGATCGGCAAGGCCGATGACGGCAAGCTGGAACAGGTGAACGAGGCTCTGACCCGGTTCCTGCCCGAGGAACTGAACCAGCTGAACCTGGCGCTGGACGCCCAGCCGGTGTCGCTCGCCAGCATACCGGCGGAGATCGCCAAGGACTGGCTGCTGCCCGACGGCCGGGCCCGGGTGCAGGTGGTGCCGAAGCCGTCGGCCAGCGGCAGCGAGGGGCTGCGCCGGTTCGTGGAGCAGGTGGTGGCCAAGGCGCCGAACGCCGGCGGCTCGGCGGTGACGATCGTGGCGACCAGCGCGACCATCGTCGGCGCCTTCCGCAGCGCGGCCCTGACCGCTGTTATCAGCATCGGCCTGATCCTGCTGGTAAGCCTGCGCCGGCCGCTGGATGTGGCGTTGGTGCTGGCGCCGCTGTTGCTGTCGGCGCTGATGACGGTGGTGATCGCGGTACTGACGCCGATCACCCTGAACTACGCCAACATCATCGCCCTGCCGGTGCTGCTGGGGGTCGGCGTGTCGTTCAACGTGTATTTCGTGATGAACTGGCGGGCAGGGCGGGTGATCGTGCTGGGATCGGCGACGGCGCGCGCCGTGCTGTTCTCCGCCCTGACCACCGGCACGGCCTTCGGCGCATTGGCGCTGTCGGCGCATCCCGGCACCTCCAGCATGGGGGTTCTGCTGCTGACCAGCCTTGCCTGCACCCTTATCGCCAGCCTGATCTTCGTGCCGGCGTTGCTGGCGGCCCTGCCGCGGCCGCGGCGATGAATTTCCTGCCGCGCGGAAAGACCCCAGCAGCGTGAACCGGCTCCGGCAAATCTCCGTTCTCCTCGCCGTCGTCGGATTGCTGCTCGGCACGCTGCTGGTCGGCTGGTACGGCTGGGACCGCGTGCTGGCCGCCATGCTGTCGGTCAGCGCCAGGGGCTTCGCCCTGCTCTGCGTCTGGCAAATGGTCCTGTTCACGATCAACGGCTGGGGTTGGGATGTGACGCTGCCGTGGGGTGGCTGGCGCCGGACCGGGGTGATGATCTGGGGGCGGATGGTCCGGGATTCCGCCGGCAGCTGCCTGCCGTTCTCGCAGCTTGGCGGCTTCGTTGCCGGCGTGCGGGCCGTCAGTAGCCACGGACTCAGCCTGCGGCAGGCCACGGCCTCGACCGTGGTGGACATCACCGCGGAATTCCTGGCGCAGATCGCCTTTGCCGCCATTGGCATGGTGGTGCTGTTCGCGCATCGCAGCGACAACGCGCTTGCGGTGCCGATGGGGATCAGCCTTGGGCTGGCGCTGGGTGCCTGCATGCTGTTCATCTGGCTGCAGCGGCGTGGCATCTCGCCGATGGCCACCCTTAGCAAGCGCATCGCCGGCAACCGGTTCGGTGGCACCGGGGAGCGGATCGAGGCGCTGCAGGCCGAGCTGACTGCCATGTACAAGCGCCCCAACGCGGTCATATTCTCCTTCGTCGTGCATCTGCTTGGCTGGATCGGAACCGGGGTCGGCGGCTGGATTGCCTTCCACCTGCTCGGGGTACCCGTCAGCCTCATCCACGCCCTGGCGATCGAGGGGCTGCTGCATGCCGTGTTGGCTACGGCGTTCGTGGTGCCTGGCTACGCCGGCGTGCAGGAAGCCGCCTATGCGGGGATCGGCGCGCTGTTCGGCATTCCGGCGGAATTGGCGATCGCGGTCTCGCTGCTGCGCCGTTCGCGCGACATCGCCGTGGGGATACCCATCCTGCTGGTATGGCAGATGATCGAGATGCGCCGCCTGAAGGCAACGGCGCATTAAGCCGCCGGTCAGGCCGGACGCGGCTCGGCGCGGGCGGGAAGCGTGGGCAGGGTCATGCGAAACACCGTGCCGCCGGCGCCCGTGGACACCAGGGCGATGTCGCCGTTGTTGGCGCGCATCAGGTCATGCGCGATGGCGAGGCCGAGACCGGAGCCGCCTGCCTTGGTGCTGCGGGTGAACGGGCGGAAAAGCGTCTCGCGCGCCGCCTCCGGCAATCCGGGACCATCGTCGATTACGTCGATGGTGATTGACTGGGTGATTGACCTTGCGCCTGAACGCCCTCGGGGGAACCCGTCGAGCGCACGATCACGTTCCGCGACCCTGCTTCCGCCGCGTTGCGGATCAGATTGACGAGAACCCGCAGAACCTGATCCGGATCGGCGTTGGCCGCCAGGTCCGGGGGGGTTTCGGTGCGGACACGGCAATCGGGGAAGGCGCCCACGGTTGCGACCGCCTCCTTCACCAGTGCCGGCAAGGCGAACCGGACCGAAGCGATCGGCGCCGGGCTGTCACGGACGAATTGCAGCGTCTGCGCGATCAGGTCATTGGCCCGGTCGACGGCGCCCGCGACCACCTCGCCGGCCCGGCGGATGGCGGGGTCGGCATTTTGGCTCAGCCGCTCGGCCGCCAGCAACGCCGGGGAGAGGACGTTGCGCAGGTCATGGCCGATTTTCGCCACGGAGGTTCCCACCGACACCAGGCGCGCGTTGCGGCCCAGAACGGCACTCAGCGCGCGCTGCATGGAGGCGATCTCGCGGCCGGCCAGCGCCATCTCGTCATCGGGCAGGATCGTGACCCCGCTCGGGTCGAGCGGCGCGACGCGTTCCGGATCGGAACGAAAGGCCATGATGCTGTTGGTGATGCGGCGCATCGGCGCGACCAGGAACATCACCAGGGCGAAATAGACCAGCGCACCGTTCACCCCGGCGATCAGCAGCGACAGCAGGGCGTAATGCGCCGAAAACTGCCAGAGCGCCTGTTTCAGGTCTTGCTCGGGCAGGGCCAGTTCGATTTCCGTTCCCACCGTGAAGGGACTCCGGTCCGACACCAGCAGAACCCGGCTACCATCCGAGACCAGGGCCGTCAGCGACCGCCACAATCCGTGCAGCCAGCTTTCCAGGCGTAGATCGAGCCGCGGCGAACGGGGGTGCACGGCGTCAATATCAGGCCCGACCGCGATCAGATGCTGGCCGCTGTCGAGCAGGCGGATGCCGATCGCCCCGGTTCGGTGCAGCAGGGCGTCGCGGGTCTCTGGATCGATTTCCGTCCCCCGGGCGGCCGAGGCCACCAGGATCGCCGTGTCGGCCTGGGCAAATCGCTCCGCCAGCCAGCGCTGGCGTTCCCCCGCCAAACCGGGCGCGAAGACCAGCGCCTCGGTCGTCAGCACGATGCCGATGGTTAGCCAAAGCATCCTGGCGGACAGGCTGTGCTCTGCGGTTGACGTCGCCATTCAGACCTTCACCATCACCGTGAAGATCCCTTCATACACCAGCCGCACAGGCATCAAGCAGCGGATCGCCTGATCAGCACGCATATTTCCCGACCGCATAGGCGCTGAGGACGGTCATGCAGAACGACAGGATGGCATTCTTGAGGGAGGATGGTCCTGGGAAGCGAGGTCTGGAGTGCCGGTCGGTCGCACCCCAAATAGGCGGAGGGATTCAGCCTTCGGCCGGTTTCTGCGTTCGGCGACGCAGGCTCACCAGCAACGGCAGCAACGCGGCAAAGATGACTACCATCGGGGGTTCCGCCACACCGACGGATGTCCCTCCCGGACCCGTGCCTGGACCCGTGACCGGACCGGGCAGAGGACCGGGCGGAGGACCGGAGGGCACGATCACAGGCGGCGCGCCATTGGGCGCTGGCGGCACCGGGCCCGGCTGCAGGACGTTCGCCGCTACAAGGAATGGCAATGGCGCGGGCGGCGGCGCGGCATGTGGGCTGAACAGCGCAGGTTCGGCCCCGGCCTGCCCATGATCCGGCCGTACGGACGGTGTGGGGTCAGGATAGTCCGCACGTGGGGTTGTCTTGCTGACGACCTTGTCTGGGTCGGGGCCTGGCTGCTCCGGCAGGTTGGGGAACGACGCGTCCACGGACGGGACATTCAACCCCGCAAGCGCAAGATCCTGCCAATGCCCCCCGTCGAGCTGTTTCAACGGATCGAACTGCAGAACCTGTTCGAAGCTGGCTTTCGGCAGAAGCGACCACCCCGACTCCGGCTGCGACAAGCTACGGATCATCTGCCAAGCCTGCTCCATTCCCTGGACGTCCGAGACGATCTTGTCGGAAGACGCGTTGGAAAGCATTGACTGGAGATGCAGCGGGATGAGTTTACTGAGGGCTTTCTCCGTCGCGGTGCGATTGAATCCGACGGTCGCGACTCCCGAGAAGCCGACAGCCAGAGCCAAGGTAAAATAAGGATTTACCTTAACGAACGCCGACAGAAAGCGCGTTCCCCACATCAGCAGTTCCTATAGTGCATCTCGCCTATCCAAACCGGAGAGACCGGCACAGCGCAAGATCAGGGTTAGCTTTATAGTTTTTTCATCATAACACAACGAGATTAAAAATCAAGCCTCGCCACAACCTGTGGACGAAAGAGAGGCTGAGCAAAGCCTATTTTAGTTGCGCATTAGATGCTGGTGGCGATCGTGTTGCCAGATCGGGCTCGACGAAATTCGATCCGGGATTGGAATTCGAGTGACACTCCATCCATGATTATCCCGTCATTCTCAAAAACCCGCTGCGATGCGTCGTTCCCGTTCCGAACGCCGTCTTGCGCCGGGCGGACCTGCCGGCACGTGGGTGACATGGCGGAAGGGGTGGGATTCGAACCCACGGTACGCTTTCACGCACGGCGGTTTTCAAGACCGCTGCCTTAAACCACTCGGCCACCCTTCCGTCGTATCCGCCTGTTATCCTGTGGCGCCCGGACGAACAAGGGTTCCTGCGGCCAGGATGCATCGCCGGCGACGCGTCCGGCCGGAGCCGGGGACCACGTAGCCGAATGGGGCCTAGGCGTTCTTCCCCACCACGGCGTCTATCTCGCTCTCGGTGATCCCCACCTTGGCCGCGGCGGCGCGGATGTCGCGCCAGGTGGTTTCGTCCACCGGGATTCCCTTTTCCAACCGCTCGGCGGTGTAGCGACGCTCGGGGTCGCCCGGCAGCAGGATCTCCTCGAAGCCCGGCGCGCGGCGGGCCGAGGTGATGTGGCCGCGCGTGGCCGCCACCTGGGACGCGACATGCTCCACGCCGCCGAGGCGCGAAACGTCGATGATCGTCGCCAACATGGAGTTCATGGTGCCGCCCATGGCCGGTTCGTCGGCGCGTTTGCCGCCGGCGATCGCGGTGGTCATGATCTCGGCCATGATCGCGAGGCCCGATCCCTTGTGCTTGCCGAAGGACACCAGCGCGCCGACATGGTCGCGGATATAGCCGGTCGGGTCGTTGGTCGGGTTGCCGTCCTTGTCGATCAGCGAGCCTTCCGGCACCTCGATGCCCTTGTTGTAGGCGACGCGGACCTTGCCGCCGGCGATCGGCGTGGTCGCCATGTCCAGCATCGCCGCCGGCTTGCCGTCCGCGCCCGGCACGCCGGCGGTGAACGGGTTGGTGCCGAGCAACGCCTCCGCGCTGCCATAGGGCGCCTGGGAGTAGTGGTGATCGGACACGTTCACAAAGGAGATGAACGCCATGCCGTTGCGCCGCGCATAATTCGGCATAGGTGCCGATGCGGCCGATATGGGCGCTGTTGCGCAGCGCCAGCACGCAGGCGCCCATCTCGCGCGCCTTGGCGATGCCGGCGCGGACGGCATTGCCGCCCATGCGCTGGCCGTAGCCGCGCTTGGCGTCCAGCACCAGCAACGCACCGGCATCCAGCACGACCTCCAGCGTCTGGTTCGGCACCAGCAGGCCATCGGTCAGCAGGCGGACATAGGTCGGCAGCATGCCGACGCCGTGGCTGTCGTGTCCCGCCAGGTTGGCGCGGGTCAGGTGGTCGGCGACTTCCGTCGCTTCGTCGTCATCGCTCCCCATGCGGGTGGCGATCAGGTGGGTGACGGCGTAGAGGGCCTTGGAACTGAAAATGCAGCACGATCATTCACCCGCCAGCCGGACGGCCGACAGCGGCGTGGACAGCCGTATGACCGAGGCGACGTCATTGGCCCGGTCGATCGCCAGCACCGCGTCAGCCAGGTGCGCGGCGCGTTCCTCACCCAGCACCGCATCCGCCAGGCCGGCGAACTTGGCGCGCAGTTCGCCCTCGGTCAGGAAGTTCTCCGGCTCGCCCTTCGGGATCACGACCTTCTGCACGAAATCCTGGCCGCGGGCGCGGATGGTGACCTTGCCCGACATGTTGGTGGGGTATTCGGCCTCGATCTCCGGGTCGAACTCGCTGCGGATCTTCGGCAGCATGTCGCGGATGGCCTTGTCGTGCAGCAGCTTGTAGCTGTCCCAGCCCATCGCGCCGGTGGTCAGCGCGGAGGCGACCACGAAGGGGCCGCTGAACTGGCCGTCCACCACGTTCTGCGGGTTGGACTTCTTCTCGGCGGGCTGGCCGACCAGCAGCATGCCGGCGTTGGGCAGGCCGAGCAGCACGCTCTCGATCTCCTCGGCCTTCAGGTTGTTGGCCGTGCGCAGCATCAGCGCGGCATCGACGCTGGCATGGCCGTAGCGGCAGGACGGATAGGGCTTCACCGCCGTGTGCATCAGTTCGAACACCGTGCCGAGGTCCTGCACCGCGCGTTCGGGCACCGGATTCGGCGCATAGGCCTTGAGGAAGCCGTGCGGTCCCTCGAAGGCCTGGGCGGCGCCCTTGAAGCCTTCGCGCACCAGGGTCGCGGCCATCAGGCCGTTGCTGGCGGCCCAGCCGACCTGGAATCTTTTCGTCCAGGCGCCGTTGACCAGGAATTCCAGGCTGCCGGCGGTCTGGCTGAGCACCGTGCCGAGCGCGCCGGCGATCTGGTCGGCATTGAAGCCGAACACCCGCCCGGCGGCGGCGGCGGCGCCGAAGGCGCCGCAGGTGGCGGTGGGGTGGAAGCCGCGGTTGTAGTGCTCGCCCGCCGGCAGGGCCAGGGCGATGCGGCAGGTGATCTCATAGCCGGCGATGATCGCGGCCAGCACGTCCGCCCCGGATGCGCCGACCATCTCGCCGGCGGCGATCGCCGCCGGGATCACCGGCGCGCCGGGATGCAGGGAGCCGGCGGCATGGGTGTCGTCGAAATCCAGCGAATGGGCCAGCGCGCCGTTCAGGAAGGCGGCGCCGAGCGGCGTGTAGCGGGCGGGGTCGCCGAACACGCCGAAATTGCCGCCCGCCATGCCCATGGCGCGGGCGGCGGCGAGGAAGGACTCCGTGCTTTCCGCATCGTGGCGCGCGCGCACGATGTTGCCGACGAGGTCGAGCACCAGGAAGCGGGCCCGGTCGACCACATCCTTCGGCAGCTTATCGAGCGTGATGTCGGCGCTGAACTGCGCCAGTTCCTGCGTGATACCCATGGGTGCGTCTCCTGGTTTGTCCTGTTGCGACGACTTTGGCGCAAACGGCGGTCGGGGCCAAGATGACCCCTCGCGCAGATCGGTTCCGATTGCCGGCGACTCGGCGTTCGTGGCAAAAGCCCGCGTATGCACACAAGACGCACATTCATTGCCGCAAGCGTGGCGGCCGGGACATTGGCCCTGCCGCGCGGCGTGCTGGCGGCCGACAGCTTTCAGGGCTTCCTGAACAGCGTTCGCGCCGAGGCGCGCAAGCTCGGCATCTCCCCCGGCATCCTCGATGCCGCCTTCCGCGGCATCTCGCCGAACCAGAAGGTGCTGGAGCGCGACCGCCACCAGCCGGAATTCACCATGACCTGGGAGCGCTACCGCGCCCTGGTGATCAACGACCAGCGCATCGCCAACGGCCGCGTGGCCTGGCGGCAGAACCGGGCTCTGCTCGGCGATGTCCAGGCGCGCTATGGCGTCGATCCGCGGGTGATCCTCGGCATCTGGGGGCTGGAATCCAGCTTCGGCACGACCACCGGCAGCTTCAACGTGGTCGAGGCGCTGGCGACTTTGGGCTGGGAGGGCAGGCGGGCCAGCTTCTTCCGGGGCGAGTTGATGGCGGCGTTGAAGATCCTCGAATCCCGCGACATCACGCCCGCGCACATGACCGGCAGCTATGCCGGGGCGATGGGCCAGCCGCAGTTCATGCCCACCTCCTATCTTCGCTACGCGGTGGATTTCGACGGCGATGGCAGGCGCGACATCTGGACCGACCGGGCCGACGTGTTCGGCTCGATCGCCAATTACCTGGCCAAGTCCGGCTGGCGGACCGGCCAGAACTGGGGCGTGCGCGCGACGGTGCCGGCGGGTTTCGACACCAGCCTGGCCGGGCGGGAGAACCGCCGCACGCCAGCCGAGTGGAGCCGGCTCGGCGTGCGCGCCGATGGCCGGGGCTGGCCCGGCGGCGATGCGCCGGCGGCCCTGGTGCTGCCCGATACCGTCAATGGCGGCGACACCGGCGAGGCCTATCTGGTCGGCGCCAACTTCACCGCCATCCGGCGCTACAATCCGTCCGATTTCTATGCCCTCGGGGTCGCTCTGCTGGGCGACCTGGTTGCCGCGTGAGCCTGACCGGCGCGCGGGCCGATTCGCGGGTCGGCATGCGACTCGGCACTCGATGGCTGGCGATTCTGCTCGCGCTGGCTGGCTGTGAGCAGTCGACTCCGGCCGGCAATCCGCATTACGTGCTGGGCCAGGCCTGGCAGGCCCGGGGCGTGTGGCATTACCCGTTCCAAAGCCTCGACCTGACCGAAACCGGCCTGGCGGAGACCTATGGCAGGGACCATCCGCCGCTTACCGCGAACGGCGAGGCATTCGATCCAGGCCTGCTGACCGCCGCCCACCAGACCTTGCAGCTGCCGGCGGTGATCCGCCTGACCAATCTGGAGAACGGGTTGCAAACGCTGGTGCGCGTGAACGATCGCGGCCCGGCCAATCCTGCGCGGATCCTGGCGGTGACGCCGCGGGTCGCTGCCCTGCTGGAATTTCCCGTCACGGGTGCCGCCCGGGTGCGCCTGGAAGTCTTGCAGACCGAGAGCCGCGAGGCGGCCGAGGCGGTCACGGGCGGCAACGCCATCCGGCTGGATGTCGCGACCGCGCCGCGTGGCCGGGTGGAGCAGGAAACCCTGGCCCCGCCGCCCGGCATCCGGGCCGCGGGCGGAGCCGCTTCGGTGGCGGCGGACAGCGCGCCGGGCGGCGCTGCGGAACCGGGTTCGGCCCCACCCGGCGTGCGGCGCCTGCCGGAAACCGTCACGCGGACCGCCCCGGCACCAGGCGCGCTGTGGGTGCGCCTGGGCAGCTTCAGCCGCGTCGAGTTCGCCCGCATGCAGCTTGCCCGTGTCGGCGGCCTCGGGGCGCGGATTGAAAAGGTCCGTAACGGACGAGCGGCCGATTATCGGGTTAGCATAGGCCCGCTGGATCGGGTGTCGGACGCGGATGCCGCGCTGGCCCGCGTGATCGCCGCCGGCATAACCGACGGCCGGATCGTCATCGAGTAGGAGTAGGATGCCATGACAGCCCCCATCGGGAACGCCCATAACGGGAACGTCCATGAAGGGACGGGCCAAAGCCGTATGGGCCGCCGGTTGCTGCTGCTGGCCGGCGGCGCGTCGGCCGCCGCCGCCGCAGGGCCGGCCTTGGCCAAGCCGCGGGAGCAGGCGCCGCCCCGTCACGGCCAGAAGGCCGCCGACCCCGCGCCGACCGGTTCGCCGGCGCAGACGCCGGTCGGCCCGCTGGACCTGCTCTCGCGCTGGGCGGTGGTGATCGACTTCACCACCGGGACCGTGCTGCTCGACAAGGATGCCGACAAGCCGATGCCGCCCTCGTCGATGACCAAGCTGATGACCGCGTACCTGGTCTATGAGCGCCTGAAGAAGGGCCAGCTGAAGCTGACGGACCAACTGCCGGTCTCCGAGCGCGCCTGGCGCATGGGCGGGTCGAAGATGTTCGTCCAGGTCGGCACCTCCGTGCCGGTGGAGGACCTGATCCGGGGCATGATCGTGCAGTCCGGCAATGACGCCTGCATCGTGCTGGCCGAGGGGATCGCCGGGTCGGAGGAAGGCTTCGTCGAACTGATGAACAAGAAGGCCGCGCGAGCTTGGCCTGAAGAATTCGAGTTTTCGCAACTGCACCGGCTGGCCCGACCCGGACCACCACATGAGCGTGCACGACATCGCCATTCTGGCGCGCCACATCATCCAGGACTTTCCGGAGTACTACCACTACGATTCGGAAAAATCTTTCAAATATAACGGAATAGACCAGGAAAACCGCAATCCCCTGGTGCAGAAGGGCACCGCCGACGGGCTCAAGACCGGCCATACCGAGGCCGGCGGCTACGGCCTCGCCGCCAGTTCGCTGCGCGGCGGGCGGCGGGTGATCGTGGTGTTGAACGGCATGCCCACCAACCGCGCGCGCCGGGAGGAAGGCGAGCGGGTGATGGACTGGGCGTTCCGCGAGTTCGAGAACGTGACGCTGTTCTCGGCCAGCGACGTGATCGAGACGGTGCCGGTGTGGCTCGGCGCCAGCAAGACCGTGCCGCTGGTCGGCGGGCGGGACCTGGTGGTGACGATGCCGCGGCAGTGGCGCAACACGGCGAAGGTCACGGTCCAGTATGACGCCCCGATCGTGGCCCCGGTGGCGCGCGGCGATACGCTGGGCAAGCTGACCGTCTCCGGCCAGAACGTGCCGGCGATGGAGGTGCCGCTGCTGGCCGGCGCCGACGTGGCGAAGCTGAGCCTGCCGGGCCGGGCGATGGCGGTGATCTCGCGCTACGTCACGGGGAGCTGAGCTGAGCACGCGGCCGCAGGCGGCGGGGTTCTTCATCACGCTGGAAGGCGGGGAGGGGGCCGGCAAGTCCACCCAGGCACGGATGCTGGCCGACGCGCTGGCCCTGCGCGGGCGTGCCCGTGCTGCGCACGCGCGAGCCGGGCGGCGCCAAGGGTGCGGAACTGCTGCGCGGCCTGCTGCTGAGCGGCGGCATCGACTGGTCGGCGCCGGCGGAGACCCTGCTGCATTTCGCCGCCCGGGCGGAGCATGTCGAGCGCAGCATCCGCCCCGCCCTGGCCGCCGGCATGTGGGTGGTCTGCGACCGGTTTGCCGAACTCGACCATGGCCTATCAGGGCTACGGCCAGGGCGCCGACCGGGCGATGATCGCGGCGCTGGCCGGGCTGCTCGGCATCGCGCCGGACCTGACGCTGATGCTGGAGGTGCCCGAGGCGGTCGCCGCCGAACGGCTGGCGCGGCGGGCGCTCGTGGCCGACCGGTACGAGCGGCTGGATGGCGGCTTCCACCGGCGGGTGAACGACGGGTTTCGCGCCATCGCCGCGGCCGAGCCCCGGCGCTGCGTCACGATCGACGCCGGCGGCGGCCTGGAGGCGGTGCATGAGGCCATTCTGGCCGCCATCGCCGCCCGGCGAGAACTGCCGGCATGAGCGCACCCGAACCTCGCGCCAATCCACTGCTGCTCGGCCAGGAGCCGGCCGAGGCGGTGCTGCTGGAGGCGCTGCGTTCCGGGCGGATGCACCATGCCTGGCTGATCACCGGCCCGGAGGGCGTCGGCAAGGCCACGCTGGCGTTCCGCTTCGCCCGCCGGCTGCTGGCCGGCATGCCGGACGCCGATGCGCGGAGTTTGGCGCTGCCGGCGGAACATCCGGTGTTTCGCCGGGTCGCCGCCGCGTCGCACGCCGACCTGCTGACGGTGGAGCGGGAGTATGACCCCAAGCGCAAGCGGATGAAGACGCAGATCGCGGTAGATGATGTCCGTGACATCCCGAAATTCATGACGCTGACCCCCGCCGAGGGCGGCTGGCGCGTCGTGATCGTCGATGGTGCCGAGGATATGAGCCCGAGCTCGGCCAACGCGCTGCTGAAGGTGCTGGAGGAACCGCCGTCGCGCGCGATCCTGCTGCTGGTCTGCGGCGCGCCCGGGCGGCTGCTGCCGACGATCCGCAGCCGTTGCCGCCGGCTGCAGCTGGCGCCGCTGGACGACGAGGCGATGGGCCGGCTGCTGGCGACCTACCTGCCGGAGATGCCGCCCGACGAGCGCGACCGCCTGGTCACCCTGGCGGAAGGCTCGCCCGGCCGCGCGCTGCTGCTGGCCGAGGAACAGGGGCTGGCGCTGGCGGCCCTGGTGGACGAGGTTCTGGCCGCGAGCCCGAACCTGAAGATGAGCCGTGCCTACGAACTGGCCGACACGATTACCCGCGGGGAGGGGGCCTTCACCACCTTCATGGACCTGCTGCGCGCCGCCATCACCGCCGCGGTGCGTGATGCCGTGCGTGGACGCGCCGATCCCGACCAGATGCGGCTGATCGCCACGCGTCCCCTTGATGCCTGGGGCGAAGTGTGGGACGCGCTCACCCGGCTGCAGGACGAGACCGAGCGGTTCAACCTGGACAAGCGCCAGGCGATCGTCGCCGGATTGGGAATGCTCGGCCAGCAGAGCAACAGAGTGGTGCCATCATGACCAAACGCTTCTACATCACCACGCCGATCTATTACGTGAACGGCGCGCCGCATATCGGCCACGCCTACACCTCGATCGCGGCGGACGTGATGGCGCGCTTCAAGCGCCTGGACGGCTATGACGTGTTCTTCCTCACCGGCACCGACGAGCACGGCCAGAAGGTCGAAAAGGCCGCGGCGCGCATGCCGGGCTCGACCCGCAAGCGCTTCGCCGACCGCGTATCGGCCGATTTCCGCGACATGACCGCGAAGCATGGGCATCTCCAACGACGACTTCATCCGCACCACGGAGGAGCGGCATAAACGGTCCTGCACCGAGTTGTGGCGCCGGCTGGAGGCGAGCGGCGATCATTTATCTCGGCGCCTATGAAGGCTGGTACGCGGTGCGCGACGAGGCCTTCTACGACGAAGAGCGAACTGATCGAGCGGCCCGATGGCAGTCAAGCTGGCGCCGACCGGCGCGCCGGTCGAGTGGGTGCGTGAGCCGTCGTATTTCTTCCGGCTATCGGCCTGGCAGGACAAGCTGCTGGAATTCTACGAAAGCCACCCCGATTTCATCGGCCCGAACGCGCGCCGCAACGAGGTGCTCAGCTTCGTTCGCGGGCGGCCTGAACGACCTGTCGATCAGCCGCACCAGCTTCAATTGGGGCATCCCGGTGCCGGATGCGCCCGGGCATGTGATGTATGTCTGGCTGGACGCGCTGACCAACTACATCACCGGCGCGCGGCTTTCCCGACGAGACCGACCCGCGGTGGCAGTTCTGGCCGGCCGACGCTGCATGTGGTCGGCAAGGACATCATCCGCTTCCATGCCGTGTACTGGCCGGCCTTCCTGATGGCGGCCGGGCTCGCCCCGCCGATAGGCGTCTCCTCCCATGGCTGGTGGACGGTCGAGGGCGAGAAGATGAGCAAATCGCTCGGCAACGTCATCGATCCGCGCGAATTGGTCGACGACCTTCGGGCTGGATGCGGTGCGCTTCTTCCTGCTGCGCGAAGTGCCCTTCGGCAATGACGGAGATATCAGTCACGCGGCGCTCGATATCGCGGATCAATGCCGAGCTTGCCAACGATCTCGGCAATCTGGCGCAACGCTCGCTGTCGCTGATTGCCAAGAACTGCGGCGGCATACTGCCGGGCAGGGGGACCATTGCCGAACCCGACGCGGTGATCCTCGCCGCCGCTCACGCCCTGCCCATGACTGATGCGCCTGCAACTGGACCGGCAGGCGTTTCACGAGGCGCTGGAAGAAGTGTGGAAGGTGATCCGCTCCGCCAACGCCTATATCGACCACCAGGCGCCCTGGGCGCTGCGCAAGACCGATCCGGCCCGTATGGCCGATGTGCTGCGCGTGCTGGCCGATGTGCAGCGGGTGATCGCGACGGTGCTGCAGCCGTTCATGCCCGAGGCGATGCGACGGATGTTGGACCAGCTTGGCGTGCCCGAGGCGGCGCGGACGCTGGCGGCCCTGGATACGCCGCTGCCGGAAGGGATCGAGCTGCCGCCGCCACAAGGCATCTTCCCGCGCTTTGTCGAAGAAGCCGCATAGCAAGCTGATGTTGATCGATTCGCACTGCCATTTGGACTATTACACCCCGGACGAACTGCCGGACGTTCTGGCGCGCGCGGCGGAAGCCGGCGTCGGGGAAATGGTCTCCATCGGCACCCGACTGAAGCAATCCGTTGAAATCCGCGGGTTGGCGGAAGCGCATGCCAATCTCTGGTGCACCGTGGGCGTCCATCCGCACAGCGCCGCCGAGTTTCCGGTTCCAAACCCCGAGGAAATCGCCGCGCTCGCGGCGCACCCGAAGGTCATCGGCATCGGCGAGACCGGCCTGGATTACTTCTACGACAAGGCGCCGCGGGACGTTCAGCAGGACAGCTTCCGTGCCCATATCCGTGCCGCCGCCATCGCCGGCGTGCCGCTGGCGATCCATGCCAGGGATGCCGATGCGGACATCGGCAGGATCCTGCGGGAAGAGCGCGATAGCGGCCTGGATTTCCAGTTTTTGCTGCATTGCTTCAGCTCCACGCGGGTGCTGCTGGAGGCGGCGCTGGCGATGGACGGGTATTTCAGCTTCTCCGGCATCCTGACTTTCCCGAAATCCACTGAATTGAGGGAGATGGCGGCGGATGTTCCGCTCGATCGGCTGCTGGTGGAGACCGATGCTCCGTATCTGGCCCCCGTTCCGTTTCGCGGCAAGCGCAACGAACCTGCCTGGGTCGCACATACCGCCAAGGTACTGGCAGAGGTTCGTGGCATGAGCCCGGCGGCGATGGCCGACCAGACCACGGCGAATTTCCGCCGGCTGTTCCGCAAGGCCGCGCCCGCGCCGGCGGCGGCCTGAACCGCATGCGCGTCGTTATCCTCGGCACCGGCGGTTCGGCCGGGGTTCCGCTGATCGGCGGTCCGGACGGGCGTGGCGACTGGGGCCTGTGCGATCCGGCCGAGCCGCGCAACCGGCGGACCCGGGCCAGCATCGTGATCGAAAGCGACGAGGGCAGGCGGCTGCTGGTCGATACCTCGCCGGACATGCGCAGCCAGTTGCTGGCCTGCGCGGTGCCGTCGGCGGATGCGATCCTGTTCACCCATGCGCATGCCGACCACATCACCGGCCTGGATGACGTGCGCATCCTGAACCGGATCGTCGACCGGCCGCTGGATGCCTTCGGCACGACGAGAACGCTTGGAGGAACTGCTGCGCCGCTTCGGCTACGCCTTCCAACCCTGGACAGGCCCAGGATTTTTCCGCCCGGCATTGGTGCAGCGGCCGGTCGAGCCCGGCGAGACCGTGGAGATGGCGGGCTTCAGCGTCGGGCTGTTCAACCAGGATCACGGCTTCACCACGTCGCTCGGCTTGCGCATCGGCGACTTCGCGTATTCGACCGACGTCGTTCGGCTGGACGACGCGGCGTTCGCCATGCTGGCCGGCGTGGACACCTGGGTGGTCGATTGCTTCCAGCGCCACGGGCCGCACAATACCCATGCGCACCTGGAAGTGGCGCTGGACTGGGCGAAGCGCGTCGGCGCCAGGCGCACGCTGCTGACGCATATGGGACCGGAAATGGATTGGGCCTGGATGCGCGCCAATCTGCCGGCCGGAGTTGAGCCGGCCTATGACGGCCAGTCGCTGGATATTCCATGATATCGAATTTCCATAATATTTCTTCTGCGGCATTTGGATGTGCGAAAAACGCTCGCCCGGGAACAAACCATGACCGCTTCCGCTGAGACCGAACTGCGCCGCCTCCTCTCCATCATGGAGCGGCTGCGCGATCCCGAGACCGGGTGCCCATGGGACAAGGTGCAGGATTTCAACAGCATCGCGCCGTATACGATCGAGGAAGCGTATGAGGTCGCGGACGCGATCTCCCGGCGGGACTTCGCCGCGTTGCCGGACGAGCTTGGTGATCTGCTGTTCCAGGTGGTCTATCACGCCCGCATGGCCGAGGAGGAAAACCGCTTCGGCTTTGCCGACGTGGCGCGGACGATCGCCGACAAGATGATCCGCCGCCATCCGCATGTGTTCGGTGACGCCGCCGCCCGTGACGCCGGGGCCCAGACCGGCGCCTGGGAGGCGCAGAAACGCGCCGAACGCCATGCGCGGACCGAAACCGGCACCCTGTCTGGAATTCCGGCCGCCCTGCCCGCCCTGACCCGCGCCGCCAAGCTGACCAACCGCGCCGCGCGCGTCGGTTTCGACTGGCCCGATGCCGCCGGAGTGCTCGACAAGCTGGAAGAGGAAGTGCTGGAACTGCGCGCCGAACTTCCCGGCGCGGATCCGGCGCGGCTGGCCGATGAGGTTGGGGATCTGCTGTTCGTGCTCGCGAACCTTGCGCGCAAGCTGCACCTCGATCCCGAGGCTTGCCTGCGTCAGGCCAACGATAAGTTCACACGCCGGTTCGAGGGTATCGAACAACGGCTTGAGATTGCGGGAAAATCGCCCGCGGACGCGACGCTAGAGGAGATGGAGGCGTTGTGGCAGGCGGTGAAACGGGCGGAGCGGGCTGGACGCCCCTGTTCAGTAATCCTTGCCGCTGAAATCCGGCCGTTCGAACCTGGCACGGTCCGCCGGCAGCAGGCGGACGCTGACGTGGATCATTTCGTCCTTGTCCTGCCGGCCGATCACCTCGCCATGCGCATACAGCCAAGCCAGCCGGGCGCCGTCCGATGAGGCGATGTCGTAGCCGGCGGTTTCCATTCCCGCCGCGATCCGCCGGTCTATGGCGTCCTGCAAGGCGCGCAGTCCCTCGCCGGTGATGGCGGAGACGGCGATGCTGCCGCCCCTGGTTTCCACTTCCGACACGCCGCCGAGCAGATCGGCCTTGTTCAGCACCTCGATGCTGCGCAGCGGCCAGTCCTCGTCCAGCGTGCCGTCGCGCACCATGCCGTCCAGTACGGCGATCACATCCGCCCGCTGGGCGGCGCTGTCGGGGTGGGCGGCGTCGCGCACGTGCAGGATCACATCCGCTTCCGACACTTCCTCCAGCGTGGCACGGAAGGCGGCGACGAGTTCGGTGGGCAGTTCGCTGATGAAGCCGACGGTGTCGGACAGGATCGCGCGCCGCCCGGATGGCAGGCGCAGCCCACGCATGGTGGGATCGAGCGTGGCGAAGAGCTGGTCCTTCGCCGTCACTTCCGCGCCGGTGAGCGCATTGAACAGCGTTGATTTTCCGGCATTGGTGTAGCCGACCAGCGCCACCACGGGGAACGGCACGCGCCGGCGGGCGGAGCGGTGCAGGCCGCGGGTGCGGCGAACCTGCTCCAGTTCCTTCTTCAGCCGCACGATGCGGTCCAGGATCAGCCGCCGGTCGGCCTCGATCTGGGTCTCGCCGGGGCCGCCCAGGAAGCCGAAACCGCCGCGCTGGCGCTCCAGATGGGTCCAGGACCGCACCAGGCGGGAACGCTGGTATTCGAGATGGGCGAGTTCGACCTGCAGCGTGCCCTCGCGGGTCGCGGCGCGTTCGCCGAAGATGTCCAGGATCAGGCCGGTGCGGTCGATCACCTTGCAGCCCCAGGCCCGCTCGAGGTTGCGCTGCTGCACCGGCGACAGCGTGGCGTCGATAATGGCGACCTCGACCTCGTTGGCCTCCAGCGCCTGGCCCTGCGTTTCCAACTGCCCCGAGCCCAGCAAGGTGGACGGGCGGCGAACCCGCAGCGGCACGATGGCGCTGTGGACGACGACAAGGCCGATGGACGCGGCGAGTCCCACGGCTTCTTCCAGCCGGGCTTCCGCCACCGCGGGCGTGATCCCCAGTGGTTTCCGGTACGCTCCCACGGCAGGATAACGGCAGCACGGGTCGGGCCGGGGGGTGTGGCCCCCTGCCCTTTGCCGGCCTTCTTCTTGTCTTTCAGTCCGAGCAGCGCTTCGGTGTCGGTAACCTCCGGCGTAGCTTCCGGCCGGTCATTGTCGTTTACCCGGTGACGGGTCACGCCGCCTGGGACCCGCGCCGCGCGGCTGGGCTATTCTTCACCAGTCGCGGTCTCCCTCACGCCAGCGCCTTCGACCTTGGAGGCATCGAAGAGCTGGATCGGCGCGCCTGGCATGACCGTGCTGATCGCGTGCTTGTAGACGAGCTGGGTATGCCCATCGCGGCGCAACAGAACGGAAAAATTATCAAACCAGGTAATGATACCCTGCAGTTTGACCCCGTTGACCAGGAACACGGTTACAGGGGTCTTGCTCTTGCGCACGTGATTCAGGAACACGTCCTGAACGTTCTGCGACTTTTCGTTGGCCACGGCGGTGATCCTTCTTTGTTTTCATTAACGTCGATGTCGTCACAAGGATCGAGATTGGCGAGTAAGCGGGCGTGGCACGGCCGCTTGGGCTTCATCCAGGTGACAGGTGGTAGGCCAGGCTATTGGAAAGGCACGAGAAATTCCAGGCGTAGGCGTCAGGCGAACGACCGGAGCCGGGTAATCAGGACACCGGCCGTCGGCATATGGATATCGGGAGCCGCGTTGTCGATACCCCCGTCGTGGGAAGCATCGCCAACCAGCACCGCCGTGACACCGGCAGCCCGCGCTGCCTGCATGTCGCTCGCGGTGTCTCCCAGATACCATACCGACCGATCCGGCGCACGCCCAAGATTCGACAGGGCGAGCAGTATGGAATCCGGCGCCGGCTTGTCCGCCGTGGCGTCGCCGGCGCCGACGATCGTGCGGAAATGCCCGTCCCACCCCAAATGGGTGACCTCTCGCCGCAGGAAGCCGCCGGCCTTGTTGGAAACGACGCCCTGCGGCCAGGCGGCGCCGGCGCGCAGCAGTTCCACCACGTCCGGCAGCGGGCGCAGATGGTCCAGGTGGCCTTCGGTGAGCGTGGCATAGAACAGGTCCCGCGCGCGTTCCCACTCGGCCCCGAACATCGGCGGGAAACTGTCGCGCAGGCTGGTGCGTACGCGCTGACGCGTGTCCTGGTCGGTCCAGCGCGGCATGGAAAACGCGTCGAAGACGGCGTTCAGCGCGCCGGTGATGGCGGACCAGCCATCGACCAGGGTGTTGTCCCAGTCGTAGAGCAGGACCGTGGGGCGGGATGTGGAATGCGCTAACTGGAGATGTACCAACTCACTACTCTGAGGCTGTGACTTGCAGAGCGACGGACCGGCCACCGCTTGGCATCGGCTCATAACCGAAAATTGCCAAGAATTCATCGAAATGGTCACCGAATAGCCGAATTTCCTCAGCGTTCAGCTCATTCCTCCACCTGCCGATTGAGGCTGTTGGATCGTCGCTTGTGCCGTGCTTCTTGAACAGGTCCTGGTCCGAATTCGGGATCCGCGCGGATCCCATCGTCGATCTCAAGGAATTTTGAAATTCTATTCAGAATGTCCTGATTTTGCGAAACAAGGTCTTCATATCTGATGAAGATAACGCCGCGTGCCTCGCCCGACCTTGCGACACTCAACATGCGCTCGGAGATGCTCTTCAGTACTTTGACTGACTCCTCCGGGCGCGATTTCCAGAAAGATCTGTAGGAACAAAACAGATCGCGCGGGTCTCTAGTCAGAATGATCTCCTTGGTTCCACTGAATGCGATGCGGGAGAAATCCCTGGTTGACTGAAGTATGTCGGTCTTTTCCGCGAAATACGTGCCATCGCTTCGGCCAATCTGGTCGCCCAGGATGATCGTAAAAATCCGATATGATTTCTCTAAATAAAATGCGCCGTCTTTGGTCGGAACCTTCTTTTCAAAATAGTCGTAAATGGTCATTCTGTTCGGGAACGTCCTTTCGAATTCATAATGGTTGAACGGATTGGGCTTCAAACTATCTGCATCCGCATAGATTTGTTGGGCCGTCGCGGGCAACCATTTGTTCACCGGGATCGTCAGTACTTCGAATGCCTTCGCATAATAGGTGAGCAATTTGAGTTCATAGGGGTATTGGTCGGGAATAATGATCGATGGGCTGCTTCGAAGATATTTCATCATGATTGTTGTTCCCGACCGTCCGCTTGCAGTAACCAGAATTGGCATTTTTTGGCTGGGTACGGTTGGCATCTTGGGGATCAGCTTCTCCGTAATAATTTTGGTATTGCCGTTGTGATGGCCCACCAGCTGAATTCGATATCACTTCCATAAGAGACATCTGTCGGTCGAACAAATATGTGAAGCCGTGGCGTCCGTCCCCATAATTGCCGCGCGTTGCCATGTCTTTTCGCAGATCGCCGGCAGTCAGGCGTTTCCATTCCTGGCCATTCACGACAACGCTGACTTCCACGGCTTCGTTCGGATGGTCAGTGTCCATTGCCCACCCGCCAAGGTAATGACGGTCCCACCGATCAATGTGGCCAGTCAGCATTAGCCGATCTCCTCACTTGCTATTCCCTAGCCCCAATCTCAGCCAAGACACGGGACCTGATACAGTGCATCTTAGCAACCGCACACTAACGTCTACTATGACCCTGACCTGTTGGTCCAAACGAACCCGCTTCGGAGCAAGAGTTGGCTTACAGGTAGTTCAGCCCGCGCACCGCAAAATGCGTATTGGGATACACTCTTGGACCCCAATCACCTCAGGTGGATAAGCGATCATGATCGGTCACTCCGCGCCTGATCCCACCAGGGGCAAGCTCCGGGCGTGACACCTATAACTACCCTCCAGCACCTGCAACGGCTGGCGCAGCCCCGCGGCACCTGCCTTCAGGCGCATCGCGCGTGCCTCGGCCTTGGCTTCCGGCGGCAGCCAGGCTGCGCTCGTGGCCCCATAGGCTGGGTCCCGCCTCCAGTCGCTGCGGGGCCCAGCTGGCGGGGTCGATCACTCGCCCGCCCCAACCGTACTCGATCTGAAAGCCGGCTGGTGAACGCATGTAAAAAGAGGTCATCCAGTCATTGGTGTGCCGGCCGAGCGTGGCCATCACGCGGCTGGGGTCTTTTTCGGTGCCGTCGCCCAGCGCCAGATCGTAGCCCTGGCCGATGTCGTCCAGGGCGCAGAGTTCCACCATGAAGTGGTGCATGCCGTTGCGGCCGGTCTCCAGCATCGCGAAGCTGTGCTGGCGCGGATTGACGTGGAAGAACGCAGCGCCGAACGGGCGTTCCATGATGTCGCTGACGCCGAAGCCGAGCACGTCGCGGTAGAACGGCAAGGCCGCGTCCAGGCGCTCCACGGTGATCACCACGTGGCCCATGCCGAGCGGTCCGGTGCGGAAGCCGGAAATCGCCCGGCCGGGGAGGAACGGCGTATCAGCCACGGCGGCGCCGTGGAACGCTTCCAGCCGGTTGCCCAGCGGATCGGCGAAGGAGATCAGGCCGACGACCGCCCGCCGGTCCGCCAGAGCGGCCGGTTGCCGGGTCACCGCGACACCGGCCCGGTCCAGCCGCGCGGCCAGCGCCGCCAGCGCCGTTTCGTCCGCCACTTCCCAGCCGATGTAGCGCTCGCCCTCCGCCAGGTCGCGGTCGATGATCAGGCGTTGCGCCCGGTCATCCATGCGGAAGGCCCGGGACGCATTGCCCTTCTCCACCGCCTGCATGCCGAGCAACGAGGTCGCGAAGTCGGACCACCCATCCAGGTCCGCGGATCCGAAACCGAGATAGCCGAGCGCCTGAATCTGCATGATCCGCTCCCTCCTCATCGAAAGTCCGACACTCTAGCACATGACAGCGGGTTGCAGGCGAACTGACACGGCAGATACCCGCCCCCTTCCCTCGCGGACAAACCACGCTAATTTGCCTTCCCATGATCACCTTCCAGGAAGCTTCCGCGACCGTGGCGCCGGGCCGCCGGATTTATGCCATCGGCGACGTGCACGGCCTGTCCCAGCGCCTGATCGCGCTGCATGCCGCCATCCGTAGCGATCTGCACCGAAGGCCGGTCGCCGGGCCGCTGCTGATCCACCTTGGTGACTACGTCGATCGCGGCCCGGACAGCGCCGGGGTGATCGCCCTGCTTGCCGCCGGGCCGCCGATCGAAGGCGTGGCCACCATCAATCTGATCGGCAACCACGAGAACACGATGATCGAGGCGATCGGCGGCGACGCCGCCTCGGCCACCGACTGGATGTTCAACGGCGGCGAGCCGGCGCTGGAGAGCTATGCCATCCCGCCGGGAACGCCGCGCAGTGAATGGGCGGCGGCGGTACCGCGCGAGCACATGGAGTTCCTGCACGGGCTGAGCGTCAGCCATCGCGAGGGCGGCTACATGTTCGTGCATGGCGGCATCCGGCCGGGGGTGCCTTTGGACGAGCAGCTGCGCGACGAGATGATCCGGATGCGCCACCCCTTCCTGAACTCCGAGGCCGACCACGGGGCGGTGATCGTGCACGGCCATACCCCGATCAAGACGCCGGTGATCAAGCCCAACCGCATCGGCATCGATACCGGCGCGATCTTCGGCGGGCCATTGACCTGCCTGGTGCTGGAAGAGGACCGGATGGGCTTTCTCTACGCCTGACGCGCGTGCGGCCGCGCGGATGCCCCGGTTGCGTGGATGCACTTGGCCGGAATTGCTGCTAGGAATGCGATGGCATGAGCAACCAATCCGTCGTCCGGACCCCGGCGCTGAAACCCAGCCTGATCCTGCTGTGGCTGGGAATGGGGCTGGCGTTCCAGATCGTCTATTTCGGCCTTCCCCATCCGCTGCGGATCGGCACCTGGCTGCATGTCGTGTTCTGGCCGGCCTATGTTCTGCTCGGGATGGTGCGCTGGGTGTTCTACCCGTTCGCCATGATCGCGATGCTCGGCTTCGCCGTCATGTTCTTCGTCAACAGGCGCCGCTAGGGTGCGGCGAAGCCTGACCATGTGCACCCGATGCATCCCCCCGGCTGCCACCGACCCATCGCTCTCGCGGCGGAAATTCTGCCAAGGCACCGCGGCTATCGGCACTCTTGCCGCGGCGGTCCTGATCGCGCGGCCAGTGGCGGCGGCCGAGGGGCTGGTGGAGCCCAAGCTGCGCCTGCGCGGGCCGTCGACGCCCGACACGAAGCGCGTCGCGCTGACGCTGGATGCCTGTCCGGGCGGCTTTGACCACCGCATCGCGACCTATCTGGCCGATAACGGGGTGCCGGCGACCATCTTCCTGACCTCGGCCTGGATCCGCCGTAACCCGGCCGGCCTGGCGTTTCTGCTGGACCATCGCGACCTGTTCGCGTTCGAGAACCATGGCGCGCGGCACATTCCTCCGGTCCTCGGCGAGCGCAGCATCTACGGCCTGCGCGCCGCCGGTACCCTGGATGCCATACGCCGCGAGGTGGAGACGGGTGCGGCCGACATCCGCGAGGCCACCGGAGCGCAGACGCGCTGGTACCGCGGCGCCACCGGCCTGTACAGCCCGGCGGCGATCGAGGCGATCGAGGCGATGGGGTTCGGCATCGGCGGCTATTCGCTGAACGCGGATATGGGCGCCTCCCTGCCCGCCGCCACCGTCGCCTCCCGTGTCGGTGCCGCGCGCGACGGCGATGTGATCGTTTGCCACCTGACCCAGCCCAAGCGCCCGAGCGGGCTGGGCATCGTCGCCGGCGTGAAGGCCTTGCGGCTGCAGGGCACCGTGTTCACCCACCTCGATACGCCTACCGTCTAAACGGACGGCGCGAACGCAGCGGGCCCGTTCCACCCCGCCTTAACCCGATCGGACGGAGTTCGACATGGCGACCCCGTTCCTGGCCTGCATGACCGCCGTCGCAGCGTTCTACCACCTGCCGCCGCGCGCCTTGCCGTCCATCCAGGCCGTCGAGGCCGGCAGCGTCGGCATGGTCCGGCACAACGCCAACGGCACCGAGGATTATGGGTTGATGCAGGTGAACAGCCTGTGGGTTCAGCCGATCGCGGACCGCGCCGGGATGACGCCGGAGGCGGTGCGCGACAGGCTGGTCAACGATGGCTGCTACAACATCGCCGCCGCCGGCATGATCCTGCGCGGCAGCCTGACACAGGCGCATGGGAACCTGGCGCGCGCCTATGGCTACTACCACTCGCACACGCCGTCGCTCAGCCAGGCCTATCGGGTTCGGGTGATCAACTCGGCCCTGGCGCTGTATTTTCCGGCAAAGCAGGGCCGGTAGGTCACCCGATTCCGACCCGGCCGCCCCGGTGCGTCGCCTGGGGTGCGTTGCCTAACGCGGCTTCGCCACGCTGCGCGCCAGCTCGATCTCGTTCAGCTGGATCGGTTCCTTGCGCAGCATGTCCTCGACGAAGGCGCGGGCGTTCTGCTGCGCCCGCTGCTGGCGCAGGGCCTGGGCGATGGTGTTGGAAACGTCGGCGAGCGGCGCGATCGCGGCGGGACGCTCGCCGATCAGCTTCAGGACGTGCCAGCCTTCCGGCGTGCGCACCGGCTCGCTGACCGAATTCTCGGTCATGCCGGCAACCGCATCCTTTACGGCGGGCACCAATTGATCCTCTCGCAGCCAGCCGAGATCCCCGCCCCTTTCGGCGGACGTGCGATCCTCGGAGACTTTGCGTGCCAGTTCGCCGAAATCGGCCTTCGGCTTGGTCAGCTGTTGGCGGATATCGGCGATTTTCGCCTTCGCCGCCTCCTCGGCCTTGGCGGGCGAGCCGACCGGCAGGCGCACCGCGATCTGCAGGATGTGGTACTGGCGCGGCACCACGAAGCGCGACTTGTTGGCCTCATAGGCCGCGGCGATCTCGGCCTTGCTGGGGTAGGCCGCGTCGGGCTGGGTCAGCGAGGCGACGTACGACGACACCACGACGCTGTCGCGGGCATCGTTGGCGCGCAGCACCACTTCCGGCTTCTGATCGAAGCCGACGGCCTTGGCCTGGTCGAGCAGGGCCTGGCGCAGGAGCCGGTCGCGCACGAATTCCGACAGCGCGGCCGGGTTGGCGAGCAACTGGGCGCGCACTGCCGGATCGGCGCGTTGCAGCAGGTCGCGCACGTCCTCGGCGGTCAATTTCAGGTTGCCGCGCTGCGCCACCAGATCATTGGAGGGCGTCGCGGCGGGGCTGGCGGCGGGACTCGCGGCCGGCGCGGCCTGCGGGGTGGCGGCGGGCCATGCAGTGAGGGATGCCAGGGCGGCAAAGGCCATCAGACGCGAGAGCAGGGTCATCTTGTCAATCCGACAGAGGTTTGGAACGAGCGGCGAGAAACAGGCGCTGATGTAGCCGCAATCGGGCCGCCTGTCCCCTGGTATCGTACGGCTTCCGCCCGGGTGTTTGTAAGCTGCGGGGACGAGCGTTAACCTCTCCGGCAACAGACAGCCGCTCGGGGAAATCGCCAGCATGAAGACCAGCTTCACCATCGATGACATGACCGTCCACCGCATCGTCGAGGACGAGAAAGGCTACACGCCGGCGCTGGAATTCCTGCCGGGCCTGTCCAAGGATGTGCTGGAGGAGAACCGCGCATGGATGCAGGCGATGGGCGCGCTGAACCCGGTGGACGACACGCTGGTGCTTTGCTTCCAGTCCTACGTCGTGCGCACGCCGCACCATACCGTTCTGGTCGACAGCTGCATCGGCAATGACAAGACCCGCCCCGCGCGCGCCGCGTGGAACGGCAAGCGGGACGGCAACTACATGAAGGCCCTGGCGGCGGCCGGCGTCGGCGTGGAAGACATCGACTACGTGATGTGCACGCATCTGCATGTCGATCATGTCGGCTGGAACACGAAGCTGGAAAACGGGCGCTGGGTGCCGACCTTTCCCAAGGCACGCTATCTGTTCTCCCAGACCGAGTACGACTACTGGGAGGCGGAGAACCGGCGCGCGCCGATCGAGTGCATCGAGGACAGCGTGCTGCCGATCGTCGCCGCCCGCCGGGCCGACCTGATCACCAGCGCCGATGCGGTGAACGACCATATCCGCCTGCTGCCGACGCCAGGCCACACCATCGACCATTTCGCCGTCGGGCTGGGCCGGGGCGGCGACAAGGCGGTGATTACGGGCGACCTTATTCATTCGCCGCTGCAGGCGAAATATCCGGAACTGTCGATGCGGGTGGACTACGACCCCAAGCAGGGCGTGGCGACGCGCCAGGCGTTCCTGGAGAAGTACTGCGACACCGACACGCTGTGCTGCACGGCGCATTTCCCGTCCCCTTCGGTTGGTCACATCAAGCGCTGGGGCAGCGGCTTCCGCTGCGACATGGTCTGAAACCGGGAGGTTCACGATGGCTGCGATCGATACCGGCGTACGTGCCGCCTGGAGCGTGGACGAACTGACGGCCGATCCGGGCTGGGTGTTCCCGCTCGATGACCGCGCCCGAAGGGACCTTGCCGAAACGGTTCGCCGGGCCCGCGATCCCGCCAAGGGCCTGCTGGACTACCGGCGGGAGGATTTCGATCTTGGCTCCGCCGCGCCGGTGATCGCGGCGGCGTTTCGGGAAATCCGCGACGGCCGCGGCATCGCCCTGGTGCGGGGCCTGCCGCGCGAGGACATGGCGGAGGCCGATTTTGAACTGCTGACCTGGGCGATCGGGCTGCACAGCGGCGCGCCGCGGCCGCAGGGCAAGGCAACCCATTACCTGTCCGCCGTGCGCAACGCCGGCACTGATTACCGCAGCGCCACCGGACGTGGCTATTCATCCAACGCGGAGCTCGATTTCCACACCGATGGCGCCGATATCGTCGCCCTGACCTGCTACAACCAGGGCCTGTCCGGCGGCAAAAGCATGATCACCAGCTCGGTCGCCGCCTATCACGTCCTCGCACGGGAGCGGCCGGATTTGGCCGAGATCGTGCGCCAGCCGTTTCATTTCAGCCGCCAGGGGGAACAGGCGCCGGACGAGCCCGCCTTCTATCCCAATCCGCTGTTCGACACCGAGGATGGCAGGCTGCACAGCAAGTGGAACCGCAACCGGGTGAATTCCGCGCAGAAGATCGAGGGCGTGCCGCAACTGACGGCCTTGCAGCGCGAGGCGATGGATGTGCTGGACGAGATCCTGCGCCGCCCCGGCCTGATGTACGAGATGTATCTGCAGCCCGGCGACATGCAACTGCTCAGCAACCACACGACGCTGCATTCGCGCACCGAGTTCGTCGATCACGACGATCCGGCGCTGAAGCGCCTGCTGTTCCGGCTTTGGCTGGCGCCACCCGACGGGCGCCGATTGCCGGACAGCTGGAAGCCGTTCTTCCGCTCGGTGGAGCCCGCCTCGGTGCGCGGCGGCATTCTCGGCCAGCAGCACGACGAACGCTGCCTTGCGTTCGAGGCACGCCAGGCGGTGGCGCTGGGGATGAAGGCGGCGTAGCGCAATGATCGCGGCCAACCCGATGTTTGGGCCGAACCGATTCAAGCTCGGCGTGTTCAGCGCCAATTGCGACGGCGGGCTGACCATGAGCCTGGCGCCGGAGCGCTGGCGGGCGAACTGGGACGACATCGCCGCCATGACGAAGATCGCCGACGAGGCCGGGATCGAGTTCATCCTGCCGGTGGCGAAATGGCGCGGCTACCAGGGCCAGGCGAAGATCTACGGCAAGTCGTTCGAGACACTGACGCATGGCGCGGCGCTGGCGGCGATCACCAGCCGCATCTTCATCTTCTCCACCGTACATGTGCCGCTGGTGACGCCGGCCTTCGGCGCGAAGGCGATCGCCACGATCGACCACATCTCCCACGGCCGCGCCGGGCTGAACATCGTCTGCGGCTGGAACCAGGAGGAGTTCGACCTGCACGGCGTGACCATCGACCAGGACAGCCGCTACGACCATGGCATGGAGTGGTTTCAGGTCTGGTCGAAGATGCTGGAGGGCGGACCGGAGTTCGACTGGGACGGGCGCTTCTTCAAGCTGCGCCGGCTGGCGACCGATCCGGTGACGATCCAGCGGCCGCGCCCGGTGGTGATGTCGGCCGGCTTCTCGCCGAAGGGACGCGACTTCGCCGCCCAGGCCTGCGATGTGCTGTTCACCAACATGACCGACCTGGCCCAGGCCCCTGCCCTGATCGCCGACATCCACGCCCATACCGCGCGCTATGGCCGCTTCGTGTCGGTCTACACCATGGCGCACGTGGTCTGCCGGCCGACGCGGCGGGAGGCGGAGGATTTCTACACCTACTTCGCCGAGGAAATGGCCGACACGGAGGGCCAGGATTACTACTGGCGCCAGCGCGGCGCCAAGGCGGGAGCGGGCAACGCCGTGCTGGCGCGGCCGGTGGAAACCCGCTTCATGCGCGATACCGGCAAGCGCTTCGCCGGCGCCTATCCCGGAGCGTATCCGCTGGTAGGTTCCCCCGACGACATCGCCGGGGAAATGGCGCGGATGAGTGAGGCCGGGCTGGCGGGGACCTCGATCGCGTTCCTCGACTATCTGAAGGAAATTCCGTTCTTCGTGCAGGAGGTGCTGCCGCGGCTGGAGCGGCTGGGGCTGCGCCAGCCGGGATAGCGGTCAGACCTGGCGCACCGTGCCCTGGTATTGGGCCACGAGGCGGTCCGTGGTCAGCAGGGTGATGCCCTCGACGAGCGATTGCGCGACCAGGATGCGGTCGAAAGGGTCCTTGTGGATGGGCGGCAGCGTGTCGGTGGCGATGGCATGTTCGCTGGTGATCGCGAGTTCGGTGTACTGGTTGTCCAGCAGGCCACGGCGCAGCAGCCTCGGGTCCACGCGGAAATCGTCTCGTCCCAGCCCACGCTTGATCGCGATCTCCCACAGGCTGGCGGCGCTGAAAACCAGTTGATTCTGCGGGTCGTCAAGCAGGGGGCGGCAATCCGACGGCACGCGCGCCGGTTGCAGCGCCACCCACAACAGCAAATGGGTATCCAGCAGCAGCTTCAACGTGGCTCGCCACCGAACATCTGCTCGATCTCTGCTTCGCCCATGCGATCGAAATCGTCAGGCACCGTCCCCTGGCCTTCCATGAAACCCACCCGCTTGACCTGACCGGCTTGCGGGGTGTTGAGGGCGGTTAATTTGACCAGCGGCTTGCCGGCCTTGGCGATGATGACCGTTTCCCCGCGGACGGCCTTATCCACCAGCCGGGAGAGATGGGTCTTGGCTTCATGGATGTTGACGGTGGACATGGCGCACCCCAAATGGACTAAGTTTGATTAGTCTAGTCCATTTGAGGTGGACTTGCAAAGCCGTTTGCCGCGTCGGGCAGGCGTTTCACGCCAGCCCCAGCGCCTTTTTCATCGCCCGCAGATTGCCGCGCAAATTCTTCGTGTAGCGCTCGGTGATCTGTTCCTCGGTGGTGTCCCCCGAGGCGCTGAGGCTGACGATAAGCTCGACGCGTGAGTTGTTGGCATCGAGCGGGATCACCGCGACGGTGGAGCGGTAATCGGCCATCTCCGGGCGTTCCAGCATGGTGTAGGTGTAGGCATACTGGCTGCTGGCGGCGAGCAGCTCCTTCACCACCCGGTCGTCGGGCATTACCAGGCTGCGCACCTTGCCGGCGGGCGTGTCCTGCACGGATTCGCTCTTCACCAGCACGGCCCATTTGCGGATGCCGGCGAAATCGCCGATCACGCTCCAGATCTTGTCGGCGGGCAGGGCGATGTCTTCGTGGTACGATACAACGGCCATTTCGTTTCCCCTTTTACTTGTTCTGCCAATTGGGCTTGCGCTTCTCGGCGAAGGCCTTCGGGCCTTCGATGTAGTCCTGGCTTTCCATGTTCTCCTGCTGTGCCGGATAGACCGTGCGCAGCGCCTTCTCCAAGGTCGGCTCCATCATGCCGGAATACACCGCCTGCTTGGAGGCGCGGACCGCCTTGGGCGAGCATTCCAGGATCAGCTCGGCCCAGCGCTTCGCGCCCGCCAGCGCCTGGCCGACCGGCACGACCTCGTTGACGAAGCCGAGTTCCTTGCCTTCCGCGGCCGGCACGCGGCGGCCGGTCAGGATCATCCCCAACGCCTGTTTCTGCGGGATCACCCGTGGCAGGCGATGCACGCCGCCGGCGCCGGCGATCAGGCCGACGCGGGGTTCGGGCAGCGCGAAGATGGCGTTCTCGGCAGCGATGATGATGTCGCAGGCCAGCGCGATCTCGAACCCGCCGCCCATGGCGACACCGTTCACCGCGGCGATCAGCGGCTTGTTCAGGTCGAAGCGATGGGTGATGCCGGCGAAACCGGTGCGCGCCGCCGGGCCGCGCTTGCCGGCGGCCTGGACCTTCAAATCGTTGCCGGCGGAGAAGGCGCGATCCCCTGCCCCGGTGATGATGCCGATCCAGAGGTCGTCGCGCGCGGCGAACTCGTCCCACATCGCCTCGAACTCGTGGTGCGCCTCGCTGTGCAGGGCGTTCAGCACCTCGGGGCGGTTGATGGTGACGATGCGGATGCGGCCCTCGTCCTCCACCTTGCAGAATTTGTAGTCGGTCATGGCGTTGTCCTTTCCGGAAATCCGCTTCAGTCGATCACCTTGGCCGCGCGAAGGGCGGCGATGTCGGTATGGGAATAGCCGAGGGCGGCCAGCACTTCGTGGTTGTGCTCACCCACCGCGGGGGCGCGGCGGGGCGTGACCTTCTGTTGGCCTTGCAGCCAGAACGGGCTGCTGACGGTCAGCATGTCCTCGCCCTCGAACGGCACCAGAACGCCGGCGGCGATGGCCTGTTCATCCGTCGCCACGTCCTCGATGCGCTGGACGATGCCGAAGATCAGGCCGTTGGCTTCCAGCAGCGGCTTCCATTCGGAAAAATCCTTGCTGGCAAAAATCGCGTCCAACTCGAGCGTGAGCGCAGCCGCATTTGCATCGCGGTCGGCCTGGGTGGCGAAGCGGGGATCGGCGGCGAGCTGGCCGTCGCCCACCACCTCGGCGAAGCGCTGCCAGCGGGCCTCCGTCTGCACCACGGTCAGGATGATCCACCGGCCGTCGCGGCAGCGGTAATGGTTCAGGGTGGGACGGGCGGATTCGTGACGCGGCGGCTGGATGATGACCGGTTCGCCGCAGATCTGCTGCTGCACCGAGTTGGCGTTGGCCCAGAGGCCGTTGGCCAGCAGGGAGGAGCCGACCTGGGTCCCCTTCCCGGTCTTCTCGCGCTGATAGAGCGCGGTGACGATGGCGCCGTAGACGCCCATGGCCGAAGGGTGGTCGCCCATGCCGCTGAGGGATCGGGCGGGAATGGCGTCCGGTCCGGCCCGCACCAGATCCATCAGGCCCGAGCGGGCCCACCAGGCGGTGACGTCGAAGCCGGGCTTTTCCGCTTCCGGCCCGGTTTCGCCGTAGCCGGTGAAGGAGACGTAGATCATCCGGTCGTTCAGCGGCGCAAGATCCGTGTAGGCGATGCGCAGCTTCTTGCGCACGGGCGGCGGGTAGTTGGTGATGAACACATCCGCGGTGGCGGCGAGCTTGTATAGCACCTCGCGGCCCGGGTCGGAGGCGAGGTCGATCGCCAGGCTTTTCTTATTGCGCGAGTCCATTTCCCAGTTGGGCGAGGTGGGCGCGCCGGGCGGACGGGTGGCGATGCCGCGATAGGGATCACCGAGGCCGGGGGGCTCGATCTTGATCACCTCGGCGCCGAAATCGGACATCACGGTCGCGGCGGCCGGGCCGGCGATGTAGCTGGCACAGTCGATCACCCTCAGACCGTCGAAGATCCGTTCGGACATGCGGCGTTCCTTATTCAGCGGCGGCGGGCACCTGGCCCATCGGCTCGGTGCGGGTCTGGCGTTCGCCGAACAGGGCGATGATGACGGTGGCCAGCATGAAGGCGGCGGAGGCGCCGAATATCCAGCGCGGTTCGCCGCGGTCCATGATCCAGCCGAACAGGATCGGGCCGATCGTGCCGCCGATGTTGAAGCCGGTGGTGACGATGCCGAACACCCGTCCGGCGGCGCCGGGGGGTGCCGCGCGGCGCACCAGCATGTCGCGCGAGGGGGAGATCATGCCCGACAGGAAGCCCGACAGCGCCCATCACGGCGGTGATCAGGGCCGCGCCGGGGCTGAACAATGCGATCGACAGGGTCAGTGCGGCGCAGACGGCGTAGCTGGCGGCGGCGACATCGCCGTGCCGGCGGGTCATGTCCGCCACGAAGCCGCCGGCCAGCACGCCGAAGGCGCTGAGCAGCAGGAAGGCGGTCAGCGCCAGGTTCGCGCCCGACAGGCTGACGCCGTAGCCGGAGGTGAGCGCGGCCGCGGTGTAGGACTGGATGCCGCCCGAGGACAGGCTGAGCAGGGTGAAGAACAGCGTCAGGTTGAGCACCGCGGGGGTCAGCAGGCGGATTTTCGGCCCGACCACGCTGGCCGCGGCCGCGCGCTGGACCTGGCCGGCGGTATCGAGGTCGGGGGCGAACAGCAGCGGCACCGCCGCCAGCAGACCGAGCGCGCCGGCGGTGATCAGCGCCGCCTGCACGCCTGCATTCGCCGCGATCAGCAGCATCATGCCGGGCGCGATGGCGCCGCCGAGGAAGCCGGCAAAGGTGTGGATGGAGAAGGCCCGGCCGATGCGCGCATCGGCGATGCGGGCAGAGAGTATGGCGTAATCGGCCGGGTGGTAGACGCTGTTGGCGATGCCGCCGAGCACGCCGACGACCAGCATCCAGCTGTACGACAGGTGGATGCCGAGCGAGATCCAGGCGAAGCCGCCCAGGCACAGGCCGGAAATCAGCACCCGGCGGGAACCGATGCGGTCCACCAGATAGCCCATCGGCGCCTGGGTGAAGGCGGAGACGACGTTGAACAGCGTCAGCGCCAGGCCGAGCTCGATATAGCTGACCCCGAAGCGGTCCTTCAGCAGCGGAAACAGCGGCGGCAGAACGAGGTAATAGAGATGGCTGACCAGGTGCGCGGCGGAGATCAGCACGATGGCCTTTCTCTCCCCTCGCCTCTCCTCGGGGCTGGTGCCGCGGTCGCCTGCCGGTCGCAGTGCCATGTTGTTCGATCCGTTCCTGGACGTCTTGGGACGATCATGCCGGTGAAACCGGCGGTTCGACAAGTTGCGCAGGCCAAACCTCGCTTGCACCGGACGCATGGACCCGCCGGCCGGCCAGCGCCTCGATTCCGTGCTTGCATGGCGCCGGCAGGGGATTAACGTGACGGTAACATATGAACAAAATCGGGGCAGCACGGATGAGACGGATAAAATTCCTGGCGGGCGCGGCGCTGGCGTTGTCACTGCTGCTGCCGCATGGCGCGTCGGCGGCGGTGTTCAAATGGGCAAACAATGGCGACGTCAACGCCATGGACCCCTATACCCGCAACGAGACGTTCCAGCTGTCCTTCCTCGGCAACATCTACGAGCCGCTGATCCGCCGTGACCGCAAGCTGGCGCTGGAACCCGCGCTGGCGATCAAATGGGAGCAGACCAGCCCGACCGTGTGGCGCTTCACGCTGCGGCCCAACGTAAAATGGCAGGATGGCACCCCTTTTACCGCCGATGACGTGGTGTTCTCCGCCACGCGCATCCGCTCGCCGAACTCGGTGATGCGGTCGGTGCTGGCGCCGGTGAAGGAGGTCCGCAAGATCGACGACCTCACGGTGGAGATCGAGACCAACAAGGTCGATCCGATCTTCCCGCAGGAAATCACCACCTGGTCGATGATGAGCAAGGCCTGGTGCGAGAAGAACAATGCGGTCGAGCCGGTCAATCTGGCCTCGAAGGACGAGAACTACGCCGTCCGCAACGCCATGGGCACGGGCCCGTTCAAGCTGGTGCTGCGCGAGCCGGACCGGCGCACGGTGGTCGAGGCGAACCCGGGCTGGTGGGACAAGCCGGAGCACAACCTGACCCGGGTGGAGCTCAGCATCATCTCCAACGCCGCCACGCGCGTCGCCGCGCTGCTGTCGGGCGACGTGGACATGATCTATTCCGTACCGCCGCAGGACGAGGCGCGGATCAAGGGCACCGACGGCCTGAAGCTGATCGTCGGGCCGGAACTGCGGACCATTTTCCTCGGCATGGACCAGTGGCGCGAAGAGCTGCCGACGTCCTCGGTGAAGGGCAAGAACCCGTTCAAGGATCCCCGGGTCCGCCAGGCCTTCATGCTGGCGATCGACGAGGACGCGATCGCCGCGAAGGTGATGCGCGGCCAGGCACATGTGACCTCGGTGATGTTCGGGCCGGGCGTGAACGGCTATGACCCCGCCCAGGACAAGCGGCCGAAGGCGGATCTGGAAAAAGCCAAGGCGTTGATGGCGGAGGCCGGTTATGGCGCCGGGTTCTCGCTCGGCATGGATTGCCCGAACGATCGCTATGAGAACGACGAGGCTATCTGCACCGCCGTCACCGCCATGCTGGCCAGGATCAATGTCAAGATCAACCTGACCGCGCAGACCAAGACGAAATTCTTCAGCAAGATCGCTGCACCCGGCTACGACACGGATTTCTACATGCTCGGCTGGACGCCGAACACCTACGATGCCCACAACGTGTTCTTCAACCTGATGGCGACGCGCAAGCCGCCCGTGGGGGAGGTGAACTATGCCGGTTATTCCAACCCGGAGATCGACGCGCTGACGAACCAGATGGCGGTGGAGACCGATCCGGCGAAGCGCATGGCGATGATCCGCCAGGCAGTGGATATCGTGCAGAAGGATTTTGCCTATATCCCGCTGCACCAGCAGGTGCTGGCCTGGGCGGCCAAATCCAACATCGAGTTGACGCAGATGGCGGATGATTATTTCCCGCTGCGCTACGTCCGGGTCAAATAATCGTCCGCTCGCACGCATCGGCTTGCTCTGGGGCCTTCGGAGCGGGAATATGCCGGGGTGAACATTCTGGCGCCACCGAAGGCACGGCTCTCGATCGAGATCGTGCATGATCTGGTTTGCCCCTGGTGCTTTCTTGGGGTGCGGCGGCTGTTGCGCACGCTCCGCCGACGGCCGGATATCCTGTTCGACCTGGCCTGGCGCCCGTTCCTGCTGAACCCGGACATGCCGCGCGCCGGCATGTCGCGCGGCGAGTACGTGGTGCGCAAATTCGGCGGCGAGGACCGGGCACGGCGGCTGTATGCCTCGATCGGCGAGATCGGCCGCACCGAGGGCGTGCTGTTCCGCTTCGACCGCATCCGGCGCACGCCGTCCAGCGTCGATGCCCACCGCCTGGTGCGCTTTGCCGCGCGCCACGGCCGGGCGGACGAGATGGTGGCGGCGCTGTTCTCCGCCCATTTCACCGATGGTGACGACATCGGCGACCACGCCGTGCTGTGCGCCGTGGCGCAGAGCTGCGGGCTCGATCCGCGGGAGGTGCGGATGTTCCTGGAGAGCGACCAGGAAGTGGACGCCGTGCACGCCGACAATCTGCGGGCGCACCGCCTGGGCATCAACGGCGTGCCGTGCTTCGTTATCTCCGGCCGGCACGCCATCGCCGGGGCACAGGAGCCGGAAGTGATCGAGCGGCTGCTGGACGTGGCGGCGGTGGAGGCGGCGGAGGGGTAGCGCCGGAGCGGTCCGGCCTGCGACGCGGCCGGCCGGCGCGGCCAGGCCGTGGTTCAAACATCCTATAGATCGAGGGTTGCCATGCGACTGAAACAGGCCAAGGAGCAGTTGCTCCGCGGGGCTCCGACGAAGCTGCTATGGGGCGCCCTGGCCGTGGTGCCGTACACCAGCCCGGCCGCGCTGTCCGACCAGGCCAGGCTGTGCGTGGGCAAGGAGCCGTACCCGGCCGAATGGGTGTGGGATCCGGCCAAGATCGTCCACGGCGCACGCGCGGCTACCGCCGCCGATGGGCTTGCGCCGAAGATCGAGCTAGTACGCGGCGGCAAGGTGGTTGCAGTTTTCTCGTCGTTTGGCTCGAACCCGACCACCTGCAAATTCACTTGGCCGACTGCGACGACACCGATAGACCTGACAGCCTATGCAGCGGCCGGATGCGGCCCCGTCGGCAGCGGGGCGCATCTGGATACGTTCAACGTGCTGCAGCCGGGAGACACGCTGCTCGTCCACCCCGCATACTATGCAGGCAGCATCAACAGCATTTTCCTCGGCCCCAAGCCTGCGTATTATCAGGGGCCAATGGTGACGCCGACGAACGTCACCATCAAGGGACTCACTGAGAACGGTATACGCCCCGCGCTGGTGCGAGACGGCGGCGGAACTGGCCAATGGTGGGACTCACAGGCGCTGGTCTACGTCTTCACCAGCGAGTTGCCGACGATCGAAAATATCGACATCAGCGCGACTGCGAGCGCAGGCGTGAACATGGCGGCCGTTTACATCAACGGCGCGCATGACCTTACGTTCCGGGATGTGGCGGTGCATGATTTCGCGCTCATCAATCGCGGCCCCTATTTCGTGGGGGCGAACGGCTTCTTCGGCACGCCGAACAACACCGGCACGCTGACCTTCGATCACGTTGCCGTCTACAACAACGGCGGCTTCCGGTCGTCGTACATGCATAACTTCTATATCACCGGCAGCAAGACCGACCCACGGTTCACGGTGCACATGCTGAACTCCTATACCGCCGCCAGCATCATCGGCCACACCTTCAAATCACGCGCCCAGAGAACCATTCTCGAGGGCAACTATTTTCGCGGCAGCCGGCCGAATACCGCCGAGGGAAGCCATCCTGCCGAACCCTATCTCGCCGACATCCCCAATGGTGGGATCGCCGTCGTCAGGGACAATATCTTCGTCAAGACGGCTTCCGGGCTGAACTCGAATGCGATGTCACTGACCTTCGGCATGGAAGGCCACAACGCGGACGCCGATCCGGGGCGCGAACAGTCGGTTACCATCGAGAACAACACTTTCGTCGCCTTCACCAAATTGTTCGACGGCACGCACCAGCTCTATCCGATGCAGTTCTTCTACCCGCCCGCCATACCCGGCACACCGTCCTGGCACGCGGGCGTGCGCTACTCGATCAAGCGGAACGTTTTCGTCGGCTATTGCCCGACCTCGACCACCTATAACCCGATGGGCAATTATCGTGGGGACGAGGCCGTGACCCTTGGCTTCGCCGACCTGAAGAAGGATTTCAGCCTGGTCCACAAGATCACATCGTCGGACACCTCCATCATCGGGGTGCCCGAGTATGAGCACCTCGCCCAGCCGGGTCATGTCCGGCGGACCTCGACGGTCGGCGCAAAGGATTAGGTCCGCATCCGGCAGTCCGGCGTCAGGGTGCCGGTATAGGCGTTCCAGATCTGCGTGGAGCCGAGCGCCGAGCCGATCAGAGGCACGCGCAGGTAACCACGCAGGTGCAGGCGACCGGCATCGTCCAGCCACAGGCGCGCGCCATAGAGGTTGCCGTTTTCCGGATCGGTGATCGTCGCGTTCCATTCGCCTGGATCGCCCGGCACGATTTCGTGGATGATCTCCAGCCCGCATTGCGGACGGCCCCGAAAATCCGTCGCCGGCGGACCGGCCGCCGTCGCACCGGCCATGCCGGCGATCCGGCCGCACAGCGAGGCGCCGCAGGGGGCGATCTCGATCACGCCGCGGCGATCCTCGGTCAGCCATTTGCCCACCGGCGAAGCAGGCTGTGCCAGAGCGGCGGACGACGCCAGAAGCGCCAGCCCCGCGGCCGCGAGACGGATCGTCATCACCGCCGGTTCCAGGGGCTAGGCCGCTTTCGCCTGGCCGACGATCCGGGCCAGGCTGCCCAGGATATCGCGCGCGGTCGCCAGCCTTGTGGCGATGTCCATCTCGCGCACGATGGACAGCTTGTGGTCCGGGCGCAGCTTCACCAGCCCGCCCTTGGTGGACAGCCAGGCGACCAGCCCGGCGGGATTGGAGAAAACATTTCCGCGGAATGTCAGCACCATCCCCTTCGGCCCGGCCTCCAGCTTCTCCACGCCGGCTTCCCGGCAGGTGCGCTTCAGCCCGACCACGCCGAGCAGGTTCTCGACCTCGTGCGGCAATTCGCCGAAGCGGTCGACCAGTTCGGCGGCCATCGCCTCGCTCTCGGCGTCCGAGCCCAGCGCGCCGATGCGGCGATACAGGCCCAGGCGGACCGGCAGGTCGCGGACATAGGTCTCCGGGATCAGCACCGGCAGGCCGAGACCGATATTCGGCGTCCAGTCGCGGTCCGACGCACGGGACTTGCCCTCGCCGGCGCGGATCTCGGACACCGCATCCTCCAGCATCTGCTGGTACAGCTCGATGCCGACTTCGCGAATATGGCCGGATTGCTCGTCACCCAACAGGTTGCCGGCGCCGCGAATGTCCAGATCGTGCGACGCCAGGGTGAAGCCGGCGCCGAGCGCATCCAGCGTCTGCATCACCGTCAGCCGCTTTTCCGCGGCAACCGACAGCCGATGGTTCGGCGGCCAGGTCAGGTAGGCGTAGCCGCGCTGCTTGCCGCGGCCGACGCGGCCACGCAGCTGATAGAGCTGGCCGAGGCCGAACATGTCCGCCCGATGGATTACCAGCGTGTTCACCGCCGGCATGTCCAGGCCGCTTTCGACGATGTTGGTGGACAGCAGGATGTCGTATTTGCCGTCGCCGAACTCGGTCATGACGCGTTCGAGTTCGGTCGGCGCCAATCTTCCGTGCGCCTGGATGGTGCGGGCTTCCGGCACGATCTGCGCCAGGCGTTCGGACATCCGCGCCAGATCCTCGATGCGCGGCACCACGCAGAACACCTGGCCGCCGCGGAAGCGTTCGCGCTGCAGGGCCTCGCGGATCACCAGCGCGTCGAACGGCATGATGAAGGTGCGCACCGCCAGGCGATCGACCGGCGGCGTGGCGATGATGCTCATTTCGCGCACGCCGGTCAGCGCCAGCTGCAGGGTGCGCGGGATCGGGGTGGCGGTGAGCGTGAGCACATGCACGTCGGCCTTGATCGATTTCAGCCGTTCCTTGTGGGAGACGCCGAAATGCTGCTCCTCGTCGACGATCAGCAGACCGAGCTCGGAGAAGGTGATCGACTTCGCCAGCAGCGCATGCGTGCCGACGACGATGTTGATCGTGCCGTCGGCGACGCCGCGGCGGACCTCGGCGGCTTCCTTGGCGGTGACCATGCGCGAGAGCTGCGCCACCTTGATCGGCAGCCCCTGGAAGCGGGCGGAGAAGGTGCGGAAATGCTGGCGGGCGAGCAGCGTGGTCGGGACCACCACCGCGACCTGGGTGCCGGCCATGGCGGCGACGAAGGCGGCGCGCAACGCCACCTCGGTCTTGCCGAAGCCGACATCGCCGCAGATCAGCCGGTCCATCGGGCGGCCGGAGGCCATGTCCTCCAGCACGTCGGCGATGGCGCGGGCCTGGTCCTCGGTTTCAGCGAACGGGAAACGGGCGCAGAATTCGTCGAACGCGCCTTCGGCCGGGGCCATGATCTCGGCGTCGCGGATCTTGCGCGCGGCGGCGATGCGGATCAGCTCGCCGGCCATGTCGCGGATGCGCTGCTTCATCCGCGCCTTGCGCGACTGCCAGCTGGCGCCGCCGAGCTTGTCCAGGCTGGCGCCTTCGTGCTCGCTGCCGTAGCGCGACAGAACTTCTATGTTTTCAACGGGTAAAAACAGCTTTTCGCCGCCGTCGTAGAGCAGGCGCAGGCAGTCGTGCGGCGCGCCGGAAACGTCCAGCGTGGTCAGCCCGTCATAGCGGCCGATGCCGTATTCCTGGTGTACGACCAGGTCGCCCTCGGCGATTTCGGTGGCTTCGGCGATGAACTGGTCGGCCCGCTTGCGCCGGCGCGGCGGGCGGGAAATGCGTTCGCCCAGCAGGTCCTGCTCGCCGACGATGGCGAGGCGCTCGGCACCGAAATTGGCCACGAAGCCGCGCTCCAGGCCGAGGGTGACCAGCGAGACGGCGTTGACCTTGCGGCGGCGGACTTCCTGCCAGGTCTCGTCCTGCTGGACGTCCTTGATGCCATGTTCACGCAGCAGATGGGCGATGCGTTCGCGCGAGCCGCGGGTCCAGGCGGCGATGACCAGGCGCCGGCCTTCCTTGTTCCAGCGCTCCGCCTGGGCGCGAAGCTGGTCGAAGATGTTGGTGCCGGGGCCGCCGGCAGTTTGGGCGAATACCGGACCGGGGCGGCCGTTGCCGTCGACCGCGGCGGCATCCTCGGGCTTGGCGAAGGGGCTGAAGGCGAGCACCGGGCCCGCCGACAGCATGGCATCCCAACCGGCGCGATCAAGGTACAGCAAGCGGGGCGGCAGCGGGCGGTACGGTACCTCGCCGTCGCGCGGCACGGCTTTGCGGGCGGTGAAATGGTCGGCGATCATCTCGAAGCGCGAGGTCAGCACCTCGTCCGCCTGGTGATCGAGGCTGACGGCGGCGCCCGGCAGGTAGTCCAGCAGCGTGTCCATGTGGTCATGGAACAGCGGCACCCAGTGCTCCATGCCCGGGTGGCGGCGGCCGTCGGAAATGGACAGATAAATCGGATCGGAAGCCGCGTCCTGGCCGAACAGGTCGCGCCAGCCGGAGCGGAAGCGGGCGATGCTGTCCTTGTCCAGCGGCACTTCCGAGACCGGGCGCAGGACCAGCTTGTCCCGCTTGCCGGCGCTGCCTCCGCCTCCGCTACGTTGCGTCGAGGGATCAAAGGTCTTGATGGTCTCGATGGTGTCCCCGAACATATCGAGACGGATCGGGTCGGGTTCGCCGGCGGGGAAAATATCGACGATGCCGCCGCGCATGGCGTATTCGCCGGGTTCCATCACGGTGCCGGCGCGGCCGTAGCCGTTGGCTTCCAGGAACTGCGCCAGTGCTTCCGGCTTGACGTCGCCGCCGGTCTTCAGTTCCAGGCTGGCATTGGCGAACACGGCGCTGGGCGGAACGCGCTGGACCAGGGCGTTGACCGTGGTGAGCACGATGCGGGGCTTCGCCGGCGGATCCAGCAGGCGCGCCAGGGTGGCGATGCGCTCGGACACCAGGGCGGGATTGGGCGAAACGCGGTCATAGGGCAGGCAGTCCCAGGCCGGGAAACGCAGCACCTCGATCTCGGGGGCGAAGAAGGCCAGCGCCTCGGCCAGGCGCGCCATGCGGGCGTCGTCGCGGGTGACGTGCAGGATGGGGCCGGCGAACTCGGCCCGGCGGCGCGCGAGCAGGAAGGCGTCCCAGCCCTCCGGGGCGCCCCAGACGGCAACGGCGGTGGCGGTGATGGCGCCGGGAGCGTTCATTTTCCGGCGGCTTCCCGCATGCGGCGCAGCATCGGGCTGTCCATTTCCGCCGGGATCGGCTGGCGGCCGGTCAGCCACTCGGCCAGATCCACGTCCGGTAATTCGAGCAGTTCCTCGATTTCGTCCAGTTCCGTCTCCGAAAAAGCGGAAATGCGCGGGGTGATGAAGCCACCGACCAGCAGGTCGGTCTCATGCGTGCCGCGGTGATTGGCGCGGAAAACCAGCCTTCGCCGGCGGTTGGTCAGTTCCGGTTGCGGCTGATCGGGGACGAACGAATCCGGGTGCGCTGGTTCTGTCATGAATGCTGTCATATAGAGGCAGCCTCAAATTATGTCAGCTGTGCAAGATACCTCCCTGCAACCGCTTTTCGCGCCCCTGACCCGGCTCCCCGGCATAGGACCGGCGCTGGCGCCGCTGTTGGCGCGCGCGGTGGGTGGGGATCGGGTGATCGATCTGCTGTTCCATTTGCCGGAATCGTATCTGGACCGCCGCGAGCGGCCGACGATCGCCCAGGCGCAGGCCCAGGCGCACGCGGGTCAGGTGGCGACGCTGGCGGTGGAGGTGGTGCGCCACGAGCCGCCGGCCAACAGCCGTCAGCCCTGGAAGGTGGTGGTGACCGACGGCACCGGCTTCGCCGAGCTGGTGTTCTTCAAATTCACCCGCCAGGCGCAGACGCCGCCTGGCACCAAGCTGCTGGTTTCCGGCAAGATCGAACGGTACGGCGACCGGCTGACCATCCCGCACCCCGACCACATGGTGCCGGCCGACCGGCCGGAGCGGCTGCCTTCCATCGAGCCGGTTTGGCCGCTGACCGCCGGGCTGTGGCCGCGGCAGGTGGCGATGGCGATGGGCCGCGCGCTGGCACTGGTGCCCGAATTTCCGGAATGGCACGACGCGGCGCTGCTGCGGCGGGAGAAATGGCCGGGGTTCAACGAGGCGCTGCGCGCGGTGCAGGCGCCGACCGCCCTGCCCGACCCGCGCATGCGCAACCGGCTGGCCTATGACGAACTTCTGGCCGGGCAGATCGCGCTGCGGCTGATCCGCGGCCGGGCGCGCAAGCGGGCCGGGCGGCCGCTGGTGGGCGATGGCAGCCTGCGCGCCGCGGCGTTTTCCCGATTTGGCCACGCGCCCACGGTCTCCCAGCGCCGGGCCATTGGCGAAATCGACGAGGATCTTGCCTCGCCACGGCGGATGCTGCGGCTGCTGCAAGGCGATGTCGGGTCCGGCAAGACGCTGGTGGCCGTGATGGCGATGCTGCGGGCGGTGGAGGCCGGGGCGCAGGCGGCCTTGATGGCGCCGACCGAGGTGTTGGTGAAGCAGCACCATCGCGTGCTGTCGCGGATTTGCCCGGTGCCGGTGGCGATGCTCACCGGGTCGGTGAAGGGGCGCGAACGGGCAAAACTGCTGCGCGGGCTGGCGGACGGGTCGATTCCGATCGTGGTGGGCACGCATGCGCTGTTCCAGGACGCGGTCGCCTACCACGATCTTGCCCTGGCGGTGATCGACGAGCAGCACCGCTTCGGCGTCGATCAGCGGCTGTCGCTGGGAGCGAAGGGGGAGAGCACCGATGTGCTGGTGATGACCGCGACGCCCATTCCCCGCACCCTGCTGCTGACCAACTGGGGTGAGATGGATATCAGCCGCCTGACCGAAAAGCCGGCGGGACGCCAGCCGATCCGCACCACGCTGCACTCGCTGGCGACGATGCCGGACGTGCTGGACGCGCTGGCCCGCAAGCTGGAGGCCGGCGGGCGGATCTACTGGGTGTGTCCGATGGTGAACGAGAACGAACTGCTGGACATCGCCGCCGCCGAGGCCCGGTTCGCCGAGCTGCATTCCCGGTTCGGCGCGGTGGTCGGGCTGGCGCATGGGCAGCAGGACGCGGCGCTGCGGGACGCGGCGCTGGCGGATTTCGCATCGGGAAAAATCCGCCTGCTGGTCGCGACAACCGTGGTGGAGGTGGGCGTGGACGTGCCGGAGGCCAGCGTGATGGTGATCGACCATGCCGAGCGGTTCGGCCTGGCGCAGCTGCACCAGTTGCGCGGGCGGGTTGGCCGGGGCACGGAGGCCAGCTTCTGTCTGCTGCTGCATGACGACGGGCTGAACGAGACCGCGCGCAAGCGGCTGGTGATGCTGCGCGACACCGAGGACGGCTTCGTGATCGCCGACGCCGATTTCCGCCTGCGCGGCGGCGGCGACGCGCTGGGAACGCGCCAGGCGGGCTTGCCGGGGTTCCGGCTGGCCGATCCGGTGGAACACGAGGATTTGCTGCACATGGCGCACCGGGATGCGCAATTACTGCTGGAGAAGGACCCGAGCCTGACCGGCGAACGCGGCAAGGCGGTGCGTGTGCTGCTGCGGCTGTTCGAGACGCGGGCGGCGATGCAGACGGTGGTTTCAGGCTAAGGCAGGCGACGTAAACTGCCGTCTCAGGCGATCGTGTTCTATGGTTCCGATCCTTGTTCCGGATGCATCCGTTGGAGCCGCAAATGCCGCGTATACTCGGGATCGACCATATCGCCTTCGCCGTGCGCGACCTGGAGGCGACGTGCGCCTTCTTCGACCGCCTGTTCGGCGCACGAACCCATTTCGAGTATGCTCCGGACGGCAAAGCCCTGGTTCGCCAGATCGCCCTGGGTGGGGCGCTGCTGAGCCTTCATCAGGCCGGGAACGGCCTGGAACTGGTCGCCAGGCATCCGACCATCGGCGGCGCCGATCTATGCCTGCGCTGGGAAGGTGGCATCGACAGCGCGGTGGCGCGGCTGGCTGAACACGGCATTGAGATCATCGAGGGACCGGCGCCGCGGCGAAATGCCGATGGGGTGCCCAGCCATTCGATCTATTTCCGCGACCCCGACGGCAATCTGCTGGAACTTATGGCGGCGGACCCGTCGGTTTAGGGCGGGCGCGCAGCCTTAGCGGTTCGACAGGAGTAAGTCGAACCGGTCTTGCTCTATTCTGCCGGCCATACCTGCACAGGATCCCACCGACATGCCCAATACCCATATAGCCCCATTGAACGCGAGCCCGCTGGCGTGGACAGCCGCCGATCTGCCGGCGAATGCCGGGGTGCTGCACATCGGTGACCGGTCCATGGCCGAAATCCTGGCGCTGGGCGAGGAACTCCGCCGCAATCCGCTGCCGATCCTTGCCCTTCGCCCCGAGCCGTTCGACCTGCCGAACTGCCGCGCGCTGATGTGGCAGGCCTCGGGCCTGCTGGCCAGCGGTCCCGGCTTCGTGATCCTGGACCGCATGCCGATGGAGCGGCTCGGCCGGGAGACCGCCATCCAGGTCTACTGGCTGCTGTGCTGCATGGTCGCGCGCCCGGTCGCACAGAAATGGGACGGCACGATGGTCTACGACGTGACGGACAAAGGCCGCCCGCCCGGCAACGGGGTGCGGCCGGACGTGACCAACGCGCAGCAGAACTTCCATTGCGACAACAGCTACAATCTCTGCCCGCCCGACTACGTCGCGCTGTTCTGCCTGCAGACGGCGATGGAGGGCGGCGTGAATGGCGTGGTCAGCCTGTACGCCGCGCACGAGGAAATGCGCCGGCGCCACCCGGACCTGCTGGCGCGGCTGCACGAGGACTTTCTGTTCGACCGCCAGCGCGAGCACGCGCCCGACGATGACAAGGTGCTGGCGCATCCGATGTTCGAGCTGCACGGCGAACGGCTGATCGGCCGGCTGTCGCGGTTTCAGGTGGTGAACGGCTACAAGCTGGCCGGGCAGGAAATGGACCCGCAAGGACGGGAGGCACTGGATGCGTTCGAGGCGATCCTGAACGACACCAGGCTGCGCCATGATTTCATCTTCGAGCCAGGGCAGATCCAGATCATCAACAACACGGCACTTGGGCATATGCGGACCGGGTTTCGCGACTGGCCGGAACCCGAGCGCAAGCGCCATCTGATCCGGCTTTGGCTGCGCGACCGCGGCCGGCCGTTCTATAACGGCTAGACGGGCAGAAGCCTCAGCCGCCCGCGAGATAGCGCGCCAGGCTGGCCGCGATCGGCTGGCCGGTATTCGCCTCGTAATAGGAATAGGCCGGCGACGGATTGACCTCGAAGCATGTCGCCGTGCCGTCCGGCCCCAGGCGCAGGTCGATCCCGGCGAAGCTGAGCCCAAGCCCCGCGGTCAGCGCGACGCAACGCGCCGCCAGGTCGGCGTCCAGCTCGATCGCCCGCAGGGTCGCGCTGCCGCCGGATTGCCGGGCATAGCGGTAGTCGGTCACGTCGCTGACGATTTCTGTCGGGAATACGTCCCGGTCCACCACATGCACCCGCACATCCACGCCGGGCACCAGTTGCTGGAACTGCACCGGGCACCAGCGGATGTTGTCCAGCCGGGCGACATCCTCGTCATCCAGCGTTTTGACGATGGATCGCACGCCGCTCATGGATTTGTAGATGATCGAGCCATGGGCGGCACGAAACGCCAGCACCGCCGCCGGGTCATTGCTGATCAGCGTTTCCGGCACGCGCAAGCCATGGCTGGCGATCAATTGCGCCTGATACGGCTTGGAGCCGTTCGAGCCCTGCGGATCGCAACGATTAACCACGCGGCCCGGCGCGATTTCCATCCAGCGGTACAGCGTGTCGTGCACCGCGCGGGCATGGCGGCGCGCTGGGGAGCCTTCCGGCTCAGCCTCCAGTTCCGGCAGCAGCCGGTCGTCCATCAGCCGGAAATAGACGGCGGTGATATCGCGCAGGTCCAGGGTCTCGTTCTGCAGCCTCAGCGTTCCACCGACGCCATTGGTATCGATGAGCAGGGCGATCGCACAATCGGCGCATCGGCGCTGATTGAACAGGCGATACTCGGCGCCCAGAGCGTCCAGTGCTTCAGCGACGCGCCGCAGCGGGGGTTCGCTGGGGATGCCGCCGAGCAGGATCATGCCGCCAGCACCCCAGCCAGCGCGTCCGCCAGCGCCGTCTGGTGCATCGCGGCGCCAATTCCGGCAAGCTCCGGCATCACCGTGGCTCCGGTCATCTGCCAGCCCTCGGCGGGATCAGGCGTGAAATCAATCCCCAGCAGCGGGGCGCCGGCGGCCTGCGACAGGCGCAGGCATGCCGCCTCGTTGCGTTCCACCAGCGCGGCCGGTCCCACCACGTGCGCGCCGACCACGACCAGGCGTGCCGTCGCCTGCGTCGCCTGCCATGGCAAGGCAGGGTCGTCGTTGCTGGTCTGGCAATAGGCCCGCACCGCCAGCCCGGCCTGAACGGCCAGCGCGGTCCAGGCGGAGGGATGGCGCCAATTGCCGGCCAGCCCTTGCGGCGTCGGGGGATTGAGCATGGGACCGGGCAAGGCGTGCAGCCAGCTCAGGTAGAACGCGTGCATTTCCTGCAGGGCGTAGTCACGATCCGGTCCGCCGTAGCGGCGGAGCCAGGCGGCCGGCAGGTACGACAGCCGATTGAGCACGCCGCGTGTGTCGCTGCCGCGCAGGCGGGAGCCGTCCGCCAGACGTATCTCGCAGTCGGCTCCCGCCGTCCCGACGCGGTGATCCCAGGTCTCGGCCCCGGCCAACTCGGCGCCGGTCACCACCCTCGGCGCGAGGCCCCGCATTCGCAGGGCGTCCGCCGCCCAGAGCGCCGAGACATCCGTCTCCTCGCATAGTACGAGGATCATGCGAGCGGCCGGCGGTTCAGGGCTTCTTCGTGTCCGCTTCGGACGCCAATGCGCCGCGGCTGAGATCCGGGCGCTGACCGGTGGTGATGAAGTGTTGAAGCTCGGCCATGCCTTTTTCCAGCGCGGCCAGGCGAACCTGGATCGGATCGCTCGGGTCGATCGGCCCGACCTCGACGATCTCCTTGCCGTCCTTTTCCTTGCCGAGCGGCTTCTCGGCCTGCTCGATCTTCACGAGCTCCTTGTGTTCGATCTTCTCCTTGTGCTCGATCTTCTCGGGCTTTTCCTTGTGCTCGAACTTCTCAGGCTTTTCCTTGTGCTCGAACTTCTCGGGCTTTTCCTTGTGTTCGAACTTCTCGGGCTTTTCCTTGTGTTCGATCTTCTCGGGCTTTTCCTTGTGCTCGAACTTCTCGGGCTTTTCCTTGTATTCGAACTTCTCGATTTTTTCGTTCTTGAAGAATTTCTCGATGATCTCGAGTTTCTTGGCCGCGGCATCCTCAGCGGGAGCTCCGGGTTTGTCCGACATCGCGTCCTCCATTTTTTGGCCATTCAACCGATCCGGGAACGGCGCGGATGCATGCAAGCACAGATGGCCTCGAAATTGTAATGAGATTATCGTGAAGCGAACGGCTTTCCACCGTTTGGCGGCCAATCTTTACCGGCAGTTCAGTTCTTCCTGCGAAGAGTCCGGACCCGTCAAGGACGTGTAGATGGACGCCGCTTCGATCGATTGCACCGAAAAGATTCCGAAACTGTCGCGAGACCTGAGCCCGCCATGGGTGCATGGCACCGCCGTTCAGGCGCACCGAGTGTTCGCCGGCCAGGGGCTGGACGATCTGCTGCGGTTCAACCGGCGCGCCACCGCTTCGGCGCACGAGGATGCCGCGCTGGCCTATGACACCTCCATCGCGCTGCAACTGTGCTTCCGGGCCGACGTCGCGCGGGATCTGCAGCGCGAGGCGCTGCGCCATGGCGGCCTGTTCCGCGTCGCCGATGGTTTCGGCGCGCAGTCTTCCCGACCGTTGCGGCTACTGGCGGTGGTGGCGCCGGGCGATTTCATGGTCAACACGCCGCTCGACTTCATCACCCAGCATCTGGACGTGCGGCTGGACCTGCTGTTCGTATCGCCCGGCCAGGACCTGCCGGGCCGGATACCGGACCACGACATCGCCTTCTTCGCGGTCAGCGACGGCGCCCCCTCCGTTTGGCGCCGGCTGGATCGGCTGTTCCGGGCCTGGCCACGCCCGGCGCTGAACGACCCCGCCCGCATCCGTGCCCTGTCGCGTGACGTCGTGGCGGACGGCCTGGCGGCCTGTCCGGCGATCCTAAGTCCCCCTGCCCTGAGGCTGTCGCGGTCGGATCTTCTGGCGCACCGCCGTGGCGTGCGGGAGATCCCGCTGCTCGCGCCCGGCCAGGCGGCGATCATCCGTCCGGCCGGGTCGCATGCGGGGCACGATCTGGAGAAGCTGGAGACGGCGGCGGACCTGGCGGGTTATCTGGACCGGTCGGCGGCCAGCGAATTCTTCGTCACCCGGTTCGTCGATTATCGCGGCGCGGATGGTTTGTTCCGAAAGTTTCGGATCGCCTTCATCGACCGCGCGCCGTTCCTGTGCCACATGGCCACGTCCGGGCATTGGATGGTGCATTACCTGAACGCCGGCATGAACGAAAACGCCGCCCGCCGCGCCGAGGAGGCGCGGGCAATGGAAACCTTCGATGCCGGCTTCGCCACCCGGCATGCTGCAGCCTTCGCTGCCCTGAACGACTGGATGGGGCTTGATTATTACCAGATCGACTGCGCGGAGGCGCCGGACGGCAGGCTGCTGGTGTTCGAGGTGGATACCGCAGCCATCATCCATCTGATGGATCCGCCGGAACTGTTTCCCTACAAGCCGGCGCAGATGCGCCGCGTGTTCGCTGCGTTCGAGGCGATGCTGCGCCGGCGGGCGCAACTGCCGGGCGGCTGACAATGAAAGACCCCGGAGCCGCCGGCTCCGGGGTCGATCCGTCCTGCGTTGCTGCCGGCGGGTAGATCAGTCGGCGTAGTCGGGTTCTTTCCGGTCCAGTATCCGCTTCAGCGCATCGAAATGCCAATCGCAGTTCTTCCGTCCGCCGTAGCGGCCCGAACCGCGGAACTCGGCATAGGTCTTGTCGATGACCGGCTGCGGCAGGTGGCGCAGCGGCTTGCCGGTCCACATGGCGTAGAGCTGCACCTGGGCCACGCGTTCGACGTAATAGAGGCGGTCATACGCCTCGGCGATGGTCTGGCCGACGATGCCGACGCCGTGGTTGGCCATCATCAGCACGGTCTTGTCGCCCATCACCTTCGCCAGCCGCGCACCCTCGGCCGGGTCGTGCGCCGGGCCGGTGTAGGTCTCGTCATAGGCGACGTGCAGCAGGGTGCCGAGTTCGGTCTGGCCGATCGGCAGGATGCGCTGGTCTTCCAGCCGGGTCAGCGCGCTGGCGAAGGGCATGTGGGTGTGAAACACCGCCATCGCCTTCTCCACGTCGCGGTGGATCGGCGCATGGATGCAGTAGCAGGACTGCTCGACGATGCCCTCGCCGGCCTTCACCTCGCCGTCGTAACCAACTTCCATGAAGCAGCTGGCGGTAACTTCCGACCAATGCAGGCCGAACGGGATCTGGTAGTAGCGTTCGGGCTTGCCTGGGACGCGGGCGGTGAAGTGATTGAAGATGCCTTCGTGCAGCCCGTGCATGACGGCGAGCCGGTGCGCGGCCGCGAGGTCTACGCGCGCCTGCCATTCGGCTTCGGTGTAGCCCTGTGCCTGGGCCTTGGTGGAGACGTAGTTCATCAGCCGCTCCTTGTTTTCGGGGGGGTTTGGGGACGTGCCTGCGGATAGGACGGCAAGGAGTGTCCGCCTCCGTTGCACGATCCGTCAATGCCGCTGTCGTATGCCGTGCGGATGGACAATTCTTCACCCCGGAGGCGGCCGGGACCGGCTTGCAAAGATGGGGGTTTTCGCTATCTGACTGCGGCCCGGTCCGGCAAGGGGCTCGCCCCTCGCACCGGCTTGAGGACGGAGGCTGATTTGAGCGGCGCGCCGATCGAGATCGAAGGCCTGACCAAGCGTTTCGCCGGGTTCACCGCCGTTGACAACGTGTCGTTCAGCGTCGCCAAGGGCGAGGTGTTGGGCTTCCTGGGTCCCAACGGCGCCGGCAAATCCACCACCATGAAGATGCTCGCCGGCTTCGTCTCGCCCGATGGCGGCACGGCGCGGATCCTGGGGCACGATGTGCGAACAGACTTCGTCGCCGCGCGGCGCGTGCTGGGCTTCCTGCCGGAAGGGGCGCCGACCTATCCCGAAATGTCGGTCACCGCGTTCCTGCGCTTCGTTGCCCGTATCCGCGGCTATCGCGGGGCGGATGTCGCGTCCCGCGTTGCCCGCGCGGTGGAGCTGACGCAGTTGGATGGCGTCCGGCTGCAGCCGATCGAGACATTGTCCAAAGGTTTCAAGCGCCGCGTGGGCCTGGCCCAGGCGCTGCTGCACGATCCGCCGGTGCTGGTACTGGATGAGCCGACCGACGGGCTCGACCCCAACCAGAAGCACGAAGTGCGCCGGCTGATCGCGCAGATGGCGCCGGAAAAGGCGATCATCATCAGCACCCATATCCTGGAGGAGGTCGAGGCCGTTTGCACCCGCGCCATCATCATCGCGCACGGACGCGTGGTGGCGGACGCGACGCCGAAGGACCTGGCCGCGTTGCATCCGAGCGGCAAGCTGGACGATGTGTTCCGCGACCTGACGCTGAAGGCGGCGGCCTGATGCGCGTGGTGCGGATCATCGCCGGGCGCGAACTCGCCGCCTATTTCGCCACCCCCGTCGCCACCGTGTTCATTGTCATCTTCCTCGCACTGCAAGGCACACTGACCTTCAATGTCGGCAATTTCTTCGAGCGCGGCCAGGCGGACCTGGTGGCGTTCTTCAATTTCGTGCCCTGGGTCTTTCTGCTGCTGGTGCCGGCCATCACGATGCGATTGTGGGCGGAGGAACGCCGGCTGGGCACGATCGAGCTGCTGCTGACGCTGCCGGTGACGCAGTTCCAGGCCGTGCTCGGAAAATTTCTCGCCGCCTGGGCGTTCTGCGCCATCGCGCTGGCGCTGACCTTTCCGTTCGTCATCACCGTGAACGTGCTGGGACGCCCGGATAATGGCGTAATCGCGGCGGGCTATCTCGGCGCGCTGCTGGTGGCCGGCGGGTTTCTGGCAGTGGGCTCGGCGATGTCGGCGCTGACCAAGAACCAGGTGATCGCCTTCGTGCTGGCGGTGAGCCTGTGCTTTCTGTTCGCGCTCGCCGCCTCCCCGGTGGTTGGTGACTTCCTGCGCCAGTCCGCCCCGGCGGTCGCGGATGTGCTGCGCCGGGTGGGGGTGCTGGAGCGGTACCAGGACTTCACCCGCGGCGTGATCGGCCTGTCCGACATTGTCTATTTCGCCAGCTTCATCGGCTTCTGGCTGTTTGCGAACGCGGTGATCGTCGATCTCCGCAAGGCGGATTAGAGCGATGCGGCACCGTATGTTGCGCGCCCTGATCGCGATCCTTGCCGTCGGCGCCATCGTCGTTGGCGTGAATATGTTTGCTGGCCAGCGCCTGGCCGACCGGCGGATCGATCTGACGGAGCAGCACCTCTACACGCTGTCGCCGGGCACCCGGGAGATCCTCGCCGGCCTCAAGGAACCGGTCACGCTGCGGCTGTTCTATTCGCGCAAACTCGGCAGCACGGTGCCTTCGTACGGCACGCTGTCGGATCATGTGCGCGAGATGCTGGCGGAATACGCCGCGGCCGCCGGCGGCAAACTGAAGCTCGAGTTCTACGATCCCGAGCCGTTCAGCGAGGTGGAGGACCGCGCGCTGGCCTACGGTCTGCAGGGTGTGCCGCTGGATCAGGGCGGCGAGCAGGTCTATTTCGGCCTGGTCGGCACCAATCTGCTGGATGACGAGCGCACGATCGGGTTCTTCCAGCCCGATCGCGAGCGCTTCCTGGAATACGACCTGACGCGGCTGATCTATGAGCTGTCCAACCCGAAGCGCCCGGTTCTGGGGGTGATGTCGGCGCTGCCGCTGGATGGCGATCCCCGGGCCATGATGACCCATAATCCTCACCGCAGGCCGGCCGTTCGCCTCCATGCTGACGCTGCGGCAGACCAATCAGGTGCGCGACATCGGGCCGGATGTGCAGGTGATCCCGGCCGATGTCGACGTGCTGCTGGTGGCCGCCGCAAAGAAGCTGCCGGACACCGCGCTGTACGCCATCGACCAGTTCGTCATGCGCGGCGGGCGGCTGATGGTGATGATCGATCCGCGCACCGACAGCCTGCCGCCCGAGCCGGGCATGCCGCCTGCCGACAGCGAGGAAACGATCGCCCGGCTGCTGGACCGCTGGGGGATTGGTTACGACCCGCACTTCGTCGTCGGCGATCCCACCGGCGCCTGGCGCGTTCGTTCTGGCAGCGGGGAGCGGATGCAGACGACGGATTATCTGCCCTGGTTCAACATCCGCGACGGCATCCAGCGCGACGATCCGGCCACCGCCGACCTGACGCAGGTGACGGTCGCCTCCGCCGGTGCGCTGACGAAGAAGCCTGGGGCGGCGATCGAGTTCATCCCGCTGCTGAAGAGCAGCCCGCGTTCCGGCCTGATCGCGGTGGACAGGCTGGCCGAGCCCAAGCCCGCCGAGATCCTGGCCGATTTCAAGCCGCAGGGCGGCGCGCGGGTGATCGCGGCGCGGGTGCGCGGCCAGTTGCACAGCGCGTTCGACAATCCACCGAAGCTGGCCAAGGGGCAGACCCGTCCGGCCGATTTCCCCGCGTATCTCGGCGAGACGGCCAAGCCCGCCAATCTGGTCGTGATCGCGGACGCGGATCTGCTGGCGGACCGCTTCTGGGTGCAGCAGCAGGATTTCTTTGGGCAGACCCAGACGACGCCATTCAGCGACAACGGCGCCTTCGTCGCCAATCTGGTCGATACGCTGGCCGGTGGGGATGCGCTGATCGGGCTGCGATCCCGTGGTGACAGCATTCGTCCGTTCGACGTGGTGCAGGAAATGCAGTCAGAGGCGGAGGCGAAATTCCGCCAGTCCGAGAAGGACCTGCAGAAGCATCTGGACGCCACCGAAAAGAAGCTGCGCGACCTGCGCACCGGCATGCCGGCAGCTGGCCCCGTGGGAGATAGCCTGACAGGCGACACGCAGGTGCAGGCGACGATCACCGCCGAGCAGCGCGCCGCGATCGATGCCGCGCGGGGCGAAATCGCCGATACCCGCCAGAAGCTGCGGCTGGTTCATCTGGAATTGAACCGCGGCATCTCCGCCCTGAAGACCCGGCTGAAGCTGGCGGACATCGTGCTGGTCCCTGCCCTGCTGACCCTGGTGGCCATCGTGATGGGCGTGGCGCGGCGGCGCCGGCGCGCCCAGGCCAGATCATGAGGGCCAGGTCATGAGCAATCGCAGCCTGATCGTTCTGGTTCTGCTGGGTGTGCTGTCGCTTGCCGGGGGCTGGTATTTCGGCCCTGGCCAGGCGCCGGCGGAGCAGTATTCGGCGGAAATCGGCAGCCTGGCGTTTCCCGGCCTCGCGGGGCGCCTGGCGCAGGCGGCGAAAGTGGAGATTGTCCACCAGGGCAAGACGCTGGTGATCGCGCGGCGCGGCGATGGCCCCGCTGCGGGCTGGGGTTTGGCGGATCGTGACCTGTATCCGGTTCAGACCAGCGTCCTGCGCGGCATCCTGACCGGGCTGACCGAATTGCGGCTGATGGAGCCGCGCACCGCCGATCCCACCCAGTTCGCCCGGCTGGGGGTGGAGGACCCGATGGCGCCGAACGGCACGTCCAACCTGCTGCGCGTGCTGGACGGCAGTGGCAAGCCGCTCGCCGCCATCGTGCTGGGACACCGGCGGGTGCGCACCCAGGGCGATGTTCCCGAGAGCGTGTATGTGCGCCGCCCCGACCAGAACCAGTCGTGGCTGGCGGAAGGCAAGCTGGAGGTGAGCGCCGATCCGCAGACGCTGATCGATCGCGACATATTGAGCATCGCTCCGGCGCGGATCATGAGCGTGACGGTGACGCGGGGGAGCGAGCATCTGGAGCTAACCCGCGACGGCGAGAAGATGTTGCTCAGCGCGCCGGCCGGGCATCCGCCGCTGGAGGCCTATCGGCTGGACGATGTCAGCCGCGCGCTGGACAATTTGACCCTGCTCGATGTCCGCCGCGCGCGCGAGCCCTCCCCGGCGGCGCTCGGCACGTCGGTGTTCACCGCCATCGACGGACTGACCGTGCGCGTGACATTGTTCAAGGACGGCAAGAATTTGTGGGCGCGCATCGCCGCCTCCGGCCCCGAGGCGATCAAGGCGGATGTGCAGGCGCTGGCGGCCCGGCTGGACGGCTGGGAATTCCAGCTCAGCAGCTGGAAGGAACGGACATTGCTGCCGACGCTGGAGGATCTGAAGGTGCCGCCCAAGGAAGAAGCCAAGCCGTCCGTCCCGACGCCCGCGAAGCCATGAGCGACCGGGAGTATCCCTCGCGTCCCATCGTCGGCATCGGCGTCGTGGTTCTGAAGCGGGACGCGGTGCTGCTGATCCAGCGGGGCAAGCCGCCCAACATGGGGTCCTGGAGCCTGCCGGGCGGCGCCCAGGAGCTCGGCGAGACCTGCGAGGCGGCGGCGCGCCGGGAACTCGAGGAGGAGACCGGCCTGGAGGTCGGGGAACTGACTCTGGCGGCCTGTTTCGATTCCATCCGGCACGACGAGGCCGGGCAGATCCACTACCACTACACGATCATCGACTATGCCGCCCGCTGGGAAAACGGCGATCCGCGGCCGGGCGGGGATGTGACGCGCGCCAGGTTCGTGGCGCTGAACGGCCTGGAGGAATACAATCTAACCGGTGCCGCGCAGGACGTTATCCGCACCGCACGCAGGCTGTTGGGCTTTGACTGAAGCGCCCCCGAAGTTACGCCGCCGCTCGGCCGCGTGATCGCACCCGCGCCAAGCGGCGTATTGCCGGGATCAGTGCAGCCGGGTGCGCCCGATCGACTTGTGCGCCGGGAAGGTCAGCGCCCCGCCCGCGCAGAGCAGGCCAAGCGCGGAGGGGATGAGCCAGGCCGGGCGGACGAGCAGCGGCAGCACGATCCGGTCCGCCATCCAGTCGGGCAGAGCGGCCCGCAGCCTGGTGGCCAGCGCCGGGTCGATCCGGGCGAGCAGTTCATCCAGCGGCGCGTCGATTTGGCCGGCGGTCGCCAGGGCGAAGGCCACCACCAGAAGCACGGCGGCCAGGATGATCAGGCTGCGTTGTCCGGTCACATCACACCGTTAGCTCGACATCATCACATGAACAGTTTTTCGGTCTTCAGGTTGTCGTACAGGCCGGCCACGAACGGACCATAGCCATTATAGATCTGGGTGGGCACGGTTTTTCCAGACCCAAGTAAAGTTTCTTCCGCCTGGCTCCAGCGGGGATGTGGCACGGCCGGGTTGACGTTGGCCCAGAAGCCGTATTCGTCCGGCAGGATTTCCGACCAGAAGGTTTTCGGCCGCTTGTCGGTGAAATTAATGGAAACGATCGCCTTCGCCGATTTGAAGCCGTATTTCCAAGGCAAGGTCAGGCGCAGAGGCGCGCCGTTCTGCGGCGGCAGCGGCTTGCCGAACAGGCCGGTGGACAGGAACGCCATGTCGTTGGCGGCTTCCTCGATGGTGATGCCCTCGATATAGGGCCAGGGATACCACGTCGCGCTCAGCCCGGGCATCGCCTTCGGGTCCACGGCGGTGGTGAAGACCAGGTATTTGGCCGAGCCCAGCGGCTCGGCGATCTTCAGCAGCTGGCTGACCGGGAAGCCGGTCCACGGCACGGTCATCGCCCAGCGCTCGACGCAGCGATGGCGGTAGATGCGCTCCTCCAGGGTGACCTGCTTGAGCAGGTCGTCGATGTCGATCGTGCGGGGCTGCTTGACCATGCCCTCGATCTTCACCGCCCAGGGCCGGGTTTTCAGCGCCTGGGCCGAGCGCCACAGGTTCTTGCTTTCGCTGAATTCATAGTAGTTGTTGTAGGTGGTGGCGTCCTTCTCCAGCGACATCTCACGGCCCGGCTGGTATTTCGGATTGAGCGGGCCGACGCCGCCGGGGAGCGCCGGCGCGGGCGCGGTTTCGGCGCGGGCCGGGAAAGCCAGGCCGCCGATGGAAAGGGCAGCGGTGCCGGCGATCAGGCCGCGGCGGTTCAGCACCAGGGCTTCCGGGGTTACCTGGCTTTCCGGGATCTCCCAGCCTCGGCGGCGGATGATGTGCATGTGCGTCTCCCTGTTTTGCTGACAATCTGGTGCGTCGGGGGGCGTATGTCACCCCACGAAGCCCCCTCCGATTGTCGGACGCGCCGGGATGGAGGACATTACAGCCCCTTCCCGCCTTCAGGAGCGTTTCATGCATCTCGCCCGCTTTCCCCGCGTCCGGCTGTTTCCCGCCCCCACCCCGCTGGAGAAGCTGACCAACCTGACGCGCCACCTGGGCGGGCCGGAGATCTGGATCAAGCGCGATGATTGCACCGTGGTGGCGACAGGGGGAAACAAAGTCCGGAAACTGGAGTTCCTGGTGGGCGAGGCGCTGGCGCAGGGGGCCGATCATCTGGTCACGCAGGGTGCGGTGCAGTCCAACCATGTGCGCCAGACCGCGGCGGTGGCGGCGAAATTCGGGCTGAAATGCACCGCCCTGCTGGAGCACCGGATCGACACCAACGACCGCGACTACCTGGCCAGCGGCAATGTGCTGCTGGACCGGCTGTTCGACGCGAAGCTGGAGTACCGGCCGGGTGGGACGGACATGCAGGCGGAGATCGAGGCCACGGCGGAAAAGCTGCGGGCCGGCGGGGCGAAGCCGTATGTGATCCCGGGCGGCGGCTCCAACCGCGTGGGGGCGCTGGGCTATGTCGGGTGTGCGCAGGAACTGATGCAACAGGCCGACGAGATGGGGCTGAAGATCGACCTTGTGGTGCATGCCACCGGCAGCGCCGGCACCCAGGCGGGGCTGGTGGTGGGGCTGGAGGGGGTCAACTCCGGCGTGCGGGTGCTGGGGATCGGCGTGCGCGCGCCGAAGGACCGGCAGGAGGCGAACGTGCACAAGCTGGCCGAGGCCACCGCCGAGTATTGCGGCGTGCGCGGCGGCATCGCCCGGTCGGCGGTGGAGGCGAATTGCAACTATGTCGGCGACGGCTACGGCATCCCGACGCCGGGCATGGCCGAGGCGGTGACGATGCTGGCGAAGCTCGAGGGTGTGCTGCTGGACCCGGTTTATTCCGGCAAGGGCATGGCCGGGCTGATCGACCTGATCCGCAAGGGCGAGATCGGCAAGGACCAGACCGTGGTGTTCCTCCACACCGGCGGGGCGGTGGGGCTGTACGGTTACCAGGGCTATTTCGATACGGCGCTGGCGGGGTGATCGCAGCGATTAGGCCGCGTTGCGCAAATCGCCCTTCACGTGCCGGGCGAACAGGTCGAACAGCGGCGCGTTATCGGCCCAGGTTCGCCGGTGCCGACCGGCTTGCCGTCGATCTGGGTGATCGGTTTCACGAAGCTGGTGGCGCTGGTGAGGAACGCCTCCCGCGCCTGGCGCATCTCCTGCTCGCTGAAGGCGGTTTCGGAGAACGGGATGCCGGCCTCCTGCATCAGCGCCTTCAGGGCGCCCCTTGTGCAGCCGGGGAGGATGGCCTGGTCCAGGAAGCGGGTGCGCAGGATGCCGTTGGCATCGACGATCCAGAAGCTGGTTGCCGCACCCTCTGTCACCATGCCGGAGGGGTCGATCAGGATGGCCTCGATCGCGCCCTGCTTCCTGGCCTCCTGGCGGGCGAGCACGTTGGGCAGCAGGCCGACCGACTTGATGTCACAGCGTGCCCAGCGCAGGTCGGGCTGGGTGATCGCACTGGCGTGCCATTTCGAAATATCCTCGGGATACGGCGGCACGCGCCGGATGGTGACGACCACGGCGGGCGGCACCGGCTTGGCGGGAAACGCATGGTCCCGCCGCGCGACACCACGGGTGACCTGCATGTAGAGCAGGCCCTCGCTGACGCGGTTGCGGCGGGCGACCTCATGCAGCACATGGACCAGGGCCTGGCGGCTCATCGGCATGGGCAGGTCAATCTCCCGCAGGCTGCGTTCCAGGCGGGCCAGGTGCAGATCCTCGTCGATGAAGCGGTTCTGGTACAGGTGCACCACCTCGTAGATGCCGTCGCCGAACTGGTAGCCGCGATCCTCGATGTTCACGCTGGCTTCGCGTTGCGGCAGATAGCGTCCGTTGACGTAGGCGATGCGGCTCATGGCGGTGGCACTCCGGCGGCTGGTTCCGATCCGCGCAGTGTGCGGCATTGACAGCGTCCTAGCCAGACTGAAGCATCCCCTGAACGACGTCTTTCAGGGGGAAACCATGCTGCACTCGCGCGAACGGATTCTGACGACGCATTGCGGCAGCCTGCCGCGGCCGAAGGAATTGACGCAGATGTACGCCGACCGCACCGCCGGCCAGAAGGTGGACGAGGCGGCGCTGGCGGCGCTGGGCAAGCAGGCGCTGAACTGGGTGGTGCCGCAGCAGATCGCGTCCGGCATCGATATCGGCAACAACGGCGAGCAGCAGCGCGAGGCGTTCTTCCTGTATGTCCGACACCGGATGAGCGGCTTCGGCGGCGCCTGGAACCGGCGCATCTTCGCCGACGTGGCGAAATACGCCGGGTTCCGCGCACAGCAGGCCGCCGCCTATGCCTCCACCGTTTCGGTCAGCAACACCGCCACGGTGCCGCAGGCGATCGGCGAGGTGAAGTATCTGGACCGCGCGCTGGTGGAGGCCGAGTGCGACGATTTCCGCGCCTGCCTGGATGCGCAACCGAAGGGGTTCGCGGAGCCATTCTTCACCGCCCCCTCCCCCGGCATCATCGCCGCGGCGATGCTGAACGCGTTCTACGACAGCGAGCAGGCCTATCTGGACGCGCTGGGCGAGGCGCTGCGGGTGGAATACGAAGCCATCGTGCGGCACGGCTTCCTGCTGCAGATCGATGCGCCGGACCTGGCGATGGAACGGCACATGACCTACCAGGACAAGCCGCTGTCGGAGTTCCTGGCCTTCGTCGAACGCGTGGTGGGCACCATCAACCGGGCGCTGGTGAACATTCCGCGCGACCGGGTGCGGCTGCATGTGTGCTGGGGCAATTACGAAGGCCCGCATGATTGCGACGTGCCGCTGGCGGACGTGCTGCCGGTGCTGCTGCAGGCCAATGTCGGCGGGCTGGTGCTGCCCTTCGCCAATCCCCGCCATGCGCATGAATACCATGTGCTGGAGAAGCAGATGCTGCATCCCGATCAGGTGATCGTTGCCGGCGTGATCGATCCGCTGACCAATTTCATCGAGCATCCGGAAGTGGTGGCCGAGCGGATCGAGCGGGTGGCGCGGGCGGTGGGCGATCCGACGCGGGTGATCGCCGGGGTGGATTGCGGGTTCGATACGTCCGCCGGGCGGGGCAAGGTGGCGGATGACGTGGTGTGGGCGAAGATGGCGGCGATGGCGGAGGGGGCGCGGATCGCTTCGGGAAGGTTGTTGTGAGGGAATCGGCCTGACTTACGGGCCGGTCTCGGCGATTTCCGTCGCAAAAACCTGCCTGAGATCGTTTCGGCGTTCCGGTGGGACGCTCACCGCGGCCCCACCTTCAGGGTTCCGCCAGGCGGCCATCGGCCGGCGACTCAACTCCGTCTCACCACACATGTAAACGGCTTCATCCCACTGGAATTCTACGGCGTCTTTCAGTTTGTTTTGGAACGAGAATCCACCGGGCGCCGCGACTCGTTCCGGGAGATACTGGCGGCGATCGCGGAGATTCGTGCCATGGCTCCATGCTTATGTTGCGGCGCTGCATCTTTCCGGCACGCCCCTGCGGTCAGCGGAAGATGCGCGGCCAGGCACTTCTCTCGAAGCGTCCCGCTCGTGCCCGCACAGGGATAATATCCAAGGAAACTCTGCTACCGCCGTGATTATCGCGTAAACGTGATGTATGGACATGCGATCCGCCGATCCATGATACGCGGCCCTCGCAATGCCTGGACGGGCCCATCGGGGAAATGTCGGTTTGGATGTTGTCGAACAAGGTGGGCTGCCGGGCATGTCAAGAATTGGTCGTCTCGCTCATGTCCTGCCGGCGGCTGTACCTGGCGGTGGGCATTCTCTCGTTGGCGTTCCTGGACGCGGCAGCCTTGGCCGGCGAAGCCGTCTGCCCGCTCCCCGCTGCCGATGTCGACAAGGCGGTCCGCGCCTTCAGCGCCATGTCCACGGTGTTCCAGGACCCGCGCTGCACCAACTGTCATGGCGCGGTGAACCCGTTTGCCGCGGATGGCGGCCATGCCGGCGGCAAGATCACCCTCGACAACACGCTGCGCCCGCTGGGCGAAAGCCGCGCCGCGCTGGTCGAGGCGCTTACTCGAGCGAACGGCGCGCCGCCGAACGATGCCGCCATCGCCGATGCCGAGGCCGCACTGCGGACCTTCCGCAGCACCGATGGCCCGCTGACCGACCGCGCCGCCATCCAGGACATCCTGAAGCTCGGCGGACTGGAGGAGGTGGCTAGCGCCGCCTGCGCCGAATGCCATCAGAACAGCCCCGCCCGCTGGCGGCTGGCGACCAGCCTATGGGCCGGCAAGTCGGAGGAGGAGCTCTGCGAGTTCTTCCAGAAGACCATGGATGTCAGCGGATTCCTGCAGCACATCACCGAGGACCAGTCCGGCTTCATCCCCGCCGGCTTCCGCGGCGATCGGGGCCTGAACGCCTTCGGCAAGGGCTTCCTGAAGCAGGAGACCGGGCGCGACTTTACCCCGATGCCACCCAAGGGCCTTTCCGCGGCGGCCTTCGTCGAGGCCGCCAATCGCTGGATCGATGGCCTGGGCGGCGAATTCCACAAGCCGCCGAGCTGCGGCTGTTCGGTGAAGAACTACCGCCTGACGATGAAGGGCGAGGTCGATATCCGTGTGGCAGGGGGCGCCGGGGCCAGCAAATCGAAGCTGGAACAGGCCTTCGACCTGGCTTTCGCGAAGGAGGGCCGCTTCAGCGGCCAGGCCAGCCGCCCGGTCAGCATCGTCAACACCATGAATGCCGGCGGTGCCAGTTGCCGGACCGAGATCACGGTCGACCAGGTGCTCGATATCGCCGGCCGGGTGGACGAGAAATCGAGCGATCTGACCATGACATTGACCTCGAACGGCCAGTCGCGGCCGAGCGTCTCGGTCTGCGTCGTCGCTGGCCGGCGGATCAGCACGCCGGTGCCGGCGACCAAATCCGATCAGCAGGTCACCAGCTGGGAGATGCCGGCGGAGGTGGATAGGCCGAAGACCGTGACCATCCCGTTCGGCGGGGCCGGGCAGTTCACCGGCGAGATGGTGGTCCAGCGCCGCTGACCCCACCGCAGGCTCCAGTGCCATCAAGCATGGCGATCTTAGCGGTGCAGTGCTACGGGTGCGGGCGGCGATCAGGCCTTCTCGAAATCGATCCGTTCCACCACCGGCAGGCCCTGCAGATAGCGGCGCAGGCAGTCGAGACCGAGTTCCACCGCGCCCAGCCTCACCCAATCGCGCCCGCCCAGGATGCGGGAGCGGCGGTAGACGACTTCGTCGGAGGTGGCGATGCCGATCCAGATGGTGCCGCCGAAATCCATGCGGTCCGCGCCCTCGTCGAGTTCGATCAGCACGGCCAGGGCGTGCGTGGCGCCGGATTGGTGGCGGGCGGCCATGGCGGCCTGTTCGATGATCTCCTGGCTGAGCTCTTCGGCGGCGGAAAAATGGGTCAGGCCGATCGCCTCGAACAGCTGGTGCCGGTCGCGGGCGACGATGGCGCGGCGGAAGACGTGCTCCGCACCTGGCAGCGGCGAGAAGCGGGCGGCCATCTGGCCGCCGGTGAAGGTTTCCACCAGGGTGAGGCTGGCGTTCTGGCGGGTCAGTTCGGACAGCAGGACGCCTTCGAGGGTCTGGTCGTCCTCGGCCATGATGAAGTTGCCGAGGCGCTTGCGCACTTCGGCCTGGATCGGGGCGAGCTTGCGGTTGACGTCCGCCATGTCGGCGCCGCGGATGGTGATCTTGGTTTCGAGCTGCGGGTAATGCGCGCGGAAGCCCATCTTCACGCTGCCGTCCGGCACGATGTCCTCGACACCCGCGAGCAGGCTGTCGGCGTGGGATTCGCCGATGCCGTAGGAATGGAAGCGCTTGAGGTGGATCGAGGTCTGGATGCCCGCCCGTTCCAGCAGGCGGGGGATGATCTGCTCCTCCAGCATGCGGCGCAGTTCGCGCGGCACGCCGGGGGTGAAGAAGAAACGCGCCTTGCCGATATCGAGCGCGAAGCCGCAGGCGGTGCCGATCGGGTTGTCGATGAACTCGGCGGTGGCCGGCAGCATGGCCTGCTTGCGGTTGTTCGGCGGCATGGTGCGGCTGCGGCGGGAGAAGAATTCCTCCATGCGCGCCAGCCATTCCTCGTGCAGCACCAATTCCACGCCGGCGGCCTGGGCGGCGATTTCCTGCGACAGGTCGTCGACGGTCGGGCCGAGGCCGCCATTGACGATGACGATGTCGGCGCGTTCGGAGGCGCAGCTTGAAGGCGCTGAGCAGGGCGGCGCGGTCGTCGCCGACGGTGGTGCCCCAGATGACGGTCAGGCCGGCGTCTTCCAGCTTCTGGCTCATGTAGGAGAAATTGCTGTTGACGATCTTGCCGGTGAGGACTTCGTCGCCGGTGCAGAGGATTTCGATGCGCATGATGGACCTGTTTCTTCCTGGGTCTGTTGGCCTTAGACCGGGTTCGGGCTCGTGACCAGATGGGCGGCTTAAACCGGCATCTGCCGGCGTTGGTGGGCGCGGCCGATGCGGGCGGTCTGTTCGTTGTGGCCGGCGATGACGCGCACGCCTTCGTCGAGCCGGCTTGTGATGTTTTCCGGGGTGCAGGCTTCCAGGAAGGCCAGCTTGTTCGCGCGGCAGGCGGCGAGGATGCGGTCGCGGGCGGCCCGCATTTCCGGCGGATAGGGATCGTTGCGGATGGTGGTGTAGCCGAGCGAGAGGCCGAGATCGCCGGGGCCGATTTCGGCGAAGCCGAGGCCGGGGACGGCACAGATTTCTTCCACGTTGGCGACGCCCTCCGGGCTTTCGATCTTCACGCCGAGCAGCAGCTCGCCCTCCGGGTTCAGCGGCCAGGGATCGGCGCGGCGGATGTATTCCTGTTCGGTGATGCCCCAGATCGGCGCAGCCGTTCCCTCCGAGCCGCGGCCCCGGGTGCCGATGCCGAGCGAACCGGCTTTGGGCGCCGGGCGGACAGCGCCTTGCAGGCGGGCCAGCGGGGATGGCAGGGCGGGGTCCTGGCCGGCGAGGTGGTGGGGATAGCGGCAGGCTTCGACGAAGGCGCGCACGGCATCGGCGTTCTCGGCCTGGCACAGCAGGATGCCGTGCGCGCCGCGGCCGAGGATCTGGCGGAATTGCCAGGCGTTGAAGCGGACATTGGCCTCGTCGGTGCCGTTGACCGGGGCCTCGACGATCACGGCGGGCGTGGGGTGGCCGGAGCGGGTCGGGCCGGCGGAAGCCAGGCCGCGCAGGTAGGCCTCGAGGCCGGTCATGTCGAAGGCGCCGTGTTCCATGCCGACATTGATGTAGTCGGCCCAGGTGGCGGCATCCTGCACGCCCTGGGCGTGGGTGAGCACATGGCCGGAATGGGCGCCGGTGTAGTAGATGGCCTGGTCCTGCGCCAGCAGAGCGATGGCGCGGTTGATGCGGGCTGGCATCCGGTGTCCTCCCCTTCTATCCGCGGCGGTTGGTGGCGGTATCCTCGGCTGGCCAGTGTTGAGTGACAAGCGCTGTGGAGTGACAAGACGGCCGGGGTAGCGGACAACGAAGCGACATACGGGCGAGGTCTTCGATGCTGAAAGTGTTATGCGCCGATGGCGGGGGACTGATCGACGCGCCCCCGATCGGGCCGCTGCCGGTGGGGCCATGGATCGATCTGCTGTCCCCGACCCCGGAGGAGACGGCGCTGCTGGAGGCCGAGACCGGGCTGAACATCGCATCGCGCGATCAGTTGGCGGAGATCGAAAGCTCTTCCCGCCTGTCGGAGCGCGATGGGGTGCTCTATCTCAGCATTCCCGTGGTGTCCCATGATGCGCGGGGCATGGCGGTTTCCTCCCAGGTGGGCGTTGTGCTGTCAAAACAGCGGCTGGTGACCATCCGCTTCGGTGACGTGCCTGGGTTCACTTCCCATGTGCAGACCCTGGCCAGCTTGCCGCCGCAGGCGCCGGCCGCGGTGTTCGTCGGCCTGCTGGAAGCGCTGGTGGACCGCACGGCGGATCAGTTGGAACGGGTGCGCGATGAGATGGATGCGACCTCCAACCGCATCTTCCTGCATCATTCCGGTGCGCAGGGGCCGAGCCGGGACAACCGGGAACTGCGGGAAGCGCTGCAGAAGATCAGCCTGACCGGGGATTTCGTGTCTCGCCTGCATGACACCTTGCTGGTGATGGGACGGATCGTCAGCTATGTCGGCACCATCGGCCCCGACTGGTTTCCGGCGGCGCTGCGCACGCGGTTGAAGACGCTGCGCCAGGACATTGCATCCTTGAAGGATTTCGATGGGCACCTGTCGCAGAAGGTGCAGTTCCTGCTGGACGCGATCCTGGGCTTTGTGAATATCGCGCAGAACCACATCATCAAGGTGCTGGCGGTGGTGGGCACCGTGGGCGTGCCGCCGACGCTGATCGCCAGCATTTACGGGATGAATTTCGAGGCGATGCCGGAGTTGAAGTTTGCCTACGGCTATCCGGTGGCGTTGGGCGCGATCGTGGCGAGCGCGATCCTGCCGCTTTGGTGGTTCAAGCGGAAAGGCTGGCTGTAAGATCCCCACCCCACCCTTCGTACCGGGTTTCCAAAGGGCGACTGCCCTTTGGCGGGTCCGGGCAGAGCCCGGTCTTGCCTGGAGCAGCCCATGGCCCATCCGTCGCCCCCGCTGTTGTCGCCTGCCTGGACCGGCGGCTAGGCTTGGCTTCACGACGCGCGCGGATACCCCGCCATCCACGGGGGCAACAAATGCCGCCCGCCGATCAGGGAAGAACCAGCCCATGAAAATCGTCAAAGTCTCCGCCATCCCCATGTCCGCGGCCGTTCCCGAGGACAAGCGCCACCGCACCGACCTCGGAACCAAGGTCAAGAGCGACGCAACCCTCATTCGCGTCGAGACCGACAACGGGCTGACCGGCATCGGCGCGGCTCTCGGAACGCCGCCGATCGTTGCGGCCATCATCGAGCACGAACTCGCGGCCGAATGTATCGGCGAGGACCCGATGTTCTCCGAGCGCATCTATGAGAAGATGTACAACGGCTCCCGCAGCAAGCCCGCGCTGGAGCGCGGCGTGACCCAGGCCGATGAAAGCCGGCGCCGGGGCGTGATCATGGAGGCGATTTCCGGCATCGACATCGCGGTATGGGACGTCAAGGCGCAGGCGCTCGGCATTCCGCTGTATCAGGCGCTTGGCGCGGTGCGCAGCTCGGTTCGCGGCTATGCCAGCGGCGGCTGGGCGCCGGGCGACGAGGCCGAGGCGGAACTCGCGGGCTATGCGGCGAAGGGCTTCACCGCCGCCAAGATGCGCGTGGTCGGCCGCGACGGATTTTCGATCCCCAACTGCGTGCGCCGGGTGAAGGCGGCCCGGCGTGGGCTTGGCCCCAATGTCGAACTGATGGTCGACGCGCATGGCTCGCTGGAAGTCGCCACCGCCATCCGGCTTGCCAGGGAGCTGGAGCCGTACGACATCGCCTGGTTCGAGGAACCGGTGTCGCCGGACGATCACGCCGGCCAGGCGGAGGTGCGCCGTTCGACGACCATCCCCATCGCCTCGGGCGAGCGCGAGTTCACGCGGTTCGACTTCCAGGACCTGCTGGAACGCCGCGCCCTCGATATCGCCCAGCCGGACGTCGCCCGCGCGGGCGGCATGACGGAGATCCGCCGCATCGCGGCGCTTACCTCGGCGCACGGTGTGCGCCTCGCGCCGCATGCCTGGGGCAGCGGGGTGCTGTTCGCGGCGAGCATCCACGTTGCGATGGCGGCCCCGAACTGCCACATCCTCGAGGTGACGCAAGGCTACATGCCGATGATGTGGGACCTGTTCAACGAGACGTTCGACATCCGCCCGGACGGCATGGTGCATGCCCCGGATCGGCCGGGCCTGGGCTTCACGTTGCGCGCGGATGCGCTGGAGCGGTTCCGGTATGTGGATGGGCCGGAGTTTGAGTTCTAGTCAAATCGTCGTTGCGAGCCGCCCCTTGGCGGCGTGGCAATCCAGGGCCACGACCGCCAAGGGTCATTGTTTGTTCGGGTTGGAGCTATACCGATCCCGCGTTTTGCGGCTTGCCGGCGCCGTAGACCTTGTCCCGCAGGCGCCGCATTCCCGCCAGCCACCGATCCGGGTTCGATGCCTTGCGCACCATGTATTGGGCGACGGTTTCATGCGACAGGATCAGGAAACGCTCGGCCTCCATCGCCTCCAGCACCTTTTGGGCGACGTCGCTCGCCTCCATCACGCCATCGACGCTGGCGGCACTTGGCTGTCCCGTGTGCATCCCTGTCCGGACCGATTGCGGGCAGAGCACGGAGAAGCGGATACCGCGATCGCCGTATTGAATGGACAGCGATTCAGCGAGGGCAACGGCGGCGTGCTTCGTCACGCCGTAGGGCGTGGAGTTCAGCGAAGCCAGCAGGCCCGCGGCCGAAGCGGTGCTCAGCAGATAACCGGATCCGCGCTCCAGCATGCCGGGGATCAGGGCGCGCGCGGCGAACACGTGGCTCATCACGTGCACGCGCCACATCAGGTCCCATTCCGCGTCCGACGCTTCCTCGTGCCCTTTGCGGGACAGCCCGGCGTTGGAGAAGAAGATGTCGACCGGGCCGTACGCCGCCTCGGCCGCGCGCACGAGCGCCTGGATGTCCTCTTCCTTGGCAACGTTCGTGCGGACCGGAAGGGCATCGATGTCGGCGGCCACCCGGTCAAGCCCTTCGACATTGGTGTCCGCGACCACGACGCCGCGCGCCCCGGCCGCCGCGAACGCGCGCGCCGTCGCTTCGCCTATGCCGCTTGCGGCACCTGTAACGACGCAAACCTTGCCTTTCGGATGCATGTCCTGGACGTCCCTATTCCGTGCTGCTGGTTCAATTCGCGGTTGTTTCCGCCGCCTGGGGCGCTGCTCCGTAGGGCGTTCCGTTGTTCCAGGCATCGACGTACTGCTCGATCGACAGCGTCCAGCCGTTCTGCATGTTCTCGTCGAAATACTCGAACAGAATGCCGTCCGGCGCGGTCATCGATAGCAGGACCGTGCCGCCCGCCTCACCGCCGCATTCGACGTGCGGCAACGCATCCGGGCTGGCGAGGGCGTAGTCGCCTGCCTTGCGGGAGATGGCTTTGGTCGAGCCATCCGGCTGGATTTCCAGCAAATGCTGCTCACCCTCCAGCACCAAGGTCAGCGTCGAGGCAACATGCCGGTGGCGCCGGCAGTGACCCCGCCCCGTCGCGTAGCGCAGCAGCATGTCCAGCCGTCCGATCGACAGGTCGTAGCCGAGCAGGCAGTACTCGAAATCGATCTTGTATTCCCGGCAATCCGGGTCGGTGACGCGTCGCCACTCGACGGATTTCGGATCGAAGCTCCTGGATATTCCTGGCATCGCTAACCTCCTGATCGCAACGGATCCGCCAGATGGCGGGCTTCTTCAGAGCGGGCCGAGTTTCCCGAGTTCCGTCGCCTTGATCTGCAGGGCCAGATACTTCGAGTTGATACGGCATTGGGCCAGGCCACCGGCAATGAACCACAGGCCTTCCTGCGGCGTGCGCTTGAACATGTTGTTCAGTTCACCATCCTCGCCGAGGCCCCAGACCGGGCCGATGCGCTCCACCATCTCCTCGCCGAGCGCGCGGCGGACGAGCTCCATCTGCGGATAGTAGCCGGTCGCCAGAACGATCAGATCGGCCGGAACCGTCGATCCATCCTTCAGCAGCGCACCGTCGGCGGAGAAGCGCTCGATCCGGTCGTACTGCAGAAGGCCCAGTTCGCCCTTGATCATGAGGGCCGAGCTGCCCGCATCGAGATTGTAGCCGCCGCCGCGGCGGAAATATTTCAACTGGTGGCCGGTCTCGTCCTCGCCGACATCGTGCTTGAAGCCGATGCCCTTGAGGCCCTCGATCATCTCCTTGTCCAGCTCGAGCATGCGCTTCGTGACGGATTTGTAGGCCTTGACGATCAACGGGGGTGTGGCGGACGAGACGATCAGGTCGCAATCCTCCAGCGGTCCCCCCTCGTCCCAGATCGCTTCGTTGAGCCTGGCGCTCGGGTCGATCGACACGACGGTCGTGGAGCCGCGCTGAATGAGCGTCGTGTTCACCCCATGGCTGTGCAGATCGAGCGCGATATCGTTCGCGCTGCTGCCGGTGCCCAGAATGAAGGCCCGCTTCCCCTTCCAGTCCGCGCCGCTGTCGAACCCCTCGGAGTGGAGGATCTGTCCCTTGAAATCCGCCAGGCCCGGCACGTCCGGGATCATCGGATAGGAGCTGACGCCGTTGGCGAACACGAGATGCCGGGGCCGCACAACGCGCTCGGTCCCGTCCCCGCGCTGCAGCCGGGCGGTCCAGCGTTTCTCCGTCTCGTTCCATGTGCCGCCGACGAATTCCGTATCCGTCCAGCAATTGATCTCCATCACCTGGGCATAGAACTCGAACCAGAGCCCAAGCATGTCCTTCGGAATATATTTCGGCCAGGTCGGCGGGAATTCCATGTAGGGCAGATGGTTCAGGTGGATCGAGTTGTGCAACGCCAGCGAGTGGTAGCGTTTGCGCCAGCTATCGCCGATGTGGGGCCATTTCTCGACGACGAGCGTGTCGACGCCCAGTTGATTGAGGCGCGCCGCGATCGAGAGACCCGACTGGGCGCCGCCGATCACGAGAACCGTGGGCTCCCGATCGTCATAGGCACTGGCCTTGCGGCGCACGTCCGCCCAGTTGTCGCCGCCGAAATTCCGCGAATAGGCGGCCCCGGTTGGCCGGTTGCCGCCGATTTTCTCCTCATAGCCCTCCAGCGTCTCCAGCGTCGTCGAGAGCAGCCACGCCTTCATCCGGTCGCCGTCCTCGGGTGCCGGCGAAAGCCGGATGATGCCGGCGCCGCTGCCGTCCGCCGTCTGGAACTCGAAGATCGCCTCGACGCTGTCGATCCCGAGGCGCTTCACTTTGCGCGGCGGCTTGCGGCCCGGGGGCAAATGAAATCCGTGCGCGCCGGTGCGCTCCTGTTCCGCCGCGAGGCGCGTCGCGACGTTGTCCCGGCCCTCGGCCGATGACAGGTTCCAGGTGAAGGCCAGGATGTCCCGCCAATGGCTGTCCTGATGGAACAAGGCGCCGATACGCGCCACATCCCGGGAGACAAGCGCCGTCTCGAAGGAAGCGAGCCAGTCTTCGGCGGCATGCCGAACCTGCATCTCGGCCTGAAACTCAACGAAGGATTGATCGAAATCGTTCATCTTGGACCTCTCCGCGCGACGTCGCTCCCGGAGCGCGCCTGTTGGCGAATTATGGACCGGCAATTTGGTCGGTGTCCATGCAGACGCCCCGGCACGGGGCGTGCCCGGTTGGCGCCTGACACAGACGCTGCGTATCTCTCGGCCCGAGACACAGCCAGAGCGTTACGGGTGCAAGACCGCCGTGTCTCCCGCAGAGGTCATCGCGTTTGGGTGCGTCAATGTCCGCTTCGGGTGGAGAGCCGCCTGTCCGCTTCTGAGCGGCTGTGATCGGAACCGGACATCCGAGTTTGGCACGATCTGGCCGAGAGCGGTCTGTCGGCTTCTATGGTGATGCCTCGGATAGCGACGTAGGGTGCCGATGCCGCTTGGCATTGCACCATTTCAGTTCGATGGGGAAAGCGGTGAAGTTCCAAGTGGAACTTCACCGCTTTCCCTACGCTTGCTCCTGGAATAAGCGCCCCCTAAATGGGCGAACTCTTTGGCCACCTGTGAAGCGCATTCTCAACCCGGTCGACGGCGGACAATGCCAGTCGCCATTAACGCAAAACTAACCAGCGCAAGGGATCCTGGCTCCGGCACGGGTGCGAGTGTCCCAGTCAAACTGAAATTACTGAACGACGCGGCCGGTCCGAATCCTGAGCCTGTAGTCGTGTTAGGCTTATTGTCATAGAGCCCGACCCTTCCGCTGAGAAATGTGTTGTCGATTAATGTCGTAGCGGGAATCGAAGAGCCATCGACATAAGCCGAGTAGGCATTACCTATAACCGAAACTGTAATGAGATATGTACCGCTGGTGCGAAATAACCTGATACGAGCCCTGCTCCGGGGAAAACACTCCGTTATGGATAACATCCCAATATATTGAGGTTCCGGAGGCGCCCCCTCTTGAGCCTTGGCCATAACCGTTACCCCCAAGGATAAGATAAACCGTTCTGGCCGGTGCCATCACCACGTAGGAGCAAGCCGCCATCTCCGAGATTGTTCATGGTTATTGTTGCCGATATATCAGTCATAATAAATGGTAATACCGATACGGACAGGGGGTTATTATTGGGTATTGCGCAAAATTTCACCGCTACTGGCGGTCCAGCTTCCGCTGTGGTCATTCCATAACGGCGAAGGGCTTGGACTAAAGCATCACTGAGGTTACCGTGCTTGCCGCCACCGTATTTTGGATTGCGGCAAGCGTCAGAAGTCCAGCGACCAGATATGTAATTTTCTTCTTGGACACGGCATAAGGCCCTTTTTATTTCGATTGATATGTTTGTGAGTCTCAGTCAGACTGTCCTCCTTATAGGCTCCTATTTTCAGCCCAGGCTGTCTCAGAGGATAGCGGAACGAACCGTAATGTGCATCATTCCGATGTCCGTGGCAATATAATAGACGATGGCGATCAGGCGTGGCCCTTCGGTAATGCTATGATGATCGCCACAGTCTTATCACCTTTGGGGTAACGGTTTCGTTTCGTTACTGCGCAGAAGATGTAGAAAAGAATTGGTGCAGTGCCACTTGGCACTGCATCAATTCTTTCGGCTAGCCATGAAGGCACAATGCCGATCGACCTTACATCATGGCGGACCACCCAAGGTAGTGGTGCAGTGCCAAGAGCGGCACTGCACCCCCTTGCTATGCTTGCTGCACGCCTTAGCCATTATGCTGCAACGCGCGACCTCCTAGCCGGAGTTTTCATGTCACCCTCTAGGAGGACGTTGGCGGAAACATAGTGGCGAGCGTGCCATCTATCACTTTCATAACCGCCAGCATCCGCAGCACCACATGCCCGATTTCGATGCTTTCCGATCCAACGAACAAGTCGTGGCCACTGGCATAGCGCAGGACATGACCTTGGTAGAGCTCGTTCGCTTCTCCAACTCTCGCCGAAGTAGGGGGGCCATCTGGTGAAGGCCAAATGCCGCTGTAGCGGCGTCGGCACATTTTACGAGGTCATGGCCGAGCACGCCCCGTTTGCCCAAAATCGGCTTGAAGTAGTCATAGTTGGCGAAGAGCAGGCCCCCCTTCAGGATGAGCTCAGCCCCCTGTGCCACCATGTATGCTACGGGATAGACGTAGCCCATCTGCCGCTGTAGCAAAGCGCCGCACCGACGAACTGGCGTCCCCGCTTGTACATGGCTTGAGCGATTTTCCTTTTACCAAAAATGGTAACGGGCACCTGCGAGATTTCTCCTTATCAATCCGGTTTTTTGTGGGCGTAAGATAGCTGTAGGTGTGGTCAGTCCGACGACCCGAGATTTGTAAATCGGTGCCACAATGCCATGCCGATATCACGTGACCGATGAGTTGGCACGCCCATGGCGGTGGAAACCCTAAGCCGATCCGAATAAACGACTGCTTTCCTTGCCAAGTGTTCGTTTCCGGGGCGGACAATCTGACGGTGCATACCTGCTATGGTCGCTACCTCATCGCGGCTAGGCGTGGTCGTTCGGGTATAGCAGGTGTCTGCGCTGAAAGTCCGCTTCGGGGATTATCGCGGAGCATCATGGATGTCCGGCAAGGGCGCGACTTCCCGGTGACGCGGCATACCGAATGTCCGTTTAAGGATCGGCTGATTGGCCGCCAATGTGTAAACACGGGTCGAAAACTGCCATCCAATAGGACCCTTTGGATCACTAATCGTCCTCATCATGCCAAGTCCGCCCATCCCGCTCGATCAGGGCAATGGCCGAAGACGGCCCCCAGGTGCCGGCGGTGTAGCTTTTCGGCGGCTCCTCGGAGGCGTGCCAGGCATCCAGGATCGGGTCGATCCAGGCCCAGGCGGCTTCCACCTCGTCGCGGCGCATGAACAGGGTCTGGTTGCCGCGGACCACGTCCATCACCAGGCGTTCATAGGCATCCGGGTTGCGCACGCCGAAGGCGGCGGCGAAGCTCATGTCGAGCGGGACGTGGCGCAGGCGCATGCCGCCGGGGCCGGGGTCCTTGATCATCAGCCATAGTTTCACGCCCTCGTCCGGTTGCAGGCGGATCACCAGGCGGTTGCTGGCGATCGGGCCGGCCGAGGTGTCGAACACCGAGTGCGGGACGGGGCGGAAGGTGACGACGATTTCGGATACCCGGTTGGGCAGGCGCTTGCCGGTGCGCAGGTAGAACGGCACGCCGGCCCAGCGCCAGTTGCCGATTTCCGCCTTGATGGCGACGAAGGTTTCGGTGTGGCTGGATTTGGACTCCAGTTCCTCCAGGTAGCCCGGCACGGCGCCGTCCGCGATGGCGCCGGCGCGGTACTGGCCGCGCACGGTGAGGGTGCTGGGCGTTGGCCTCGTCGATCGGCTTCAGCGCGCGTAAAACCTTGAGCTTTTCGTCGCGCACGCTGTCGGCCTCGATCGACATCGGGGTTTCGATCGCCACCAGGCAGAGCAGTTGCAGCATGTGGTTCTGCACCATGTCGCGCAGCGCGCCGGCGGTGTCGTAATAGGCGGCGCGGCCTTCGACGCCGATGGTCTCGGCCACGGTGATCTGCACGCTGTCGATGTAGCGGCTGTTCCACAGCGGCTCGAACAGGGCGTTGGCGAAGCGCAGCGCCATCAGGTTCTGGACGGTTTCCTTTCCCAGGTAATGATCGATGCGGTAGATGTTGCGCTCGGCGAACACGCTGCCGAGCGTGTCGTTGACCTCCCGCGCGGATTGCAGGCTTTTGCCGATCGGCTTTTCCACCACCAGGCGGGTGCGCTCGGTGACCAGCTTGCGCTTGCCGAGCTGTTTGGCGATGACGGTGAACAGTTCCGGCGCGGTGGCGAGGTAGCAGACGCGGATGCGGTCCTCGCCGTCCTTCAGGAGCGCGGCGAGTTCGGCCCAGCCCTTGTCCGCGCCGACGTCCACCGGGACGTAGAACAGGCGTTCGCAGAAGCGCTTCAGGGCGGCTTCGTCCACCGTTGCCGGCGCCCACGCTCGCCCGCACCGCTTCGCGCGCGGCGGCGCGGAATTCCGCGTGGGTGTTGGGGCGGCGGGAGACGCCGATGATGCGGGCGTGTTGCGGGATCTGGCCGGCGAGGTCGCGGTGGTACAGGGCCGGCAGCAGCTTGCGGCTGGCGAGGTCGCCGCTGGCGCCGAACACCACGATGTCGAACGGTTCGACGGCGATCACCCGCGCGGCCATGGCCGTGGTCCTTTCAGCGATAGCCGCCGCCGCCGTTCACGTAGACGGTATCGGCGGTCATGTAGGTGCAGGCATCCGAGCACATGAACAATACAAGCTCGCCGATCTCCTCGGGTTCCCCGTAGCGCTTCATCGGCACGTCGTTCTTGAACTGGGCCATCAGTTCCGGCGAGGTGTTGGAGGCGGCCTGGAACGGGGTGTTGATCGGGCCGGGCGAGATCGACAAGGCGCGGATGCCGCGATCGGCGAATTCGCGGGCGACGCCGAGCGTCATGGTGAGCACCGCGCCCTTGGCGGCGGCGTAGTGGATGGAGGCGCCGGGGCCGCCGCGCTTGTGGGACATGCTGGCGACGTTGACGATGACGCCGAAGCCGCGTTCCAGCATGTGCGGCAGCACCGCCTGCATGCCGAGGAAGACGCCCTTGGTGTTCAGCTCGAAGGTCTTGTCATACAGCGCGTCGTCGATCTCCAGGAATTTGGCGCGGCGCAGCGCGGCGCCGGCGGCCTGGAACAGGAAATCGACCTGGCCGAACTGCTCGATGGCGCGGGCGATCATGGCGTTGACCTGCTCGCGCGAGCAGACGTCGGTGGGCACGGAAATGGCGCGGGCGCCGTGCTGGATGACGGTTTCGGCGGTGCGGGCGGCGCCGGGCGCGTCGATGTCGGCGCAGACGACGTTGGCCCCTTCCCGCGCGAAGATCAGCGCCGTGGCGCGGCCGATGCCGCTGGCGGCGCCGGTGATGACGATGGTCTTGCCGTGGAAGTAGTCGGGGGTCTTGGGCATTTTCCTGGGCTTTCGTTCAGTAGGATTTGGGCAGGCCGAGCACGCGCTCGGCGAGGTAGGACGAGGATCAGCTGCGGGCTGATCGGGGCGATGCGGGGGATCATGATTTCGCGGAAATAGCGCTCCACGTGGTACTCCACCGCATAGCCCATGCCGCCATGCGTCATGACCGCCTGCTCGCAGGCATGGAAGCCGGCCTCGGCGGCCAGGTATTTCGAGGCGTTGGCCTCGGCGCCGCATTCCATGCCGCGGTCATAGAGGCTGGCGGCCTTCAGCATCATCAGGTTGGCGGCTTCGAGCTCGGCCCAGTTCTTCGCGAGGGGATGCTGGATGGACTGGTTCTGGCCGATGGGGCGGCCGAAGACGATGCGCTCGCGGGCGTATTTGGTGGCGCGCGCCAGGGCGACGCGGCCGATGCCGACGGCCTCGGCGGCGAGCAGGATGCGTTCGGGGTTCAGGCCGTGGATGATGGCGCGGAACCCCTCGCCTTCCTCGCCGATGCGGTCTTCCTCGGGGATTTCCATGCCCTCGAAGAACACCATGTTGCTGTCCACCGCGTGGCGGCCCATTTTGTGGATGAGGCGGACATCGGCCTTGGTGCGGTCGAGGTCGGTGTAGAACAGGCTCAGGCCCTGGGTTTTGCGGGTGATCCTGTCCTTCGGCGTGGTGCGGGCGAGCAGCAGGATCTTGTTGGCGACCTGGGCGGTGGAGGTCCAGATCTTCTGGCCGGTGACGATGTAGCGGTCGCCCTTCTTTTCGGCGCGGGTGCTGATTTCCGTGGTGTTCAGGCCGGCATCGGGCTCGGTGACGCCGAAGCAGGCCTTGTCCTTGCCCTGGATCAGTGGCGGCAGCATGCGGCGCTTCTGCGCTTCCGTGCCGTGCACGACCACGGGGTTGAGGCCGAAGATGTTGATGTGGATGGCGGACGCGCCGGACATGGCCGCACCCGATTCCGCGACGGCCTGGACCATGATCGCGGCTTCGGTGATGCCGAGGCCGGCGCCGCCGTATTCCTCCGGCATGGCGATGCCGAGCCAGCTGCCATCGGCGCAGGCGCGGTAGAAATCCTCGGGGAAGGTGGCGGTCTGGTCGCGTTCCAGCCAGTAGGTCTCGTCGAAGCGGGCGCAGAGGCGCAGCACTTCCTGGCGGATCTGTTCCTGGGCGGGGGAGAGGGTGAAATCCATGCTGGTAAGGCTCCGTTCGGCGTTTCCGGGGCGCAGCATACCGGCTTCAGCGGGGGGCACAATTTGCGGCTGGAACCTGCTATCCTATATGCAGGTCCAATCGCAGGATTTGGAGCGGCGAATGTACACGCAGGCCCTCAATACCAAGGAAACCGTCACCGCCGCCGAGGACCCGGCCCGCGAAGCCAGGTTCCAGGCGCGGGTAGATGCCGAAGACCGGATCGAGCCGAACGACTGGATGCCGGAAGCCTATCGCCGCACGCTGGTGCGCCAGATCAGCCAGCACGCGCATTCCGAGATCATCGGCATGCAGCCGGAAGGCAACTGGATCACCCGGGCGCCGAGCCTGCGGCGCAAGGCGGCGCTGCTGGCGAAGGTGCAGGATGAGGGCGGGCATGGGCTGTACCTGTATGCCGCGGCCGAGACGCTGGGCGTGTCGCGCGAGGAGCTGACCGAGCAGCTGCTGTCCGGGCGGGCGAAATACAGTTCTATCTTCAACTATCCGACGCTGACCTGGGCCGATATCGGCACCATCGGCTGGCTGGTGGACGGGGCGGCGATCATGAACCAGATCCCGCTTTGCCGGTGCTCGTATGGGCCGTATGCGCGGGCGATGATCCGGATCTGCCGGGAGGAGAGCTTTCACCAGCGCCAGGGCTACGAGATCATGGTGACGCTGGCGAACGGCACGAAGGAGCAAAAGGAGATGGCGCAGGATGCGCTGAACCGCTGGTGGTGGCCTTCGCTGATGATGTTCGGGCCGCCGGATACGGCTTCGCAGCATTCGGACAAGTCGATGCAATGGAAAATAAAGCGGTTTTCCAATGACGAGCTGCGGCAGAAATTCATCGACGCGACGGTGCCGCAGGCGCGGCATATCGGCCTGACGATGCCGGACCCGGATTTGCGCTTCAACGAGGCGACCGGGCACTGGGAGCACGGGCCGATCGACTGGGACGAGTTCAAGCGGGTGATCGCCGGCGGCGGACCGTGCAACCGCCAGCGCCTGGCGCACCGCAACAAGGTGCACGCGGAAGGCGCCTGGGTGCGGGAAGCGGCTTTGGCGTTCGCCGAGAAGGAACGCGCGCGCATGCAGCAGAAGGCAGCCTGACCATGACGGAAGCCCCTACCCCCCTTTGGGAGGTCTTTGTCCGCAGCCGCAACGGCCTGGCGCACAAGCATGCCGGGTCCGTGCATGCGGCGGATGCGCAGATGGCTTTGCAGGCGGCGCGGGACGTGTATACGCGCCGCGGCGAAGGCCTGTCGGTCTGGGTGGTGCCGTCCAACGCCATCACGGCGTCCGACCCGGCGGACCGGGAGATGCTGTTCGAGCCGACGGGATCGAAGATCTACCGGCATCCGACCTTCTATGAAGTACCGGACGAAGTCGGGCATATGTGATGCCGGTTGCCACAACCTCCATCACCGTCGATGAGACGCCTTTGGTGCTGCATCTGCTGCGGCGGGCCGACGATGCGCTGATCCTGGGGCATCGGCTTTCCGAGTGGACGGGCAATGCGCCGACGCTGGAGGAGGATCTGGCGCTGGCGAATATCGCGCTGGACCTGATCGGCCAGGCTCGGGCGCTGTATGACCATGCCGGGGCGCAATGCGGGTTGGACGAGGACCAGTTGGCGTATCGGCGGGATGCGCGGCAGTACCGCAATCTGCTGATCGCGGAGCAGCCGAACGGGGATTTCGCCTGCACGATCGTGCGGCAGGTGCTGTATTCGGCGTTCATCGATCCGTATTGGCGGGCGGCGATGTCGTCGTCGGATGCAACCATCGCCGCCATTGCGGCCAAGGCGGAGAAGGAAACCGCCTATCATCTGCGCCACTCCGCCGAATGGCTGATCCGGCTGGGCGACGGCACCGAGGAAAGCCATCTTCGGGCGCAGGAGGGGCTGGAGGAGATGTGGCCGTTCAGCGGCGAGTTCTTCGAGGTGGATGCGCCGGACCAGGCGTTGATCGATGCCGGGATCATTCCCGATCCGGCGGAACTGCACGATGGCTGGTCTTCGCGGATCGACGCCATTCTGGCGCGGGCGACGCTGGCGCGGCCGCGGGACGGCTGGATGCAGACCGGCGGGCGCAGCGGGCGGCACAGCGAGCATCTGGGGCATATCCTGGCGGAGCTGCAGTATCTGCAGCGCAGTCATCCCGGGGCGAAATGGTAGCGGATGCCCGCCAGCGCGCGTACGAGGCGGTTGCTTCGGTAACCGATCCGGAGATCCCGGTTTTGACCATCGCCGATCTGGGTGTGCTGCGGGAGGTGACGGTGGACGGGGAGCGGGTGGAAGTGACCATCACGCCGACCTATACCGGGTGCCCGGCGATGAACGTGATTGCGCTGGAGATCGAGACGGCGCTGGCGCGGGCGGGGTTTGCCGATGTGGCGATCCGCACCGTGCTGTCACCGGCCTGGACGACGGATTGGCTGACGCCGGAGGGGCGGGAGAAGCTGCTGGCCTACGGCATCGCGCCGCCCGGGCCCGCCGGCGGGCGGCGGGCGCTGTTCGGCGAGGCGAAGGCCGCCTGCCCGCGCTGCGGCAGCGACGATACCGAGTTGCTGGCGGAGTTCGGCTCCACCGCCTGCAAGTCGCTGTATCGCTGCCGTGCCTGCCGGGAGCCGTTCGACGCGTTCAAGTGCCACTGATCGGTCGGGCGGCCTAGGCTGTTGTGAGCGGGGCGGTGAGGTTGGCGCTGCTGCTGGAGGCGGTCGCGGCATAGGCCTGGATGGCCTGGCGCATGGCATCGAGCATCGACGTATCGGCCGGGGTTGCGCCCGCCGTCGTGATGGTGCCGGGCGTGGCGCCGGTGGGGACCAGGCTGCCGGCGTCGTCGGGGTCGGCGTCTGCGGAATGGTGGTGCGGCCTGGTCAGCCGGCCCGAGGCGGCGCTGGCCTGGGTGGTGTCAGAGCCGGTCGCCTGCAGTTGCAGCAGCTTGGCCTGAACATCGGCGGATAGTTGCCGGAAGGGATCGGCGGGTCCGGATATCTCGGTCGTTTGCGTGGCTTGCGGCGGGGTTGGCGGCGCCTGGGTGGCGCCTGGCTTTTGCGCCGTGGAGGACGTCAGAGGCGCCGTCGGACGCCAGATGCTGGAAGCGATGTTGCCTATGGACATGATGCGGGGCTCCTGCGGATGGTGCGGGAATGGCTTCGCAATTCCGGTGCCAGCGGCCAAGGTATTGAAATAGCGTGATTTATGACCCGCTTCCGGGCGCTGGCCGGGCAGGTTTGGCCGATCGGGCGGGCGGGGGCGGCAAAACCTGCCGGGCGGGCGGGGAACTGGACCGCGGATCGCGGGTCGATCATACCTTGGGCTGCATCGCCGCCGGGAAACGCCGCATGACCCAGCCTGAGTTTCACGAACTGACCATCGCCGATCTGCGCCAGGAAACGCCGGATGCGGTTTCCCTGGCGTTCGCGGTGCCGGAGGGGTTGCGCGCGGCGTATCGCTTCACGCCCGGGCAGTACCTGACCCTGCGCGCGACGATCGAGGGCGAGGATTTGCGGCGGTCCTATTCGATCTGCTCCGGGCCTGATGACGGCGAGTTGCGGGTGGCGGTGAAGCGGGTGGAGGGCGGCGTGTTTTCCAACTGGGTGAACGACACGCTGCGGCCCGGCGACACGGTGCAGGTGATGACGCCGATGGGCCGCTTCGGGGTGCCGCCGGCGGGCGGTGCCGGCCGGACCTATGCGGTGTTCGCCGCCGGGTCGGGCATCACGCCGATCCTGTCCATCGTCAAGACCGTGCTGGCGCGCGAGCCGGCCAGCCGGGTGTTCCTGTTCTTCGGCAACCGCAACACGCCGGGCATCCTGTTCCGCGACCGGCTGGAGGATCTGAAGGACCGCTATCTGTCGCGCCTGTCGGTGTTCCATGTGCTTTCCCGCGAGCAGCAGGACATCGCCGTCTTGAACGGCCGGCTGGACCCGGAAAAGCTGCGCCATCTGCTGAAGCTGATGCCGCCGCCCGCCGCGATCGACCAGGCGCTGATCTGCGGTCCGCTGGCGATGATCGAGGGGTTGGAGCCGGCGTTGCTCGGCCTCGGCATGGCCCGGGAGCGGGTGCATGTGGAGCGCTTCACCCCCTCCCCCGGCGCGCGCCGCCGCCCGGTGGCGGTGGCGCCGAGCGCCCGGCCGAAGGCGCTGGCGACGATCATTTATGAGGGGACGCGCACGATCATTCCGGTGGCCGAGGGCGAGGCGATCATCGATGCCGCCATCCGGGCGGGGCTGAATTTGCCGTATTCCTGCAAGGGCGGGATGTGCTGCACCTGCCGGGCGAAGGTATTGGAGGGCAAGGTGGAGATGGAGGTGAATTTCTCGCTGGAGCCCTGGGAGACCGAGGCGGGATATGTGCTGACGTGTCAGTCTCGGCCGGTTACCGCGGAGGTGACGGTTGATTACGACCAGGTGTGATTCGGGACGTCCCGCGCAGGAACGAGTCTTGACCTGAGCGGACCGTCAATGCCGCCTCGCTAGCCTCTGGTCCTGAGCCGAAGGAGCGAGCGCCCAATCGGATCTCAGGGCAACTATCGGGAATGATGGCCGATGGAACCGCCCTGTCTTATCGAGCGGAGCGGCGCCGGAGGACCAGGGCGAGGCCGGCCAATGCGGTGCCCAGTATCGCCAGGGTCGCGGGTTCCGGCAGCGCCGGGTCAGCCAGTTGCTCGGTCGCCACAGCCGCTCCCCTCCAGCCGAGAGCATTGAGAAATTGAAAATCCGCCGCGGAGATTGATGTTGCGCCAGGGACGATATAGGCATTCATTATGTCATGGGGATAGCTGCCGCCGCTTCCGGTAAGCCAGTTGTCCCGGTCGCCGCCGTCGTTCAGATTGTCGAACCAGCCAGAGTTGGTCTTGCCTTCATCTGTCGAGAAATAGGTGGGGGTGGTGTAGGCGTAGCTCCGTACCCCGGGCGCGCTATAGCGGAACAGGTCGGCCGGAAGTTGATAGAATCCCACGCCTGTCGGCGTGACCGCGGTGCCGCGCCCGAGCACTTGGGAAATCTCATGTTGGGCGACCGCGACGAAGTCGTAGCTGCCCGCGGTGATCCCGTCTGCCTGGTTGAAATCGTAGCGCAGGCGACTGTTGAACCCAATTGCGCCGTCGGAGATGGTGGATGTGGCGGGGAGCAGCCCCAGCGCCTTGGCTTCGGCGCGGGCCATCGCAAAGTAGGCCGGACCTGTTTGCGTTGCCGGCAGGGTGATCGAAGACGCCAAGGCGCTGCGGATCTGGGGATAGGTCCAGTATCCGTAGAGGGCGGTTGCGCTGGCGCCCGCCTGATTGGATGCAAGTGGCGTGGCTTGAATATAGCCCCAGCTGACTATTATATTGACTGTTGCCGCATTGATAAAGGCACCGGTGAAGGTAGAGGCAGCCGTATTAAATGCCGCTTCTACTTCCAGGGCGTTGGACAGTCTGGTAACAGTGCTGTCGAAAGCAGTATTGATTGTCAACGCCTGCGCCGGCAACGCCCCCCCAACGATTCCAGCAGTCGCCAATAAAACCGCCAAATCATTGCGATGAATTGGGCAGGACGCCTTGCCTTTTGCTATAGAAAATCCGATCATTTTCCTGGACTTTATGTGGTTTGTCGTAATTTGTAATATTGTCAAATCGACGATAAGTCAATATAAAAATGGCACTATCGCGAATTATCTATTATATTTCTAGGTAAATAAACGGTTATTATTATAAATGTGCCCATTATCAGACAATGTCACATATAATATACGCGGGTCCTGCGCGAGCACCCCCGCGCAAAGGTCGCCCTTCCCCCGTATTCGTGAAAGAAATTCCTGGACGATTTTTTGAATTCTCAATGTAAATATCGAGACGATGATATTACTCTGGAAAGTTAAGATCGATCGGCCGGGTCCGGATAAATGGACCGACTTGACCGAGATCACGCCGTAAATCGGGCAGATCCGCCCTCCCCTCGAGGATGGATCGCTGTTTGTCTGGCCTGCTCGGAACAGGATGTTGGCTTGAGCCGGTAGGTGGCGCGTCACGCCACCGCCTGAATCGCGCGGGTTTTCGCAGCGCATGAGCCCGGGAGCCTCCGACAACCAAGCCAGGCGGCCATATTACAGCGTTGCCGGTGTCGGCCGGCCCAGGTACAGTTGAGCGAACCACTGTCGCCCATCGCATCCGTCCGACCCGAATTCCGGCCGGCGGCAATATCGGGGGCAAGTTCGTCGCGATCGATGGGGAGACGGATCGATGGGTATCGCTTCGCTCCCTCACGCTACAGTGAAATTGCTCGCGGACGATCTTTGCGGTTTCGGTTATTATAAATGACTGGAACTCTAACAGAATGGACCCTTTGCACGACGAACCATCCGATCCGCAGTCCGATTGGGCGCGCTTGCCGCCCCGAGAGGCGTTTCACGAGATTATTCTGATCCTTCGCGGAGCGTTGCCCCCACCGGCCACGGATGATCCGTCGGGTTGGGCACGGCGGGATCGGGCGGCGATGGCGGCAGTGGCGGCCTTGCAGCCGGTGAATGCGGCCGAAGGACGGTTGGCGGCGCAGTACGTCGCCGCGGATGCCTGGGCGATGGATTGCCTGCGGCTGGCGGGTGAGCGTAGCTGCGAGTTCGAGGCGGCGCGCAAATTCCGGGCGCAGGCGATGAGCTTGATGCGGGAGGGCAAGAGCGTGCTGCGGGTGCTGCTGCGGATGCGGGCGGCCCGGCGGGTGGTTGAGCGGGACGAGGCGGCTTCGGGGCGGGCCGCCTGGGAGGAGCATGCCGCCGCGCGGATGATGGCGGAGGCGCTGGGCGGAGGGGCGGAGGGGCCGGTGGACGCGGGGGGGGGGCACCCGGTGGGCCCCTCGGCCTTGCCGGCTTTGGTACCGCAAGGCGTGGATGGCCGGCACAAGGCCGGCCAGGACGAGGGAGTGTTGGATGGGGAAGCGTCGGAGCGGCCGGCGCCTATGACGGATGGCGTTGCGGCAGTCTCATGTAATGCGATTAATCTACGTGATACGCAACGTGAGACAATGACGGGATTTCCGTCGCCGCTGGTACGGGCGGTTGCAGGCAACGAAGCTGGCGGGACGCGATGGGCGACGGCCGGAGGGTCGCGGGCAGCCCGGCGTTGATCGGCGGGGCGGTTGTTGGTGCGGTGCCGAGAGGCACCGCACCCTACATTCCTTCCCCCGCCCCCTACCCGGCCGCGTAGTCGATCAACTGCCGCACCGGCTGCGCCGACTTCAATGCCGCGAACCCCTCGTTGATCTGATCCAGCTTAATCTTGCCGCTGATCAGATGGTCCAGGTGCAGCTTGCCCTGGCGGTAGAATTCCACCAGGCGGGGCATGTCCACGCGGAAGCGGTTGCCGCCCATGGAGCTGCCCTGGATCTTGCGCTCGCGCAGGAAGTCGTAGCCGTGCAGCTCGATCTTGGTGCCGTACGGAACCATGCCGATGATCGTGGCGGTGCCGCCCGGGCGTAGCATGTAGAAGCTCTGCTCGGCGGTGGATTTCAGGCCCAGCGCCTCGAACGAGTAGTGCACGCCGCCGCCGGTGAGTTCCTTGACCATCTCCACCGGATCGACGTTGGAGGCGTTGATCGTGTGCGTGGCGCCCACCTTCAGCGCCAGTTCCAGCTTGGATTGCAGCGTGTCGATGGCGATGATCCGCCCCGCGCCGGCCAGCGCCGCGCCGTTCACCGCGGACAGACCCACGCCGCCGCAGCCGATGACCGCGACGTCCGCGCCCACTTCCACCTTGGCGGAGTTGAACACCGCGCCGGCGCCGGTGATGACGCCGCAGCCGATGATGGAGGCCACGTCCAGCGGCATGTCGTCGCGGATCTTCACCACCGCGTTCTCGTGCACCAGCATCAGCTCGCCGAAGGAGGAGAGGTTGGCGAACTGGTGCACCACCTGGCCGTTCATGGACAGGCGGCGGGCGGCGCCAGGCACCAGCTTCACCTCGGTGTCCTCGCAGAGATTCGGATGCCCGGTGGAGCATTGCGAGCAATGGCCGCAGAACACCGAGAGGCAGGTGATGACGTGATCGCCCGGCTTCACATAAGTCACGTCCGAGCCGACCTGCTCGATGATGCCGGAGGATTCATGGCCGAGCACCATCGGCAGCGGACAGGGATACAGCCCCTCGATGAAATGCAGGTCGGAATGGCACAGGCCGGCATAGGAGGTGCGGATCAGCACCTCGCGGTTCTTCGGCTTGGCGATGTCGACATTCTCGATGGTCAGCGGCTGGTGCGGTTCGTGCAGTACCGGCGGCGCGCATGGCGGTTTCTTCCCTTTGGTAGTGGAACGGTTATTTGGCGTGTTTTTGGTAGAAAGGCGTTTTTCCGGCCAGGAACATGGCCCGGTCGGCGGCGAAGTAGTCGCCGTAGTGCAGCACATAGGCCTCCAGATTGCTGCCATGGAACGGTGCATTGCCGGCATGCGTGGCGACGGTGGAAACGACGGCGTGCGGAAAGCCGAGCTCCTTCAGCAGCATCGCGCCGACCACGCCGTGCGGCAATTCCCTGGACAGTTGCGAGTAGCCGACGCCGTCGGCCTCGCGGGTGTACATCAGCGGCTTGTCGACGTCGTGCAGGATCAGGATGGACATCATCACGTCCCAGTCGATCTTTGCCCCCCAGTCGGCGGCGGCGCGTTTGGCGAGGTCGACGCCGGTGCGGGTGACGTCGTTGACATGCCATTCCAGCCGATAGTCCGGCGCGGAGGGGGAGAAGGGCATGTCCGACAGCTCCTGGTAGGGGCTGGAGGACCAGGTGCTGACCCAGGCGGTGACGATCTTCTCGCGAACCTCGGGCGAGACGAGATCCAGGCCCCAGAGCCATTCCTCGACGGCCTGGCGGCGCGAATTGCTGGTGCGGTCGATGGTGTAGCCGCTCATGGTCGCCTCCGTTCGCGCAATTCTGCCCGCGATCGGGCTAAAGGACCAGTTGCGTCTGCGTGACCTTCGCCACGACCCGGCCGTCTTCCCGGGTGATCGTGGTTTCCCAGATCTGGGTGCGCCTGCCCTTGTGCAGCGGGGTGGTCTGGCCGGTCAGTTTGGTGCCGGTGGGCGCGGGGGCGATGAAGTTGGTCTTGCTCTCCATCGTCGCGGTCCAGTTCTCGCGCGGGATGTTGATGATGGTGGCGACCGCGCCGAGCGTGTCGGCGAAGGCCATCAGGGCGCCGCCATGGACGGATTTCGTCTCGGTGCAGAGGTCGTCGCGCACGGTCATGGTGGCGATGACACGGTTGGGGCTGGCCTCGACGAATTCGATGCCAAGATGTTTTGGAAAGTCCGGCAGGTTTTTCTGCAGCGAGTCGATCAAGCTCATGCGCATCCCCTTGGTTCTCCGGCTATCCTGCCCCGGCACCGCTCACCCTCCAATACCAGCCCAGGAACGCACATGCCCACCGACGCCGCCGCCACCATCCGCCAGATCCTGGCGAGCCCCGCCTTCCATCGCGCCAAGGCGACCATCGCGGCCGAGCATGACCGCATGGTGGAGGACCTGATCCGGCTGACGGAGATCGAGGCGCCGTCGTTCCACGAGGATGCGCGCGCCCGGGCCTGGATGGAGATGGCCAAGGCGCACGGGCTGGAGGACGTGGCGATGGATGCGGAGGGCAATGTGACGGCGATCCGCCGCGGCGGCGGCAACGGGGCGCTGGTCTGCGTGGCGGCGCATTTGGACACGGTGTTTCCCGCCGGCACGAACGTGAAGGTGCGCCGCGAAGGCCATCTTCTGTTCGCGCCGGGGATCGGCGACGACACCCGCAGCCTGTCGGTGCTGCTGGCCTGGGTGCGGGCGCTGGACGCGGCGGGAATTCGCACCCGCGCCGACATCCTGTTCGTCGCCGATGTCGGCGAGGAAGGCCCGGGCGATCTGCGCGGCATGCGCCATCTGTTCCAGAAGGGGCCGTACAAGGACCGGATCGACGCGTTCATCACCGTGGACAGCCCGGATATCGACCGGATCGTTACCAGCGGGATCGGTTCCAAGCGCTACCGCGTGACGTTTCGCGGGCCGGGCGGGCACAGTTTTTCCGCCTTCGGGCTGGTCAATCCGATGTATGCGATGGCGCGGACCATCGACCAGCTGGGCCGGGTGCAGGTGCCGAGCTCTCCGCAGACGACGTTCTGCGCCTCCGTCACCGGCGGCGGCACGTCGATCAATTCCATCCCGAATGCGGTGTGGACCGATTTCGACCTGCGATCGGCTTCCGCGACCGAGCTGGGCCGGCTGGAAGCCGAGTTCCTGGCCATCGTGGAGGCGGCGGTGCATGCCGAGAACCATGCCCGATCCGTTGCGTCCGGGCCGATCACCGCGGAGATCCAGCTGACCGGCGACCGGCCGGCCGGCAGCACCGATGCCAACTCGGACCTGGTGCGGCTGGCGGAGGCGGCGATCCGCGCGCACGGGTTCGAGCCGGGCTTCGAGGCGTCCTCGACCGATGCCAACATCCCCATGAGCCTGGGCATCCCCGCCATCCGCATCGGCTCGGGCGGAACCGGCGGGCGGGCACATTCGCTGGAGGAATGGATCGACGTGACGCCGGAGGTCAGCATCCCCGGCATGGCGGCGGGGCTGGCCACGCTGCTGGGCGTGGCCGGCGTGCTGGAGGGCGGCTCTTGAGCGGCGGTCTCGCGGCGCGATGCTGTATTGCCGGTGGCGGGCCGGCTGGGATGATGCTGGGTCTGCTGCTTGCCCGCGCCGGGATCGACGTGCTGGTGCTGGAAAAGCACGGCGATTTCCTGCGCGATTTCCGCGGCGACACCGTGCATCCGTCCACCTTGCAGGTGATGCACGAGCTTGGGCTGCTGGATGCCTTTCTCGCCCGCCCGCATGACGAGCTCCGCAGCATCGGCGCGCAGATCGGCGACAGCTTCGTGCAGGTGGCCGATTTCACCCATCTGCCGACACGCTGCAAGTTCGTCGCCCTGATGCCGCAATGGGAGTTTCTGGATTTTCTTGCCGGCGAGGCCCGGCGCTATCCGAATTTCCGGCTGATGATGCGCACTGAAGTGACCGGCCTGCTGCGTGAGGGCGGACAGGTCACCGGTGTCAGCGCGGTCGCCGAGGGCGGGCCGGTCCGTGTCGACGCCGAACTGGTGATTGCCACCGACGGCCGTCAGTCCACGCTGCGCGACGCGGCGGGGCTGGCCGTGGAGGATCTCGGCGCGCCGATGGATGTGCTGTGGATGCGTCTGTCGCGCCGGCCCGGCGATCCGCCGCAGACGCTTGGGCGGATCGATGCCGGCCGCATCTTCATCACTGCTGGACCGCGGCGATTACTGGCAATGCGCCTTCGTGATCACCAAGGGCGGTTTCGATCATACCCGCGCGGCGGGCCTGCCGGCGTTCCGTGCCGAGATCGTTCGCCTTGCGCCCTATCTGCACGACCGGGTGCAGGAGCTCGACGATTGGGAGAAGGTCAAGCTGCTGACCGTCGCGGTTAACCGGTTGCGGCAATGGTACCTGCCCGGCCTGCTGCTGATCGGCGACGCCGCGCACGCTATGTCGCCGATCGGCGGCGTTGGGATCAACCTGGCGGTGCAGGACGCTGTTGCTGCCGCCAATGTGCTGGTGCCACGCCTGCGGCAGGGCAAGCTGGGGGTCGGGGATTTGCGGGCGGTGCAACAGCGGCGGGAACTGCCGACGCGGTTGACGCAGCGAATGCAGGTGCTGATCCAGAACCGCGTCATCCGCAACGTGTTGAAGTCCAAGGGCACGCTGAGGGTGCCCTTGCCGGTTCGCCTGCTGGGCATGCTCCCTGTGCTGCGCCGATTGCCGGCCCGGGTGATCGGCATCGGCTTCCGGCCGGAACATATCCGGCATTGACGCAAGGCGGCCCGGCCGGCTGCGCGTTCGGCGGTTCAGCCCTTCGGGCGCTTGTCGATCACCCGAACTGCCTTGCCCATGGACCGCTCGACGCCGCCGGGCATGCGGATGCGGACGCGGGTGGTGACGCCCACCGCTTCCTTGATCCGCAGCACGGCGGCCTGGGCTTCCGCGTGATGGGCGTCGGCATCGATGAAATCGCCGCGGGCCTCCACGTGCACCTCGACCTCGTCCATGCGGCCCTCGCGGGTCAGGATGATCTGGTAGTGGCCGGTCAGGCCAGGGCTCTTGAGGAGTTGTTCCTCGATCTGGGTGGGGAACACGTTGACACCGCGGATGATCAGCATGTCGTCGCTGCGCCCGGTGATGCGGGCCATCCGGCGCATGCTGCGCGCGGTGCCGGGCAACAGGCGGGTGAGGTCGCGCGTGCGATAGCGGATGACGGGCATCGCTTCCTTGGTCAACGAGGTGAAGACAAGTTCGCCCGGCTCGCCGTCGGGCAGCACGGCGCCGGTTTCGGGGTCGATGACCTCCGGGTAGAAATGGTCCTCCCAGATGTGGGGGCCGTCCTTGGTTTCGATGCATTCGTTACCGACGCCGGGGCCGATCACCTCGGAAATGCCGTAGATGTCGACGGCGTCCATGGCGAAGCCGTCCTCGATCTCCCGGCGCATGGCGTTGGTCCAGGGCTCGGCGCCGAAGATGCCGATCTTCAGCGAGCAGGCGCGGGGGTCGAGACCCTGGCGGCGGAATTCGTCCAGGATCGCCAGCATGTAGCTGGGGGTGACGGTGATGATGTCGGGCTGGAAATCCTGGATCAGTTGCACCTGGCGCTCGGTCATGCCGCCGGACATCGGCACCACCGAGCAGCCCAGCCGCTCGGCGCCGTAATGCGCGCCGAGGCCGCCGGTGAACAGGCCGTAGCCGTAGGCGTTGTGCACCATCATGCCGGGGCGGCCGCCGGCGGCGTAGATCGAGCGGGCCGCGACATCGGCCCAGGTTTGCAGGTCCTTGTGGGTGTAGCCCACCACCGTCGCCTTGCCGGTGGTGCCGGAGGAGGCGTGGATGCGGGCAAGTTTCTCGCGCGGCACCGCGAACATGCCGAACGGGTAGTTGGCGCGCAGGTCCTGCTTGGTGGTGAAGGGGAATTTGGCGATGTCGGACAGGTCGCGGAAATCGTCGGGGTGCACGCCGGCGGCATCGAAGGCGGCGCGGTAATGCGGCACGTTCTCGTAGGCGTGGCGCAGCGACCAGGCCATGCGGGTGCGCTGCAGGGCGGCGATCTCGTCACGCGATGCCGTTTCGATTGCGTCAAGCCCTGTTGGCATCGCTTGCCTCCGCTTCGAAGAATTTCTGCCCGATCCCGCGGGTGTGACCGCGGAACTCCGCCACCACAGAGCCATCGCTGCCGCTTACCCGCACGTCGTAGACACCCGTGCGGCCGGCGCGGGCGCGTTCCTGCGCCTCCGCCGTCAGGGTTTCGCCCAGCCGGCCCGGCCGCAGGAAGGTCACCGAGCCCATCTGCGCCAGGGCGCGTTCGTTGTAGCTGTTGCTGGCGAAAGCCATCGCGCTGTCGGCCAGGGTGAAGATGAACCCGCCATGGCAAACCCCGAGGCCGTTCACCATGCGCTCCGCCACCTGCATTGCCAGGCGGGCCGAACCGGGCCCGACCGCCTCGATGCGCATGCCGAGTCCCTGGCTGGCGTTGTCCTCGGCCCACATCGCATCGGCGCAGGCCTGTGCCATCGCTTCCGGCGTCATCGGGTTATGCCCGGCCGGTGAAGACCGGCGGCCGCTTTTCCTGGAAGGCGCGCACGCCCTCGCGGAAGTCGGCGGTGCCGCCGGATGCCTGCTGCAACTCCCGCTCCAGGTCGAGTTGGGTGGCGAGGTCGTTGCCGCCGGAGGCCAGGAAGGCCTGCTTGATCCGGGCGATCGCCTGGGTCGGCTGCAGCGCCAGATGCGCGGTCAGGGCTTCGGCCTCGGCCATCAGGGCGGCGTCGTCCACCGCCTTGTGGATCATGCCCCAGGCTTCGGCCTGCTCGCCGGAGACCGGTTCGCCCAGCAGGGCCATCGCCTTCGCGCGGGCCTCGCCCACCAGGCGGGGCAGGAAGAAGCTGCCGCCGGCATCGGGGACCAGGCCGATCTTGATGAAGGACTGGATGAAGCGTGCGGACTTTCCCGCCAATACAAGATCGCAGGCAAGCGCCAGGTTGGCCCCTGCCCCGGCCGCCACGCCGTTCACCGCGCACACCACGGGCAGGCGCATGCCGCGGATGCGCCGCACCACCGGGTTCCAGCGGTCGAGAATGGCGCGGATGTCCGGCGCCTCGCCGTTCGGCCCGGGCATCACCTCGGCCCCCAGTTCCTGCCCGGCGCAAAAGCCGCGTCCGGCACCGGTCAGCAGCAGCGCCCGGCAGGTGGGGTCGGCCTCGGCGGCGTCGAGCGCTGCGACCACGCCCGCGTGCAAGGCGGGGTTCAGCGCGTTCAGCTTGTCCGGGCGGTTGAGGATGATCTTCATCCAACCGGCGCGCGGCTCCGCGATGACCGCTTCCTGCACTTCTTGCATCGGTGTTCCCCCTGGGCCCCTGACTTCCGCCACCGCTGTTCCCGGCGGCGGATCACGATAGACCACGCCATGCCGCGAACACAGGGGGGCGATGGCCGCGAGGGCGAGGCGCCCAGCTCCGCAGGCTGCCAGCTACACGGGCTCGTGGGGTTCGATCGCCGCCCTTGGCGGGAGGAGGCTGAGCCGTGCCTCGATGATCTGCGGATCGTCCGGCTTATGATGCAGGCTGAACCCGAGATGACGCGCGAGCTCGAGCATCGGGCTGTTGTCCGCCAGGATTTCGCCCACGACGTCCTGCAGCCCGTGCTGGGGCGCCCAGGCGAGCAGGCGCTGCATCAGGTGCATGGCGAGCCCCCTGCCCTGCATGTCGTGCTGCAGGGCCACCGCGAACTCGGCCACCGACGGATCTTCCTCGCGCGACAGGCGCGCCACGCCGACGGTCTCGCCAGTGGATTCGCGTACCGCGATGAACGCCATGTCGCGGTCGTAATCCAGGCGGGTGAACTTCGCGAGTTGCGCCGGGGTCAGTTCGCGCACCGCGGCGAAGAAGCGCGACCGGATGTCCTCCGGTGTCAGGCGATGGAAGAACGCATCGTGCTGGGCGGCATCGGAGGGGCGGATCGGGCGGATCAGGAGGGGCTCGCCTGCCACGCTCCAATGTTCTTCCAGCTCCGCCGGGTAGCGCGTCATGGGAACCCTCCGATACCGGACCCCAGGGAGGGTATCCGGATCGGGCCATCATGCCCTGGCGTTGCGCTCCGTCCAAAGCTTTCGGGCGCGTTCGAGGCACACGCCGGGGGATTGCCCCCGTTCCGCGGCATACAGGCCGACCGCCGCCGTGGCGACGACCGCCGCCTCGCCGGCCGGGTCGGCGCGGCTGCCTTGCCAGAGTGCCTGCATGTCGCCCGGTGTCTGACTGTCGGGCTTGCCGGCCACGCCGAGGCCTGGCCAGACCTGTTCCTCGCCGCTCGTGTTGACGGCAACGGGCTTCACCCCGGTCCATTCCGCCTCCCCGCCGCCGCCCTTCAGCACCGTGATCCGTCGTCCCAGCAGCGAAGCGGCGCCGATATGCAGCGCGATGTAGGCGGGATGGAACACCCCGTCGATCGAGGCGGCGGCATTTGCCGGATCGAGCAGACGCCCCACGGTGTTCAACGGCGACCGCAGGCCAAGCACGCCGCGCAGGGCCAGCAGTCGCGACAGTTCGGGGCTCAAGGTTTCCAGGGGCAGGAACGCGAACCGGCTGGCCGCCAGCGCTGCCTCGGCAGAGGCCGGGCTCGTGCATGGCGGTATGCCGAGCAGGTGCAGCGTCTCGACCAGGGGAACCCGGCCCGGTCCCGTCAGCGGGCCGTGCATGACGACGCGCAGGCCGGACTTCGCCAGCAGCAGCGCCGACAGCAGATACCAAGGCAGCCCGCGTGTGCGTCCATCCGCGTAGCTTGGCCAGTCCAGGTCGATCGGGCGCGCCAGCCGCCAGGATGGCCCCAGGTGATCGCGAGCGGCCTCGACCAGACCCGCCATCTCGTCGGCCGCCTCGCCACGATACCGCAGCAGCATCAGCAGCGCGCCGATCTGCTCGCCCGTCGCCTCACCGCGCAGCACCATGCCCAGTGCCTGACGCGCCTCCGCCCGGGTCAGCGACCGGGAGCGCCCCGGGCCGCGGCCGAGGGTGCGTATAAAGGGCGCGAAATCATGCGTGTCGGTTACCGCGCGCGCCAGAGGCAGGGGGTTCGATGGCGCGTCATGTCCGGCCGGTATCGTCATCCCGCGTTTGCCCTTGCCGCTGCCAGCGCGATCGGTGCGGATCGCCACGACCATCCTGCCCTGGCAACTGGCATAGCCGTCACCGTCCCGGTGAACGCGAGCCGGCGAGGCTATCCACACTGGAAAAGCCGGCTCCCCCGGAGACATTCGCGCGCCCGCCGAAGCGGAGCACCATCTCGCCCGGATGCGGTGCCGGGACCGGGCCAGGCACCGGCGCGGCGGAGATGTTGTTGTTATTGTTGGCGCCGGCGGCGGAAACCGGAAGATCCGCGGGCGCACCGGTAAAGGCGCTGCCGGCAACAGCGCCCGGGCCGGTTCCCTGGGCGGACGCCACGGCAAAAGGGACGCTCAGCATGGTCAGGCCGGCCAGCAGGATCCAATGCATGCACGCCCCCGAAACCTGATCGCGACAACGGACCGACCCAACCGGCGACGGTTCCGGTCTGCGTCCCAGGATAGCCCTGCATGATCGCATGAGAAAGAATTTGGTGAGCCGGGCGGGGATCGAACCCGCGGCCAGTTGATTAAAAGTCAACTGCTCTACCGCTGAGCTACCGGCCCACATTTTGTGCGTGGGATGCGCAGGCGCACGTAAGACGACCTGCCGCGTGCTTAAAACGACAGGCCGGGCATCCCGTCAAGTCAGGGCGGCGCGGGACAGAGTCGCGCCGCCCTGTTTCAGGGCAGGCGCCTTACTTCACGTCCGCGGCGACGCGGACCGTCAGGATCTTGTCGGGATTGCTGACCGTTCCGCCACCACCCGATCCACGCTTGATCTGGTCGACGAACTCCATCCCGGACACGACCTGGCCCCAGATGGTGTACTGGCCGTCCAGATGCGGGGCGGGCGCGAACATGATGTAGAACTGGCTGTTGGCGCTGTTCGGGTTGGCGGTGCGGGCCGCGCCCACGGTGCCGCGCAGGAAGTGCTTCTTGTTGGTGAACTCGGCCGGCAGGTCATCATACTTGCTGCCGCTGGTGCCGGTTCCGGTGGGATCACCGCCTTGGGCCATGAAGCCCTCGATCACGCGATGGAACGGCGTGCCGTCATAGAAATTCTCGCGTGCCAGCATCTTCACCCGCTCGACATGCTTCGGGGCCAAATCGGGGTAAAGCTGGATAACCACCCGGCCGGTCTTCAGCTCCATGAACAGGGTGTTCTCGGGATCGGGCGTCGCTTGGGTGGCGGTTGGGTCGGACATGGAGGGTCTCACTGAAAAGAGGTTGTTGACAGCCGAAGCTGACCGGATCGGCGCTATTTCACGTCCGCGGCAACGCGCATCGAGACGATCTTGTCGGGGTTGCTGACGGTGCCGCCGCTGCCCGAGCCACGCTTGATCTGGTCGACGAATTCCATCCCGGACACGACCTGGCCCCAGATCGTGTACTGGCCGTCCAGGTTCGGCGCGGGCGCGAACATGATGAAGAACTGACTGTTGGCGGTATTGGGGTCGGCGGTGCGGGCCGCACCCACGGTGCCGCGCAGGAACCGCCTCTTGTTCGTGAACTCGGCCGGTAGGTCGGGGTATTTGCTGCCGCCAGTGCCGGTGCCGGTGGGATCGCCGCCCTGGGCCATGAAGCCGTCAATCACGCGATGGAACGGCGTGCCGTCATAGAAATGCTCGCGCGCCAGCATCTTCACCCTGGCGACATGCTTGGGCGCCAGGTCGGGGAACAGCTGAATGACCACGCGGCCATTCTTCAGGTCCATGTACAGCGTATTCTCCGGGTCCAGCTTGGGCTGGGCGGCGGCGCGTTCAGACGCGATCGTTCCCACCGCAAATGTGGTCGCGGCGAAAGCGGAAGCCAAGGCGGTACGGCGCGTGAATGGGCGCATCGATGTCTCCGGGGTGGCGAAAGGGTAGCGGGTCAGGTACGGCCGATCCGCTTCAGGGTGCGGTCGAGCGTCAAAGCCGGCACGAAGCTGGTGATGTCGCCGCCGAGTGCTGCCACTTCCTTCACCAGGCGGGAGGCGATGAACTGGTGGCGCTCGCTGGCCATCAGAAACACCGTCTCGATGTCCGGCGCCATGCGGTAGTTCATGCCAGCCATCTGGAATTCATAGTCGAAATCCGACACCGCGCGCAGGCCGCGCACGATCATGCAGGCGCCGAGCTTGCGGGCGAAATCGATCAGCAGTCCCTGAAAGGGCTGCACCTCGATCACGTTGCCGTTGCGGCTGGCGATTTCCCTCACCTCGGCCTGCACCAGTTCCACCCGCTCCTCCAGCGAGAACAGCGGGCCCTTGCCGGTGTTGATGGCGACGCCGATGACCAATTTGTCCATCAGCCGGGCGGAGCGGGCGATGATGTCGATATGGCCGTTTGTGACCGGATCGAATGTGCCGGGATAGAGGCCGATCCGTTGCATGGATCCGTTCTCAGCCATTGGTATCGTCCTCCGTCCCATCGCCAGCTTCCCGGGGAGCGTCCGGCGCAATCCCGCTCGTATCCTCATCCGGGTCTTCTTCCGCCGCCGCCTCTTCCAGAACCGGGAAAACGCTGGTGACCCGTTCGTCCGCATTAAGCCGCAGCAGCATCACACCCATGGCCTGGCGGCCGGTGATGCGCACCTGATCGCCGGGTACCCGGATCAGCCGGCCGGCATCGGTCATCAGCATCACGTCGTCCCCAGGGCGCACCGCGAACGAGGCCGCCACCGCGGTGCCATTACGCTTGGACAGGGTTATGTTGGCAATCCCCATGCCGCCGCGCCCGGCAACCCGGTATTCGTAGGCCGAGGAACGCTTGCCGAAGCCGCCATCGGTGACGGTGAGCAGCATTTCCTCCGCTGCCTCCAGTTCCGCCACGCGTTCGGGCGGCAGCGCGACATCGGCGACGATCTCGTCTGTCTCCATTGGGGCTTCCGCCGCCGGTTCGGCCGCCTCGCTGTCTTCCTCCACGCCGGCGCGGCGCTTCTGGTTGGCGATCTTCAGATAGGCCACCCGGGTTTCGGGATCTGCCTCGACATGGCGCAGCACCGACAGGCCGATGACGCGATCCGCCTTGCCCAGCCGGATGCCGCGCACGCCGTCGCTGTCGCGGCCGGCGAAGACGCGCAGCGTATCCTCGCTGATCTGGAAGCGGATGCAGCGGCCAAGCCGCGTGGCGAGCATGACGTCGTCGCCCTCCCGGCAGGTGGCGACACCGATCAGGCTGTCCTCGCCGCCCAGGCTGGCGGGGTCGAGCTTCATGGCGATCAGGCCGGACGCGCGGACATTGCGGAAATCCGACAGCCGGTTGCGCCGCACATTGCCCGAGGCGGTGGCGAAGACCAGGTGCAGGCTGTCCCACAGAGTCTCATCCTGTGGCAGTGGCAGGACGGCGGTGATGCTGTCCGAGCCGAGCTCGGGCAGCATGTTGACCAGCGCCCGGCCCTTCGCGGTCGGGCCGGCTTCCGGCAGGCGCCACACCTTCTCGCGGAACGCCTTGCCGGCGCTGCTGAAGAACAGCACCCATTGATGTGTGTGGGCGTTGAAGCTGCGGATGACGATGTCGTCGCCGCGCGTGCCGGCGCCGCTGCGCCCGCGCCCGCCGCGATTCTGCGCGCGATAGGTTTCCAGCGGCGTGCGCTTGATGAAACCGTCGCGGGTGATGGTAACGACCATCTGGCCGGGCTCGATCAGGCTCTCATCGTCCTGATCGGCCAAGCCATCGACGATTTCGCTCAGCCGGGGCGAGGCGATTTCGGCCCGCGCGGCGGCGAGTTCATCGCGCATGACCTCCATCCGGCGGATATGCGAGCCGAGGATCTCCAGCAATTCCTGAATTCGGGTGCCGACTTCGGTTAGCTCCGCCTGGATCTTCTCACGCTCCAGGCCGGTCAGGCGGGCCAGGCGCAGTTCCAGGATGCCGCGCGCCTGGTCCTCGGTAAGGCGGACCGTGCCGGCTTCCGTGACCTGATTGCGGTGGTCGTCGATCAGCGCCAGCAGCACGCCGATATCGCCGGCGGTCCAGTCTTCCGCCATCAGCGCCGTGCGCGCCGTGGCGGCGTCTGGGCTGGCGCGAATGATGCGGATGACCTCGTCGATATTGGCAACGGCAATGGCCAGGCCGACCAACAGATGGCCGCGGTCGCGCGCCTTGCCCAATTCGAACCGGGCGCGGCGCAGGATCACTTCCTCACGGAAGGCGATGAAGCACTGCAGCGCGTCCTTCAGGCCCATCTGGCGCGGACGGCCATTGTCCAGCGCCAGCATGTTGATGCCGAAGCTGACCTGCAGCGAGGTGAAGCGGTAGAGCTGGTTCAGCACCACGTCGCCGGTGGCATCGCGCTTCAGCTCGATCACCAGGCGCATGCCGGAGCGGTCGCTCTCGTCGCGGATGTCGGAAATGCCCTCGATCTGCTTGGCCCGCACCAGTTCGGCGATGCGCTCCTGCAGCGTGGCCTTGTTGACCTGATATGGCAGTTCGGTGACCACGATCGCCTCGCGGTCCTTGCGGATCGTCTCGATCTCCGCCCGGGCGCGGATGATGATCGAACCGCGCCCGGTCTCGAACGCGCTGCGGATGCCGGAGCGGCCCAGGATAATGCCGCCCGTGGGAAAATCCGGGCCGGGCACGATCTTCATCAGGTCTTCGAGGCCGGTTTCCGGGTTCTCGATCAACGCCAGAGTCGCGTCGATGATTTCCGTCGGATTATGCGGCGGGATGTTGGTGGCCATGCCGACCGCGATGCCGGCGGCGCCGTTGATCAAAAGGTTGGGAAAGCTGGCCGGCAGAACCTTCGGCTCGTGCTCGCTGTCGTCGTAATTGGCCTGAAAATCGACGGTATCCTTGTCGATGTCGGCCAGCAGCAGGCTGGCGGCCTTGGCCATGCGGACTTCGGTGTAGCGCATCGCCGCCGGCGGATCGCCGTCCACCGAGCCGAAATTGCCCTGCCCGTCGATCAGCAGCACGCGCATGGAAAACGGCTGCGCCATCCGCACCAGCGCGTCGTAGATCGAGGCATCGCCATGCGGGTGGTATTTACCCATGACCTCGCCGACCACGCGAGCGGATTTGCGATAGGCCTTGTCTGGCGTGTAGCCGGCTTCCTGCATCGCATACATGATGCGGCGATGGACCGGCTTCAGCCCGTCGCGCGCATCCGGCAAGGCGCGGGCAACGATGACGGACATGGCGTAATCGAGGTAGGAGCGGCGCATCTCCTCCTCAAGCATCACCGGATGCAGGTCTTCCGGCGGCCCACCCTGGGGAGGTGTGGGGGGTGGGGCTTCAGGCGTGTCGCTCAAGATGTGCTCGGTTCAGTTCAGCTGGGATGGTGATATCGCGCGATCGCCTGGTCCAGGAGCCGGGCACAGGAGTCGGGCGCACTAAGAAGAAGATGCTTCTACCACAGGGGGGCGGCAGGCTCAAACCGGCCTTGTGGGGTGGAAGGACGGGGGGCTTGCACGCCAGGGTGGGTGCGGTTCAGGCTTCGCCTCAACGACTGAATGCACGGGGAGACGATCATGGACGGCTTTGCCTACGCCAATCTTTATACCAAGGACCTGCCGCCCCCCAGCCCGCGCTGGGGCGGATTTCCGCCCTACTACTTCGTCGGCGGCAACAACGACCCGACGCTGATCCCCTGCGAGCAGCTGGCCGAAGCCGCCGCCGCCGTGTTGCGGCGGGAGGGCGCGAGCCTGGCGATCTATAATCTTGGACTTGGGCCGCAGGGCTATCCGCCACTGCGCGACTTCGTGGCCAGCAAGCTCGCGGCCCGGCGTGGCGTGTCCTGCACCCGCGATGACGTGGCCATCACCTCCGGCTCCGGCCAGGGCATCGACATGGTGTGCAAGCTGCTCGCGGCGAAGGGCGACACCATCATCGTCGAGGGCTATTCCTACGGCGGCGCGATCACCAAGTTCCGCAAGATGGGGCTGGAGATCGTCGGCGCGCCGCTGGACGACGAGGGCATCCGGATGGATGCACTGGAGGCGATCCTGGCCGGGCTGAAGGCCCGTGGGGTCACCCCGAAATTCATCTACACCATCCCGACCATCCAGAACCCGACCGGCAGCATCCTGCCGCTGGAGCGGCGCCAGGAGCTGCTCCGGCTGGCCAAGACCTACGGCGTGCCGATCTTCGAGGACGAATGCTACGCCGACCTGATCTGGGCCTGGGACGCGCCGCCGGCACTGTATTCGATGGACCCGACGCAGGTGATCCATATCGGGTCGTTCTCCAAATCCCTGGCCCCTGCCCTGCGGGTTGGCTACGTGGTGGCCGAGTGGTCGGTGCTGTCGCAGCTGATCGCGCTGAAGGGCGACAGCGGTACCGGCGCGGTCGATCAGATGGTGGTGGCGGAGTATTTCTCGCGTTTCTACGACGACCACATCAAGCGGCTCAGCACCGCGCTCGAAGGCAAGCTGGACGTGATGGAGGAAGCGCTGAAGCGCGAGTTCGGCGTGTCGGTGGAAACCTTCCGGCCGAAGGGCGGCATCTTTCTGTGGCTGAAGCTGCCGGACCAGGTGGATGTGCGGAAACTGATCGCGCCCGCGGCCAAGGCCGGGCTGGTGTTCAACGCCGGGCCGGAATGGGCCTGCGACGCCGATGCGGCGAAGTCCTACATGCGGCTGTGCTTCGCCATGCCGTCGGCGCAGGTGATCGAGGACGGGGTGCGGACCCTGGCGCGGGTGTGCTTCGAGGAGACCGGCATCCCGGTGCGCAGCGCGAACGTGGAGAACGCGGGACGGTAGCGTCCAGCAGTCACGCCAGCGGGCACTCGCGGCAGGCCCCTCATGGCCGCTAGCGGCGGCGGGCGCGCCACATGCGCGCCAGCGTCGGTCGGCCGGACCAGTGGTGGTGGATCGCCATCATTGCGTGGCCGCAGGCCAATAGCACGAGCGCGATGGCGGCGCCGCGATGCAAGGGGCGGATCATCGCGAACCATTCGCGGTCCGGCCCGACCAGATGCGGCACCTTGATCAGGCCGAGAAACACGGTCGGCACCGCGATGGGCGCCGTTGCGGCAGTGAAATAGCCGAGCACCGGAACCACCAGAAGCAGGGCATAGAGCAGCGCATGAACCCCACTTGCCGCCTGCAACTGCCACCCCGGCAAGTCTCCATCCCGCTCCGGGCGTTGCCAAACGGCGCGCAGCGACAGGCGCACGCAAACGAGACCCATCACGATCAGGCCGATGGATTTGTGGGCCTGGTAAAGCCAGAACTTCAGGAAAAGCTGCGTGAAAGGCAGGTAGACCATGATCCAGGCCATCGCAAAGCCGACCACGACCAGCCCGGCCGTCGAGCCATGCAACCAGCGTTGCGCCGCCGGCCAGACCGCCGGCCGTTCAGTTGGCATGACCGGCCGGGTTAAGCAGGATATGCGCGGTGATCTTCAGCTTGACGGTATCCGAAACGAAGCCCTGATCGGCGACCATGCCGAAATCCGAGCGCTTCAGCGTGCCGGAGACGACAAAATCCGCGATCTCCATCTTGCCGGCCGGATCCATGTGCCGGTCGACCATCCTCGCATCGAGCACGAAGGGCTGCTGGATGCGGCGTATCTCCAGATTCCCCTGGATCACGTAATGATCAGGGGTCAGCGCCACAACCTTTGAACTTTTAAAGCGAACATCGGGGAATTTCGTGACGTCGAAATAATCGGGCGAGCGCAGCATCGTCACGCCCTGCGGCCAGAACATGTCCACCGATCCGGCGTCCACATCCACCGTGATCTTGGTGCGCTCTGGATGCGCCTCGTCGATCGTCAGGTCGCTGCGGAAGCGCTTGAACTGCCCCTCGGCGGTGAACAGCCCGGCATTATCCACGGTGAATTCGATGCTGCCGAAACGCTGGTCCAGGGTGTAGTTGCTTTCGGCGTCCGCCGGACCGGCGAAGCCTGCCATTCCGGCGGACAGCGCGAACAGCGAGCGCAAAAGCACCCCGCTGGCGAGGTGGCGCGACGATCGGGTTCGACCCTTCAACTCGGTGTCAGACATGTCGCGTTGCTCCAGGCATTCTCGATATGGGTTGGCTCGCGTGTTTTTCCAGCATTTTGCGGCACCGGGAGCGCTTTCGCGCGGCCTATGTCGGGCTTCGCGCCGGATTGCCCGCCGGATGTCTACGGCGCAAGCTGGGGAATGGATCGAGGCCCGCGGCCAGACCTGGAAACATCCGCCCGCCGGGACCGCGCAAGGAGATGCCAGACCATGCCCGACCTGCCGCCTGCCCCGGCCCCTGCCGGCAAGATCCGGGACCTGACCATCACGGACCACGAAGCCCCCTGCTTCGGCGGCGCGGCCATGGGATCAGGAGGGCTCTACGCCCGCCTCGCCGGCCGCCTCTCGGCCACACTCGACCCGTTGCATCCGTTGAACGCCGGCATCGCGCTGCTTGGCCGCGCGCCGCGCAACGCCCAGGGCCAAGTGGAGTACGAAACGGATTTCTGCCTGCTGCACCCTGTGAGCGCCGTTGGCGCCTCCTCTGGCGGCAACGGCTTCCTGCTATACGACGTGGTCAATCGCGGCACGCTGCGGTCCCTGGCATATTTCAACTACCGCGCCGCCCTCCCAGCATCCATCCTCGCTCGCCGAGGCCGGCAACGGCTACCTGATGCGCCAGGGCTATTGCCTGGCGTGGTCGGGCTGGCAAGGCGACGTCGCACCAGGCGCCGGACGGCTGACCGCGCGCTTCCCGACCGCCACCGACGAGCGGCGCCGCGATCACCGGTCGTTCCCGTGACGAATTCATCTGCGACGCCCCCGGATCCTCGCCCGAGGATCGCACGCGCGAGGTTGCGCCGGACCGCTTCATCGCCACGCTCAGCTATCCTGCCGCCAGTCTCGACCCCGGCGGCGCCAGCCTGACGGTGCGGGAAAACGAACGCGACGCGCGCGCCAACCCGCCCGGCCTGTCCTGGCGGTATCTGGATGCGAGCCATATCGAAATCACCCGGCCATCCGAGCCCGGCTACGACCGCGGCGCGATCTATGAGTTCATCTACACGGCGCGCGATCCGCTGGTGCTGGGCATTGGCTTCGCCGCCATCCGCGATTTCATCGCCTTCCTGCGCGGTGCCGATCCCGCCAATCCGCTCGCCGGACAGATCCGCCATGTGATCGGCTTCGGCCTGTCGCAATCGGGCCGAGTATTGCGCGATTTCGTGCACCAGGGGTTCAACCTTTCCCCATCCGGCGGGAAGGTCTTCGACGCCATCCTGCCGGTCGTAGCGGGGTCGCGGAAAACCTTCGTCAACGCCGCCTTCGCCCAGCCCGGCCGATATCCCCGCCAGCACGAGGATCACTCGTTCCCCGGTGACCAGTTCCCCTTCACCTACGCCACCCTGCACGACGCGATCAGCGGCAGGACCGACGGTATCCTGGCCCGGGCCACCGAGCAGGGCGTGCGGCCGAAGGTGATGCATGTCGACACCGACAGCGAACTCTGGGCTGCGCGCGCATCCCTGGTGGTGACAGATACCGCCGGCAACGACATCGCCCAGCCCGAGGACGTGCGTGTCTACCTGGCCGCCACGCATCAGCACGGCGCCTACACGCCCCCTCCCCCCGGCGCCACGCGCAACGACGCCAATCCGCTGTGCTACCAGGCGATCCTGCGCCCGCTGCTCGCCGCGCTGCGCGCCTGGGTGGAGGATGGCACCGAACCGCCGCCGAGTTGCTTTCCCAGCCGCGCCGAGGGAACGCTGGTGACGCTGGAACAGGCCCGCGCCGCGTTCCCGGTCGTTCCCGGCCTGACACCGCCGGACCGGCTGAACCGGCTGCATCTGCTGGACCACACCGAGCAGCCGCCGCGCGAAGGCGCCGCCTATCCGGTGTTCGTCGCCAGCCCCGATGCCGACGGCAATGGGCTTGGCGGCATCCGCCATCCGCTGACCCGTGCGCCCATCGGCACCCATACCGGCTGGAACCTGCGCGCGCCCGGCTTCGCCGCCGGTGAACTCTACAGCATCATGGGCAGCTACCTGCCGTTCGCGGCGACAAAGGCACGGGCGCGGCAGCGATCCCCGCCTGTCCCTGGAGGAACGCTACGGCACGCGGGAGGGGTGGGTGCGGGCGCTGCGCACGATCACCGCGGAGATGGTGGCCGCAAGGCTGCTGTTGGCCGAAGACGCGGAGCGCATCCTGGCCGCCGCCGGGCGGTCCTGGGACGCGTTCGCCGCCGCCTGAGCCAAAGTTAGGATGGTCCGTTACGGAAACCTGAATCCGGAGAGCGCGGTTTTCAGCACCAGTTCGCCATAGATGCGTTGGCCGGGGGCGTCGCTGGCGCCGGCGGCGACCATCAGCGGCAGCAGATGCTCCTCGCGCGGATGCGACAGACGCGCGGCCGGCGCATTCGCCCAGTCCGTCAGGCGTTCGGCGCGAACCGCGGGGGCTGCCTGCACGGTTTCCGCCAGCCAGGCGTCGAACGCCTCGGACGGCTCGGTGAAGCGGGCGTCCCGATAGCCGCGCATGTTGTGAAAGCTCATGCCCGCGCCGACGATCAGCACGCCCTGGTCGCGCAAGGGCGCCAGCGCCCGGCCGACGGCAAGGTGCAGCGCGGGATCGAGACTGCGATCCAGCGACATCTCGACAACCGGCACATCGGCGTCGGGAAACGCCACCTTCAGGGGTATGAACACGCCATGATCGAGCCCGCGCTCCGCATCGAGCCCGGCCGGGATGCCGGCCTTGCCCAGCAATTCCGCCCCCGCCGCGGCGATCGCGGGGGCGCCCGGCGCGTCGTAGCGGAGTTCGTAGGTGTGCGGCGGAAAGCCGTAATAGTCGTAGAACAGGCTTGGCTTGGCGCTGGCGGTGAAGGCCAGGCCGGCCGTCTCCCAATGGCCGGACACCACCAGGATCGCCTTCGGCGTTGCGGGCAGGCTTGCCGGGATCGAGCGCAGAAAGGCGGCCATACCGGTCCAGGAACCGGCCGGATCGTCCATGAAGAAGCAGGGGCCGCCACCATGCGGTATGTACAGGCTCGGCTGTCGCTGCTTGGTGGTCATTGTCATCTTTGCTCCGTTCGGCGCGTCCGGCACCGAATAACATACTCCCCCACCCTGTTCGACCGGGATCGGCGCGGGCTCACGCCTCACCGCGCGGAAAGACCGCCGCCGGCAGGTGCAGCACGGCCAGCAGGAAGCGATACAGGCGTTCGATCGGCGGCAGAACATGGCGGTTGAGCGCCGGCTGGATAAGCCGGGCCACGAATCCGGCGGCGGTGCCGACCGCGAAGCCGGTCAGCACGTCGACCGGAAAATGCACGCCCAGATAGACCCGCGCCCAGCCGACGCCGAGACCGAGCGCACAGACCGCGAGGCCCGCCGCGCGCGCGGCGCCGGTCAGCACCAGGCCGGTGCCGAGCGCGAACATCAGTGTGCTGTGGTCGCTCGGGAACCCGTTATCGGGGATATGATCGATCAGGGTATGGCCGATGCCGGCCATGAACGGCCGGGGCTCGAACCACAGCCCGCCCAGCCCGACATTGACCGCCTGCCCGGCCAGCGCGCCGAGCGCTGCGGCCAGCAGCCCGGCGCGCCGGGGTCCGGGTCGGCGCACCCACAGCCACACCAGCAGCACCGGAGCGAGAACGACCGGGCTGCCGGCAAGCATCCGGACGCCCAGCAGCACGGCGGGATCCGGCGCGGCGGGGCCGTTCAGCAACAGGAAAAGCTCGGTGTTCCAAGGCTCAATGTTCCAGGACATGCCCTACAGACTCCGCCGCCGGCCGCCCACAAGCCGGCGGTGCCGCGAGGTTGGGAATTCCCAATGGTCCGTTATCTGAATGCGCGCGTCAGCCTAATCGGCGGCTTCGCAGAAATGCGAAAGCTCGCTCGTCTCGATCGTTGTCCTGTGGATTGGAATGCTGTGTGTCGCCGACCGTTCGGTAGCCGATCAGTTCCCAGCCCGCGCGGTCGATCACACGCTTAAGTCCCGCATCGGTGAATATCCAGAAATTCGTCGCATCATTATTCGCCTCGTCGGGTGCCAGGAGGTAGGCGGCCGGAAAAGCCGACACGTCCTGTTCATTGGCCTGAAAGTGACGGGCAATCCTGGTGCTGAGAAACATGAAGCGAGATACGCTGGAAAGTTTTTCGAGTACAAAAAGGGGATTTTTAAGATGATATAGAATACCAAAGAAAAAGAGCACGTCATATTGGTGTTTGATATCGAATTGTGAATCAAGATCGCACTGAACTATGTTCACGCGACTGTCCAAGGCTGCCTTGAGCGCGTTCGCGCCGCGCAGGCCGTTCATATTGGTCGGTGCATTGTCGTAGATGTCGCAATCGTTCCCCAAAAACTCCAGATAATATGCAAGTTCTCCATCAGCCGCACCAATATCGGCGTATTTTTTTGAGGGCGTGAACAGGAAATCGAATTCCTCGGTTACGATTGGATCTATATGCCAAAAATTGGCCATGGTATCGTAAGGGTACCATGGAAATTCAACCCTCAGACTCTTCTTAACATTTTTAAGTCTTTCAGCGAATGATGGAGCGGAATTCTTCACATCATCAAATACCGATCTCACCTTCTTATTCTCCATGGCAGTTCCTTAAGGCGTTGAACAACGTGAACAGCGCCGCGCGTCACATGTGCTGCGCGCTCACGACAACCGCCTCAAAGTCTTTGTATGCCCGACGCTGTGGTGGAGGGCAATTCCGTCCATGCTCACCCGTCGCTATCGGGCGGCCGCGTCCCTTCATGCTGTTGGCATAGGATGGGGCCAAGTGACCTCCTGTCTTCGCTCCATGCATAGGGCTTCCGACTTCATCGGTACGCGCGTGTGTATCGGTTCATATTGAAATTCAGTCAGGTCAAATATAATAAATTCAAATGTGCAGTAAGTAATATTGGCGGAGGGGATGAGATTCGAACTCACGGTAGGACTTGACATCCTACAACGGTTTAGCAAACCGCCGCCTTCAGCCACTCGGCCACCCCTCCGCCGGGAGAGAACGTTCCCGGAAGCCCCGAAAGGCAACCGGACACGGCGTTTGCCGGATGGTTGTAGGGCCTGGCGGTGGCAGCGTCAAACGCCGCCACCGCCATCAACGGTCCTAGCTCAGCGGCACCTCGAAGCCGCGGATGGTCGCCGGGCGGGCCATGATCTGCTCGTACCAGCGCTTCACGTTGGGGAACTCCGCCAGATCCACCTGATGCCGCTCGTGGCGCCAGGCCCAGCCCAGGATGGCGAAATCGGCCACCGAGATATCGCCGGCGACGTAGTCCACCAGGGCCAGGCGGCGGTCCAGCACGCCGTACAGGCGTCGGGTTTCCTTCTGATAGCGGGCCAGGCCGTATCGCCGGTCCTGCTCGTTCTCCACCTGCAGGAAATGGTGCACCTGCCCGGGCATCGGGCCGAAGCCGCCCATCTGCCACATCAGCCATTCCAGCACCGGCACCCTCCGGCGCAAATCGGCGGGGAGGAACTTGCCGGTCTTTTCCCCCAGGTACAGCAGGATGGCACCCAACTCGAAGACCGAGATCGGAGTGCCGCCGGGACCGTCGGAATCGACGATGGCGGGAATGCGGTTGTTCGGGCTGATCTTGAGGAACTCGGGCCTGAACTGCTCGTCCTTGCCGATGTTCACCGTATGGACCTTGTACGGCAGGCCCATCTCCTCCAGCGCGACGCTGATCTTGCGGCCGTTCGGGGTGTTCCAGGTATAGAAATCGATCATCGCTCTCTCCCTAGCCGCACTCCGCACCGGCGCGGATCGGATGATGCGGGCAAAGCGGCAGTGTTCCCGAGGCACCGGCCGACGGCAACCACCCGCAATCGGACGCGGCAGGATTTACCGGGCGCGATAGGTTTCGGGCGCCCGCCAGGCAAACACCGCGCCGACCACGATCAGCAGGGAAGCCGCCACCACCAGCGCCGTCACCGGCCCCAGGTAATCCGAGATCAGTCCCAGCGCCACCGGCCCGAGCACGTAGCCGGCGTCGCCCACCATGCGGAACAGGCTCATCGTCGTCGCGTTCATCCCCGGCGGCGAACTGTCCGCCGCGTATGAGGCCGGCGCCGCCCCGCCGATCGAACTCGCCAGTCCCCAGACCACGCTGGCCGCCGTGAACCACACATAGGATGGCGCCACGCAGAACAGCAGCATCGACGCCCCGCTGATCACCGTCGCCGGCACGATCACCGCCTTGCGCCCGAAATGATCCACCAGCATCCCGGAAGGATAGGCCGCCACCAGCCCGATCACGCTACCCAGCGCCAGCGAAAATCCGATCGCGCTCACCGACAAACCCAGCCGCACGCTGCCCAGCAGCGGGATCACGTTGAACAGCCCGCCGGTCCGCGCCACCGCGTTGATCAGCGACACCAGGCAAACCAGCACATACCCCGGCAGCGCCGCCAGCCGGCGCGCCTGGGTGGCGAAGGATGGCCCCGTGCCCGGCGCGTGCGGGCTCTTCGCCCGCGCCAGCTCCCGAGTCTCGGCAACCGCGAACCACGCCAGCGCCGCCGCCACCGTCCCGGCCGTGGCATAGGCGATGAACGGCGCCGACAGCCCGAAATGCTGCGCCAGCAGCCCGCCCGGCAACGGTCCGATCCCGGCGGCGAAGATGAACACCCCCTGATAGATCGCCATCGTCCGCCCCCGCCGCTCGGGCGTGGTGATGTCGGCCAGCACGATCTGCCCGGTGGTGACGATCAGCCCCGCCCCGGCCCCGGCGATGAACCGGGCCATGATGAACTCCGGATAGCTCGACGCGTAGGCGCACCAGAAATTCCCAAGCGCCGTCACCAACCCTCCCAGCGCCAGCGTGGACCGCCGCCCCAGCCGGTCCGACAGATGCCCGCTCGGCGCCGCCACGAAGAACCGCGCCAGCCCGTACACGCCGACCGACAGCCCGATCGCCGACGCCGACACCCCGAACGACTTGGCATATAGCGGCAAGGCCGGCACCACCCCGCCAAAGCCGAGCTGGTTCACCGCCACCAGCAGACACATCCACAGCAGAACCCGCGTCTCCGCCTGCATCCGCCCGGAAACCAGAACCTCGCCATCCCGCGCCAAATCACATTCCCCAACCGGCGTCCGACGCCCCAAGATCCGACGACATGGCGGACACACGCATGGATGGTGCATGCTGCCAGAGAAATGTCCAAGACGGGCCAAAACTGGCCCCCAGCGGGAAAGAACGGCAACCGCATGTCCGTGCTCACCAGCCGCCCCACGGCACTCGCCGGTCTCCTCCCGCTGCTGCCGGCCATCACCGCCGCGCTGTCGTTCAGCGTCACCGACATCCTGCTGAAGGTGGTCTACAACTCCGGCATGGACGTGCTCACGCTCGTCTCCCTGCGCGGCATGCTGGTGGTGGCATTCTTCTGGACCTGGCTGCGGATCGCCCCGCCGATCATCCGCCATCCGCCGCGCCAGCGCCGGATCGCCATCGCAATCGGCGTGCTGTTCGCCGGCGTCATGCTCGGCCTGATGGCGGCGGTGGCGCTGCTGCCGGTTTCCATCGCCATCCTTGCCTATTTCATCTACCCGCTGCTCACCGGCATCGGTGCCGCCCTGACCGGAGTCGACCGTCTTAGCTGGCGCGCTTTGCTCGCCGCCCTGGCCGCCTTCGCCGGTCTGGCGCTCATGCTCGGGGTCAACCTGGCCGCCCTCGCCCCGCTCGGCCTCGCCTGCGCCTTTGCGGCCGCGATCTTTCGCGTGATCTCCCTGCTCGCGACCCGGGCCTACCTGAACGGCACCGACGCGCGCCTGACCACCTGGTATTCGATGGTTCCGTCCACCCTGCTGTTCGTCACCCTGTGGCTGACGCTGGGCGGCTGGCACCCGCCGCAAACCCGGGCCGGCTGGATCGCGTTTGCTGCGGTCAGCGTCTTCAGCACCCTGTCCACGCTGCTGATCTATATTTCCACCAACACCGTCGGCCCGTTCCGCACCGCCTTCGCGATGAACCTCGAACCCCTCGTCACCGCCCTGGCCAGCGTCTATCTGCTCGGCGAGGTGCTCACCCCCCTGCAAGGCCTCGGCGCCGGCATCATGATCGTCTCGCTCGGCGCGTTCCAGTTCGTCCGCGGCCGTTAACGCCGCCCGCACGGGCCTTCATAAAACTTTACCTGCCCCCGCAACCCCCGCAACGCGGCCCAGCCATATTCCGCTCCGACGCAGCCAATCCGGTTGCCGCCATTCGGAGACCAGGTCCATGAATACCCAACCCAAATCCTTCCGCACCCGCAAGTTCCTCCTCGGCGGAGCCGCGGCCATCACCCTGCTCGCCGGCGCCGCCGGCCTCACCCACGCCATTGCCGAACCGCATCACCGCGGTGGCTGGAGCATGGAGCAAGGCGTGCCCGTCGACCGCATCGAGCACCGCGCCGACCGCATGCTGAAACAGGTCAACGCCACCCCCGACCAGCAGGCCAAGATCCACACGATCATCGAGGCCGCCGCCAAGGACATCGACCCGATCCGCAAATCCATGGCCGGCACCCACGCCGAGATGCGCACCCTGCTGACCGCGCCGCAGATCGACCGCACCGCGATCGAAACCCTGCGCGCCCAGCGCGTCGCCGGCATGGATCAGGTCTCCCAGCGCATGACCAAGGCCCTGGCCGACGCCGCCGACGTGCTGACCCCGGACCAGCGCCAGAAACTCGCCACCATCGAGGCGAGCCATGAGGGCCGGCACGGAATGCATCACCGCGACTGACGTCTGGTCATTGACCAACGCCCCGGCGGCGAGGAACAAAGCGGCATGGCCCAACGCATCCTGATCATCGACGACGACACCAGGCTGACCGCCATGCTCGCCGAATACCTCGCCGCCGCCGGCTTCAAGGTCGAAGCCCAGCCCACCGCCCGCGACGGCCTGGCGGCCCTCCGCCGCCAGGCCAGCGACGTCCTCATCCTCGACCTGATGCTGCCCGACGCCGACGGCTTTGACGTCTGCCGCCAGATCCGCGCGCTGCCGGACGCCAGCGCCGCCATCCCCATCCTCATGCTCACCGCCCGCGGCGAGGAAACCGACCGCGTCGTCGGCCTCGAGATCGGCGCCGACGACTACCTGTCCAAGCCCTTCAGTACCCGCGAACTCCTCGCCCGCCTGCGCGCCCTGCTCCGCCGCCACACCGGCGCGCTGACGCAAACCGCCAACGCCCAGGACATCCTCCGCTTCGGCCACCTCGAAATCGACCGCGGCTCACGCGCCGTGCAGGTCGAAGGCCGCATCGCGCCCCTCACCAGCTACCAGTTCGACCTGCTCGTCGCCCTGGCCGAACATGCCGGCCGCGTTCTCTCGCGCGAACAACTCATGGACCTGGTGAAAGGCGAGGAACTCGAAGCCTTCGACCGCTCCATCGACGTTCATATCTCCCGCATCCGCGCCGCCATCGAAACCGACCCCAAACACCCCCGCCGCATCCTGACCATCCGCGGCGCCGGCTACGTCCTGGCCCGCAACCAGGACGACAGCCCATGATGTTCGGGGGCTGCGATGCTGCCCGGGGCGTAAGCAAGGCTGGGGCTCTGCCCCAGACCCCGGCAGGGCGCTGCCCTGCACCCGTAAGGGGACAAGTCCCCTTAACCCCTCGGACTGGTTTGTGGGGAAAGGGGGCGCAATCGACGAAGCCGTTGAGGGGCTACGGCATGCCCCCTTTCCCCACAAACCAAACTGAAAAGGGTCAAGGGAACGCGTTCCCTTGCGGGGTGGAGGGGCGGAGCCCCCCTGGGGTCTGGGGCAAAGCCCCAGCCTTGCTTGCTCCCGGGCAGCACCGCAGGCCCCCGGCATGATCGGCCGGCGGCTGTTCTGGCGGATCTACCTGACGCTGCTGGCGAGTTTGGCGTTGTCGGCGGTGTTGATCGGGTTGCTGTGGCATTTCTCGCCCAATAGCGGGGTGGAGGGCTTGCGCCGTTTGCCGCTCCGCCTGATGGCGGCGGCGATCCCTCTGGTCGACGAACCGCCTGGCGCCATCGATGCGGCCGCCGCTCGTCTGGCGGAAGCGATATCCGGCGACATCACGGTGGTCGCTCCCGATGGCCGGCTATTGGCGGTGGCCGGAGAGCGTCTAAGGCGCGTTCCGTCGCGCAATGAGGACGAGTGGGACACACCACGCGGCCGGAACGTGCGGGTGTTTCACTTGCCCGATGGCCGGGTGGTTCTGGCCCGGTTCGATTTCCCCATTCGCCGGCCCGCCTGGCATGTCGGGTTGGCGCTGCTGGTGGTGGCGTTCGGCGTCGGCATGGCGGCCTTGCCGGTGGTGGCGAGGCTGACGCATCGGCTGGAGCGCCTGCGCGGCAGCATGGAGCAATGGGGATCGGGCGATCTGTCGGTGCGCGTTCCCGTGCGCGGCCAGGACGAGATCGCCGCCGTCGCCACCAGCTTCAATCGCGCGGCGGACCGCGTTCAGGCGCTGCTGACCGCGCATCGCTCTTTGCTGGCCAATGCGAGTCATGAACTGCGCTCCCCGCTTGCGCGCCTCTCCATGGCGGCCGAGCTTTGGGAACAGGCCCCCTCGCCCGCCCGCCGGGCCGAAATCGAACGGAACCTGGCCGAACTGGACCAGTTGATCGAAGAAATCCTGCTCGCCAGCCGCCTGGACAACCCCGACGCCGCGCTGGCGCAGGCCCCCCGGCGCGAGCGTGTGGACCTGCTGGCCCTGGCCGCCGAGGAAGCCGCGCGCATCGGCGCCAGCGTGGAGGGCTCCGTGGTGGAAATCGACGGCGACCCGCGTCTGCTCCGTCGCATGCTGCGCAACCTGCTGGAAAACGCCGAAAAACACGGCGCACCACCCGTGAGCATTCACGTAGATCGCAACGAAACCGGCCGGCCCAGGCTGATCGTGCAGGATGCCGGCTCTCCCATCCCGGCAACCGAGCGCGAGCGGATTTTCGAGCCCTTCTACCGCCCGGCCGGCCGCTCCGAGGGTACCGGCGGCTGGGGTCTGGGCCTGGCGCTGGTCCGCCAGATCGCCCGGTTCCATGGCGGGCAGGTGCGATGCGAGGCCGGCCCGGGCGGTGGAACCGCGTTCATCGTGGAATGGCAGGCGATTACGCCCCGAATTCCGTTCCAGAGCTGAACCAGCCTGCCGCTAGCCCGGTAGATTTCACTCCGCTTGCGCTCTGCCGAATCATGTCCACATACCAAAGGCCGATAGCTCGACCGACCAGCCGAACTCGGCGCGGCGGAAATGCGGTTTGGCCTGAATTTCGGGGAGAGAACCAATGTACGCAGCCATTCGCCAGGGCAAGGCAAAGGCCGGCAAGGCCGAAGAACTGGCCCGCACCATCAAGGAGGGAGCAATCCCGGTCATCAGCGGTGTGCCGGGATTCCGGGCCTATTACGTGATCTACGCGCCGGACGACACCGTAACGGCGATCAGCATCTTCGACGATTTCGCCGGCGCGGAAGAATCGAACAAGCGTGGCCTGGCATGGATCGAACAGAGCCTGGCCCCCCTCCTCACCGGCCCCGCCTCCGCGGTCGCCGGCCCCGTGATTGTACACACCCTGGCCTAGTCAAACGCAAAGACCCGCTTCCAGTCGTTCTTCATGCTGATGACGTTCCAGCCCCGCTGCCTCGCCTCGTCGAACAGCGCCTGGGTAAAGGTCCCGATCCTCGTGGCAGGCAATCCCTGGGCGGGTCCGTACGCGTACTCCCGCTCCCGGTCGTCATGCAGAACCAGCATAGACAGCCGCATCCCCTCACCCGCCCGGGTGTATTCCAGCATCTGCCGGTCCCCCACCGAGTTGCCGAACGCGGCGCGCGGCCGGCGGCCGATCATCAGATGGATGCCCTCCGGCTTGCCGGCATTGTCGTCGTTCAGCAACAGCCGAGGCTCCTTCGTCAGGAACGGTCTGCCGTCGCTTCCATAACCGAACTTCGTCCCGACCGCCGTGCCCACCACCTGTTCGGGCGGAATGCCATAGACCCGCTCGGAGTAGACGCGCACGAAATCCTGCCCGCCCCCGGTCACGATATAGGTCTTGTAGCCATTGGCCCGGAAATACCGCATCACCTCCTGCATCGGCAGGTAGGTCAACTCCGTGAACAGGCCGCTTCCAGCGCGGATCTCGGGCGGTTTCCAGCCATTTCCCCACATCCGCGGCAAACGCCTCCACGGACATGCCGGTCAGAGTCGCGGCGGCAATGACCTCGATGTCCTTCATCGTCAGTTTCGTCATCGCCGCCCGGCCGCCAGACAAAACCGTCCGGAACGGTTCGGCCCGGGCAAGGTCCGGCCTGGCCTTCACCACTGCCGGCACCCGGTCCAGGCAATATACCAGCTGCGAGTACATCGGCTGCTCGACCCATAGCGTGCCGTCCTGGTCGAACGTGGCGATGCGTTCCTCCGGTGGCACGAAACCTGGGCTCGCACGATCGGTCGTCGACGTCACGAAATCGAGGATCGCCTGCTTCGCCGGCCCGTCATTCCACGACGCGAGCGGCCCGGCCGTCTGCGCCCGCGCGGCAGCCACGAACATCGCGGGCATAGCCGCCAGAGCTCCCAGAACCAGCCGGCGGCTCGCTTCCCCGGAAGGAAAGGTCATAGAAATTTCCCTTTACCCGAAAAGGAAAGCCACAACCGCCGCCGGCGGCTACGCCAGACGCACCCGCCGAACCGCTGGCGCGTCTACTGGCCCTCATGCTCCTTCATCATCTCATCCACCCGCGCCTTCACCGCCTCCAGGTTGAACGAGGCCGGCGCCTGCATCGGCGGATAGTCGATCGCCGTCAGCGCCAGCTTCCCCACCTCCTGCTGCACCAGCACGAAGCGCCAGAACTCGCGGGCCATGAAGTCGTTCATATAGCCACCCCCCATATTGTTCAGGGTCTCGCCCCGGATCGAGGAAGTCCGTTCGAACGGGTCCTGCCGCAGGTTGGTGATCGTCGGCATGTCCGTCGTCACCTTTTCGCCCGGCCAGCCATAGGGCTGCTGCAGGAACTGGAACTTGAAGTCGTCGATCCGGAGCGCCCCCAGCCGCGGGCCGGCGAAGTAGAACACCTCATGACGTGCCGACGGCCCCTTGCCCGTCAGAACATCCATCTGGTCGTAGCCGTCCAGGTGGTTCTTGTAGGTGCGCCCCTCCAGCGTCACGCCCTTCAGCAACTGGTCCGTGATGTTGGGCGCACCCGCCGCATCGGCGAGCGTCGGCAGCCAGTCGAGGCCGGAGAAGATGCCGTTCTCCACCGAACCCGGCTTGACCTTGCCCGGCCAGCGGATGATCGCCGGCACCCTGAAGCCGCCTTCATACGACGTGCCCTTGGTGGCCTTGAACGGCGTCATGCCGCCATCCGGCCAGGTGAACACCTCGGCGCCGTTGTCCGTGGTGAAGATGACGATGGTGTTGTCGGCCTCGCCGATATCCTTCAGATGCTGCAGCAGCGCGCCGACACTGTCGTCCAACTGCGCCATGCCCGCCTCTTCCAGGCCATAGTTGCTCTTGGGATTCATCATCGCCTGATATTTCGGCGGGATATAGGTGAACACGTGCATGCGCGTGGTGTTGTGCCACACGAAGAACGGCTTGCCGTCCTTCTTCGCCTTGTCCATGAAGTCCTCGCTGGCCTTCACCAGCACGTCGTCGAAGGTCTCCATGTCGTACTTGGCCTTGCGGCCTTCCTGCCAGTTCTGCCGCCCGGTCATGTTCGGGAACGGCGCCAGCGGGCCTTCATCCACGATCTTCTGCTTGCCGACCTTGCCCCAGCGCGGCTGCACCGTGGGATCGTCCACATCGGTCGCCCAGGTATGCACCAGATTTCGCGGGCCGGTTTTGTCGATCCAGTCCTGCGGATAGTCGAACCAGTACGGATCCGACATCGCGTCCAAATGGTACAGATAACCGAAGAACTCGTCGAAGCCATGCACCGTCGGCAGGTATTTGTTCAAATCGCCCAGATGGTTCTTGCCGAACTGTCCGGTTTCGTAGCCTTGCGCCTTCAGGACGGTCGCCAGTGTTACCGCCTGGTCCGGCAGCCCGACATCGGCACCGGCCTGGCCGACTGTCGTCAACCCCGTGCGCAGCGGCAATTCCCCGGTAATGAAGTTGGCCCGGCCGGCTGTGCAGCTCGCCTCGGCATAGTAATCCGTGAACATCATGCCTTCGGACGCCAGCTTGTCCAGGTTCGGCGTCTTGCCGGACATCATTCCGCGATGATAGGCGCCGATGTTGAACCAGCCCACATCGTCGCCCATGATTACGAGGATATTCGGCTTGGATGCGGGCGCCTGAGCCTGCGCCGGACCGGCCGCAACCGCGGTCGCCAGCAGCGACCCGAGAGCGAGCGCTCCCAGAAACCAGCCGTTGGACTTCTCAGCCATGGTGTTTCTCCCGGTGAAGCAGCGAAGCGCGGAACGCGCTATGACAACGACGGCTAACGTCATTGCACGAGGGTAACTCGCCGCATCACGATCATCCAGGTTTTAGTTCGGATCAAACCCGGCCTGATGGTCACAATTCGCTGCGCTTACACCCCAAGCAGCCGACGGGCATTCCCGCCGGCGATTGCCGCCTTCGTCGCTTCGTCAAACCCCTCGACTGAATCGACATGCGCGATCGGATCGTAATCCCCCATGTCATAGGGATAATCCGTCCCCATCAAAACCCGGTCCGCTCCGAACACCGCAGCCAAATTCGCCAATTGATGCGAGGAGAACACGACGCTGTCGAACCAGATCTTGCGCAAGTAAGAGCTCGGCGGCTTCGGCAACATGCCGTGCGCATCGGACCTCGCTCCCCAGGCATGATCGATCCGCCCGGAATAGCTCGGCAAATACCCGCCGCCATGCACCGCCAATATCCGCAGATCGGGATGGCGTTCCAGCACTCCGTCGAAAATCAGGTAATGCAGCGCCACCGTGGTATCCAGCGGATTGCCGATCACGTTGTCGAAATAGAACCGCGAAAATCGTTGCGGCTGGGTGAAGCCCGCCGGATGGATCACGACTAACATGCCCAGTTCTTCGGCCTTTGCCCAGAACGCAGCGAAGCGCGGATCGGACAGTTCCGCCCCGTCCACGTTGGTGAGCACCTGCACGCCCTTGAACCCCAACTCGCGCGAACAGCGCGTTAGCTCCACCGCCGCCGCTTCCCCATCCTGCATCGGCACCGTGCCGAACGGAATGAACCGGTCCGGCCGCCGCGCCGCATAGGCGGCCATGCCGTCATTGACCATCCGCGCCGCCGTGGCGCCGATATCCGCCGGCACTTTGTAATAGCACTGGTTCGGCGCCGGCTTCACCACCTGCCGGTCGATCCCCATCGCGTCCAGTTCCCCCAGCCGCAACGCCATGTCCGTCAGGTTGGCATGCCGCTCCCTGCCCTGCTGCGCGGTCAGCACCTGCGTCTCCTCCGCCGCCGACGAAACCACCTTCGGCAGATGTGGCCGCACGTAGTCGGCCGCCGCGTCGATCAGAATGTGGGAATGGATGTCGATCGTCATGCCGGCCGGGCGCACGTCGCGGCCCTTCTTCCCTTCCGGCCGCGCCGCAGTCGGTCCATAGCGATTCCAGGGTTCGGCCATGATCTCTCTCCTTCAGACGGGGAAGCAAATCCGCAAGGCTGCCGGTAAAGGCCCTGACGTCGGCGATCCACTGCATCGCCGGCCGATCCCACCATTGTTCCCGGTCTTACGAACCATTAGAAGCCCTTTCCTGCCGTTTGGGCCGCGCCAATAGGGTGCCCGTACTTGCCCGTACCGGCTGGAAGTGCTGCAAGCCCTCGATCCCAACCGGAGTGGTGACTTCCATGGCCGATCCCGCCCCCGCCATTACCCCCCTCGCCGACACGCTCGCCGCCGAGCGCATCCTGATCCTGGATTTCGGCAGCCAGGTCACCCAGCTGATTGCCCGCCGCCTGCGCGAAAGTGGCATCTACTGTGAAATCTGGCCGTTTTCCGCCGATCCAGAGCGGATCCGCGCCTTCGCCCCGCGCGGCATCATCCTCTCCGGCGGCCCCGCCTCCGTCACTGAAGGCGCCGCCCCGCTCGCCCCCGCTATGGTGTTCGCGGCCGGAATCCCCGTCCTTGGCATCTGCTACGGCGAGCAGTTGCTCTGCGCCCAGCTCGGCGGCGAGGTCCTGGGCTCGGATCACCGCGAATTCGGCCGCGCCTTCGTCGACGTGACCGGGGATTGCGCCCTGTTCCACGGCGTCTGGCCCAAGGGTGCGCGCGAGCAGGTCTGGATGAGCCACGGCGACCGCGTCACTCGCCTGCCGCCGGGCTTTCGCACCGTCGCCACCAGCGAGGGCGCGCCGTACGCGGCCATCGCGGACGATGCCCGCAAATTCTACGGCGTGCAGTTCCACCCGGAGGTCGTGCACACCCCGCACGGCGCCCAGCTGCTGCGCAACTTCACCCATAACGTCTGCGGCCTATCCGGCGGCTGGACCATGGCCGGCTTCCGCCAGGCCCAGATCGACCGCATCCGCGCGCAGGTCGGTTCCGGCCGCGTGATCTGCGGCCTGTCCGGCGGCGTGGATTCGTCGGTTGCCGCCGTGCTGATCCACGAGGCCATCGGCGATCAGCTCACCTGCATCTTCGTCGACCACGGCCTACTCCGCCACGGCGAGGCCGACGACGTCGTCACCACCTTCCGTGACCGCTTCAACATCAAGCTGGTCCACCGCGACGCGTCCGACCTGTTTCTCGGCCAGCTCGACGGCGTCACCGACCCCGAGCTGAAGCGCAAGACCATCGGACGTCTGTTCATCGAGGTGTTCGAGGAAGAAGCGAAAAAGATCGGCGGCGCCGACTTCCTCGCCCAGGGCACGTTGTATCCGGACGTGATCGAAAGCGTCAGCTTCACCGGCGGCCCCAGCGTCACCATCAAATCGCACCACAATGTCGGCGGACTGCCCGAGCGCATGCGCATGCAACTGGTCGAGCCCCTGCGCGAGTTGTTTAAGGACGAAGTCCGCGTATTGGGCCGCGAGCTCGACATTCCCGAGATCATCGTCGGCCGCCACCCCTTCCCCGGTCCGGGTCTCGCCATCCGCATCCCCGGCGCCATCACCCGCGAAAAGGCCGATCTGCTCCGCAAGGTGGACGCCATCTACCTCGAAGAAATCCGCAACGCCGGCCTTTACGATGCGATCTGGCAAGCCTTTGCCGTATTGCTGCCCGTCCGCACCGTCGGCGTCATGGGCGACGGCCGCACCTACGACTTCGCCTGCGCACTGCGCGCCGTCACCAGCACCGACGGCATGACCGCGGATGTCTATCCCTTCGACATGGCCTTCCTCTCCCGCGTCTCCAACCGCATCGTCAACGAGGTCCGCGGGATCAATCGGGTGACCTACGACATCACCAGCAAGCCGCCGGGGACAATTGAGTGGGAGTGATTTGGGAGTGAGTGGGAGTGATTTAGGATAGGTTCGGATGCGGTCGGCTATTGCAGGCGGCTTCACCTGTCGATTGTTCGCGATAGCTCTCGTTCATTTATCGAGATCCAGTAGACAGTCGATGAACGCCCTCATCGCCGGATGCGGATTGCGCCTGTCCCGTCATCGTGTGCGACCGTCTCCCCAAGGCGACGGCTTTGCCGATTTCGTTCAGCCGCGCGAGCACCTCTTCCGACAGCGCAAGTTTGGCCGCTGCAAGGTTCTCGCGCAAATGATCGAGCGACGACGTGCCGGGAATCAGCAGGATGTTGGGCGCGCGGTGCAGCAGCCAGGCCAGCGCCACCTGCATCGGCGTCGCGTCGAGGGACTTGGCGACATCGGACAACGCTGTCGATTGCAGTGGCGTGAAACCGCCGAGCGGGAAGAACGGCACGTAGGCGATGCCCAAACGCGTCAGTTCGTCGATCAGCGCGTCATCGTCGCGATGGACGAGGTTGTAATGGTTCTGCACACAGACGATCTCCACGATGCTGCGCCCCTGCTTTAGCTGGGTGGATGTGACGTTGCTCAAGCCCAGGTGGCGGATCAGGCCTTGGCGCTGAAGCTCGGCAAGCACGGTGAGCGGTGCCTCGATCGATCCTTCGCTCAGGCCGTGGTCCTGTCCCATGATGCGCAGGTTGACGGTCTCCAGCACGTCGAGGCCGAGGTTGCGCAGGTTGTCGTGAACCGCGCGCGTCAGCTCGGCGGGCGTCATCGCCGGGTTCCACGATGCGTCTTCGTCCCGCAGCGCGCCGACCTTGGTCACGATCACAAGGTCGTCCGGATAGGGATGAAGCGCGTCGCGAATGATCTGGTTGGTGATGTGCGGACCGTAGAAGTCGCTGGTGTCGATGTGATTGACGCCGCTTGCCACGGCTTGTCGCAACACGGCGAGCGCGGCATCGCGATCCTTGGGCGGTCCGAAGACGCCGGGTCCGGCGAGCTGCATCGCGCCATAGCCCATACGGTTCACGGTGCGGTTGCCCAGCGGGAAGGTACCCGCGGCGGTGGGGTCGGTCATGTGAGGTCTCCCGTGTGATGACGCCGGGAATATGGATGGCTTGGCGTCGCGCGATAATCCCCTATAATCAGCACAGGTCGTGCGGAATAGCGAACAATGGCGGTGGAACTGGATGATCTCTCTGCTTTCGTTTCGGTGGCGAAAGCCAAGGGATTTCGCGAAGCGGCGCGGACGAGCGGCGTCTCGGCCTCCAGCCTGAGCGAGGCCGTCGGACGGCTCGAATCCAGGCTGGGCGTCCGGTTGCTCAACCGCACCACGCGCAGTGTCGCTCCGACCGAAGCGGGCGCCCGCTTGCTCGAACGGCTCGTTCCTGCGCTCGGTGAGATCGAGGCGGCGATGGACGTCGTGAACGCTTTTCGCGATCGGCCGGCCGGAACGCTCAGGCTCAACGTGCCGGCGAACGTCGCTCGTCTGATCCTCCCCGCAATCGTGGCGCCGTTCCTGAAAGCCTATCCGGAGATTCGGTTGGAGGTCATCGTTGAGGACAGCTTTGTGGACGTGCTCGCGGCGGGCTGCGAAGCCGGGATCCGTTATGATGAGCGGCTGGAGCAGGACATGATCGCGGTGCCGATCGGCCCGCGTGTCCAGCGCTTCGCCACCGCCGCATCCCCCGGATACCTCGCGGCGCGCGGCCGGCCCGAGCATCCGCGTGACCTGCTTGCCCATGCCTGTCTTCGCGGTCAGTTCGCCGGCGGCGCAATGCCCGTTTGGGAATTCGAACGCGAGGGCGAGGTGGTCCGGGTCGATCCTTCTGGCCCGTTGGTGGTGCGGCTCGGCGCAGCGATGGAGCTGGCGACGAGCGCCGCCGTCGCAGGGATCGGTATCATCCATCTCTTCGAAGATTGGCTAAGCCCTCATCTCGATGACGGCACGCTCGTGCCCGTGCTGGAGCCCTGGTGGCAAAGCTTCTCGGGGCCATTCCTCTACTATCCGGGCCGACGGCTCCTGCCCGCACCGCTTCGCGCCTTCGTCGACTTCATCAAGACGTAACAGCAGGGGACCCAGCCATCTGGTAATTCCGGCCGGTAGCGATCTGCAGCTGTTGCCGCAGGAGCTGACGGTCTTCTTTCAGACCAAGCTGATGACATCGCTTTCGCCGCAGATTTTGAAAATCGACTGATCGATGTCGATAGTCGCTGAAATCGAGTTCGATTCCAAATCGGCGAAATTCTGCTTTGAATTCAAGAGCGCAAATTTCCGACGGATCGGGCAGACGGTTCTTCATTGCGCGCGGAAAAATTTGCTTCGTTAGATCAACGTATTATGATCGCTGAAAACAATCGAGTGGGAGTAGGGGGCATGCTGTGAAGTGGAATGGGATAGAGCAGCGTGTGAAAGACGATCTGGGCCCAGCGACATTGGCCAATAGTCCTCAAGCCACTCTGGACCCTCGGTTGGGCCGGCGGACGGCTCTTACCTTGCCGCTGCTTCCACCTCCGCAATAGAACTGATCGCTGCCGTTGGATTCGAGCCCCGATACGGTGATGCCGCGCGGCATCTCGATTCGCTCCAGAACTTCTCCCGTTTGCGGATCGATCCGCCGTAAATCACTCTCGTCGTCGTCCCAGGTACCGTGCCACATCTCGCCATCGACCCAGGTGACCCCGGTGACGAAGCGATTGGATTCGATGGTGCGAAGAATCGCTCCGGTCTCCGGGTCGATCTGATGGATCTTCCGCTCCCGATACTGGCCCACCCAGAGAGTGCCTTCGGCCCAGGCGAGTCCCGAGTCGCCGCCGCCCGGCGCCGGGATTGAGGTGAGTATGCGTCCAGTCGTCGGATCGATCTTCTGGATGCGGTTCTCGGCGATCTGGAACAGATGCTCACCGTCGAACGCGGTGCCCGCATGCCCGGCGACGTCGAGCGAGCGCCGCTGTTTGCCATTCTCCGGATCGAAGGCGTTCAGTCGGTTTCCGGACGCGAACCAGACATGCTTGCCGTCGAACGAGACTCCGTGGACCTGTTCGGCCTCGGGAAAGGGCCCGTATTCGCGAATTATTTCCGCCTTTGATGTTTTCATTCATCCATCCTAGCCGCCCGGGAGCGGTGCAGGGAGTAACAAGGTCGTCGCGAATCCAGGCAGTGGTGGGGTCGTCCAGCGCCGCGCCCGGCCGCGGCCGAACCCCTGCACTTTGCCTGACCCGCTAAGCGAGTCGAGCGCCCGCTGAACCGTGCGCTGGCTTGTGGCGAGCGCGAGCGCAAGCGCGGAGCTCGACCACGACTCGCCATCGGTGAGGAAGGCAAGCACGGCGGCATGTTCCTCTTCGACCGGTCGCGCCAGCACGATGACCTCACGCGCGCTGTTCGGCGAGAGCACGAAACCCTGTTTCGTCGCGCTCACGCGGGCGACCGGCCACAGAAGCCCGCGGAGCCGCCCGATCTCGACCCGCAACCGCGCGCGGTGAGATTCGTCGGCGTGCTTAGCGCCGAACGCACGGGCCACCAGCACGTCCCGCGGCACGTTCCCGGGCCATGCCTCGCCGAGTGCGCGTGCAAGCGCGAACAGCACCGGACGCCTTGCCAGCGGCACGACCGCGCACCGCTCGCGCACGAGATTGCGGCAGGCGTCGATGATAAGCGCCTTGGACGCGAACAGCTCCTCTACTTCCTTTAGCAAGAGAGGGCGCTCCTCGCCACGCGCGATCAGCCGCGCCGCAGGCGTGTCGAGGATAGCGAGTGCCTGTTCGACCTCCGCCGCGAGCGCCGGAATGCGTGCCCAGCGCGCGGCTTCCTCGGCGCGGGCCAGCGCTGCCTGTGCTGCCCTGGCGTGGACACGCCGCATAGAAATCCCGGCAACCGTGAGTTCATATATGGCACGCAACGCAGGCGTAAGTGCTGAGAGATCGGGCTGCGCGAGCTTGTGTTCGGCGTCGTCGAGGCGCCCGATCAGAAGTAGGCGCCGGGCCTCGAGGTAGCGCGCATGAGCGGCGTTCGTCCGGTCTTCATGCGCTTCGAGGGTCGACGCTGCCGCGGCGAGCGCCTTCGTGGGCCAGGCGAGGTCGCGCGAAGCGAGCGCGATCTCGGCCTCGGCGACGACGCATCTCGCGCGCGCCACAGCCTCTCTCGGACCGAAGGCGCGCGCCGCGCGCCGCACCAGCGCTTTCGCGCGGTTGAGATCGCCGAGCTGGGCCATGGCGATGCCGCGAAGCGCGAGCGCCGGCGCGTCGTCGCGGAGCGCAACTCTGTTCAGCGCACCGAGGGGATCGCCCATCGCAAGCGCCCGAGCCGCGGCTGTGATCAGCGAGTCCATCGGAATCCCGTCACACTTGTAACTCCCAGGAGGCTCAAGCCCGGTCCTAGTCTAACCCACATCGCAACAGATAACGGAGAATGACGATGACAACACACAAGACCGGCACCCGTGAACAGTGGCTTGCGGAGCGCCTCAAGCTCCTCGATGCGGAAAAGGCGCTGACGCGGCAGAGCGATGAACTCGCGCAACGGCGCCAGGAACTGCCCTGGGTCCGCGTCGACAAGGACTACCGGTTCGACACCGACGACGGGCAGGCTTCGCTTGCGGACCTCTTCCATGGGCGCTCGCAGCTTCTCGTCTATCACTTCATGTTCGGGCCGGACTACAAGGCGGGCTGCGTTTCCTGCTCGTCGATCGCCGACGGCTTCAACGGCGTCGCCGTGCACCTCGCCAACCACGACGTGATGCTCTGGGCGTCATCTCGCGCCCCGCTTCCGAAGCTGCAGGCGTTCAAACAGCGGATGGGCTGGACCTTTCCCTGGGCGTCCTCGCAGGACGGCGACTTCAACTACGACTTCAACGTCTCCATCACTGAAGAGCAGCAGCGCAACGGGGGCGCCGAATACAATTACCGTAGCGGCGGCCACGCCATGACGGCGACGACGTTTCCGCCAGTTGTTATCGAAAACGCGGCCAGGGCTGGCGCCGAGCCTGCTGCCTATGTGCGCGAGCGGCCGGGCCTCAGCGCTTTCGTTCTCGCGGACGGCCTCGTCTATCATACCTATTCGGCCTATGCCCGCGGACTGGACGGGCTCTGGGGTATGTACCAATGGCTGGACCGCGCCCCCAAAGGACGCAACGAGAAGGGCGTCTGGCGGCGTCACCACGACAGCTACGATCAGGTGGCCCGATGATCGCCACCCCAGACGAAACCGGGCACGCGCCACGCGGCGGCGCCCGGCGCCGCCGGTTGGCTCGGCCTTGCGGCCGCGCCGACCTTCGCCGCCATGGCGCTCCTGACCTGTGTGCCCGGCGGAAATGCGGGCATGATGTGCTCGGCCGCGCATGGTGTGTCATCGCTGAGCGGAATGGTCCCAATGTACCTGCTGATGAGCGCATTCCATTCAGTGCCTTGGCTGAAACGGATCTCCCGCCGACGAACTCTTGCGCGACCTGCCGCTTGAAGTCGACGCTGTAGGAACGACGCTTGGTGATGGCTTTCATCCTCTGAAAGCCCAGCACCGACGGTCGATTCAAAAGCCTCTACCTGTCCACCCCCAGGGGCGCGCTCCCGGGCGCACTTCAGGGCGCACTCCAAATCCTCAGGCGTTGCACCATAATCCGGCCCGACCGCCGCTAACGCGGCCCGTTCGAGCGTAACGCGTTCCGCCTTTCGGCACCGATTCGGCCCTGGCGCATCGAAGCGTCTTGCTTCCCCGCCACCGCCGAATTGCCGAGGGCGGGTCATTCGGGTACGTACGCCGTGGCCCGTTTCCACGAGCGCGCCACGGAAAATAAACCCGCGGCACGGCCGCTGGACAGGGACGAAAATACCCATGCCCCACACAGATCGTTCCGCCGCCTTCAAAGAACTGATGGAAATCCGCGGCGGCCCCTCACCAGCGGCGGACGAGGTCTCAATCACCGGCGCCGATCCCTTCTTCCGCACCCCCTTTCGCATCGGTGAAACCGTCGCCGCCGTCCTCGCCGCATCCGGGGTTGCCGCGAACGATCTGTGGGAAGCACGCACCGGCCGCCGCCAGCGTATCGGGATCACCGTGCCCCACGCCGCCGCCAGCCTGCACGTCGTGAATTACACGCAACAGCGCGACCCCGACGGCACGTACCGCCCGCCCCCCATGTCCGACAGCATGCGGCACATGTTCACCATCACCCAGCCATGGCCCACAGCGGATGGGCGCTGGTTCCTGCCCCATTTCAACCTGCCGCACCTGGAACGTCGCGTGCTCGGCGTCCTGGGTTGCGACAGCACGCCCGATGGGGTCAGAACCGCCGTCAGAAGCTGGAACGCGGAAGAACTGGAAACCGCGATCGCCGGTGCCCGCGCCTGCGGCGGCATGGTGCGCACGCGCCAGGAATGGCTGGCCCACCCGCAGGGCGCCTTTCTCGCCACGCGGCCCGTTGTGGAAATCACCAAGATCGCCGATGGCCCCCCGGAACCGCTTCCCGCCGGCGACCGGCCGTTGTCGGGCATTCGCGTTCTCGACCTGACGCGCATTCTGGCGGGACCGACCTCGGCGCGCACGCTTGCGGAGCATGGCGCCGACGTCCTGATGATCGCCGCGGCCGACACGCCGCAGGTGCCTGAATTCGTGCGCGACCTCAGCCACGGCAAGCGCAGCTGTTTTCTTGATCTCCGGCGCGCGGACGATACCGCGCGCCTGACCGGACTGGTCCGTGAAGCCGATATATTCGTGAACGGCTACCGCCCCGGGCGGCTCGCTGAACGGGGCTTCGGGGCAGACGACCTGGCGAAGCTCCGCCCGGGCTTGATCAACGTCTCCATCAACTGTTTCGGCTCAGGCGGCCCCTTCGCCGATCGGGGCGGATGGGAACAGGTCGCCCAGTCGGTAACCGGTATCGCGTTCACCCACGGCACGATGACCGGCGCCGGCCAGCCGAAACTGGCGCCGGCCCCGATGTGCGATTACGTCACCGGCTATCTCGCAGCCTTTGGCGCCATGGTGGCTCTGGGCCGGCGCATGCGCGAGGGCGGCAGCTACAACGTGCAGGTATCCCTCTGCCAGTCGGCGATGTTCTATCAGCGGCAGGGACTGCTGGATGGTTTCACCGATGCGCCCGAGACCCTCACGCAAACCGAACTTCATGAGCTCTATGTGCAGGAGACCTCGTCCTACGGCGATCTGCTGACCCTCGGCCCGGTGCTGCGCCTGTCCGAAACGCCGTGCCGTTGGGCTTTGCCGACACCGAAGCTCGGCGCCGATCGCGCAGAATGGCTGGCGCGCTGATACGGAAAAAATCCGCGTGGACCATTGAGCAGCCCCAAACGATGGGCTGGTCCCAGCCACATCCAATCACCAGCCAGATATATGCCTCTTCGTTCATCCGCGAACGAACAGGCACATGCGGGAAGACTACTGTCACCGGCTCCTGGCTATCTCCACTCGCGAGAAATAGCCAACGTGCCAAAATCAATCCGGCTTGCGTAAAACGCCAGATCGCCTGCGGCGGCTTAGCCGCAGGCGGCTAAATCAAACGCCAGACGCGGCACGCCGCCGAAACGCCAATAAACCCAGCAAGCCGGAGCCGAACAGCAGGAAGGCAGCCTGGCTCCGGAACCAGAATACCCGAAGTCACATAGTCCAGGTTCACCCGTCGTCACACCCACGCCATAGGTTGCGCCGTGCCCGAAATCGCCGGCACTCCACAAATCCACCACGTCACCGCCTGCGATCGTGAACAACAGTCCATAGATGTCAAAATACCCGCCATGGGAGGGTAACTGCTCGCCGATTGGGGAGAATTACCGCCGGGATACAGAAGATTATCATAGGTAAAGCGATTATGTGGCGGGAAGTTTGGCACCGGATACGCACTAAAACTGTGTGGAGCCAGATAATTATCCATCTCCGCCGGATTTTCCGGGCTGATGGCCACCAACCCCGGATCGCGGCGTTCACGTTCGGGGCAGGCAGCGATCGGATTCAGCGTCCGAAAAAACCCCAGTGATGCTATCAATGACATAGGAGCCCACAGGATCATAGGGTTCGGTGACAAGTGCCGAGCGGGCCTGTATTCGGGTTCGGGTGGTAGGATAAGCGCAATTGCAGTGAACACCCCTCCCCCGCTGAAATTAAGGGAGATATTGTCGGCGCGCGCCGGAGACGTCAGCGAAGCCGCGGCAAGCAGTGCCGCCATGACCAAGAGTTTGCTTTTCATACTCGTCTCCCTGTAACAGACTGGTCGAAATGGCATTGTCTTATTGTAGCATGTAGCAATTGTTTGTCGAGGGTGCAATATGACCGTCGCCATGATTGCCGTTACGGGTGGGGGCATAGGCCATCCGGATCATCTGCCATCCCAAGCATCCGGAATTTGCGTGCCGAACCTCACTTCGTGAGCCGCTGGCGGATCGCCAGCAATTCCCGGCGCCGATCCTCACTCGTTTTTGGGAAGGACATTTTGAGTCCTTCGAGCGTGTCAAGGACGATCTGGGAAACAATCAACCGGGCGTTTTCCTTATCATCGGCAGGAACGACATACCAGGGCGCCTCGCTTGTGCTCGTCGCACCCAGGCATTCTTCATATGCCTTCATATAGTCATTCCAGAACTCTCGCTCCTCGACATCCGCATTGCTGAATTTCCAGTTCTTTTCTGGCTCATCGATGCGTTCGAGGAAGCGCTTTCGTTGCTCTTCCTCCGAGAGATGCAGGAAGAATTTGATGATGCGGGTTCCGTTGCCGGCGAGGTGCCTTTCCAGGTCCGTGATCGAACGATAGCGGTCGCGCCAGACTGCGTGATCGTTGTGCGCGACGTCTGGTATTCCCTCGCTGCGCAGAATCTCCGGATGAACGCGCGCGATCAGAACCTCCTCATAGTAGGATCGATTGAAGATGCCGATCCGCCCGCGTTCCGGCAGATCGCGGGTGGTGCGCCAAAGGAAATCGTGCTGCAGCTCGACAGGGCTCGGATGTTTGAAGCTGAATACCTGGCAGCCTTGCGGATTGACACCGGACATCACGTGCCGGATGGCGCCATCTTTTCCTGCGGCATCCATCGCCTGAAAGATCAGCAGTACGGCATATCGATTGGAGGCATAGAGAAGCTGCTGTTGTGAACTGAGTTGCGCCACATGCTCTCCAAGCAGCTTTTTATATTCTTTCTTGGACTTGTACACGGGATGCACCTTCGTCGGCCACTTCCCGAGTTTGATCGTGTATCCTTCCCGGACGCGAAAGTCCTTCGATTTTATTTTTGGCATGCTTCTCCCCCTGGCTTGCTATTCATATAGTTATCGGTTCAGTTATTGTTCCTCAAGGCAAGGTCTCGTTGTGTGTTCGCTTGAACTTCGGCCTCGCCTCCGGGCGCAAACCTTGGCCCGGCTTTGCCTTCGGGCGTCTTCGCGGCCGGTATAGGCGTCTCGGCATGGGTGATAGCCTCGGCGATGATACGCCCGGCACCCAGCGGATCTTTGAGGACGCCTGCTAGGAGCATGTCACCGAGCGTCGTGTTCATTAGTTTCGCAACGTCGGTATTGTCGTCCGGTTCAGGCCCGACTTTGCCTTGCGCCGGAGGGGCGGCCTTAGCGTCAGGCTGAGGTGCTGCCTTGGTCTCGGACATTGCTCCGGGCAGAGGCCCGATTTTGGCTTCGGCCTTAGGTTCGGCTCTGGCGATCTGCGGGCTCGCACCAACCGCTTTCACGGACGCGGCGCTGGGAACGCGCCATTGGATCATCGCGACCTTCGCGGCGTCGTTTAGAACCAGGCAAGAAACCATGGCACACACAAATATCGCAAGCGTTTGCCACCAGAGTAACGGCATCATCCCCTTGAGGCCCACGAATGTAAGCACAGTTCCCGTGACCGCATCTGCAGCCAGGGCCGACATGAAGGTCTTGCTCGGAAGGGTCGACGAGACAACGAACTTGCCGGTCACCACGTAGGCGATGGCCACGAAAGCAGCCTTGAGGATTGTCCGACTGATCTTATTGATGATCCATGTTAGAATGCGTTGGTAGATCGTCCGCCCTGCTCCACTAGCGCAACGATGTTCGTCAGCCCCGCCTCGGTCAAAGCGACGCTCGCGGCGCCCTTGGCGACATTGGTCGCAGTGCTGACCGCGATCCCAACTTCGGCCTGGCGAAGGGCGGCGCATCGTTGACGCCATCGCCCGTCATGCCAGTCACGTGGCCCGCCGACTGTAGATGCTTTACAACGACGTACTTATCCTCTGGATACACCTCGGCGAAGCCATCGGCGCCCGCAAGAACATCCGCCGTCTTGCTGTCATCTTGCGCGCTCGCGGTCTTCAGGTCCGCCATGCGCTGGATGTTGGACAGCCCAACACCCTTGCCGATCTCGAGCGCCACCGGCAGAGCGTCGCCGGTGAGCATCTTTACCTGAACGCCAAGATCGAGGAGCGTCGCGATGAGCTGTTTGGCGTCCGGCCTTGGCGGGTCATACAACGACACCAGCCCGAGCATCGTAGGGGCGCTGTTCTCTGGACCGCGTGCAACCGCCAGCGTCCGATAGCCTTTGGCGGCCGACGCGCTGACGCGAGCCTCCAGCGCCTCGATTGCCGGCGCTTGAACCGCATGCCTCGGCGATGGTTCGCACCGCACCTTTCATCACGCGCAGGCGCTGCCCGTTCTGCTCGACGACCGCTTCCGTCCGCCGGCTTTTTGCATCGAAAGGGGCGAAGGAAACGGGCGTGACGGCGGGCAGGCCGTGGAAGACGTCATGGGCTTTCGCGGCGGCAAGAAATGCGAGGTCGATCGGATCCTGGTTGGATTCCTGCGACGCGAGCGCGCCCGCGAACAGCACATCGACTTCCGTCGCATGTCTCCAGCGGAGTAACGCCCGTGACGGTCAGCTGGTTCATCGTGATCGTGCCCGTCTTGTCCACACAGAGCACGTCCATCGTCGCGGCATCCTCCGCCGCGCTCAGGCGAGTGACAAGCACGCCGCGCTTGGCCAGTTCCTTCGACCCGAAGGCCATGCTGACCGTGAACATGACGGGTAGAGCGACCGGCACAGCGCTCATCAAGTAGGACGAGCATGAGCGGGATCATTTCCATGAGCGGCGCGCCCCGGATCAACGACAGCACGACCACACGCCCAGCAGCACGCCGACAATAACGAAGAGCCAGCGGACGATCTTGGACACCACCGCTTCGATGTGCAGTTTGGGACGCGCCTCCTGAACAAGTTCCGTGGTGCGACCAAAGTAGGTCTTCGCTCCCGGTCAGCATCACACGCCGTTGCCTTCGCCTCGACGAACCACGGACCCCGACGAGAGCACGTCACCGGCGCTTTGTCCGCGTCTTTCGATTCACCCGTGAGCGCCGACTGGTCCACGCTCATCGCTCCCGTGAGGAGTTTCACGTCCGCGGGAACGATGTCGCCCGGACGTACACGGACGATGTCGCCTGGGACCAATTCTCGGGGTTTGCGGCAGAGGCAGAGGCACGGAAGCAGGCAGCCACATACAATCGCTAATCACCATCCTGCATTCAAAGACCGCTTGACACAGACCGACCGGTCGGTATTTCATGTCGCATGCCCCGCCCGACACCGACCCAAGCGAAACCCGAAAGCGCCCGCACCAGGCTGCTGCAGGCCGCTCTTCGCCTCATTCGTGCCAAGGGCTACAGCGCCACAAGTGTGGACGAGCTTTGCGCCGCGGCTGGCGTCACCAAAGGGGCCTTCTTTCACCATTTCGACAGCAAGGAAGCCCTCGCCGTCGCCGCCGCCGGGCACTGGTCTGAAACCACCGGCGCGCTGTTCGCCTCCGCACCCTACCACCAGCACTCCGACCCGCTGGACCGCGTCCTCGGCTACATCAATTTCCGCGCCGCCCTACTGAAGGGCCCGGTGGAGGCCTTTACCTGTCTGGTCGGAACTATGGTGCAGGAAACCTTTGCCACTCACCCCGCCATCCGCGCCGCTTGCGATGCCAGCATTTCCGATCACGCTCAAAAGCTCGAAGCCGACATCGCGGCCGCCCTGGAGCTGTACGGGATCGCCGGAATTTCCGCCCAATCCCTCGCCCTCCATACCCAGGCCGTACTGCAAGGCGCCTTCATCCTGGCCAAGGCCCGCGGCGGCCCGGAAGCGGCGGCCGACAGCGTCCGGCACCTAAGAAACTACTTTTCCCTCCTGTTCCGTCTCCCCTCATCCAGGAAAGGACCGAAATAATGCCAAGCACCCCCAGTCAGTTCGTCTGGTATGAATTGATGACCAGCGACGTGGATGCCGCCGCCCAATTCTATGGCGCGGTAGTCGGTTGGCAGGCCCAGGACAGCGGCACAACGGGCATGGATTACCGCCTATGGTCGATCGCCGGCACGGCGATCGGCGGCCTGATGACCATCCCCACCGAGGCCGCGACGAACGGCATGCGCCCCTGCTGGCTCGGCTACGTCGCCGTTACCGACATTGATGCGGCCATCACCCGGATCCAGGCAGCTGGCGGCACCCTGCACATGCCCGCCACGAGCATTCCGGGCGTCGGCCGCATCGCCATGCTCGCCGATCCACAAGGTGCCGCCTTCTACCTCATCGCCCCGACCGGCGAAGGCCCGAGCCCGTCCTTCGCCGCCGGCAAGCCCGGCCACGGCGGCTGGCACGAACTGCATACCACCGACTGGAAGGCGGCGCTGTCTTTCTACGGCGAGCAATTCGGCTGGGCGGAGTCCGACGCCCTGGACATGGGTCCCATGGGCACCTACCTGCTGTTCAATGCCGGCGGCGGCGCCATCGGCGGAATGATGAACAGCCACAGTCTCCCCCGTCCCGCCTGGCTCTATTATTTCAACGTCGTCGACATCAATGCGGCCAAAGCCCGCGTGGAAACCGCCGGCGGCAAGATCCTCAATGGCCCGCACGAAGTCCCTGGCGGCAGCTGGATCCTGCAGGCGCAGGACCCGCAAGGCGCGATGTTCGCCCTCGTCGCCCCAGCCAAACCATGAGGAGAGACCGAGATGTCCAAAATAACTCCGTGCCTGTGGTTCAACGGGGAAGCCGAGGTAGCCGCAAACTTCTACGTCTCCATCTTTCCGGACGCGTCCATCGAAACGGTCTCGCGCTACGGCCCCGGCACCCGCTTCCCGGCCGGTACCGCGCTGATGGTGCAATTCCGCCTCTGCGGGCAGCGTTTCCAGGCTCTGAACGGCGGCCCGGAATTTAGCTTCACACCCGCTGTCTCCCTCTCTGCCGCCTGCAAGGATGCCGCCGAGGTCGATCATTACTGGAACGCCCTGACCGCCGACGGCGGCGAGGAAGGACGTTGCGGCTGGCTGAAAGACCGCTTCGGCGTCTCCTGGCAGATCGTCCCGGACGGCCTGGGCGCGCTGCTGTCCGACCCCGATCCGGCGCGCGCTCAACGCGCCGTCCAGGCCATGATGGCCATGAAGAAACTCGATCTCGCCGCCATGCGCGCGGCCGCCGCGGGAGAACCGAAATGACCCAGGCTCGCTACGAACTCGCCATCGAACGCTTCATCGACGCGCCACCGGAAATCGTCTTCAAAGTCTGGACCGACCGGCTCGAGGAATGGTGGGCGCCCAAACCCTGGACTACCCAGATCATCGAGCAGGACCTGCGCCCCGGCGGCCGCTCGGCCATGATCATGACCGGCCCCGACGGAACGACGTCGTCGATGGAAGGCGTTATCCTCGAAGTGATCCCCAACAAGAGCATCGTTTTCACCAACGCCTTCACCGCCGGCTGGATCCCGCAAACCCCGTTCATGGTCGGCTTTTTCGCCTTCACGCCGGAGGGCACGGGAACGCGCTATCGCGCCGGATCACGCCATTGGGACGAAACCTCACACAAGCAGCACGAAGCGATGGGCTTCACCCAGGGCTGGAGCGCCGTCGCCGGACAACTCGCCGCGCTGGCCGAGGCCGAAGCGAAAAAGTCCCTCTGACGTGCCGCCCTCGTCCTAAGTCAACGCCCGCCAACCGAACTCCAGCAGCGGCAATCCGGAGATCGCGAAGGAAACCACCTCGTCGATCTAAACCCGCCGCGTACAATCGGTCCTCGGGAATCGGCCGGCTGACGATGAAATTCCGCAGCTTCAGCACCTGCGCCAACGGCTGTCCCGCAAAGCCCTCGAACCCCCTGGGCAGCCGGGCCAACGGATCGCCCCAGGTCAGGTCCAGCCCAGCCTTACGCAATGCCGCCTCGGTTGTCAGCCAGCGCTCCGGCTTGTCGGCGATGGCGCGGCGGATCGCCGCCAGGTCCTTCGGTTCCGGCCGATAGAACCCCATCGCCAGGAACGCCCCGTCCTCGCCGGCGACCTGCACGTAGAGCACCCCCTTGCCCTTCGTCGTGCCATCGCGCGACAGAATGGCCCCGGCATTGGTCTTGTACGGGCTTTTGTCCTTGGCAAACCGCACATCGCGATGGATCCGGAACAACGATCGCTTCGCGTCCCCTCGCAGCGGAATATCCTGGGTGGCAAAGACGAAGGCCAGCGCCTCAATCAGCGCGCCGAAAGGCTGGCGCACCTCGACCTCGTAGGTGGACCTGTTCGCCTGAAACCAATCGCGGTCGTTATTCGCCGTCAGCGCAGTAAAGAACGCACCAAGCCCCGGCGAGAAGCCCTGGAACCCGCCCGAAAGCCCGCCTTCCCGCACGCGCTCCGCCTTCGTCCCGACCATTGTCAGCCTCCTTGCCACCATCAGCCCAGCCGCATCTCCCCGCCCCGGCAACCCGCGATTGCCAGCCCACACAGGGATGTCCACACTCCGCGAATATCCTGCTCCTTCCTCGCCATCCACAGAGAACCGGCATGACCAACCCCAAGAATGTAACAATCTACGGCATCCCGAACTGCGACACGATGAAGAAGGCCCGAACCTGGCTGGACGCACATCAAATCGTCCATCATTTCCACGACTACAAGAAAGCCGGCATCGACCGGACGGTACTCGCCACCTGGGTGAAACAGCTCGGCTGGGAAACCCTCCTGAACCGCGCCGGCACGACCTTCCGCAAACTGCCGGACTCCGACAAGTCCAACCTCACGGCGGAAAAGGCCATCGCGCTGATGTTGACCCAGCCCTCCCTGATCAAGCGCCCAGTGCTGGATATCGGCGGCCACCGCATCGTGGGCTTCAAGCCGGAAATCTACACCGAGGCCTTCAGCCGACCGGACGCTTCATCGACACGCAACCCGCCTTCGCCCTAGTCTGCGCGCCCATTGTGCAGGAGCCGACCCCATGCCGTCCCCCAAGCCCCGCGGCCGCCAGTTCTTCGCCAATCCGGGCCCGACCAATATTCCCGACAGCATCCTGCGCGCCATCGACCGGCCGACGATCGATTTCATGGATCCCGAGTTCATCGAAGTCTATGAGACCTGCTTCGCCGGCGTGAAGCGCGTCCTGCAAACCAGCCAGCACGTCTTCATGTACACCGCTTCCGGCCACGGCGCCTGGGAAGCAACGCTGCTGAACCTGTTCTCCGCCCGGCGACACCATCCTGGTCCTGGATTCCGGTTATTTTTCCGTCCAATGGGGCGTGATGGCGGAAAAGCTCGGCATCGAGGTTCGCACCATCGCCGCCGACTGGCGCCGCGGCGTCGATCTCGCCGATCTCGCCACCGCGCTGAGCGCCGATACCGCCCACAAGATCCGCGCGGTCTGCGCGGTGCACAATGAAACCTCCACCGGCGTCACACTGCCCCTGCCGGATATCCGCGCCGCGATGGATATGGCCGGTCACCCCGCGTTGTTCCTTGCCGACACCATCTCCTCGCTCGGCTCGATGGATTTCCGCATGGACGAATGGCGCATCGACGCCGTGGTCGGCGGCAGCCAGAAGGGCCTGATGCTGCCCACCGGCATGAGCTTCACCGGCGTCAGCGACAAGGCGCTGGAAGCCCACAAGACCGCGCGCCTGGCCCGGCATTATTTCGACTGGACGCCGATGCTCGCCCGCTCCCATCACAGCTTCATCGGCACCGTGCCCACGAGCATCTTCTATGGGCTTGCCGAAAGCCTTCGCCTGATCGAGGAAGAAGGGCTGGACAACGTCCTTGCCCGCCATCACCGCCTCGCCGAGGCCGTACGCCGCGCCGTCCGGGTATGGAGCGGCAACAACGGTCCGCAACTCTACTGCACCGACCCAAGCCGGCTATCGGACTCCGTCACCGCGATCTGGATGCCGGATGGCCACGACGCCGAAGCCGTGCGCGCCACCGCACGCAACCGCTTCAACGTCTCCCTCGGCGGCGGCCTCGGCAAACTCGGCGGCCGCGTGTTCCGCATCGGCCATCTCGGCGACCTGAACGAGCCGATGATCCTGGGCACCCTGGGCGCGGTGGAACTGAGCCTGCGGGCGAACCACGTGCCGCACGGCAAGGGCGGCGTGGAGGCGGCGATGGATTGGCTGGCACAGCCGGGCTGAGGCAACGCGATCAGCCGCGGATCACCGCCCGATAGGCGTGCCAGGTCGCGTGGCCAATCAACGGCAGCGTCACAGCCAGCCCGACATAGCCGGCCGCCAGCCCCGCGCCGGTGAACAGCACCACCAGCCCGGCCCAGACCGCCATCGTCCGGGCGTTCAGCACCACCGCGACCGCACTGGTTACCACCGCCTCCAGCATTCCCACCTTGCGGTCCAGCAGCATCGGCAGGGAAAACGCGCCGGCGGCGAAGGCCAGCGTCGCCATCCCCGCCCCGACGATCGTGCCCACCCCCAGGAACACCAGCCCGTCCTGCGTGAATAGCGCCGCGTTCAGCAGCGATTGCATGTCCAGTGGCGCATACGGGAAGCTCACCGCGAAGATCACCGCGGCAAACCGCATCCAAACCACCAGGAAGATCACCTGCAGCAGTCCCAGGCTGAACAACGAGGCCGGATTGCCCCGCCATGCCGCCAGAGCGCCGCCGAAGGTCGGCGTCCGCCCGCCTTCGAGGTCCCGGCTGGTGGCATAGAAGCCCACGGTCAGCGCCGGCCCCACCAGCATGAAGCCGGCGATCATCGGCGCGATCAGATAGATCAGCCCGGCCGAGGCCAATCCCACCGTCAGCAACACGCCGGCGATCACGAAGATCAGCCCGTGCAGCACGCTGATCAGTCCCGCCCGCCGAAAGTCCGCCCAGCCGGCGGTCAGCCAGCGGAACGGCTGATCCGTGCCGACCAGCCGCACATTCCCGGCATAGGGCAATCCAGACCGGTTCGCTTGAGCATCCTGATCAGACATCGTCGGCTCCCTCGGCCCCAACACCCTCCTTCATTGACCCGGAATTCCCCGGGCACCGGAGCAGTTTATGGCCATCCGCAAGCGAAGCCGCATCATCGTGGCATCGCATTGACCTGGATCAAATGGGCCGGCGCGGTCTCGTTACGCCGCCTGCCCGAGAATGGCGGTCAGCTCATTCGTGCTATCCAACATCTCGAAATCTGCAACGATCGCCAAAATGCGCCCGGCATCCTGATCCGGCAGGCACTCACGGACATTGCCCCGGAACTTCGCCTCCAGCGCGGCCTGGTCCACGGGGTTTTCCGGACTGCCGCGCCGGTCATAAACCTCCTGGCGCAGCACCGCGCCGGCCCGTGTTGTCAGCGTCATGTGGCAGGCATGCCGCGCCTGGCGTCCCTTGGCATTGATCGCGTCATCCTCGCGCGCCGTGATCCGCCGCATGAACTCCAGCAATTGCGGATCCGTCAGCCGCTCCTCGGTGAAATCCCCAACCGCCACATTCAGGCCACGAGCCATGGTCGCCAGGCCAAAGAACAAATTCATCTGCGCAGCGGTAATCCCCGCGGGCTTGTACAGGCCAGGCGGTGTGAACATACGTCATGTGTCCGACACCGACATTTAACGCCGCGATATCCTCGGCGCGCAGCGAATGCGTGCGCATCAGCATCTGCAACGCATCCAGCGCCGCATGAATGCTCGTCACGCTGGGGTACATCTTGAACCCGACCTGTAGCGTCTCCCACACCGTACCCAGTCCGGCAGTCAGCCGACTGATATCGGGCTGGCGCGACAGCGTGCTCAGGAAGCCGCCATACGGCGCCTCCAGAATATCACTTATGCCGGTGAAACCCCTGCCCGCCAGCAATGCCGCCTGAACTCCACTTTGCGCTGCATGACCGGCGTGCAGGCGCTTGACCATCGCGCCTTCCTGCGCCGCCATCAGGCCGGATGCAAACGAGCCGGCGGTACCCAGCGCATGCTGCATCCGTCCGGCGTCCAGCCCCGCCATCCGCCCCGCCGACGCACCGGCAGCGAAGGTCCCGTTGGTGCCCTGCGGGTGAAACCCATTCAGAAACAGCTGCGTCGTCGCCGCATTGCCGACCCGTGTGCCGACCTCGTACCCGGCGATCATGCCGGTCAGCACATCCCGCCCGGACAGCCCGCCCTGCATCTCGGCGAACCCCAGCGCGATCGGTACGGTGATGGAGTTCGGATGCAGGATCGACTCCTTGTGGATATCGTCCATCTCGAACGCATGTCCGGCGGTGCTGTTGGCCAGCACCGCCTGCGACCAGGAGGTGCGTTCCCCCCTGCCCCAGATCGAAACGCGGCCGTTGCCGCCTTCGGCAATCACCATATCCTGCACGATCCGCGTCCAGGGCAGGGTGGCGCCATGCAGGCAGACCCCCAAGCCATCGAGCAGGCACAATTTAGCGTGCCGCACCACCTCGGCTGGGATCTGCTCGAAAGTCAGCGCAGCCGCGAATTCCGCCAGATCGCGGGTCGCGTTCGCCTGCAGCGGCGGCGCGTCGGTCGTCACGCCGGTCTCATGTGTTCACGCGATCCGCGCTCGCCAAGCCGACCAGCAACTCGCGCCAGGCCCGATCCATCGGCTCCGTCCAATCGGCGCCCAGGGCATCGCGAAACGTCGCCATCACGGTGCCGAAAAACAGATCGAACACCTCCGGCGGCACGCCCTTGCCATCGTGGTTGATCCGTTCGATCTGCAACAAATTCGCCGCGTACAGGTTGTCGCCGATATAATCGAGTATCATTTCCAGCGTCATCTGGAACATTTGCCCGCGCACCAGCCCGCCTGTATCGTTGACGAACAGCGCCTCCATTTCCGGGTTCTCGGCAAACAACCGCTGATATACCAGCGGTGTCGGATCGCCCACGCGTTCCGCCACCAGATCGAGCGACCGGGTGATCGCATCGGCATCGTCCGGCGCCATCATTGCGCTGGAACCGTCGCGGAAAATGCCGGCATCACCTCGGCGGCGAACAGATCCACCGATTGCCGCGATTCGGCCGGCAACATGTCGCCAAAAGCAAAGCGGCACAGCAGGTAGTTCGCCCCACCCTGCTCGATCCCCTGGCGCACGAAATCGCGCACCGTACCCGGTGCGCCGGCGATGCCGCGGCCCTGGGCCTGCAACTCATCAAAGGTTTCCGGTGGGATCGCCGCTGGGCTGGGTAGCAGCGTGCTGCGATCGATCCACAGCTTCAGGAAGCTCTCACGCCAACGCGGATAGCCGCGCCGGGCTATGTCCAGCGCCTCTCTGTCCGTTCCCGCCATCACCACATGCCGCGTGCCGGCCATTTTCGGCAGGGACTCCGGCGAATGCCCGCGCGCCGCCCACACCGCCCGATACCGGTCCGTCACCGCCCGCATCGGCCCCGGCGGCAGGTTGGTGACGATATTCACACTGTGCTCCGCGCACCAATCCACCGCCTCCGCCCGCGCCACGCCATACCACAGCGGCGGGTGCGGACGCTGAAACGGCTCCAACTCCAGCGGCATGCGGTCAAACCGGTAGTATTTCCCCTCATACGTCAGCTCGTGCGTAGCGAGCCCAAGCAGGATCACCTCCAGCGCCTCCTGATACATCGCGGGTGCGGTTTCCGGATCGAGCCCCCAAAGCCCGACCTCCACCGGCGAGATGCCACGCCCGACGCCCAGCATGAAGCGCCCGCCGCTCATCTGGTCCAGCATGCAGATCTCGTCGATCAGCCGCATCGGATGATACATCGGCAGCAGATACACCAGCGGACCGAAGCGCAGCCGTTTCGTGCGCTGCGCCACCGCCGAGAGGAACACCGAAGGCGACGGCGCCACGCCCAGCGGCGTCGCATGATGCTCGGCCACATGGTAGCCATAGAAACCGGCCCGGTCGTACGCCTCGGCCAGTAGCAGCCGGCTTTCATACAGCTCGGCCAGGCTGCCCTGGCCGCGGTCCATATGGTCGAAGACGCCGAACTGCATGCTCACTCGCCGGCCGCTGCTGCCCGCTCCTTCTCCGCCATGCGCTGCTTCAGCTGCTCCGGCGTCAGGCGCACGATGTCCTCGTTCTGGTGCGAATAGAGGTCGTAGCCGCCGGTATCCAGATCCTCCAGCACGATCTTGCCTGCCAGCACGTCCGCCTTCCACGCATCCTGCGCCGGCTGGCGAGCGTGGAATTCCGGCATCACTTCCTTTGCGAACAATTCCAGGCTGTCGCAGATCGCCTTGTGCGTGGTCTTGCCGGCCTGATTGAGCAGGATCACCTGATCGACATGCGCGTCCTCGAACTGCTTCAACCGCTTGCGGATGGTATCGGGCGATCCGATCAGGCCGTTGCGCAACGCCGCCTTCGCCTTGTCGGTCTCCCGCCAGGACTGGTACTCCTTCCACAGATCGCCCTTGCCCGGCGCGTCGATCCCCTTCCGGCCGTAATACGACAGCGCGAAGATGAAGAACGTCCAGCCCGATGCCAGCTCGATCGCCTCCTCATCGGTTGGCGCGCACATGAAGCCGTTGACGATGGCGATGTTCGGATTGGTCTTGTAGTTCGCCAGCCGGTTCGGCCGGTGCAGGAAGTTGTTGTAGTAACGATGCACCCAGGCGCGTGCCGCGTCCGGGGATACGAAGCTGAACCCGAGCGCCCCCATCCCCCACTCGCCGGCCGAGGCGATGGTCTGGATGTTGGAGCACGCCACCCATAGCGGCGGATGCGGCTTCTGCATCGGCTTCGGCACCACGCTGCGGGCCGGGAAATCGTAGTACTGGCCATGAAACTCCCAGGCTTCGTCAGTGAACATCGGGATGATGGCCTTCACGGCCTCCTCCCAACGGTCCCGCTTGTCGCGCACGCGCACGCCGAACGGATGCAGCTCCGCCGGCCCCGCCGCCTCGCCCATGCCCAGTTCCACCCGCCCGCCGGAGATCAGATCCAAAGTGGCGATCTTCTCGGCCACGCGGTGCGGCTGGTTGGTGGTCAGCTGCACCACGCCATGGCCCAGTCGGATGTTCTTCGTGCGCTGGCTTGCCGCCCCCAGGAACACCTCCGGCGAGGCGGAGTGCGAGTATTCCTCCAGGAAATGGTGCTCCACCACCCAGGCATAGTCGTAGCCGAGCTTATCGGCGAATTCGAACTGCGCGAGGCTGTCCTGGAACAGCTGGTATTCCGATGTCTCGGTCCATGGACGCGGCAATTGATGCTCGTAGAAGACCCCGAATTTCATGGTCCCGTTCCTCTCGTCCCCGTTGGTCTACTCGCCAGTAGTCGCAACCCTAGCGCCATTTGCCGCGATCGGGCTAGCCTGCGCCATCAAGAACTCGCCCGGGGAACGCCATGACCGAAGATCCGCCCACCTACGAATTGTTCGCCATCCGTTACGCCATGCGCGACGCCAAGCGGACCGAGCACTTCATCGGCGGCGACCCGCACGACGCGCCGATGCCGATGGATTATTTCGTCTGGGTGGCCAAATGCGCCGAACGGTCGGTCGTGATCGACGCCGGCTTCACCGCCGAGATCGCCGCCCAGCGCAAGCGCGTCTATCTGCGCTGCCCGATCGATGCGCTGGCGCTGGTCGGCGTGGACGCCAAGGACATCGATGACGTGGTGCTGACCCATCTGCACTACGACCATGTCGGCAACTTCCACAAATTCCCCAAGGCGCGGTTCCATCTGCAAGAACCCGAGATGCACTACGCGACCGGGCGCTACATGAAATACGAGAAGCTCAACCACTCCTTCGAGGTCGAGGATGTCGTCGGCATCGTGCGGCTGAACTTCAAGGGCCGCGTGGAGTTCCACGACGGCCCCGCCGAGGTCGCCCCAGGCATCACCCTGCACCCCGCCCCCGGCCATTCCGCCGGCCTGCAATTCGTCCGCGTGCACACCCAGCGCGGCTGGGTGGTGCTGGCCTCCGACGTCACGCATTTCTACGAGAACATGGAGACCAACCGCCCCTTCACCACCGCCTTCCATATCGGCCAGATGCTGGAGGGTTTCGACAAGCTACGCGCCGCCGCCCCAACCCCGCAGCACATCGTCCCCGGTCACGACCCGGAGGTGATGAAGCGCTATCCCGCGCCCAGCCAGGACCTGGAAGGCATCGTGGTCCGGCTGGACGTTCCACCCACCGTGTAACTCACCCGGACTTCGCCCTGTTCGCCACCGAGGCCGGCATGCCCGCGGGATCAACGGTCATGCCGAAGGCCTCCTGGTTATGCGCGTGGCAGAGATGGTGCAGCCCGAACACGCTGTCGATCGCGGTCTGCTGGCCCTGGATGTCCAACGTCCGGTTGACCGCCTCCTTGGTCAGCTTCAGTGCGAAGGCCGGCTTCAGCGCGATCCGTTCCGCCATCGCCAGGGTGAACGCGGCCAGTTCCGCCCGCTTGACCACATGGTTCACCATGCCGAAGCCGCGCGCTTCCTCGGCCGACCAGAAATCCGCGGTGAACAACAGCTCCTTCGCCTTGCGCGGCCCAAGCTCCCACGGATGCACGAACCACTCCACCCCGCACACGCCCATGGTCACGACGGGATCGCAGAAGGATGCGTCGTCGCTGGCGATGATCAGGTCGCAGGCCCAGGCCAGCATCAGCCCGCCAGCGATGCACTTGCCCTGCACCTCCGCGATGGTCGGCTTGGACAGATTGCGCCAGCGCCGTGTGGATTGCAGGTAGATCTCCTGCTCGCGCGCGTATCGCCCATGCGCCGCCACTTCCGTGAACCCGCCCCAGGTGCCGATCACCGGGAAATCCTGCCCAAGCGCGGTCTTGCCGGTGCGCCGCAGATCGTGGCCGGCGGAGAAATGCGGATCGGCGCCGGCGAGGATGATCACCTTCACCGCATCGTCCGCCACCGCCCGGTCAAACGCCGCGTTCAGATCGTAGGTCATCTGCAGGTTCTGCGCGTTACGCATCTCCGGCCGGTTCATCACGATCCGCGCAACGGACGGCGACGGATTTTGATAGATGATCGTTTCGTACTCGCTCACGGCGTTTCCCCCTCTGCTATGTCTGAGGAAACGATGCTACCGAAGATCCCTGAAAGCAAAGGCAGCAGACTCAGCCGTCCAATCCCGCCCGTTCGTCCGCCCCGATCAGATGCAGCGGCGCCTCGCCCAGCATCGCACGCCGGATGTTGCCCACAGCGTGCCCGAGCGCGATCGACAGCGAATTATCCGACGAGGCGGAGTTGTGCGGCGAGCCGATCACGTTCGGCAGGTCCAGGAACGGATGATCCATGCGGAACTCCCCGTGCCGCACCGGTTCCACCCACCAGGCATCGATGCACGCTGTGAAGTTCGGATGCGCCAGCAGGTGCGCATACAGCGCCGCCTCGTCGATCACCTCGCCGCGTGCGAGGTTGAGCAGGATGGCATCGTCCTTCATCAGGCCAAGCTCGCGCGCGCCGATCGCCCCCGCGGTGGCGCGTGTCAGTGGCGTGCTGACCAGCAGTACGTCGGACGCCGCCAGCAATTCGTCCAACTGCGCGGTGGAGCCGATCCAATCGGTCGGCTCCTCGCTGGCGCCGCGACGGTTGACCGCGTGCACCCGCATCCCGAACGCCCGCATCAGCCGCGCGGTCGCAACGCCGATGCCGCCGAAGCCGAACACCCCGAAGGTCAGGCCGGTCAGCATCTTGTTCGACTTGAACTGATTGAACTCACCGCGCTTCAGTGCCTCGTGCTCCGCCATCAGCCGCTTGGCCGCCGCCAGCGTCATCGCCACCGCGTGCTCGGCCATCATCTCCGCATAGGCGCCACCATTGCTCGCCACCGGTACATCGGACGGCAACAAATGCAGCGGAATGAAATCCACCCCCGCGGTCATGATCTGGATCAGCCTGGCGTTGGCCAGCAACGCCGGCTCATGTTCCAGCAACTCCTTGCCGGTATTGCGCGCCAGCACCGCACTGGCACCGCTCAGCGCCTGCGCGCGCCCTTCGGCCGGGAGGTCGGTCAGGTAGACGATCTCCCCCGCGCCGCCCAACGCATCGGCGACCACACGGCGATGCCGCTCGCCCAGTTCAAACGTGACAACGAGCAATCCAGCCATAGCCTAACCCCCACAAACGAGAAAAGGGCCAGAGAGCGATGCCCTCTGGCCCTTCCCAACGCGAATAACTCAGCCCCCGGCGATCTTCGGGATCAGGACGATCTCGCTGTCCTGATCGAAGCTGGCGCCGTAGGCATCCTGGTAGATCTCGCCATCGATGGCGATCGCCATGCTTTCCTCGATCTGATGGCCAAGGCCGGGACAGATCTCCTCAAGCTCCTTCACCAACCGCAGGAAGTTGCCGGCCTTCACCTCGAACTCGGTCCTGCCGCCCGTTAGATGGCGGCAGGCCGAACCGGAGATGGTGACGGTCGGCATCCCCTGCTGTCGGATCAGCGCGCGTCGAACGCGGCGCGCAGCTTCGGCGGGGAGATCGGCAGGTCCGCCATCCGCAGGCCGGTCGCGCCGCGAACGGCGTTGGCGACGGCGGCGAGCGGCGGCACGATCGGCACCTCGCCCACGCCCTTGGCCCCGAAGGGATGGCGGGGGTTCGGCACTTCGATCATCACCGCTTCGATCATCGGCATGTCGGAAGCCACCGGCACGCGATAGTCGAGGAAGCCGGGGTTATCCAGCTCGCCCTTGGCGTTGTAGATGTATTCCTCGTTCAACGCCCAGCCGATGCCCTGCGCGGCGCCGCCCTGGATCTGTCCTTCCACGTAGCTCGGATGGATGGCGCGGCCCACGTCCTGGATCGCGGTGTAGCGCAGCACTGTGGTGAAGCCGGTCTCCGGGTCCACTTCCACGTCGCAGATATGCGTGGCGAAGCCGGGGCCGGCACCCTGCGCGTTGACGGAAACCTCGGAGATGATCGGCCCGCCGGTCTTCGCCGCCTTGATGGCGATGTCGGCCAGCGACAGCGGATCGAACCCGCCGGCATTGGCGCCGGCCGGCACGGCCATGCCGTCCTTCCATTCCACCGCTTCGGGGGGAATGTCCCAGATCTTCGCGGCGCGAACCTTCAGCTCGTCACGCACCTTCTCCGCCGCCTGGGTAACCGCCATGCCGGTGGCAAAGGTAACGCGCGAACCGCCGGTCAGATGGGTGAAGCCGATGGTCGCGGTATCGCCGACAACCGGACGCACCTTTTCCATCGGAATGCCCAGCACCTCGGCGCACATCATCGCCATCGAAGCACGCGAGCCGCCGATATCCGGGCTGCCGGTGACGATCGAGACCGAGCCGTCCTCGTTCACATGCACCGAGCCCGAGGAACTCGCCGCCGATGTTGAACCAGAAGCCGGAGGCGATGCCGCGGCCCTGGTTCGGCCCAAGCGGAGCCGAGTAGTGCGGATGCGCCTTGGCGGCCTGCAGGGTCGGGATGTAGCCGATGTTCTGCAGCGTGGGTCCGTAGGCAGCCTTGGTGCCGTCCTTCGCCGCGTTCTTCAGCCGCAGCTCGATCGGGTCCATGCCCAGCTTGAGGGCCAGCTCGTCCATCGCGCTCTCGGTGCCGAAGGTGGAGATCGGCGCGCCGGGGGCACGGTAGGCGGCGACCTTCGGACGGTTGGAGACCACATCGTAGCCGATGATGCGGACGTCCTTCAGGTCATACATGGCAAAGCAGGTCATGCAGCCCGGCTGCACCGGGGAACCCGGGAACGCGCCGGCCTGGAACTTCAGGATCGCCTCGGCGGCCACGATCGTGCCGTCCTTCTTGGCGCCGAGCTTGACCTCGATCACCCCGCCCGAGGTCGGGCCGGTGGCGCGGAACACGTCCTCACGGGTCATCACCATCTTCACCGGACGCCCGGAGTGCTTGGACAGCGCCATCGCGACGGGTTCGAGATAGACCAGCGTCTTGCCGCCAAAGCCGCCGCCGATTTCCGACGGCATCGCGCGGATGTCGGACAGTTCCATGCCCAGGAGCTTGGCGCAGTAGGCGCGGACCATGAAATGGCCCTGGCTCGAGCTGTAGATGATTGCCTGGCCATCGGCACCGACCGACACCACGCAGGCATGCGGCTCGATATAGGCCTGATGCACCGGCTCGGTGGTGTAACGGCCTTCGACGATCACGTCCGCGGTCTTGAACGCGGCATCGACATCGCCGAGCGCGAACTGAACCCGCTTGGCGACGTTGGAAGGCTCGGTCGGCTGCGGCGTCGTGCCCTGGGTGAACAGGTCGTTGTGCAGCACCGGCGCGCCGGGCTTCATCGCTTCCTCGACGTCGATGACGAAGGGCAGCACGTCATACTTCACATCGATCAGCGCCAGCGCCGCATCGGCGATTTCCGATGTGGTCGCGGCAACCGCGGCCACGGCATGGCCGTGATACAGCACCTTGCCGCGCGCCATGACGTTGCGCGACAGGTCGCGGAAGTTCATCGGGCCTTCGCCGACGAACGCCTCTTCCGAGGCGATGTCCGGGAAGTCCGCGGAAGTCACCACGGCTTTCACGCCCTTGAGCGCCAGCGCCTTGCTCGTGTCGATCGACACGATCTTGGCATGCGCGTGCGGGCTGCGCAGCAGCTTGCCCACCAGCATGCCGGGCAGCGCCTGGTCGGCGCCGAACACGGCGCGGCCGGTCACCTTGTCAACACCGTCCGGGCGGATCGGGCGGGTGCCGACAACCTTCAGGTCAGCCTTGTTCAGATACGTCATAGATCAGGCTCCTCGCATTTCGGCGGCGGCGTCCATCACCGCGCGGATGATCTTGTCGTAACCCGTGCACCGGCAGAGGTTACCAGCCAGCCAGTAGCGCGCCTCGGTCTCGGTCGGGTCCGGGTTGCGGTCGAGCAGAGCCTTCGTCGCCACGATCAGACCTGGGGTGCAAAATCCGCATTGCAATGCAGCATGCTCCAGAAATTTGCGCTGCACCGGGTGCAGATCCTCGCCTTTGGCGATGCCCTCGATGGTGGTGATGTCGCTGCCCTCGGCCTCGACGCCGAGCACCAGGCAGGAACACACGACGCGGCCGTCCATGATCACCGAGCAGGCGCCGCAATCGCCGGAGCCGCAGCCTTCCTTGCTGCCGGTCAGGTGCATTTCATCGCGAAGGATGTCCAGCAGGCTCATCTGCGGCTCGGTCAGGAACTCCGCCGGTTCGCCGTTGATGGTGGTGGTAACGTGAGTTTTGCTCATAGCCTCAGCCTCCTGCGCGCTTATAGGCGATGGCGGCGGTCCTGCGGGCCAGCACGCCAGCGATCTTGATACGGAAATCGATGGTCCCACGCTTGTCGGTGATCGGGTTGCAGACCGCGCGGGCGGCAGCATCCAGTTTCGCCAGGGCGGCGTCATCCAGCTTGCTGCCGATGATCGCCTTGGCACCTTCCGGCACCAGCACCTGGGTCGGGGCAACGGCACCCAGCGCCACGCGGGCGTCGGTGATCACGCCGCTGGCATCCAGTGTCAGGGAAACGCCGGCGCCGACCACGGCGATGTCCATCTCGGTGCGCGGAATGAAGCGAAGATACGCATCCGACGAGCGCGGCGCCGGCTTCGGCAGATGGAATTCCAGGATGAACTCGCCCTTGGCAAGCGAGGTGCGGCCGGGGCCGGTGACGATCTGCTCGACCGGCACGGCGCGCTGGCCACCCGGGCCGACCACGATGGCGGTGGCGCGCGCGGCGATCATCGCCGGCACGCTGTCGGCCGCCGGGGACGCGTTGCAAAGGTTGCCGGCCAGCGAGCAGCGGCCCTGCACCTGGGTCGAGCCGATCAGGCCGGAGGCTTCCACCACGCCGGGATAGGCGGCGTTCAAGCCGGCATGTTCGCCGATCACCGAGCAAGGCGTCGCCGCCCCGATCACGAAGCCGCCATCGACTTCCTTGATGCCCATGATGCCGGGGATTTTTTTGGTATCGACAATGATGTCGGGCTTGGTCCGGCCGGACCGAAGCTGCACGAGCAGATCGGTGCCGCCCGACATAATCTTCGCCAGACCCTGGGCACCGGCCAGGATGCCAACGGCCTCGTTGACGGAAGTGGGTGCTGCATAACTCAGACTGGACATGTTCGCTCCTGAATGCGCGCGCGCTGGCGTTACTGGTTCGAACGACCAGCTCGAACCAGCGATACCGGACGGTAGCCCAGCTAGCAGCGGTGGTCGAGAGGGGCCCCTGAAGCCTCAGGAACGGCTGCGGATGGCGGCCAGGAACGCCTCCAGCACGGCAAGGAAACCGGCGGGATTATCCGCATGCAGCCAGTGCCCGGCATCCTTCAGCGTGACGAATCGCGCCGACGGGAACTCCGCGCGGATCAACGGGCGATGGCCGGGCTGGATGTAGTCGGACCGCTCGCCGGCGATGAACAGCGCCGGGCCGGCATAGCTCTCGCCGATGACGTTCCAGGCCTCGATCGCCGGCATCGCGGCCACGATCTCCGCCAACCCGATGCGCCAGGCCGGCCGAGGGCCGAGCACCAGGTTCTGTAGCAGGAAGCCGCGCATTCCCTCATCCGGCACCGCCGCCGACAGCGCGGCGTCGGCCTGGGCGCGGGTAAGGCCGGGCGCCAGTCCCAACCCCGCCAGAGCCGCCACCACCGGGCGCAGATGCGGGGGATAGGTCACGGGCGCGATGTCGGCGACGACCAGCGCCGTGACGCCATCCGGCCGGTCCAGCGCCGCGCGCATCGCCACCTTGCCGCCCATCGAATGCCCGATCAGCACCGCCGGCAGCGCCGCCAGCGCCGCCAGCGTCTCGAACACGTCGGTGGCCATCGTGTCGTAGCCGCCGACCGGCGCATGCGGACTGGCACCGTGGTTGCGCAAATCCAGCGCGATGACGCGGTTCTTCGCCGCCAGCGCCTTCTGCACCGCGCCAAAATTCCGCGCCGAGCCGAACAGGCCATGCAGCAGCACGACCGGTGGCCCATCTCCGATCTCGACCGAATGCAAAATCATGACCGCCTCCCTTCCGGCATCGCCGCGAACGCAGCACCGCCCAGGATCAACGCCGAGCCCAGCAGCAGGTCCGGCGTCAGTGGCTCCCCCAACGTCAGGTTGGACAGGATCAGCCCAACCGCCGGCGTCACCAGGAACCCGATCGAGGACACCACCGTGGGTAGGGCGGCGCTGGCCTCCATGATGCACCAGGTGCCGATCGGCCCGGCGACCAGACCGATATAGGCCAACGAAAGCCAGGCCCGCGGATCGCGTCCGATGCCCCCGGAAGGGTCGCGCCAAACCACCAGAACCGTGAGCAGAACGGACCCCAGCGCGAAACACCAGGGCAACAGCTCGATCATCGACATCTCCGGCCGCCAGCCGCGCAGAGTGATCGTCGTGATCGCGAAGGACAGCGCCGCCAGCAGCAGGAAGCTATGGCCGATCAGCACTTTTCGGCTGCTCCAGTCGATCGACCACGGCCCCATCAGGAGCACCACCCCGGCCAGCCCCAGCAAGGCGGCGATCCAGCGGGCGGGCGGGATCCTTTCATGCAGGATCAGGACCGACATCGGCACCACGAAGATCGTCGTGGTGTTGGCCAGGATCGCCGTGCGCCCGGCCGATATCCAGTCCACCGCCAGATGCGCGAAGGCGAAGAAAGCGGCCAGCGACAACACGCCCATCGCCAGCAATGCCGGCAGATCGGCACGCTTCGGGACCCGCAGCCGGTAGCGCAGCAGCACCACCAGCGTCACGGTAACCAGCGACAGCACCGCCCGGCCGCCCGCGAACCACAGCGGCGAGGTGCCGTGCAGCAGCGCATACTTTGCCGCCGGCCAGGCAGAGCTCAGCAACACCACCGACAAGCCAAGCTGCAGCAACCCTATGCGCGAAATGCCACCCCCCGCGATGGCCGCATCGCCCACGGTCAGTCGGCGACGTGCAGCATGATCTTGCCGATATGCGTGCTGCTCTCCATCAGGGCATGCGCCGCGGCGGCCTGCGGCCAGCGGGAACACTTTATGGATCACCGGCCCCGCACGCCCCGCCGACAGTACCGGCCAAACCTTCGCGCGCAACTCGTCCGCGATCTCGCCCTTCTGCGCCGTCGTACGCGGCCGCATGGTGGAACCGGTCACGACCAGACGCTTCACCATGATTGGCAACAGATCGAAGTTCTCCACCCGCGATCCCTGCAGGAAGGCGATCAGCACCAGCCGCCCATCCATCGCCAGGGAGCGGATATTGCGGGTGGCATAGGGCGCGCCGACCATATCCAGCACCACGTCCACGCCCGCGCCCGTCGGTCATCCGCTTGATCTCCTCGGCGAAATCCGCGGTCCGGTAATTGATGCCGGAAGTGGCCCCCAGCTTCACGCAGGCCGCGTTCTTCTCGTCCGATCCGGCCGTGACATAGACCGTCGCGCCGATTTCCTTCGCCAGCTGGATGGCGGTCACGCCGATCCCGCTGCTGCCGCCATGGATCAGCACGCTTTCCCCGGCCTTCAGCTTTCCCGCCATGAACAGGTTGGCCCAGACGGTGAAATAGGTTTCCGGCAAGGCTGCCGCCCGCAGCGCGTCATAGCCGGCGGGCCACGGCAAGGTCTGCGCCTCCGGCGCGGCAACATACTCCGCATAGGCGCCGCCATTGGTCAGGGCGCAAACCTTGTCGCCGATTTTGTAGCCCGTCACCGCCGCCCCGGCGGCCACCACCTCGCCGGCGGCTTCCAGGCCGATGATCTGGCTGGCGCCCGGCGGCACCGGATACTGGCCGAGCCGCTGCAGCACGTCCGGCCGGTTCACCCCGACCGCCTGCACACGGATCAACACCTCGTCCGGCTTCGGCTGCGGCACCGGGCCTTCAACCAGCTTCAGAATGTCCGGCGCGCCGGACTTGGCGCCATCCGGTCCCTCGGCGGCGATATGCTTCATGGTTTGCGGCAGGCTCATGATCTTAGCTCCCCTTGCTGATGCGGGCTCCTACGTCGAAACTCCGCGCCGGAACAGATGGCGTCAAGCTCAGGCGCCACGCACGCAGAGGAAGACCAGGCATGGCGCCAATCCCCCCGCTCGATCTCAACCCGCCGCCCGGCACGCGCATCCTGATCACCGGCGGCGCCTTCGGCATCGGCCGCGCGGTGGCGGAAGCCTACGCGGCGCGCGGCGCGCGCGTGTGCATCCTGGACCGCACCGCCGTGAAGGACGCACCGGAGGACTGGCTGTGCCTCAAGGGCTCGGCGGCCGATGCCGATGACACCGAGGCCGCCTTCGTCGCGATGGAGCAGCGCTGGGGCGGCGTGGACGTCGCTTTGGCCAACGCCGGCATGTCCATGAACAAGCCCACCCTGGAACTGACCGAGGACGAATGGCGCCGCACGCTCGACCTCAACCTGACCGGCGTGTTCTTCACCTGTCAGGCGGCCGGGCGGCGGATGGTGCCGCAGGGCAGTGGGTTGATCCTGGTGACCAGTTCAGTCTACGGACTGACCGCCGGTTCCAACCGTTCCGCCTACACCGCCACCAAGGCCGGCGTCGCCAATCTGGTCCGCACCCTGGCGATCGAATGGGGCCATCACGGCGTGCGGGTGAACGCCATCGCACCCGGCTATATCGAAACCGACATGATGCTGGCGCAGGTCCAGCGCGGCCAGTATTCGCTCGACAAGGTCCGCGCTCGCACCCCGATGCCCCGCCTCGGCAAGCCGGCCGATATCGGCGCCATGGCGGCCTTCCTCGGCTCGCCCGGCGCGTCCTGGGTCAACGGCGCGGTCATCCCCGTGGATGGCGGCTGGATGGCCAATGGCGGGCCGGAGTAGTGTCCATCGATCCGATCACGGCCGAACTTTTTCGGAATGCCATCACCGCCATCGGCGACGAAATGTCCCTGACGATCTACCGCACCGCCTATTCGGGTGTGCTGAAGAACATCATGGACTACTCCACGGCCATCTGCGACGCGCAGGGAAGGCTGGTCGCACAGGGCCTCAGCCTGCCCGGGCATCTCTGCTCCATCCCCGTCGCCCTGCAGGCCGCACTCCGCCATTTCGGCGACGACATCGCCGAGGGCGATATCCTGATCCTCAATGACCCCTATGACGGCGGCATGCATCTGCCGGATATCTTCGTTTTCAAACCGGTTTTCTCCGGTGAAGCCGTCGTCGCCTATGCCGCCACCATCTGCCACCACACCGATGTCGGCGGCCGGGTGCCTGGCTCCAACGCCTCCGACAGCACCGAGATCTATGCCGAGGGCCTGCGCATCCCGCCGCTGAAACTGTATGAGGCCGGCATCCCCAACAAGACCCTGCACCGGATGATCGAGCGCAATGTCCGCCTGCCGGGCCGGGTGTTCGGCGACCTGCGCTCCCAGCTCGCCGCCTGCGAAATCGCCGCGCGCGGCATGGCCGACCTGCTCGCCCAGCACGGCGCGGACGGCGTGCGCGCGCTGATGAACGAGACCATGGACTACAGCGAACGCCTGACCCGCCACTGCCTGCTGGAATTGCCCGACGGCGAGGCAACCTTCACCGACTGGATCGACGACGACCAGATCGACCAGGGCGTGCCGATCAAGCTCGTCTGCACCGTGCGCAAGCGCGGCGCTTCCATGGAATTCGACTGGACCGGCAGTGCGCCGCAGGTAAAGGGCGCGATCAACAACACCTGGAGCTACACCGCCGCATCCTCCTTCACCGCCGCGAAGTCGGTGCTGTCGGTCAACATGCCCAACAATGACGGCGTGTTCCGCGCCATCTCTGTCATCGCGCCGAAGGGCACCATCCTGCACGGCGAACTGCCGGCCGCCTGCGCCGCGCGCGGCCTGACCGGGTTTCGCGCCGCCGACTGCGCCTTCGGCGCCCTGGCGCTGCTGTATCCGGACCGCGTGTTCGCCGCCTCCGAGGGCGGCAACACCGGCATCACCATCGGCGGCTACGATGCACAGCGCAGGCCCTTCATCTACGTCGATTTCCTCTCCGGCGCCTGGGGCGCGCGCCCCTGGGCGGACGGGCTGGACGGCAACACCTCGATGTTCGCCAACATGGCGAGCTTCTCCGTCGAGGTGATCGAGGCCGAGAACCCGCTGGAAGTGCTGGATTACGAAATGGTCCCCGACACCGGCGGCGCCGGAAAATTTCGCGGCGGCGTGTCGCTGCGCCGCACCTGGCGCATGCTCGCCGATGAGGGGATCCTGCAGGTCCGCGCCGACCGCCAGACCCACCGCCCCTACGGCCTGCAAGGCGGCGGCCCCGGGGCCGCCGGCCGCAATGTGCTGGATCCCGGCCTGCCCACCGAAACAAAATTGCACGGCAAGCTGACCATGACGCTGCGCGCCGGCCAGATCTTCCGCCACGAACTGCCCGGCGCCGGCGGCTGGGGCGATGCCCTTGCCCGTGACTTTTTCTCCATCGCCAAGGACCTGCGCGACGGTCTTGTGACCATCGAGGGCGCCGCCCGGGATTATGGCGTGGTCGCGAGCGGCGAACCGCCCGTGATTGACGAACCCGCCTCCATCGCCTTGCGCGCCAGGCTGCGAAAATCCCGTCCGCGCCTGCCCGATGTCGCCTTCCTGCCTGCGGCAGCCGCCGAATGAGCGTTCGTATCGGTATCGACATCGGCGGCACCTTCACGGATCTGGTCGCCATCGCCGCGGACGGCCGGGTGCTGACCCGCAAGACCGCCTCCACCCCGCACGACTATGGCGAGGGCATTGTGATCGGCCTGTCCGCATTGCTGGCAGAAGCCGGCGGGACGGTCAGCGAGGTGCTGCATGGCACCACGGTCGGCTCCAACACCATTCTGGAGGGCAAGGGAGCGCGCACCGCGCTGATCACCACCGCCGGCTTCCGCGACGTGCTGGAAATCCGCGACCTGCGCATGCCGCGCCTGTACGATCTGCACTGGACCAAGCCCCCAGCACTCGTGGAACGGCGGATGCGCCTGACGGTCAACGAGAAAATGCGCCCGGATGGTTCCGTGGCAATCCCGCTCGACCCCAACAGCCTGCAGGCCGCCATCGACTTCCTGCGCGCGGAGAACATCCAGTCACTGGCGATCTGCCTGCTGCACTCCTATGCCAATCCCGCGCATGAAAACGCGGTCGCGCAAGCCGTGGCCGCGCGCGCTGCCTTCGATCGCGATCTCCAACAGTTCCGAGATCCTGCCGGAGATAAAAGAATATCCGCGCACCTCCACCACGGTGGTGAACGCCTATGTGCAGCCGGTGGTGCGCACCTACCTCACCGCGCTCTCCGCCCGGTTGTCCGCGATGGGAATATCGGTGCCGCTGAAACTGATGCAGTCCAATGGCGGCCTGGCCTCGGCCGGCTTCGCCGCCGCACAGCCGGCCCATATCGTCGAGAGCGGCCCGGCCGCCGGCGTGGTCGGCGGCGCCGCCCTGGCCGCACGGCTGGACGAGGACCGCGTCATTACCTTCGACATGGGCGGCACCACCGCCAAGGCCGGATTGGTAGAGAACGGCGAGGTGCTGCGCAGCGAGGCGCTGGAAGTCGGCGGCGGCGTGATGGCCGGCTCCCGCCTGCTGGTCGGTGCCGGCTACATGCTGAAATTGCCTGCCATCGACCTCGCGGAGGTCGGCGCCGGCGGTGGCTCGATCTGCCGTCTGGATGCCGCCGGCGCCCCGAAAGTCGGCCCGGAAAGCGCCGGCGCCGATCCCGGTCCGGTCTGCTACGGCCGTGGCGGGGCACACCCGACCATCACCGACTGCAATTTGGTGTTGGGCTATCTCGATCCCGCCGGACTGGCCGGCGGCGCATTGCCGCTGGACGGGGAAGCCGCACGCCAAGCCGTCACGCAGTATCTGGCCGAACCGATGCGATGCTCTGTCGAGGAAGCCGCCTTCGGAATGCTGCGGCTTGCGGCGGCAACCATGATGCGGGCGATCCGCGCGGTATCGGTGGAGCGCGGCCGCGACCCACGGCAATTCACCTTGCTGGCGTTCGGCGGCAACGGCCCGCTGTTCGCCGCCGCAATCGCCGCGGAGCTTGGAATCGGGCGCGTCCTCATTCCTCCCATGCCCGGCCTGTTCTCCGCCTTCGGCCTGCTGGTCGGCGACACCGAACACCATGTCAGCCGCAGCCTGCGCCTGCGCATCGGCACGGTTCCCGCCCCGGCAGACATCGTGAGAGTGCAGGACCTGCTGGACGCGCTGACCACCACCGGCGCCGAACGCCTGCGCGAGGACGGTTTCAACCGCGATCGTCGCACCTTCATCCTCTCGGGCGCGGCACGCTATGCCGGCCAATCCACGGAAATTCCGGTAAAATTGCCGGCAACCGACGCCGCCACCCTGCTGGCCGCGCTGCCCGAGATGTTCGCCGCCGAGCACGAGCGCACCTATGGCTTCCGCGCCCCGGCTGACGAGCCTGTCGAACTGATGGGCCTGTCGGTGATCGCCCGCGGCATCCCCGAACACCCCCGCCTGCCCTCGGCCATTCCACCGGCAGCCGCCCATGTACCGCCATCGCGCCCGGCGTGGTTTCACGGCCAGGGGTGGATCGAAACAAAGGTGCTGGATCGCGCTGGCCTCACTGCCACCGCGCACCCGGGGCCGCTGATAATTCAGGAGTACGACGCTACCTGCCTCGTGCCGCCGGGCGCCACGGCCGCGCTCGACGCCTTCGGCAATATCCGCCTCGGCCTGGCCTGATCACGCCGCAGGGGCTCTGCGTCAGGTCCGGCTATTGGCCGCCATCAGCATGGCCGACGGCAACCAGGCCCGGGTGACGATCCATTTCCCGTGCCGGAACGCCAGTTGCATCCGCAACTCGCTGTCCGAACCCGTCTGGCCGGGCAGACCGACCGCGACATCGAACCGCGTGGGCGAGTGGAAGAACGCCCAGTTCACCCTTACCCGGGGCCACGCATCCGCCGAGAAATGCGTCCAGTTTGCCGCGGAAACCAGGGATTCCGGCGTGATATTCGCATCCACCACATTCGCCGCAACGCCGCGCACGAACGAATATCCGAACGGCCGCAGCGCGGCTTCCTTGCCAGGCTGCTCCGGCGGAATATCCGCCACCGCGTCGGAGATATCTTCCTTGACACCTTCACGGACCGAATCCCAGGAAACCAAGGTGGACAGTGCCCGAGAATCACCCGCCGAAACCGCACTCGCGAGACGGTAGAGCGTGACATACGGATAGGCGACATACACGGCTGCCAAGCCTGCCACGGCCGAGAAGACCCAACGTCGAAGCGTCATGGTCGCACCTCCAGCAAACCGCGCCGGCACGGCATGCCGCGCTCAGGTTCACACTCTAGACGCTCATTAATACCGCAAAATCCGCGATCGTCTTATCAATTCCGCCAGAAATCTTTTCAGATCTTCGTGCCACCCGAACCGGTCCCGGCCGGCCGGCCGACGATCCGGGCGTACAGCACCGGATCGGTTGCCCCCTCGGTGCTGAACAGCAGCACCCGGCTATTGGCATCGAGCCCTAGCGTTTCCCGCGCCGCGGGATCGGCCGCCGCCAGCAGAAACCCGGCCAGCCCGGCGACGCCCAACTCGCCGGCGACGATGCCGTTCTCCGCCAGCAGCCGCATGCAGTCGATCGCCGCCGCGTCCGGGATCGCCATGAAGGCCGCTGCCCCCCGTTCCAGTTCCTGCCAGGCCAGCAGGCTCGGCTCGCCGCAGGCCAGGCCCGCCATCACCGTGTCCAAATTGCCGGGCACCGCCGTCAGCGCGCCGGTTTCGGCGCTGGCCAGCAGGCAGGCGGCATGTTCCGGCTCCACCACCACCAGCGCCGGCGCCGGCGACACCCGTCCCCGCATTTGCACCGACACCGCCGCCGCCGCGCCACCAACGCCACCCTGGATGAAGACGTGCGTCGGCGCCCTCGAATCGGCGAGCGCCTCCCACTGATCCAATGCCTCGTCGGCCATCAGCCGATAGCCCTGCATCACGTCGCGCGGCACTTCGGTATAGCCCGGCCAGGAGGTGTCGGAGACCACCAGCCAGCCCTCCGTCCGTGCCATGCGGTCGGTCTCGCGCACCGCGTCGTCATAGGTGCCGGGCACCACGCGCACTTCCGCGCCATAGGCTGCAATGGCGTCGATCCGGCTTTGGCTGACCGTCTCGTGGACGAAGATGACCGCCCGGCAGCCGAAGCGCTGCGCACCCCAGGCCACCGACCGTCCATGATTGCCGTCGGTGGCCGAGGTCACCGTGATCCCAGCCGTCGCCTCCCGCCACCTGCCGGCGAGCAGGTCCGCGGAACTGGCCGACGGCGCCACCCCGCGCCGCGCCAGTTCGTCGCGCAGCAGATTGGCCACCGCATAGGCCCCGCCCAGCGCCTTGAAGCTGCCCAGACCGAAGCGCGGCGCCTCGTCCTTCAGCCGGACCGCGCCGACACCGGACGTGCGCGCGATCACCGGCAGGTCGTGCAAGGGCGTCGGCGCGTAGCCCTGCCAGGAGGTGATCTCCGCCTTCGCCCGGCGGAACCCGCCGGCCGGCAGCACGACGATCCCGGGCGTGCCGGCATTGGGATTGGCGAACAACTGGAACGAATGGGGTGCAAGCATGACGCAAACCTGTACCGCGTTGCGCGGCCATGCAACCTTCTCTACTGCTGCCGGCATTGCAGGAGTCAGCACCCATGAAGATTTCCATTCTCGGCGGCGGCGGCTTCCTCGGCCGCCGGATCGCCGCAAGGCTCGCCGCCGAGGGCACAATCGGCGGGCGCACCGTCACCGGCCTCACCCTGTTCGACATGGCGGCTCCGCCGGCCATACAGGCACCCTTTCCCGTCACCTGCCTCGGCGGCGACGTGGTCGAACTCCCGCCGGCCGCCATTCCCGCCGATACCGATGTGGTCTTCCACCTCGCCGCCGTCGTCAGCGCCCAGGCGGAATCAGACTACGACCTCGGCAGGCGCGTGAACCTGCGCGGCACCGACGCGGTGATCGACGCCTGCCGCGCCCTGCCCAAGCCGCCACGGCTGGTGTTCACCAGCAGCGTCGCCAGCTTCTCTGGCGGCCAGGGCGCCAGGCTGTCCGACGACGCCCGTCAGGTGCCCGCCAACAGCTACGGCGCGCAGAAGGCCGCGGCCGAACTGATCCTGGCCGACGCCTCCCGCCGCGGCTTCATCGACGCCGTCACCATCCGCCTGCCGACCGTCGTGGTCCGCCCCGGCCGGCCGAACCGCGCCGCCAGCGGCTTCTTCTCCGGCATCATCCGCGAGCCGCTGCTGGGCCTGGAGACCGAACTGCCGGTGCCCGACGATTTCGCCGTCTGGATCTGCAGCCCGCGCCGCGCCACCGACTGGCTGCTGCACGCCGGCGCGATGGACAGCCGCCCTCTGGGCCTGGACCGCAGCCTGACCCCGCCGGGCCTGTCCGTCACCGTCGGGCAGATGCTGGCCGCACTCGATCAGGTGCGCCCCGGCGCCTCCGCCCTGGTGCGCCGGGTCGAGGACCGCGCCATCGCCGACATCGTCGCCGGCTGGCCGTCGGGCTTTGCGCCGGTCCGCGCGCCGGCGCTCGGCTTCGCGCCGCACGAAAGCCTGGTCGAGCTGGTCCGGGCCTTCGTCGCCGACGATCTGCACGCCACCCGGATGGACCGTGGCCTGCCCGGCTGATACGGCGCGGGCGTGTCCCCAGCGGCGATCACCCTTTGCCGAAAGCGCGCGCCCGTTTCATTTCTGGACAATAATTTAGTGGCCAATTGGCAAAAGCACCGTTGATCGAACCGCACTCTGGTTCCAAGAATGGTCGCAGGATCCAAGGGGCCATTGTCGGCGGCCGGCCCGGGTCCGCCGGACGTGTCCGCGGGGGGCATGCCCGGGACTGACCGCCGGCAAGGTCTGGACGTCGCGCATGCCGCCACCCTCTGGCGCAACTGTCATCTCGGGCTCGGGGAATCCCCCGTCCGAAGGCGAAGCCGCGTCCGCAAGCCCGTCAGCCGGTACTCTCCCAAGGGGTCGCCCGCGCCGGCAGTTCGGCGAGATGGTGCAGCACGCGCCGCAAACGCTGCGCGCCCTGGTCCGCTCCGACGAGCTGTGGCTGGTGGTGCTGGCGGCATTCGTCGGCTGCGCCGCCGGCCTGATGGTCTCGCTGATGACCTATGCCGCCCAGCTGATGCACCAGCATCTGTTCCTGCTGGAGTATGGCCAGCGGCTGTCCGGCATGGTGCAGATCAACTCTATCCGCGCCGTGCTGGTTCCTACCCTGGGCGGGCTCGCGGTCGGATTGCTCGGCCTGGCCGTGATGAAATTCTGGTCGCGCCCGGTGGTCGATCCGATCGAGGCCAATGCCCTGCATGGCGGACGGATGTCGCTGAACGACAGCCTGATCGTGGTGGCGCAGACCATCCTTTCCAACGGCGTCGGCGCCTCGATCGGGCTGGAAGCCGGCTACACACAGATCGGCTCGGCGATCGCGTCCCGCTTCGGGCGGATGTTCCGGGTTCGACGCAATGATCTGCGCCTGCTGGTGGGCTGCGGCGCTGCCGGCGCCATCGCCGGCGCGTTCAACGCCCCGCTGACCGGGGCGTTCTATGCCTACGAGCTCGTGATCGGCACCTACACGCTGGTCACCCTGGCCCCGGTGGCGGTCGCCGCGATCCTCGGCTCGACGGTGGTGGGGCTACTGCGCCTGCCCGGCGATTACGGTGGCCTGGAAATCCAGGTGCCATCCCGGATCGAAGGGGTGGACTACATCGCCATCCTGACGCTCGGCGTGCTCTGCGCACTCGTCGGCATCGCCATCATGCGCGGCGTCACGCTCACCGAGCAGCTGTTCCGCCGCTCCCGCGTGCCGATCTGGCTGCGCCCGGCGATCGGCGGCCTCGCGGTCGGCGGCATGGCGCTGATCACACCGCAGGTGATGTCCTCGGGCCACGCGGCCCTCGCCGTCGGCATCGACGCGCCCTACACGTTGCAGCACATCGCGCTGCTGATCGTGCTGAAATCGCTGGCCTCGGCGATCTCCATCGGCTCCGGCTTCCGCGGCGGGCTGTTCTTTGCCTCCCTGTTTCTGGGCGCCATGCTCGGCAAGCTGTTCACCGGCGTGCTGGCGGTCGTTACCACCGCGCACGCCATCCCGCCCGTGGTAGGCGGGCTGATTGCGATGAGCGCCATGGCCGTCGCCATCGTCGGCGGGCCGCTGACGATGGGCTTCCTGGCGCTGGAAACCACCGGCAGCCTGCCGCTGACGGCGGCAGTGCTGGCGGCCTGCATCGTCTCCACCCTCACGGTCCGGCGCGCCTTCGGCTACTCCTTCGCCACCTGGCGGTTCCACCTCCGCGGCGAGGTGATCCGCAGCGCCGTCGACATCGGCTGGATGCGCAGCCTCACCGTCGGGCGCATGATGCGACGCGAAGTGCGCACGGTGCGCGCCGACACCACGCTGACCGCCTTCCGCCGGGATTTTCCGCTCGGCTCGGAGCAGCGCATGGTGGTGGTGGACGACCACGACCGCTATGCCGGCATCGTGCTGGTGGCCGAGTCGCACGTGGACTCAGAGGGCGCCAAGCTTGTCGGCGACATCCTGCACTACTCCGACACGGTGCTGCTGGCCCAGATGAGCGTGAAAAAAGCGATCGAATTGTTCGAGATGGCCGAAAGCGACGCACTGGTCGTCGTCGACGACACCGACAGCCGGCATGTGATCGGCCTGCTGACCGAACACTACGCGCTGCGCCGCTACAGCGATGAACTGGACCGCCGCCGACGCGACCTGTCGGGCGAATGATCCGGCCCGCCCGGTTCCTACTGCCCCGCCACCTTCGCCGGTTCGGCCATGAAGAAACGATGCGACGCGAAAGACAGATATAGCCGCCGGCCGCGCAGGTAATTCGCCCCCAGCAAGGCCCCGGCCTGGCTTTCCGGCAACGGCAGCACCGCCAGCACCGGGTTGCTGATCAGCGTCGCGCCGATCTGCAGGGAGCGGAACCGATGGGCGCGCGTGATCACCGAATTGGCCGACGCGCCCTGCGACCGTCCCTTGGGGTCCTGGTCCAGTTGCTGGCGCGTGACGCCGGTTCTCAGCGCCAGCCTTTCGCTCACCGAACTGACCTGCGCGCCGGTATCCAGGATGGCCAGATCGTTCACCCCGTCCAGCGTGATCGGCACCAGGATCCTCCCGCGCATCGCGCCGGTGGAGGTGATCGTCATGAACGAATTCCTGCCAGGGCGGCAGCACGTCGTCACACGGCCGGGCGCGATACAGGATCGCCTCGCGCCGCACCGGATCGATCTCGACATCGAACGCCGCGAGAATGTCCACGCCCAGCAGGCCGTCCACCGTCAGCCCGCCAATCTCGTCCTGCGCGAAGCGGCCAACGGCGAAATTGATATTCCGCACCAGCCCGTCGCCGAACACCAGGCTGTTCGTCTTGACCTCCCAGTTGGTCGTCGCCCCGCCGACCCCCTCCAGCCGGGTCAGCCGGTGCGGATCGCGCACCAGGCCCAGCCGTTCCACCGCGGTCTCGGTGACCATCGAGCGATCCGCCCCGGTATCCAGCAGCAGCCGCGCCGGCTTGCCGTTGATCCGGACCGGCACGAACATCAGGTTGGCGCGGGTCTCGATCGGAAACACCGCCTGGCGGTCCAGCGGGCAGGATTGTCCGAAGAGCCCGGCCCCCGTCGGCCCGGTGGCGCATCCGGCCAGGCCCATGACCAGCAGCAGGCTCAGGACAAGCATCGCGTGCCGCCGGATCTGCCACTTCGGACGCCCATACCGGCTCGTGATGTGGCCTGCCTGGGCCTGGGTGGACAAACCCCTCTCTCGGGTCAGCTGCGGCTCTTCAGCAGATCTCGGATTTCGCGCAGATATTCCTCACTGGCCGGCGGCGGGGGCGGGCGGCGGCGGCGGAGCCGCCCGGACCATCCTGTTCAGGACCCGAACCGTCCAGAAGATCACGAACGCCACGATCAGGAACTGGATCACCGCGTTGATGAACAACCCGAAATTCAGCGTCGCCGCCCCGGCGGTCTTCGCCGCGTCCATCGTCGGGTAGCTCTTGCCGTCCAGCGCCACGAACACGTTGGAGAAATCGATCCCGCCCACCAGAATGCCGATGATGGGGTTGAAGATGTCCTTCACCAGGCTGTTGACGATGCCGGTGAACGCCGCGCCAATGATCACGCCGACCGCGAGATCAACGACGCTGCCGCGCATGATGAAGGATTTGAACTCGTCCAGCCAGCCGGGCATCTTGGGTAGAGGAATCGGCGCCTGCATTCGGCTCTCCTGTGATTAACCGTTCCGACTATAGCTGTGTCACGGCCTGGGTCGCCAATTGATCCGTGGTGGTCCGCCAGATTTGCGTCTTGCCGAGCATCCGGACCAGCGCATCGCCAAGATACCGGATCCGGTGCGCCTGTCCGATCACATGCGGGTGCAGGGTCAGGTTGAACACGCCGCCGCCCTCGGTGTGCAGGAAATCGAACGCCTCCGCGACATTGCCGGCCCAGACATCGGGGGGAACGCGGCGCAGCCACATGCACTCCAGATCGTTCCATTCCGGCTGCGGCGGCAGCGCCAGCAGGTGGCGTCCGTTGTACGGCCCAAGCTGGAACGGCCGGTCATCGTTCGCCCAGTCCATCGTGTAGCCGAAACCGGCCTCGGTCAGCAGCGCGGGCGTGCGGTCCGATCCGTTGAAATCCTGCCCGACCCAGCCTTGCGGATCGGTGCCGGTCGCGGCGTGCACCGCCGCGCGGCTTTCGGCGATGAACGCACGTTCCTCCGCCTCGCTCATGCGGCTGGTGATGCGCCTTGTGGCGTGCGTGCCATGCGCCATGAAGCAGGCGCCACGGCGAGCGCATTCGTCCACCAGTTCCGGATACTGCCTCGCCGCCCCGGCCCCCAAGGCGACGCTGGGGATGATGGCGAATCGATCCAGCATCTCCAACACCCGGAAGATGCCGACGCGCGCGCCGTATTGCCGTTGGCTCCAGGTCAGCCAGTCCGGCTGGAAGCCGCCCAGCGGGGAGATGATGCGCGGATCGCGATCCGCGCCCTCGGGCGGATACAGTTCCCAATGCTCCAGCATCAGCGTGACGGTGAAGGCGATCCGCGCGCCATCCGGCCAGGCGAAGCTCGGCGCATCCCGCAGAGTGCGGAACGGATAATGGGCATGGTCCATGCCGGGCAGGCGCAATTCGCCCACCGGAGGAACCTTCATCGGGGCCTCAGCCATTGGCGGCCTCCCGCGCGGCAAGATGCGCCAGCGTCGCCGGCAGGTGGGTTTCGTTGTACCAGGCGGCGATTTTCTCGGCCGTGGTCACCCAGACGCCGGGATGCGACAGGATGTATTCCATCGCCCGCTGGAAGGCCCGGATGCGGTGCGGCTGGCCGACCCAGAACGGATGCAGCGCGATGCACATCACCCTGCCCTGCTCCCCGCCTTCGGCGTACACCGTGTCGAAATGGTCGCGGATCTGGGTGGCGAAATCCTCCGCCTCCTCGCCGCGGCGGTGCAGGATCACGTCGTTCAGATCCACCGAATAGGGCATCGACAGCAGGTTGCCCTGCTTCACCTTCAGCGGAAACGGCTGGTCGTCGTGATAGAGGTCGGCGGTGTAGGTGAACCCGGCCTGGGCCGCGAGATCGAAGGTGTTGGCTGTGTTCATGATCGCCGGGCTGAACCAGCCGCTCTGCTCGCGCCCGGTCAGCCGACGGTGGATTTCCCGCGATTCAAGCATCGCCGCGAGTTCCTCCTCCGGCGTGAAGTTCAGATGGTAGCGGGTGTTGTAGATGCCGTGCGACATCAGTTCCCAGTTCCGCTTCTCCATCCCCTCCAGGATCGCGGGATAATGCTGGATAACCGCCATCGACAGGCTGACGGTGCAGGGAATGTTCAACGCATCGACCGTGTCGAACAGCCGCCACAGCCCGACCCGGTTGCCGTAGTCGCGCTGCGAATAGCCCAACACATCCGGCCACGGCGATCGCGGCCAGGGTTCCCGGGTGCGGGTGAACTTCGGCAGGTATTCGTAATGCTCGATGTTCGGCACCACCCACAGCGCCACGCGCGCGCCGTTCGGCCAGCGCAGCGGAGGACGATGCAGGATCGGCGAATAGGCGAGCAGGTCGGGTTCCATCGGCGGTCTCCTCGCAGGATCTACGCAAAGCGGGTTATAGAGGATTGTCCGAATTACGAAATCCCGCCATGCGTGGGGAAGCGGCGCCTGGAACCAATCACGGCCGCCAGGCATTGACGTGGAAACTGTGAGCCCGGATGAAAATGACGCGAGCCGCAAGGCGGCACTCGGCTGCCCAGCACGTGATGGCCGGGCGTATCGCGCGCGCGCGCACGCCGAAAACACCGCCAAAGAAGGGTCTGCTGGCCCTGCTGGGGCCGGGGCTGATCACCGGAGCATCGGACGACGATCCATCCGGCATCGCCACCTATTCCCAGGCTGGTGCCCAGTTCGGCTACGGCATGTGCTGGGTGATGCTGTTCTGCTACCCGCTGATGGCCGCCATCCAGGAGATCAGCGCCCGGATCGGCCGGGTAACCGGGCACGGCATCGCGGGCAATATCCGCGCGCACTACTCGCCCTGGCTGCTGCGCGGGATCGTGGTCCTGCTGCTCGGGGCAAACATCGCCAATCTCGGCGCCGATCTCGGCGCGATGGCCGATGCCGTGCACCTGCTCGTTGGCGGTCCGACCGGTCTCTATGTCGTGGCCTTCGCGGTCGGCTGCACGCTCTTGGAAGTGTTCGCCAGCTATGAGCGATATGTGAAGGTTCTCAAATGGACCTGCGCGACCCTGCTCTCCTACGTGGCGACGGCGATGGTGGTTGGCGTGCCTTGGGGCCAGGTAGCGGTGGCGACGTTCGTGCCCAGTTTCTCGCTCGACAGCAACTACGTGACCACGATCGTCGGCGTGCTGGGCACCACCATCACGCCGTACTGCTTCTTCTGGCAATCCTCCCAGGAAGCGGAGGACATGCGGGTCGACCCCCTGGCCGACGCTCTGCTGGACAAGCCCGAGCAAGCGCCGGCCGCGCTCGGGCGGATGCGCATCGATACCTATGTCGGCATGGGCTACTCCAACCTCATCAGCTTCTTCATCATCGTCACCACGGCGGCGACGCTGCACGCCCACGGCATCACCGACATCCAGACCTCCGCCCAGGCGGCGGAGGCGCTGCGGCCCATCGCCGGCGAATTCACGTTCTTCCTTTTCGCGGCCGGGATCATCGGTATCGGCCTGCTCGCGGTGCCGGTTCTGGCGGGATCGTGCGCCTATGTCGTCGGCGAGGCGCTCGGCTGGCCCACCGGCCTCGGCCGCCAGCCGAAGGACGCCAAGGCGTTCTACGGCACGATCGCCGTCGCCACCCTGGTCGGGATCGGGATCAATTTCATCGGCATCGATCCGATCAAGGCACTGTTCTGGGCCGCCGTGCTGAACGGCGTCGTCGCGGTGCCGCTGATGGCCATGATCATGCTGATGGCGATGCAAACCAAGGTGATGGGCAGTTTCACCCTGCCGCGTTCACTCTGGGCCTTGGGCTGGCTGTCGACGCTGACGATGGGCGCCGCCGTGGCGATCATGTTCGCGAAGTGGTGATCCCTCTCCCCGAATACCGCCCTGCCGGTTTGCTAGACTGAACGCAGGTTGCCGAGTTCGATCCGCATCGCCCGGCAGCATCCATTGGCGAGGGACGGGCCGGATGCGATCGATCAGAATCGGCGGCGGCGCCGGCGCGCTCACCGGCGCGACGGTGCCAGCCCGCGACATGAACATGGGCGCCCCGCCCTGGAGCGATCAGAAAACCAACTGATCCCATGCTGCGGCGGCGCCCCTGCTAGGCTCGATTGGATCTGGCGCCATATGATCGGTCCCGCTGGCCAACGCGGATCGCAGCCGTCCTTGGTTGACCGTCGCCGGCTCGCGGTGCGCCTCAGCCGTCGATCGGCACGCCCAGCGCCAACCGTCCTGCGAGAAGCTGTTGGTCCGTCGCCTTGAGCGGATGGTACCGTGCTGCCTGAACGTCGCGGAACAATCGTTCCAGCCCGGCCGCCCGGAAATAGCCGCGACCGCCGGCCAGGTCCAAAGCTTGCTCTACCGTACGGATCGCTGCCGCGCCGGCGATTTGCCGGCCCGTGGCGACCCGGCTCGTGGTCTCCGGTCCAGGCTGCTCCGCCGTCGCCGCGATCATGTCTGCCAGTGCCATGCGCGCCGTGGCCAGCGATGTATCCAGAACCCCCGCCGCCATCTGCACGGTCGGATCGCCACGCGCGGCCTCGGCCACATGTTTCAGCGCAAGGTCGCGGGCCGCTTCCGCCACACCCAGATACACGCTGTAGATCAGCGGAAACGCCATCAGACTTATGATGTGGAACAATGGGTTCCACACCCCCTTCGGTCGACGCCCGACGATGGCTGCATCCGGGACGAAGACATCTTCCAGCAAGATGTCGTTGGAGCCACTCGCCCTCATGCCCAACGTTTTCCAGGTTTCCGCGATCCGCACCCCTGGCGCCGTGATCGGCACGAGGAAATGCAGAACGGCCGGCCCCTGCGCCGGATCGTCCAGCACCGCGCTGGTATTGATCAAGTCGCCAACGGGCTGGCCCGACGCGAACGGTTTGCGGGCATCGATCCGGTAGCCGTTATCCACCTTTCTCGCGGTCCCGCCGCTGTCCAGCCAGTCATTCCCGCCGGTGGAGATCAGCACGCATTGTTCCTCCGCGACCCGGCGCAGCAGAGCGTCCGTCGGCGCCTTCTGGTGCCGCCAGCGCCAGGCCGCCGTGGTGACGTTGTGGGTGTGCATGGACAGCGCCAGGGCCGTGGCGGGACAATGCTGGCCCAGTACGCGGAGCATGGCGGATAACTCCCCGATCGTGGCACCGCCGCCGCCCAACTCCGCCGGCACGCCGGCCGAGTAGACGCGCTGCCCCTTCAGTTCCGCCGCATTCTCCAATGCGAAGCCGTCGGTGGCATCCAACGCAGCGGCGCGCGCGGCAAAGCCGGGCCCCAATTGCCAGGCGATTGCGGTCCAGTCGGCGCGCGACGCATCGACAGCGATCGGCAAGACCATGAGAACGTCTCCCGTTGCGCGGATGTGGCAATCCGGAGACTGACCACAGAGGCACAAAGCGCTGGAAATCGGACCTAGAATATGACCGGGCCGGCAAACAAATGTTTAGTTATTTTTTGGTAATGATATCCTGGGGGCTGGGCGATGCCTACGGAACAATTGGCTATTCACCAATCCGGCGCAGAATCGCCTGCGCGTCTTCGTGGATCTCCCGCACGATCTCCGCGGCCGGTTGCTTGCGGCGCACCATACCAACACTTTGCCCCGCCCACATCGAAAGCGCCTCCAGATCGCCGCGTGTGTCGGGGCTCACCGTGTAGGACCGGTACCGCACCACGTCTCCACGCGTCGGGGATGTCGCGATCACCTCGCCGGCACCAGGCCGCATGCCCGAAGGCGGCCGGCCAGCCGCTTCCCAGTTCGCCACCGTGCTGTTGCGCAGCACGCGATGCGGCGCCTCGGCCCAGCCGACATCGAACAGATCTTCCAGCCAGACCGTGTCGTTCTCCGTCGCCGCAAGCAGGCGTTGCAAGTATTCCGGATGAACCATCGCCTCTTCGCTGGCGAGAAAGCGGGTGCCGATCCAGGCCCCACCCGCGCCCAGCGCCAGCGCGGCGGCGAGGCCCCTGCCATCGGCGATGCCGCCCGCGGCCACGACGGGAACGTCGCCCACGGCATCCACGACCGCCGGGACCAACGCCATCGTCGCCACCGTGCCCCGCACATGCCCGCCAGCTTCCCAGCCCTGCGCGACGACGATATCAACCCCGCAATCCACCGCGCGGCGCGCGTCGTCGGCATTGCCCACCGTATGCATCACGATGGCACCTGCCGCCTTGGCGATCGGTACCAGCCCGGACGGATCGCGCCAGAAGAAGGAGATCACTTTCACCCCCTCCTCCAGACAGGCGGCCAGGCGTTCTTCCTGCGGAAAGTTCACATTCAAATTCACCGCGAACGGACGCGATGTCATCGCCTGCGTCTCGCGCACCTGGCGGCGAAGCGTATCCGTATCGACACCCCACAATGGAAGCGTGCCCAGGCCTCCGGCGTTGCAGACCGCGGCAGTGAGCCGCGGACTATGGGCTCCGCCGACAGGCGCCAGAATAATGGGAACCGTGATCCCAAGTTTCTTGCAAAGCATTGTCTGCAACGGACGTCCTCCTGACACGCGACCCATTCGGCCGTTGTTGCCCGAGACTATGCCCTGATCGAAATGTTCTACAACGACAAAATAGTCAGAAAGACTGCGGAGCCTTGCCGGGTGACTGGCGATCGCTGTTTGAGCGAGGTTCCGATCCCGTCAGCGCATCCCGCGAGCCCGCATCAAGATTAACGTCCTCCTGCTGACGGCCACAGCTGGTCCGACATCGCGCTGATTCTCGCGCGACTTCCTCAGGCTTCGCGCTTCAGGCCGCGACATAGGCCTTCAGGCTGTCGACTTCCTGTGCCTGCTGCATGATCCGGGCCTTCACCACATCGCCGATGCTGATGATGCCGATCATCCTGTCATCCTGCAGGATCGGCAGATGGCGGAAACGGCCTTCCGTCATCCATTCCATCGCCTCGGCGACCGTGGTGCGCGGCGTGCCGGTGCGCGGCGACTGGGTCATGAACATTGTCGCCGGCATCGACAGGGCCGCCGCGCCGTGTGCGCCGAGTGCGGCCACCACATCGCGCTCGCTGACGATGCCGAGCAGCCGGCCCTGGTCGTTCATCACCGGAACGGCCCCGATCCGCCGTTCCGCCAGCAGCCGCACGAGATCGGCCACGCTGGTGTTTTCCGCTATCGAGACGACGTCACTGCCCTTGTGCTTGAGGATCGCGGCAATCGTCATGGCAAGCCTCCCTGCTGATCGAGCCGGGCGTGAAGCCGCCAGCCACCCAGACCAAACCCGGGACAACGGCGGACCCGACCGCCCGCACCGCCGCACCAACCTGGCACGGCTGCCGGTGAAGACCTACCCTGCGCTTTCTCGGCCAACCGAAGCAACATTCTGCTGTGCGGTGCAACAAGACGTGAAGCCGCGATCCTAATCGGCGGCCGCGGGCGTAAGTTGGGTGGAAACCAGCGCGGCGAAACGCCCGCCTTGGGCCAGTAGCTGCGAAAAACTGCCGCGCTCAGCGATCCGCCCGGAATCGAACAGCAGGATCTCGTCGGCATCGCGGACCGTGGAGAGGCGGTGCGCAATGATGAAGGTCGTCCGTCCGGCCATCAGCGCGGCCAAGGCCTTGCTCACCCGCGCCTCGGTCGCCGCGTCCAGGGCGCTGGTCGCCTCGTCCAGGATCAGGATCGGCGGATCCTTCAGCAGCGCGCGGGCGATCGCCAGCCGCTGACGCTGGCCGCCGGAAAGCGTGCTGCCGCGTTCGCCGATCACCGTGTCGTAGCCCTGCGGCTGGCGAACGATGAATTCATGCGCATCCGCCAGATGGCAGGCCTGCTCCAGTTCCGCCTCGGATGCATCCGGGCGGCCGATCATCAGGTTCTCGCGGATGGTGCGGTTGAACAGCAGGCTTTCCTGGAACACCACGCCAATGGCGCCGCGCAGGCTTTCCAGCGTCACGTCGCGCAGGTCCTGGCCATCGATCATGACCCGCCCGGAAGACGGGTCCCACAGGCGCTGCAACAGCGCCATCGCGGTGGACTTGCCGGCTCCGGTCTGCCCGACCAGCGCCACGGTCATGCCGGGGCGCGCGATAAAGCTGCACTCGCTCAGGATGTTCGGCCCGCCCGGATAGGCGAAGCTGACACTCTCGAACACCACCTCACCGGCCTTGGCCACCAGCTTTACGGCATCCGGCTTTTCCGGCACCGAACTCTGAGCATCCAGGATGCCAAAGAATTCCTCCAGCGCCGGCAGGCGGGAAAACAGGGTTGCGGCGAACGCCACCGCCAACTCCAGCCGGCCGATCAGCAGCGTGGCGATCCCCATGAAGGAAACGATCTCGCCCACGCTGGCCTGGCCCTGCACATGCAGCACGGTGCCGACGGCGACGATGACAATGACCGCGATGGTGCTGGACGCGCGGGTGAGAACACTGACCAGCGCCCACCAGTTCAGCACCGGAAACTGATGGCGGATGAACTCGTTGGCGATGTCGCTGAACAGCCGTGTCTCCGCTGCCAAGCGGGTAAAGGCCTGCACCACCATCACATTGGACAGCGCATCCTGCGCGGTGCCGGACAAGGTGGAGTTGAGTGCCTCCGCCTTGCGCTGTCCGGCCTCGGTGTGCTGGATCACCAGCGCGGTGACGATAACGAACACCACCACCAGCGCCATCAATACCGCGCCGAGCTTCCAGTTGATGAACAGCGTCATCGGCAGCAGCACCACCACCGACAGGATCGTCGCCAGGTGGTCGCGGAAGAACGTCAGCCAGACCGCGAACAGCAACTCCGATCCGGCGATCATGGCCTTGATCAGCCGGCCAGACTGGGTGTCGCCATAGAAGGACAGCGGCAGGGAGAGCACATGTCCGTAATACTGGCTCATGGCCCGCAGCCGGTTGCGATGGGCCAGCCGCTCGGCCTGCAAGGCCACGGCGGCATTGGCGGCGATCCCGCCGACGCCGACCGCCGCCCAGATCCCCAGCAGCGTTCCGGCCTGGTGCCAAAGCTCGGCACGGGGCAGGTCGGTGGCGCGCCCCAGCAATTCGATCACCCTGCCGAACAGCACGGGGTCGATGAAATGCAACGTCGCCACGGCCATGTTCGCCAAACCCAGGAACACCGCGACCTTCAGGTCCGCGCCCAGCAGCAGCAGCACCCGCGTATAGGTCTTTATAAAGCGCATGAAGCCTTCCGAACTCTTTCGGGGTGGAGTGTGCCGCAAAGCCGAGGCGGGAATGGGGCAGTCATCAACACGGCCGGCTGGTCAGCCGCAAGGTTGGCGCCACGAACTCCTCCTGCGCCGCGACGGTCAGGATTTCGCGCGAACCGGCCTCGGCGGTACGGCGCAGCAATCCGTGCACCGACGATCCCGCTTCCTCCAGCGCCCGCACGACGCTGCCGCCGCGCAGCCGGTGGAACAGGAACAGCGCTGCGATCGCATCCCCCGCGCCGTTCAGCTGCACCGGCAGGCGCGGGGTGCGCAGCAGATGAAATGCCCCGCCCTCTCCCGCCAGCAGATCGATGCAATCGGCCGGCGTGTCGTCGGTGTCCAGGCTGGTCAGCAGCACCGAACGCGGCCCGGGCGCGTGCATCGTCGCCTGCAGCCGCGCCACCGCCGCCTTGGCCCGCTCCAGCGTGGAGCAGTCGATCCCGGTCAGCCGCTCCAGCTCAAACCGGTTGGGCGTGGCGATATCGGCCCGCGGCAGCGCCCGCTCGCGCAGCATCGCCTCAATTCCCGGCCGCACATACACCCCGGTGTCGTCATCGCCGATCACCGGATCGCAGCAATACAGCGTGCCCGGATTGGCCGCGCGGACCCGTTCGACGGCATCCAGCACCGCCTCGCCGATCCCCGCATCCCCCATATAGCCCGACAGCACCGCATCGCAGCGCGCCAGCGCCCCCGTCGGTCAATCCCGTCCACCAGCGCGCGGACATTCTCGCCGGTGAAAACCTGGCCGGTCCAGTCGCCATAGCCCGTGTGGTTGGAGAACTGCACGGTGTTGATCGCCCACACCTCCGCGCCCAGACGCTGCAGCGGGAACACCGCGCTGGCGTTGCCGACATGGCCATAGGCGACCCAGGACTGGATGGACAGGATGTTCATGGGGATCGGGGGGCCGATTGCTGGAAAATCAGAGCGGTGCGCAACGCTTGCGTTAGCCGAAATCGCGCCGGATTGCCATCGGTACGGCTTGCTTGTATCGGCTGGCGCGACTTCCCTCCGCAAGAAAGACCCTTCATGGCCGCCAATCCGCTTCTGTTCCAGCCGATCAGCTTCCGCTCCGTCACCGCCCGCAACCGCATCGCGGTGGCGCCGATGTGCCAGTATTCCGCCGAGGACGGCCTGGGCAATGACTGGCATGTCCAGCATCTCGGCGCGCGCGGCTACGGCGGCGCCGGCATCGTGTTCGTGGAAGCGACCGCCGTCGCCGATATCGGCCGCATCACCCCCGGCTGCCTCGGCGCCTACAGCCCGGAGCACGCCGCGGTGCTCAAGCGCCTGGCCAGCGTGATCGCGGCCTCTGGCGCCGTGCCTGGCATCCAGATCGCCCATGCCGGGCGCAAGGCGAGCTGCGCGGTGCCCTGGGAAGGCGGCGCCCCGATCGCGCCGGACGCCGGCGGCTGGGTGCCGGTGGCGCCGAGCCCCGTGCCGTTCACCGCAGGCGCGGTGAACCCGATCCAGCTGAGCCAATCCGACATCGCCGGCATCGCCGCCAGCTTCGCCGCCACCGCGAAGATGGCGCTCGAACTCCGGCTTCAAGATCGTCGAGGTGCACGCCGCGCACGGCTACCTGGCACATTCCTTCCTCTCGCCCATCAGCAACCAGCGCAACGACCAGTATGGCGGCGACCTGACGGGGCGCGCCCGCTTCCTGATGGAAACGCTGGACGCCGTGCGCGCTGTGTGGCCAGCGGAACTGCCGCTGTTCGTGCGCCTGTCCTGCGTCGACTACATGGCGGGCGGCCTGACCATCGACGACACGGTGGAAGTCGGCCGCATGCTGAAGGCCCGCGGCGACGTGGACCTGATCGACTGCTCCTCGGGCGGGGTTGCGGCGGAGGCTCGAATCCCCTCGCTGCATCCCGGCTATCAGGTGCCGTTCGCCGATGCGATCCGCCACGGTGCCGGCATCCCCACCGGCGCGGTCGGCCTGATCACCAAGGCCGAGCACGCCGAGGAAATCCTGGGCAACCAGCGCGCGGATCTGGTCTTCCTGGCCCGCGTGCTGCTGGGCGACCCGTCCTGGCCGATCCGCGCGGCGATGGCGCTGGGCGCCAAGCCGCCGGTGCCGAACCAGTATCTGCGCGGCACGTTCCACTGAAAAGTGGCCGGCCTCTCCCGCGTTGCGGGAGAGGCCGGCGCGCGTCAGGCGAGTTCCGTATCGAGCGCGTAGCCCGCCGCCCGCACCGTGCGCACGATATCCAGTTCGCCCTTGGCGTTGATCGATTTGCGCAGCCGGCGGATATGCACGTCCACCGTGCGCGGCTCGACATGAATGTCCGGGCCCCAAACCGCGTCCAGCAGTTCCTCGCGGGAGAATACCCGCCGCGGGTGCTGCATGAAAAATTCCAGCAGGCGGAACTCGGTCGGCCCCAGATGGATCGGCCGGCCGTTGCGCTGCACGCGATGCGCCGACAGATCCATGTTGATGTCATGGAAGCTCAGCAGCCCCTTGGCCGGAACGGAGTTGGAGCGGCGCAGCAGCGCGCGCATGCGTGCCAGCAGCGCGTCCATGCTGAAAGGCTTGGTGATGTAGTCGTCCGCGCCGGTGTTCAATCCTCGCACCGCGTCCTGGTCCTCGGTCCGGGCCGTCACCATGATCACCGGCAGATCGCGGGTCACCGCGCGCCGGCGGATCTGGCGACAGACCTCGATGCCCGACATCACCGGCAGCATCCAATCCAGCAGCACAAGGTCGGGTTGGTTTTCGGCGATGCGCGTCAGCGCCTCCTGCCCGTCCCCCGCCTCATCGACCCGGAAGCCCTGCTTTTCCAGGTTGTAGCGCAGCATGGTGGCCAGCGCCGCCTCGTCCTCGACGACCAGGACCAGGGGCTTCGAAAGTTGAGCTATACCGTCGGCCATGATGCATCCGTTCGATTGGTTGGTGCGGAATTTGTATTGAAATGATCCAGACGCACGCCGCCGGCGATCACTCGTCCTTCGGACGGACAACCGCATAGGCGGACATGTCGCCCTTGGGCCGCATTTCCGGGATCACCTCACCCTTCACCGCGTAGTAGATCGTCTCGGCGATGTTGGTGGCGTGATCGCCGATGCGTTCCATGTTCTTGGCGATGAACAGCAGATGCGCGCAGGAGGAGATATTCCGCGGATCCTCCATCATGTAGGTGATCAGTTCGCGGAAGATCGTGTTGTACAGGTCGTCGATCATCTGGTCGGAACGCCAGACCTCCAGCGCCGCCTCGGCGTCTTCCGCGCCGATCGCATCGATCACGGCCTTCAAATTCTCCTGCACCAGCACCGACATATGGCCGATGCCGGACAGGCTGAATGGCAGGTTGACCTCGCTCAGCACGATGCCGCGCTTGGCGACATTGGCCGCGTAATCGCCGATCCGTTCCAGATCGCCGGTGATCTTCAGGGCCGAGACGATCTGGCGCAAATCGCCGGCCATCGGCTGGCGAAGTGCCAGCATGCGGATGACGAACTGCTCGATCTCCAGTTCCAGTGCGTCCACCTTCTTGTCATCCTCGATCACCCGCGCCGCGGTCGATGAGTCGCGGGCCAGGATCGCGTCGGACGCGTCGGCCACCTGGCTTTCCACGATCCCGCCCATGTCGGCGATCAGGCTGTGCAGGCGCTTGAGTTCCTGATCGAAGCTCTTGACCAGGTGTTCCGAACTATCGGCCATGATGTGTCTCCCGTTCCCGCTCAGCCGAACCGGCCGGTGATGTATTCCTGCGTGCGCCGTTCCCTGGGCGCGGTGAACAGCTTCGCCGCGCTGTCCACCTCGACCATCTCGCCGAGATAGAAGAAGGCCACCTGGTCCGCGGTACGCGCGGCCTGCTGCATGTTGTGGGTCACGATGGCGATGGTGAACTCGTGCTTCAGCTCATCGATCAGTTCCTCGATCTTCAAGGTGCTGATCGGATCGAGCGCGCTGGTCGGTTCATCCAGCAGGATCACCTCCGGGCGCACCGCGATGGTGCGCGCAATGCACAGCCGCTGCTGCTGCCCGCCCGACAGGCCCATGGCGGAGGTGTTCAGCCGATCCTTCACCTCGCCCCACAGCGCGCCGCGGGTCAGCGACCATTCCACGCGCTCATCCATTTCCGCCTTGGAAAGCTTCTCGTGCAGCTTCACGCCGAAGGCGATGTTCTCGTAGATCGTCATCGGGAACGGCGTCGGCTTCTGGAACACCATGCCCACGCGCGCGCGCAGCGCATTCAGGTCGAACCCCGGATCGATGATGTTCTCCCCGTCCATCATCACCTGGCCGGTGGCGCGCTGGCCGGGATACAGGTCGTACATCCGGTTCAGCACCCGCAGCAGCGTGGACTTGCCGCAGCCGGACGGCCCGATCATGCCGGTGACCTGCCGCGCTGGCAGATCGAGGTTGATGTTCTTCAACGCCCGGTTGCTGCCGTAGAAGAAATCCAGCGCCCGGATGGAGATGCGGGCAGGGTTCAGCTCGGCGGCCGGGTTGGACTGCAAATCGCCGAAGCCGGCCGATTGGGTCGCCGCTGTCGAGGTGCTCATGGTATTCTTTTCCGAAGGTTGCCCGGGTTTCGGCTGCGCCGCGCCGTTCATGTCACTTTCCCCCGCGCAGCACGACGCGCGCCAGGATATTGATCGCCAGCACGCCGAACGTGATCAGCAGCGCGCCGACCCAGGCGAGCTGGACCCAGTCATCGAACGGCGAACCGGCATACTGGTAGATGGTCACCGGCAGGCTTGCCATCGGTTCGCGAAGACTGACCGACCAGTTGAGGTTGCCCAGGCTGGTGAACAGCAGCGGCGCCGTCTCGCCGGCAATTCGCGCGATGGCCAGCAATATCCCGGTGACGATGCCGTCCTTCGCCGCGCGATAGCAGATAAGCACGATCATCTTCCATTTCGGCGCGCCGAGCGCCACCGCCGCCTCACGCATCGCGGTCGGGATCAGGCTGCAGCATGTCCTCGGTGGTGCGGACAACGATCGGGATCACGATCACCGCCAGCGCGACGCAGCCGGCGATGCCGGAGAACCCGCCGAACGGCGCCACGATCAGCGCATAGACGAACAACCCGATCAGGATGGAAGGCGCGGACAGCAGCACGTCGGAGACGAAGCGAACGGCATTGGCCAGCGGCCGAATTGCCGCCGTATTCCGACAAGGTAGGTGCCCACCATCAGGCCGACCGGGGTGCCCAGCAGGGTTCCGAGCCCGGTCTGGATCAGGCTGCCGACGATCGCATTGAGCAACCCGCCATTCGACCCCGGCGCCTTGGTCATCTCGGTGAAAACCGACAGCCCCAACCCGCCCAGGCCGCGCCACATGAGCGTAAGCAGGATCGAGCTCAGCATCAGCAGGCCGACGATCGTCGCCCCCACGCACAGCGCCTTGATCACCAAATTGATCCGGTGCCGGCGCCGGCCGAGCGAGCGGGCAACCGCCTCGTTCTTCACCAGGCCGGAACCGGAGCCCCTGGCGGATACGCTGGCGCTCATGAGCGGGTCTCCGTGGGGCTGGCCAATTTTACCGTCTGATGGAACGACATCCCGGTCATGCTCACGCCTTCAACCTCGGACGCAGCAGCGACCGCGAAATGGCCAGCACGATGAACGAGATCACGAACAGAATGAACCCGAGCGCCAGCAGCGAGGACAGCTTCAGGCTGCCGGCCGGGCTCTCCGGAAACTCCAGCGCCACCAGCGAGGCGATCGTGTTGCCGGGGCCGAACAGGCTGGTGGCGATCCGGTTCGTGTTGCCGATCACGAAGGTCACCGCCATCGTCTCCCCCAGCGCACGGCCAAGCCCGAGCATGATGCCGCCGACAACCGACGCCCGTGTGTAGGGCAGCACGATCGAGCGCATCACCTCCCAGGTCGTGCAGCCCAGCCCGTAGGCGGATTCCTTGTAGACGGCGGGAACCGTGTCGAACACGTCGCGCATGGTCGCGGCGATGAACGGGATCACCATCACGGCCAGGATCATGGCGGCGGTGAATATCCCGGTGCCGAACGGCGGCCCCTGGAAGAAATCGCCGATCAACGGCAGGTCGCCGAAATTGTCGATCACCCAGGGCTGCACGGTCTGCGACATCACCGGCACGATCACGAAGAAGCCCCACATGCCGTAGATGATGGACGGCACGGCGGCCAGCAATTCGATGGCGGTTCCTACCGGGCGCCGCATCCAGCCGGGCGCCAGCTCGGTCAGGAAGAAGGCGATGCCGAAGGCCAGCGGCACGGCCAGGATCAGGGCCAGCACCGAGGTGACCAAAGTGCCGTAGATCGGCACGGCGGCCCCGAAGATCTGCTGCACCGGGTCCCAATCGACGGAATAGACGAAAGGAACGCCGAAATGCCCGGAAAGCCGGCAGACCGCCGATAAACAGGGTAACGATCAGGCTACCCAGCAACAGCAGCACGAGGATGCCGGACGCGCGCGCCAGAGACGCGAAGACCAAATCGCCAATATTCTGTCGGCGGCGGCCCAGGGCCCTGGCGGGCGGCATCGTGCTAACGACTTGTTGCATGGCGCTTCATACCAAAAATCCCATCCCGGCGAGACCAAACAGGCGGGCCCATCCAGCAGACGGGCGCCCGGCCCCATGGGACCGGACGCCTGCTACACGCGGCGTAAGGTTCTTACGCCAATCATTCAGTCTCCGGCGTTACTTCGCGCCGGGAACTTGCGCTATCCAGGCCGCGCGGATCGCGTTGTGCACGCTGACCGGCAGTGGCACATACAGCAGCGAGGTCGCGATCTCGCCGCCATGCGAGAAGCCCCAATCGAAGAACTTCGTCACCGCGGCGCTCTGCGCGGGGTCCTTGGGATCCGTCGGCAGCAGCACGAAGGTAGCGGACTCGATCGGCCAGCTCGTCTCGCCGGGCTGGTCGTTCAGGTTGATGGCGAAGTTCTGCACCTTCGACCAGTCGGCATTCGCGGCCGCGGCGGCGAAGGTCTTCATGTCGGGGGTGACGAACTTGCCGGCGCGGTTGCGCATCAGCGTCGTGGTCAGCTTGTTCTGCTCGGCGTAGGCGCTCTCGACATAGCCGATGCCGCCGCGGATGTTGCGCACGGTGCCGGAAACGCCCTCGCTGCCCTTGGCGCCCGAGCCGGCGGCCCATTTAACGCTGGTGCTGGAACCGACCTTGGATTTCCACTCGGGGCTCAGCATCGACAGGTAGTCGGTGAACACGAAGGTCGTGCCCGAGCCGTCGGCGCGATACACCGGCGCGATCGCCAGGTTCGGCAGCTTGATGTCCGTGGTTCAGCTCCACCAGCTTCGGGTCGTTCCACTTGGTGATCTTGCCCAGATAGATGTCGGCCAGCAATTCACCGGTCATCTTCAATTCGTTCGGCTTCACGTCCGGCAGGTTGACGATGATCACGACGCCGCCGATCACGGTCGGGAACTGCATCAGATGATGCTGCGCCAGCTGATCGCCGGCCACCGGCATGTCGGAAGCGCCGAAATCGACCGTGCGGTTGTTGATCTGATTGATGCCCGCGCCCGACCCGATCGACTGATAGTTCAGCTTGACGCCCGTCGCGGCAGCGCCGGCTTCCGCCCACTTGGTGTAGATCGGCGCGGCGAAGCTGGATCCGGCGCCGGTGATCTGCTGCGCCTGCGCGGCGCCCTGGCTGATCGCGGCGAAGCCGGCCAGGGCGATCGCCATGGCTTTCAACGAAATATGCATAAGTCCTCCTGAGGTAGACGCTGTTTCCAACGTGCGCGGAACCTAGGCGGCAGGTGCGTCGGCAAGATTGCACTTTTATGAACGTTTGATGACACATACCCTCGCAAATCGATGTTACCCTGGCCGTTTGTGCTGCACTGCGGCAACGTCATGCTTGCAAGTTCAATCCGTTGCGTCGCCTTGCCTTCCCCGCCCTCCACCCAGCAGGAGCCTGCCTTGCCGAAAATCGATGGCGTCAGACTGCTCGCGGACCTTCGTGCCCTCGCCCGGATCGGCGCCTACAAGACCGGCGTGCACCGTCCGACCTATTCGCCGGAGGACATGGAGTCGCGCGAATGGCTCATGCAACGCATGCGCGACGCCGGACTGGAGCCGGAGATGGACGGCATCGGCAACGTGATCGGCCGCTCACCGGGAAACGGGCCGAAGCTGCTGCTGGGCAGCCATCTCGAAACCCAGCCCCATGCCGGCTGGCTGGATGGCGCGATGGGGGTGATCTACGGCCTGGAAGTGGCCCGCGCCTTCGCCGCCGACCCCACCTGCGCCGGCCTGGGCATCGAGGTCGCCGCCTGGGCCGACGAGGAAGGTCATTTCGGCAATTTCCTCGGCAGCAAGTCGTTCTGCGGCCAGCTGACCGAAGCGGAGATCGACGCCAGCGCGAATAAATACGACGGCACGCCGCTCCGCGACGCCCTCGCCGCGGCCGGCCTCGCCGGTCGCCCGCGCCTGACCATCGATCCCGCCCGCTACCGCGGCTACCTGGAAGCGCATATCGAGCAGGGCGCGGAACTGGAAGACAACGCGCTGCGCATCGGCGTGGTCACCGCCATCGTCGGCAGCCGCCAGCACCGCATCACCTTCGAGGGGGTGCAGAACCACGCCGGCACCACCCGCATGGCCATCCGCAAGGACGCCGGCGTCGCGCTGGTGAAGCTGGCGACGGCGATCTACGAGGCATTCCCCAGGCTCGCCACGCCCCGCACGGTATGGACCTGCGGGCGGATCACGCTGGACCCGGGATCACCGAGCATCGTGCCGGGCGGCGCGGAGATGCTGTTTCAGTTCCGTGACACCGATGCCGCCTTGCTGGACAGCCTGTCGGTGACCCTGGACCGCCTGGTGGCCGAGGCGAACGCCGGTCCCTGCAAGGTAACCTGCATCCGCACCAGCACCAGCGTGCCGACGCCGATGGATGCAGCCTTTCAACAAGCGTTGGAATCCGCAGCCGAGGCGCATGCGGCGGGTCTGCACCAGCGCATGCCCAGTGGGGCCGGCCATGACGCGCAGATCCTGGCGACCCGGGTACCGTCGGCCATGATGTTCGTGCCCAGCATCGGCGGCATCAGCCATCACTACGCGGAGAACACCTCGGACGAGGACCTGGTGCTGGGTTGCGAGGTGTTCGCCACCGCCGCCCGCCAAATCCTGGCTGGGTGACCGTCACGATCATGGCCGGCGCGAGGCCGGCCATGAGGCGATATGTTCGGTACGGCTACTTCACCGACGAGAACGACGTCGGCGCCAGCATGTAATTGACTACCTTGGCGACGATCTGGCCATTTTCCTCGGTCTTGGCGCGTGCCGTCAGCCATTCCGGGTCGGTGCCGAACTTGTTCCACTTCTGCTCGCGCTCGGCCAGCAATTCCCAGGCCAGCATATAATAGAGCGCCTGGTTCGACTCGCCGATCAGCGTGGTCCAGAAGCCGGCCTGGCGGATCTGGTGCTTTTCCCACAGCTTCAGCGTGATGGTGTCGAAGCGCTTCAGCAGGTCAGGCAGCTTGCCCGGAACGCAGTAATAGATGCGCATTTCATAGATCATCGTTTCCCCCTCACGCCGTTGGCGTGTGTTTGCCGAATGGACGCCGAACGGCGTGCCAACCCAGTCTGCGGCTCCAGCAACCCTTGGGCAAGCCTGCCAACCCGGTTCAGAACCTCTCCACCCAGGGCCGCAATTCCACTTCCCAGGTCCAGGCGCTGCGGTGCTGGTTGATCACGTGCCAATAGGTCTCGGCAATCGCGTCGGGGTCCAACAGGCTGTCCGGATTATTCGCCGGATCGACCCTCGTGGCGGATCGAATGCCGCCATCGATGACGAAATGGGCGATATGGATGCCATGAGGAGCCAACTCGCGCGCCATGCTCTGCGCCAGGCCGCGCAGCGCGAACTTGCCCATGGCGAAAGCCGCGGAGCGCGGATAGCCCTTCACGCTCGCCGAAGCGCCGGTCAGCAGAATCGTGCCGGCGCCGCGCGGCAGCATGCGCCTGGCTGCCTGCTGGGCAACCAGAAACCCGCCAAAAGCGGAGATCGCGATGGCATTGGCCACCGCCGCCGGGTCCAACTCCACCGTAGGCCCCGCCGCGCGGGCGGAGGCGTTGTAGACAACGATCTCCGGATCGCCCTGCGCCGCCGCAACCGCCTCGAACAACCCGGCAACCTCGTCCGGCTTCGTCGCGTCGCAGCGATGCGCCATGGCGCCGGTCTCGGCGCATAAGGGCACCAGCTTGTCGATATGGCGCGCGGCCAGCGCCACGGCGATGCCGTTCTTCGCGAACAGCCGGGCCAGCGAGGCGCTCAGCCCCTGCCCGGCCCCAACGATGAGCGCGCCCATCAGCGGCCTCCCGAAATCGGCACCATCGCCCCCGTCACATACGAGGCCTCGTCCGAGAGCAGCCACAGGATCACCCGCGCGCATTCGTCCGCCGTACCCGGCCGCCCCAGCGGCACCCCGCCCAGCAGCCGCTGCACCCGGTCCGGCAGTCCGGCCTTGGCGTGCAGATCGGTCTCGATGAGCCCGGGATTGACCGCGTTCACCCGGATCCCGCGCGGCGCGAGTTCGCGCGATGCCCCGACCGTCAGCGTATCCACCGCGCCCTTGGACGCACCATAATGGATCCACTCGCCTGCCCCGCCCAGCGTGGACGCGCGCGACGACACATTGACGATCGCGCCGCCCTTGCCGCCGAGATCCGTCGCCATCCGCCTGGTCGCCTCACGGATCACCAGAAAGGCGCCGCGCACGTTTACGCCCAATACATCGTCCAGGATCCGCGTCGTCACCTTGTCGATGGTCGCCGTCGGCCCGGTGATGCCGGCATTGCTGACCACGGCGTCAACCGGCCCGAACTCCCGGTCCACCGTCTGGAACAGGGAAACGATGGATGCCTCGTCGGCCATTTCCGCCTGCACGGCGATCGCGGTGCCGCCGGCGGCACGGATATCGGCGAGCACCTGCTCGGCCAGGTCGGCCGCGCGCTGGTAGGTCAGCGCCACGCGATAGCCGCGCGACGCCGCCAGCCGGGCGGTGGCGGCGCCGATACCCTGGCTGCCGCCGGTAACGAGAAGGATTGGGGACATGAACCTGACCTATGTACTTGCGGTTGTTTTTGCCGAAATTCGGAAACCCGAACCTATCAAAGCATGCCTCGGCCGGCACCAGAAGCGGCATAGCTGCACGGCGCCGGGCGTGTGACAAAACCAAGGCTTGCGGCACGCCGGCAGATCGTGTTGCACTAGCTACTGATAAGTAGGCTCGGGAGAGTAGAATTCTTCCCGAGAAAGAAACGCGAAGGGAAGAAACCCGCCATGCTCCGGCGATCAACCACCATCCAACCGTCTCACTGACAGGGTTCCGGCCGCACCAGCACCCCGGGAAACCGTGTCTCTCCACTTCTCCCCCGCCGCAAAACCGACCGGGTACGCCCCGGCCGGTTATGGCTGAACGATCGCAAGGACTGAATGCTCTACCATCACTACGAAATGCAGCGGCTGGCCCTGGCGCCGATGCGGGCTTTGGCCAGCAACATGCTCGGCATCCTCGACCTGCCGGGCAACCCGATGCGCCAGACCCAACTCGGCCGCGTCACCGCCGCGATGCTGGACAGCTTCGAGCACAGCACCCGTCAGTTCGGCAAACCCGCCTTCGGCCATGACAGCACGGTGATCGACGGCGAGACCGTGAAGGTCGTCGAGGAAGCCGTGCTCGTGCGCCCCTGGGTCGAGCTGAAGCGCTTCAAGCGCCTGGCCGACCGCCCCAACGACCCGCCGGTGCTGATCGTGGCGCCGATGTCCGGCCACTACGCCACCCTGCTGCGCGGCACGGTGAAGGCCATGCTGCCGGACCATGACGTCTACATCACCGACTGGTCGGATGCCCGCGACGTGCCGCTGTCGGCCGGGGATTTCGACCTGGACGACTACATCGACACCGTTATCGACTGCATCCGCATGCTCGGGCGCGATGTGCATGTCATCGCGGTCTGCCAGCCGGCGGTGCCCGTGCTGGCCGCGGTGGCGCTGATGAACGCGGCGAACGACCCCGACGTCCCGCGCAGCATGACCCTGATCGGCGGGCCGATCGATACACGCGAAGGCCCGACCAAGGTCAACGAATTTGCCAAGCGCCATGATCTGGACTGGTTCAAGCGGCACACCATCCACCCGGTGCCGATCGGCAACCCGGGCTTCATGCGGAAGGTCTATCCGGGCTTCCTGCAACTGGCCGGCTTCATGGCGATGAACATGGACCGCCATGTGCAGGCGCACTGGGACATGTTCGACCACCTGGTCCAGGGCGACGGCGAGAATCTGGGCGCCAAGCGCCGGTTCTACGACGAGTACCGCTCGGTCATGGACCTGTCCGCGACCTACTATCTGCAGACGATCGAGGCGGTGTTCCAGGAGCACCTGCTGCCGCGCGGCCTGCTGTTCCACCGCGACCAACTGGTCGAGCCGGCGGCGATCCGCCGCACAGCTCTGATGACCATCGAGGGCGAGCGCGACGACATCTCCGGCATCGGCCAGACCCGCGCCTCGCACGCCCTGGCGCCCGAACTGCCGGCGAAGAAGCGCGCGCACCACGAACAGCCGGGCGTCGGTCATTACGGCCTGTTCAACGGCCGCCGTTTCCGCGAGGAAATCGCTCCGCGCATCAAGGCCTTCATCCAGACCCATATCTGACATAGGATTTCCCCTCGAAACATCCGAGCGGCGCATCCAGCGCCGCCGGCAGGGGGGCGACCCCGAGGGAGGCGAACCGTGCTTGGATTGATGCAGTCTCAACCGCTGATGATCTCGTCCGTGCTGAAGCATGCGGCGAGGCATCACGGGGCAGCGGAAATCGTCTCCAAGAATGTGGAGGGCGACATCCACCGCTATACCTGGGCCGAGGCGGAACGCCGGTCCCGACGGCTGGTGCGGGCGTTGCAGAGCCTGGGTGTCGAAGCGAGCGACCGGGTAGGCACCCTGGCCTGGAACGGCTACCGGCATCTCGAAATCTATTACGGCGCGCCCGGCATGGGGGCGATCTGCCACACCGTCAATCCGCGCCTGCACCCCGATGACATCGCCTATATCGTCAACCATGCCGGCGACAAGGTGCTGTTCGCCGACACCAGCTTCAACGCCGTGATCACCGCCATCGCGCCGGCCATCGCCGGTACCGTGCGCGCGGTCGTCATGATGACCACGCCTGAGTTGATGCCCGCATTGGACCTGCCAGCCGGCATGCGGCTGCTGTGCTACGACAACCTGATCGCCTCGGCCGACGAGGATTACACCTGGCCGGAATTCGACGAAAACACCGCCAGTGCGCTTTGCTACACCTCCGGCACCACCGGGCGCCCGAAAGGCGTGCTGTACAGCCACCGCTCCACCATCCTGCACGCCTACGGCATCAGCGTCGCGGATGCGCTGGCGTTGCGCGCGGTTGACCGGGTGCTTCCGGTCGTGCCGATGTTTCACGTCAATGCCTGGGGCATTCCCTATGGCGCCGCGATGACCGGAACCTCGCTGGTCATGCCAGGCCGGCATCTGGACGGGCCGAACATGCACAAGATCCTGAACGACGAGCGCGTCACCATGACCGCCGGCGTGCCGACCGTGTGGATGGGGCTGCTGCAGCACCTGCGCGCCACGCCCGGCGCGAAGCTGGAGACGGTCAAGCGCATCATGACCGGCGGCTCCGCCTGCCCGCCTTTGCTGATCGAGGCCTTCGGCCGCGAATACGGCGTGCGCATGGAGCACGGCTGGGGCATGACGGAGGTCAGCCCGGTCGGCACCTATAACCGGCCGAAACCGGCGCATGAAGGCCTGGACGAGACCGAAATGGAGCACCTGACCCTCAAGCAGGGCCGCGTGCTGCCGGGATTCGACATGAAGATCGTCAACGACGCGGGCGAGGAACTGCCCTGGGACGGCGTGGCCTTCGGCGACCTGAAGGTGCGCGGCCCCTGGGTCGCCGGTGCCTACTATGGGGACGCGCCCGGCTCCGCTCTGGATAAGGACGGCTGGTTCGCCACCGGCGACGTCGCCACCATCGACGCCAACGGCATGATGGAAATCACCGACCGCTCCAAGGACGTGATCAAGTCCGGCGGTGAATGGATCAGTTCCATCACGCTGGAGAACATCGCCGTCTCCCACCCCGATATCGCCGAGGCCGCGGTGATCGCCGCCCGGCACGCCAAATGGGACGAACGCCCGGTGCTGATCGTCGTGCCGGTGAAGGGCGCCACGGTCACCCCGGAATCGGTGCTGGCGATCTACGAGGGCAAGATCGCCAAATGGTGGCTGCCCGACGCGGTGCTGGTGGTCGATGAACTGCCCCATACCGCCACCGGCAAGCTGCAGAAGAACGCCTTGCGGGCCCGCTATCAGAACCTGCTGCTGGAACAGTCCGCCTGAGGGTCCATTTGGCCGGATCGGCGCGACCGGCAGCCGACCTCAGCCGAAATACATGAAGCCGCCGGCAGCGGCTCAACGGTCGCGTGTGCCGGCTGTTGTTGCAACTTTTGCGCGTAGCCTACACTCGCACACCTACCTGTTTCGAGACGCGGCGCCGGAGAGGCATCCTTGACCACCGCATTGACCACGCTTTTGAGCTTTCTGTCGGACAGTGCGGCGGCCCGGGTGGCGGCGTCGGCCAGGCGGGTAGCCGCCATCCGCCTCGGCGCGCGCAAGCATCTGTGCGCCACGCTGTGGTCGGCCGATGTCGCTGTCACCTGCAGCCCGTTCTTGCCGGAGCAGGACAGCTACCTGCTGCTGCTGGAAGACGGCCATGCCGTCGCGCACCTGGCGTGGCGAGACGAAACGACGGGCCTGGCCGGCCTGCGGCTGGAAACCCCGAGTCCCGTCGCCCCCTGCCCACTGCCGCGCCCGGTCCAGACCCAGGCCCAGGCCCAGGGCCACGCATGGCTGATCGCCGTCGGCATCGACGATACCGGCGCCCCGGCCGCCGGCCTCGTGGTGCCGCAGGCTGCGCCGGCAGGCCAGCCGGCGGAACCATCGTTCGGCATCGACCGAACTGCCGGTCCCGGCGATTTCGGCGGACCGTTGCTCGCCCCCTCCGGCGCGCTGGTCGGCATCATCGCCGCCTCCGGCGCGGGCGGCCACGGGCCCGTTGCCGCCCGCATCATCCCGTATTCGGAAATCGCGCGCCTGGTCCGCCAAACCCACGCCGCGCCGTCAGGGCCGCAGCCCCCGAGCCGCCAGGACGACCATTCCAGGGCCGGCCGGGCCACGGCCAGCGCGAAAATGGAAACGCGCCAGGAAACCCCGAGGAAAGCCGCCGCGCTCCGCCCTGGCACGCTGGAAACCGCACCTCGCGGCTGGCTGGGCGTCGGCCTGCAGCCCACCACCGTGCCGCGTGCACGGCGCAGCCTCGCGGGCCAGGATTCCGGCCGGAAGGTCGTCGACATCATCCCCGGCGGCCCAGCGGAACAGGCGGGCCTGCTGGCCGGGGACATCGTGCTGACCATCGCCGGCAACACCATGGTCGGCTCCGGGGCGGTCCGGGAGTTCCTCGGCCTGGCGCGGGTCGGTGAAACCGCCGAGGTCAGGCTGCTGCGCGACAGGGAGCTGATCCGGCTGACGATCGTCGTCAGCGAGAATCCCGGCGGCTAGGCCCTCCCATGGCCGGCCCGTCCGCGCCGGCCCCACGGCTGGGCAGAACGATATCTTTCCCCCACACTGGCGGTTCAAATCTCGCCGCGGATCGCCAATTGTGGCTATAGTTGCAACAAGCGACCCGCCAGGACACGGAAGACGCCGAGCCATGACAAACGACGATTGGGAAATCCCGCAGAACCTGCAGCCCGATCCGAGCGATTACTCGTTCGACCTGGACCGGGCGCTGCGCGCCGTGGTCGGCATCAAGTCCTACATTCCGGCAGACGCCTTCACCGCAAACACCCTCGGCACCGAACGGGCCGGCAGCGGCGTGGTGATCCGCGACACCGGCCTGATCGCCACCATCGGCTACCTCGTGACCGAGGCGGAGACCATCTGGATCACCTGTAGCGACGGCCGCGCCGTGCCGGGCCACGCCTTGGCCTATGACCAGGAAAGCGGCTTCGGCCTGGTGCAGGCCCTGGGCAAGCTCGACCTGCCGGCGCTGGAGATCGGCGACACCGACCGGCTGCGCGTCGGCGACCCTGTGGTCTTCGCGGCCAACGGCGGCCGCCACCACGCCATCGAGACCAAGCTGGTCGGCCGCCAGGAATTCGCCGGCTACTGGGAATACGCCCTGGACGACGCGATGTTCACCGCCCCCGCCCACCCGTTCTGGGGTGGCGGCGGCCTGATCGGCGAGGACGGCAAGCTGTACGGCATCGGCTCCCTGATCCTGCAGCAAGGCGACGGCAAGGGCGGCCGGCATGACATGAACATGGTCGTGCCGATCAGCCACCTCACGCCGATCCTGAGCGACCTGCTCACCTATGGCCGGGTGAACCGCCCCGCCCGCCCCTGGCTCGGCATGTATGCCACCGAGCATGACGAGGACATCGTGGTCGGCGGCCTGGCCGATGGCGGCCCGGCGGAGCAGGCCGGCGTGCGCACCGGCGACCGCATCATCTCCATCGGCGAGGACGAGATAACCGATCTGGTCGGCCTGTGGCGCCGTGTCTGGGCCTGCGGCAGCGCCGGCGCGCCGGTGCGCCTGCGGCTGGGGCGCGACAACAGCACCCTGGCCGTCACGGTCCGTTCAGCCGACCGCGCCGCTTTCCTCAAATCCCCGAAGCTGCACTGAGATGGGTGTTTTGCGCGGGGCGATCGTCCCGGTTACGCCGTTTCAGCAGAACTGCACCCTGCTATGGGATTCCGACACGCTGCAGGCCGCGGTCATCGACCCCGGCGGCGATGTGGAGCAGATCCTGGCCGCCATCGAACAGAATGGCCTGCAGGTGGAACGCATCCTTCTCACCCACGGCCACATGGACCACGCCGGCGGTGCTTCCGGCCTGAAACAGGCCCTGGAAGCCGGCGGGCAGAACGTGCCGATCGTGGGCCCGGACATCCGCGACAAGTTTCTGTTGGACGCCCTGGCCGAGCAGGGCGCCAGATATGGCATCGAAGGCGCCAGTGACGTCACCCCCGACCGCTGGCTGACGGAGGGGGAAACCGTCGCGGTTGGCGGCCACGCGTTCGCTGTGCTGCATTGCCCCGGGCACACGCCCGGCCATGTGGTGTTCATCAACCACGAACAGCGACTCGCCTTGGTCGGCGACGTGCTTTTCCAGGGCTCGGTCGGGCGCAGCGATTTCCCCTACGGTGACGGCGATGCGCTGATCACCGCCATCGTCGAAAAGCTGCTGCCGCTTGGCGATGACTACCAGTTCGTCTGCGGCCACGGACCGGGATCGACGTTCGGGGCGGAACGGGCCAACAACCCGTTCCTGCGGGGCGCTACAGTCCGCAGCGCGTGATCACGCGGCTGTCCACCAGATCGGCGTAGGCTGCGCGCGTGTTCACCAACCTCTGGCTCTTGGTGTGGATCTCGAAGGCCGCCGCGTCCTTGTAGACCTCCACCAGCATGACCCGGCCGTGATCCGGCTTGCCGTCGGTTTCCGGCTGCAGCACGTCGAACTGCTCGCAGCCCGGCTCGTCGGCCTTGGTGCCGGCGGCATGGGCGCGGATGATGTCGTTGAATTTCGCCCAGGTGCCGGGCTTCAGCTTGAATTCGACGATCAGGGCAACGCGGGCCATGGTTTCCTCCATTATGATTGATGCAGGCCAAGACTATCGGCTTGCCGGCCCCGCGCCTATCCGGTGCTGCGGTAGCGCGCTTCCGGTTCAATTCGGCCGCCGATCCCTTTTGCGGCCCCTCGCCACATCTGTAGATCTTTGCCAATCTGCCCATGGCAGCTACGGTCCAGGTGGAAGAAGGGTGAGCGAGACGGAAAAATTACGGCGGGGGGTGGCAACGGACGCCGCCGCGATCCGAGAGCTGACGCGGGCGGCCTATGCCAAATGGGTGCCGGTGATCGGTCGCGAGCCCAAGCCGATGACAGCGAATTACGCGGAGGCCTTACGGAAGCATCGCTTTGACCTTCTGTACGTGGACGGGAAGCTGGCCGCGCTCATCGAGACGATCCCCGAAGCCGATCACCTGCTGATCGAGAATGTGGCAGTAGCACCGGCCTATCAAAGGCATGGCCTTGGCCGGAAGCTGATGGCGCATGCCGAAAAGGTCGCGGCGGCATCAGGGTTCAGAGAGATCAAACTCTATACCAACCAGCTCTTTGCCGGGAACGTCCGCCTCTACCGCCAACTCGGCTACCGAGTGGACCGAGAGGAAGCGTTCAAGGGCGGTGTTGCGGTCCATATGAGCAAGCAGGTTCAATCACAGGAATGCGGCTAGGCTTGCTTTCTGCCTGATGCGGAAATTCAAGCCGAGACACTACCGGTGCCGCCGTCGGGTTGACCGGTATCGGCCGGCCATCCAAGGTATCGCGGCAAAGATTCTCGGATGGAAACCAATATGACCACAGGCCCGCTCGCACGTTTCAAGGTCATCGACCTCACCCGGGTGCGCGCCGGCCCCACCTGCGTCCGCCAGCTCGCCGACTGGGGCGCGGACGTGGTGAAGATCAAATCACCGGAGGGCGATGCCGGCCTCGGCGGCGAACGCCACGGCCCGGATTTCCAGAACCTGCACCGTAACAAGCGCAGCCTGACGCTGAACCTGAAGACCCCCGAAGGGCTTGAGATTCTCAAGCGGCTGGCAGCCAAGAGCGACGTCATCGTCGAGAATTTCCGCCCCGACGTGAAGTTCCGCCTCGGCATCGACTACGAAAGCCTGAAGGCGATCAACCCGCGCCTGGTCTATGCCTCCATCTCCGGCTTCGGCGAGGACGGCCCGTACCGTGATCGCCCGGGCTTTGACCAGATCGCCCAGGGCCTCGGCGGCCTGATGTCCATCACCGGCCTGCCCGGCCAGGGCCCGGTCCGCGTCGGCATCCCCGTCGCCGACCTGACCGCTGGTATCTTCTGCGCCATGGGCATCCTGGTGGCATTGCTGGAGCGCGAACAGTCCGGCCAGGGCCAATGGGTGAAAAGCAACCTGCTGGCGGCACAGATCTCCATGCTGGACTTCCAGGCGGCGCGCTGGACCATCGGCCACGAGGTGCCCGAACAGGCCGGCAACAACCACCCGACCTCCATCCCGACCGGTGTGTTCCAAACCAAGGACGGCTACATCAACATCGCCGCCGCCGGCACCGACATTTACGGCCGCATGTGCAAGGCACTCGGCGCCGAGCATCTGTTCACCGACCCGCGCTACAACTCCGGTCAGGGGCGATCGGACAACCGCGACGCGCTGAATGCCGAGATCGAGGCCATCACGGTGCACAAAACCTCTGCCGAATGGATCGAGGCGCTTAATCAGGCCGGCGTTCCCTCCGGCCCGATCTACAAGATGAACGAGGTGTTCGCCGACCCACAGGTCAAGCACCTCCACATCACCCGCAAGGTGCCGCACAAGGTGCTCGGCGAGGTCGAGGTGATCGGCCAGCCGATCGAGCTCAGCCGCACCCCCTGGTCGATCCGCAGCGCGACGCCGGAAGCCGGCGAGCACACGGACGCGGTGCTGGGCGAACTCGGCTACTCCGCCGAGGAAATCGGAAAACTGCACACGGGCAAAGTCGTCTGACATGACGGCCGCGCCGGCCATGATTTGCCGATGGTGCTGGAAGACGGCAAGCCGGTGTATGTCGGCAAGCGCGAGGCGGCGATCGAGTCCTGGTTCGGCGACACTCTGGACCAGACCACGCATATCGCCCTGACGGTGCACCGGACGCTGACCCTGGCGGCTCGCTGATCCCCTTCCAAAACGAAGCCCCTCGGCGCAGACCGCGCAACAAGTTCTGGCGCAGCGTGATCGCGGCGCGCTATGGTCGTTTCGGAATTGCGCGCGCCGGCCGATCTGGCGGCGCTGGCACAGGGGGTCCGCCTGAGCGAAACCCGTCCCAAGGCAGCCACCCGCCCGTCCGAAGCCGAGGTCGATGCAAACCTGGTCAAGGACCTCGCTAGCTCGCTCGCCTGGGCGTTTCAAAGCATGGTGATCGCCTCGGCGTTCTGCGCCATCACCGTGTTGGGCCACGGCGACGTGGAACTGATCAACACATCCGCCACCAGCACCGGCGTCATGACGGGCGCCACCACCGTCGATGTGCCGCTGCTGGGCCTGAAGCTGCTGTTCCCCGCCTTCTGCGCCGTTTCGCCCTGGGTGCTGGTGTCGATCCAATTCTACCTCTGGATCCAGGCGCATGCGCTGCTCAAGACGCCGGGCGGCACGACGGCCAACGGCCTGATGCGCAATCACGTCGACATGTGGCCGCTCTCGCTGCTTTCCATCGCGCTGTATGTCGTGGTGCCCGCAACCATACTGGTGATTTTCTGGAAGATCTCCGCGCTGCGCTATGCCGGCCAGAACTGGCCGATCAACGTCTGGCAGGGCTGCGTCCTGGCCGCCCTTGCGCTCAGCCTCCTGCTTTCGGTTATCGCGCTGCACATCGATTGCCGGCACCGGCGGTTGTTCCGCAGCCGCTGGCCGAGCCGCCTGACCGGCGCCGCGCTCGGTATTCTGCTGCTGGCCGGCTTCGGCTTCGCCGGGTGGGGGGACAGCATCGCGGCATGAACCTGCGCAACACCAACCTGGCGGACAGCGATCTTCGCCGCTACCGCCTGGCCGACGCCGATCTCACGGGGGCGGATCTGCGTGCCGCCGTGCTGTCCGGCGTGCAGCTGTCCGGGGCGATCCTGGAAGAGGCCAACCTGGAATATGCCGATTTGCGCGGCGCCAATCTGGCGGATGTGGAGTTGCTGCACGCCCGCCTGGGCAGCGCCGATCTGCGCGGCAGTTGCCTGATGGGCGCCAATCTTGAAGCGGTCTCCATCCAGAACGCCGATTTCCGCTATGCGTGGATGCTCGGCGCGTTCTTTCAACCGCAGCCGACGACGCGGCGGGTGCTGCTGAAGGATATGGCCGCCTCCCCCCCTCCCACACCCACGGAAGAGCCGCCGATCACCCTCGCCCGTTTCGAGGAAACCAAACTGTGCGGCAGCGAGATCGTTCCCGCCAAATGGGCGGACAGCGCCGATATCGGCACGCCATCCAAATTGGGCGGGCCCTACTATGTCAGCAACGACTGGGACGGAACCGGCATGCCGAAGGGGATGCAGCCCCGCCCCTACCCCGCCAATACGGCGACGGGCAGCGACCTACGCGCCAAGGACCGCCTGGCCTGCTTCGAGCATCTCTCGAGCGACGCCCGGAACCAGGTTGCCCAGGCCTGCCGCGGCAGCACGCCGATCGGTGTGCCGCCACCGGCTCAATAGCCCCACTGCACCGGTTCGTCACCGGCGATCCCGGACCGGAAGGCGGCGATCGAGGTGCCATGCAGGTCGCCGGGACAGGCCGTGCGCGGGTCAGGCCATCTTGAACTTTGGCAGCGTCACGTCCTCGGTCACCGCATCGAACACTACCTCCACCGCGGCGCCCACCTTGGCATGATCCGATGGTCCCACAAGGTTGCTGACCATCACCGGCCCTTCGGCCAGCTTCACCAGGCAAACCCGATAGGGCAGATCCTCCTTGAACCCGTCCCAGTAGGCGCGATGGAAATCCACCCAGGATTCCAGCGTCCCCTTGCCCGATACGCTCATCCATTCCTGGTCCGGGGACAGGCATTTCGGACAGACCGGCGACGCCGGATAGCGCTTGTCGCCACAGGACTTGCAACTCTGCACCGACAGCTTGCCGGACTTCGCGTTGTCCCAAAAACCCTGGTTGACCGGATCGATCTTCGGCAGCGGCTTGTTGTAGCTCATGGCAATCCTCCTCAGCCGCGCGTGTAGATGATGGAGCGGGTGCAAGGCGTCGCCTGGACGTATTGCACCACCTCGCAATCGGGGATCTGCCGCGCGCCGCACTCGCCGCGCAACTGCCGCACCGCCTCCACGTTCAGCGCCCAGCCCTGCATGTAGGAGTTGGACAGATGCCCACCGTCTGTATTCACCGGCAGCTTGCTGCCCAGCTTCAGCGTACCGCCCTCGACGAAGCTGCCGGATTCGCCCTGCTTGCAGAAGCCCAGCCCCTCCAGGCTGAACAGCACCGTCGGGCTGAAATTGTCGTAGCACATCAAACCGTCGATATCGCCGTGGCTGACCCCGGCCATGCCATAGGCCTGCTCGCCGGCGGATTTAACCGCGGGGTGCCAGAAATCCATGTCGAAATTGGAGATCGAGGACCGGGTGAAGCTCTCCTGCCCGCCAAAGCCGGAGATCATCACGGGTTTCTTCTTGAAGTCCTTCGCCCGGTCGGCCGTGGTCAGGATCATGCACACCGCGCCGTCGTTGATCAGGCAGTAATCCAGCAGCCGCAGCGGCGCGGTGATGAAGCGGGCGTTCTCGTGATCCTCGATGGTGATCGGCTTCTGCATCACCGCATCGGGGTTCAGGCAGGCGTGGTGACGGATGGCGACCGACACCTCCGCGAGTTGGCGCGTGGTGGTGCCGTACAGCTGCATGTGCCGCTGAAACGCCATCGCGTGCGCCGCGCCCGGCGAGGTGAAGCCGAACGGGTCCCAGACGCCGGGGCTTTCGTCCCCGCCATAGTTCACCCGGCGGGAGCGGCCGATATTGGCGTACATCAGCGCCACATACTTGCAATGCCCGGCCGCCAAGGCGGTCGCCGCCTCGATGATGCCGATGCCGGACATCCTGCCATGCGGCGGCAGCGTCAGGGTCCAGCGCGGATCGAGCCCCAGCACCTCACCCATGCGGGCGTAATAGGGGATGCGGCAAACCACCATGCCGTCGATCTCGTTCTTGTCGATGCCGCAATCGTTCACCGCATTGCGGAACGCCTCGGCGGCCAGGCCGTATTCGTCGATATGGGGAAAATTGCCGTAGGCGGTGTTGCCGACGCCGATCACGGCGGTGGCGTTCTTCAATGCCTGCATCGAATTCACTCCCTGATCTCCATTCTGCTAGATCACCCCGTCTTCCGCCAGACGCTGGACGTCCGACGCGCTCATGCCGAGCAGATTGGTGAACAGCCAGAGATTATCCTCGCCATAGCCGGGCGCGCCCCGGTCGATCGGGCCGCCGATATAGGCCGGCGTCCTGGTGAACTTCATCGGCAACTCATAGACCGGCCAGCGGCCGATCTTGGTGCCGTTCACCTCGGTCAGCCATTTCAGGTGCCTCAGCTGCGGATCGTGATCGCAGCGGTCCTCCGCGTTCTGGCACACGCCGGCGGCGACACCGGCTTTCTGCAGCAGATGCATGCAGGCAACGGCATCCTGGGTGCGGGTCCAGCCCTCGATCAGCGCATCCAGCGCGTCCTGGTGGGCCAGGCGGTCGCTCAACGTCGTGAACCGGCGGTCCTCCAGCCAGGCCCCCTGCCCGGCCACCTGCGCCAGCGCCGCGCCACTCCGGATCGGTGAAGCAGGCGATCGCGATCCACCGATCGGTACCGGTGCAACGATACGCGCCATGCGGCGCAGCCGGCTTGTAAGGCGAACGGTTGCCGTAGCGCTTCCAACTGCGGCCATTGGCCGACCAGTCGAGGATCGTGGCGCCGGTCAGGAACAGGCCGGACTCGCACTGCGACGCGTCGATCCACTGCCCTTCCCCGGTGCGGTCGCGGTGATACAGCGCGCCCAGGATCGCCAGCGCGTAGCCATAGGCGCCCATCCAATCCAGGTAGGAATAGCCCCAGCCAACCGGCATCGCCGGCTCCGGCAGGCCGGACATGTCACCCTGGCCGCCGAACGCCGCGGCCACCGGCCCGACGGTTCGCATCCGGCCGTACGTACCGAAAGTTCCCATGCCGGATTGCTGGATATAGACGATGTCCGGGCGGATCTTCTTCATCACGTCATAGCCCAGGCCGAGCCGCGCCAGCACGCCCGGCGAGAACCCCTCGGCCACCACATCGCAGATGCGTACAAGGTCCTTCGCGATCTGCAGGCCCTTGGGATGGCGGATGTTCAACGAGATGCCCCGCTTGCCGGCGTTCTTGTTGTTGAACTGCCCGCCCATGTCCGGGTCCTTCACACCCGGCAACGGGCCGGTGGCGGCATCGCGCGCCGCACGGCCGCCAATGGGCGCCATCGCGGCCAGGCGGGTGTCGGGGTTGTCCTTCCACTCCACCTTGTAGCTTTCGGCCCCCATCGCCGCGAGGAAGCGGGTACCGCCGGCGGAGGCGAGGAACCAGGCGAAATCGAGGATCTTCACGCCCTGCAACGGAAACGGCTTGCCGTGCAGGGCGGAGAGTGTTCGGACTGTGGTCGCCACGCGGCTGGGCCGGCACACTGGGCTGGCGCGCCGCCTGCTTCAGCACCGCCTGGGTATCCTCGCCAAGCTGCGGCGCCCGCCGGCCGACCTGCCAGCTGGTCGCGGTCGCCAACCATTTGCTGGTCGGATAGCGGAAGCTGCGGCCCTGCTCGGGGTGGTGCACGTCGGCGAAGGATTTTCGTTTCAGCCAGTGTTCGTCGAGCGCGTTCTCATGCGGCTTGCGGATCGGCGCCCACAGCAGCCCGGCATCCTGCGCCTCGCGCCAGGGCATGTCGGCGTAGGTCCAGGACCGCACGAAGCGCTGGATGATATCGAGCATATGCGCGCGGGTTTCGTCGCTGGCCGCCGAGCCCGGCACGTTGCGGGCCTTCAGGTCGGCCTCCGGCGGTGGCGGCTGAAGGTCGGCCTGGGCCTCGTACTTGCTCAGGAACGGCACCAGGTTGTTCAGGTCGCGCGGCCCGACACCATGGGAGATATACCAGCGGCCATCCTTGGTGTGGCTGATGGCGGGGCTATGATTGGGGGTTTCCGTCGCGTGGCGGCTGGTCAGCCGCCACAGCGGCACCCGGCGCATTACCCAATGCATGATGTCGAGCTCTGGGTTTTTCGATACCGCCTCATGCACCGCGACCGACACATCCTGGCCCTGGCCGTTGCGATGGCGCGCGATCAGCGCCGCGATGATGCCGGTGGCGAGTTGTTCGCCGGCGATGTGATAGGCGTGCCAGATCTGCGGCGCGATCGGCGGCGTGTCGTATTCCCAGCCGGGCGCGGGATCGTAGCCGCAATTCATCATCACGCCGCCAAGGGCGAGATGGATCAGGTCGGAGCCCTTGAAATCCGCCCATGGCCCATCGTCGCCGAACGGCGTGATCCGCGCGGTCACCAACTGAGGAAACCGCGCGTTCAGCGCGGCACGATCCAGGCCAAGCACCTGGTTCAAAGCTCCGCAGCTCGAATCCAGCAGGATGTCCGCGCCGTCGAGCAACCGCAGCAGCTCGTCGCGCGATGTGGCCTGGTTGAGGTCCAGCACCACCGACTGCTTGTTGCGGTTGTAGTTCCAGAAGAACAGCGACCGCTCCAGGCCTGGTTCATCGTTCAGGAACGGACCGATGCGGCGGGTGGCGTTGCCCTCCGGCGGCTCGATCTTGATCACCTCGGCGCCAAGGCCGGCCAGCAGCAGCCCGGCATATTCCGCGCGCTCGTCGGCGATCTCGATCACCCGCAGCCCGGCCAGCATGCCGGGGCCGGAGTCGCCCAGCATCGGCCCTAGACCGGTTTCATTCGTCGTACTATTCATTGTCGTTTCCCCTCCAGCGCGGTTGGCGGCCTCAATCGGCGGGCCGCGTCCGCGCCAGGATCTTCAGCAGCATTGCATTGACTTCCTCGGGCGCCTCATAGGCGACCCAATGGCCCGCGCCCTTGATCAAATGCACATCGGCATCCGGGCGCAGTTCCCGCATCACTTTCACCCGCTCCGTCGCTCGCGGATTGGCCGGAGCGTCGAACTCGCCCCAGATCCCGTGCACCGGCACATGCACGTGTTCCAGCGCGCGCATCAGCGCGCCGCTGCGCGACAAGGTCGGGGTCTTCAGGCGGGAATGCATGGTGTTCCATTCCTGGATCACCAGCGCCAACGCGTCGATCTTCTCGGGATCGGCGATCATCAGCCGGTTCAGATTGGTGCGGTGCGCGGCCACCCGCTCCTCGCCCGCCAGGCTGCGGACCTTCAGCAGTTCGATCATGCTGCCGGACGGGCCGATGGCGCTCGATCCGATCACGGTGCAGGAACGGACGCGCTTGCCCTTCTGCGCGGCCACGCAAACCGCCATCGTGCTGCCGAAGGAAAAGCCGGCGACGTCGTAGGTTTCCTCGGTACCGATGATCGCGTCGATCCCCGCGGCCACGATGGCGGCAACCGCGTCCGCGTCATCGCCGTTCGGTGGATCGTCGGATTCGCCCAGGCCCGGCAAATCGGCCACCAGCAGGCGATAATGCTTGGACAGCACCTCGATGTTATGGATCCAGTGCCGCCAGGAACCTGCGCCGCCATGGAACAGTGCCAGCACCGGGCCGGAGCCCCAGATATGCCAGACCATCTTACCGGTGCCATTCGGCGTCTCCACCCGCGTTGAACTCCGTTCGAACCGGGCAATCGTTTCCGCCGGAGATTCGGCCGCCGTCACATCCGCATCACGCATCGATCATCGTCCATTTCACCATTCCGTTGGCGGGGAGTGTGCGCGGCGATGCCGCAAGCCTCAAGTGGGCCGCCGGCGCCTCTGGCGCGCTACAGGTATTCCTCGGCCAGCGCGACCGCGCGGATCTCGGCCACCGTGCCGCTGCGCCGCACCTCGCCGCCGCGCATCACGTAGCCGCGCGTGGCCAGCTTCAGCGCCGGGCGGGCCATCTGCTCGGTCATCAGCACCGTCGTGCCGCGCGCCTTCAACTGGGTGATGGCGTTGCTGATCTGCTCGATCCACACCGGCGCCAGGCCCAGGAACGGCTCATCCAGCAGCAGCAGCCGGGGAAAGGCGCACATCGCCCGCGCCAGGGCGACGATCTGCTGCTGACCGCCGGACAATTGCCCGGCCGGCTGCTGCGCGCGGTCGGCAAGCAGCGGAAACACCGTCACCAGCCAGTCCAGCGCCTCGCGCTGGCGGGCGCGGCCGAGGCCGAAGGCGCCGGTCAGCACGTTGTCGGTCACCGTCAGGGTCGGGAACACCCGCCGACCCTCGGGTGAGTAGCCGATGCCCAGCCGGGCCCGACGCTCGCAGGGGACGCTGCCGAGGTCCTTGCCGTCGAACAGGATCCGGCCCGAAGCGGCGGTGACCAGGCCGATCACCGCGTTGATCGTGCTGGATTTTCCGGCGCCGTTGGCACCGACCAGCAGCACCGTCTCGCCCTCGGCCACGGAGATGGAAACGCCGTTCAGCGCGGTGATGCCGCCATAGCGAACGCCGAGGTTCTCGATTTCCAGCAGCATCAGACCCCACTTCCAGATCCGGTCCTCGTCGCCGGCGCCGAGATAGGCCTTGATCACGTCCGGCCGCGCCAGCACCTCGGCCGGCGGCCCGTCGGCGAGCACGTTGCCGGCATCGAGCACCAGGATGCGCGGACACAGCCGGCGGATCAGGTCCATGTCGTGCTCGACGATCAGCACCGCGCAGCCGCCATGCTCTCGCACATGCGCGACGAACCCGTCGATGCGCGACCGTTCGCCGCGCTCCAGCCCCGCCGCCGGCTCATCCAGCAGCAGCACCTGCGGACCGATGGCGTAGGCCATCGCCAGACCCAGCATCTTCTGCAGCCCATAGGGCAGCTTGTCGCTCTGCTCGTCCAGGCGATCCGCAAGCTGAAAATCGCGCAACAGCAGATCGAGTCCGACAGCGCTGCCCGAACGCCGGCTGAACCGGATGGCGCGCGAAATATTCTCCCGCACGGATGCCGATCGGAACGTGTTGGTCTGCTGGAAGCTGCGCCCCACGCCAAGCCGGCTGAGCGCGTGCGACGGCTGGCCGGTGATGTTGCGCCCGCCGAGGAACACCTGCCCGGACGACGGCGATATCCGGCCGGAAATCACGTTGATCAGCGTGGTCTTGCCCGCGCCGTTCGGGCCGATCACGCCCAAGATCTCGCCAGGCGGCAGGCGAAAGTGGATGTCGTGAAACACCCGCAACCCGCCGAAGCGCTTGGCCAGCCCTTCGACGCGGAGCTCCTCGCCGGCCATCAGCGCGCTCCCCGCAGACGGCGGAACAGCGTGGCGACCGATCCGGTGATGCCGCCCTTCGCCGCCAGCACCACCACCAGGATCAGCACGCCGTACAGCCCCTGCGCCAACTGGCCCTGGGTGCCGAACAGATTGGTCGCCCAGACCAGCAGGCCGGTGCCGACCACGGGACCGAGGATGGAAGCCCGGCCGCCGATGATGGTGTAGGCGATGAAATCCACCGCCGAGGCGGAACTGAACGAGCTCGGATGCGCCGTCAGCAGCATGTTCACCAGCGAGAACCCCGCCAGCCCCGCCACCCCCGCGGCCACCACGAACCCGACCACCTTGTAGCGCCAGATCACCAGCCCGAGGCTCTCGGCCAGGATCTCGTTCTCCTCGATGGCGGCAAAATGCTGGCGAAAGTAGCGGGTGACGCCGGCGGTGATAACGCAGGCGACCAGCGCGATGGCGCAGGCCATCTGCAGCACCGCGCGATTGGTCATCAGTTCCGTGCCGAACACGGTCACGGCGGGAACACCGGAAATGCCGTTCGAGCCGCCGGTCAGATCCGGCGTCATGAACAGGATCAGCTGCAAGATCTCCGACAGCACATAGGTCACCAGCACGAAGTAGGTGCCGCGCAGCCGCAGCACGAGCGCGCCGAGCGGCAGGGCCAGCAAGGCCGGAACCAGGAAGCTGATGGCGGTCAGTGCGAAGGCGTCGGTAACGCCCATCGGCGCCAGGATCGCCACCGAATACCCGCCCACCGCCATGAAGGCCGGCGTGGCGAAGGTCAGCAGATTCATCCGCAGCATGATCCAGACGCTCAGCGCGGCAACCACCCCCACCATCGCCTGATTGGCGATGGAATAGATCAGCTGGCTGCGGGTCAGCGACGGAATGGCGAAGGCCGCCACGAAGACCAGGCAGGCCACGATCTCGGCCCCGGGAATACCCACGCTGCCGCGCAGGATCGCCCCGTCAACCGGCCGCGCCATCCCCTAGGCGCCCCGGATCTCGCGGCCGAGCAACCCCGTCGGACGGAACACCAGGATCACCAGCACCAGGATGAACAGCACCAGCGCGCCGACCGAGCCACCGAAATAGACGCTGGTGTACGCCTCCACGATCCCGACCACGAAGGCCGCCAGCGCCGCGCCGCCCAGGCTGCCGAGCCCGCCCAGGATCACCGTCAGGAACGAGGTCGCCAGCACCGGATCGCCGACCGAGGGCGACAGCGACAGGATCGGCGTCACCAGCGCGCCGGTCAGCCCGGCCAGGCCGGTGGCGATCGCGAAGGCCAGCGGGAACAGCAGCTTCGGGCGCATCCCCTGCGCTTTCGCCACATCCCGGTCATCGGCCAGCGCGCGCAGCCCGCGGCCGAGATCGGTGCTGAACAGCAGCGCATACAGGCCGGCGATGGCACAGACACAGACCGCCAGCACGACCAAATTCTCCAGCGGCACATAGATCCCCGCCCCCCGCCAGGCGCCGCTGACCGGGAACGGAAACTCCGGCGAAACCGGCCCGTAGATCAGCAGAACCGCGGTGGAAACGATCAGATAGAGCCCGAGCGTCAGCATCAGCGTCGCCAGATGATCGTCGATCACCCGCTCGATCAGCACCAGCTCGAACAGGTAGCCCAGCGCGCCGGTGGCCAGCACCGCCACCAGCACCGCCAGAGGGTACGGCAGCCCCAGATGATAGACGCAGGAATACGCGACGTAGCCGCCCAGCATGTAGAACCCGCCATGGGAAAAATTCACCACGCCGAGAATGCCGAAGATCAGCGTGAACCCCAGCGCCAGCAGCGCGTATTGCGCCCCCAGGCTCACGCCGATGATCATGGCCTGAGAGAACTGCTCCATCCAGGAAAACCCGATTCGGCGCGGCTACTCCTTGGGTTCCGTGCGCTGCACGCCCAAATTCTTGCCGTCCTTGATGATGCCGATGCCGAATGGGAACGAAAGCTCCTGCGCCATGCCGAACTGCCTGGTGCCGCCCCAGATGCCCTTGCCGAGATTGGGATCGTCCACCGGCATCTTGCGCAACACCGCGGCCACCTTCTGGACGTCATCCATCGTTCCCGCCTCCGAGATCGCCTTCAGCGTCATCCGCGCGGCCGGCAGATCGGCCCAGAAGCCGGTGTTGTCCGGCGGGTCCTTGCCGATCAGCTTGCGGTATTCGTCGTCGATCGCCCGCACCTTCGGATCCTCGGTCGCCACCGTCTCGAACCAGTAGAAATCCTTCAGCACGTCGATCCCACCGGCGACGCGCATGATCTCGTCCGTGCCCGGCCCGCCCAACCGGCCGATCGGGCCGGTGAACCCGGCCAGGCGCAGCTGCTTGACCAGCACGCCGGCATCGCCGGGCGGTGAGGACGCCGTGTCCACCGCGTCCGGCTTGGTGGCCAGCACGCGGGTGACGATCGGCGCGAAGTTGGTCGTGCCACGCTGGTAGTATTCCTCCGTCGTGGTCATGCCGTTGGCGCGATAGGCCTCGGCGTCCACGCTGGCGATGTCCGTGCCGCCCTGGTCGTTCGGCGCGATCAGCACCACCGATTTCATCGGAAAGTGCTTCTTCGCGGCCTTGATGACCGCATCCGCCCATCCCGCCGGACCCGGCGCGATATGGAACATCAGCGGATATTTCGGCTCCAGCGCGTTCTTGGCGTAGCTGGCGTTCCAGGCAAGTTGCTCATTGCGCGCCGCCACCGGCTTGATGCCGGTGCTCTCCGGCGAGCCTACCGGGCCGATGATGAAGTGGATGCCCTGGCTGGCAAACGCGTTCGATCCGGCCGCGGCCGCGTCGGCGGTGTATTTGCTGTCGTAGCTGACCACCGTGACCTTGCATTTCTTGCTGCCGATCTGCAGCCCGCCGGCGGCGTTCACCTCGGCCGCGGCCAGGACGGCAGCCGCTTCCATCGACAGGCCCCATTGCGCCGCGCCGCCGGACATCGGGCCCATTGCGCCGATCTTCAGTTCGCAGTCCTCGGCCCGGACCTGGCCGGACGAGAGGGCAACCAGCCCCGTCGCGGCGAGCAGCGTGCGCGCAAACCATTTGGACGGATACATCCTGGACGCCTCCTTGAGCAGGCTTGTTATTTATGCCGGCCACGGTAGGGAGCGTGCCAAGACATCGTCAAGTGCACCGCAAACGGTCCGGAATATTAACCACGTGTAATCGAATTTGCCGGCCTGACAGCGTTGACCCGGGCGACGAAAGGCGCCAAACGCGATCGTGAAGAGGCGCATAGCGCCCGCGATGATGCATCCGATGCACCGAGGGAAGACGTCCAAATGAGCCGATCCGTATAAATGGACACGACAGTCCTGATCGAAAACGTGCTGAACGCCCTGGCCGCCGGCATCACCATCGGCTGCATCTACGGCCTGATGTGCGTCGGGCTCGGACTGATTTTCGGTATCATGAAGGTGGTGAACTTCGCCCAGGGCGAACTGCTGATGCTCGGCATGTATGTCGTGGTCTATCTGTTCTCCGTCTGGGGCCTGCTCGCTTTCCTCGGCCCCTATTATGGTCCGTTCATCGCTGCGCTGCTCGCCGGACCGGTGCTGTTTGTCGGCGGATCGCTGCTGCATAAATTTCTGATCTCGCGCGTCTCCGGACTGCGCGCGTCCGGCAGCCTGGACGATGGCCATTTCGGCCAGTTGATCATCACCCTCGGCGTCTCGCTGATCCTGCAGAACGGCGGTCTGATCGTCTTCGGCTCCACCCCGGTGGGCGTGCGCACGCCGCTATCCTCGCGCGCCTGGGAGTTCATGCCGTCCAATGCGTGGGACGTCACGGTATTCTTCAACAAGGCAAGAACGATCTCCGCCGGCGTCGCCATCGTGGTGGCGATCCTGTTGTATCTGCTGCTGGAATACACCCGCCTGGGCAAGGCGCTGCGCGCCGCCGCCGACAACCCGACCGCGGCGAGCTACATGGGCATCGATGTCGAGCGCGCCCACCGCACGGCCTTCGGCATCGGCGCGGGCATCACCGCCGTCGCCGGCGGGCTGATGGCCACCTATCTTTCCTTCACCCCCTTCGTCGGCGTCGATTTCGTCATCATCATGTATTCTGGCGTCGTACTGGGCGGCATGGGCAGCATCATGGGCGCCTTCTGGGGCGGCCTCACGGTCGGCTTCGTCCAGCAATTCTCCGCACTGATCCTGCCGCCGCAACTGCAGAACGCGGCGATCTTCGTGGTGTTCCTGATGATCCTGCTGCTCAGACCGCAAGGCCTGTTCGGCCGATCGGCGGAACGGGCATGAGGCCCGGAGTGGGCGCCAAACTGCGGCGGGACGTAACGGTCCTCGCCGTGGTGGTGGTGATCTACCTGCTGCTCGCCTCGCAGGTGCACAACTCCTATTACCAGCTGATGCTGACGCTGGTGCCGATATGGGCGGTGCTCGGCCTGTCGTGGAACCTGCTATCCGGCTATGGAGGCCTGACCAGCTTCGGCCATGCGGCGTTCTTCGGCATTGGCGCCTATACCGTCACGCTGGCCCTGGTGAAGTTCAACCTCACGCCCTGGATCGGCATTCCGATCGGCATGGTGCTGGGTGCCGCAGCCGCCTTCGTGATCGGCACACCAACGTTCCGCCTGCGGGGGCATTATTTCGCCCTGGCGATGCTCGCCTATCCGCTGGCAATCCTCTACGTGCTGCAATATCTCGGCTACCAGGAGGTCTCGATCCCGATGAAGCGGGAAAGCGCGGCCTTCTTCCTGCAATTCGCCGATCCACGCAGCTACACCATTATTGCCGTCGGGTTGGTGGTGCTGGCGATGTTCATCTCCATGGCGGTGGAAAACAGCCGCTTCGGTCTGGCGCTGATGGCGATCCGACAGAATGAACTGGCCGCCGAGGCGGCTGGCATCGACACAAGAACCTGGAAGCTGCGCGCGCTGATGCTGTCCGGCGCGCTGGCCGCCGCCGCCGGCGGGCTCTATGCCTGCGTGCTGCTGGTGGTGACGCCCGATTCCGTCTTCGGAGTGCTGGTGTCCGCCCAGGCGCTGGTGGTGACGCTGTTCGGCGGCGTGGCAACCGTATGGGGCCCGCTGATCGGCGCCGCCATCCTGATCCCGTTGGCGGAAACCTTGCAGGCGGAGCTTGGCAACGTCATCCCGGGCATCCAGGGCGTGGTCTATGGCGCGGCCATCATCGCCATCATGCTGCTGGCGCCGGAAGGATTGTTCTGGACTTTTCGCGACAAATTTTTCCGTCGCTCCGCCCCCGTGATCGGTGTCCAGAAGGCGCCGATCTCCGGCCAACGGATCGAAATCCGCACCACCGGCAACGGCCCCATCCTGGAGGTGAAGGGCCTGTCGCGAGCCTTCGGCGGCCTGCGCGCGGTCGATGATGTCAACTTCACCGTCAATCGCGGCGAGATCCTCGGCATCATCGGCCCGAACGGCGCCGGCAAGACCACGCTGTTCAACGTGATGAACGGCGTGCTGCCGGCCGATGAGGGCGAGGCGGTGTTCGAAGGCCACCGCATGACCGGGCGGAAGCTGTTTGCAATCTGCCGCATGGGCATCGGCCGAACCTTCCAGGTGGTGCGCAGTTTTCCGAGATTGCCGGTGCTGGATAACGTGGTGGTCGGTGCCTATGGCGCGGGACTGGCGGATTCCGATGCCATCGCCTCGGCCAACGAGGCATTGGCCCAGGTCGGGCTGTCGCATCTGGCCAACGTGGAAGCCGGGCAGCTCACCAACAAGGAATTGCGGTTGATGGAACTGGCCCGCGCTTTGGCCGGCAAACCGCGCATCCTGCTGCTGGACGAAACCCTGGCGGGCCTGGGCCGGGAGGAATGCGACGCGGTGCTGGATGTACCTCGGCCATCTGCGCGCCAACGGCATGACCGTGGTCATCATCGAACACACGATGCACGCCATGATGCGCATTGCCGACCGCTTCCTTGTGCTCGATCACGGCAAGGTGCTGGCGATGGGCCTGCCGCGCGACGTGGTCGAGAACCGCGACGTGATCGAGGCCTATCTGGGCAAGAAATGGCTGAACCGGGTAACGGCGAATGTCTAGGGCGATGATGGAAATCCAGGGCCTGACCGTCGCCTATGGCGGCCTGGTGGCGCTGAGCGACCTTTCCGTCACTGTCGGCGAGGGGCAGTTCGTCACGGTTGTCGGACCGAATGGCGCGGGCAAATCGACGTTGTTCAAGGCCATCAGCGGCAGCGTGCCCGCGCGTGCCGGAGACATCCGGTTCTGCGGCGAATTGCTGCTCACCATGCCGGTCGCGCGCCGCGCGCATTTGGGCATCGCCCATGTCCCGGAAGGGCGGCAGGTGTTCAAATCCCTGACCGTCCGCGAGAACCTGGAAATGGGCGCCTACACCGAGGCCGGCCGCAAGAACTGGGCAACGACGCTGAAGCGCATCCATGCGTTGTTCCCCATCTTGGAGGAACGCGCCACCCAGCTTGCGGGCACCCTTTCGGGCGGCGAACAGCAGATGGTGGCGATCGGGCGGGGACTTGCCTCCGCCCCCCGGCTGCTGATGCTGGATGAGCCCTCCATGGGCCTTGCGCCGGCGATTACCGACGTCATCTTCGAACGTATCTCGCAGATCCACCGCGAGGACGGGGTCACAATCCTGCTGGTGGAACAGCGCGTGGCCGAAGCGCTGGAACTGTCCGATCATGGCTACGTGCTGGAGACCGGCCAAGTCGTCATGGACGGATCGTACCAGACACTGATGCAGGACGACCGGGTACGCCGGGCCTATCTCGGCATCGGCGAAGAATAGGTTTTCACGCTTGAACAGGGAGACAAGAACAATGAGCCAGAAAACGACCATCGGGCGCCGCGGCGCGCTCGGCCTTGCCGCAGCCGCGGGCGCCGGGGCACTGGTGCCCAAGCGGGCGCGCGCCCAGGCCAAGGAAGTGAAGATCGCCATGCTTGTGCCGCTATCCGGTCCCTGGGCACGCACCGGTCTGCTGGAACAGATGGGCGCCCGCATGGCGATCGAGGAAATCAACGCCGCCGGCGGCATCAAATCCATGGGCGGCGCCAAGCTCACTCTGGTGGAATATGACGCCGGCGACAGCGCCGAGAAGGCGAAGAACGCCGCCCAGCGCATGGTGGCACAGGAACCCGATCTGGCCGGCGGCTTCGGCGCCTGGCTCAGCACCTTCACCCTGGCGGTGACGGAAGTGACCGAACGCGCCAGCCTGCCCTGGCTGACCCTGTCCTATTCGGACCTGATCACCGGGCGCGGCTTCAAGTACGTGTTCCAAACCTCGCCCACCGCGAACGTGCAAGCCGCGCACCTGATCCCCACGGTCATGGCGCTGGCGGAAAAGACCACCGGCAAGCGGCCCACCAAGGTCGCGATCATCGGGGACAACACCGCGTCCTCGGTCAGCTTCCTCAAGCAGATGCGCGAAATAAGCCTGCCAGAAGCCAAACTCACCATCGTCCTGGACCAGATCTATACGCCGCCATTGTCGGACGCGACCTCCCTGGTTCAGCCCGTGCGCAGCGCGCGGCCGGATTTCGTGCTGCTGCAATCAACAGCGGTGCCCGATGACAAAATTCTGATGGACAAGTTCGGCGAGTACGGCCTGGCAGGCGGCAAGTTGCCGCTGATCGGCGGCGGCGGCCATTGGGCAGTTCCCGAACTGCTCAAGACCGTCGGTCCGGACTTGCTGCAAGGGCTGATGATCGGCCTCGCCAACTGGCCTGGCAAAGGACAGGACGCGTTGGTCAAGCGCTTTATGGAGCGAACCGGCGAGCCGTGGTTCGGCCATGACTTCGATCTTCGCCTACGGCCACACCATGATCCTCAAGGAAGCGCTTGAAAAAGCAGGCACCGCCGATCGGGTGAAGGTGGCCGAAGCCATCCGTTCCATGGACATGACCACCGGCCCGGCCAATCTGTTCCCCGGCGGGCGCATCAAGTTCGACGAAAACGGCCGGCGCGTCGGCGCCGAACTGGTCGTCGTGCAGTGGCAAAACGGTAAACCGGTTACGATTTTCCCTCAAGAAATCGCCGCCGCCAAGCCGATCTGGGGCATGAGCTAAGCGTTCGCGGGGGGCTTTTCTGACTATGTCAGAAAAGCGCCCCCGTTGACGTGCAGGGTCTGGCCCGTGACGTAGCGTGCGGTCGGGCCGCAGAGGTAACGCACCATCCCGGCAATCTCCTCCGGCCTTCCCATCCGGCCGGCGAGGTTGCCCGGCATGTGCGGCGGGCGGGCGCCGGCGGCGGCACCGCGCACCGTGTCGATCGAGCCGGGCACGACGGTGTTGACCGTGATGTTGTCCCCGGCCAGTTCCGTCGCCAGCACGCGCGACAAACCCACCATCGCCGCCTTGGCGGTGCTGGCGTGCACCCGTCCGGTCGCCCCGACATGCGCGCTCATGCCACCGAGATTGACGATGCTGCCGCCACCTGCCGCGGCAATATGTTTCGCTGCCGCCTGGGCGCAATAGAAGGCGCTGTCCAGCGTCGCGCCCATCACCTCGCGCCATTCCTCCGGCGTGATCTCGTAGATGTTCGTCTGCTTGCGCACCGATGCATTGTTCACCAGCACATCCAGACGCCCGAAAGCGGCGATTGTGGCCGCCACCAGTCCGCGTGCCTGGGTGGGATCGGAGATGTCGGCCATGTGCGTCGCGGCCTGCCCGCCGGCCTGGCGGATCAGATCCGCGGTGCGCCCGACATCGTCGCGCGAGTTGCGCGCGGTGACCATGATCCGGAAGCCGTCCTCGGCCAGCCCCTGCGCGATCGCGCGGCCAATATTCAACGCGCTGCCGGTGACCAAAGCCACCTTCTGTTCCGATGCCATGCCCATGGTTCCCATCCGTGATGCCACCGATCCGGCGGTCGGCCGGATTGGACAGGATGCTCGGGATGTCGTGCAATAGGCCATCGTCAAACACCAGGAGGAAACCATGGCAAAAGCCCCGTCCAGCGCATCGCGTGACCGCGTTCGCGAAACCGTGCCGAAGATGATCGAGCTGACCGAGAACGTGCTGTTCGGCGATGTGTGGGAACGCAAGGAACTGTCCAAGCGCGACCGCAGCCTGATCGTCTGCGCCACGCTGATCTCCACCTACCGCCCCGAGCAGTTGCGCGGCCATCTGGAGCGCGCGCTGATCAACGGCGTGACGAAGTCCGAGATCAGCGAGATGATCACGCACCTGGCGTTCTACGCCGGCTGGCCGGCGGCAATGTCCGCCGCCAACATCGCGCGCGAGATCTTCGAAGCAAATCCCGACGCGAAGTAGGCAGAGGAAACGTTATGAAAGTCGGATTTATCGGTGTGGGCACCATGGGTGCCCACATGGTGACCAATCTGCAGAAGAACGGCTTCGAACTGGTCGTCAGCGACGTCAATCAACAAGCGGCATCGCGCTTCATAACCGCCGGCGCAACCTGGGCGCCGACGCCGAAGCAGGTCGCGGAACAGTCGGATGTTGTGTTTTCCTCTCTGCCCGGCCCTCCGGAAGTGGAAGCCGTCGCGATGGGCGAGAACGGCCTGATCGAAGGTCTCAAGCCCGGATCGGCCTATTTCGATCTCTCGACCAGTTCGCCGACGCTGATCCGCAAGATCGCGGCGGAATACGAGAAGCGCGGCATCTATGCCCTCGATGCGCCGGTCAGCGGCGGACCGTCTGGCGCCGCGTCCGGCCAGATGGCGATCTGGGTTGGCGGCGATCGGAAAATATTCGACAAGCACAAGCATGTGCTGGATGGCTTCTCTGACGCGGCATTCTATGTCGGTCCGGTCGGCGCCGGCGCGGTGGCGAAGCTGGTGCATAACTGCATGGGCTACATCACCACCGCGGGCCTGGCCGAAGTGTTCACCATGGGCGTGAAGGCCGGTGTGGAACCGCTGGCGATCTGGGAAGCCGTTCGGCAAGGCGCCTTGGGCCGCCGCGGCGTGTTCGAGCGGCTGATCGACCAGTTCCTGGTGAACAAATACGACCCGCCGGCCTTCGCGCTGCGACTGGCGCACAAGGACATGACGCTGGCGACCAATCTCGGCCGCGAGGTAAAGGTGCCGATGCGCATCGCCAACCTGGCGCTGGAAGAAATGACCGAGGCGCTGAACCGCGGCTGGGGCCAACGCGACAGCCGTTCGATGATGCTGTTGCAGCAGGAACGGGCGGGCGTGGAGATCCAGGTCGATCCGGCCCGCATCAAGGCCGTGTTGGACGCGGAGAAAGCGAAGAAGGGCTGAGGCCAGAGCGGCGGGCGGTCAGGACAACAGGCCGCTCGCCCCCAGCGCCGTCGCGATCGCCAGCACGATCAGCGGATGCAGCTTGGTGCGCAGGAACACGATCGTTGCCACCGACGTCAGCCCGAGCAGACCCCAACTGGAAGCCGTGGTCTGGGTCAGCAGCGCGGCACCCGCCATCACCAACCCGACGGTGACCGGCACGATCCCGGTCTGCACCAGCCGGCGCCAACGCGCCTCGCGGAAGCGGAACCAGACCGATGACACCGCGATCGTCAGCAGGCTGGATGGCCAGGAAATGGCGAACGTCGCCACCAGCGCGCCGGACAACCCCGCCACCTGCCAGCCGATGAGCGTCGCCACCAGCATGTTCGGGCCGGGTGCCGACTGGGCAATGGCGTAGAGAGAAACGAACTCCCGCGCCGTCATCCAGTGATGCACATCGACGATCTGCCGCTGCATTTCCGGCAAAATGGAGTTGCCGCCGCCGAACGCCAGCAAGGACAGCTGCGCGTAGATTGTCGCGAGATCTATCAGATCTGGGTTGATCGGCAGCAGGCTCATTTTTCCATCCGGGCCAGCAGCAGGATCGACAGCGGCGCGCAGGCCAGCACGACATAGAGCATCGGAAGGCGCAGGACCGCCACCGCCACGAAGGTGACGGCGACCATGACCAGCGCATAGGGCCGCTTCACCAAGGGTGCGGCGATTTTCAGCGCCGTGGCGATCACCATGGCCGACGCGGCCGCCGACAATCCCGCAAATGCGTGCTGCACCGAGGGGTGGCCGCCGATGCGGGCATAGAGCATGCCGAGGCCGATGATGATCACCATCGGCGCGAACATCAGCCCGGTGAAACAGGTGATCGCCCCGGCCCAGCCATACCACCGATACCCGAGCGCCCCGGACAGGTTGATCACATTCGGCCCCGGCAGGAACTGGCACAGCGCCAGCATGTCGTTGAATTCGACCGGCGAGAGCCATTGCCGCTGCTCGACGATCATCCGGCGCGTCCAGGGCAGCACGCCGCCGAAGCCGAACATGCCCACCGACAGGAAGCCCATGAACAATTCCCGCAAGGGCGGTGGGGATTTCTCCAGCATGGGCTCTGGATACTAGTTTGCGGAGAGGCTGGCTAGGCGGACAAACCGCTGTTCCAGAACCTCCTCCCCCCACTGGCGGCCGGTGCGCTCCTCCGCGAGGACGAAGCCGTGTGCCTCGTACAATTTGCGGGCGGCATCCAGGCCCCGGAACGTCCAAAGATGGGTTTCCGGAAAGCCCTGCCGATCGCAAAATTCGATCGCCCGCCTCAACAGCACGCGGCCGATGCCGCCGCCGCGCATAGCTTCCTCGACGATGAACCAGCGCAGATGGGCGCGATCGGGTCCCATGTCCTCGCCGTCGATCGTCACGGAGCCGATGACGATCCCGGATTGAACGGCCGCCCAGATTTCGTTGCGCGGATTATCCAGGCGAAGAACGAACTCCGCCAGGCCGGCGGCCACATTGCTCTCGAAGCTGCGGCCAAAGCCGGCGATGCGGGCATAGGTCCGCGCGTGCATCTCGACCGTGCGGCCGATCAGTCCGGGCCGGTATCCGGTCTCAATCTCAACCACCTGCGGGCCTAGAACGATACCGAACCGGCAGCCGCCACGTAGCGGTCCGCGTCCTCGGCCAGCAGCAGGCGTTCGGCCACCAGCGCGTCCGCCGCCGCGCGCATGGCCGTGGCGTAGGCGGCGGGGTTTGCGTGCCGGGCGGCCAGTGAAGGGCGAGGGTCGGCGGGATCGCGCGCCGCCTCGTTCGCGGCGAACGGCAGCGAGCTGCCGTCGCGATCGCATAATTCGCAGGCGGGGAACGGGGCCTTGAACAGGTTCCAGCCGGTGAAGGTGGCGGCCGGCACGGCAATATCCGGCAGGCGGATCCCCGCGCGTTCATTGCCGTCCGCGTCCACTGCCGGAACCAGGGTGCGGTAGGGCGATGGGCGCGGAACCGGATGCACCCAATCGCCCGGCGGGTCCACCGGCGTTGCCGCACTGGCGACGGCGAACCCGGGCAGGCGAGGGAAATTCAGCGCCTCCGCCGGCACCAGCGTGCCGTCATCGATGCGGGGAACCCGGCTGGCGGGCGGGGGCGTGCCGTCGGTGATCCATTCATCCAGCGCCACCAGCAGCGCCCGCAACGCCGGCGCTGCGCTGTGCGGATTGCGGGCGTTCTGGCAATTGCCCGGCGAGGACGGCGTGCCCGCGCGCCCGGCATGTTGGGTGCCGGCGATCAGGAACAACCGCGTGGTTTCCGGCAGATGCAGATCCCGGCTGCCGGTGGGATCGGTGGACAGCAGGGATGCGCCCTTCTGCCAGTATTCGGTGCTGGTGTTGGACTGGATCAGCAGCGGATCGAAGCCATCCCGTTGCAGCAGCACGCCCTCCGCGCCCGTGGCCGGATCGCGGGTGGTGGCGGTTGCGAAGGGAAAGAAGTTCTCCGGCATCGTGCGGTCCTGGTAACCGCTGCGGGTGCGGTTCGGCTGCGCGAACAGCGCGTTCAGGAATACGCCACCGATGCCGCCGGTGTGGGTCAGCACGCCATCGAACACCTTCTCGCCGGTCTCGTCGCGATTGAAGCCGAGCCGGACGAAGTCGCGCAGGAACCGGCCGGACTGGGAGATCCCGAACCCCATCGTTTTGCGGCATTTGCCACGCATCGGGTTTTCCACCGCATCCGAGCGCAGGAATGCCACCACGTCCCGTTGCGCCGCATAGGCGATGCCGCTGACCCAGGGATCGGTGGCGCGATAGGTGATCTCGTAGATCTGTCCCAGTTCCGGCTGCGTGCCGGGCGGCAGCAATTCCACCGTGCGGCTGTCGGCAAAGTGCCAGTCGGCGATGTCCTCCGGCGGATCTTCCGGCCGGTGACGCCGGGTCAGCCGTGCCGGGGTGGAGGGGATGGCGGTGTAGCTGAGGCGGAAACGTTGCAGTACCGGCCCGCGTGTGGCGGAGACGAACTCGTCACGGATTTCCGCCTCCACGCCGGCGAGGGCGGGAATGCGGATGCTCAGGCCGTTATTGGCGCGCGGCGCATCCGGGTCCCAGCCGGCCCAGGCCATGGCGTAGCCGCGGCGAAACGGCAGAGCATCACCGGCGTCCGCCAGCGTGGTGGGATCGTTGGTGTTGCCGTCGGGCCCTGGCGCCACCTGGCAGAACATGTGCAGCATCGGCTTGTTGCCGCGGTTGTTCACGTCGAACAGCAACTTGCCGCTGCCCAGCTTCGGGCGCAGCAGATAGATGTCGGTTTCGTACTCAACCAGTCCGGCCGCATTGCGGGGCGCGCGATCGAGCCCGACGATCGCCGTGTTGGCGGGATTGGCCGGGTCCAGTTCACCGCGCGCGGTGCCGATGATCTTCTCGTACGGACCGAACTCGCCGAACGATGCGCCATCGGCGAAAGCCTCCCGGCGCGTGATCGTGATCCCCAAGATGGCCATGGCGTTCTCCCCCGCTTGCACCGGCAGGTTACGGTTTTGGCAGCACCGCGGAAAGCGAGGTTTTTACCAACGCGAACAGCGGCCCAGGGGCGGTCAGGGCATCCATCAGCTTGGGCAGTTCGTCCTCCCGCTCCACCACCATCACGGGATAGCCATAGGCCGCGCCCATCATCGCGAGATCGGGATTGATCAGATCGGTGCCGGAAACCCGGCCGGGATGGTCGCGCTCCTGGTGAATGCGGATGGAGCCGTAGCTGCCGTTGTCCGACAGCAGCACCTTCATCGGTGCCTTCCGCCCAGCGGCAACCGCCAGTTCCTGCCCGCTCATCAGGAAGCCGCCATCGCCCACCGCGCAGATCACCGGCCGGTCCGGACAGCGCAGCACGGCCGCCACGGCGGCGGGCATGCCGTAGCCCATGGCGCCGGAGATCGGCGCCATCAGCATCTGCCCGGAACGCCATTTCACCTTGCGATAGAATGGTGCGCCGAACGTGCCGGCGTCCAAGGTCACGATGGCATTGTCCGGCAGATGCTTGCCGAGCTTGGCCACCACGTTGCCGAACACCACGCCATCCCCCGCGGTGCGCGGCGTCCAGGCGGCTTCGGCCATCTGGATGCGGTTCAGTTCGCGCCGTCCAGGCGCCCCGGGAAGCCGGCGCCCCGGCATTGCGCGCGTTCAGCGCCGCCATCGTCGGCAGGGCGTGGGCGTTCAGCGCGATGTCGGCATGAAAGCGCCAGCCCAGCCAGGCCGGATCGGGACAGACATGAACCAGGCGCTGGCCGGGTTCGGGCCAGGTGTAGCCCTGCGAGGTAATGTCGCCGAGGCGCGTGCCCATGGCGATCACCAGGTCGGACGAGGCGAAGGCAGCCTTCTGATGCTCCGGGTTCGCCAAACCCATGTCGCCGGCATAGAGCGGATGATCGTTCGGAAACAGATCCTGCCGGCGGAAACCAACGGCCACCGGCAGTTGCCAGCGTTCGGCGAACTCCACCAGCGCCTGCCGGCCACCGGGACGGTCGCAATCACCGCCGGCCAGCAGGATCGGCCGCTCGGCCGTACGCAGCATGGCGGCCAGACGGTCCGCCGTTTCCGGCGATGGGGCGGCATCGTCGGCCAGCACGGCGCGCGGCACCGGCAGGCTGCATTCCTGCCGCAGCACGTCCTCGGGCAAGGCCAGCACGGCCGGGCCGGGCACGCCGGTCAGCATCGCCGCCCAGGCGCGGGCCAACAGTTCGGGAACCTGATCCGGGTGCGTCGCCTCGCCGACGAACTTCGCCACGCCGTCGAACATGCGGGAATAGTCGATCTCCTGGAACGACCGGGCCCGCAGGTCACGCGCCTCCACCTGCCCGACGATCAGCAGCATCGGAACCGCGTCCTGCTGCGCCGTGTGCACGGCGATCGAGGCGTTGCACGCGCCCGGCCCCCGGCTGACCAGGGCCACGCCGGGCCGGCCGGTGAAGCGCGCGTCGGCCACCGCCATGAAGCCGGCCCCGCCCTCCTGCCTGGCGGTCACCAGATCGATGCTGGGATGGGCGTGCAGCGCATCCATGATGGCGACGTAGCTTTCGCCGGGAACGTTGAAGCAGCGGTCGACGCCATTCTGCGCCAGGAACGCCACGAGTATTTCTGCTGATGTGGGCATGCGCGCAGCCTATGGCGCATTCCCAAGCCTGCCAACCGCCTGTAGCCTGCGGCGCATGCAATTTTCCTTCTTCAACATCATGGCCCTCAACCACGAGAGCCAGACGCCGCAACAGGTCATGGACACGACCAAGGAAGCGGTGCGGGTCGCCGACGACCTGGGCTTCGACGCCGCCTGGTTCGCCGAACACCATTTCTCCGCCTTCTCCATCTGCGGCTCGCCGCTGATGATGGCGATGCACTGCGCGGGCTTCACCAAACGGATCAAGCTCGGCCCGGGCGTGCTGGTGGTGCCGCTGCACGCCCCGCTGCGGATGATCGAGGAAATCGGCATGCTGGACGCCGCCAGCCAGGGACGCGCGATCATCGGCATCGGTACCGGCCACCAGCCGCAGGAATTCCGCTCGCTGGGTGTCTCGATGGACGAGCGCCGCGAGCGGTTGTTCGAGGGCTGGGATTTGCTGGACATGGCCTTCGCCGAACGGCGCGTGGCCTATGACGGCACCTATCTGAAGGTGCCGGAGACGGTTTTCTCCATTTTGCCGGCAACGCCGCCCGAGCTTTACGTGGCGACGCACGACAAGGTGGTGATGGCACGCGCCGCGTTGCGCGGCCGGCCGGTGTTCATCAGCGCCGGTCCGAGACTGGTGGAAACGGTGTTGAAGTCACGTGCCGAGGTGATCGAAGCCGCTGCCAGCGTGGGCGTGGCGGAGGCGGCGGTGAAGATCGCCGTGCTGCGCTACACCTTCGTGACGGAAAGCCGCGCCGAGGCCCGCCGCGCCGCCGAGGGCATCCTCCCGTTCATGCGCCGGATGCGCTCGCTGCGCGAGGAATACCCGCCCCGCAACGGCATTCATCTGGAGCAGGTCCCCTTCCCCGGCGAGCCGGACGTGGATTGGCTGCTGGAGAACGCCGCCATCGGCGATGCGGATGTGGTCGCGGAACGGCTTCTGAGGGACATCCCCGCGCTGCGGCCGCACCATGTCGCCTACTACATGGGCTTCACCTGGCTGCCGGGAGCGTCCGTGGTGCGATCCGTGCAACTGTTCGGGGAACGGGTGTTGCCGCGCCTGCGCGCCGCCGCCGGGGCCTCGGCCCGGCCGGCATAGCCCGCCGCTCAGCCACCGCCCGCTTCCGCCAGAAACCCGGCCAGCAAGCCGGAGCAAAAGCCTGCATGGGAAAACGGCAGCCCGTGCTTCGCCCCTCCCACGACGTGCAGCCGCGCACCCGGCACGCGGGCACGGAAATCCGCCATTACCGGCACCGGAATGAACGGCGAGCCGTCCGGATGCAGCAGCAACAGCGGCGGCGCCAGCCCCGGCAGTCTGTCCGCCAGATCCGCCCCCACCAGGGCCGCCAGCAGCGCCAGCACCGTGCGCGGACAGGCGGTCGCCTGCTGCGCCTCGAACCAGCGCCACTGCCCGGGCGAAATCGCGCCCGGATGAAACCGTCCCGCCATCATGTGCGCCGACCAGCCCGCCATGCCGCGCGTGGCGATGATCTCCTCCCAGTCCTTCACGGCCTGGATGGATGCGCCCAGATGCGCGCCATTGCTTACCGTCAGCGTCCGCACCCGCCCCGGCGCGCGCAACGCCGCGTGCAAAACGATGGTGCCGCCGATCGACTCTCCCACCAGATGCGCCCGCTGCACCCCGGCGGCGTCCATCACCGCGAACAGGTCGTCACTCAGCCGCTCCATGTCCAGCACCAGGCCGGCATCCGGCGGCGGCGAGGCGCCATGGCCGCGCATGTCGAAGCGCAGCACCCGGTACCGCCCGATCAGCGCCGGCAGCCAGCCGTCGAACACCCGGCCGCACGCGCCGATCCCGTGATGCATCACCACCGTTTCGGGCGCCGCCACCCAGGGCGGCGTCAGGTCCGTGATCGTCCAATCCAGCGTGCCCCCTGGCACGGTCAGCATCGGCATGTCGCATCCCTCCCCGATTTCTCCCGACGGGCGATTGCCACGCCCCGCCGCATGTCTATGATCCGCGCCAAGAATCAAAACACCGCAAGCATCTGAAATTCTGGGGAAGAACGCAAATGAGGGACATCAGCCAAATAAGCGGCAGGGGCATCGTACGGCCCGCGAGCACGCGCCGAGGCATCATCCGCGCCGCGGGCGGGCTTGCCGGCATCCTGGCGACCGGCCGCGCGCCCGCCTTCGCACAGGGGGCCGACAAGAAAATGATCATCGCCCATGTCAATCCGGTGCCGGAAACCGGTGCCGTGGCGATGGACTGGTTCGCCAAGGCGCTCACCGAGCGCTCCAAGGGCGAGCTCGCGACCGAGTTCCAGGGCGGCACGCTGCTGAACAAGGAGATCGACATCATCAACGGCGTGAAATCCGGCAACATCGCCATGGGCACCCCCGCCGGCGCCGCCGCCACGCTGTTCCCGGAAATGGGCGCCTTCCTGGTTTCCTACCTGATCAGCAGCTACGCCCAGGCCTACAAGATTCTCAATGGCGCGGTCGGCGACCGCCTGGACAAGCTGTTCCAGGAAAAATACGGCGTGAAGGTGATCTATTACTTCGATTACGGCTTCCGTCATTTCTGGGTCAACAAGCATCCGATCGACACGCCGAAGGATCTGCGCGGCCTGAAGCTCCGCGTTCAGCCGTCCAAGGTCTTCGCCGACTGCGTCAACGGTCTCGGCGCCGTGGCCGTCCCGCTCGGCTGGGCCGAGGTGATGACCGCGGCCCAGCAGGGCGTCATCGACGGTGCCGATCTGCCGGTCGCGAACATGGTGCCGCTGAAAGCCTACGAGGTGTCGAAATACTACTCGCTCACCTACCACAACTACGGCGCCACCATGGTCGCCATGAACCTCGGCATGTGGAACGCGCTGCGCCCCGACCAGCAGAAGCTGGTGCTCGATACCGGCCGCGAGGCCCAGGGCGTGGTCCGCAAGATCACCGAGGAAGTGGACAGCCTCGCCTCCGCCAAGCAGCTGCTGGAACCGCGGGGCATGACCGTCAATGCCCCGGATCTGGAACCCTTCAAAAAGATCGCCCACGAAAAGATCTGGCCGGGCTTCAAGAAGCAATACGGCGCGTTGTGGGACGAGATCGTGGCCGCGGCCTGAAATGCGGCCTTTCGCGCACACCGCGCCGCGTTTCATCCTTGGCGGGCTGGTGCTGTTCGCCATCGGCGTCATGCTGTGCGGCGTGTTCCTGCGCTACGTCATGCTGCCGATCACCGATTGGATGGATGTCGATCCCATCAACTTCTTCTGGGTGGAGGAAGTTGGCGAGCTTACCCTCACCTGGCTGACGATGCTGGGCGCGGCCATCGGCGTGGCCGAGCGCAGCCACTTCACGCTGAACATTGTCGTGCACCACCTGCCGCCCCGCCTGCAGCATGCGGTGCACGTGTTCAATCACCTGTTGATCGCCGCGTTCGGCGGGCTGATGGCCTGGATCTGCTACAAGCTGGCGCTGCTCAATGCCTCCCTCACCTCACCTGCCCTGGAGCTGAGCCTTGGCCTGTTCTACGTCTCGGCCACGGTTGGTGGCATTCTGATGGTGTTCTATGCGCTCGATGCGGCGCGCCAGCCGGGCGCGCCGGAACACTCCTTTGGCGACGTCAGGGAATAGACCGTGATCCTCACAGCCATGGGTGTGGTGTTTATCGGCACGTTGCTGCTGTCGCTGCCGATCGTGTTCTCGCTCGGTGCGGCCGCCATTACCGGCCTGATCGTCGGCGGCTATCCGCTGCAGCAGCTCGGCTCCACCCTGGTTGGCGCCTCGCAAAGCTGGGTGCTGCTCGCCATCCCGTCCTTCGTGTTCGCCGGCAGCATCATGGAACGCTGCGGCATGTCCAACGCGCTGGTGGAACTGGCCCGCGCCATGGTCGGCTGGCTGCGCGGCGGGCTGGGGATGTCCGTCATCGTCGTCTCGTATTTCTTCTCCGACATCTGCGGCTCGAAGATGGCCGAGGTTTCCGCCCTCGGCTCCGCCCTTGTGCCGCCGTTGAAGCGCGCCGGCTACCGGGCGGAGGATGCCGCATCCCTGATCGCGGCCGGCACCGCGATGGGCATGCTGGTACCGCCGGCGATCTTCATGATCGTGATATCGGCGGTGACCAACCAATCCGCCGTCACGCTGTTCCTGGCCGGCTTTATTCCGGCCGCGGTTATCGGTTTCTGCCTGTGCGTGCTGGTGCTGGTACAGGCGCATATCATGGGCTGGCCGAAGGACAGCCGGCTCAGCCTCCGCCGGCTGCTGCACGCCTCGCGCGAAGCCGCCGTGCCGATGGTGATCCCGCTGGTCATCCTGGGCGGCTTCTACATGGGCGCCTTCACCGCCACCGAGGCCGGCGCCATCGTCGCGCTCTATTCGCTGCTCGCCGCCAAGCTCTACTACCGCAACGTCAGTTGGCGGGATGTCGGCCACATCGCCTATGAAAGCGGCGTCACCACCGCTTCGGTGGTGTTCCTGCTCGCGGTGGCCACCGTGTTTCAGTACCTCCTCGGCGTCTCCGGCGTGCCCATCCTGCTCGGCAACATCCTCGCGCCGCTGGAAGTCTATCACTGGACCTTCCTGCTCGGCGTGGCGCTGATGACCATGCTGTTCGGCATGGTGCTGGAGGGCCTGCCCGCCGCCGTGGTGCTGATCCCCGTGGTGTTCCCGATCGCCACCAAGATCGGCATCCATCCGATCCATTTCGACATCGTGCAAACCGCCGCGGTCGGCATCGGCCTGTTCCTGCCGCCGATGGGCGTGGGCCTGCTGATGGCGCTGAAATTCGCCGGCGTCGGCGTATTCCAGCACATGAAATACTATTGGCCTTATCTGATCGCCTTGATGGTCGGCCTGATGCTGATCATCACCATCCCCGAACTGTCGCTGATGCTGCCGCGCAGCGCCGGGTTGATCAAATAGTCGTCAGGCCACGGCTGCCTTGCGGCGTATGCCCACCGTCCGGCCAATCTGCGGCGCACGGGGCAGATCCCGGTGCGCCGCCATCAGCGCCTCCAGCCGTTCCATCGTCTCCGCCCCGAACGGCGTCATCCGTCGGACCGACATGTCGATATGCGCGGTGATCAGTTCGCTGGTGGACGCCAGATACCCCTGCCCCGCGTGATACATCTCGTGAAAGTAATGCAGCCGCTTGCTGTCGTAATCCAGCAGCCTTGTGGCGAACACCAGTTCGTCACCCTGCTTCACCTCCCGATCGTAGGTGATGTGGCCTTCCAGGGTGAAGGTGGAACAGTTGGTGCGCTCCATGTAGCCCTCGCCGAGGCCGAGATGGTCGAAGAAGACCGTCGTCGCGTCATCGAAGGCCAGCATGTAATAGGCCACGTTCATGTGCCCGTTGAAGTCGATCCATTCCGGGCGGACGATGCCGCGGTAAAGGCGGAGGGGTGCGTGTGTCATGCCCGCTTGATAGCCGCCCGCGCAGCGGGCGTGAAGCCGGACGCGGGTCTATTGAAGCCCCCGGCGCTTCTGCGCCATGCTGGCTGCGCCTGATAACGGCCACCAAGGCCGGACCAGAACACACGAACAGGGAGAGAGACTCCATGAGCCGATCGATAACGCGCCGCAAGACATTGGTGGCCGGTCTGTTGTTACCCGGAATGCTCGCCGCAACCCCGGCCCTCGCGCAGAAGAAATACAGCACGGGCGCCAGCGACACGGAGATCAAGCTCGGCAACACCATGCCCTATTCCGGCAATGCCTCGGCCTATGGCGCCAACGGACGGTCGGAGGCGGCGTTCTTCCGCATGATCAACGACCAGGGCGGCATCAACGGGCGGATGATCAACTTCATCTCTCTGGACGACGGCTACTCGCCGCCGAAAACCATGGAACTTACCCGCCAGATGGTGGAACGCGACGGGGTCCTGGCGATGTTCGCCGCCCTCGGCACCGCGCCGAACACCGCCGTGCATAAATACCTCAACCAGAAAAAAGTGCCGCAACTGTTCGTCGGCACCGGCGCTTCCAAATGGGGCGATCCCAAAAACTACCCGTGGACGATGGGTCTGATCCCCGATTACCACGGTGAGGGCTATGTCTACGCCAAGCACATCCTGAAGACCGTGAAGGACCCGAAGATCGCCGTTCTGCGCCAGAACGACGATGTCGGCGTGGATTACCTGACCGGCTTTCGCGAGGGCCTGGGCGACCAGGCGGACAAGCTGATCGTCATGGTTTCCACCTATGAGGTCACCGACCCCACCGTGGACAGCCAGATGCTGCAGCTGAAGAACTCCGGCGCCAACGTGTTCTTCAACATCACCACGCCGAAATTCGCCGCCCAGGCGATCAAGAAGGCGTCCGAGATCGGCTGGAAACCTACCCAGTATCTGGTCAACGTCGCCGCTTCCATCGGCGCGGTGATCCGCCCCGCCGGCGTGGAGAATTCCGAAGGCATCATCACCGCCCTTTACCTGAAGGACGTCACCGATCCGAAATGGGACGACTCCCCGGACATCAAGACCTGGCGCGCCTTCATGGCCAAGTATCTGCCCAACGCCAACCCGGCGGAAAACGGCTATGCGGTCGGCTACATGTTCGCCAACGTCATGGCCGAAACCCTGAAGCGTTGCGGTGACGACCTGACGCGGGAAAACCTGATGCGCCAGGCCGCCAGCCTGAAGGATCTGGAAGTGCCGTTGCTGGTGCCTGGCAGCCGGGTGAACACCAGTGCGACCGATTTCTACCCCGTGAAAGACCTGCAAATGTCGCGTATGGAGGGGGGACACTGGATCGCCTTCGGTCCATTGATGTCTCGCAACGACCACTAGGTAGGAAACAGGACTGAATGAACAACCAGCCGGCGGACGCCGATTACATCATCATCGGCGCAGGATCCGCCGGCTGCGTCGTCGCCGCCCGGCTGAGCGAGACCGGTGCCCGCGTGATGCTGCTGGAAGCCGGCCCGCGCGACTGGCATCCGTGGATCCATATTCCAGCCGGCGTGCTGAAGCTGCTGTACAATCCGCTGGTCAACTGGAACTATGCCTCCGAACCGGAGCCCGGCAGCGGCAACCGGGCCATCCACTGGCCGCGTGGGCGCGTGCTCGGCGGCTCCAGCTCGATCAACGGCATGCTTTATGTCCGCGGCAATCCGGCCGACTTCGACCTGTGGTCGCAGATGGGCTGCCGCGGCTGGAGCTTTGACGACGTGCTGCCGTATTTCCGCAAATCCGAGCATTACGTGCAGGGTGGCGATGCCGAGTACCGCGGCCAGGGCGGCGCATTGAAGGTGGAGGACTACCGCACCATCCTCCCGATCACCCATCAATTCGTCCAGGCCGCCCAACAGGCCGGGCACATTTTCCGCAAGGACCTCAACGGCGCCGAGCAGGAAGGCGTCGGCTACTCGCAGATGACCCGCCTCGGCAAGTGGCGCGGCTCCACCGCGCAGACCTTCCTGAAGGAAGCCAGGCCGCGGCAAAACCTGCGCATCGAAACCGGCGCCCAGGCCAGCCGGCTGCTGTTCGAGGGCAAAAGATGCGTCGGCGTCGCCTTTCGCCAAAACGGCCAGAGCCGCGAACTGCGCGCATCGCGCGAGGTCATTCTCAGCGGCGGCGCGATCAACTCGCCGCATCTTCTGCAGATCTCCGGCATCGGCCCCGCCGAGCACTTGCGCTCGATCGGGGTGGAGGTGCTGCAGGACGTCCCCGCCGTCGGCGCCAATTTGCAGGACCACTACGTGGCCCGGGTGACCCACCGAATGCGCGATGCCATCTCCACCAACCAGCTGGCCCATGGCGTGCGCCTCGCCGGCGAGGTCGCGCGGTTCTTTCTGCGCGGCAATGGCGCGCTGACCTTCGGGGTGACCAGCGCCCAGGTGTTCTGCCGCTCCCGCGAGGGCCTGGCCAGCCCGGACCTGCAATTGCTGTTCACCCCCGCCAGTTACGACCAGCTGAAATTCGGCACGCTGGAACACGCGCCCGGCATGACCGTGGCGGTCTGCCCCACCCGCCCGGACAGCCGGGGCACGATCCTGGCCAAATCCGCCGATCCGTTCGAGAAGGCGGCGATCCGGCCAAACTACCTCTCCGCGCCCGAGGATATCCGCGTGATGACGGCCGGCATCCGCTATACGCGCGAGATCTTTGCCGCCCCCGCCATGGCGAAGCACAGTGTGGTGGAAACCGTCCCCGGCCCCGATGTGACCACCGACGCGCAACTGGCCGAGTACATGAGGGACAACGGCACCACGATCTTCCATCCCGTCGGCACCTGCCGCATGGGGGCGGACCCCGCCAGCGTGGTCGACGAGCGCCTGCGCGTGCGTGGCATCGGCGGGCTGCGGGTGATCGACGCCTCGGTCATGCCTACCCTGACCACCGGCAACACCAATGCGCCCACCATCATGATCGGCGAAAAAGGCGCGGCGATGATCCGCGAGGATGCGGCGGCATAAGCACGGCTGGGGCAGGCCGAAGCCCCCGCGCGGCCAGGTTGGTAACCTTCCCTTTCCTGGCCAACCTGTCCATAGTGTTAGGAGGACGTTTCCCCCGATGGTTGTGGGGCGGCGCCCTGCCGGGGGGCTGGGGTAGAGCCACCTCCCTGCTCTGACTACCGTTTTGGTACGAGGACGCCATCTGCTCGCTGGCCGTGAACGCCAGTAGCGCCGGATGGCCGCGCGACAGATGCTGAGCGACATCCACCATTAGCAAATGCAACCGCATGGGAGACGAATAGCAATGCCGCTTCAAAAGGGAATTTGTTACCAGCCCTTCCCGCCACCGTACAACCCGTCGATGGCGAACCAAACCTGCGTGTTTTTCGGCAGCGACATCGCCTATGACGCGATGGCCCCATTGTGGGGCATCAACTATACCAATGCGGAGGGAAAATTCTGGGAAGAGGGTAACGTCCGCCACGATCTCGGCACCGTCAAGTGGATGGGAGTCGATGTGATCCGGCTCTATGACTGGGATCCGCGCAACCTTCACCTCAATTTTCTCGATCTCTGCCAGTCGAAAGGCATTGGCGTGCTGGTTCCGGTTTCCAACTACTTCCTGCAGGCAGGCGGTGGATTTCCGCAACGCGACACGCTGATACCCGCGCTGATCAAATCCTATTCGAACGCCAACGGGACAGATTATCACCCGGCGGTCGTCGGTATCATCTTCGGCAACGAACTGGCTGGGTATGGCGCGGCGGAATGCGTGGCCTTCACCACGCGATGGGCGGAGATCGAAGCCAGCCAGTTTCCCGGCTACCGCGAGGTGAGGTTCGGCCATCCGGTGCAATTCGCCAAATTCAATGGCGAGTTGCCGTGCTTCGGCTTCTGGGACGAGTTGCTGCCGCCGTTGAAGTCGGTCACCACCCGGAACCTGAACCAGCGTCTGTTCCTGGCTCCCCAGACCTACAACTTACGCGAATACCTGTTCGAGAATGCCGAGGGGTTGGGGCGCGGCTGGGTCGATCTGGCCTATGAGAAGTATACGACGCCGATCTGGTTTACCGAGATCGGCCGGGACCGGACCAAACCGGACTTCCACAATGTCGTGGTCGGCCAGTTGAAGGGTTGCCTGGACTACAGCACCAGCAATCCGACCAAGCTGATCGGGTCGTGCTTCTTCCAGTTCGCCGACAAGGTCTGGATGCAAGGCACGTCGGAGGGCTCGTTCGGCGCGTATGCGCATTCCGGCAGCCCGTTGAGTGGGGGCTCGACGATCACCTACAGCGAGCGGGACTTCACCCACTACGACGGCACCAATTGCAACGGCAGCACCATGACCGTGGACGGGCTCAACCAGACCCCCCTGTTCGACGCGGTTACCTCGGTCTACCGCGCCAAATAGGTACGGACTCCGGCCGCGGGCCGGCTGCGGATTAGCCAATCGGAGGGCAGGTCGCGGTAGCGACCTGCCCGATGCCGGCTGGGGCCGTGCCACCACCGGATTGCGGGAGCATGAGACCGAACTGAAGCAGCTCGGCGTGGAGCATCTGTATCTGTGCGGCTCCACCGCGCGGGGCGAGGCGCGGGAGGATTTGGATGTCGCTCTGTTCTTCGATCACGAACGAGGGAAGCTGAGCCTGTTCGGGCTGATGGATGTGATGGACGCCGCCGCGCGTATCCTCGGGCGTAAAGCCGATGTCATGACGCGAGCCAGCCTGCACCCCGTTCTTCGGGAACGGATCGAAGCGTCCGCGCTTCAGGTTTTCTGATGGCGGCCCGGTCGCTGGAGGCCCGGCTCTTCGGCCTACGCTTGCTACGGCAGTTATTCCACGGCCTTTTCGAGGTCGCATAAAATCGGGCACCTACCGAGTAGTCGATCAACTACGCGTGAATATCTTGATTGCTTTGGACTTTAACGATACGTCCAGCATATGCCTGGGCTTACCGGTTAGTTCTGTGAATTATCGAGATCTGTGTTTTACGTCGTAGACATCCGTCCAGTTCTTGAACGGAATATTCTGTTACACAGAACGATTGGGGTTCATCATGAGTGTGGACTTTACCGCGTTCAACGCCCAGGTTGCCGGCACTGACGGCGCGGCCGGTTCGGCGGGCGGCACGATCGATGGCGGCGACGGCGGGAACGCCAGCGATTCACTTCCGCCCTACAGCAACACTGATTTTTCCCTGGAGCCTAGCCTAAACCGCGTCTTCCCCACCACGGTCGGCGGCAATGGCGGCAACGGCGCGGGCGGCGCGAACTCGACCGCAACCACCCCAGCGCTTCCGGGCGGGCTCGGCGGCAAGGGCGGCGCGGCGTTCATCACCCTGGCCAACGACGTGTTCGGTTCCGCGTCGACCCACTATGCCGGATTCGTCACAATAACCGCGACCGCGAACGGATTGCCCGGCGGATTGGCCGGAGGCGCTGGAGGCGCTGGAGGCAGAGGCGGGCTCGGTATCACCGTCACCACCGGCGGGAGCGGCTCGACCGATAGCATTGGGACCGACGGCGCGGGCGGCGGAACCGGAGGTATTGGCGAGGTGGCGGACGCCGATCTGACCGCGATGATCAGCTACGCCACAACCGATCTTTCGATCCAGCTCATCGCGACAGGCGGCCAGGGCGGTCAGGGGGGCTTCGGGGGTTCGGGCGGGAACGGCAGCCTTTCGGCGGGCAATGGCGGGAACGGGGCGGCTGGCGGCTCGGGTGCGCCGGGCGAGGCGACGTTCTCGGGCGCGACGGCCATCAACGATTTGGCGATCTTCGTGACCGAGAAGGTCACCGGCGGATTGGGCGGATCGGGCGGCGTCGGGGGCGCCGGCGGCAATGTCGGTCCGTCCGGATCGCCGCCGACGGGCTTCGGATCGAACGGGAGCGGTGCGGACGGCGGGCGGGGTGGCAACGCCGTGGCAACCGTGTCTGGCGATACGCTGACCGGGCCGAGCGTACAGTTCACCCTCAACGCGTATGGCGGGACCGGCGGTGCCGGCGGGTTGGGCGGCAACGCCGGATCGGCGCTCGGAGCGGCCGGGGTCGCGGGCATCGACGGCGCCGGGTCGATCACGTTCACCAACAACACCGTAACGGTCGGGTCCGGCATTCCCGGCGACACGCTGAGCGGCAGCGACCTGTTGCTGCTCAACCTGCGCGTCGCCACGACCGGGCCCTCCGGCTTCTTCCCCGGTGTGCTCGACGGCACCGCCGGCGGAAACCTGGCGTTCTCCGGCAACCACTTCATCGGCGACGGCGCGTCGCGGCTGGTGTTGCAGCTCGGCAGCACGGGAACCGCGACGGTCGATACGGCGTCCAACACGATCAGCATCGACGGCTCGCCGACGGACAACACGATCAGCGGGTTCAACAACTTTGCCCTGGACACCAACGACATTTTCGTCGCCGGCGGCGGCGACTATCGGGTGACCTTCGCGCCGGACCCCGACACGCTCGTCTACACGCCGAGTTCAGGCAACGTCATCCTGTCCGGCATCACATCGACGAATTTCCTGCTCGACTTCAAGGGCTTCAGCCCATCCTTCGACGCGACGGCCCTGGCGGGCGACACGGATACGAGCACCGGCAGCACCGTCATCACGCTCAGCCCGACGAGCATGATCACGCTGCAGGGCTACACCGGCGGCATCGCGCCGGGCAATCTGTTGTTCGAGTTGGCGTGCTATGCGGAGGGGACGCGGATCGCCACGCCGGACGGCGAGGTGGCGATCGAGCAGCTGAAGATCGGCGATGTCGTGTTGACAGCTTCCGGCGGCGTGCGTCCGGTACGATGGCTCGGTCACCGCCGCGTCGACCTGCGCCACCACCCCCGCCCCGCCGCGGTCGAACCGGTCCGCGTGCGCGAGGGTGCGTTCGGCGACGGCCTGCCCCGGCGCGACCTCTGGCTCAGCCCGTGCCACGCGATCGCGGTGGACGGCGGGCTGATACCCGTCAGTGCGCTGATCAACGGACGCACGATCGCGCAGGAGCCGCGCGACGCCGTGACCTACTGGCATGTCGAACTTGATGCGCATGACCTGATCCTTGCCGAGGGACTGCCGTGCGAGAGCTATCTCGACACCGGCAATCGGAGCGGGTTCGAGACTACCGATCGTCCCATGGATCTGCATCCCGACTTCTCTCCGCGCGATCCAGAGCATCGCCGCCGGTATTCGTGTTTGCCGTTGATGGCTGCCGATCAAATCGAACCCGTTTGGCGACAGCTAGCCGCGAGGGCGGCCGAATTGGGTCGACCCGTGTCGCTGCCAGCGGCGACGACCGACCCCGAGCTTCGACTGCTTGTGAATGGCCGTGACGTGAGGCCCGCCGAGGTAACGGCAAATCGTGTCCTCTTTGTCCTGCCACCACAGACCAGGACGGTCCACATTGCCTCGCGCTCCTGCGCTCCCTCCGATCTTCAGCCCTGGCTCGACGATCGGCGCCGATTGGGTGTCGCGATCCATCGCATTATCTTCCACGGTCGCCAGGATCGGACAGAATTGGCGATGGATCACCCGTCGCTGACCACGGGTTGGCACGATCCGGAGTCTAACGGTGTGAAGCTATGGCGTTGGACCGACGGCGCGGCCGCTTTGCCAGTTCCGGGCGACACGACGATGGTGGAGATACAGTTTTCTGGTGCAGCATACGTGGTCCCCGCCGAAATCGGCCGCAGCGAAGGCCAGCGTGCCGCATAGCGGCCTGGAGGCGCCCGATCCGCGGCTCGATGCGCTTTGCCGATTACCGACTTTCATTGAAGCAGGTGGAGGAGGCATATCACCCTGCATCAAGACGCGGCTGGAGCCTATCCAGGAGACAGCGTCGCGAGGCGGAGATCCAGCGGCTGATCGTGGCGCTGGCGCTCATGGATCTCGGCACGCCATTTGATCTGGTTCTGAGCATGAGACCGAACTGAAAGGGCTCGGCGTGGAGCATCTGTATCTGTTCGGCTCGACCGCGCGGGATGAGGCGCGGGAGGATTCGGATGTCGATCTGTTCTTCGATCACGAGCGAGGGAAGCTGAGCCTGTTCGGGCTGATGGACGTGATGGACGCTGCCGCGCGTATCCTCGGACGTAAAGCCGATGTCATGACCAGGGCCAGCCTTCACCCCGTTCTTCGGGAACGGATCGAAGCGTCCGCGCTGCAGGTTTTCTGACGGCTGTCCGGTCTCTGGAAGCCCGGCTGTTCGATATCATCGAGGCAATCGAGCACATCCGAAGCGAGACTGCGGGAATTACCCTCGATAGCTTCGAGGCGGACTGGCGTAAGCGATGGCTCGTGGAGCGGGGCGTCGTGATCGTTTCGGAAGCCAGCCGCCATGTGACCGATGAAGTGAAGGCGCGGTATCCGGGTATTCCGTGGTCGAAGGTCGCCGGTATCGGAAATATACTGCGGCATGAAAATCAACGCGTCGCGGCAGACGTTCTGTGGCTCGTTGCGCATGAGGATTTACCGCCCTTGGAGACTATTTACCGAACGGAAGTAAAACGCGAACGGCATAGGCATAGTTAGCATGTGGGATGCGTTGTGGTTGGAAGCCCACCGCCGGACCAGAACCGTGATGGGCTATGCCGAGACCCGTTGAAGATGGAGGCGCGCAAAAAGCAAATCATCCTACGCGGGTTGCTGTCTTTCCTCACGTTTTATAGCGAATGAAACCATAATGGCTGTCACTTCACGTTTCAGGAGATCAAAATGCTTGGCAAATTGGAGAATCTCTGAGGAACCGTAGAGATAAGTTGGCGTGTGCTTATCATCATGTTTCGACTTCTTATACCAGCGGCCCGATGTGTTGACTCGCCTGTGATTTGGAGCGACGCGGGGATGTGCGATTGAAGGCCTGTTCAGGCGAGGAGGCTTGGACATGGCGGTTGCGATCACTCGGGACGATCTCTCGGCTTCAGACCTCAGACGGGCAGCGGCGCGCTGCGTTGACAGCGCGCTGGCCCGGCGCGCACTGGCGCTGGCCTTGGTGCTTGAAGGCAAGAGCCGGTCGGAAGCGGCGTGCAGTGCTGGGATGGATCGGCAGACGCTACGCGACTGGGTGCACCGTTATAATGAGTTTGGCCTGGACGGGCTGAAAAACCGCCCCAACCGGGGCGCTCCGCCGCGCAAGCTTGCGCCCGTGCAGGAACAACAGGTGGCGGCGTGGGTGCGGCAGGGGCCTGATCCGGAACGCCACAAGGTGGTGCGTTGGCGGCTGGTTGAACCGCGCCGGGTTTGCCGGAGGCTCCAACCCTTGAGAGGATGGAGTGATGAGCAAGCCAACGACGAACAGGTTTTCGTCCGAGGTGCGGTCCCGGGCGGTCCGCATGGTTTTTGATCACCAGGCTGAGCATCCGTCGCAATGGGCGGCGATCAACTCGATCGCCGGCAAGATTGGCTGCACGGGCGAGACGCTGCGGAGCTGGGTTCGGCAGGCGGAACGCGACCAGGGCCTGCGCGGCGGCCCCACGACGGAGGACAGTGCGCAAGATCAAAGCCTTGGAACGCGAGAACCGAGAGCTACGCCAAGCCAATGAGATCCTGCGCAAGGCGTCGGCGTATTTTGCCCATGGCGGAGCTCGACCGCCGGTTCAAGCCATGATCGCATTTATCGATGATCATCGCGGGCCTACGGGGTCGAGCCGATCTGCCAGCTTCTGCCGATTGCCCCGTGGACCTACCATGCCCATGCCGCCCGACGCGCCGACCCGGGCAGTCTGCCCGCGCGGGCCCGGCGTGATAGCTGGTCCTGACAGGCGACATCAGGCGTGTTGGATGCGAACTTCAGGTCTATGGCGTGCGCAAGGTCTGGCGGCAGCTCCGGCGCGAGGGAATCGCATCGCCCGATGCAGGTGGCTCGGCTGATGAGGCGATGGGCCTGGCAGGCGCCGTGCGCGGCCGGAGGTCCGACCACGCGTCAGCGACCGCCCGCTCCATGTCCGCTCGACCGGGTAAACCGGCAGTTCCACGCCCCGCGCCCAACGCGCTGTGGTTGTCGGACTTCACCTACGTCGCGACCTGGCAGGGCTTCGTCTACGTCGCCTTTATCATCGATGTCTTTGCCCGGCGCATCGTCGGCTGGCGGGTAGCCGCACGGCCCATGCCGCCTTCGTGCTGGACGCGCTTGAGCAGGCCCTGGCCGACCGCCGTCCCGGTTCAGGGGCGGCCTGTCCACCACAGCGACCGCGGCGTGCAATACGTCTCGATCCGCTACACCGAGCGTCTGGCCGAGGCGGGGATCGAGCCCTCCGTCGGCAGCGTCGGCGACAGCTACGACAACGCGCTTGCCGAAACCATCAACGGCCTGTACAAAGCCGAGGTGATCCACAGACGCGGCCCCTGGCGATGCTGAAACGGTCGAATTCGCCACCCTGGACTGGGTCGAGTGGTTCAACAATCGGCGCCTGCTCGAGCCGATCGGAAATGTGCCGCCCGCCGAAGCCGAAGCCCGCTACTATGCCGAACCTGAGACGCATCGCCATGGCGGCGTGACCCAATGAAACCAGCCTCCGGCAAACCCGGCGCGGTTCAATCCGACGTCGCGCCGATGAATGGCTCCCCGCCCATCCAAACTGCCGACTACATCCTCAGCCATCCCCTCATATTTTGCCTTGTGGATGCAACGTATTGCGGTGCAGCTCGTGGACTGGCTTCCATGCCATTTGTGCCCATCGGGATTATGTTTGTGGGGCATCGGAGAGGTTTCATCATCGCGCCTTTGAGCGATGATCCCATCGTTCGTTTGCCCGCAGTGGCAAACTGACCGAACAGCCAGCCCTGTTCAGGAAAGCCGTCCCACACCACGCCGCGGGGCATGATCGCCCTATCCCCAAGAAGCCAATTTATCAGGGTCAAGGGAACGAGTTCCCTTGCGGGCTGTGGCTGCGAAGCAGACGCAGGGGGCGGAGCCCTCCTGGGGTTTGGGG
>CAWIVZ010000001.1:0-1408492 GCA_963839645.1 uncultured Alphaproteobacteria bacterium | reverse complement strand
TAGATGTTTGATCCCAGGCTTTGATGGTGCACTTTTTTCCCCGGCATGGAAGGAAGCACTATGGGCCAGGTTCTCCACGGATGCGCCACAACGACAGAGGCAGTCCGTCGTGCGATACAACATAGTCAAGCGAGCCTGAGGACACTGGCAGCCCGGTTCGGGGTCAACCAAAAGACCATCGCCAAGTGGAGGAGGCGCAGCTCCGTCGCCGATCTGCCCACCGGCCCGAAAGACGCCAAGTCCACAGTGCTCTCGATCGAGGACGAGGCGATCGTCGTGGCTTTCCGGCGTCATACGCTGCTGCCACTCGACGATTGCCTCTACGCGCTGCAACCGACGATCCCGCACCTGACGCGCTCCTCATTGCATCGCTGCTTACAGCGGAACGGCATATCCAGACTGCCGGATGTCGAGAGCGACAAACCCGGCAAGCGCAAGTTCAAGACCTACCCCCTTGGCTACTTCCACATCGATATCGCCGAGGTCCGCACCGAGCAGGGAAAGCTCTACCTCTTCGTTGCCATCGACAGGACCACAAAGTTCGCCTTCATCGAACTGCATGAGAAGGCAACCAGGCGCGTCGCTGGTGATTTCCTGCGCCATCTGATCAAAGCCGTTCCCTACAAGGTCCACACCGTGCTCACCGACAACGGCACACACTTCACCACACCAGGGAATGAGTGTTCAGCCGCCGCTGATATCCGCCTCGCAATCGACAACGGCGAACTGTTCTGGGCGCACGGCTTCGAGCTCGCATGCGCCCAGAACCACATCGATCACCGTCTCACCAAAACTGGCATCCATGGACCAATGGGCAGGTCGAACGCATGAACCGCACCATCAAGGACGCAACCGTCAAACGCTTCCATTACGAAACGCATGACCACCTCCGAAGCCACCTCGACACCTTTGTCACCGCATACAACTTTGGGCGCAGATTTAAAGACCCTCAAAGGCCTCACGCCATACGAAGCAATCTGCAAAGCATGGACAAAAGAGCCGGAGAAATTCACGCTCGATCCACCCATCAAAGCCGGGACTAAACAATTAGAGCGTGATCTCTTCAGGTTGAGTATCCTGCTTCACTGAAGTAGTTGGCGCATTCGCTGGCGGTGACTTTTGCGAGCAAGTCGCCGATGCAGGTCTCTATGTGCTCGCGTGTCCTGGCGTTCTCCTTGCGCAACAGGGTCTTGAGCTTAGAGAACGCCTGCTCAATCGGGTTGAGATCGGGGCTGTAGGGCGGCAGGAAAATGAGCAGCGCACCAGCCGCTCGGATCGCGCGCCGCACGGCGGTGCCTTTGTGGCTGCCGAGATTGTCCATCACGACCACGTCGCCCGGCCGCAGCGTGGGCACCAGGAACTGGACGACCCAAGCCAGGAAGCTGATCGCGTTGATCGGTCGGTCGAAGACGCAGGGCGCGACGATCCCGTCGCATCGCAGACCAGCCACGAAAGTCAACGTTTTCCAATGGCCATGGGGCACCTTGGCGACCAGCCGCTGGCCGACCGGGCAGCGTCCATGCAGGCGGGTCATGTTCGTCTTGGCCCAGGTCTCGTCGATGAAGATCAGCCGCTTGGCATCAACCTTGCCCTGCAGCCGCTGCCACTGCTCGCGGCGTCGTGCCACGTCATGGCGATCTTGCTCGCTGGCGTGCAGCGTTTTTTTATAGCTGAGGCCGGCGCGATTGAGGAAATGCCACACCCCATAGTAGCTGACCTCGACCTTGCGGTCGCGCAGTTCCGCCAGCAGTTCGCGTCCGGTGATATCCGGCTTGGCCGCCAGCCGGGCGCGGATCCAGTCACCCTCGCTGGCAAGCGTGAACGGCTTCTTGCCGCCGATCGGCAACGCCGCCGGACTGCCGGTCCGTCTGGCACGAGCGGTCCAACGGATCGCCGTCGCAACGCTGACCTGGTAGCGCTCCGCCGCCGCCCGTCGGCTCAAACCAGACGCCACCGCCGCTACAACACGCTCACGCAAATCCAGAGAATAGGGAGCCCCCATGCATGCTGGCCTCCACTCCCAGCCAGCATCTTAAATCACGTTACGCGCCGAGCCGCTGGAGGCTAAGGACGAATGGGGACGGCTCGCCGATGCCGGTGGGAACACAGGCCTCAAATGCCGCCAATGTTCTCGCCATGTTCGCGAGTTCGATAAAAGAGGCTAAGAGGATGAGTCCCCCACGGGTGCAAGACAGCGCCCCGTCGGGATCTGGAGCGGAGCCCCAGACTTGCATTTCCGGGTCAGCGCCGCCGTTTCGGCGCCGCGCCGGCGTCGCCGGCGTCGGCGGGAAGCTGCTCGCGCAGGACCTTGGCGGGGACTTCTTCCACTTCGCCGCGTTTGAGGTCGCCAAGCTGGAACGGGCCGTAGGCAATGCGGATCAGCCGGGTCACCTGCAGGCCGAGATGGTTCATCACCCGGCGAATTTCCCGGTTGCGGCCTTCGCGCAGCGACACGGTCAGCCAGGCGTTCTCGCCCTTTCTGGAATCGAGGCCCGCCTCGATCGGGCCGTAGCGAGTGCCCTCCACAACGACGCCCTTGGCAAGCGCGGCAAGATCGGCGGGATCGACCTCGCCGTGCACCCGTACGCGGTAGCGGCGCAGCCACCCTGTGGCCGGCAGTTCCAGGCGGCGGGCGAGGCCGCCATCGTTGGTCAGCAACAGCAATCCCTCGCTGTTCAGGTCGAGCCGGCCGACGCTGACGACGCGGGGCAGCGTGGGCGGCAGTTTGGCGAACACCGTGGGCCGATTCTCGGGGTCGCGATGGGTGGTCACCAGCCCGTCGGGCTTGTGGTAGCGCCAGAGGCGGGTTCGTTCGGGCTCGTCGATCAGCTTGCCGTTGACGGTAACGAGGTCGCCGGGGGTGATGAAGGTGGCGGGGTGCTTGATCACCACGTTATTGACGCGGACTTTTCCCCGCGTCAGCAGTTCTTCGGCATCGCGGCGGCTGGCGACGCCGGCGCGGGCGAGCCATTTGGCGATGCGTTCGCCCCGCTCGGGCTTGGGCTCATCGGCTTGGTTTTCCGCGGCCAATTTGTCTTCGGGGAGATCGCTCATGCGCGGCAGGCCGCGATCAGGGCGTCGAAGATGCGCCGGTCGCCGGGATCGATGAAGAACTCCGGGTGCCACTGCACGCCGAGGCAGAAGCGATAGCCGGCATCCTCCACCCCCTCGATCACCGTGTCGGGCGCGGTGGCGTTTACCACGGCGCGCGGGCCGGGATGGGCGACGGCCTGGTGATGGGCGGAGTTCACCCGCATTTCCGCAGCCCCCACGATCCGGTGCAGCAGAGTGCCCGGCACCACGGCGATGGGATGGCCGGGTTCGTGCCTCGGGTTTGGCTGCTCGTGCTCCAGCGCGCCTGTGATGCTGTCGGGGATGTGCTGGATCAGGCTTCCGCCGAGCGCCACGGCCAGCAGTTGCTGGCCGCCGCAGATGCCGAGCACCGGCAGGTTGCGTGCCAGCGCCCCCGCGGTCAGCGCAAGCTCCGCGGCGGTGCGGCCTTCCTTCAGCGTCACGGTGGCATGGCGGTCGCCGGCGCCGTACAGCGCCGGATCGACGTCGAAGGCGCCGCCAGTCACCACCAACGCGTCGATCGTGCCAAGGTAATCGTCAGCCAGCGCAGCGTCATGCGGCAGGGCGATCGGCAGGCCGCCGGCGGCGATGATCGCGTCGGCATAGTTCTGCCGCAGCGCGTACCAGGGGTATTTCGAATAGCCGCCGGGCTGCTCGCTATCGAGGGTGACGCCGATGATGGGTCGTTTGCCGATTGGGTTCATGCGCTGTTGCTAGACCTTGCGGGCGCGTCCGGGCAAGAAGAACGGATGGCCAGCCCTGTGAAGATCGTGCCGATGGAGATCGCCCTGGACGAAGCCCGCGCCGCCGCCGAGCGGGGCGAGGTGCCGGTGGGCGCGGTGGTGCTGGGGCCGGACGGGGCGCTGCTGGCGCGTGCGGGCAACCGCGTGGAGGCCGACCGGGACGCCTCCGCCCATGCCGAACTGCTGGCCCTGCGGGCGGCGGCGGCGGCGCAGGGCGATCCGCGGCTGACGGGCTGCGACCTGTTCGTGACGCTGGAGCCCTGTCCGATGTGCGCCCAGGCGGCGAGCTTCTTTCGGATCCGCAAGCTGGTCTTCGGCGCCTATGATCCGAAGGGCGGCGGCGTGGAGCATGGGGCGCGGGTGTTTGACGCGCCATCCTGCCACCACCGGCCGGAAATCATCGGCGGGGTGCGGGAAAGCGAGTCCGCGGCATTGCTGCGGGCGTTCTTCAGCAAGCGCCGGTAGACGCCCTGTTTCAGCAGCGATGCGGCAGCGGAGCGAATTCGGTGATGTTGGCGTTGACGGTGAAATCGCCGAAATTCATCTGCATCTGGTCCGCCACGCCGTTTTCCCAGTAGCGCATCCCCACCTGATAATCCGGCGTCTGCGCTTCCGGCGTGCGGTCGAAGAAGGCGAGGCGGACGCGGGTGGAGAACAGCCCGGAGAGGTCGGCGTATTTGTTCGGCTGCGGCTTCTTCCAATCCAGGATGGCAGCCGAGCTGTCCTGCGCGCCGTCATCCACGGTGCCATCGAACAGCGGCGCGGTGAAAAACTTCTTGCCGTCGCGGGCGGCGGCGATCAGGGCGATCGTATGCGCCATCGGGAACAGCGTTCCGGCTGGCAGCGCCTTGGTGACATCGTCGGGGGTGGTGTAGTGCACCTCGCCGGGGCCGCCACGGCGGGTGAGTGTCGCACTGCCGTCGGTCTGGCTGGTGATCGCGCCCTCGGTCATCTGCTTCATGTGAAAGCTGAAGCTAAGGCCGTTCTTGGCTTCCCAGGTGGCGTAGTCCGATACCATCTCGATATCGTGGCCTTCATTGTCGGTAACCATCATCCGCAGGCGCTGGCGGACGGTCCAGCCGTCGCAGGCATCAATGACCTCGTATCCCATGGTGCCCGCGGCGGCGATGACATCGCCGCGATTCGACGGGTCCAGGGTCAGGGCATAGAGCGCGCGATGCCCCGCCATTTCCGGATGCGCCGACATATCCGGACGCGCCGTGGGCGCCGCGGCCTGGCCGCTCGTCGGCGCGAACGCCGACAGCAGCAGAAAAAGGCCCGCCGACAGGAGGCTTAGGCGGGCGGAACTGGGGCGCATGGGGAGTCTCCGAGAGGTCGGTCCAGGGAAGATAGGGAGGCGCTGTTCCGTGCGCCAGCAATGTATCGGGGCGATGCCAGACGCTATGTCGATTTCAACCGCCGGGCACGCCTTTGGTGGTTGAATACTCGAAATGCAGGGCCTGGTCGGGGTGCACGATCGGATGGATGGCGTGGGCGGCCATCGCTGCCTCCGAAAAGCCTTGCAGGATCAACTTCAGCTTGCCGGGATAGAGCGCGATGTCGCCGATGGCGAAGATGCCGGGCGTGGAAGTGGCGCAGGTGGCTGGGTCGATCTTCACGTGGTTGCGCTCCAGCGCCAGGCCCCAGGCGGCGATCGGGCCGAGATCCATCGACAGGCCGAAGAACGGCAGCAGCACGTCGGCCGGGATTTGCCGCAGTTCGCCTTGCAGGGTGGCAGCCTCGACATGGCTCAGATGGCCCGCCTCGCCGTGCAGGGCGTGGAGCTGGTAGGGGATCACCATCTCGATCTCGCCGCGCACCGCGGCTTCGTCGAGTTGGGCGGCGGTTTCGGGAGCGGCGCGGAATTTCGCCCGGCGATGGATGACCGAGACCCGGGCGATGTCCTTCAGCGCCAGCGCCCAGTCCACGGCGGAATCGCCGCCGCCGGCGATCACCACGCGCTTGCCGCGCAAATCCTCGCGCCGGCGGACATAGTACTGCACCGCACCGGTGGCCTCGAACGCCGCCAGGCCGTCCAGCGGCGGGCGGTTCGGGCCGAAGGCGCCGGCGCCGGCGGCGATGATCACGGCCTTGGCGCGGATGGTGTCGCCGCGGTCGGTCGCCAGGGTGAAATCGCCCTGGCTGCCCTGCAGGCCGGTGACGCGCCTGCCCATCAGGCGAGGGGCGTGGAACGGGGCGATCTGGCGTTCCAGCTGGGCGACCAACTCGCCGGCCTCGATCGCGGGGTGGGCAGGGATGTCGTAGATCGGCTTTTCCGGATACAGCGCCGCGCATTGGCCGCCGGTTTCGTCCAGCGCGTCGATCAGCACGGCGCGCAGCTTGAGCATGCCGAGCTCGAAGACGGCGAACAGCCCCACCGGGCCGGCGCCCACGATCGCCACATCGGTTTCGATTGTTTGTGTCATGCCAGGGGTCATAGGGGCCGCGTAGACCCGGCGGGGGATGGGATCAAGCTCTGTGTGGAAACCTGTCACCGGAATGCCTGTTGTCGCGGCCCGGTCCGGCAGGGCAGATTGCCGGTTCATGCACCCGCTTCCCCGACATATCGACCTGCCGGACCTCGCGGCCACGGAGCGTTTTTCCGCAATTCTGGCGCGACTTGCGCGGCCGGGCGATGCGATTTTGCTGCAGGGACCGCTGGGTGCTGGCAAGACCGCGCTGGCGCGGGCGTTCCTGCGCGCGGCCGCCGGCGATCCGGACCTGGAAGTGCCGAGCCCGACCTTCACCCTGGTGCAGGAATACGAAACCCCGCTGGGCATGATCCGGCATTTCGATCTGTGGCGGCTGGACGGGCCGGAAGCGCTGGAGGAACTCGGCTGGGACGAGGCGCGGGACGGCATTGTGCTGGTGGAATGGCCCGAACGCCTCGGCGCGCTGCGCCCGGCCGATGCCCTGGTCGTGACCCTGGTGCCGCTGGAGGGTGATGCCAGGCGAGCGGAAATCTCCGGCTGGGCCGAACGGCTCGTGCCCGAGGACGCGTCGACATGAGCCGGGATGACGCGATCGCCACGTTTCTGCGCCAGCACGGGTACGGCGCCGCGTCGGTATCGCCGCTGGCGCAGGATGCCAGCTTCCGGCGCTATCTGCGCATAACCGGCGGGCCGCGTCCGGCGGTGCTGATGGATGCGCCGCCGCCCGAGGATATCGCCGGGTTCATCCGCATCGATGCACATCTGGCCTCCGCCGGGCTGTCGGTGCCGGAAATCCTGGGCGTGGATGAAACGGCGGGACTGCTGCTCGAGGAAGATTTCGGCGACGACCTTTTCACGGTGGTGGCGGATTGGGAACGGATGTTCGATGCGGCGGTGGACACGCTGGTGGCGATGCAGCGCGCCGCACCGCCGCCCGGCCTGCCCGATTGGCAGGCGCCGCAGATGTCGGCCACCGCCCAGGGCACGCTGCTGGACTGGTGGTGGCCGGCGATGTTCAGGGCAGTGGCGCCGGAAGCCGCGCGGCGGGATTTCGCCGACGCGCTGGAAGCGCTGCTGGCGCCTGTGGCTGCCGGGCCGGTCGGCTTCGTGCACCGGGACTTCTTCGCCGGCAATCTGATCTGGCTGCCGGAGCGGGTGGGCGTCCGGCGGGTCGGTGTGCTGGATTTCCAGGGCGCCGGGCTCGGCCATCCCGCCTATGACCTGGTTTCGCTGGTGCAGGACGCGCGGCGCGATTTTCCGCCCGGTCTGCCCGAACGCGCCGTGGCGCGCTATCTGCGGGCGCGGCCGGAACTGAACGGGCCGGCGTTCGAGGCCGCCTTCATCGCCTGCGCGGCACAGCGACATCTGCGCGTGGCGGCGCAATGGGTGCGCCTGGCCCGCCGCGACGGGCGGCCCGGCTACCTCGCCTACGGTCCGCGCACCTGGCGTCTGCTGGGCGAGGCCCTGAAGCATCCGGCTGCTGCCCCCTTGGCGCGTGCCATGGATCGCTGGATACCCGTCGAGCAACGCGCCAACCCGCCCTCTCAGGGCGCCAACGCATCGAAAGCAACAGCATGATCCTCCGTCCATCCACAGCGATGATCCTGGCCGCCGGCCTGGGCACGCGGATGCGCCCGCTGACCGAGACGACGGCGAAACCGCTGCTGCTCCTCAGTGGCCGGACCCTGCTGGACCACATCTTCGAGCGGCTGACCGTGGTTGATGTGGCCGATGTGGTGGTGAACGCCCATTGGCAGGCGGACAAGGTCGCGGCCCATCTGGCCGCGCGCAAAGCGGCCGGAATGCCGCCGCGCACCACGCTGATGCGGGAAGCGACCCTGCTCGATACCGGCGGTTCCGTTCGCGCGGCGCTGCCCCTGCTCGGCGCGGAGCCGTTCTATGTCATCAACGGCGACGCCTACTGGCTCGACGGTCCGCGCCCGGCGCTTGCCCGGCTCGCCCAGGCCTTCGACCCGGCCGAGATGGACGGCGTGCTGCTGGTGCACCGCGGCTTTCACGTGCGCGCGGAGGTGGGGTTCGGCGATTTCGCTGTCGATAAATGGGGCCGCCCGAGCCGCCGCGGCGAGCGCCAGGTGGTGCCATACATCTACGCCGGCGTGCAGCTGATCTCGCCGGCGCTGATGGAGGGCATGCCGGACGCGCCGTTCAGCATGAACCTGGCCTGGGACCGAGCCATCGCCGCCGGTCGCCTGCGCGTGGTGGTGCATGACGGGCTGTGGTTCCATCTGTCCACACCCGAGGATCTGGAGGAAACCGAGCATCTGCTGCATGCGCCCGCCTATGGCGAAGCGCGCTGGCCGATCTGACGCCTTGAACCTCTTTTCGGTTCCCGCGCACGCCTCGTTCCTGGATGCCATCGCGGCAGAGTGGTTGCGCGCCGAGCCGGCGGACATTCCCAGCGGCCTGATCCTGCTGCCGACGCGGCGTGCGGCGCGGTCTCTGGCGGAGGCGTTCCTGCGCGTCTCCGGCGGACGGCCGCTGCTGCTGCCGCGCATCGTCGCGCTGGGGGCGCTGGACGAGGCGCCGCTGACCCTGGCCGGCGCGCTCGACCTGCCGCCGGCGGTCGATCCGGCGCGCCGCGCGGCCGAGCTGGCGCGGCTGATCCTGGCGATGGGCGGCGCCAACGGTGCGCCCACCGGCGCGGATGCGGCCTGGAAGCTGGCGGTGGAGCTGGCGCGACTGATGGACGAGGCCGAGCGGGCGGAGATCGATCTGGCCGAGCGGCTGCCGGACGCGGCGGAGGCGGATTTCGCCGAGCACTGGAACCAGACGCTCAGCTTCCTGCGCATCGTCACTCATGCCTGGCCGGAATTTCTGGCCGCCGAGGGGCTGATGAACCCTGCGGCGCGGCAGGTCGCGCTGCTCGATGCCCAGGCCGCCGCCTGGGAGGCCGAGCCGCCGCCGTTTCGCGTGCTGGCCGCCGGCGCCACCGGCGGGATCCCGGCCGTGGCGCGGCTGCTGCGCGTGGTCGCGCGACTGGCGAACGGGGCGGTGGTGCTGCCGGGGCTGGATGCCGCGATGGAGCCGGAGGTCTGGGAGGCGCTGGACGAGGCACATCCGCAATCCGGCCTCAAGCGGTTGTTGAATGGCCTGGGCGCGCAGCCCGGCGACGTTCGGGAATGGCCCACCCTGCCGCCATCGCTTGTGCCGGTGGAACGAGCCGGCCTGCTCGGCCAGACGCTGCTGCCGGCCAAGGCGCTGGGCGCCTGGCGCGACGCCGCGCCGGCGGCCCTGGATGGCATGTTCCGCCTGGCCGCCACGGACCAGCAGCACGAGGCCGCCGCGATCGCCCTGGTGCTGCGCGACACGCTGGAAACGAAAGGCGCCCGGGCCGCGCTGGTCACGCCGGACCGGGAATTGGCCATGCGCGTGACGGCGGAACTGGCGCGCTTCGGCATCGTCGCCGATGACAGCGCCGGCGAGCCCCTGGCCGAGACGCCGCCGGCGGTGTTCCTGCGCCTGCTGGCCCGGGCGGTGGCGGAGCAGCTCGCCCCGGTGCCGCTGCTGGCGCTGCTGAAGCACCCGCTGACCGCCGCCGGCCTGTCCCCTGCCGCCTGCCGGGCCGCGGCGCGGGAGCTGGAACTGGCGATCCTGCGCGGCCCGCGCCCACCAGGCGGGGTAACCGGCCTGCGGATGAAGCTGGACGAGAAAGGCAAGCCCGCGCCGCTCGACTTCCTGGCGCGATTGGAGGCCTGCCTGGAACCGGCGCTGCGGATCATGACCGCGCCCGAGGAACAACCGGCAAAGATGCTGGCCGCGATCGTCGAGGCCGGGGAATTGCTTGCGGCGACCGACGACACGCCTGGCCCTGCCCGGCTCTGGGCCGCCGAGGAGGGCGAGGCGCTGGCCGCCCAGCTCGCTGCAGTGCTGGCCGTGTTGCCGGTGCTGCCCGACCAACGGCGGAAAACCCTGCCGGGCCTGCTCGACGCAGTGCTGGAAGGGATCGCCGTGCGGTCCCGCCGGGCACTGCGCGGGCGCGAGGGGATGGAACATCCGCGCGTGTTCATCTGGGGCCTGCTGGAAGCCCGGCTGCAGACGGCGGAAACCATCGTGCTCGGCGGCCTCGCGGAAGGCATCTGGCCGCGTGCGACCGAACCCGGGCCGTGGATGAGCCGGCAGATGCGGTCGAAGGTGGGCCTGCCCTCGCCGGAGGAGGCGGTCGGGCAGGACGCGCATGATTTCGTCTCCGCCGCCTGCGCCGCGCCGCAGGTTGTGCTGTCCTGCCCGCGCCGGCGCGACGGCGCGCCCGCGGTGCCCGCCCGCTGGCTGACCCGGCTGGACGCGTTCCTGGCCGGCCAGAACCGCAAGCTGCCCGAGCATCCGGCGGCTGGCTGGGCCGAGGCGCTCGATCGCCCGGAGGGCGAGGCAAAGCCGGTGTCTCCTCCCCGGCCCTGCCCGCCGGTGGCATTGCGGCCGAGAAAGCTGAGCGTGACCGAGATCGAGACCTGGCTGCGCGATCCCTACGCGATCTACGCCCGGCATATCCTGCGCCTGCGGGTGCTCGACCCGATCGACCAGTCGACCGACGCCGCCGATTACGGCTCCCTGGTGCATGGCGGCATCCACCGCTTCCTGCATGCGCACGGCACCGCCTGGCCGGCACGCGGCGCGGAGAAGCTGCGCGAGGCGCTGCTCACGGAGATGAAGGCAGCCGGCCTGCGTCCGGCGCTGGAGGCCTGGTGGGCGCCACGGCTGGAGCGCATCGCCGAATGGGTGGCGCAGACGGAGATCGGCCGGCGCGGCGGCAATGCGCCGGTGGCCATATCGTCCGAGGTGCCCGGCAAATGGGAACTGCCGGCGCAGCGCTTCACCCTGACCGGACGTGCCGACCGCATCGAGCAGCTGGCCGATGGCGGGCTGGTGATCCTGGACTACAAGACCGGCACCGTGCCGTCGAAAAAGCTGGTGGATCTGGGTCTCGCGCCGCAACTGCCGCTGGAGGCGGCGATGGCGGAGGCCGGCGCCTTCGAGGGGATCGCCGGGCAGGTGACGCAGCTCGCCTATTGGCACCTGACCGGCGGGCTCATCGCCGGCGAGAACGTCGCGTTGTTCGCAAAGGCAGGACAGAGCATCCCGGACGCGGTGGCGGAAGCGGCGGCGCGGCTGCGGGAGCGGATCGAGGCGTTCGATGATCCCGGCTGTCCCCTACCTGTCGCAACCCCGCCCCGCCCTGGCGCCGCGTTTCTCCGATTATGCCCAGCTGGCGCGGGTGGCCGAATGGTCGGTCGCCGGCAATGACGACGAGGACGCGCCATGAGCCTTTCCGCGCGAGACCGGGCGACAAGGGCGCAGCTGGAAGCGTCCGATCCGCAAATCTCCGCCTTCGTCGCCGCCAGCGCCGGGATCGGGCAAGACCAAGCTGCTGACCGACCGGCTGCTGCGCCTGATGCTCGGCGGCGCGGACCCGTCGCGCATCCAGTGCCTCACCTTCACCAAGGCCGCCGCGGCCGAAATGGCGATCCGGCTGAACAAGACGCTTGGCGAATGGGTGACGCTGGACGACGCCGAGCTGGACGCCAAACTGCGGGAACTCGGCGTCACGCCGACCGCCGGGCTGCGCGACAAGGCCCGCGCGCTGTTCGCGGAGGTGCTGGACCTGCCCGGCGGCATGCGCATCGGCACCATCCACGCCTTCTGCCAGTCCCTGCTGCGGCGCTTCCCGCTGGAAGCGCGGATTTCGCCGCATTTCGAACTGGTGGAGGACCGCGACGCCGACGACGCGCTGACCGAGGCGCGCGAGGACATGCTGGCGGAGGCGCACCCTTCCGGCCTGCGGTCGGCGCTGGCGCTGCTGGCCGGGCTGAGCACGCTGGCGGGGTTCGGCCGGCTGGTGGACGTGCTGCGAGGGGACCGGGAGCGACTGGCCGCGATTTCGACGCTGGGCCCGGACGGCGTGCTGCCGGCGATGATGCGAACGGTCGGGCTGCGAGCGGAGGACGACCGGGACGCGATCCTCGGGCGGGCGGTGAACTGGCGGGAAGAAGCCGTGCTGCGTCGCGCGGCCCAGGCGGTGCAGCAGCGAGGCGCCGCCACCTCGGCGGAAAAATCCCGCAAGCTGCTGGAATGGCTGGCGCTGGATGCGGATGAGCGGATCGAGCACTGGCAGGCCTGGCGCGACGAATTCCTGCTCGCGAACGGCAACCCGCGCGGCCCCACTGTGTTCGTCAACAAGAAGCTGGCCGAGCAGAACCCCGAGCTGCCGCCCATCTTTCTGGCCGAGCAGGACCGCGTGGTGGAGATCGAGGACCAGCTCCGGGCCCTGGAACTGGCGAAAATCTCCGCTGCCCTGGTGACCCTAGCAATGCCGGTGATCCAGGCCTACGCCGATCGCAAGGACGCCACCGGCCTGCTCGATTACGACGACCTGATCCAGCGCACCTCAGATCTGCTGGTCGATCCGGGTGCTGCCTGGGTGCTCTACAAACTCGATGGCGGCCTGGATCATCTGCTGCTGGACGAGGTGCAGGACACCGCGCCGGCGCAATGGCGCATTGCCGGCAAGCTGACCGAGGAATTCTTCGCCGGCAGCGGCGCGCGCGAGATCAATCGCACGGTGTTCGCCGTCGGCGACCGCAAGCAGTCGATCTATTCCATCCAGGGCGCCGACGCCGACTCGTTCGAGCGCGAGCGGGCGACGCTCGCCCGCGTCGTGGAACGCGCCGGCAAGCCGTGGCGCGACGTGGCGCTGGATGTGTCCTTTCGCTCGACCACGCCGGTCCTGGCGCTTGTGGACGCGGTGTTCGCCGATCCGATCGCCGCCAGGGGCGTGGTCGGGGATGGCGAAAAGCTCATGCACTACGCCGACCGCGCCGCCTTCGCCGGATCGGTGGAACTATGGCCGCTGGCGCCGGTGCCGCCGTCACAGGACAGCGCCGCCTGGGACGTGGCGGAGCGCAATGCCGCGGCTCCCTCGGCCCGGCAAACCCTGGCCGCGGCGCTGGCCGAGTGGATCGCCGGGCAGACCGATGGCTCCGTGATGTTGGAAAGCCAGGGGCGGCCCCTGGCAGCCGGGCGACATGCTGGTGCTGGTACGCCGGCGTGACGAACTGGCCCGGGCGCTGGTGCGCGAACTGAAGCAGCGCCGCGTGCCGGTGGCCGGGCTCGACCGCATGGTGCTGACCGAGCAGCCGGCGGTGCAGGATCTGCTCGCCCTGGCCGACACGCTGCTGCTGCCGGAGGACGATCTGAGCCTGGCCTGCGTGCTGACCAGCCCGCTGGGGTTCCTGACCGACGACAGCCTGATGCAGCTGGCCGTCGGCCGGCGCGGATCCCTGTGGGACGCCCTTCGCACGCGGGCCGACGAGCAGCCGGATTGGCGCGCGGCGCATGATTTTCTGTCGGCGATGCTCGCCAGGGTCGACTACGTGCCGCCCTACGCCTTGCTGGCGGAGGCGCTCGGCCCGCTCGGCGGGCGGGGGCGGCTGTTCGCCAGGCTGGGGCCGGAAGCGGCCGAGCCGGTGGATGAGTTGCTGAACGCCGCCCTGTCCTATGGCCAGATGCATCCGCCCTCGCTGCAGGGCTTCCTGCACTGGCTGCGCCGCTCGGGCGCGGAGGTGAAACGCCAGGCCGAAGCCGCCGGCGATGCCGTGCGGGTGATGACCGTGCACGGCGCCAAGGGCCTGCAGGCACCGCTGGTGATCCTGCCCGACACCACCGCGCTGCCGCCCGACGACGGTTCGGTGGTTTGGGGCACCGATCCCGCCTCAGGCGTAGACGTGCCGCTCTGGGCGCCAAGGCAGGAATTCCGCTCCGGCGTGGCAGACCGGCTGCGCGCGGAGGCTACCGAAAAGCGCACGGCCGAGCATAACCGGCTGCTGTATGTCGCGCTGACGCGCGCCGAGGACCGGCTGGTGGTCTGCGGCTGGCAGCCCAGCCGCACGCTGCCCGACAACAGCTGGTACTCGATGGTGGCCAACGGCTTTTCCAGATTGCCCGCGCAAGCCCAGGCATTCCCGGCCTGGGACGGGGACAAACTGCGTCTCGCCAGCCCGCAAACCGCGGAAGTGCGCACCCCAGCCCAGACCGCTTCCGGCGGAACCGCCGCATTGCCCGGCTGGATCGGCCGCGCGCCGGACTGGCAGCCGCGTCCGCCGCCGCCCGAACCGGCTCGGCCGGAGCATCTGGCGCCCAGCCGCCCGGAAGGCATCGCGTTGGGCCAGGTCCCTGGCGCTGCCTCCCCGCTCGGCGAGCGCGATACCGAGGGGCGGCGCTTTCGCCGCGGGCAACTGGTGCATGCTCTGCTGCAACATCTACCGGCGATCGCCCCGGCCGACCGCCCCGCCGCCGCACGTGCGTGGCTGGACCGCCCGGGAAACGGGCTCGCTTCAGGTGCCGCGGCGGAGATCGCGGCCGAGGTGCTGGCCATCCTGGACCATCCGCAACTCGCCCCCTTGTTCGGCCTCGGCAGCCGGGCGGAAGTGCCGCTGACTGGGCTGGTGACCGGCCCCGCCGGCACGCCCTCCGTCGTCGGCGGCCTAGTCGATCGCCTGGTGGTCCTGGACGATTCGGTACTGTTGGCCGACTACAAGACCAACCGCGACCCGCCGAAAACCGCCGCCGAAACCCCGGTGCTGTATCTGCGCCAGCTGGCCGCCTACCGTGCGGTGCTGCGGCAGATCTTTCCCGCCAAAACCGTGCGCTGCGCCCTGGTCTGGACCCGGGCGGCCAGGGTTGTCATGCTGCCTGACCCGTTGCTGGACGCGCATCAGCCCAGCGCCTCCCTCGCGTCCGCTTGATTGCGCGCCCGCAGCCGATTACGTGCTCTGCCACACCAAGTTAGCAACTGAACCCAGAACCGAGGCATCCCATGAGTGAAAACACCAAGCCGGTCACCGACGAAAGCTTTGCCACCGACGTGCTGAAGGCCACCGGCCCGGTGCTCGTAGATTTCTGGGCGGAGTGGTGCGGTCCCTGCAAGGCGATCGGCCCGGCGTTGGAGGAAATCGCCGGCGAGCTCGCCGGCAAGCTGACGGTCGCCAAGGTGAACATCGACGAAAACCCGATGACGCCAAACAATTTCGCCGTCCGCGGCATCCCCACCCTGATCCTGTTCAAGGACGGCAAACCCGTCGCCACCCAGGTCGGCGCCCTGCCGAAGAGCCGCCTGAAGGACTGGATCGAGAAGAGCCTGTAAGGAAAAAGCGGTCCAGGGGGCAGAGCCTCCTGGACGTCTTCAGGCCGCCTTGCGCGTGCCGATCAGTTCTTCGTAAAGGCTCACGTAGTCCTCGGCCATGCGGCGCGAGCTCCAGCGCTTGTCGAACTGCGCGCGCACCCGGGTATTGTCGAGTTCGCCCAGCCGGCCGATGGCTTTCACGGCGTTGTCGACCCGCGTGTTCAAGTCCGGCCCATCGATGATGAAGCCTGTCAGGCCGTCGTCGATGACTTCCGGCACGGACCCGCAGTTGAACGCGATCACCGGCGTGCCGCAGGCCATCGCCTCGATCATCACCAGGCCGAACGGTTCCGGCCAGTCGATCGGGAACACCAGCGCCTTGGCGCCGGACAGGAACGCCGGCTTCTGGCTATCGTCAATCTCGCCGATGAACTCGACATGCCCCTGCGACAGCAGCGGCTTGATCTCGGTCTCGTAGTATTCCCGGTCGGCGTTATCCACCTTGGCGGCGATCTTCAGCTTGCCGCCGACGGCGCCGACGATCTTGATTGCGCGGTCCAGGCCCTTCTCGGGCGACACCCGGCCGAGGAACGCGTAGTAGTCCCGCTTCACGGGTTGGGGCGTCAGGAGGTTGCGCGGCATGCCGTGCAGGATGGTGCGCACCCAGTTCAGGTTGGGGATCGGCCGGCGCTGGCTGTTGGAGATCGACACCATCGGCGCGTCGGGGAAGGTGCTGTAGACGTCGACGAATTCCTTTACGTCCAGCCGCCCGTGCACAGTGGTCAAATAGGGCACATTCTGCCGGCCGAACAGCGACAGCGGGAAATAGTCGATGTGAAAATGCAACACATCGAACTCATCCTTCCGGCGATAGATCAGCTCGACCATCTGGTAATAGGTCGCCACCCAGTCGCGCACCGAGGGGTCCAGGCGCAGCGCCTGCTCGCGCATCGGCGCCAGCTTGGCCGAGGTGACCGAGTCGCCGCTGGCGAACAGGGTCACGTCGTGGCCCATGGCCACCAGTTCCTCGGTCAGCGAATAAACAACCCGCTCCGTGCCGCCATAGAGCTTGGGCGGAACCGCTTCGAACAGAGGCGAGACTTGGGCAATACGCATGGCAACTGGCCACCTTTCGACAAGAGTAGGAACAATAATGCGTCCTAGATACTTGTCGATCGACTTGCCATCCAGGCCGGAATTCTCAATTATCGAATTTAGTTCGCGAATGTGGCAAAAAAGCGGTGCGCTCGGCCGCATTCCAGACCGCCGCTCGCGATGGAAGCCCTCGGAAACTCAACCCGTTGGAGAAATCCGATATCCAAACGCGCCCCAATCATGCCACAGAACCCGTGTACGAGCCAGGATGCGAAAAGCGGATGTTTCAAGGAGCGGGCCTGGATGGATATGCGGTTGGGGACAGCTGAGACAGTGATCGCGCCGGTTCCCGGGCTGTCGCGAGGTCTTTCCGGTCACGAACACGCAGGCCCCGAACCGTCCGTCCCCGATCTTTCCCGGTTGGCCGGCCGGCCGCTGGCCTTCCTGTTCAGCTTCATCCGCCGCCATGCCGTGGGCCATTCGGTCATCCTGATCTCGGTGCTGCTGGCGGTGATCTGCTCGGTCTCCACCCAGTACGGCCTGAAGCATTTGATCGACGTCGTCTCCAAGGGCCCGAACGGGGGCGGCGACGTCTGGGGCGCCTTCGCGATCCTGTGCGCGCTGATCACCGCCGACAACCTGCTCTGGCGGGTCGGCGGCTTCACCGCGGCCAAGGTGTTCGTCGAGGTCACCGGCGACGTGCGGCGGGACCTGTTCGCCTATCTCTCCGGCCATTCGCCCAGCTATTTCGCCGACCGCCTTCCCGGCGGCCTGTCCAGCCGCGTCAGCGCCAGCGCCACCGCGGTCTTCACGCTGGAGAACACCGGCGTCTGGAACGTGCTGCCGCCCTGCTTCGGGGTGATCTGCGCCGTCGTGCTGATCGGCTCGGTCAACCCGCAGATGGCGATGGTGCTGGTAGCCATCGCGGTCGCCCTCGGCGCGGTGATCTTCTTCCTCGCTCGCGCCGGCACCGGCCTGCACCGCGATTTCGCCACCAAGGCGGCCGCGGTCGATGGCGAACTGGTCGATATCATCGCCAACGTCTCCGTGGTACGCGCCTTCGGTGCCAGCCTGCGTGAGCAGAAGCGCGTCGGCTCCACCATCGGATCGGAGATGGCGTCGCGCCGGCGCAGCCTGATGTACCTCGAAAAGCTCCGCCTGCTGCACGCGGTGATGACCGCGCTGCTCACCGCCGGCGTGGTTGGCTGGGGCATCCTGCTATGGCAGCAGGGCCGAGCCACGGTCGGCGACATCGTGTTGCTCACCTCGCTCGCCTTCAGCATCCTGCACGGCACGCGCGACCTCGCGGTATCGCTGGTCGACCTCACCCAGCACGTCGCCCGGCTGGAGGAAGCCATCGGCGTGCTGCTGCTGGCACACGAACTGCCCGACGCGCCCGATGCGCCGCCCCTGGTGCGCGGACCCGGCGAAGTGCGTTTCGATCATGTCCGCTTCGCCTATCCCGGCCGCGCCTCGGTGCTGAACGAGTTCAACGTCACCATCGCGCCGGGCCAGCGGGTCGGCCTGGTCGGTTATTCCGGCGCGGGCAAATCCACCGTGCTGGCCCTGTTGCAGCGATTCCACGACGTGCAGGACGGGGCGGTACGGATCGACGGGCAGGACATCCGCCGCGTCACCCAGACCAGCCTGCGCCAGGACATGGCGATCGTGCCGCAGGACATATCCCTTTTTCATCGCACCGTGCTGGAAAACATCCGCTACGCCCGGCCCGACGCCTCCGAGGCCGATGTGCTGGCCGCGGCCGAGATGGCCCATTGCCGCAGTTTCATTGAGGCGCTGCCGGACGGCTTCGCCACCATGGTCGGTGACCGCGGCGTGAAGCTGTCGGGCGGCCAGCGCCAGCGCCTGGCGATCGCTCGCGCGCTGCTGAAGGACGCGCCGATCCTGCTGCTGGACGAGGCCACCAGCGCGCTCGATAGCGAGTCCGAGCGCGCCATCCAGTCCGCACTTGACCGGCTGATGCAGGGGCGCACCGTGATCGCCATCGCCCACCGGCTGTCCACCCTGGCCAGCTTCGACCGGATCATCGTCATGGATCATGGCCGGATCGTCGATGACGGCTCGCCGGCGGAACTCGCGGCGCGATCCGGACCGTACCGCGACCTGCTGCTCCAGCAGCAGCACGGGGTTGCGGAGGCGGCGTAAATCTGTGTCACAGTTTCCGTGCCATATTCGCGTCAATGTTGGGGGAAACTGATCGTGTCCCGGCTGGTCGTCGTTTCCAATCGCGTCGCCCCGATCACCGAGGGGCAGGCCACCGCCGGCGGCCTCGCCGCCGGGGTGCTGGACGCGCTGAAACAGCAGGGCGGCGTCTGGTTCGGCTGGAGCGGCGATGCCGTCGCCACCCCATCCGGGCACGCCAAGGCGCGCCAGCAGGTCGGCCCGATCTCGCTCTACACCATCGATCTCTCGCGCAAGGACTATGACGAGTTCTATCGCGGCTTCGCCAACGACACGCTGTGGCCGGTGCTGCACTACCAGATGGGGCTCAGTAAGTTTACCTGGGAGGAGTTTTCCGGCTACCAGCGGGTCAACGACCAGTTCGCCCGAGCCCTGATGCCGATCCTGCAGCCGGATGATCTGGTGTGGGCGCACGACTATCACCTGCTGTGTCTGGCCGACAGCCTGCGTCAGGCCGGCTGCCGCAACCGCATCGGCCTGTTCCTGCACACGCCGTTTCCTGCGCCGCCAGTGTTCATGACGGTTCCCGCCCATGCCGAACTGATCCAGGCGATGTGCCAATACGACCTGGTCGGCTTCCAGACCGAAACCGACCGCGCCGGCTTTTCCGATTATGTGCTGCGCCATTGCGAGGGGGAACTGGTTGAAACCACCGCCGATGGGCAGATCCTGCGCGCCTACGGCCGGATCATCCGCACCGGCGTCTACCCGATCGGCGTGCATGTGGACGAGGTCCGCGGCCAGGCCAAGGCGCAGGCCAACAAGCGCACCGCCGACCGGCTGCGCGGCAGCCTGCGCCATCGCCAGCTGATCCTCAGCGTCGACCGGCTGGATTACTCCAAAGGTCTGCGCCAGCGCTTCCAGGCCTTCGAGCGCTTCCTGGAGGATTGCCCGGCGGCGCGCGGCGGCGTCAGCTTCCTGCAGATCGCCCCACCCTCGCGTGGCGACATCCAGACCTACAAGGATATTCGCCGCGAGCTGGAAGCCGAGGCCGGCCGCATCAACGGCCGCTTCGCCGAGATCGACTGGACGCCGCTGCGCTACCTGAACAAGAGTTTTCCGCGATCGGCGCTGATGCCGCTGTACGACATGGCGGATGTCGGGCTGGTGACGCCGTTGCGCGATGGCATGAACCTGGTGGCCAAGGAATATGTCGCGGCGCAGAACCCGGAAGACCCCGGCGTGCTGATCCTGTCGCAATTCGCCGGCGCGGCCTGCGAGTTCGACACGGCGCTGCTGATCAACCCGTATGACAGTGTCGGCGTGGCGATGGCGATGGATCGCGCCCTGTCGATGCGGGTGGAGGAACGGCGGGAACGTCACGCGGCGATGATCGAGGTCATGCGCCGCAACAGCCTGGACCGCTGGCGCGACCGCTTCACCGGCGATCTGGAACTGGCCCGCCCGGAACCGCGCGGGAAGGTGTCACCGGCCGCCGCGCAGCCCGCCTCTCTTGCCCTGTCCTGAGAACCCCTGACATGATCCCACCGCTGCAATTGGCGGAGGGGAAACGATCATGGCGGATAATCCGCGTTGGAAGAAACGCCCGGCGGGCTCGACCTGGGGCGACTGGGGTCCTGACGACGAACTGGGCCGGCTCAATCTGGTTACGCCGGAAAAGGTATTGCAAGGCATCGCCGAGGTGAAGACCGGTCGGAATTTCTGCCTGTCTCTGCCATTGGATTATCCGGGCGGCAACATCATCAATCCCCGCCGCAACCCGCCGGTGCTGTCGCCCACAAGGCGCAGCGGCAACCGTTCCAACATGAATTTTCCGTTGCGCTGCGACGACCCCACCGCCCTCGATGTGGTCAGTGACGACCAGGTGCTGCTGACCCTGCAATACTCCACCCAGTGGGACACGCTGGCCCATGTCGGCCAGTATTTCGACCTCGAGGGCAACGGCAAACCCGTCGATTGCTACTACAACGGTTTTCGCGCCGGCACCGACATCGTCGGCCCGGTGATCTACCGCGACGGCCAGGAAATCCCCTGCGACGAACCGCAGGGCGCCCGCCATCTCGGCGTCGAGAACATCGCCGAAACCTGCGTGCAGGGCCGCGGCGTGATGATCGACCTGGAGGCGCATTTTGGCCGCTCCGGCAAGGTGGTCAGCTACGAGGATCTGATGGGCGTGCTGGAGAAGGACAAGGTTGTCATCGAACCCGGCGACTTCGTCTGCCTGCGCACCGGCTTCGCCCAGTTGCTGCTGGAAATGAAAAAGAAGCCGGACCCGGCGGTGCTGTTCGCCACCACCTCCGCGCTCGATGGCCGCGACGAGCGGCTGCAGCAATGGGTCACCGACAGCCAGCTCGTGTCGCTGTTCGCCGACAACTACGCGGTGGAGGCGGCGCCCGCCCGGCCCTGCGCCGAGCCGTTCTGCGCCAGCCTGCCGCTGCACGCCCACTGCCTGTTCAAGCTCGGGGTCTATCTCGGCGAGATGTGGTACATGACCGAGCTCGCCGACTGGCTGCGCGAGCACGGCCGCAGCCGCTTCTTGCTGACCGCACCGCCACTGCGCCTGCCCGGCGCGGTCGGGTCGCCGGCGACGCCGGTGGCCACCGTTTAGGGGTGGCTAGCGCATCCTCTACCGATCAGTATAGTTGTCTCGCACCGACGGGTGGAAACGAGCTCGCAAAAGGAGCGACTGCATGAGTCTCAAGGGAAAAGCATATATCGCGGGGGCGTTTGAACACCCCACGCGCAAGGCAACGGATAAGTCCGTGGCCCAGCTGCATGCGGAGTGCGCCGCCGGCGCGCTCGCGGATGCGGGTCTGACCAAGGACGATGTGGACGGGTATTTCTGCGCCGGCGACGCACCCGGCATGGGCCCGATCTCAATGATCGACCACATGAACCTCAAGGTTCGCCATATGGACTCCACCGATGTCGGCGGGTCGTCCTATCTGTTGCTGGTCTCCCACGCCGCCGAGGCGATCGCCGCCGGACGCTGCAATGTGGCGCTGATCACGCTGGCGGGCCGTCCACGCAGCGAGGGCCAGGCCACCGGCACCGCCGCCCGCGCCGGCAACCCGGCCCAGCCCGACATGATGTTCGAGTATCCGTACTCGCCCACGGTCGTGAACATGTACGCCATGTGCGCCCAGCGCCACATGTACGAATACGGCACCACCTCCGAGCAGCTCGCCTGGATCAAGGTCGCCGCCTCCACCCACGCCCAGTACAACCCGAACGCCATGCTGCGCGACGTTGTGACGGTGGAGGACGTGGTGAATTCGCCGATGGTGTCCACCCCGCTGCATCGCCTCGATTGCTGCGTCATCTCCGATGGCGGCGGCGCGCTGGTCGTGGTGAAGCCGGAAATCGCCAAGGCGCTGAAGCGGCCGCTGGTAAACGTGATCGGCCATGGCGAGGCGCCGAAGGGCCAGATGGGCGGCCTGGTCGACCTGACCTACTCCGGCGCGCGCTACTCCGGCGCGGCGGCGTTCGAGATGGCCGGTGTGAAGCACACCGACATCAAATACGCCTCGATCTACGACAGCTTCACCATCACCGTGCTGATGCAGCTGGAAGACCTCGGGTTCTGCGCCAAGGGCCAGGGCGGCAAGTTCGTATCTGACGGCAACCTGATCTCGGGTGTCGGCAAGCTGCCGTTCAACACCGATGGCGGCGGTCTCTGCAACAACCACCCGGCCAACCGCGGCGGCATCACCAAGGTGATCGAGGCGGTGCGTCAGCTCCGCGGCGAAGCGCACCCGAAGGTGCAGGTGCCGAACTGCAACATCGCGCTGGCGCACGGCACGGGCGGCTCGCTCGGCACGCGGCACGGCAGCGCCACGCTCATCATGGAACGGGAGTGATCCAAATGGCTGAACAGCGGAAAATCTCGTTCATCGGCGCGCCGGACACCAACCCGGAAGTGAAGCCTTACTGGGATGCCTGCAACGAAGGCCGCCTGGTGCTGCGCAAGTGCGGTGGCTGCGGCAAGGTGCACTACTACCCGCGCGGCGTCTGCCCGTTCTGCTTCAGCACGGACGGCAGCTGGGTCAATGCCTCCGGCAAGGGCAAGGTCTACTCCTACAGCGTGATGGAACGGGCCAGCCCACCCTTCACGATGGCCTATGTGACCCTGGATGAAGGCGTGACGATGATGACCAACATCGTCGATTGCGACTTCTCCAAGATCAAGATCGGTCAGGACGTGAAGGTGGTGTTCCTGGACAGCGACACCGGCCAGAAAGTGCCGATGTTCACGCCGGCCTAGGCCACGCCGCACGGAAACGCCCATTTTTGGCGAATGATTGAATGGCGCCGGTGGCAACACCGGCGCCATTTTCGTATGTCTCCCGCCATAGACGAAGGGAAACCCATGCCGTCCGAGATCGATGTGGTGGTAATCGGTGCCGGTGTCGCCGGATTGTCGGCGGCCACGAGCCTGCGCCAGGCCGGGCGGCGGGTTTTGGTGCTGGAGGCGTCCGGGCGGATCGGCGGGCGGGCGCGCACCGTGAACGAGCCGGCCTTGGGCGGGACCTGGTTCGATCACGGCGCTTCCTGGCTGCATGTGGCCGAGAGCAATCCGCTGGTGCCAATCGCCGAGGCGGCCGGCGAACGGCTGATCAATTCCGATGAATTGCGCAACGAACGCACCTTCATCGGCACAAGGCAGGCAACCGAGACGGAACTCGACGACTACGCCGCCGCCTGGCCGCGCTTCATCGCCGCCGGCGACGCGCTGCTGGCGGCCGGCGGCGCGGACCGCAGCCTGGCCGACGTGGCAAGGACCCTGCCGGACGACCCCTGGGCGCTGTCGGTGGAGATGTGGGAAGGTCCGGTGATCTGCGTCTCCGACGCCGATCGCTACAGCCTACGCGATTGGAAGCGCAACATGCTGACCGGCGGCAATCGCATGGTCGATGGCGGCATCGGCGCCTTCGTCGCCACCCGCCTGGGCCAGGGTCTGGACATCCGCCTGAACGCGAAGGTCGCATGGCGTGCGCTGGTCCGGCGATGGCGTCACGGTGCAGACCGGTCAGGGCGCGATCGCGGCGCGGGCCTGTATCGTCAGCGTCTCCACCGGCGTGCTCGCCAGCGGCGCGATCGCCTTCGATCCGCCGTTGCCGGCCTCGGTCGGCGAATGCCTGGCGGGGCCTTCCGATGGGGCTGGCCATCAAGGTGGCGCTGCCGGCCAATGGGCCGGATCGTCTGGATCTGCCGGATTCCTGTTCCGTCGACCGGCGCGTCGAAAAACCCGGAGAGCCGGCGATCGTGCTGCAATTCTGGCCGCTCGGCCGCGACTACGTCTCCGCCTGGATCGGTGCCGATACCGCCTGGGCGCTGCAGGAACAAGGCGATGCCGCCTGCATCGATTTCGTGCGCAACCATCTTTCCTGCCTGTTCGGTGCGCGCGTCCACAGATCTGTTTCCCGGCACCGAAGCGGTCGTCACGCAATGGGGGCGCGAGGCGAACTTCCTCGGCTCCTACGCCTACGCGCTACCCGGCCACGCCGATGCCCGCGGCAAGCTCGGCCAACCCTTGGCCGATGGCCGCCTAGTCATCTGCGGCGAGGCCTGCAACGAAGAGGGATTGGCGGGGACCGTCGGAGGCGCATGGCATGACGGAAGGCGCGCGGCATCGGCGGTGGTCGAGGCGCTGCGAAAGCCGGGCCACAGCGGGCCAGGGGAGCAACGCCCCCTGACCAGCCGATCACTCAGCCGCGGCCGATGAACGGCATCTTGTGCGCGGCCACCATCAGGAACTGAATGTTCGCGTCCGGCTGCAAATTCGCCATCAGCAGCACCGAGCGGGCGACGGCATCCGCGTCCATCCGCGGCTCCACCATGATCTCCCCGCTGGCCTGCGGCACGCCGTTGGCCATGCGCTCGGTCATCGGCGTCGCGGCGTTGCCGATGTCGATCTGGCCGCACTGGATGTCGTATTTCCGTCCATCGAGCGAGATGCTCTTGGTCAGTCCCGTCACCGCGTGCTTGGTCGAGGTATAGCCGACCGAACCCGGCCGCGGCGCATGCGCGGAAATCGAACCGTTGTTGATGATCCGACCACCCTGCGGCGTCTGGTCGCGCATCATGCGATAGGCGGCATTGGCGCACAGGAACATGCCGTGCAGGTTCACATCGACGACCTTCTTCCACATCTCGAAGGTGAAATCGCCGAAATTGGTGCTGGGCACATTGCCGCCGGCATTGTTGAACAGCACGTCGCAGCGGCCGAAATCCTTCTTCACCGCGGCGAACAGCGCGGTCACGGCTTCCTCGCTGGTCACGTCGGTCGACACCACCAGCGCGCGGCCGGCCTTCGCCATGCCCGCCGTTTCTTCCAGCGCTTCCTTGCGCCGCCCCGCCAGCGCCACGGCATAGCCGTCATTCAACAGCGCCAGCGCCGCCGCCCGGCCCACCCCGCTGCCCGCACCCGTCACAACCGCGACCCGTTCGGCCATGGCCCGCTCCTCCCTTGAATGGTTACACCCCATTCTGGACCGCATATCGCACTGGGCCAAGATAGGCCGCAAAGTTGCCCCGGCGCGGAAGGTCGGGCAGCCTGCGCATGCCAACGGAGGAGGACGCGCCGGCACCCGGCGCGCCGATCGTCATAAAAGGGAGCAGGCCAGATGCACACACTCATGCCCAAGGCACAGCGGCTGGGCGCGATACTGAAGGGACGCGGCCAGACGGTCGCGGTGTCGGAATCCTCCGCCGGCGGACTGATCTCCGCCTCCCTGCTCTCGGTGCCCGGCGCCAGCGCCTATTTCCTCGGCGGCGGCGTGGTCTACACCCGCATCGCCCGCAGCGCGCTGCTCGGCATCACCGATGCGGAGATGGAAGGCATCCGGTCGTCCTCCGAGCCCTACGCGCGGCTGCTCGCGCGCACCGTGCGCCACCGTTTCGCCGCCACCTGGGGCATCGCCGAAACCGGCGCCACCGGACCCACCGGCAACCGCTACGGCGACAAGGCCGGCCATTCCTGCCTGGCGGTGTCCGGCCCGGTGGAAAAAGTGATCACCCTGGAGACCGGCAGCGCGGACCGCGTGGCCAACATGCGCGCCTTCTCCGCCGCCCTGCTGGACCTGCTGGCGGAAGCCGTGGGCTGATACCGGTTGCCCTTGGGGGGGATGGTCGCAAGCAAGGCTGGGGCTCCAAAGGCAGCCGGCGCCGCCCTAGTTCCGAAGCAGCTTGGAACGGTCGCCCATCATGCTGGCGATGGTTGGTTCGATGGCGATCGCCAGTTTTTCCATGCCCTGACGGTTCGGGTGCAGGGGGGGATCCGGCGGGGTCAGGGTCTGGTCGTAATAGAGCGACACGTCAGTTTTGCCGTTCCTGGTGAACAGCGGCGTCGCGTCGAACCAGGTCACGTCGCCGCCCTTGCCGTAGATTTTGGCCAGGGCGGTGTTGATAGCCACGGTGTTCTCGTCCACCCAGGCCGAGCGCACGCTGGGCAGCACGCTGATCAGCAGCAGTTTGGTGTTGGGAAGACGCTGGCGCAGTTCGGCGATTACCGCCTCGATCCCTGTCACCGTATCGGCGGCGGACCAGTGCACGCGGCCCAGGTTGTTGGCACCGATCAGGATCACCGCGGCTTTGGGGCGATGCCGTTCACCTCGCCATTGCGCAGGCGCCAGAGCAAATGGGCTGTCGCGTCGCCCTTGAAACCAAGATTGACCGCGTTGCGGTCGCCGTAGAAATGCTGCCAGACCGGCTCGATATCCATGTTCGGCGGCGGTCCGTGGCGTTCCCAGTTCTCGGTGATGGAATCACCGATGAACAGCAGGTCCACCCGCCCCTGGCGCAGCCGGCGCAGCACCGCCTCGTGACGGGCCTTCCACCAGGGCAAGTACAGCCGGTCGATCGGCATTGCCGCCAGCGGGGTACGCGGCGCGGGTCCCGCGCCGCCGGTCAACGATGCGCCGGTGAGCGCAAGCAGCAGGGAACGGCGGCGGATCATGGCTGGGACAACAAACCTCGGACAGATTTCAGTTCTTGGTTGCCGGCTGCGCGGCGGCCATCGCCTTCGCCCGACGCCGGATGCGCCAGCGCTGATGCAGGAAGCTACCGCCGGCGACGGCGCTGATCAGCAGAACCAGGCTCGAAGGTTCCGGGGTGGAGGTGACGATGATGCTGGAGCCGATGGGGCCGGTGATGGGGATCGACACATAGTCCGTGCCACTCAGGACGCGACCAAGTCCGCTAATGAAGTCGACGTCCAGCCCACTTATGGAAGGAAGCGTGATCCCGACCCAGCAATTAATGCTGGACGTGCAAAGGACGCTTTGGACCGAGGCACCGAAAGGGAGCGTGAGGCTGCTGAGGTAGCTGTAGATGTCCGGCACGAACGGAACGGAAACACCGCTGGACGCGCCGGACACGGCAGGTAGGCTGGCGAGCACGACCTGGAACCAGTCCAGATCGATGGGCAGGGAACTGCCGCCGCTCACATACTGGAGGATCTCACCACCGAAGGCCGTGCCGGTGAGCCCGAGCAGGGCGACCCCGAGGAGATTGGCGCAAACCCGCGTTACCTTCGCCCAACTCATGTATGTCACTTTCCTTGTTCGGCCAGCCTGACACGACCTTTAACCAATACCAGGCCATTTCGTCGTCCGGGCAGGTTGCCCGCTAGTATGTTAACCGAGCGTATTGCGTCAAACCGGGATTGTCGATGTGAACCGCATTTTGCTGGCTGTCATGGTCGCCGCATTGTCGGTGGGGCTGATCTGGGCCGTGGACCTGGTCTGGGCGAATTGGTCGGGCATCCTGCTGGTGCGGCTCGGTGGGATCCTGGCGACGCTGGTGCTGCTGGGGGCCAACATCGCGGTGTACGCCGCCCTGAACTCCCGGCTGGGCGCCGGGGATCGCGCGGCGGACCTGGCACTGGGCTTCGCCATCTTCGTGGCGCTGGGGGCGGGCGGGGCGTTGCTCAGCTATCTCGTGGCCACGCTGGACGCTCCCCTGGCCGATCCATGGCTGGCGCGCGCCGATGCCGCCATGGGCTTCGACTGGTCCGCCTGGAACGGCTTCGTGCACCGGCATACGCTGTTCCAGCATCTGCTGCGCACCGCCTATCTCAGCATGCAGGTGCAGGTCGTCGTGCTGCTGTTCATGCTGCCGCTGTCGGGGCGCGGCAGCCGCAACCTGGAATTCATCGCCACCATGGGCGTGTCCCTGCTGCCGACCATCGCGCTCTCGGCGTTGTTTCCCGCCCAGAGCGCCTGGATCTTCCATCACGCGCTGGGCGACGAGGGCCTTACCTATCTGGCCCATCTGAAGGCGTTGCGCGACGGCAGCATGACCACGATCGACCTCGGGAAACTGACCGGGCTGATCACGTTTCCGTCCTACCACGCGGTCATGGCGGTGCTGCTGGCCTATGCCGCTCGGGACACGTTCCTGTCGTTCCTGGCGCTGGTGCTGAACGCACTGATGCTGCTGTCGGTGCTGAGCGAGGGCGGGCATTACCTCACCGACGCGGTCGCCGGCGTCGCCATCGCGGTGGCGAGCATCCTCATCGTGCGGTTCGCCGCGCGCCGGCTGGCCCGGCGCGGCTTCGCGGCTCAGGCGCCCTTGATCGCCTCGATCTCGGCGTCGGAGTAGCCGGCCTCGCGGAGCACCTCGTCGGTATGCTCGCCGAGCGTCGGCCACAGCCGGCGGATCGACGGCGGGCTGGCGGAGAAACGGGCCGGGATGGCAGTCACCAAAACCTCCCCTTCCACCGGATGCTGCGTCGGCTGGAAGAAGCCGGTCTCCTTCAGATATGCATCCTGCAGCAGCGCCGGCAGCGTGTTCGCCGGCCCGTTCGGAATATCGGCCGCGGTCAGCACCGCCGACCATTCCGCCGTGGTTTTCGTCTTCAGCCCGTCCGCCAGCGCGCCATACACCGCATCGGCGTTCTGGCCGCGCGCATAGACCGAACAGAAGCGCGGGTCCTGCATCAATTCCGGCCGGCCCATGGCGGTGAAGATCTTGGTGAACTGGATGTCCGACACCGCGATGACGCAAAGATAGCCGTCCTTGGTCTCGAACGGCCGGCGGTGCGGCGTCAGCATGCGCGGATAGCCGAGGCCCTTCTCCGGCTCGTTCAGCGTGCCGTGCCACAGATGCTCGACGAGCATGAAGTTCAGCATCGTCTCCATCATCGGCACATGCACTTCCTGGCCCTGGCCGGTGCGCTCGCGATGGAACAGCGCCATGCCGATCATGGAAGCGAGCATCTGCCCGGTCAGCTTGTCGGCCGCCACGGTGGGGAAGTAGCGCGGCGCGCCATCCGGCCCGGCGTTCAGCGCGGCCATGCCGCTGAGGCCCTGGATCAGGTCGTCATAGGCCGGGTTATCCTGTGCCGAACTGCCCTTGCGGAAGCCGGTGGCGCAGGCATGGATGATGCGCGGGTTGCGCGCCGCCATGGCGGCGTAGCCCAGCCCGAGCCGTTCCGCGGCGCTGATGCGCATGTTGTGCACGAAGACGTCCGCGCCCTCGATCAGCCGCCACAGCGCGTCCATCGCTGGCTTGCGCTTCAGGTCCAGCACGATGCCGCGCTTGTTGCGGTTGAGGTTGGCGAAATACGAGCCCATGCCGCGGGTGCGGCTCGGCCCGATCTCGCGCGTGGTGTCACCGGCCGGGATTTCGACCTTGATGACATCAGCGCCCATGTCGCCGAGCAGTTGGGTGCCGAACGGTCCCAGCACCACCGTGGTCAGGTCGATGATGCGGATGCCTGCCAGGGGACCAGCCGGGGGACCGGCCGATTTTGTGGCGGCAGAGGTGTTTTGCGTGCTCATCGGTCGGACCTACAGGAATTTCAGGAACGCCAGGCTGCCCAGACCGGCGACCATGCAATAGATCGCGAACGGGGTCAGCGCCCAGGAATCGTGCCGGCGGAAATACCGCATCAGGAACCAGGTGCTGGCATAGGCGGTAAGGCCGGCCGCCACCGCGGCGACGGCCGACAGCTCGAACACGCCGGCTGGCACGTCGGCGTGCAGCAGCTTGGGCACTTCCAGAACGGTGGCACCGACGATGATCGGCGTCGCGATCAGGAAGGAGAAATGCGCCGATCCCGCATGATCCACTCCGCGCAACAGTCCGCCGACCATGGTCGCGCCGGAGCGGGAGATGCCGGGGATCAGCGCCAGGCACTGCCAGCAGCCGATGATCAGCGCATCGAGCCTGCTCAGGCTGGACAAAGGGCGGTGGCCGCCGCGTCCGCGAAGCTTCTCGCCGAACAGCAGCATGAAGCCGTTCACGACCAGGAAGGCGGCGGCGATCGAGGGGGAACCGAACAGGCCGCGGAAGAATTTCTCCAGCGTGAACCCGACGATCACCGCGGGGATGGTAGCGATGATGATCAGCGGAAACACCCGGCGGGCCTCGGTGACCCTGTGCGGCGTCGTCAGTCCGAGCACACCGACCAGCAGCGCCCACCAGTCCTGCCAGAAGAAAACCAGCAGCGCGAGGGCGGTGCCGGTGTGCAGCATCACCAGGAACGGCAGGAAGGCAGCCGAGCGCTGGTCGATCGCCCAGCTCACCAGCGACGGCAACACCACCGCGTGGCCGAGCGAGCTGACCGGAAACAGCTCCGTCGCGCCTTGCAGGACGGCGATGATCAGGGCGTGCAGCAGGCTCATTGCGTCAGGTCCTTTTGGCAGGCGTCTGGAGTTGGGCTACTGGCGCGTGGTTCCTGGCCGAAACCCGCCGCCATGGCAACCCGTTCACCCGATTACCCCGGCGATTTCCCCCAGCCGGTAGAACCGCGCGGCGGTGCCGGAGAACAGATCGGCCTTTTCCGCCGCCGACGCGCCGGCGGAGACCCGCTTGAAGGCGTTCCACAGGATCGGATAGCTGCACGTCCCCTTGTCCACCGGGAAATTGCTCTCGTACATGCAGCGCCCGGTGCCGAACAGTTCGATGCAGGTCTCCACATAGGGCCGCCAGGCGGCGGCCAGTTCCTCGGAGGAAGGCGGCAGCGCGCGTTCGTGGAAATCGAAGCCGAACAGCTTCATGCCCAGCCCGCCCAGCTTGACGAAGACATTGGGGCAGCCGGCCAGGCGCGCCATCGCCGCCTTCCAGTCCGCGAACACCGCGTCCCGCCGCCCGGCATAGGGGCCGACATGCGCGCGCGCCGCCGACATGGTCCATCACGATGGCGGTGCCGGGGAAGGCACGGGCGAGATCGGTCAGCTCGTCGAGCTGGGGATGGAACAGCCAGGCGTCGAACGACAGGCCGAGCGGGGCGAGGCAGGCGAACCCTTCGCGGAAGGTCTTGTCGCCCAGCAGTCCCGGCGGCGGGCGGATGGAGGAACTTCGGATGGTCTCGTCCGGATCCCAGGCAGAGATGTAGCGCACCCCCTTGAACCGACCGCCGCCGGCAGCGACCTGCGCCTGCAGGACGGTCTGCGCCCGCGCGCCCAGCGTCAGGTCGGCGAATCCGACGATGCCGGCGCACAGCCTCGCGCCGCCGTAAAGCCCGCTCGCGCTCATCGCCGCCACGCCGCTGACGAATTCGGTCTCACCCAGCGGGCGCAGTTCCACCGGCCCGTCGGCGCGATACATCGAGCGGCAATCGACGAACACGGTGGCGCGGACATCGTGCCCGGCATTGGCGTCGGCCAGCAGATCAGGGAACAGGTAGCGGTTCTCCGCCCGGTCCCACAAATGATGATGCGGATCGACGATCGGCAGGCCGGGCTCCAGGATCGGTTCCTGACGCAGAGCCAGCCAGTCCGGCCGCACCGGCAGCGCGGTGGCGTTCGGCAGGCTGCCGGGCTGGGCGGGCGATGTGCTCATGGACGGCGCGCTCCCTAATTGTTGGCGATGAGTGTCGCCGGGATGCGGCGGTGTGTCGATTGCGCTAGGCTGGACCACACACAAGTTACATCGCGGTGCCGACCGCAAAGGGGCGCGAACCAATGGATGCGAAGCACGGCGAGCACGGCCATGCCGGGCATGATCATCAGGCCCCGGCGGATCAAGACGACGACCATGACCAGGGGCACGGCCATGACCATGGCCAGGGGCACAGCCACGGCCTCGGCCATCACCACGGCCCGGTGTCGCACGACCGCGCCTTCGCCATCGGGGTTGCGCTCAACAGCCTGTTTGTCGTGGTCGAGATGTTCTACGGGTTCGCGGCGAATTCCGTCGCGCTGATCGCCGACGCAACCCACAATCTCGGCGACGTGCTGGGCCTGTTGCTTGCCTGGGCGGCCGCGGCGCTGACCCGACTGCCGCCCAGCGCGCGACGCACCTATGGCTGGGGCCGCACCTCCATCCTCGCCTCGCTGGCCAATGCCGCCATCCTGCTCGTCAGCATCGGCGCCATCGCGCTGGAAGCCGGCTACCGCCTCGCCAGCCCTGCCCCGGTGGGCGAATGGACCGTGATGCTGGTCGCCGGCATCGGCATCCTGATCAACGGCGCCACCGCGCTGATGTTCATGCGCGGGCGCGAAGGCGACCTCAATCTGCGCGCCACCTACCTGCACATGGTCGCCGACGCCGCCGTCTCCCTCGGCGTCGTCGTCTCGGCCGGCCTGATCATGCTGACCGGCTGGCTGTGGCTCGATCCGCTCACCAGCCTGGCGATCGTCGCGGTGATCGCCGTCGGCACCTGGAACCTGCTGCGCGAGGCAGTCTCCCTGGTGCTGGACAACGTCCCCGCCGGCATCGAGGAAGGCGCGGTGCAGGCCTATCTGGCCGGCCTGCCCGGCATCAGCGAAGTGCATGACCTGCACATCTGGGGCCTGAGCACGACAGAGTCCGCGCTGACCGTGCATCTGGTGCATACCGCGCCGGACGAAACCAACCCTCCCGCCATCCGTCCGCATGAAGTTGCAGCCGAGCTGCGCAGGCGTTTTGGCATCGGCCATGCCACCGTGCAGATCGAGTGGGGCACGGAAGCGGAATGGTGCCGGCTGCGCCCGCAGAACGTGGTATGACCATCCGCATCCCCATCCGGATCGGTTGACCAAACCGTCATCGTCCGACCGATGGACAAGCCAATCTACCCGTGAGTATCCTCATTCGCCGAGCATTGGCCTGCCGCGAGGTGAGCCCATCACACCGACCGGTCGACGCCATTCCGAAACAAAGTGCCCGGCATAAGGCACGAGAGAGGAACGAAGATGACGAGTGTGAACTGGACCGAACTCGATGCTGGAATTGGCCGGCGTCAAAGTGCACCTGTCGCGCGCCGGCAGCGGCAAGAAAATCCTGGTGCTGCATCACGATTTCGGCGCCCCCGATCGGCTTCCGTTCTACGACGAGCTGGCCCGCAATTTCGAGGTTCTGGTCCCGCATCATCCCGGCTGGGGCCGGTCGGTCGATCGTCCGGCCTGGATGCGCAGCCCGCGCGACATCGCCGCGATCTATTCCTGGCTGCTGGCCGATCTCGGCATCACGGACGCCTCCATCGTCGGCCTTGGCTTCGGCGGCTGGATCGCCGCGGAAATGGCCAGCCAGGCGCCCACCGCCTATCATCGCCTGGTCCTGGTCGGTGCGATGGGCATCAAGCCGACGGAAGGCTACATCGCCGACCAGTCGCTGGTCAGCTACATCGACTACGCCAAATCCGGCTTCCACGACCCCGCCGCCTTCACCCGGGTGTTCGGCGATGTGACGACCGATCAGCTGGAACAGTGGGACATCTGCCGCGAGATGAGCTTCCGCACCGCCTGGAAACCCTACATGTACAGCCAGACGTTGCCGTACCTGCTCGGCGGCGTCCGCACGCCCGCCCTCGTGGTCTGGGGCGACGACGACAAGATCGTGCCGAATTGCGTGCAGGACCAGTACGCGGCCGCGTTGCGCAGCGCCCGCACCGAGACGGTCAAGAATTCCGGCCATTGCGTGGACATGGAACAGCCCGCGGCGCTCGCGGGGCTGGTCGCCTCGTTCTTGAACAAGTGAAAACACCACTCCGCCAGCCAATACTCCATAGGGGAGAGTAGCCATGCATCTGATGTACTTCACCGAGCAGCCGATGTCCGCCTACGACCCGAATGAGGGTCTGAAGTTCGGCGCCACCGCGCTAATGTTCTCCAACAAGAACTTCGACCCCGTCGAAGGCAGCCGCCTGTACAACGAGTATCTGGAGCAATACATCTACGCCGAGGAGATGGGCGTGGACGGCATCATGCTGAACGAGCACCACAACGCGCCGTTCTGCATGCAGGCGAAAACCAACGTCTTCGCCTCCATCCTCGCCGCCGTCACCAAGCGGGTGAAGATCGTCATCCTCGGCAACCCGCTGCCGCTGGCCGACAACCCCGTGCGCCTGGCCGAAGAGCTCGGCATGATCGACATGATCTCCAAGGGCCGGCTGGTTTCCGGCTTCGTGCGCGGCGGCGGCCAGGAACAGCTGGCCACCGGCGTGAACCCGGCCTTCAACCGCGAGCGGTTCGAGGAAGCCCACGACCTGATCGTCAAGACCTGGAGCCAGCCCGGCCCGTTCCGCTGGGAAGGCACGCACTACCAGCACCGCGTGGTGAACCCCTGGGTGGTGCCGCTGCAGAAGCCGCATCCACGCATCTGGATCCCCGGCGTGCTGTCCAAGGAAACCGTGATCTGGACCGCCAAGCACCGCTATCCCTATATCTGCCTCAACACCTCCGTCGAGGCGACGAAGAAGATCTGGGAGACCTATGACGCGGCGGCGGCCGAGGTCGGCTACACCCCCGGTCCGGAAAACCGCGGCTACCTGATCCGCGTGCATGTGTCCGACACCGAGGAAAAGGCGGTCGAGAACGCCAAGAAGTTCCTGTGGATGCAGGGCGAGTTCACCGGCCTGGCGCATCCCGTGTGGTCGAGCCCGTCCGGCTATTTCTCGCCCACGCAGCGCCGCGGCTTCGTGGAGTTCGCCACCGGCCGCGCCGTCAGCCCGCGCGGCGCGCCGACCTTCGAGGAGCAGCGCGAGAACATGATGATCATCTGCGGAACCCCCGACACGGTGGTGGCGAAACTGAAATACATCATGGAGGAAACCCGCCCGGGCATCATGGCGTTCTGGGGCAATGACGGGAACGTCTCGGTGGAGGATGCCAAGACCTGCATCCGCCTGCTCGGCCAGGAAGTCATGCCGCAGATCCGCGAATACGGCAAGAAACTCGGCCTGAACAGCCCGTTCGAGGGTGATGTGCCGGTCTCGCTGGCCGAATCCCGGGATCTGCGCCAGATGGCGGCGGAATAGGCTGACCCTTTTCCGGTAAGGCAGATCGCCCGATTTGGGGATGGTCTTGCCGGGAAGGTGAATTGCCAACCTCGCGTGGCGACGGACGGGGCGCTTTCACGTCGGGTGAAAGCGCCCCGTTTGCCGTTGCGGTCGGGCTCGCACAGCAGAGGACTTGCAAGGCGCCGCACTCGCGGCCAAACCGGTAACCTGTAAACGGCACTTTCGAGACAGGACGGGAAAACGAGCATGGATCTGCAACTCACCGGCAAAACGGCACTGGTCACCGGCGCCAGCATGGGCATCGGCCGCGCCATCGCCCGCGGCCTGGCCGCCGAGGGCGTGAAGGTCGCGGTCGTCGCCCGCCGCACCGAATTGTTAGAAACCCTCTCCGCCGAGATCACCGCCGCCGGCGGCATCGCGCCAGCGATCATCGCCCAGGACATCATGGCTGAGGACGCGGCCGCGAAACTTGCCGCCGCGGCCACCGCGGCGCTCGGCCATGTCGACATCCTCGTCAACAACGCCGGCGGCTCGCGCGTGCTGCCGATCGACGCGCCGGAGGAGAAATGGGAGGAAGCCATGACCCTGAACTTCACCCGCCAGCGCCAGATCGCCCATGCCCTGTTGCCGCAGATGATCGCCCAGAAATGGGGCCGCATCATCTGCATCACCGGTAAATCCGAACCCGAGCACCTGAACGCCGCCTTCGCCGCCAAGGCCGCGGTGCATGCCTGGGCCAAGGGCCTTTCGCGCGAAGTGGGCCAGTTCGGCATCACCATCAACTCGATCCCGCCGGGCCGTATCATGAGCGAGCAGATCCGCCGCAACTACCCGGAAGACTACCGCAAGCACTTCGCCGAAACCGAGATCCCCGTCCGCTTCTGGGGGGAGCCGGAAGACCTGGCTGTAATGGCTGTATGGCTGGCCTCGCCACTGGCGCGCTACATCACCGGCACCGTCATCCCGGTAGACGGCGGCCTGCGTCGGTATCAATTCTAGGCTGCAATTGGAGCGGGGTCGCAATCAGCTCTGATGGAGGCCCCGCCTGGGCGCCGCTTCACGGCCGACGCTGGCAGCCAGGACTGATGGCGGCAAGATGGCAAAATACCATTGCCGACCATGACCTCCGATCGCAATACAGGGGGCCGATGATGAATGCCGCTTCACAGCGCCCGGAGGCAAGCGCCCAAATTGGCGCTTTCGGGCTCAATGCTATGCTTTGGTGCCTCCGAAGGCGTCGATCCGGCCAGGGAAGCAGCCCGCACGTCGCGTGGGCTCACGCCGAATTCGTTTCTGAACGCACGGCTGAAACTCGACGCGTCCGAAAAACACAGCTCTTCGGCGATTGCCGCAACCGGCCTATTGTTCCACACATCCTGCAGAGCCGCGTAAGCTTCCAGCAGGCGCTGGCGCTGAATGTAGCGGGCAACGCCGCTCTCGCTTTCGAGCAATCGGTAGAGTTGCGACCGAGAGGCGCCTACCATGCGGCAAACCATGGCCGGCCCCAGAAACGGCGAGCGAAGATGGCTACGGACGATTTGGCGTACCTTTTCCATCCGGCCCATGTCGATTTGATTTGCCGCGGCAGCCAGCCTATCCGGCGACGGCACAATACATGCCGCGACCATGGCACGGACTGCATTTGTCAGTAGCGGCAGATCCGCCGGTGTCAGATCAGGCAGGCGCCGCTCCAGCAGGAGCATGTAATCGCTGAGCAATTGCCCCATCGGGGTGTTCAGGACGGACCCGCACGCCGCATCGAGCCGAGCCGCCATCTCGGGGAACATCTCGCGTGCCAGGTATAGCGAAACCCGTTCGTCCTGGTTCCGCTCGCTCACCACCTCATCTTTCATCGACAAGATGAATGGCATTCCGGAAGGGACTTTCAGCGAGGCGTCGCGGGTCTGTATGCGGGTCTCGGCTCGGTTGCCCAAGGTGATGACCCAGTGATCCACGGGGTTGCGCCTCACCAGTGCCTTCGTCCGGGCAACACGTACCGGCGGATTGGATACCTTGCTGACCGCGAACCCATCCATCTGCCAGATTTGGCTCGTGGCGAGGAAGCCCTCATCGCTCGATTGCCGCGGCGTTACGTCGAAAATGGAGCCGAACCAATTGTGCCAGGCACCGAACTGATCTCGCAACGGCAGTGAATGGGTACTGATCGTCGCCGATGTCATGGTGTTCCCGATTCAGGCCTCGTCGCTTTCGTGACCTTTAGTACAGCGGAACGCACACGGAATTGCAAGGGATAGTCGGGAATTCGGCTACGGTCACGTCTGGCCCCACGGCCGTTCGGGCAGATACGGTACATGGCACCCGTGGGAGTGGGTGGTAGCGGTGGTCCGGCGATGCGCGATCAGAGCGGCAGTAACCACGGCACCAGGAGCACGCTGACCAGCAGCACCACGATCGAGAAAGGCACGCCGATCTTGACGAAATCGCCGAACGAGTAGTTACCGGGGCCCACCACCAGCGTGTTCACCGGTGAAGAGATGGGCGTCATGAATGCCGTCGACGCCGCCAGCGCCACGATCATCGCGAACGGATAGGGCGAGGCCCCGAGGTCCTTCGCCACCGCCAGCGCAACCGGCGCCATCAGCACAGCGGTCGCGGTGTTGGAGATGAACAGCCCCAGCAGGGCGGTGATCACGAACAGTGCCCCCAGCACGATGCGCGGCGTCGCGCCGCCGACCAGCGCAATCAGTCCGTCGGCGGCCAGATCCACGCCGCCAGTGCGCTGCAGCGCGATCGAGAACGGCAACATGCCGACGATCAGCACGATGCTCTGCCAACTGATCGAGCGATAGGCGCTGTTCATATCGACGCAGCGCAGCAGCCCCATCAGTAGGCAACCGATCAGCGCCGCTTGCACGTTCGGAACGACGCCGCTGACCATCAGCGCGACGACGAGCGCCAGAACACCCAGCGCCTGCGGCGCGCGGTTCGCCGCCGGAAGCACCTCGTCGAACTCGGCCGGCATGTTCAACATGACCATGGTATCCGCCTCGGAACCCAGGCGCTTGATATCGGACCAGAAGCCGATCAGCAGAAGCGTATCGCCGACTTCAGGGTTTCGTTCAGCAATCCGTGCCCGTGCACTGCACCTTACCGCGTCGCAAGCCGATGACCGTCAGGCCGAACTCCCGGCGAACCCTGGCCTGCAGCACGGTCTGCCCGATCAGTTCGGAATCGGCTGGCAGGATGACCTCCACCATGCCGATCTCCTGCGACTGATCGGTGAAGTAGCCGCCCCCGTCCTCCAACGGCAGCTCTTCCACCCCATATTCCTGCCGCAAAGCCTCGTAATCGGGGCTGGGCATCAGCATATCGACCAGCAGCACGTCGCCTTCCTGCAGTACGGTCTTCGCCTGCGGGCGGATCAGATCGGTGCCGAAGCGGCCGCCGCGCTCGATGGCCAGCAGATTTACGCCGCTCGACCGTAGCAATACCTCCTCCCGGCGCTTACCCGCGATCGGCGAGCCGGGCAGCACGCGAACCCGATGCTCCCGATCCGTGAGCTGGTACTGCTCGACCCAATTGCGCAGGCTGGACCGGCGTTGCCCGTCATCCGCCCCTTGCTTGCCGGCCGGAAGCCAGCGCCGCGCGAACAGCATGTAAACCACCGCCAGCAAAAGAACCGGCAGGCCGAACGGCGTAATGCCGAAAAAGCCGAAGCCCTGGGCGCCCTGCGCGCATGAGAGCCGAGTTCACCACAAGGTTGGGCGCGGTCGCGACCAGCGTCGAGCATGCCGCTGATCAACGCGGCAACGCTCAGCGGCATCATCAGTTGGCTCGGCTGGCGTGCCCGTGTTCTTCGAGATGCGCAGAACCACGGGGATGAAGATCGCCACCACCGCGGTCGAACTCATCAGCGCGCCGAGCCCGGCCACCGCCAGCATCAGCAGAACCAGCATACGCCTTTCGCTGCTTCCAGCCTTCTGATCCAGCCAGTCGCCCAGCCGTCGCGCGACGCCGGTGCGAACCAGGCCCTCCCCGATCACGAAAAGAGAGGCGATCAACACGATGTTTGGATCGCTGAAACCCGCCAGCGCCTCGCTCATCGTGATGATGCCGGTGAACGGCAGCAGGACGATCATCAGGATCGCCACGACGTCCATGCGCGGCTTGTTGGCGATGAACATCGCGACCGCGGCCGCGAGCAGCAGGAGAACAAGAGCGAGATCGATGCTCATTTCGTGTCACCCCGGCAGTGACCCACGTCGTGGCTCCGATGCTGCGCTGTCGGCATGCGCCTTCTCCGTTCAATGGGACCAAAATACAGGCGTGCGGGTCCGCGCGAGCTTCCAGTAATCCCCGAAACGGTTGCTGGGTCCATCAAATGCCCCAGGGCAGCCCAAGGAGATGCCAGGCCGCCAGGAACAGCGTCCACACCACGCATAGCACGACGACATAGGGCAGCATCAGCGCAATCACCGTTCCGACCCCCGCGTCCTTCTGATAGGTCTGCGCGAACACGACGATCATGGCGAAATACGGGTTCAGCGGGGTGATCGCATTGATCGGTAAATCGCCGACACGATAGGCAGCCAGCACCGCCTCGGGCGCCATATGCAATCGCATGAGCAGCGGCACGAAAATCGGGGCGAAAATCGCCCATTTCGGAACGGCGCCCGTGAGGACGAAATCGAGGAGGAACACGACGATGACGAAGCCGACCAGCAGCCAAAGCGCGTTCAGGTCGGCTCGCTGCAAAATATCGGCGAGTGAGACGGCGGCCAGCGTTGCCATATTGGTGTAGTTGAAAAAGGCCAGGAACTGGCTGATCACCAACAGCAGCAGGATCAGTCCGCTGAGGCTGCCGATCGCCTTGATCATCGCGTTGACGATATCGAGGGTGCCGTTCAGCGTCCGCGCGCCGATGCCGTAGGCAATGCCGCAGCCCAGGAAGAGCAGAGCGATCGTCACGATCAGGCTGTTCATGAACGGTGAGTTGCCGATGATCGCGCCGGTCTCGGGATTGCGCAGCGGCGCCCCCGCCGGCAGTGTGAGCAACGCGAGGAACACGATCACCGCGATCAGTCCGAACAACGTGAACCGCAAGCCGCGATGTTCCTCCGGCGACAGGGTCGCCTCGGCCTCAACCTGATAGTCACCCTGATAGGCACCCAGGCGCGGTTCGACGATCTTGTCGGTCACCAGCGAGATCACAAATGTCAGCAGGATCACGGACCCGATCGAGAACCAGAGATTGGCCGTGAGGTCGATCGAAATCGACGGGTTGACCAGGTGGATCGCGTCGTTGGTGATCTCGGTAAGAATGCCGTCGGTCGGGACGATCATGATGTTGACAAGGAATGCCGCGGCGACCGCGGCGAAGGCCGTGGCGAGCCCGGCCAGGGGATGGCGCCCGACGCTCACGAAGGCGGCGGCGGCGAGCGGGATCAGCACGAGGTAGCCGGCATCGGCGGCGATGCTGGAGATGATACCGACGAACACGAGGATGTAGGTCAGCGCCTTCGGCGGTGCGACGATCACCAGCTTGCGGATCAGCGCCTTGACCAGCCCCGCCGATTCCGCGACGCCGACACCGACCATCGCCACGATGATCACACCGACGGCGTTGAAGTTCATGAAGTTCTGCACGACACCGGTGAACATGAAGCGGATACCGTCGATGGTCAGCAGGCTGCGCGCGGCGGTGGTCGCGTGTTCCACCTTGAAGGTTTCGGGGTTGATGTAGTCATAGGAAACGCTGGCCCCCGCCATGTACAGGACATGCGAAAGCACGATCACCAATCCGATCAGGATCACGAAGATGACAACCGGATGCGGCACCTTGTTGCCGAACCGCTCGACGGCATCCAGGACCTTCTGCATCGGCGTCATTTGGGTTGCGCTGGTTTGGCTCACGGAACGGTCCTTTTTTGACGAGCCGCGGGTTGGAGCGACTGGCTAGCGTGCGCCGTGTGTCTAGCGCGACAGCGCGTCGAGGATCCGGGCCCAGGACCGGACGCCATGGTGGAAGCTGTTCAGGTCGTATTTTTCGTTTGGGCTGTGAATGCGGTCATCCTCCAGCGCAAAGCCGGCGAGAACGACGTCCATGCCCAGCGCCTGCTTCAGTTCGGATGTGACCGGGATCGAGCCGCCGCCGCCGATGAACACGGCCGGGCGGCCCCATTCGGCGGTCAGTGCGTCGCGCGTCTTGCGGAAGGCCGGATCCTCGATCGGGAAGCGGATGGCCTGACCCGACCCGTGCTCGATGAACTCCACCCGGCAGTCGCCCGGCACCCGCGCGCGAACGAAATCGCGAAAACTGGCGCGGATGGCATGCGGGTCCTGGTCGAATACCAGCCGGAACGACACCTTCGCCGACGCAGTGGACGGGATCACGGTCTTGAAGCCGGGTCCCTGATAGCCGCCCCCCATGCCGTTGATCTCGCAGGTGGGCCGCGACCAGACCATTTCCAGTGCGCTCCGTCCGCGCTCGCCGGCGGGCAACGACAGCCCGACCGCGCCAAGGAACGCCGCCGCATCGAAATGCAGTGATTCCCACTCCGTGCGCAGTGAATTCGGCAGTTCCGGAACACCGTCATAGAAGCCGGGCAGGGTGACGCGGCCATCCGCGTCGTGCAGGTCGGAAAGGATACGGGCCAGGATGCGGTTCGGGTTGGCCGCCGCGGAGCCGTAAAAGCCCGAATGCAGATCGCGGTCGGCGGCGTGGATGACAATTTCCTCGCCGCACAGGCCGCGCAACATGGTCTGGATGGCCGGCGTCGCCGGGTCCCACATGTTGGTGTCACAAATCAGACCGATGTCGGCGCGCAGTTCCCCGGCATTCGCCTTCAGGAACGGTGGCAGGTTGACGCCGCCGGACTCCTCCTCGCCCTCGATCAGGATCGTCATCGGGATGGGCAACTTGCCGGTGACGGCTTTCCAGGCACGGCAGGCCTCGATGAAGGTCATCACCTGGCCCTTGTCGTCCGAGGCGCCGCGGGCACGGATGGCGCGGGTGCCGTCGGCACGGGTTTCGATCGACGGTTCGAACGGGTCGTTGTCCCAGAGTTCCAGCGGATCCACCGGCTGCACATCGTAATGGCCATAAAACAGCGCCGAGGAACCCGGCGTGCTGCGGTCATGCCCGACGACAATCGGGAGACCAGGGGTGTCGCGCGCCATAGCCTCGAAGCCGATGCTGCGCAGGTCCGCCACATGCCAGTCCGCGGCGGCTCGGCAGTCCGCGGCATAGGCCGGATCGGTCGAGATCGAGCGGATGCGCAGCAGCTCGAACAACCGTTCCAGCGCTGCGTCCAGGTCGCCATCGATATGGGCAAGCACGGAATCCAGGTCGGACATGCAGCCTCCGTTGCCTTGTTGGTCTCAGGCAATATTGGTCTCTGGCAATTTGACGCGGACATTAACGGATACTGCTTCGGGCCATAAGGGTTGAGAAGTCCCACCACTATACCCCGCGTCCCGATCGGACGCCCGGGACCGGGCCTGGATCCCGCCGATCTCTCGACAATGCGGCCGGCCGCAAATGGCCCGCCGCCGAATACTGGAAGCCGCGCAGCAGCTCGCTGAAATCATCGGCTTCCGTCTTCATGCGGATGGGCAGCATCGCCGAAGGCGCCAGCCCCGCCATCGCCGCGGCACGCACGTCTGTGGGGCTATGCCCGAACTCCCGGCGAAAAGCGCGGCTGAAACTGGACGCATCGCCAAAGCAAAGCTCCTCGGCGATCCCGGAGGTCGGGGGACAATTTTTCGTTACCCCATGGCGAGATGGGGTACTTTCCGGATCCGAATTCTCGGGAATGGCCGGCGCCGGACCGCGATTGTCCTGCAGGTGCACTACTTCCGGTTCCCCATGCGTATGGGCGACAGGTTGCGAAAAGAGTAAGAGACCAGACCGGGCGGTTACCCTCGCTTTCGGCGGCGGACCGTGACGATTGGGACGCCTGGCACGGTGACGGGACACCCAGCCCAAGCCAACCACATGGAAAGACGATTAGGATAGGATAATCGGCGGCGTCGGTCCAACGGGGACCGCGACCCTAGAACCAGGAATACCGGGAGCCAGGAAACCAGAATGCTGACGAACCTGGATACGGATGGAATTCATGATCCGTGCGCGGTCTCCACCGGACACCTACCGGCGGCCGAACGGGTGGCCGCTCTGGTGGCCGAGGCGCATGAGCGCTACCAGCCGCTCGATGAGGGCGATGTCGCCGACTACATACCGGCCTTGGCCAGGGCGTCCCGCCGGCTGTTCGGCCTGTGTGTCGTGGGCGTCAACGGCGCGGTCCATTCCGCGGGCGACTGTGGCCATGAATTCTCTATCCAAAGCATCTCCAAGCCCTTCGTCTTCGCGCTGATCTGCCAGGAGATCGGCGCCGAGGCGGCCCGGGAGAAAATCGGCGTGAACAGCACGGGCCTGCCGTTCAATTCCGTGATGGCGATTGAGTTGAACGTGGACCGGACGATGAACCCGATGGTCAATGCCGGCGCCATCGCCACCACCAGCCTGGCCCCCGGCGATACCGCCGAGGCGAAATGGGCTTTCATCCAGAATGGCTTGTCCCGCTTCGCCGGCCGGAATCTGGCACTCGATGAGGAAGTCTATCGTTCGGAGGCCGCCACCAATCTGCGCAATCGCGGTATCGCCAAACTGCTCGAAGGCTACGGGCGGATGTATTTCGATGCGCTCGAGACCACGGACGTCTATACGCGGCAGTGCTCCCTGAACGTGACGGTCCGGGACCTCGCGGTGATGGGTGCCACGCTCGCGGATGGCGGGGTAAACCCGATCACCGGCGAACAGGTCATCGACGCCGCCCACTGCAAGCGCGTGCTGGCGGCCCTGGCGACCGCCGGCCTATATGAGCGCTCCGGCGACTGGCTCTATGAAATCGGCCTGCCCGGCAAAAGCGGCGTCAGCGGCGGTATCGTCACCATCTCGCCGGGCAAGGGCGGCCTCGGCACCTTCGCGCCGCCGCTCGACCAGGCCGGCAACAGCGTCAAGGGCCAGCGCGCGACCAAATTCCTGTCCGAGCGCCTGGGCCTCAATCTGTTCGCCTCCAGGCCGGACCATTGAGCCGCGTCTGACCCGGCCTGTTGTGAAAGAAAGAAGCCATGACAACATCCGCCACGACGCCCCCGCATCCTGAGACCGGGACGCGCAACTCATGGGTGCCGATGATCGCCATCGCGCTCGGCCAGATGTTGATGTCGTTCAACGTCGCCGCCTTGCCCGTCTCGCTCAGCGGCATGGTCGCCAGCTTCAACGTTCCGCCCACCACGATCGCCACCGGCATCGTCATGTATTCCCTGGCGGTCGCCGGTTTCGTCATGCTCGGTGCCAAGCTGGTCCAGCGTTTCGGCGCGACCGGCGTCTTCCGCACCGTCGTGGCGCTGTTCGGGGTCGCGCAATTGCTGATGACGTTCAGCCCCTCGGCAAGCTTCATGATGGTGGCACAGCTGCTCGCCGGCCTCGCCGCATCGGTGCTCGTCCCCTCGCTGGTCGCCCTGGTCGCCAACCATTATCACGGCCAGCAACAGGCAACCGCGGTGGGCGCGCTTGGCTCGGCCCGTGCCGGAGCCAATGTCGCCGCATTCCTGATCGGCGGATTGCTCGGCACATTCATCGGCTGGCGACCGGTTTTCGGCATTCTGATCGTTATGTCGGCTGTCGTCTTCATGCTCAGCTTTCGCCTGAAGCCCGACCCTGGCCGTTCTGAGGTGAAGATCGACTTCGTAGGCGTCGTGCTCGCCGCCGCCGCGATCATCCTGATCAGTTTCGGCTTCAACAACCTGAACCGCTGGGGCCTCGGCACGGCCAGGCCCGGCGCACCGTTCGACATCTTCGGCCTGTCACCCGCGCCGGTCATGATCGTCGCGGGCATCGCGCTACTGCAGACCTTCATCGGCTGGACACGGCGCCAACAGGCCGCCGGCAATACCCCGCTACTCGACCTCCGGGTCATCGCCTCAGGCCAGGAACGCGCCGCCATCTACGCCATGTTCGCCGTTGTGTCGCTGGAGGCGATGCTGAACTTTTCCGTGCCGCTCTATATCCAGATCGTGCAGGGCCGCACGCCGATCGAAACCGCCATCGCCATGCTGCCGTTCAACCTCACGGTATTCTTCACCGCGATGCTGGTCGTTCGGCTCTACAAGATCTTCACACCGCGCCAGATCGGCCGCGCCGGATTTGCCCTATGCACCGTCGCGCTGCTGTGGCTTGCCTGGGTGGTGCACAACGACTGGAGCGCCCCTGTTGTTATGATTGGCCTGATCGTCTTCGGCATCGGCCAGGGCGCGCTGGTCACGCTGGTGTTCAACGTGCTGGTCACCGCGGCCCCGAAGGAACTCGCGGGCGATGTCGGATCCCTGCGCGGCACGACCCAGAACCTCGCCGCCGGAGTCGGCACGGCGGTCGCCGGCGCGCTACTGGTCGGGTTGCTCAGCGCGAACATTCTGCGCAGCGTCGCCGACAACCCCCGCCTGCCGCCGGAAATCCAGTCGCAGGTCGATCTGGACAACATCAATTTCGTCAACAATGACCGACTGCTCGCGATCATGCAGCGTACCACAGCGACACCCGAACAGGTTGCCGAAGCGGTGCGCATCAACACCGAGGCACGACTGCGCGCGCTGAAGATCGGTCTGCTGATCATGTCCGGCGTCGCCATGCTGACCATCTTCCCCGCGGGCCGGCTGCCCAATTACGTGCCGGGCGAACTGCCGTCCGGCGGGCCCCAGCGAGACCTGGACGGTTCGGAACGGGAAACTTGGGATCCCTCGCTGCCCGCCGATCGAACCACATCGTAACCACACCAACGGTCCCCGCAGAATGCCGCTTCCCCGCATCCTCGTTCTGTCACTCGGCGGAACCATCACGATGCTTCCCGACGCTTCCGGGGGGATCGCACCCAAGCTTGGCGCATCTGATCTGGTGGCCTCGGTTCCCGCACTCGCGGACGTGGCCGACATCGAGGCCCATTCGCCGTTCCGGCTGCCGAGTCCGTCGCTCACGCCCGCAAATCTGGTCGACATCGCCAGGCGCATCGAACAGGGTTTCGCCGACGGGTTCGACGGCGCGGTGGTCATTCAGGGCACCGACACGATCGAGGAATCGGCCTTCATCCTCGATCTGCTGGTCCGTAGTGACAAACCGGTCGTCGTTACCGGCGCGATGCGCGGGGCCGAAGCGCCCGGCGCGGATGGCCCCGCCAATCTGCTGTCCGCCTGCATCGTCGCGGCCTCGCCCGAGGCGCGCGGCCTCGGCACGCTCGTCGTGCTGAACTACGACATCCACGCGGCCCGTTTCGTGCAGAAATCCCACACCGCGCTACCCGTCGGCGTTCTCCTCGCCGCTCACCGGCCCGGTCGGCGTGGTCGCGGAACGCCGCGCCCGCTTCTTCGTGCGGCTGGCGCGGCTGCCATACGCCGGGAAACCGGACGGCGCACCCGCGCCGGTCGCTCTGCTCAAATGGGGCATGGGCGAGGACGGCCGCCTTCTCGGCGCGGTCCGTGTGCTCGGCTATGAGGGCCTTGTCGTGGAAGGCATGGGGGCCGGCCACGTGCCCGCGGAGGTCGCCCCTTTGCTGGGGGACCTCGCCAAACATATTCCGGTGGTACTGGCGACCCGCGCCATGTCCGGCCCGGTGTTCACCCGAACCTATGGTTATCCGGGCGCGGAGATCGACCTGATCGACCGCGGACTAGTGCCCGCCGGCTATCTGTCCGGGCTCAAGGCACGCCTGCTGCTGGGCTTCACCCTACGGTCGGGCAGCACGGCGGCGAACGTGGCGGCTGCCTTCTCCGGTTATCAGTGAACGCGAGAGGATCGGCATCGACCCTTTGGGGCGGCAGTCACCTGCGATACACTCGGCCGAGATGTCGCCGCCGAATCCGCTGTCCTGCCGCGCGGTCCCGTTAATGGGGGAAAGAGAATGAGGCAAAGCAAGATCGGGCCCCGCGGGTATTGCCCCCGCGGCTATTGCCTGGTCACCTATGTCCTGCTGGCCGTATGGGCCATGGGTCAGTCAAGCCAGGCGAACGCGCAGGCGGCGTCGAACAGCTCCACCAACGATGGGCCGGACGCAAGACTGGATTCCATCTTTGCGACGCCGAATCTGCAGACGCCTTCGCCGTACGGCAATCCGTTGGCCACCGCACCCGGCGCCGACCGGCAGATCCCCTCCCCCCGATTCACGTTCAATCTCGTGGCACCACTGTATTTCAATTCGAACCCGGCGGCGCGAAGCTCGGGCGGCAGTTCCACGCTCGAGGGCAGCCCAGCGCTGCTACTGGGCTGGGCGACACCGGTGTTCGACCTTCCGTTGCGGTTTGCCGCGAGTGTCGATGCCGAAACAGACCGGTTCGTTGACCCACAGGGCGCCGATTTCGACAAGCTGCGGTTCGGACTGCGGCTGCAATACGTCAATCCAAACAACGACCAGGCCTATTCGCCGTTCCTTGCCTATGTTCCGCGCCTGGATTTCAGCCCGACCTTCGCAAGGGAATTCGCGACGCGCCAGGATCTGAATCTGGGCATCAACAAGATTTTCAATTTCAACGGAAATCTCGAAAGGGTCGCGTTCGCAGGGAATACCTCCGCCGAGACTGTCTGGTCGTTTGGGATCTCCGCCACCGCCCAGCGCCGGTTCCGAACCCCCGTCCCGGAATCGACGGCCCTGATCGTCGCCCCCTCGTTCTCGTACGTCATTTCCGAGCAGTGGAATTTTTCGTTCGCCCTCTTTCTTACCCGGCGCTGGTTTGACCAGACATTCGGAATTTCGCAGCAGAACTTCACGGCTGAGCCGATCGCGACGCTGGAATACATACTGCCGAGCCAGTGGTTCGGTGGCGGCGACACCGCGGGATGGCTCGGCCGGCCCGCATTGGATTTTCAGATCGCCTACGAGAAGAACTGGTCGAACGTGTCCGGCGCTGCATTCAGCGCCTGGTATATCGGCCCGGTCCTGAAACTCGGGTGGCGTTTTTGAAGGCTGTAGACTGACAGGGGTCCGCCGGGAGCTATTCCGCATTGAAGATATTCTGAAGGTGTTGTCGCGGATTTGGTGGAAATTCGGGTTGGCGTAGCCTCCGGCGGGTACCACGCCATGGAACAGTCCAACACGACGACGCATGCGAAGGGCTACCGGAATGGGACGCGCCCTGGCCGGTACGAACATGCTGTCATACCGTCAGCCTAACGATGCGCGCAATTCAAGTTTCGCCGGCTTGAGGCACCAAACATCCCTCCCGCCGGCATCCGACAGCAAAGCCTTGTCCTCACCACGCGTCCACCCAACCGCGCTTCTTACCTTCGCGCTTTGGGGTTGGTGGCATCGCGCGCAAGCCGGCGACGATCCATTTACGTGTCTCGGCGGGATCGATCACGTCGTCGACTTCATAAAGTGAACCGACATTGAGCGCTTTACCGCGCTCATATTCCTCGGCAACCAGCTTTTCGTACAATGCAAGCCGTTCCGCCGGGTCTGTGATCGCCGACAACTGCCGCTGGTGGCCCAGCTTGACCTTGCCTTCCAGGCCCATCCCCCCGAACTCGCCGGTCGGCCAGGAGATGCAGAACGCGCCGATCATCAGATTGCCACCGCCCATCGCCTGCGCCCCCAACCCGTAGGCCTTGCGCGTGATCACCATGAAGGTCGGCACAGTAACGTTGGCGCCAATGACATAGGCGCGGCCGCAATGGCGGACCAAGGCGGTCTTCTCAGCCTCTGGCCCAACCATGTTGCCGGGCGTGTCGCACAAATACAGAAGCGGTACATCATGCGCGTCGCAGAGCTGCATGAAGCGCGCGGCCTTGTCCGCCGCGTCGCTGTCGATCGCTCCACCCAGATGCAGCGGGTTGTTGGCGACGACGCCCATCGGCCGCCCTTCGATGCGAATAAGGGCGGTGATCATGCCAAAGCCGAAACCCTTGCGGATTTCCAGCATCGAGCCTGCGTCGGCCAGCGTGCCGATCAGCGCGCGCATATCATAGGCACGCATGCGGTTCTCCGGCACGGCATGACGCAGCAGCCGCTGATCGGCGCAGGTCCAGTCCGCCACGCGGCCCTGGAAGTACGAGAGATACTGCCGCGCCACCCGGGCCGCCTCGCGCTCATCCGAGACGGCGATGTCGACCACGCCGTTTGGCACCTGGATGCTCATCGGCCCGACCTCTTCTGGCCGGTAAACACCGAGGCCACCGCCCTCGATCATTGCCGGGCCGGCCATGCCGATAGTGGCATTTTCGGTCGCGATGATGACGTCGCAGCAGCCCAGCAGCACCGCATTGCCGGCGAAACAACGGCCCGAGGCAATGCCGACCACCGGGACCAGGCCGCTCAGGCGCGGGAACTGGTGGAAGGTGTCGCTGGTGCCGCCGAGGATAGACGTATAGTCGGGATCACTGCCGCGCCCGCCGCCGCCCTCGGTGAAGATCACGGTCGGCAGCCTCCATTGTTCGGCGAGTTCGTACATCCGATCCTGCTTGCGATGGCTGTGCTTGCCCTGGGTGCCCGCCATCACCGTGTAATCGTAGGCGCCGACGACGACGCGGCTGGTCTCCTCGGGAAAGGTATCGCCGTTGATATGCGCCAGCCCCATAACGAAGCCGTCGGCGGGCGACTCGTCGATCAACTGGGCGATGGGCGTGGTGCTACGGCGCGCGGCCACGGTCAGCGCGCCGTACTCGACGAACGAGCCGGGATCGACGAGATCGTCGAGGTTTTCGCGCGCGGTGCGCTGACCGGTCTTGCGCCGGCGGGCGACCGCGGCCGGACGGGCGGCGTCGCGCGCTTTCGCCTGCCGTGCCATCACCTCGGCGAGGTCGGGACGGATCAGGTCCAGATCGATTTCCCTCGCCGCCGCCGCGACACCGGCCGCGTCATCGGTTTCCTCGATGAACAGCAGCGGATGACCCTCGAAAACGGTGTCGCCGGTCGCAACCGTGACCGCCCGCACGATGCCGCCAACCGGGGCGGCGATCTCGTGCTGCATCTTCATCGCCTCCATGACCAGCACGGACTGGCCGCGGCGCACCGCGTCGCCTTCCGCCACATCAAGGCTAACGATGGTGCCCTGCATGGGTGCGGCGACCGGCTTTGTGCCGTCGGGGCCGTCGATGTCGGCCGCGAAGGCTGGCTCCGGCGGAGCTTCATCCATCGCCGGCGCAACGGCATCTCCCCCCTTGCCCAGCGCCACAACGGCCAGCGGATCGGTGGTCTTGAGCCGGATGCCTGCGATGCGTGGCGTGCCAGGAGCCGCGGCGGGTTCGAAATAGAGCCGCTGCTGTGGCCCGTCGGCGCTGGCGAGCAGGGTGACGATCTCCTTCTCCACGAAGCGCGTGTGCACGTGGCCAGCCAGCAGGTCGGGATGCCGCAGGACGGCCTGCAAGAAACGTGTATTGGTTGCGGCACCGGCGATTCGAAACTCCGCCAGCGCGCGGCCGGCGCGAGCCGCGACATCGTCCAGACGTCCCGACGGCGAAGTGACGATCACTTTCGCCAGCAGTGAATCGAATGCCGGGTTGGTACGATAGCCGGCATACCCATAGCCGTCGACACGCACGCCCGCGCCGCTCGGCACCTCATAGGCGGTCAGCACGCCGCCCGCCGGCTTGGCACTGCCGTCGGCGGTCATGGTCTCCAGGTTGACGCGCACCTGCATGGAAATGCCGCGTGGCTCGGGGACATGGGCCTGCGTCAAACCAATGCTGGACAGCGTCTCACCGCCCGCGATGCGTAGTTGCGCTTCTACCAAATCGACGCCTGTGATTTCCTCGGTGACGGTGTGCTCGACCTGAATCCGGGCATTCGCCTCGATGAAGGCGATCTCGGCGTCGTCGCCGCGGGCTTCTGCATCGACCAGGAACTCGAATGTGCCGGCATTGCGGTACTTCGCCGCCGAGGCGAGCGCGACCGCCGCCTCCAGCAGCCGAGCCCGCACACCAGGGGACAGGCCGGGCGCGGGGGCGATCTCGATAAGCTTTTGGCGCTGGCGTTGGACGCTGCACTCGCGTTCCCACAGATGCGTCACCGCGCCAGTGCCGTCACCGATCACCTGCACTTCGATATGGCGCGCCAGAGGAAAAAGCCGCTCGACATACAAATCGCCATTGCCGAACGCAGCCAGCGCTTCCGTGCGGCAACGCTCGAACGCGGCTGGCATTTCGGTCACCGAGTGGACCGGCCGCATGCCACGCCCGCCACCGCCCGCGATCGCCTTGACCATCACCGCCGCGCCATCGCCAAGCCCGGCCATGAACGCCTGAGCGGCCGCTAGATCGGTTGCTCCGGCACTACCCGCCACCAGGGGAACGCCGCAGCGTTCGGCGAAAGCTCGCGCGGCCGCTTTGTCGCCGAAAAGGTCCAGCGCCTCGGGCGTCGGGCCGACGAAGATCAAGCCGGCCGCCCCGCAGGCCCGGGCGAAGGCTGCGTTCTCCGCGAGGAAGCCGTAGCCGGGATGCACTGCGTCGCAGCCAGTCTCAAGTGCCGCCGCGATCAGGCCGGCGGCGTCGAGATACGCTGCAACGCCGCGCCCCTTCAGCGTCCGTAACTCATCGGTTCGGCGCGTGTGCAGCGATGACGCATCGTCTTCCGCATTGACCGCGACCGTGGCGATTCCCATCGACGCCGCGGTGCGCGCGATACGGATCGATATCTCGCCGCGGTTGGCGATCAGAAGTTTCTTTATCGGCATCGACAGGCATTCCTTTGTTACGTCTTCTCGCTACCCGGCCCGGCGGACAGGGCATACGCCAAGGCGGCCAGTCGGCCCTCCGGGCGGGGATCTGAAAACCCATGTCACGATTGATATCTGGCCGGTCATATCCGGCTGAGGAGGATACGAGCGGTACGGAGCGGCGTGAATGTCGGAGCTGATCGCGCCTTACCGGCTCACCATTTGTAGACTTGCTCCAGCGTGCCGCCCATCAGCTTCGCCTTGTCGCTTTTCGACAGACGATCGGTGTCGCGAAACGGGGCAACGCCCTGCTCGTAGGTCAGCATTCCACTGGTTCGCGTCCAGTCCGTGCCCCACATGCAGCGGTCGACGCCGAACGCATCGATGATCTTCAAAACAGGATCCCAAATGTCGTTGTACGGGAACGGCTCACGCGACAGCGTACAGGCCCCGCTGATCTTGATTCTCGTGTTCGGGTATTTAGCCAACGCCAGCACCTTCGGAAGATCGGACCAGGGCTCGGCCGCAGGCGGGTCCGTCTGCAGCAGCCCGAGATGGTCGATGACGATCACGGTGTCCGGGTTTCGCCGCACCAGTTCCGCGCCATCGTCCAGCCTCCCCCAGCAGAGGAAATTCACCGGCAGGCCGCTTTTGCCTGCAGCCGCAAACGCCCGGTTCAGGCGTGGGTCCGTCGGGTCGGACAGCAGCTCATCCCTGAGCATAATCCGGATGCCTACCGCGCCCTTGGTTCTGGACCAGTCGGCAACGACGTCGTCGATCGAGGGATCGGTTGGGTCGATCGGCTTTACGACGCGAAAACGCTCGGGATAGGTATTATAGACCCCGATGGCGTAGCTAGGATCATAGCGGTAGAGGTTAAACGTGGAAACGATGATCGCCGCATCGACCCCGACTGTGTCCATGGCAGCCACCATCTCCTCCCCATTGGCAGAGTCGGGCCCGTGCAGATGGCCAACCCAGGGCCTCCCAGGATGGTTCCGCTCATAGGCGTGGACCTGGACATCGATAATCGCCATTTTTTCTAACTCCCCTAGGTTCGGCAGGAGCATCGTAACCACGCATATTCCGCGCTAACAACAGAGCCGAAATGGGCTTACTCACCAGCCGGCACGTTGCCCAGCGGACGACGTTGGCGGCCCCTGGAGCTATGGAAGCCATCAACAACCCAAATCGCGAGCGCTATTCCGAGTTCTCAGACTGGATCAGCCGGCCGTTCGATCCCAATACGGTCAACGCCGAGAAGCTTGTTCAGGCCGCCGAAGAACTCGCAAAGCAATGGACGCGAAAACCAGCGGTCAACCGGAAACGGACCAACTGACCCGCGGTCCTCGCCGGATGGATACCCAGCAGCAGCACTTCGAGCACGACCTCAGGGAGGTGTTCGCGGCTGGCCGCGGCGCGATGACCCTTACCGTCCTCACCTCGGCATCGGCGGTCTCGATAGCGTGGCCGGCAGGGCGGGCAATGTCCCAGCCAAGGCCATGCTTCATGCGGCCGACCGGTTGCTGCGGCAGATCCAGCGGCGTTTGCTTACAAAGGCAGTGGGGCGTCAGACGACAGCGCGCCGCTCTCTCCCGCCCGCAGGCATGGCGTCCACAACGTAAGTCATCGAGCCGGTCAGGTGGAATTCCAGCACAACGTGGCCGCGCATTGCCGGCAGCGGCAGCACTGCCGCTCCGTCGGTCCATCGGCTCACCATCGGCCCGTCGTGTTCGACCGTCCACCAGCCACGCTTGATACCGGGATGATCCATTGGAACCTCGCGTACTTCGTCAGCGCCGCGCAGCACGATGCGCTTCACGCACACGCCCAGCCGGCGCCGATCCTCCAGCCAGGGGCGTGCCTCGGTCGGAGCCTGCGCGCGCGAAACGAGCCGGACCTCGGGTGCCGCATTGGGCAGGACGAAGATGGCGCGATCGCTGTCGCGGTAGATTGGTTCGATGGTCTGCCGGCCAGGACACTGTAGGTGCGGATTGGCATCCGTCGTGGTCAAGCGCTGCAACCCAGGCTGTCCGATCGCGGCGGCTCGGCCCGCCAGGCGCTGCCACACCGGCCGCACACTCGCCTCGTCCGACACGAACGGGGCACAAGACCCCGCTTCGCGTGTCCGGTATCCAGTCCTGGCCGTCAGGTCCGGGTGCAACATCAGAGGTGCGCTCGAATTGGCAAAGAACCCCCTGTTGCCGGTGTCGATGTAACTTTCCGCCGGCAGCCCCCCGGCCAGCAGGATAGCGTGCTGGTCTTGCTCAACGTGGTAGTAATCGACTGCCGTCCAGTCGCGTTCGATGCGGATCGGCGCCACGGTCTCGGGCCGGGGATGGCCCGCGAGACGAATGCGGCGATGGCCGAGCCAAGTCACGGCCTGCGAGACCTCCTCACCATCGACCAGAGGGATCACCTGCATGCCGGACTGCAGCTGCCCGACCGGTCCTGAAAGCGGGCGACGAACCAAAAGGGACTTCGTTCAGGGCCCCCTATCGGCGTCCTGCACGATCAACCGGGCCGCCACGGTTTGCAGGTGTGCCAGGGCGCACTCCGGGCCCCACTGCGCCAGCACCCGCACCAGGGGCAACACCCACCCCAGGAGCGCCCACCCCAGGCGCAGCCCGCAGTGTGACGCCCGGCCTCGCAACGCAGCCCTTCGGAACCCCGATGTAGTCGCAATAGACGACCGCCTCTGCCGGTGCGGCGGTGATCGCCGTCAGCCCGATGAGGAGTGCGGCAGTCGGGATAATGCGTCGCGCCATGAGCGTTGTCCTCCGGTTGACCTATCAGAACTGCTTCACCCTAGCTCGATGATTGCTGCCGCAACTTGCGCTGGATCAACCGCACCGCTCGTCGGAAAGGCAGCGGGGCGTTCGCGAGGCACCACCCCAAATTCCCACCATCAAGGAAACCTCCGCCAACTCCGAACAGAACTGCGAACGCCGGGCGTAGCCGATTTTATGCCCGAGGCGGCGGCCAGCGTTTTGAGCAGGTCGCCCTTCGATCCCATGATGCGGCGGAGTGCGCCCCTGGGGGTGGACAGGTAGAGGCTTCGGTTTTGACCGCCTGCGGGCGTGTTGATCCTCGAACTGCACCGGGCTGAGATAGTCGAGCGCGGAGTGTAGCCTGCGTGCGTGCCATGCGGCAGTAACCAGCGCTGCGCCGCGGGTTCCCTATTCCTTCGAGGCAGTGCCCTTGATCCGTTCGCGGAGGCCCTGGAACAGCACGTACAGGATCGGGATGACGAAGATCCCCAAGAAGCTGGCGGCGATCATGCCGCCGAACACCGGCGTGCCGACATTGCGCCGCGCCAGCATGCTCGGCCCGACCGCTACGACCAGGGGCAGGAGGCCCAGGATGAAGGCGAAGCTGGTCATCATCACCGGGCGGAAGCGCAGCCGCGCGCCGTTGGTCGCGGCTTCCAGCAGAGGCACGCCTTTCTCCCGCTCCGCCTTGGCGAATTCGACGATCAGGATGCCGTTCTTGGCGGCGAGGCCGATCAGCACCACCAGGCCGATCTGGCCGTACAGATCGAGCGTCAGCCCGCCCAGCACCACGCCGAGGAACGACCCGGCGATGCCGACCGTCACCGACAGCAGCACCGGCACCGGGATGGTCCAGCTTTCATACAGGCCGACCAGGAACAGATAGGCGAACAGGACCGCAAAGCCGAGCACGATCGGGGCCTGGCCTTCCGCCCGCTTCTCCTGGAACGCCGTATCCGTCCAGTCGCCACGATAGCCCGGCGGCAGCGTGCGCGCCGCCACCGCGTCCATCGCCGCCAGTGCCTGGCCGGACGAAATCCCGGCCGCCGGGCTGCCCTGGATCGTCACGGCGCGGCGGTTGTTGTAGCGGATCAGCGATTGCGGACCCTGCACCACCCGCGCCTCGACGATGCTGCGCAGCGGGATCAGCTCGCCGGAATCGTTGCGAACGTTGATGCGGTAGATATCGTCCACCGTCGACCGGTCGACGGCCTCGGCCTGGATCTGCACCTGCCAGGTTCGGCCGAACAGGTTGAAGTCGTTGACATAGAAGCCGCCGAGCGAGGCCTGCAGCGCCTGGAACACGGAACTCAGCCGCAGGCCGAGCACGGAGGCCTTCTCGCGGTCGATATCCAGGTAGATCGAGGGGGAAGTGGCGGAGAAGGTGGAAAAGACCCGGTTCAGCGACGGGTCCTGGTTGGCCGCGACCAGCAGCCCGCGCATCACCTGCGCCAGCGCCTTCGGATCGCCGCCGCGCATGTCCTGCAGCACGTAGGTGAAGCCGCCGCCGGAGCCGAGACCGATGATCGGCGGCGGCGCCAGCGGCACCGCGGTGCCGCCCTGCACGTCACGCAGCTTCTTCGCCAGCCGGGCGATGATCTCCTGCGCGGTCTGCCCGGGCTCCGTGCGTTCCTCGAACGGCTTCAGCGAGACGATCAGGAAGGCGGCGTTCGGCTGGCTGAAGTTGTCGATGAAGTTCAGGCCGGCGACGGAGGACACATCGGCGATGGAGTGTTCGGTCGCCAGGATTTTCTCGATCTGCTGCACGACGTCCAGGGTTCGCCCGACGGAGGCGCCATCCGGCAGCTGGACGATGGTGAAGAACGCGCCCTGGTCGTCTTCCGGCAGGAAGCCGGTCGGCGTGATCTTGCCCAGCCCGAGGATGGCGAACACCGCCAGCGCGACCAGGGGAATGCTGATGATGGAGATGCGCACGAGCCGGGCCACCACGGCGCCATAAGCGTCGCGAACCCGGTCGATGGCGCGCATCACATAGCCGATCGGACCGCGCCGCGGACCGTGCTGCGGCTTCAGCAGGATGGCGCACAGGGCGGGGGACAGGGTCAGCGCGTTGATCGCCGAGAGGAACATCGACACGCCGACGGTGACCGCGAACTGGCGGAACAATTCGCCGGAGATGCCGGCGATGAAGCCGATCGGCAGGAACACCGACAGCAGCACCAGCGTGATGGCGATGATCGGCGCGGTGAGCTGGGCCATCGCCGCCTTGGTCGCCTGGGCTGGGGTTTCCTCCGGATGGGCGTGCATCCGCTCCTCCACCCCTTCCACCACGACGATGGCATCGTCCACCACGATGCCGATCGCCAGCACGATGGCGAGCAGGGAGACGGAGTTGGCGGAATAGCCGATGGCTTTCAGCACGACGAAGGTGCCGATCAGGCTGACCGGCACGGCAATGGTGGGGATCAGCGTGGCGCGGAAGCTGCCGAGGAACAGATAGACGACGAGCACGACGAGGACGAACGCCTCGATCAGCGTCTTCTGCACTTCCTCGATCGTGGCGGTGACGAAGGTCGTCGGGTCATAGGTGACCTTCCAGGCCAGATCTTCCGGGAAGTCCTTCTGTGCGTTCGAGAGGAACGCCTTCACCGCGTCGAGCGACTTCAGCGCATTCGCTCCGGGCGCCTGGTAGACGCCGATCAGCGCCGCGCCGGCGCCGTTCAGCTTCGTGGCGCGGTCCATGTTCGCGGCGCCGAGCTCGATCCGGGCGATATCCTTCAGCTTCAGCACCGACCCGTCGGGATTGGTGCGGATGATGATGTTGCCGAATTCCTCGGTCGTGACGAGCCGGCCCTTGGTCTCGATGTTCAGCTGGATCTGCTGGCTGTCATCCACCGGCCGAGCGCCGATGCGCCCGACCGGCGCCTGGGTGTTCTGCGACTGGATGGCGTTGATCACATCCGATACCGCGAGGCCAAGCCCGGTCATCCGGTCGGTCCGCAGCCAGACGCGCATGGAATAGTCCTGCGGCCCGAACAGCTTGGCGTCGCCCACCCCGGGCGTGCTGCGGATGGTGTCGATCAGGTTGATCGTGGCGTAGTTGCTGATGAACAGCTCGTCGCGGGTATGCTTGGGCGAATACAGGCCGATCACGCCCAGCAGTGCGGACGATACCTTCTTCACCGTCACGCCCTGGGTACGCACGTCCTGCGGCAGCTTGGACAGCGCCACCTGCACCCGGTTGTTGGTGTTGACCGTGTTGATGTCGGGATCGGTGCCGAGCTCGAAGGACAGGGTCAGCGTGTAGCTGCCGTCGTTGCCCGACACGCTCTTCATGTAGATCATCTTGTCGACGCCGACGATCTGCGCCTCGATCGGCTGCGCCACCGTCGCCTCCACCACGGCCGCCGAGGCGCCGGGATAGGTGGTGGTGACCGACACCTGCGGCGGCACGATGTCCGGGTATTGCGCCACGGGGATACCCAGCAGCGAAACCAGGCCGGCGATGGTGGTGACGATGGCAATGACCATCGCCAGCCGCGGCCGGTCGACGAAAACCGAGGAGAGCACGGGGTCAGCCCCCCTTGTTGGGGGTCGTGGCCGGCGCGGCGGGGCTTGGCGTCTCCGAGTTCGGCGCGACGGTGGTGGGCATCGTCGTGGCCGCGGGCATCGGGGAGGCAACCACCGGCGCCCCGGGGCGCAGCGCCTGCAGGCCGGACACCACCACCTGTTCGCCGCCCGCCAATCCCTGTTCGACGATGGTGTTGGTGCCGACCTCGCCGCCGGGCTTGATCCGCTTCACCACGGCCTTGCCATCCTGCACCACGAACACATAGATGCCTTCCTGGTCGGCCAGCAGGGCGGCCTGCGGCACGACCACCTTCTCCTCTGGCTTATCGCCTTGCACCGCCACGCGCATGAATTCGCCGTCGGTCAGCACGCCGTTCGGGTTCGGCACCCGCGCGCGCACCGATACGGTGTCGGTGCTGCGGTTCACGGTGACGTCGACGAAATCGATCTTGCCGTCCTGCGCGTACGGGCTGCCGTCGGCGAAGCGCAGCTTCACCACCAGGCTGTCCCGGCGGGCGTTGCCGCCTTCCTGGCGGATTCGCAGGAATTCCCGCTGGCTGACCGGGAAGGTGACATACATCGGGTCCTGGCTGACGATCAGCACCAGCGGGCCGCTGTCGGGGCCGACGACGTTGCCCCGGGTCACCTTGGCGCGGCCGATCTTCCCGGTGATCGGCGCAGTGATGGTGGTGTAGCCGAGGTTGATGGTGGCGGTCTTCAGATTGGCGTCAGCGATCGCCACGGCGCCCTGGGCGTTCTTCTCGGCGGCGATGCGTTCGTCGCGCACGGCGACCGAGGTGGCCGAGGTCTTGACCAGTTCCTCCGCCCGCGACCGCTGCACCGAGGCGTTGGTCAGCGTGCCCTGGGCCTGAAGCAGCGCACCCTGGGCCTCCTGCACCGCCGCCTCGAACGGCGCCGGGTCGATCTGGAACAGTTTGTCGCCCTCGTGGACGATGCTGCCTTCCTTGAAGAACGTGTCGTTCAGGAAGCCGGTGACGCGGGCGCGGATTTCGACCCGGTCGATCGCCTCGACCCGGCCGACGAAATCGACAGCCTGGGTCACCGGCTGCTTGGCGGCCATCACCGTGCCGACCGGCGTGGGCTGGCTCGCCGGCTGCTGCGCGACGGCGGTGTGGCCAAGCGACAGCATGGCCGCGAACAGGAAGGGGGCAGCTACGGACGGTAGGCGGCGCATGCGGTTTCCCTTGAATTCTGGCGGCTGGAGGAGCGTGGCAATGGGTGCTTATAGGGCATGTGGGCCGGTCATGTCGCGCACGGGTGAATACTGATGGCGTGCCCGGCCTAGTACGTTGCCCGTCCGCCGGTGACATCGAAGACCGCGCCAGTCGTAAAGCTGCATTCCGGGCTCGCGATCCAGGCGACCATCGAGGCGATGTCCTCCACCGTGCAGAACCGCCCCATCGGAATACGCGCCTTGGCGCCGTCGATATGCGCCTGGGTCATTTCCTTGAACAGATCGGTCTCGGTGATCGCGGGGGTGACGCAGTTCACGGTGATGCCGGCGCCGACCACTTCCCGCGCCAGCGCCTTGCAGAAGCCGATCACCCCGGCCTTGGCGGCCGAATAGGCGGCGATGCCGGCCATGCCCTCCTTGCCCGCGATGGAGGCGATGGTGACGATCCGGCCATAGCCCTGCGCGCGCATGTGGCGCACCGCCGGCCGGCAGCCGTGGAACACGCCGGTCAAATCCACCGCCAGCACCTGTTGCCAGGCGTCCAGCGGGTAGTCCTCCACCGGCGCCACCGGACCGTTGATGCCGGCGTTGTTCACCAGGATCTGCACCGGCCCGAGTTCGACGCTGCGCGCGAACGCCGTTTCCACGGCGGCGGCATCGGTCAGGTCCACCGCCACAGCCAGCGCCGGCACGAAATCGCAGCCGGCGAGCGGGGCCAGGTCACGGTCCCACACCACCACGCGCGCGCCGTCGGCGGCAAGGCGGCGGCAGATGCCGAGACCGATGCCGCGCGCCCCGCCGGTGACAATGGCGATCTGGCCGGCGAGAGGCTGCGGTGGGTTGGACTGGCTCATGTTGACGGCTCCGGCAGGTTCCCGGCTGAATGCCGGCAACAACCCAACAGGGTTGATCCGAATGGGGGATACCATGTCCACGACCAGTACCAACATCACGGGCAACAACATCGCCAACGAATTGGTCGCCGTCGCCATGGTCGCGGCGTTCCGGCGGCATGGCGTGGAAGTGATGTTTGGCCAGTCGATCCCGAGTTCGGTGCATCTGGTCGCGCCGCAATTCTCCATCCGCCAGATCGGCTACCGCACGGAGAATGCCGGTGGCGTGATGGCGGACGCGTATGCCCGGATTTCCCACCGGGTGGGCGTCGTGACGGCGCAGAACGGACCGGCGGCGACGCTGCTGGTGGCGCCGCTGGCCGAGGCGCTGAAGGCCTCCATTCCGGTCGTCGCCCTGGTGCAGGAGGTGTCGCGCCCGGCGATGGACCGCAACGCGTTCCAGGAGCTGGATCATTTCGGCCTGTTCTCCGCCTGCGCCAAATGGGTGCGACGGTTGGATCTCGCCTCCCGGGTGGACGACTATGTCGACATGGCCTTCACCGCCGCGACCACCGGGCGGCCGGGGCCGGTGGTGCTGCTGTGCCCATATGATTTGTTCAACGAAGCCGCCGGAGCGGCGCAGGATCGCGCCGCCGGCCGCAGCGCGTCGATTGATCATTACCCGCTCGACCGCGTCGGCCCGGATCCGGCCCGGGTCGAGCAGGCCGCGGATTTGCTGGCGAACGCCGAGCGCCCGATCGTGATCGCCGGCGGCGGCGTGCACCTGTCCGATGCGGCCGAGGCTTTGGCGGCGCTGCAGGATGCCGCGTCGCTGCCGGTCGCCACCACGGTGATGGGCAAGGGCAGCGTCAGCGAACTGCATCCGCTGTCGCTCGGCGTGGTCGGCTATTTCATGGGCACCGGCAGCCGCACCAAGTTCCTGCGCGAACTGGTGACCGAGGCCGACGTGGTGCTGCTGGTCGGCAACCGGACCAACCAGAACGGCACCGACAGCTGGTCGCTGTATCCGCGCGGCGCCAAATTCATCCATATCGATCTCGACGGCAACGAGGTTGGCCGCAACTACGAGGCGCTGCGGATGGTGGGCGACGCGAAGCTGTCGCTGGAGGCGTTGACGGCCGCGCTCGGCCGGCGCGATCTGTCGAAGCGGGCCGCCGGCCGGGCGAAGCTGGAAGCGGCGATCGCCGACGGCCTGGCGCGGCACCGCGCGGAAGCGGCGCCGTTGCTGACTTCGGCGGCGAGCCCGATCCGGCCGGAGCGCCTGATGGCCGACATCCAGGCGCAACTGACGCCGGACACGATCATGGTCGCGGATGCCAGCTATTCGTCGATCTGGATATCGAACTACCTGACCGCCCTGCATCCGGGCATGCGCTTCCTGACCCCGCGCGGACTGGCCGGGCTCGGCTGGGGATTGCCGATGGCGCTGGGGGCCAAGGTGGCGCGGCCGAACGCACCGGTAATCTGCCTGTCCGGCGATGGCGGCTTCGGCCATTGCTGGTCGGAGCTGGAAACCTCCCGCCGCATGGGCCTGCCGGTGGTACTGATCGTGCTGAACAACCAGGTGCTGGGCTATCAGAAGGACGCCGAGACGGCGTTCTTCGGCGAGTACACCGACGCCTGCGAGTTCCAACCGGTGGATCACGCCGCCATCGCGCGCGCCTGCGGCCTGCACGGGGTGCGGATCGACAAGGCCGCTGATTTCGCCCCGGCGCTGGAGGCAGCGCTGAAGGCAGACCGCACCACGGTGATCGACGTGATGTCCGATCCCAACGCGCATCCGCCGATTACCGTGTTCGAGGGGAAGATCTGATGCTGGCGATCCGCAAGACCGCGCCGGAACACGGCCTGACGGCGCAGAACGTCAATGCGCCGGGGCCGCTGGCGGCCGGCGAGGTGCGCATCGATGTCGGCGCCGCCGGGATCTGCGGCAGCGACGTGCATATCTACGAATGGACCGCCGGCTATGACTGGATGCGTAAGGCCATGCCGGTGACACTGGGGCATGAATTTGCCGGCACGGTGTCCGCCATCGCGCCGGACGTGACCGATGTGGCGGTCGGCCAGCGCGTGACCGTCGCGCCGGCCATCGCCTGTGGCGCGTGCCGCGCCTGCCGGACCTCGACGCCGGAGCTTTGCACCGCGCGCACCGCCCTCGGCCTGACGCGCGATGGCGGCTTCGCCGCGCAGGTCAACGCCCCGGCGCTGAACTGCCTGCCGATCCCCGAGCATGTGGACATGGAGATCGCTGCCCTGACCGAACCGCTGGCCGTCGCGGCGCGGGCGGTGGAGACCGGCGAGGTGAAATTGGGCGAGACCGTGGTGGTGCTCGGGCCCGGCACCATCGGCCAGGGTATCGCGTTGCTGGCCCGCGCCTCGGGCGCGCGGGTGATCCTGGTCGGGCGCAATGACGCGGTGCGCTTCCAGACGCTGCGAGCGCTAGGTTTTGCTGATTGCATCGACGTCGCCGAGCAGGATTTGACGGCGGCGCTGGAGAAGATCGCTGGCGGCAAGGTAGACAAGGTGTTCGAGGCGACCGGCGTGCCGTCCTCGATCCGGGACGGGCTGTCGATCCTGCGCGATGGCGGCATCCTGGTCACCGCCGGCATCCATGCCAGGCCGGCCGAATTCGACATCACCGATTTCGTTCGCCAGAAGCAGCAGATCCGCGCCTCCCATTCCTCCGTCCGGCGGCATTGGGACGTGGTGCAGACGATCATGGCGGCCAATCCGGAGCAGTTCCGCCCGATGATCACCCATCGGGTCGGGCTGGAGCAGACGATTGACGGGTTCGAACTGGCGCATAGACGCATCGCCTCGAAGGTGATGGTTTTTCCGGCGGGAGTGTGAGCCGATGCTGCCGAGATCGAACTACGTCCAACTGAACGGCTATGAGGTGCACTACGCCGAATGGGGTTCTTCCAACGCGCCGCCGCTGATCCTGTGGCATGGGCTGTCGCGCACCGGGCGGGATTTCGACGACATCGCCGAGGCGCTGTCCGACACCTACCGGGTGATCTGTCCGGACACGATCGGCCGGGGCCTGTCGCAATGGAGCGCCCGGCCGGACGCGGAATACTGCTTCGCCGAATATGCGAAACTGGCGCTGGCTCTGCTGGACGCGCTGTCGCTGGGCCGGGTCCGCTGGGTCGGCACGTCCATGGGCGGAGCGCTCGGCATCGCCGCCGGCGCCACCACGCTGCAGGGGCGGATCAGCCATTTCGTCTCGAACGACATGGGACCGAATTTGCCGCCTGGCCCGTTCGAACGGATCAAGACCTATGTCGGCAATCCTCCTGATTTTGCGACCATGGGGGAATTGGAGACCTATTACCGCACCATCTACGTGCCATTCGGCGCCCATACCGACGCGCAATGGCGGCGCATGGCGGAAACCGGCATGCGCCGGCTGGCGAACGGGCGGATCACCACGCATTACGACCCGGCCCTGGTGCGCCAGCTGGTCAATTTCCCGCGCGATTTCGAGCAGTGGGACGCCTATGACGCGCTGGATATGAAGATGCTGGTGCTGCGTGGGGTGACTTCCGACCTGCTGCTGCCCGATGTCGCGCAGGCGATGACCACGCGTGGCCCGCGGGCGCGGATCGTGGAAATCCCCGGCTGCGGCCACGCGCCAGGGCTGAACGTGCCGGATCAGATCGCGATCGTACGCGACTTCCTGGCGACCTGAAGCCGGGTTCTATTCCGCCGGCGAACCGCCTTGCGGAGAGCGGAGTGCCGCCAGCACGCGTTCCTCGGTCCCGGCTGGCGGCGGGCTTGCCTGCATGCCGCGCAACAGGGCAATGGTCTTGCGCATCTGTGCGTAATAGGCGGTGCAAGCCGTGCAGATGGCCAGATGCAGCCGCACGGCCAGGCGCCGGCGCAGCGGCAGCGTATGGTCCAGGTAGTCGCTCGCCAGTTCGGGCATGTCGCGGCAACGGAGCAATTCGGATCTCACCTCTCGCGGATGATCCCGCATATCGGATGACTCCGCGCCTGTCACGGCGTTACGTGCAAGACCGAAATGCCGTAATGTGGCGCAACTCCCCCCATCCGGAGGCTTTTTGCGGGCCATGAGCACGACCGAGTTCGACGACCCGGCCTTCCTGGAGCGCCTGCGCAACGGCGACCAGGGAGCCTATCGCAGCCTGATCCGGCGCTTCCATGGCTCGCTGGTCGGGGTGGCTGCCTCCATCATCGGCAGCCGCGCCCAGGCCGAGGAGGTGGTGCAGGACACCTGGCTGGCGGTGTTTTCCAATATTGGCCGGTTCGAGGGGCGATCGAGCCTCAGCACCTGGCTGTTCAGCATCGTGCTGAACCGCGCCCGGACCCGCATCAGCCGGGAGGGCCGGACAGTGGCCCTGCCGGCGATCCTGGACGGCAGCCAGCCCGGGGAGCGAGCAGTGGATGCGTCCGCCTTCAAGGCGGACGGCCATTGGATCGACGCGCCGCGGCTGTGGGACGAGATCAGCCCCGAGCGCATTGTGGGCGGCAGGCAGCTTTGGCAGCATGTGCAGGAGGCGATTGAGAAGTTGCCGGCCGGACAGCGCGCGGTGATCATCCTGCGCGACATGGAGGGCAAGGAATCCGAGGAAATCTGCACGCTGCTGGCGATCAGCCCGGAAAACCAGCGGGTGCTGCTGCACCGCGCCCGCGCCCGCATCCGCAAGGCGGTGGACGCGCTGGTCGGCAATGCCGCCGCCGCCGGCACGCCGGTCGCGGCCCGCCGCGCCGGTGGCAAGTCCTCCGGCCTCGCGCGGCTGGGCGAGGCGTTGGCGCGGCTCAGCGGATGGCTGGGGATCGGGTGGCCGGCAGCCAGCCTGCCGGCATGATCCGGCGCAGCAGGGCCATCGCCTCCGCCCGATAGACCAGCAGGATGAAGGCCGAGGCCAGCCATACCTCGCAGGCCTCGGTGAACAATTTGGCGCCGTCGTTGTAGGGGTCGATCCCCAGCGGGCTGAACACGTGAAAGAAGATCGCGCCGGACATGATGCCGAGCGCCAGCGCCGCGCCGATCACGCGGGTGGGCGGGATCACGACCAGGACCGAAGCGAGGATTTCCAGGCTGGCGACGGCCAGGCGCATCGCCTTTTCGTGGCCGTCGAGGAACAGCCAGTCCGTCAGCGTCGTGAACAGCCAGACCGAGCCGGGGTTGCCGGTGAGCTTGTACCGTTCGTACCACAGCAATGTGCCGGCGATGAACAAGGCGGCCGGCCAGGTCAGCAGTTTCAGGAATTTTTGCATCCGTCGGGTCCTCCAGGACGATGATCGATACGCCAGGGACCCGTCCGGACCGCGGATGTTACGACTTTTCGGTGCTGGATCTTTCCCGGGCGATCATCGTCATCATCGCCACCAGCAGGCGGTCGCGCTCGGCCGACAGTTCGCCGATGCCGCGTCCGGCGGCAACCTGCCGCACGCCCTCGATCAGTTGCCGGCACAGATCCGCGTCGATCTCCGGCGTGTGCATCGTCTTCCACCAGCCTTCGAACACCGGGCCGAACTGGTTCAACATATGGGTGTAGCCGCCCTCGCCGCCGCCGAGGTGCAGGGTCATGTGTGGGCCCATGATCGCCCAGCGCAGCCCGGGGCCGGCGGTGATGGCGGTGTCCACGTCCTCCACGCTGGCCAGGCCCGAGGCCACCGCGTGCATCGCCTCGCGCACCAGCGCCGCCTGCAGCCGGTTGGCCAGGTGGCCCGGCGCCTCGCGGCGGATGTGGATCGCCTTCTTGCCGATGCCGTTATAGAAATCCAGGCACCAGGCGATCGTCTCCGGCGTGGTCAGCCGGCCGCCGACCACCTCCACCAGCGGGATCAGGTGCGGCGGGTTGAAGGGGTGGCCGATGACGAAGCGGCCGGGCGTGCGCAGGCCCTCCTGCAATTCGCTCATGATCAGGCCGGAGGAAGAGCTGGCCAGGATCGTGTCCGGCTCCAGCGCATCCTCCAGCGAGGCATACAGCGCCCGCTTCACATCGGCCCGCTCCGGCGCGTTCTCCTGCACGAACTGCGCGCCGCGCACCGCTTCCTGCGGCGTGGCATGGAAGCTCCAGGCATCCGGCGAGGCGCTCGCGGTCATGCCGAGCTGTTGCAGGGTCGGCCAGGCATCGGCCACGAAGCGCCGCACATAGGCCTCCGCCGCCGGATTGGGGTCGGAAATCGCCACCCGCATGCCATGGGCAAGGAAATAGGCCGCCCAGCTGGCGCCGATGGTGCCGGCGCCGATGACGGCGACCTGTTGGACCTGATCGGGTGGTGTCATGGCGTTCTCCTGCTGGCTCTTGGTCCCGTTGCTCGTGACCTTGACGGCGGGGGACAAGCTACGCAACTTCGCGGCGCTGAAAACCCCTGCCGGGAGGTCCCGTGTCCGAACCAGAGATCGCCGACCTGCGCGCAGCCGACGAGGGGGTGAAGCTCGATTGGGCGGCGATCCGCGCCTATCTGGCGAAGCACGGGCTGCAGCTGGACGAAGCGCCGCCGCCGCGCCAGTTCTCCGGCGGGCTGGCCAATTTGAACTACCTGATCCACCTGTCCGACACCCCGTTCGTGTTGCGCCGGCCGCCCTTCGGGGTGCTGCCGCCCGGCGCCTACGACATGGCGCGCGAGCACCGCATCCTGTCCTGCCTGTCGGCGGTGCTGCCCTTCGTGCCGAACAGCGTGTTCCTGTGCGACGACAAATCCGTCATCGACGCGCAGTTCCAGATCCTGGAATACCGCCCGGGGCTGGTGGTGCGCGAAACCATGCCGCCCGAACTCGCCGCGCGCCCGGATGCCGGGGCGCGGCTGGCGCAGGTGGCGCTCGAGACGCTTGGCGCCATTCACGCCGTGGACGCGGATGCCGCCGGCCTTGGCGATCTCGGCCGTCCCGAGGGGTTCCTTGGCCGTGCGGTGTCCGGCTGGTGCAAGCGCGCGGCGCTGGTGCTGGAGGAAGGCACGGAGGGGCTGCACAGCGACATCGGCGCATGGCTGGCGGCCAATCAGGTGCCGGACGGGCCGCCCGCCCTGCTGCACAATGATTTCAAGCTGAACAACATGATCCTGGACCCGGATACCCTCGCGGTGCGTGCCGTGCTGGACTGGGACCAGGGCACGCGCGGCGATGCGCTGTTCGACTTCGCCACGTTGCTCAGCTACTGGACCCGTCCCGGCGATCCGCAGCCGCTGTTCGACATGGAGCAGGGGCCGTTCCACGCACCGGGCTTTCCCGAACGCGCCGAGGCTGTGGCGGCCTATGCCCGCATCACCGGTCGTGACGTTTCCAACTTCCTGTTCTACCGTGTGCTGGCGATGTACAAGCTCAGCGTTATCTTCCTCCAGCTTGGCCACCGCTACCGCACCGGCGCCACCACCGAGCCGCGCTATGCGCATCTGTCCGCGATCGGCACCGGCATCGCCGAATTCACCCACGAAATCGCCCAAGGGCGCGCCTTCTGAAGGATTTTTCCAATGGATTTCTCGCTCTCCCCGGAACATGCCGAACTGCAGGAACGCACACGGGTTTTCATCCGTGAAAAGATCATTCCGCTGGAAGGTGACAAGCGCCAGACCCGCCACGGCCCCACCGATGAGTTCCGTCGCGAGTTGAACAAGCTGGCCACCGAGGCCGGGCTGATCGCGCCGCATGTCGGCGTGGAATATGGCGGGCTCGGCCTGTCGCATGTCGGCAAGGCGATCGTCTTCGAGGAAGCCGGCTACTCGCTGCTCGGCGGCCTGGCGTTGAACATCTCGGCCCCGGACGAGGGCAACATGCACCTGCTGGAGCAGGTGGCGACGCATGAGCAGAAGGAACGCTATCTGCGCCCGCTGGCGGCCGGCGAGGTGCGTTCGTGCTTCTGCATGACCGAGCCGCCTCCCGGTGCCGGGTCCGATCCCGCCGCGATGAAATCGACCTGCGTGAAGGATGGCGATCATTACGTCATCAACGGCGACAAATGGTTCATCACCGGAGCCGAGGGCGCGGCCTTCGCCATCATCATGGTGAAGGGCGAGGATGGCGCCGCCACGATGTTCCTGTCACCGATGGACGCGCCGGGGATCGAGGTCGTCCGCAGCATGGAAAGCCTGGACCAGGGCTTCCCGGGCGGTCATTGCGTGGTGAAGTTCACCAACCTGCGGGTGCCTGAAAGCGCCATTCTCGGCGAACTGGGAAAGGGCTTCCGCTACGCCCAGGTGCGCCTGGCGCCGGCCCGGCTGACGCATTGCATGCGCTGGCTGGGTGCGGCCCGGCGCGCGCACTCGATCGCCACCGAATACGCCCGCACCCGTGAGGCCTTCGGCCACAAGCTCGGCCATCACGAGGGCGTCGGGTTCATGCTGGCCGACAACGAGATGGATATCCGCGTCGCCCGCCTGATGATCTGGCAAACCGCCTGGGTGCTGGACCAGGGTGAGCGCGGCGGCACGGAATCCTCGATGGCCAAGGTGGTGTGCTCGGAAGCGATCTGGCGGGTCGTGGATCGCTCCGTGCAGGTGCTCGGCGGCCAGGGCGTGACCGGGGAGACGCTGGTGGAACGGATCTTCCGCGAAGTGCGTGGCTTTCGGATCTATGACGGCCCGTCCGAGGTGCACCGCTGGAGCCTGGCGCAGAAGATCATGCGCCAGGGGGCCAACTGGTAGGGAAGTAAGGCGGGCCGGGCCTGCCCCCTGGACTGACTTACTCCCTTTCCCGTTGAACCTCGCTGGCGCGGGGTGCATGCTTTGGCTCCTGTGAGGGAGGCCTCGATGCATCTTTTCAAGCAACTTGCCGTCAGCAGTCCCGAGGAGATCGCCCGGAAGATCCCGGTGATCGATTATGGACCCTATCTTGCCGGTGAATCCGGGGCGCTGGAGAAACTGGCCGCCGAGGTGAAATACGCCTGCGAGAACGTGGGCTTTTTCTACGCCTTCAACCACGGCGTGAGCCAGGAGATCATCGACCGGGCCTTTGCCGCGTCCCGGCGGTTTCATGCCCTGAAGCTGGAAGAAAAGCTGAAGCTGCGGCTGAACGAGAACAACATCGGCTACCTGCCGATGAACGCCTCGGTGCAGGCCGCCTCCACCGTGCACAAGGCGACCAAGCCGAACCAGAACGAGAGCTTCTTCATCAGCCACGATCGCGGCCCGGACCATCCGGACGTGCTGGCCGGCATTCCGCTGCGCGGGCGCAACCAGTGGCCTGCTGACGAGGGCCTGAATATCCGTGACGACATGAACGCCTACACGCGCGAACTCGGCGCGATGTGCGATCGGATGCTGCCGGCCTTCGCGGTGGCGCTGGGGCTGCCGCCGGATGGCTTCGCCCGGTATTTTGCCAACGAGGCGCATGTCACCACCCGTTTCCTGCATTACCCGCCGCAGGAAACCAAGGAGGAAAACGTGTTCGGCCAGGCGCCGCACACGGATAACAGTTTCATGACCGCGCTGGCGCGCACCGACGTGCCGGGCCTGGCGGTGCGGCTGACATCGGGCGAGTGGTTCGCCCCGCCGGTGATCCCCGGCACCTTCCTGATCAATCTCGGCAACATGATGCGCCGGTGGTCGAACGACCGCTTCCTGTCCACGCCGCATGGGGTGATCAATGACAGCGGGAAGGACCGCTACTCGATCGCCTATTTCCACAGCCCCAATCCGAACACGGTGATCGAGTGCCTGCCGACCTGCACAGACGCGGACAATCCGCCGCGCTATCCGCCAGCGGTGTACCGGGATCTGATCCTGGCATTCTTCCGGGCCAATTATTTCCACCAGAAGGGCCACGAATCCGCCGCCGCCAAGCTGGTGGATGCGGCGGAGTAGCAGCGCGAGGCACCGATGCAGCTTACCTCCAAGGTCTACGATGTCGAGGACATCTGGGCCGTGCAGGAGTTCTACCACAGCAGGGGCTGGACCGACGGCCTGCCGATCGTTCCGCCCAGCCGGGACGCCGTTCAGGCCTGCCTCGAATGGGCCATGATGGCGCCCGAGCAACTGGTCGGCATCGAGCCCGTGCGGGGTGCGGCGATCACCGCGGAAAAGCTGGCCATCAACGCAGTGATGGCCGGCTGCCTGCCGATGCATTTTCCGGCGGTGCTCACGGCCTTTACGGCGATGCTGCAGCCGGAATTCCTGCTGCACGGCGCCACCGCCTCGACCGGCGGCTGCGCTGTTTTCGTGGTGCTGAACGGCCCGGTCCGCCAGGAGCTTGGCGCTGTCGGCGGCTTCAACGCGCTGGGCAACAGCGATCGCGCCACGATGGTGATCGGCCGGGCGTTGCGGCTGGCTTTGATCAACATCCTGGAAGTGCGGCCAGGCGGGATCGACCGTTCGACGCTGGGCCATCCCGGCAAGCTGAGCTTCTGCGTGGCCGAGGATGAGGAGGACACGACCTGGCTGCCGCTATCCGTGCAGCGCGGACTGCCGGCGGAGGTTTCAGCCGTTACGGTGATGGCGGCCGGCGCGCCGCGCCAGATCATGAACGAATGGACCACGCGGCCGGAGGAGATCCTGGAAACCTTCGCCGCGGAAATGCGCGCCAATCTGCGGCACTACTCCCTGCATGGCGGCAACTATGCCCTGATCATTCCCAAGCAGTTGCGCGAACACCTGCAATCGGCAGGCTGGAGCAAGACCGACATTGCCGCGTTTATCCATGAGCGTGCCAGGGTTTACCGGCGGGAGTGGGCAGATGTCGGCAAGGGGGCGGTGGTGCGTGATCGTGGTGACAGCATCTACCCGGCGCTCGGTTCGGCCGACGACCTGCTGGTGGTCGCCGCCGGTGGTCCCGCCGGCGGTTTCGGGGCGGTGATCCCGCCCTGGCTTGGCCACAAGAGCCGTGCCGTTACCCTGCCCATCGGCGCGTGCGTTGACTGCGAGCCTCCGAAACAATGATCGTGCCTTTTATGCCGCCTACCAATTTTTCCTGAACCGAGGCAAGACATGACCCTGCAGGTCCTTGATCCTACCAACGAGACAGCGCCGCCGCTCGGTCAACTGGCGCTCCGCCCGGCCAGCCTGGCGGGCAAGACGGTCGGTTTCATCTCCAACGGCAAGGAGGGCACGGCGGCCTTCTTCGCGCATCTGGATCGCATGCTGCGCGAGGCGCTTGGCGTGGCCAGCGTGATCTCGCGCGTCAAATCCAACTACAGCGCGCCGGCCGACGCGCATATCGTGGCCGAGATCCAGGGGTGGGATGCTGTCATTACCGGGATTGGCGACTGAGGCAGTTGCTCGTCGTGCAGTTTGCATGACGCGGTTACCGCCGAACGTCTGAACGTTCCCGCTCTCGCCGTCATGACCACCCGGTTCGCCAGCGCAGCCGAGCTCATGGCGCGTGTGGTCGGCTTTCCCGGCTACGCTTTCGCCGTGATCCCGCACCCGATCAGCAGTGCCGGCGACGATGGCCTGCGCGATATGGCGGCCGCCACGATCGCCCAGGCACGCGATCTGCTGCTGCGGAGGTCCTGACTCAGAACAGGCCTTCGATCTGGCCTTCAGGGTCGAGGAAAATCGTCTCCGCCGCCGGCACCCGTGGCAGGCCGGGCATGGTCATGATGTCGCCGCAGATCGCCACGACGAAGCCCGCGCCGGCAGACAGGCGCACGTCGCGCACCGGCAGCACATGGCCGTCCGGGGCGCCCATCCGCTTGGGGTCTACGGTGAAGCTGTACTGGGTCTTGGCGATACAGACCGGTAGATGGCCGAAGCCGGCGGCCTCGTAGCCCGCCAGCTTGCGCTGCACGGCGGCGGGCAGGGAAATGTCCGCCGCGCGATAGATCTCGCGCGCGATGGTGCGGATCTTCTCGGGCAGGGGCATCGCGTCCGGATAGATCGGCGCGAAATCGGCCCGGCCGGCATCGAGGCGGGAGCGGACCGCCGCCGCCAGATCGGCCGCCCCGGCGGCGCCGTCCGCCCAGTGGGTGCACAGGAACACCTCCACGCCCTGGTGGGCCATGGCCTCGCGCACCACGGCGAATTCGGCGTCGGTGTCGGAGGTGAAGTGGTTCAGCGCGACCACGACGGGCAGGCCGAACTTGCCCAGATTTTCCACATGGCGGGCCAGGTTGACCACGCCGCGCGCGACCGCTTCCGGGTCGCTGGTGCCGAGATCGGCCTTGGCGATGCCGCCATGCATCTTCAGCGCGCGGATGGTGGCGACGATGACGGCGCAATCGGGTTTCAGTCCGGCGCTGCGGCACTTGATGTCGAGGAACTTCTCCGCCCCGAGATCGGCGCCGAAGCCGGCTTCCGTCACCACCACGTCGGCGAGCCGCAGGCCGAGATTGGTGGCCATGACGGAGTTGCAGCCATGCGCGATGTTGGCGAACGGGCCGCCATGCACCAGGGCAGGAGAGCCGGCGATGGTCTGCACCAGATTGGGCATCAGCGCGTCGCGCAGCAGCACGGCCATCGCACCATCGGCCTTCAGATCCCGTGCGGTCACCGCCGAGCCGTCCCGCCGCGCGGCGACGATGATGCGGCCGAGGCGTTCCTGCAAATCGGCGAGGTCGGTGGCCAGGCAGAACACCGCCATCACCTCGGAGGCGACGGTGATGTCGAACCCGTCTTCGCGCGGCGCGCCGTTGGCGACCCCACCAAGGCCGTTGACGATGCTCCGCAGGGCGCGGTCGTTCATGTCCAGCGCGCGGCGGAAGGACACCCGGCGCGGGTCGATGCCGAGCGTGTTGCCCCAGTAGATGTGGTTGTCGATCATCGCCGCGAGCAGGTTGTTGGCGGCGGTGATGGCGTGGAAATCGCCGGTGAAATGGAGGTTGATCTCCTCCATCGGCACCATCTGCGCATGGCCGCCGCCGGTGGCGCCGCCCTTCTGGCCGAAGCTGGGGCCGAGGCTGGGCTCGCGCAGGCAGATCATGGTGCGGGTGCCGCCGGCGTTCAGCGCGTCGCCGAGGCCGATCGAGGTGGTGGTCTTGCCCTCGCCGGCCGCGGTCGGGCTGATGCCGGTGACCAGCACCAGCTTGCCGGCCGGGCGGGCGCGGACCGAGTTCACGAAGTCAAAGCCGATTTTCGCCTTGTAGCGGCCATAGGGTTCCAGTGCGTCGGCGGGGATGCCGGCCTTGAGCGCGATGTCGGCGATCGGCTGCAGTCTGGCGGCGCGGGCGATGTGCAGGTCGGTCGTCATCTCAGGCGGCCTTTCGCGTTTGGATGCCAAGCTCGGCCAGCGCCTCGCCCATCGCCGCCACGGCTTGCGCCATGTCGTCCGGGGTGATGGCGCCGATGCAGCCGACGCGGAAGCTCGGTTCGTCGGTGTTGTAGAAATTGCTGATCAGGAAGCCGCGCGCCTTCAGTGCGTCCACGAAGGATTGCAGGTTCCAGGCGGGGTCGGCGGGCGCGCGCACATTGACGATGATCGGACCCTGGTGCTCCGGCGCCAGCCAGGGCGTCAGGCCGAGGGCGCGCACGCCGTCGTACAGCACGCGCATGTTGGCGGTGTAGCGCGCGAGCCTTGCGGGCTGGCCGCCTTCGGCGTCGAACCGGTCGAGTGCCGCATCGAAGGCGTTCAGCACCTGCGCCGGCGGCGTAAAGCGGAACCAGCCGGGGGCGCGCAAGCCGTGCGCATAGACGTCCGACAGGTCGAACGACCACGAGCCGGCGTTACCGGCGCAGGCTTCCAGCCGGTCGACCGGGCAGACCGCGAAGCCGAGTCCGGGCAGGGCCTCAATGCATTTGTTGGAGGTGAACACCATCGCATCGGCCTCCGGCTGGGCCGAGATGTCGAACGGCAAGGCACCGAAGGCGGAGACGGCGTCCACGATGGTGCGCCGGCCGAGGGCGCGCGCGGCGGCGCCGATGGCGGCCGGATCGTGGACCACGCCGCTGCCGGTCTCGCTATAGATGACGCCAACATGAGAGATCGTGGGGTCGGCCTGCAGCGCGGCGGCGACGTCGCGCGGGTCAACGGGCCGTTCGGGGTCGATGGCGAGTGGCACGACGACCCGGCCGGCCTCGGTGGCCAGGCGGATCATCCGGTCGGCGTAGGCGCCGGTCTTCGGTACCAGGATGCGCCCGCCCGGCGGCAGGAAGGTGCGGATGGCGGCCTCGGTGACGAAATGCCCGCAGCCTTGCAGCACGAGGGCGGCGTGCCGGCTCGGGCTGCCGCCGGCGATGGCCAGGACGCGCTCGCGCACGCCGGCATAAAGCGGGCGGAAATCATTGTCCCAGGGGGCGAGATCATGCGCCAGAGCGGCGCGGACGTCCGCATGCGTGGTGACGGGGCCCGGGGTCAGCAATTTTTGCGTGGGGATTTTCATGGGTAAACCTGAGCGGGGGACAAGGAACGCTTTGGCACGCTCGGCGGTTTAAATCCAAACTCGCGGGCCAAGGAACGGATGGATGGCGCGGCCGCCCGATGCTAGGATTGGTCATGAACCTTCCATTCACGCTTCCCGAGTGGCTGCCCTGGTGGGCGCCGATCCTGCTGCTGGTGCCGGCCTTGATGTGGGCGCTGGCGTTTCTGTTCATGCCGTTCAGCGTGATCGGCCTGAAGGGCCGGCTGGAGGTGCTGGAGGCGCAGCTGGAGGAGCTGCAGAGCGAGGTCCGCAGCCTGACGCACCGGCTGCCCGAGCCGATGCGGCAAAGCGCCTACGACGATATCTACGCGCCGCCCGGCAGCACCCCCGCGCCGCGCCAGGACCATGCCCCGATGGTCAGCCGCCCGCCGATCCCGCCCGCGGCCTATGACCTGGAGGACGAGGATCCGCGTGGCAGCCGGGCCGGGGGGCGGCGTGCGGATTCCGGGCGGGGGGATGCCGGGCGGGCGCCACGCGCCGAGCCCAGGCTTAATTGGCCACGCTGATTGGGCTATCGTTGGCAGCCGCGCCTTGCCCGATGCGCCAAGCCCGTGCTTGATGGCCGTGCATGATGGCGGGTGCCTGATGAGGCCGTTATCCCCGGGGGCTGAAGGAACGACCCGATGCGCGTGAGTGTCATCCAGATGAATCCCGGCTCCGACAAGCAGGAGAACATCGCCCAGGCCAGCCGGTTGATCGACGCGGCGGTTGCCGCCGACCGGCCCGATATCGTCAGCCTGCCAGAGGTCTGGACCTGCCTGGGCGGCTCGCGGGAGGGCAAGTTCGCCCAGGCGGAGACCTTGCCGCCGGCGGGATCGAACGAGCCGGGCGGGCCGGCCTACGAGTTTCTCCGCGGCGTGGCGCGGAGCCGGCAGATCCACGTGCACGGCGGATCGATGGCGGAGGCTGGGGGCGAACGGCTGTTCAACACAACGGTCGTGTTCGGGCCGGAGGGGCAGGAACTGGCGCGCTACCGCAAGATCCACCTGTTCGACATCACCGCGCCGGACGGCACCGGGTTCAAGGAAAGCGCCACCTATGCCGGCGGCGACGAGGTGGTTACCTACGAGGCCGGCGGGGTGAAGGTAGGCTGCGCAATCTGCTACGATCTGCGCTTTCCGGAGATGTTCCTGGCGTTGCGCCGGGCCGGGGCGGAGCTGATCTTCCTGCCCTCCAACTTCGCCATGCAGACCGGCAAGGACCATTGGGACGTGCTGATCCGGGCCCGCGCCATCGAAAGCCAATGCTGGATCGCTGCCCCCGCTACCTGGGGCCGGTATTCCGCCGACGGCGCCGGCGACATCCGCTGGGCCTACGGCCATTCGATGCTGTGCGATCCCTGGGGGCATATTGTCGCCAAGGTGTCGGACGGCACCGGCTGGGCGACCGCGCGGATCGACGCCGAGGTGACTGGGCGGGTGCGCCGGGACATGCCCGTGCTGGAACACAGGCGTTTGGCTTGACCGTCGCCGCACCCGTGACCGCGGCTTCGATGATGGCCATGGCGGGAACCCGGAACCGCGACGCCGTGCCCGGGCAAATCGCCTTCGTCGCCAGCCCGACCGTTCTGGCCCGCGAGACGCGCGAGCGGCTGATCGAGCGCTATGGCGATTGCGACCCGGCACACGCGACCGTGGTGGTGGCGCTGGGCGGCGACGGGTTCATGCTGGAGACGCTGCACGCCCTGCTCGGCCGCGACGTTCCGGTCTATGGGATGAATTGCGGCTCGGTCGGCTTCCTGATGAACACCGTGGGCGAGGACGATCTGCCGGTGCGGCTGTCGCATGCGCAGGAGGCGGTGCTGCACCCGCTGCGGATGCACGCGGTGACGATGACCGGCGCGGTCGAGGAAGCGCTGGCGCTGAACGAAGTGTCGTTGCTGCGCCAACTGCGCCAGGCCGCCAAGATACGCATCACCGTGGACGGGCGGGTGCGGCTGGAAGAGCTGATCTGCGACGGCGTGCTGATTTCCACACCGGCCGGCTCCACCGCCTATAATTTATCGGCGCATGGCCCGATCGTGCCGCTGTCGGCCAATCTGCTGCCGCTGACGCCGATTTCCGCCTTCCGTCCGCGCCGCTGGCGCGGGGCGCTGCTGCCGAGTTCGGCGGACGTGCTGTTCCAGGTTCTGGAGCCGGAGAAGCGCCCGGTGGCCGCGGTGGCGGACTTCACCGAAGTGCGCGATGTCGTTTCCGTCGCGGTCAGCGAGGACCGTTCGGTGACCGTGCGGGTGCTGTTCGATCCCGACCAGGGATTGTCCGAGCGCATCATCGCCGAGCAGTTCACGGTCTGACGGCTTTTTTCTTTTCGATTGCACCGTTCACAGGAGATTCCCATGGCTCATCCGCTTGCCCTGATCGTTGGCGCCAACCGTGGGCTGGGCCTTGGCCTGGCGCGCGAACTGCTCGGGCGCGGCTACGATCTGATCGCCACCGCGCGCGATCCCGGCAAGGCCGGCGACCTCGCGGCGCTGGCGGCGGCCCATCCGGGCCGGGTGACGATCGAGCGGCTGGATATGAACGATCTGCCGGAACTGGACGGCTTCGCGGCGAAAATCGCCGGCAAGGTGCTGGACGTGCTGTTCGTCAATGCCGGCGTATCCGGACCGGCGCACAAGGACGGGATGCAGGCCACGATCCAGGAAACCGGCGCGCTGATGTTCACCAACGCGGTGGCGCCGGTGCGGCTGGCTCGCCATCTGCTGGCCAATGTCCGCGAGGATACCGGCGTGATCGCCTTCATGAGCTCGGTGATGGGCAGCGTGGCCGAAAACCTGGCCGGCACCAGCGAGCTATATCGTGCCAGCAAGGCGGCGCTGAATTCGATGACGCGGGGCTTCTTCAATGCCGGGCTCGGTGGGCGGAAGATCACCGTGCTGTCGCTGCATCCGGGCTGGGTGCGCACCGACATGGGCGGGCCGAGTGCCGCGGTGAGCGTGGAGGAGAGCGTGAAGGGCCTCGCCGACGTGCTGGCGGCGCAGAAGGGCGCGCATGCGCACAAGTTCCTGGATTACCGGGGCGAGACGATTGCCTGGTGAGGGGGGGCCTTGCGCGGCCGGGGCGCGATGCGAAAGCGCATCCAGCGAATAAGCCGGTCACCGATCGCCGCGGGCAGCAGGTCCGTGGCTTGCAGGATCAGGCGGAGCTGCCAGGGAAAGCAGATCCGGCGGCGGCCGCTATCCAGGCCTGAGCGGATACGCGCCACCGCCTGATCGAGCGGGATCAGGAACGGCTTGGGGCCGAGAAAGCGATCGGACATCGGACTGGCGAAGAAGCCTGGGGAGATGACGCTGACCCGGACCCCTCGCGGCGTCAGCGCGGCGCGAAGCGCCTCACCGTAAGCGCGTACGCCGGCCTTACTGGCGCAATAGCCGGGGCTGTCGGGCAGGCCGCGATAGGCCGCGACCGACGCGACGACGGCGAGGTGGCCCCGCCGGCGCGCGGTGAAGCGCGGCAGCAGGGGCTCGACGGTGTGCAGCACGCCGAGGAGGTTGGCGCGCACCATCCCGGCCGCCGCGGCCAGCCCCTCCGGCCGGCCGTCCGGCCGGGTTCCGGCGGAGATCCCGGCACAGGCGATCACCAGGTCCACCGGGGTGCGATCGTCGAGCGCGAGCAGCCAGGCTTCGATCGGGCTGGAATCCGTCAGGTCGAGCACCGCTTCATGCACCGTCGCGCCCCGCGCTCGGCACGCCTGGGCGACATCCGCCAGGCGAGCGGCGTCGCGGCCGGCGAGGCCCAGGATTCGGCCTGGAGCGGCGTAGGATCGCGCCAGTCCCGCGCCCAGGCCGCTCGATGCGCCGGTGATCACGATGCAGCCGGGGGAGGGCATTCAGCCGAAGGTCCCCAGGAAACGGGCGATCTGGGCCTGATATTGGCCGGTGGTCGTCGGCACGTAGCCGGCGATCCGCTGGCGCAGCGCGGCAACGGGGGCGCCGCCCTCCGACAGCCGGGTGATCTGGCGGAGCCAGGCCGCGCCGTCGGTCGGATCGCAATAGATCGCCAAGTCCCCGCCGACCTCCAGGTGCGCCGGGATGGCGGAGGCGAGCACCGGCGTTCCCAGGCTCAAGGCCTCGATGATCGGCAGGCCGAAGCCCTCGGCCAGCGAGGGCATCAGCAGCGCCGTCGCGTGCGCCAGCAGGTCACGCAGCGCCGGGCTCGACAGCCCGGAGGCGATGATCACTTGGTCCCGCAGTGCCGCGCAGTCGGCGAACGCCCGCAGGATCGATTGCGCGCCACGCGCGGGGGAGCCGGCGATGACCGAGCTTCGGGGCGCGCGCGCCGTCTGTCCGCGACCAGCTGCCGCCAGACATCGAGCATCAGCCGGTGGTTCTTGCGCGGCTCGATGGCGCCGCAAAGCACGAAATAGTCTCCGGCCCAACAGCAAGGATCGGGCGCCGGCCGGCTCAGGAAAATTTCCGAGACCGGCAGACGGCATGGTTGCCACGGCGATGTCGGGCCGGCCGCGCTGCTGCAGGGCGCGCCGGACAGAGGCGCCCGCGGCCACGGTGGTGGAAATGATGCCGGCCGCATGGCGAGCGGCGGTGTCGATCATCCGCCGGTGCGCCCAGGGGCCGGGGCCGACGATCAGGTCGGGGCGTTCCAGCGGGATGACGTCATGGATCATGAAGATGGCGCGGATATCCGGCCGTTGCGGCAGCCACGACGTTGTCCAGGGAGCTGCCCAGCCGAGTTGTCCGACGTTCAGATAGAGTGCGCGGGCCGGCACGGCACGGACCAGTGGGATGCCGAGGCCAGGGTCGGTGCCGGACAGCAGGCTGGCGAAGCGTTTCAACTTCCAGGCCGTTGACTGTCCGCCGGTGCGGCGCGCGGAATCGCCAGGTTCCACGTTTCCCGCCAGCCGCCGTTTGACGCTGGCGAAGGTCGTGTCGTGCAAGCTGTCGGTGGTTTCCGACCAGAGCGTCTCGATCCGGTCCAGTCCGCGCAGCACGCGCTCGCGGTCGTAGAGCCGCAATCCCCAGGGGGTCGGGAGCGCGCCGGCGCAGTCGCCCGGCCAGGAACCGAACAGGAAGCGCGCATAGGCCAGATCCATCCGGTCGATGCCCCGGGGCGTGCGTTCCGACGCCGACAGGAACAATCGCAGGATGTCATAGATGACGGGTGGGGAGGTGGTGGACGGCGAAGCGGGTGGCGACGAGGCGGGTGGCGACGAGGCGGGCGCCCTGCCGATGAAGGACACCGGGCTAGCCGCTGTGGAGGGTGTAGTCCCAGGCGGCCGTCCGGCCCGGGGTGCGGATGGCAACGGGGGCCCGGATGGCAACAGGGGTGTGGATGGCCAACGGGACCCGGATGGTTGCCGGGAGGCGGGGTGCAGCCGGGCCGCGGCGGTTCTCCGCCTGCGCGGCCAGGCGGCGGCCCTCGGTCCAGACGATATGGACGAAAGAGGCGAAGACCCCGGCCGCGATGCAGGCGATGATCACGCTGATCGGCGAGATCGCGCCCAGCCTGGTACCGAATTCCATAGGGCCAAGCGTCAGCAGTACCAGCGTGTAGGCGATCAGGCCGAGGCGGATCTCCGTCGGTCCGATACCGAAGTAACTGATTTGAAAGACCTGGGTCGCCACCGCCCGGATGAACGTCATCAAGGCCGCCATCCAGTAGCTGAGCAGGGCGAGGAAAGCGATGTCGAGGCGCATGTAGGGGGATGCCCCGAGGCCAAAGAAGATGAATACCTGGGACAGGATGTCCGTCGTGTGGTCGATGAAGAAGCCGGTACTGGTGCCGTTCGGCGTGGCGGTGGCGCGCCAGGCTGCCGTCCAGCGAATCGCCGAGCCAATTGATCACCAGTCCGAGGATCGCGAGCCAGAGAAACAGCGGCGAGCGGACCGAGGCGCCATAGCCCAGGCCGCACAGCGCCGCGCCGAAAATGCCGGTGATGGTCAGGTGATCGGGTGTGACGGTGTCGGGCAGCCTGGTGGCCAGCCAGGTCAGCAGACGCTTCTCGCTTGCGGCGAGCCAGGATTGGTGAACCCGGGACACGAGGGGAGGGTCTTGCATGCGACTTTCTGTGTTTGCCACGGCCGAAGGATATGGCCGCTTCGCTGTGAAAACAGAGGCGATCGCCGGCTGGCACTCGCTTTCCGCCGCGTCCGTTTGCATGGCCGGAGATGGCTCGATCATTGGGATATGATAACCCGATAAGTTGTATTGTAAACCAGAAAATACCCTGATAGGTTGTATGCATGAGAGAGGATAATCAGTCGTTAAGCGCCAGAATTGGGTGTGCGGGGTGCCCGAACGAGACACCCGATCGGCTGGTTGCAGCTGGGGTCCGGTTTCAATCGATATGGTCATGAAAGAGTCCGCAGCTTGCCCGGCACATCGTTTCCAAGGCTTCTAGATCGTTGAACGATCGCCAGCCCATCGCGATTATCGGCGCGGCATGCCGGCTCCCGGGCGCCAACGGCATGGCGGAGTTTTCCGACCTGCTGCTCGCCGGCCGTGACGCGGTCACGGAAATCCCCGAGGCGCGCTGGAGCAAAGCGCGGTTTCTACATCCCTCCCCGGGCCAACCCGGCAAGGCCTATACGTTCGCCGCCGGATGCCTGGACCGGATCGACCGGTTCGATGCCGCATTCTTCGGCATGTCCCCGCGTGAGGCCGTCAGTGTCGATCCGCAGCAACGGTTGCTGTTGGAACTGGCCTATGAGGCGATCGAGAACGCGGGATTGCCGCTGGCCGGGCTTGCCGGTTCCGGCGCCACCGGCGTCTATGTCGGCGGGTCGTCCTGGGATTTCACGGCCCGCTCGTTTTCCGATGTGGCGTCGCTGGATGCGTACTCGATGCAGGGGGCGTCGCTGTCGTCGCTGTCGAACCGGGTTTCGTACCTGTTCGACCTGCGTGGCCCGAGCCTGACGGTTGATACCGCCTGTTCCTCCTCGCTGGTCGCGCTGCATCTGGCGTGCGAGGCGATCCGGCACGGCGATATCGGCGTCGCGCTGGTCGGCGGGGTCAATGTGCTGCAGGCGCCGCAGGGTTTCATCGGTTTCTCGCGCGCCTCCATGCTGTCGCGGCGGGGGCGCTGCTCGCCTTTCGATGCACGGGCGGATGGCTATGTCCGCGCGGAGGGCGGCGGCGTCGTGGTGCTCAAGCCGATGGCCGCGGCGCTGGCCGATGGCGACGACATCCGCGCCGTGATCCGCGGCACCGGGATGAACTCGGACGGGCGGACCAACGGGTTCTCGTTGCCCAATCCGCAGGCGCAGGCGGCGCTGTTGCGGCAGGTCTATCGCGGGTTCGACGTCGACCCGAACGATCTCTGCTATTTCGAGGCACACGGCACCGGCACACCGGTCGGCGATCCGATCGAGGCGCGGGCCATCGGCGAGGCGCTCGGCCGGCATCGTTCGCGGCCGCTGCCCATCGGGTCGGTGAAGTCCAATATCGGGCACCTCGAACCCGCCAGCGGCATCGCCGGCCTGCTGAAGCTGATCGTGGCGTTCGAGCAGGGCGCGATCCCGGCCTCGCTGCATTTCGAGACACCTAATCCCGAAATTCCATTTGCCGACCTTCATCTCGAAATCGTCGCCGAACGGCGGCCGCTGGTGGCCGGGCCGGCCGGCGTGATCGCCGGCATCAACTCTTTCGGCTTCGGCGGCACCAATGCGAACGCCATCCTGGAAGCCGCGCCGGTCAGGGTCGCGCCGGATTCTGTTTCGAATGCGGCGATGCCGCTGCTGCTATCGGCGCGTAGTGAGGCAGCCCTGCGGGCCTTGGCGGCCAGCTGGCGAGAAACGCTTGGTCAGACGCCGGGTGAGCGTCTTCCCGGCCTGCTGCGCGGCGCGGCGCATCGCCGTCAGCACCATTCCCAGCGCCTGGCCGTCGCCGCCGGATCTGCGCGGGAACTCGCCACCCGCCTGGATGCCTGGCTAGGCGGCGAAGCCTCCGCCGGGATCGCGGCCGGCACGGCGGTCAGCGGAGAGCTTGCCTTCATATTCTCCGGCAATGGCAGCCAATGGGCCGGAATGGCGCAGGACGCGATGGCGCACAGCCCGGCTTTCCGCGCCGCGCTGGCGGAGGTGGACCGGCTGCTCGCGGCGCGGCTTGGCTGGTCCGTCGCGGCGCGGCTGCGGCATGGCGTCGCGCCGGAGGCGCTGCGCCATACCGACGTGGCGCAGCCCTTGCTGTTTGCGGTGCAGGTGGCCAGCGTCGGCGCGCTGCGCGAGCATGGCGTACTTCCTGGCGCGTTCGCCGGCCATAGCGCCGGCGAGGTCGCCGCCGCCTGGGCCGCCGGCGCGCTGAGCCTGGAACAGGCGTGCCGGGTGATCGTCGCCCGCAGCCTGGCGCAGGAGGCGACGCACGGCATGGGCGGCATGGCGGTGGTTGGCCTGGACACCGCGCAGGTACAGGAAGCCATCGAGATCGCGCGACTGCCCATCGCCATCGCGGCCGTCAACGGGAACGCGTCGGTAACGGTCGCGGGCCCGAACGCGGCGCTGGAGGCGTTGCGCCAGGTCTTCGAGGCGAACGATTGGATGTTCACCCGGTTGGACCTCGACTACGCGTTCCACAGCCCGGTCATGGAGCCGATCCACGGCCCTTTGCTCGCCGAATTGGCCGATCTGGAGCCGTCCATGCCCAACGGCACGCTGGTTTCAACCGTGACGGGGGCCTTGGTCGGGGACGACCTGCGGGGCGATGACCGGCTCGATGGCACTTATTGGTGGCGGAATGTCCGCCAGCCGGTTCTGTTCAGCGCGGCGCTGGATCGGTTGATCGGCGGCGGGGCGCGGATTTTCCTGGAGGTGGGGCCGCAGCCGGTGTTGCAGGCGCCGATGCGGGAAGGCCTGCGCCGGGCCGGCCTGCCCGGCACGGTGCTGGCATCGCTGTCGCGGCAAGCCGCCGGCACAGACCCGTTCGCGATCATCGCGGCGAGATGCCACGTCGCCGGGGCGAGCATCGCCGGCGCCGTGTCCCTCGCGGGCTTCGCGACGGCGCGCGGCCTGCCGGCCTATCCCTGGCAGTTCCAGTGCTTCGCGGCGGAGCCGACGATCGAGGCGGTGGAGGTGGTCAATCCCGTCCACGACCATCCGTTGCTCGGCTTTCGCGACGGGCCGTTGCCGGAGGCATGGTCGTCGCATCTGTCGACGACGACCGATCCGTGGCTGGCCGATCATGTCGTGAACGGCGCTGTCCTGCTGCCGGCGGCGGCGATGATCGAGATGGCCTTCGCCGCCGCGCGGGCCGGCCACGACGATGCCGCGGTGCTGGAGGTCCAGGACCTCGAAATCGCGCACCCGCTGGTGTTGCCGCCCGACGGGATCCGCGACTGCCGGGTGAAGCTGGGGCCGGACGGGGCGTGGCAACTCGCCAGCCGTGCCCGGCTGTCCGAGGACGCGCTGCTCGTGCATGCGACCGGACGCGTTCTGCGGCGGACGAGCGGCCGGGCTGTCCTGGCGCGTATCGACGCGACAGGGGCTTGCGAGACCTTGGATGCCGCCGCCGTGTATCAGGCGGCTGAAACGCTGCGCCTGCAATACGGCCCGGCCTTCCGCACGGTGGGCAGCGTGCAGCGCGTCAGCGCCACCGAGGGCGTCGTGCATCTGGTTTTGCCGGAAACCGGACGCGACACGTGCGGCTATCTGCTGGATCCGGCCTTGCTCGATGGCTGTTTGCAGGGCCTGCTGGCGCTGGTTGCCGACCCGGGGCGGGGGCAGCCGGTCGTTCCGGTGGTGCCGTGGCGCTTCGGCAGCATCCGGCTGTTGCAACCACGCGATGCCCGGCCCAGCCAGGCCGCGCTGCATGTGCGTCATGTCGGCAGCCGCTCCGTCCGTGCCGATATCGCCCTGATCAATGCGGCGGATGAGGTGGTGGCGGAATTGGCCGATTGCTGGTTCGTCGCCTTGCCCGTGGCCAAAGAAGTGTCGGACACCACGTCGTTCTGGACCGCCTATGTGCCCAGTTCGAGGCAGCCCGCCTTGGGCGCGGCGCCGCGGGCCGAGTGGTATGGCGGCTGGACACAAAGCGCCGAGGACATCCCGGCCACCGTGCTGATGGCCGATGCCTTCATGGCCGCCTCGGTGTTCGAGGCCCTGCAGAAGCTGGCCGCAGGGGACGGCGGGCTTCTCCCCGCTGGCATCGATCGCTACCCTCTGGCGGCGGGGGCGCTGCGGTGGCTTGCCGAGGACGGGCTGGCCGAGCATGTCGGCGGCGCCTGGAAGCTGAGCGAGACGACCGGCCTTCCCCCGAGCGAGGAGATCTGGCGGTCGCTGTTCTTCGACGTGCCGCAGGCCGGCGCGGAGTGCACGCTGCTGGCCGGGATCGGCCGGATGCTGGAGGAAAACCTCGCAAGCGGCGAACCCGTGGGGGCCGGGCACGGATTGTCCTCGGCGTTGCGCGAGCAGATCCTGTTCGCCTCTCCTTCCGGTGCCCGGGCGCAGGCGGCGCTGCTGTCGGCATTGGACCGGTTTATCGCGAATTGGCCGGCGGAACGCTGTCTGCGCGTCGCCGTCGCCGGGGCCCTGCACGAACCTCTGCTGCGCCGGATCGTGGAGCGTGTTTTCGGCCGCGCCGTTCCCTCGGGCCTGGTGGCCATAACGTCGGCCGGGGATCCGCCCGAGGCGATCGCCGAGTTGCTGGCCGGGACACCAGGTGCGGTGGCGATGGAATGGCCGGCGGACGGCGCGCCGGGAAGTTGCGACCTTGTCCTGAGCCTGTATGCGCTGAACGGCGCCCTGGGTGCGGACGAACGAAGGACGCCGCGAGGCGTTGGCCGGGTTGTTGTCGCCTGGCGGCGTTTGGATTGCCGCTGAGCCGTGCTCGAGCCGCCTGGCGGATTTCCTGTTCGGGCTGGACGATGATGGCGTGGCGCGCTTCCGGCTTCCTGGCCCGGACGCCTGTCGTGAGCAACTTGCGCGGGCGGGCCTTGCCGGCGTTACGGCTACGCCGCTGGGCGGAGAGCTTTGGCCGGCGGTTCTGCTGACCGGCTCACGACGACCGGAGCGGACGCTTGAAGCGCCGGGCGGGGCACCGGGCGGGGCGGCGGACGAGTCAGCTTCGCTGGGAGCGGGCTGCCTGGTCATGGCCGAGCCCGGCGACGCGCTAGCTGCGGCGCTGTCGGGGGAGCATGGCGCGCTCGCGGTTCTGCCGTTGACGGCGCTGGAGGTTTTGCGGCCGGGCCTGCTGGCGGAACCGTTGCGGGACCTGTTGCTGGTGGTTCCGGATCTCGACGCGGCGGCGACGGAGCGGCTGGCGGCATTCCTGGTGCGTATCGTTCGTGTCCTGCTCGCCATGCCCGGCGCCGGCGGGGCGCGCCTGTGGCTGATCTGCCGCGCCGGTCCGCGCGGGGCGATGACGGCTGCCGCGGTTCGGGGCCTGCGGCGGGTAGCGGCGAACGAGCTGCCGGACCTGGCCTGCCGGATATTGTGCATCGACCCCGGCCTGCCCGACGCCGAAGCCGGCGCCTGCATTCGCCGTGAGCTCGCCGACCCCGATGCCGAGCAGGAGATCTACTGGACCCCGGCCGGCCGGCTGGTGCCGCGATTGCAGCGCCGACTGCCGCCGCCGGCGCCCGACGCCGGCCCGCGCCGGCTCGATATCCTGCGTCCGGGACTGCTCGGGTCGCTCGCCTGGCGACCGCTGGAGCGAACCCCGCCGGGACCCGGCGAGATTGCCATCGAGGTCGGTGCGGCGGCGCTCAACTTCCGCGATGTGATGTGGGCGCAGGGCCTGTTGCCCGACGAGGCTCTGCTGGATGGGTTTCAGCGGTCCATCGCTGGGGCTCGAATGCGCTGGCACCGTCCTGGCCGTCGGGGAGGGCGTGGACGATGTCCGGATCGGCGATCGGGTCATGGCGGTTGCGCCATCGGCCCTGGCCACGCATGTCGTGACCCGGCGCCACGCGGTCATGCGCCTGCCCGCAGAGCTGTCTTTCGCCGCCGCTGTGACGATCCCGGTCGCGTTCATGACCGCCGTCTATGGGCTGTCGCATCTGGCACGGTTGCAGGCCGGCGAACGCGTGCTGATCCATGGCGGCGCCGGCGCGGTCGGCCTGGCCGCCATCCAGTATGCGCTGCAAAAGGGCGCGGTGGTGTTTGCGACCGCCGGTTCCTCGATGCGCCGAGAGCTGCTGCGCCGGCTGGGTGTCGCTGGCGTGTTCGACAGCCGCGGCACGTCGTTCGTCGATGACATCCTGGCGGCCACGGATGGCGGCGGCGTGGACGTGGTGCTGAACTCGCTGAGCGGCGAGTTGATGAAACAGAGCGTGCGGCTGCTGCGTCCCTTCGGCCGTTTCCTGGAGATCGGCAAGCGCGATCTGTATCGCAACTCCCAGATCGGCATTCGGCCGCTGCGCCATAACGCCGCCTATTTCGCGATCGACATGGACGAGCTGATGGCGCACCGGCCCGGCACCGGCATGGCGGTGCTGGCGGAGGTCGAGGCCCTGCTGGAGGCCGGGCAATTGCGGGCGCTGCCCTATCGGGCCTTCGGCTTTGCCGAGGTGACCGACGCGTTTCGCCTGCTGCAGGCGTCCGGGCATGTCGGCAAGATCGTGCTGCTGCCGGAGCCGACGCCTGGCCTGCCGGCCCAGGCCGAGTTCCTGGCGGAGCCGGACGGGGTCTATGTCGTTACCGGCGGATTGGCCGGCTTCGGGCTGGAGGCGGCGCATTTCCTGGTGCGCCACGGCGCGCGCAAGCTGGCGTTGATCTCCAGGCAGGGGGCGCAAACGCCGGGGGCGGCGGAAACGATTGCCGGCTTTGCCCGGCTCGGGGTCGATGCCCGTGCCTATCGATGCGACGTGGCCGATCCGCGCCGGCTTGCCGATGTGCTGGCGGCGATCCGCGAGACCGCGGGGGCGTTGCGCGGCGTCGTGCATGCCGCGATGGTGCTGGACGACGCCCAGCTGGCGGACCTCGATGCCGCGCGCTTCGATCGGGTGATCCGCCCGAAGCTGGCCGGGGCGCTGGCGCTGGATCGCCTGACGCGTGGCGACACGCTGGATATCTTCATTCTGTTCTCCTCCATCACGACCGTGCTCGGCACGCCGGGTCAGGCCAGCTACATCGCGGCCAACGCGGCGCTTGAGGCGCTGGTGGAGCGGCGCGGCGCCGAGGGGCTGCCGGCGCTGGCGGTGATGTGGGGGCCGATCGGCGATGCCGGTTACCTGGCGCGTGAAACCCGTGTCAGCTCGATGCTGTCCAAGATGATGGGAACCCCGCATATGCGTGCGGCCCAGGCGCTGGAGGCGCTGCCGGGCCTGCTGCGCAGCGGCCAATGTATCGCTGGCATCGGCATCGTGGATTGGGGCCATGTCCGCCGGCAGCTGCCGGGCCTTGCCGCGCCGTACTGGTCGGAGATGCCGGCTGAGGCCGGCATGGACCGTGGCGAAGGTTCGATCGGCGCGCGGATCGCCGAACTGTCGCCGCCGGAAGCCTCGCAGGCCATCCTGCGGGTTTTGGTGGAAGAGCTCTCGGTGATTCTGAAGCAGCCACAGGCTGCCATCGACCCGGATCGCGCGATCCTGGAGTTCGGGGTGGATTCCCTGATGGCGGTGGAACTGCAGCTGGCGCTGGAGCAGCGGTTGGGTGGGCAGCGACCGCTGGTGGCGCTGGCAATGACCAGCACCCTGCGCCGGCTGGCGGATCAGATGCAGCAGGCCATGCGGGCCAGGGACGCCGGCCCCGATCATTCCGACGCCGCCCGCGATCTTGGCGCCGTTCTGCTGCGCCATGAGGGAGAGTCGGCACGCCGGACGGTGTTTGCCTCCCAACCGCCGGCGCCTGAGGGGAGCCTCGTTCTTCTGCCTGCCGCCAGCCGGCGATCCATCGGACGAACGTCATGACCTTTCCTCGCTCCGCTTTCGGCCTTGCGGGGGAGGCGCGGGCGCAGCTGCTCGACCGGCTGGTTCACCGGCACCGCAGCAACCGGCAGGAGGGGCGGGCCGAGGCCGCGATCGCGCCGATCCGTCCCCGTCAACCGCTGGGTGACCTGCAGGCGCGCCGGGAACTGCAGCATATCCGCGATGCCGGCAAGCTGTTGCAGATCGACAATCCGTTCTTCCGTGTGCATGACGGCATAGCCGGGGCCGATACGTCCGTCGGCGGGCGGGTTCTCGCCAATTTCGTTTCCTATGATTATCTGGGTCTGAACGGCGATCCGCGCCTGCTGGAGGCGGCGACGGCGGCGATGCGGCGCCACGGCACGTCGGTTTCCGCCAGCCGCATGGTCGCCGGCGAGCGGCCGGTTCATCGGGAACTTGAGGCGGCGCTGGCCGAGGTCTACGAAGCCGAGGACTGCCTGGCGCTGGTCAGCGGGCACGCGACCAACGTGACGGTGATCGCGCATCTGCTGGGCGCGGGGGATGCCATCGTGCATGACGCCCTGGCGCATAACAGCATCATCCAGGGGGCGCTGCTATCCGGAGCGCAGCGGGTGCCGTTCGCGCATAACGACGTGCAGGCTCTGGACCAGGCGTTGCGCTCCGTGGGCCAGCGGACCAGGCGGGTGCTGGTGGTCGTGGAAGGCCATTACAGCATGGATGGCGACCGGCCGGACCTGACGGCAGTGCTCGCGGTCACCCGAAAGCATGGCGCCTGGCTGATGGTGGACGAGGCGCATTCCCTCGGCGTGCTCGGCGTCACCGGCCGCGGCCTCGCGGAGCATTGCGGTGTGGATCCGTCCGATGTCGACATCTGGATGGGCACCTTGAGCAAGACGCTCTGTGCGTGCGGCGGGTATATCGCGGGGCCGCGCGACCTGATCGACTACCTGCGCTATTCCGCGCCGGGGTTCGTGTATTCGGTGGGTATGCCCGCCCCGACGGCCGCGGCCGCGCTGGAAGCGCTGCGGGTGATGCGCGAGGAGCCGTGGCGGACACAGCGCCTGGGGGCGAATGCCAGCCTGTTCCTCCAATGCGCCAAGGCGGCCGGATTGGACACCGGGTCTTCGGTGGGGGCGGCGATCGTTCCGCTGATTATCGGCAGCTCGATCAAGGCAGCCCGCGTGGCCGACCTGTTGTTCCGCCGCGGGATTAACGTGCAGCCCATCCTGCATCCAGCTGTGCCGGAGCAGTCGGCCAGGCTGCGGTTCTTTCTTTCCGCATCGCATGAGCCCGAGGCAATCCGCCGGGCCGTGGCTGAGGCCGCATCGACGATCGCGGAGGTAGAGCGGATGAAGCTCGACGTCGCAGAACTCTCGGCGCGCCTTGCCATGCGACGGGAATGAGCGGGACGTTCGGCAGCTGGATAACGCCATGGATACGGATTTCGGTTCGGTGCAGGGAGAAGATGGATGCAGTTTCATACGAATAGATCGCCACAGGAATGTCTGGAGATCGCGAAGGGAAAGCATTTCTATCATTCGTTCGATCTATCGAATGGCGTGAAAATCGGCGGTGACTGGTCTATCCAGACCGATATCGCCGGCTACCAATTCCCGGATATGCGCGGCAAGCGGGTGCTCGACCTTGGCCCGGCTTCGGGATGGTTCTCGTTCTATCTGGAGTCGCTGGGTGCGGATGTGACGGTTCTGGAGTCTCGCGGCTATGGCGATTTCGATGTCTATGGCGTCGACCGCTACACGCCGCCCGATCGGGCGCCCGATCGGGTCGTTGCGGGCAAGTCGATCTGGGATGGGCCGCATTCGCCATCCTTCTGGGCGATGCATCAAATCCTCGGCAGCCAGGTGAAGTTCGTGAACGGCAAGTTCTATGACGCGCCGGAACTGTTTGCCGAGCCGTTCGATGTCGTTCTGGCCTGCAATATCCTGCAGCATGTGCGCGATCCGATTGGTGTTCTTCGCGCGGCTCATTCCGTCTGCCGCGGCGTATGCGTTGCCGTGCACCAGACCTGGGTTGACCATGACGACAGCCCCTGGCCGTGCGCCCAATATCCGTTTTTCCACGTGGACCGCGTGAGCTGGGCGCAGCCGAACAAGGTCCTGTTCGAGCACTGGTTCAAGGCGGCCGGATTCCAGTCCGTGAACGCTGACCGCTTTGTCGGCTGCACCCCGGATCTTGAGAACAGGAATGCGGCGGGGGTGCTGATGAATTCCCCGATCCAGCTACGCCTGGCCCATGCCATCGCATAGAGCAATATCAGCCTGACTGAAATCGCGAAGCGATCTTATACCAACCGCCCTAAGCAGAATCCGCGATGTTGACCAACGGTTCGTTGGGTGATTCTGTTGCGGCACGGATTCTCATGTGCCGAAGATGACAGGAAGATTGCCCCTTTCAGCGAGCGAAGCAGAGCGTGCTGATCTCAAGTGGCTGGCCGGTTCGCGCGACCGTGGGGAGGCGGACCGAGCCCGCGCCGTGCTGCTGACGCTGGCCGGCTGGACCAGCCCGCAGATCGGCGAAGCGCTCGGCGTGCGTGAAGACACCGTACGGCTGTGGCGCAGTGAGTTCATGAAAGGCGGCGTCGCGGCGTTGAAGGCGACCGTGGCGCCCGGCCCGGCGCCGGTGAAGAGTGAGGCAGCGTTGCGTGTCGCCCTGCCGCTGCTGGCGGAGCCTGTTGCCGACCGCCCGAATTGGACGATCCCTCGGCTGTGCGGCGAAATCGAGGCGCGTGAGGGCGTGCAGATCAGCCGCTCGCAATTGTCCAAGGCACTGCGCAAAAAAAGTTTCGCTGGCGGCGTCCACGACACACGCTGAAGGGCCGGCAGGTTGCCGCCGAGGTCGAACGCGTCGGCCTGCGTCTGCAACTGCGCAAGCAACAGGCCGAAGCCGGCGACATCGTTTTGCTCTACCGCGACGAGAGCGAGGCGCTGACGCATCCTTATCTCGCCCGCGCTTGGGCGAAGACAGCGGCCGATCTGCGGGTGGCCCGTGCCGGGACAGGCAAAGAAGGTCGCGATGCTTGGCTCCTATGACCACGTCACACGCCAGCTCATCGTGCACACCAGTCGAAGCAAGCGCAGCAGCGATTTTGTCGCCCATCTTGAACAACTGGACCACCTCTACGGGCCAAAGCCGGGGCAGCCACTCAAACCGGTCGTGCTGGTCAAGGACAATGGTCCGATCCACACCAGCAAGCTATCGCTTGCTGCGCTGGCCGCCCGCGCTCGCTGGCTCACCGTCGAGTGGTTGCCCCAATATGCCCCGGAGTTAAACGATATCGAACGGGTCTGGCACGACCTGAAGGCAAATCATCTCGCCCATCAGACTTTTGCCGATCCTGGCGCGCTCGAGGGGGCCATCCATCAGGCAGTCGAGGCACGTAATCATCAGCGCGGAGCAGGTCCGTTGGCCAAGCTACAGAATCTCTGCTTAGGGGCGTGATCTCAATCGGCTTTCGCATCAGACGTGCACTCCCTACGAATCGGACTGCACACATCGAATCAGAAACGGCCGAGCTTGGGTAATCTCAGAGTCAAACATTCGGCAGGTTGGTATTACAAAGCGCGGAATGCGGACAGCCGATGCTTGACGGTCAGATCACGGCGGCGTCGCGCAATTGTGCCACCTGATCTGGAGCGTAGCCGGCCTCGGCTAGGATGGCGTCGGTATGGGCGCCGAGAGCGGGGGCCGCGTGATCGAGACGGCCGCCGCCATGGTCCAGTTGGAAGCCGCTGCCCATGAAGCGCAGTCGGCCGTAGGGGGTGTCGACCTCCTGCATGACGCCGCGCGCGGCGATCTGTGGGTGGTCGATGATCTCCTCGATACGCCAGATGCTGGCGCTCGGCGCACCGGCGGCGTTCAGCCGGGTTTCCCAGGTCTTCGAGTCCGCCGCAGCCAATGCCGTCTCGATGATCGCGCGCAGGTCGGCCACGTTCTCGTTGCGCAGGAACCAGTCGGCGAAGCGAGGGTCCGCCAGCACATCTTCCCGGCCGAGCGCGGTCATCAGCGAGCGGTACTGTTGCTCGGTGTTCACCGCCAGCAGCAGATAGCCTTCGCCGGCCTTGAACAGATTCGCGGTCGGCCGGCGGCTGACGGCCTGGTTGCCGGACTGCATCTGCCTGTGCCCCGCCACAGTGTAATCCGCGATCTGGCCGGACAGGAACGCCATCGTCGCTTCCAGCATCGAGACATCGACGAACTGTCCCTGGCCGGTATGGGTGCGCTGGAACAGCGCACTGGAAACGGCGAATGCCGCCGTCATCCCCGACAGGATATCGCAGACCGCGAAGCCCGCGCGCGTCGGACCCATCTCGGGATGGCCGGTGATCGACATGATGCCCGACATCGCCTGGATCTTGCCGTCATAGCCCGCACCCAGCCGTTCCGGGCCGGTCTGCCCGAAGCCGCTGATGGCGCAATAGATCAGCCGCGGGTTCAGCGCCGAGAGCGCTTCATGGCCAATGCCGAGCCGGTCCATGACGCCGGGGCGGAAATTCTCGATCACCACGTCGGCGTCGCGGGCCAGACGCCGTATGATCTCGATCGCCGCCGGCTTCTGCAGATCGAGCGTCAGGCTGCGCTTGTTGCCGTTCACGGCCTGAAAGGCGGACGCCATGCCGCGTTCGGCCCATTCGCGATTGAGCGGCGTGCGGCGCATGTCCTCGCCCTCCCGCCGCTCCACCTTGATGATGTCGGCACCGAGCAGGCCCAGTTGGAAGCTGGCGAAGGGCCCGGCCAGGACCTGGGTGAAATCGAGGATGCGCACGCCGTCGAAGGGCCGGGCACCGTCGGAAGGTTGGGCCATGACCTAGGCCGCGTTCACGCGATTGCCGCGCGCGAGTTCCTTCTGGCGGTCGAATTCCTGCCGCCGGCGCGCGAGTTCCTCCGGCCCGATCTGCGCCAGGTTGAGATAGTCGAGCTTCCACGAAGCGTCCGCCTTCCAGCGCTGCCCCGACTGCACCGTTGTCCGCGCCGCCGGCGCGGCTTCCAGGACCCGCAAGGCCGCTTCCAGCGTGGCGGCCTGGGACGCGGGATCGTGCGGACGGCCGGCCGAGTTGCCGAGGGGGAAATCGCTGAACAGGAAGCGCGCCACGCCGGCGTGTTCCACGATGTCCTTGGCGCAGCCCATCACTACGGTGGAAATGCCGTTCGCCTCCAGATGCCGCGCGACCAGGCTGGAGGTTTGGTGGCACACGGGGCAATTGGGCACCAGCACCGCCACGTCCACGCCATCGTCCTGGCAGCGGGCGAGGATCTCGGGCGCATCCGTCTCGATGGTCACGCGATGGCTGCGATTGGTCGGGGCGCCGAAGAAGCGCGGCGCCACCTCGCCGATCCGTCCCTCCCGCGCGAGGCGGCGCAGCTGCGCCAGCGGGAACCAGCTATGGCTGTCCGTCGCGGTGGTATGGATGCGATCGTAACCGATATGGGAAATGCGAAGATCGTGGTCCTTGGCGGTGTCGCCGTCATACACTTCGTAGAACTTGGCCGATCCGTTGTACGGAGCCCCCGGCCCCTGGTCGCCCTTGGTGGGGTCGAACCGTGCGGCCGTGGTGACGATGGCGACGCGCGATTGCGCCAGCGTTTTGCGCAGGGGCTGGAACGGCACGTCGACGTAGTGGGCCCAGCGATATGGCGTGGTGTAGCCGATCGCCTGATAATAGTCCCGGGTACGCTGCATATAGGGGATCGGCGCATCGTAATCGGGGGCAAAGCCGAGTTGGCTGTCCAACAGATCGCTCATGGGTCGCTCCTCCTGGCAGGCTTGTAGTTCGTTGACGGCGGTTCAGACCGGAACATTAGACAGGGTGGCGCGTTTCCCGCCATCCCCCCGGCGCGGATCCATCGTGCGACGCTTCATCGGCCGGTAAAGCGCGGCCGGCGGCGTTCCTTGTGCGCGGCGATGCCTTCCTGCAGATCGCTGCTGTTGCGGATCCTCGCGAGGTCGATGCCAGTCAGCGCCATGCGCTCCACCGGGCCGATCGGCAGGATCATGTCGTTGACGAACCGCTTCAGCGTCGCGACCACCAGCGGCGCGGCATCGACCAGCGTGGTGGCCATCGCCAGGGCTTCCTCCTCGTGCATGCCGTCCGGCACGACCTTGTTGACGAAGCCGACATCGTAGGCGCGCTGGGCATCGATCTTCGAGCCCAGCAGCATGATCTCCATGGCCAGCTTGTGCGGCATGCGCGTGACGAGCGAGCTGATCATGCCGCCGGTCAGACCGAGCTTGGCCTCGGGATAGTAGAACTGGGTGCTGACGGTCGAGACCATAAGGTCGCACATCATGACCATGACGATACCGCCGCCGACGCACCATCCGGTCGTTGCCGCGATGATCGGCTTTTCGGTGCGAAAGCCGACATTGGGGATGCACCGCCAAAGTTCCGGCAAATCGCCGACATCGGCGCCGGAACAGAATGCCCTGTCTCCCACGCTGCTGAGGATGGCGACGCGCTGGTCGGAGGCGTCGAAGGCATGGAAGGCCTTCTGCAGCTCGATCGCAACCCCGGAGCTGACGGCATTCAGGCGTTCCGGCCGGTTGATGCGGATGATCGAAACCGGGCCTTTTTCCTCGACAGTCACAACAGTCATGGACGCGTCTCCCCTGATCATGCCGGCACACCGCTGGTGCAGGAATGTATCAAGGCAGGTCCCATTCGGATACTGTCCGAACTTTCAGGCGTTGGGATCGCCATTGCCACCGCGCGGCAAGCTGAATGGTGTGGATCCGCAAGCCTACTTCGCCGGCGTGATCGACCGCCTCCCAATCGCCGCTCGATTGAGATTTGATCTCTGTCAGGGCCGCGCACTTCCCGATCGCCCAGCGCACGATCTTCCGCACATCGGGGTCCGGGTCGGCTGCGGCCCATTCCAGATAGGGCAAGGCGGAGGCACTCCCGATCTCACCCAACGCGGACGCCGCCTCTTTGCGCAGATTGCTGATCTCGCTGCCCAGCGTCGCGCTCAGAACCGGCACGGCCGCAATGATCCCGAGCTTACCCAACGCGCCCGCGGCCCTGATCCGCACCTGCCAGGCAGGATCCTGCAAAGCGACGATCAGTTTGCCACTCGCCTCGACGGCCCCGCTCTTGCCCAATGACGCCGACGCTTCTTCGCGCACCTGCCAGTCCGCGTCGTCCAGGCCGGCCGAAAGCGTTGCCGCCGCCCCGCCACTGCGCACCAAAGCCGCCATCACCGCGCGGCGAACCGCGGCCAAGGGATCCCCCGCCAGCGACGCCAGCACGGTCAGGTGTTCCGGGTCCTTCAGATAGCCAAGGACACCGACCGCCTGCAGCCGGACCTCGTCGGCTGTGTTTCGGCGTGGAAAAAGGACCCCGTTTGGAGTGCGCCCCTGGGGGTGGACAGGTAGAGGCCTTGATCCGAGCAAGCGAGGCGGATCTGCGACTCGGCGGCCATAAGGCGTTCTGTTCCCCGGCTCTCGACCACATCCAGGTCCCGCGGCCCCACGTATATTTCGAGCCGATCAACTGGCATCGAACGGCGCTGCACGGGCTCGGCCATTGGTCAGGCGCACCGACCCGGCCTGGCCGTGACCTGTCGGGCGGCTACGGCTCGAGAAGCTGCGCGCGTGAGGAGGTGGTCGCCGAGATGACGGCGGCCTTCACCTGCGCGACGTTTGGGGTCACGCCGGCCGCCCGCCACGCCGATTACAACGGATCGTAGCTGGACGTGCTGCGCGAGGACGACCGCTCGGTCGTGCGCGCCGCCAGCGCGGCATCCAAAGCCGCGCAGTTGCTGTTGACATACCGTCCGCCGTGCCCGCCGGCCTCGGCCCGGAGGATGGGTTGATCCACCACAGCGACAGGGGCGTGCAATATCTGGCTATGACCTACTCCCAGCACCCGGGCGGAACACAACTACCATACCACCATCGAGAAACTCGATATGGCCGCGTGATGCAAACAAAATAGCCTCCGGGAAAACCGGGGCGGTTCAGTTCAGGCCGCCGCCGCCGCCGGTTGCAATCTCGTAATCGTTATCACGTACGGCCGCGATTGTCGTTATACGTTCGACATGGCTAACAGGAGGTGCGCCGCGTGATCGGGTTTGCGCGCATGCTTCGGACGCTGCTGGTGCTCGAGGCGGTCGGCTTCACCGCGCATCCGGGACGCCCAGCAGCCGACCCGACCGGCGACAGATCGGCAGCAACAACCACCAGGGGGAACCACCAGATGAGCAAGCTGCATCAGTCCCGACCAGTGCCGTACACCCACGTGCTGCGCGTCACTTTCGCCTATGACGGCGACGACCTGCGGATCGCCGGCGTGATGCGTGTGGACATGCGCGTGCCCGCCCCGGTGACGCCGCCGCCGCAGGAAGGCCAGTCCGGCTACTGGCTGGAAGTGCGCGGCGGCAACGGCGAGGTCCTGTACCACTTTCCGCTGCACGATCCGCTGCGGCGCGATGTCGAGATCTTCGGCGACGAGCCCGGCCAGCCGATCCGCCGCGCCCCGGCGAAGCCGCATAGCGGCACCTTCGAGGTGCTGGTCCCCGACCTGCCGGGCGCCAAGGACTTCGTGCTGCAAGGTCCCCACCCGTCCGAGAAGATGCTCGCCGCGCCCAGCAAACCGCTCGCCGAACACGGCATGGAGGCGCTGCGCGCCATGGCGGCCAGACGCGCAACCGGTGCCGGAGACGCGCCATGAGCAATGCGGACGGCTATATCGACAGCCAGCACAAGATCGTCGATCACGGCCCGGACAACCAGCGCTTCAACATCGTCATCCTGGGCGATGGCTACCGCGCCGCGGAACTCGGCCAGTTCGCCACCGATACGCAGACCTTCGTCGACACGCTGCGCGCCACCGCGCCGTACAACGACCTGTGGTGCGGCATTAACGTCTACCGCATCGACGTCGTCTCCACCGACAGCGGCGCCGATGATCCCGGCACCTGCGGTGACGGCAGCAACGGATCGGGCGCCACGCCGCGCACCTATTTCGACGCCACCTTCTGCGGCGACGGCCAGGCCCGCCGGCTGCTGACCTGCGACAGCACCAGCGCCAAGGCGGTCGCCGTGGCGCGGGTGCCGCGCGTGAACATGACGATGGTGATCGTCAACAGCAGCCAGTACGGCGGCTCCGGCGGCGACGTCGCGGTGTTCTCGACCAACCCGAGTTCGGCCGAGATCGGCCTGCACGAAATGGGTCATACCGCATTCGGATTCGCGGACGAGTACGAATACTACCTCGGCTGCGGCAGCGGCGAGACCGACCACAACACCTACACGGCCGGCGAGCCGATGAAGCCGAACGTCACGTCCAACACCGATCCGGCGACGATCAAGTGGAGTGCACTGCTCACCAACGCGGCAGACGGACTGCCGACCACCGCGAACGCCAACTGCGCCGCCTGCGACACCCAAGCCAATCCGCGCGCGGCCAACTATGTCGGCGCCTACGAGGGCGCATTCTATTTCCACTGCGGCGTCTACCGCCCGTCCTTCAACTGCCGCATGCGGGCACTGAACAATCCCTTCTGCGCGGTGTGCCAGAACGTCATCCGCACCGCGCTGCAATCCTTCCTGCCGGCGGAAAGCCTGACGCTGACCACGCCCAGCATCTCGTTCACCAACATCCCCGAAGGGTTCGGCGGCACCGGCGTCACCACCTATCGCGCCATCGTGTTCGACGTGGTGACCTGCGGCACCCGCACCTTCCGCATGATCGCCGGACCGACCGGCGGCTTCGGCACCCCGCTCGGTACCGTCGACGCGGTCAGCGCCAACGACCCCGACCCGGTGCACCACGCGCGGCTGTGGCTGTCGTACACCTCGACCACGGCCGGGGCGACGGCCAGCGGCAGCGTGACGGTGCGCTGCGACGAGACCGGCCAGACCTGGGTGATCAACATCAACGCCAACACGGTGGCGCGGCCGAAATCGGCGGTCACCTTCGTGCTCGATCATTCCGGCAGCATGGTGGAGGACGCCGGCGACGGCACCACCAAGGTGGGCAAGCTGCGCGAGGCCTGCAACATCTTCGTCAACGCCATGCTGCAGGGCGACGGGCTCGGCATCGTGCGCTTCGACGATACCGCGCAGATCCTGATGCCGGTCACCGATGTCGGTCCGCCGGTGCTGGGCGCCGGGCGGATCACCGCGACCGGCCACATCAACGGGCCGGAGCTCGACCCCGCCGGCAACACCTCGATCGGCGCCGGCGTGTTGGCCGGCAAGCAGAATCTCGACAACGCGCAGGCGGCCGCCTCGCCGCTCTACGACGTCACCGCGATGCTGGTGCTGACCGACGGCATGGAGAACACCGCACCGCTGCTTTCCGCGGTTGGCGGCAGCATCACCGCCAACACCTTCGCGATCGGCCTCGGCGTGCCCCAGAACATCAGCACCGCGGCGCTGGATACGCTGACGCAGGGGCACAACGGCTACCTGCTGGTCACCGGCACGCTCACACCGGACCAGTCGGCCCGCCTGAACAAATACTTCCTGCAGATCCTGGCCGGCATCACCAACGCCAACGTGGTGCTGGACCCGCACGGCGTGCTGACCATCGGCGCCGAGCACCGCATTCCGTTCGCGATGTCGGAAGCCGACTACGGCATGGACGTGTTCCTGCTATGCCCGGCGCCGGGAGCGGTCGACTTCGAGCTGGAAGCCCCGGACGGCGAGCGGTTCACCCCGGCCTCGCCGGGCATGCTCGGCAACATCCAGTACGTGCAGACCGGGCGCATGGCATACTACCGACTGTCGCTGCCGGCCGACCCGGCGAGCGCCGCCGGCACCCAGCCGGGCACCTGGAACGCCGTGCTCCGCATCGCCCGCGGCAAGCCGAACTACTCGTACTACGACCGCAACAGCTTCGCGGTCGCCGGGCAGAGCGGCGGCGTGCTGCCGTACGACGTCATCGTGCACTGCTACTCGAACCTGATCTTCCACGCCTATGTGCAGCAGAGCGGCTTCGAGCCCGGTACCCGCGTCAGCGTCTACGCGACGCTGCGCGAATACGACGTGCCGGTGGACAAGCGCGCCGTCGTCTGGGCCGACGTGACACGGCCCGACGGCAGCGTGTTCACGCTCGGCCTGACGGAGACCGATCCCGGCCGCTTCGAGTCCGGCTTCGCCGCCTCGCTCACCGGCCTCTACACGATCAGGGTGCGCGCGCTCGGCAGCAGCTTCCGCGGCACGCCGTTCCAGCGCGAGCAGACGCTGACCGCTGCGGTCTATCCGGGCGCCGATCAGCCGCCGGTGATCGTGGGCGGCGGCGAGCCGGCCTGGTGCGAGCTGCTGTGCTGCCTGGCCGAGGGCAAGGTGATCGATCCCAGGCTGTTCGAGCGGCTGCGCGGGCTGGGGATCAACCTGGAAGCGCTGCTCGGTTGTCTGAACCGGCGGTGCCGCGACACGGTCACGCTGCCACCGCGCTGAGGCAGGTAGGGAACCGGACGGGGCGTGCGCTGCCCCGTCCGACTGTCGTCACCGCCGGTACAGCAGACCGTCGGCGTGGTCGAGAGCTTCCTTGCAATCGCCGTCGCCCGCCATAAGTCGAGATCGGGGCATCCGACAATCGTTAGCCGAGCATACCGCGAGCGACCCCAAGAAGGCCTGCATATAATCCGCTTCAGACCCCGCGCCTGTTGGCGCGGGCGACGATCCCGCCGCAGTTCCAAGAGCGGACGGCTAATGAACGAATGCCTCGTCACTTAACCGGGGAAGCCCAGGGCGTTGCGCATCCAATGCACGCGGCGGCGATGCCAACTGGTGCCCATCACCCGTCGGATCGCCGCCTTCAGTCCTTCGTGTGCGTCGGAGATGACCAGCTTCACGCCGCGCAGACCGCGGTGCAGCATGCTCTTGAGGAATATGGCCCAGAAGGTCTCCGCCTCCGGGGGGCCGATATGCAACCCGACGATCTCCCGCTTGCCCTCCGTGCTCACCGCCACAGCGATGATTGCAGCGACCGAGACGATGCGGCCGCCTTCGCGTTGCTTGAGGTAGGTGGCATCGAGCCAAAGATAGGGCCAGCCGCCGGGTCACACGCCGGCGCCTCAGGCCTCTTGGATGACGGCTACAAGCGCCTTCTCCGAGGTCTTCCCCGGCTCGAGACGGGGCGGGAAGTAGCCTCCCTGGCGTAGCTTCCGAATGCGCAGTTGCAAGCAGCCCAGGCGCGTATCCAGCGTCCTGTCGCGGTATCCATTACAAGACGTCGCGCGCTCGGCGGTCCGCTCGTGCCGTCCGGCGCCGATCGGCCCTTCCACATCGGTCTACGTAAGCAACTGCACAACGGCCTCGGCCACGCTGCGTAGAAAGTCGCCGCTTCCGGCTTTCGCCAACAGAGCGGCACGGCGGAATCTCTCCTCGGTCATCGGGTCCTCCCGGCGTTCGGGTGAAGCGTCGCAACTCCACCTTAGCCAGCCGATCCGATGGCCACCTCTGCCCACAACGCCGTCGTCAGCGAATTTCCACCACGAGAACGGACGCTACCAGAACGCCGCCATGCCGATATCACCGATGGGATAGGTGACGTTCGTTCCGTGACGCTTGTCAGGGAAGGTACTTCACCGGGCACGAACACGGTCTAGCAAGGATTGGCGGCGATTCACGAGGGGGAGCAAATCGTGCTTCTAACCCGTTTCGGCAGGTGGAATTGGAGGGTTACCGCGGATTTTCGCTCAGCTGCGGCTTTCGAGATTTATCCGTACTCAAGCCTCAACCTCACCGGAAGGTTCCGTCGCTTCCAACGGTTGCGATTTGGCGAAATCCACGTTGACTTGTTCCCAGGCCATCGCTGCCATAGTGTTTTGCCCGCCCCGCAACGGACCCGGCAGCCATGAGCACAATCGACCTTGTCGACCCCGAATTGCGCGATGCGCTCGCACAGTGGCCGCAGGTGCCGCTGAGCGCCGAGACCTTGGCGCGGCGTCGCGCCGATATGCTCGCGCTGGCGAACACCGTTGCGAAACCGGATCTGCCGGACATCGTGGCGGACGAGATCTACGTCGGGAGTGCGTTTGGCGCGAAGCCGATCCGGGTTCTGACCTATCGCCCGGCCAGGTCCGGCGATCCGCTTCCCGTCATTGTCCATATCCATGGCGGGGGCTTCGTGATGGGCGCGCCGGAAATGAAGGATGTGGAGAACCGGCTGTTTGCGTCGGAGCTGACATGCGCGATCTATTCCGTGGACCATCGCCTCGCGCCGGAAGCGCCGCACCCGGCGCCGCTGGAGGACATCTACTCGGTGTTTGTCTGGCTGCACGCGAATGCCGGCCGGCTCGGGCTTGATCCCGCCCGCATCGGTATCAAGGGCGAGAGCGGCGGCGGCGGTTTCGCGGCGGCGGCCGCACTTTACGCCCGCGACCGGCAGGGGCCGAAATTCGCCTTTCAGCACCTGATCTATCCGATGATCGACGACCGCTCGGCGGTGCGCAAGGACCTGCATCCTTGCGTTGGCGAATTCGTCTGGACGCAGGCGAACAATTATTTCGGCTGGCGTTCGCTGCTCGGCGAGGAGCCGGGTTCGCCCGGTGTCTCGCCTTATGCGGCGGCGGCGCGCGCGGCGGATGTGTCGGGCCTGCCGCCGACCTTTATTTCGGTCGGCGGCCTCGATCTGTTTCTCGAAGAAAATCTCACCTATGCGGATCGATTGAGCCGGGCCGGAGTGCCGGTTGAATTTCACCTGTATCCGCGGGCGCATCACGGCTTCTATCGTGCGACGAATGCCCGCGTGACCCGGCAGGCCGAGCACGACACGCGCGAGGCGCTGCGGCGCTTCCTGCACGGGTAGGCCCTTCCGGTTAAGGTCGGACACCCAGGCCGGGGCAACAAGGCGGTGCTCGCCGGATCGATACGATGTATCGTGGATGCACGTTCCGCAATGCAATAGAAGGAGGCGAACATGGGAAGGCTCGACGGCAAGGTTGCAGCGGTGACGGGCGGGGCATCGGGGATTGGCGAGGCGACGGTCAGGCGTTTCGTCGCCGAGGGCGCGAGCGTGGCATTCTGCGATCGGGACGGCGAGCGAGGCCAGCGCGTGGCGGCCGAACTCGAGGCCGCCGGCGCCAAAATCGCCTTCACGCAGGCCGACGTCGGCACCGAGGCGGCCTGCCTCGCCTTCGTCAACGGTGCCGCGCAGAAATTCGGGCGCCTCGACATCCTCATCAACAATGCCGGCATCCGCAAATACGAGAAAATCGACGAGGCGAGTGCTGCGAGCTGGAACGAGATCCTCAGCGTCAACCTGATGAGCTACGTCTTCTGCGCCAAGGCGGCGGTTCCGCTGATGCGCCGCAACCAGGGCGGCGCCCCAGGGGGAGCTATCGTCAACGTCGCCTCCGTACGTTCCGTCGTTGCAGGTGGCGGCAACCTGCAGTACGACACCACCAAGGCCGCGGTCGCGGGCTTGACGCGGGCGCTCGCCGCCGACCACTCGACCGACGGCATTCGTGCGAACGCCGTCGGCCCTGGCCCGATCTTCACGCCGTTCCATCAGCGCCGCATCGCAGCGGCCGGCGAGACCGTCGAGCAGTACAACGCCAAGGCCGCACAAGGCACCATGCTGAAGCGCCCGGGCAGGGCCGAGGAGGTCGCTAGCGCGATCCTGTTCCTGGCCTCCGACGATGCCTCCTATGTCACTGGCGCCCTGCTGTTCGTGGACGGCGGTATGACGGCGCTGTGAGGAATATTCAGCCGGCGGTCACAGTCCGTATTGCCCGCTTGCAACCGATCCAGGAGCTTCAGAGGTCAGCCGGCTGCAATTCAGATCCGTATGAGTTCATGGTCTGATATCAACCGGGTCCGCCCCAGAGTGTCGGATCGGGCGGACGTATCGTGCCGCCGTCGTACTGCAGCCCCGACCCGCGATCGAGCGCCAATCGCAGTGGTCCGTCGAGATCGACGATCTCGGCCTGATGTGCGACGAGCAGCGCCGGCGCGATCCCAAGCGACGTGCTGATCCCGCCACCGACCATGATCCGCAAGCCCCGCCGCTTCGCTTCCTCCGCCAGCGCGAGCGCCTCGGTCAGCCCACCCGCTTTGTCGAGCTTGATATTGATGGCCTGGTATTTTCCATCGAGCCGGTCGAGATCGGCAAGCGTCCGGCAGGATTCGTCCAGCGCAGAGCGGGATCAGACGCTCCAACCGCGCCAGCGCGTCATCGGCGCCGGCCGGCAGCGGCTGCTCGATCAGTTCAACCCGCAAATCGACGAGCATCGGCAGGTAGTCGCGAAGCTGGCGCTCATTCCAGCCCTCGTTGGCATCGACGATGAGGCGCGCCGCCGGCGCCGCGTGCCGCACCGCCCGCACCCGCTCGACATCGCCGTCGCCTCCCAGTTCCAATTTGAGCAGCGGCCGAGTGCGATTGGCGGCCGCCAGCTCAGCCATCTTGTCCGGGGTATCGAAGGCGATCGTGAGCGCCGTCATGAGCGGCGGCGCCGCACCGAGACCGGCCAGCTCCGCCACGCTGCGATAAGCGCGCTTCGCATCCATGTCCCAGAATGCGCAGTCGAGAGCGTTGCGCGCCGCGCCCGGCGGCATCGCATGTTGGAGTGTGTCGCGGTTGAGCCCCGAGAAGACCGCGCCTTTCATCGCATCAACCGCGGCGACGACGCTGTCGATGCTCTCGCCGTACCGCCCAAGCGGCACGCCCTCGCCGCGGCCGCGCGACTCGACGTCGGAGATTTCGGCGACAACGACGTCGATCGTGGTCTTGACCCCGTGCGCGGTCACAAGCGGTCGCGCGAGCGGCCACGCACGGCGGGTGACCGTTAGTCGTTGAGGATGTGGCGCCATGTCCGTCCTGACCCTTTCGGCCAATTTCTACGCAAGCGATCTTATACCGATCACCAGTAACGCCAGGCCGTACGGCTCCGGTGAACTCCGGTCAATGGTGAGCTCCGCCTTGTAGTGCTACCGCGGCATTAGCGCGAGGATATCGACAGAACCGCGGCCGCATTCTGCACATTCCGTCCGCCTTAGCAGTCGGCCGGTCCCGAGAGCATTTATTCGTCGAGGTGGAGCGGAGGCAACTTCATGCCATTACGGGCCGGCAAGAAATATCCAAAGAAGGGGGCGGCGTTCGCCATGGGCACGCACTCCGTCGTTCTGAACGATGGTTTCTGGCGGACGTGCTCCGCGTTGACCTGGGAGCCCGTCCCTGTAACGCCTGACTTTGGCTCGACGAGGCGCGCCGCTACGTCAGCCTCTCGAAGGACACTCCGCAGGCCGCCCGCTGAACCCATGGACTACCGGCACGAGTGAAACGCAGTGCTCAAGAGGGGGGGCAATTTTGGACGCTGATAGGGGGTCAATATTCAATGCCGATTGACATGCCATTCTTCGCGCTCATACATGGCGAGCGTCCGCGCTTTTGCGACGATGCCTTCCGGCGTGCTCGCCCACGTTGTGCAGATTAGATGAAGGTGGGGTTCCTGCGCCTTCTTCGCCGGCTCGGCCATCGCGTCCGCCGCTTCGTCGTCAAAGCGAACGGGGAATTCGTTCATTATCCAGCAGTATCGCTGTTCGAGCGCGTCAACGACGGCACAGGCGGCTATCAGCGCGGCGTCCGGGCCGGGTGTGGTATGCTGGTGGGTAGCTTCGGGCATGACGTTAGCTCTTGTCCGGGGTTAAGCTGGGATGGGTGCCCCAAGCACCCGCCCGGCTGCATTGCGTCGCACGTGCAACGCACGTAGCATGCACATACGTCAACGGAGCGCAAGTGCGATGCACGTGCATGACTAAAAGGCCCTTCACTACCCGAATCGACGAGCACGTCCTGACGCTCGCCCAACGTCTCGCGGACGCGGAACGGCGCTCAGTCACGTCACTGATTGAGATTGCCGTGCTGGAATACGCACAACGGCATGGCGAGAAGGCCGCGACCAAATCGCCATAACCCGACGGGTTGGGGTGGGTATAGAAGGGGATTAGTTACCCAAGCCGTTACCCACGGAGAGAAAAAGACGGTAGACCTTCTAACCTATTGAAATTATGGTGTCCCCGGCGGGATTCGAACCCACGGCCCCCAGATTAGGAATCTGGTGCTCTATCCAGCTGAGCTACGGAGACATCCGCCCCGTCTATAGCGCAAGCCAACAGCCAAGTCAGCCGGTTATCCCCCCAACGCCGCACCCACTGGCGGTCAACGCCCCGGCGGTGCACATTGCCGGCATCCAGGACGAACAGGGGGAGTTTCCCGTGGCCAAGGTCATCATCAGTTGCGCCATCACCGGCGGCATCCATACGCCGAGCATGTCGCCCTATCTGCCGATCACGCCTGAGCAGATCGCGGCGGAGTCGATCGCCGCCGCCGAGGCGGGGGCAGCGATCATTCATCTGCATGCCCGCGACCCGGATACCGGCGAGCCGACGCCCGATCCGTCCGTGTTCATGCGCTTCCTGCCCACCATCAAGCAGAGCACCGACGCGGTGGTCAACATCACCACCGGCGGCGGGCTGAAGATGACCCTGGAAGAGCGGCTGGCGGCGCCGCTGGCTGGCAAAGCCGGAGATGTGCAGCCTGAACATGGGCAGCATGAACTTCAACATCTCCGACGCCGGCGCGCGGGTGAAGGAATGGAAGCACGCCTGGGAAAAGCCCTATCTGGACGGCACCAAGGACTTCATCTTCCGCAATACCTTCAAGGATATCGCCGGCATCGTCGAGATGCTGGGCAAGGGCCACGGCACGCGGTTCGAGTTCGAGTGTTACGACATCGGCCATCTGTACAATCTGGCCTATTGCCTGGATAAGGATCGTCGAGCCGCCGTTGTTCGTGCAGTCGATCTTCGGCATCATCGGCGGCATCGGCGCCGATATCGCCAATCTGCATTTTGCCCGCGAAACCGCCAACAAGCTGTTCGGCGACCAGTATGTTTGGTCGGTGCTGGCGGCCGGACGGCACCAGATGGCGTTCACCACCATGGCGGGCATCCTGGGCGGCAATGTACGGGTCGGGCTGGAGGACAGCCTGTATATCGGCAAGGGCGAACTGGCGAAGTCCAACGCCGATCAGGTGGCGAAGATCCGCCGCATCCTGGAGGACCTCAGCCTGGAGATCGCGACGCCCGCCGAGGCGCGCGAGATCCTGCATCTGAAGGGCGGCGATCGCGTCGGGTTCTAGAGCATGATCGCTTCAGGTAGATGAAGCGATCATGCTCTAGATCTTTGTTTTGACGAGCAATTTGATCGCTCAGTTGAGTCAACTTCAAGCGATATTGCTCTAACCTCCGCCTTTTTGCAACGTGGCGGCCTGGCCGAGCAGCCAGCGGAGGGCATCCTCCAGTCCGCCGGTGAAGCCGAGCTGGCGCGCCAGCCAGTCCAAAAGGTCGCGCAGATCCCAGCGCGTGTCGGCCGCGGCGCCTGCCGGCTGGATGCGGCTGGCCGCCTCCGCCGTGCGGACGAGGTCGAGGCTGCGCTGCTGGTCGGGGATGGAAACAGGCGCCTTCAGGTTGGCCGGGACGACCAGATGCAGGCGGATGACCGCGTGTCTCGCCTGGCTTAGCCGGGCCGACGCGGCTTGCGCGTCGGGGCGGGCGGGCGCGCAGCTGAGGGTGTCCGGCGTGAAATCGCAGGGCAGCCGTATCGGCGGGGCCGCGCCGAACTGGACCGTCGCGTCGGTAGCCAGGGCCAGCACGGCTCCGGAAGCCGCGGGGATCGTGACGCCGTGGACGGCGATGACGGGGACAGGAAAGCCGTGCCGCAACTGGATTTCGAGCGCCGCCGACGGGCGCCCGGCCGCCGGCGGCAGCAGCCAGCTGCGATGGCGGATGTCGCAGTCCGGCGGTTCCTGCCTTGCGGTCCGGGCGCAGACGACGATCCAGGAGCCGATCTCCTCCGTCTTGCGGGCCGGTTCCGCCGGTCGCGGCTGGGCCAGGGCCTGCACGGGCGGCAGAAGCCAAGGGCCGACCAAAATCCAGGGGCCGACAAAATCCTGGGGTCCAATAGCCAAAATCGCGGCCGGATTCGTTGCATCCTCATGCCATAGCACCGTCCCCCTTGACGGCGCGACCCTGGGCGGTGAGCGTACCGGCATGAATGACATGCCCGCCCCTCCCCCCTCCCCGGCCGACAACGCGAACGCAGAGGCGCTGGCGCTGCACCGCTCGCTGCTGACGGTCGATACCCATATCGACATCCCCTGGCCGACCGGGCCGGACGCGTTCACCAATTCCACCCGCCGGGTGGACCTGCCGAAGATGCGCCGCGGCGGCGTGTCGGCGGGGTTCTTCGTCGCCTATGTGCCGCAGGCGCGGCGCGGCGCGGAGGCGGAAGTCGCGGCGTTCGAGCGCGCAATCGCCATGCTGCGGTCCATTCGCGGGATGGGGCGCGCCGAAAATGGCATCACCGCGCGGGTTTCGGTCACCGCCGACGACATCGTCGCCGCGCGGCGGGAGGACGCGGTGAGCGTGGTGCTGGCGGTGGAGAACGGCTTCGCGATCGGCACCGATCTGTCGCGCCTGTCGGCGTTCCGCGCGCTCGGCGCCCGCTACCTGACGCTGACCCATAACGGCCATAACGCGCTGGCCGACAGCGCCATCCCGCGTTCCGACCTCGGCGACGCACGGGTGGAACATGGCGGGCTCAGCCCGCTCGGGCGCGAGGCGGTGGCCGAGTTGAACCGGCTGGGGATGCTGGTGGATGTCGCGCATGTGTCGCGCGACGCGATGCTGCAGGCGACCGAGGTTTCGCGCACGCCGGTGGTGTCTACCCATTCCTGCGTGCGGGCGCTGTGCGACCATCCGCGCAACATGGATGACGGCCAGCTGGACGCGCTGCGCGACACCGGCGGGGTGATCCAGATCACCGCCGTTCCCGGCTTCCTGCGGGCGGGCGGCAAGGCGGACCAGATCGGCGTGCGGGATTTCGTCGATCATATCGACTACGCGGTGCAGCGCATCGGCATCGACCATGTCGGCATCGGCTCGGATTTCGATGGCGGCGGCGGCTTCTCCGGCTGGCACGACGCGGGGGAGAGCCCGAACCTGACCGTCGAGCTGGTGCGGCGCGGCTACAGTCACGCGGAGATCGCCGCCTTGTGGGGCGGCAATTTCCTGCGGGTGCTGCGGATCGCCGAGGCCTGCGCCGCGGCTTCGTAGACGCGAAAGGGCTGCCATGCTGCGCAAGGTTCGCCTGCCCGACGAAACCGATGTGCCCGCTTTGGGCCAGGGCACCTGGTACATGGGCGAGGGACGCCGTCCGGCCGCCGCCGAGGCGGACGCGCTGCGGCTCGGCATCGACCTCGGCATGACCTTGATCGACACCGCGGAAATGTACGCCGATGGCGGGGCGGAGAAAGTGGTTGCCGCGGCGATCGCCGGACAGCGGGAAAAGGTTTTCCTGGTCAGCAAGGTCTATCCGCACAACGCCTCCCGCGCGGGCGTGGCCAAGGCCTGCGAGCGCAGCCTGCAGCGGCTGAACACGGACCGGATCGACCTCTACCTGCTGCACTGGCGCGGCAGCGTGCCGCTGGCTGAAACGGTCGACGCGTTCGAGGCGCTGAAGCGTCAGGGCAAGATCGGCGCCTGGGGCGTGTCCAACCTCGACACGGCGGACATGGAGGAACTCGCCGCGGTGACACATGGCGGCGGCTGCGCGGTGGACCAGGTGTTGTACAATCCGGAACATCGCGGCATCGAGCACGACCTGATGCCGTGGTGCGTCGGCCGGCGGATCGCGCTGATGGCCTATACGCCGATCGGGCAGGCCGGGCGGCTGTTGCGCGCGCCTGCCCTGGCGGCGGTCGCCGAGCGGCACGGTGCGACGCCGGCGCAGATCGCCTTGGCCTGGGCGCTGCGCCACCCGCATGTGATCTGCATCCCCAAGGCGGCGGACCCGGCGCATGTGCGGCTGAACGCGGCGGCGCTGGAGATCGCGCTGACGATCCAGGACCTGGCAGCGATCGACGCCGCCTTCCCGCCGCCGCGGCGCAAGCAGCCGCTCGCGATGCTTTAGCAGGAGAAGCGGGCCGGACGCCTTCCGGCGCGGCGCCCCGGCCTGCTATGGATATCGCGTGATGATCCGCCAACCCGTTCCGACGCCGTGACCGACCTGATCCTGCAGGGGCTGACACTGGTGGTCGCGGCGCTGTTCGCGCTGGGGCTGCTCGGCGCGGTGGCGCCCGGCCCGGCGCGCGGCATGGTGATGGCGACGACCGCCGCCTTCTGTGCCGCCGGCGCGCTCGCGGCTTTCGCCGGCCTGGCGTTCGGCGACGGCGCGAAGACCCTGGCGCTACCGCTGGGGCCGCCGGGAGCGTCGATGCTGCTGACGCTGGATGCGCTGTCGGGCGTGTTCCTGCTGCTGCTGTTCATCTCGGCCACCGCCTGCGCGGTCTATGCGCTCGACGCGCACGAGGCGGAGGACACGCGCGCCATGCCGTTCTTCCCGGTGTTCATCGGCGCCATGGCGCTGGCGCTGCTGGCCGGCGACGGCTTCACCCTGGTGCTGGGGTTCGAGCTGATGTCCCTGGCGTCCTGGGCGACCGTGCTCGCGCGGCATGAGGAAGGCGCGTCGCGCGATGCCGCGCTGCTTTATGTCGGCATCGCCGCCTTCGGCGCGGCCTGCCTGATCCCGGCCTTGGTGCTGCTGTCTCCGGCCAATGCCGGCTTCACGCTGAGCTTCGCCGCCATGCGCGCCGGCCTGCCGCCGGAGGGATGGCGGGCAACGCTGGTGCTGGCGCTGGTGCTGCTCGGCGCCGGGTCCAAGGCCGGGTTGGCGCCGCTGCATGTCTGGCTGCCCTTGGCCCATCCGGCCGCGCCGAGCCATCTGTCGGCGCTGATGTCCGGCGCGATGACCAAGGTGGCGCTGTATGTGATCGTGCGCCTGCTGTTCGACCTCGCCGGGCCGGCGCAGCCGATGTGGTGGGGCGTGCCGCTCGTCCTCATGGGCATCGCTTCGGCCGTGCTGGGAGCGTTGCGCGCCAATACCGAGGGCGACATCAAGGCGATCCTGGCCGCCAGCACGGTCGAGAATGTCGGGTTGATCGCCATCGGCATCGGCGTGGCGCTGATCGCGCGCGCCGCCGACCAGCCCACGCTGGCGGCGCTGGCGCTGGGTGGGGCGCTGCTGCACGCGCTGAACCACGGGGTGTTCAAGTCCCTGATGTTCCTGGGGGCGGGATCGGCGCAGCATGGCGGCGGGTCGCGCGCGCTCGTGCGGCTGGGAGGCCTGATCCACACCATGCCGGTCACCACCGCCTGTGTGCTGGCGGGGGGATTGGCGCTGGCGGCGCTGCCGCCGGGGTCCGGCTTCGCCAGCGAATGGATGATCCTGCAGTCGGTGCTGGCGGCGCCGCGCATCGGTGGGCTCGGCCTGCAGATCCTGTGCGCGGTCGCCGCCTGCCTGATCGCCATGTCCGCCGCGCTGGCCGCCGCCGCGGTGGTGCGGCTGATCGGCGTGGCGTTCCTCGGCCGGCCGCGCACGCCGCTCGGCTCCGCGGCCGAGGAAGCGGGCGGACCGGTCCGGGCCGCGCTGATCGGACTGGCCGGCCTGAGCCTGCTGCTGGGTCTGCTGCCCGGACCGGTGCTGCAGTTGATCGCGCCGGCGCTGCGCCTGGCGGTGGGCACCGGGATGACCGACCGGGCGGGGGCATTCGCGGTTAGCGCGTCTTCCGCCTCGCCCGGCTATGCCGCGCCGGCGATTGCGGCGCTGCTGGGCCTGGGCCTCGCCTCGGTGCTGCTCGTGCTGCGCCGCTGGGCGGCGGCGGGGCACCGGCGCGGACCGGCCTGGGCCTGTGGCTTTGCCGCGGCCCCGGCCTGGCTGCCGTTCGGCGACCCGCTGACGCAGTACGGCGGCGCGTCCTTCTCCCAGCCGGTGCGCCGCGCGCTGGGCACGTCGCTTCTGGCGGCGCGCGAGCGGGTGGACATGCCGCGGCCCGGCGAGACGCGCGCGGGGGGCTTTACCGTCAGCCTGCGTGATCCCGCGTCGGTGTATGTGTTCGTGCCGCTGGCGCGGTTGCGCGGCACGCTGGCACGGTTCTTCGACGGCATCCAGTTCCTGACCATCCGCCAGACACTGAGCCTGATGTTCGCGGTGCTGATCCTGTTCCTGGTCATCATCGCCGCCGTCGAGGCCAGGGGATGGCCGGCATGATCGCCTTCGGCATCGGGCTGGCCGCGCAGATCCTGCACATCGCGCTGCTGCTGGCCACAGCGCCTGTGGCGATCGGCTTCATCCGCTGGCTGAAGGCGCGCCTGCTGGGGCGGATCGGGCCGCCGATCCTGCAGCCCTGGCGCGACCTGCTGCGGCTGGCGCGCAAGCAGCCGGTGCTGGCCTACAACGCGTCCTTCCTGTTCCGGGCCGCCCCGGCATTGGGCTTCGCCGCCACCTTGGCGGCGGCGGCGCTGGTGCCGTCCTTCGCGCTGGGCATGACCACGGCGCAGGCCTCCGACCTGCTGGTGATCGCCGGGCTGCTCGGGCTCGCGCGCTGCATCCTGGCGCTGGCGGGGATGGACGTGGGCACCGCCTTCGGCGGCATCGGCGCCTCACGCGAGATGATGTTCTCGGTGTTCGCCGAGCCCGGCCTGATCCTGGTGATCTTCACCATGGCCCTGCTCGCCGGCACCACCAACCTGGACGCCGTCGCCGGGCTGCTGCGGGAAGGCACGCTCGGGCTGCGGGTCTCGCTGGGCCTGTCGCTGGTCGCCACCTGCGTGATCGCCATCGCCGAGAACGGCCGCATTCCGGTGGACAACCCCGCCACCCATCTGGAACTGACGATGGTGCACGAGGCGATGGTGCTGGAATACAGCGGCCGCGACCTGGCGCTGATCGAGGCGACGGCGGCGCTGAAGCTGCTGCTTTGGCTGACCCTGATCGCCGCGATGTTCTGCCCGTTCGGCATGGCGGTGCCCGATGACGGCCTGCTGGCCTGGCCGCTCGGCTTGCTGACCTGGGCGCTGAAGATGACCGCGCTGGCGACCGCGCTGGCGTGCTTCGAGACGGGGATCGCCAAGATGCGGGTGTTCCGGGTGCCGGAATTCCTCGGCGCGGCGCTGCTGTTCGGCCTGCTGTCGGCGGTGTTCCTGTTCGTCAGCACCGGCTTCGCCACGGGGGGCGGTTAGATGGCTTCGCCATGGGGGGCGGTTAGATGGCCCAGATGATGCTCCCGACCGAGACGCCGGTTTCCGCGTTCGGCGTGCTGTCCTACGACATGGCGCATATGCTGGGCGGCGCCGCGCTGATCCTGTCCTTCGCGCTGCTGTACCAGCGCCGCGTCACCGCGGTGATCAACATCTATGCGATGCAGGGCATCATCCTTGCCGCCGCCGCAGCCTGGGCCGGATGGTCGCAGGCCGCGCCGCATCTGTATGTCACGGCGGGGATCGCCCTGATCGCCAAGGGCGTGGTGATCCCGGTCGCGCTGCACCGGATCGTCGTGCGGCTGAACGTGCATCGCGAGATCGAAACCGCGCTCGGCATCTTTCCGTCGATGATCCTGGGGGTCGCGCTGGTGGCGCTGGCGATTTCGGTGGTGCTGCCCACCACCTCCGGCGCGCAGACGCAAACCCTGACGCGCGAGGATTTGTCGCTGGCGTTGTCGGTGGTGCTGCTGGGCATGCTGATGATGATCACGCGGCGCAACGCGCTGACCCAGGTGGTGGGTTTCCTGTCGTTGGAGAACGGCCTGATCCTGGCGGCGGTGGGCATCGAGGGCATGCCGCTGGTGGTGGAACTGTCCAGCGCCGTGCTGGTGCTGCTGGCCTTCGTGGTGTTCGGGGTGTTCTTCTTCCGCATCCGCGAGCGGTTCGACACGCTGGACGTCAGCCGGCTGGACGAGATCGGCGGCGCGCACCGATGAGCTCCATGGCATGAACCCGCTGGAGATGCTGACGCCGGCCGGGCTGGTTGCCGCTGAGCGCCTTCGCCGCGGCGATGCTGCTGGGCCTGGTGCCGTCGTGGCGGGTCGGCGCGTGGATCAATGTCGCGGCGTCGACGATCTGCTTTCTGCTGGCAGCAAGGCTGCCATGGCAGGTCGGCGCCGTCGGGCCGTTGCTGCTGGTGGACCGGCTGTCGGCGCATATGGCCCTGCTGACCGCTTTCGTCGGCATGACCACGTCCTGGTTCAGCCTGACCTATGTGCGCGAGGAGATCGCCTCGCGCCGGATCAATCGCCGCCGGCTGCGGCTGTATCACGCGATGTACCAGGTCTTCGTCGGCGGCATGCTGATGGCGCTGCTGTCGAACAACCTGGGGGTGACCTGGGTGGCGGTGGAGACCGCGACGATCGCCGCGGTGCTGGTGGTCGGGCTGCCACGCACCGAGAACGCGGTGGAGGCGTCGTGGAAGTTCTTCATGGTCTGCGGCGTCGGCATCGCGCTGGCGCTGTTCGGCACGATCGTCCTGTATGTGGCGGTGCAGCCGGCCGTGGGCACCGGCCTGCCGGCGATGACCTGGAGCACGATCCTGCCCGCCGCCGCGCGCTGCAACGGCACGGTGCTCAATCTGGCCTTCGTGTTCCTGCTGATCGGCTACGGCACCAAGGCCGGGCTGGCGCCGCTGCACACCTGGATGCCGGACGCGCATGCCGAAGGCCCGACCCCGGTTTCCGCCGTGCTGGCCGGGTCCATCCTGAACGTGGCGCTGGTGGTGATCCTGCGGCTGCGCCAGTTGATGGCCGGCAACGCCGAGGCGATCGATCCCGGCCTGCCGATCATGGTGCTGGGCCTGCTGTCGCTGCTGCTGGCCTCGTTCAGCCTGTGGCCGCGGCGCGACGCCAAGCGCTTCTTCGCTTTCTCCACCATCGAGCAGAGCGGCGTCGCGGCCTTCGCCTTCGGCATCGGCGGCAGCGCGGCGATCTTCGCCGGCGTGCTGCATCTGACCCTGCACACGCTGATCAAGGCGTCCATCTTCCAGTGCATCGGCCGCGCGACGCAGCTGAAGGGCGGGCAGAAATTCGACCAGATCGGCGGGTTGATCGCCTCGCACCGGATGCTCGGCCTGACGCTCGCCGCCGGGATCGTGGCGGTGGCGGCGCTGCCGCCGTTCGGGCTGTTCACCACCGAGTTCCTGATCGCGGCGGAAACCTTCCGCCGCGTGCCGCTCGCCTCGCTGCCGCTCGCAATCGGGCTGGTGGTCGGCGCCTGGGCGCTGATCATGCGCCTGCAGTCGCTGTGCCTGGGCGAGCCGACTCCCGATCGCGGCCGCACGCCGGCGCCAAGCGGCGCCCGCGGTGCGCTGGCCCTGGCGCCGGTCTGGGCGCAGTTGGCGATCGTGCTGGTGCTCGGGCTGGCGATGCCCGGCCCGATCGTCGAATGGCTGCAGCTGATGGCGGACGCGGCGCGATGAGGGGGCCGGCCACCCAGATCATCCTGCGCGGCACGGAAGAAGCCTGCCGGCCCTGGACGCGGCGCACCCTGACGCAGGAGGACTGGACGGCGCTGGTCGCCGCCCTGCCCGCCCAGCCGGCACTGGCGCTGATCGCGCTGTGGGCCGACACCGCCCAGGCGCACGCCTTGTTCGTGGACGAGGCGTCCGGCGACATCCTGCCGGTCTCCACCGCCATCGTCGACGGCGGCTACCCCGCCTTGTCCCCCGTGCGCCCGGCGGCGGCCTGGCTGGAGCGGATGGTCCGCGACCTGTGGGGCCACACCGCGCACGGGGGCACCGACGACCGGCCCTGGCTGGATCACGGCCGCTGGCCGCATACGCACCCGAACGCGATCCGGCCCGGCCCGATGAGCCCGCCGCCCGAACCGCCGGAATTCCTGCCGGTGACCGGCGAGGACCTCCACCAGGTCGCGGTCGGGCCGATCCATGCCGGCATCATCGAGCCCGGGCATTTCCGCTTCACCGCCCAGGGCGAGACGGTGGTGCGGCTGGAAATCCGGCTGGGCTACACCCACAAGGGCACGCTGTCGCTGATGCGCAGCAAGTCGCCCCGCGCCGCGGCCCGCTTCGCCGCCAGGCTGTCGGGCGATTCCACCGTCGCGCACGCCATCGCCTTCGCCCGCGCGACCGAGGCGGCGCTGGCGGTGGAGGCGCCTGCCCGCGCCAACGGGCTGCGCGGCGTGATGGCGGAGATCGAGCGCATCGCCAACCATCTCGGCGATGTCGGCGCGATCTGCAACGATGCCAGCTTCGCCTTCGCCCTGGCCCGCTTCGGCTTCCACCGCGAGGCGGTGCTGCGCGCCGCCAACGCGGCGTTCGGCCACCGGCTGATGATGGACGCCGTGGTGCCCGGCGGCGTGGCCGGCGACATCGCGCCCGGCGGGGCGGAGGCCATCCTGGCGGCGATCGCCGGGGTGGAGGCGGAACTGCCGGAACTGATCCGGGTGTACGAGAACTATTCCAGCCTGACCGACCGCGTGGTCGGCACCGGCATCATCAGCCGGACGCTGGCGGACCGGTTCGCCGCCGGCGGCTATGTCGGGCGCGCCGCCGGGCGCACCGGCGATGCGCGGCTGCACCCCGGCTATGCGCCGTATCCCGACCTGGTGGTGGTCGTGCCGAGCCTTGCCGAGGGCGACGTGGATGCGCGGGTGCGCATCCGGCTGGCGGAGATCACCGAAAGCATCCGCCTGCTGCGCGTCCTGCTGGAGGACCTGCCGGGCGGGGCGCTGGCCGTCGTGCTGCCGATGCTGAGCGGCGAGGGCATCGGCTGCGCCGAGGGCTTCCGCGGCGACATCTGGCACTGGCTGCGGCTGGATAACGGGCAGATCGCCAGCGTGTTCATGCGCGACCCGAGCTGGGCGCAGTGGCCGCTGCTGGAAGCGGCGATCGAGGGCAACATCATCGCTGATTTTCCACTTTGCAATAAAAGTTTCAACTGCTCCTATTCCGGGGTGGATCTGTAATGGTTTGGCGCCGGGTTTTCCGTACCCTGACCGAAGGACCGGCCACCGAGCGGGCGGCGCCGATTGCCGACGCCGCGACGCAGGCCCTGGCGGCACAGCTGGACGCTGCGGCGCAGCTTCGGCTCGGGCGCAGCCTGTCGATCCGCCACCTCGACGCCGGCAGCTGCAATGGCTGCGAGCTGGAAATCCATGCGCTGAACAACATCGTCTATGACCTGGAGCGCTTCGGCCTGCGCTTCGTCGCCAGCCCGCGCCACGCCGACGTGCTGCTGGTCACCGGCCCGCTCAGCCGTAACCTGCGCGAGGCGCTGATCCAGACCTGGCAGGCGACGCCGGATCCGAAATGGGTGGTGGCGATGGGCGATTGCGCGGTGGATGGCGGGGTGTTCAAGGGCAGCTACGCCATCGACGGGACCGGAACCGGCGGCATCGCGGCCGGCGTGCCGGTGGATCTGAAAATCCCCGGCTGCCCGCCGACCCCGGCCGCGATCCTGATCGCGCTGCGCACGCTGATCGAGGCGAATGCCGGCGGGCGGGCGGGATGAGAGGGCCGTTTTCGGCCTTGGCCGGAACTGTTAGCGTTATCGGCTGAACCGGTGCCGGCCCTGCCGGGATCGCATGCGAACGAGGGAACGCACATGCCGGGTTTGTTGACACCCGAAATCCTGGCGGCGATCGGACAGGCCGAACCGCCGATGCGCGTGGAGGTCACGCGCCGGGAGATCATGAAATACGCGGTCGCCACGGAACAGCGGCTGGAAAAATACCTGCGCGGCGACGAAGCGCCGCCGATGTTCGTGTTCGGAGCGTTCCGCGACGTGGTGCCGTTGGACGAGCTCGGCCCCGATGGGATCGCGCGGTCCTCCTCGATGCCGGAGCTGCCGCTGAAGCGGGTCATGGCCGGCGGGTTTCGCTTCCAGTACTTCGCGCCCGATCCGGCCCGGCGATGTGCTGGTAAGCACCCGCGTGCTGGCCGACATTCACGAAAAGCAGGGAGCCTCCGGCCCGCTGATCTTCCTGGTCTATGAACGCCGCGTCGCGACCGAAGCCGGCGAGCCGGTCCTGACGGAAACCCAGACGCGGATCGTGCGGTGAAAACCATGGTGCAGTTCGAAACCATACGGATCGGCGACACGCTGCCCGGGCGCAGCTACACGCCCACCAACGTGTCCCTGTTTCTCTACAACGCGGCGATCTGGAACGCGCACCGCATCCATTACGATGTGGAATACACGACCGAGGTGGAGAAGCACCCTTGCATCGTGGTGGACGGCCCGCTGCAGGGCGACTGGCTGACGCAGGTGGTGCTGGAATGGGCCGGCGACGCGGCTGAACTGCTGGAATTCGAGTATGCCAATCGCCGGGCCTGCTATCTGGGCGAGGCCCTGCGGACCGGCGGCACGGTGAAATCGGTCGATCCGGTGAAGCGGCGGGTGACGGTGGAGCTGTTTGTGCTGAACCCCGAAGGCACGGTCACCACGTCGGGGTCGGCGGTGCTGGGTTTCAGGGCCGCCTGACGGCGTGGGCTACAGTTCGCGCGGGGTCACGAAGCGGGTCAGTCGCCCGGTGCCCGCGTCGATCTCGGACCAGGACGTGCTGAGTGCGAATTCGGCGAGGGCGCCGGTCGGGTAGGATTTGGCCACTCGCGCGACGAGCTTGCCGGCTTTCCCCTCCGCCGAGCCTCCTTCGAGCAGCAGGGCCAGTTCCTGCATGCCGGGATTGTGGCCGATCAGCAGGACGCTGCGAACCTTGGCGCCCACCCGGCGCAGCACCTCCAGCATCTCCTCGGCCGAGGCGAGATAGAGGTCCCCGGTCGTGTCGATCGCCGGCGGGCTGTCCCAGGGCTGCAGCGCCGCCAGCGTCTCCAGCGTTCGCCGCGCATCAGACACGATCACGAGATCGGGAACAAGGTGCTTCGCGCGCATCAGGTGGCGCATTGCCGTCGCTGCCTTGTGTCCGCGCTTGCTCAGGGGGCGCTCGTGATCGGACAGGGACGGATCGTCCCAGGAGGACTTGGCATGGCGCAGCAGCAGAAGCTGACGGGTTGTCGATCGCTTGTCCGGCATCCACCTTCCTCCGGCATGGCGGCGGCCTGGTCTGGCGTTCGGGTTGAACGGTGCCGCCGAAGATTGTTCAGTCTGCCACCATCCCTCAGTCTGCCACGATTGCCGCCCGCGACAGGTTGAGCCAGATCAATGCCGGCGCCGCGGTTTGGTTCCAGGTGGCAGAGACGAGGAACCGTGAGGAACTGGCCGTGGCCGAACCTACCTCCGAGGCATCCGGCAAGCGCCCTGACTATTCCCTGCTGTCCGGCTATTCCCTGTCGTGGCTGGCGCCGGACATCGTCGCCGGGGTCACGCTCGCGGCCTATGCCATTCCCGTCTCGCTGGCCTATGCGACCCTGGCCGGCCTGCCGCCGCAGGTGGGTGTCTATGGCTATCTGCTGGGCGGGCTCGGCTATGCGCTCGCCGGTTCCTCGCGCTATCTGGCGATCGGCCCCACATCCGCCATTTCGCTGATGATCGCGGGCACCGTCGCCGGCCTCGCGGGCAACGATGCGGTCCATTACGCCCAGATCGCCACGGCGGCGGCCCTCGGCGCCGGGGTTCTCTGCCTGATTGCCTGGGCCTTCCGGTTGAGCGTGCTGGTGAAGCTGATCAGCGACAGCGTGCTGACCGGGTTCAAGGCCGGCGCAGGATTGACCATCGCCATCACGCAGCTTCCGGCGCTGCTCGGCGTCAGCGGCGGCGGCCATAACCTCTCGGAACGGCTGGTGCTGCTGGCCGGACAGCTTGGCGGGACCAACCTGGCCACGCTCGCCCTCGGCCTGACGGCCCTGGTGTTGCTCTGGTGCGGCGAGCGCTGGCTGCCGGGCCGGCCGGTCGCGCTCGGCGTGGTCGCGCTGTCGATCCTCGCGGTCGCGCTGCTCGGTCTGACGCGTTTCGGGGTCGCCACGACCGGAGCCATCCCGCCGGGACTGCCCAGGCTCGTATGGCCTTCGATGGAGTTGCGCGACCAGGAGGGGATCGTCGGGCTGGCCGCGGGTTGCATGCTGCTTGCCTATATCGAGGGGGTGGCGGCCGCCCGCGCCTTCGCCGCCAGGCACGGGGAGACGATCAGCCCGCGGCGCGAGCTGCTCGGCCTCGCCGCGGCAAATCTGGCCGCCGCCGCGGTGGGCGGCTACCCGGTGGCGGGCGGGCTGTCGCAGACCGCGGTCAACGAAAAGGCCGGCGCCCGCTCCCGCCTCTCGCTGGTGTTCGCCTCGGGGACGCTGGCGCTTTGCCTGCTGTACCTGACCTCCCTGCTCGCCGGCATGCCCCGGGCGATGCTGGCGGCCGTCGTGCTGACCGCCGTTTACGGCCTCATCGACATTCCCGCGCTGCGGCATATGTACCGCGCCAGCCGCATGGATTTCTTCAGCGCGCTGGCGGCCCTGGTCGGCGTGCTGCTGCTCGGCATCCTGCAAGGCGTGCTGCTCGCCGCCCTGATCTCCGCGTTGCTGCTGTTTGCCTATGCCTCGGTCCCGCATGTCGCGGTGCTCGGCCGCATTCCCGGCACCACGGCCTTCTCCGACATTCAGCGCCATCCGGACAACGAACCCCTGGCCGGGGCGCTGGCCGTCCGCCCGGAGGCGTCGGTGCTCTATCTCAACGCGGAGCACGTATCGACCAGCATTCTCGCTCATCTCGATGCCGCGCAGGCACGTGACGTGCGGGCCGTGTTCTGCGATCTCTCGGCGTCCCCGATGATGGATCTGGCCGGGGCGCGCATGGTCTCGGACCTTCAGGACAAGCTGCACGCGCGCAACGTCCGCCTGGTGATCACCGGTGCACGGGGCAGTGTGCGCGACGTGCTGCGGGCGGAAGGGCTGCGGGACCAGGCGCTGGGAATCGCCCGCGGCGCAACGCTGGAAAGTGAACTGGGAGCCTTCGTCGCCGCTGCGGGGCGCGAGCCGGGCTGAGCCGGCGCGCGAGCCGGGAAGGCTTCGCCTGTTCAGTCCTGCGCGGTCAGCGCGCGCACCGCCAGCGCCACCGCGGCGGCGCGGTTCTCGATGCCGAGCTTGGTGTAGGCCTGTTCCAGATGCTTGTTGACCGTGCGCGGGCTCATGCCGAGGATTTCGGCGATGTCGCGGCTCTGCTTGCCGCGGGCCAGCCAGAACAGCACCTCGGCCTCACGGGTGGTCAGGCCGAGCCGCAGTTTCAGCAGGCCGGCATCCTCCGGTGGCCTGGCTTCGACCAGGCGCAGGAGGAATTCGCCCGGCCCCACCCGGCCGATATAGGAAATCTCCAGCGCGACGGCATTTCGTTGCAGCAGGAACGAGGTTCGCGCGGATGCCGGATCGGCGGTTCCGGTGGACTGCTCGATGAGGCCGGCGACAAGCTCGGCGGGCAGCGCGGTGGCGTCGCCGCTGCCGCCCTCGCTCAGCAGGCGGGCCGCCTGCGGCGTGCACCAGCTTATCTGGCCGGTGCGATCCACGGCGAGCAGGAAGCGGCCGGTGGTATCGAGCTCCTGGTGCGCGGACTTCGCCTGGCGGGCGTTGGCGAGATGCACCTTGATGCGGGCGATGATCTCGTCCGGCGCGACGGGCTTGGTGACGTAGTCCACACCACCGGCCCCGAGGCCCTTCACGATGCTGTCGGTATCCTTCAGGCCGGTCATGAAGATCACCGGCACGCCGGCGGTCGCGTGGCTTTGTTTGATCCGCCGCGTTGCCTCGAACCCGTCCATGCCCGGCATGACCGCGTCCATCAGCACGATATCCGGCGTTACCCGCTCCACCAGCGCGACCGCGCTGGCCCCGTCGGCGGCGACCAGAACCGTGTAGCCGGCTTCCTCCAGCGCATAGGTGAGCATGCCCAGCGTGCCCGGTAAATCATCGACGACGAGCACGATGTCGCGCGGCCCCATGTCAGCCCCTTCCCATCTCAGCGCACACCGGGTTCGGCGACATCCAGCGCCTGCATGAAGGCCGGCAGCCGGAATTCCTGCACCAGGGCCCGCAGATGGCTGAGATAGGGCTCCAGCGGCGGCGCTTCCGCCTCCAGTTCCAGCAGCCGCGCCTCGATGCCGCGGACATAGCCGATGGAGCCGAGTTGGCGCAGGTCGTTCAATTGGCCGCGGGTCATCGCGCCGGCCGGCGGCACCGGGCAGGCCAGCGGCGTATCCGTGGCTGTGCCGAGGGCGAGCCAATCGACGCGCAGCAGCCGGCCGATCTGTTCCAGCAGCAACGGGATGGAGATCGGCTTGGCGAGCACCTCGTTGTGATGGACGTCGCCGATTTCCGTGCCGCGCAGCTCGCCGGCATTGGCGGAGACGATGATGATGGGCGTGTCGGGATGGCCGCCACGGCGCAGCGCGCGGGCGAGTTCCCAGCCATCCATGCCGGGCATGGAAATGTCGATCAGGAACAGATCGACCTTGGCCGCCGCCGCCATGCGCAGGCAGGCAGGACCATCCGGCGCGCCGGTGACGATGAAGCCAAGCGGGGACAGCACATCGTCGATCAGGCCGCGATGCGCCATGTCGTCATCGGCAACGAGGATGTGCAGGCGCCGGCCCTCATAGCCGAGGATATCCGGCTCCACCGGCGCCGGGTTGGCGGTGACCGCGGCCTCCGACAGCATCAGCCGCACCCGGAACAGGCTGCCCTGGCCCGCCTTGCTGGCAAGCGTCAGTTCGCCGCCGAGGATCTGGGTGAGCAGTTTCGTGATGGTCAGGCCGAGCCCGACGCCGGGGGCGGCGTGGGAACCGACGCGCTGGAAGGGCTCGAAGATGCGGTTCTGGTCCTCGATCGGGATGCCGGGTCCGGTGTCCTGCACCTCGAATTCCGCGATCGGACTGCGCCAGCGCACCCGCAGGCTGACCTCTCCCGCTTCCGTGAACTTGACCGCGTTGGAAAGCAGATTGATCAGGATCTGGCGCAGGCGCTTTTCATCGGTATAGACGGTTTCCGGCAGGTTCTCCGGACGAACGAAGCAAAAGCCGATCCCCTTTGCCTCCGCCTGCAGCCGGAACATGCCGACCAGCTGATCGAGGAAATCGGCGGGCCGCACCTGGTCGCGGTAGATTTCGATGCGCCCCGCCTCGATCTTCGAGATGTCCAGCAGCCCCTCGATCAGCCCGGCCAGATGTTCCCCGCTGCGGCGGATCATCCGCACGGCCCCGCGGCGGTGCTCGGGGATCGCGCGGTCGCGCTCCAGCAGCTGTGCGTAGCCCAGCACGGCGTTCAGCGGCGTGCGCAGCTCATGGCTGAGCCCGACGACGTAGCGGCTCTTGGCGAGATTGGCGGCCTCGGCGGCTTCCTTGGCCCTTCCCAGCTCGGCGTCGGTGCGTTCATGCGCGCGGATTTCGTGCATCAGCAACGCGGTCTGCCGGCGGATTTCCTCCTGCGCCACCTGGCGGCTGCGATGGGCCAGCACCAGCAGCCAGGCGGCGACGCCGACGATCGGCACCAGGATGAAGAACGCCTTCCAAAAGGCCGAGGCGACCACGAACCGGGCGCCGGGGTCGTCGAGCGTGGTTTGCATATAGATGGCGGTGAGGATGACGCCGATCAGGAAGCTGAACAGGCAGAAAACCCCGATGAACCGCCATGGGATGCCGTCCATGACGTCAGCGGCGCGGGCGGGAAGCACGCGGCGGAGTTCATCCAGCAGGCGGGCGCCGAATTGCGGCGCCGGTTTGCAACTGTCGCCGCAGCGCGCGTCGAGCGAGCAGCAGAGCGAGCAGATCGGGCCGCTATAGGCCGGACAGAACGCCATGTCCTCCGGCTCGAATTCATGTTCGCAGATACAGCAGCGGATCACGTTTTCCCGCGCCCAGTGGGCACGCGGCTTGCGGGCGATGTAGAAGCGCCCGCGCGTGGCCAGGGCGATGGCGGGGGCGGCGAGGAACGCGACAGCGAAGGCCAGGAAGGGCGAGAACGCCCCGAGCACGGCACCGAACAGCCCGCCATAGGCGGCGAAGGAAACCGCGACCGCGAGGACCATCGCGCCGACGCCGACCGGATTGATGTCGTACAGATGCGCGCGCTTGAACTCGATATAGGGCGGGCTGAGGCCGATCGGCTTGTTGATGACGAGATCGGCGACCAGCGCGCCGACCCAGGCGGCGGCGACATGGGCATAGAGCGAGAGGATGTGCTCGATGGCACCGTAGATGCCGAGCTCCATCAGCAGCAGCGCGATCGCCACGTTGAACACCAGCCAGACGACGCGCCCGGGGTGGCTGTGGGTGAGGCGGGAGAAGAAATTCGACCAGGCGATGGAGCCGGCATAGGCGTTGGTGATGTTGATCTTCACCTGCGAGACGGCGACGAACAGCGCCGCCAGCACGGTCGCCGCGGCGGGCGGCGAGATCACATAGCCGAAGGCGACGCGGTACATTTCGGTCGGCTGCGCGGCCATGTCCGCGAACACGCCGGAACGCAGCGCCAGGAAGGACAGGAACGAGCCGGCCAGCAGCTTGACCACGCCGATCACGATCCAGCCGGGACCGGCCGAGACCAGCGCCACCCACCAGCGCCACCGCCGCGCGGGCGGTTCCACCGGAAGAAAGCGCAGGAAGTCCACCTGCTCGCCGATCTGCGCCACCAGCGAGAACACCACGGACGCGGCGGCACCGAACAGCATCAGGTCGAACCCCGCCGCTTGCGCCACGCCAGTGCCGGCAAATTCCGTCCAGTCGCGGAAGCTGCCGGTGCCCGCCGCGGCGATGAAGGGAAATGGCAGGACCTGCAGGAAGATCCACACCGGCTGGCTCCAGCGCTGGAAGCGGCTGATGAACGTGATGCCGTGCGTAACCAGTGGGATGACGACGATGGCGCAGAGGATGTAGCCGATCCAAAGCGGCAGGCCGAGGCAGGTATCCAGCACGGTGGCCAGGATCGCCGCCTCGATGGCGAAGAAGATGAAGGTGAACGAGGCGTAGATCACCGAGGTGATGGTGGAGCCGATATAGCCGAAGCCGGCGCCGCGGGTGAGCAGGTCGATGTCCACCCCGTAGCGCGCGGCGTAATAGGCGATCGGCAGGCCGGCGGCGAAGATCAGCGTTCCCACCAGCAGAATGGCGGCGGCGGCGTTGGGAAAGCCGTAATTGAGCGTGATGGTGCCGCCGATCGCTTCCAGCGCCAGGAACGAGATGGCGCCGAGCGCCGTATTCGCGACGCGCAGCGAGGACCAGCGGCGGGCGCGCTTGGCGGTGAAGCGCAGCGAGTAATCCTCCAGGGTCTGGTTGCCGACCCATTGGTTATACTCGCGCCGAACCCGGACGATGCGCTGGCGTGCGCTCATGCGGCAGTATTTCCGTCAATTTCCACTGTCCGCGCTAAATCCCGCGGAACCTGGTTCTTGATCCATTTCACGGCTTGGTCTTGATCCTTTCTGACGGTCCCGAAGACATTCGAAACCGCATTATCGCATCCCAGTCAAACATTGGGTCTCCCGGACCGGTATACGCATTTTGACGTATACCGCACTGCAGCATGGCCTGCGAGCGTTTCGGTCGAGACAGGCGATCGGCACGGTCCTCGGTGAAAGCGGGGGGCGCCAGGCCGGGGCAGAAATCTTCCTCAGGGGTGACGCATGACAGACAGAATGGATGATACCGGACCGGCTTCGGCAATGCGCCGGCGGCTGTTGATGGGCATGGCGGCGCTGCCGGCCGCGGCGTTGCTGCCGCGCGCCGGGTTCGCCGCGGACAAGCCGGCGACGGCGGCGGTGAATACCACCGGCCTGGCGGTGACCGACGATACCGTCACCGTGGGCATCCTGCACTCCATCACCGGCACCATGGCGATCAGCGAGACCGGATCCGTGGAAGCCGAGAAGCTGGCGATCGACCAGATCAACGCCTCGGGCGGCGTGCTTGGCCGGCAGATCAAGTTCATCCAGGAAGACGGCGCCTCCGATTGGCCGACCTTCGCGGAGAAGGCGAAGAAGCTGCTGGCGAGCGACAAGGTCGCCGCGGTGATGGGCTGCTGGACCTCGGCCTCCCGCAAGGCGGTGCTGCCGGTGTTCGAGCAGTATAACGGCATGCTGTACTATCCGACGTTCTATGAGGGGCTGGAGCAGTCCAAGAACGTCATCTACACCGGCCAGGAGGCCACCCAGCAGATCCTGGCCGGCCTGGATTGGATCGTGAAGGAGAAGGGCGCCAAGACCTTCTACCTGCTGGGGTCGGACTATATCTGGCCGCGCACCTCCAACAAGATCGCGCGCAAGCACATCGAGAACCACCTGACCGGCACCAGCGTCGTCGGCGAGGAGTATTTCCCGCTCGGCAGCACGCAGTTCAACTCGGTGATCAACAAGATCAAGCTGAAGAAGCCGGATGTGATCTACGCCATCATCGTCGGCGGGTCCAACGTCGCGTTCTACAAGCAACTCAAGGCGGCCGGCATCGATCTGTCCAAGCAGACGCTGATGACGATCTCGGTGACCGAAGACGAGATCCAGGGCATCGGCGGGGAGAACATCGCCGGCGCCTATGCCTGCATGAAGTATTTCGAATCCCTGCAGAACCCGAACAACGCGAAATTCGTCCCGGCCTTCAAGAAGATGTGGGGCGAAAAGTCGGTGATCGGCGACGTGACCCAGGCCGCCTATCTGGGGCCGTGGCTGTGGAAGCTGACGGTTGAGAAGGCCGGCAGCTTCGACATCGACAAGGTGGCGGCGGCTTCCCCGGGCGTCGAGTTCACCGGTGCGCCGGAAGGTTACGTGCGCATTCATCCGAACCATCATCTGTGGAGCAAGACGCGGGTCGGCCGGGCGCGGCTCGATGGCCAGTACGACCTGGTCTACGAGACCAAGGACCTGATGGAGCCGAACCCGTTCCCGAAGGGCTACCAGTAGGCCACGCAAAGGCCGGGGGCGCGACGCGCATCGCGCCCCCCCTTGCCCTTCATGCCTTCATTCGGAGCAGGATCATGTTTTCGGATTATTCGCTGAGCGATCTCGGGTCCATCCTGGCGATGCAGGGGTTCGCCGGGCTGATCCTGTTTTCGGTTTTCGTGCTGATGGCGCTCGGCCTGGCGATCATCTTCGGCCAGATGGGCGTGATCAACATGGCGCATGGGGAATTCATGATCCTCGGCGCCTACGTGACATATATCTGCTCGCAGGTTTTCACCAACTATCTGCCGGCGCTGTACAACGGCTACTTTCCGGTCGCGATCGTGCTGGCATTCTGCGCCTCGGGAGCTTTGGGCCTGCTGGTGGAATGGGTGTTGATCCGCCACCTGTATCGCCGCCCGCTGGATACGCTGCTGGCGACCTGGGGCCTCAGCCTCATCCTGCAACAGGTCTATCGATCGGTGTTCGGGGCGCGGGAAGTCGGTGTGGACCTGCCGGATTGGATGCTCGGCGCCACGCATCTGACCGACACGATCGAGGTACCCATCAACGGCATCATCGTGATGTGCATCACCACGGCGATCACCGTCGCGGTGTATCTGCTGATGTTTCGTTCCGGATGGGGCAAGAAGGTCAGGGCGGTGATGAGCAACCGCACGATGGCGGGCGCCGTGGGGATCGATACCGAGCGGGTGGACCGCATGACCTTCGGCATCGGCTGCGGCATCGCGGGCATCGCCGGCAGCGCGTTCACCATGGTGGGGTCCACCAGCCCGACGGCGGGGCAGCTGTACATCGTCGATACCTTCCTGGTGGTGGTGTTCGGCGGTGCGCAGAGCCTGCTGGGCACGATCGCCTCGGCGTTCACCATCTCCCAGGCGCAATCCACGCTGGAATTCTTCACCAGCGGCTCCAACGCCAAGGTGCTGACGCTGCTGACCGTGGTGGCGATCCTGATGATGCGGCCGCAGGGATTGTTCGTCGTGAAGGTGCGCCGGTGATGAGCGGGACAAGGGCGATGAAAAGCTTCTTTCTGAGCCGCAAGGATGGGATCGCCATCCTGATCCTGGCGGTGCTGATACTGGTGGTGTTCCCGCTGGCGTTCGACAATTTCCGGCTCAATCTGGTGGGCAAGTACATCACCTATGCCTTCGTCGCGGTGGGGCTGGTGATGTGCTGGGGCGATGCGGGCATTCTCAGTCTCGGCCAGGGAATTTTTTTCGGCATCGGCGGCTACGCGATGGCGATGTTCCTGAAGCTGGAGGCATCGTCGCCGGCGAATACCAAGATCCAGTCCACCCCGGGCATCCCGGATTTCATGGACTGGAACCAGCTGACCGCCCTGCCCTGGTTCTGGCGGCCGTTCCATAGTTTCACCTTCACGGTCGTCGCCATCGTCGTCGTGCCGATGTTGCTGGCACTGGTCATCGGCGTGGCGATGTTCAAGCGCCGGGTCGGCGGAACCTATTTCGCCATCATCACCCAGGCCTTCGCGGCCATCCTGACCATCCTGATCATCGGGCAGCAGGGCTACACCGGCGGCGTGAACGGGATGACCGATTTGCGCACCTTGATGGGCTGGGACATCCGCACCGACGGCGCGAAATACGTGCTGTATTTCGCCTCCTGCCTGCTGCTGCTCGGCTGCGTGGTGCTGGCCTACTGGGTGCGGGCCAGCAAGCTCGGCCGCATTCTGGTGGCCATGCGCGACAAGGAGGACCGGGTGCGGTTCTCCGGCTACGACGTGGCCGACTTCAAGGTCTTCGTGTTCTGCCTGGCCGCCGCGTTCGCGGCGATCGGCGGGGCGATGTTCACCCTGCAGGTCGGTTTCATGTCGCCCTCGTTCGTCGGCATCATTCCCTCCATCGAGTTCGTCATTCTCTGCGCGGTGGGCGGACGCACCTCGGTGCTGGGCGCGGTGTACGGCGCGCTGCTGGTGAACTTCGCCAAGACCACGCTTTCCGAGAGCTTCCCGCAGCTTTGGCTGCTGGGCCTGGGCTCGCTGTTCATCGCCGTGGTGGTCCTGTTCCCCGACGGCCTGGCCGGGCTCTACCGCACCTGGATCGACCCGCGGATCGACCGGCTGTTCGGGCGGAGCAAGTGTCAAATCGCCAATGCCATCCCGCCGGCCGAACTGACGGAGACCAGCCTATGAACGCGGCAACATCGGCTACCGCCTCCAATACCGACTTCCTGCTGTCCGTGGAGGGGCTGACGGTTTCCTTCGACGGCTTCAAGGCGGTGGACGATCTGTCGCTGTATGTCGACCGCAACGAGATCCGGGTCATCATCGGGCCGAACGGCGCGGGAAAGACGACCGTGCTGGACCTGATCTGCGGACGCACGAAGGCGACCGCGGGCTCGATCAAATTCGAGCAGACCGAGCTGACGAAGATGAAGGAACACCAGATCGTGCGCGCCGGCGTCGGGCGGAAGTTTCAGAACCCGTCGATCTATGAGGATCTGACCGTGTTCGAGAACCTGGAGATTTCCTATCCCAGGGGAAGGTCGGTGCTGGGCGCGCTGATGTTCCAGCGCGACACGGCCGTGCTCGAGCGGGTGGCGGAAATCGCCGAGACGGTATTCCTGCAGGACCACCTGAACCTGCGCGCGGAGTATCTCAGCCACGGGCAGAAGCAGTGGCTGGAGATCGGCATGCTGCTGATCCAGGACCCCGCCCTGCTGATGCTGGACGAGCCGGTCGCCGGCATGAGCGTCGCGGAGCGCAAGAAGACCGCCGAACTGCTGCAGCGGATCATCCGGAACCGGTCCGTGCTGGTGATCGAGCATGACATGGGCTTCGTCGAGGACATCGCCCACAAGGTGACGGTGCTGCACCAGGGCCGCGTGATCGCCGAGGGATCCATGGCGCATGTGAAGCAGGATCCCCGTGTCATCGACGTCTATCTCGGCCATTGAAGGGACATAGATAAATGCTCGATGTTTCCGGCATGCATGTTTCCTATGGACAGAGCGAGGTGCTGCATGGCCTCGGCTTCAATGTTGGCCGGGGCGAGATCATCGCGATCATGGGCCGCAACGGCATGGGCAAGACCACGCTGATGAAGGCGTTGATGGGGATCGTGCCGACCCGCGAGGGCAAGGTCGATATCGACGGCACCGATGTCACGCAGATGAAAAGCTTTCAGAGAGTGAAGCAGGGCATCGCCTATGTGCCGCAGGGCCGCATGATCTTTTCCACCATGACGGTGCAGGAGAATATCGAAACCGGCCTGTTCGTGCGCGGCACGCCGTCCGTCCCGCCGGATATCTACGAATTGTTCCCCGTGCTGTCGGAGATGAAGGCGCGGCGCGGCGGCAATCTTTCGGGCGGACAGCAGCAGCAGCTGGCGATCGCCCGGGCGCTGGCCACCGGGCCGAAGGTGCTGCTGCTGGACGAGCCGACCGAGGGCATTCAGCCCTCCATCATCCGCGATCTCGCCCGCACGCTGCGCCACATCCGCGACGAGCGGGGACTTTCCATCGTGGTGTCCGAGCAGGTGCTGAGCTTCGCGCTGGATATCGCCGACCGGGTGTTCGTGATCGAGAACGGCCGGTTGGTCCACGAGGACAACCGGGCGGACATCGACGAGGCAAAGATCGCCGGATTTCTCGCGGTTTGAGGCCCTCGAATTTTTCGAGGACCGGATACGTCTTTTCACCCCAACCACGGAAGAATGGGAGCAGGCTTATGGCTGACACACTGATCAAGGTAGATCTGTCGCAATCCGCCTACGACAACGACATGATCCATAACCGCTGGCACTCGGACATTCCGATGGTGGCCATGGTGAAGCCGGGCGACGAGTTCATCGTTGAGTGCTATGACTGGACCGGAGGCTTCATCAAGAACGATGAATCCGCCGCCGATGTCCGCGACATCGATCTGTCGATCGTGCATTTCCTGTCCGGACCGATCGGGGTGGAAGGGGCCGAGCCGGGCGACCTGCTGGTGGTGGATTTCCTCGACATCGGCGCCTTTCCGCATAACAACTGGGGTTTCAACGGCTTCTTCTCCAAGAAGAACGGCGGCGGGTTCCTGACCGAGCATTTCCCCGAAGCGCAGAAATCGATCTGGGACTTCCACGGCATGTTCACCTCGTCGCGGCATGTGCCGGGGGTGAACTTCGCCGGGCTGATCCATCCCGGGCTGATCGGCTGCCTGCCGTCGAAATCCCTGCTGGAGACCTGGAACAAACGCGAGGTGGACTTCATCGCCACCAACCCGACCCGGGTGCCGCCGCTGGCCAACGCACCGTTCGCGCCGACCGCGCATATGGGCCGGATGAAGGGCGAGGCGCGCGACGCCGCCGCGGCCACCGGCGCGCGCACCGTGCCGCCGCGCGAGCATGGCGGCAACTGCGACATCAAGGACCTGTCGCGCGGATCGCGCTGCTACTTCCCGGTCTATGTGAAGGATGCCGGGCTTTCGATGGGCGACCTGCATTTCAGCCAGGGCGACGGCGAGATCACCTTCTGCGGCGCCATCGAGATGCCGGGCTGGCTGCATCTGAAAGTGAGCATTATCAAGGACGGCATGGCGAAGTACGGGATCAAGAACCCGATCTTCAAGCCGAGCCCGATGACACCGAACTACAATGACTACCTGATCTTCGAGGGCATCTCGGTGGATGAGGCCGGCCAGCAGCATTACCTGGATGTGCATGTCGCCTATCGCCAGGCCTGCCTGAACGCGATCGAGTATCTGAAGAAGTTCGGCTATTCCGGTGCGCAGGCCTATTCGATCCTCGGCACCGCGCCGGTGCAGGGGCATATCAGCGGCGTGGTGGATATTCCCAATGCCTGCGCGACCTTGTGGCTGCCGACGGAGATCTTCGACTTCGACATTCGCCCGGGCGCCGACGGGCCGACGAAGTTCATCCAGCCGGGCGGGCCGGACGTGCTGCTCGCTCCGGACCTGTGAGGCAACAGACATGCCGGCTTATGATTACAATTGCAGCCATTGCGGCGGCTTCACCGCGTTTCGGCCGATGGCGCAGTATCAGGAGCCGCACCCCTGCCCGGGGTGCGGTGTCGATGCCGAACGGGAACTGACGGTGCCGGCTTTCGCGATGATGGACGCGGGCCGGCGGACGGCCATGGCAACGAACGAGCGCAGCTCGAACGCGCCGACAAGGTTCAACGCCTCGTCCGGACACGGCTCGGGCTGTTCCTGCTGTTCGACCACGCCTTCCAGGCGCACCCGCCTGGGCAAGGACGGCAGCAAGAGCTTTCCGTCCGCACGTCCCTGGATGATCAGCCACTAGGACGCTGGCGGGGGCGGTGGCCCGGCCCTACATTCAGCCCGCCGTCGGCGCATTTGGGCATCGCGACGGCGGGATCGGAGTGTGGGGCGGCTTGATATCCTTCATGTGCGGCGAGGGCGGTTTTTCCCGGGCGGGGTTTGGGGGCAGCGCTCCCGGCCCTGCCTGCTTGCGCTGATGCGCATCGTGGCCGGCGCCTGGCGGGGCCGTGCGCTGGTGGCGCCGGTTGGCGAGACGACCCGGCCGACCGCCGACCGGGTGCGCCAGGCCTTGTTCGACATGTTGCTGCATGCGCCCTGGGGCGGCCGGGAACGGGTCGAGGGGGCGCAGGTGCTGGATGTATTCGCCGGCACCGGGGCGCTGGGGCTGGAGGCGTTGTCGCGCGGCGCGGCGAAGGCCTGGTTCATCGAGCGCGACCGGGCCGCGTTGGCGGCGTTGCGCGCCAATATCGCGGCGTGCCGGGCCGGCGAGGTTTGCACGGTGCTGGCGGGGGATGCGCTGGCGGCCAGGCGAGGCGAGGCGTGCGGGCTGGTGTTTCTGGATCCGCCGTACGGTCAGGACCTGGTTCCGCGCACAGTGGAGCGACTGGTGGCGGCCGGATGGATCGCGCCGGGGGCGGTGATCGTTGCCGAGACCGGGCGGGACGAGGCGTTGCAGCTTCCGGGCGAGCTGCTGGCCGAGCGCGCGCACGGCGCCGCGCGGATCACCGTCTGGCGGCTGCCGGCTGGCGGCTGCCGGCCGCACCCGGCATAACACCCGCCATAGACCCGGCGCCTTGACGGCCGAACCGAAACCTGGAGTTCCCCCGCCTGATGTCGCTCCCTCTGCTGTTCACTCCGATCACCGTCAGCGGCGTCACGCTGCGCAACCGCTGCGTTTTTTCCCCGATGAACATCTACGGTTCGAAGCACGGCATCCCCGGCGACACCCATGTGGTGCATCTCGGCAAGATGGCGAGCGGCGGCTTCGGGCTGGTGTTCACCGAGTCCGCCGCGGTGGAAGAGCGCGGGCTGATCACCGATCATGACATGGGCATCTGGCACGACGGACAGATCGAGGCGCATCGGCGGCTGGTGCGCGTGGTGCACAACGAGGGCAGCCGCATCGGCATCCAGTTGGCGCATGGCGGGCGCAAGAGCGCGATGCAGCGGGCGATGTATGGCGGTGGGCCGCTCGACGCGCATGACCTGGCGCGGGGGGCGAGGCTCTGGCAGCCGGTTGCGCCGACGACCCAACCGGTGGGTCCCGGCTGGCTGATCCCGCATCAGTTGTCGGTCGGGGAGATCCAGGACGTGGTCCGCGCCTTCGCCGAGGCCGCCGCCCGCGCCAATACAGCGGGCTACGACGCCGTGGAGGTGCATGGTGCGCACGGCTACCTGATGGCGAGTTTCCTCTCTCCGGTCAGCAACACCCGCAACGACGGCTACGGTGGCGACCGGGCCGGACGCATGCGCTTCGCGCTGGAAGCCACGCGCGCGGTGCGCGCCGTATGGCCGCAGGGCAAGCCGCTGTTCTTCCGGGTCTCCGCCGTCGACGGCGCCGACGGCTGGGATCTGGAGGACACGGTGGTGCTGGCCCAGGCATTGAAGGAATGCGGGGTCGACGTGATCGACTGCTCGTCGGGCGGGATTTCCGGCTCGTCCACCGCCGCGCCGATTCCCCGCTATCCCGGCTTCCAGGTCCCGTTCGCCGCCGCTGTGAAGCGCCGCGCCGGCCTCGCCGCCATGGCTGTCGGATTGATCCTCGATGGCCCGCAGGCCGAGGCCGTGCTCCAGCAGGGCGACGCCGACCTGATCGCCATCGGCCGGGAGGCGTTGTTCAACCCCAACTGGCCCCTGCACGCCGCCCGCGCGCTGGACTGCGACCCGCATTTCGAGCTCTGGCCCGCCTCCTATGGCTGGTGGCTGGACAAGCGCGTTCAGACGCTGGTGCGCATACGATCGGAATAGCGAACCGGTGTGGGCCGAAGCGGATGGCGGCGCCGCATGATCCGTATGCCTGCCAGTCCGGCTACGCCCAGCACGACCAGCGCGAGCGTGGCTGGCTCTCCCATGGCGACGTCCTGTCCGGTCCAACCGTCCTGAAGCGTTCCGAGGAACGCGACGATGTCGTCCACTTCCGCGCTGGTGAGCCCGAGATTGCCAAGCTCGTCGTGATTGACGGTATCCGGATACTCGGCAGCCGGCCAGCAACCAAGCGCTTCCGCCCGATCGACGGTGGTGAGCGGATCGGCGCATCGCGGCTTGACGTCGCGGGTGTTGTAGAAATCCACGATCTGCTCGAGCGTATTGAAGTAGCCGTTATGGCCGTAGGGTCCGGTCAGTGAAATGTCGCGCAACGTGCCGACCTTGAACTGCCCGTTCGTTTCCGCATCGCCGGTGGTCTTGCCCAGGCCGAGATCCACTACCGCCGATCCGTCCGGATTGTACTCCGGCGGCAGCGTGTAGAATGGATTGTCGGGATTCTTGGGAATGCCGAGATTGTCATAGGTGAAGTCCGTGAACAGGGCAGGCGTTCCGTCAGCGGATGGCGTGCTCGTGTGGCATGCCGAACAATTGCCCTTGGTCGGATCCTCGAACAGATGCAGACCTTGCAACTCGGCGGACGTTAGTGTGGCTTTCCCCGCGACATAGGCGTCATATTTGGAGTTGAACGGGGCAAACACCTTGGTTCGCTCGAAGCTGGCGAGAGCCTGGACCAGATCCTCATAGGCCGCATCGGGGTCGAGGAAGACATCCGGGCCGAACACCGACGCGAACAGGGCAGCATTGGACCCGTTCCGAACCGAGGTGATGACGGCTGCCTTGCTCGGATTGGCCATTTCCAGCGGGTTCAACAGCGGCTGTTTGGCCTGATCCTCCAGCGAACTGGCGCGCCCATCCCAGAATTGCCCGCCGACATAGCTCTCATCCTCCGCGCTGTAGTGCAGCGCCGGACTATAGGCCATGTACATGGCCGTCGGCGCATTGCGGTTGCCGAACAGTTTCCGATCGACCCCCGCCGATGTCGGCGACGATTTGTTGGGATCGGTGAAGGCGTTGGCGGGGGTGTGGCAGGAAGCGCAGGACTGCCCGTTCGGCGTGGAGAGCGACGTGTCGAAGAACAGCTTCTCGCCCAGCAATTGCAGCGGCGTGAAGCCGCTGTTGTCGATCGCCGGCGGCAAGCCCTCGGATCGCGCGGTTCCAGCCGTGAGTGAAAAGCCCAGCAGAGCGAAAGCGAAAAGACAAGCCGCCATCACGCGGATCCCGAGGATCTCACCCGTCGCCACCATCATCGCAGAACTGCCTTTCGATCCGTGTTACCGATGCGAAAGGCGGTTTAACGCAAATGCGAGTCATTTGCAAATAGGCCTGTGATACGCCGGCGCTCAGGCACCCGGAACGCGCCGGCGGCGGAACAGGATCGGCAGCAGTATGGCGCATAAAATGGCACCCAGCGGCGCCAGGGTGAAAGCAACGCCCATGATCTTGCCTCCATCCTGGTCCGCCACGCCGAACAGGTCAGCATAGGCGACCCAGCCGAATAAGATGACAAGATAGCCGCCGATCAACCCCGCGATGATGAGTAAGAAAGTCCGCATGACGGCATGCCCCTCCGTGTTGGGGCGCCCGGGATGGGCGCCCGAGCCGGTCAGGCTACCCCAGCAGGTCCAGCAAAGTCAGCGCCACCACCTCCGTCGCCTTCGGCAGGTCGGCCAGGAACAGGCGTTCGTCGGCGCGATGCGCGTTGGCTTCCTCGATGCTGCGCGGGCCGGCGCCGTACAGCACGATCGGCACGCCATGCGCGGCGTAGTGCCTGGCGTCCGTATAGAGCGGCACGCCGCCGGCGGTGACGGGTTCGCCCATGATCCGGCTGGCGTGGGCGCAGAGAATTTCCGTCAGCTTCTCCGAACCCCGCAGCGGCGTCAGCGGTTCCGCCAGCAGGATGCGCCGCACCGTTACGGTGGCGGCGGGAAACGCGTGGCGGCGGCGGCGATCACGTCGCGCAGGCCGGCTTCCGCCGCCTGCTGCGTTCTCCTCGGGGATCATGCGGCGATCGAGACGAAAGACCACACGATCCGGCACGACGTTGGTGTTGATGCCGCCCTCGATCAGGCCGACCGTCATCTGCGGGCTGCCGATGCCGGGGATGGCGGAAACCCGCGCCGAGAGGGTTTTGCGGAATTCATACAGCGCGGTCAGAACATGGTTCGCGGCCTCCAGCGCATCGATGCCGGTGAACGGCCTGGCAGCATGGGCGGAGCGGCCGGTGACCTCGACCTCCAGGTGCAGGCAGCCGTTATGGGCATTCACCACGCCGTAGGAGAACCCCGCTCCGATCGCCAGGTCCGGTTGGGAAATTCCTTGCGCGAGTAACCATTCCGGTCCGATCTCGCCGCCCGACTCTTCATCATAGGTCAGGTGCAGCTCCACCGTTCCACGTAACGGCGCACCGCAGGCCTTCAGCGCCAGGAGGGCGAACACATACGTGGCAAAGTCGGATTTGGAGACGGCCGCGCCACGGCCGTACATCCAGCCGTCCACCACCGCCGCGCCGTACGGGTCCTGCGTCCAGCCGGTGCCCGGCGGCACCACGTCGCCATGCGCGTTCAACGCCACCGTGATGCCGTCGCCGAAACGCTGGCGGACGATCAGGTTCGTGGCCGACACCATGCCGACGGCGCGCACGGTCTCCGCCGGCACCTCGTGGCGTTCCACGGCCAGGCCCAGCGCCTCGATCAGCGCCGCGGCACGCAGCGCCGGGGGCGTGCAGTCGCCGGGCGGATTGTCGGAGGGGATGCGCACCAGTTCCGCCAGGAATTCGGTCTGGGCGGCGGTCCGCTCGCGCAGGAAGGTGCGGATCGCTTCAGCCGGGCTCGTCATGCGGCGGCGTCCTTTCGTCGGGGAGGTTCTTGTAGAACAGCACCGTGGCGTGCGTGGTGCCGTCCGCGTTCAACGCGTAGCCGGGAATGCGCCCGGCCTCGGTCCAGCCGAGATCGCGGTACAGCCCTTCCGCGTGATCGTCCGCGCGGGTGTCCAGCGTCAGCAACGTTCGGCCGGCCTTCGCGGCCTCCAACTCGGCCCGCAGCATCAGCGCCCGCGCCAGGCCCCGGCGGCGGGCATCGGGATGCACCAGCAGCTTCTGCACCTCCGCCCGGTGCGGCTGGTTGAGCGGGGTGGCCAGGTCCAGCATCACCGTGCCGGAGAGCGCGCCATCGGCCCAGCCGGCCAGCAGAAGTTTCCGCCCGGCGGCGACATCGGCCGCGGCGCGGCGATAAAACGCGCCCGCCACGCCCGGCGCCAGCGGCGGCAGGAACGAAACCGCGGCGCCGGCATCCACGCACGCCACCAGAATCTCCGCCAGACGACGCTCCGCAGAGGCGGCCGCGGGCGCATCCAGGACCTCAATGCCATCAAAGGGCTTCATGAAAGGAAACTCCAGCGAATTGGACAAATCGTTCAACACCCGGATCGCCCCGGCCCGGACATAGCCCTGCCGTTCATAGAACGCATGCGCCCGCTCGAACCTGGTGTCGCTCCATAGCCGCAAAAGCTCCGCCCCGGCCTGCCGGGCAAAGCCCTCCGCCTGGCCAAGCAAAGCGCGCGCCAAACCGGAGCCGCGATGCTCCCGGGCGACATACATCTTGCAGATTTCCCAGAAACCCCCGCCGGGCGCGACACCGACAACCCCGACGATCTCCCCGCCGGCCTCGGCCGCCCACAGCGCCCCACCGCGCCCGGCGAAATAGGACGCCAGTGCCCGCAACTCCGGCACCTCGCCATCCACATCCATCACACAGCCCGGATATTCCGCCCAACACGCCCCAATCAGCGCGATGAACCCAGCCGCGTCCGCATCGCGACCGGCGCGTATTGTAACGGGCGCTGTCAAAGCAAGGCCAGGGGGCTTTGCCCCCCCTCGAAGTGTGGGGACCCCCAGCAAGGGACTCGTCCCTTGCATCCCATTGAATGGGGTTTGTCGAAGAGGGGGCATAACCGACGGAGCGGTTGTAACCACCGAGACCTGCCCTCTCTTCGACAAACCCGTCCGAGGGGTCCAGGGGACGACTGTCCCCTGGCGGGGTCCAGGGGCAGAGCCCCTGGCCCTGCTTCACCGCAGCCCGTCGCAAAACGTGCGGATGCGGGTGCAGGCTTCGGCCAGGGCTGCGTCGTCGGTGGCGGTGCTGATGCGCAGGTAGGGGGACATGCCGTAGGCTTCGCCGTGCACGGTGGCGACGAGTTGTTCTTCCAGCAGCGCCATGCAGAAGTCGAGATCGGTGTTCAGCTTGCGTCCGCCGGCGGTGGTTTTGCCAAGGCAGCCGGCGACGTTCGGGAAGACGTAGAAGGCGCCTTCGGGTTTGTGGCAGTTGATGCCGGGGCATTCGTTCAGCGCGGCCACCACGAAATCTCGCCGGCGCCTGTAGGCGATCACCTGTTCGGCCACGCCGTCCTGCGGGCCGTCGAGCGCCGCCGCCGCGGCGGCCTGGCCGACGGTGGAGATGCCGGCGGCCACCTGGCCCTGCATGTTCACCATGGCCTTGATCAGGCCCTTCGGGCCGCCGGCGAAGCCGACGCGCCAGCCGGTCATGGCGTAGGTTTTCGATACGCCGGTGATGGTCAGGGTGCGGTCACGCAGTTCGGGGGCAACCTGGGCGATCGTCGCGTGCTGGAAGCCGTCGAACAGCAGGTGCTCGTACATGTCGTCGGACATGATCCAGACATGCGGGTGTTTGGCCATCACGTCGGCGATGGCGCGCAGTTCCTTGGCGGAGATGGCGGCGCCCGTGGGGTTGTTCGGGCTGTTCAGCATCAGCCATTTGGTCTTTGGCGTGATGGCGGCGTCGATATCCTCCGCTCGCGGCTTGAAGCCGTTGTTCTGCGGGCAGGCGACGAACACCGGCACGCCGCCCATCAGTTCCGCCATCAGCGAATAGGCGGACCAATAGGGCGTCGGGATCACCACCTCGTCGCCGGGGTCCACCGTGGCCATCAGCGCGTTGTAGATGCACTGCTTGCCGCCGTTGGAGACGCAGATTTCATCCAGCGCGAAATCGAGGTCGGAATCGCGCTTGAACTTGCGCTGGATGGCTTCCTTAAGCGCCCGCGTGCCGTCCTGCGGCGGGTATTTGGTGTCGCCATGCAGGGCGGCCTGGTGCGCGGCCTCGATGGCGTGGGGCGGGGTATCGAAGTTCGGCTCGCCGATGGTCAGCGAGATCACGTCCTTGCCTTCGGCCCGCAGTGCGCGGGCCTTCACGGTCATCTGCACGGAAGCCGCGACCGGCACCCGGTCCAGGCGTTGGGCGAGTGCCGGCATGTCAGCGATCCTTAGGTGAGGCCGTGGCAGAAATGCTGAATGCGGGTCATCGCTTCCTTCAGCTGCTCCATCGAGGTGGCGTAGCTGATGCGCATGTAGCCGGGATAGCAGAACGCCGCGCCGTGCACGGCCGCCACCATTTCCTCCTCCAGGAGCGCGGTCACGAACGCCTCGTCATCGACGATTTTTTTTCCGCCGCGGCTGGTTTTTCCAATACAGCCCTGCACCGAGGGGAACACATAGAAGGCGCCCTCGGGATTGGTGCAATGGATGCCCGGCGCCTGGTTCAGCATGGAGACGACCAGGTTGCGGCGTTCCTCATAGGCGGCGCGCATCACCTCGATGGAGTCCTGCGGCCCGTTCAGCGCTTCCAGCGCGGCGAACTGGCTGATCGAGGACGAGGACGACGCGCTCTGGCTCTGCAGCTTGTCCATCGCCTTGATCAGCTGCGCCGGGCCGCCGACATAGCCGATGCGCCAGCCGGTCATCGCATAGGCCTTGGACACGCCGTTCACCGTCAGCGTGCGGTCCTTCAGGCGGGGCTCCACCTCCAGGATCGTCGCCGGCTTGAAGCCGTCATAGGCGAGGCTTTCGTAGATGTCGTCGGTGAAGATCCAGACATGCGGATGGCGCATCAGCACCTCGCAGATCGGCTTCAGGTCTTCCGCCGAATACGCCGCGCCCGTGGGGTTGCACGGGTTGTTGAACATGAACCACTTGGTTTTTTCCGTAATTGCCGCTTCCAGCGCTTCCGGGCGGATCTTGAAGCCGTTGTTCTGCTCGGTCGCCACCAGCACGGGGGTGCCGTCGGCCACCGCCACGATGTCGGGATAGCTGACCCAGCAGGGCGAGGGGATGATCACCTCGTCGCCCTTCATGCAGGTCGCCATCATCGCGTTGAAGATGATCTGCTTGGCGCCGTTGGAGATCATCACCTCCTCGCGCTTGTAGTCGATGCCGGAGTCGCGCTTGAACTTCGCGGTCACGGCGTCGCGCAGCGAGGGCATGCCGGCAACGTCGGTGTATTTCGTCTCGCCGGCCTGGATGGCGCGGATCGCCGCGTCTTTCACGTTCTGCGGCGTGTCGAAATCGGGCTCGCCGGCGGACAGGCTGATCACGTCATGGCCGGCAGCCTTCAGCGCGCGCGATTTGGCATGCACCGCCATGGTCTGGCTGGGGCTGATACGGTCCAGGCGATCGGCGATGAGTTGCATGACGCTGAAGGCGCTCCTGCGCGAGATTGCGGATAGAGGGGGAAACAAAGCGGGCGAAATTAGCCAACGGGGCCCGCGGGGGCAACCGCGCCATGAGCAGGTCGGCGTTGCAGGTGAGGCCAAGGGCTCTGCCCCCTGGCCTTTCTTGCTTACCCACGCGTCGGCGGCACGAACGCTGCCTGTGTGCCGCCATCCACCGGAATTGTCGTTCCCGTCACGTATTTGGCCGCCGGGGACAGCAGGAACCCGATTACATCGGCGATATCGTCGGCCTCCGCCACCCGTCCCAGCGGGGAGGTGCCGGAGGTTGTATAGCCGGAGTTCGCGCCCGGGCGCATCACCGCCTGCACCATGGGCGTGTCCACCGTGCCGGGTGCCACCGCGTTGACCAGCACGTGGCTGGCGGCCCATTCCACCGCCATGATGCGGGTGAGTTGGGAGACGGCGGCCTTGGAGGCGGAGTAGGCGCCGCTCATGATTTTCGGGCGCAGCGCGGCGATCGAGGACAGCAGCACGATCCGCGCCGGGGCCTCCTTCGTGGCGGCGCGGCGCAGCAGGGGTAGCGCCTCGCGCGCGCAAAGCCAGAGGCCGCGGGTGTTCACCGCGAAGACCCGGTCGAAATCCTCGACCGCCATGTCCTCGAGCGGGCCGACACGGAGCACGCCGGCGCAGCAGATCAGCGCGTCGAGCTTGGCGGCGGCGGCGCCGATCTCCTGGAACACGGTGGCGATCCGCGCGGCATCGGTGACGTCGCAGGCGATGGGCCGGAAATTGCCGCCAAGGCTGGCGCGGGCGGCATCCAGCCGGTCCTGCCCGACATCGAGGCCGAACACCGTCCAGCCCTCGCTGATCAGGCGCTTGGCGGTGCAGAGGCCGATGCCGGAGGCGGCACCGGTGATCGCGGCGGTCTTGGTCATGTGCTGGCGTTCCCTTGTTTTGCCCGGAACTCTAGCGGCCGGGCGGCGGATCGGGAAAGATCGGCGCATGTGTGGGCGCTATGCATCCTTCCTGCCGGCCGAGGCGCTGGCGCAGATGTTCGGGACGGTGAACCCGCTGGCGAACTGGGAGCCGAATTGGAACATGGCGCCGACGCAGTCGGCGCCGGTGGTGCGGTTGCATCCGCAGACCGGCGCGCGGCATCTGGATCTGCTGCGTTGGGGGCTGGTGCCGCATTGGGTCAAGGACCTGAAATCCACCCGCCAGCCGATCAACGCCCGCGCCGAGACCGCCGCTTCCACGCCGATGTTTCGCGACGCGATGGCGCGGCGGCACTGCCTGGTGGCGGTGGACGCGTTCTATGAATGGCAGGTCCTGGACGGCAAAAAGCAGCCCCCACTGAAACAGCCTTGGGCGATCGCGCGGGCGGATGGGCGGACCATGGCGCTGGCCGGATTGTGGGAGGGCTGGAAGGGGCCGGATGGCGAGGTGATCCGCAGCTTCACGATCCTGACAACCGGCGCCAACGAGGCCTTGCGGCCGATCCATGAACGCATGCCGGTGGTGCTGGAGCCGGAGGACTGGGCGCTCTGGCTCGGCGAGGCGGGGTTCGGAGATCCGGCCGGGCTGCTGCGGCCTTCGGCGGCGGCGTTTCGCACGTGGCATGTTTCCACGGCGGTCAACAGCGTGCGCAACAACACCGCGGCGTTGCTGGAACCCGTTTAGAAACCCGGAAATCCCGCCAGCGCGCGGATTTCGGCGGGGGATCGGCCGGCGTGGCGGAGTTCCCGCAGCGTCGCGGCCTGGTCGCGCTTGGCGAGGCGGCGGCCGGAGGCGTCGGCGAGCAGGCGGTGATGGGCGTAGTCGGGAGCCGGCCAGCCCATCAGCGCCTGGATCAGCCGGTGCAGGTCGGTGCAGGGGCGCAGATCCTCCCCGCGCGTCACCAGGGTGACGCCTTGCAGCGCGTCGTCGTGGGTGACGCAGAGATGGTAGCTGGCCGGGGCGTCCTTGCGCGCGAGCACGGCGTCGCCGAACGCCTCCGGGCGGCAGGGGAGGATGCCCTCGTCCAGTTCGCAATAGGTGAGGCCCTCCGGCACGCAGGCCAGGGCGCGGGCCATGTCGAGCCGCCAGGCGTGCGGTTTCCCGGCGGCGATGCGGGCCTGGCGCTCGGGTTCGGGCAAAGCGCGGCAAGTACCCGGGATAGACCGGGCTGCCGTCCGGGGCGTGGGGCGCGCTGGCGGAACCGGCGATCTCGCGCAGGATGGCGGTTCGGGTGCAGAAACAGGGATAGGCAAGGTTTCTCGCGGTCAGGCCGTCCAGCGCCGCCCGGTATTCCGGCAAATGCTGCGATTGCCGGCGGATTTCGCCGTCCCAGTCCAGGCCGAGCCAGTCCAGGTCCTGCTGGATGGCATCCACGAACTCGGGCCGGCAGCGGCCAGGGTCGATGTCCTCTATGCGCAGCAGGAACCGCCCGCCCGACGCGCGCGCGCGCGACCAGGCGAACAGCGCGGCATGGGCATGGCCGAGATGCAGGTATCCGGTCGGGCTGGGGGCGAAGCGGGTGATGACCGACATGAGGTGGGGCATGGGTTGGGAACGCTGGGCCTCTAGGATGGCGATGGGGGCGAGAGTAGAAGCAAACCGAACCGATGGAGAAGCGCATGACCCAGCTGAACGGACCCCGTACCGGCCCCGCCGCCGAGGGTGCCCCGCGCCAGCTGGTCGTGCTGTGCCACGGCCTGGGCGCCGACGGCCATGACCTGATCGACATCGCCGCCGCCTGGGCCCACGCCGTGCCGCACGCCGCGTTCGTGGCGCCCGACGCGCCGTTTCCCTGCGACCTCGCGCCCATGGGCCGGCAATGGTTCAGCGTGGCCGATCGCACCCCGGCGGTGATGGAAGCGGGCGTCCGCCGGGCCGCGGGGTTCCTGAACGATTTCATCGACGCGGAGCTGGCCCGGCTGGCCTTGCCGGCAGATGCCTATGCGCTGATGGGGTTCAGCCAGGGGGCAATGACCTCCCTGTTCACCGGCCTGCGCAGGGCCGTGCCGCCGCGCGCCATACTGGCCTATTCCGGCGCGCTGATCGCGCCGGAGAGCCTGGCGAGCGAACGGCCGGCGGCAGGCGCCGTTCCGGTGCTGCTGGTACACGGCGAGGACGACGACGTGGTGCCGGTCACCCGTTCACACGAGGCCGAAGCCGGGCTGCTGGCGGCCGGCGTTCCGGTCGAATCGCTGTATTGCCCGCGCCTGGGGCATGGGATCGACGAGGCCGGACTGTCGATGGGCGCGCTGTTCCTGCAGCGGGCCTTCGCCGCAAATTCAGGCGGTTAACATGACAGGGCCATGAATCCTCGGGGGATGCGGGTTGCGGCGCGATTTCCGGTCTGCGATAACGCGTCAGGTTCACGGCGGCGCACAATATTTGGCGGGTCGGACTTGATGGATCCCCAGGATTGGCTCCGCGCCTCGACAGGGGATCGTGCTTGCCCGACGGTGGTCATCATTTTCCGGCGCTTGTGCTGAACGCGGATTTCCGCCCGCTGTCGTATTTCCCGCTGTCGCTCTGGTCCTGGCAGGACGCCGTGAAGGCGGTTTTCCTCGATCGTGTCTCGGTTCTGAATGAGTACGAGACCGAGGTTCGTTCCCCCAGCATGACCATGCGCCTGCCCAGCGTGATCGCGCTGAAGGACTACGTTCCCACCTCCCGCCGGCCGGCCTTCACGCGGTTCAACGTGTTCCTGCGGGACGCGTTCTCCTGCCAGTATTGCGGCGAGCGGTCGCCGGCGCCGGACCTGACCTTCGATCATGTGATCCCGCGCTGCCGCGGCGGGCGCACGACGTGGGAGAACGTGGTCACCGCCTGCGGCGCCTGCAATCTGCGCAAGGGCTCGCATCTGCCGCGTGAGTGCCGGATGTATCCGCGCATGAGCCCGCGCCAGCCGACCACGTGGGAATTGCAGGACAACGGGCGCGGTTTCCCGCCGAACTACCTGCACCAGAGCTGGCGCGACTACCTGTACTGGGACAGCGAACTGGAAAGCTGAGGCTTTCCCTCACTCAGATCCGCTCGCTCAACTTGATCGCCACGCCGCAGCCGGCCTTGATCACCGCCGAGAGCAGCCGGTAGCCCGGCGCCTGTTCCGCGCCGTTGGCCAGGCCGATGTCGCGGTGCTCGATCTCCTCGGCGCGGAATTTCTCCAGCGTTTCGCGCAGCGGCGCCTCGGTTTCGTCCAGGGCGTCGATCTGGGCGGTGTAGTGGGCGTCGATCGCCTCCTCCACCGCCACGGTGCAGGCCATCGCCGCGCGCTCGCCCAGCACCGCGGTGGCGGCGCCGAGCGCGAAGCCGGCCAGGTGCCAGAACGGCAGCAGCGCCGTCGGCCGCACGCGGCGGCTGGCGAGGAGGCCGGACAGCACGTCGAGGTGGAATTTTTCCTGCGCCTGCATGTGGCGCAGCAGATCGCCTTTGTCGCCGCGGCCGAGCACCGCCAGTTGGCCGGCATAGATGCGCGCCGCGCCGTATTCGCCGGCGTGATCCACCCGGATGACCCGCTCGATATCGGGCCTTACCGTTGCCCGATCGGTCATCTCTGCCGCCCTTTGGTGCTCCACAGATAGATCGCAATCCAGGCCGCGAACGCCAGGGCGAACAGCAGGTTCATCGCCGCCATCGACAGCGGCACGCCCGGGATCAGGAAGGTCGGTTCGTCGCAGGGCTTCGCTGGCCGTGCCGGCATCGCCGCCAGCCGCTCGGCGATCGAGCCGAAATCGACCACCTTGGTCGCGCATTCCGGCAGCGGGCTCGGCCAGTAACCCAGTTCGACCCCGACATGCACGAAGGCCAGGCCCGCGGCGGCCAGCGCCGCGAGCATGATCAGGAACAGGATCCAGCGGCGCGGAAGGTTGCCGCCGGGCAGCAGGCAGCCCACCACGCCCAGGCCGATCGCCACCCGGTAGGGCACCCGCTCCCACAGGCACAGCGCGCAGGGCACCAGCCCGCCCCAGTATTCCGATATCAGCGCAATCCCCAGCGCGGCCCCGGCGGCGAGGGCACAGAGAAGGCAGGCGGCTCGTGTCGAAAACTGCGTCATGTCGGCGATTTGCCCCGCTTTCCCGATCGGTGCAAGCAGCATAGGCTCGCGAGACGCGACCCGGAAGCACAAGGGTCATCAATTATGAGCGGAGAGAAACCCATGCGGCGCATCCTCTGGGGGCGGTCCACGTCCAGTAACGTGATGAAGGTGATCTGGACGCTGGAGGAGCTGAAGCTGCCATATGAGCGGATCGACGTCGGCGGGCCGTTCGGCAAGACCGATACGCCGGAATACCGCGCAATGAACCCCACCGGCCTGGTGCCCACCCTGCAGGAGGACGATTTCACCCTGTGGGAGAGCAACGCGATCATCCGCTATATCTGCAACGCCCACGCCCCCGACACCACGCTGTGGCCGCGCGACCCTCGGGCGCGGGCCATCGTGGATCACTGGATGGACGCGCAGCAGACGGTGCAGAACCGCCCGGCGAGCACGATCTTCCTCGGGCTGGTCCGCACGCCGCCGGAAAAGCGCGACAACGCGGCGATCGACCAGGCCATCGTCGACACCGCCCGCGCCTACGGCATGATCGCCGAGAAGCTGGCGAGGACGCCCTATATCTGCGGCGACACGCTGACGCTGGCGGACATCGTTTGGGGCATCCACGTGCACCGGTGGTTCGTGATGGACTTCAAGCGCCCGGAAATACCGGCTCTGCGGGAGTGGTACGACCGGCTGCTAAAACTGCCGATCTACAAGGAGCACATCGCGCGGCCGTTGGTCTGAGCAAGGTTGGGGCTTCGCCCCAAACCCCAGGAGGGGCTCTGCCCCTCCACCCCGTGAGGGGACTCGTCCCCTCAACCCCATGGACTGGTTTGTTGGGGATAGGGCCATGACGTAGCCGTTGATCGGCTACGACGGTTCGGCCCTATCCCCAACAAACCAATTTAAAAGGGTCAAGGGAACGAGTTCCCTTGCGGGGGTGCAGGGGGCAGAGCCCCCTGCCGGGGTTCGGGGCGGAGCCCCGGCCAGGCCTCGCTGCCGAGCGCCGCCTCGGCCAGCCAGGCGCGGACCGCTTCGGGGTCCTTGAACGCGTCACCGACCTTCAATCCCGCGCCACCCATGGCGCGCGCGACTTCCATGCCGTCCTCGTCGGTCACGTCGTCGCCGATGAAGATCGGCAGGCGGCCGGCGAAGGGGGCGTGGGCCATGAGAGCGGCCACGGCGGTGCCCTTGTCGGCGCCGCGGGGCTTGATCTCCCAGGCCTTGCGGGCCTGCATCAGGGCGAAGGCCTCGGACGCGCCGACGATTTCTTCCAGCGCTTCCCGGAGCCTGGGACCGAGCGCGGGCACGGCGCGGTAGTGCAGCACGAAGCCGCGTTCCTTGCGTTCCAGCAGCACGCCGGGGTTTTCCGCCGCGATCCGTTCGGCCGCGGCCAGCCATCCGGCCGGCGCGCTGGGCAGGGGTATGCGTTCCAGTTCCGCCCCGGGGGCGAAGCGGGTGGCGCCGCCGTGCTCGCCGGCGACGGCGGTGGGAATGGCGTGCAGGAGTTCATCCACCTGCGCGACCGGACGGCCGCTGATCACCGCGAGCGCGCCGTTCAGCCGGGCCGTCAGGCCGCGCAGCGCATCGAGCAGGGCGGGAGGCACGACGACGCTGTCGGGGGTTGGCGCGATGTCCAGCAGGGTGCCGTCGAGATCCAGCAGCAGTGCCGCGCGCGCCGGCGGCGGCAGGGCGTCCGCCGCCCGGCCTGCCGCGGGCGCGGCGGTCACGAGTGGCAGCCGGTGACGCGGACGTCGTACATGGGATGCTGGAGCATCGACAGGGCCGGCTGGCTGGCGACCATCCAGCCGCGGAAGGGCACGCCGTCGTTGTTGGCATCGGTGATCGACAGGAACGCCGCTGCGTCCCGCGGTTCGTTGGGCGGGCGGGCGACGCAGGACTGGACCTCGATGCTGAGCGGACCGAACTGCACCTTCTCACCCGCCTTCACAGTGAGGTCGGTATGGCGGGCGTTCACCTTGTCCAGCACCTGCAGTTCGGCGACGTTTTTGGCGACCCAGGTGGACGCCGGGGTCGGTGGGGTCTCCGGCCGCGGCGCGGGAGGTGCGTCGGCCGGGGCGGGCGGGGAAGGTTGGCCCGGCGGGGGAGATTGGGCGAGTGCGGGAGCCAGCGCGAGGCCCGCCAGCATCAGCGGCACGAACAGCGGCAGGCGCATCAATGGGTGGCCGGACGTTTCGGGCTCTCCAGCCCGGCGACGGCGTCGGCGAGGATGCGGCGCATCGCCTGCTCGTCCACGCCCATCAGCACCGCGTCCTCGAACGCGTCCTGCAGGGTCTGCACCAGTTCGGCGTGGTTCTCCTCCAGCACCCGCAGCTTCTCCCGGCAGGAAACCGGGGTACCATCTTCCTGCGGCCAGAGTTTCGGCGGAGGGTTCATGTCGGGCCCATTGTTTCGGCGTGGTTATTTCGGGGTGAGTGTCGGTTCCGGCTTGGCGGCCTGGTCCGGCTTCACGGCACTGACCATGTTGGTCACGCTGAAGATGAACTTGCCCAGCAATTGTTCAAGGCTGACGGAGGACTGGGTGATGGTGATCGTCCCGCCCGGCTTCAGCATCGTGGTGTCCCCGCCCGGGCTCAGCGAGAGGAACTTGCCGCCGAGCAGGCCGTCGCTGGTGACTTCGGCGCTGCTGTCCTTGGGCAGTTCGATACCGTTCTGAACGGTGAGCGTGACCACGGCCAAATAGCTCTGCGGATCGATCCGGGCGTTGGCGACGGTGCCTACCTTCACCCCGGCCAGGCGCACGTCCGAGCCGACGGTCAGGCCGTCGATATGGTCGAAGCGGGCGATCAGCGGATAGCCGGACACGCCGGTTCGGCCGGAATGGGCGACTGCGTAGCCGAGGAAGCCTACCGCGAGCAGCAGGATGACGGCCCCGGTCAGAAGTTCCGCGGCGCTATGGCGAGCCATGCGCGGTGCCTAGCTGCCGGGTGTCCAGGATTCGTAGTCGCCGGTGGCCCGCGCCCGTTGCCCGCCTTCGTAGTCGTGGCCGGGCGGGCGGTAGCTGGCGGCGGTGCCGGTGGCGTTGGCGAGATGCTGCTTCTGCCACGGCTTGTGGGTGTTGGCCGGCAGCGGCTCGTCGGTGGTGTAGTGCAGCCAGGCATGCCATTCCGGCGGCACCGCGGAGGCTTCCACCGGACCGGCGAAATCCACCCAGCGGCGGGCCCGGGTGCCCGCCACGGCGCGGCGCTGGATATAATAGATATTGCCCGCCGCGTCGGTGCCGACGCGGCGGCCATGGAGCAGCGTGTAGATGCGGGTGCCGATGTTCATGCCGCAGATATACGCAGCCTCCGCGGCGCGGTCCACTATCTCTGTTGGGGTGCCGGCGCGACATCCGGCCTTGTGGGCCGAATCGCCATCTATCCACAGGATTTTGTGTTCAAAAACGTGTTTGACCCCAAAATGCGCTTTTCGGCCACGGTTTCCCGGCCTAGCATCCGGGCCATGAAAACACCGAAGACCTGGCACGGCGTGCGGATGCGGCGGATCGCGCTGGGGGCCGACCCGGACCAGCCCGCCCGTGCCCTGACCCTGCCCGCGGCGTGGGACGACGCGGCCGCCGCGGCGCTGGCGGAACTCGCGCCCGGCGAAGGCGCCGCCAGCCTGCCGCAGGCGGCGGATGCGTGGATACGTCCGATCGCCGATCGGGCACGGCGGGCGGGGATCGAGTTGCCGCTGGAGGAGCGGCTGCACGCGCTGCTGCTGCACCGCCGGGGTGCGCCGAGCGAGGCGATCTGGCGGGGGCAGAGTGGGCCAGAGCCGGGCTTCGTGTTCAACCTGCCGGCCTTTTTCCACCCGGACGCGGGCTTTGACGAAGCTGCCTTCGGCGAGGCGGTGGAAACCGCCACGATCGCGCTTACCCTGGCCGCACCCTCGGCGCTGCGCCTTGCCCTCGGCATTGCCGATCTGGCCGGTTTGCTGTCCGCCCTGGGCCTGACCTATGGCGAGCCGGCGGCGCAGGACATCGCCCGCTGCATCGCCGCCATCCTGCGCCTGCGCGCCGAGGCGGCCTCCGCGGCCATGGCGGAACGGTTCGGCGTTCTCGCCGCCGCGCGCGAGGCGCCGCCGCCGCCGGCTTCCGGCGTGATCGCCGGCCTGGCGGATGCCGCCCGCGCGGCCCACGCGGCCGCGCGTCCGGCGGGCGCGGGAGGGCCCCTGCCCGGCCTGCGCCATGAGGCCCTGACCGCCATCGCGCCGGCCGGCGCGGTGGAGGCGCTGCTGGGCGTGGAAACCGCCGGCATCGCGCCGGCGTTCTCCCCGCTCGGTCAATCCGGTGAGCTCAGCCGGGCCAGCCGCGCCTTCCTGGCGGCGCGCGGATTGTCGGCCGAGGCCGCGTTGGCGGCGGTTCTGCGCGGCGACGGCGTGCTGCCGCAGGCGGATGCCACCGGCAGCGAATACCGGGCCATGCACGACGCCGTGGCGCCGTTCATCGACGCGATGCCGGAAGCGCCGCAAATCCGCCCGGCCGCGCGGCCCGCGCCGCAGCGCCGCTCGCTGCCCGCACGCCGGGCCGGCTACACCCAGAAAGCCACCGTGGGGGGGCACAAGCTGTTCCTGCGCACCGGCGAATACGAGACCGGGGACCTGGGCGAGATCTTCATCGCCTTGCACAAGGAAGGCCCGGCCTTCCGCGGGCTGATGGACAATTTCGCCGTCGCGGTCAGCCTCGGCCTGCAGAACGGCGTGCCTTTGGCCGCCTTCGTGGAGGCGTTCACCTTCACCCGCTTCGGTCCGGCCGGCGCGGTGGAGGGCGATCCGGCGGTGGCCAACGCCACCTCATTGCTGGACTATACGTTCCGGCATTTGGCCGCCAACTACCTCGGCCGCACCGACATTCCCGAGGCCGAGCCGGAAGAGGCCGACGTGCTCGGCGACGGCACGCTCGGCAATGGCGCGCGTGACCGCGCCCCCTTGTTGCCGTTCGATCTGCCGGACACGGCGCCGCGCGTGCGCCGCCGCGGGCTGCGGCTGGTCGCGAAATAAGGAGCTTCTGATGGCCGGAAACATCGAGACCAGGCTGGCGGAACTCGGCATCACCCTGCCGCCGCCGGTGATACCGATCGCCAACTACGTGCCCTTCGTCGTCACCGGCAATCTGGTGGTGGTCTCCGGCCAGATCCCGGTGCGCGACGGCAAGGTCGCCTATGCCGGCAAGATCAGCCAGGGCATGTCGATCAACGACGGCCAGGACGCCGCGCGGCTGTGCTTCATCAACGTGCTGGTGCAGCTGAAGGCGGCCTGCTACGGCAACCTCGACCGGGTGCGCCGGGTGGTCCGCCTCGGCGGCTTCATTGCCGCGCCGCCGGATTTCACCGCCCATGCGCAGGTGATGAACGGCGCGTCCGATCTGGCGGTGGCGGTGTTCGGCGATAACGGCCGGCATGCCCGCAGCACGATCGGCGTGCCATCGCTGCCGGCCGACGCGCTGGTCGAGGTCGAGGGGCTTTTCGAGATCGACTGATCGGGCGAAAATCGACTATCTTTCCACGCCTTCTGCCCCACATAGGCGTGCATGCCCGACGATTCCGCCGAAGCTCACACTGACCCTGCATCCGCGGATCGCCGAGATCGACGCGGCCGCCTGGGATGCCTGCGCCGGCTTGGAGAACCCCTTCGTCAGCCATGCGTTTCTCAGCGCGATGGAGGACAGCGGTTCGGCCGGGCCGCGCACCGGCTGGCTGCCGCAGCACGCGGCCTTGCGCGACGAGGCGGGGAGCGTGGTCGCGGTGGCGCCGATGTACGCCAAGTCGCACAGCTACGGCGAATACGTGTTCGACCATGGCTGGGCCAACGCGTTCGAGCGGGCCGGCGGCGAGTATTATCCGAAGCTGCAGGTAGCCGCGCCGTTCAGCCCGGTGCCCGGGCCGCGTCTGCTGCGCCGGCCCGACGCCGGCATCTCCATCGAGGGCGCTGGGCAGCGCCCTGGTGCAGGCCTGCCGGCAGCTCAAGCTGTCCTCGATCCATGTCACGTTCTGCACCGAGGAGGAGTGGAACGCGCTTGGGCAGGCCGGGTGGCTGCGGCGGCTGGGGACTGCAGTTCCATTGGGAGAACGCCGGCTATTCCACCTTCGACGATTTCCTCGGCGCGCTGTCCTCGCGCAAGCGCAAGGTGCTGCGCCGCGAGCGCCGCGACGCCAACGCCTGCGGTCTCGACTTCCGCGCGCTGAGCGGCGCGGACATCCAGGAACGCCATTGGGACGCGTTCTACCGCTTCTACCAGAGCACCGTGGACCGCAAATGGGGCTCGCGCCTATCTCACCCGCGAGTTCTTCTCCCTGTTGTCCGAGCGCCTCGGCGACAAGGTGGTGTTGATGCTGGCGGAGCATGACGGCAGGCCGGTGGCCGGGGCGTTGAACCTGGCCGGGGCGGACACGCTGTACGGCCGCAACTGGGGCTGCCGGGGCGACTGGCCGTTCCTGCATTTCGAGCTCTGCTACTACCGGGCCATCGACTGGGCGATCGAGCACGGGCTGAAGCGGGTGGAGGCCGGCGCGCAGGGCCAGCACAAGATCCAGCGCGGCTACCTGCCGCAGCCGACCTATTCCGCCCATTGGATCGCCAATGCCGGCTTCGCCCGCGCGGTGGACAATTTCCTGGCCGAGGAACGGCCGGAAATCCTTGCCCACATGGCGGCCCTGGCGGAGCAGTCCCCTTTCCGCAAGGTGGGGGAGACCGACTGACCATCTCGGTGGCCGGGTCGGCGAGATTTTGGGCCTGTGTCCAGCTGGCCCTGGCGATGGTGCTGGTCGGCGCCAACGTGGCGGTGGCGCGGGTGCTCGCGGACGCGCTGCCGATCCCGGTGATTTTGTTCCTGCGCTGCGTGCTGGCGAGCCTGGTGCTGCTGCCGTTCACCTTCACGTTTCGTCCCGGCGCGTTCCCGCCTCGTGCGCTGCTGGGCAACCTGATCCTGCAGGCGGCCCTCGGCACCCTGCTCTACAACATCGCCCTGCTGGCAGGCCTGCGCCGCACCGGCGCGTTGGAAGGCGGCCTGGTGCTCGCCAGCCTGCCAGCGGTGGTGGCAATCGGCGCTTGGCTGCTGCTGCGCGAACGGCTGCCGCCGCGACGCTGGGCCGCGGCCGCGCTCGCCGCCCTGGCGATGGCGGCGCTGACCCTCGGCCGCGCCAGCGGCATGACCGCCAGCCCCATTGGCAGCCTGGCCGGAGATGCCCTGATCTTTCTCGCCGTCTGCGGCGAGGCCGCCTACGCGCTGCTCAGCAAGCAAATCGCCGGCCGGATCAGCGTGATCCAGGCGACGTTCTGGATGCAGGTGTTTTCCGCGACTCTGCTGGCGCCACTGGCCTTGCCGCTACTGGGTTATCCGATGTTGGCCGGCATGGGCTGGCGGATCGCCGCCCTGCTGGTGTTTCACAGCCTGACCGCCAGCCTGCTGAGCCTGCTGCTCTGGTACAACGGCATGAAGCACGCCCCGGCCAGCCTCGCCGGCATCTTCACCGCGTTCCTGCCCGCCACAGCCGCCGTGTTGGCGATCCTGGTTCTGCATGAACAGCCGACGCTGGCCCATGCCGCGGCACTCACGCTGATGCTGCTGTCGATGCTGCTGGCGGGCTGGTCCTGAGACCCGGCGGGCCGCCGTCAGGAGGCCCGGACCCGCTCGATCAGCGCCATGGCCGCCGCCGGCGCGCGATGCTTGGCGCCCGCGATCACATAGGCGAAGACCTGGCGCTTCGCCGGCCTCGCCAGCGCCTGTAGCCGGCCGCCCCACTCGTCCAGCGCCGCTTCGCTGTAGCCCGCCGGTTCCTGGTCCACGGTGCGCTGCAGCCGCAGATAGACGTGATCCGCGGTCGGCTCGTCGTTCAGCGTGACGCCCGGCTTGTCCAGGATCACGCGGGCGATCGCGCGCTCGCGCAGCAGGGCGGTCGCCTCCGGCGCGGAAAAGCTCGCATGCGCGGCCTCCAGGGCGTGGCGCAGGGGCATCCCGTCCAGCGATGGCGCCAGCAGGTCGAGGAACCGGGCCAGGTCGTCCGCATCGAAGCGGCGCCCGGCGGGCAGCTGCCACAGGATCGCGCCGAGCTTGTCGCCAAGCTCGATCAGCCCCGACTGCAGGAAGCGTTCCACCGCCGGTTTCGCCTCCACGGCGTCCTTGCGCTGTGCCGCGGCGCGGGAGGCCTTGACCGAGAACACGAAATCCTTGGGTGTCCCGTCATGCCAGGAACGGAACACCTCCGGCGTCTGGGTGCGGTAGAAGGTGCCGTTGATCTCGATGGAGGTCAGGTGGGCGGCGGCATAGGCGAGTTCCTCCGCCTGCGGCAGGCCCTTGGGGTAGAACAGCCCGCGCCAGGGTGCAAAATTCCAGCCACCGATGCCGAGCCTGATTTTCATGCACGCCGTTTCCCGATCCATTGGTGCCGATATGAAACTCCGCCCGGCCGCCGGAAGGGAAGCCGGGTCGTGCGAAAGGGCAGGTCATGTTGAAGATTTGGGGCCGGCGCAGTTCCTTCAATGTCCAGAAGGTGCTTTGGCTGGCCGACGAGCTGGGCCTGACATATGAGCACGTCCCGGCCGGCGGCAACTTCGGGCGCCTGGACGAACCGGCGTTCCGGCAACTCAATCCGCATGGCCGCGTGCCGGTGATCGAAGATGGCGACATCGCGGTCTGGGAGTCGCACGCCATCCTGCGCTATCTGGCGGCCCGGCATGGAGCGGCAGGCGTCTGGCCGGCCGATCCGGCCTCGCGGGCGCCGATCGACGGCTGGATGGACTGGGCGCAGACCAGTCTGCAGCCCGATTTCCTGATGGGAGTGTTCTGGGGCTTCTACCGCACGCCGGCGGCGCAGCGCGACCTGCCCGCCATCCACCGCAGCGTGGCCCGCTGCGCCGGGCATTTCCGGCTGCTGGACACGGTGCTGGCCCGCCGGCCGTTCCTGGCCGGCGACGCCCTGACGCTGGCGGATATCCCCGCCGGCACCGCGCTTTACCGCTATTTCGAGCTGGATATCGAACGGCCCGATGTTCCGAACGTGACCGCCTGGTATCGCCGTCTGCAGCAGCGCCCGGCCTTTCGCCGGCATGTGATGATGCCGTTCGGCGAGTTGTACGGCCGCCTCGACTATTGACCTCCGGCCGTTCAGGCGGCCGCCGCCGCTCCGGAGGCAATCAGCGCGGCGATCTCGGCGTCGCTGTAGCCGGCGTCGTGCAGCACCTCGCGCGTGTGCTGGCCGAGATCGGCGGAGAATTCCCGCACCTTGGTCAGGCCGGCCGACATGCGGTACGGCGCGTTCACCACCCGGAAGCTGCCGCCGGCGTCGAACACCTCGGCCAGGGCGTCGCGATGCGCCAGTTGCGGATCGGTCAGGGCCTCGGCGACGCTGCGATAGGCCGAGCAGGGCACGCCGTGCCGGTTCATCGCTGCCTCGCACTCAAGGGTGCTGAGCGTGCGCGACCACTGCTCCAGCTCCTCGATCAGCGCGCCCCAGTTCTCCCGGCGGGTGGGGTATTCGGCGAAGCGGGGATCGGTGATCCAGTCCTCCCGCCCGGCGGCCTTGGCCAGGTTCTGGAAGGTGCGCTCGCTGGCGATGGCCGGCATGATGTAGCCGTTCGCGGTCGCCACCGGGCTGAACAGCGGCTTGCCGGAGGGCGGCTGGGGGAATTGCGCCAGCTGCACCTCGGTCACCGTCAGGTTCAGCATCGCCTCCAGCATGGAAACGTCGATCATCTGGCCGTGGCCGGTGGCGTGGCGCTGCACCAGGGCGGTGGCGATGGCGGCGTAGGCGTAGGTGCCGCTGAGGATATCGGCGGTGTAGATGCCGCAATTGTCCGGGCGCTCGCGGCCTTCCTGGTAGACCAGATGGGCCAGGTCGTAGCCCGACGACGCATGGATCGCCGGCGCGTAGGCCGCCAGCTCCGAGGACGGCCCGGTCTGCCCGTAGCCGGAGATGGCGCAGTAGATCAGCCTTGGGTTGATCTCGGCGAGCGCCGGGTAGTCCAGGCCGAAGCGGGCCATCACGCCGGGGCGGAAATTCTCCACCAGTATGTCGGCCTGGGCCACCAGGCGGCGGACGATCTCCACCGCCCCCGGCTCCTTCAGGTTCAGCACCAGGCTGCGCTTGCCGGCGTTCAACTGGCCGTAGGACGTGCTGGCGCCGTCGCGCAGCGGCGGGCGGTGGCGGGTCAGCTCGCCCTCCGGAGACTCGATCTTGATGACGTCCGCCCCCGCGTCGGCCAGCAGCCGGGCGCAGTACGGGCCGGCGATGGTGGTGGTGAAATCCAGAACGCGCAGTTCGGCGAAAGGACGTGTCATACGGAACTCCCGGTTCAGCTCTGACGGCTGGCAATGTTGCCGCTATGCTGATGCGGGCGTGCGCCGGAAGCAAGGAAGGCCAGGAGGCTCTGCCCCCTGGACCCCCGCCAAAGGCTAGCCTTTGGAAACCTTCCATTGTTTGGGAGTGCAAGGAGGGCCTACCCGGACCTCGCATGGTCTCGGTCGGCCCTCCTTGCACTCCCAAACTGGAATAGGGTTCTAAGGGCGAGCCCTTAGCGGGGTCCAGGGGCAGAGCCCCTGGCCTTCCTTGCCTCCGATGGGCAGACCTGTGCGGCGGCATTTAGCCAAATCCGCCGTCTGGCTGTAGGTTGCCGCCTCTTTCGGCTTTGCGGGACGGATCAGCAGACATGACGGCCACCGAGACGCTTGACGCGAACACCCAGGAAGCGGGGCGCGACTTCATCCGCGACATCATCGAGGCGGATCTGGCGCAAAGCCGCGTGCCGGGGGTTGTCACCCGCTTTCCGCCGGAGCCGAACGGCTATCTGCATATCGGGCACGCCAAGTCCATCTGCCTGAATTTCGGCGTGGCGAAGGAGTTCGGCGGAAGCTGCCATCTGCGCTTCGACGACACCAACCCGACCAAGGAGGAGCAGGAGTTCATCGACTCGATCCAGCGCGATGTCCGCTGGCTCGGCTTCGACTGGGGCGAGCATCTGCACCACGCGTCGGACTATTTCGAGCAGCTGTACGCCTGGGCGGAGCATCTGATCGTGAATGGCGACGCCTATGTCGACGACACCCCGCCCGATCAGATGCGCGCCGCGCGGGGCACATTGACCGAGCCCGGACAGAACAGCCCGAACCGCTACCGTCCGACGGAGGAGAACCTGGCGCTGTTCCGCGACATGCGGGCGGGGAAATTCCCCAACGGCGCCTGCGTTCTGCGGGCAAAGATCGACATGGCCGCGGGCAACATGAACCTGCGCGATCCGGTGCTGTATCGCATCCTGCACGCCGAGCATCCGCGCACCGGCACGGCCTGGTGCATCTATCCCACCTACGATTTCGCGCATGGGCAGTCCGACGCGATCGAGGGGATCACGCACTCACTGTGCACCCTGGAGTTCGAGGATCACCGGCCGCTGTACGAGTGGCTGCTGGATCATCTGCCGATCGAGCGGCTGGGCATCGCCACACGGCCGAAACAGTACGAGTTCGCCCGGCTGAACATCGGCTACACGGTGCTGTCCAAGCGCATCCTGACCACGCTGGTGCGGGATGGGCATGTTTCCGGTTGGGACGATCCGCGCATGCCGACCCTGGCCGGCCTGCGCCGGCGCGGGGTGCCGGCGGCGGCGCTGCGCGACTTCATCCGCCGCGTGGGTGTGGCGCGCGCCAATTCCGTGGTGGACGTGGCGATGTTCGACCACACGATCCGCGAGGATCTGAACCGCTCGGCGCCGCGCCGCATGGCGGTGCTGCGGCCGCTGAAGCTGGTGATCGAGAACTACCCGGAAGGCCAGACCGAGACCTTGGAGGCGATCAACCATCCCGACGATCCCGCGGCCGGCACGCGCCCCATCACGTTCGGCCGGGAGCTGTATGTCGAGCGGGAGGACTTCATGGAGACCCCGCCGAAGAAGTTCTATCGCCTGTCGCCCGGCAAGGAGGTGCGGCTGCGCTATGGCTATTTCGTCACCTGCCGCGAAGCGATCAAGGACGCGTCCGGCGAGGTGGTGGAACTGCGCTGCACCTATGACCCGGCGACGCGCGGCGGCAACGCGCCGGACGGGCGCAAGGTGCAGGCCACGCTGCACTGGGTGGCGGCGGCGGACGCCGTGCCGGCGGAGATCCGGCTGTACAATCAGCTGTTCACCCGCCCGGACCCGGGCGCGGACGGCGACGTGATGGCCGATCTGAACCCAAACTCGCTGGAAGTGCTGACCGGAAGCTGGGTTGAGCCGGCGTTGGCGGCGGCGCCGGCGGGCGAGCCGGTGCAGTTCGAGCGCACCGGGTATTTCTGCGCCGACCCCGACAGCTCACCGCAGAGGCTGGTGTTCAACCGGACGGTGGGGCTGCGGGATACCTGGGCGAAGATCCAGGGCGGGCGGTAGCACGGAAAGCCAGGGGATTCTGTCCCCTGGCCTTGCTTCCTCCGTCGTCCTAACCTCCGGCCGAGGCAACATTCTCCCGGGGAGAAAACCAATGACCGAGGCCTGCATCGTCGGCTGGGCGCACAGCCAGTTCGGCAAGCTCGAGGATCCGGATGTCGAGAGCCTGATCGGCAAGGTGGCCGGCGCCGCGATCGCCGACGCGGGGATCAGCCCGTCGGAGATCGACGCGGTGTTCGTCAGCCTGTTCAACAACGGCTTTTCCAACCAGGACTTCCCGTCCTCGCTGGTGATGCAGCTGCTGCCCGAGCTGCGGTTCAAGCCGGCGACGCGGTATGAGAATGCGTGCGCTTCGGGATCCGCCGCGGTGTATGGCGCGCGGGATTACCTGGCCGCGGGCCGTGGCCGTTTTGCCCTGGTGGTGGGTGCGGAGAAGATGACCGCCACGCCCGGTGCGAAGGTGGGCGACATCCTGCTCAATGCCGCCTATCGCAAGGAAGAGGGCGACATTCCCGCGGGCTTCGCCGGCGTGTTCGGCCAGATCGCCAGCCAGTATTTCCAGCGCTACGGCGACCAGTCCGACGCGCTGGCGGCGATCGCGGCGAAGAACCACAAGAACGGGGTGGACAATCCCTATGCGCAGATGCGCAAGGATCTGGGATTTGATTTCTGCCGCAACGTTTCCGAGAGGAACCCCTATGTGGCGGCGCCGCTGAAGCGCACCGATTGTTCCCTGGTGTCGGACGGCGCGGCGGCGATGATCCTGACCGACGAGGACACCGCGCGCGCCATGAACAAGGCGATCCGCTTCCGGGCCGCCGTGCACGTGAACGATTTCCTGCCGATCAGCAAGCGCGACATCACCGCGTTCGAGGGCGCGGCGAAGGCCTGGCACATGGCGCTGGAACAGGCGGGCATGAAGCTGGAGGATCTGTCCTTCGTCGAAGAGCCATGACTGCTTCACCATCGCCGAACTGCTGGAATACGAGGCCATGGGCCTGACGGCACCCGGCCAGGGCGCGCGCGCGGTGCTGGAGGGCTGGACGGCGAAGGACGGCAGGTTGCCGGTGAACCCCTCCGGCGGGTTGAAATCCAAGGGCCATCCGATCGGCGCGACAGGCGTTTCCATGCACGCCATCACCGCGATGCAGCTGGCCGGCGAGGCCGGGGACATGCAGTTGCCGAAGGCCGAGCGGGCGGGCGTGTTCAACATGGGCGGCGCGGCGGTGGCCAACTACGTCTCGATCCTGGAGCCGCTACGCTGATTCGCTACCGAGCAACCTCGCGCATCTGCTGGCGCAGACGGCGCGGCGCTTCCCCGACCGCCCGGCGCTGATCTGGCGGGACACGACATGGACCTGGGCGGAACTCTCCGCCCGGGTTCGGGCCGCCGCCGGGGCGCTGGCGGCGCGGGGCGTGAACAAGGGCGACCGCGTGCTGGTGCATGCGCGCAACTCCAACGCCGTGATCGAGACGATGTGGGCGTGCTGGACCATCGGCGCGGTGTGGGTGCCGACCAATTTCCGGCTGACACCGCCGGAGGTGGCCTATCTGGCGCAATCCTCCGGCGCCTCCGCCCATATATTCGACAGCGCCTTTCCCGAGCACGAGGCCGCCGCGCGGGCGGAGAACCCGGCGGCGCATCTGCACATCCGCATCGGCGGCGGCGGTCTGGACTGGGAAGAGCTGGCGACCGGCCGGGCGGCGGCGGTGAAGCATGGCGTGGACGTGGAGCGCGACCATCCGGCCTGGTTCTTCTATACCTCCGGCACCACCGGACGGCCGAAGGCGGGCATTCTGACGCACGGACAGATGGAATTCGTGATCACCAACCATCTGTGCGACCTGATGCCGGGGACGACCGAGCAGGATGCCTCCCTGGTGGTGGCGCCGCTGTCGCATGGGGCCGGGATCCACCAGCTGAGCCAGGTCGCCCGCGGCGCGGTGACCGTGCTGCTGAGCGGCGAGCGGCTGGATTGCGAGGAAGCCTGGGCGCTGGTGGAGCGGCACCGCATCACCAACATGTTCACCGTGCCGACCATCCTGACCATGCTGACGAAGCACGAGGCGGTGGACCGGTACGATCATTCCAGCCTGCGCTACGTGATTTATGCCGGTGCGCCGATGTACCGGGCCGACCAGGTTCATGCGCTGCAAAAGCTGGGCAAGGTGCTGGTGCAGTATTTCGGCCTGGGCGAGGTGACCGGCAACATCACCGTTCTGCCGCCCGCGCTGCACAGCCTGGACGATGACAGTGAAGATCGGCAGCTGCGGCTTTCCGCGCACCGGCATGGAGATCGCCATCCTGGACAATGACGGCAGGCGTTTGGATGCCAACGAAACCGGCGAGATCTGCGTGCGCGGTCCCGCCGTGTTCGCCGGGCTATTACGGCAACCGGGAGGCGACCGAGAAGGCGATGGCGCATGGCTGGTTCCATACCGGCGATCTGGGCCATCTGGACGACGAGGGCTTCCTGTTTATCACCGGCCGGCAGTCCGACATGTACATCTCCGGCGGGTCGAACGTGTATCCGCGCGAGATCGAGGAGGCGCTGCTGACCCACCCGGCGGTCGCGGAGGCCTGCGTGCTGGGCCTGCCGCATCCGAAATGGGGGAAATCGGGCGTGGCGGTGCTGGTGCTGACGCAGGAGGTCTCGGACGGCGAGTTGCTGCGCCATCTGGACGGCCAGCTGGCCAAATACAAATGGCCCGCCCGCTTCGTGCGCTGGCCGGAACTGCCGAAATCCGGCTACGGCAAGGTGGCGAAGAAAGACGTGAAGCAGATGCTGCAGGCCGCCGGCGTCGCGGTCGACTGATCGCTGGCAGGAGAAACTACATGACGACCCCGACCGAGCCCCAGGCGATCGATAGCTATCACGCGCATGTCTATTACGATCCGGCCACCAAGGACGCGGCGGCCACCCTGCGGCAATGGGTGGAGGAACGCTTCACGGTGCGCATGGGCCGTTGGCACGACGTGCCTGTGGGGCCGCACCCACAGGCGATGTACCAGATCGCCTTCGAGCCGGCGCTGTTTCCGACCCTGGTGCCGTTCCTGATGCTCAACCGCATGGGCCTTACGGTGCTGGTGCATCCGGAGTCCGGCCGGCCGCGCGACGATCATCTGAAGCACGCGGTCTGGATGGGCGCCGTGCTGACGCTGAAGGGCGACATTCTGCCGGAAGTCAGCGCACCCGGTTGACAGCTTGGCTCCCCGGTTCATCATCGCGGGAACGGGGGAAAGCCATGGCCGCATTGGATGACTGCCACAATATCTTCGATCTGCGCGCCGCCGCGAAGAAGAAGCTGCCCAAGGGCATTTTCGAGTTCGTCGATCGCGGCACCGAGGAGGAGGTCGCGCTGCGCAACAACCGCGCGGCGTTCGAGCGGCTGAAACTCAAGCATCGCGCCCTGATCGACGTGTCCGGGCGGACGATGGAAACCACGCTGTTCGGCAAGCCGGCCGGCATGCCGATGGCGATCGCGCCCACCGGGGCGGCCGGGCTGTGCTGGTACGAGGGCGAGCTGGAATTGGCCAAGGCGGCTGCCGCCGCGCGCATTCCGTTCACGCTGGCCACCGGGTCCATGACGTCGATGGAGAAGGTGGCCAAGGAAGCCGCGGGGCGGCTGTGGTTCCAGCTTTATGTCTGGAAGGAGCGCAAACTTTCCTATGAGCTGATCGAGCGGGCGAAGAATTGCGGCTTCGAGGCGCTGATCATCACGGTGGACACGATCGTGCCGCCCAACCGCGAATACAACGCCAAGAACGGCTTCAACATGCCGTTCCACCCGAATTTCACCGCGGTGGCGGACATGCTGGAGCACCCGGCCTGGCTGGCGAAGGTGATGTTCAAATACCTCGCCACCACCGGCATGCCGCGCTACGAGAATTACCCGGGCAAGCTCAAGCGCTCCATTCGCTCCGATCCCGCCACCGGGGCGATCATGCGCCAGGACAGCCTGTCCTGGGACGACATCCGCATCTTCCGCGACATGTGGCCGGGCATCCTGATGGTGAAGGGGATCAACCGGCCGGACGACGCGGTGAAGGCCATCGGCTACGGCGTGGACGGCATCGTGGTTTCCAACCATGGCGGTCGGAACATGGACAGCGCCGTCGCCTCGATCGACGCGCTGCCGGAGATCGCCGAGGCGGTCGGCACCAAGGGCACGGTGATCCTGGATAGCGGCGTGCGCCGCGGGTCCGATATCGCCAAGGCGCTGGCGCTCGGCGCCAAGGCCGTGCTCACCGGGCGCGCCACGCTGTACGGCACGGCCGTGGCCGGCCAGGCGGGGGCGGCGAAGGCGGTGGGCCTGATCCGTAAGGAACTCGATAACACCATGGCCTATTGCGGCTGCAACACCGTGGACGAAATCACGACCGACATTATGTTCGGCGGCCGTGAACGGAACACCGCGGTGGAATACGTCGAGGGGTAGGAAGGTTGGGGCTTTGCCCCAAACCCCAGGAGGGGCTCTGCCCCTCCACCCCGCCAGGGAACTCGTTCCCTGGACCCTTTTAATTGGTTCCTTGGGAAGAGGGCCGAACCGACGTAGCCGTTGAAGGGCTACGTCATGGCCCTCTTCCCAAGGAACCAGTCATGGGGTTGAGGGGACGAGTCCCCTCACGGGTGCAGGGCAGCGCCCTGCCGGGGTCTGGGGCGGAGCCCCAGCCTTCCTTCCCCCGACGCAATTTTCAACCAGAGGAGATCCATCGATGGCGCGGCTGAAGTATCTGGATAAGGCGGACCTGGCGGAGAAGGACCAGGATCTGTTGGCGCGCAATATCAACCTGTTCCGGGCGCTGGTGCATTCGCCGAATGCGGCGCGGGCGTTCTCGGGGCTGGGTGGTTTCATTCGCCACAAGAGCAAGGCCGATCCTCGGCTGCGGGAGTTGGCGATTTTGCAGGTGGGATGGCTGGCGAAGTCGCCGTATGAATGGTCGCATCATGTGAAGATCGGCTACGATTTCGGCGTCACCGACGACGACATCAAGGCGCTGATCGACGACACGGCCGGCAAGGCGACCGGGCTGGATGAAACGACGAAGCTGGTGCTGAAGCTGGCGCGGGAGATGACGCTGGACGGCGGCGGGTCGGAGGCGACGTTCAGCGCGCTGGGGGCGAAGATGTCGAGCGAGCTGCTTCTCGATCTGACCATGACGATCGCGTTCTACAATGCGGTGGTGCGGATGCTGGCGACGCTGCAGATCGATGTGGAACCGGACTACATGCCGTATCTGGAGAAGTATCCGCTGCCGAAATAGGTCACGGCGTCCAGGCGACCTGGCCCTGCATCAGGCGCCTGGACGTGCGGTAGACAACGGCGCTGTCGGCGACCGGGCCGGCGTTGGTGTTGCGCACCTCGGCGCCGGCGGCGAACACGCCGGAGGGGTTGGCGATGCGGATTTCGTCCTCCCGCGCCGGTGCGGCGCACAGCGCGTTGGGGATGCTGCCCTCGATACGGCAGGCGACGGACAGGCACATTGATCCGGTGAGTGGGACGGCGCGGTGGGCGCGTTCCATGGAGATCATGCGCACGGCGATCTCGTGCGTTTCCGGGCCCATGGTTTCGCCGGTAAGCGTGCGGAACGGGCTGGGGGCCGCGACCAGGGCGATCTTGGGGTTGGCGAGGCCGACCTGGTCCGGCGTGGCGGCCAGGCCCATGCGCACGCCGGCGGCGCGGCGCAGCTGGTCCAGCAGGGCCATCAGGCCCGGCCTGGCTTCCATTTCGTCCGGCGTTTCGGCCCCGGTAAGGCCGAGTTCGCGCGCATCGACGAAGGCGGCGCAATTGGTGGCGTCGATCAGCGAGGCGCGGAAGCTGCCGGCGCCGGGAATTTCCAGCGTGTCCACCGGGTTGCCGGTGGGCAGCAATGAAGCGGTGAAGGCGCCGCCGGGGTTCAGGAAATCCAGCCGGATGCGCGCGCCGGTGCCGGCGACGCCGGGGATGGCGAAATCGCCGTTGACCACCGCGCGGCCGCCGGCGACGGGGAAGCGGGCATGGATGATCTTTTGGGTGTTGACCTGGTGGATGCGCACCAGGGCCTCGCCGTCCGCCGCGCGCACCAGGCCTTCATCGACCGCGAAGGGACCGACGGCGGACGACAGATTGCCGCAATTGGCGCCCCAGTCGACCACCGGCCTGTCCACCGATACCTGGGCGAAAATGTAGTCCACGTCGGCGTCTTCGCGCGTCGGCGGGCCGATGATCACCGCCTTGGAGAGCGAGGAAATGCCGCCGCCCATGCCGTTGAGCTGGCGGCCGTACGGGTCGGGGCTGCCGAGGACGGAGAGCAGGATCGGATCGATCGCGGCTCGGTCCTTCGGCAGATCCTTGGCGTGGAAGAACACGCCCTTGCTCGATCCGCCGCGAATGAAGGCCGCCGGGATGAAGCTTTGGGTCATGGTCTTCCCGCCAATAAGGGTCAGTTCCAGCCCTTGAACGGCATCTGCGGCTGCATGGTCGCCATGTCGGCGGGCCAGACCGGCACGTAGTTCTTCTTGATCAGCTGCACGAGCAGGGTGGAGGCCAGCTTGTTCTGGCCGGTCTCGTCGTAGGCGATGCCCTTGTAGCCGATCATCAGCTGGTCCGGCTTCAGGTCGGTCGCCTGCAGCGCGGCCTGGATCTTGGCTGGCTCGGTCGAGCCCGCACGGTTGATCGCGTCGGCCAGCGCCAGGAAGCCCTGCATGGCGCGGGCCGAGGTGTCGTCCAGCGCGTGGCCGGCGTGCTTCTTGTAGAGCTCGTTGACGATGAACGAGTTGGAGCCGGGCTTGCCGACATCGTAGGAGCTGCGGTTGATCACGCCCTCGGCCAGGTCGCCGACCGCGTCGATGAACGAGGTGTCGGAGAAGCCGCTGTCGTCGCCGATCAGGATCGGCGGCTTGTAGCCGAGGTTGCGCATCGTCTTCATGAACAGGATGGCGTCGGAGGTGTAGCTGACGAAGATCACCACGTCGGGGTTTTCGTTCTTCAGCTGCAGCACCTGGGCGCTGACATCGGTGCTGTTGGCGTTGTAGGGGATGCGCAGGTCCACCTTCAGGCTCTTGTCGGCGGCGGCCTTGATGATGGCGTCGCCGGTGGAGGTGCCGTATTCGGTGTTTTCATTTACCACCGCGATCTTCTCCACCTTCATGCCGGCGGCCTTCCGCTGCAGCATGAAATCGGCGTAGGCGGCGCCGAAATGGGTGCCGATCGGGGTGGGGCGGAACAACCATTTGAAGCCGCGCGCGGTCAGGCTGGGGGCGGAGGCCTCGCTGGCCATGAAGGGGATGCCGTAGCGTTCGGCGACGGCGCTGGCGGTCAGGCCGCAGCTGGATTGATAGGCGCCGACCATGGCGACCACCTTTTCCTGGGTGATCAGGCGCAGCGTCTGGCTCTGCGCGGTGGCCGGGTTGCCCTGGTGGTCGGTGAAGATCACCTCGATCTTGCGTCCACCGAGATTGGGCAGGCCGGTCGTGGGGGCGAGCGGCAGCTTCGGCATTTCCGGATGGGCATTGTTGATGATGTCCACCGCCACCTCGATCGCCTGCTTGGCGGCGGTGCCGGCGGAGGCGGCGCCGCCGCTAAGCGGGTAGGTGGCGCCGATGCGCACCGTGTCGTCGGCCCGCGCGCCGGAGGGCAGCAGGGTCAGGGCCGGCAGGGCGAGAGCCAGGCGGGAAAGGCCGCGGCGCGTGGTCTTGATCATGGGAGGTCTCCTGAATGCCGATCTGCGGGAAGCGGCTGCGTTATCCGCCGCAGAGGGACGGCAGTCCATCGTGAAAGCCCGGCGCCGTCAATGTTTCAACCTTTGGCTTTCAACCTTTGGCCGGAGGAGGCACGCTGGACGGATACCCAATCAACGGAGGGCGGTTCCATGCATGTCGGTGTTCCCAAGGAAATCAAGACCCATGAATACCGCGTCGGCCTGACCCCGGCCGGGGTTCGGGAGCTGACGCGGCACGGACACGCCGTCACCGTCCAGGCGCAGGCGGGCGTGGGGGCCGGCCTGTTGGACGATGCCTATCGGGAGGCCGGGGCGCTGATCGTGGATACCGCCGAGCCGAGGTGTTTGCCGCTCGCGGACATGATCGTGAAGGTGAAGGAGCCGCAGCCGGGGGAGATCGCGATGCTGCGCGACGAGCAGATCCTGTTCACCTACCTGCATCTGGCCGCCGACAAGGTGCAGACCGAGGGGCTGATGGCGTCCGGCGCCACCTGCATCGCCTATGAGACCGTGACCGATTCGCGCGGTGGGCTGCCGTTGCTGGCGCCGATGAGCGAGGTGGCGGGGCGGATGTCGGTGCAGGTGGGCGCGCATTGCCTGGAGAAGGAACAGGGCGGGTCCGGCGTGCTGCTCGGCGGCGTGCCCGGTGTGGCGCCCGGGCGGGTGGTGGTGCTGGGCGGCGGCGTTTCCGGCACCAACGCGGCGCGCATGGCGGTGGGGCTGGAGGCCAGCGTGGTGATCATCGACCGGTCGTTGCCTCGGCTGAAGGAACTGGATCTGCAGTTCGGCCCGCGCGCCACGACGCTGTTCGCCACAACGGAGGCGATCGAGCGGGAGGTGGTGCACGCGGACCTGGTGATCGGCGCGGTGCTGGTGCCGGGGGCGGCGGCGCCGAAACTGGTTACACGCGAGATGATCCGGCGCATGCGGCCGGGATCGGTGCTGGTGGACATCGCCATCGACCAGGGCGGTTGTTTCGAGAGCAGCCGGCCCACGACGCATTCGGCGCCGACCTATATCGAGGATGGCGTGGTGCATTACTGCGTGACCAACATGCCCGGCGCGGTGGCCCGCACCTCCACCTTCGCGCTGACCAACGCGACGCTGCCGTTCGTGCAGGCGCTGGCCGACAAGGGCTGGCGGCAGGCGCTGCACGACGATCCGCATCTGGCGGACGGGCTGAACGTGCTGGCGGGCAAGATCACGCATGAGGCGGTGGCGGAGGCGCTGGGGCTGGCCTATCAGCCGATGCCGAGCGGGGAGTTCGATCTGGCTTCGTGGGATTGACTGACAGGGCGGGGGATCACGCGGCGCGGATCTTGCCGGCGACGGCGCGCACCTTGCCCGGGGATGCGCGCCAGATCGCCAGAGCCGACAGCACGCTCATGAACACGCCGAGCCAGAAGGCCAGCGTGTAGTCGCCCAGCGCGTCGTGCAGGGCGCCGGTCAGCCACGGGCCGGCGGCACCGCCGAGGAGCGCTGCCAGCATGACCGTGCCGAAGATGCCGCCGAAATTCCGGCCCTGGAATATCTCCGCCACCATGGCGCCCATCACCGCCGTCAGGCCGTAGCCGAGGCCGCCCTGTGCGGCGACCATCAGGTAGAGCCAGAACATCGAGGGGTCGTGGCGCAGCATGAGCAGGGCGAGATAGCAGATGACGAAGCCCAGATTGCTGATGGCCCAGACCCATTCGCGGCCGATGCGATCGGAGAGATGGCCGAGCGAGACCTGGCCGGCCACGCCGATCAGGCTTACCAGCCCCAGCGCCCAGGCGGCGCGGTTGGCGGAAAAGCCGATTTCCTGGAGGTATTTGGTCTGGTGCACCTGCACGGCGTACCAGGCATACAGCGCGCCGAAATAGCCCAGCGCCAGCCACCAGAACCGCGCGGTGGCCATGGCGCGGCGCAGGGTCCAGTCGGTGGCGGCCCAGGCAGGGTCGACGATGTTCGTCGGGTGCTGCGGACCGGACGGACCGGGGGCGGCGTCGCCGTCCGGATGCAGGCCGAGGTCCTCGGGTTGTTTGCGCAGCAGCAGGTTGATCGGCGTCAGCACGATCAGGATCAGCAATCCCAGGGTCCAGCAGGCCTCGCGCCAGCCGGCGCCGAGGATCATCGATTGCACCCAGGGCAGCAGGGTGACCGATCCCAGACCGACGCCGGAGAAGGCCAGGCCGATGGCGAGGCCGCGGGTGCGGACGAACCAGTTGGGCAGGAACAGGGATTGCCCGGAGTAGCCGAGGCAGACGCTGCCGCCGCCGACGAGGACGCCGATGGTCAGATAGAGATGCCATGGCTGGGAGGTGAACGGCGCCAGCAGGAAGCCGGAAGCCATCAGCCCCGTGCCCAGTTCCATCACCGCGCGGGGCCCGAAGCGGTCCATCATGCGGCCGATCAGCGGGCTGAGGATGCCGGAGACGATGAAGCCGAAGGAGAACGCGCCGGCGGTGACGCCGCGGTCCCAGTGGAATTCATCCAGGATGGGCGGAAACAGCAGGGAGAACGCGGTGCGCGCGTTTACCCCGATGCCCATGGTTACGAAGGTGACGGCGACGATGACCCAGCCGTAGAAGAACCGTACCCGCATGGTCTGCCTTTCGGTCGGAGCCGGCCGGCCGTCTCGGGGGGCCGGCGCGGCCGGGGGTTATCTTATCGGCGCGGCCCGTAGGTCTTGAACCGCTCGCGGGCGGCTTTCATTTCGGCGGGCGTGAGCAGGCGCGGTGCGCCGGCGGAGCGGGCCAGCAGATATTGCCGACAGAGAGTTTCCAGCAGCACGGCCGAAGCGAGCGCGGCGGGCAGGTCGCGGCCGTGCACGATCATGCCGTGGTTGGCGAGAAGGCAGGCGCTGCGGCCCTTCATGGCGGCGGCGGCGAGTGCCGCGAGTTCGGGGGTGCCGAAGGTGACGTAGGGGGCACAGCGCACGTCGTCGCCGCCGAAGGACAGCACCATGTAGTGGAAGGCGGGCAAGGGTTCGTTCAGACAGGCGAGCGCGGTGCAGGCATCGGCGTGGGTGTGGACGATCGCGCCGGCGTGCTTGTGGGCGGCGTAGATCGCGGCGTGCATCGGCCATTCGCTGGAGGGCGGGGCGGTGGCCGGCTGCCTTCCGCCGTGCCGTCAAGGCGCATCGCCACCAGGCCATCGGCGGAGACGGTCTCCGCCGAGCAGCCGGATTGGGTGATGATCATCCCCGTTTTGGTCCGCGCGCTGACATTGCCGGCGCTGCCGGCGTTGATGCCGAGGCGCGCCAGTTCGCGGTAGACGAAGGCGACCCCGTCGCGAAGTTCCTTCAGCGCGGGATCTCCGGTGTGGAGGACAGCAGCGGGAAGGCGCTGTGCACGTGCGGCGCGGTGACCTGCGGCGCGCCGGCGTGGATGTGGCTGCGGTTCAGCGCGGCCAGGCTGGTGACGCCGAGCAGGGCCAGGGCGATGGCGATTTCCGTCTCCAGCAGCTGCAGCAGTTGGATGACGCCGGAGGCGCCCTCGGCGGCCAGGCCGTAGCAATACATCCGCCCGATGGCGATCGCGTCCGCGCCGAGGGCGATGGCCTTCACCACGTCGGTGCCGCGGCAGAAGCCGCCGTCGACCACGATTGAGGCCTTGCCGCCGACGGCGGCGACCACTTCCGGCAGGACGTCCATCGAGCCGCGGCCGTGATCGAGCTGTCGGCCGCCGTGGTTGGAGACGTAGATCGTGTCCACGCCGTGCTGGACGCAGAGCAGGGCGTCTTCCGCGGTGGCGATGCCCTTCAGCATCAACGGGATGCTCCATTTGTCCTTGAAGCGCTTGACGTTGTCCCAGTTGAAACTGGCCTGGTACTCGACGCCGGTGGCGGCGGCGCGCCAGGGCTTGACGAAGCGCTTGGCGATGTCGCGCTCCCGGCGGCTGTAGGAGGCGGTGTCGACGGTGACGGCGAACTGTTCGTAACCGGAATTGATCGCGCGGCGGACATAGTCGTTCACCCAGGCATCGTCGCCGCGGACATAGAGCTGGAAGATCTTGCGCCCGGAGGCGGCGGCGGCACTTTCTTCCAGTCCCGGCTTGGTGACGGAGCTGACGATGATCGGCACGCCGAACTCGCTGGCGGCGCGGCCGGCTTCCGCCGCGCCGGCGGGGTGGAAGGACTTCGAGCGAGCCGACCGGGGCGAGCATCACCGGCAGGCGCGAGGTTTTGCCGAAGAAGGACTTGGTGGTGTCGACATGGGAGACGTCGCACAGAACGCGCGGGCGCAGCGCCAGGCTGTCCAGCGCCAGGCGGTTGCGGCGCATGGTGGTTTCGGTTTCGGTGGCGCCGATCAGGTAGTCCCAGATGTTGTCCGGCAGGTTGCGGCGGGCGGCGGCGACGAATTCGTGCAGGGTCTGGTAGTCGCCGGTGGGCTCGGTGAGATGCGGGGCGGTGGGCTGGGCGCTGGGTTGGGGCACGTCGTTCATGGATGGGTCCTCTCGGAACGAGATCTTTGGCGGAATTTGCGCCATCAGGCCCCGAGTGCGGCCGATCCGCAAGGGGGCGAACGGTCAGGCCGCGGCGGCGGCATGTGCCGGGCGGGGGCGGCGGGCCGGACGGGTTTCGGGCATGACGAGCCAGACCAGCGCCGCCGCGCCGGCGCCCGCGGCGGCGAGGAACAGCAGGGCGGTGTGAATGCCCGCCTGGTCGGCGATGGCGCCGGCGAGGGTGGTGCTGACCGTGGCGCCGATGCCGACCGCCAGGTTGAAGCCGCCGATCGCCAGGTTGAGGCAGCCAAGGCGGCGGCTGACATCGGCGGCGACCAGCGGCAGCATCAGGCCGAACACGGCGCCGCTCAGGCCATCGAGCAACTCGATCGGGATCAGCGACGTGGGGGCCGAGACCATCGCCAGCAGCACGCCGCGCAGCGGCAGGGCCAGCATGCCGGCGAACAGGATCGGACGGCGTCCCCAGCGGTTGGCCAGCCGGCCGATCAGCGGCGAGAGCGCGGCGACCACGATCTGCGGGACGATGATGCAGGCGGAGATGATCCATTCGGTGTCGGCGGTGTGCGCGACGTAGCTGTTCAGCGCCAGCGGCAGCATGGCGGCGTTGGCCAGCTGGAACAGCACGGCGCAGCCGGCGAAGGCCAGAAAGCCGCGTTCATACACGATGTTCCAGGCGGGCGCGGCGGCCTTCTTTCGATGCGTCGGGCGGAGCAGCGCGGCGTGATCGTCGCCGTGCGCGGGTTCGTGCAGGTCCTGGCCGCGGATGCCGAGCAGCGTGAGCAGGGCGGGGACCGCCATCGCGGCGGTGAGCAGCAGCACGCCGCGCTGGGACAGCCAGGTGGCCCAGACGCCGAGCAGCGCCGCGGCGCCGGCATTGCCGATGGAGGCGTAGCGGGCGTTGATGCCGACCCGCTCGGCAAAGCCGTCATGGCCGACGAGCGCCAGGGTAAGGGCGGCAATGACCGGGATCAGCACGCAGCTGGCCAGGCCGTGCAGCATCTGCGCCCCGAGCACCGGCAGCCAGCTGGGGAACAGCGCCAGCAGCAGGGCGCTGACGGCGAGCACCAGGATAGCGACGCCCGCGGCGGCGCGCTTGGCCGTGGTGGCGTCGATCAGGGCGCCGGCCGGCAACTGGCCGGCGAGGCCGGCGATGGTGCCGACGCTCAGCGCGATGCCGATGTCGCCCTGCGACCAGCCCTTTTCGGTCAGCCAGACGGACACGAAGGGGCCGAATCCGGTCTGCACCGCGGCGAGCAGCAGGCTGAGCAGGCTGAGGGCGATGCGGCTTTGCGTGGCTGGCATGATCGGCGTTCGGGCGGCGCGGAACAAGGCGCCGCCCCCTGCCCTATTGGGCGATCCAGCCGCCGTCGATCACCAGTTCGGTGCCGGTGACGAACGAGGCCTCGTCGGAGGCGAGGAAGAGCACGCCGTTGGCGACCTCGATCGCCTCGCCGAGGCGCCGCAGCGGGGTGGCGGCGATCTTGTCGGCGCGTTCGTTGCTGTTGGTGGAGTTCAGCATCGCCGGCATGTAGCCGGGGTGGACGGTATTCACCCGCACCTGGCTGGGCCCATAGCGGACCGCCGCGGCTTTCGAGTAGATGCGCACCGCGCCTTTCGACGCGTGATAGGCCGGGTGGCCGCTGGTGCTGCCGACGAAGCCCATGATCGAGGAGATGTTCACGATCGAACCGCCACCGGTCTTGGCCATCTGCTCCGCGGCGAGCTTGGTGCCGAGGAAGACGCTGGTCTGGTTGACGGCGATGATGCGGTTCCAGCCTTCGATCGCGTCGTGGTCGCCGACCGCGCTGCCGGAAATGCCGGCGTTGTTCACCAGGATGTCCAGCCTTCCAAAGGCTTTCAGGGTGGCGGCGATGAGGGCCTGCCACTCGGCTTCGCTGGTGACGTCGATCTTCTGGAAGACGGCCTGGCCGCCCTTGGCGCGGATGTCCGCGGCGACGGCCTCGCCCATGTCGGGCAGCACGTCGGCGACGACCACCTTGGCGCCCTCGCGGGCGAACAGCCTGGCTTCGGCTTCGCCCATGCCGTGGGCGCCGCCGGTGACGATGGCGACTTTGTCTTGCAGGCGCATGCTGGTTTCCTTCCCCCGTGGATCATTGGACCCGGCTTTGCATATTCGCCGTGGTGCTGCATGAATGGGGGCTGTCGCGGGGCCGGTTGTCAACCGTCCCGCCCGAAGCTTCACGCCGAGTACTTCACAGGGAGAGTAACATGGCCAAGGCCTATTGGATCAGTGCCTATCGTTCGGTTTCCAACCCCGATGCCTTGGCCGCCTACGCCAAGCTGGCGGGGCCGTCCTTGGCCGCGGCGGGCGGCAAGTTCCTGGCGCGCGGCGAGGCGGCGGCGATCAAGGAAGCCGGGCTGAAGCAACGCACCGTGCTGATCGAGTTCGAAAGCGTGGAAGCGGCGCTGGCCGCCTACAACAGCCCGGGCTACCAGGAAGCCCTGCGCGCGCTGGGCACCGGCGCGGCCGAACGCGATATCCGCATCGTTGAGGGCGTTTGAGGCCGAGGAAGGAGGCAAGGCCCCCCCCCGCCAAAGCTAGCCTTTGGAAACCTTCCATTGTTTGGATGTGAAAGGGGGCTACCCGGACTGACTTGGTCCGGGTAGCCCCCCTTTCCACATCCAAACCAGTAGGGGTTTTGAGGGCTTGCCCTTAACGGGGTCCAGGGGCGGCGCCCCTGGCCTTGCTTCCTTTCCTCCGGCTCATGCGCCTTCGGCGAATGCGGCTACGCGTACAGGTCGGCCCGGGTCGGGGGTAGCCCCGAGGGGCCGCGGACGCGTTTGGAGGCCAGGGTTTGGTAGATGCCGACGGTGTTGCGTTCGAAGGCCAGTGAGCAGCCGGCCAGGTAGGCCAGCCAGAGGCGGACCTTGACGCTGCCGACTTCGGCCGAGGCTTCGGGGTAACGTGCCAGCAGTCGGTCGTGCCAGAGGCGGCAGGTGCGGGCGTAGTGTTCGCGCCAGGCCTCCATGTCGTGCACCTCGAAGCCGTGGCGCTGCAGGTTGGCGATGGACATGCCGACATGGTCGAGTTCGCCGCCGGGGAAGATGTAGCGCACGAGGGCGGCGTATTCCTTCGGGCGGCGCTTGAAGCGGCGGTCGTCACGCTTGGCGGGGCGGGCGATGGAGTGGTGCAGATAGAGGCCGCCGGGATTGAGCAGGCGGTTCACGGTGCGGAAGTAGGTGGCGTGATTGGCGATGCCGACCTGTTCGAACATGCCGATGGAGGAGATCTTGTCGAAGGTGCCTTCCATCAGGGCGTAGTCGCGCAGTTCCAGTTTCACCCGGTCCTGCAGGCCGGCGCGAGCGATCCGGTCGGTGGCGTAGGCGAACTGTTCCTTCGATAGCGTGACGCCGGTTGCGCGGACGCCGTAATGCTGGGCGGCGTGGCACACGAGCGCGCCCCAGCCGCAACCGATATCGAGCAGCGTGTCATCCGGTTTCAGGCGCAGCTTGCGGCAGATCATATCCAGCTTGTCGTGCTGCGCCTGGGCCAGGCTGTTGTTCCAGTCGGTGAAATAGGCGCAGGTGTAGACCATCGATTTGTCAAGGAAGAGCGAGTAGAACGCATTGGATGCATCGTAATGATACGACACGTTGATGCGGTTCGCGTCCTCGCTGCCATCGGCCAGGGCCTTGTCTCCGCGGATGCCCTCCAGCGGCCAGGGGCCGCCGCGCGGCACCCGCAGGAAGCGCGCCAGCGTGGTTGCCAGCCTGACCTTGTTCAGGCTTTTCAGCATCGCGCGGGAGCGGATTTTCGGCCGGCGGGCGACGAGGTCGAAGATCGTGCCGGCGCGAATGTCGATCCGGCCGGAGACCCAGAGATTGGCCAGCGTGTCGATGTTCGGCCGGCGCAGCAGGGAGGCGATCACGCCCTCATCGGCCAGGCGGATCGCCAGCGCATCCTCGGGCAGGCCCTCCGGCACGCTGGTGCCGTCCCATAGCAGGAAGCCGATATCCAGGCCCAGGCGCTCACGCGCATGGGCCAGGAGGCGGCGCAGGCTTTCCAGCCGGGTTGTGGCGGTCAAGGGGGAGCTCCGATCGTCCTTTGCGGGGACGACCGGTCTAGCACCCCTGGGGTTCCGGCCGAAACCCGGTCAGGCCGCCGTGCGCGTCATCAGGTCGCCGAACAGGGTCCAATGCTCGCCGTCGATCTTGGCGAGGTTGACCGATTGTAACGGGTAAAAATCCGTCGGGCTGGTGTTGGCCCGGATGCCCGGCAACAGCATCGGAACTTCCCAGTCTTTCATGCTGGCCGCCTGGTGCATGACATTCTCCCGCGTTAGCTCATCGCCGCAATTCTTCAGGATGCGGGTCATCACGATCGCGCCGATGTAGCCAGACACGTTTGCGCTCTCGATGGGATTGGCGGTCGGGTTCCATTTGTCCATCCACGCCTTCCATTCAATGTAATCCGGCGCGTTGTGCCAGTGAGGGTCGGTGATGTCCTTCAGATAAATGGCGGTAATGATGCCCTGGGAGTTGTCGAATCCGGCCGGGCGGATCACCGCGCCGATCGAGGCGGCGACGTTGACCAGGTACTGCCTGGGCTTCCAGCTGATCTCAGCTGCCTTCTTGATCGCCTGGGCGGCGAATTTCGGCGTCGTGATGTTGAAAAACACGTTGGCGCCGGAATTCTTCAGCTGCAGAATCTGGCTGTCCACCGTCGCGTCCGTCACCTCATAGGTTGCCGCCGCGAGCACCGATTTCTCATAGTCCGCACCTAGCCCTTCCTTCAGCCCCTCAAGGAAGCCGTCCAGATAGTCCTGGCCGAAATCGTCATTCTGCCGGAGAATCGCGAATTTCGGATTCTTGATGGTGGAGAGCGTGTGCTTGGCATAGATCAAGCCCTCGGTATGGTAATCCGGCTGCCAGCCCATGGTCCACGGAAAATGCTTCGGATCGCCCCATTTGGACGCCCCGCTGGCAATCAGGATCTGCGGCACTTTCTTCTGGTTCAGTATTTGTGGATCGCGGTGTTGGAGGCGGTGCCGAGAGGGGAGAACAGGGCCAGCACCTGGTCGCGCTCCACCAGCTGGCGCGTCAGTTCCACGGTCTTCGGCGGCGAGTAGCCATCGTCGAGGGAAATGAAGTTAATCTTGCGCCCGTTCACGCCACCCTGGTTCGTTGATCATGCGGAAATAGGCGGCCTGCGCCCGGCCGACCACGCCGTACGCCGAGGCGTTGCCGGAATACGGCATCGTGTTGCCGATCTTGATCTCGGTATCGGTCACCCCGGGGCTGTATTTCTTTTCCGCCCGCGCGGCCCTGACGGTCGAGCATGGCTCCCGCTGCCAGCAGCAAGCGTCGCGACGGCGAAGTTTCATGGACATTTCGGTTTCCTCCTTGTTGGACGGGTTGTCGGATCAGCGAGGCCGCCTCTGTGCCAGAAAGCGATAGAGCCGGCCGCATCCGCCGGCGACGCCGGTCGGCATCACGTACATCAGCAACAACAGCAGCACGCCGTAGATGGCCCAGGACGGAACATCGTAGCGCAGGTCGAACGTGGCCTTCATCCAGTCCGACAGGGATTGCGACGAGTTCTGCACCAGCACCAGGAAGATGCCGCCGATGATGCAGCCGGAGAGCGACGACAGGCCGCCGACCACGAGGCCCACCAGGAAGGCGATCGACAGCGGCAGGGCGAAGCTGTCGGGCGCGACATAGGCCACGGTGATCGCCGACAGCGCGCCGGCGAGGCCGGTGTAGAGCAGCGCTGATGCCGAAGGTGATGGTCTTGTACAGCGAGGTGTCGATGCCCATCGTGCCGGCGGCCATGCGCGTGGTCGCGGATCGCCATCATGGCCCGGCCGCTGCGCCCGCGCAGCATGTTGTACGCGGCCCAGAACAGCACCATCGCCACGATCAGGCAGAAATAGTAACAGCCACTGGTCCGGGCTGAGCGGCAGGCCGAACGGCGCGTCCGGCTTGTCCAGCACCAGCCCGGCGACGCCGCCGGTCCAGGGCGCGATCGCCTTGTGCTTCAGAAGCTGCGGCACCGCGATCGCCAGGGTGAAGGTGGCCAGCGCCAGATAGTGGCCCTCGAGCTTCAGCGCGGGAAAGCCGAACAGGAAGCCGGCGCCGAAGCACAGGATCGCCACCACCGGCAGGGTGGCCCAGTACGGCCAGCCGCCGTCGGTCATCAGGATGGCGGCGATGTAGGCGCCGAGCGCGAAGAACGCGCCGTGGCCGAGCGAGATCTGGCCGTTGAAGCCGGTCAGCAGGTTCAGCCCCAGCACGGCGATGGCAGTAGACCATCATCGACTGGCCCATGAACATGTAATAATCGAAGCTCTCGGATCGGGAACACGTTGCCCAGCAGCGGCAGCGCCAGCATCGCCAGCCAGAAGACGATCGCCACCGCGCCGATGCCGCGCCTTGTCGCCCAGGAGTTCGTGACCGCTGCCATGTTCAGACCCGCTTCACGATGACGCGGCCGAACAGGCCTGCCGGCTTCAGCGATAAGCACGCCCACCACGATGACCAGGGCGAAGGTCAGCTTCAGTTCGTTGCCGATGATGTAGGTGCCGACCAGGTTCTCCAGCACGCCGACGATGAACCCGCCGACCACCGCGCCGCCGGGATTGCCGATGCCGCCGACCAACGCGCCGGCGAAGCCGTAGATCAGGATGCCGGTCATCATGTTGGGATCGAGGAAGACGATCGGCGCCACCATCATTCCCGCCACCGAGCCGATCGCCGCCGCCAGTCCCCAGCCCAGCGCCAGCATCCACGACACCCGCACCCCCATCAGCCGCGCGGAGGCCGGGTTCTGCGCCGCGGCGCGCATGGCCAGGCCGAGCGTGGTGAAGCGGAAGAAGACGGTGAGGACGCCGAGCATGATCGCGGTGACCGCCACCACGCCGATCTGGTGGTAGCTGACCAGGCCGTGCCCGGTGGGATCCCCGGACGGGAACGGCGAGGGGAACTGCTTGACCGTGTAGCTCCAGATCATGCCGGCGATGGCGTTGAAGATCGACAGCAGCGCGATGAAGCACACCACCAGCGCCAGCACCGGCGCGTGCTCCAATGGTTTCAGGATGAACCGTTGGATCAGCAATCCGCCGGTGAAGGCGATCAGCACCGTGAGGACGAAGGCGACCCAGTAGGGAATGCCGGCCTGGATCAGCGTCCAGGCGATGTAGGTGGCGAACATCGCCATCTCGCCCTGGGCGAAATTGATATGGTCGGTCGAGACGTAGATCATCACCAGACCGAGCGCCACGCAGGCGTAGATGGCGCCGATGTCAGCCCGGAAGCGATCTGCTGCAGCAGGAATTCCATTTTTTCCCCTCAATAGCCCAGATACGCTTTGCGCAGCGTCTCGTCGTTCTGCACCATCGTCGACGGGCCGGACGTGACGACCTTGCCGGTTTCCAGCAGGTAGACATGGTCCGCCAGTTCCAGCGCCAGGGCGGCGTTCTGCTCGACGATCAGCATGGAGACCTTTTCGTGCTCGTTGATGCGGCGCAGGATGCGGAAGATCTCCTGCACGACCAGCGGGGCGAGGCCGAAGGACGGCTCGTCCAGCAGCATCAGCCGCGGCGCCAGCATCAGGGCGCGGGAGATCGCCAGCATCTGCTGTTCGCCGCCCGACAGCGTGCCGGCCTGTTGTTTCGATGCGTTCCTTCAGGCGGGGGAAGTAGTCGAACACCAGTTCCAGGTCGCGCCGCGCGGCCGCGTGGTCGCGCCTGGTGTGGAAGGCGAGCTGCAGGTTTTCCTCGACCGTCAGGCCGGCGAAGGTGCCGCGCCCTTCCGGCACATGCGCGACGCCCATGCGCACGATGTCCTCGGTGGGCTTGCGGGAGATGTCCTGCCCGGCCATGACGCTGGTGCCGGTGCGGCGGACCATGTTGCACAGGGCGCGCAGGGTGGTGGTTTTGCCCGCGCCGTTGGCGCCGAGCAGGGCCGTCACGCCGCCGGTGGCGATGGTGAAGTCGATGTCGAACAGCGCGCGGATCTGGCCGTAATAGGCGCTGAGGCCCTTCACTTCGAGGATGTTGGTCATCTAGGCCGCCGTGCCCAGATAGGCGCGGATCACTTCCGGGTGGCGCTTCACCTCGTCGGGCGTTCCATCGGCGATCTTGCGGCCGAAATTCACCGTGACGACCTTGATCGGACACCGACATGACCAGGCTCATGTGATGCTCGACCAGCAGCACCGTGACGTCCTGCGTGTCGCGCACGCGGCGGATCTGGCCTTCCAGGGTGTGCACCTCCTCATGGTTCAGGCCGGCGGCGGGCTCGTCCAGCAGCAGCAGCTTCGGCTTGGCCGCCAGGGCGCGGGCGAGTTCGACGCGCTTGCGGATGGGGAACGGCAGGCCGCCGGCCGGCCAGTCCACGAAGCCGCCGATATCCATGAACTCGATCAGTTCCATCGCCCGGGCGCGCGCGGCGTTCTGCTCGGCGACGACGGAGGGCAGGCGCAGGGCGTTCGCCAGAAAGCTCGACTGGGTCTGGCTGTGGCGGCCGACCATGACGTTTTCCAGCACCGTCAGGCGATCGAACAGCGCGACGTTCTGGAAGGTGCGGCCGATCCCCTCGGCGGCGATGCGGTGACGGGGGATGGCGAGCAGGGAGCGGCCCTCGAACAGGATGTCGCCGGAACTTGGCTGGTAGAGGCGGCTGAGGCAGTTGAACAGGGTGGTCTTGCCGGCGCCGTTCGGGCCGATCAGCCCGACGATCTGGCCGGCATGGACATCGAAGCTGACCTCATCCAACGCCACGACGCCGCCGAAACGGACAGTGACGTCCCGCACGCTGAGCAGTGGTTCCTGCACACGCTTCTCCTCCCAATCGAGCGGCCCGTATGCCTTGGCAGCATCCTTGAAGCCCTGAGCCCATGTCTGTTGGGCGTACCATGCGCAACGGATCGCGCCGGCGCAACTGGTTTGCTTCCCTCACCGGATGACAAGCTGTCCATCCGCGGCCCAGGATTTACCCGCGCGGCTGCTTGGGCTTAGCATCCTGCATGAAGCGGCCCGGGGACAGGGCCGGCCGAACGGTCCGCGATCAAGCGACACGCGAAAGGGAACAGGAACATGCTCAAGCCGATCACCATGTCGTACCCCGTCGTGCCGGCGAAGGACGAAGCCGAGCGCGCCGCCATGCGCCCGATCGGGCGCAACCGGGAACGCTATCAGGCGGCGATTTCCGGCCTGACCGAGATCATCCAGGCGGCCGACGAGCTGGGCTTCTGGGGCGCCGCCACCCCGGAGCATCATTTCTGGTCCGAAGGCTATGAGGTCGCGCCCAGCCCCGGCGCCACCAACGCCTATTGGCTGGCGAAGACCAAGAACATCAACATCGGCCCGCTCGGCTACGTGATGAGCACGCACAATCCGATCCGCGTGGCCGAGGAGGTCGCGGTCATCGACCATCTGTCGCAGGGACGCACCTTTGTCGGGTTCGCCCGCGGCTATCAGTCGCGCTGGACCAATGTGCTGGGCCAGCATCTGGGCGCGCGGGCAACCAAATCGCCGGAGGCGGCGGTGTACAATCCCAACACCGCCAATGCCGGCTTCTCGGTCGCGACGCAGATGCAGCACGACAAGGACGATGACGCGCGCAACCGGGCGATCTTCGAGGAAAGCGTCGAGCTGGTGGTGAAGGCCTGGACGCAGGAGAGCTTCACCCACAAGGGCATGAACTGGCAGGTGCCGTTTCCGTTCGAGGCGGGGATCGACGACTGGCCGCTGGCGAAGGCGGGCGTGACGCAGCGGCTGGGCGCGCCCGGGGAGGTGGACGAGCAGGGCGTGTGGCGGCGGGCCTCGGTGGCGCCGGCGCCGTATACGCGCCCGCATCCGAAGGTGTTCGTGGCCGGATCCGGCAGCCCGGAAACCATCGAGTTCTGCGGCAAGCATGGTTTCGTGCCGACCTATTTTGCTTCCATCGCCGCGGCGGGGCCGTTGTCGGAGCGCTATCGCACGGCCGCGGCGCAGAACGGCCGTTCCTTCGCACCCGGGCAGAACCAGTGCCTGGTGCGCTGGATCCAGATCGGCAAGACCGAGGAGGACGCGCTGGAGAAGATCCGGGCGTACGACCTGGATATCTGGAAGAACTTCTATGCCGCCATGGGACGGCGGAAGGTGGAGGGGGACGACATCTTCGGCTCCCTGGTCAACTCCGGCCTGTTCGTGTTCGGCACCGTGGACAGCGTGCGCAAGCAGCTGGTGGAGCAGTGGAAGGTGCTGCCGGGCGAGCATATCGCGCTGGTGAACCACTACGCGCAGATGCCGAAGGAAAAAGTGATCGAAACGTTGGAAATCTTCCAGAAGGAGATCAAGCCGGCGCTGGATCAGGTGATCTACGACGCCTCCCGCATGGCGGCCGAGTAGTGGAAGGAAGGCAAGGGGGCGCTGCCCCCTTGACCCCGCCAGGGACTCGTCCCCTGGACCCCCCCTACAAACCCCATTCAATGGGATGCAAGGGACGAGTCCCTTGCCGGGGTCCAGGGGCAGCGCCCCTGGCCTTGCTTTCCATACCCGCCATCGGAGGCCGTGATGGATGCAGTAGCGACGATCGACTACCTGGCACGCGCGAGGGCCTTGGCGCCGATGTTGGAGGCGGCAGCCGATGATATCGAGCGGCTGGGCGAGTTGCCGGAGCCTGTGCGCGATACGCTGATCGAGCGAGGATTCTTCCGGATGCTGCAGCCGCGCTCGCTGGGCGGGGCGGAACTGCGGCCCTCGGTGTTTTCGCGGGTGACGGAGCAGATCGCCCGGGCGGACGGGTCCACGGCCTGGGTGCTGTGCCAGGGGTCGGGGTGCTCGATGTCGGCGGCGTATCTGGCGCCGGGGCCGGCGCGGGAGATCTTTGGGCCGGCTGACGGGCATCCTGGCCTGGGGGCCGCCGACCGGGCAGCAGGCTCGGGCGGTGCCCGGGGGGTATCTGGTAAGCGGCACCTGGCGCTTTGCCAGCGGCAGCCATCATGCGACCTGGCTCGGGGCGCATGCCTTGATCCTGGAGGCGGACGGCTCGCCGCGGCTGAACGCCAAGGGCGGACAGGTGACACGGACCATGCTGTTTCCGAAATCGGAAACCCGGCTGGAGAACATCTGGAACGTGCTGGGCCTGCGCGGCACGGGCAGCGACCAGTACACCATCAAGGACCTGTTCGTTCCGGCGGACCATTCGCTGTCGCGCGACGATCCGGCCGAGCGGGTGGAGCCGGGGCTGCTGTATCGTTTCACCAGCGGGCAGCTGTACGCGTCCGGGTTTGCCGGGGTGGCGCTGGGGCTGGCACGCGGGGTGCTGGATGCGTTCGTGGAGCACGCCAGGCTGAAGAAGCCGCGCGGCGCCATCCGGGTGCTGCGGGAGAACCATGTGATCCAGTCGCAGTTCGCCCAGGCCGAGGCGAAGTGGCGGTCCTCGCGCGCGCTGCTGCACCAGACGCTGGATGCGGTTTGGGAGCATGTGGAGCAGCACGGGGAGATGACCCGGGACCACCGGATGGAGATACGGCTGGCGTCCACCTGGGCGATCCAGCAATCCAAGCAGGCGATCCTGGACACCTATGAGGCGGTCGGGTCGGGCGGGGTGTTCGTCGGCACGCCGTTCGAGCGCCGGCTGCGCGACATCCTGACCCTGGTGCAGCAGGGCCAGGGACGGCCAATGCATTTCGAGACCTGCGGCCAGGTACATGCTGGGGCTGGAACCGGAAAGCACGACCTATGTATGATCCCGTATCATTTTGTCCTGACAGGAGCCCGCCATGCCCGCGACTTCGCTGAACCATTACACGATCCGTCCGCGCGATCTGGAGGTCACCCGCGATTTCTATGCCGACGTGATCGGCCTGAAGGTGGGCGACCGGCCGCCCTTGGCGTTTCCGGGCTACTGGCTGTACGCCGGCGACACGCCGGTGGTGCATCTGATCGGCAAGCAGGAGAAGGAGACGCCGATCGTCGATCACACCGATCCGAGCGTGAAGGTGACGCGGCTGGACCATGTGGCGTTCACCGCCGAGGGGCTGCCCGACATGCGCAAGCGGCTGAAGAAGGCCGGGCTGAAGTTCGAGGAGCGGGTGCTGCCGCGGCTGAACATGACTCAGCTGTTCACGCTCGATCCGGACGGGATCGACGTGGAGCTGAATTTCGATCCGCGCGAAACGGGTACCTGATGACGGACATCGTCGGGACGTGGATGCTGGTGCATGCCACATCGCATGACCCGGCGGGGAAGGAGCTGCCTTCCCCGTACGGGCCGAAGAAGATGGGCCGGGTGACGTTCAACGCCGACGGGCGGATGATGGCGGTGCTGGTGGACGGGCGGCCCGTGCTGCCGGATGGAGTGGCGCGGGATTACGTGTCGTATTGCGGCAATTACCGGTTCGACGGGAAGACGCTGGTGACGCGGGTGGATGCGGCTTCCGATCCGGCGCGGATGGGGACGGATCAGGTTCGGGAGGTTCGTTTCGAAGGGAACCGGATGGTGCTGCGTCCGCCGCCCCGGGTGCAGGGGGATGTGACGCTGCATCGGGAGTTGTACTGGGAGAAGGTGAGCGGGGTTTGAGGAGCGGCATGCGCCGGGGCGCCTGATCCGGCAATTCAGCGGCCGCTATCATATTGATTGCAAGCCGAACAGAAGGTTATTTATAGATGATTGTGTATCGGCAGATTTTGTTGTGATGTATACGTTCGACCACGAACCGGCCCATGTCATGTCACCGGGGCGGGGCAGGCGAAAATCGATCTGCTGGGGACTGACGGAATGCCGGAGATCGTGTTCAGCGTTGGCATCAAGCGGGCGGATATGCGACGTTTGATGGCCGAAGTGATCGCACGCCGGGGCGATTTCTTGCGGAATGGGAGCGCATACATGGCCGAAGTGACTGACGCGGAACTTCGGGCGGCCGAGGCGCGTGGGCGTAAGGCGTTGGCCAGTGAACCCCGCGCATCCGCCGCGCGGTATGATCGGGCGACGGGCCGCGTGGTGATCGAATTGGTGAACGGCTGTGGCTATGCCTTTCCGGTGGGGATGGTGCAGGACCTGCAGGGCGCGGGCCCGGACGATCTGGCTGGCGTTGAGGTAGATGGGCTTGGGTTCAATCTGCATTGGCCGGCGTTGGACGTCGATCTGTATGTGCCGGCCCTGGTGGCGGGTATTTTCGGCACACGCGCCTGGATGGCACGCGAACTAGCCCGTATCGCCGGCCGGAAGACTTCGACAGCGAAGGCCGTGGCGTCGCGCGCGAACGGCGCGAAAGGCGGGCGTCCGCGGAAGGCGGCGGGTGGGTGATTGGATGGAGGGGGCGCCGTGAGATTGGGCAAGCCTTACGCGGTCGCGATGGATGGCGTATAGCTTACTTAACCTGGTCTTGCTTCCCGCCTTAGTATTTCAAGCGTGTTACAATAGGATGGACAAGCTGCCCATTATCTGCGCTACCTAACCCCCCCTCGCGGACGCGGGTTAGATGGTCATAAGATACTGATTTTTAGAGGATTAGCAGTTCATAGCAAATTGGGCATTTGATTGCGCTTCGATAGTTCTTATCAAAAACATCTCGACTTTGTATCATCTGAAAAATCCGAGGTGGCAGGCGTGGTCTGAATATCCACTATACGGCCACGGGCACCAGCGGCACGGATAGCATCCTCGACCGATATTTGGATTTCGGGGTTCTTTGAAAGACTGTCAATCAAAAAAGAAAACAAATTTCTGACATTCGTCACCCGAGTAGACTTACTCATATTTTGATAGAATTATCCCTATGGATTATTCCCTACGAGAAAAATTTCTATTCTTGAACGACACTTAGTAAATTGGAAAAATAAATCTTTATTATTATTAGACAGCGCAATGGAAATCAAGGATACTACGCCAAGAAAGAGAAATCGGCTGTGCTTCCCTTTTTCGTTATAAAAATAGACTGCTGGATGCAGACCCAAACTTCCAGGCTTACTGCTGGTTATCCTCTCCATCGATCTTATTCCGCTCCTTAGCACGGACAACGTCTCGTTTCCCGCCAGGTCATCTTCGTACGACTGGATAGGCTTTGGGTCCAGTGGGGATTTCGTGACAGTTAAAAACACGATCAACAGATCTAGGGCATCAACCGGTGACACGGAGGCACCTATGGGAATATCAATCGTCTTGAGAGGGGCCTCTACCTCTGGTTCGAATAACAGCTCAAACAAGTTTGCGAACTCTTGCTGAACTTGTTCCTGCATTCTTTCTGGGAAAGCCGACCAATATTTGTGGCCTTGGCCTGCCCGAATGATTGCGCGCGCGCTGATGGCTATTGGCTTACGCCGATTTCTCAGTAAGGTCTCTTCGGTGTCATCAAGTGGAGTACCTTGAGAGTTGATCTTAAAGAACGATATCTCCGCGACCTCGGCATTGCCTTGAACCCATTGAAGGGATAGCGATCTGGTAAACAGCCTATTCGACCGCCTCCGACTGATTTCGTCGGACTTGGAGCTTGTTTCGATCAAAGATTTAAGTGTCGAGAACCGTCCAATTTCTTTTTCAACTAATCTGCGGGTTTGTTTCGCAATCTTTATCTGCCCATCAGAGATTTCATTCTTGTAAAATGCCTGAGAAATGTGGCCGTCCCCGTAATCATCTTCCATCCACGCTCTGAGAGCGCTGAGGCGGTGACCACCGTCGATTACAAATATAAATGTGGGTGACTTCCAAAGTATTAGGGATGGTATTAGTTCGTTATCAAGAAAGCTCGAAATGAACGACACTATTTGTCTGGGCCGCCAGTGATTGGTCTCCCGCTGGAAATCAGGCTTCCTAAGCATTTTTCGAATAGGTGAGGCAGCTTCCAAATTGGTAATTGGAAAGGACTGGAACAGGTCTGATGTAAAATCGTCTCCTTCGACTGCAAGGTCTGCCCGAGCATGATTGCGTCTAGGTTCACACGATTCACGTCTACTTCCTATCAATCTTTTGTATACTCTATCAATCTTAGCACTCAAAAATCCAGTAAGGAATACGATCATTGTTGCCGTGGCTAGAGGGGGCGAGGTTGGGGTCGTAGGGTTGTGCAGGGTCCAAGTTTTCGCAGGGACGACGGATAGGTGGGGATGGCGCGAGTGTGGGGTGAGGCGCGGCGCTGGGTGGCGGGCTTGCGTTATAATGACATTGACCGTCACTAAGAATAACGATAGAATGCCCGGCATGGAATTTGCACGAGCCCCCGTTCCCCGAACCCGACCTTGCCGTTATCCTAACAGGATGGACAATTCCCTTTACTCGCCGGCCGATCCACAACCCGATTGGGGGCGCTTGCTGCCCCGGGAGGCGTTTCAGGAGATTATTCTGACGCTGCGCAGCGCTCTGCCGCCGCCGCCTTCGGATGACCCGGCGGACCTGGCGCGGCGGGACCGGGCGGCGATGGCGGCGGTGGCGGCGTTGTTGCCGGCGAATGGGGCCGAGGGGCGGTTGGCGGCGCAGTTCGTGGCGGCGGATGCCTGGGCGATGGATTGCCTGCTTCTGGCGGGGGAGCGTCGACGGGAGTTCGAGGTGTCGCGGAAGTGCCGGGCGCAGGCGATGAGCCTGATGCGGGAGGCGAAATCGGCGCTGCGGGTGCTGCTGCGGTTGCAGGCGGAGCGGGCGAAGATGGAGGCGGACGAGACGGCGGCCGGGCGGGCGGCCTGGGTAGAGCATGGCGCCGTGCGAATGATGGACGAGGCGCTTGGCGCGGGGCGCGGCGGGGCGGAGCGGCCGGACGGCGACGTGGCGGCGGGGGGCGACGCATTGGCGGTGGCACCGGAACAGGCGGCCCGGCCTGTCTCGATTCATGGGACGAATTCTCGTGCTGCGAGTGTCGAGACGTCGTCGAAACTCACGGTATCGCCGGATCTGGCGGAGCCGGAGGCGGTTGGAACAGCGCACGGGCCGTGTCGAACTCGCTGGTCATCTGCTCCCCCCGGTGGCATCGACACCCAGGATGTCATCGCCGGTCAATGAAGGCACGTCGTTGCGCTGCAGCACAATGCATCGCGGCTATCTCGTTGCAACAGAACGCTTTTCGGCATTGCCAACATTTTTGCGCTGACCGATGCCGAGGCTCCGGCGTTCGACGTCCCCGCACGCGAACTCCGCCACGGGTTGCTGGCGGACGCCCACGGCGCGGCACGCCTGCAGACCCGGTCCCCACAGGACGTCTTCAGACCAGGCTGCCGACAGAAGCCGATGACGGCGCCGGGGGCGAGATGATAAGCTCCACGAACGGCAACGGCCCGGCAACCGGGCCAACAGCAGGGAAGAACCCGTGCCATGAGCACCTATGTCATGCTGGCGAAATGGACGGACCAGGGCATCCGTTCCGTTGCCGAAGCTCCCAGGCGCATGGATGCCGCCAAGAAGCTGCTGACGGATATGGGCGGCCAGTTCATCTCGCTGCACATGACGATGGGGGATTACGACCTGATCGGCATCTACGACGCGCCCGACGATGCGATAGCGCTGCGGTTCACCCTGATGCTCGGCAAGCAGGGCGCCGTGCGGACCACCTCTCTCAAGGCGTTCCCGGAGAACGCGTTCCGGGAAATCATCCACTCGCTGGGATAGGCCGCCGCTCATGCGTTGCTGAACTGCAACTCCGCCAGCCGTGCATACAGCCCGCCCTCGCGAACCAGCTGGTCGTGCGTGCCGGTTGCCACGACCCGGCCGTGGTCCACAACCAGGATACGATCGGCGCGGCGCACCGTCGCCAGCCGGTGCGCGATCACCAGCGTGGTCCGGTTGGTCGCCAGAACGGCCAGGGCGTGCTGCACCGCGCGCTCGGACTCCGCATCCAGCGCGCTCGTGGCCTCGTCCAGCAGCAGGATCGGCGGATCGCGCAGAATGGCACGGGCAATGGCGATGCGCTGGCGTTGCCCGCCCGACAGCCGCACACCCTTTTCGCCCAGGAACGTGTCGTAGCCATCCGGCAGCGCATCGATGAAACCAGCCGCCGCCGCGGCCTCGGCCGCGTCACGAATTTCCGCGTCTGTCGCGTCCGGCCTGCCATAGCGGATGTTCTCGCGCGCGCTGGCGCCGAATATCATGGGGTCCTGGGAAACCAGGCCGATCCGGCGGCGCAGCTCCGCCGGGTCGGCCTGCGCCAGGTCCACGCCATCAACACGCACGGCACCCGATTGCGGATCGTAGAAGCGCAGCAGGAGCTGGAAAACCGTGGTCTTGCCGGCGCCGGACGGACCCACCAGGGCCACCATCTCGCCCGGAGCCACCGCCATGCTGAAATCGTCCAGCGCCGAGGCATCCGGGCGCGCCGGGTAGCGGAAGGTGACGCGGTCGAACATCACCTCGCCCCGAGGCGGCTGGGGCAAGGGCAGGGGAACCGGAGGGGCGAGGACGGTCGGCACTTCCGCCATCAACTCGAACACCCGGTCCGCCGCGCCGGCGGCCCGCTGCATCTCGCCCCATAGCTCGCTCATGGTGGCACCGGAGGTCGCCAGCAGCACCGCGTAGAAAACGAAGGCCGACAGGTCGCCGCCGGAAATGCGTCCCGCGATCACATCCCGCCCGCCGATCCACAGGCTGAAGGTGATCGCCCCGAAGCCCAGCAGGATCACCACCAGGATCAGCATCGCCCGCGTGCGCACACGCTGCACGGCGGTGGCGACCGATTGCTCGATGAGGGCGGAAAAACGCTGCCGGTCCACCGGTTCGTGGGTGAAGGCCTGCACCGTGCGCAGTCCGCTGATCGCCTCCTCCGCATAGGCGCCGAGATCGGCCACCCGGTCCTGCGCCCGGCGCGACAGCCGCTTCTCCCGCCGTCCGAACAGGATGATCGGCACCACGACGACCGGCACGACGATCACGACCAGTCCTGCCAGCTTCGGGCTGGTGACCACCAGCATGGTGAAGGCGCCGATCCCCATCAGCACATTGCGCAGCCACATCGACAGGGCGGAACCCACCAGCGCCTGCAGCACCGAAATATCCGCCGTCATGCGCGAGAGGATATCCCCGGTGCGCGCCGTCTCGAAGAATGCGGGGGACAACGAGATCACCCGGTCGAACACCGCGCGCCGTATATCGGCAGCCACGCGCTCGCCCAGCCAGGATACCAGGTAGAAGCGGCAGAACGTCGCCACCGCCAGGGTGGCGACAACCGCGAACATGACCAGCGCCGCCTGGTTGAGCTGGGCAAGGCTCTTGGTTCCGAAGCCGTCATCGATCAGATGCCGCAGCCCCTGCCCGAGGGCCAGCACCAGGCCGGCGGCAACCAGCAGCGCCAGCGCGGCGCCGAGAACCCGCCACAGATAGGGGCGCAGAAACGGCAGCAGCAGCCGAAGCGAGGCAATCCTGGGCCGCCGCGCGGGCTGAACGCCGAGTTCCCTCACCCAGTCGATTTTCGCTGGGCACCCGAGCGGGCTCGCGTCACCATGTCTTTCAAGGCACGGCGAAGATCGGTCAGGTAGCGGACATGCTCCTCCTCGATCGTATGGCGGGCCGTGTGCTTGTAGCGCCCGGCATACCAGGCGGTCCGTTCGGCGATCGCCTGGCGCATCTCCGCCTCGCTGGGCAGGGCCGCGTTCTCCAGCAGAATTTCGCGCACCCAGCTTGCCTGGTGCTCGAACACCATGTTCAGCGCCGTGTCGGTGTTGAAGAAGCCCAGGAAGAACAGGCCGGGCCAGTTGGGCGGCACCATCCGCAAGGTACAGCGGCAGTTCGTTGTTCTCGACCTTCAACACGTCCTTGGGGATGAAATCGAGGTCGATCTCATAGCCGGTCGCGGCGATCAGCACGTCGAATTCCTCGGCGGTGCCGTCGGCGAAGCGGATCGTCCTGCCCTCGACGGCCTCGATCCCCTGCTTCACCTCGATCCGCCGATAGGCGATGTCGGTCACCACCGTCGCGTTGGACGTGACATGCGTGAGTTCGGTCGGGCGCTTGAAGCCGAGCTTCGCCATGTCGCCATGCACCAGCCACACGAGCAGGCGTGTCAGCTTCTGGCGCAGCTTGCGGGGGATCCAGGGCCGCTGGATCTGCGCGGTGATGTCGGTGAAGGCGCGGCCGAACATCAGCTTGGGCAGAATCACCACGCCGGACCGCGCCACCAGCACGCAGCGCTTCGCCGTCACGCAGACATCGCTGGCGATGTCGCAGGCGCTGTTGCCCACGCCCACCACGCAGATCCGCTTGCCGACATAGGGTTCCGGCTCACGGTAATGGTGCGAATGCAGGTACTCGCCGGCGAAAGCCTGCAATTGTGGCACATGCAGCGGCCGCGTCAGGTGCCCGGTCGCGGCGATCACGGCGTCGAACGCCTCGACCGAGCCGTCCGCCAGTTCCACTTCCCATTTCGGCGGCTCACGCTTCGGATCGAAGGCCGGGCGGACCTGCTTCACCTCACTGTCGAAGCGAATGTGCGGCGTCACGCCGAAATGGTTGGCGTATTTCACCAGGTAGCGGTGCATGTCGAAATGGTCGGGGAAGGGCTGCGTCTCGGCGTCGAAATCCAGATCGCTGAACCGGGTCACGCCGCGCGAGGTGTTGATGTGCAGCGTGCGGTACGCCGACGAGCGGCCACTGTCGTTGTTGTAGCACCACATGCCGCCGATCTGGCTGCCGATCTCGAACAGGGTCACGTCGAAGCCGGATTGCAGCAGGTATTTCGCCGCGCAGATCCCGCAGGCGCCGGCGCCGATCACGGCAACGCGCTTTCCGCCGCGCTGATTGGGCCCGGCGACCGGCCCACCGAGGCCGCGCTGGTAGACGGATTGAACCTCGGTCACGCAAAAACTCCCGCAATCCGAGCGGCGATCCGCTCGGCGACACGCTGCTTGGACAGCCTCGGCCAGTCCTCGGTCCCCGCGGCGGTGATCAGGTGAACGGCGTTCTCCTCGCCCCCCATGATCCCGGTGGCCGGAGACACGTCGTTGGCGATGATCCAGTCGCAGCCCTTGCGCTGCAATTTGGACGCGGCATTGGCCAGCAGATCGTCGGTCTCCGCCGCGAACCCCACCACCAGGCGCGGGCGCGACGGCCCGGCGGCCGACAGGGTCGCCAGAATGTCCGGGTTGGGCACCAGCTCAAGCGCCGGGGCCGCCGCGCCCTGCTTCTTCTTGATCTTGCCTTCCGCCGCATTGGCGACCCGCCAATCCGCCACCGCGGCGGCACAGACCGCGATATCGGCCGGCAGCGCCGCCTGGGTCGCATCCAGCATCTGTTGCGCCGTCTCCACCCGCCGGACATCCACGCCCACCGGGTCGGCCACAGAGACCGGCCCGCTGATCAGCGTGACCCGCGCGCCCAGCGCACGCCAGTGCCGAGGCGATCGCGTGGCCCTGCTTGCCGCTGCTGCGGTTGGCGATGTAGCGAACCGGGTCGATCGGTTCATGCGTGGGCCCGCTGGTAACGATGGCGTGCCGGCCGGCAAGCGGCCTGGGCGCATCCAGAAGGGCGATGATCGCGGCCAGGATGGCAGCGGGCTCGGACATCCGGCCCGGGCCGTATTCATGGCAGGCCATCGCCCCCTCGTCGGGCCCGACCACATGAACGCCGCGCGATTGCAGCAGCGCCATGTTCGCCTGGGTCGCGGCGTGCAGCCACATCCGTACGTTCATCGCCGGCGCCACCAACACCGGCTTGTCGGTCGCCAGCAGCACCGTGGCAGCCAGATCGTTCGCCAGTCCCCCCGCCATCCGCGCCAGCAAATCCGCGGTCGCCGGCACCACCACCAGCAGATCGGCGCTGCGGGAGAGTTGGATATGCCCCATCTCGCTCTCGTCGGTCAGCGAGAACAGGTCGGAATAGACCTTGGATTCCGACAGCGCCTGCAACGACAGCGGCGTGACGAACTGCCTTCCGGCCTCGGTCAGCACGCAGGTCACCCCGCACCCCTGGGCGCGCAGCAGCCGGATCAGTTCATGCACCTTGAAGGCGGCGATCCCACCGGCGACGATCAACAGGACGCGCTTGCCCGATAATATGGTCAAAGACGCCACCCCTTGTGAATGGCGGCGATCCCGCCCGACAGATTCTGCACGCTGACGCGCGCGAAACCGGCGCGGCGCATCATGCCCGCCAGCGTGTCCTGGTCGGGGAACATGCGAATGCTCTCGGCCAGATAGCGGTAGCTGTCCTCGTCCTGCGCCACCATTCGCCCGATCTGCGGCAACACCTTGAACGACCAGGCCTCATAGACCGGCGCCAACGCGGCCACCCGCACCTTGCTGAATTCCAGGCAAAGGAACCGCCCGCCCGGGCGCAGCACGCGGCGCGCCTCGCTCAGCACCGCGTCCTTGTCGGTGCAGTTGCGCAGGCCGAACGCCATCGAAACGCGATCCACAGAGCGGTCGGGCAAGGGTAGCCGCTCCGCATCCGCCACCAGCAGCGCCACATCGGCAGCGAAACCGCGTTCCAGCGCCCGATCGCGGCCGACCGAGAGCATGCTGTAGTTGATGTCCGACAGCAGCACCGGCCCGCCGCCAGCCGCCAGCCAGGCAAAGCTGATATCCCCGGTGCCGCCGGCCAGATCGAGTAGCGTCGCGCCTGGCCGGGGATCGAGAGCGGTGGTGAACACCCGCTTCCAGGCCCGATGGATACCCAGCGACATCAGGTCGTTCATCAGGTCGTAGCGCTTCGCCACGCTGTCGAACACCGCCCGCACCATCGGCTTCTTCGCCTCCAGCGGGACCTGCTGAAAGCCGAAATCGGTCACGGGTTCGCCGGCTGGGGGATTGTCGCTCATGGGCGGCCATGTATAGCGTTCTCCCGCACATGCTGGAACTCCCCCATTCCTGAGCTGCCCGAAGTCGAGACCGTGATGCGTGGCCTGCAGGCGAAGCTGCAGGGCCGCCGGATCGCGCGCGCCGAGGTGCGACGGCCGGATCTGCGCTGGCCGTTCCCGCCCGGCCTCGCCGCCCGCCTGACCGGCGCGCAGGTGCTCGGCTTTCGCCGCCGGGCCAAATACATCCTGATGCGCCTGTCGGGCGGGGACAGCGTGCTGATCCATCTCGGCATGTCCGGGCGCATGCTGATCGAGCCGGCCGGGCGCAACGATCCCGACCCCCTGCATGAACACGTGATGCTGCAGACCGACGCCGGGGCGGATGGCGGATGGCGGGTCGGCTTCGTCGATCCCCGCCGGTTCGGCTCGGTTCACCTGGTGCGCACCGACGCCGAGGACGCGCACCGGCTGCTGGCCGGCCTGGGGCCGGAGCCGCTGGGCGACGATTTTTCGGCGGCCAGCCTGTCGGCCGCACTCACCGGAAAGCGCACACCGATCAAGGCTGCCCTGCTGGACCAGAAGAATGTGGCAGGCCTCGGCAACATCTATGTCTGCGAGGCGTTGTTCCGGGCCGGGATCAGCCCGTTGCGCCTGGCCCACACTGTCCCCGGCGCCCGCGCCGCCCGGCTGGTGCCGGAGATCAAAACCACGCTTACCGAGGCGATCGCCGCCGGCGGATCAAGCCTGCGCGACTATGTCCAACCAGACGGCGAGCTCGGCTACTTCCAGCACGCCTGGAAGGTCTATGGCCGGGAGGGGGAGCCCTGCCCGCGCTGTGCTGCCTGCCCGGGCATAAAGCGCATCGTGCAGTCCGGCCGCAGCACGTTCTACTGCGCCAAGGTCCAGCGCTGACCGGCTGGACCTGCGCAAGCCCTGCGGCTAGAAGCGCCGGACCAGAAAAACCGGAGATCCAAGATGGCCGCCACGCCGGAAACCATTCTCGTCGAAACGCATGGCCGCGTCGGGCTGATCCGCCTGAACCGCCCGGCCGCGCTGAACGCCCTCTGCGACCAGCTGATGGACGAGATGGGCGCCCAGCTGTTGGCCTTCGACGCCGATCCCGCGATCGGCGCCATCGTGCTGACCGGCTCAGACCGCGCCTTCGCCGCCGGCGCCGACATCAAGGAAATGCGCGACCGGACCTATCCGGCCGCTTATCTGGAGAACTTTATCGGCAAGCGCTGGGAGACGATCCTGCGCGTTCAGAAGCCCGTGATCGCCGCGGTCGCCGGATTCGCGCTGGGCGGTGGCTGCGAGCTCGCGATGATGTGCGACATGATCGTCGCCGCCGATACGGCGAAGTTCGGCCAGCCCGAAATCAACCTCGGCGTCATCCCCGGCGCCGGCGGTACCCAGCGCCTGACGCGCGCAGTCGGTAAGTCCAAGGCCATGGACATGGTCCTGACCGCCCGGATGATGGACGCGGCGGAAGCCGAGCGCGCCAACCTGGTCAGCCGGGTGTTCCCGGCCGATCAGCTGATCCCCGAGGCGCTGAAGATCGCCGAGCGCATCGCCAGCCTGTCACCGGTCGCGGTGGCGATGGCCAAGCAAGCCGTCAACCGCGCGTTCGAGACCACCCTGGTCGAGGGCGTGATGCATGAGCGGGCACTGTTCCTGTCGCTGTTCGGCACGCCCGATCAGAAGGAAGGCATGGCCGCCTTCGTCGAGAAGCGTAAACCGGCCTTCAACCACGGCTAGCAAATCCGCCCCAACGGCCGGCGGCGCAATGCACGTGTGCATGAAACCGTCATATAACGACCGCCGGTTCCTTGACTCCGCCGGGGCCTCTGCATAGAACCCTCCCCTTCCGCTGTCGTGCTTGGTTCGTCTAGCGTGACAGTTATCGGTTGGCGGCATGCCATTGTGCGCCGAACGATGCCTTGCCGACCCGCCGACACCTAGCGCCTTTGCCTGCCTTTCTGCTTGCCAACTCCCTTCCGGATCGAAAAGAACACATGGCCAACACCGCCTCCGCGCGCAAGCGCATCCGCCAGAACGTCGTCCGCGCCGAGCGTAACCAGGCTCGCAAGTCGCGCATGCGCACCTTCATCAAGAAGGTCGAGATGGCGATCGCCGGCGGCGACAAGGCGGCGGCCGCGGCCGCCCTGCGGGCCGCACAGCCCGAAATGCAGCGCGCCGCCGACAAGGGCGTGATCCACGACAACACTGTGGCCCGCAAGATCTCGCGGCTCTCGGCGCGCATCAAGTCGCTCGCCATAGCCTGACAGTCGAAGCGTGCCCTGCCAATCGGCAAGGCACGCGAGGTTTGAGTGCGGCAACGTGATCACAACGGGCGAATGAGTAATCGCCTGTTAAATCCCGAATGAATTAAAGTTGCGCGAAAATCGGCGTGGCATCAAATTGCCGCGCAATATTTTTGAGCTTGAAATCTTCTGTCGTTTTACTTGACCCGCGCGGAATTTATCAGAATTAGATTGATTTGAATTACAGCCTCGTCATAAATTGCGGGTGTTGATGGCGGGGCCATCGATCAAAAATGCAAGAAACTCGACCTGCCAGGCAACCGGCGGGAATTGTCGGTATTTGGAGCAGGCAGGTGTCGGTGGTGGCGGACGACGATGGGAATGCAGGCGACCTCCCCTTCGATGAACCCAGGTCGCCCGACCGGGGGCTGACCGATCACCCGCAAATGGCCGCCCAATGGGCGCGCATCCGCGGCCGTCTGCAAAGCGAAGTGGGCGACGTCGAGTACCGCACCTGGCTTCGGCAAATGACCCTCGCCGGGATCGACGGCGACGAGATCACGGTGCACCTCCCTACCCGCTTCCTGCGCGACTGGGTACGCAACCATTACGGTGATCGCATCACGGCTCTCTGGCTGGCCGAGAACGAGCATGTGCGCAGCGTGGATATCCGCGTCGGCGGTGCGGTTCAGCCGATCTCCGGGCTTGCCGAAAGTCTCTCGGCCTCGCCGGCTCCCCCGGCCTCGGCACAGCAGGCATCCCCGAAACCGGTCCCGCCTCAAGTCAACGGCAAATCCGACAGCCGCGCCCAGCCCAAGGCCGATGACCGGGCCGACGTGCGCTCAGACCTGGCCGGGGCGCTCGATCCGCGCTTCACCTTCGACAGCTTCGTCGTCGGCAAGCCCAACGAATTCGCCCATGCCTGCGCCCGCCGGGTCGCCGAGCACCCGTACAGCGCCGGCTTCAACCCGCTGTTTCTGTATGGCGGCGTCGGCCTCGGCAAGACCCACCTGATGCACGCCATCGCCTGGGAGCTCTCGCAGCGCAGCCAGAACGGCTCAGGCCCGGCGACGGTCGCATACATGTCGGCCGAGAAGTTCATGTACCGTTTCATCGCTGCCATCCGCAGCCAGTCCACCATGGAGTTCAAGGAACAGCTGCGCAGCGTCGATGTGCTGATGATCGACGACCTGCAGTTCCTGATCGGCAAGGACAACACCCAGGAAGAGTTCTTCCACACGTTCAATGCCCTGGTGGACGCGGGTAAACAGATCGTCGTCTCCGCCGACAAGTCGCCCTCCGACCTCAACGGCCTGGAAGACCGGCTGCGCACCCGGCTCGGCTGCGGCATGGTCGCGGACCTGCACGCCACCACATTCGAGCTGCGCATCTCCATCCTGGAAGCCAAGGCCGCCCGCGCCGGCGTGCCGGTACCCCCGAAGGTGATGGAATTCCTGGCCCACAAGATCACCTCCAACGTGCGCGAACTCGAAGGCGCCTTGAACCGCCTGATCGCCCACGCCAACCTTTTCGGCCGGCCTGTCACGCTGGAAGCCACCCAGGAAGTGCTGCACGACCTGCTGAAGGCGCACGACCGACGCGTCACCATCGAGGAGATCCAGCGCCGCGTCGCCGAGCACTGGAACATCCGTCTGACCGACATGTCCTCAGCCCGGCGCGCCCGCGCGGTCGCCCGGCCGCGGCAGGTGGCGATGTATCTGGCCAAGCAGCTCACCAGCCGCTCTCTGCCCGAAATCGGACGCAAATTCGGCAACCGCGACCACACCACGGTCATGCACGCGGTCTCGCGCATCGGCGAGTTGATGGAACGCGACACCGCCTTCGCCGAGGACGTCGAATTGCTGCGGCGAATGCTGGAATCCTGATCCGGCCTAGGCGCAAGCGAGCCCCGCCTTAACCTACTTTGGCTGGCTCACTTTGCCTGGGACCCAGCACTTGCTACAGTCATTATCCGATTCGAGCATGGCTGCAATGCCCGGTCCCGTGAGGCCCGCTCTCCTAAGGATTGAGACGATGAAGTTCAAGGCCGACCGCGCCACCCTGCTGAAGGCGCTGGCCCATGTGCAGAGCGTGGTTGAGAAGCGCAACACCATCCCGATCCTGTCGAACGTCATGATCGCCGTTCGGGACGGCAAGCTCACCCTCACCGCGACCGACATGGAAATCGCCATCGTCGAGGACGTTGCGGCCGATGCCGTCACGCAACGGCGCCTGCACAGCGCCGGCGGCGACCCTGTACGAAATCGTCCGCAAGCTGCCGGACGGCGCAGAGGTAGAACTCGACTGTCCGGGCGGGGACGCCCAGCTTGCCCTGCGCTCCGGGCGCTATTCCACCAGCCTGGTGGTGCTGCCGACCGAGGATTTCCCCTCGATGACCGCCGGCGCCCTGCCGCACCGCTTCAGCCTGCCGGCCCATACGCTGCGCGCGCTGATCGACCGCACCCGCTTCGCGATCAGCACCGAGGAAACCCGCTACTACCTGAACGGCATCTACCTGCACGCCGCCGACAGCGACGGCACCAAGGTGCTGCGCGCGGTCGCGACCGATGGCCATCGCCTGGCCCGGGTCGAGGAGCCGCTGCCGATGGGCGCCGCGTCGATGCCCGGCGTCATCATTCCGCGCAAGACCGTCGCCGAACTGCGCAAGCTGCTCGACGAGGTGACGGGCGACGTGGACATCTCGCTGTCCGACACCCGCATCCAGTTCCATGCCGGGCCGGTGCTGCTGACCAGCAAGCTGATCGATGGCACCTTCCCCGAATACGACCGCGTCATCCCGCGCGATAACGACAAGGTGCTTCGCGTCGGCAAGAAGGACTTCGCCGAGGCCGTTGGACGCGTCGCGGCCATCTCCTCCGAACGCTCGCGCCCGGTAAAGCTGTCCCTGGCGCGAGATCTGCTGGTCCTGTCGGCCGCCAGCCCGGAGATGGGCAACGCGACCGAGGAACTGGACGGCGAGCGGGTTTCCTACGAAGCCGGCCCGCTGGAGATCGGCTTCCAGGCCCGTTACCTGAACGACATCACCGACCAGATCGGCGAGCAGGTGGAGTTCCGCTTCGCCGACGGCTCCGCTCCCACCGTGGTGCGTGACGCCGGCGACGCGTCAGCCCTCTACGTGCTGATGCCCATGCGCGTCTAGAGCATCATCGGCTCAGGAAGAATTGCCGCTCCTGCTCTAGTCTTCGTTTTGACGGGCATTTGCATCGGATCATGTGAACGAACATGATCCGATAATGCTCTGAGGTCCGGCGGCGCTTGACTGAACGCGCTTTGCCGCCCGCGACCGAGCTGCGCCTGACCCGTCTCGATCTCACGGATTTCCGCAACTACGCCAGCCTGACCTGGCGACCGCGTCGCGCCTCGTCGCGATATTCGGCCCGAACGGCAGCGGCAAGACCAACCTGCTGGAGGCGGTATCCCTGCTGGTGCCCGGGCGCGGCCTGCGCGGTGCACGCATCGGCGAGCTCGCCCGCCGCGGGCAGAGCAGACCTGCCTGGGCGGTCGCCGCCCGCTTCACCACGCCGGATGGCGACACCGAGATCGGCACCGGCACGCCGCCGGACGGCCCGTCGGAGCGGCGGGTGTTCCGCCTCGACGGCGCCGCTCCGCGCAGCCAGGCGGAGATCGCCGCCAGGATTGCCGCGGTCTGGCTAACCCCGCAGATGGACCGGCTGTTCCAGGAAGGCGCGTCCGGCCGGCGCCGCTTTCTGGACCGGCTGGTCTTCGCGCTGGACCCCGCCCATGCCCGCGAAATCGCCGCGCACGAGGCCGCCATGGCCAACCGCAACCGCCTGCTGGCGGAAGGCCGCGCCGATCCCGCTTGGCTGGCCGGCCTGGAAGATCAGATGGCCCGGCATTCCGTAGCCGCCACGGTGTCGCGCGCCGCCCTGGTGGCCCATCTGAACGCGGCGATGGCAACCGGCGCCAAGGACTTCCCCGCCGCCCGCATGACCCTTTCCTGCCCCATCGCGAACCGTCTCGCCAGCGTTCCCGCATTGCAGGCGGAAGACTGGCTGCGCGAAAGCCTCGCGCGCCAGCCGGGCGCGCGACGCGGCGGCCGGATCATCCTCGCTCGGCGCACACCGGGCGGACATGGGGTTGGAGGACGCGGCGAGCGGCCTGCCGGCCGGCCAGGCCAGCACCGGGCAGCAGAAGGCGCTGCTGATCGGCACCATCCTGGCCCATGCCGCGCTGATCGAGCAGGTGCGGGGCTTCGCCCCGCTGCTGCTGCTGGACGAGCCGGCGGTCCATCTGGACCCAGTCCGCCGCCAGGCCCTGTTCGCCGCCCTGCTCCATCTGCCGGCGCAGGTCCTGCTGACCGGCACCGACGCCGAGACTTTCCTGGCGCTGGCGGACATCGCCGAAGGCCTGAAGGCCGGTGGCGGCGAATTGCGCCGCGACCCGCGGTTTATACGCCCCTGAGGTCCGGTTTCGCTGGGCCTTCGGCGCTGGAGCGTATATATATCTATAGACTCAATTCCCTCCCCAGGAGATCCCAGACGGCATGTCCGAAAACGCCGCGCCTCAGCCTGTTCCCAACACGCCGAACACAGCCGCATCGAACCCGAACGGGAAACACCGGAGCAGGATTCGTACGACGCTTCCTCGATCTCGGTCCTCAAGGGCCTCGATGCCGTGCGCAAGCGCCCGGGCATGTATATCGGCGACACCGATGACGGCTCAGGTCTGCACCACATGTGCTTCGAGATCATCGACAACGCGGTGGACGAAGCCCAGGCCGGCTTCGCCAGCAACGTCTCGCTGACCCTGAACGGCGACGGCTCGGTCACCGTGCGAGATGACGGCCGCGGCATACCGACCGATATCCATGAGGAAGAGGGCATCTCCGCGACCGAGGTGGTTCTGACGCGCCTCCATGCCGGCGGGAAATTCAACCAGAATTCCTACAAGGTTTCCGGCGGCCTGCACGGCGTCGGCGCCGCGGTGGTGAACGCGTTGTCGGAGTGGATGGAGGTGCGAATCTGGCGCAACGGCCTCGAACATTTCATCCGGTTCCGTCATGGCGACGCAGAGGCCCCGCTCTCCGTCGTCGGGCCATCCGACCAGCCGGGCGGCACGGAGGTGACGTTCAAGGCCAGTCCCCTGACCTTCACCCAGACCGAATACGACTTTGCCATCCTCGAACGCCGGCTACGCGAGTTGGCCTTCCTCAACTCCGGGCTCGCGATCGCGCTGCGGGACGAACGCCACGCCCCCGCGGTGGAAACGCTCATGCGCTACGAGGGCGGCCTGGTCGCCTTCGTGGAATGGCTGGACCGGGCGAAAGCCCCGGTAATTGCCCAACCCATCAGCCTGCGCACCGCCGACGACGCGCTCGGCATTCGCGTCGAATTCGCGTTGTCCTGGAACGACAGCTTCCACGAGACGATGCTGTGTTTCACCAACAACATCCACCAGCGCGACGGCGGCACCCATCTGGCCGGCTTCCGCCAGGCGCTGACCCGCGTGGTCACCAAATACGCCGAGGGAATGGGCAAGAAGGAAGGCTCTGGCGCTGGTCGGCGACGACATGCGCGAGGGCATGACCGCGGTGCTGTCGGTCAAGGTGCCGGACCCGAAATTCTCCTCGCAGACCAAGGACAAGCTGGTCAGTTCCGAAGTGCAGCCGGTGGTGCAGGCCGCCGTGGCCGACGCCGTGTCCCATTGGTTCGAGACGCATCCGAAGGAAGCCAAATCCATCATCCAAAAGGTGATGGATGCCGCCGCCGCGCGCGAGGCCGCCCGCAAGGCACGCGAACTCACCCGCCGAAAGGGCGTGCTCGACGTGTCCACCCTGCCCGGCAAGCTCGCCGACTGCCAGGAGCGCGACCCGGCCAAATGCGGAAATTTTCATCGTCGAGGGTGACAGCGCCGGCGGCTCCGCCAAGCAGGGCCGCGACCGCAAGTTCCAGGCGATCCTGCCGCTGAAAGGCAAGATCCTGAACGTCGAGCGAGCGCGCTTCGACCGCATGCTGGGCAGCGCCGAAATCGGCACCCTGATCACCGCGCTCGGCACCGGCATCGGCCGCGGCGAGCCGGAACAGGGCGGCTTCTCGGTCGAGAAGCTGCGCTATCACCGCATCGTCATCATGACCGACGCGGACGTGGACGGCTCGCACATCCGCACCCTGTTGCTGACCTTCTTCTTCCGCCAGATGCCGGAGCTGATCGACCGCGGGCACCTCTACATCGCCCAGCCGCCGCTCTACCGGGCCAAGCGCGGCAACGACGAGCGTTACCTGAAGGATGACCGGGCGCTGGAAGAATTCCTGCTCGATAAATCCCTCGGCGAGGCACGGCTGTCCTACGCCGATGGCCGGGTGCTGGAAGGCGACGAACTGGTCGTGGAATCCACCTGGCTGCGGGAAGCGACCTTGCGCCTGCGGCGCCTGTCCGCCACCGCGCCGATCGCGCTGCTGGAACAGGCCGCCATCGCCGGCGCCCTCACGCCCGACACCGCCCGCGCCCAGGCCGCCGCCCAGCCCCTGGCGGCCCGGCTGGATGCCATCGCCCTGCCATCCGAGCGCGGCTGGAAGGTGGTCGCCGACGAACGCGGCCTGACGCTGGCCCGCGTCGTGCGCGGCGTGGCGGAAAAGCACGTGCTGGATCCCGCCGCCCTGCGCAGCGCCGAGGCGCGCTGGCTGGCCGAGCGGGCCGAAGGCCTGGGCAGCCGCTTCGCGGAGCCCGCCAAACTCAAGTTCAACAACGATGAAAGCCCGGTGCAGGGTCCGGCCACCGCCTATGACCGCATCCTCGCCCACGGCCGCCGCGGATTGTCGATCCAGCGTTTCAAAGGCCTGGGCGAGATGAACCCCGATCAGCTCTGGAAGACCACGCTGGATCCCTCCATTCGCACTCTGCTGCAGGTGAAGGTCGGCGACGTCGAGGACGCCGGCCAGGTATTCTCCACGCTGATGGGCGATGTCGTGGAACCACGGCGGGAATTCATCGTCGGCAACGCGCTGAAGGTGGCCAACCTCGACGTGTAGGAACCTTTTGCACCCTGTGCGAACTGTTCGGGCTGTCCAGCCGCCTGCCGACCACCGTCAGCATGTCCATGCGCGTGCTGGCGAGGCTTGGCAGCCCCTGGGCGAAGGCGAGATCGTGGTGATAGCGAACGGCGAGTCCCGGGTGGCACGGTAATTCGGGTGACATTATAAGCCGTGCGACACGACGGTCGTTGATCCAGATCTAGGTAGGGCGGCCGGTACGGCCGTATTCTCCGCCAAATTGTCCGAGCGGAGGCGCGCGATGTCGGTCTGGCAGCCGCTGAAATTCACCCCCCACCCGGCGGCGGAGCCGCGAACCGATGCCGCGTTGCCGCGCCAAGGCGCTCCATTGCGACCACGCTCCTGGCGCCGGCTGCTCTTGCTGGCTGCCGTCGCCCTTGCCCTGTCCACGGCCGGTTTCTGGGTCTGGTCGCAGTTCGTGCGACCGGTCGAGGTGCAGGTCGCTCATCCGCAGGCAAATGTCCGCGAGCAGGTCTTTGGGCTGGGCAAGGTAGGCGCCCGCGTTGTTTCCAACGTCGGCTTCAAGGTGGCTGGAGTACTGACCGACCTGTCAGCCGACCAAGGCGATCTCGTCCGGAAAGGGACGGTCCTGGCGCGGCTCGACGCGCATGAGGTCGAAGCCCAGCTTGCCGTCGCCAAGGCGGGCGTCTCGCAAGCGCAGGCGACGATCGGCAAGGCCCAGGCGGACAGGGAGAGTGCCGAGGCCAGCCTCACCAACGCCCGCGCCGTGAGTGCCCGGCGCGCGGATTTGGCCCGCTCGGGTTACGCGTCGAAGGAGGAGGCGCAGAACACCGAAGCCCTCATGCGTATCGCGCGGGCCAACCTGGACGTGGCGGCCAGCGGCGTAACCCTCGCGCAGGCCGGGCTCGAGGAAGCCACGGCGCAGGTCGCCTATACCCAGGCGACGCTCGACAACTACGCGCTGCGCGCGCCCTACGATGCGCTGGTCGTCTCGCGCAATCTGCAACTCGGCAGCATGCCGGTGCCAGGACAGCCGGTGTACAACCTGGTGGAACCGCAGACGATCTGGATCCTGAGCTATGTCGACGAACGCCTGGCCGGCCCGCTCCGGATCGGCCAGAAGGCGCAGATCGTGCTGCGGTCGCGCCCCGGAGAGCGGCTGCCCGGCCACATCGCGCGTATCGAAATTCAGAGCGATCCGGTCAACGAGGAACGGCTGGTAGAGGTCGCCTTCGATGCGATCCCGCCGGACATCCATCTGGCCGAACAGGCGGAGGTGTTCATCACCACCGGCATCCTGGCGAACGCGGTGCTCGTGCCGCAGGCAGCTGTGACCGACCTCGCCGATGGCCACGGAGCGGTCTGGACGCTGGAGCAGGGCCAACTGGCCCGGCGGAGGGTCTCCTTCGGTCCGCAACTGATCGATGGAACGCTGCCGATCACCGCCGGCCTGCCGGCAGGCGCCGAGGTCGTGCTGGCACCGCGGGCGGGGCTGCGCGTCGGCCGCGCCGCGACCGTGGTGGAAGGCAGCGCGCCATGAATCTCGCCATGCGCGACATGCGACACAACCTGCCCCGTTTCGCGCTGACGGCGATCGGCCTTGGCATGCTGCTGGGTGTCGTCATATCCATGATGAGCATCTACGAGGGCGCCATGGACGACGCGCTCCGCCTGCCGCGCGCGGCCAATACGGATCTTTGGGTGGTGCAGCCGCGCACCCGCGGCCCCTTCGCCGAACCCTCGCGCATTCCGCGCGACACGCGCGATCTGGTCCGGCGCATCCCCGGTGTGGCGACGGCCGGCGCGGTGACATTCCAGACCGTGCAGACCGCGGTGGCAGGCAGGCCGTTCCGCTTCTTCCTGGAAGGCTACGAGATCGGCCGTCCGGGCGGGCCGGTCAACCTCATCTCGGGCCATGGGCTGACACGGAGCCATTATCAGATCGTCTTGGACGCCTCATCCGGTCTGCAACTGGGTGAACAGGTGCCGCTCGGTCCGTACAGCGACCTCTTCACCGTCGTGGGCCTCACGAACGGCATGGTGACGTCGTCCGGTGACCCGGTCGGCTGGGTCACGCTGCTCGACGCGCAATCCCTGCAGTTCGCGGTGCCCCCGGCGCTGCAACGGCGCGAGGAGGCGGCGGGGCGGAAACCACCGACCACTGCCGACGTCAATGCGGTGCTGGTGTCGCTCCACCCCGGCGTGCCACCCGCCGGCGTCGCCGAGGAGATCGAGCGCTGGAAACACCTGGCCGCCGTCACCGAACCGCAGCAGGAAGAATACCTCACCCGCTTCGTCATCGAGAAGATGCAGCGCCAGCTTGGCATGTTCATGGCAATCCTGATCCTGGTCTCGGCGGTGATCATCGCGCTCATCATCTACACCCTCACCATGGACAAGCTGCGCTCCATCGCCACGCTCAAGCTCATCGGCGCCCCCGACCGCACGATCATCGGCCTGATCGTGCAAGAAGCGTTGCTGCTCGGCATCTCCGGCTTCGCGATCGGTCTGCTGCTGATCCTGCAGTTCAAGGATTACTTCCCCCGCCGCCTGCTGGTTGAACCGCGCGACGTCGCGGTTCTGTTCGGCGTGGTCGTCGCCGTCTGCCTGCTGGGCTCCGTCCTCGGCGTGCGCGCGGCGGTCAAGATCGATCCGGCGAAGGCGCTGGCCAGTGGCTGATGCGCCCAACTTCCCGCGCCCACAGCCGCTCGTCGAGTTGCGTGGCATCTGCAAGCATTTCGGCACGGGCGGCACTCGCGTCGACGCGCTGGTGGACATCGCGCTCACCGTGCACGCCGGCGAGACCGTCGGACTGCGCGGGCCGAGCGGGTCAGGCAAGAGCACCCTGCTCAACGTCATCGGCTGCGTCACCGAGCCCAGCAGCGGGTGGATGCGGCTCGACGGGGAACTCGTCTATGATGGGCGCTGGCTGAGGCGCGACCTGCGCAAGCTGCGCCTGGACAAGATCGGCTTCATTTTCCAGACCCATAACCTTCTGCCCTTCCTCGATGCCACCGAGAACATCATGATCGCCATGGAACTGGCGGATGTCGCATCGCACCAGGCGCGCGCCCGGGCCGAGGCCCTGCTCGAGTATCTGGGGGTCGGCCACCGCAAGAACGCCATGCCCGGGGCGCTGTCGGGCGGGGAAGCCCAACGCGTGGCGATCGCGCGGGCCTTGGCCAACAACCCGCGCATTATCCTGGCGGACGAACCCACGGCGCCGCTCGACTCACAACGCGCCGGCGCGGTCATGGACCTGCTGCGCCGCATCGCCGTGGACCAGCAGGCAGCGGTTCTCGTGGTCACGCATGACGAAACGATCTTCGACCGCTTCGACCGCCTGCTGCAGTTTCGCGACGGGCGCATCGAGAACCAGGCAGCCCCCTCCGCCATCCTGGCCGGGTCGCCATGACCGACGCCGCATCCCCGGCGTTCGCCACCCCTGCCGCGACGCCGCCGGGGCTGACGGAGGCGGAGGCCGCCCGGCGGGCGAGCGAAATCGGGCCGAACGCCGTCGCCGAAGCCGGCCAGCCGCGTTGGCGCATCTTTCTTCACAAGTTCTGGTCGCCCGTGCCGTGGATGCTCGAAATCGCGATCGTCCTGCAACTCGCGCTCGGCGAGCCTATCGAGGCCGCGGTGATCGCCGCTCTGCTCGTCTTCAATGCGACGATCGGTGTCCTTCAGGAAGGTCGGGCAAACGCCGCCCTCGCGGCGCTCAAGAACCGGCTCGCGCCAACGGCCCTGGTTCGCCGCGACGGCGAGTGGCAGAAGCGCCCCGCCGCCGTACTCGTGCCTGGCGATGCGATCAAGCTGCCGCTTGGAGCCCTGGTTCCAGCCGACGCCACCATCCTGTCCGGCGCGGTGATGGTCGATCAGTCGATGCTCACCGGCGAGTCTGTGCCGGTAGACGCGAATGCGGGCGCCCAGGTCTATGCGGGCTCCCTGGTGCGCCGCGGTCAGGCCATCGCCGAGGTGACGGCAACCGGGGCGAAAACCAATTTCGGGCGAACGGCCGAACTCGTGCGCGTGGCCCGCGGCGCCAGCACCGAGCAGGCAGCGATTTTTGCCGCGACCCGCAACCTCGCGATCGTGAATGGCACCACCGCCGCCCTGATCGTCGCCTATGCCTATGCCCTGGGATTGCCCGCCGATGACCTGGTTCGCCTCGGCCTGACGGCGCTGCTGGCCACGATCCCGGTGGCCCTGCCGGCCACGTTCACTCTGTCGGCGGCCTTCGGGGCGCAGACGCTGGCCCGGCGCGGTGTCCTGCTGACCCGCCTGTCCGCCTCGCACGAAGCGGCCGCCATAGACGTGCTGTGCGCCGACAAGACCGGCACGCTGACACGCAATGCGCTGGAGGTCGTCGATGTCACGGCGATGCCCGGCTTCGACCGCCCGCGTGTCCTGACGCTCGCGGGAATGGCCAGCTCCGATGCGGACCAGGACCCGATCGACGGCGCCATCCGGGCCGCCGCGACAGAGGCAACCCGCGGCGCCGGGATCGATCCCGTAACGCGCTTCGTCCCCTTCGATCCAGGAACAAGGATGTCCGAGGCCTTCGCCCGAGACCACGACGGCAGCGAGGTCCGCATCGTGAAGGGCGCGTTCGAGGTGATTGCCGCGCTGGCGCAAGCCCCGACGGATGCCGCCCGCCGGGTGAACGATCTGGCCGAACAGGGACACCGGGTCATCGCCGTCGCCATGGGGACGCCAAATTCGATGCGTCTCGCCGGCCTGATCGCCATCAGCGACCCGCCACGCGAGGACTCGGCCGAGCTTATCGCCACGCTGCGCGACCTGAATGTCCGCACTGTCATGGTAACCGGGGACTCGCCGGTCACGGCCGCGGCGATCGCCCGGCAGGTCGGCATCGAGGGCGCCGTCTGCCCGCCTGGGGAGATGTCCCGCACGCCCGACATCGACCGTTTCGGGGTTTATGCCCGCGTGGTGCCGGAGGAGAAATACCGGTTGGTGCAGGCCCTGCAGGAGCACGGCCACGTGGTCGGGATGTGCGGCGATGGAACCAACGACGCGCCGGCGCTGCGCCAGGCCCAGATCGGCATCGCCGTCTCGACGGCAACCGATGTGGCCAAGGCGGCGGCCGGCATGGTGATGACCGAGCCCGGCCTCGCTGGCATCGTTTTCGCGGTCCGCGAAGGGCGGATCGGGTTTCAGCGACTGCTGTCCTACACCTTCAACATGTTGGCGAAGAAGGTCGAGATCGTCCTGCTGCTCGCCGTCGGGCTCGGCCTGACGGGTCATGCGGTCATGACGCCGGTCCTGATGGTTCTGATGCTGCTGACGAACGACTTTCTCAGCATGTCGCTCACCACCGACCGCGCGAGCTTCGCCCCGTCACCCAGCAAATGGCACATGCCCGGCATCACCCGCGCCGCATTGGTGCTCGGCGTATGCAAGCTCGGCTTCTCGGCCTCGATGCTGGCGATCGGCAAATTCAAACTCGGACTCGGCCAGGCAGAACTGCAAAGCCTGGCGTTCGTCACCCTCGTGTTCGGCAACCAGGCATTGCTGTATGTGCTGCGGGAACGCCACCACATGTGGCACTCCAGACCTGGCAGGTGGGTTCTCGCGTCTTCCGTGCTCGATATCGGCGGCGCGTCGGCGCTGGCGTGGTCAGGCAGCCTGATGGCGCCGTTACCCATCGCGATCACGGCGGGCGTGTTCGTCGCCGCGATGGTGTTCGCCGTGGTCCTGGATCAGATCAAGATCCCGGTCATGCGCGCCTTCAGGATCGAGTAGCGAGCCAGGGCCGTCGGACGTGAGAGCGCCCTATCCGGCGAACTTCCTGGCCAACGGATGATGCGCCTCGACCAGCCGTTGCAGCCGTTCGGCCAGCACATGGGTATAGATCTGCGTGGTCGCGATATCCGCATGGCCCAGCAGCAATTGCAGGCTGCGCAGATCGGCTCCTCGCGCCAGCATGTGGGACGCGAAGGAATGGCGCAGCACATGTGGCGACACGCGCACGGGATCGAGACCCGCATCCATCGCGACCTGCTTCAAGATCAACGCGAAGCCCTGGCGGGTCATCGCCTGGCGCGGGTCGCGTCCGGGAAACAACCACGGGCTGGCATCTCGGGCATCCCTCGCCTCATCGCCGGAACCCGGCCTCCCGCTGACATAGGCACCGGCCGCCGCCTTCGCCGCATCCGATAGCGGCACGATCCGCTCCTTGCCGCCCTTGCCGCGCACCAGCAACACAGCCGCATCTCCCGCCAATGCCTCCCGCCGCAGCGCCAGCAGCTCGGATACCCGCAGCCCGGTCGCATACAGAATCTCCAGCGCCGCGCGGGCGAACAACCCCTGCCGGCCGGCCCGAGCCGCTCCGGCCGCGAGCAGCCCGTCCACCTCGGACTCCGTTAGATATTTCGGCAGCGATCGCGGCAACCCCGGGCTGTCCAGCAGGGTGGTCGGATCGTCCGGACGCACGCCCTCGCGCAACAGGAACCGAAAAAACTGCCGTAATGTCGATAACCGCCGGGCCGCCGTGCGGGCTGACAACCCGGCCTGAGCCACCCCCGCCATGTAGCCCTGCAACGTCAAGGCATCGGCTTTCGACGGTCCGCCCCCCCGGCTGGCGGCAAACCCGGCGAAATCATCGAGATCGGCACCATAGGCCGCCAGGGTATTGCGCGCCGCCCCCCGTTCCGCGGCCAGCATCTCCAGGAACGCCTCGATATGGCGGTCTTGGGACGATGCCGCGCGAATGGCCATTCAATTGGTCTTGAACTGATCGTTCGGCAGAACCTTCTCCACCGGCTGCACATGCGGGACCGGCGGAAACGCGCCCAGAATCACGACCCCCGCTCCGCACAGCACCAGGACGAGCAGGACAATGATGAGAAAGATGCGGCTCATGAGGACGAGAACGACTCCGTGGCGCCTGGCCAATTTGGCCTGAATGTGCCCGGCTGTGCTAGCCTCCGGCGTCATGTCACGCAACACCGCTCTTCGAGAGACCATCCGCCTCGGCCACCCGGACGGCGCCGAGCCCGGCGCCCTGCCCGCCGCCCTCGCCGGTCGCAGCATCGTGCTGGTTGGCCTGATGGGCGCTGGCAAAACCTCCATCGGCCGCAGGCTGGCCGCCCGGCTCGGCATGCCGTTCCACGATGCCGACGCCGAGATCGAACTGGCCGCCGGACGCACCATTCCGGAAATCTTCGCCAGATATGGCGAGGAAAGCTTCCGCGACGGCGAACGCCGCGTCATCCGCCGTCTGCTGTCGGGCGAACCGGTGGTGCTGGCAACCGGCGGCGGCGCCTTTATGGACGGGCAGACCCGGGCCGCAACGCGCCGGGACGCCGTCTCCGTTTGGCTGCGCTGCACCCTGCCCGTCCTTGTCCGCCGTGTTGCCGGGCGCGATAATCGGCCTTTATTGGCAGGCGGCGACCCGGAAAGGATTCTTCGTGATCTCATGGCCCAGCGTTATCCAGTCTATGCAGAGGCCGACCTGATCGTGGATTGCGGCGATGAAAGCCTGGAGCACAGCACCAACGCGGTGATGCAGACATTGCTGTCGTGGCAGCCGCCGCGCCGCCTGTCGGTGCAACTGTCCACCACCCAGTACAGACGTGGTCATCGGCCGCGACCTGCTGGCCCGCGCCGGCGCGTTGCTGGCCCCGCGCCTGCAGCAAAAGCGCGCGGTCGTGATCACCGACGAACACGTCGCCGGACTGCACCTACCAGCCCTGCTGCAAGGCCTCGCGGAAACCGGCATCGCCGTCAGCCAGATCGTCGTCCCGCCGGGGGAAGCGTCGAAGAACCTCGAAATCTATGGCCGCGTCACCGATGCGCTGCTCGAGGCCAAGGTCGAACGGCGGACCACCGTCATCGCCCTAGGCGGCGGCGTGGTCGGCGACCTCGCCGGCTTCGCGGCCGCGACCACGCTGCGCGGCCTGCCTTTCGTCCAGATCCCGACCACCCTGCTCTCCCAGGTGGACAGCTCCGTCGGGGGCAAGACCGGCATCAACACGCCGCGCGGCAAGAACCTGCTCGGCGCCTTCCACCAGCCGAGCATGGTCCTGGCCGATACCGGCACCCTGGCCACCCTGCCACGGCGTGAACTCGCGGCCGGCTACGCGGAGATCGTCAAGGCCGGGCTGATCGCCGACCCCGAATTCTTCGAATGGTGCGAAACCCACGGCGCGGCGGTCATCGGCGGAGATGCCGATGCCCAGGCCGATGCCATTCGCCAGGCCTGCGCCTTCAAGGCCGGCGTGGTCGGCGACGACGAGCGCGAGGAAAAACCCAATGACGGCCGCGCGCTGCTCAATCTCGGACACACTTTCGGCCACGCGCTGGAAGCGGAATACGGCTACGGCGGCGGGTTGTTGCACGGCGAGGGCGTGGCGATCGGCCTCGGCCTGGCATTCCGGCTTTCCGCCCGCCTCGGCCTCTGCCCACCCGAGGACGCCGAGCGTGTCGTGGCGCATATCGCCGGCCTTGGCCTGCACGCCGAACTCCGCACCCTGAACCGGCGTTTCTCCGCCGCGACGCTCGTCAACCACATGCGCCGCGACAAGAAGATGCAGGACGGCGCCCTGAAATTCGTGCTTGTGCACGGCATCGGCCAGGCCTTCACCTCCTCGAATGTCGAGGACAGGGCGGTGATCGACCTGTTGCGCCTCGAGGGCTGCGACCCCTGAGTGTCCGTCCGGAAAGTCTGCGGCGGAGGGCCGGCGAGGGATTTTTGGTGCTGGGAAGGAGGAAACGCCGTCGCGATGCAGGGACATCGCGGCAAGTTTCCGACGCTCCCAGCGCCGAAAAGACCCGCCGGACCGACCCGTCAGACTTTCCGGACGGACACTGAGGGTTTGCGCCGGGGATTTGCACACGTCTCGGCGCGGCGATATACAGCCCTGCTGCACTGCACAATTCAGCCCAATCCGTGCCGGAGCGCCCTGATGCCCTTGAGCCCCCCCGTTGCCCGCGAGCTATCGCATACCCGCGCCATCACCATCCAGGGCTATCGGCGGACCGACGGGTTGTATGACATCGAAGCCTCGCTGACCGATACCAAGGCCTACGGCTTCCCCAACGAGGAGCGGAGCTTCATCGCCGCGGGAGAACCGCTGCATGGCATGTTCATGCGCATGACCGTGACCGAAGACATGGCGATCACCGCATGCGAGGCCACCTCAGACCATACGCCCTACGCGATCTGCCCCAGCGCCGCACCCAATTTTGCCCGCCTCGCGGGTCTCAAGATCGGCCGCGGCTTCCTGAAAGAGGCCAATCTCCGGATTGGCGGCACGCATGGCTGCACCCATCTGCGCGAATTGCTGCAGCAGATGGCCACGACCGCCTTCCAGACCATTAATCCGCACCGAGCCAAACGCGACACCGACGCTGCCAAAAAGCAGGGAGAAACCATCAGCGGCGAGGCCCTTGACGCCAAGATCACCGAACGCTGGGGCGGACCGCCAGCTATTCTTGGCACCTGTGTTGCCTATGGAACGACCAGCCCGGTCGTCCAGCGGCGTTGGCCGCATCTCTACACCGGCGCCGAACCGGCCCGGAACCCATCGGCTGGCGTGGCAATGGCCGCCGGCGAAGACTGACCTGCCTTATCAGGCAAGACTGCTTTCACTGATGCAATCGCTTCGCGGCGGCGCAGTCACATCGAAATCCTGCATCTTGCCGGCCGCAAGGGCGCGAAAATACTGCACGATGAACACGCGCACCCCGCTCGTGCGGCCGCCGGACCTTCCCGCGTCGGCAGCTGGCTGCGTGTCCGTTCCCCATTCTCCGCGGCCCTGAGCCTCGATCCGGCGAACCATAGTCCCGATATCGGTCCGCTCCCGCCGGCAGATCTCCTGCAACGCATCCCATAGTTCCGGTTCCAGACGCATACTCGTCCGGCCGTTCTCGCCGACCACATTGCGATTGACCAATCTGCTGCCGGACATCCGCCCACCTCCATACATTTCGCGGGTGGAGTGAGCCAGACCCAGGTTAAGCAACCGTTCCCATCCGGAGGTTTCGCGCCTGCGTGGCCGCAAAATCATCACACCGGCAAGGGTCCGGCCTTCAGGCGCTCCATGGCGAAGCGGCTGGTCACATTGCGCAGCGGCACCGCCGCGATCAGCCGCCGGTAGAAATCGTCGTAGGCCGCGATATCCGCGACGACCACATGCATCAGATAATCCACGTCTCCGCTCATCCGCCATGCATCGACGATCTCCGGCATGCCGGTCACAACCGCCGCAAAGCGCTCGAGCCATTGGCTCGAATGATCCGCGGTCTCCACCGCCACGAAGACCGACACGGGCACGCCAATCTTGGCGGGGTCCAACACCGCGACGCGGCGCAGAATGATCCCGTCCTGCTCCATCCGCCGGATCCGCTTCCAGCAGGGCGTCGGCGTCAATCCAACCTTTTCCGCAACCTCCGCCAGCGACAGCGACGCGTCATCCGCCAACAGCCGCAAGATCGCACGGTCCAGCCGGTCCAACTCCTTATTATCCGCCATGCGCACGCTCCCTTCCTAAATTTCGGCCTATTCTAGATGATTTTTTTTCTGTTTGACAATACGGAGCCGATTTGGAGTATTTAATTCTCCTCTCTCCGGAGTTCCCGCCTATGCGCCGCATCCTTCTGACCTTCGCATTCTCGCTTGCCAGCCTCCCCGCCCTCGCCCAACCGCTGGTGTCGGCCGATTGGCTCGCCGCCAACCGTCCGGATCAAAACCTGGTCGTGTTGGACATCCGCCCCCACGAGCAGTACCAGGCCGGCCACATTCCCGGTGCGGTTCCCGCCGACTACGAGCAGATCGGCTGGCGTACCAAGCTACCCGACGGCTCCGCCGGAGCCTTGCCGCCGCAACCGCAGATCGCCGCCCTGATCGGCAGCCTCGGCGTGGGCCCGTCAACGCACGCCGTCATCGTCAGCAACGGCGATTTTGCCGCCGCCGCCCGCGTCTACTGGACCTTCAAGGTCCTGGGCCATGAGCAGGTCTCCATCCTCGACGGCGGCGAGGCCGGCTGGATCGGAACCGGCCGCGCGCTGGACACCGCGAACGTCACCCCCCGGCCCGCCGGCTTCACCCCGCACTACAATGAAGCCCTTCGCGCGGATCTGCCCGATGTGGAGACCTCGGTCGCCCGGCACACCCGCGTCATGCTGGACGCCCGCCCGCCGGCTCAATGGTACGGCAAGGCAAAAGTCCCTGCTGTCAGCAGCTTCGGCCATCTCCCGGGCGCCCTATGGGTCAACCAGTCCGACGCGCTAACCCCCGACGGGCGCCTCAAGCCGCGGCCTGAACTCGAAGCCCTGTTCGCCAAAGTCGGCACGGAACCGGTCACCACGTACTGTAACACCGGACACCTTGCCGCGACTGACTGGTTTGTACCTGTCGGAAATTCTCGGCCGCCCCGACGTGAAGCTCTACGACGGCTCCATGTCCCAGTGGACCGCGGATGCCTCCCGGCCCGTCACCAACTGAGATCGACCAGCCATTGAGAACGGCCGGGCGTTGAACTCCGCCGGGAGCCAAGGCCCGACCGCTCCAAAGCCTGCCAGTTTCCATCATCAGGAACGATCATGAGCGCGAGCCTCGCCCACGCCCGCCCAATTGTCGGCACCGACCGACTGATCCTCGCCGGCGTTTGGGCCGCTACGCTAGGGACCATCGCCGCCTTGATCAACGCCGGCCAATGGACGTCGATCCCGCTGCTGCTCGTGGCAATCGGCCTCGGAGCCGTGTTCCTGCTCACCCGCTTCGGCTTCACCGGCGCCTTTCGCGCCTTCCTCGATCGTGGCGACGGCGCCGAGCTCTCCTCCGGCCTGCTGATCGCCGCCATTGCCGCCCTGGTGATCATCCCGCTATCTGCCGGCGCGCCTGGCTATTCCGGCTTCGTCGCTCCCCTCGGCTTGCCCCTGGTTGGCGGAGCCGCCCTGTTCGGCGTCGGTATGCAGCTCGGCAATGGCTGCGGCTCCGGCACGATCTGCCATGCCGGCGGCGGTTCGCGGCGCATGTGGATAACGATCCCGTTCTTCGCCCTCGGCGGGGTTCTCGGCACCCTGATATTGCCGGCCGCCCTGCGTCTGCCCGCCTTCGCCCCGGTCAATTTCGCCGACAGGTTCGGCACTCTCGGCGGATTGGCCGCCACCCTGGCCCTTACCGCCGCGCTCGCCGCCTTCCTCCTGCGCCGCTCGCCGATGCCAAGCCGCTCCCAGCTCCGCGCCGCAACGATCATCGGCATCCTGGCCGCGATCGCCTTTCTGCTGTCGGGACAACCTTGGGGCGTCACGATGGGCCTCACCCTCTGGGGTGCGAAATTTCTGACCGCCCTGAACGTCGACCTCGGCAGCACCATCGCCCGGAGCGAATTCTGGAATTGGGACGGCGCCCGGCAGGCCCTCGCCGGGCCGATCCTCGCCCAGGATTCTTCCCTGATGGATATCGGCGTCATCCTCGGTGCCGCCCTTATCGCGACCCATCGTGGCAGCTTCCGCCGTCAGCCCTGGCCTCCATTGCGCGGAGCGATCGCGAGCGCGATCGGCGGCCTGCTCATGGGCTTCGGCGGCCGCCTTTCCTTCGGCTGCAACATCGGTGCGCTGATCGGCGGCATCTCATCGGGAAGCCTGCATGGCTTCGTCTGGCTTCTCGCCGCCATCCCAGGCTGCTGGATCGGCATGCGCCTGCGCCCGCTCGCCGGCCTTAGCCGGGGGTAATCCTCCGCCTCCCATCCGCAAAAAATCTGCCCCACTCTGGCCGGCACCGGCAATGTCCAGCTACGCTGCCGCCATGGCCACAACCCACCCCAGCGATATCGCCGAGCCGCCCGATGCCGCGGCAATGCGCCGGCTGTTCTTTCAGGTATTCCCATCGATCATGCTGCCGATGTTCCTGTCGGCGCTGGATCAAACGATCGTATCGACGGCGCTCCCGGCGATCGCCGGCGCGCTCGGCAATGTCGAGCAGATTTCCTGGATCGTCGTCGCCTACCTTCTGGCCAACACCATCGCCGCTCCGATCTATGGCCGCCTCGGCGACGCGCTTGGCCGCAAGCGCATGCTCTACGTCGCATTGTCGATCCTCATGGCGGCTTCCGTGCTCGGCGCCATGGCGTCCAACCTCTGGGTGCTCGTGCTCGCCCGGGCCTTACAAGGCCTCGGGGGCGGCGGACTGATGACCCTATCCCAGGCCCTCATCGGCGAGGCTGTTCCACCCCGCCAGCGCGGCCGCTACCAGGGCTACCTCGCCACAACCTTCGTCACCGCCAGCACCTTCGGCCCGGTGGTCGGCGGCTATCTTACCCAACACATCGGCTGGCAATCCGTTCTGCTCATCAACATCCCGCTCGGCCTGCTGTCGATGCTGATGGCAATCCGATTGAAATCGCAATACCAGGGCGGTGGCCGCTTCAGCTTCGACACCTGGGGCACGATCTTCTTCACGCTCACCATCGTTCCCGGCCTGATCGCGCTGGAACAGGTCCGTAAGCTGGACGCAAGATCATTGCCGCTTATCGCCGTTCTGGCCGCGGTCGCCTGCATGGCCCTGATCGTGCTGATCCGCCAGGAACGCCGCGCGCCCACGCCTCTGTTGCCGGTCAACCTGCTTCGCGATCCGACCATCCTGCGCAGCGACCTGATGGCACTTTGCCTCGCCGGATCTGTGGTCTCGCTGATCACGTTCCTGCCGCTATATCTGCAGGTAGCCCGCGGCGTCACCGCCGGCGATACCGGCGTGCTGATGCTGCCGCTCACCGCCGGTATCGGTATCGGCTCCATCTTCACTGGCAGAATGATCGCGCGCACCGGCCGCACCGCCATCTGGCCGTCCTTCGGTCTTGCCGTCAGCGTAGGGATGCTGCTGCTCCTGGCGATCCTGGCCCCCCGGCTGCCGCTATCGGTGCTTCCCTGGACCTTCGCCGCGATCTCCATGAGCTTCGGCACCGGAATGCCGGTCGTTCAGATCACCGTTCAAACCATAGCAGGTCCAAGTTCCCTGGCCGCCGCGGCGGCATCGGTGCAAATCTCCCGGTCGGTCGGTGCAGCCTTGGCCACTGCGATTGTCGGCACGGTCCTGTTCGCTATCCTTGCCGCAAAGGATCCCCAAACCGCCGCCATATTCACTGAACTTGTACAGCGCGGCCCTCAGACCCTAGCGTCGTTGGACCCGTCACGTCGGCTGGCGGTCCAGACCGAGATTGCCCAAGCCTTCAGTGGCGCCTTCCTGACAATCGCGGCCTTTGCCGGTACGGCGCTGCTCCTGGCATGGAGCATTCCCGTACGCCGGCTATGACGATCGCATGAAATACGCGCTCCGTGCAGGGACGAATTCAAAGCTGCCGACTGCCGCAAAACGTTCCCAGCAGAACAAAACCAGTCACCCCCGGCTAGTGCACTATCGGATCATGTTCTCCACATGATCCGATAATGCTCGCCAAAACAAAGACTAGAGCAGGAGCGGCGATTCTACCTGAGCCGATCATGCTCTAGAAGATGCTTTCCCGCAGCCCGGCCCGCCTCAAGCCATCCGCATAATGCGCCAAATCCTCCGGTTTGGTCAGAGGTGAGCGGGCCAGCGCATCTCGCACGGAGAATTTCGGCTCCAGAACCAACAGCCGGTCTCGGATATCGTCGGCCTCGCCGCGGCGCCCCAGATGTCCCAGCGCCGACAAAAGGCCCTTGTAGGTCGACGAAAAGCCAGGATTCAGTGCCAGCGCCCGGTAGCCAAGCTCGATCACACGCTCATGCGACCGCAACAACAAATTCGGCATCGTCGCCGCCATATCGAAGAAGAAGCCGTGCGGATCGAACGGCGACAATTTCTGCGCCTGCATGATCCGCGACAGCGCTTCCTCATGACGCCCCATATAACACAGCGACAGGCTCGAGAAACACCAGGCCAGCGCCAGATGCGGATGAACCGCCAACGCCCGCTCATGCAGTTCCATGCCTTCAGCCGCTTGCCGCTGCAGGAAGCCACGCACATGCCCCGCGATCGTCAGGGCCCGGGCGTCCGTCGGGTCCAATGCCACCGCACGCTCCGCCAGATCCCCTCCTCGCGTCGTTGCCGCCACCGCATCCTCCGCCCAGTCCTGGCCGACAAGCAGCAAATGCCAATAGGCATACCAGGCATGAGCCGATGCGTGTCCGGGATCCAAGGCGATCGCCGCTGCAAGCATGTCTCCAGCGTCATGAAACCCGTCGAGCTCAAGTCGATAGATTGCCGGAACCGCGCGCAGCAGCAAGTCAGACGCATCGGCTTCGCCCGGCGGCCGCGCCCGCGCCTTCTCTCCTTCACGCATCAATAACTCGGGGTCCAACTGGGCAACAGTTTCGGCTGCAATTTCGTCCTGCAGGGTCAGGACATCTGTCTCGTCCCGATCAAAGCGCCTCGCCCAGATCACTTCATCCCCCGCGCTCAAATCGAGCAATCGGGTCATGACACGTACCCTGCCGCCGCCACGCTGCACGGTTCCTTCCAGCACGAGATCCAGATTGAGCGCATGCCAGGCCGCGTTGCTTCCGAACGGCGCCGCGGCAATCTGCCGGGCTGCTGCGCTCATGGAACTGGGAGGCACGCATGCAAGCCAACTCAGGCGAGACAACGCGTAGGTAATTTCTTCAGCCAATCCAAGAGACAGCGCGTCCGTTTCGTTCGCATCCAAGGCGCGCAACGGCATCACGCCTATCCGCACGGCACGATGCGCCCCTCGGCCCACCGGGACAGCGCGCACATTCGCCGATTTGAATCCGGCAGCAGACTCGCCGTTAGGCACATGGCTCCCGGCCGTCGCACCCTGCGTGGCTGCGGGATTGCGGATACTCGACAGCAATGCCGCCGTCTCCTCCGACGGCGCAAGCTGTGCCACGGATGCGAGCGCATCCGCGCAACGTTCGAACGCATTCACCGCGGCGGCCCGATCGCCCCTGGCGGCATGCGCCCGAATAAGCGCCCGCCATGCACCTTCATGTGCCTGATCGATGGCGATCAGCAACTCGGCCGCACCAACCAGGGCCTCCGCCCCTGCGTCTGCTTTATCGTGCCTCGCCGCCTGGCATTCAGCGAGCCATCTCTCTGCCAGCCCACGCGCCAACCCGGACAAACGTTCGCTCTGCGCCGCGCGCCAGCGATCAAACGCCGGGTCCATGCCCACCAGATCCTCGAGCAACCCCGGCCGGTACAATTCCAGTACATCGCGCCGAACCACGCCGGCGCGAGACAGTGCCTGTGTGTCCACCCAGACCACATCGCTCTGCGGTCTGCTCGCAAGTGCGTTGCCCAGAGACAGGTGGGTGCGATCCACCACAAACAGATCCGGATCGATCCCGCCGAGCAGATTGCCCAGCTCGTGCACGACCTGTCGCAGCGAAGCGCGAGCCTGCTCCCGTTCCCGGCGGCTCCAGAGCAACTCGGTCAATTCATCCCGCATGACCGGCCGCCCGGCATTCAGCGCCAGAACCGCCAGCACACCCCGTGCCTTGCGACCCTTCGGCAGCAGGCTCGCCCCACTCGGACCACGCACGTCCATCGTCGAGAAAAGTCTCACCCAGACGAGCGAGTTTACCATCCCCGAGGCAGCCCCGACGCGATCAGTTTCCATGTCAGGCAATTCTATGGCACCGATTTTCCCTGGTCAGCTGAACCGCCATCTCGCGAACAACGCTTCACCATGACCCCTTTATCACGTTATCGTGAGTTAAGGCACTCCGCAACCAATGATTGTCTTTAAACCTCAGGAAAATTGTCTTGACGCGCCATCAACCGATGGATTAGAAACCAAGGGTCATTAGGCGTACTGCGTCCGCTGGCACTCTCCTAAAAAGTCAGACCCCGCGCTCCCGCTCTCTGGATCCTCTTCTCCAGCGTGTTGGGCAACGATGTTGCGCGACCAACGGACGGGGACCCACTGCAGCCTATTGACCGCCTCACCCCTGGTCGGAAGGACCCAGCATGACCCAGCTTTCCCCGAATGCCCCAGTCTCCAAGCCCAACTCCACGAACAACGAGAGCACCGATACCGGCAAGATCCGCGTCGGCGGAGGATACCGGTTGCCCATGTCTGAAATCAAGGATACGGGCCGCATCCGCCTCGGCGGTGGATATCGACTGACTGCCACTTCATAGAAAAGCCGCCTGATCGAAGCTGGAGCGCGCTCACTAGCCGTGAAAGCGCTCCAGCGACATTTCAATCGGACCCGTATCATCAGTCTGCTTGAGCAAGACGTATTTTTTAAACGTGATGCCCCCGTTTATTTCATTTTGGATAGAGTCCCGCTTCCACCACCTCATAAACCAGATGGATTTCTTGAGCCCGGACGATAGAACATTAAGATCTCTAGCCGGATGAACGCTCCCGTCCTCGCCGATCCGTCCCTGACGCCGGAAAGCCAAGCGCACCAGAAAGCTCCTGAGCGCCATCCGGGCTCGTGCGGCCGGGCCCCAACCAGGAGACCTGGACATGTCGCAAAAGCCACGGATGCACGCGGGTCATACGCAAGAACGGCTTTCTCATGAAACCGCTTCCGTCCCGATCGTCCATTTCCATCGATTGATCGAGCAGGCACGCCCTCCCATGCGCGCGGACCGCTCCGCGGCCGGGACATTACCCACACGCGCCACCCGATATTGTGAGGCGGCAACCTCTGCCGCCGGGTTCGGCTGGTGGGTTTTCCCGCCGACCGACCTCACGCTGCTATGGGACGGCAACTCGATCTTTTGGCAATACAAGAACGAATGGCTCGCCCTGACAGCCGCCCAGTTCCCTGGCTTCTGTGACACCTTCGATGCAGCGGCTCCCGCCGACCTCGCCGGCTGCGCTCCGCCATTCCTGACGGTACTGCCGGAGCCTGGCACGCTGCAGATATGGACCGGCCTGATCGCCCGGACGGCACCGGATTGGAGTCTGTTGATCCGCCCGCCGGCGAACCTCCCTCTGCAGGGCGGCTACGCTCTCTATGAGGGCATCGTCGAGACCGATCGCTGGTTCGGCCCGCTCTTCACGAACCTGCGCTTTACCCGCAGCAACTCTCCCATTCGCCTGGCCTCGGACTTCCCCTTAGCCCAGGCCCAACCTATCCCCCGCCATGTCTATGGTAACGAAACCCTCGCGTCCGCTAATCTGACGACCAATATAACCACGATCACGACGGCAGAATGGGATGCATATCGGGCCAGCATCGTCGAACCCAACTCTCGCCCAGACCGTCCGTTCGGCGCCTACGCTACAACGGCCCGCAAACGTCGTAACGGCGTATGCCCCGCCGCCCGCCGAGCAGCGTTTCGTCCAGACGCAGGAAGCTCCAGCCTCGCCTGACAGGCCCATGCCCTCACCCCGGCAAAAGGCTAAGGCAACGCCCCTTGCGGCCCGCCGCAAACAGAAACTCAACCAGTTCGCCAATTCCCGGCAGACGTTCGCTCGCCAGAACCCCCGTCAAGTGGAGAAGTTCTTCCACGGCCTGCGCGGCACCCAACAGGCTCGGATCCTCACCCGACACAACCATCAAGGGGAGGGTCCGATCATGCTCGGCGACGATTTTCATCACGTGGCATCCATCCTGACCCGGACTGTCCAATTCGCAGAAAATAGCCATCGGCCTGCATACCTTCAGTAACGGCGCGAGATCACGGTGGCTGTCCACCCGCTCGAGCCGTATGCCCAGGAACTCACATATCGTCTGCAGCCCCGGCAAGAAGCGAACCTGATCTTCCACAGCCAAAACCAACGGTTCCCGGCGAGCCAGGTCGGTCACTTCGACAACCGCTCGCCGCTTGCCACCGGCACGTTTTCTCGCCAAAGGCTGCCGGTCGGGCTCTTCGCCCTCCCAGTAGCTCAAGTCATTCCGGTGGAATCCGTTCCAATGCGGACTGTTGCCCAGGTGTTCCATATAAATCCCCAACAATTTAAAGCACCCGACCGGCCCGACCCAACCAATAAGTCGCCAGACATCCTCAGGCTCATACAAAATTAATTTATATGAAAGATTTGCCCCTTCAGATCGGCCGTCAAACAGCGGGAATATTCCGTGAATGACCGTTAATTCTTATCCCCTTGTTAATTTCATGCGCCACCGGCATCGCCCCGACGCCAACGCCCCCTCAATTCGATCCGGCGCGTTAGGCACATGCACAACCTGCGCCTCCACGTTGATCGCAAGCATCTGCCTGTCGCCGCCGACGCGCTCCAGCGTCCCCGTGAGCGTCTCATCGGAACCAACCGTCCCGTGTATAACGACGGTGTTCTCGAACGGGGCGAAGCCGAAACTCGCATGCCCGATGGTCATCAACCCCGTCGTCGTGCCACCGCACCCCAACTCCGCCGGCGAGACCGGCCCCACCCAACGCCCCTCCAGGCCGACCAGTCCCACCACCCGTCCGGATTGTAGCATTGTTGCGGCATCCGGCCCCCCACACCCAAAAACAAGCAGCGGCAAGGCGACCCAGCAGCCATAAGAAATAATGCCGCGAAAAGGAAATTTTACCTTGCCCACATACCCCAGAAAATCGTATAAATCCATCCATGCTGCAGACACGCGCGCGACGCCGCGCCTCACTGCAACCCAAAACCTCAACTGCATATCTCCAGATCCCACGCCTCTCGACATTCTGCTCGCGATCATGCGGCAAAAATGGTCCGAGGGCGATCTCGATGCTGCGGCGTCATTTGCCAAAATAACCGCCCCCTACATCCACCCCCGCCGCACCACCGGCGTTCCGCCGACCGGCCCTTCAACAGAACTGTATCGTCTAACGGATGAGGAGCTCGCAATCAGATTGGCGGCAACTCAGCCAGGAGCAGGAGACCCGCCAGACGATCCGCTCCAGCCTGACTGACTGGGCCACCATCGCCCTGGAACCGGCCGGCCAGTCTCCTGCCGCCCACCACCACCTGCTGATCCGCGAACTGGAAAAGGTGGCGGCAGGACAAACCGACCGTCTGATGCTTCTGTTGCCGCCCGGCAGCGCGAAATCCACCTACGCGTCGGTGCTCTTTCCCGCCTGGTGGTTTACCCAGCACACCGGCAGCTCGATCATCGCGGCATCGCACACGGCCGATCTTGCCCAGCATTTTGGCCGCCAGGTCCGTGACCTCGTGGCAACACAGGGCGAACGCCTCGGCTATACCCTGAACCAACACAACAAGGCGGCCGGCCGTTGGCGCACCACCACCGGCGGCGACTACTTCGCCGCCGGCATCCGCGGGCCCATCACCGGCCGCCGCGCCGACCTGGCCATCATCGATGATCCGATCAAATCCCACGCGGAAGCGGATAACGCCAACCATCGCGACCTCGTCTGGAACTGGTACCGCGCCGACCTGATCACTCGCCTGAAGCCGGGCGGGCGTATCGTGCTGATCATGACCCGCTGGCACGAAGACGATCTCGGCGGCCGGCTCCTCGCCCACCAGCACGAGCAATGGCGGGTCCTCCGCCTCCCCGCACTCGCTGAACCCAGCGACCCACTCAACCGTCCTGAGGGAGCGCCTCTTTGGCCCGAGTGGGAAAGCGCCGAAGCGCTAGCCCGCAAGCGTGCGACCGTCGGTGAACGGGTATGGTCGGCCATGTATCAGCAAACGCCGCGCCCCGCGCACGGCACGATGTTCGCCATCCACCCGATCGAATTTCTGGACGCGAGCCCCGCCGCGGGCCGCTCCGTCCGAGCCTGGGACCTCGCCTCCACACCAAAGCGCACCGACAACGACCCGGACTGGACCGTCGGTATCAAGTTGCATCGGAGCGACAACCAGCATTTCACGATAACGGATATCATCCGCCTGCAGGGCGGCCCGCACCAGGTGGAGGAAGCCATCCTGCAAACCGCCAAACTCGACGGTCGCACAGTCGCGATCTCGCTACCGAAGGACCCGGGCTCCGCCGGCGGCTTCGTCGCCAGCTACCTGACCGCCCAACTCGCCGGCCACAATGTCATCGTCACGTCCGAAACCGGTTCGAAGGCCTCCCGCGCCACTCCCGTTGCGGCACAGATCGAGGCCGGCAATGTCTCCATCGTCCGCGCCGCATGGAACCACGCCTTCCTTGAAGAACTCCGCGACTTCCCCCACGGAACCAAGGACGATCAGGTCGACGCCCTGTCCCGTGCCTTCGCGGCCCTGATCGACCAGGGCGCTCCCTCCCGCCGCATGACCGTGCCCTTCCTCGCCCGTTAGGACCCGCATGTTCGAAACCATCTGCGATCTGATCCCCCGAGATCGGGATTACCCCGCGCGCGCCCGCGTGCTGGACATTCTCAAGCGAGTCCTGGATGGCACCCTCTACGACGTCCTGCCAAACCAGTTCCATGAGGAGCGCGGTGCCGGCGGCGAGTACATCCCCCTACGCAACCGCCGCCCCTCCGTCCGCTATGCCCTCTCGCGCATTGTCGTCGAGGACAGCGTCGCCCTCCTGTTCAGCGAGGGACACTTTCCGACGATCGACTGCGCCGACCGGACGATCCGGGCCGCCCTGGCCGACATCGCCAAGGAAAGCCGCCTCAACCAGGTCATGACCGAGGCAGCGATCCGTGGCTCGATCGGCTCGGTCGCGATCCTGTTGCGCGTACTCCGCGGCCGGATCTTCTTCGACGTACTCGACACCACCTGGCTTACCCCGATCTGGGATCCCCAGGCACCCGACACGCTTAAAACGGTGACCGAGCGCTACAAGGTAGCCGGCCAATTCCTCGCGGCCACCGGCTATGACATCAACGATCCAGGCGCGGAATACTGGTTCTCCAGAAACTGGGACAGAAACAACGAAACCTGGTTCCTGCCGCAGCCCATCGACAGTCCCGACCCGCCCGAAATCGATACCGAACGAAGCGTCCATCACGGGCTCGGCTTCGTCCCGGTCGCCTGGATCCGCAACCTGCCCGGTGTCTCCGCCACCGGCAGTCCCGACGACGGCGCATGCACCTTCCGAAGCGCCATCGAAACGCAGATCGAAATCGACTACCAGCTCAGCCAGGCGGGCCGTGGCCTCAAATACAGCTCCGATCCAACCCTGCTGATCAAAGAGCCCGCGGCCTCCGACACGGAGATCGTCAAGGGTGCCGGCAATGCGCTCGTCGTCAGCGAAAAAGGCGACGCCAAACTGCTGGAGATCGGCGGCACGGCCTCCGCCGCGGTGATCGACTATGTGCGCACGCTGCGCGAATTCGCGCTCGAGAGCGTACATGGCAACAGGGCCAGCGCCGATCGCCTCACGGCGGCGCAATCCGGTCGTGCCCTGGAACTGATGAACCAGGGCCTGATCTGGCTCGCCGACAATCTCCGTGTCAGCTACGGCGAGGGCGCCCTGCTCCAACTCGCCCGCATGGTCCTGTTGGCATCCAACACCTATCGGCTGCAGGCCTTCGGCGCGGAAATCCCGGCCCTCGATCCTACCGCACGTCTCACCCTGAAATGGCCCCGCTGGTATCCCCCTACCGCCGAGGACCGCCAGCGAGACGCCCAAACCCTCGCGACTCTCGCGGCCTCCGGGCAAATTTCTCGTGAAACCGCGGTGAAATCGATCGCCGATACCTACGACATCGAAGATGTCCCAGCCGAGCTGACCCGCATCGCCGCGTCCCGTTCACCGCTCAAGAGGGCCAGATGACCACTCCGGAACAGCCACAAGACACCCCCGACCCTCTTGCCGAGCTTCGCGCCCGTGCCGACGCGCTCGAACAGCAACTCGCCGCAACCCAGACCGAAACCGAAGCGCGCCTAGTGCGCGCCGAGCTCAAGGCAGAAGCCATCCGCGCCGGCATGGTGGATCTCGACGGCCTCAAACTCGTCGATTTCTCCAGCTTAAAACTTTCCAAATCCGGCGAGGTCGAAAACGCCAGCACGATCATGTCCAGGTTGCGGCAGGCCAAGCCCTGGCTGTTCGGGGGTTCATCTTCGTCTTCACCCGCCACGGCACCGCCCGTGCAACCGCCGCGGAAGAAACTGGCGACCGAGATGACGGACGCCGAATACCGGGCCGCCCGCGCGGACCTCGTCAAACGCCGCACCTGATAACTCCATACCTTAAGTCAGAGGAACCATCCGCATGGGCATCCAGAATTTCCCGGCCGCACTGCAGCCGATCATCCAGCAGGGCTTCCTGGAACGCGAATTTCAGCAGGCGTTGCACTCCCGCCTCGGTTATCGCGCCGTGGCAGACCGGGAAGACATCGCCGTCGGTATCGGTGAGACCCTCACCAAGACCCGCGCCGGTCTCAAGCCAAGCGTCACGACCCCCTTGCCGCCGGCGACCAACACCAATCTCGACAACGGCCTGGCGCCCACGAACTGGGGTGTCGAGCAGTACACACTCACCATCAACCATTACGCCGCGACCACCGACCTCAACATGGTCACATCCCGCGTCGGCATTTCCAGCCAGTTCCTGCAGAACGCCTTTATCAACGGTGAACAGGCTGCCCGCTCCCTGGACGAACTCGCGCGCAATGCGCTGTTCGCGTCCTATTTCGGCGGCAACACCCGTGTGCGCACCACACTCGCCGTCGCCGGCCCTGCCGTCGCCGTCGACGACGTCCGTGGCTTCCAGAACGTCTTCGTCAACGGCGTGCAGACCCCGGTCAGTGCCTCCGCCTCGCTCACCGTGACCATCGGGGCCAATCCGTACACACTGATCGGAACCGCCCCGGATGCCACCAATGTCTCCACCACTCCGGGTGGCGTGTCGGGCGTGCTGACCCTGTCCACCGCGGTCGCGGTCGCGGACGGAACCGCCGGCGCCACCGTCATCGCGGCCAACGCCTCGGTCATCGTACGACCGTCCAGCCGCTCGAACACCACCAACCTGATCGGCGGCGACATACTGACGATGTCCAACCTGCTCGACGCGGTCGCCAAGCTCCGCCTGAACGCGGTGCCGGAAATCGACGGTGTCTATAATTGCTATCTCGATCCGGTTTCCGCGCGCCAACTGTTCGCCGACAACGATTTCCGCCAGCTCTTTCAGGGCGCCACCTCCGCCAACCAGGTCTTCCGTCAGGGCATGGTCAACGATTTCCTGGGCCTTCAATTCATTCCCACGACCGAAGCCTATGTCCAGCCGCACCCCACCATCGCCAACCTGATGGTGCGCCGTCCGATCGTCTGCGGCCAGGGCGCCCTCATCGAGGGCGATTTCGCCGGCATGGCCGCGGACGACGTCGCACCCGCCGACAGCATCGTATCCCTCGTCGACGGTGTCGCGATGGTCACCCGCGAGCCGATCGACCGCCTGCAGCAGATCATCGCCCAGTCCTGGTACTGGATCGGCGGCTTCTGCACCCCCTCCGATACAACTACCAATCCAGCCACCGTCCCGACCGCCACCAACGCCGCCTTCAAGCGCGCCGTGATGATCGAGCATGTCGGGTAGCAACCCGAACCGGCTCTCCTGAACCAACCGCAAGGGCGGCGGCGCGGCAACACGCCGCCGCCCTCCTCAGAGCCAAAGGACCGGTCCGCCGATGTCACTCATCGATGCTGAAAAAACCGACGCACGCCGGTTCTGCGGCTATCCCGCCTACGGCGCCGGCTCGGCAGGTTTTCAGAACTGGCGCTTCTATCAGGCCTATGGCCTGCTCGAATTCCGCCTGAACAACCTCACGGATAGCGAACTGACTGTACCTGCGCCGCTATCTCTCCACCCTCGCAGGCCTGGAGTTCGCCATTCCGCGCTCTGCCGAAAACCTCGACACGGACCAGGCTGCGGTCTGGACCCGCAACCGCAGCGAAGCCCAGGATCGCGCCGCGCTGTTCGACGGCTGGTGCCGCCGCCTCTGCGGCTTTCTCGGGATACCCCCGGGGCCTGCGCTGGCCTCCGGCGGCTCCCTGACACTGGTGGTCTAATGGAACAATCCCGCCTCCAGGACCGCATCAGCTGGGGCTTGAACATCACCGCCCGCCACATCGGCCGCAATACCGACGTCTACCGCCCGGCAGGGCCTGCAGACCCGCTGTCGCCGGCGCAGCGCATCCTGCGCATCCATGCCGCCTTCAGCGCACCGGATGGAAAGTTCGTCCGTCCCAACGGCTACGGCAACCCCATCTGGCATGGTGTCTTCGACAGTGCCTACACCCGTCCGGGTGACTTCCTCGTGCAGGATGCGGATGTCTGGTTCATCGCAGCCCAGCAGAAGCTTTTGCCCACGTTGTGCGTCCAGACCAACCGCGTCGTCAGTGTCGCGCGGCCTGCCGCGCCCAGCTCGACAGGACTGAACGCCTACGGCGGCATCTCGCTCGAAACCGCGACATCCGTGATCACCAACTATCCGGCCAGTGTTCTCGGCGCCTCCGGTGCCGGACAGCCCGCCGCCAGCCTGCCGACCGACACGTCGGCCGGCATTTGGACCGTCCTGCTCCCCGCTGTCTCCGCGCAGGACGGATCATCCGTCATCTTGCGGCCCGCCGATCTGATGATCGATGACCTCGGCCGCACCGCGGTGATCTCCGGCGCCGAGCTGACCGATCTCGGCTGGCGCCTCACCGTGAAGCAGGCAACCACCTGATGGCCGATCAGTCCGACGCAGAAATCGCCCTCGCCATTCTCGCCACGACGGCGCTCTACCCTAACGGTCCGGACGGCCCCAGTGTTCCCGGTCCGCCCTGCCGCGTCTATCGCGGCTGGCCGAACCCCGCCGCGCTGGACGCCGACCTCGCTCAGGGACGCATCAACGTCACCATCTTCGCCGGCAACGCGGCACCGCGCCCAACAACCCGTTTCGCCGAGGAATGGCTCGCCGCACCTGCCGTTCCGACCCTTGCCGTGTCCCTATCCGACACCTTCGTCACCATCTCCGGCAGTGCGGATCCTGGCCAGCTCATTGGCGTGCGGGTCGATGGTCAGCCCTATGCCTATCGAACGCAGGCCAACGACACGCCGGCCCTGGTCGCGGCAACCATCGCCTCGCAGATCCGCGTCGCCCGCATCGTTCACCTTCGTGGTTGTTCATTCGATGTTCCCGGTGCCACCGACCTGCTCGCACGGGTCGTCGTCGATCGACCCGCCATCCAGGAAATCCGCCGCCAACGCCTGGCTATCCGCGTCAGCTGCTGGTGTCCAAGCCCGGCCACGCGGGATGCCACTGCCACCGCGATCGATGCGGCCTTCGCGATGGCTCCCTTCATCACCCTAAGCGACGGCTCCACAGGCCAGAATCACATTCACCGGCGGCGCAATCCTGGACCAGTCGGAAAACGCCTCCCTCTATCGCCGCGATCTTCTTTACGACGTCGAATACGCCACCACGATCGTCCAGACCCAGCCCTCCATGTTGTTCGGCGCCCTGGGCCTCAACGCCGCGCAAATCACCGCATAGTCCCGGAGCCGCCATGAAACTGCACCTGGTCGTGGTGAGGCCCTTCGCGAGCCTCGCCCGCGGCCAAGCCGTCACCGACGCCGTCCGGATCGAGCAGATCCTCAACAGCGAGCATGCCGACAAAGTCGTCAAGGTCTGCTCGCGCGAGTTTGAAAAGGAATCCTGATCCCCATGCCGATCGTACAGCAGGGCAGCATCAACACCACCGCTTTGGTGGTCCCCGACCTCTATGTTCAGATCGTTCCGCCGCAGAACCTCGTGCTGAACGGAGTGCCCACCAACGTCATCGGCGTCGTGGGAACCGCATCCTGGGGACCGGCGAACCAACCGGTCATCATCTCCACGATGGCCGATTACGCGCGCAACTTCGGCCCCATCGTCGCGCGCAAATTCGATCTTGGAACGCAAATCGCCACGGCCGTCCAACAGGGCGCCCAGAATTTTCGCTGTGTCCGCGTGACCGATGGCACCGACACCGCCGCGTCGGTCCTCGTGCCTTCCACCACGGTCGCCTTCACCGCCTTGTACTCCGGCAGCCTCGGCAACCTCGTGGCCCTGGCCCTCAACCCAGGCTCGCGCACCGGCTCCTGGCGCCTGACCGTCGCACTCCCGGGCATCGCGCCGGAAGTCTTCGACAATATCACCGGCTCCGGCGCCGCGTTCTGGATCGCGCTTGCCGCGGCGGTGAACCAAGGGCAGGGTCCGCAGCGCGGCCCGTCCCAGTTCGTGACCGTCAACGCTGGTGGCGCCACGGCTGCGCCGGCAGCCTTCTCGCTATCGCTAGGCTCCGGCCTTGCCGGAACCGATGGGGCCGCCGGCACAACCACAGCGACGTTGATTGGAGCGGACCTCGCCCCGCGTCGGGGCATGTACGCCCTGCGCGGGCAGGGCTGTTCGCTGGGCTTGCTCGCCGACGCAGACGACCCTACCCAATGGACGGTCCAGGCCACCTTCGGTCTGCAAGAAGGCGTCTACATGATCCTGACCGGCCCGGCCGGTGACACGATCGCCAACGCGATCACCAGCAAGCAATCGGCCGGGTTGGACAGCTATGCCGCCAAGCTGATGTTCGGTGATTGGCTCTGGTGGTCCGACCAGGTCAACAACATCATCCGCCTGGTATCGCCACAGGGGTTCGCCGCAGGCCGCCTGGCCAATCTCTCCCCCGAGCAATCCAGTCTGAACAAGAATCTCTACGGCGTCATCGGCAGCCAGAAAACCGGCACGCCCGGCTCCGGGCAGAACACGTCGGTACTCCGCCGCAGAACTTGCCGCCCTGCTCGGCGCTGGCATCGACGTCATCACCAACCCGCAGCCCGCGGGCACTTTCTGGGGCGTCCGCGGCGGCCACAACTCATCGACCAACACCGGCACCAACGGCGACAACTACACGCGTCTGACCAACTATATCGCCGCCACTCTGGCGGCCGGCATGGGTCTCTATGTCGGCCAGGTCATCAACGCCGGCCTCTTCCGCCGCATCCGCGCAACGCAACTCAGCTTCCTGCAGGCCATGCTCAGCCAGGGCTTGCTCGGCAGCACCGACGGCAGCTTGCCCTTCAGCGTCGTCTGCGACCTCTCCAACAATCCCGCCAGCCGCACCGGCCTCGGCTATGTCCAGTCCGATGCGCAGGTCCAGTACCAGGCGATCAACGAGAAGTTCATCGTGAACATGGAAGGCGGCCAGACCGTGCAGGTCTCCCGCCAGACCCTGCCCGCCGGCCAGTTGGCATAACCAAAGCCGCAAGGAAAATATCGAATGGCAACCAATAATTTTTCCATCGGCCGAGATACCCAGCTGGTCCTCATAGGCCCTGCCGGCCGCGTCGACCTCACCCACGTCACCGGCTTCGAGAGCAGCCAGGTCACGCTACCCGTCCGGGTTGACCGGCTCGACGGCACCCAGATGTCGGCGGAATTGCCCAAGGGCTGGCAGGGCAGCTTCGAGATCGAACGCGGCAATTCCGCCGTCGATGACTTCATCGCCGCGGCCGAACAATCCTATTTCAACGGCAACCGGGTGAACTACGGCGCTCTTTACCAGTACGTTACCGAGCCGGACGGGTCCGTCTCCACCTACCAGTACGATAGCGTCACCTTCAAACTGATCAGTGCTGGCCAGTGGAAAGGTGATGCTTCGGTGAAGCAGAAGCTCGAATTCTTCGCCGCCCGCCGCAAGAGAGTGTAATGACCCCCTCCGAAACCATCACCGCCCAGCCGAGCCAGACGGTCACGGACGGTCACGGACGCCAACTCGGCCTCCGTCACCTCACCGCGCTCGACCGGCTGCGCCTCTTCAAGGCAGCCGGCCCATGGCTGTCGCAGAACGACCGCTGGCTCGGGATGGCGATGCTCGCCGTCTCGGTCATCGCCATCGACGATATCCCAATCCCCCAGCCAGGCACCGAGCAGCAGATCGAAGCGCTGGTCCAGCGTCTTGGCGACACGGGCATTGCCGCAGTCGCCGCAGCACTGGATCCTGCCGCCCGACCGCACAGCCCGGAAGCCCTGGCCAACGCGGGAAACTGAGCCGGCACCCCGATCTGATCGACTGTCTGTACCTGATCAGGAACGGGGTGCCGTTCGACGTCGCCTTCTCTCTCCCCGAAGACGAGCGCCTCGCCTTCGTCGTCGCCATCGGTACGCTCGATGGTCGGGAATTCGACTGGTCCAATGTCACTTGGAAGGAAACGGCATGATCCGGATCGCCGGCCTGCGAGCTTTGTCGGATCGCCTGGCACGCCTGGACATGACACAAACCCAGCAAGCCGCATTGGACCAAGCAGCCCGGATGCTTCAGGAAACCATCCAGAACTCGCTATCGACCGCCCCCGGCGGCGATCACACGACCCCATGGCGACGGACCGGCGCCTTGCAATCCTCCATTGGCTACCGGTCGGACGCAACCAGCGCCGTGATCGGTTCCGATGATCCGGTGGCGGTCGATCAGGAACTGGGGACTCGCAACATCCCCCCGCGCCCATTCCTGTCGACCGCCGCCGCCGCCCGCGCCGAGGAAATCGCCAACCAAGTCGCCCGGTCCGTGGCCAGTGCCATCCGAGATGCAGCGAAAGACAGCGCGCCATGATCGAAGCCTACGAGATCGGCATCACCCTCGCTCTGGATAACGGCGTTGCCTCCGGCGTAGCAGCGATCCGCCAGGACCTGGATGCGTTGGACCGTGCCGTGGCCCGCTCCTCCGCCGGCCTGAACGCTCTGCACAACCTGTCCGCCAACCTGCCTTTTGCCGGTTCGATACCCATCTCGTCCGCAACCCCCGCCTATCCAGCCCAACAGCCGCCCGCGCGCCCCCCAGCCGCTGCGTCGTCCGATACATCAGCCGCCCCCGACGCCGGCACCGCACCGCCAGCAGCCATCACTCCCCCACCCCAGCCTGCACCCACCCAGCCTGCACCCAGCCGCATGGCATCGATCGAATTGGCGCAGTCCGCCCCGGCTGCCGCTCCCGGCTTGGCCGCCTCGCCTGGGCAACGGCCACCCAGCCAGATCGCCCCCCCCGGCGCGAAACCCTTCTCGCCTCCATCGATCCCCCCGATCACGCTGGGCAGCTCCATTGCCTCGCTTGTGCCGGCCAAGGCGCACCCGCCAACCAGCACCACGTCAGCCATGCCCCCGTTGCCCGGCCACCCACTGCCTCCGGCAACCAGTCCCAATCTCTCACCGCTTCCGGAATTCGAACCAGCTGCACCTGCCGAGCCGATTTCCAGGCAGCCAGCCCCCTTGCGGACAACTCCTGCACAGCCTCCAGCCCCGGCCACCGCATTAAAACCGGCGTCTGCGCCAGTCCGCCCGATCGTGCCTCCGCAACCGCCTGCAGCGGCGCCAGACATCCAATTCGCCCCCGTCCCCTACCGACCCGCCGCCCCGCTCGTACCATCGCACCGCCCGGCTTGGCCGCCCCGTCCCGAGACACCTTTACCGCCCTCCGTGGCGCCCGCCTTACCGGCCTCCACTCCATCCCACATCGTCAGCCCTCCGCACGGTGAAATCATCCTCGATGGCGCCCGCCTGGGCCGCTGGATGTCCGACCGGCTCGCCCGTGCGGTAGACCGCCCGACATCCGGCACCACCGGATTCGACCCCCGCATCAGCCACAGCCATGCCGGTGCGCCGAACGGTTCATAGGAAACGAGGCATCCTCCATGAACGACCTCCGCGTACCCTTCAAGATCCGCTGGGCGGGAGAGCCGATGCCTGATATCGCCGAATTTTCTGAACCCCTGGCGATCCCCTTCAGGCTTCGCTCCACCGGCATTCCAGCCCAGCCCGAAGCCCACCGCACCGATCACAACGCGCCGCCCGCCAATCCGTAAGGCGCTGATCCCACTCCCTCCCGAACGCTCCAGCGCGCATCGGAACCCATTCCATGTCAGATATCGTCCTCCTACTCGGTCCAATCGCCTTCAGGGATTTCGAGCTTCCCGCCGGCATAACGTTTGGCGGCGCGCAACGGCTCGCCATCCATCGCCTGCCAGGCGGCACCCGCGTGATCGACGCCCTCGGCCGCGACGACGCGAACCTCACCTTCGCCGGCATCTTCACAGGCTCCGACGCCACATTGCGTGCCCGCGCGGTCGACGAGCTTCGCTCCCTCGGCCTGCCATTGCCCCTGACCTGGGATGTTTTCTTCTACAGCGTCATCATCGACAGCTTCCAGGCCGACTACCGGAACAGCAACTGGATCCCCTACCGCATCAGCTGCAGCGTCATCCGCGACGAAGCGTCCGCACTGATCGAGACCACCGCCTCGCTGGCCACGGCGGCATTGGCCGACGTCAGCACCGCCCTGGCCTCAGCCGCCGCCGCCAACATCGATCTTTCCGGAACTCAGTCGGCGATCACCGCTTCCGGCGCGACCATCAGCGGCACCGCCGCCTTCATCACCGCCCAATCAAGCCTCGCGGGCGCCCAGACCGCACTCGGCTCCAGCCTTGTCGCGTCGGAAACATTGCTCTCAACGGCCAGTCTTACCGGCACCTCCACCGCCGATGCCGGCATCACCGGCATGACACAGGCCACCAACGCCGCCGGCCTGCTCAGCCAGATCACCCAGGCCCGTTCCTACCTCGGACGCGCAGCCGTCAACCTTGCCAATGCGAGCACGTGATCCATGAAATCTATCACTCTCGCTGGAGGTAATCTGTTTCGCATCGCTGCGGAACAGCTTGGCGACGCCACGCAATGGATCCGCATCGCGCAGCTGAACGGCCTCACGGACCCCATGCTCTCCGGAGTAACCACCCTGCGCATTCCCAGTATGGACCGGAACGCTGGAGGCGGCATTGCTGCCCAATGAAGCGCCCATTCCCTGGCGCTCGCCCCGCCTGCGCATCATCGCGAACGGCACCGCGCTCCCAGGAGTCATCAGCGCGGAAGTCTTCGCCAACAATCACTATGCGGCCGACCGGTTCTCTGCTGCCATCGCGCTCGGCGGCGCTCCCTGGACCAGCGCGGCTTCCTGGGCCGCGGAGCCCGATATCCTGCTCGACATTCAATTCAGCCTCGACGCCGGCGCCACCTTCAAGAGTCTGATCATTGGCACTGTCGATACCGTCACCATAGACCCCGTCATCGGCGAAGTCCGGGTCGATGGCAGGGATCTCACCGGCTCCCTGATTGAAAGCCGCACCCAGGAAACATTCACCAATCGAACGGCAAGCGAGGTCGCCACCATACTCGCCGGCCGGCACAATCTCACGCCGGTGGTGACCAACACCACATCACCCGTCGGCCGTTATTACCAGAACGAGCATGATCGCATCACATTGGGCCTGTTCAGCCGTGCCACCACGGAATGGGACCTTCTCGTCTTCCTCGCCCAGCAGGAAGGTTTCGACGTATTCGTCGCCGGCACCGAATTGCACTTTCAGCCCGCCAGTCCGACACCTGACCTGGTTCAGCCGATCCGTGCCAATGACCTGATCAACCTCCGCCTCGAGCGCTCCCTCACTCTCGCCCGCGACATCGAGGTCGTGGTGAAAAGCTGGAACTCCCGCAACCGGGCCGCCTTCACCCAAACCGCCCGCGCCGCCCGGCGCACCGGCGGCAGCGGGCAACACGGCCAAAGCCGTTCCGGACCGCCGCAACGCTATGTCTTCGTCCGCCCCAACCTTACCCAGGACGCCGCCCTCAAGCTGGCGCAGCAAAAACTTGCCGAACTGACCCGCCACGAGCGGGTCCTGCAAGCCACCATGCCGGGCGAACTGTCGCTCTCGCCACGGTCACTGTTGACTCTGACCGGCACCGGCACCGAATTCGACCAAGATTATTTCATCGACACAATCGACCGCGCGCTCAATTTCGACACTGGTTTCTCCCAGCACATCCGCGCCAAGAACAGCAGCCCACGCAATCAGTCCACGACACCGGCGGATGTCGTATTGTCAGTGACAGGATAGGCCGATGGACAGATTTCTGAACGCCCTGAAAGGCCAGGCGGGCGCGCTCGATCAGGGCATGGCGCAGCCACGCTTCGCCACCGTCACCTCCGTCGATCCGGACGCCGCGACGGCCCGCGTGCTGCTGCAACCCGAAGCGGTTCTGTCGGGCTGGCTGCCAATCCTCTCGCCCTGGATCGGCGCAGGCTGGGGCATGTCCTGCCCACCCAGCCCGGGCGATCAGGTCCTGGTGCTCGCACAGGAGGGCGACGCCGAGCACGGCATCATCATCGGCCGGGCCTTCAGCACCGTGGCCGCGCCTCCTGCCGCACCCGCGGGAGAACTCTGGCTTGTCCACGCCACGGGCAGCTTCATCAAACTGCTCAACGACGGCACGGTCCAAATCCAAGGCAACGTCACGATAACCGGCAATCTCAACGCGACCGGCAGTGTCGCGGACGGGCACGGCAAACTGGCGGATCTACGCGGACACTACAACGTGCACCGCCACACCGACAGTCGCGGCGGACAGACCTCAACATCCGACCAACAGGACTGAACCATGGCCGATATCGCACATCAATGGGGCTCGGACCTCACCATCGGCTCCACGGGCGATTTAGCCGTTGTCTCGGGTGCCAGTTTGGCGCAGCAGCGCATTCTACGCCGTCTTCTCACCAGCCCCGGCGACTACATCTGGCAGCTTGACTACGGCGCCGGCCTAGCTCGTTTCGTCGGCCAGCCTGGAAACGACCTACAGATCAGAGCCGTCGTGCGCAGCCAGATATTCAAGGAAGCCTCCGTCGCGCGAACCCCCGAACCCGTCATAGATGTCAGCTTCGGCCCTGCCGGCGCGACAGGCACGGCCTATGTCCACATTCGCTACGTGGACGCCACTTCCGGCCAAACGCAACTTCTCTCCTTTTCTGTAAGTGCATAGACCCATGCAGCTCCAGCTTCAGACGTTCACCTCCCTTGTACAAAACATGGCGGCGGCCGTTCAATCGGCCGCCACCCAGCTGCTGGATCTTACCGTCGGATCGACGCTGCGCGCGGTTCTGGAAGCCAACGCGTCCATCGCGCTCTGGATCCAATGGCTGATCCTGCAGGTGCTACAGGTCACCCGTGCGGCCACGAGCAGCAATTCGGATCTCGACAGTTGGATGGCCGATTTCTCCCTGATCCGTCTGCCGGCAGTCCCCGCGAGCGGAACCGTGACCCTGTCGCGCTTCACGCCAACAGCGCCCGCTTTCATCCCAACCGGGGCTCTGTTGCGAACGGCCGATGGCACGCAGACCTTCAGCATTACCGCAGCGGCCTCCAACCCAGCCTTCAGCCTCACGCAGAACGGCTACACGCTCACTGCCGGGGCCGCCACGATAGACGTGCCGGTCCAGGCCGCTGTTCCCGGCGCCTCGGGCAACGTCCTGGCGGGAGCCATCAGTCTGCTCGCCACCGCGATCCCAGGCATCGATGAGGTCACCAACGCCCACAGCTTCCTGAACGGCCTGGATTCCGAAACCGACAACGCCTTTCGCGCACGCTTCACCAAATTCATCGACAGTCGGTCCCGCGCGACTCCACTCGCCGTCGGATATGCCATCTCCAAAATTCAGCAGGGCCTGCAATATGCGATCCAGGAGAATACCGATCCCTCAGGCTCCCTCCACCTCGGAAACTTCGTCGTCACGGTCGACGACGGATCGGGTAGCCCATCTCCCGCCCTGCTCTCTGCGGTCAGCGCTGCCGTGGAAGCGGTGCGCCCGGTCTGCTCGACATTCACCATCCAACCGCCGGCCATACTCCTCGCAGATGTCTCCCTCACCCTGACCGTGGGACCAGGCGGCTCCCTCGCATCGGCCGCCGCGGCAGCAGGCAACGCCATTGCCACCTTCGTCAACAGCCTCCCGATCGGAGCCACCCTGCCACTCACGAAAATTGGCCAGTTGGCCTACGCCGCGGACGCCACGATCACCAATGTCAGTCAAATACAAATCAACGCCGCCGCGGCCGACATGACCCCGTCCATATCGGGTGTGATAAAGGCCGGCACAGTAGCGGTGAATTGAGCACGGACCCCCAACCATGACAGGCGACGCCCCGGACATCCTCACCCGGCTGAAAGCCGTTCTTCCCTCACGCTGGTTCGCAGACGAAACTCCGGTCCTGAATGGCATACTGGCCGGCCTCGCATCTGGATGGGCCTGGGTCTATTCGCTGCTCAGCTACGCCATTGCGCAAACGCGTATCGTCACGGCCACCGATTTCTGGCTCGATGTGATTGCGCAGGACTTCTTCGGCGGCCGCCTTCATCGCCGTGCCGGTGAACCCGACAACGGGTTCAGGCACCGGATCCTAAGGGCATTATTACGTGAACATGGCACCCGCAGCGCGGTCATTGCCACCCTCACCGACCTGACAGGCCGCGTCCCGCAAATCTTCGAGCCGTCCCGACCCACCGATACGGGCAGCTATGGCAGTCTCTCGGCCCCAGCCGGAGGTATGGCCTGGGGTCTCGCAGGCGGTTGGGGCAATCTGAACCTGCCGTTCCAGTGCTTCATCACGGCCTACCGGCCGTCCGGCAGCGGCATCGCCTCCGTCACCGGATGGGGCGGCGGAACATCCACCCCCGGAATCGGCGCTTACGGGATAGGTGCAATCGAGTACGCATCGCTCGCAATGATCCAAGGCCGGATTACCGACACGGACATCTACCAGGCAGTTGCCGACGTCATGCCGGTTGCCGCCATCGGCTGGACGCAAATTTCAAATTAATCGCTGCAAAGGGCTTAGAATGGACAGGAACCTGGTTTATCCGGGCAGTATTCCGCTCGACTCTGATCTTCTCAGCTTGAACCGCAACACCATGGTAGCCCTCGGCTACCTCGCGCAGACCATTCTGGGAACATCTCCCGTCGTCGATGGCCTTGCCTGCGTGCCGACCTCGCCTCCATCACTCGGAGTCGTGGTCCAACCCGGCAGCATCACGCAGCTATCCGTCGTGGACACCCTCAGCTTCGGATCCTTGCCGGCCGACACGGCAGATCCCCTTGTGAAGATGGGTATCAATCTTCAGCCGACGGATTTCACTCTCGCCGCCCCCTCGACATCCGGCCAATCGGTCAACTACCTGATCCAGGCAGCCCTGCAAGAAGCCGACACGACGCCGATCGTGCTGCCCTACTACAACGCCGCCAATCCGTCGCTGCCTTACAGCGGGCCCGGTAACTCCGGCACCGCGCAGAATACCCAGCGCATTCAACGGGCACAGTTGCAGCTTAAGGCAGGCGCCCCCGCGGCCACTGGCAGCCAATCCACGCCGCCGATCGACAGCGGCTGGACCGGCCTGTACGTCATCAGCGTTGCCTATGGACAAAGCGCGATCACCGCAACCTCGATAACCACTCTCCCCGGCGCGCCGCTTCTGCCATGGAAGCTGCCGGCGCTACGGCCCGGCTTCGCCTCAGGGGTCCAGGAATTCACCTATCCGGGGGGCAATTTTATCGTCCCTGCTGGTGTCAGCCTGGTCGAGGTGGAAGTGTGGGGTGGCGGATCTGGTAGTTACGCTTCCACTACCGCCACGGCCGCTGGCGGCGGTGCCGGGGGTGGTTACGCGCGAATGCGTATTTCCGGCCTGATCCCCGGTCAGAACATCCCGGTTACAGTCGGCAATGGCGGCACTGCCGGCACGACAGCCGGCGCCGTGCCTGGCACTGGCGGCACCTCCAGCTTTGGCACTTATGTCAGCGCCACCGGCGCCGGCCTCAATTATCTTGATAGCTTTTCCGCCCCCCAAAACGGCGCCTATCCACCAGGATCCGGAGTTGGTGGCGACCTCAATTTGACCGGCTCCATGGGGCAGGATGCGAATAACGGAAAAGGTGGCATTGGAGGCGGCGCTCCAATGGGCGGGTCCGTTTCGAGTGGTACTTTCGGGCTTCCCGGCACCTTCCCCGGTGGGGGTGCGTCAGGCCCCGGCAACCCGGGCAATGTTGCCTATAACGGTGCAGCCGGTGCATCCGGCCTCGTGATAGTCAGGTGGTAAGATCATCATGAAAACATACGCCCGAATTCAGGATGACGCGGTAGTGGAACTGTTGACCACCGACCTCGACATCACCGACCGCTTCAACCCAGCCCTGGTCTGGATCGACGTAACCAGTGTGACCGGCATCGCGCCGGGTTGGCAAATGGACGCCCACGGCTTCCTCCCGCCGCCGGCGCCCTCCCCAGTCGCAGCGCCAAGCCTGACGCAGCTGAAGGCGCAACTCGCCACGATCAGCGCTCAACTAGCCGCATTGTCGGCAACGCCCTGAAGGTTCCAGAACGGAGCCTTTCGCCCTCAAATCACTGCCGGAGAACCCCATGCCCACAACTGCCACGCATGTCTGGCGTCCCAGCAGTGCCCGCCGCGTTCTACTCGACACCTTCATTCCTGTGGTTCGCGGCGCCACCGCCGTTGCTCCCCCCTTGCTCACCTGGCCGGCCAAAGACCCCGGCGACGTGTTGGATTATCAACTGGATATCTCGCCAGCCCTCATTGGCAACGACGGCGACGGCATTGCCACGCTGGACGTTCAAGTCACTCCATCCCAGCCAGGCGACTTGACGCTGACATCCTCCGCCGCCGACGGCTCCTCGGCCGTTCTCTGGTTCACCGCCGGCCAACCTAGTACGATCTATTCAATCTCGATCAGCATCGGAACAGTGAACGGGCGCAGCATCCACCGAACCGTCCTGCTACCGGTCCTCGCCCTGTCTGTCGCCGTCAATCCGACCTCGGCGTTGCAGACCAACTCTGGTCTTCCGATCACTGATCAGAACGGCAACCCTGTACTGATCATCTGACCCTCCCGTCGCCATCGCACTTTTCGGCGATACCACGCAACGCATCGCTCTCCGCTTCTTTCGTCCGCACGCATTGTCCGGAGTTCGTCCCCTCATGCCGACAATCGATGAGCTTGCACCCGCAACGGCCGCATCGGACACCGACGAAGTCCCGGTCAGCCAGAGCGGGGTCTCGCGCAAACTGACACGCGCCCAGTTTCTGGCCGGCGTCCAGCCAGAGCTCGCACTCCCTGCGGGAGCACTGCTCGGCCGCGTCAGCCCTGGTACCGGCGTTCCCGAAACGATTGCCATCGGGAGCAATCTCACGATCGCCGGCGGCACACTCAGCGCCACCGCCGCACCCTACGTCGTCGCTTCCCTGCCCGCAGGCACGGTGCCGGCCGGATCGGATCTCGTGCCTCTCGGTCAGGCCGGTGCAAATACAGCGGTATCCTATGCGCAATTTATAGCAGGTCTCTCCAACCTGCCGAGCCTGACCGTCCCCGGCGCCATCTCGACCGCCTCCAACCTGACTGTGACGGGTTCCGATTACCTTGTCGGAACCAATGGCCACGGCATCAGCTTCATCGACACCGCGGGACACAGGCCGCAGATCGCCACCAGCGGCGACAATATCGTCCTCTGGGGGATCAACAGCAGTGGCGCGCGCCTGCCGGTCTGGTCGTATCTGAACAACACATCCAGCACCGCCACTCCCCTGTTCTGTCAGGTTCCGTTCCAGGTCACCCATCTGAGGACCGGAAATCCAACCTACACCTTGTCGTCCAGCGGCCCTTCGACTTCACAAAAAGGCCTGGACATCGGAACAAGCTACACAGGCAGCTACGGCACGACCGAGCCGGTTTCGAACCAGATTTATGTTCTTTCGGACACGGCCAACGCCGACAATGTCCCGATCAACAACGCGGCGTTGAAAATTAACTACCAGTATGGCGGTGCGGGCACGACGGCCGGACGAACCGGCCTACGGATCGCCATCAATCCGATCGGCACAGTGGGGGGCAGCAATCCCTTCCAGGTTGGGGCGGAAATATTCGCGACCACCAACTATTCATTTGGTGGCGTGGATCTCGGCGCAGGTGCACGCGGGCAGCTCGTACCGATCAATACGGTCGGCAGGGCCTACAGCGGCGGCACGAATCTCGTTGTCGTCTCCGGTTTCGGCGAAATGAACATGGGCATCGATGCCGGCGCGTCCGCAGCCATTCTCAACGGGTTTCAGATATCCCGACTGAACACCGACGCCGGACCAGTCTCAAGGTTCCGCGCCATGATGTTCGCCGGCACGCAGACCCCGACTGGTGCGGTCAATACGATTCCCGACATGGATTACGGTATCGTCTGGGGCCATGACCATCACCAGTGGTCCTTCGGCGCAACATCGAAAATGATCGGCTGGATCGCCCAGGGCACGGGAACGAATTCCGGTGGCGCACCCATCTATCCCACAAGGCTTGGCTGGGGAGTGGACCTGTGGGGTGTAAACATCGTTAACCAGGCTTGGCGTTCGACTGGCTTTCAGGTAGACGGAACCGGTGCCGTCACCATTGGGACGGCCCGGCTCGGCCCATCCCCGACAGGCCTCGCAGTCAATGCGTCTGGTCAGTTCGTATCATCGGCGACGGTAAGTGCCGGTGGCACCGGATATCAAATCGGTGAGTACCTATACGGCCCATCCGGTGACATCTATGCCGTCGCGGGACTGTCAGCTACCGGAGTTGGGGCGGTCACCATTGTCGCTGTCGGGTACGCGAACACTCCACCGTCGAATCCCGTTTCTGTCTCCGGCGGCTCCGGACTGGGCGCAACATTGAACCTGACCTGGACAGTCGGAAACGGCATAACCGTTGGCGGGTCCGGCCAAAAGATCGGCTTCTACGGCGCGGCTCCCATCGCCAAGCCCACCGTTTCCGGCGCGCGCGGCGGCAACGCCGCATTGACATCGCTCATCGCCGCGCTTTCTGCCTGCGGGCTCCTTACGGACAGCACAGCACCATGAACCCGGAACCCCTGATCTCCCTGGAACTTTCGGTTTCCCAGGTAAATACCGTTCTTATGGCCCTGAACGAGGCGCCTTACAGGGTCGCCGCGCCGCTCATCGCTTCCATCATGAAGCAGGCAAACACCGGACAGGCGGCCTCTGGCGTTTCGCCAGAAACCTAGCTGTCCTGCCGTCCGCCCGACCGCAATGCGTTATCGGGCCACGTGTTCAACAGCCGTTGCTCGCAGGCCTCCAGTCAGCAGGGACCGCCCGATGCCCACGATACCGCAACTACCCCTTACGCCCCTGGTCACCCCGGCCGACGAAATTCCCCTAAGTCAGGCAGGGGTCACGCGGACGGTAACGGTAGGAACTTTGCTCGCCTCCACGCAGCCTGCCATCCTCGCCCCGACCGGATCGCTGCTGGGCCGTGTCAGCCTGGGGCCAGGCGGGCCAGAGCCGATCGCGATCGGGACCGGACTCGCCCTCGCCACTGCCAGTCTTGCCGCCAATGGCGGCGACCACGCCAACTTCGTCCCGCAGAGTGCGCTGCAACCTACGGACGAGGTCATATTGAACAGTTCCGGCACGCCGAAGCGTATGATCCTTGGCCTGTTACGCGGCCTCTTCTCGGCCGGCCCCAACATCACGATCGATCCGACCGGTACCATTTCCGGTACGCCGTCTGCGTCTACCATTGCCGGCCTCGGCCAGGTCACCACGATCGCGAGCGGCGACCTGGTTGGCATCAGCCAGGCCGGCACGGACCACTCGATCACCTATGCCAACCTGATCAACGGTCAAACGATCGACGTCGCCCAGGCGGCCGTTGCCGCCTCCGATTCCGACAGTTTCTGGGTCGCCCAGGGCAGCAGCACAATGTTGCGGCAGAGTTTCTCCGCCATCTGGAGCTGGATTGTCGCCAAGCTGCCCACCTACAAACTCCCGGTCGTCGAGCTCTCAGCAAACACAACGTTGGACGGCACGGTTCATAATGGCCGCATCTTGCTCTGCACTGCTCCGGTGACCTTGACGCCCGCCTTCATCAGCATGGGCAGCGGCTTTCACTGCGACGTGATCAACCTCTCCGGCGGCGTCGTTACTTTCGGACCGGGGATCGCTTCATCCTCCGGCAGCGGCCTTTTGCCGGCGGGTCAGTGTGCACGTTTGCACGCCGCCACCTACTCCGTCGGCAATATCATCTACGCCGCCGTCTCCGGTACAACGAGTTCGCTTCTGGCACCAGGGCAGGTCACCGGCCTTGTTGCGGGCACAACAACCTCCAATTCCATCGCCGTCTCCTGGAGCGTTCCCGCCACCGGCGGTGCTCCGGTAAACTACACCGTGCAATACCGTACCAGCGGCGCCGCGACCTGGCTGACCTGGAGCCCCGCGCCAACGGGCACCAGCGTCACCCTGACCGGCCTCACAACTTCTACCTCCTACGACATCCAGGTCACGGCGATGAATGCGTCCGGATCCGGCCTTGCCTCATCCACCCTCACGGTCGTCACGCCTACAACAGCTCTGGTTACCGCAATTACCTGGAACCTCGCTCCGGTGGGTCCGTACGCGCATGCCACCGGCAGCATAGGCGTGAACGTCCTCGTGACGCCGGCTTCCTCGGCGGTGCAGTTCGGCTTTTCCACCTCGACCACTGTTCCCCCTGCCACCTGGACCCTCGGCACGCTCGTGTCCGGCAACATCTGGGCCGCGTATGTGAACACCCCCGCAACCGCCGGCACCTGGTATGCCTGGGCGGAGGGGACCGATGGTTCCGCCGCCACGGCCTACGCCACTGGCTTCACGGTGACCTAGATGAGCGTGGCACTGATCGCGCCCGGTGTCGCCATGGCCATTGGCAACGGCCGCCATGGACTATGGCGCTCGCTACGAACCCCGGCACCAACCGCGCCGCCAACGGGTCCTTCCCTGACCACGATCGCCGGCCTGTCAGGTTGGTGGGACGCCGGAACGACGGCGGACTTGCTCGATCCGAGCGGCGTGCCCTTGCCGGGTTGGAATCAGGCGATTGGATCACTGCGCGACAAATCCAGCAATGGCCGGCCGCTCCTGCCCTACAGCTTCGCCGCATCGCCTGGCGCGACCTCGGCCACGCCACGCCTGGTTGGCCTGCTGGGCGGTGTTGGCCGGATCGCCGGAGGGGCGGGAACCCTGGCCCCGGCACTGGAGCCGGACCTTGGCTTCCAGCTCCCGGCCACGCCCTTCGGATCGGGCGATGCCTGGACACGGTATCTCGTTTGGTCCCGCCCCAACCGGAGGCAGAATACCGGCCGCGATACCTCCCCGATCACCTTGCTCGCTTCAGGGTCCACGCCGGTTCTGCAGGCAGACAGCGTCGGCGGTCGTCTTATCCTCTTCCCCGGCACCAGCCAGACGGTCCTGCTCAGCACGCTGGAACGCCGCCACACGCATTCAGTGGTGCTGCGCCACACCCCGGCGCAGGGCATCGATGTCTGGCTCGACGGCGTTCGGGTCGCCACAGCGGCCATAAATCCCATGCCGGCATCGGCGACCCAACCCATGACGCTGCTGCACGACACCACACTGCTCGGTGCCGCGCAGTGCTGGCTGCATGAAGCGGCGCTGTGGGAACACGCCCTTGCCGATGCGGATGTCCTGACGCTTCATTCCATAGCAACGCGCTGGACCCGCGGCGCGAGGCGAGGGGTTCTGCTGGTCGTGGATGGTCAGTCCAATGCGATAAATTACGCCCTCAACGATGGCGCAGCGCAGTTGCTGGCCCAAGGCGTCGCCTGGCATTTGGGTGCACTGGCCGGGAATATCGTCGCCACCGCGGGCAACGCCGGCAGCCACACGATGGCCAGCGGCCACGGTCTCTACTCGGCGGTCGGCGGAGCCTACCCCGCCAGCTTCGTCAACGATCCCGGCAATGGTTCCAGCCCCGCGACATGGGCGCTTGGCGCCGACGGCCTGGCAGTCTCCGTGGCTCTTGGCGCCCTGTCGGCCGAGGATCAGGCTGACATTGTCGCGCTCGTCTGGCCCTGGAGCGAGACCGACTCGCTTCGCTCCTACAGTGAAAAGCCTACGTTCAAGGCCGCCGCCACGCGCTTCCTTGCGCTACAGCGGGCCATGCTCGGCCGCAGCGCCGCCGATCTGCCGTTGATCTGGTGGAACGCCATCCCCTTCGGCGGCAATGACGGCATGCAGATGCACCGCGAAGTCGTCGCCGAAGTCGCAGCGGATCCAACCCAGAACGTCGTGATCGGCAACTACCAGACCAGCGACAGCGTGGCGCGCGGCGCCGCCTGGAACCCGCTCACCGGCCAGGCGAGCGGGGGCGATCCTGCCCACCGCGATTCGATCGACAATCAACGCTTCGCTCGCCTGGCGGCACCGATCGTCGCACGAGCCGTGGCCGCGACCGGCCGGCACGATACCCTAGCTTCCATCCCATCCGCGTTGCCTATTCAAGGCGGCCCACGGATCTCGCATGCCTTTCGTCAGTCCAGCACAAGCCTTGTTCTGACCATCCAGCACGATACTGGCACCGATCTGAATGTGCCGCTGCAGGCTGTAAGCGGCACCGGCTTCGCCGTAATGGATGGTGGGTCGGTGGCGAACCCAGGTCCGATCGTCGCCGCCACATCCTGCGCCCGTCTCGACGCCACCCATCTGAGCCTGACACTCGCAGCCCCCCTGACCCACGCAAGCGCGGCCTGCCTCCTGTTCTACCCCTACGGCAACAGCACGATCGGGCGCGGCAACGCCGTTACGGACAATGCTTCCACGCTCACAAGGCCGCCTGACTGGGACATCGCCGCCGATCTCGGGAGCGCCTGGAACCTGGACTACCCGCTGGCCGCCACCGCTGCCCCCATCCCGCTATCCGACACACCCTGATCCGTAATCCGCCCCTTGGGAAGACAAGCCATGCCGGAAATCCCGGGACATACGAACCTGCATATCGGCAGGATGGACGGCCGGCTAACCGCACTCGAGTCTCGCATGGACCGGCACGAGATATTCGTCACGGCCAAGCTGAACGCCATCGAGACCAAGCTCGACGATGCCTTGATGGTGCAGGCCGCCGGCAACGGTAACGCCAAGGCGATTCGATGGCTTGTCGGAATAACGATCTCCGTCGCTGCCTGGCTGCTCGGCCATTTGACCCAGCCACCAGGCACCCACTGACAGGAAAGCTTTGACATGGCCGCCTTCGAACAGGCCTTCACTCGAAATCATCGGCAACGAGGGAGGTTTCACCAACAACCGGTCTGACCCGGGGAATTGGACCGGCAGCCGCCCCGGGCAGGGAGAATGCCGGGGAACCAAGTTCGGCATCAGCGCCCGCGCCTACCCGGACCTCGATATCGCCAACCTGACGCTTGAAGCCGCCCGAGCGATCTATCGCCGCGATTATTGGGACATGCTCAAAGCCGACGAATTGCCCGGCCCCTTGGCGTTGCTGGCATTCGACGCCGCGGTCAACAGCGGCCTCAGCCGCGCGCGGCAATGGCTCATCCTCGCCCGCAAACAGTCGACCGGCGCCGCGATTTGCGCGGAGTTTCAGGCCCAGCGCCTGATATTCATGGCTTCGCTGCCGACGTGGAAGACATTCGGCCTCGGTTGGTCCCGGCGCCTCTGCCGTTTGCCCTACGAATCGCTGACCATGACCGAATAGGAACCGAAGAATGGCAAAGACAACAGCGGCCATACCCTCAATGCATACAGGGACCGTTGCAAATTATTATCGGCCGGCGCTCCGGGAAATCCCGAATTCGGCCGGAGCAGGCTGTCATGTGCTTCACGTGCTCGGATTTCTCATTTCCGTCCCCTGCTGCATCCTGAGCGCGGCCCTGCGCCCCAAGCGAGGTCGCTAGGCAATGCTTCCTCTCATTCCTCTGGCCATCCAGATAGCACCGACCATCGCCAAATGGCTGTTCGGCGATGACAGTGAGAAAGTCGTCCAGCAGGTGGCCAATGTGGTTACCCAGGCAACCGGCGTTGCTGCGCCACACACCGATGAGGGCATCGCGGCAGTCGAAGCCGTTCTCCAGGGCAAGCCTGAATTGGCTGTCCAGATACAGGTCCAATTGGCCAAGATCGCCGCCGACCGGGAGGCGGAGGCCGACCGTGCCGCGCAAGCCGCCCAAAAGGCGGAGTTCGATACCCTTCTCGCCAGGATCGCCGACACGGACGGCGCCCGCCGCCAGACCATCGCCCTGGCGCAAGCCGGCAGCAAAATCGCCTATGGCGCTCCGATCGTCTCCGCCCTCGTGCTGATCACTTTCGCGGTCGTGATGACACTTGCCTTCACCCGCAGTCTGCCGCCAGGCAGCGAGACAATCTTGAATATGCTGCTCGGCTCCCTCGCTGCCATGGCCACCAGCGTCGTTAGTTACTGGGTTGGCTCCTCGGCCGGATCTGCCCGCAAGGACGCGCATATCGCGCGACTGGGGTCCGGTGCGTCCAACTGACCGATCGGCTAACTGACTCGCCGGTTTTGACGCCACAACCCGCCGGACCTAAACTTTTCTCAGGAAACCCGAGGGGAACAAGCTTATGGCCGAGGAAATCAGCGTCGTCGTCCGCAACGGCACCGTCATGGACGGCACCGGTGCCGCACCTTACGAAGCCGACGTCGCCATCGCCGGCGGCAAGATTGTCGAAATCGGCAAGGTTGCGGCGCGCGGCGCGGAAGAAATCGACGCCAAGGGCAAGCTGGTCACGCCCGGCTTCGTCGACATCCACACCCATTACGACGCCCAGGCCGCCTGGGACAGCCGCATGACCCCGTCCTCCTGGCACGGCGTCACCACCGCCGTCATGGGCAATTGCGGCGTCGGCTTTGCGCCCTGCCGGCCGGAAGACCGCAGCAAGCTGGTCGAGTTGATGGAAGGCGTGGAGGACATCCCCGGCGCCGTCATGGCCGAGGGCCTGAAATGGGAGTGGGAAAGCTTCGGCGAATTCCTGACGTCTCTCGAGCGCCGCCAGCGCGACATCGACCTCTGCGCCCTGCTGCCGCACGCCGCCGTTCGTGTCTACGTGATGGGAGAACGCGCGATCCGCCATGAAGCCGCGAACCAGGGCGACATCGCCCAGATGCGCCAGATCGTCGAGGAATCCGTCCGCGCCGGTGCATTTGGCGTCTCCACCTCGCGCACCATCAGCCACAAATCGTTGAAGGGCGAATACATCCCCACCCTGCGCGCCGCCGAGGAAGAACTCACCGGCCTCGCCATGGGCATGAAGGACGCCGGCTCCGGCTTCCTGGAAATCGTCGGTGACTGGAACCAGCCCGACCCCGCCACGGAATTCGCCATGCTCCGCCGCGTAGTGGAGAAATGCGGCCGCAATGCGGTGTTCTCGCTCACACAGCGCCATGACCGCACTGAGGTGTGGAAGGAACTGATGGCGCTGTCCAACCAGGCGATCGAGGATGGCCTGTCCATCCGACCGGTCGCGCCGCCGCGCGCCATCGGCATCCTGCTGGGCCTGGAAGGCAGCCAGAACCCATTCTCCGGCACCCCGACCTACAAATCCATCGCCCATCTGCCGCTCGCCGAGCGGGTGAAGATCATGAGCGACCCGGAAGTCCGCGCGAAAATCCTGTCGGACGATCCGGTGACCGGCAGCACCTTCCCGCTGTTCCACCGCATGTCCTACACCAAGATGTTCCGCTTCGGGCATCCCGCGAACTATGAACCCCAGCGCGAGGACAGCCTCACCGCCATCGCCGAACGCGAAGGCCGCACCCCGCAAGAGGTCGCCTACGATATCCTGCTGGAAGATGGCGGACGCGATTTCATCTACTGCCCGCTGGTCAACTACGTCGACTACAATATCTCGGCCAGCGAAACGATGCTTGACAGCCGCAACACCATCATGGGCATCGGCGACGGTGGCGCGCATGTCGGCTTCATCCTCGACGCCGGCTTCCCGACATGGCTGCTGGCCCATTGGGGCCGCAAGAAGCAGCGCTGGAGCCCGCAGGAACTGATCCGCCGCCTCACGTCCGACACCGCTGGCGCCGCCGGCCTGCACGACCGGGGCGAGATTGCGATCGGCAAGAAGGGCGATCTGAACATCCTCGATTGGGAGAAGATCGCCTTCGGCCGCCCCTACGTCACCTTCGACCTCCCCGCCGGCGGCCGCCGCCTGCTGCAGAAGGCGGATGGTTACGAAGCCACCATCGTCTCCGGCCAGGTCACCTATCGCAACGGCGAAGCCACCGGAGCGCTGCCCGGCAAGATGGTCCGCGGCCAGCGCGCGAACTGACATAACCCTACCGCGACACCGAAGCCCGCCAGGAGCAACCCTCCTGGCGGGCATTTTTTGCGTTTTGACGCCGCCCCGCTTCCCGCCCTAGGCTTGGTCCAAGGAAACATAACGGACCAGGGAGCAGGCCATGAGCCAGCCAGACATCGTCGTCCGCGGCGGCACCATCGTCGACGGCACCGGCGGCACCACCTATGAAGCCGATATCGCCCTGAAGGATGGCAAGATCAACGGGATCGGCAAGATCGCCAGCCAGGGCAAGGAAGAAATCGACGCCAAGGGGAAAATCGTCACCCCCGGCTTCATCGACATCCATACCCATTACGATGGCCAGGCCATCTGGGATCCGCACACTGCCCCGTCGTCCTGGCATGGCGTCACCACCGCGGTGATGGGCAATTGCGGCGTCGGCTTCGCGCCTTGCAAACCCGACGATCGGCAAAAGCTCATCGAACTCATGGAAGGCGTGGAAGACATCCCCGGCGCGGTGATGCACGAAGGCCTGCAATGGGAATGGGAATCCTTCGGGCAGTATCTCGACGCCCTGGACCGCCGCCAGCGCGACATCGATCTCTGCGCCCTGCTGCCACATGCCGCCGTCCGGGTGTTTGTCATGGGTGACCGCGCGATCCGGCTGGAAAACGCCAACCAGGCCGATATCGCCCAGATGCGAGAGATCGCCGCCGATGCCATCCGCGCCGGCGCGTTCGGCTTCTCCACCTCCCGCACCACCAGCCACAAATCGCTGAAAGGCGACTACACCCCCACCCTGCGTGCGCAGGAGGACGAGCTCACCGGCATCGCCATGGGCATGAAGGACGCCGGCGCCGGCTTCCTGGAACTGGTTTCGGAATGGAACCAGCCGGACACGGCGACCGAATTCGGCATCCTGCGCCGCGTCGTCGAACGGTCCGGGCGCACCGCCGTCTTCACCTGCTCGCAGCGCAACAACCGGCCGCATTACTGGAAAGAGCTGCTGGTTCACGCCGAACAGGCGCGCCAGGACGGGCTGTCCATCCGTCCGGTCTGCGCCCCCCGCGGCGTCGGCGTCCTACTCGGCCTCGACGGCAGCCAGAACCCGTTCTCCGGCACCCCCACCTACAAGAGCATCGCCAATCTGCCGCGCAGCCAACGCGTCCAGGCCATGCGCGATCCGGAAACCCGGCGAAAAATTCTGTCGGAAGACCCGAAGGCGGGCTCCACCTTCCCGTTGTTCCACCGGCTGACCTATGCGCAGATGTATCGGTTCGGAAACCCGCCGAACTACCAACCGCAGCGCGAGGACAGCATCGCCGCCATCGCGGAGCGGGAGGGGCGTACCGCCCCCGAGATCGCCTACGACATCCTGATCGAAGATGACGGCCAGAATTTCATCTACACGCCGTTATCCAACTATGCGAACTACGATTTCTCCGCCTCCGAGGCGATGCTGGATGACCGCAACGCCATCATGGGCCTCGGCGACGGGGGGGCGCATGTCGGCTTCATCCTCGATGCCGGCTACCCGACCTGGCTCCTGACTTATTGGGGCAAGACCCGCAACCGCTGGCCGCTGCCGGAACTGATCCGCCGCCTGACCTCCGACCCCGCCAGCGCGGCGGGACTCTCCGACCGGGGCGTGCTTGCCGTCGGTAAGAAGGCCGATCTGAATGTGATCGATCACGACCGGCTCGACTTCGGCCGGCCCTACGTCACGCATGATCTGCCCGCTGGCGGCAAGCGCCTGCTGCAAAAGGCGGATGGCTACGAGGCGACGATCGTCTCCGGCGCCGTCACCTTCCGCAACGGCGAAGCCACCGGCGCCCTGCCGGGCCGGCTGGTGCGCGGGCAACGCTGAGACTCGGGTTCCAGCTCCGAATGTGCTATCAGCCCGCTAAAGTACCGGAGGAGAGAAAGCCATGCGCCTGACCGAAGCACAGATCCGCCAGTTTGACGAAGAAGGCTATCTCTTCCTTCCCGATTGCTTTTCCCCCGAGGAAGTCGCGGCCCTGCGGCAGGAAGCGGTGTCGATCTACGATACGGACCGGCCTGAAGTATGGCGCGAGAAGTCCGGCGCCCCGCGTACCGCCTTTGCAGCGCATACCTATAACGAGGCATTCCGGCTGCTCGGCGCCCATCCGCGGTTGATCCGTCCGGTCGAACAGCTGTTCGGCGAGCAGCTCTACATGCACCAGTACAAGATCAACGCGAAATCCGCCTTCGACGGCGAGGTCTGGCAATGGCACCAGGATTTCGGCACCTGGCATCGCGATGACGGCATGCCGGAACCGAAGGCGATGAACATCTCGGTGTTCCTCGACGAGGTCACCCACATCAACGGCCCGCTGATGATCGTGCCGCGTAGCCACAAGCACGGCGTCCTGGCCGCCGGGCACGATTTGTCCACCACGAGCTATCCGCTCTGGACCCTGGACAACGATACCGTGACCAAGCTGGTCGATGCCGGCGGCATCATCACCCCGGTCGGCAAGCCCGGCGCCGTGCTGATGTTCCATGGCAACATCGTGCACGGCTCGGCCGGCAACATCACGCCGTTCCCGCGCAAGATCGTCTATCTGACGCTGAACGCGGTTTCGAACTACATCCGCAAGCCGACCCGCCCTGAATGGATCGCGCACCAGGACTTCACCCCGATCGTGCCGGTCGCCGACGACGCGTTGCTGCATTACGCCCAAAGCTACCGGCGGGCGGCGGAATAATCCTCCGCCCCCTCCCGTGGTTGCCGCTACGCGTCGCTGAGCGCTACTCTGAACAGACCCAGCGACGCGGGAGAACAGAACATGGTCGTCATGGCATCCGGTCTCGAGGCCGCCAGTACCCGCCGCCGGTCAAGCTCCGACGGCACGGGCTTCTGGCACACGACGTTCATCGGCACCAACCGGATCATCCGCCGCGAATATCCGGAACACCCGCTCTCCCAGGGGCCGCTGCCGGAGCTCGGCACGCTCTATCCGGTCGGGTTCCTGGTGGAGCAGGACCCGGGTTCTACGGTCCGCGCCCATTTTCATGAAGCCGACCAGTTCCAGGTGATCGTCGCCGGCTCGGGCCGCATGGCCTCCCACCCGGTCGAAGGCGTCGCGGTCCACTACACCAACGCCCACTCGCCCTACGGCCCGATCGTGGCCGGCGAGGAAGGCGTGCACTATTTCACCTTGCGCAACAGCTACGACCGCACCGCCCGCTACATGCCGGAATCCCGCCCGGACCTACGCCAGGCACCGAGGAATTTCCGCGAGGCGACCGTCCCGCCGCTACCTCCCCTGCCCCCTGCGGAGTTGGCCGGTACCGCGGCATCCCGCATCGAGGCGATCCCCCCGCAGGAAGATGGCCTTGGTGCGTGGCGCTACCGCCTGCCCGCCGGCGGGCGCATCAGCGGCCCCGATCCGCGCGAAGGCGCCGGGCAGCACTGGCTGATACTGGGCGGCGAGATAATCGGGGCAGACCAATCTATCTTGCGGCCGTTCTCGCTGATCTTCGTTTCCCCCGAGGAAGCACCTTTCGAGGCAAAAGCCGGCGCCGGCGGCCTGGAGATCCTGTGCATGCAGTATCCCGATCGCGGCACCATCCGGACGGCCGCTATTCCGGCCTGAGGGCCGCCAGAACCGCTGCCCGGCCGGCCGGATCCTCAACCGTTGCCAGGCGCGACGCTGCCAGCATCCCGAACCGGTGGGTCAGCATGCGCCGCCTCGCCGACGCCAGCGGATGCGCCGGCGCATCACGCAGCATCGCCGCTTCCAGCCCGTCGGCGACGATCAACCCGGCCGCCACCGGCAGCATCTCCTGTGGAAAATCCACGTCCACGGCAAAGAACAGCGCATCGGAAAAGTCCCGGTATTCGGGCCATTTGCTATCGACCAGGAAATCACGCGGGCCGGATTTGACCTCGATGCAGACAAATCCGCCATCCGGGCGCAGCGCCAGGATATCGGCGCGCCGACCATTCGGCAGTGGCACCTCATGCAGCGGCGCCCAGCCCACGATCAGGCAGAACCGCGCGGCGGCGCGGCGGACCAGCAGCGCGCGTTCGGGAAAGCTGATCTCAGCCACGGCCGCAAGTTCCGATCAGGGCACCAGGCCGTCGATCGCCTCGGCCAGTTTCCGGTCCAGGCTCGTCAGGCCGCCGGAATCATGGGTGCCGAGTACGATAGCGACCTGGTTCCACACATTCGACCAATCCGGATGGTGGTCGAGCTTCTCCGCCAGCAAGGCGACGCGGCTCATGAAGCCCCAGGCCTCGGAAAAGTCTCGAAACCTGAACACGCGCTGCAGCGCCTTGCCATCCTCGGCGACGTGCCAGAGCGGTAGATGCTCCGCCAATGCGGCCCGTTCGTCCTCGGTCAGAAGAGTGCGCATGTCGATTTCCTTTTCGAGTTGCATGGCTCGGCCGTTCGACCCGAGACTTGACCCGCGCGGCCGGTCCTGTCCTTTCTACCGCAATGAGCGCCACCTATTCACCCCGGTCGAGTTTCGGCCCGCCGCCTGACAATGACGATATATCGGCCATGGCAGAGCGAGCCCTGTCCGCCATCCCGGCCCGGCTGGCCATGCATGTCCGGGGCGTGAGCATCGCCGTCGAGGATATGCCGGACGAGGAAACCATGGAGGAACTCGATATCGAGTTCGCCTGGGAACTCACCGGCGTCTACCGCGGCACTCCGCTCACCCAGCGCAGCTTCGACGATATTGCCCGCCAGCCCGATCTGATCGTGCTGTATCGCGAGCCCATCCTGCTGGAATGGATCGAGACCGGCGAGGATCTCTACCGGCTGGTCCGCAACGTACTGATCCACGAGATCGCGCATCATTTCGGCTTTTCCGACGAGGATATTTCCATCCTCGAAGCCGAGATGGACTAATCAGCCAGCACGGCGGCCACCCGGGCGCGCAGTTCGGGCAGCAGATCCTCGGTGAACCAGGGATTTCGCTTCTCCCAACCTCCGGTGCGCCAGGATGGATGCGGCAGCGGGATAAGTCCCGCCGACAGATGCTCGCGAAACGCCAGGACCCGCTCGGTCATCGTGCCCTTGCCCAAGGCTCGCGCCTGCGCGTAGGAGCCGACCAGCAGCGTCAATCGAATGTCCGGCATCAGCGGCAGCAACCGGGGATGCCAAAGCGGCGCGCATTCCGGTCGTGGCGGCGCATCGCCGCCATTGGCCAGGCGGCCGGGATAGCAAAGTCCCATCGGCACGATCGCCACCCGAGCCTCGTCGTAGAAAGCGGCGCGGTCCAGCCCAAGCCACAGCCGTAGCCGGTCACCGGACGGGTCGTTCCAGGGAATGCCGGTCGCATGGACCTTCGTTCCTGGCGCCTGTCCGATGATCAGCAGCCTGGCGGTGCGCGACACCCGCAGAACCGGCCGCGGCCCCAGCGGCAGGTGTTCCGCACAGATCGTGCAGGCACGTGCCGCCTCCACCGCAGCCGCGAGCGAGTGCTCTGAGCCGCCCGGTATTGCAGCGCGTGGTTTCAGTGGGCCATCAGCACGGGGATGGCGGCCTCGTCCAGAACCTTCTGGGTGAACCCGCCGAACACCGCTTCCCGCAAGCGGCTATGGCCATAGCCGCCCATCACCAGCACGCTGGCGCCGGATTTAACCACCTCCGCCAGCAGGAGATCGACGGGCGCTTCGTTGTTGACGTCCAGGCTCAGCACCGAGACGTTCGGATTATGCCAGCTCAGCATCTCCCGCAGCCTGTCGACGGATTTGTCGTGCGGGGCGCCCTGCTCGTGCACGCAAACCAACAGCACCTTCGCCGCCGTCGCGATGAATGGCAGTGCGGCACAGACCGCCCGGGCTGCCTCCGGAGCGTCCTTCCAGGCGACCGCGATCGTCCCCCCGGTCAGGGCATTCGGGGCCTTGCCGGAGGCGATCAGCAACGGCCGGCCGCTATCCATCAGCCCGGCTTCCAGAACCTCACCGCCGACACCCGCGCGCGACGGCGACCGGCCAGCGACCATCAAATCCGTGGCGCGGGCATAAGCGGCGATCGAATTGGACAGCCTGCCGATCTCGGTCCGCCATTCCGCGGAGACGCCAGCCGCAGCACCGGTTGACGCTTCCGCCATCGGGATCTTCTCCCGTGCGCAGAATGCCTCGACCGCAGATTTTGCCGCCGCCTGCAGGCGCGTCGCATCCGCCTCCATCTCATCGATCAGAGAGCCCATGCCGACCCCGCTGGCGCCTAGGTCACCCGCCGCCATGCTGGCGATCACATCGCGCACATCCACCCGGATATGCAGGAAGACCAAATGGGCCCCTGACAGCCGCGCCACGGCCAGCGCCGTCTCGAAAACCGACGTGTCGGTATCGGCCCCACCAGCGGGCACCAGGATGGTCTTGAACACGGCAATATCCTCCACACGAATAGATGCTTCTAGGACCGAACCCTCCGCCGATCCGTGATATGGATCAACCCCTCGGTATCCAGTCAATGCCCCCTGGATCTGGACCTTGACCCTGCCCCGCGCGCCGCACCACAGTCGGTGGTGGCGATTGCACGGCAATCCCGGTTCGGTTCCCATCGTTAGGTGCTGCTTGATCATTGCCTTGGCCGGCCACGTCGATCACGGCAAGACCGCGCTGATTCACGCGCTGACTGGCGTGGACACCGACCGGCTGCCCGACGAGAAGCGGCGCGGCATGACCATCGATCTCGGCTTTGCCTACACTTCACTGCCGGATGGCGGCGTCCTCGGCTTCGTGGATGTGCCCGGCCATGAGCGCTTCCTGCAGAACATGCTGGCCGGCGTGCTGACGATCGGCAGCGTGCTGCTGATCGTCGCGGCCGACGATGGTCCGATGCCGCAGACATTGGAACATCTCGCCATCCTGCGATTGACGGGTGTCGCGGATCTGACCGCGGTCATCACCAAGATCGACCGGGTGGAGCGTGCGCAGGTCGACGCCGTTCGGCAGGAACTGACCGTGCTGCTCGCCGGCCATGGCTATGCGGACGCGCCGATCCTGGCGGTATCCAGCCTGACCGGGGAGGGCGTGCCGGAGCTGCGGCAGCTTCTGATCCAGAAATCATGGCCGGGGGGCGCGGGCCTGGGAGATCGCAAGCCTTGCGGCTTCCGGCTCTCGATCGACCGCAGCTTCGCCCTCACCGGCGTGGGACTGGTCGTCACCGGCACGGTGGCCGCCGGTGCCGTGAAGGTCGGCGACACGCTGCTGCTCAGCCCGCCCCGGCTGGCTGCCCGCGTGCGCAGCATCCATGTGCAGGACCGCCCCGCAGAGGTCGCGACAGAAGGCGACCGCTGCGCGCTGGCGATCGCCGGCGCACGGATCGAAAAGGCGAAATTACGCCGTGGCGACTGGCTGGTCGATCCATCGCTGCATGCGCCGACCGCTCGACTGGATGCCCGGGTCGGCATCGCCGAGGGCCGCAAGCTTCGCCACGGCGCACGCATCCATGCCCATCTCGGCGCCGCCGCGATCCCGGGCCGAGTGCGCGTGCTCGAGGGCGGCGACCTCGAAGCCGGGGCAACCGGGTTCGTGCATCTGCTGCTGGACCGCCCGGCCGCGGCGCTGCATGGCGACCGGATCGTGCTGCGTGACGACGGCACCGGACGCATCGTCGCCGGGGGGCTAGTGTTGGATCCCTTTCCCCCGGAACGCCGCCGCCGGCATGGCGCGCGTTTGGCGGTGCTGGCGGCGCAGGCGGAGCCGGAGCCAGACGCCGCGCTTGCCAAACTGCTGGAGGTTGAAGGCTGGGTGGACCTGCAGGGCTTTGCCTTGGCGCGCAATCTCGACCCGTCGCGTCTTGCCGCATTGGCAATCGGACTGCGCGGCCAACTCATCGGACGGGAGGGCCACCGCGTTCTGGTCGCGCCGGCGACGGCCGACACTGTGCGGTCGTCGCTGTTGCGCGCCTTAGCCGGATGGCATGAAACACATCCGGATTACGCCGGCCCGGGGAAATCGGCCCTGCTCGCCCGGTCGTCGCGCGAGGTGCCGGCGGAAATCGCCGAGGCCGCCCTGCATGAACTGCTCGCGGAGGGCCGCGTCGTGCAGCAGGACGCCGCCTTTCGCCTGCCGGGGCACCGCCCGACGCTCGGGGAAGCCGACGAGGCTTTCTCGCAGCGGATCGAAGCCTTGCTGGCCGAGGCCGGACTTCGCCCGCCCCGCGTGCGTGAGCTGATGGAAGAACTCGGACTGCCGCTCGCCGCGACCGAGGCCTTGCTGGAACGGACTGGAACGCTTCGGCCGGCTGCTGCGCGTCGCGCCGAACCGGTATTTCCTGCCCCGCACGGTGACGGAGATTGCCAGGCTCGCCGCCGAGATGGCGGATGCGAGCGAGGAAGGCGGCTTCACGGCCGCGGATTTCAATCGCACCACCGGCATCGGCCGCAATCTCGCGATCGAGGTGCTGGAATATCTGGACAAGGCCGGCATCACCCAGCGCAACGGCGATCTGCGCCATGTGGTGCGTACCGCCGAGGCGGCATTGGGCTGAAGCTCCCCCGCCGGCCTGAACCGGCGGGGGAGTAGGCTACTGGTTGCCCTTCAGCAACAGCGCGATGATCGAGTCGAAATGCGTATCGGCCAGGGCGCGCAATTCGTCGTCCGTGCGATCCTGCACCGGGTGCGGGATGAACACGTAGGCAGGATCGATCCCGAGCGACTTGGCCTGAACCGCGGCCGCGTCGATGAACTCGGTGGTGGCGACGCCGACCGAAGGAATGCCGCGGGTCTCAAGGTCAGCCATGTCATGCGTACAGCACGACGTGCAGCTGCCTCAGTCCGCCAGGCCTTCGATCACCAGGTTGACCTCGGTGCCGATCTGCTGGCGCAGCGGCAGCGGGGCGGGGCGCGCCATCGTCGGCTTCATGTAGCGCTTCACGGTGATGCCGCGCTCGGACAGCCGTTCGTCGATGCGATCCAGGAACACATCGCCGCGCGGCTTGGAAATATCGAGGATGCCGACAGTCAAACCGTCCAGCTTTTCCGGCCGGGGCAGGCGTGGGCGCACCGTCGGACTTCGTTCCGCAGTGGGATCCAGCAGCAGGCTCATGTCTTCACCTCCTTGGTTACAGGGGAACTGCCGCGCGCGCCGCTGGCAGCCCAGCCGCCGATGATACCGGAGAACATTCCCGCCCCACCGCCGGCACGCACGATCAGGATACCGCCGGGGCGGAATTTCTTCACCATTTTCCCGACGAGCGTATCCGGGCCGCCTTCGGCGATGCCCTTCGCGCCGGAAACAAGTTCCTCGCCGGGGATCTCGCACAATTCGTGCAGCCGATCGAGGAAGCGCTGCTTGCTCCAGCCGGCCTCGCGGAAGGTGCGCTCATGCTCGGGGCACACAACGATCAGCACGTCGCAGGCAGGGGCGAGCTTGATGTTCTGCACCGCCATCAGCGACGCGGCGAAGCTGCGCGACAGGCTTTCCGGGTCCCGTGACTTCTGGTCCACCACGCCCTGCAGCCCGTAGCCGGCGAACACGGTGACCGCCGATATGCCGCGCGGCAGGCCACGCTCGACCGAGAGCGGCTCCCAGCTGGAGCCTTCCTCGTCCTCGGCGAAGCAATAGGTGTATTTGCCGGGATTGCCGAGCGTGGCGCGGTCCACCTCCTGCGGCCGGCCGCCGCCGATGTTGCGGATGACCAGTTGCAGCGCCCGGCCGATGGTGGCGTTGGCGCGATTGCCCTGGCCGAGCGCGTTGCCCTTGGCGTTCATCCCGATCTCACGCCGCACCGCGCCGTTCACGACGACGACCGGGCCGACATACATCGTGGTCGCCAGCACGCCGTGCATGGCGAAAGGCTCGTCCAGCACCGCTTCCACCGCCGCCAGAACCACCGGCAGATATTCCGGCTTGCAGCCGGCCATCACCGCGTTGATGGCGATCTTTTCCACCGTGGCGGGCACGAGATCCGGCGGGCACAGGCCGACCACTTCCTGCGGATCGCGCGCCGTGCCGCTCAGCATGCGTAGCACACGCTCCTCGGTCGGCGGCACCAATGGCAGGCCGTCAGACCAGCCGCGATCGAACATCGCCTCGATCTCGTCCTCGCCGCCGCCGAGTTCGATCCGGCGGGAGGCGAGGCCGGTTTCGCCATGCCGGATCTTCAGTTTTTCGATGATCCCCGGCTCGATGTTCTTCGCGCCACAGCCGGGGCGCGACATCGGCAAATCCAGCCCGATGCCGTTCAGGCCGGCCACGCGTTCCCACTCGGTGCGATCCCAACCATAGGTGCGGTCCACCTCCTGCCCGCCACGCATGCGGATCAGGGTCGGCACGATCTCGATCTTCAGGCGGTGGGACACATCCAGCGCCGTGTCGTCGATCCGTCCGGGCACGGTTTCCGGAAAATCCGGGTCGTCCTGGGTGTAGACCGCCAAACCCGCCCGCTGCGTCAGATCGCCCAGGACCGGGGCGGTCAGCACGCAGGTCGGACAGTCTCGCTTGACGACGGCAACCAGGCCGTCGCTTGGAAGATCTGTGTTGAGCTGCATGAAACTACTTCATCGCTGAATAGGATGTCGGGATCAGCAAGGTGGAGTGCATCTCCGCAATGCTGCCGGCGCCCTTTTTCAGAATTCCTGCCATTCCGGATCGGCCGCCACCTTCGCCCGTGTCGCCATGCGGGCGTTCAAATCCGGGTAGTTCCACAGATGCACCGCCTCGTTCGGCTGCGGCGCCTCGCCGGTCCATAGACCAACGTTCTTCGAGTATTTCTCCCGCACCGGGAAATAGGACTTGAAGAGTTGCGCCCAGGGACCGGCCATTCCCGGGTGGGTGCGGTAGATGCGCAGTTCATAGATCCCGCCTGCGGTTTCCGGCACCTTCAGATCCGACACCATGTTCAGAAAGCGGATGTCCTGGCGGACCATCAGCGGGCGGATGACCGGCACGTATTCCTTCATCCAGCGCTGGTTCTGCGCCAGCGCCTTGCGCTTTTCCTCGCGTTCCTCGTAACTGGCATAGCTCCAGAGGTGCCAGACCTGGTTCAGCGTGCCGAACTCCGCGGTCCAATAGCCGTGCACGGTGCCGTAATCGTTGCCCCGCACCGGACGGCCAACCGTTTCCGCCAGCTTGAGGTACTCGGGCAGCTTGCCCTGATGGAACGTATAGGTCCGCAGTTCGTAGAACATCGTTTCCTCCCGCCTGCCTGGAACGGCTGTTTGGCGCAGCCTAGCCCTCCCCGGCCGTTCCGGCAAAGCGGCGCCTATTCCTTGAAGCCGTACTCCGGGATGCCGTCCTCGTTGCCGTAATATTTGTACGGCAGGAACTTGCCAGACATCGTCAGCTTCACCCGATCGCCCTTGGCGTTCGGCTCGCGCACCATGTTCATGTCGAAATCGATGGCGGACATGATGCCGTCGCCGAATTCCTCCTGGATCAGTTCCTTGAAGGTCGTGCCGTAGACCATCACCAGTTCGTAGAACCGGTAGATCAGCGGGTCGGTCGGCGGCATGGATGGGATCGAGCCGCGATAGGGCGCTTCGTTCAGCATCGCCGCCTCGGCCGCGGTCAGGCCGAACAGCGCGGCGGCCTTGGCGGCCAGGGGCTTGGGCAGCTTCATCTGGCCCAGCACCGCCGCGGTGATCAGGATCGGCGACAGGCCGCCGATCTCCGAATGGATGTGCGCCCAGGTCCAGCCCTTCTCGCGCTTGATGTCGAGCATCTTTTCCGTGAGATCCGCGCGTTTCATGCCGTCGTGCTCCTGTGAGTTGTCGGCCACAGGGTAGCAGGCCGCGTGCCAGATCGCGGTGGCTGGGCGTTTTTTGGGCCACGAGGCCAGGTCGGGGCGTGACTGCCCAGGATTTCAGCCATGATGCCATGGCATGATTAGAAAGTAGCCAATCCCGGAGCCGAACAGCTGAGGCATACCGTTTTTACGGTCTGGCACGACGGTTGCTGTGCTTCCCCCGCAGCCGCATCGCCGGCTGGGGAGCAGTGCTTTGTTTGTCCGTTGTTTCAATTCTGCCCGAACGGTCCTGGCGGGTCGGCCGTGACGCCCATCGCATCCGCCGAGGCCGCGCTGTCGGCCGATCGCCGGCAGGCCGATCCGGCCATCTGGATTACCAGGGTGGACGAGGCCGCGCTGCTGGAACGAGCCCGGGCGCTGCAGGCCGAAGGCCCCCGGGATCGGCCGCTTTGGGGCCTGACTTTCGCGGTGAAGGACAATATCGACGTCGCCGGCATGCCGACGACAGCCGCCTGTCCCGGCTATGCCTATACCCCCGCAAAATCCGCGCCTGGCGGTGCAGCGCCTGTTGGATGCCGGGGCACTGCTGGTCGGCAAGACCAACCTCGATCAGTTCGCAACTGGCCTGGTGGGGGTTCGCAGCCCCTACGGCGTACCGCGGAATGTATTTGATCCCGCGTTTGTACCGGGAGGCTCGTCCTCCGGCTCGGCCGTTGCCGTGGCGGCGGGGATCGTCGATTTCGCGCTGGGCACGGATACCGCCGGTTCGGGCCGGGTGCCGGCGGCGTTTGGCGGCATCGTCGGGTTGAAACCGACCATCGGCAGCGTTTCGGCCACTGGCATGGTGCCGGCCTGCCGGTCGATCGACACTATTTCAGTTTTCGCGCGCAGCGTGGGCGAGGCGTTGCGGGTGCAGCGCGTGATCACCGGGTTCGACGCGGCCGATCCATATTCCCGAACTCCCCCTTTTGACCATCTGGCGACCGGCACCGTGCCGCCATCCGTGCGGATCGGGGTTGCCGATGTCGGCGCGCTGTGCGCGCCAGAGGTAGCGCGCCTCTATTCCCGGGCAGGGACGCTGTTTCCCGCACAGACCATCGACATCTCGCCGTTCCTGGCGATCGCCAGGCTGCTCTATGACGGCCCCTGGGTAGCCGAGCGCACCGCGGCACTGCGCGACGTGATTGGGCGGGCGCCGGACAGTTTGCACCCCGTCACCCGCGAGATCCTGCAGGCCGGCTTCGCCCGCCGCACCGTAGATGCCTTCGATGCGTTCCACGCGCTGGCGAAGGCGAGGCGGCTGGCGGCGGAGACGTTTGCCACCATCGACGCCTTGCTGCTGCCGACCGCGCCGTTCTGCCCGACGTTGGCCGAATTGCAGGCCGATCCGATCGGACCCAATTCGCGGCTCGGCACCTTCACGAATTTCGTCAATCTCTGCGACCTCGCGGCGATCGCGGTCCCGGCGGGGATGGGGTCGGACGGGCTGCCGGTCGGCGTGACGCTGATCGGGCCGGCCTGGTCGGAAGGGCGGCTGGCCGCGTTGGCGGACCACATCCATCGCAGTTGCGTTCGCGATGTGCCGGTGATGCCGATCTCGGAAGTCTTGCCCGGCGAAACGAAGCTGTTCTGCATCGGCGCGCACATGTCCGGGCTCGGCCTGAACGGTCAGGTGACCGCGCTGGGCGGACGGTTCCTGCGCGAGGCACGAACTGTTCCCGCCTATCGCCTGCATGCGCTCGGCAATCGTCCCGGCATGCTGCGGGCCGAGGACGGGGCCGCGATTTCCGGCGAGGTCTGGGCCCTGCCGACATCGGCCATCGGCGCGCTGCTCGCGCAGGTGCCGCCGCCGCTGGGCTTCGGCACTGTCGCGCTGGAGGATGGGCCGTGCCTTGGCTTCCTCGTCGAGGCGGCGGGCATCGCCGGGGCACCGGACATCACGACACAGGGCGGCTGGCGTGCCTGGCTGGCCCATGCGGGGAATAACCGATGAGCGATCTGTTACAGCAGATTCCCGATCTGGGCGGTCCGGCGCAGCCTTTGCTGTCGGTGCGCGGCCTGGTCAAGCATTTCACCCGTCGCGCGGCTCTGCCGTGGCGTGCCGGCACCACGGTCCGTGCGGTGGATGGCGTCAATTTCGATCTGATGAAGGGCGAGACGCTCGGCATCGTCGGCGAATCTGGCTGCGGGAAATCCACCACATCCCGCCTGATCATGGCTCTGATGACACCGACCGGCGGCGAGGTCGTCTTCGACGGCCAGCATGTCGGGCCGACCGGGCTGCCGCTGAAGGAATACCGCCGGCAGGTGCAGATGGTGTTCCAGGACAGCTACGCGTCGCTGAACCCCCGGCTGACCGTGGAGGAGTTGATCGCCTTCGCACCACGCGTGCACGGCCTGGCACGCGATGCATCCATCACCCGGGCACGCGAGCTGCTGGAAGCCGTGGGTCTGGCGCCGGCGCAGTTCGCCCGCCGCTATCCGCATGAACTGTCTGGCGGCCAGCGCCAGCGGATCAACATCGCCCGCGCGCTGGCTCTGCGTCCGCGGCTGGTGATCCTGGACGAACCGGTTTCCGCATTGGACAAATCGGTCGAGGCGCAGGTGCTGAACCTGCTGGTCGATCTGAAATCCGCTTTCGATCTGAGTTATCTTTTCATCAGTCACGATCTGAACGTGGTGCAGTTCATCTCCGACCGACTGTTGGTCATGTATCTGGGCCAGGTCGTGGAGATCGGACCGGTGGATACGATCTATGCCGCCGCCGCGCATCCCTATACCGCTGCATTGCTGGACAGCCGGCCATCGATGGACCCGGGTCAGCGGCGGGTGGAACCGCCGCTGACCGGCGATCCCCCCGAATCCGGTCAATCCGCCGCCGGGGTGCCGCTTCCATCCGCGCTGCGCGCAGGCCGAGCCGGTCTGTTCAGTGCGGGTGCCGGCGTTGGCTGGCCTCGCGAACGGCCACGCGGCAGCCTGCCTGATGGCCGAACCCGGCAGCGGCCACAGCCGCGCCGCGGGCTTGGCGGCCTGAGATGGAAACATTGGTCCACGCCCGCGACCTGCATGTGCGCTTCGTCACCCGCGACCGCACCGTCCATGCGGTGAACGGCGTCGATTTCGACGTCGCCGCCGGGGAGGTTCTGTGCATTCTCGGCGAAAGCGGATCGGGCAAATCCGTGACCCTACGGGCATTGATGGGACTGAACCCGCCGCGCCGAACGGTGGTCACCGGCACGCTTCAGGTTGCCGGTCATGATCTGCTGACCGCGTCCGAGCGGCAGTTGGAACAGATCCGCGGGCGCATGGTCTCGATGATCTTCCAGGAGCCGATGACAGCGCTGGATCCAGTGTTCAGCATCGGCCGGCAGATCACCGAGACGGTGAAACGTCATGAGGGGATCAGCCAGGCCGAGGCCGACCGCCGGGCGCTGGATCTGTTGGAATTGGTGCAGATCCCATCGGCGAAGCAGCGACTGTCAGCCTATCCGCACGAGCTGTCCGGCGGGCTGCGCCAGCGCGCGATGATCGCAATCGCGCTGTCCTGCCGGCCGAAGCTGCTGCTGGCGGACGAACCGACGACGGCGCTGGATGCAACCGTCCAGATCCAGATCCTGCTGCTGCTGCGCCGGTTGCAGCAGGAACTGGGCATGGGCGTGGTGTTCGTCACCCACGATCTCGGTGTCGCCGGAGAGGTCTCGGACCGGATCGCGGTGATGTATGCCGGCCGGTTCGTGGAGGCCGGACCGGTGGCCCAGGTCATGCGGTCCCCGCTGCATCCCTACGCCAAGGGATTGTTGGGCGCGACCGTGCATGCGGGCCTGCGCGGCACCAGGCTGACAACCATCCGCGGCGCTCCGCCCGATCTGGAGCATTTGCCTACCGGCTGTGCCTTCGCCCCGCGCTGCGACCTGGCCGGGGCTGACTGCCTGATCGCGGTGCCGGACCTGCGCGGCCCGGCGGCGGATCACCAGGCACGCTGCATACGCGTGGCCAGTGCGCCTGAGCCGGTTGGCATGGGGATTGCTGATACAGGCATACGCATTGCCGAGCCGGATACCCTCCGGCCGGCTTCATAGGGGGCGCGAGTTTGCTTCTGTATCTGCTCAGACGTGTGCTCTACGTCGTGCCGATCGCCTTGTCGGTCAGCCTGGTCTGCTTCCTGTTGGTGCATATCGCGCCCGGCGATCCCATCAACGCCATCCTGCCGCCGGACGCGCCGGCCGACGTGGTGGCGCAGGTGCGGCAGATCTATGGGCTGGACAAGCCGCTGGCGTTGCAGTTCGCGATCTGGCTTGGCCATGTCGCCACCGGCGATCTCGGCAAGTCGCTCGCCACCGGCCGGGCCATCTGGCCGGACCTGGCGGTGGCGCTGCAGAACACCGCAGCACTGGCGGCGGCGGCGGCGCTGATCGGTTTCTCGCTCGGGTGCATCCTGGGCGGCCTGGCCGCCGCGTTCGCCAGAACCTGGGTGGACCGGGCGGCGGTAGGCGTGGCGGTGGCGGGTGTGTCGGTGCCGCATTACTGGCTGGGCATGGTGCTGGTGATCGTGTTCAGCGTGATGCTGAACCTGCTGCCGGCGATGGGATCGGCGCCGAACGGCACGGCCAATCTGGGCCTGGATTGGGCGCATCTGCGTTATATGCTGCTGCCCGCGATCACGCTGAGCGTGATCCCGATGGGCATCGTGACGCGCACCGTGCGCGGCATCGTCGGTGATCTTCTGTCGCAGGATTTCATCACCACGCTGCGCGGCAAGGGGCTGCGGCGCTTCGGGATCTTCGTGCACGTGCTGAAGAACGCCGCGCCGAACGCGTTGGCGGTGATGGGATTGCAGCTCGGTTACCTGATGGGCGGATCGATCCTGGTGGAGACCGTGTTCAGCTGGCCCGGCACCGGCTTCCTGCTGAACAACGCGATTTTCCAGCGCGACATTCCCTTGCTGCAGGCAACCATCCTGGTGTTGTCGCTGTTTTTCGTGGCACTCAATCTCGTGGTGGATCTGCTGCAGACCGCCATCGATCCGCGGATCCGCCGGGTATGAGCGGCGCAGTCGCAACGTCTGCTCCCGCCGCACCCGTGCGGGCGCAATCGAGCCCGGGCTATTGGCAGGGCGTGCGCAAGCGGCTGTCGCGCGATCCGGTAACCCTGGTCTGCGCCGCGATCCTTCTGCTGATCCTGCTGGTGATTATCCTGGCGCCTTTGCTGGCACCGCACGCACCGTTCAAGGGCAGCATGTTGCACCGGCTGAAACCGATCGGGTTTCCCGGCTATCCGCTCGGCACCGACGAACTCGGCCGCGACATGCTGACCCGGCTGCTCTACGGCGGGCGGGTATCCTGGTTCCTCGGCATCACGCCGGTGGTCATTGCCTTCGCCATCGGCGGCACGCTGGGGGTGATCGCCGGATATGCCGGCGGCGGGTTGAACATGCTGATCATGCGTGCGACCGACGTGTTCTACGCCTTCCCGTCCGTGCTGCTGGCGGTGGCGATCTCGGGGGCGCTGGGGGCGGGCATATTCAATGCCATCCTGTCGCTTACGCTGGTGTTCATTCCGCCGATCATCCGCATTTCCGAAAGCGTGACCACGGGCGTTCGCAACCTGGACTATGTGGAGTCTGCGCGGGCGTCCGGCGCGCGCGGTTCCACCATCGTGCGGGTGCATGTGCTGCCGAACGTGCTCGGGCCGATCTTCGTCTACGCCACCGGGCTGATCAGCGTGTCCATGATCCTGGCGTCCGGACTGTCCTTCCTCGGGCTCGGCACAAGACCACCGGAGGCCGAATGGGGGCTCATGCTGAATGCTCTGCGCACCGCGATCTATACGCAGCCGATGGTCGCCGTGCTGCCAGGCATCTGCATCTTCGTCACCAGCATCTGCTTCAACCTTGTCAGCGACGGGCTGCGCGCGGCCATGGACGTGCGGAGCTGACATTATGCCCACTTCCCTGAAACCGGAGAGATCATGAGTATCAAGCGCTTCGCATCGGTAGCGACCATTGCCGCAAGCCTGTTGACCGTAACGACCGCGATGGCGCAGGCGGAGAAGGTCCTGCGCATCGCCATGACCGCGTCCGACGTACCGACGACCACCGGCATGCCGAACAACGGTTTCGAGGGCATGCGCTTCCTTGGCTATCCGGTCTTCGAGGCCCTGACGGCATGGGATCTCAGCCGCGCCGACAAGCTCGCCGGCCTGCGCCCGGGGCTGGCTGAGAGTTGGGAACAGGACAAGGCGGACCCGAAGACGTGGATCTTCCACCTGCGTCACGGCGTGACGTTCCATGACGGCACGAAGTTCGACGCCGACGCGGTGATCTGGAACCTCGATCGCTACTTCAAGACCGACAGCCCGCAATTCGAGGCAGCGGCATCGGGCATCAGCCGCGCGCGCGCGCCGCTGACCGCGTCGTATCGCAAGATCGACGACTATACCGTGTCGATCACCACGTCCCGGCCGGCGTCGTATTACCCGTACATGGCCGTCTATCTGCTGTTCACCTCGCCCGCTTCGTTCGAGAAGGCCGGGCATGATTGGGGCAAGGTGGCAACGCTGCCGGCCGCCGGCACCGGGCCTTTCCGGATCAGCCAGTTCGTGCCGCGCCAGTCGGTCGAGTTGTCGCGCTACGACAATTACTGGGATCCCGCGCGCAAGGCGAAGGTGGACAAGGTGCTGCTGCTGCCGATGCCCGAGGCGAACACCCGCATGGCCGCCCTGCGTTCGGGCCAGGTGGACTGGATCGAGGTGCCGCCGCCCGACGGGATCGCGTCGCTGAAGCAGGCCGGGTTCACGGTGGTAACCAATTCCTATCCGCACGACTGGCCCTACATCTTCAACATGGCCGGCCCCAACAGCCCGGTCGCGGATGTTCGGGTTCGCCAGGGGCTGAACTACTGCGTGGACCGCGATGGGCTGGTTTCCCTGCTGAGCGGCACCGCGGAGCCGTCGGTCGGCTGGCTGAAGCCGAACGACCCGAATTTCGGCTCCCCCGTCAATCACTACAAATTCGATCCGGCCAAGGGTAAGGCTCTGCTGGCGGAAGCCGGCTACACACCAGCCAAGCCGCTGGCGCTGAAAATCATGATCTCCACGTCCGGCTCGGGCCAGATGCTGCCGCTGCCGATGAACGAATTCATCCAGCAGAATTTGAAGGAGGCCTGCGGCGTCGATGTCACGTTCGACGTGGTGGAATGGGGCACGCTGCTGACCGCGGCCAGGCTGCCGCCGGATCATCCCGGGCTGCATGGCACGAACGCGCTGAATGTCAGCTCGCCGTCTTCCGATGCCGGCGTGATGGCGCGGTACTTCTCCTCGGCCAATTTCGCGCCGAACGGCTTCAACTTCCCGCACTACAAGGACGACAAGTTCGACGCGGCCCTGGCGGAGTTGGAAACCGCGACCGATCCGGCGAAGATCCAGGCCGCCACCCGCGCCGCGCATGAACGGCTGGTGGATAATCCGCCGTGGCTCTACATCGTCCACGACCTCAATCCGCGGGCGATGAGCCAGCATGTGACCGGGTTTGTCTCTGCCCAGTCCTGGTTCAACGACCTTACCCTGGTGGATCTCAAATGACGCCGGCCGAGACGGATCTGGATACCTATATCGGGGTGACCGCCGCTTTGCTCGGCATCCAGATCGATCCGTCCTGGCTGGAGCCGATCCGGTTTCATCTGGAGGTATCCCTGCGGATGGCGGGGCTGGTCGAGGGCTTCGCGCTGCCGGACGATGCGGAACCGGCGCCGGTGTTCACCGCCTGACGACACGGGGGAGGAGAGCAATGTCGCCGCAAGCGGCTTCGCAAGATTGGCACGAGGCCGACTGGCGCGATGCCGGCGGCATTGCCGCGGCGGTGAATGCCGGCCGGGCGCGTGCGGTCGATGTTACCGCCGCCGCGCTGGAACGGATCCGCCAGGCGAATCCGACCCTGAATGCCTTCACCGCGGTAACCGCGGACCGGGCGATGGCGCGCGCGGTGGCGGTGGACGCCATGCGCGCGGCCGGCCAGCGCGTCGGCCGGCTGGCGGGCGTGCCGTTCGCGGTGAAGAATCTGATCGACATCGAGGGTATTCCCACGCTGGCGGGCAGCCGGATCAATCGCGATCATCCGCCTGCCTCGGCCGACGGCGTGCTGGTCAAAAGGCTGGAGGCGGCGGGCGCCATCTGCGTCGGTGCGCTGAACATGGGCGAGTATGCCTACGACTTCACCGGCGAGAACCTGCACGACGGACCGTCGTGCAATCCGCATGACCGCGCGCGGATGACCGGCGGGTCCTCCGGCGGCTCGGGCTCGGCGGTGGCGGGCGGGCTGGTGCCGCTGGCGTTGGGGTCGGACACCAACGGGTCCATTCGGGTGCCCGCGTCGCTATGCGGGATCTTCGGCCTGAAGCCGACCTTCGGGCGGCTGCCGCGCACCGGCAGCTTTCCGTTCGTTGCCAGCCTCGATCACCTTGGACCCTTCGCGCGTTCGGTGCGCGACCTGGCGCTGGCCTATGACGCCATGCAAGGGCCCGATGCCGGCGACCCCGCCTGCGTCGTGCGCAAGAACGAGCCGGCGCTGGGCAAACTCGTCGCCGGCGCCGGCGGACTGCGCATCGCGCGAGCCGGAGGATATTTTCGCCAGGGCGCTTTCCCCGAAGCGTTGCAGGCGATGGACAAGATATCGGGGGCCTTGTCGGTTTCAATGGAAATCGAACTGCCCGAAGCCGCCCGCGCCCGTGCCGCAGCCTATGTCATCACCACGACGGAAGGCGCTGCGCTGCACTTGCAGCGGCTGCGGGATCGGCCACAGGATTTCGACCCCGATGTACGCGACCGGTTGATCGCCGGCGCCATGATCCCAGCGCCGTTCGTAGCCCAGGCGCAGAAATTCCGCCGTTGGTATCGCGATGCGATGCTGCGCCTGTTCGACGATGTCGATGTCATCCTGGCGCCGTCCACGCCGTGCACGGCGCCGCTGATCGGGCAGAAGACTTTCGTGCTCGATGGTATGGAATTGCCGGTGCGACCCAATCTGGGTCTCTATACCCAACCGATCTCCTTCATCGGCCTGCCGGTGGCGGCAGTGCCGGTTCCGCTGCCGGGAGGGCTGCCGATCGGGGTGCAGATCATCGCCGCGCCTTGGCGGGAAGACATCGCCCTGCGGGTTGCCTATGCTCTGGAGGCGGCCGGCGTCGCCCGGGCGCCGCGACCCGCCAATATGTTTGCGGAGGGATGATGGAGATCGACCTGCCTGACATCGTCGCCGAAGTGGAGGCGTGTTTCGCCGCCTATGAAGTGGCGCTGATGAGCAATGATGTCGCGGGCCTCACGGCGATGTTCTCGGACCTGCCCCAAACGATCCGCTACGGCATCAACGAAAATCTGTACGGGGCAAAGGAAATCCAGGCGTTCCGCGCCGGACGGTCGCCCGCCGGATTGTCGCGCCGGCTGTCGCGGACGGTTATCAGCACTTATGGCCGTGATTTCGCCATCGCATCCACGTTGTTCCATCGGGAGTCCGCCCCCGGCAAGATCGGCCGGCAGATGCAATCCTGGGTGCGCATGCCCCAGGGCTGGCGGATCGTGGCCGCACATGTGAGCCTGATCGACAACCCCGCATGACGGAAGATCGGCTCAATGCATTCGTTCCCGGTCCGCGCTGCACGGTCAGTGGGCGGCCAGGCGGGCCGCTGGATGGCCTGAACTTCGCGGTCAAGGATCTGATCGACGTCGCCGGGGTGCCGACCGGCGGAGGCAATCCCGACTGGGAACGGGCGCACCCGATACCCACGTCGCACGCCTGGATCGTGGAGCGGCTATTACAGGCCGGGGCCGGTGTGATCGGCAAGACCGCGACCGATGAGGTGTCGCTCGGAATTCTCGGGGAGAACCCCTACACCGGCACGCCGGTCAATCCGCGCGCGCCGGATCGGGTGCCAGGCGGCTCGTCCAGCGGGTCCGCTTCCGCGGTGGCCGGCGGAGTTTGCGACTTTGCCTTGGGCACGGATACCGGTGGCTCCGTCCGGGTGCCCGCCAGCTTTTGCGGACTGTACGGCATACGGCCGACGCATGGGCGGATCGATTTTTCCGGTATCACGCAACAGGCGCCAAGTTCCGACACGGTAGGCTGGTTCGCGCGCGACGGTGCAACTTTTGCCCGTGTGGGAGAAGCAGTGTTCGGCGCCGCGGTGCCGGCACAATTGCCCACGCGTCTAATCGTGGCCATCGACGCGTTCGGTTTCGCCGATGGCAATGTGCGTGAGGCGCTGGAACCGATGGTGGCCCGCCTCGGCAAGCTGATCGGCCATAGCCGCGACGAGATCATGGCGCCGCCTGGCCTGTCGGTCTGGCAATGGGCACAGCGGGTTGGCCAATCGAGTGAGGCCTGGACCACCTTCCAGCCCTGGATCGATGAATGGAACCCACGCTTTGCCTTTGGCGTTGCCAGCGGTCTGGTGCTGGGATCGTCGTTCAGCAACCATGAGCGCGGCCGTGCGGCCTTGATGCGGATCGAGGCCAAGGCGCGCATGCGGCAGTTGCTGCCGCCCGGCACGATCCTGTGCCTGCCCACCACGCCGTTTCCGGCACCGAAGCTCGGCCAGTCGATCGCGGCATTGGCGCATCCGCGCGATCGGATTTCTTGCCTGACCAGCCATGGCGGGCTGACCGGCGTGCCACAGGTGAACCTGCCTGGAGCGACGGTTGACGGCGCGCCGGTCGGCTTGTCCATCGTCGGCGGACACGGCACCGATCTCGATCTGCTCGCCGTCGCCCGGGCGATGGACGCGGCCTGACCGCGCCACCCTGGCGCCTGTGCCGCGAACCGCTAAGCTGTTCGCGACGGCGGGCGGCGTATCCGGGGGGATGACATGATCGCATTCGAGGTGAACGGCCAGGCGGTGCAGGTTTCAGCCGCGGCGGACGTGCCGTTGCTGGATGTGCTGCGCAACGAACTGGAGCTGAAGGGCCCGCGCTATGGCTGTGGCCTGGAGCAATGCGGAACCTGCATGGTGCTGCTGGACGGGGAGCCGACCTATGCCTGCTCCCGTGAGGTCGGCAGCGTCGCGGGCCGGCGGGTCAGCACCGTGGAAAGCCTGCGAGACCATGTGCTGGTGCAGGCCTTCCTGGAGGAGCAGGCCGGGCAGTGCGGCTATTGCCTGTCGGGCATTCTGATCAGCGCCAAAGCGCTGCTGGACCGCAATCCAACCCCCGGCCGGGCGGACATCGTTGCCGCGCTGGACAAGCATCTTTGCCGCTGCGGCACGCATCATCGGATCCTTCGCGCCGTCGCGCGGGCGGCGGAAATGCTGGCGGGAGCGGCGGCATGAACGCGCCCCTGCCGCTGAGTGTTGCCAATAACCGCCGGCTGGACCGGTGGGTGCGGTTCGATCCGGATCGGCGCGTGCATCTGGCCGTCGGCAAGGTGGAGATCGGCCAGGGCGTGCTGACGGCGCTCAGCCAGATCGCCGCGGAGGAACTGGATGTCGGGCTCGGCCGCATCTCCATCCTGGCCGGCGATACCGAGGCGGCCCCGGACGAGGGGTCGACGTCCTCCAGTATGTCCATCGAAATGTCCGGCGCGTCGGTTCGCCTGATCATGGCGGAGGTGCGCGCGCGGGTGCTGGACCGGCTGGCGCGGCGGCTGAATTGCAGCCCCGAGGATTTGCGCGTCGAGGACGGTGAATTCCTGCGCGGGGATGCGCCCACCGGCTTCGATTACTGGAATTTCGCCAACGCCGAGGATCTCGCGCATGAGGCGGAGGGGAATGCGACGCCGAAGCCATACAGCGCCTACCGCGTCGTCGGGCAGAGCGTGCCCCGCGTGGACCTGCCGGCGAAGCTGACCGGGGCCGGGTTCATCCACGATATCGTGCGGCCGGATATGCTGCATGCCCGCATCCTGCGCCAGCCTGGCCGGTTGGCCCGCCTGGCGGCACTGGACGAGGCGGGATTGCGACGGGCCGCCCATGGTGATTATCGCATCGTCCGCATCGGGGATTTCGTTGCCTTTGTCGGCGCCGATGAAACCGCGGTGCAGCGCGCGGCGGCGGCAGCGCCCGCGCATGCGACCTGGGAGCATGCCCGCAGCTTTACCGCCGCGCAGGGCGAGGCCGGCTGGCTGGTTGGGCGCGCCGGGGCGATCGAGCGGATCGTCGGCGAACCGCCGACGCCGCCGGATGCGCCGGTGGTCGTGGAAGCCATCTATTCCCGGCCCTATGTCGCGCACGCGGCCATCGCGCCGTCTTGCGGCCTGGCGGAATATCGCGATGGCCATCTGAGCGTCTGGAGCCACACCCAGGGGGTCTATCCGCTGCGCGCGGCGCTGGCCGATGTGATGGGGCTGGACAAGGCGACCATCACGGTGCGCCACGCCCATGGCGCCGGCTGCTACGGCCATAACGGCGCGGACGACGCGGCGCTGGATGCGGCGCTGATCGCGCGCGAGATCCCCGGTCATTGCATCCGCGTGCAGTGGATGCGCGAGGAGGAGTTTGCTTACGAGCCGTTCAGCACCGCGCAATCGGTGCGGCTGCGCGTGGCGGTGGACGATGCCGGGAAGCCGGCGGACTGGATGGCGGAGATCTGGGCCGGACCGCATGTCGGACGCACGACGTTCGGCGGCACGATGCTGGCCGCCGACGCTCTGCCGGGGCCGAAGCCGCAAACACGGCCCTTCGATCCGCCGGAGACCGCCGGCGGCGGCGGCACGCGCAACGCCGTGCCGCTGTATGACATTCCGGCCAAGCGGGTGCTGCATCATTTGGTGACGGATTGTCCGGTGCGCACGTCATCGCTGCGCGGCCTGGGCGCCTTGCCGAACGTCTTTGCGATGGAATGCATGATCGACGAACTGGCCGAGCGCGCCGGGCAGGATCCGGTGGCGTACCGGCTGTCGATCCTGTCGGAACCTCGCGCCCGCCGAGTGATCGAAAGCGTGGCGCGCTTGTCCGGCTGGACCGCGCGTGGGCCCGCCGGCACCGGGCACGGGCGTGGGATCGCCTTCTCGCGCTACAAGAACCGCGCCGCCTATGCCGCGGTGGTGGTCGAACTGGATGTCGACCAGGAAGTGCGGCTGCGCCATGTCTGGTGCGTGGCCGATGCCGGGCTGGTGATCAATCCGGACGGAGCGCGCAACCAGGTGGAGGGCGGCATCCTGCATGCCGCCAGCATGACGCTGAAGGAACAGGTTGTGCTTGGCCCGGACGGGATCGGCACGCTGGGATGGGCCAGCTACCCGATCCTGCGGTTTTCCGAAGTGCCGGACGTGACGGTGGAACTGATCCACGCGCCGGAACTGCCGTCACTCGGCATGGGCGAATGCAGCTTCGGGCCGACCGCGGCGGCGATCGGCAACGCGGTCGCCCACGCGCTCGGCACCCGCATCCGCGACATGCCGCTGTCGCGCGAGCGGATCATGGCGGCACTGCTGCAAAACTGAAAACAGACAGGGGAACGGACCATGCTCGAACTGCATTACTGGCCGACGCCGAACGGCAAGAAGGTCACCATCCTGCTGGAGGAATGCGGGCTGGAGTACCGCATCGTGCCGGTGCATATCGGCCGGGGCGATCAGTTCTCCGAGGCATTCCTGAAGATGAACCCGAACCACCGCATGCCGGTGCTGGTCGATACCGCGCCCGCCGATGGCGGCGGGCCGTTCAGCGTGTTCGAGTCCGGCGCGATCATGCTGTACATCGCCGAGAAGGCTGGAAAATTCTTCCCGCAGGGTCTGCGCCAGAAATACGAGGTCACGGAATGGCTGATCTGGCAGATGGCGAACCAGGGGCCGAAGCTCGGCGAATGCGGCCATTTCCGCCGGCTCGGCGACGCCCAGGGCGACCAGTCCTATGCCGTGCGCCGCTTCACCGACGAAGCCAACCGGCTGTATGGCGTGCTGAACAACCGGCTGTATGACCGCCGCTATCTCGCGGGCGACGAATACACGATCGCCGACATGATCTGCTATCCGTGGTGCGTGAACTGGAAGGCGCAGGGCCAGGACATTGAGGACTTCAAGTATTTCAAGCGCTGGTTCGATGAACTCAGCGCCCGTCCGGCGATCCAGCGGGGTCTGGCGGTCGGCGCTGAACTGGCCGAGGACCCCGCGAAGCTGCCGCCGGAGGAACGCGAACGGCGGCAGAAGATCATGTACAATCAGCGGGCCCGGCCGGCTCCGGCTACCGGCGGGCTGGCTGTTTAGGTATGCCAAGCAAGACCAGGGGCGCCGCCCCTGGACCCCGCCAAAGGGCTCGCCCTTTGGAAACCCTATACCAGGAGTCCAGAGGCGAGCCTCTGGCGGGGGTCGAGGGGGCAGCGCCCCCCGCCTTGCTTAGCTAGCCGATGAGCACGGACCGGGTCCCTCATCGGGGGATGATCACAGCCTGCGCCATCGGCGCCACCTTGCTGCAGTCGTTGGACCAGACCATCGCCAATGTCGCCCTGCCCTATATGCAAGGCAATTTCTCGGCCAGTTCCGACGAGATCACCTGGGTGATCACGTCCTATATCACCGCCGCGGCGATGATGACCGGGCCGGTCGGCTGGCTGGCGGCACGGTTCGGGCGAAAGTTGCTGTACGTCACCTGCATCGTCGGCTTCACGCTGGCTTCCATGCTGTGCGGCGCGGCGCAGTCGTTGGAGCAGATGGTGCTGTTTCGCCTGTTGCAGGGCATGTTCAGCGCGGCGCTGGTGCCGCTGTCGCAATCCACCCTGTTGGACATCTACCCGCACGAGCAGCGCGGCTTCGCCATGGCGATCTGGGGCGTGGGGGTGATGATCGGGCCGATCATGGGCCCGACGCTCGGCGGCTATCTGACCGAGATGTATAACTGGCGCTGGGTGTTCTACATCAATCTGCCGTTCGGCGTGCTGGCGGCATTGGGTTTGCTCGCTTTCCTGCCGAGCGCCCTGCCACAGAGCAGCCTGCGGTTCGATTGGATCGGCTTTGCCGCGCTGGCCGGCGGGATCGGCGCGCTGCAGTTGATGCTCGACCGCGGGCAGGACCTGGACTGGTTCAGCTCGCGGGAGATCGTGATCGAGGCGGTGGTGGCCGGCCTCGGCATCTATCTGTTCGTCGTGCACATGCTGACCGCGCAGCGGCCGCTGATCCGGCCGCTGCTGTTCAAGGACCGGAACTTCGCCGCCGGCCTCGTGGTGATGTTCGCCGTCGGCACCATCCTGGTTTCCAGCCTCACGGTGATGACCCCCTGGCTGGAGATCCTCAGCAACTACCCGGTCGCGGCAGCGGGCCTGGTGATGGCGCCGCGCGGGCTGGGGAATCTCGGTTCCATCATGATCTCGGGGCGGTTGGCGACGCGGATGGATCCGCGCTACCTGGTGGCCACCGGCATGTTGCTGATGTGCTCGTCGTTCTGGCGCATGACCGGATGGACGCCCGACGTGTCCCAGTGGGACATCGTCACGGCGATCGTCATCCAGGGGGCGGGGCTTGGGCTGGTCTTCACCCCGCTTCAATTGCTCGCGTTCACCACATTGTCGCCGGAGTTGCGCACCGAGGGGGCGTCGCTGTTCAGCCTGTCGCGCAACATCGGCGCCGCGGTGGGGGTATCGGTCACGTCGTCACTGCTGACCCACAACGCCCAGGCGCTGCATGAGATCATCGGCGCGTCCGTAACACCGTTCAATCGCGCCCTCCAGGCGCTGAACCCGACGACCCGGCTGCTGGACCCGGCGACCCAGCATGGCGCGGCGCTGCTGGACGAGGCCATCAACCGGCAGGCGCACATCATCGCCTACTCCGACAACTACGTGCTGATGATCGGCGCCACCTTGCCGGCGCTGCTCCTGTTGCTGCTGATGCGCAGTCCGCACCGGGCCATGGCCAGGCTCACCGACCATCGGCACATGGCCGAGGCGGCGTCCGAGTAGCCGGACGGTGAGCCGGAATCGCCCACCTTGATCGCCATCCGCGTCAACGCGTAGGACGTGCGGGGGACGGGAGCGGCGGCTGCCACAATTCTGCCCCGGCGTGTGTCGCAGGATAGACGCGTTTGTGTGTCCAAATCTGCCGTCCGAAATATCAAGGGGAGCCCCAGCGTGAGCCAACGATCGACCAAGCCCCTTCGCAAGGCGGTGTTCCCCGTCGCCGGCCTCGGCACCCGTTTCCTTCCCGCCACCAAGGCGATGGCCAAGGAAATGCTGCCGGTGGTGGACAAGCCCTTGATCCAATACGCCATCGAGGAAGCCCGCGCGGCAGGGATCGATCAGTTCTGCATGGTCACCGGGCGCGGCAAGACCGCGTTGGTGGAGCACTTCGACATCGCCTTCGAATTGGAGGCCACGCTGCGGGAGCGCAACCGCCAGGAAGCGCTGGCGGTGCTGGAAGCCACGCGGGTCGAGCCCGGCTCGATGGTCACGGTGCGCCAGCAGGTGCCGCTCGGGCTGGGCCATGCCATCTGGTGCGCCCGCACGTTCATCGGCGATGACCCCTTCGCCATCCTGCTGCCCGACGACCTTGTGCTGTCGGAACAGCCCTGCCTGGGTCAGCTGGCCGACGCCTATCGCGAAACCGGCGGCAACGTGGTGGCGGTGACAGAGGTGCCCCGCGAGCAGACCAACCGCTATGGCATCCTCGACATCGGCCGGGACGACGGCAGGCTGGTGGAGGTGAAGGGCTTGGTGGAGAAGCCGGCGCCGAAGGACGCTCCGTCGAACCTGTCCATCATCGGGCGGTATGTGCTGATGCCGGAGGTGATTGGCCACCTCGCCCGCATGGAGCGGGGCGCCGGCAATGAGGTGCAGCTGACGGACGGAATGGCCAAGCTGATCGGCCACCAGCCATTCCACGGGGTACGCTATGAGGGCAAGCGCTTCGATTGCGGCGACAAGATCGGCTTCCTGGAGGCGCAGATCGCCTTTGCCCTGAAGCGGCCGGAAATGGCGGATGCGGTGCGGGCGTTCCTGAAGACCTACACCGGCGCCTGATTTCAGCCTCACCTGTCTTAGAGCATGATCGGCTCAGGTGGAATCGCCGCTCCTGCTCTAGTCTTTGTTTTGGCGAGCATTTTCATCGGATCATGTGAAGAGCATGATCCGCTAATGCTCTAGCGGAAAACGGATCGATGAAGTTCAAGCATGTTTTCGACCCGACCTCGCTGCGGGAATACGATATCCGGGGCATTGTCGGACAGACCCTGGGCGCGGCGGATGCGTTCGCCATCGGCCGCTGCTTCGGCTCCCTCGTCGCGCAGGATGGCGGGCGGAATGTCGTGGTGGGCTATGACGGGCGGCTGTCCAGCCCGGGGCTGGAAGCGGCGCTGGTGAATGGTCTGAAGGCAAGCGGGCTCGATGTGATCCGCATTGGCCGCGGGCCGACGCCGATGCTGTACTACGCGACGACACGGCTGCACGCCGCGGGCGGGATCATGGTCACCGGCAGCCACAACCCGCCGAACTACAACGGCTTCAAGATGATGCTGGGCGGCAAGCCGTTCTTCGGTGCGCAGATCCGCCGGATCGGCGAAATGGCGGCGATCGGCGATGTGGTGGCCGAGGGCCCTGGTACGGAGCTGTCGATCGATATCGCCGCGGATTATGCCGCCCGCGTGGCCGGCGATTACGATGGCGGCGAACGGCGGCTGAAGGTGGTCTGGGACAACGGCAACGGCGCCGCCGGCGACGCGCTGCAGCGCCTGGTGCGGATCCTGCCCGGGCACCACACCGTGCTGAACGGCATCGTGGACGGCAATTTCCCCGCCCATCATCCGGACCCGACCGTGCCGGCCAATCTGGCGCAGCTGATCGCCACCGTGGCGGAACAAGGGGCCGATCTCGGCATCGCCTTCGACGGCGACGCCGACCGCATCGGCGTGGTGGATGACAAGGGCCAGATCCTGTTCGGGGATCAGCTGCTGATCGTGCTGGGCCGCGACATGCTGGCGCGCCACCCCGGTGCAACCATCATCGCCGACGTGAAGGCGAGCCAGGTGCTGTTCGACGAAATCGCCCGCGCCGGCGGCAAGCCGCTGATGTGGAAGACCGGACATTCGCTGATCAAGGCGAAGATGGCGGAGACGGGCTCTCCGCTCGCCGGCGAGATGTCCGGCCATATCTTCTTCAACGATGAGCATTGGTACGGCTTCGACGACGCACTGTATGCCGCCGTCCGGCTGCTGGGTATCGTCGCGCGGATGGAGACCAGCCTGTCGGCGGTGCACAACGCGATGCCGAAGGTGATCAACACGCCGGAACTGCGCTTCAACTGCGACGACCGGCGCAAGTTCGGGGTGATCGAGGAGGTTGCCGCGCGGCTGCGCCAGGACGGCGCCGATGTCGCCGCGATCGACGGCGTGCGGGTGAACACGCCGGACGGATGGTGGCTGTTGCGGGCGTCCAACACCCAGGCGGTGCTGGTGGCGCGCTGCGAGGCGAGCAGCGAGGCGGGGCTTGACCGGCTAAAAGCCGCGCTGGTCGCTCAGTTGGAGGCGTCGGGCCTTCCGGCGCCGGATTTCTCGGCCGAGAATGCCGGGCATTAGGTCAGCCAGACCATCAGCGCCCAAACGAAGGCGGCGGCGCTGGCGCTGAAGCTGGCAGCCATGCCGGGAGCGCGCGGTCATCTGTGCCAGGATCATCGCCGCGAGCAACCCGCAAGCCGGTAGCATATACGCCGCGCCGAGACCGAGGCGGACCGCCATGCTGGCGGCAGCGGGATCGGCGGGAATGAGCGTGGCAAGCCCTCGCCAGACGAGGAAGCCGGCGATTGCGCCGGTCACTGCCAGCAGCAGGGACAGCCCGCGCATCCGCCGGTTCGGCCTTTCGGTTAGCCGAGGCCTTCGCGGCCCATGTCGAGGTATTTCTCGCGCCGGCGGCGTTTCAGCGCGGCGGCATCGAGTCCCAGCAACGGGGTCAAGGACGCCGCCACGGCGTCCGCCACGTCGGCGATGGTGGCGGCAGGGTCGCGATGGGCGCCGCCCATCGGTTCGGGGATCAGGGTGTCGATCAGCTTCAGGCGCAGCAGATCGTCCGCGGTCAGGCGCAGCGCCTCGGCGGCGGTGGCCGCCTGGGCGGCATCGCGCCAGAGGATGGAGGCGCAGCCTTCCGGCGAGATGACCGAATAGATGGAGTGTTCCAGCATCAGCACCCGATCGCCGGCGGCGAACGCGATGGCGCCGCCGGAGCCGCCCTCGCCGATGATGGTGGCGATCAGCGGCACCGGGGCTTCCAGGCAGGCCTCGATCGAGCGGGCGATGGCTTCGGCCTGGCCGCGGGCCTCCGCATCGATGCCGGGAAAGGCGCCGGCGGTGTCGACGAAGGTGAGGATGGGCAGGCCGAAGCGGCCGGCGAGTTCCATCAGCCGGCGCGCCTTGCGGTAGCCCTCGGGCCGGGCCATGCCGAAATTGCGGGCCACGCGGGTTTCGGTGTCATTGCCCTTCTCGGTGCCGATCACCACGACAGAGCGACCGCGGAAGCGGCCGAGGCCGCCGACCACCGCGGCATCGTCGGCGAAGGCGCGGTCACCGGCCAGCGCGGTGAAGTCGGTGATCAGCGCGGCGATGTAGTCCAGCGCCTTGGGCCTGTCCGGATGCCGGGCGACCTGGGCCTTCTGCCAGGGCGTGAGCTTGGCGTAGGTGGCGCGCAGCTGCCTGTCGGCCTTTTCGGTGAGCTTGCCCACCTCCTCGGCGATGTTGATGCCGCCAGGCTCCGACATCCGCCGGAGCTCTTCGATCTTGCCCTCGAGCTCGGCGATGGGCTTTTCAAAATCCAGGAAGTGACGCATGCGCGCGGCTTTAGCACGATTCCCCCAGGTTGGAAGAACCAGGCGTTGGAAGAATGAGATGGGTCGGAAGGCCCGGCGCCAGCCCGCTCTCCCAGGACCGCGCCCCTAGGCCCGCGCCCCTAGGCCCGCGCCAGACGCCGGGCCGTGCGAAGCAGCATCTGGCGGTCCTCCGGCGTGCAGGCCCGGTAGAGCCGCAGCATCGCCAGTTCGTCGCCGCTGCCGGTCTGTGACAGGGTGCCCTTTTCCGAGCCGAACATCAGTTCTTCGACGGGGATGTCGAGCACCGCGGCGATCCGCGTGAGGTTGCCGGTGATCTGCCCGGCGCGGCCGGTTTCCCATTGAGCGACGGCGCTGCGCGATACGCCGACCGCGGCGGCCAATTGGTCCTGGGTCCAGCCTCGGGCGTTGCGGGCGACCCGGATGCGTTCGCCGATCTCGGGCGGGGTCGCGCCCGACGCCGGATCGGCGGCGTAGAGGGAACCAGTCATCTTCCTGATCTTGGCAGGCTCCGGTGCAGGCTGTTTTTTCATCGGGTCATCATATGTTATTTGACCTGACAAATCCAGCAAATACTCACGCCACGTACCGACCGCGAGTAGCGGCCGGGGCCGCCGCCGCTATCTGCCGCGGGTGCGCGGCAAGGCCACGTTCGGCAGATCCTCGTCGAGAATGGAGATCGTCAGTGAGAAAGACACCTCCCCATCATCATCGTCGCGATGGACCGTGCCGATGAATTCATCGCCGACACGCACCTCGACCGTGCCACCCTTGCGCTTCGGCACGTCGATGTGGATGCGGTCATTGCCCAGTGTGGCGCGCAGATAGGCCTGCACGCGCGCGATATCTGTCTCGTTCAATCCAGCCTCCCATACAAGCCGGCCCTGGCGCCGGCCTCCAGAAGCGCTCCCGTAGCCCGCTCCGCCCCGTCCCGCTAGTCCCGATCGCGCGGGCTTGGGGACCCGGACGCGATGCCTGACCGTCCGGCCTGGCGATGAAGGTTAGTTTTTTCATCCGTTCAGTTATTGATATTGACAGGAACCGGTCAACCGGACTAACGTTCGTTTGTTCTTGTTTTGTTCGAACGGAGAGTGCCATGCCGAAGAAACTGCAGTGGACCGCCGCCCAGGATCTGACCATCCGCCGCATGCGGATCGAGGGAGCCACCTGGGACACGATCGCCGCCGCGCTGGGGATATCGCGCTACACCGTGATCGAGCGCGGCAGGCGGATCGGCGCCCAGCGTCCGCCGACGCAGCTCGGCCCGGCGCCGGAAGATCCAAGGCGGGAGCCGCTTCCGGCCGGCCATCCACGCAGCTGGGCCGTGATCACCGACGGTACCCTGCTGGAGGGCACACCCTATCCCCTGCCCTGCTTCATTCGATGAGTGCCGCCGCGCTGCGCCGGGCATTGCAGCAAGGCGCCAGAACTCCCGGCCGGCCACCGAACCCCATTCCCGAAGGAAGCGACATGCCGAAGGCCTCCACCGCCCATTCCCGCAACCTCGATCCCGGCGCCGATGCGCTGCCCGACGATCAGTATGTCATTGCCCGGCTGGAGGAAGCGGGCGCGACCCTGCTGGCCTTGCCGCAAAGCGGGTTCTCTACCCGCCTACGTACCTCGTCGCTGGATATCGTGCGCAGCGCAATGGATGCGTACGGCGCCGGCGAAGCGCGCATCCGCCCGCCGCCGCCCTCGGCGCGCAGGATCGACGACATGGAGCAGGTGCTGGCCTGGATCCCGCTCATTCCGCTCGAACGCTACGTGCTGCGGCGGATCGTCGGAGCTCGGGCCTTGGTCAGCCCGATGACCGGCCGGCACGTGTTCACCTGGCGGCGACTGGCCGCGAGCGTGGGCGCGGACCACAAGGCGGTCCAGCGCTGGCATGCGCAGGGCGTGGCGATGATCGTTGCCGCGCTGACGTCGGCGCGGCGCTGACCGCCTATTTGGCTGGGGTCATCCCCGGCATGTTGCCCATGCCGTGCCCCATTTCATGCCCCATGCCAGAACCCATGGAGTGGCCGGCCGGCGCGCCGGCACCCGGCTTGACCACGCTGGCCTCGACCTCGAGCTTGCCGGCCTTCTCGAAGGTCAGCGTCACCGGCACGTGTCCGCCGGCGGTCAATGGCTGCTTCACGCCTATCAGCATGATGTGATAGCCGCCGGGGGCCAGCTTCACCGTGGCCCCGGCCGGGATGTCCAGGCCGGCGACCGACCGCATCTTCATCACGCCCTTGTCGTCGATGCTTTCATGCAGTTCGACCTTGCCGGCGACGGGGGACGACACGCCGGTCAGCCGGTCGGACGGACCGGTGTTGACGATGGTCAGAAACAGTCCGCCGACCCCGCCGGCTGCAGCCGCGCGGGCGAAGGCGTCCGTGACCTGGATCCGGTCATCGGCCCGCGCCGATCCGGCAAGGCCGAGCGCGAGGGGCGCCGACAACAGGGCGGCGGCAAGGATGCGGGCGACGTATTTGGTCATGGTCAGGCTCCGGTGTTGAACAGGGAAACTCAGGGCAATCAGGAAACTCATGGCAGTTGCCTGGAAAGGTCGGCGGCCAATTGTTCGGCGGTGGCGTCGGCGCGCAGCGGGGCGATGAACTTGCCGTCGGGTCCGATCAGATACAGCACCGAGGAGTGGTCCATCGTGTAGTCGTCCGGTCCGTCACCTGTACGGTGCTGGGCGTAGTAGACGCGGAACTCTCGGGCGACGGCGCCGATCTCGGCATCGGTGCCGGTCAGGCCGACCAGGTTGGGGGAAAAGGCCGACACGTACTGCTTCATCACGGCGGGTGTATCGCGCCTTGGGTCGATGGTGATGAAGACGGGGCGAACAAGTTTGGCCTTCGCGCCAAGCCGGTCCAGCGCCTCGGTCAGGTGGTTGAGCGTGGTGGGGCAGACATCCGGGCAATAGGTGTAGCCGAAATAGATGACCGCGTAGGAGCCGAGCAGATCCTTGTCGGTGAAGCGCTTGCCGGCCGTGTCGATCAGCGCGAACGGGCCGCCGATCGCGGGGCCCATCGTGGTAGTGCCTCCGAGCCATAAGGTGGCACCGGCGCCGAGCAGCAGAACGCCAAGGAACAGGCCGATCATCCCGAGCAGGAAGCGGCCATTGCCCCCAGATGGCGGAGGGGGCGGCGAAGCTGTCGACATGTCAGTGGGCATGGCCATGCGGCGCTCCCCTGGTTGCGCGGTTGCGGGCGGCCGTAAGCGTGGCCGCCGGAACGAGGCTGGGCATGGAGAATACTCCGTGAAACATGAACGAGGCCGCGACCCCGGATGCGGGACGCGGCGGCGGTTGGGCGTTCAGGTAAGGGCGGGTGGGGCGCGCGGCCGGGCGCTGGCGTGGACCGTGACCGGCGGCGCCGTCGCGCGTGGCGGTGGCGCGGCAAGGCGGGCGGCGAGAACCGATGGCCGCGGCACGATGGGGGAAGCAGTCGGCGTTGCCATCGGCTGCGCGATCGCGGCGCAAAGCGGGCAGATCGCGCAGTCGCCGTGCGAATGCCGCTGGCCGGGGGGTCCGGGCGGCGGAGAGGGCGCATCGGCATCACTGTGGCAAAGAATGCCCGCCCCCGGCAGCAACGCCGCCAATATGGCAAGCTGCTGCCCGGCCGCAACCGGCGCGGCGGACGCGACGGACTCCCGCTTCGCCGGGCATTGGCCCCCCGACCGCGCCGAACGCGAACTGGATGGCAAGTGCCAGCAGCGCCAGACAAAGGCCGGAACGGGATCGGCGACGGGTCATATCGGCGAGCATCCTACGCCACGGCGATGCGGAGCGAAACAGAGGAGCGCGCCGCCGGCCGCATCCCTGTCGTCGGAGTTTTTGTACGCTGATAGCAATAATTCATGCGTTTGCCGGAAGGCCTGGCTTGCAAGGCTGTTTTTTCCCGATCTCCTGAGCTTATATGCCGCCTCATGGCCCTTGTTTTCAGCAATTTGTCTCAAACTAGTGCACACTCGGCTCAGCTTGGCGCCGATCCGCGGGCTTTGCCGGCGCGCCGTGCCGTGGCCCTCTGGCTGTTCGGAGTCTGCGCGATGATCCTGGTGATGATCGGGCTGGGTGGCGCGACTCGCCTGACCGGATCGGGCCTGTCGATCATGGAGTGGGCACCGTTCCGCGGCGCGCTGCCGCCGGTCTCGGACGCGGAGTGGCAGCGGCTGTTCAGGCTGTACCAGCAGATCCCGCAATATGCCCTGCTCAACGAGGGTTTCGGCATTCAGGGGTTCAAGCACATCTTCTGGCTGGAATACGTGCACCGGCTTTGGGGCCGCATGATCGGGCTCGCGTTCCTGCTGCCGCTGCTGTGGTTCTGGGCGCGCGGCGTGTTCGCGGCAGGCCAGAAGCTGCGCTGGATGCGGGCGCGGCTGGTGGGCTTGTTCCTGCTCGGCGGCGCCCAGGGCGCCGTCGGCTGGTTCATGGTCGCTTCCGGCTTCGAGGCCGACAGCACCGCGGTTTCCCCGTATCGGTTGGTCGTGCATCTGATGTTGGCCCTGAGCCTCTACGCCGCCATCCTGTGGACCGGGCTGGGCGTGCTGCATCCCCAGCCGGTGGCCGGCCAGGGCACGAAGCTGGCGCGGCGCCTGCTGATCGCGACCTGTGTGCTGGTGACAATGACCATCCTTGCAGGCGGCTTTGTCGCCGGCACCCATGCGGGGCTGGACTACAACACCTTCCCGCTGATGGACGGCCATTTGGTTCCCGCCGGCTACGCGCGGCTGGACCCGTTCTGGCGCAACCTGACGGAAAACATCGCCGCGGTGCAGTTCGACCACCGGCTGCTCGCCACGCTGACCGCCCTCGGCACCGCCGCGACCGTGCTGACCGGGCTGGCATCGGCGAAGGGCAAGACCCGGGGCCATGTCCGGCCGCTCCAGGCCTTGGGAGCGGCGGTGGTGCTGCAATACACGCTGGGCGTCGCCACCCTGCTGACTGTGCCGGAGTTGGGGCATCTGCCCGCCGGCCTCGGCACCGCCCACCAGACGGTTGCCGTGCTGGTGTTGACCGCCGCCTTGGTGGCTCTGCACGCCATGCGCGTGCCGAACCGCCCGGCGGCCTGACCGGCATGCACGCCAGATGACCGACGCGTTGCTCGCCGCCGGCCTGTTCCCGGCCATCATCGAGAATCTGCCGGTCGGCGTTGCCGTATTCACGCCCGAGCACACCTTGCGGATACACAATACCCGCTTCGCCGCCCTGACCGGGATACCGATCGAGGGGGTCGGGCCGGGAACCGGCGTCGATGCCTGGCTCGACAAGATGCAGGGCAGCCCCGAATATGCCGGCCAGGACGGCTCGGCCTTCCTGTCGTCCTTGCGTGCATGGGACCGCGTCCGCCCACTCAGCCTGCGCCGGCGGCGCGCAAACGGCCAGGTGATCGACAGCGCCTACCATCCGCTGCCGGATGGCGGCTTCGCCGTCACGATCACCGATGTGAGCGACCTCGCCAGCGGGGATGACACGATCCGCCGCCGGGTCACCGGGCTCGCCGCGGTGCTGGAGCACGTCCCGCACGGCATCTGCGTCTACGGGCCGGATCGCCGGGTCAGCCTGTTCAACGCGGCCTATACCGAGGTCATGGCGGGCGCCCCGGTGGCGATCGGCGATCATGCCGACGACATCACGCGCCGGCGGATGGAAAGCGGTGAGTTCGGCCCGCCCGAAGAGGCCGAAATCTACGCCGGGATCACGATCTCGGGGATCAACACCGGTGCCTCCAAAGCGCGCCGGCGCGTGCGTCCGAACGGCACCGTGATCGATATTCGCACCGCGCTGCTGCCCTATGGCGGCTATATCAGCGTCGTCACCGACATCACGCTGCAGACGAAAGCCGAAGCCGAGGCACACGCCCGGGCCGCCCAGATGGAGACGATGCTCTCCAGCATTCGTCATGGCATCGTGATGTGGGACACCAACCAGTGTGTGGTGGCGGCCAATCGGGTCGCGGCGGAACTGCTGGAGGTCGATGCCGACGACCTCCGCCCCGGCCAGTCGCGGATCGACGTGCTGCGGACGATGAGCGCGCGGGGTGCATTCGGCGCTACGGCGGCGGCGGAGGCGACCGTCCGGGAGCAGCTGGCCCGCGACGTGAACCGGAAATCACAGCGAACCATTCTGCTCGCGTCCGGTCGGGTGATCGAGGCGCGCTACGACCCGATCGCGTCCGGGGGCTATATCAGCACCTTCACCGACGTCACCGAGGCCAGGGCCGCCGAAAACGAACTGCGTCGGGCGAAGGAAGCGGCCGAGGCGGCCAGCCAGGCGAAATCCCGCTTCCTGGCGGCCATGAGCCATGAGTTGCGCACGCCGCTGAACGCGGTGATCGGCTTCTCCGAGCAGTTGATGCCCCACGCTGGTTGCGCCACGGCACCACCGACGAGCCCGGCCGAGATCGCCGAGTTCGCCCGGGAGATCAATGCCGCTGGGCGGCAGTTGCTGGACCAGATCAATACCGTGCTCGATGTCGCGCGGATCGATTCCAGCCGCTTCGACCCGGCCGGGGAACCGATCGACCTGACGGCAGTGATCGAGGCCTGCTTCCGTCAGGCGATCGCGGCGGCGCGGCCAGGCGGGATCGGCGTCGCCCTGGATATCCCCGCGCCTCTGCCAGCCGTGCGCGGCGATGCGCGCCGCCTGACCCAGGCGCTGAACCACCTGCTGTCCAATGCGGTGAAGTTCTCGGAGACCGGCGGCAAAATTCGCGTCCGGGCCTGCATCGAGGCATCGGGGGATTTGCTGATTTCGGTGCGCGATAACGGCATCGGCATCCCGGCCGATGACCTGCAGCGGGTGATGGAGCCGTTCACCCAATCCGAGGGAACGCTGTCGCGGCGCTTTCAAGGCGCCGGACTCGGCCTATATGTCTGTCGTGCGCTGATCGAGGCGCATGATGGCGCCTTGTCGCTGCACAGCCGGCCGGGCGCCGGGACCACCGCCGAGATCCGACTGCCTCGCGCCCGCCTCGAACCGATGCCCCCGGTTCTGGCGGGTACAGCGCCGCCAAAGGAGATTTCATGACCCCGCTCGCCGTCACCGACCGTCTGTTCTTCGAACGTGCCGACGCGGAGCTCGACCGGGCCGGCGCCGAGCGCCACATCGGCAAGGCGCTGGCCAGTGCCGATGACGGCGAGCTGTTCCTGGAATACCGGGAAAGCGAGAGCATCAGCCTGGATGACGGGCGCATCCGCAGCGCCGGCTTCGATACGTCACTGGGCTTCGGCCTGCGCGCGGTCGCCGGCGAGGCCACCGGCTTCGCCCATGCCGGCGAATTGTCCGATGCAGCACTCGGCCGCGCCGCCGCTTCCGTCGCTGCCATCGCATCCGGCCATTCGGGGGTTGCCTCCGAGCCGCCGCGGCCGACCAATTCCCGGCTCTACAGCGACGTGAACCCGCTCTCGGCGATGGATTTTGCGGCGCGGACCGACGTGCTGGCGGAGATCGATGCCTTTGCCCGCGGCCGCGACAAGCGGGTGGTACAGGTCATGGCCTCGATTTCCGGCGAGTGGCAGGCGGTGCAGATCCTGCGCGCCGATGGCAACCGGGTGGCGGATATCCGGCCGCTGGTGCGGCTGAACGTGTCCGTGGTGATGGAACAGGACGGGCGGCGGGAAACCGGCAGCTACGGCACCGGCGGGCGTTTCGGCTACACGGCGATGTGCGCGCCCGAGACCTGGCGCGCGGCGGTGGACGAAGCGATCCGCCAGGCCGTCGTCAACCTGGACAGCCGCCCGGCCCCGGCCGGGGAAATGGAAGTGGTGCTCGGCCCGGGCTGGCCCGGCATCCTGCTGCACGAGGCGATCGGCCACGGGCTCGAAGGCGATTTCAACCGCAAGGGCACCTCCGCCTTCGCCGGCCTGCTCGGCAAGCGCATCGCCTCGCCGGGCGTCACGGTGGTCGACGACGGAACCCTGATGGACCGGCGCGGCAGCCTGACCGTGGATGATGAGGGTACGCCGACCGGGCGCACGACGCTGATCGAGGACGGCATCCTGGTCGGCTTCCTGCAGGACCGGCTGAACGCGCGGCTGATGGGCGTGGCGCCGACCGGTAACGGGCGGCGGCAATCCTACGCCCACGCGCCGATGCCGCGGATGACCAACACGATCATGCTGGGCGGCACGCATGATCCGGCGGAGATGATCCGCTCGGTGAAGAACGGCCTGTACGCGGTGAATTTCGGCGGTGGCCAGGTGGACATCACATCGGGGAAATTCGTGTTCTCCGCCAGCGAGGCCTACAGGATCGAGGACGGCAAGGTCACCAGCCCGGTGAAGGGCGCCACGCTGATCGGCAACGGGCCGGATGCGCTGACTCGGGTGGACATGGTCGGCAATGACATGATGCTGGATCCCGGCATCGGCACCTGCGGCAAGAACGGCCAGGGCGTGCCGGTGGGCGTGGGGCAGCCGACCTTGAAACTGTCGGGGCTGACGGTGGGCGGCACCGCCGCCTGACCCCACAGCCGGGGCTTGCCTCGCTGCCCTGCCCGACCTAGCCTTTTTCCAAAGGAAAACACGGGGGAAGCAGGAACATGGCCAGCACAACACACGTCTATGTCGGCGCGATGACCACGCGGGATGGCGGCGTCGGCGGTGTCTATCGGCGGGAAGCATCCGGGCGCACCTGGCAGCATTTGACCAACGGGCTGCCGGAAACCAGCGTTCGGGCCATCACGGTCGATCCGAACAATCCCGACATCATCTTCATCGGCACCGATCACGGTCCGTTCCGCTCCCGCGACCGTGGCGATCATTGGGAAAAGCTGAACTTTCCGGACAAGGACACGCAGGTCTGGTCGATCCTGATCGATCCGCATGACCCGCAGCGGATGTACGCCGGCGGCTCGCCGGTAGCGCTGTATCGCTCCGACGATGCGGGCAGCAACTGGAAGCGCCTGCCCAACCCGCAGATCCCCAACCGCATCAAGATGGCATTCGACTGCCGGGTGATGCGGATCGCCGCCAATCCGATCAAGCCGAACGAACTGTATGCCACGCTGGAAGTGAACGGCGTGATCCGCAGCACCGATGGCGGCAACAGCTGGCAGGATTGCACGGACGATCTGCTGCGCCTCGGGCATCTGCCGCACCTGCAAAGCCGCATCGGCAGCGACGACCCGACCGAGGGCATGCTGGACGGGCATGCCATCGCCATGACCGCGGCCGATCCGGACGCGGTGCTCCTGGCCGTGCGCATGGGCCTGTTCCGCACCGCCGATCACGGCAAATCCTGGGCGGATATGGAGGTCGGGAAATTCTCGCCGGTCACCTATGGCCGCGACATCCGGGTGTCGCCGCACGATCCACGCACCCTGTATGCCTGCCTGTCCGTGGCGGCGAACAGCACCTTCGGGTCGCTGTATCGCAGCCAGGATACCGGCAAGACCTGGAAACGGATCGACGAGGCGGTCACGCCGTCCAGCACCCTGATGGCGGTGGCGCTGCACCACCGCAGCAGCGAGATCATCTTCACGGTGTCCCGCCATGGCCAGGTCTTTGGCACGCTGAACGGCGGCACCAGCTGGATCGAGTCCCCCCTGCCGCAACATGTGCGGGACGTCTATGCGTTGGCTTGCGGATAGGTAGGTAAGCAAGGCCAGGGGGCGCTGCCCCTGGACCCCCGCCAGAGGCTCGCCCTCTGGAAACCCCAGGTTATTTTCTATGAATTGGGCGGGCTAGGTGGTGCTGGTTGCACCGCCATCGCCCGCCCATTTCATAGAAAATAACAAGGAGTCCAGAGGCGAGCCTCTGGCGGGGGGTCGAGGGGGGCAGCGCCCCCTCGCCTTCCTTCCTACCGAGCCGCGCCCAACGCCCAGGCGAGCACGCCCTTTTGGGCATGGAGCCTGTTCTCGGCCTCGTCGAACACCACCGATTGCGGCCCGTCGATCACCTCGGCGGTCACTTCCTCGCCGCGATGGGCCGGGAGGCAGTGCATGAAGATCGCGTCCGGCGCGGCCTTCGCCATCAGCGCGGAGGTGACGCGGTAGGGTGCGAGCAGGTTGTGCCGGCTTTCGTTCGGGTCGTCGGACATGCTGACCCAGGTGTCGGTCACCACGCAGCGGGCCCCGGCGACGGCGGCTTGCGGATCGTCGGTGAGCTCGATCTTCGCCCCCTCGGCAGCCGCCCAGTCCAGCAAGGCCTGGGGCGGGCGCAGTTCATCGGGGGTTGCCAGGCGCAGGGTGAAGCCGAAGCGTACGGCGGCCTCGATCCAGCTGCGGGCGACGTTGTTGCCGTCGCCGCACCAGGCAACGACCTGGCCGGCGATCGGGCCACGATGTTCCTCGAAGGTCAGCACGTCGGCCATCAGCTGGCAGGGATGCGAGGATTCCGTCAGGCCGTTGATCACCGGCACGGTGGCGTATTTGGCCATTTCCTCGAGCTTTTCGTGCCGGTCGGTGCGCAGCATGATGGCGTCCACATAGCGCGACAGCACCCGCGCGGTGTCCGCCACGCTTTCGCCTCGGCCCAGCTGGGTTTCCTTGCCGGACAGTACGATCACATCACCGCCGAGCTGGCGCATCGCCACCTCGAAGCTGACGCGGGTGCGGGTGGAGGGCTTCTCGAAGATCAGCGCGATGGTCTTGCCGGCCAGCGGCCGGGACGTGACGCCGCCGGTAGCCTTGAAGCCGCTGGCGATGTCCAGCATCTGACGCAGGGTGGCGCCGTCGAAATCGCGCAAATCGATGAAGTGACGCGGGCCGGCCACCGCGTCGGGTGACCGGCCCCTTGTCGTCGCACCACGTTTGAGCGAGGCGCTCAATTTGCCGCCGCCTTCTGTGTTGCCTCCGCGCAATGCTGCGCCGCGCGGCGCAGCATGGCGACGCCTTCGGCGATATCCGCGTCGGTAACGACCAGCGGCGGCGCGATGCGGAGCACGTTGTCGCCGGCGGTGATCGCCAGCAGGCCCTGGGCGATGCACGCCGCCTGCACGTCGCCTTGCGGCAGCTTGCATTTCAGGCCGAGCAGCAGGCCGGCGCCGCGGACGTCCTCGAACACGGTGGGGAAGTCGTGCGCGATCTTCACCAATTCATGCCACAGCACCCTTGCACGCCGGTCCACGTCGGCCAGGAAGCCATCGGCCAGCACGACATCGAGCACGGCGTTGCCGGCCGCGCAGGCGAGCGGATTGCCGCCATAGGTGGTGCCGTGCGTGCCGGGAGTGAGATGCTTGGCCACATGCTCCTTGCCGAGCACGGCGCCGAGCGGGAAGCCGCCGCCGATGCCCTTGGCCGACGACAGCACGTCCGGCTCGATGCCCGCCCATTCGTGCGCGAACAGCTTGCCGGTACGGCCCATGCCGGTCTGCACCTCGTCCATGCCGAGGATGATGCCGTACTCGTCGCAGACGGCGCGCAGGTCGCGCAGGAACTGCAGGTCTCCCGGGCGCACACCGCCCTCGCCCTGCACCGGTTCGACGATGATGCCGCAGGTTTCCGGCCCGATCATGTCGCGCACGGCGTTCATGTTGTTGAACGGCACATGGTCGAAGCCTTCCACCACGGGACCAAAGCCGGCGAGGTATTTCTCATTGCCGGTGGCGGCCAGGGTGGCGAGCGTGCGGCCGTGGAAGGCGCCCTCGAAGCAGATGATCCGGTAGCGTTCCGGCTTGCCATTGGCGTACATCGCCCGGCGCATCATCTTGATCATGCCTTCGTTCGCCTCGGCGCCCGAGTTGCAGAAAAAGACGCTGTCGGCGAAGGAATTGGCGACCAGCCGGGCGGCGAGCTTCTCGGCGCCGGGGATCCGGTACAGGTTGGACACGTGCATCAGCTTGGCCGCCTGGGCGGCGATTTCACCGGCCAGGTGCTTGTGGCCGTGGCCCAGGGAAGCCGTGGCGATGCCGGACCCGAAATCGAGGAATTGTCGACCGTCCACCGTCCACAGCCAGGCGCCTTCGCCCCGCTCAAAAGCGAGGTCAGCACGTGCGTAGTTCGGTAGCAGAGCGGAGATCATGACCTTCTCGAAACCTCGGGTTCTTTGTTCCGGCGGATCGCCTGGGCGCACGATCGCGGCCAGGTCCGGCGGAAGCGGAAATTCTTGGCTGCGAAGTGGCCGTAAGTCAAACAGACAGGCGATGACAGCCGGGCAGAGCGGCCCTGCGTTCCGGTTTCCATCGCGCCGGCCGCGTGGGATACTCGCGCATGGCTTCCAGGCGCGGCGCGAATTCCGACGGCGATGACGATTTGGGCGGCCCGCCGGGCCGGGACGAATTGCGCGCGGCGGCCCTGTCGTATCTGGCGCGCTATGCATCGACGCAGGCGGCTTTGGCGCGCGTGCTGGATAAGCGGATCGACACCTGGGCCCGCAAGGCCGGATCGCGATACGAGATAGGTGAACAGGATCGCGCCACGGTGGCGGCCGCCGTTACCGCGGCAAAGGCGTTGGCCCGCGAGGTCGTGGCGAGCATGACGCAGGCCGGCGCGGTGGATGACGCGGCATTCGCGGAAATGCGCGCAAGCAGCCTCCGCCGTGCGGGGCGGTCGCACCGCGCGGTGGCGGCGGCGCTGGCGGCCAAGGGCGTCGATGCCGAGACCGCGCGCGACGTGCTGGAGAACGAGGCGATCGGCGGCCAGACGGCCGAGCTGACCGCGGCGGTGCGTCTGGCGCGCAAGCGTCGGATCGGCCCGTTCCGCGCCGGCGAGCGGCCCGATCCGCCGGGACGCATGAAGGAATTGGCGATCCTGGCGCGGGCCGGGTTCGCCCAGCCCGTGGCGCGCCGGGCGCTGGACATGGAGCGGGCCGAGGCGGACAATCTGCTGTCCGCTGCGCCGGACCAGCCGGCCGCGGCAGGCGGCTGAGGCTCGCGGCGGAAGCGTCCTGACCGCTCAAGGAGTGGCTGATTTCCATGTTTCGTCTGTTCGCGCGGCTGGGTTGGCGGCTGTCCATCCCCCTGGTTCTGGTCGTGCTGGGGGGGCTGTTCTATGCCGGGGCCGTGGTCGCGGCCTTTGCCGACTACATGCCCTTCAACACCTATTCCGAGGGCTGGCGGATGGGCCTGCTGTCCAAGGTCAGCCTGCGTGGCAATCCGCTGTTCAAATCGGTGGAGGGCGAGCTGCTGATGGGCAATGACAGCAGCGCGACGGTGGTGCGGGAAGGCGACAAGGTGCTGTTCGCCAACCCCTGGGAGTATTCCGCGTCACGCAGCCAGTTGCCGGAACTGCAGCAGGCCAGCGGCAAGACCGTCGCCATCCATTACCGCCAGATCAAGCTGCAGCTCACCCGGATCAACGGCGACACGGATTACCGCGTGATGGAGGTGCAGCCCGTCGATCCGTCCACCGCGCCGCAGGGCTGCGGGGTTCAGGGCTCCACGCGCAGCACCCGCTCGGACGGGGAGCGCGTCGGCTACCTCGCGAAGGTCAGCGATCGCGGCAACGTGATCAAGACCTATGAGGTCATCCTGCAGCTCGGCAATGCCGGCAACCAGTTTCTGGCGATGTCGATCCTGGACAGCGCCATCTACAAATGCGCCCAGGACTTCCTGAAAAGCGGCATGCGGGTGCGGGTGAACTACAAGCAGAGCCTGATCCGCAATCCGGCCGCGCGGGACACGACATACGACATCGTCGGCATCTGGCCCTCGCCGAAAGAGCCGTGAGACCGCTTTCCCGTCAGGCCGCGGCGGCCTGCAAGCGCTCGCTGGCCCGAGGGCGGGTCATCATCAGCAGGAGATCGGCCAGTTCCGGACCGTGATCCTCGCCGGTCAGCGCCAGGCGCAGGGCGTGGTCCGGTGTCTCCTGGCCGCTTACCCAGGCCGCCACGGCATCGCGGGTCCATGGTTCCGGCGGCAGGGTGGCGAGGGCGGCGCGAAACAGCGCCGTCGGGGCATTTTCGATCACCGGCGGCACGATCGCGCCGGCGACGATGTCCCACCAGGGCCGGGCTTCCGTCAGCAGGTCCAGGTGACCGCGCAGCAGGTTCCAGAACCCCTCGGTCGCACCGGCGGGCAGCCGGTCACGGACCGCCTCGAAGGGCAGAGCGGCCAGAACGCGGCGGTTCAGGTCCAACAGCTCCCCGGCATCGAAGCGGGCGGCGGGCTGGGTGAAGCGGGACAGGTCGAAGCTGGCGGCAAGCTGGTCGAGGCTGGCGGGCGCCGGAGACTTCGCGGTGCCGAGGCGGGCCAGATAGGCGGTGACCGCTTCGGGTTCGAGACCGTCGGCACGCAGGCTGCGCAGCGTGATCCTGTCGAACCGGCGGGAGGGCTTGTCGCCATCGGTGTCGGTCAGCGTGGGCAGATGGCCAAAGTTCAGCCGTGTGGGATTGACGCCGAGGGCGGAGAACAGGTCGATCTGGATCCCAGTGGCCGTGAGTTGGTCGGCGCTGCGGATGACGTGGGTGGTGCTGGTTTCGATGTCGTCGACGACGCTGGTGAACAGGTGCATGGGCTGCCCGTCGGCACGGATCAGGATGGGATCGGACACCGCCGGCAGTTTTACGATCTGCTGGCCGAGCACCATGTCGATCCACGCGACGGTCGTGTCGGTCAGCCGGAAGCGCCAGTACGGGCGCTTGCCATTGGCCTCGGCGGCGGCACGCTGTTCGGGCGTCATCTTCAACATGGCGCGGTCGTAGACCGGGGCCTGGCCGCGCTTGAGCCGCATCTCCCGCTTGAAGCGAAGCTCATCCTCGTTCTCGAAGCAGGGGTAGAGCCGGCCGGACGCCTTCAGGCGCTCGGCGGCCTCGTGGTAGCGATCGCGATGAGCCGACTGGCGCACGGCCTCCAGCCCGGACAGGCCGAGCCAGCGCAGGTCATGGGGTATGGATTCGAGGAATTCCGGGCGGATGCGCTCGGGGTCGAGATCATCCAGCCAAAGGGATAAATCACCCTTGTGGCGGCGGGCGAACAGATAGGTCACCAGCGCGACACGGGCGCCGGCGATGTGCAGATGGCCATTGGTCGCCGGCGCGAAACGCAGCCGCGTCATTCCCGGGAATCGTCCCTTGAGTCATCCGGGGCGTCGTCGGCGTCGGCCGGATCGTCCAGGCGCGGATCGAGGGAGCGCCAGTCGCGGTCCTCCGCGCTGGCGCGGCGATCGGCGAAATCGCCCAGCTCCGTCGCGCTGCGCCAGCCCTGCTCGCCGGCATCGATCACTTCCGCGTCCTCGCCGAAGGCGAACCACGTCTCCAGCAATTCCTTGGTGTTCATGCCCGGCGCCCGGCAACGCTCCAGGCTGTCGCGCACGTAGCGGCGGGCGAAGGCGTTGGCGTGCATGATGGTCGTGAAGCCGCCGATCTCCTCGCTGATGTTGTCTTCGGCGCCGCCGGAGAGGTCCAGGATACGGACCCGCCAGCCGCCGGCGGGGGCAAACAGGTCGCTCATAGCGCTCGCCCGCGGGCGGGCCGTTTGGTCGTGGGGATGTGGGACATCGGGGGAAGCTAGGGGGGGATGGGCGGGGAATCAACGTGCGCCGGCGCGAAAGCCGGGACAACGCTGCCCCGCGCGCGCTACTGCTTCACCGCTCCCGCCGTCAGGCCCGACACGTAGTGCTCGACGAAGAACGAATAGATGATCGCCACGGGTATGGAGCCGAGCAGGGCGGCGGCCATCAACTGGCCCCAGTAGAACACGTCGCCACGAACCAGTTCGGATATGGCGCCGACGGGCACCGTGCGAACGTCGGAATTGGTCAGGAAGATCAGGGCGTAGAGAAACTCGTTCTGCGCCAGCGTGAAGGCGAAGATGCCGGCGGAGATGAAGCCCGGCGTGCACAGCGGCAGGATGATCTTGACCATGGTCTGCATGCGGGTCGCGCCGTCGATACGGGCCGCTTCCTCCAGGTCCTTCGGCACGGTTTTGAAATACCCCATCAGCAGCCAGGCGCAGAACGGCACCAGCAGCGTGGGATAAGTGAGAATGACGGCGCTGAGGGTGTCGCCAAGATGCAGCGAGTTGATGATGTCGGCCATCGGGATGAACAGCAGCGGCTGCGGCACCAGATAGGTGGCGGCGACGGCGAAGGCGATCAGGGCGGCGCCGGGAAACCGCATGCGCGCCAGCGGATAGGCCAGCATGATGCCGAACACCAGGGAAATGGCGGTGGAAACCACCGCCACCAGCATGGTGTTGTAGGTCCAGGTCAGGAAGTCGGTTTCGCTGAGCAGGTCGATATAATGCTTCATCGTCGGGTTGTGGACGATCAGCGGCATGATTTTCGGATTGTACAGCTCCGAATTCGGCTTCAGCGACGTGACCGCCATCCAGTAGAACGGGAACAGGGTGAAAAGCAGCGCGACGGCCAGCGGCAGCCAAAGTTGAAAAAACGGGCGGATCCAGCCCCTGCTTTCGACCATTACAGCATCCCGCCGACTATCTTGTTTGGCGTCCCGCCGGGCTTGTTTCGCGTCCCGCCGGGCATCAGCGCTTCCTCATGTAGATCGCCAGCGCCAGGATGATCAGGGCGAGCGGCGGCAGCATCGCCAGCGCCACGGAGGCGCCTAGGCCGAACTGACCGGCACTCATGGCGATATCGAAGGCGTAGGTGGCGAACAGGTGCGTGGCGTTCGCCGGTCCGCCGCGGGTCAGCACATAGACCAGCTGGAAATCGGAGAAGGTGAAGATGATCGAGAACATCGTGACGATGAACAGCACCGGCTGCAGCAGCGGCAGGGTGATGTAGCGGAAGCGGTGCCAGGTGGTGGCGCCGTCGATCGTTGCCGCTTCATGCAGTTCCGGCGAGATGGTCTGCAGACCGGCCAGCAGAGTGATGGCGTAGAACGGCAGGCCGCGCCAGGTGTTGATGACGATAATCGAGCACATGGCCAGCACCGGATTGCCGAGCCAGGATGGGCCCGGGGCGGGCACGCCGGCGGCAATCAGCAGCCAGTTCAGCACGCTGAACGTGGGATCGAGGATCCACATCCAGGCGATGGTTGAAAGCACCGTCGGCACGATGAACGGCAGCAGCAGAGCGGCGCGGACGAAGTTCTTCATCGGGAAGGACTGGTTCATCACCAACGCCAGCCCGAGCCCGCCGAGCGCCTTCAGGACGGTGGTAACGAAGGTATAGACGATGGTGTTGCGGGCGACCCGCCAGAACACCGGATCGTTCCAGTTGGCGATGAAATTGCCGAGGCCGATGAACTCCCCGGTGGAGGCGACCGGCCGGTGCATCAGGCTGAGATAGCAGCCATAGAGGAACGGGTAGCCGACCATCGCGCACAGGAACAGGATCGGCGGGCCGATCATCAGCCAGCTGAAGACGCCTTCCTTCTCCGTCCATTCGCGAAAGCGCGACCGGCCGAGCGCCCGATTCCCCGCAGCGGCCCTTGGGGGAACCGGGAGCGTGCTCGCGGACATGGTTGCGCTCCCTTCGGCCTAGGCCTGCTGATAGATCTGCTTGAGCTGCGCTTTGGCCGCGGCGATCACATCCTTGGTGGAGGCGCCGGCGCAGGCCTTGGCGAACATGTCGACGACGACGTATTTGGCCACGCTTTCCGACTGCGCCCGGCTCAACGGCGCCGGCCAGCCGGGCAGATGGGATGTGGTCATCGAGTTGCGGAACGGCAAATAGCGCGGCTCCGCGTTCCAGGCCGGGCTGTTGTCGAAGCCCTTCAGGAACGGCGCGTAGTACATGTCGGCCGAGGCATACCAGCCGCCGAGTTGCTTGGGCTGCATCAGCCAGCGCAGGAAGGCCTTCGCGGCATCCGGGTCCGGGGTATGGGTGAAGATCGAGTGGCTCCACGGATTGAGAATGTGGAAGCGCTTGCCGGTCGGGCCCATCGGGTTCAGCGCATGGTCGGTGACCTTGCCGATATCGGGGAATTCGCGCTTGGCGAGCCAGAGGATGGATTGCGCATTGTTGGTGCAGGAGATCTGCTGGCCGAGCCAGGCCTTGTTGTTGCTCGGGTCGGTCCAGCCCAGCACGTCCTCGAGCATCGTGTTCTGGAAGAATTTCCGGCAGAAATCCACCGCCGCCGCGGTCTCGTTCGAATCGATGACGATGGTCTTGCCGTCCGGTTCCACCTCGGCCCCGCCATAGGACCAGAGCAACGGATACAGCCAGCCATGGTTGTCGCCGAAACCATGTCCCAGTTCGAAGCCAAAGGGATGGCCGGCCTTTTTCAACTTGGTGCCGGCTTCCAGCAACCCTTCCCAGGTATCGGGAAAGGTTTTGAAGCCGACCTCGCCGAACCAGTCGGTGCGCCAATTCATCAGCTGGCCGATATTGCCGAAAGGCACGGCCTTGAACTTGCCGTTGACGATGACCGCTTCCGTGCCGCCGGGGTGCCAGCCGCCGTTGGCCTTGCCTGCCTCATCGGCGATGTCGCTCACGTCGATCAGTTTCTCGTCGTAGAGAAACGGCCAGTTGAAGGCCATGCCGGTCATGTCCGGGCCGGAGCCGGTTTCCGCCGCCGTGGTGACCCGCGTCTGCAGCCCACCCACGGAGACCAGATCGTATTTGACCTTGACGCCCGTCTCCTTCTCGTAGGCCGGGATCAGCGTCTTGTTCATGTATTCGTCGTAGGTCTTGATGAACGAATTTTCATGCATCAAGGTCAGCGTCTTGGTCGCGGCCTGCGCGTCCGTCAGACTGAAAGCGGCACCCAGACTGCCGGCGGCGGCGGCTTTGAGAAAGTCACGACGGGACGGCGGTGAATGCGTCATCGAAGCTCCCCTGTTTAAACGGACAAGTCCGGCGTTATGTCGCCAGTGTATAAACCCTGTCCGTTATCACGCTACGGGGGGGGCTTCAGGGAAGTCAAGCAGGCGTGGCGATCGGATGGGGAAAGATCAGGCGCCGTTGCGCTTGCGTTCGCCGTTCTTGCGCAGCAGGAACTCGCGGCCGATTTTCACCATCGCCGTGCCGTCATAGGCGACGATATCGGCGGTGGCGTACGTCTCGTGCCAGGCGTCCGGGATGAAGCTGCCGGTGCCGACCACGTCGATCGGCGCGCGGGCGTCGGCCATGACACGGCATTTGTCGGTGCCGAAGCCGGAGGACGCAACGATGCGCACGCGCGGATAGCCGGCATCGTCCAGCGCCTCGCGCATGCGCCAGATCGCGGCGGCCGAAACGCCGGTGCCGACGAGGTAGCGCAGTTCGGTGTCGCTGCGGTAGCGGCGGATGGCCCCCGGTGCGCGGCGGTCCAGCACGGCGTAGCTCTCGGCCGGGTCGAGGCCTTCCAGGAAGCGTCCGCCATGGGTGTCGAGCCGGAAGGCCAGGCGTCCGCCGGCGGCGAGGTCGGGGAAGCGGGCGCAGACGGCCAGCGCGTCGCTGATCTCGCGGCCGAAATAGTCCACCAGCACCGTCAGGTTCTCGTCGGGAAAGGTTTCGCGGAACATCTCCGCGGCCCGCACGGTGGACCCGGCATAACCGATCAGCGAATGCGGCATGGTGCCGAGGCCGCGTTCGGTGCCGAACCAATGCGCGGTGCCGTCGTTGGCATTGCCGACGAAGCCCTTGGCCCCTTCCCGCCGCGCCGCCTCGCTGCCGACGGAGGCGGCGTAGGCCATCATGTCCTGCATCTCCGCCCCCGCGCAGTGGCGCGCATCCATCGCCAAAAAGGCGACATGCGGCAGCGCCAGGCACATCTGGTAGGCGTTGTGCGCGGCGACGCAGGCGGCACCGAGTTTCTGCAGCAGGATGGTTTCAAGGTCCGACAACTCGACCAGGCTGCCGGCGATGTAGACCATCGGCTCCCCGGCGCCGACCCAGCCGCCCTCGGGGTGGATGACGTCGATCTCGAAGACCGTGCCGCGCGCGGCGGCGACCTCGGCCAGCCAGTCCAGCATCAGCCGCGGCGCGGAGATCACCGGGCGGCGCATGAACACCGCATAGGTGACGCGACGGTCGCCATAGCGCTGCACCACGGCCTTGGTGCGGTTGAAATAGGCGTCGGTCCGCGCCGAGATATCCGCCGCCAGCTCAGCGGCGGTTCTGGCCCGTGCTGCGTTCCCGATCCCCCCGTCATCCATCGTCCCGCTCCGTGTCTAGTGCAACGGTTTCGCGGGACGATGCGCCATCGCGGTCATTGTGCGGCGGCCGCCCGGGCGTGGCCGCCGGGCTGGCGGCGGGCTTTCAGTTCCTCCGCCACCAGGAAGGCCAGTTCCAGAGACTGCTCGGCGTTCAGGCGGGGGTCGCAGAACGTCTCGTAGCGCTCGGACAAATTGGCCTCGGTCAGGCGTTGGGCGCCGCCGACGCATTCGGTGACGTTCTGGCCGGTCATCTCGACATGCACGCCGCCGGCCCAACTGCCTTCCGCGGCATGCGCGTCGAAGAAGCCGCGCACCTCCGCCAGGATCGAGTCGAAGCTGCGTGTCTTCACCTTGGACGCGGTAGAAATGGTGTTGCCGTGCATCGGATCGCACAGCCACAGCACCTTGTGCCCGGACCGGTTCACCGCGCGCAGCAGCGGCGGCAGCTTGGCGGCGATCTTGTCCGCGCCCATGCGGCTGATCAGGGTGATCCGGCCGGCTTCGTTGTTGGGGTTCAGCGTGTCGAGGATGCGCAGCAGATCCTCGGGCTCGGTGGTCGGGCCAACCTTCATGCCCAGCGGGTTCTTCACCCCGCGCAGGAACTCCACATGCGCGCCGTCCGGCTGGCGGGTGCGGTCGCCGATCCAGAGGAAATGCGCCGACAGGGCATACCAGTCGCCGGACGTGGAATCGATGCGGGTCAGCGCCTGCTCATAGGGCAGCAGCAGCGCCTCGTGGCTGGTGTAGAAATCGGTTTCCCGGATCTGCGGCGTGCTGGTGCTGGTCATGCCGCAGGCGGCCATGAAGTCCAGCGTTTCCTCGATCCGGTGGGCGAGGTCCTGATAGCGCCCGGCCAGCGGCGAGCGGGCCGCGAAGTCGAGGTTCCAGCGGTGCACCTCATGCAGATCGGCATAGCCGCCGGAGGCGAAGGCGCGCAGCAGGTTCAGCGTGCCGGCGGACTGGAGATAGGCGAATTCCATCCGGTCGGGGCTCGGGATGCGGGCTTCGGCGGTGAATTCCGGTCCGTTGATGATGTCGCCGCGATAACTCGGCAGCGTCTCGTCGCCGATCGTCTCGGTATCGGAGCTGCGCGGCTTGGCGAACTGGCCGGCCATGCGGCCGAGCTTCACCACCGGCACGGCGGCACCGAAGGTCAGCACGACGGCCATCTGCAGCAGCACGCGGAACGTGTCGCGGATGCTGTTGGCGGTGAAGTCGGCGAAGCTCTCGGCGCAATCGCCGCCCTGCAGCACGAACGCGCGGCCTTCGGCCGCCATGGCAAGGGCGGCCTTCAGCCGGCGCGCCTCGCCGGCAAAGATCAGCGGCGGGTATTTCTGCAGCTTCGCCTCGACCGCGGCCAGCTTGCCGAGATCCGGATAGGTCGGCACCTGCCGGATCGGCGCCATGCGCCAGGATTCCGGGGTCCAGGATTTGCCGCCATGTGCCGAAAGATGGGTCGCAGTCATTATGGTCCTCCTCCGCCGCCCGCATGGACGGCGCGCCCGCTCACGGGCATCCAAACCTCTATTTATCCACCGAAACGGCAAGAAAGGCTACTCGCCCGGCAAGCAAGGCTACTCCGCAGCGGGGGCAACCCAAAGGCTGCTCCGCAGCGTGGGCAACTCAAAGGCTGCTCCGCAGCCGGGCGCTACTCCGCAGCCCGGGCAACCCCCGCGACCCGTGTCCGCGTCCGCAGGGTGACGAATTCCTCGGCGGCGGTGGGGTGGATGCCGATGGTGCGGTCGAAATCGGCCTTGGTGGCTCCGCACACGATGGCGACGGCGAGGCCCTGCATGATCTCCGCCGCGTCCTCGCCGATCATGTGCGCGCCGAGCACCTTCTGGCTGGCCTGGTCCACCACCAGCTTCATCAGCGTCCTGCGGGCACGACCGCTGATGGTGTGGCGCATCGGAGTGAACTTCTCCACATACACGTCCACCGGGCCGCTCGCCGCCGCCTGCTCCTCGCTCAGCCCGACCGTGGCGATGGGCGGCGTCGTGAAGACCGCGGTCGGGACATTGTCGAGCGAGATGCGGCGCGGACGGTTGCCGAACAGCGTGTCGGCCAGGGCGTGGCCCTCGGCGGTTGCCACCGGCGTCAGGTTCATCCGGTCTGTCACGTCGCCCATGGCGTAGATATGCGGCTGGGCGGTCTGCAACTGGTCGTTGACGATCACGGCGCCCGCCTTGTCGGTCGTGACACCGGCCTGCTCCAGGCCGAGATTGGCGGTCGCCGGCGCGCGGCCGGTGGCGAAGAAGACCAGATCGGTCTCGATCGCGGTGCCGTCCGACAATTCCAGGGTGCGCCCCTCACCGTTCTCGCAGATGCGGGCCGGCGTGATGTCGGAGTTCAGGCGGATGCCCTGCGCCCGCAGGGCTTCCGCCGCGGCCTCGCGCAGGTCCATGTCGAAGCCGCGCAGCGGCAGGGGCTGGCGGTAGACCAGATCGACCTCGGCGCCGAGGGAGGCGAAGATGCCGGCGAACTCCACCGCGATATAGCCGCCGCCGAGAATGGCGATGCGCCTGGGCATCGCGGGCAGATAGAACGCGTCGTCGGAAATGATGCCAAGCTCGGCGCCCGGAATGTCCAGCCGCACGGGGTTGCCGCCAGTGGCAACGACGATGCGCTCGGCAGTGACGCGCTGGCCGCCGACATCGAGCGTGTGCGGATCGAGGAACACCGCGCGGGCATCGAAGATCGTGGCGCCGGCACTGTTCAGCAGCCGGCGATAGATGCCGTTGAGCCGGGTGATCTCCCGGTCCTTGGCGGCGAGCAGCCTGGCCCAGTCATGCGGGCCTTTCGTGATCGTCCAGCCGAAGCCGGCGGCGTCATCGGCAAAGCCGCCGTACTCGCCCGCCTGGACCAGCAGCTTCTTCGGCACGCAGCCCACGTTCACGCAGGTGCCGCCCCAGAAGCGCTCCTCCGCGATCGCGACGCGGGCGCCATGGCCAGCGGCGATGCGGGCGCAGCGAACACCGGCCGAGCCGCCGCCGATGACGAATAAATCGTAGTCCATGCGGTTCCAACCTTTGCCTGACTAAGCAGAGTTTGTGCCCGGACCCCGCCGGTATCAAGGCCGGGCCCGGCCTACGCGCGCGCCGCCACCAGGCCGCCGGCGGTAACCAGGGCGGCGGCGGCGAGCAGCGTCGGGGTCAGGGGGGCGTACCCGGCCAGGCACAGCAGCAGCGTGGAAGCGATGGGCGTGGCGTAGGCGAGGGTGCCGAGCAGGCGCGGATCGCCGTGCTTCATGCCGACATCCCACAGGAAGAACGCGGCGCCGACCGGACCGATGCCCATGAGCGTGGCGGCGAGCAGGGTGGGCGTGTCGGGGACGATCGTGGTTTCGAACATCCGGTGCGCGGCGGCGGCCAGGACGGCGGTGGCCGCGCAGAAGCCGGCGACCGTGGCGGTCGGCACGCCAGGGAAGCGGCGCGACAGCACCGAATACAGCGCCCACACCGCTCCGGCGCTGGCGGCGAAGATGTAGCCGAGCAACGCGGGCCCCTCGGCGCCGAAGCGCACCGAGCGGCCAAGCACCAGGGCACAGCCGGCAGCGCCCAGGACCATTCCGACGCCATGCAGGCGGTTCAGCCGCATGCCCAGCAGCAGGGCCGAGAACAGCACGATCAGCAGCGGCCACGTGTAGTTCAGCAGGTTGGCCTCGGCGACGGGGGCCAGGCCGAGGGCGGCGAAATACAGCGCGTGGTAGCCGAACAGTCCGCCGACGCCGTGCAGCCACACCAGCGGTGGCTGGCGCAAGGCGGCCAGTTCGCCGCGGACGGCGATCACGGACAATCCCAGCACGGCCGAGACCGAGAAGCTGAGCGCGGTGATCTCCAGCGGCGGCACCGCGCCCGCCAGCCGCGTGAGCAGCGCGAGGGAGGACCAGATCACGATCGCGCCGGCACCGGCCAGAGTGGCGAGACGGGGCGAAACCTGTCCGCCCCGTCCTGCCATCTCAGTACATATGCTGGCCGCCGTTGATCGAGACGGTGGACCCGGTGATGAAGTCGGCATCGTCGGCGGTCAGGAACACGACGCCACGGGCGATGTCGGACGCGGTGCCGAGGCGGCCGCGGGGGATGCGGGCGATGATCTTTTCCAGCACTTCGGCCGGGACCGCGCGCACCATGTCGGTGTCCACATAGCCGGGAGCGATAGCGTTCACGGTGATCCCGAAGCGCGCGCCTTCCTGCGCCAGGGCCTTGGTGAAGCCGTGGATGCCGGATTTGGCGGCGGCGTAGTTCACCTGGCCGTACTGGCCGGCCTGGCCGTTGATGCTGCCGATATTGACCACGCGGCCGAATTTCTTCGCGCGCATGTCGTCGAAGGTCAGTTTGCAGAGGTTGAAGCAGGACCCGAGATTGGTGTCGACCACCGCGTCCCACATGTCGCGGGTCATCCGCGTCATGGTCGCGTCGCGGGTGATGCCGGCGTTGTTGACCAGGATCTCGATCGGCCCGACTTCCTCGTGGATTGCCGCGACCGCCTTCTCGCAGGCGGCGAAGTCGCCGGCGTCGAACTTCATCGCCCGGATGCCGGTTTCCTCATGGAATTGCTGCGCGGCATTGTCGTTGCCGGCATAGCTGGCCACGACGATCCGGCCGTGGTGCTTCAGTTCCTTGCTGATTTCCGCGCCAATGCCTCTCGTTCCGCCGGTAACCAGTGCGACCCGTGCCATGTGCCGTCCTCCCTTTCACTTTTCCCAGAACGTTCTTCTAGCACGAAGGGGCGGGTTGGCGAGGCTCACGTGTGCGTTCGCGTTGAAATCGATGCATTTTTTACTTGCGGGTATGAAAAAAGAGCCGCCGGTTTTGCCGGCGGCCCTTTCCGAAGTCGTCTGCGCTGGAGGGGTTCTTAACGCTCCAGCGTCATCGCCACACCCATGCCGCCGCCGATGCACAAGGTTGCCAGGCCCTTCTTGGCGTTGCGTCGGTTCATTTCGTGCAGCAACGTCACCAGCACCCGCGCGCCCGATGCGCCGATCGGGTGGCCGATGGCGATGGCGCCGCCGTTCACGTTCACTTTGGAGGTATCCCAGCCGAGTTCCTTGTTCACCGCCAGCGCCTGGGCGGCAAAGGCCTCGTTCGCTTCCACCAGGTCCAGATCGTCGACCTTCCAGCCGGCGCGGGCCAAGGCCTTGCGGCTGGCGGGGATCGGGCCGGTGCCCATCAGCGCCGGATCGACACCGGCCGTGGCGAACGATGCGATGCGCGCCAGCGGCGTCAGGCCCCGCTTCGCGGCTTCGGCACCGCTCATCAGGATCAGCGTGGCGCCGCCGTCATTGATGCCGCTGGCGTTGCCGGCGGTCACGGTGCCGTCCTTGGTGAAAGCCGGGCGCAGCTTGGCCATGCCCTCGGCCGAGCTGTCATGGCGGATGTATTCGTCGTTCTCCACCACCGTGTCGCCCTTGCGGCCCTTCACGGTCACGGCGGCGATCTCGCCCGCGAACTTGCCGGATTTCTGCGCGGCGGAAGCCTTCTGCTGCGACGCCAGGGCGAAGGCGTCCTGCTCATCGCGGGTGATCTGGTAGGCGCGCGCCACGTTCTCGGCGGTGACGCCCATGTGATAGCCGTGGAACGTGTCCCACAGCCCGTCCTTCAACATGGTGTCGATGAATTCCAGCCCGCCCATCTTGGTGCCGCCGCGCAGATAGGCCGCGTGCTGGGACTGGCTCATGCTCTCCATCCCGCCGGCGGCGACCACGGCGCTTTCACCGGTGCGGATCTGCTGGGCGGCAAGGGCGACGGCGCGCAGGCCGGAGCCGCAGACCTGGTTGATGCCGAAGGCGGTCTTTTCGTCGGGGATACCGGCGTTATGCGCGGCCTTGCGGGCGGGGTTCTGGCCTTCGCCGGCGGCCAGCACCTGGCCCATGATCACCTCGTCCACCTCCGCGGCCTCGATGCCGGCGCGGGCGATGGCGGCGCTGATCGCGGCGGTTCCGAGCTCATGCGCGGCGACCGTTCCGAACGCTCCGTTGAAGCTGCCGACCGGCGTGCGGGCGGCGGAGACGATAACAACGTCGTCCATGTCAGGCTTCTCCTCATGCCGGGGCCAGCCCCCGGACGCTGGCGAAAACTACAACTCACACGCCGGCAATGAAAGTACGCATCCTGCGGAGCAGGTTTGAGCGTGCATCTTGCGGCGCCGATCTAAAGCTGGCGCAGCCAGTCCAGCAGCGGCCGCCAAAGCGATTTTTCCGCCCCCATGCCGGCTACCATGCCCACATGTCCGGCGCCTGGCGCGTGCAGAACGGCACCCTCGATCAATTGAGCGAGCGGGCGGGCGGATTCCGGCGGCACGATCCGGTCGCGCCCAGGCGCTGCCACGAACACCGGCAGGCGCAAGGTGGCGGGATCGACGGGGCTTCCGGCCACCCGCCATTCCCCGCGCCCCGGCGTGTTGGCGCCGTACCAGCCCGACAGGCACTCGCGCGCCACAGGTGCTGCAAGCGGCACGCCGTCGTTCAGCCAGTCCTCCAGCGCCACGAACAGCCTGGCGCGCTCGCTGTCCGGGTCCAGCCGGGCGAAGGCGCGGTATTTGTCCCCGACGCCGAACGGATCGAGCATCGTGAACAGCGTCTGCAACGCATCGATCGGCAGGGTGGCGTTGAAGCCCAGCAGCGGCTCCAGCAGCGGCAGCAGCCGGGCCACGACGGTTTCGGTCTTGCCGCCATCGGCATGGAAGTCCCAGGGCGTCGCCAACAGGACCAAGGCACGCAGGAGGTCCGGCCGCCTTGCGGCGGCCGCAACCGACAGCGTGCCGCCCATGCAGTAGCCCGCCAGAACCGGTGGCGATCCGGTCAGGCGGTTCGCTTCCAGAAGCGCGCGCTCCAGCCGGTCGGCGATGTAGTCGGTCAGGGTGAACTGCCGCTCGGCCGCGCCGGGCCAGCCCCAGTCGAGCAGCAGTGGCCGGATGCCGGCGCCGGCCAGGAAGCGCAGCATCGAATGGCCCGGCGCCAGGTCCAGCACATGGGCGCGATTGATCAGGCTGGGCACGAACAGCACCGGCATACCGGTGTCACCTGCCGGACCGAGGGCGCCGTAATCCAGCAGCCGGGCCTCGCCCTCGGACCAGATCGCCGGCGGCTCGGCCATGTCCCGGACCCACGGATGCCGCCTGTAGGCGGCAATGCCCGCGATCAGTCCGGCGTCATTTCGGAAGCTTTCCGGCCACCCCGCCCCCAGGCCGGCGCCGAACCCCGGGCTTTTGCCGGGGCTTTTGGCTCCGGCCAGCATCTCCAGCATCGGCAGGCCCAGCAGGGGCAGCCCCAGCATCGCCACCAGCCCGGCGGCGAGGGGGTCGGGTGCGCTGCTGTTCGAGCTGGCGTTCGAGCTGGTGTTCAAGCTGGCCGATCCGTTCGGCAAGCCGTGCGATTTCAGCATCGCGAGGGTCAGGTGCAGCAGCAGCGGCCGCGGCCCGCGGCGCAGCATCGGTCCTGGCCGCGGGGTCATCGGCGCCGGGTTCCCGGGCGCCCGTTTCCTGGGCACCCGTTTCCCTGGCCGCCCCGGCGGGCCGCATCACGGACGCAGCCGCGCCGGCCCACAGCGCCGACAAGGCCTTCCAGGTCTCCAGGGTTTCCCGGTCCGCGGCGGCCGCGGCCAGTTCGCTCTGCCAGACGGTCAGCCAGTCGCGGGCGAAATGCCGCGCCTCGTCTTCCGGCGGGTCTGCCTCGGGCGGTTCGGCACCGGTCCTGTCGCTCATGCCTCATACACGCTCCACGAGCCTCCTCCTGCAAGGCATCCGCATGGGGGCGCCGGACGCGCACCCGGAACTGGCACCTTCCCGCCAAACCGTACCTCCCGGCAAGCCGGATAAAAAAGTTCTTTCGCAGTTGCGGCATAAGCCGCATGTTAGGGAAAATCCTGGAACAAGAGCGAACCCATGCCCGCATCCGCCAGCAAAGCTCCGCCCGACAAGCCAGCGCCGGAGTCCAAGACAACACCGGCGAACACGCCCGAGCCCTCCAAGTCGGCCGCGGTTTCCAGCCAGCCGGTCGTCGTGAAGAAATACGCCAACCGCCGCCTCTACAATACCGAGAGCTCCAGCTACATCACCCTCGACAATTTGGCGGAGATGGTGCGCACCGGCCGGGACTTCATCGTGTACGACGCCAAGAGCGGCGATGACATCACCCGCTCCGTGCTGACGCAGATCATCGTCGAGGAAGAAGGCAAGGGCCGGGCGATGCTGCCCACCGGCTTCCTGCGGCAGTTGATCGGCTTTTATGGCAATTCCATGCAGGGCCTGGTGCCCAACTACCTGGAAAAGGCCATGGAGGCCTTCGCCGAGCAGCAGGAGAAGGTTCGCGTGACGGTGCAGGAAACCGTCGGCAATCTGTTCCCCGGCATGGAGGAGGTCAGCCGCCAGAACATGGCGATGATGGAACGCGCGATGGGCATGTTCGCTCCCTTCTACCGTCCGCCGGATGCGTCCATGTCCGCCACTCCACCCGAGCCGGAAGCGGAGATCGACACCCTGCGCGCGGAGGTGGAGCGTCTGCGCCAGGCGCTCGCCGAGGCCCAGGCCCAGGCGAAGGCCAACAAGCCCTGAGTTTGCGCTGATCCCTGCAGGATCGGCCGGCGGCGTTGGAACAGGCTATTCATTACGCAAAATGCAAGCGCCTTATGACAGAAGCGTGAATGTCCATCCCTCGCTCGTGATGACCAGGGCGTGGGATGAAATGCTAGCCTCCTGCTCTACCGTAACTTGAGGGAGGGTATTCGCGATGGGCGGTCTGAAGCATTACGACGATCGTCATGCGGCGCACGCAGAGGATCAGGGGCGGGAGGATGCTGGCCCATCCGCCGCACTCGTGGACCGGTATGTCGGCAACCGCATCCTGGAGCGCCGCATGGTCCTCGGTTTATCGTTGCAGCAACTGTCGGCCATGATCGGCGTCACCTACCAGCAGGCGCACAAATACGAGCGCGGCCTGAACCGGATCACCGCCGGCCGGCTGTATGACATCGCCCAGGCGCTCACCGTGCCGGTCGGCTGGTTCTTCGAGGGCCTTGCCGATGGCTCGGAGCATGCGGACACATCGCCGCGGCTGCGGATGTCGCTGGAACTCGCCCGCAATTTCGCGGCCATCTCCAACGAGAAGCACCAGGAAGCGCTCAGCCACCTGGCGCGCGCCCTGGCCGCCGAGGAGCGGCTGTCGGGCCTGGCCACGGCGCCAATGGCTGGTGGCCAGCTAACCGGAGCCTGACAACCGGCGCGTTCCCGCCTATCCTCCCGCCAGCAACCCCAGGGAGGAGAGCCGCGATGCTCAACCAGACAGCGCCACTGCCGCTCAAGGACCCCAGCCTGTTCCGCCAGGCCAATTGCATCGACGGCAAATGGGTGCAGGCGGACAGCGGCCGCACCATCCAGGTAATGAACCCCGCCACCGGGGAACTCGTCGGCGAGGTTCCCGCCCTGGGCGCCGCCGAGACCCGCCGCGCGATCGAGGCCGCGCATCGCGCCCAGCCGGCTTGGCGTGCCATGCTGGCCAAGGACCGCGCCACCATCCTGCGCCGCCTGTTCGACCTGATGCTGGCGAACGCCGACGATTTGGCCACCATCATGACCGCCGAGCAGGGCAAGCCCTGGGCGGAAGCCCGCGGCGAGATCGCCTACGGCGCCAGCTTCATCGAGTGGTTCGCCGAGGAGGGCAAGCGCGTCTATGGCGACACCATTCCGCAGAACGCCAAGGGCCGGCGCGTGATCGTGCAGAAGGAGCCGATCGGCGTGTTCGCGGCGATCACGCCCTGGAACTTCCCCACCGCGATGATCACCCGCAAGGCCGGCCCCGGCTGGGCCGCCGGCTGCACCGGCGTGCTGCGCCCGGCCAGCCAGACGCCGTTTTCCGCCCTCGCCTTGGCCGTGCTGGCCGAGCGCGCGGGCATGCCCGCCGGCGTCTGCAACGTGATCACCGGCCCGTCCGGCGAAACCGGCGGAGAACTCACCTCCAACCCGCTGGTGCGCAAGCTCAGCTTCACCGGCAGCACCGAGGTCGGCGCGATGCTGCTGGCGCAATGCGCGCCCACCATCAAGAAGACCAGCATGGAACTCGGCGGCAACGCGCCGTTCATCGTGTTCGACGATGCGGACCTCGATGCGGCCGTGCAGGGCGCGATGGCCAGCAAATACCGCAATGCCGGCCAGACCTGCGTCTGCGCCAACCGCCTGCTGGTGCAGGACGGCGTGTATGACGCCTTCGCCGCGAAGCTGAAGGCGGCCGTGGAGGAACTCAAGGTCGGCAACGGCATGGATACCGGCGTCACCCAGGGGCCGCTGATCAACGCCGCCGCCGTCAGCAAGGTCGAGGCCCACATCGCCGACGCCCTGAAGCGCGGCGCCAGCGTGATCACCGGCGGGCAGCGCCACGCGCTCGGCGGTAATTTCTTCCAGCCGACGATCCTCGCCAACGTTCCCCACGACGCCGACATCTTCCGCGAGGAAACCTTCGGCCCGGTGGCGCCGCTGTTCCGCTTCAGCACGGAGGAGGAAGCCGTGCGCCTGGCCAACGACACCGAATTCGGCCTGGCGTCGTATTTCTACGCCCGCGACATCGGCCGCATCTTCCGCGTGGCGGAAGCGCTGGAATACGGCATCATCGGCATCAATGAAGGCATCATCTCCACCGAGATCGCCCCCTTCGGCGGCATGAAATCCTCCGGCCTGGGCCGCGAGGGCTCCAAATACGGCATCGAGGACTATCTGGAGATCAAGTATCTGGCCATCGGCGGCATCGGGACCTGAACGCCCGCATCGGATCATGGTCGCCGCATGATCCGATGACCCCCTACCGCACCAGCTCGATCAGCCGGCCGGCGATCACGATGTCGGCGGCGATCCCGGCGCGCCGGGCAGTGGCTTCGGCGTCCTCGCCCCAGAATTCGGCCTGAAACAGCTCGTCCAGCGCGCCGAGCTCATAGGCGGTTTTGGCATCGAGCCGGTTCTCGGCCATGGCGAGGCCGAGGACCAGGCTGCCAAGCAGCGGCACGGCGACGCCGAGGGCGGCAAGAATGACGGGGTCGTAGCGGGTCAGCGGCTGGCGCAGCGCGCGCAGGCTGGCCGGGTCCTGCCGGACATAAGCGATGCCCGCGGTGGTTTTCAGCGGCGCATCGAAGGTAAGCGCGGCCCAGTCCAGCCAGGGTTGCCAGCGTTGGGCCTGGCGCTGGATGAGCGCTTCCGGGGCTTCGGCGCGGTAGTAGAGCAGGTCACTCTCCGCGTAGGCGGCGAGGGCGTCGATGGTGGGGCCCGGATCGGGCGCGATGCGCTCCTCGGCGGTGCCGGCGATGCGGGTGAGAGGGGTGTCGGCGAAGGTCATCTCGCCGCCCTTGGCGCCCCCGGCCGTCTGCCATTCGGCGGCGATGGCGTGCGCAAGGCTGGTGGAGCGCACACGCAGCACACCGCCGCCGGGCAGGTGGATGGGCTTGCCGTCCAACAGCACGGCATGGCCGCCGGCAACGGCTTCCACGGAAGCGGTGTCCCAGAATCGTTTCAATTTGGCCTCATGGTCGGGTTGGGGTCAGCGCAGCAACTGGCGCAGCAGATCGGCGGGCTTGGGCGGTTTGGCGGCCGGCTGGGCCGGGGCCGGAGTGGCCGCTTCCGGCGGGGGCTTCTCGCCGCGGGCAATGGCGAGGTCGCGGGCGCAAGAACTCGCCCGTGTTGCCGGCGACAAGCTGATCGAGGCCGAGCTTGCCGATGACGATGCCGAACGGCGCGTTTGCCGCCGCACCGGGCGCGGGCAGAGCGGCATCCACCTTGACCTTCGGCTCCAGGAACGTGCCGCCGATGTCGAGCGGCGCGGCGATCCCGGTGCCTCCCACCCGAACGGTCGTTTGCAAGCGGACGTTGAGGGTTTCCTCGCCCAGGTTCAGGCCACCGCTGCCGGAAAGGCGCATGGGGGCGGTGTCCAGCAGCAGCGCGCGCAGAGTGCCGGCACCGTTATGCGCATCCATGCGCACGGCGAGGCAGCGCAGCGCGGTGTAGCCGGACTTGCCGTTCTTCAGTATCTCGAGGCCTTTCAACGCCTCGCCAAGCCGCTGGCTATCGATCTGCGCGTTCTCCATCGACAGGCCGATGCTGCCATCCAGCGTGGCGGCAAGCTGGTGGGGCGAGCGGCCGGTGCCGTGCAGATCGGCATCCATCCGCAGGTCGCCCTGGGCATAGGACGGCAGGGCGAAGGCCGCGAGGAAGGGGGCGAGCGCGAGGGACGGCGCGGAGAGGTTCAGCGCCACAGGCGGGGCGGGCTTGCCGGCATCGACGGTAAGGGAGAGCCTCACCTTCCCGCCGGGAATCGTCGCGGTGAGGGACGGGATGCGCAACGCCGCATCGTGCAGGGCGATCTGGCCGGAGAGGTCGCGATAGGTGACGCCGCCGGCGACCAGTTCGCCGATCGCCACGGTCAGGTCCGCATTGACCGCGCGAAGGAAGTCCAGGGACAGTTCCTGATCGGGGATGAGGCGCCTCGGCGATGGCCCAGATGGGCGGAGCGGATGGGGGCGTCGGTTTGGATGCCGGTGTCGCAACCGCAGCGTTGACCTCGGCAGGCCTGGCGGCGCGGAGCGCGTCAACGTCGATCCGGACGGCATGCAGCGTTCCCTGCACCAGCGGCGGGGTTCCGCGGGTGATCGCTATCTCGCCATCGAGTTGCCCCTGCGGCGACGCCAGCTTCAGGCCGTGCAGGGCAAAGCCCGTGAACAGGCCGGGCTTGCCGGGGAGATCGGTCAGCCTTGCCTGCCCGGAGATCGCCTTCAGCTTCGGCAGCCCGGTATGCGCCAAACCGGAAAGTGCGGCCAGATCGGGGACATCGCCCTGCAGGCGCAAATCGGCACCCGACAGCCGGGCGGGATCGGCGATGGTGCCGGCCAGCGTCAATGTCGCGCCGGACGCGGCGAGCCTGAGGTCCAGGTTCACCGGCTGCGTGCCGGCGAACAGGGCGCCATAGGGACCGACCTGGCCGTCCAGGGTCAACGGGACAGCGGCGGAACTGGCCTTCATCGTCAGGCGGACCGGCTCGTCCGCCGCGCCGGTGGCCAGGGGTGGGGCCTGGATCGTCAGGGCCTGGATCGTCAGGGCTTCGGGAGCCGCCATCCTGGGATTGCGATAGGCGATCTGGCCATCGGCGATCTCGATCCTGTCGATATGGATCGCCAGGGGGGCGGCTTGCGCCGATCCCGCCACCGGGGTTTGCGCCGGCGCGGCCGGGCCGGCTGCGGCCGGCGGCTTGAATTGCCAATTGCCCTCCCCCGCCGCGTTCAGCTCCAGCAGGATGTCGGCGCCGCCGATGACCAGGCGGTCGATCTCGACCCGGCGGTGCAGCAGGGGCAGCAGCGCCAGTTGCAGGTTCAGCCGCTTCAGCGCCGCCATCTGCGGGCGGGAGAAGCCGGCTGGATTGGACAGGGACACGTCGTTCAGCTCGATGCTGGGATGCAGCGCGGCCACCAGGCGGATCGGGCCGTTGATCGCCAGCTTGCGCCCCGTCGCCGCCTCCACCGCGGCGATGATGCGTGGCTTGGCGCTGTCGGCGTCGAAGGTCGCGACCAGCGCCAGCACGGCCAGCACCGGCAGCAGGATCAATGCGGCAAGAACGATCAGCAGGATGCGCAGGGTGCGGCGCCGGGGAGGGGACTGTTGTGCCATATCGCGCAGTCTACCGCCTTCCGCCCGCGCGCGTCAGGCTCAGCGCGCGCGGCGGACCGGAGGGTGGGTTTCGGGAATGGTGAAGCCAAGAGTAGCAAAGGTTTCCCGCATATGGGGGGGAAGGTCGGCCTCCACCAGCAATGTTCCGCCGGCAGGGTGGGGCAGGCGCAGGGCGCGGGCGTGCAGGTGCAACCGCTCGGACAGGCCTTCGACGAAGGCGCCGCCGGCGCCGTTATGGTCGGGCTTGGCGTATTTCTCGTCGCCCAGGATCGGCGCGCCGATCGCCACGCAATGCACCCGCAGTTGGTGCGTGCGGCCGGTGAGCGGCTTGAGTTCCAGCCAGGCCAGCTTGCGGGCGGCGTGGTCCAGCGTTTCGTAATCGGTGATGGCGCGCGCGCCTTCCTTGTCGTCGCGTTCGGCGGGCTCGGTGTGTTCCCCGCGCGGGCCGCCGACGCGCTTCAGCGGCAGATCGATGCGGCCCTCCACCGGGACAGGGCGGCCGGCGACCACGGCCCAATAGGTCTTCTCGACATCGCGCGTGCGAAAGGCGGCGGCCAGCCTGGCGGCGACGCCGGGGGTGCGGGCGAGCACCAGCACGCCGGAGGTATCGCGGTCCAGGCGGTGCACCAGGCGGGGACGATGTTCGGAGCCGAAGCGCAGCGCGTCCAGCATGCCGTCGAGGTGGCGGGTGATGCCGGGGCCGCCCTGGACCGGCAGGCCGGGCGGCTTGTTGATGACGATGAGGTCGTCATCGCGGTACAGCACCGATTTCTCCAGATCCTTCAGCATGCCGGGATCGGGCGGGGCTGTCGGGGCCTGGGTCTTTTTCACGGGAGCCGCCGGCAGCGGCGGCACGCGCAGCGCCTGGCCGGGCACCAGCCGGGTGGCGGCGTCGGCACGCTTGCCGTCGACCCGGATCTGGCCGGTGCGGCAGAGCTTCTGCATCGCCCCCTGGGTGATCCAGGGAAAATGGCGGCGAAACCAGCGGTCCAGCCGGATGTCGGCCTCGTCGGCGGTGACGAAGAGCTGGATGGGGCGGGAATGGGCGGGATCGAGGGCGGTGGTCATTCGCCACGCTCATCGCGCAATTTCTGCCAATAAGCCAGACGTTTGCTGATCTCGCGCTCGAATCCACGGTCTTTCGGCTCGTAGAACTCCACCCGGCGCATGCCGTCGGGGAAATAGTTCTGGCCGGAAAACGCGTCCTCGGCGCCGTGGTCGTAGGCGTAGCCGGCGCCGTAGCCGAGTTCCTTCATCAATTTGGTCGGGGCATTCAGGATATGGGCGGGGGGCATCAGGCTGCCGGTGGATTTCGCCGCGGCGCGGGCGGCGCCGAGCGCGGTGTAGATGGCATTCGATTTCGGCGCGGTGCCGAGGTAGACCACGGCCTGGGCAATCGCGAGTTCGCCTTCCGGACTGCCGAGGCGTTCATAGGTTTCCCAGGCGGCCAGGGTCTGCGGCAGCGCGTTGGGATCGGCCATGCCGATATCCTCGGCGGCGAAGCGCACCAGCCGGCGGGCGATGTAGCGCGGGTCCTCGCCGCCGTTCAGCATGCGGGCGAACCAGTACAGCGCGGCGTTCGGGTCCGATCCGCGCAGCGATTTATGCAGCGCGGAGATCAGGTTGTAGTGCTCCTCCCGGTCCTTGTCGTACAGCGCGGCGCGACGTGCGAGCAGGGAGGACAGTTCGGCGGCATCCAGCTGCGGCGTGTTTTCCGGCAGGGCGAAGACCTGCTCGGCCATGTTCAGCAGGTACCGGCCATCACCATCCGCCATCGCCCGTAGCGACCCGCGCGCTTCCGCGCCGAGCGGCAAGGGCCGGCCGAACTCCGCCTCGGTCCGCGCCAGCAGCTTCTCCAGCGCCGGATCGTCCAGCCGGCGCAGCACCAGCACCTGGCAGCGGGAAAGCAGCGCGCCGTTCAGGGCGAAGGACGGATTTTCCGTGGTGGCGCCGACCAGCACCACCGTGCCGTCCTCGACGACGGGCAGGAAGCCGTCCTGCTGGGCGCGGTTGAAGCGGTGGATCTCGTCGACGAACAGCAGGGTCGCCTGTCCTCCGCGCCGGCGCTTGCCGGCTTCCTCGAAGGTGCGCTTGAGGTCGGCGACGCCGGAGAACACGGCGGAAAGCTGCACGAAATGCAGGCCCGCCGCGCGCCGCGAGCAGACGGGCGATCGTGGTCTTGCCGACCCCGGGCGGCCCCCAGAGGATCAGGGAGGCCAACGAGCCCCGCGCCAGCATGCGCGTGAGCGTGCCGTCGGGCCCGAGCAAATGGTCCTGGCCGACAACCTCGTCCAGCGTGCGGGGCCGCAGCCGGTCGGCCAGGGGCCGGGCGGCGCGGATCTCCGGCGCCTCCGGCGCGGGGTCCGAACCGAAAAGATCGTCTGGATCGATGGGAGTGGGCAGCACGGGCACGGCGTTATACCAACGGTGGGTGACTGGATCTTGTCCGGAGTTCGTTGTCAGGTGAGGGACGGGTCGTGCCTGGCGGCGCCGATCCGCCCGAGATGGGTATAGCCGAAGGCCCGCGGATATTTCAGACCATAGCCCAGCATCCGGTCGAAGCCGATATGCGCTGCCCATATCAGGGCCAATGGCGGCAGCGGCCCCATGCCGAGAACGAACCCAGCCGCACCCAGAACCATCGGAAACGCGGTGGTGTGCGCCCAATTATAGGCCACCGAACCAACCCTTGGCCCGGCCAGGTAGCCAAGCATCGATAGATCGGGAACCAGGAACAGCAGGGCGAAATAGCCCCAGCCGAAGCCGGTGAGCGCATAGAAGATGCAGCAGACAAGCAGCGAGGCCGCGCCCTCGGCACGCAGGAGCCAGCGCACGGTCCCGGTCACCGCGGCGGGATCGCCGTCTGACGCGAACCGGCTGCCTACGTTGGCAGAGGGCGATGTTGCCATGGCCGTAACCATAGCATCAAAGCCAGACAGGGCGTCAGTTGAAATGAAAAAGGCGGGATCGCTCCCGCCTTTCAGTCTCGGCAACCAACCGCCGGATCGGAAAGGAGCCGATTACTCGGCGTCTTCTTCCTCACGCTCCTGCACCGGGCCGCTGTCCAGGCCCTTGGCGGCGGGATCGCGATCCACCAGTTCAATCACCGCCATGTCGGCGGCGTCACCGTAACGGACGCCGGCCTTCAGCACCCGGCAGTAGCCGCCGGGGCGGGTCTTGTAGCGATCGGCCAGCACACCGAACAGCTTCGCGACGATCACGTCGTCGCGAAGTTCGGCATAGGCCTGGCGACGGGCATGCAGGTCGCCGCGCTTGCCGAGCGTGATGAGCTTCTCCGTCACCGGGCGAAGTTCCTTCGCCTTCGGCAGCGTGGTGGTGATCTGCTCGTGCTTGATCAGCGCATGCGCCATGTTCCGGAACATGGCAATGCGGTGGGTAGAGGTAACGCCGAGCTTTCGGCCGGCAACACCATGACGCATAACAAACTCTCCTAAAGCGAAGCGGGCTGCTGCCAGCCCTTAACGAAGCGGGATCAGAACGCCTCGTCGAGACGCTTCGCCAGATCCTCGATGTTCTCCGGCGGCCAACCCGGAACGGGCTGCCCCAGCGTCAGGCCCATCGTGGTCAGGACCTCCTTGATCTCGTTCAGCGACTTGCGGCCGAAGTTCGGCGTGCGCAGCATTTCCTGCTCGGATTTCTGCACCAGGTCGCCGATATAGACGATGTTGTCGTTCTTCAGGCAGTTCGCGCTACGTACCGACAATTCCAGCTCGTCCACCTTGCGCAGCAGGTTGCGGTTGAACGGCAGGTCGTCATGCACTTCCTCGTGGCGGACCTGCTGGGGTTCATCGAAGTTGATGAACAGGCCGAGCTGGTCCTGCAGGATGCGGGCGGCGAGCGCCACCGCGTCCTCCGGGGAAACCGCGCCGTTGGTTTCGACCTGCAGCAGCAGCTTGTCGAAATCGGTCACCTGGCCGACGCGGGTGGGTTCCACGCGATAGGACACGCGGCGGACCGGGGAGTAGATGCTGTCCACCGGGATCAGGCCGATCGGCGCGTCTTCCGGCCGGTTGACGCTGGCCGGCTGGTAGCCGCGGCCGAGATTGACGGTGAACTCCATGCCGAGCTTCACGCCGTCATCGAGCGTGCACAGCACCAGATCGGGGTTCATGATCTCGATCTCATGCGTGCCCTGGATCTGGCCGGCGCGCACTTCGCCGGGGCCGGTCGCCGACAGCGACAGGCGCTTGGGGCCTTCGCCGTGCATCCGCAGCGCGAGCTGCTTGATATTCAGCACGATGTCGGTGACATCCTCGCGCACCCCGGGGATGCTGCTGAACTCATGCAGCACGCCATCGATCTGCACCGCCGTCACCGCGGCGCCCTGCAGGGAGGACAGCAGGATACGGCGGATGGCGTTGCCGAGGGTCATGCCGAAGCCACGCTCCAGCGGCTCGGCGACGATGGTGGCCACGCGTGTCGGATCCGAACCGGGCTCGACCTGGAGCTTTTCCGGCTTGATCAGCGACTGCCAATTCCTCTGGATAACCGCGCTCTGTCTCATTCAGAATTCCTTTACCGTCCCGATCGTACCACCGGGCCACAACAGCGAATAAGCCCGGCGACGCCGGGCTTCGTCTTCCTCCCCCTATATAGGGATCAGACCCGGCGGCGCTTGCGCGGCCGGCAGCCGTTATGCGGAATGGGTGTCATGTCCCGAATGGCGGAGATCTGGAAACCGACCGCCTGCAGGGCACGAAGTGCGCTCTCCCGGCCCGAACCGGGACCACTCACTTCGATCTCAAGCATTTCCATCCCGTGCTCACGCGCCTTCTTGCCGGCGTCCTCGGCGGCAACCTGCGCGGCATACGGGGTGGACTTCCGGCTGCCCTTGAAGCCCTGGCTGCCGGCCGACGACCAGGCGATCGCATTGCCCTGGGCATCGGTGATGGTGATCACGGTATTGTTGAACGTCGCGGCGACGTGGGCGACACCGGACGTGATGTTCTTGCGCTCTTTTCTACGCGGGCGCGAGGAAGCGGCGGGTTTCGCCATGCTCTTTAATCCTGTTCCATTCAATGCCGCACCGCATCGGCGGACGGCGTGCAATCGTCGAAATCGTCACCCCCCGATCGCGCACGCCGACATAGACGACGCGCGCAAACCAAGGCGGATGGCTATTTCGTGACTTTCTTCTTGCCGGCGATCGCCACGGCCTTGCCCTTGCGGGTTCGGGCGTTCGTGTGCGTGCGCTGGCCGCGAACCGGCAGGCCACGACGATGGCGCAGGCCGCGATAACAACCCAAATCCATCAGCCGCTTGATGTTCATCGCATTCTCGCGGCGAAGGTCACCCTCCACGCGATATTCGCGGTCGATCAATTCACGGATCCGGAGCACTTCGTCGTCCGAGAGCTGGTTCACCCGGCGGTCGTCCGGAATGGTCAGGCGAGAGCAGATCTCCTGCGCCTTCGCCGGGCCGATACCGTAGATATAGCGAAGGCTGATCAGCACCCGCTTGTTGGTCGGGATGTTTACGCCGGCAATACGCGCCACACTCAGTACCTCCTGTCGTCCCGTCCAATCCCCGCGGCGGGGTGGGCGGACTCTCATTGCCCCGAAGGACCCGAAAAAAAGCCCCCCGAGCGCATCCGCGCCACGAAAGACCCCAAATGTCCAAGAACGGCTCTGCCCATAGGCAGGGCAAGCCGGAGGTCGCGCACTATAGTCAGGGCAGCCGATGAGTCAATGAGGTGTAATCAACTTATCGTGAAGTACGAAGCGCCTTGCCGTCGCGACGCCCAGCTGGACAATGCACTACCCGGACGGCGCCCGATCGAGATCAAGCCGATGCGCACTCCAGCACGGAGTTGATCTCGCGAGAGACGACGTCGATATCGGCCATGCCATCCACCGTGCGCAGGCTGCCTTTCGCCTGGTAATAGGGCAGCAATGGGGCGGTCTGGCGATGGTAGGCTTCCAACCGGGCGATCACGGTTTCCCGGTTGTCGTCCGCGCGCCGGGTGAATTCCGTCGATCCGCACTTGTCGCAGACCCCCGCCACCGTCGGCGCCTTGAACACGTCATGATAGCCCGCGCCGCATTTGGCGCAGGTGAAGCGGCCTGAAATGCGCTCCACCAGCGCGGCGTCATCAACCTTCAGCTCGATCACCGCATCCAGCGTCAGATTGCGTTCGCCCAGCAGCTTATCGAGCGCCTCGGCCTGCGGCACGGTCCGGGGAAAGCCGTCGAGGATGAAACCCTGCACGCAATCCGGTTGGGCGATCCGGCTGCCCAGCATGCGGATAATGATGGTGTCAGAGACAAGCTGCCCGGCCTCCATGACCGCCTTTGCCTCCTGCCCAACCGGCGTGCCGGCGGCGACCTCCGCGCGCAGCATATCCCCGGTGGAGATCTGCGCGATGCCGTAATGGTCCTGCAGGCGTTTGGCCTGGGTGCCCTTGCCAGCCCCGGGCGGGCCCAACAGGATCAGATTCTTCATGGGTCGTCTCCTCCGTAGGCGGGCTGTTCTAGCGCCGCCCCTTGACCTTTGCCTTGCGGATCAGGCCTTCGGTACTGATGCGCCAGGAGATGCGACTGTATCTGTGTCACGGTGTCCATGGTGACGGAAACGATGATCAACAGGCTGGTACCGCCGAAATAGAACGGCAGGCCATAGTAGTTGATGAGAATCTCCGGCAGCAGGCAGACGACGACCAGGTACAGCGCGCCGATCGTGGTGAGCCGGGTCAACACATAGTCGAAGTAGTCGGACGTGTTGCTGCCGGGTCGGATACCGGGGATGAAACCGCCATATTTCTTCAGGTTGTCGGCCGTCTCCTCGGGGTTGAAGACGACGGCGGTGTAGAAATAGGAAAAGAAGATGATCAGCGCCGCATACAGCGCGATATAGGCGGGCTGGCCGTGCGACAATTGCTGCGCGATCGTCTGCACCCACCCCGGTCCACCCTGGACAAAGCTGGCGATCGTGGCGGGAACCAGCAGCAAGGAACTGGCGAAGATCGGCGGAATGACCCCCGAGGTGTTGATCTTCAACGGCATGTGGGTGGAGTCGCCGCCGAACATGCGCTGCCCGACCTGCCGCTTGGGGTACTGCACCACCACGCGGCGCTGGGCCCGTTCCATGAACACGATGAAGCCGATCACCGCGACCGCAAGAAGCATGAAGAACAGGATGAAGAACGGCGAAAGCGCGCCGGTGCGGCCCAGTTCAAGCAGGGACGCCAAGGCCGTCGGCAGGCCCGCGACGATCCCGGAAAAGATGATGAGGCTGATGCCGTTACCGACACCGCGCGCGGTGATCTGCTCCCCCAGCCACATCAGGAACATCGTGCCGCCCACCAGGGTGATGACGCACGACAAGCGGAAGAACCAGCCGGGATCGATGACCGCGGCGCCGAAGCTGCCGCGCATGCTTTCTAGCCCGACCGCGATGCCGTAGGCCTGGAACAGCGCGATAACCACCGTCAGGTAACGGGTATACTGGTTCAGCCGCTTGCGGCCGGAATCGCCTTCCTTCTTCAGCGCTTCCAACGAAGGAACCGCCGCGGACATCAGCTGAATGATGATGCTGGCGCTGATATAGGGCATGATGTTCAGCGCGAAGACGGTCATGCGCCGCAGCGCGCCGCCGGTGAACATGTCGAACATGCCGAGGATGCCGCCGCCGTGCTGGCTCAGCATTTCTCCCATGACCGAGGCATCGACGCCGGGAACCGGAACATAGGTGCCGATGCGATAGACGATCAGCGCCCCCAGGGTGAACCAGATCCGGCTCTTGAGCTCGGTGGCCTTGGAGAAAGTCCCCAGGCTCATACTGGAGGCGAGTTGCTCGGCCGCTGACGCCATTGGCTGATCCCATCAAGAAAAGCGGCGCTCTCCGATCACCCTCGCGGGGAGCCCGCTGGGAGGCCCGCTGGGATACTGAAGCGCCGCTCGCAGTGTTTAGCGGTCCGTGACGTGGAAGCCAAGCATGGACCGTGCCGTCGCACCGGCGCCGCCGTATTCGGCGGCGCCGTACGGGATCGTCTCAGGCTTCCGCCGGGGCTTCCTTGGCGGCGACCGTCGTGGTCACGTTGCCGCCGGCCTTCTGCACCGCCTCGATCGCCGCGGCAGACGCGCCGGAAACGGTGATCGTGATCGCCCGGGTGATCTCGCCACGGGCCAGCAGACGGATGCCGTCTACCTTACCGGTGCGAGCCAGGCCGGCCGCGCGCAGGGCGTCCTCGGTGATCGGCTGCGAACCGTCGATCCGGCCAGACGCGATCGCCGCGTCCAACGTGCCGAGGTTCACCGGCGCGTAGGTTTTGCGGAACAGGTTCACGAAGCCCCGCTTGGGCAGCCGGCGATAGATCGGCAGCTGACCGCCTTCGAAACCGTTCAGGGCAACACCCTCGCGGGCGCTCTGGCCTTTATGTCCCTTGCCGGACGTCTTGCCCTTGCCCGAGCCGATACCGCGGCCGAGCCGCTTGGACTTCAGGTGGGCGCCTGGGTTGTCACGGAGTTCGTTGAGCTTCATCGTATTTTCCTTCTATCCAAACCGGCGGAACCGATCAGGACAGCTCCTCAACCTGGATCAGGTGGGCAACCTTGCGGATCATGCCGCGCACGGATGGGGTATCCTCCAACTCGCGCGTCGCACGCATCTTGTTCAGGCCGAGACCGATCAAGGTCTCGATCTGGCCGGGCTTGCGGCCGAGGCCGGACGCGATCTGCGTCACCCGCACTTTCTTCCTATCAGGCATCGGCGCCCTCCATGGCATCGGTTGCGTCGGCACCCGGGGCCTCGCGCTTGCCAAGAAGATCGGAAACCTTCTTGCCACGGCGCGCGGCAACGGAACGCGGCGAGGCGCAACGCTGCAGGGCGGCGAAGGTCGCCTTCACCATGTTATGCGGGTTGCGGCTGCCGAGGCTCTTGGCGACCACGTCGCCGATACCCAGCGTTTCGAACACCGCGCGCAGCGGACCGCCGGCGATGATCCCGGTGCCGGCGGACGCGGAGCGCAGCACCACGTGACCGGCGCCGAACACGCCTTCCACATCATGATGCAGCGTGCGGCCTTCCTTCATCGGGATACGGATCATGCCACGCTTGGCACGTTCGGTCGCCTTGCGGATCGCTTCCGGCACTTCACGGGCCTTGCCGGCGCCGTAGCCGACGCGGCCCTTCTGGTCACCCACGACAACCAAGGCGGCAAAGGCGAACCGACGGCCACCCTTTACGACCTTGGCGACGCGGTTGATCGTGACCAGCTTGTCGATGATGTCATCGCCGCCGTCGCGATCCCGCTCACGCTCGCGGCCGCGGCCACCGCCGCCGCCTTCTCTCGGTTCACGCGCCATGGTTGGTGGTCCCCCAAAGGGCAGTCGTAATGGTCATCACATTCTTGCTCATCAGAACGCCAGCCCGCCTTCGCGAGCCGCCTCGGCCAGCGCCTTGACGCGGCCGTGATACAGGTAGGATCCGCGATCGAACACCACGAGGCTGACGCCGGCGGCGAGAGCACGCTCCGCGACCAGCTTGCCGACGGCCGCCGCGGCGTCCTTGTCCGCGCCGGTCTTCAGGGCTTCGCGCAAGGACTTGTCCAGCGTCGACGCTGCTGCCAGCGTGCGGCCGGCTGCATCATCGATCACCTGGGCGTAGATGTTCTTGCCGGAGCGGAACACCGAAAGACGCGGCCGGCCACCCGATTTCGTCTTCAACTGATACCGGAGGCGCTGCCGCCGGCGTTCCTGCAGTGTTTTGTTGTCAGTGGCCATGATGGGTCCCCGATGCGCTAACGAATACCTGAGTGCACATCACTTCTTCTTGCCCTCCTTACGGAGGATTGTCTCGGTGTCGTACTTCACGCCCTTGCCCTTGTAGGGTTCCGGCGGACGCCACGCGCGGATTTCCGCCGCGACCTGGCCCACCAGGCGCTTGTCCACGCCTTCCACCTTGATCGCCGTCGGACGCTCGCAGGTGATCTTGATGCCCTTCGGCACCGGGTAGACCACGTCATGCGAGAAGCCGAGGTTGATCACCAGATTGGAGCCCTGCACCGACGCGCGGTAACCGGTGCCGGTGATCTCCATCGACTTGCTGAAGCCGACCGAGACGCCCTTGACCATGCTCTGCACCAGAGCGCGGGTCGTGCCCCACATCATCCGGGCCTTGGTCTCGTTGCTGCGCGGCGCGACCTTGACCAGGTTGCCCTCGATCTCGGCATCCACGTAGTCGGTCAGATCGAGGCCGAGCTCGCCGAGCTTGCCCTTCGCGGTCAATCGCCTGCCGGCGATCGCCACCTGAACGCCCGCCGGTATTTCGACGGGATATTTGCCTACACGTGACATCGGCGTTCTCCGGTCAGAATACGCGGCAAAGGACTTCGCCGCCGACATTGGCAGCGCGGGCCTCTGCATCGCTCATCACGCCACGCGGCGTGGAAAGGATGGAAATACCAAGCCCGGCATAGACCCGCGGCAATTCCTTGATCTGGGAATAGACGCGCCGGCCCGGCTTGGAGATGCGGGTGATCTCTTTGATCACCGGCTCACCCTCGTTGTATTTCAGCTCGATGCGCAGCTGGGCCACGCCGGGGCGCAGCTCCTCGGACGCGAAGCCGCGGATGAAGCCTTCACGCTTCAGCACATCCAGAACATTGGCGCGCAACTTGGACGCCGGAGCCACGCAGGCCGTATGACGCGCGCGCTGCGCGTTACGGATGCGGGTCAGCATATCGCCCAGGGGATCGGATAGTGACATGGACCGTTCCCTCTCTTACCAGCTGGCCTTGACCATGCCGGGGATCTGCCCGGCGCTGGCGAGGTCACGAAGTGCAATACGGCACAGTTTGAATTTGCGATAATTCGCCCGGGCGCGCCCGGTCAGCTCGCAGCGCAGCCGCACGCGAACCTTCGCGCCGTTGCGCGGCAGCTCGGCCAGCTTGAGGGACGCGTTGAAGCGATCCTCAACCGGCAGCGTGCGGTCCATCACGATCGACTTCAGAGAAGCCCGCTTGCCCTTATCCCGTTTCGCCATGCGCTCGCGCTTGACGTTCCGGTTGACCTGCGACGTCTTGGCCATCCTGTCTTTACCTCCGGAACCAGCCCGGGATCCCAAATGCGGGTCCCGGCGGTTTTCCCAATCCAGTAGCGTTAAGTATTAGTTTGCGAACGGCAGGTCGAAGGCCTTCAACAGGGCTTTCGCCTCTGCGTCGGTCTTCGCCGTGGTCACGAACACGATATCCATTCCACGCACGGAATCGACTTTGTCGTAGACGATTTCCGGGAAGATGATCTGCTCCTTCAGGCCCATGGCGAAGTTGCCCTTGCCATCGAAGCCCTTGCCGGTGATGCCACGGAAGTCGCGCACGCGCGGCAATGCGATCGTCACCAGCCGGTCCAGGAACTCGTACATCTTCGTCTTGCGCAGCGTCACCTTGGTGCCGATCGGCAGACCCTTGCGGATCTTGAAGCCGGCGATGGCCTTCTTCGCCACCGTCTTCACCGGCTTCTGCCCGGCGATCAGGGTCAGTTCGGACAACGCGGCGTCCAGCTTCTTCTGATCGGCAGCGGCCTCGCCGACACCCATGTTGATGACGATCTTCTCGAGCTTCGGCACCTGCATCGGGTTGGTGTAGCCGAACTCGGTCTGCAGCTTGGCGCGCACCTCATCGAGGTAGCGCTGGCGCATGCGGGGCACGAATGCCTCGGCGGCCGTTTTGGTCTCGGTTGAATCGCTCATGATTTGGACCTCAGCTCTCAATCACTTGGCCGGTCGCCTTGGCGACGCGAACCTTGCGACCGTCATCCAGCACCCGGAAGCCAACCTTGGTCGGCTTGTCGGAAATCGGATCCACCAGCTTCAAATTCGAGACGTGGATCGTCGCTTCTTTTTCGATGATCCCGCCAGGCTGGCCCATGCCGGTCGGCTTCGTGTGGCGCTTTGCGATGCGAACGCCCTGCACGACCGCGCGATCATCCTTCGGAAAGACCTGCATCACGGTGCCGCGGCGGCCCTTGTCGGCGCCGGTGATGACGACGACCATGTCGCCCTTGCGAATGCGAGCGGCCATTACAACACCTCCGGCGCAAGCGAGATGATCTTCATGAACTTCTTGCCGCGAAGTTCACGAACAACCGGGCCAAAGATGCGGGTGCCGATCGGCTCCTGCTGCTTGTTGATCAGCACGGCGGCGTTGCGGTCGAAGCGGATGGCGGAACCATCCGGCCGGCGCACGGGGAAGCTGGTGCGAACGATCACCGCCTGGTGCACGTCGCCCTTCTTCACCTTGCCACGGGGAATGGCTTCCTTCACCGACACCACGATCACGTCACCGACGGACGCAACGCGGCGCTTGGAGCCGCCGAGCACCTTGATGCACTGCACGCGGCGCGCGCCGGAGTTGTCGGCGACCTCGAGGTTGGATTCGACAATAATCATCGTCTAGCTCCTCAGGCCGTCGGCGCGGATGCGTCGCCCGGCGAAGCGATCTGTGCAGCCGCATCGTGCGCAACCTGCGACGCGCGCGGGGTCGGACCGGGGCCGAACGGCTTGCCGTTGCGCTCGACCACGATCCAGGTCTTGCGCTTGCTCAGCGGCCGGCATTCCTCGATGCGCACCAGATCGCCTTCCTGGCACAAATTCTCTTCGTCATGCGCCGCGTAGTTCTTGGAGCGGCGGATGAACTTCTTATACAGCGGGTGCATGATGCGACGATCGACGAGCACCGTAACGGTCTTGTCCATCTTGTCGCTGGTCACCCGCCCTGTCAGGACGCGCTTTGGCATCGCCCTACTCCTCTCAGGACTTGGCGGCGGAGGTAGCTTTCTCCGCCAGGATTGTTTTGACGCGAGCGATCTCGCGCCGGACCTGCTTCACCCGGCTGACGCCTTCGTTCTGGCCGGTCGCCCGCTGGAAGCGCAGGTTGAACTGCTCCTTGCGGAGGTCGAGCAGGGCGGTGCCGAGTTCGTCCGGTGTCTTTGCCCGCACGTCCGAGGGCTTGCTGAAAGCGGTTTTGGCCATTTCAGGCATCCCCGATACGCTGGATGAACTTGGTTTTGATCGGCAGCTTCGCGGCGCCGAGCGTCAGCGCCTCTTTGGCCAGATCCGGGGCCACGCCGTCGATCTCGAACATGATGCGACCCGGCTTCACCCGGCAGACCCAGAATTCGGGGCTGCCCTTGCCGGAGCCCATGCGGACTTCGGCCGGCTTGGTCGAGACCGGCACATCCGGGAAAATCCGGATCCACACGCGACCGGCACGCTTCATCGCGCGGGTGATGGCGCGACGGGCGGACTCGATCTGGCGGGCGGTGATACGCTCCGGCTCCAGAGCCTTCAGGCCGAAGGCGCCGAAGTTGAGCGACGTGCCACCCTTGGCCAGGCCATGGATGCGGCCCTTGTGGGCCTTGCGGTATTTGGTGCGCTTGGGTGAAAGCATCTTACTGGGTCCTAAGTCCGCTCATTTACCGCTGCGGTGCCTGCTCGGCAGCGCGACGGTCCTGCGCCAGCGGGTCGTTCGCCAGGATCTCGCCTTTGAAGATCCAAACCTTCACGCCGCAGGTGCCATACGTCGTCTTGGCGGTCGCCACGCCGTAGTCGATATCCGCGCGCAGGGTGTGCAGCGGCACGCGGCCTTCGCGATACCACTCGACCCGGGCGATCTCGGCGCCGCCGAGGCGGCCGCCGCAATTGATCCGGATGCCCTGGGCGCCAAGGCGCATGGCGGACTGCACGGCACGCTTCATCGCGCGACGGAACGCAACGCGACGCTCCAGCTGCTGGGCGATGTTCTCGGCAACCAGAGTGGCGTCGATCTCGGGCTTGCGGATTTCGACGATGTTCAGCGACACCTCGGACTTGGCCATCTTGCTGAGGTCCTTGCGGAGAACCTCGATGTCCTGGCCCTTCTTGCCGATCACCACGCCCGGACGGGCGGCGTAGATCGTCACGCGCGGCTTCTTCGCCGGACGCTCGATCACAACCCGGGAAACGCCGGCGCCATGCAGCTTGGCGCGCAGATGGCCGCGCAGCTTCAGATCGTCATGCAGCAGCTTGGCGTAGTCGGACCCCGCGTACCAGCGGCTGTCCCAGGTGCGATTGATGCCGAGCCGCAGCCCGATCGGATTGACCTTGTGACCCATCGGTTATGCCGCCTCTTGTTCAGCGATCTGCGTACGCTCAGCCACCACGATCTTCAGATGGCTGAACCATTTCTCGATCTTCGCGGACCGGCCACGGCCGCGCGCATGGAAGCGGCGCATCACCACGGATTTGCCGACCTCGGCGCGGGTAACGACCAGACGATCGACATCGAGCTGATGATTGTTCTCGGCATTCGCGATCGCGCTCTCCAGGGCCTTCTTCACCTGCTGCGCGATGCGCCGCTTGCTGAAGGTCAGGGTGGCGACGGCGGTACCGACCGGCTGGTTGCGGATCAGACCGGCAACCAGGTTCAGCTTGCGCGGGCTGATCCGGACGTTGCGCAGAACGGCCTGCGCTTCGGTCTCGGCCAGGGCGCGAGGTGTTTTCGGCTTGCTCATATTAGCCCCGCTTCGCCTTCTTGTCCGACGAATGGCCGGTGAACGTGCGGGTCGGCGAGAACTCGCCGAACTTGTGCCCGACCATGTTCTCGGTCACCTGCACCGGCAGGAATTTGTGGCCGTTGTAGACGCCGAACACCAGGCCGACGAACTGCGGCAGGATGGTGGAGCGGCGCGACCAGATCTTGATGATCTCATTGCGGCCCGAAGCGCGCGAGGTCTCTGCCTTGGCCAGCAGGTAACCGTCGACGAACGGACCTTTCCATACGGAGCGGGTCATCTTACTTGCCCTTGTTACGACGACGGATGATCAGGCTATCCGTCCGCTTGTTGGCGCGGGTCTTGTAGCCCTTGGTCGGCTTGCCCCACGGAGTAACCGGATGACGGCCGCCGGAGGTGCGGCCTTCGCCGCCGCCGTGCGGATGGTCGACCGGGTTCATGACAACGCCGCGGTTATGCGGACGACGGCCCATCCAACGAGCACGGCCGGCCTTGCCGATGTGCTGGTTCATGTTGTCGGGGTTCGACACCGCACCAATCGAGGCCATGCACTCGGCGCGCACCATGCGGAGCTCACCGGACATCAGCTTGATCTGCGCGTAACCGCTGTCCTTGCCGACCAGCTGGGCGTAGTTGCCCGCGGCACGGGCGATCTTGCCGCCGGCGCCGTTCTTCATCTCGATGTTGTGGATGATCGTGCCCACCGGGATCGCGGCCAGCGGCATCGCGTTGCCTGGCTTGATGTCCACGCGCGCACCGGCAATCACGCTGTCACCCACCCGCAGGCGCTGCGGCGCCAGGATGTAGGACAGTTCGCCGTCCTGATACTTGATCAGAGCGATGAAGGCGGTGCGGTTCGGATCGTATTCCAGCCGTTCCACGGTCGCCGGCACGTCGAACTTGCGACGCTTGAAATCGACGAAGCGATAGGATTGCTTGTGCCCGCCGCCACGGAAGAACGAGGTGGTGCGGCCATGGTTGTTGCGTCCGCCCGAGTGGCTCTTGCCCTCGGTCAGCGCCTTTACCGGCTTGCCCTTCCACAGTTCGGAACGGTCGATCAGGACCGTGCCGCGCAGGCTCGGCGTGATGGGATTAAAATGTTTGAGTGCCATGGCCTATGTTCCGCCTTATCTCTTCACGACAGACCGGTGGACAGGTCGATCGTCTCACCCTCGGCCAGGCTCACGAACGCCTTCTTCACGTCGGAGCGCACACCAGGACGGCCCTTGAACCGCTTGGTCTTGCCCTTCTGCACCAGGGTATTCACGCCGGTAACCTTCACGCCGAACAGACCCTCGACCGCTGCCTTGATCTCCGGCTTGGTCGCATCGATCGCCACGCGGAACACGATCTGGCCCTTCTCCGACAGGAGGGTCGCCTTCTCGGTGATCAGCGGCGCGCGGATGGTGTTGTACATCGCCTCGCGGGAAAGCTGCTTCTTGCGCTTCGGGGTGGTTGTCTCGCTCATGCCCCAATCTCCTGAGAAAGCGTCTCGTGGGCTTGCGCGCCCTTGCCCAGGCGCGTCTTCAGACCTTCGATGCCGGCGGTGGTGATCGCCAGGAAATCGTGATGCAGGATGTCGTAGACATTGGCGCCGACGGTCGGCAGCACGTCCACATGGGGTATGTTGCTGCTGGCGCGGGAGAAGCCCTCGTCCACCACGGCATCGACGACCAGCACCGACTTCCAGCCGAGAACCTTCAGCTTGGCCACCAGGTCCTGGGTCTTGGCGGTGCCGGTCGCGGCATCGAGAACCACCAGCTTGCCCTCGGCCTGTTTCTGCGACAGCGCGGAGATCAGGCCCAGGCGGCGCACCTTCTTCGGCAGATCGTAGCCGTGATCGCGCACAACCGGACCATGCACGACGCCACCGGTGCGAAACTGCGGCGAGCGCAGGCTGCCCTGGCGGGCGTTGCCGGTGCCCTTCTGCTTGTACGGCTTCTTCGTGGTGCCCGAAACCTCGCCCATGCCCTTCACCCGATGGGTGCCGGCACGGCGCTTGGCGAGCTGCCAGTGAACGACGCGGGCCATGATGTCGGCGCGCGGCGCGGCGGCGAAGATATCGTCGGGCAGCTCTACCGAGCCGGCCCGGCCGTTATCGAGGGTGGTGATGTCGATCTGCATCGGTCTGTCTTTCAGTCCTGCGGAGCTGCGGCGGACGAGGTGTCGTCTGGCGCAGGCGCGGCCAACTCTGCCACAGGCGGTTCGGCCATGGCGGCGGGAGCCTCGGCGGGCGTCTTGAGGGACGCCGGATACGGCGCATCCTTGTGGCGGGCCTTCTTCACGGCGTCGGTCACCATGACGTAGGCACCCTTGGATCCGGGCACGGCGCCCTTGATCATGATGATGCCCTTTTCGGCATCTACCGCGGCGATCTCCACGTTCTGCGTGGTGACGCGCTCGCTGCCGAGATGGCCAGGCATCTTCTTGTTCTTGAAGGTCTTGCCGGGATCCTGGCGATTACCGGTCGAACCGAGGCTACGATGGCTGACGGACACGCCGTGGGACGCTTCCAAACCCGCGAAGTTCCAGCGCTTCATACCGCCGGCAAAGCCCTTGCCCTTGGTGGTGCCACAGACGTCGACGATCTGTCCGGCGACGAAATGCGCGGCCGACAGCGTGGCACCGGGTTCCAGCATCGCGTCTGCGGCGACATGGAATTCGACCAGCTTCAGCGCCGGCTCAACCTTCGCCTTGGCGTAGTGGCCCTTGTTGGCTTTCGAGACGTTCTTGACCTTCGCATGGCCCCAGCCGAGCTGGACGGCGTTGTAGCCGTCATTGTCCTGGCTGCGGGTCGCGACAACCCGGACGTCGTCCAGGTGCAGCACGGTCACGGGGACATGGGTGCCGTCATCGCGGAAGATGCGGGTCATGCCGAGCTTCTTGGCAAGCAATCCGGTGCGCATGGCGTTTACATTCGCGGTCATGGCGGGGCTCAGAGCTTGATTTCGACGTCCACGCCAGCGGCGAGGTCGAGCTTCATCAGCGCGTCCACAGTCTGCGGCGTGGGTTCAACGATATCGAGCAAGCGGCGATGCGTCCGGATTTCGAACTGCTCACGGCTCTTCTTATCGACATGCGGGGAGCGGTTCACGGTGAACCGTTCGATATGGGTGGGCAGCGGAATAGGTCCGCGAACCCGCGCGCCCGTGCGCTTGGCGGTATTCACGATCTCCTTCGTGCTGTTGTCGAGCACGCGGTGATCATACGCCTTCAGGCGGATGCGGATGTTCTGATTATCCATCATTTTACCAATTCGAAATTCGCTGCCGGTTCATTTGTCAAAGAACGGGAGGCTTGGCTGGTCGGCGATCAGTCCACTCCGGCGCCATTGCTGGCGCCGGAGCTTCGTCGAGGCAATTACTTCGTGATGCTGGCAACCACGCCGGCGCCGACGGTCCGGCCACCTTCGCGGATCGCGAAGCGGAGGCCTTCGTCCATCGCGATCGGCGCGATCAGCTCAACATCCATCGACACGTTGTCGCCGGGCATCACCATCTCGGTGCCTTCCGGCAGCTGAACCACACCGGTCACGTCCGTGGTGCGGAAGTAGAACTGCGGACGATAGTTGGTGAAGAACGGCGTATGACGGCCACCCTCTTCCTTCGTCAGCACGTAGGCCTCACCCTTGAACTTGGTGTGCGGGGTGATCGAACCCGGCTTGGCCAGAACCTGGCCGCGCTCCACGTCGTCACGCTTGGTGCCGCGCAGCAGGGCGCCGATGTTGTCGCCGGCCTCCCCACGATCGAGCAGCTTGCGGAACATCTCGACGCCGGTGACGATCGTCTTCACGGTGTCCTTGATGCCGACGATCTCGACTTCGTCGCCCACGTTCACCACGCCGCGCTCGATGCGGCCGGTGACCACGGTGCCGCGGCCGGAGATGGAGAACACGTCCTCGATCGGCATCAGGAACGGACGGTCGATCGCGCGCTCAGGCTGCGGAATGTAGCTGTCCACCGCTTCCATCAGCTTCAGAACCGCTTCGCGGCCGAGTTCCTTGTTGCTGTCTTCCAGCGCGCAGAGGGCCGAACCCTTGATGATCGGAATGTCGTCGCCGGGGAACTGGTAGGACGAAAGCAGCTCGCGCACTTCCATCTCCACGAGCTCCAGCAGCTCGGGATCGTCGACCATGTCGCACTTGTTCAGGAACACCACCAGCGCGGGCACACCGACCTGGCGGGCGAGCAGGATGTGCTCGCGGGTCTGCGGCATCGGGCCGTCAGCGGCGGACACGACCAGGATCGCGCCGTCCATCTGCGCGGCGCCGGTGATCATGTTCTTCACATAGTCGGCGTGGCCGGGGCAGTCGACATGCGCGTAGTGGCGGTTCGCGGTCTCGTATTCCACGTGAGCGGTCGAGATCGTGATGCCACGGGCGCGTTCTTCCGGCGCCTTGTCGATCTGGTCATAGGCGGTGAACGTCGCGCCGCCGGACTCGGCCAGGATCTTGGTGATCGCGGCGGTCAGCGAGGTCTTGCCATGATCGACGTGGCCGATCGTGCCAATGTTGCAGTGCGGCTTGTTCCGCTCGAATTTAGCTTTACCCATCGTCGTCTTCTCCGTAGATCCCGGTTGGGAACAAATTCAGGTCTGGTGGATTGACAAGTCTTACCAGCGGTAGTGGCTGAAAGCCTTGTTGGCTTCGGCCATCCGGTGGGTGTCTTCGCGCTTCTTTACCGCCGTGCCGCGATTGTTCACCGCATCCAGCAGCTCGTTCGAAAGCCGGTCTTCCATCGTGTGCTCGCCCCGCTTGCGCGCGGCGTCGATAAGCCAGCGGATGGCCAGCGCCTGGCGACGTTCGGTGCGAACCTCGACCGGAACCTGGTAGGTGGCGCCACCGACGCGGCGCGAGCGCACCTCGACGGCCGGCTTCACATTGTCCAGCGCCTCATGGAACATGCGGACCGGATCGGCCGCATTGCCACCGCGCTTCTTGAGCACGTCGAGGGCACCATAGACAATGCCTTCGGCGGCGGATTTCTTGCCGTCGTACATCAGCGCGTTCATGAAACGGGTGATGACGACATCGCCGAACTTCGCGTCCGGCAGGATTTCGCGCTTTACGGCGCGGCGACGACGAGACATGCGCCTGCTCCCTTATTTCGGCCGCTTCGCGCCATACAGCGAACGACGCTGACGACGCTTCGGCAGGCCCTGGGTGTCGAGCACGCCGCGCAGGATGTGATAACGCACGCCGGGAAGATCCTTCACGCGCCCACCGCGGATCAGCACAACGCTGTGCTCCTGCAGGTTATGCCCCTCGCCGGGGATGTAGCTGACGACCTCGTAGCCGTTGGTCAGGCGGACCTTGGCCACCTTACGAAGCGCCGAGTTCGGCTTCTTCGGGGTGGTCGTGTACACACGGGTGCACACGCCGCGCTTCTGCGGGCAGCCCTGAAGCGCCGGAACCTTGTTCCGGGTCTTCTGGGGCTCACGCCCCTGGGCGATCAACTGGTTGATGGTCGGCATAGACCCTCTTTCCGATCCTTGTTGGAGGAACCGCGAACGGTCCGCCACATAAACAAATTCAACTCACCCCCAGTCGGTCCGCCTTCCCAGGTCCGTTGCCTTCCAGGGTCCGTGCTGCCACGGCAATACCCCGCGCGGCATGGGATAATCCCAACCTGCGGGGTCCGACCTGCTTGTGGCCTGAGCAACCGGAAAGTGACCGGCGGCGGCGCCACGAGCTTTGGTACCTGCAAAACGACGGCTGCCCGAGATAGTCGAGGGGGTTAGCCGAGGGCGCGGAACCTACGGCGGGGGGTGGGGCGAGTCAAGCGCGGTGATGCGGCCGATTCGATGTCTGCGGGTTGCAGCCGCCCTGCAATGCTTCCCGCGCATACCCTCGGCGCCTCGGGTAGGCAGAAAAAACGCCGGCGATGCAGGTACATCGCCGGCGCTTTCAGCCGTTGGAATGCGCCGTAGGCGGCTATTCCGCCGCCTCCACCGATGGCGCGGCGGGGGCGTTGCCCAGTGTCAGCGTGCGGGCATCCCTGCCCGCCGCGATGGCACGCAGGCGGTTCATCACCGAGCCCGTGCCCGCCGGGATCAGGCGGCCGACGATCACGTTCTCCTTCAGGCCCACGAGATCATCCGTCTTGCCGGCCGTGGCAGCTTCGGTAAGCACCCGGGTCGTCTCCTGGAAGGAGGCGGCCGAGATGAAGCTGTGGGTCTGCAGGGATGCCTTGGTGATGCCCTGCAGCACCGGCATGGCCACCGCCGGACGCTCGTCCTTCATCAGCTTGGCGTTCTCGCGGTCGAACTCCATCCGATCGACCTGTTCACCGGCCAGATAGGTGGTGTCGCCCGGATCGAGGATCTCCACCTTCTGCAGCATCTGGCGGCAGATCACCTCGATGTGCTTGTCGTTGATCTTCACGCCCTGAAGCCGGTAGACGTCCTGGATCTCGTTGACGAGATAGTCGGACAAGGCTTCGACGCCGAGCACCTTCAGGATGTCGTGCGGCACGCGCGGGCCATCGACCAACGGGTCGCCACGCCTGACGAAGTCACCTTCCTGCACCGATACGTGCTTGCCCTTCGGGATCAGATACTCGGTTTCCTCGCTCGTATCGTCGTTCTTCACGATGATGCGGCGCTTGGCCTTGTAGTCCTTGCCGAACTCCACCCGCCCATCGATCTCGGCGATGACCGCGTGGTCCTTCGGCCGGCGGGCCTCGAACAACTCGGCAACGCGCGGCAGACCGCCGGTGATGTCGCGGGTCTTGCTGCCTTCCCGCGGGATGCGGGCCAGCACGTCACCGGCCGCGACCTGGGCACCGTTCTCGACCGATAGGATCGAGTCCGGGGACAGGAAGTAGCGGGCATCGGTGTTGTTCGGCAGGCGCAGAACTTCGCCCTTCTCGTCCTTCAGCTGCAGCCGCGGACGCAGATCGACGCCCTTGGACGCCTGCTTGTAGTCGACGACCACCTTGGAGGTCAGGCCGGTGACTTCGTCGACCCGCTCCACCAGCGTCACGCCGTCCAGCAGGTCGAGATATTCGACCTGGCCGGCGCGTTCGGTGATGATCGGCAGAGTGTATGGATCCCACTCTGCCAGCTTCTGCAGGCGTGCCACCGCCTGGCCTTCGTCGACCAGCAGGCGGGCACCGTAGGGGACCCGGAAGCGGGCGCGCTCGCGCTGCTTGTCGTCCACCAGGACGATTTCGCAGTTACGCGCCATGACCACGGGAGTGCCCTGGCTGTTCATGACGACGTTGCGGTTCCTGACGGTAACCGTGCCGTCGTGGCTGGCCTCGACGCTGGACACCTCGGCGCCGCGCTGTGCAGCGCCGCCGATGTGGAAGGTGCGCATGGTCAGCTGTGTGCCGGGCTCGCCGATCGACTGGGCGGCGATGACGCCCACCGCTTCGCCGATGTTCACCGTGGTGCCGCGTGCCAGGTCGCGGCCGTAGCAATGGCCGCAGACGCCGACCTTGGACTTCGCAGGTCAGGACCGAGCGGATCTTCATCTGCTCCACCCCGGCGGTTTCGATACGCTCGGCCTCAACCTCCTCGATCAGGGTGTTGTTGGGCACCAGGACCTGGTTGGTCACGGGGTCCAGCACGTCCTCGGCCGTGGTGCGGCCCAGGATACGCTCGGACAGGCTGGCGACGACCTCGCCGCCATCCATCACCGCGCGCACGGTCAGGCCGCGCTCGGTGCCGCAATCCACTTCGACGATGATGCAGTCCTGCGCCACGTCGACCAGGCGGCGGGTAAGGTAGCCGGAGTTCGCGGTCTTCAGCGCCGTGTCCGCCAGGCCCTTGCGGGCGCCGTGCGTGGAGTTGAAGTATTCAAGAACCGACAGGCCTTCCTTGAAGTTGGCGATGATCGGCTGCTCGATGATCTCACCGGACGGCTTGGCCATCAGGCCGCGCATGCCCGCGAGCTGGCGCATCTGCGCCGGCGACCCACGCGCACCGGAGTGCGACATCATCCACACAGCGTTGGTGGGCGTGCCGATCTCCTGCTTGGAGATCTCCTTCATCATCGCGCTGGCGACTTCCTCGGTGCAACGCGACCAGGCGTCGACCACCTTGTTGTAGCGCTCGCCGGCGGTGATCAGACCATCCTGGTACTGCTGCTCGAATTCCTTCACCTCGCCCTGGGTGCTGGAAATCATCGCCCCCTTGGTCTCGGGGATGATCAGGTCGTCCTTGCCGAAGGAGATGCCGGCCTTGGCCGCGTTGGTGAAGCCGATGCCCATCAGGCGGTCGGCGAAGATCACGCATTCCTTCTGGCCGCAGTGGCGGTACACGGCGTCGATCACGTCCGAGACGTTCTTCTTGGTCAACTGCTTGTTGAGCAGAGAGAACGGCACGTTCGGGTGCTTGGGCAGGATCTGGGCGATCATCATGCGCCCGGCCGTGGTGGTCATCAGCGTACGCAGCGGATTGCCATTGGCGTCCACCGTGTCGTATCGCGCCTTGATCTTGTCATGCAGCGTGATCGACTTGGCGAACAGCGCGTGCTCGATCTCGCCCATCGACCCGAAGGCCGGCGCCTCGTTGTCGGGCGTGGCGCGGAACTCGGGGGTCTCCAGCGACAGGTAGTAGATGCCGAGCACGATGTCCTGGCTGGGCACGATGATCGGCTTGCCGTTGGCCGGGCTGAGGATGTTGTTGGTCGACATCATCAATACGCGGGCTTCGAGCTGCGCTTCCAGCGACAGCGGCACGTGCACCGCCATCTGGTCACCGTCGAAATCGGCGTTGAAGGCGGTGCAGACCAGCGGATGCAGCTGGATGGCCTTGCCCTCGATCAGCACCGGCTCGAACGCCTGAATGCCAAGGCGATGCAGCGTGGGGGCGCGGTTCAGCATCACCGGGTGCTCGCGGATCACCTCCTCCAGGATGTCCCACACTTCGGGACGCTCCTTCTCCACCATCCGCTTGGCGGCCTTGATGGTGGTGGCGTGGCCGTATTTCTCCAGCTTGGAGTAGATGAACGGCTTGAACAGCTCGAGCGCCATCTTCTTCGGCAGGCCGCACTGGTGCAGCTTCAGTTCCGGGCCGACCACGATGACCGAACGGCCGGAATAGTCGACGCGCTTGCCGAGCAGGTTCTGGCGGAAGCGGCCCTGCTTGCCTTTCAGCATATCGGACAGCGACTTCAGCGGGCGCTTGTTGGCGCCGGTGATCGCGCGGCCGCGGCGGCCGTTGTCGAACAGGGCGTCGACCGATTCCTGCAGCATGCGCTTTTCGTTGCGCACGATGATATCGGGGGCGCGCAGCTCGATCAGCCGCTTCAGGCGGTTGTTGCGGTTGATGACGCGGCGATAGAGGTCGTTCAGGTCCGACGTCGCGAAGCGGCCGCCGTCGAGCGGCACCAGCGGGCGCAGCTCGGGCGGGATTACCGGCACCACGTCCAGGATCATCCATTCCGGCTTGGCGCCGGACTCGCCGAACGCCTCGATCAGCTTCAGGCGCTTGACCAGCTTCTTCCGCTTGGCCTCGCTGGTGGTCTCCTTCAGCTCGGCGCGCAGGCGCACCTTGTCGCCGCCGATGTCGATGTCGTGCAGGATGCCCTTGATGGCTTCGGCGCCGATGCCGGCGCGGAACGCGTCCTCACCGAACTCGTCCTGCTTGGCCTGCATCTGGTCTTCGTTCAGCAACTGATGCAGCTTCAGATCGGTCAGACCCGGCTCCAGCACCACGTAGCTTTCGAAATACAGAATCTTCTCGAGTTCCTTCAGCGTCAGGTCGACCATCAGGCCGATCCGGCTGGGCAGGGACTTCAGGAACCAGATATGCGCGACCGGGGAGGCAAGTTCGATATGGCCCATCCGCTCGCGGCGAACCTTCGCCAGCGTGACCTCGACGCCGCATTTCTCGCAGATGATGCCGCGGAACTTCATGCGCTTGTACTTGCCGCACAGGCACTCGTAGTCCTTGATCGGGCCGAAGATGCGGGCACAGAACAGACCGTCCCGCTCGGGCTTGAAGGTGCGGTAGTTGATGGTCTCGGGCTTCTTGATCTCACCATAGGACCAGCTGCGGATCTGCTCCGGGCTGGCCATCTGGATCTTGATCTGGTCGAAGGTCATGGCCGAGCCGGCCGTGCCTAGAATCTTCATTAGTTCGTTCATGATTTACCCCGGGTTGGCCGCGGAAAAGTAAAGAAAGGCGGGGGCTCTGCCCCTCGACCCCGCTAAGGGCTCGCCCTTAGAACCCGTCCATGGGTTCCAAGGGCCCAGCCTTTGGCGGGGGTCCAGGGGGCGGCGCCCCCTGGCCTTCTTAGGAAGCAATCGTATCCAGATCGACATTGAGACCCAAGGATTTCAACTCCTTGACCAGCACGTTGAAGCTCTCGGGAATACCGGCCTCGAACGTGTCCTGCTCGCGCACGATCGCCTCGTAGACCTTGGTGCGGCCAGACACGTCGTCCGACTTCACCGTCAGCATTTCCTGCAAGGTATAGGCGGCGCCGTAGGCTTCCAGCGCCCACACTTCCATTTCGCCGAAGCGCTGGCCGCCGAACTGCGCCTTGCCGCCCAGCGGTTGCTGGGTGACCAGGCTGTACGGACCGATCGACCGGGCATGGATCTTGTCGTCGACCAGATGATGCAGCTTCAGCATGTAGATGTAGCCCACCGTCACCTTGCGCTCGAACGGCTCGCCGGTGCGCCCGTCGGTCAGCACGACCTGGCCGGACGTATCGAGCCCGGCGCGGGTCAGCATACCCTCGATGTCGGACATGCGGGCGCCATCGAACACCGGCGTCGCAATCGGAATGCCCTTCTTCAGGTTTTCCGCACAGTTCGATCAGTTGCTCGTTGGAGAGATCGGCGATCTGCGAATGGTAGACCTCATCGCCGTAGATCTCGTGCAGACGGGCGGTCAGCACGTCGCGCATACGGCCGGTCCGGCGGTATTCCTCGACGAGTTCACCAACCTGCTTGCCGAGGGTGGCGCAGGCCCAGCCGAGATGGGTTTCGAGAATCTGCCCCACATTCATGCGCGACGGCACGCCGAGCGGGTTCAGCACGATGTCGACCGAGGTGCCGTCCTCCAGGAACGGCATATCCTCCACCGGCACGACGCGCGAGCAGACGCCCTTGTTGCCGTGGCGGCCGGCCATCTTGTCGCCGGGCTGCAGCTTGCGCTTCACCGCGATGAAGACCTTGACCATCTTCATCACGCCGGGCGGCAGCTCGTCACCGCGCTGCAGCTTCTCGACCTTGCTCTCGAAGCGCGCCTGCAGACGGCCGACAGCGGCGTCGTATTCGCGCTTCAGGACCTCGATCTCCGCCATGACGGCGTCGTCCTGAACGCCGATGTGGCGCCAGGCGCCCTTCGGGTGTTCGGCCAGGACTTCTTCCGTCAGGTCGGTGCCGGCCTTGATGCCCTTGAACCCGCCGGCGGCCTTGCGGCCCAGCAGCTTCTCGCCGAGACGGTTCAGGAACGAACGCTCCTGGATGGCCTTCTCGTCGTCGCGGTCCTTGGCCAGACGTTCGATTTCCGAACGCTCGATCGCCATGGCGCGCTCGTCCTTGTCGACGCCGCGGCGGCTGAACACGCGGACATCGACGATGGTGCCGGTGACGCCGGGCGGCAGCTTCAGCGAGGTGTCGCGGACGTCGGAAGCCTTCTCGCCAAAGATGGCGCGCAGCAGCTTCTCTTCCGGCGTCATCGGGCTTTCGCCCTTCGGCGTGACCTTGCCGACCAGGATGTCGCCCGGGTTCACTTCCGCGCCGATATAGACGATGCCGGCTTCGTCGAGGTTCTTCAGCGCCTCTTCACCCACGTTCGGGATGTCGCGGGTGATTTCCTCCTGGCCGAGCTTGGTGTCGCGCGCCATCACCTCGAATTCCTCGATGTGAATGGAGGTGAACACGTCGTCGCGCGCGATGCGCTCGGAGATCAGGATGGAGTCCTCGAAGTTGTAGCCGTTCCACGGCATGAACGCGACGAGCACGTTGCGGCCGAGCGCCAGTTCACCGAGCTCGGTGGACGGGCCGTCGGCGATGATGTCGCCTTCGTCCACGCGGTCACCGACACGCACCAGCGGGCGCTGGTTGATGCAGGTGGACTGGTTGGAACGCATGAACTTGCGCAGGCGGTAGATGTCGACGCCCATGGTCGTGCCGTCCTCGGCGGTGGCACGCACCACGATGCGGGCGCCGTCGATCTGGTCGACGATGCCCGGGCGGCGGGCAACGATGGTGGCGCCGGAGTTGCGGGCGACCGCGGCTTCCATGCCGGTGCCGACCAGCGGCGCGTCGGCGCGGATCAGCGGCACCGCCTGGCGCTGCATGTTCGAGCCCATCAGCGCGCGGTTGGCGTCATCGTTCTCCAGGAACGGGATCAGCGCCGCGGCGACGGAAACCAGCTGCTTCGGCGACACGTCGATGGCGGTGACGTCTTCCGGCTTCACCAGGCGGAAATCGCCCTGCTTGCGCACGGAGACGAGTTCCTCGGTGAAGCGCCCGTCGGCATCCATCGGCGCATCGGCCTGGGCGACGACCAGCTTCTCTTCCTGCATGGCGGACAGATAATGCGCGCCAGGCTGCACCACGCCGTCCTTGACCAGCATGTACGGCGTCTCGATGAAGCCGTACTTGTTCACCTTGGCGTAAGTGGCGAGCGAGTTGATCAGGCCGATGTTCGGGCCTTCCGGCGTCTCGATCGGGCAGATGCGGCCGTAATGCGTCGGATGCACGTCGCGGACCTCGAAGCCGGCGCGTTCGCGGGTCAGACCGCCCGGGCCAAGCGCCGAGAGGCGGCGCTTATGCGTCACTTCCGACAGCGGGTTGGTCTGGTCCATGAACTGGCTGAGCTGGCTGGAGCCGAAGAACTCGCGCACCGCGGCAGCCGCCGGCTTGGCGTTGATCAGGTCGTGCGGCATGACCGTGTCGATATCGACCGAGCCCATGCGCTCGCGGATGGCGCGCTCCATGCGGAGCAGTCCGACGCGGTACTGGTTCTCCATCAGTTCGCCGACCGAGCGCACGCGGCGGTTGCCGAGGTTGTCGATGTCGTCGATCTGGCCGCGGCCATCCTTCAGCTCGCAGAGGATCTTGACGGTCTTCAGCACGTCTTCCTTGCGCAGGACGCGCATGGTGTCCGGCGCGTCCATGCCCAGGCGCATGTTCATCTTCACCCGGCCCACGGCGGACAGGTCGTAGCGGTCGCCGTCGAAGAACAGGCCGCGGAACAGGGTTTCGGCGGTTTCCGGGGTCGGCGGCTCGCCGGGGCGCATGACGCGGTAGATGTCCACCAGCGCGTCGTCGCGGTTGTTGTTCTTGTCCACCGCAAGGGTGTTGCGGATCCACGGACCGTTCTGCTGGTCGACCGCGAGGGTGCGCAGCTCGGTGATGCCCAGCTCCTCCAGGGCGTTGAGGCGAGACTCGACCAGTTCCTCGCCGGCTTCGGCGTGGATCTCGCCGGTTTCCGGGTTCACCATGTCCTCGGCCATGAAGCGGCCGAGCAGGTCGTTGCGCCCGACCAGCACTTCCTTGACCGTCTCGGCGATCTTGCGGACGGTGCGGGCGGTCAGCTTGGTCTCGCTGTCGGCGACAACCTCGCCGGTGGCGGCATCGACCAGCGGTTCCAGCAGCTTGATGCCACGGAATGCCTCGGCGTCGAACGGACGCGCCCAGCCCTTGGCGGTGCGGGTGAAGACCACCTGGCCATAGAAGGTGTTGAGGATTTCCTCGGCGTCCATGCCGCGGATCTCGCCGAGTTCGATCGGCTCGCCCTTGGCGGCGCGGGCGGCGCGCAGTTCATCCGTGGCGGCGCTGTCGAGCGCGTAGAGCAGCGTGGTGACCGGCAGCTTCCGCTTCCGGTCGATGCGGACATAGACCATGTCCTTGCTGTCGAACTCGAAATCGAGCCAGGAGCCGCGATAGGGGATGACGCGGGCGGCGAACAGGTACTTGCCGCTGCTGTGGGTCTTGCCCTTGTCGTGGTCGAAGAACACGCCCGGGCTGCGGTGCATCTGGGAGACGATGACGCGCTCGGTGCCGTTGATGATGAAGGTGCCGTTATCCGTCATCAGGGGCATGTCGCCCATGTAGACCGGCTGCTCCTTGATGTCGCGGATCGAGCGGGCGCCGGTATCTTCGTCGACGTCCCAGACGATGAGGCGCAAAATCACCTTCAGCGGCGCGGCAAAGGTCATGCCGCGCTGGATGCATTCCTCGACGTCGTATTTCGGCTCTTCCAGCTCGTAATAGACGAACTCGAGCCGGCCACGGCCGGCGAAATCGTCGATCGGGAAGACGGATTTGAACACTTCCTGCAGGCCGGTATTGGTGCGGCTGTCATGCGGGGTGGCCATCTGCAGGAACGCTTCGTAGCTGGAGCGCTGCACGTCGATCAGGTTGGGCATCCGGGCGATCTCGGGGATCCGTCCGAAGCTCTTGCGAATGCGCTTGCGCCCAGTAAACGACCCGGTAATCGCGTTCATTGACTGTCCTAACCTCGTGAAGTTCGACGGAGCCGGCAGCCGGCCCTCGTCACATACTGATCGTCACATAGTGATCGTCGTAGGCTGTCCGGCTCGAAATTCCCCCGCCGCGAGGGTCGTCGGCCCGCCGGAACGGGTACGCGGACGGGAATCATGCGGATTCCCGCCCGGTCTAGCCCAGAACCGGCACCCCTTGGGGGAAGCCGGAAATAGAGGAGCTGGCCGTCTTACTTGATCTCGACGGCAGCGCCCTGGTCCTCAAGCATCTTCTTCAGCTTGGCGGCCTCTTCCTTGTTCACGCCTTCCTTCACCGGCTTCGGCGCGGCCTCGACCAGATCCTTGGCTTCCTTCAGGCCAAGACCCGTGATCGTGCGCACTTCCTTGATGACGTTGATCTTCTTCTCGCCAGCGGAGGCGAGAATGACCGTGAACTCGGTCTGTTCCTCGACCGGAGCAGCGGCAGCAGCCGGAGCGGCAGCGGCAGCGGCAACCGGCGCGGCGGCGGACACGCCCCAACGCTCTTCGAGCAGCTTGGACAGCTCGGCGGCCTCAAGCACGGTCAGCGCGGAAAGTTCTTCGACCAGTTTCGGTAAATCAGCCATGTCGTGTATCCTTTAACTTAGACTTTGGTTGGTTCCGTGCAAGGCGGTACTCCGTCTTGCAATGCTCATGCCTACGTCCCCGATCTCGCGATCCTTCGCGAAATCAGGCCGCCTCGGCCATCTCGTCCTTCTTGGCGTAGGCCCCGAAGACCCGCGCGAGCTGTCCGGCCGGCGCCTGGAGCACACCGGCGATGCGGGTGGCGGGGGTTTGAATCATCCCCACCAATCCGGCACGCAGCGCATCCAGCGACGGCAACTCGGCCAGCGCCTTGATCCCGGACACGTCGAGTGTCTGGGCGCCAAGGGCACCGCCGATGATGACGAACTTCTCGTTGGTCTTGGCGAACTCGACTGCCGTCTTCGCCGCTGCCACCGGGTCGGTCGACCACGCGAGCGCGGTCGGTCCCTTCAGCATTGGCGAAAGGCCGCCGAATTGGGTCCCTTCAAGGGCGAGGTTGGCCAGACGGTTCTTAGCGACCTTGAAGGTCACCCCGGCCGCCCGCATCTTCACCCGCAGAGCCGTCACCTCGGCCACGGTCAGACCCTGATTCTGGGTGACCACGACCATCGACGTCTCGGCGAACACGGATGCGAGCTCGGCGACGAACTCCTGCTTTTCCGTACGGTCCAAATCCCGTCTCCATTCTGGCCAGGCGCGTTTGGACCGCGCCGGGCCGGGTTGCCCATGGGCCGAAGCGGGGTGTCCCGCCACGGCCCGGTTCGCCTGTCCTGAGGACCGGGGCAAAACAGCGCCCGAGCCTCGTCAGCCGGAACCGCCAAAGTCCTCGGGAACAGCGAACTGTCCCGGAAAAACTGTGGCTTCCCCGTCTCCCACGCGCGGATCTGAGCGATCCCTTAACCCAAGGCGCTTACCCCTGGGACGTGCGGTCTTGGACAGGTTCGGAGGTGCCTGGGCACCTCCTGCCCGCCAGCGCGGTTGCCCGCGACCGGCGTATCTCGAGCCATAATCGCTGCGTCAGCCAGCGACAGACGCAACATCCACGCGCACGCCGGGGCCCATCGAGGAGCTGACGGCGACCTTTTGCAGGTAGGTCCCCTTGGCGCCGGTCGGCTTGGCGCGCTGGACGGCATCGACCAGTGCCTTGATGTTCTCCACCAGCTTCTGCTCGTCGAAGCTCGCCTTGCCGACGCCGGCATGGATGATGCCGGCCTTCTCGGCGCGGAACTCGACCTGGCCGGCCTTGGCGGCGGTGACCGCGCCCTTGACGTCCATGGTCACGGTGCCGATGCGCGGGTTCGGCATCAGGCCGCGCGGGCCAAGGATCTTACCCAGGCGGCCGACGAGGGCCATCATGTCGGGGGTGGCGATGCAGCGATCGAACTGGATGTCGCCGGCTTGCACCTTCTCGGCCAGATCCTCGGCGCCGACCACGTCCGCGCCAGCATCCAGCGCTTCCTGCGCCTTCGGGCCGCGGGCGAACACGCCGACCCGCAACACCTTGCCGGTGCCGTTCGGCAGGCCGACGAGGCCACGGACCATCTGGTCGGCGTGGCGCGGATCGATGCCCAGGTTCAGCGACACTTCCACGGTTTCGTCGAACTTCGCCTTCGCGTTCGACTTCACCAGCTTGATGGCCTCATCGAGCGCATAGGCCTTGGTCTTGTCGACCGTGGCCCAGGCCGCCGCCAGACGCTTGTTCTTTGCCATGACCTAGCCCTCCACCACGCTGAGACCCATCGATCGGGCAGAGCCGACCAGCATCCGGACCGCGCCATCGATGTCGTTGGCGTTCATGTCCTTCATCTTCGTCTCGGCGATCTCGCGCAGCTGGGTCATGGTGACCTTGCCGCTGGCCGCGCCCTTGCCGGGGGTCGTCGTGCCCTTGGTGATGCCGGCCGCCTTCTTCAGGAAGTAGGTGTTCGGCGGGGTCTTCATGATGAAGCTGAAGGTGCGGTCGCCGAACGCGGTGATGACCACGGGGATCGGCATCCCCGGCTCCATCTGCTGCGTTACCGCATTGAATTCCTTGACGAACTGCATGATGTTCAGGCCACGCTGGCCGAGCGCGGGGCCCACCGGCGGTGACGGGTTGGCCTTGCCGGCCGGTATCTGCAGCTTGATGTAGCCGACGATTTTCTTCGCCATAATCCCTGGTCCTTTCAGGTTCTCCCGGCGAAAAGCCAGGAAACATGCCAAGGGACCGCGGTGCATGCGATAACCAGCCGCCATAGATTATGGCGACCTGAAATCTCCCGCGTTCCGATAGAGGCGGGGGGTGTATAGGATGGGCGGGTCCGAGTTCAGCGCTTTATGTGTGCAAACCGCTAACAGGAGGCCCTGCCCTGCCTATATCGCATAGCCTCGGCGGAACGCGCTATGTATTTCCCGACCTGCGCAGTTTGCTGGCCCGCGCCAGCCCTGCGCGCTCGGGCGACCAGTTGGCCGGCATCGCCGCCGGGTCCGCCGCCGAACGCGCGGCAGCGCAGTACGCGCTGGCCGATCTGCCGCTGGCGGCGATCCTGAACCAGCCGGTCATTCCCTATGAGGACGACGAGGTCACAAGGCTGATCCTGGACCGGCACGATCCGGTCAGCTTCGCGCCGGTCGCTTCGATGACCGTCGGAGCGTTCCGCGAGTTCCTGCTGGCCGCCGAACCGGCGGCACTGGTGGCGCTGCGCCGCGGCCTGACGCCGGAGATGGTGGCTGCCGTTAGCAAGATCATGCGGTTGCAGGACCTGATTTCTGTCGCGGCGAAGTGCCGGGTGACGACGCGGTTCCGCAACACGATCGGCCTGCCCGGCCGGCTTTCGGTGCGGCTACAGCCGAACCACCCGGTGGACGATCCGCGCGGCGTGGCGGCGTCCACGCTGGACGGATTGCTGCTCGGCGCCGGGGACGCGGTGATCGGGGTCAATCCGGCCACCGACTCGGTAGAGAACACCATCCTGCTGCTGGAGATGCTGGACCAGGTTCGCTCGCGCTTCGAGATACCGACGCAGACCTGCGTGCTGGCGCATGTGACCACCACCCTTCGCTGCATCGAGCGTGGAGCGCCGGTCGATCTGGTGTTCCAGTCGATCGGCGGGACGGAGGCGGCGAACCGCAGTTTCGGCGTTTCGCTGGCGCTGCTGGCGGAGGCACAGGACGCGGCGTTGTCGCTGCGGCGGGGAACGCTCGGCCAGGATGTGATGTATTTCGAGACCGGCCAGGGCAGCGCCCTGTCGGCCGACGCGCATCACGGCGTGGACCAGCAGACGATCGAGGCGCGGGCCTATGCGGTGGCGCGGGCATTCTCGCCGTTGCTGGTGAACTCCGTGGTCGGGTTCATCGGGCCGGAATACCTCTACGACGGCAAGCAGATCACCCGGGCCGGGCTGGAAGACCATTTCTGCGGCAAGCTGCTCGGCCTGCCGATGGGGGTGGACGTTTGCTACACGAACCACGCCGAGGCCGACCAGGATGACATGGACGGGCTGCTGACGCTGCTGGGGGTGGCTGGCGTGACCTATGTGATGGGCGTGCCGGGAGCGGATGACGTAATGCTGTCCTACCAGAGCACCTCCTTTCACGATGCACTGTATGTCCGCGCGGCCCTTGGCCTGAAACCCGCGCCCGAGTTTTGCGAATGGCTGGAGCGGATGGGGATCGGCGATCCTGCTGAGCCCGGACGCATCCCGGCCGGGCTGGCGCCGGCGCTGATCGGACTGGGCTGATGGCCGCTCCGCCCGTGCTTTGGCAGGATTTGCGGCGACATACGATGGCTCGGGTGGCGCTGGGCCGGGCCGGCAACGGGGTGCCGACAGCGGCGCATCTGGCGTTCCAGGCCGCTCACGCCGCGGCGCGGGACGCGGTGCACGCGAAGTTGGATACGGCGGCGTTGCAAGATGAATTGGCGGTGGCGGGGTTCGACAGCCGGGCCGTGCACAGCGCGGCGGCGGATCGGCGGACCTATCTGCTGCGGCCCGATCTCGGCCGCAAGCTGGCGCCGGGGCAAGCCGAGGCGCTGACGCCGGTGCCGGGATGCCTGGCCTTCGTGATCTGCGATGGGCTCTCCGCCATCGCCGTGCAGCGCCATGCCGTGACTTTGCTGCAACAAATGCGACCGCTGCTGGCGGAGTGGGAAATTGCACCCGTCGTGGTGGCGGAGCAGGGCCGGGTGGCGCTGGGCGACGAAATCGGTGCGGCTTTGCAGGCATCGGCGGTGGCGGTGCTGATCGGGGAGCGGCCGGGCTTGTCGGCCGCGGACAGCCTGGGGATCTATCTGACCTGGCAGCCGCGGCCAGGGCGAACGGACGCCGAGCGCAACTGCATCTCCAATGTGCGCCCGGAAGGCCTGCCGCCCGCAGAAGCGGCGGCCAAGCTCGCCTGGCTGATCGGGCGGATGCGGGTTCTGAGCCTGACCGGGATCGGGCTGAAGGATGAGCAGCGCATCGCGCTGCCGGGGTGATCGCCGCGCGTCAGGTTGGACGGGCGAACCACTGGTTCTCGCCATAGACGAAGAAGCGGGACATGCGGGTGCCGTCCCAGCGGTACAGCATCTGGCGGCCCTGGACGACCGGCAGGCGCACCTGGTCCGGCCAGAACAAGGCGGCGGCCTGGCCTTGCGGACAGCGCACCGCGGGGTAGACGATCCCGGCGCCGCCCTGTGCCCAGATCCGCGCGCCGAGCGCCTGGCCGGGATGCCAGTCGTCGGGGGACAGGCAGGCTTCGTGATCCCCGGCGCGGAGATCGTGCAACTGGCCGGCGATGGCGGCGCGGAGTTCGCGGAACTGCGCCTCCCCGGCCGGTTCGGCGGTGGCGCGCATGAAGCGTTCGAAATGATGCGCGGTTTCAGCCAGGGCGACGTCGAAGCTGTCACCGCAATACCAGACGCCGTGGCTGCCATCGGAGAAGCGGCTGGGCCGGTCGCGGGAGGCGTGGGTGAAGGCGCCCATCACCAGGCTGGCGGTCGGGCCGGCGATACGCCGTTCGGGCGGAACCAGGGCGAGATCGCCGATTTCATCGCGAACACGGGGGTTGGTCTTGGCCTCGGCGCTGGCGATCAGATCCCAGTCGGCGGGATCGGCAATGTCCTCGAACAGCCAGACCGGCGGGTAGATCGTGCGGATGATGCGGTGGGCGGGGTCCCAGGCGATATCGGCGGTCGGAGGCAGGCTCACCAGGCGCCGCGCTCCGCGTCCAGGTAGGTCCGCACCGCGGTGATGTCGGCGGGCGCGCCGGCCAGCATGCGCTCGAGCGCGGAGCGGCCGGCGAACGCGGTGTTGGGCTTGCGCACCCAGGCGTAGCAACGCTCGACATCGGCGAACAGGTAGCGCAGCGCCTTGTGGATCCCCATCAGGTCGGCGAGCCGCCACACCGTGTCGGACGGGATGGTGCCGATTTCGCCGCGCTTCCAGCGGTACAAGGTGGAGGAACTGGGCTGGCCGAGCAGAATCCGTGCCTCGGTATCGCTGACGCCCCATTTCTCGAACAGCCGGAACACCGCCCGCAGCATGGCCGCCGCTTCGGCCGATGTAACTGGACCCGTTTGCGGCGCGGGCTTGGCGGTGAGTGACCGGGTTTGAGTTTGCATCATTCAGACTGCTGTCTCCTGGCAGAGAATATAGGATTTTCTGCCAGGAGAAGCAAGATCCTTAGCCTGTCGCGAGTTCGATCAGGAACGGCCCCTTCCGGTTCACCGAGCGGCGCAGCAGGTCGGCCAGGGTCTCGCAGTCATTGGCCGGGGCGGCTTCGACGCCCATGCCCTCGGCCAGCTTGCACCAGCCGATATCGGGATTGCCGAGATCGAGCATGTCCATCGCGGTGCGGCCGGGATTGGCGCCGACATTGGCCAACTCGCCGATCAGGATCTGGTACTTGCGGTTCGACAGCAGGATGGTGGTGATGTCGAGCTGCTCGCGCGCCTGGGTCCAGAGCGCCTGCAGCGTGTACATCGCCGAGCCATCGGCCTGCAGCGCGATCACGCGCCTGCCGGGGGCACCGATCGCCGCACCCACCGCCGTCGGCGGGCCGTGGCCGATCGCGCCGCCGGTTCCGGCGAGCCAGTCATGCGGGGCGGCGGCATAGGTCAGCGGGAAGAAACCGCGGCCGTAGGTGACGGCTTCATCCACGATCACCGTGTCGTCCGGCATCAGGGCGGAGACGGTGGCCGCGACGCTTTCCGGGGTCAGCTTGCCGCGCGCCACTTCCGGTCGGGAGCCGACATCCGGCAGGGCCGCCTTCGGCGCGCCGAGTTCGTCGGCCAGGCGGGCGAGCGCGTCGGCCGGGTCCTGCTCCGGGCGGGTCAGGATCGTTACCTCGGCGTTGGGCGAGATCACGTAGCCGGGCTTGCCGGGATAGGCGAAGAACGCGGTGGGGCGGACGACGCCAACCAGGATCACGTTCTGGTATTCCGCCAGCAGTTGGACCGCCTGATCGACGACATAGGGCACGCGGTCCAGCGGGTAGCGGCCCTGGCCGCGCTGGATGCGGCCGTTCGAACCCTGGGCGATCAGCTTGGCGCCGGTGGCGGCGGCGATGCGGTTGGCATCGGCCATCGGCCCGTCACGCAGGGCGCTGCCGCCGAGCACGATCAGCGTCTTCTGCCCCCGGCGCAGCACGGCTGCGGCCTGCTTGATGATCTGCGGGGCGGACTGCGGGCGCGGCAGGCGGGGCAAGGCCTCAGCGACGACGCCGCCCTCGTTCCAGGACGAATTGGACGGCAGGATCAGCGTGGCGATCTGGCCGTGTCCGCTCAGCGAGGCCTGCACCGCGGCGGCGGCATCGGCGCCGACGCTGGCGGAGGTCATGGAGGTGCGGACCCAGCCGGAGACGCCACGGGCCCAGCCCTCGGTATCCGCGGTCAGCGGCGCATCGAGCGGACGGTGATAGGTGGCGTGGTCGCCGACGATGTTGACGATCGGGCTTAGCGCGCGGCGCGCGTTGTGCAGGTTGGCCAGGCCGTTGGCGAGGCCGGGGCCGCAATGCAGCAGCGTGGCGGCGGGCTTGTCGGTCATGCGCGCATAGCCGTCGGCCGCACCGGTGACGACGCCCTCGAACAGCCCGAGCACACAGCGCATGCCGGGAATGCGGTCCAAAGCGGCGACGAAATGCATCTCGGACGTGCCGGGATTGGAGAAGCAGGTGTCGACCCCGCTCTTCAGCAGCGTGCTCACCAGGCTTTCGGCACCGTTCATTGTCTTTTCCCCAGGGTGTTGGCGTTCGGGGCAAGACTGCGGGAGGCCGCGCCGGCTGGCAACCTGGCAGCTGGACGGAAGAAAGATCAGGGATCTGGCGGATGGGTAGAACGGGTCAGGTTCGGAAGAGTGGGGGGCATTCTGTTGCCCGGGGCCCCCCTAACCGCGCTTGTCTCTGCTTACGCAGCTACAGCGAATGCCTCATGATTGTCATTGGCACTTGTGATATGACCCGATAACGGCGGTATCATGCCGGGCAAAAAGTGAGTCTTTACCACGCGTGTCGAGCCTATTTCGCCCCCATACCGCCGGCCGGACATCCGACCTGAAATCTGGTGGAGGCGCCGGGTACCGCCCCCGGGTCCACAACGTTTATTCCACGCACCGTTTATCACCATAGTCTCGGCTCCCTAGCGGGAACCTCGACAAAGCGAATATAGGCACTCCCTGCCGGTTATGGAAGGGGACGTGCATGAGCCTGACAGACGCCCAACTCGCCGAGATCGCCGCCCAGCGGGAAAGCCGCGCCGAGACGCTGCGCCCCACCGTGCCGGCGCTGGAGGCGATGCTGTATCAGGCGCTCCCGGTGCTGGATCACGGCTTCGTCCGCGTCATCGACTACATGGGCGATGACAGCGCGATCGTGCAGGCCGCCCGGGTGTCCTACGGCCGCGGCACGCGCCGGGTCAGCGAGGATGCCGGGCTGATCCGCTATTTGATGCGCCACTGGCACTCCACCCCGTTCGAGATGTGCGAGATCAAGTACCACGTGAAGCTGCCGATCTTCGTGGCGCGCCAGTGGATCCGCCACCGCACCGCCAACGTGAACGAGTATTCCGCCCGCTATTCCATCCTGGACCGGGAGTTCTACATCCCCGCCCCCGAACAGCTCGCCGCCCAGTCCGCGTCCAACCGGCAGGGACGCGGCGCGGTGCTGCAGGGCGAGGAGGCCGCGCAGGTGCTGAACCTGCTGCGCCAGGACGCGATGCAGACCTACGACCACTATGCCGAGATGCTGAACGAGACCGAGGCCGGCGAGCCGCGCGACCCCGCCCGCCAGGGCCTGGCGCGCGAGCTGGCTCGGATGAACCTGACGCTGAACACCTATACCCAGTGGTACTGGAAGACCGACCTGCACAACCTGTTCCACTTCCTGCGGCTGCGCGCCGACGCGCATGCCCAGTACGAGATCCGCGTCTATGCCGAGGTGATGCTGGACACCGTCGCCGCCTGGGTTCCGGCCGCCTGCCAGGCGTTCAAGGATTACCGCCTCGGCGCGGTGACGCTGTCGGCGCAGATGCTGGCCATCGTGAAGCGGATGATCTCCGGCGAGGCGGTGGACCAGAAGGCCAGCGGCCTGTCGAAGCGGGAATGGGACGAGATGATGGGGGCCTTGGGTAAGGCGCCGTGATCACCGTCTTCGGCTCGATCAACCTCGATCTGATTTTCGCCCTGCCTGCGATCCCGCGTTCGGGGGAGACATTGCTGACCCGGAGCGTGACGATCGCACCGGGTGGCAAAGGGGCCAACCAGGCGGTGGCGGCGGCGCTGGACGGCGCCCGCGTGGCGATGGCCGGCGCGGTCGGGCGCGATGCGCTGGCCGCCGGCGCGCTGGCGCTGCTGCGCGGGGCCGGGGTGGATCTGTCGCGGGTGATCGAGGCCGACGCCGCCACCGGCTGCGCCGCCATCGCCGTTGATCCGCAGGGCCACAACGCCATTGCCGTGGGCTCGGGCGCCAACCTGCTGGCGCGGGCGGATCAGGTGGAGGACGCGCTGCTGGGCCCCGGCAACACGCTGGTGCTGCAGATGGAGGTGGACCGCCAGCAGACCCAGACGCTGATCCGCCGGGCGCGAACCTCCGGCACGCGGATCATTCTGAACCTCGCCCCGGCCGCGCCGTTGTCCCTGGAGGCCCTGTCCGCGGTCGATCTGCTGGTGGTGAACGAGAGCGAGGCGGCGTGGCTGGCCGAGTATCTCGGCTGCTTCCCCGATGCCGCCGGGCTGCGGGCGGCGCTGGGGGTGGATGTGGTGCGCACGCTGGGCGAGAGGGGGGCGGAGTTGGCGAGAGTGGAAGGGCTGAGCACGATCGCGGCGCATGAAATCGACGCGGTGGACACCACCGCCGCCGGCGACTGCTTCGTCGGCGTGCTGGCGGCCTCGCTCGATCGCGGCGTCGCGCTGGAACCGGCGCTGCGCCGCGCCTCGGTGGCGGCCGGGATCTGCTGCACCCGGCCCGGCAGCCAGAACAGCCTGCCGGCGGCCGCGGAGACGGATGCCGGCCTCAGTTGATCACGATGCGTGGCCCACTGCTGCGCGCGCCGTCCTTGGCGGAGATCTTCTTCCAGACCTGTTGAGCAATCGCATCATAGGCTTTCGCCGCGTCGCTGTCCGGCGCCGTAGCCGCGATCGGCTGGCCGGCGTCCGATGCCGTGCGGATGTCCAGCAGCAACGGCACCTCGCCGAGGAAATCCGCCCCCATGCGCTTGGCCTCGGCGCGCGCGCCGCCATGGCCGAAGATGTCCGAGCGGTGGCCGCAATTGGGGCAGCAGAAGAAGCTCATGTTCTCGACCAGCCCCAGCACCGGCACCTTGGTCTTCTCGAACATCGCCACGCCGCGCCGCGCGTCGATCAGGGCGATGTCCTGCGGGGTGGAGACGATCACCGCACCCGTCAGGGCCACGCGCTGGGCCATGGTCAGTTGCGCGTCGCCGGTGCCGGGCGGCATATCCACGATCAGCACGTCCAGCGCGCCCCAGACCACCTGGCCGAGCATCTGTTCCAGCGCGCCCATCACCATCGGCCCGCGCCAGATCATCGCGGTGTCTTCGTCGACCAGGAAGCCGATCGACATCGCCTTCAGGCCCCAGGCCTCCAGCGGCAGCATCTTGTCGCCGCGCACCTCCGGCTTGCGGTTCAGGCCGAGCATGCGCGGCAGGCTGGGGCCGTAGATGTCGGCGTCCAGCAGTCCGACCTTCAACCCCTGGCGGGCCAGCGAGACGGCCAAATTCACTGCCACGGTGGATTTGCCGACGCCGCCCTTGCCAGACGCCACAGCGACGATCGCGCCGATATCCGGCAACAGCAGCGGCGGGCGCGGCTGCCCCTGGGCCGCGCCGTGCGCGTGGCCATGGCCGCCGGTTCCGGCGGCGGGCGCCGATGAGGGCGCCTGTCGGGGGGCCGGCGCCTTGTGCGCCGTCAGCACCGCCGTCGCGTTGGTCACGCCGGGCTGGCGGGCCAGCACCGTTTCCACCGCGGCGCGCACAGGCTCCATGGCCGCGGCATGGGCGCGGTCCGTCAGCAAGGCGACATGCACCAACGAGCCACGCACATCGATGCCTTCGATCAGCCCGGCGGTGACGATATCGCGCCCAGACGCCGGGTCGGTCACGGCGCGCAGGGCCTCGCGCAGGGCTTCCGGGGTGGGGGGGCGGATGCTCATGCGCTTGCAAACCTTCTGCTGACGGTCAATATGCAGCCCGCCAACGGATCGTGCCAGCGGATCTGGTCGGAACACGCCGCTCGGGCGCCGCCTGCATATGGCGCACGTCGGCCGATCCGCCAATGTCTGACACCGTTCCCATTCGGGATCGGCGTTCGGACAGCGGCCGGCTGCCGCCGCGCGACGCCGACATCTTACAGGAGTTCCCTACCCCTATGCCTTGGAACAACGGCGGCCCAGGTTCCGGTCCCTCCAACCCCTGGGGCACTCCTGGCGGCTCACCGAAAGACGGCGGCGGCAAAGGCGGGCAGAAACCGGATGGGCAGAAGCCGGGCGGTCCCTGGGGACCGGGCGGACCCGGCGGTGGCCGTGGCCCTGGCGGCCCCGGCGGCCCCGGACAGATGCCCGACCTGGATGAGGTGATCGCCCGCGCGCAGGCCTTCATCCGCGGCCTGATGTCCGGCGGCGGTGGCTCCGGAGGCGGTGGCACGGGCAAGGGATCCTGGTCCGGCGGACCGATGGGCTTCTTCACCGGCGGGCGCGGACTGGCCTTGCTGGGCGTCGCGGTCGCCGTGCTCTGGCTCGCCTCCGGCCTCTACCGTGTGCAGCCGGACGAGCAGGGCGTGGTGCTGCGCTTCGGCGCCTACGACCGCACCGACCTGCCCGGCCTGAACTACCACTGGCCCTGGCCGGTGGAGAGCGTGCAGCGCCCGGCGGTCACCCGCATCAACCGCACCGAAATCGGCTACCGGACCACGTCCAGCAACAGCCGCATGGACGCCGGGCACGACACCTCCGGACGCGATGTGCTGGCGGAAAGCCTGATGCTGACCGGCGACGAGAACATCATCGATATCGACGTCGCCATCTTCTGGCGCATCCGCGACGCCTCGGCATTCCTGTTCAACACCCGCGACCCGCAGGCGACGGTGCGGTCCGTCGCCGAAAGCACGATGCGCGAGGTGATCGGCCGCACCCCGATCCAGCCGGCGCTGACGGAATTGCGCGCCACCATCGAGACCGATGTCCTGAGAGAGACCCAGTCGATCCTGGACCAGTACGGCGCCGGGGTGGAGATCACCCAGGTGCAGCTGCAGAAGGTCGACCCGCCGGCTGCCGTGGTGGAAAGCTTCCGCGACGTGCAGCGCGCCAATACCGATGCCGAGCGCATGCGCAACGAGGCCCAGGCCTATCAGAATGACATCGTGCCGCGCGCCCGCGGCGAGGCGGCGCGCATTACCGCCGAGGCCGAGGGCGCACGGCAGGCCTCGATCGCGGAGGCCACCGGCCAGACCCAACGCTTCCTGTCGGTGCTGTCGGCCTACGAGCAGGCGCGGGACGTGACAATGGAGCGCATGTATCTGGAAACCATGCAGGAGATCCTCAGCCGCTCGCCGACCCTCGTCATCGATGAGAAATTCAAGGGCTTGATGCCGCTGCTGCCGCTGGCCGACCGCCCCGGTCAGCCTCCGGCCTCGCCAGCGGTCCAGGCGCCGCCGGCCGCGAGCGGATCGCCACCGCCGCCGCTGCTATCCCCACCGGTTCGGGGTCCGATCGTGCGAGGAGCGCCGCAATGAACCGCATTCTGACCATCGGCGCCGCGACGCTGTTCGTTCTTATCGTGCTGGTGGCGTCGTCCCTGTTCACGGTGCGCCAGACCGAGCAGGTACTGATTACCCAGTTCGGCAGGCCGGTGCGGGTGATCACCGAGCCCGGCCTGCACATCAAGATCCCGTTCGTGCAGACCGTGATCACCTTTGACCGCCGCCTGCTGAACCAGGAAGTGGCGAGCGAAGAGGTGATCCTGGGCGACCAGCGCCGCCTGATCGTCGACAGCTTCACGATGTTCCGCATCACCGATCCGCTGCGCTATTACCAGGCGGTGGGACCGGCCGAAGACGGCATCCGTGGGCGGCTGAACTCCATCGTGTCGTCCAGCCTGCGCCGGGTGCTCGGCAATCATTCGCTGCTCGACGTGCTCAGCGCCGACCGGTCGCGGATCATGGCGGCGATCCGCGGGCAGGTGAACACGGAAATGACCGGCTTCGGCGTCTCCATCGAGGATGTCCGCATCCGCCGCGCCGATCTGCCAGAGGAGAACACGCAGGCGATCCTGAGCCGCATGCAGTCCGAGCGCGAACGCGTGGCCAAGCAGTTGCGCGCCGAAGGAGCGGAAGCCGCCCAGCGCATCCGCGCCGGGGCCGAACGCGACCGCACGGTGCTGCTGGCCGACGCGCGCGCCACCGCCGACAAGCTGCGCGGCGAGGGCGAGGCGGCTGCCAGCCGGCTATATGCCAAGGCCTATGAGCAGGATACCGGCTTCTTCACCGCCTGGCGCACGCTGCTGGCCTATCGCGAGGCTTTCGCCGGCGGCAATGCGCGACTGGTGCTGACGCCGGATAACGATTTCTTGAAACTGCTGCAGACCGCTCCGGTGCCGGCTCCACGATCGGCGCCGGCTTCGAAGTAGACCCCGCCGCGCGTCAGGCCGCCTCGCTCCAGGCCCGTCGCGTAACACCCGTTGCTAGAAGCGGCCGGACGTTCCATATGCCGCCCGTCAGCCAGGAAATTGTCCCATGCGTTCTGTTCGATCTCGCCCGCTCCGTCTCCTGCTCGCCCTCAGCGTCGCGGTTGCGCCAATGGTCACCGCGACCGGAGTCCTGATCGGGGCCAGCGCACCCGCCCTGGCGCGCACCGCGCCGGAAAGCTTCGCCGATCTGGCCGCCAAGCTGCAGCCCTCGGTGGTCAACATCTCCTCCAGCAGCACCGCGCAGGCCCGTGGCGCCGACCGGCCGGGGCCGGATGTGCCGATGTTCCCACCGGGCTCGCCGTTCGAGCAGTTCTTCAAGGATTTCCTGGAGCGCAATCGCCCGCAAGGCCGTGGCGGACAGCAGCCGCAACAGCCGGTGCCGGACCGCAAGACCCAGAGCCTGGGGTCTGGCTTCATCATCGACCCCTCCGGTCTGATCGTGACCAACAACCACGTGATCGACGGCGCCGACGAGATCACCGTGACCCTCTCCGACAACACCACGCTGAAGGCCGAACTGGTCGGCAAGGATGATCGGGAGGACGTGGCGCTCCTGCGGGTCAAGCCGGACAAGCCGCTGGTGGCCGTGTCCTTCGGCGACAGCGACACGGCGCGCGTGGGCGACTGGGTGCTGGCGATCGGCAATCCGTTCGGCCTGGGCGGCACCGTCACCGCCGGCATCGTCTCCGCCCGCGGCCGCGACATCCGCTCAGGGCCCTATGACGACTTCATCCAGACAGACGCCGCGATCAACCGCGGCAATTCCGGCGGGCCGCTGTTCAACATGAACGGCGAGGTGATCGGCATCAACACCGCGATCTACTCGCCTTCCGGCGGCTCGATCGGCATCGGCTTCTCGATCCCGGCCAACATGGCCAAGACCGTGGTCGCGCAGCTGAAGGAATATGGGCGGGCACGGCGCGGCTGGCTGGGCGTGCGCATCCAGCAGGTCACTCCCGACATCGCCGAGAGCCTGGGCATGAAGGGGGCAGCCGGCGCGATGGTCGCCGGCGTGAACGAGGGCGGGCCGGCCGAGGCGGCGAAGATCCGCAACGGCGACATCATCCTCAAGTTCAACGGCCAGGATGTGAAGGAGATGAAGCACCTCCCCCGCCTGGTGGCGGAAACGCCGATCGGCCAGGAGGTTCCTGTCACCCTGTGGCGCGACGGGCATGAAGTGACCGTGCAGGCCAAGCTCGGCGAGTTGCCCGACGACCAGAAAGTCGCCTCCGGCCCGACCCCGGGCAAGACCGAAGGCGTAAAGCCGACCGAAATCACCAGTCTGGGCCTGCGCCTGTCGGCGCTGACGCCGGAAACCCGCGACCGGTTCCAAATCGGCCCCGACCAGAAGGGCGTGGTGATCGCGGACGTGATCGCCAACAGCGCCGCCGCCGAGCGTGGCCTGAAGCCGGGCGACGTGATCCTGGAGGTGCAGCAGGAATCCGTGAACACGCCGGCCGATGTGCAGAACCGGGTGGATGCGGTGCGCAAGCAGAACCGCAAATCGGTGCTGATGCTGGTGCAGAGCAGCGACGGGCTGCGCTGGGTACCGTTGTCCCTGGCGCCGATGCCGAGCAAGCCGGGCAAGCCGGGCTGAACCTTGCCGGGTGGATCGCGGCGGGAGGCACCGGCCTTCGGACGGTCTCTAGGGATAGCGTTTGGCGCGTCGCCGCAGGCGCGCTATGGGTGCGCCGGCGTTGCTGGGGCGTTCCTGGCCTGCGATAACGAGGTTGACGATGGAAGACGATCAGGACCAGAGGCCGGAAAGCCTGCTGCCCTATGACGAATGGACGCAGCAGGCGCTGCGCCAGGTGGTGGAACGCGCCCTGTCGCACCTCGCGGAGAACGGCCTGCCCGGGGAGCATCATTTCTACCTGACGTTCCGCACCGACCACCCTGCCACCGTGGTTCCCGCCCGGCTGAAGGCGCAGTATCCGCAGGAGATGACCATCGTCCTGCAGCACCAGTTCCGCGACGCGCAGATGTCGGACGGGCTGTTCAGCGTGGTGCTGTCCTTCGGCGGCGTGCCGTCCACCCTGGTGATCCCGCTGGCGGCGATCACCGGTTTTGCCGATCCCGCGGTGCAGTTCGTGCTGCGCTTCCAGTCCCCACTCGACATCGCCAATACCGAAGAAGACGACGGCGAAGCGGCGGTGGAAGATGCCACGCAAGCCGAGCCGGAAGCCGCCGGCGGCGATGCCGAACCGCCGGAGACCCCGCAGGTCGTCAGCCTGGATGCCTTCCGCCGCCGCACGCCCCCCAAGACCTGATCCGAAAGGACCCACGATGAACGCACCCACCCACGCCGTTTCCGGGCAGCGTCCGTCCGGCTTTCTCTATTCGCCCATGTTCCCGCTGGGTCCGGATCAGATCGCCTGGAAGAAGCTCGACATCCAGGGCGTGACCACATCCACCTGCGACGGCAAGACCGTGCTGCGCATCCAGCCGGACGCGCTGAGTGAGTTGGCGCTGCGGGCGTTCCACGATGTGTCGCACCTGCTGCGCCCCGCGCATCTGGCGCAACTGCGGAAAATCCTCGACGACCCCGAGGCATCGGCGAATGACCGGTTCGTGGCGCTCGATCTCCTGAAGAACGCCAACATCTCCGCCGGCGGCGTGCTGCCGATGTGTCAGGACACCGGCACCGCCATCGTGTTCGGCAAGAAGGGCCAGCGCGTCTGGGTGGAGGGCGACGAGGAGGAGGCGCTCAGCTACGGCGTGCACCGCACCTATACCGAGACCAATCTGCGCTATTCGCAGATGGCGCCGCTGTCGATGTTCGAGGAAACCAACACCGGCAACAACCTGCCGGTGCAGTTCGACATCATGGCAGCCCCCGGGGAGCACCATGCCGACGAATTTCACCTGATGTTCGTCGCCAAGGGCGGCGGCTCGGCCAACAAGACCTTCCTGTTCCAGGAAACCCGCGCCATCCTGACGCCGGAAAAGCTGCTGGCCTTCCTCGGCACCAAGATGAAGACGCTGGGCACCTCCGCCTGCCCGCCCTATCACCTGGCCATCGTGATCGGCGGCACGAGCGCGGAACTGACGCTGAAGACCGTCAAGCTCGCCTCCACCAAGTGGCTGGACACCTTGCCCACCTCCGGCAGCAAGGCCGGGCACGCGTTCCGGGACCTGGAGATGGAACAGAAGGTGCTGGAGCTGTCGCGCAATGTCGGCATCGGCGCGCAGTTCGGCGGCAAGTATTTCTGCCACGACGTGCGGGTGATCCGCCTGGCGCGGCACGGCGCTTCCCTGCCGGTAGGCATGGGCGTGTCCTGCTCGGCGGACCGGCAGATCCTGGCCAAGATCACGCCGGAAGGGGTGTTCCTGGAGCAGTTGGAGACCGATCCGGCGAAATATCTGCCGGAAACCACCGACGAGCATCTTCCCGATGACAGCGTGCACGTGGACCTGAACCGCCCGATGGCGGAAATCCGCGCGCAGCTTTCGCAGTATCCGGTGAAGACAAGGCTGTCGCTCAGCGGCACAATGGTGGTCGCGCGCGACATCGCCCATGCCAAGCTGAAGGAACGGCTGGATGCCGGGCTGGGCATGCCCGACTACATGAAGAACCATCCCGTCTACTACGCCGGACCGGCCAAGACGCCCGCCGGCATGGCGACCGGCAGCTTCGGCCCGACCACGGCCGGGCGGATGGACAGCTACGTGGCGGAATTCCAGGCCGCCGGCGGCAGCCTGATCATGCTGGCCAAGGGCAACCGGTCCAAGGCGGTGAAGGACAGTTGCAAGGCCAATGGCGGCTTCTACCTCGGCAGCGTCGGCGGCCCGGCCGCCCGGCTGGCGCAGGACTGCATCCGCCGCGTGGAGGTGTTGGAATATCCCGAGCTTGGGATGGAGGCGATCTGGCGCATCGAGGTGGAGAATTTCCCGGCCTTCATCGTGATGGATGACAAGGGCAACGATTTTTACGATGGGCTGGAATAGGGGGCTGGAATTATGCGCTTCACCGTAGACCGCCTGGACCATCTGGTGCTGAACGTGAAGGACGTGGAGATCACCGCGTCCTGGTACCAGCGCGTGCTGGGCATGGAGCGCGAGGAGTTCGGTGAAGCGAACCGGACAGCGCTGAAGTTCGGCGGCCAGAAGATCAACGTCCGCCCGGTCGACGCCGATCTCGGCAGTTGGCCCACCGGTGTGAACGACGCGCCTGGCAGCGCCGATCTTTGCTTCGTCACCGCCGTGGGACCGGAGGACGTGATCGGACATCTGCATAATTGCGGCGTGGAGATCCTGGTGGGACCAGTGGACAAGATCGGCGCGCTAGGCCCCATCCGTTCCGTGTATTGCCGCGATCCCGATGGCAATCTGATCGAGATTTCCTCCTATCTGCCCCGCTGACACCCTGGCGCCTTTGCATACTGCGGACTTCGATTTCGATCTGCCGGATCGCTGCATCGCGCACCAGCCAGCGCGGCCGCGTGACGCGGCACGGATGTTGGTGGTGGGCGAGGCGCTGCAGGACCGTTTCGTTCGCGACCTGCCGGACCTGCTGCGCCCCGGCGACCTGCTGGTCAGCAACGACACGCGCGTGATCCCGGCCCAGCTATCGGGGATGCGCGGCCAGGCCCGGATCGGCATCACCCTGGACCGTCCGCGCCCCGACGGCGCCTGGCACGCTTTGGCCCGCAACGCCCGGCGGCTGCGCCCCGGCGACACGCTGGTCTTCGAGGGCGCGGAGGATTTCACCGCCGCCGTTGTGGAGCGCGACCCCGATGGCGGCGTGGCGCTGGCCTTCAACCTGGAAGGCGAGGCCTTCGCCGATGCGCTGTCACGCGCCGGCGCGCTGGCGCTGCCGCCGTATATCGACCGTCCCGCCGGCCCCTTGCCGAAGGATGCCGAGGACTATCAGACGGTCTTCGCCACTCATGACGGGGCTGTCGCCGCCCCCACCGCCGGGCTGCATTTCACCCCAGCGCTGCTGGCGGCGCTGGACGCGCGTGGCGTGCTGCGCACGACCATCACCCTGCATGTCGGCGCCGGCACGTTCCTGCCGGTGCGGTCCGACGAAATTGCTGACCACCGCATCCATGCCGAGCGCGGCGAGATCACGCCGGCCGCCGCCGATGCGATCAACGCAGCACGCGCCGCCGGCGGACGGATCGTTGCCGTGGGCACCACTTCCCTGCGCCTGCTGGAATCGGCGGCGGATGAATTCGGAAAGATCCATCCGTTTTCGGGGGAGACGGAGATCTTCATCCTGCCCGGCCATCGCTTCCGCGCGGTCGATCTGCTGATGACCAATTTCCATCTGCCGCGCTCGACCCTGTTCATGCTCGTCTGCGCCTTCGCCGGCACCGAGCGGATGCGCGCGGCCTATGCGCATGCGATCCAGACTGGTTACCGGTTCTACTCCTATGGCGATTCTTCCCTGTTGAGCCCGCAATGAGCCTGACCCACAGCGTGATCGCCACCGACGGGCCGGCGCGCGCCGGGCTGCTGCGCACCGCGCATGGCGAGGTGCCGACGCCGGTGTTCATGCCCGTCGGCACCGCCGGAACGGTGAAGGCGATGACCGCGGACGCGGTGCGCTCCACCGGCGCGAAGCTGGTGCTGGGCAACACCTACCATCTGATGCTGCGCCCCGGCGCCGCGCGGGTTGCCGAACTTGGCGGCCTGCATCGTTTCATGGACTGGCCCGGGCCGATCCTGACCGACAGCGGCGGCTTTCAGATCATGTCCCTGTCGCAGCTGCGCAAGATGGACAAGGACGGGGTCACTTTCCAGTCGCACATCGACGGATCGAAACACCGCCTGACCCCGGCCAGTTCGATCGGCATCCAGCACCTTCTGGACGCCACGGTCACCATGGCGCTGGATGAATGCACGCCGTTTCCCGCCACCGCGGAAGAAGCTGAACGGTCGATGGAAATGTCGATGCGCTGGGCGCTGCAATCGCGCGAGGCGTTCGTCGCGCGCGACGGCTACGGGCTGTTCGGCATCGTGCAGGGCGGCGTGTATCCCGAGTTGCGCGCCCGGTCCGTGGCGGCGCTGGCGGGGATCGGCTTCGAGGGCTACGCCGTCGGCGGCCTGGCGGTCGGTGAGGGCCAGGAGATGATGTTCACCGTGCTGGACAGCACCGTGCCCCTGCTGCCGGCGGACAGGCCGCGCTATCTGATGGGCGTCGGAACGCCGGACGATTTGATTGGCGCGGTGGCACGCGGGATCGACATGTTCGACTGCGTGATGCCGACGCGGGCCGGACGCACCGCACGGGCCTATACGTCCCAAGGCGTGTTCAACCTGCGCAATGCGCGTTTCGCGGCCGATGCCCGCCCGCTTGATCCCGCCTGTGGCTGCCCGGCTTGCACGCGCCATACGCGGGCCTATCTGCATCATCTGTTCCGCGCCGACGAGATGCTGGGGCCGATGCTGCTGACCTGGCATAATCTGAGCTATTATCACGACCTGATGGCCGGCCTGCGCCAGGCCATCATCGCCGGCAGGTTTTCCGAACATGCCAGGTCCGTGCGCGCCGGATGGGCGGCCGGAGAGGAAACGCCATGACCGATACCCCCTATGCCGGCCTGACCCAGCTCGGGCAGAACACCACTGCCCCCACCTCGCCCGAATCCGCGGAACTGGAGCGCGTGCCCAACCCGTCGCCGGGCAAAGCCTATGTCGTGCGCTTCGTCTGTCCGGAGTTCACCTCGCTCTGCCCCATGACCGGACAGCCGGATTTTGCGCATATCGTGGTCGATTACGTGCCGGACGGATGGCTGGTGGAGAGCAAGTCACTAAAGTTGTTCTTCGGCAGCTTCCGCAACCACGGGGCTTTCCATGAGGCCTGCACCATGATGATCGCGGACCGGCTGGTCGCGTTGCTCCGCCCGCGCTGGCTGCGCATCGGCGCCTATTTCTATCCGCGCGGCGGCATGCCGATCGACGTGTTCTACCAGACCGGCGCCCCGCCGGAGGGCGCGTTCATTCCGTCCCAGGACGTGCCGCCCTACCGTGGCCGTGGCTGACGACCCGCGCAATTCCATCCGCGACCGGGCGCTGGCGCTCGGGTTCCATGCCGTTGGTTTCTGCCGCGCCGAACTTGGACCGGAGGCCCGTACTCGGCTGAAGGAATTTCTCGCCGCCGGGCAGCAGGGCGACATGGGCTGGCTGGCCGAACGCACTGACCAGCGCAGCCATCCGCAAGCCCTGTGGCCGGAGGCGCGCAGCGTAATCGCGCTCGGCCTGTCCTATGCGCCGGACAGCGATCCGCTGGCGACACTGGCACGGCCGGATCGCGGTAACATCTCCATCTATGCCCGCAACCGCGACTATCATGACATCGCCAAAGGACGGCTGAAGCATCTCGGCCAGTTCATCGTCTCCCGCTTCGGCGACAGCGTAAAAGTGTTCGTCGATACCGCGCCGGTGATGGAAAAGCCGCTGGCCGAGCGGGCCGGGATCGGCTGGCAGGGCAAACACACCAATCTGGTTTCCCGCGCGCATGGTTCCTGGCTGTTCCTGGGTGAAATCTATACCACGCTGGAGATCCCGCCCGATCCCCCGCACGCGGACCGCTGCGGCTCTTGCTCGCGCTGCATGGCCGCCTGCCCCACAGCTGCCTTTCCCGCTCCGTATCAGCTGGATGCGACGCGCTGCATTTCCTACCTGACGATCGAGCACAAGGGTGCCATCCCCGAGGCGTTCCGGGCCGCGATGGGCAACCGCATCTATGGCTGCGATGACTGCCTGGCGGTGTGCCCGTGGAACCGCTTCGCCGCAGCGACCGACACGGAGAAATTGCGGGCGCGCGCCGATCTGACCGCCCCAAAGCTGGCGGAACTGGCCCTGCTGGACGACGCGGCGTTCCGCGGCCTCTTCACCGGCTCGCCGATCAAGCGCATCGGGCGGAACCGTTTCATCCGCAATGTGATGATCGCCATCGGCAATTCAGCGGATCCGTCTTTGACCCCGGTTGCGCAGCGTCTGTCGGCCGATCCCGATCCGGTGGTGGCGGAAGCCGCGGCTTGGGCACTGGCGCGGCTGACGGCATGACCGGTCTGGTCAAGCGCAGCTTTTCCCTGGCCGGCCATCGCACGTCCGTGGCGCTGGAGGACGCGTTTTGGTCTGCGCTGATGGAAATCGCCCGGGATCGGGGGAGGACGCTCTCTGCCCTGGTGGCAGGGATCGACGCCGAACGAAGCCCCGATCAGCCGCTGGCCTCGGCATTGCGGCTGGAGGCCCTCGCCGCCTTCCGCGCCGCGCGCGGCTAGATGGCGCTTCGCTTACCTTCCACCCAACGTGAAAACGCTCTACGGCAACCGGCGCAGCAGCCCGTCCAGCGATGCGCGCCAGGCCAGGAACTCGTCGCTCGCCGCCCAAAGCTCCCGGAGTTCCGACGGTTCGTCGCGCACCCGCCGCACCGCGTCCCTTGCCTTGGCCAGCAGCGCCGGGGACGGGCGGTCTGCAAGGCCGCCGATCCAGTCCTGCAACGGCCTGGGAAGCCCGCCGTGCTCCTCACCTGCCGCCTGCGGCCGCCAGTTCCGCCGCGGCTACGGCCTCCTCCGCGTCGGAGGCGTCCAGTTCATCCGCCTCGGCCGCCAGCAGATTGTCCAACGCCGCCTCGACCAGACTCAGATCGGCGGACCGGGCACATTCCAACGCCCAGTCCGCCGCCGCGTCATTCTCGAAGCTGCCGGGTCCCCACGCTCCCAAGGTTCGGGCTCCTGCGGGCTGGAAGTCAGCCGATGCCCTCGAACAGCACGGTGCTGATGTAACGCTCGGCGAAGGACGGGATGATGGTCACGATCAGCTTGCCCGCCATCTCCGGCCGCTTGGCCAGCTTCAACGTGGCGGCCAGGGCGGCGCCGGACGAGATGCCAACCGGAATGCCCTCGGTGGTCGAAAGCCGCCGCGCGGTCGCAAGGGCGTCGTCGTTGGACACCAGCAGCACTTCGTCATAGCCGTGCGTGTCCAGGATTTCCGGCACGAAGCCGGCGCCGATGCCCTGGATCACGTGCGGCGAATGCTTCCCGCCCGACAGCACCGGGCTCAGTTCCGGCTCCACCGCGAAGATCTTCAGTTCCGGCCGGCGCGGCTTCAGCGCATGCGACAGGCCGGTGATCGTGCCGCCGGTGCCGACGCCGGAGACGATCGCGTCCACCATGCCGGCGGTGTCGTACCAGATTTCCTCGGCCGTGGTGTGCTCGTGGATTTCCGGGTTGGCGGGGTTGCCGAACTGGTTGGCCAACACGGATCCGGGGATCTCCGCCAGCAGTTCCATCGCCTTCTTGTTGGACCCGGTGATGCCCTCCGCACGCGGCGTCAGTTCCAGCCTGGCGCCGAGATAGGCCAGCATCTTCCGCCGCTCGATCGACATGCTGTCCGGCATGGTCAGGATCAGCTTGTAGCCGCGCGCCGCGCACATGAACGCCAGGCCGATGCCGGTGTTGCCCGAGGTCGCCTCGATCACCGTCCCGCCCGGCGCGATCTTGCCCTGCGCTTCCAGGTCCAGGATCATGTTCACCCCGATGCGGTCCTTCACGCTGGCGAGCGGGTTGAAGAATTCCAGCTTCAGGCAGATATCGGCCTGGATGCCGTCCTCGGCGGTAATCCGCGGGATGCGCACCAGCGGCGTGTTGCCGATCGTCTCGGCGATGCTGTCATAGATCCGGCCGCGATGCGGGCGGTCGAATACGAGCGGCTTCTGGGTCATCGGACACTTCCCTGCATTGAATGAACAGGGACCGATCATGCCGGTTTCTTCTCCCGCCGCCAAATACATCCCAGTGAAACGAGAAAACATCTCTCCAGGCGGAGATTTGGAGAAGATTTGCTACTCCGCCGCCATCCGCTGGGGTTCGACCATTCCGGCCGCGGCCTGCAGATCGACCGACAGCAGGCGCGACACGCCGCGCTCCTGCATCGTCACGCCATACAGCCGGTCCATCCGCGCCATCGTCAGCGGGTGATGCGTCACCACCAGGAAGCGGGTCGCGGTTTCCCGCACCATGTCTTCCAGCAGGGTGCAGAACCGCTCGACATTGGCGTCGTCCAGCGGCGCGTCCACCTCGTCCAGCACGCAGATCGGCGCCGGGTTGCAGCGGAACACCGCGAAGATCAGGGACAGCGCGGTCAGCGCCTGCTCGCCGCCAGACAGCAGCGACAGCGTGGCCAGCTTCTTGCCGGGCGGCTGGGCGTAGATCTCGAGCCCCGCCTCCAGCGGATCGTCGGACCCGACCAGGGCCAGATGCGCCCGGCCGCCGCCGAACATGCGGGTGAACAATTGCTGGAAGTGCCGGTCGACCTCCTGGAACACCGTGTTCAGCCGCTCGCGGCCCTCACGGTTCAGATGGCCGATGGAGCCGCGCAGCTTGGCGATCGCCGCCGACAATTCGTCGCGCTCGGCGATGATGGTGGCGATGGTCTTCTCCACCTCGTCCGCCTCGATCTCCGCCCGCAGATTGACCGGCCCCATCTCCTCGCGCTCCTTCAGCAGGCGCTCGAGCTTGCGGCGGGCCTTGTCCTCGGTCTCGGGAGTGATCTCCGCTGGCGGGTCCGGCAGGGCGGCATTGGCGCCGAGCCGTTCCAGGATGCGTTCGGCAACCGTGCCCCAGGCATGATCGGCCTGGGTGGCGTTGCCCTCGGCCCGCACCAAATTCTCACGTGCGGTGGCGAGCGCCGCCTCGGCGGCGCGGGCGGCGCGGGCGGCTGCCGACCCCGCGTTGGTCGCGGCGTTCAGCGCCTCGGCGGCACGGCGATGGATGGTCTCGGCTTCGCTGAGCGCGTCCAGGGCAGCGCTTTTCTGCGCGGCGATCGCGGCCGGAGCGGCCGCGAGCGCGGCATGCTCGGCCCGGGCAGCCTCGGCGCGCGCGGTCAGGTCGGTGACGCGGGAGATGGCGTCGGCGGCGCGCTCGGCCCAGCCGGCGCGCTCCCGCTCGATCGACTGGCGGCGGTTCAACCGGCCGGAATGTTCGCGCAGCAGGCCGTCATGGGCGCTGCGGGCGGCATTCTCCGCACCGCGCGCGGCGGACAGGGCAGCGCGCGCCTGCTCCACGCCGGCCCGCAGCGCGGCGATATCCGGAAGGGCGGCCTGGGCGTCGCGCACCCTCGCCAGCGCCGCGTCGGCATCGTCGCGCTCGGGGGTCAGGCGGGTGATCTGCTGTTCCACCGCCTCGATCCGGGCGGTGATCGTGGCGGCCTGATGGCTCAGCGCGTTGGCGGCGGAACGGGTGCGCTCGATCGCCTGCTCGGCCTCGCGCCGTGCGTTGCGGGCCTGCTGCTCGGCGTTGGCGGCAGCGGTGGCGGCGGCATCGGCGTCGGTGCGGGCCTGCCGTGCCGCGGTGGCCTCGGCCTCCGCTTCCGCCAGCCGCGTGCGCAGCCCGTTCAGCCGGTTGCGCTGCTGCAGCCGCACGGCGGCGGCGGTCGGCGTGCCGGCCAGGATGGTGTAGCCGTCCCAGCGCCATACCGCGCCCGGGCGGGAGACCAGCATCTGCCCGGGGGAAAGCGCCGATTGCAGCGCATCCCCGGCGGCATTGTCCTCGATCAGCCCGACCTGGGACACCGCGCGCGACAGCGCGGCGGGAAAGCGGATCAGGCCGGCGAGCGGCGTGGCGCCATCGGGCAAAGCCGGAACGGGGTCGAAGGCCGGCAGGTCGCGCCAATGGCGGGCCGCACCGGGATTGGCGGCCGAGGACAATTCCTCGCCGAGCGCCGCGCCGAGGGCGGCTTCCAGGCCGGCGGGCACGCTCAGGGCGTCCAGCATCGGCGGCCAGCGCTCGCCGTCCTTCACCGCCAGCACCTCGCGCAGCGCCTGCACTTCGGCGGCGAGCTTTGCTCGTGCGGCGGAGGCGGCCGATTCCTGCGTGCGCGCCGCGTTCTGCGCCGCCTGGGCGGCGGTGCGCGCCTGTTCGGCCTGCTCGACCGCGATGCGGGCCGTCGCGAGCCCGGCCTCGGCGGCCTCGAACGCGGCCTTGGCGGCGTCCAGCCGGGCCGGATCCACCGCCTGCGCGGCGGTTCGGCCGCGTTCGTCCAGCAATTTGGCAAATTGGTCGTTCAGCCGGCGGGCGCGCTGCTCGGCCTGGGCCAGTTCCTGCGCCACGGCCTGGGCCCGGGCCGAGGCCTCGGCCGCCGCTTCAGTGGCACGGTTGGCGGCGGCCTCGGCCTCGCGGACGTGTTCGCTGGCCTCGGCCAGGGCGGCTTCGGCGGCCTGGGCGCGCTCGGCATGGCCGAGATCGGCGGCGGCGATGGCCGCGTCCTCGCCGGCCAGCCGCTGCTCGGCCGCAACCGCATCGTGCCGCAGCTGGCCGGCATGGGCCAGGTCGCGGTCCAGCGTCTCCAGCCGGCGGACGGCTTCGGCCAGCGCCGTGCGGGCGCGGGCCTCCTCGGCGGCGATCTGTTCCTGCGCGACGCGATGGCGTTCCAGCGCGGTGCGGGCATCGGCTTCGCGCGTCCGCAGCTCCGGCAGCGCCCCTTCGCCATCCGTCGCCGCGCGCCGCGGCGGCAGTGGCCTCGGCGGTCGCGGCGGCAACCGCCAGCCCGGCCTCATGCAGCGCCTGTTGGGCGGCCGCGCGGCCCTTTTCCACCTGAGCCCGCTGAATCGACAGCAGTTCCTGCTCCGCCTGGCGGATATTGCCGGAGATGTTGCGGTAGCGGCTGGCCTGCCGCGCCTGGCGCTTCAGCGCGCCGAGCTGGCCTTCCAGCTGCCCGCGCAGATCCTCGGCGCGGGCCATATTGGCCTCCGCCGCGCGCAGCTTCAGCTCCGCCTCGTGCCGTCTCGCGTGCAGCCCGGTGATGCCCGCCGCTTCCTCCAGCACCGAGCGGCGGTCCTCCGGGCGGGCATTGACGATCGTGCCGACCCGGCCCTGGCTGACCATCGCCGAGGACCGCGCGCCGGAGGCGAGGTCGGCGAACAACGTCTGCACGTCGCGCGCCCGGACCTCGCGGCCGTTCACCCGATAGGCGCTGCCGTTGCCGCGCTCGATCCGGCGGCTGATCTCCAGTTCCGGCTGCTCGCTGAAAGGGTGCGGCGCCAGGCCCTGCGCCTCCTCCAGTGATCAGCGTCACCTCGGCGATATTGCGCGAGGCGCGGGCGGTGGTGCCGGCGAAGATGACGTCATCCATCTCGCCGCCGCGCATGTTCTTGGCGCTGCTCTCCCCCATCGCCCAGCGCAGCGCTTCCACCACGTTGGATTTGCCGCATCCGTTCGGTCCGACGATCCCGGTCAGGCCGGGCAGGATTTCAACGCTCGTGGCTTCCGCGAAGCTCTTGAAGCCGGCGATGCGCAGTCGGGAAAAGCGGACGGGCAAATCTGTCTCCGTTCAGGAGGCTTCGCTGACCAGCTTGGCGAAATCCTCGTAGCTCATGGCGCCGGAGGTGACCTTGCCGTTGATCGCGAAGGTTGGGGTTGCGTTGATGCCGTATTTCTTCTGGTCAAATGTCTGCCGGGCGACGATCCAGTCCTTCAGGGCGGTGTCGGCGATCGCCGCGTCGAAGGTGGCGCGCGACATGCCGGCGAGCGCGGCGATCTTCCAGATTTCCTCGGTCGGATTGGCCTGGCGGCTGAACGCCCAGCGATCCTGGTTGGCGAACAGGGCGCTGATGAACGGTTCGTAGCGCTCCGCCGGCAATGTGCGGGCAACCATGGCCGCGGTCAGCGCGACCTGATCGAGCGGGAAGTCATGGAAGACGTAGCGGATCTTGCCGGTGTCGATCAGGTCGGACTTCACCTTCGGGAAGGTGGTGTTGGCGAAGTGGGCGCAATGTGTGCAGGTCAGGGAGAAGAATTCCTGCACCGTGACCTTGGCGGTCGGGCTGCCGAGCGCGCGCTCGCCCTGGGATGCCGGCTCCGCGGCATGCGCGAAGGCCGGGGCCAGGGAAATGGCGCTAACAACACCTAGTACTGAACGGCGGGTGATCGGCATCGGAACCTCTATATCTGGTGTTTCTACTGCTTGGAGGATGGGAGAGTCGAGGCTTTCGCGCGGCGGCGGCCACGCGCGGGGTCCACGGTCAGCACCGAACGGCTCAGTGCTGCCAGCGCATCCCGCAGATCGCCTTGCGGAAGGCCTGCCACGGCCTCCTCCGCCCGGCGTTCATCGGCTGGCGTCAGGGGGCGGGTTTCCCTGGCGGCGACTCGGGAAGGGTCGGGCGTATCGGTGGCCTGGACGAAGCCCAGGCGCTCGATCACGGCCGCGCCCAGATGGGTGTTGATGCGGGCGATCAGTTGGGGGGCGAGGTGCTGCAACTCCATCGCCACCGGGCCGGTGCAGGCGATGGTCAGCCTTCCGGCCGACAGCCGCCGGGGCGCGGTCAGCGCCGCCAGCCGCGGCCCGACAATGGCGGCCCAGTCGGCCATCACCTGCGCCGCCGCCGGAGCGCGCTTGCGAAATGCCGGGCGGGCGATGTCGGGCACCAGCGCGCCGACCGGACGCGGCCCATAGACGTGACGCGCCCCGTAGACGGAAGGTGTTTCGCTCGCCATACCCGGTTGCGTGTCCCGCTTGATCATACCTTCTCTTAGCACTCCGTCCTGTTCCGCGCTGCTGGCCTGGTACGACCGGCACCGGCGGGCGCTGCCCTGGCGGGCCCTGCCCGGCGAGACGGCCGATCCGTACCGCGTCTGGCTGAGCGAGATCATGCTACAGCAGACGAATGTAACTACCGCCATACCCTACTATGAGAAATTTGTCCGCCGTTTCCCCGATGTGAACGCATTGGCGGCGGCGCCGCTGGAAGCCGTGCTGGTGGCCTGGGCCGGGCTTGGCTACTATGCCCGGGCCCGCAACCTGCATGCCTGCGCCCGGGCAGTCACGGCGTTGGGCGGCTTTCCGCGCGATGTCGAGGCGCTGTTGGCCCTGCCCGGCATCGGACCGTACACCGCCACCGCCATCGCGGCGATTGCCTTCGGCCTGCCCGGCGTGCCCGTGGACGGCAATGTGGAGCGCGTCACGGCGCGGGTCTTCGCCATCGCCGAACCGATGCCGGCGGCCAAGCCGGCCTTGCGGGCCGCGGCGGCCTCGCTTGGGGCCGATCCGGCCGCCCGGGCCCGCCCGTCCGATTTCGCCCAGGCGCTGTTCGATCTCGGCGCCACGCTGTGCACGCCCACCCAGCCGGCCTGCGCCGTGTGCCCGTGGCGGGAACCCTGCGCCGGCCGCCAGGCGGGCATCGCCGCGGAGTTGCCGCGCAAGGCGCCGAAATCCGTCCGTCCCCTGCGCCACGGCGCGCATTTCTGGCTGACCGATGTGGCCGGCAACGTGCTGCTGCGCCGGCGCAAACCCAAGGGGCTGCTCGGCGGCATGACGGAACTGCCGGGCACCGAGTGGCTCGGCGCCCCTCTGCCGGCGGCGGACGCCTTGACCCAGGTGCCTATGCCGGCCGACTGGCGCCAGGTGGGCGAGGTGCGCCACGTGTTCACCCATTTCGAGTTGCGTCTGGCGGTGTTCGCCGCGTCGGTCCGTGCGATCGAAGCGGACGGCTTCCTGCATCCGGTCGCCGATCTGCAGGAAGCGGCCTTGCCGTCGGTCATGCGCAAATGCGTGCGACTGGCGATGCTGGACCCCGGCGCCGGGGGGGATGCGGCGGGAACGGAATGACCGGGGGAGGGCGCCATCGACAATTTTTACGACGCGGTTCTGACCTTCATTCGCCAGCACGAGATCTGGGCCGCACCGATCGTCTTTTGGCTCAGCTTTGGGGAATCGCTCGCGTTCGTATCACTGCTCTTGCCCGCCACCGTCATTCTGGTCGGTACCGGCGGACTGATCGGCGCCGGTGCCCTCGGGTTCTGGCCGGTCTGGTCAGCGGCCGTGTTGGGCGCGGTTTTGGGCGATTCGGTCTCGTACTGGCTCGGCTATCGCTATAAATGGGCGATCGCGCGGGTCTGGCCGCTGTCCCGCTACCCTGAGCTTCTGCCGCGGGGAGAGATTTTTTTTCGCAAATGGGGCGCCGCAGGCGTTTTCTTCGGCCGGTTCACCGGACCACTCAGAGCCGCGGTTCCACTCGTCGCCGGTATCTTCGCCATGCCAATGGCCGTGTTTCAGATCGTCAATGTCGGGTCCGCCCTTGTCTGGGCCACCGGGCTGTTGCTGCCTGGCGCGATCGCGATCCGCTGGCTGTTCTGAGTGGACGCCCTAACCGAATAACTCCGCCATCATCAGGACCACGGCCAGCAAGGCCGCGACTGGCGGAACCCAGTGGGGAGCGGTGAAACCCGCCGAAGCCACGGGCTGACGCCGGTGCAAGCGCCACAGAGCCAGGTCCACCAGCGCGAAGACACCGAGCGTGATTGCGTTGGTCCAAACCAGCAGCCGCTCGAATGGGAACAGCAGGGCTGCCGCCAGCACGATCGCGCCGGCCGCCATCGTGGCGGCCACGGGTACCTGCGTACGTTGACTGACCCCGCCGAGGATCGCCGGCAACTCGTTGTTGCGCGCCATGCCGTAGAACAGCCGGGCCAGCATAACAATTTGCACCAACACGCCATTCGCGACCGCGATGCTGCCGATGGCCGCGAAGACGGAGGCGTGGCCACCCTCGAACAGGCCCAGCAGCGGATTGCCGGGCCGCCCGTTGGCGAGCACGGCGGCGGTGGCAACGGCAACATACAGCAGAACGCTGGCAGCGATGGCGCCAAGCATCCCGCGCGGCACGGTTCGCTGCGGATCCTTCACTTCCTCGGCGAGGTTGGCCATCGTCTCGAAGCCGATGAAGGCGAAGAATGCGATGAAGGCCCCGGTGAGGGTACCCTGCCAGCCCGCCAGGTCCGCCGGCCACAGGCCGGTTAGCTGGAATTCGGGTGCCGCCCGCAGTCCGGCGGCGGTCGCCACGATCAGCCCGGCGATCTCGATAACGCCCAGGCCAGCGGCAAGGCCGACGCTTTCGCGGACCCCCAGTGACGCGATCGCAGTGAACCCACCGATCAATGCCACGATCAACAGCGTTGGGCCGACGGGGAGCAGGACCTCCAGATACTGTACGGCCCCGTGCGCGATCGTGGCCGTGCTGATGGCAACCGCCAGGGCAATCGCCGCGCCGGTCACCTGGGCCAGGCGGTTGGAGCCGAAGCCGTGGCGAACATAGGCCACGCCGCCCGAGGCTTCAGGGAAGCGGCCGGCAAACTCCGCATAGCATATGCCCGTCAATCCGGCAGCGATCCCGGCCAGCAGAAAGGACAGCGGCGCGGCCTCGCCGGCGCGGCGGATGACGGCGCCAAGCGCCACATAGATGCCGGCACCGACGATGACCGCCAGGCCGTAGAAGACCAATGGCCAGAGGGTCAGTACGCGGCGAAGTTCGGTAGGAGGAGCCATCGGCTGCTGCGTCCTGGTGCCCCGGCGGCGACAGTTCCAAATCCGACGGCCGGCGTGAAGTGTCGCACCGCAGGCCGAGCCGTGTCATCCCCGGATGCGCTTATCAACGCCAGCGGTCGCAAGCCTGAGCATGGCACGGAACTTGCTGAAAAATTTTCGATAAAACACCCATCGACGGAAAGAGCATCGCATGGACCTGGTCATCCGCAACGCCATCCTGTCCAGCGCCCCCGAGCGCCCGCCAGTCGATGTCGGCATCGCCGGCGGCCGGATCGTCGCGATCGAACCGGCGATCGCCACGGAAGCGCAAAGCTACGACGCCGCAGGCCATCTCGTCTGCGCCGGCCTGGTCGAAACCCATATCCATCTGGACAAATCGCGCATCATCGATCGCTGCCCGCCCGAGGATGGCCGCAACGCCAACGCCGTCCCGCGCGTCGCCGCCGTCAAGCAGGGCTTCACGGTCGAGGACGTCTACCAGCGCGCCAGCCAAACCCTGGAAGGCTGCATAAAATACGGCACGACGCGCATGCGTACGCATGTGGAGCTGGATGGCGGCGTGGAAATGCGCAGCTTCGAAGCATTGGAACAGCTGCGGCGCGACTACGCCTGGGCGATCGACATCGAGCTTTGCGTGTTTCCGCAGGAAGGCCTGACGAACAATCCCCGGTCCGACGAATTGCTGGTCGAGGCCCTGAAGCGCGGCGCGAAGGTGATCGGCGCGGCGCCGAACTACGATCCGGACAAAGGCGGCCAGATCCACCGCATCTTCGACCTGGCGCGCGAATACGACGTCGATATCGACATGCACCTCGATTCCGGCAACAGCCCGGCCGACATGGACATCCATCTGGTCTGCGAGCTCACCCGCAAATACGGCCTCGGCGGACGCGTCGCCGTCGGGCACGGCTGCAAATACTCTACCCTGCCGCCGGCTGGACTGGTGAAACTGGCGGCGGAGATCGCCGATGCCGGCGTGGCCGTTACCGTGCTGCCGGCGACCGACCTGTTCATGATGGGGCGCGACCAGGACCACAGCGTCCGGCGCGGACTGGCGGACGCCAATGTGCTGGTCGAGCATGGCGTCAATTGCTCGATCTCCAGCAACAACATCCTCAACCCGTTCACCCCGATGGGCGACGGCAACCTCATGCGCCTGGCCAACATGCAGGCCAATGTGTGCCAGATCGGCCAGGCGCATCGCCTGCGCGAATGCTTCTGCATGCTGACCGACCGGTCCGCGAAGCTGATGAACCTCGCCGATTACGGCATCGCCATCGGCAATCCGGCCGATATCGTGGTGATCGACGCGACCACGCCGGAACAGGCCGTCGCGGAAATCCGGGCGCCGCTGGTCGCCTTCAAGCGCGGCGTGCGCACGGTCACCCGCCCGCGCGCGGAGCTGCACCGGCCGTGAAGCGGCTCCCGCACCGCATGGCAAATTTTTAATTCCACGGAAAGTTCGTTGTGCTGGACTGGATTTCTTCCAACACCTAAATTCGAGCTGTCGGATCGATGCAACAGGAGGTTTGACAATGCGGAAATCCACAACAGCGGCTTTGGGTGTGCTTGGCATGATCGCCGGAGGCCTGCTGGCCGGCGGAGCCGCCTTCGCCCAGGATACCCAGGTGCAGCACGGCCGGGTGATCCAGATCCCCCCCGGCGCGGTGGTGCTGGTATTGCCGGCCGGCACGCCCATCCAGTCCCTGCCGTCCTTCAACGCGGCCTTCCCGTTCCCGGCCTTCCCCTTCGCGGCGATGCCGTCGCCGACGACCATGGTCCGTGAAGTCCAACAGATGATGGCCAACGCGGAGCGCGCCTTCGCCAATCCTGCCTGGACCGTCGGGAACGGTGCCTTCGACGTGGCGATGCCGCAGGGAAGCGGCCCGTATTCCAGCGTCGTCGTGACGTCGGTCAGCGACAGCCATGGCACCTGCACCCAGCGCATCACGTACGCCGGCAACGGCGCGGCTCCGAAGGTCGAGGTCCGCTCGACCGGCGACGCCTGTGCCCATGTCGGCATGGGCGCCGGGATGCCGATTTCGTCGCCTGACGTAAAGGCGCCGCAGCCGCGGAGCCTGCCGCATACCGTGACTGCGGACAGTCGTTCGGGCCTGGCGCCGCTGCAGGTGGCGCAGTTGAACAACTGAACCAGCCGTAGCCGGAAGCGGCGAACCGGCGCGCGGCCGCCGGTTCGCCGCTTTCGGCTGCCTGGCGCGAGGCGTTCCTTCCCCGGTTTTCCGTGAAATGGCGCGGCCCCCTTCGGCCAACTTGATAAGCGCGGCCCGAGACCGCACCATCGCCCGGCAATTTTACCGGAAGACGCTCATGAAAGTTCGCGCCGCCATCGCCCGCAAGGCAGGGGAAAAACTCAGCATCGAGACGGTCGATCTCGATGGCCCCCGGGAGGGCGAGGTGCTGGTGGAGATGAAGGCCACCGGTATCTGCCACACCGACGAGTTCACCCTGTCCGGCGCCGACCCCGAGGGTATCTTCCCCGCCATCCTTGGCCATGAAGGCGCCGGCGTGGTGGTGGATGTCGGCAAGAACGTCACCAGCCTGAAAAAAGGCGACCACGTCATTCCGCTCTACACGCCGGAATGCCGGCAGTGCGAATACTGCCTCAGCCGCAAGACCAATCTCTGCGTGGCCATCCGCGCGACCCAAGGCCGCGGCCTGATGCCGGACGGCACCAGCCGGTTCTCCTGCAACGGCGAGAAGGTGTTCCACTACATGGGCACCTCCACCTTCGCCAATTTCTCCGTCGTGCCGGAAATCGCCCTGGCGAAGATCCGCAAGGACGCCCCACTGGAGAAGGTTTGCTACATCGGCTGTGGCGTCACCACCGGCATCGGCGCGGTGATCAACACCGCCAAGGTTGAACCGGGCGCCCGGGTGGTGGTGTTCGGCCTCGGCGGCATCGGCCTGAACGTGGTGCAGGGCGCGCGCATGGCCGGCGCGGAGATGATCGTCGGCGTCGATCTGAACCCGAACCGCCGCGCCATGGCGGAAAAATTCGGCATGACCCATTTCGTGAACCCGAGCGAGGTCGAGGGCGACCTGGTGCCCTATCTGGTGGATCTGACCAAGGGCGGCGCCGACTACAGCTTCGAGTGCATCGGCAACACCAAGGTGATGCGCCAGGCGTTGGAATGCGCCCATCGCGGCTGGGGCCAGAGCATCATCATCGGCGTCGCCGGCGCCGGCCAGGAAATCTCCACCCGGCCGTTCCAACTGGTCACCGGCCGGGTCTGGAAAGGCACCGCCTTCGGCGGCGCGCGCGGCCGCACCGACGTGCCGCGCATCGTGGACTGGTACATGGACGGCAAGATCAACATCGACGACCTGATCACCCATGTGCTGCCGTTCGAGCAGATCAACGAGGGCTTCGACCTGATGCGCCGCGGCGAGAGCATCCGGACGGTGCTGACGTACTAGGAAGGAAGGTTGGGGCTTCGCCCCAAACCCCAGGAGAGCTCCGCCCCTCCACCCCGTGAGGGGACTCGTCCCCTCAACCCCATGGACTGGTTTGTTGGGAAAGGGTCAAGGGAACGAGTTCCCTTGCGGGTGCAGGGCAGAGCCCTGCCGGGGTCTGGGGCGGAGCCCCAGCCTTCCTCTTGCCTGCCAGCCCCGCGCAGGCCATCTAACGGCGCATGCAACACACATCATCGAACGACCCCGTGGGCTGGCATGGGACAACCATCCTGTGCATTCGCCGCAACGGGAAGGTGGCCATGGCCGGTGACGGCCAGGTCAGCCTGGGCAACACCGTGATCAAGGGCAACGCCCGCAAGGTCCGCCGCATCGGCGCCGGCGGCAATGTGCTGGCAGGTTTCGCCGGCGCCACCGCGGACGCCTTCACCTTGCTGGAGCGGCTCGAAGCCAAGCTGGAGCGCTTCCCCAACCAGCTGGAGCGCGCCTGCGTCGAGCTGGCCAAGGACTGGCGCACCGACCGCTATCTGCGCCGCCTGGAAGCCATGATGGCCGTCGCCGACGCCGACCGCAGCTTTACGCTGACCGGCAATGGCGACGTGCTGGAGCCCGATGACGGCGTGATCGGCATCGGCTCGGGCGGCAACTACGCGTTGTCGGCTGCCCGCGCGCTGATGACGGTGCCTGGCCTGGAGGCGGAGGAGATCGCGCGGCGCGCCATGCAGATCGCCGCCGATATCTGCGTCTACACCAACACCAACGTCATTCTGGAAACGCTCGGTGAAACGCTCGGGGAGGGAGTTGCCTGATGGAAGTCCCGACCTATTCCCCCCGCGAGATCGTCTCCGAGCTCGATCGCTTCATCGTCGGCCAGGACGACGCCAAGCGCGCCGTGGCGATCGCCTTGCGCAACCGCTGGCGCCGCCAGCAGCTGCCGGAAGGAATGCGCGAGGAGGTTGTGCCGAAGAACATCCTGATGATCGGCCCGACCGGCTGCGGCAAGACCGAGATCGCGCGCCGCCTGGCCAAACTCGCCCAGGCGCCGTTTCTGAAGGTGGAGGCGACCAAATTCACCGAGGTCGGCTATGTCGGCCGCGACGTGGAGAGCATTGTCCGTGACCTGGTGGAAGCCAGCCTGACCATGCTGCGCGACACCCAGCGCCGCGAGGTCCAGGCCAAGGCGGAACTCGCCGCCGAGGAACGGCTGATCACCGCGCTGGTCGGCGAAGGGGCCGCCGCCGACACCCGCTCCAAATTCCGCCGGATGCTGCGTGCCGGGGAGTTCGAGGGCAAGGAGATCGACATCGCCGTGTCCGACGCCCCGGGCGCCATGCCGATCGGCCAGTTCGACATCCCCGGCATGCCGCCGGGCCAGATGATCAACCTCGGTGAGATGATGAAGGGCATGATGGGCAACCGTCCGGCCCAGAACCGCAAGATGACGGTGGAAACCGCCCGCCGCGCGCTGGAACGCGAGGAGGCGGACCGGCTGCTCGACGCCGACCAGTTGGCCAAGGACGCCGTCACCCATGCCGAGAACAACGGCATCGTGTTCATCGACGAGATCGACAAGATCTGCGCCCGCACCAGCGAGGGCGGCTTCCGCGGCGGCGATGTGTCGCGCGAGGGCGTGCAGCGCGACCTGCTGCCGCTGATCGAGGGCACCACGGTCAGCACCAAATACGGCCCGGTGAAGACCGACCACGTGCTGTTCATCGCCTCCGGCGCGTTCCATCTGGCCAAGCCGTCCGACCTGCTGCCGGAGTTGCAGGGCCGGCTGCCGATCCGGGTGGAACTCGCCCCGCTGTCGCGCGCCGATTTGCGCCGCATCCTGACCGAGCCCGAGCATTCCCTGCTGAAGCAGTATTTCTCGCTGCTGGGCACCGAGGGCGTGGTGCTGGAATTCACCGAGGACGCGATCGACGCCCTGGCGGAGCTGGCGTCCGACATCAACGACCGGATCGAGAACATCGGCGCCCGCCGGCTGCACACGGTGCTGGAGAAGCTGCTGGAAGACATCAGCTTCACCGCCACCGACCGGTCCGGGGAGACGGTGACCGTGGATGCCGCCTACGTCGCCGAACGGGTCGCGCCGCTGGCGAAGAAGGGGGATCTGAGTCGGTTTATCCTGTAAAACTCGCCTTGCCGTTCCTACTTCTGTTATAACTGCGTCCGCCGGGCAGCCTACCGCCCGACGGACGCAGGAACAGGAGGCCTAGCATGACCGAATTGAAGCTCACCAGCATCGGCAACTCGGTGGGAGTGGTGCTGCCGAAGGAAATGCTGGTCAAGCTCGGCCTGCAGAAGGGCGATACCTTGCATGCGGTGGCGATCGAGAACGGGTTCCGCCTGACCACGGCGGATCCGGAGTTCGAGGCGCAGATGGCCGTGGCGCGCCGGATCATGAAGGAACGCCGGGCGGTGCTGCGCGAACTCGCGAAGTGACCGTCTGGCTGCCGAACGACCTCATCCTGGCAATTCACGACGAACAACTGGCCGAGCACGGCGGCGCCGGCGGCCTGCGTGATTTAGGCCTGTTGGACAGCGCCCTGGCCCGCCCGGCCAACCGTGCGGGCTACGCGGAACCGGACATCGCGGAACTGGCGGCGCTGTATGCGCTCGGCATCGCGCGCAACCATCCGTTCATCGACGGCAACAAGCGCACCGCCTATGTGGCGCTCGAAACCTTCCTTGCCCTGAACGGTCTGCGGTTCCCGGTCAGCGACGCCGACGCGGTGATCAAGACGCTGCAGATGGCCGCCGGTGACATGGATGATGCGGCGTTCATCGCCTGGGTACGCGCCAACGCGGTTGCCTGATCGGCAAACAGCTTGACGCGATGCCTGGCCAACCGCACATCCCCCCAATGCCCGATCCCTTCCTGCTGCCAGAAGAACCCACCGCCGCCGAGGCCATCGCCGCCATCGCCGATGAACTCGGCGTGTTCGACGACTGGATGGACCGCTACCAGTTCATCATCGAACTCGGCCGCAAGCTGCCGCCGTTCCCTGAGGCCTGGGCGAACGACGACCACCGCGTGCCAGGCTGCCAGAGCCGGGTCTGGATGGAGGCGCAGCTGCGCGACGGGCGGATGTTCTTCGCCGGCGCGTCCGACGCCGCAATCGTCTCCGGCCTGGTGGCACTGCTGCTGCGGGTCTATTCCGGCCGCAGCCCGGCGGAGATCATCGCCACCGATCCGGTATTCCTCAGGGAACTCGGTCTGCTCGAAGCCCTTTCGACCAATCGCGGCAATGGTATCGCCGCGATGGCGCGCAAGATCCGCGAACGCGCGGCGCTGCAGGCCGTCTAGAGCATGATCGGCTCAGGTAGAATTGCCGCTCCTGCTCTAGTCTTTGTTTTGGCGAGCATTTTCATCGGATCATGTGAAGAACATGATCCGATAATGCTCTAATCCCCAAAGCGGTCCGGAACTATTTTTCCGCTTCCAATTCCTTCCGCGCCTTGTTCATGCGTTTGCGCTCCTCGGGGTCAACCTCTGGGAATTTCAGATCCAGCCGGCTCAGCGCGTGGTTCATCGCCGCGACGACCACGAGCCGGGTGAACCATTTATTGTCCGCGGGCACGACGTACCAGGGTGCATGGGGCGCCGCGGTGGCTCGGATCGTATCCTCATAATACTGGTGATATTCGTCCCAATAGCCACGATCGACCAGGTCGCCGGAGTTGAATTTCCAGTTCTTCTCCAACTCGTCGAGCCGGCTGAGAAACCGGCGCTTCTGCTCGTCCTTCGATAGATGCAGAAAGAATTTGAGGATCACCGTCCCCTGGCGGGCCAGATATAATTCGTGAGCGGCGATGGCCTCCAGCCGTTCCTTCCAGATGTGCTTGGACTGCACTTCTTCCGGCAGGCGCTGGAGCTTCAGGAGTTCCGGATGCACGCGAACAACGAGCACTTCCTCGTAGTAGCTGCGGTTGAAGATCCCGATCATGCCACGCCCTGGCAGTGCCCGATTGGCCCGCCAGAGGAAATCGTGGTCCAGATCTTCCGATTCTGGTGCCTTGAACGAGGTGATATGCACGCCCTGCGGGTTCACACCCGACATGACGTGCTTGATGGTGCCGTCCTTGCCAGCTGCGTCGATGGCCTGGAAGACGCAGAGCATCGCCCATTCATCCTGGGCGTACAGCTTTTCCTGCTGATCAGACAGAATCTGCACGCCGTGCGCGAGCAGGGTGCTGGCATCCTGCGCGCTTACCAGATGCCCTCCGGTATCGGCGGGATCATAGTCGCTGAGACGGAAGTTCCGTCCGTCCTCGATCCGGTAGCGTGCGAGCAGCTTGCGCACGACCTTTGGGGAAAAGCCGTTCCTGTCGGTGATGGCGGTTACTTCGGCGGGGGTCGGATTGGCCATGCCGGTCTCCTTGTGACGGACGGGCTGCTTGTAACGTGAGCCTCGCTGCGAGACGGAACCATGACAGACGCGGGCCTCAATCCGGTATTTCGAACTTCACCGATACCGGACAATGGTCGGACAGTCGCTCCTTCCATTCCCGGCCCTGTTCCCGATACAGGGTAACCCGCAGCGTCTCCGGCTGCATCCAGGCCGCTGCCGCGCCACCGGCCAGGATGTGATCGATGAACGCCCCGCCGCCCCAGCAGGGGCTCGACAGGCCTTCGGTTGCACGCGCCAGTGGGGCGGAACGGCGCAACGCCGCCAGCATCTGGTCGCGTCCGTCCATCCAACGGTTGAAATCCCCCATGATGACGAACGGCACGCCTTCCTCCCGGCGCTGGGCGATCCAGCCCTCCAGGGCCGGCACCTGCCGGCGCAATGTCTCGCAGGACGGGCGGTTGGAACGGCTGAGCGGCTCCTCGCGGCAGCCGGTCTTCAGGTGCACCGCCAGAATGCGGAGGAAGCCACCCGGCATATGCAGCGTGATATCCGCACCGCTGCGCAGCGGATGGCGCGCCCCCGGCGCCGGCACCAGGGCGACGACGTCCGGGTTCGCCACGAAATCGATGCCGCGGCGAACCACCAGGCCCACGCGCTGCACGACGCGGTCCCCCGTCATGTGGATCACGTAGCGGTCCGGCGGGAAGATCCTGGCCGCGATCTCTGGACCGTCGACTTCCTGGATCGCAATCACATCGGCCGCCAACCGGTCCGCATAGCTGGCCAGCAGCGCGACGTCCTCGGGCCGCTTGGGTGCCACGTCCCGGGGCAGCGCGGGGTCTCCGGCCGGCTTGTCGGTCAACCATTCCAGGTTCCAGGTCGTGAGCTTGAGCGTCTCCGCCTGGGCGGAAATTGACGAAATTTGCGGCAGCACCGACAAGAAAAGCGCGATTAGGATGCGGAGTTTGCCTGGATGGATCATAATCGCCCGGATTTTATGCGATGAATGGGGTAATTTTCTTGTCTCGCCAGGCCGGAAATGGCTAGATGTTTTCAGCAGGAGACCGCCGAACGACGTCTTCATGCCGCCAATCCAAGGCGGGAAGCCACAAGTCTATTCCGGGGGACGGACAACCAGGGAAGCAGGACGGGGCATTTGCCGTTGCCGCCGCCGTGCGTGGCTATCGGGCCGCGGCCAGCCGGTGCTGGGCGGCCTCGCTGATCCGACCCGTCCAAACCCCGGAGATCCCTGGAATGCTCGACAAACCCATCGTCAACAAATTCTCGCACATGAAACCGGAGGATCTGAAGTTCGCCGGCGACGGCCTGCGCGATTTCTTCCTCTACCGCGATCTCGGCATCGCCGAGGCGACCGGGGGGCGGGTGATCGCCCATCTGGTCACCGCCAACAGCGCGCCGACCATCGGCACCGGCTGGCACTACCATGAAGCGGATTTTCACATCGTGATGATGCTGAAGGGCTGGGCGAAATTCATGTACGAGGACAAGGAAACCCTCGTCGCCGCCGGCGACTGCGTCCACCAGCGCCCAGGCATCGTGCACTACCTGTTCGACTACTCGCCCGACATGGAATACCTGGAGGTCGTCGGTCCGGCCGATTTCCCGACCATCGAAGTCGCGAAAGGTCCCGCCCCCGTTCCGGCGCCAAAACCCTGGCCGTCTGCCTGATCGCTGCACCGGCGGCCTACAGCAGCATTGGATGACGATCGGGTTCGGGCAGCGACGCCGAAGGCCGGTCCGAAAAATCCGTTTCGAGCATCTGGGCGCCGCAACGCAACAGGAATTCGGCGATCGCGTCGAATTCCGCCGGCTTGCGGGTGATGTCCGCCGTGTCGCCCGCCGGGATCCAGATCACCGTCTCATAGCGGGCCCGGGTCAGCAGCACGCGGTAAGTGTTGATCTGGAAGGCGATGTTCTGCTCGCCTCGCGGCTCCTGCCAGCGCGTGCCGACGAACGAGCGGACCAGCCAGTTCGCCTGTCCGGCCCGGCGGATCAGGTCATTGCCCCAGCACAGCCCCACCAGGTCCAGTTCCAGTCCCTGGCAGGCAAACTCGGTGGCCGGCAGTTCCAGCGCGTCCGACGCCCGCACATCCGGCCAGCGGTCCAGGAACCAATTGGCGACCGCATTGGCATCCAAATGCGGGAAGTTCGGCGAAACCCCGTCGGCGCGCAGCCGCCTGGCCCCGGCGCTGCACACCAGCCCGGCTCGCCTTGTGCCGCGAGCCAGCGCCCGCAGCGCCGCGCGCATCTGCGTCAACGACCGTGTCAGCAGGAACGGCACGCCCCCCGCTTCGGCTGCGATCGAGGCGGCGAGCGATGCATCCCCCCTCAGCACGGCGTCTACCCATGGCGACCCGGCGGCGGAACGGATCGAGCGCACCGGTACGTTCAGATGCAGCACGGGATCCACCCGCAACCCGGGCGGCGCGACGTCGAACAGGCGCTGGCGCGGGTCGGCCGCGGTCAGCACCGCCGGCGGCGCGCATACCTGCCAGTGCGGCCGCGCCGACAGTGCCTCCCCCCAGGCGGCCAGACCTGCTTCGCCGGTGTTGATTTCCTGGCCGTTGCCGACCAGGGCGATGATAGCCGACCAGTCGCGGTGCCGCCGCATGATGTCGAGGAACAGCGCCGCCTCGCTCTCCGGAAGGTCGAATTTCCGCCGGCCATAGTCGGCATCCCAGGCCCGCTGGGCTTCGTCGAACACGATGACATGCTCGTGCGGCGGCAGGTCGCGGGCCAGATTGTCGCGCAGGAAGCCCATTAGCGGCTGGATGGCGCTTTCGGTCTCCTGGCGCGCCAGACGGATGCTGCGGCCCTGATCCCGCGCATCGCGCGCCAGGGCCTCGCGCATCACATGCACCAGGGGCAGGTTGCCGGTCAGGAACGCCGCGCCGTCCTCGGCGCCGAACACCGCGTTCAGGCCGCACAACGTTTTTCCCGCGCCGGGTATGCCGGTCACGAACAGGATCAGATGCAGCCCCTGCTCGCGCGCCTCGGCTACCGCCGCACGGATCGCGTCCGTGGTGCGGGTGAGATTGCCGACATCCGCGCGCGCCTCGGCGATTTCCGCCACGCCGTGGCGCTGATAGAGCATCGTCGCGGCTTCCACGATCGTCGGGACCGGGCGATAGGGCGCGGCCTCCCAGGCAAGGGCATCCAGCTTTTGACGCGGTGGCGGAATGCGCGCGGCAATTCCTAGCAGCAGATCACGCAATGTTGCGGCGCTGGCATCCAGCACCGGCGTCACGCCGTGCCAAATCAACGGCCAGTCCGTGCCGCCCGTTTCGGCGCCGGTGGCGACCAGGATCGGCACCACGGGATGTGCCCGGCTTTCGGCATGGAAATCGAACAGGTCGAGCGCGTAATCCTCGGCCTGGCGCCGGTCGAGCGCCGTGAACGGCGCGATGCCGACCTTGAACTCCAGCACCAGGACGCAGGCCTCGCCGACCAGCACGGCATCGATCCGCCGCCCAAGGCGCAACAGCGGATACTCCAGCATCAAGCGCCACGCGCCGGGCAGATCGCGCATGGCGTCTCGCAGCAGTGTGATCTGCCGCCGCCAAGCCAGGAGCTGGGTTGCGTAATTGACCGAATGTGCCTGGACAAGCCGCTGCGACAGCACCCCGACAAGTTGTTCGGGGTCAGCTTCAGCCAACTCAGCCCCCGTACCTGACCACCAGGCCCACATGTCTTGCTTCATGGATACCGAGTATGCATGCAACCATAACGTGCATCAAATTACCGTTGGTCCATCATCAAGGCAAAGACACGCAAGGGGTGTTTCCAGATCACGGCGGGATGTGGTTATCACTCTCCATCGGAGCAGATATGGAGATGACCGTGATGAAGTTCGGGCAGATGAGCAGGCCGGCGGCCAATGGGGCCAGGATCTGGGGCGCCCTGGCAGTGACGGCGATGCTGGTGCAAGGCTGCGACCAGCCACAGTCGCGCGCGTCCGCGACCCGGCTCTACGCGGTTGATATGACCGGCGGTGCAAAAACCTGCTCGGCCCCGCGGGTGGAGCCCAAGAATGGCGCGCCGAACAACGTGTCGATGAAGATGGCCAATGACGGCGGCTGGTGCGGCGTGCTGGCATCGCAATCCGGCCGGCCGTATACGGCGGGGCTCGTCACCGTGAGGCCGAAATCCGGCAAGGTCTATGTGCACACCGTCGGCGACGACACGCGCATCGACTACACGCCGGACCGCGGGTTCGCCGGCGGCGACCGCTTCACCGTCAAGCTCGTTCCGGGCGATGCCCTGGTGCAGGTAGACGTCAGCGTTACGAAATAGCCAGGACGGACCATACTCGATCCCTCGGGGGCCGGGTCCGTCCCGCCCCCGAGGCCGGCTTGATGCCGGATCAGTGCTTCTTCTTCACGTTCACATGTCCGGAAGCATGCGTCGTGGCGCTGGCAACCGTTATGCCGGGGCAGGCACCGATCGAGGCGGGAATAAGGTCCTTGCCCGCGGCATAGGTCGGCAGGTCCGTGGGGCTGGGGAGCGCCAGTACCTCGGTGAACAACGTGGCGTTGCGGGAGCAGAAATCGGTGCCCTGCGCCAGGCCGAAGCGCGACTGCGAATTCGCCAGGTCCGTCGCATAGCGATCGTGCTCATACTGGCCGCGGCTGCCGTAATGGGCCTTGAAATAGCTGGTCAGCGAGTGGTCGGTCTCGACCAGCTTCGGCTGATACCGGCGGATGAAGCTGTTGTACTGCTCGCGATCGCCGCAGGTGGTGGCAACCACCATCAGCGCCGTCTTCAGCGCCGTCAGTTCGAATGCCTGTTGATCCGTGGCATTCGGGCATTGCTGGGCCGCCATCGCGGAATTGCCTAACAGGCTTCCAACCGCCGTCAGACCGATAAGGAACCGCCGCATGTGTCTCTCCAAAGCGTGATGTGATCCATAGTTCTACCGACCAGGTCGGGTTGACAGAGGTATGCCGGAAAATGCCAAGCGCCGTCCACTGCGATGTGCACTTGAAGAACACAACCGAGGATATTGGAATCGTTCACCCAACCGGCGGTTATCCACCGGTCAGGCGAAATCGGGCCATAACCATCGGATCCTCCTGCAAAGCCGCGCGGATGGCCGCCTCGCCAGCGACGCTACGGGGAACCGCCACAACCCCCGAAAAAAACTTAACATCTCCGCGCACACGCTGCAGGAACAGCCGCGTCAGCGCCTCCGCCACCGGGCCGCGCGGCAGGCAGCAGGCGCAACCCGCTGTATGGGCGGCCGCCGCCGGCACAACGAACCGGCCATGGACGTTGCCGTCCGGCGCGGCACCGTCGCCTTCGATCAACAGCGCGTCATCCGCCCCCGCCATATCGGCGGTTCCGATCCGCAGCTTTACCCTTGCATCCATGAATAGCGCCATACGCTGGACATAAGGATATATTTATGTCATTTGCAAGGCCATGGACCGTCTACTAACCGCGCTTCGCGCCACCGCCGAGCCGACCCGCCTTCGCCTGCTGGCGCTGGCGGCGCGCGGCGCGTTCTGCGTCATGGAATTCACCGAAATCCTCGGCCAGTCCCAGCCCCGCCTGTCGCGCCACCTGAAGCTGCTCGGCGATGCCGGGCTGCTGGAGCGGGTGCGTGAGGGCGCCCAGGTCTGGTTTACCCTGCCGGCCGGGGAGGCGGGGGCGCTGGTGCGCGACCTGCTGACCCGCCTGCCGGAGGACGACCAGATCCTCGCCGCCGACCGCCGCCAGGCTGCCCGGGTGCTGGCCGAACGCGCCCGGGTTGCCTCGGAAAGCTTCCGCCGCCAGGGCGCGGACTGGGACGAGATGCGCGCGCTGGACCTGCCCGCCGCCGCGGTCGAAGCGGCGTTGCTGTCGCTGGTTCCGGAGAATGCCGGCCGCCTGATCGACATCGGCACCGGCACCGGCCGGCTGCTGGAATTGCTGGCGCCGCGGATTTCTCAGGGCCTTGGCGTGGACGCTTCCAAGCAGATGCTCGCTTTGGCCCGCTCCCGCCTGTCGCGCGCCGATCTCGCGCATTGCGCCGTGCGGCTGGCCGATATGTATCGCCTGCCATTGTTCGATGCCGGCTACGATGTCGCGCTTGCTGCACATGGTGCTGCACTACGCCGAAACCCCCGAAAGCGTGCTGGCCGAGACGGTGCGCGTGCTGCGGCCGGGCGGCACGCTGCTCGTGGTCGATCTCGCCCCGCATGACCGCGCCGAACTCATCGAACGGCTGGCGCATCGCTGGCCCGGCTTTTCCGATGACACGATGCGCGATCTGTTGACCGGTGCCGGCCTCTCCCCCGGCGAACGCATCACCGTGCCCGGCTCCATGCAAATGACCATCTGGCCGGCCCACCGGCCCCATATGGCGCAAGCCGCCGCTTCCCAGCTTGCCCAAACCCCCGCCTGACGCCTGAACCTTCCTGAAAAACGAGATTTCATGACCCGCCCTTCTCTGCTCGATGCCCTGCGTGACCAGGTTCTGCTTTGCGACGGCGGCATGGGCTCGCGCGTGCAGGCGCTGACGCTCGATATCGAAAAGGATTACTGGGGGCAGGAGAACTGCACCGACGTCCTCAGCCTCTCGCGCCCCGATCTGGTGCGGGAAATCCATCGCGGCTATTTCGAGGCCGGCGCGGACATGGTGGAAACCAACACCTTCGGCGCCTCCCCGGTCACGCTCGGCGAATTCGGCCTGTCGGACCGCGCCTTCGAGATCAACAAGGTCTCGGCCGAACTGGCGCGCGAGGCGGCCGAGACCTTTTCCGACGGCCGCCATCGCTACGTGATCGGCAGCGTCGGACCGGGCACCAAGCTGCCCTCGCTCGGCAACATCGAGTACGATCCGCTGGAAGCCGGCCTTGCCGAGCAATGCCGCGGCCTGATCGCCGGCGGGGTGGACGCGATCCTGATCGAGACCTGCCAGGACACGCTGCAGATCAAGGCCGCCGTCAACGGCGCCAAGATTGCCCGCACGGCGGCGGGCGTGAACACACCGATCTTCGTGCAGGTTACGGTGGAAACCACCGGCACGCTGCTGGTCGGCCCCGACATCGCCGCCGCCGCCACCGTGATCGAGTTCTCGACGTGCCGCTGATGGGCCTGAACTGTGCCACCGGGCCGCAGGAAATGGCGGAGCATGTCCGCTGGCTCGCCGCCAACTGGCCCGGGCTGCTGTCGATCCAGCCGAATGCCGGCCTGCCGGAACTGGTGGACGGACAGACCCGCTACCCCCTGGGTGCGGAGGAAATGGCCAGCTGGCTGGAACGCTTCGTCGCCGAGGACGGCATGAACCTGATCGGCGGCTGCTGCGGCACCTCGATCCCGCACATCCAGGCGCTGGACGCGATGTTGCGGAAACGGGGTGGTTTCCGGCCTGCCCCCGTCGTGCGCAAGCCGATCTGGATGCCTTCGGTTGCCTCGCTCTATCAGCAGGTTTCGCTGCGCCAGGAAAACGCCTTCTTCGCCATCGGCGAGCGCTGCAACGCCAACGGCTCGAAGAAATGGCGCGAGTTGCAGGAAAAGGCCGATTGGGATGGCTGCGTCTCGATGGGCCGTGAGCAGATCGCCGAGGGCTCCAACAGCCTGGACATCTGCACCGCCTTCGTCGGCCGCAACGAGGTGGCGGAGATGAACGAGGTGATCCGCCGCTTCACTTCCTCGGTGAACTCGCCGCTGGTGATCGACAGCACGGAAACCCCGGTGATCGAGGCGGCGCTGAAGCTGCATGGCGGCAAGCCGATCATCAACTCGATCAATTTCGAGGACGGCGAGGGCCACGCCACCGACCGGCTGATCCTGGCGAAGAAATTCGGCGCCGCCGTGATCGCGCTGACGATCGACGAGGTCGGCATGGCGAAAACCGCGGAAGACAAACTGCGCATCGCCTCTCGCCTGGTCGATTTCGCCTGCAACAAGCACGGCCTGCGCCAGTCCGACCTGCTGATCGATCCGCTGACCTTCACGATTGCCACCGGCAACGAGGACGACCGCAAGCTCGGCCTCTGGACGCTGGAGGGGATCAAGATGATCCGTGACGCGTTCCCCGACATCCAGATCATCCTCGGCCTGTCCAACATCAGCTTCGGCCTGAACCCCGCCGCGCGGGCGGTGCTGAACTCGGTGTTCCTGGATCACGCCGTGCGCGCCGGCATGACCGGCGCCATCGTGCATGTATCGAAAATCCGCCCGCTGCATCTGATCGCGCCGGAGGAAGTGAAGATCGCCGAAGACCTGATCTTCGACCGGCGCGCGCGAAGGCTACGATCCGCTGCACAAATTGCTGGAGGTGTTCGCCGACCGCAAGCTCGCGGACGCCACCGTGAAGAAGCGTGCCGAAACGGTGGAAGGCCGGCTGAAGGACCGCATCGTCGACGGCGACCGCAAGGGCCTGGGCGACGAGCTCGACGAGGCGATGCTGACCAACAAGCCGCTCGATATCATCAACAACTTCCTGCTCGACGGCATGAAGGTGGTTGGCGAGCTGTTCGGCGCCGGCAAGATGCAGCTGCCCTTCGTGCTGCAAAGCGCGGAAACGATGAAGGCCGCCGTGGCACATCTGGAACCGCACATGGAGCGGGTGGAGGGCCAGGAGAAAGGCACCATCGTGCTCGCCACCGTGAAGGGCGACGTGCACGACATCGGCAAGAACCTGGTCGACATCATCCTGACCAACAACGGCTACCGCGTGGTCAATCTCGGCATCAAGGTGCCGCTGGCGGACATGATCGCGGCCGCGCACGAGCACCGCGCGCACGCCATCGGCATGTCCGGCCTGCTGGTGAAATCCACCGTTGTGATGCGCGAGAACCTGGAAGAAATGTCACGCCAGAGGCTGGAGGTTCCGGTGCTGCTCGGCGGCGCGGCTCTCACGCGCAACTATGTGGAGGACGACTGCGTCCGCGCCTATGCCTCCGGCCGCGTCGCCTATGCGCGCGATGCGTTCGACGGGCTGCATCTGATGGACAAGGTCACCGGCAACGGCTTTGACGATTACCTGGCGGCGACCCAGGCCAAGCGTTCCGGCAAGGCGCGCAACACCAAGCGCACCCTCGGCCAGGCCGACGCGCTGGCGTTCCAGCCGGTGGACGTGAACGCCGTGCGCGCGCGGCGCCGGCGCATGACCCAGGACACGCCGGTGCTGGTGCCGCCGTTCTGGGGCTCGCGTATCCTGGAAGCGCCGGCCAAGGCGATCGTGCCGTTTGTCAACGAGCGCAGCCTGTACCAGTTCCAGTGGGGCTTTCGTAAGCAGGGCCGCTCGCTGGATGATTTCCTCGGCTGGGCGAAGCAGGAGCTGCGTCCGGTCCTGCGCCGGATGCTGACGATCTGCGAGCAGCAGGACATCCTGAAGCCGCAATCGGCCTACGGCTACTGGAAGGCCGCCGGCCAGGGCAACGACCTGATCGTCTTCGACCAGGACGGCGCCACGGAACTCGCCCGCTTCTCCCTGCCGCGCCAGCCGAAGGAGGACGGCGAGTGTATTTCCGACTTTTTCCGCGATGTCGATGACGCGGAGCGGGACGTGATCGGGTTGCAGGTGGTCACGGTCGGGCAGAAGGCGTCCGACACCGCTCGGGTATCTGGTTCGAGGAAAACCGCTACCAGGATTATCTGTATCTGCATGGCCTGTCGGTGGAGATGGCCGAGGCGATGGCCGAATACACCCACAAGCGCATCCGCGCAGAACTGGGCTTCGCCGCCGAGGACGACCGCGACATGGAGAAGATGCTGGCCCAGGGTTATCGCGGCTCGCGCTATTCTTTTGGTTACCCGGCCTGCCCGAAGCTGGAGGACCAGGAGGCTTTGCTGAAGCTGCTCGGGGCGGAACGGATCGGCGTGTCGCTGTCCGACGAATCTCAGCTGCACCCGGAGCAGTCGACCAGCGCGATCGTGGTGCTGAACCCGAAGGCGAAGTATTTTTCGGTCTGACGGCGGCGTCCAGAACGGCCGCTAAGTTCTTTCGCGCGGCGTGAAAGCACTCTAGAGGCTGTTCCGGAACGCTTTCGGCTAGACGCAGCAGCACGGGACCAGCTTGGGCAAGGCAGAACGCATGGCAGCGGGCAGCATCGGGATCGGCATCCTGGTGCTGCTCATGAAGGGCGTTGCCTGGTGGATAACCGGCAGTGCCGCGCTGTATTCGGACGCGCTGGAAAGCACCGTGAACATCGCCGCGGCGCTGGTGGCGCTGATCGCGCTGCGCTTCGCCTCCCGCCCCGCGGACGCCAATCACCCCTTCGGCCACGACAAGGCGGAGTTCTTCGCGGCGGTGATCGAAGGCGTGCTGATCGTCGTGGCCGCGCTGTCGATCTTCAAGCACGCCTGGGAAACCTGGCACGATCCGCAACCCATTCTGATGCCCTATGAAGGCCTGGCGCTGAACGCTGTCGCCACCGCGGTCAACGCGCTATGGGCCGCGCTGCTGTTCCGCAATGGCCGCGTGCTGCGATCCCCAACATTGAAGGCCGATGCAAAACATCTGATGGCAGACGTGGTGACGTCCGTCGGTGTGACAGTCGGCGTATTCCTGGCGGTGCAGACCGGCTATCTGCTGCTGGACCCGCTGCTGGCGGCGGCGACGGCGGTGCATGTGCTGTGGTCGGGCGCGTCGATGATATGGGAATCGGTCGGCGGCCTGATGGACGCCGCCCCAGAACCGGCGGTTATCAACCGCATCCGCACGGTTATTGCCGAACACGCCGCCGGTGCGATCGAGGCGCATGATCTGCGCACCCGGCACGCCGGGCGGCTCACGTTCGTCGAGTTTCATCTGGTGGTGCCCGGGGCGATGACCGTTGCGGACAGTCACGACATCTGCGACCGGATCGAGGCGGCGCTGAAGGCGGACATGGACCATCTGGTCATCACCATCCATGTCGAACCGGAGGGCAAGGCCAAGCAGACCGGCGTTCCGGTTCTGTGATCCCCGGTTCCTTGATCCCCGGTTCCCCGACGCCCGGTGCGATGAGCCGCGGTTCAACGGCCCGCGGACGCCTGGCCGCCAGCCGGGCCAATCGTCGCCTGCTGATCTTCGTGGCCGCCTCGGTCGCCCTGCATTTCCTGCTGACCGCGACCGCGCTGGTGGCGCCGGGGTTGCTGGGATTGCCGGAGCGGAAACCCCTCAAGCAGGACGCTCCGCTGCCCTCGTTCGAATTCGTGGTGGTGCAGGAGAAGGGCTTCGGCAAGCCCACCGCCCCCGAAGCCGCAGATAAGCCTGCCCCCGAAGGCGCCTCCATCCAAACAGGAACCGCCGCCCAGACCGGAGCCAGAGGCGGCCAAGCCGCCGGAACCGAAGCTGCCGCAAGACCCATCGGCCGAGGCCGGACCCCAGCCTCAAGCCGAGCCCCAGTCTGATCCCAAGCAGGCCGAGGTAACGGCGGCACCGCTGCCCCCGCCCGCGGCCAAGCCGGCCCCGAAGGCCGACCCCGCCCCGCAGATCAATCTCGGTGGCACCGACAGCCTCAGTTCGCTGGTCGCCACGGGCTCGCAGATCATCCCCGTCGAGGTCGATGCCAAGTTCCGCAACCGCGAGCCGGTCTACCCCGCACAGGCTGCCCGGCTGGGTGAGCACGGTCTCGTTGTCGTGCAGGTCCATGTCGCCCCGGACGGGCATGTCGAGGCGGTAGGGATCGAGAAAAGTTCGGGCCACGTCATGCTGGATGAAGCCGCGCGGGAGGCGGTCGTCACCTGGCATTTCCGCCCGGCGATCGACGGCGGCGTTCCGGTGCGATCGACGATATCCATCGCGATAGACTTCACGCTGCGGTAGGCATGCGCCGCCAGCGATCCCAGGCAGGAGGACAGCAGGCATGGTTCGGATCGACAGAGTGGTGACGCGCGGCGGCGACAGCGGGGAAACCTCGCTGGGCGACGGCACGCGGGTGCGCAAGGACGCGCTGCGGGTGGAGGCCTATGGCACCGTGGACGAAGCCAACGCGGTCATCGGCCTGCTGCGCCTGCACACCGCCAACGCGGCGGATGCGATGCTGGCGCGCATCCAGAACGATCTGTTCGATATCGGCGCCGATCTCTGCGTGCCCGGTGCGGCGGGGGAACGCCTGCGAGTGACGGATGCGCCGATCCTGCGGCTGGAGGCGGAAGTGGTGGCGATGAACGAAGCCCTGCCCCGGCTGACCAGCTTCATCCTGCCCGGCGGCAGCCCGGCCGCGGCGCACGCGCACCATGCCCGAACCGTGGTTCGCCGCGCCGAACGCCTTGCGGTTGCATTGGCCGCGCAAGAGGAGATCAACCCGGCCGTGGTCCGCTACCTCAACCGGCTGTCGGACCATCTGTTCGTGCTTTCGCGCAAGCTGAACGACAACGCCGCGACCGACGTGCTGTGGGTGCCCGGCGGCGGCATGGGGGCGGCCCGGTAGACCCCTTCGCGCTGGCCGAATAAGCTGGCCGCATGATCCAGCACATCGAGTTCGACCCCACCGCCAAGGCGCCGCTGGCCGGCATCCGCGTGGTGGACCTGTCCCGCCTGGTCGCCGGCAACATGATCAGCCTGCAGCTGGCCGATCATGGCGCGGAGGTGATCAAGATCGAAGACCCCGACAAGGGCGATCCCCTGCGCGCCTGGCGCACCAAGGGCCAGAGCCTGCATTGGAAGGTCTACGCCAGGAACAAGAAGAGCCTGGCGATGAATCTGCGTTCGGCGGTGGCCAAGCAGGCGCTGCACGACCTGCTCGATACGGCCCAGGTGCTGATCGAGAATTTCCGCCCCGGCACGCTGGAGAGCATGGGCTTCGCACCGGAAGTGCTGCATGCGCGCAATCCCGGCCTGATCATCGTACGCGTGACCGGCTTTGGCCAGGATGGCCCATACCGCGACCGCCCCGGCTTCGGCACGCTGGTGGAGGCGATGTCCGGCTTCGCCTCCAAGAACGGTTTTGCGGATCGCCCGCCGGTGCTGCCGCCGCTGGCGCTGGCCGACATGGTGGCCGGGCCTGTACGGCGCCTATTCGGTGATGATCGCGCTGCGCGAGGTGGAGAAGGGCGGAAAAGGCCAGGTGATCGACCTGCCGCTGCTCGACCCCATCGTTTCCATCCTGGGGCCGGAGGCGGCGATCTATCGCGTATCCGGCGAGTTGTCGCCGCGCACCGGCAGCCGGTCCATCACCACCTCGCCGCGCAACACCTTCCGCACCAGGGAAGGCCGCTACATCGCCATTTCCGCGTCCATCCAGGCGATGTCGGAGCGGCTGATGCGCGCCATAGGGCGCGAGGACATGATCACCGATCCGCGCTTTCGCACCAACACCGACCGTCTGCACCATGTGGAGGAATGCGAGGCGCCGATTGCCGAGTTCATCGCCACGCGCACGCTGGCGGAAAACATGGCGGTGTTCGAGGCGGCGGAAATAACCGCAACGCCGGTCTACGACATCGACCAGTTTCTCGACGACCCGCACGTGCAGGCGCGCGGCGTGATCGTCGAGGCGCCGGACGCCGAGGCCGGCTCGGTGCTGATGCACAACATCATCCCGCGCCTGTCCGATACCCCCGGCAAGCTGCGGCTGCCCGCGCCGGATCTCGGCCAGCACACGCGGGAAATTCTGACCGGCCTTGGCTATACCGACGAACAACTCGCCGCCCTCGTGAGCGCCGGCGCGATCAAGGAATAAGAAAATGGAACGGAACCTGCCGGTCTGGCGCTCGCTGATGTACGTCCCGGTCAATGTCGAGAAATTCGTCGACACGGCGGCGGACCGCAACGCCGACGCCTATATCCTCGATCTGGAAGACGCGGTCGCGCCGAGCCAGAAGGCGCAGGCGCGCACGATGATCGCCGCCGCCATCCCCAAGGTCTCGCGCAAGGGATCGGATGTGGTGGTGCGGGTGAACCGGCCCTGGCGCATGCTGATCGCCGACCTGGAAGCCGCTGTCATTCCCGGCGTTACCGCGCTCGCGTTGCCGAAGATCGAAAGCGCCGAGCACATCCAGATGATCGCCGAGATCGTCGATGAGCTGGAGCTGGAGCGCGGCCTGCCCAACGGCACCGTGCGCTTCATCGCCATGGTGGAAACCGCCAGCGGCTTCTTCCGCACCGAGGCGATCGCGCGCAGCCATCCCCGCGTGGTGGCGATCACCATCGGCGCGGAGGACATCGCCTTGTCCGTCGGCATGCTGCCGGAGGCGGAGGGGCTGTTCTACCCGAAGCAGCACTCCATCTTCGCCGCCCGCGCCGCCGGCATCCTGCCACTGGGTTTCATCGGCACGGTGGCGGACTACAAGGACACCGAGGCATTCCGCGCCACGATCAAGCGTTCGCGCAGGCTCGGCTTCGCCGGCGCCGCCTGCATCCATCCGTTGCAGGTGCCGATCCTGAACGAGGAATACGGCTACACTCCCGAAGAAGTCCGCCGCGCCCAGGCGATGGTGGACGCCTATGATGCCGCGCTGGCGGCGGGCAAGGGCGCGATCGAGTTCGAGGGCAAGATGATCGACATTCCCGTCGTGGCCCGGGCCCAGGAAGTGCTGAAACGGGCTTCCGCGCTGGCAGCGAAGGGGCGCTGACATGGCCGGCGGGCTGGCGCTGCTGTCCACTCTGGGCCTGCAAGGCGCGCTGCGCGGATTGATCCCGGTGTTCGAATCCGAAACCGGAATGAAGATCGACGCCGTCTTCGGACCCACCGCCGTGCAGATGGACCGCATCGGCGGCGGAGCGACCGCCGACGTGGCGATCCTGACGGCGGCCGGGATCGATACTCTGATCGCGGCCGGCACCATGCTCGCGGGCAGCCGCACCGATCTGGCGTTGTCGGCCGTCGGCTTCGCCGTGCGCGCCGGCGCTGCCAGGCCGGACATTTCCTCGGTTGCCGCCGTCAAGAACACGCTGCGCCAGGCGGGCTCGATCGTCTACTCGAAGGCCGGCGCCAGCGGCATCTTCTTCGCCGGGCTGCTCGAACGCCTGGGAATGGCGGAGGAGGTCAATGCCAAGGCGACCATCGTCCCGAGCGGTTTCACCGCCGAACGCGTCGCCAAGGGCGAGGCGGAACTGGCCGTGCAGCAGATCAGCGAATTGATGGAAGTGCCGGGCGTCGACATCGTCGGCAAGCTGCCGGCCGAAATCGGCAGCGAGACGATCTTTTCGGCGGGGCTGTTCGCCGCCTCGTCCCGGCAGGATGCGGCGCAGGCATTCGTGGCCTTCCTGTCCACGCCGTCCGCTGCTGCCGCAATCGCCAGCAGCGGCCTTGTGCCGCTGGCCGCCTAGATCACCCGTCCTGCGACCGCATCGAGCCGCGCCAGCAGGGCGGGGTCGCGCTTTTCGGGCGCGGTGATGATCGCGTAGTCCAGCGCCCGATCGCAGCCGGCCGGGCACGGACCTCGCTTCTGACCCAGGAAGGGCACCACGGTCTTGACCAGTTCGCGCGCCTTCTCGGCATTGCCTAACAGCACCTTCACCACCGCGTCCACCGTCACGTGGTCGTGGTCGGGGTGCCAGCAGTCGAAATCGGTCACCATCGCCACGGTCGCGTAGCAAATCTCCGCCTCGCGAGCGAGCTTCGCCTCGGGCATGTTGGTCATGCCGATCACGCTGCAGCCCCAGGAGCGATACAGTTCGCTTTCGGCCTTGGTGGAGAATTGCGGGCCTTCCATCACCAGATAGGTGCCGCCGCGCGTCACCGGCAGGCCCAGTCCCCGGGCGGCATGCTCCACGACGTCGCCGATACGCGGGCAGACCGGATGGGCCATCGACACATGGGCGACGATCCCCTCGCCGAAGAAGCTTTTCTCACGGGCGAAGCTGCGGTCGATGAACTGGTCGACGATGACGAAATGCCCTGGCGGCAACTCGGCCTTCAGGCTGCCCACCGCGGACAGCGACAGGATGTCGGTGACGCCGGAGCGTTTCAGGGCGTCGATGTTGGCGCGGTAGTTGAGATGCGTCGGCGATGTCGGGTGGCCGCGGCCGTGGCGGGGCAGGAACACGCAGCGCACGCCGGCCAATTCGCCGAACAGCAATTCGTCGGACGGCGTCCCCCACGGCGTTGCCACCGGGCGCCAGCTTTTGTCCGTGAGACCCTCGATATCGTACAGCCCAGACCCGCCGATGATGCCGATCACCGGCTCGATTTCATTGGCCATTGATGGCTCCGGGTCTCGTGCAAGTCGAGGGTTTCCAAAGGGCGAGCCCTTTGAACGGGCTGTAGCTGCGAGGCAGATGCAGAGGGGGGCAGAGCCCCCTCGCCTTAGCTTACTTAATGGTCGACATCCGCCCAGATCTGCCGCTTCACGGCATAGGTGACGCCGGTCATCAGCACCAGAAACAGGGCAATGCGCACGCCCATCTTCTTGCGCTCGACCAGTTCCGGGTTGGACACCCAGGACAGGAAGGTCACGACGTCATGCGCTTCCTGCTCGAGCGTGTTCTTGGTGCCGTCGGCGTACTCCACCTGGCCATCAGAGAGCGGCTGGCGCATGGCGATCTGATGGCCGGGGAAATATTTGTTGTAGTTCATCCCCTCCTGCATCTTCATCCCCGCCGGCGGATCGGCGAAACCGGTCAGCAGGTCGTAGACATAGTCCGGCCCGCCCACCCGCGCATTGACGATCAGCGACAGGTCCGGCGGCAGCGCTCCGCCGTTCACCGCGCGGGCCGCCTTCTCGTTCGGGAACGGCGCGCGGAATCGGCTGGACGGCGTGGCGGGACCGGTGACCGGCTCGCCGGCATCATTCAGGCCCAGCGGAACGTCGAAGCCGGCGGCGATGCTCTTGATCTGCGCGGCCGACAGGCCGATGCCCGACAGATTGCGATAGAACATCTGATCCATCGAATGGCAGTTCGAGCAAACCTCCGCATAGACCTGGAAGCCGCGCTGGGCGGCGGCCAGGTCGTAGGTGCCGAACAGGCCCTCGAAGCTCCAGTTCTGCTTCGGCAGGGTGATGGTTTCCTCGGCCGGCGCGGGAACGACGAGCGCGGAACCGGCGAGCAGCGCGAAGCCGGCAACCAGTGAACGAAGACCCAGGGAACGAAGACCTAGGGAACGCATCAGTTTTTCTCCATCGGCTTGGCAGCGGCGCCGCCGGGCAGGGGGCCACCACCAGCACCGCCGAGCACGGGCCGGCTGATGCTTTCCGGCAGCGGCAGCGGCCGCTCCAGGAACCCGAGCAAAGGCAGGATGACCAGGAAGTGCAGGAAGTAGTAGGCGGTGGCGACCCGGCCGACCACCACGTAGATGCCTTCCGGCTTATTCGCGCCGCAGATACCCAGCGCGACGACGGCCAGCACCCACACCCAGATCAGCTTGCGGTAGATCGGGCGGAACCGCGCGCTGCGCACCTTGCTGGTGTCCAGCCAGGGCAGGATGAACAGCACCGCGATCGAACCGAACATCATGCACACGCCGCCGAGCTTGTTCGGCACCGAGCGCAGGATGGCGTAGAACGGCAGGAAGTACCATTCCGGCACGATGTCCGCCGGGGTCTGCAGCGGGTTGGCCGGAATGAAGTTGTTGGGATCGCCCAGAAAGTTCGGCGCGAAGAACACCAGGCAAGCGAATACCAGCAGATAGACGCACAGGCCGACGCTGTCCTTCGCCGTGTAGTACGGATGGAACGGCAGCGTGTCCTGCGGGGTCTTCACGTCGATGCCGAGCGGGTTGTTGGAACCCGTGATGTGCAGCGCCACCACGTGCAGGAACGTCACGCCGACGATCACGAAGGGCAGCAGGTAGTGCAGGCTGAAGAAGCGATTCAGCGTGGGCTGGTCGACCGAGAAGCCGCCCCACAGCCAGGTCACGATCGGCTCACCCACAATGGGGAAGGCGGAGAACAGGTTGGTGATGACGGTGGCGCCCCAATAGGACATCTGGCCCCAGGGCAGCACGTAGCCCATGAACGCGGTGGCCATCATCAGCAGCAGCAGCGCCACGCCCAGGATCCACAGCAATTCCCGCGGATACTTGTAGGAGCCGTAGTACATGCCGCGGAAAATGTGCACGAACACAACGATGAAGAACATCGAGGCGCCGTTCTGGTGCACGTAGCGCAGCAGCCATCCGTAGTTCACGTCGCGCATGATGTGCTGGATGCTGTCGAAGGCCAGCATCGTATTCGGCTGGTAGTTCATCGCCAGGAAGACACCGGTGATGATCATGATCATCAGGTTGACCATCGCCAGCGCGCCGAAATTCCACAGGTAGTTGAAATTCTTCGGCGTTGGGAAGGATCCGTATTCCTTCTGCATCATCGTGAAGATGGGCATCCGGGTATCGATCCAGTTGATCACTGGATTCTGAAAATCGCTTTTGTGCAGGCCGGCCATGGGGGGAACCTCGTCCTAGTGGGCTGGTTTGGTCAGCCGATCTTGATCTTCGTGTCGGTCATGAATGCGTAGGGCGGCAACGCCAGATTAAGCGGCGCGGGTCCGTGGCGCACGCGCCCGGAGGTGTCGGTACTGGCTGCCGTGGCACGGGCAGAACCAACCGCCCCATTCGCCGCGGTTGTCGGTCGGCTTGTTGCCGACCGGGATGCAGCCGAGGTGGGTGCAGATGCCGATCAGGACGATCCACTGCGCGTGGTTGGGCTTCACCCGGGCCGAGTCGGCCATCGGATCGGTAAGTTGGGCCAGCGACACGTCCTCGGCTTCCTTAATCTCCTTCGGTGTGCGATGGCGCACGAAGATCGGCTTGCCGCGCCACATCACGGTGATGCCCATGCCTTCGACGATCGGAGTGAGTTCGACCTCGGTCGAGGAGGCCGCGAGCACGTCCTTGGACGGGTTCATGCTGTCGATCAGCGGCCAGGCGATCGCGCCGGCCCCGACAATGGCGCCCGCGCCGGCAACCAGCTTCAGGAAGTCGCGTTTCGACGGATCGTCGGGGAGACCATGCTCGGCACCCGGGGTGCCCTGAACTGCAGTCGCGGCGGCGTCGGCCATCTATCCCTCGATCAACCCGTAAAGGGCGCATAGTTAACCAAAACCGGCCGGAGTTACACTCCAGCCGTGTTCGTCCGTATACTAGAAGCGTCGCTTAGCGGCTGCAACACGCCCACGGCCACACCTCCAGCAGATACTCACCGAGGATTCGCGGAATATGCCTGAAATCCTGTCGCGCCCGTCCCATGACGCACTGAAGCCGGCGGCGCAAGCCTGGTTCGAGCATCTTCGCGACCAGATCTGCGCGGAATTCGAGGCCATCGAGCTCGAATATCCGCCGGGCGGCGCGGCCGAAGCGGGCAAATTCCGCCGCGAAGCCTGGGACCGACCGACCGCGGACGGCTCGCCGGGCGGCGGCGGGGTGATGAGCGTGATGCACGGGCGGGTGTTCGAGAAGGTCGGCGTGAACGTGTCCACCGTCTGGGGCGAGTTCTCGCCGGAATTTCGCACCCAGATCCCGGGGGCGGCCGAGGACCCGCGCTTCTGGGCCAGCGGCATCAGCCTGGTGGCCCATATGCGAAGCCCGCTGGTGCCCGCGGCGCATTTCAACACCCGGATGCTGATCACCACGCAAGGCTGGTTCGGCGGCGGTGGCGACCTGACGCCGATGCGGCTGGACACGCAATCGGCGATCGAGGACGCGGCGGATTTCCACGCCACCTACAAGGCCGCCTGCGACCGGCATGATCCCGGCTACTACCCGGAATACAAGGCTTGGTGCGACCGCTACTTCTTCCTGCCGCACCGTAACGAGCCCCGCGGCGCGGGCGGCATCTTCTATGACCGGCTGAACACCGGGAATCCCGACAAGGATTTCGCCTTCACCCAGGATGTCGGGCGCGCCTTCCTCGATGCCTACCCGCGCATCGTGCGCCGGCGGATGCATGACGCCTGGACCGCCGCCGAACGCGAACACCAGCTGATCCGCCGCGGCCGCTACGTGGAATTCAACCTGATCCACGATCGCGGCACCCTGTTCGGCCTGAAAACCGGCGGCAACGTGGAAGCCATCCTCATGAGCCTGCCGCCCGAGGTGAAATGGCCGTGAGAGGTGGACGGGACGGGCAAAGCGCCCTCGTCTTCCTTCAAGCCATGGCGCCTATGGCGCCAGGTCCTGGCTGCGGACGAGACGGGCGTAGAGACCGTCATGCTGGATAAGCTGGGCATGGGTGCCTTGTTCGACCGCTCGGCCGGCATCGAGCACGACCACTAGATCGGCGTCGCGCACGGTGGACAAGCGATGGGCGATGACGATCGTCGTGCGGCCCTTGCGCAGCGTGGCGAGAGCCTGCTGCACGGCGGCCTCGCTTTCGGTGTCGAGCGCGCTGGTGGCCTCGTCCAGCAGCAGGATGCGGGGGTTGCGCAGCAGGGCACGGGCCAGGGTCACGCGCTGGCGCTGGCCGCCGGACAGGCGTTGGCCGCCCGGACCGACGCGGGTGTCGTAGCCCTGCGGCAAGGCGGCGATGAAGCCGGCTGCCGCGGCAGCCGCGGCGGCGGCCTGCACCTCGGCGTCGGTCGCATCGGGCCGACCCATGCGGATGTTGGCGCCGACGGTATCATCGAACAGCAGCGTGTCCTGGCCGACATAGGCGATGGCGCCGCGCAGGCTCGCGAGCGTGACCGTGCGGACATCGGCGTCATCCACGCGCACGGTGCCGGTGGTGGTATCCTGCAACCGGGGGATCAGCGCCAGGGCGGTGGATTTGCCGGCGCCGGAAGGGCCGACGAGGGCCACTGTGGTGCCAGGCGCGGCCTCGAAGCTCAGGCCAGAGAGCCCCGCGCGGCCATCGGGATACACGAAGCCAACATGCTCGAACACCACGTGCCCGTGACCCGGCGGCAATGGCACGGCGTTCGGCGCGTCCAGGATCAGCGGTTTTTCGTCCAGCACGGAGAAAATGCGCGCCAGTCCAGCCAGGCCTTCCTGCACCGCGGCGTTCAGCGAACCGAGCGCCCGCAGCGGCCGCGAGGCTATCAGCAGGGCGGCGATGAAGCCGGTGAAATTGCCGATCGTGCTGGTGCCCACCGCCGCCCGCCAGCCGGCAAAGCCGATCACGGCGGCCACCGCGGCGCCGCCCAGCACCTCCAGCAGCGGATCGACGCGGGCGCGCGAGCGGGTCATGCGGAACAGCGCGCGATACAATTCGCCGAACGCGCTCTCGGCGCGAACGGTTTCGCTCTGCTCCAGGCCATAGGCGCGCACCGTCCGCGCCTGGGCGAAGCTTTCATTCAGCAGGGCCGCGGTTTCGCCCATCCGTTCCTGCATTCCGCCGGACGCGCGGCGGATGCGCTTGCCGATGCGCTGGATCGGCACCGCCGCCAGCGGATACATCGCCGCGGCGATCAGGCTGAGCACCCAGTCCAGATACAGCATCGAGCCGATCAGCCCGATCACGGTGATCGCGTCGGCCAGGCCGTTCACCGCGCGGGTCAGCGCCTCGCGGATGGTGGCGGCGTCGGTGGTGAAGCGGGCGGCGAGCTGCGCCGGGGCCTCGCGTTCCAGCCGGGTCAGGTCGGCACGGACCAGATGGCCGAACATCCGGCCCTGCACGTCGCGGATGCTCAGCAGCACGACCTGCTGGACCATCACATTCTGGAAATACTGTGCCGCCGCCTTCACCGAGGTGACGATCAGCACCAGGGCCGGAACCTGGTAAAGAATACGCTTGTCGCGCGCGGTGAACATCGAGAAGGCATGGTCGATCACCACGGGGTACAGCGCCGTGGTGCCGGCCATGATCGCGGTGAAGATCAGCACCAGCAGCAGCCGGCCGCGATAATGGCGGACATACTCCCGCCAGAGGCGGTAGAGCAGCGCATAGGAACCATCGCTGGAGGCAGAGGCGGCGCGGACAACGGTCATGCGCGCCGTGTATCAGCCGCGGGCGCGTCTCGCCAGTTGGGCTGCGAACTCGGCCCGGCAGTCGCTGGCATCGGCTCGGCAGCCGCCCGCCAGCCACCAATTCCGGGTATCGCGCAGCAGCGCACCCATGGCCGGGCCGGGCGCCACGCCAAGCGCCAGCGCATCGCGGCCCTCCAGCGGAAAGACCGGCCTTGGGATGGCGGCGAGGCGAGCGCGAAGCCGGCTCCAGTCCGGCGCATCGCCGCCGGCCAGCCAGGCGCGGCCGATCAGGGTATCGGGAATCTCATCCGCCAGCAGGCGGCGCAAGGTATCGTCGTCGTCGGCCGGTTGCGGGATCGGATGGCCGCGCAGAGCAACGAGGCGTGCCCGCTCCGCCGTCGACAATTTCAACCGGACGGCGAGCGTCTCGGCGTCCCCGTCAGCAGCGCCGCCAGGCGCAGGATCGGGTCGGCGGGCGCACCGGCGGCAACCAGTCGCGCGAGTTTGCCCGGGTCCGCCCCTTCCGGCAGCACGGCGGCCAGCACGCCCAACTCCGCCATCAGCGCGACGGCGCCGGACGGGTCGGGTGCGGCCAAAATCCTCTGCAGCTCGGACCAGACCCGCTCCACCGACAGGATCGCCAACCCGCCCACGCCGGCCCGGATCGCGGCCAGGGCGGCCGGGTCGGGCGCACCGGTGCCGTAGCGGGCATGAAAACGGAAAAAGCGCAGGATCCGCAGATAGTCCTCGGCGATCCGGGTCGCGGCGTCGCCGACGAAGCGCACCGCGCCAGCATGCAGGTCGGCGATGCCGTTGAAATAGTCGAACACCGCGCCGTCCGCGGTCATGGACATGGCGTTGATGGTGAAATCGCGCCGCGCCGCGTCCACCCGCCAGTCCTCGGTGAAGGCCACGCTGGCATGCCGGCCGTCGGTCTCGACGTCGCGGCGCAGTGTGGTGACCTCGAAGCCGCGACCGCCAATGACCGCGGTGACGGTGCCGTGAGAAATGCCGGTGGGCACCGCGCGGATGCCGGCCTTGGTCAGCGCGCGGACGATGTCATGGGGTGGGCGCGGGGTGGCGAGGTCGATATCCGCGCCGGGGTCCGCAATGGGGCGCTCAGCCAGTGCATCGCGCACCGCGCCGCCCACCACGCGGGCCTCGGGCAAGGCCGTGAGCACCGCGCGCAGGCGGGGATCGGCGAGGAACTCGGGCGGCCGGATGTGAAGGGCGGGCGCCTCGTTCAAAACTCACCGCGAAGATGGCGGGCCAGATTGACCAGGATCGCCGCGGTCGCGCCCCAGACGAAATGCTCCGGGTGCGGCCAAACCCAGTATTCCCGCAGCTTGCCGCGCGATTGGTGCATTTCCCGGCGCGGCGCCGCGGGATCGAGCAGCACGGAAAACGGCAGTTCGAAAACCGCCTCCACCTCGTGCGGCGAGGGCGCCATCGGCAGATCCGGCTGCAGCAGGCCGAGCACCGGGGTGATGCGGTAGCCGGTGCCGGTGACATAGGTGGACATCCGCCCGATCAGCTCGACGCCGCGCCGATCGAGCCCGACCTCCTCCTCTGCCTCGCGCAGGGCCGCCGCCTCGGCATCGGTGTCCTCGGGATCGATACGGCCGCCGGGAAAACTGACCTGTCCCGCGTGCTGCTTCAGATGCGCGGTCCGCTTGGTCAGCAGCACGCCGGGCTGCGAACGCAGCACGATCGGCACCAGTACCGCCGCCTCGATCAGCTTGCCGTCGAACGGGTCGGCCGGATCGTCCAGGCGCGGCGCGAAGATGTCGTGCGGCGCGTCCGGACCGGGCAGGCCGGCAAGCCTGGCACGCAACTCAGCTTCGTTCATGCTCTTGGATCCTGGGGCTTCGGTCCTGGCTATTCCTCGCCGTCGGGCAGCTCGCCCAGGCTGAAGAAATGTCCCTGGCTCCACACCCCCAGCATCTGCCGTCCGTCGATCCATTCCGGTACTGCCAGCGCCACCAGCTCATAATAGACCGCGCGTCCGATGCGCGCCTCGACCGCCAAATGGCCGGCGCCGGGGCGGACCAGGATATAGGGGGTCGGCTCGCAGGTCAGCAGGTCGTGCGCGACGCGGATCGGGTGCTCCGGCCCGGCGGCGATGACCTGGTCAACGTTGGTGCGAAACGACAGGCTCTGCTGGGGACCGTCGCCGGTCCAGTCCAGCTCCACCGCCACGAAGGGCGCGTCCTCCACCTCGATCCGGCCGCGCTCGGCCGGAGTTTCGAGCCAGAATGAGCCGTCCGCCTCGCGCTTGAGCACGCTGGCGAACAGGCAGACCAGTTCCTTCCGCCCGATCGGGCTGCCGCGATACATCCAGGTGCCGTCGCGCCGGATGACGAAGGGCAGGTCGCCGCACTCGATCGGCACCCGCTTCGGGCGAGGCGGCGCGCCAATGGGTGTGCCAGTGGATGTGGCAAGTGGGTGTGGTCGTTCGACTGCGAACGGCGCGCATCTCCGTGATTTCGATCGGCAACGTTGGTTTCCCGATATCTCCGCCAATGGATCCCGGCCCCACCGAAGCTGAAGGCTCCCCTGGCGATTGCGGCATGCTCGCCTCGTTCACGTTCTCATCCCCACCCTGTCGCGATGCTTTCTTCGGTTGCCCTGATATAGGTAGCATTACCCCGCCGATGAAAGTGCCCATATGAGCTTTCGGATAGCGAACAGCGGGATGGACCCATTTATGCCGGCCGATCTGACTTCCATGGCGCACAGCGCGGCGCCTGCGACGCCCCCGATGGCACCCCCCATGCCAACAACCCTTACGCCAGCCGCCGCGGCGGCAGCGATCGAGGCGCTCGGCGCCCGCGTCGCCGCCGTGCGGGCCGGCATCGGGCGGGTGATCTTCGGCCAGGACGAGGTGGTCGACCAGACGCTCATTACCCTTCTGTCCGGCGGCCATGTGCTGCTGGTGGGCGTGCCCGGCCTCGGCAAGAGCCGGCTGGTGGAAACGCTCGGCGTGGTGCTCGGCCTGGCGACCAAGCGGGTGCAGTTCACCCCGGACCTGATGCCGCCCGACATCACCGGCAGCGAAGTGCTGGACGAAGCCGAGGGCCGGCGCAGCTTTCGTTTCATCCCCGGCCCGGTGTTCTGCCAGTTGCTGATGGCCGACGAGATCAACCGCGCCAGCCCGCGCACCCAGTCGGCGCTGCTGCAGGCGATGCAGGAGAGCCGCGTGGCGGTCGGCGGCGTCGAACACGCCTTGCCGCGGCCGTTCCATGTGCTCGCCACGCAGAACCCGATCGAGCAGGAAGGCACCTATCCGCTGCCGGAAGCCCAGCTCGATCGCTTCCTGCTGGAAATCACGGTGCCCTACCCCGATCTCGCCGCCGAACGCACCATGCTGCTTGCCACCACCGGGGCCACCGAGGCCAAACCGATGCCGGTGCTGAGCGCGGAGGAACTGCTCGCCGCCCAGGCGCTGATCCGCCGCGTGCCGGTCGGCGAGACGGTGGTCGAGGCGATCCTGGCCCTGGTGCGCGGCGGACGACCCGAGACCGCGAGCGACGATCTGGTGCGCCGCCATGTCGCCTGGGGTCCGGGGCCGCGCGCTGCGCAGGCCCTGATGCTGGCCTGCCGCGCCCGAGCCGTGCTGGACAACCGCCTGGCCCCCAGCATCGACGATGTGGCCGCGCTGGCCCGCCCGGTGCTGCGCCACCGCATGGCGTTGAACTTTTCCGCGCGCGCGGATGGCATAGCGCTGGCCCAGGTGATCGATCGGCTGGTCGGGCAGCTTGGCTGACGCTACCGCCACGATGACGGCACGCCGCGCGGAGGCCCTCGGCTCCCGCCTGCCGCCGCTGCTGGTGGCGGCCGAGCGGGTTGCGGCGACCGTCGCGCAGGGCGTGCATGGCCGCCGCCGGACCGGACAGGGCGAGAGCTTCTGGCAGTTCCGCCCCTTCACAGCCGGCGATCCGGTGGCGCGGATCGACTGGCGCCAATCCGCCAAATCCGACCGCGCCTTCGTGCGTGAAACCGAGTGGGAGGCCGCCCAGACCATCCTGTTGTGGCGCGACGCCTCGCCTTCCATGCGCTGGCGCTCGCGGCTGGCAGAGAGCGAGAAACAGGAACGCGCCGGGCTGCTGCTGCTGGCGCTGGCCGCCCTGCTGCTACGCGGCGGGGAACGTGTGGCGCTGCTGGGCGAACGGCCGGTGTCTGGCCGTGCCGGACTGGATGGCCTGGCGGAGGCATTGGAACGAACCACCGGGAACATGGACGCGTCCGGCCTGCCGCCGGATGGGTTCGTGCCGCGGCATGCCAGGGTGGTGCTGATCGGCGATTTTCTCGCCCCGTTGGAACAGGTCCAGGCCAGCGTCGCCCGTCTTGCCGCAATCCCCGCCAGCCTGCACATGCTGCAGATCCTCGACCCCGCGGAAGCGACCTTGCCGTACCAGGGCCGGGTTCGCTTCCAGGGCCTGGAGCGGGAAGCGGACACCCTGATCCCGCGGGTGGAAGCGGTGCGCGAAGCCTATGCCCGAGCGCTGGAGGCGCACCAGGCCGGGCTTGCCGCCATCGCGACCGGGGCGGGTTGCCGCTTCGCCGTGCATCACACCGACCAGCCGGCCGAAGCCGCGCTGCTCGGGCTGTATACCGCGCTGGCGGCAGGCTGATGCTCGCCGGCCTTGTCTTCACCGCGCCTTGGGCGCTGACCGGGTTGGCGGCGCTGCCGGTGCTTTGGTGGCTGCTGCGGGTGACCCCGCCGGCGCCGCGCACCGAGCGTTTCCCCGCGATCCGGCTGCTGGCGGGGCTGGTGGCGCAGCACGAGACCCCGGCGCGCACGCCACCCTGGCTGCTGGCGTTGCGCATCCTTGCCGCCGGGCTGGTAATCCTGGCGCTGTCCGGTCCGGTGCTGGATGCCGGCGGCAGCCTGCCCGGCACGGGGCCGGTGCTGCTGGTGATCGACGACGGCTGGGCCGCCGCGCCGGATTGGCCGCGGCGCATGCAGGCGGCGGGCAGCGTGCTGGATCGCGCCGAGCGCGCCGGCCGGCCGACCGCCCTGCTGGCCACCGCTCCCGACCCGACCGGCGCGCCGCCCGCCGCCACGCCGCCGATGCCGGCGCCGGAATTGCGGTCCCGCCTCGCCGCCCTGGCGCCGCGTTCCTGGCCGCCCGACCGCGCCGCCGCCGCCAGGGCGCTGGCCGGCTGGCGCCATGCCGGCGCGGCGGTGGTCTACGTTGCCGACGGGCTGACGGATGGCACCGATTTTCCGGCCTTCGCCAAGGCCCTGGCCGATGCCGGCACGGTGACGGAACTCTGCTGCGACCGGCCACCGGCACGCCTGCTGCTGCCGCCGCGCGCCGAGGCGGACCGGCTGGTCGCGCGCGTTGCCCAGGTGCCGCAGCCGCTCGCCGGAGAGGCGACCGTGCTGGCCCGCAGCGGCGACGGCCGTACCCTCGCCCGCGCCGTGATCTCGATTCCGGCCGGCGCCGCGACCGGCGAGGCCGCCATCACCCTGCCGCCGGAACTGCGCAACCGGTTGACCCGGCTGGTGCTGGAGAACGCGCCCTCGGCCGGGTCCGTCGTGCTGCTGGATGAACGCTGGCGGCGCCGTCCCGTCGGCCTGCTGGCCGCCGATCAGGCGGCGTTGCGCCAGGGTGGCGGCGAAACCCCGCTGACCGGGCCGCTGTTCTTCCTGCGCCGCGCGCTGGCGCCCTACGCCGAACTGCGCGAGGGCACCCTGGATCAGCTTCTGGCGCGCGACCTGTCCGTGCTGATCCTGGCGGACCGGCCGCTGACCAGCGCGGCGGAACGCACGAAGCTGACGACCTGGGTGCAAAAGGGCGGCCTGCTGATCCGCTTCGCCGGCCCGCATTCGTCCGGCGCGGGCATTGCCGATATCCTGCCGGGTGCTCCCCCCGGCGGCGGGGACGACCCGCTGCTGCCGGAAAAGCTGCTGCAGGGAGACCGGCGGCTCGGCGGCGCGCTGTCCTGGTCCCAGCCGGCCGGGCTGGCGCCGTTCCCGCCGAACTCGCCCTTCGCCGGGCTGGCCGTGCCCGACGACGTCAAGATCAGCCGCCAGGTGCTGGCGGAGCCGTCCCCTGGGCTGGCGGCGCATAGCTGGGCAACCCTCGCCGACGGCACGCCGCTGGTCACCGAAGCGACGCGGGACGCCGGGCGCGTGGTGCTGTTTCACGTCACCGCCAATGCCGACTGGTCGAACCTGCCGCTGTCGGGGCTGTTCGTGGACATGCTGCGCCGGCTGGTCCAGCTATCGTCGGGCGTCGCCGACACCGCGAGCGATACCCTGCTGCCGCCGGCGGAGACGCTGGACGGCTACGGCCAGCTCGGCCCGCCGCCACCGGCCGCCGCCGGCCTCACCGGGCGCGAACTGGCAGGGGCACAAGCCTCGCCGCGCCATCCGCCCGGCCTCTACGGGCCCGAGAACGGCCGGCGGGCACTCAATCTCGGCGCCATGCTGGCGCCACCGGAGCCCGCGCCGGCGGTCGCCGGCGCGCAGCAGGAGGCGATCGGCGCCGCCCTGCCGGAACGCCCGGTCGGACCGTGGCTGTTGACCGCCGCGATGCTGCTGTTGATCGCCGACCTGATCATCGGCCTGCTGTTGCGCGGCCTGCTGGCACCGGGGGCGAGGGGAAAGATCGCCGCCGGCTCGCTGGCCCTGATCCTGGCTTTCGGCGCCGGCGGATATGCGCCGGCGCGGGCCCAGGACATCCCCGCCGACATTCCCAGCGACATCCCCGCCGGCAACCCCGCGCTGGCCACCCGCCTCGCCGCGATCGTGACTGGCAACGACGCCACCGACCGTCTGGCGCAGTCGGGCCTCGCGGGGCTGTCGACTTTCGTCAACCGCCGCACCGCGGCCAGCCTTGCCCCGCCCGACGCGGTTGTGCCCGGCCGGGACGATCTGAGCTTCTATCCGCTGCTGTACTGGCCGATCACCCCCGACGCCCAGGCGCTGGCACCTGCTGCCGTGTCCGCCCTGAACGACTACATGGCGCGCGGCGGCATCATCCTGATCGACACCAATGGCGGGTCGGAAGGCAGCGCGGGCAGCGGCGCCGGCTTCGCGCCGGGCGTGGAGGCGGCGCTACGCCGCGCCGGCACCGGCCTTTCCATCCCGCCGCTGGCGCCGCTGACTTCCGACCATGTGCTGGCGAGGGCGTTCTACCTGCTGTCGGAATTTCCCGGCCGCTTCAACGGCGACACCATCTGGGTGCAGCGCGACCAGGACCGCGCCAATGACAGCGTCAGCCCGGTGATCATCGGCGCCAACGGCTGGGCCGCCGCCTGGGCTGTGGATGGCGCCGGGCGCAATCCCTATGCGACGCTTCCCAACGATCCCGGCTCGAATACCGGACCGAGCCCCGCCCGCCAACGGCTGCTGGCCTATCGCTTCGGCGTGAACCTCGTGATGTATGCGCTGACCGGCAACTACAAGGGCGACCAGGTGCACGTGCCGCAGATCCTGCAGCGGCTCGGACAATGAGCGGGGCCGGCTAGTGCATATGGAACAAGCCATCGCCGCGCTGCGGTTTTCCCCGCTGGTTCCGGTCTGGCTGATCGGGCTGCTGGGCGCGTTGGCCGTCCTTGCCCTGATCCCTGCCTTCTGGCGCCGGGCCCGTGGCGCCGCGTTGCGGGCCGGCGGCTTCGCGGTCCTGCTGCTTTGGCTGGCCGGCCCGATGCTGGTGCAGGAAAGCCGGGAGACCCTGCCCGATATCGGGCTGCTGGTGGTTGACCAGACCGCCTCCATGCAGATCGGCCAACGCGCCCGCCTGGCCGAGGCCGCCCGCGCCGCCATCACCGATCGGGCCGGGCGCATCCCCGGCCTGGAACTGCGCACCGTCATCGTGCCGGAAGGCGGCGACGCCGGCACCAACCTGTTCGCCGCGACCAGCCGCGCCCTGGCCGACATTCCGCGCAGCCGCTTCGCCGGCACGATCCTGATCACTGACGGCGAGGTGCACGACGCGCCGACCGCCGAGCAGGCGGCGAAATTGCTGGACAACACCCCGCTGAACGTTCTGATCCCCGCCGCCGGCGAGGAAACCGACCGCCGGGTGCGGCTGATCGAGGCGCCTTCCTACGGCCTGGTCGGCAAGCCGGTCACGTTGCGGGCCATCGTCGAGGACCTCGGCGTCGACCATCCGACCGGATCGGCCCGCCTGACCATCCGCCGCGACGGCGAGCCGACCTGGGTCCGCAGCGTGCCGGTCGGCGTCGCGCAGGACATCGACATCCCGATCACCCGCGCCGGCCCGACGGTGATCGAGCTGTCGGCGGACAAGCTGCCGGGGGAGATCTCCGGCGTGAACAACCGCGCGGTGATCGAGATCAACGGCGTGCGCGACCGGCTGCGCGTGCTGCTGATTTCCGGTGAGCCGCATTCCGGCGAACGCACCTGGCGCCGATTGCTGAAGGCCGATCCCGCCGTGGACCTGGTGCATTTCACCATTCTGCGCCCGCCGGAAAAAGACGATCAGACGCCGCTGAACGAACTGGCGCTGATCGCCTTCCCGGTGCGCGAGCTGTTTCTCGACAAGCTCGACAGCTTCGACCTGATCGTGCTCGATCGTTTCCAAAACCGCGGCCTGTTGCCGATGCCGTATCTCGGCTACATCGCCGACCATGTCCGAGAGGGCGGCGCGCTGCTGCTGTCGGTGGGGCCGGAATTCGCCGGCGCGACGAGCCTGGCGGCGACACCGCTCGGCTCGGTGCTGCCGGCCCGGCCGGCGCCGGCGCAAGCCGTGGTCAACGGCCCGTTTCGCCCGGAGGTGACGGAACTCGGCGCCCGCCATCCGGTCACCCAGGGACTGGCCGGTGCCAACGCGGCCGGCAAACCCCCGGCTTGGGGGTCCTGGTACCGCCGTATCGAGCCCGCTTCCGTGCGCGGCGACGTGCTGATGAGCGCGCCCGACGGCTCGCCGCTGCTGATCGCAGGACGCTACGGCAAGGGCCGGTCGGCATTGCTGCTGTCGGACCAGATCTGGCTGTGGTCGCGCGGACACCAGGGCGGCGGCCCGCAGGCGGAATTGCTGCGCCGCGTCGCGCACTGGCTGATGCAGGAGCCGGAACTGGAGGAGAACGCGCTGACCGCGCGGGTGGCCGATGCCAGCCTACATATCGAGCGGCGCACCACGGACCCGGCCGCACCGGAGACGGTCACCGTCACCGACCCTGACGGCAAACAGGCCAGCATCGCCCTGCGCGCGGGCGGCCCAGGCCGCGCTTCCGCCGCCCTGCCCGCCGCTCTGCCCGGCGTGTGGCAGGTCAGTGACGGCGTGCGCACCGCCTATGCCGCCTCCGGCGCCGCCAATCCGCCCGAACTCGCGGATTTGCGCGCCACCGCCAGCATACTGTCGCCGCTCGCCCGGGCCTCCGGCGGTGGGGTTCACTGGCTCGGCGCCGGCGGCCCCCGTGCCGTGCCGGCGGTTCCCGAATTGCGCCGCGTCGAGGCCGGCCGCTCCGCCTCGGGCAGCGCCTGGATCGGACTGGCGGCCCGCCATGACCACATCGTGACGGGCATTGCCGGGCTTTCCCTGTTGCCCGCCTGGTTGGCCTTGCCGATGATGCTGGGACTGCTGCTGGCCGCCTGGCGCCGGGAAGGCGCATGATCCATCTGAAGTTGGATCAAGCCGGCCGAACAATCTCCAGACTATCCTGAAAGGCCCCGCTTTCGTGAAAGGCCCGGCTTTGTTGAAAGGCCCGGCTCTATTGAAAGGAACGTGTCTTCCGCCAGCCGCCACCCAAAGGCCCCGGATTTCCGCCCCACGTGCCGTCCGGGCCACCCAATTCCGTCCCGCCGGGACGCACAACCTCGGCGCTGATGCTCGTCGGGCTGGTCGGGCTTTGCCTGCTGACCGGCGCGGCGGCCGGCGCCGTGACGGCTGGCAACCTGGCATCCTGGTACCGCACCCTGGTCCGCCCGCCCGGCGCGCCCGCCGACTGGGTGTTCGCCCCGGTCTGGACCGCACTATACGTGGCAATGGGCAGCGCTGCCTGGCTGGTCTGGCGCCACGCCGCCGACTTCGCGCAGCGACCGCGAGCCTACGACGCACTAATGCTCTGGGGCTGGCAACTGGCCGTGAACGCATTGTGGCCGGCGATATTCTTCGGCCTGCATGCTCCCGGCGCGGCCTTGCTGGTGATCCTGGTTCTGCTGGTGCTGATCGTGCTGACCCTGCGTGACTTCGCCAGGATCGACCGGACCGCCGCCGCTTTGCTGCTGCCGTATCTTGCCTGGAGCGCCTATGCGACCTACCTCAACGCAGGCTTCTGGTGGCTGAACCGCGGCTGAGGTAGACTGACCGGCATGACACGCTATGAAATCCCCTTCGGCTGGATGGGTAGACCCGCTCGCCCCCTGCTGTCCGCCCTCCCTGGCCTGTTGATAGGCTCCCTCGCATTCGCGCTGCTGGCCACTCCGGCAAAGGCGCAAAACAGCATTACGGGAGGCGTCCTCGGCCCGGGCAGCGCAACCTCCGGCGCTGGCGGTGGCGGCGGCGAAGGTACGCAGCAGAATGGCAAGCCGGCGCCGCGCCGGCCATCCGCCCTGCCCGGCACCCGCACCGAGAAAACCGAAGCCGCCCCGGCCGACCGCCTGGCCAGCGACATGGCCCCGAACGCGGCGCTGTTCGACGGCATCAATCGTGGCGACATGGCCTATGTGAAGGATGCGATCAGCCGCGGCGCGGAATTGAACGCGCGCAACATCCTGGGCCTGACGCCGCTCGACCTGTCCGTCGATCTGGGCCGCACCGACATCACCTTCCTGCTGCTGTCGCTGCGGGGCGCGGAAGGCGGCGAATACAATGGGCCGTCCGGCCCGGGGTCGGGCAAAAGCGCCAAGGCGGTGCTGCAGGCGGCGGCCAAGGCCGAGCCGAAACCCGCCAAGGCGGCACGGGCGGCGCGCGAAGCCCCGCCGGCCGCGCCAGCCAAGCCGAAGCTGTTCGCCGATGACGGCGGCACCCCCATTCCCAATGCCGGCTTCCTCGGCTTCGGCGCCCAAAAATAGGGTTCACGCGCCGCAGGTCTGCCCCACGCCTGCACCACAGCAGCTTCGGCGCGATCGGACGCCGCCAATGGAACGATGCGCCCGATGTCCCAGACGTCATCCAAACAGATACGCCTGAACGCGTTCGACATGAACTGCGTCGCCCACCAGTCGCCGGGGCTGTGGACCCACCCGCGCGATCGCGCCGATACCTATAACAGCCTCGACTACTGGGTCGGGCTGGCGCAATTGCTGGAGCGCGGCAAGTTCGACGCGCTGTTTCTCGCCGACGTGCTGGGCATATACGACGTCTATGCCGGCGGTCCGGAGATGGCGCTGGAACAGGCCGTTCAGGTTCCGGTCAACGACCCGCTGATGGTCGTGCCGGCGATGGCCTATGCCACGAAGCACCTGGGCTTCGGCGTTACCTGCTCGCTGTCTTACGAGCACCCGTATCCGTTCGCCCGGCGCATGTCGACGCTGGATCACCTGACCAACGGGCGGATCGGCTGGAACATCGTCACCGGCTACCTCGAAAGCGCCGCCAAGGGCATGGGCCAGCCCGCCCAGCCCGACCACGACACCCGCTACGAGATCGCTGAAGACTATATGGATGTGGTCTACAAGCTGTGGGAAGGCAGCTGGGAGGACGGCGCCGTGCTGCGCGACCGCGCCGCCCGTCGCTTCGCGGATGCGAGCAAGATCCATCGCGTGCATCACGACGGGCCGTATTTCCAGATGGATGCCATCCACCTCTGCGAGCCCTCGCCGCAGCGCACGCCGCTGCTGTATCAGGCCGGCGCCTCCACCCGCGGCCGGGCCTTCGCCGCGCGCCACGCCGAGTGCGTGTTCATCAACGGCCCGTCGAAACAGATCATCGCCCCAATCGTCGCCGATATCCGCGCTCGCGCCGCGGCGGCCGGGCGCAACCCGGCGGAAATTCAGATCTTCACCATGATGACGGTGATCACCGCCCCGACCACCAAGGCCGCGCAGGACAAGCTCGCCGAATATCGCGGCTATGTCAGCGAGGACGGTGCGCTGGCGCTGATGTCCGGCTGGACCGGCGTGGATTTCGCCAGGCTCGGTCCGGACGACACGGTGCAGTACGGCAAAACCAACTCGATGGCCTCGGCGCTGGAAGCGTTCACCATTTCCGATCCGACGCGCCAATGGACGGTCCGCGAAATCGCCCAGCATGCCGCCATCGGCGGCCGCGGTCCGGTCGTGGTGGGATCCCCCGCCGAGGTCGCGGACGAGATGCAGGCCTGGATGGCCGAGACGGACGTCGACGGCTTCAACCTGGCCTATGCGGTAACGCCAGAAACTTTTTCCGATTTCGTCGAACTGGTGGTGCCGGAACTACAGCGCCGGGGCGTCTACAAGACGGAATACGCTCCGGGGGCGTTGCGCGAGAAACTGTATGGCCCCGGCCGGGCCCGGCTGCCCGCCGAGCACCCGGCCGCGCGGATGCGCCGGTAGCCAGGAACGGGCGCCGCGTTCAGAACAGCGACAACTGGGATTCGGCGAAGCCCTTCCTGCGGTCGCCGGGAACCGCGAACTGGGTGCAGTCCAGTCCTTCTCGGGCTTCGTCCAGGCCCCATCTGCGGCTGGCACGGACAAAGCGCTTCAGCAGAAGATCGGCATAGACCCCCTGGCCGGCGAAGCGATGATGAAAACGGGCGTCGTTCAGTTCCCCGGCGCGGGTTTCGCGGATCAGGTTGAGCACGTGCCGGGCCCGGTCGGGATAATGGGTGTTCAGCCAATCCTCGAACATCTGGCGCAGTTCGTGCGGCAGTCGCAGCAGCACATAGCCGGCATATCGGGCGCCGGCGCGCGATGCCGCCTCGAGTATCTTTTCCAGTTCCGCGTCGTTCAATCCGGGGATCATCGGCGCCGTCATCACCCCCGCGGGCACGCCGGCGCGGGTCAGCTCGCCGATCGCCGCCAGCCGCCGGGCCGGCGTGGCCGCGCGCGGCTCCATCCGCCTTGCCAGCACCGGATCCAGCGTGGTGACCGACACATACACCCGCGCCAGATTGCGCCGCGCCATCGAGGACAGGATGTCCAGATCCCGCAGCACGCCAGCCGACTTCGTGACGATACCGACGGGATGGTTGAACCGGTCCAGCACTTCCAGGATCGAGCGGGTGAGCTTCAGGGTTCGTTCCACCGGTTGATAGGGGTCGGTGTTGGTGCCCAGCGCCATGCTGCGAACGGCATAGCCGGGCTTACGCAGCTCCTTCTCCAGTAGTTCGGCGATTTCGGGCTTGAATATCAGCTTGGTTTCGAAATCGAGCCCGGGCGAATAGCCGAGATAGGCATGTGTCGGCCGGGCGAAGCAATAGACGCAGCCATGCTCGCAGCCGCGATAAGGGTTCACCGACCGGTCGAAGCCGATATCGGGCGAGGTGTTCCAGCTGATCGCCGACCGGCTGGCATCGCGCGTCAGCGTGGTTTCCAGGGTTGGCAGAGCCTCGATTTCGCCCGCGCCGTCCCCCAGCATTCCCCAGCCATCATCGAACGGCATGCCGGCCAGGCTGTCGAACCGCACCGGCGGGTTGATCGTGGCGCCACGGCCGCGTCGGGCGAGAGAGCGGTGACGCTCCACAGGCCCGGGTTCGGCCTCACCGGCGGCGGCGAGCGCCGACAGGGCCTCCGCATCAGGCTCGGAGCGCTGAAGATCCGTCTTGTCAGCCATGGGGGCAAGCTTGTCAGGATCGGCGTGATCGCGCATGGTCCCGTTCCCTTTCCGTTCTTTGCCAGCTTGGCAAAGGACACCACCGAGGTCAAGAACGAAATAGGAACATAATCTGCCGGAACCCCCCTCTCCCACTCGTCTCTCCGTGGTGATCCCCGTGCTGAACGCGGCTCTTCTGCTGCCGGCGGCGCTCCGGTCCCTTGCCGGCGATCCAGTGGCCGAGATCATCGTGGCGGACGGTGGCAGCACCGATGCCAGTGCACTCTGCGCAGCGCAGGCGGGTGCCCGCGTGATCACGGCGCCCCGCGGCCGAGGCAGGCAACTCGCCGCCGGGATCGAGGCGGCGCGGGAGGACTGGCTGCTGTTGCTGCACGCCGACACCAGGCTCGGCGACGGCTGGCGCGAAGCTGTCACCGCGCATATCGGCGCGACCGAGCGGCATGCCGCCTATTTCCGCTTCGCGCTCGCCAGCGAAGACCCTCGCGCGCGGCGGCTGGAACGCCTGGTGGCGTGGCGCTGCCGGCAATTCGGCTTGCCCTACGGCGACCAGGGCCTGCTGATCCATCGCCGCCTGCTGGCGCAGGTCGGCGGCATGCGGCCATTGCCGCTGATGGAGGATGTCGATCTGATCCGGCGCCTCGGCCGCGTCCGCCTGGTGGGCCTCGATGTCCCGGCCGTCACCTCAGCGCAGAAATGGGAGCGTGATGGCTGGCTGGCTCGTTCGTTCCGAAACCTTCTCTGCCTCGGCCTGTATCGCCTCGGCGCGCCACCGAGCCTGATCCTGAGGCTGTACAAATGAAAGATATCGCGATTGTCTTCGCACGGGTCCCCCGGCTTGGCACGGTCAAGGGCCGTTTAGCCCACGGCATCGGAGATCGCGCGGCATTGCGGTTTCATGCGGCCATCCTCGATGGCTTGTTGCGCGGTTTCGCGCGGGACCGGCGATTCCGCACGGTGGCGGCATTAACCCCCGATCGCGCGCGGATGCGTCTGCCTTTCCGCGTTCAACGCATCGCCCAGGGCGGCGGCGATCTCGGCCAGCGCATGCAGCGCGCGTTTGCGCGCTTCCCAAAGTCCCGCGTCGCGTTGGTCGGCTGCGACATTCCGGAACTTCGCAGCGCCGACCTGCATGCGGCCCTGCTGGCCGTCGGCCGGGCGGATGCCGCCTTCGGTCCGGCGGAGGATGGCGGCTACTGGCTGGCGGCCATGTCGCCACGCCGTCCGTCGCGGCCGTTCGGCGCGGTGCGATGGTCGAGCCCCGATGCCCTGACGGACACAATGCGCAATTTCCGCAACCACCGGGTGGCGCTGCTGCGCCAGTTGAACGATATCGACACCGCGGATGATTTCCATCGCTGGCACATGCGACAACGCCAGCCGGCTGGCGTTGCGGAAAGTGCCGCGTAAGCCCACAAATTACCCCGCGGCCGCCTCACGCCCAGCCATCGAAATTCATGCGATGGATACTGTTTCCCCAGATACTTGATTCCGGCGCCGCCTACTCCGCCGCCTTCGTGAGATGCTCCAGCAGGCGAGGCATCAATTCCACCAGATTGCAGGGCCGGAAACGATTATCCAGCTGGTGCACCAGGATGTCGTCCCAGCCATCCTTCACCGCCCCCGAACTGCCCGGCAGTGCGAACAGATAGGTGCCGCCGGCAACCCCGCCGATGGCGCGGGACTGGATCGTGGAGGTGCCGATCTTCTGGTAGCTCAACATGCGGAACAGCTCGCCGAAACCCTCGATCTTTTTGTCCAGTACACGATCGAAGGCCTCTGGTGTCACATCGCGGCCGGTGATGCCGGTGCCGCCGGTGGTAATCACCACGTCGATGGTTTCATTCGCCATCCACCTGCGCAGATGCGTCTCGATCAGCCCGGCATCGTCCTTTTCGATCACACGCTCGGCAACGATGTGGCCGGCCTTGGCGATGCGCTCGGCGAGGATCGCGCCGGACGTATCGGTTTCAAGCGTACGGGTGTCGGAAACCGTCAGCACGGCGATATGGACGGGGATGAATTTTCGGCTTTCGTCGAGGCCGGCCATGGCTCGCTCCTGTCGGTTCGATCGCTATGCCGGATATGCTAGCCCCAAACAGGGGATAATCCAAACCCTGGGGTCAGTTCAGGCGCCCGTATCCGGCCTTCTCGGCGGCCATTTTCGCGTTGGCGTAGAAGCGCGGAAACGAACCGGCCGCAAGCTCCACCAGGCTCGGTGCCGGCAGTTCCAGCCGCGCCGCGTAGATCCACGTATACGCCAGGACATGCTGAACGAAGCGCCGCGTTTCCGCGTTCGGGATCGCCTCGATGAACAGCAGCGGGTCGCCGCCATGGCGGATCGTCTGGTTCCAGCGTGCAAGATTGCCGGGCCCGGAATTGTAGCTGGCCAGGAGACGGATCAGGTCGCCGTTGATGCCGTCCTGCTCGGCGAGATAGGCAACGTAGCGCTGGCCGAGTTCCAGATTGAGCGCGGGGTCGTGCAGGCGCAGGCTGCCGCCTGTGGCATCGTCGGCCCATTCCCGGCCGGCCATGTATTTCGCGGTTACCGGCATGATCTGCATCAGTCCGCGCGCGCCCACCGGCGAGATGGCGGTGGTGTCGAAATTGGATTCGAGCCGGGTCAACGCATAGACGATGGCCGGATCAACCCTGAAACCGCCCCGCGGCCGGAGCTTCGGCACCGGAAACCGCAGTTCATCACGCGGCTGGCCATCGGCCACCTGCACCAAGGCGGCCAATTGGGCGGTCAGGTCGGTCAGCCTGGCGGCCTTGGCCACCAGCATCAGGGATCGCTGCAACCCCGGGCTTCCCTGGATGGAGGGCCACAGGCTGCGCAATTCCGCCTCGGCACGGTCGGGCTGGCCGACCTGCAGCAAGGCGAAGGCCCGCATACCCTGCGCGGTGGCGGCGATCGCATCCACGTCCGCCTCGCCAAGCACGTCGCGGCTTGGCGAAAATCCATAGGGCAGGCCGAGCGTGCTGCGCGCCAGCAGGCCATGGAACGTGCGCTTTTCCCGGGCCGCTCGGCGCAGCCACGGGCGGTAGCCTGCGGGATCGCCGGTGCGTACATGCGCCCGCGCGGCCCAGAAGGCGGCGGCGGCGCGTTGCGCCGACGTGGCGACCGGGGCGTTGGCCGAGCGCTCGAAATAGACGCGCGCGGCTTCGGCCTCGCCGAGACGCCACGCGGCCAGCCCGGCCACGTAGCCGGCGAGGGCCACCTGTTCATCGGCGTTGCCGTGGCGCATGGCGGCGACGGCGGTATCCAGCGCCTGCTCATCCCGGTTCTGGGTGAACAGGATCTGCGCCACCTCAGCCCGCAACTGCATGGCGTAGACCGCCGACAGGCCCGGCGTGCGGGCGATCAGGCGCAGCGCGGCCTCGGCATTGCCGTCCCGCGCCCGATCGCTCACCGAGCGATCCAGCGCTGGGTTGCGGGGAATACGACGGTCCGTAGGATCGGTGTCTTCCGGCACCGGATCGGTCAGGGCCTGATTGAGCAGGGCGGAGCCGTCCGGCGCCGCGGCCGCCAACACGGCCTTCTGCTGCGCGCCCCTCGGCAGGCGCAGCGCCAGAAGCTCGCGGATCGCCGGGGCGTCGGGATAATCGGTATACCGCGCCAGCCAATCGGTCAGTTCCGCCACGGAGGAGCGGTGGTACTGCCCAAGATAGCGCTGGCTCAGGATATGCCCGAGCAACGGGTTGTCCTTGATACGGTCGGTCTCGCGGATCGCTTCGGCGATGTAGCCGCGGTCCTGCAGGGTGAACACGCGGCGGATCAGGATCGCATCGCTGGGCGCCAGCGGGTGAGGCAAACTGACGCCGTTGCCGCCACGCGTGGCGTAGCGTGGCAATGCCATCGCGGATTCGTCGCCATTTCCCGGTTCGACTGGTTGTGCTTGCGCCACCGAAGCCATGGCTCCGGCAAGCAGCGCGGCCCCGGCTATGAAAGCCCGGGTAGCGGGAAGGCGGGAGAGCGTATGTCCGATCCCTCGCATAGTGGGCGCAGATAAACCATCAACCTAGCCCCGGCGCAACCGCGATCCATGAGACCAGTCTCAAAACGATAACGAAATTCTCTAAAATCAATTGATTAGGCTTATCCGCATGGCAGATATCCATCCGAAATTGATGCTTAGGCTGGCTCCGAGGGGTGCAGGACACGGCTCAGGCGACGCAGATCGGCCCATGCCTCCCGTCGCCGGGCCGGCGCTTGCATCACCGCGGTCAGGCTGGCGCTCGCCAACGCCGGGACCGGCGCCGCCAGACCGGCAACCGGCAGTTCCACCCAGGCGCCGCGCGGGCGCCGGCGCGGCCCCGCCGGCAGCAGCACCCTGACGGCGAGGGAACTGAACAGCACGATATGGCGCGGCCGGGCCAGCACGATCAGCCGCCATAGAAACGGCAGGCAAACCGCCAGTTCCGCAGCACTGGGAGGCCGGTCGCCGGGCGGGCGCCAGGGGATCAGCGGGCTCAGCAGGGCCTGGCTGCGGGAGAGCCCGATACTGGCCAGCATGCGGTCCAGCCAGGCCCCGGCGGCGCCGGCAAAGGGTTGCCCGGAGCGGTCTTCATCCATGCCGGGCGCGTCACCGATCAGCAGCAGGCCCGCCGAGGCGTCGCCCTCGGCGAAAACCAGATTGGTGGCCGTGTCGCGCAGCGCGCAGCCGTCAAAACCGGCGATGGCGGCGCGCAGGGCCGCCAGGTCGTTCGCCGCCAGAGCCGCCTGTTGGGCCCTGGCCACGGCAAGGGCGGCCGGCGTCAGCCCAGGCGCCATCGGGACCGCCACCGGGACCGCCACCGGTGGGACAGCGGCGGAAATCGCGGTCGGCAGGCCCTCCGGACGGCCCGATGCCGGCGTTTCCCCTCGCAACCGGTTCACCGGCGCATCCTCCAGAGCCTCGTCCGCCCCCCATTCGATCTGCAAACGCAGGGCAGCGAGCCGTTCCGGGCCGGTTATCTCCATGATCGGCGGTTCCATACCCGTCACTCCTGGCGCCAAGATGGATTTTGCGCAACACCACGATTACATCCTAAGGAAGAACACGTAGCTGCGAAGGAACGGACCATGGTGGACGACGCTCATCAGGAAGATCTCCAGGCATCCCCCCGGGAGGCGATGGAATTCGACGTCGTGGTGGTCGGCGCCGGTCCTTCCGGTCTCGCCGCCGCAATCCGGTTGAAACAGTTGGCGCCGGACGCCACGGTCTGCGTGGTGGAGAAGGGCGGCGAGGTCGGCGCCCATATCCTGTCTGGCGCGGTGCTGGAGCCGCGCGCGCTGAACGAGTTGATCCCGGACTGGGCGGAACGCGGCGCGCCGCTGAACACGCCTGCCGGGGAGGACAAGTTCCTGTTCATGACCGAAACCCGGTCGATCCGCATGCCGACACCGCCGCAGATGCATAATCATGGCAACTATATCGTTTCGCTCGGCAATGTCTGCCGCTGGCTGGCGACACAGGCCGAGGAGCTGGGGGTGGAGATCTATCCCGGCTTCGCCGCAGCCGAGGTGCTGGAGGAAGACGGCCGCGTGGTGGGTATCGCGACCGGCGACATGGGCGTTGGCCGCGACGGCAAGCCCACCGAGAACTTCGCCCGGGGCATGGAACTACGCGCCACCTATACGCTGTTCGCCGAGGGCTGCCGCGGGTCGCTGTCGAAACAGCTCATGCAGCGCTACAATCTTCGTGAAGGCGTCGATCCGCAGACCTATGCGATCGGCATCAAGGAAGTGTGGGAAATCCCCGCCGAGAACCACCAGCCGGGCCTGATCGAGCATGCGATGGGCTGGCCGCTGGACAGTTCCACCTATGGCGGCGCGTTCCTGTATCATTTCGGGGAAAATCTGGTTTCATACGGCTACGTCATCGGCCTCGACTACCGCAATCCCTGGCTGTCGCCGTTCGAGGAGATGCAGCGCTTCAAGACCCATCCGGACATGCGCAAGCATTTCGAGGGCGGCCGCCGCATTGCCTATGGCGCACGTGCGCTGAACGAGGGCGGGTTGCAATCGATCCCGCATCTGACCTTTCCCGGCGGCGCGCTGATCGGCTGCGCGGCCGGCTTCCTGAACGTGGCCAAGATCAAGGGAAGCCATACCGCGATGAAGTCCGGCATGCTGGCGGCCGAAGCCGTGGCCGCGGCGATGGCCGACGGCCGGAAGCCGGAACCGGATACCTACGCCGACCTGATCCGCTACAGCTGGGTTTGGGAGGAGTTGTCCGCGGTGCGCAACATCCGCCCGGGCTTCGCCAAGTTCGGCCGCTGGGGTGGGCTGATCAACGCCGCGATCGACACCTATGTGTTCCGCGGCAAGGCGCCCTGGACGCTGCACCAGCCGCACCCCGACAACGAGTCGCTGCTCGACGCCGCAGCGGCGCCGCAGATCGCCTATCCGAAGCCAGACGGGGTTGTGACCTTCGACCGCAATTCCTCGGTGTTCATCAGCAACACCAACCACGAGGAAAACCAGCCGGTGCATCTGCAATTGCGCGATCCGGCGGTGGCGATCGACGTGAACTGGCAGCGCTACCGCAGCCCGGAAACCCGCTACTGCCCGGCCGGCGTGTATGAGATCGTCGGTGCCGACGAAGGCGCGCCGAAGCTGCAGATCAACGCGCAGAACTGCGTGCACTGCAAAACCTGCGACATCAAGGATCCCACCCAGAATATCAACTGGGTGACCCCGGAAGGCGGCGGCGGACCGGTTTATCCTGGCGGGATGTAATCGAGCGGATCCGCCGATCCGATTGCCTCGCGCTGGTTCATCAATTTTAACCCGCGCCGATCCGCTGGAGCCACGCAATCCACGGTCGCATGCTTGTGACCGGTCAGTGACATTTCTGATTTAGATCAATTACCAGGATGCCCGCGTGTGCGCTAATTCGCGCAATTAGCGGGCTGTTCCGCTAAGTCGAAAAGTCGAAGGAGGATTGCATGAAACGTTTTATCACCACCAAGCTGCCGCTGGTAATGGCCGGCGGAATGATCCTGGCGTTGGCCGCGTGTAATCCGGCACCGCCCCCCGCAGCCTCGCTGCCGAACAAGCCCATGGCACCCTCGGCGTGCGATGCTTCACAATTGAAGCCGGGGACGAGCCAGGCGCAGGCTGGATATTCGACGGAAGGCTGCGGCAACTGAAGGCAGCCGCTTGAACTCCACGGAGGCATTGCCTCCGTGGAGTTGCTTTTCCGGCTACGCGGAACGCCTCGGCCATAGCGCCGAGGCCGATGATCGGCCCTAAACGCCGGATCATGGACGACACTTGAGATCGGGCGATGCCTGGGAGGTGCAGATGCGTCATACCCGATTCTTCGGCACCGCTCTGCTCGCGGCCGGCCTTGTCTCCGGCGTCCCCACTTCCTTTTGGAATCTCCCCTGGAACGCTTCAGGCGGTGTCGCGTGGGCGGCGGCGGACATGTCTTTCACTCCTGCGGCCTTCGCCGCGGCGCAGCATGAAGGCAAGCCGATCCTGGTCTATATCTCGGCAAGCTGGTGCGCGACCTGCGCGGTGCAACGCCCAGTGCTTGACCAGTTGCTCGACGCCCCCGAATTCCGCGACCTGGCGCTCTACCGGATCGACTTCGATACCCAGAAGGATTTCGTGCGCGCCGTGGGCGCGCAGACGCAGAGCACCCTCATCGTGTTTCACGGCACCACCGAGAAGGGCCGCCTCGTCGGCGACACCGATCGCGATGCGATCAGGGCATTGCTTTTGAAGGCCTATCAATAGGCGAGGTATGGTGGCGGCATGGGCCTATCGCCCGTAGGCTTGGGATTTGGTTTTCTCGCCGGGATGGTCTCGCTGCTTTCCCCCTGCGTGCTGCCGCTGCTGCCGCTGGTGCTGGGGGCCGCGACGGCCAAACGCCGCGGGGGCCTTTTCGCCCTGGCGGGTGGTCTGCTCCTGTCATTTGTCGGGGTCGGTCTGTTCGTCGCCATGATCGGCTTTTCGATCGGCCTCGACAGTGGCGTTTTTCGCGTTGTCTTCGCGACGCTGCTCGGGGTCTTCGGGATCGTCCTGCTTAGTGGCGCCTTGCACCAGCGCTTCGCGCTCGCCGCTGGCCCGCTTGCCAATGCCGGCAACACGCTGATGGAGCGGATTTCGCCGGACAGCGTCGGCGGGCAGTTCTTGCTCGGTTTGCTGCTTGGAGCGGTATGGGCTCCCTGTGTTGGGCCGACGCTTGGCGCGGCCTCGCTCCTTGCGGCGCAAGGCCGCGATCTGCCCGGTGTCATCGCTGTCATGGTCGCGTTCGGACTGGGCACCACGGTGCCGATGATTCTGATTGGCCTGCTCTCGCATGAGGCGCTGGTGGTCTGGCGCGGCCGGTTGTCGCGCACCGGACGGATGGGCGAACGTATTCTGGGCGCCGGCGCCCTTGCCGTTGCCGCGCTGATCCTGACAGGCTTCGATCGCTCACTGGAGACCGCGCTGCTGGCTGCTTCCCCAGCCTGGCTGACGAGCCTGACCGTCCGGTTCTGAGCCTACCCAAGCGTGTGCGCCCGTCGCTACGATCGCAGCAGCGACATTCATCATGCGTATCGTGCAGCGTTTGTGGGCGCGCCTTGGGCCTCACAGAATTGTAATCTGTACAGAATTGTAATTTGTTCGGTATCTTGTAGTGCGGGACAGCGAGAACGATGTCTCGATCGAGTTGGACAAGATGAGCAGGAGGCGTTGCCGCCTCAAATGTCATCCCGGCAAACGCCTTCTGGAACGATCGACGAATTGGTTCGCCGATCAACAACCGAGAGGGTCTGAAAATGAATTGTATCCTGGTGGCAGGATTGTTGCTGGCACTCTCCAGCAGCGTCTCCGTGGCCCAAGGCAGTCGCTACCCGAGCAGCACCGCCGCATCGGGGCATCCCGCCGCGACTGCTAAAGCCTCGGCAATGACCGTGACAATGCAGTCGGGTCGTAACGAAGCGAACCAAATGCCGACGCTGGCGTCTCCGGGCTGGCGGCACCAAACCACTGCGCTACTCGGCCCCTCGGCTGGCGAAGGCCAGTTCTCTTCCGGATACCCTTCGGAGGGTAGTAACGGCTGAGAGTTCGCAGTCGGCGTCACGGGGAAATCCTCCGTGACGCCAATGCGACGATAAAATTGCAGATGTAGGTTCATGGAAGTCAGAGGAGTTCTTGCTGATCCCGCCTCAGCCGCCAGATCTTGAACCTGCGGCTATGGGCTGGCAATGGCCCTTCTGACGAATTTTCGCGCGCGTCCCACGGAGCTGTTGGTTTCGATACCACCCCCGATACCAACCTTTCCTGCCATGGCGCTCCGCAGTCACGGTTTGGCCTGCTGGCGCGACAGCGTCGGGCGCAACGGATGCCGGCAGCGGCATAACGGGGGTGGCGCACCAGCATGCGTCGAGCCACGGCCGCAATGTGTCGGCGCGCCCGTTCCTGGCCGGCCAGGGCAACGCCATGCCGCACCGATTTGGACAGCGGGCGGATAGGGATTGGCGGCGTCCGGGTCGTCATTCCCGCATCAGGCGCCGGGCCGGGACAGGCGGGTCCGATCGCCGCGCACGATCGCCACCTGATCCCCAACCCGGAAATGCTGGGTGTTGGCCTGCACCACCGCGATCGTGGCGCCACCCGTTTCACGGACGACGAAATCCATCGCCGGCCCCTGTTCCTTGTTGTCCTGAACACTCACGCCGGCGCCGGCAGCGGGTGGGTTGGCGCTCGCCGCTCGCTTCAGGTCGCTCAGGACGGTCGCGCCGGCCGTCCCCAGATCCGGCTCTACCGGCCGCATCGCCAGGATCGTGCCGTGTAGCACCACAGCTTCCGGGGCCGGCCCGGCCTTGACGTCAGGGACGGGATTATTGGCCCCGCAAGCGCTCACACCCAGAACCAGGGCAAGCAGAATTGCCGAACCGGTGGTCCGGTGAGCCCGGCAGAATGCCGTGTATTGCCAGATGAACCCGTTCATGAGCCTCGCGTCGCTCTCCTGTTCGCCGTGGCCCGCTCCGGATGCCATGGCCATGCTTCCGGATAACGCCCCCGGCGGGCAGAAGGCTGACGAGGGTGGCGCGAAGGCCACGGCCCGGCACTTTATGAACTTTACGCTATCTTCCGCGCCGATAACATATTGCCGACAACATCGGTATCGGATAATGGGTTAGAGCCTATTGCTGACTTCCTACCTGAGCGACGGCCCTCTGGGCCGGCGTGGAACGACCTTTTCCCATGGCCGATTTCAGGCCGCGCTATGACGGAGGCTATCTGCGGATGATGCTGTTTTCCCGCTCCCCCGCTGGCAAAATCGTTGTCCCCGGCAGAGCCTTCGTCCCACGCACCGCATGGCTGCGCGCCTTCGGCTGCGTCGCGGTTCTGGCTCTGCTGTCGGCCTGCGCCAGCGGCCCGCAGGTCGGCGCCAATAAGGAGGCCTCCGACTATGCCTCCCGCGCACGGGGCGACTACACCCCGCCCGGCCCGCCGAGCGATCCCTGGGGCCCCTATATCCGCGAAGCCTCCAAGCGGTTCGATGTACCGGACTCCTGGATCCGGGCGGTCATGCGCCAGGAATCCGGCGGTTCGCTGTATCGCAACGGCCGCCTGATCACCTCCAGCGCCGGGGCCATGGGCCTGATGCAGGTGATGCCCGCGACCTATGACGAGTTGCGCGAGCGCCACAACCTCGGGCCGGACCCGTTCGACCCGCATGAAAACATCATGGCCGGCACCGCCTATCTGCGCGAGATGTATGACATTTACGGCTCGCCTGGCTTTCTCGCGGCCTATAACGCCGGCCCGACGCGGCTGGACGATTATCTGAGCAACAATCGCGGGCTGCCGGACGAGACGCGCAAATACGTCGCCGCGATCGGTCCGCGCCTGGCCGACGCCAGCCCTCGCCGGCGTTCCCCGGCCGAGCAGTACGCCATGAACGCGCTGCCGACCTACATTCCGGCCGGTACCCGCTATGGCCGCCGCGGCGCGCCCCCGGTGGATATCAGCGCCTTCGCCTATCGCGGCGATACCGCCGGCAGCGCTCGCCAGGGCAGCGTTCCCGCGTCCGCCCCCGGACCGGTGCAGGTCGCCCAGCTGCCCGAACCGCCACCCGCGCCCGAGCCCGCACGGACGCCCGAGCCGGCCCCCGCGCCAGCCCGGTTCGAGCAGGTGGCGATGGCTGCGCCGTCGCGCTCGCTCCCCGTCCCGCCGCCGGCTGAACAGGTGGCGCTGTATGTGCCCCCAGCCCCGAAGCCGTCGCGCTTTCACCTGATCGCCTCCGCGCAGGCCGCCGAGCCGGTGCCGATGCGCCGCAGCGCCACGACATCCGGCGGCCGCTGGGCCATCCAGGTTGGCGCATTCGGCAGTGAAACCCTTGCCCATGCCGCCCTCGGGGCTGCGAAGGACCACGCGCGTGATCCGCTCGCGGCGGCGCACCCGTCGGTTTCCAGCGTCCGCCAGCCGAAGGGCACGCTGTACCCGCGCCCGGATGATCGGTCTGTCGCGGGAGGCGGCGGTGCAGGCCTGCGAGAAGCTGAGCCGCAAGTCCAACTGCATCGTGCTGTCGCCGGACGCCCAATCCTGACGCACTCATCCTTGGCGCACCAATCCTGGCGTCGTAGCCGGCGGGTCCAGGCCAGGTAACCTGGGCCGCTCGGCTTGCCGGGACCGCGTGGCCGGACCAAACTAGGCAATCAGGTCGGAAGAACCGATCGGGAAACCGGGCCGGCAAGGGCCCGCGCCCTGCCGCGAGAGGAAAATCCAAGTCAATGTCCACCGTTTCATCCGCCGCCCCTGCCACCCAAGGCCGGTTCGCGAGCCTGACGCCGCTGCTCGCCCCCCGCTCGATCGCCGTCCTCGGCGCGTCCAGCGATGCCACCCGCATCGGCGGCCGGCCGATCGCCTACATGCAGAACGCAGGGGTTCCAGGGCGCGCTGTATCCGGTCAATCCGAACCGCGCCGAAATCCAGGGGCTGAAGGCCTACGCCTCGATCGCCGACCTGCCGGAAGTCGCCCGACGTCGCCATCGTCGCCGTCGCCGCCGAGATCGCCGCCCAGGCGGTCGAGGACCTCGGCCAAACGCGGCGTCAAAGGCGTCGTCATGTTCACCGCCGGTTTCGCCGAGATGGACGAAGCCGGCGAGCGCGCCCAGGCCGGCATGGTCGCCGAGGCCGCGCGCCGCTACGGCATGCGCATCCTCGGCCCGAACTGCCTCGGCGTGTTCGACGCACGGCTCGGCGTATTACGCCACCTTCTCCTCCTCGTTCGACAGCGGCTGGCCGGTGCCTGGCCGCATCGGCATCGCCAGCCAGTCCGGCGCCTATGGCACCCATCTCTATACCCTGGCCCGCAACCGCGGCATCGGCGCCTCGCTCTGCGTCATGACCGGCAATGAGGCCGACGTCACGGTCGGCGAGTGCATCGGCTGGCTGGCGGAAAACCCCGAAGTCGACGTGATCGCCGTCTACGCCGAGGGCATCCGCGAGGCCCCCGGCCTGATCGCCGCGCTCGACGCGGCCGAGCCGCCAAGAAGCCCATCGTCATGCAGAAGGTCGGCCGCAGCGAATTGGGCGGCAAGGCGGCGAAGTCCCACACCGCCTCCATCGCCGGCGACGACGCCGTTACCGAAGCCGTGATGGCCGAATTCGGCGTCTTTCGCGCCCGCAATTCCGAGGAAATGCTGGACATCGCCCATACCGCCACCCGGAAAATCTATCCGGTTCGCAATACCTTAGGGGTCATCACCGTCTCCGGTGGCGCCGGCGTGCTGATCAGCGACGTGGCCGAGAGCCTCGGCCTCGACATGCCGGAAATGCCGCAAGCCGCCCAGGACAAACTGCGGGCCCTCATCCCCTTCTGCGCCCCGCGCAACCCGGTGGATGCCACCGCGCAGGTCACCAACGACATCACCCTGGTCAACACCTTCACCGAATCCGATGGTCCGCGACGGCGGATATGCCTCGGTGCTTGGCTTCTTCTCCATGACCGCTTCGTCCAAGCGCTGGCCGGCGATCCGCGAGCAGTTGAACCCCGTCATGGCCGCCCATCCGGACCGGCTCTATGTCCTCTCCGTCATCACCCCGCAGGCTGGTCGCGACGAGCTGGAAGCCGATGGCTGGGTCGTGCATGAGGACCCGACCCGCGCCGTGGTCGCCATCGACGCCATGGGCCGCTACGGCGCCGCCTTCGCCGCGCCGCAACCCGCCGCCCCGCCGCCGGTTCCGCAGGTCGCCCTGCCGGCCGCAACCCCCACCGAAGCCGAGGCCAAGCGCCTGTTGGCCGAAGCCGGCATCCAATCCGCCCCGGAGGCGCCGTGCGACACCGCCGAGACGGCCGTCGCGATGGCCGAGGGCTTCGGCTTCCCGGTGGTAATGAAGATCCTCTCGCCGGACATCCTGCATAAGTCCGAAATCGGCGGCGTTCTGCTGGATATCGCCGATGCCGCCGCCGTCCGCGAAGGCTTCGCCCTGCTGCTGGAACGCGCCAAAGCCGCCGCCCCGAACGCCAGGATCGAGGGCGTGCTGGTCGCCAAGCAGCTCAAGGGCGGCGTCGAGTGCATCCTCGGCATCCACCGCGACCCGGTGTTCGGCCCGATGGCCATGTTCGGCCTCGGCGGCATCTTCGTCGAAATCCTCAAGGACGTGGTGTTCCGCCGCTGCCCGTTCGGCGAGGATGTGGCCGAGCAGATGATCCGTTCGATCAAGGGCGCCCCCCTGCTGCTCGGCGCCCGCGGCCGCCAGCCGGCGGACGTGAAGGCCCTCGCCGCCATGCTCGCCCGCCTGTCGGTCTTCGCCGCCCAATCGGGTCCCGCCGTCCAGTCCATCGACCTCAACCCGGTCTTCGTCATGCCCGAAGGCCAGGGTGCCTTCGCCGTGGACGCGGTAATCGAGATCGGCGGCTAACCCTCCCCGATCCGCACCGGACCCTACGGGCTGCGGGTATGCCCCGCACCCCGTAGGGTGGGTGCAACCCACCATCTTCCTCGCCCTATCGTCACCCGAACCTCGGTAAAGACCGTCACGATGCGCTAGGCTGGCTTCTCCACCACCAACCGAAGGAGCCAAAATGCCAACGCTCGCCGAAGAACTCGCCACGATCCGGCGCGGCGCGGAGGGGGACGGGACCAAGCCCGGCCGCATCCCACCCGACCTGCTCGCGGTCATGCATCGCGTCACCCGCGACCAGCAGCAATCGGATTTCCGCACCCGCATGCCGGCCATCGGCCAGCCCGCCCCTGCATTCACCCTGCCGAACCAGGACGGCGCGCCCATCGCCTCGGCCGCTCTGCTCGCCGACGGCCCGCTGGTGGTTTCCTACTTCCGTGGTCAATGGTGACCGTACTGTAGATCAGAGCTGTATGCTTTGAATGCAGTATTGCCCGCCATCCGCTCCCACGGCGCTGGCCTGGTCGTCATCTCGCCGCAATTGCCGGTGTTTCTGGCCGACCTGAAAACCAAGCTGAAACTGGATTTCAACATCCTCCACGATGCCGACAACCGCGTTGCTGAAACCTTCGGCATCGGCATGCAGCTGCCCCCCGACCTGATCGAGGTCTACAAGAAGATCGGCGTCGATCTGGTCAAGTACAACGGCAACGATCTCTGGCGCCTGCCGGTCCCCGCCCGCTTCGTGCTGGACCGCGCCGGCATCGTCCGCGCCGTGGAAGCCGACCCGGACTATACCACCCGTCCGGAACCCGAGGTGACGCTCCAAGCCCTGCGCGCCCTCGGCTGAACGCCAACTCCCCGCGCCGCAAGGCGTGGGGAGAAGCGGCGCGCGGTCCGCTCGAATCGTTGGGTGGGTGCACCCCGCCATCTTCCTCGCCCCCCGCCTCGCCGCGAACCCCTCATACTTCCGCGGACCTGGGCATCCGGCCCCCCAGCCCCCCGAGTCTCGCCCCCGTCTCGCGACGCACATCACGAGAATTTGCCGATTCAATCAAACCGAATCCAAATTCCGATACGACCCCCGCCGCAAAATCCCCCAAGCCAACCCCAACCCCCTCCGCTCCCTCCCCCTCGTGGGCAGTGCCGGGGTGGGGGGCCACCGGCACATCCACCCCTTCCGGCCCAACATCCCCAGCCCCCTCCGCCGCCAGCCCCTCCGCCATCATCCCCAGCGCCGCATGCTCCGCCCACTCGGCCCGGTCTGCCGCCTCCGCATCCTTCTCCAGCGCCCGCCGCTCCGCCTGCGCCTTCCCCAGCAGCCGCCAGGCGCTCTTCGCCTCCCGCATGAAACTCAGCGCCTGCGCCTTGCACTTCAGCGCAACGCCCGTCTCCCGCCGCCGCTCCCCCGCCAGCCGTAGGCAATCCGCCGCCCAGGCCTCCGCCAGCACGAACTGCGCCGCCATCCGCCCCTCCGCCGCATTCTCCGGCCGCAAGGCCGCCACCGCCGCCATCGCCGCCCGATCCTGCCGCCCCCACTCTTCTGGCCCGTCCTCCCCCGGCATCGGCATCGCCCCGCGCAAAACCCGCATCACCTCCCGAAACGCCTCCCGAGGCAGCAACTGCGCCCAATCGGGTTGCGAATTGGCCGGCGAATTCTGAGTTTTTTCCATTCCATCAGAATACCGTCTTTCAAACTAACGGTTCAAGTTAAAATTACTGCCGCAAGGTGAGCTTCAGCCCACCACCGCAAGCCGCCCCCACCCAAGGCCTTGAGGCCCCGCCAGAAAAACCTCAGGCGCTGAACCGCCCGCATCCCGCGCCTGCTCCGGCGCCGCCAGCGTCACTTCGCCCTGAACTCGGCCCCATATCGCTTGCGTGTCACTTTACCCATGAACTCCCGCCTCCCGTTCAGGCGGGCATAGCTTATCAACCCGTCCGAAGCCCCGGGTCCACCTCTCACCTCTACCGCGACGCCTCCAGCGGCGCTTCGATCGCCGAAAACGTTGCCAAGATGGCTGAATAGTACCTATGGTTCACAGAACGCCGTCAAAACTGGCGACCAGGTGGGGAATCTCGGCTCACGATATCGAACCGCAATCGCAAAAGAGGATGCCACCCTACTGCCGAAAACATCGATCCAGGAGAAACCGATGAGAACCATACTGGCGGCCTGCATCCTAGCAGCCACATTTGTCGTCCCCGCATTTGCCGACGAAGCTCCGAAAAAGGGGAGTGATGCCGACGACGCGTTCATGACAGGCATCCGAAAACTCGGCGTGATGTCCGGAGAGGCTTACGCCTGTTCCAAGGAAGAAGAAAAACCCCAGATCGGCAAGGGAGCCATCGACCTGGCAACGCAAATCAGCCTGCATTTCGGACTGCAAGCTGCGTTCATCTACAGCGGCTCGTTCGGCTACGGGACGGGGCACGACTTCGACCATGCAAGCTGCCCTCAGGCAATCACGGACTTCAAGGCGTTGCAAGCCAAGTATCTGGGGCGCTGACATGTACACAAAACCGTCGCTGTGGTTGGCGACCTTCCTGGCGTTCACCAGTGGCGCCATTGCGGCGCCGGTGACGCAATTCGCACCGCGTAGCGTTTCGAGCGCGCTCGACACGGTTCGCCAGCATGATGAGGCCGGGTTGATCCTTGTGCAGAACCGCGGACGTAGTGGTGGTGGCGGGCGGTGCAGCGGTGGCGGCGGGCGGTGGTCAGCGCGCCGCCGCCGGGAACCGTGGCGGCAATTTCAACAGCAACAATTTTCATAAGGACGCATCGAACGTCAACCGGAACGCGAATGCCAATCGCAATGCGAATGTCAATCGCAATGCGAACGTTAGCGCCAATCGGAACGTGAACGTCAACAGCGGCGGGTGCTGCAACGGCAACTACGACTCCGGACCGAACTGGGGCGGCGTCGCGGCGGGCGTCGCGGTTGGTGCCGTCGTTGGCGCCGCCGCGAGTTCAGCCGCCCAATCCCCGACCTATGCAGCGCCTCCTCCCACCTATCCACCTGGCTACGTCACGCCGCCGCCAAATTAGCCTAAAGGCCGGTGCGGGCATGGGGATTGTAGAAATCACCTACCGGTACGGAACGCCGGGCGCTACGCTGCGCCCGCGCCCTGCGGATGCGGAATCCGCTCGTCTACGTCTAAACGAGGGCAACCGGACCTTTGCCGCGCTGCTGGAGGGTATGGCCGAGGATGGTGGCACGGTACACCGTATCGTCGAGATCGATGCACGTGATCTTGGCATCTACCCGACGAACCGAGGCACACCAGGTCAGCTTCCATTCGCCGCGGTACTAGGCTGTTCCGACGCGCGGGTGCCGATCGAACTGATCTTCAATGAAGGGCCGAATGACCTCTTTGTGGTCCGTGTCGCCGGCAATGGTCTGGGTGACGACGTGCTTGGAAGTCTGCGGTATGCGGTCGAGCATCTTCGCGGAAGCCTGCGACTTGTCGCCGTCCTGGGGCACAGCGGCTGTGGTGCTCTGACCACCGCTGTCGATATTTTCCTTGAGCCTTCCGGATACCTGTCGTTAGCCACGAACCATGCTCTTCGCAGCATTCTCGATCGGCAACTCATCATAGTTCAGACATCGGCGCGAAAGCTTGCGAACACCTTTGGCCACGATGTAGCCAAGCACAAACGATACCGCGAAGCCCTGACCGAGACGGCCATCGTAACGAATGCCGCGCTGACCGCCTATGCGGTTCAACAGGAGTTGCGCGGCTTCGATCCGCATGACTTGCGTGTTGTATATGGTGTCTACCTCCTGGAGTCTCATGAGATCTGGGCACCGACCCGTTCCTTGACCAAGGCAAGCGGCTTGGCCGAACCACCCGTGGATCTTGCGTCGTTCATAGAACTGGGGGAGGAAATCGTTGGTTCGGATCGAATTGCATCACTGCTGAACTGCTGACGGGGTGATCGACATCACGGGGCAGTGCGACTGCAATGCCCGCCCGGGTGTGAGTTCGGCTCGGGCCGTTGCAATGATTACCCGCGCGACAACATTCCTGCCTTTGTCCATGACACATCTCATTTCGCGGAAATCGTCCGCTTATGATGTGTCCCAGGCAACCGTGCAGCGGGAGACTGTGAGGAACGCAAAGCGGGCCTTATCGGCTCTCAGATCTATCTGGTATAGGTCTCTGACGGGGCCTATGATGAATGTTATGATCTAGCCCGGTTCTGGGCGTCGAGCGCTTTGCCGCCAATCTGGGTCTCAACCTATATTGCCGGCAGGAGGTTGTTGGTCCCGAAGTGATCCGGCAGAGATTGGTTTCAAAGCGCCGGACCACACCGGGATGATCTGCCTGCCCTCGTGCAAAGCATGCAGCCAAAAATCGGCGATCTCGCCCGCACCGCGCTGGGGTTCGTTGCCAGTATCGGCGGCGGCCTGCTCGCCTTTCTCGCCGCCCTTGTCCTCGCCGGCATCTTCATGGCCTTCGGCGAACACGGCGCCCGCGCCTGCCTGGCCGTCTTCGAGCGCGTCGCCGGCGAGCCGCGCGGGGCCAACCTCGCCAACCTCTCCACCGCGACCGTGCGTGCCGTCGCTCAGGGCGTGGTGGGTGTGGCACTCATCCAGGCGATCCTCGTCGGCCTTGCCCTCCTCGTCGCGGGAGTGCCGTGGGCGGGCGCGCTCGCCGCGATGGTTTTGGTGCTTGGCATCGCCCAGGTTCCCGCGGTGATCGTAACGCTGCCGGCAATTGCCTGGATCTGGTGGCGCGGCGGCGACGGCACGGGCGTGGCAATCATCTACACCGCGCTTTTGCTCGTCTCTGGCATGGCGGACAACGTGCTCAAGCCGCTGATGCTTGGCCGCGGCGTGGACGTGCCGATGCCGGTCGTCCTCGTTGGCGCGCTCGGCGGCATGGCGACCGGTGGGATCATCGGGATGTTCGTCGGAGCAACCCTGCTAGCCCTTGCCTGGCAGCTTGTCACCGGCTGGGTCGGCGAGAACCCAGACGCCGACATCCCTCAATGACAGAACGCCACCTGAATGCTCGGCCGCCGTGCTCGCCAGCGGACCGCTGGTGGTTTCCTTCTTCCGCGCCCAATGGTGACCGACTGTAGATCAGAGCTGTATGCTTTGAATGCCGCATTGCCCGCCGCCGGCCCGCGCGGCGCCGAAATGGTTGTTATTTCGCCGCAACTGCCGATCCTCCTCGCCGACCTGAAAACCAAGCTGAAGCTGGATTTCGACATCCTCCACGATGCCGGCAACCGCGCCGCCGAAACCTTCGGCAGCGGCATGCAACTGCCGCCCGACCTGATCGAGGTCTACAAGAAGATCGGCGTCGATCCGGCTCCGAACCCGGCACGCCGCCGGACACCCAAGCATTCTCCTGTAACGTCTCCCTCCCTCCCGTGTCTGATCCTCGTGAGCACCGTTTGCCGGCCGGCGATTGTTCTCTCAGCAACGATCACCCCACATGAGAGGGATTGGCGCAGCAGAGGTGGATGAAGCGATCTTGATCTGCATCGCCGCGCATCGCTGGCCGATCGCGCAGGCAATCCTCCGGCGACATCACCAGCCCCCGTTGCCGGTATGCCCTCGGCGCTTGCCGCATCGCATCAGCATGGAACCTTACCTTCCATCGGAGCCGATATTCGCCCCCATCACAATGTTTATTTGATGCATCTCGCTCAACATCGGCAAGGTCAAACCTGTGCAGCACCGATAATGCAGCCGATCATGCACAGCAGACTAGAAATCGACTTGGCGATCGCAAGTGCAGGCACGCCCGTTGCGATCCGCCTATTATGTGATGCTGCGGATGACGCTCAGGGCTAAGCAACCGTCTATCGATGGATCGCAGGTCATGACCCTCACGACCAGCAAACTGCGTTCATGAAGGATGCTCCGGTCCCCGCATTGACGGTTCATGTTGTGGCAAGGTCACTTGCTCAGAAGAATCCGCTGGCCGGATCGCCGGCCGGGACCAGATAGGCCCGCCGCTACAATGGTTCCGCGCCGAGGGCCGGGCGCAGCGCCCCCCATCTTGGCCTGCGCCCCCGTCGGCGCTAAACCAACTGAACGACGGCCAAGGAAACCACCATGATCAACAAAATCGTTCAATCCATCGCCGAAGCGATGGCGGGCATCCAGGACGGCTCCACGGTGCTGATCGCCGGCTTCGGCGCGGTCGGCCAGCCCAACGCGCTGATCGAGGGCCTGATCGAGCAGGGCGCGCGCGATCTCGTCGCCGTCGCCAACAACGCCGGCGTCGGCCATGAAGGCCTCGCCCGGCTGATGGAACTCGGCCGCGTCCGCAAGATCATCTGCTCCTTCCCGCGCAGCTCGGACCCCGTGGTGTTCGAAAGCCTGTATCGCGCCGGCAAGATCGAGCTGGAAATCGTCCCCCAGGGCACCCTGGCCGAGCGCATGCACGCCGCCGGCGCCGGCATCCCCGCCTTCTTCACCGCCACCGCCGTCGGCACCCTGCTCGCCCAGGGCAAGGAAGTCCGCGAGTTCGACGGCAAGCAGTACCTCATGGAAAAGGCCATCCACGGCGACGTCGCGCTGGTGGAAGCCTGGCAGGCCGACCGCTGGGGCAACCTGACCTACAAGCAGTCCGGCCGGAACTTCAACCCGATCATGGCGATGGCCGGCTAAGCTGACCATCGTGCAGTCCCAGCATATCGTCGAGCTCGGCGATATCGAGCCGGAGAACGTGCACACCCCCGGCATCTTCGTGGACCGGGTGCTGCACGTGCCGTATGGTGACCCCTCGGGGTTTTAAGGGAGACAAATCATGGCCGACACGCAAGTCGCCGACTTCAAGCCGCTGTCCCGCACCCAGATGGCCGCGCGCGCCGCGCAGGACATTCCGGAAGGCTGGTACGTCAATCTCGGCATCGGCATCCCCACCCTGATCTCCGACCACGTGCCGATGGACCGCGAGGTCATCCTGCACTCCGAGAACGGCATCCTCGGCATGGGCCCGCTGGCGCCGAAGGACGCGATCGAGCCCTGGCTGGTCAACGCCGGCAAACAATACGTCACCCTGCGCAAGGGCGGCTCCTACTGCCACCACGCGGACAGCTTCGCCATGATCCGCGGCGGCCATATCGACCTATGTGTTCTCGGCGGCTTCCAGGTGGCCGAGAACGGCGACCTGGCGAACTGGGCCACCTCGGAGAACGACACCGCCCCCGCCGTCGGCGGCGCGATGGACCTCGCAGCCGGCGCCAAGCGCCTTTGGGTGCTGATGGAACACACCACCAAGGACGGCACCAGCAAGATCGTGCGCCGCTGCTCCTACCCGCTCACCGCCGTCGGCGCCACGCAGCGGGTCTACACCAACCTCGCCACGCTCGATATTGCGCCTTCCGGCTTCGTCGTCGTGGACATGGCGCCGGGCCTGACCTTCGAAAATCTCCAGGCGCGCACCGACGCCCCGCTGCGCATGGCCGGCTGAGGAAGACAGAACCATGAGCGAAGCCGAAGACCGCAACGAAAACCTCCGCATGCTGCGCGACAGCGCGGCGGCGATCGCCCCGCGCACCGGAGACCTCAAGCGCATCCGCGACCTGCGCTTCACCGAGCCGGGTTTCGACAAAGCCGTCTGGCGCGAGATCTGCGCCATGGGCTGGCCCGGCCTACATCTGCCGGAAGACAAAGGCGGCTCCGGCCTCGGCATGTCCGAGTTCTGCGCCCTCACCGAGGAACTCGGCGCGGCACTGACCCCCGAACCGCTGATCCCCGTCGCGATGGCCGCCTCCCTGCTGCCCGCCGACCAGCTCTCCGCCGTGCTCGCCGGCGATCGGATCATCATCCCCGCCTGGCAGGAAAAGCCCAACTCGATCGACCCCGCCGGCGCCACCACCCTGTCCGGCGGCAAGCTGTCCGGGCGCAAGATGTTCGTGCCCATGGCCGCCGGCGCCGACGCGTTCCTCGTCACCACCACCGGCGGCCTCGCGTTGGTGGAACGCAATGCCCCCGGCGTGTCGATGCATCTGGAACAAACCCAGGATGGCGGCAACTTCGCCACCATCACCTTCGACAACGCCCCCGCCGAAGCCATTGCCGGCGATGCCAGCCAGGCGCTGGAGGAAGCCGCCCTCGCCACCAGCGCCTATCTGCTCGGCGTGATGGACCGCGCCTTCGCCATGACGCTGGACTACATGAAGACCCGCCAGCAATTCGGCCGCACCATCGGCAGCTTCCAGGCGCTGCAGCACCGCGCGGTGGACCTGAAGATCCAGGTCTCCCTCACCCGCGCCTCGGTCGAGGCCGCGGCGGTTACGCTCGATACCAGCACCCATCCCGCGCTCCGCCAATCCGCCGTCTCCCGCGCCAAGGCGCGCGCGGCGGAAGCGGCGATGATCGTGACCAAGCAATGCATCCAGCTCAGCGGCGGCATCGGCTACACGGACGCCTACGATGTCGGCCTGTTCCTGCGCAAGGCGATGGTGATGGCCCCCCTGTATGGCCCCGCCGCGCTGCACCGCGCCCGCTACGCCGAAGTGACCCCGGAGGACGACGATGAATGAGTTTTCGCGTATCGGCGAGCCCGAGGACTACAACCTTCTGACTGACGCCGACTTCCGCCTGATGGTCCGAAGCTGGGTGCAAGCCAACTACCCGCCGGAGATCCGTAACCCGCCCAAGCGGCTGCACTGGTCGGAAAACAAGGTCTGGTACTTCAAGCTCGCCGAAAAAGGCTGGCTGTGTCCCGCCTGGCCGCGCGAATACGGCGGCATGGGCCTGTCCTCGGCCAAGCAGCTGATCATGATCGAGGAGTTCGAGCGCCACGGCTGCGCCCGCTGCAACGACCACGGCGTCGTCATGGTCGGTCCGCTGCTGATCCAGCACGGCACGGAAGAACAGAAGCGCCATTATCTGCCGAAGATCCTGTCCGGCGACTACATCTGGTGCCAGGGCTATTCCGAGCCCAATGCCGGCTCCGACCTCGCGGCCCTGCGCACAGAAGCGGTGCTGGATGGCGATCACTACGTCATCAACGGCCAGAAGATCTGGACCACCCTGGCGCAGGACGCCAACTGGATCTTCTGCCTGGTCCGCACCGACAAATCCGCCAAAAAGCAGGAAGGCATCTCGTTCCTGCTCATACCGATGGACACGCCGGGCATCACCATCCGCCCGATCATCACCATCGATATGCACGACGAGTTCTGCGAGACCTTCTTCGACAACGTCCGCGTCCCCGCCGCCAACCTCGTCGGCCAGGTCAACAAGGGCTGGACGATGGCGAAGGCGCTGCTCGGCTTCGAGCGCATCTTCATCGGTGCGCCCAAGCAGTCCCAGTACGCGCTGGCCCGCCTGAAACAGCTCGCCTCCCGTATGGGCGTCTGGGAAGATGCGGAGTTCCAGGACCGCTACACCAAGCTCCGCCTGGACCTTGCCGATCTGCGCGAGCTGCACGCCACCTACGTCGATCTCGTCCGCCGCGGCGAAACCCTCGGCCCGGACGTCTCCCAGCTGAAGATCTGGCAGACCGAGCTGTTCCACCGCATCACGGAATTCAGCCTGGAAATCGCCGGCGAGAACGGCGCCCTGCTGGAACCGATGGAGGGCAACCGCGAGCTGCACCCCTCCGGCCTCTACCTCCAGGCCCGCCCCGCCACGATCTACGGCGGATCGAACGAAATCCAGCGCAACATTATCGCCAAGAACGTCCTGGACCTGCCGGACCGCTGAGAAGTGAAGGCCAGGGGCTCCGCCCCTGAACCCCGCTATGATTCCACCGGCATCTGGGATAGTGGTGGCCAGCGATGTATTGCCGCTGATCTCGTCGGTACCGGGCGCCCGTTAATATCGACGAAACAAAAACGATTGGAGAATTCTGATGCTGTTCGAAGGTGGTTTCACGTTCACGAATTTCGTGACCGATATGTTCGCCGTCTTCATGTTTATCGTGTGGTTCTGGTTGCTGATCACGGTGATCGGCGACCTGTTCCGCCGCCATGACGTGTCCGGCTTCGCCAAGGTTCTGTGGGTGATCCTGCTGATCGTGCTGCCTTATATCGGCATATTCGCCTACCTGCTCACGCAGGGCCGTGGCATGGCCGAGCGGAACCAGGCGCGCGCCCAGCATGCACGCGAGGAATTGCGTCATATGGTGGGGTTCAGCGCCGCGGACGAGATCGAGAAGCTGGATCGGCTGAAGGCAAGCGGGTCGATTTCTGAGAAGGAATACACCATGCTGCGGACCCGCTTGGTTCAGTAGCTCGTCGACGCGGCGCGTCGTTGCGATCGCCGCCTGCCCCGAGGCATAGATGTGGAAAAGGCGAGATGGCCATGCCCTCTCGCCTTTTCTGTTTCCAACCCAGCCGGTCGGTAGTCTGGTTTAACCCGTCACCGCCTCAGCCATCTTCAGGAACCGCGCGGCCTGCTCGGATTTGTCCGCGAACGCCTTCCACGAACTCCGCGCGGCCACTTCCCGCCACTGGCCGAGTTGCTCGGCATTGAACTGGTGCACCTTCACGCCGGCCTTCTCATAAACCCGGTTCAGTTCCACATCGTCCGCCTGCGCCTTGGCCAGTGCCCACGGCTCCAGCTCCTCGCCAACCGTCAGCAGCAGCTTCTGCTGCGCCGGCGGCATCGCGTCGAACACCAGCTTGGACATCAGGATCGGCTCGAGGATGAAGAAAAAGCTGCCGCCGGTGGCGCCGGTCATGTTCTTGCAGGTCTCTTCCAATCGGAACGAGATCAGCGACGTGGAGCTGGTAACCCCCACATCCACCGTGCCCGTCTGCATCGCGATGTACAGCTCGTTGGACGGCATGGTGGAAACCGTGGCGCCGGCGGCCTGGAACATCGTGTCCATCTCGCGCGACCCGCCCCGCACCTTCAGCCCCTTCACATCCGATGGCGACAAGACCGGCACGGTGCGCGACGCGATGCCGCCGGACTGCCAGACCCAGGTCAGGATCTTCACCCCCTTGGCTTCCAGCAGCTTGGTGATTTCCTGCCCGATCGGCGCCGTCTTCCACGCCATGCCCTGCTTGTAGCTGGAAACCAGCGCCGGCATGAACGTCATGTTCATCTCATGAATGTCACCGCCAGCATAGGCGGTCGGCACCAGGCCGATATCCAGCGCGCCCTTCCGGATGGCGCTGAACTGCGCGAACGTCTTCATCAGCGACGAATTCGGATACACGTTGAACGCCAGTTCGCCGTTGCTGCGCTTGGTCACCTCGGCCGCGAAGCGCTTGCACAGCTGATCGCGGAAATCGCCGGTCTCGCCGTTGCCGCCCGGGAACTGGTGCGAGATGTTCAGCATGCGCGCCTCGGCCCGGCCAAGACGGGAAAAGCCGATAACGGCCGGTGCCGCAAGCAGCCCGGACATGGCGGTACGGCGGGTAATGGATGCGTTCATAGGGTCCTCCCGGAGGATCATGGGTTGATTGTTGGGATCGCGCCGCCGCTGCGGCGCAGGAAACAGGTCAGCGCAGCTGGCTCGCCAGCCGCCGTCCCATCAGCCAGCCTGGCAGCGCCCCGGCCGGCGCGGCCGGCAACAGCAGCAGCCAGCCGATGTGCTGCCCGCCGAGGATCAGGCTGATGCCGATGCCCAGCATCATCCCGCCCAGCAGGCAGCCGGTGACGCCCGACGCAATGCCCAGCCAGAGTATATCGCCGCGGTTCATGATCCAGGGTTCATCCATTCCAACTTCCGCCTGAGGTAACCCCACGCCCCAAATTTGACAACCCCGGGACACCCCCCTATACGACCGCCCTCCACCCGCCGCGCCACCCGCACGGCGGGCAGGTTCCATTGCCGGGAACGTGGACGGGTCCGCTTGCATGCCCCCAAAGGGAGCAGCCAGAGGGGCCCGCGCCCGCCACGCCGCAAGGCGCGGACTACCGGTGCAACAAGCCGACAACCCGGATCTCTACCGGCGCGGCACAGACTGTAAAGGACACGCGCATGACCAAGCGCGCAGAAAGCAAGTACAAGATCAACCGCCGCCTCGGCGTCAATCTCTGGGGCCGCCCGAAATCCCCCGTCAACAAGCGCGAATACGGCCCCGGCCAGCACGGCCAGCGCCGCAAGAAGCCGAGCGACTTCGGCGTGCAGCTGATGGCGAAGCAGAAGCTGAAGGGCTATTACGGCAACATCGGCGAAAAGCAGTTCCGCAAATACTACGAGGAAGCCGTCCGCCGCAAAGGCGACACCTCCGAGAACCTGATCGAATTGCTGGAGCGCCGGCTGGACGCGGTCATCTACCGCATGAAGTTCGCCATCACCCCCTTCGCCGCCCGCCAGTTCGTCAACCATGGCCACGTCATGGTCAACGGCAAGCGCGTCAACATCTCCTCCTATCAGGTGCGCGACAACGACATCATCGAGGTGAAGGAGAAATCCAAGCAGCTCGCCATGGTGCTGGACGCCTCGCAGACCGCAGAGCGTGACGTGCCGGACTACGTGGAAGTCGATCACCGCGCCATGAAGGGCCGCTTCGGCCGCGCCCCGAAGCTGAGCGACGTGCCGTATCCCGTGCAGATGGAACCGAACCTGGTGGTCGAGTTCTACTCGCGCTGATCTGACGTCCTGTTTGGCTACAAGAACGCCGGTCGGGTTCTCCGTCCGGCGTTTTCTTTAGGAAGCAAGACTGGGCTCTGCCCAAGGAAGCAAGACTGGGCTCTGCCCAAGGAAGCAAGACTGGGCTCTGCCCAGACCCGCCAAAGGGCTCGCCCTTTGGAAACCACTTGATAAGGTCAAGGGGCCGCCAATGACCGACACCTCCACCGAAATCTCCCGCCGCCGCACCTTCGCCATCATCTCCCACCCCGACGCCGGCAAAACCACCCTCACCGAGCGCCTGCTGCGCGCCGGCGGCGCCATCCAGCTCGCCGGCAACGTCCGCGCCAAGGGCGAGCGCCGCCGCACCCGCTCGGACTGGATGGGCATCGAACGCGAGCGCGGCATCTCGGTCGTCACCTCCGTCATGACCTTCGAATACGCCGACTGCGTCTTCAACCTGCTCGACACCCCCGGCCACGAGGACTTCTCCGAGGACACCTACCGCACCCTCACCGCGGTCGACTCCGCTGTCATGGTCATCGACGCCGCCAAGGGCATCGAGGCCCGCACCCGCAAGCTGTTCGAAATCTGCCGCCTGCGCGACATCCCCATCATCACCTTCGTCAACAAGTTCGACCGCGAAGCCCGCGACCCCTTCGAAACCCTCGACGAGGTGTCCAACACCCTGGCGCTCGACACCGCCCCGGTCACCTGGCCGGTCGGCCGCGCCAACGAATTCGTCGGCACCTACGATCTGCGCGCCCGGGAGCTGCACGTGAACCAGGAACTGTCCCAGTCGGACCCCCGCCTGGCCACGATGGCCGACGAGATCGACCTCGCCCGCTCCGCCCTGCCGGAATTCGATGAGGAATCCTTCGCCGCCGGCCACCTCACCCCCGTCTATTTCGGCAGCGCCATCAAGGAGATCGGCGTCGCCGACCTGCTCAACGGCCTGGCCGAATACGGCCCCCGCCCGCGCAGCCAGCCCGCCGACACCCGTATCGTGGACGCCACGGAACCCAGCCTCACCGCGCTCGTGTTCAAGATCCAGGCCAACATGGACCCCAACCACCGCGACCGCATCGCCTTCGCCCGCGTCTGCTCCGGCCGCCTGGTTCGCGGCATGAAGCTGAAGCAGGTCCGCACCGGCAAAACCATCCCGCTGCACGCCCCGCAATTCTTCTTCGCCCGCGAACGCGAAATCGCCGACGAAGCCTTCGCCGGCGACGTCGTCGGCATCCCCAACCACGGCACGCTCCGCATCGGCGACACCCTGACGGAAGGCGAGGACATCAACTTCGTCGGCGTCCCCTACTTCGCCCCCGAAATCCTCCGCCGCGTGCGGCTGGAGGACGCCATGAAGGCCAAGAAGCTCCGCCAGGCCTTGCAGGAACTGGCCGAGGAAGGCGTCGTCCAGCTGTTCCGCCCGCAGGACGGCGCCCAGCCGCTGGTCGGCGTCGTCGGCACCCTGCAGCTGGACGTGCTGCAGGCCCGCCTGATGGGCGAATACGGCGTCAAGATCGGCTTCGACGCGGTGCCCTTCTCCCTCGCCCGCTGGGTCTCCGGCGACGACAAGGCATCCCTCGCCCGCTTCATCGCCGCCAACCGCTCCAACATGGCCGACGACGTGGACGGCGACCCCGTCTACCTCGCCAGCTCCGCCTTCATGATGCGCCGCACCGCCGAACTGGCCCCCGAGCTGATTTTCCGCGACATCAAGGACATCAAGGCCGAGCGCGTGGCGGCCTGACCGACCCACAACAACGAAAAGGGCGGCGCCCGCAGGTGCCGCCCTTCCGTCGCCTCCCGTCGTCCCGGATCAGCCGCGGCGGCGGCGAACCAGCCCAAGGCCGATCAGGCCAACGCCGAGCAGCGCCAGCGCGGCCGGCTCCGGAGCGCCGACGACGGTCCTGCCGCTCGACAGCAGGCTGGAGAAGCCGTCGATGCCCAGCCCGGTCGGGCTGTCGAAGAAGCTAAGGGTGAAACCCAGCGGGCCGAAGAAGCTCTGGTCATAGCCCTGGTGGGTCCAGCACCCCATCACGGGCGGCTGGGTGAAGCCGTTGGCCGTCCCGGTCGCCGTTACCGTCTCGCCATCGCTGCAGCTCAGACTGCTGGGGAATCCGCCGCCGACGCCCGCGACATGGGCAGCCCCCGCACCCCCGGCTCCCACGGCGAAGTCCCAGGCGGAACCGCCGCTGTAATTCTCGATCATGACCGTTCCGCCGGCCGACAGATAGCTGGCCACGGCCGCCGACGCGCCCGGGGCGGTGATCAGGCTGTCGTCCTCGGTGCAGCAACCGTTCGTGGCGAGGAAGTAAAGGGCCACATAGTTACTCAGCGACCCGGCACCCGCCACGGTCGCGAAGTCACTGACCGGATGCGAGCCGGAGGTGACCGCGCTGCCGTTCACGGTATTGCCGAAAACGGCGATCGGCCGCGGGTCCGCGCCGCCAATGGCGGAAAACGCCTGATCCCGATAGGTGCAGGCAGGCACGTCGCCACCGGCGCAATGGAAGCCGATCGCATCGCTGCCTTCCAGGATAATCGTTCCCGCCTGGGCGGGAACGGCAAAGGCAAAGCCAGCCAGCCCAACCGCCGCAACGAGTGCTTGCCGTATTGTCTTCATGTGCAAACGCATAGCCTGGGCCTCCTTCGGGGATGATCGTGGATGACGGGAACCAAAAAGGCGGTGCGGCTTCGCAGGACAGGGCCAGCGCGGTCTTGAGGCGACGTTCCAAAACCCGTCTCCGGCACCGCCGGACCGCACCACCAAGACCCAATCGCTACGAATATAGAAAAGGATACATAATATGACAGCGATGGCAATATTCGAAACGAATTCGGAGCTATCAAGGTTTCGTGAACTCGTCCTGGTGCCAAGAGTGAATTGGGCGGCCTTCGCCGCACTGCATGCACGCCGCGCGTCACACCCCGGCCGCGCCGCCCAGGGCAATGGCCGGCTGCCAGGCCCGCGCGCCGCGGGCATAGGCGCTAAATTATCCCGGCATCCGCGGAAGCCCCCCCCGCCCCCGCCCGCCGCCCGGCCCGGCCCGGCCCGGCCCGCGACGAGAGGCTGGAAACCGGCCCCGAATTCCGCCACAAGCTGTGGCAACGACAAGCTGACGGAAAGGCTGCCTGAGATGGACGGATCCGCCCCCCCTCTAACCGCCGGAAAAGGCCTCGCCCGCTCCGCCGGCGCCCTCGCGGGCCTGAAGGTTATCGACCTCACCCGCGTGCTCGGCGGCCCGTACTGCACCATGGTGCTGTCCGATCACGGCGCCGAGGTGATCAAGGTCGAACCCCCCCAGGGCGACGAGGTGCGCGACTGGGGCCCTCCGTTCCTCGAGGGCGATGCCAGCTACTTCATCGGCATCAACCGCAACAAGCGCTCGATCGCTCTCGACATCAGCCAGCCCGAAGGCAAGGCCGTGCTGTTGCGCCTGCTGGAAGGCGCGGATGTGCTGATCGAGAACTTCAAGCCCGGCTCGATGGAAAAATGGGGTATGGGCTATGAAAAGGACCTCTCGCCGCGCTTCCCCGGCCTGATCCATTGCCGCATCTCCGGCTTCGGCGCCGACGGCCCGCTCGGCGGCCTGCCGGGTTATGACGCCATCCTGCAGGCCATGACCGGCCTGATGAGCGTCAACGGCGATCCCACCACCGGCCCGATGCGCCTCGGCACCGCCATGGTGGACATGGGCACCGGCCTCTATTCCGCCATCGGCATCCTGATGGCCCTGCACGAACGCAAGCAATCCGGCCTCGGCCAGTATATCGACATGACGCTCTACGATTGCGGCATGTCGCTGCTGCATCCGCAGGCGCCTAACTACTTCCTCAACGGCAAGCGGCCCATGCCCACCGGCAACCCGCACCCGAACCTGATCCCGTACGACAAATACCCGACCAAGACCTGCGAGATCTTCATCGCCAGCGGCAACAACGGCCAGTTCCGCAAGCTGTGCGAACTGCTCGGCATGCCGGAAATGGCCGACGATCCGCGCTTCGCCTCCAACGGCGACCGCATGGAAAACCGCGCCGCGCTGACCAAGATCCTGCAGGACGCCTTCGCCGACAAGGACGGCAACGAAATCTCGTTGCACCTGATCCGCAACGGCGTCCCCGCCGGCCCGGTGCTGCCGGTGGACCAGTCCACCGCCGCGCCGCACACCCTGCACCGGGAAATGGTCACCGAGCTCAACGGCTACAAAGGCCTGGGCACGCCGATCAAGTTCTCCCGCACCCCCGGCGGAACCCGCGCCGTGCCGCCCAAATTCGGCCAGCACGGTGCCGAGGTTCTGGCCCAGCACGGCTACTCCGACGCCGAAATCGCCGCCCTGTCGAAAAGCCGCGTGCTGCTGACGGAGCGGCGGAGGTAAAATCGGGGCTGTGCCCCAGCCTTGCTACCGCCCGGTCATGATCCGTTCGAACAACTGGCGTACGGTGGGAACGAAGCCGTTGGAGTAGAACGGGTCGGATGCGAAGCGGTAGGCGTTGTGGCCGCTGAACATCAGGTTGTTTTCCACCGCATCCTGGGTATCGCCGCGATGGGCGATGTCCTGCAAGGTCTTCTGGATGCAGAAACTGCGGGGATCGGCGCGCTTGCCGTTGTCGAAATCGGGACCGTGCTGGCTCCAGTTGGAGAACCGGCAGGTCGACTAGGCAGCCCATGCAATTGACCTGATCCGTCACGATCTCCCGCGCCTTTTCCGGCGTGACGAAGACCAGCGTCGAATCAGGCGTGCGCAGCGCCTCGGTGCGGCCCGTCGGCTTCCCACTGGCGCACGCGGGTAAGGTCGGCGGGGGTCAGATAGACGATACGCTTGCGCGGGCCGACGCCGTATTCCGCCTGGTGCTCGCCGATTGCCTCGGCCGTGTAGGCCACCTGGTGCTCGTTGCGCTCACGCAGTTCGTGGATGAAGTTGTTGTTCACCGCCGACGGAATAGAAGCCGGTGGGGCTGAAGCGGTTCAGGAACACGTCGCCTTCCTGCAAGGTCAGCAGGCGCTGCTTCCAGTATTCGCCGATCGGGCTTTCCTTGGTCAGCAGCGGGCGGGTGCCGAACTGGAAGGCGATCGGGCCAAGCTCGGGATTGTCGATCCAGTGCTCCCATTCCTCCAGCCACCAGACGCCGCCGGCCATGATGATCGGGGTTTCGTCCAGGCCGAATTCCCGCATCTGCTTGCGCAGCGCCAGCACGCGGGGATACGGGTCTTCCGGATGGTTGGGATTCTCGCTGTTGGACAGGCCGTTATGCCCGCCGGCGAGCCAGGGGTCCTCATAGACCACGCCGCCGAGCAGCTCGGCGGTCTTGTGGTAGGCGCGCTTCCAAAGCGCGGCGAAGGCGCGGGAAGACGAAATGATCGGGTAGTAGTGGACATTGAACTTCGCCGCGATGTCGGACAGGCGATAGGGCATGCCGGCGCCGCAGGTGATGCCGTTGATCAGGCCTCTGCCACGCTCCAGCACCTCGGTGATGATCCGCTCGGCGCCGCCCATCTCCCACAGGATATTGGCGTGCACACGGCCCTTCGGGCCGGCGAGATCCCGTGCCCGGCCGCGCCTGGGCCAGCGCGCCCTTCACGGCAAAGGCGATCAGTTCCTCATGCCGCGCGGTGCGGGTTTTTTCAGTGTAGACCTGCGGGATCGGGCGGCCCTGGTCGTCGTAGCTGTCGGCATTGACGGCGCTGAACGTGCCCACGCCGCCGCCCGCGGCCCAATGGCCGGCGGTGATGCCGTTGGAAATGGCGACACCCTTGCCGCCCTCGACCAGCGGCAGAACGTCCACGCCGCCCATGCGGATCGCGTTGATCGCCTTCATCGCGTCATTCCCTTACCAGGCTGGCCCTCATCAGGCCGGCCCCGCGGCGCGCGCCAGTCGCAGCGCCATGTACCGGCCCTTTCCAATCCGAATGCGTCAGCCGGAGCCCGGATGCAAGTGGCCTACGCCAATCTGCATCCGGGGCCGGTTGCCGCATCCGGCCGTTTCGTATTCGTCCGGTCTCAGACCTCAGGCTGGGCGGCGCCTTCGGCGAATTCCCGCCGCTCGCCACGCTCGGGGCGATCGCCCCGCTCCCCGCCACGGCCGGGCTTGGAGCCCACCTGATCGGTGATATCGGCACCGGTCGCCTGATCGACAACCCGCATCGACAGTTTCACCTTGCCGCGATCGTCGAAGCCGATGACCTTGACCTTCACCGCATCGCCGACGCTGACCACATCGGTGGTCTTCTGCACCCGCTCCTGGCGCAGCTCGCTGACATGCACGAGGCCGTCCTTGGAGCCGAGGAAGTTCACGAAGGCGCCGAAATCGGCGGTCTTCACGACCTTGCCGTTGTAGATCACGCCGATTTCCGGCTCGGCCACGATGCCGCGGATCTTGTCGATCGCCGCCTGGGTCTTCTCGGCATCGGACGAGGCGATCTTGATCGTGCCGTCGTCCTCGATGTCGATCTTGCAGCCGGTCTGCTCGACGATCTCGCGGATCACCTTGCCGCCGGTGCCGATCACTTCGCGGATCTTTTCCTTCGGCACCTGGATGATGGTGATGCGCGGCGCCGTGGCGGCCACGTCGCTGCGCGCGCCGCTCAGGCCCTTCTCCATCTCGCCCAGGATGTGCATCCGGCCGTCCTTGGCCTGGTCCAGCGCGATCTTCATGATCTCGAAGGTGATGGACGTGATCTTGATGTCCATCTGCAGGCTGGTCACGCCCTGCTCGGTGCCGGCCACCTTGAAGTCCATGTCGCCGAGGTGGTCCTCGTCGCCGAGGATGTCGGACAGCACGGCGAAGGCGCGGTCTTCCTTGATCAGGCCCATGGCGATACCGGCCACCGGGCGCTTCAGCGGCACGCCGGCATCCATCAGCGCCAGCGAGGTGCCGCAGACGGTCGCCATCGAGGACGAGCCGTTGCTCTCGGTGATCTCGCTGACCACGCGCATGGTGTAGGGGAACACATCCTTGGCCGGCAGCAGCGGGCGGATGGCGCGCCACGCGAGCTTGCCATGACCGATTTCGCGGCGGCCGGGGCTGCCCATGCGGCCCGCTTCACCGACGGAGTAGGGAGGGAAGTTGTAGTGCAGCATGAAGTGCTCGCGGTATTCGCCCTCGAGCGCGTCGATGATCTGCTCGTCCTGGCCGGTGCCAAGTGTCGCGACGCACAGCGCCTGGGTCTCGCCGCGGGTGAACAGGGCGGAACCATGCGCGCGCGGCAGCACGTGCACCTCGGCCACGATCGGGCGGACGGTGCGGGTGTCGCGGCCGTCGATGCGGATGCCGGTGTCCAGGATGGCGTTGCGGACGATGTCGGCTTCCAGGTCCTTGAACAGGCCCTTCGCCTTGTCGGCGTCCAGCCCCTCGGCGGTGAGCTGCGGCGGCGGCGGCCTTCTTGGCGGCGCCGACCTTCTCGTAGCGGGCCTGCTTCACCTTCTCCTGATAGGCTTCGGCGATCGGCGCGCGAGCCAGCGCATCGACACGGGCGGCCAGCGCCTTCTGCTCGTCGGAGACCTCGCTCAGCGGCCACGGCTCCTTGGCGGCGTGTTCAGCCAGGTCGATGATCGCCTGGATCACCGGCTGGAAGGCGGCGTGGCCGAAGGTGACGGCGCCGAGCATGACATCCTCGGACAGTTCCTGCGCTTCGGATTCCACCATCAGCACGCCCTCGGCGGTGCCGGCCAGCACCAGATCGAGCTTCGAGGTTTCCAGCTGCTCGGAAGTCGGGTTCAGCAGGTATTCGCCATTGGCGAAGCCGACGCGGGCGGCGGCGACCGGGCCGAAGAACGGAATGCCGGACAGCGTCAGCGCCGCCGAGCAGCCGATCATGGCGACGACATCGGGATCGTTCTCAAGGTCGTGGCTCAGCACGGTCGCGATGACCTGGACCTCGTTGCGGAAGCCCTGGGGGAACAGCGGGCGGATGGGGCGATCGATCAGGCGGCTGGTCAGCACTTCCTTCTCGGTCGGGCGGCCCTCGCGCTTGAAGAAGCCGCCGGGGATCTTGCCGGCGGCGAAGGTCTTTTCCTGGTAGTTCACCGTCAGCGGGAAGAAATCCTGCCCGGGCTTGGAGGTGCGCACGCCGACGGCGGTGCAGAGCACGATGGTCTCGCCGTAGCTGACGAGCACGGCGCCGTCCGCCTGGCGGGCGATCTTGCCGGTTTCGAGGACGAGCTTGCGGCCGCCCCAGTCGAGTTCCTTGCGGAAGTAGTTGAACATGCGTTCAGTCCTTTACATGCGCGTCGAGGACGGACGGCAAGCCGGACGATCTGAGCGAAACCCTTTGAGGAAACGGCGTCTCGGGCGGCGGGGAGGCGGTCTGCGCCGGTTGGAACTGCGCAGCCGCGGCCACGTGGCCGGAAACGCCGTCGCTGGTCCCATCCGGGGCTGGACGATCGGCGGTCTGTCGGTCCGCCGCTTGCCGCGGCGTCGGGGAGTGTCTCCCCGTCATTGCCCCGCGTCACCATGATGCGGGGGGATCTTTCCGGTGACTGCCATATGGGCAGTCACCGGGAAATGCTTTTTCAGCTCTTCAACGTCAGCGACGCAGGCCGAGGCGGCCGATCAGCGTCTCGTAGCGGGTCTTGTCCTTGCGCTTCAGGTAGTCGAGCAGCCGGCGGCGACGGCCGACCAGCATCAGCAGGCCGCGACGGCTGTGGAAGTCCTTCGCGTGGATCTTGAGGTGCTCGGTCAGGTTCCCGATGCGTTCGGACAGCAGGGCCACCTGGACCTCCGGGCTGCCGGTATCGACCTGTGCGTTCTGGTATTCGCCAATAAGCGTCGTGCGACGCTCCGCGGTAATCGACATCTCATATACTCCGGATAAGGGTTACAGGGCGCGAGGGAGCCAAACCTGAAGCCGAGGTTCAGAGCATCCGTTCGGGCTTCAGCCAGCCATCGGCCAGTCTGCAAAGCCCAAGCACGCGGCCCCCCGCCATCGCGCGGGCCAATCCACCTGCGGGATCGGCTGCGGCTGGAATTCGACCCATCAGCGCGACCAGGCTGATCGCCTGTCCATGCGAAAGATCGGTGGCCTCCTGTTCGGTCAGGGCCAGCGCCGGGATGTCGGCCAGCGCGGTCGCGACCGGAAGCAGAAAGTCCGGGGAAGCCGGCGGGGTATCCTCCGCGCGCACCGGTTTGTCCAGCGAAATCGACTCCAGCGTGTGGGACCCTGCCTCCGTGAAAGGGCCGACCCGCAAGCGGCGCAGGGCTGCGACATGCCCGCAGGTGCCGCAGGCGGCGGCGAGGTCGCGCGCCAGGCTGCGCATGTAGACGCCCTTGCCGGACTGCACCTCGAAGATGGCGGTGTCGGCATCCACGCGCTCGACCAGTTCGAACCGGTCGACGCGGGCGGGACGCGGCTCCAGCACCGGGGCGCGGCCCTCGCGGGCCATGTCGTAGGCGCGCTCGCCGGCGACCTTGATGGCGGAATAGGCGGGCGGGATCTGCTGGATCTCGCCACGGAAGGCGGGCAGCGCGGCGTTGATCTGCGCATCGGTGGGGCGGCTGTCGGAGGTGGCGATGGTCTGCCCGTCCGCGTCGTCGGTGTCGCGCGCGTCGCCGAATTTCAGGGTGAAGTGATACAGCTTCGTGCCGTCCATGACGTAGGGCACGGTCTTGGTGGCGGCGCCGAAGGCGATCGGCAGCACGCCGGTCGCCAGCGGATCGAGCGTGCCGCCATGGCCGGCCTTCTGGGCATCGAACCCGCGGCGGACGCGATTGACCACATCCGTGCTGGTCATGCCGGCGGGCTTGTCGATGATCAGCCATCCGTCAAGCGGCAGGCCCTTCGGGCGCCGGTTCTGACGGCCCCCTGAACGGGAATTCTGGCGGGACATTTTTAAATATCAGCTTTCAGTTCGGTTCAGGCGGGCGGCCGGGCAGACGAGGAACGCCAGATTATGGTGCCGATTCCGGTGTGGTGTCCGCCGGCTTCACAAGATCCCGCGCGACCTCCGGCTGGTGCATCAGCGCGTCGATCTTCATCGCGTATTCCAGCGTCGCGTCGGGCTGGAAGGACAGGGCCGGAATCGCGCGCATCTTCAGCATCGGCGCGATCAGGCTGCGCAGATAGGGCGCGGCCCGCTTCAGGGCCGGGAGCAGCTGGTCCACATCCGACCGGCCAAGGCGCGCGACGAAGGCGGTCGCGTTCTTCATGTCCGGGCTGATGCGCACTTCGGTCACCGTTATCTTCGCGTCGGCGAGGTCGGGGTCGCGGAAATCGTTGCGCAGGAAGATAGCCGACAGCACGTGGCGGATTTCCTCCGCCACGCGAAGCTGCCGCTGGGTCGGGCCTTTCTGCTGCTGGCGCTTCAACCCGGCACCATCTCGATCTCGAAGCATTCGACCACGTCGCCGACCTGCAGGTCATTGAAGTTGGCGAAGGACAGGCCGCATTCGTAGCCGCGGGCGACTTCGCGGACATCGTCCTTGAAGCGCTTGAGCTGCGACAGCTCGCCATTGTGGATGACCACGTTCTCGCGCAGCACGCGCACGCCGGCACCGCGCTTGACGAGACCGTCGGTGATCATGCAGCCGGCGACCTTGCCGACCTTGGTGATGTTGAACACCTCGCGAACCTCGGCGTAGCCCAGGAACTTCTCCCGTGCCTTCGGCGCGATCTTGCCCTTGACCAGCTTCTCGATGTCATCGGAGACGTCGTAGATGATCGAGTAGTAGCGGATCTCCACGCCCTCGCGCTGAGCCAACTCGCGCGCCTGGCTGGTGGCGCGGACGTTGAAGGCCACGATCATCGCCTTGGACGCCATCGCCAGCTGGATGTCGCTCTCGGTGATCTGACCGACCGCGGCGTTCAGCACCCGCACGCGCACTTCCTCGTGCGACAGCTTCAGCACGGTGGCCTCGATCGCCTCGGCGCTGCCCTGCACGTCGGCCTTGATGACGACGGCGACTTCCTTCTGCTCGCCGGCCTGGATGCGGGCGAGCATCTGGTCCAGCGTGCCGCGCGCCGCGAGGTTGCTGCCGGCGGTCTTGTCGCGCTGGCGGCGCTCGCGGTGTTCGGTGATCTCCCGCGCGCGGGCCTCGTTCTCCACCACGACGAACGGCTCGCCGGCGGAGGGAACGCCGGCCAGGCCCAGTATCTCCACCGGGGTGGAGGGGCCGGCGGTCTTCAGCTGCTTGCCCTTGTCGTCCAGCATGGCGCGCACGCGGCCCCATTCGGCGCCGGCGACGATGATCTCGCCCTGCCTGAGCGTGCCCTTCTGGACCAGCACGGTGGCCACCGGGCCGCGGCCGCGATCCAGCCGGCTTTCGATCACCGAGCCTTCGGCGGAACGGTCCGGATTGGCCTTGAGGTCGAGCACCTCGGCCTGCAGCAGGATGGCTTCCTCGAGCTTGTCGAGGCCGGTCTTCTTCAGCGCGGAGACCAGCACGTCCTGCGTCTCGCCGCCCATGTCTTCCACGACGATCTCGTGGCTGAGCAGCTCGGTGCGCACCCGCGACGGGTCCGCGCCGGGCTTATCGGTCTTGTTGATGGCGACGATGATCGGCACGTTCGCCGCCTTGGCGTGGCGGATCGCCTCGATCGTCTGCGGCATCACGCCATCGTCGGCGGCAACCACCAGTACCACGATGTCGGTGACGGCGGCGCCGCGCGAGCGCATGGCGGTGAACGCCTCATGGCCCGGCGTGTCGATGAAGGTGATCGCGGCGCCGGACGGCAGCTTCACCTGATAGGCGCCGATATGCTGGGTGATGCCGCCGGCTTCGCCGCCGGCCACATCGGTGGCGCGCAGCGCATCCAGCAGGCTGGTCTTGCCGTGATCGACATGGCCCATGATCGTGACCACCGGGGCACGCGGCTGCAGGTCGGTATCGGCATCAACAGCGCCTTCCAGGCCGCTTTCCACGTCGCTCTCGGACACGCGCTTGGAACGATGGCCGAATTCCTCGACCACCAGTTCGGCGGTATCGGCGTCGATCAACTGGCCGGGAGGGGCCATGATGCCGAGCTTCATCAGCGCCTTGACCACGTCCGGCGTGCGCGCGGCCATGCGGTTGGCGAGTTCCTGGACGGTGATGGTGTCGGGCAGAATGACGTCGCGCACAACTTTGACCTGATCGGAGCGCAGCCGCTCCAGTTCCGCCTGACGGCGCTCGCGTTCGCGCTGGCGGCGCACCGATGCCAGGCTGCGGACGCGGTCGTCCTCACCCTCGATGGCGGCCTGCACGTCGATCCGGCCGGCCCGGCGGCCGTCGGCCGCCTTCTTCGGCGGTGCCGGCGGGGCCTTGCGCGGCACCAGCGTGGTGCCGCGGCGGATCATGCCGCGGTCTTCCTCTTCCTCGGCGCCGCGGGCCGGCTTCAGCCGCAGCGTCTCGGACGGAGTGGCCGGAGCGGCGGGAGCCGCGGCCGGGGCGGCCGCGGCGGCAGTTGCCGCCGGACGGCGGCGCGCTTCCTCGGCAGAGGCTGCGGGGGATGCGGCCGGAGCGGGTGCCGCGGCCTGCGCCTCGGCGGCGGCGCGCTGTGTTTCCGCTTCCTCGCGGGCACGCGCTTCGTCGAGCGCCTTCTGGCGAGCCTCTTCCTCGGCGGCCTTGCGGGCCTCTTCCTCGCGCCGGCGGGCTTCCTCGGCGGCGGAGAGGATGGAGATCTTTTCCTGCTCGCGCCGTTCGGCGTCGCGGCGGGCGTTCTCGCGCACGGACTCGGCGACAACACGCTGGCGGACGGCAAGCTCGGTCGCAGTCAGCGCCCTGCCGGCGCCCGCGGCCGGCCGGCCGGCCGGAGCCGCGCCGCGCGCGACGGGTGTCGCCGTAGGGGGCGCGACCAGGTTGGCGCCAGGGGACGACGGCGCGGGCGGCGGGGTCGCGACCGGAGGCGTGATCGGCGCGCGTTTCTTGCGCACCTCCACCTGCACCACCTTGGAGCGGCCGTGACTGAAACTCTGCCGTACCGAGCCGGCGGCTTCGGTGCGCCCGAGCTCCAGCCGGCCAGCAGGCCGCAGACTCAACCGGCCCTTGGCCGCATCCTGATCATTGCTATCGCTCATGCACCCGCCCGCTTATTCAAATCGCGATCTTGGCCGGTCCGTCCGGCTTCGATCTTTCCGGCATTGCCGCCGGCAGCTTTTGGTCCCGCTTTCGCGGCATTCGTACCCGGCCCCACTTTCGCGGGTGACCGGCCCGGCTCCGCCCGGCGTGCCACGCCAGAGAGCCGCGCAATCTCGTTGGCCAGCGACTCGGCCAGCCGGCCGGGAGCCACCACCACATGCACCACATGGTCACGCCCGAAGACCGCGCCCAGTGCCGCCGCCGACAGGGGAGCCCCCACGGAAATTCCTGTCGGAATGCCCTGGGGAACGGCTTCCGGCGCCCCCTCCTCCTCCGGTGCGGCGTCGCCGGGGCGCGCCGCATCCATCTCGCCGCTCACGCTCAAATCCCCGTTCGCGCTCAAGTCCAGTGCCTTCACACCGGACAAGAACCGCGCACGTTCATCCACGCTGCCATCCGACGCCTGCAGAACCAGCCCTGCGCGGTTGGATGTCAGCCACTCCCGCGCCTTCTGGAAGCCACAGACGGCCTGCCCGGCGCGCCGCGCGAGCCCCAGCAACTCGACGACCCGGCGGAGCAGCATTGCCTCGATCCGGTCGTTAAGATCGGGAGGCAGCGTCACCGAACCCCGCCCGGCTTTCGCCAAGGCCTTCGCGGCGTCGTTCCCGGCGTCAGCCGGGACGTCGCCCTGGCGTCCCTGGGCGTCCCTCGGGGCGTCCTTCGCGGCCTCCCTGGAGGCCTGTCTCGCAAAGGCGCGTGCCAAACTTCCTTGGGCGCGTGCGGTTTCTAACACATCCCCCCGCGCGCTCAACCAGATTCCCCGCCCGGGCAGCCTTGCGGCCAGGTCGGGGACGATCGCGCGATCCGGGCCCAGCACGAAGCGGATCATTCTTTCCTTCGCCAGCCGCTCACGCGTCACGATGCAGCGCCGCAACGGGCCCGTCTCGGGCTCCGCCTCGGGATCATGTTCCTCCTGCTCCGGATCGGCGATCGCCGGACCCGGAGTCGGAAGCATCGCCGCTGGCGTAAAGGCCTCTGGCTCAGTCGTGGCCGGCCTCCTGCTGTCCGCCGCCCGCAGCCCCGCCCTCAGCCCCGCCTTCAGCCTGGGCGTCATCCGCGAACCAATGCGCCCGGGCGGCCATGATCACCGCATTGGCGGTTTCCTCGTCCATCTGCTCGGCGCCGACGATCTCGATCAGCTCGTCGGAGGCGAGATCGGCCAGATCGTCGAGCGTCTTCACGCCCTTCTCGCCCAGCGCCACGAGCATGGCGGGGGTGAAGGTCTCGATCGCCGCCACCTCGTCGGTCACGCCAAGGGCGATGCGCTTCTCCGAGAGTTCGTTGTCGCGCACCTGCAGCGCCTGCTCGGCGCGGCGGATCAATTCGGCGGCGATATTTTCATCGAAGCCTTCGATGGCCGCGAGTTCTTCAGGATCCACGTACGCTAATTCCTCTACAGTCGTAAAACCTTCGGTGACCAACAGGCCGGCGATGACGTCGTCGACATCCAGTGCCTCGACGAACAGGCCGCTGCGGCGGCGAAACTCTTCCTGCCGGCGCTCGCTCTCTTCCGCCTCGGTCAGGATGTCGATGTCCCAGCGGGTGAGCTGGCTTGCCAGGCGGACATTCTGGCCGCGCCGGCCGATGGCGAGCGACAGCTGCTCATCCGGCACCACGACCTCGACGCGGCCGGCTTCCTCGTCGATCACCACCTTGGTCACCTCGGCCGGCGCCAGCGCGTTCACCACGAAGGTGGCGGCCTGCGGCGACCAGGGAATGATGTCGATCTTCTCGCCCTGCAGCTCCTGCACCACGGCCTGAACGCGCGAGCCGCGCATGCCGACGCAAGCGCCGACAGGATCGATCGAGGTGTCGCGCGAGATCACCGCCATCTTGGCGCGCGACCCGGGATCGCGCGACACCGCCTTGATCTCGATGATGCCGTCATAGATTTCCGGCACTTCCTGCGCGAACAGCTTGGCCAGGAAGCCGGGATGGGTGCGGCTCAGAAAGATTTGCGGCCCGCGAGGTTCTTCCCGCACGTCGTAGATATAGGCCCGCACCCGGTCGCCGTTGCGGAAACTTTCGCGCGGGATCAGTTCGTCGCGGCGCAGCAGCGCCTCGGCCCGGCCGACCTCGACCATCAGATTGCCGTACTCGGTGCGCTTGACCACACCGTTGATGACCTCGCCGACGCGGTCCTTGAACTCGTCGTACTGCTTCTTGCGCTCATATTCGCGCACCCGCTGCACGATCACCTGTTTCGCCGTTTGCGCGGCAATGCGCCCGAAATCGATCGGCGGCAGCGGATCGACGATGTGGCCGCCGAGTTCGATGTCCGGCTGGAACTTGCGCGCGATGTGGATCGGGATCTGGGTTTCCTCGTTCTCCACCGTCTCCACCGCCTCGGTCCAGCGTGACAGCCGGACGTCGCCGGTCTTGCGGTCGATGGTGGCGCGGATGTCCTTCTCATGGCCGTATTTGGCGCGGCCGGCTTTCTGGATGGCCTGCTCCATCGCCTCGAGCACTTCCTCGCGCTCGATGGATTTCTCCCGCGCGACGGCATCGGCGACCAGCAGCAGTTCGGGACGGGCGATCGAGGTATCCATGATGGCCTCTTAGTTGCTCTGAGGTGGGTTGGTCTCGGCGGGTGCGGTTTCGGCGGCGTTTTGGGCGGCGGACGCCGCGATCAGCGCATCGGTAAGCACCAGGCGCGCGCGGCGGAGTCGTTCGTGTGGCAACGACACTTCGGTGCCATCGTCCAGGCGCAGCCGGGCGTGTTCGGCATCGGCGCCGAGCACGGTGCCGAGGAAGCGCTTGCGCCCATCCACGGGCATATCCGTCTCGACCCGCGCGGTATGGCCGGCGTAGCGGTTCCAGTCCTTGATCCGGGTCAGCGGCCGATCGATCCCGGCGGAGCTGACTTCCAGGTTCCAGGCGCCGGGAATGGGGTCGTCCACGTCCAGCACGGCGGAGACGGCGTGGCTGATGGTTTCGCAATCCTCGACCGCGATCAATGCGCCGTCCGCGCGGTCGGCCATGATCTGCACGGTGGGCACATCGCGCCCGAGCACGGCCACGCGCACCAGTTCATAGCCGAGGCCTTCCAGCGTCGGTGTGATGGCGGCGGCGATCCGGGCTTCGAGGCCGGTATGACGAGGTTGGTCGATTTCCAAAGCACAAAAAGGCGGCCCGCGAAGGCCACCCCCCGTATCACGATCGGAGAATGAAGATTGATGAGGCGTCAAATAGCGCGGCGTGGGCGGAAATGCAAGTGATCCATCTACAACCATAAGTGTTGTTAACCCACCACCTCCAGCTGTAACTTGCCGCCATGAAACGGATGCAAACCCTGGACGGGCTGCGCGGCGCGCTGGCGGTCTATGTGATGGTTTCGCACATGACGCCGTTCACCACGGCGCCGGCATGGCTTCTGGCGCCGCTGTCGCATGGCATGGCGGCTGTGGACGTGTTTTTCGTGCTCAGCGGCATGGTCATCCTGCTGTCGCTCGAAGGCGCCGGCTTTCGCGCCGGCCCCTTTCTGGCGGCGCGGGTGCGGCGCATCTTTCCGGTGTTCCTGGTCGTGTTCCTTTGCGCCGTGGCGATCCAGCCGCTGTGGATCGACTACGCCGCCATGCCGTGGATCGGGCACGACAGCGCCGCGCGCCACATCTGGGCCGACGGATGGCCGCCGGACTGGGCCGCCAGCATCCTCGCCCACCTGACCATGACGCACGGCCTGTTTCCCGATGGGGCATGGCCGGATGTCTATCTCGGCTTCCTCGGCGCCGCCTGGAGCCTGTCGACTGAATGGCAGTTCTACGCGCTGATCGTGCTCGCGGCCCGGCCGGGGCGGGAGTGGCATCTGGCCTGGGGGCTGCTGGCCCTCGCGGCCCTGGCGCTGGCATGGGCAGCCTTCGCGCCGGAGCCATGGCGGTTCAGCCGGGCCTTCCTGCCGAACAAGGCGCAGTTCTTCGCCCTCGGCATCGCCAGCGCGGCGCTGCTGCGGGATGGTCAGCCGAACCGCACGCTGCTCACGCGGTTTTGCGCGGTGCTCGCCGCCACGCTGGCCATCTGCCTGGCCGGCGGCACCGGCAAGCTGGCGGCGCCGCTGGTCTGGACGCTCTGCCTCGCCGCCCAGGCGCGAGCGGCCACCTGGCTGGCGCCGCTCTCGGCGCTGCTGCGCACCAGGCCGCTGCTTTGGCTGGGGGCGATCTCCTATTGCCTGTACCTGGTGAACGAGCCGGTGCAGAAGCTGCTCGGCCTGGCCCTGGCGCGGCTCGCGGGCGGGGACGGAGGTCTGTTCACCCTGCTCTGGCTGCCGCTCGCGACGTTGCTGCCGGTCGCCTGCGCGTGGTGGCTGCACCGTGGCATCGAGCAGCCCGTGTTGCGCTGGGGCCGGCGGCGCCGCGAGGGTCCGGCCGTCGGGCCGCAGGCGATGGAATTGCGGACTGCCCTGAATTCGCCATCCCCGGGCCCTATATCCACTGCAATGTGAATCCATTGGCATCTGACGCGCGGCAGCGGGACGGCCGTTCGCATTCAGCCATTGCCGCCAAGGCCCAGGAGTTGCCGCCATGCGCCCCATCCGCCGCTTGCTGCCCGTCCTCATCGGCCCGGCCCTGCTCGCCGCCTGCGCGGTGCCGCCGCCGGCCGGGCCGACCGTCATGGCGCTGCCCGGGGAGGGCAAGAGTTTCGAGGCCTTCCAGCAGGATGACATGATCTGCCGCAACTACGCCTTCCAGATGAGCGGCGGCCAGCCGGCGGCCAATGCCGGCACCGACCGGGCCGTGGGCTCGGCGGTGGTCGGCACCGCCGTGGGCGCCGCCGCGGGCGCCGCGCTCGGCTCGCTCTCCGGCCAGGCGGGCGCCGGGGCCGCGATCGGCGGCGCGACGGGCCTGCTGGTCGGCGGCGCCGCCGGCGCCGGCAACGCGCAGGCCTCGGCCTATGGGCAGCAGCAGCAATACGACGTCAGCTATTCTCAGTGCATGTATTCCAAGGGCGACACGGTGCAGTCGGCGCCCGCCGCGGCCTATGGCGGCGGCTATCCAGTCTATGGCGGCATCTACGGTGGCGGCTATCCGGTTTATGGCGGGTATCCGGTCTATGGCGGGTCTATCCGCCCCCCGTGGTCTATGGCCCCAGCGTCGTGATCGGCGGCGGCTGGGGTGGCGGCTACTATGGCGGTTGGCGCGGTGGCTATGGCGGGTGGCGCGGTGGCTACGGCGGTTGGCGCGGCGGCTACGGCGGCTGGCATCGCTGAGCCCGTCGCTCAGGCCTTGCGGATGAACCGCCAGTACAATGGCCGCCGGCCGGCGCGCAGCGCCTTCGCCTCGTAGCGGGTCGGCGGCCAGTCGGGCGGACGCGCCTCGGCCGGGGCGGTCACCTCGAACCGGTCCTGGCGCGCCATCACCTCCGTCACCCAGGCCTGATAGGTCGGATCGTCGCTCGCCACCCGCCACTCCGCGCCGGGCTTCAGCACCCGCGCCAGTTCGCCGATCTGCCCGGGATGGACGAACCGGCGCTTGGCGTGCCGCGCCTTCGGCCAGGGGTCGGGGAACAGCAGGAACATCCGGTCCAGGCAGGCGTCCGGCAGCAGGCGCAGCAGGATCCGCGCATCCTCGGTCCACAGGCGCAGATTGGCCGGCAGCGGCACGCTCGCCGGATCGCCGTCCGGCACCAGCCGCGACAGCAGGGAGCAGATGCCGTTCTCGAACACCTCGCAGGCGATCAGCCCGGCCTCCGGATGCGCGCCGGCCTGGGCCACCGCGTGCTCCCCGCCGCCGAAGCCGATCTCCAGCCATAGCTGAGCCAGCCCTGGAAACGCCGCCGCGGGCGTGGCGGCCAGGGCCGGATCAAACGCCAGCCGCGGCAGCGCCTGTTCCAGCAGCAATGCCTGGCGCGGCCGCAGGGCATGGCCGCGGGCCCGGCCATACAGGCGATCCGGTGGTGGCTTTAGGCTCATTCCGGTCGGGCGGGGGCAGATTGGGCGGGGGCAGGCCGGGCGGGGCCAACCGCCCCCGCTTCACCCTCAGCGGCCGAAGGCGGATTGCAGGCTGGGGACCAGGTCGGTCTTTTCCCAGGTGAAGGTGCCCTTCTCCAGGTCCGGCTCGCGGCCGAAATGGCCGTAGGCGGAGGTCGGCACATAGATCGGCCGGTTCAGCTGCAGATGCTCGCGAATGCCGCGCGGCGACAGGTTCACCAGCTCGCGCAGGGTGGTTTCCAGCCGCGCCTCGTCCACGTCCTTGCCGGTTCCGTGCAGGTCCACATAGACCGACAGCGGATGCGACACGCCGATGGCGTAGCTGATCTGGATCGTGCAGCGCTCCGCCAGTTCGGCGGCGACCACGTTCTTCGCCAGATAGCGGCAGACATAGGCGGCCGAGCGGTCCACCTTGGTCGGGTCCTTGCCGCTGAACGCGCCGCCGCCATGCGGGGCCGCGCCGCCGTAGGTGTCGACGATGATCTTGCGCCCGGTCAGGCCGCAATCGCCGTCCGGCCCGCCGATGACGAACTGCCCGGTCGGGTTGACGTAGAATTCCCGCTCCGCCGGCATCCAGCCCTTCGGCAGGCTGCTTTCGACCAGCGGCCAGAGCAGCTGCTTGATCTTGCTCTGTTCCATGCCCTCGACATGCTGGGTGGACACGACCACCGAGGTCGCGCCGACCGGCTTGCCGTCGAGGTAGCGCAGCGTCACCTGGCTCTTGGCGTCCGGCAGCAGGCCCTCGACCAGAACGTCGCGGTTGCGGCGCAATTCGCTGATCCGGCGCAGGATCAGATGCGCGTAGTACAGCGGCGCCGGCATCAGCACGTCGGTCTCGCGGCAGGCATAGCCGAACATCAGGCCCTGGTCGCCGGCGCCTTCGTCCTTGTTGCCCTCGGCGTCGACGCCCTGCGCGATGTCGGAGGACTGGGCGTGCAGATGCACCTGGATATCGGCGTTCTTCCAGGAGAAGCCTTCCTGGTCATAGCCGATGTCGTGAATGGCCAGCCGCGTCAGGTGCGCCAGATATTCCGGGGTGATGGTCTCCGGACCGCGGGTCTCGCCGGCCAGCACCACGCGGTTGGTGGTCACCAGCGTCTCGCAGGCCACGCGTGCGTAGGGGTCGGCTGTCAGATAGGCGTCCAGCACCGTGTCGCTGATCCGGTCGGCGACCTTATCGGGATGACCTTCCGAGACCGACTCGGAGGTGAACAGGAATTCGCCCTTATCGCGCATCGTTCGATCCTTGCACCGCGTAGCCCGGCCACCCGCCGGGCCGGCGGTGTGTGGCGGAAACGCTCGGATGGGTCAAGGCGGCCCCTGCCTCAGGCGGACATTCCCAGCACGTCCATCATCGAATAGAGCCCGGCCGGACGGTCCCGCACCCACAGCGCCGCCCGTACCGCGCCGGCGGCGAACGCCCGGCGATCGAAGGCGCGATGGGTCAGCACGATATGCTCGGCGCCGGCGGCGAAGATCAGGCTGTGCTCGCCCACCACCTGCCCGCCGCGCAGGGCGGCAAAGCCGATCGCGCCCGGCTTGCGCAGCGCCGGTATGCCCGTGCCGGCCGCTTTCCATGACGTCGGCCAGCACCTGCCCGCGCCCCTTCGCCACCGCGCGCCCCATGCCGATCGCCGTGCCGGACGGCGCATCCACCTTCTGGCGATGGTGCATCTCCACGATCTCCGCGTCGTATTCCGCCGCCGGCAGCGCCGCCGCCATGCGCTCGGCCAGCGCCAGCACCAGATTGACCCCCGACGCGAAGTTCGCCGCATAGACCACCGGGATGCGTTCCGCCGCCGCCGCCACCGCCGCCTCGTCCGCCTCCGACAGCCCGGAGGTGCCGAGCACCCAGGGCTTGCCCGATGCCGCCAACGCCTTGGCATGACCCTGCGCCAGGGCGGCGTTGGTGAAATCGATCACCCCATCGCTCGCCGAGGCCAAAGCCGCGATGTCGGTGAACCCGCCGGAGCCGTCCCGGCTGGTCCCGCCGGCCAGATCCGCCCCGGCCGCCGCCACTTCCTCGGCCAGCAGCCGTCCCATCCGGCCGGTAATGCCGGCAATGCCGATACGCATCGCGTGTCCCCCAAACCGAGAAATTCCAACGATCCATGTTGGAGGCGCCCGCCATCCAACGTCCAGTTTCGGGTAAAGCGGGTCCGGGGGCGCTGCCCCCGGCGGGGTCCAGGGGCAGCGCCCCTGGCCTTGCCTTCCCCGCAGCCCCTCAGTTCGCCGTCAGTCCGCCATCGATGATCAGTTCGGTGCCCGTGACCCAGGAGGACTCGTCGGATGCCAAATACAGGCAACCCATCGCGATATCGACCGGCTTGCCGAAGCGGCCGAGCGGCGTCGCGTCCATCCGTGCCTTGCCGCTCTCGTTGCCACGCAGGCCGGGGCGGGCCATCGGCGTATCGACGAAGCCGGGATGCACCGAGTTCACCCGGATCTGGTCCTTCGCATACTGGATCGCCGCGGATTTGGAGAAGATGCGCACCGCGCCCTTCGATGCGTGATAGGCGGCGTTGGCGAACGACCCGATGATGCCGCAGATCGACGAGATGTTGATGATGGACCCGCCCCCGGCCCGCTGCATCGCCGGGATGACGCTCCTTGTGCCGAGGAATACCCCTGTCGCGTTGACCTCCATGATGCGGTTCCAGTCAGCCAGGCTCTGATCGACCAGCGCGGTGCCGGCGATGTTGCCCACCTGCACCGTCATGCCCGCCGGCCGGCCGGAGATGCCGGCGATGTTGCCGAGGATATCGACCTTGCCGTAGGTCCGCTCCGCGTGCGCCACCAGCTCGATCCATTGTGCCTCGCTGCACACGTCCAGGGTCCGGTATTCCGCCACGCCGCCGGCGTCGGTGATCTCCTGCGCCACGGTCCGTCCCAGATCGTCCTGGACATCGCACAGCACCACCCTCGCACCCTGCGCGGCGAATTGCCGCCCCGTCTCCGCGCCGATGCCCGATGCCCCGCCCGAGAGGATCGCCACCTTACCGGCCAGCCGATTTCCAGACATGTCGATTGTTTCCCCCGCTTGTTTCGTCCCACGCGCCCGCTCCGAACGCGCCACCGGCCGCAATCGTGCGGCGTTTGCCGCGCCACCTCAAGTGCGTGCCACCTCGCGCGTCAGGCCTGCAAAACGAGACATGGCGCCTTCACCAATGTGAAGGCGCCATGTCCGACCGCGTCCAGCGGAAGCCCGCCCCTACTCCGCCGCGATCTTCTTCGCCAGCAGACCCTGGGCGATCATCGTCTCGGCGATCTGCACCGCGTTCAGGGCGGCGCCCTTGCGCAGATTGTCCGACACGCACCAGAACGCCAGGCCATTCGGCACCGTCGGGTCCTTGCGCAGCCGGCTGACGAACACCGCGTCCTCGCCGACGCAATCGAGCTGCGTCGCGTAGCCGCCGTCCTCGCGCGTATCCATCACCACCACGCCGGGTGCTGCGCGCAGCACGTCGCGCGCTTCCGAGGCCGTGACCGGCTTCTCGAACTCCACATGCACCGCCTCGCCATGGCCGATGAACACCGGCACCCGCACGCAGGTGGCGATCACCGAAATGTCGGGATCGAGGATCTTCCGCGTCTCCACCACCATCTTCCACTCTTCCTTGGTGGCGCCGTCATCCATGAACTTGTCGATATGCGGGATGCAGTTGAACGCGATCTCCTTGGTGAACTGCTGCGGCGGGCCGCTTTCGTGCACGAAGGAGGACTTCGTGTGCGCGAACAGCTCGTCCATGCCTTCCTTGCCGGCGCCGGAAACCGACTGGTAGGTCGAAACCACCACCCGCTTGATCTTGTAGCGGTCATGCAGCGGCTTCAGCGCCACCACCATCTGGATGGTCGAGCAGTTCGGGTTGGCGATGATCCGCCGCTTGGCGAATTTCGCCAGCGCCTGAGGGTTCACTTCCGGCACCACGAGGGGAACATCCGGGTCCATGCGGAACTGGCTGGTGTTGTCGATCACCACGCAGCCGGCGGCGGCCGCCTTGGGCGCGTAGATGGCGGAAACCGAGGCGCCCGGGCTGAACAGCCCGATATCCCAGCCGGTGAAATCGAACGTCTCCAGGTTCTTGACCGTCAATACCTTCTTGTCGCCGAACGAGATTTCCGATCCCGTCGACCGGCCGGAGGCGAGCGCCGACCACTTCCGTTGCCGGGAAGTTCCGCTCGACCAGGGTTTTGATGATCTCGCGTCCGACCGCCCCTGTGGCGCCGACAACCGCGACCCTGTAGCCCATCGTCATTCTCCGCTTTTTTCCGTTCCGCCGGCACATCGCCGCGGGGATCGCACGGTTAGCGCCCGCTCAGCCCCGCCGCAAGCGTTTCCAAGGCCCCGCAAGGCTGCGTCGCTCAGGAAACAACCCGCAACACCTCCCGCCAGATCGCCGTTTTCGCCTCGCGATCCGCCCCGATCGTGCCGCGATACATCCCCTGGCTGTTGAACGGCAGCGCCAAATTCCCCGCGCCGTCCACCGCGATCAGCCCGCCGGACCCGCCCACCTCCGCCAGCCCGGCCACCACGTTCTGCGCCGCCCGGCCCACCGTTTCACCCAGGTATTTCATCCGCGCGGACACATCGTGCGCCGCCGCCCAGCGGATGAAGAACTCGCCATGCCCGGTGCCCGACACCGCGCAGGTCGCGTTGTCGGCGAACGTGCCCGCGCCGATCAGCGGGCTGTCGCCGACGCGCCCCGGCATTTTCGCCGTCATCCCGCCGGTGGAGGTCGCCGCCGCCACATTGCCGTCCCGGTCGCACGCCACCGCCCCCACGGTGCCATGCTTCGCCGCATCGTCGCGGCTATCCGCATGGCCCGCCGCCCGCCGGGCGAGTTCCGCCCGCAGCACCGCCTGGCGCCGTTCGGTGATGAAATACCCCGCCTCCTCCATCGCCATGCCCTGATCGCGCAGGAACCGCATCGCCCCCTCGCCGATCAGCAGCACATGCTCGGACCGCTCCATCACCAGCCGCGCCGCCAGCACAGGGTTGCGCGGCCCCAGGATGCCGGCCACCGCGCCGGCCCGCCGCGCCGCGCCCTCCATCACCGCCGCATCCATCTCCGGCACCGCATCGGTGGTCAGCACCGCGCCATGCCCGGCGTTGAACAATGGCTCGTCCTCCAGCGCCGTCACCGCCCGCGTGACCGCGTCCAGCGCCGACCCGCCATCCGCCAGCACCGCATGCCCCGCCAGCAGCGCCGCCCGCAGGCCGGCATGCGTCGCCGCCAGCATCTCCCCGGTCATCGCCTCGGGCCGCATCGTCCCAGCGCCGCCGTGCACCGCCAATTTGAAGGTCATGCCAATCCTTTTCCTTGCCGCTTTCGGGCGAAGGCCGAAAATTGCGCGGGAGCAAGCATGGGGCCTTGCCCCAAACCCCAGGAGGGCTCCGCCCCTCCACCCCGCAAGGGAACTTGTTCCCTTGACCCAGTCTAATGGGTTCCTTGGGAAGAGGGCCATGACGTAGCCTCTCATCGGCTACATCGGTTCGGCCCTCTTCCCAAGGAACCCGTCATGGGGTTGAGGGGACGAGGTCCGCCCTGCCGGGGTCTGGGGCGGAGCCCCAGCCTTCCCCCTATGCGGCAAGGGCCGAATGGTCTTTATCTAGCCGGCATACTGTATCTCGGAGGAAACCCATGCGCGAAATCGGGCATTTCATCGGCGGCAAGCCCGTCGCCGGCACCAGCGGCCGCACCGCGGACGTGTTCAACCCCGCCTCCGGCGAGATCACCGGCAAGGTCGCCCTGGCCAGCACCGCCGAGGTCGACGCCGCCGTCGAGGCCGCCAACGCCGCCTGGCCGGCCTGGGCCAGCATGCCGCCGCTGCGCCGCGCCCGCGTGATGTTCAAGTTCAAGGAACTGCTCGAGCGCGACCGCGAAGCGAATTCGCCGCCATCATCACCTCCGAGCACGGCAAGGTGCTGTCGGACGCCGACGGTGAGTTGCAGCGCGGCATGGAGGTCGTCGAGTTCGCCTGCGGCATCCCGCATCTGATCCGCGGCGAATACACCGAGGCCGTCGGCACCGGCATCGACGCCTGGTCGATCCGCCAGCCGCTCGGCGTCGTCGCCGGCATCACGCCGTTCAACTTTCCGCTGATGGTGCCGCTGTGGATGATCCCCGTCGCGCTGGCCTGCGGCAATTGCTTCATCCTGAAGCCGTCGGAAAAAGACCCCTCCGCCAGCCTGAAGCTGGCCGCCCTGCTGAAGGAAGCCGGCCTGCCGGACGGGGTGTTCTCCGTCATTCAGGGCGACCGCGTCGCCGTCGAGACCCTGCTGGCCCACCCCGGCATCCAGGCCGTCAGCTTCGTCGGCTCGACCCCGATCGCCGAGGCGATCTATCGCGGCGGCACCGCGGCCGGCAAGCGCGTGCAGGCGCTCGGCGGCGCCAAGAACCACCTGGTCGTCATGCCCGACGCCGACCTCGATGACGCCACGGACGCGCTCATGGGCGCCGCCTACGGCTCGGCCGGCGAGCGCTGCATGGCGATCTCCGTCGCCGTCGCGGTCGGTGACTCCGCCGACAGAGCTGATCGCCAAGCTCGAACCCCGCATCCGAGCCCTGAAGGTCGGCCCAGGCACCGACCCCGAGGCCGAAATGGGCCCGCTGGTCACCCGCGAGCACCGCGAGAAGGTGAAGGGTTATGTCGATATCGGCGTCAAGGAAGGCGCCAAACTCGTCGTCGACGGCCGTGGCATGTCGCTGCAAGGCTACGAGAACGGCTACTTCATCGGCGGCAGCCTGTTCGACAACGTCACCACCGACATGACCATCTACAAGGAAGAAATCTTCGGACCGGTCCTCGCCGTGGTCCGCACCCCCGACATGGCCACCGCCGTGCGCATGATCAACGATCACCCGTTCGGCAACGGCGTCTCGCTGTTCACGTCCGACGGCGGTGCCGCGCGGGACTTCGCCGCCGGCATCAAGATCGGCATGGTCGGCATCAACGTGCCCATCCCCGTGCCGATGGCCTTCCACAGCTTCGGCGGCTGGAAGCAGTCCATGTTCGGCGACCACCACATGCACGGCATGGAGGGGGTGCGCTTCTACACCCGCTACAAGGCCATCACCCAGCGCTGGCCCTCCGGCGCCCGCCGCGGCGCCGAGTTCATCATGCCGACCTTGGGGCGTTAAGGCCGGGGGCTAATAGATCAGCGGCGCCTCCACGGCGCCGCGGCCGACGGCCATCGGCCGGCGGCCGGTCATGCTGAGCGCCACCGCCTCGGCGACGCGGATGCCGTCCACGCCCGCCGACAGAATGCCGCCGGCGTAGCCCGCGCCTTCCCCGGCGGGGAACAGGCCGCTTGTGTTCAGGCTTTGCAGGCTGTCGTCGCGGCGGATGCGGATCGGCGACGAGGTTCGCGTTTCCACCCCGGTCAGCACCGCGTCGGCCATGGCGAAGCCGGGGATCTGCTTGTCGAAGGCCGGCAGCGCCTCGCGGATCGCGGCGATCGCGTAGTCCGGCAGGCAGGTGGACAGATCGGTCGGCCGCACGCCGGGCCGGTACGAAGGCAGCACGGAGCCGAGCGCGGTCGAGGCGCGCCCGGCCAGGAAGTCGCCCACCAGCTGGGCCGGCGCCGCGTATGTGCCGCCACCGGCGATGAACGCCTGCTCCTCCCAGTGCCGCTGGAACGCGATGCCGGCCAGCGCGTCGCCGGGATAGTCCGCCGGGGTGATGCCGACCACGATGCCGGCATTGGCGTTGCGTTCGTTGCGCGAATACTGGCTCATGCCGTTGGTGACCACCCGTCCAGGCTCGGAGGTCGCGGCCACCACGGTGCCGCCCGGGCACATGCAGAAGCTGTAGACGCTGCGCCCGTTCGTGCAGTGGTGCACCAGCTTGTAATCGGCGGCGCCCAGGATCCTGTTGCCGGCCCGCGCGCCGTAGCGGGCGCGGTCGATCAGCGACTGCGGGTGCTCGATGCGAAAGCCGATGGAAAACGGCTTGGGCTCGATATGCACGCCCCTGTCCCGCAGCATCTCGAACGTGTCGCGCGCGCTGTGCCCGACCGCCAGCACCACGTGCCCGGCAGCGATGAACTCGCCGCTTTCCAGCCGCACGCCGCGCACCTGGCGCCCGCTCTCCGCCTCGTCGATCTCGATGTCCACGACCTTGCTCTGGAAGCGGTATTCGCCGCCCAGCGCCTCGATGCTTTTCCGCATTGCCTCGACCATCGTCACCAGCCGGAAGGTGCCGATATGCGGCTTGCTGACGTACAGGATTTCCGGCGGCGCGCCCGCCTTCACGAACTCCGTCAATACCTTGCGGCCGCGATGGGCGGGGTCCTTGATCTGGCTGTACAGCTTGCCGTCGGAAAACGTGCCGGCCCCGCCCTCGCCGAACTGCACATTCGATTCCGGGTTCAGCACCCCGTGGCGCCACAGCCCCCAGGTGTCGCGGGTGCGTTGCCGCACCACCTTGCCACGATCCAGGAGGATCGGGCGAAACCCCATCTGCGCCAGGATCAGCCCCGCGAACAGGCCGCACGGCCCGGTGCCGATCACCACCGGGCGGCTGGTCACGCCCGCATGGGCCCGCGCCACCGGGTGGTAGGCTATGTCGGGTGCCGGCTGCACCTGTCGGTCTCCCGTCGCACGCGCCAGCACCGCCGCCTCATCGCGCAATTCGGCGTCGATCGTGTAGATCAGGTGGATCATCGATTTCCGCCTGGCGTCCACGCCGCGGCGAAACACGCTGTAGCCGAGCAGGTCCGGCTCCGGTATATCCAGCCGCCGCAGGATCGCCGCACGCAAATCCGCTTCGGTGTGATCGAGCGGCAGTTTCAATTCGGTCAGGCGCAGCATGGCGGTTTCCAACAGCAGCAAGGCGGCCGCCGAACTTAGTGGCCGCCAGCGGTTCTGGTAGCATGAACAGCGGATGCCGCCAGCCGGCCATTCCATCCAACCCGGCTTGAACCCGAAGGTACATGACCGTTTTCACTGCCCGGCCTGATCAACGCCTGGATATCGGCCAAGCCGGCGCGCGCAGAACACGGGTCCTGTCCAGGGTTCGGATCGAGCGCAGCCTGCTCGGATCCGGGCTGCTGCACCTGCTGTTGCTGCTGGCCATCCTGCTGCTGATGCTGCCCGCCCCGCGCCAGGAAGTGGGCACCTCCAATCCGGTCACGGTGATCTTCGAGCCGGCCCTGCCGAGTTCCCGCAAGGACCTGCCCAAGGGCATGCCTCCCGCCTCGGCGCCGGAGGAAGGGCCGCAGGTGCCGCCCCCGCCGGGCAACGAGGCCGCCCCTCCGCCCCCACCGCCACCGCAAACGCCTCCGCCACAACCGGCGCCGCCGGTGGCCTTGCCGGTTCCGCCCGTCCCGGAAACCCCCGGCACTCGCCCCTCCCGAGCCAGCGCCTCCTGCGCCGCCCCCCCCGGAACCGGCTCCACCGATACCCGCTCCGGCGCCCGCGCCGCCGCCGCCCCCGGCAGCCGCCACGGAAGAGCCGCAGCCATCGCCGCCGCCTGCCGCCAAGGCGGAGCCGCCGCCGAAGCCGCAGGCCCCGGCCGCGCATCCCCGGCCGCCGATCCCGGTCCCGCACGCCGCCGCCCCGCCGCGGCCGAGGGTCGAGCCCCGACCGCGCGCGGAACCCCGTCCCGCCGCTCCGCCGGTGGAACCGTCCCTCTCCGCACCGATGAACTTTTCCTTCGGCGGCGCCTCAACCGACCTGCAGCGCAACCGCGCAACCGGCCGGCGCAACACCATCAATCCGACGATGGGCCCGAACGCCGCCGACAGCGCCGGCTCCCCGCCGACCGACACCCATCGCCCGGACGCCTCCATCAAGGTCACCGGCGCCCAGGTCGGCACGGACTGGATCACCCTGCTGCACGCCTGGTGGGACCGGCACGGCTACTACCCCCAGGAAGCCGCCAGCAAAGGCGAGGACGGCATCGTGCACATCCACGTGGTGGTGAACCGTTACGGCCGCGTGCTCGGCGTGGAGTTGACCGGCAAATCCGGCTCGCAATGGCTGGATATGGCCGCCCTGTCGGTGTTCCGCGACGCCAACCTGCCGCCGTTCCCGCCCACCACGCCGGAACCCCGTGCCGACCTGGACCTGACGATCCACTATTACCTGTATCGGCGCTGACTCACGAACGCCTCGCCGCCGCGTAGCGCCGCCGCACAACCTCATCGGCGGCAGGTCCGGCAGCGGATCGGAACGTCGGCTCGGTCAGGGGGCGGCCGCTGATCCGGTCCACCAGCACGGGATCGGCCACCTCACCGGTTGCGCTGTCCACGACCACCACGCTCGCGCCTTCCGGCGCGAAATGCCGGTTGCCCCAGGCGAGCAGCGACCACAGCACCGGGCGGAAGTCCCGGCCCCGCTCGGTCAACACATACTCGAACCGAGGCGGGCGCTCGCAATACTGCCGCCGCTCCAGCAGCCCGGATTCCACCAGACCGTTCAGCCGGCGGGTCAGCATGTTCGGCGCGATCCGCAGGCTTTTCTGGAACTGGTCGAAGCGGGTCAGGCCATGAAAGGCATCCCGCAGGATCAGGATGCTCCACCACTCGCCGACCCGTTCCAGGCTGCGGGCGATCGGGCATTGCATGCCTGCGAAGCTCTTGTGCTGCATGGCGGATCAGCCTTGCTCTACCCTGACGAGGTTCATACCCTACATCCCTGCCTATCATCATGTAAGTTTCGCCATCAAGTAAGCTAGCGGCACCCAAGCCATCGGCACCCGCCGCTTGCCGGGTCGCTTCCACCGCATGAATTTCGAGGATCCCCACTCCATGCCTGCCAACACCGCCTCTCTGCCGCCGCCGGAGGACCGCTGTTTCGAGGATTATCCCGAAGGCGGCGTTTTCGAGTTCGGCGAGCTTGCCGTGACCGAGGCCGACATCCTCGACTTCGCCCATCGCTTCGACCCGCAGGACATGCATATCGACCCCGAAGCCGCGGCAAACGGCGATTTCGGCGGCCTGATCGCCAGCGGCTGGCACACCGGCGCGATGATGATGCGGCTGTTCGCCGATCATTATCTTCCCAAGGGCGGCCTGGCCTCTCCGGGCATCGACGAACTGCGCTGGGTCCGCCCGGTGCGCCCCGGCGACCGGCTGCGCATTCGCGTCACCGTTCTGGAGGCGCGGCGCTCCCGCTCCAAGCCCGATCGCGGCCTGATCCGCTCGTCCGTTGAAGTGCTCAACCAGAACGGCGACCCGGTCATGACCCTGAAGCCGCTGACCCTGCACCGCTGCCGCGCCACGGCCCCGGGCGACTGACCGGACGGCGGCTTGGCTCACCGCGTCATTTGGGGGGCTCATCATCGAACAGGATGCGCTGCGCCGCCCCGTCCAGGTCCTCGGTACTGCCCGGATCGCATCGACCACAGGAACACCGCGAGCCCGCCCGCCCCCATCACCAGGCTGGCCAGGATCAGATACAGGATAACCGTCATCGCCCACCCGCCTTCAGCCGCAGGCTGTTCAGCATCACCACCAGCGAAGAACTCGACATCGCCGCCGCCGCCAGCCAGGGCGTCACGAAACCCGCCATCGCCAGCGGCACCAGCAGCGCGTTATAGCCGATCGACAGCGCCAGGTTCTGCCGCATCGCCGCCTGCGCGCGGCGCGCCATGCGAATCGCCTCGGCCACCGGGGCCAGTTTCTCGCCCTGGAATACCACATCCGCGACGGTCTGGCTGACATCGGCCGCACTCGCCGGCGCGGCGGACACGCTAGCCGCCGCCAGCGATGGGCCGTCGTTCAGCCCGTCGCCGACCATCAGCACGCGCCGCCCTTGCGCGCGCAGCGCCTCGATCGCCGCCACCTTCGCAACCGGCGAGCATTCCGCCCGCCAGTCGGCGATCCCCGCCAGCGCCGCCATGCGGGAGACGGCGGATGCCCGGTCGCCCGACAGCAGCCGCACCTCCAGGCCCAGCGTCCGCAGCGCCGCGACGCATTCCGCCGCGTCGGCGCGCAGCCGTTCGGCGAACTCGAAACAGACCGGATCCCGGCCCGGCCGGACCAGCCACACCTGCGGCCCCTCGGCCGCTGCCGCGGTCGTCACCCCGCAGAACGCGACGCTGCCCAGCCGGATCTCGCCGCCCGGCACCGCCAGGCTCAGCCCCAGCCCCGCATGCTCGCGCACCGCTTCCGCCGCCGGCACCGGCCCCGATGCCGCCAGCAGCGCCCGCGCCAGGGGATGGCGGCTGGACGCCGCCAGGGACGCCGCCACGCGCAAGGCCTCGCGGTCCATCTCCGGGGTCTCGATCAGGCCCAGGGTCGGCTCGGTCAGCGTGCCGGTCTTGTCGAACACCACCACGTCCACATCGGCCAGCCGTTCCAGCGCGGTGCCCGATTTCAACAGCACGCCGCCGCGCAGCAGGCGGGAGGTGACGATCACCTGCACCGCCGGCACCGCCAGCGCCAGGGCGCAGGGGCAGGTGATGATCAGCACCGCGCTCGCCGTCAGCAGCGCCGCGCCCGCCGATGCGCCGCCGATGAACACCCAGCCAAGGAATGTCAGCAACGCGCAGAGATGCACCGCCGGGGCGTAGCGCCGCGCCACCCGGTCGGCCAGTACCACGATAGCGCCCGCGCCGCGCCTCCGCCGCCTCGATCAGCCGGACGCATTCGGCCAGCAGGGTGGATTGGCCCGCCGCCGTCACCCGCACGACCAGCGCCTCGCCCAGGTTCATGCTGCCGGCGAACACCGTGCTGCCCGGCACGGCCGCCTCCGGCAGGCTCTCCCCGGTGACCAGGCTGGCATCCAGCAGCGACGCCCCGCGCTCCACCACCCCGTCCGCGCCGACGCGTTCGCCGGGTCCGACCAGGATGCGCTCGCCCGGCGCCACCGCTTCCTGCGCTCGCCGCGCCGTGCTGCCGTCCGCCGCCAGTACCGCCACATCGCGGACGCGCAGCGTCAGCAACTGCTCCGCCACCGCCCGCGCCCGGCCGCGCGCCAGATGGTCCAGGTAGCGCCCGATCAGCAGGAAGAACAGCAGCGTGACGGCGCTGTCGAAATAGGTGTGGTCGCCGCCGGCGAAGCTCTGCTGCACGCTGATGCCGGTGACCAGGATCACGCCGACGCTGATCGGCACGTCCATGTTGGTGCGAAACTGCCGCAGGGCGGCGAAGGCCGAGGCGAAGAACGGCATGCCGGCATAGGCGATCGCCGGCAGCGCGATCAGCGCCGAGACAAAATGCATCAATTCGCGCGTGGCCGGCCCCATGCCCTGCACCAGACCGGCCCAGACGCCGATCGACAGCAGCATCACGTTGCCCGCGGCGAACCCCGCCACCGCCAGCGAGCGCAGCAGCATCCGCCCGGTGCGGTCCTGCCCGGCCTGCAGCGCCGCGGCATCGAAGGGGATCAGCCGGTAGCCCAGCCGCTCGACCAGCCCGATCAGCCGGCCGGCTTCGGCTTCCCCGCCTCGCCAGACCAGCCGCAGCCATCGCGAGGTCATGTTCACCCGCGCCTGCGCCACGGCGGCGTCGCGCCCCAGCACGCTTTCGATCAGCCAGACGCAGGCGCCGCACTGCAGCCCGTCGATGGCCAGTGCCAGTTCGCAGGTCCCGTCCGGATTCGCCGTCACATAGCGGCCGAGGTCCAGCCGGTCGGCGGCTTCCGGGCGCGGCGCGCGCGCCGCCGGGTCGAGCAGTCGCTGCTCGTAGTATCGCCCCAACCCCAGGCCGCGAATGGTTTCATAGGCCGCCGCGCAGCCGGCGCAGCAGAACCGCCTGCCCTCCCCTGCGGGCAGGCCGCAATGCGCGCAGGCCGCATCGGCGGAAACCCCGGCACTCCCGACGGGGGCCGCCGGGGTCAGGGCATTCACCGCACGATCAGCCGGCGTACCGCGCGTACCACGTCGTTGCCGTGCTGAACCCGCAGCGTCACATCCCACTGCCCGCGCGCCAGTGCCAACTCCGAAAGATAGCGTCCGGTACCAACGGCGTGCATCCCGAGCGGCGTCGTCTGCGGCGGCCCCAGCGGCCGCGCCGCGCTGGCCTGCACGCTCGCCTGATCCAGCGCATGGCCGGCGTGGTCCGTCAGCGTCAGCGTAGGCCGCTGCGTCGCGTCCAGCGCGATCGCCAGGGTCCAGCCCAGCGCCTCCTGCTTTGCCTCGTCCTTCAGCACCTGATTATACTCGTTGGACAGCGTGAACCCGTTGCCCTCGGCCGCGCCGGGGAAGCTGCGCATGGCGGTGAACACGAGCCCGACATTCGCCGCGATCACGATGCCCATGATCCCGGCCACGGCCCAGGGAAACCATCGCCAGGCGGACCGCCCGTCCGGCGACGCGGGATCACGGCGCGGGTTCCAATACTGGCTTCCATCCATCGCTCACGGTCCCCTGAAGGTAGAATGGTAACGCGTGTTCACGTGCGTCGTCGGATCGGTGAGCACGAAATCGACATCCTTGGATGCACCGGTCTGTGCGCCGGGCGGCGCGGTCAGCAGCACCCGATAAACCCCCACCGAATCGGTAGCCACCGGCAAGGCCAGCTCCTCGCCCGATCCAGCCGCCACGGGTGCATCCGCCACGGCCAGCTTCGCGCCCGCAAGCCCATCCACCCGCATGTCGAACGTCACCGGAGCCGCGGTCTTGTTGACGATCCGCACGGTATACCCGTTGCGGATGGCACCGTCCGCCAGCCGCACGAACAAGGGCGCCCGATCACGCTCCACCGACAGCTCGACGGTCGAGCGGGTGAAGAACGCGACCCCCATCGCCGTCAGCGCGACCAGCATGGCCACCGCATAGATGACCGAGCGCGGCCGCAGCAGCCGCAGCTTCTCGTCGCGTCCCTGCGCCTTGGCCGCCTGGCGGGCCAGGCTGTCCCAGGTGATCAGCGAACGGGGGCGGCCGACGCGTTCCATCACGTGGTTGCAGGCATCCACGCACAGGCCGCAATTGATGCATTCCAGTTGGATGCCGTCGCGGATGTCGATCCCGGTCGGGCAGGCGGTGACGCAGGCGCCGCAATCGATGCAGTCGCCCGCATTGGTGTCGGCATCCCGCCGGCCGCGCAGCCGCGGCTCGCCACGCCAGCCCTGGTAGGTGACGGTCAGCGTCTGCTCGTCCAGCATCGCGGCCTGGAAGCGCGGCCACGGGCACATGTAGGTGCAGACCTGCTCCCGCGCCCAGCCGGCCAGCGCATAGGTGGTCAGGGTGAACAGCCCGGTGAAGAAATACACCGGCAGCGACGCACGGCCGGTCCAGAACTCGGCGGTCACCGTCGGCGCGTCCACGTAGTACATGATCCAGGCGCCGCCGGTCCAGAATGCGATGAACACCCAGGCCGAGTGCTTCAACGCCTTGCGCCAGACGGTATCGAACGTGACCGGCTCGGCATCGCGGCGCATCCGCTCGTTGCGGTCGCCCTCGATCGTCCGCTCGACCAGCATGAACAGGTCCGTCCACACCGTCTGCGGGCAGGTGTAGCCGCACCAGAGCCGTCCGAACAGGCTGGTCACCAGGAACAGCCCGACCGCGGCCAGGATCAGCAGTCCGGTCAGGAAATAGATGTCCTGCGGCCAAAGCTCGATGTTGAACAGGTAGAACCGCTCGTTCCAGATATCGAGCAGCAATGCCTGATTAGGCCGGCCCGGCCCACGGTCCCAGCGCAGCCAGGGCAGGGCGTAGTAGACCGCCAGGCAGATACCCAGCACGATCCACTTGATCCTGCGCACCGGCCCGTGCACCGCCTTGGGATAGACGCGGACGCGGTTGGCGTACAGGTGATCGCCGGCAGCTTCCCGCTGCAGTTGCAGTTCCCTGTCGGCCTTGCTGATCCGGCTCATAGCGACCCCCCGAACCTGTACGCCTGCCAATTACTCGCCGCCGCCGAAGGCGTGCACATACAGCGCAAGGCTTTTGATGGTAGCCTCGTTGAGCCGCGTATTCCAGGCCGGCATCACGCCCATCCGCGGGTTGCTGATCTGCGCCACGACCGCGTCCCGCGTGGAGGCGTTCAGATGCACCTTGCTGGCCAGGCGCGGCGCGCCCACGTCGCGCTTGCCCTCGCCGTTATCGCCATGGCAGGCGGCGCAGTTCTCCGCGAACAGCTTCTTGCCCGGCGCAACATCCGCGCCCGGCACCGGCGTGCCGTACAGCGTCATCACATAATCGGCGATCTGGCTGATCTGCTCCGGCTTCAGCAGGCCGTCGACGCCGAATTTCGGCATCTGGCTGTCGCGCGCATCCGCGTCGCCGCTGCGAATGCCGTGCGTCAGCGTCTGCTGGATATCCTCCAGCTTGCCGCCCCAAATCCACGCCCCCGCCGCGAGCGCCGGATAACCCACCCGTCCGCCGCCGCCGGCGCCATGACAGGGCTGGCAATTCTCGGCAAAGGCGATCCGCCCCGCCGTCATTGCGGTAGCCAGCAGCTTGCGGATCGGCCCGGATCTCGGCGAAGCTGGCCTTCTGCACCGCCTCCAGGGACGCATTGCGCAGAGCCGCAACGTCGGCCACCGCCTTGTCCACGGATTTACGCTGCGAGTAACCGAGCAGCCCATGGAAATACCCGACTCCATAGGGAACGGACGGATACAGCAGCATCTGCCCGAGCGCGATGATCACGCAGGCGATGAAGGTATACAGCCACCATTTCGGCAGCGGGGTGTTCAGTTCACGCACCCCGTCCCACTCATGCCCCGTGGTCTCCTGGCCGGTGACGCTGTCCTTTTCAATCTTTGTCGGCACGATTGCGTCTCCTTACCGGTCGTCTTGCAGGGGGATCAGGGCGTTGCGCTCGACCGGTTCCTTGCGGCCGGGCCAGTAGACGGTCGCCAGTATCACGAGGAACGATCCAAACATCAGGAGGATCGAATGTTTCTGGCCCCAGAGCAGGATCTCGTTCAGGTCTGTCATGGCCCGCTCCTATTGCTGCAGTTTCTCGGTACTGGTGTCGGCGAAGTTCACCATCGTGCCGAGCACCTGCAGATAGGCCACCACGGCGTCGAGCTCCGTGATGGTCCGGCCATTGCCGGCTACCAGATTGGCCTTCGGATAGCGCTTCATCAGCGCCGCCGGGTCCCCATTGGGGTCTGCCTGGGCCAGAAGATCGGCCTGGGCATTGGCAATCTGGTCATCGGTATAGGGAACGCCCACCATGCGGTTGGTACGCAGCCGGTCCTGAATGTCCGCCGTCTCGAGCGGCGTCTCCGCCAGGAAGGCGTAGCTCGGCATCAAGCTCTCCGGCACCAGCGCCTGCGGGTTCTGCAAATGCGCGTAGTGCCATTCGTTGGAGTATTTGCCGCCGACCCGTGACAGGTCGGGCCCGATGCGCTTGGAACCCCACTGGAACGGATGGTCATACATGCTCTCCGCCGCCAGCGAGTAATGGCCATAGCGCTCCACCTCGTCGCGCAGGGCGCGGATCTGCTGGCTGTGGCAGAGGTAGCAGCCCTCCCGCACATAGATGTCCCGCCCGCGCAGCTCCAGCGGCGTATAGGGGCGCACGCCCTGCACCTTCTCCACCGTGGTTTCGATCGTAAACAGCGGGACGACCTCGACAATGCCGCCGACGGCAACCGTCAGCAGGGTGCCCAGCAGCAGGAAGATCGCGTTTTTCTCAAAGAATTCGTGACGAATGGCCATGATCTATGCTCCCACCCGCAGCGCGGCGGCGGGCTCCGTTGTCGGGGAATTCACGGTGCGGATCAGGTTGTAGACCATGATCAGACCGCCGGTCAGGAACAGCAATCCGCCGACCATCCGGATGATGTAGTAGGGGTGCACCGCGACCACGGATTCCACGAAGGAGTATTGCAGGAAGCCGAACTGGTCATAGGCGCGCCACATCAGGCCCTGCATGATCCCCGCCACCCACATCGAGGTGATGTAGAACACGATCCCCAGCGTCGCGATCCAGTAGTGCCAGGCGGCCAGCTTGTTGGAAAACAGACCGGTCCGCTTCCACAGCACCGGCACCAGATAGTAGATCGCGCCGAAGGAAATGAACGCCACCCAGCCCAGGGCACCGGAATGCACGTGCCCGACCACCCAGTCGGTATAGTGCGCCAGCGCGTTCACGTCGCGCACCGACATCACCGGTCCCTCGAACGTGGACATGCCGTAGAACCCGACCGCGGTCACGGAGAAGCGCAGGCCGGGATCCGTGCGCAGCTTGTCCCAGGCACCCGACAGCGTCATCAGGCCGTTGATCATGCCGCCCCAGGAAGGCATCCACAGCATGATCGAGAACGCCATGCCCAACGTCTGCGCCCAATCCGGCAGCGCGGTCCAGTGCAGGTGATGCGGTCCGGCCCAGATATACAGGAAGATCAGCGACCAGAAATGCACGATCGAGAGGCGGTAGGAATACACCGGCCGATTCGCCGCCTTCGGAATGAAGTAGTACATCATCCCCAGGAACCCGGCGGTCAGGAAGAAGCCGACCGCGTTATGGCCATACCACCACTGGATCAAGGCATCCTGCGCGCCGGAGAAGGCCGAGTAGCTCTTGCCGCCGAAGAAGCTGACCGGCACCGCCAGGTTGTTGCCGATATGCAGCATTGCCACGGTGACGATGAAGGCGAGATAGAACCAGTTGGCCACATAGATATGCGGCTCCTCGCGCATCAGCAGCGTGCCCATGAACACGATCAGATAGGCGACCCAAACCACGGTCAGCCACAGGTCGATATACCATTCCGGCTCGGCGTATTCCCGGCTCTGGCTGAAGCCCATGACGTAGCTCAGCGCGGCCATGACGATGAAGAACTGGTAGCCCCAGAAAACGAAGCTCGCCAGCGCATCGCCCCCGAACAACCGGGTGCGGCAGGTGCGTTGCACCACATGAAACGATGTGCCGATCAGCGCCGTACCGCCAAAGGCGAAGATCGCCGCCGACGTGTGCACCGGGCGCAGCCGGCCGAAATTGGTGAAGGAGAAGCCAAGATTGAACGCCGGCCAGCACAGTTCGGTCGCCAGGTAGACGCCGACGGTGAAGGCGACGATCGCCCAGAACATCGAGGCGATCACGGCATTCTTGACCACACGCTCGTTGTAGACGACGGCCCGGGCAGGCGCTTGCGCCATGCCGTGAAAGGCATCCGCGGTGATGTCAGACATGATCGGAGCCCCCGTTGGCCCGCGCATGGGCGTGTGCGGCGTCCCGCCTGTCGTAGAATGCCCGGACCAGCCCCAGGTTGAACACGCAGGCGAAGCCGAACAGGGCCAATCCGAAGACATAGATCCCGTTATCGACCGCCCCCGCTGCCAGGATCAGGCCGATCAGCCCAAAGACCGCCATCATAATTCCAATGACGAAGTCGCTCGTCGCCGTGTCCATCCTAAACCCCGCTGATGGTTGCTTGCCGATGGAACGTATCTTCCGTTCCGGTATCCATAGTTCCACAGCGCCAATGCTCATGCCCAGGCATTTAAAACATTGATCCAAATCAATGTCGCGCCGCACAATGAAGGGCAGCTACCGCCTTTCCGGAGGCATGCCCCCGGAACGTCGCGCCGGCAAGTGGCGGAGGATCGCAATCGCATGAACGCCAGCCTGGAAATGCTGACGACGCTGTGCCGTTCGTTCGCGCCCGATCCGCTGGGAGCGGGCCTGCCGCTCGGCCTGCTGCTGGCCGGCCTGGCGGGCAGCGCCGTGCATTGCGTGCCGATGTGTGGCCCGTTCGTGCTCGGACAGGTCAGCGACCGGCTGGCCTGCATCCCCGCCTGTGCGCTGCGCGAGCGCCATCGGATCGGCATCGGTTCATTGTGGCCGTACCATCTCGGCCGCCTCGCCACCTATACCGGCCTCGGCGCACTGGCCGGCGGCACCGGCGCGGCGCTGGGGCTGCTGCCGTGGTTCGGCTGGATTTCAGGCGGGCTTCTGCTGCTGGCCGCGATGCTGTTCCTCGGCCAGGCGGTCCGCCGGCTGGCGCTGCCGGCCCGCACGCCGGATCTGTTCCGCCGGCTGACGACGCATCTGCGATGGCCCGGGGCTTTCAAGCCCGGCACCCGGCCTCGCAATGGCCTCGTGCTCGGCCTGATGCTCGGCTTCCTGCCTTGCGGCCTGCTCTATTCGGCCCTTGCCGCGTCCGCCGCCACCGCCGACCCGCTCGGCGGGGCGATCGGCATGTTGGCCTTCGGTGTGGGCACCGTCCCCGCGCTTGTTCTGGTCGGCATCGCCGGCGAGGCCGCCAGCCATGTCTGGCGCCGGCGCATGGCGGTCGCCGCGCCGGCACTGATGCTGTTCAACGCCATCATCCTCGCCGCGCTGGCGTGGCAGCGGCTCAGCCAGATCGTATGAAGCCGGTCCGGCCCCCGGAGGCCGCGGCTTAGCCGGCGTCGCGCCGGCGCGTCACCGCCAGCGCCACCAGCCCACCGGCCAGCAGCAACAGGCTGCCGGGCTCGGGCAACGCCGTTTCGGCGGCGCGGGCGATGCCGGCATGGCCGGCCGCGGTCGGGTGAAGGTCGTCCCAAAACAGATGCGTGTTCTGCTGCGCTACCGTGGCGCCGCACAGCGTGCCGCTGGCGGGGCCGCCGGTCGCGGTGCCGGTGAAGCAGGGATCGGTCACGTTGGTGAAGCCATAGGCGGCAGGGTCGGCCACCACCGCTTCCGTCAGGCCCTGCGCGTCGACCAGCGTGAGGTTCAGGCCGTCCAGCGCGGCCAGCGCCGTGAGGTCGGCGGCCAGCGCGGCATTGAACGCGGACACCAATCCCGTCGCGAACGCGGCTGCCGCCGGACCGAACGCCTGGATCGCCGGCGTCAGACCGAGGTCGCTGACGTTGAGCAGCAGCAGGTCCTTCGCCCCGAGCCCGGCCAGCCCGTTGACGAAGCCGTCGATGTTGGCGATGGCCTGCGGCAGGACGAGCGCGGCATTTCCGACCGGATCGGCGGACTGGAGCACGCCCTGCAGATCGTTGGCGCCGATCCACAATGTGTAGAGCGCGCCGGAGGGGGCGCTGGCATGGGCCGACTGGAACTGGCTGAGCTGGCTCGGCAGGTCCAGGAAATTGGTCGGCCCCGGCGGGTTCACCGCGGTGAGGCCGGTTTGCGCGTCGCCATAGGCGTAGTCATTGCCGCCCAGCAGCGACGGAGTTACCGGCCCGAGCCCATAATGCGCGGCCAGGTCCTGGACCCACACCGGACCGTTGCTGAACATGCCATTGTAATAGGGCGGCAGCGGCTGCGCGATCGGCGTCCCGGCCGTGAGCACGGCGATATTGCCGGCATCGGTCAGGCTGTCACCGAAGGCGAAGATCCCGCTGTAGCTGCCGGCCTGGGCGCTGGAAGTGAACGCAACACCGGCCAGAACGGCCACTCGGCAAAATGCTCGAACCACGGATAGCTCCTGAAATTTGCGACAAACATTTACAGCATGCGTCGAAGCCTTTGGATAGTCGGCATGTCCTACCCCGGGTCGTTCAAATGCGCCTGCGGTGTCGACTTGCCGACCGGGCGTGGCTTGGAAAGGACGAAGCGCCCGACGTCGTACGCTTCCTGCACGGTCAGTTTGGGATGCAGCCAGTCGACTCCGCCCGGCATGTTGGCGTGCACGAAGCCGGCAAAGGTCTTCAGGTCGGCGAGCCCCGCATCCGACGCGAAACTGTCGCTGCCCCACAACGGCGGATAGGCATAGCCGAACGCCGACCCGGCTCCGCCGCGCCGTGCACCCTGCCCGTTGGGCCGGTGGCATTCGCTGCATTGCGCGGCAAAGAGCCTGCCTCCGCGGCGCATATCCGGCGGTTGCGGGGGGTCCGCGATCGGCAGACGCCCGGCGCCCTCCACCCGCACGTCCCTGGGAATGGCCGCCGACAGGAAGACCACGTAGGCGCGCAATGCCTGAAAGGCCGGCATGTCCGTCGGCACCGGGCGTCCGGCCAGGCTGCGCGACATGCACATGTTGAGCCGCTCATCCAGCGTGACCATCGGACCTCCCGGGTGCATCACCCTTGGGTAGGTGTTCGCGGCCCCCACCAGCAGGAAGGCGAATTTCCGCCGGCCGAGGTCGATATGGCAGTCGCCGCAGGCGAGATTGTTGCCGGCGTAGCCCGCGCCGGGTCCCGCGGCGGACGGACCGAAGAAGGCGTAAGTGCGGGCAAAGACCTCCTCACCCGTGCGGATCAGGTTGCCCTGGGACTGCGCGGGCACGGATGCCGCGGATGGGCGGTCCCAGACGAAAGCCGGCGCCTGCGCGCGCGCCGCCTGGGCCAGCAGCAGCAGAAAGCCCGCGGCCAGCCACCCCAGCATGGGCGTGCCTTTTCGAGATGCTGGCGGGAAACACATGTCAATCGTTCCTTTTGCGTTCGCCGACCAGCCCGGCTGATTTGCCACACGGCGCCTTGGCGTTCAGCGTAGCCTGGATGGACCGCAGCGGAATACCGGGCTCACCGCCATCGGGGCCTGGGCAGCGCCCCGGATTGCGCTGCGCTCCATCCAGGCTACGCTCGGGGTCCGACAAACCGGGAGGCAAACAACCGATGCGTATCCACAACCTGTACGTCGACGACCAGGGCGAAACCCATTTCCGCGACATCGAGGTCGAATGGGCCACGGAAGGCCCCGGCGGCAAGATGTCCAAGACGATCCCGGCCACCGGCCTGATCTTCCGCGCCACGCCCGGCACCTACGACTATTCCTGGCACCCCGCCCCGCGCCGGCAATACATCGTCAATCTCGACGGCGCGGTGAAGATCACCGTCAGCGACGGCGAAACCCGTGTGATCGGGCCGGGAGAGGTATTCCTGGTGGAGGACACGCACGGCAAGGGCCACATCTCCCAGGCCGTGGACGGCAAGTTCCGCCACTCCCTGTTCATCCCGATCGAATAAGGAGCACGCCATGAAGATCTGTTATTTCGATGATTTCAGGCTCGGCATCCTCAAGGGCGACAACGTCGTGGATGTTTCCGCCGTGGTCGCCGACATCCCCCACACCGGCCCGCACAACCTCATCTCCGGCCTGATCGAGCAATTCGACAAATACCGCCCGAAACTCGAAGCCGCCGTCGCCGCCTCCGCCGGCGTGCCGCTCGCCGGCGTCAAACTCCGCCCGCCATTGCCCAAACCCGGCAACATCGACTGCATGGCCGTCAACTACATGGAGGACGGCACCCGCACCCATCCCGCACCGCTGAACGCCTTCAACAAGGCGCCCAGCACCGTGATCGGCCCGGGCGACACCATGGTGCTGCCGGACGTGCCCGCCACCATCTTCGAGGGCGAGGCCGAAATCGCCGTGGTGATCGGCAAGCGCGCCACCCACGTCACCCAGGCCAATGCGATGAGCCACATCTTCGGCTACATCAACTTCATCGACGGCTCCGCCCGCGGCCTGCCGCCCCCCGGCGCCATCTTCTTCCAGATGAAGTCGCGCGACACCTTCACCCCGATCGGGCCCTTCATCGTCACCGCCGACGAGATCCCCGATCCGCACAATTTGCGCGTCCGGCTATGGGTGAACGGCGAGATCAAGCAGGATTTCAACACCTCCGACATGGCGCACAAGATCCCGCGCTGCATCGAATGGGTCAGTTCGATCCACACCCTGGAGCCCGGCGACATCCTGGCCACCGGCACCAACCACCGGGGTCTGTCCAGCTTCATGGACGGCGATAAGGTGGAACTGGAGGTCGAGGGCCTGGGGAAACTGGCGATCACCATCCGCGACGACCTCAAGCGCAAATGGTCCCGCGAAACCCGCCTGGACCGCCAGAACAAGGGTTTCGACACGCCAACGCCGCAAATATCGGGAAAATATACACCTGCTGCCTAAAAGCCGGGCAGCCTTTCGATAATTTCCTACCAGTCTTGCCACGATCCGGCGTACTGAGCCCCATCGCTCGGTACGCCGTTTCGGCTCGTTGCCGGCCATTCTGGATCATCAGCCCTCCCATGAACTTCCCCACGACCAATCCCGCGCTCGCGCGCGCCCTCGTCGCGCGCGACTATCTCGAACCCACCGCGGTCCAATCCGCCGTGCTCGCCCCGGAAGCCGACGGCCGCGACCTGCTGGTCTCCGCGCAGACCGGCTCGGGCAAAACCGTGGCCTTCGGCCTCGCCTTCGGCCCCACCCTGCTTGGCGATGCCGAGCGGTTCCCGCCGCAATCCGGCGCGCCTTTGGCCCTGATCGTCGCCCCCACGCGGGAACTGGCGATGCAGGTGCACGGCGAGCTGACCTGGCTGTATGCCGAAACCGGTGCGCGCATCCTCTCCTGCGTCGGCGGCATGGACGCCAGCCGGGAACGCCGCAGCCTGGCCAATGGCTGCCACATCGTCGTCGGCACCCCCGGGCGGCTGCGCGATCATCTGGAACGCGGCCAGCTCGACATGTCCGCCCTGAAGGTCGTCGTGCTGGACGAAGCTGACGAGATGCTCGATCTCGGCTTCCGCGAGGACCTGGAATTCCTGCTCGACGCGACGCCGAAATCGCGCCGCACCCTGCTGTTCTCCGCCACCATCGCGCGCGAAATCGCCGCATTGGCAAAACGCTACCAGCGCGACGCGCTGCGCATCGACACGCTGGTGCGCAACCAGGCGCATGGCGACATCGAGTACCGCGCCATCCGCATCCCGCCCTCCGATGTCGAGCGCGCCGTGGTCAACGTGCTGCGCTTCTTCGATGCCCGCGCCACCCTGGTGTTCTGCGCGACGCGCGACAATGTCCGCCACCTGCACGCCAACCTGCAGAAGCGCGGCTTCGCCGCCGTGGCCCTGTCCGGCGAGCTGAGCCAGGAAGACCGCACCCAGGCCCTGCAATCGCTGCGCGACGGCCGCGCCCGCATCTGCGTGGCAACCGACGTCGCCGCCCGCGGCCTGGACCTGCCCGATCTCGGGCTGGTGATCCACGCCGACCTGCCCACCAACAAGGAAACCCTCACGCACCGCAGCGGGCGCACCGGCCGCGCCGGCCGCAAGGGCGTCTGCGTGTTGCTGGTGCCGCATCCCAAGCGCCGCCGGGCCGAAACCCTGCTCGCCTCCGCCAACATCAACGCCGCCTGGTCCGGCCCGCCGACCGCGGCCGAGATCCGCACGCTGGATCAGGAGCGCCTGCTCGCCGACCCGATCCTGACCGAAACCGCGACGGAGGAGGATCTCGCCCTCGGCCGCACCTTGATCGCGGGCAGCAACCCCGAGGAAATCGCCGCGGCCCTGATCCGGCTCTACCGCTCCCGCCTGCCGGTGGCGCAGGACCTTTCCGACGTCACCCCGATGTCCGAACGCCGCGAGGCGCAGCGCCCCGACCGCCAGGGCTACAAGAACGCCGACCGGGACCTCGCCCCCGTGCGCGAAAAGCACGCAAGGCCGGAGAACACCACCTGGTTCAGCCTGAATGTCGGCCGCCAGGGCAACGCCGATCCGAAATGGATCCTGCCGCTGATCTGTCGCCTGGGGAACGTGACCAAGCAGGATATCGGTGCGATCCGCATCTTCGACACCGAAACCAAGTTCGAACTGGCCGAGGAAAGCGCGGAGGCGTTCAATGCCTCCATCCGCGCTTCCGGCGAGACGGAGATCCTGTTCGAGCCGACCTCCCCGGCCAGCCAGACCGTGCGCCCCACCGGTCGGTATCCGACGAAACGGGCGGAAAACGCCACGCCGCGCGCGTTCCAGAAGCCGGGTGCCCGGCCGTATGTGAAGGCGGGCGCCGCTCCCGGCGCGCGGCCGCCCTTCAAGTCAGCCAAGCCGAAACGCGTCAAAGCCTAGCAGCCTGTCGGATTCCCAGCTCGGTTTGATTGCGTCAGACTGGCTTCATGGCAACGTTCATTCCGTTTGATCGCACGCAGGCTTTCCTTCTCCCGCCTGACCTGAAGGACTGGCTTCCCGCGGATGACCTGGCGCATTTCATTGTGGCTGCTGTGGAGCGGGTGCCGTTGCACGCGTTCAAGGTGAACAAGCAGGCCGGCGGCCAGCCGCAGTATCACCCGCAGCTGATGCTGGCTGTGCTGATCTACAGCTATGCCAACGGCATCTTCTCCTCGCGCCGGATCGAGCGCGCCACGCATCGCGACATCGGCGTGCGTTTTGTCGCCGCCAACAGCCATCCCGACCACGACACGATCGCCGTCTTTCGTCAGACCAACAAGGTGGCGTTCGAGGCGGCCTTCCTGCAGGTGCTTCTGCTGGCGCGCGAGCGGGCCTGCTGCGGTCGGCACGGTGTCGATCGACGGCACCAAGATCGACGCCAACGACGTCCAAGATCCGTTCGGTGCGCCATGACCGCGCGAAGGAACTGCGCACGAAGCTCGCCGCCGACATCGCCGCCCTGACCGCGCAGGCCGAGGCGGCCGCTGCCACCGGATGACGGCCCGCCGGCTTCGCGCCAGACTGACCTCACCGATCCGGACAGCCGCTGATGCGCCGTTCGGACGCCCATGAATATCGCCAGGCCTACAACGCCCAGGCGGTTGTCTGCGCCGTGGCTTCGCAACTGATCCTGACCACAACCTGGTCGCCACCTCGGCCGACGCGCCGGCTTCGCCGAAACCATCCTTGCGATGCAGCAGGACATCGGACTGCCCACTACGGTGCTGGCCGACACAGGTTATGCCAGTGCCACGGCCGTGGCGGCACTCGCCTACAACTGCAGGCGGATCACCCGCCTGCAGGCCACTTGAGCCAGCCAAACACCGTTCAAATTTAGGCGCCGATCGATGAAGCCGACAGGCTGCTAGGCAGCCTGTTCGGTGGTCGGGTCGATCATCTTGCGCACTTCGGTCACCTTGGTGGCCGGAAACCCGCTGATCTCGGCATGCTTGCGGATGATTGCCTCGTCCTTGGCGAGATAGACGCAGAACGTCTTGTTGTCGGCGACGTAGCTCTCCAGCCACTGGATGTCCGGGCCAAGCTGGCGCAGCACCTCGTTCGACTTCGCCGCCGCCCCGCGAAGCTGCTCGCGCTCGAACGAGCCGACGGCTGGAATGTCACGCTCGATGATGAATTTGCGCAGCGCCATGGGTGTCTCCCGATATTTCTAGTTACGAAACGAGAGCGTGGTGGCCCCCGGCCGGCCTGTCAACTCACGCGCCGGTGAACGGGCGGCCGTCAGGCCCGACGCAGCAGGAACAGCCCCTGCTCGCCGAACAGATTGGCCAACCGGCGGAACCGTTTCCACGGCCCGCGCCTGCCGGCATCGTCGGCCGCCAGCCAGCTTTCCACGGCATAGCCCTCGCGTTCGCACAGATCGAAGAAATCCTGGATCGTGCAGGGATGGATGTTCGGCGTTTCGTACCAGTGCCGGTTCCAGGTCGCCGTCATCGGCATCCGCCCGCTGGTCAGCAATTGCAGGCGCAGCCGCCAATGGCCGAAATTGGGGAAGCTGACCACCGCCCGCGTGCCGATGCGCAGCATCTGGCGCAGCACCTCGCGCGGCTGTTCCACCGCCTGCAGCGTTCTTGACAGGACCACATAGTCGAACGCCGCGTCGGGGTAGTGCTGCAGATCGCTGTCCGCGTCGCCGTGCATCACCGGCAACCCGTGCGACACCGCGCGGGTGACCTCCGCCATGTCGATCTCGATGCCGCGCGCGTCGCATTGCTTGGTGCGGAACAGATGCTCGATCAGCATGCCGTCGCCGCAGCCGATGTCCAGCACGCGGGTTCCCGGCGCGATCATCTCGGCCATCAGCCGCAGATCCACACGCATGTTCTTCGCCACATGCCGAACGGGCGCCATCTCGTTCATCGTCCGGGGCCCCATTCCGCCAGCCCGGCATGCACCGCGCAGCCTTGCAGGAACCCGGCCAGAGTGCGGTGGAAATCCGGCTCGTCCAGCAGGAACGCGTCGTGCCCCTTGTCGGTCGGGATCTCCACGAAGCTCACGTTCGCCGCCGCCCGGTTCAGCGCGCGCGCGACCGCGCGGCTTTCGGCGGTCGGGAACAGCCAGTCGGAGGTGAACGACACGATACAGAACCGCGTCCTGGTGCCGCGAAATGCTCCCGCCAGATCGCCGCCATGCTCGGCAGCGAGATCGAAATAATCCATCGCCCGGGTGATGGTCAGGTAGGAATTGGCGTCGAAGCGGTGCACGAAGGTGCTGCCCTGGTGGCGCAGGTAGCTCTCCACCTCGAACATGTCGCCGAACAGCGAGATCGCCTCGCCAGGGCCTTTCGGCGCGTTCTGCAGCCGCCGGCCGAATTTCCGGGTCAGCGCCTGCTCGGACAGATAGGTGATGTGCGCGCACATCCGGGCCACCGCCAGGCCGCGCGCCGGGATTTTGCCGATTTCCCAGTAGCGCCCGCCATTCCAGTCGGGATCGGCGAAGATCGCCTGGCGCCCGACCTCGTGGAAGGCGATGTTCTGCGCCGAGTGATACGCTGCCGCTGCCACCGGCACGGCGGCGAAAACCATCTCGGGAAACCGTGCCGCCCATTCCAGCACCTGCATCCCGCCCATGGACCCGCCGATCACCGCGAACAGCCGGCCGATGCCGAGATGGTCGATCAACATCTTCTGCGCGCAGACCATGTCGCCGATCGTCACCGGCGGGAAGTCCGTGCCCCAAACCTTTTCTTCCCCGAGGGGTGCCTCATCGGGGGGAAAATCATCGCGCAGGCTGCGCGGCCCGGTGCTGCCCATGCAGCCGCCCAGCACATTGGCGCAGATGACGAAGAACCTGTTGGTATCCACCGGGCGCCCGGGCCCGACCACGGCGTCCCACCAGCCGGCCTTGCCGGTGACGGGGTGCGGCTCGGCCACATACTGGTCACCGGTCAGCGCATGGCAGACCAGAACGGCATTGCTGCGCTGCGCGTTCAGCGTTCCGTAGGTGCGATAGGCCACGGTCACCCGGTCCAGGCGGCTGCCGCATTCCAGCACCATCCCCTGCGGAAAGGTGATCTGGGTGTGCGCAATCTCGTCGATCGGGTCCAGCGTGCTCATGGAGTCCTTTGCATAGGCCGATGCCGCCCCCGCTCGCAACCCATTCGCCGGCAGAGATATCGCCCCGGCGCTCAGATGGGCATCACGGCAAAGGTTTGCAGTACGGCCGGCTTCGGCTATCTGTTCCGGCCCGCTCCCGGCGGGTTCCATCCCGTCAGTCCCAGGGTCGAAATCCGTATGTCCAGCACCGCCTCCGCGAACAGCGCCCCTTCCGCCGATGCTGCATCCGAGATGGGAGCCAGCCGCCTCGCCGCACTCCGGGCCGAGTTGGACCGGATCGACGACGCCGTGCACGACCTGCTGATGCAGCGGGCGGAAGTGGTGGCCCAGGTCGCGCACCACCGGCAAGGGCCGCGTCGCGCTGCGCGCCGGGCGGGAGGCGGCGATCATCCGCCGGCTGCTGGCGCGCCACGCCGGCACGCTGCCGAAGCAGTCCCTGGTGCGGCTTTGGCGAGAGTTGCTGGCTGCCACCACCTCGATGCAGGGTTCCTACATCATCGCCGTCTGCGACACCGATCCCGCCGGCGGTTTCACCCAGGCCGCGCGCGAGCATTTCGGCGCCCTGACGCCGGTGCATGTCCATCGCAGCCCGGCCCAGGCGCTGGCCGAGATCGCCGCCGGCACCGCCAGCGTGGCGGTGCTGCCGCTGCCGCAGGAATCCGAGGCGCCGCGCGATGCCTGGTGGACCGCGCTGCTGCAGAAGGACGAGCCGCGCATCCACGTCCTGGCCCGCCTGCCGTTCTGGGCCCAGCGGCCGGAAGGCACGACCGCCGTGCAGGCCCTGGTGGTCGGCGCCGTCGCGCCCGACGCCACCGACGATGACCGATCCCTGCTCGGCATGGAGCTGGCGCTGGATGTCAGCCGCACCCGCCTGACCGCCGCGCTGACCGCCGCCGGATTCGAGCCCGGCACCGTGATCCTGCGCCGCGACCCCGGCGCCGCCGTCGCGCACGCGCTGGCCGATGTCGCCGGCCACGTGACCGAGACCGATGCACGCCTGGACGCCGTGCAGTCGGTGCTGCACCGCCCGGTGGTGCTGGGCGCCTATGCGGTGCCGGTGAATGGAGCCGTGAAATGACGCCGCCCCCCGCTGGCCCGCGCCCGCGCGCGGAAATCCTGGAAATCTCCCCCTATATCGGCGGCGAGTTGAAGCTGCCCGGCGTCAACCGCACCATCAAGCTGTCGTCCAACGAGGGCGCCTTCGGCGTGCCGCCCGGCGCGCAGGCCGCCTATGTGGCGATGGCCGGCGAGCTGCACCGCTATCCCGATGGCTCCGCGATCGAGCTGCGCCGCGCCATCGGCGCCAGGTTCCACCTCGACCCCGAGCGCATCGTCTGCGGCGCCGGATCCGATGATCTGCTGTACCAGCTCTGCCTCGCCTATGGCGGACCGGGCACCGAGATCATCATGTCGGCGCATGGCTTCTCCATCTACCAGATCGCCGGCACCTATTCCGGCGCCAAGGTCCTGAAGACGCCGGAGCGCAACCTGACCGCCGACGTCGATGCGATGCTGGCCGCGGTGTCGCCGGCCACGCGCATCGTGTTCCTGGCCAACCCGAACAACCCCACCGGCAGCACCGTGCCGCAGGCCGAGGTGGTGCGCCTTCGCAATGCCCTGCCGCCGCATGTGCTGCTGGTGCTGGACGCGGCCTATGCCGAATATGTCGACCGCCCCGACTACGATGCCGGGGTGAAGCTGGTCGATGCCGGCGACAACACGGTGATGACCCGCACCTTCAGCAAGATCTTCGGCCTCGGCGGCATGCGGATCGGCTGGGCCTATGCGCCGCCGGCGGTGATCGACGTGCTGAACCGCGTGCGCGGCCCGTTCAACGTCTCCGTCGCCGCCCAGGCCGCCGGCATCGCCGCCTTGGCCGAACCGGGCTGGATGGAGAAATCCATCGCCCATAACATCGAACACCGCGCCATCCTGACCGGCCGGCTGCGCCAGGCCGGCATCAAGGTATGGCCGAGCGACGGCAATTTCGTGCTCGCCGATTACGGCACCCCCGAGCACGCCGACGCCGCCAACGCCTTCTTTCACTCCCGCGGCATCATCGTGCGCGCGGTGCGCGGCTACGGCCTGCCGCATTGCCTTCGCATCACCATCGGCACCGCCGAGGAGGTGGGCCTGATCGCGGAAACCATGGACGCGTTCATGGCGACGCAAGACTGGAAGACCCATGCCTGAAGCTCCGTCGCCCGAGCCTCTCTTTAAGCGCCTCACCCTCGTCGGCATCGGCCTGATCGGCAGTTCCGTCGCCCGCATCGCCAGGCACCGCGGCGACCTCGCGGCCGAGATCGTCGTCACCGCCCGCACGCAGAAGACCCTCGACCGGGTGATGGAACTCGGCATCGCCGACCGGGTGGAACTCGACCCCGGCCGCGCCGTGCAGGGCGCCGACGGCGTCATGCTCTGCGCCCCCGTCGGCGCCTTTGCCGATCTGGCCGCCGCCATCGCCCCGCATCTGGCGCCGGGCGCGATCCTGACCGATGTCGGCTCCACCAAGGTCTCGGTGATCCGCGACGTCGGCCCGCTGGTGCCGGACGGCGTGCATTTCGTGCCGGCCCACCCGATCGCCGGCACCGAGTATTCCGGCCCGGATTCCGGCTTCATCACCCTGTTCGAGAACCGCTGGACCCTGCTCACTCCCCCCCCGGGCACCGACGCCGCGGCGGTCGCGAAGATCGAGGAGCTCTGGCGCCGCTGCGGCTCGATGGTGGAAACCATGGAGCCGGCGCATCACGACCGGGTGCTGGCCATCGTCAGCCATCTGCCGCACCTGATCGCCTTCACCATCTGCGGCACCGCGGACGACCTGGAAGACGAAAGCCGCGAGGAGGTGCTGAAATTCGCCGCCTCCGGGTTTCGCGACTTCACCCGCATCGCCGCATCCGATCCGGTGATGTGGCGCGACATCTTCCTGAACAACCGTGACGCTCTGCTGGAAATGCTGGCCCGCTTCATGGAGGACGCGCAGGCGATGTCGCGCGCCGTCCGCTGGGGGGATGGGGCGTATATCGAGGACCGGGTGAAGCGCAGCCGCGCGATCCGTCAGAGCCTGATCGACCTGAAACAGGCCTGAGCCGGATCATTCCGCGGCCGCGGCCTGAGACGAAGAGTAGGGGCGCGGCAGGCAGCCGCGCCCGCGTGGACAGCCGCCGGCCCAGTCGCCACTATGCGGCCGGTTCGAGATTGGCATGGGGAGCGCTGGCGGCAGGTGGGCGAGATTGTTACTTTCAATGACATTTCGAAGAGCTACGACGGCCACAACTACGTTGTCCGCGGGCTCGAACTCGCAATCGCCCAGGGCGAGTTCCTGACCCTGCTCGGCCCCTCCGGCTCGGGCAAGACCACTACGCTGATGATGCTGGCCGGCTTCGAGACCCCCACCTCGGGCGAGATCTACCTCGACGGCAAGCCGCTCTCCCGCCGCCCGCCGCATGAGCGCGACATCGGCATGGTGTTCCAGAACTACGCCCTGTTCCCGCATCTGACCGTGGCCGAGAACCTCGCCTTCCCGCTGGAGGTGCGCCGGCGGCCCAAGGCGGAGATCCGCACGCGCGTCGCCGCCGCGCTGGAGATGGTGCGCCTGCCGCAGGTGGGCGCCCGCCGCCCCTCGCAGCTCTCCGGTGGCCAGCAGCAGCGCGTGGCTCTCGCCCGCGCCCTGGTGTTCGAGCCGCGCCTGGTGCTGATGGACGAGCCGCTGGGTGCCTTGGACAAGCAGTTGCGCGACCACATGCAGTACGAGATCCGCGCCCTGCACGATCGCCTCGGCGTGACCGTTGTTTATGTCACCCACGACCAGTCCGAGGCGCTTACCATGTCCAACCGCATCGCCGTGTTCGCCGCCGGCCGGGTGCGCCAGCTCGCCACCCCCGACGTGCTCTACGAGACGCCCACCGACCTGTTCGTGGCCACCTTCGTGGGCGAGAGCAACCTGTTCACCGGCACCGTCGCCGCGCGCGACGCGGATACGGCGTGCGTCGCGCTAGACGGCGGCACCAGGGTTCTGGCCACCGCCATGGACGTAGGCGCCCCGGGTGCGACCGGCGCGGTGATGGTGCGCCCGGAGAAGCTGCTGCTGGGCCCGGCCGCTGCCGGCTGCGACAACTGCTTCAGCGGCCGGGTGGAGGACGTGGTCTACCACGGCGACCACCTGCGCGTGCGCCTGGCCGCGTTCGGCCGCGACGACATCATCGGCCGCATGCCCACAGGCGGCACCGGCCAGCCAGCCATCGGCAGCACGCTCGCCTTCGGCTTCCGCGCCACCGACGCGCGCGCCTACGAACCGGCGCACGGCGCCGGCTGATCCGCATCCATCGCGGCCCGTCGGCCGCGTAACAAGGGAGACTGCCATGAACACCCGCCTGACCATCCTGCTGGGGGCCACCCTCGCCCTGGGCCTGGCCGGGGCCGCGCAGGCGCGCGACCTCACCGTCGTTTCCTGGGGCGGCGCCTACCAGAAGGCGCAGAACGAGGTCTACTTCACCCCGTTCAAGGCTGCCGGCAACAAGATGATCGACGAATCCTGGGACGGCGGCGTCGGCGTGCTGCGCGCCAAGGTGCAGGGCGGCAACGCCGGCTGGGATGTGGTGCAGGTGGAGTCCGACGAGTTGCAGCTCGGCTGCGAGGAGGGCCTCTACGAGACGCTCGACTTCAGCAAGATCGGCGGCAAGGACGCCTACATCCCCGACGCGGTGAACAAATGCGGCGTCGGCGCGATCCTGTACGACTTCGTGCTCGGCTACGACAAGGACAAGATCGCCGCTGCCAACGCGCCCAAAGGCTGGGCCGATTTCTTCGACACCAAGAAGTATCCCGGCAAGCGCGCCCTGCGCCTCGGCGCCAAGACCAACCTCGAGATCGCCCTGATGGCGGACGGCGTGGCGCCGGCGGACGTCTACGATGTGCTGAAAACCCCGGCCGGGGTGGACCGCGCTTTCAAGAAGCTCGACACCATCAAGAAGGACCTGGTCTTCTGGAAATCCGGCGCCCAGCCGCCGCAGTTCCTGGCTTCGGGCGAGGTGGTGATGACGTCCGTCTATAACGGCCGCATCGACGCCGCCAATCACGACGACCACCGCAACTTCGGCATCGTCTGGAACCAGGCACTCTATACGCTGGATTCCTGGGTGATCCTGAAGGGCTCGCCGAACACGGCCGAGGCCTACAAATTCCTCGACTTCGTTGGCCAGGCCAAGAACCAGGCGAAGCTGCCCAACTTCATTGCCTACGGCGTGACCAACAAGGCGGCCACCCCGCTGATTGACCCGAAGCGCCTGCCCGACCTGCCGACCGCGCCGGACAACATCAAGAACGCGATCCCCATCAGCACCGCGTTCTGGCTGGAGAACAACGACCGGCTGACCGAGCGCTTCAACAAGTGGGCGGCGCAGAACTGAGCGCCACCCGCACCCTGGCGTTGCAGGGCATGGACGGCGCGGCCGCCCGTGCGCTGCAACGCGACCATTCCCGCGCGGAGCGGCGGCGCCGCCTGCAGGCGGTCGGCCTGGTGGCGCCGCTGTTCCTGTTCCTGCTGTTCACCTTCGTCGGCCCCATCGCCGACATGCTGCGCCGCTCGGTGGTCGACACCGACCTCGCAACCATCTGGCCGCGCACCGCCGCGGCAATGCATGCCTGGGACGGTGCTGGCATGCCGCCGGACAGCGCCTTCACCGCCCTCGGCGAGGACATCCGCGACAGCGCGGATGCCGGCCGCGTGGCGGTGGCGGCGCAGCGGCTGAACTACCCCATTCTGGGCGGGCGCAGCCTGGTGATGGGCATGGCGCGCCGCGCGGACGCGCTGGATGGCAAGGCGCCGCCGCAGGGCTGGAAGGCCGCCTTCCTGGACGCCGACCCGTCCTGGGGCAAACGCGACACCTGGGTGGCGATCCGCCGCGCCAGCGGCCCGGTCACCGACTATTTCCTGCTCAGCGCGCTCGACCTGCACAAGGACGCGGCCGGCGACCTGCACCACGCGCCGGACGGCATCTTCCTGTCGATCCTGTGGCGTACCTTCTCCGTTTCCGGCCTCGTCACCCTGTTCGCCCTGCTGCTGGGCTATCCGTTGGCCTATGTGATGACGCACAGCTCCCGCCGGGTGGCCGGCATCCTCACCCTGTTCGTGCTGCTGCCGTTCTGGACCTCGCTGCTGGTGCGCACCGCCGCCTGGATCGTGCTGTTGCAGGACCAGGGCATCGTCAACAAGGCCCTTATCGCCATCGGACTGATCGACCATCCGGTGCGGCTGATGTTCAACCGCGTCGGTGTGGTGGTCGCCATGGTGCACGTGCTGCTGCCGTTCATGGTGCTGCCGCTGGCCGCCGTGATGCGCGGCATCCGGCCCGAGACGGTGCGTGCCGCCCGCTCGCTGGGCGCCCCCCCCTGGACCGCGTTCCGCCGCATCTACGTGCCGCAGACCATGCCCGGCGTGGGGGCGGGCGTGCTGCTCGTGTTCATCTCGGCGATCGGCTACTACATCACCCCGGCGCTGGTGGGCGGGGCGGACGACCAGATGCTGTCGTACTTCATCGCCTTCTACACCAATGAGACGGTGAACTGGGGCCTTGCCTCGGCGCTGGCCGTGGTGCTGTTGGGCGCCACCGCCGTGCTGTCCGCGGTCTATGCCCGCGTCGTCGCCGGCCGTGGGGCGCTGGTGGGATGAGTGCGCGGGCCGGCATGCCGCTCACCCCGGTCGAGCGGGTGGGCGCCGTCGCCCTGGGCGCGTTCGCCGTGCTGGTGGCGCTGTTCCTGATCGCGCCGCTGCTGGCCATCCTGCCGCTCTCGCTCAGCAACGGCGAGTTCCTGGTCTACCCGATCCGTGGCCTGTCGCTGCGCTGGTTCGACACCTTCTTCCATTCCGAGCGCTGGGCAACGGCGATCCGCAACAGCTTCTTCATCGGCAGCCTCGCCGCGGCCCTCGCCACCGTGCTCGGCACGCTGGCCGCGGTGGGGCTGGCGCGGGCCAGCTTCCGCGGCCGCAGGTTCGTCACTGCCGTGCTGCTCTCACCGCTGATCGTGCCGATCGTCATCTACGCCGTGGGTCTCTACTTCTTCTTCGCCCGCGTGGGGCTGACGCAGACCTATACCGGCATCATCCTGGCGCATGCGGCGCTGGGCAGCCCGTTTGTCGTGGTCACGGTCGGCGCCTCCCTCGCGAATTTCGATTTCAACCTGATGCGCGCCGCCGCCGGCCTGGGCGCCTCGCCGCTCTACGCCTTCCGCCGGGTGATGCTGCCGATCGTGCTGCCGGGCGTGGTCACCGGCGCGCTGTTCGCTTTCGCCGCCTCGTTCGACGAGGTGGTGACGGTGATCTTCCTGGCCGCCCCGCAACAGCGCACCATCCCGCGCGAGATGTTCTCCGGCATCCGCGAGAACATCTCCCCGATCATCGCCGCCGCCTCGGCCGCGATGATCGCCACCGCGATCGTGCTGGTGATCGCGGTGCATTGGCTCCGCCGCCGCAGCCTGCGCGGACGGCTCCCGACGTAGCGCGGCAGTGGCCGGCAGCCTGTTGCGTTTGCATTCAATCGCGCCGCCTATTCGGAGTTGACCCCCAACAGGAGCACCTGAATAGTGCTCTATTGCGCCGAATCCGCCCGCGACAACTTGCTGAGTGTCTTTCTGCCGTTTTATCCCTGCCCATTACAAGATACAGACTTGCGTTGAGGGCATGACAGGATCATCGTTTGTCGTCGCCGGCGCGACCGGTTCCGCAAGCTCATATTCGGGGAGTTTGACAGCATGATCACCCGCCGTTCTGCCTTCAGGATCGCAACCGGGGTTGCCTCCGCGGCAATCCTTGGCTCCCGTTCGGCCTATGCCGCCGATCAGGTGGTCAAGGTCGGGATCGATCTTTCGTTCACGGGTGCCGACGCCGAAACGGCGGCACGCATCGCCAATGGCGCCATTCTGGCGTTCGAGGACGCCAACGCGGCGCATACCGTCAAGGGCGTGACGTTCGACCTCGTGAAATTCGACGACGCCACTGCCACCGCCGGGCAATACGATCCGGCCCAGGCCGCGACGAATGCGCGCAAGATGGTTTCGGACAAGGACTATATCGCGGCGATCGGTCCACAGATGTCGGGGGCCGGCAAGGCCATGTCGCCGATCCTCAGCGCCGGCAACCTCGCCACGATCACGCCGTCTTCTACCAATCCGGACATCACGGATCCGAAATTCGCCGCCGCAGTACCGGCCATCCGGCAAGGCGGTCTACTTCCGTACCGTCGCGACGGACGCCTTTCAGGGCCCGAACATGGCCAACTACATGGTCGAAAAGCTGAAGATCAAATCAGTCTACGTTCTCGATGATTCCGGCGCTTACGGCGTCGGCCTCGCCGATGCGTTTCAGAAGCAGGCCGAGGCAAGGGGGGTGAAGGTGCTGGGCCGCGACCGGCTCGATCCGAAGGCCGCGGATTACTCGGCCATCCTGACGAAGATAAAGGCGGCTGCGCCGGACGCGCTCTACTACGGCGGCGTCGGCCAGGCCGGCGTGAAGCTGGCCAAGCAGGCCTATGAAATCATTCCGAACGTGATCAAGGCCGGCGGTGACGGGATGCAAAGCGCAGACCTGCTGAAGGGCGCCGGCTTCCCGGCGGTGCAAGGCTGGTATGCCACGGTGGCCTCACCGCACGTGACCGAGGATCCGAAGACCGCCAAATTCCGGGAACGCTATTTCGCCCGGTTCAAGATCTATCCGGATGACTACACGGTGACCTGCTACACGGCCGCGCAGGTGATTATCGCCGCCGCACAGAAGGTCGCGGCTACCGGCAAGCCCGTCACCCGCGATGCGGTGCGCGACGCCATCCAGAATGTCGTGTTGCCCGACAGCATGCTCGGCCCGATCCAGTTCGACGAGAACGGCGATCTGAAGAACAAGATCATCAGCGTGTTCCAGATCCAGAAAGACGACAAACACCCGCTTGATGATCCGGGCTCGCAGTACAAGTACGCAGGCGTGGCGCCGATGTCCTGATGGCCCAGTCCTGATGACTTCTGAGCCGCAGCACCGGGAGGGCCCCGGATGACCGCCGTTGACCTGTTTGTCCAACAACTGATCAACGGCCTTAGTCTCGGGGCGATGTATTCGCTCCTCGCTTTGGGGTTCACCCTGGTCTACGGCATCATGGAGCTGATCAACTTCTCGCACTTCAACGTGTTCATGGTGGGCTGCATGATCGCCATGCTCACGTTGCAGGCGATGGGATTGTCGGGGCAGTCGGTCATTCTGAGCGGAGCGCCGTTGGTGCTGACGCTGCTGGCGGGCTTTGCCGTCAGCATGGTGCTGTGCGGCTTCATCGGCGTGGGCATCGAACGCTTCCTGTTGCGTCCGTTGCGCGACGTGAAGGGCCCGGCGGCGATGATCACGACGATCGGCGTGTCCTATGTGCTGTTCAATCTGGTGCTGCTGACACTCGGATCGGATTCGAAGAACTTCCCCAATCCGCTGCCGCCGGTCGTGTTCCCGATCGGCGGCGCGGTATTGCGGCTGCGGGAGGTGCTGATCTGGATCACCGCAGCCGTGATGATGCTCGCGCTGAACTACTTCACCAGGTACACCAAGCTCGGCAAGGCCATGCGCGCGACGGCGCAGGACCCCGAGGCGGCGCGCATGATGGGCGTCGAGGTCGATCGCGTGATCATGATCTCGTTCTTTATCGGCTCCGCCCTGGCCGGGGCGTCGGGGATGATCTTCGGCCTGTATTACAACCTCGCCAAGGTCGATATCGGCTTCGCCGCCGGATTGCGCGCCTTCACCGCCGCCGTTCTGGGCGGGATCGGCAATGTGCCGGGCGCGATGCTTGGCGGCGTGCTGATCGGATTGATCGAGGCGATGAGCGCGCAGGCGCTCGGTTCCGCATGGTCCGACGTTGTGATCTTCAGCCTGCTCGTGCTGGTGCTGGTGTTTCGTCCGGCCGGATTGCTGGGCCGCCTGGCGCCGAACAAATCGTGATGAAGGCGCTCGATACCATGTTCACCACGGTCGCGGTCCGGCCGTTCGCCGGCATGGCGCCGGAACGGCGCCGCGCGCTCGGATTGCTGGTTCTCGCCGCCGTGCTGCTGGCCTTCCCCTACATCCATGACAATGACGGCGACATCGACTCGGCCGCCAACGCAATGTCCTACGCCGTTCTGGCGCTTGGCCTGAACATCGTGGTCGGGTTCGCCGGGCTGCTCGATCTCGGCTACGCGGCATTCTTCGCGATCGGGGCCTATTACTACGGCATCTTCTCCAGTTTCCAGGTGATGCCACCGTGGAGCGGCTTCTGGGATCCGTTTGCGATGCTGGGGCTGGTCGAAAAGATCAACCGGGGCGGACCGGACCTGGTGCATTTCACGTTATCGTTCTGGCTCGCATTGCCGACCGCGGCGATCGTCACGGCCTTTTTCGGAATCCTGTTCGGCGCGCCTACCTTGCGGCTGCGCGGTGACTACCTTGCCATCGTCACGCTTGGCTTTGGGGAGATCGTGCCGATCGTCGCGCGCAACGTCGATAGCGTGACCAACGGTGCGGCCGGGCTGAATGGCATACAGGCGCCGAGACTGTTCGGCCACAGCTTCGGCGTTTCGGCGACGCCCTACTACTATGTCGGCCTCGCGCTGGTGGCCCTGCTGATTTTTGTCAGTCTGCGCCTGCGGGATTCTGCGGATCGGCCGGGCCTGGATGGCGATCCGCGAGGACGAGACGGCGGCCAGTGCGATGGGGGTCAACCTGACGCGGTTCAAGCTGATGGCCTTCGCCATCGGCGCCGCGTTCGCCGGCATGACCGGGGTGTTTTTCGTCGCCAAACTGCAGACCGCGACACCGGAGATGTTCAATTTCGCTGTCTCCTCGATGCTGCTGGTGATGGTGGTGCTGGGCGGCATGGGCAGCGTGTGGGGCGTCGTGCTCGGTGCGGTGCTGCTGCAATTGCTGCAGACCTGGTTTCTGCCGGAACTGACGGGATGGGTGCATGCGCTGGGCGCGGCACTCGGTGCGCCCGTGCTGCAGAAGGTCGACTTCGTCGATACCACCCAATTGATCTTCGGCGTGATCCTGGTGGTGATGATGCTGTTCCGCCGTGACGGCCTGATTCCCGCCACGCGAAAGATGCCGGCGCTGAGCTATGCCGCTCAACATGCCGAGGTTCGGCGCGGCGGGTTCGTCAACCTGGACCGTATTCCGTGCTGGTCTCCGGCGCCGGGCAACGCGCTGGAAGTGCGTGGCGTTACGGTGAAGTTCGGCGGGCTGGTGGCGCTGAACGCGGTGGACCTGACGGTGCCGGCCGGCGGGGTGGTCGCGGTGATCGGACCGAACGGATCGGGCAAATCGACGCTGTTCAATGTCATCACCGGACTGGTCGCGGCGGATGCCGGCAGCATAAGGTTCGAGGGCGCCGAATTGCTCGGCCTGGCGCCGCATCAGGTGCTGGAACGCGGCGTTGCCCGGACGTTCCAGAACATACGGCTGTTTCCCAATCTGAACGTGCTGGAGAACGTGCTGATCGGCCAACATGCGCGGCTGCGATCCGGACCGTTCGCTTGCGTGTTGCGCACGCCCGGCAATCGCGCCGAGGAAGCAGCGGCAACCGGTTGGGTGATGGACATCATCGGCCTGTTCGGCAATCGCCTGATGCCGCGCATCGCCCAGACGGTCAGCGGGCTTTCCTACGCCAACCGCCGCCGTGTCGAGATCGCCCGCGCGCTTGCCTCGCGCCCGAAGATCCTGCTGCTGGATGAGCCGACCGCGGGGATGAACCCGGCGGAGACGCTGGAACTCGCCGAGCAGATCAAGAGCCTGCACGAGCTTGGGCTGACCATCCTGCTGATCGAACACAAGCTGGATGTGGTGACGCGGCTGGCCGACCGGGTTGTCGTGCTCGATCACGGCGACAAGATCGCCGAGGGCAGGCCGGACGAGGTGCGCCGCAACGAGGAGGTATTGACGGCCTATCTCGGCCGCGCCGCCCGCGCCGCCGTGATGGAGGAAGGTCATGCCACTTGAGGCCCCGCACGCGGGGCCGATGGCGGATCCGCTGCTCGAATTTCGTGACGTGAACACCTATTACGGCGACATGCACGCGTTGAAGGACGTGAACTACACGATCGGCCGCGGCGAGATCGTCAGCCTGCTCGGCGGCAATGCCTGCGGCAAATCCACCACGATGAAAACCATCATGGGGGTCGTGCGTCCGACCACCGGCACGGTGATGTTCGACGGAGTGGCGATCGAGAAACTGCCTACCAGCGAGCGTGTCCGGCGCGGGATTGTGCCGGTGCTGGAAGCCCGCCGATTGTTTCCGCGCATGACCATCTACGAGAATCTGGAAATGGGGGCCTATACGCGCAAGCGCGGCGCCGAGTTCGATGCGGATCTGGAGCGCGTCTACAGCCTGTTTCCACGCGTGAAGGAACGCCAGGGACAATTGGCCGGCACATTGTCCGGTGGCGAGCAGCAGATGGTCGCCATCGGCCGGGCGCTGATGGCGCATCCCAGGCTGATCTGCATGGACGAGCCATCCATGGGGTTGTCGCCGCTGTATGTCGAGCAGGTTTTCGATATCATCCAGGAAATCAACCGGCAGGGCACGACCATCTTCATGGTGGAGCAGAACGCCAACATGGCGCTGTCGATCGCGCATCGTGCCTATGTGCTGCAAACCGGGCAGGTGGTGCTGTCCGGCACAGCGGACGAACTGCGGGAGAACCCGATGATACGCGAAGCCTATCTCGGGGAGATGCAGGCCTGACGGCGCGCAACAGGAGGCCTTGATGCCGGAACCACATCTATTCCTTGCCTTTGTTGCTTCGGTTACCGTCCTGATGCTGATACCTGGCCCCAACGTGGCCCTGATCGTGGCCAACAGCATGGCGTACGGGGTGCGGTTCGGCCTGTTGACGGTCGCGGGCACAACCTCGGCAATGGTCCTGCAGCTTGCGCTTACCGTACTGGGAATGACCGAGGTACTGGGCCAGCTTGGCGCATGGTTCGATTGGGTGCGATGGATCGGCGTTGCCTACCTGCTCTATCTTGGGATCATGCAATGGCGGCTTCCGTCCGTGGATCTGACGAAGGTGAAGCCGGCCCCGAGATCCGCAGGTGGGATTTATTCAAAGGCCTTCCTGGTTTCCCTGACGAACCCGAAGACCTTGTTCTTTTATGGGGCGTTCTTTCCGCAATTCGTTACCCCGGCGCAGAACCTCAACAGTCAGCTCGCGGTGCTGTGCACGACCTTCCTGCTGATCGCTGTGTTGGTGGACAGTGCATGGTCCGTGGCCGCCAACCACGCACGGAGCCTTTTGGCACCCCATGGGAAGCTGAGAAACCGCCTGACCGGCGGCGTTCTTGTGGGTGCCGCCGTGGCTCTCGCGGCCGCCCGCACGAAGTGATCACGCCTGGCGCGATGCATAGGCCCGTCCGAGGCCTCGCCCGGCTGCGGTAGCGATCGCCAGCTTGCCGTAAAGCCTGCCCACGTTTACTCGCCCATCGCCTTACGTGTCGGCGTCCCGCTCAGTGCGGGGTGAAATCCATCATCTGTTCTCCAAGATGGCGTCCGCGATCTTTTCCGCCGTCATGATCGTTGGAATGTTGGTGTTGGCGCAGGGCACGACGGGGAAGATGGAGGCATCGACCACCCGGAGCCCGGTGATCCCGCGAACCCGTCCGGATGGGTCGGTCACCGCCATCGGATCGTCATCCGCACCCATACGGCAGGTGCAGGAGGCATGCCAGACGCCGACCGCGGCCTTGCGGATGAAGGCCTCCGCCTCTTCCTCGTCGTTGCAAACCCCGTCCTGCGTGAAGCCTTCCATGATCAGTTTCTCGATCAGGATCCGGCGCAGGAAACCGGGGCCGTCCAGCAATTTGGCCATGATGCCGGTAAGGATCCGGTTCTTGGTGTTGATCACGCCGACCTGGCGGACCTTGTCGGAGTAGCTGGCCGGGAATGGGTCGCTCATGACCCGGCGCATCGCCGGCGTGTCGTAGAGTGGGGTGAGGCGGCGGATGCCGTCGGCGATCCGGTCGAGGTCGCGCTTGTCCGACAGCAGATTGAATTCCACCTCCGGTTCGTCCGCCCAGTTCGGTGTGCGCAAGCGAACCTGACCGGTTTCCGAATACGTCTTGTTGACGAACAGGATGAAGCTGGCGATCTGCTCGCCCACCGCATGCCAGGATGTCTTGGAGGCGCCGACGACGAACATATCCCCGGGCGGGGCGCCACCGAGTTGGGAGGAATAGCGCATGGCGAGGAACAAATGGCGCCGCGTTTCCTTGTTCGTGACCCGTGCCCCAGGTTTCAGGAAGGACGCGAGCGCGATGGAGGGGTGATCCATCAGCCGTTGCCCGACACCGGGAAGTGCGTGGCGGACGGGGATGCCGAGATCGCGCAGATGGCCCACCGGGCCGATCCCCGCCCGCAGCAGGTGGGCCGGCGAATGGATCGCGCCGGATGAGAGGATGATCTCCTGCCCGCGGAATTCCGTGGGTTTGCCGTTCACGAGTGCCTTGACGCCGACACAGCGCAGGTCCTCGAACAGAAGTTCCGTGACCTGGGTGTTGGTGGAGATGGTCAGATTTTCCCGCTTGCGGACATCGGCATTCAGATACCCGATGGCGGCGGAAACCCGTTGCTCCTGGGCGTTGGAAATCGTGACCGGGAAGTAGCCGTCCTCGAAGAAGCCGTTCTGATCGGGAAGGTATTTGTAGCCACCCTGATCGAACGCCTCGGCGAGGGCCTTGGCGTGCCCGGGCCATTGCGCTTTCGGCACGCGGCGGATCGGGATGGGACCGTCCTTGCCATGCCATTCGTCTTCGAAATCGAGGTCGCGTTCGAGCTTGCGGAAATACGGCAGGACGTCGTTCCAGGCCCAACCGGTGGCGCCGCGGGCCTGCCATTCGTCATAGTCGGTCGGCGCGCCGCGATTGGCCATCTGCCCGTTGATCGACGAACCGCCGCCCAGGACACGGGCCTGTTCGTATTTTCGCAGCCGGGGCTTGGGTGCGTCCGGATTGTTGTGGGACACGACCTCGGTGCTGACTTTCAACTCGGTCCAGTGAAAGCGCGGGTCGAGATAGGCGGTGCCGGAATAGGAATCCAGGATCTCCTTCGGCACCTGGCCGGGCGGCGTGTCCTGCCCGGCTTCGCAGATCAGGACCTTGTTGTTCCCATGCGCGGACAGGCGGTTGCCGAGTACCCGAGCCGGCCGATCCGCCGCCAACGATGATATAGTCGAAATTCATGTTTTGCCCCGAAATTCTGGAACGGTTCTCCCGCGGCGAGCGTGCCCGGAAAGGCGAACGGGTGCAATCGGGTGGAGGGAAGGCAAGGCCAGGGGGCGCTGCCCCTGGACCCCGCCAAAGGCTCGCCTTTGGAAACCTTCCATTGTTTAGGAGTGACAGGAGGGCCAACCGAGACCTTGCACGGTCTCGGTCGGCCCTCCTGTCACTCCTAAACCAGTATCGGGTTCTAAGGGCTCGCCCTTAGCGGGGGTCCAGGGGGCAGCGCCCCCTGGCCTTCCTTGCTTCAACGGTCCGTTTTGCCGGCCAGGTCGGTGAGCGCGCGGTCGAGGACTTCCACGATGCGGTCGCATTCCGCGCGGGTGATGACCAGCGGTGGGCAGAGGGTGATCGTGTTGCTGTAGAGGCGGCCACCGCCGGAGCGGCCGACGATCAGGCCGTTCTTGCGGCAGAAATCCACCACGCCCTGCATCTCGGCATTGCCAAGCTGGGTCTTGCTGGTCGCGGTCGGTGACCAGTTCGAGCCGATCAGCAAGCCCTTGCCGCGCACGTCGCCGACGGTGCCGTGGCGGAACAGCGTGCGCAGCCCATCCTGCAGATAGGCACCCAATTCGGCGGCGCGCTCGGCCAGCTTTTCTTCCAGCTGGATTTCGATATTGCGCACCGCCACCGCCGCAGCAACCGCATGGCCGCCCCAGGTGTTCACCTGCATGACCTGGCGGCCATCGGCGGGTTCACCGAGGAAGCTGTTGAACACATTGTTCTTCACCATGGTGGCGGCCATCGGCATGTAGCCCGATGTGATGCCCTTCGCGATGGCGATGATATCCGGGGAGACATCGTAGTGCTGGTAGGCGAACATCTTGCCGGTACGACCGAAACCGTTGATGACTTCGTCCACATGAAACAGGATGCCGTATTCACGGCAGATCTTTTGCACTTCCGGCATGTATTCGTCGGGCGGCACCGCGACGCCGACAGCGGACATGATCGGCTCGACGATGATTTCGCCGACCGATTCCGGGCCTTCGGCCTGCACGGTGTTTTCGATGTTCTTCACACAAGCCAGTTCGCAGGTCGGGTAGGTGAGCTTGAACGGGCAGCGATAGCAGGTCGGCTGCGCGACATGGATGAAGTTCCCATCCATCGGCTCGAACTTGCTTTTGCGGTCGCCCATGCCGCCCGCGGCCAGCGTGGCCATTGTGGTCCCATGGTAGCCGTAGTGCCGGCTGATCACCTTGTAGCGATAGCTGCCGGCTGATTCGTGCTTGTGATACTGCCGGGCGATCTTGAAGCCGGCCTCGTTGGCTTCGGAACCGGAGTTGACGAAATACGCGTGATAGCCGCCGCCCATCAGGGTGTTGACCTGGGCCGCGAGTTTCGCCGCCGGCTCGTTCATCGCGGTATGCGGGAAATACGACAGCTGCAGCATCTGGTCGTGCGCGACCTGCGCCAGCTCCGTGCGGCCGTAGCCGATATTGACGCACCACAGCCCGGACATGCCGTCCAGGTATTCGGTACCGTCGGCATCGCGGATCGTCGACCCCTGGGCCCCGGCGATCACCAGTTGCGCCTTTTCCAGCGCCCGATGCTGAACGATCGGATGCAGGACATTTTCCAGGTCTTGCTTGACAATGGCCGCACGGATTGCGGGGTCGGGAGTGTTGACGATCGACATAGGGTACTCCTGGTTCTAAGCGCTTTAAGTTCTGTGCACTCGCTCCGACCTGCGCTGGCTCAGGCCGCGCTCCTATCCGACTTTTCAGGTTTAAGGAGCTTGTTCGATCGAGGCCCTAAGGGTCAAGTTTTCCAGGGCCAACGGCAGCGACCGACGTTGACAGGCCCGGGCTTCCCAATGAGTGTCAGCCGGATCGACAAAATACAGCGGGAACCGAACCGGCGGGGGATGAAATGGCACGGCTGGCTGGAAAGGTCGCCTTGATCACCGGAGCGGGCACGGGCATAGGCCGTGCCACGGCGCGGGCGATGGCGGCGGAAGGGGCGAAAATCGTGGTCGCCGAGATCAACGCCGAGGCTGGCGAGCAAACCGCACAGATCGTGGGCCAGGCTGGCGGGGATTGCATCGCGGTCACGACGGACGTGACCCGGGAAGACAGCGTCCAGGCTGCGATCGACACAGCTGTGCGCCATTACGGCGGCTTGCACATCCTGCACAATAATGCGGGCGGATCGACCCCGATGGACGGAAACGTGATCGAGGCGCCGATAGAGGAGTTCTGGCGGGCGATCCGCCTGGATCTGTTCGGCACGTTCCTAGGCTGCCGGTTCGGCATTCCGGCGATTATCGCCTCCGGTGGAGGGGCGGTGATCAACATGGCATCGAATTTGGCGCTGATGGGCGTGGCCGGCCGGGATTGTTACACCGCCGCCAAGGGCGGGATCGCCGCGATCACCCGTTCCATGGCGGTGGAGTTCGCACCGCAAAACGTCCGGGTCAACGCGATCGCCCCATCCGCGACGATGACGGACCGGGTGCGTGGCCGGCTTGAAGCGGGCAATCCGCGGGTGACAAAACTCGCGGCAGCACATCTGTTGGGCCTGATCGAGCCCGAGGACATCGCCAACATGGCGGTGTTTCTGGCATCGGCGGAATCCCGAATGGTCACCGGGCATGTCTATCCGGTGGACAGCGGGGTGACGATTTCCTGAATGGCCGCGCCGGCGAGCCGGCGCACCGTCCTGCTTTATCCGTCTTCAGAAGGATCCGCCCATGTCCGCCGCTACGCCAATCACCAGCCTGCGAGACCCAAAGCAGGCATTCTCGCCCGAAGAATGGGAGGCCCGGCTCGACCTGGCCGCGGCCTATCGCCTCGCGGCCCGCTTTGGCTGGCATGACATGCTGGGCAATCACTTCTCGCTGCGCGTGCCAGGAACGACAGACCAATATCTGATCAATCCCCTGGGCCTGTTTTTCGAGGAGATCACGGCATCCTCCCTGGTGAAACTGGATACCAAAGGCAACGTTCTCAGCGAGAGCCCGCACGGCATCAACAAGGCTGGCGAGGTTATCCACGGCGCGATCCTTGCCGCGCGGCCCGACATCGCCTCGGTGATGCATCTGCACTCCTCGGCGGGCGCGGGGATTTCGGCGCAGAAGGACGGCCTGCTGCCGCTGTCCCAGAACGCGCTGATACTGATGGATCGGGTGCGCTACCACGACTATGAGGGCCCAGCGGATGATGACGACGAGCGCCGCCGCCTGGTGCGCGATCTTGCGGATGGCAGCATTCTTATCCTGCGCAATCACGGCACCCTCACGGCCGGGCGCAGCATGGGCGAGGCTTTCGTTCTGCTGGGCCGGTTGGAGCGTGCCGCCGAAATCCAGTTGGCGGCGCAGGCGGGATCGGCGGTGCATTTCCCTTCGCAGGACGCGATCGACCGCACAAGGGCGATCGGCGCCAAGATGTATAGCGATAACAGCCGCTCGCCGCGGGCGGCGCTGGAATGGGCCGCGTTCCGCCGCAAGCTGGACCGCGAGGACCCAGGCTACGCCGCATAAAATCGTTGGCACGTTGACGGCGATGACCCGGGCGGTTCGGCCAGGGGCTGTTGCCGGAAGCAAACTCGGGAGGAAACGGAAATGCCTTCGAACAACCAATCGGTGATCGTAACCGGCGCCGCGAGCGGGATTGGCCTGGCGATGACAATCGGGCTGCTCACGGCAGGCCATGACGTCACCGCGGCAGACCGCAATGCGGCGGCCCTGAAGGAACTGGCCGCGCGTGCGGCCAGCCTGAAAGGCAGCGTCACGATCGTTGCCGCCGACCTGGCGCTGCAGGACTCCTTTGGACTGATCGCCGGCACGGCCCTGGTGAAATATGGCCGGATCGATGCGCTGGTGAACAACGCCGGGATCGGTCAGGCGGCGGTTCGGGACGGTCAGCGCACGCCGATCCGGTTCTGGGAGACAACGCACGATCAATGGTCCCGTTTCATCGCCGTCAACGCGGCGGCGCCGATCGGCATGGCGCGCGCGGTGCTGCCGCATATGCTGGCGGCAAAGCGGGGCCGGATCGTAACGGTCACGACCAGCCTCGGCACGATGGTGCGGGAGGGATACCTGCTCTATGGCTCATCGAAGGCGGCCGCTGAGTTGGCGATGGCGGTGCTGTCGGCCGACCTGGCAGGGACCGGCGTGACCTCCAACGTGCTCGTTCCTGGGGGCGTGACCAACACGCCGCTGGTGGGTGAGGCCAGCAACCGCGACAAGATGCTGCAGCCGGATATCATGGCGAAGCCCTTGCTGTGGCTGTTGTCCGATGCAGCGGCCAGCGTGAACGGCCGGCGCTTCATCGCCGCCGATTGGGATCCGGCGCTGTCGGATGCCCAGGCGGCAGAGAAGGCGGGTGCGCCGATTGCCTGGGGCGGAATCGCGCGGATGCCGATCGAACCGGCATAGGCGTTCCGGGACCAGGGCAAGGGGAGGTCTGCCATGACACTATCCATTCGCGCGATCGATCCCGTTTCGCGGCCGTTCTTTGGCGGTGAGGTGTCCGGCATCGACATCACGCAGCCGCTGACGAAGGACCAGGCGGGCGAGATTGAAAAGGGCATGGACGAATTCGGCGTGCTGGTCTTCCACGGCCAACGCTTCACCGATGAAACCCAGATGGCATTCTCGCGGAATTTCGGGGAACTCGAACTCGCCACCCACAATCTGCAGGACGCCAAGGAACAACGCCTGGGCGCGCATATCGCCGACATCTCGAACCTGGATACGAACCATAATGTGCTGGCGCGGGAAAACCGGCGGCGGCTGTTCAGCCTTGGCACCCGGCTATGGCATTCCGACAGCTCCTTCAAGGTTGTGCCGGCGAAATACTCCCTGTTGTCGGCCCGCATCATCCCGTCCAAGGGCGGCAACACCGAATTCGCCGACATGCGCGCCGCGTATGACGCGCTCGACGACGAAACCAAGGCCGAGTGCGAGGGGCTGGTGTGCGAGCACAGCCAGTTGTTCTCCCGCGAGCAGATCGGCTTTGGCGACTTCACGGATGAGGAGCGGCGAAACTTCGCGCCGGTGATGCAGCGCCTGATCCGACGGCATCCGTCGACGGGACGGAAATCGCTGTATCTGGCCTCCCACGCCGGAACCATCGTCGGGTGGCCTGTTCCGGAAGCCCGCGCGTTTCTGCGCGATCTGATCGAACACGCGACCCAGCGGAAATTCGTCTACGCGCATGAATGGAAACAATTCGACCTGGTGATATGGGACAACCAGGCGACCATGCACCGCGCACGGCCCTTCGACGCGACGCAGGTGCGGGACATGCATCGCACCACGGTGGCAGGAACACGTTCGACCATGGCGGAGCCGGCTTAGAGTACTATCTGCTTGGCTGGCCGCCTGGCTGGCCGCCGGATTGCGTGCCTCGGCCGGCCGTCGCAGACTCCACCCCAGCGGAAGCCAGCAAGGAAACCAAGATGACCGTCACGATCCTGTATCCGGAAGCGCTCTATCCCGACGAAAGCGTGGAGCGGCGGATTTTCGGGCCGGACGTCAACATCGTGTTCCGCGACACCCAGGAACTGTCCGAGCTCAGCGATGCCGACTGCGCCGCGGCGGACGGGCTGATGATCCTGCGCCAGGCGGTGACGGCCGCGGATTTCGCCCGGTTCACCAAGCTGCGCTGCGTGGTGCGGATGGGCGTGGGCTACGACAAGATCGACCGCGTGGCCGCCGCCGAGCATCAGGTCATGGTCTGCAACGTGCCCGACTATGGCACGACCGAGGTGGCGGACCACGCCATCGCCCTGGCGCTGGCATTGCGGCGCGGGCTGCTGCTGCACCACCACGCCCAGCGGCAGACCCCGCCGGCGCCCTGGACCGTGATCCGCGACCCGATGGTGCGCCGGGCGGACGTGCTGACCTTCGGCATCCTCGGCATGGGGCGGATCGCCACCGCCGTTGCGCTGCGGGCCAAGGCGTTCGGTTATCGCGTGGTATTCTTCGACCCCTATGTGCCGAACGGCGTGGACCGGGCGCTGGGCATCACCCGCGTGCCCACGATCGAGGATCTGCTGCGCCAGAGCGACACATTGTCGATCCACGCGCCGCTGACGGTGCAGACCAAAGGCCTGCTGACCCGCGATCTGCTGTCCCTGCTGCCGCAGGGCGCGGTGGTGGTGAATACCGCGCGGGGGCCGATCGTGGACATCGACGCGCTGCACGATTTGCTGAAATCCGGCCATCTTTCCGCGGTCGGGCTGGACGTGGTGCCTGTGGAACCGCCGGTGGAGCCGGTGCCGGCGCTGTTGCGGGCCTATCGGGACCGCGAGCCCTGGACCGAGGGGCGGCTGATCATCACGCCGCATTCGGCGTATTTCACGCCGGAGGCCTGGGACGATATCCGCAGCAAATCGGCTGAAACGATCTTCGCCGCCTTGCTGGGATCGCGGCCGCAGAACGTCATCACGCCGGAGATGTTCTAGCAGCCTGTCCGAGACTTCTCTATCTGACGCGGGCTGAAATTTGATTCACTACGGCGCATGAGCAAATCCTATCGTGCTTGGGATGTGGATCAGGGGTGGCTGCTGCCTGCCTCGGTGCATCCGTTCGTTCCGCCGGGCCACCTGGCGCACTTTGTTCGCGATACGGTGCGCGAGGGTCTGGACCTTTCGGCGATCACCGGCGTCTACAAGGCCGCGCAAGGTCAGCCGCCTTATCATCCCGGCATGCTGGTGGCGCTTCTCTTGTATGGTTATAGCCGCGGCATCTATTCCAGCCGCCAACTTGCTCGTGCTTGCGAGGAGCGGGTCGACGTGATGGCCGTCACGGGACTGAACCGGCCGGATTTCCGCACCATCAGCGACTTCCGCAAACGGCATCTGGCAGCGATCTCGACGCTGTTCGTCCAGGTGCTGCGGCTATGTCAGGTGGCAGGCCTGGTCAAGCTGGGCCACGTGGCGGTTGACGGCACCAAGTTGCGGGCCAATGCCAGCCGCCATATGCCGAGCCAGGGTGGGTTTATCGCCGGCTACAATGGTCAGATCGCCGTCGACGCCGCCCACCAGATCATCGTGGCCCAACGCCTTTCCACCAACCCGGCCGACGTCGCAGGCCTGATCCCACTGGTTGATCAGGCCCGTGCGAACCTGGGCCGCAAGCCGCGCGAGGTGTCAGGCGACACCGGGTTTGCAACCGAAGCCAACCTGGCCGCCATGGCCGAGCGCCGTGTCGCCGCCTACTTGTCGCCAGGCCGCATCCGACACGGCGACACTGACCCCACCGCCGGCCGCGTGCTCAAGCGCAAGCCGCTGATGCAGGCGATGGCCGACACGATCCGCAGGGCCGGACGGCGAAGTCGTTACCGGCTGCGCAAGCAGCTCGTCGAGCCGGTGTTCGGGCACATCAAGCAGGCCAGAGGCTTCCGACAGTTCCTCCTCCGGGGTCTCAGGCAGGTCAGAGGCGAGTGGGCGATGATCTGCACCGTCCACAACCTCCCCAAGCTGCACAAAGCCGCAGCCTGAAGACGCCGCTCTCAACCAAACCAACCAAAAGGACGGCCAAACATAATCCCGCTATGAGCCATTGTCGGACAGGCTCCTAGAGCGAACGCCGCGCCGGAACCTGCGGGCCATGGCGATGGCTGGTTGATCCACCCATCGCTCGAACGCGATAGACAAAACGAGCGTCAGGCAAAGCCCGACCGCCAGCGCCGCCAGGGCGGCGACGCCCTGCCCGAGATTCACGGCCCGGATGAACACCGCGCATCCCGCGGTCATCATGATCGGGAAGTGCAACAGGTAGATGGGAAAGGACATGCGCCCCAGCCATTGCGGCACGCGCGTCTCGAGCAGCCGGTGCACCTCCGGAAGCAGCATGAGCGCGACAAAGACCGTCAGCGCCGCGACCTCCAGGCTCCACGAGAACCAGTCGAAGGGCAGCACCACCGAATGTGACATCGCCATATTTTCCAACGGCCCGGCGCCTCGCCCGAATGGCGCGGTTCCCAGCCAGGCACCCAGGACCAGCAGCAGAGCCGCCGCAAAAGGGCGCCAGCGCTGCGCGAGCAGCCGCGCGAACCACGCGCGGCGCGACAGAACCGAGAGCAGGCTGCCGACGGCGAACAGGTCGAGGGCGTTGCCGCCGATAAACATCATGCAAAGCACAAGACACAGGACATAGAGCCACGTCGCGCGAGCGCGCAGGAACACCAGCAACAGCACCAGCGCAGACCCCCATAATTCGACGTGGAGGCTCCATATCGGCACGTTGACCGACGCGACCACCGGGGGGAGGCTGGAAACCAGGGCGGCGAACAGGGTCGTGTCGGCGTAACCGGTGACCATCGTCAAGCCGATCGTGTCGGCGATCGCACGGCGAAGCGTCGCGGCTTCAAATCCCGCCAGCCAGGCAGAACCGGACAGCCTGGCGGCCGTCACGGCATAGTCGGCCCACGCAGCCCGCAGCAGATACGCGAACACACAGGCCGCCGCCGTCGGCAGGCCGATGCGGATTATGCGGCGCACGAGGCCGGCCGCAACCGCGTTTGGCTGGCGCTCGAAACTCGGGGTCAGCACGAAACCCGACATAAGGAAGAAGATCAGCACGGCAAAATCACCGTTCACGACCAGGCCCAGCTTGGCGAACCAGGAGCGCATGAAGGCGTTCGTGTAATGACCGAGCACGACCTGCAACGCCGCCAGCCCGCGCAGCCCGTTCAGATAGCCGATCCGCCGCGGGAGCGTCTGCATTGTGGCGGTGATGTCGCATCTCCCAACGTCTTCGGCCCCGGGCATCCGAGTGCCCATCCCAATGAGGGATGGGGTCGCAGATCCCGGCCGAATGCGCAACTCCGGTACCGCCTTGGCGTAGGGACGCCAACGGGATTCCGGGTCGATGGAACCTGCCGCGACGTGACCCGGATGGAGCGCGGCGGAGCCGGCTACATCCGCACGCCATACTGAGTGCAGATGGAAACAATCTCCGGCGGTGTCAGACCGCCCGGGGTCCCCCGGCCGGCGCGATCGAAATGGCGGAACATCTCCGCCGCCTGGATTCCGGGCCGGCAGATCACGAGCAGCCGCACCGTGGCATCGGTGTCGTTGCGGAACCCATGCGGCACGCCATGCGGCAGGTCCACGAAGCTGCCAGGTCCGGCCGATCGCTCGCCATCCGCCCCGAGCAGCGTCAATTCCCCCTGCAGCAGGAAGAAACTCTCGTCATCCACCTCATGCACGTGCGGCGGCACCAGATAACCCGGCGGCACTGTGTGCTCGGCCACGAACAGCCCGTTCGTGCTGCCGTCGCTGCGCACGATCATCGCCGCGCCGAAAACGTCCAGCACCTCGCTGTCCGCCTCGGTCACCACTGAAACCCTGTCCCCGGCAATCCGATTGGTTCCGTCCGGCATGCTTCCCTCCCATGTTGCGCGGCCTCTCCCGCGCACCCAATCTGCCGCCGTGCCTCCCCCCTGCCGAGACGGAGATGCTGGACACACTGTTCGATCCAGCGAACAATGCCGCATGAACGCCTTCCATGGCATCGAGACTTTCGCCCGCGTGGTCGAGACCGGCAGCTTCACCGCCGCCGCCGCCACGCTGCAGACCGCCAAATCATCGGTGAGTGAAACCATCCGCGCGCTGGAGGATCGCCTTGGCGTCCGCCTGCTCGACCGCACCACCCGGCGCGTCCGCCCCACCGAGGCGGGCGCCGCCTTCTACCAGCGCTGCCGCAGGCTGCTGGAGGAAGAAGCCCAGGCCCGCGCCGACATCCGCGCCCTGCGCGACCAGCCGACCGGCAAGCTGCGCGTCGCCGCCCCGGAGGGCTTCGCCCAGCGCTATGTCGTTCCCAACCTGCCCGGCTTCCTCGCCGCCCATCCGGGGGTCGAGATCGACCTCGTCGAAGCCGCCGGCTTCGCCAAACTGATCGATGAGGGCCTCGACCTCGCCATCCGTGTCGTCCGCGACCCCGAACCCGGCTGGGTCGTCCGCCGCCTCGCCACCTCCGAGGTGATCGTCGTCGCCACCCAGGGCTACCTCGCCGGTGCCGGCATCCCCACAATCCCGCAGGACATCACCCGCCACCGCCTCGTCGCCTACAGCCCCCTGCACTGGCGCGACACCTGGCTGCTCGGCGAGGCCCGCATCGCCGTCCGCCCCACGCTCACCACCAACAGCGCCGAGTCATTACGGAGCGCCGCCCTCGCCGGCATCGGCCTCACCGCCCTGCCCCGCTGGCTCGTCGCCGACCTGCTCGCCGCCGGCCAACTCACCCAGGTCCTCGCCGACCATCCCGCCCCCGAGAGCGGCATTTTTGCTGTTTTCCCCACCAACCGCCTGCTCGCCCCCGCCGTCCGCGCTTTCGTAGACCACCTCGTCCGGGACTTGCGCGCCCGAGGGCTCCCGCCGTGACGTCGAAGCCTCGCTGAGGAACCGCAGACCAATCATTTTTCCACGTCCATAGTCGCGGCGAAACAACCATCGGCTCGCACTGTAGCGCGGACGTCTGCTGGCGCACCCAATTTCGCGATAGCGCCTTTTACATTCCGAAAAAAGAACGAACCCCTGCCCGCGGTCTTCATGGTTTTTCACTTACGTTGGCGGATCGCGCTTCGCTTATCTGCCCTATGCGTGCTGGGTATCGTCAAATTGGTGTTCCAAATCCGGGAATGCCTTGCCCGGTCTAATTTAAATCACAGAAATCATCTTCCCATGCGGGAACTCTATCGGCGCGGAGAAACAGTTTCTATTCCCTCTTGCGCCTAGCAGGAACACGCGCCGCTAGTTTGGCAATGCCAGGTCGCTGCATGCAGGGCAGGTAATGCCCACGGACGGCGTTGGCTTTCCCAGGAGGAATGCCGGGAATCGGATGGCGTCGGAACGAGAAACTGCCGCCGGACCCGAGGGTCCGGCGGGCAACGAAAGGCGGAGCGGTTAGCTAGTCGAGCCGGCGAGGCCCAGCTCCACGCGGCGGTTCTTGGCGCGGCCGCTCGAGGTCTTGTTCGAGGCGATCGGGTTTGCTTCGCCGAAACCGTGCGCGGACACGAGTTCCTGCTTCACGCCCCTGGAGACCAGGAACTCGGCGACGGCATCGGCGCGCTTCTGCGACAGGATCTCGTTCGAGGTCACGCCTTCGGCTGCCAGGCCCGGACCGATCGGGGAGTTATCCGTATAGCCGTTCACGACGAGCTTGTTCTGCATGGTCGGCGCCAGCTTGGAGGCCATCTTGGCGATGATATCCTTGCCCTTGGTGCTCATTTTCCAGCTGCCGGGGGCGAACAGCAGGTCGCTGTTCACGGTGTATTTGATAGCTCCGACGAGGCGGGTGTTCTGCGCCTTTGCAGCTTCAATCTGGGCCTGCTGGTCCTTGACGGTCTGTTCCAGCTGCATGTTCTTGGCCTGGACTGCGTCATAGTCGCTTTTGGAGACGCATCCAGTGAGAAGAAGGGCCGAGAACATCGACCCCACGATCAGGCCGTTTTTGATGGACATCGTCACAGGCATGGCTCCTTGGTTTTGAAGGGTCTTGGCTTTGGACTGACATTTCCCGGATGCTCGGCCCATCCGGTCGCCTTGGGTAGACCATAGCCGCGGTTTCAGGCGGTGGGCAATCTTAGCGGTCCCATGACCGCGCCGTCGGCCGCGAATGTCATCCTCACGTCCAGCATCGGAACGCACATCTACTGTTGGCAGTACGATGGGTGAGCGAAGCGTTACCCGTCAACAGGCGATAGACGCCGCCAGTGAACACGTCTGGCTCAGCTAGAGCATGATTGGCTCAGGTAGGATCGCCGCTCCTGCTCTATTCTTTGTTTCGGCGAGTATTTTTACCGGATCATGTGAAGAACATGATCCGATAATCCTCTAGGCCGTCGGCCCTCGTCGCGATGGGTAGCGCTTCGCTCACCCATCCTATATCGTCGGAAAGCGCCTCAAACCGGCGGCAAATGCTCCCGATACCAATCGATCGTTGGCGTAATCACCTGCCGGAACGCCTCCCCCGTATAAACCTCGTAATGCCCCCAGCCCGGCAGCACGACCAGCTTCTTCGGCTCGCCGGCCTTGGCATACAGCGCCTCGCTCTCGTCGGGGGGCACCAGCCGGTCGTCGTCCGTCGTGATGAACAGCACCGGGCGGGGCGCGATCTTGTCCACCACCCATTCGGGGTGAAAGCCCAGCGTGTCGTCGATGAATTCCAGCGGGATCTGGCTCACCGCCCCCGGGTTGCCCGCGCGCGCCGCGGCGGCCAATGCTGCGGACTGGCGATCCGGCAGCAGGATGTCGGTGCGCTCGACGAACTTCGATTGCCCGGTCATCACGCGGCGCAGCCGATCCTCCTCGGCCAGCACCAGCAGATCAGCGAATTCGTCGGGGTGGCGCACGCTGCGCATCCAGCGCCGGCCGTGCCCGACACCCACCACCGAGACCACGCACTTCACCCTTGGGTCCACCGCCGCCGTCCACACCACGGTCGCGCCGCCGTAGCTGGTGCCGTAGATGCCCAGGCGCGCGGCATCCACCATCGGCTGCGCGCCGAGGAACGTCAGCGCCGCCTGGCTGTCCAGCACCCGGCCATAGGGCGCCAGCCGGCTCGGAGAGCCCTCGCTGTCGCCCCAGCCCTTGTAGTCGAAGGTCAGCACCACGTAGCCGGCCTCGGTCAGCGCCCGGGCGGTGTCGGGCAGATACAGGTTCCGCACGCCGGTATAGCCATGGCACAGCAGAATGCCGGCGCGCTTTTCCCCGGCGGGCAGATCGTCGGGCAGGAACAGATCGCCCGCCAGCTTCACGCCCTCGCTGTAGAAACTCACCTTCTGGCTGGACATCCCCGGCTCCTTTTGTTGGTTCGTTGCAGCGACGGCGAAATTCAGGACGGCATATACGTCCCGCCATTGGCATGCACGGTCTGCCCGGTCATGAAGGCCGAAGCCTCCGACGCCAGGAACACCGCGACATTGGCGATATCCTCCGGCCGGCCCATCCGTCCCAGCGGAATCCGGGCCGCCCGCTCGCGCAAATCCTCCTCGGTATGGCCGTAGCGCGGCTGCGCGGTATCGGTCAGGCCAGGCGCGATGGCGTTCACCCGGATGCCGTGCCCCGCCAGCTCCAGCGCCATGGCCCGCGTCATGGAAACGATGCCGCCCTTGCTCGCCGCGTAATGCACGCCGTTCGGCGAGATCCCGGTGATCGCCTGCGACGCCAGGCTGATGATGTTGCCGCCATGCCCGGCCGAGATCATCGCCCTGGCCGCCGCCTGGGCGCAGAAGCAGCCGCCGCGCAGATTGATGCCATGCACGAAATCCCAGTCCGCCGGCGTCATGTCCAGGAACGGCACGCGGGGAAACACCCCGGCGTTGTTCACCAGGATATCGATCCCGCCGAGTTCGCGGACCGTCGCCGCCACCATCGCCGCTCCGGCGGCGGGGTCGGCCACGTCACCCTGGATCAGCACGGCCCGCTGCCCGAGCGCGCCCACCGCGTCCGCCACCGCGCCGGCCTGCTTGGCATCGTCCAGGTAGTTGATCGCCACATCGGCCCCCGCCGCGGCGAAGGCGATCGCGATCGCCCGCCCGATGCCCTGCTGCGCGCCGGTAACCAGCGCCCTCTTCCCGGTCAGGCTGGGCATCGGCTCGCTCCTGTGTGGTTAGGTATCCGCCAAAGCCGCCAGCATCGCGTCACGCGCGGCAAAGTCGCCGTCGGCGTGCACCGGCTGGATGCACACATGATTGGCGCCGGCCTCGAAATGCGCGCGCAGCTGCTTCTTCACGGCAGCCGCGTCGCCCCAGTTCACCATCGCGTCGATGAACCGGTCCGATCCGCCGTTCTCCAGCTCCGCCTCGGTAAATCCGAGCCGCAGCCAGTTGTTGCGGTAATTCGGCAGCGTCATGTATCGCGCCAGTTCCTTGCGGCCATGCAGGCGCGCGGTGGCGGGGTCGGTCTCGATGATCACCTTCTGCTCCACCGCCAGCCACTTGCCGTCCGGCATCATCGCCCGCGCCTGGCGGGTGTGCTCCGGCGTCACGTTGTACGGCACCACGCCCATGCATTTCTCGAACGACAGCTTCAGCATCAGCGGCCCGAGTGCTGCCACCACCACCGGCCAGGTCTCCGAACCGGCCTCGCCCTTCAGGATGCCATCCAGATATTTCCGCATCGCGGGCACCGGCTTTTCATACACATGCCCGCGCAGCCCCTCGACCATCGGCACATGGCTGACGCCCAGCCCCAGGATGAACCGGTCGCCATACAGGTCGCGCAACGTGATGTAGCCGCGCCGTGCGGTGAAGGCATCGCGGGCGTAGATGCTGGCGATCGAACTGCCGATCTTCAGCTTCGCTGGTATTGCCCAGCATGAACCCGGCGATCGAAAGCGACTCGAAGCCGCGCGATTCCGGATACCACAGCGTGTCGTAGCCGAGGGCCTCGACCGAGCGAGACGAACCGGGCCAGGCCGGGGCCATCCATCTTGTCGGCGCTGTACCAAACGCCAAGGCGTCCGAGCTGCATGTCGGCTTCTCCGTTATGGGGGAAACAGCCGCGTCAGCCGGACGATGCGCCCGGCTGACGCGGCCGGGCGGGCGGGATCAGGTGAGGAACAGGCCCATCAGGATCAGCAGGACCGCCATAAAGATGATCGCGCCGGTGGTGGCGCTGGTGAAGCCGCCCCAGAATTTCTGCTTGTCCGCGTACAAGGCTTCGGCGGTTTTCGGGCCGGTGTAACGGGTAGCTTGCATGGCCATGATCTGCCTCGATCCCAGATATTTGCTGTTTTCGTTGTATGGCAACGCCGGCCGCTAGGGCAATAGGGCGGAAAGAAGGCCAGGGGCTCTGCCCCTGGACCCCGCTAAGGGCTAGCCCTTAGAACCCGCTACTGGTTTGGGAGTGCAAGGAGGGCCTACCCGGAAGTTGCAAGGTCATGGTTGGCCCTCCTTGCACTCCCAAACAATGGAAGGATCCCAAAGGCTAGCCTTTGGCGGGGGTCCAGGGGGCAGCGCCCCCTGGCCTTGCTTCCTTCCGGCCAAGGTCCGCCAGCGGATTGACTAGGGCGGCGTCCGGCCGCGGCGCCGGGCCTGGAGTCCCGGCCGCCAACTGCGCCAGCGCGGCTGGATAGATCCGGTGTTCCTGCACCAGCACGCGCGCGGCCAGATCGTCCTCGGTATCCCCCGCCAGCACCGGCACCGCGGCCTGCGCCAGGATCGGGCCGTCATCCATGATCTCGGTCACCAGATGCACGGTGCAGCCGTGCAGCTTCACCCCGGCGGCGAGCGCGCGGGCATGCGTGTCCAGACCCGGAAAGGCCGGCAGCAGGCTTGGATGCACGTTCAGCATCCGCCCCGCCCAGCGACCGACCAGCAACGGCGTCAGCAGCCGCATATAGCCGGCGAGGCAGAGGATCTCGATCCCGTGCGCGTTCAGCACGGCGTCGATCGCCGCCTCGTGCGCGGCGCGGTCGCGCGGGAAATCGCGATGGTCCACCACCGCCACGGCAATCCCGGCGGCCTGCGCCGTGGCCAGCCCGGCGGCATCCGGGCGGTTGGACAGCACCAGCGCGATCTCGGCCGGATAGCCCGGCGCGGCGGCGGCGGCGATCAGCGCCGCCATGTTGGAGCCGCGGCCGCTGATCAGCACCGCGACGCGGCGTTTGCGCAATCCTGGGCTCAAGCCGGCCAGCCCGGCGGCGGTCTCGATGCGGATCGAAGCCGGGCCGGAGCCGGCATCCAGCACGCCGATGCGATAGGCCAGTCTCATCGGCGTGTCGCAGCAGTTCCATGGCGGCGTCGGCGTCCGTCACCACCACCGCCATGCCGATCCCGCAATTGAACACGCGCAGCATCTCCTCGGCGGCGATCCCGCCGGTGCGCGCCAGCCAGCCGAACACCGGCGGCACCGGCCACGAACGCCTCCAGCACCGCGGTCAGCCCGTCCGGCAGCACCCGCGGCAGATTGCCCGGCAGCCCGCCGCCGGTGATATGCGCGGCCGCCTTCAGCAACCCGGCCCGGTGCAGCGCCAGCAGCGACTTCACGTAGATCCGCGTCGGCGTCATCAGCGCCGCGCCGAGGGTCTGCCCGGGCGCGAACGGCGCCGGCGCATCCCAGCCCAGCCCCGAGCGTTCCACCACCCGGCGGACCAGGGAAAAACCGTTGGAATGCACGCCGGAGCTCGCAAGACCCAGAATGGCGTCGCCCGGCGCCATCGCCAGCGGCAGCAGCCGGCCGCGTTCGGCCGCACCCACCGAGAACCCGGCCAGATCGTAGTCGCCCTCGGCATACATGCCGGGCATCTCCGCGGTCTCGCCGCCCACCAGCGCGCAGCCGGCCTCCGTGCAGCCCGCGGCGATGCCGGCGATCACCGTCCGCGCCTGTTCCACCGAGAGTTTCCCGGTGGCGAAATAGTCCAGGAAAAATAACGGCTCGGCGCCCTGCACCACCAGGTCGTTGACGCACATCGCCACCAGGTCGATGCCGACCGTCTCATGGATGCCGGTCTCGATGGCGATCTTCAGCTTGGTGCCGACGCCGTCGGTGGTGGAAACCAGGATCGGATCGCTGAACCCCGCCGCCTTCAGGTCGAACAGCGCCCCGAAGCCGCCGAGCCCGCCCAGCACCCCGGCGCGGCCGGTGGCGCGCGCCAGCGGCTTGATCGCATCCACCAGGGCATCGCCAGCCTCGATGTCGACGCCGGCGTCTCGGTAGGTCACGCCGGAGGCGCGCGGGGGCGTTGTCATGAAATGCCTCGATGCGGCTTGAACCCGGAGCGGCCAGACTATGCTATGGTGGCCGCTGGTTCGATGAACGGGCGCGGAAACAACCATAGCCCCCCCTCCGGCGCAATATGGCAATGCTTTTGAAGGACCCGATTTCGTCGCATTTCCGGAGCCGCACGCGATGTTCGCCATGACCCGCATCGGATTGGACCGCCCCGATGCTTGAAACCGGGCAGGCAGGCGGCCTCGTCCCGCCGGGCATCAAGACAGGCGGCAGGAACGGCGGGCTGGTGACGCTGCCCAACATGATCAGCTTCGCCCGGCTCTGCGCCGTGCCGCTCGCGGTCTGGCTGGTCTTGCAGCAGATGATGGAGGCGGCGTTCGGCCTGTTCGTGCTGGCGGGATTGTCCGATGCGGTGGACGGCTGGCTGGCGCGCCGGCAGGGCGGCGGCAACAAGGTGGGGGCGGTGCTCGACCCGATCGCCGACAAGGCGCTGATGGTGTCGATGTACGTGACGCTCGCGGCGATCCATGTGCTGCCGGACTGGCTGGCCATCCTGATCGTGTTCCGTGACGTGCTGATCGTCGGCGGCGTCATCATGCTGTTCCTGCTGGGCCATCCGCCGGCGATCCATCCGCTGCGGATCTCCAAGCTGAACACCCTGCTGCAGATCGCTTTGGTCGCCTTCGCGCTGCTGCTCAGTTTCGCCCGCGCGGTGCCGGAGCCGGCGGCGAGGCTGGTGCTGGACGGGCTGATCTGGGCGGTGACGGCCTGCACGCTGGCGTCCGGCGCGTCGTATGTCTGGAACGCGGCGCGCCACCGATGAACGAAATCCGCAACCTGGAAGGCATCACCCCTGGGCAGACCGCAGCTCCGACATCGGGGCGAACCGCCACTCGCGCTCAGCGCATCGGCCTGCTGATCGGGCTGGCGGTCGTCGCCTGGCTCGCGCTGGACCTGTTCGCCTCGGTGCTGCTGCCCTTCGTCGCCGCCGGCGGCATCGCCTATGTGCTGCATCCGCCGACCACCTGGCTGACCCGCCTCGGCCTGCCGCGCGGGCTGGCGACCGGGCTGATGATGGCCGGCTTCCTCGCCGTGGTGCTGCTGTTCGTGCTGCTGCTGTATCCGCTGATCCTGGCGCAGATCGGCATCCTGATCAGCCGGGTGCCGCAATACGTGTTCCTGGCGCAGGCCTGGGCGCAGGAGATGATCGTCAACCTGCAGGGGCGCTTCGGCAACGACGTGGTGGACGACAGGCTGCGCGACCTCGTCGGCGGGCAGGCCGGCGCGGTGGTCTCGTTCCTGATCCGAACCTCCGCCAGCGTCATCAGCGGCGGCTTCGCGCTGTTCAACGTGCTGACCCTGATGATCGTCACGCCGGTCGTGGCGGTCTACCTGCTGCGCGACTGGCCGGTCATCGTGGAACAGGTCGATGGCTGGCTGCCGCACCGCTACGGCGGGCTGATCCGCGCCCAGGCGAGGGAAGTGGACCGCATCCTGTCCGCCTGGGTGCGCGGCCAGGCGCTGTGCTGCGTGTTCCTGGCGCTGTACTACTCCATGGCGCTGTCGTTCGTCGGGCTGGACCTGGGCCTGATCATCGGGCTGATGGCGGGCCTGCTGTCCTTCATTCCCTATGTCGGCTCGATCGTCGGCGGCCTCAGCGCCATCGGCCTGGCGCTGGCGCAGTTTCCGGACTGGCACGGCGTGGTGCTGGTGGTCGGCGTGCTGGGCGTGGGGCAGATCCTGGAGGGCTATGTCCTCTATCCCCGCTTCCTCGGCGACCGGGTGGAATTGTCGGCGGTCTGGGTGATCTTCGCCCTGTTTGCCGGTGGCGCCGCGTTCGGCTTCGTCGGCGTCATGCTGGCGGTGCCGGTCGCGGCGACGATCGGGGTGCTGTGCCGCTTCTGGCTGCGGCGCTACCTGAGCAGCCCGCTCTATCTCGACCCGCCGCAAACCCCCGATCCCGCGGCAGAAGAACCCTATATCCCAGATCTGCTCGATCGCTTGCCCCCGAAGGCCTGATGACCCTGATTGCCCAGTTCCCGCTGCCGTTTCCGCATGCGCAGGAATTTCTCGACGCCGATTTCCTGCGCTTCCCCTCCAACGAGGCGGCCCTGTCCTGGCTCGCCCGGCCCGCCGACTGGCCGGGCGGGCGCCTGGCGCTGTTCGGTGAGCCGGGCTGCGGCAAGACGCATCTGCTGCACATCTGGGCGCGCCGGCATGGCGCGGCACATCTGTCCGGCCCCGCTCTCTCCGGCCTCCCGGACTTGCCGGCCGGGGGCGGGATTGCCCTCGATGACGCGGATCGGTCCAGCGACGAGATCGCGCTCCTGCACCTGCTCAACGCCGCCGCCGAAGCCGGGCAGAAGCTGCTGATCGCCGGGCGCGAGCCGCCGGCGCGCTGGCCGGTGCGCCTGCCGGACCTTGCCAGCCGGCTGCGCGCCATCACCGCGATCCGCATCGACCCGCCCGAGGACGCACTGCTCGCCGCGCTGCTGGCGCGGCTGTTGTCGGACCGCCAGCTTGCCGTGCCGGCGCCGGTGCAGCGCTATCTGCTGCTCCACTTGCCGCGTTCCCATGCGGCGCTGGCGGAAGCGGCGCGGCGGCTTGACATCGCCGGGCTGGCGCGCGGCGCGCGGATCACCCATCGGGTGGCGGACCAGGTGCTCGCCGACATGGCGGCAGGGGGCGACGCAGGGGCCGGCGACGGCGAGGATTCCCCGGCATGAAATTTTCGAGGCCGTCACGTTGCGCTCGTCCGCCGGCCCGGGTCTGCTATAGATCTGGCTCTGACCACCGAGCGGCGAAGATCCTTTGTTGATGCGTATGGAGCGGAAATGACCGAGACCCAGACCGCGTTGGAACAGGCCGCGATCCTGCCAGTGCAGGAGCCGCCGCATGACGCCGGACCGCCGCCGCCCTGCCTATCTGCATAACGCCGACCGCTTCATCAACCGGGAGCTCTCCTGGCTCGACTTCAACCGCCGCGTGGTCGAGGAAGCCGAGAACCCGCGCCACCCGCTGCTGGAGCGGCTGCGCTTCGTTTCCATCAGCGCGTCCAACCTCGACGAATTCTATTCCGTGCGCGTCGCCGGCCTGGTCGGCCAGGCCAAGGCCGGCGTCACCACGCGCGCCTCGGACGGCCGGACCCCGGCCCAGCAGCTGATCGAGATACGCGCCCGGGCGGAAGCCCTGATGGCCGACCAGAAGCGCGTCTGGGCCGAGTTGCGCGATCTGCTGGACAGCGCCGGCATCGTGGTCTGCGATCCGGCGTCGCTGTCGGCCGATGACATCGCCTGGCTCGACGACTGGTTCATGGAGCGGGTGTTCCCGGTGCTGACCCCGCTCGCGGTCGACCCGGCGCATCCGTTCCCCTTCATTCCGAACATGGGCCTGGTGATGGCGCTCCGCCTGGTGCGCGAGGAGGATGGACAGGGCACCCGCGCCCTGATCCCGCTGCCAGTCCAGGTGCCACGCTTCACCCGCTTGCCTGCGACGGGCAGTGCGCCAGCGGGCGGGGCCGCGGACGAGCCTGTGCGCTTCCTGATGCTGGAAGACATGGTCGGGCTATTCCTGGACCGGCTGTTCCCCGGCTTCCGGGTGATCGGGCAGGGCATGTTCCGGCTGATCCGTGACACCGACGTGGAGTTCGAGGAAGAGGCCGAGGATCTCGTGCGCTCCTACGAGACCTCGCTGAAGCGGCGCCGGCGGGGTGTGGCGATCCTGCTGTCGGTGGACGCCGACATGCCGCAGGAGCTGCGCGAGCTGGTCGCCGCCGAAACCGGCGCCAGCCCGGAGGAAACCCTGATCCAGCGCGGCATGCTGGGCCTGGTCGACCTGAAGCAGCTGATCATCGACGACCGGCCCGACCTGCTGTTTCCCCCCTACACCCCGCGCTTCCCCGAGCGGATCCGCGATTTCGGCGGCGACTGCTTCGCCGCCATCCGCGCCAAGGACATCATCGTCCATCATCCGTTCGAGAGCTTCGACGTGGTGGTGCAGTTCCTGCGCCAGGCCGCCGGCGATCCGAACGTCATCGCGGTCAAGCAGACCCTGTACCGCACCAGCGGCGACAGCCCGATCGTCAAGGCGCTGATCGAGGCGGCGGAGGCCGGCAAGTCCGTCACCGCCATGGTGGAACTGCGCGCAAGATTTGATGAAGAGGCGAACATTCGCCTCGCCCGCTCGCTGGAAGCGGCCGGGGTGCAGGTGGTCTACGGTTTCACGGAATTGAAGACCCACGCGAAGATCTCGCTGGTCGTGCGCCGGGAAGGCAACGCCGTGCGCTCCTACGCGCATTTCGGCACCGGCAACTACCACCCGATCACCGCGCGCATCTACACCGACCTGTCGTTCTTCACCTGCGACCCGCATCTGACCCGCGACGCCGCGCGGCTGTTCAACTTCATGACCGGCTACGCGCGCCCCGAACTGATGGACGCGCTGGGCTTCAGCCCGCTGACGACGCGCCCGATCCTGCTCGATCTGATACGCCGCGAGGTCAACCACGCCCGCGCCGGCAAGCCGGCCTCGATCTGGCTGAAGATGAACAGCCTGGTGGACGAAACCCTGATCGACGCCCTGTACGACGCCTCCTGCGCCGGGGTAAAGATCAGCATCGTGGTGCGCGGCATCTGCTGCCTGCGGCCGGGCGTGCCGGGCATGTCGGAGAACATCCGCATCAAGTCCATCGTCGGCCGGTTCCTGGAACATTCCCGCATCTATGTGTTCGGCAACGGCCACAAGCTGCCCAACCGGCACGCCAAGGTATTCATCAGCTCGGCCGACTGGATGGCCCGCAACATGGACTGGCGGGTCGAGACGCTGGTGCCGATCCGCAACCCGACCGTTCATGCCCAGGTGCTCGACCAGATCATGGTGGTGAACCTGAAGGACACGATGCAGTCCTGGGAACTGGGGGTGGACGCGGTCTGGCGCCGGGTGGCACCCGGCCCGCGGCCGGTGTCGGCGCATGATTATTTCATGACCAACCCATCGCTCTCCGGGCGGGGCTCGGCCCTGCACGGCCCCCTGGTCGCGGCCCCGGTGCCGACGGCCCGGCGGCATCAGGACCGGGTCAGCCAGGACTGATACTTCACCAAGGCTGACACGTCGCCACGGCTGGCGCGCCGCCCATCCGTCTTGCCGCTTCTCCGCCCGCAACAGGATTATCCCGATGCCCTACGCGCCTCCCGTCGACGCCCCGCGTTCCGCGGTGGTGGACCTCGGCTCCAACTCGGTCCGCCTCGTCGTCTATGAGGGCCATAGCCGCAATCCCACCGCCATCTTCAACGAAAAGGCGGTGCTTCGCCTGGGCCGCGGCCTGCTCGCCACCGGCCGGCTGAACGAGGACGGCATGGCGCAGGCGCTGACCGTGATGCACCGCTACCACGCCGTGGCGCGCGCCATGGGCGCGGACCCGTTCGAGGTGCTGGCCACCGCCGCCGTCCGCGATGCCAGGAACGGCGCGGACTTCGTCGCCACCCTGGCGGCGCGCATGCCCGGCGTCACCATCCGCGTGCTGTCCGGCATCGAGGAGGCGGAGCTCGCCGCCATGGGCGTGCTCTGCGGCATTCCCGCCGCCGATGGCATTCTGGCCGATATCGGCGGCGGCTCGCTGGAGGTGGTACGCCTGGATTCCGGCCGTCGCGGCAAGTCCCAAACCCTGGGCCTGGGCGTCATCCGCCTGGCCGAACGCTCCGGCGAAGACCCCGCGCGGGCACGCGCGATCGTCGAGGCGGATCTGGCCAGCGTGCCCTGGCTGTCGGAAGGGATGGGGCGCGACCTGTATCTGGTCGGCGGCGCCTGGCGGGCGCTGGCGCGGATTCACATGGCGCAGACCGGCTATCCGCTGAACATGGTGCACCACTACACGATCGGGCGGGAGGAGGCCCGCGACCTTGCCGGCGTGATCGCCGCGGCCGGGCGGCGGGCGCTGGAACGGCTGCCGGACATCTCGCGCCGGCGGGTCGACGACCTGCCCTATGCCGCCGTGGCGCTGCGCCGCCTGCTGCGCGCCACCGGCGCCCGGCGGGTGGTGTTCAGCGCCAACGGCCTGCGGGAGGGCTGGTACATGCAGCGCATGCCTTCGGCGCTGCGCGAGGAGGAACCGCTGCTGTCCGCCGGCCAGGACTACGCCCGCCGCCTCGGCCGCGACCCCAACCTGCCGCCGGCACTGCTCGCCTGGACCCAGCCGCTGTTCAGCCACGAGAGCGCCCAATCCCGCCACCTGCGGGAAGCGGCCTGCTGGATGTCGGACATCGGCAGCCACGACCACCCGGAATTCCGCGCCGAGCAGAGCTTCCTGCGCGTGCTGCGCCAGCCCGGCATCGGCCTCGATCACCACGCCAGGGCGTTCCTCGCCCTGGCGACAGCGATGCGCTACGAGGCGGACTCGGACGCCGACTTCCTGCGTCCGGCGCGGCTGCTGCTGGACATGGGCAGCGCGCAGCGGGCGGAAATCCTCGGCATCGCCCTGCGCCTGGCCTATACCCTGTCGGCCGGCACGCCGGACCTGCTGTCCGGCACCGCGCTGATCCTGCGCGGCAGCCAGCTGATCCTGCGCCTGGAGGAAGACACCGGCGTGTTCGCCGGCGAAAGCGTCATCCGCCGCCTGGACCGCCTGGCCCTGCAGCTCGGCCTGGAGGCGGCGACCGAAACCGCCCGCCAGCACGCGGCCTGATCCCATTTCAGGGCGATCGCAGCCGTTCGAGCAGCCGAAACAGGAACGGGTTGCAGGTGATCGACAGCAGCGCCGCGCCCAGTATGGGGGCCTGCGCGCCGGCCGGGAACAGGCCGAGTTGCAGCCCGACGCCGACCAGGATGAACGAGAACTCGCCGATCTGACCTCGGCCGACAGCAACCTCCAGCGCGGTTCGGGCCGGTTGGCGACAAGCCCGCAGCGTCAGATAGGTCAGCAGCGGCTTGCCGACGACGATCGCCGCGGTCAGCACCAGCACGCGCAGGGGCTGTTCCAGCAGAATGGCGGGATTGAACAGCATCCCGACGGAGACGAAGAACAGCACCGCGAAAACGTCCTGCAGCGGCTGCGCGTCCCGCTCGGCCCGATGCCCGTGATCGGACGCGTTGATGACGATGCCGGCGAAGAACGCCCCAAGCGCATAGGACAGCCCGAGCAACTCCGCCGACACGAAGGCCACGCCGAGCGCGATCGCCATGACCGTCAGGGTGAACATCTCGCGCGACCCGGTACGCACCGCCTGGGCCAACAGCCAGGGCAGCACCCGCGACCCGGCGACCAGCATCACGGTAACGAAGGCCGCCAGCTTGCCCAGCACGATCGCCAGCGCGGCCAGCGCATCGGCCCCCCCGACCACGTGGCCACCGCCTGCATGGCCGCCGAGCATGGGCGCCAGGGGTGGCAGCGCGACCAGCACGATCACGGTCAACAGGTCTTCCAGCACCAGCCAGCCGATGGCGATCCGCCCCGCAGGCGACTCGAGCGAATTCGCCGCCTCCAGTGCCCGCAGCAGCACGACGGTGGAGGCGATCGACAGCGTGAACCCCAGGACCAGCCCCGCCCCCAGTCCCCAATGCCAGAGGGCCGCGACCCCGACCCCGAAGCCCAGGCACATCAGGACCTGAATCAGCGCGCCGGGCACCACGATGGCGCGCACCGACAGCAGATCCTTGATCGAGATATGCATGCCGACGCCGAACATCAGCAGTATCACGCCAATCTCGGCGAGTTGTCCGGCGATCTGGCTGTCGACGACGATGCCGGGGGTGAAGGGCCCGACCGCCAGGCCCGCCAGCAGGTAACCAAGCAAGGGGGGCAGGCGCAGCCTTGTGGCCAGAAACCCGCCTGCGAGGGCATAGACGAAGCCGGCCGCGACGGTTTCGATCAGCGCGTTGTCATGCGTCACGATGTCTGGACCATGATGGCGTTATCCGCCCGAAGCCATCATTGTCCCACCGGAGCCTTCGTCACCAAAAGCACAAAAGGCCGCCGCCCCGGGTGCACCCGAGGCTGGCGGCCAGACATGTAGCTGAAAATACGGCGTTCGGCAGGCTTGGCGAACGCGGCCGGACCTATGCCAGCCGCAGATCGATGGCGGCGGCCTTGCCGCGCTCCATGGCCACCTCGTAACTAACCTTCTGGCCGTCATTGAGGCCCTTCAGACCGGCGGCCTGCACAGCGGTGATATGGACGAAGACATCCTTGCCGCCATCCTGCGGCATGATGAAGCCATAACCCTTGGTTGCGTTGAACCACTTCACGGTTCCAATGGCCATGATCAGTCTACTCCTATGCAAGGCACAGCGCGTTTGCGTGTGGGGAGGGAAAACACGGGAGCCCCACGAACGGCATCACAGGCCGTGAAGGGCATAGGAAACCCGGAGCGCGCCACCCAGAACGCCAACCGTCCAATCTTAGCAGGGCAGGGGGCGAACATAACGCGGCAGCGACGCTCCGGGCTGGTCTCAGGCGATTTTGAGATTGGTGGCGGCGGCCTTGCCACGTTCCATGGCAACTTCGTAGCTCACCTTCTGGCCTTCGTTAAGGCCACGCAGGCCGGCAGCCTGAACCGCAGTGATGTGCACGAAAACGTCTTTGCCACCGTCCTGCGGCATGATGAACCCGAAACCCTTCGTGGTGTTGAACCACTTGACCGTACCGATAGCCATAACTGCGTCACTCTCCGTCTGTGGGCGCCGCGCGGGATCGCACGACACGTTTAGACAACCGGGTCTTTGGATCGTCTTGAGAGCACCCGACAGCGGGGAAGCACAGCAAGCCAGCCAAAATACGATTGCGTATGTTAATTCAGGCAGAAACCCAAGCCAATGTCAACGACAGTTGCGTGGCTATTGCAACGGGTTGGAGAGGCCCAGGCTATACTTGAACGATTAGTGAATTGGTCAAGGATAGGGGCGGACCTTGCGGTCCGCCCCTGCCTCTAGTCGCGTCGAACGGCTGGCGTCGAACGGTTCGGGAATATCGGCCGGGCAGACACAGTCTGCCCGGCCGCGCTCCCCGAAGGACCTTAGAAGTCCATGTCGCCCATGCCGCCCATGCCGCCCATGTCGCCGCCACCGCCCATCGGCGGCGCCTTCTTCTCCGGCTTCTCGGCGACCATCGCTTCCGTCGTCACCAGCAGGCCGGCGACCGAGGCCGCATCCTGCAGGGCGGTGCGAACCACCTTGGTCGGGTCGATGATGCCGGACTTGACCATGTCCTTGAACTCGCCGCTCTGCGCGTCGAAGCCCCAGTTGTAGTCGTCCTTCTCCAGCACCTTGCCGGCGATCACCGCGCCGTCTTCGCCGGCGTTCTCGGCGATCTGACGCAGCGGGGTCTGCACCGCGCGGCGGACGATCTCGATACCGACGCGCTGGTCGTCGTTGTCGGCCTTCAGCTTCGCCAGGATCAGGCTGGAACGGGCCAGGGCGACACCGCCGCCCGGCACGATGCCTTCTTCAACGGCCGCACGGGTTGCGTGCAGCGCGTCGTCCACGCGATCCTTGCGCTCCTTCACCTCGACCTCGGTCGCAACCGCCGACGCGGATCACGGCCACGCCGCCGGCCAGCTTCGCCAGACGTTCCTGCAGCTTCTCGCGGTCGTAGTCCGAGGTGGTTTCCTCGACCTGCGCGCGGATCTGGTTGCAACGGCCCTGGATGTCGGCCTTCTTGCCGGCGCCTTCGACGATGGTGGTGTTCTCCTTCTCGATCAGGACCTTCTTGGCCTTGCCGAGCATCGCCAGCGTCACGGTCTCGAGCTTGATCCCGAGGTCTTCGCTGATCACCTGGCCACCGGTCAGGATCGCGATGTCTTCCAGCATCGCCTTGCGGCGATCACCGAAGCCAGGCGCCTTCACGGCGGCAACCTTCAGGCCACCGCGCAGCTTGTTCACCACCAGGGTGGCCAGGGCCTCGCCCTCGACGTCCTCGGCGATGATCAGCAGCGGACGGCCGGACTGCACGATGCTTTCCAGCAGCGGCAGCATCGGCTGCAGGCCGGACAGCTTCTTCTCGTGGATCAGGATGTAGGGCTGGTCCATGTCGACGACCATCTTCTCCGCATTCGTGATGAAATACGGGGAGACATAGCCGCGGTCGAACTGCATGCCCTCGACGACGTCGAGCTCGGTCTGGATGCCCTTGGCTTCCTCGACCGTGATCACGCCCTCGTTGCCGACCTTCTGCATGGCCTCGGAGATCATCTTGCCGATCTCGGATTCGCCATTGGCGGAGATCGTGCCGACCTGGGCGGTTTCCGCCGGGGTGGTGATCTTCTTGGAGCGCTTCTTCAGCTCCTCGACGATGGCGGCAACCGCCTTGTCGATGCCGCGCTTCAGGTCCATCGGGTTCATGCCGGCGGCAACCGCCTTGGAGCCCTCACGCACGATGGCCTGGGCCAGCACGGTCGCGGTGGTGGTGCCATCGCCAGCGATGTCGTTGGTCTTGCTGGCAACTTCGCGCACCATCTGCGCGCCCATGTTCTCGAACTTGTCGGCGAGCTCGATTTCCTTGGCGACGGTAACGCCGTCCTTGGTGATGCGCGGCGCGCCGAAGCTCTTGTCGATCACGACGTTGCGACCCTTCGGGCCCAGCGTCACCTTCACGGCGTCGGCGAGAATATCCACGCCGCGCAGCATACGGGCGCGAGCGTCACCGCCGAAGCGGACTTCCTTGGCAGCCATGTGTTCTATCCTTCTAATTCAGCTTGCGTGCAGTAAAGGCGCCTCGATCCGGAAGATGGATCAGGCGGCCTTCTTCTTGGCGGCGGGCGAGCCTTCGATGATGCCCATGATGTCGGACTCCTTCATGATCAGGAGCTCCTCGCCATCGAGCTTCACTTCCGTGCCGGACCACTTGCCGAACAGGATGCGGTCGCCGGCCTTCACATCGAGGGCGACGATCTGGCCGGCTTCATTGCGGGCACCCGGGCCAACGGCAATGACTTCGCCTTCCATCGGCTTTTCCTGGGCGGTATCGGGGATGATGATGCCACCGCGGGTCTTTTCCTCGGCATTCAGCCGGCGGACCACGACCCGGTCGTGGAGGGGGCGGAACTTCATGTGGATCGCTCCTAGTTGGTGTCGGTTCGTATGAATGGACGCTGGATTTGCCACCGCCGGCATCGGCCCCATGAGGCACCGCGTCCGGCTGTTAGCACTCTCCCTTGGAGAGTGCCAGCGATCTAAGCCTTCGCGCCGGAGGAGTCAAGGGTTCGGCAGCACTCTGCCCGAATGAGTGCTAGCGCATTGGAATAGCGTCGGTTTTTTCTTGCGCCGCCCCCCGGTCTCCATGTCATGCTGATGACACTCGGCACGAACCGGTCGGCAGACACCGGAACGATCAGGGGGAGGAAGCCGGTTGAATTGCCGAGGGAGATCGCACGGAGAGACACGCAGATGAGCCTCGCCAAGCAGTTGCAGGACTACCGCCTGACCACCGCCGAAATCCTCTATCGCCTGCCCGACCATCCCGAGATCTTGCAAACCTATGTCTGGCAGGACCTCGACATCGCCCCGCGCTTCCCGGTGCTGCGCAAATTCCTCGATTTCTGGGAGGCCAAGCTCGATGGGCGACTGTATCAGGTGCGCGTCGGCTCGGTCAGCCTGATCCAGCCGGGCAAATGGAGCCATCCGGCAGCGGTGCTGCATCTGCATTAGGCCTTGAGTCCCGCGGGTCTACGTCAACGCGCGATGCCCGATGTCGCGCCGGCAGAACCCCTCCGGCCAGTCGATCGCGTCCACCGCCCGATAGGCGGCATCGCGCGCCCCGGCCAAATCCGCGCCGCTGGCGCAGATCGTCAGCACCCGCCCGCCGGCCGCCCGGATCGTGCCGTCTGAATCGGCAGCCGTGCCGGCGTGGAAGACCTGCACGCCCGGCACCGCGGCGGCGCGGTCCAGGCCGCGGATGACGCTGCCGCGCTCCGGTGCGTCCGGATAGCCGCGCGCGGCCATCACCACGCCGATCCGCGCGCCCGTCGTGCCAGCGCAGGTCGAAATGCGCGCAATTCGCCGTCGCACGCGGCCTGCAGCGCCGGCAGCAGATCCGACCGCAGTTTCGCGCCAGCAGCACCTGGCATTCGGGATCGCCGAAGCGGACGTTGAACTCGATCAGCTTCGGCGCCCTCGTCGGTCAGCATCAGGCCGGCGAACAGGATGCCGCGGAACGGCGTGCCGCGCCGCGCCATCTCCGCCAGCGCCGGGCGCAGGATGCGGTCCATCGCCGCCTGCTCCAGCTCCGGCGGGAACACCGGCACCGGCGAATAGGCGCCCATGCCGCCGGTATTCGGGCCGGTATCGCCCTCGCCGACCCGCTTGTGGTCCTGCGCCGAGCCGAGCGGCAGCGCCACCTCCCCGTCGCATAGCGCGAACAGCGACACCTCCTCGCCGACCAGGCATTCCTCGATCACGACTGCAGCGCCGGCCTCGCCGAAGGCACCGTCGCGCATGATGTCGTCGATCGCCGCGATCGCCTCGTGCCACGGTCGCCGCGACCACCACGCCCTTGCCGGCGGCCAGGCCGTCCGCCTTCACCACGATCGGCGCGCCGCGCCGGCGGACGAACTCCTGTGCCGCCTCCGGCTCCTCGAACCGCTCCCAGCGCGCGGTCGGGATACTGGCGGCGTCGCAAATCTCCTTGGTGAAGGTCTTGCTGCCCTCCAGCTGCGCCGCCGCCTTCGATCGGGCCGCAGCAGGCGATGCCGGCTGCCGTCCATCGCATCGGTGATGCCCGCGACCAGCGGCGCCTCCGGGCCGGGGACCACCAGATCGACCTCGTTGTCCTGGGCGAAGGCCGACCAGCGCGGCAATATCCAGCACGCCGATATCGGCACGCACTCCGCCATCTCGGCGATGCCGGGGTTGCCCGGCGCGCACCACAGCTTCGTCAGCAGCGGGCTGGCGGCGATCGCCCAGCACAGCGCGTGCTCCCGTCCGCCCGACCCGACCACCAGCACCCGCATCGCATCATCCCTTATTCACCTGGGTGCGCGGCCTTAGCATAGGCTGGCGGCATGGACGAAGCCCGCGCCCCTGTCGAATCTGCCCGAATACACCGTCTCGCGAGATCTCCGGCGCGGTGAAGCGCACGCTGGAGGAGGCATTCGGGCGCGTGCGGGTGCGCGGCGAACTCACCGAAGTGAAGCGCTACCCCTCCGGCCACATCTATTTCTCGCTGAAGGACGAAGGCGGCAAGATCTCCGGCGTGGTCTGGAAATTCGCCGTTCCACGCCTGGGCATGGAGCCGGAGAACGGCGTCGAGGTGATCGCCACCGGCAAGATTTCCGTCCTATGGCGAGCGGTCGTCCTACCAGCTGATCGTCGAGCGGATGGAATACGCCGGCGCCGGCGCGCTGCTGGCGCAGATCGAGATGCTGAAGCAGCGCCTGGGCGCCGAGGGCCTGTTCGATGCCGAGCGCAAGCGGCCTCTCCCGATGCTGCCCAGGGTGATCGGCGTGGTCACCTGCGAACAAGGCGCGGTGATCCAGGACATCAAGACCACCATCGCCCGGCGCTTCCCGCGCACCATCCTGCTCTGGCCGGTGCCGGTGCAGGGCGAGGGCGCGGCGCGAAAGATCGCCGCCGCCATCGCCGGGTTCGACGCGATCCAGCCGGGCGGACCGGTCCCCCGGCCCGGACGTGCTGATCGTCGCCCGCGGCGGCGGCAGCCTGGAAGACCTGATGGCGTTCAACGAGGAGATCGTCGTGCGCGCCGCCGCCGCCTGCCGCATTCCGCTGATCTCCGCCGTCGGGCACGAGACCGACACCACGCTGATCGACTTCGCCTCCGACCGCCGCGCCCCGACGCCGACGGCGGCGGCCGAGATGGCCATTCCCGCCCGCGCCGACCTGCTCGCCGACCTCGCAGCAGAAGACCGCCCGGCTGACCGGCGGGCTGAACCGGCTGATGCAGGAACGCCGGCTGCGCCTGTCGCGCGCCGAGCGCGGCCTGCCCGACCTGCCCGCTTTGCTCGGCACCGCCCGGCAGCGGCTGGACGACCGGGCGGAGCGGCTGCGCCTGGCCCTGCCGAACCTGCTGGCCGCCCGCCGGGCCGGCTTCATCGCCGTCGAACGCCGCCTGCCGGACCTGCCGGCGCTGATCGCCCACGCAAGGCGCGGCCTCGACGACCGCTCGCTGCGCATGAAGCTCGCTTTGCCCAATCTTGTGGCCGGCCGCAAAGCCGCCCTCGGCCTGGCCGGCACCAGGCTGACCGGCGGCTTGCGCCACGCTTTGGCCGGCGCGCGGACCCGCGGGGCGCGCACGCTCGGCCGCCTGAGCGACGCGCCGCTGCGCGCCTCTCTGCGCGAGGCGCGCGCCCGGCTGGAGGGTTCGGCGGCAAGGCTGGAAGCGGTGTCGCCGATGGCGGTGCTGGCGCGGGGCTACGCATTGGTCACCGACCCGGCCGGCCATCCGCTGACCAGCGCCGCCGCAATCGCTCCCGGATCGGCGCTGCGCCTGCGCTTCGCCGATGGCGAGGTCGGCGCCAAGGCCGATGGCGGCAAGCCGGTCCGCCAGGGCAGCCTGCCGCTATAGGCGGCTCAGCCGCGGATCAACGATTTCGCGCCACGCAGCATGCCGCCGCCGATATGGCGGATGCCATCCCTGGCGCTGGCAGCGATGTAGCTCAGCCGGTGCCACCACAATCCCTCGCTGGAGGCCTCTGCGTCGCCGGGATCGATGACGACGCAGTCGCCGTCCTTGATGGCGCGGGCGGCCGCGGAGGCGGTCTTCGAACTCCTGGTTATTTTCCATGAAATGGGCGGGCCAAGGCGGTGCAACCAGCACCACCTCGCCCGCCCATTTCATGGAAAATGTCTGGGGTTTCCAAAGGGCGAGCCCTTTGGCGGGGGTTAAGGGGGCGGAGCCCCCTTACCTTGCTTCCTCCGCCTCAGCGCGGCGAGAGCACCATCACCATCTGGCGGTTTTCCATCTTCGGCATCTGCTCGACCTTGGTCAGCGGATCCAATTCGGCGCGGATACGTTCCAGCACGCGGATGCCGATGTCCTGGTGGGCCATTTCGCGGCCGCGGAAGCGGAGCGTGACCTTCACCTTGTCGCCCTCGTCGATGAACGACTTCATGGCGCGCATCTTCACCTGATAGTCGTTCTCGTCGATGTTCGGGCGGACCTTGATCTCCTTGATTTCAATGACTTTTTGCTTCTTCTTGGCTTCGTTCCGCTTCTTCTGCTGTTCGTATTTGAACTTGCCGAAGTCAAGAATCTTCACGACCGGCGGATCGGCGTTCGGGCTGATCTCAAGCAGATCGAGGCCGACCGCGTACGCTTTCTGGATCGCTTCGCGGGCGGTCATGACGCCCTGCATTTCTCCCTCCTCGTCGATCAGACGCACCTGGGGGGAGCGGATATCTTCGTTCACGCGCGGCCCGTCACGGGTCGCGGGGGCAGGCATGGGTCCTCGGGCTATGGTCTTCTCCTATGGAAGTTGAACGGTCCGGTTCGCCTTATAGCACGAACCAGTTTTAGTTTTGGCGTTGATCCGAACTCAATATCAAGTGACGGGAACAGGCGGGACAGGCGCTCAGGCTTGCTGGAGCCGCGCCAGGTCGGGCGGCGTCGCCTCCGCGCGCAGCCGGGCGACCGCTTCGCCCAGGCCGATCACCTCCTGCGCGTCCCCACCCAGGCGGCGCAGCGCGACGGTGCGGTTCTCCGCCTCCTTGCGCCCGACCACCGCCAGGACCGGCACATGCGCCAGGCTATGCTCGCGCACCTTGGCGTTGATCTTCTGGTTGCTCAGGTCGGTGCGGACCTCCAGGCCCGCCGCGCGCAAGGCGGCCGCCACTTCCTCGGCGTAGCCGTCGGCGTCCGAGACGATGGTCGCCACCACCGCCTGCACCGGGGCGAGCCATAAAGGGAAGCGGCCGGCGTACTGCTCGATCAGAATGCCAAGGAAGCGCTCGAAGCTGCCCAGGATCGCGCGGTGCAGCATCACCGGGCGGTGGCGGGCGCCGTCCTCGCCGACATATTCCGCGTCCAGCCGCTCGGGCAGCACGAAATCCACCTGCAGCGTGCCGCACTGCCAGTCCCGCCCGATCGCGTCGCGCAGCACGAATTCCAGCTTCGGGCCGTAGAACGCGCCCTCGCCGGGGTTCAGTTCATACTTCACGCCGGCTGTCGCGCAGGCTTCCTTCAGGGCGCCTTCGGCCCGGTCCCACACGTCATCCTCGCCGGCCCGGACTTCGGGACGGTCGGAGAACTTGATGCGGAATTCGGAAAACCCGAAATCGCGATAGATCGAGGACAGCAGGTCGACGAACCTCACCGTTTCATCGGCGATCTGCGCCTCGGTGCAGAAGATATGCGCGTCGTCCTGGGTGAAGGCGCGCACCCGCATGATGCCGTGCAGCGCGCCGGACGGCTCGTAGCGGTGGCACGATCCGAACTCGGCCATGCGGAACGGCAGCTCGCGGTAGGAGCGCAGGCCCTGGCGGAAGATCTGCACGTGGCAGGGGCAGTTCATCGGCTTCAGCGCCAGCAGCTTGTCCTCGTCCTCGACCGAGGCGACGAACATGTGCTCGCGGAATTTCTCCCAATGGCCGGATTTCTCCCACAGCGCGCGATCGACCAGTTGGGGTGTGCGGACCTCCTGATAGCCGGAGGCGTCGAGCCGGCGGCGCATGTAGTCCTCGGTGGTGCGGTACAGCTTCCAGCCCTTCGGATGCCAGAACACGCTGCCGACCGCTTCCTCCTGCAGGTGGAACAGCCCCATGTCCTTGCCGATGCGCCGATGGTCGCGACGCTCGGCTTCCTCCAGCATGTGCAGGTAGGCGTCGAGCTCCTTCTGGTCGCGCCAGGCGGTGCCGTAGATGCGCGACAGCATGGCGTTGCGGTGATCGCCGCGCCAATAGGCGCCGGCCACCTTCATCAGCTTGAAGGCGTTGCCGACATCGCCGGTGGCGCGCATGTGCGGGCCGCGGCAGAGATCGATCCAGTCGCCCTGCTTGTACAGGGTGATCACCTCGGTGGTCGGCAGGTCCTGGATCAGCTGGGCCTTGTATTTTTCACCCTTGGCCTGGAAGAAGGCGATGGCTTCCTCGCGGTCCATCACCTGGCGCTCGAACGGCGCGTTGCGGGCGATGATCTTCCGCATCTCCGCCTCGATGGCTCCGAAATCCTCGGGGGTGAACGGCTCGTTGCGGGCGAAGTCGTAATAGAAGCCGTTCTCGATGGACGGGCCGATGGTGACCTGGGTGCCCGGGAACAGCGTCTGCACCGCCTCGGCGAGCACATGGGCGCAGTCGTGGCGGATCATTTCCAGCGCATCGGCGTCGCGGCGGGTGACGAACATCACCGCGGCGTCGGCGGAAATCTCGGTGCCGAGATCGACGATCTTGCCGTCCAGCTTCATCGCCAGCGCCGCCCGGGCCAGGCCCGGGCCGATGGCGGCGGCGATGTCGGTGCCCGTGACCGCCCCGTCGAAACGGCGGATGGAACCGTCGGGCAGGGTGATGGCGGGCATGGCGAGGACTCCGGCGAGGAAAGCATTGGAAAACGGGCCATGTCTATGGCCTTCCGGTGATTTCGCTGCAACCCCGCTCTACGTCTGGCCTGCCAGCAGTTCCTCGTAGACATCCAAAGTCGCCTCCTGCATCGCCCGCTTGGTGTAGCTGCGCAGCACGGAGGCCCGCGCCCGGGCGCCGACCGCGCGGCGTTCGTCTTCCGGCAAGGCCATCACGTGATCGATGGCCTTGGCCAGCGCGTCCGCGTCGCCCGGCGGCACGCGCCAGCCGGTCTCGCCGTCCTCCACCGTTTCCACCGGGCCGCCGAGATCCGATGCGATCACCAGCCGCGCCATCGCCTGCGCCTCGATCACCACGCGGCCGAAGGCCTCCGGCTCGGTGGAGGCGTGGATCACCACATCCGCCAGCATCAGGGCGGCCGGCATGTCGTCGGTGTTGCCGGCCATGCGCAGACGGTCCGCGATGCCGAGCCGCTCGGCCTGGCGGATCAGCCGGCGGGTGATCCGCCGGTCACCGCCGCCGACCAGCACGCAGCACACATTGCGGTTGGTCATGCGCGCGACGGCATCCAGCAGCACCGACTGGCCCTTCCAGGCGCGCAGCCGGCCGGGCAGCAGCACGGTGGGCATGCCGTCCGGCAGCCGCCAGGCCTTCGCCAGCCGCGCGATCCGGTCGGGGGAAACCGCGTCGGGGTCGAACATGGCGGCATCCACGCCGCGCGGGATCACGCGAATGCGGCCGGGGTCGGTGCCGTGGCGCTGCTGGATCAGCTCGGCGATGAAGCGGCTGGCGGCGATCACCCGCTCGCCCAGCGCCATCACCCGGTTGTAGCGGCGCTTGAACGGCAGGTCTTCGGAATAGGTGCCGTGATGGGTGGTCACGAAATGCACGCCGGTGCGCCGGCACGCGATCCAGGCGGACCAGGCCGGTCCGCGCGACCGGGCATGCACGATGGCCACGTGCTCGGCACGGATCACCGCCGCCAGCCGGCCGGCGTTGCGCCAGATCGCCCAGGGGCTCTTGGTGTCGAGCGGCAGCGTGATGTGGCGCCCGCCGGCGCGCCGGATAGCCGGCTCCTGCGGGCCGCCGGCGCTGGCGACCAGCGCGACGCCGCCGGACTGGGCGATCGCCTCGGTCATTTCCACGGTGCCCCGCTCCACCCCGCCGGTGCCAAGCGCGGGCAGGACCTGCAGGACCACGGGAAGTACCACGGGGGGAGGCGTTTCTGGTTCGTTCGACATCCGGCGGGCTATATCACGCGGGATCGAAGGTCAGGAGGGGCGGAATGGACAACACCGGCAGGCTGGATCGCGGGGACGGCGTGGAGCTGGCCTGGGCCAGGATTCCCGGCAGCGGGCCGGCGATCGTGTTCCTGCCGGGCTTCAAGAGCGACATGAACGGCTCCAAGGCGCTGGACCTGGCCGAATTCTGCACCGGGCGCGGCCACGCCATGCTGCGCTTCGACTATTCCGGCCACGGCGACAGCGGCGGGACGTTCGAGGACGGCACGATCGGGCGCTGGACGGCGGACGCCCTGGCGGTGATCGACCGGCTGACGACGGGGAAGCTGGTCCTGGTCGGCTCCTCCATGGGCGGCTGGATCGCCCTGCTGGCGGCGCTGGCCCGGCCGGAGCGCGTCGCGGCGCTGGTCGGCATCGCCGCCGCGCCGGATTTCACCGACAAACTGATGTGGGAGGCGATGAGCCCGGCGGAACGCGCCACGATCCAGCGCGACGGCGTGCTGCACGTGCCGAGCCAGTACGGCGAGGCCTATCCGGTGACGCTGCGGCTGATCGAGGAAGGGCGGGAGCATCTGCTGCTGGACAGGCCGATCCGGCTCGATTGCCCGGTCCGCCTGCTGCATGGCCAGCAGGACCCGGACGTGCCCTGGGAACATTCGCTGCGCATCGCCTCGGCGATCGCCACGGGGAACGTGCAGGTGATCCTGGTGAAGGACGGCGACCACCGGCTGTCGCGGCCGGACGATTTGGCGCTGCTACGCCGGACCCTGCGGCCCCTCCTCGGCGAGGATCGCGCGTAGGCCCTCGCGATAGCTGGGATAGAGCCAGTCGATCCCGAGCATGGCGCGCGTCTTGGCGCTGGAGACGCGCCGGTGCTCGCTCCAGAAGCCGCGCGCCATCGGGCTCATCCGCTCCCAGGCCTCGGCGAACGGCACCGCCTCCGGCGGGTCGATGCCCAGCAGCCGCGCCGCCTCCTCGATCACCACGGCGCTTTCGGACGGTTCGTCGTCGGCCAGGTTGAGCACGCGCAGGCCCGGCCCGCGGTTCTGCCGCATGGCCGCGAGCACGGCGCGGGCGATGTCCGCCCGGTGGATCCGGCCGAAGGCATGACCCGGCTTGATGGTTCGCCGCGCCACGCCGGCGCGCAGATCGTCGAACACCGACCGCCCCGGTCCGTAGATCCCGGCGACGCGAAACACATCCACGGCTCGCGTGGCGGCAAAGCGGCCCCATTCCGCCTCCACCTCCACCCGGCGCCTTGTGCGCGCCGATCCCGGAGCCGGCGGCGTGGTCTCGTCCACCCAGGCGCCGCCGCGGTCGCCATAGACGCCGGTGGTCGACAGGTAGCCGATCCAGCGCAGCCCGGCGGCAGCCGCGACCGCGTCGCCATGCCGTGCCAGCACCGGATCGCCGGCCTCCACCGGCCCGGCGGTCACGAGCAGATGGGTGGCGGCGGCGATCGCCGGGCCGGCCGCCTCGAAGCCGACCAACGCCACGCCGTGATCGAGCCCGGCCGGCGCCTGCCGGCCGGCCGGATCGCGCGCCGTCCCGGTGACCCGGAATCCGGCCGCGCGCGCCGCCAGGGCAACTTCCATGCCGGTATAGCCCAGGCCGCAAACGACCAGATGCGATGCGTGCTGCTGCATGCGGCCTGTTTGCCCGACGCATCCCTGAAAGACTAGAGTGCGGCCTTATGAACATGCGTATCGCGGTCATCGGCGGGGCGGCGGTCCTGCTCGCCGGTATTCTGGGAGGAGGTTGGCTGCTGGCCCCCGAGCGCCCGGACGATCCCATGCCGCCGGCCGCGGATGCGCCGTTGCTGCCGGTGCCGCCGGTGCCGCCGCGCGTTGCCTCCGGCCCCGACTACGAGAAATGTCTGCAAATGACGGACGCGGACCCCGAGGGCGCGAAGAATTTCGCCGACGCATGGGAGGCCACCGGAGGCGGCGAGGGCGCGACGCATTGCAGTGCCCTGGCGCAGATCTCGCTGGGCGATCCGGAAGGCGGGGCGCAGCTGCTGGACGAACTCGGCCAGCGATCAAAGGCATCGGCGCTGACCCGGGCATCGGTCTACGGCCAGGCGGTGCAGGCCTGGCTGATGGCGGACGCACCCGACCGGGCCTACGAATCCGCCACCGCGGCGCTGGCGCTCAATCCCGACGACGCGGACCTGCTGATCGACCGCTCCGTCGCCGCGGCCACCATGGAACGCTACCTGGACGCGATCGACGATCTCGACCGCGCGCTGAAGCTCGATCCCAAACGCTTCGACGCCTTTGTTCTGCGTGCCGCCGCGTGGCGCGAGGAAGGCAAGCTGGACCGGGCCAAGGACGACGTCGACCGCGCCATGGCGATCAACCCCGACTACCCGGAGGCGCTGCTGGAACGCGGCATCCTGCGCCAGCGCATGGGCGACGGCGACGGCGCGCGGGCGGACTGGCAGCGCGCGATCCAACTCGATCCGGACAGCACCACCGCGGATCTCGCCCAGCAGAACCTGGCCCTGCTGGAAGCTGGACCCGAGCGGAAATAACCGGGCTTACGGCCAGCGCGGCGCGTGGGTGCCGGGCGGAACCGAAGGCCGGTCCCAGCGCGCCGGGGTTTCGCTCAGGATCGCCGCGTGGCGCACGCTGCGCAGCGGGCCGAACCCGGACGCACCCTCCTGCATGAATGCGGCGATGTCGACCTCGCCCGGCGAGGCGCAGGCCAGTCCGCCGTCGATCCGGCCCAGGCCGCGCAGCCAATGGCCGGTCCGCACCAGCGAGACCTGAACATGCCAGCTGCCGCCCTCGGTGGCACGGCGGCGCAGGGCGGCAAGGGCGCCGAAGGCCAGCAGATAGCCGGACGCGTGATCCAGCGCCTGGACCGGCAGCGGTTTGGGCGCGTTCTGGCCGGCGGCCTGCGCCTCGGCGTGGTTGATGCCGGTGGCGGTCTGCACCAGGCTGTCGAAGCCGCGCTTGGCCGACCACGGGCCCACCGGGCCGTAGGCCGACAGCGACACATGCACGATGCCGGGCCGGATGCGCGCGGTGTCCTCCGGCGCGAACCCCTTCGCCGCCAGGCCGCCGGGCCGGTAGCCCTGCACGAAGATGTCGGCGTCCTTCAGCAGGCCGCGCAGCGTCTCCCGGTCCGCCGCCTCCCGCAATTCCAGATGCGTGGCGAGCTTGCCGCGGCCGGTGTCGATCGCGAGGTCGCCGACATTGGGCAGGTTCGGACTGAGCACCAGAAGCACGTCCGCGCCGTGTGCGGCCAGCGTCCGGCCGCAGACCGGCCCGGCGATGACTCGGGTGAGGTCCAGCACCCGCAGGCCCGACAAGGGGCGATCGCCCTTCGGCAAAGGTTCCACCGGCGCGTCGCCGATGCGGGTGATGCTGACGACCGGCATGGTGGGCACCGCCTGGCCGTGCGGATGCGCTTCCCATTCGGCGATGCTGCGATAGGCGCTGCCGACGATCTGGGCGTCGGCGCAGGCCTGCTCGAACGCAACCGCCTTCCAGCCGGCCAGCGTTCTGGCCACGGCGTCCTTGTCGTAGGCGCAGCCGAGGATCTTCAGCACCCCGTCGCGGTGATGCGGCATGTTGGTGTGCAGCCGGACATAGCCGTCCGCGGTGGAATAGACCCCGGCGATCTTGTCCCAGACCGGCGGCGGCGGATTGCCGTTCACGCGCATCCAGTGCTCGGAATGAAACTCCGTCGCGGCGTGACGCATGTCGACGGAAACGATCTGCGCCGGCCCGCCCGCCTCGCGGTGCAGCGTGGCGGCGGCCAATGCCGAGGCGGCGATGGATACCTGCGCCGCCGTGCCGACCGCGAAGGAGGACGGCAGCACCGGGTCGTCGCCGGTCAAGCGCACATTGGCCAAGGCATCTTCCGGCATTCCGGCATCGGCCCATAATTGGGCGAGGGCGTGAGACGGCTGCATGACGACGCTCCTGAGCGGATGGCACCGCGCAGGACGACGCAACCGGGACAGGAACCCCGGCTGCGCCGCGTGTGCGCGAGTGTGGTTAGTCTAGGCCGCCTCGCCGGGATCGATCCAGCCGATATGGCCGTCGGATCGCCGGTAGACCACGTTCAGCGCGCCCGTTCCGCTGTTGCGGAACATCAGCAGCGGCTGATCGACCAGGTCCATGCGCATCACCGCCTCGCCCACCGACAGCAGGCTGATCTCGGCCGGATGCTCGGCGATCACGGTCGCGAAGTCCTGGGCCGGCGCCTCGCCATCGCCCGGTGCCGCGGTCGCGGTTTCCTCGTCCTGGCGCAGCACGTACTGGCGCGCCGCTTCCGGACGGGCCCGGTTGGCAAGATCGCGGTGATGCTCGTTCACCCGCCGGCGATAGCGGCGCAGGCGTTTGGCGATATGTTCGGCGGCGTTGTCGAAAGCGCCGTTGGCATCGGCCGCCTCGCCCTCCCCGCGCAGCTTCAGGCCTCGGCCGGCATGCACATTGATATCACAGGTAAAGAAACTTCGTGCCCGGCTGAACGTGACCTGCGCCTCCAGCGCGCTGTCGAAATATTTGCCCGCGATCAGATCCAGCTGCGTGCCCACGCGGGTGCGCAGCGCGTCTGACAATTCGACCTGTTTGCCGGAAACCGTAATTTGCATGCTTCCTCTCCCCGATGAATGGAGCGGTGTCCGTTGCGGCCGTCTCGTTGCCTGCCCGGATCTCAACCCAGGGTCGTACATCAGGCACCCAATCAGGCCGGTACCGACTTCTCCCGCTTGCGCTGCACGGAACTGGGGATGTGCAGCGCGTCGCGGTATTTGGCCACGGTCCGGCGGGCAATGTCTATGCCTTCCTTGCGCAACGCCTGAACGATCGCATCGTCCGAAAGAATGCTGTCGGGCCGCTCGCCGTCAACCAGCAGGCGAATGCGGCTGCGCACCGCTTCCGAGCTGTGCTGCTCGCCGCCATTGGTCGAATTGATGGCGGTGGTGAAGAAATATTTAAGCTCAAAAGTACCGCGCGGTGTGGCTATATACTTGTTGGCGGTCACCCGGCTGACCGTGCTCTCGTGCATCTCCACCGCGGTGGCGACGTCGCGCAGGATCAGCGGCCGTAGATGCCCCACGCCGCGGCGGAAGAACCCGTCCTGCTGGCGCACGATCTCCGCCGACACCTTCATGATGGTCTGCGCCCGCTGCTGCAGCGACTTCACCAGCCAGTTGGCGGTCTGCAACTGCTCCTGCATGAACGTCTTCTCCGCGCGGCCGGCCCGCACCACGGCGCGCGCATAGAAGCTCTGGTTGACCAGCACCCGCGGCATCGTCTCCGGGTTCAGCTCCAGCACCCAGGCGCCGTCCGGCTGCGCGCGCATCAGCACATCGGGGATCACCGCGATCGGCGCCTCGAAATCGAACCCCGTGCCCGGCTTGGGATCGAGCTCGCGGATCTCCGCGATCATGTCCTTGAGATCGTCCGAATCCACCTCGCAAATGGCCATCAGCTTGCGCATGTCGCGCCCGGCGAGCAGGTCGAGATGCTCCAGCAGCGTCGCCATCGCCGGGTCCAGCCGGTTGCGCTCGCGCAACTGCGCCGCCAGGCATTCCTTCAGGCTGCGCGCGAACAGGCCGACCGGATCGAACTGCATCATTTTGCCGCGCACCGCCTCGACCCGTGCGAGCGGCACGCCCATCGCCTGCGCGATCGCCGCCGGCTCCGCCGTCAGCCGGCCGGCCGGACACAGCAGGGCAATCAGATAGGCGCCGATCATCCGGTCCACCGGATCGGCGATGTTCAGCCGCAGCTGCTCGCCGAGATGGTCGCGCAGGCTGCGGCGCGGCTCGGCCATGTCCTCGATGCCGCGGTCGTCGTCGAAGAAATCCTGCGCCCCGCCCTTGCCGTCCTTGCCGCCGCCCGAATGGGCATAGGCCTCCCCGTCCGACGGACTGCCGGGATCGTAGGTCTCGCCATGATCGGCATCGAGCGGCCCTGCGGCCCTGTCCGGCAGAACATCGGAACCGGCGAAATCGGCGGCGTCGCCGGGGACGGTTTCGCGCGGAAGCATCTGGTCCAGCGCCGCTCGCTCGTCGGGTGGCGCGTCGGAACGCTCGTCGCGCTCCAGCAGCGGATTGCGCTCCAGCTCCTCCTCGACGAAGGCGTTCACTTCCAGATTGGAAAACTGCAGCAGCTTGATGGCCTGACGCAACTGCGGCGTCATCACCAGCGATTGCGACTGCCGCAGATCCAGCCTGGGCCCTATCGCCATCGGCGCGTCCCCATGGCTGCGGGCTTGGGGCGGCCGGTAAGCAAGAATGGGGCTTTGCCCCAAACCCCAGGAGGGGCGCTGCCCCTCCACCCGCCAGGGAACTCGTTCCCTGGACCCTGTCGAATAGGTTTGTTGGGAAAGGGGGCAGAACCGACATTGCCGTTGATAGGCTGCGGCGCGCCCCCTTTCCCAGCAAACCCGTCCATGGGGTTAAGGGGACGAGTCCCCTTACGGGTGCAGGGCAGAGCCCTGCCGGGGTCTGGGGCAGAGCCCCAACCTTGCCTTCCGGCCGCCCCAAGCCCGCAGCCATTGGCATCAGAGGCTGAACTTTTCGCCGAGGTACACGCGGCGGACCTCGGCATTGGCGACGACTTCGTCCGGCCGTCCCTCCATCAGCACCTGGCCATCGTGCAGGATATAGGCGCGGTCGATGATCTCCAGCGTTTCGCGGACGTTGTGGTCGGTGATCAGCACGCCGATGCCGCGGTCCTTCAGGTGCGACACCAGGTCGCGGATTTCGCCGACGGCGATCGGGTCGATGCCGGCCAGCGGTTCGTCGAGCAGGATGTAGCCGGGTTGCGTGGCCAGAGCGCGGGCGATTTCGACGCGCCGGCGCTCGCCGCCCGACAGCGCCAGCGCGGGGGTGCGGCGCAGATGCGCGATGCCGAACTCGGCCAGCAATTCGTCCAGCATCACGTCGCGCCGGTCCGGGTCCGCCTCGATCACCTCCAGCGCGGCCATGATGTTCTGTTCGACGTTCAGGCCGCGAAAGACGCTGGCTTCCTGCGGCAGGTAGCCGATGCCGAGCTGGGCCCGGCGGTACATCGGCAGGCCGGTGATATCGGCGCCGTCCAGGCTGATCGAGCCGGTATCGGGGCGAACCAGGCCAACGATCATGTAGAAGGTCGTGGTCTTGCCCGCGCCGTTCGGCCCGAGTAGGCCGACGGCCTCGCCGCGGCGCACGTTCAGCGTCACGTTCCGCACCACGGGGCGCTTGCGGTAGGTCTTGCCGACGCTGGAGGCCACCAGGCCGCCGCCGCCCGCCAGCACACGCAGATCGCCGGGGGCTCTGGTGTCGGCAGCTACCTTGCCGTAGCTCACCGCTTGCCATCCTTCGCCGGGCCGGGCGCGGCCTTCTGGCCGGCACCGGCTTGCCCGGTCGCGTCGTTCGGCATCACCAGCCCGCGCACCTGGTCGTTGCTGCCCGATATCAGTCGCGACAGACCGGTCTTCATATCCACCTCGGCTTCCGCGCCGTTCAGCTGGTTGTCGCCGCGGGTGATCCGCACATTGCCGCCCAGCCGGGCGATACCGGTTTCCGGCACGTAGACCCCCCGGTCGCCGGTGACGGTATCGGTTTGGGTGCGCACGGAGACATGGCCGAAGGCCTCGACCCGTTCGATCTTGCCGGCCGCGCCGAGCGGGTCCGCCGCCGACTTGTCCGGGTCCGATTTGACCGGGACCGGGCTCGGCTTGGCCGGCGCCTGGTCCGGTTTCGTTGCCCCCGGTGTCGTCTCGTTGGCCGGCGGCGTGGTGTAGGCAACCAACGTATCGCCGGCCAGCCGCCGCCCGTCAGACGTGATCACGACGGCATTGCCGCGTGCGACCGCGCGATGCAGCTGCGACCAGTATTCCAGCGAGTCGCGCGCGGTGATGATTTCCGCCGGGCGGGTCAGCTTCAGATTGCGCCCGGTCAGCAGCAACACCGCCTGGTCCATGTCGTAGGTGGCGTGATCGCCGGTGGCCACGTCCGTAGGCGTGAAGATGCGAACATTGCCGTCGGCTTCCAGGCGATAGATCTCGTTGCCACCGCCCTCGCCGTCGAGCGGCGACGGCGCCGTCCCGTCCGGTTTGGCGGCCGGCGGTGTGCCCTTTGCGGGTGTGGCCTGCGCGGGTGTGCCGGGAGGGGGCGCCTTGGGCCGGTAATGGGCGATCAGCCGGTCGGCGGTGACGGTGACATTGTCGCGCACCGCGCGCGCGTCGCCACGGGCGATCACCACTTTCTCCGCCTGCTGCCAGTCGATGCCGTCGCGCGAGGTGATCGTCACCGGCCCGCCCTTCGACAGGTCCAGCGGCTGCGCCCGCGCAGCCTGCGACATCAGCGGCCCGGCGGCCAGCAGGCCCAGCAGCACCATGGCAATACGGAACGGTTTCACTGGGTCGTGCCGTTCAGCACCAGCCGCGCCGGGCCGGTGAATTGGATCGCGGCGCCGCTGTCCGTCAGCACGAAGCCATGCGCATCCAGGGTGCCGAACGGCCCTTCCGCGTGCACCGGTTCGGAGCCGGCGGCCGCGCCGCTCTTGAGATCGATGGCGGCGCTTTCGGTGGTCAGCGTCGTGCCGTCGTCGCGATAGAGGATCACGTCGTGCGACAGATCGAGACTACCGGAATGCTGCAGATAGACGCCGTCCTTGGACTGCCCGTGCAGCCAGGTGCCGTCCTTCAGGGTCAGGTCGCCGACCGGGGTGGTCAGGTTCACCCGGTCCGGCGTCACCTGTTTCGCGGTCTTGGCGGTGATCGTGTAGGGCCGCCCCTGCTCGTCCACGCCGCGATAGCGCGCGTCGGTCAGCTTCGCGCCATCCACCTCGGCGGAGAACTGCGAGAAGGTCAGCCGGCCATGATCCGGCCCCCGGTCGATCTCGGGCCAGACCGCGATCAGCGCCAGCAGCCCCAGGGCCGCCAGCGGCAGCAGGAACTTGGACAAACGGACCAGCAGCCGCCGGCGGGCGATGCCGCTGGGCGACGGTGGACGGCGCAGCGGAGCGCCGTCGGCAAGATGGCGTTCCCGCAAGGCTTTCGCGGGGCGGCGGGCCGGCATCGGGGCCACGCTCACGATGCGGCCCTCATGCGAGTCCCGCCCGCAGCAGATCGTGCAAATGCAGAATACCGACGGGGTGGCCCGCCGGGTCCACCACGAACAGGCTGGTGATCTTGCGGTCCCGCCCGGTCATCGCATGCAGCGCCTCGGCGGCCAGCGCCTCCGGGCCGATGGTGCGCGGCGCCAGGGTCATCACGTCGCCGGCCCGGCGCGACAGCAGGTCCGGCCCCATGGAGCGGCGCAGGTCGCCGTCGGTGACAATGCCCACCAGCCGACCGTCGGCGTCCGTCACGCCGAGGCAGCCGAACTGTTTTTCGGTGATCAGCAGCAGGGCGCGATGCATCGGCACGTCCGCCGTTGCCAGCGGCATGGCCTCACCCGCGTGCATCAGGTCGCGCACCCGCTTCAGCCGGGCGCCCAGCTTGCCGCCGGGATGGAACTGGCGGAAATCGGCCTCCGAGAAGCCGCGCCGGGTCAGCAGCGCGACCGCCAGGGCATCGCCCAGCGCCATCTGCATCGTGGTGCTGGTGGTCGGCGCCAGGCCCATCGGGCAGGCTTCCGGCGCATCGGGCAGCAGCAGGGCGACATCCGCGGCCTGCGCCAGCGCAGAGCCGGCGCGCGCGGTGATCCCCACCAGCGGCAGGGCGAAGCGGCGAGTATGCGCGACCAGATCCGCCAGTTCCACGGTTTCGCCGGAATTGGACAGCGCCAGCACCGCGTCGCCCGGCACGATCATGCCGAGATCGCCATGCGAGGCCTCGGCCGGGTGCACGAACATCGCCGGCGTGCCGGTGGAAGCCAGGGTGGCGGCGATCTTGTGCGCGACATGCCCGGACTTGCCCATGCCGGAAACGACGACCCGGCCGGTAGCTTCGGCCAGCAGGTCCACGGCGCGGGCGAATTTGTCATCCAGCGAGGCCGCCATCGCCCGCAGGGCGCCGGCCTCGGTCTCCAGGACCGAGCGGGCGACCTGCAAATCGTCAGGCGAGTCCTTGCGAGCCGGATTCTTGCGAGCAGGGCCGGTGGTAGGGATCATCCGCCTTGTATGGGCACCCGCGCCGGAAGGGTCAACCGACAATGTCCGTTAAATCACGCGGCCGACAAGAATCGTGCCAATGTTGCGCGAAGCGTGTGCAACGATGGCCAAAAAATACTAGAGCATGATCGGCTCAGGTAGAATTGCCGCTCCTGCTCCAGTCTTTGTTTTGGCGAGCATTTTCATCGGATCCTGTGAAGAACATGATCCGATAATGCTCTAATGCGCAAAGATGTCAGGGTCTTCGTAGCCGAGCAGATCGAGGCGGGTGCGCGCAGGGAGGAAGGCGAAGCAGGCCTCCGCCAGTTCCAGCCGCCCCTCGCGCCGCAGCAGCGCTTCCAGCCGCGCCCACAGCGCATGCAGGTGCAGCACGTCGGACGCGGCATAGGTCAGCTGCTCCGGTGACAGCTCCGGCGAGCCCCAGTCCGAGGTCTGCTGCTGCTTGGACAGATCGACCCCGATCAGTTCCTTGCACAGATCCTTCAGACCGTGCCGGTCGGTGAAGGTGCGCACCAGCTTGGCGGCGATCTTGGTGCATTTGACGGGCGTGGCGTCCACGCCGAGGTAATGCTGGATCACGCCGACATCGAAGCGGGCGAAATGCATCAGCTTCACCACGTCCGGCGAGCCGAGCAGGCGCTTCAGGTTCGGGCAGTCATAGCCGCGCCCGCCAAGCGCCTCCGGCACCAGCTGCACCAGATGAGCCGTGCCGTCGCCGGAGGAAAGCTGCACCAGGCACAGCCGGTCCCGATGCGGGTTGAGGCCCATCGTCTCGGTATCGACGGCCACGACCGGACCGAGCGACAGCCCATCCGGCAGGTCGCCGCGGTGCAGGTGAAGGGTGGCATTGGCCATGAACAGCACCGAGTTCAATGAGGATTTCTTTTTGGGGGCTTGTTTGCGAACGGTATCCGCTCGCCTCGCGGCCGCTCTTGGAAAAAGCGGATGGTGCCCAGGAGAAGACTCGAACTTCCACGACCTTTCGGCCACAGGTACCTGAAACCTGCGCGTCTACCAATTCCGCCACCTGGGCAACCGGTGCGTTCCGCGCGGCCATCACTGGCAACACGGTGGGCGGGCGATGTAGCCCCCACATCATCCTTCGTCAAGTGACCCCACGCAACGGCTTGAGCCGGTTGCGGTTGCGGCATATCAAAGGCCCGGACACAGGAGGTTCGGGCATGGCGACGCGGAACGTGGCGACGGTTTTCGGCGGATCGGGCTTTATCGGCCGCTATGTGGTCAAGCGCCTGGCGGCGCGCGGCTATATCGTGCGGGTGGCGGTCCGGTATCCGGAATCGGCGCTGTTCCTGAAGACGATGGGCGGCGTCGGCCAGATCGTGCCGCTGTCGGCTTCCATCACCGATGAGGCCGCGGTGGCACGCGCCGTCGAGGGCGCGGAGATCGTGGTGAACGCGGTCGGCATCCTGGCCGAAAGCCGCGCCGGCGATTTCCAGCGCATCCAGGCGGAAGGCGCCGGCCGCATTGCGCGCCTCGCCGCCGCGGCCGGGGTGCGCAAGCTGGTGCAGATTTCCGCGCTCGGCGCCAGCGCCGCCTCCGACAGTTTGTATGCCACCAGCAAGTCCGCCGGGGAGGCCGCCGTGCTGGCCGCGTTCCCGCAGGCGACGATCCTGCGGCCTTCCGTGGTGTTCGGCCCCGAGGACCATTTCTTCAACCGTTTTGCCGGCATGGCACGGATGCTGCCCTTCCTGCCGGTGGTCGCCGGAGAGACGAAGTTCCAGCCGGTCTATGTCGGCGATGTCGCCGACGCCGTGATGGCGGCGCTGGATCGGGCGGACGCGGCGGGTCGGGTGTTCGAACTCGGTGGCCCGCGCGCGCTGAGCATGCGCGACATCCTCGGCTACATCCTGATGGAGACCGGGCGCGACCGCCGGCTGGTGAACATGCCGATGTGCGTGCTGCGTATGCAGGCCTCGGTGCTGGAGAAGCTGCCCGGCCGGCTGCTGACCAGGGATCAGCTGAAATTGCTTGCCAAGGACAATGTCGTCACCCCAGGCTCTCCCGGTCTTGCCGAGCTCGGCCTGGTGGCGACCCCGATCGAGCTGGTGGTGCCCACCTACCTGCGCCGGTTCCAGCCGGGCGGCGGAACCAGGCCAATCGTGTTCCAGACATAAATTCAGCCACGAATAGGACCATATCGGACCTTATTTTGCTCCGCTTTCTGCTTTTGAATGGTGATTTCCGCATGCCGGCGAAAATAAGGGCGTAAATTCTGCCCTAATCGGCCAGATTAGAACTCGCTTCGGCCAGAATTCCTGTTCTATGCTGCATCTGCGAGACAGCTTGAGCCCGCGGGCGTGACCCGTGCGCAGCCTCCCAGGCCTGTCGGCGCGCCGCCGTAGGGAAAGGGTGAACATGGCCGAGCACATGCTGAAGTTCGTGAGCGTCCCCCAGAGCACGCCGGAAAAGCGGCAGGCCGAGGAGCGCCGCGTCGATTTCGACGAGATCTACCGCGATTTCGCCACCAGGCAGGCCGCCGAGCAGGCCAGCCGCTGCTCGCCATGCGGCGTGCCGTTCTGCCAGGTCCATTGCCCGCTGCAGCAACAACATCCCCGACTGGCTGAAGCTGACCGCCGAGGGCCGGCTGGAGGAGGCCTACGAGCTGTCGCTCCGCCACCAACAACTTCCCCGAGATCTGCGGCCGCATCTGTCCGCAGGACCGGCTCTGCGAAGGCAACTGCGTCATCGAGAAGCGGGCCACGGCACGCGTCACCATCGGCGCGGTCGAGAAGCTACATCACCGACACCGCCTGGGAGAAGGGCTGGGTCAAGCCGCTCGCGGCCGCGCCGCGAGCTGGCGCAGTCGGTCGGCATCATCGGCGCCGGGCCCGGCGGGCCTGGCCGCGGCCGAGCAGCTGCGCCGGCGCGGGCTATCAGGTCACGGTCTACGACCGCTACGACCGCGCCGGCGGCCTGCTGATCTACGGCATCCCGAACTTCAAGCTGGAGAAGGAAGTCGTCGCTGCGCCGCGTGCAAGCTGCTGGAGCGACGGCGGCATCCGTTTCCAGCTCAACTTCGAGGTCGGCCGCGACGCTGACGCTGGCCGAACTGCGCGCGCAGCACGACGCGGTGCTGATCGCCACCGGCGTCTACAAGCCGCGCGACATCGGCGCCCGGCGTCGGGCCTGCCCGGCATCGTGCCGGCGCTGGACTATCTGATCGCCTCCAACCGCGAGGGCCTCGGCGACACGGTGCCGGAATTCGACTCCGGCGCGCTCGATGCGCGCGGCAAGCATGTCGTGGTGATCGGCGGCGGCGACACCGCGATGGACTGCGTGCGCACCGCCGTCCGCCAGGGCGCGAAATCGGTCAACTGCCTCTATCGCCGCGACCGGGCCAACATGCCGGGCTCGCATGCGCGAGGTGACGAACGCCGAGGAGGAAGGCGTCGAGTTCGTCTGGCTCGCCGCTGCCCGAGGCCTTCCTCGGCGACGACCGCGTCACCGGCGGTGCGGGCGGCGCGCATGCGTCTCGGCCTGCCGGACGCCTCCGGCCGCCAGGCGCCGGAGCCGATCGAGGGCAGCCGATTTCAACCTGCACGCCGATCTCGTCGATCAAGGCGCTGGGCTTCGATCCCGAGGACCTGCCCGCGGCTGTTCGATGCGCCGGAACTCGACGGTGTCCCGCTGGGGCACGCGTCGCGATCGATCCCGACACGCTTGCATGACCAACCTGCCACGGCGTGTTCGCCGCCGGCGACATCGTGCGCGGCGCCTCGCTGGTGGTCTGGGCGATCCGCGACGGCCGCGATGCGGCCGCGAAGATGCATCACGTATCTCCAAGCCAGGCGCGCGCTTGCCGCCGCGGCGGAGTGAGCGACATGACCCACGAGGCTGGAACAGAGTTCATCGCCGCCTGGCATCGACAATGCAGCGGCATCTGGAAGAGCATGCCTACAGTCGCCGAACGAGGAACATGACGCCTGCGGCGTCGGCTTGGTCGCGGCGCTCGACGGCCAGCCGCCGCCGCGACGTGGTCGCAGGCGCGGCATCGATGCGCTGAAGGCGGTCTGGCACCGCGGCGCGGTCGACGCCGACGGCAAGACCGGCGACGGCGCCGGCATCCATGTGCGAGATCCCGCAGGATTTCTTCGCGCGACGCCGTCCGGCGCGGCCGGCGACAAGCTGAAGCCCGGCCCGCATCGCGGTGGGCCAGGTCTTCCTGCCGCGCACCGATCTCGGCGCGCAGGAGACGCTGCCGGCACGATCGTGGAAACCGAGATCCTGCGCTTCGGCTACACCATCTATGGCTGGCGCCAGGTGCCGGTCGACATCGTCGATGTCATCGGCGAGAAGGCCAACGCCACCCGCCCCGAGATCGAGCAGATCATGATCTGGAACGGCACGCGGCGCAGCCGAGGCGCGAGTTCGAGCGCGATCTCTATCGTCATGCCGCCGGCGCATCGAGAAGCGCGTGCGATCGAGGCCGCAGATCGCAGGACTTCTATTCTGCTCGCTGTCGCTGCCGCTCGCTCATCTACAAGGGCATGTTCCTGGCCGAGCAGCCTGACGGACTTCTATCCCGACCTGCTGGACGAGCGCTTCGTCTCCGCGCTTCGCGATCTACCACCAGCGCTATTCGACCAACACCTTCCCGACCTGGCAGCTGGCGCAGCCCTTCCGCATGCTCGCGCATAACGGCGAGATCAACACGCTAAGCGGCAACATCAACTGGATGAAGAGCCACGAGACCCGGCTGGCCGATGCCGAGCTTCGGCGAGCACGTCGACGACATCAAGCCGTGTCCAGGCCGGCGGGTCGGACTCCGCGGCGCTCGACAACGTGTTCGAGGCTGCTGGTGCGCGCCGGGCGCGACGCGCCGATGGCGAAGGCGCTGATGATCCCCGCCAGCCTGGGTCGAAGCGCGACTGATGCCGCAGGCGCACACGCGATTTCTTCCTGTACTGCAACGCGGTGATGGAGCCGTGGGACGGGCCGGCCGCCATCTGCCGCCACCGACGGCCGCTGGGTGATCGCCGGGCATGGACCGCAACGGCCTGCGGCCGCTGCGCTACACCGTCACCGAAGACGGGCTGCTGATCGTCGGTTCCGAAACCGGCATGGTGCGCTCGACGAGGACCGAGATCGTCGAGAAGGGCCGCGTCGGCCCCGGCCAGATGATTGCCGTCGATCTCGATAACGCCCGTTTCTACCACGATGGCGAGCTGAAGGACCTGCTGGCCGCGCGCCAGCCGTTCAGCGAATGGGCAAGCCACATCAAGGTGATCGACAGCATCATCAAGACCGACGCGCCCGAGCCGGTGCTGTACGAAGGCGAGGCGCTGCGCCGCCGCCAGTTCGCCGCCGGCTTTACGCTGGAGGATCTGGAGCTGATCCTGCACCCGATGGTGGAGGACGCGCAAGGAAGCCGTCGGCTCGATGGGCGACGACACGCCGCTCGCGGTGCTGTCGGACCACTATCGCGGCCTGCATCATTTCTTCCGGCAGAACTTCAGCCAGGTCACCAACCCGCCGATCGACACCCTGCGCGAGACGCGGGTGATGACGCTGAAGACCCGGCTCGGCAATCTCGGCAACGTGCTGGACGAGGATGCCAGCCAGTGCAGAGCTGCTGCAGCTGGAAAGCCCGGTGCTGCTCGAACGCCGAGTTCACCGCCATGCGGGACTATCATGGGCAGGCTCGGCCTGCGTCGTCGATTGCACCTTCGCGGTTGCCGACGGCGGAAGCCGGATTGCGCGACGCCCTGCGTGCGCATCCGCGCCGGAAGCCGAGGAGGCGCGTGCGCGCGCGGCTGCTCGCACGTGATCCTGACCGACGAGAATGTGCGGCGCCGAGCGCGCCGCCGATCCCGATGATCCTGGCCACCGGCGGCGGTGCACACGCATCTGGTGCGCCAGTCGCTGCGCACCTTCACCTCGCCTCAACGTGCGCTCGGCCGAGTGCCTGGACGTGCATTACTTCGCGGTGCTGATCGGCGTCGGCGCCACCACGGTGAACGCCTATCTGGCGCAGGAATCGCATCGCCGACCGCCACCGCCGCGGCCTGTTCGGCGCGATGGCCCTGAAAGACTGCTGTCCAGCGCTACAAGAAGGCCATCGACAAGGGCCTGCTGAAGATCATGTCGAAGATGGGCATCGCGGTGATCTCGTCCTATCGCGGCGGCTACAATTTCGAGGCGGTCGGCCTGTCGCGCGCCCTGGTGGCGGAGTTCTTCCCGGGCATGCAGTCGCGCATCTCCGGCATCGGGCTGACCGGCATCGCGCGCAAGGTGCTCGGCCTGCACGAAACGCGCCTGGAACGAGGACGCGGTCACGCTGCCGATCGGCGGCTTCTACAAGCTGCGGCGCAACGGCGGCGAGGCGCATGCCTTCGATGCCGACGCTGATCCACATGCTGCAGACCGCGGTGGCGACGGATAGTTTCACACCTGTTCGAGCGCTATACGGACATGGTGCGCGGCATGCCGCCGATCGCGCTGCGCGACCTGCTGGATTTCCGTTTCGACCGCTGCAAGCCGATCTCGCTGGAAGAGGTCGAGAGCATCACCGAAATCCGCAAGCGCTTCGTCACGCCCGGCATGTCGCTGGGCGCGCTGTCGCCCGGAGGCGCACGAGACGCTGTCGATCGCGATGAACCGCATCGGCGCCAGTCCGACACCGGCGAGGGCGGCGAGGACCCCGCGCGCTGCCAGGCCGCGCGCCAACGGCGACAACGCCAACTCGGCGATCAAGCAGGTCGCCTCGGGCCGCTTCGGCGTCACGGCGGAATACCTGAACAACTGCCGCGAGATCGAGATCAAGGTCGCCCAGGGCGCCAAGCCCGGCGAGGGCGGCCAGCTGCCCGGCTTCAAGGTGACCGAGATGATCGCCAAGCTGCGCCATTCCACGCCCGGGCGTGATGCTGATCTCGCCCGCCGCCGCACCACGACATCTATTCGATCGAGGATCTGGCCCAGCTCATCTACGACCTGAAGCAGATCAATCCCGATGCGCAGCGTCTGCGTGAAGCTGGTCGCGCGCATCGGGCATCGGCACCATCGCCGCCGGCGTGGCCAAGGCGAAGGCCGACGTGATCCTGATCTCCGGCCATGTCGGCGGCACCGGCGCCTCGCCGCAGACCTCGATCAAATATGCCGGCGCTGCCCTGGGAGATGGGCCTGTCCGAAGCCAACCAGGTGCTGACGCTGAACCGCCTGCGCCACCGCGTGCGGCTGCGCACCGACGGCGGCATCAAGACCGGGCGCGACGTGGTGATCGCCGCGATGCTCGGCGCCGAGGAATTCGGCATCGGCACCGCCAGCGCTGATCGCCATGGGCTGCATCATGGTGCGCCAGTGCCATTCCAACACCTGCCCGGTCGGCGTCTGCACGCAGGACGAGAAGCTGCGCGCAGAAGTTCGCCGGCACGCCGGAGAAGGTCGATCAACCTGTTCAGCTTCATCGCCGAGGAGGTGCGCGAGATCCTGGCCCGGCTCGGCTTCCGCGCGCCTGACCGACGTGATCGGCCGCACCGATCTGCTGCACCAGGTCAGCCGCGGCGTCCGAGCTATCTCGACGACCTCGACCTCAACCCGCTGCTGGCGCAGGCCGATCCCGGACCGACATGCGCGCTATTGCACGCAGGAGGGCCGCAACGAAGTGCCCGACACGCTGGACGCGCAGATGATCACCGACGCCGCGCTCGCTGTTCGAGCACGGCGAGAAGATGCAGCTGCACTACAACATCCGCAACACCCATCGCGCCATCGGCACGCAAGGTCAGCTCCCGCATCGTGCGGCAGTTCGGCATGACGGGCCTGCAGCCCGGCCATCTCACGGCTGCGGCTGCGCGGCTCGGCCGGCCAGTCGCTCGGCGCCTTCGCGGTGCAGGGGCTGAAGCTCGAAGTGCTCGGCGACGCCAACGACTATGTCGGCAAGGGGCTGTCGGGCGGCGACCATCGTCGTGCGGCCCTTCGCGTCCTCCAAGCTGCAGAGCGAGCAGAACACGATCATCGGCAACACCGTGCTCTACGGCGCCACCGCCGGGCAGCTGTTCGCCGCCGGCCAGGCGGGCGAGCGCTTCGCGGTGCGCAACTCCGGCGCGGACGCGGTGGTCGAGGGCTGCGGCGTCGAACGGCTGCGAATACATGACCGGCGGCACGGCGGTGATCCTGGGCGCGGTCGGCGACAATTTCGCCGCCGGCTTGACCGGCGGCATGGCCTTCGTCTATGACCCCGCCGCCGAGTTCGAAATGCGGGTCAATCCGGAAACCTTGAGCTGGCAGCGCGTGGCCCATCCGCATTGGGCCCAGCACCTGCGCGACCTGATCGGCCGCCACGTGGCCGAAACCCACAGCCGCTACGCCGAACGGCTGCACCATGACTGGGAACGCACCCTGGTGCATTTCTGGCAGGTGGTGCCGAAGGATTACGCCAAATTCCTTACTGTGCCGCTGACCTTGGACGCTGCAGAGGCAAAGCGGGCCTGACGCACCGGGTGTTGGGAGGCGGAAGCAAGGCCCGTGGGCTATGCCCCTGGGCTTCTTTCCCGTCCCCCACCGCCCCGCGGGCCGCCTATCTTGGCGCGGCGCGGCATTGAATGTCATAAGGCGGGGAATGCGGTATCTCTATCATCTCCCGCTTTCCCCGTTCTCGCGCAAAGTGCGTCTGGTGCTGGCGGAAAAGCGCCTGCCTTTCGAACTGCGTCAGGAAAAGCCCTGGGAGCGGCGGGCGGAATATCTCGACCTCAACCCTGCCGGCACGGTGCCGACGCTGGTGGACGAGAGCGGTTTCACGATCCCCGATTCATCGGTCATCTGCGAATATCTGGAAGAGGCCTATCCCGACATTCCCCTGCTGGGCCATTCGCTCGCCGAGCGGGTGGAGGTGCGTCGCCTGGTCGCGTGGTTCGACGGCAAGTTCAACAACGAGGTTACCCGCAACCTGATCGGCGAGAAGTTCATGAAGCGCCTGTCGGGCCGCGGCAATCCGGACGCCGCGCTGATGCGCCTCGGCTTCATCGCGCTGCGCCATCATCTGCAATATATCGGCTGGCTGGCGGAGACGCGAAAATGGCTGGCCGGCGGCGTCATCTCGCTGGCCGATTTCGCTGCTGCCGCGCATCTCTCATCACTCGATTTCGCCGGCGACGTGGACTGGACCATCTCTCCGCCGGCGCGGGAATGGTATGCCCGCATGAAATCACGCCCGAGCTTCCGGGCCATCCTGGCCGACCGCGTGCCGGGCACGATCCCGTCGGCGCATTACTCGGATTTGGACTTCTGAGAAGGAAGGCCCGGGCAGCGCCCCCCTGGGGTTTGGGGCGGAGCCCCAGCCTTACTCCTCAGCAGCCACATCCTCGTTATCCGCGGCGAGTTCGAGCATTTGTTCCGCCGCCGCCTGGTCCATCAGGCCCACGTCCTTCAACTTGCGGCCCACGGCGCGGGTTCGGGTACGGGCCCGTTCGATGGTGGTGGTGAACGTCCCGGCCTGCTTCAGCAGGCGTTCCAGCACGTCATCCATCTTCAGCATTTCGGTGCGGGTGGCGCCCAGCAGCGTGCGGATCTGGTCGGCCTTTTGCTCCAGCGCCAGCGTGACGAAGCCCAGGTGGATGGTGCGCAGCAGTGCCGGGAACAGGCTCGGGCCCATCACCAGCACCCGGCAGTCGCGGCCGATATCGTCGATCAAGCCAGGGATGCGCGCGACCTCCGCGTACAGCGCGTCGGTCGGCAGATAGAGCACGGCGAATTCCACCGTGATCGGCGGGTTGATGTATTTGGCGTGGATCTTCTTCGCCTCGTCGCGGATGCGCCGATCGAGCCCCCGGCTGGCGGCGCGTTCCGCATCGGCGTCGCCGGCTTCGGATGCGGCCAGCAGGCGTTCGTAATCCTCGATCGGAAATTTGGCGTCGATCGGCAGTAAAGGGCGGGTTTCGCCGCGCATCGGCATGATCACCGCGAATTCCACCACGTCGTCGCTGTCCGCACGGACCTTGTGGTTGGTCAAATAGGTGCCGGGCGGCAGCACGTCGTCCAGCATCGCCTTCACCTGGGTCTCGCCCCAGCCGCCGCGGGTTTTCACGTTGGCGAACAGCCGCTTGATGTCGCCGATCTGCGCGGTGACGGCCTGCACATCGGTCATCGCCTTCTGCACCGCGGTGAACTGATCGATCACCCGCTCGAAGCTGGTCTTCATCTGCTTCTCGACGGCCTCGTGCAGTTGCTCGTTCACGGTCTTCTGGATCTCGGCCAGCTTCTTCTCGTTGCCTTCGCGCATTTCGCCGAGCTTGGTTTCCAACAGGGTGCGCGTGGTTTCGAACTGCACGCCGATGGACGACGCGGTCTTTTGCTGGCCCTCGGCCAGCGCGAGGCGCAATTCCCCCTGCTCACGCGACAGCGTGGTTCGCACCTGCTCGATGCCGGTGTTCAGGGTCCCGCCCAGGCCGCTCAGCCGCTCGATCGTGGCGGCGCCGGCGCTGCGCAGTTCCGCCCGCGTCGTTTCCGCCTCCGCGCGGGTGCCGGCCAGCGCCTGCTCCGCCAGCAGGCGCAGATGCGCCAGTTCCCGCCCGCGCGCCGCCCCCTGGCGCAGAATCGCAATCAGGGCAAGCACCGCTGCCAGCGCGGCAACGCCCGCCAGCACGGCGGCGAGAATCCTGGGATCGGCGAGAGACTCGAACTGCATGAGCGAATTTCCGGAGATTGGCGAGGCAGTATCGGCCATGCGCGGAGTCGCGGGCGAGAGTCTATTCCCGGCGCAGCCGCGCGGCCGGTCAGCCCCCTTGCGCCAGCTCCGGCAGAAGCGCCAGCAAAGCGGTCAGATCGCGTTCGGCGACGCAGACCAGGTACTGGCAGGCGGCCGGCGTTTCGTCCGGCGCTTCCGGCAGCGGCAGGCCATCGGCGCCAAGCGGCAGGGCGGTCAGGCCGATATCGCCGTAGACCTTCAGCAGCCCCGTGCCGGCGCGCCAGACGGCGGGGTCGAGCCCTTCCTGAATGGCCAGGTCGCGCATGCGCCAGATCGCCGACGCCCGGTCCGATTCCTCGCCGACGGGATCGCCGAGCCCCAGCATCACCCGGCCCACCCGGCGGAAGGCGATTGCCGCGCGGTCGGCCTCACCCCAGACCAGCCCATCCGCGCCGCCTATCGGCAGCGCGCCGAGCCGGGCGAATTTGGCCCGCGCCTCCTGGCCCCAGGGCTGGAAGGCCACGCGCCCGGGCATCAACAAACGCCATAGCGCGACCAGGGCGAGAAGAACCGTCAGCGCCAGGGTGACGCGCAGCGAGTTCGGCACCCCGCGCGACAGCACGATTTCCCACCAGGAGTTGTCGGGATGATCGCGGAAGGTCCGCTCCGAGACGATCAGCGCCAGCACACAGGCGACCAGCGCCAGCACCGACAGGGCGGTGGACGGATCCATCTTGCCGGACAGCAGCCTGGCGTGGCGGTAGAAGCTGGCGCGGAACGGCGCCAGCACCAGGGCCGCCAGCACCAGCACGCCGGCGATCCACATACGCTGGGTCTGCGCCTGGGCCGCGACGAAAATGGCTCCGCCCATCAACAGCACGATGGTGCCGCTCCAGGCCAGATTGACCCGCTGCGACAGCCCGATCGCCATCACCAGCAGGCCGGCGCCGATCAGCGAGGGCACGAACTGCCCGGCGCCGGCGGCAAGCTCGGAGAAATCTGGATCGATCCAGGTGAAATCCGGCACCGGCGCCAGCACTCCCATCGACAGCAGCAGGGCGCCGCACAGCGCCACCACGCTGGTGGCCGCGGCCACCGGGAAGTCCGGCTCGCTCCAGCGGCCGATCGCCTGCACGCCGCTCAGCTTGCTGGTCCGGCGCAGGAAGCTGCCGCCGCGCAACAGCACTTCGTTTCCGGCGAACAGGCTGCCGGCCAGGAACAGCGGGATGATGTAGTAGTACAGGCGGAACACCACGATGCCGCCAACGATGTGCGGAGCGTCCAGCCACGGCGACAATCCCAGCAGCATCGCGGTGTCGAACACGCCGATGCCGCCCGGCAGGTTGGCCGCGAGCCCGGCGGAATACGACGCCAGATACACGCCCATGAAGCGCAGCCAGGTCAGGCCGGGCGTCGCCGGCAGCAGCGAGTAGAAGATCGACGCGGTGACCGCGACATCCACCGAGGCCAGCAGCACCTGCAGGATCGCCATCCGCCAGCCCGGTAGTTCGGCGGTATGGCCGAAGATCGTGACGCTGCCGACCACGCGTGAAAGCGTTACATAGGCGGCGACGATAGCCCAGAGCCCGGCACCGATCGCGTACATCAGGAAGGCCGGTATCTTGTCACCGAAGAACGGGATGGTGGTCGGTTCGACGAACAGCACGAATCCGCCCAGCACCATGCCGCCCAGGCCGAAGGTCAGCGAGCAGAAGGCCACGGTCTTGGCGATCTGCACCGGCGTCAGGCCCCAATGGGCATAGAGCCGGTAGCGCACCGCCGCCCCGGACACCGCCGCGAAGCCGAGATTGTGCGACAGCGCATAGGCGCAGAACGACGCGAAGGCGACCCGTCCGTACGACACCTTGTGTCCGGCATAGATGGTGCCGAGCCGGTCGTAGAAGGTCAGGATGCCGTAGGACAGGATGGTCCAGAGGAACGAGATCGCCAGCGCCCGGTGCGGGATGGCGGCCAGCGCCACCTCGATATCCGCCATCTTGAGATTGCGGAACTCCCGCTGCACCACGTAGATGGCGCCGCCGAGCAGCGCCACGCCGAGCAGGGCCGGCAGGTTACGCAGCAGCTTTTTCAGGGCGTTCACGAAGCGGACTGTTCCAAACTGTCAGGCCCAAACCGTCAGGCAGCGTCGGCCGGACGCGACAGCGCCGAGCGGATCAGGGCAATGGTTTCCTGTATGCCGTACAACGCCACGAAGCCGCCGAAGCGCGGACCTTCCTGCTGGCCGAGCAGCACCTGATACAGGCAGCCGAACCAGTTGCGCAACTCGGGGAAGTCGTGGCGCTTGCCGACCGCGAAAACGGCGTTCTGGATCGCCTCGGCGTCGGCGTCCGCATCCAGCGTGGCCAGCGTCTCGGCCAGGTCGGTCAGCGCCTCGCGTTCGTTCTCGTCGGGCTGGCGGTATTGCTTCGTCGGGCGGACGAAGTCCTGATAGTACGCCACGGCATGATCGACCAGCCGCGCCAGCATCGGCTCCGTCTCGGCGTTCGCCTCGGGGATATAGCGGCGGATGAAGCCCCACAGCATGTCCGGCCCAGCCGCGTTCACCACGCTGGCGAGGTTGAGCAGCATCGCGAAAGAGATCGGGCTCGCGGCCGAATTCGGCATCCGCCCGGCATGGATGTGCCAGGCCGGGTTGGTCTGCTGCTCGTAGCGCTGCTGCGCCAGGGCCTTGCCGGCATTGGCGATATACTCGTCCACCGCGCGCGGGATGGCGTCGAAATACAGCCGCTTGGCCCGCTGCGGCTGGTTGTACATGAACTGCGACAGGCTTTCCGCCGGGGCGTAGCGCAGCCAGTCATCCACCGACAGCCCGTTGCCCTTGGACTTGCTGATCTTCTGCGCGTGCTCGTCCAGGAACAGCTCATAGGTGAAGCCGTCCGGCGGCGGCGCGCCGAGGATGCGGCAGATCCGCCCGGACAGGCGCACGCTGTCGATCAGATCCTTGCCCGACATCTCGTAATCGACGCCCAGCGCGTACCAGCGCATGGCCCAGTCGGCCTTCCATTGCAGCTTGCAATGGCCGCCCTTCACCGAGGTCTCGAACGCCTCGTTGGTGTCCGGGATCGCGCCAGACGATGGTGGCCGGCGTCGATGTCGCGCTTTTCCACCGGCACCTGCATGACGATGCCGGTGCGCGGATGGATCGGCAGCAGCGGCGAATAGGTGGCCCGCCGGTCCGGGCCGAGGGTGGGGAGAATGACCTCCATCACCGCGTCGAAGCACTCGAGCACCCGCACCAGCGCCGCGTCGAACCGGCCGGAGGTGTAGTAGTCGGTGGCGGAGGCGAAATCGTACTGGAAGCCGAAACTGTCCAGGAAGGCGCGCAGCCGGGCGTTGTTGTGCGCCCCGAAGCTGTCATGGGTGCCGAAGGGATCGGGGATGCGGGTCAGCGGCTTGCCGAGATATTGGGCCAGCATCTCCTTGTTCGGCACGTTGTCCGGCACCTTGCGCAGCCCGTCCATGTCGTCGCTGAACGCCAGCAGCTGGGACGGCAGGCCGGTCAGTTCCGTAAAGGCGTGGCGTACCCAGCTGGTGCGCGCGACCTCGCCGAAGGTGCCGATATGCGGCAGGCCGGACGGGCCGTAGCCGGTTTCGAACAGCGCGTGCGTCTTGCCCGAGGCCGCCAGGCGTTTGGCGACTTTTTGCGCTTCCTCGAACGGCCAGGCCTTCGGGATCGCGATTTCAGCGGTGTGGGCAGGATGAGGCGCAGGATGGGACATGTTTGCGAAGCTATTGAACGGAGGATGCCTTGGTCAATCGGCGGGCGTCTTTATAGTGTGCGTATGAGCGTCTGCGCCACATGAGCATTTCTTCACCCGCGCGGACCCTGTTGCCGGAGGCCCCCGCGGTGGTGGCCGGTCACGGCCGCGCCGCGATCCTGACGGCGGACGGTGAGCTCTTCTCCGGCACGGCGGAGCAGGTCGCCGCCCGGCTGCGCGCCCTGCCGCCGCCGCTGCTGGTGCATGCGCCGGCCACGCTGCGACGGCTCGGCCTGAAGGCGCTGCCCTGCTTCGACCTGCTGGAGCTGTTCGCCTTCGTCCTGCCCGCCCGCCCGGCCGCGCCGACCCCGCGCGGGCTGGCGCTGGCGCTGGACCTGGACCCGCCCGGCGCCGGGCTGGAAGACGCCGCCGCGCTGCTGCCGGAAATCGCGCTGACGCTGCTGAACCATCTTTCCGCCGGACGGATGCTGGCGCTGAACCGCGACGCGGCGGGCCTGGCCGCGCAAATGGGCACCGGCGGCTGGGGCTGGGCGGGCTTCGTCACCGCCGCCCTCGGCCGGCCGGACGCCGCACCCTCGGCGGAAGCGCTGAAGGTCTGGAAGCGCCTGCCGGAATGGGAGGACGCGGCGCCGCTGCCGGCGCCTTCCGCCTTCCCGGTCAGCGAGGCTGAGGCACGCGCCCGGCTCGCCAAAATCCTCGGCGCCGAGTCCGAACAGCGGCCCGGCCAGGCCGACTACGCCGGCGCCGCGGCAGCCGCCTTCGCCCCGCGCGAGCAAAGCGGCGACCCGCATCTGGTGCTGGCCGAGGCCGGCACCGGCACCGGCAAGACGCTCGGCTACATCGCGCCGGCCAGCCTCTGGGCCGAGCGCAACAAGGGCGCGGTCTGGATCAGCACCTTCACCCGCCATCTGCAGCGCCAGATCGACGCCGAACTCGCCCGCCTGTTCCCCGACCCCGCCGAGCGCCGCCGCCGCGTGGTGGTGCGCAAGGGGCGGGAGAACTATCTCTGCCTGCTCAACCTGGAGGACGCCACCGCCAGCGCCTCCGGCGGCTTCGCTGCCGTCCGGCCTGATCGCGTTCGGCCTGATCGCCCGCTGGGCGATGGCGACGCAGGACGGCGACATCCAGGGCGGCGATCTGCCCGGCTGGTTCGCCGAACTGTTCGGCGGCGCCACGCTGTATTCGCTCGCCGACCGCCGCGGCGAATGCATCCACGCCGCCTGCCCGCATTGGCGGCGCTGCTTCGTGGAACACACCATCCGCCGCGCCCGCACCGCCGAGCTGGTCGTGGGCAACCACGCGCTGGTCATGGCGCAGGCGGCCTGGGGCGGGCTGGACGACAACGCGGTGCCCACCCGCTACGTGTTCGACGAGGGGCATCATCTGTTCGATGCCGCCGACAGCGCCTTTTCCGCCGAGCTTTCCGGCATGGAGACGGCCGAGCTGCGCCGCTGGCTGCTGGGCGCGGAGGGCGGCCGGTCGCGCGCCCGCGGCCTGCGAAAGCGGCTGGAGGAACTGGTGGCGGCTCGCCCGTTGCTGGAAGCGCCGCTGGACGCGGCGCTGCAGGCGGCCCGCGCCTTGCCGGCGCCGGGCTGGGCCGCGCGGCTCAGCGGCGCGGGACCGGAGATCACCGGCCTGGATGCCGGAAGGCCGAACCCGACCGAGGCTTTCCTGCGGTTCGCCCACCGCCAGGTGCTGGCGCGGACGCAGGGCGATGGCGATCCGCGTCGGCCCAACCCGTATGCCTACGGCGCGCAGGAATGCGACCTGTTCCCGCCCGCCGACCGGCATGCCGGAAGCCGCCGAGTATCTCGGCCGCGCGCTGGCGCGGATCATCGAGCCGCTGACCACCCTGCGCACAAGGCTGCTGGCCCGGCTGGAGGACGAGGCGGAGGACATGGACGCCGCCACCCGCAACCGGATCGAAGCCACCTGCCGTTCCCTCGGGCGGCGCGCGATCGATCCGCTCGGCGCCTGGCGCGCCATGCTGCGCGCCATCGCGGACACCGCCGCCCGAGCCTGGCACGCGGCAGGACCACATCCTGTTCCTGCGCCTGGACCGGCGCGACGGCACGCGACCGCGATGTCGGGCTGCACCGCCACTGGCTCGATCCCACGGTGCCGTTCGCGATGACCCTGGCCGCCCCGGCGCAGGGCCTGCTGGTGACCTCCGCCACCCTGCGCGACAGCGGCGACCAGGACCCCGAACTGGCCTGGGAAGCGGCCGAGGCGCGGGTCGGCGCGCCGCATCTGCCCTCGCCGGCGATCCGCGTGGCGGTGGCGAGCCCGTTCGACTATGCCGCGCAGACCCGCGCCTTCGTGGTCACGGATGTGATGGGCGGCGACATCGGCGCGCTGGCCGCGGCCTATCGGGCGCTGTTCATGGCGGCCGGGGGTGGCGGACTCGGCCTGTTCACCGCCATCAGCCGGCTGCGCGCGGTGCACCAGCGGATCGCCCCGGAGCTGGAGGCGGCCGGGCATTCCGCTGCTACGCCCAGCATGTCGATGCCATGGACAATGCGACGCTGGTCGACATCTTCCGCACCGAGGAGGAAAGCTGCCTGCTCGGCACCGACGCGATGCGCGACGGCGTGGATGTGCCGGGGCGGGCGCTGCGGCTGGTGGTGTTCGAGAAAACGCCCTGGGCCCGGCCCGATATTCTGCACCGGGAGCGGCGCGTGCACCTGTCGGGCGGCGATCCCAAGGGCTACGATGACCGCATCGCCCGGTTGCGGCTGCGCCAGGCCTTCGGCCGGCTGATCCGCCGCGCCAGCGACAAGGGCGTGTTCGTGCTGCTGGACCGCCAGACCCCGAGCCGGCTGCTGTCGGCATTTCCGCCGGGGGTGACCGTGCGCCGGGTCGGGCTGGCGCAGGCGGCGGCGGAAACCCGCGAGTTCCTGGGAACCGATCTCTCCCCTTGATCGCCGGATGGGGTTCCCGCACGCTCCGCCGGCATTCAGGGGCCGGCATTGAGAGGAACGACATGGAACAGCACCGCATCCAGGCGAACGGACTGACCTTCAATGTCTGGCGCGCCGGCAACGGAAAGCCGATCCTACTGCTGCACGGCTGGCCGGAATTCGCCGCCGTCTGGCACAAGGTTATGGACCGTCTGCACGACCGGTACACATTGATCGCGCCGGATCTGCGCGGCTTCGGCGACAGCGACAAGCCGGATCCGGGTCCCACCGACCAGGCGGGTGCCAACGTGCATGCCGCCGACATGCTGGCCGTGCTGGACGCGATGGGTGTCGGCAGATGCGGCATCGTCGCGCATGACGTCGGGGCCTATGTCGCCCAGTCCATCGGCCGCTCCCACCCCGGGCGCGTATCCGGGCTGTTCTTCTTTGACTGCCCCTATCCCGGCATCGGCGCGCGCGGCGCGGCACCCGACCATCTGAAGGAAATCTGGTACCAGTTCTTCCACCAGCTGCCCTGGGCGGCCGAAATGGTTTCCAGCTCACGCGAGGCGTGTCGGCTGTATTTCAGCCATTTCCTGCGCCACTGGTCGATGCGCAAGGACGCCTTCGACAACGACATCGAGGCCTGGGTGGACAACTTCCTCAAGCCCGGCAACATGCAAGGCGGTTTCAACTGGTACATTTCCAACAACGCGGCCCGCCTGGCCATGCTGCGCGGCGAAGCGCCGCCGCCGGCGCCGATCACCGTGCCGACCTGCTGCCGCTGGGGCGAGGGCGGATCGGTGCTGCCGGCCTGGTGGGGCGACCGGATGGGCGAGTTCTTCACCGATCTCGATTACCGCCCGCTGTCCGGCGTCGGCCATTTCCCGCATTGGGAAGACCCCGATCTGGCCAGCGCGGAAATCGCCGGCTTCTTCGCCAGGCTGCCGGATGCCGCCTGGCGGGCATGAAGATCCCCTCGGCCCATCCGCCGGGACGGCCCGGCCCGATCGGGCCAGGCCGCCATGTTCCGCTACCGGCTGGCGGCGTCGATTTCGGCGATGGAAGCCGCGTCCAGCTTGATGCCCGGAACGGCGACCAGTTCCGCAAGCTGGTCGAGGTTGGTGGCGCTGACGATCGGCGCGGTCACGCTCGGCCGCGCGATCAGCCAGGCCAGCGCGATCTGGCCGGGCTTGGCGTTGTGGCGCGCCGCCACCGCGTCTAGCGCCGCCAGCACCTTGAAGCCGGCCTCGTTCAGATATTTCGCCACCCGCGGCGCCCGCGCCTGATTGCCGGCATCGGCCGGCGAGCGGTACTTGCCGGTCAGGAAGCCGCTGGCCAGCGAGTAGTAGCCGATGACGCCGATCTTCTCCTTCAGGCACAGCTGCTCCAGCGGCCCTTCGAACTCGGTGCGTTCCATCAGGCTGTATTGCGGCTGCAGGCTGTCATAGCGCGGCAGGCCGAGGCGCTTGCTGGTCTCCAGCGACTCCGCCAGCCGCTCGGCGGTGAAGTTGGAGGCGCCGATGGCGCGCACCTTGCCCTGCTTGATCAGGTCCTGATAGGCGCCGAGGGTTTCCGCGATCGGGGTTTCCGGGTCGTCGCGATGCGACTGGTACAGGTCGATATAGTCGGTCTGCAGCCGGCGCAGGCTGTCTTCCACCGCCTGGAACATATAGGCGCGCGACAGGCCCTTCTTGCCCGGTCCCATCTCGATGCCGAGCTTGGTGGCGATGATCACCTTGTCGCGGTTGCCGCGCGCCTTCAGCCATTTGCCGATGATGGTCTCGGACTCGCCGCCCTGGTTGCCTGGATGCCAGCGGGAATAGACGTCGGCGCTGTCGATGAAGTTGAAGCCGGCGGCGACGAAGCCGTCGAGCAGCCGGAACGACATCGCCTCGTCGGCGGTCCAGCCGAACACGTTGCCGCCGAAGGTCAGCGGCGAGACCTTGAACGGCGCGTTGCCGAGATTGCGCATTTCCATGGTTCTGTCCTTTCTTGAGCCGGCCCAGACGGTTTGCAGGGTCGGTTTGCAGGGGCGGATCAGAGCAGAACCGGCGCAATGCGCAAGTGCGCCGCCAGGGAACGGGCCGAGGCGCGGCAGACAAAACCATGGATCGGTCGTACGGTCAGGCTCCGACCCTTGGAGACCGCAGCATGACCGGCACCCCCACCTTCGCCATTCCGCCCGGCTTTCTGGGTGTCACCCGGCATGACGACGCAGCGCGCTTCGTGGTTGCCGGCATTCCGCTCGACATTGGCACCACCAACCGCGCCGGCACCCGCGACGGCCCGCGCGCCATCCGCGCCGCCAGCCGCATGCTGACCGACGGCGACCATCCCACCTTCTGGGTGGAGCCGGCGGCCATGGAATTGTCCGATATCGGCGATTTCGAGATCGCGCTGGGCGACATTCCGGCCAGCCTGGCGCTGATCGAGCAACAGGCCGCGCCGATCGCGCCACCTGCTGGCGCTGGGCGGCGAGCACGGCATCACCCTGCCGCTGCTGCGCGCCCTGGCGAAGCGCCTGGGCGGGCCGCTCGCGCTGGTGCATTTCGATGCCCATGTGGATACCTGGGCCGATAATTTCGGCCAGGTCTACGGCCACGGCTCGGTCTTTTACCACGCCATCCTCGAAGGGCTGGTCGATCCGCGCCGGATGATCCAGATCGGCATCCGCTCCCCGGTGCAGCGGGAAGTATGGGACTGGACGCTGGCGCAGGGCGTGCGGGTGCTGACCGCGCAGGACGTGCACGCCGCCTCCCCGGCCGCTGTGGCGGCATTGATCCGCGATACCGTGGGCAGCCATCCGGCCTATCTCAGCTTCGACATCGATGCGCTGGACCCCGCCTTTGCCCCCGGCACCGGCACGCCGGAGATCGGCGGACTGGCGAGTTGGCAGGCGCAGGCGATCCTGCGCGGGCTGGGCGGCGTGCGTTTCGTGGGCATGGACGTCGTCGAGGTCGCGCCCGCCTACGACACCGCCGAGATCACCGCGCTGGCGGCGGCGACGGTGGTCTGGGAGGACCTTGCCCTGCTGGGTTCGGGCGGAAAGGCCCATGCGATAGGGGTCTGACACGGCCCCGGAAAATGCATTGCACCGGCCAGGGCATTTCCCCTATAAGCCGCCTCCCGCCTGGCCCGGAAGGTCTGGCGGTTCTTGACGCAATCGCACGTGCCGCGAGCCTCCACCGAAACTCCCTGGGGGCACAGCAACGACGGAACGCGTTCTTTTCGTCCGGTCCGGCCATTCGTGGGCCGGGGTCGTTAGGGAACACGCCTATGTTGGCTGATCGCACCACCGCGCTGCGTCCTGCCCGCCGCAATCTGGCCGGCCGAAGTCCTCGCAGCCACGACTGAGTTCGCCGCCGGCGTGTAAGCGCCCGGCGCCGGAACTCGCTTTTCCCCCGTGGTTCCCCCCGTGGTTCGCCGGGCGCAGTCGCGTCCGCCTGCTGTTGCGAGGATATTTCCCATGGAAATGCTGCGCGTTCGTTCCGCCGTTTCTCCGCTCCGCCGTCCCGCCGATATTCGCGCGACCCCCGTGGCCCGCTGCCGCGCGTCGACGATCTGGTCGCGACCCTGCGCCCGGAAGACCCGGTGCATTGTCTGCGCCCCGCGGTGCTGGCGGAGACCGCGCGCGAGTTCCGCGCCGCCTTCCCCGGCGAGGTGCTGTACGCCGTGAAGTGCAATGCCGACCCGGCGGTGCTGCGCGCCCTGTGGGCCGGCGGCGTGCGGCATTTCGACTGCGCCTCGCCGAAGGAAGTGGCGCTGGTGCGCTCAGATGTTCCCGGACGCGGACATCCATTTCATGCACCCGGTCAAGGCGCGCGGCGCGATCCGCGAGGCCTGGGCGCGGCATGGCGTGCGCGACTTCGTGCTCGACAGCGCCGACGAACTCGCCAAGCTGCTGACCGAAACCGCCGCCACCGGCGTGCCGGGCGCGCTCGGCCTGATCGTGCGCCTCGCGTTGCCGAAAACCGGCGCGGTGATCGACCTGTCCGGCAAGTTCGGCGCCGTCCCTGGAAGATGCCGTCGCGCTGCTGCGCGCCGCGCGCCCGCACGCCGCGCGCCTGGGCGTCAGCTTTCATGTCGGCTCGCAATGCCTCGACCCGCTGGCCTGGCGCCAGGCGCTGGACATCACCGGCGAGGTGATCCGCGCCGCCGGCGTGGCGATCGACATCGTCGATGTCGGCGGCGGGTTTCCCGTCGCCTATCCGGATGCGGAACCCCCGCCCTCGGCGCCTTCATGGCGGAGATCGAGGCAGGGTTCGAGCGCCTCGGGCCTTCCCGACGCGCAGCTCTGGGCCGAGCCCGGGCGCGCCCTGGTGGCGGCGGGCGGCTCCGTCGTCGTGCAGGTGCAGCAGCGCCGCGGCGACGCGCTCTATGTGAACGACGGCGTCTACGGCAGCCTGGCCGACGCCGGCGCGCTCGGCTTTCGCTATCCGGTACGCTTGATCCGTCCCGACGCGGACGTGGACCCGCGCCTGGAGGGCTTCAGCTTCTACGGCCCGACCTGCGATTCCGCCGATGCGATGCGTGGGCCGTTCTTCCTGCCGGCCGACATCGCCGAGGGCGACTGGATCGAAATCGGCCAGCTTGGCGCCTATGGCGCGTCGCTGCGCACCGGTTTCAACGGCTTCGATCAGGCGCGCGTCGTCGAGGTCGGGGACGCGCCGCTGCCGATGGACCAAATCGGTCATCCTGTCGCGGCAGACACGGCGCTGGCCGCGTGATAGCGATCGGCTGGTTCTCCAGCCGGCCTCTCAGTTCAGCGCGTAAGGACCATCAGCGATGAAACATGTTCCGTTCTCCGGCCGGCTGCTCATGCTCGGCTTCGGCAGCATCGGCCAGGGCGTTCTGCCGCTGATCCTCCGGCACATCGACATGCCGAAGGAGCGGATCTCCATCCTCACCGGCGATGATCGTGGCGCGGCGGTGGCCGCCGAATACGGCGTGTCGTACCGTGTGCAACCACTGACGCGGGAGAACTACCGCGCCGAACTGGCGCCGCTGCTGGCCGCGGGCGACTTCCTGCTGAACCTGTCGGTGGACGTCTCCTCCGTCGCGCTGGCCGAACTGTGCCAGGCGCGGGGCGCGCTGTATCTCGACACCTGCGTCGAGCCCTGGGTCGGCGGCTACACCGATCCGTCGCTGACCCCATCCCAGCGTTCCAACTATGCGCTGCGCGAAAGCGCGCTCGCGGCCGGGCGGGCGGTTGCCGGCGGACCCACCGCGGTGATGACGCATGGCGCCAATCCCGGCCTGGTCTCGCATTTCGTCAAGGAGGCGATGCTCAACATCGCCCGCGACACCGGCAAGCCCGCGGCGACGCCGGCAACCCGCGAGGGCTGGGCGGCGCTGGCGCGCTCGCTGGGCGTGAAAGCCATCCACATCGCCGAACGCGACACCCAGGTCGCCGGCTTCTGCAAAAGCCGCGGCGAGTTCGTGAACACCTGGTCGATCGACGGCTTCGTCGGCGAAGGCTGTCAGCCGGCCGAGCTTGGCTGGGGAACGCACGAGAAGGTCCTGCCGCCCGACGCGCGCCGGCACGATTTCGGCTGCGACGCGGCGGTCTACCTCCTGCGCCCCGGCGCCTCCGTACGCGTGCGCACCTGGACGCCGCAGGAAGGCCCGTTCCACGGCTTCCTGATCACCCATAACGAAGTCGATCTCGATCGCCGACTATTACACGGTGCGGGAGAACGGCGTGCCGGCGTACCGCCCGACCGTGCATTACGCCTATCACCCCTGCGACGACGCGGTGCTGTCGCTGCACGAATTCGCCGGCAAGAACTGGCATATCCAGGACCGGAAGCGGCTGATGATGGACGAGATCGTCAGCGGCGTGGACGAGCTTGGCGTGCTGCTGATGGGCCACGCGAAGGGCGCCTATTGGTACGGCTCGCATCTGTCGATCGGCCAGGCGCGCGCGCTTGCGCCGCACAACAACGCGACCAGCCTGCAGGTCACCGCCGCGGTGCTCGGCGGCATGGTCTGGGCGATGGAAAACCCGCGCGCCGGCATCATCGAGGCCGATCACCTCGACCATGCGCGGGTGCTGGAAGTGGCGCGGCCCTACCTGGGCGAGATCGTCGGCGCCTATACCGACTGGACGCCGCTGCAGAACCGCGGCGAACTGTTCGAGGAAGATTTGGACACGCACTGCCCCTGGCAGTTCCGCAACGTGCGCGTGGCGTGAGGGCGTCGGTGGAGGGAAAGAAGCCCAGGGGACAGAGCCCCCTGGGCTTGCTTCCATTCGTGCGGACGCCGCCTCAGGACAGCATCAGCCCTTCGTATCCCTTCGCCGCGACCTCGTCGCAGCGGGCGCGATAGGCCGGCGCGCTGCCGGCGTAGCGGTTGATGATGCGGACCTGCTTGCCCTCCACGTTGGTGTTCACGCCGGTCATCCAGGAATTGACCTCAAAGGTCAGCACCCCGTCGCCCAGCGACTTGACGTGATCGGTCCAGGTCTTCACTTCCGCCGGCCGTCGGTTCCACGCGCGTGATCTTCTTGTCCTGCACGTGGCGCAGCAGGTTTGTCACCCACTCCACGTTGTGTTCGATGCTGCGGGGGATATTGCCCAGCGCCATGTGCGGCCCGATGATCATCATCATGTTGGGGAAGCCATCGACCATGACGCCGAGGATAGGTTTCCGGCCCGTGCTTCCAGCGGTCCTTCAGCCGTTCGCCGTTCACGCCGCGGATGTCGATGCGATCGAAACTTCCGGTGATGGCATCGAAGCCGGTGGCGTAGATGATCATGTCGAATTCGTAGTTCGGCATCGCTGGTCTGGATGCCCGTCTCGGTGATCCGCTGGATCGGCGTTTCGGTGATGTCCACCAGTTCGACGTTGTCCTGGTTGTAGACCTCGTAATACTTCGTCTCCATCGGCACGCGTCGCGTGCCGAAGCCGTGGTTCTTCGGAATGAGCTTCTCCGCCACCTTCTGGTCCTTCACCCGCTGGCGGATCTTGTTCGCCACGAACGCGCTGATCTCGGCGTTCGCGCGGCGGTCGGTCAGGATGTCCTTGAAGTTGCCGATCCAGATGCCGAAGCCGGGTTCGGCGTACAGCTTCTCCCAGAATGCCTGGCGCTCCTCGGGCGATACCTCGAACGTGCCGCGCGGGTCGGCGGTATGGATGAAGCAGCCGAAGGTCTCCAGGCAGCGCTGGAACAGCTCCTGGTAGCCGGCCCGGATCTTCGCCATCTCCTCCTGGCTGATCTTGGCGTTCAGCAGCGGCGCGCACCAGTTCGGCGTGCGCTGGAACACGGTCAGCTGCTTGGCGGTCTTGGCCACTTCCTGGATCGTCTGCACGCCGGTGGCGCCGGTGCCGATCACCGCGACCCGCTTGCCCTCGAAGCTCACCGGCTCATGCGGCCAGTTGGCGGTGTGGCAGGACTGGCCCTTGAATGTTTCCACGCCCGGGATATTCGGCATCGTCGGCGCCGAGAGCGGGCCGATGGCGGTGATCAGGAAGCGCGAGGTGAAGCGGCTGCCGTCCTCCAGCGTCACGTCCCAGGTGCGTGTCGCTTCCTGGTAATGGGCCGACTTCACCCGGCTGCGGAACTGGATGTCCTTGCGCAGATCGAACTTGTCGGCGACGTGGTTCAGGTAGTGCAGCGTCTCCGGCTGGGGGGCGAAATGCTCCTTCCAGTCCCATTCCTCCAGCAGGTCCTTCGAGAAGGAGAACTGGTAGGAGTAGCTTTCCGAATCGAACCGGGCGCCCGGATAGCGGTTCCAGGTACCAGGTGCCGCCGACGCCGGTGCCGGCTTCCAGCACCCGCACGGTCATCCCGAGCTCGCGCAGGCGGTAGAGCTGATACATGCCCGACATGCCGGCGCCGATGATGATCGCGTCGTATTGCTTCGCGCCCGCTTCATTGGGCCGGTCCATGACTTCTTGCGAGGACGACATTGCTTTTTCTCTCCCATTTCGGACGCGCGGTCAGGGCCGAGGCTATCCGCTGAATGCGTGGAATAGTGAAATTCCTCATATTATGAGAATTTTCCGCTGTCAAGCAAAATAGGCCGCAAATCCCATTCCGACATAATTTTCGTATTTCTCAAATCAAGAGAATTTGTGTAGCATCATAGTACGGCCAGCGGTTCTGGAGGCGCCCCATGGGGGGTTCGCGCCGAAAACCCGGGTCCGTTCCGGCAAGGTCAACGCAATGGACGACATCAGCTTTTCCGTGGATGCCTCACCCAGCCCCGCACCGCGCGCGGATTCCAGTATCGCCCGGGTGCTCGGCATTCTCGACCTGTTCACGCCAGAGGCCGCGGTCTGGACCGTGGACATGCTGGTGGAACAGCTCCAGCTCGCGCGCGCCACGGTCTACCGCTATGTCCGCGCCCTGTGCGACGCCGGCTTCCTGGTGGCGGTTTCCGGCGCCGGCTACGTGCTGGGACCGCGCTTCATCGAGTTCGACCGCAACATCCGGCTTGCCGATCCGCTGCTGCAGATCGCGCCGCCGGTGATGGCCGAGCTACGTGACATCGTGAACGGCGGCCAGCTGCTGTGCGCCTTCTACGGGCTGCGGGTGCTGAGCGTGCTGGAGGACAAGACCGACCCCAACATCACCATGAGCATGGAGCGCGGGCGGCCGTTTTCGCTGTTCAGGGGGTCTCCGTCACGGGTTATTCTGGCGAACCTGCCGACCTATCAGCTGCGAAATCTGGCGCTGAACCATGGCAAGGAGATCGCCCAGGCGGGCCTTGGCGAGAACTGGCTGGAATTTCGCGACAACATGCGCGCGATCCGGCGCACCGGCTATCTTGCAGCGAGCGATATCGACAAGGCGCTGGTCGGCATCTCCGCGCCGATCTTCCACGCGCCGGGCGCGGTCAGCGCCAGCCTGTGCCTGGTACGGACGAAGGAGAACGCGCCGCCGGATCAAATCGCCTTCCTCGGCGATCTCGCGGTGACCGCGGCAAAGCGGATTTCGCGGGAACTGCAGGAATTCCGGCCGATGCACGCGGATCGGACCACACCGGCATTTCCAGTATCGCGCGTGCGTTGAAGCCGGTCCCGAGGAATGCTTTCTCTCCTGCAGTGCTGTGGCTGTGGCGTGGCGAGGACCTGGAACTGGTATCGCGCTCGCTCGGTGTGGTGGCCGCGACACTGACGGGATGGCCCGGGTCAGGACATCCCGCACGCATCATGGGCGCTACGCCGCGGAAATGCTGGAGCTGCGGCGGGAGTTGGCCGAGGAAGCGCGCTCTACGCGGGCGCTGCCGCGGGTTCTGGCCTGAACGGCTGTTTGAAGTGTTCAGTCAGCGCTACGAACGCAGCTCGACGAGCCGTACAGGCCTATGTCAGAGGGTCGAAAAACCTGCTCATATGGCGAATGTCGGGTTACTTGAAGCCTCCTGCTGTCGCATTGGCCCTTGGTGTCCTCGCCGTGCCGATGACGGGAAACGCCACCGAGCCCGGCAGCGGGGTTTATGCTGTCGATTGCGCCCGCCCGAAGGCCGGCGTTGCCGTGACCATCGCCGCCGACGGTAACGCCACCGTGGTAGCGGGCGGCAAGACCTACAAGAACGTCCTCACATCATACTCGTTCTTCGGCAAGGAGACTCCACCCGACTTCCAAATCGCCATTCTCTTCGACGAGCATCACTCGCCGCTGCCGAGCGAGGACGGGCAGGCAGGAAGGCTGGAAATCTGGCGAGGCGAGGCGGCGTTTTATGCCCTGCCCAATGGCAAGAAAGACCGCCGCCTTACCTTCTGTGCGGAGTTGACGGATACGGCCGATGCTGGCCCCAGCTTCGACTGCGCCCATGCCAACGGCACGGTGGAGACGATGATCTGCACGAACCGCGAACTCGCGCGGCGAGACCGATCACTTGCCGCCGCGTTCCATCGCGCGCTGGGACGGGTCGAGGGCAACGCCGCTGACGCCGCCAGACTGAAGGCCGAGCAGCGCGGGTGGATTAAGGGGCGGAACGACTGCTGGAAAGCCGACGAGATGCTGGCATGCGTGTCCGCTGCCTACAGCGATCGGCACGCAATGCTCATCGCGCGATACGGTCTGATCCAGGCCGGGAAGACTTAGACCTGGACCTGCACCGGCGGCACGGTAACGGAGCTCTACGTCACGCCTTTTATGACCGAGCCGCCCACCGTCAATCTGGTCGCCGGGGGCGAGCAGACCACGGCGACGCTGCGGCCAGCGGCGTCGGGCAGCCGCTACGAGGCGCCGTTCGGAGTTATCTTCTGGTCCAAGGGCGACGAGGCGACGCTGCAATGGCCTCAAGGAACACAGGCACAATGCCGTCGCAATTAGCGTAGACCGGTATTCCACCAATGAACGGCCATTCCGGCGACCACCACGGTAGGGTAGCCGCGGAGCCAGGCTTCCAAAAGCGTTCATATCACTGGGGATGGGGCTGCTGACTCGGAGCTAATCGAAAATGCCCGGCTTCTGGTAACGCCAACGCTGCTGTTGGCGGTAGAGATGGGGTAAAAACGGCATCTTTGACGTTGGTTCAAATATTACAGTCAAGTAGATGATGGTTCTGGCGGAGAGGGTGGGATTCGAACCCACGGTACCGGTGAAGGTACAACGGTTTTCGAGACCGCCCCGATCGACCACTCTGGCACCTCTCCGCAGGCGGCGGGTTATAGGGGGCGGGGGCCGGCTCTGCAACCGGAGCCTGACAGGGCGGTTCGCGGCGGCCACGCGGGCCTCATACGCTACCGGCGCAAACCTCGGGCGCGTTCGATGCGTGCGGTTTACATTGACACGGAACGGGCCGGCGCTATAACCGCCCCTCTCCGGCCGCCGGGAAGTCCTTGGTGGCCTTGTTTTCTATGGGTCTTTCCCGCCCTGCGTTCCTCGCCGAGGTGGCGCGGACGAGGTTCAGACCCTGCAATGGCTAACGACGACCCCCTACTACCGGCCGCGTCCGGCCAAGCTACAGGAATTCGAAGCGATGTTCGCAGTCATCCGCACCGGCGGAAAGCAGTACCGCGTTACCGAGAACGACGTGCTGAAGGTGGAGAAGCTGGAGGCCGAGCCTGGCTCGACCGTCACGTTCACCGATGTGCTCGCCGTCGGCGGTGAGGGCAGCCTCACGCTCGGTGCCCCGGTCGTCGCCGGCGCCAGCGTTACCGCGACCGTCATCGCGCAGGACCGGCTGGACAAGGTCATCATCTTCAAGAAGCGCCGCCGGCAGAACAGCCGCCGCCGCAACGGCCACCGCCAGCACGTGACCGTGCTGCGCGTGTCCGGCATTTCGGCCGCCTGAGCAGGAGACCCACCCATGGCACATAAGAAAGCTGGCGGCTCGTCGCGCAACGGCCGCGATACCGAAGGCCGCCGCCTCGGCGTCAAGAAATACGGTGGCGAGAAGGTCGTCGCCGGCAACATCCTGATCCGCCAGCGCGGCACGCGCTGGAAGCCCGGCACCAATGTCGGTCTCGGCAAGGATCACACCATATTCGCCCTGGTGGATGGCAACGTGGAGTTCCAGACCAAGGCCGAAGGCCGGGTGTACGTTTCCGTCAAGCCGCTTCCGATCGCCGCCGAGTAACGCGCCGCACCCTCACGCCTGGATGACGACGGGGGTCGGCAGCAGCCGGCCCCCGTTTTTTGTTGTAGAAGAAAATGAAATTCCTCGACCAAGCCAAGATCTACCTGCGGTCCGGAGACGGCGGCGACGGTGTCGTCGCGTTCCGGCGTGAGCGTTTCATCGAGTATGGCGGACCCGATGGCGGCGATGGCGGCAAGGGCGGGGACATCATTTTCGAGGCCGTGCAGAACCTGAACACGCTGATCGATTTCCGCTACGTGCAGCATTTCCGTGCCCGCAAGGGCGGCAACGGCTCGGGCTCGGACCGGACCGGCGCCGGGTCGGAGGATGTGGTGATCAAGGTGCCGATCGGCACGCAGATCATGGACGACGACCAGGAAACCATGCTCGCGGACCTGGATGTGCCGGGCAAGCGCATCACCCTGCTGCGCGGCGGCGATGGCGGCTATGGCAACGCGAAGTTCAAAAGCTCGACCAACCGCGCGCCGCGCCGCGCCGACAAGGGCTGGCCGGGCGAGGAGCGCTGGGTGTGGCTGCGGCTGAAGCTGATCGCCGATGTCGGGCTGGTCGGGCTGCCCAATGCCGGCAAGTCCACGCTGCTGGCGGCGAGTTCCGCCGCGCGGCCGAAGATCGCCGACTACCCGTTCACCACCCTGCATCCACAGCTTGGCGTGGTGCGGCTGAACGCGACCGAGGAATTCGTCATCGCCGACATCCCCGGGCTGATCGAGGGCGCGCATGAGGGTGCTGGCCTCGGCGACCGGTTCCTGGGCCATGTCGAGCGCTGCGCCGTGCTGCTGCACCTGATCGACGGCGCCGCCGGCGACGTGGTGAAGGCCTGGCGGATGGTGCGCGAGGAACTGGCCGCCTATGGCGGCGGCCTGGCGGACAAGCCGGAGCTGATCGGGCTGAACAAATCCGACTCCATGACCCCGCGCGAAACCTCCGCCCGGCGCGCCGCGCTGGCGAAGGCGTCGGGGCGGCCGGTGATGCTGCTGTCCGCCGTTACCGGCGAGGGCGTGCCCGAGGTGCTGCGCGCCTTGCAGAACGCGGTCAACGAGGAGCGGCGAGGCAAGGCGGCATGATCGTGCTGCCCCATCTTTCCCGGGCCCAGCGGCTGGTGGTGAAGATCGGCAGCGCGCTGGTTGTCGACAAGACCGAGCCGCGCGCCGGCTGGCTGGACGGCGTGGCGCAGGACATCGCCGCGCTGCGGGCGCGCGGCGTGGACGTGATCGTGGTTTCCTCCGGCGCCATCGCGCTGGCGCGGCGCGCGCTGGGCCTGTCGCGCAAGCGGCTGCGGCTGGAAGAGAAGCAGGCCGCGGCCGCCGTCGGGCAGATCCGGCTGGCGCAGGCCTGGAGCGTGGCGCTTTCCGCGCACGGCACTGACCGCGGCGCAGCTGCTGCTGACGCCGGACGACACCGAGGACCGGCGGCGTTATCTCAATGCCCGTTCCACGCTGACCACGTTGCTCGGCCTGGGCTGCATTCCGGTGATCAACGAGAACGATTCGATCGCGACGGCGGAAATCCGCTTCGGCGACAACGACCGGCTGGCCGCGCGGGTGGCGGAGATGGTGCAGGCGGACCAGCTGATCCTGCTGTCCGATATCGACGGGCTGTACACCGCCGATCCCCGCCGCGATCCGGCCGCGGCGCACATCCCGGTGGTGGCGGCGATCACGCCGGAGATCGAGGCGATGGGCGGCGAGCCGCCGCCGGGATATTCGTCCGGCGGCATGCGCACCAAGCTGGTGGCGGCGCAGATCGCCACGCAGGCGGGCTGCGCGATGGCGATCGCGGTCGGCCATGTCGCGCATCCGCTGGCGGCGCTGGAGCAGGGGGCGCGATGCACCTGGTTTTTGCCGGCGCCGGAGGGACGGTCGGCGCGAAAACGCTGGATCGCGGGGGCGCTGGCGCCGCTCGGCACGCTGCGGGTGGATGCGGGTGCGGCCAAGGCGCTGTCGGCCGGGCGGTCGCTGCTGCCGGCCGGCGTGCGCGCCATCGAGGGCAGCTTCGAGCGTGGCGACCCGGTGATCGTGGTGGGGCCGGAAGGTGAGCTGCTGGCGCGGGGGCTGTGCGCCTATGCCAGCGCTGATGCGCAGAAGATCGCCGGGCATCGTTCCGACGAGATCGAGCCGATCCTGGGCTGGCGCGGGCGGGACGAGATCATCCATCGTGACGACCTGGTGCTGGTGTAGGCCCTGGAAAGCCGGGCCGAACCGAGTCAGACTTGCCGCAAGGAAACGCCGGAATGCATATCGAAACCGAGGCCACCCAGCATCTGCACCGCGCCGCCGCCGCCGCGCGGGAAGCATCGCGCATCCTTGGCCGGGCGCCGGCGGAAACCCGCAACGCCGCGCTGCGGGCGATGGCGAACGCCATGCGGGCGGACGCCGACAAGATCCTGGCGGCGAATGCGCTGGACCTGGCGGCGTTCAGCGGCAGCGCGTCGTTCCGGGACCGGCTGGCCCTGACCCCGGCACGGGTGGAGGCGATGGCGCAGGGCCTGGACGAAATCGCCCTGCTGCCCGATCCCCTCGGCCGCACCCTGGCGGAGTGGTCGCGGCCGAACGGCCTGAAATTCCAGCGCATCGCCACGCCGATCGGGGTGATCGGCATGATCTACGAAAGCCGTCCGAACGTGGGGGCGGACGCCTCCGGCCTGTGCCTGAAATCGGGCAATGCGGTGATCCTGCGCGGCGGGTCCGAAAGCCACCATTCCGCCCGCGCGATCAACGCGGCGATGATCGCGGGGCTGCGCCAGGCCGGCCTGCCGGAGGCCTGCGTGCAGATCGCCCCCAATACCGACCGCGCCTACGTGGCGGCCATGCTCGGCGGCGCCGGGCTGCTCGACCTGATCATCCCCCGCGGCGGCAAGTCGCTGGTGGAACGGGTGCAGCGCGAGGCGCGGGTGCCGGTACTGGCGCATGCCGAGGGGCTGAACCATACCTATGTGCACGCGGCCGCCGATCCGGCGATGGCGCGCGCCATCCTCGCCAACGCCAAGATGCGCCGCACCAGCGTCTGCGGCGCGACCGAAACACTGCTGATCGACCGGGCCATCGCGCCGTCGCTGCTGCCGCTGCTGGTCGATGACCTGCGGGCACTGGGCTGTGATTTCCGTGCCGATGCCGGCGCGCGCGCCATTCTGCCCGAGCTTCCGGCTGCCAATGATGCCGATTACGACACCGAATGGCTGGACGCGACGCTGTCCATCCGTGTGGTCGACGGGGTGGCACAGGCGCTGGAGCATATCGCCCGGCACGGCAGCGAACACACCGACGCCATCGTCACCGAGGACGCCGCGATCGCCGAGCAATTCCTGCGCGGCGTCGATAGCGCGGTGGCGCTGTGGAACGCCTCCACCCAGTTCTGCGACGGCGGCGAGTTCGGCTTCGGCGCAGAGATCGGCATCGCCACCGGGCGCATCCATGCCCGCGGCCCGGTCGGGCTGGAGCAGCTGACGATCTATCGCTACCTCGTCATCGGCACCGGGCAGGTACGTCCCTGACCCGTCACCGCGCCACGGAGCCGCTGCCGCAATACGGCGTGCCCAGATTCGGCGATCGGCGGCGGATGCGGATCGGGCTGCTCGGCGGCTCGTTCAACCCGGCCCATGAGGGGCATCTTCACGTGGCCCAGCTTGCCCGCGAGCGGCTGCGGCTGGACCAGGTTTGGCTGCTTGTCTCGCCCGGCAACCCGTTGAAACCCGCGCGCGGCATGGCGCCGCTCAGCGCGACGGCTGGCAAGTGCGGCGCGGATCGGCGACGGGCGGCGGGTGGTGGCGACCGCGATCGAGGCTGCGCTCGGCACCCGCTACACCGCCGACACGCTCGCCGCGCTTCGCCGGCGTTTTCCCCGCGCACGCTTCGTTTGGCTGATGGGCGCCGATAATCTCAGCCAGTTGCCGCGCTGGCGGGACTGGATGGGCATCATGCGCGGGATGCCGGTCGCGGTTTTCCCCCGTCCGTCGTATAATCACCGCGCGCTGGCCGGACGGGCCGCGCATCGGCTGCGCTCCGCCCGCTTGCCTGTCGCCGCGGCGCCGGCGCTGGCGCTGCATAGCCCACCCGCCTGGATTTTCTTGCCTACCCCTCAACATGCCGCCTCGGCCACTGCCATTCGTGCCGCCGGCTCAGGAGTTGTGCCATAGCCCGCAAACCCACTCCCCCCCCGCCCCCCCCTGTTGGTATGTCCCCTGGCACGGGGGCCGCGCCGCGCAAGCGGGCGCCCGCCCGCAAGGTGGCGAAGCCCGACCTGGCGGAGGCGGCGAAATCGCCCGGCACGCCGCGCAAGAAGGCAACCGCGGCGGGGCCGCGTGCCGCCGGCGTGCGGACGGTGAAGCGTGCCGTGCGGCCGGAGCCGTCGGAACTGGACAAGCTGCAAGCGCTGATCGTCGCCAGCCTGGAAGACGACAAGGCGGAGCAGGTCGTCGCACTGGACCTGGCCGGCAAGACCTCGTTCTGCGACCGGATGGTGATCGCCACCGGCATCGCCGACCGCCAGATCACCGCCATGGCGACGCATCTGGAAGACAAGCTGCACGACGCCGGCGTGAAACGCATCCAGATCGAGGGCTCCGGCGGATCGGACTGGGTGCTGATCGATGCCGGGGACATCGTGATCCACCTGTTCAAGCCGGAAGCGCGGACGCTGTATGCGCTGGAGAAGATGTGGGGCACGGACCTCGACACCGCCGACGAGCACGTGACGGGGGTTTGAAGCAAGTATGGGGCTTTGCCCCAAACCCCAGGAGGGGCGCTGCCCCTCCACCCCGCAAGGGAACTTGTTCCCTTGACCCTTTTGAATAGGTTTGCTGGGAAAGGGGGCATAACCGACGTAGCCGTTGATAGGCTTTGGCATGCCCCCTTTCCCAGCAAACCCGTCCATGGGGTTGAGGGGACGAGTTCCCTCACGGGTGCAGGGCAGCGCCCTGCCGGGGTCTGGGGCGGAGCCCCAGCCTTGCCTACAGCCCCTGCACGGCCAGTGCCTGGTAGAACGCGCCGGCGGCGCGGTCCACGCAGACCGGGTCCGGTTCGACGCCGGCCTGCGGGGGCGGAATGATCAGACCGAAGACGCCTTGCGGCTGGCCGGATTGGAAGATGGTGTAGGTGATGGTCATGCAGGACCGCTCCGCGCGCAGCCGGGGTGAGACGGTCAGCCGCCCGCCCGGCCAGGACGCGAACAGCCCGGCGTTTTCCGGCGTGCCGAGATACACCACCTGGGCGTTCGGCATCGCCGCCAGGTCTGCGATGAAGCGGTTGGTGTAGGGAAGCTGAGGCAGCGGATCGCCCTGCATCCGCTCGATCCCCAGCATCCATTGCTGGCTGAGCGAGGTGGGGCCGGGCACGCCGGCCGGCTGCGCGCAGGCCGCGAGGGGGCTGGCGGCCAACATCCCCAGCATCGCCGTTGCTCGCAATTGTCGCTCCTTTCAGCCCGCGGCGACGCGCGGCGCGCCGGTGTATTGGCGCCGAATTTCCTCGCCAGGCGGTTAAGGCGCGCGATCAGGCCTCCACGTAGGGCTGGCCCCATTTCTCGCTGAACACGACGTCCGACAGCTTCGTGCGGCCGACGGGGCCGAATTTTCCCATCGGATAGCCGATCGGCAGGATGGCGTAGGAATGCACGCCCTCCGGCAATCCCATCGCGGCGTCCACCTCGGCGGCGTAGCGCAGGTGCCGTGTGGTCAGGGTCGAACCCAGGCCCAGCGCGCGGGCGGCCAGCAGCATGTTCTGCACCGCCGGATAGATCGACGCACCGGCCGAACGGGACGGGTTGGGGCCGTCCTCCAAACAGGCGACGATCCAGACAGGCGCCTCGTGATAATGGTCGGTCAGGTATTCCACCGCGCCGTGCTGGCGGAGGTATTTTTCCCGGGTGATGCCCGGCGGCGGTTCGCTGGTCAGGTAGCGCGGGCCGATCCATTCGTCGAAGGCGCGCTTGTAGTAGACCTGCACAGCCTTCTTCACCGCCGGGTCCTTGATCACCAGGAAGCGCCATATCTGCGTGTTGCCGCCGTTCGGGGCGGATACGCCGGCCTGCAGGATCTTGTGGATCAGCGCGTCCGGCACCGGATCGGGCTTCAGGCGGCGCATGGCGCGCATGGTGGACATGATCTCGAAGACGTCGTTGCTGCCTGTCATGCCCTCGGCCATGTCACCCTCCCGGTTCTTGTCCGCGGCAGGATAGGCACGCCTGGCCGTTCTCTCAAAGAGCCGCCCGCTCAGCGTTGGGTCTGCCGGCAGACCGGCAAGCCGCGTGCCGCCAGCTCTGTCCAGACCCGAGCGGCTTCCGCGAGGTCGGGATAGACATAGGGCTCGAGTGACGGATCGCGCTCTCCGGCAGCGAAACGCGCCACCGCGGCGCGCGAGCCGGCCAGGGCCGACACCGTGGCGCGGGCCGCGAGGGCCGACATGCCGCACAGGCCGATCCCCAGCAGCAGGAGCAGGAGGGTCACGGGCAGCGGCCGCATCCGTCGCAGCGCCGCGGGCAGCGCCAGGCAGAGCAGCCCGATCTGCAGCGGCAGCACCAAAGCGGCGTAGCGCACCGCCGGCAGGCCCCCGGCTATGTCGGTTCGACCCAGGGCCCCCAATGCCGCCGCCCCCAGGCCGAACAGAATTCCGCCCTGGGCCAGACGCTCCAGCTCGGTGCCGGGCCGGCGCGCCAGGGCGCCAAGCCCGAGCAACCCCAGCAATCCGCCCAATCCGGTCCCAAGCCAGCCGAAGCCGCTGGAATGGGACAACGGCAGGCCGAGCATCGCCGCCGCGTAGCGCACGGCGACGCCCGGCTGGGGCAGCTTGTGCGGCTGGGCCGGCACGCCCCACAGATACAGCAGAACGAATGCCAGCCCCGCCAGCGCCAGCACCCATACGGTCAAGCCGGGCTTGCGCCCCGCAGCCGCCGGCGATGCGCCGGCACGCCACGCTTGCCAAGGCAGGATCAGGAACAGCACCAGCCCGACGCCGTTGCCCAGCGCCGCTGCCACGGCGATCGCGAAGGCCAGGCGCCATTTCCCGGTTGCCGCAAACCCCAGGCTCAGCATGGCAAATCCGGCCGCCTGCGGGTACACGCCATTGATCACGATGGCGGTTGCCTCGGCCGCGGGCGCCCCGAATACCAGCAGAACCAGTACGGCGACCCCGACCCAGCGGACCTGCGAGGGCAAGACGGTCCGCAGCAACGCGCGGGCGGGAACGCCCGCCAGGCAGGCCAGCAGCCCCACCGAAATCGTCCCGCTGAGCCATGGCCGGCCACCGGTCAGGACAAAGTCGGCCGGGGTCAGCAATCGCATCCAAACCAGATGGTGCTCGTTGAGCGGGTGCCAGAGGGTTCCCAGCAGCCCGTTCGGACTGTCGCAGCCAGTCGGCCAGAACCGGGATCATGTCGAGGATCGGCTCGCAGACCGCCTGTCGGGCGACGGCCCAGCCGAAAATGGCCAGGCCGAGAAAAGCAAATCCCGCGGTGATCGCCACGGTGAGCCTGGCGCCGCGGGTCATGCTGCGGCCCCACCCGGTTTCGCCAGGACCAGATCCGGTACGGTCATGGGCGTTCCTCCCAGCGGGCTGGCCGCTGGTTGAGTGGGCAATCGGCATTTTGCTGTCTCGGCACCAGGCTTTGGCGATTGTGTGCCGAATCCGGGGAGGATGGCGATAGCCGCTGCCGGCTGCCCGACATTGGGGCGCTAGATCGGCGGCCAGCGCTGCGTGCGGTCGGCTTCCTGCGCCGGAGTGAGGGTCCCCGGACCGTCGGCCACCTGTGGCGGCAGATTGACCAGGGCTTGCGGATTGGTCCAGCAATCCACCGTCCCCAGGCTGCGCGTGCAATAGGGCGGCGGCAGGGGCGGCGGCTCCTGCGCGCGGCAGTAGCTCTGGCCGCGATCCAGATGGACGATCGAGCAATCCCGGCCGCTGACGGCGGAGACCAGCGTGTCGACGATGCCGCGATGCAGGACCGCGATCGACGTGACATCCGCGGCCGCCAGGGCGGCGGCCGGTTCCACCCAGGGCGGCGGCCATGGCCCGGGCGCACAGGATGTCAGCAGGAGCAGGCCCGCCAGAATGGGCCCCGGTCCCGCCAGCCGCCGCAATTTGGGCCGGATCGGACACATCATCGTTCCGGTATGCGCCGCAAACATGAACCATACGTTTAGCGTGGGCGTTTAGCGGGGGCGCTTAACAGGGGCGTTCCTGGGGCGGGCTTTGCGTATGGTTTGCCCGAAGGCCATGCCGTCGCTATGGTCCGGCGCGTGACGGCGTGCCCGATGGTGCACCAGCCGCGTTCGCCATCCGCACCAGCGGAAGAAACTGCAACCGCCAGGCCTGGCAGGAGAATACGTGGTCGATATCTTCGACGAGGTCGATGAAGAACTGCGCGCCGAGAAGGCGCAGGCGGTCCTGAAGCGCTATGGCGGCCTGATCCTGGCCGCCGCTTTCGCGGTGGTGCTCGGCGTCGCGGGCTGGCAGGGCTGGCAATGGTGGCAGGGCCGCCAGGACCAGGCCGCCGCCGGCAAGTTCCTGGCCGCCATGCGCATCGCCGACAATCTGGCGCCTACGCCCGGCCTCTCCGCGCCGAACGACGCCGCCACGGCCGCGAAGCGCGCGCAGGCGATCGCCGGCTTTGCCGCGGTCGCCGCCGATGCGCCCGCCGGCTACCGGGCGCTGGCCAGGCTGCGCGAAGCCGGGCTGAAGGCGGATGCCGGCGATCTGCCCGGCGCCGTGCTGATCTGGGACCAGGTTGCCGGCGATTCCTCGGTGGATCCGCTGCTGCGCGATCTTGCCAACCTGATTGCCGTCATGCGCCAGGTCGACACCGGCGACGCCGCGCAGCTTGCGGCCCGGCTGAAACCGCTGACGGCCAGCGACAGTCCGTGGCACGCGATGGCCCAGGAACAGCTGGCCCTGCTCGACATCCGCCAGGGGCAGGTGGACACCGCGAAGGAAACACTGGGCCGCCTGGCCCGGGACATGGCCGCCCCGATCGGCGTGCGCAACCGCTCCGGTGCTCTGCTGGTCCGTCTCGGCGGATCCCTTCCTGGCCCGGTGGGTGGATGAACCGATGAACCGCAAGACCCCGTCCGACATCCTCGCCGCGTCCGGCTCCCCCGCCGCTTCCCGGTCCCTGGCCCTGCGATTGTCGCGCCGGGCCGCGCTGCTCGGCCCGCTCGCCCTGCTGTCCGGCTGCAGCCTGTACGACGACTGGTTCGGCGCCAAGAAAGTCCCCCTGCCCGGCCAGCGCGTGTCGATCGTCGCCAGCAGCAACGCCCTGGACGCCGGCGAGGCGACCGCGCGCAAGGTGGTGCTGCCGCCGGCCGTGCGAAACGCCAACTGGCCGACGCCAGGCGGCAATCCTGCCCACATGACCGGCCATCTGGCCGCCGCCGACCGCCTGACGGAAGCCTGGAGCGCGTCCATCGGCTCCGGCGGCGGCTATCGCCGCAAGATCCTGGCCCAGCCGGTCGTGGATGGCGGGGTGGTGTTCGCGATGGATTCCGGGGCGGTCATCACCGCCTTCGATGCCGCTTCCGGCGCTCGCAAATGGCGTCTGGAGACCCGTGGCGAGGATGACGACAGCACCAATATCGGCGGCGGCATGAGCGTGGACCAGGGCGTGCTGTATGCCGTCAACGGGCTGGCCGACGTCCTGGCGATCGACGCGGCCACCGGCAAATTGCGCTGGCGGGTCAACACCGGCACGCCCGCCCGTTCGGCGCCGACCATCGCCGAAGGGCGGATTTTCTACGTCACCTTCGACGACCGGCTGCTGGCGCTCGACATCAACGACGGGCATCAGATCTGGTCGTACCACGCGCCGTCCGCCATCACGTCGCTGCTCGGCCAGCCGGCGCCGGCCTATGCCGACGGGCTGGTGGTCGCCGGCTTCGGCTCGGGCGAGCTTGCCACGCTGCGCGCCGATTCCGGCAGCGTGGCCTGGACCGACAGCCTGGCGGCGGCGGGGGAAAGCTCCATCACCGAGCTTTCCGCCATTCGCGCCCTGCCGGTCATCGCCAACAGCCGGGTGTATGCCATCGGCCTCGGCGGGCTGTGCCTGAGCATCGACCTGCGATCCGGCCGGCGGCTGTGGGAGCGCGAGATCGGCGGCAGCGACAATCCTTGGATCGCCGGGGACTGGATGTTCGTCGTTGCGACCGGTGCGCAACTCACCGCCCTCGGCCGCGCCGACGGCCGCCCCGCCTGGGTGGCCGATCTGCCGAAATTCGAAAATGAGGAAAAGCAGCGCGGCCCGATCCACTGGTTCGGCCCGGTGCTGGTCGGCGACAGGCTGATCGTCGCCGGAAACAACAGTCAGGCGCTGTCGGTCAGCCCCTATACCGGTGAAATCCTCGGCCGGCAGGACCTGTCCGGCGCCGCCTCTCTCGGGCCGGTGGTGGCCGACGGCACGCTGTTCGTGGTCACCGACGACGGCAGCCTGACGGCGCTGAGGTGAGCCGGATCGATCCCCCGCTGGACGGCGACGACGATTTCCCTGTCCATGATGCTCCGGTGCTGCCGGTCGTCGTGATCGCGGGGCGGCCGAATGTCGGCAAATCGACGCTGTTCAACCGCCTGGCCGGCAAGCGGGCGGCGCTGGTCGCCGACACGCCGGGAGTAACGCGCGACCGCAAGGAAGCCGAGGCGATGCTGCGCGGGCGGCAGGTACGGCTGATCGACACGGCGGGGCTGGAGGAATCAGCCCCCGACACGCTGTCGGGGCGCATGCGCGCGTCCTCGGCCGCGGCGGTGAACATCGCCGACCTCGTGGTGTTCGTGATCGACGCGCGCGACGGCGTCACCCCCGCCGACGCGCATTTCGCCGCATGGCTGCGCCGGCAGAACCGCAAGGTGCTGCTGGTCGCCAACAAGGTGGAGGGCCGCGCCGCCAACTCTTCCGTCCTGGATGCCTATGCCCTCGGCCTGGGCTCGCCGCTCGCCATTTCGGCCGAGCACGGCGAGGGCATCTCCCAGCTGATGATGGAGATCGCCGACCGGCTGCCGCCCGAGACCGCGGTTGCGGAGGAAGAAGCGGGCGCGCCCGACCGGCCGTTGAAGCTGGCCATCGTCGGCCGGCCGAACGCCGGCAAATCCACCCTGCTGAACCGGCTGCTCGGCGAGGAGCGGATGATCACCGGGCCGGAACCCGGCCTGACCCGCGACGCCGTCGCCTCGATCCTGACCGATGCGCAGGGCCGCCGGATCGAGCTGGTGGACACCGCCGGGCTGCGCCGGCGCGCGCGGATCGAGGCGCCGCTGGAGAAGATGTCGGTCAGCGCCTCGCTGGAGGCGCTGAAGATGGCCGAGGTGGTCGTGCTGACCATCGATGCGGTGCTCGGCCTGCACGACCAGGATCTGCAGATCGCCAAGCTGATCGAGCGCGAGGGCCGGGCCTGCGTCATCGCGCTGAACAAATGGGATGCCGTGGTGGACCGCAACGCCACCCGCAAGGCGGTGTCGGACCGGCTGGAGACCTCGCTGGCGCAGATGAAGGGCATTCCGGTCGTCACCTTCTCGGCCCTGACCGGCGCCAGCATCGACAAATTGATGCCGGCGATCTGGAAGGTCTACGCGACCTGGAACACCCGCATTCCCACCGGTGAGTTGAACCGCTGGTTCGAGAGCGCGCTCGCCCGCCATCAGGCGCCGCTGGTGCAGGGGCGGCGGCTGAAGCTGCGCTACATCACCCAGGCCAAGGCGCGCCCGCCCACCTTCGTCGCCTTCGGCACCCGCGCCGAGCAGATGCCGGAGGATTACCAGCGCTATCTGGTGAATTCGCTGCGGGAGACCTTCGACCTGCCGGGAACGCCGATCCGGCTGCAGCTGCGCGGTACGAAGAACCCATTTGCCGAGTCGTGATACCGGCCGGCCGATGGTCGCTGGCCGCAAGCGCCTCGGCGCGCACGCTGCAGGTCGGGCCTGACCGGGAACTGAGAGGCGAGCCTCTGGCGGGGGTCGAGGGGGCAGAGCCCCCTCGCCTTGCTTGCTACCCCAGGTGCTTGGCGAAGAACGCCAAGGTGCGCTCCTGGGCCAGATCGTAATCGGGCTTCGAATAGCTGCCGCGCTCGTCGCAGCCGAAGCCGTGGCCGGCACCCTTGTAGACGTAAATGTCCGTCTTCGGCTGGGCCGCGCGCACCGCGTCCACGTCCGTCATCGGGATCGAGGCGTCGGTCTCGCCGAAATGCATCTGCGTCGGGCAGTTCGGATGCTCGTCCTTGGTGCCGGCGACGCCGCCGCCATACCAGGCGGACGAGGCGGCGAAGGATTTGGAGCGGGTCGCGCCCCACCAGGCGACGGTGCCGCCGAAGCAGTAGCCGACGATGCCGAGCTTCTTGCCGCCGAGGTGCCTGGCGGCGGCCTCGATGTCGGCCATCACCTGCGCGTCGCTGAGCTTCATGCGCAGGTCGCGGCCGGCGGAGACGTCGTCCTGGGTGTAGCCCAGTTCCACGCCGGGCTTCACGCGGTCGAACAGCGCCGGGGCGCACACCGCATAGCCGGCGGCGGCGAAGCGGTCGGCCATGTCGCGCATGTGGTGGTTGACGCCGAAGATCTCCTGCACGACCACGATGCCCGCCTTGGCGCCGGCGGCGCCCGCGACATACGCGGATAACTTATGGCCGTCGGCGGCCGTCAGTTCGATGGTGTTGCCCATTCAAAGTCCTCCCGGGTTGCGGATACGATGTCCGGGCGGGAGAATGGCGGGATGGGCGAGATCGTCAACCTCCGGCAGATGAAGAAGCGGCGCGAGCGCGACGCGAAGACGGAAGCGGCGGCGGAAAACCGGGCTCGGCACGGACGCACCGGCGCACAGAAGGAGAACGACCGCCGGGCCGAGGAGCGCCGGATCGCGCGACTGGACGGCGCGCGGACCACGCCGGACGAACCCGGCGAAACCCTGATTCCTGTTGGGGTGGGCTTGCGTCCTGGTGATCCAGGCGCATGATCGGATTTGAGCCGTCGGCGCCAGACCGACGCCAGGCAACGCCATCCAGGAGACGACCCGTCCATGATCCAGATTACCCGCCGCAAGGCGCTCGCCCTCGCGTCCGCCAGCGTATTGGCAACCCCCGCCATCGCGCGGGCCAATAGCGCGCCGGGGGTGACCGACAAGGAGATCCTGCTCGGCCAGACCGAACCCTATTCCGGCCCGGCCTCCAGCTACGCGCCGATCGGCTTTGCCCAGCTCGCCTATATCGACATGATCAACCAGATGGGCGGCATCAACGGCCGCAAGATCAAGGTCATCAGCCTGGACGACGGCTACAGCCCGCCGCGCACGGTGGAACAGACCCGCCGGCTGGTGGAGCAGGAAAACGTCGCGGCGATCTTCCTGCAACTCGGCACGCCTACCGCGATGTCGACGCGGAAATACCTGAATGCCAAGAAGGTGCCGCAGATCTTCGTCGCCTCCGGCGCGTCGCAGTTCGGCGACCACGTGAACTTTCCGTGGACCATCGGCTGGCAGCCCAGCTACCTGATCGAGGGCCGGATCTACGCCAAATACGTGCTGGCGAACAAACCCGACGCCAAGATCGCGGTGCTGTATCAGAACGACGACAGCGGCAAGGATTACCACAAGGGCTTCCGCGACGGGCTCGGGGATCAGGCCAACCGCATCGCGGTCGCGGTCAGCTACGAGGTGACCGACGCGACGATCGATTCGCAGATCGTGCAGATGCGCGATTCCGGGGCCAACGTGATCTTCGCCTCCTGCGTGCCGAAATTCCAGGCCATGGCCGTGCGCAAGACCTACGATCTTGGCTGGAAGCCGATGTACATCATGTCCAATGTCGGCTCCTCGGTGACGTCCGGCATCAATCCCGCCGGGCCGGAAAAAGCGATCGGCCATCTGACCGCCGCCTACATGAAGGACCCGTCCGACCCGAACTGGGCGGAGGATCCCGGCTACAAGGATTGGCTGGCGTTCATGAAGAAATACCAGCCGCAGGGCGATCTGGCCGACATCAACAACGTCTATGGCTATTGTGCCGCGCAGACGCTGATCCCGGTGCTGAAGCAATGCGGCGAGGACCTGTCGCGGGAAAACATCATGAAGCAGGCCACCAACCTCGACCTGCAACTGCCGATGTTCCACAACGGCATCCGCTTCAAGACCACGCCAACCGACTACTTCGCGATCAAGCAGTTGCGCATGCAACGCTTCGACGGCAAAGGCTGGCGCCCCTTCGGCGAGCCTTTGGGCGCCTGAGCGGGCGGCAGGAAGGCTGGGGCTCCGCCCCAGACCCCGGGAGGGGCGCTGCCCCTCCACCCCGCAAGGGAACTCGTTCCCTGGACCCTTTTGAATAGGTTTGCTTGGAAAGGGGGCATAACCGACGTAGCCGACGATGGCTTCGGCATGCCCCTTTCCCAGCAAACCCGTCCATGGGGTTGAGGGGACGAGTCCCCTCACGGGTGCAGGGCAGCGCCCTGCTGGGGTTTGGGGCGAAGCCCCAATCTTGCCTACTCCCCCTCAGGCCCCAAGGCGGCGAAGGGTGCGAAGGAGTGGGCCAGGATTTCGTAGATTGGGCGTTTGAAGTCCACCGCGAGACCGGGGAGTTCGGCAAGTTCGGCCCAGCGCCAGGCGTCGAATTCGGGGTGCGGGTCGGCGTCCAGCCGGATGTCGTTGTCCGTGCCGGTGAAGCGCAGCGCGAACCAGCGTTGCCGCTGGCCGCGCCAGCGGCCGCGCAGGGCGACGCCGATCAGGTGGTTGGGCAGGTCGTAGAACAGCCAATCGGGATGCTCGCCGATGATTTCGGCCCGGTCGGTGCCGATTTCCTCGGCCAGTTCGCGCAGCACCGCGCTGCGGGGATCCTCCTCGGGGTCGATGCCGCCTTGCGGCAGTTGCCAGCCGCCTGCCGGGCCTTCGGCATTGGGGAAATTGGCGCGCCGGGCAACCAGGACGCGGCCATCGCGGTTGAACAGCACCGCGCCGACGTTCGGGCGGTAGGGCAGATCGGCGGCCTGGGTCATTCGGGTACCTTCCCGGGCGGCAACATAACGGCACTGGCCGGGGCCAGCGCGAATGCCTCGTGCGGCCAGGCCGTTGGACCAGGCTGCCAGGCGGTCGAGCGCCACCGGCGAGGCCAGTTCCACCAAACCCAGTGCCGAGCCCTTGTCGCGGGCAATGTCTTCCAGCGCCGCCAGCTTGGCCTCGATTGAGGCGGCATCGGCGGGATCGTCCACGATCAGGTCGATGGACCGGTTCCAGAGATAGGGCAGAACCGGCTGCGGTTTACCGGTTTCCGACGGCGGCAGGATGCGGGGATCGACATAGAACAGCCCGCGCATGGCGAGGCTGTGCAGCATCGGCAGCATCTGTTCGGCCACGACCGGGAAGCGCTCGCCGTTCAACTGGCCGCCGAGCGCCGCGGTAACCCCGGCGTATCCGGCGAAGCGTCCGAGCGCCCATTCGAGGTTGCGCTTGTTGTCCTCCTCCGTCGCACCGGTCAGCAGGGCGTGCTCGCCGGGGTCGTTGCGCGGGTAACCCATCGGTTCCAGTGGGATGGCCAGCAGCAATTCGTGGCCATCCTGGCGGGCCACGTTGAGCAAGGCGGGATTGGGCGCGGCGTAGGGCGAGACCGCGAGCGTGATCCCCCCGGGCAGGCCCTGGATCGCCCGCATGCTCTCGGCGGAGTTCAGGCCGATGCCGGCCACCACCAGGGCGATCCGGGGCACGGCGGGGTCGGCGGCGAAGCCGCGCGCATAGGCCTGGCCGGGGGTGCGGCCGTCCTTGCCGATGCGCGGCAGCATGCCGGAATCGGGGTCGCGGCCTGGCTCCAGCAAGGCGGGGTCGGGGGCGGCGATGGGGCCGGAAGCGGCCGAGGATCCCGGCCGCAGCGCATCGGCGGGCGTGCGGGCAGGCGGCGGGGTGGTGATGGCGGGCTCGGCGGCTGCATGGGGCGCGGGCTCGGGCGCGGCGGCCGGCGCGGGGCTCGCGGGTCCCGGTTTCCCGGCCTCGGGTTTTGGTTCCCCGGGTTTTGGTTCCTCGGGCTTCGCTGCCTCCGGCTTCGTCGTTTCAGGCTTTGGGGCTTGAGGCTTTGGGGCCTCCGGGTTCGGCTCGTTGCGCGGCGGAACGGCCGCGCTCCGGGCCGGTTCCGGTGCCGCGGGCGGCCCCAGCACCTGGAGCGTCGACCGCACCGCTTGCGATGATCGCCAGGACCAGCGCCCAGAACAGGATCAGGCCGCGCCATCGCGACGGCCGTTTTCCCTCGCCCGAACCGCGCCCACTCACCCCGATGGACATGCGATGTCTAGTTGGCTGCGCGCTTCTGCTCGGCCATCGCGCGGGCCAACACCAGGGCCTGCTGCAACTGGAAATCGGTTTCCGTGGGCTTGGCAGGATCGAACGCGGGGAAACCCTCCGGCGGTTTGTCCGGGATTTCCTTGGCGATCGCGGGCAGGTCGGTGCGCGGCGGCAGGGCCGATTGCGGGGCGCCGCCGCGGTTGGTCAGCACGTGGTTCAGGTCGGCCTCGCGCTCCGGTCCGAAGCGCTGCACCTCGGTCCGGGTCGCGGCGACGGGCACGTCGGGCGTGATCCCGAGACCCTGGATCGACCGGCCGGACGGCGTGTAGTAGCGCGCCGTGGTCAGCCGCATGGCGCCGTTGCCGGGCAGCGGCATCACCGTCTGCACCGATCCCTTGCCGAAGCTGCGGGTGCCCAGCAGCACCGCGCGGCGGTGGTCCTGCAGCGCGCCGGCGACGATCTCGCTGGACGAGGCGGAGCCGCCGTTGATCAGCACCACCATCGGCAGGCCGCCGGTGATGTCGCCGGCCTTGGCATCCCAGCGCTGGCTCTCGTCGGGCCGGCGGGCGCGGGTGGAGACGATTTCCCCGCGATCGATGAAGTCGGACGCGACCGCGACCGCCTGGTCCAGCAAGCCGCCGGGGTCGTTGCGCAGATCGAACACGATCGCCTTGAGCTTGTTGCCGGACTCGGCCTTCAATGCGGTCACCGCCTTGCGGATGCTGGCATCGGCCTGCTCGCTGAACTGCGACAGCCGGATATAGCCGACGTCACCGCCCTCCAGCCGCTGCTTGACGACCTTGATCTTGATGATCTCGCGGACCAAATTCGCCTCGACCGGCTTGTCCACGCCCTCGCGCTTGATGGTCAGCGTGATGCGGCTGCTCGGCGCGCCGCGCATTTTCTCCACCGCGTCGTTCAGGCTCAGGCCCTGAACGGTCTTGCCGTCGATCTGGGTGATCAGGTCGCCGGGCTTGATGCCGGCGCGGGCGGCGGGCGTGTCGTCGATCGGGCTGACGACCTTGATCAGGCCGCCTTCCTGGGTGACCTCGATGCCCAGGCCGCCGAATTCGCCGCGGGTCTGCACCTGCATGTCCTTGAACGCCTGCGCGTTCATGTAGCTGCTGTGCGCGTCCAGGCCGGTCAGCATGCCGTTGATCGCGTTCTCGATCAGCTCCTTGTCGTTCACCGGCTCCACGTAGTCGGCGCGCACGCGCTCGATCACGTCGCCCAACAGCGCCAGCAGGCGGTACATGTCCGGCTTCGTGGCATCTTCCGCGAACGCGGACTGGATGCCGACATTCAGCCCGAACTGGCGTTCCAGCATCCCCGACACCGGCCCCGCGGCCAAGCCGGTGACGAAGGCGGCGCCAATCAGCAGGCCCGTTCTGAACAGACCGGTCCGCCGGCTAGGTGGGCGAAGCTCCATGCGACTCACTTTCCTCTCACGGCAATTCAAATCAGCGCGGCAATGCCTGCGCCGTTCCGAGCACGCTGGCTACCGTGCGCCTTGCATCAACGACCTTCAAGCCGCTGCGGGCGATACGCTCAACGATGGTCTCGCAGGCAATAGCATTATCTGGTGGGACCCGACCAGCATTCCAGTAGAGCAGAATTAAACCGAGGCAACCTATTTCTTGTCACGGAGCTTGAAGTTACCTCTCACCCGCGAGTTTTCAGCCAGGGCGCCGGGTCCACCGGCGTGCCGCCCCGGCGCAGCTCCACGTACAGCCCCGGCCGGCCGGCCGCGCGGGGATCGTCCTTCGGGTCCCAGCTCGGCATCACGCCGACCGGCTCGCCGGCCTGCACCGGCTGGCCGACCTTGGCGTCCAGCCTTTCCAGCCCCGCCAGCACCGTATGATAGCCGCCGCCGCAATCGATGATGAGCAACAGGCCGAAACTGCGGAACGGCGCGCCGAACACCACCCGCCCGCTGCAGGGAGCGACCACCCGCGCCGATGGCGGCGGCTGGTAGGTGATCCCGGTGGCCGGCCCGGCATCGGTCCGGTCGCCCCAATGGCGGCTGACGCGCCCGGCGACGGGAACCAGCAACTGGCCGCCGGGCCGGGCGGTCGCCGCGATCGTGCCGCTGCCGGTGGGCCTGGCAAGCGCCGCCTGGCGCTCCCGGGCGGCCTGCGCGGCCTGGGTGTGCTTCATCCGCTCGGCGGCGGCGGCTTCCTCTCGGGCCCGTTTTTCCTCCGCCCGGCGCTCCGCCTCGATCGCCGCGATAACCGCGCGCAAGCCCTCGGCCCGGGCAGCCAGATCGGCCGCGCGGCGGGCGGCGGCCACCGCCTCGCCCATCGCCTCCCGCTTGCCTGAGGCGGTGGCCGCGATCTGCCGGTCCAGTTCCGCCGCCTGGGCGGCCTGCGCGGCCTGGGCGGCGTTCAGCACCGGGGTCTGCTGCTCGATCTCCTGGCGGGTGCGGTCCAACTCTGCCTGTTCCCGGCGCAAGGCCTTGGCATCCGTCTCCAGCTGCCGCGCCAGTCCGCGCAGCACCAGCACGCCGGTGAGCGCGGTTTCCGGGTCGGTCGGGGCCGCGAGCAGGGTCTCGGCGGGATATAGCTGCAACCGCTCGATCAGCGGCAGCAGCGGCACCATGTCCGCCGCGCGGGCGGCCAACCGTGCCTGGATGTCCCGCTGCCGGCTCGACAAATCCTCCATCCGCTGCGCTGCCGCGGCGGTGGCGGTCTCGGCCTGGCGCAGCCTGGCGGCCGCCGCCACGCGCTGCGCCGCCAGCCGCTGCTCCTCCGCCGCCGCGGCGCTCACCCTGGCCGCAGCCTGCTTCTGGGCGGCCAACTCGGCGGCCCTGGCCCGCTCCGTCTCATGCATCTGCTGGCGCGTGCCCGCCGCGTCCTGCCCCCAGGCCGGCGCCGCCAGCGCTAGCAGCAGGGCAAGCAAGGCTGGGGCTCCGCCCCAGACCCCGGCAGGGCGCTGCCCTGCACCCGTAAGGGAACTCGTCCCCTTAACCCCATGGACGGGTTTGTTGGGAAAGGGGGCGTGCCGAAGCCCATCAACCGCTACGTCGGTTATGCCCCCTTTCCCAACAAACCTATTCAAGCGGGTCAAGGGAACGACGTTCCCTTGCGGGCTGTGGCTGCGAAGCAGACACAGGGCAGCGCCCCTCCTGGGGTTTGGGGCAAAGCCCCAACCTTGCCTACTCCGCGGCGCGCGCGGCGGCGGGCCGGGTCAGGGGGGTGCCGGTCATTTCCGCTGGCTGGGGCAGATCCATGAAGCGCATCAGGGTCGGCGCGATGTCGCACAGGCTGCCGTTTTCCAGGGTTTGGGCGTTGCCGCCCATCAGGAACACCGGCACCGGGTTGGTGGTATGGGAGGTATGGGGTCCGCCGGTGACGGGGTCGCGCATCATCTCGCAATTGCCGTGATCGGCGGTCACCAGCAGCGCCCCGCCCTGCGCGGCGACCGCGTCCGCGATGCGCCCCAGGCTGGTGTCCACCGTTTCCACGGCGCGGATCGCCGCCGGCAGGCTGCCGGTGTGGCCCACCATGTCAGGGTTGGCGAAGTTCAGCACGATCAAGTCGAATTTCTTCGAGTTGATCTGCTCGACGGCCTTGTCGGTCAGTTCCGCCGCCGACATTTCCGGCTGCAGATCGTAGGTCGCCACCTTCGGCGAGGGCACCATGATGCGTTCCTCGCCTTGGTTCGGCGTTTCCTCGCCGCCGTTGAAGAAATACGTCACGTGCGGATATTTCTCGGTCTCCGCCATGCGGAGCTGGGTGCGTCCGGCGGCGGCGACTTCCTGGCCCAGCAGGTGGATCATGGGCTGCGGCGCGAACAGCGTGGTCATGAACGGGGCGAGCGCGTCGCTGTAGTGTGTCATGCCGACGGCGGCGGAGAACTGGATGCGCCGGTCCAGGGCGAAGCCGTCGAAGCCGGGATCGACCAGCGGCGCCAGGATTTCCCGCACCCGGTCGGCGCGGAAGTTGAAGCACAGCAGGGCGTCGCCATCCTTCATGCCGGCGTAGTCGCCGACGGCGGCGGGAAGGACGAATTCATCGGTGATCTTGTCGCCATAGGCGTGATCGACGACCGCGGCGGCGTCGGCGAAGCGTGGGCCCTGGCCCTCGGCCATGGCCAGATAGGCCTTCTGCACCCGGTCCCAGCGCTTGTCGCGGTCCATGGCGTAGTAGCGGCCGCTGACGGTGGCGATCTTCACCGCGGCGGGCAGGGCGGCCGACAGGCGGCGGAGGTCGTCGCCGGCCGATTGCGGCGGGGTATCGCGGCCGTCGGTGAAGGCATGCATGACGGCCTTGACCCCGGCCCGGTCCAGGATGTGCGCCAGGGCGGCGGCGTGGTCCTGGTGCGAATGGACGCCGCCGGGGGAGATCAGGCCGAACAGATGGCAAATGCCGCCGGATGGCCTTCACCCGGGTGATCAGGTCGGCCAGCACCGGGTTCTTCGCCAGGCTGCCGTCCTCGATCGCCAGGCCGATGCGCGGCAGGTCCTGCATGACCACGCGTCCGGCGCCGATGTTCAGGTGACCGACCTCGGAATTGCCCATCTGGCCGTCCGGCAGACCGACATTCAGCCCGGAGGTGCGCAGCAGCGCGTGCGGACAGGAGGTCCAGAGCCGGTCGAAATTCGGGGTCTTCGCCAGCCGCACGGCGTTGTCCGCCGGGTCCTCGCGCCAGCCCCAGCCGTCCAGGATCACCAGCATGACGGGACGGATTTTCTGTGGATCGGCCATGGTCCTGCTCCGGATCGTTCCCGCGGGTCGGTTGAGGTTCTGTAAAGAAGGCGGTTCGCCAGAACAAGAGTTAGGGACGGCCCGCCCGATGATAAGGATGGCCGGACAGAATGGCGCTGGCGCGGAACAGCTGTTCGGCCAGCAGCACGCGCACCAGCATGTGCGGCCAGGTCAGCCGGCCGAGCGAGAGCGCCGCGTCGGCGCGGGCGATCACCGCGCCGTCCAGCCCCTCGGCGCCGCCGATCAGGAAGCAGATTTCCCGCGAGGACCCCAGCCAGCGCTCCAGATGTTTGGCCAGCCCCTCGCTGTCCGGCGCCATCCCGCCGAGATCGAGCGCCACGGCGAAGGCGGCTGGCGGCAGGGCGGCCAGGATCGCCGCACCCTCGCGCCGCTTGGCTTCGGCCGGGGCGCCGGGCGCCTCCGCGATCTCGGTTACCGTCATCTTCGGGCGCAGCCGGGCGTTGTAGCGGGCGAACAGCTCCGCTTCCGGCCCGTCGCGCAGTTTGCCGACCGCGATCAGGCGCATCGGGTTCTCGCTGCCACCGGCGGTGCGCGGCTAATGCGGCTCGTTCACGAACCGCTCCAGCCAGTGGATCGTGTAGTCGCCGGCCTGGAATTCGGGGGATTCCACGATGCGCTGGTGCAGGGGAACGGTGGTGCTGACGCCGAGGATCGCGAATTCGGCCAGGGCGCGGCGCATGCGGGCGATCGCCTCCGGCCGGGTCGGCGCGTGCACGATCAGCTTGGCGATCATGCTGTCGTAGAACGGCGGCACCATGCAGCCGGCATACAGCGCGGAGTCCACGCGCACGCCGAGGCCGCCGGGGGCGTGGAACGCGCTGACCCGGCCCGGCGTCGGCATGAAGGTTTCCGGGTCCTCGGCGTTGATCCGGCACTCGATCGCGTGGCCGTTGAACACGATGTCCTGCTGCGTGTAGCCGAGCGGATGGCCGGCGGCGACGCGGATCTGCTCGCGCACCAGGTCGACGCCGCAGACCATCTCGGTGATCGGATGCTCCACCTGCAGGCGGGTGTTCATCTCGATGAAGGCGAACTGCTCGTCCTGGTACAGGAACTCCAGCGTGCCGGCATTGCGGTAGCCGAGCTTGGCCAGGCCGGCGGTGGCGATGGCGCCGAGCGCGTCGCGCTGCGCGCCGGTCAGCACCGGGGAGCCGGCTTCCTCCAGCAGCTTCTGGTGGCGGCGCTGCAGGGAGCAGTCGCGCTCGCCGAAATGCACCACGTTGCCATGCGCGTCGGCCATGATCTGCAGCTCGATATGGCGCGGGCGGTCCAGGTATTTCTCGATATACACCGCGTCGTTGCCGAAGCCGGCGCGGGCCTCGGCGCGGGCGACGCGCCAGGCTTCCTCGATCTGGTCGGCGGTCTCGGCCACCTTCATGCCGCGCCCGCCGCCGCCGGCGGCGGCCTTGACCAGCACGGGATAGCCGATGCGCGCGGCCACCGCGCGCGCCTCGTCCAGATCGGACACCACGCCGTCCGAGCCCGGCACCAGCGGCACGCCGAGCGAAGCCATGGCGACCTTGGCGGCGATCTTGTCGCCCATCATGCGGATATGCGCCGGCGAGGGGCCGATGAAGGTCATGCCGTGCGCCTCGACCTTCTCGGCGAAGCCGGCGTTCTCCGACAGGAAGCCGTAGCCGGGATGGATGGCGTCGGCCCCGGTGATGGATGCGGCCGAAAGGATGTTGGGAATGTTGAGATAGGAATCTTTCGCCGCCGGCGGGCCGATGCAGACGCTTTCATCGGCCAGGCGCACATGCATCGCCTCGGCATCCGCCGTGGAATGCACCGCGACCGAGGGAATGCCGAGCTCCCGGCAGGCGCGCTGGATGCGGAGCGCGATCTCGCCGCGATTGGCGATCAGGATCTTCTGGAACAACGGGGCCACTCCCGGATCAGACGTCCAGCAGGATCAGCACTTCGCCATATTCCACCGGCGACCCGGAATTCACCAGGATGCGCGAGACGGTGCCGGCCTTCGGCGCCTTGATCTGGTTGTAGGTCTTCATCGCCTCGACCAGCAGCAGGGTCTGCCCCTCGGTGACCGCCTGGCCGGGCACCACGAAGGGCGCGGCTCCGGGTTCGGCCGACAGATACGCCACGCCGACCATCGGGCTTTTCACCGCGCCGGGATGGGCGGACAGATCCGCCGGCGCCGCTGCTGCGGGCGTGGCAGTCGGCGCGGGCGCCATGGCCGCCGCGGGCGCATAGGCGGTCTGGGACACCATCTGGGCGGGCGCGCGCGCCACCCGGATCCGGCTGTCCTTTTCGGTGATCTCGATTTCGGTCAGGCCGGTATCGGTCAGGATGTTGGCCAGGGCGCGGATGGCTTCCGCGTCGAACCTGATGCTGCTCACGCGCCATCCTCCGAAATCATGTCCGCCATGGACATCAATGCCAGCGCATAGCCCTGGATGCCCAGCCCGGCGATCATGCCCACCGCGACCTTCGATATGTAGGAGACATGCCGGAACTCCTCGCGCCGGTGGATGTTGGTGATGTGCACCTCGATCACCGGCAGCTCGGAGGCCAGCAGCGCGTCCATCAGGGCGACGGAGGTATGCGTGTAGCCGCCGGCGTTGATGATGATGCCCGCGGCTCGGCCGCGAAACTCCTGCACCCAGGTGATCAGTTCGCCCTCGCCGTTGGTCTGGCGAAAATCGATCGCCACGCCCAGGCCCTCGGCGGTCTCGGCGCAGAGCTGCTCCACGTCGTCCAGCGTGGCCGAGCCATACAGATGCGGCTGGCGCAGGCCGAGCATGTTGATGTTCGGGCCGTTCAGCACGGCGATGAGGGGCATGGAGGATGCGTGTGACATGATCGCGCCCCGTAGCATGGCAGCGCGCGCCAGTCCAACAAACCAGGGGGCTGGTCGCTCCCTTGCGTTCACGGCCAAACCTCCGCACCTTTGGCGCAATGATCCGCGCCGCGCGGAGTGCCTGGATGAAGGATGGATCGATGCAGCGCCGCCTCTTGTTGCGTGCCAGCGTTCTGGCGATGGCCGCCGCGCCGTTCATCGGAGGCCGGCCGGCGGGCGCCGCGCAGGAACCGGCGGCGAAGCACCCGAGGAAACAGCCGACCAAACCCGCCGCCCGGCCCGCGCCCCATCCGGCACCCCACCCGGTGCGGTCGCCGGCCGCCGCGGAGCCCGGACCCGGGATCACCTCGGAGGCGGAATTGCCGAGCGTCTACCCAGATGGGATCCGTGCATTCTGGGAGACCGGCGAATCGGGTGACTTCGTCTCCACGCGCGGCGATAACATCCGCATTCATTATATGCGCTTCCCCCGCCCGGGCGCCGATACCGCCATCGTCATCTCCTCCGGCCGCACCGAGTGCATGGTCAAGTACAAGGAGCTGATCTACGACCTGAACCGCAATGGCTACTCGGTCTACATCCACGACCATCGCGGCCAGGGCTTCTCCAGCCGGCTGCTGTCCGATCCGATGATCGGCCATGTCGAGGCGTTCGGCGACTATGTGGCCGATCTGAAGACCTTCTTCGACGATCAGGTCAAACCCGCCGGCCATAAGCGCCACGTGCTGCTGTCGCATTCGATGGGCGGCTGCATCGCCTCGCTGTACCTGGAGGAGCACCAGCGCGATTTCGACCGGGCGGTGCTGTGCTCGCCCATGCACGAGCCGAAGCTGCCGGTGGCGGAAGCGTCGCTGTTCGCGGTGAGCGCGATGGATACGGTCGGCCTTGGCGATGGGTATATCCCCGGCGGTCACCCGTACGACCATGTGCGCGATTTCGATCCCGCCACCAACGAGTTCACCCACAGCGCGGTCCGCTGGGGGATCACCTGGGACGAGTACAACGCCAATCCGGCCACCGAACTCGGCAGCCCCAGCGTGCATTGGGTGCGCGTCGCCTATGCCGCCGGCCGCCAGGCGCAGGACCGGGCGGGGCGCATCGTGGTGCCCGTCCTGCTGCTGCAGGCCGGCAATGACGGCGTGGTGCTCGACAGCGCGCAGAACCGCTTCAGCGCGCGGCTGAACGGCATGCATCCCGACAGCTGCACCCTGGTGAAGATCGACGGCGCGCGCCACGAGCTGTTCGTGGAGGCGGACGAGTACCGCAACATGGCGCTGGACCGCATCCTGGCCTTCGTCGCACCACCCTCCTAGCCCCGGATCTCTTGACGCCACCGGATCGCTGGGGCAGCCTGATCCCTTGCCGGGGTGCCTGCAAACGTAGGCTGAGATCACACCCGTTGAACCTGCCTGGGTCATACCAGCGAAGGGAGCCAAGAATGTCCCAAGTGCTGCAGAACTCCATCACCCTGTCGCTGAACGGCGAGAGCACAACTCATCCGGCGCCGCTGAGTGTCGCCGGGCTGCTCGGACGGCTTGAACTCGACATCCGCAAGGTCGCGGTGGAGCGCAACGAGGAAATCGTGCCGCGCTCGACCTACGGGCAGACCTGGCTGCAGAATGGGGACCGGCTGGAAATCGTGCATTTCATTGGCGGCGGATAAAGGCGAGCAAAATGGACACCACTATCAAGACCGATGACACCTGGACGGTCGCCGGACGCAGCTTCCGCTCCCGCCTGATCGTCGGCACCGGGAAATACAAGGACCTGGAGGAAACCGCCGCGGCGATCGAGGCTTCGGGCGCGGAGATCGTCACCGTGGCGGTGCGGCGGGTGAACCTGTCCGATCCCAAGGCGCCGATGCTGCAGGATTACGTCGATCCCAAGCGCTACACCTACCTGCCCAACACCGCCGGCTGCTTCACGGCCAACGAGGCGGTGCGCACCCTGCGCCTGGCGCGCGAGGCCGGCGGCTGGAACCTGGTGAAGCTGGAAGTGCTCGGCCCGCCGCCCACGCTGTACCCGGACATGCAGGCCACGCTGGAAGCCACCGCCGTGCTGATCAAGGACGGGTTCGAGGTGATGGTCTACTGCGCCGACGACCCGATCGCGGCCAAGAAGCTGGAAGACCTGGGCGCCGTCGCCATCATGCCGCTGGGCGCGCCGATCGGCTCGGGCCTCGGCATCCAGAACCCGGCCATGATCTCCATGATGATCGAACAGGCGAAGGTGCCCCTGCTGGTGGACGCCGGCGTCGGCACCGCATCGGACGCCGCCATCGCCATGGAACTCGGCTGCGACGCCGTGCTGATGAATTCCGCCATTGCCCATGCCCAACACCCCGTGCTGATGGCCAGAGCGATGAAAGCCGCCGTGGAAGCCGGCCGCCTGTCCTTCCTCGCCGGCCGCATGCCCCGCCGCCTGGGCGCCGACCCATCGAGCCCGCTCACCGGGCTGATCCGCTGAACGGGGGGCTTTGGGTGAAGGTAAGTAAGGCCAGGGGCTCTGCCCCTGGACCCCGCCAAAGGGCTCGCCCTTTGGAAACCCCAGACATTTTCTATGAAATGGGCGGGCGAGGTAGTGCTGAACGCACCGCCTTGGCCCGCCCATTTCATAGAAAATAACCAGGAGTTCCAGAGGCGAGCCTCTGGCGGGGGTCCAGGGGCAGCGCCCCCTGGCCTTGCTCACTTGCCCAAAGCCCCCCAATCCGCTAGATCGCCCGCTGCGCTGGCACCCCTGGAGGCCGGCGTTTTGTCATTTGCAGGAGCGAACCATGGCCAATCGTGTAGCTATCGAGGCCGAGGCGCGTCCGCGAGCCGGTAAGGGGGCGGCGCGGGCCACTCGGAGGGAGGGCAGGGTACCTGCCGTCATTTACGGAGCCAAGCAGGCGCCGACGTTGATTTCGTTGGAGCCGAAGGCGGTTCTGAAGGAACTGCATCGCGGCGGCTGGCAGTCCCGGCTGTATGAGATCAACGTGGCCGGGGAGACGACCCGGGCGCTGATCCGCGACGTGCAGTATCACCCCGTGACCGACCAGCCCGAGCATGTGGACTTTCAGCGCCTGGCGAGCGGCGAGCTGATCCGCGTGTCGGTGCCGGTGCATTTCGACAATGAGGCAGCCAGCCCCGGGTTGAAGCGCGGCGCGGTGCTGAACGTTGTCCGCCACACGGTGGAGGTCAGCGCCGATCCCGACAACATTCCCGAGCGCTTCGACGCGGACCTGACCGGGCTTGATTTCAACGACACCGTGCGTTGGAGCAACCTGACGGGGACCGAGGGCACGCGCCCGGCGATCACCGACCGTGACTTCGTCATCGCCACCGTGGCGCCGCCGGCGAAGATCGTCGACGCCGCGCCGGCCGAAGGGGCCGCGGCTCCCGCGGCTGCCGCCAAGCCGGCCGCCAAGAAGAAGTAATCTTCAGGCAGGCCGGTTTCTCGCCATGCTGCTGTGGGTCGGCCTCGGCAATCCGGAGCCGGGGATGGCACGCCAGCGGCACAATATCGGCTTCATGGCCATCGACGTGATCGCGCACCGCCACGGGTTCAGCCCGTGGCGGCAGCGTTTCAAGGGCCTGGTGGCCGAGGGCTCGGTGGGCGGGGAGAAGGTGTTGGCGTTGAAGCCGATGACCTACATGAACCTGTCCGGCGAGGCGGTTCAGGCGGCGGCCGCGTTCTTCAAGATCTCCCCGGAGCAGATCACCGCGTTCCATGACGAGCTGGACCTGGCGCCCGGCAAGCTGCGGGTGAAGCGCGGCGGCGGGGCGGCGGGGCATAACGGCCTGCGCAGCATGGACCGGATGCTGGGCACGCCGGATTACTGGCGGGTGCGCCTGGGTATCGGCCATCCCGGCGACAAGGACCGGGTGACCGGCCATGTGCTGGGCGATTTCGCCAAGGCGGACCGCGACTGGCTGATTGCGATGTTGGACGGCGTGGCCGAAGCGGCGCCGCTGCTGGCGCAGGGCAAGCCCGAGGATTTCATGACCAAAGTGGCGCTGCTAACACAGGATGCGAAGTAGATGGGTTTCAATTGCGGTATCGTCGGGCTGCCGAATGTCGGCAAATCGACGCTTTTCAATGCGCTGACGGCGACCGCCGCGGCACAGGCGGCGAATTATCCGTTCTGCACGATCGAGCCGAACACCGGGCGCGTCGGCGTGCCCGATCCGCGTCTGGCCGCGCTGGCCGAGATCGGCAAGTCGGTGCGGATCGTCCCCACCAGCCTGGAATTCGTCGACATCGCCGGCCTGGTGCGCGGGGCTTCGAAAGGCGAGGGCCTGGGCAACCAGTTCCTGGCCAATATCCGCGAGGTGGACGCGATCATCCACGTGCTGCGCTGCTTCGAGGATGGCGACGTGACCCATGTGGAGGGCAGCGTCGACCCGATCCGCGATGCGGAGACGGTCGAGACCGAGCTGATGCTGTCGGACCTGGAAAGCCTGGAGAAGCGGCTGCTGGCGGCGCAGAAGAAGGCGCGCGGCGGCGACAAGGAGAGCGTGGCCGCGGTGGAGCTGATGGAGCCGATCGTCGCCGCCTTGCAGGCCGGCCGGCCGGCCCGAACGGCGATCCCGAAGGGTGAGGAGGAGGCGGTGCGGCGCTTGCAGCTGCTGACCTCCAAGCCGGTGCTGTATGTCTGCAACGTGGAGGAAAGTGCCGCGGCCGACGGCAACGCGTTTTCCGCCCAGGTGATGGAGCGTGCGGCGGCCGAAGGCGCGCGCGCGGTGGTGGTCTCCGCCGCGATCGAGGCGGAGGTGAGCCAGTTGCCGGAAGAGGAGCGCGCGGAGTTCCTGGAGGGGCTGGGGCTGCACGACAGTGGCCTCGATCGGGTGATCCGCGCCGGCTACGACCTGCTGGGCCTGATCACCTATTTCACCGTCGGGCCGAAGGAGACGCGCGCCTGGACCATCGTGCGCGGCACCAAGGCGCCGCAGGCGGCGGCGGTGATCCACAACGATTTCGAGCGCGGCTTCATCGCCTGCGAGACCATCGCCTTCGACGATTACGTGGCCCTGAAGGGCGAGGGCGGCGCCAAGGAAGCCGGCAAGATGCGGATCGAGGGCAAGGAATACGTGGTCAAGGACGGCGACGTGCTGCTGTTCCGGTTTAACGTCTAACCCGTTGGCGTCCGGGGGCTTTCAGGCGGTCAACCCGATCGTGTTCCTGCCGCGACCGGCAGCCATACATTTTTAGGCTGGTAATTTTCCCTGATTGCGAGCATATAGCGACTTCGGCGCTTTTTATGGGCCAACCGCGGCTCGCTATCGATGTCTTGGGTCTTAAGCCTCTGCATCCGGTTCACCCGTCTTAGCAAAAAGTGATACGGCCCGCACGTCGCGGGCCGCCGGCATTCATAGGAGAGACACGATGTCCGTAGGCACCGTGAAGTGGTTCAATGCGCAGAAGGGTTATGGTTTCATCCAGCCCGATGATGGCTCCAAGGATGTGTTCGTGCACATCTCGGCCGTCGAGCGTTCCGGCATGTCCCTGACCGAAGGTCAGAAGGTCAGCTACGATATCGAGCGTGGCCAGCAGGGCAAGACCTCCGCAGTCAATCTGCAGTCCGCCTGAAGACGGGCCCGGGCCGAAGGATTTCCTTCGGCCCGGGTATTCCTCGAAAGGCGATCATGGCAGTTCAAAAGTTCAACGTCGGGCAGAAAGTCGAATTTCTCCCGGGCAGTCTGGACGGTAACGTGCCACGCGGAACCTACACCGTGACACGAGTGCTACCGGAAGAGCAGGGTAGCCGCAATTACCGCGTTAAGCATGTCCGTGACGGGCATGAGCGCGTGGTCCGCGAAAGCCAGCTAGGCTTGGGCCAGCCCTCTCTGCTACGCTAGAGCGCATCCGAAAACAGTCTCTGGAGGGCGCGCGTGGCGTTCAAGCCGAATTACAATCAGCAGCGTGCGGAGCGCAATCGCGCCAAGCAGGCGAAGGCTGAAGCAAAAGCACGTGAGCGTGAAGAACAGGTGGCACGGCGCAAGGCCGGTCTGCCCGATCTCGAGCCCACACATCAAGACTCTGGCGAACAAGATTTTGGCGACACCACAACCGATGAACCGGTTCCAGGTGAAACGCCGGCGTCGACTTAGTCGTCGGTATCCCACCCATTGATCGGAATCGCCTGATGGCGCCTAAACGTAAGATCGAGTCCAGCTTCGTGATGTTCGACGTGCTGTATGTCGATGGCACCCGCACGTCCAACCGCAAGGTTCCCAGCCTGGCCCTCACGACGCTGGATGGCGACGAGCCCGCCAAAAGCATCATCGAGGCGCAGGACCGCGAAATCGGTCTGGCTTCCGGCCGCCCGCGCCCGGATATCCGTTCGGTCGAGCGCTCCGGCGCCAGGTAGTCCATAACCCCGGCCGGTTGTTGCGTTTGCAATGACCGCCGGACTGCCGGATCAAAGGTCCGGCTCTTCCAGGTTCAAGGTCAGGGCACGCAGATCCGCGGTATGCGGATGTTTCGTGCGGCCCGCGCGCAGATCCCCTGCCGACAATTCCTCCACCAGTTCGCCGCCCTGCATCACGCCCACCCGGGCGCAGAGATGCGTGACCACGGCCAGATTATGCGTGACCATCACATAGGTGAGGCCGCGCGCCTGCTGCAGGTCCGCCAACAGATTCAGCACCTCGGCCTGCACCGAAACATCGAGCGCGCTGGTCGGCTCGTCCAACAGCAATACCTCCGGTTCCGCCATCAGCGCCCGGGCGATCGCCACGCGTTGGCGCTGCCCGCCGGAAAGCTGGTGCGGATAGCGAAACCGCACCGCCTGCGGCAATGCCACTTCCGCCAGCGCGCGCAGGATGCGCGGCTGCGCATCGCCGATGCCGTGCACCAGCAGCGGCTCGGACAAGGCCCGGTCCACCGTCTGGCGCGGATGCAGCGAGCCGTAGGGGTCCTGGAACACCATCTGCACCCGGCGAAAGAAGCCCTTGTCGCGCCTCGGGCTCAGCCGCGTGCCGTCCAGCGCCATCCGGCCGGTCCACGCCGGGTTGAGGCCGGAGAAAGCGCGCAGGATGGTGGATTTGCCCGATCCGCTTTCGCCGACCAGCCCGAAGCTGGCGCCGCGCGGCACGGCGAAGGAAACGCCCTTCACCACCTCGTTCTGGCCGAAGCGGACGCGCAAATCCTCGACCACGATCATCGCGGGGCTCCGGTGGGATCCAGCCAGGCGGGATCGCGGTTCAGCACCTTCAGGCGTTGTTGCGGGTGGATCAGGCTCGGCAGGCATTCCAGCAGGCCGCGCGTGTAGCCGTGCCGGGCGTGGCGCAGATCGCGCGCCGGCAGTTCCTCCACCACCTGCCCGGCGTACATCACCGCCACCCGGTCGCAGACATGCGACACCAGCGGCAGGTCGTGGCTGATCAGGATCAGCCCCATGCCGCGGCGCGACACCAGGTCCTCGATCAGGCGCAGGATTTCCGCCTGCACGGTGGCATCGAGCGCGCTGGTCGGTTCGTCCGCGATCAGCAGATCGGGTGACGGGGCGAGCATCATCGCGATCATCACCCGCTGCCCCATGCCGCCGGACAATTCATGCGGATAGGCGCCGGCGACCCGGCCGGGATCGCGGATCTGCACCTGCGCCAGCAGATCCACCGCCGCCTCCGCCGCCTCCTTCCTGCCGGCCCTCGCGCTGGCGGGGCGGTGCGCGCGCCAGGCCTCGGCGATCTGGCTGCCGGCGGTCATCACCGGGTTCAGCGCGTATTTCGGGTCCTGCAGGATCAGGCCGGCGCGACGGCCGCGGATCGCGCGCATATCGGCCTCGCTGGCCGACAGCACATCCGTGCCGTCGAACGCCAGCCGTTCGGCGCTGATCCGTGCATTGGATGGCAGCAGTTTCAGGATCGAGCGCGCCGTCAGCGACTTGCCGGAGCCGGACTCGCCGACGATGCCAAGCTTCTCCTGCCCGAGGGACAAGGACACGCCGCGCACGGCCTCGCTCTCGCCCTGCGGCGTGGGAAAGCGGATCGACAGGTTCTGGATCTCGACCAGCATCAGCTTTGCTTCGGATCGAGCACGTCGCGCAAGCCGTCGCCCAGCAGATTGAACGCCAGCGACACGACGAAAATGGCCACGCCGGGGATGGTCGGCACCCACCACTCGTCCAGCATGAACCGCCGGGCGGAAGCGATCATCGCGCCCCATTCCGGTGATGGCGGCTGCGCACCCATGCCCAGGAACCCGAGGCCGGCGGCGGTCAGCACGATGCTGCTCATGTCCAGCGTCACGCGCACGATCATGCTGGACACGCACAAGGGCGCGACGTGGCGCAGCACGATGCGCGCGGCACTCGCACCGGTCAGCCGCACCGCGGCGACGAAATCGGTGTTGCGGAAGGTCAGCGTCTCCGCCCGCGCCAGCCGCGCATAGGGCGGCCAGGCGGTCAGTGCGATGGCGAACACCGCGCTCTCCACGCCCGGCTTCATCGCCGCGACGAAAGCCAGCGCCAGCACCAGCCGGGGAAACGCCAGGAAGATGTCGGTCACCCGCATCAGCACCTTGTCGGCGATGCCGCCGGCGTAGCCCGCCACGCAGCCGACCGCGAGGCCGAACGGCGCCACCAGCACCACCACGGCCAGCACCATGCCGAGCGTGATCCGCCCGCCATACACCAGCCGGGAATACAGATCGCGCCCGAGCTCGTCCGTGCCCAGCCAATGCGCCGCCGACGGCGGCGCCAGCCGGGCCGCGAGGTCCTGCGCCCCTGGGTCCTGCATCGCCAGCAGCGGCGCCAGCGCCGACACCACCACGACAAACACGATCACGCACAGCCCGGCCATCGCCAGGCCATGTCCTCGCAATTGCAGCCAGAGCCGATAGCGCCGTCCCCAGGCAGCCTGGCGGCGAGATGCCGGGCTGTCGCTCAGCAGCCAGTCGCGGGTGAGAGCGTTCATCGCCGGCATCTCATCTCACCCTTGGATCCAGCATGCGGTAGATCATGTCGGCCAGCAGGTTCAGCACGACATAGACCAGCCCGACCACCAGGGTCGCGCCCAGCACCGCGTTCATGTCCGCGTTCAGCAGGGACACGGTCAGGTACTGCCCAAGCCCCGGCCAACTGAACACCGTCTCGGTGATCACCGCGCCTTCCAGCAGGCCGGCATAGGTCAGCGCCAGCACCGTCACCAGACGCACCGCGATGTTGCCGAAGGCGTGGCGCCAGATGATCCGCGACGCGGACAGCCCCTTCGCCCGCGCGGTGATGATGTATTCGCCCGACAGCGCATCCAGCATGAACGCCCGGGTCATCCGCGCGATATACGCGATGCTGAACCAGGCCAGCACCCCGGCCGGCTGCGCCAGATGCGCCAGGGCATCGCGGAAACTGTCCCAGTCACCGGCCAGCAGCGTGTCCACCGTCAGAAATCCGGTTACCTCCGGCACCATGTCCTGGAACACCACGTCCGCCCGCCCGGTGCCCGGCGCCCAGCCCAGTTTCGCGTAGAACACCAGCAGCGACAGCATCGCCAGCACGAACACCGGCACGGACTGCCCCGTCAGGCAGAACACCCGCACCACATTGTCCAGCCGCGACCCCTGGCGGACCGCCGCGAACACCCCCAGCGGAATGCCGATCAGCATGGCAATCAGCATCGCCGCTGTCGCCAGCTCGATGGTGGCGGGAAAGAAATGCGCGATGTCCTCGGTGACGGGATGCGAGGTCATCACCGAATTGCCGAGATCGCCGTGCATCAACTGGGTGATATAGCGGAAGAACTGCACCGGCAGCGGCCGGTCCAGACCCATCTCGATCCGCGTCCTCGCGATCACGTCCTCGGGCGCCCGATCGCCGAGGATCGCCAGCACCGGATCGATCGGCATCACCCGGCCGATCAAGAACGTCACCAGCGCCAACCCCAGCAGAGTGATCGGCACCGTAACCACCGCCCCCGCCAACGCCCGAACCGACGCCCTCATGCGGGGGCTCGGGCGTGGGAGAGCAAGCAAGGCCAGGGGCTTTGCCCCTGGACCCCCACCAGAGGGCTCGGCCTTTGGAAACCGCCATCTGTTTTCTTGAAGGAGGGGGCGGCTCTGTCCGTGCTACGGCACCGATCCGAGCCAGCCCCCTTCCTTCAAGAAAACATATGGCAGTTTCCAGAGGCCCAGCCTCTGGCGGGGGTCCAGGGGCAGCGCCCCCTGGCCTTGCTTACCTCCCCAACCGCCGCACCCCCCCGCACCAGGGTGTCAGGTCTTGGTGATGGGGGCGTAGTCGGTGAGGTCGGACATCGGGCCGACTTTGAAGCCGGAGACGCCTTTGCCCATGGTGGCGACTTCCTGTTGTTGCAGGATGAACGCGAACGGGCTGCGGTCCTGGTGGATCTGCTGCATCTGTTCGTACATGGCGATGCGCTTTTTGGCGTCGAGTTCCCTGACGGCGGCGGCGGCCATCTTGGTGAGTTCGGCGTCCTGCCAGGAGCTGCGCCAGGCCAGGGTTTTCACTTTCGCGCTGTCGGTGTTGTCGGGGTTGTAGCAGAAGGCCTGGGCGTTGGAGTTGGGGTCGAAGTAATCCGAGCCCCAGACCAGCAGCGCCATCTGGTGCTGGCGGCCGCGGGTTTTGGTGATGACCTGCTTCTGCTCGCCGGCCAGCAGGGTTGCCTTGATGCCGATCGCCGCGAGGTTGGCCTGCACGGCCTGGGCGATATCGGCGTAGGGTGCGGTGGAGATGTAGTCCAGCGTAACCTCGAACCCGTTGGGCAGTCCGGCCTGCGTCAGCAGGGTCTTGGCCTTTCCGACGGACTTTTCGAACGGCAGGTCGGTGAGTGCGGCGGGCAGGCCCTTGGGCAGGAAGGCCTGGCTGACGACCCAGGTGTTCGGCACGATGTTCTTCTGGATGGCCGCGTAGTCGATGGCCCATTTCACCGCCTGGCGCACTTCGGGCTTGGCGAGGGCGGGATGGTTCTGGTTCATCGCCAAATACATCGAGGACGCCTTGGCGGACGCCACGGCGTTGAATTCCTTCCTGCCGGCGATCGCCTTGAGCTGTTCGGTCTCCAGGTTGCGCGCGATGTCGATATCGCCCTTTTCCAGCGACAGCAGCTGCGCGGAGGGATCGGCGATGTGGCGGATGATCAGGCGCTTGGCGTGCGGCTTGACGGTGGCGTGCGGGTTGGCTTCCAGCGACACGGCCTCGCTCGCCTTCCAGGATTTCACCTGAAACGGCCCGGACCCGGCGCTGTTGGTTTTCAGCCAGCCATTGCCCATGTCGTCGCCCTTGGCGTTGGCCATGACGACCTTCTTTTCCACCACGCCGCCGATATTGGCCGACAGGCAGTACAGCACGAAGCTCGGCGCCTGGCTGTCCGGCAGGGTGAGGACGACCTTGCCGCCGTCGTTGCGGATCAGCTTCTCGACGTTGTCCTTGGTGTAGCCGAACTGGGTGATGATGAAGCCGGGCGTCTTGTTCAGGATCACCGCGCGGTGCAGCGAGAACACGACGTCATCGGCCGTGACCGGCGCGCCGGAGGCGAATTTCGGTCCGTTTTTCAGCGTGAAGGTGAAGGTCAGCCCGTCCGGCGAGATGTCCCATTTCTGCGCCAGGTCGCCGGCGAGTTTTTCCGGATGGGCGAGTTCCGGGCGCACCAGGCGCTGGTAGACATTGCCGCCGACCTCGTTGCCGGAGAATTCGAAGCTCTCCTGCGGGTCGAGGCTGATGATGTCGTCGATCTGCTTGGCCATCACCACCACATCCTTCGGCGTGGCGGCGAAGGCCGGCGTGACGGCGGGGGCAGCGGCGATGGCGGCGGTGGATGCCAGCAGGGTGCGGCGGGTCAGCATGGCTTTGGTCTCCCGAATTCTGTGGCGGGAGAATAGACATGGCGCGGTCGCTTCGGGAAGGCCGATCGGTGACGTCGCCTATTCGAGGTCTTCCAGGCTGAACTGCTCGGCTTCCTCGTCGTAGGTGAACAGTTCGGCGTAGCGGCCCCAGGCGATGGCGGTGCGCAGCGTTTCGTCGGCGTAGTCGGCGGACATGTGGTCTTCCAGTTCGTCGCGGAAGCGCACCGCCGAGGCGCGGTGATTGGCGCGGTCGTCCAGCACCTGGCGGATCATGGCGACCAGCGGCACATGGGCGCGCAACGCCGTGGCGAACAGGGCCTTGCGGTCGTCGGTATCGGCGCCGACGAAGGCCAGGCCGTTCTGGGTCAGGCGGATGTCGCCTTCCTCCAGCACGGCGAAGCCCAGGGTCTGCAGCGCCTCGCCGAGCGGGAACAGGTCGTCGAGTTCCAGTTGCAGGGCGCCGGCCACGGCGGGCAGGTCGGCGCGGCCGTTATAGGGCCCGGCCGCCAGGGTCTCCAGCAGGCCGGCCATCAGGTTGGTGGAAACCGGGTGGATCGGCGTGGCCAGCACCTCCTGCTTGGAGGGCGCGTGCGTGGGCGCGGGGCGGCGGGTCATCAGGGCGTAGATGTCGTCCACCATCTGGCGGAAGGCCGGGTCCAGCCGGTTGCGCGGGTGCGGGAACGGCACCGTCAGTTCGCTGGCGACGCGGCCGGGATTGGAGGAGAACACCAGGATGCGGTCGCACATCAGCACCGCCTCCTCGATGTTGTGGGTGACCATCAGCACCGATTTCAGCGGCAGCTTGCCTTCGGACCACAGGTCGATCAGGTCGGTGCGCAGGGTTTCGGCGGTGAGCACATCCAGGGCGGAAAACGGCTCGTCCATCAGCAGCAGGTCCGGGTGCACCACCAAGGCGCGCGCCAGGCCGACGCGCTGGCGCATGCCGCCGGACAGTTCCTTCGGATAGGCGCTTTCGTAGCCGCCGAGGCCGATCAGGTCGATCGCCTCCTCCGCCCGGCGCTCGCGCTCGGCGCGCGGCACGCCGAGCGCCTCCAGGCCGATTTCCACGTTCTCCTGCACCGTCAGCCAAGGGAACAGCGCGAAGCTCTGGAACACCATCGCCACGCCGTCGGCGGGGCCGGTGAGCTTCTTGCCGCGCCACAGCACGGTGCCGGCGGTGGGCAGCAGCAGGCCGGCGACGATGCGCAGCAGGGTGGATTTGCCGGAGCCCGAGCGGCCGAGCAGGGCCACCATCTCGCCGCTGCGGATGGAGACGTTGACGTCGTCCAGCACCACCAGGTCCGCGTTGGAATCCTTGTGATAGGCCTGGCGGCAGCCCTGCACCTCGACGAGGCTGATGGTTTCGACGCGCGCATCCATGGCGGTACCTCAGTTATTCGAAGCGGTCGGCTCGGCTACATAGACAGGCGGCGGCTCGAGTAGTCGTAGAGCGGCCGCCAAACCAGGCGGTTGAACAGCAGCACGAAGCCGGACATCACCACCACGCCCAGCACCACGCGGGCCATGTCGCCCTGCTCGGTTGCCTGGGCGATATAGGCGCCCAGGCCGTGCGCGGCGAGTTTGGTGTTTCCCCAGGAGGCGACCTCGGCGACGATCGCGGCGTTCCAGGAGCCGCCGGAGGCGGTGATCGCGCCGGTGACGTAGTACGGCAGGATGCCGGGGATGATCACCCGCCGCCACCAGAGCCAGCCGCCGATGCGGAAATTCGCCGCCGCTTCCTGCAGATCGCCGGGGAACACGGCGGCGCCGGCGATGACGTTGAACAGGATGTACCACTGCGTGCCCATCACCATCAGCGGCGTCAGCCAGATATCCACGTTGGCGTGGAAATAGACGATCGCCAGCACCACCGGCGGGAACAGCAGATTGGCCGGGAAGGCCGCCAGGAACTGCGCCACCGGCTGCGCCCGGCGGGCCCAGTTCGGCCGCAGGCCGAGCCAGACGCCGATCGGCACCCAGACCAGGCTCGCCAGGGTCATCATCACGATGACGCGGAGCATGGTGATCAGGCCCAGGCCCAGAACTTCCGGCAGGTCGGTGAAGCTGAGTTCGGTGGCGCAGAAGGTGACGATCTTCCAGATCGCCCAGGCCACGACGCAGGCCAGAACGACCAGCCAGACCGCGTCGCCGGCACGCGATGGCGCCTTCGCTTCCTGCACCCGCCGCGCCGGCAGCAGCCGCAGGCGCATGCCGCCGATGGCGCTCAGCACGAAGCCGAACGCATCGCCCGCCGCGCCCAGCAGGCGGGTGCGGCGCATCAGTTTCAGCACCCAGGGGTCCTCGGCGGTGGCGCCGGCGGTGGTTTCGAACCGGAACTTCGCCGACCAGGCGACCAGCGGGCGGAACAGCAGCTGGTCGTACAGCAGGATCACCACCAGCATCGCCAGGATCGCCCAGGCGACCGCCCAGATGTCGCGCGCCTCCAGCGCCGCGGCGACGTAGGACCCGATGCCCGGCAGCTTCCAGGTGTTGTCGCCGACCGAGATCGCCTCCGACGCCACGACGAAGAACCAGCCGCCGGACATGGACATCATGGTGTTCCACACCAGGCCGGGAATGGCGAACGGCACCTCCAGCCGCCAGAAGCGCTGCCAGCCGCTCAGCTGGAAGCTGTAGGTGGCTTCCTTGAGGTCACTGGGGACGGTTTTCAGCGACTGGTACATGGAGAACGCCATGTTCCAGGCCTGGCTGGTGAAGATCGCGAAGATCGCCGCCAGTTCCAGCCCCAGCACCTGGCCGGGGAACAGGTTCATGAAGAACACGACGGTGAAGGTCAGGAAGCCCAGGATCGGCACGGATTGCAGGATGTCGAGGATCGGCACCATCACCAGCCCGGCGCGCCGGCTTTTCGCCGCGGCGGTGGCGAAGGTGAAGGTGAAGACCAGCGAGGCGGCGAGGGCCGCGAACATGCGCAGCGTGGTGCGCGCGGCGTAATTCGGCAGGTTGGAGGGATCCAGGCTGATCGCCACCGCGTTCGGCGCATCCAGCGGCACCAGGGTGCCGCGCGCCACATGGGCGACGCCGACCAGGCCGGCGACCACGCAAAGGATCGCCACGATGTCCCAGACATTCGGCAGGCGCCTGCCGAGCAGCAGCGCCGAGGAAGCGGTACGGGACATGCCGGGACCTGACCAAGAGAGATTACAGGCTTGTTAGACCAGCGCCGCCGTTAAAGTCACCCCTGATCGGTATGTCCGTTTCGTGACGGCCGGCGCCTCAGACCGTGGTTCCGGTGCTGCCGAAGCCGCCGGCGCCGCGGGTGGTTTCGGTGCTGAAATCCTCGACGATATGGAACACCGGCCGCACCACCGGCACGAACACCATCTGGGCGAAACGCTCGCCCGGCTCGATCCGCACCGGGGGCGTGCCGGGGGCGGCCCGGTTCCAGGCGCTGACCAGGATCGGGCCGGTGTAGTCGGGGTCGATCAGCCCCACGAGATTGCCGAGCACCAGCCCCTTCTTGTGCCCCAGGCCGGAGCGCGGCAGCACCAGGGCGGCGAGGTTGGGGTCGGCCATGTGCAGCGCGATGCCGGCGGAGACCAGATGCGGCGCGTCGCCGGGGTGGATGTCGATGGCCGCGTCCAGGCAGGCGTGCAGGTCGATCGCCGCGGCCATGTCGCTCTGGTAGCGCGGCAGGCCCCAGCCATGCAGGCGGGGGTCCAGGATCTTGATTTCCATGGGAGGCGCGGCAGGCGGCATGCGAAAATCCTTCTCGGCTCGGGGCGGCGCGACCATAGGCATGGCGGCACCGGCAGGCCAGGGGCTGCCCAGGGCGGCCTGCATTGCGGGTTGCGAGGGCGGGGACAATACTGACCCCAGTCAAGCAGGGAGAACGAGCATGGCCATGAAGCGCATGGTGCTGGAAATCGGCATGGGCACGGATATCCGCGGCGCCGACTACACCAAGGCGGCGGTGCGCGCGCTGCGGGACGCGCTCTGGCACAATTCGCTGAACGTGGCCGCCGCGCTCAATATGGACACCGACGCGATGGTGGTGGACGTGCGGATCGGCGTTCCCCGGCCGGACCTGGTGGACAAGGCGCAGGTGCTGGCAGTGCTGCCGCACGGCACCGGCACGGTGACGTGCGTGGAGGGGGGGCTGGAGATCTTCAACGACGCCGGCACCGGTTCCACGGTCCTGGCCCATGCCGCGGCGATCGTTCGCCTCGATATAGCCTGAGGGGAGCGGAACCATGGCATTGAAACGGGTGATCCTGGAGATGGGCGCCGGCAACGACCTGCACGGCGGCGACTACACCAAGGCGGCGCTGCGGGCGGTGCAGGACGCGCTGCACCATTCGTCGCTGAGCCTGATCCGCTCGCTGGGGCTCGATTCGAAGGCGATGCAGGTGGAGGTGACGATCGGCGTGCAGGAACCGGCGAAGGTGGACGAAGCCGCGGTGAAGGCCTCGCTGCCGCATGGCCAGGTGACCGTGAAGGTGGTGAAGGGCGGGCTGGACGTGCCGGACGATGCGGGCACGGACATCGCGGTGATTGCGAGTGCGGCGGTGGCGGTGCGGTTCGACCTTCCCTGAAGCAACACGGAGTACCCCCATGACCCCAACAGTCGCCGTTATCGCCGCCGGCATGATGGGCAGTGGCGTCGCCGGGCGCCTGACGCAGCATCGGGTCCGCGTGCTGACCTCGCTGGCTGGGCGCAGCGCTGACAGCGTTGCCCGCGCCGAGGCCGCCGGCATGACGGATGCCTCGGACGCGGACATCGTGAAGGCCGATATCATCCTGTCGATCGTGCCGCCGGGCGACGCGCTGGCGCTGGCCGGACGGCTGGCGCCGCATCTGGCGGCGGCGAACCGCAAGCCGGTCTATGTCGACTGCAACGCGGTGAACCCGGCGACCGTCGCGCGCATCGCCGCGGTGATCGAGCCCGCCGGGGCGCGCTTCGTGGATGGCGGGATCATCGGCGGGCCGCCGGCGCCGGGCACCACCGGCACCTCCATCTATGTCTCCGGCCCGCATGCCGGCGAGGTCGCGGTGCTGACCGAATATGGGCTGGAAATCCGCGTGCTGGACGCGCCGGTGGGGGCGGCGTCGGCGCTGAAGATGTCCTATGCCGGCATCACCAAGGGCTTCACCGCGCTCGGCGCGGCGATGATGCTGGCGGCGACGCGGGGCGGGGCGGCGGAGGATTTGCGCCGCGAACTGGCCGCCTCCCAGCCGGCCCTGTTCGGCTGGCTCAGCCGGCAGACGCCGAAGATGTATTCCAAGGCGTATCGCTGGGTGGCGGAAATGGAGGAGATTTCCGGCTTTACCGGAGAAGATGCGGCGGCCGGTAAAATCTTCGCGGGCGCCGCGGAATTCTACCGGCGGATCGCGAAGGATTTCGCCGGAGACGGGCAGGAAACCGGCGCGATCGACGATTTCCTGAAATTAAAAAACTGACATACAACCGGAAGTCACAAACGATCGTCCAGGGAGGCCCGGCTTTGCAAAAAGGCATCTACCGCTACCCGCATATGGAGCGGGTGATTTACGGCGTACCTTTCGCGGAGGCGCTGGCACAGGAAATCGATCTGGTCGGCGCCCGCGCCGTCTATGTGCTGGCTTCCGCCACGCTGGCGCGGGAAACCGACGCCATGGACCAGGTGCGCCAGGTGCTCGGCGCCCGCTTCGCCGGCCTGGCGCCGAGGATCGGCGCCCATACGCCGCGCAACGATGTGGTGGCGGCGGCCAATGGTGCGCGCGCCGCCGGTGCCGATCTGCTGCTGACCGTCGGCGGCGGCTCGGTGACCGATGCCGCCAAGATGGTCGGCATCTGCCTGGGCAACGGCATTACCGACGCCGATGGCCTCGATGCTCTGCGCGCCGTCACCCATCCGGACGGCAGCACCACCCGGCCCGTCACGCTGGCGCCGCCGATCCGCACCGTGACGATCCCGACGACGCTGTCGGCCGGGGAGTTCTCGGCCCTGGCCGGCTGCACCGACACGCGCGGCACCCGCCACGCCAAGGAAAGCTTCACCCACCCCGACGCCATTCCGCGCGCCGTGATCCTGGATCCGGCGCTGACGGTGCACACGCCGGAATGGCTGTTCCTGTCCACCGGCATCCGCGCCGTGGACCACGCGACGGAGGCGCTGTGCTCCATCGCGCCGCAGCCGTTTCCCGATGCCGCCGCCGTGCACGCGCTCGGCCTGCTGGCTTCCGGCCTGCGCGGCGTGAAGGAGAACCCGAAGAACCTGGCAGCCCGGCTGGACTGCCAGATCGGCGCCTGGCTATCGATGACCGGGGTGGCCGCCGGCGTGCCGCTGGGCGCCAGCCATGGCATCGGCCATGTGCTGGGCGGCACGGCGGGGATTCCGCATGGCTATACGTCCTGCGTGATGCTGCCGCACGTGATGCGCTTCAATCACGTCACCAACGCGGCCCGGCAGACCCTGGTGGCCGATGCGCTGGGGCAGATCCATACGCCGGCGGCGGAGCAACTGGCCAGGCTGATCGCCGATCTCGGCCTGCCCGGCACGCTGCGCGCGGCGGGCATGAAGGCCGAGCTGATGGACGCGGTGGCGGAACGCTCCATGCACGACCGCTGGGTGCGCACCAATCCCAACCCGATCGAGGGGCCGGCAACCGTCCGCAAGCTGCTCGACGCGGCCTGGTAGGGGCGCCGGCTTCCAGCCACGCGCGCCCGACCGCGCGGCGCGTTCGGCTGCTGGCCGGATGGGCCGGGCGGGAGTAGTATCACGGCCATATTTTTGGCGGAGAGACTACCATGAGCCACTCGCACGGACCTGACGGTCACCACTCCCATGATGGGCATACCCACGACGCGGCGCCGGCACCGGGCACGGTGGATTGGCGCAACAACGGCGTGCGGGTGATCAAGGCCAACCAGCTCGATACCAACACGGCGCAGACGCCGGGCATGAACCGGGCGGCGGCGATCAACCTGGCGCGCGTCGGCGCGCAGAAGATCTGGGCCGGCACGGTGAACATCCACGCCAACGCCAAGACCGGCGTGCACCATCATGGCGCGCTGGAAAGCGTGATCTATGTCGTGCGCGGCAAGGCGCGGATGCGCTGGGGCGAGAAGCTGGAATTTGTCGCGGAGGCGGAAGCCGGCGACTTCATCTTCGTGCCGCCCTATGTGCCGCACCAGGAAATCAACGCCAGCAGCGACGAGACGCTGGAATGCGTGCTGGTGCGCAGCGACAACGAGGCCGTGGTGGTCAACCTGCCGAACATCGAGCCGGTGGAGAAGCCGGAAGCGGTGGCCTGGGTCGATCCGATCCATAAGGCTCCGTAAAAGGGGGCTTCGGAGGGCCGTTCAGTCCCGCCGCAGCACCGCGTTGATGATGCCGGTGCGGCCCTCGCGCTGATTGCGCAGCGAGTTGGCGAGCTTCGCGCCCATGTCGGCGATCACCAGGTGCAGCCCGAGCGATGGGCGCGGCGCGGGGCTGGCCGCGAGGCGGGCGCGCTCGGCGTCGGTCTCGATGATCGCCGCGGCGGTCTTGTCCTCCCAGGCCAGCACGGTGAAGCCGGCGGCTTCCAGCAGGGAGCGGGTTTCCTCCGGCGTGCGCAGGAAGCTGATGGAGGGTTCGTTCGCCCATGGCAGCGGGTAGTGCGGATGGCCCACCGGGCCGAGGGTGATGTCCTGAATGCCGAGCCGCCCGCCGGGCTTCAGCACGCGGTGCAGCTCCGCATACATGCGCGCGCGGTCCTCGATGTTCATCACCACGTTCTGCGACCAGGCCAGATCGAAACCGGCATCGTCGAAGGGCAGCGCCAGCGCCGAGCCCTGGCGGAAATCCACCCGGTCGGACAGACCCATCCGGCGGGTGAGTTCAGCGGCGGTCTCGACGAATTCGGTGGTGAGGTCCACGCCGCTGACCCGGCAGCCGCACACGCTGGCCAGATACCGGGCCGGGCCACCGAGGCCGGAGCCGACATCCAGCAGCCGGTCGCCGGGCCTGGGCGCCAGCAGGGCAGCGAGTTCCTCGGTGGCGAGGCGGCGGCGGGAGTGGAATTCGTCGGCGGCAGCGAGGTCGTCCGGGGTCAGGTGGTCGATGTCCTTGCCGGCCGCCTGCAGCGCGGCGAGGATGCGGTCGATCAGGCCGCCCCGGCCGTAATGGCGTTCGACGGTTTCGGCGTGATCGGACATTCCGGTGGTTCCTTCAGGCAGCGTCGTGAAAGATGATCCCGAGCGTCTGGCGCGTGCAGGCCGGGCGGCTGCCGGGATGCACGGTGCTGACGCCGTGGCGCATGGTAGCGCGATAGGCGCCGCGGGCGCCATGCACCGGGCGGTGGCGGACCGGGAAGATCACCGCCTCGCCCTGAGCCAGCGCGATCGCCTCGCCGCGCGATTGCCGGCGCGGGCGCTGCTCGACCAGCAGGAACTCGCCGCCGGTGAAATCGGCGCCGGGTTCGCTGAGCAGGATGGTCAGCTGCAGCGGGAAGACGAGTTCCCCGTACAGGTCCTGGTGCAGGCAGTTGTAGTCGCCCTGGCCATAGCGCAGCAGCAGCGGCGTCGGCCGGGTCTGGCCGGCTGCGTGGCATTGGCGCAGATAGCTTTCGTGGTCGTCGGGGAAGCGGCTTGCATCGCCGAGTTGCGCCGCCCACTCATTGGCGATGGCGGCCAGCGGCGGATAGAGCGCCTGGCGCAGCCGGCCGACGATGTCGGGCAGCGGATAGGACAGGTATTTGTATTCCCCGCTGCCGTAGCCGTGGCGCTGCATGACCACGCGCGAACGAAAACCCGCCTCCTGATCGTACAGGGCGGCGAGTTCGCGGCAGGCGGCGGGATCGAGCAAGGGCAGCCGGGCGTAGCCGAGTAAATCGAGGTCGGCGGCAAGGCCCGCGGGGGAGAGGCCTGCGGGGGAGAAGGCGGGGATGATGGTGCTCATCCCCGCATCATAGCAGGTGCAACGGGCGGCTTCCCTCCGCCCGTTGCGCCGGTTGTCGCCGCGGATCAGGCCGCGCGGGCGGGAGCCTGCATCACCGGCACGCGGGCGCGGATCAGCTTTTCGATGTCGCGCAGGAAAGCCCGCTCCTGCGCGTCGCAGAAGCTGATGGCGATGCCCGTGCTGCCGGCGCGCGCGGTGCGGCCGATGCGGTGGACATAGCTTTCCGGCACGTTCGGCAGGTCGAAGTTGATCACGTGGGTCACGCCGTCCACATCGATGCCGCGGGCGGCGATGTCGGTGGCGACCAGCACCTTCACCTGGCCGGAGCGGAACGCGGCAAGCGCCCGTTCGCGCTGCGGCTGGCTCTTGTTGCCGTGGATCGCGTCGGCCTGCACGCCGACCTGCTCCAGGTGCTTCACCACCTTGTCCGCGCCGTGCTTGGTGCGGGTGAACACGAGCGTGCGGCCCATGTCGCCGGCATTGGCGCGGTCGTTGCGCAGGATGTCGGTCAGCAGGTTCCGCTTGCCGGCGCCGTCCACGAAGATCACGCCCTGCTCCACCCGTTCCACCGTGGTGGCGACGGGGGCGACAGCGACATGCACCGGGTTGTGCAGCAGCTGGTTGGCCAGGGTGGCGATGTCCTTCGGCATGGTGGCGGAGAAGAACAGCGTCTGGCGCTTGGTCGGCAGCATCGCGGCGATCTTGCGGATCGGCACGATGAAGCCGAGGTCGAGCATGTGATCGGCCTCGTCCAGCACCAGGATCTCGGTCTGGTCCAGCCGCACGGCGCGGTCGTTCAGATGATCGAGCAGGCGGCCGGGAGTGGCCACCAGCACGTCCACGCCGCTGGCGACGGCACGGGCCTGGCGCGGCTTCGGCACGCCGCCGAACATCACGGTGACGCGCAGCTTGGTGTTCTTGCCGTAGGCGCGGAAGCTGTCGGCGATCTGGCTGGCGAGCTCACGCGTCGGCGCCAGCACCAGCACCCGGCAGGAGCGCGGCGCGGGGCCTTTGTTCTGCGCCATCAGGCGATGCAGGATCGGCAGCGCGAAGGCGGCGGTCTTGCCGGTTCCGGTCTGGGCGATGCCCTGGAGGTCGTGCCCGGCCATCACATGCGGGATCGCCTGGATCTGGATCGGGGTGGGGGTCGTGTAGCCTTCGGAAACGAGCGCGGCCTGCAAGGGCTGGGCGAGGCCGAGGGATTCGAAAGAAATCGTCGTCATGAATTGAAGGTCTTTCCGTATGACAAAAGGCGCGGCCCCGCCTCCTTCGAAGAAGGCGTATGGACGCGTGTCGAACGCGGTCAACAGGACCACGAACCGGCGCATATTGCTGAGTGAAATGGGCTACCTGGGAAGCGTGTTCATCTGCGGTGTATTAGGTCCGCGGACTGGCAGCGCACAGAACCACATCAAGGGGCGCGGACGGTGTGTAATGGCGCGGTGCAGCAAAGTCAAGGAATTCCGCATGGCTCCGGATTATGCCCTGCATTTCCTGAAGGGCGGATTTGCCCGATACTGACCGGCAAGCGGTCCCGCCGAGGACCCGGCAGAGGGATGAAGAGATGCGCCAGATCGTGATGGTTGGCTTTCTGCAGGCCCAGAACTGCACAAATCTGGTCAGTTCCTGGCGCCACCCGGCATCGCGGACCGACAGCTACTCGCCGGATTACTACCGCCATATCGGCCGCGTGCTGGAAGCCGGCAAGTTCCATCTGGGCTTCTTCGACGACCGCCTGGCGATGCCGGACCGCTTCGGCGGCGACCACGCCCATACGGTGCAGTACGGCATACGCTGCGTGAAGATGGACCCGGTGGCGGTGCTGATGACCATGGGCATGGCGACCGAGCGGCTCGGCCTGGGGGCGACCTGCTCCACCACCTATTACGAGCCGTTCCATGTGGCGCGGCTGTTCCAGACCGTCGATCTGATGACGAACGGAAGGGCCGCCTGGAACGTGGTGACCTCGATGAACGACGGCGAGGCGCTGAACATGGGTGCCGAGGTGCACGACAACCATGACGGCCGCTACGACCGGGCCGACGAGTTCATGGAAGTGGTGCTCGGCCATTGGGACAGCTGGGAGGACGACGCCATCGTCTGCGACAAGGCGACCGGGCTGTATGCGCATCCGGAGAAGGTGCACCGGCTGGATCACGTCGGAACGCATTTCAAATCCCGCGGCCCCTTCACCGTGCCGCGCTCGCCGCAGGGCCATCCGGTGATCATCCAGGCCGGGCAGAGCGGACGCGGCAAGAAGTTCTCGGCGCGCTGGGGCGAGGTGGTGTTCGTTTCCACCTATCACTCACTGGCTGCCGGGGTGAAATCCTATGCCGAGGCGAAGGCGGAGATCGCCGCGGTGGGGCGCGACCCGGCCGGCGTCGCGATCTGCCCGTCGGTCTATACGGTCGCGGCGGAAACCCGGGCGGAGGCGGAGGACAAGATGGCGCTGAACGACCGGCTGTACGAGGAGGTCGATGCGCTGTCGCTGCTGTCGGAGGCGATGAATTTCGATTTCGCCAGCAAGGGCCTGGACGAGCCGTTCACCGACGAGGAACTGGCCGGCATTTCCGGCACGCAGTCGATGCGCGACCGGGTGCTGGAAGCGAGCGGCATCAAGAACCCGACGGTGCGCGACTTCATCCAGTTCAGCAGCCGCGCCCGGCCGCGCAACCCCTTCGTGGGCAGCGGCAAGGATGTGGCCGACAAGCTGGAGGAATGGTTTACCGCGCCGTGCTGCGACGGGTTCGTGCTGGCGGCCGACAACATTCCGGGCAGCTACGAGGATTTCGTGCGATACGTGGTGCCGGAACTGCAGCGGCGCGGGCTGTATCACAAGGACTACCGGGGCGCGACGCTGCGGGAAAATCTGGGCCTGCCCAAGCCGACAATGGGGGATTGGAAACTTTAAAGCCGGCCAAACAACCAGGGGGAGACGGCCATGAACGTGCAGGCATTGGGTTATGTCGGGTTGCGGGCGACGTCGCTGGAGGACTGGGCCAGCTTCGGCACCGGCCTGCTGGGGCTGCAACTGGCCGAACGCTCCGGCGCTCAACTGGTGTTCCGGATGGATGACCGCCGCCAGCGCATCGTGGTGGCCGGAGATGTTTCCGACGGGTTGGGGTTCTACGGCTGGGAACTGGCGGACGCCGCTTCGCTGGATGCCATGGCGGCCAGGCTGGAGGCACACGGCATTGCCGTCACACGCGGCGATGCCGCACTGGCGGATCGCCGGCGCGTCGCGGCGTTGATTTCCTGCGCCGATCCTGCCGGCAACCGCATGGAATTCTTCCATGGCGCCGAAGTGGCGGATGCTCCGTTCCAGCCGGGGCGTTGCATCTCCGGCTTCCGCACCGGGCCGCTCGGCATGGGGCATGTGGTGCTGACGGTGGAAAATCTGGATGCCGTGCTGCCGTTCTATCGCGACGTCCTCGGCTTCGGCCTGAGCAACTGGCTGGAACGGCCGTTCCGCGCGCAGTTCCTGCATGTGAACCCGCGCCATCACAGCTTCGCCATGATCGAAACCGGCAAGGCCGGACTGCATCATCTGATGCTGGAGCTGTTCAGCTTCGACGATGTCGGACAGGGCTATGACATCGCCCAGGGCGAAAAGGACCGGGTGGCGACCACGCTGGGCCGGCATCCGAACGATTGCGTGACGTCGTTCTATGCCCGCACGCCCGGCGACCTGATGGTGGAATATGGCTGGGGCGGACGGGCGATCGATCCTGCGACCTGGCAGGCTTTCGAGGGGCAGCATGGACCGTCGCTTTGGGGCCATGACCGGGTGTGGCTGCCGCCCGAGCAACGCGAGGAAGCCCGCGCGATCCGGCTGCGGGCGGCGCAGGCCGGGCAGCGTTCGCCGGTGCAGGTGCTGCCGGGGAATTTCGAGCAGGCACAGGATGTCTGCCCCTGGTGGAACAACGCGCAAAAACTCGCAGCGGAATGAGAGCGGTGGCCGCATGACAGCCGCTTCGGAGATCGATGCCGTTCGCGCGTTGCTGCATGCCAAGCCTCGGCCCGTCGGGTTCGCGGAACGACGAGCGCGCATCAACGAAGTCGCGTCGGTCGATCCGCCCGCCGCGGATATTCAATTCGATGCCGTCGACATAGGCGCCGTCCGGGCGGAATGGTCGCTCGCGCCCGGCAGCGACCCATCGCGGGTGCTGATCTACTTCCACGGTGGTGGTTATTGCTCCGGATCCATCGTCAGTCATCGCCGGATGGTATCGGAAACCGGACGCTCGGCTGGCGTACGGACGCTGGCACTGGAATACCGGCTGGCACCGGAGCATCCGTATCCGGCGGCACTGGACGATGCGCTGGCAGCTTACCGGTTCGTGCTGGCAGCAGGGGTTCCGCCCGAGCGTATTGCGCTGGGTGGGGATAGCGCCGGCGGCGGGCTGACGTTGGCCACGATGATCCGGTTGCGTGACGGCGGAGAAAAGCTGCCCGGGTGCGCCTGGCTGGTGTCGCCCTGGGTCGATCTGCAGATGACCGGCGCCACCGTCGTCAGCAAGGCGGACGTCGATCCGCTGATCCAGAAGCCCTATTTGCAGGAGCTGGCCGACGCCTATCTGGCCGGCCAGGATCCGTCGGCGCCGCTGGTCTCGCCGCTGAACGCCGATCTTGCCGGTCTGCCGCCGGTCCTGGTGCAGGTGGGATCGGCCGAGACTCTGCTGGACGACGCCGTTCGCATCGCGGGACGGCTCGGATCCGCGGATGTTCGGGTGAACCTGGAGGTTTGGCCGCACATGATCCATGCGTGGCCGCTATGGGCGGCCCGGCTGGAGGATGGAAGGCGGGCGATCGCCTCCGCCGGCGCGTTCCTTCGCGCGGGGCTGTGAAAGCTGGACCGATCCCCTTTCCCGTCGGGGGGTTCGTTGCCAGCCACTTCATGCCCGCCTAACCTTTGCCCAGAAAAACCCACCGGGAGCGGCCTGCATGAACAGCACTTTCACTATCGGCGACCTGACCATCCACCGGCTGATCGAGGACGAGAAGCCGTTCTTCGATCCGCTGACCTTCTTCCCGGACGCGACGCCGGAACTGATCGCGGAGAACCGCTCCTGGATGGTGGACAGCGGCGCGCTCGATGCCGCCACCGGGCAGATCGTGCTCTGCATCCAGTCCTATATCGTGCGCACGCCGCACCACACGATCCTGATCGACACCTGCGTCGGCAACGACAAGCCGCGCCCGACCCGGCCGTTCTGGGACAACATGAAGGGCACCGCCTACATGGACGGGCTGGCGAAGCACGGCCTGAAGGTGGAGGACATCGACTATGTGATGTGCACCCATCTGCATGTCGATCACGTCGGCTGGAACACCCGCCTCATCAACGGCAAATGGGTGCCGACCTTTCCGAACGCCCGCTACATCTTCGCGCAGAAGGAGTTCGACTACTGGGCGGCGGAAAATGCCAAGGAGGAGGTCGGGCCGATCGCCGACAGCGTGCTGCCGATCGTGGCAGCGAAGAAGGCGGATTTGGTTTCTTCCGACTTCCAGCTCAATGACCATATCCGGCTTTCCTCCACGCCGGGCCATACGCCGGACCATTTCGCCGTGCTGCTGGGCAAGTCCGGCAAGGACGCGGTGGTCAGCGGCGATCTGATCCACTCGCCGCTGCAGGCGCGCTATCCGGAACTGGGCATGCGCGCCGATTACGACCAGAAGCAGGGATCGGTGACACGGCGGAAATTCCTGGAATGCTACTGCGAGACCAGCACGCTGGTGTGCACCGGGCATTTCCCCTCGCCCTCCACCGGCAAGGTGGCGCGCTGGGATAACGGGTTCCGGTTTATCCCGTCGGCAAAATAGGCTGCCCGGTCCCTGCCTTTTCGTTCCCCTCTCCAAGCTGGAATCACATTCATGGATATCGCCCACCCGATCGCCCTCTCCAAGGCGGAGGCGCTTGCCTTGCGCTACGGCCCCGACGCCATTCCCGCCGCCGGGCCGTGGAACGACACCATCGCGCTGCTGCTGTCGCACCGCTCGGTGCGCGGCTACCGGCCGGACGCCCTGCCGGAGGGGACGCTGGAAACCCTGGTCGCCGCGGCGCAATCGGCCGCCACCAGTTCGAACCTGCAGACCTGGTCGGTGGTCGCGGTGACCGACCCGGCCACCAAGGCGGAACTGGCGAAGGTCGCCAACAACCAGAAGCACATCGAGCAATGCCCGCTGTTCCTGGTGTGGCTTGCGGATGTTTCGCGCAACCAGCGGCTGGGCGCCGAGGAAGGCGTGACGCTGGAGACGATGCCGTATCTGGAAACCTTCCTGGTCGCGGCGATCGACGCGGCGCTGGCGGCGCAGAACGTGGTGACAGCGGCGGAGTTGTTCGGCCTGTCCAACGTCTATATCGGCGCGCTGCGCAACAACCCGCAGCGCGTGGCCGAACTGCTCGGCCTGCCGCAGGGCGTGATGGGCGTGTTCGGCCTGTGCATCGGCTATGCGGCGCCGGAGGTGACGAACGAGGTGAAGCCGCGCCTCTCCCAGCCCGCCATCCTGTTCCACGGCAAATACGGCAATGCCGACGAGCCTGCCCTGCGCGCCGCCTATGACGCGGAGATGGCGAAATTCTCCAACCGCCATGAAATGTCGCAGGACACCTGGACCAAGCGGGTCATCGGCCGCATGGGCAAGATCGCGGCCATGGGCGGGCGCGACCGGCTGGTCAGCATCCTGCAGGCGATGGGCTTCCCGCTGCGCTGAGATACGGACGGAATTTACGAAGCCGGGTCGCCTTCGTTGTGGCCCGGCAGCGTGATGGTGAGCATCAGCGCGCTCAGGCTCTTGCCGTGCGGGTCGATCGCCAGCGAGCGGGTGACGCCGCCGCCGAGCGCGTTCTCGATGACAAAATTCAGCGCACGTAGCTGCGGCAGTTCGTAGCGGCGCACCGGCCCGGGGGTGAGGTGGCGGAAATGCGCCAGCACCCGCTCGGGCGTGAGTTCGCGCGCAGGACCTGCCAGGCCTCGTCGTTGTAGGCGGTGACGGAGATGTTGGAGGTGTTGCCCTTGTCGCCGGCGCGGGCATGGGCGAGGTCATACACGCGCAGGCTCATGCGGCTCGCTCCAGGACGATTTCCGGTTTCACCCATTCGCGCGGGATCAGCACCGATTTCACCGCCAGGATCTGCCTGGCGCCGAAATTGATGCCGCCGCCGGCGCCGGTCGGGCCCTGCATGTGCAGGCTGCGCACTTCCGCGCCGACCGCTTCCGCCGCCTTTTTGTCCGGCGTGCGCGCGGCGATGCGCAGGCGCACCTCGTAGGGTTCCGGGCACAGGGCGGCATCGTTGCCGTGCAGCGAGTTCATGCCGATCAGGTCGACGCGCATTTCCTCGTATGTGAGGCCGCGGCGGCGCAGGCGTTCCTTCACCACCTCGATCCCCAGCTTGGCGCGGGCCAGGGCGTTGATGCCGGCGAAGCCCATCTCTCCGGAACCCATGTAGCCGTCGAAATAGCCGACCACGACCTTGTAGGTGGCGGTGCGCGGCTTGCCGCGCGCGCCGTCGAGCGCGACGCGGTCCTTCTCGAGCTGGCGGAACGTCACGCCGGAGGCGTCCAGCACGCAATCCGGCGTGATGTAGGCGCTGGGGTCGTGCATTTCGTACAGCAGCTGTTCGGTGCAGGTGGCGACATCGAGCCGCCCGCCGGAGCCGGGGGTCTTCGACACCTCCACCCGCCCGTCCGCCCACACATCGGCCAGCGGGTAGCCGAGGCCGGCGAGGTCCTCGACCTCCTTGCGGCCGGGATCGGCGAAGCAACCGCCGGTGAGCTGGCCGGAACATTCCAGCAGATGTCCGGCGAGCGTGCCGTTGGCGAGCTTGGGGTAGTCGTCGTACGACCAGCCGAAGGCATGCAGCATCGGGCCGAGGAACAGCGCCGGATCGGCGACGCGGCCGGTGATCACCAGATCCGCACCCGTGGCGAAGCCTTGCGCCACCACGTCGGCGCCGAGATAGGCGTTGGCGGAGGCCATGCGTGGCAACAGGGTTTCCAGCGGCGCGCCGTCCTCCATCAACGGCAGTTCAGGATGCGCGCGCAGCAGGTCGGTGACCTCGTCGCCCCTTACCACGGCGCAGGTGTAATCCGGGCAGCCCCAGCCGGGGGCGTGCTTGCGCAGGATTTGCGCCGCCCCCATGGGGTTGGCGGCGCCCATGTTGGTGACGATCTTGACGCCGCGCTGCAGGGCCGGCGGCATGATCGCTTCCATGCGTTCCAGCAGCACCGGCGTGTAGCCCTTGGTGGGGTCCTTGGCGCGATCGAGGGTTTCGCGGGCGATGGTGCGTTCGGCCAGGCATTCCATGGCGAGATAGTCGAGGTTGCCGCGCTCGACGATTTCGACGCCGGGCGGGATGCGGTCGTCGGAGAATCCGGCGCCGCAGCCGATCCTGATCCTGTCGCGTGCCATGCTACTGGCCGCGCGTCACGGTCGGCTCGTTCAGCGCGTAGCGGCGCAGCACCTCCATGTCCGGATCGCGCCCGAGGCCGGGGCCGTCCGGCACGGTCACGCGGCCTTCGGTGGCCAGCACCAGTTCGTGATACGGGTGCGCTTCCAGGTCGACGAACAGCCTTTCATAGGGCACGGCGGGCGCCAGGGCGGCGTTGACGTGCAGAGAGGCCAGGCTGCCGGGGCCGAAATAGGCGTTGTGCGGCACCAGGCGCACGCCGAAGACCTTGGCCAGGGCGGCGATCTCCAGCATCGCCGAAATGCCGCCGATCTTCGTGACGCTCGGTTGGGCGTTGTCCAGCGCCCCGGCCTCGAACATCTTGCGGAATTCCCACAGCCCGCCGGAGTTCTCGCCGGCGGAGATGCGGATGCCGCCTTCGCGGCGCACGCGCGCCAGGCCGTCCATGTCCTCGGGCGGCCAGACCGGTTCTTCCAGCCATTCGAGATTGCTGCTGCGGAATTCGTGCGCCATGCCGATCGCCTGGGAAACCGTCCAGGGGCAGTTCACGTCCACCATCAGCTTGGCGTCGGGTCCCATGGCGCGGCGGGCGGCCTGCACGCCGGGCGTGTCGATTTCGTGCAGCTTGACGTCGCGGTAGCCGCGCGCGAGCGCCCGTTCGCAGGCGGCGGCGACCAGGTCGGGCGAACCGTAGCGCAGCAGGCTGGCATAGGCGGGAAGCTCGCCGGCCGGCGTGCCGCCGAGCAGGCGCCAGATCGGCAGGCCGGCGGCCTTGCCGGCGATGTCCCACAGCGCGATGTCGATCGCCGACAGGCCGTAGATGTGTGGGCCGTTGCGGCCGAACAGATGATGCATCTGCGTCAGCCTTTGGCGGATGCCGGAGATGTCGCGCGCGTCCTGGCCGATCAGGGCGGGGGCGAGCTGGGTGTCGATCACCGCGCGGGTGGCCGGGCAGCAGGCGTGGCCGAAGCCCTCGCCCCAGCCTTCCAGTCCCTGATCGGTGACCACCCGCACCCACAGCGTGTTCATGAACTGCCAGCCGACGCCGCCGAAGCTGACCGGCTTGGCGCCCATGTCGAACGGGATGCGCGTATGCCAGGTTTCTACCGAAAGGATCTTCATTGGATGCCGCTCCATTTCCCCGCGCCTATCCTGGGCAGTGAAGGCGGAATTGGAAAGTGGCAGGGTGTTTCGGGGGTCCTTCGCAGTTGCAGCACTTGCCGCAACCGGCCTTCCCCACTTACACTGGACGCAATGCTGATATTTGTTTTCCGCCGGGCTGTGCTTGCGCTGTTGGTGTGCGTGACGGTGCTTGTGGTCAGCTTCGCCCTGACCCGCCTGTCCGGCGACCTGGCCGCCTCCATCGCCGGGCCGAACGCCACGGCCGAGGATGTGGCGATCATCCGCAAGAATTACGGCCTGGACCGCCCGCTGACGCAGCAATTCGTCGACTGGGCCGCCGCCGCGGCCTCCGGCGATCTTGGCCGGTCGTATTTGTATCATGTGCCGGTCTCGGGACTGATCCGGGTCCGCCTGCCCGTCACGCTGACGCTCGGCCTGTCCGGCCTGGCGATCGCGCTGTTGGTGGCGATCCCGCTCGGTATTCTGGCGGCGATGCGGGAAGGCTCGGCGATCGACCGGGGGATCATGCTGGTGGCGCTGCTCGGCCAGGCGATGCCGAGTTTCTGGCTGGGGCTGACCTTGATCATCTGGTTCGGCCTGAAGCTGCAATGGCTGCCGATCTCCGGCATCGAGAGCTGGCGCGGCTACATCCTGCCGGCCATCGTGCTGGCGTTCTCCGCCATTCCCGCGCTGATGCGCCTGACCCGGGCCGGCATGGTGGATGCGCTATCCGCCGACTACATCCGCACCGCGCGGGCCAAGGGGCTGAGCCGGAGCAAGATCGTGCTGAAGCACGCTTTGCGCAACGCGGCGATGCCGGTGGTGTCGATCGCGGCGGTGCAGCTTGGTTTCATGCTGGGCGGATCGATCGTGATCGAGACCGTGTTCGCCCTGCCGGGCATCGGCTACCTGGCCTGGGAGTCGATCAGCAAGAACGATTTCCCGGTGGTGCAGGCGGTCGTGATGATCCTGGCGCTGTTCTATATCGGCCTCACCTTGCTCGCGGATCTGATGAACGCGGTGCTCGATCCCAGGCTGCGCGCGTCTTGAAGCTGCGCCACGTCGCAACCGCGTTCGGCGGGCTGATTGTCGGCTTCGTGCTGCTGGTCGGCGTCTTCGCGCCGCTGCTGGCGCCGCATGATCCATTCGCGCAGGACCTGATGCACCGGGTGGTCCCGCCGGCGTGGATGGGCGGCAGTCCGGCGAACTGGCTCGGCACCGACCAGTTGGGCCGGGATTATCTGTCGCGGCTGATCTATGGCGCGCGGATCTCGATGCTGATCGGTATCCTGACGGTGGTCACATCCGGGACGATCGGTATCACGCTCGGCGTGCTCGGGGGCTTCTTCGGCGGGCGGGTGGACGACGCGGTGATGTTCGCCATCACCTGCCGGCTGTCGATCCCGCTGATCCTGGTGGCGCTGACGGTCGTGGCGCTGCTCGGCAGCTCGCTGACGCTGGTGATCCTGACCTTGGGGCTGCTGCTGTGGGACCGCTTCGCCGTGGTGGCGCGCACGACCACGATGCAGGTGCGCAACCTCGACTACATCGCCGCCGCGCGCGCCTCCGGGGCGTCATTGGCGCATATCCTGCTGCGCGAGGTGCTGCCGAACATCCTGTCGCATCTGCTGGTGGTGGCGACGCTGGAGATGGCGCTGGCGATCCTGCTGGAGGCGACGCTGTCGTTCCTCGGCCTTGGCGTGCCGTCGCCGCTGCCGTCCTGGGGGCTGATGATCGCCGAAGGCAAGGACTACATGTTCTTCAGCCCCTGGGTGATCATGGTGCCGGGCGTGACGCTGTTCGTGCTGGTGCTGGGCATCAACCTGCTGGGCGATGGGCTGCGGGATTTGCTTCGCGCGGAACGCATATGACGCCGGTTCTGGAAGTCGAGAATCTGCGGGTCGATTTCAGCGGCCGGACGGCCGCCGTGCGCGGCATATCGTTAAAGGTGCAGCGCGGGGAAACCCATTGCCTGGTCGGTGAGTCCGGCTGCGGCAAGTCCGTCTCCGCCCTGGCGGTGATGGGGCTGCTGGCGCGTGGCGCGGTGCGCGATGCCGATGTGCTGCGTTTCCAGGATACCGACCTTACCCGGCTGAGCGAGCGCGGCATGGCGCGGCTGCGCGGCGACAAGATGGCGATGATCTTCCAGGAGCCGATGACCAGCCTGAACCCGGCCTACACCGTCGGCTCGCAGATGGCGGAGGTGTTCGAACGCCATCGCGCGACAGGCCGGCGGGCGGCGCTGGACCGGGCGGCGGAACTGCTGGGCCGCGTCGGCATCACCGCGCCGGGCATGCGGCTCGGGCAGTTTCCGCACCAGCTTTCCGGCGGGCTGCGCCAGCGGGTGATGATCGCCATGGCGCTGATGTGCGACCCCGAACTGCTGATCGCCGACGAGCCGACCACGGCGCTGGACGTGACGGTGCAGGCGCAGATCCTGCGGCTGCTGCAAACCCTGCAGCGCGAACTTGGATTGTCCCTGCTTCTGATCACGCATGATCTCGGCATCGTTGCGCGCATGGCGGACCGGGTATCGGTGATGTATGCCGGAGAGGTGGTGGAAAGTGCCACCGCCGAGGCGTTGTTCGCGGCGCCCACCCATCCCTATACGCGCGGCCTGCTGGCCTGCATCCCGGTGCCCGGCACGGTGCGCCGCGACGAACCGCTCGGCAGCATTCCCGGCACCGTGCCGCGGATCGCGCCGGGCTTTGCCGGATGCGGATTTCGCGAACGCTGCGCGCACGCCCAGCCGGCCTGTGCGCAAACCGTTGCATTGAAAACCGCGGCGCCCGGCCATGCCTATCGCTGCGTGCTGCCGGCGGATTGGACATGAGCGCATCGCCGGCTGCCATCGAGGTTTTGGACGTGCACCGCGAGTTTCGCACCAGCGGCGGCCTGTTCGCCCAGGCGCGGCCGGTTCGCGCGGTGGATGGCATTTCGTTCTCCCTGCCGGCCGGGCAGGTGCTGGGCATCGTCGGTGAGTCCGGCTGCGGCAAGTCCACCCTCGCGCGGATCATCCTCGGCCTGTTGCCGGCCAGCTCCGGCGAGGTGCGCATCGACGGCCGCCGTTTGGACGGTATGGACCGGCGCGAGCGGGCGCGGCTGATCCAGCCGGTGTTCCAGGATCCGTTCTCCTCGCTCAATCCGCGCCGCACGGTGGAGGAAATCGTTTCCCTGCCGCTCGCCGCCCAGGGCGACGTGCCGCGCGCGCGGATGCGCGACCGGGTGATGGAGATGCTCGCCCGCGTCGGCCTGTCGGCGGAGATGGCCGGCCGCCAGCCGGCGCAGCTATCCGGCGGGCAGCGCCAGCGCGTGGCGATCGCCCGCGCCCTGGTGCTGCGCCCGCGGATCGTGGTTTGCGACGAGCCGACCAGCGCGCTCGATGTTTCCGTGCAGGCGCAGATCCTGAACCTGCTGGCCGAACTGCGGCGGGAGCTGGGCCTGACCTATCTGTTCATCAGCCACAACCTTGCGGTGGTCGAGCACATCGCCTCCGAGGTTGCGGTGATGTATCTCGGCCGCATCGTGGAGCAGGCGGAAACCGACGCGCTGTTTCGCAACCCGAGCCATCCGTACACGCGCGCCTTGCTGGCCTCCGTGCTGACGCCCGAGCCCGGGCGCGGCATTCCCGATGTGGGCCTCGGCGAAAGCTACCCCGATCCCGCCAACATCCCGCCCGGCTGCCGCTTCCATCCGCGCTGCCCGGTGGCGGAGGCGCGTTGCCGGACCGAGGCGCCCGACGGCCTGGTGCGCGGCGGGCGGCTGGTCGAGTGCCTGCTGGCCTGAGGCGGGTGGCTATTTCCAGCTGGAGAGATAGAAGCGCGGCAGTTCGTCCGGGAACGGCTTGAAGTTGAGGTCCTTGGACATGCCGTAGGTGATGGTCTGGGTGAACATCGGCACCCAGTAGGCCTTTGAGGTGATCAGCTTGATCGCCTCGCTGTAGTATTTGCGCCGCTGGTCGGGATCGGTGATGCTGCCGCCGGCCTCGACCAGGCGCTTCACCTCGGGGTCGCGCGTCTGATCGGATGGCCCGCCGGTGAAATATTGCGGCAGGATGGCGGAGACGTCGTTGATCGAGAAGCTGCCCCAGTTGCCCTCGTCGATCGGCGCCTTGCCTTCCTGCACCCGCTGGATCTGTGCGCCGACCTGCAGGCTGGTAACCTTCGCGTTGATCCCGACGGCCTTCAGATAGGCCTGGATCGCGCCGGACCATTGCGAAAGCTCATAGGTCACGATCTCGGTGTCGAAGCCGTTGGGGTAGCCTGCCTCGGCCAGCAGCGCCTTGGCCTTCACCGGGTCATAGGGGTAGTGCACCGCGGCAGTCGTGTCACAGCCGAACTGGGTCGGATAGCAAGGCGCGTCCAGGGCCCGGCTTTCGCCCTGCACAAGCTGCTTGGCCATCGTGGGGCGATCGATCGCCATGATGAGCGCCTGGCGCACCTTCTCGTTGGTCAGCGGGTTCGGGCCGGTTCGCCCGGCCGCGTCCGGTCCCAGATAGGAAATCCGCATCGACTCCGCGCGGATCGCCTGCAGGTTCGGCATCCGCGAGACGGCGTCGAACTGGTCGGCGCTGAATTTCCAGATCCAGTCGGCCCGGCCGCCCAGCAATTCGGCCATCTCGGTCGCGGCGTCCGGCACTTCGTGGATGACGATCTTCTTGATCGCCGGCCGGCCCTTGGGGCTGTCGGCGTAATAGCCGTCATAGCGTTCCAGATCGATCTCGGTGGTGCCGTCCACCTTGGTGATCTTGTAGGGCCCGGCGCCGACCGGATGCTTGGCGTATTCTTCCGCGCCCACCCGCTCCCGATAGGCTTTCGGCCAGATCGGCAGTGTCATCGCGATGTATTCCAGCGCGGCCGGGAAGATCCGGGTCAGCTTCACCCGCACATGCAGATCGTCGATCTTTTCCGCCCCGGCCAGGTACAGATAGTTGCTGGGCACCGAGACCTGCTTGTCCTTGATCACGGTGTTGATCGTGTAGACCACGTCGTCGGCGGTGAACTTGTCGCCGTTATGGAAGGTGACGTTCGGCCGCAGGGTGAATTCGAGCGTCGTGTCGTCCACCCATTTGTAGGACTCCGCCAGCAGCGGCTTGATGCGGAACGTCTCGGGGTCGCGGTAGAGCAGGTAATCGAAGGCCTGGTGCGCCAGCACGATCCCGCTGCGCAGCTGGTTGTAATAGGGATCGACATTCGGGATCGCGTCCCGCCAGGTGATGCGCAGCGTGTCGGCGGATTTCTGTGCCAGGGCGGGGGTCGCCAGGGGCACGGCCAGCGGGCCGGCGATTGCTGCCGCCACCAGAACGCCACTCAGCCAAGAACGCGTGCGCATGCCCACTCCTACGGTTCGGTTCATTCCAGCCGTAACCGTAGAAGCAGGCGGTGCAGTGCAGCAAGGAAAGACTGCGGCCTTTTTGGGCCTAATTTTCTCGCCGGCGAGGTTAACCCATCGTCGAGTTGAAGCTGCCGCCGTCCAGCAGCAGGTTCTGGCCGACGATGAAGCCCGACGACGCGGCGCAGAGGAAGGCGCAGGCCTCGCCGAATTCCTCGGGACGGCCGACGCGCCCAGCCGGGTTGGAGGCGGAGCGCTCGGCGATGATCTCATCGACCGGGCGGTTGCTGCGCCTGGCCGCTTCCTCGAAGCCGCTGCGCAGCCGGTCGGTGAGGAACGGGCCGGGCAGCAGGCCGTTGATGGTCACGTTGTGCCTGGCGACCTGGCGCGCCAATCCGCCGACGAAGCCGGTGAGCCCCGCGCGGGCGCCGTTGCTCATGCCGAGCTCCGGGATCGGCGACTTCACCGAGCCGGAGGTGATGTTGACGATGCGGCCGAACTTGCGCGCGATCATGCCGTCCACCACCGCCTTGATCAGGAAGATCGGCGTCAGCATGTTGCCATCGACCGCCTTTATCCAGTCGTCGCGGGTCCACTCGCGGAAGTCGCCGCGCGGCGGGCCGCCGGCGTTGTTGACCAGGATGTCCGGCTCCGGGCAGGCCGCGAGTGCCGCGGCGCGGCCGGCATCGGTGGTGATGTCGCCGGCAACGGCCGTGACCTTGGCGCCGGTGGCGGCGCGGATCTCGGCCGCGGTTGCCTCCAGCGTTTCCTTCGTGCGGGCGGTGATCACCAGTTCCACGCCCTCGCGCGCCAGCGACATGGCGCAGGCTTTGCCGAGCCCCTTGCTGGCGGCGCAGACGATCGCCTTCTTGCCTTTGATCCCGAGATCCATGTGGGTGTCTCCTCGTTGATGGTTTCTGGTTGGGATGGTTTCTGGTCGGGCGGCGGTCAGCCGGCCGTGACGGGCGCCGCGAACGCCGCGAGCACGGCGCGCAGGTCATCGGGGATGGCGATCGGGCGCTGGCCGGGCATGGCCACGAGCACGCGGATGAACCGGCCCTCGGCGGCGGCGATGTCCTCGTCCTCGCGGAACACCGCGAGATCGTAGCTGAACGAGCTGTTGCCCAGATGCGCGACGCGCAGCCCCACCGTCAGGGCGTCCGGGAACGATACCGAGCTGTGGTAGCGGCAGCTGGTTTCCGCCATCACGCAGCGGATGGATCCGTTGATCAGGTCGATGCCGGCATGCTTCATCTCGAACACGGTCAGCGCCGTGTCGAAGAAGGACAGGTATTCGACGTTGTTCACGTGTCCGAACAGGTCGTTGTCCTTCCAGCGGGTGGTGACGGATTGGAAGTAGCGGTAGTCGGCGCGGCGGCCCGGCGGTTTGCGGCTCATGCGATCCATACAAGGCGGTTGCTGGGAGCGTGACTACAGCTTGTTTGCGCCATGGCGTCTATGGCCGGGGCGTCTATGGCGGGGCGACCGAGGGAAGGAAGCAAGGCCGGGGGCGCGGCCGTTGGACAGGGCAGGCGCCTGCGCGCTAGATGGCCCGCGATTTTCCGCCCGCGGAGCTGACCTTGTCCATTTCCCGCCTGCCACGCCGGTTCATCCTGCCGGGACTGACCGCTCTCTGCCTGGGGGTGATCTGCGCGCTGCCCGTCGCCGCACAGGCGCATGCGATCCTCATGGCAAGTGAGCCGCCGGCCGGTGGCAGCGTGAAGGCGGGCGCCGCGACGCTGCGATTCCGCTTCAACAGCCGGATCGACCACGAGCGATCCCGCCTGACGCTGATCCGGCCGGGCCACAAGGACGCCACGCTGGAAATCGATCCCGGCACCGAGGACGAGGTGCTGACCAGCCACGCCGACCTGTCCTCCGGTCCGTGCATCGTGCGCTGGCAGGTGCTGGCGATGGATGGCCACATCACCCGCGGCGACGTGGCGTTCACCGTGTTGCCCGCGGCCGGACACTGACCGCGTGGCGTTGCTGATCGACCTGTTCGGCTATCTGTCCATCGTGCTGCATGGCCTGACCATCAGCGCGCAGTCGGCGATGCTGGGCGGGGTGCTGTTCCTGGTCTTCCTGGCCCGCCCGCTGAGCCCCAGCCTGGGCATGGCCGGCGGCTCCATCCAGGCCGGCACCGCGCGGATCGCGGCCTGGAGCGCGGTGGCGCTGATCCTGTGCGAGGCGACCTCGCTGGCGATGCAGACCGCCGTGCTGGTCGGCACCATCGATCTTTCGGTCGGCGAGGTGGCGGGGGCGAGCTTCTTTACCGCCGGGCTGGTGAAGATCGCCGCCTCCCTGGCCATCGCCGTCGCGCTGTTCGCCCGCGGCGCGCGCACGCCGCCGACGGCCCCGAACTCGGCGCTGCTGGGCCTGGCCGTGCTGGAACTGGCCGCCGCGGCGCTGACCACGCACGCCGCCGCGCGGCTGGAGGGGCGCGAGCCGCTGCTGCTGGTGGCCGGGCTGCACCAGCTTGGCGCGGCGCTGTGGATCGGCGGCATCCCGAGCTTTCTGTATGCGCTGTCGCTGGTGAACGACGGGCGGTCGTTCCGCATCATCGGCGCCCGGTTCTCGCGCATGTCGATGGCCGGCGTCGCCTGCATCCTGATCAGCGGCGTGACCATGAGCCTGGTGTATATCGGCGACTGGCCGGGCTTCTACGGCACCGCCTATGGCGTGATGGTGGGGGCCAAGATCGCGATGTTCCTGGGCCTGCTGGCGCTGGGGCTGGGCAATTACCGCCTGGTCGAGCGGCTGGGCCGCGACCCGGCGACGCCGGTGACCCGGTTGAAGCGCTTCGCCGAGGCGGAGATCGGCATCGGCCTGGCGATCTTCTTCGCCGCCGCCTCGCTGACTTCCGTGCCCCCCGCGGTGGACCTGACGCAGGACCGGGTGACGATGGCGGAAATCATCGAGCGCAACACGCCGGTGATGCCGCGGCTCACCTCGCCGGACCACGACAGCCTGGCGCTGCCGCAGCTGCAGGCGAAGCTGGACGCGGAAGCCGCCGCCCATCGCGCCGCGCCGACGCCGGCCTCGATCCCCGGTTCCGGCGTCTTCCAGCCGCGCAACGCCGCCGATGTCGCCTGGTCGGAGTACAACCACCATTGGGCCGGGCTGTTCGTGCTGGCCATCGGCTTCCTGGCGCTGCTCAATCAAGCCGGGGTACGGATCGCCCGGCACTGGCCGCTACTGTTTCTGGGACTGGCCGGATTCCTGTTCTTCCGATCCGACCCCGAGGTGTGGCCGATGGGGTCGATCGGTTTCTTCGAGAGCCTGCGCGATGTGGAGGTGCTGCAGCATCGCATGGTCGTGCCGCTGATCGTCGCCTTCGCCTGGTTCGAGTGGCGGGTGCGCGCGGCCGGCTGGACCAACAAGGCCGCGGCGCTGGTGTTCCCGCTGGTCTGCGTGGTCGGAGGCATCCTGCTGCTCACGCATAGCCACGCGATCGCCAACATCAAGGAACAGCTGCTGATCGAACTGACGCACACGCCGCTGGCCCTGGCCGGGCTGGCCGCCGGGCTGGCGCGCTGGCTGGAGCTGCGGCTGGACCCGCCGGGCAACCGGATCGCCGGCTGGATCTGGCCGGTCTGCTTTCTGCTGGTCGGCCTGCTGCTGCTGTCCTATCGGGAGGCGTGATCGCTTTCCGCCGCCTGGCCGGCCCGGTAAGGTCCGCCAACCGCTTTCTTCAACGCAGGAATACATCGCCATGACCGACTACGTGATCGCCCCGCCCGCCATCGTCTCCGTGCCTGTCGTTGGCGGCGGGGCGTTCCCGGTTCGCCGGGTGTTCTGCGTCGGGCGCAACTACGCCGAGCACGCCCGCGAGATGGGCGGCGATCCGAACCGCGAGCCGCCGTTCTTCTTCATGAAACCGGCCGACGCGCTGCTGACCGGCAATGCCGACATGCCCTATCCGCCCGCTTCCGAGGACATGCACCACGAGATGGAGCTGGTGGTGGCGATCGGCACCGGCGGCACCGACATCGCCGAGGCGGACGCGCTGAAGCATGTCTGGGGCTACGCCGTTGGCCTCGATATGACCCGCCGCGACGTGCAGAACGTGGCCCGCAAGGCCGGCCGCCCCTGGGACATGGGCAAGGGTTTCGACCACTCCGCCCCGATCAGCGACATCGTGCCGGCGGCGAAGATCGGCCATCCCGACAAGGGCCTGATCGAGCTGAAGGTGAACGGCACGGTGCGCCAGACCTCCGACCTGTCGAAGATGATCTGGAACATCCCCGAGACCATCGCCTATCTGTCGCGGCCTGGTGCGCCTGGCGCCGGGCGACCTGATCTACACCGGCACGCCCGAGGGCGTGGCGGCGGTGGTGCGCGGCGACGTGATGGAAGGCCGGGTCGAGGGCGTCGGCACGATACGCACCAAGGTCGTCTGATGCGGTTGCGCATCGCCACCTGGAACATCAACTCGCTGCGCCTGCGGCTGCCGCGGCTGCCGGAGCTGGTCGCGGCACTCGATCCGGATGTGATCTGCCTGCAGGAAACCAAGGTGCCGGACGAGCTGTTTCCGAAGCAGGCGCTGGTCGACCTCGGCTATCCGCACATCGCGTATCGCGGAATGAAGGGCTACAACGGCGTGGCGATCTTCTCCCGCCTGCCGATCTTGGCGCGGGACGACGCGCCCGACTGGTGCGGCAAGGGCGACTGCCGGCATGCCAGCGTGGCGATCGACGCCAAGGGCGGGCCGGTGGAGCTGCATAATTTCTACGTTCCGGCCGGCGGCGATGTGCCGGACCGGGAGGTGAACGTGAAATTCGGCCACAAGCTGGATTTCGTCGCCGAAGCCACCGCCTGGTTCGCCGGCCGCGCCAACCTTCAGCGCTGCGTGATCGTCGGCGACCTGAATATCGCGCCGCTGGAGCATGACGTCTGGAGCCACAAGCAGTTGCTGGACGTGGTGAGCCATACGCCGCCGGAAACCGAGGGGCTGCTGGGCTGGCAGAATACCGGCTTCATCGACGCGATCCGCCATTTCGTGCCGGCGGAGGAGAAGCTGTTCACCTGGTGGTCCTACCGCAACCGCGACTGGCGCGTGTCCAACCGCGGCCGGCGGCTGGACCATGTGTGGGTGACCCCGGACCTGCAGGGGAAGCTGGCCCGCCAGACCGTCCTGACGGACGCCCGCGACTGGACCCAGGCCTCCGACCACGTACCGGTGTGCGTGGAACTGGCGCTGTAGGAAGGCTGGGGCTCTGCCCCAGACCCCGGCAGGGCGCTGCCCTGCACCCGTAAGGGAACTCGTCCCCTCAACCCCATGGACGGGTTTGCTGGGAAAGGGGGCAGGCCGACAGCCCATCGAGCGGCTACGTCGGTTATGCCCCCTTTCCCAGCAAACCTATTCAAAAGGGTCAAGGGAACGAGTTCCCTTGCGGGGTGGAGGGGCAGCGCCCCTCCTGGGGTTTGGGGCAAAGCCCCAACCTTGCTACCGCCCGATCACCGCCTCGACCGCGGCGGCGATGGCGAGGAGGCGGCGGTCGGCGAGGGTTTCGCCCATCAGCATCAGGCCGGCCGGGGCCTCGCCGGGGCGGTGCATGGGCAGGCTGATGGCGCAGCGATCGAGGAAGTTTCCCACCGCGCTGTTGCGCAGGATCAGCAGGTTGATCCGGTTGTAGTCGGCTTCCTCGGCAAGTTCGCTGATTTTCGGCGGCACGATCGGCACCGTGGGTAGGATCAGCGCGTCGTAGCCGGCGGTGCGGGCGTCGAAGCCGGCGATGATGCGCCGGCGGGCGGCGAGCAGATCGACATAGTCGGCCGCGCTCTGGTGTTCGCCACGGGCGATGCGCTTGCGGATCAGCGGGTCGTACAGATCGCCTTTCTCCGCCAGCAACCGGCGATGCCAGGCATAGGCCTCGGACGCGGTGAAGCCTCCGGTCGCGTTGACCTTGGGGATCTCGTCGAACTCGGGGAAGCGGACTTCGCTGATATGGGCACCGGCCGCGCGCAGGGCCGCCAGCGCGCGGTCGAAGGCGGCCGCCACCGTGGCGTCCATGCCGTCCAGCACGAAGTTGGCGGGCAGCGCCAGGCGCAGCCCCGCCAGCGGGAACGGCGTGGGGGCCGCCGGGGTTTCGCCGGCCAGAACGGCATCCACCACCGCGGCGCAGGCGACGGACGGGGCCAGGGGGCCGACGGAATCGAGGCTCGGAGACAAGGGCAGCACGCCGTCGATCGGCACGCGCCGGGCGGTGGGCTTGTAGCCGACCACGCCGCAGAAGGCCGCGGGGATGCGGCAGGAACCGCCGGTGTCGGTGCCGAGGGCCGCCAGCGCCATGCCGTCCGCGACCGACACGCCGGCGCCGGCGGAGCTGCCGCCGGGAATGCGACCCGAGGCGCGGTCCCACGGGCTGAGCGGGGTGCCGTAATGCGGGTTGATGCCGAGGCCGGAGAAGGCGAACTCGGTCATGTTGGTCCGGCCGAGCGGAATGAACCCCTGCGCCAGCAGGCGGCCGACCACCGGGGCGTGCGCGGCGGCGGGCGGGGCGTCGGCCAGGGCGCGCGATCCGGCGGGCGTGGGTTCGCCGGCGATGTCGAACAGATCCTTCAGGCTGACCGGGATGCCGGCATAGCGGCTGGGCGCCCGCCCGGCGCGGCGCAGCGTGTCCATCGCGTCCGCCATGGCGCGGGCCTGATCGGCATGGACCTTGATGAAGGCGCGCTTGCCCTCGCCGGCGGGATCGGCGATGCGGGCCAGGCAGGTTTCAACGATCTCGCGCGCGGTGACGGTGCCGGCTGCGAGGGCTTGGACATGTTCTTCGATGGTGCGCATAACGCCAGCCTGCCGCGCCAATCCCATCCGTGCAAGGAGCCCCGACCATGATCGTGAAGCCCATTCTTCTCACCGGCGCGTCCGGCAATCTCGGCCGGATGCTGACCAGGGCCCTGGCGGCGGAGGGGTTCTCCCTGCGCCTGAGCGACATCGCCCCGTTCCCCGATCCGCTGCCGGCCGGGGCCAGGTTCACCCGGCTCGACCTGAGCGACGGCGTCGGCCTGCTGCGCCTGGCGGAGGGCTGCGGCACGATCCTGCATTTCGGCGGCGTGTCGGTGGAGCGCCCGTTCGAGGAGGTGCTCGGCCCGAACATCCGCGGCCTGTATCACGTGTATGAAGCCGCCCGGCGCGAGGGCGCCCGCGTCGTGTTCGCCTCCTCCAACCACTCGGTCGGCTTTCACGAGCGCACCGAGACGATCGACGCCGACGACGAATTCCTGCCCGACGGCTATTACGGGCTGTCCAAGGCCTATGGCGAACTGATGGGCCGCCTCTATTGGCACAAGCATGGCGTGGAGAGCGTGTTCATCCGGATCGGATCGGCCACGCCCGAGCCGGTCGACGCGCGCATGCTCGCGAGCTGGATGTCCTATCCCGACCTCGCCCGGCTGATCCATCGCTGCGTGGTGACGGAGACGGTCGGCTGCGGCGTGGTCTGGGGGGCGTCGAAGAACGAGCGCATGACCTGGTGGGGCAAGGACGCCCGCGCCGCGCTGGGCTGGGAGCCGCGGGACAGCGCCGACGGCTTCGCCGGACAGCTTGCCGGCAAGGTCAGCGGCGACCCGGTGGCGGAGCGCTACATGGGCGGGGCGTTCTGCGCGATCGACTATTCGGCGCTGGACGGCCCTTCAGGGTCCTATTGGCCGAGGCGCCAGCGGCGAGAAGCGACGCGCCGTTGCGGTATAGCGACCTCGTACGGATACGGTCACGGCCGCCCCGGGCCGACCCGCTCAGCGCTTGGCGAAATCCACGATCGCGGCCAGGCCCTGCTCGGTGCCCAGCGCCAGCAGCCGGCCGTCCGGGCTCCAGGCCAGGGCGCTGACCGGGCCCTTGCCGGGCGGGCAGACCGGCAGGATGCGCGAGGAGCCGATATCGGCCAGCACGATCAGGCCGTCCGCGAAGCCGCCGGCGATGTGGTCTTCCTTCGGGTGCGCCGCCACGGCGGTGCAGTTGATGCCGTCGCCGCCCGCGAGTTCCATCGGCGCCTTGCCCATCGGGCCGCCGCCGAAGAACGGCCAGAGCACCATCGCGTCCGATCCGCTGGTGACCAGCCATTTCCCGCCGCGGGTCCACGACAGGGACTCGGACTTGGACGGATAGCCGCTCATGCGCATGTGCTGGTTGTCCGACAGGCGCCAGCCATGCAGGGCGTTCTCCTGCATCGCCGTGACGACCGCGTCGCCATCCGGATGCACGATCAGGCCGGTGTGGCTGCCCTTCCATTCCAGCCGGCGCGGGCTGTCGGTCTTGGCGGCGACGAACCACAAGCGTCACGCCGTTGTAGTGCGAGGCGATCACCCGCTTGCCCTTGGCGTCGAAGGACAGGCCGGTGACGGTGGAGGGATGCTCCAGCGTCTTGAGCTTCTTGCCGTCGGCATCGAACACATGCACGAACTTGCCGACCGAGCAGGCCAGCAGGCCCTTCCCCTTGTCGCCCTTTTCCGGGGCGTGGGAAGCGATCTGCTCCACCCATTTCATGCCGAAATTGGCGATCTCGGTCACGTCGCCGGCGCTGGAAATCCGGCAGAACCTGCCGTCGTCGCCGCCGGTGATGAACCCGTCCGGGCCGCCATCCTGGTCCAGCTTCAGGATCGCGCCGTCATGCACCGCGACCTCGCGCCATTCCGCGGGATCGGCGAGGGTGACCAGGCGGAGCGAGCCATCGCCCAGTGCGAAAGCAACCGCGGTACCCGCGCGATTGAAGACGGTGCCGACGACGAACGCGCCCAGCTCGACGCTGCACGCCGCGGGTGGTCAGCAGGAAATCCGGCGCTACGGTCTGGCTCATGGGGCGATCAATCCGCCGCGCATGCTTCGAAGCCTCGGCGCAATTGGGGCCGATTGAGGTTGCGGCCGATGAAGACGATGCGGCTGATCCGCGGATCGCCGTCCTTCCAGGGGCCGATGAAGGCGCCGTCGGCGATCATGTGCACGGCCTGGAAGGCGAAGCGGCGGTTGTCGTCCTTGTAGGCGAGGATGCCCTTGGTGCGCAGCAGGTCCTGGCCCTGCTCGGCCAGCAGGACGCCGATCCAGGCGTTGAATTTCTCCGGGTCGACCGGCTTGTCGAGCTCGAAGCTCATGGAGTTGATGTCGTCGTTATGCTCGTGCTCGTCCTCGGTCAGGAAGCCGGGGGTGTGCGCCAGCACGCGGTTGAGGTCGAAGGCGCCCTGGTCCAGCACGTCGGCGATCGCGACGGCGCGAGCGCTGGGTGCGGTGGATGGCGGCGAAGCGGTTGATGGCACGGATCTGCGCTTCCACGGCTTCGCAGTTCTTCCGGGGTTACCAGATCGGTCTTGTTGAGCACGATGACGTCGGCGAAGGCGATCTGGTCGGCGGCTTCGGAGCTGTCCAGCAGCCGGGCCGGCAGGTTCTTGGCGTCCACCACGGTGACGATGGCATCCAGCCGGGTGCGGGCGCGCACGCCGTCATCGACGAAGAAGGTCTGCGCCACGGGGGCGGGGTTCGCGAGGCCGGTGGTCTCGATGATGATGCCGTCGAACTTGTCCCGCCGCTTCATCAGGCCGCCGACGATGCGGATCAGGTCGCCGCGCACGGTGCAGCAGATGCAGCCGTTGTTCATCTCGAACACTTCCTCGTCGGTATCCACGACGAGGTCGTTATCGACGCCGAGTTCGCCGAACTCGTTGATCACCACGGCGTATTTGCGGCCGTGGTTCTCGGTCAGGATGCGGTTCAGCAAGGTGGTCTTGCCGGCGCCGAGATAGCCCGTGAGCACGGTCACGGGGATCAGGTCGGCGTCTTTCGGGGTCGTTGTGGCGGACATCGTGTTTGCTCCGGCTGGGTGCCTGTTGGGAACGTATATAGGCCGGCCCGGCGGGATCAGCCACCGCGGCCATTGGCGGGAATTCGGGGCAGCCAGGATGCTGGCGCGGATCGCGTCCAGGCGCCGGCGGGTGGGCGCGAGGTCGAACCGGCGGGCGCGGTCGCGGCCGGCGAGCGAGAGGGCGGCGAGGCGGGCGGGGTCGCTGGCCAGCGACACGATGGCCTGCGCCATGCCGGCGGGATCGTCGGGGTCGACATAGACCGCGGCCTCGCCGCCGACTTCCGGCAGGCCGCCGCGGGCGGAGCACAGCAGCGCCGCTCCGCTGGCCATCGCCTCCAGCGCGGTCAGGCCGAAGGGCTCCTGCCAGCGGCTGGGCATCACCACGATGGCGGCGCGGGCCATCGCGGCCAGCACGTCCGGGTGGTCGCGATAGCCGAGCAGCGCCACGCCGGCGGCCTGGGCAGCGGTTCGCACGCCGCGGACGAAATCGGTGTCGGGGCTGTCGGCGCGGAAGCGGTCGGCGCCGATGATTTCCGCCCGCCAGCCGGGCAGGCGGGGCAGGGCGGCGGCGCAGGCGGCGACGAAGGCATCCGGGGCCTTTTCCGGCACCACGCGGCCGACGAACAGGATGGTTTTCTCCCGTCTGGCCGGCGGCGGCAGGGCGGCGAGGTCGATGCAGTTGGGCAGCACGTCCGGCGGGGTGGATGGGGTTGGGATGCCCTCCAGCAATTGCCGGCGCAGGAATTCGGATACCGTCACCACGCGGGCGAGCCGCGACAGCAGGCGGGTGCGCTCGCGCCACGCTGCGGGCCTGGCGCATGGTCAGCGGGTCGTTGTGCAGGATCAGGCCGACGGGCACGCCCGGCAGGCCGGCGGCGAGCGCCAGCGCCACTTCGGTCCGGTTATGCACCTCCATCAGCGCCGGCTTCAGGCGGCGCAGCACCTGCAGCGCGCCGGCGGCGTAGCGCTGGTTGATGTTGCCGATGCGCCACCAGGGCGGGCGGACGATGTGGGTTTCGATGTCGGTGAACACCGGGCCGGCCTGCTCGCCGCACAGGATCGCGCTGCGAAACGGGCTGCCGGCGCGGCGGCGGCGAGGCGGTGCACGATCAGCCCGACCGCGCCGGTGCGGCCGGGGCCGAAGCCCTCGCGCGGGGGCAGCACGGTGGCGATGAGCGGGTGGGAGGCGGATGAATTCATGTTGCGGCGGACCCTAGCTTCCCGCGGCGCGCGCCGCCATGTTGCGGCCCAGCGGCGTGCGCCGCCATGTTGGTACCTGCATGCCCTCCCCGCATTTTCCTCCGCCGCTGTCTGTTCGCGCTGATCGCGTTGACCGCCGCCGCGGGTCTGACGGCCCTGATGCTGCGCGTGCTGATGCCCGGCGGCTGGACCGGCGCGAAGGCGGTGATGCTGGCGAGCTTCCTGGGCACCGCGCCGTGGACCGGGATCTGCGTCGCCAACGGGCTGATCGGCTTCTGCCTGCTGGTGTTCGCGCGCGATCCCGTGCGCGCGACGTTTCCGGTGGAGGACGGGCTGCCGTTCGCCGGGTCCGCCGCCGCGCACCGCCATCGCGCTGACCATCCGCAACGAGGACATGGCGGGCGTGCTGCCGGCGATGCGCCGGCTGCTGGACGGGCTGGACCGGGCGGGCCATGGCGGCGCCTTTGCCCTGTGCATCCTGTCCGACACGCCTTCCGGCCCGGCGGCCGGGGCGGAGGCGCGGGCCGTCGCCGCCTTCCGTGCCGCCGATCCCGCGCCGGAGCGCGTCCGCTACCGCCGCCGGGCGGAGAATGCCGGCTTCAAGGCCGGCAACATCATGGACTTCCTGGATCATCACGCCGGCGAGTTCGAGCTTATGCTGACCCTGGACGCGGATTCCGAGATGTCGCCGGCCGCGGTGCTGCGCCTGGTGCGGGCGATGCAGGCCGAACCCCGGCTCGGGATCGTGCAGCATCTGACGGTCGGGCTGCCGGCCGCCTCGGCATTTCCCCGGCTGTTCCAGTTCGGCATGCGCGCGGGCATGCGAAGCTGGGCCACCGGCCAGGCCTGGTGGCAGGACGCGGCCGGGCCGTACTGGGGCCATAACGCCATCGTCCGCATCGCGCCGTTCCGCGCCCATTGCCGGCTGGAGCCGTTGCCGGACGGCCGGGCGATCCTGTCGCATGACCAGGTGGAGGCCGCGCGCCTGGCCGCCGCCGGCTGGGCGGTGCGCGTGCTGGCGGACGAGGAGGGATCGTGGGAGGCCAATCCGCCGGCGCTGCCGGAGTTCCTGCGCCGGGACGCGCGCTGGCTGGCGGGGAATTTCCAGTACTTTTCCCTGCTCGCGGCTGCCCGGCTTCGCCCCGATGGGCCGCTGGCAGCTTGTGCAGGCGATCCTGCTGTTCGCCGGCGCGCCGCTCTATCTGCTGTTCCTGCTGGCCGCCGCCTGGGCGGCGGCGACGGACAGCGCCTCGTTCCCGGCGGGGCCGGCGCTGGCGGTGTCCCTGGCCTGGCCGGGGATGCTGTATGCGCCGAAGCTGCTGGCCTATCTGGAAATCCTGCTCATCACCGCCAAAAGCCGGCGCTACGGCGGGCGCGGGCGGTTCCTCGCCGGGATCGCGGCGGAGACGGTGTTCACCCTGCTGCTGGATGCCACCGCCGGGGTGAGCAAGACGCTGGCCATGCTGCGGCTGGCGTTCGGCTTCAAGGAGACCTGGGCGGCGCAGAACCGGACCGGGCGCGGCGTCGGCTGGATGGAGGCGGCGAGGCTGCTCTGGCCGCACACGCTGGTGGGGATCGCGGTGTTCGCCGCGTTCGCCATGGCGGGCTGGCGGACGGTGCTGTGGGCCGCCCCCTTCGCCGGCGGATTGCTGGTGGCGATACCGCTGTGCGTGTTGACCGCCGATGCCGGTTTCGGGCGTTGGATGCGCCGGGCGGGGATTGCTGCCATTCCAGAGGAAATCGGTTAGATTGGCCGGGCGAGGATCGGCACCGGGGAGGGACACGCGCATGAACGAGACCGAGATCAAGGAAATGGTTCGCGCCCGCTATGGCGGCATCGCGGCCGGCACGATTTCCGATTGCTGCGCGCCCGTGGAGGCCTCGGCGTGCTGCGCTCCAACGGCGTCGTCCTGCTGTGGCACGCCGGCGGCGCCGGACGCGGACAGCAAGTCGATGCAGATGGGCTATTCGGCCGAGGAACTCGCCGCCGTGCCGGAGGGCGCCAATCTCGGCCTTGGCTGCGGCAACCCGCAGGCAATCGCTGGCTTGAAAGCCGGTGAGATGGTGGTCGATCTGGGCAGCGGCGCCGGCTTCGACTGCCTGCTCGCGGCCCGGCAGGTCGGCGCCGAGGGCCGCGTGATCGGCGTCGACATGACGCACGAGATGCTGCGGAAGGCGCGCGAGAACGCCGCCAAGGTCGGCGTCGCGAACGTGGAATTCCGCCTCGGCGAGATCGAGCATCTGCCGGTCGCCGACAACACCGCCGACGTGATCCTGTCGAACTGCGTGATCAACCTGGTGCCCGACAAGGCGCAGGTGTTCCGCGAGGCGTTCCGGGTGCTGAAGCCGGGCGGGCGGCTGGCGATCTCCGACGTGGTGAATATTTCCCCGTTGTCTGCGGACCTGGCGGCTGACGGCGGCCTGATCTGCGGCTGCGTGTCTGGCGCGGTGCCGGTGGCGCAGATCGAGGCATGGCTGGCCGAGGCGGGGTTCGCCGATATCCGCGTGACGCCCAAGCCGGAAAGCCGCGAGCTGATCGCGACCTGGGCACCCGGCCGTGGCGTGGAGGATTTTGTTGTTTCCGCCAGCATCGAGGGGCGCAAGCCGGCGGCCTGAGCAGTGGCGGCCGGGGCTCTCCCGGCCGATCAATGGTGAAGCGGTTGTCCCGCGTCATCCGGCCCGATCAGCAAATCCCCCGTGGCGTTGGTCAGCGGACGGGCGGGCGGCACCGAGGGATTGCGGGGGTAGGTCTTGCCGTCGAAGGAGAGCGCGGCTTCGTATCCCGGCTGAATGCCGCCGCCTTGCACAAATACGCCGATGTCGCGCCAGCCATGGCGGGTGGTGTTCAGCAATCGGATCGGCGTCCGCGTGATCGTCACCTTGGTGACCAGCCGGTACGAGTTCCTGCGGGGCGACAGTATGAGCATCGTGCATCCGCCGCTGCCGCACCACTCCCTGCCCGACAGGTAGACGACAGCCTCCTTCCGGCCATCGCCGGTCAGGTCGACAAAGGCCGCCGAGTAGCGGGTGTCCTTGTCGGTGAGCGAACCGCCTTGGCCCTGAATATAGCCTTGGAGGAACGCTTCAAGCCTGGCCGGCGGCGTTGACGGGCCCGTACCGGCCCGGCCAACGCTGGTGAGGCTGACGAGCGCGACGCGTAGCCGCCAAGAGGGAAAGCAGGCGAATTTTCATGCCGGGAGGATGTCAGAAGCGACACCGCCTGACCATGCGCCCCATCCCATGACAGCCGGCCCGCGCGGGGATAGGCTGACGGCCAAAGCACGCTTCGGGAGGATCGCTTGGACAGTTCGCAGACGCCGCACGGCCAGACCCGCGCGCAGGGAAGCTTCGTCGCCGGCCTGACCTTCGAGGCGCTGCCGGCCGACGTGGTGGCGCAGGCGGCGGATGTGATCCTGGATACGCTCGGCTGCTGCATCGCGGCCTGGGAGGAGGACCCGGACAAGGGCCGGATCGCCCAGCAACTCGCCGCCAGCTTCCACGCGGCACCCAGCGCCGGCATCTGGGGATCGCGCGGCGCGCGCACCGACGCCGGGCTGGCGGCGCTGGCCAACGGCATCCTGGCCAATGCCGCCGATTACGACGACACCCACAAGCGCGCGCTGCTGCATACCGGTTCGGTGATCGTGCCGGTGGTGCTGGGCCTGGCGGAGGAGCGGAAGCTCACGGGGCGGCAGGTGATCACCGCCATCGTCGCCGGCTACGAGGTGGCGGTGCGCATCGGCATGACGGTGATGCCGAACCATTACCGCTTCTGGCACTCCACCGCGACCAACGGCACGTTCGGCGCGGCGGCCGCCGCCGCCTCGGCGCTGGGGCTGGACGCGGAAGGCGCCACCTATGCGTTGGGTTTCGCGGGCACCCAGGCGGCGGGGCTGAACACGTTCTTCAGCTTCGGCGACTTCACCAAGAGCCTGCATCCGGGCAAGGCGGCGCTGAACGGCATAATCTCCGCCCGGCTGGCGGCATTGGGCGCCACCAGCCCGCCGGAGATGATCGAGCACGAGAAGGGCTACGCCCGCGCTTTTTCCGAAATGCCGGACATGGCAGCGCCCACGCGCGGCCTGGGCACGGAGTGGGAGATCCTGCAGAACGGCTTCAAATGGTTCCCCTCGATCCTGGCGAGCCACGCGCCGATCCAGGCGACGCTCGATATCGTCGGCAAGCACGATGTGAAGCCGGCGGACATCGCCTCCATCGTGAACGAGACCTACAACACGGTGAAAACGCATTTCAGCAACAAGATCGTCAACACGCCGATGGGGGCGCGGGTGTCGGTGCCGTATTGCGTGGCGATCGCGGCCACCGACCGCGCGGTGGGACAGGCACAGTTCGCCCCGGCCCGGGTGATGGACAAGGCGGTGCAGGATTTGCTGGCACGCACCGAGACGGTGGCGGATGCGGAGTTGAACAAGCTGTATCCGGACAAGTTCCCCGCGCGGGTGACGATCACGCTGAAGGACGGACGCAAGCTGACGGAGACGCGGTATTTCCCCAAGGGAGACCCGCAGGACAAGCTGACGCCGGCCGAGATCGAGGCCAAGTTCCTGAGCAATGCCGCCCCGCGCGTCGGCGAGGCGGCGGCGCGAGAGATTGCGGCGCAGGTGCGCGGCCTGGCCGGTCAGGCCGATCTGTCGCGGCTGTTCGCGCTGCTGACCGGCTGAACTTCAGCTGGCGGGAAGTCAGCCTCGGCCGATCGCGAACCTGCCCGGACCTGTGGCGGCCAGCTGCAGGAAGCCGCCGGCGATGGCGAGATTCTTCATGAACTGGAGCATCTGCCCGGCATCGCCGGGATGGTAATGGGCAATCAGCGCGGTCGCCACGGTGAACGCGGCCATCAGCGACGCCACGAGGCGGGTGCGATAGCCCGCCAGGATGAGCAGGCCGCCGCCGAATTCCATCGCCACCGCCACCGCCCAGGCCGCCGGCGGGAACGGCAGGCCGAGCTTGTGGAAATAGCCGACGATGAAGGCGTAGGACGTGAGTTTGGTGAAGCCCGACTGGATGAACAGCGCGCTCAGCAGAACGCGGGCCAACAGCAGCGCCAGATTGGTCAGCATGGCTGTTGGCCCTTTCGTCCGTTCGGATTAGCCGACGATCTCGGTGCCGGCGAAGAAATAGGCGATCTCGGTGGCCGCGTTCTCGAGGCTGTCCGAGCCGTGCACGGAATTCGCCTCGATGCTCTCGGCGAACAGCTTGCGGATGGTGCCCTCGGCGGCGTTGGCCGGGTTGGTGGCGCCCATCACGTCGCGGTTCTTCAGCACCGCGTTCTCGCCTTCCAGCACCTGCACGACCACCGGGCCGGAGGTCATGAAGGTCACCAGGTCGCGGAAGAACGGCCGCTCGCGGTGCACGCCGTAGAACGCCTCGGCCTGCGCCGTGGTCATGTGGATGCGCTTCTGGGCGACGATGCGCAGGCCGGCGCCTTCCAGCACCGCATTGATCTTGCCGGTCAGGTTGCGCCGCGTGGCGTCGGGCTTGAGGATGGAGAAGGTGCGTTCGATGGCCATGTCTGCGGTCCTTGGGAAAAGGGTCGGTGTCGCGCGGGGCTTTAGAGGGGATGACCCATGCCGGCAACCCCCAGGAAGTGCCACCAGCCTGGGCATGCGCGTTGATTGCCGCATTGCGGCATCACCGGCCGGGTCTCGCCGTAAACCTCCGCCATGAGCCTCCTCACCATCTCCGGCCTCTCGATCCGGCTCGGCGGGCGCCTGCTGCTCGACAATGCCGATTTCACGGTGGACCCCGGCCGGCGCATCGGCCTGGTCGGGCGCAACGGCGCCGGCAAGTCCACCCTGCTGAAGGCGATCTCCGGCGAGCTCGCCCCCGATGGCGGCGAGATCCGGCTGGCCGCGCGCGCGCGCATGGCGCAGGTGAGGCAGGAAGCTCCCTCCGGCGATCTGTCCCTGCTGGAAATCGTGCTGCAGGGCGACGAGGAACGCCTGGCATTGCTGCACGAGGCGGAGCACGCCGAGCCGCACCGGCTGGCCGAGGTGCATGACCGGCTGCGCGCCATCGGCGCCGACGCCGCCCCGGCCCGCGCCGCCACCATCCTGGCCGGGCTAGGGTTCGACGAGGCCGCCCAGGCGCGGCCGGTGTCGTCCTTCTCCGGCGGCTGGCGCATGCGCGTGGCGCTGGCGACGGCCCTGTTCGCCAACCCCGATCTGCTGCTGCTGGACGAACCGACCAACCATCTCGACCTCGAAGCCACGATGTGGCTGGAAGGCTGGCTGGCGAAATTCCCCGGCGCCGCGGTGGTGGTTTCGCATGATCGCGGCCTGCTGGACCGCGCGGTGGACTGCATCGCCCATCTGGACAAGGGCAAGATCTCCGTCACCCCCGGCGGCTTCGACGAGTTCGTGCGCATCCGCACCGAACGCGCCATGCAGCAGAACCGCGCGGTGGAGAAGATGGCCGCCGAGCGGGCGCACATCCAATCCTTCATCGACCGCTTCCGCGCCCAGGCCACCAAGGCGCGGCAGGCGCAGGCACGGATCAAGGCGCTGGCGCGGATGCCGCAGCTGGAATCCGTGATCGAGGAGGCGCCCACCCGCTTCGCCTTCCCCGAGCCCGCGCATCTGTCGCCGCCGATCCTGGCGCTGGACAACGTCACGGTCGGCTATGACGGCAAGCCGGTACTGCGCAACCTGTCGCTGAACATCGACATGGACGACCGGATCGCGCTGCTTGGCGCCAACGGCAACGGCAAGTCCACTTTCGCGAAATTGCTCGCCGGGCGGCTGGAGCCGATGCGTGGCGAGGTGCGGCGCGGCCCGCGGCTGCGCGTGGGGTATTTCGCCCAGCACCAGGAAGACGATCTGTCGATGGACGACACGCCGGTGCTGCACATGACCCGCGCCTTGCCGCGCGCCACGCCGCCGCAGGTGCGCGCCCAGCTGGCCCGCTTTGGCCTGGACGCGGACCGGGCGGACACGACGGTGAAGAACCTGTCGGGCGGCGAAAAGGCCCGGCTGCTGCTGGCGCTGGCGACGCGGGACGCGCCGCAATTGCTGATCCTGGATGAGCCCACCAACCATCTGGACATCGACGCGCGCGACGCGCTGGTGAAGGCGCTGGCGGATTTCTCCGGCGCGGTGCTGCTGATCACCCATGATCCGCATCTGGTGGAACTGGTCGCCGACCGGCTGTGGCTGGTGAGCGACGGCACCGTGAAGACTTTCGAGGGCGACCTGGACGATTACCGGGCGGTGCTCGCCGATCGCGCCCGGCCGGCGCCGAAAGCCGATGCCGGCACAAGGCGCGACGACCGCCGCGACCGGGCCGAGGCCCGCGCCGCCCTGGCACCGCTGCGCAAGCAGGCCAAGGACGCCGAGGCCCGGCTTGCCAAATTGGCCAAGGAACGCGCGGCGATTGAAGCCTTGCTGGCCGATCCCGAGCTTTACGCGCCCGGCCGGAAGTCCGAATTGACGGCCGCCACCACCCGCCTCGGTGCCATCAAGCGCGCCGAGGCGGAGGCCGAAACCGCGTGGCTGGTCGCCGAGGAGGCTCTTGAGGAGGCCGCTGCCTGATCCCAGGGCGCCTGATCCCGGCTCGTCAGCCGACCGCGACGTCTTCCCAGAAACCGAACCGCCCGCCGACGGACTGCATGGAAGGGCGCGGCGCCTCGTACGACCAGGCGGCGCGTTCATGCCGGGCGCCGTCGATCACGACATCGTAAAACTGCACGCCGTGCGGACAGGCGCGATCCGATGTGGTCTTCGGCGATTTGTCGAGCCAGTCCAGCCGCACGGCCGCGGCGGGGAAATAGGCATAGCCGCCGGTCTCGACGATATCGGCGCTCTCGGCGATGACGTGGCCGTTCAGGGTGGCCTTCATGCGTTGGTTCTCCACTGCCGGGGACACGGGGAAAGCCGCCGGCCGCCGTCTCAGGCCGGTGGCGCGACGGACAGGCCTTTCACATGGTGCTTCTCGATCAGGCTGGCAACGAAGCCGGAGGCTTTCGCCTGCTCGACGAAGTCCCGCAGGAATGCCGCCCCGGCCGTGTTGGCCCTCGACGTGCCGATCGCCTGCTGCACGGCGGTGAACTGCCCGTCCAGAATGCGCGAGCCCGGCAATTTCCCCACATCCGACAGCAGGCCCGGCCGCAGGCCGGCATAGGCTTCCAGTCTTGTCCTCGGTGAATTGCTGCCAGGCGCTGCGCTGCGGGTTGGAGCGCACCAGCGTCGCGTTCTTGATGTTGCGATCCAGCCAGAGGTCGTAGGCGCTGCCCGCCGTCACCGCGATGCGGATGCCGGTCCGGTCGACATCGGCGATGCTCTGCAGCGGCGAGCCCGGCGGCACCAGATAGGTCGCCTCGATCTCCACATAGGCGGCGGTGAAGGCGATCTTCTCCGCCCGCGCCGGTTCCGCGCCGATCAGGCCGATGTCCCAGACATTGGTGCCGGCGGCGTCCGCCAGGCCGCTCGGGCGCTCGAACGGCACGTATTTCACCGGCACCCCCAGCTTATCCGCGATCGCGCGGGCCATGTCGGGAGACACGCCATCGGGGTCGCCGGAGCGAGTGCGGCCGGTGACCAGCAGGAAGTTCCCCATGTTGATGGCGGCACGCAGCACGCCGGTCGGCGCGAGCTCGGAGACGACGGCTTGGGACATCGGGAGGTTTCCTCGGTGCGTTTCTGCCCGGATGCTATTTCGCCGGGAGGCGGGCCGCAACCGGCGCGCGGCCATGGCGCGCGGTCAGCGGGTGGACAGGATGACGAGCATCACGATGCCCAGCGCGATCCGGTACCAGGCAAACACCCCGAAGCCGTGCCGGCTGACGAAACCGACCAGCCAGCGCACCACCAGAAGCGCGGCCAGGAACGCCACGACAAAGCCGACGGCGATGACCGTGGCGCCGCTGAAATCCAGCGTGTGGCGGTTCTTGTAGAGGTCGTAGACCGTCGCGCCCAGCATTGTCGGGATGGCAAGGAAGAACGAGAACAGGGTCGCCGTCCTGCGGTCCACCCCCATCATCAGCGAGCCCATGATGGTGGCCCCGGACCGGGACACACCGGGTATCATCGCCAGCACCTGAAATGCCCCGATGCCCAGCGACAGGCGGGGGGAGAAATCCTCGATACGATCATGAACGGGAGGCGGACGGAGACGTTCGATCAGCAGGATCGCGATGCCGCCGACGATCAGCGCGACCGACACCACCCAGGCGGAGAAGAGCACCGATTTTATGAAGTCATGCGCCAGCGCCCCGACCACCGCCGCCGGCAGGAACGCCAGGATCACCGCCAGGACGAACCGCCTGGCGCCGGGTTCCGTGGGAACCCGCACCACCACATCCCACAGCGTCGGCGCATAGGCCACCAGAATGGCGAGGATGGCGCCCAGCTGGATCACGATCTCGAACACCTTGCCCGCCGGACCCTGGAAGCCGAGCAGATCGACCAGCAGGATCAGATGGCCGGTGGAGGACACGGGAATGAATTCGGTCAACCCCTCGACCAGCCCGAGAAACGCCGCCTGCAGCAGGGTTACGGTGTCCGTCATCGTCAACTCCCTTGTCTGGGCCGACATAGCCTGCCGTGCCGTAGCCGCGCCAACCGTTGACGCCCGAACTTGACAGGCTGGCCATGCCTGGCCGCTTCTTCCGTCCCGAAGAAGGGGAGAACACAGCCATGCCCGTCGATCCGCAGGTTCAGGCCATGCTCGATGAAGTCGCAGACCTGCCGCCGATGCATACCTTGCCAGTCGATGTCGTTCGCGCCGGCTCGGAGAAGCGTTTGGCGCTCGGCGGGCGCCGGGTGCCGGTGGGCGACATCGTGGACCGCGCGATCGCCGGGCCCGGCGGCGAGCTGAAGCTGCGGATCTACACGCCCAAGGGCAAAGGCCCGTTCCCGCTGATCGTGTTCTTCCACGGCAGCGGTTTTGTCATTTGCTCGCTCGACACGCACGACACGATGTGCCGGCATCTCTGCGCCGGCAGCGGCGCTGTGGTGGTTTCGGTCGATTACCGCCTCGCCCCCGAGCACAAATTCCCCGCCGGCCCCGATGACTGCCTGGCCGCCACGCGCTGGGCCGCTGCCCACGCGGCGGAGCTCGACGCCGATCCGGCCCGCATCGCGCTCGCCGGCGACAGCGCCGGCGGCAACCTCGCGGCGGTCACCGCGCTGCGGGTGCGCGACGAGGGCGGACCGGCGCTGTGCGCGCAGCTGCTGATCTATCCGGTGACCGACGCGGACACGAACAACGCGTCCTACCGCGACAACGCCGAGGGCTACGGCCTGACGCGGGACGGCATGATCTGGTTCTGGAACCACTATCTCGGAAATCAGGCGGATGCCGCCAATCCGCATGTCTCCCCGCTGCGCGCCGAAAGTCTGGCCGGCCTGCCGCCGGCCTTCGTGCAGACCGCGGAATACGACCCGCTGCGCGACGAGGGGGAGCTGTATGCCAGCCGCCTGATCGCCGCCGGGGTACCGACCCGGGTGGTCCGCTACGACGGGATGAACCACGGCTTCTTCTTCTGGTACGACCGGATCGACACCACCCGCGCCGCGGTGAAGGAAGCCTGTGCGTGGTTGAGGGCACGCTTTTCGGCTTAATCGCTCCGGACCGCGGCTGTCCCCGTGTACCCCGTTATCCACAGGCGCATGTGCGGCGGAACGGGCGTAGGATGTCCGCGATGAACTCCTTCGATTCGCCACTCCTGGGCCTGTCCCAGCGCCTCCCCCCCTCCAACACCCAGGCGGAGCAGGCGCTGCTCGGCGCCCTGCTGGCCAACAACCGCGCCTATGAGCGGGTGTCGGAATTCCTCGCCCCCGAGCATTTCGTCGATCCCGTGCATGGCCGGATCTACCAGGCCATCGCCCGGCGGATCGAGGCCGGGCAGCTCGCCGACGGTGTCACGCTGAAGGCCGAGTTCGAGCATGCCGGCATCCTCGACGAGGTCGGCGGCGTGCCGTACCTGGCGCAATTGCTGTCGGCCATGGTCGGCATCATCAATGCCGGCGAATACGGCCGCGCCATTCACGACGCCTGGCTGCGCCGCCAGCTGATCGATATCGGCGAGACGGTGGTCAACAACGCCTTCGGCGCGGAAGCGGAGCTGGACGGCAAGCAGCAGATCGAGTTCGCCGAGCAGTCGCTGTTCAACCTGGCCAAGGAAGGCGACACCGGCACCGGCTTCGTGACCTTCGAGAAGGCCCTGACCCTGGCGATCCAGGGGGCGAACCGCGCCTTCACCAACCCCGGCGGCGTGTCCGGCCTGTCCACCGGCCTGCGCGACTACGACATCAAGACCGGCGGCCTGCATCCGTCCGATCTGATGATCCTGGCCGGCCGCCCGGCGATGGGCAAAACCGCGCTCGCCACCAAGATCGCCTACGGCGCGGCGAAATCGCTGCTCGACGCCGCCCGCGCGATCGACCCGGACGCCCGGCCGAAGGGCACGGTGGCGATCTTCTCGCTGGAAATGAGCGCCGAGCAGCTCGCCATCCGTCTGCTGTCGGAGCAGGCGCGGGTATCGGGCGACCGCATCCGCCGCGGCGACATCTCGCAGAAGGATTTCGACCGGTTCGTCCAGGTCAGCCGGGAGATCGGCTCCCTGCCGATGGAAATCGACGACACCCCGGCCATCACGCTGTCGGCCATGCGCACGCGATGCCGCCGGCTGCAGCGCACCAAGGGGCTGTCGCTGGTCGTGGTCGATTACCTGCAGCTGATGCGCCCGTCGGTCGGCACGCGGCCGGAGAACCGGGTGCTGGAGGTCAGCCAGATCACCCAGGGCCTGAAGGCCATCGCCAAGGAACTGGCGGTGCCGGTGCTGGCGCTGTCGCAGCTGTCGCAGACAGGTGGAAAGCCGCGAGGACAAGCGTCCGCAGCTATCGGACCTGCGCGAATCGGGCACCATCGAGCAGGACGCGGATTCGGTGATGTTCGTCTACCGCGACGAGTACTACCTGGAGCAGAAGATGCCGAAGGAGGTTGCCTTCGACCATAACGACAAGTTCCACAACGCGATGGACGACTGGCAGAAGAAGATGAACCTGGCGCACAACAAGGCCGAGCTGATCCTGGCCAAGCAGCGCCACGGCCCCACCGGCAAGATCGACCTGTTCTTCGAGGGCGAGTTCACCCGCTTCGCCGACCTGGACCAGACCCACTCGCCAAATGGCGACTGACGCGGAGGCGATAGATTTGGGCCCGCCCCCCGAATCCCACGCCGGGGCCGTGCTGGAAATCGACCTTGCCGCCATTGCGGCCAACTGGCGGACCCTGGGCGAGCACCATCCGTCCGGCCCGGTCGCCGGGGTGGTGAAGGCGGACGCGTATGGGCTCGGCGCGGCTGCCGTGGTTCCGGTTCTGCACGCGGCCGGCTGCCGGCATTTCTTCGTGGCGCATCTGCAGGAGGCGCTGGCGATCCGCGAAGCTGGCGCCGGGGTCGCTGGTCGGCGTGCTGAACGGCCTGATCCCGGGCAGCGAGGCGGCGTATGTCGCGCACGGCCTGACGCCCGTGCTGGGCTCTCTCGCGGAAATCGACGCCTGGGCCAGCCAGGCCCGCCGCATTGGAAAAATGCTGCCGGCGATCCTGCATATCGACACCGGCATGTCCCGGCTCGGGACTGGACGCGCCGGGCCTCGCCGCCCTGCGCGACGATCCCTTCGCGCCTGGACGGCATAAGCGCTGGCCTACGTGATGACCCATCTGGTCGCTTCCGAGGTGCCGGATGAGCCGGTCAACGAGGCCCAGCGCGCGCGCTTCGCCGCCGCCTGCGCGCACCTGCCGCCGGCGCCGCGCAGCATGGCCAATTCCTCCGGCATATTCCTCGGCTCCGGCTGGGGGTCCGAACTCGCGCGGCCGGGTGCCGCGCTGTACGGCATCAACCCCACCCCCGGATCGGCCAACCCGATGCGTCCCGTGGTTCGCCTGCGCACGCGCGTGCTGTCGGTGCGGGAAATCCCCGCCGGGGCGAGCGTCGGCTACAACGCCACCTGGACCGCGCCCCGCCCCAGCCGGATCGCCACCGCGGCGATCGGCTATGCCGATGGGTGGCACGCGCAGCCATTCCGGGCACGGCCACGCGCTCTTTGACGGCAGGCCCGTCCCGCTGGTAGGGCGTGTGTCCATGGATCTTACGACGTTCGACGCGACCGACCACCCGGCGTTGCTTCCCGGTGCCTGGCTGGAACTGATCGGCCCGGCCCGTTCCCCCGACGACGTGGCGGCGGCGGCGGGAACCAACGGCTACGAGGTGCTGACCTCGCTCGGCCGGCGCTTCGCCCGCCTCTACAGGTCATGATGGGCCGCCTGCTCGACGCCGTGGCCGCGACCGGCCGCGCGGTGATCGATGCCTGCCGGGTGACCGGGCGGGTGACCCTGTTCGCGGCCAGCGGCGTTTCGCACATCTTCCGCCCGCCGTTCTACGGCCGGCTGTTCCTGTCGGCCTTGCTGGAGATCGGCTACTTCTCCCTGCCGGTGGTGGCGCTGACCGCGATCTTCACCGGCATGGTTCTCGCGCTGCAATCCTATACCGGGTTCTCCCGCTTCTCCGCCGAGGGCGCGGTGGCGAACGTGGTGGTGCTGTCGGTGACGCGCGAACTCGGCCCGGTGCTGGCCGGGCTGATGGTGGCCGGGCGCGTCGGCGCCGCCATGGCGGCGGAGATCGGCACCATGCGGGTGACCGACCAGATCGACGCGCTGAGCACGCTGTCCACCAACCCGATGAAATACCTCGTGGCCCCCCGCCTGCTGGCCGGCACCATCGCGCTGCCGCTGCTGGTGGTGGTGGCGGACATCCTGGGCGTGCTGGGCGGGTTCCTGATCTCCACCGTCAAGCTCGGCTTCAACTCCGGCAACTACCTGACCCGGACGATGAACTTCGTCGAGACCATGGACGTCGCCTCGGGCCTGGCGAAGGCCGCGGTGTTCGGCTTCCTGATCGCGCTGATGGGTTGCTACCAGGGGTATAACAGCAAGGGCGGCGCCCAGGGCGTGGGGGCGGCCACGACCGCCGCTGTCGTCGCCGCGTCCATCCTGATCCTGGCCTTTGACTATGTGCTGACCGAAATGTTTTTCGCCCGATGAGCGGGGCCATCCCCAAGCTACGCCTTACCGGCGTGTGCAAGGCCTTCGGCGACAAGATCGTGCTCGATGGCATCGACCTGACCGTCCCGGCCGGCACCTCCATGGTGGTGATCGGCGGATCGGGATCCGGCAAGTCGGTGCTGCTGAAATGCGTGCTCGGCCTGATCGAGCCGGATGCCGGGCGGATCGAGATCGACGGGCAGGACGTGCTGACTTTGCCCCGTGAGGAACGCGCGCGGGCCCGGGCGCGGATCGGCATGCTGTTCCAGAACGGCGCCCTGTTCGACAGCCTGCCGGTCTGGGAAAACGTCGCCTTCGGGCTGCTGGCGTCCGGTAAGGTGGCCCGCGGTGACGCACGGTCGCGCGCGGCGGAGTTCCTCGAACAGGTCGGCCTTGCCGCCAGCGTCGGCGAGTTGTCGCCGGCGGAGCTTTCCGGCGGCATGCAGAAGCGCGTGGCCCTGGCGCGCGCCATCGCCGCAAGGCCCGATATCCTGTTCTTCGACGAGCCGACCACTGGCCTCGACCCGATCATGGGCGCGGTGATCGACGGGCTGATCGTCGATTGCGTCAAGCGGCTGGGCTCCACCGCGGTGGCGATCACCCACGACATGGCCAGTGCCCGGCGCATCGGCGACCAGGCGGCGATGATCCACAAGGGCAGGATCGTCTGGAACGGCCCGGCCGACCGGCTGATGGACAGCGGCAACGAACTGGTCGACCAGTTCACCCACGGCCGGCGCGAGGGCCCGATCCAGATGGAATTGCGGCGCTGACGAAGCAGAAATTTACCGATATTGGCTTTCGCGATCGCTTCGCGCTGCGTAACCTCCACACAGCCCGGGAGGATTCGATGCGGAGGACGCCATTGCGCGCGCGGAAAGCGATGAGAACCGTCCGCTGGACAGCGCCGGTGCTGTGCGGATTGCTGGCCGTGGCATTGTCCGGCGCGCCCGCGCGCGCGGCCGACCTGACACAGGCGGAAGACAACGCCAAAGAAGTGGTCGGCCTGTTCCTGAAAAGCTGCGTGGAGTTCGCCGGCAATCCCGATGGGCTGCGCGACTGGGTGAAAAAGGCCGGGCTTGCGGAATTGCCCGGCAACGAGGCGGACAATTTCCTGTATGGCCTGCCCGGCGCCGTCTACAACGCCACGGCGAAGGGCGGCAAGCTGGTGCTGGTGACCCAGGACAACGGCTCCTGCTCCACCTTCACGCCGCTCGCCGACGGAGCGACGGTGATGAACGAGCTCGAACGCATTCTGCGCGACAGCCGGGTGAAACTGGACATCACCGCCGACAAGGCCGACCCGAAGGAAAGCAAGCTGCACCACCGGGAATACACCGCGGCCGGCGCCAAACACGAATGGCAGATGATCGTCAGCACGGTGAACGACCCGGCCGGCGGCGAGGCGGTGCTGACGGCTAATCCGTGGTGAAGGAAGCAAGGCCAGGGGCTCTGCCCCCTGGACCCCCGCCAAAGGCAAGCCTTTGGAACCCATCCATTTGTTTGGGAGTGCAAGGGGGGCCAATCGAGACCCCGCAAGGTCACGGTTGGCCCCCCTTGCACTCCCAAACCAAGTAGCGGGTTCTAAGGGCTTGCCCTTAGCGGGGTCCAGGGGCAGCGCCCCTGGCCTTGCTTGCCTTACACGGACAAGCTGACCGCATGGCCAAGCCCCCCGTCCGGTTTGTTTGCCAGTCCTGCGGCGCCGTCACGCTGAAGTGGGCTGGGCGTTGCGAGAGTTGCGAGGAATGGAACTCGATCGTCGAGGAGGTGGTCGAGGTTCGTCCCGGAGCGGGCGGGAAGGCGGCCGGGCGCAAGGTGGCGTTCACCGGCCTGTCCGGCAGCAGCGCGCCGCCGCCGCGGGCGGTGACCGGCATCGCCGAGCTTGATCGGGTGCTCGGCGGCGGGCTGGTGGCGGCGTCCGCGGTGCTGGTGGGCGGCGATCCCGGCATCGGCAAGTCCACGTTGCTGCTGCAGGTGGCGGCTGGCCTGGCACGTGCCGGACGGCGGGTGATGTACATCTCCGGCGAGGAGGCGATCGAGCAGGTGCGCCTGCGCGCGCGCCGGCTCGGCCTGGCGGATGCGAACGTGGAGCTGGCCGCCTCGATCAATCTGCGCGACATCACCGCCAGCCTGGAGGAGGCGTCGGACGTCGACGCTGGTGGTGATCGACAGCATCCAGACCATGTGGCTGGACAGCATCGACAGCGCGCCGGGCACCGTGTCGCAGGTCCGCGCGTGCAGTTTCGAGCTGATCCGGATGGCGAAGTCCAAGGGCTTCTCGCTGGTTCTGGTGGGACACGTGACCAAGGAAGGCGCCATCGCCGGGCCGCGGGTGCTGGAGCACATGGTGGACGCGGTGCTGTATTTCGAAGGCGATCGCGGGCACCAGTTCCGCATCCTGCGCGGGGTGAAGAACCGCTTCGGCGCCACCGACGAGATCGGCGTGTTCGAGATGACCGACATCGGGCTGGCGGAGGTCGCCAATCCCTCGGCGCTGTTCCTGGCGGAACGGCGCGGCAACATCTCCGGCAGCGCGGTGTTCGCGGGGCTGGAGGGCTCGCGCCCGGTGCTGGTGGAGGTGCAGGCGCTGCTGTCGCCGAATGCCGGGGGATCGCCGCGCCGGTCGGTGATCGGCTGGGATGGCGGGCGGCTGTCGATGCTGCTGGCGGTGCTGGAGACGCGCTGCGGGCTGCGGCTGAACGCGCAGGACGTCTATCTGAACATCGCCGGCGGATTGCGGGTCAGCGAGCCGGCGGCGGATCTGGCGGTGGCGGCGGCGCTTGGCCTCGGCGGCGTCGGACCGGCCGACGCATCCGGGGATGGTGTATTTCGGCGAGGTCGGGCTGTCGGGCGAGGTGCGCCAGGTGGCGCAGGCGGAGGCGCGGCTGAAGGAGGCGCAGAAGCTGGGCTTCGATGCCGCCACGCTGCCGCGCCGGGTGGCGCGCGGCAACCGCCCGCTGGCGGCGCCGGACGGGCTGATGCTGGCGGAAATCGGCCATCTGTCCGATCTGGTGGCCGGCTTCGCGGACGATAAACCCGGCTGATGGCGAAGGTGGATGGCGCTGACCGGCAGAGGTCGGTTATACCCGGCGCGTACCGATACCTGAATCCTGTCAAAATCGTGGACAATCGATGACCTGGGTAGACTTGGCCGTGATCGGCGTGCTGGCAGTCTCGGCGCTGCTCGCGTTCATGCGGGGGTTCGTGGCCGAGGTGCTCGGCATCGGCGCCTGGATCGGTGCCGGCCTGGCGGCGCTCTGGGCCGAGCCGCTGGCGCGCCCGCAGGTCGAGACCTGGATGGACCAGTACGTGAAGATGCCGGCCCTGGTGACGCCCGTGGCGTTCGGCGGCGTGTTCCTGGTGGCGCTGATCATCCTGCTGATCCTGTCGCGCTGGATCGGCGAGCTTGTGCGCAACTCGATCCTCGGCGGCCTTGACCGCAGCCTGGGTCTGGTATTCGGCCTGGCGCGGGGTGCGGTTCTGGTCATCTGCGCCTATATCGGAACCGGGATGCTGATCCCGATCGAAAAATGGCCTGAAGCGGTGTTGAACGCTCGGCTTCTGCCGCTCACCTATCAGGGCGCGGCCCTGGTGGTGAAGGCGTTGCCGCCGCAATACCAGCCCCGCATGTATCCACCCCCGGAAGGGCGGCAGACGACCGCCGCCGACCTGATGCACGCCGTCCCGATCGGGCGGGCCACCGGCAAGCCCGTCGTTCGGGAATAGGAGACTACCCTGCATGGATAACAGCGCGCTGATCTCGGCACCCGCATCTGAGGCGGACGACAAGTTCCACGATGAGTGCGGCGTATTCGGGATCTGGAACGTGCCGGATGCCGCCGCGGTTACCGCGCTTGGCCTGCATGCCCTGCAGCATCGCGGCCAGGAAGCCACCGGCATCGTGAGTTACGACAGCAAGCGGTTCCATTCCCATCGCGGCCTGGGGCTGGTCGGCGACAATTTCAGCGACGCCAAGGTGATCGCCTCGCTGCCCGGGCGGATCGCGGTCGGGCATAACCGCTACGCCACCACCGGCGAAACCATCCTGCGCAATGTGCAGCCGCTGTTCGCCGATTTCGAGTTCGGCGGCTTCGCGGTGGCGCATAACGGCAACCTGACCAACGCGCACCAGCTGCACCGCCAGCTTGTTGCGCCGCGGCTGCCTGTTCCAGTCCACCACCGACAGCGAGGTGTTCATCCACCTGATCGCCATCAGCCTGTATTCCACCGTGGAGGACCGGCTGATCGACGCGCTGAAGCAGGTGGTCGGCGCCTATTCGCTGGTGGCGCTGTCGAATCAGGCGCTGTTCGGCGTGCGCGATCCGTTGGGCGTGCGCCCGCTGATCCTGGGCCGGATTCCCGGCTATCCGGATGGCGGCTGGGTGCTGGCGAGCGAGACCTGCGCGCTGGATATCGTCGGCGCCGAGTTCATCCGCGACGTCGAGCCCGGCGAGATCGTCATCATCAACGATGCCGGCGTGCGCAGCATCAAGCCGTTCGCGCGCCAGGCCGAGCGGTTCTGCGTGTTCGAATACATCTATTTCGCCCGGCCCGATTCCGTGATGGAGGGCACGCCGGTGTATGAGGCGCGCAAGGCGATCGGCCGGGTGCTGGCGCGCGAGAGCGGCGTGCCGGCGGACGTGATCGTGCCGGTGCCCGACAGCGGCGTGCCGGCGGCGATGGGCTATGCGCAGCAAAGCGGCATCCCGTTCGAGCTCGGCATCATCCGCAACCACTATGTCGGGCGGACCTTCATCGAGCCGACCGACCAGATCCGCAATCTGGGCGTGAAGCTGAAGCACTCCGCCAACCGGCCGGTGCTGGAGGGCAAGCGCGTGGTGCTGGTGGACGATTCGATCGTGCGCGGCACGACCAGCCGGAAGATCGTCGAGATGGTGCGCCAGGCCGGTGCGGCGGAGGTGCATATGCGCATCTCCTCGCCGCCGACGACGCATTCCTGCTTCTACGGCATCGACACGCCGGAGCGGAGCAAGCTGCTGGCCGCCAGCCATGACGTGAAGGAAATGGCGCGAGCTGATCGGCGCGGACAGCCTGGCGTTCATTTCCATCGACGGGCTGTACCAGGCGCTCGGCAAGACCGAGCGCGATCCGGCGGCGCCGTATTACTGCGATGCCTGCTTCACCGGGGAATACCCGATCGCATTGCCGGACCAGGCACAGAATGCCGATCGGCAGCTTAGCCTCCTGGCGGTAACTATCTGACAATGACGGACTTGCTGAAGGGACGGGTGGCGCTGGTAACCGGCGCCAGCCGGGGCATCGGGGCGGCCGCGGCGATCGAGCTCGGCCGGCTTGGCGCGCATGTGGTGCTGACGGCGCGGACGCAAGGCGGGCTGGAAGAGACCGACGACGCCATCCGCGCGGCCGGCGGCTCCGCCACGCTGCTGCCGATGGACCTGAGGGAAAGCGAGAACCTCGATAAGGTCGGCCCCAGCATCTACGCCCGCTTCGACCGGCTGGACATCCTGGTGCATGCCGCCGGGGCGCTGGGCAAGCTGACGCCGGTATCGCATATCCTGGATGGCGACTGGGCCGAGGTGATGGCGGTGAACTTCGCCGCGGCCTGGCGGCTGATCCGCAGCTGCGCGCCGGTGCTGGCCGCGTCCGATGCCGGGCGGGCGGTGTTCGTTACCGATGCGCGGGCCCGCGCACCCTCCGCCTATTGGGGGCCGTATGGCGCGAGCAAGGCGGGCATGGAGCATCTGGTGCTGACCTGGGCCGCGGAGGTTCGCACGACGGCGCTGCGGGTGAATCTGTTCGACCCCGGCGTGGTGGCCAGCCGGCTGCGCGGCAATGCGATGCCGGGGGAGGACCCCACCACGCTGCCGAAGCCGGCATCGGTGGCGCCGGCGTTGGCGGCTTTGTGTTTGCCGGGGGAAGAGCGGCATCGGGGTGGTTGTTGGGGTTTGATGGTTGTGGGGTCGGAACGTGTTGGGTCCCAAAGGCTGCCGTTCGCTGAGGTTTGGCCGCTTTAGCTGGATCGTGCCGACAGCCGACTTACGCGTCAGACTTATGTAACGCCTAAGCCTCTGATCCGAATGCGGTCGACTTTTCTTGTTCCACTAAGGGGCGTGTGCGATTAGTGCACATCTGCGGCTGGCGTAATGAGCCGTGTTTTGAGGGACGAGGGGTCGCATGAAAGTAGTTCAGCTAATGCTGGCGATCGCGGTGTCAGGTATCGCCTTCGCGTGCAACCCGCCCCACGGCGCCGCCCAGCAAGTGACCGGTGTTTTGGGTTCGGCCGGTGCCACCACAACGATCGACGGAAAGCAACTCCCGCAGCCTGATCCGAAATTCGGCGGGGTAATCAAGGAGCGGGCATCCGAGTCGACGCCTTGGTGGCCCCCCCGGATCGTGCCGCCGAAGGGAGCGCCCAACGTTCTGCTCATCATGACGGATGATGTCGGCTTCGCCGCACCGGGAACGTTCGGCGGTGTTATCCCGACCCCAGCGTTGGATCGCATCGCGAACGCCGGTCTGCGCTACACGAACTTCCACTCGACCTCGCTGTGCTCGCCGACGCGGGCGGCGCTGATCACGGGCCGCAATCACCATGTCGCCGGCTTCGGCGTGGTGGATGAAATCGGCACGGGATATCCGGGCTATGATTCGATCATTTTGAAAACGAATGGCACAATTGGCACCATCCTGAAGGACAACGGGTACGCCACCTCGTGGTTCGGCAAGGACCACAACACACCCTCCTATCAGGCAACCCAGGCCGGGCCGTTCAACCAGTGGCCGATCGGAATGGGCTTCGAGTATTTCTACGGCTTCGTCGGCGGTGACGCGAGCCAATGGGAGCCGAACCTGTTTCGCAACACGACCCCGATCTATCCTTTCGAGGGCAATCCGGGCTGGAACCTCACGACAGCCATGGCCGACGAGGCCATCCATTACATGAAACAGCTAAAGGAGATCGCGCCCGCCAAGCCGTTCTTTGTCTATTATGTGCCGGGCGGCACTCACGCGCCGCATAATCCGACGCCGGAATGGATCGACAAGATCAGCGCCATGCATCTGTTCGACGGCGGCTGGAACAAGATGCGCGAGACGATCTTCGCCAATCAGAAGCGGCTCGGCATCATGCCCGAAAACGCCAAGCTGACCGCCTGGCCGAAGGAATTGCCGGAGTGGGACTCGCTCGATTTCTTCCAAAAGAAGCTGTTCATCAAGCAGGCAGATGTCTATGGGGCCTATCTGGCCTATACCGACCATGAGATCGGCCGGGTCATCCAGGCCGTCCAGGACCTCGGTCAGCTCGACAACACGTTGATCATCTATATCAGCGGCGACAACGGCGCGAGCGCCGAAGGCATGCTCAATGGCACCCCGAACGAGTTCACCACCTTCAACGGCGTGGAGGTGCCGGTCAAAGACCAGTTTCTCTGGTACGAGTTCTGGGGATCGGAGCGAACCTACCCGCATTTCGCCGCACCGTGGGCATGGGCCTTCGATACGCCCTTCAAATGGGTGAAGCAGGTGGCGTCGCATTTCGGCGGAACAGCCCAGGGCGTGGCGATGTCCTGGCCCGGCCATATCAATGATGCCGGCGGTATCCGCCGTCAGTTCCACCACATCATCGACATCGCCCCGACGATCCTTGAAGCCACCGGCATTCCGCAGCCCGAAACGATCGACGGCATCGCGCAGCGTCCGATGGATGGGATCAGCATGGCCTATACCTGGGACAAGGCGAACGCCACGGCCCCATCCCGGCGCACGACCCAGTATTTCGAGATGCTCGGCAATCGCGCCATCTATCACGATGGCTGGGTGGCGGCGACGACACCGGTGACCCTTCCCTGGGTGCTGAGCACGGCGACGCCTCCGGATGTGATCACCGGCTATAATTGGGAGCTTTACAACGTCCGTGAGGATCCCACCGAGGCCGACGACCTGGCTGCGAAGATGCCGGACAAGCTGAAAGAGATGCAGGACCTGTTTTATGCCGAAGCGAAAAAGAACCAGGTCCTGCCGATGGACAACTCGACGCTCGCGCGCTGGAACACGCCGCGTCCGAACCTGACGGCGGGACGCAAGGTCTTCACCTACACAGGCGAACTGACCGGCGTGCCGGCGAGTGGCGCCCCCGACATTCTCAATAAATCCTACACCATCACCGCCGACGTCGAGATCCCCGACGGCGGGGCGGAAGGCATGATCGTCACCCAGGGTGGGCGCTTCGGCGGCTATGGCCTGTTTCTGAGCAAGGGTGAATTCGGCGCTGGCCGGGGCAAGGTGGTGTTCCTGTACAACCTGCTCGACCTCAAGCGCACCCTATGGGAGGGACCTTATCTGGCAGCAGGCAAGCACACGATCAAGTTCGACTTCAAGCCGGATAGCCCCGGTTTGGGCAAGGGCGGCATGGGCGTGTTGTATGTGGACGGCCAGGAAGTGGCCCGGAATTCGATGGACCACACCACGCCGATCACCTTCCCGGAAGATGAGAGCTTCGACATCGGACGCGATACCCGCACGCCATTGGCGCTGCTGGAGTATCGCTACGATGTGCCGTTCAAGTTCACCGGCAAGATCGACAAACTGACCTTCGAACTCGATACGGAGAAGTCAGGCGCGAAACCCTAACATCGCGGCTGCGGTAGTCCGCGATAGGGATGCACGGGATTTCGATCGGCGATGAAAAAGGTGCTCATCCTCACGTCCGTCCTTGAAGCCATGACGGGCCTGGCGTTGTTGTTCGTGCCGTCGCTGGTCGCCCAGTTGCTGCTCGGCGAACCACTTTCAGGCATCGCGATCCCGGTCGCGCGCGTGGCCGGCATCGCCGTGACTTCCCTGGCGATCGCCTGCTGGCCGGGTCCCCCGGCTGCCGGCATGTTGGCGTACAGCGGAGCGGTCGCACTGTATCTTGCCTATCTCGGCATCGCAGGCGGCATGGCCGGCATCCTGCTTTGGCCCGCCGTCGTTCTGCACGTTGTTTTAACTGCGCTCTTGACCGGGACGTCGACAAGACGATTCCAGGATGGCGCGGGGCGGCTAGAGCGTCTCGGCCGGCTCTGAAAAAACGATTCAAGAACTTCTGAAAGGAACGAACCATGCAAAGCCGCCGCCGCCTCGTCATAGCCGCATCCGCGTTCGCCACCGCCGGCATCGCGACCCGCGCACTCGCCGAGCATCCGAAGGTCGTGGACTATCTGCTCGTGCAGACGTCCAAGGGACTGGCGTTCGACGCGGCGACAGGCACGATGAGCCTGACCGGCGTCAGCCCCATCACGCTGTTCTTTTCCGACCGGCCGGAACGGATTGCCGGTAACATGAAGACCACCTCTTTCGTTCCGTTCTGGAGCAAGGGCAAGGACAGCTTTGCCAAGAACCCGCCGAACGCCGATGTCTCCATCATCGACGGCGACACCATGCACCAGGTTGTCGTGGTGCTGCAGGACCCGGTTCTGGAAGGCGACACCCTGCGCTACAAAGTCAAGACCCTCCAGGGCACCATGCCGGAGAAGGGCGCCGACATATCGGTTTTCATTGATATCATCGGCATGCCGTGGACGCCGGTATCATACGCCGGCGTGCGTCGGCGAGCCTTTCGGCGCGGGTGGTATCGGTAGCGACGACGAGCGACGATCGTAGATGCTGCGAGTGTAGGGTGCAGTTCCAAGTGGAACTACACCGCTCTCCCCGTTGAACCGCGATGGTGCAATGCCAAGCGGCATTGGCACCCTACGTCGCTAATGGAGGCAATGCCTCAGAAGCCGACAAACCACTTTCGGCCACCTTCGCCCATCTAATTTGGTATGGACGACGGTGCCAAATGGCTTGCAAGCTGCACATGTCGGGCTGGTCGCGGATATTGACGGTCCGGAAATGGGTGCTTGCGGGAATGCGCTGATGCCGCGTTTGGGCTGGGTTCGGCACGCGGCGGCTTGGGGTTGGAGGATGAGTGTGGTGGCGGGAGGCGTTGGCGGATTGCGCTTCGCTTATCCGCCTACGGGAATTTTTGGTTGCATGTTATTTTAAATGACTGTATGTTAGGGGAATGAATCCCACACAGGACTATCCGGCTGACCCGCAACCCAATTGGGCGCACTCGCTGCCCCGGGAGGCTTTTCATGAGATTATCTTGACCCTGCGGGGCGCCTTGCCGCGGCCGGAATTGGGGGATCCGTTGGACGCGCGGCGGCGGGATCGGGCGGCGATGGCGGCGGTGGGTTCGTTGCTGCCGGCCAACGCGGCCGAGGGGCGGCTGGCGGCGCAGTTCGTCGCGGCGGATGCCTGGGCGCTGGACTGCCTGCGGCTGGCGAATGAGCGGCGGCTTGAGTTCAACGTGGCGCGGCAATGCCGGGCCCAGGCGTCGAGCCTGATGCGGGAAAGCCGGAGCGCGCTGCGCCTGCTGCTGCGGCTGCAGGCGGTGCGGCAGAAGATCGAGGCGGATGACGCGGCGGCGAACCGCGCCGAATGGGTGGAGCATGCCGCCCTGGGGATGATGGAGGCGGCATTGTCCGGCGCTTCGGACGCGGCGACCGCCGGAAGCTGACGTGCCGGCCGGGCCCGTTGTTGACGGGGATGCGATGGCGGAAATCGTCTCGGTGATGGGACGATGTCGCGCACTGCGATGCGTGAGACGGGACTGGAGCGATGGGCCAGCGGCGCGTCTCATGCGTTGGGCCGTTGCGACCTGGCCCTGGATCGCCACGCCCCCAAGTGGGGGCTCGCGATGACAAGGATGGGGCTATGCGGGGTCGCGGCCGGCCTCGGGCCGGCGATCCGCTGGGTGGGAATAGGGCGCCAATGCCGCTCGCACGGCTGGATCCAGCAGGGCCTTGAGTTCCGCTTCGTGCTCGTAGCCGGGCATCAGCGCGTCGATCGTCCGGTCGCGCCGGCTGGCGGGGTGGAAATAGATTTCACTCGTTCCCTTGGGCAGAAGCGGCGCCAGGCGCAGCAGCCGGTCGGCGGTCATGTGGCCGCTCCAGGCGATGCCGAACACGTGGTCGGTCGTCGCCATCCCGGCCCGCCGGGCCTGCGAACGCAACAGCCGGGTCCATTGATACAGGGCACGCGCCCCCAGGCCGGCCGGCTCGCCGCAGGCGGCCATGATGCCGGGCGGCTCGGCCGGAACGCGGACGGCGCGCAGGCCGAATTCCCGGCCGATGCCGATCAGCATGCGCCCGACAGTGGGATGCAGATGCATGTGCTTGTGGGCGTTGGCGTGATCCAATTCCAGGCCGGTGGCGGCGAAGGCGGCGTATTGCGCGCGGATCTCCGCGGCCAGTTGCCGCCGCACGGCGGGGCGGAAGAAGTATTTCAGGCCGAGCCCGAGCTGGTCGGACGGAAACTGCCCCTGGGCATCCACGAGATCGGGGATCACGGCCGGCGCCAGCACCGCCGGACCCTCGATCACCACCAAATGCAGCCCGACCCGCAAGCCCGGCATCGCCCGTGCCCGGCGCACCGCATCCTCGGCGGCGGCGCCGGCGACCATCAGGCTGGCCGCCTGCAGTATGCCCTCGCGATGGGCGCGCTCGATGCCCTCGTTGACGGCCTCGGACAGCCCGAAATCGTCCGCGGAGATCAGAACGCGTGTCATGAAGGGAAGCAAGGCCAGGGGGCTCTGCCCCCTGGACCCCCGCCAAAGGCTCGCCTTTGGAAACATTCCATTTGTTTGGGGGGGCAAGGGGGGCCAACTCGGACCTGCAAGGCCCCAGTAGGCCCCCCTTGCCCGCCCAAACCAAGTCGAGGGTTCTAAGGGCTTGCCCTTAGCGGGGTCCAGGGGCAGAGCCCCTGGCCTTCCTTCCTTCATGCCGCCGTATTGCGCTCGCGGAGGAACTGGAAGAATTCGACGCCTTCGCGCAGGCGGCGTTTCATCATTTGGGGGCTGCGGACCATTTCGTTGACGATCGAGGCGATCTTCGGGGCGCGGAAGTAGAATTTTTTGTAGAAGGTTTCCACGCTGTCGAAGATTTCCGTGTGCGAGAGGTGCGGGTAGGTCAGCGGGGCGATCTGGATGCCGTGTTCGTCGATCAGTTCGGCGTGTTCGGCGTCCAGCCAGCCGTTTTCGACGGCTTGTTTGTGCAGGAAGGTGCCGGGATAGGGGGCGGCGAGGGAGACCTGGAGGGTGTGGGGGTTGATTTCCGTGGCGAAGCGGATGGTTTCCTGGATGGTTTCCTGGGTTTCGCCGGGCAGGCCGAGGATGAAGGTGCCGTGGATCTTGATGCCGAGCTCGTGGCAGTCCTTGGTGAACTTCTTGGCCGTCTCGATCAGCATGCCCTTCTTGATGTTGTGCAGGATCTGCTGGTTGCCGCTTTCGTAGCCGACCAGCAGCAGGCGCAGGCCGTTGTCGCGCAGCACCTTCAGGGTTTCGCGGGGCACGTTCGCCTTGGCGTTGCAGGACCAGGTGACGCCGAGCTTGCCGAGTTCGCGGGCGATCGCCTCGGCGCGGGGCAGGTTGTCGGTGAAGGTGTCGTCGTCGAAGAACACTTCCTTCACCTGGGGGAAGTATTTCTGCGTCAGGCGGATTTCCTCGGCCACGTGCTCGGGGCTGCGGACGCGGTAGCGGTGGCCGCCGACGGTCTGCGGCCAGAGGCAGAAGGTGCAGCGGGATTTGCAGCCGCGGCCGGTGTAGATCGACACGTAGGGGTGCATGAGGTAGCCGATGAAGTAGTCCTCGATGCGCAGGTCGCGCTTGTAGACCTCGGTGACGAAGGGCAGCTGGTCCATGTCCTCCAGGATCGCGCGGTCCTTGTTGGTGACCAGCTCGCCGTCGCGGTTGCGCCAGGTGATGCCGTCGATGTCGGCCCAGTCGCGGCCCTCGGCGACCTCCAGGCAGGTGAAGTCGAACTCATTGCGGGCGACGAAATCGATCACCTCGCCCTTCTGCAGGCTCTCGTTCGGCTGCACGGCCACCTTGGCGCCGACGAAGCCGATCTTCAGGGACGGGTTCGCATTCTTCATCGCCTCCGCCACCTTCACGTCGGACGCGAAGGACGGGGTGGAGGTGTGGATGATGCAGAGCTCGAAATCCCTGGCCTGGCGCGTCACGGTCTCCAGCGAGATCTTGGCCGGCGGCGCGTCGATCAGCTTGCTGCCGGGCACCAGGGCGGCCGGCTGGGCCAGCCAGGTCGGGATACCAGAAGGACTTGATCTCCCGCTTGGCCTGGTAGCGCGAGCCGGCGCCGCCGTCGAAACCGTCGGTGGAAGGGGGCTGCAGGAACAGGGTCTTCATCATGGCAGGGCAATACCTTCAGGAAGTAGGCGCAGGCGGGGAAACGGGTCCGTCGGCGTGCAGCGTATGGCCACGCCAGTCTACACTGTCCCCGCCATAGCTCGCGATCATCACGATGACCGACATAAGCTCGCGCAGGGGCAAAAGCCAGAAGGACGACGGAAAAGCAACCCCCGGCAGCAACGGCCGCAACGCCCGGTCGACCCCGTGCGCGGCCAGCGCCCGCAGCAGCCAGGCCGCCAGGAACAGGATCACCGCCCAAAGCGCGCCGGCCGAGACCGCCAGGGCGAGCGCGGCCCAGACCAGCGGATATTGCAGGCATGACGCCGCGAAGCCGGCCGGCTCCAGCGCCCGGATGGTCCGCGCCCAGCGCAATTCATGCCGGTAGAGCTCGGAGATGCGGGTCTCCGGCACCGTGGTCGCGGGAACCGTGCCGGCAAGCCGAACCGTCAGGCCAAGGCCATGGACCAGGCGGCCGAGCGCGTTGTCGTCCGCCAGGTGCGTCACCAGCGCTTCCAGCCCGCCAATTCGCGCCAGGGTCTCGCGCCGCAACGCCATGGTGGCGCCGAGGCAGTCCTGCCGGCCCATGGCGCGCGCCAGCAGCGCGCCGGGCAGGAAGTAATGCCGCAGGCCGACGGCGCCCAGAATGCCGGTCAGGCCACGGGAAGCCGGCAGGCCGACATACAGCGTGGTCGCAAGGCCGCAGCCGGGCACCTCCAGCGCCGCCACGATCCGCTCCAGATAGTCCGGCGCGACATGCAGGTCGGAATCGGCGATGGCCAGCAGGTCGTGCTTCGCCGCCGGCAGCATGTTGATCAGATTGCCGACCTTGCGGTTCGGGCCATGTTCGGCGGGATCGACGACCACTGCGATGTCGGCGTGCGGATACCGCCCGCGCACCCGTTCCACCACCGCCAGCGCGGCGTCGTTCGCGCTGTGCACGCCGAACACGATCTGGCAGGGCCAATCGTGCTGCCGGCAATGCGAGGACAGCGCCTCCTCCAGCAGCGGCTCGTCGCCGTACAGCGGCTTCAGGACGGTGACCGGGGAGCGCTGCCTCGGCGCCGGACGCGGGGCGGCGGCGAAGCGGGCGGCCAGCAGCGATCCATAGAAGGCCTGCCCGAGGCCGACCAGCACGAGGCAGCCCGCGGCATAGGAGAGCCAGGACATGACGGCCAGCGTACTAGCTGAGCGAGCCGCCCGACAGGTCCGCCACCTTCTTTTTCAGGCTGGCGATCAGCTGGGCGGCGCCGCCTTCGGTCAGCGGTCCCCGGAAATCGGAGCGCTGCTTCACCACGTTGCTGATGGTGCCGTTGTAGAGCACATCGACCACCCGCCAGCCGGTGTCGGACTGGCGCATGACATAATCCAGCCGCGTCGCGTCGCCGCTCGTCGGCACGAAACGGGTCGCCACCACCTCATCGCTGCCGACGGCACGCAGATCCGGCAGAACCTCGAAGCGCTCGCCACCGAAGGTGTCGAAGTTCGCAACCCAGGAGGCAACCGTGTACTGGCGAAACACCGCCAGCAGATCGGCGCGTTCCGCTTCCGACATCTTGTTCCAGGCCAGGCCGACGGACACCCGCAGAATGCCCGGCAGGTCGAAAACCTTGTCGATGATCGGCGCGAACATGTCGAAACGCTGGGCAAAGGGCACCTTGGCGCCCGCCTTCATGATCTGGAGGAGCCCCGAGTTCAGCGCGACGATCGGGGCGGACACCTCGGCGAGATCGGCGGCACGGGAGGTTAGCGGCCATGCGGCGAAGCCGGAGGCCAGCAGCGCCAACAGCGCGCGGCGGCGCAGCGCGATCATTGGGCCGCCACCGTCGATGCGGCCAGCCGGGTGCCGCTCAAGGCATGGACCGCCGTCTGCACGATATCCTTAGCGGTCAGCCCGGCCTGGATCAGCTGCTTTGCCTGGCTGTCATGGTCGATGAACACGTCCGGCAGCGTCATCGGGCGGATTTTCAAGCCGTTGTCCAGCAGACCCTTCCACGCCAGATGCTGCATCACCGACGACCCGAAGCCGCCCGAGGAACCCTCCTCGATGGTGATCAGAACCTCATGGTGCCGGGCCAGCTGCTCGACCAGCGCCGTGTCCAGCGGCTTGGCGAAGCGGGCGTCGGCGACCGTGGCCGACAGGCCGCGCGCCGCCAGTTCGTCCGCCGCCCGCAGCGCATCCGCCAGACGCGTGCCCAGCGACAGGATCGCCACGCTGGTGCCCTCGCGCAGGATACGGCCCTTGCCCAGTTGCAGGATCTCGCCGCGCGCCGGCAGCGCGATCCCGGTGCTCTCGCCGCGCGGATAGCGCAGCGCGCTCGGCCGGTCGTCGATCGAGGCCGCGGTCGCCACCATGTGCACCAGCTCCGCCTCGTCCGACGGCGCCATCAGCACCAGGCCGGGCAGGCAGCTCAGATAGGCGATGTCGAAGCTGCCGGCATGCGTCGCGCCGTCATTGCCCACCAGTCCCGCCCGGTCCATCGCGAAGCGCACCGGCAGGCCCTGGATCGCCACGTCGTGCACCAGCTGGTCGTAGCCGCGCTGCAGGAACGTCGAGTAGATCGCGCAGAACGGCTTTATCCCCTCCGTCGCCAGCCCCGCCGCGAACGTCACCGCGTGCTGCTCGGCGATGCCGACGTCGAAGGTGCGGTCGGGGAAAACCTTGGCGAACCGGTCCAGGCCCGTGCCGGATGGCATCGCCGCGGTGATCGCCACGATGGCCGGGTCGCGTCTGGCTTCCTCGATCAGCGCGTCGGCGAACACGGTCTGGTAGTTCGGCGGGCCCGGCGGCGCCTTCACCTGCTCACCGGTGACCACGTTGAACTTCGACACGCTGTGCAGCTTGTCGGCCGAGGCCTCCGCCTGCGCGTAGCCCTTGCCCTTCTGGGTGATCACATGCACCAGGATCGGACCGGTATCGTCGGCCTCGCGCACATTGCGCAGCACCGGCAGCAGGTGATCGAGGTTATGCCCGTCGATCGGACCGACGTAATAGAAGCCAAGCTCCTCGAACAGCGTGCCGCCGGTCAGCATGCCGCGGGCGTATTCCTCGGCGCGCAGCGCGGTGCGCTCGATCCCGCGCGGGAAGCGTTTGGCGACCTTCACCGCCAGGTCCCGCAGCCCAAGGAAGCTGCGCGAGGACATCAGCCGCGACAGATAGGCGCTCATCGCGCCCACCGGCGGGGCGATCGACATGTCGTTGTCGTTCAGCACCACGATCAGCCGCGAGCGCAGCGCGCCGGCGTTGTTCATCGCCTCATAGGCCATGCCCGCGCTCATCGAGCCGTCGCCGATCACCGCGATCACGTTGCGATCGTCGGGGGCCAGATTTTGCCGATCACGCTCGGCAGGGCTCGCCGCCGCGTGGCGCGCCGTCTTCAGGTCCCGCGCCACCGCCATGCCCAGCCCCGCCGAGATCGAGGTCGAGGAATGGGCGGCGCCGAACGGGTCGTACTCGCTCTCCGAACGGCGGGTGAAGCCGGACAGCCCGCCGCCCTGGCGCAGGGTGCGGATGCGGTCGCGCCGGCCGGTCAGGATCTTGTGCGGATAGGCCTGGTGCCCGACGTCCCAGATCAGCCGGTCCTTCGGCGTGTCGAACACCGCATGGATCGCCACCGTCAGTTCCACCACGCCCAGCGCCGAGCCCAGATGCCCGCCAGTCACCGAAACCGCGTCGATCGTCTCCGCCCGAAGCTCGTCGGCAACCTGCCGCAGCTGCTCGGGAGAGAAATTGCGCAAATCCGCGGGAATGCGGACATGGTCGAGAAGAGGGGTCTGCGGGGGCATCGGTCAATCCGCCTTTTAGCTTCGCCGTCTCACAGTGAAGGCCGCAAGCGCACGCAGGCCATCCGCGCGTTCGTCGAAGCCATCCAGATGTGCGACGGCCTGTTGGCTCAGCATCAATGCATGGGTTCGGGCGGAATTCAATGCCCAGGATGGAAACCATCGTCGCCTTTCCCGCGGCGGCGTCCTTGCCTGTGGCCTTGCCGGTTTCCTCGGCGGTGCCTTCGGCATCCAGCAGATCGTCGGCGATCTGAAACGCCGTGCCGAGATCGGCGCCATAGGCCGCCAGCGCCCGGCGCTGCGCGGTGGACGCTCGTCCCAGGATCGCCCCCGCCTCGGCGCTGAACTGGATCAGCCGTCCGGTCTTCAGCGCCTGCAGCCGCGTCACCTCCGCGGCCGTCAGCACGCGGCCTTCCGCCTCGATGTCGATCATCTGCCCGCCGGCCATGCCGCGCGAGCCGGCGGCGAGGCCGAGCGCCAGCACCAGATCGCAACGCGCGGCAGGGTCTGAATGGGTTTCCGGCTCGGCCAGCACCTCGAACGCCCGCGCCTGCAACGCGTCGCCGGCCAGGATCGCGGTCGCCTCGTCGAACGCCTTGTGCGTGGACGGCTTGCCGCGGCGCATGTCGTCATCGTCCATCGCCGGCAGGTCGTCATGGATCAGGGAATAGGCGTGCAGCATCTCGATCGACGCCGCGACGCGGGCGGCGCTGGTCTCGGCGACCGAGAACAGCGATGCGGTCTCCATCACCAGGAAGGCGCGCATTCGCTTGCCGCCGCCGAGGGCCGCGTAGCGCATGGCCTCCACCAGCCGCGCCTCGAGCCCCGGCACCTGGGGAAGCAATCCGTCCAGGCATTCTTCCATGATCCCGGCGACCTGCGACATCGCGCCGGCCAGATCAAAAACATCGGCACTCTGCGTCATCTATCCACTACCAACTGGTCACAGCCCCAAGGCCCCATCGCGCAATCAGACCAACCGGCCCAAAAGGCCGTCCAGCCGCTCTGTTCCCGCTCCGGCTCTTCAGGGTCATAATCGGATTTTGCTTCAGGAGAGTATAGACTCTGTAGCAGGGATGCCTCCCTCTGTCATAACCGTGGCTGAAATGCTACAGTTTTGGGTGTTCATCTGTGCTCGGCCGGCCGCCTGTGCCAAGGACAGGTTGCACGACCGGCGGTTCAGCATTGTCGGCAGGATGCCACCATGCCATATCCGACAATTCAGGTTGGGTTCTCGTCGCCGCGTTTTGGCGCCCGCCCAGGCGGGCGGGCCGGAGCCGGCCGCGGCAATTGGAGTTTCTGTATGATTTGAGTTGTATTGGCCCAGCCTCGGGGTTTCTGCGCCGGTGTTGAGCGGGCGATCGAGATCGTGGAACGCGCGCTCAAGAAATATGGCCCGCCGATCTATGTCCGCCATGAGATCGTCCACAACCGCCACGTGGTCGAGGATCTGCGCACCCGGGGCGCGGTTTTCGTCGACGAGCTGGACGCGGTGCCGCCCGGCGCGATGACCGTTTTCAGCGCCCACGGCGTCGCCAAGCGGGTCGAGGAACTGGCCGCCGAGCGCGGCCTGCCGGTAATCGACGCCACCTGCCCGCTGGTCGCCAAGGTGCATAACGAGGGCCGCCGCTACGCGTCCCAGGGCCGTGAGATCGTGCTGGTCGGCCATGCCGGCCACGCCGAGGTCGAGGGCACGATCGGACAGGTGCCCGGCAAAGTGCATCTTGTGCAAACGGTCGAGGACGTGCCCCTGCTGGAGGTCGCCGACCCCGAGAAGTTGTCCTACATCACCCAGACCACGCTGTCGGTGGACGACACGCGGCTGATCATTGCCGCCCTGCAGGCGCGTTTCCCCAGCATCGTCGGCCCCGACGTGCGCGACATCTGCTACGCCACGCAGAATCGCCAGTCCGCGGTGCGGGAACTCGCGGCGGTGGTGGACATGATCCTCGTGGTCGGCAGCCGCAACAGCTCCAACTCCAACCGCCTTCGCGAGATCGGCGAGGAACTGGGCAAGCCGTCCTACCTGATCGACGACGCAGAGGCGCTCGATCCCGCCTGGTTCGCCGGCAGCGCTCCGGGCAAGACCGTCTCCGTCGGCGTGACCGCCGGCGCGTCCGCGCCCGAAATGCTGGTCCAGGGCGTGATCGAGGGCCTGCGCCAGTTCGGCGAGGTCGATGTGTCCACCCTGGCCGGCGTGGCGGAGGATGTCCGCTTCCGCTTCCCCGCCCAGCTTGCCGACGCCTGAAGGAAACAATCATGGCCGTTCCGTTAAATCAGGTGCTGCGTGTCGGCGCCTATGTGGTCAAGCAGCATCTGATCGGGCGCAAGCGCTATCCGCTCGTACTGATGCTGGAGCCGTTGTTCCGCTGCAATCTGGCCTGCGCCGGCTGCGGCAAGATCGACTACCCGGCCGAGATCCTGAACCAGCGCCTGTCCGTCGCGGAATGCCTGGAAGCGGTCGATGAATGCGGCGCACCGGTGGTGGTGATCGCCGGCGGCGAGCCGCTGCTGCACAAGGAGATCCACGAGGTCGTGGAAGCCTGCGTGGCGCGGAAGAAATTCGTCATCGTCTGCACCAACGCCCTGCTGCTCGAAAAGAAGATGGATCTTTTCAAGCCCGGCCCGTACTTCACCTGGTCCGTGCATCTGGACGGCGGGCGGGAAGAGCACGACCGCTCGGTCTGCCAGGAAGGCGTCTACGACCGCGCGGTGGCGGCGATCCACGAAGCCAAGCGGCGCGGCTTCCGCACCATCATCAATGCCACCCTGTTCGACAACGCCGAACCGGAAAAGGTCGCCGCGTTCTTCGACGAGATGACCGCGATGGGCGTGGAGATCAGCGTCTCGCCCGGCTACGCCTATGAGCGCGCGCCGGACCAGCAGCACTTCCTCAACCGCCAGCGCACCAAGGAGCTTTTTCGCGGTATCTTCGCCCGCCAGAAGACGGGTGGTGACAAGAGGGGCGGCGGCAAGAAGAAGTGGCAGTTCAACCAGTCCTCGATGTTCCTCGACTTCCTGGCCGGCAACCAGCAATTCCATTGCACGCCCTGGGGCAACCCGACGCGCACCTATTTCGGCTGGCAGCGGCCCTGCTACCTGCTGGGCGAGGGCTATGCGAAGACCTTCACGGAACTGATGGAAACCACCGACTGGGACAAGTACGGCACCGGCAACTACGAAAAATGCGCCGATTGCATGGTGCATAGTGGCTACGAGGCCACCGCCGTCACCGAGTCGGTCCGCAAGCCCTGGAAGGCGCTGGCCCAGGCCGTGCGCGGCATCCGCACCGAGGGCCCGATGGCGCCGGAAATCCCGCTCGAGCATCAGCGCCCGGCGGAATATATGTTCTCCCGCCATGTCGAACAGGCGATGACGCGGATCCAGCACGAAAAGAAGACCGGCGCGGTGGAAGTCGCCGAAGCCGCGGAATAGGGGGCGAACCCGGTGCCGGCCTATCTGATCGCCAACATCGACATCACCGATCCCAAGGGCTTCGAGGCCTACCGGGCCCAGGTTCCCGCCGTGGTCGCGCAATACGGCGGCCGCTACGTCATCCGCGGCAATCCACCCACCCAGATGGAGGGCAAGCCGTTCTTCACCCGCCTGACGGTGGTGGAGTTCGCCTCTATGGAGGCGCTGCAGCGCTTCTATGGCAGCCCGGAATACGCCCCCTTGCTGGCGATCCGCACCGCCAGCACGAAGTCGGACGTGGTGTTCATGCCCGGGATGGACTGAGCCGGACCCCGGCCTTCAGCGCGCCACCAGCGTCAACGCGACCGCAACAGCACGTCCGCCTCGGCCGTCGCGCTGACGCTCACATCCTCCGCCTCCGCGCTAGGCGGGGCCGCCGCGCCGCCGCCGCTCATGGCGGCGGACATCATCCGCGGGGCGAACGGCACCGGACGGTCGTTGTCCAGGCGGATTTCCTTAAACCCCTCGAACGCCATGCCGATCTGGGCGGCCGCGTCATCCGCCCGGCCGCGCAGCCCCGCCAGGGCCAGGCGGGTCGCTTCCGCGCGCGCCTTGCGGGCCGCCTCCGGTGACAGGCGCCAGGCGAGGCTGCCCACCGCCAGGCCCGATTTCTGCAATTCGCCCACCAGCTTCAGCAGCGCACCGCCGTCATGGCTTTTCAGTTCCAGCGACTGGCTGGCCTGCCAGCGTTCCGCCTTCTCCGCGCCGGATTTCTCGTTCGGACCGGGGCCGACGCGGTACACGGCGTAGCGCCCGGTCGAGACCGCCACATCGCTCACCGCCTTCGCGCGGGCCAGTGCGTCAGCCATGGCCTTGTTCACCCGCGACTGCGCTTCGGCGGCGCTGCCGGCGACGATTTCTGCGCTGAGGGACGCGGTCAGTTCGTCCGGCCGGATCGTCACGGTCGCGGTTTCGGCCAGCTTCAGCACGGTCTGGATCACCGGCGGCGCCGGTTGGGCCGCGGCCTGGGTGACCAGCAACAAGCTCGCCAAGGCCGGCGCCAGACTACGCATGCTCTTCTCCTGCCGCGTGCAAGACATGAGCCTGCCCTGCGCGGCGCGCGCGGGCAAGCCGGTTGACGCGACCGGTTCCGTCCTTAACGCTCTTGTAATCGTCGGCCCTCTTCTGTCATCCCCGGCAGGGATCGCCGGCCAGGTCGTTGGGATCGCCGATGGAACTCTGGATACCGATTACGGTCACCGCCGCGCTGGCACAGACCTGGCGCACGGCCATGCAGCAGAAGCTGCGCAACCTGCTGTCGGTCAACGGCGCCGGCTTCGTGCGCTTCGTTTACGGCGTTCCGGCCGGCCTCGTGCTGCTGCTTGCCGGACTTTACCTCACCGGCCTGCCGCTGCCGTATCCGACGCCGCATTTCCTGCTGTGGTGCGCCCTGGGCGGGCTGTTCCAGATCGTCGCGACCAACCTGCTGATCATGGCCTTCGGCTTTCGCGGCTTCGCCGTCGGCACCGCCTACGCCAAGACCGAGGCGGCGCAGAGCGCCATCATCGCCCTGATCGTTCTCGGCGAGGAACTGCATCTGATCTCCTGGCTCGGCATCGCGCTGGGCCTGGTCGGGGTGATGACCCTGTCCCTGGCCGGACGTGGTCTGAAGCCGCACGAGTTCCTCGCCGCCACCGTGCAGCCGGCCGCGCTTTGCGGCCTCGGCGCCGGCTTCATCTTCGCCTTCACCACCATCTTCATCAAGCTGGCGAACCAGTCGCTGGAAGGCCCGAGCCTCGTGCTCCGCGCCCTGTTCGGCCTGGTCGTGACCAACACGATGCAGACCGTGATGGCGGGCGGCTACCTGTTGGCGCGCGAGCCGCAGGAGTTCAGGAAGGCCATGACCAGTTGGCGCAGCTCGATGTGGGTCGGCACGCTGTCCGCCTGCGGCTCGGCCTGCTGGTTCACCGCTTTCGCCCTGGCCCCGGTGGCGCTGGTACGCTCGGTCGGCCAGGTCGAGATGGTTTTCACCCTGCTGTTCAGCCGGTTCTACCTGAAGGAACCGCTAAAGCCCACGGATGTGCTCGGCCTCGTGCTGATCGTCGGCGGCGTGATGCTGATCGTGATGGGGCTCTGACCAGGCGGCGGCCGCCTAAACCGGCACGTCGCCGCGGATGGTGATGCGGTGCATGAGCCGGGTGCCGGCGGGATAGTCGTTGATGGCGAAATGCTGGGTGCAGCGGTTGTCCCAGAACGCCAGCGCGCCTTCCGACCAGCGAAACCGGCAGGTGAATTCCGGCCGAGTGGAGTGGCGGGTCAGGAAGTCGATCAGCGGCTGGCTTTCCTCCTCGGTCATGCCCTCGAAATGGTTCACGTGGCTGCCGATGTACAGCGCCCGCCGGCCGGTGCCGGGATGGGTGCGGACCAGAGGATGGGTCGAGTTGGTCTGCAAATCGCCGGGATCGATGACCTTCACCGTCGTCAGCCGGTCGGCGTAGAATTCTCGGCGCGACTTGCCGCCGTATTTCTTGGTGCCTTCGCCCATCGCGACGATCTTCAGCGGATCGAGCATCTTCCGCATCGCGTCCGACAGGGTTTCATAGGCCAGGTACTGGTTGGTCCACATCGTGTCGCCGCCGTATTCCGGCACTTTCCGCGCGTACAGCATCGTGCCCATGGCCGGACGCGGCGCGAACATCTGGTCGGTGTGCCAGGTGCCGCCGAAATTGCGCTTGTCCGCCTCGGCCTTCTTGATCTCCAGGATCTCCGGATAGTCGGGAATGCCGGCGACGAAGGGGTGCAGATGGATGTCCCCCCAGCGCCGCGCGAAGGCCAGCTGCTGGCCCGGGGTGATGTCCTGGCCGCGAAAGAAGATCACCAGATTTTCGTGCAGCGCGGCGCGGATCTCTCCAAGCACCTCGTCGGAGACTTCCCGCGACAGGTCCACGCCGGTGATTTCCGCACCCAGCGCGCCGGCGATCCTGTGCGCTTCGATATGGCGGTAGCGTGCGTTCTGCAGCCCGTCCATGATCCCGCCTCCCTGGAAGATGCGGCTCGCAAGCCTTGCAACGGCCGCTTGTTGCGTCAGCATGGCGCAGAATACGGTGACTGAAAAGCAGCACGCTCGCCCGAATTGGAGAGGTGGACGGAAAGACAATGCTGACCCGCCTGGCGCCATTCCTGTTCGTGCTGCTCTGGAGCTCTTCCTTCGTTGCGGCGAAAACCGGCCTTCGGGATATCTCGCCCCTGCTGTTCGTCGCGATCCGGCTGATCGGATGCGCGGCGGTACTGGTGGCGTTGATGCTTCTGCTGCGCCGATCCTGGCGACCCCTGGCTGGGTGGCGATGGCTGCATTGCGCGATTGCCGGCGCGTTGCTGAATGCCGTCGGGCTGATGGCCCCCCATGTCGGCATGCTGGTGGCGCCCGCGGCCCAGATCGCGCTGGTGCAATCCCTGACTCCGCTATTGGCCGCGGCCAGCGGCGTGGTGCTGCTGAACGAGGCGCTGCGCCCGCGCCAGTGGCTTGGCCTGGCGCTGGGCCTGGCTGGCGTCGGGCTCGTGGTCGGCGAGGCGGCCCTGCACAGTCCCGCCCGTTTCAATGGGCTGGTACTTGCCTTCGTCGGCGTGCTGGGCCTGGTTTCCGGAACGCTCTATTTCGGCCGCTTCTGCCGCGGGGTGCCGCTGCTGCCCGGGGCGACGGCCCAGTTCCTGGCCGCCGCCGCCGTTGCGGCACTGGGCGCATGGCTGATCGAGGCGCCGCATGCGATCTTTTCCGCCCCTGCCATCGCCGCCGTGGCCTGGAACACGATCATGGTCTCGCTCGGCGGCATGGGGCTTTATTTCCTCATGCTGACCCACGGCACCGCCGCGCGCACGACCGCCAATTTCTACCTCGTTCCCGGCACCGCCGCCCTGATGGCATGGGCGTTCCTCGGTGAAGGCCTGAGCCCGCTCGCGGTCGCCGGCCTGATCGTTGCCTCCGCCGGATGCTGGCTGGTCAACGCCGCCCCCCTTCCGGCCCGGCTGCATCCGGTCATCCCGCCACCAGCGGTCACAGCCCCGCATCCTCTGCGGCGCGGCGGGAAATGACCGCGAAATCCAGCTCCGCCTCGCCGCGCGCCTCGGTCGCCAGGAACCGGTCGCGCAGGATCGACGCGAAGGGCAGGGGCACCGCCAGCGCCTCCGCCGCCTGCAGGACCAGCCTGGTGTCCTTGGCCGCGAGGTGCACGTTCGCCCCGGGCGGATCGAACGCCTTGTCCACGATCAGCTTGCCGTAATTCTTGTGCACCGGCGCGCTGAAGAAGCTTTCCGTCAGGATCTCGAACACCGAAGCCGGCGCCACCCCGCCTTTCTCCGCCAGCGCGAACACCTCGCTCAGCTGCTCGATCGTCGAGAAGATCAGGAAATTGGCGCAGAGCTTGATCAGGTTCGCCTGACCCGGCCGCTCGCCGACCACGAACAGCCGCTGCCCGACGGCATCGAAAACCGGCCGCATGGCCTCGATCAGCTCGCCCGCGCCGCCTGCCATCAGGAACAATTGCCCCGCCTCCGCTGCCGGCGGCCGTCCGAGCACCGGCACGGACAGGAAGTCCCTGCCCGGCCTCGGCGTGCAGCGCGGCCAGCCGGTCGGCGAGCGCCACCGACATCGTGCTCATCGCCAGATGCACCGCGCCCGCCCGCATCCCCGCCATCACGCCGGACGGCCCGGTGACCATCGCCTCCACCGCCGCGTCGTTCGCCACCATGGTTATGACGGCATCGTTGTCCGCCGCCGCCGCCGGGCTGGCGGCGGCGATGGCGCCGTCGCGCACCAGCGTCTCGATCTTGTCCGCGCTGCGATTGAACACGCTGACCCGATGGCCTGCGCGCATCAGGCGGCGCGCCATGGCGCTGCCCATCGGTCCGAGCCCGATCACCCCGATATCCATGCCGTGCGTTCCCTTCTGCGCTCGCGGTTCGTCCGGGCGGCATCAAGCCCCTCATTCATCGGCAAAATCCACCCCCGCCGGCCCTCCGGATGCGATTGACAGGGGCCTCGATCTCGCCGAATGATGGCCCATGCCGCCACGCCGCCCGTCCGTCCGCATCGCGCTGCTCGTCGGTCTGGCAGGCCTGCCGATCCTCGCCATACCGGGCATGGCGGGCGCGCAGATCGTGCCCAGCTTTCCGCCGCAGCACGCTCCTACGCTCGATAAGCAGAGCCTCGACCGCATGGGTGCCGCCGCCGCCCGGCTCTACGAGGGCCGCTCGATCGGCACCGTGGAGCGCTGGCGCAACCCCGATACCGGCGACGCCGGGTCGGTCAAGCTGATGGCCAAGCCGGTGCTGAAGGGCATGCCCTGCCGGCGCATCGCCTACACGAACCGCCTGGAGAACGCCGATCGCCCGCCGTCGCATTACACAATGACCTGGTGCAAGACGGCATCCGGCGAGTGGAAGATCGTCGACGATGTCCGTCACAAATAGCGCGCGCGCCGTTCTCCGCCTGTCCACCCTGTGCGGCGCCGTGCTGGCGCTGGCGGCGGGCTGCGGTCCGCAGAGGCCGCCGCATGCCGGCCAGCGGACGCCGCAGGCCGACTCGATGGTGCGCATGCTGGCCGATGTCGACCAGTTGCGCGCCTACGCCGATGGCAAGGCCACCAGGCCGCAGGCCGACGCCGCGATCAGCGACTTGGAATCCTGGCTGCCGCACATCGCCGCCCTGTTCCCGCCCGACGAAGCGCCCCGGCTGTATGTGGACATGACACCGGAAATGGCCCGCGACGCCCCCGCGGCGATGGAAGCCTCCGTTGAGCCCTTGTCGGCCGCCGTGCGCAGCGGAAATCGCGCCTCGGTTGCCGCGGCCCTGGACCGGACCGAGCAGCAGGGCTGCGGCGCCTGCCACCGGCAGCCCTATCGCTGACGCATGCCGGCTTGGTCCGGCCGGACCGGAACCGCAGCGTCAGCGCTGGACCGGCTGCGACTTGGGAAACCAGACCGGAACCGTGCTGCCCTTGTCGTCCTCGAGAGTCTGAATTTCGGCTGCCCGCCGCTGATGATAGGCGCTGCGGAAGGTGGCGTAGGGATCGAGCGAGGTCTTTTTCACGGAATCGATCGCATCCAGCAGTTGATAGCGCTGGTCGACGACGTAGGCGCCGGTAGCGCTCCAGCGGGCGGCCGTGACGGCCACCCCCTGGCCGATCCAGTAGACCGGCTCGGCGGTGGCATTGACCAGAAAGCCGCCGAGATCGCGCGCGTTGCGCGGGCCGAGGCCGGGAACGAACAGGTACGGCCCGTCCGGCACGCCCCATAGGGCCAGCGTGTCGCCGAAACCGGTCTCGTGCAGCGGGTAGCCCCAATCCGCCGCGACATCGAACAGTCCGAGCACGCCGACGGTGGAGTTGATCAGTGCGCGCATCAGCGTATCGCCGGCCCGGCGCGGGCTGCCCTGCGCCATGTCGTTGCCCAGGCGCACGGCCGAACCCAGGTTCAGCAGCGCGTTGTGGATGCCGGTGCGCGCCGGCCCCGGCACCACTGCCCGGTAGCCGGCCGCCACCGGCCGCATCACGGCGGTGTCCAGCGCGTCATGCACCTCGTACATCGCGCGATTGGTCGGTTCGGCCGGATCATTGTTGTCGTTGTATTCAGCGACCGCCTCGGGATCGCTGGCAGGGGGTGGAGTGGCGCAGCCGGAGAGCAGCACCAGAGAAACCAGCACCAACCCCGCGCGGCACGTCACACAGGCCACTCGCGCGGCGTTGCCTGGAATGGCTTCAGCCTCCAATCCTGCGTCTCCCGATCCTCTGGTGCGCATCCCGGCATTCGGGCGCCAGGCAGCCGGGATGAACATCGGTCAGCCCATCACCTGCGCCGCGTCCGGCGTGATCTCATAGAGCACGCGCACATCGCCCGGCTGGCTATAGGGATACTTGTCCTTGCCGAGATATTTCTTCGCCAGGCTGTCGATATGCGCATCCGCGCCCGCCTCGCTCACACGGCTGACATGGCCGCGGATCTGGATATAGCGATAGGCGTTATCGGGATCGAGGATCGACATCGCGACCTTTGCCCCTTCGCGCATCGTCCGTGCCTTCACCCGTCCTTTCGCCGTGTTCACCCGCACTACGCCGTTGGTGTAGTCGAACCAGACCGGCGTCACCTGCGGCGATCCGTCCGCCATCGTGGTGGCCAGATGGGCAAAGGCCTTTTTCTCCGTCAGCAGATCAAGGAATTTTTCTGGAATTGTCACCATGTCGCTCGCTCCATGCTCCGGACTTGATAGGCTAGTCGCGGCGGCCGCCACTGTCACCTGAGTCCTCGGCGGGGAGCCTGCGCTCAGTGCGGGAAAAGCACATTCTCGAACGGGATCATCCCGCTCAGGGCGCCGGCGTCGTGAACGACGAACACGACACGATCGCCGGCAAAGCGCTGCAGCAGGGCCTTCGCCAGGATGGCATGGTCCGCGGGGGACAGGATGCCGATGGTATTGAGATGAACCATCCAGACTTCGCCGAAATACTCGATGAAGTCATGGCCGATTTCGTCGCCGAATGAGTTCGCCACCACCAGCAGCCGGCCCTTGCCGGGCCGCTCGTACCGCGCGACCACGGAAGCCGCCGTGTCGGGGATGCCCGGAATGGGTCCGCAGAGGGCGAGGCCGTGCGCGCCCTCGCAATCATGCACGCCGGCTTCGCGATATTGCGGCGCCTCGACCGCGTCCTCCAAACCCAGGCCGGGATTGATCTCCGCGAGGTCGGAGCCTCGATAAGTCGGCTTCAACGCCAGCGGGAAGACGCGGGGCAGTCCCCAATGTTGTCCGGCGAGCAGCTCGGCCACGCGCAGCGGGGGTTCGCCGACCCAATGAAAATGCCGGCGCGGGATCGCCTCCATCCGAGGCTTCAAGGCCAGCATTTCCGCCACCGGATAGAACACCTCCGGCCGGCCCAGCCGCGCGACCAGCGCGTCCACCGCGGGCGTGGCGCCGCGGCACTCGGTCGCCAGCGGTTCGGGAATGTCCTCCGGATACAGGCGCGCGGCGGTGGGAACGATCATCAGCGTCGGCCGCAGCCCGGCCGCGCTTGTGCGATCCAGCAGATGCGTGACCGACGCCGCTATGTCGGGGAACGGCTCGCTGGTCTTCCCGCACACATCCAATATCAACGAATTCGCGATGCCGCCGTCATGCGACCCCATGAACAGGCGCCCATGACCGCCCTTGATGAGCCGCGTGGTCGCCAGTTCGCCAAAGCCATGCCACCGCACCCAGTTGTTCAGCATGACCAGGCTGCCGCGCAGGCCGAAATGGTCATCGAGCCAGGCATCCACCTGCTTCGGCCAATGCAGCGCGGCCGCGAGATCCGCCGGCATCGCCGGCACCGGAGCCAGCACCCGGTTCTCGGTCGTCACGCCCTTGTCGCGCAGCACCAGCTGCGCCAGGCCCGGCAGGGCCAGAAAGCCGAGGAATGCCAGGTTGAACCAGCCGATCCTGCGCGCCAGCGTGCCAGAGCCGTTTCACGTCAGAACCGGAAGTAGATGAACGGGTTATACGTCCCGGCTGCCAGGCTTGCCGCCGAGAGCACGAACAGAACGAGACAGGCGGCCTGCATCACCGGCCGCGAACGCAAACGCGGCGCCAGCGGCAATACCGAGAAGACCGCGCCGGATACCAGGGCCGCCAGAACACTGTTGCCCAGCACCTGGCCGGCTGCGAACCCGCCCGGGCTCAGGCCCGCCATCGACGTCAACATGCTGGCGGTGTCGCCGAGCGTTTCCGCCCGGAAGGGCACCCAACCGACGACGATGACCAGGATCAGATAGAAATGGCTCAGGACACGGGGCAGCCGCGCCAGGACACGTCCCAGGCCGATCCTCTCGGCGACGAGAAAGGCGCCATGATACAGGCCCCAGATGGCAAAATTCCAACTCGCGCCGTGCCACAGGCCGCAGAGCAGGAACACGGCCAAAAGATTGCATCCGGTGCGCAAGGAACCGCGCCGGTTGCCGCCCAGCGGGATGTAGACATAGTCGCGAAACCACGCCGACAGCGTCATGTGCCAGCGCCGCCAGAACTCGCCGACCGAACGGGACGCATAGGGACGGTCGAAATTGCGCGGGAACGTGAAGCCAAGAATGCGGCCGAGGCCGATGGCCATGTTGGAGTAGCCGGCGAAGTCGAAATAGATCTGCAGCGCATAGCCCGCCGCCGCGACCCATGCGGCAAGCATATCCAGCGATCCCGGCGGCTGCGCGAACAGCCGGTCCACCGGCCCGGCGATCGTGTTGGCGAGCAGCACCTTCTGGGCCAGGCCGATGATGAATTGCTGTGCCCCCTCGCGAAGGTCGACCCCGTTGACGCGCCGGACGTCGAGGCTGCCGGCTATGGCGGCATAGCGAACGATCGGGCCGGCGATCAGTGGCGGGAACATCGATTTGTAGACGGCGAACTTCATCAGGCTCGGCTGTGCGCGCACGTCGCCGCGATGAACGTCGATCAGGTACGAAATGCCCTGGAAGGTGAAGAACGAAATCCCCAGCGGCAGCACGACTTCGGGAAAGCTCACCGGCGAACCGCCGATCGCCGCCAGCAGCGTGTTCGCCTGCTGCCCCAGAAAGCCGAGATACTTGAACCAGATCAGCAGGCCGAGATTGGCCGCCACTCCCAACGCCAGCACCATCGGCCGGCGCCCCACGTCGCGCGCCAGCGCCAGGCCAAAGCCCCAGTTCAGCACGATGCAGACCAGCAGCAGCGTGATCCTGGGCGGATCGCCCCAGGCGAAAAAGATCAGGCTGGCGATCAACAGCACCGCGTTGCGCCACGGCAGACATGCATAGGCCAGCAGGAACAGAGGCAGAAAATAGAATAGAAACGTGATGGAGCTAAATAGCATTCGAACAGATCGGGATCATGTCAAGCATAGGTCTATGGCGTGCATGTTTCAGAAGGATCGGAAGGCGAGGATTTTCATGGCCATGGGCATGAGCATCGAACGTCGCTTTTCGTCATGATCAGGCCATCTTGCGGCAGCCGGTAGGGTGGGCAACCGAAGGCCTCGAATAACAAGCTTGCCGGGAAACCGCAAACCAACCGGGGAACGGCAAATGCTTGCACGAAAAAGGCCAGGGCACTCGGCCCCCCTGACCTTGCTTGCGTTCAAGCGATTGCCCACGCCGCCCCGCTCCTGCCATGCTCCCCGCCATCGTCCAGGAGCCAAAGCCGATGCCCAGCCCCAAAGGCATGATCTGCGCCCCTCAGCCCGAAGCCGCGGAAGCAGGCGTTGAGATCCTCCGCGCCGGCGGCAACGCCGTCGATGCGGCGATCGCCTGTGCCCTGGTGCAAACCGTGGTGGATCCGCTGATGTGCGGCATCGCCGGCTTCGGCTCCATGGGCATCTACCTGCCGGGCCGCGCCGAGCATCTCTATGTCGATTTCCACTCTCCCGCCCCACGCGCCGCGCGGCCGGAGATGTGGGAAAACATCATCCAATCGGAAGCGCGGGACGGCTACGGCTTCATCCTCGACGGCAACGTCAACGATGTCGGCTACCAATCCATCTGCGTCCCGGCCAGCCTCGCCGCCTACCACGAAGCGCACCGCGGCTACGGCACCCTGCCCTGGTCCGAGATCGTCCAGCCCGCCATCGCCTGGGCGCAATCCGGCTGGACCGTCCGCCCGCATGTGCATTTCTTCTGGTCCGACCCCGGCATGATGGGCCGCGTCCCCACGCCCGACCGCATCGCCCACACCCCGGCCTCCCGCGCGCTCTATTGCCGGCCCGATGGCTCCCCCAAGCGCGTGGGCGACACGGTCCGCAATCCCGACTACGCGGAGGTGCTGCGCCGCATCGCCGCCGGCGGGGCGGACGTGTTCTACCGCGGCGAAATCGCCGAGCGGATCGAGGCGGACATGCGCGCCAATGGCGGCCTGATCTCGCGCGAGGACCTGCAAAACTACCGCCCCCGCCGCACGCCGCCGCTCTGGGGCGACTATCGCGGCTACCGCATCGCGAGCAACCAGCCACCCGGCGGCGGGATCATGCTGATCGAGATGCTCAACATGCTCGAACAATTCGACCTCGCCGCGCTCGGCCATAACAGCGCCGCCTATATCCGCCTGGTCGCCGAGGTCATGAAGCGCGCCACCATCGACAAGGACCGCTTCGTCGGCGATCCCGACTTCTTCGACGTGCCGGTGGAACGCCTCACCGCCAAGCCCTACGCCGCCCAGCTCGCCGCCGAAATCCAAAGCGGCGTGCGCGCCAATGTCGAACGCTTCAACGCCGGCTTCGTCCAGAAGGACACGACGCAGATCTCGGCCATCGACGCCGACGGCAATTGCGTCAGCATGACCCACTCGCTCGGCATGCCCTCCGGCGTCGTCACTCCCGGCCTCGGCTTCATGTACAACGGCTGCATGGCGGTCTTCGACCCCCGCCCGGGCCGCGCCGGCTCCATCGCGCCGGGCAAGGCCCGCTTCTCCTCGGTGTGCCCGTCCATCGTCTTCCGGGACGAAAAACCGTGCCTGGTAATCGGCGCTCCCGGCGCCACCCAGATCGCCATGGGCGTGCTGCAGGCCACCCTCAACGTGCTGGATTTCGGCATGTCGATGACCGAGGCCGTCGTCGCCCCGCGGTTTTCCGCGACGTCCAACGCCATCGACATCTCCAACCGCATCCCCCGCGCTGTGTCCCGCGCCCTGGAAAGCGACGGCTACGAGGTGGTGCGCAGCCCCTACACCTTCGGCTTCGCCGCCGTGCACGGCATCCGCATCGGCGAGTTCGGCCTCGACGGTGCCGCCGACCCCGGCCATGACGGCGTCGCCCTTGCCGTCTGAACGCTCTCCGGCCGCATCTTTGCTTGACGTCCTGCCACCAGGGCGCCAAGCCAGAAGCGCGTTTTGGTGCACTGCGGTATGAGGACCACATGATGAGCGAGACCCGGCCAGCGTCGGCCAACCCGGTCGTATCCCGCCTTGCATTGCCGATGCAGGACGAGGATGTGGCGGCCCTGCGCCGCGCCGTCGTCGCCAAGCTCACCTATTCCGTCGGCAAGGACCCGCTCGTCGCCACCGACCGGGACTGGTTCGTCGCCACCGCACTCGCCGTGCGCGACCGCATCGTCGACCGCTGGATGCAGTCCACCCGCGCGACCTACGCGGACCAGCGCAAGCGGGTCTATTACCTCTCCCTCGAATTCCTGATCGGCCGCCTGCTGATCGACAGCCTGAACAATCTCAACCTGCTCGAACCGATGCGCGCCGCCCTGGCCGAGCTCGGCGTCGAGCCTGGACGCGCTGCGCGAGATCGAGCCGGACGCCGCCCTCGGCAATGGCGGTCTCGGCCGCCTCGCCGCCTGTTTCATGGAAAGCATGGCCACGCTCTCCGTCGCCGCCTACGGCTACGGCATCCGCTACGACCACGGCCTGTTCCGCCAGGTGATCAAGGATGGCTGGCAGCGCGAATACCCGGAAAACTGGCTGTCCTTCGGCAACCCGTGGGAATTCGAACGGCCCGGAGGTGAGCCACCTGATCGGCTTCGGCGGCACCGTGGAGCCGGTCGGCGACGCCGACTGCCCCGAAAACCTGCGTCACGTCTGGCATCCCGCCGAAACGGTCGAGGCCGTGGCCTACGACACGCCCGTGGTCGGCTGGCGCGGCGGCCACGTCAACACGCTGCGCCTCTGGTCGGCCCGGGCGCCGGATCCGCTGCGCCTGGACGCTTTCAACCAGGGCGACCATATCGGCGCCGCTGGCCGCCCGCGCGCGCGCCAACGCCATCTCCCAGGTGCTCTATCCCAGCGAGGACACCCCCGCCGGCCAGGAGCTGCGCCTGCGGCAGGAATACTTCTTCTCCTCCGCCGTCCCTGCACGACCTCCTGCTACCGCCACGTCCACCAGCACGGCGACATCCGCACCCTGCCCGAGCACGCCGCGATCCAGCTGAACGACACCCACCCGGCGATCGCCATCGCCGAGCTGATGCGCATCCTGGTCGACGTGCACGACATGCCCTGGGAGGAAGCCTGGGAGATCACCCAGGCCGCCTTCTCCTACACCAACCACACGCTGCTGCCGGAGGCGCTGGAAGCCTGGCCGGTGCATCTGATGGAGCGGCTGCTGCCGCGCCACATGCAGATCATCTATCTGATCAACGCCCTGCATCTGGACCATCTGCAGCGCCGACCGGCCGAGGAGATCCCGGCGCTGATGTCCGCGGTATCGCTGATCGACGAGCATAACGGCCGGCAGGTGCGCATGGGCTCGCTGGCCTTCCTCGGCGCGCACAAGGTCAACGGCGTTTCCGCCCTGCACACCGAGCCTGATGCGCCAGACCGTGTTTCGCGACCTGCACAACGCTGTATCCGGACCGGATCGTCAACAAGACCAACGGCATCACCTTCCGCCGCTGGCTGTTCGAGGCCAATCCGGGCCTGACCGGCCTGCTGGTCGAGACGTCTGCGGCGAACGCGTGCTGGACGACCCCGAGGCTCTGCACGGCTTCGCCGCCTTGCCGACGACACAGCCGCTGCACGACCGGCTGGCCGCGATCCGCCGCGCCAACAAGGTCGCCCTGTCCAACCGCATCGGCGAAACGCCTGCGGCATCCGCCTCGATCCGGACGCGCTGTTCGATGTCCAGATCAAGCGCATCCACGAATACAAGCGCCAGCTGCTGAACATCCTGGAAACCGTGGCGCTGTACGAAACCATGCGCGCCCACCCGACCCGTGACTGGACGCCCCGGGTCAAGATCTTCGCCGGCAAGGCCGCCGCCAGCTACCACCGCGCCAAGCTGATCATCAAGCTGATCAACGACGTCGCCGCCGTGGTCAACAACGACCCCACCATGCGCGGCATGCTGAAGGTCGTGTTCCTGCCCAACTACAATGTCAGCCGCGCCGAGGTCATCATCCCTGCCTCCGACCTGTCCGAGCAGATCTCCACCGCCGGCATGGAAGCCTCCGGCACCGGCAACATGAAGCTGGCCCTGAACGGCGCGCTGACCATCGGCACGCTGGACGGCGCCAACATCGAAATCGGCGAACGCGTCGGCTGAGGACAACATCTTCATCTTCGGCCTCACCGCCGAGGAGGTGGAGGAGCGCCGGCGCGAGGGCATCGACGCACGGGAAACCATCGCCGCCTCGCCCGACGCTGCACGCGCGCTCGACGCCATCGGCTCGGGCATGTTCTCGCCCGATCGAGCCCGACCGCTACCGCGACCTGGTGGACGTGCTCACCTATCACGACCACTTCCTGGTCAGCGCCGATTTCGACTGCTACGCCGACAAGCAGCGCGACGTCGCCGCGCTCTGGCGGATCCAGGCAGCACTGGTGGCGGGCCAGCGCGCTGAACACCGCCAATGTCGGCTGGTTCTCCTCCGACCGCACCATCCGGGAATATTGCGACGATATCTGGAACGTATCGCTGCCGGCAGCCAAATGACGCGCTCCCCTTTGCCGAAAGGACCGCTTGCATGACCTCCGGTGGCTGGCAGGCCGACGCTTCGGACATCGCCGCCATCGTTGGCGCCCGCCATCGCCGATCCCTTTGCCGTTCTCGGCCCGCACCGGACGGATCTCGGCACCGTCATCCGCGCCTTCGTGCCGGGCGCCACCTTGCTGCGCGCCATCGGCGCCGACGGCGACCTGATCGCGGAACTCGAGGAACGCGCATCCGGACGGCTTCTTCGAAGCCCTGATCCGACGACCGCGGTCGGCCGCCTACCGCCTGTCCGCCAGCAATGCCGACGGGCACCTGGGAGCTCGACGACCCGTACCGCTTCGGCCCGGTGCTCGGCCCGATGGACGAACACCTGCTGGTCGAGGGCACGCATCGCCGCCTCTATGACCGGCTGGGCGCGCATCCGATGCGCCACGAGGGCGTCGGACGGCGTCCACTTCGCGGTCTGGGCGCCCAACGCATCGCCGGGTTTCCGTGGTCGGCGACTTCAACGCCTGGGACGGCCGGCGCCACCAGATGCGCAAGCGCATCGACAGCGGGCTGTGGGAGATCTTCGCCCCGGGCATCGGCGAGGGCGCGGTCTACAAATACGAGATCGCCGGCGCCGACGGCGTGCTGCAGCCGCTGAAGGCCGACCCGTTCGGCTTCGCCGCCGAGCTGCGCCCCTCCACCGCCTCGGTCGTCGCGCGCACCGACGGTTTCGTCTGGTCCGATGCCGACTATCTGCCGGCGCGCGCCCGGCCGACCCGCGCCGGCAGCCGATGTGCGACCTACGAGGTCCATCTGGGCTCCTGGCGCCGCGGCGCCGCACGGCGGCTTCCTGTCCTACGACGAGATCGCCGACACGCTGATCCCCTATGTCGCCGACCTCGGCTTCACCCATATCGAGCTGATGCCGGTCAACGAACATCCGCTGGACGACTCCTGGGGCTACCAGCCGATCGGCCTGTTCGCCCCCACCGCGCCGCTTCGGCGACCCGGCCGGCTTCGCCCGCTTCGTGGACCGCGCCCATGCGGCCGGCCTGGGCGTCATCCTCGACTGGGTGCCGGCGCATTTCCCCACCGACGTCCATGGCCTGGCGCATTTCGACGGCGCGGCCGCTCTACGAGCACGCCGACCCGCAGCCGCGGCTTCCATCCGGACTGGAACACCGCGATCTACGATTTCGGCCGGCGCGAGGTGGCCAATTTCCTGGCCGGCCAACGCGCTCTACTGGCTCGAGCGCTTCCACGTCGACGGGCTGCGCGTCGATGCGGTCGCCTCCATGCTGTACCTCGACTATTCGCGCAAGCCCGGCGAATGGACGCCGAACGCCGAGGGCGGCAATCGAGAACCGCGACGCCGTCCGCTTCCTCCGGCAGTTCAACACGCTCGCCTATGCCGCCCGCCCCGGCGTCGCCACGATCGCCGAGGAATCCACCGCCTGGCCCGGCGTCTGCACGCCCCGCGCATGACGGCGGCCTCGGGCTTCGGCTTCAAATGGAACATGGGCTGGATGAACGACACGCTGGACTACATGGCGCACGATCCCGTCCATCGCCGCTGGCACCACGACAAGCTGACCTTCGGCCTGCTCTACGCGTTTTCCGAGAACTTCGTCCTGCCGCTGTCGCATGACGAGGTGGTGCACGGCAAGGGCTCGATCCTCGGCCGCATGCCCGGCGATGACTGGCAGCGCTGCGCCACCCTGCGCGCCTATTACGCCTTCATGTGGGCGCTATCCCGGCAAGAAGCTGCTGTTCATGGGCCAGGAATTCGGCCAGCGAGCGCGAGTGGAACTTCGCCGCCGGGCTGGACTGGCACCTGCTGGATAACCCCATCGCATCGCGGCATGCAGACCTGCGTGCGCGACCTGAACCGCCTGTATCGCGCCATCCCGGCGCTGCACGCGCGCGACTGCGAGGGCGGCGGCTTTCAGCTGGATCGTCGCCGACGACGCCGACCAGTCGGTCTTCGCCTGGCTGCGGCTGGCGGGGCCGGACGAACCGCCGGTCGCGGTCATCTGCAACTTCACCCCGGTGCCGCGGCACAGCTACCGCCTGGGCCTGCCGCGTGCCGGGCATCTGGCGGGAGATCCTGAACACCGACGCCGAGCCTTACGGCGGTTCCGGCCTCGGCAATCTCGGCGCCGTCATGGCCACGGATCTGCTTCCCTCGCATGGCTTCCCCGCCTCCGCCGCCATCCTGCTGCCGCCGCTCGCCACGCTCTATTTCCGCTTCGACGCCGATGCTGACACCGCACGCCCGGCCATCCGGGAAAGAGGAGGACGACGATGCCGAACACCCCGCCCAGCCGCCCCGCTGGCCCGCCACGCCATGGCCTATGTGCTCGCCGGCGGACGCGGCAGCGCGCCTGATGGAGCTGACCGACCGTCCGCGCCAAGCCCGCGGTCTATTTCGGCGGCAAGCTGCGCATCATCGATTTCGCGCTGTCCAACGCGCTGAACTCCGGCATCCGCCGCATCGCCGTCGCCACCCAGTACAAGGCCCACAGCCTGATCCGCCATCTGCAGCGCGGCTGGAACTTCTTCCGCCCCGAGCGCAACGAGAGCTTCGACATCCTGCCCGCCAGCCAGCGCGTCGCCGAGGACAAATGGTATCTCGGCACCGCCGACGCGGTGTACCAGAACATCGACATCATCGAGAGCTACGCGCCGCGCTACATCGTCGTGCTGGCCGGCGACCACATCTACAAGATGGACTACGAGCCGATGCTGCAGCAGCACGTCGAGCCAGGACGCCGACGTCACCGTCGGCTGCCTCGAGGTGCCGCGCGAGGATGCCACGGGCTTCGGCGTCATGCATGTCGACGCGACCGACCGCATCCTGGACTTTCATGGAGAAGCCGGCCGATCCGCCGGCGATGCCGGACAATCCGGACCTGTGCGCTGGCCAGCATGGGCATCTATGTGTTCGACACCGAGTTCTTGTTCGATCAGCTGCGCCGCGACGCCGCCGATCCGAATTCCAGCCACGATTTCGGCAAGGACATCATCCCGTACCTGGTCAAGCACGGCAAGGCGGTGGCGCATCCGTTCGGCCGCTCCTGCGTCCGCTCCGACAGCCGAGGCGCCGGCCTACTGGCGCGACGTCGGCACGGTCGATGCCTATTGCGCGGCCAATATCGACCTGACCGACGTGGTGCCGGATCTCGATCTCTACGACCGCAACTGGCCGATCTGGACCTACGGCGAGATGACCGCGCCGGCCAAGTTCGTGCATGACGAGGACGGGCGGCGCGGCGACGGCGATCTCCTCGCTGGTGTCGGGCGGCTGCATCGTCTCCGGCGCCAGCGCTGCGCCGCTCGCTGCTGTTCACCGGCGTGCGGATCTGCATTCCTACTGCACAGGTGGAACGGCGCGGTGATCCTGCCCGACGTGCGACATCGGCCGCTCGGCCCGGCTGCGCAACGTCATCATCGACCGCGGCGTGCACATCCCGAGGGCCTGGTCGTGGGCGAGGACCCGGAAGCCGACGCCCAGCGCTTCCGCCGCACCGAAAACGGCATCTGCCTGATCACCCAGAAGATGATCGACCAGCTCGACTGCATGAGCCGTATCGACGTTCTGGCTGTCGCCTCCGAGATCTATCCGCTGGTCAAGACCGGCGGGCTGGCCGATGTCGTCGGCGCCCTGCCGGCGGCGCTGGCCGGCTGAAGGTGTCGCGGTGCGCACGCTGGTCCCCGGCTATCCGGCGGTGATGGCGGCGCTGCGCAACGCTGAGCCCGTGCATGCCTGGCCCGATCTGTTCGGCGGCCCGGCGCGGCTGCTGGCCGGCAGCGCGCGGCGGGCTCGATCTGCTGGTGCTCGACGCGCCGCATCTGTTCGCCCGCCCGGGCAATCCCTATGTCGGCCCGGACGGCCGCGACTGGCCCGACAACGCGCTGCGCTTCGCCGCCCTGGCGCGCGCCGGCGCCGATGCCGGCACCGGGGCGATCGCCGGCTATCGCCCCGGACATCGTGCATGCCCATGACTGGCAGGCCGGGCCTGGCGCCGGCCTATCCTGCATTATCGCCGGCGGCCGCGGCCAGGCACGGTGATGACCGTGCACAACCTCGCCTTCCAGGGCCAGTTCGCCGCGCGACTGCTGCCCGGCCCTCGGCCTGCCGCCGGCCGCCTTCGCGCGTCGATGGCGTCGAATATTATGGCGACATCAGCTACCTGAAGGCCGGCCTGCAGCTGGCCGACCGGATCACCACCGTCTCGCCGACCTACGCCGCCGAAATCCGCACGCCGGAAGGCGGCATGGGCCTGGACGGCCTGCTGCGCGCCCGCGCCGCCGATCTGTCGCGGCATCCTCAACGGCATCGACACCGAGGTCTGGAATCCCGCCGCCGATCCACTGATCGCCGCGCCGTACGACGCCAGGCACCTTGCCCAGCGCGCGCGCCAACAAGGCCGATCTGCAGGCCGCGCTTCGGCCTGGACCCGGACCCGGACGCCCCGCTGTTCGGCGTCGTCAGCCGGCTGACCTGGCAGAAGGGCCTGGACCTGCTGCTGGAGGCCGATGCCGGCGCTGCTGGCCGCCGGCGCGCAGCTGGCGCTGCTCGGCACCGGGCGACCCCGCGCTGGAGGCCGCCTTCCATGCCGCCGCCGCGCGCCATCCCGGGCGCGTCGGCTGCGTCATCGGCTATGACGAGGCCCTGGCGCACCGGCTCCAGGCCGGCGCCGACGCGCTGCTGGTGCCCTCGCGCTTCGAGCCCTGCGGCCTGACCCAGCTCTGCGCCCTGCGCTACGGCGCGGTGCCGGTCGTGGCGCGCGTCGGCGGCCTGGCCGACACCGTGATCGACGCCAGCCCGATGGCGCTGGCCGCCGGCGTCGCCACCGGCGTGCAGTTCGCGCCGGTCAACGGCGGAGATGCTGCGACGCGCGCCATCCGGCGCACCGCCGCGCTGTATCGCGAGCCGCCGATCTGGCGACAGATGCAGCGCAACGGCATGGCCACCGACGTCTCCTGGCGTCGACCCGGCGCGCCACTACGCCGACGCTGTTCCGCGGCCTGCTGCCGAGCGCGGCTGATGCCGCGCGACCGTCACGGCGCGGGCTCGCCCGAACCGCTGGGCGTCACGCCATCGCGGCGGCGGCGTGAACGTCGCGGTCTTCTCCGCCCATGCCACCGCCATCGAGTTCTGCCTGTTCGACGCCGATGACCGCGAGACCGCGCCGCATCCGCCTGCCCGGGCGCACCGGGGACGTGTTCCACGGCCATATCGCCGGCGTTCGCCGCCGGCAGCCGCTACGGCCTGCGCGCGCACGGCCCGCATCGACCCCGCCAACGGCCATCGCTTCAATCCCGGCAAGCTGCTGCTCGACCCCTACGCCATCGCGATCGACCGGCCGTTTCGCTTGCATCCATCGATGTTCGCCACGCGCGACGGGCGCTTCGATGACACCGACAGCGCCGCCGCGATGCCCAAGGCCGATCGTCGCCGCGCCGCTCGCGCCGCCGCCCGGCAAGGCGCTGGTCGCCGTGGCGCACAGACCGTGCTCTACGAACTGCATGTGCGCGGCTTCACCCGCGCCATCCGGACATCCCGCGCCGAGCTGCGCGGGCGCTTCGCCGGCCTGGCGCATCCCGCCGCCATCGGGCACCTGACCCGGCTCGGCGTCACCACGGTCGAGATCATGCCCGCCGCCGCCTGGATCGACGAGCGCCACCTCGCCGCGCTCGGCCTGACCAACTACTGGGGCTACAACCCCGTCGCGCTGATGGCTCCCGATCCCGGCCTCGCCCCGGGCGGCTGGGCGGAAATCCGCGCCGCCGTCACGGCGCTCGCCGCAGGCGGGGATCGAGACCATCGTCGATGTCGTGCTCAACCACACCGGCGAGGGCGACGCGCTCGGCCCGACGCTGTCGCTGCGCGGCCTGGACAACGCCAGCTATTACCGGCTGCCGCCGGACGACCCGTCGCGCTACGTCAACGACACCGGCACCGGCAACACGCTGGCGCTGGACCGTCCGGCAGGTGCTGCGCCTGGCGATGGACGCGCTGCGCGCCTGGGCCGATCTCGCCGGCGTGCACGGCTTCCGCTTCGACCTCGCCACCGCCCTCGGCCGGCGCGCCGGACGGCTTCGACCCGGCCGCGCCGCTGCTCGCCGCCATCGCCCAGGATCCGGTGCTGCGCGGCATGAAGCTGATCGCCGAACCCTGGGACATCGGCCCCGGCGGCTACCAGCTCGGCGCTTTTCCCGCGTCCTGGGGCGAATGGAACGACCGCTTCCGCGACGCCGTCCGCGGCTTCTGGCGCGGCGACGCCGCCAGCGTGGCGGAATTCGCCACCCGGCTCGCCGGATCGCAGGATCTGTTCGCCGCCAAGCGCCGCCCCTCCCGCGGCATCAACTTCGTCACCGCGCATGACGGCTTCACCCTGGCCGATCTGGTTTCGTACGAACGCAAAGCACAACGAGGCGAACGGCGAGGACAACCGCGACGGCACGGACGCCAATCTCTCCTGGAACAACGGCGCCGAGGGCGCCGACCGACGATCCCGCCATCCTTGGCGCGCGCCAGCGCGATCAGCGCGCCCTGCTGGCCACGCTGCTGCTGGCGCGCGGCACGCCGATGCTGTCGATGGGCGCCGAATTCGGGCAGTCCCAGTGCGGCAACAACAACGCCTATGCCCAGGACAACGAAGTCGCCTGGCTGGACTGGGCGGCCGCCGACCCAGGCCTGTTGGCCTGGACGCGGCATCTCATCGCCATCCGGAGCACCCATCCGGCCCTACGCGACGACCGGTTCCTGACCGGCGGCGCCAAGGATGCCAGCCTGCAGCCGGATGTTCTCTGGCTGCGGCCCGATGGCGGCGCCATGGAGCCCGCCGACTGGCAGGCACGGCCGGATGAAACGCTCACGGTCATCCTGCATGTGCCCGAGCCAACCGAGGATCGTGTCGCCCTGCTGTTCAACCGCGGCGCGCAGCCTGTGGACCTGGCCCTGCCGCCGCCGACCGATGGCCATGCCTGGCACGTGCTGGCGGAGAGCGCCACGGACCAGCGCCCCAACCTCCCGCACACGGGAACAATCTTTCAGGCCGCCGCCCGCTCCGTATCCGTGCTCGCGCAACTTCCCGTCGCGGTCCGGCACCGCGGCGGCGGAACGGACAACACCATTCTGCACCGTCTGGCCGACACCGCCGGCATCGCCGCCGACTGGTGGGAAGTGGACGGCACGCGGCATGTCGTTTCCGAGGACACGAAGCGGGCCTTGCTGGCGGCGATGGGCTTGCCCGCCCGCACGCCGGCCGAGGCGAACGACAGCCTTCAGGCCCTGGCCAAGACGCGGGATCGCCGGCAGGTGCCGCAGGCCGTCACGGTCTTCGACGACGAACCGGCGCGCCTGGCACTGCCGCTCGAGCCCGGGCTGTCGCCTCGTCCGTTCTGGCTGAACCTCGCGTTGGAAGACGGCAGCATCCAGCGGCTGCGCTTCGGCGCCGGGGACGGAGCGGTCTCCCCCGCGATCGCCGCCGATGCCCGCCCCGGGCAGAGCTGGACCCTGCAACTGCCGCGCCTGCCGATCGGCCGGCACCGCGTCTGGCGCGACGACTTTCCGGACATTCAGTGCCATGTCACGGCGGCTCCCTCACGCTGCCACCTGCCCGCCGCACTCGCCGCCGGCCGGAGACGGTTCGGCCTGTCCGCCCAGCTTTATTCCGTGCGCCGCGAGGGCGACCAGGGGATCGGCGATTTCACCACCCTGGCCGCGCTGTCGGAGGGTGCCGCCGCCGAAGGCGCCGCAATCCTGGCGATCAACCCGCTGCACGCGCTGTTCCCCGGCCAGCGCGACCGCGCCAGCCCCTACCATCCCTCCGACCGCCGCTTCCTGGACCCGATCTATCTCGATCTCGCCACGCTGGACGATGATCTTGCCCCATCCCGGGCCCCATCCCGGACCGAGGCCGCTTGGACATCCCTGTCGGCAAAGCCGGATGTGGACTACCAGGCTGTCTGGTCGCTAAAGCGGGCTGCCCTGGAACAACGGTTCGCCGCTTTCGACGCAGCCTGCCGGGACCATCCGAACAGCCCCGCCGCACAGGCTTTCGCCGCCTTCCAGGCCAAGGGCGGTGCCATGCTGCACCGCTTCGCGACGTTCGAGGCGATCGCGGAACGCCATCCCGGCCAGCCCTGGCAGCACTGGCCGGAAGCCCTTCGCCATGCCCATGGTCGGGCGGTTGCCGAGTGGGCGGAAACCCATGCGCCCCGCATCCGGTTTCACCTGTATCTGCAATTCCTCGCCGAGCGCCAACTCGCCGCCGCTGCCGGCCGCGGCCGATCCGCCGGTCTGTCGCTTGGCTTGCTGCGGGACCTGGCCGTCGGGGCGGCGCCGGACGGCGCCGAAGCCTGGGCCGGCACCGATCTCCTCGCCCGCGGCGCGTCCATCGGCGCGCCGCCGGACCCGTTCTCCGCCGGCGGGCAGATCTGGGGCCTGCCGCCGCCCAACCCGCTGGCCCTGGCAAGCGACGGCTTCGCCGGCTTCGCGGCCCTGCTGGCCGCCAACATGCGCCATGCCGGCGGGCTGCGGATCGATCATGTCATGGGCCTGTCCCGGCTTTTCTGGGTGCCGGAGGGCGCGAAAGGCGCGGACGGCGCCTATGTCTCCTATCCGTTCCGCCACCTGCTCGGCCAGCTGACGCTGGAAAGCCGGCGCGCCGGCTGCCTGATCGTCGGGGAGGATCTGGGCACGGTGCCCGGAAGGCTTCCGCGAAGCCCTGGCGAAGGCCGATATCCTGAGCTATCGCGTCCTGCTGCTGGAACGCGAGGGCCTCGGGTTCAAGCCGCCCGCCGCCTATCCCGCCCTGGCGCTCGCCAGCGTGTCGACCCACGATCTGCCCACGGTCGCGGGCTGGCAGGAAGGCGCGGATATCGCCGAACAGGCGCAACTCGGCCTGCTCGCGAACCCCGCCGATGCCCTGGCGCACCGCGAAGCGGAGAAGCAGGCGCTGGGGGATGCCGTGCGGCGAGAGGGCATTGTCTCGTTGGAAACCAGCACCGCCGCGCACGCCTATGTCGCGCGCTCGCCGGCCGCGCTCATGCTCGTCCAGGCCGACGATCTCGACGGCACAACGAAGGCCGTGAACCTGCCGGGCACCGACACCGAACGGCCGAACTGGCGCCGCAAGCTCGCCACCCCGCTGCCCGGCCTGCTGCAAACCGAACGGGCCCAGGCCATCCTGCAAACCCTGCGCGACATACGCCCGCCGGACGCGGTCACCCCAGCCGATACGCCCGCCGAGCCGTCCCGCTGAACAGCGCCAGCTTCTCGTCCGCCGAGGCGCCGGCGGCGATCCGCTTGAACGCGTTCCACAGCACCGCCCAGCTCGCGCCCATTTTCTCCACCGGGAAGTTGCTCTCGAACAGGCAGCGATGGGCGCCGAACAACTCGATGCAGGTCTCGATATAGGGCCGCCAGAGCGCGGCGATCTCCGCCGATGTCGGCGGCTTCGGCAATGCCCGGTAGTCATAGGCCGCCAGCCGCATCATCATCCCGCCCAGCTTCATCGTCACGTTCGGGCATTTTGCCAGCTCGGTCACGCCGGCCTTCCAGGTGGCGAACACCTCGTCCTGCTTGCCAAGGTAGCGGCCATAGCCCAGCGGCCCGCCGCAATGGCCCATGATGATGTTGCTCGCCGGCATCGACCGCGCGAGGTCGACAACGTCCGCCAGTTGCGGATGAAACAGCCAGGCATCCAGCGACAGCCCGAGCGCGGTCATCTTCGCCAGGCCGCGGCGGAAGTCCGGCCGCATATAGGTGCCGAGCCCGGTCATGTTGCGGCTGTTGCCGATCGTCGGGTCCGCGTCCCAGCCCGCCGCATGGCGCACGCCGCGAAACCGTCCGCCGCCGGCACGGATATGCGCCTCCAGCGCCTGCTCCGCCCGGTCATGCGTCAAATCCACCGCGCCGACGATGCCGGCGGCGACCCGCGTCGGGCCGTAGCCGCCGCTCTCGCTCATCGCCGCGATGCCGGCAACGAACTCCGTTTCGCCGACCGATCGCATTTCCTCCGGCCCATCCGCCCGGTACATCGAATGGCACTCCAGGAACACCGTCGCCACGGTGTTGTGGCCGGAATTTATGTCTTCCAGGAACTCATGCAGCAGATAGCGCTGATCGCCGCGCACCCACAAATGATGATGCGTATCGATGATCGGCAGGTCCGGCTCCAGGATCGGCTCGGGCTCGGCCTTCGCCAGCCAGGCCGCGTCGGGCGGATAGATGTGGCCGTAGCGGGTCGGTTCGCGGGTCGTTGTCATGTCGGTTTCCCCCTCGTTCGTTCCGGCGATTACGGCATGATCGCCCGATAGGCTCAACCCGTGCCGCGTGCGATCATCCCGGCCAAACACGCAGGAGCCCCCCATGTCCGCAACCGAACTGGTGCAGGTCGTGCACGAAGACCGTGGCGAGCCCGGCATCGTCGTCCGCGTCACGGTGAACAATCCCGCGCACCACAATGCGCTGGGCAATGCAGGCAAGCGCCGGCTGGCCGAGGCGATCGAGGCGCTGGCGGGCGAGCCCCGGCTACGCGTGGTCGTGCTGACCGGCGCCGGCGGCCGATCCTTCATCGGCGGCGCCAATCTGACGGAAATGGCGGGGTTCGAGGCGCATGACGCGATGCTCGGCCCCAGCCTGACGCACCGGATGTGCGAGGCGATCCGCCGCACCCCAGTGCCGGTCATCGCCCGCATCCAGGGCTATTGCCTGGGGGCGGGGCTGGAGGTGGCGGCGGCCTGCGACATGCGCGCGGCGTCCGACGACAGCCGCTTCGGTATGCCGGAGGTGTTGTTCGGCCTGCCCTCCGGCATGGAGGCCTGCCTGCTGCCGCAGCTGATCGGCTGGGGCAAAACCCGCGAGCTGGTCTTCACCGGCCGCCACATCCCCGCCCAGGAAGCCGCCGCCTGCGGGCTGATCGAACGCCTGGTGCCGCCCGGCGAGCTGGACGCGGCGGTGGAGGACTGGGTAGGCGCCATCCTGTCCGCCGGCCCGCTGGCGATCCGCGCGCAAAAGGAACTGATCCGGGACTGGGAACGCATGTCCATCGCCGACGCGGTGCAGCAGGGCATCCGGGCCGTGGCCGCCGGGCACGCCACCGGCGAGACCAAACAACTGATGGGCGCCTTCGTCGAGCGCCGCCGCGCGGCGAAGGCCGCGCCGCCTGCCGCTCAGCCCGGGCCGTAGACCGCGTTGGCGTTGGTGCGGAAGAACTGGCGGCGCTTTTCCTCGGAAATGCGCACCGGCAGGGCGAAGGCCGGGTCGTCGAAGTCCCAGTGCGGATAGTCGGTCGCGAACAGGAACCGGTCCCAGCCGAGCCACTCGATCGCATCGAGCAGATGCTCGCGCGGTTCGGGCTCCTCCAAAGGCTGGGTGGTGAACCACACCTGGCCTTTGACGTATTCCGACGGCAGCCTGTGCAGATGCGGGGTTTCCGCCTTCAGCTTCCGCCACTGCCGGTCCATGCGCCAGAGCAGGGAAGGGGCCCAGGCCGAGCCGGCTTCCACCATCACCACCTTCAGGCTCGGGATGCGTTCGAACACCCCTTCCATCACCAGGCTCACCAGCCCGGCCTGGCTGGACTGGGCGTGCCCGACCATGTCCTCGATATAGTACGACGGCCAGCCGCTGGCCGTATTGGGGTGGCCGCCATGGCCGAAGGCGTGGAACGCCACCGGCAGCCCGGCCGCCGCCGCGGCTTCATAGATCGGCCAGTAGCGCCGCTGCCCCGGCGGCTCCCCGGTGCGGCTCAGCAGCAGAACCTGGGCGAAATGCGGATTGCCGGCATAGCGCTCGATCTCCGCCACGGAAGCGGCGGTATCCTCGTACGGAACCACGATCGAGGCTTTCAGCCGGGCGTCCTGGCTGGTCCATTTCTCGATCTGCCACTCGTTCACCGCATGCGCCATGGCGCCGGACAGGTCGGGATTGACCGCGCCCTGGCCGGACGGGGTCAGCGGGTTGAGGATGCCGAGTTCGACATTGTTGGCGTCCAGATGCTGCCAGGCCATGAAGGCCAGATCGCTGCCGGGGCCGCCGCCACTGGGTGGGAACGAGTTCCGGCGCGAGGCCATCGGCTGCGCCTTGGGATAGGCCGGCCCGCGCTCATAGGGCTGGCGATGCGTCATCCCGAAGGTTTCCAGATGCTCCTGCCAGCGCTTGGAAAGCCACGGATACAGCGCCTTCACGCCGGCGATCCGCGGATGGATGTCGCAATCGGCGATCATGAGCCGGTTGGACGAGGCCAGATGCGTGCCGGAACGGTTCAGAACATCGACGTTCATGACGCCAACTCCTTGTTGCTGTGCGCCTGGCCACCTTGGGCCAGCCCCAGACGCGGAAACGCCTTCAGCGGATTATCGATCGTGATCTTGCGGATCAGCTCGGCGGAGAAACCTTCGGGCATCACATCCTGCCCGTCAAACTGCCAGTGCGGGTAGTCGGTGGAATAGACCAGCAACTCGTCGGACCGCATGTGCTCCATCAGCCGGCCAATCGCCGCCGGGTCGGGCGGGCCGTCGAACGGCTGCAGGGAAAACCGCACATGCTCGCGCACGATCTCGCCGGGCAGCCGGTCCACCCAGGGCACTTCCATGCGCACGCCTTTCCAGAACTTCTCCAGCCGCCACAGATAGCCCGGCAGCCAGGTGAAGCCGGATTCCAGCATCACGACTTTCAGCTTCGGAAACTTCGCGAACACGCCCTCGCACACCAGCGAGGTCAGCTGGGTCTGAAACGCGCCGGCCTGATTGATGTATTCCTCGGTGTAGTAACTGGTCCAGCCGATGGGGGAGGGGGGATTGCGATAGGAACTGCCGGCGTGGATGGAGACCGACAATCCGTGCCGCTCGGCCGCCGCGTAGATCGGCCAGTGCTGGCGCCGGCCCAGCGGCGTTTCTCCCATCACGAGCAGCAGCACGGACACGAAGCGCTTGTCGTGCGCCAGCCGCTCGATCTCCTCCACCGCCAGTTCGGCGCTCTGCACCGGCAGCACGATGGAGGCGCGCAGCCGCGGATCGCGGTCCAGCCACTCCCGGGCGATCCAGTCGTTTACCGCCCGGGCGAACACCGCGCCCATGTCCTCGCTGAACGGCAGCTGCACGCCGTACAGGCAGTTCAGGATGGCGGTGCCGGTGCCGAACGGGTCCAGCGCCTGGGCCGCCAGCAGTTCCGGCGTGGTCGCGGTGCGCCCGTCGGCGCCGCGCCAATCCGCCCGCGTGGTGATGGGCGCGTGGGTGGGATAGGAGATCGACACCAGTTCATCGACGCCGCGGCGCACCACCAGCTCGCGCCACATATCGTCCAGATACGGCATCAGCGCCGGCAATCCGGGCACGACGGGATGTACGTCGCAGTCGATGGGGCGATCTAGGATCATGGGGCGTAGGTCATCGGACGGATAATTCCCTGTTCCCTGGGTTACCGGCCAGTATAGCGCCGGCCGGTCCCCGTTCCTAGGTTATCCGTGTTCGGTTATCCGTGTTCCGTCAGGCCCGCTCCACCCGAACCAGCAGACAGCCCGGCTTGGCCGTGTGGATGTTCACGAACTTCGTCCGCGGATCGGCGATGGCGCGCGCCAGCGGCGCATCCACCTGCCCGCCTTCGACCGCCTCGCCCAGATCGTAGATGCATTGATCGCCGGCGTCGTAGGACCGCACGGAAACCAGCCGACCGCGGACGATTTCCGGAACCTCGCCCGCCGCCGAGAAGCGCTCGCAGGGTTCCGCGTGCACGAAGATCGGGCTCGGGGTCCAGTAGATGCCGAGCGGGCCCGGCAGGTTGTAGGAGCCGAGCAGCACCGCCTCGCCCTCGCTTGCCTCTCGCAGGCAGTGCCGGCAGGGGGCGACCCCGCTCGATACCATCCGGCGGATGGCATTGCCGTTGTCGTCGATCCCGGTGCGGCGGAAGCGCTCGGCGGTCTCGGTGGGGATCGGCACGCAGCGAAAAGCGGTCATGGCGGGATTCATTGGGGCGGGCTCCTGTGGTTTCAACGCGAGAAACCCTAGTACCCGCCGCTCTCCGCCGCCTTCCGCTTGTTGCGCCGGCTGTTCAGCCCGGCAGCTTGGCCAGGATATCGCCGCCTTCGACCTTCACCTCGAACACGTCCAGATCCTTGTCGATCGGCGCGCCCTGGCCCTTGCCGGTCTTCACGTCGAACCGGCCGGCGTGCAGCGGGCATTCGATGCAGCCATCCTCGAACCAGCCATCCGACAGCAACGCGAACTCATGCGTGCAGACATTGTCGGTGACGCAATATCCCCCGCCCGGCATGTGATAGACGGCCAGATCCTTGGCGCCGACGCGCACGCCGATCATCTTGCCCTCGGCCACATCCGCCGTGCCCGCTACCCTGATCCAAGCCGCATCCGCCATGTCGTGCGTCCCTTTCTGAAGATGCCGCACAATGCCAGGGTCCAACCCGGCTTCCAACCCGCCCCCTGCTTGCGCCCCCTTGGCGCGGATCGATTCCCGGGCGAGCATCGCCGCATGAAAACCACCCACATCATCATCGGCGCCGGCCAGGCCGGCGGCTGGGCCGCCACCGCCATGCGCCAGGCCGGCTTTGCCGGCCGCATCCTGCTGCTCGGTGAGGAGCCCTGGCGCCCCTACGAGCGCCCGCCACTGTCGAAGGCCTGGCTCACCGAGCCGGAGCCGCCGGCGGTGCAGTATTTCCACAAGGAAGAGCGCTACGCCGAACTCGACATCGACTTCCACCCCAACAGCGAGGTGATCGACCTCGATCCGATCGGCCAGCGCATCCGCCTCGCCGATGACAGCGTGCTGGCCTACGACAAGTTGCTGCTCGCCACCGGCGGGCGGGCCCGGCGCCTGTCCGTCCCCGGCGCGGAACACGCTCTGACCCTGCGCACGATCGAGGACGCGCGGGCGATCCGCGCCCGGCTGGCCACCGCCCGGCGCGTGGTCTGCATCGGCGCCGGCGTGATCGGCCTGGAAATCGCCGCCTCCGCCCGCAAGCGCGGCGCCGAGGTGAACGTGCTCGAAGCCGGCCCGTCCCCGATGGGCCGCAGCGTCACGCCGGAGATCGCCGCCTTCATCACCGACCTGCACCAGGGTGCGGGCACCGAGTTGCATTTCAACATGGCGGTGGAAGCGATCGACGCCGCACCGGACGGCACGCTGTCGGTGTTCTGCGGCGGCGGTTTCGGCCTGTCCGGCGATGTCGTGCTGGCCGGGGTCGGCATGGAGCGCAGCCTGACATTGGCGCGCCAGGCCGGGGTAAAGATCGACGGCGGCATCGTGGTGGACGCGTTGGGCCGCACCTCGGTCGCCAACATCTACGCCGCCGGCGACGTGGCGGCGTTCTTCCATCCGCTGTTCGGCAGGCACCTGCGCCTGGAAGCCTGGCGGCACGCCCAGAACCACGGCGTCGCGGTCGGCCAGGCGATGGCGGGTGTCGAGAGGCCCTATGACGACATCCCCTGGTTCTGGACCGATCAGGTACCATGTCAACCTGCAGGTCGCCGGCCTCGCGGTGGACGCGACACGGACCATCCTTCGCCCCGGCGACAACCCGCACAGCTTCACCGCCGTGCACCTGCTGGATGACAACCGCGTCATCGCGGTCACCGCCGCCAACAACCCGCGCGACATCCGCGCCGGCACCGCGATGATCAAATCCGCCAAGCAAGTGGACCCGGCCGCCATCGCCGATCCGGCGACGCCGCTGCAATCGCTGATCCCGCGCTGAGCCTTCCGGTCACCCCGCGCGGGCCAGCTCTCCCGCCCGGCGCAGGTCGCCGACGAAATTGCGGTATTCGCGCGCCCGGGACTCCGCGTCCGGCAGCCGCAGCAGATAGGATGGGTGCACGGTGACAAACACGAGCTGCCCATCGGCCAGCGCGATCGGCCGCCCGCGCTCGCGGCCGATGGTCACCAGCCGCCCCAGCACCGCCTGCGCCGCCGTCGCGCCGAGCAGCACGATCAGCGTCGGGCGCAGCACGGCGCGCTCGCGGTCCAGCCAGACGCTGCACGCCGCGATCTCGCCGGCATCCGGCTTCTGGTGCAGGCGGCGCGTGCCGCGCGGGACGAATTTGAAATGCTTCACCACGTTGGTGACGTAGGTTTCGCGCCGGTCGATGCCCGCTTCCTCCAGCGCCCGGTCCAGCAATTGGCCGGCGGGACCGACGAACGGGCGGCCGATGACATCCTCCTGGTCCCCGGCCTGCTCGCCGATGAACATCAGCCGCGCGTCGCCTGGCCCCTCGCCGAACACCGCCTGCGTCGCCGGCGCCGCCAACCCGCAGCGCGCGCAGGAAGCGGCCTCGGCCGCAGCAAGGTCCAGGTCCGGCAGATCGCGCCGCGGCAACACCACCGGCCCGATCGCCGGCCGGTCGGGCGGCCTCGGGTCCTCGTCCAACGCCTCCGCCGCCGGCAGCGACGAACCGGCGCCGGCGCCGGCCACGATCTCGCTGCCCCGTTCCCGCCAGAACGCGGCCAGCGCCGCGTCGTCACCGAGATCGGCAGCCGCGCCGAAAACCGGCTCGCCGCCCTGCCAATGCGCGCTGCCATCGGGCGTCAAAACCGAGACAGCCAGATGGGAAAACCGCCGCGCCAGCAGCCTGGCGTTCGCTTCCAACACGAAATGCCGGGGCGCGTACCAGCCGACATACCGGTCCCCGACCGGCAGATAGCGAAGTTCCGTGCGCATGCGGTGCGCCTCGGCCCGCACCGCCAGCGCCAGTCGCCGCGCCTCGGCCAGCGCCGGCTCATCCGCCTTCATCACCAGCCGGTGCAGCAAGGCAAACCGCCTGGGGGACCGCGCCTGGATGGCCACCTGCGCCAACTGGATCAACGAGCGCGAAACCCCGAAGCTACCGATCGCTTCCGGCAAGGCGTCGCCTTGCCCCACAGACCAAACCACGTCTTCCGCAGGTATGCCGTTCAGGACCAGCGCCCGCGTGGCCGCGCGCCAGCCGTCCCAATCGGTCTCGCTCGCCAGCCCCACCCGGATCATGATCTATGCCAATCCAGCAACATCCTCCGGTGCAGACCAACGGGGCGGAGGCTGCTACTCCGCGGCCGCCCGGCGGCGCTTGCGCGGCGCTTCCGCCTCGGCGGCCGGCGCGGCGGCGGCCTCGGGGTTTTCCAGCGCGGCCAGCAGCGCCTCGCGCAATTGCTGCAGCTTGCGTTCGTTCTCCACCTTCATGCCGAACACGTCCTTGACATAGAACACGTCCACCGCGCGCACGCCGTAGGTCGTGACATGGGCGGAGGCGATCTGCAGCCCCTGCTCGCTGATCGCCGCGGTCACGTCGTGCAGCAGGCCGGGACGGTCGCGGCCGTTCACCTCCAATACGGTGTGGGTATTGGACGCCCGGTTGTCGATCACCACGCGCGGCGCGACATGGATGGCGCGCATCCGCTGGCCCATCAGGCTTTTCGACATCTTCCGGATCTCGCTCGCCAGCCGGATGCGGCCGGACAGCGCCTGCTCGATCAGCGCGGACAGCCGCGCCAGCCGGTGCGGCGCGTCGAAGGTGCCGCCGGCGGCGTCCTGGATCCAGAACGTGTCCAGCGCCATGCCGTTGGTCATGGTGTGAATGCGCGCATCGACGATGGACGCGCCGGCCATCGCCAGCGCCCCGGCGATCCGGCTGAACAGCCCGGCATGGTCGGCGGCGTAGACCGTCACTTCCGTCACCGCGCGCGCCGGCAGCGGCTGGGTGTCGACCGTCAGCGGCGTCTTGCGCATTTCCGCATCGCGGATCAGCCGGGCGTGGCGGGCATGGGTTTCCGGATCGAACGACAGCCAGTAGCCGGGATAGCCGAGCCCGGTGAACATCTCCAGGTCCGTTTCCGGCCAGCCGGCCAGCATCGCCGAGGCCGCCTGCTTGGCCCGCTGCACCCGCACGTCGCGCTCGGTGGTGGATAGTCCTCCCGCAAGAACCTCTGCCACCCGCGCATACAGCTCGCGCAGCAGCGTCGCCTTCCAGCTGTTCCAGACCTTGGCGGAAACCGCGCGCATATCGGCGACCGTCAGCACCAGCAGCAGGCGCAGCCGCTCCGGCGACTGGATCACCTCGGCCAGGTCCAGGATGGTCTTGGGATCGTCGATGTCGCGCTTGAACGCGGTCTGGCTCAGCAGCAGGTGATGCAGCACCAGCCAGGAAACCGTTTCGGTTTCCTCGGCGGTCAGTCCCAGCGCCGGGCCGACATCCAAAGCGATGTCCGCGCCGAGCGCGGAATGGTCGCCGCCGCGGCCCTTGGCGATGTCGTGCAGCATCATCGCCAGATACAGCGCCCGGCGCGACTGCAACTCGTGGATCAGAGCCGAGGCGACCGGAGCCACCTCGGTCAGTTCACCGCGTTCCATCGTGTTCAGCACCTTCACCGCCTCGATCGTGTGCTCGTCCACGGTGAAGACATGATAGGTGTCGAACTGCATCTGGCCGACGATGCGGCCCCAATCGGGCAGGTAGCGGCCGAGGAAGCCGGTCTCGTTCAGGATCGACAGCCAGCGCGCGCCGTCGGCGTGTTCGGCGTTGCGTCCGCACAGCAGGTCCATGAACAAGGCCGCCGCCTGCGGATCGTCGCGCAGGCCGATGGCGCGGCGTTCATTTCGGATCAGCGAGCGCATCGCCAGCGGATGCAGCTCCAGGCCACGGTTGCGCGCCACGATCAGGATGCGCAGCATCTGCCTCGGCTCGGCGGTGAAATCGCGCCCCGGCATCGGCAGCAGCTTGCCGTCGGCCAGAACGAAGCCGGCTTCCTCCAGCGCCTTGTCGGTCTCGGCGCGTCATCGCCGGCGGGCCCAGCGCGGCGCGCACGATCGCCGGTTCCAGCACCCGCGTCAGCCGCGCCACCTCGCGCACGGTCAGGAAATAGTGGCGCATGAAGCGCTCCACCCCGTCCTGCCGGCCATGCCGCGTATAACCCATGCGCGCGCCGACCACCGGCTGCAGGTCGAACGTCAGCCGCTCCTCGGCCCGGCCGGCGACGTAGTGCAGGTGGAACCGCACGGTCCAGAGGAATTCCCACGACCGGCGCGCATGCCTGGCTTCCGTGTCGGTGATGATGGACCCGCCCGGCGCGTCCAACCCGGCGATCTCCGCCATGGTCTGCGCATCGAACACGTAGCGCGCCAGCCAGTACAGCGTCTGCAGATCGCGCAGGCCGCCGCGGCCTTCCTTGATGTTCGGCTCGACGACGAACGGGCTGTCGCCATAGCGGCGATGGCGGACGTCGCGCTCGGCCTGCTTGGCGGCGATGTAGTCGGCGCGCGCCGGCCTTCACGCAGGCGGCGCGGAAGCGCTTGTGGAAATCCTGGAACAGCGCCGCCTCGCCGGTCAGATGGCGCGCATCCAGCAGCGAGGTGCGAATGGTCGCGTCCTTCGCCCCCTCGCTCAGGCATTCGTCGATCGAGCGCGTGGCGTGCCCGACCTTCAGCCCTAGGTCCCACAGAAAATACAGCATGTATTCCACGACCTGCAGCGTGTGCTTGTTCGGCCGCTTCGGCGTCAGGAACAGCAGGTCGATGTCGCTGAACGGCGCCAGCACGCCGCGGCCGTAGCCGCCGGTGGCGGCCAGGCTGAGCCGGTCCGAGCGGACCCAGCACGGCGCGCGAGGTGCGTAGTCGTACAGCTCGTCGATCACCCCGTCGGTCAGCGCCGCCAGCAGCCGCGCGGCCTGCAGCCCGGTCAGCTGGTCCTGCTCGAAAGCTTCCCGCACATGCGTCTGGATGCGCGCCAGATGGCGGCGGAAGGCGGCGAGGGCGGCATCGCGCGGGATCGTGCCGGCGTGCTCGCGCGCGAGCGCCGACGAGCGCCTCCGTCAGCACGCAGCAGCGGCTTCCGGGGCATTCGGCAGGGGGGTGGGTGTCAACATGAATGGATGCTAGTCCAGCAGTCTCTCCGCCGGAAACAGGCAGCAAGCGATTTCAGCAACGATAGAGTGCTTCCAGCGCCTCGCGCGGGGACAGCCGATCGGGGTCGATCGCCGCCAGTGCCTCACGCAGCCGGTCCGGTTCGGCAGCAACCTCCGCTTGTGGCGGCGCATGCGGCGCGGCGGCGAACAGCGGCAGCGCCGCGGCCTTCGGCGCCGCGCCCGCCGCGCTTTTCCAGGCGGCCAGCAGCGCGCCGCGCGCCTCACCACCGGCGCCGGCACGCCGGCCAGTTCCGCGACATGCACGCCCCAGGACCGCCCCGCCGCGCCCGGCGCCACCTCGTGCAGGAACACCACGCTGCCCTTCCATTCCTTCACCCGCATCGTATGCGGCGCGATGCCGCGGCAGCTCGATCCGCGAGTTCCGCAAGTTCGTGGAAATGCGTGGCGAAGATGGTGCGGCAGCGCACCTGCGAGTGCAGCGCCTCCAGCACCGCCCAGGCGATCGCCAGCCCGTCGAGCGTGGCGGTGCCGCGGCCGATCTCGTCCACCACCACCAGCGCTGCGCGGCCCCGCCTGGTGCAGGATCGCCGCGGTCTCGGTCATCTCCACCATGAAGGTGCTGCGCCCGCGCGCCAGGTCGTCGGCGGCGCCGACGCGGGAGAACAGCCGGTCCACCACGCCGATCCGCGCCGCCTGCCGCCGGCACCGGCAGGCCGGCCTGGGCGAGGATCACGATCAAGGCGTTCTGGCGCAGAAAGGTCGATTTGCCCGCCATGTTCGGCCCGGTCAGCAGCAGCACCCGCCGCTCCGGCGACAGGTCGCAGTCGTTCGGCACGAAGGCGGCGCGTGCCCGCGAGCGCCGCCTCCACCACCGGATGCCGCCCGGCCGGTCGATCAGGAATTCCGCCCCGCCGGTCACCGCCGGGCGGCACCAGCGTCCCGTTCTCGGCCAGCCTGGCCGCCGATTGCGCCGACATCCAGCAGCGCCAGCGCGTCGGCGCAGGCGCGCCAGCGCGTCGGCATGGCCGAGCGATCTGCGCACCAGATGCGCGAACACCGCGCGTTCGCGCGCCGCCGCGCGCTCGCCGGCCTCGGCGATGCGCCGGTCGAGTTCGGACAGTTCCGGCGTGCGTGAACCGCGCGCCGTTCGCCATGCCCTGGCGCAACGTCAGTTCCGGAAATTCGCGCAGCTTCTCCACCGCGGCGGCCGGCGCCTCGATCACGTAGCCGAGCTGCGCGTGATGGCGGATCTTCAGGCTGGCGACGCCGTATCGCTGCGCGTAGTCGAGCTGCAGCCCGGCGATCACCCGGCGGCTGTCGTCGCGCAGCCCGCGCTCGGCATCCAGTTCGGCATCGAAACCCGGCCGGATCGCGCCGCCATCGTCCAGCCGCGTCGGCGCCGGATCGGCCAGCGCCTCGGCCAGCAGCTTCGCCAGCGCCGGATCGACCGCCAGCGCGTCGCGCGCCTCGGCCGAGCAGCATCCGGCAGCGGGCCGTCCAGCGCCTCGCGGCGCCGTTCGCGCCGCGGCCAGGCCATCGCGCAACGCCGCCAGATCGCGCGGCCCGCCGCGGTCCGAGCGACAGCCGCGCCCAACGCCCGCGCCATGTCCGGCGCGGCGCGCAGGCAGCGCCCGCAGCCGGCCGGCCGCGTCGGCGTTGGCCAGCAGCCAGGACCAGGCATCCTGCCGCGCGGCGATCGCCGCCGGGTCGGTCAGCGGCGCCGCCAGCCAGGCCGCCAGCAGCCGCGCGCCGGCGGCGGTCAGCGTCCGCTGCACCGCGCGCCAGCAGCGTGTGCGTCGTGCCGCCGTCGCGGGCGCGCAGTGATTTCCAGGCTGGCGCGCGTCGCCGCGTCCATCTCCAGCGCGCCGGCCTGCCCCTGCGGCGCCGGGTGCGACAGGCGCGGCAGCTCGCCCGCCTGCGTCGCGCGCACGTAGTCGAGCGCCAGCGCCGGCCGCGACCGCCTCGGCGTCGGAGAATCTGCCGAACGCATCCAGGCTGGCGGCGCCGAACGCCTCCGCCAGCCGCCGCCGGGCCATCAGCGGCGGCGAGGCGCACCGGCTCCGGCGACCGCGCGGCCGCCCAGTCGCCCAGCTCCAGCTCGGCCGGCGCCAGGATCTCCGCCGGATCGAGCCGGCCCAGCAGCGCCGGCAGCTCCGGCCCGCGCCAGCGCCAGCGTCTCGAACAGCCCGGTGGAGACGTCCAGCCAGGCGGCGCCGAGCCGGCCGCCGTCCCCGGCCAGCGCCAGCAGCAGGTTCGGCCGCCCGGCCTCCAGCAGCGCCTCCTCGGTGATCGTGCCCGGCGTGATCAGCCGGACGACCTCGCGCGGATCGGCGCTTTCCCGGCGCGCGCTTCGGGTCCTCCATCTGCTCGGCGACGGCGACGCGAAAGCCGCGGCGGATCAGCCGGCGCCAGATAGCTCTCCGCCGCGTGCACGCGGCACGCCGCACATCGGGATCGGCGCGCCGTCATGCTCGCCGCGATGGGTCAGCGCGATGTCCAGCGCGGCGGCGGCGGCCTCGGCGTCGGCGAAGAACATCTCGTAGAAATCGCCCATCCGGAAGAACAGCAGCGCGTCCGGGTGTTCCGCCTTCGTGGCGAACCATTGCGCCATGGCGGGCGAGGCGCCCGGTCGGGGATCGTTGCTCGTGTCGGCTCGGGCTGCGGTGTCGTCCATCCGCCATGGATTTACCTCGCCCGGTCCGCCGCTGCGAAGCAGAAGCTTCCATCCGCGCGGCCGCCAACGCATGATGTCCGATCAAATGACTCGGGAATTTCCAGGGAGGAAGCCCATGGCCGACGGCAATATCGACCAACGGACAGCGCGCGTTTCCGGCGAGGAAGCGCTGGCGCTGCACGCCGCCTGCCCGCCCGGCAAGCTCGCGACCCGCATGACCAAGCCGCTCACCACCGCGCGCGACCTGTCGCTCGCCTATTCGCCCGGCGTCGCCGAGCCCTGCCTGCACATCGCCCGCGACCCCAACCTCGCCTACGACTACACCACCAAGGGCAACATGGTCGCCGTGATCTCCAACGGCACCGCCGTGCTGGGCCTCGGCAATCTCGGCGCGCTCGCCTCCAAGCCGGTGATGGAGGGCAAGGTCGCGCTGTTCAAGCGCTTCGCCGACGTCGACGGCATCGATCTGGAGGTCGACACCGAGGACGTCGAGGAATTCGTCAATGCGGTGCGCTATCTCGGCCCGAGCTTCGGCGGCATCAATCTCGAGGACATCAAGGCGCCGGAATGCTTCATCATCGAGCAGCGCCTGCGCGAGCTGATGGACATCCCGGTCTTTCATGACGACCAGCACGGCACCGCCATCGTCGCCGCCGCCGGGCTGATCAACGCCTGCCACCTGACCGGGTCGCGACCTGCGCGACACGCAAGCTGGTGGTCAACGGCGCGGGCGCCGCGGCCATCGCCTGCGTCGAGCTGCTGAAGGCGATGGGCATGCGGCCCGAGCACGTCATCCTCTGCGACACCAAGGGCGTGGTCTACCAGGGCCGCACCGAGGGCATGAACCAGTGGAAATCCGCCCACGCCGCGGTCACCCGGGCGCGCACGCTGACCGAGGCGCTGGAAGGCACCGACGTGTTCTTCGGCCTGTCGGCCAAGGGCGCGCTGACCCAGGCACATGGTCGGCCAGATGGCGGCCAAGCCGATCATCTTCGCCATGGCCAACCCCGACCCGGAGATCACGCCGGAGGAAGCCCGCGCCGTCAGCGCCGACGCCATCATCGCCACCGGCCGCACGCGACTATCCCAATCAGGTCAACAACGTGCTCGGCTTTCCCTACATCTTCCGCGGCGCGCTGGATGTGCGGGCCAGCACCATCAACGAGGCGATGAAGATCGCCGCCGCCGAGGCGCTGGCGAAGCTGGCGCGCGAGGACGTGCCGGACGAGGTGCACAACGCCTCCGCCGGCCGCCGGCTCAGCTTCGGGCCGGACTACATCATTCCCAACGCCTTCGACCCGCGCCTGATCTCCTGGCTGCCGCCGGCGGTGGCGAAGGCCGCCATGGACAGCGGCGTCGCCCGCAAGCCGATCGCCGATCTGCGCCGCTATGCGCGCGACCTGTCGGGCCGGCTCGATCCCACCGCCAACGCGCTCGACGCCATCATGGAGCGCGTGCGCGCCCATCCCAAGCGGGTGGTGTTCGCCGAGGGCGAGGAGGAGAAGGTGGTGCGCGCCGCGGTCGCCTTCCGCAACGCCGGCTACGGCACCCCGGTGCTGATCGGCCGCGAGGATCGGGTGCAGCGCGACCCTGGACGCGCTGGGGCTCGGCGTCATCGAAGGCATCGAGATCCACAACGCGCGGCTGTCGGTCACCAACAGCAAATACGTCGACTTCCTCTACGGCCAAGCTGCAGCGCAAGGGCTTCCTGGCAGCGCGACTGCCAGCGCATGGTCAACCAGGACCGCAACGTCTTCGCCGCCTGCATGGTCGCCACCGGCGACGCCGACGCGATGGTCACCGGCCTCACCCGTTCCGCCGCCGTCTGCCTGGAGGATATCGGCCACGTCATCGAGCCCGCGCCCGGCCGCATCGCCTTCGGGCTGACGCTGATGCTCGGCATGCGCGGCTCGGCGATCTTCATCGCCGACACGCTGATGCATTTCCGCCCCAACGCCGAGGAACTCGCCGACATCGCCATCGGCGCCGCCGAGGCCGCCCGCCGCCTGGGCCACGAGCCGCGCGTGGCGCTGCTGTCGCACTCCACCTTCGGCAACCCGATGCACCATGCCGCGGAAACGATGCGCGAGGCCGTCGCCATCCTCGACAGCCGCAAGGTGGATTTCGAGTACGACGGCGAAATGAGCCCGGACGTCGCGCTGGAACCGGCGCTGCGGGCGCTGTATCCGTTCTGCCGGCTGACCGGGCCGGCCAACGTCCTGGTGATGCCCGGCCTGCACTCGGCCCACATCACCTCCCGCCTGGCGCCGCGGCTCGGCGGCGGCAGCACCATCGGGCCGCTGCTGATCGGCATGAGCGAAGCCGCGCAGATCGTGCCGATGGACGCCTCCGTCAGCCAGATCGTCGACATGGCCTGCCTCGCCGCCTACCAGGCGGCGCAGCGGTAGCGGAGAAGAACCGTCAGCCCGCCGGTGGGTCCAACGGTGGGGCGGTGACCGCCGCCAGATAGCGCCGCACCGAGTAGTCCAGGACCGCCTTGGCGCCGGTGGCGATCACCCGTTCATGGAACGCGCCGTAGATCGTGTCGAATTCCCAGGGCGCCATGGTCTCGGCGATGCGGCGGACCGTGGAGGCATCGAGCGGGATCATGTTCGGATAGCTGCGCATGAAGCTCAGCCGCTTGTCCGGCATCACCTGCAGGATGTCACCCGACAGCACGGCGCCCTTGCCACGTCCGCCATCGGCCCAGTGCAGCACGGTGCCGCCGGTGAAATGCCCCGGGCAGTTGATCAGGGTGAGCCCCGGCGCGATCTCGTGCGTGGCGGTATCCCAGAACTGAACAGCCGGGTCTGGCCTGGTCACCCATTGCCGGTCGGACGCATGCAGCAGGATCGGCGCACCGAACGCCCGCGCCCAGTCGGCCATCGCGGTGTAGTAATGCGGATGAGAGATGGCGATGGCACGGATCCCACCCAGCGCGCCGACGATTTCGATCGCCGCGTCATCAATGAACGGAATGCAGTCCCACAGCACGTTCCCGGCGGGATGGCGCACCAGCAGCGCGCGCTGGCCGATGGCGAATTGCGGCACCAGGCCGATGCCCATCAGCCCAGGCTCCATCTGCCGGAAGTTGCAGAAATGGTTGCGCCGCATCAGCGCCAGCGTGCTCCAGCCCTGGCCGAGCGCGCCGATATACTGCCGCTCGTCCTGGCAGATCCGGCAGCCCGGTGGCGGCGTGTCGGAGGGGGGATACTGGGCGCCGCAGGTGGTGCAGAGATATTCCGCCATGCGAGATCCTTTACTGAGGGCCAGGCGTTTTTGGGGCTACGCGAGCACCGGACGATATCCGCTCGACCGGCTGCGCCAGACCAGCGACCCGATCAGCGCCAGATTAGCCAGGTTGGCGACGATCCCGGCAAGAAACGCCGGTGCGTAATATCCGAAATAATCATACATGGCCCCGGCCAGCCAGCCGCCAGTGGCCATTCCGGTCAGGCCGAGGAACAGGATGACCGGCACCCGCCAGCTCGCCTCCCGCGCCGGGAACAGTTCGCGCACCGTCAGCACATAGCCGGGGATCAGCCCGGCAAAGCCGAAACCGAAAATAGCGGAGATTGTGAACAGCCCGTATTCGTTCTGCGTCGTCAGGAACAGGCTCATCGCCACGGCCTGACACGCCGAGGTAGCAAGCACGGTGCGCAGCCCGCCGATCCGGTCCGCCAGCCAACCCCAGAACTGCCGGCTGAGAAAGGCGCAGGCCAGCAGCAGCGACAGCATCGCCGGGCCGTGCGAAGCGGTGAATCCAAGATCGCTGCAGAACGCCACCAGATGCTGCAGCGGCATGGACATGGTCACGCAGCAGAAGAACGTCGCAACCGCGAGAACGCCAAGCGCCAGATTGGGATGCAGCCCCAATACGGGCCGCCCGGATGCCGGCCCGGAATCGGCCGTGCCGGGCGCGGCGTATCCCGGCGGCCGGCGGAGGAACACCATTGCGAGGGGTAGGACCGTGCAGACCACCAGTAGCCCATAGCTCGCCATCGTCCGGCGCCAGCCAAAACGCTCGATCCCCAGCTGGAAGAGCGCCGGCCAGACGACCCCGGCGATGTACTGGCCAGACGATATCAGCGCGACCGCGGTACCTCGCTTGCGGTCGAACCAGCGGGTCACGTAGGTCATCAGCGGCGCGAACATCCCGGACGTGCCGATCAGCCCGACCAGCAGGCCATAACCGAGATACAGGCTGGTCAGTCCACCCTGGCTAGACACATACAGCCCGATGCCAACCATGACGGAACCAAACGCCACCACTGCGCGCACGCCGACCCGTTCGGCCAGCCACCCCATCATGATCCCGCCGAGGCCGGACCCGAGATACGCGAGCGATCCGGCAATGGCCGGCGCGGACCGGGCGGTATCCAGCTCCGCAGCAATCGGCTTCAGGGCGACGACAACCACCAGCGGCGCGCCATAGGACAGCGACAGAATTGCCAACGCGACGCAGGCCGCCACCCAGGACTGACCGGTCTCAATACTACCGATGTTAGCGGCGCCAGTGTCGGCTGCTGCAAACGCCATCTCTGCCTCGGACATTTTGAGGCAGCTTTTCACAGCCGCCTGCGTCCTGCCGAGCGTTTTGTTATCCCCCTGGCGCAGGTCCGGGCTGCGTCAGGCAAACATCTTGCCGATCCCCGCGGGATCGACATCCTCGATCCGCGCCGGCTGCCATTTCGGCTGGCGGTCCTTGTCCACGACCATGGCGCGCACGCCTTCCAGGAAATCCGGATGGGCGGTCACGGTGCGCGTCAGCTTCAGTTCGGCCGTCAGGCATTGCGCCAGATCGCGGTCTTCGCCCTCGCGGATCAGGCGCATCGACCAGAGCAGAGACGACGGCGACATCGCCCGCAGGGTCGCAAGCGTCGCCGTGGCCCATTCTCCACCCTGGTTCTCCAGGCGCCGGAATACCTCCTGCACGCTGCCGACGTTGAAGCAATGCTCGATCACGGCGTGTTGCGCGACCAGCGTGCCGGTCGGCGCGGTTTCGGCGAATTGCCCCAGCGCCGCCAGCCCTTCCTGCGCCAGCGCCGCCGACAGCCCGACCATCTTCGAGCGCGGCACGAAATGGGTGGCAAGCCCCGCATGCACCGAATCGGCTCCCAGCACGCGCGCCCCGGTCAGGGCAAGATACATCCCGACCGAGCCGGGCAGCCGCGGCAGGAAGTAGCTGGCGCCGACATCCGGGAAGAAGCCGATCGCGGTCTCCGGCATGGCGAACATCGCGTGCTCGCTGGCCACGCGATAGGCGCCATGCACGGATACGCCGATGCCGCCGCCCATGCAGATGCCGTCGACCAGCGCGACATACGGCTTGGGATAGGTCGCGATCACCTGGTTGAGCGCATATTCCTCGGCGAAGAACGCCTCCACGTCCTTGCGCCGGTTTTCCATCGAGGCCTGGCGCACGGCGCGGATGTCTCCGCCGGCGCAGAACGCGCGGTCGCCGGCGCCCTCGATCACCACGGCATGCACGTGCGGGTCGTTGCGCCACTGCTCCAGCGCGACCGCGATGCCGCGGATCATCTCGATATCCAGCGCGTTCAGCGCCTTCGGCCGGTTCATCAAAATCCGGCCGATGCGGCCGTCCTTGCGGGCGATCACGGTCTGTTCGGTCATGCGCGGGTCCCTTTTGCCTGCCGTGGTCTATACAATCGCAGCGCGGATCGGGCTACCGGGTGCGCAGAGCCGGGGCGCGCGAGGGCACCGGCGCCGGCGGCAGCGCCAGACTGAGCACGGCGCCGACGGACATCGCGCAGGCGGCGATCACGATGGCGGCGGTGTAGGCGCCGGTTCGGTCGAACGCGGTGCCCGCCACCCAGGGGCCGGCGATGCCCGCCAACCCCCAGGCCGTGTACAGCCGCCCGGACATCCGCCCGAACAGGCCGGGACCGAAATACCGCGCCAGGCTTGCGGCGTAGCTGCCGGACAGCAGGCCGTAGCCCAGACAGGCCAGCGACATCGCGGCCACCGCCATGCCGGCCGAGGGATACAGCAGCAGCCCCCCCATCGCCCCGGCCCCCAGCACATGCGCGCCGACGATGGTGGCCTTCACCGGCAGCCAATCGGACAACGCGCCGCCGCACAGGCGGCCGATGGTGGCCGCCATCGCCACCGTCGCGGTGCCGAGCAGCGATTCCGTCAGTTGCCCGCCATAGCTGGCGACGATCGGCGCAGCGCTGGACAGGCTCAGCAGCCCGACGCCGGCGCCCAGCGCGAAGCCCAGCCACATCAGCGGAAAGGTGCGGGCCGGCTGACTGGATTGCGCCTTGCCCAGCAGGCTGGCGGCGGTGCGCAGGCTGACGCGGGCATTGGCAACCAGCACACTTGCCAGCAGCGTCGCGGTCAGGGTGATGCCGGCCATGCCGAACAGCGTCGGCCGCAGCCCATATTGTTTCAATGCCAGGCCGCAGAGCGGCGCGAACAGCGCGGCCCCCAGCGCGAAGGACGCGGTCAGGACGCCGTTGGCCATGCCGCGCCGGCGCGCGGAGACGCTGAGGTTCAGCATCTGCGCCAGCAGGTTGTAGCAAAACCCGCCGCCCAGGCCGAACAACAGGCCGTAGGCGATGGCCAGGACCACCAGGTTGGGCGCCATCGCGGCGAGCGCCCAGCCCATCGCCACCAGCAGCCCGAACCCCAGCACAAGCCGCGCCGGACTGGCCCAGCGATAGCAGACCGGACCCACCAGCATGCCCACGGTGAAGCCGATCGTGGAAACCGAGAACATGGTGGACAGCGTGGCACGCGAAACCTGATGGATAGCCTCGTAATACGGAATGAAGACGCTGAATGCATACAGCGTCCCGGTCGGCAGGTTGATCAGCAGCAACGCGATGAGTATGGCCCAGGACCGTGGCGCATCGGCGGGGGCGGCTTCGGCTTTCCCCCGGATGCGAGGCCCATCGGCCCGTACAGCGGCATCATGCATGATTGGTTTCCCGTTTCCCCGGGCACGACTATGCGGGCAGACAACCGGACTGAACAAGCCGGGGGTCTGGCGCGTGCCGCGCGCTTGTTGTTGTATCGATACCGATCCTCCCCCACAGCGGACGGAAACGCGACATGACATCCACGACCTGCCGGCCAGCCATCATCCTGGCGCTCGCTGCCGGCGTGCTGCTAACAGGCCTGCCAGTTCGGCCCGCCAACGCCCAATGGGTGTTCGTCGCGCGGAAGGTTCTCGGCCGGGTGGAACAGCTGGCGCAACAACCCCAGAACGGCCAGCCGGGCTATGACGTCGCCACCGTGGTGCTGGACGCGCCGGCGACCCGCGTCTACGCGACGGCGGTGAAGCTCATCCGCCAGAACCAGGCGGTGCGGATCACCGCCGAGGACGCCGCGCGCCGCCGGATCGACGTGATCGAGGGGGACCGCACCGCCACGCTCCGCGTCACCATGCTCAGCGACAAGATCTCCCAGTTGATGATCGTCGGCACCAACGGACCGGGCGAGGATTCGACCACCTCCCGTGTGGTCGCGGGAGTGCTGCGGGTGTGCCGGGAAATGCGCAAGCAATGCTCGGTGGGCGGGTAGCGCCGCGGCGGCGGGTTCAAACGGTCCGCGTGATTTTGTGCAGGTTCGGGGGATGGTCGGGATCCAGGCCGCGCGCTCGCGCGGCCGCCTCGGCGGCCAGGTAGAACGATACCAGCATCGGCAACAGATCTGCCGCGGGCTGCAATGGCGCCAGGACCGGCAGGGCCCGGGCATCCGCGACGTTGCCCCCGGCCACCAATACCGGAGCGCACGCGGGCCGTCAGGGTTGTCAGAAACGCCTCGGTGTGTGATCGGCTCGCGTCGTTCTGCACAAACGCCAGGACCGGAAAGCGAGGCCCGACCAACGTCATCGGCCCATGCGCGAGCTCCGCGGCACTGAATCCCAGGCTGGCGATGCCGCACACCTCCGATAGTTTCAGTGCAGCCTCGTTCACGATGCCGAGCGCCGGACCGCGGCCGACGGTGAAGAGGCGATCGACATCGGAGAGAACCGCCGTCAGGGACGACCAGTCCAGCGATGCGGCCGCCGCCAGCCGTTCCGGCAAGGCGGCCAGTGCCGCGCCTGCCGCCGGGTCCGGCTGCCACGCATCCACCAGCGCCAACGCTGCCGCCAGGCTCGCCAGCACGGTCTTCGTCGCGGCAACGCTGCGTTCCGGTCCGGCGTCGATGTCCAGCACCAGCTCGCAGGCGGATGCCAGCGGCGATGCGGGATCGTTCACCACCGCCAGCGTCAGCGCCCCTCCGGCACGTGCCTGCTCGGCCGAGGCGATCAGGTCGGGGCTGCGGCCGGATTGTGATATGGCAACGAAAAGCGCGCCGCGAAGACGCTGCGGGCAGTGGTACACCGATGCCAGCGACGGCATCGCCGCGGCGGCCACCAGGCCAAGCCGCTGGGCCAGCAGCATACGGAGAAATGTCCCGACATGGGAGGAGCTGCCTCGTGCGCACGTCACCGCGAACGGTGGATCGAGTGCCCGCAGCCGCGATCCAAGAGCCGCAAAGGCTTCATGCTGGGACAGGCACCGCCGCACCGCGTCGCCCGCCTCCAGCGTTTCCGCGCGCATGAAACTGATGCCGTGGCACGCAGCACCAGGGGCGCGAGCCGGAGGGGTCATCGGCATGGTTCACGGCCTGTCTGCGCGGCGGGCAAGGCCACGAGATTGCCGGCCAGCCACCGGTCGATCAGTTCCGCCACGCCCTCGCCATGGCTACCCTTGGTTACCAGGTGCGCATGCTGCTTCAGCACGGGCAGGGCATTCGCCACCGCGACGGTCATGCCGCACAGATTGAGGAACGGCAGGTCATTCTCCGCGTCACCCGCCGCGACCGTCGCGCTCGGCAGGATTCCCAGTTCATCCAGCGCAGCACGCAAGCCGCTTTCCTTGCTGGTCCCGTATGGCAGAACCATCACCGAGCCCTTGTTCAGGATGATTTCGTGATCCAGGCCGAGCTCGTCGATCACCATCTGAATTTTCACATCGTTCGGAACCGTCGTCGCGACAATGGACCGGCCGACCGACAACGGATCGACCCCCATCTCACGCAGACGTGCGATGAAGGCCTCCGGAGCCGGCTCGGCCAGCATGCGCGTCTCCTGCGTGGCCGGGCGATGAAGCAGCGCGCCGTTCTCGGCCACGATCAAATCGAAGAGATCCATGCGCGGCATGCACTGCGACAGATCCTCGAGTTCGCGTCCGGTAACCAGAACCAGCTTGCATGCCGCGGCGCGCAGCCGCCCCAGCGCTGCGATGGTCGATGCATCGACAATGCCGTCACGGGCAATCGTGCCGTCGTAGTCCGTCGCAAAGGCCCTGAATATCATGGTAAGCCCCGAATATTGTGTATCAATTCCTGCACAGTAAATTAGTTGTGTTCGATGTTTCTGGGGAGACTTGACCCGGGTTCATATTGGCCTAGATTACACAGGATCAAGTATTACTTTTAATCCATTGTCTGTTAACGGAAAGAAACCGGAGTTTTCCGATTTATTCGGGATCGGCCCGGTTTGGTCGATGAAAGACACATCACGTTACTGTGATGTTTTCCCTGATTTCATGGAGGATCCTATGTCCCGCCTTGTCGTTGTTTCCAACCGCGTGCCGATTCCAGGGGACCGCAATCCAGCCGCCGGCGGCCTTGCGGTCGGTTTGGCCGATGCTGTCACCAAGGGCTCTCTCTGGTTCGGCTGGAGCGGTCGCCGTACCACCTTCACGTCGGAAAACCCGGCCGTTGTGCAGGCCAACGGGGTCACCTACGCCACTGTCGATATCGGCGAGGCCGACTACCGCCGATTTTACACCGGTTTCGCCAATGGCGCCCTGTATCCGCTCCTGCTCTACCGGCTTGGCCTGATGAATTTCCGCCCGGAAGATTATGCGGGCTACCGCGCCGTCAACCGCGCGTTCGCCACCGCCTTGGCGCCTTTGTTGCGGCCCGATGATAGGATCTGGGTGCACGACTACCAACTGCTCGCGGTCGGACATGAACTGCGCGCCTGCGGCGTGCAACAGCGCATTGGTTTCTTCCTGCACACACCCTTCGTGCCCCCGCCGCTGTTCTGCGCCCTGCCTCGCGCCGCCGAACTGCTCGAGGCGCTATGCGCCTGCGATGTCATCGGCTTTCACACGCATGATTATCGGGATGCCTTCCTGCAATGCGTTCGCGTTCTGCTCGGCGTCGAAACGGACAGCGAAGCGACGTTCACCTATGGCGGCCGCACCGTGCAGGCCATCGTCGCGCCGATCGGGATCGACGTCGCCAGCTTCACCGCGATGGCCACCCGCAACGCTACCAGCGTGGCCGCAAACGGCCTGGTCCAGAGCCTGGACGGCCGCCCGCTTGGCATCAGCATCGATCGGCTGGACTACGCCAAAGGTCTGCCCAACCGTATCCAGGCGATCGACCGGCTGTTTGCCCTCTACCCCGAACACCGCAAGCGCGTCACGTTCCTGCAGGTCGCCGCGCCATCCCGCGAAGAGCTGGCTGACTACCGTGGCCTGCGCCGGGAGCTCGATCGCGCCGTCGGCGAGGTCAATGGCCGCTATTCCGAGGCGGACTGGACGCCGATCCGTCACATCACCCGCCCGGTCCGCCGATCTTCCCTGGCCGGCTTCTACCGCCACGCGCGGCTTGGCGTGGTCACGCCATTGCGCGATGGCATGAACCTTGTCGCCAAGGAGTTCATTGCCGCCCAGAACCCGTCCGATCCCGGCGTGCTCATTCTCTCCCGCTTCGCCGGAGCGGCCGAGGAGCTCACCGATGCGCTGATCGTCAATCCGTTCGACTCCGACGAAGTGGCGAATGCCATGCACCAGGGCCTCAACATGAAGCTGGAGGAGCGCCAGTCCCGCCACAAGGCCTTGCTCGCCAGCATCCGCGCTTCCTCCGCGCGCCGGTTCTGCCAACGCTTTCTGGCGGCGCTGGAGGCCGATCCCGTCAATTGTCCGGAGCCCGCCGATGTCTGATCCAGCCGATTCCCCACCTGGGCCCCCACCTGGGCCGTTACAAGTCCGGGTCGCCATTCTCGGTGCCGGCAGCCGTGGCGTCGGCACCTACGGCGCCTATCTCCTGCGCCGTCCGGACCTGGCCAGGCTTGTTGCCATCGCCGACCCACGCACCGACCGCCTCCACGCGGCCGGCGAACAGCACGGCGTCGCTCCCGAGCACCGCTACCTGTCCTGGGAAGACCTGCTGCGGCGCGAGACCGAGCTCGATGCCATCATCATCGCCACCCCCGACGCGCTGCATCTGCAGCCGGCGCTGGCGGGCATCCGCCATGGCGTGAGCATCCTGCTGGAAAAGCCGATCTGTCCGACAGAGCCCGAGGTGCGCCGCCTGCTCGCGTCCGCCCGCCGCCGCGGCGCCGACATCACCGTCGCGCATGTGCTGCGCTATACCCAGTTCTTCACCCGCATCAAGGAATTGCTGGATCGCAACGTGATCGGTCAGCTGCAGACCGTGCGGCATGCCGAACAGGTCGGCTATTGGCATTTCGCCCACAGCTATGTGCGGGGCAACTGGCGCCGGGCTGACAAGTCATCGCCGATGATACTGGCCAAGGCCTGCCACGACTTCGACATACTGCAATGGCTGATCGGCGCCCCTTGTGTCGAACTGAATTCCTACGGCGGCCTCGGCCATTTCTCCGCCGCCAACGCGCCTGAGGGATCTACCGAGCGTTGCGACCAGGGCTGCAAGGTGGAACGCGTCTGTCCCTATTCGGCGCAGCGCATCTATCTTGAGAAACTTCCACCGGCGGATCGCTGGCCGCACAATGTCGTTTCCTTGGATACGAGCGCCGAAGGGCTGGCGCTGGCGCTGCACGACGGTCCGTATGGCCGCTGTGTCTATCGTTGCGACAATGACGTCGCCGATCACCAGGTGGTCAGCCTGCGGTTTGCCAACGGGGTGGATGCCAGCATGACCGTCAGCGGCTTTACCCGGGAGAATACCCGCACCATCCACCTGATGGGCAGCCATGGCGAGATTGCCGGCGATTTCACGCGCAATGAGATCACCGTCACCGATTTTCGCATCGACGACATGCGCACAAGTCAGTTGTCCGTCCCGGGCGAAGGCATGCATGGCGGCGGCGACGAGGGGCTGATGGCGGACTTCATCGGCCGCGTGCAGGACCGTTTGCGCGGTGGCGACCGAACGATGGCCATGACCTCGCTCGAACAATCCGTCGACAGCCATTTCATGGCGTTCGCCGCCGAGACCTCCCGCCTGAGAGGCACGGCCATCCATTTGCGACCGGCCCGAAAGAAGCCGCAAGGCCAGGCACCGGCGCCGGAAAACAATGACGGAGCCGGCCGCAGCTAGTGGTCCGATGCCAACGGGCACTTCAGCCCGTTGGCTGAATTGGCCCACAAAATCAAGCTAGTGCTCTGACGCATGCTGAACCATCCCAAGTCAGAGCATAGTTCTGCAGGACCTGCCGTCCCCCGGGAACCACTGTCACAGCCGGGAATCGCTGGCGCGGATCTGCCGATAGACGTTGCGGATGATCGGATTGAAATGCTGACGGATGCGCTTGGTGAAATCCGTGGTGCCCGGACCGCTCCAGTATTTGTACTCCGGCGTTTCCAGAACCTCCGGGCTTTCGATGTCGTACAGCGCCAGAAATTTTGGCCCGCCCTCCAGCGCCTGGAAGCGCCGCACGCGCAGGAAGCCCGGGATCGCCATGCGCTCGCGCACGTGTTCCTCGTCGTACCAGCGATGCAGTTCCGCCTCATGCTCGGGTGCCACGTCGATCGCCACCAGCAGCAGGCCGGTGCCGGTCTTGCGCGGGCCGTTCACCACCTCCGGCCGGATTTCGACATAAAGATTGCGCATCGATCGGGTGAAGTGGCGCGACACCTGCGTGGTCCAGGGCGTACGTGCGGCGATCTTCTGGTAAGCCGGCGCCTGCAGCACAGCCGGTGTTGCCAGGTCGTAATAGGCCAGGTATTTCGGCTCGCCTTCGGTCGCGATCATCCGCCGTCCGTTCAGAATGCCCTCGCAGACCATCCGTTCCGGGAAATGCTCTTCGTCGTACCAGCGATTGAGTTCGGCCTCGTGCTCCGGCTCCACGTCGATCATGACCAGCAGTAAGCCCTTGTCGGCCATCTTCCTGTCCTCTTTTCAAACCGCCAGCGGCGCCATGCGATAGGCCGCGTCGATCAGTTCCATCGCCGCCCGCATGTCCGACAGATCGGCGATCGGCGGCGCGCCGGTGCTCAGGCGGAACAATGTATCGCGCAGGAAATCGGCGTAGTACGGCACGTTGGTCGTGGGCATGCGGCGAGTCTCCATCCGCCGATCGCTGTGGACGATCTGCAGGCTGTCCTTGTCGGGCGCGATGAAGTGGTGCTTCGGCGTGCGGATGGAAAACCGCATGTCGAACGTATCTACCGGGGCCGGGAAAAAATACCCGGTCTCGATCACGCAGGTCGCCTTGCCCGCGCGCAGCACGACCACGCCGTGATCCTCGGTGTCCAGCCCGGCCATGTTGTTGGAGAACGCCGCCGCCACCACCTCCGCCTCGTCCGGCGCGCACAGCACGCGGAACAGGTCGAAGAAATGCACGCCGAGGTTCAGCGTCGATCCGCCGCCGGAAGTGGCGCGGTCCAGCATCCACGGGCAGCCGGCATCACGATAGCGGTCCACGCCGCCGGCGACGAACTTGAAGGTGAGGTAGGCCGGCTTCGCGCCGTCCGACAGCTCGCGGATGGTATGCAGCATGCGGCCCTGTCGGAACACGAACGGCACCGCGGCGAAGCTGTTGGCCTCGCTGGCCCGTGCCGCGATGTCGCAAACTTCCGCCAGGTTCAGGCCGCAGGGCTTCTCCATCGCGAAGGGGATGCGCCGGTCAATCAGCAGGCGCGCGGTATCGGCCATGTCGCAATGCCGACCGAGCGCGAAGACGAAGTCCGGCCGCAGCGTCTCGCACATTTCGCCGATATCGGCGAACACCGCGCTGGGGCGGCCGGCCAGCATCCGGTGCGCCGCGTCGGTATCGGGGTCGGTGACGCCAACCACCTCGACGCCGTCGATCTCGAAGGCGGGGTCGAGGAAGAACGGCGTGTGCCAGTGGGAAATTCCGGTGAAAGCGATGCGCATCTGTGTCTCAATCGAATGAAGTGTGCAGGGCGGCGGCGATCACCGGCGCCGCGGCCGCCGACATGCCGCGGCCGTCATGGCCGATGCCGGGCACGTCGATGACCTGCCAGGCGCAGACTGTGCCAAGTGCCGCGGCCGCCGCGCGACCCATGCGGACATAGTTTTGCGCCCGCTCGTAACGATGCGCGCCCTGGCGCAGCGAGCGCGGGCCCTTCGGGAAAAACTTACCGGTGGTGTCGGTATCCTGCGTGCCAGCCATCACGGTGATCGGGAATTCCAGCAGCGCCCGCAACGCGGCCTCATCCAGGTCCGTCTCCCCCACGCCCCAGGGCCAGGCGATGTCGAGATCCGGCATCGCATAGGTGCCGGCATTGGCACTGACCGCGACCGCGACGTGATCGCGGTAGCCGAAGGTCAGCATGCGGTGCACGAACTGCCCGCCGGCGGAATGGCCGAACAGGCCATAGCGCCGCCGCGTGGTAACGACCTGGTCGCGCAGCGCGGCGAACAGCCGCTCGTCGATGCCGAAGGTCCATTGCTCGCGCGGATTGCGGGCGCCGTCCCTGGTGTGCAGATTGCCGAAATTGTACCAGAGATATTCAGGGAAGGACGGCTCCGGAAACTCAACGGAAATCGCCAGCACCCGCGCCTCGTCCACCAGCTTCAGCCAGTAATCGCGATAGGATCGGCCGTTGCGCCCGACGCCGTGATGCACGATCACCACCGGCATATCGGCATGCCAGTCGCGCGGCCGGGCGCTGTGCAGCACCAGCCTGCGATCCGGAAAGGCCGGATCGGCGTAGTCCAGGCTGTTCGCTCCGGCCTCGGCCGCCAGTTTGCGTAGATCGGGCACAAGGATTTCCTCCGCCGCCTGACTAGACCGAGCCAGCGCTCCCCCACAAGATGGCGCGTTACTGTAAGGTTGGCTCTGCCGCGTTGCAAAGGACCCGCTGATGGCCATCACGCTTCAGGAATCACTGCGCGCGATCTTCTATGCGCCCTTCTACGTCGCGCTCGCACGCGGCGCTTTCGCGTCCGAAGGCGTGGAGATCCGGTTCGCCAGTTCCCCCCGCCCGCAGGACGCCGCGCTGCGGCTGATGGACGGCACGGTGGATGTGTGCTGGGGCGGGCCGATGCGGGTGATGGACACGTACCACCGCCTTCCTGGCTGCGACATCGTCAACTTCGCCGAAGTGGTCACCCGCGATCCGTTCTTCCTGCTCGGGCGCGACGCGCGGCCCGGCTTCCTGCTGTCGGACCTGACCTCGCTCCGCCTCGCCACCGTCAGCGAGGTTCCGACGCCATGGCTGTGCCTGCAGCACGACCTGCGCCTGGCGGGGATCGACCCCACCCGGATCACCCGCGTGGCGGACCGGACGATGGCCGAGAACATGGCGGCGTTGAAGGCCGGCGGGGTGGATGCCATTCAGGTGTTCGAACCCTGCCCGAGCCTGTTGCTCGCCGAAGGTGCGGCGCATATCTGGTACACCGCCGCGGATCGCGGCCCGACCTCCTACACCACCTTCTATACACGGCGCGGCACGCTGGCCACGCGGCGCGACGAGTTGAGGCGGATGGTGCGCGCCATCCACCGCACGCAGAAATGGGTCACGCGTGCGAGCGGCGCCGAGATCGCCGCCGCTATCGCCGGCTATTTCCCCGACCTGCCGGCAGCGATCCTGACCGATGCCTGCACGCGCTACAAAGCCATCGGCATCTGGAGCGATACGCCCGTGCTGCCGCGCGCCGGCTATGACCGGCTGCGCGACGGGCTGGTATCGGGTGGCTTCGTCGATCCCGGAACCCCCTTCGCCATCGCCGTCGATAATTCCCTGGCCGAAGCCGTGGTTGCCGAGAACCCGCCGTCGCTCGATTGACCGGCTGACGCTCCGAACCGAGTATCGAACCATCGGACGAACGCAAAGGATGCCAACATGCCGCATGCCAAAACGAATGACGGGGTGAACCTCTATTACGAGGAGACCGGCTCCGGCACGCCCGTGATCTTCGTGCATGAATTCGCCGGCGATTATCGCAGCTGGGAACCGCAGATCCGGCATTTCGGCCAGCGCTACCGCGCCATCGTCTACAACGCCCGCGGCTATCCGCCGTCGGATGTGCCGGAGGCCGTTTCGTCCTATTCGCAGAACCGCGCGGCTGACGACATCGCCGCCGTGCTGGACCATCTTGGCATCGCCAAGGCGCATGTCGTGGGGCTGTCGATGGGCGGCTTCGCCACGCTGCATTTCGGCTTCCGCCATCCGCAGCGCGCCCTGTCGCTGGTGGTGGCCGGCTGCGGCTACGGCGCCGAGCCCGGCCAGCGCGAACGCTTCCGCGCCGAGGCGGATGTCGTCGCCGCGACCATCCTGCGCGACGGCATGGTGACGTTCGCGGAGAAATACGCCTACGGCCCTACCCGGGTTCAGTATGAGAACAAGGACCCGCGCGGCTTCGCCGCCTTCAAGAAAATGCTGTCGGAACACTCCGCCCTCGGCTCCGCCAACACCCAGCTCGGCTGCCAGAAGGAGCGCCCGTCGCTGTATGAACTGACGGAACAGATGAAAGCATTGACCGTGCCGACCCTGGTGCTGACCGGCGACGAGGACTGGCCCTGCCTGGCGCCAGGGATACTGATGAAACAAACCATCCCGGGCGCCGCCCTGGCGGTCATGCCCAATTGCGGCCACGGCATCAACGAGGAAGACCCCGCGGAATTCAATCGGCTGGTCGAAAGTTTCATCACCCATGCAGACAGCGGCCGCTGGCCGATGCGCGACCCGCGCGCCATCTCAAAGTCGATCACCGGCATGAAGTAGGCCCGTTTTCCGGCTTCGGGCCGCCCGGTTTCACGCTGCTTGGGTAATGGTTTCGGCCGTGCGGAATGTCAGGGTAAACACGGCGCCGCCGGTCGGATGCTTTTCGACGCTGATGTCGCCGCCCATGGTTCGCATGGCGCCGTGGCAGATGGACAGGCCGAGGCCGGTGTTCGGGCCCTTGGTGGTGAAGAACGGTTCGAAGATGCGTTGCAGGATTTCATCCGGAACGCCGGTGCCCGTATCGGCCACGTGCAGCTGGACCGTGTTGGCGCCGGCGGTGGCGGAAATCGTGATGCGGCGCCGACCCACCGGCGTGGCGTTCAGCGCGTCGCGCGCGTTCAGCAGCAGGTTGACCAGCACCTGCTCGATGCGCGTGGGCTGACCGAGAACCAGAGGCAGCGTGGCCGGCAGTTCCACGTGCAACTCGATCTGCCATTGCTGCAGCATGCTGCCAACCAGCGAGCAGGCCCCGTCGATCGCGACGGCGAGAGAGACGGGCTCCTCGCGTTCCTGATCCTGGCGGGTGAAGGATTGCAGATGTTCGATGATCTTGCTGGCCCGCATGGCCTGGGTCAGCACCCGATCGAGGTTCTGGGCGAGATAGCCGCGGTTGGGCGCGGCCTTCTGCGCCTCAAGGACGGCGTTCTCGGCGGCCATGGTGATCAGGAACAGCGGCTGATTCAGTTCGTGCGCGATCCCCGTTGCCATTTCGCCCAAGGTGGACAGGCGGTTGTTGATTTCCGTGCGGATGCGGTTCTGCCGTTCCTCGGATATATCGATCATCGTGCCGATATAGTCGAAGCTGCCATCGGGATTGTGGGCCGTGGGATAGGCGTGGATACGCAGCCATCGGATCCTTCCGTCGGCGGCGTTGCAGGCGACCTCCATGGTCGGAAAGGACTGGCCGGTGCGCATCTGCAGGATGGCATCGTGGACACGACGGCGGTCTTCCGGTGAGATGCGTTCCGTCAGCCGCAACGGATCCTCGACGCCGGGGGGAGGCGGGCCGACGACTTTGGCCGCGCCGGCGGAGTGGAACTGTGGTTCCAGCCGGTCATCGGCGTGGCAACGCACCCGCACCACCGCGATCGGTAGGTCGGTGAGCAGGCGATTTAATGTTTCATAGGCGGCGTTAGCCGATTTTGTTTCGTTATCAATGCGATTTTGCATGACCTGCTCGCGCAGGCGAACCTCCTCGTCGATGTTTTCCAGGCTGCCGACCACGGTGCCGCTGCCGTCGGGATGGCGGCTCAGGTAGCGGGCCGTATGACGTACCCAGGTGAAGCCGCCTTCCGGATTGGTGAGGCGATATTCCTGGGAGGCGATGCCGGTTTCACGCGCGCGCTTGCGGAATGCGGCGACGATGTCGCGGTCTTCGGGCACCGCGTTGGTGATCCAGAAGCCGGGCTTGTCCCGCTGGAGCAGGTTGGGGCCTAGCGCGCTGCCGGCATTTTTGCTGATATAGGTAATGAAATAGCTGTCGTCGGGCAGGATGTCGCAACGATAGATGGCGGCAGGCAGATTCTCGATATTTTGCTCCATCTCGGCGTGCGCGGCCTCCGTGGCGTCCTGGCTTGCCCTGGCCAGGGCCAGGGCGGTGCGGGTGCGTTGATGGGCAATGACGCGCCAGGCCAGGGCGGCGGCCAGGATGGCCACAAGCACGATCCCGCCCGCGGCGAGACGGATCAGCAGGATTTTCCTTGCAGCGGGCAGCATCACCGGGTCGGCGTCGCGGCTGACATAGATGGCGAGCGGCAGCTGGTTGAGCCGGCTCCAGGCGACGATATGCGCCGGGTTGCCCTCTGTCCCGATGCGGTCCAGTCCTCCATTTGGATCCCGGCGCATGCGTGGCAGCAAGGAGCGGACATCCCGGTCATCCGTCGGCATCGGAGCGCCCGCCAGCGTGGCGCCGTCGTCCAGGCGGATCAGACCAAGCCGGCTGAAGCTACCGCCGTTGCCCCCGCTGGCGGAACGCATCAATTGGGCCAGCCGATTTGCGTCCAATTCGAGAATAATAACCCCGGCCAGTCTCCCGGAATTGTCGCCGATGCCGCGTGCCAGCAGAATGGAGGCCGGTCCGGAGGGATGCTGGACGAACTGACTGCTGATCGCGATGACCGCCTGACCGTTCGCCGCGATGAAAGCCGACCTGATCGCCTTGAAAAACCTCCGTTCGGCGATGTTGCCGGCAGGAGTGGAGCCGCCCGCGAACAATCCGGTCGGGGACGACAGCAGGCGGCCGTCGGCGGTGGCGATCCGTATCCCGGAGAGGCCGAGGTCACCCTGGTTCAATTGTTGGATCAGCTTGCGGTTATGCGCGGTCTCCTCGGGATCTTCCTGCCCGGCGGCAAGCGTTGTCTTATACTGGGCCATGGCGAGGGCCGTCAGGCCGGCATGGACGGGGAGTTGCAATTCGTCGGCGACGGCATCGCTGACTTTATGCGCCTGTTCCAGCGCGGCCGTCTGGTGAACGCTGAACCGCCAGTCGGCGAGTTGTTCAGCTGTGGTGAATACGGCGGCGGCAAAGGCCAGCAAGCCAAGAACAAGGCCGACATTGAAACGCCGCCAGGCCGCGCTGTCGCGGGTCACGGCAGCCGGGGCCGACGGGGGAAGCTTGGGAGGCGACGTCATTCCTGCTTCTCTCCGGAGAAAGCGGTTGGCCGATCCGTCTGATTTTTATGCCAATCGGACGTGGATGTCGTCATCACCGTGCGGTTCCTTCGGCTGACGCGCTGTTCAAAAGTACGGCGGATATCCTGATTTAGTCGGATAGAGGACGTGCAGGCGGGCGGACGATCGTTCTATATCGTTCTATAACACGCAGCTGGGGACGGAGCGGTGGCCGATCCGATCCGAGACTACGAAAAAACCCAACTGTGTCAAATACTTAGATTTTATCGCACGCGGACAAGGATCGGAAGACAGATGACGGAGCCGTTCGATGTGGTGGTGGTTGGGGGCGGGCATGCCGGCTGCGAGGCGGCGGCGGCGGCGGCGCGGCTAGGCGCGCGGACCCTGCTGTTGACCCACCGGCTGGAGACGATCGGCGAGATGTCATGCAATCCCGCCATCGGCGGCATCGGCAAGGGGCATCTGGTGCGCGAGATCGACGCGTTGGACGGCGTGATGGGCCGGGCCGCGGACCTGGCCGGTATTCACTTCAAGCTGCTGAACCGCAGCAAGGGCCCGGCCGTGCGCGGCCCTCGGGCGCAGGCGGATCGCGGGCTGTACCGGCGCGCGATGCAGGCGCTGCTGGCGCAGACACGGGGGCTGGAATTGCGGGAAGCCGCAGTGGAGGATTTGGAAATCGGCGCCGATGGCCGGCTGGCTGCGGTGATCTGCGCGGACGGCACCCGCGTGACCTGTGGTGCCGCGGTGCTGACGGCCGGGACGTTCCTGCGCGGGGTGATCCATATCGGCAACGTTCAGACCCCCGCGGGCCGCGTGGGTGAGGCGCCGTCGGTCGGGCTGGCGCACACACTAGCACGCCTGAACCTGCCGCTGGGCCGCCTGAAGACCGGCACGCCGCCGCGGCTGGACCGGGCCTCGATCGACTGGGCGGGCTTGCCGGCGGACCATGGCGATGCCCTGCCGGAGCCGTTCAGCACGATGACGACGGCGATCGGCAATCCGCAGATCGAGTGCCGGATCACCGCGACCACGCCAGCGACGCATGCGATCATTCGCGCCAATCTGCACCGCTCGGCGGTGTATGGCGGCGGGATTTCCGGCACGGGACCGCGCTATTGCCCGTCGATCGAGGACAAGGTGGTGCGCTTTGCCGACCGGGAGCGCCACCAGATCTTCCTGGAGCCGGAGGGTCTGGACGATCCCCTGGTGTATCCGAACGGCATATCCACCAGCCTGCCGGCGGATGTGCAGTTGGCGATCCTGGCGAGCATCCCCGGACTGGAGCACGCCAGGATGGTTCGCCCAGGTTATGCGGTGGAATATGATTTCGTCGACCCCCGCGCCCTGGCGCCGTCGCTGGAAGTGCGGGCGTTGCCGGGGCTGTTTCTGGCCGGCCAGGTGAACGGCACCACCGGGTATGAAGAAGCGGCGGCGCAGGGCCTGATGGCCGGGCTGAACGCGGCACGGCTGGCGGGCGGGTCGGCGCCGGTGATGCTGGACCGGTCGGAGGCCTATATCGGGGTGCTGCTGGATGATCTGACAACCCAGGGCGTGAGCGAGCCGTATCGGATGTTCACCTCGCGCGCCGAATTCCGGTTGACCTTGCGGGCGGACAACGCCGATCTGCGATTGACGGCGCGCGGCGCGGAATGGGGCTGCGTGGGCAGCGACCGGTCGGCGGCGTTCGAGGCGCACCGGGTTGCGGTGCAAACCGGCCTTGAACGCGCCCGCGCCGAGGGCGCCAATCCCGCCGCCCTGGAACGCGCGGGTATCTCCATTCGCGCCGATGGGAAGTGGCGCTCGGTGCTGGAACTGCTCGGCCATGCGGTGGTGGAGCCGAAGGCCCTGGCGGACGCATTCCCCTGGCTGCGGGAATTGCCGCCGCGCGCCTTGGCGCAGGTGCAGACCGAGGCGCGGTATGCCGGGTATCTGCATCGGCAGGACGCGGATATTCGCAGTTTCCGGCGCGAGGAGGGCGTTTCGCTGGAGGATGTGGATTTCGGTGGTATCGGCGGGCTGTCGACGGAGTTGCGGTCCAAGCTGGATTTGCATCGACCGAGCTCGTTGGGAGCCGCTTCGCGGATCCAAGGCATGACACCGGCGGCGCTGGCGGCAATCGCAGCGCATCTGCGCAAGCGGGTTTCCGGCCGTGCGGCCTGACGTGTTTCACGTGAAACACCCCCTCGCCTCGCCTGCCCGATGTTTCACGTGAAACACCCGCGCTCAGGCCTCACCGAAGCTGTTCTTCAGGAAGCGCAGTTGCCGGACGCGGCCGTGGCCGCTCTGGACCGTTTTGCCGAACTGCTGCTGCGCTGGAACCGGACGGTCAATCTGATCGCGCGCAATGACGAGCCCAATTTGTGGGACCGCCATATCGCCGACTCGCTGCAGCTGATCCGATATTTGCCGACCTCCCCGGCCCGGGCGATCGATCTCGGCTCCGGTGGCGGGTTTCCCGGACTGGTGCTTGCCATCGCCAGCGGCATTCCGTTCGATCTGATCGAATCCGACCAGCGGAAATGCGCGTTCCTGCGGGAAGCCGCCCGGATTACCGGCGCGCCCGCCACCGTGCATGCGTGCCGGATCGAGGCCGCCCGCGTTGCCCCGGCCCCCCTGATCACAGCCCGCGCCTTGGCGCCGTTGCCCGCGCTGCTGGCCCTGGCTGCCCCGCTTTTGGCCGAAAATGGCGCTTGCCTGTTCCTGAAGGGCGCCAACGCCGATGCCGAATTGACGGCGGCCGCGGCTAGGTGGCACATGCGGGCCGAGCGCTTTCCCAGCCGCACCTCCCCCAGCGCCAGCATCCTCCGGATCAGTGAGATCGCCGTTGCCGAACCCCCAGCCTGACCCCAATACGGAACGCCGAACCGCCCGGCCCCCGCGCGTGATCTCCATCGCCAACCAGAAGGGCGGCGTCGGCAAAACCACGACGGCGATCAACCTGGCCACCGCGCTGTCCGCGAATGGCGAGTCGGTGCTGCTGGTAGACCTCGATCCCCAGGGCAACGCGTCCACCGGACTTGGCATTGCCCGCACCGACCGCGCCACAGGCAGCTACCGGATGCTGGCCGACGGCGTGCCGCTCGCCGATGCCACGCGGGCCAGCTTCGTGCCGAACCTGGCCTTGGTTCCGGCCGAGCCGGACCTGGCCGGAGCCGAAATCGAGATGGTGGATCTGCCGCGGCGAGAATTCCGCCTGGCCGATGCCCTTGCACCGATCCGCCAGCAGCCCGGCCAGTACTCCTTCATCCTGATCGACTGCCCGCCCAGCCTGGGGCTGCTGACCCTGAACGCCCTGGTGGCGTCGGATGCTGTGCTTGTGCCGTTACAATGCGAGTTCTTCGCCCTGGAAGGGATCACCCAGCTGATCCGTACGATCGATATGGTGAAGCGGGCACTGAACCCGGGCCTCGCGCTGCAGGGCATTGTTCTGACGATGTTCGATCGCAGGAATAATTTGTCCGAGCTGGTCGCCGCCGATGCGCGTGGGTTTTTCGGCGCGCAGGTCTACGACACGGTCATTCCGCGCAATATCCGCATTTCCGAGGCGCCGAGCCACGGCAAGCCGGTGCTGCTGTATGATTTCCGCTCCGCCGGTGCCCAGGCCTATGTCCAGCTCGCCGGCGAGTTCCTGCGCCGCGAGCGGGCCCTGACCCGCGACCCATCCGGGCCCTCGCCGGCTTCTTCCTCTGACTACCCACCGACGGAAACCGCCGCATGAGCGCTAAAGAGACCAGTCCCCGCCTTGGCCGCGGCTTGGCCGCCCTGCTGGGAGACAGCGCCGCCGCGCCGCCGACGCCGCAATCGCCGGGCGTGCGCACCCTGCCGGTGGAAATGCTGGAACCCAGCCCCTACCAGCCGCGCGGCGCGATGAACCCGGAGGCGCTGGACGAACTCACCGCGTCGATCCGCGAACGCGGCATCCTGCAGCCTTTGCTGGTTCGCTCGCATCCGTCCAAGCCCGGGCGGTATCAGATCATCGCCGGCGAGCGCCGCTGGCGCGCCAGCCAGGCCGCCGGGCTGCATGAGGTGCCCGCGCTGATCCGGGAATTGACCGATGTCGATGCCATGGCGGCCGGACTGGTGGAGAATTTGCAGCGCCAGGACCTCAATCCGATCGAGGAAGCCGAGGGTTTCCGCCGCCTGCTGGACGAGTTCGGCATCAGCCAGGAACTCGTCGGCCAGGCCGTGGGCAAGTCCCGCGTGCATGTCAGCAATACGCTGCGCCTGCTGGGCCTGCCGGAGGCGATCCGGGCGGAGTTGCGCAAAGGCACCCTGACGGCTGGTCATGCGCGCGCGCTGCTGATGCATCCCACGCCGGAGACGGCCATGGCCATGGTGTTGACGCGCGGGCTGAACGTGCGCCAGACCGAGGCGCTGGCCAAGACCCCGGCTGCGGCGGGCGGTGCGTCCCGCCCGGCCCGGCAGAAGGATCCGGAAACGGCCACCCTGGAGCGGGAGCTGTCCGAGCGGCTCGGCCTGAAGGTGGAGATCGCCTATGACGGCAAGGGCGGCAGTGTGCGCATCCATTACCGGGATCTGGACCAGCTCGACTCGGTGCTGGCTTATTTGAGCGCGCCAAGTTCAGCCGGTGATTGACATTAACCGAGGTATATCAGTCGATTAGGCGTATATTGTTTCGTATTAAAAAGTATTCACGCCTTCGGACGCAGCCGTTTGGCATTGGCGCGGGCCTTGGCGTGAAACGGCGCCAGCACCGCATGCTCGCTGCCGCCGGTCATCAGCGCGAGGGTGGAGTGCTGCATGGCCTCGGATTTTTCCATCACCATGCGGTGGTATTCACCCACCGAGCAGGTGCCGCTCATGATCATCATGGTTCGGTGAACGATCGTCTCCCAGGATGCGAGAACAAGCTCGCTGTACAATTCGGGAAGCGCGATGGAACGGCCGGCGGCGGACTTCGTCATGATGCATGAAATGCACGTGCGCGGGATGCTTCGCAAGGTACATCGCGCGCGGCGATAGCGGTTGGCAGAGATGCGTGGCTGTTACGGCACACTGCCGGCAGCCGGATTAAAGGGCCGCCAGGGCATCGTCGGGTCATGTTCCTCACATGACCCGATCCTGCTCTAGCGCCGGCCGAACAGCTTCTCGATCTCGGCGCGGGTGAACTTAAGGAAGGTTGGGCGGCCATGGCTGCAGGTCGCGGCCCGCGGGGTCGCTTCCATCTGGCGCAGCAGATGGTCCATCTCCGGCTGGGTCAGGCGGCGGCCGGCGCGGATCGAGCCATGGCAGGCCAGCCGGGCGATCACGGCGTCCAGCCGTGCATCGAGGGAGACCGCTTCGTCCATTTCGGCGAATTCGTCGGCGAGGTCGCGCAGCAATGGGGCGGGCTCGGGCGCGCCGAGGGCGGCAGGCAGCGCGCGGACCAGGATGGCGCCGGGGCCGAAACCCTCGATTTCCAGGCCGAGGCGGGCCAATTCGTCGGCGCGCGCCAGCAGGCGGGCGGCGTCCGACGGGGACAGATCGACCACGGCGGGAGTCAGCGTGGGCTGGCTGCGCACGCCGCCGGCCAGCATCTGCTCGCGGATCGCCTCATGCGTCAGGCGTTCATGGGCGGCGTGCTGGTCCACCAGCACCAGGGATCCGTCGGCGGCGACGGCGATGACATAGGTGTCCAGCACCTGGGCGAGCGGCGCGCCGAGCGGGTGCTCCGGCTGAGGCTCGACCGGCGGTAGCACCCGGCCGGCCGGACCGGCGGCGAGCGGCAGGCGAGCCTCGGCGAAGCCGGCGCTCGAACGCGCGACCAGGCTCGGGTGCGGCGGGGCCGGTTCCATGCCGGGCAAGGGCGGCGGCCGCCAGGCGGCGGGCGGGCGGCGCGATTGCAGCAGATGCAGCGCCGGGCGCGGGGCGTAGGGGCCGGCGGCTTCCTGCGGGCCGGTGGGCCCCGCCCCCGCCAAACCAGAGCCGGCGCCGCCGGACAGCGCGGCGCGCAGGCCGCCGATGACCAGGGAACGGATGGCGGCGGCGTCGCGGAAGCGCAATTCGGTCTTGGCGGGATGGACGTTCACATCCAGTTCCTCGGCCGGCAGGTCGATGAACAGGGCCACCACCGGAAACCGCCCGGCGGCGATGACGTCGCGATAGGCCACGCGCACCGCCGTGCGCAGCACCGGGTCGGCGACAGGGCGGCCGTTCACCACCAGGGTTTGCGATGCCCCGGTGGCGCGGGTGATGCTGGGGGCGCAGGCGAGCCCGGACAGGCGCATCGGGCCGCGTTCGGCCTCCACCGCCACGAAGGCGGCGGCGGCGTCCGGGCCGAGCAGGGCGGCGGTGCGGGCCTGGCGGTTCTGGGCGGGCAGGTCGAACACCAACCGGCCCTCGCTTTCCAGTCGGAACGCCACGCCGGGTGCGGCGAAGGCCAGGCGGCGGACGGCTTCTTCGGCGTGGTCCGCCTCGGTGCGCGGGTTCTTCAGGAATTTCCGCCTTGCCGGGGTGGCGAAGAACAGGTCGCTGACCACCACCCTTGTGCCAGGCGCGCCGGCGGCGGGAGCAACCTCCGAAATCCGCCCACCCTCCACCGAGATGGTGGCGGCCGCGTCGCCACGGCCGGCATCTCGCGGGCGGGAGGTTATCGACAGCCGGGCGGCGGCGCCGATCGAGGGCAGCGCCTCGCCGCGAAAGCCCAGAGTGCTGATAAGCACCAGATTGTCGTCGGTCAGCTTGGAGGTGGCATGGCGCTGCACCGCCAGCGCCAGCTCGTCCGCCGACATGCCGATGCCGTCGTCGGTGACCTCGATGCGGGAGATGCCGCCCTCACGTAAGGCGACCGCGATGCGGGTGGCGCCGGCGTCCAGGGCGTTTTCCACCAGTTCCTTCACCGCGGCGGCCGGGCGCTCGATCACCTCGCCGGCGGCGATGCGGTTGACGGTGGTCTCCGACAGCAGCCGGATGCGGCTGACCCGGCCGGGAAGTGCCGCGTCCAACGAAGGGCTCAACTGGCGATCGCGTCGGTCATGCGACGGCGCTCTTCCCTATGATCCGGTCCCTTATCGATCGCTCGCTAGAGCGTTTTCACGGAGAGTGAAAACGCTCTAGTCGTATTTTAGCGAGCAATTTCATCAGCCTAAGATCGCTTCGCGATTCCAGTCAGGCTGATATTGCTCTAAATGCAAGCTGGAGCGCTTTCACTCTATGTGAAAGCGCTCCAGCCTAGAACAGATTGCCGAAGATGCCCTGCAGGAAGCCCTTCTTCTGCGGCTGGATGATCGGCGTCGTGCCGGTGGTCGGTGCGTTGCCGAGCGCCGCGTTCTCCCGCAGGCGCTGGGCTTCCTTCTGGGCATCGATCTGGGTGCCGGGCGGCGGCGGCGACTGCCAGAACAGCATCTTGTCGGTGAAGCTTTCCTGCGGCCGGTCGAGCTGCGCGTCCTGGTCGATCTTGCGGCGGATATCGGCCGGCGCAGCCGGTCCGGCTTCCTGCAGCAGCGCTTCCTGGCCGGGGGTGATGCCGACCTGGGCGTTGTTGCCCAGCGCCGCCTGGGGCGCCAGGGTCAGTTCCGCCTGCTCGCGCTCGGATTGTTCCTGCGGCCGCGGCGCGCCGGGGCGCGGCGGGCGCAGCGCGAATTCGGGCGGCATGGACAGCGGCGCCCGGGTGGTGATGGTAAACTCGTCCGGCGCGTCGCGCGTCAGGCCGAAGGTGCGGGTCAGGCTGTCGCTGCAACCGGTCAGCAGCAACCCGCCGGCCAGCAGAACGGGCAAGGAAAGCGAAAACGGGGTACGAATGGGTTTGAGCCTCATGGCAAAGTCCTTAGCCTTGGATTCAGGCATCGGCAAGGTGGTCCTTGCCGTCATCCTGCTCCGGGTCCTTGTTCCGCCCGGTGCCTCGCCGGTCGGCCCGGCCGGTGAGCTGGCTGTCCAGCAGCAAGGCGGCGACCCCGCAGACGATCGCGGCGTCGGCGATGTTGAACACATACCATGACCAGTCGCCGACATGGGCATGGATGAAATCCACCACCGCGCCGTAGCGCACCCGGTCGATCACGTTGCCGATGGCGCCGCCGGCGATGGCGCCGATGCTGACGGCCATCAGCCCCGAGGTGGCGCGGTGCAGCCAGAAGCCGAGCGCCACCACCACCGCCAGCGCCAGCACCGCCAGCACGACGGGGCCCCAGTCGCCGAAACCGTTCAGCAGCCCGAAGGTGACGCCGCGGTTCCACACCATGGTCAGGTTCAGCACCGGCAGCACCACGACCTGGCGCAGATCGGGCAGATCCAGCACATGCAGGATCCAGAATTTGCTGGCCTGGTCGGCGGCCAGCACCCCCAGGGCAGCGGCGACCCCGGCCCGGAAGCGGGCGGGATGGCTCATGCGGTCCAACCGGAGGAAGTGTGGATCAAGCCACGGCCCTGCAGACCAGGCCGGACTCCACGGCATCGGCGCAGCGCAGGCACAGCGTGGGGTGCGCCGCGACGTCACCCACCTCGGGCAGCACCTTCCAGCAGCGGGCGCATTTCTCGCCGGGCGCCTTTGTCACGCGCGGCGCGTCGGCGTCGTGGCTGAACCAGGCATCCGAGACGATGGCCAGCTCCTTCCAGAACTCGATATCGCCCTCGGTGACCGCTCCGGTCAGGTCGATCCTGGCCTGCAGCGAGGCGCCGATCTCGCCCTGCTGGCGGGCCAGTTCGAGCCGGCGGGTCAACTCGGCGCGTTCGCCGCGCAGCTTCTCCCATTTCGCCCCCAGCGCCGCGTCGCGCCAGTTCGCCGGCAGATCCGGGAACAGCTGCAGATGCACGGAGCTGTCCTCGCCGAAGCGGGCGCACCAGGCCTCCTCGGCGGTGAAGCAGAGCGCGGGGGCCAGCCAGATGGTCAGGCAGCGGTGCAGATGGTCCAGCACGGTGCGCGCGGCGCGGCGGCGCAGGCTGTCGGGGCGGTCGCAGTAGATCGCATCCTTGCGCACGTCGAAATAGAACGCCGACAGGTCGGTGGAGCAGAAATTATGCAGCTCGGGATACACTCCGGTCCAATCGTAGCTTGCGGTCGCCGCGCGGATCTTCGCGTCAAGCTCGGTCAGCCGGTGCAGCACCCAGCGTTCCAGTTCCGGCATCTGCTCGACCGGCAGGCGCTCGGCTTCCGAAAACCCGTCCAGGCTGCCAAGCAGCCAGCGCAGCGTGTTGCGCAGACGGCGATACAGCTCCGATTGCTGCTTCAGGATCTCGGGGCCGATGCGCAGATCCTCGGAGGTGTCGGACATCATCACCCAGAGCCGGAGGATATCGGCGCCGAACTTGTCGCTGACCTCCTGCGGGGCGGTGACGTTGCCGAGCGACTTGGACATCTTCCGCCCGGCCTCGTCCATCACGAAGCCATGCGTCAGCACCGCCTTGAACGGCGCCACCCCACGGGTGCCGACCGATTCCAGCAAGCGACGAATGGAACCAGCCGCGATGCTGGTCCGAGCCTTCCAGATACAGATCCGCCGGCCAGGGCAGGCCGCGATCCTCCAGCGTGAAGGCATGGGTCGAGCCGGACTCGAACCACACATCGACGATGTCCATCACCTGCTCGAAATCCTCGGACCTGTAGCCCTCGCCGAGGAAGCGCGACGGCGGGGAGGAGTACCAGCAATCGGCCCCTTCCTCGCGGAACGCGGCGACGATGCGGGCGACCACCTGCTCGTCGCGCAGCGGCTCGCCGGTGCGCTTTTCCACGAACACCGCGATCGGCACGCCCCAGGCGCGCTGGCGCGAGATGCACCAGTCCGGCCGGGCCGCGACCATCGAGCCGATGCGGTTGCGGCCCTGGTCGGGCACGAAATGGGTGGCGGCGATGGCGGCGAGCGCCTTCTGGCGGATGTGCTCCGGCCCGTCCATGCGGATGAACCATTGCGGCGTGGCGCGATAGATCAGCGGCGCGCGGGAGCGCCAGGAATGCGGATAGGAGTGTACCAATTTGCCGCGGGCCAATAACCCGCCGGCCTCGGTCAACAGCGCACAAACCGGATCGCCGGCCTTGTAGACATGCACGCCGGCCAGATGCGGCACCCAGGGGTTGAAGGTGCCGTCGTCGCCGACGGTTTCCGGGATTTCCAGGCCGTGCGCGCGGCCGAGGATGAAATCGTCCTCGCCATGGCCGGGCGCGATATGGACGAAGCCGGTGCCGGCCTCGGTGGTGACGAAATCGGCCGCCAGCAGCGGCACCGCGTGCGGGAAGCCGTGCGCGTGCAGCGGGTGGCGGCAGATCGTGCCGGCCAGCTCGGCGCCCTTGAAGACGTGGCCGACATGGTGCGCGGCGATGCCGGTTTCCTCGCAGACCTTGGGCAGCAGGTCGAGCGCGATCAGCATCCGCTCGCCGACGCGGGCCAGCGAGCCCTCGTCGACGCCATCCACATGCACCAGCGCATAGTCGAAGCTCTCGCCGAAGGCGATGGCGCGGTTGCCCGGCATGGTCCAGGGGGTCGTGGTCCAGATCACCACGGACGCGCCTTGCAGAAGTTCGTGGGCGGTTTCCAGGATCGGAAAGCGCACCCAGATCGTCACGCTGGTGTGGTCGTGGTACTCGATCTCGGCTTCCGCCAGGGCGGTCTTTTCGACCGGGGACCACATCACCGGGCGCAGGCCGCGATACAGCGCGCCGTTCAGCAGGAATTTGCAGATCTCGTTGGCGATGGCGGCTTCGGAGGGAAAATCCATCGTCGCGTAGCGCTCGCCCCAGGCGCCCTCGACGCCGAGGCGGCGGAATTCCTGCGCCTGCACGCCCATCCAATGCGCGGCGTAGGCGCGGCATTCGGCGCGGAACTGCAGGATGGGGACCTGGTCCTTGTCCTGGTTCTTGCGGCGGTACTCTTCCTCGATCTTCCATTCGATCGGCAGGCCGTGGCAGTCCCAGCCGGGGATATAGAGGCCGTCCTGCCCGGCCATCTGGCGCGAGCGGTTGATCACATCCTTCAGGATCTTGTTCAGCGCGTGGCCGATATGCAGATTGCCGTTCGCGTAGGGCGGGCCGTCATGCAGGATGAACTTCTGCCTGTTCACGGAGGCGGCGCGCAGCTGGGACCAGAGGTCCATCTTCTCCCAGCGGGCGAGGATGGCGGGTTCCTTCTTCGGCAGGTCGCCGCGCATCGGAAAGCCGGTCTGCGGCAGGAATACCGTGTCGCGATAGTCGCGTGCGGCGGGCTTGTCGGGCGTCGGGGCGTCGTTCATGGGCTATCTCCGCGGCGTCGATGGCCGCGATCGAGGAGGACAGGCGGCGGCAGAACCCGGCGGTCACTGACCCAATAAAGTCAGGAACCGGCCGGGACCGTAATTCGCGCGTGCCTATACACCGTTCCCATGGCCTGGACTATGCGAAGCCTTACGCCTTGGCGTCAAGAATTTGCCGTGCCTGGGCCGCGTCGGCGGCAATCCGCGACTTCAGCTCCTCCAGGCCGGAGAATTTCTGCTCCGGACGCAGATAGGCGTGCAGCGCCACCGCCAGTTCCTGGCCGTACAGATCACCGGAGAAATCGAAGATATTGACCTCCAGCCGGCTTTCCGGCCCGGCGTTCACCGTGGGCCGGCGGCCGATATTGGCCGCACCGGGCTTCACGCTGCCGTCGGGCAGGCGGATGGTCACGGCATAGACGCCGCGCGCCGGCTCCAGATGCCGGCCGAGCTGAATGTTGGCGGTGGGAAAGCCGATGGTCCGGCCACGCTGGTCGCCATGCGCGACGATGCCGCGGATGCACCATGGCCGGCCGAGTTCGGCCGTGGCGCGCTCGGGATAGCCGTCCTGCAGCGCCCGGCGGATGCGCGTCGAGGAAAGCGGCCCGTGCGTATCGGACAGCGCCGGCACGATGGTCATGCCCATGCCGAGGGCTTCGGCGCGGGCGGCGAGCAGCCCGGTATCGCCGCCGCGGCGATGGCCGAAGGCAAAATCCCCACCCGACGCCAGGTGCCGGGCGCCGAGGCCGTCATGCAGCACCTCGTCGACGAACTGCTCGGCGGTCATCCGGCTGAAGGCGTGGTCGAAGACCAGCTCGTAGAGGATGCTGACATGGTTGGCCGCCAGCGCGTCCGCCCGTTCGGCCGATAAAGTGAGGCGAAAGGGCGGGTCGTCCGGGCGGAACAGTTCGCGCGGATGCGGCTCGAAGGTCAGCACCGCCAACGGGGCGTCGGGCCGGGCGGCGTGGGCGGCATGCAGCAGATGGGCGTGGCCCAGATGCACGCCGTCGAAATTGCCCAGCGCGACGGTGGCGCCGCGGGCGTCTTCCGGCAGGCCTTGCCAGGTGCGATAGATCTTCACGCGTGCCTCAGCCGAACGGCCATTGTGCCTGGTTCCCCAACAGTCGCGGAATTGTCGTTGCCGGTTTCTTGCGGGATGCCGGCCGATTTATCAACCGGCCGAGGTGAGGCATGGCGGGTCAGCCGGGACCATCCAGCCGCTTTTTCAGAAAAATCCGGCCATGGCCCGGGGGATAATCCTCGAGCTCGCCAAACACCGAAAAGCCGAGCTTTTCGTAGAAGCCGCGCGCCTGAAAGCTGAACGTGTCCAGCCACATGCCATGGCAGCCGCGTTCGCGGGCGATTGCCTCGGCCCGTTGCAGCAGGCGGCGGCCGAGGCCGTTGCCGCGCAAAGGTTCGGGCAGGTAAACGAAGGCGATATGCAGCCAGCCGTACCAGGACCAGCCGACAACGCCGCCCTCGATAGGCGCATCGGCGGAAGGGCGCAGCAACAGGCCGAGCGGCCGCACGCCTTCCGGACCGGCCTTGGTGCGATTGAAGGCGCCGAGCAGCGCGATCATCGCGGCTTCGTCGGCCGGCGTGATCTGATCGGTTTCGATCACCCCCGCCATGGACGCTTCGTTCATCGTCTGACCTCCTCACCGTGCAGCGGCGCGCGGATCAAGGCACGATGTCCCGCACCGCGCGGGCCTTCGCTGAAGCCGCCTCCAGCAGGAAGCCGAGATCGGCGCCGGTGGAGACATAGCGCGCACCCATCTTGACGAATTGCTCGACCAGCTTCGGCCGGCTCGCCAACCCGCCGACGCCGACATGCTTGCCCACCGCCCGCGCCGCGGTGATGCAGCGCTGGTAGGCGGCGTGCACCTTCTCGTGCTCGTACTGGCCGGGAATGCCGAACTCGCCGCACAGATCGTTGGTGCCGATCAGCAGCATGTCGACACCTTCAACGCCGATGATCTCCTCGACATGCTCCAGCGCATCCACCGTCTCGATCATCACGACAACCATGGTGGCATCGTTCAGCGCCGCCATCGAGTTTGCCGGGGGCATCGAGCGATAGCCGAGATGCGGCATGTTGCCGCCGTAGGAGCGTTCACCCAGCGGCGGGTATTTCGCATAGGCCACCGCCGCGCGGGCGTCGTCGGCGTCGCGGATATGCGGGGCGATGATGCCGAGCGCGCCACCGTCCAGCACCCGGGCGATGTATTCCGGCGCGATCGCCGGCACCCGCACGAACGGCGCGATCCCCCCGGCCAGAGCGGCAAGGCAGATCTGCGAGGTTGATTTCGAGCGAGAAGCTGTTGTGCTCCAGATCGACATACAGCGTGTCGAACCCGGCCGCCTTGGCGATGGCGGCGATTTCCACCCCGCGCACCAGCCGCGCGGTGATGGACGCGACCACGCCGCCCTGCGCCAGTTTCTCGCGCACCGAATTGCGAATGCTTTCCATGACCCTTCCCCCGCTTTGCCGCCAGCTTGGCATGAGGGGGCCGGACCGCGCTATCCTCGCCGCAACAACGAAACCGGAGGAACGCAATGGCCCACAAGATCGTGCTGATCGACAGCCCGCTGAACGAGAACGACATCGCCCGCGAGCTGGTTCCGGCCGGGTTCGAGCTGACCCTGGTGCGGCCCGACGCGCCGGACTTCATGGCGACGATGCGCGATGCCGACTATCTGGTGGGTTTCAGCGATCCCCGGGTGAATGACGCGTTCTACAAGAACGCGCCGCACCTGAAGCTGGTGCAGCTGACCTCCGCCGGCTACGACCGCTGCGACATCGAGGCGGCGCGGCGCGCGGGGGTGCCGATCTGCAACAACGGCGGCGCCAATTCCACCGCCGTGGCAGAGCACGCGCTGATGCTGATGCTGGCCGTCTCCCGCCGGCTGGTCTGGCAGCACGCCAACGTCGCGGCCGGACGCTGGCGCGGCAACGACAGCTCGCAGGCGCGGATGTACGAATTGCGCGACCGCACGCTGGGGATCATCGGCCTCGGCACCATCGGCAAGAAGGTGGCCCGCATGGCGCAGGCCTTCGACATGCGGGTGCAGTATTACGATGTGGAACGGCTGAGCGAGGAACGCGAGGACGCGCTGGACGTGCGCTTCCGGCTGATGAACGAAATCCTCCGAACCTCGGACCTGGTTTCGCTGCATGTGCCGTTGCTGCCGGCCACGAAGCACATGATCGGGACGGCGGAGCTGAAGCGGATGAAGCCCGGCGCCTATCTGATCAACACCTGCCGCGGCCCGGTGGTGAACGAACCGGACCTGATCGAGGCCCTGGGCAACGGCACCATCGCCGGGGCGGGGCTGGACGTGTTCGACCAGGAGCCGCCGCAGCCGGACAATCCGCTGTTCACGCTGCCCAACGTGGTGCTGACCGCGCATCTGGCCGGGCCGACCTACGACAACCAGTACCACCGCTTCCGCAACGCCTTCGATAATTGCCAGCGGGTATCGCGGGGCGAAAAGCCGCTTTGGGTCATTCCGGAGTTGCGGAACTGATCGCCAGCGCGCGGGCATAGACCAGCTTGCGCGGCAGGCCGGTGGCCGCGGCCACCAGGGCGGCGGCGTCCTTCACGCTGTGGCTGGCCAGGGCGGAGGCCAGCTGTCCGTCCAGATCCTCCGGATCGGCTTCTTCCGGCGGCCCGACCAGAACGGTGATCTCGCCGCGCGCCTCGTGCGTGGCGTAGTGCGCGGCAAGCTCCGCCAGGGTGCCGCGCCGCACCTCCTCGAACTTCTTGGTCAGTTCGCGCGCCACCGCGGCGTGGCGAGGTCCGAACGCCGCCTCCATGTCCACCAGCGCCTCCGCCAGGCGGTGCGGCGCCTCGTGCCAGATCAATGTGGCCGAAAGCCCCGCGCGCTCGGCGGCGCGCAGGGTGCCGAAGGCGGCGCGGCGGCCGGCCTGGCGAGGCGGCGGAAAGCCGAGGAACAGGTAAGGCTGCGGCGGCAGGCCCGACAGCACCAGGGCGGTGACCGCCGCACTCGCGCCCGGCGCCACGCCGACCGGCAGGCCCGCCGCGATCGCCGCGCGCACCAGCCGGTAGCCGGGGTCGGAAACCAGCGGCATGCCGGCGTCCGACACCAGCGCCAGCCGCTTGCCCTGCCGCAGCATCGCCAGCAACGCGGGGGTGCGCTGGTCCTCGTTGTGCTCGTGCAGTGGTTGTAGCGGTTTGTTGATGCCGAAAGCGCTCAACAGCCGGCCGGTATGGCGTGTATCCTCGCATAGGATAACATCGGCCGCTTCCAGCGCCTGACGCGCGCGGGGTGTCATATCGCCAAGGTTGCCGATCGGCGTGGAAACCAGCACAAGTCCTGCAACCGGGGCCGATTCGCCCCCAAATTGATCGTCGATCTGGTTATCGACCTGCTGATCGGGAGATCCGTCGCATGTATTGCTGGAAATTGTCATCACGGGTTGGCGCGCTCCTGTTCGTCATCCTAGCACTGGCTGGCTGCGCCGGGACCAGGAGCTTCGCGCCAACGCCGATGCCGGGTCCGGTCGCCACCGGTCCGGGCGCCGGGCGCACGGGCGCCGGGCCCCGGCCGGCCGCTTGCCGTTCGCGGGAGCGCCGGGTGTGGCCGCGGTCGACAAGCCGAGCCAGCCCGGCCGGGACGTGGCCATCCTGCTGCCGCTGACCGGCCCGAACGCGGATGTCGGGCAGAGCATGCTGCGGGCGGCGAAGCTGGTGCTGGACGCGCCGGACGGGCCGAGGCTGATCGCCAAGGATACCGGCGGAACGCCCGCGGGCGCCGCGACCGCCGCGCGCGAGGCGATCGGTGCCGGCGCCGGGCTGATCCTGGGTCCGCTGACCTCGGTCGAAACCGCCGCCGTCGCGCCGGTCGCGCGGGAGGCCAGCATCGCGGTGCTGGCCTTCACCAACGATCCCGCGCAGGCCCAGCCGGGTGTCTGGACGCTCGGCATCACGCCGGTGCAACAGGTGCGCCGCCTGGTCGATGTCGCGCAGGGCATGGGCAAGACCCGGCTTTCCGCCCTGGTGCCCGGCAACGATTTCGGCCGCGCGATGAGCGACGCGCTGCTGATGACCGCGGATCAGCGCGGCCTGCCGGCACCGAATGTCGTGCAATACGCACCCGGCATGGCCTCGATCAATTCGGCCGTGCGCAATGTTTCCGGCTATGCCAGCCGGCGCGGCGTGATGGACGCGCAGATCAAGGTGGCGCGCGCCAAGCTCTCGGCGGAAGGCCGCCACGAGGCCGCCGAGATCGCCAAACGCCCGGTGCCGCCGCCGGACTTCGACGGGCTGCTGCTGGCTGATGCCGGAGAATCGCTGGCCGAAATCGCCTCCCTGCTGTCGTATTACGACCTGGATCGCGGAGCGGTGCAGATCTACGGTCCGACGCTCTGGGCCAATCCCGCCAGCCAGTCCGGCAATTTCCCCGGCGCGCTGTTCGCCGCGCCCGATCCCGCCACAAGGGCCGATTTCGTGCAGGCCTACACCGCCAAATATGGCGCGCCGCCCTCGCCGGTGGCCGATCTTGCCGTGGACGGCGCGGCGATTGCCCGCCTGCTGGCCGCCGGGCCGGATTATTCGGTCGGCGCGCTGACCCGGCCGGAAGGCTATGCCGGCGTCGATGGCCCGCTGGCATTGCTGGCGGACGGACAGGTGCGGCGCGGCCTGGCGGTGTTCCGGGTGCAACGGGGCGGCTCGCAATTGGCCGAACCGGCGCCGAGCAGCTTCGCCACCCCGGGTTTTTGACCGGGCCGGGCCCAGCCGCCGGCCGTCAGCCGCCGGCCTGACCACGGAAGGACGAGCCACCCCGTGCGGTTCAGCAACCTGTTCCTGATCGTCTGCGTACTGGCGGGTGTGCCGATCCTGGCATTCGCGGTCCTGGCCAGCATCCGGCTACTGCCGGCCGGACCGGCCTTGCTCTCAATGGCGCTGACCGCCGTCTCGGCGCTGTGCGTCGCGCTACTGTGGGCGCGGGACATGGAGCTGCTGTCGGAAACGGTGCAACAGGCGATCGCGCAGGAAATCCCGCAGCCCGCCCTGATGTCGCCCGTGCTGCCGCCGATGGAACGGCTGATGCGCGACATCGACCGGTTGGCCCGCCTGACCGCCGAGCGTTCCGCGCTGGTGGAGCGGATGCGCCGCGCCGACGAGGGGATCGTCGAGCTTCTGCCCGACCCGCTGATCGTGCTGGGGGCCGACCGGTCGATCCGCCGGACCAACGCCGCCGCGCGTGGCGCCTTCGGCGCCGACATTCAGGCGGTGCTGCGCAACCCCGGCCTGCGCGCCGCGATCGACCGGGCGTTCAACCCGCCCGCCGGCGTGGCCGCGACGACCGAGACCGCCGCCGTGACGCTGCCCGTGCCGGTGCCGCGCGATGTCCACGCGGTGGTCATTCCCATGGATCCGCCGCTTTCCGATGGCGGACGCGCCGTGGTGGTGCTGTCGGACCGCACGCGGGACCGGGCGCTGGAACGCATGCGGGCCGATTTCGTCGCCAATGCCAGCCACGAGTTGCGCACCCCGCTCGCCAGCATGATCGGGTTCGTCGACACGCTGCTCGGCCCCGCGGCGGACGACCCGCCGGCGCAGCGCCGCTTCCTCGGCATCATGGCCGAGCAGGGCGCGCGGATGAACCGGCTGATCGACGACCTGCTCAGCCTGTCGCGGATCGAGCTGGTGGAGCACCAGGTGCCGTCCGATGCGGTGGACCTGCCGGCGCTGCTGACCCGCATCGCCGCCGGCTTCGAACCGAAGCTGAGGGAGCGGTCGGTGATTTTCGACCTGCGACTCGACCCCGCCCTGCCACCGGTGCTGGGCGATGCCGACCAGCTTTCCCAGGTGGCGCAAAACCTGCTGGACAATGCGATCAAATATGGCCGCGAAGGTGGCACCGTGCGGATCGAGGCGACGTCCGCATCGGCCGGAACGCGGTTCCCCTCCCGCCCCGGGGTGGTGCTGTCGGTCACCGACCAGGGCGGCGGCATCGAGCGAGCGCATCTGCCGCGGCTGACCGAGCGGTTCTACCGCGTCGACAAGGGCCGCTCGCGCAGTGTCGGCGGCACCGGCCTGGGTCTTGCGATCGTGAAGCACATCGTCAACCGCCATCGCGGCCAGATGCGGATCGACAGCGAGATCGGCGTCGGCACCACGGTCAGCATCTGGCTGCCGCAAATGCCGGCCACACCGGATCCGCCGCGCGGCACGTGATCGGCGATTGTTTCCGGTGCTTGTCTTCGACGAACAATCCTTGCGTTTTGAACAAATAGGGAACACGCTGGCCCCGTCGCGAATCAGAGACCGCGAATTGGGGACATCACATGGCCGTGGCCGAACGCATCATCTTTCAGCCCTATACCCAGCCTAAGCGCGGTGGCCTGAAAGCCGGGCAACCGATCGCCTGCCGCAGCCCGCAGGACGCGCATCGGCGCGCCGAGAAAGCCATGGCGGGCGGGCTGATCGCCGGCGGGCACATCGTGCGTGTGATGGCCGATGAGGAGGCCGGTGATTACGGCGAGCCCGAGTTTCTGGCCGTCCTCGGCAACGTTCCGGAGCAGGTTTAAGTTCCTGTCAGCTGCGTTCCTCATCGCTTTCCGCCGGCGGAAAGCGGTGGAGCAGCCGCAGCATGATCGCCATCGCCGGCAAGGCCGCAAACATGCAGAGCATGTAGAACCGCACCCAGCCAAGTGATCCAGCCAGAATTCCCGAAAACCCGCCGATCGTATGCACCGTGATCGCTGCCAGCGACGACAGTAGCGCGTAATGCGTCGCGGTGAACGCCAGCGAGCATAGGCCTGACAGATAGGTCAGGAACGCCGCATCGGCCATGCCTTGGGCAAACGCCTCGGTTACGACCGTCCCATACAGGATGTCATGCGCCCCGGCGGAATAGGCCAGCACGACATACATCCCCATCGCCAGGGTCTGCACCCAACCGGTCCACAGCAGGGAACGCCCGACGCCAATCCGTGCCACCAGCCAGCCGCCCAGGGTCAGCCCCGCCAAGGTTCCCGCCAGCGAGAACGGCCCGATGGCGGCGATCGCATCCCGCTCGAAGCCCAGCGAGCGATAGAACGGCGCCGTCATGATCCCGGCCATCGCCTCACCGAGCTTGAACAGCGCGACAAATGCCAGGATCGTCCATGCGCCGGGGCGGGAAATGAACTCGACGAACGGATCCAGGATCGCCGCCCGCAACCGCCCCCATGCGCCCACAACAGCTTCGCGCGCCACCCGCACGGCCGGCTCCGGCGCCAGCAGCGTCACCGGTACCCCCAGCGCGATCAAGCCGGCCGCGCCCAGCAACGCCACCGGCCAGCCGACCCGGCCGGCCGCCCCGATCACCACCGACGTCGTGATCAGCAGCGCAATGCGATAGCCCCAGACATAGACCGCCAGCGCCTTGCCCTGCTCGCGCTCTGGAAACACCTCGATGCGCCAGGCGTCGATCGCGATGTCCTGGCTGGCCGACAAGAACGCCACCAAAGCGGCCGCGCCCACCGCCGCCAGGGGCGCCGCCCGAGGATGGGACAAAGCCAGCAATACCGCCGCCAGAACCAACGCCGGCTGGATCGCCAGCAACCACCCCCGCCGCCTGCCGAACCGGGCCAGGCCGAACGGCGGCGGCGCATGATCCAAAATCGGCGCCCACAGGAACTTCAGCGAATAGGCCAACCCGATATTCGCCGTCAGCCCGATGGCCGCGAGCGAAACCCCGCCTTCCGACAACCACAGCCGAAAGGTAAATCCCGACAACGGCAACGGCAGCCCGGCGACAAACCCATACGCCGCCATCACCCATAACGGCCTCATGCGGGTGAGGGGGCGGGAAGTAGGAAGGCAAGCAAGGCCAGGGGGCGCTGCCCCCTGGACCCCCGCCAGAGGCTCGCCTCTGGAAACCCCTGGCTATTTTTTAAGGAATGGGCGGGCAAGAGGTGGCGCAACCCGCACCCCCTCGCCCGCCCATTCCTTAAAAAATGTCTGGGGTTTCCAAAGGGCGAGCCCTTTGGCGGGGTCCAGGGGCAGAGCCCCTGGCCTTGCTTGCTTCACCATCCCGCCGCCCGACCCCGTATCAGTCGTCGTCGTGTGTGCGGCGGACGAGGATTTCGCGTTTGCCGACGTGGTTGGCGGCGGAGACGATGCCTTCTTTTTCCATTTGCTCGATGAGTTTGGCAGCGCGGTTGTAGCCGATATTCAGGTGGCGCTGGATGAAGCTGGTGGAGGCTTTGCCTTCGCGGGCGACCACGGCGACGGCCTGGTCGAACAGGCCCTTTTCGCCGTCGGAAGCGGATGCGATGCCGGAGAAGGCCTGGTTGCCGCCGTCGTCGTCCACGGGTTCGGTGACTTCCTCGACATAGGCCGGTTCGCCCTGCTCGCGCAGGAAGGCCACGACGTCTTCCACTTCGCGGTCGGAGACGAAGGGGCCGTGCACGCGGGTGATGCGTCCGCCGCCCATCATGTAGAGCATGTCGCCCATGCCCAGCAGCTGTTCGGCGCCCTGTTCGCCGAGGATGGTGCGGCTGTCGAACTTGCTGATGACCTGGAAGCTGATGCGGGTGGGGAAGTTGGCCTTGATGGTGCCGGTGATCACATCCACCGACGGGCGCTGGGTGGCCATGATGACGTGGATGCCGGCGGCGCGGGCCATCTGCGCCAGGCGCTGGACCGCGGCCTCGATCTCCTTGCCGGCGACCATCATCAAATCGGCCATCTCGTCGACCACGACCACGATGAACGGCAGCGGTTCAAGGGCGAGGGGCTGTTCCTCGAAGGTCGGGCGGCCGGTGTCGGGGTCGAAGCCGGTCTGCACGCGGCGGGTGACGACCTCCCCCTTGGCGCGGGCTTCGGCCACGCGGTCGTTGTAGCCGCCGATGTTGCGCACACCGAGCAGGCTCATGGAGCGATAGCGGCGCTCCATTTCCCGCACGGTCCATTTCAGCGCGGTGACGGCCTTGGCCGGCTCGGTGACGACCGGAGCCATCAAATGCGGGATACCCTCGTACACCGAGAGCTCGAGCATCTTGGGGTCGATCAGGATCAGCCGGCACTGGTCGGGCGACAGGCGATACAGCAGGCTGAGGATCATCGCGTTGACGCCGACGGATTTGCCGGAGCCGGTGGTGCCGGCGATCATCAGGTGCGGCATGCGGGCAAGGTCGGCGACCACGGCCTCGCCGCCGATGTTCTTGCCGAGCGCGAGCGACAGCCGGCCGACATGCTTCTGCGTGGCTTCGGCGGCGAGCACTTCGCTGAGATAGACGGTTTCGCGCTTCTCGTGCGGCACCTCGATGCCGATGACGTTGCGCCCCGATACGGTGGCGATGCGCACGGCGGCGACGGCGAGGGTGCGGGCGATGTCGTCGGCAAGACCGATGACGCGGGCGCTGCGGATGCCGGGGGCCGGTTCCAGTTCATACAGCGTGACCACGGGGCCAGCGCGATAGGCGACGATGCGGCCCTGCACGCCGTAGTCGCCGAGCACCGTTTCCAGCCGGCGGGCGACGGCTTCGAGGGCATCGGCGGTGGGGCCGACGACGCCGCGGGCGGGAGCGGGGGCCAGCAGCGACAGCGGCGGGAAGCGCCAGCTGCCCTCCACCAGCGGCAGCGAAATCTGCTCGGGGGCCGGCTTGGCCGCCTGGGCCTTCGCAGCCGGTGTCTTGGCAGGCTTGGCCGGGCGCTTGTCCAGCATGGCGGCCAGGCGGTTGCGGGGTTCCGGCGGCGGTTCGTTCTCGGTCTCGGCGTCCGGCACGGCCAAACGGGTGATCATGCTGGTGGGGCCGGGGCGGAGTTTCGGTTCGGCGCGTTCGTGCGCGGGCTCATTGTCTTCCGCGTGGCGGCCGAACCGGCGCGTCAGCGGCGAGAACACGCCGGAGAGACCACCGCCGGCACGGCTGAACAGGCCAGCCGCGCTGCGCCCGCCGGAAACCGAGCGGCGGGCGGCCGATCCGGCCGTGCGCCCGGCAACCGAACCGACCACGCGCCATTCACCAAAGCTGAGGCCCAGAGTGAGCAGGGTAAGGCCCAGTGCCACCAACAGGCCCGACGGCCAGACAACGATCGGCGCCCAGGGGCCGAGCAGGGGACGGCCGGCATCCATGGCCGCGCCGGCCAGCAGCTGGCCGACCGCGCCACCGGGTCCGGCGACCGTCGGCCAGGCGATGGGCGTGTGCCCGCTGGGCGCGGACACCGCGGCGAGCACGCCGCCCAGCGCCGGCATGGCCGACAGCAGCGCGGCGATGCGCAGCGCCGGCGAGCCGATGCCGCGATGCGAGGCGATCCGCCAGCACCAGGCCAGCATGGCGATCCCAGGCAGCGCGCCGGCCAGGCCGAAGCCCTGGAGCAGCAGGTCCGACACAACGGCGCCGGGCGGTCCGGCAAGATTGCTGGTGCCGCGCGTGGTCGCCGTGTTCAGGGAGGGATCGGCCGGATTATGGCTGGCCAGCGCCACCAGAAGGGCAAGGCCTGTCAGGCCCAGCGCGATCCCGAGCAACTCCCCGCTGCGCCGGCGCATAAGCGAGCGCACCTCCGGCGAAGCCAGTTGGCGGGCAGGGGTGGAGTTGGATCGGACGACAACGGCCATGCGAGGGTGTTCCGGGCAGCGTGGCGACGGGGGAATCGAGCGCGCGCAGGTTCAAGCCAGCGCACAGATATAGCTTAGAACCCCTTGACGCGCGACCGGAAATCAAATGCCGGCAGGCCCGGCGTTAAACCGCCCGGCGCCCCCGCAGCGCGGCCGCCAGGGTGCCGTCGTCCAGCACATCGAGCGCACCGCCCACCGGCACGCCCTGGCCGACCCGGCTGACCGTGACCCCGAAGGGGCGTAGCCGATCGGTCAGCCAATGGGCGGTGGTGGCGCCATCCACGGTGGCGCCGAGGGCGAGGATCACCTCGCTGACCCGCGCACTCGCCGAGTTATGGCCTTCGCTGACCCGGGCCAGCAACGATGCCACGTTCAGATCCTCCGGCCGCGTGCCAGCCAGTGCGGAAAGCGTGCCCCCGAGCACGTGATACAGGCCGCGATGCACATGCGCGCGTTCCAGCGCCCACAGATCGCCCACGCCCTCCACCACGCAGATCAGCGTCCGGTCGCGGCCGGGATCGGCGCAGATGGTGCAGGGGTCGCGGCTGTCCAGGTTGCCGCACAGCGAACAGGGCTTCACCGCCTGCGCGGCGTCCCGCAACGCGGCGGCCAGCGGCAGCATCTTCGCGTCCGGATGCTGCAGCATCTTCAGCGCCGCGCGCCTGGCACTGCGCGGACCGAATCCGGGCAGCTTGGCGAGCAGGCCGATCAGCCGCTCTACTTCAGGACCACCCAAGACCCATTCCTAAGCCAGACCGCCTGTCAGAACGGCAGTTTCATGCCGGCGGGAAGTTCGAGGCCGCCGGTGACATCCCGCATGGCTTCAGAGGTCAGGACCTCCAGCTTGCGCTTGGCGTCGGCGTGGGCGGCGACGATCAGGTCCTCGATGGTTTCCATCTCGGCCGGGTCGGCCAGCTTGGGGTCGATCTTCACCCGCTTGAGCTCGCTTTTGCCGTTCATCGTCACGCTGACCATGCCGGCGCCGGAGACGCCTTCGACTTCCATGCTTTCGAGCCTGGCCTGCATTTCCGCCATCTTGGACTGCATCTGCGAGGCCTGCTTCATCAGGCCGGCAAGGTTTTTCATGCGTCGAACTCCTCGGGTAGGTCGTCGTTAAAGTATTCACCCGCGGGCTCGGCTTCCAGGGGGGCGAAATCCGGCATGTCCGGAGGCAGGTCCGGCAGCTGCGGCAGGCCGTAGGCGTCCATGTTGGCGTCATGGACGGTTTCGATGCGGGCGCCGGGGAAAGCTTCCAGGATGGCGCGGACCAGGGGGTGGTCGGCGACGACATGGCGGCGGGCCTTGTCGGCGGCGTCGCCCTGCGCCGCGATGGTGGGCTCGCCGGCTTCCTTGGAAACGGCGATGGTCCAGCGGGTGCCGGTGGCTTCGCTCAGCAATGCGGCGAGGCGGGAGGCGAGGTCGCGCGGCGCGTCCGGTTCCGGGCGCAACTCGATCACCGGCGGCGCGAAGCGGACCAGGTGCACGGAGTGGAGCAACTGGGCGTGCAGCAGCGCCTCGCGCTTTTCCGCCACCAGCGCGACCACGTCGCGGAACTGGCGCAGTTGCGGGCCGGCCGGCAGGGGAGCGGGGCCGGCCGGCGGCCATCTGCATGCCGCCGCCGGCGACCGCGCGGGCGCCGCCCCCACCGTTGGGGGCTGGCGCGGAGGAACCGGCCATGACCGCGGAGGGGTTGGCCGAAAGCCTGCGCACGAGATCGCCGGGCGGGGGCAGTTCGGACACGTGGCACAGCCGGATCAGCACCATTTCCGCCGCGGCCCGGCGATCCGGGGCGACTTCCACCTCGGAAATGCCCTTCAGCAGCATCTGCCAGGCCCGCGCCAGCGATGGAACGCTTAGGCGGTCGGCCAAGGCGGCGCCGCGGGAGCGCTCGGCTTCGGGCAGTTCGGCGGAGTCGCGCAGTCCGGGCACGGATTTCAGGCGCGAAATCACGTGTGATCAGTTCCAGCATGTCGGCGAGCAGCACGCCGAGGTCGGCGCCGCGTTCATGCGCCCGGTCGGTGATCGCGAGAGCATCGGCGGGCTTGCCGGCGAGAACGGCTTCCAGCGCGTCGAACACCGCTTCCCGGTCGGCCAGCCCCAGCATGTCGGCCACCGCCTCGGCGGTGATCCCGCCTTCCGCCTGGGCAATGGCCTGGTCGAGCAGGGAAAGCCCGTCGCGCACCGAGCCGTCCGCCGCGCGGGCGATCAGGTCGAGCGCGCCGGGCTGGACGCTGATGCCCTCGGCGGCGGCGATCCTGGCGAAATGCGCGGTGAGCTCGGCCACGCGCACCCGGCGCAGGTCGAAGCGCTGGCAGCGCGACAGCACCGTGATCGGCACCTTGCGGGTTTCGGTGGTGGCGAAGATGAACTTCACATGCGGCGGCGGTTCCTCCAGCGTCTTCAGCAGCGCGTTGAACGCCGGCTTGGACAGCATGTGGACCTCATCGAGAATGAAGACCTTGGTGCGCGCCTGCATGGGGCGGAAGCGCACCGCCTCGATGATTTCGCGCACCTCGTCGATGCCGTTGTTGGACGCGGCGTCCATTTCCACGACATCGGGGTGGCGGTCGGCCAGGATGCCGACGCAATTGGGGCAGACGCCGCAGGGCTCGATGGTCGGGCCGCCATTGCCGTCCGGGCCGATGCAGTTCAGCGCGCGGGCGATGATACGCGCGGTGGTGGTCTTGCCGACGCCGCGCACGCCGGTGAGCATGAAGGCATGCGCGATGCGGCCGGTGGCGAACGCGTTGCGCAGGGTGCGCACCATCGCCTCCTGGCCGATCAGGTCGTCAAAATTCGCCGGACGGTATTTGCGGGCCAGCACCCGGTACGGGGTGGCCAAGGGCGCTGGGATCTCGGCGGGAGGGGCAGCCGCGGGAAGACCGTCGCCGAACAGCCCGGGTCCCGCGGGGGGCGGCGGGGCGTCGTCCTGGGGCGGATCATCCTCGAACAGGCCGGACATGCGGGGCGGACATTAGCCGCAGCGGCGGCCACCTTCTAACTAAATGAGACAAGCGGGGGACCGTCGCGGGTGGGAGGCCGACTAAACGACCCGAGCGGAAACTCGTTGCGGCTGCTTCCTTCCGGACCTGACCGGGTTGGCGAGGCGCCCGTCCGCCGCCGACCTCCCAGGGCTTCATATCATGTTTTCCCCGAATGACCACAACCTCGGCAGCCATGCGCCCCGGGCAGACCGGGCAATTGCCGCCAATCCGCACACGTGGCACGGTCCGGGTCACAGAAACACCACGACAATCCACGCACGGGCGGAACCATGACCATCATTATTGCCAGCCGTACCAACGTCTATTCCGGCAGCCCCCTGGCCCGGGTCAGCGAGAAGCGGGAGGACGAGGCCTGGGTCGAGGCGGCGCTGCAGCATCCCGACAGCCTGTTCGTGCCGGTCTGGCGCGCCCGGTCCTTGATCCGCACCGGGCAGGACGACAAGCAGCCAGAGGCCGTGTTCATCACCGGCGAGGCCGCGAAGGAACTGCACCTGGCCGGCGGCCCCTGGAGCTTCCTGGGCCTGCGCGAAGGCCGCGCCGTGTTCGCCATCGACGTCAGCCATGTCGATGACCCCCTGCCCCTCCTGCCGCCGGATGTCGCGCAGTTCGTCGATCTGCGCACCGTCGGCAGCGCGGTGGGCAACGAGGATGCCTCCGTCCTGGCGCACGCCCGCGGGCTGATGCACTGGCGGGTGAAGCACCGGTTCTGCGGGGTGTGCGGCGCGCCGTGCGAGGCGAAGACCGCCGGGCACATGATGCTGTGCACCAACTGCAACACCCAGCATTTCCCGCGCAGCGACCCGGCGGTGATCATGCTGGTGCATCAGGGCGACCGGGCGCTGCTCGGCCATTCCACCCGTTTCCCCAGCGCCAAGATGTATTCCACCCTGGCCGGCTTCGTGGAGCCGGGCGAAACCCTGGAGGAAGCCGTCCGCCGCGAGGTGATGGAGGAAGTCGGCGTCAACGTCGGCGACGTGTTCTACCACTCCAGCCAGCCCTGGCCGTTCCCCGCCAACATCATGCTGGGCTTCTACGGCGAGGCGCTCAGCGAGGAGATCACCATCGATCCGTCCGAACTGAAGGACGCCCGCTGGTTCACCCGCGACCAGATGCGCAACTGCGACGCGCACGGTTTCCAGCTGCCGCGGCTGGACAGCATCGCGCGCCGGCTGATCGAGGATTGGCTGGCGGCCGGTTAGCGCTCAGCGGCTGCGGCGGGGTGGCCGACCGGCTGCCAGACCAGCAGGGCCGCGCCCGCCGCCGCGAGCTGAACGAGGCCGGCGACCGCAAACAGCAGGGGTGCCCGGTCGGGAGCCGCCGCGCCCGCGATGCTGCCGAAGTCACGCAGCAGTCCGAAGCAGGCTGGTGCGAAGGCGTAGCCGGCCTGGCTGATTGCCGCGACCAGGGCCACGACCCTGGGCAAATCCGCGGGACTGAACTCTGACTGCGCAATGAGCGGCGACAGGGACGTGGTGTTGCCCAGGCCCACACCGAACAAACCGCAGCCGAGCAGAATGAGCGGCACCGACGGCCCGGCACCGAACAGCACGGCAGATCCAACCGCCTGCAGCGCGACATTGGCTGCGGCGATCTTTCTGCGATCGGCGCCAGGGACCATCAACCTGCCCAGCAGGCCACGGCCGCCGACGGCGCACATCGTGATTCCCATCATCGCAGCGCTCGCACCGGCCTCGCCAAGGACCGGCACCAGCAGCGAAAACAGATGTGCCACGAGACCAACCTGGGCGAACAAACCCAGCGTTGTCGTGGTGGCGAGTGTCACGAAGCGCCAATCCCGCCATGGCAGCAACAGCGGCGCGACGGCCATCGGCGCCGGCCTGGCAGTCGCAGATGGATTGCCCGCCTGTTCCCCCCCGTCCACCGCGAGCCCCATCGCAGCGGGGCTGCGGCCGAGATATCGGCCCGCCAGAAACCAAAGCGCCAGGATGACCACTACGGCAACCGACAACGCGGCCCAGCGAATGCCGAACCGCGCGATCAGCACGACCCAGAGGGGCGAGAACAGGACGCCGCCGAGGCTCGCGCCGTTGAAGGCCATGCTCAACGCCGCCGGCCGGCGCCGCACGAACCACGGCGCGATCATCGCGTTCAACGCCGCGCCGCTGGTCAACGCCCAACCCGCACCGCTGACCGGCGTGACGAGGAACAGCTGCCACGGTTCCCACGCGAAGCCCCATCCCAGCAACCCGGCCGCCGTGAGCACGGCGCCGGCACGGGTGACGGCGACGATACCGAACCGGCGATGCAATCTGGCGAGATTCGCCACCACGACCGCCCCGAGCAGGAATTGAACGGTGATGGCGGCGGAGATCAGCGAGATCGGCCAGCCGCGAGAGCCGTGCAGCACCTGCAGGAAGATCGGCGGTCCGTAAAAGCTGATGCCCCAGGCGAACGCCGCGACACTGAACGCGGCGCCGACCACGTGCCAGCCGAAGAAGGTATCCCGCAAGGCTTTCATGCGCCGCTCCCTCCGGCGCAGCTGCGCCGCGGCCCGGCGGGACGATCCCCGTCGATGTGGTGAGGAGCCCGGCGACGCGCAACGCGATCCTGAAGTTCGTCCCGCGCGAAGGCCGTGCCGCGCGCAACGTCCCCCGGCGTCAGTCCGATATCCTGCAACAAGCGGTGGTCCAGCTCAGCCAACCGGCCGCTATCGGCGATCCAGCGCAACACCCTGGCCCAGGCGCCTTCATGGGTCGGGCCGGCGGACGCGATCGCGGCGAAGGGAAAGACCGCTGGCTTTCGGCGCCGGAACCAGAAGGTCGGGCATGGTAGGGTGATTGGCGGCAGATGCATCGGGGCGATCCGTAAGGTTGTTGATCGCCCAACACCTGCGCTTTGCCGCACCGCGGATGCTACGGACGCGGCCGAAGCTTTTCCGCATCCGAACGGCTAGGATCAGCCGGTCATGTTGAAAGGAGCGCCATGTTCAGCATCTCCGCCTTCGCCGAAACCGCCGCCCTGGTGGGCGATCCAGCCCGCGCGAACATGCTGGCCGCGCTGATCGACGGCCGGGCGCTGACGGCCACGGAGCTGTCGCGCACGGCCGGCATCACGCCGCAGACGGCCAGCGGCCATCTCGCGAAGCTGACCGAGGCCGGCCTGCTGGCGATGGAGCGCCAGGGACGGCATCGTTATCACCGCCTTGCCTCGTCGGAGGTCGCGCATATGCTGGAAAGCATCATGTCCGTGTCGTCCAGCCTCGGCGGCCCGGATGGCGCCCGGCGCAAGGTGCCGGTCGTGGTCGGGCCGCGCGACAAGGCGTTGCGGCGGGCCCGGACCTGTTACGATCATCTGGCCGGGCAGCTTGCCGTAGCGATGACCGACCGGATGGTCGAACGCGGGCAGGTGGATTTTTCGAATCCGATGAGGGCATGCTGACGCCGGACGGGGCGGTTTTCCTGCGCGGCATCGGCGTCGACCTCGATGCCATCAAGGCGCGCACGGCGCGGCGCGGCAGCCGCGTGTTCTGCTGCCCCTGTCTCGACTGGAGCGAGCGGCGATCCCATATCGCCGGGGCCGTCGGCGCGGCCTTGTGCCAGTGCTGCTTCGACCGGGGCTGGCTGCGCCGCCTGGATGGCACGCGCGCCGTTGCCGTAACCCCGGCAGGCCAGACGGCGTTCAGCGACGCGTTCGGCCTGCGGGCGGAATTGTAGAAGACTGCCCCCGCTGTTGGCCTTTCCGGTGCTGATGGCATAATCGACCGGACGCGGCGGCACCAAGCCGGCGAGCGGGGGAAATGCGATGGCTGACCAGGACTATGACTTCATCATCGTCGGCGCCGGTTCCGCCGGCTGCGTACTGGCCAACCGGCTGAGCGCAGACCCGAATAACCGGGTGCTGCTGCTGGAAGCCGGCGGCAAGGATCGCAATCCGTGGATCCACATCCCGGCCGGCTTCTATCGCAACATCTACAACCCCGACATCACCTGGCAGTACCAGACCGAACCCCAGCCGGAGATGCATAACCGGCGCATCAACTGGCCGCGCGGCAAGGTGCTCGGCGGGTCCAGCTCCATCAACGGCCTGATCTACATCCGCGGCCAGAAGGAGGATTACGACCTTTGGCGCCAGATGGGGAACGCCGGCTGGTCGTTCGACGACGTGCTGCCCTATTTCCGCAAGGCCGAGGACCAGGAGCGCGGCGCGAACGATCTGCACGGCGCCGGCGGCCCGCTGGCGGTTTCCGACCTGCGATCCGAGCACGAGCTGCACGACGCCTTCATCGCCGGCGCGCAGGAAGCCGGGCACAAGTTCAACGACGATTTCAACGGCCATGACCAGGAAGGCGTCGGACCCCTGCAGGTGACCGTGCGCAACCGCCGCCGCTGTTCCGCCGCGGTGGGGTATCTGCATCCGGCGATGTCGCGCCCCAACCTGACGGTGGAAACCTACGCGCTGACGCATCGCGTGCTGTTGGAAGGCAAGCGCGCCGTTGGGGTGGAGTTCAGCCAGCAGGGCACCCTGCGCACGGCCAAGGCGCGCAAGGAAGTGCTGCTGTCCGGCGGCACGCTGAATTCTCCGCAGGTGCTGCAATTGTCCGGCATCGGGCCGGGGGACCTGCTGCAATCGCTTGGCATTCCCGTGCTGCACGACCTGCCCGGCGTCGGCGCCAACCTGCAGGACCATATCGGCGCGCGCATGATCTACAAATGCACGCACGCCAATACGGTGAACGAAATCTACCACAGCCTGTTCAAGCAGGCGCTGACCGGCATGCAGTACATCTTCAACAAGCGCGGCGCGTTGATGATGGGAGCGGCGCCGATCGGCATGTTCGCAAAAACCCGGCCGGAACTATCCAGCCCCGACGTGCAGTACCAGTTCCTGGCCGGCAGCGCGGAACGCACCGGCGAAGGCATGCACGATTTCCCCGGCTGCACCCTGGTGGCGATCCCCTGCCGGCCGGAAAGCCGCGGCTGGCTGCGCATCACCTCCACCGACCCCAGCAAGCCGGCGGCCATGAGCCCGAACTACCTGTCCACCCAGAACGACCGCGACACCGTGGTGGCCGGCCTGAAGATCGGCCGCGCGGTGTTCCAGACCCAGGCCATGCGCCCCTACGTGACCGAGGAATACATGCCCGGCAAACAGGCGGTGACCGACGAGGACCTGCTGACCCATGTCCGCGCCACGGCCGGCACGACGTACCACCAGACCAGCTCCTGCATGATGGGCCCGCAATCCAACCACGTGGTGGATACCGACCTGAAGGTGAAGGGCATCGAGGGCCTGCGCGTGGTGGACGCCTCGATCATGCCCACCGTGCTGTCCGGCAACACCAACGCCGGCGTCATCATGATCGCCGAGAAAGCCTCCGACATGATTTTGGCGTCCGGGCGGTAGGAGGGAGCAAGGCCAAGGGGCTCCGCCCCCTGCGACCCCCAGCAAGGGGACTCGTCCCTTGCACCCCATCGGATGGGGTTTGTCGAAGAGGGGGCATAACCGACGGAGCGGTTGTAACCACCGAGGCCTGCCCCCTCTTCGACAAACCCGTCCAATGGGGTGCAGGGGACGACTGTCCCCTGGCGGGGTCGAGGGGCGGAGCCCTCGCCTTGCTTCCTTCTACCGATCGAACGCCAAGACCATATGCTGCGGGAACGGCGTGCCGCCGCCGTTGATTTGGCCGGTTGGGCCCGGGGCTCGCCGGAGATTGTTCAGTTTCAGGAGCGGTTTCAGAATTTGCGGCATGATGGCGTGATTGATATGCGCGCCGAAGCAGGTGTGCATGCCGTAGCCCCAGAGGATGTAGTGGTTCCAGGGGCGGTCGGTGCGGAAGGCGTCAGGGCTGGTCAGGCGCAGCGGGTCGAACATCGCGGACAGGTTGGCCGCCATGACCATCGTGCCCTTCGGGATGGTGCGGGCGCGCAGCGTGCTGCGGGCGATGGTTGTTTCATTGACGGCGCGCCGATAGATCACCGGGTTGATCGGGTCGAAGCGCAGGGCTTCGAATATGTGCGCGCCGAGCAGCGCGTCGTTGTCGGCGCGGGCGGCGGCTTGCGCGCCGGCGAGCGCGGCGGGTTGATCGAGCAGCACGTTCAGCGCTTGCACGCAGGCTTTCGAGATGGTGGGCACGAAGCCGATCAGCAGGCCGAACAGGTTGTTGCGGATACCGAGATCGTCCATGCCCGGCAGGCCGGCCGCCTGCATGGTGAGGCAGCGGGTGAGGATGTCGTCGCTTGCAGCGGCGTTGGCCTTGCGGGCGGCGATGCTGGCGTCGAGATAGGCGCAGAACTCCTTGGCGGCGGCCATGGCGTCGTCGGTGATGCGTTGCTCACCGGCGAGGTCGATGAACAGGTACCAGAACAGCTTGGACGTCCAGTCGATCATTGCCGCTTCGCTTGGTCCGGGGGTGCCGAAATAGATGCCGGCGAGGATGGCGGGAAGGCGGCGCGTGAGGTCCGCCGGCACGTCGATGGTGCCTTGCGCCGCGGCGACGATGTCGTGGGCGCGAGCGGCGGCCAGGGGTACCAGGATTTCCGATACGTCGGTGCGGCGCACGGCCAGGCGCATGTTGGAGACGTCGCGCTGGTATTCGGCGCTGTCCTGCATGCCGAGGAAGAAATTCTCGCCGCCGGTGATGGCGCGCATTTTCGGTTCGTAGACGACCGCGAAATCGGCCTCGCGGTCCAGCACCTCTGTCACGTCCTCGGCGCGTGAGACGATGGCGGTGCCGGTGTTTTCATAGGCGGCGACGAGTTTGGCGGAAAGCACGAGGTTCGGGGCCGCCAGGCGCAGGATGGAGAAGATCAGCCGCTGGTTGGCGGATGCGGCGAACACCTTGCTCGCGCGCTGCTTGATCGTGCCGTCGCCGCCGAGCAGTGCAGGAACGGAACGCGCGAGCAGCGTGGGAACCGCGACCAGCGCCGCCCATACCATGCATAGGCGAACCCGGCAGGCGGCGATCGGGCTGGTGAGGAATTCCATCGGCGCGCTCCGGATAGGTCGGTTCAGGTGGGGTCGACGATGCCGGTGCCGATCATGCGCAGGGCGGTCATGCTCGGGACGAAGAAATAGTCGCCGCCGCGGGTTTCGACGAATTGCGGTGGCCGGTCGCAGATGAAGGGCGGGCGGCCGGATGCCGGATCCGCGGCGATGACGAATTTCGCGTCCGGGCCGTGATTGCCGATCAGCGGGCAGGTATCGTTGCCGGCGAAGAAATCCAGGCCGTACTGGATCCATTGCTGCTGCACGAATTCGAACTGGCGGAACAGGCTGGCGCAGACGACCAGCATGACGATGCCGTGCTCGCCGCTGTCGTCGGTGGCGTCCGGCGGCGCCGTACCATAAGGCAGCCCGCGGCGAAGGATGCGGCGGCGATTGTTGAGCACGGAACCGTTCCATTCCGACTTGTCGGGCGATCCGAAATGCGGATCCAGCATGTCGCGAGTATTGGCGCGGCGGATATGGGCGGAGAACGGGCATTTCGAGCCGTCGGGGTCCTGGCGGAACAGGAACTTGGTCAGGTCGCGCTCCATCGCCGCGATCGTGGCGGTGTCGTTGGCGGCCATGGCCGCGGCCCGGCGCGCCTTGACCGCCTGCCATTCACCGTAGGTCGGTGCCTGGATCAGCGGCACACCGTCTGGCCAGCGGCCGGCAATCTTGGCCATCAGTGTTTCCGGTGCCTGGGCGACGGGAACGCCATAGACAGCGGCAAAGGCCGCGCTGGTCGTTTCCAGATAGCGGCGGAAGGCCACCACGTTCTGGTGCAGCTTGCGGTAGGTCATGAAGGTGCCGTTGCGGCTGAAATCGATCGGCATCGCCATGCCGGCCTGTTCCTGCGCCTCGTCGGGGTAGCCGAGCAGGAACTCGCCGGTGGCCAGGGGTTCCCAGGTTTGTTGCGGTGTCAGCTTGCCGTTGCCCTCCACCTCCTGCGCCGCGCGCTCCGGCGGGTATTGGCCGTCGAACACCGGGTCGCTGATGCCGTCTCGATAGCCGAAATGTTCCATCGGCAACGGCTGCATCGCGCCGGACGCGTCCGGATGCAGCAGGGCCGAGGCTTCCTGAAAATCCGGGTTCGGGCCGGCATGGCCGGACAGCAGCCGGATGCCTCCATCGCTGGCGGCGCAGAAGGCGAGCAGCTTCTCGGTTATCGCGGCCAACGCCGGCACGGGTGTGCCGTCCAGGTTCATCTGTGCGTTCAGGCTGACCAGGATATGCGCGGGTTGGCGACCCCCAGCCGGCGAACGCCAGACATTGTCCCAGCGGCTGCGCGGGTTGGTCGGCACGTCGTCGCCGATGATGTTGGCGCGCGCTTCCATGCCGTCGATGAATTCGTCGGGCATGCCACGCAGTGTGCGGGTCGGTACACCCAGGGCGTACAGCCCCATGAAGGTGAAGGCTACGTTCACGGCTACGTCTGGCCGAGCCTGCTGCACCGGGCCGTGCTTGTGTGGCCGGCGGGAAGATTCCCAGCGTAAGGCCGTGGTGACCATTGGCCGCAGCATTTCGATGAAGGCCCGTCCCGCATCGGCCTTGGCTACCTGGAACAGCAGGAACCTTCCCTTGGGAAAGCCCAGCTTGCCGTAGGCGGTGAGAACGTTGCCCTGGATGTCCGCGAGGTCGAGTTGAACCGGCATGATGTCTATCCTATCGACCGGACCACGCCCGGCGCCTGGGTCGGCGCCGCGACATCGTCGGGCTGGTGGGTGTCGATGAAGTCGCCGAAGGCCGCGTGCAGGTCGGCGGCGCTGGCCCCCTGCGCTGGCGATGGCGAAGCGGATGAAGTTCTGCCGGAGATAAAGCGATTTCAGCACCGAGCGGAGATCGCTGCCGGGCGCCGTCGGCAGCGGCCTGGCGCCATGCCGCAGAACCGCGACATAGGCGTAGGCCAGGCCGAGAAGCGTACCGGCGAACCCGATCCAGGCGGCCCAGCAGCCGAGGGCGGCCAGCCTGGGGGAAGCCAGCCAGGCGAGCAGCAATCCGATCACGCACAGGGCCGCCGCCACGCCGGCCGGGCCGAGCCATCCGCCGAGCGGCATGCTGAGCTTCGCGAGATCGGGCGCCGTTTGCCAATAGTCGTTGAACGGCATGGTGGTTTCCACCTGGCAGCCCGTGATGGCGCGGACGAAATCATCCGCCCCCTTCACCGCATCGAAGCCGTGGCAATGGACCAGGATCGATCGCAATTCCGGCTCCATGTCCGCCCAGAGTTCGCGCAGATAGCCTGCCAGCTCTGTGGCGGCGCCACTGGCGGCGTCGAAATCGACGGCCAGGACCATGTAGGGGCCGGGCAGATCATCCACCTTGTTGGGGATCAGCGGATCGAGGGAGCGGAACAATCTGGCGCTGATCTTGGTCAGCACGCTGACTACCAGCGTGTCGTTCGGTTCGCGGCCGTTGAAGGCCACGTCGTCAATCACCACCAGCCGCAGGAAATGGGTGCGCAGGTTGCGGGCGAAGGGCGCATTGATGCCGCGCCGTTCGCTGGCCGGCGATTGCAGTGCCGTCGGCAGGTGCGCCAGCACATCGCGCAACTGATGGACATGCGAGTTGCCGGGTGCGGCCGGGTCCAGGCTGGTTTTCACCGGCAGCACGGCGGTCAGGAAATAGTGTCCGCCATCGAAGTTCGGCATCTTGCGTCTCCCTCGGCCGATCGTTCGGCCGGTTCAGCGGTGCGCGTCGGCCCGTTCACTGTCCATGCTGGCGACCGGTGCGTAGCCGGGCGAGGCCAGATCGTTCTGCACCGCGGCCAGGGTGCGGTGGTAGAGCACCGCGAACTCGTCCGGCGGCAGGGATTTGTGCTGCGCGGCCAGGGCCTGCAGCGCGGTGCGAACACGCAGGGCGCCCTTGATGTCGCGCTGTGCCGAGCCCGGCGTGGCGTTGTAGTAGTAATCGGTATCGATCTGGTTGTGGCGGATGTAATTCTTAAAAGGGGTGATCGGGATCGAATGCGGGTAGCCGGTGGCGCAGTACCAGAACAGGTCGAGGCCGGAGGGGATGCCGTCGGAGAACGCGTCGATATACTGGTCCCAGGTGCCGTTGAAATTACTCACGAACAGCATGTAGTCGTTGCGCAGCCGGGGCTTGCCGCGGTCGCCGGCCGGCCATTGGTCGCGCTTGATGATCACCCAGCGGGCGAAATGGATCAGCGACAGTCCGAGGAGCCCGGACAGCGTGGTGGGCAGCGCGCGCGCCACCATGAACAGCAGCCGGTTCAGCCAGGTCCACCCCGGCTTCATCGGCGTGACCACGTTCATCCCGTAGGCTTTGCCGGCAATATTCGACATCGCGAGGCCCCCAATCCGCCCATGCTGGTTCGGCGCATCGCACCGTGAACCAATCAAAGCGGCGAGCGCAACATTTCCACGTTACCGGCCGGATAGGATAGTGACGTTGTTCACCCGGTTACGAACATTTGAGGTCGGCTTACCGGCCCTGAAAGCGGGCCTTTCGCTTCTCACGGAACGCCGCGACCCCTTCGGCATGGTCCGCGCTCAACCCTGCCTGGCTTTGCAGATTGGCTTCGAGGTCGAGCTGGGCCGGGTAGGTGTTTTCCAGGGCTTCCCAGTACAGCTTGCGGATCAGGCCGAGCGAGACCGGCCCATCCGCCAGCCGCCGCGCCATGGCCATGGCGGCGTCCATCAGATCGGTGTCGTCCACGACCCGGTTGATCATGCCCCAGGCGAGCGCGGTTTCGGCCGGCAGCGGCTCGGCGAGCAACGACAGTTCCATTGCCCGGGCGACGCCGACCAGCCGCGGCAGCAGGTAGGAGGCGCCGCAATCGGGCACCAGGCCGATCCGCGCGAAGGCCTGGAGGAAGGCGGCCGAGCGGCCGGCGATCTTGATGTCGGCGGACAGCGCCAGGCTCATGCCGGCGCCGGCGGCGATGCCGTTGATGGCGGCGACCACCGGGATCTTCAGTGCGCGCAGGCGCAGGAAGGTGGGATTGTACCAGGCATGCAGGTCGCTTTTCGTCTCACCGCGCGCCTCGGCCTCGCGGTCGCGCGGCGGTCGGTCGGGGTCGTTCAGGTTGGCGCCGGAGCAGAAGCCTCGGCCGGCGCCGGTGATCAGCAGGCAGCGGGCGTCGCCAGCCTCGACCTGATCCAGCGCCTCGGTCATGTCGGCGCGGAGTTTGGCGCCGAAGGCGTTCAGCGTGGCCGGGTGGTTCAGGGTCATCACCGCCACCCCATCCGCCATGTCCAGCAATATGCGGCCGTTCGTCATCGGTTGTTCCCTCCGCCGCCCCGGCGCCGAGAGCCGGTGGCATGGTGTTGCGATCGCCGCGGATATGGTCCAATGGCCGGACCAACAAAGCAACCGGGCCACAACGGGGAGAGACGTCATGACAGCAACCGGAACCCTGCCGCTACCGGCGGCGATGAACCTGGCGGGGCGGCGCGTGCTGGTTACCGGCGCGGCCAACGGCATCGGCCGGGCCACGGCGATCGTGCTGGCACAACTCGGCGCCGAGGTGATCGTCAACGATCTGGCGCCGCTGGCCGGGGTGCGCGCCGATGTGGAGCGGCTGCAGGCCAATTGCGTCGAGGTGCAGGGCGACCTGACCGCCGACGGCTTCATCGCCGGGCTGTTCGGCGGCGAGCGTATCCACGCGGTGGCGCACTGCGCCGGCATCATTTCCGCCAAGCCGTGGAAGGACGATCCGGACTGGATCACGCGCTTTCACCGGACGCTGGACGTGAACACGCGCGTGCCGCTGACCCTGGCCGCCGCGGCGATCGAGCACATGGCGCCGCTGGGTGGCGGCTCCGTGGTGCTGGTCGGCTCGGTCGCCGGGCGCACCGGCGGCACGTTCGACACCACGCCGCCGGATTATGTCGCGTCCAAGGGTGCCGTGCATGCGCTGGTGAAGCTGCTGGCCCGGCAGGGCGTGCGCCGCGGCGTGCTGGTGAACGCGGTGGCGCCGGGGCCGGTGGAGACGGCGATGACCAGCAACGTCGCACGGGCCAGCGACCGGCTGCCGATGGGGCGGCTGGGCCAGCCGGAGGAACTGGCCTGGCCGATCGCGTTCCTGTGCTCGCCGGCGGCGAGCTATCTGGCCGGGGCCATCCTGGACGTGAACGGTGGCACGTTCATCGGCTGATCGTTGCGGCCGGACCGCTTGCAAACCCGGCCGCGGGATTGTCCCATGCGGCCCTTTCAAGGACACCGCGATGGAAGTGCCAGCATGACCGGCCCGGCCTGGCCGACGGAGCAGGGCGTGTTCGACGCCGGCGATGTGCCCGTGCAATCGGGCGCGGTTCTGCGTGGCGCGAAACTATCCTGGAAGACGCATGGCACGCTGTCCGCGGCAAAGGACAATGTGATCGTCTATCCCACCAGCTACGGTGCGCAGCATCCGGATCTGGAATGGCTGATCGGGCCGGACGGCGTGCTGGACCCGGCGCGGTGGTTCATCGTCATTCCCGACATGTTCGGCAACGGGCTGTCGTCCAGCCCGTCCGGCGATCCGGCGAAGTATCCGGATCTGGTGAGCGTATACGACAACGTTCATGTCCAGCGCCGGTTCCTGCGGGAACGCTGGGGGATCGAGCGGGTCGCCTGCGTCTATGGCTGGTCGATGGGGGCGCTGCAGGCCTATCACTGGGCGGCGCTGTTTCCCGATGCGGTGGACCGCGCCATCGTCAATTGCGGCGTGGCCCGCACGTCCGTGCATAACCGGGTGTTTCTGCGTTCGCTGATGGCGACGCTGGAGGCGGCGCCCGAGCATATCGGCGGCGGGCGTTTCTCCGCCGAGCCGGCCGCGGCCAAACGGGCCTTCGGGCGGATCTATGCGGCCTGGGCGCTGAGCCAGGATTTCTATCGCGCCAATCTGCATCTGGCATCCGGACCCAAGCCCAATCTGGGTGCGCCGGATCTGGAAACCTTCCTGAAGACGGATTGGGAGGACCGCTACGCGCCGCGATCCGCCGCCAATCTGTATGCCCAGCTGCGCACCTGGGAAACCGCCGACATCGCCGATAACGGCCTGTACAACGGCGACCCGATCTGTGCCCTGAAGGCGATCCGGGCGCGCGTGCTGCTGATGCCCGGCGAGACCGATCTGTATTTCCGCGTCGCCGACAACGCGGCAGAATTGCCCTATCTGCGCCACGGCGAATTGCGGCCGATCCCCAGCATCTGGGGCCACCGCGCCGGCAACCCGACGGTCAATCCGGCGGATGCCTTGTTCTTGAAAGACGCCGTGCGAGACTGGCTCGCGCGCTGAAACCCCCGGGAGGAAACAGAACCATGCCCGCCACCATTACCCCGAGCAATCCGCCCACCGTCCGCGCCCCGACCGGCTATACCCACGCCATCGAGATCCGCAACGCGGAGCGCCGGCTGATCATTTCGGGACAGGTCGGCCTCACGCCGGACGGCACCATACCGGCCAGCGGCGAGGCGCAGATCGCCCAGGCTTTCGCCAACCTGACCGCCGTGCTGGCGGCGAACGGCATGGGCATCGCCAACATCGTCAAGACAACCGTGTTCCTGACCGACCGGTCCTTGCTGGCGCCGTATCGCGCCGCCCGCGCCGCCGCCTTCGCGGGCCATGCTCCGGCCTCCACCTTGCTGTTCGTCGCCGGACTGGCCGACCCGAAATTCGTCGTCGAGGTTGAGGCCGAGGCCGTCGCGTGACGATTTCCGCCATCATCGGGCGCGTCCGCCGCAACACGCTGGGCGACGCGCTGCGCCGTGCCGCCATCCGCCATCATGACCGCATCGCCCTGATCTACGGCGAGCGGAGCTGGAGCTTTCCGGCGCTGGACCGGGCGGTGGATCGCGTCGCCTGGCGCCTGACCGATTTGGGCCTGGTGCCCGGCGACCGGGTGGCGGCGTTCGGGCGCAATTCCGATGCCTATCTGATCGCCTTCCTGGCCTGCGCCCGGGCCGGGCTGATCCATGTGCCGGTGAACTACGCGCTGACCGGCAGCGAGCTCGCCTATATCCTTGGCCAGTCCGGCGCCCGGCTGGTGCTGAGCGCGCCGGCGCTGGAACCGCATCTGGACGGCATCGACATGGAGATGCGCGGCCGGTTCGAGGGCGGCGGTGACTCTGGATGTGCTGGCGATCGCGGAAGACCCGGATGCGCCGGCCGGCGTGGACCCGGACATCACCGACGAATTGATCGCGCAGATCGTCTATACCTCCGGCACCACGGCGGCGCCGAAGGGCGCGATGATGACGCACCGGGCGATGCTGACGCGAATACGCGTCCTGCATCCACGAACTGGACTACGCCGCGGACGATCGCTGCCTCGCGGCGCTGCCGCTGTATCACACGGCGCAGATGCACGCCTTCACCCTGCCGCAGATGCTGACCGGCGCGCGCACCATCCTGATCGAGGCGCCGGCGCCGGCGGATGTGCTGCGCCTGATCGAGGCGGAGGGCATCACCTCGTTCTTCGCCCCGCCCACCGTCTGGATCAGCCTGCTGCGGCATCCGGATTTCGACAGCCGGAACCTGTCCAGCCTGGAGAAGGTGTATTACGGCGCCTCGATCATGCCGGTGCCGGTGCTGCAGGAACTGCGCGAGCGGCTGCCCCGTGCCAGGCCGTACAACTGCTACGGCCAGACCGAGATCGCCCCGGTGGCCACGGTGCTGCGGCCGGAGGAGCACGATGAGCGCCCCGCCTCCTGCGGCCGGCCGGTGCTGAACGTGGAAACAAGGGTGGTGGACGCCGACATGCACGACGTGCCGCCCGGCACGCATGGCGAGATCGTGCACCGCTCCGCCCAGTTGCTGTCCGGCTATTGGAACAAGCCGGCGGAAACCGCCGAAGCCTTCGCCGGCGGGTGGTTTCATTCCGGAGATGTCGGGTATTTCGACGAGCAGGGCTTCCTGTACATCGTCGATCGCATCAAGGACGTGATCAACACCGGCGGCGTGCTGGTGGCATCGCGCGAGGTGGAGGAAGCCCTGTTCACCCACCCGGCGGTGTCGGAGGTCGCCGTGGTCGGGCTGCCCGATCCGAAATGGATCGAGGCGGTGACGGCGTTCGTCGTGCTGCGCCCCGGACAGGCCGCGACGGGCGAAGAGCTGATCGCACACGCCCGGACGCATCTGGCTTCCTACAAGCTGCCGAAGCAGGTCATCTTCACCGACAACCTGCCCCGCAACACCGCCGGCAAACTGCTCAAGCGCGAGCTGCGGCGGGAAGGGTCGGCGGCCTGACGCCAGCCTGACCCCGGCCGGTGTCGGCTACTTGCCGATGCAGAACCGGCTGAAAATGTCGCCGAGCAGGTCTTCCACACCGACGGCCCCGGTGATGCGGCCGATCGCGCCGAGCGCCAGGCGGAGGTCCTCGGCGCGCAGTTCGGGCAGGTCCGCGACGGCCGCCGCGTCCAGCCGGTCGCTCGCGGTCAGCAGCGCGGCGCGGTGGCGCTCGCGGGTCAGCGGCGGCGGACCGGCGGCTTCCGTCAGGGAGCGGGCGATGCCGGCGAGCCTGGCGCGCAGCGCCTCCATCCCCTCGCCGGTCAGGGCGCTGACGCCAAGCGCGCCTTCGGGCACCGGCCCGCCGAGGTCGATCTTGTTGCAGATCCGCAAGCCGGGCTGGCGGTCGTCGGCTGCGACCCCAGTGCGGACGTCGCCGACCAGCAGCACGTAGTCGGCGGCCTCGGCGCGGGCGCGGGCGCGGCGCACGCCTTCTGCCTCGATGGCATCCTCGGTATCGCGCAGCCCGGCGGTATCGACCAGCGTCACGGGAACGCCGGCCAGCACCACGCGAGCCTCCAGCGCATCGCGGGTGGTGCCCGGAGAGGCGGAAACAATCGCCACGTCGCGCTCCGCCAGCAGGTTGACCAGCGACGACTTGCCGACATTGGGCGGGCCGCTGACGGCGAAGGTCAGGCCCTCGCGCAGCCTTTCGCCGCGGCGGCCGTCGTTCAGATGGGCGCGGATCTCGCTGCGCAAGGCGTCGATCTCGGCGATGACGCGGTCCTCCACCTCCGGCGGCAGGTCCTCGTCGGGGAAGTCGATCAGGGCTTCCTGCTGCGCCAGCAGCCATCGCAGCCGGCCAGCCCAGCCGGCGTAGACGGCGCCGAGCTCGCCTTCGAGCTGGCGCAGGGCCTGCCGGCGCTGGGCCTCGGTTTCGGCGTCGATGAGGTCACCGACCGCCTCGGCTTCGAGCAGGTCCATCCGGCCGTTCAGGAAGGCGCGGCGGGTGAACTCGCCAGGCTCGGCGGGCCGCCCCCCGAGCGCGGTCAGGGCATCCGCGACGCCGGCGATTACCGCCCTTCCGCCGTGCAGGAACAATTCTCCGGAGTCCTCCCCGGTGTAGCTGCCCGGGCCGGGCATCCATAGCACCATCGCCTGGTCGAGTTCGGCGCCGTCGGGCGCGCGCAGCCGGCGCAGCACCGCGCGGCGCGGGGCCGGCAGTTTGCCGGACAGGCCGATGAGCAAATCGGCGCTGCCGGGTCCGCTGATCCGCAGCACCGCGATGGCCGCGCGGCCGGCGCCGGAGGCCACGGCGAAGATCGTGTCCTGGTCCGCGACCGCCATGCGGCGATGCCGGTCAGCGTGTCTCGGGCGGCAGGAACCGGGCGTCGACCCGCTTGCCCTCGCGCAGATGCGTTTCCAGCACTTCGTCCACGGCTTCGCGCGTGTCGATCTTGTACCAGACGCCTTCGGGGTAGATCACCACGCAGGGGCCTTCCTCGCAGCGGTCCAGGCAGCCGGAATTGTTGATCCGCACGCGGGTCAGCCCCATTTCCTTGGCGCGGGCCTTCATGTAGTCGCGCAGCTTTTCGGCTCCGCCCGCCGCACAGCAGCCGCGCGGATGGCCGTCCTGCCGGCGGTTCGTGCAGACGAAGACATGCGCCTCGTAGTACATCGGCGGATCGCCCGCCTGCCGTTCACCCATGGCCCTGTTCCCTGATTGGTTCGTCTCTATCTACCGTGTCGGCCGCCAACGCCAAAGGACACCGAGTTTTGCCCGAAAATCTGCCCGAAAACCTGCTTCGGCACGAAACCTCGCCCTATCTGCTGCAGCACGCGGATAACCCGGTGCATTGGCGTCCCTGGGGCGCGGCGGCATTGGCCGAGGCGCGCGCGGCGAACAGGCCGATCCTGCTGTCGGTCGGCTATGCCGCCTGCCATTGGTGCCACGTGATGGCACATGAGTTTTTCGAGGATCCCGACACCGCCGCGCTGATGAACCGGCTGTTCGTCAACATCAAGGTGGACCGGGAGGAGCGGCCGGACATCGACCATCTGTATATGTCCGCCCTGCACGCCCTGGGCGAGTCCGGCGGCTGGCCGCTGACCATGTTCCTGGCGCCCGACGGCTCGCCATTCTGGGGCGGCACCTATTTTCCGCCCGAGCCGCGCTGGGGCCGGCCATCCTTCCGCCAGGTGCTGCAGGGTGTCGCCGACACCTATGCGGGCGATGACGAGCGCATCGCCCATAACACAGGCGCTTTGCGCCAGGCCCTGACCGCGCTGTCGGCCGCGAAGCCGGGGCCGATGCCGGTGCCGGCCGACCTGGATCGCGCCGCGGGCGCCTATCACCGCATGACCGACCCGATCCATGGCGGCCTGCGCGGGGCGCCGAAGTTTCCCAACCCGCCGATCTTCCGCTTCCTCTGGCAGCACGATTTCCGCGCCCGCTCGCGCACCCACGCCCATCTGGGCCGCGACGCCACGCATCTGATGCTGGAGCGCATGAGCCAGGGCGGGATCTACGACCATCTCGGCGGCGGCTATGCCCGCTATTCCACCGACGAGGTGTGGCTGGTGCCGCATTTCGAGAAGATGCTGTACGACAACGCCCAATTGCTGGAACTGCTGGCCCTGGCCCAGGCTGACCGAGTACAGGCCGACCGGCCGAACCCGCTATATGCCGAACGCGCGGCGGAAACCGTGGGCTGGCTGACCCGCGACATGACCGCCGAGACCGTGAACGGCCGCGCCGCCTTCGCCTCGGCGGAGGATGCCGACAGCGAGGGGGTCGAGGGCAAATTCTATGTCTGGTCGGAGGCGGAGGTGGTGCGCCAGCTTGGATTGGCCGCGCCCGCCTTCATGGCCGCCTATGACGTGACCGAGCAGGGCAATTGGGAAGGGACGAACATCCTGCGGCGGATCGCGCCGCAGGGGGACGCGGACCAGGAGGGACGCCTGGCCGCCGGCCGCGCCGCGCTGTTCGCCGCCCGCGCCGGCCGGGTGCGGCCCGGGCGCGACGACAAGGTGCTGGCGGACTGGAACGGGCTGGCCATCGCCGCCCTGGTTCGTGCCGGCGTGGTGTTTGCCAGGCCGGACTGGCTGGGGCTCGCGGAGACGGCGCTCGATTTCGTGCTGGACCGGATGGCCGCTCCGGATGGCCGCATCCAGCATGCCTGGCGGCTCGGGCGTGTCACCGCGCCCGGGCTGCTGGAGGACCAGGCCGCCATCGCGCGCGCGGCGCTGGCGCTGTTCGAGGCGACGGGCAACGCCGCCCGCCTGGAGCAGGCCATCCGCATCGTGGCCAGCCACGCAGACGCATTTTCGCGGACGGGCATGGCGGCTTCTACCAGACCGCCGACGATGCCGCGGACGTGCCGCTGAACCGGCCCCGCAGCGCGGCCGACAACGCCACACCGGCGGGCAACGGCCAGATGGCGGAAGTGCTGGCGCGGCTGTTCCACCTGACCGGCGACGAGGCCTACCGCTCCGCCGCCGCCGGCCTGCTCGGCGCCTTCACCGGCGAGCCGGAGAAGCTGCCCACCATGGCGACGCTGCTCGCCGCCGCCGAGCTGCTGGAAGACGCGATCACGGTGGTGGTCGCCGGCGATCCGGCCCATGAGCTGACCGCCGCCCTGTGCCGAACCGCATTGACCGCGCCGGACCCGCGTGTCGTGCTGCTGCGCGCGCCGGATGCCGAAGCCCTGCCGGTTTCCCATCCCGCCCACGGCAAGACCGCCGGCGCGGCGGGCGCCAGCGCCTATGTCTGCCGCGGCGGCGTGTGCGGCCTGCCGGTTGATGATCCGCAAGCGCTGCGCCGCTTGCTCACCCCCTCCCCTTGACTTGGCCGGCCGAGTGGCGCTGCCATTCGGCTTCGCAACCGCGCAGGATCACTCGCCTCTTGCCCCAGCTCTCCCTTCACACGCCGGTCGGCGACCTCTCGATCTCCGAGGATGACGGGGCGATCGTCGCCCTCGATTGGGGCTGGGGCAGCGAACAGACAGAGACGGTACTGCTGTTGCGGGCGCGCGCGCAGCTGCACGAATATTTCGACGGCGAACGGCGGGAGTTCGACCTGCCTCTCGCACCCTTCGGCAGTCCGTATCGCCAGCGCGTCTGGCGGGCACTGTGCCAGATCCCCTATGGCGCGACGCGCACGTATGGTGAGATTGCCGCCATCGCCGGCGGGTCGCCGCGCTCGGTCGGCACCGCCAACGGCTGCAACCCGATCCCGATCCTCATTCCCTGCCACCGGGTACTCGCCAGCAATGGAATTGGCGGCTATTCAGGCGGCGACGGGCTCGATACGAAGCGCGCCTTGCTGCAACTCGAGACCCACTTCACCCCTCTCACCCTCACGGCTTAAGCCTGCCTCATGCCTCAGGCGCCGAATGGAGACCCAAGATGAGCAAAGCCATCCGCATCCATCAGAACGGCGGTCCCGAAGTGATGCAGTGGGAGGATGTCCCCACCCCCGAGCCGGGCGCCGGCGAGGCCTTGATCAAGCATGAAGCGGTTGGCCTGAACTACATCGACGTTTATTTCCGCTCCGGCCTCTACAAGGCCCCGCACATGCCGCTGACCATCGGCATGGAAGGCGCGGGCACCGTGCTGGCCGTCGGCGGCGGCGTCACCAACGTGAAGCCCGGCGACCGCGTGGCCTATGCCGGCCCGATCGGCGGCTACGCCACCCAGCGCACCATCGCCGCCGACCGGCTGGTGGCGCTGCCGGATGGGATCAGCTTCACCACCGGTGCTGCGATGATGCTGCAGGGCATGACCGCGCAATACCTGCTGCGCCGCACCCACCGCGTGCAGCCCGGCGAGACGATCCTGGTGCATGCCGCTGCCGGGGGCGTTGGCCTGATCATGTGCCAGTGGGCCAAGCATCTGGGCGCGACGGTCATCGGCGTGGTTTCCACCGAGGCGAAGGCCGAGCTGGCGAAGGCCAACGGCGCCGCGCATGTGGTCATCGGCCACGGGAACCTGCCGGCCGAGGTCAAGCGCATCACCGGCGGGGCGATGGTGCCGGTGTCCTATGACAGCGTCGGCAAGGACACCTTCGACGCCAGCATCGACAGCCTGGCGCCGCTTGGCCTGATGGCCAGCTACGGCAGCGCGTCCGGCCCGGTTCCGCCGGTGGACATCGCCATGCTCGGCGCCAAGGGCAGCCTGTTCCTGACCCGGCCGAGCCTGGCGACCTACACCTCCAAGCGCTCCGACCTGGAGACCACCGCAGCGGAACTGATGGACGTGGTTTCCAAGGGCATCGTGAAGATCCAGGTCAACCAGACCTTCCCGCTGGCCGAGGCCGCCAAGGCGCATATCGCCCTGGAAAGCCGCAAGACCACGGGCAGCACGGTGCTGATCCCCTGATCCTGACGGATCGCTGACGATCCCGGGCGGGCGGCGGCGTTCCGCCGGCTGTCCGTGGATGGGTTCCCTGCCCGTTCAGATCCCTTCTTGCAGGAACCGGTCCACCAGCCGGTCCGCGCGGCCGCGATCGGCGCGCAGCTGCGGCGCCCTGCTGGTTGCGCGCGCCCGAGGTCAGGTAGAAGCGCTCGTACTGCTCGTTGCGGCTGGCCAGCGCGCTGCCGGCGAAATCCCAGCCGAGGCGGAACACCCTCGCCCGCGTCTCGGCGCTTACCTCGCCGGCGCCGCGGATATAGTTGTCGATCAGCGGGCGCAGATAGGGATCGGCGAATTGCTGCGCCGTCGGGGTCGCCAGGACGTTGTGCGAGCCGATCAGGCGGATGATCTCGTTCACCCGGGGAAACCAGAACGGCAGCGCCGCGCGCAGGGCGCCATCGGACGCTCGTCGAGGAACCAGGCGCCGTTGCCGTATTCCATCGCGCCCTGCTCGCCCGAATGCACCGCCGCGCGGGTCAGTTCGGCGAAGGTCCAGATCTCGCCGAGCATGCCCTGGGTCACGGGATCGCTGGCGTTGATCGTTTCGGCCATGCGGCAGGCGATGCCCCAGGCGAATTCCAGCTTGGTCTGCGCGCGCATCATCGTCTGCTGCATGGCGTTCGCCCGCCAGCTGCGCGACATCACGCTGTTGTAGACGGGCAGATTGCCGTCGATGAACACGCGGTCGCGCGGCACCTCCACGTTGTCGAAGATCACGAACGCATCCTGCTCATCAAATCGCCCGGACAGCGGATGGTTGAAGTTGTTCTGCGGCAGCGAGACGCTGTCGCGGCAGAGGAACTTCAGGCCCGGCGTGTTCATCGGGATGCTGAACGACAATGCGTGCGCGCCGGCGGCGTTCGGCATCGGCTGGCTGGGATAGACGGCGATGTCGTCGGAGAACGGCGCCAGGGTGGCGAGCACCCGGGCGCCGCGCACCAATATGCCGTTCGAGGTGTTCTCCACCTTGTGCAGCTGGGTCGCATCGAGGCCCGTCGGGGTGTTGCCGCGGCCCTTGTCGCTGGTCGCGTGGATCAGCGTGTGGGTGAGGCTGAGGTCCTGGCGCGCCATCCGCTTCTGGTAGGCGACCAGGTTGGCCGCGCCTTGCTCGTTGCCGTTGACCGCCCATTCGTCGCAGCGCCCGGCGAAACCGGCGAAGGTCACGTTCATGTAGTCCGGCGTCCGGCCCATCAGGCCGACCGAGAATTCCGCCACTTTTTCCAATGCCGCGTGCCGGCGGATCAGGTCCTCGCGCGAGCGCGGGATCATGTGGCTGACCGCGATGGCCTCGCCGGTTTCGGGGTCGGGCATCAGGCAGTCGTCGGCGGCATCGTGCTGCAGGTCGAACACCCCGGCGATCGCCGTGGCGGCGCCGCGCAGGGCGGGATGCTCCATCGGATCGGCCACCTTGTCGGCGCCGACCCAGAGCTCGCGCCCGTCGCGCAGGCCCGTGAGGAATTGTGCACCGGTCCGTGCTGGCATCGTTTCATCCCAACCCTTGTTTGTGCGCAAATCAGATGCAGGCCGCCCGGCCCTGTCAAACGAAATGTCGGCGCGCGGCCGCCATTCCCCGAGCGCACTGGCTTTGCGCAACACAAACGTCATACTGGTCCGTGAAAGAATCCACCGATCGCCATCCGGCCATCACCAGCAGGGGTGTACCGACACCGTGAGCGACAACACGATCACCGCCGGCAGCGTGCCGGCCAGCGCAACCGCGGTCCCGGCGGGTCCCGCCTCCGGCGCCGACACCACCACCTTCGCCATCATCCTCTCGCTCAGCTTCTGCCACATGCTGAACGACATGATGCAGTCGATGGTGCCGGCGATCTATCCGATCCTGAAGGCCAACTATTCGCTGGATTTCGCCCAGATCGGCCTGATCACCATGGCCTTCCAGTTCACCGCCTCCATGCTGCAGCCGCTGGTCGGACTGTATACCGACCGCCATCCGAAGCCGTACTCGCTGCCGATCGGCATGGGCTTCACCCTGGTCGGCCTGGTGCTGATGTCGAGGGCGCACAGCTATCCGGTGATCCTGGCGGCGGCGGCGCTGATCGGCGTCGGATCGTCGGTGTTTCATCCGGAGTCCTCGCGGGTGGCTCGCATGGCGTCGGGCGGGCGGCACGGCTTCGCGCAATCGCTGTTCCAGGTCGGCGGCAACTCGGGTTCGGCGATCGGGCCGCTGCTGGCCGCCTTCGTCATCGTGCCGCGCGGCCAGGGCAGCATCGTGTGGTTCTCGGCCGCCGCCCTGGTGGCGATGATGGTGCTGACGATGGTGGGCAACTGGTACAGCCGCAACCGGCATCTGGCGAAGCCCAAGCCGCGTGCCGCCGGCGCCGTGCACGGCCAGGTGACGCTGTCGCGCGGGCGGGTACTGTTCGCCGATCTGCATCCTGGTGGCGCTGCTGTTCTCCAAGAACGTCTACAGCGCCAGCCTGAGTTCGTACTACACGTTCTACCTGATCCATAAATTCGCCCTGGACGTGCAGACCGCGCAGATCTTCCTGTTCGTGTTCCTTACCTCGCTGGTCATCGGCACGCTGGCCGGCGGCTGGATCAGCGACCGGATCGGCCGCATTCCGGTGATCTGGTTCTCGATCCTGGGCGTGTTTCCGTTCACCCTGGCGCTGCCCTATGCCGGCCTGGCCTGGACGCTGGCGCTGTCGATCCTCATCGGGCTGATCATGGCCTCGGCCTTTTCCGCGATCCTGGTCTATGCGCAGGACCTGGTGCCGGGAAAGGTCGGCATGATCGCCGGACTGTTCTTCGGCTTCTCGTTCGGGCTCGGCGGGCTGGGGGCGGCGGCGCTGGGGCAGATCGCCGACTGGACCAGCATCGACACGGTCTATCGCATCTGCTCGTTCCTGCCGCTGTTCGGCCTGCTGACGTATTTCCTCCCCAACATCGACAAGAAGCGCGCCTGAATGCCGATCATCAACCGCATCGCGGAATTCGCCGGCGACATGACCGAATGGCGCCGGGATCTGCATGCCCACCCGGAACCCGGCTTCAAGGAGTTCCGCACCAGTGACATCGTGGCTGAGAAGCTACAATCCTGGGGCATCGAGGTCACCCGCGGCATCGCCGGCACCGGGCTGGTCGGCACGCTGCGAGTGGGCACGTCCAAGCGCGCCATCGGCATCCGCGCCGACATGGACGCGCTGGAGATGGACGAAGCCAATGGCTTCGCCCACGCCAGCCAGAACCCCGGCGCCATGCATGCCTGCGGACACGACGGCCACACCACCATGCTGCTGGGGGCCGCGCGCTATCTGGCAGAAACGAAAAAATTCGACGGGACGGTGCACTTCATCTTCCAGCCGGCCGAGGAAGGTCTCGGCGGCGGGCGGGTGATGGTGGAGGAAGGCCTGTTCGACCGCTTCCCCTGTGACGCCGTGTATGGTGCGCATAACGACACCTTCCTGCCGGTCGGCACCATCACCGCCGTGGCGGGGTCCGTCAGCGCCGCGTCGGACCGGTTCTGGATCCGCATCACCGGCAAAGGCGGCCATGCCGCGCGGCCGCACCGCACGATCGACCCGATCGTGGTCGGGTCCCATATCGTGCTGGCGTTGCAATCGGTGGTCGCGCGGCGCGTCGATCCGCTGCACAGCGCGGTGCTGTCGATCACCCAGTTCCACGCCGGGTCCACCGGCAACGTCATCCCGCAGGAAGCGGTGTTGAACGGCACCGTCCGCACCCTGCGCCCACAGGTGCAGGACGAGGTCGAGCAGATGCTGACCGACATGGCGGTGGCTACCGCCGCGGCGCATGGCGCGCAGGCGGTTGTGGAATATGTCCGCGGCTACCCGCCCGTGGTGAACGCCGCCGCCCCCACCGAGCGCGCGGCCCTCGCGGCGACGAAACTCGTCGGTGCCGACAAGGTGATCCGCAAACGCCCGCCGGGGATGGGCGGCGAGGATTTCAGCTTCATGGCGCTGCGCGTGCCTGGCTGCTTCGTCCGCTTCGGCCAGGCCGACGGCGAGAAGGGCAGCACGCCGGTGCATCATCCCGAATATGATTTCAACGACGATATCCTGCCGATCGGCGCGTCGTTCTGGTCAACCCTGGTGGAACAGGAACTGGCGAGACCCTGACCGGCCGGCAGGCTGGGCGCTTCAGTTCAGCCGCAGATCCAGGATGTGGCGCTTGTCGGCCTGCAGCTCGCCCTTCTCGACGCGCTTGACGATATCGGTCAGCGCCGCGTTGGCCGGCGTGGGGATTCCGACTTCCTTGCTTTTGTCGACGATGAAGCCGTTCAGGAACTCGATTTCCGTGCGACGCCCCTTGACCATGTCCTGGCCCATGGAAGGACGGTGGGCGCCGCCGCCGGGCTTGCGGGCTTCGGCGAGCCGATGCTCGTCGTAGGTCTTGGTGGCGGCGGCATCGCCCTCGCCGGCCAGGGCAATGATTTCGGGTTCGATGTGGTGGATTTCCTCCAGCTGGTAGCCGAGCGCCTGGCCGACGCGGATGGCCTCGCTGCCAAGGCGGGCGGAGAAATGCCGCAGCGTGTCATCCAGCAGGATTTCCTTGCTGATCAGCCCGGTGGACGCCGACAGGCCGTTCGCCATGGCGTTGGTAACCAGTTTCGACCAGCGTTCGCCCCAGAGGTTTTCGGTGACCTTGGCGCCGTCTGACAGGGAAACGAGGCGGCACACCTCCTGCGCGCGCTCGGTGATGCGGCCATGCACCTCACCGACGCGGAACACCGTGTGGGCGGCGCCGCTTTTGCCGGCGGCGCGGCGGACATGGCCGGGTTCGCAGAGATCGACGGTGATCGAGCTGGCGATGGAGCCCAGCGTTTTGCCCCAGCCGACGATGCCGGCGATGGTTTCCTCGTTGATGCAGTTCTGCAGCGAAACCACGTAGCCGTTCGGCGCCATGTATTGCTGGATCATCATCGTCGCCCAGGCGGTGTCGTAGGATTTCATGCACATGAAGACGATGTCGAACGGGCGCTCCTTGCTGACATGCTGCAATTCGGTCAGGTGCAGCGCGCGCACCGGCACGGTGAATTCCGGCACGTCGCGGATATGGGTGATCTTCAGGCCCTTGGCCTTCATGGTCTCGACGTTCTCGGGCCAGGGATCGACGAAGGTGACGTCCTCGCCGGCCTGGGCCATATGGGCGCCGGCATAGCCGCCAACCGCGCCGGCGCCGACGATGGCTATTCTTGCACCCATTGTTTCTCTCCCCGTCTCGATATGCCGCCGCGCGCGGCCGTTCCCTGGTCACGAAAGCCTAGGCCGCGTCCGGGAGGCCTGCAACCGCCGGCGGCCCCGGGCGAGGGCATCGCTTGAACGGAAGTACGCCCGGGGCTCCGCCCCCGGACCCCGCCAAAGGCGAGCCTTTGGAAACCTTCCATTGTTTGGGCGTGCCAGGAGGGCCTACTCGGACCTTGCAAGGTCTCGTTTGGCCCTCCTGGCACGCCCAAACCAGTAGCGGGTTCTAAGGGCTAGCCCTTAGCGGGGGTCCAGGGGGCGGAGCCCCTTGGCCTTCTTCGTTTAAGCGATGGCCCTCGCCCGGGTTGCCACGACGCCGGTGCGGCGGGAAGCTTGGAAGCTCCTTTCCTTCAGCCAAGCGAGACCCGTATGTCGAACCCGCGCGTTCCCTATCAGATGGCGTCCGACCGCAAGCCCCTGGCGCCGCCGGAACCGGGCAAGAAGCTGATCGTGCACGTGGTGGTCAACGTCGAATACTGGCCGTTCGACCAGCCGATGCCGCGCAAGCTGCTGCCGGGGCCGCATGGCATGGACCGCATTCCCGACGTGCCGAACTTCTCCTGGGTGGAATACGGCATGCGCACCGGCTTTCCGCGCATCCTGAAGGAGTTGGGCCGGCGCGGCCTGCCCGCCTCCACCACGATCAACGCCAGCGTCATCGACGTTTATCCGCGCGTGGCCGAGGCGATGCTGGCCGCGGGCTGGGAATTCATGGGGCATGGCTGGACGCAGAAGGCGCTGCAAAGCGAGCCGGACGAAACCGCGGTGATCCAGCGCTGCCTGGCCCGCATCCAGGATTTCACCGGCAAGCCGGTGCGCGGCTGGCTGGGTGCGGGGCTGAGCGAGACCTTCGACACGCCGGACGTGCTGAAGGCGCATGGCGTGGATTATGTCTGCGACTGGGTGATCGACGATCTGCCGAGCTGGATGACAACCAAGCACGGCCCGATGATCGCCGCGCCCTATTCGCTGGACCTGAACGACGGTCCGCTCTGGGCCGGCTGGGGCATGCATTCCAACGTTCAGTACGACCGGGTGATCTGGACCCTGGAAACCTTCGAGGACGAGTTGAAGGAGAATTGCCGGGTGCTGGTGTTGCCGCTGCATCCGCATCTGGTCGGCGTGCCGCACCGGATGAACTGGTTCCGCAAGATCCTGGACGTGCTGCAGGCCCGCGACGATACCATCTTCCTGAACGGTTCGCAGATCGCCGACTGGTACGCGCGCGTGGAGCCACCCCCGGCGGGATAGTTTCGCTCTATACGGAAGGTGGACGCCGCAGCTCCGGCTCCACCAGCCGTTCGAAGGCCACGTCGCCGGCAGCCTCGATGCGATCCGCGCCGATCGCGGCGCGAGGATCTTCCGCGTTTCGCCACGTCTTGTATTCGTCCGCGTAATCCAGGCCCATGCCTTCGGCCAGAACGATGGATCCAGTTCAGCACGCGGAAATTCCTGCCGCGCTCCAGCGCGACGGTTTCCCGGTGGCAGGAATGGAAGATGGTCACCAGCGTATCGGCCTGGGCTGCCGCCACGGCCTCCAGCGTCGCCCGCTGGGCATCGGCCAGCGCGCCAGGGACAGCGGATATCGAGGAGCACATATGGCCGGGCACGCGCAATCCATGCCCGATCACCTGCACGCCAGGCACCAGATGGAGCAAATCCGGCACGAGATCGTTCACCGGCACGCGGCCATTGAAGCCGGCATGGCTATGGACGACCACCCGCGCGGCAACTGTGCGGGTCATCAACGGACGCAGCCGATCGCGTCGCGCGTGCAACAGCTCGGTGATGTGCTGGGTCTCGAACGAAGCCGGCGTTACCGGCGCCATGAAATCATCCATGTTCATGTGGCAGGACGGGCACCAGGTCACCACCTGCTCGCGTCCCGTGGCGTTGAATTTCTCCACGGTGCGGCTGGCCATGCCGCCGGCAATGCGCGCATTGGCTTCCTGGGGCGACCCGCAGCAATGCGCGGGCCCGCCGGCCGGGGCGGCGTCGACGCCAACCGCCTGCAGGATCTGCGTCACCAGCCGGATGATCTCCCCGTGCCGGGCCATGTTGCAGCCATACCAGAACACCACCCGGTCCGGTTGGGACATCATAGCCATTTGGCCTGCTCCTCCTCGGTCATCGTCAGGCGGGCGAAGGTCTTGACCCGGGCGGACCAGCCGGGGTCCTGCTTCACCGGGATCCGCGCGCCGCCACCCAGCGCGCCGCGCACCCGCATGCCGGCCAGCCGCATCATCCGCGCGGGGTCCATCGGCTCGGGGCAAACCGGCGTGCAGGCGGCGCTGCGGGTGCAGGCGCCGATCCAGGCCAGCGCTTCCGGCGTGCCCGGCCCGTCGCGCAACACATCGAGCACGCCGGCCACCACGGCGCCGGGATCGGCCGCAGCTGCGCCCGGCGCATAGGCCGTCATCGGGCAGGCCCGCACGCAGGCGCCGCAAGACGTGCAGATCGCCGCCAGGCGCAGCGATTCCGCCCGGATATGATCGGCGAGCCCAGTGCCCACGCTCATGTGCCCACGCCCATGTTCCGGGCTCCCCAGAACGATTTAGAGATACACCGCCTTCATGCCGCCGGGCGGATAGCGGGTGCCCGCCACGGCGCCGGCCGGAATGGCGTCGGACATGCGCTGCACCTCCGCCGGCGTCAGCTTCACCGACAGGGCGCCGACATTCTCGTCCAACCGCTTCGCGTAGCGGGTGCCGGGAATGGCCACCACGTCCGGACCCTGGGCCAGCACCCAGGCCAAAGTGAGCTGCGAGGGGGTGCAGCCCTTTTCCTTCGCCATTTCCTCGATCCTCGCGACCAGGGCACGGTTCCTGGCGAAATTCTCCTCCTGGAAGCGCGGATGCGATGCCCGCCTGCCGTCGATGTCGGAGACATTCTGGATCGTCCCGGTCAGGAAGCCGCGCCCGAGCGGCGCGTAGGCGACGAAGCCGATGCCGAGCTCGCGGGTGGTCGCGCGGGTTTCCTCCGCCTCCTGCCGGTACAGCAGGGAGTATTCGGTCTGCACCGCCGCGATCGGATGCACGGCATGGGCACGGCGGATGCGATCGGGCCGGGCTTCCGACAGGCCGAGGAAGCGGACCTTGCCCTGCTGCACCAGCTTGGCCATGGCACCCACGGTTTCTTCCACCGGCACGTCGGGGTCCACCCGGTGCTGGTAGTAGAGGTCGATCACGTCCTCGCCGAGCCGCTTCAGGCTGGCCTCGCAGGCCGCCATCACGTATTCGGGCCGGCCGTTCACCCCGTTCGGCTTGCCGGGGCCGCTGTCGGTCTGGCCGAACTTGCTGGCCAGTACCACGCGGTCCCGTCGCCCCTTGATCGCGCGGCCGATCACCGTCTCGTTGTGGCCCCAGCCGTACATGTCCGAGCTGTCCAGATGATCGACGCCCTGATCGATGGCGTGCTGGATCAGGGCTTCGGAGACCGCGTCCTCCGCCGCGCCATAGATGCCGGAAAGGGACATGCAGCCGAGCCCGATCGCCGAGACCGGCAGGCCGTTCTTGCCCAAGGTGCGATGTTCCAGCTTTTGCTTGGTTACCATTCCTGTGACTCCCGAAGGTGCGGCGTTGCGCGCAGGCCATCCGCCTGGCTGGCTCGTTATTACCTACGATGCCGGCTTCACGCCGACCACGCAATGCAGAGGATGGGCCATGAACAGCCCGCCGGCACGCCGCGCCGCGTCGGTTGCCGAGCGCCAGATCGCGGTTTCCTCCGGCGAGAGCAGCGACAGCACATGGTCCTCGCGATAGCGCCAGATCGGGCCGTCCGGGCGGTCGAGCGTCACCAGGGACGGAAAACAGGTGAGGTCGGAAAAGCCGGCCTCCCGCATCCGGCGGTACAGGCTGGCGTCGGCGACGCCGCGCGCGCCGACCGATTGGGCGGGGATGGCGACCTTCTCGCGCAGCGCGTCTGGCAGGGCCAGGTTCCACCATTGCGGCATGTCGATCGCCCGCACGATCACGCCGACGCGCCCGCCCGGACGCACAACCCGCCATAGTTCGGCAAGCGCCCGGTCGGCGTCGCATTCCTCCAGCACCGTGACGGTGAAGGCGCAGCCGAACGAGGCATCGGGGAAGGGCAGCGCCTCGGCATTGGCCGGCTGGAAACGGATGCTGGCCTGCAGGCCTTCCTCGGCCGCCAGCACCGCGGCCTCGCGCAGCAGGAAGGGGTTGACGTCGGTCGCGATGATCGGGTTGGCGGCGCCGTAGCGATGGGCGATCAGCCGGTCCAGCGCGCCGGAGCCGCAGCCGACATCGAGGATGGTTTCACCCGCAAGCGGTGCCATCGCGTCGAACAGGCTGCGCAGCATGCCCCGGTAGCTCGGCGCCCGGGCGCGGTCCTCCAGCGCCGCCACGCCGCCAATGTGCCGCCCGCCCAGGGTGATGACGGTGAAATGCCGGGCCAGCGCCGGGATGGCCGGCGCCCATTGCGACGGGGCGAGGAAGAACGGCAGCAGCAGCAAAGCGGGGCCCGAGCCCTCGACGCGATAGGTGATGCCGGCATGGGTGCCGGAGGTTGGCACCCGCCCCGGTTCGGCGGCGTGCGGCAGGGGCGCGAGGAACTCCCGCATCCAGACGGCGATGTCCTCCCCGCGATCCACCACGACATCGGCCCAGCCCGGCGCGTCGTAGCCCGCCAGCACTTGCCGCATGGCAGCCGGCAGGCGCTGCGCCGCCCGTTCGGTGACGCCGGAACTGCCGCCGAACTCTCCGGAGATCATCAGCAGGCGACCGGCAACGGCGGCGAAGGGCGCGGGGTCCAGCCGTGTCGGCGTGCAGAACACCAGGCCGGCGATCCGCTCCGGATTGGACCGGGCCAGGCCGGCGACGTCAGCGGGGATCTGGGTCGCCAGATACGCGGCCGGCAAGCCCAGATGATCGAGCAGCGCCACCAACCGTTCCGTCAGTGTGCGGTCATCCGTGCCGTGCATGCGCGCTCTCCCCTGTTGGCCAGACAGTGATGGGCCAGGCGGGCTTTGTCACACCCTCCCGCCCGGCGATAGGATCGGCCGAAAGAACGGGGAGCGAAGCATGCAGTTCGGCATCTGCGTCATGGCCGATATCGACGAGATCGGTTTCTACAGCCACGCCGAAGCGCTCGGCTACGATTCGATCTGGGTGGCGGACAGCCAGATGCTGTTCTCCGACTGCTACGCCGTGCTGGCGCTGGCGGCGCGCCAGACCAGCCGCATCCGGCTTGGGCCGGGCACCGCCATCACCGGCACCCGCATCCCGCCGGTGCAGGCCGCGGCAATGGCGACGCTGAACCGGATCGCGCCGGGCCGGGTGTTCATCGGCATCGGCACCGGCAACACCGCCATGCGCAGCATGGGCCAGCGCCCGATGAAGATGGCCGAGTTCTCCGAGTATCTGCGCGTGCTGGCCGCCCTGCTGCGGGGGGACGCGGTGGACTACACTTTCAACGGCGTTACCAAACCGATCCGGATCCTGATGCACGACGACAAATACATGAACCTGGAGCCGCGCATCCCGCTGTATGTGTCCGGCTTCGGCCCGCGCGCGATGGCGCTGGCGGGCGAGCATGGCGACGGGCTGGTGTTCGCCATTCCGCCGCGCGGCGTGGCGGTGGCGGACGCGCTCGGCCATGTGCGCCAGGGCGCGGCGCGCGCGGGGCGGTCCCTGGATGGCTTCCACAATTGCTCGCTGGTCAACATCGCCCTGCTGGAGCCAGGCGAGGCGGCGGATTCCGACCGGGTGAAGGCGATGATCGGGCCGAACGTGATGGCCAGCGTCTACTATTTCTACGACGAGGTGCATGAGCGCGGCATAGAGCCGCCGCCCTTCCTGCGCCGGATCTGGAAGCGCTACTGCGCCCTGGTGGAGCAGACCCCGCCCGAGCACCGGCATTTCCGCACCCACGAGTACCACTACACGCGGCTGCATCCGGGCGAGGCGGAGCTGATCGACGCCGAGCTGATCCGCGACACCTGCCTGGTGGGCACCGCCGCGGAGCTGATCGAGCGCATCCGCCAACTGGAACAGGATGGCCTGAAGGAACTGATGTGGGCCAGCGGCAACACAAGCAAATGGCGAATGGCAGAGGACTTCGCCCGCCAGGTGATGCACAGGCTGTGATCGGGGGCGCGTAAGGCTGGGGCTCCGCCCCAGACCCCGGCGGGCTCTGCCCTGCACCCGTGAGGGAACTCGTCCCCTCAACCCCATGGACGGGTTTGCTGGGAAAGGGGGCATGCCGAAGTCCATCAACGGCTACGTCAGTTATGCCCCCTTTCCCAGCAAACCTATTCAAAAGGGTCAAGGGAACGAGTTCCCTTGCGGGGTGGAGGGGCAGCGCCCCTCCTGGGGTTTGGGGCAAAGCCCCAACCTTACGCTCACCGCTCGCTGCCCGCCGCGCGGCGCAGGCGGGGCTTGGGTTGGCGGGTGGTGGTGTCGAGCAGGGCGTGCAGCGCCGCCACCGTTTCCGGTTCCAGGCGATGGATGGACTGGGCGATGCGATTGGCCAGCGCGGTCTGTTCCGGGGTCAGGCCGGCGGTGTTCACCGTGACGCGCGGGTGCGACAGGCGGGCGAGGCCGGCCAGATCCTCGGCCGCGTCCCAGATCAGGCCGAAGAACTCGTTGACCTGGTGCACAAGCCCGGCGCTCGGCGCCCCGCGCTTGCCGTGCTCCAGCGCCGAGAGGTAGGCGGCGGAAACCTGCAATTCGGCGGCGAGCTGCTTCAAGGTCACGCCCCGCTCCGCCCGCAAGGCCCGCAGCCGGGCACCGAACGGGGTCATTTCCTACCTCGCCCGGCGCAGCAGGATGCGCACCGATCCGGGGTTGAGGGCATGCGGATGTGCCGCCGCCAGCACCAGGGGGCGCAGTTCCGGCAGGTTCAGCCAGAGCGGCAATTCCCGGCGCAGCACGCCGCCGGTTTCTCCGCTGCCGCGGCCGGTGATCACCTCCACGCAGCGTATGCCGTCCGCGTGGGACGCGCGGATCAGGGACACCAGGGAGTGAAACGCCCGCTGCGCCGTGCGGCCGTGCAGGTCCAGGGTGCGGGAGGCCGTCAGCTTGCCGGTGCGAAAGCGCCCCCAGGTGGCGTTGTCCACGCCGGCCGGCTGCATGCCGATCACCAGCCCGCCCAGGCTTGGCCGTGAAGCCGGGCGGGGGGACGGGGCGGACGGCAGGGCGCGCGGCAAAGCCGGCGGCAGGGCGGCCGGCGGCTCCGGCAGTTCAGGCCGGGCGCGGCCGGGAAGCACCCGCACATGACGGGCGTAATTCGCCCACTCCGCGACGTCGGCCTCGCTCAAACGACTGCGTCGCGGTGCTCGCATGGGACTCCGGAAGGATTTCGGGCACTATGGTCAGCCGGGGGATCAGCGCGGGCGGACCGGCGCACCGACGATGACCCCGGAAATCGCCGCCATGACCGCCAGCGCGGTGAAGCACAGCATATAGTTGCCGGTGGCGGCCAGCGTGAACCCCATCGTGGAGGGGATCAGCATCACGCCGGTGAACATCATCGCCGCACCCAGCCCGGTTGCCTCCGTCCGGCGCGAGCCGCCGAGGCGGGCGTATTCGGCGAAGGCGAGCCCGGTATAGCCGCTGGCCGTGGCGCCGGCGACGCCGCAGACCAGCAGCACCAGCCATACCGGCCACCCGGCGGAGAACGCACCGGTGGCCACCGCCGCGCCGGCCATGATCAGCCCCTGCAAGCCCAGCATGCGGGCGGGCGAGAGGAACTTGTCGGCAACCCAGCCCCAGATCGGCCGGCTGACCGCGCCGCAGACCTGATACACCGCCAGCGCCCGCCCGGCGCCCAGCAGGTCGAAACCCGCGGCGCCGGTCAGGTGCACCGTCATGAAGGCGATGAAGGCAAGCTGGATGCCGGAATAGACGAAGCTCGCCACCGACAGCCGGCGGATCGCGGCGTTCTCGCCCAGCAGACGCAGCGGATTGAGCAGGCCGCGCCCGGCGATCCGGTAGCGCGGATCGCGATCCGCGTCCCAGCGCCGGCGGGGGATTTCCAGCAGGCCCGTCAGCACCAGCGCCGGGATCACCTGCACCGCCATCGCCGCGCGCCAGCCGAACGCCAGCACCAATGGCGGCACGATCAGCGCGCCGAGCACGCCGCCGAGCGGCACGCCGATCTGGCGGATGGACATCACCAGATTGAAGATCTTCGGCGGGGTCTGCGGCACCAGCAGATGCGTCGCCGCCGGCGCCGTGGCGCCGTAGCCGACGCCGATCGCCAGCGCCCCCAGCCCGAGGCAGGTCAGCGTGCCGCCCGAGGTGATCGCCAGCATCGCGGCGGCCGACACCAGGATGACCTGGCTGACCCGCACCGCGCCGTAGCGGCGGATGAACCCCGGCGAGAACATCGCCGAGGCGACCGACACGCCGTAGATCATCGACACGAACAGCCCGACCAGGCCGCCATCCACCCCGAGGTCGCGCACCACTTCGGGGGCCGCTGCCGGCAGGGAGAACACCGCCATCGTCGCCAGGGTCTGCACCGCCAGCGTTGCCACCAATGGCCAAAGCGGCATGTGGTCGCCCTGGGGTCTGTGATCCTCCTCGGAAGACAGGCTCACTGCTTCGGCAGACCCAGCTCGGCGCGCTTGCGTTCGATCGGGTCGTTGCCGTCGCGCGTCGCCAGCGCCCAGGGCGCGCCGATCCCGCCGCCGGCCGGCGCGGGAGTGCCGCGCAGCACCTCGGCGACCACCGTGCGGTGGGCGATCCGCCAGGCACCGTCGCGGCGGGTGAAATGATCGACGTAGCGCCCGACCACCTCGGTCTCCACCGCCTGATCCGGGCCGATCGGCTGGCCGCGCAGATACGCCAGGCGCGCATCGCCGGCTTCGGGGCTGAGGCGCTGATAGGTGATGAAATAGGTTTCCACCAGCGCCGCGTCCGGTCCGGTGAACTCATAAACCCTATTGCCGACGACATGCATCGACTGCTCGATGCTGGCGTGCCGGCGGATCAGGTGGGCGATGAAACCATCGATGTCGCCCTTGTAGCCGCCGTGATCGTCATAGGCGTCTTGGTGATAGGCTGAGCGCACCAGATCCCAGTTCCGCCGGTCCACGCCACGGATATAGCGGTGCAGCGTGTCCTCGATCGCGATCCGATCCTCCAGACGGCTGTCGGTCATCCCTGCCTCCCATTCAATTTCCACGCAGTTCAGCGCAGGCGTTTCGCGCGCCGGACGGCCGCGAGCCTAGCCCCGGGTTGCCGCGGCGTCGACGCCGCCGCTTTACGCCTGGGCCGCCGGATCGTCCTCGACCAGCACGATGTGCAGCCGGCGCGGGCCGTGCGCACCGAGCTCCAGCGTCTGCTCGATATCGGCCGAGCGTGACGGGCCGGTCACCCACATGACGTTGCGCGGCATGAAGCCGCCGCTGCGCGCGTCGTGGTTCTCCGCCCGCAGCAGATCCCAGGCTTCCTCATACGCGCCGACCACCCGGCTGGCCCGCAGCACCACCACTGCGGTGTCGGACAGCAGGTTCAGCGTGGTCGGACGCTCCGGCGCCGATGGCAGCATCAGCGTGCCGGTTTCCGCCACGCCGGCAAAACCATGCTGCACGCTGACCAGGTCGCTCGCTTCCGCCCGGCCGACGCGCCAGTTCAGCATCGGCCGGTCGGACCAGGGGATCGCGCGCAGGTCGGGATGCGGCGCCATGATGAAATCCGTCGGCAGGTTCTGCGCCGCCAGATAGTCCGCGACCGCGCCGGGAACCGAGGCAAGATCGGGCACCAACGCGACGGTGCCAAATTCCTTTTCCACGTTCGCCACGAACAGCGCGATCTGCCCGGGGCGCGGCAGGCGGGACCGCGCGGGGATCAGGTGGCGCCCGTGGGCAGCCAAACGGCCGCGCAGCATCGCCTGCTGGTCTTCCGGCAGCACGCCCCGCTTCAGACCTCGGCGGATCGCGGTCAGCATTGCTTCACGTGAGCTCATCAGATTTGTCCCTCGCGCTGGGCGCGGGCGTAGCGGGCGAAGAAGGTATCGCCCTCCGGCGCCGGCAGGTCACGCCCGCCGGTCCAGCCGCCGGCGAAGGGCATCGAGGCAAAGCGTCCACGCTTGCGGCCGAGCCAGCCCAGTGTCTTCGCCGCCACCCTTGTGCCCAGCCGGTACAGCGCCGGCCGTTTCGCCACCCACGCCCAAAATGCCAGGTTGGTGCGCACCGAAGCCGGGGTCAGGTGGCGTTCGAACTCGCGTTCCCGCCAGTGGCGCATCAGCTTCGGCAGCGGGATTTTCACCGGGCACACGCTCTCGCACTTGCCGCAGAAGGTGGAAGCGTTGGGCAGCAGACCGGCCTTGTCCACGCCGACCAGCGCGGGGGTCAGCACGCTGCCCATCGGCCCCGGATACACCCAGCCATAGGCGTGCCCGCCGACCGCGCCATAGACCGGACAATGGTTCATGCAGGCGGCGCAGCGGATGCAGCGCAGCATCTCCTGGAAATCCGTGCCCAGCATCGCGGAACGGCCGTTATCCACCAGCACCACGTGATACTCGTCCGGCCCGTCCAGGTCGGCCTCGCGCCGCGCCCCGGTGGAGAAGGTGGTGTAGACCGAGAAATCCTGGCCCGTGGCGGAGCGCGCCAGCAGCCGCAGCAGGCTGGTGGCGTCCTCCAGGGTCGGCACGATCTTCTCGATGCTGGCCAGCACGATGTGGATGCGCGGCAGGGTCTGGGTCAGGTCGCCGTTGCCCTCGTTGGTCACGATGACCGAGCTGCCGGTTTCCGCGATCAGGAAATTCGCCCCGGTGATGCCGACATCGGCGGCCAGAAACTTCTCCCGAAGCTTGGCCCGCGCCTCGGTAAGAATGTCGCGGCGCTCGTTGAACACCCGGTCGGCCGGCAGGTCGGTGTGGGATTTGCGGAACTGCTCCTCCCAATCCTCGCGGTTCAGGTGGAAGGCGGGGGCGATGATGTGGCTGGGCAGTTCGTGGCGCAGCTGGATGATGTACTCGCCGAGATCGGTCTCCACCGGGGTGATGCCGTGGCGCTCCAGATGCTCGTTCACGCCGATCTCCTCGGAGATCATGCTCTTGCCCTTGGTGACCGTGCGCGCGCCGGCCTTCTGGCAGATCGCCAGCACCTCCGCACAGGCCTCGTCCGCGGTGGCGCACCAGTGCAGCTGGCCGCCGGCCGCTTTCAGCCTGGCCTCATAGGCTTCCAGGTAGAAATCTAGGTTGGCCAAGGTGTGGTTCTTGATGTCGCGGCCGATGTCGCGCAGCCGTTCGAACTCCGGCAGGCGCGCCACCGCGGCTGCGCGCCTGCCGATGAAGGACGGGCCGGAATTGGCCAGCGCCTTCTGCAGGCCGGCATTGGCCATGGCGGCGGTGGCGTTCTGCTTGAAGGCGGGACTGTTGACGACGTGCATGTGGGCGGGCTCCTGAACGGAGCCAATCTATAGGAGGTCACAATCCCATGCACGCCCAGGCGTTGGGATACGCCCGACAGGACAAAACAAACAACACCCGGCCGCCCCAGGACAGGGGCGACCGGACGCCGTGCCGTATCGTTGCGGTTTCCTAAATCATCCCGTCAGGCGGATTTGCGGAAACGACGCAGCAGCCCCATGCCGGCCAGGCCGGTCCCGAGAAGCAACAGCGACGCAGGCTCCGGTATCGGCTTGCTCTCTCCCTGGCCACGGCTGATCAGCCTGCCGCCGTCGGGAAGCATGAAGTCGAACGTTTCTGTCATCGAGAACGGGGCGGGATCGCTGACGCTGAAGGGACCGCCATTATGGGAGAACGATGACAGCAAACCCGAGGCGACGAAGCTAAAGGTGTCGATCAAGCTTCCAGGAGTATCGAACGGGTCGCTGGCGCCCCAGGCGTTCGCCGGATCATCGTAGTACTGCAAGGTGATCGGAGATCCGCTTGCATTCACGAACGTGCCACTGCCGGATGTAAACGCTGAACTGGCCGCCGGCGTAAACCCAAACGCGCTGAAGGCGGCTTGCACGTGCACCGGCGCACCAGTGTCGTTTTGAACGCTGGTAGAACCGCTGTCCAGGATATTGAATCCACCGATGAGACCAGGGTCGCTCGCCGTGCCATTGGACGTGGTCACGGAGCCGAACACAGTGAAGCCAGGGATGGGTGTTATAGTTCCGAGTACGATGGTGCCATTCACGACCCCATCCGTGTCCCCAGCCCCACCGTCCACGATCGTCGTGACGGGCCCGCCGTTCAGTGCGAACGAAAACCTCAGTTGCGGTATAAGCGCCGCCTGGGCCTGGATGGCGCATCCGAGCGTCAGTCCCATGGCGGTGGCAATGGCGAAACCTGAACGGCGACTGCTCGGCATTTCCCTACTCCCCATAAAAGAGCGTGAATGTGACGGCACGTGCGGTTCTTGATACGATAAGAAGGTTTTGCAACGATTAAAGGCAAACGCGGAAGAATGCAAGACTTTTTCATTTCGTAATCTCATTTTTGCCGGCCGGGGTCTAAAACGGCCGTGCCGTGCAATGAGCAGCATCTTGCGTCCATTGGCCTTGGGGGGATACTTTCTTCTCTCTTGGCCCCGCAGCGGAGAAAGAAATGATCTTCCGCCAACTATTCGAGCCCGTTTCCGGCACCTATTCCTACCTTCTCGCCAGCCGCCGTGGCGGAGAGGCGTTGATCATCGATCCGGTGCTGGAGAAGGTGGACCGCTATCTGCAGTTGATCCGCGAACTGGACCTGAAACTGGTCAAGGCGGCGGATACGCATCTGCACGCCGACCACATCACCGGGCTTGGCGCGCTGCGCGATCGCACCCATTGCATCACGGTAATGGGGGAACAGAGCCAGGTGGATGTCGTCTCCATGCGCCTGGCCGACGGAGACAGCCTGCAGATCGAGGGGATCAGCCTGGAAGCGATCTACACCCCCGGCCACACCGACGACAGCTACAGCTTTCGGATGGAGGACCGTGTGTTCACCGGCGACACGCTGCTGATCCGCGGCACCGGGCGCACCGACTTCCAGAACGGCGATCCGCGCGCGCAGTACGACAGCATCTTCAACCGGCTGTTGAAACTACCCGACGAAACGCTGGTCTACCCGGCGCATGACTACAAGGGCGACACCGTCAGCACCATCGCCGAGGAACGCGCGCACAATCCACGCCTGCAGGTGAAATCGGTCGATGAATACGTCGCCATCATGAACGGGCTCAACCTGTCGAACCCGAAGATGATGGACGTCGCGGTGCCGGCCAACATGCACCAGGGCCTGGCGCAGGAACACATCGCCCGGCAGGGCTGGGCGTGCAGCGCGGAACAGGCGCTGGCCCTGATCGGCCAGCCTGAGATCACCGTGATCGACCTGCGGGAAAAGCGCGAGCGGGAGCGCCATGGCAGCATCCCCGGCGCGCTGCACCTGCCCTATCCGGGGCTGGACGAACATATCGGCCCCGGCGGCGTGCTGCATGAACTGGCCAAGACGGCCAACAAGACGCTGCTGTTCTACTGCGCCTTCGGCGAACGTTCGGCGATGGCCGTGCAGGCGTCCCAGGATGCCGGCATCCAGATGGCGCGGCACATCCAGGGCGGGATCGACGCCTGGAAGAAGGCCGGCGGCCGGGTGGCGTGAAGGTAAGTAAGGCGAGGGGCTTCGCCTCCTCGGCCCCCGCTGAGGGCAAGCCCCTTGCCACTTTGTTTGAGATGAAAACACCGGGCGCTCCGCCCCATGAGCGACGGCGGGTGCAAGTTGGTTGCAAGTAGAAGGAAACGATCGAGAGACGAAACTGCCGGTGGTTCCGGCAGTTTCGACTCAGTTCTCACATATGCGAGAACATCTTCTGCCCGGCGACCGGCAAGGTCGCTGTCAGAATCGAGCAGCTGGCCGATTCCGTCATGTACAGCGTCCGGTTCTCCGCCCCGCCATAGGCCATGTTGGTCAGCATCTTTCCCCGTGGCGACTTGATGTAGAACAGCGGCGCCGCGTCCCGGTCGTAGATCCAGGCGGCGCCATGATAGGCATGCGCAATGACCACATTCCCCGCCGCATCCATCGCCATCCCGTCCGGCCCCTGCGCGTGCATCTGCACGAACAGCGCCCCACGGCGCTCGGGATCGGCCATATCCACCCACCAGATGCAGTTTCCCCGTGTCACCGCCACGAACAATTCGGTTTCGGCGGGATTGAACACCAGCCCGTTCGGGCTCGGCACCGTGTCGATGACCGTTTCCAGCTGGCCGTTCGTGCCCGCAGGCACCAGACCCGTCCCGTGGGGTCCTGCAGGCCGGTGCGGCCCTGTTCGGTGAAATAGACGTCGCCGCTGCTGTGAAACACCAGATCGTTCAGGCTGCGGAATTTCTGGTCGCGGCGTGGGCCGTCGATGATTGTCTCCACCCGGCCGCGCTTCAAATCCAGCAGCGCCAGGCCGTATTTGCGGCAGGCGAGGAAGATGCGGCCGTCCTTGTGGATCTTCAGGCCGTTCGGCGCACCGTCATACTCGATCACCATGTCCCACTTGCCGGCCGGGCTGATCCGGTAGACCCGGCCGGCGAAGATGTCGACGACATACAGATTGCCGTCCCGGTCGAAGGACGGGCCTTCGAGGAAATTGTGCCGTTGCGGCGTGTGCGGAATGCGCAGTTCGGCGGGCAGTTCGGTCCAGACATCCGGCACGATCTGCTGGGGTGGCGGTCCGAGATACATCCTTGATCTTCCTCCCAGGTCCAGCGCCGCCGGTTGTTCCGGCTAGCTCGCGAGGACACCATGCTGGCGCAGAAAGCCGAACAGCGGAAGCAGGGGCAGGCCGAGGATGGCGGCATGTTCGCCCTCGATCCGGTCGAACAGATGCACCCCGAGCCCTTCCAGCCGGTAGGCGCCGACCGTCTCCGTGACCGCGTCTCCCTCGGCGTTGAGGTATTCGGCCAGGAAGGCATCCGAGAACGCCCGCATGGTCAGGCGCGGCCCGGCGACATGGTGCCAGAGGCGGGCGCCGGCGCGCGTGCAGACGATGGATGTGACCAGTTCGTGGGTCTTGCCGCGCAGGAACCGCAGATGCTCGTCTGCCTGTTCGACTGAGGCGGGCTTGTCGAACCAGGCCCCGTCGCAGACCAGGATCTGGTCGGCACCGATGACCAGGGCATCCGGCATCCGCGCGGAGACCCGCGCCGCCTTCAGTTCCGCCAGCAGCACGGCCACATCGGCCGCCGACGCGCCTTCGGCGCGGGCCGACTGCTTGACGCCAGCCTCGTCGATATGGGCCGGATACGCCGTGAAAATGATGCCGGCCGATTGCAGCAATTCCCGCCGGGATGCGGACTGGCTGGCGAGGACGAGGGCAGGCGTCTCCGCCTGGATCATCCGGCCGGCTGTTCCGCGAGCTTGCGCCGGCGTTCGTGCCAGGCGTCGATCAGGTGCAGCACGGTGGCTGCCGTTTCCTCGATGGAGCGGCGGGTGACGTCGATCACCGGCCAGCCACGGCTGTTGCATAGCCGGCGGGCCCAGAGCAGTTCCGCCTTCACGGCTTCCTCATCGACATAACCGGACGTATCCTGGCGTACCGGGCCGGTCTGTGCCCCGGCGCCGATCAGCCGCAACCGATGCCGGCGGATCTCGATCAGCGAAGCCGCATCCACGTTCAATCCGATCACCGGGCAGGGCGGATCGTCCAGCCCCGGGGGTGCGACCGTCCCCGGCACCAGCGGAATGTTCGCCGCCTTGATGCCGCGATTGGCCAGATAGAAGCAGGTCGGCGTCTTCGAGGAGCGCGACACGCCCACCAGCACGACGTCGGCCTCCGATATGCCCATCTGCGCCTGGCCGTCGTCATGTGCGAGGACGAAATGCATGGCGTCGATGCGGCGGAAATAATCGGCGTTCAGCACATATTGCTTGCCGGGACGCGCCGCGGCGGTTTCGCCGATATGCTCCTGCAGCACCTCGATGACCGGATCGAGCACATTGACGATCGGCACGTTCAGGCGTTCGCAAGTGGTTTGCAGGTCGGTGCGCAGGGCCTTGTCCACCAGGGTGGACAGCACCGGCCCGGGCTCGGCCTCGATCCCCTCCAGCACCCGGTGCAGCTGGAAGCGGGTGCGGATCAGGCTCCAGCGATGATAGACGATGCGGGCGTGCTCGAACTGCACCGTGGTGGCGCGCGCCACCGCGTTCAGGGTTTCCCCGGTGGCGTCTGACACCAGGTGCAGGTTCATCTGATGATCGGTCATGTTTGCGAGGATAGCGTGGATAAGTGCCGCTGGCACCCATCCTGTGCGACCCCTCGCCGGAATGGCGGGGACAGTTGATCGGTTCGGAGGTACAGGGGGACGCTTCCTGCCGGATTCCGGCCAGGCTCGGGACAAGCCGGGTAAGAGCCGGGAATCCAGCCTCTTGGCCGGCCAGGCTGCTGTGGAGAAGTCTTGTATGATGGGCCGTTTCCGGGTGTACCCCGTTATCCACAGGCCCTACTGACTACCCCATAAGACCTTAAGACTTTCTTCTTTTGAGAGGCGTGGACCATCCGGCTCGTGCGGACCGGCGAAAAGCGTGCTTGCGTTACGGCGTGTTGCCCGAAGCCGGTGCTGGGATTAACGTAAGGCTGCAAGCATCGTGGAGAAGGTCATGAAATTCAGCAAATGGTTGCCGGTATTGGCTTTGGCAGTGGCGATCGCGCCGGTCGCAGCGCGGGCAACGGTCACCGAGCAGGATTTCTATGTCCGCACGACTGCCGATCTGGCGAAGCTGTGCAGCACGGACCCGTCCGATCCGCTGTACACGGCGGCCATTCATTTCTGCCAGGGCTTCGGGGCCGGAACCTATCAGACCGAGCAATTGCATCAGGCGGCTTCCCGGGCTCGGCCGCTTTATTGCATGCCGACAGACCCGCAGCCGACACGGAACGAGGTTCTGGCCGGTTTCACCAAATGGGCTGGAGTAAAACCGAATGTCGGCGGTCTGGCGCCGGCGGCGGGCCTGCTCGAGTACCTGATGGAAACCTATCCCTGCTCCGCCAAGAAGAAGCACTGAGCTTCGTCCCATCGGCCCAGTGGGGCTATGAAGCGGGGTATGCGGGGTTATTATTGCCGGGCTATCATGAGCCGGGCCATCACCAACGGAGATCACGAATGCGAAAGATCGCAATCGCCCTGGCGCTGCTGCTGCCCATCGCGGGCTGCGCCGACCTGACGCCCACGCAACAGCGGGCCATGACCGGCACGGGGATCGGTGCCGCCGGCGGCGCCGTCATTGGTGCCATGGCGGGCAATGCCGGCATGGGCGCGCTGATCGGCGCTGGCGCCGGCCTGGCCGGCGGCCTGGTGGTGGATCAGGTGAGGAAGAACGAAGCGGCCGCGTATCAGCGTGGCTACAATTCCGGAAGGCAGTCCAACTGAGGCTTGCTTCGCCGCCTGCCGGGGCCACATCTCCGGCGGGCGGCATCGCCATCATTGGAAGGGCGCGCATATCTTGACCGCTAAGCCGTTGCTCCGGGCCCTTGCCGGTGAGCCTGTTTGGCCGCCGCCGGTCTGGTTGATGCGGCAGGCCGGCCGGTACCTGCCGGAATATCGCCAGGTGCGCGCCACGGCCGGCGATTTCATCGCGCTTTGCACGGCGCCGGAGCTTGCGGCGGAGGTGACCCTGCAGCCGATCCGCCGCTACCGGTTCGACGCGGCGATCCTGTTCAGCGACATCCTGATGGTGCCGTGGGGCCTGGGACATGGCCTGCGCTTCGCCGAGGGCGAGGGTCCGGTATTGCCGAAGCTGCGTGACGCGGCCGGCGTGGATGCGCTGGATATCGGGCGGATGAACCGGCAGATCGCGCCGATCCTGGAGACGGTGCGCCGGGTAAGCGCCGGTCTCGTGGCCGAGGGGTTCGACCACACGACCTTGATCGGCTTTGCCGGCAGCCCGTTCACCGTCGCGTGCTACATGGTGGAAGGCGGCGGATCGAAGGATTTCGCCGCCACAAGGCAGATGGCCTATGCCGATCCCGCGCTGTTTTCCCGCCTGATCGATATTCTGAGCCGGGCGACCATCGACTATCTTGTGGCGCAGATCGAGGCGGGGGCGGAAACCGTGATGCTGTTCGACAGCTGGGCCGGGGTGCTGTCGCCGTCGCTGTTCCGGGCGCATGTGATCGCGCCGACGGCGCGGATCGTGCAGGCGTTGCGGGCCCGGTTTCCCGCCATTCCGATCATTGGATTTCCGCGCCTGGCCGGGCCGATGCTGGCGGAATACGCGCTGGCGACCGGGGTGAATTGCGTCGGCGATGGATACCGCGGTTGATCCCGTCCAGGCGGCCAGGGCCGTGCCCGGCGCATGTCGCCATCCAGGGCAATCTGGACCCGATGGCGCTGCTGGCCGGCGGCGCGGCGCTGAGCGGCGAGACACGGTCGATCCTGTCGGCGGTCCGCGGCCGGCCGGCGATTTTCAACCTCGGACACGGGATCGTGCCGCAGACCCCGCCGGAGCATGTCGCGCAACTGGTGGAGCTGGTTCGTGCCGCCTGAGCCGCAACGGCAGCGGCTGGCGATTGTCCTGTTCAACCTGGGCGGCCCGGACAGGCCGGAGGCGATCCGCCCGTTCCTGCTGAACCTGTTCCGCGACCCGGCAATCCTGCGGGTGCCGTTCTTCGTGCGGCCTTTTCTGGCCCGGATCATCGCCCGGGCGCGGGTGAAGCCGGCGACGGAGAACTACGCCCTGATCGGCGGCAAGTCGCCCTTGCTGGAGCTCACGCTGGAACAGGCGCGCGCGCTGGAACAGGCGCTGCCGGACCTGGACGCCAAATGCTTCGTGGCGATGCGCTATTGGCATCCGTTCAGCGCCGAGGTGACGCGGGAGGTTCGCGACTGGAAACCCGACCGGATCCTGCTGCTGCCGCTGTATCCGCAATACTCCACCACCACGTCCGGCAGTTCGATCGCGGACTGGCGGGAGGCCGCGGCCAAGGCCGGGCTGGTGGCGGATGTCACGACCTTGTGCTGCTGGTTCGACGACCCCGGCTATGCGGCCGCCACCGCGGCGATCGTGGCGGAAAACTATGCCAGGGCCCGGGCGGAGCTGGACCCGGCCATCCCGCTGCGGGTGCTGTTCTCCGCCCACGGGCTGCCCGAAATCATCGTGAAATCCGGCGACCCGTACCAACACCAGATCGAGCGCACGGTCGCTGCCGTGCTGGGTGCCTGGGATCAGCCGGGGATCGACCGGGTGATCTGCTACCAGTCCCGCGCCACGCCGCAGAAATGGATCGGCCCGTCCATTGACGCGGAGATCGAGCGCGCGGCACGCGACAAGGTGGCGGTGCTGGTGGTGCCGATCGCCTTCGTGTCCGATCATTCGGAAACGCTGGTGGAGTTGGACATCGAGTATCGAGAGATTGCCCACAAGGCCGGCGTGCCGGGGTATTTCCGGGTGCCGGCGCAGAACAGCGATCCACGCTTCATCGCCGCCCTGGCCGATATCGTCCGCCAGGCCTGCGCCCGTGGCCCCGGTCTGTGCAGCCACGTCGGGCGGCAGGCTCTGCCCGGCCGGCGTTCAAGGATTGTCCGCATGCGCGGGCGGCGGCATGAGCGAGGCGGCTCTTGCGGTGCTTCGGGCCCGGTCCGCGCCGTTGCGGATGGTCATCTATGATTGCGACGGGGTGCTGATCGATAGCGAGCCGGTCGCCAACCGGGTTTGCGCGGAAGAAATATCGAGGCTCGGCTGGCCGATGACCGCTCAGGAAAGCCACGCCGAGTTCCTCGGGATGAGCCTGTCGGATATGCGCCCGGTCATCGAGGCCCGGTTGGGCCGGCCGGTTGCGCCGGGTTGGGTGCCTTATCTGGCGGAACGGCTGGTCCAGGCGCTGAGCCTGGAGGCGGTGCTGATGGACGGGGCGGAGGCTGCGTTGCGGGCGACCTCCGCGCTTGGGCTGGACTGGCGCATCGCCTCCAACTCCGGGCCCGCCGAGTTGCGCGCCAAGTTCGCCAGGACCGGACTTTCCGCGCTGGTGCAGGGCCGCGTGCATAGCGCGAACGAGGTCATCGTTCGCGGTGGGCGCGGCAAGCCGGCCCCCGATCTGTTCCTGGCGGCCGCCGCGGCATCCGGTATTCCGCCCGAGGCCTGCGTGGTGGTGGAAGATTCGCTCACCGGCATCCGCGCGGCCCACGCGGCGGGAATGACCTGCCTGGCCTTTGCCCCGGATGGCGATCCCCCCGCGCTGGCCGGGCTGGGCGCCGCTTCGGTGCGCTCGCTGCATCACCTGCCGGATTTGTTCGGAGCCGTGCTGTGACCTGGCTGCTGGCGCTGTATCCCTGGATCAAGTCCCTGCACGTCATATCCATGATCGCGTGGATGGCCGGCATGCTCTATCTGCCGCGCCTGTTCGTCTATCATTGCGAGGTGAAGCGGGGCTCGGCCGAGAGCGAGCGGTTCAAGGTGATGGAGCGCCGGCTGCTGAAGCTGATCATCAATCCGGCGATGATCGCCACCTGGTGCTTCGGCCTGCTGCTGGTGGCCACGCCGGGCATCGTGGATTGGGGCGCGGGCTGGTGGCACGTGAAGTTCCTGTGCGTGATCCTGATGTCCGCGGTGCACGGCGTTCTGTCGGCCCGCCGCCGGGCCTTCCTGGAAGACCGCAACACCCGGCCGCAGCGCTATTTCCGGATCCTGAACGAGGTGCCGACCCTGTTGATGATCATTATCGTGTTCATGGTCATCGCTCGGCCGTTCTAAACCGCCCTGCCCTGGCAGCGCCGGCAACCGCCGGGTTGACGAACCGGAGGGGCATCGCTAACTTCTTTTACATCCTTACGTGGTTGGCTGTCCCCCGCCACGCTTTCCTTCATCCCGCAGCGTTTCGTCCGGCACGGTCCTGTACCGCTCCCTCATCGCAACGGCCAGCCCGGATCCTGTGGGCCTGCGGCCGTCGCCCGGCACCCCATCCATCCGCTCAAATCCCCCCTGATCCGACCAATCCTTCAAGGCGCCCAGATGCATCTCGCCGAACTAAAGACAAAATCACCCGCCGACCTGCTGAATTTCGCCGAATCCCTGCAGATCGAGAACGCGTCGTCCTGCGCAAGCAGGACATCATGTTCGCGATCCTGAAGAACCTGGCCGAGAACGACCAGGCGATCCACGGCGAAGGCACGCTGGAAATCCTGCCCGACGGGTTCGGCTTTCTGCGCAGCCCGGAAGCCAACTACCTGCCCGGCCCCGATGACATCTATGTCAGCCCCAGCCAGGTCCGCCGCTATCGCGCTGCGCACCGGCGACACCGGTCGAGGGCCAGATCCGCGCGCCGAAGGACGGCGAGCGTTACTTCGCCCTGCTGAAGGTCGACACGGTCAATTTCGAGCCGCCCGACGCGGTGCGCCATCGCATCAACTTCGACAACCTGACGCCGCTGTATCCCGACCGCCGGCTGAAGATGGAGATGGAGAATTTCCAGTCCGTCGCCAAGGGTCCGGCCAAGGACAACACGCCGCGGGTGATCGACCTGATCTCGCCGATCGGCATGGGCCAGCGCGCCCTGATCGTGGCGCCGCCGCGCACCGGCAAGACGGTGATGCTGCAGAACATCGCCGCCGCGATCGCCGCCAACCACCCGGAAGTCTTCCTGATCGTGCTGCTGATCGACGAGCGGCCGGAGGAAGTCACCGACATGGCGCGCAGCGTGAAAGGCGAGGTCGTCGCCTCCACCTTCGACGAACCGGCGACACGTCACGTGCAGGTCACCGAAATGGTGCTGGAGAAGGCCAAGCGCCTCGTCGAGCACAAGCGCGACGTGGTGATCCTGCTGGACAGCATCACCCGCCTGGCGCGCGCCTACAACACCGTGGTGCCGTCGTCCGGCAAGGTGCTGACCGGCGGCGTCGATGCCAACGCGCTGCAGCGCCCGAAGCGCTTCTTCGGCGCCGCGCGCAACATCGAGGAAGGCGGCTCGCTGACCATCATCGCCACCGCGCTGATCGATACCGGCAGCCGCATGGACGAAGTGATCTTCGAGGAGTTCAAGGGCACCGGCAACTCGGAAATCATCCTCGACCGCAAACTGTCCGACAAGCGCACGCTTCCCGGCGATCGACATCACCAAGTCCGGCACCCGCAAGGAAGAACTGCTGGTGGAACGCAGCATGCTGTCGAAGATGTGGGTGCTGCGGCGCATCCTGAACCCGATGGGCACCGTGGATGCGATGGAGTTCCTGTTGGACAAGCTGAAATACAGCAAGACCAACAACGAATTCTTCGACGCGATGAACACCTGAGGCAAGGAAGGCCAGGGGCGCTGCCCCTGGACCCCGCCAGAGGCTCGCCTCTGGACTCCTGGTTATTTTCTATGAAATGGGCGGGCCAAGGCGGTGCATTCAGCACTACCTCGCCCGCCCATTTCATAGAAAATGTCTGGGGTTTCCAAAGGGCGAGCCCTTTGGCGGGGATCCAAGGGGCAGAGCCCCTTGGCCTTGCTTTCCTAGGCGGCCGTGCTCGCAGTGGCAGTTGCCGGTTCCGTGATCATCTCCACCCGGCCGGTGATCTGGCCGCCGTCTTCCACTTGCAGCCGGCGGCAGCGGGCGGTGCCGAGCACGCGGCCGGTACCGCGCACGATCAGGGATCCCTTCACCGTCAGCGTGCCGTCGATGGTGCCGGCGATATCGGCGTCCTCGACCTCGGCTTCGCCCTTGAACACGCCGCCCGGGGTGACCGTAAGCTCGGTCGCGTGGATCATGCTGGTTTCCACGGTGCCATCGACCACCAGGCGCTCGGCGTCTTGCACCGTGCCTTGCAGGCTGATGCCGCGGCCGACGACCAGGGTCCGCTTTTCCGAGGGTTCACGCAGGGTACGGGCAGGCTGCATCACGGGACGGGCTCCGGCAGCGGAAGCGGGCTGCGGGTTGGGGCTGACGGGGATCGGCGGGCGGGACATGATTTGTGCCTCCTTCGGGGTGGCGGGACGGAAGGGAGGCACACCGAGCCCCGAATCAGCATGAATGGCTCCGGGGGTGGATCCGATTGGGTTGGTCGCGCCCGGCGCGTCGATTTCTGTCGACTTGGCTTCGTCGGGCTTGCGGCGTTTGAACACTGGCGCTCCGTCTCTGATCAATGAGGCCCGAGGGGTATCACGGTTGGGCCGGCGGCGTCACGTTCACGTTTGCGATCGCGGGCTCCCTCAATTGGTTCGCTCATGGCGCGGCGGACGCTGAGGATGTGGTCCAGTGCGTGGACCATGGCGGCGGTGCCGATCAGTGGGATCAGCAGGTTCAGCAGCGGCAGGTAGGATGCCAGCGCGATCAGGCCGCCTTGCGCCAGGATGAGCGGGCGATGGCGGCGGTACAGCACCTCGGCCTGCAGCCTGGGCATGCGCCGCATGGCCACGGCCACGAACAGGCCGCGTCCGATGGCGTAGGCGCCGATCGCCCAGGCCAGGAACAGGCCGATGCCGGGCAGCAGCAAGGCCGGGATCAGTGCCAGCAGGTTCAGCGCCAGGATCTTCAGCCCGACGGCGATGCCGTCCCAGATCTGTATGGCCAGGGGGGCCGCCTCGCCGGGCGGCAGGGTGGGATAGTGCCGGCGCTCCACCGCGCGGGCGATGGTTTCGATGAAGCAGGCGCCGATCGCCGCCGCCACCGGCAGGAACAGCCAGAAGGCGAGCAACGACGCGCCGACGGTGCCGGCGATGTCGGCGGCCCAGGCCAGCCAGCCCGACAGGTTGGCCGTGCGGTGCACCGCCCAGAGGGCGCCGGCGAGGATTGCGGCGAAGCACAGGGCCGACAGCGCCAGGCTTTGCAGCAGCACCAGCACGAAGGCGCGGTCGTCGAGCTGTCCGATCGCCAGTGCCAGCGGGCGCAGCACGGGGGTGGCGATCGAAGTTGCCGGGATCGCCGGGTCGGGGGGGCATGCCGAGACTTCTCCTGTCGGGCGGGACGGTTGCCCGTCTTGTGCGGCGATGTTAGGGCGGGCGGGAGCAATCGGGAGTTTCTGCCATGACCGCCACGCGTTTCGATATCCTGTGCATCGGCAACGCGATCGTCGATGTGGTTGTCCGCACCGATGACGCGTTTTTGTCCAGGCATGACATGCGCAAGGGTGGCATGGCGCTGATCGACGCCGCTTCGGCCGATGCGCTGTATGCGGCGATGCCGCCGGGGATCGAGACCAGCGGCGGGTCGGCGGCGAATACCGCGGCGGTGGCGGCGGGGCTCGGGGCGAGGGTCGCCTATTTCGGCAAGGTGGCCGACGACCAGCTCGGCGGCGTGTTCCGCCACGACATCACCGCCGGCGGCGTGCATTTCCCCTCGCGGCCGCTGGTCGGCGGGGCGCCGACGGCGCGCTGCCTGATCCTGGTGACGCCGGATGCGCAGCGCACGATGAACACCTTCCTGGGCGCCTGCGTGACGCTGGGTGAGGCGGATGTGGATGAGGCGCTGGTGGCGGATTCAGCGGTCACCTATCTGGAGGGCTATCTGTTCGACCCCCCGGCGGCGAAGGCCGCCTTCTACCGCGCCGCCGCCGCCGCGCATGCCGCGGGGCGCAAGGTGGCTTTGACGCTTTCCGACGCTTTCTGCGTTGATCGTCATCGCGGCGCGTTCCGTGAGCTGGTGGCCGGACATGTGGACATCCTGTTCGCCAACGAGGCGGAGATCTGCAGCCTGTACGAGGCGAACGAGTTCTCGCTGGCCGCCGAGGCGGCACGCCAGGATGTCGGCCTGGCCGCATTGACGCGCAGCGAGGCCGGCAGCGTGATCCTGACGCCCGAGCATACGTTCGAGATCGAGGCGGAGCCGGCCGAGGTCGTGGATACGACCGGTGCCGGCGACGCCTATGCCGCCGGGTTCCTGGCCGCCCTGACCGCCGGCAAGCCCCTGGAATTGTGCGGCCGGCTGGGCAGCGCCGCCGCGGCCGCGGCGATCAGCCAGTACGGCGCCCGGCCGCAGATCGACCTGAAGGAACTGGCCGCGAGCGTGGGCTAGTGCTCTGACCGATTGGGATGGTTCAGCATGCGTCAGAGCACTAGCTTGATTTTGTGGGCCGATTCAGCCAACGGGCTGACGTGCCCGTTGGCATCGGACCACTAGACGGCCGGCGGACCGCCCGGGAACACCGCGGTCGCGCGGGCCAGTTCCGGCCAGCCGATCGGCGCTCCCGACTTTTCCGCCGCTTGCGCCGGGCCGAGCAGGGCGTCCCAGTTGGCGGCGACGAAGCGGCGCCCGGTGACCGCGCCGCCTTCCTCGCTGCACAGAAACAGCATCGGCGGGGCGAGCTGCTCCGGCCGGATCAGGCTTTGCCGCGAATAGCCGCTTTCGGCCGGGACCATCGGGGTGTCGGTCGGGCCGCCGGGCACGACCACGTTTACCGTGATGCCGGTGTCCTTCAGTTCGGCCGACAGGCTGGCACTCCAGGCCTCCAGCCCCGCCTTGGCCGGGCCATAGGGCGAGAACCCGCCGCGCAGCATGGTCAGGAAGCTGGTGGTGACGTTGATGATGCGGCCAGATTTCTGCGCCCGGAAGCCGGGCATGGCGGCTTTCGCCATGAAGAACGGCCCGGACAGGTTGACCGCCATGAAGCGCTGCCAGGTTTCGGTGGTGATGTCCTCGATCTGCACCTGATGGTTGAAATGGTCCTGCCGCACCAGGCCCATGCCGAGCGCGGCGTTGTTCACCACGGCGTGCAGGCCGCCGAAATGGCCGCGCACCCGGTCCACCAGCGCGACGCAGGACGCGGGGTCCGATACGTCGGCGGGCACCGCCAGGGCGTTGCCGCCCAGGGTTCCGGCCAGGGTTTCCAGCGCCGCGCGGTTGACGTCGGTGATCCCGATCTGCCAGCCGGCGCGGACGAATTCGCGCGACAGCGCCTGGCCGATGCCGCCGGCGGCGCCGGTGATGATGGCGACCCGATTACCTGTGGCCATGACGTTTCTTCCCCTGGCTTCCCGCCGGTTGTCCGGCGTTTCTGCCGCCAGCCTATGCCCGGATGGCGCGTCCGGCCAACCGGCCCCGCCTGCGCCTGCGGCGCGGCTGATATGAAACTGCGATGACCGTGCGGTTTTGGCTCGCTTCCGGCCGTCCGGCGGTTTATGGGTGCGCCGCAACATGGGTGCAGCGCAGCCATTCGTCCGCGCGCCCTATTCCTGCTTCGCATGAGCGACCTAGCCAGCTCGACCCCCGAGGACCTAATCCTATGGATATCCGCAATATCGCGATCATCGCCCATGTCGATCATGGGAAGACCACGCTCGTCGACCAGCTGCTGCGCCAGTCCGGTACCTTCCGCGACCATCAGGTCGTGGCCGAGCGCGCCATGGACCGCAACGACCTGGAGCGTGAGCGCGGCATCACCATCCTGGCCAAGTGCACCTCGGTGGTGTGGAAAGACATCCGCATCAACATCATCGACACCCCCGGCCATGCCGATTTCGGCGGCGAGGTGGAGCGCATCCTGAACATGGTGGACGGCGCGATCGTGCTGGTGGATGCCGCCGAGGGCGTGCTGCCGCAGACCAAGTTCGTGGTCGGCAAGGCGCTGGCCCAGGGCATCCGCCCGATCGTCGTGGTCAACAAGGTCGACCGTCAGGATTCGCGCGCCGACGAGGTGCACAACGAGGTGTTCGACCTGTTCGCCGCCCTGGGCGCGGACGACGACCAGCTCGATTTCCCGATGCTGTATGCCTCCGGCCGCCAGGGCTGGGCGGACGAGACGATGGACGGTCCGCGCAAGGACCTGTCCGCCATGTTCGACCTGGTGGTGCGCCATGTGCCGGCCCCCACGGTGAAGCCCGACCTGCCCTTCGCGATGGTCGCCTCCATCCTCGACTACGACAACTTCCTTGGCCGCGTGCTGACCGGGCGCATCGAGCAGGGCACCGCGCGGGTGAACATGCCGCTGAAGGTGCTGCGCAGCGATGGCAGCGTGGTGGAAACCGGCCGGCTGACCAAGCTGATGTCGTTCCGTGGCCTCGATCGTATCCCGGTGGAGGAAGCGCAGGCCGGCGACATCATCGCCGTGGCCGGCCTGACCGACGGCACCATTCCCGATACCGTCTGCTCGCCCGAGCAGACCGAGCCGCTGCACGCCACCCCGGTCGATCCGCCGACCCTGGCGATGACCTTCCGCGTCAATGACGGTCCGCTCGGCGGCCGCGAGGGCAAGAAGGTCACCTCGCGCCAGATCCGTGATCGCCTGCTGCGCGAGACCGAAAGCAACGTCGCCATCAAGGTGACCGAGAGCAACGAGACGGACGCCTTCGAGGTCGCCGGCCGTGGCGAGCTTCAGCTCGGCGTGCTGATCGAGCAGATGCGCCGCGAGGGTTTCGAGCTGTGCATCGGCCGCCCCCGCGTGCTGACCCGCAAGAACCCGGAAACCGGCGAGCGCGAGGAGCCGATGGAAGAGGTGCTGGTCGACGTGGACGAGCCCTATTCCGGCGTGGTGGTGGAGAAGATGAGCCGCCGCAAGGGCGAGATGCAGGACATGCGCCCGTCCGGCGGCGGCAAGGTGCGCCTGACCTTCCACATCCCGTCGCGCGGGCTGATCGGCTACCACGGCGAATTCCTGACCGATACGCGCGGCTCGGGCATCATGAACCGGATGTTCGCCGGGTATGGTCCCTGGAAGGGCCCGATCGAGGGCCGCCGCAACGGGTCATTGATCTCCACCGAGCCGGGCGAGGCCATCCATTACGCGCTGTTCTATATCCAGGAACGCGGCACGCTGTTCGTGAACCCCGGCGACAAGGTCTATGAGGGCCTGATCCTGGGGGAGCATTCGCGGGAAAGCGATCTGGACGTGAACCCGATCAAGGAAAAGAAGCTGACCAATGTCCGTGCCGCCGGCAAGGACGACGCGATGCTGCTGATCCCGCCGCGCCGCATGAGCCTGGAACAGGCGATCGCCTATATCGAGGAAGACGAACTGGTGGAGGTGACCCCCAGCGCCATCCGCCTGCGCAAGCGCCATCTGGACCCCAACGCCCGCAAGCGGGCCGAGAAGCGTTCGGTGGATGCCGAGGCGGCGGCCTGAGCTGGCGATCTGCTGCAGGCGACGGAGAAATGAACGGGCTGCCCTGGAAACAGGGCGGCCTTTTTCATGTCTTGTGAACCGGGTCACAGAAGAATGCGCCGGCCTTTGCCATCTTGCGGGCAATCTGAAGGAGGCCCGGGATGCGAGGGCGGACCGACGCGTTGCTGCTGTATTTGACCCTGGTATTGGCCGCTGTGACGGCCGTTTTGTCGAGCGATCCCGTCCGGCGGGCGGTGGCCGATTATGTCGACACCCCGCCGGCCGGCGTGACGATGGTGATCGGGCAAACCGTTCCCGACGATCCCGCCAAGCCCGACACCGCATTGGAATGGAAGACGCCGCTCGGCGACTGATCCATCGGCGCCGCGCGCTTAATGCCGGTCGTCAGCGCGGCTTGCAGGCCCGGCGGCGGATCGCCAACAGGCCGGCCAGGGCCGAGGCCAGCACGAGGAAGCCGCCTGGCTCGGGCGTCAGCACGAAGCGCAGCGGACCGCGTCCGGTTTCCAGCGGCGGGATGCTGTCCAGCGAAAGCTCGACGAAAACGTCGAAGAAGCTGTCGATCCGGAATTCCGTCGTGTTTCCAACAGCAATGGGGGCGATCGACGTCGATCCCGTCGAAGGCGATGCCGTGTCCAGTGTCATGGACAGCGTATGCCCCAGCACCGGTCCGCCGAGCGACAGCGCGGTGACTTCCGTGGACCACACGCCGGTTTCCGACGAGAAGGTGCGGCCCATCACCTCCTGCCCGACCGAACCCGTCAGTGTCACCGGGCCGATCGGCACGTGGGCGAGCGTCGTGATGATCCCCGTGAACACCCCGCCGGTAACGATGTCCTGGCCCATGGCGTTGAAGACGGAGGATACCGGGGTGGTCAGCATGATGGCCCCGGAGGTGATGCAGACGCCGGCTGCCGGGAAGCATCCGGCGCCCACGGGCGAGGTGAACGGCACATCGATCACCGGCAGCGTCGGGGTCGGGGATATCACCGACGCGCTGGCTGGACCCGCGGCGAGGAGCTGGAACAGGCCGGCGAGGCCAAACAGCCCGGCAAGCGGGCGGAGGATGGATCGGTAGCGCATACCGTTCTCCTGCTTTTCTGACTCTATTCGTCTGCGGCCAGCGTATTCTTGTCAGGAAGGCATCCGCACGTTCTGTTCCGGGACTAGCCGGCCGCAACGAGCGACTGCGCCACAGGCTGTACCGTTTCGACACGCGATGCAATTAAATTCGGCGCTGCGGATCAGGATCGGCCGCCATCGCGGCGGGCGTCGGCCGGCACCGGGTTCGGCGCCAGGACCAGCCCGATGGCCCAGCCCAGGTAGAAGCGGAAATCGTCGCCGAGATCCGTCAGTTCGTAGAAGGGGGTGCCGGTTACCCCGGCCGTCCGCAGCGCCGCCTGCAACAGCAGCGCCAGCAACTGCCAGGTGACCATGAAACCGGCCAGGCCGATGGCCAGGTTCCGGAAGGTGGTCTCGTGCCAGTTGCGCCGGATGTAGCGCTGGCCGAGGGGGATGATGGCGATGCAGGGGAGGCTCGTCATGACGATGTCGTGGACTGACCAGCCGTAATACCAGCCGATGCCGAGGATCCAGATGGCGGCGATGGCGGCGGCGATCAGCGGCAGGCGGCCGGTCAGCCGGGCGCCGAACCAGGCCAGCGTTACCGCCAGTGGAATAAAGGCCCATTCGAGGATCAACCGGACGGCGTTGGCCACGCCTTCATCGGGTGGCGCATGTCCGGCGCCGAGGAAGGCGGTCATGCATTCATGCAGCCCCACCGCGATTATGCCGAAGGTGAAGGCGACCGGGGCGGTGAACAGCAGGCTGCGGGTGTTGCGGTGTTCGGGGGTCCAGCGCCCCTCGCGCGCCCGCTCCAGGATCGGTTCGACGAAAACCGTCAGGATCAGGCCGATCAGAACGATGGCGTAGACGTTCTGCCGCGAGAAATGGCCGATCAGCGACAGCAATCCCTGCCAGATGAATTCCGGCGCGGCGGCGCAGACCGACACCCAGGCGGCGAAGCCGAGATAGGTCAGAAAACGGCTGACGGACAAAGCTGGCTGGCCCTTGCTGTTCGTGCGGCCCTTCTTGCCGCGCGAGCCGCGATCTGGCCAGAGGTTTCCCGCTTGCGGTCCGATCCGCTACAGGAAACCATACAATCCCTCCGAATGGATCGCAGGACCATGCCAGCCATCCCCTCCATCGCTTCCAGGCCATTTCTTCCAGCGCGGGCCCGACTTCCCGCTTCTACGTCTCCCAGCGGCTGCGGCTGCATTATGTCGACTGGGGCAACCCGGACGCGCCGCCGCTGATCCTGCTGCATGGCGGGCGGGACCATTGCCGCAACTGGGACTGGGTGGCCGCCGAATTGTGCCGGGACTGGCACGTCATCGCCCCCGATCTGCGCGGCCACGGCGACAGCGACTGGCCGACCGACGGGCAGTATCCGATGGCGAACTACGTGTATGACCTGGCGCAGCTGATCCATCAGCAGAAGCTGGCGCCGGTGACCATCGTGGCCCATTCGCTGGGCGGCAATATCTCGCTGCGCTATGCCGGCATCTACCCGGAAACGATGCGCCGGCTGGTGGCGATCGAGGGCCTGGGTCCTTCGCGGCGGATGATGCAGAAGGATGCGGAGAAGCCCGTCGACGCCCGCATCCGCGACTGGATCGACGAGCAGCGCACCCTGTCCGCCCGCCTGCCGCGCCGCTACCCGACGATCGAGGACGCGCTGAAGCGGATGCAGGACGAGAACAAGCACCTGTCGCCGGAGCAGGCGCGGCATCTGACGCAGCACGGCGTCAACCAGAACGAGGATGGCACCTATAGCTGGAAGTTCGACAACTACGTGCGTGTCTGGCCGCCGTACGACATGACCCGGGATGCCATCGCGGCGCTATGGGCGCGCATCACCTGTCCGGCCTTGCTGGTTTATGGCACGGAGAGCTGGGCGACGAACCCTGCCACGGACGGCAGGCTGGCCACATTCAAGACCGCCGAGGTGCTCTCGGTGGAGGGGGCCGGGCATTGGGTGCATCACGACCGGCTGGATGTGTTCCTGGACGCGGTGAAACGGTTCATCTAGCGTTTTCTCCAAAGAACGGTCGCCGGCAGGCGATAACGGGGGAAACAGCATGCGCTTCACGGACAAGGTCGCCGTCATCACCGCCGCGGCCAGCGGCATCGGCAAGGCAACGGCGGAAATCATGGCGCGCGAGGGCGCGATCATTGTCGCGGTGGACAACAACCAGGGCCGGCTGGATGCGCTGGTGGACGATTTGCGCCTGGATGGCGGACGGGCGCATGGGCGGCTGGTGGATGCGCTGAACCAGGCCCAGGTGGATGCGCTGGTGGCCGGCGTCGTGACCGAGTTCGGCCGGATCGACGTTCTGGTCAATGCCGTCGGCGGCAGCACGATCATTTCCCGCCCGGCGGCGACGACGGAGGAGCTGACGCTGGAGGAATGGCAGAAGATCATTGCCTTCAACCTGGATGGCACTTTCTTGTTCTGCCACGCCGTCGCACCGATCATGGCGCGCCAGGGTGCGGGGAAAATTATCAATCTGGCATCGATCGCCGGACGCGGCCTGAGTGTATCGAGCAGCAGCGCCTATGCCGCGGCAAAGGGCGGGATCATTGCGTTCACCAAGAAACTATCCCTGGAGCTCGGTCCGCACGGGGTGAACGTGAACGCCATCGCGCCGAGCCTGACGCTGACGGAACGCATCCGCCCGCATTGGGAACAGCGTGACCCCGAGGCGCAGGCCGCCGAGATCGCCCGCACGCCGTTGCGCCGGGTGGCGCAGGCGAAGGACCAGGCGGGGGTGATCTGCTTCCTGGCCTCGCATGAGGCGGATTTCGTGACCGGGCTGACGATCGATGTGACGGGTGGGGTGTAGGCGCGGGACGGGGTTTCCTCACGGAATTCCATCCCTGGGGTCTTGGTGGGCTGCACCCTCGCATGTCCATGGTTCGGCGTCGTAGAACCCCGGGGATGACGACAGCAGATAGTCACGGGACGACAGGCCCGGTATTCGATGAGGCCTTTGGCGCGCAGCTTTTGGAGCTGTTCCGCTGGCGGCGGGACGTTCGCCGCTTTCGTCCCGAGCCTGTGCCAGCCGGTCTTCTGGACCGGCTGCTGGATATGGCGGACCTGGCCCCGTCCGTGGGATTGAGCCAGCCGTGGCGGTTGGTTGTGGTCGATGATCCCGGCCGCCGTGCCGCCGTGCGGGCCAATTTCGAGGCGTGCAACGCCGCCGCCCTTGCCAGCCAGGACACCCAACGAGCGGCCAGCTATGCGCGCCTGAAGCTGGCGGGTCTGGATGAGGCGCCCTGTCACCTCGCGGTGTTCGCCGAGCCTGATCCGCGCCAGGGGCACGGCCTGGGGCGCGAAACCATGCCGGAGACCACTTCCTATTCGGCGGTGATGGCCGTGCATACGCTCTGGCTGGCGGCGCGGGCGGCGGGGCTTGGGGTGGGCTGGGTGTCGATCCTCGAGCCGGAGACGATCAAGGCGGTGCTGGAGGTGCCGGCGGACTGGATCTTCATCGGCTATTTCTGCCTCGGCTATCCGCAGACGGAGGAGGAAACGCCGGAGTTGGAGCGGCTTGGCTGGGAGGTGCGACGGCCGGGCCGGTCCGCCGTGTTGCGGCGGTGACGGCGGGCGGACCATACGCACCGGCCTTGCCCTATTGGGCAGGCAATGGTCGCAACATGCGGCCCGGAACAAGGCCGTGCTTGCCGTTCGCCAAGCTTACGTCATAGGCCAATTGCGGCCCCTGGGAGGTCTGCATGGATCGGATCGCGTTGACGCCGCGCGCGCACCCAACCCGTTCCGTATTTTGCCTCGACTATCTGGCCGACGGAAAATTGCGCGGCCAGGCCGGCTGAAGGCAGGTTGGCGGGATTTGCCAGGGGCCTGGTCTCGGCCGGCGGGCGTTGCGCCGGCGCGGCGGCAGACGCGGTTGCGGGTTGCGCGGGCCGCAATGGACCGGGGCACAGCACTTCCCAGTTCTGCGACAGCGCCAGGCCATTGTCCGCGTTGCTCTGTCCGACAATCCTGCCTTGCGCGTTACGGAACTTCGCGCGTCCGGCACCGATATCGTTGGTCCAGACCCCGGCCAGCGTATAGGCCTGGCCGTCCACGGCGATCATGCGTCCGGCGGGGCAGTCGGCGCTCGCGCGATAGATTTGTTTCGCCTCGTCGGAGGCCATCTGCTCGCGCACACAGGATTTCGCATTGTCGCCCATCGACCAGTTCTCGCACCAGGCGGCAGCCGCGGCGGCGGTGATCCGGCCTTCCGCGGCGGCATGGGCCGTTCCGATGCCGGATTTTGAGGTGATCGTCGGCGACAGACATTTGCCGCAGAGCGACAGCCAATCGTAGGATGCGACAGCGGCCGCGGCGGTGGTTGAAACCAATCCCGCGAGCGCCGCGGTGAGCAAAACCCTTCGGAATGACATGTCGGCTCCCTTCATTGCCGTGGCGGCGAGTAGCCAAATCGTTGCGTCCACGCCGGATACCATGGGATCGAGGGCTGAACCGTTAAAATACCTTCACGTTGCTTCCGGTTTCATCGGTCGTGCCCAAAGGTACGTTTCGGTGCAATGCCAAGTGGCATTGCCACCCTACAGACTCCGGAACACTCCGCCCCAGCCTTGTACGGCGGCCGGATCGGCTCCAGCGGCCGCCAGGGACTTCGATAAAGTTACGGCAACGGAATCATACACCGGCACGCCGAGCGCTGCTTCCAGCGCCGCGCCGATGCGGGCCCCGTTCATGTTGGTGCATAGCACCACCACGGCCTCGCAGCCCTCGGCCACCACGTCGCGGATCATCCCGCCGATGGTTTCGCTCGGAAATCTCTGCGAACGAGAAATTATCCGTGATCCCCAGATGCCGTTCCGCCGTGCAGGCGAACCCGGCCGCGCCCCAGTTGGCCTGGATGCGCCGCTGCACATCGTCGGTATACGGACTGACCAGCCCCACCCGCGCGATCCCCTGCAGGCGAAAAATCTCCCGGTACGCCAGCACCGTCGTGCAGGCGGGAATACCCGTCGCCGCGGTGATCCGTTCGCACAGGCGCTCGTCGCTCTCGAACCCGATCCACGCGGCCGAAGTGCCGTTCCAGGCAATCACATCCACCTTCGCGTGCGCCAATAACTCGGCCGCGCGCAGGATCTGGCTGTCGTCGAACTGGCCCAGCGACCGGTCCGACAGGGCGATCTCCGTCACCTTGAAGCGGCCGAAATGGGCGGTGATGTCCGGCACGCCGGCCAGCATGGCGTAGGTGACGGGCTCCAGCACGGTGTTGGAGGACGGGGTCAACATTCCGAGCCTTTTGCGGTTCGTCATCGGCCGGCCTTTCGGGAAACATGCGGCGAGGGTGAATGGATTTGCATGGGTGGGCCCTGCCCTGCAAGGCTGGTGAAACGGAGAACCGGAAAACGATGCGCATTCTGCTGCTCAACCCGAATACGACGTCCGCCGTCACGGAACTGCTGCTTGCCGCCGGACAGCGCGCGGCGGCGCACGGCACGGAGCTCATCCCGCTCACCGCGCCGCGCGGGGTGCCGTATATCGCCACGCGGGCGGAAGCGCAGATCGGCGGCGCCGTGGCGTTGGAAATGCTGGCGGAGCATCATCGCGGCGTGGACGGCGCCATCATCGCCGCCTTCGGCGATCCGGGGCTGATGGGGGCGCGGGAATTGTTCGACATCCCGGTCATCGGCATGGCGGAGGCGGCGATGCTGACCGCGTGCATGCTCGGCCGGCGTTTCGCCATCGTCACCTTCGCGACCGCGCTGGGCCCCTGGTACCAGGAATGCGTGGAACAGCACGGCCTGGCCGGACGGCTGGCGGGCATTCGCATGCTCGATGGCGCGTTCCGGTCCATCTCCGGCGTGCAGGCGGAGAAGGAGGTGCTGCTGGTGGAACTCGCCAACCGCGCGGTGACCGAGGATGGCGCCGACGTGGTGATCCTGGGCGGCGCGCCGCTGGCGGGATTGGCGGAGAAGGTCGCGGACCGGATACCGGTGCCGGTGGTGGACCAGATCGCCGCCGCGGTGAAGCAGATCGAGGCGCTGGTGACGCTGAAGCCGCGCAAGGCCACGGCCGGAACCTTCCGCCGGCCGGCGGCGAAGGACACGATCGGCCTGGCGCCGTCGCTGGCCGCGCGGATCGAGCATCGGGACTGATGGCGCGGGAATTGCTAACCAATCAGCCGGAAACAGCAGGGGAACCGACATGGCTTCATTCGATCTGATCGTGCGCGGCGGCACCGTGGTGGCGGGCTCGGACGTCGTGGCCTGCGATATCGGCGTGCGCGGCGGACGCATCGTCAGCCTGGGCGAGGGCCTCGGCAGCGCCGATCAGGTGGTGGACGCGACCGGCAAGCTGGTGCTGCCCGGTGGAATCGACAGCCATGTGCACATCGCCCAGCCCAGCGGCCCGGATGTTGTGCAGTCCGACGATTTCGAAAGCGGCAGCCGCTCGGCGGCATTTGGCGGCAACACCACCATCCTGCCGTTCTGCCTGCAGGAAGGCGGCCAGACGCTGAGGCAGGCGGTGCAGGGCTACCACGCCAAGGCGGACGGCGAGTGCTACACCGACTATGGTTTCCATCTGATCATCTCCGATCCCACGCCCGCGGTGCTGGGCCAGGAGCTGCCGGCGCTGATCAAGGATGGCTATTCGTCGTTCAAGGTCTTCATGACCTACGAGGGTCTGGCGCTGACCGACGAGCAGATCCTGAAGGTGATGACCGTTGCGCGGGAAACCGGCGCGCTGGTGATGGTGCACGCGGAGAACTACGACATCATCCGCTTCCTGACCGACAAGCTGGAACGCGAAGGCCATACCGCGCCGCATTTCCATGCCACGTCGCGCCCGATCCCGGCCGAACGCGAGGCCACCCATCGCGCCATCACGCTGGCCGAGGTGGTGGATGTGCCGGTGGTGATCGTGCATGTCTCCAACGGCGCCGCCATGGAGGAAATCCAGCGTGCCCGCGCCCGCGGCCTGAAGGTGCTGGCGGAAACCTGCCCGCAATACCTGGTGCTGACCGCGAAGGATCTGGAAGGCCTGAACATGGAGGGGGCGAAATACGTCTGCAGCCCACCGCCGCGCGACAAGGCCAGCCAGGATGCCTGTTGGTCCGGCATCGAGAACGGCATGTTCGATTTCTATTCCTCCGACCACTGCCCGTTCCGCTACAATGACGAAAAGGGCAAGCTGGTCCCGAAAGGCCGCACCAGTTTCCGCTGGGTGCCGAACGGCATCCCCGGCGTGGAAACCCGGCTGCCGATCCTGTTTTCCGAAGGCGTGATGAAAAAGCGGATCGACCTGCCGCGCTTCGTCGCCCTTACCGCGACCAACCACGCCAAGGCCTATGGCCTGTATCCGCGCAAGGGCAGCATCGCCATAGGTGCGGATGCCGACCTGGCGATCTGGGACCCCACGATCACGCGAAAAATCCGCCACGCCGACCTGCACGACGGCAGCGACTACACGCCATACGAAGGCATCGAGGTAACCGGCTGGCCGATCGCCACCATGGTCCGCGGCCAAATGGTCGTCCAGAACGGCAAACTGACGCCCCCAAGGGCACGCGGCACCTTCCTGCCTAGGGGCCGGAGTAAGTAAGGCCAGGAGGCTCTGCCCCCTGGACCCCGGCAAGGGACTCGTCCCCTGGCGGGGGTCCGAGGGGGCAGAGCCCCCTCGGCCTTGCTTCGCTCAGGCCGCGGCCCGGATGGCGACGGCCTTGACGTCGGCGCCGACGCCGGATTCGAAGGAGGCGAAGTTTTCCTCGAACTGGCGGACGAGTTCTTTCGCCATGCGGTCGTAGGCGGCTTTGTCGGCCCAGGACTGGCGGGGGTCGAGGACTTCGTCGGGGATACCCGGCACGTGGGTCGGGGATCATCAGGCCGAAGAACGGGTCGCGCTTGTATTCGACCTTGGCCAGGCTGCCGTCGAGTGCCGCGCGCAGCAGGGCGCGGGTGTGGCGGATGGCCATGCGGCTGCCGACGCCGTATTGGCCGCCGGACCAGCCGGTGTTGACCAGCCAGCAATCGGCGCCATGCTTGGCGATCAGTTCGGACAGCATCTGGCCGTAGACTTCCGGCCGGCGCGGCAGGAAGGGGGCGCCGAAGCAGGTGGAGAAAGTCGCCTGCGGTTCGGCGCCGAGGCCCTTCTCGGTGCCGGCGACGCGCGCGGTGTAGCCGGACAGGAAGTGGTACATCGCCTGGGCGGGGGTGAGCTTGCTGATCGGCGGCAGCACGCCGAAGGCGTCGGCCGTGAGCATCACCACGTTGCGGGGCTGGCCGCCGCGCCCGGAAAGCTCGGCGTTGGGAATGTATTCGATCGGGTAGCAGGAGCGGGTGTTCTCGGTGAGGGATTTGTTGCTCAGGTCCAGCCGGCCGTGCTCGTCGGCCACCACGTTTTCCAGCACGGCGCCGAAGCGGTGGCTGGCGGCCCAGATCTCGGGCTCGGCTTCCTTGGAGAGGTTGATCACCTTGGCGTAGCAGCCGCCCTCGAAGTTGAAGACGCCGTTCTCGCCCCAGCCGTGCTCGTCATCGCCGATCAGCGGGCGGGCGGGGTCCGACGACAGGGTGGTCTTGCCGGTGCCGGACAGGCCGAAGAACAGCGCGACGTCGCCGGATTTGCCCAGATTGGCGCTGCAATGCATCGGCAGCACGGCCTCGGCCGGCAGCTTCCAGTTCATTACGGTGAAGATCGATTTCTTGACCTCGCCGGCATACTCGGTGCCGGCGATCACGATCAGCTTCTGGTCGAACGACAGCGCGATCGCGGTGGAGGTTCGCACGCCGTCGATGTCCGGGTCGGCCTGAAAATAGGGCGCGTGCAGGATGACATAGTCGGGTTCGAAATCGTCCAGCGCCTCCTGCGGCGGGCGGATGAACATGTTGCGCGCGAACAGCGCGTGCCAGGCGGTGGTGGTGACCAGCCGCACGCGCACGCGGTGGGCGGGGTCGGCGCCGGCATACAGATCCTGGATGAACAGTTCCTGGCCCTGCAGATAGGCCTGCACGCGGGTCTTCAGGACGGCGAATTTCTCCGGCGCCAGCTTCTTGTTGATCTTGCCCCACCAGACATCGGCGGTGGTGGCGGGTTCGTCCACCACGAACTTGTCCTGCACGGAGCGCCCGGTGTGCACGCCGGTATTGACCATCACCGCACCGTCGGCGGAAAGCCGGCCTTCGTGGCGGCGCAGCGATTCCGCTACGAGGCCCGGGGCGGTCAGGTTGGCGTAGACCGGACGGGAGGCGGTAACGCCGGTGCCGTCCAGGGCGCTTCGGCCGATAGCCGGAGCTGGTGTTGCCGCAGCAGAGAGGGTCGCAGCGTGTGTGGGCAAGGCAAGCTCCTGCTTCTCAAGCGCTCGGTTGGCGCTGTTTAGACGTTTCCCCATCGTTTTACGGACTGACAGCCGGTCGGTCTAGCCGGTTGCTCCGGGATGTCCGGTAATTTGGCGCGATGCCTGGGTCAGGTGGACCAATTCGCGCCGCACCGCGCCGCTATCGGCAACCGGGGCGGAGAAATCGATCCGCAGCGTGATTTCGTCAAGCGCGAGGTCGAAGCCGTCGGTATCCACCGTTACCATGCGCCACGCCCCTTCCCGCCCCGATGCGGCCTGGCCGATGGCGGCCATGGCGTCGGCGTGGTCGTTGTTGCAGTGCGACAGAATGGACGGCCGCGGCCGCTTCGATGGCGGCGGCTGCCTCGCGGCCGGGGATCAGGTCCGACACGCGCAGCCTTGTGGCGCGGGCGAAGCCGCCGACCAGCAGGCCGCCGCGCGGCTCGATGCGCCAAAGGTGGAAATCGCCGAAATCGGCATAGAGCGCGGCGTAGGGATGCACCGCCAGGTAGCGCGCCCGGTCCGCCGGCGTATCGGATACCGTCGGCGAGGCCGGTCACGGTCAGGCGCGGGGCGGTCTGCGGATTGGCGCTTTCGGCGGCGCCCACGACCAGCAGCGAGCAGCGCGGCTCGGCGCGGAGGTGGCGGGTATGCTCGGACAGGTCCGACAGCAGCAGCAGGATCGCGCCATCGCCGGCGATCGCGGGGGTGACCAGGGTCGCGAAGGGCTGGCCGCCGTCCTGCGAGGCGCTGAGCGTCGCAAGGCTGCCGGAGCGCGCCGCCCGCAGCAGGCGGCGGGCCTGGAGACCGGCCGGCAGATCGGCCGGCGTCGCTGCATTGTCCGTGTTTGCCATATTCCGTTCACCCCTCGTCCCGAATAGGCCATAATTGGCCGCCATCGTGTTTTCCGTGCGTCGGAGAGTCCCGATGCGGCTGTTCCAACAAGGACCGAACCATGAAACAGACCATCGCGCTCGTCGACGATGACCGCAATATCCTCACCAGCGTGGCGATGACCCTGGAGCAGGAAGGCTTCCTGGTGCGCACCTACACCGACGGCGAAAGCGCGCTGCACGGGCTGGCGGCGCGGCCGGCGGATCTGGCGGTGCTGGACATCAAGATGCCGCGTATGGACGGCATGGAGCTGCTGCAGCGGCTGCGCGCGCGCTCGGCGATGCCGGTGATCTTCCTGACCTCCAAGGACGAGGAGGTGGACGAGCTGATGGGTCTGCGCCTGGGCGCCGACGACTACATCACCAAGCCGTTCAGCCAGCGCCTGCTGCTGGAGCGCATCCGCGCGCTGCTGCGCCGCAACGAGGCGAGCAAGGCCGAAGGCTCCGGCGCCGCGCCCGGCGGGGTGATCGTGCGCGGCGAGCTGATGCTGGACGAGACCAAGCACCAATGCACCTGGAAGGGCCGCGACATCCAGCTGACCGTGACCGAGTTCCTGCTGGTGAAGGCGCTGGCGACGCGGCCCGGCATGGTGAAGTCGCGCGACCAGCTGATCGATGCCGCCTATGGCGAGAACATCTATGTGGATGACCGCACCATCGACAGCCACGTGAAGCGGGTGCGCAAGAAGTTCCGCCAGACCGACGAGGAATTCGATCATATCGAAACGCTGTACGGGATCGGCTACCGCTACAAGGAGCAATGATGCCCCGATCGGCTGGCAGCATGCCCGCTGGCCCGCATGCCTGACGGGGCCAATCTCGGCGCGCTGGCGCCGGATGCGGTGGTGGACAAGCGCTTCCGCCAGCGCCTGGTCTCGCCGCTGCTGCGGCGCATCCTGCTGGTCAACGCCTTGCCGCTGGCGCTGCTGGTGGCGACCCTGCTGTATCTGGACCAGTACCAGAACGGCCTGTTGCAGGCGACCGTCTCGGCGCTGCGCGAGCAGGCGCGGATCTATGCCGGAGCGCTCGGCGAAAGCGCGGTGAAGGAGGACAGCCCGGACAACCCGGTGCTGGTGCCCGAGCTGGCCCGCCGGCTGCTGCGCCGGCTGACCGAGCCGACGCCGGATGCGCAGGCCAAGCTCTATGCCCCCGACGGCCAGGTGATCGCCGACAGCCGGGTGCGCGAGGGGCCGGGTGGCGCGATCACCTCCGAGCCGCTGCCGCCGGCGGTGCAGCGCGGCGAGGTGCTGGGGACCATGGGGTATCTGTACGACAAGGCGCTGGCCCTGCTGCCGCACCGGGTGGAGCCGCGGCTGGTGGTGGATTTGAGCCAGGGCGGCCCGGGGCTGGATTGGACGCCGGACGTGAAGGAGGAATTGCGCCTGTCCGGGTCCGACCAGAACCGCGAGATGCCGGCCTATATAAGGCGCACCAAGGACAACCGGCTGCTGGTGACGGTGTCCGTGCCGGTCGAGCGCAACCGCCACAATGTCGGGATCATCCTGCTGACGCGCGAGGCGCGGGAGGTGGATGACAGCCTGTTGAGCATCCGCATCTCGATCCTGGCGCTGTTCAGCATCGCCCTGGTGCTGACCCTGGTGCTGTCCTGGTACCTGTCCCTGACCATCGCCCGGCCGATCCTGCGCCTGGCCCGCGCCGCCGCGCAGATGCGCGAGGGCAAGGGGCGCGGCGGCAGCGTGCCGGACCCGTTGCTGCACCGGCATGACGAAGTGGGGGCGCTGGCCGTGGCGCTGTCGGAATCGGCCGGCGCGCTGTGGGCGCGGATGGACGCGATCGAACGGTTCGCCGCCGATGTCGCGCATGAACTGAAGAACCCGCTGTCCTCCATGCGCAGCGCCATCGAGACGCTGCGGCGGATCGAGGACCCGGTGCAGCAGAAGCGCCTGCTGACCATCATCGGCGAGGACGTGACGCGGCTGGACCGGCTGATCAGCGACATCTCCGACGCTTCCCGCGTGGATGCCGAATTGTCCCGCACCGCCACGGAAAAGGTCGATGTGGCGAAGATCCTGGCCCTGCTGGCGGAAATCCATGAGGCGACCCGCCACGAGGGCGATGCGCGGATCGAACTGCACGCGCCGCCCGAGGGCCTGTTCGTGCAGGCGGTGGAGGACCGGCTGGTGCAGGTGCTGCGCAACCTGATCGGCAACGCGCAAAGCTTCTCCCCGCCGAACGGGCGGATCGGCCTGCGCGCGCAGGAAACCGGGGCGGTGATCGAAATCAGCGTGGAAGACGACGGCCCCGGCATCCCCGAGGCACGGCTGGAACATATCTTCGACCGGTTCTATTCCGAACGCCCGAAGGGCGAACATTTCGGCCAGCATTCCGGCCTTGGCCTGTCGATCAGCCGGCAAATCGTCGAAGCGCTGAAAGGCCGGATCACGGCCGAAAACCGCCGCGACCCCACCGGCACCATCACCGGCGCGCGGTTCGTGGTGTGGTTGCCGAAGGCGTAGTGTCTGGGGGCGTTTGAAGGAAGCAAGGCCAGGGGGCGCTGCCCCCTGGACCCCCGCCAAAGGCTCGCCTTTGGAAACATCTTATTCGTTCGGTGGAGCAATGGGGGGCTACCCGGACCCTGCAGGTCCGGGTAGCCCCCCATTGCTCCACCGAACCATACGGGGTTCTAAGGGCTTGCCCTTAGCGGGGTCCAGGGGCAGAGCCCCTGGCCTTCTTTCTTGAAAAGTCCCCCAGACACTAAGCTTTCCGCATCCGGACCAGGTACCGCTGGCGGCCGGTGAGGATGAGTTCCTGGCGTTGGTTGTGGATGGTTGTTGAGAAGCCGATGACGCCGGTGGTTCGGTTGGGCGAGAGTTCGTCGATGGCCAGGGCCGGGTAGATCGTATCGTTGGCAAACAGTGGTTTCAGGAAGCGGCTGGATTGTTCGATGAAGCCGACCAGGCTGTCTTCGACCATGTACGGGAACATGCCGGCGCCGGGGGCGGTTTGGATGAGGGCCTGGAAGCCGTGTGCGAGCAGATGGGGCATACCGCGGGCGCGGCAGTATTCGACGTCGTAGTGGATCGGGTGGTTGTCGCCGGAGGCGCCCTGGAAGGCGAGGAAGACGGCCTCGGTCATGGTGCGGCTGGGCAGGACGAAGCGTTCGCCGAGGGTGAAATCCTCGAACCAGCGCTGGGTGGGGACCATGCGGTGTTCGGTTGGGTCGAAGCCGGTCATACCGCGCCGTTCCGGTGCAGGGCGGCGATTTCTTCCGGGTTGTAGCGCAGTTCGGCGAGGATGGCGTCGGTGTCCTGGCCGAGGCCGTGGACGTCGCCCATGACCGCCTCGACATCGGTGAAGGTGACGGGCGGCAGCAGCGCCTTGACCGGGCCGGCGGGGGTGCCGATGTCGCGCCAGCGGTCCCGCGCGGTGAATTGCGGGTGTTCCCAGACTTCCTTGGCGGTGTTCAGCCGGCCGTTGGCGATGCCGGCCGCGTCGAGCAGGGCGACGACTTCGAGGGAAGGTCTTGTCGGCGAAGAAGGCCTCGATGATGGCGGTGATTTCGGCCCGGTGGGCGGCGCGCTGGGTGTTGGAGTTGAAGCGCGGGTCGGTGGCGAGTTCCGGCTTGCCGAGCACCTTGGCGCAGAAGGTGGCCCATTCGCGTTCGTTCTGCAGGCCGAAGATGACCTGGCCATCCTTGGTGTCGTGCGCGCCGTAGGGCGCCAGCGCCGGGTGGCTGGAGGGCGAGCGGGGCACCACGGAGTTGTCGTAGGCATGGCGATAGATCGGATAGGTCATCCACTCGGCCAGCGCGTCCAGCATGGCGATCTTGATGTTGGCGCCCTGGCCGGTGCGGCCGCGCCGGACGAGGGCGGCGAGGATGCCGGAATGGGCGTACATGCCGGTGGCGATGTCGGCGGCGGAGATGCCGACGCGGGAGGGGGTTTCGGGGGTGCCGGTGACGCTCATCAGGCCGCTTTCGGCCTGGATCAGCAGGTCGTAGGCCTTCTTCCCGGCGAAGGGGCCGCTGTCGCCGTAGCCGGAGATGTCGCAGACGATGAGCTTGGGGTGGGTGGGCGCCAGCGCTTCGTAGGACAGGCCGAGGCGCGCGGCGGCGCCGGGGGCGATGTTCTGGACCAGCACGTCGGCATCCGCGAGCAGCCGGTGGAAGATTTCCTTGGCGGCCGGGTTCTTCACGTCCAGCGTCAGGCTGCGCTTGGCGCGGCTGAGCCAGACGAAGAAGCTGGCCTGGCCGAGGACGTATTTGTCGTAGCTGCGGGCGAAATCGCCCTCGCCGGGGCGTTCGATCTTGATCACCTCGGCGCCGAGGTCGGCGAGGTGGCGGGTGCAGAGGGGGGCGGCCAGCGCGTGTTCGAGCGCGATGACCTTGATGCCCTCTAATGGGCGCTCGGATTGAACCGACATAGTCTGGATGTCTCCTGCTTGCTTTGCGCCAGGAAAGCGCCGGGGCCGTCTTGTGTCAAAGTGCCGGGCCGCGCAGACGGATTTGATTGAACGGATCGAGGAAGGAACGTAACGTATTGATCCGCGCCGAGGGCTGGGCCGCGACAGGGGTTGGCGCGGGCAAATCGGGGAGTGCGTTCGATGGTCGTTGGGGCAAGGCGGCGGCGTGTTGGACTGGCTGGCCTTCTGCCGGCCGGCTTTCTGCTGGCGGGAAGCCTGCTCGGCCCGATCGGCACCGCGCGGGCCGCGAGCCCGTTCGATGGAACCTATGTCGGAACCCAGCGGGAGACGGCGAACAACCACAGTGGCTACTGCGACAATCTCAACCGGGACGATATCCGCCGCCAGGTGAAGGACGGGGTGATCACCACGGTATGGAGCAAGGCGACGCTGCGGGCGCCGATCGCCAGTGACGGATCGTTCGCCGTCACCGAGGAGGGGATGCAGTTCGGCAAGGGGGGCGGCCAGCCGAATCCGATCACCTTCAAGGGCACGATCCGCGACGGCAAGCTGGAGGCGGATGTCGGCGGCTCCCGTTGTGCCGCGCACTGGTCGTTGCGGAAGAGCTGAAGCGGCGGGCCCGCATGGGGCTTCCCTTGGGTCTGAGCTTGATGGGGGGCTGAGCGTGATTGGCCTCTAGCGGAAATGGCCGGTTTCGGGGCATGTCCTTTCACGAAGATCAAGGAAGGAGACCCTGGAATGCCCATTCTGTCAGGCAAGGCGAAGATCGCCGGTATTTTCGGCTGGCCGGTGGCGCATTCGCGCTCGCCGCGGCTGCATGGGTTCTGGCTGGAGCGGCACGGCATCGACGGCGCCTATGTGCCGTTCGCGGTGCAGCCGCAGGATTTCGCGACCGCGGTGCGCGGCCTGCGGGCCGCCGGGTTCTGCGGCGGCAACGTGACCATTCCGCACAAGCTGGCGGCGTTCGATATCTGCGACGTGGTCGATGCGACGGCGAAGCGGGCGGGTGCGGTGAACCTGCTGGTGTTCGGCGAGGCGGGCATCAGCGGCTTCAATACCGACGGGCTTGGCTTTGTCGCCAATCTGCGGGCGCATGGCGTCGATCCGGTGGCGGGCCCGGCCTTGATCCTGGGCGCCGGTGGCGGCGCGCGGGCGATCGTCGCGGCGCTGCAGGATCTGGGCGTGAGCGTGACGCTGGCGAACCGCACGCCGGACCGGGCGGAAGCGCTGGCCCGGCAGTTGCCGGGGCTGAAGACCATCCCCTGGGAGGCGCGCGGCGCGGCGGTCGCGGATCATGCGCTGGTGGTGAACTGCACATCCTTGGGCATGCATGGCGAGGGCGATCTGGGCCTGGACCTGTCCCGCGCGCCCCGGAACATGGCGGTGGCCGATATCGTCTATGTGCCGCTGGAAACGAAGCTGCTGGCGCAGGCGCGCGCCGCCGGGCTGCGGCCGGTGGAGGGGCTGGGCATGCTGCTGCACCAGGCGGTGCCGTCGTTCGCGGCCTGGTTCGGCGTGACGCCGGTGGTGGACGACGAGCTGCGCCGCTTCGTCGCGTCGGACCTGATGCACGGATGAGGGTGATCGGTCTGACCGGCGGGATCGGGATGGGCAAGTCCACCGCGGCGCAGGCGTTCCGCCGCGCGCGCATCCCGGTCTACGACGCGGACGCCGACGTGCATCGCATGTATGTGCGGGGCGGACGGGCGGTTGGGCCGATCGAGCGGGCGTTTCCGGGCTCGGTGGCGGACGGCGCGGTGGACCGGGTGAAGCTGCGCCCGGTGCTGCAGCAGCCGGAGAATTTGCGCCGGCTGGAGGCGATCGTGCATCCGCTGGTGCGCGACAACGTGCGCCGCTTCATTGCCCGCGCGCGGCGCGTGGGAGCCAGAGCGGTGGTGATCGACAATCCGCTGCTGATCGAGATGGGCATGGCCGACGAGGTCGATGTCGTGCTGGTGGTGTCCGCGCCGCTGGCGGTGCAGGTGCAGCGGGTGATGCGGCGCGGGCGCATGTCGGCGGAGCAGGTGCGGGCGGTGATCGCGCGGCAGATGCCGGATGCGCAAAAGCGCCGGCGAGCCGATATCGTGGTTCGCACCGGGCTGTCGCGCTATCATACGCTGCGCCAGCTGTTGCCGCTGATCCGGAGTTTGCGCGCATGACCCGTTCGGTGCTGTTCGATACCGAGACCACCGGCCTCGATCCGCTGACCGGCGACCGGGTGATCGAGTTCGCCGGGCTGGAACTGGTCAATGACCTGCCGACCGGGGCGTTCTTTCACCGGGTGATCGACCCGCAGCGCGACATTCCCGCCGAGGCGAGCCGCATCCATGGCATGACCAGCGCGGACGTGGAGGGCAAGCCGGTTTTCGCCGACATCGCCGGGGAGCTGCTGGCGTTCCTGCGCGACGACAAGCTGATCGCGCATAACGCGGCGTTCGATTTCGGCTTCCTGGACGCCGAGTTCCTGCGGGCGGGGCTGCCGAAGCTGGACCGGGCGCGGATGGTCGACACGCTGGCCCTGGCCAAGGAGCGGTTTCCCGGCATGCCGAACAGCCTGGATGCGCTGTGCCGGCGGTTCGAGATCGATCTGTCCGCGCGCACCACGCATAACGCGCTGCTGGACTGCAAGTTGCTGGCGGAAGTGTATGTGGAGCTGACGGGCGGGCGGCAGCGCGGGCTGCTGCTGGCCGAGGACGGGCAGGAGGGTTTCTCCGCCGTCGCCTACAGCCGCACCGGGCCGCGCACGCCGAGGCTGGTGACGGTGAGCGAGGCGGCGCGCGCGGCGCACGCGGCGTTCGTGGCGAAGCTCAAGGACCCGGTTTGGGATCTTCCGGCCTTGTAGCTGCCACTTGGCGTCAGGCACGCATGGCGCGGTTGGTGGAGCGCATCAGGATGTTGGCGTGCTGGTTGGTGACCTCGGCGTGGAACGCCTGGGCCTCGGCCGACATGTCCGATTTCGGCGCCTGCTCGGGGGCGAAGTTGCCTTCGCTGTCGACGCCGCGGACCAGGGTGGCGCTGTCGTGCGTGCCGGCGACCTGGCGGACATGGGTGGGAATGTAGCGGATCGCGAAGCCGATGCGCCGCGTGTCGGACGGGTTCGGATCGGAGCCGTGGATCAGACGGACGTGGTGCAGCGACATCTCGCCGGCCTTCAGTTCCAGCATCTGCGCCTGGCGTTCGTCCACCGCCACCTCGATCTCCTGGCCGCGGCTGAGCAGATTGTCGGCGTTGAAGGTGTCGCGGTGGGCGACCTGGTCCAGCGCGTGGGTGCCGGGGATGACGCGCATGGCGCCGTTGGCGGCGTTGCTGTCGGAGAAGGCGATCCAGGCGGTGATGACATCGGCGGGATCGAGGCCCCAATAGGTCGAATCCTGGTGCCAGGAGACGAAGCCGGGGTTGCGCGGTTCCTTGATGAAGAAGCTGCTGCCCCAGCACAGGATGTTGGGGCCGATCACGTCCTCGACCGCGTCGAGGATGCGGGGATGGCGGATCAGTTCGTCGAGCCAGGTGAACAGCAGGTGGGTCTTGTGCCGCAGCGGCCCTTTCAGGCCGCCGGCCCCGGCCTCGAAGGCTTCCAGCTTGCCGCGGAGCGCCTTCGCCTCGGCCGGTGACAGCACGCTGACCGGCGCGTACCAGCCTTCACGGCGGTATTGTTCGACCGCCTCTGGCGACAGCAGTTTCATCGTGGCCTCCCATGGAATGTCGGGAGGGTGGGAACCCCGGCGCCCCTCTGTCAAGACGCGCCGGGGACCGGCGCTAGAGCCCGGTGTAGACGCGGTAGCCCATGTGATCGATGACCTGCTTCACGCCGGGGATGTTTTCCGCGGCCACGATCATCGCCTTGCGCTCTTCCTCGGACTGGATCATGCCCCAGAGATGCACGACGCCGTTCTCGATCACCACGTTGGCGTCGTTCGGCATGGCGGCCCATTTGTGCTTTTCAAGCTCGGCGAACAGCGCCGCGCGGATCGTGCGGTCATCGGACCGGTCGGTTGCCGGCGCCGTCAGCCGGCTGGCGAGTGCCTGCAGCAGGTTGGAGCGGCTGACGATGCCGACCAGCTTGCCCTGATCGACCACCGGAACGCGCTTGATGTGGTGCTTTTCCAGCAGCGCGGCGATGTCGGCGATCGGGGCGTCGGGGGCCACGGAGATCACGTTGTCGGTCATGACCTCGCGGGCGCGGCGGCCGTGCGATTTGGCGTAGTCATGCGCCAGCGTGGTGACGGAGGTGGCGAGTTCCAGCCAGCGAGAGCGCTTCGGTTCGGTCGCGGTTTCGGCGCGGCGGATCAGGTCGCCCTCGGAAACGATGCCAAGAAGCGTGCCGTCCTGCACGATCGGCACGGCGCTGATGCGGTTGGTCAGCATCAGGGAGACCAGCTCGGCGATCGGTGTATCCGGCCCGGCGGTGATGACGCGCGGGGTCATGATGTCGGACGCATTCATTGCGGTCTCTTCCTTCTAAGGGTGGGAAAAGCTATCGCGCCGGATTACGGGCGCGGCATTGATCTGCGTCAAGCCGCGCCGTTGCCCGGAAGTGGAAGTATTTTAGCGTTCCACGTCGTCGTTGTCCGGTTCAACCTCGACGATATCGGCGCCGATCGTGTCGGCGTCGTCCTCCAGGTCGGAGGTGTCTTCCAGGACGTCCTCGTCCTCGACCTCCTCCACGCCTTCCACCTCGATTTCCGCGTCCTCCAGTCCGGGGGCGGGAACGGGCTTCTTGATGCGCTTGTCCTCGGCCACGTTGCCGCCGGCGCGGCGGGCGCGCGGCACCTCGATCGGCTGCTCGGTGCCGCATTTCGGGCAGAGAGCGGGAATTTTGGTCAGATCGTAGAAACGGGCGCCGCAGGCGACGCAGACGCGTTTGGTGCCGAGTTCTGGCTTCGCCATCGAGTGGCCTCTTTATTCTATACGGGTGATAGCAATCGCATGTCGCGGTTTGGTACCCGCGGAGCGGGCGGCCATGCCACCACCGGCTGGCCGTGTCAAACCCTCAATGACGCGTCGAGCGGCCGGGAGCCTGTCAAACCGCCACCCTCCATGCTAATCGGCGGACCCCATTCGGACCTGTCGAGATGCACGCAGACCAGACCAGACCCCAAACCGGACCCCAGACGAGGCCCTTGATCGCCCGCCGCCCCGCCGGTCCGCTTACCGGCCGGATCGTTGTGCCGGGCGATAAATCCATCAGCCATCGCGCCCTGATGTTCGGTGCCCTGGCCGTGGGCGAGACCCGCATCACCGGCCTGCTGGAAGGCGAGGACGTGCTGCGCACCGCCGCCGCCATGCGCGCTTTGGGCGCGGAGGTGGTGAACCATGGCGGCGGGCGTTGGTCGGTGGCCGGGCGGGGCATCGGTGGGCTGACCGAGCCGGCGGACGTGCTGGACATGGGCAATTCCGGCACCGCGGCGCGGCTGCTGTGCGGCATCCTGGCCAGCCATCCGATTTTCTCCGTGCTGACCGGCGATGCCAGCCTGCGCGGCCGGCCGATGCGCCGGGTGACCGATCCGTTGTCGGCGACCGGGGCGCGCTTCGCCTCGCGCGAGGGCGGGCGGCTGCCGCTGGCGATCGAGGGCGCGGTGGACGCGATGCCGCTGGAGTATCGCCTGCCGGTGGCCTCCGCCCAGGTGAAGTCGGCCATCCTGCTGGCCGGGCTGAACGCGCGCGGGATCACGCGGGTGGAGGAGCCGGAGGCGACGCGGGACCATTCGGAGAACATGCTGCGCCATTTCGGCGCGACCGTGACGGTGGAGACCGAGGGCGAGGGGCGGGTGATCCTGCTGACCGGCCAGCCGGAACTGCGCGGCGCGGATGTGGCGGTGCCGGGCGATGTGTCCTCGGCGGCCTTTCCGCTGGCGGCGGCGCTGCTGGTGCCGGGTTCGCGGCTGCGGATCGACGGGGTGGGGCTGAACCCGCTGCGCGCGGGGCTGCTGCTGTGCCTGCAGGAGATGGGCGCCGATATCGCGGTGGAGAACCGCCGCACCGAGGGCGGCGAGCCGGTGGGCGATCTGGTTGTGGCGCACGGCGCGCTGCGGGCGATCGACGTGCCGCCGGGCCGGGCGCCGAGCATGATCGACGAGTACCCGATCCTGGCCGTGCTGGCTTCTTGCGCCACCGGCGTCACGCGGATGCGCGGGCTGAAGGAATTGCGGGTGAAGGAAAGCGACCGCCTTTCGGCCACCGCCGCGATGCTGGTGGCGAACGGCGTGCGGGTGGAGATCGAGGGCGACGACCTGGTCGTGCACGGCACCGGCGGGGCGCCGGCCGGCGGCGGGCACGTGGAGACGCATATGGACCACCGCATCGCCATGAGCGCGCTGGTGCTGGGCCAGGCGGCGGCGGCACCGGTGTCGGTGGATGACAGCGCCTTCATTGATACGAGTTTCACCGGGTTCGTCGGGCTGATGACCGGCATCGGCGCGGTGCTCGATCCGGCATGACCCATAGGCCGATCATTGCCATCGACGGACCGGCCGCGGCCGGCAAGGGCACGCTGGCGCGCCGGTTGGCGGCCGAACTGGGGTTGCCCTACCTGGATACCGGGCTGCTGTACCGTGCCGTCGGCCGGCGCGTGCTGGACCACGGCGCCGATCCGGCCGATCCGGCCACGGCGGAGGCCGCCGCGCGCGCGCTGCTGCCGGCCGATCTGGAGCGCGGCGATCTGCGCGGGCCCGCCGCCGATGCCGCGGCGGCTTCGGTTGCCTCGGTGCCCGCCGTGCGCGCCGCCTTGCTCGATTTCCAGCGCAATTTCGCCGCCGAGCGCGGCGCGGTGCTGGACGGGCGCGACATCGGCACCGTGATCTTCCCGGATGCGCCGGCCAAGCTGTTCGTGACCGCCAGCCTGCCCGAACGCGCCCGCCGCCGCTGGCTGGAATTGCGCACCAAGGGCACGCCGGCGGACCTGGCGACGGTCGAGGCCGACATGCGCGCCCGCGATGCCGCGGATCAGGCCCGGGCGGCGGCGCCCTTGCGGGCGGCGGCCGACGCGGTGCGGCTCGACACGACGGCGATGGATGCCGACGCCGCTTTCGCGACCGCGCTGGCCGAGGTGCGCAAGCGTCTGGCGGGCTGAGCTTTCTCAAGGTTTCCCGTTGCGCATTACCCCCGGGTTCGGCCATCCTCGCGCCAACAGGGACCTTCATGGGGCACAAAACAATGAAACGCCGCACCTTCCTCGGCGCCAGCGCCGCGGCTGCCGCCTTGCCGACGCGCTTCGCCATCGCCCAGTCGGCCAGCACGAAGGTGCTGCGCTTCGTGCCGCAATCCAATCTGACGCTGCTTGACCCGATCTTCACCACGGCCGCGGTCACCGCCAACCATGCCTGGGCGGTCTACGACACGCTGTTCGGCGTCAATGCCAAGGGCGAACCGAAGCCGCAGATGGCGGAGGGCTACACGGTTTCCGACGACGGCCGGACCTATGAGATCAAGCTGCGCGACGGGCTGAAATTCCACGACGGCGAGACGGTGCGGGCGCAGGACTGCGCCCCGAGCCTGGCCCGCTGGGCGGCGCGCGACACGCTCGGACAGACGATCAACAAGTTCGTCGACGAATGGGGCGTCGCCGATGACCGGACCATCCGCATCAAGCTGAAATCCAAGCTGCCGATCCTGATCGACGCGATCGCCAAGCCCGACGCCAACATCGCCTTCATGATGCCCGAGCGCGTCGCCAAGACCGACCCGTTCAAGCAGATCACGGAGACGGTCGGCTCCGGCCCGTTCCGCTTCCTGAAGGACGAGTTCGTCCCCGGCGCCTCCGTCGCCTATGCCCGCAATGCCAACTACGTGCCGCGCCAGGAGCCGGCGGAAGCGACCTCCGGCGGCAAGGTGGCCCATTTCGAGCGGGTGGAATGGAAGATCATCCCCGATTCCGCGACCGCGTCCGCGGCGCTGCAGGCCGGCGAGATCGACTGGTACGAGCAGGTGCAGGCCGATCTGGTGCCGCTGCTGCGCAAGGACCCCGGCATCGCCATCGGCAGCGCCAACCCGTCCGGCTTCAATGGCGTGATGCGGTTCAACCACCTGCTGCCGCCGTTCAACGACGTGCGCATCCGCCGCGCGGTGCTGATGGCGGTGAACCAGACCGACTACATGGAAGCGGTCACCGGCAACGATCCCACCGCGTTTCGCACCTGCAAGGCGCTGCTGCCCTGCGGCACGCCGTATGGGCGCGAGATCGGCGCCTCCGCCATGCCGGGGAATATCGAGGCGGCGAAGGCGGCCCTGAAGGAAGCCGGCTATGCCGGCGAGAAGGTGGTGATCATCAACCCGACCGATTTCGTCTCCATCGGGCCGCTGGGCGACGTGACCTACGATCTGCTGAAGCGGATGGGCATGAACGTGGAGATGGTGGCGACCGACTGGGGCTCGGTGGTGCAGCGGCGCGCCAGCAAGGAGCCGCTGGACAAGGGCGGCTGGTCGATCTTCCACACCTGGTGGCCGAGCGGGGCGATCAGCCTGCCGGTGATCAGCGCCATCCTGCGCGGCCAGGGCGCGTCGGGCTGGTTCGGCTGGTTCTCCGACGACAAGATCGAGAAGCTGACCGCGGAATGGCTGGCGGCGCCGGACGACGCATCGCGCAACCGGCTGGCGGACGAGATCCAGGTCGAGGGGTTCTCCGCCGTGCCGACCGTGCCGCTCGGGCAGTTCCAGATCCGCACCGCGTACCGCAAGAACCTGACCGGCCTGATCGAGGCGACCGGCGCGTTTCCCTGGAACGTCCGCCGGGTGTGAGCGGACGGAAGGAAGGCCAGGGGCGCTGCCCCTGGACCCCGCTAAGGGCAAGCCCTTAGAACCCGCTACTGGTTTGGGAGTGCAAGGAGGGCCAACTCGGACCGCGCTAGGTTACGGTTGGCCCTCCTTGCACTCCCAAACAATAGATGGATTCCAAAGGCTAGCCTTTAGCGGGGGTCCAGGGGGCAGAGCACCCTGGCCTTCCTTGCCCGCCGGCGCGCGCGGCGGACGCGTTCGCGTGAGATGCGCGTTCGGGGTGCGGATTTCGCGCCGCTTCCCTTGACTCTCGTTGCAACCGGCGTATCAGACCCGCAGCCGTACCGGCTTGCGCCGGCATGGCCACGACCCGATATTCTGGCCTTCCTCTCATCCGGCCCGCCTGACCAGCGGGCAAGCCGTGTTTTCGCCCAAAGGATTGTCCAGGGCGGGAATTGCGCAAACCAACGGCAAACGCCGGCCTGATGGCCGGCCCCCGTCACGGAAAACATCCCTCTCATGGCATCCCTCGCTACCGCTGACCATTTCGCAGGCGAAGATTTCGCCTCGCTCCTCGACGAGACCATCGGCCTGAATGCAGGCTTCGAAGGCTCCGTCGTCACCGGCAAGGTGATCCGTCTCACCGAAGAATTCGCCATCGTCGATGTCGGCCTGAAATCCGAAGGGCGCGTCGCGCTGAAGGAATTCGGGACCCCCGGCGAGAAGGTCGAGGTGAAGCCCGGCGACCTGATCGAGCTTTACGTCGAACGTTACGAAGACCGTGACGGCGCCATCGTGCTGTCGCGCGAGAAGGCCCGCCGCGAGGAAGCCTGGACCAACCTGGAAAAGGCGTTCGAGACGCAGATCCGCGTCAACGGCACGATCTACGGCCGCGTCAAGGGCGGCTTCACCGTCGATCTCGGCGGCGCCGTGGCCTTCCTGCCCGGCAGTCAGGTCGATATCCGCCCGGTGCGCGACGTCGGCCCGCTGATGGGCACGCCGCAACCGTTCCAGATTTTGAAGATGGACCGCGCCCGCGGCAACATCGTTGTGTCGCGCCGCGCCGTGCTGGAAGAGACCCGCGCGGAGCAGCGCAGCGAGCTGATCCAGGGCCTCAAGGAAGGCATGATCCTGGACGGCGTGGTGAAGAACATCACCGATTACGGCGCGTTCGTGGACCTCGGCGGCGTCGATGGCCTGCTGCACGTGACCGACATCGCCTGGCGCCGGATCAACCATCCGTCCGAGGCGCTGACCATCGGCCAGAACGTCAAGGTGCAGGTGATCCGCTTCAACTCGGACACCCAGCGCATCAGCCTCGGCATGAAGCAGCTGGAGGCCGATCCGTGGGAAGGCGTGGCGGCGAAGTATCCGCCGGGTGCCAAGTTCTCCGGCCGCGTCACCAACATCACCGACTACGGCGCCTTCGTGGAGCTGGAACCCGGTGTCGAGGGCCTGGTGCACGTGTCCGAGATGTCCTGGACCAAGAAGAACGTTCACCCGGGCAAGATCGTCGCCACTTCGCAGGAAGTCGACGTCATGGTGCTGGACGTGGACAGCTCCAAGCGGCGTATCTCGCTCGGCCTGAAGCAGGTTCAGCGCAATCCGTGGGAAGAGTTCGTCGAACAGCATCCCGTTGGCTCGGTGGTCGAGGGCGACATTCGCAACATCACCGAATTCGGCCTGTTCATCGGCCTGTCGGCGGATATCGACGGCATGGTGCACATGTCCGACCTGTCCTGGGACGAGCAGGGCGAGCTGGCGATGGCCAAGTATGAGAAGGGCCAGATCGTCAAGGCGAAGGTGCTCGATGTCGATGTCGAGAAAGAGCGCATCAGCCTGGGCATCAAGCAGCTGGCCGCCGATCCGGCCGCGAGCGTGCTGGAAGGCGTGCACAAGGGCGACGTGGTTACCTGCGTCGTGACCGCCGTGCAGGCCAACGGCATCGAGGTGAAGGTGGGCGACGTGCTGACCGGCTTCATCCGCCGCGCCGAACTGGCCCGCGACAAGGCCGATCAGCGCCCCGACCGCTTCGCCGTGGGCGAGAAGGTCGATGCGAAGATCACCGCCGTCGATCGCATGGCCCGCAAGCTGGCCCTGACCATCAAGGGCAAGGAGATGGAAGAGGAAAAGATCGCCATGGCCGAGTTCGGATCTTCCGACAGCGGCGCCTCGCTGGGCGACATCCTGGGAGCCGCGATCCGTCGCCGCAACCAGCAGACCTCCGACTGAACCTGACGAACGGATAGGCAAAAGGCGTGAGCCTGGAAACCGATCTTCTGCTGGACAGGCGGCGCCTCAAGCGCCGCCTGTTCTTTTGGCGCGCCGCCGCGGTGATCGCCGTGGTGCTGGCCGTGTTCGTGTCCATCCGGGGTCCTGGAGGATTGGGGCCGGAGGGGCTGGGCGTGGAAAGCGACCATGTCGAGCGGGTGACCGTGCGCGGCATCATCACCGAGAACCGCAAGCTGACCGAGGCGATCACCAAGTTGGCCGACCGCGATGCGGTGAAGGCGCTGATCGTGGTGATCGACAGCCCCGGCGGCAGCGTCGCCGGCGGCGAGAGCCTGCATGACGCGATTTCCAAGGTGGCGGCGAAGAAGCCGGTGGTGGCGGTGATGGGCGGGCTGGCGGCTTCCGCCGGCTACATGATCGCCGTGCCGGCGCAGCGGATCTTCGCCCGCGAGGCGACGATCACCGGCTCGATCGGCGTGATCCTGCAGACCGGCGAGGCTTCCGGCCTGATGAAGACGATCGGCGTGACCGCGGAGGCCATTACCTCCGGGCCGCTGAAGGACCAGCCCAATTTCGCCCACCCGCTATCCGAGCAGGGGCGGGTCGTGCTGAAGGGCCTGGTGATGGACATGTATGACCAGTTCGTCGCGATGGTCGCCTCCGGCCGTCATCTCGACCCGGCCCGCGTGCGCGACCTTGGCGATGGCCGCGCCTATACCGGGCGGCAGGCGCTGGCGCTGGGGCTGGTGGATCAGATCGGCGGCGAGCCGGCGGCGCGGGCGTGGCTGGAAAAGACCAAGGGCGTCTCGGCCAAATTGCCGGTGACGGATGTTTCCGTCGGCGGGCTGGCGGAGCTGGCGTTTGGCGGCGACGCCGATGGGCTTCTGCAGGGCGTTTGGAAAAGCGTTTTTTCCCAAGGGGTTATGCTTGACGGCGCGCTCGCGCTCTGGCAGCCTTCCCTGCAGTGACAGGGGGAGGCCCGCGCGCCGCGCGCCGGGATCAGGGGCATGACGAAATCGGAGCTGATCGCTGAGCTTGCGGCGGCGAACCCGCATCTGACGGGACACGACGTGGAACTGATCGTGGCCACGGTGTTCGACGAGATCACCGGCGCGTTGGCGCGCGGGGAACGGGTGGAGCTGCGCGGCTTCGGCGCCTTCACCGTGAAGCGGCGCAACGCCCGCACCGGGCGCAACCCGCGCACCGGGGAGACGGTTCCGGTCGAGGAAAAGGCGGTGCCGTTCTTCAAGGCCGGCAAGGAGTTGCGCGAACGGGTGAATAACGGCAAGCCGGCGAAATAGGCCCTACTTATCAAAGGCCCCTCATGGGATTGCTGCTGACCGTTCCGTTCCTGCTGCTGCTGTTGCTGTTCGCGTTGTCGAACCGGGCGATCGTTCAGGTCGGGCTGTGGCCGACCGATTGGAGCGTGGATGTGATGCTCTCGGTCGTGGTGCTGGGCGCCGCGGCCATTGCGTTCCTGATGGGGGCGTTGACGGTGTGGCTGACCGAGCTTGGCCGGCGCAGCCGGCTGCGCCGGGCCGAGCAGAGGGTGAGGCTGCTGGAAGCGCAGCTGCACAGCCTGCAAGCGCGCCAGGGGCAGATATCCAAGGGGCAGCCGCCGATGACGCCGCTCGCGTGACCGGGTTCGGCAAGCCCCGGGGCGCGCAACGGCTGATCGTTGCGCTGGACACCACCGAGCCCGCTCGCGCGGCGGCGTGGGCGCGGGCGAGCGGCGCTTGTGTGGGGCTGTTCAAGCTGGGGCTGGAGTTCTTCCTCGCCAACGGCGCGGCCGGATACCGGCAGATCGCCCAGGCCGAAGCATCCCGGCCGATCTTTCTCGATCTGAAGCTGCACGACATTCCCAACACGGTGGCCGGCGGGGTTCGCGCCATCCTGCCGCTGGCGCCGCGCTTCCTGACGCTGCACGCCGCCGGCGGCGCGGCGATGATCGCGGCCGCGCGCCGGGCGGCGGAGGAGGCGGGGGCGGACCGTCCGCTGCTGCTGGCGGTGACGGTGCTGACCAGCCTGGATGCCGCCGCGCTGGCGGAAACCGGCGTTGCCGGCGGACCGACCCAGCAGGTGCTGCGCCTGGCGCGGCTGGCGATGTCGGCGGGCGCGGATGGGCTGGTGTGCAGCCCGCGGGAAGTGGCGGTGTTGCGCGACGCGCTGGGCGACGCTCCGGCGCTGGTGGTGCCTGGCATACGGCCGGAAGGCGCGGATCGCGGCGACCAGGCGCGCACCATGACGCCGCAGGAGGCGGTGGAAGCGGGCGCCGACTGGATCGTCGTGGGCCGGCCGATCACCGGGGCGTCCGATCCGGCCGCCGCCGCCGCCGCCATCGCGGCCTCGATTGCCTGATTTGACGCATGACGACCAAGGTCAAGATCTGCGGCATCAACGATCCCGTTGCCTTCGATACGGCGGTGCAGGGCGGCGCGGACTGGATCGGCTTCGTGTTCTTCCCGGCGTCCCCGCGTTTCGTCACCCCTGCCCGCGCGGCGGAGCTAACCGCTCGATCACCGGGAGGGCCGCTCCGCGTCGGGCTGTTCGTCGATCCCACCGAGGCGGCCATCGAGGCGGCGTTGCGGGAGATCCAGCTGGATGTGCTGCAGCTTTATGGCGCGCCGGAGAAAATCCCTGCCCTGCGGGCGCGGTTCGGCCTGCCGGTGTGGCGGGCGAAGGGCGTGGCGGCGGCTTCCGACCTGCCCACGGATACCGGCGGCGCCGATGCCTGGCTGCTGGAGGCCAAGCCGCCGGCCGAGGCGACGCGCCCAGGCGGCAACGCGGTGAGCTTCGACTGGTCGATCCTGCACGGCTGGACGGCCCCGGGGCCGTGGCTGCTGGCCGGCGGGCTTGCGCCCGGACAACGTGGCCGAGGCGATCCGGGTGACCGGTGCGACGGCGGTGGATGTTTCCTCGGGCGTGGAACGCACGCGCGGGGTTAAGGATCCCGAGCTGATCCGGGCGTTTATCCGGAACGCAAAAGCCGCCTGACCATGCCGCCGACGCCGGCGCGGCCGGGCACCGCCCCGGCCGGGGCCTGGCCGTTCCAGGCGAGGCTGCCGGGGGTCAGGCAGGCCGGGCAGGCGGCGTGCCACTCCGCCGCCGGCGTGTGGCACTGGGTGCAGCGCCAGACCGGGTCCGGATCGGCTTCGGCGGCCTGGCGCAGCGCGGCGCGGGCGGCTTCGGCCTGGCCGCCGTCCATTTCCTCGATCGCCGCCATCAGCAGGAACAGCCGCCGCTGGTTCAGCCCGGCGTCGCGCGCGGCCTGGGCCTCGCGGCGGGCTTCCGTCACCGATCCGCCGGCCAGCGCCGCGCGGGCCAGCAGCAAATGCGATTCCGCGTGGCCGGGATTGGCGGCGGCCAGCTTGCGGGCGGCCGGCAGGGCATCGGCCGGGTGGGTGGTGGCGTGCAGGACGAAATCGGCGAGGTCGGGATGCGGGCGGATCGCCCAGGTATCGGCGATCACCCGCTCGGCCCGGCGCGCGTCGCCGGCTTCGCGCAGCTTGCGGGCGTAGGCCAGGGCCGCGGGGGCGAGGGAGGCGTCCGCTTCCCAGGCCTGGCGCGCCAGGTCCGTGGCGCGGGTCGGATCGTTTGCCGCCTCGGCGGCTGCGGTGCCGAGGGCGGCTTTTGCCACGGGGTCGTTGGTCAGGCGCATGGCGGCGGTCCAGTCCTCGCCGCGGATCGCCAGCCGGGCGCGTTCCTCGCGCAGCCAGGCGGCGCCGGGATAGGCGGCCTCGGCCTTGGCGGCGAGGTCGCTGGCGGTTTGCCAGTCGGATTTCGCGATGGCCTGGCGCAGCTGTCCGCGCAGGCCGAGGAAGGCGGCGTGTTCGTGCTTCGCGAGCGCCGACAGGGCTTCGGTGGCGTCTTCGTCGCGCCCGGAGAGCCGGGCGGCCTCGGCGGTGAGCAGCAGGGTCTGCGGGGTGTCGCCGAGCAGGCGGCGGGCGCGGTGGGCCTGCTTGCGGGCGTTGGCGGGATCGGCGGCGGCCAGGGCCACCAGGGCGCGGGTGGTGGCGAGGTCGCCCTTGCGGCGGGAGCGGCGGCCGAACAGGCCGCCGACGCGGCCGGGCAGGCGCACCATGCCGAGCAGCAGATGCGTCAGCACCGCCAGGACCAGCAGTACCACGACCGCGAACGCGGTGGAGAAATCGACCGAAATGGAACCGATCTCGGCCGTGACCCGGCCGGGTACCGCCGCCACGATCAGTCCGATGCCGACGATCAGGATGCCCAGCAGCAGCAGGCGAAAGACCTGCCGCATCAGCGGGGCGCCGCCGCGCTTGCGGCCATGCCGGCCAGCGCGGCGCGGGCGTCCAGCAGGGCCTTGGCCGAGGCGGTCCAGTCCGACATGGCCTGCGCGGCGGGCGGGTTCAGCCGGTCCAGCGCGCTGACGGCGCCGGCGAGGTCGCCGGCATCCAGCGCCCGCCTGGCCGCCGCCACCACGCCGGCGGCGGGATCGCCGACCAGCACGCGGTCGCCCTGGCGGATGGTGATCAGTTCCTGCAGCCGGCCCCAGATGCGCGACAGCACCGGCAGTTCCGGATTGATCGGCCGGCTGGCCGTCAGGGCGGCCTGCGCCGCGGCTGGGAAGGTCAGGCGAAGGCTGGCCTCGGTCGGCGGGTCGGTGTCGGCGAAACGCTGCAGGGCGGGCGGCGCATCGGCCAGCTTGCCCAGCTTGCGGCCGGCATCCAGCGACACCGAGGCGGCCTGGATGGTGGCGATCCGCTCGATCCGCCGGGCCAGCGCGGCGTCGGCCGGGCTGGTGGCCGGACGTGCCTCCAGGGCGGCGATGCGGGCTTCGAGCGGGGCGAGGTCCGGCGCGGCTTCGGCGGATGGGGTGGGAGCGGTGGCTGGGGTCTGCGCTTCCAGCGCCGACAGGCGCGCGAGCAGCGGCGCGGGGTCGAATGCCGGGGCCTGGCGGGGTTCGGGGCGGGCCTCCAGCCGGGCCAGACGGGCTTCTATCGCGTCCAGCCGGTTCTGCAGCGCGCCCGCCGGAGGCCCGGGCGGCTGCGGCGGGTTCTGCCACATCCAGGCGATCGCGCCCGCGAGGACGGCGAAGCCGAGGAAATACAGCACCGGCAGCACGAGCGAGCGGGGCTGGGCTGCCGGAGGAACGACCTCTCGCGCCGCGATCGCCGCTGGGGACGGCTTCGGCGAGGGGGCCTTTGGCGGCGGCGGGGCGGGTTCTGTCATTGCAGCAGGGCCAATAATTCGTCCTGGTTGGGTCTGGCAGCGATCAACAGCTCGCCCCATGGGAGCGGGGATAATGCCACGCCGGCAGGTGCGCTGATAGCCAAGGCGCTGACCTCCCGGACGGAATTCGTCAGGCCCGCAAGCCGGACCAGCGCGACGAAGCGCCGGGCGGTTTCGGCGGAAAAAAACAGCGCCGCGCGCAGCCGGTCCGAACGCAGGGCCTGGCTGGCCGGTTCGGGCAGGGCGCGGACGGGTTCGGCGGCATAGACCGTGCGGCGCAGCACCCGGAAGCCGCTCCGGCGCAGCGCCGCCGCCAGTTCCAGCCCGTGGCCGCGCCCGCAGGCGAGCAGCAGCGGCCCGGCGGCGGGATCGAGCCGCCTTCGCGCCAGGGAAGCGAGGTCCGCGGCGTCCCCGCAGGCGCTTTCGGCGGCGGTGAAGCCGGCGGCGCGGGCCCGCGCGGCGGTCGCGTCGCCGACGGCAAGCAGCGGGCGGGAACGATCGAGTTTTGCCGGTTCGATCGCTGCAAGTCCGGCAATCGCGTTGCCGCTGGTGGCGAGGATCGCCTGGATGGCGGCGCGTGGGGCAGCGGCGCGGGCAGCAGCCGGATGTTCAGCAGCGGCGCCAGCACCGGCTCCAGGCCCAGGGCGCGTAGCCGCCCGGCGGTCTCGCTGCCGCCTGGCTCCGGACGGGTGATCAGGATCGACCGGCCTGCGTCCCCGGTCATCGGGCGATCAGGCGAAGACGTCGCGCGGGCTGTCGGCGCGCAGGCTGGCGCCGAGTTCCGCCCCGATCCGCGCCGCGTCGGCCACCGGGCCGCGCAGGCTGCGCCTGAGCAGGAACGATCCGTCCGCCCGCGCCACCAGGCCGGTCAGATGCAGCTCGCCGTCCGCGAGCAGGCGCGCATGGCCGCCGATCGGCGTGCGGCAGGAGCCGTCCAGCTCGGCCAGCAGCGCCCGCTCGGCGGTGGAGACGGCCTTGGCCTCGGGGTCCTCGATGCCGGACAGCATCTCCAGCAGGGCGACGTCGTCGGCCCGCACGGTGATGCCGACGATGCCCTGGCAGGCGGCGGGCAGCATGATGTCGGGTTCGAGGATCACGCCGGCGCGATCCTCCAGCCCCAGGCGCTTCAGCCCGGCCAGCGCCAGCAGGGAGGCCGCGCAGTCGCCGTTGGCCACCTTGGACAGCCGTGTCTGCACGTTGCCGCGGATCGTCACGCAGGTGAGGTCGGGCCTGGCATGCAGCAATTGCGCCTGACGGCGGACGGAGGCGGTGCCGATGATCGCGCCCGGGGGCAGCGCGGCGAAGGGATTGGCGGGATCGATCGCGGCGGCCTGGCAGGCCGGGCCGAGGATCAGCACATCGCGCGCGTCCTCCCGCTTCAGGGTGCAGGCCAGCACGATGCCGGCGGGGAGTTCGGTTTCCAGGTCCTTCAGGCTGTGCACGGCGAAATCGACCCGGCCGTCGGCCAGGGCTTCATGGATTTCCTTGGCGAACAGGCCCTTGCCGCCGATCTCGGCCAGGGTGCGGTCCTGCACCACGTCGCCGGTGGTGTTGATGGCGTGTTCCTCGAACACGTCCTGGTCGCCGAACATCGGCGTGCGCAGCACCGGGCAGAAATGGCGCAGGATTTCCAGGAAGAAGCGGGTCTGCACCAGGGCCAGCGGCGAGCGGCGGGTGCCGACGCGCAGCGGCAGGGATCGCTTGTGCGGCTTGACCTTCCCCGCGATTGAGGATGACGGGGCGGATGGGGGCACAGATGGGGGCCGATGGGGGCTGGGCGACGGTCATCCGGTTGTCCTATTACCGCCGCAGCCTAAAGGAAAGATGATCTCCATGCAGACCGGCCCTGTTTCGGGTCCCTTCCTTGCTCCCGTGCTCGGAATCGAGAGCTCCTGCGACGAGACCGCCGCGGCGGTTCTGGACGCCGACGGGCGGATTCTGGCCGAGGCGGTGTTGGGCCAGGAGCGCGAGCACGCGCCGTTCGGCGGGGTGGTGCCGGAAATCGCCGCGCGGGCGCATCTGGCGCATCTGCCGGACCTGGTGCGCCGGGTGATGGCGCAGGCCGGGCTGGGTTTTGCCGAACTTGGCGGGGTTGCCGCCAGCGCCGGGCCCGGCCTGATCGGCGGGCTGATCGTCGGCTCCGGCGTCGCCAAGGGCATCGCGCTGGCGCAGCGCATTCCCTATGTCGCGGTCAATCATCTGGAGGCGCATGCGCTGACCGCGCGGCTGCCCGGATTGGTGGAGGCCGGAAGCCGCCGTTCCCCTATCTGCTGCTGCTGATCTCCGGCGGGCATTGCCAGTGCGTGGCGGTGGAGGGGGTCGGCCGGTACCGCCGGCTGGGCGGCACGCTGGATGACGCCGCCGGGGAGGCGTTCGACAAGGTCGCCAAGCTGATGGGCCTGCCGCTGGCCCGGCGGGCCGGCGCTGGAGCGGCTGGCCGCTGCCGGCAATCCGGCCCGCTATGCCTTTCCGCGGCCGCTGCTGGGCCGTGCCGGCTGCGATTTCTCGTTCTCCGGCCTGAAGACGGCGGTGGCGCAGGAAGTGGCGCGCCAGCCCGCCGGGGCGCTGCCCGCCATCGTTGCCGCCGATATCTGCGCCAGCTTCCAGCGCGCCGTCGCCGACGTGCTGGCCGATCGCGCGTCGCACGCCATGCGGATGATGGGCGGGCAGGCCGATCTGCTGATCGTCGCCGGCGGGGTGGCGGCCAATGGGACCATTCGCGCGGCGCTGGAAGCCGCCGCAGCGAAGAACGCCTATCGCCTGGTGGCGCCGCCGGCGCGGCTGTGCACCGACAACGCGGTGATGGTGGCCTGGGCCGGGATCGAGCGGCTGCTTCTGGGCTCGGTCAATCGCCTTGATTTCGCGCCTCGTCCGCGCTGGCCGCTGGATGCGCCGGATATGGCGATCGTTCCAACGCCGGTGGCGGCCGCATGAACTACCGGCACGCCTTCCACGCCGGCAATTTCGCCGACTGCATGAAGCACGCCCTGCTGATCTGGCTGCTGCGCGCGCTGATGCGCAAGCCGGCGCCGATCTTCGTGCTCGACACCCATGCCGGACGCGGGCGCTACGATCTGACCGGCGGCCCGGCGGAGCGGACCGGAGAATGGCGGGCCGGCATCGGCCGGCTGCTGGACGATCCGCCCGAGGCGCTGGCTGACTACATCCAGGAGGTCCAGGCCCAGGGCCTCTATCCCGGCTCCCCTGCCCTCATTCGCGCCCTGCTGCGCGACGGTGACCGGCTGGCCTGCTGCGAACTGCATCCCGAGGACCATGCCGCCCTGAAGCTGGAATTCGGCCGCGACCCGCAGGTGGCGGTGCACCGGCGCGACGCCTGGGAAGCGCTCGGCGCGCTGCTGCCGCCGGCACAGAAACGCGGGCTGGTGCTGATCGACCCGCCTTATGAGGACCCGGCCGAATTCAGCCATCTTGCCGCCGGGCTGCAAGCCGGCCATGCGCGCTTCCGCACCGGGGTGTTCGCCGCCTGGTACCCGATCAAGCATCGCGCCCCGGTGCGCGCCTTCCATACCGCGCTGGCCGAAAGCGGCCTGCGCGACATCGTCGCGGCCGAGCTTTGGTTGCGCGAGCCCCTGGACCCCGCCCGGCTGAACGGCTGCGGACTGGTGGTGATCAACCCGCCGTTCGGATTCGAACCGGCCGCCTCGCTTATCCTGCAAGCGCTGCTGGACCGGCTCGGCGACCACGAACCTGGGGAAGGCACCGCGATGATCCGGCTGGTCGATGAATAAGGTCGCTGTCATCGGAGCTGGCGCCTGGGGCACGGCACTGGCGATCCAGGCCGCCCGCGCCGGCAATGAAGTCACGCTGTGGGCGCGCGACCCAGCCCGCGCCGCCGCCATCGCCGCCACGCGGGAAAACCCGCGCCTGCCCGGCATCCGGCTGCCCGGCGCATCGCCGTCACCTCCGATCTGCCCAGAGAGGCGGACGCGATGCTGCTGGTCGTTCCCGTTCAGCACATGCGCGGGGTCGTCGCGAAGCTGCCGCCGTCCGGCCCGCCGCTGCTGGTCTGCGCCAAGGGGGTCGAAGCCGGCACCCACCTGCTGCCGCTGGAAGTCCTGGCGGAACTCCTCCCGGGCCGCCCGGCCGCCGTGCTCAGCGGGCCGAATTTCGCCGGCGAGATCGCCCGCGGTCTACCTGCCGCCTCGGTGATCGGCGCGGCCGATCCTGCTCTGCGCGCGCGCCTGGCCACGCTGCTCGCTACCCCCGAATTCCGCCTGTACGGCAATGACGACCCGATCGGCGTGCAGGCGGGCGCCGCCGCCAAGAACGTGATCGCCATCGCCGCCGGCGCCGTGATCGGCGCCGGCCTCGGCGAAAATGCCCGCGCCGCGTTGATCACCCGCGGCGTCGCCGAACTCTCCCGCCTGATCGTGGCACTCGGCGGACGCACCGAAACCGCCATGGGCCTGTCCGGCCTCGGCGACCTGCTGCTGACCTGCACCGGACCCTCCAGCCGCAATTTCTCGCTCGGCCACGCGCTCGGAAAAGGCGAAAGCCTGGAACACATCCTCGCCGGCCGCAGCAGCGTGACGGAAGGCGTCGCCACCGCACCCGCCCTGATCGCCCGGGCCAAAAACCTGGACATGCCCATCTGCCAGGCCGTCGCGGCGCTGGTCTCCAACCGCGCCACCCTCACCGACCTCATGGCCGGCCTCCTCGCCCGCCCCCGCCGCGACGAATGATGGCCGTGGGGCTTGGGGGGGCATTGGGAGAAAGCAAGGCTGGGGCTCCGCCCCAGACCCCGGCAGGGCGCTGCCCTGCACCCGTGAGGGGACTCGTCCCCTCAACCCCATGGACGGGTTTGCTGGGAAAGGGGGCATGTCGAAGCCGATCGACGGCAACGTCGGTTCCGCCCCCTTTCCCAGCAAACCTATTCAAAAGGGTCAAGGGAACGAGTTCCCTTGCGGGGTGGAGGGGCAGCGCCCCTCCTGGGGTTTGGGGCAAAGCCCCAATCTTGCTTCTCCCATGCCCCCCCAAGGACCCATGGCCATGAGTTCGATGCTGCGGGGGGTGGTGACGGTTGGGGTCTGGACGATGGCCAGCCGGGTGCTGGGGTTTGCCCGGGACATGTTGATCGCGGCCATGTTGGGTGCGGGGCCGGTGGCGGACGCGTTTTTTGTGGCGTTGAAGTTGCCCAATCTGTTCCGCCGGTTGTTTGGCGAGGGGGCGTTCAACGCCGCTTTCGTGCCGTCGTTCACCGGGATGTTGCAGGCCGAGGGCAAGGAGGCGGCCAACCGTTTTGCCGAGGAGGCCGCGTCCGTCATGGCGTTCTGGCTGGGCGGGCTGACCATTGCCGGGATGGTGTTCATGCCGCAGGTGATGGTGGTGCTGGCGCCGGGCTTTTCGGCCATTCCGGAGAAGTTCGACCTGGCGGTCAACCTGACGCGGATCACCTTTCCGTACCTGTTCCTGATTTGCCTGACCGCGCTGTTTTCCGGGGTGTTGAACGGGTTGGACCGGTTCGCGGCGGCGGCGGCGGCGCCGGTTCTGTTCAACGTGTTCTCGATCGCCGCGATGCTGGGCCTGACGCCGTATATGCAAAATGCCGGATATGCCCTTTCGTGGGGCGTGACGGTTTCGGGGGTCGCGCAGCTGGCTTTGCTGGTTTGGGCGGTGCGCCGGGCGGGGATGCGCATTCGCATTCCGCGTCCGCGGCTGACGCCGCAGATGCGGGAGCTGTTTCGCAAGATGGCGCCGGGGCTGGTGGGCGCGGGGGTGACGCAGCTCAATCTGGCGGTGGACGTGATCATCGCCAGCCTGTTGCCGCCCGGCACCGTTTCGTTGCTGTATTACGCTGATCGTATCCAGCAATTGCCGCTGGGGGTGATCGGCACCGCGGTGGGAACGGCGCTGTTGCCGATGCTGGCGCGCCAGGTTCGGGCTGGGGAGGCCGAGGGGGCGATTTCCACGCTGAACCGGGCGCTGGAGTTCGCGCTGTTCCTGACCCTTCCGGCGGCTTTGGCGCTGGCGGTTTCGGCGTTTCCGATCGTGTGGGTGCTGTTCGGGCGCGGGGCGTTCGACATGGAGAGCGCGCGGCTGTCGGGGCAGGCCTTGGCGGCCTATGCGCTGGGGTTGCCGGCGTTCGTCGCGGTGAAGGTGCTGGCGCCGGCGTTCTTCGCGCGGGGCGACACGGCCAGGCCGGTGAAGATCGGCATGACGGCGGTGGCGCTGAACCTGGCGTTGAACGTGGCGTTCATGGTGCCGCTGCGCCATGTCGGCCCGGCGCTGGCGACCTCCATCGCGGCGATCTTCAATTGCGGCTGGCTGGCCTGGGTGCTGCACCGGCAGGGCCATCTGGTCCCGGATGCCAGGCTGCTGCGCCGGCTGCCGCGCATGGCTTTGGCGGCGGCGGCGATGGCCGCCACGTTGGCGCTGGCGCAGGGTCCGCTGTTCGCCATCGCGCCGGGCGTGCGCGGAGTGAAATACGCGGCTTTGGCGGCTCTGGTCGGCCTGGGGCTGGGCGCCTATGTCGCGGCCGGCCAATTGACCGGGGCGTTCGACCTGCGGGAGGTGCGGGCGATGCTGCGCCGTCCACGCCGCAAGGCCGCGCCGACCGCCCCTTGACCGCGAAGCCGGTTCCGCCGAACAACGCCCGCTTCGTCTACAACGCCAATTCTTCCCAAAGATCGGTTCCTCCCATGCAGCGCATCTTCTCGGGCATCCAGCCCTCCGGCATCCCCACCCTCGGCAATTATCTGGGCGCGATCCGGAACTGGGTCGGGCTGCAGGAGGACCATGAGTGCATCTGGTGCGTGGTCGATCTGCACGCCATCACGGTGTTCCAGGACCCGAAGGGCCTGAGCGCGGCGACGCGGGAGATGGCGGCGACGTTGCTGGCCTGCGGGGTCGATCCGGTGAACCACATCGCTGTTCCTGCAATCCTCGGTGCGCGCGCATGCGCAGCTGGCCTGGATCTTCAACTGCGTGGCGCGGCTGGGCTGGCTCAACCGCATGACCCAGTTCAAGGACAAGGCCGGCAAGGACCGGGAGAACGCGTCGGCCGGGCTGTACGTGTATCCGAACCTGATGGCCGCGGACATTCATGCCTATCACGCGACGCGGGTGCCGGTGGGCGACGACCAGAAGCAGCATCTGGAACTGGCGAACGACATCGCGCAGAAGTTCAACCACGATTACGGCGTGGAGTTCTTTCCCAACATCGAGCCGCTGATCCTGGGCCCGGCGGCGCGGGTGATGAGCCTGCGCGACGGCACCAAGAAGATGTCCAAGTCCGATCCGTCCGATCAGAGCCGGATCAACCTGAACGACGATGCGGATACGATCAGCCTGAAGATCCGCCGCGCCAAGACCGACCCGGAGCCGCTGCCGTCGGAAACCGAGGGGCTGGTGGACCGGCCGGAGGCGCGCAACCTGGTGGGGATATACGCGGCGCTGGCCGATACCGACCATGCCGGCGTGCTGCGCGAGCATGGCGGCAAGGGGTTTGGCGCGTTCAAGCAGTCGCTGGCGGACCTGCTTGTGGAGAAGATCAGCCCGATCAGCCGTGAAACCACCAGGCTGCTGGCGGATCCGGCGGCATTGGACGCGATCCTGCACAAGGGCAGCGAGCGGGCTGCCGCCATCGCCGATCCCATCGTCGCGGAGGCGGAGCGGCTGGTGGGTTTCCTGAAGGCGTAGGCGTTCCGCCGGAGGCCCTGGCCCCCGGCGGGTTTGGATCAGGCGACGCCGAAGCGGCTTTTCAGCAGCGCCAGGCCGGCCTGCAGCAGGGCGTCGTTGTTCTGCGGCACCTGGCCGTTTGGGGTCAGGCCGTCGATCATCTGCGGCAGATGCTGGCTGGCCTGGGCCATCAACTGCTCGATCGGCAGGCCGGTTTTTTCGGCGATGGCCTTCACCGTCGCGGGGTCCAGCACCTGCTGCAGGGCAGCGGGGGAGACCGGCTGGTTGGCGCCGGTGCCGACCCAGGAGGCGATCGTGTCGCCCAGGCCGGCGGACTGGAATTTCTGCATCAGGCCGGAAATCCCGCCCTCATGCGCGATCGCGGCCATCAGCAGTTGCGGCAGGGTGCCGGCCAGCCCGCTGTTGGCGGCTTGGGTCTCGCCCTGCTGGGGTGCCTGGCCGCCGCCCATCACGGCGCCCAGTATCTGATCGAACAATCCCATAATCGGCTCCCTCGCTGCTGCGTCAGTTGCTTTTGGCGGCCGGCTTGGCGGATTTTGCCTTCGGGGCGTGGAAGCCCGCGGCGATGGCGTTCTTCTCGCACATATAGGCGCCCTTCTTGGTCTTGCCGTAGTACTTGTCGCCGGCCATGTGGATCGCCTTGGACGAGGTGTTGACCCACACCACCGTGTCGCCGGCGCACTTCGCCTTGGCGGCGGCTTCGTCGGCGTATTCGCCGGTCTTCATGGCGGATTTGGACGCCTTCGCGGCGGTGCCGGAGGCGGCCTTGCCGGTGGTGCTGGCGGCGCCGGAGACCGCGGCGCCCGTGGTCGTCTGGGCCATGGCCGTGCCGGCGAGCAGGGAGGCGAGAAGCACGGCGGTTGCGAGACGGATCATGGTGTGGGCTCCTTGGGAATGAAAACGGGCGGGCGATCGAAGGCACGCGAGAGCCGGTGAGCGGGGCAGGAACGTCCCCATCAGCCGCCTGGACGATCGGAAGATGAACGTTGGTTAACCAGTTGCGAAATCAAGTCAAGCGACAATGCGGTGCATCCGGAAGCCTGGCCGTTGCCGGTCCGGACCGGCCTAGTCCTCGAAGATCGCCACGGCGCGGGTCCAGCCGGCGGAGGCCTGGTGGATCTTCACCGGGAAGCAGGCGATCTTGAAGCCGAACGGCGGCAGAACTTCCAGGTTGTGCAGCTTCTCGATGTGGCAGTAGCCGATTTCGCGGCCGGATTTGTGGCCTTCCCAGATGATCGAGGGGTCGTGGGTTGCGGCGAAGCGGCGCGCGGTGTGGCTGAACGGGGCATCCCAGCTCCAGCCGTCGGTGCCGGTTACCTTCACGCCGCGGCTGGTCAGATAGAGCGTGGCTTCCCGCCCCATGCCGCAGCCGCTGTCGAGGTAGTCATTCTGCCCGAAGCGTTTTCCCGCGGCGGTGTTGACCACGACGATGTCCATCGGTTGCAGCTGGTGACCGATGCGCTTCAGTTCGGCTTCGACCTCCGCGGCGCTGACCACGTGGCCGTCGGGGAGATGGCGGAAATCCAGCTTCACGGCATTGCCGAAGCACCAGTCGAGCGGCACCTCGTCGATGGTGATGGCGCGCTGGCCGCCGGACATGGTGGGGTGGAAGTGCCAGGGCGCGTCCAGATGGGTGCCGGTATGGGTGCCGAGGGTGACCTTCTCCACCGCCCAGCCCTTGCCTTCCGGCAGCATCTCCGGCGTCAGGCCGGGGAACAGGCCGGCGACCAGGGCGGCCGATTGCTCGTGGTTGGTGTACTCGATCACCGGAATGTTGCGCGGCGGGTCGCTGGGGATATCGTTCTGCAGGGCAACGGACAGGTCGACGATACGGCGGGGCATTCGGGTTCTCCTCGGCTTTGGCCGCCACTCTAGCCGAGGCGCCAGCGCGTGCTAGGCTTCCGGGGCTGAACCAGGGAGAGAAACATGCTGTTTTACGATTCCATCGGACCCAACCCGCGCATGGTGCGGATGTTCATGGCCGAAAAGGGCTTCACAGCGGAAAAAGCCAGCGTCGACCTGCGCGGCGGGGAGAACCGGCAGCCGCCCTATATGGCGAAGAACCCCTCCGGCCAGACCCCGGCGCTGGAACTGGACAACGGCATGGTGTTGGCCGAGATCACCGCCATCTGCGAATACGTGGACGAGGTGGGCAAGGGCCCGTCGCTGATTGGCGCCACGCCGGAGCAGCGGGCCGAAACCCGGATGTGGACGCGGCGCATCGACCTCAACGTCATCGAGCCGGGTGCCGCGGGTTTCCGTTTCGCCGAGGGGCTGAAACTGTTCGAGAACCGCATCCGCTGCGTGCCGCACGCGGCCGACGACCTGAAGCTGATCGCCAAGGAGAACCTGGCGAAGCTGAACGCGCAGATGGCGGGCAAGACCTATGTCTGCGGCGAGCGGCTGACGATGGCGGATATCCTGCTGTTCGCCTTCATCGATTTCTTCAACGGGGTCGGCCAGAAGCTCGATCCCGCCAACACCAACATCGCCGCCTGGTTCGAGCGCATGAAGGCGCGGCCGTCGGCGGCGGCCTGACGGGGGAAGCGATGAAGCAGATCCGGATCGGCGACATCACCATCGACGCGGTGGTGGAGCGCGAGGGGCCGTGGCGGCGGCCGCAGGACTTCTTTCCCGCCTATGACGAGGCCATCTTCAAGGCGAACCTGCCCCTGATGGAACCGGAGGTGTTCGACGCCGCCGCCGGCATGATGGTGGTAACGTATCAGACCTTCGTGGTCCGCACGCCGCGCCATACGATCCTGGTGGACACCTGCACCGGGGAGGACAAGGGCCATCCGCCGCCGTTCGACTTTCCCGGCAAGGAACGCTGGCAGAAGGAGCTGTTCGCGCTCGGCGTCAGCTACGAGCAAGATCGACTATGTGTTCTGCACGCATCTGCACATCGACCACACCGGCTGGAACACCACGCTGCGCGACGGGCGCTGGGTGCCGACCTTCCCGAACGCGAAATACATCTTCCACCAGAAGGAGTACGAGGTGTGGGAGGCCGAGCACGCCAAGGGCGCCAACCCGCCCGGCACGGTGTTCCGCGACAACTGCCTGCCGATCGTGGAGGCCGGCCAGGCGCTGCTGGTGAACGATGATTTCGCGCTGGACGACACCATCACGCTGACGCCGACGCCGGGGCATTCGCCGTGCCATTGCTGCGTCAACATCTTCTCCCGCGGGCAGCGGGCGGTGGTGACCGGCGACATGATGCACCACGCCATCCAGTGCCGGGAGGTGGATTGGTGCCCCGGGGTGGACTGGGACCCGAAGCAGGCGGCGGCGTCGCGGCGGAAGTTCCTGTCCTCGGTCGCGGACACCGATACCCTGCTGCTGCCGATCCACTTCCCGTCGCCGACGGCGGGGCTGGTGACATCGGACGGGGACCGGTTCAACTATCGTTACAAGCGCGACTGAGCGGGGATTGCCATGCCGACCATCGTGATTTCCATGCCGGCCAGCCGGCTTGCCGCTTCCGAGGCGCGGATCGACCTGTTTATCGAAACGGTCGTGAAGCACTGCATGGAGATCATGGAGGTGCCTTCGGACAAGGTGCAGCTGAATTTCGTGCCGGTGCATGAGCGGTTTCACGGCAAGCCGGCCAACATCCATGCGACCTATCGCGACAAGGCTTCGCGCACGAAGGATGTGGTGGAACGCTTCATGGCGGCGCTGGAGGAAGCCTTCGTGCCGGCGTTCGGCTGCGTGCCGCGGATACGGTGCATGCCGAACGACGAGGCCAAGCTGATGGCGCGGAACTGACAAAAAAGGCCCGGGGCTTGCGCCCCGGGCCGTATCGTTCTTCCGGTTCGGATGGTCAGCCGAACTGGCTCATGGTGTTGTGGGCGCCGCCCGCCTTCAGGGCTGCCTCGCCGGCGAAGTATTCCTTGTGGTCGTCGCCGATGTCCGAGCCGGCCATGTTCTGGTGGCGGACGCAGGCGATGCCCTGGCGGATTTCCTCCCGCTGGACGTTGCGCACGTAGCCGAGCATGCCCTGGGCGCCGAAGTATTCCCTGGACAGATTGTCGGCCGACAGCGCCGCGGTGTGGTAGGTCGGCAGCGTGATCAGGTGGTGGAAGATGCCCGCGCGCTTGGCGGCATCGGCCTGGAAGGTGCGGATGCGCTCATCGGCTTCGGCGGCCAGCGGGGTGGCGTCGTATTCCACGCTCATCAGCTTCGCGCGGTCGTAGTCGGCAACGACGTTCTTGCCGGCTGCCTTCCAGTCGTCGAACACCTGCTGGCGGAAGTTCAGGGTCCAGTTGAACGACGGCGAGTTGTTGTAGGCGAGCTTGGCGTTCGGGACGACGGCGCGGATGCGGTCCATCATGCCGGCGATCTGCTCCACGTGGGGCTTCTCGGTTTCGATCCACAGCAGGTCGGCGCCGTTCTGCAGCGAGGTGATGCCATCCAGCACGCAACGGTCTTCCCCGGTTCCGGCGCGGAACTGGAACAGGTTGCTGGGCAGGCGCTTCGGACGCAGCAGCTTGCCGTTGCGGTTGAGCACGACATCGCCGTTGCGGGCGGTTTCGGGGGTGATCTCCTCGCAATCCAGGAAGGAGTTGTACTGGTCGCCGAGATCGCCCGGGGCGTGGCTGACGGCGATCTGCTTGGTGAGGCCGGCGCCGAGGCTGTCGGTGCGGGTGACGATGATGCCGTCTTCCACGCCGAGTTCGAGGAAGGCGTAGCGCACGGCGCGCACCTTGGCGATGAAATCCTCATGCGGGACGGTGACCTTGCCGTCCTGGTGGCCGCACTGCTTTTCATCGGAAACCTGGTTCTCGATCTGCAGGGCGCAGGCGCCGGCCTCGATCATCTTCTTGGCCAGCAGGTAGGTGGCTTCGGCGTTGCCGAAGCCGGCATCGATGTCGGCGATGATCGGCACGACGTGGGTTTCGTAGTTCTCCACCTTCGCCTGCAGCTCGGCCTCCTTCGCGGCGTCGCCGGCCTTGCGGGCTTCGTCGATCTGGCGGAACAGGCCGCCGAGTTCGCGGGCGTCGGCCTGGCGCAGGAAGGTGTAGATCTCCTGGATCAGGGCGGGCACGGAGGTTTTTTCGTGCATCGACTGGTCCGGCAGCGGGCCGAATTCCGAGCGCAGGGCGGCGACCATCCAGCCGGAGAGGTAGATGTAGCGGCGCTTGGTGGTGCCGAAATGCTTCTTCACCGCGATCATCTGCTGCTGGGCGATGAAGCCGTGCCAGGCGCCGAGCGACTGGGTGTAGGTGGTGGGATCGGCGTCATAGGCCGCCATGTCCTGGCGCATGATGCCGGCGGTGTAGCGGGCGATATCGAGGCCGGTCAGGAAGCGGTTCTGCAGGCGCATGCGCGCGACCGATTCCGCGTTGATGCTGTTCCAGGTGCCCTTCTTGCTTTCGATCAGGCGGGTGACCTGCGCGGTATGATCCTGATAGGAGGAGCCACGGCCAACCAGGGCGGCCACGCCGCCAGCCAGACCGTCGGGGGAATAGTTCGGGTGGGCCATGGGGAGTTCCTTCACATTGATCCGCCTCAGGTGCGGCCCGACGGATCTAGGATGCTGCGGATGCGAAGTCACGGGGGAAAGCGTGGGGGGCGGTAAAACAGTAAAGGAATTTACAGATGCGTTTCACGAGCTGTAAAGCACGTGAGCGCCCTTCGTAGGGCGGATCAGCGCAGCGCAATCCGCCAACGCAACGTGCCGCACCCCTGGCCTATGACCCGCATCTTTCGCTTGGCACACTGGCCGCATGCCCGATTACCGCCGTAACCGTGTTCCCGGAGGCACCTATTTCTTCACGGTCAATCTTCGGGACCGGCGGGCTGGTCTGCTGACCGCCGAAATTGAATTGCTCCGCGCGGCGGTTCGGCAGACGCGGGCGCGTCATCCGTTCCACATCGATGCGTGGGTGGTCTTGCCCGAACACATGCATTGTCTCTGGACCCTGCCGCTTGGCGACGGGGATTTTTCGACGCGGTGGAAAGAGATCAAGGCGCGGTTTTCAAGGTCGCTTCCGATGGTCGAGCATCGGTCTTCCGTTCAGCTTCGGAGAAGTGAACGGGGCATATGGCAGCGGCGGTTCTGGGAACATACGATCCGCGATGATCGGGATTATGCGGCGCATATGGATTATATTCACTTCAATCCGGTGAAGCATGGATGGGTGGAGCACGTTGCGGAATGGCCGTTTTCGTCGTTCCATCGTTGCGTGTTGGCGGGTGTTTATCCTTCCGGTTGGGGCGGGGATGGTGCCGGTGTTGTTGAGGCCGGAGAGCGGGTTTGATTTGCGTTGGCGGATTGCGCTTCGCTTATCCGCCCTACACTCGCTGAACCGTATTACTGCTGAGGGCCGTCTGGTTTTGCGCACGCGCCGGCGTTGGCGTGTGATCCGATCGCGATACTGCTGGCATCGCCGCACGCGCGACTGCCAGCTACCGTACCTGGTTTGATAAAAGTGTTGCCGCGCTGGTCTGTGGGACCAACAACCGTATTGTTGTGGCCCTGAGCCAATCCAGACAAGCCAGGCTGAATGTTCCCGTAGAAAGTGTTGTCATGCGGCGGAGAGGCTATGCCGGAGCCCAACAATTGGGGGGCGGTCTGGCCATAGGTGAGCCGAATCATCCTGAGGTATTAGCACGAATACGAAGGCCCCAAGAGCCGCACCCGCGAGCGTGCGCGCCCATGCTGATTTTGGCGTCGTTACTAACCACATAAAGCCAACCATAGCAGCCCATACGCCGGACGCATAGAAACACAGACGAGATATGAAGGGGGAGGACTGCGGGAGGGCCATCAGGCCAAGCCCTAGGAATAATAGACCCGGAGCCCCAATGGCTGTGATGCCCCAGATGATTTCCATGCTTTGCCATGATGGCATAGGGCGTTCGGAAGTCGAGTCGGACTAAATTCCCATATGGCAAATCTCATTTGCGAGACTGACCCACCACCCAGGTAGGTTTTGCTTGCCTAGTTAGCGATGTTAGTGTTAAACTAACACGATGAATCATATACCGAACCAACAGGCTGATCGTGAAACCGACTGGGCGCGCCGGCTGCCCCGGGAGGCGTTTCAGGAGATCCTTTTGATCCTGCGCGGCGCCTTGCCGCCGCCGCTGACGAATGATCCGGCGGCGGAGATCCGACGGGACCGGGCCGCGATGGCGGCGGTGGCGGCATTGCTGCCGGAGAACGCGGCCGAGGGGCGGTTGGCGGCGCAGTTCGTCGCCGCCGATGCGTGGGCGATGGATTGTCTGCGGCTGGCCGTGAGCGGCGAGTGCGAGTTCGAGGTGGCGCGGAAGTGCCGGGCGCAGGCGATGAGCCTGATGCGGGAGGGGAAGTCCGCGCTGCGGGTGCTGCTGCGGATGCAGGCGGTTCGGCGGAAGATCGAGGGGGATGAGGAGGCGGCGGGGCGGGCCGCGTGGGTGGAGCATGCGGCGGCGAGGATGATGGCGGAGGGATTGGACGGCGCCTTGCCGGCCTCGGCGCCGGGCGGGGATGGGCAGGATGCCGGCGGGGGTGGGGCTGGAGGCTCGGGAGATGGGGGTTTCCGCTGTGCGATCTCCGGCACCACCCCCACCCCCGGCCCCTCCCCACAAGGAGGAGGGGAGACGGAAGGCGGGTTTGATCTCAGGCCATGATATCGACGCCGGAAAAATATGTCGTGAGACGGATATGGGATTTCGGCCGCCGGTGGGGGCACCTTGTGACGGGCCGACCGGGACCCGCAGGGCAGTCGGGTGAAGGAAGCAAGGCCAAGGAGCTTTGCCCCATGCTTGAAGTTTGGGGACCCCTACCAAAGGCAAGCCTTTGGAATCCATCCATTTGTTTGGGAGGGCAAGGAGGGCCAACCGAGACCAAGCAACCTGGTCAGCATTGGGATGTGGGCCATGAGCATCCACGCAGTGGCGCTGGAGACGGTTGCCGCGAAGTCCTTGGCGAGCCTGCGACAGCGGCCGAGCCACGCGAAGGTTCGTTCGACAACCCATCGCCTTGGCAGCACTTCGAACCCCTGGGCGGTGTCGGAACGCTTGATGATTTGGACGGTCCATCGACCCATTCCGGCCAGCTCGCCGCGCGGCTTGTCGCCGGCGCAGCCGCCGTCTGCGAAGATATGGCGCAGCCATGGATAGTGACGCCGGATCGTTGCCAACGTCTTGGCCGCGCCGTCGCGGTCCTGAATGTCGGCCGGATGCACCAGCCAGCCGACCAACAGCCCGCATCTCGTTCTACCTTGCTATGGTCCAAACAGCCGGCATCCGGGACGTCCGAGCCGGCAGCCGTGGTGATCAGGCTACGGCCAAGGGTGCGGCCGGCACCTCCGCGGGAAAGGCGAGAAAGCGCGCCGCAAGGGTGCGAACACGCGCTTTGAATGTCGTCTCGTTATATGTATGGGCTGCGTTCGCAGCGGCCTCGGCGAAACCGTCCAGGGCTTCCCGGGGGGTATCCAGAAGCAGCAGGCGAGTACGGGCGCAGAGTTCTTCAACGGTATGGAAGAGGAAGCCGGTCACGCCGTCCGCCACGACCTCCGCCGGGCCGCCCGCCGCAAAGACGATGGGTATGCAGCCGGCCGACATGGCTTCGACAACAGAGATGCCGAAATGCTCCGTCGTGTGCGGCTCGGTTTCCGGGTCGTGCCCGAAGCCGGTCGCATGCCAATAGACGCGGCTCTCCGCATACAGGATCCGCAGGGTCTCGGCGGAGCAATTGATATGGAAATGCACCGGCAGCCCGGCCGCTCGCTCGACGAGGTCGGCGTAATAGGTTCTGTGCTCCGGCTCCGGATGAAGCGAGCCTGCGAGGTGCAGCTCCGTTTCGACGCCCTGCGCCACCAGCGTGCGCAGCGCCTCGATCAGCACGTCCTGGCGCTTACAGTGACCGCCGGCAAAGAACCGTCCCACATGCAGTATCTGAGCGCGCTTCGCCCGGCCGATCGGCAGCATGGGCACGGGGGGCGCCAGGATTTGGACCGGCCGCTCCGGGAGGTCGAGGGAACGGATCGTCGCATCCACATGCCCCCGCACGAAGTCTGAGTAGCAGAGCAGCATGTCATAGTCGTCCCAGAACGGCCGCACGCGCTTCGCATACGCCTTATCCTCGATCGGGAACGGGAACTGGCAAATGAAGAGATTGCGTGTCGCCATCCGGCCGACCGGCGGCAGGATTTCGTTGCCGATGACGAAGGCGAGGTCGTGCGCGGGATGGGTGTAGAGATCGCCCAAACCCAACAACTCGACATGGTCCAGCTGCAGGCCGAAATCTCGGCCCATCGTCAGGATCCGTATCCGACTGAATGGTTGAGGCGTAACCAGTGTTACCTGCGCCACGCCGCGGAACGCCTCGGCGATGGTGAGGAAGTAGCGCTCCCCGCCGCCAGGCGTGATATTGTAAGGCGTGAAAATCATGACGCGGGGCCGATCCGGGATCGGTGGGACTGGCGCGGCAGGCGGAGGGATGAGGTTCGGCGCCTCCGCCCCCGACATCCGCAGGAATTCTTGCCAGCGTGCGAGGAACTTGCCGCGGTTGATCGCGACAATGTCATCCAACCTGAGGCCGTGCCGATGGTCGGCGCTGGTCGCGTTCTCGATATGTGTAACGGACGACTGCGGACAATAGAAAGTGCGCAGCCCGATCAGCCTCAGCTTCAGGCAGAGATCCACGTCCTCGTAATACGCGGGATCCCAGGTCAGGTCGAAGCCGAGGACGCGCAGGAACTCGTCGCGCCGCAGCAGAACGCAGGCCGCGGAAACGTAGTCAACCTGCCGTGCGGAGTTGTACACTGGGTCGTTGGGTGCCGCGCCCTTGCCCAGTTGGAGGGTCGAGCCATCTGGGTTGATGATCGCGCCGGCCTCCTGCAGCTTCCCGCCAGGATACAGGAAGCGCGGCCCGACCGCGCCGGCCAACGGGTCGTCCTCCAGGAAGCGCACCATTGGCGCCAGCCAGCCCTCGTGCACGAAGGCGTCATTGTTCAGCAGACAGATGTAACGGCCGCGCGCGGCCTCCACGCCGATGTTGTTCGCCTCCCCGAAATACCGGTTCGCACCGAGAGGGATGACGCGGGCGAGCGTCGCATTGGCCCGCAGCAGCTCGATCTCCTCGTCGCGGCTGCCATTGTCAACGATGATGATCTCGTAGCGGTGACCGGTCGTGCGCTGCCATAGATGCTGCAGGCACAGAAGCGTCATGTCGCCGCGGTTCCAGTTCAGCACCACGATGGAGACTTCGGGCGCCTCCGGGTCGTACCATTCCAGCGTCGCCGCGTAATCCCCCCGCAGCGGCGGGATGCGGTCGAGCGAGAAACGGTCCGGCGAGGCAGCCGGCGGCGCATTCTGCACGGCCTCCATCTCCGGCTCAAAAGGCTCGGCGCGCTCGTCAGGGCCGGACAGGGCGTGCATCGCCGGACTCGCCTGCGGCGGCGCCAGTTCAGACGCAAGCACTTGGCGCCGTGCGCGCAGGCGCGCGGGGATCCGGGCCGGCGTCGCGGCCCAATAGGCCGCCTTCAAAGCGCGCCGTCCCTCACGGCGCAGTGAAGCCGGCAGGCGCATTATCAAGGCACGAACCGGCCAGGTCAGCCGCCACGCGGTGGACCGCTGGAAGGCGTCGAGTTGCTGCTCCAGCTGGGCGAGCGCTTGTCCGAGATGGTTACGCGTGTCCTGCAGCTCACACCGCGCCTCCACCGCCGCTCGCTCCCACCCCGTGGCGACGGCAGAAAGGCGGGCTAATTCATCTTTTTGGATACTGATTTGGATACTAATATCTGTCTTTTGTGTTTCTGCGTCTTTTTTTAGGCTGTCCGCCACCGCCGCCTTCCGCTCCCACTCCTTGGCGACGGTAAAAAGGCGCGTCCACTCCCTTTTTTGGAGATCAGCCTGCGCCTGCAGCGCGGCACGGGCAGTGTCGCGGTCGGCCGTAGCGGCGGCGAGTGCTTTCGCGCCGGCGGTGGCGTCCCGCCGTAGCCGCTCAAACTCGATTTCTATAACGCAGTGGCGTCCGCTGACCGCGAACCGCTCGCGCACCCTGGCAATCGCGGCCGGATCACTCAGACTGCACAGCGCGCGCACCGCATCCGGCACTTCCGATCCGAAGGCGAAGACACCGAGTCCGTGCCCGTGAAGGAACTCGAAGCCCGGATGGGTTTCCAGCAATTCTGCCCACAGGCGCCATACCCCGAAATCTCGCTCGCGCATATTGGTGCCGTGGAACAGCACGACGGCCCTGGACGACAGCTTCGGCCGCCAGTTCGCGAAATCATGCTTCACGGCCTCGTAGGAGTGGCGGCCATCGATGTGCAGGAGATCGATGGAGCCGTCATCGAAATGGTCACGCGCCTGATCGAAGGTCGAACGCACCATTACCGAGAAGGCGCCAAATCGCGCGTCATGGAAGGCCTGGAGATCGGTAAAGACATCTTCCTCGTAACAGCCGGCATCCGCGTCGCCCTGCCAGGTATCGACGGCGAAGCAGCGCGTGTCGAGGTCGGCGCGGGACACGGCGTCACAGAACGCGGCATAAGAGACGCCATTATGAGTCCCCAGTTCCACGAACCGGCGCGGTCGCAACGCGGACATGATCCAATACGCGAACGGGACATGTCCGTACCAGGCGCTCAAAACGCCACTGCGTGGTGCCTGGATAAAGAGTGGATCGAGTGCTTCATGCGCCAAAAGCTCGACCAAGACCGCTTGAGGGTCCGCCAGACCCGTCGCAAGGGTCATTGCGTTCTCTATCTTCATCTTGCCCGGCAAGTGATATTCATGGATTTTCTCAGTTGGCATGTTTTTAAGAGTTTATCCGGAATCATATGGGCTTCTGATGAGCCAGGCGCCCATCCTTTTGAACCGCCCCGGCAAATCGTTGGGTTGGAATGTTCGTTCATTCTGCACTGGGTCCGGCTCCCGCCCCAGGTCCGGTTCCCATGCAACTTTTCGAACTGATTGAGCTTGTTCGATGAAGGCCTTTGGGGTCAAGTTTCCCAGGGCCGAGTGTGGCTGCTCCTCGTTGCAGGGCCTTCTCCATTTCTCGATGCGATCCCGCGCATCGGCCAGTGACGGAAACCAGGATACGTTCAGAAATTCCGCCGGCAGACGGCTGCTGAACGCGTCGATGTGTCCGTTAGCCCCAGGCGTTCCGGAACGTGAGACGTCGATCTCAACGCCGTTCGGATACCGCTCGCCTTGCCATTCCATCCGGCTTCGCCGGGCGGGACCCATCAGAAGCGGGGGGCAGGATCGATTCAATCCCCTATCCCGGCAGGCCCGCCACCAGGCGCGGCAGCTTGGCGTTCGCTTCCTCGAGCCGTTTGTCTCAAGGCCAACGCGATCTGTTCGTCCGCATATCGCTTCCTGGCATTCACCCCCCTCCCGCGGGCTCCAGAGGCATAGCTCCTGGCCTTCCTTACCCAACCCTGGGCTTCGGCGGCAGGGCGATGGCGAGGGAGAGTTCCTTGAGGCGCTCCGGGGGCACCGGGGCCGGGGCGAGCATCATCAGATCTTCGCCTTGCTGGTTCAGCGGGAACAGGATGACCTCGCGGATGTTCGGCTCGTCGGCCAGCAGCATGACGATGCGGTCGATGCCAGGCGCCGAGCCGCCATGCGGCGGGGCGCCATAGCGGAAGGCGTTCAGCATGCCGCCGAAGCGCGCTTCGACCTCCTCGGCCGGGTAGCCGGCGATTTCGAAGGCGCGGATCATGATGTCCGGGCGATGGTTGCGGATGGCACCGGACGAAAGCTCGATGCCGTTGCAGACGATATCGTACTGGAAGGCCTTGATGGTCAGGGGGTCCTGGCTGTTCAGCGCCTCCATGCCGCCCTGCGGCATGCTGAACGGGTTGTGGCTGAAGTCGATCTTCTTGGCTTCCTCGTCGTATTCGAACATCGGGAAGTCGGTGACCCAGCAGAAGCGGAACTCGTTCTGGGCGATCAGGTTAAGCTCCTGGCCCAGTCGGGTGCGGACCAGGCCGGCGAATTTCGGCGCTTCGTCCTTCTTGCCGGCGGCAAAGAACACGGCGTCGCCGGGGTTCAGGCCGCAGGCGGCGCGAATGGCCTCGGCACGGCCGGCTTCCAGGTTGCGCGCGATCGGACCCTTCGGGCCCTCGGCGTCGAAGGTGATGTAGCCCAGGCCGCCGGCGCCCTCGGCGCGGGCCCATTCGTTCAGTTTGTCGAAGAAGCTGCGCGGGTTGCCGCCGGCGCCGGGTGCCGGGATGGCGCGGACGATGCCGCCGGCGGCGGCGATCTTGGCGAACAGGCCGAAGCCGGAACCGGCAAACTGTTCCGTAACATCGGTGATGCGCAGCGGGTTGCGCAGATCGGGCTTGTCGGAGCCGAATTCCAGCATCGACTGGTCGTAGGGAATGCGCAGGAAGGGCGGCTTGGTGACGCCGCGGCCTTCGGCAAACTCTTCAAAAACACCCGCGATCACCGGCTCGATCGTGTTGAAGACGTCTTCCTGGGTGACGAAGCTCATCTCGAAATCGAGCTGGTAGAACTCGCCCGGGGAGCGGTCGGCGCGGGCGGCCTCGTCGCGGAAACAGGGGGCGATCTGGAAGTAGCGGTCGAAGCCGGCGACCATGGCGAGCTGCTTGAACTGCTGCGGCGCCTGCGGCAGGGCGTAGAACTTGCCAGGGTGGTTGCGCGCCGGCACCAGGAAGTCGCGCGCGCCTTCGGGGCTGGAGGCGGTCAGGATCGGGGTCTGAAATTCCGTAAAGCCCTGGTCGATCATGCGCTGGCGGATCGAGCGGATCACCTGCGCGCGCAGCATGATGTTCTTGTGCACCTTCTCGCGGCGCAGATCGATGTAGCGGTATTTCAGGCGGATCTCGTCCGGGTATTTCTCATCGCCGGCCACCTGCATCGGCAGCACGTCGGCGGTGGACTGCACGTCCAAGCTGGCGACCTTGAGCTCGACCTCACCGGTCGGCAGGCGCGGGTTCACCGTTCCCGCCTCGCGCAGCACCACGTCGCCGGTGACGGTGACCACGCTTTCCGGGCGCAGTGCCTCGGCCTGGGCGAAGGCCGGGCTGCCGGCCGGGAAGACGCATTGCGTCAGGCCGTAATGGTCGCGCAGGTCGATGAACAGCAGCCCGCCATGGTCGCGCTTGGAGTGGACCCAGCCCGAGAGCCGGGCTGGCTTGTTGGCGTCGGCGGCGGTCAGCGCGCCGCAGGTATGGGTGCGGTAGGCGTGCATGTTCATCGGTCCCGAATTGAAGCCGGGGAGACAAGCCCCGTGGACGCCGCCAAGTCAAGGTTCGCCGGCGATTTGCCGCCATCGGCCGGTGAATGCGGCCGCTTCCGCATAGGCCTCTGCACGTGTAAAGCGTGACTATGCCCCGTTCCAAACATTCCGACTTTCCGCCGCCGTCGCTCATCACCACCACCGCCGAGCTCGACGCCCTCTGCACCCGGCTCGCCGCGGAAGAGTTCGTCACCGTGGACACCGAGTTCATGCGCGAGCGGACCTACTGGCCCGAGCTCTGCGTCGTGCAGCTTGCCGGCGACAACGAGGTGGCGGTGGTGGACACCGAGGCGGAGGGCATCGACCTCGCCCCGCTCGGCCGCCTGCTGGCGGACCAGAAGGTTCTCAAGGTGTTCCATGCCTGCCGCCAGGACATCGAGATCTTCGTGCTCAAGTTCGGCGACGTGCCGCGCCCGCTGTTCGACACCCAGGTGGCCGCGATGGTGGCCGGCTTTGGCGACCAGGTGGGCTACGACGCGCTGGTCTCCGCCCTGACCGGCGGCTCGATCGACAAGGCGCACCGCTTTTCGGACTGGGCGGCGCGGCCGCTGTCGGCGGCGCAGATCCACTACGCCGCCGCCGACGTGACCTATCTGCGCGGCGTCTACCGCAAGCTGGCGGCGCGGCTGGAGAAGGAGGGCCGGCTGGAATGGGTGGCCGAGGAGATGGCCCTGCTCGCCGACCCCGCCACGTATCGCGCCGACCCCGAGACGATGTGGGAGCGGCTGCGCCCGCGCACCAACAACCGCCGGTTCCTCGGCGTGCTGCGCGCCATCGCCGCCTGGCGGGAGCGGGAGGCCCAGCGGGTGAACATTCCCCGCCAGCGCCTGCTGAAGGACGAGGCGCTGCTGGAACTGGCGGCCACCGCGCCGGAAACGCCGGACGCACTGGCCCGCGCCCGCGGCATCACCCGAGGCTTCGCGGACGGCAAGAGTGGCCTGTCCTTGATCGCCGCCGTGGCGGAAGCGAAGAAAATCAGCGACGACGACCTGCCCGACGTCCCGCGCGGCAAGGACGGGCCCCGGCCATCGCCGGCGCTGGTATCGCTGCTGAAGGTGCTGCTGGCGGCGAAATGCGAGCAGCACCACGTGGCGCCGAAATTGGTCGCCAGCTCCGAGGACATCGACCGGCTGGCGGTGGAGGACGAGCCGGACATCCAGGCGCTGCACGGCTGGCGGCGCGAGGTGTTCGGCAACGACGCCCTGGCGCTGAAGACCGGCCGCATCGCCGTGGGCGTGGATGGCAAACGGATCAAGCTGATCCCGGCAGGCTAAACTACTCCCGCATCGCCCGTGCCTTCTTCGCCGCCGGGCGGTCCCAGCAACGGGCCAGCCAGTCCTTCACGTGCGGCCAGTTGCCGAGGTCCATGAACAGCGCGCGGTACATCGCCGCCGCCACGTTCAGGTCGGCGACCGTGAAGTCATCGCCGGCGAGCCAGCGCGATTTCGCCAGCGCGACTTCCAGCACGCCCAACGCCGGCTCGATCTCCGACCAGGCCGTCGCCGCGGTAGCTGGATCGCGCTCGGGTTCCGGTAGCACGAAGGCGTGGCTGGCGTAGGTGACGAGTTGGCGGTCGATCCGGTCGACGGTCCAGAAGCTCCATTGCCAGGCAAGCGCCTCGGCCTGTGGGGTCGTGGGATACAAACCGCCGCCATGCTTCTTGGCGAGGTAGAGATTGATCGCCATCGATTCCGAAAGGGCGAAGCCGTCATCCTCGATCACGGGAACGGCGCCGTTCGGATTGAGCGCCAGGAATTCCGGGGTTCGGGTGGCCGGGGAGCGCGGGGCCAGGTCGATCTGCTCGTAGGGAAGGTTCAATTCCGTCGCCATCCAGAGCGTGCGGATGGCGCGCGAGCGGGCGGAGCCGTGGATGCGCAGCATGAATTCTTCCTCCGGTCGGTTTTATCCCGGCAGGATGTCCCAGGATGAAGCCGGAGGCGAGGGGGCAATCTGGCCGATCGGAACCTTATGCGCCGCGCGGAGTTCTCCATCGTCCCCGCTTTAGCCTGGTCGATGGCTCGTTCAGGTTGATCCAGTATGCTAATGTTAGGCGGACATCGGATGAAGGAGGTTGCCATGCCGACCACAACGGATCCCGAGGCCCCGAAAACGCTGGATGCCATCGCGAGCGACCTGGCCGCCCTGAAGCGGGATCTCGCCGCCCTGTTCGCCGACCTCAAGGACACCGCGCCAGGCAATGTCCGGGCAGCGGCGCAGCAAGCGGCGGAACAGCTCAGCGGCAGGGCCGCGGATATATACGGCCAGGCTTCGGCCCAGGCCGGACGGGGCGCGAAAGCCCTGGCGCAGGAGATCGACGAGCGTCCGCTGACGACGCTGTTGCTGGCCTTCTCGATCGGGTTCATCGCCAGCCGCCTGCTGTCGCGCTGACCCCCGTTATCGCGCCGAATTAAGATGCCGATCGCCGCCATTATCCGGCTGCTGCTGGGTCTGTTGACCCCCAGGTTTGACGGCAGGCGGATCGCGGCCGCGGCCGGGCGGGCGGCGGTGGCGGGGGTTTGCGTGCTGCTGGCATGTCTGGCGCTGCTGGTGGCGATCGGGTTGGCGGGAGCGGCGCTGTGGATTTTCGCGGCCGCCTCGCTCGGTTCCGCCCTTGCGTCCCTTGTCGTTGCCGGCGCCTTCGTTGCCCTGGCGCTGTTCCTGCTGCTGGGCGCCTGGTTGGCGATGAACGCCAAGCGCAAGCCGGGCGCGGCACCCCAGCCGGCCAGTTCCGATCCGGCTGCCGCGATGCTGGCGGCGGCCAGCAACCTGTTCAGCCAGAACAAGGCGGCCCTGCTGCTGGCGGCGCTGGTTGCCGGGCTGGTCGCCGAGCGGATGCAGAAGCGGGACTGATTCAGCCCCCGGTGTTTCAGCCGTGGGCGTTGTCCACCGCCTGCCGGGCGGCGGTTCCAACCAAGCTGACATCGAAGCCCACCAGCAGCATCTGGTAGCCGGCCTCGCGCCTGGCCCGCGCGACCTCCGGCGTCAATGCCACACCCCCGAGCGGAATGCCGGCTGCCCGGACTTTCGCCTCGGCCTGGGCAAGCAACGACCGCAATTCCGGATGGTCCATCTGCCCGGGCACGCCGAGGGCCATGGACATGTCGAACGAGGCGAGGGCCACCACGTCGATGCCGGGAACGGCCAGGATGCTGTCCAGGTTTCGCACCGCCTCCGGGTCCTCGATGGTGATGACGTTGAGGATCTCGCGGTTCGCCAATTTCAAATACTCGGGAAACGGCACGCCCCAGCGCAGCGGCGCGTAGGACGGGGCGACGCCGCGCACTCCGTCGGGCGGATAGCGGATGGCGGCGACGCTGGCGCGGGCCATGTCGGCATTGGAGATCATCGGGAAGTTGATCCCCATCGCCCCGGTATCCAGCACCGGCTTGGCCAGCCAATGCTCGGTCCAGGGGATGCGGACGATCGGCGTCGCACCGGTGCCCTGCGTCGCCGCGACCATGGCATGCACGGTGGCGATGTCGATCGGGCCGTGCTCCATGTCGATGATCAGGCAGTCGGCGCCATTGCCGGCGAGGATCTGCACCATCGCAACGCTCGGCATCGTGACCATGAACGTGGTCACGACCTCGCCGGCGGCCAGCTTCGCCTTCATCCGATTGATGCCGGGTGGCTGGGTCATGCAGGGATGTCCAGATAAGGGCCGCGGGCGGTCAGAACAGCTGCGCGGCGATCATCGCCATGCCGACGACCGACACCGCCCAGGAAAGGGTGCGCAGCAGCGGCAGCCCGACCACGTAGATGACCGCATAGGCCAGCCGGGCCCAGACGAAGATCTGCGCGCCGAGCAGGGTCTGGCCGTTGGTGCGCCCGGCAATTGCGGCCGCCAGCACCAGGGCGGCGAACAGCACCAGGTTCTCGATCATGTTGCGGTGCGCGCGCTGCGCCCGCCCGGCCCAGCCGGTGATCTCGGGAAGCCCCTCGCGGTTGCCCAGCAGGGCCGGCAGGCCGACCTGCTGCATCGCGCCGAGGACGCCGACCAGCACCTGCGCGAATGCCAGGACGATCGCGCAGACCAGCAACGTGAGTTCGGGTTTCATGGGTTCCCTTTTCCTTTTCTTGGTCTTGCCCGTTTTTCAGGCGATGAGCCTGAGCGGCTAGGCCACCGGCACCGTCACGCCGATCATGTCGCCCTCGCGCACGATGGAGGCGAGTTTCTCCACGCTCCAGCCCTCGGTGCCGGCCGGACGCATGGGCAGCACCATCCAACGGTAATCGGCGGTGGAGTCCACCACCCGCAGCTTCCTGGTTTCGGGCAGATGGGTGCCCCATTCCGCCAGCAGGCCGCGCGGGTCGCGCACGGCGCGGGCGCGGTAGGCGGCGGACTTGAACCAGAACGGCGGGTAGCCCAGCACGGCGCGCGGGTAGCAGCTGCACAGGGTGCAGACAACGAGGTTGTGCACCTCCTCGGTATTCTCCAGCACGCCCAATGGCGGCATGCCGCGCATCGGAATGCCCAGCGCCTCCGCCGCCTGCGCGCCGTCCGACAGCATCGCGGCGCGATAGGCCGGATCGGTCCAGGCCTTGGCGACCATGCGGGCGCCCTGGCCGGGATTGGCGGCATCGGTGATGGCGCGGCGTTCGGCGATTTCCGCCGTGGTCACCAGCCCTTTGGCCTCCAGCAGGTTGCGCACCGCGACCAGCAGGCGCTCACCATCGGTCTCCAGGATATTGCTCATCGGGATGCGGCTCCTGCCGGCTCCAGCCAATGTTCGTAGATTTCGACCAGCAACTCGTCCCGGTCCGATCCCTCGGGCCAGATATCCCGGCGGGAGAACGCCACGTGGTACAGCGGAATGCGCGCGGCCGGGCGGGCGAAGGCAAGGTCCTCGGGGTTCGGATAGGCGCCGAACTGGCGGACCACCACGCCGCGATGGCCGCGCAGGTAATGCGGCGTGCGGATGTGGCAGGGGCCGCGGGTTTCGGGCCAGTCGTTCTTCACCAGCACCTGCGAGCCGAGGGCCAGCATCAGCCGCGCTCCAGTTCGGCGCGGAGTTCGGCTTCGGTGAACACGCCCTTCTGCAGCAGGTTGTCGGTGATCGAGCGGATCCATTTCCGGTAGTAGCTCAGGCGCAGGTAATCCGCCTCGGGGATCGCCTCGATGCAGCGGCGCAGTTCGTCCACGCCCATGATCTTCCTGGCGCCGAGGATCTGGCGCAGCGCGTCCACCTCCTTGTCGAAATCGGTCAGCGCATGCGGCTCGATATCGACCGGCTCGCACATGAACTTCGTGGCGCCGCCAAGGTCGTGCATCGCGCGCGGAAGGTCGTCGGTGGTCGCATGGGAATAGGTGTCTGGCATGGAAGGCATCCCGGGTTTGTCTGCGGCGAAGCCTACCGCCTACCGGCGGCCAAACAAAGCCTCAGTTGTTGATCGCCTCGTCCGGCAGGATGCCCCAGAACTCATCGCGCTTCAGCCAGCCTTTGTAGTCGCCGACCTGAACCCGGCACCATTCGGCGGTCGCCTCGCAGCTGCGGATGCGGCCGACGACGCCGGGCTCCAGCCGGGCGACCGCCGATGCGTCGGCGGTGCCGCGGCTGCGCAGGATCCGCTCGGCTCCGGTGACCACGAAGCTGCGCCGTCCGGTCAGGGTGGCCTGGTGCACCCAGCCCTTCACGCCGTCCTGATCCTGCACCAGGCGCCAGACCTCGAACTCCCGCTCGATCTCCACCGGCAGGTCGCGGCGCTTGTAGACCCACTCGATCGGATAGCGCACGCCCGGCCCGGTGCGCAGATTGACCTCGTCGGAGCGCAACGCGGCGAAACGCGGCAGCTGCATTCCGGTCACGGTGCCCTTGGTCGGCTCGACCTGGGGCGCCGGCTCGGCGATCGCCGCCCCGGCCGCTGCCCCTGCCGCGGCGCCGACAGCAGCCGCGCCCGCCGCCGGTTTGGCCGCGCTCTTCGCGCCAGGCTGCGTTCCGCCCTTGGAGCCAGGGGCACCCGGCTTCGAGACCGGCTTCTGGGCCGTCTTCTCGGCCGGTTTGCGGACCGGCTGGGCATGCACGGCGCCCTTCGACTTCACCAGCGGCGTGGGCTTCGCCTTCTCTTCCCGCACGACGGGGCGCGGCGCGGCCAGGGGAGCCGTCGGAACGGCGGCCTTCGCCGGTTTCTGCTTCGCCGGCGCGTGCAAGCTGCCGGTTGCGGGAGCGGGAGAGGTACCCGTGGACTGGCCCCACGCCACCGGCACCAACCCGAGCAGCAGAAACGCCGCGCAGGCCAGCCGCGTACGCCATCCCCGTAGGCCGATCGCCGTGAACTGGACTGTCATGCGCTATGCGTGCCCAGAATCGCCGAATCGGGTCAAGGGGTTCCGCGTCGGTTGCACGGCGTCCGGCTCAGATCGTCGCCAACTGCCCGGCACCGACCGCGGACAGAAAGGTCGCGACCCCGGCGACCTCCACCCCGGGCAGCAATCCGGATGCCTCGATCGCCTCGGCGCGCAGCCCGGCCTCGCAGGCGATCAGGCGCACGCCCATCTCGGCGCAGGCCTCTCGCAGCTCGTCCAGCCCGGCCACCCCCGCCTGCGCGCACCCGCTCGTCGCGTGTCGCGTCGGCCAGGCCGGACCAGTCCGCCAGCAGCGCCCGGCAGCCGGCATTGCTGGCGAACAGCACCACCTGCCGGCCCAACGCCGCCGCGCCGGCGGCCAGGACGAAGGCGTAATGCGCCCGGTCATGCGATCCCGACAGCAGCAGGATGCCAAGGTTCGGGGGCGCCTCAGACGGCACAGGCGGGACCGGACGTATCTGCGTGAGCGGACAAATCGGTGATCACCGCATCCGGCCCGCACGACCGGCATTTCGGATCCGCGCGCAGCCGCACGGTGCGAAAGCGGGTGGCGAGCGCATCCCAGATCAGCAGCCGGCCGGACAGGGACTGTCACCGATGCCGAGGATCTCCTTCAGCACCTCGGTCGCCTGCAGGGTGCCCATCACGCCGGTGACGGCGCCGAGCACGCCGGCCTCGGAGCAGGTCGGCACCATGCCGTCCGGCGGGGCCTCGTGATACAGGCAGCGATAGCAGGGGCCGGCCGGCTCGCCGGGGGCGTGCGCATGCGGCTTGAACACCGACAGCTGGCCCTCGAACCGCAGCACCGCGGCGGACACCAGGGTGCGCTTGCCGAGCACGCAGGCATCGGAGACCAGGAAGCGGGTGCCGAAATTGTCGGTGCCGTCGCAGACGATGTCGTAGCGGCTGATCAGCTCCGCCGCGTTGGCCGGGGTCAGCCGGAAGGGGTGGGTTTCGATCCGCACGTCCGGGTTGATCGCCAGCGCCGCCTCGGCCGCCGAGGCGGCCTTGCCCGCGCCGATCCGCGCCGTGGTGTGGGCGATCTGGCGCTGCAGGTTGGAAATCTCCACGCGGTCGTCGTCGACGATGCCGATCGTGCCGACCCCCGCCGCGGCCAGGTACAAGGCCAGCGGGCTGCCCAGGCCGCCGGCGCCGATCACCAGCACCTTGGCCGCCTTCAGCCGCGCCTGGCCGGTGCCGCCGACCTCCTGCAGCAGGATGTGGCGCGAATAGCGGCGGATCTCGTCTTCCGAGAAATCGATGTCCATATCCCTGCCTTTCACGGTGGGCTCTATATGGGTGGGCTCTATAAGATGGTCCGCTGATGCTGCGAAGGGCTCTGCGATGAAGGCAACCGAGACATGACGGACCCCACGGCCCCAATGAACGAGCCAGAGAGCGCGCCGGAAAGCGCCCTCGTGCTGTTCTCCGGCGGACAGGACTCCGCCACCTGCCTGGCCTGGGCGCTGGACCGCTACGACCCCGTGGAGACCGTCGGCTTCGCCTACGGCCAGCGCCACGCCATCGAGATGGAATGCCGTGCGCCGCTGCGCCAGGGGATCTCCGGCCAGCATCCACGGAAATGGGGCCGGCGGCTCGGCGCCGATCATATCGTGGACATGGCCACCTCCCTGTCGGGGATCGGCGCCACGGCGCTGACCACGCCAAACCGCCTTCGCCATGAGCGCGGACGGCCTGCCCAACACGTTCGTTCCCGGCCGCAACCTGCTGTTCCTGACCTACGCCGCCGCCATCGCCTACCGCCGTGGGCTGCGGCGCATCGTCACCGGCGTGTGCGAGACCGACTACTCGGGCTACCCCGATTGCCGCGACGACACGATCAAGGCCATGCAGCTGGCGCTCAACCTGGGCATGCAGCGCCGCTTCGTGCTGGAAACCCCGCTGATGTGGCGCGACAAGGCCGCCACCTGGGAGCTGGCGCGGGCGCTGGGCGGCGCGGAGCTGGTGGAACTGATACGCACCGCCAGCCACAGCTGCTATCTCGGCGACCGCTCCACCTTGCACCCCTGGGGCTATGGCTGCGGCGCCTGCCCGGCCTGCGAGCTGCGGCGCGCGGGCTTCGAGCGATGGAAGGCACAGACCGCATGACCCCAAGACCTTCCCCCCCATCACGTCCCTGCTTCCTGGCGGTTGCGGCGGCACTCGCCCTGCTGCCCGGCCTGGCGCAGGCGGCCGGTCCGGCCCCTGCCGCGGACGCGACGCCGGTCATCCTGTCCGCCGGGGACCTGGCGGATCTCTGCGCCGCCGATCCGCGCGACGCCGGAGGACAGTCCAGCCGCAACATCTGCCTCGGCTTCGCGCTGGGCGTCATGGCCATCGCCGACCGCCAGCAGGCGGCCGGCGGGGCCAGGTTCTTCTGCCGTCCCCACCCCGCCGCCGCCGATCAGCGAAACCATGGACGGCTTCGTGCAACTGACCAAGGCGCTGCCGCCCATGCGCTCGGCGCCGGTGATCGACGGCCTGCTGCAATTCCTGCAGCAGCGCTTCCCCTGCAAACCCTGACAGCATCCAGGAATGACCATGCCAAGATCGATTTTTACCTTCGCCGCCGGATTTGCCGTGCTGGCCGCCGCCGCATCCGCCGCCACATCCCCCGCCCGGGCCGCGCCACCCGACGCACGCATCGAAGTGCGCACCGCCGGCGACCTCGCGGACCTCTGCGCCGCCCCGCGCACCGACCCGACCGGACCGGAGCGGCAGAATTTCTGCCACGGCTACGCCCAGGGCGCGCTGACCATGGAACTGAAGCGCGAAGCCGCGACCGGCAAGAGGCGGATCTGCATGCCGAACCCGGCCCCGACCCGTGAGGCCACCATGGCCGAGTTCGTCAAATGGGCCCGCGCCATGCCGAAGAACCAGGCGCTGCCGCCGACCGACGGGCTGTTCACCTTCCTGTCGGAGCGCTTCCCCTGCAAATAGCCTGGGGGCAAATAGCCCTGGGGCAAATAGCCTGAAGCGGCTCTCAGGCCGCCGCGACCGTGAAGCCGGCCTCGTCCATCGCATTCGCCAGCGCCGGGGCCGGGGCCGCGCTGTCGATATGCACGCGCTTGCTGGCCAGGTCCGCCGCCACCACGGCCGCCGGGTCCACCCCCTGCACCGCCTTGGTGATCGACCGCACACAGGCCTCACAGCTCATATCCGAGACAACGAAATCGGGCATCGCTCACTCCAACATTGCGTCCTGCTACTTCTAACACGGTTCGGCCCCCACCCGACACGCCTCCCTTGACACGCCGTGCCGGCATCCCTGCCCTTGCCCAACGCCAGCCAAACCCCTTCAATGCCGCCCGCGCGAACGGGGGAACGGACACATGGCACAGCAACTCGCCGGCAAGATCGCCTGGGTCACCGGCGCGGGCACCGGCATCGGCGAAGCCGCCGCCATCGCGCTCGCCCGGGAAGGCGCCATCCCCATCCTGACCGGCCGGCGCGCCGAGAACCTGGAAAACACCGCCGCCCAAATCCGCGCCGCCGGCGGACAGGCCCACGTCCAGCCCGCCGACCTGATGAAATCCGCCGAGGTGCAACGCGTCGGCGCCTTCATCGCCGAAAAATTCAACCGCCTCGACATCCTGGTGAACAACGCCGGCATCAACATCACCGACCGGCACTGGAACAAGCTGACGCCGGAGGGCATCGACACCCTGGTCGACGGCAACCTGAAATCCGCCCTCTACTGCGTCACAATCGCCCTGCCCTTCATGCGCGCGCAGAAGGACGGCCTGCTGATCCACACCGCCTCCATGGCCGGCCGCTTCATCGGCGGCCTCTCGGGGCCGATCTACACCGCCGCCAAGCACGGCGTGGTGGCGATGAGCCACACCATCAACATGGAGGAATGCATCAACGGCATCCGCTCCTCCGTCATCCTCCCCGGTGAGGTCGCCACCCCCATCCTCGACAAGCGCCCCATCCCCGTCACCCCCGAGGAACGCGCCCGGCTCGTGCAGTCCGAGGACTGCGGCGACCTGATCCGCTACATCGCCTGCCTGCCGCCGCATTTGTGCATTCCCGAGGTCATGATTACACCCGCCTGGAACCGCACCTACGTCGCCAATCTCCAGCGCAACCAGCGCTGACCTACCCGAATAAAGGAACCCAAGCATGGCCACGAACAAACACCGCGTGATGGTGCCCTCCAACATGGGCCGCGAAGGCGTCGACATCCTGCGCGCGCGCGGCGACATCGAGGTCGTCGTCTACCCGACCGCCATCTCCCAGGCCGACCTGCTGCCGCTGCTGGCCGACGTCTCCGGCATCGCCCTGTCCGCCACCCCCTATCGCCAGGCCGAGCTCGACGCCTCCCCCGCCATGCAGGTCGTCGCCCGCATCGGCGTCGGCTTCGACGCCGTGGAGATCCCCGCGCTGAACACCCGCAAGATCCCGCTGCTGACCACCGGCATCGCCAACTCCACCTCCGTCGCCGAGCAGGCGGTGTTCTTCATCATGGCCATCGCCAAGCGCGTCGCCGAACTCGACAGCCTGGTGAAGGAAGGCCGCTGGAACGACCGCTTCACCACCGTGCCCTCCCAGCTCGCCGGCAAGACCGCCCTCGTCGTCGGCTTCGGCCGCATCGGCAGCCGCTCCGCCAAGCGCCTCGCCGCGCTGGAGATGGACGTGCTGGTCTACGACCCGCTCGTCCCCGCCGCCACCATCACCGCCGCCGGCTATGAGGCCGTCACGGACCTGGACGCCGCCCTGCCGCGCGCCGACTACGTCACCATCCACTGCCCGAAATCCCCCGCCACGATCGACATGTTCAACGCCGCCCGCCTGGCGAAGATGAAGAAGGGCGCCGGCCTGGTGAACACCGCCCGCGGCGGCATCGTCAACGAGGACGACCTGTACGACGCCCTGGTATCCGGCCATCTGCGCGGCGCCGGCCTCGATGTGTTCGACGTCGAACCCGCCCCCGCCTCCAAGAAGATCCTCAGCCTGGACAGCGTCTTCGCCGCCCCGCACGTGGCCGGCGTCACGGTGGAATCGATGATCGGCATGGCCCAGGCCACCGCCCGCAACATCCTCTCGGTGCTGGACGGCGCGCCGAACATCGACAACGTGGTCAACAAGGAAATCTACGCATAAGGGAGACCGTTCCATGCCGCAGCCAGGCCACATCTCCAAACTCGGCGTCCCCGACGCCGCCAGCCTCGACGACGATCTGCAGATCGTCTGGAAGAAAGCGTCGGAAAAACTCGGCCTGGTGCCCAACGTGCTGCAGGCCTACAGCCTGCGGCCGCAGCGGCTGCGCAACTTCATGGCGATGTACAACGAGCTGATGCTCTCCCAATCCGGCCTGTCCAAGCTGGAGCGCGAGATGGTGGCGGTGGTCGTCTCCTCGGCCAACCGCTGCTACTACTGCCTCGTCGCCCACGGCGCCGCCGTCCGCCAGCTCTCCGGCGACCCCGAACTCGGCGAAATGATGGCGCTGAACTACCGCGTCGCCCATCTCGACCCCCGCCAGCGCGCCATGCTGGACTTCGCCTGGAAACTAACCGTCACCCCGCACGACATCTCCGACACCGACCGCACAGCCCTCACGGCCGTCGGCCTGTCGAACGAGGACATCTTCGACCTGTCCGAAACGGTCGCCTTCTACAACCTGTCCAACCGCATGGCCCACGCGCTGGATATGATGCCCAACCCCGAATACCACAAAGCCATCCGCGGCTGACCTGGGCGGGGACAGCAAGGAAGGCCAGGGGCGCCGCCCCTGGACCCCGCTAAGGGCTAGCCCTTAGAACCCGCTACTGGTTTGGGAGTGTAAGGAGGGCCTACGCGGACCCTGCACGGTCCCGGTTGGCCCTCCTTACACTCCCAAACAAATGGAAGGCATTCCAAAGGCTAGGCCTTTGGTGGGGGTCCAGGGGGCAAAGCCCCTTGGCCTTGCTTCCTTCACCCGACTGCCCTGCGGGTCCCGGCCGGCGGCCGAAATCTCACCTCCGTCTCACGGCATGTCTTTCCGGCCTCTATATCATGACCTGAGACCAATCCCACCTTCCGTCTCCCCTCCACCTTGTGGGGAGGGGCCGGGGGTGGGGGTGGTGCGGGAGATCGGGCAGCGCAATCCCCCATCGCCTGAGCCTCCAGACCCCCACGCCCGCCGACATCCTTCCCGTCCCCATCCGGCGCCGAGTCCGGCCTGGCCGGCAAGGCACCATCCAATCCCTCCGCCATCATCCCCGCCGCCGCATGCTCCACCCACGCGGCCCGCCCCGCCGCCTCCTCGTCCCCCTCGATCTTCCGCCGAACCGCCTGCATCCGCAGCAGCACCCGCAGCGCGGACTTCCCCTCCCGCATCATGCTCATCGCCTGCGCCCGGCACTTCCGCGCCACCTCGAACTCGCAACCGCCGCTCACCGGCCAGCCGCAGACAATCCATCGCCCACGCATCGGCGGCGACGAACTGCGCCGCCAACCGCCCCTCGGCCGCGTTCTCCGGCAGCAACGAAGCCACCGCCGCCATCGCCGCCCGGTCCCGACGGATCTCCGCCGCCGGATCATCCGTCAGCGGCGGCGGCAAGGCGCCGCGCAGGATCAAAAGGATCTCCTGAAACGCCTCCCGGGGCAGCCGGCGCGCCCAGTCGGTTTCACGATCAGCCTGTTGGTTCGGTATATGATTCATCGTGTTAGTTTAACACTAACGTCGCTAACTAGGCAAGCAAAACCTCGCCGGTTGTCCCTGAACTCAGCAGGAAGCCGGAGGGCGCATAAGGGAAGCCGCTTGCGCCAACGCAACACCAAGCCCCCGGGCCGCAGCTCAGGCGCAGCCGCGCGCCTCACCCGATCAAGCAGGCAGCCAATTAGCCCTTTCGAGGAGTGCGCCGATTTTCGGAACAACGACTGTTCCATACATGTCGGTGATCCTTCCTGTAAGAGCCTGACAGAAAAAGAGGTTGAGTGATTTCAGCGGGTTGTGATCCCGTAGGTTTGCGAAACACGCAGGAGCCACGGATGCCCTGGCCTGAAATCACTCGCCCGCAGTATCGGCGGGTGGGGCGAGGCTATGCAAGCAATCTGACGGACGGGGAGTGGCAACGGATATCCCCGTTCATGCCCAAACCGTCGCGTCCGGGGCGTCCGCGCACGACCGATCTGCGCCACGTCGTGGACGCCCTGCTTTACGTAGCCTCCACCGGCTGTCAGTGGCGGCAGTTGCCAAGGGAGTTCCCGCCCTATTCGACGGTGCAGGGGTATTTCTATCGCTGGGCCGAGGACGGCAGGCTGCCACGGATCAATCATGCGCTGGTCCTGGCCGCGCGTGGGGCCGCGGGCCGCGAAGCCAGCCCGACCGCCGGGCAACCGTGTCCAGCGCCACTGCGTGGATGCTCACGGCCCACATCCCAATGCTGACCAGGCGGCTGGCAAGAGGTTGATAGGAAAAGGTCCATTTTGATTCAGACCCTTAAGGAAGTGGAATGGTGCGAGGATTGACCTTTAATCTGCTGGGGTATCTGCTGAATAACGAAGATTATGGGATCGACCGGCCCGATGACCTGTAGCACAGTGAACCGAACCGATTACACAATCTCCATAATCGTGCTGCTGACCTCTATCAGTGTGCTTGGAACGGTTTCGATCCTGCTGGGAGCGGACGGAAGCTATGACCTTCTGAACTATCATTTCTATAACGGGTGGGCGCTCTTTAATAAGCCAGTGGGCTACGACATCGCGCCGGCGCAGGTTCAGACGTATATCCATCCTTTGATGGACGCCATTTTTTATCAGTTCTGGCGTGTGCTGAATGGGTTCCCTCGTGTCCTCACCTTTGTATGGGCGATCCCGCAAGCGGTTGCGGTCTGGCTCGCTTTCCTGCTCTCGCGGACAGTCCTCGCGCAATTTGGCAGGGCCCGTACCGGCCTGGCGGTCGTGTCTGCGTTTATCGGTGGGGGCGGCGCTGTTTCTGTAGGAGTGATCGGCACCACAATGAGTGAGGGTATTCTGAACACCCTGGTGTTCTGGGGAGCCTTGCTCGTGCTGCAAGACTGGCAGATCGGCTATTCCTGGCGGCGCCTTGCCGGCGCGGGCTTCCTTGCGGGGAGCGCTGTTGGCCTCAAGTTGACCGCCGCCCCCTATCTTGTTGCATTCGGCGCCGCGACCCTGCTGGCGCCCGGGTTCGGCACCACCAGTCTTCGCTACCGCCGATTGCGGGCTTTCTCCGTCGGCTCCGTCCTCGCGTTAGCGGCCATCGGTGGTCCATGGTGGCTAATGCTATATCTGAAATTCGGAAATCCAGTATTCCCATTCTTCAACGCCATCTTTCATTCTCCTGATTATGGCCCGTGGAATTACATCGATGACAGGTTTTTACCTCGTACCGCTTGGCAGTGGATATTTTATCCACTCGATTGGGCGCTACGTAAATCTACCGTAGTGTCAGAAGTGGAAGTGCGAGATTGGCGAATTACGCTGGCGTTGATAGCCTCGTTTCTCCTGCTAGCATTCCGATTTCTTGGAAGTGCTGATCGTCGCCCATCCGACGGCGCCGTGTGGTGCGCGATCTGGACGCTGTGTGCGTATGGGCTGTGGCTAAAGGAATTCTCGATTTTGCGTTATGCCTCGGGTCTGGAGGTGGTGTCTGGGATCGTGATCGTTGCTGCCTTGCAGGCCACTTTGTCGGCCCGGGCAGCAGTAGGTGGAATGCGGATGGCAGCCGCCGGGCTAGTAGGTATCGTGTTGCTCGTTACAACGGTCTATCCCACTTGGAACAGGCGAACGTCTTTCGATACGGAATTCCTGAAAGTGTCGATGCCAATCCTGCCATCGAACAGCACGGTTATCTTTCTGACAGGCACGCCCTCATCCTATCTCGCGGCCTTCGAGCCGGCCACCGTTCGCTTCGTCGGCGTTAATAACAACCTGATCCATAATCCCGTGTTCCCTGATGTCACCTTCGGCTTGATGAATGCGGTTGATCAGGCGATCAGGACCGCACCAGGGCAGATCTGGGGTATGGAAATGACAGGCGTGTTTCCCGGCGCAGCAGAGAAATCGCTGGATCGTTATCGGCTGGCGAGAACAAGCGAGTGCGTTCCGATCGTGTCGAACGTGCTTACTGACGAACGCATTTGCCGATTGGAGCGGAAGGAGTGATGGTTCCTTTATGTGGATGAAGAGAGGTCCATGAGCGGAAGAGCGCGCCTTTCCCTGCGACCGTTCAGTTCGTAATGGACAAGCGGGTTCACGCCCGCTGCTACAACATCAGGATTTTCATCGAGATATTTGCTTGATGAAAAGTAAGGGCCAGGATTTCGTCCTTCGAAACCACCATGGAGAATGTAGTGAAGTACCGGATCGGTTCCGGTAGCCTCGACATCGGGATATTCATTCGAGTAAAACGCTGCATCAAAAAAGATCGAGTTGCGAACCGCGTAATAGGCGCGCGAAGGCACGGAGGAAGGCAGACGCAGCTTTGATCTCACTCTCCTGAACAGCCGCACACCAAAGCCCACTGGCTTCGCTAGCCCGGCGAGGTTCGCCGCCGCATACCGTTCCGATGCATAGGTGGCAAGGTTGTTCAACGCCCGGCCCTGATCTTGCCATTGCCTCAACTCTGCCTGCGTTTCCTTTAGCCGCGCCCGAACCTCTTCACGCGAAGTCCGCAGTTCCCCAGCGTCCGCTCGCCAATGATCGCGTGCCTCGCTCACACGGCTCAGTTCTGCGCTCACACGGCTCAGTTCTGCCCGGAGCTCCTCTCGCTCGACAGTCGTGCGGTGAAGTTCGATCCGGAGTTCGCTTCGTTCGACAGTCGTGCGGCGAAGCTCCGTTATACTATCCGCCATTGTGCTGAAGACGTTATCCTCGAGCAGACCCGGCGCGAGTACCTTCGGGGCTGCTTGCGACCGCAACTCAAGCAGGGTGCCGAATATCTCTCTACCTCCGGCACCTCGCCCGAACCTCGCGATTGCATGACGGCGCGCAAATTCTCCGATGGCCGTGCGGCGCTCGGGGTTGCCTATCAGTTCTTCCAGTCCGGCGACCAGACTTTCGATATCAGCGGGGGGATAGGATAGACCTGTCTGACCATCGATCATCGACTCCAATAAACCCCCGGCAGCCGCATAAACGACAGCCTTTTTCAGCAACATCGCCTCCACGGCGACCCGCCCAAACGCTTCATTTCGCGAACAGACGACAATGATGTCGCAGGACCGCATGGCTCGATAAGGGTCGTCCAGGAAGCCTGAAAAATGGATACGCTCGGCGACCTTCAACTTTCTACCGAGCGCCACGAGTCTCTCCCGATAGCTTTGGTCTGCGGTTAATCCCGCCAGCAGCAACTCGACATTGTGGCCTCGGGCTACCAGTTGGGCCAGCGCCAGAACGGCATCCTCTTGGCCCTTGGCAGGATGCAGAGAGGCGAACACGCCCAACTTGATGGATTTGCTCTCCTTGAAAAACTCCAATTCGCTGTCACCGTCACTCGCCGGTGGAACCGCTATGGAGTAGGGGAATGGGCGAAGCCGATCCGCGGGGCTGGTCGGGAACAGCGCGGCCACGATACCTTTGCTGACGACGTATACAAGGGATGAACTTGCCACGATATCGGCGCTGATCTGGTCCAAGGGCCAGAAGAATTTTAAGTCGTGATCCTTCTCCCCATATTCGTGCACGGACCAGACATGAGGCTTCGCCAGTATGCCGGCGATCATCGCTCCCCATGGAATAACCATCGTCATGGTCCAGATGCAGTCTGGATCTATCTTCTTTATCTGCGGGACGATATCGGCGAATACCGATTCGATCCCTTGCCTTATTCGCTGCCCCCTTTCGTTCCCGGTCAGTTGTTCCTGGGCGCACCACCACTGGTATTGGGCGATGATGCAGCTTGCCCCGACACGTTCCAGTGCTTGCGCGAAGGCCCCCTGTCCGGGCACAACGACACAACAGATGGCTCCGTGATTGGTTATGAGTTCCTCTATAAGACCAAGCAGAGTGCGTTCCGCACCGCCGAGTTCGGCGGTATGTGCGAAGAAACAAAGACTGAGGGCGCGATCCTTCCTGACGCAGTAGAGATCTGCGCTGTGCGCCTCACCGAGAAGCCTCTCCCAATCGCCCGATGGGCGGAGCCGGAAAGTTTGGCGGGCTCGATCGTCAATCATGAACGTCTCGAACCCAAGTCGGTCGAGTTCCTCAAGTAGCGCCGCAGGCTGATTGCCGCCCGCCCGCAGCATCACTGGATTGAATTTCACGATCAAACTGATCTCGTTGAAACGCCGCAGCGTTTCCGACATGCCTTTGACGACCGCAAGCTCATGCCCTTGAGTGTCGATCTTGATCACCAGCGGGCACGGCCTGCGGTCCAAGAGCAAGGCGTCGAGGCTCTTGGTCGGCACGTCAATCCAGCGGAGCGGTGGGGCTTCCGGGCGAAAATAGAAGCCGCAATTTTCAGGCTTCTGCGAAATTCCGAAGCTCTTCGTGCCGACCACGTCCGAGATCGCAGTTTGGTAAGATGTGACCTTGTCCGTCGTGAGCGTGGCAAGGTTCCGCTCGAGCACGGCGAAGGTGTCAGGAGTGGGTTCCACCGCGATCACGTCGAGCGCGGAATTGGAAGATGCCGCGATCAGCGAGAAGAAGCCGCAATGGGCGCCAACATCGACAAACAGACCGGCGCGGCGCGAAATGCGGCAAATCAGGTCCGTGGTAAATCGTTCCTGGTCCCGAACCAGATGATGGAATTGATGCCTTGGCGTCACATGCATCGCAAGATCACGACCCAGCGGACGCACCTCAAGCAGCGAATTCGAGGTCGCGCTCATGCTCGGACTCGGACTGTACGGCCTTGCGGTCCAGGCGTTGAGCGCTGTCGGGAGGAGGAACGATCGGGTCATGCGACATGAGAGTGGATTCCGTGCCACGCGGTGTGGCCGCCGAACTGCCTTCGATACTGGAATGCCTCAAGAGCGCTCCACTCCTTTCCTCGCCCAACCTTGGCCAAGCATCCGCCGGCAGATACGGAAGTAGCCCATCGCCAACATTCTGCCTATGGAGCGACCCGGTCTCCTTGGTCCGGATGAGGTGTACGGTGTCGCGAACGATGCGATGCGGAATGCCGGCAAAGAGCGTCTCGATATTCCAGGACCAATCCTCGACCCCGAAGCCTCTGTCCCTGTCGACCGCTCGATAAGGATGGCGCAAATGGACCGCACGACGCGCGAAGGCGTTCGCACTCCATAAATTGCCAAAGAATTTGACGTCGCGATCGAACTCGGGGGCGTCGCTTCCGCCCATTACCGAAATGATTGGCACGTAGTAGTTCCGCACGCCGAAATCGCAAAAATGATATAGGCATTCCGGGTGCCAGATCGCTTCATCTGCATCCTGTGCAGCCGAATGGGCGAGGTGCAGCCAGTCGGCGCCCCAGAGATCATCGCCGTCGAGAAAGGCGACGAATTCGCCGCGTGCCGCGCGAACGCCTGCATTCCGCGCGAGACCGAGATCGCCGACTGAAATCTCCTCGATGCCACACAGCCAGGCTCCATGGTTCGCTATGAGATGTCTTGTTAAATCGTCCGGTCGGTCGAGTACCTGCCCGGGCTTCAACATTCAGCCCTGCGGCGCGGGCCGCCTCGACCATGTCCCGCATCGAAGCCAGCGCTGGCAACGCCAGTGCACCTTCCCGGTGAAAGACCGCCGTCACGGTGATGTCAGGAGAGTCGCTCAAGCAGAATGGAACAGTTGGGCGACGGCACACGCGTGTACCGCCGGTGCATGGTGGACCAGCGCTTGATTGCGTGCGGTAATAGCCATCGTCGCAATATCGTCGACACCCATTAAGGCAAGCCGATCAAGAGCGAAGTCGAAGTTCGCGGCGGTGTCATTCACGTTAAGACCGTGCCGGACAAACAGTGCGGCGGAATTGCCAAAGGTCGTTCTGAGATCGCCGACATCGGCCAGCACCATTGGGATCGCGTGCTGGCTCATTTCCAGCACGACGTTTGGCATCCCTTCGAAAAGGCTCATGAACACAAAACCATCATAGTCAGCGAGGTCCAAGGAGGCAACGTCATGCACAGGTCCGTGATGGACGACGTTGGGCAACGCTAAACCGAGGTTCTCCAGCCCTGCGTCGCAGGGTCCGTAGATCTCGAACTGATCCTGCGGACGCAGGGTGGCCAAAATGGCTAGAATTGCGCTCCCCTTCAGAGGCTCGCAGCGCGAGACCCACGCCCATCGAGCATGGCCTGGCCGCAGATCGGGCACGGCGCCGTCGAGAGGCGAGCCTGGCCGCGAAAACCTCGTCCGCAGCAGGGAGGAGCCTTGACGGCAGGACCGCGATGCCTGGCCCGGGCAGCTGGCCGTACAGGTTCCTGAGTTTTGCCGCCATTGCCTCATTGTCGGTCAGCGCCAGCGCAACTGGCAGCGTGTCCCGGATGAACTTCGCGGTCACAGCGGCCACTTCACTCGCGTCTGATCCCAGGGCAGTGCAGTAGAGCCGTGCAGATTGGGCCAGACCCTTGCCATATACAGCCACTGCCTCCAGCCCGAGACCGCTGTCTGTGACGATGACGCTCCTAGGACGCAGGAAATTTAAAAGGATCGCGAACAATCTGGCATTGGAGTGACTGCGCCCGCAGATGTCGCGCCAGAAGGCCAGGTTTATTGCCCTGAACGGCGAAAGGATCGAAAACGCTTCCCAACCTCCCGCCTGTTCAGCCGTCTGGTCCGTGACCAGGACCAGAACCGGCCCCCCACCTTCCATGCGGATGGCATCTGTCAAATCGGCGGCATATTTTGAGGCTCCGCCAACCCGGAGATCGGGGACGATGACCACCGATTTTGGCCTTGCCTTTACGGCCGCGAGGATAGAGGCCACGTCCAAACCATCGCGATTCAGGAGTTCTGGCCGATAGGCATAGGGCAGGCGGTCGATGGTCAAAGTTTTCGGAGGCAGCACCGACGGCTCACGACGCGCCTGATCGAGAATCTGTCTCCGCAAGGACGGCGAAAGCGGCATGAAACGGACGGCGATGAATTCGCCGCGCCAAACGAAGCGACGCCAAGTGGGGCCAAGCGCCTGATGCGGTGACTTACTGCTAAGAACAAGGGCTCCGCTTTGCATCGATCGGCCTTGATAGAGACCATGGTTGAGCCAATGCTCGACCGGATCCATTCCGGCCGCCGCTACGTCTCCGTAAAGCCGCAGATACCTTTCGGGATCCAGGTTCGATATCACGAAGGCCCGAAAGGCTGCCTCATCTTCGTGGCTATTGCGTTCCCTCAACAGGCCATCTCTCTGCTATGGGTCAAAGCATGCGTTGGTTGGGCCGTTATAAGTAGCGTGACAGTGATTTTCGCTCTCGCTCGTGATAAGGAGTTAGGGCACATCGGTTCGGATCGGCGAAACCTCGGACAGCTCTAAGCTGACAATGAATTGTAAAACTGCGCCGTCGTGGCGGCGACGGTCTCAGGGCTAAATGATGACATATCGGGTGGAGAACGCCGCGGCGTTACCCTTAGCCAGGTTAGGAACTCGCGAATTTTCCCAGATGTCAGCTCGCCGGAATAACAAAAGACCCAATCGTCACCCACGGTTCGCTTAAGCTCCAACATACCCCCAAGGTCAGGAACCATGACCGGCCGCAGCCTTGACAGCGCGAATATAGCCGCTCCGCTATTGAGAATATTCCGGTATGGAAGGATTACCGCATCGCACTCGTCAGCAAACTGCTCCAATTGGGCATGCGTAAGGTAAGAGAAAGACAATTTGATGTTTGACGCATCCAGCGCGATGTCCTTGAGCTGCCGCTCAATATGCGGGTAGCCAAAGCTCGCGCCGGAGATGGCTAGGGATGCTTCGGCCGCGGAAATCTCCTTCATGCAGTGAATTAGGCGATCCAATTGCTTATATGGCCGGATAAGGCCAAAAAACCCCAGATTCACGGACCGGTCGTGTGTATATTCCTTATTATTCGCCGGAATGGAAAACAAATCGTCATTCGTTATTAGAGGAGTAATGGTACAATTCTTACCGACTAGTGCCCTGTGTTCTGTGGACGCTGCATCCCTGGATGTATGATTTAAGAATATGACACCATCGACCAATCTTAGGAAGGCCCGAAGCTGGAGTGAATATTGCTTCGGTCGATCGTGTGGCCACACATTGTGAACCGTCCATACCAAATGTCCTCCCTTGGCCCTGAACGCCGCGAGCCAAAGCAGTTCTTTCCATACTCGAATTCGGAGACGCATTCTTGGCAAGTTGAAGAATTCATTGGGCCAGTGGAAATGTACGATATCCGCCCCAAAGCTTCGTCGATCCCAACCGAACTCTATGACCTCGACGTTACGCCGTTCCAGGCCCAAGGCGAGCAGGGCCGTATACGGATTGAGATCAAAATTGCTACGGTGCGGCCACATAGCAACGGTGAGCCTTGTTTTGGTCATTATCTACTCAATATTTTTCCAGAGAGCTTTCAACCGATCAAGCCGGTATTCCCCAGATTGCCGCGCATTTCGGGTTCATGGTTGGGCATTTTAGAGCCAGGTGGCCTTCCGGGTCGGTCATTAGGGCTTCGTGGGGTCATGGTACGATCCTGGCCAGGCTCAAGACACATAAGACGCGGCGCCCGCTGAAGGTTTGGAGATACCCGGCTGGTGCGCTGCCGTCCAGAGTGCGGTGTTGTGGGGCGTGGCTGAAGCGGTGAGCGAACGCATCGAGGAAGATTCTCAAGTGATCGAGGCGGACCCCCGTAGTGGTCCAGTGGTGTCGTGCCCCCGTCTCAACGTCTACATGTGAATTTCTCTTCGACCCGACATTTCCCAAAGGCCAACCCAACCGGCACCTGACTGGTACGATAACCGCCCCTCATGGCGTTCCGCAACGGTGATAGCGCCAGGGTTGAACGCATCGGTCTCGCCACCCAGTCCGTAAACAAAAACAAACCCTTGCAAGACACCCGCCAACTGAATCCCAGCTATGCCGTGAATACGGCGGGCTGGCATGCCGTAATCGTCGAGCGTGGCCTCTCGGGAAAGGTCCGTCCCGACGCAGACGGGCGGACCTTGTTCTGGCTTAACCGCCATTGTCACCGAGGCGGCGAGGCTTCCGGCGCCGCCCTGGCGCCATCACCGTTGCGGAACGCCATGAGGGGCGGTTATCGTACCAATCAGATGCCGGATGGGTTGGCCATCGGGGGAATACCGGCTGAAAACGGATTATTTGTATGAGGCGCCACCTTTTTTTTGCCAATTTGAACGTGCCGACTTTGTACAAAACGGCCGCCATATTTCTTATATTCGGTATGCTTGGTTACTTCAAGGTCATTTCTGTTTCTAATATACAACACGACGACTGGCCGTTTATCCTTGGAAAGAATGTCGAATCCGTTCCCTATAATGTTCTAAATGAGGGGCGCTGGCTGGCATATCTTTGGTTCCGAATCGACAAGCAGACGCTAACGCCAATTCTATCGAACCTGATATTCTGGACGATACTCTCGACCGTAACGTTAGATTTCATCCGGGATGCCCGAGTACAGTCCGCTTCGGGAATCATCATATCTGCCATGCTAGTGCTGACGAGCCGGCCAATAGTAATGCAATCTGGGTGGCCGGTGTCCGATTTTCCTGCTCTAGTGCTTCTGATATTAGGCGCCTACGTTATGCGCGCACTCCAAGATTATAAGAAAAAACTGCTTGCCCTGGGGATATTCGTTGTACTCATATCGCAGGTATATCCACATTTCTGCTTCGTGCTATTGGCGCTGGCTGTGGCGATGGAGCCGGAGAAAAGTCTGATGAGGCTTTCTGGCCTTTGTGCTGCTTTGATATTAGGCCTCGGCGTGTCTATATTAATATCTTACGCGATAAACTATTTCGCTTATGGGATATTGAATGTGCCTCCCCAAGCGTGGAGGCAGGCTAGTTTTGCTAATGATGCGCGGTCAGCGGTAAAAAACCTGTCAATGGGCGCGGCAAGTGACCTTGGGCACCTGATCAGCATTGAGGCAGTCACCTTTCTGGCGGTATGCGGTGCGATTTATCATGCAATATTTGATCGAAAACTGTTGATATATACCATTGTGGCTGTCTCCCCAGCCATATTCTTTGACCTAGCGGTATCCACATATACGGGGATTGCTATTCCGGGTCGGACCTTTTTTTGGTGGCCATTCTTTGCCGTTTTTTTGGTCAATCCATTTGTCTCTTATTTACCGGAGCGGATCGGCATCGCAATTGCTATTTTGCTTGGTCTTATCATCATTTCGGATCTCGATCGCGGAGCAGGCCCGAGGAATTTTATAGCCGCCGTCGTTAACGAGGCCAAGCACGCATCCATAGTAAATGGAATCGACGTAATTAGAATTGTTGCCCCCAAATATGGGGTCGCTATTCGATCTATCGGATATCAGCTCGCTTATGATGGCTACAAAATTCAATGGTGCACTGGGATTTCGGACAAGGAATATTGTGATGGATCGAATACTGGGCGATATGGGACGTATATCTCGGATGATAGATCTGCTGTTATTGTCAGCTACTCAAGGCCGTGAAGTTGCACGGCGGATGATACCGAGGGGTTAACTGCTCACACCGGTTCAACGCTTGCCCCGTAGGCTATCTGGCCAGGTTTGTTCGAAGCTCCCAACCATAGGTCCATCTGAACTGGGACAAAGATGCGTCATCTTGTCTGAATAGCGTTTTGCTTCCGCTACATGGGAGCGGAAATTCGTCTACGCGCGTGAATGGAACCCGATATTCAGCATGTTCGTCAGTTCGGGAAGGAAAAAGGGCTCCGCGGGGGCGGCGCCCTTCGCGGTCCTTCGGTCCGAGCGCTACCCGATCGGCGCGTGCTTCTTGTGCCAGCCGGATGCGCGTTCGTAGGCGGCGGCGACCCGAAACACCGTGGCTTCGTCGAAATAGCGGCCGACGAACTGCACCGACAGCGGCAGGCCGGCCTTCGACAGGCCGGACATCATCGCCAAGGCCGGATGGCCGGTGTTGTTGAAGGGGGTGCGGGCCTGGCGGGGGTAGGTGCGGGCGGTCTCGATCGCGTCCTCGATCCGGCTGGAGGGGTCCATGGAGCTTGCGCACATCAGCACGTCCACATCGCGGAACACGTCCTGCACCGCGGCGATCATCTGGGCGCGGCGGCGCTGGGCGCCGACATAGTCGGCGCCGGAGATGAAGGCGCCGGACATCAGCCGGCGGCGGGAAAGCTGGCCGTAGTCGCCGGGGCGCTCGCGCAGCCATTTGGCGTGCACGGAGAAAGCCTCCGAGCCGAGGATGACGCGGTTGACGCCGGCGAACTCGTTCAGTGTGGGCAGCGTGACGGTGGTGAACAGTGCGCCCTCGGCTTCCAGGATCCGCTCGGCGTCTTCCAGGGCGGCGGTGACCTCGGGGTTGGCGGGGATGTCGCGCTCGTGGAAGTGGCGCACGAAGCCGATGCGCAGACCCTTCACGCCGCGTTCCAGCATCTTGCCGAAGTACTTTTGCTGGCTCGGCGCGCTGCCGGGATCGGCCGGGTCGTGGCCGGCGATCACGTCCAGCAGCAGGGCGTTGTCGGCGACGGTACGGGTCATCGGGCCGACATGATCAAGTGTGAAGGACAGCGGGAACACGCCGCGGCGGGAGACCAGGCCGTAGGTGGGTTTCAGGCCGACGATCCCGTTGGCGCTGGCGGGATTGCGCACGGAGCCGCCGGTGTCGGTGCCGAGCGCGAGCGGGAAGAAGCCGGCGGCGAGGCCGGCGCCGGAGCCGGAGGAGGAGCCGCCGGGATGGTGGTCGGTGTTCCAGGGGTTGCGGGCGGGGGGAAAGGGCAGGTCGAAGCTCGGGCCGCCGATGGCGAATTCGTGGGTGGACAGCTTGCCCATGACGATGGCGCCGGCCTGGCGCAGCTTGCCGACCACCACCGCGTCGGCGGCGGCGATGTTGTCGACCAGGATCTTCGAATGTCCGGTCGTGGGCAGGCCGGCGACATCGATGATGTCCTTGATCCCGACAGGAACGCCGTGCAGCGGGCCGCGGATGCGCCCGGCGGCGATTTCGGCCTCGGCGTTGCGCGCCAGGGTCATGGCCGCATCGGCATCGAGACGGATGAAGGCGTTCACCCTGTGGTCCAGCCTGTCGATCCGCTCCAGCAGGGCGGTCATCAATTCGACCGGGGACAGGGTCCTGGCGGCGAAGGCGCGGGCTGCCTCGGACGCGGTCAGCCAGTGCAGGTGGTTCGCCTGGCTATGGTTCACAGGCCGGTCCCCGCCTGCATCGGCGGCCAGGGCTCGGCGGCGGGGTCGGTGGGGTACTGGATGATGCCGGCGTTGCCGAGGCCCTGTTCGGCGGCGGCGGCGACGTCCTCGGGGAATTCGGCGAGCGCCTTATCGAGGCCGGCGGCGCGGGCAAGGGCGGCGATAAGCTGGGCGTCGATTGGCGGCATGACGGAGACCCCTGTGACTGCTGGGGTCAGCGTATCTGCTGCAATGCGGCATTGGGAAGCGGGGGAAACGAAAAAAAAGAGGACGGCGCGGCCAGTGTTGGATGCCGCGCCGCCTCAAGTGGTTACGCTGTTGCCGGAATGGGTAACCGGCGCGCGCAACTTGGGGGAGGAAACACAGGGAGCGGCACAGCGCCTGCTCCCTGTTTGTGGTTATGAACCGGCTGTCTTGCCAAAAGGTTAGCAATGGGGCCCTTAGCCCGTAAATTTCGTCTTTGCTCAGCGGCAAAATGCCATTCGGGAGAAAGCTCCATGTCCGCCTCACCCAATTCTGTCCCGCCGCCGCGCACCGGGCCCCTGGTTGGCCTCAAGATCGTGGAGTTCGGGCACTACATCGCCGGGCCGTTCTGTACCCGCATTCTCGCCGACCTGGGCGCCGAGGTGATCAAGGTGGAGCCGCCCGGCGGCGATCCGTTCCGCGGCTGGGGCACGCAGGCGAATGGCAGTTCGGTGTGGTTCAGTGTGCATGGCCGCAACAAGCTGTCGGTGGAACTGGACCTGAAGAAGGACCGCGACAAGGCGCTGCTTCTGGCCGCGCGGGCGGACGTGCTGGTGGAGAACATGCGGGCGGGGCAGCTGGAGAAGCTTCGTCTCGGCCCGGACGATCTGCACAAGGTCAATCCGCGGCTGGTGATCGCGCGCATCTCCGGCTACGGCCAGGACGGGCCGTACCGCGACAAGCCGGCGTTCGGCGCGATCGGCGAGGCGATGGGCGGCATCCGTCATCTGACCGCGCATCCGCCAGGAGCGGCCGGTCCGGGCAGCAAGGATCTGCCGCCGCCGCGCTGCGGTATTTCGATCAGCGACGATCTGGCCGGGATGTATGCCGCGATTGGCCTGCTGTCGGCGCTGTGGCAGCGCGACGTGGCTGGGACCGGGGCGGGCACCGGCGTAGGGCGGGTGATCGACGTGAACCTGGTGGACAGCGTGTTCAGCCTGATGGAGGGCATGCTGCCGGAATACGCGCTGGACGGGCGGGTGCGTCAGCCCGTGGGGGCGGCGATCCAGACCGCCTCGCCCACCAACACCTATCCCTGCGCGGACGGCAAATGGCTGTGCATCGCGGGCAATTCAGACCTGATCTTCGCGCGGATGATGGCGGCGATCGGCCGGCCGGAACTGGCCGAGGATCCGCGTTTCAGGACCAATAACGGCCGCTGCGACCACCGCGCCGAACTGGATGACGCCATCGCCGCGTGGACGCAGACCCTGGCGGCCGCCCAGGCGGAGGCACAGCTGGAAGCGGCGGAAGTGCCGTGCTCGCGGCTGTTCGATATTTCCGACTGTGCCAATGACCCGCATTTCCTGGCACGGAAATCGGTGATGGCGGTGGATGATCCGTTGATCGGGCGGACCCTGCATCCCGGCCCGGCGATCCGCCTGGACGGCGATGCGCCGGAAACGGCGATCGGCTGGCCTGGCCCGGCGCTGGGCGCGCATAACGACTATGTGTTCTCCACGCTGTTGCAGGAAATCCAGGGCACGGCAGAGAAAAAGAGCGCCTGATCAGCTTCTTGTTGCATTTTTCTGAGATCTGACGCGATAAACGGCCTTCCGTTTCATTCGCGGTGGGGAAGATGCGCCGACTGATCGTTCCCGCGTTGCTGAGCCTGCTGCTGGCCGCCTGCGGCACCTCGCACCCGCCGGCGGATGCCGGGAAATATGTCGGCGGCTCGGTGCCGCTGGAATGCGCCCCGTTCGCCCGGGCGTTGACCGGGGTCGCGCTACGCGGCGATGCCGCCGGCTGGTGGAACGCCGCGGACGGCCGTTATGTGCGCGGCCACATGCCGCGGATCGGCAGCGTGCTGGTGCTGGCCCGCTCTTCCCGGTTGCCGTACGGCCATGTCGCGGTGGTTTCGCGCCTGGTGGAGCGGCGAAAGATCCTGGTGACGCAGGCGAACTGGGTGCACCACCGGGTGACCGAGGACCAGGCGGTGATCGATGTCTCGCCGTCCAACGACTGGTCGCAGGTGCAGGTGTTCTGGCCGCCCTCCGGACAGATGGGGGAGCGTGTGTATGTCGCCCACGGCTTCATCGGCCCGGGCCGGCGGACGACGCCCGAGGAAATCGCCGAGGCGACGCCGCGGGCGATCCGGCTGGCGGCCTCGGGATACTAGAGCATCATCCGGTCAAACGATTCCGTTTGACCGGATGATGCTCCAGGCCGGGATACTGGATTGGGCGCGCTCCCCGGCGGACAAAATCCGGCTGGACGTAACATCGCTTGCGGTCGCGGCCGTCCTGGGCCATTTCCCCCTGAGCAGGGTCGTTGGCAAGCGGGGGCGCAGGCCCTAGATTGACCTGCTATGAACCGGCGCACGGCCGGAGCCTGCGGGGCAAGGGATCGCCCCCATCGGAGGAACTATGGGTAGCTTCAGTATTTGGCACTGGCTTGTCGTGCTGCTGGTTGTTCTGCTGCTGTTCGGAAGCGGCAAGGTCAGCAATCTGATGGGTGACTTCGCCAAGGGCATCAAGTCGTTCAAGAAGAACATGGCCGACGAAGGCGATGAGTCGATGGAAGCCAGCGCGCAGAAGCCGGCCGGCACGATCTCCGGCCCCAACGCGACGACGGGCGCGACCACGGGTACGACCACGGGCGCCAACACCACGCAGGGGTCGACGACGCAGCACAGCTGACGGCGTCTCGCCCGGCTCTCGGGCGCTTGAAGTAGAACCGTATCTCCGTCACGATCACGACAGTGATCCTGACGGAGTTTGTTCATGGCCTTGCATTACCTGGCACCGACGCCCGCGACCGTGCGGTTCGGAATGTTCGACGCGTCCTTTCCCCCTGTCATGTCGGTCAATTCCGGCGACACGGTGGTGCTTGAATGCGTGTCCGGCGGTCCGGAATCCATGCCGCCGTCGGATATGGGCCTGGCCATCCCGCCGGCCCTGCAAGCCATCCAGGCCGCCCAACTGCCGCGCATGGGCGGCCATATCCTGACCGGGCCGGTGGCGATCAACGGCGCCGAACCGGGCGACATGCTGGAAGTGCATGTAGACAAGATCGAATTCGGGGCCGATTGGGGGTTCTGCGGCTTCCGTCCGTTGCTCGGCACGCTGCCGGAGGATTTCCCGGAGCGCTACATCACCCATATCCCGATCGACCGCGCCCGGCGCATCGGCCGCCTGCCCTGGGGCACGGAACTGCCGCTGGCGCCGTTCTTCGGCGTGATGGGCGTCGCGCCGCCGCCGCAATACGGCACCCTGTCGTCCAAGGAGCCCCGCGAGCATGGCGGCAACCTCGACAACAAGGAACTCGGCGAGGGCTCGACCCTGTTTCTGCCGGTACACGTGCCCGGCGCCAATTTCTCCGCCGGTGACGGACACGGCGTGCAGGGCGACGGCGAGGTCTGCATCAACGCGCTGGAGATCTGCCTGACCGGCACCTTCACCCTGACCCTGCACAAGGGCGGCGGCGCCAAGAACCCGCTGCTGCGGTTTCCCCGCGGCGAGAGCGCGACCCATTTCATCACCATGGGCATGAACGAGGACCTCGATGTCGCGATGAAACAGGCCTTGCGGGAAATGATCGCGTTCATTTGTTCGCGCACCAACCTGTCGCGCGAACAGGCGTACACCTTTTGCTCCCTGGCGGTCGATTTCCACGTGACCCAAACCGTCAATGGCGAAAAGGGCATCCATGGATTGCTGAAGAAGGGCCTGCTTTTCTAGCCCTTGTGGTTTTTTCCTGGGTTTTCCACAAGTTTTTGTGGTCCGGATGATTTCGGCCGTTGAGTGCAGGAGCAAATCGCTATACCGTATCTGGTAGATACTGCTTCTGGGAGGCCAAGATATGGATTGGACCGAAGAGACCATCATCCGGCTCCGCGGGCTCTGGGCCGAAGGGCATTCGACGGCCGAGATCGGCCGCCGGCTTGGCGTGACCAAGAACGCGGTGGTCGGCAAGGCGCATCGTCTCGATCTGCCGGCCAGGCCATCGCCGATCCGCCGCGACGGCGCGCCGGGAGCTCAGCCGCGCCGGCCGGCGCCGCGCCGCGTGGCGGGCCCGACACTGCCGCCGCTGAGCAGTTCGTCCCATGGCCAGACCGCGATGTCCTCGCCGGCCCCCGCCGCCGAAGCGGCAATCAACCCAGGACTTGCCCCGGTGGGGCTTGCCCCGATGATGCCTCCCCGTTCTGAAGGCGGCCGTCCCGAAACGCATCGCTCTGCCGTCGCCCAGCCGGAGACGGGCCGCGCCGCGCCAACCGGCAGGGAGGCTCCGCGCCCCGTGCCCGTGACCGAGGTTTCCCATCCGGCGCCCTACGCGGTGATGTCGCCGGCGCGGGTGCAGGCAACGCCGCGGCCCCACGCGCGATCGCTGACTTGCTGCTGGCCGATAGGCGAGCCCGGCACCAAGAGCTTTCGTTTCTGCGACGACAGCGCGTCCCCCGGCAAGCCCTATTGCGCCGCGCATGCGGCGGTCGCCTACGTCAAGGTCCGCGACCGTCGCGAGGATGCGGCCTGAGCCCGATCCCGGCGTGAGGCGGCCATCGCGGTCCGAAGCCCGCGATTTGAGGCCAAAACGTCGGGATTCGTTGCGGTCTGCCATGCGTTTGGCTAATGTACGCGTTCGGCAGGCTGGCAGTTCCATCCAACGAGCCAAAACCGGCGGTGCCGAGCGGGAAGGGCGTCGCGGGGAGATGCTTGGATCTGAGGCCCGTGCGCCCCTGTTCAACAGGGCGACAGCCGCGCAGGAAGCGGCGGGAGCCGCAGGCAGAAAGGCGCACGTAGATGCCGATAGGCACCGTGAAATGGTTCAACCCGACCAAGGGCTACGGGTTCATTGCCCCGGATACCGGCGGCAAGGATATCTTCGTTCATATCAGCGCGGTGCAGAAAGCCGGAATGCGTACTTTGAACGAGGGCCAGAAGCTGGGCTTCGAGATCGAGATGCAGCCGAACGGGCGCAGTGCGGCCGTAAGTCTGGCTCCCGCGGACTGACCATCGCCAATCCGGACACGCGCCGCCCGGACCGCGAGAGTTTTTGCCCTGGCGGCGTTCCCACCGGCCGCCTGAGGGCCGCCGTACGAAGTGCCGGCCGGCGACGGGCTGAATGGCCTCCATCTCGGCGAATGCGACCTCTTGTCGCCTCCAAGGCTTGCGCGCCGTCGATGCGTTGTCTACGCAGCGCGGCTATGGGACCATTTCCGGCATGAGCAACACACTCCAACCACAGCGCGCCGAGCGGCAGCCTGTACCGGGGCCTGGATTGGATGCCGACGCGGTCCGCGCCGCGTATCGCCGCTGGGCGTCGGTTTACGACATGCTGTTCGGCGGGGTCTCCTCCATCGGACGCCGGCGAGCGGTCGCCGAGGTCAACCGGCTGCCGGGCAACCGGGTGCTGGAGGTCGGCGTCGGCACCGGCTTGGCGCTGCCGCATTATCTGCCGCAGAAGCGCATCGTCGGGATCGATCTCTCGGCCGAGATGCTGGCCCGGGCCCGGGAGCGCGTGCGCAGCGAAGGGCTGCGCAACGTCGAGGCGCTGCACGAGATGGACGCCGAGGCCACCGGCTTTCCCGATGCCGGCTTCGACATCGCCGTGGCGATGTTCGTTGCCTCGGTCGTGCCGCATCCGCGGCTGCTGCTCGCGGAGATGCGCCGCGTGGTGCGGCCGGGCGGACATATCCTGTTCGTCAACCACTTCGCCGCCGAGCGCGGCCCCCGCTGGTGGCTGGAACGGGCGATGGCGCCGGCGTCCCGCGCCCTCGGCTGGCACCCCGACTTCGCCATGGAGGCGCTGCTCGGCGCCGACCCGGCGGCATCCGCGATCACCCCGGATACCGTCTCGGTGCCGCCGTTCGGGATCTTCACGCTGATGAAGCTGGCGAACTGACCCTGCCTTTCCGGCCCGACCAGGGGTCGTTGTTCTATTGCCGACGGAAATGCCTGGCCAATATGCTGTTGGTGTAGAAGGTTCGGGTTAGCCGGTAGCCCCTTGATCTCGAGCGCCGGCTCCGGTAGGCCGAAGAATATGTAGGTCGGGCCTGGACTGGTTGGCTTGACGAAAGCGGAATGGGACGGGCGATGCAATTTTTCTCGCGGTTTTCTGCCGCACTATCTGCCGCGGTATTGGCAGTTCTCCTCGCGCCGGTGGCGATGAGCACGGCGGCGCTGGCACAGGCCCCGCAGAACTGGTCGATCGGCATGGGGACTCCTTTCAGCCCGGTGAAGGAAGGCATCGTCAGCCTGCATAACCTGGTTCTGGTGATCATCACGGTGATCACCATCTTCGTCGCCCTGCTGCTGGTCTGGGTGATGGTTCGCTTCAACGAGAAATCGAACCCCAATCCCAGCCAACTCGCCCATCACACCGGCCTGGAAGTGGCCTGGACCGTGATCCCCGTGCTGATCCTGGTGGTGATCGCGATCCCATCCTTCCGGCTGGTCTACTTCCAGGACCGGACCGAGAACCCCCAGCTGACCATCAAGGCGACCGCCCATCAGTGGTATTGGGAATACACCTACCCCGACAAGGGCGACCTCAATTTCACCAGCTACGGCCTGTCGGACGAAGACGCCGCCAAGCAGGGCAAGCTGCGTATGCTCTCGGTGGACAACGAACTGGTGGTGCCGGCCGGCAAGAACATCCGCGTGCTGACCAACAGCGCTGACGTGATCCATAGCTGGTTCATCCCCTCGCTCGGCGTGCAGCGCTACGCGATTCCCGGCCGTACGATCGAGACATGGTTCAAGGCCAACGAGCCCGGCACATACTACGGCGAGTGCAACCAGGTCTGCGGCACCAACCATTCGCGCATGCCGATCGTCATCCGTGCCGTGCCCGAGCAGGAATTCAACGCCTGGCTGGTGACCGCCAAGACGAAGTTCTCCGACGCGGCGCCGGCGGTTCCGGCAGCACCGGCCCGCACGGCCGACGCATCGCCGAAATTGCTGACGGTCGCCGAGAACCAGCGCTAGACTGGACGGAACTCCCGTCCGAACGCCTTTGGCGAATTAGATTTGGCGCGGCCCCGCAGTCCGCGCTTGCAGGAGCAGAAGACCATGGCTTCCACGACCCACGATCACGCAGACGCGCACGGCCACGACGATCACGGCCATCATCCGGGATTCGTCACCCGCTGGCTGTTCAGCACCAACCACAAGGACATCGGCACGCTCTATCTGCTCTTCGCGGCCGTCGGCGGCCTGGTCGGCGGCGCGCTGTCGATGATCATGCGCGCGCAGCTGATGTTCCCGGGCAACACGCTGGTGACCTCCGGGCAGGAGTGGAACACCATCATCACGGCGCACGGCCTGCTGATGATCTTCTTCTCGGTCATGCCGGCGCTGATCGGCGGGTTCGGCAACTGGTTCATCCCGCTGATGATCGGCGCCCCGGACATGGCGTTCCCCCGCCTGAACAACATCAGCTTCTGGCTGCTGCCGCCGGCCTTCTGCCTGATCATGTATGGCCTGCTGGCCGGTGAGTCCGGCTCGGGCTGGACATTGTATCCGCCGCTGTCGAACGCGACCTATGAGCCGGGCATCGGCATGGACTGCACGCTGTTCGCGCTGCATCTGGCCGGTATCAGCTCCCTTCTCGGCGCCATTAACTTCATCACCACTATCTTCAACATGCGCGCGCCGGGCATGACCCTGCACAAGATGCCGCTGTTCATCTGGGCATCGCTGGTCACCGCGTTCCTGCTGCTGCTGTCGGTTCCGGTTCTGGCCGGCGCCATCACCATGCTGATCACCGACCGCAATTTCGGCACGTCGTTCTTCGAAGTGTCGGGCGGCGGTGATCCGGTGCTGTTCCAGCATCTGTTCTGGTTCTTCGGCCACCCCGAAGTGTACATCATGATCCTGCCGGGCTTCGGCATCATCAGCCACGTCATCTCGACCTTCAGCCGTAAGCCCGTGTTCGGCTATCTCGGCATGGCCTACGCGATGGTCGCGATCGGCGTGGTCGGGTTCGTCGTCTGGGCGCATCACATGTATGTGTCGGGCATGGACGTCGATACCCGCGCCTACTTCATGGCCGCCACCATGGTCATCGCGGTGCCCACGGGTGTGAAGATCTTCTCCTGGATCGCGACGATGTGGGGTGGGTCGATCCGCTTCGAAGTGCCGATGCTGTGGGCGATCGGCTTCATTTTCGTGTTCACCATCGGCGGCGTGACCGGCGTGGTGCTGGCCAATGCCGGCATCGACCAGGTGGTGCACAACACCTACTACGTGATCGCGCACTTCCACTACGTGCTGTCGCTGGGCGCGGTGTTCTCGATCTTCTGCGGCGTCTACTACTGGGTCGGCAAAATGTCGGGCCGGCAGTACCCCGAGTTCTGGGCCCGGCTGCATTTCTGGCTGACGTTCATCGGCGTCAACCTGACCTTTTTCCCGCAGCACTTCCTGGGTCTGGCCGGCATGCCGCGCCGCTACCCGGACTATCCGGCCGCCTTCGCTGGCTGGAACTACGTGTCCTCCATCGGCGCATTTATCTCCGGGATCGCCTTTCTGGTGTTCTTCTACACGATGTTCCGCACCTTCACCGCCGGGGCTCGGGTGCCGGCCAACCAGTGGGGCGAAGGCGCCACCACGCTGGAATGGTCCGTCAGTTCCCCGCCGCCGTTCCACACCTTCGAGGAACTGCCCCGGATCCAGTGATCGCGTCCGGCGGCGGCATCCATTGCCGCCAGCCAGCGCCCACGATGCCCGCGCCCATGATGTTGAAAGCGATGGCGTAAACCATGAATGACACTGCTGCCACGACGGGTGCGGCGAACAGGGGGGAGCTTTCCCCCCTGTCCGTTTCTTCCGCATCCGTTTCGTCCCCGTCGGTTGCCGCCGATGTGCTGGCGTCCGAGTCCGAACTGCGTGACTGGATCACCCTGCTGAAGCCGCGCGTGCTGTCGCTGGTGGTGTTCACCGGGCTGATCGGCATGGTGGTGGCCCCCGGACACCTGCATCCCGTGCTGGCCTTCGCGGCGATCCTGTCGATCGCCGTGGCCGCCGGCGCCGCCGGCGCGATCAACATGTGGTTCGATCGCGATATCGACGCGGTGATGCACCGCACCCGCAACCGGCCGATCCCGACCGGGCGCATCGCGCCGGAAGCGGCGCTCGGCTACGGCATCTTCCTTGCCGGCGCCTCCGTGGCGGTGATGTATCTGGCGACCAACACGGCCGCGGCCGCCGTGCTGGCCCTGTCGATCGGCTTCTATGTCTTCATCTACACGATGTGGCTGAAGCGCCGCACACCGCAGAACATCGTCATCGGCGGCGCTGCCGGCGCCTTCCCCCCGGTGATCGGCTGGGCGGCCGTGACCGGGTCGGTCGACCTCGTGCCGCTGCTGATGTTCGCCATCGTGTTCTTCTGGACTCCGCCGCATTTCTGGTCGCTGGCGCTGTACGCCAACGCCGATTACCGGCGTGCCGGCGTGCCGATGCTGCCCGTGGTGGCCGGCGCGCGTGAAACCCGCCGCCAGATCGTGCTCTACACGCTGGTGCTGGTGCCGATCACGCTCGCCCCGTGGCTGATCGGCTTCTCGGGCATGGTGTATGCGGTCTCGGCCTTGGTGTTGGGCGGCTATTTTCTCGCCTGCGTCTGGCGGGTGGCGCGGGACAGGCAGGATGCCGACGGGGTCAGCCTGACCAACGACCGTCCGGCTCGCGCGGCCTTCAAGTTCTCGATCCTGTATCTGTTCCTGCTGTTCGGCGCACTCGCGCTGGATCGGCTGAGCGGGCCGATCCCGTTTTCGCAACTGTTAGGCTAAGCGTATGATGGATTTGCCGGAAAAGATCGGGCGCGCCGAGTTCGGCGGCAATCGGGCGGCGGAGGAAGCTGCGCAACTGGGGCCTTTTGCTGGCGTTGCTGGCGCTCTCCGGCCTGTTCTACGCGGTGACCATCGTCAAGCTGATGAAGCCGCATCTGTAGACTTGCAACCGGGCGAGCGCGGATCGACATAGGGGCCATGGCTCAAAGACGCGGAAATGGATGGATCCTGCTGGCACTCGTCGGCGTGATCGCGGGCATGGGTGGACTGGCCTTCGCGTCGGTGCCGCTCTATCGGATGTTCTGCGCCGCCACCGGCTTCGGCGGCACGCCGCAGATCGGCGGGGTGTCGCCGGGCGTGATCAGCAAGACCATTTCCGTCCGGTTCAACGCCGATACCAATCCCGGCCTGCCCTGGAAATTCGCGCCGGCGGTGAATGAGGTTCGGGTGGAACTGGGCGAGGAAAAGCTGGCCATCTACACCGCGCAGAACCTGTCGCCGGCGGTGGTGACCGGCGTGGCGTTGTACAACATCACCCCGGAGAAGGCCGCGAAATACTTCCACAAGACCGCCTGCTTCTGCTTCAACGAGCAGACCCTGAAGGCCGGGCAGAAAATGGATTTCCCGGTCACGTTCTGGGTCGACCCCGCCATCTCCAGCGATCCCAATACCGCCGATGTGCATGAGGTCACCCTGTCGTACACGTTCTTCCGTGCCCTGGATGACGCAATTAAAAGCGGCGCCCTGGCCAAGGCCGGGCCGCATGTCGGCCCGCTCGTCCGCTGATCCTGCGTCTTGTGGTTAGCGGTTAGCGGTTAGCCGGGACGGTACCAGCCAGGCTTGCGCTTTTCGCGGAAGGCGCCCGTGCCTTCCTGCGCCTCGGCCGAACTGCGCGCCCGGTTGTGCTCGAAGGCCATCAGCTTGATCTGGCTGTCGCTGAGCTTCAGCCCGTTATCGGCCAGGATGGCATTCTTGATCGTGGCGATCGCGTTGGGCCCGCCCAGCAGGATGGCGTCGATCACCGCCGCCAGCCGCGCTTCGACCGCGTCCGCCGCGACAACCTCATGCACCAGACCTATGCGGCAGGCCTCCGTGGCGTCGAAGCGCTCGCCGGTGATGGCGTAGCGGCGCGTCTGCCGCAGGCCGATCGCGTTGACCATGTGGGTGGAAATCGGCGTCGGTGCGGTGCCGACGCGGATCTCGGTGATCCCGAACAGGCTGTCCGGCGTGGCCAGCGCCACATCGGCGCAGCACACGATCCCGACGCCGCCGCCGAAACAGGCGCCATGCACCATGGCGATGGTCGGCTTAGGGAACTCGTTCAACAGCGCCAGCGCACGCACCGTGGTCATGGACGCCGCCAGGGCCTGTTCGGGCGGATATTTCCCGGCCTCGTTCAGCCAGTTGATGTCCGCCCCGGCCTGGAAATGCCGCCCGGCGCCGCGGATCACCAGGCAGCGTACGGCGGGATCGCCGGCCAGCTGTTCCAACCCGGCGATCACCTGCTCCAGCATCTCCAGGTTATAGGCGTTGCCGATTTCCGGCCGGTTCAGCGTGGCGGTGGCCACGCCATTGGCGGCGATATCGAGCAGAACGATTTTTTCCGGGGTCATGATGCCACTTTCGACGGGTCGGTGTTGGCGCCGCAAACGATCACGCCGACGCTCACGTGTTTAGACCGGGCATTCTCCGGCGGCACAAAGGCTCCGGACAGCAGCGCGGCCAGCGCGGTCGCGCCGCCGGGCTCGGCGACCAGCCGCAGGCGGTCCCACAGCAGGCGCTGCGCCTCCAGGATGGCGGCATCGCTGACCAGCACGGCTCGCGCCACATGGGCCACGGCAATCGGGAACATCAGCGCGCCGACCTGTTTCGCGCCGAGGCTGTCGGCCGCCACGCCGCCTACCGGGGCCGCCACCGGCGCGCCGGCCCGCAGCGCCGAGTGCAGCGTCGGGCAGCCTTCCGGCTCGACGCTGATCACCTCGGCCCGGGAAGCGTACCAGGCGGCGATGCCGCCGATCAGCCCACCGCCGCCGGTCGCCACCAGGATATGGGTCAGGTCGGGCGCATCGGCCTCGAACTCGCGACCCACCGTGCCCTGACCGGCCAGCACGTCGGGATCGTCGTAGGCATGCACCTCCAGCGCGCCGGTCTCGGCCTGTCGGACGCGGCTGGCTTCCAGCGCGTCGCTGTACGCAGAGCCGACCTGCACCACCCGCGCGCCATAGCTGGCGATGCGCGCCACCTTGGCCGCCGGGGTCGGACCCGGGACGAAGATTTCCGCGCCGATGCCCAACTCCCGTGCGGCATAGGCGACCGCGGCGCCGTGGTTGCCGCCGGATGCGGCGATCACCGCCCGTGGCGAGGGGGAAGCGCAGAGGAGCCGGTTGAAGGCTCCGCGCGGCTTGAAGCTGCCGGCGTGCTGCAGCAGCTCCAGCTTCAGGCACACCGGAAAGCGCAAGCCCAGCTCCGAACCGGCGAGCCGGAGGACAGGCGTATGCCGCACATACGATGATAGGCGCGACGCCGCGGCGTTAATTTGAAATCGACCAATCATGCCGTATTATTTTGTCCAATCATCTCGCGTTTTACGCTTTTGCCCCTTGCAGATTGCAATAAGGTACTTCCTTTCCGCAACAGACCGAGCCAAATTGCGACCCCATGCAGATGCACGGAAGCTGCGCTTCAAAGGCTGGTTCTGGCGTGCTGCTGATCGGGCCCCCCGGATCGGGCAAGTCCGATCTCTTGCTGCGCCTGCTCGATCGCGGCTTCGCCCTTGTTGCCGACGACCGGGTGGAAATCGTGGACGGGCTGGCCAGCCCGCCCAAGGCTCTCGCCGGGATGTTGGAAGTGCGTGGTCTTGGGATCGTTCGTCTGGCCCATGTTGCGCAAACCAGCCTGGCTCTGGTGGTGGATCTCGACCGCCCGGTGCTCCGCTTGCCGGAACCGATGACGCACCCCATCTTGAACCTGCCGCTGATCGCCGTCGAGGCGCGCCATGCGTCCGCTCCGGCAATCGTTGAACTCGCGTTGGAGTGTGTCCTCGCGCGGGTCGCGCAGGTGGCGGGAGCTCTCAGGCCATGATGGCTAGCATAGAAATGGAAGGTAGCGAGGCCGCGCAGCGGCGCGTCGTGCTGGTCAGCGGGTTATCGGGCAGCGGCAAGGCCTCCGCGCTGCATATTCTGGAAGATCTCGGCTATGAGACGGTGGACAACCTGCCGATGTCGATGATCGATACCGCGGTGAACGGCGCCGAGCGCAATCTCGCCATCGGCGTGGACACGCGCACCAGCGGCTTCAATGCCACAGCGGTGCTGGCCAAGCTCGCGCGGTTGCGCGCCGACCCTGCCTGGCGGGCCGAGATGCTGTATCTTCATGCCGACGAGGCCGCGCTGCTGCGCCGCTACACCGAGACCCGCCGGCGCCATCCGATGGCGCCGCAGGGGCGGGTGCTGGACGGCATCGCGGCGGAAATCGGCCTGACCGGCAGCCTGCGGGAGGCGGCGGACCTGGCGATCGACACCTCCGACCTGCCGCTGGCCTCGCTGCGCCAACTGATCGAAGGGCATTTCGGCGCGGCCAGCGCGCGGGTGGCGCCGGCCCTGGTGGTGACGCTGCTGTCCTTCGGCTATCCCCAGGGGCTACCGAAGGAGGCGGATCTGGTGTTCGACGCGCGCTTCCTGCGCAACCCGTATTACGACCCGCTGCTGCGGCCGCATACCGGCCTTGACGCCGATGTGGGCGCGTACGTCGCGGGGGACCCGGATTTCGACCGGTTCTTCGCGTGTCTGTCGCAGATGATCGAGCTGCTGCTGCCCAGGTTCGTGCAGGAAGGCAAGAAATATGCGACGATCGCGATCGGCTGCACCGGCGGCCGGCATCGTTCTGTCTACCTGGTTGAGCACCTGTCGGATCACCTGATCGGTCTGATCGCCGCACGGGGACTGCGTTGGCGCCTGCATGTCTCGCACCGCGAACTGGTGAAAGAGGGCCTGTCCGCCGCCTACCTGTCCAACCGCTCCGTGCCGGAACGGAGCGTTGAGGATGGGCGTGCGGCGAATGGCCCGCGACGCCCGCATCTGGAAGCGGCAGCGCAAGTGCCGGCCTCCCCGATGTCTGGCTCCCCGATGTCTGGCTCCTCAATACCCGGCGCCCTGGGTCTCGATGGCGACAGCCGATGAGATGGGCTGGATATGCCGGAGAATTTGGCGCATGTAGCGCCGCGCGATACCCTATTCAGTGACGGAGGCAGATTGCCCCCGCCGGTTCAGGCACAGGAGGCCTGAGACGACCAAATGAACTTCCCAACCCGCTTTCCTCCCCGGGCCGATTCTTGGCACTCGTTCATAGGACCAGGTCGTGCACAATCGCGCCCGCTTGCGGGCCGCGACGCCACAACGATCCGGGACCCGCGATGATCGGCATGGTGCTGGTCACCCACGGGCGCCTGGCCGAGGAACTGCGCCTGGCGATGGAGCATGTCGTTGGCGCCCAGCGGCATGTGGATATCGTCTGCATTGGCCCGGATGACGACATGGAGCGGCGCCGGACCGAGATCGAGACCTGCATCGACCGCTGCGACACCGGCGACGGCGTGGTGCTGCTGACCGACATGTTCGGCGGCACGCCCTCCAACCTCGCCATCTCGATGATGGATCGCAAGCATGTGGAGGTCATCGCCGGGGTCAACCTGCCGATGCTCGTGAAGCTCGCCAAGATCCGCTCCTCCCAGCCGCTCGCCGCCGCGGTGGACAGCGCGCAGGAGGCCGGGCGGAAATACATCGCCGCCGCCTCGCACGTCCTGCACGGCGGCAAGCTGAACGGGTCCTGCCAATGAGCCCCGTCCCATGAGTCCGGTCCGATGACCGCGGACCGTGAGCCGCCGTTGCCGGCGCAGCCGGATGCGGTCCGGCCGGAAAGCATGTTCCAGGCCGCCGCCGCCGCGGGTCCCGCCATCGGGGAGCCGACGCTCACCCGGGTCGTCACGATTTCCAACAAGCGCGGCCTGCATGCCCGCGCGGCGGCGAAGTTCGTCACCCTGGCAGAGCGGTTCGGCGCCTGCGTCGAGGTCTGTCGGGATGGTCAGTCCGTCTCCGCCCGGTCGATCATGGGCCTGATGATGCTGGGCGCGGGCCAGGGCTCGACGATACAGCTGCGCGCGGAGGGCTGGGACGCCAAGGAAGCCATCGAAGCCTTGGCCGAACTGGTCGAGGCCGGCTTCCATGAACAGGACTGACGACCCGCCGGTACCTCCCAGCCTGCCGCCGCCGCCGCAGCACAAACGCCTGGGCCGTGCCGCCAGGGCCTCCACCGGGGCGCGGCCGGAGCAGTTCTTCACCGGCATCCCGGTTTCCGCCGGCGTTGCCATCGGCCCGGTGTTCGGCACCACCGAAGCACCCGCCGAGATCACCAAGACCAAGATCCAGGCCGCCGACATCGCCGCGGAAAGCGTCCGGCTGGACGCAGCCATTCTGCAATCGCGCAAGCAGCTCACCAAGCTGCGCAGCAGGCTGGCCGTGCTGCCGGAAGAGAGCCAGGCCGAGATCGGCCCGCTGATCGATGGCTATATCCAGATGATCGGCCCCTCCCGCCTGGTCCGCGGCGCACGCCGGCGGGTCACGGAAACGCTGCTGTCGGCGGAAAGCGCGGTGGTGGCGGAAACCGAAGCGATCGCCGAGGTCATTCTGTCGCAGGTCGCCGGCGCGAACGCCGGCGACGAGCGCGCCAGCCTGCAGCGCCGTGCCGATGAAGTGCGCGAGATCGGCCGCCGGCTGGTGCGCAACCTGACGCGCGCGCCGTTCCGCAGTTTCGCCGGCCTGCCCGAAGGCGCCATCCTGGTTGCCGAAGCCCTGCGCCCGGCCGATGCGGCGCTGCTCGATCCCTCGCGGCTGGCGGGTGTCGCCGCCGACGAAGGCGGCGCGGACGGGCATACCGCGGTGATGCTGCGGGCGCTCGGCGTGCCCTCCGTGCTGGGCGTGACCGGCCTGGTGCAGGCGATCCGTCCCGGCGATGTCGCGGTCGTCGACGGCGGCACCGGCAGCGTCGTGCTGAACCCGTCCGCCGCCACGCTGACCGCGGCGCGGCGCGCCGTCACGGCCTTCGCGCGGGAACGCCAGCGCTTCAGCCGGCTGCGCCGCCTGCCGGCCGAAACGCTGGACGGCGAGGCGGTGGAGCTGCAGGCCAATCTGGAAATCCCGGTCGAGCTGCCGCTGATCGCCCAGTCCGGCGCGGTGGGGATCGGCCTGTTCCGCACCGAATTCCTGTTCATGAACCGCGAAACCGTGCCCGACGAGGCGGCGCAGTTCGAGGCCTACCGCAGCGTCGTCGAAGCCATGAGCGGCGATCCGGTGACCATCCGCGTGCTGGACTGGGGCGGCGAGAAGGATATCGAGGCGCTGGTCGAGCAAGGGCATCGTGCCGGAGATCAGCGATCCGAATCCCGCGCTCGGCATGCGCGGCATCCGTCTGCTGCTGCGTCAGCCGGACCTGTTCGAGACCCAGCTGGCGGCGATCCTGCGCGCCGCCGCGTTCGGGCCGGTGCGGGTGATGCTGCCGATGGTGACCAATGTCGCCGAGGTCCGCGATGCCCGCGAGATCTACGAACGGGTCGCCCGGCGCCTGCGCCGGCGCGGCGAGCGGCTGGCCGAAAAGCTGCCGCCGCTCGGCATCATGATCGAAACCCCGGGCGCCGCGCTGTCCGCCGACGCGCTGGCGCTGGAGGCGGATTTCTTCGCCATCGGCACCAACGACCTCACCGCCTATACCCTGGCCGTCGATCGCGGCAATGCCGAGGTGGCGGATCTGTATGACCCGCTGCATCCGGCGGTGTTGCGCCTGGTACAGTTCGCCACCGAGGCCGCGTTGCGCATGCGCATGCCGGTCTCGGTCTGCGGAGAGATCGCCGGCAATGCGTCGCTGACCCCGCTGCTGCTCGGGCTCGGTCTGCGCAGCTTCTCGGTCAACGCATCGGCCTTGCCGCGGGTGAAGCAGATGATCCGCGCGGTGGACATCGACGCCTGCGCCCGCTTCGCCCGGCGGGTGATGGAACAATCCAACCTCGCCTCCATCCGCACCCTGGTCGCCGAGTTCAAGCCGGACGCCGGGTAGGCAAGGCTGGGGCTCTGCCCCAGACCCCGGCGGGCTCCGCCCTGCACCCGTGAGGGAACTCGTCCCCTCAACCCCATGGACAGGTTTGCTGGGAAAGGGGGCTTAACCGACGTAGCCGTTGACAGGCTTAGGCATGCCCCCTTTCCCAGCAAACCTATTTAAAAGGGTCAAGGGAACGAGTTCCCTTGCGGGGTGGAGGGGCGGAGCCCTCCTGGGGTTTGGGGCAAAGCCCCAGTCTGGCTACCTGCGCCCGCCGGCCGCGCGGCGGGCGAGGGTTAGGACGGCGTTGCGGCAGATGGAATCGTCGGGTGCGCCGGTTCGCTTGCAGGCACGTTCGGCCTCGGACAGGAAGGCCAGGGCGCCGGCGAGGGCGGTGGACGGCCACAGCCCGAGGGCCCGGTTGAAGGCGGCGCTGCGCTTGAAGAACACCGGGGGACGCGCGGTGCGCGCCGCGTCGCCGGCCGATGCGCCGGTTTCCTCCATCACCAGCCGGACGCGGTGCAGGCGTTGCAGATGCATCATCGCCGCCCGCAGCACCCCCACCGGCGCCGCGCCTTCCGCCATCGCGACTTCCAGCGCGCGGTCGGCGGTCGCCACGTCGCCCTCGGTCGCGGCGAACAGGGCATCGTCCATCGACAGGCCCGCCAGGTCCCCGACGCAGGCCATCGCCGCGTCCAGGTCCACGCGGCCGCCGGGCCCGGCGTACAGCGCCAGCTTCTCGATTTCCCGCTTGGTGGAGGCGCGGTCCGCGCCGAGCTGGCCGGCCAGCCAGGACAGCGCCTCCGTATCGGCGGTAACGCCGGCTTCCGACAGGGTGGCGCGGATCGTCTGTTCGAGGTCGCGGCCCTCTTCGGGATAGCAGGCGAGTGCCGCCCCGTCGGCGGCCGCTTCCACCGCGGTTCGCAGCCTGGAACGCGATGCAAGCCCGGGCGCCTCCAGCACGACCAGGGCCGGCGCCTTGCCGGCCAGCACGGCCTTGACCCGGTCGGTGGCGGCGTCGGTGACCTCGCGCACCCGCACGACGCGCCGCCCGCCGGTCAGCGACAGCGCCGACGCCTCCTCGCCCAGGCGGTCGGCGGTTTCACGGGTGAGGTCGGCGACCAGGAAGGGATCGTCGAGGCTGCCGGCGACGCCGCGGACCAGCGCCTCGGCGCGGTCGCGGATCAGCCCGGCATCCTCGCCGTGCAGCAACACCACGCGGCAGCTGCCCAGGTCCTTGACGAACGCCGGGAACCGCCGTGCGTCCAGCTTCATCGCAACTCAGCCAGCGTTGGCGGCACGGGCGCGAAACCAGGCGGCGACCTGAATGGCGATCTGGTCGGCCACCGCGTCGGCTAGCCGCCGCTGCGCATCCTCGTTGCTGAGATCGCTGAAGAAGTATTGCTGGTTGAGGATATTATAGCCGTCCACCGCGCGTGCGTGGCCGGCTGCGAGGCGGGTTTTCGCCGGGTCCTGGGCGATAAGGTACCAACTGGCGTCGCCGATGACCCGGATGCGCGTGACGTTGGTGTCCGGCAGGACCGCGACCCCCTCGCCGCCGATCCCATAGCTGACGGCCAGGGTGTAGCGTCGCGCCTCGCCCGCCCCGGCTCGCTCGAAGCGTTCCTGTAGCGCCTGGCGGAGCAGCTGGCCGCTTCGTTCGCTGATATTGCCGATGAACACCGCGGCCATCTCGCGCTGCGCGGTGCCGGCATCACCGGACGCGGTCGGCATATACGCCGGATGGAAGCCGCAGCCCGCCAGGACGGACAGCCCGGCCAGGCTGCCCAGTCGCGCCAGCAGGGTGCGGCGGCCGGTCATCCCGCGCTAGAGCCTTATCGGATCATGTTCTTCACATGATCCGATGAAAATGCTCGCCAAAACAAAGGCTAGAGCAGGAGCGGCGATTCTATCTGAGCCGATCATGCTCTAGGCCGCGATCACGAAGTTCACGATGCGGCCCGGCACGTGGATGCGCTTGACGACGCGTTTGCCGGCCAGCAGCCGGGCGACGTTCGGCTCGTTCTCCGCCGCCGAGATGACCGCCTCCGCGCTGGCATCGGGGGCGACGACGATCGCGCCGCGCAGCTTGCCCATGACCTGTACCGCGATCGTCACGCTGTCGGCGGCGACCAGGGCCGGATCGGCTTCCGGCCATGGCAGGTTCGCCACCATCGGTTCGCCGGGATGCAGCAGCGCGTGCACTTCCTCCGCCAGATGCGGCATCATCGGCCCGGCGAGACGCGCCAGCATCGACAGCGCCTCCAGCCGCGCCCAGCCGAGCCCCGGCTCATCGGCGGCGCTCCTGGTGTCGAGGCTGGCTGCCTCGGCGATGGCGTTGGCCAGTTCGTACAGCCGCGCCACGGCGACGTTGAAGGCGAAGCTTTCCAGCGCCTCGGTCAGCGCGGCGATGGCCCGGTGGGTCGCGCGGCGCAGCGCGGTCGCGGCCGGACCGAAGGTTTCCGGCTGCGCGCCGGCCGTGATGCCGGCGGCGGCTTCGGCGAGACGGAAAACCCGCTGGGTGAAGCGATAGGCGCCGGCGACGCCCGATTCCGTCCATTCGATATCGCGGTCGGGCGGATTGTCCGACAGGATGAACCAGCGCGCCGTATCGGCGCCATACCGGAAAATAATCTCACCGGGGTCGACGGTGTTGCGCTTGGATTTCGACATCGCCTCGACCCGGCCGACCGTGACGGCCTCGCCGGTTTCCCGATGCACGGCGTTGCCATCGGCGCGGATGTCAACTTCCTCGGGATACAGCCAGCGGCCATCGGAACCGCGGAAGCTGGCATGGGTGACCATGCCCTGGGTGAACAGCCCGTCGAACGGCTCGTCCACCGCCAGGCTGCCGGTGGCGGACATCGCGCGTGTGAAGAAGCGTGCATAGAGCAGATGCAGGATCGCATGCTCGATGCCGCCGATATACTGGTCCACCGGCAGCCAGTGATCCGCCGCCGCGCGGCTGACCGGTTCCTTGGCCTGTGGGCTGCAGAACCGGGCGAAATACCAGGAGCTGTCGACGAAGGTGTCGCAGGTATCCGTCTCGCGCCGGGCCGGGGCGCCGCAGGACGGGCAGGGCACGTGCTTCCAGGTCGGATGGTGATCGAGCGGATTGCCCGGCTTGTCGAAGGTCACATCCTCCGGCAGCACGACGGGCAGCTGGTCGGCGGGCACCGGCTGCACGCCGCAGGCGGCGCAATGGATCACCGGGATCGGGCAGCCCCAATAGCGCTGCCGGCTGACGCCCCAGTCGCGCAGGCGCCAGTTGGTGACGCCACGCCCGACGTCCAGACGTTCCAGTTCGGCGATGGCCCGCGCCTTCGCCTCGGCCACGTCGAGGCCGTCGAGGAAGCCGGAATGGTAGATCGTGCCAGGGCCGACATAGGCCTCCGTGCCGACCGCGAAGGTCGCGGGATCGGCGTCCGGCGGCAGCACCACGGGGGTTACGTCCAGGCCGTATTTGCGGGCGAACTCGATGTCGCGCTGGTCGTGCGCGGGGCAGCCGAAGATGGCGCCGGTGCCGTATTCCATGAGCACGAAATTGGCGATCCAGACCGGAAAGGTCTTGCCCTTCAGGAACGGATGGGCGACCCGCAGGCCGGTGTCGAACCCTTTCTTTTCCGCCGTCTCGATCACCGCCTCGCTGGTGCCGAGCTGGCGGCATTCGGCGACGAAGGCCGCGGCTTCCAGGTCGCGCGCGGCGATGGCGGCAGCCAGCGGATGCTCCGGGGCCAGGGCGACGAAGGACATGCCGAACAGCGTGTCGGGGCGGGTGGTATAAACCTCGATCCGGTCGATACGGGCCTCTGGGCCGGCTTCCGGGGCGACCAGCGGGAAGTGCAGCTGCGCGCCGGTGCTGTGGCCGATCCAGTTCTTCTGCATCGTGCGCACGCGCTCGGGCCAGCGGTCCATGCGATCGAGCGCCGCGAGCAGGTCGGGCGCGTATTTGGTGATGCTGAAGAACCACTGCGACAGCAGCTTCTTCTCCACCAGCGCGCCGGAGCGCCAGCCGCGGCCGTCGATGACCTGCTCGTTGGCCAGCACGGTGCCGTCCACCGGGTCCCAGTTCACCCAGCTTTCCTTGCGCTCCACCAGGCCGGCGGCGAGGAAATCGAGGAACAGCTTCTGCTGCTGGCCGTAATACGATGCATCGCAGGTGGCGAATTCGCGGGTCCAGTCCAGCGACAGGCCCATGCGCTGCAATTCGGCGCGCATGTTGGCGATGTTCTCATAGGTCCACTTGGCGGGATGCACGCCGCGCTCGCGCGCCGCGTTTTCCGCCGGCAGGCCGAAGGCGTCCCAGCCCATCGGATGCAGCACGGAGAAGCCGCGCGCGCGCTTGTAGCGGGCCACCACGTCCCCGAGGGTGTAGTTCCGCACATGCCCCATGTGGATCTTGCCGCTGGGATAGGGGAACATCTCCAGCACGTAGTATTTCGGCTTGCCGTCGGTCGGCACATCCTCGACCCGGAAGCACCCGAGCCGGTCCCATTCCTGCTGCCAGCGCGGCTCCGCGTCGCGGAAATTGTAGCGCGGGGCATCCGGCGCGGCTTGGGGTGTCTCGGTCTGGATTTCAGGCATCAGCGTTCCCAAACATCGTTCTGGGTCGTCATTGTCGCGGATGGTCCGGGCGGCGTCGCCGGCCCGGCCGTGGCTAGCCGCTCGGGTTGCTCTGCGCGCGCAACGCGCGGGCGCGCGACAGCACCTTGTTCTCGATCTCCGAGACGGTGCCCGGGCTGATCGGCGCGTCCACCCACTGGCCCTTCTGTTCCACCTGGCGGAACATCGCGACGCGCAGCGCGTCGGCGCGCAGTTCCCGGCTCAGGATATAGGCGGTCGCCTTGAAGCGTTCCCCGCCGGCGCCCTGCGGCTGGTACCAGTCGGTGATGATCACGCCGCCGAACGGGTCGGCGGAGGCCAGCGGCATGAACGAGAGGGTGTCGAGCGCGCCGCGCCACAGATAGGCGTTCACGCCCAGGCCGGTGCCGCCACCGCCAGAGCCTTCCGCCGGCTTGTTCTTGGACGTGCCGAGAATGACGTCGCTGCCGGTGGCGCTGCCGATCAGCCGCGAGCTTTCGGAATTCGGGCCTTGGAGGCCCGAGTAGTTGTCGGGGACCTGGTTCGGAGAGATCGCCGAACTGGCGCAGCCGGCCAAGGCCATACTCCCAGCAGCAGGATGGGCAGAAGCGTCGATCGCGAGAGTGTCATGTCAGGGCCTGAGGTTCGTGCAAGTGCAACGCGCTACCTAGCCTGTCCGCGAAGCGCCGCCAATACCCACCTGCCCGAATGCCGGCGCCGCCCCGATATTGGCGGCCAAAGGGCCAGCAGGCGCTGCAACGAAAAACGGCGGGGAAAGCTCCCCGCCGTTCTTTCGTCCTAGGCTTATCAAAGGCTTACCAGTTGACGGCGACGCCGAGCAGGACGGACTGGCCGTGGATCGCGTTGTAGTCGTTGCCAACGGCGCCGGTCACGAAGTTGTAACCGTTCTGGCGGCGCTGCTGGTAGATGTAGTCCGCGGAAACCGCCAGGCCGGGAGCCACGACGTAGCGGCCGCCGAAGGAGATTTCCTGCTCATGCTGCTGCGTCTGCCCAACCAGGCCGATCGCGCCCTGCGAGTCCGCCACGGCGCCGGTCACGCCGAGGGTCAGCGCGCCGGTCACATACTGCAGACCGACGGTGGTGGCGTTCAGGTTCGCGCCGCCAGCGGGCTTCGGCACGAACTGGCCGTTCATGGCGCCGCCGATCCAGTTCGCACCCAGCGTGAAGCCGGCAAAGGTAGCCGCCGCGCCGGCGTTGAACACGCTGATGTTGTCGAAGAAGCCGGCAACCGAGCCATACTTCGGAGCCGGGCCGGTGTAGCTGACCGTGCCGCTGCCGACATACACGCCGTAGACGCGCAGGTTCACCGGGCCGACGTCGTTCAGGTAACGCAGACCGGCCTGATACAGGTCGGTGTAGCGGGCGGCGTCAGACACCACGGACGAGGACGACAGGGTCGAGCAGTTGGAGCCGGGAACGCTGCAAGAGGCATACAGGTTGCCGGCGGCCGGCGCGTAGGAGAAGCCGGCCTCGACCCCGAACAGCTTCGGCGAGATGTAGACGATCTTGTTGCTGTCGTACTCGTTGCCGGCAACCGCCATCCAGTAGAACGGAATGGCCAGGCGCTCGGGGTGGTGAACTGGGCGTCGCCGCCGTTCAGCACGCCGGAGTTGGACCAGTTCTGGCTGGTGGTCACGCCGCCGTCGAACAGCGAGATCACGCCGTCGCCCTACCGGCGCGCACCAGAGCCCCAGTTGTCCCCGGCGGCGTAGACGAAGGCGCGGCGGACGATACAGGGTATTGCCGAACGTGTAGGCGCTGGCGCCGCCGGTGGCGACGGCACCGGTGCCGAGAGCCGGGGTCGGCGAGTTCATGCGGATTTCGGTGCCGGCACCGTAGCGCAGGCCGTTGGTCGCCATGGCGTCCAGGCCCGGATACAGGCGCATATAGGTGCCGATGCCGTACGGGTTCTTCTTGGCGCCGGAAGCGGGGGTAGCAGCAACCGTCGGCGTCTTGGAGGTGATCGTGCCGGTCGCGGTATTCACGCTGACAAACGTGTTGCCAGCCGGCAAGGTCGCGATGCCGCCGACGGCCGGTGTGGTGACGGTCACGCCACCGGAGGCAGGCGTGCCCGGCGTGTAGATGCTATCGATGCTGGACCAGCCAGCGCCGAGCTTCCACGTTCACGCGGCCACCGAGGCGGATGACGAACGTGCCGGGGGTCGGGTTGGCGGTCGGGCCCGGAATGGCGCGGGCGGCGACGTTGTTGTTGTTGTTGGCGCCCGCGGCGGACGTCGGCACGTTCGGGATCATGCCCGAATAGGCGCTCTGGGTCGTGCCGGGAACCAACTGGGCGAACGCGCCACCGGCGGTCGCAGTGAGCATGGCCGCGCTGGCCAGCAGAATCTTACGCATGTAAACCCTCCTCGTTTAGCCGGGGGTCCCGGCAGACATTCTCAGGCCCCGCCCCATTCGTCCCACCGGATGAGCCCCTGGACCGAAACCCGGGGAATCACCCCCGCAAAAGGGGGAGCAGCCAGACCTGACGGCAGTATGAGCAGCCCATTCGAATTCCTGCAACGGGCTGGCGGCAATATGCATGGCATTTGCGAAACACTGTGGCACGAAGGCAACAGCGACGTGGCAGGATGATTACACCAGCGCGCCGATCGCGCCGGCAGCGCGGCAAATCCCCCGGGGCAGGGCTCGCACGCGGCTCGCCCCTATGCCGCCAAGGGCCGCGACCGGCAGCCTGGCCTGCCGCGCCAGCCCGGTCCAGCGCGCAGCGCCCAGGGAAGCGGCGCCGGGATGGCTGGCGGTCGGGAATACCGGCGACAGGAACGCCAGTCCGGCCCCGGCGCGGGCGGCGCGATGGAGTTCCACCAGGTCATGCGCGGAAGCCGTCGTCAGGCCGGCCCGTGGCCAGGCCACGCGGCCTCGCCCGGCCCGCAGGTGCACACCGGCACCCAGCGCCGCGGCCAGCCGCGCATCTCCCGCCACCACCAGGACCAGCCGCCGGTCGCGGCAGATCCTTGCCAGGTCCCGGCCCAGCTGTGCTCTGTCCGGCGCGCCGTCATGGCGCAGCACCACCCCGCACAGCCCCCTGGGCAATCGCGCCACCGCCGGGCGCGGGTCGGGCAGGCGGACGGCGTCGGTGAACAGCCACAGCGCCGGCACCCGCGGGCGGCCCGGCTTCCGGCGCTGGCGCGACTTGACGGCGCGGGCCCAGGCGACAAGCTTTTCATCCATGAACACACCCCAACAACGCCCCAACAAGCGCCATCGCCTCCGGACAGTGCCGGCATCGCCGCCAATCTGGCACGGATCCGCGAGCGGATCGCCGCCGCCGCCCTCGCCGCCGGGCGCCGGGCGGAGGACATTACCCTGGTGGCGGTTTCCAAGACCAAGCCGATCGAGGCGGTCCGCGCGGCGCTGCACGCCGGCCAGACGATATTCGGGGAGAACCGGGTGCAGGAAGCGGAGGAGAAATTCCCCCAATTGCGGCAGGAATTTCCCGGGCTGCAGCTGCACCTGATCGGCGGCCTGCAAACCAACAAGGCACGCGACGCGGTGCGCCTGGCCGACGTGATCGAAAGCCTGGACCGCCCGCGCCTGGCCGACGCGATCGAGGCCGCCGCGGCCAAGGAAGGCCGGATGCCCCGCCTGCTGATCGAGGTGAATGTCGGCAACGAACCGCAAAAGGCCGGCATCCCCACCGCCGACGCGGACGGTTTCATCACCGACTGCAAGTCCCGCTTCGGCGACAATCTCGCCGGCCTGATGTGCGTCCCCCCCGCCGGGGAAGACCCGAAGCCGCATTTCATCTGGCTTGCCGACCGCGCCGCCAGGCACGGCCTGGGCATCGTGTCGATGGGCATGTCCGCGGATTTCGAAACCGCCATCGCCTGCGGCGCCACCTGGGTCCGCGTCGGCACCGCCATCTTCGGCGGCCGCTAATCCTTTCGGGACGGGGCGCGCGAGCGCGGCGTCCCGCCGGGAGAGCGTCGTTCCTGATCGGCTTTCTTCGGGCATCTGCCTTTTTTTGGTCACGATCCCTGGCACCGGCGCTGGAGACAGGGCCGCGCACGTGCCGTGACCGGAATGCGACACGCTTGTCTCATGTTGTGTCCGGGCGTATGGGTCCGCGGCCCGGGAGATGATGCTATGCTTGGCGGCGGCCCGGTGACACGATCCGCCGGCGCATGAGGCCGCAACCTGTCGCCCTGAGCGATCAAGGCACGATGGATTGAGGCAGAAATGGGGCTTAAGGCAGAAATGGCGCAACACCCACGGCCCACCTGTATGCAATTGCAGCCAAGCCGGGTCCGCACGTGAGCACTGCCCCGGCGAGCACCGCCGAAACCGTATTGGCGGTCCACAAGCCGGCCCCGAAGGCGGCGGCGCTGCTGGCCGTTCTCGGCGTCGTCTATGGCGATATCGGCACCAGCCCGCTGTATGCGTTCAAGACCAGCCTGCAGCTGTTCCACAACCTGCCGGTGACCGCGACCGAGATCATGGGCATCCTGTCCCTGATCTTCTGGTCGCTGATCCTGATTGTGACCGTGAAATACGTGCTGCTGGTGATGCGCGCCGACAACCATGGCGAGGGCGGCATCCTGGCGCTGATGGCGCTGGCGCAGCGGGTGTCGGCGGGGAGCGGCCTGCGGCGTTTCCTGGCCCTGGTCGGCGTCGCCGGAGCCTGCCTGTTCTTCGGCGACGGCATCATCACCCCCGCCATCTCCGTGTTATCGGCGGTCGAGGGTCTGGTGACCGTCACGCCGGAGGCGCAGACCTATGTGCTGCCGATCTCGGCGGTGGTGATCGTGACGCTGTTCGGCATGCAATGGCGCGGCACCGGCAGCGTCGGGCGCGTCTTCGGCCCGATCATGGCGCTGTGGTTCGTCGCGATCGGGATCCTCGGGCTGTTGGAGATCGTGCGACATCCGTACGTGCTGCTCTCGGTGTCGCCGACCTACGCCATCGGGCTTTGTATCCAGTACAAGTCGCTGGCCTTCATCGTGCTGGGCGCGGTGGTGCTGTGCGTGACCGGCGCCGAGGCCTTGTATGCGGACATGGGACATTTCGGCTCGCGGCCGATCAAGCTGACCTGGATGTTCTTCGTGCTGCCGAGCCTCGTGCTGAATTATTTTGGCCAGGGCGCGCTGATCCTGAGCGATCCGAAGGCGATCGAGAACCCGTTCTTCCTGCTGGGGCCGGACTGGCTGCGCCTGCCGATGGTGATCCTGGCGACCGTCGCCACGGTGATCGCGAGCCAGGCGCTGATCTCGGGCGCCTATTCGATCACCCGCCAGTCCATGCAGCTCGGGTTCCTGCCGCGCATGACCGTGCGCCATACCTCCAACACCGAGGAAGGACAGATCTATGTCCCGCAGGTGAACACCGCGTTGCTGATGGGTGTGCTGATCCTGGTGTTCACCTTCCGCAGCAGCGACAATCTGGCCGCCGCCTACGGCATCGCGGTGACCGGGACATTCCTGTGCACCTGCGTGCTGGCGATGGTGGTGTTCCGCCGGCAGTTTGGCTGGTCGCGCCCGGCCGCGTTCCTGGTGTTCGGCGGCTTCTTCATCATCGACAGTGTCTTTTTCGCCGCCAACGCCTTGAAGATACCGGAGGGCGGCTGGGTGCCTCTGGCGTTCGGCCTGGGGCTGATGGCGCTGATGACTTCGTGGAACCGCGGCCGGGCGCTGCTGCTCGATCGCTGGAAGCAGGACAGCCTGCCGCTGGCCTCGTTCCTGGCGCGGCTGCCGCAATCGCGGACCGTGCGGGTGCCGGGCATGGCGGTGTTCCTGACCGGCAACCCGGACTACGTGCCCGCCGCGCTGCTGCACAATCTGAAGCACAACAAGGTGCTGCATGAGCGGGTGTTGTTCGTCACCGTGCAGAACCTGGACGAGCCGGAAGCGGGACCCGAACGGCGCACCGAGGTGGAAGAGCTGGCGCCGGGCATCCATCGCGTGCTGCTGCGCTACGGCTTCATGGAAAGCCCGAACATCCCGCGCGCGCTGGAAGACCTGAGGGAGCGCGGCGTCGCCTTCGATCCGATGCAGGCCAGCTACTTCCTCGGCCGTGAGGTGCTGGTGCCGTCGATGGTGCCGAAGATGCCGGTCTGGCGCCTGTGGCTGTTCCTGGTGATGGCCCGCAACGCGGTGTCGGCCACCGAGTTCTTCCGCATCCCGTCCGACCGGGTGGTGGAGCTCGGCGTGAGGGTGGCCATCTGATGCCGAAGATCCTTGCCCTGCTGGCGGCCGGCCCGGGTATGCCGACGGGCAGCACCGAGCATGGGCTGGAAATAAAGGTGTTGTTGACGCCGCAGGGCCAGATCGATCCGGCGGCCTATTTCGCCGATCCCACGCCCTGGCGTGCGCGCCGCTTCCGCCCAGGCCGGGAGGACTGGCGGGGCGAGGTGGTGCTGGTGGACGAGGGCAATGTCGAAGCCGGCTGGGCGCTGCAGGGCGAGCACGGCATGGACGAGCCGGTCTGGACCCTGGAGGCGCGGATCTGCCGGCCCGGCGACTATGTCAATATCCGCCGGCCGGACGGCGAGGAGCTGGTGTTTCGCATCGTCGCGGTCGAACAGGATGCTTGAACCGACTGGACAATCGGACTAAGTGACGGATGACGGTTCCGTGAAAGCGGCGCTGTCCGTTCGGCCCCGGAAGGGCCGGGCGCGTGTCAACAAACCCTATGGATCACATGAAACCCCGACCTAGCAGCGAACCCGTCGAGCCGTACAGTCCGCGCATCGCGCGCGCTGTCGTTCCGACGGTCATCATTGCCCGGGAGTGCCGTGTGACCGCAATGTCGCGGACAGCCATCATCGGCTGACCGCACGCGGTCAGCGCCTCCTGGGCCGGTCTTCAACCGGTACCCGCAAGGAGGCGTCGCAATGACCGCCCTGATCGATTTCAACCGTCCGCTCCCATCGGGGGCTTTCCCGTCCGCGCTGGCCTCGCCGGTGCGTTCGCGTTCCACCGTGCTCGACACCGCCACCTTGCTGGCGCGGTTCGGCCTGGCCCCGCATCTGGTCGCGCACTGGATACAGGATGGCGCCGGACGGCTGATGTGCGTCTGGCGCGAGGACATCGTGCCGCACCGGCCTTCGGTCGCCCGCAATCTGCGTGAAATCGCATGAGGGAGCCTCCTGATGGAAGAAGGCTCTAGTCGCGGCCGGGCCACCCAGCCCGGCCGCCCGATCATGCTGCACCGGATGGGCTGACAGCGCGCAATTCCTCTGCCGCTCCCCGTCCGGGTTTCCCCCCGACGCCAGGATTGCGGCTCCATGACCCCTGCTACCTTGCCCCGGCAGATACCTGCCTCCCGCCCCGGCTGGCGCCACCGCATCCTGCATTTCATGGTGGTGGCCGGACCCGGGCTCATCGTCATGGTCGCCGACAACGACGCCGGCGCCGTTTCCACCTACACCCAGGCCGGCGCGCAGTACGGCACGTCGCTGCTCTGGGTGCTGCTGCTGCTGTTGCCGGTGACCTATTTCGTGCAGGAAATGGTGGCCCGGCTCGGCATCGCGACCGGCCAGGGTCACGCCGCGATGATCTATCAACGCTTCGGCAAATGGTGGGGCCGCTTCGCCCTGTTCGACCTGCTGCTGGTAAACATCTTCACCCTGGTCACCGAGTTCGCCGCCATCGCGATGGCCGCCGGCCGCCTGGGCCTGGACCCCGATCTGATCGTGCCGCTGTCTGCCGTCGGGCTGATCGCCCTGGTCGGCACCGGCAGCTATCGCCGGTGGGAGCGGATGACGCTGGCGCTATGCGGGCTCAATCTGGCTTGGTTGTTCCTGGCCTGGCAGGTCGGGCCGAATGCGCGCGAGGCGCTGCGCCATACGCTGATGCCCTCCGTGCCGGCCGGCGGGGTGACCGGTTCGCTGGTGTTCCTGGTCATCGCCATCGTCGGCACCACGATCGCGCCCTGGCAGTTGTTCTTTCAAAGCAGCTGCGTCGCCGACAAGCGGCTGCGCTTCGCCGATCTGAAGGCGGCCCGGCTCGACACCCTGGTCGGCGCCGTCGCCGTGGTCGGCTTCGCCGCCTCCATGCTGCTGGTCGGCGACGCCCTGCACCGCCATGGCGGCAGCTTCGAGGATCCGGCCCAGATGGCCATTGCGCTGCGGCCGCTGATCGGCGGGGCCGGTTCCACGCTGATCCTGCTGCTGATGTGCAACGCCGCCCTGCTGGGGGCCACCGCGGTTTCCCTGTCGTCCGCCTGGGCGTGGGGCGAGGTGATGGGCTGGCGCAACACGCTGCAGGCCCGCATCAGCGACGCGCCGAAATTCTATTCCGCCTACGCGGTTTGCGTCGCGCTGGCCGCCGCCGTCGTGCTCATTCCCGGCGCGCCGTTGCAAACCATCATCGTCGGCGTGCAGGTGCTGGCCGGGGTGATGCTGCCGTCGGCCATCATCTTCCTGCAATTGCTGCTGAACGACCGCGAGATGCTGGGGCCGCGCTTCGCCAATCGTCCCTGGAACAACTGGGTGAACTGGACCGTGATCGGCTTGCTGTTCGCCCTGTCCCTGGTGCTCGCCGCCCAGGTCATCCTGCCCGATCTTTTTCCCGCCAGCTGAACAAAGGAGCCGCACCGATGTCCGATACCGCGCTCGATCTTCGTCTGCCCCGGATCGTTCATCCGCTCGACGATCTGCCGGAGGAAAAGCTCTATCATTCCGGCCTGGGCCGCATGGCCCTGACCCCGGCTGTCCGGCTGTCCCTGTTCGCGCTGCGTGCCTATCTGGGGCTGATGATCCTGCTCGTCGCCTGGCGCGTCATTGTCGGCTGAGATCGTCGTGGCGCTGTCCGCCGCCATCCGGACCAATCCGACCCGCGGCGGAAACGCGATCGGCCGCGTGACCGCATCCGTTGCATGATGCGATAAATGTGCTTGTCCGCGACATCAACCCCAGGTAGAATTTTTCCGCATCAAATCTCGAAGCGGCGAATCGGTGCGCCGTTCGTGCTTTCGATCCAGGGAAGGGTTCGCTGCATGGCTGTCAAGGATGAGGATGATACATTGGCCCACCTGCTGCGCGGCACCGTGGCCGGCATTGTCCGGCGGGACAAGGCCGACCTCAGTGCACGGCAATTGGCCATATTCCTGATCTGCTACCTCAACGAGGCCGGGCAGTCGGTGCGCAGCCTCGCCGCCGGGCTGGATGTGTCGCGTCCCGCGATCACCCGCGCGCTGGACCGTTTGACCCAGTTCGATCTGGTTCGCCGCAAGCCGGACCCGGCCGAACGGCGCAACGTCCTGGTTCATCGCACCACCGCCGGCAATGCGTTCCTGCGTGAACTGCGCGCGATCATGAACGCCGCCGCCAGGCCCCAGCCGTCGCCGCGAACGTCGCCGCCCCGCCGCCGGCTGGCCAGCGGTGCCGTGGCGTAGCCTTCCGGCGCAAGGCGGTGTTCCAGACGTCGTGATCCTGGGCCTATAAGTCGCTCGCCAGATAGAAGTTGGAGCGCCCGCCCATGCACGATCCTGCACTCGTGACGCCGTGGAACCCGGCCGGTTTGTCCGCGTCGGAGGACAAGCGGGCGCTCTATGCCGATCTGGCCCAGGCAATCGGGGGATTGCTGGCGGGGGAAGCCGACTGGATCGCCAATACCGCCAATTTTGCCGCCTCGATTTATCACAGCCTGCCGTCCCTCAACTGGGCCGGGTTCTATTTTCTCCGCGGCGAGGAGCTGGTACTCGGCCCGTTCCAGGGCAAGCCGGCCTGCGTGCGGATTGCGCTGGGCAAGGGCGTGTGCGGCACGGCGGCGGCGCAACGGCACAGCATCCTGGTGCCGGACGTCCATGATTTCCCGGGCCATATCGCCTGCGACGTGGCGTCGCGCTCGGAACTGGTCGTGCCGCTGCTGCGGGATGGGCAGGTCCTGGGCGTGCTCGACCTGGATAGCCCGATCCCGAACCGGTTCGACGAAGCGGACCGGGAAGGCTGTGAGGCGCTGGTAGGCGTGCTGCTGGGCGCAGAGCGGGGGTAGCGCAGGTTTGGGGCGGAAGCCCCAGCCTTGCCTACTCCTCGTCGTGCAGCCAGCGCGACACGGCGCCGGCGATCAGCGCGCCGACGATCGGGGCTACCCAGAACAGCCAAAGCTGGCCGATATAGTCACCGCCGGCGAACAGGGCCGGGCCGGTGCTGCGGGCAGGGTTGACCGAGGTGTTGGTGACGGGGATCGAGATCAGGTGGATCAGCGTCAGCCCCAGGCCGATCGGAATTCCCGCGAAGCCGACCGCCGCGCGCTTGGAGGTGCATCCAAGGATGATCATCAGGAAGAAGAACGTCGCCAGCACCTCCATCAACAGGCAGGCCATCAGGCTGTATTTGCCCGGGCTGAGGTCGCCGTAACCGTTGGAGGCAAAGCCGCCCATGACGAAGTCCGGCTTGCCGGAAGCGATCACATACAGCACCGCCGACGCGGCAATGGCGCCGGCAACCTGGGCGATCCAATAGGGGATGATGTCGCCGGTCTTGAACCGCCCGCCGGCCCATAGGCCGATCGTAACGGCCGGATTGAAATGGCCGCCGGAAATATGCCCTACGGCGTAGGCCATGGTCAGCACCGTCAGGCCGAAGGCCAGCGCGACACCGGCGAAGCCGATGCCAAGCTGGGGGTAGGCCGCCGCCAGCACGGCGCTGCCGCAGCCGCCGAAGGTCAGCCAGAAAGTGCCGAAGAATTCCGCGCCGACGCGCCGGGTCATGTCCATGTGGCCTTAACTCCCCAATTTTCGAACGCTATAGGTTTGCAGACTACCCATTTCGCCTGTCGAAGATGTTTGACAGTTTAGCGATTCCACTCCCGCCAACCCCTGAGAGGAGTGGTTTTAACGCTCATGAACAGATCCGCATTGGCATCGTTAGCAAACGTTTCGTGGTTGTCGCAAGCGCGGGCCGCGCCGTGACGGAACACATCGGCGTAAGCCGTATGCGCAATGACAGAGGATGGGATACTGTCCGCGGACGAACATGAAGGGGAGCAAGCCTATGGACGCATCACTGAAAATCTACGGCATTCCGCAGTCGCGCGCCGCGCGCAGCCTTTGGCTGGCGCGCGAGCTTGGCCTGGCGCACGAGAATGTGCCGGTGCATTTCGCCAAGACCCGGGAATCGCCAGAACTGCTGCAGGCCAATCCGAACGCCCGCGTGCCGGCGATCGACGACAATGGCTTCACGCTGTACGAGTTCATGGCCATCAACCTCTATCTCGCCAAGAAATACGGCCACGGCCACCCGATCGGCCTCAAGTCGCTCGAGGAGGAGGCGCTGGCGACGCAGTGGAGCTTCTGGGCGATGACCGAGCTGGAGAAGCCGCTGCTCACCAACATGCTGCACGTCCTGGGCATGCGGCCGGTGGATGATGCCACGCTGGCGCAATGCAAGACCGATCTGGAGCGCCCGCTGCAGGTGCTGGAAGATCACCTCGCCGGACGTCCCTATCTGCTCGGCGAACATTTTACCGTTGCCGATCTGAACGTGGCCGCCGTGATGGTGTGGGCGAAGGCGGGTCGGTTCGACCTGTCTGCCTACCCTAAGGCCGCCGACTGGCTGAACCGCTGCACCGGCCGCCCGGCGTTCAAGGGCTGAAGAACGACTTTGGGCTGAGCGTTCGCGCTCAGCCCAGCCGGTTCGCGACCAATTCGGTTACCACACCCGGATCGGCCAGGGTCGACGTATCGCCCAGCCCGTCCACCTCGTTGGCGGCGATCTTGCGCAGAATGCGGCGCATGATCTTGCCGGAACGGGTTTTCGGCAGGCCCGGCGCCCACTGGATCGCATCCGGCGAGGCGATGGGGCCGATCTCCTGGCGGACATGCGCCACCAGTTCCTTGCGCAATGCCTCGCTCGGCTCCTCGCCGGCGTTCAGGGTGACGTAGGCGTAGATGCCCTGGCCCTTGAGGTCGTGCGGGAAGCCGACCACCGCGGCCTCGGCCACTTTCGGGTGGGATACCAGCGCGCTTTCCACTTCCGCGGTGCCCATGCGGTGGCCGGAGACGTTGATCACGTCATCGACGCGCCCGGTGATCCAGTAATAGCCGTCCTCGTCGCGCCTTGCGCCGTCGCCGGTGAAATAGAGGCCAGGAAAGGTGGAGAAATAGGTCTGGATGAACCGCTCATGGTCGCCATAGACCGTGCGCATCATACCGGGCCATGCATCGGCCAGGCACAGATTGCCCTCGGTCGGGCCGTGCAGTTCGTGGCCCTCGCCATCGACGATCAGCGGCTTCACCCCGGGCAGCGGCCTTGTGGCGGAGCCGGGCTTGAGGGTGGTGGCGCCGGGCAGCGGGCTGATCAGGATGCCGCCGGTCTCGGTCTGCCACCAGGTATCGACGATCGGGCAGCGATGCTCGCCGACCACGCGGTCGTACCAGAGCCACGCTTCCGGGTTGATCGGCTCGCCGACGCTGCCGAGCACGCGCAGCGACTCGCGGGACGTCGTCTTCACCGGGCCCTCACCGTCGCGCATCAGGGCGCGGATGGCGGTCGGGGCGGTGTAGAAGATGTTGACCTGGTGCTTGTCCACCACCTGCCAGAAGCGCGAACTGTCCGGGTAGTTCGGCACGCCCTCGAACATCAGGGTGGTGGCGCCGTTGGCGAGCGGTCCGTACAGGATGTAGGTGTGCCCGGTCACCCATCCCACGTCGGCGGTGCACCAGTAGACCTCGCCGGGGTGGTAGTCGAACACGATCTCATGGGTGAAGCTGGCCCAGACCATGTAGCCGCCGGTGGTGTGCAGCACACCCTTCGGTTTGCCGGTGCTGCCGGAGGTATACAGGATGAACAGCGGGTCTTCCGCGTTCATCACTTCCGGCGGGCAGTGCGGCGAGGCCGCCCGGGTCAGCGCCGCGTAGTCGTGGTCGCGACCGGGATGCATGGGGGTGGCGGCGCCGGTGACGGGCACCACGATGACGTTTTTCACGTCCGGGCAGGATTTAAGCGCCTCGTCGGCATTGGCCTTCAGCGGCACCTTTCGGCCGCCGCGGCGGCCCTCGTCGGCGGTGATCAGCAGGGTGGAGCCGCAATCCTGCAGCCGGTTGGCCAGGCTGTCGGGTGAGAAGCCGCCGAAGACCACGGAATGGATGGCGCCGATACGGGCACAGGCGAGCATGGCCACGGCGGCTTCCACCACCATCGGCAGGTAGATCGTGATCCGGTCGCCCTTGCGCGCGCCGAGGGATTTCAGGACGTTGGCGAGGCGGCAGACCCGCTCATGCAGGTCCCGGTAGGTGACTTTCTCGCTCACGTTGGGATCGTCGCTTTCCCAGATGATCGCCACCTGGTCGGCGCGGTCCGGCAAATGCCGGTCGAGGCAGGTGGCGGAGGCGTTCAGCGTGCCATCCTCGAACCACTTGATCGACACGTCGCCGGAAAAGCTGGTGTTCTTGATCTTCGTCGGCCGCTGGATCCACGAGACGCGCTCCGCCTGCTCGGCCCAGAAGGTGTTGGGGTCGCGCCCGGCGCGCTCGAACATCTCCTGATAGCGCGCGGCATCGACATGCGCGCGGGCGGCGAAATCAGCCTTGACCGGAAAGAGCTGCCCCGGCGGGGCATGGTGGTGGTCGGACATCGGTTTATTCCTTCCCAGTCTTAATTGGTCTGCGTCTTATCAGGCGGGGTCTTGCGCGGGAGGCACGCCGCGGCTGTCGGTTCGAGGTTATAGCCCCGCGTCTTCCGCCACCAGAACGTCGCCGTCCTTGATCTGTATCATCACCGCTTCCAGCGCGTCGCCCTGGCAGGGGCCGCGCACGCAATAGCCGTCCATCAGCCGGAACTCGGCGCCATGGGTGGAACAGACGATAAACCGCCCGTCCACCGAGAGGAAGCGATCCGGCAGCCAGTGGAGCGAGATGCCGATATGGGGGCAGGCATTCACGTAGACGCGGATGTCCGTGCCCTGGCGCACCGCGAACAGGCCGGTGAAACCGCCGGGGGCCGGTGGAAAACCCTTGGCGCCGGGGTCGGGGATGTCCTCGACCCGGCACAGAAGGCGCAGCCGCGGCGGCAGCAGGCCAGGCTGATCTACCGCTTCCATCCGCCCATCTTGCAAAGGACCTTCCAGTGCTCCGGCGCAATCGGCATCACGGACAGGCGCGACATCCGCACCAGCGCGACATCCGCCAGCGCCGGCTCGGCCTTGATCGCGGCGAGTGTGACAGGCTTGGGCATCGGCCCGACGGCGCGCATGTCCACGCACACCCAGTCCCCGCTTTCGGCGGTCGGGTCCGGATAGGCCTCGTTCGCGACCTCCACCACGCCGACGATCTCCTTGCCGACATTGGAGTGGTAGAAGAAGGCGAGATCCCCCTTCTTCATGGCTTTCAGATTGTTCTTCGCCATGTGGTTGCGCACGCCGGTCCAGGGCTCGACGACGTTGAACACCTGCTGGTCCCAGCTGAACGCGTCGGGTTCGGACTTTACCAGCCAGTGGTTCGGCATGCGGCTTCCCAGCTTGCGGAAATCATTGTCTCGTCATTGCTCTGCATCAAGTTGCCTGCGATCGAATGGGCGCAGGTTGCCGTCGTCGTGCGTGCTCCTACCTTAGGGACAAGTCGCTGCGCCTTCAAACGGCGGCAGCGTTGGTCTAGGATCGCTTCGTGGAAATCACCCCCGCCCTTACGCCGCGCCCGCTTGGCCCCGACCCGTCTGGTTCCAGCCGGGCCGGCCCCGGTCCGTCCGGGCGCAACCTGCACCGGTTCGCCAATCCCGGGCGCTTCCTGCGGATGTCCGGCGCCGTTCTGCCGTGGCTGGCCCTGACCGGGGCGGTACTGACCGCCATCGGCCTGTACGCCGGGTTGTTCGTGGCGCCGGCCGACTGGCAGCAGGGCGACGCGGTGCGCATGATGTATGTGCACGTGCCCTCGGCCTGGCTGGCGAGCGCCGGGTATTTCGCGCTCGCGGTCTGCTCGCTGCTGTCGCTGGTGTGGCGCCATCCGCTGGCGGACCTGGCGGCGGCCGAAATCTCGCCCGTCGGCGCCGGCTTCACCGCTTTGTGCCTGGCCAGCGGCAGCATCTGGGGCAAGCCGATGTGGGGCGCCTGGTGGGTGTGGGACGCGCGGCTGACCTCGGTGCTCGTGCTGTTCTTCCTGTATCTCGGCCATGTCGCGCTGGTGCGCGCGTTCGACGACCCGACGCGCGGCTATCGCGCCGGGGCCATCCTGGCGCTGATCGGCGTGGTGAACCTGCCGATCATCAAGTTCTCGGTGGACTGGTGGAATACCCTGCACCAGCCCGCGACCATCGGGCTGACCGGGGCGCCCAGCATGCATATCGACATGTTCTGGCCGCTGGCGGTCGCCGGGGTCGGCTATGCGTGCGTCTTCGCCGCCATCGTCTTGACCCGCACGCGCAGCGCGGTCATGGAGCGGCGCATCCGCGGCCTGCTCAGCGCGCGGGCGGACAGCCAGAAGTGACCCATCTGCCCTACATCATCGCCGTCTATACGCTGGGCACGGTCGTGCCCGTTGGCTTTGCGATCGATGCCTGGCTTCGCTCGCGCCGCGCGACCCGCCGGCTGGCGGCAATCGACACCCGGAAGAGACGATGACCCGCAAACGCCGTCGCCTTTGGATCCTCGTCGCCTGCGGCATCGGCCTCGGCAGCGCCACGGCGCTCGCGCTGATGGCCTTCCGCGACACGCTGGTGTTCTTCATCCCGCCATCCGAGATCGCCACCAAGGCGCCGGCGATCGGGCGGACCTTCCGCCTGGGCGGCCTGGTCGTGAAAGGCAGCGTGGAGCGGGTGAGCGAGAACGGCCATCCCACCGCCCGCTTCCAGGTCACCGACGGCGCCGGCACGGTGACGGTCAACTACACCGGCATCCTGCCGGACCTCTTCCGCGAGGGGCAGGGCGTTGTGGCGCTCGGCAGCATGGCCGCGGACGGCAGCTTCCGGGCATCGGAGGTGCTGGCCAAGCATGACGAGACCTATATGCCGAAGGACGTCGAGGAAGCCTTGAAGAAGACCGGCCACTGGAACCCCGACGACGGCAAGCCGCCGCCGCCGGCCTCGACCTGGAACACGCTGATCCCCAAGAAGGCGGGCGGATGATCCCGGAACTGGGCCATTTCGCCCTCGCCCTGGCCGTTGCCTTCGCCGCCGCGCAGATGATCCTGCCGCTCTGGGGCGCGCAGGCCCGCGACATCCGGCTGATGGCGGCGGCGCCCGCGCTGGCGTTCGGGCAGCTGATCGCCCTCGTCGCCGCCTATGCCAGCTTGGTCTGGAGTTCGGTGATCGACGATTTCTCGGTGCTGAACGTGGCCGAGAACTCCCATTCGCTGAAGCCGATGATCTACAAGATCTCCGGCACCTGGGGGAATCACGAGGGCTCGATCCTGCTCTGGTGCCTGATCCTGGCGATCTGCGGCGGGGCGGTCGGGCTGTTCGGGCGCAACCTGCCCTCATCGCTGCGCGCCCGGGTGATCGGTGTGCTCGGCGGCACCTCGGTCGGGTTCGAGCTGTTCGCGCTGCTGACCTCCAACCCCTTCCTGCGGCTCTGGCCGGTGCCGGAGGACGGGCGGGACATGAACCCGCTGCTGCAGGACCCGGGCCTCGCGATCCATCCGCCGATCCTCTATGCCGGCTATGTCGGCTTTGCCATTCCCTTCGCCTTCGCCGTCGCCGCCCTGCTGGAAGGGCGGATCGACGCCTCCTGGGGGCGCTGGGTGCGGCCCTGGACGCTGGCGTCCTGGAGCCTGCTGACGATGGGCATCATGCTCGGGTCGTTCTGGTCGTATTACATTCTCGGCTGGGGCGGCTACTGGTTCTGGGACCCGGTGGAGAACGCCTCCCTGCTGCCCTGGCTGACCGGCACGGCGCTGCTGCATTCCGCCATCGTGGTGGAGAAGCGGGAGGCGCTGAAGACCTGGACCGTGCTGCTGGCCATCGGAACCTTCTCGCTGTCGCTTGTCGGGCACGTTCCTGGTGCGCTCCGGCATCCTCAACTCGGTGCACAGCTTTGCGAATGATCCGACGCGCGGGATCTTCATCCTGGGGCTGCTGGCGCTGGTGATCGGCGGCAGCCTGCTGCTGTTCGCGATCCGCGCGCCGGTACTGTCGGCGTCCGGCCTGTTCTCCCCGGTATCGCGGGAGGGCGCGCTGGTGCTGAACAACATCCTGCTGTGCTCGATCGCCGCCGTTGTGCTTACCGGCACGATCTATCCGTTGTTCGCCGACCTGCTGTTCGGCGCCAAGATCAGTGTCGGCCCGCCCTATTTCAATTCGGCGGTCCTGCCCCTGGTCGCGCCGCTGTTCCTGGCGATGGCGGTGGGGCCGGTGCTGTCGTGGAAGCGCGCCGCCCTGGGCCCCGCTCTGCTGAAGCTATGGTGGGTGGCGCTGGTCGCCGCCGCGGTCGGCATCGTCGCCGAGCTTGGCTTTCACGCTGGCATGGCGGCCCTGGCCTTCGCAGCCGCCGCCTGGCTGGTGCTGGGGAGCTTCGCCGAGATCGTCCAGCGCATCCGGCTGTTCCGCGTTCCGCTGACCAACAGCGTCTCCCGGTTGGCCGGCCTGAAGCTGTCGGTCTGGGGCGGGGCGGTCGCGCATGCCGGCATGGGGCTGACGATCGCCGGGATCGCCGGGATGTCCCTGGCGCAGACCACCATCGTCGCGATCGCGCCGGGCCAGACGGTTTCGCTGGCCGGTTATGAATGGACGCTGGTGGACCTGCACGACGAAAAAGGGCCCAACTTCAATGCCCGTGTGGCCGACATCCGGGTGACCCGCGACGGCGAGGAGGTCGGGATGTTCCATCCCGCCCGCCACAGCTTCACCACCCAGACGATGACCGTGACCGAGACCGCCATCCAAAGCAGCCCGATCGCCGATCTGTATGCCGTGCTGGGCGAGGAGCACGACGGCACCGCGGTGCTGCGGCTGCACTACAATTTCCTGGCGCCCTGGATCTGGCTCGGTGCGCTGGTGATGGCGTTCGGCGGCTTCCTGTCGCTGCTCGACCGGCGGCTGCGCGTCGGTGCGCCGGCACGGCGCGCCATGGCGGTCCCGGCGGTCCCGGCCGAATGACGGCGCTCAATCGCCGCCTGGTCCTGCTGCTGCCGCTTGGCATCGCCGGCGTGGCTGGCGTCGGGCTGTACACGATGCTGGACCGCATGCGCTCGGGCAAGTTCGATCCGCGCGGCGTGCCGAGCGCGCTGGTCGGCAAGAAGGTGCCGGATTTCACCCTGCCCGGGCAGGGGGATGGCCCAGGGGGGGATGGTCCAGGCTTCGGCTCGGCCGATCTCACATCGCTCGGGCGGCCGGTGCTGCTGAACTTCTTCGCCTCCTGGTGCGTGCCGTGCGTCGCGGAGACGGGGGTGCTGATGGCGCTGAAACAGGCCGGCCAGCCGGTATTCGGCATCGCCTACAAGGACAAGCCGGAAGCGACCGGCGCGTTCCTGCGCCGGCACGGCAATCCGTATGTACGGGTCGGGCGCGATGCGCCGGGACGGGTCGCGATCGATTTCGGCCTTTACGGCGTGCCGGAAACCTACCTGATTGACACCGGCGGCATCGTTCGCTGGCGCTGGGCGGGTGCGCTGACGACGGAAATTGTGCAGCAGGAACTCATGCCCATGCTGAAGCAGCTGGCATGATCCCACGCTGGACGTTGCTGCTGCTGTTCGCGGCGCCGTGGTTTGCCGCGCCGTTGCTGGCCACCCCAGCCTTCGCCGTCAGCAATCCGGCGGAGATGCTGCCCGACCCCGCGCAGGAGGCGCGGGCGGAGACTATCGGCCGCCAGTTGCGCTGCATGGTCTGCCAGAACGAGAGCGTCGAGGAGTCCGAAGCCGACCTCGCCCGCGATTTCCGCCGCATCATCCGCGACCACGTGCGGGCGGGAGAGACCGACCAGCAGATCATGGACTGGATGGTCGCGCGGTACGGCGATTTCATCCGCCTGCGCCCGCCCTTCTCCGCCCTTACCTTTCTGCTCTGGGGAGCACCGGCGCTGGCGGCCGGTATAGGCGCCGGGGCGGTGATCCTGGGCCGGCGGCGCAGGCCCGAACCGCCCGAACCCTTATCGGATGCCGAGCGGCAGCGATTGGCCAAATTGAGCGGATCATGATCTGGATTGCCCTTCTGGCCTTGTCGCTGGTGGCCCTGGCGCCACTGATCCTGTCGCTGCTGCATGGTTCCGCCCCGCGGGGCCGCCGCGATGCCGCCCTGGCGCTGCACCGTGCCCAGCTTGTCGAGCTCGACCGGGAGTTGGCGGAAGGCCGGCTCGGCCCGGCGGAACACGCCAGCGCGATGCTCGAAGTGCAGCGCCGGCTGCTGGCGGCGGCCGATAGCGAGGACATTCCGCCGGTTCGTGGCCGTCGCTTTCCCCTGGTCGCCGCGCTGACCCTGGTGCCCGCGGCGGCGCTGGGCCTCTATTTGATCGGTGGTAGCCCGGGCCTGCCGTCGGTGCCGCATACCGAGATGGTCGCCGCCATGGCCGCCCGCGCGGCGAAGGAGGAGGCCATGATCGGCCAGCTTCGCGCCCGGCTGGCCCAGATGGACCCGAAGAGCGACCAGACGCGGCAAGGCTATGTCCTGCTCGGCAACGCCGAAGCCAGCCGCGGCAACATGCCGGCGGCGGCGGCGGCGTGGGGAACGGCGCTGCAGGTCCGTTACGACCCCACCCTTGCCGCCGAAACCGCGGAGGCGCTGACCGAGGCTGCCGGACACGTGACCGAGGAGGCCGCCGGACTGTTTCGCGGCGCGCTGGACGCGGCACCCAAGAATGCCCCCTGGCGGCCGATGGCCGAGCGCCGGTTAAAAGAGGTCAAGTAATCCGCCGGCGCAGCCGGCCGGGCATCGCCCCAAGCAGGACGACGGCGTCCGCTTCCGCGCCCGCTGGCCGGCCGCTCGCGAACCAGGCCAGCAGCAGCACCCCGGCGTAGACCAGGCCGCCCAGCGCGATCGCCGACGCCAGCTGGATCGCCAGTTCGCCGGGACCGCCGGTGGACTGCGCCCAGCCCATTCCGGACCAGACCAGCACCGCGGCCATGCAGGATGCGGCCAGCGCCCCGCGCCAAACACGGGCCAGCAGCGCCGATGCCCCGACGCCGAAGCGGCGAAAGGTCAGGCCGATATACAGCGCATCCTCGAAGGCAATCGACACCGTCACGGCAATCGCCGCGCCCAGCACGCCGGCCCGCGGCAGCAACAGCACCAGCAGCAGCACCCGCGCGGCCGCCGCCAGGACGGAAACCGTCAGCACTGTGCGCAGCAGCGCATGCGCGCTGAACAGCGTCCAGCCGATATAGCCGAACACCGTCGCCGCGCCGGCGATGGCGAGAACCCGCACCACGGGGATCGCTTCCACCCAGTTCGGTCCGAACAGCAGCCGCACGAGGGGATCGGCGATCAGCGAGGCGCCGACCCCCGCCGGCAGGGTAAGCAGCGCCGTGGTGGCGACCACGCGCAGGTAGATCTCGCCGGCCGGTTCGCCCTGGTGGCGCGCCGCCGCGAAGCCCGAGAACGCCGCCCGCGACAACGGCTCGACCAGCTCGGAGGTAGGCAGGGCGGCCAGGTCCGCCCCAACGGAATAAACACCGACCGGCCCGGTGCCGAGCATCCGTCCGATCAGCAGCGCGGTGCTGCGCTCCCGCACCATCACCGCCAGCGCCACCAGCCAGCTCCAGAACGAGTAGCCGACCAGTTCCCGCCAGGAAGCCAACGAAAGCCGCGGCCGGTACGGATGCATGCGATAGCTCAGCGCCACGCGGGCGAAGCGCATGGCCACGATTCCGGCCACCAGCGCCCAGTAGCTGCGCCAGACCCAGGCGAAGCCGATCATCACCACGATGCTGAGCAGGCGCGGCAGGATCATCGAGACGAATTCCCGCTGGAACGCGAAATCGCGGCGGAACTCCACCAGCCCGATATTGCCGAGCCCCTCGATCGCGGTACCGGCGGCCAGGACGTAGATCACCGCGACGAGCCGCGGTTCGGCGAACCATTCCGCCGCCGGCCCGGCCATCCCGACCAGCAATCCGGCCATCGCCAGGGCGCGCAGCAGGCTGAGCGTGAACCCCGTGTCGTACAGGCTGCGGTCCGGACGCTCCGCGCGCACCAGCGCGTCCTCGACCCCCAGGAACGCCATCGCCTCGATCGCCTGGGAGAAGCTGGTGGCCAGCGCCACCATGCCGAAATCCGCCGGCACCAGCAGCCGCGCCAGCACCAGCGTGCTGACCAGCCCGAGGCCGCGCGTGGTCATCCGCCAGCCGACGATCCAGCCGGCGCCGGTGAAGATCTTGCCTTGCAGGGAGGCCGTCACCCTCGGGCCATGCGATCGCGGCTATGCCAGCGGCAGCACGGCGATGTCGTAGCCGTGCCGCAGCCGGCGGCCGAGCACAGGGTCTTCCAGCTCGATCTCGAAGCGCGAAGCCGGCCGCACGCCGCCGATCACCGGCATGGTGCCGCCGAACATCGCCGCCCCCGGCGGCAGCCCGCCATAGGCGGCGATCAGGTCGCCCGGAGCCCGCATCTCCGCCACGCCGCCCTCCTGGTACAACACGCCGTCGGCATACGCGCGCAGGACCAGGCTGTCCCAATGGCCGGCGACATCCAGCAGCGGCCAGGCATCGGCGCAGACCGGCTTGTCGCACATCTGCTTGGAGACGGTGATGCCGTAGGCCTCCACCTCGCGGTCGGTGTGGTCCGAGCCGACCGTCACCCACAGCCGGTCGCCGTGATTGAACACCACGAACTCCACCTCGCCGCTGCTGGCGTTGCCGGTCACCTCGATCAACGGCGCCGTGGTCAGCCGGGCGGCGGAGACGCGGTAGAACACCGGCACGCTGGCCGGCGGCGTCACGCCGATGGCGGCCAGCTCGTCGATATGCTCCTGCACCTTGGCGGCGTCGCGCCCGGTCCAGCCGGCAATCACCAGCATACGCACCTGCACCGCGGCGAGGTGCAGGCCGCCATCCTCGTGCAAGGTCAGGGCGAGCATCATTCCCCTCCCGGCAGCTTGATCCCCGGCAGTTCTATCCCGGCAAGCGCCTCCCAGACGCGGATGACGAACGCATCGTCCTTGGCACCGTGTCCGGCCGCGGCGGCGGCCAGGAACAGCTGGTGCGCGGCGGAGGCCATCGGCAGCGGGAATGTCAAACTGCGCGCCTGGTCCAGCACGATCCCGAGATCCTTGACGAAGATATTGACCGCCGAGGATGGCGTGTCGTCGCCATCGAGGATGTGCGGCACCCGGTTCTGCCACATCCAGGAACTGCCGGCGGAACTGCAGATCACGTCGTACAGCGTGCGTGGATCCGCGCCGGCGCGAATGCCCAGCGCCAATGCCTCGGCGGCCGTCGCGATATGCACGCCGGCGAGCAGCTGGTTGACCATCTTCACCGTGCTGCCGATCCCGGCCGTGTCGCCCAGGCGCCAGACCTTGTCGCCGATCGCGTCCAGCACCGGCTGCGCCCGGGCGAACGCCGCCTCGGGCCCCGAGGCCATGATCGTCATCGTGCCCGCCCGCGCGCCGGTGGCGCCGCCGGAAACCGGGGCATCCAGCATCAGCAGCCCGGCGGCGGTGATCTTCTCGTCCAGCCTGCGCGCGGCCTCCGGCGCGACGGTGGTGCACAGCAGCACGACCGCTCCCTTCGGCAGCCGGGACGCGCAGCCCTTCGGTCCGAACAACACGTCCTCGGCCTGGGCGGAGTTCACCACGAAGACGATCAACGCCTCCAGATCGCCCGGCAGCTCCGCGGCACTCGTCACCGCCGAGCCGCCCGCCGCGGAGATCTCCGCGCGCGCCGCTTCCCGCAGCTCGCAGCCGACCACCTGATGCTGGGATTTGAGCAGGTTGAGCGCCGCCCCCATCCCCATCGAGCCAAGCCCGATCACGCCGACTTTCATCCGTATCCTCCGGTTATCAACGTCCCGGGCAAACCCCGCCCGGCTTCATCTCTGAGGCGCTATCTCTCTTGGCGAAACCGCTCGACCGCCGCGATCAGCGCACGGCGGATACCGGGCTCCAGCGCGGAATGCCCCGCATCCGGCACCACCGACAGCCGGGCATTCGGCCAGGCAGCCGCCAGCTCGAAGGCCGAGCAGGCCGGACACACCATGTCGTAGCGGCCCTGCACGATCTCCGCCGGGATGTGCCCGATGCGGTCCATTCGGCCGAGCAGGCCTTCCGGCGCCAGGAACAGCCTGTTGGCGAAGTAATGCGCCTCGATCCGCGCCAGCCCGAGCGCCGTGCGGTCCTGCGCGAAGGAGGCGACCGTGTCCGGGCTCGGCAGCAGGGTGCTGCAGGATCCCTCGTACACCGACCAGGCGCGCGCCGCCGGCATGTGCACGGCCGGATTGGGGTCGGTCAGCCGGCGCAGATAGGCGCCGAGCAGATCGCCGCGCTCGGCCTCCGGCAGGAACCCGGCGAAGGCGGCATGCACATCGGGAAAGATCGCCGCCAGGCCGTGCAGAAACCAATCCACCTCGCTGTCGCGCCCCAGGAACACACCGCGCAGCACCGCGCCGCGTACCCGCTCGGGATGCGCCTGGGCATAGGCCAGCGCCAGGGTGGAGCCCCAGGAGCCGCCGAACAGCAGCCAGCTTTCCACGTTCAGATGCCGGCGCAGGATCTCGATGTCGTCCACCAGGTCCGGCGTCGTGTTCTGCGCCAGGCTGCCCAGCGGACGGGACCGGCCGGCGCCGCGCTGGTCAAAGATGATCACCCGCCAATGGGCGGGATCGAAGAAGCGGCGATGCACGATCCCGGCCCCCGCGCCGGGACCGCCATGCAGAAACAGCACCGGCCGGCCGCGCGGATTGCCCACCTGCTCCCAATACATCACGTGCCCCGCCGATATCGGCAGGTAGCCGGTTTCGTACGGGCCGATTTCGGGAAACAGATCGCCACGGGGCATTCTGCGAGTGTATAGCCGGGCGGCAATTTGTGGAACAGAGCGCGCTCCGCGAATGGCGGAACCGGGCGCGGGTTGATAAGGTCGGTCCATGCAAAAATCCCTGTTCCGGCTCTGGATCGCCGCCGGCGCGGCTGCCGGCCTGCTCGGCGTCGCCATGGCCGCCTACACCGCCCACGCGCCGCTCGACCCCGCCGCCCGGACCGTCCTGCACAGCGCGGTGGAAATGCAGCTCTGGCACGCGCTCGCCCTGGTGGCGACGGGCATCTGGCTGCGTACCGGCGGCCCGGCCCTGGCCAACTGGGCCGGCGCCGCGTTCCTGCTCGGTCTGCTCGGCTTCTGCGGCGCAATCTATTGCCAGGTCCTCCTCGGCATCCACCTGCCCATGCTCGCCCCCACCGGCGGCACGCTGACGATGATCGGCTGGGCGCTGCTCGGCCTCGCCGCCATCCGCGGCCGCCCGGCTTTATGACCCAAGCCATTCCCCTGGGGGCCGCCTACCTCGCCGCCGAGGGCTTCGAGACGATCCTCGCCGAGGAACTTGAGCGCCGCGGCATCGCCGTCACGGAATGGCACGGCCGCCTCGCCGTGTCGCCGGACCCGCCGGCCGACGCCGCCTGGGCGCTGGATACCTGGACCGCGCCCCAGGAAATCCCCATCGCCTCGGTCAAGGAAGCCGCCGACGCCCTGAGGGCGATCCAGCGCAACTGGTCCGGCTATCAGGTAGCCAATTTCCGCCGCGCCGCGCTGATCGCCGACCGCCTGCCCCCGGTGAAAGCCCGGTCGCTGGTATTCCCAGAACCCGCCCCCACCGCCCATCTCGGCGCCTGGACCCTGCTCGCCCCCGACCGGATGCTGGCCAGCGCCAGCAAGACCAGCCCCTTCGTCAACGGCGAATGCCGCTTTGTCGAGGACCGCATCGGCCCGCCCAGCCGCGCCTACCTGAAACTGTGGGAAGCCTGCACGCGGCTCGGCTGGTACCCCAAACCGGGTGAAACCTGCCTCGACCTCGGCGCCTCCCCCGGTGGCTGGACCTGGGCGCTCGCCGAACTCGGCGCCACCGTGATCGCCATCGACAAGGCCCCGCTCGACCCCGAAATCACCGCCAGGCCGAACGTCACCACCCGGCAGGAAAGCGCCTTCGCGCTGGAACCGGAAAAAGTGGACTGGCTGTTCAGCGATATCATCGCCTACCCCGACCGGCTGCTGGCCCTGATCCAGCGCTGGATCGCCGCCGATGCGCCGAAACACATCGTGTGCACCATCAAGTTCCAGGGACCCACGGACCACGAGACAGCGGAAGCCCTCGCCGCCATCCCCGGCAGCCGCCTGTTCCACCTTTTCCACAACCGCCACGAACTGACCTACGCCTGGTCGCGGGCCGCGGCGGCGGGTTGAAGGAAGCAAGGCTGAAGGGCTCGCCCTTCGGAGACCGCGATCCTCGCCTTGCCTACCAACTCCTGGCCTCGCATCCGCCGTGGGAGTATGGTTTCGGCAACGACCGCAGGATGCCCCGCATGACCCAGGCCAGCCGCCAGATCGCCTTCATCAACACCGCGCATCTGATCACGCATTACTGCCTGCTGATCCTGCCGACCGCGGTGCTCACCATGGCCGTGCAAGGCGGCGCGTTCGGACCGGATTACGGGCCGATCCTGCAACTCGCCACCGGCGGCTTCGTGCTCTACGGCCTGCTGTCTCTGCCGCAAGGCTGGCTGGCGCAGAAATTCGGCCGCAAGGCGCTGATGACGGCGTTCTTCGTCGGCGCCGGCGGCTCCATGATCGCGGCCGGCCTGTCGAATACCCCGCTGGCGCTGATGCTTACGCTGGGGGCGGTCGGCGTATTCGCCTCGATCTACCATCCGATCGGCACCGCCATGCTGGTGGAGGCCGCCGGCGAGAAAGTCGGCAAGGCCGTCGGCCTGAACGGCGTGTTCGGCAATATCGGCGTCGCCACCGCGCCGGTCGTCACCGCCTTGCTGGCGGCGCAGGGCGGCTGGCGCGTCGCCTTCATCGTGCCGGGTGTCCTCTGCCTCGGCCTCGGCATTGCCTGGAGCCGCATGCGGCTGCATACCGCCGAGATCCGGCGCAACGCGCGGCCGTTCCCGACCATCCCCCCCGCCCTGGTGCGCCGGGCGGTGATCGTGCTGCTGATGATCGCCGCCGTGTCGGGGCTGGTGTTCAACGCCTTCACCCTGCTGTTGCCCAAGCTGATGGCCGAACGGCTGGCGGGCGATCCATCGCTGGTCAAGCTGGCGGGGCTCGCCGCCTTCCTCGCCACCATCTGCGGCGCGGCCACGCAGCTCACCGTCGGCCGCCTGATCGACCGCACCACGCTGAAGCGCGCCTTCCTGCCGCTGGCGCTGCTGTTGGCGCCGGCGCTGTTCGCCCTTTCCTATGTGCAGGGCTGGGCGGTCCTGCCGGTCGCCGGCCTGGTCGCCGCGGCGCTGTTCGGCCAGGTGACGGTGAACGAAACCATGACGGCCCGCTATATCTCCCCTGCGCTGCAGGGCGCGGATGTACTCGGTGCGGTTCTTCGTCGGCTTCCTCGGCTCCGCCGCGGCCGCCCCGCTGATCGCCGTGCTGTACGAACACACCGGCAATTTGACCAATGTTCTGCTGGTGCTGGCCGTCTTCGCGCTGATCACCATGGCCTGCGCCCTGTTCTTCCCCGATCGCCCCGAGGAACTGGCGCCGGAACTGTGGGAGCGGGCGAGCGCCGATCGCGTCCTGGCCCCGGTGGCGGCTGAATAGGCGCTTTGCAATTCGGCGCTCCCCGCGCCACATGACGTCCATGAACCGTAGATCCCTTCTCGCTGCGCTCGCGTTGCTGCCGGCCGGTCTCCTCCCCTTCCGGGCCCGCGCCGCGCTGGCGCTGACCGACCGCGACCGCGCCGATATCGCGCGCATCGAGACCTATCTGACCAACTTGCGCAGCCTGAAGGCCCGCTTCCTCCAGGTCGCGCCCAATGGCGGCACCTCCGAAGGGGAGGTCTGGCTGCAGCGCCCCGGCAAGATGCGCTTCCAATACGACCCGCCCAGCCCGTTCCTGCTGGTCGCCAACTATGGCCTGGTCGTCTTCAACGACAGCAAGCTGCAGCAGACCTCCAACATCCCGCTGTCGCAGACCCCGCTCGGCATCATCCTCGCCGACCAGGTGAAGCTGTCCGGCGATATCGAGATCGTCGGCCTGCGCCGCCTGCCCGATGAAATCGAGCTGACCCTGCAACGCACGGCCAGCCCCTCGGACGGCACCATCACGCTCTACTTCTCCGACCAGAAACTGGCGCTGCAGCGCTGGGCCGTGGTCGACCAGCAGCGGCAGAAAACCAGCGTGCGGCTGTTCAACGTGGAACTCGGCGGCAAGTTCGACCCGGCCCTGTTCAAGGTCACCGTGCCAAGCCAGCAGCCCACGGGCGGCGGCGGCTGAAATCCCGGCGTGTTTCGGCCACACTGCGCCGGAAGAATAGCCGGCATCGCGGGAAATGACTTCTGTTTGACGCAATTTGCGTCAATGATGCTTGCTTAAGCGCATGCGTTTGGAATCGTGAAGCCCCAAATCGTGAAATCCTCTCGAACGTGAAACCTCTGGTCGGCATCAGCTGCTGCACAAAGCAGTTCGGCATCTTCGGAATGCCGAACCACGCCGCGTCCGACACCTATGTCCGCGCCACCGATCAGGTGGTCGGCGCCGTTCCGGTGCTGATCCCGGCCAACGGCGACAAGGCCGACGTCGAAACGCTGATGTCGCGCATCGACGGCCTGATCCTCACCGGCAGCCGCTCCAACGTGCAGCCCAGCCTCTACGGCGGCCCGCCGCATGCCGAGGGCACGCCCGAGGACCCGGCGCGGGATGCCGTCACCATGGCGCTGATCCGCGCCGCCGTCGCCCGCGGCGTGCCCATCCTCGCCATCTGCCGCGGCCTGCAGGAATTCAACGTCGCCCTCGGCGGCTCGCTGCACCAGCGGCTGCAGGACCTGCCGGACCGGATGGACCACTCCACCCCGCTGCAACCCTCCGCCCGCGTGCGCCAGGGCAAGGCGCACTCGGTCCGCCTCACCCAGGGCGGCTGGCTGCACCGGCTGGCCGGCACGACCGAAATCCCGGTCAACTCCCTGCACAACCAGGGCATCGACCGGCTCGCACCCGGCCTGACCGCGGAAGCGGTCGCCCCGGACGGCACGATCGAGGCGGTCCGCGCCATCCATGCCCCAAGCTATGCCTGCGGCGTGCAATGGCACCCGGAATACGATTTCGACACCGACCGCCTCTCCTGGCGCATCTTCGAAGGCTTCGGCGACGCCATCCGCGCCCGCCAGACCGCCAGCTCGGCGGCGGCGGATTGAAGCAAGGCCAGGGGCTCTGCCTCTGGACCCACCTAAGACCGAACTCGCAATATTTGACCCAGCACCCGTTCCGACTGTGTCGTCTGGTCGCCCCACCAAATGTGTCCAAAGTGTAGGTTCAAATCGAGGAAGGGAAATCACCGAAAGTTGACTCCTCGCCGAGTGGCCTACCGAGGCGCCCTCTTTCCGGGCTGTGAGACGAATGTTGGATCCCGCCCGATTTGCGCGGGTCCCACGGCCGCAGCGCCGCGCCTCCGCGGCAGCAGAACCAGCGGGATCAGACCGAGCGCGGTGATCGCCGCCATCACCCACCAGGCGAACCGGAACGCCGCCATCTGATCCCCGGCCGAGGCGGCCGACCCGACGATGGCGACGAAGATGGCGACGCCGACGGCGAAGCCGATCTGGCGGATCATGTTGATCACGCCGGACCCCGTCGCGAACGACGACGCCGGAAGCGCCGACGTGCCCATCCCCATCAGCGTCGGCAGCGTCAGCCCGACGCCGATACCCGACGGGATGACGCAGAGGACTGCGAACGCCAGATCTGGGCTGCGGGCCGGCCAGGACCGCCCACACGATCACGCCAGCGGCAAAGACGAGCAGTCCTGCCGCGACGACCGCCGAGGCGCCGAACCGGGCGATCAACCGCCCCGCCAGCAACAACGACGTGACGGGAACCATGAAGGGACCGGGCGCGATGGCCAGGCCGATCTTCATGGCGGGCCAGTGCCACACGGCCTTCCTCCCACAACACGAGCGAGAGCAGAAAGCCGCCGAACGCGGTCGAGAACGGCGCCATCGTCAACGTCGCGCGGGTGAAATCGCGGATCCGGAACAGCGCCGGATCGATGAACGGATCGTCGGATCGCAGGCAGTGTGCAACGAACAGACGCCAGCGTCGCCGCCGCCGCCGCGAAGCTCAGCGCGACCGCCATAGCGAGTTCCACCCCCAGTCGTTCAGCTTCACGATCCCGAATGTCAGCGCGGCGATGCCGAGCGGTGATCAACGCGGCCGCCCAGATGTTCGGCACCGGAACATCATGGCCGGAAACCTGCGGAAGCTTGATCCAGCCCACCACCAGTGCGAGGAGGCCGATCGGCACGTTGACGAGAAAAATCCACCGCCAGCTGGCCATGATCGAGCAGCCCGCCCACCAGCGGCCCCAAAGCCGCGGCAAACCCGCCGATAGCGGCCCATGATGCGGACCGCGCCGCTGCGGCGCTCCGCCGGGAACGTCGCCAGGATCAGACCCAATGAAGTCGGGGTGAGCAGCGCCGCGCCCGCCGCCTGCAGCAGACGGAACGCGACCAGGGTTTCGACGCTGTTCGCGAACGCGCAGGCGGCCGAGGCGGCGGTGAACAGGGCAATGCCTGCGAGAAAGCTGTAGTTTCGCGGATAGCGTTCGGCCAGCCTGCCGCAAAACACCAGCAACGCGGCGTAGACGATCGCATAGCCGTTCAGAATCCAGGACAGCGTGCCCAGACTCGCGTCGCCAAACTCCTGCGCGATGTCCGGCAGCGCAACGTTGACGATGAACAGGTCGAGATTGGCCAGCACGATGCCGGCGCAAACGATGGCCAGGACCTGCCCCGGCCTCACCTGGCCTAGCCTGGCGGGCGTGCTCACGCGGCATCTCCGGCCTTTTTGTATCGCCTGGCTGCGTGCGCCAGCGACAAATTCGGCCCCATTGCCAGCCGGGCGTCGTTGAACCGCGACCAGTCGGCAATCTCCGGCAAGGACGGGATGGTCACCGGCTCGCCCATGTCCAGACCGGTGAGCGCCGAGTCCACCATTTCATCGACGTCCATTAGCCGGTCGGCCGGCATCGTCGCGATGTCGATGCCGGCCTTGCCCCAGAGTTCGGTGCGGGTGGCGCCGGGCAACACCGCCTGCACGCGGATGCCGGTGTTCGTCAGCTCGGTCTGCAGCGCAATGCTGAGGTTCAGCATGAATGCCTTGGTCCCGCTGTATGATGGCGTTGAACCGCTCGGGCGCCAGCGCGAGCACGGACGAGACGTTGATCAGCGTCCCCCGGCCACGGGCGACGAAACCAGCGACCGCCGCGTGCGCCAGGCGGAGCGCCGCCGTGATGTTAAGGTCCACCATCGCCTCCAACCGGTCCACGTCCGAACCGTGCATTGGACCGGAGACAGCGACGCCCGCGTTGTTCACCAGCATGACGATAGACGGATCCTCGCGGAGCCGGTGTTCGATGCGAAGCAGATCCGCTCGCGCCGACAGGTCGGCGACCAGAACCTCCACTGAGCGGCCGGTTTCCGCCCGCAGGCGTTCGGCCAGCGTGTTCAGCCGGGTTCATCGCGCGCCACCAGGATCAGATTATGGCCACGGCGAGCCAGCCGGTCCGCGTAGACGGCGCCGATGCCGGCGGATGCGCCGGTGACGAGCGCGGTGTTGGGGTTTGACATCGCTGGCCTCCGCCACTTGGGGACGCCGTATTGATGACGGGCGTCATGGTTGACATTATTAGTGGCGATCGCCATTAATAATGTCAAGGTGCGTTGCGCGCGCCGGGAAGGTGGTGACATGAGGGTTTCAAAGGAAAAGGCGGCGCAAAACCGGGAGCGTATCCTGGCCGAGGCCGCGCGATTGTTTCGCGAGCACGGCCTGTCAGGTGTCGGCGTCGATGCCCTGACCGACGCCGCCGGTCTGACGCACGGCAGCCTGTATAGCCAATTCGGCTCGAAGGAGCGCTTGGCCGCGGAGGCGTTCGGTCACGCCGTGAGCACGAGTTCGGTGCGTATGAACGATGCCGGGACGCTGGAAGACTATATCTCCCGATATCTGTCCTCGGACCACAGGGAACGACGCGGCGATGGCTGCGTGATGGCGGCTCTGGCGGGTGAAATGCCGCGCCAAGGCGCCGCTATCCGGCACCGCTTCACGGATGCCGTGCGGGCAGTCACGAAACGGATCGCCGGTCTGATGCCGGACCGCCGGAAGTCCGAGGATGAGGCTCTGGCCATCGTGGCGACGATGGTCGGGGCGCTCACTCTGGCGCGCGCCGTCGACGATCCAGAATTGTCGGACCGCATTCTGGCCGCCAGCCGCATGAGCGTCATGGCGCGCTACACGGGCAATGGGGAATGAAATGTCACAACGGCAACCGATTTGCGTCATTACCGGCGTCGGCCCAGGCACCGGGTCCGCGCTGACACGGCGCTTCGCGAAGGGCGGTTATCGAGTGGCGATGCTTGCCCGTAACAATGATCGGCTTACAGCGCTGGAGCGTGAAGTACCCGAAGCCAAGGGCTTCCTGTGCGACGTCTCCGACCCGGCCCAGGTCACCCGTACGGTTGACGCCATCGAGAGCACGCTCGGCGAGCCAAGCGTGCTCATCCACAATGCGGTCGGCGGAGCGTGGGGCTCGTTCCTGGAGATCGAGCCGAGCGTGTTGAACGACAACTTCCAGACCAACACGATGGGCCTCCTCTATCTCGCCCGCCGTCTCGCGCCGGCGATGGTGGCTGCCGGGAGCGGAACGATTCTGGTGACCGGGAACACCTCCGCAAGAAAGTCCGCTTCTTCTCTACCGTCGAGCTCGTCAACGCGCTCGAGCAGGAGAAGCTGCTCGGCAGGTCTGGCCAGATCGCCGAACGCCTGGCCCGCTCCGACCTCGTCATCCTCGACGAGCTAGGTTATCTGCCGTTCAGCGCCTCGGGCGGCGCCTTGTTATTCCACCCGCTCAGCAAGCTTTACGAACGCACCAGCGTCGTCATCACCACCAATCTCAGCTTCTCCGAATGGGCCGACGTCTTCGGCGACGCCAAGATGACCACCGCCCTGCTCGATCGGCTGACGCACCACGGCCATATCCTGGAAACCGGAAACGACAGCTTCCGATTCAAGGCCAGCGCCAAAACCAACAAATGCGAAAGGACAACGCAGTGACTTGACCCCATCCTGTCCAAGGGGAAAATGCCCCTCAAGGCGGGTCATTTCTCAGTGAAAATCCCGGGTCAGATCTCAGTGAAAATCAAGACGCGCAGCGTCAAAATGATCTGATGAAACGCCTCCCGGGGCAGCAGCCGCCCCCGGTCGGTTTGCGGATCGGCCGGTCTGTCATTTGAACTGTCAATTGTTATAGAATACAGTTAACATATTCGAACCGTCAACCAAAAAGATCGAGGCAGGCCGCCATCGCGACCGAACCAACGCATCCCGCACGCCACGCCCCATCCGGGCCAAACTCACTAACCACCTCAGGGTCCAACCCGGTGTCTCGCAAACCCCGCGCGGTACCCCCGATTGAAGTAGGTCATACGTTTTGCGAAACTTCTCCCGCATCTCGTTGTTTCAGAATGAGGAACGCCAGCGTGCTCCTGCATCTTGCCCTCGGCCGGCTGATCCGCCACGGAACGCTCCGTGTCCGCTACCCCAACGGCACCCTGCGCCAGTATCGCGGTGAGCCGGGCCCGGAGGCCGGCGTGCATATCGTCACCGTGCGCGCGCTGCGTGGACTGACCTTCAACCCGGCCCTGGCGTTCGGCGAGGGCTACATGGACGACGAAATCCGGCCGGAGGGATGCACGCTCCCGGAACTGCTGGAGTTGCTTGTCGTCAATCTCATGCGGGCCGGCCCGCACCCCGCGGAACGCATCCTGGAGGGGCTGCGCAAGGCTTGGCGGCGGTTCGACCAGCTCAACACGATGGCCCGCGCGCGCCGCAACGTCGCCCACCACTACGATCTGAACGGCCGGCTCTATGCCCTCTTCCTCGACCGCGACCTGCAGTACTCCTGCGCCTATTTCCCGACCGGAGGGGAGTCGCTCGACGAGGCGCAGGTGGCGAAGACACGCCATATCGCCGCCAAGCTGAAGCTCGATCGCCCCGGCCTGGAAGTGCTCGATATCGGCTCCGGCTGGGGCGGCCTGGCGATCGCGCTGGCCCGCGATTGGGGCGCGCGGGTGACCGGCATCACGCTGAGTGAGGAACAATTGGCCGTTTCACGCCGGCGCGCGGACGAAGCCGGGCTCGCCGGCCAGGTCCGCTTCGAGTTGATGGACTACCGCGCCTGGAGCCGCCCGGTGGACCGTATCGTCTCGGTCGGCATGTTCGAGCATGTCGGCGTCGGGCATTTCAGGAAGTTCTTCGACGCGGTGCGAGACGCGTTGCATCCGGACGGCGTGGCGCTGATCCACGCCATCGGCCGGCGCACCGGCCCCGCGTCGCTCAACCCCTGGATGAACAAATACATCTTCCCCGGCTCTTACGCCGCCGCGCTCTCGGAAGTGCTGGCGGCGGCGGAGGCGGCCGATCTCTGGGTCACCGACATCGAAATCCTGCGGCTGCACTACGCGATGACGCTGCGCGAATGGCGCAGCCGCTTCATGGCCAATCGCGGCGCCATCCAGGCGATGTACGACGAGCGCTTCTGCCGGATGTTCGAATATTATTTCACCAGCCTGGAACTGGGCTTTCGCCTCACCGAGTGCATGGTCTGGCAGATGCAGCTGACCCGCAACATCGATGCGCTGCCGATCACGCGCACCTATATGTGGGAGGCGGAGCGGGCTGCACAGGCTCCATCCTCCCCCGGGCAGCCGCCCTTCAGAAACCCTACCCCCCGAAGCGCCTCTTATACGTCTTCGTCATCACCTCATCGAACCGCGCGCCCGGCGTGAAATCCGCCATCCCCTCCGGCATCGCCAGCCCCGGGATCTGCCTCTCGCATTCGGATTTCTCGCCCAGCACCTGGGTGATCGGATACAGCGCCGACCAGGCCGGCACGCCGGCGTAATCCTCCTCCTCGTCGGCCACGTGCTTGTCGCGGATCTTGCCGGACGCGGTCTCGATCTCCATGCCCAGCATGGTCGTCGCCTTGAATTCCCCGGCGTTCGGCTGGCGGATCAGCTTGGACCGGTCCGGATAGATGCGGTCGATGAAACTGTCCATCAGCCGCAGCTTCTCCGCCTCGTCCTCGATCTTGTGCGCATGCCCGAACGCCATCACCGAGCGGTAATTGACCGAATGGTGAAACCCCGAGCGCGCCATCACCAGCGCGTCCAGATGCGTCACGGTCAGGCAGACCGGAATGCCCGTCGCCTCCGCCCGGATCATCCGGCTGGCCGAGGACCCGTGCCAGTACAGATGGTCCCCCTCCCGCCAGAACGCCGTCGGCGTGCAATAGGGCTGGCCGTCGATCACATAGGCGATGTGACAGACCAGCGCCGCGTCGAGGATTTCGTACACCGTCTTGCGATCATAGCGTCCGCGCTCATGCACGCGCTTGACCCGGTTGACCGGGGTGATCGGAAACGACGGCGGCTTGTCGATCGCGGTATCGGGCATGCGGAAATCCTCCAGAGATGCAGCCTGTCTGCATAATGGAATTGGTCTGTCGGGAAAGCACCAATTACCGCATGCCCATTCATACCAATCATGTGTCTGGCCGGCCTGGCCGGGTGGCTGGCTGACCTGGGGGAACGATGCCAGGATGCGGCAAGGCCGCGAACACCGGCCGCAGCGCGCCTTCCGGGAAGGAAACAGCCAATGGACAACGGTCCCACATTCGCCGGTCCCAGCCTGCGCAGCCTGATCGCCGCCGGCCCGCCGGTCTGGGCGCCGCTGGTGCTCAACCCGATGATGGCCCGGCTGGCCGAACGCGCCGGCTTTCCCGCGCTCTATCTCGGCGGCGGCTCCATGGGCTACCTCACCTGCTTCACCGAGGCCAACCTCACCGTCACCGAAATGGCCCGGGCCGCGCTCGACATCCGCGCCGTCTCCTCCCTGCCGCTGATCCTCGACGGCGCCTGCGGCTGGGGCGACCCGATGCACATGCACCGCACCATCCGCCTCGCCGAGGCCGCCGGCTTCTCCGCCATCGAGATCGAGGACCAGCTGCTGCCCAAGCGCGCCCACCATCATATCGGCATCGAGCACATCATCCCCACCGAACTCATGGTGGCGAAGATCGAGGAATGCGTCCGCGCCCGCCGCTCGTCCGATTTCCTCATCATCGCCCGCACCAACGCCGCCCGCCAGCCGAACGGCCTGGACGAGGCGCTCCGCCGCGGCGAGGCCCTCAAGAAGGCCGGCGCCGACCTGCTGCTGGTCCTGCCCGGCAAGCCCGAACAGGCGCGCACGATCGGCGAGCGGATGGAAGGCCCGCTGATGCTGATGTCCAGCGCCAGCCGCGTCGCCGACACCGGCATGACCGTGCCGGAACTCTCCGCCCTCGGCTACCGCCTGTTCGTCGATGCGCAGACCCCGCTGATGGTGATGCATCACGCCCTGGAGCAATGCTACGCCGCCCTGCGGGCCGGCCAGCCCGACCCGCTGATCGGCGCCGATGCCCACGCCGAGCAGACCCGCGTGCACGATACGATCGGCCTGGAAGCCATGCTGGAAATCGAACGCCGCACGGTCGAGCGCTAGGAGGCACGCATGGCCGCCGAACCAACCGGAGACCTGCTGGCCGAACTGGCCGAGGACCGCGCCACCGGCGAAATCGCAGGGATCTACGACGAAATCCGCCGCTTCTCCGGCGTGCCCTATGTCTCGTCCCTGCAACGCTACGTCGCCACCCTGCCCGGCGTGCTGGAATGGGCCTGGCACGCCATTCGCCCGGCCATGGCCTCCGGCGCGATCCAGGAAACCGGCTGGCGCCTGGCCCGCGACGTGCAAATCCCGCCGCTGCCGTCCATCCAAGCCGCATCGCTCGCCGGCCTCGGGATCGACACCGCCGGTCTGGCCGCCATCCGCAACGTCGCGGCGAATTTCCTGCGCGTGGCGCCGGTGAACCTGATGATGGGCAGCTGCCTGCACCGCATCCTGACCGGCGCCAAACCCGTCGGGCCCCGGCTTCCAGCATACCTGGACCCCACCGGCGATGCTCGCCCCCATGCCGGGCAATGTGGACCCCGCCAAACTGCCGCCGGACCAGCAGCGCGTGCTGATGCGTTTCGCCGCCGAAGTGGACGGCAAGCCCTTCATCCCCGCCCTTTACCGCCAGCTCGCCCACTGGCCGGAATTCCTGCGCCTGCTGGCCGACGAGCTCGTCCCGCGTTTCGATGCACCGGAAACCAACGCCGCCCGCACGGCCTTCCGCGAAGCCACCCGCCAGGCCGCCCCCGCCATCGTCGCGCGGCTGCCGGGCCTGCCTCCCAGCCCCGCGCCGGACGCGGAAACCACACGCCGCATCCTCGCCACCATCGACCACTACGCCGTAACCAGTCCGGAACTGACGATGTTCGGCCAGCTGTTGCTGCAAGCGCTGCCCGAGGGCTAGCCTGCCAGCTTCCGCCCGGGAGAGTCGCCATGCAGAACCAACAGGACTTCTACCACGACGGCATGCGCGAGCTGCAGGATCGCTTCGACGGCCGCCGCGTCGCCGATCGCCTGGCGGACCATCGCCGCCGCTACGATTTCTGGGATGCCGACCGCGAGCTGATCGAAACCACCCCATTCTTCTTCATCGCCACCTCCTACGGCGACTACACCGATTGCAGCCTGCGTTCCGGCATGCCCGGCTTCGTGAAGATCGTCGGCCCCGGGACGATCGAATTCCCCGAATACGACGGCAACTCGATGTACCGCACCCTCGGCAACATCAGCCGCAACCCGAATGTCGGCCTGCTGTTCGTCAAGTTCGACGGCGCCACCCCGCGCATCCGCATCAACGGCCGCGCCGAACTGCTGGACAGCCCCGCCGACCTCGCCCGCCACCATGGCGCCAAGATGGTGGTGCGCGTGGTGTGCGAGCTCTATTCGAACTGCCCCCGTTCGGTGCACGACCTCGCCACCTGCACGCTGTCGAACTACCTGCCGCGCCCCGGCCACGAGCCGCCGGCACCGGAATGGAAAAGCCGCGACTACATTCGCGGCATCCTGCCAAAAAACGACCCGCACGCGGGCCCAGCCAAGACGGAGAAACAGCCAACATGAACCTGACCTCGGGACTGATCGGCGCGGAAACGAAAGGCCCCATCGGCTGGCTGATCTGGGACAACCCGACCAAGCTGAACGCCCTCTCGCCCGGCATGTCCGAGGACGCGCTGACCGTCATCGAGGCCTATGAGGCCGACCCCGCGATCAAGGTCGTGGTCATGCGCGGCGCCGGCACCAAGGCCTTCATCTCCGGCGGCGACATCGCCAGCTTCGACAAGACCCGCGCCAACGCCGAGGTGGCGAAGCGCGCGCGGGAGGCTCCGACCAAACTGCGCCTGAAGATGCTCAACCTGGAAAAGCCGCTGATCGCCATGATCCACGGCTATTGCCTCGGCGGCGGCCTCGGCATGGCGCTGAACGCCGATCTGCGCTTCGCCTCGTCCGACGCGCAGTTCAGCGTTCCCGCCGCCCTGCGCGGCATCGCCTACGCGCCCGAAGGCCTGAAGAGCCTCGTCGACCTGGTCGGCCCCAGCATCGCCAAGGACATCATGTTCTCCGCCCGCCGCCTGAAGGCGGACGAGGCCTTGCGCATCGGCCTGATCAACCGCGTGGTCGAGGCGGACGAACTCGAAGCCGTCACCATCGAATACGCCGAACGCCTCGCCGCCAACGCGCCGCTGTCCATCCGCGCCTCGAAATTCTTCATCAACCAGCTCGGCCTGGAACGCGCCCAGCGCGACGAGGCCCGCATGGACGCGATGCAGCGTGAGGCGGAGAACAGCGAGGACTTCCAGGAAGCCACGCGCTCCTTCCTGGAAAAGCGCAAGCCGGTATTCCAGGGCCGCTGACGGAAAGGGACGGACACATGATCCTCACTGGACAAACCGCGATCGTCACCGGCGCCGGCGCCGGGATCGGCCATGCCACCGCCATCGCCCTGGCCGAGGCGGGCGCCAATGTGGTTACCGTGGACATCAACGGCCCGGGTGCGGAGGCAACCGCCGCCGACATCGCACAGACCCAGCGCCGCAGCCTGGCCGTGCAGGCCGACATGGGCAGCCTCGCGGATATCGACCGGATGGTCGTCAAGGCGCTGGAAGCGTTCGGCCGCATCGACATCCTGGTCAACAACGCCGGCGTCACCCGCCGCGCCGACATCATGGACATCACCGAGGCCGACTGGGACCGCATCCACCGCGTCAACGCCAAAGGCGTTTTCTTCTGCCTGCAACGGGTGGCGCGCGAGATGATCCCGCAACGCAGCGGCCGGATCATCAACATCGCCTCGATCGCCGGCAAGGGCTATCAAGGCACCTCCAACGCCGCCTACGCGGCCAGCAAGGGCGCGGTGATCAGCCTGACGAAAACCGCCGCCCAGCAGCTTGGCGGCTTCAACATCAACGTCAATTCGATCTGCCCCGGGGTCACCCGCACCGCGCTGGGCATGGCCAACCTGGCCGTGCGCGCCAAACAGGAAGGCGTGAGCGAGGAGGAGATGGCACGCCGGCAGGTCGAGGCGATCCCGATCCGCCGCGCCAACGACCCCGAGGACATCGCCGCGATGGCGGTGTTCCTGGCCTCGCCCGGCGCGCGCAACATCACCGGGCAGTGCTACAACGTCGATGGCGGCATCATTACGGATTAGCCGGCCGCCGGAAGGAAGCTCCCATGCAAGCGGACTACGTCATCATCGGCGCCGGCTCGGCCGGCTGCGTCCTGGCCAACCGGCTCACCGAGGATCCCGCCAACCGCGTGCTGCTGATCGAGGCCGGCGGGCGCGACTGGAACCCGCTGATCCACATCCCCGCCGGTTACATGAAGCTGCTCGACCACCCCACGCTGACCTGGGGCTTCAAGGCCGAGCCCGATCCCGGCACCGCCGGGCGCGCCATCAACTTCCCGCGCGGTCGGGTGCTGGGCGGCTCCAGCTCGATCAACGGCATGATCTATGTCCGCGGCCAGCCGGAGGATTTCGACCATTGGGGCCAGCTCGGCAATCGCGGCTGGACGTGGGACGACGTGGAACCGTTCTTCAAGAAATCCGAGAACTGGGAAGGCCAGGCCGACGCCGTGCACGGCAAGGGCGGCCCGCTGTTCACCTCGCGCACCGCCGACCAGCCGCTGCTCTGCCAGGCCGCGATCGAGGCCGGCCAGCAGATCGGCCTCGAGTACCGCGAGGACGTCAACGACCTGCCGCCGGCGCCGGCGACGGCATCGGCTGGGTGCAGCAGACCCGTGGCGGCCGCCGCCGCGCCAGCGCCGCGCGCAGCTATCTGCGCCCGGCCATGAAGCGCCCCAACCTGGAAGTGATCACCGGCGCCCTGGTGCACCGCATCCTGTTCGACGGCACCCGCGCCATCGGCGTCGAGTTCGCCCGCGACGGCAGGATCGAGCTGGTCAGCGCGGCAAGGGAGGTCATCCTGTCCGCCGGCGCGATCGGCTCGCCGCACATCCTGCAACTATCCGGCGTCGGCGATCCGGCCCATCTCGGCCGCGTCGGCATTCCGGTGCTGCATGCGCTGCCCGGCGTCGGCAAGAATTTGCAGGACCATTTCCTCGCCCGCATCTCCTGCGAGGTCGCCGGCGCCGCCTCGCTGAACCAGAAATCGCGCGGCCTGCCGCTGGTCGGCGAGATGATGCGCTACGTGTTCGCCGGCCGGGGCATCCTGACCTACGCCGCCTCGCTGGTCGCCGCCTCGGTGAAGGTGCTGGAGGAATCGGCCACGCCGGATGTGCAATGCCTGTTCGCCAACGCCAGCTACGCCCCAGGCGTGAGCCGCGAGCTCGACGTACAAGCCCGGCATGACCGCCGGCATGTGGCAGATGCGCCCGCAAAGCCGCGGCTACGTGGAAGCCAAGTCCAACCGCCCGGAAGAGGCGCCGGCGATCAACCCGCGCTACCTGAGTGCCGAGACCGACCGTCGTGCCGTGATCGGCGGCCTGCAATTCATCCGCCGCCTGTTCGCCGCCCCGGCGCTGGCGCAGTACGTCGTCGCGGAAACCGTGCCCGGCAGCGCGACCGTCACCGACGACGACCTGCTGGAATATGCCCGCCAGACCGGCGGCACCGTGTTCCACGCCACCTGCACCTGCAAGATGGGTCCGGACACGATGGCGGTGGTCGACGACCGGCTGCGCGTGCACGGAATGCAGGGCCTGCGGGTGATCGACGCCTCGGTGATGCCGGCGGTAACCTCCACCAACACCAACGCGCCGACGATCATGATCGCGGAAAAAGGCGCCGCGATGGTCCTGCAGGACGCGCGCGGCGGATAGCGTCGTCTACCCGCCGGCCACCCCCTGCGCCTCGACATACAGCGCATAGACCGACTGGCTGGCGGTCATGAACAGCCGGTTCCGCTTCAGCCCGCCGAAGCACAGATTGGCGCAGCGCTCGGGCAGCAGGATGCGCCCGATCAGCGTGCCGTCCGGCGCGAACACCGCCACCCCGTCCTGCCCCGGCCCGCCGGAGAAGCCGCACCAGACATTGCCCTCGGTGTCGCAACGGATGCCGTCGGCATAGCCCGGCGTGCCGTCGAAGAAAACCCGGCCGTTGCGCACGGTGCGGCCATCCTCGGCCACGTCATAGACATGCGTGGTCTTCCGCCCCGAAGGCGTATCGACGACATAGAGCCGGCTTTCGTCGGGCGAGAAGCACAGCCCGTTCGGCCGCTCCATGTCGCCCACCGCGATGGTCATCTCCCCGCTCTCGCCGTCGATGCGATAGACCCGGAACGGCAGCTCCTGCGCCGCCTTGTCGCCCAGGTAGTTGCCGCGGATACCGGCGCCGTTGTCGCTGAACCAGATCGAGCCGTCCGATTTCACGATCACGTCGTTGGCGCCGGTCAGCCGCGTGCCTTCGTAATGATCGGCCAGAACCGTCACCCGCCCGTCATGCTCGGTGCGGGTCAGCCGGCGGGTGCCGAGCTCGGCGGTGATCAGCCGGCCCTGCCGGTCGCGCGTGTTGCCGTCCGGATAGCCGGCGGGCCGGCGGAACGGCGCCACCGCGCCGGTCTCCTCGTCCCAGCGCATCAGCCGGTCGTTGGGGATGTCGCTGAACACCAGCTGGCGCAGGTCGCCGAACCACACCGGCCCCTCGGTGAAGCGGCAGCCGGTCGCGATCCGCTCGATCGCCGCGTGGCCGAGCACCAGGTGCTGAAAGCGCGGGTCGAGCACGACGATGTCGGGATCGGGGTAGCGGATCGGCGATGGCGTTTCCCATCGCCCGGCATGGCCCGAATGGGCCGGGGTGCTGTCGCTTGCCATGGGTGTTCCTCCCGCTTGCCGGCCACCTCGTGGCCTGTTGCGGGAAGTCTAATATTGCCTGGGGATACCGGCCAGACCCGCGGTCAGCGCCGGCGCCCGATGATGGCGCCGCGCAGAAGCTGCGAGATCTGGTCGATCGCGGCCACCGTCACCAGCACCATCAGGATGACGAACGCCGCCTGCTGCCATTCCAGCACGCGGATCAGTTCGGACAGCTGCAACCCGATCCCGCCCGCCCCGACAATGCCGATGATCGTCGCCGAGCGGGTGTTGGATTCGAAAAAATACAGCACCTGGCTGGCGAAAACCGGCAGCACCTGCGGCACCATGCCGAACCGGATCGCGCCGAAGCCGGCTGCCGCCGGCGGCCAGGATGCCCTCCACCGGCTTGTCGGCTCGCGGTCTCGATCGCCTCGGACATCAGCTTGCCGAAGGCGCCGAAATCGGTCGAGCACATGATGGCCAGCACGCCGGCGAACGGGCCGAGCCCGACGACGTTGATCCAGATCAGCGCCCAGATCAGCGTATCGACGCTGCGGATGGTATCCAGCGAGCGCCGCGCCAGGAGATGCAGGACGCGGTTGGCGACCACGTTGCGCGCCGCCAGGAACCCCATCGGCACCGCCAGCAGCGCGGCCAGCAGCGTGCCGAGAAAGGCGATCGCCAGCGTCTGCCCGATGGCCCCGACATACAGGTAGAACCGGCTCAAGCTTCCTGGCGTCGGCGGCACCATCAGCCCGACGATGTCGGTCAGCCGCCAGAAGCCGCCGATCAGATGCGACAGCGACATGTCCAGCAGGAAGAAGCTGGCGACGTACAGCGCCGACGCCGGCGCCGAAGATGGAAAGCGTGCCCAGGCGCGACCGCCAGCCCGGGTCCAGCAACGCGCCGTGCCGCAAGGCGATGCGTTCCCGGTCGGCCAGGAACGCGGCTCTCAGCGGAGATCGGCCGCTCATGCTCGCGCTCGCATCCATCGCCAGCAGACGGTGGCGCAGCCTTTCCGAAAGCGTGTCGATGCACCATGACGCAGACCACGATCATCACCAGCATCGCGCTGACGTCGGAATAGAAGAACTTGCGGATGGCGATGATCAGTTCCTCGCCGATGCCGCCGGCGCCGACGAAGCCGATCACCGCGGCGCCGCGCACATTGATCTCGAAGCGCAGCACGCGCATAGCTGGCGAAGTTCGACAGCACCTGCGGCACCACGCCGAAGCGCACCTGCGCGATCCAGCCGCCACCGCTGGCCGCGATCCCCTCCACCGGCTTCATGTCGATGTTCTCGACCACCTCGGAGAACAGTTTTCCCAATGCCCCGGTCGTGTGAATGGCGATCGCCAGCACGCCGGGCAGGGCGCCGAGCCCGAACGCGGCGACGAAGATCAGCGCGAACACGATATCCGGCACCGTCCGGCAGAATCTCCAGCAGGCGGCGCACCGCGAAGCGCAGCAGGTGCGCTGGAAACCAGATTGCGGCTGCACAGAAAGCCGCCGCAAAACGCGAACACCGCCCCGGTCAAGGTCCCGACATAGGCGATCAGCAGCGTGTCGCGCAGCAGCCGCGCCCAGCGCCACAGGCCCCAGAACCATTCGGCGGGATCGCTCCAGCACGACGCGCGCCGCTGTCCAGATGCGCCAGCCGGTCGAAATAGCTGGTGAAATTTCCGAGCTTTTCCCAGAACAGCGCGGGATCCACCTCGGCGCCGACGCAGGCCAGCGCGAACGCCGCCGCCATGACGGCAAGCCCGATCAGGAATTGCCGGCGCTTGGCGGCGACCGCCGCGCGATAGGCGCGCAGCAACGGTTCCAGCTGCGCGTCGGGCGGAATGATGACGGTGTGATCCATGGCGGGCCGCGCGGCTCGCGGGCCCCGAAGCGCCGGGGCCCGCCTGTCAGCCGCGATCAGGCGCTCTTCTTGCGCAGCCCGTCGACGAACTGGATCAGCTTGATCGTGTCGTTGTAGGCGGCGTTGTCGATCGGCTGCCAAGGCTGGTTCTTGCCGTCGGAAAGCCGGTCGAACGCGGCCTTGTCGTTCTTCGCCGCGTCCAGGAACGCCGTCCGGATGGCGGCCTTGAGATCGTCCGGCAGCGAGGTCAGCATCGCGGTCGGCGAATTGATGATCAGGTCCGACTTCAGGATGATGCGGAAATCGTCCTTCTTCAGCAGCCTGCCGTCGGCGTCCCTTCACCATGCCCTTGGACAGCATGCGCGTCAGGTTGCTGTCGTCGTCGGCATTCCACCAGTTGGCGCAGACATCCACGGTGCCCTGGGCCAGCGAGATCACCGCGTTCTCATGGCTGCCGGTGACCAGCACCTTGTTGAAGAATGTCTCGGCGCTGATGTCGTGCTTGTCCAGCGTGTACATCGGCATGTTGTAGCCGGAGGTCGAATTCGGATCGACCAGTCCGAGGTTCTTGCCCTTCAGGTCTTCGATCGTCTTGTACGGGCTGTTGGCGCGCACGTAGAACACCGAATAATAGCCCTTGGTGCCGTCGCTGTTCACGTCGATGATGAACGCGTCGGTCTTCACCCCGGTCAGCCGGGCGCGGGAGAACGAGGCCGGGCCGTAATAGCCGATCTGGATGTTGCCCGCGCGCTGGCCCTCGATCACCGCGGCATAGTCGTTGGCGATGCGCAGCGTCACCTTGGTGCCGAGCTGCCTGGCTCAGATAGGCGGCGAAGGGCGTCGAACCGCTCGGTGACGCCGGAGGCGTTCTCGGCGGGAACCACCGCATAGAACAGTTCGGGATATTTCGCCTTCCAGGACTGGGTGGAAGACTGGGCGAGAGCGGGCACGGCGAACGGGACGGCGGCGCCAGCCGCAAGGCCGGCGAGCACGGTACGACGTTGGATCATCACGATATCCTCTGTTGCTGGGTAAATGGCGAGGAGTGAAGGCGGGCGGCGATCCGCTCAGGCGGTCGCCGCGGTGGCGATGGCGCCGGCAGGTCCGGCATCCGCCTGCGCTGGAAAAGGTGCGTCGAGCACGTCGTCGGCCTCGATGCCGTACAGCTCGCGCGCCGCCGCGTCGGTCAGCGCGGCCGGCAAATCGTCGAACACCAGCCGGCCGGCGGCCATGCCGACCAGCCGGTCGCAATAGAGGCGGGCCAGGTCGAGCGAGTGCAGGTTGCACAGCACGGTCAGGCCGAAATGGCGGTTGATGCGCTGCAGCGCGTCCATGACGATGCGCGCGTTGCGCGGATCGAGCGAGGCGACCGGCTCGTCGGCCAGGATGATGTCCGGCTCCTGCACCAGCGCCCGGCAGATGGCCACACGCTGCTGCTGGCCGCCGGAAAGCGTGTCGGCGCGCTGCGAGGCGAGGCCGGCGATGTCCAGCTGGTCCAGCGCCGCCATGCCGATCGCCCGGTCCTCGGCGCTCCACAGCTTCAGGTTGGAACGCCAGCCCGGCGTATGCGCCAGCCGTCCGGTCAGCACATTGGTCAGCACATCCAGCCGCCCGACCAGATTGAACTGCTGAAAGATCATGGCGCAGCGCCGCCGCCAGTCGCGCAGCGCGCGGCCGTTCAGCCGGGACACGTCCTCGCCGTTCCACAGGATGCGGCCCTCGCTGGGCTGCACCAGACGGTTCAGCGACCGCAGCAGGGTCGACTTGCCGGCGCCGGAACGACCGATCACGCCAACGAATGTGCCGCGCGGGATGGACAGGGACACACTATTCACGGCGCGTGTCTGTCCGAAGACGCACGACATCCCCTCGATAACCAGCATCGAAAGCCCACCTGCAAGCTGAGACGATAAAGCTTATGGCAGAGGGCCGATCCGGTCGGGTTGAAGATTTAATGACAATGGGCCAATCGCCCGGGTTGGGCCAATAGACGGCAGTTCCATTGGCTCAATACTGTGCGGCATTTGGCGGCCGTCTCCGCAGCCGCGGGTGCTGGTTGATACAGGTCAAGGTTCCCGGCCGGCCCCGGCGGTACAATTCGCATGCTGGGACCAACCGCACCGACCGATCCAGAGGACGCCCCATGAAGACCGAAGTGCTGCATGCGCTTGGCGAGGTCGGCCCGCTCTCCCCGGCGCAGCTCAACGCCGCGCTGGCGGCCAACGACAGGGTGAAGTTCTATTTCTCCCTCCTGCAAATGGCGCTCAGCCAGGCCGCGCATCCCGAGCAGCCGGCGCCGTCCCTGCGCCGCGAACGGATCGCCTGCGGCCTGAACGACGCGACCCTCGACACCGCGATCGCCGCCGCCCGCCGCGAGGGCGATGCGTGCCGGCTGCCGGGCGCCGAGGCGATCCTGCGCCGGATTGCCGCCGACATGCGGATCATGGCCAAACCCGTTCTGGCCGCGGACGCGGGAGCGGCGGGGTTCGCCGGGCGGCTCGAAGCCTGTCTCGCCTGCCTGCCGAAAGGGGACGGCGATCTGCTGGAACCCGTGGCGATCGACGCCATGACCCGCCCCGGCAGCGCCAGCGCCGACAGCCTGCACCAGCTGGTGATCGACCTGCACAAGCGGCTGAACCTGCTGCAGGCGGACCTCGCCGAGGAAGTGCTGGACGGCGCCTCCGTCTATGCCGTCACGCCGGCGGATCGCCTGCGCATCAAGGCGTTCATGGCCGGGCTGAACCGCACCGCCGGGCTGAAATTCAACCATCCGGGCCTGGCCACCACCGCCACCCGCGCGGATGGCCGCCTGATGATCCAGAACGACATCGGCACCACCGACGCCCATGTCATCGTGATCCATGTCGAGGACCTCGCCGTCACCATCACCCATACCGACGTGCATCTGGAACGGCTGCAGTTCTTCAAGGGCATGCTGGACGTCTTTCCGGTCGCCTGGGAGCCGGTGCGCACGATGCAGACCGACGCCCTGGCCGGCGGCGCGCCGTTCCATCTCGCCTCCGGCCGGTTCGTCGCCGAGAAGGAGGCGGACTGCCTGCGCTTCCTCGAGCATCTCGGCTCGCGCCTCGTGTTCCTGATCGACTGGAACCGTGCCCGCAAGCAGCTGCGCGGCTTTCTGAAGGGACCCCAGCGCATCGAGGTGCTGCGCTGGGCCGCGCAAGCCGAGGTCGGCCATCGCGGCTTCCTGGAGCTCGGCGGCGCCCACCTGGTCAACCAGGCGATCGAGGCGGCGTCCGTCTCGGGCATCCATTTCGGCGACCGGCTGTGCGACCTGCTGGGCGAGGCGGAGACGGTGGCGTTCTTCCAGTTCGTGCTGCGCACCGCCAGCGAGGGCATGCGCGCGCGCCAGTCCCACTCCCTGATCCGCGACCGCGTCCGCGCCCAGCTGCAACAGCATTTCAGCAGCCTGCAGACCCAGCTGCTGCGCCTCGCCGCCGATCACGCCGCCCTCGTCTTCGACCTCGCCTCCCTGGCGCGCGACGGTCTTTCGGGCACCGGCGAGTCGGCCGAACGGCGCGCCCGCCGCGGCAAGCGCCTGGAGCACGACGCGGATCTGTTGGTCATCGAGGTGCGCGAAATGGTCCGCCTCCGACCCGATCACGCGGTGTTCCGCCGCGTGCTGGAAGTCGCCGACGACGCCGCCGACGGGCTGGAGGATGCCGTGTTCCTGCTCGGCATGCTGGCCGACGTGGAGCCATCGAAGGCGAAAGCGGACGCCATCGCCGCCCAGCTTCAGGCGCTGGGCGACACGCTGGTGGAGGCGGCGCAGGACTGGGTGCGCGCGGTCGGCCATGCCGGCCATATCGAGGACCCCGGCGGCCAGGAGGACGCGGAAGGCTTCCTCACCGCCGTCGATGCGATCGGCGTGTCGGAGCAGCGCGCCGACGAACTGGAACGGGCGCTGACCGCCGCCCTGGTGAACGACGCCCGCGACTTCCGCCAGCTGCACGTCGCCGCCGCCATCGGCGTCGCCCTGGAAGCGGCCTCCGACGCCCTGAAGCTGGCCAGCCTGGTGCTGCGCGACCACGTTCTCGGCGAGGTGCTCGGTGGCTGACCTGACCCCCGAACCCGCGATCCACGAAATCCACGCCGCCGCATCCCTGCCGGCAGGCGGCAAGGAAGTGGTGGGCAACAAGGCCTGGAACCTGATGCGGATGGCCAAGGCGGGGCTGCCGGTGCCGCCCGGCTTCGTGCTGCCGACCGAATGGTGCCGCCTGCACCGCGCCGGCCGGCTGCAGCCGGACGCGCTGCGGCGCACCCTGGACATCGGCATCGCACGGCTGGAAGCGGCCACCGGCCTGGGCTTCGGTGCATCGCGCCGGCCGCTGCTGGTATCGGTGCGCTCGGGCGCCGCGGCCTCGATGCCGGGCATGATGGAGACGGTTCTGGATATCGGCCTGAACCCGCAGACGATCGACGGCCTGACGCTGCACACCGGCAATCCGCGCCTGGGCTGGGACAGCTACCGCCGCCTGCTGGCCGGCTACGCGGAGGTGGTCGCCGGCCTGAAGGTGGCGCCGTTCGACGCGCTGGAGGCGGCCGCCCTCGCCGCCGGCGACGCCGCCGGCGTGGGCGAACTGGACCACGCCGCGCTGCGCGCCCTGGTACGTTCCATGCTGGCGCGCTACCGTGAACTCGCCGGCGCGGCGTTTCCGGAAGACCCGCGCGAACAGCTGACCCAGGCCGTGCTGGCGGTGCTGCGATCCTGGGACGCGCCGAAGGCCGCCGCCTACCGCCGCCTGAACGGCATCGACGACGGCGCCGGCACGGCGGTAACCGTCCAGACCATGGTCTATGGCAACGCCGACGGCCTGTCGGGCTCCGGCGTCGGTTTCACCCGCAATCCGGCAACCGGCGCGCACGAGTTCTATTTCGACTTCCAGTTCGCCGGCCAGGGCGAGGACGTGGTCGCCGGCCGCCAGGCGATCGGCGACGCCGGCCGCCTGGCCCGCGTCCTGCCGCAGGTCTGGACGGAGCTTCGGGAAGCCTGCGCCCGCCTGGAAGCCCTGTTCGGCGATGCCCAGGATTTCGAGTTCACCGTGCAGTCGCGCCGCCTGTTCCTGCTGCAGACCCGCCGCGCCAAGCGCACCGACTGGGCGGCTTTGCGCATGGCCGTCGACCTGGTGGCGGAAGGCATCCTGACGCGCGAGGACGCGCTGGCCTCGCTGCAAGGCGTGGCGCTGGAAAGGATCGTGCGCTCCCGTTTCCAGCCGCCGCTGCCGGCGCCGCTGGCGCATGCCGTGGTGGCCGGCTTCGGCGTCGCCAGCGGCGTCATCGCGCTCGACAGCGACACCGCCGCGCGGATGGCCGAGGGCGACGAGCCGGTCATCCTGGTGCGCCGCGACATCGCCACCAGCGACATCGACGGCCTCGCCTGCGCCGCCGGCGTGCTGACCGCGCTGGGCGGGCGCACCTCGCACGGCGCGGTCGTGGCCCGCCAGCTTGGCAAGGTCTGCCTGGTCTCCTGCCCGGGCCTGGCCATCGATCTCGCCCGCCGGACCTGCCGGATCGGCGGGCAGGAACTGCGGGAAGGCGAGCCGCTCTCGCTCGACGGCAACGACGGCGCCGTCTATCGCGGCGCGTTCGCGGTGGTGACGGACCGGCCGGAGAGCGAGCTCGCCGTCGTGTCCGCCTGGCGCGAGCCGGTGGCCCAAGACAGGAAAACCGCCGACGGCCAGAAAGTGTCATTGAACTGACCCGATTTCGTCACGAAACCTGACGGAATCCCGCTGTATCTGCCCTCGCCGGATGGCGGGACAAATGACGGGAACAGCGGTACTGACGCAGGCGGCCACGATCTATGGCGAACGGACCGCACGCCGTCCGGCCCGGCGCCGTCCCTGGCTGGCCGCGCTGTGGCTGCTGCTGCCGTCGACGCTGTTCCTGGCCCTGTTCGTCTATTGGCCGGTGCTGCTGGTGCTGGCCTCGTCCTTCCGCATCACCGGGTTCGGCCAGGCGGCATCCTGGGGCAGCGGCAACTACCAGCGCCTGTTCGCCGATGCCCATTTCCTGCATGCGGCGGCCAACAACCTGATCTATGCCCTCGGCACGGTGCTGCCGAGCCTCAGCCTGGCGCTGCTGTTCGCGCTCGGCCTGCAAGGCAGCGGCCGCTTCATCGCGCTGCTGCGAACCGCCATCGTGCTGCCGATGTTCCTGCCTTTGGTGGCGGCGGCCTCGCTGTTCTCGTTCCTGTTCCTGCCCGGCGCCGGGCTGATCGACCACTACCTGGGCTGGGCCGGCCTGGCGGCCACCAACTGGCTGGGCGATCCCGGCCTCGCCCTCGGCTCCATCATCGCCATCACGATCTGGAAGAACACCGGCTACTACATGCTGTTCTTCCTGGCCGGCCTCGCGGGCGTGCCGCAGGAGCTCCTGGAAGCCGCCAGGCTGGACGGCGCCGGCGCCTTGCGCCGCTTCGTCCACGTCACTTTCCCGATGCTCGGGCCGACCATCGGCTTCGTCGCGGTCATCGCCACGCTGAACGTGCTGACGCAGGTCGATCACATCGTGGTGCTGACCCAGGGCGGCCCGTCGGACGCGACCAATGTCCTGCTCTACTACATCTACCAGCAGGCGCAGCAGAACAACGATCTGGGCCTGGCGGCCGCGGCCACCGTCGTCAGCGTCGCGGCCCTGCTGGCGTTGTCGTCCCTATCGTTGCGCACCATCGAGCGCGAGCTGCACCATGAATTGTAAGCCGCATCTGGCCGTGCTGCTCGCGATCAGCGCCGCGGCGCTGATCTGGGTGGTGCCGTTCGCCTGGATGGCGATCGCCAGCCTGCGGCCCAATTCCGCCGCCAACGCCGACATCGCGTCCCTGGTTCCGTCGCTGCCGCTCGGCACCGACAACTTCCTCGACGCCTGGCGCTCCGGCCAGTTCCCGACCTGGTTCGTCAACACGATCCTGTTCTGCGCCGGCACCCTGGCGGTGCAATGCATCACCATCACCTGTGCCGGCTACGCCTTCGCCCGGCTGCGCTTCCGCGGCCGCGAGACGATCTTCTATCTGTTCCTGTTGCAACTGATGCTGGTGCCGCCGGTGCTGATCGTCCCCAACATGGCGACGCTGATCCGCCTCGGCCTGTACGACACGCTGCTGGGCGTCATGGCGCCCTATTTCGCCTCCGCGTTCGGCGTCTTCCTGATGCGCCAGACCTTCCGCAGCCTGCCGCGCGACTACGAGGAAGCGGCGATGCTCGACGGCGCGCGGGTGCCGCAGCTGATCTGGCACGTGCTGCTGCCGCTCGCCCGCCCGTCGCTCGCCGCCTTCGCCATCGTCTCCGTCACCACCCACTGGAACGAGTTCCTCTGGCCCCTGGTGGCCACGGCATCGCCGGGCAACCGGGTGCTGACCGTCGGCCTCGCCAGCTTCACCTCGGGTGCGGAGGCCGGCTCCGAATGGGGCGTGGTCGCGGCCGGCACGCTGTTCGTCGCCGCCCCCCTGCTGCTGGGCTTCCTGATCTGCCAGCGGCATTTCGTCTCCAGCTTTGTCTTCTCCGGAATCAAGTAAGGAAATCCACGATGCGATTGCTGAATTGGACCGCCCTGGCGCTCGGCCTGTGCATGGGTACCGCGCAGGCGGCCACCGATATCGACCTGTTCTTCCCGGTGCCCGTCCAGGGCAAGCTGGCCGTGGAAATGCAAAGCCTGATCGAGCGCTTCAACAAGGAACATGCCGGCATCGCCGTCACCGCGGTCTATACCGGCAGCTACGACGACACCAACCTGAAGACCCACGCCGCGATCGCGGCGGGACGCCCGCCGGCGGCCGTCATCATGAGCGCGAACTTCGTGCGCGAATACGTCATCCAGGACCAGATCGTTCCGTTCGATACCCTGATCCGGCAAGGCGGCCAGACCGTGGCCGGCTTCATGGACCAGTTCTGGCCGGCGCTGCGCACCAACGCGATGGAAAACGGGCATGTCTTACGGCGTGCCGTTCCAGAACTCCACGCCGCTGCTGTACTACAGCGACACCGCCTTCCGCGAGGCCGGCCTCGACCCGAACCACCCGCCGGCCACCTGGGCCGAATGGGCGGAAGCGGCCCGGAAACTCACGAAGCACGATGGCAGCCAGACCACGCGCTGGGGCGTCATGATGCCGGGCACCTACGACTACCTGGGCTGGATCACCTCCGGCCTCGCCATGTCCAATGGCGGGCAGTTCTATAACCCGGAATACGGCGGCGAGGTCTATTACAACACCCCGACCACGATCGGCGCGGTGCAGTTCCTCGATGACCTGGTGCACAAGGACCACGTCATGCCCGAGGGCGTGACGGACGCCAACGCCGTCACCACCGCCTTCTTCCAGGGCCGCACCGGCATGATGGTGCTGTCCACCGGCTCGCTCAGCTTCGTGCGCGAGAACATGAAGCAGCCCTATCACACGGCCTTCCTGCCGCGGAACCTGGTCAACGCGGTGCCGATCGGCGGCGCCAGCCTGATCGTGCCGAAGGGCAATTCGCCGGAACGCACGGCCGCCGCCTGGGTGCTGATCAAATGGCTCACCAGCCCGGAAATCGCCGGCCACTGGAGCCGTTTCACCGGATACTTCGCCCCCCGCATCGCCGCCTACGACCTGCCGGAGATGAAGTCCTACATGCAGGAACATCCGGACGCCAAGGTGGCGATCGATCAATTGGCCTATGCCCGCGGCTGGTTCGCCACCTACAATACGGTCGGCGTCCGCAAGGCGCTGGAAGACGGCGTGCAGGCGGTGCTGTCCGGCAAGGCCAGGCCGCGCGAGGCGATGGAGGCCGCGCAGCGCAACGCCGATCAGCTGATGAAGCCCTATGTCGAGCAAACCGCGCTCAAGCCTATCCCGTAACGGAGACGCGCCGTGATCATCTGCCAGTTGACCGATCTGCATATCCGCCCGCCCGGCAGGCTTTCCAACGCCGTCGTCGACACCAACGGCCTGGCCGCGCAGGCGTTCCAGGCGGTGGCGGCGATGACACCCCGGCCCGACATCGTCGTCATCACCGGCGATCTCACCGAATGCGGCCTCGCCGAGGAGTATGCCCACCTGCGCGAGATGCTGCGCGTGCTGCCGATGCCGGTCTTCGTCATCCCCGGCAATCACGACCAGCGGGAAAATCTCCAGGCCGGTCTCGCCGATCTTCCCCATGTCGCCGGCACCGGTGCGTTCGTGCACTACGCCGTGGACGACTATCCCGTCCGCCTCGTCATGCTCGACACGCTGGTGCCGGGCCATGGCCATGGCGAGCTGTGCCCCGAACGCCTGGCCTTCCTGGAAGCGGCCCTGGCCGCGGAGCCGCAGAAGCCCACGATCGTCGCCATGCATCATCCGCCGTTCCTCTGCGGCATCGAGCACATGGACCGCATCAACCTGCGCGACGCGGGCGCATTCACCGCAATCATCGCCCGCCACCGGCAGGTCGCGCGCGTCATCTGCGGCCATCACCACCGCCCGATCAACGCGCCGGTGGCGCACGCGATCGCCTCGATCGCTCCCTCGGTGGCGCACCAGGTCGAGCTCGCGCTGACGCCGGGCGCGCCGGCCAATTTCATCCTGGAGCCGCCCGGGTACCAACTGCATTTCTGGCACGGCGGGCAGCTTGTCAGCCACACCGGGGTGTTCGGCCGTTACGATGGCCCCTTCCCCTTCATCACCGACCCGGACTACCCCGGCAAGGCCGCCTGACCGAGGCCGGCCTCCCGCGCGGGGTCTGCCTGGACTGAAACCACCTGGGGTTGCATGATGGCGTCGTGACCGTGCCAACAGATGGCATCGGGCCGGGAAATGCCATGTGCCGTCTGCTCCGGTTACTGTCCGTCGCCCTGCCGATCCTGACCGGCGCCTGCGTCGAGCCCGACGTGATGCCGCCGCTGGCGCGGTCGGCCCCGGAACTCGCGGAGATGCGCACGCAAAGGCGGATGGCCTTCGAGGAGCATCAGGCCGAGTTCGCGCGGCTGCAATCGGTCAGCGACCGGTTGCGCATGGGCGCAGCGCCGCTGTGCCCCGATCCCGTGCCGAGATACGGGTGGAGCGTCGCCAACGCGTTCTCGTTCAAACCCGAGGTCCGCGAGCTCGCCAACGCCGAGTACCTCCTCGGCGACGCGCTTAAAATCCTTCGCGTGACGCCGGGCGGCCCGGCCGGGCGGGCCGGCGTCCTGCCCGGCGACAGCATCGTCGCGGCGGACGGCGATCCGCTCGCCGGTCCCGGGGCGGAGCGGCAATTCGCCGCGCTGTCGGACCGGGCAGGTCACGCCGGCGCACCGCTGCGCCTCGACCTGCGGCGCGCCGGCCGCGCGGTCCATGCCGAGGCAACCGGCAGGCCAGCCTGCGACATGCCGGCCTACCTGACCGGCAGCGAGCACATCAACGCCGGGACCGACGGCAAACGCATCTTCGTCAGCGAGGGCATGCTGCGCTTCACCCGCGACGACGACGAGCTGGCGCTCGTGGTCGCGCATGAGATGAGCCACGACATCCGGCGGCACGTGGCGATCCGCGGCCACGGCGGCGCATCGGGCACGGACGTGCTGTCGGCCATCGGCCTGGCCTACGGCCGTGCGGCGGCTGGCGCGAAGCGGTCGGGCAGGGGACCGGAACTCGAGTTCGATGCCGACTATGTCAGCCTGTACCTGCTGGCGCTGTCAGGCTTCGACATCACCCACGCGCCGGATTTCTGGCGGCACGTGGCGACCCTGCGTCCCGGCGATATCGCGGAAAGCTACACCCATCCGTCCACGGCGCAGCGGTTCATCGCGATGGACGCGGCGGTTGGCGAAATCCAAAGGAAGCAGGCGCAGGGTCTGATTCTTCGCCCGGAAGCAAATTGAGCCTTTTTAAAATGGCGGGTGACCACTGCTTTCCGACCCATGCGGCGCGAAATCGGAATTGTCCAAACGGCTGTCGGACTTTCCGGATTCCCGGCGGAGCATGGATAATCAGCGGTTAGAACGTCATCACGGTCCGAACGCCGAACACCGCCTCGTTCTTCACCCGCATCGCCGGATTGTTGGGGTTGGGAATGCCCCCGCCGGGCCTGAAAATATACTGGAAATCCGGCTGAACAATCAGCCCGGGCACAACTTGGATCTGGTAGGTGACTTCCAGGAACGTTTCGGTGTTCCGTGTCGGAACGGGATAAGGTGCGGTGCCGTAGAAATTCGTATCTTGATCAAAGCCGGCTGCGTAGCTGCCGATTTTGGCAATGCCGACACCGACGCCGAACGTGTCGTCATCGCGGGTCGGCAGCGGCGCCTTGAAGTTTACACCGGCATTTGCGCTGAAGCTGATCAGGTTGCGGTCATTCGGCGCGCCCATGGCGCGGATGAACACGCTGAGTGCTTGCGGGCCTTGCGGGCTCGGCCTCCAGATCATCTGGTCCGCCAGGCCATAAAGGCTGGCATTGTGCAGATTCATCTTCGGGACGCCGTTGCTATAAGGGCTGGCCAGCGGAGTTCCCATGGTGTCATAGCGTTGATTGGGAAAATTGGCGGTATCAAACCAGGCGCCAAGCTTGTAGGTGCCAGGCAGGCCATCTGAAACCTGGCTGCTGTTCGCGTCGCCCGCAATGGGTTGATTGATGGCGTACTGCACCTCGGCGATGACGAGCGCGCCGGTGCGGAGATTGAAATTGCCGCCCCAGCGGGTGGAACCAAGCAACTGGCTGTCGTTGCTGAACGAGGCGCCGGGCGGATTATCCTGGAACACACCGGCCAGAAGGGTGATCTCCTCGGTGGGTTGCGCGCGGAGACGTACGCCAAGAGAGGAGAGCGGGTAGGTCGGGCCCGCCGCGTAGAGATCGAACGAGGGCAGTACCGGAAAGCCCATCGCGCTGTTCAGGAAGATCGACGAACTTGGGGTGAGCGTAAACTCCAGGTCGATGCTCTGCTGACCGATCTTGACGTCGTATTTGCCACCCACGAAGGCCTGCTGGTACCAAATTTCCCAGAGCCTTGTGGTGTTGCTGGCCGCGATGCTGCTGACCGATTGCAGGTTGTTGAGATAATACTGGCTGAGGCTGCGTCCACGAATCTGCAATCCGCTCGCAAAGATCATGCCGCCATCCCAACCGAACGCTTTTTGCGTGTCCATCTGCAACGTGAGCAAGGTCAGAGCGCTGTAGGTGGCGCCCTTATCGATGCCGCCTGTTGTGTTTCCGAGAACATCGCTGATGTCAGCTAGGGTCAGCGTGACGCCGTATTTGCCGAGCAGTCTGCGTAGCCCACCCATATCCCCCAATAATTTGTCCTCACCGAGTATGTCGGCGAGTGCGTTTGGAGCAACGGAACTGGATTCCGTGGCGCCTGCCCCGGATGGTTCGGCGGGTTCCTTTTCGACCTTCACCTGGTGCTCATCGTTGTCGGGATGAGCGGGCGCGGATGCCAGGGACCCCTGGGCCAAAGCTGGGCCGGTTCCGATCCCGCAGCAGACGGCGCCGGCCAGCAGAACGTGCCGCCAAACCGGCATCGGGCGCTCCGGTGCTTGGCAGGCCACGCGTCGGCCTAAGCTTTTATCTTCTGTGCCCAACCCCACTCGCCATCCTCGGCGAAGTTTCCATAGGCTGGATGCGGCAAAACCAATTGCTCCCAAACTGCGCGAACCTGCGGAATGGTTCTCTGTTCCTCCGTCATTTGTCTGACGAAATCGGTATCCTTGAGCGCTGCGCTGGTGGAATAGGACCAATTGAGGTCATCAAACAGAATCCAGCCGCCGACCTTGAGCATGCGGTCAACCAGGAAGAACGCGAAACCATCCGTGTCCCAGCTATGCGCACCGTCGATGAAAACAAAATCGAACGGCTCCTGCGCATAGCGGCCAAGATTGCGTTTCAAGTGCCAGGTATAGGAAATCGGATCGAAATGGAGCTCGACGATCGCCTCAAGTCCGGCCTCCTTGACCAGGCCGGGAGCATCGGGGCGCCGGTCGCGGGCCGGCAGATAGTCAACCGCTATGACCTTGCCTCGCCCAAGAGCCGCCAGCGCGCCGGCCATCCAGACCGTTCCCACGCCGTGCGCAAAACCGAGCTCCAGGACGCGGGTCGCTCGGTTCCTGAGGATATGATCATACAGCAAGCGGCCCCGTTCCGGAGACGTGGACGGCGTATCTCGTACGATTGCGCGGATGTCCTCGGGGATCATATCCGACACCTGTGCCTGCACACGCAAACCGCCATAAACCGGTGTTCCCCTGATGAACGGCCAACCCGGCCGGCTCGGAGGCAGGATAGCCACCGACCCGGGCGTTCAACAACCGTGACGATATGGCTCTCATCCAGCCCGCGCCAGGACTGTCTTACCGCCCTCCGGCCGCTGTCACGATCACTTCACGATCAGCCGGCTCTTGGACGCATCCTCATGATATTCGTCATGGAACTCATAGGTTCCGGCCTTCAGCGGTCCGATCAGGATGGTCGTCTCGCTACCCGCGGGCATCACCTTCTCGGCCTTGAAGTCGTCGCTCTCGAACTCGGCGGGCGTCGGGTCAAGATTCTTCACGACGAACCGCACCCGCGTGTCGGCCGGGATGGTCACTTCGGAGGGCGTGAAATGGTGGTCCTTCAGGGTCAGCGAAAACACCGCATCGGCCGCCCGGGCCGGGAGGCCGGACAGAAAACCGGCGGTGAAAACGATGGCGACGGCCAGACGAAGACGCATGCAAGGCTCCTGCTTCAGGGCGGACGGCCGCGAAACCGATCGCGGTCGATCCCCGCCAGCTCCATAAATGCGAGTCATTCGCATTATCGTCCCTGTAGGTAACCGGCCCGCCTGGTATCGTCAAGAACGATGCGCCCGCTCGCCAGGGCGGCCTGCCCCCCGGTGTCAGTCCGCCTGGCCAGTCCGCCTGGTCAGTCCACCTGGGGGAACTGGAAGATGTGGCTCGGTTCCTCGGTGAACTCGCGCATGCCGCGCAGCCGGGCCGTCATCGCCTCCACATACGGCGCGGTGGCGCAAAGCTGCTCGAAATGCCGCTCGTTCAGGGTCAGCCCCGCGCGCCGGCACAGGGCGGCGATCTCGTCGCGGCGGGCCTGGCCGATCTCGGCCCGCGCCGGCTCCGGCACCGGCGGCAAGGCGGTGGAGAAGCTGGCCCGCGGATCGAGCGCCGGGCGGGTCGCGCGCCAGGGCGTCGCCTGCTCATAGGCCTGCGCCACGCGCAGCACCGTCGCATCGTCGAACGGCCGCCCGACGATCTGCATCGACAGCGGCAGCCCGCCCGGCGTGAAGCCGATGCACTGCGCCAGCGCCGGCCCGCCCGTCACGTTGAACGGGGTGGTCAGGGACGATCCGTGGCGCCAGAAATCGATCGCCCGCGGCGCGCTCAGCAACGGCGCCGGGCCGGGCGCGGCGGTGACCAGCACGTCGTATTTCGCATAGAGCGGCGCCATCTCGGCGATCATCCGGCGCCGCTCGCGGGAGGACTGCATGTAGTCCGCGCCCGTCATGAACAGCGCGCCGAGCGACCGGCCGAGAAAATCCTCGCCGAAATCCGCCAGCCGTGTCCGCAGCACCGGCTCGTGCACCGCATAGACCTCGCTCTCGGCGCCGACCAGTTTCACATCGTAGTAATCCCGCGCCGGCCGGATCTCGGCGTCCTCCAGCACGGCACCCAGGCCGCGCAGCACGTCCAGCGCCGCGTCCATCGCCGCGATGACGGGGCCGGAGACCTTCACATCCTCGGCATAGAGCTTGCGCAGCACGCCGACGCGCAGCCCCTTGATCCCCCTATGCAGACCTGCCCGATAATCGGGCACCGCGTGGCGGGCGCTGGCCGGATCGGCCGGGTCATGACCGGCAATGGCCTGCAGCAAAATGGCGCAATCCTCCACCGTCCAGGTCATCGGCCCGGCATGATCGTAGGTGAAGGAGTTGGTCATCACGCCGTTGCAACTGACCAGGCCATAGGTCGGCTTCAGCCCCACCAGCCCGCACAGGGCGGCCGGGTTGCGGATCGAACCGCCGGTGTCCGAGCCGAGCGCCGCCATCATCAATCCCGCCGCCACCCCGGCGCCGGAACCGCTGGACGAGCCGCCGGTGAAATGCTCCCGGTTCCACGGATTGCGCGCCGGCGGCCAGGGCAGATCGAAAGAAGGGCCGCCATGGGCGAATTCATGGGTGGACAGTTTGCCCAGCAGCACCGCGCCCGCCGCGTGCAGCTTCGCCACCGCCGTGGCGTCGAAATCGGGAACATAATCCGCCCGCGTGCGGGAATGTCCGGTCGTGCGGATGCCGGCCGTGCAGTAGATGTCCTTCAGGGCGTAGGGGATGCCGTGCATCGTCCCCCGGTAGTTGCCGGCCAGGATCTCCGCCTCCGCCGCGCGCGCCTGATCCAGTGCCAGTTCGCCGGTGACCAGCAGATAGGCGTTGAGCTGCGGATCGATCGCCTCGATCCGTTCCAGGAAGGCCCGGGTCAGTTCGACCGGCGACAGCTGCCGGGTCTCGATCAACCGGGCGGCCTCGGTGACGGAGAGAAAATGCAGGTCGGTGGCGCGGCTGGGGGCGTCGTCGGGCATGGGTCGGTCCTTGGCTGGCGGGTGGTGGCGGGAAGAGCCTAGCGCCCGCACCAAGAAGCGTGCCATCGCTTTCGGCGCCACGGTAGGCGGACCCAGGCTCGGTCCAGGGGAGCCCGACCGCCCATTAATTCGCCAATAAAAGCCATTTGGCGCGCGTCTTCAGAATGATAAGCACATAACATGTGCCATTGCCTATTATTTCATCATAACAGCGTTCTGACTCGCCGTTCGGCCCGGAACTTGGCCAGCTCCGGCGTTGGCATCCTTTTTGCTGCACTGCACAAGACGAAGCTTCGTCGCAGACGCCGCAACAAGGAGTGGATCATGTCGAGGACGGGTAAAACGCGCAGTCCGGTACCGTCATCCCGGGGCCTGTCGCGCCGCGCCGTGCTGAGGGGCGCCGCCGCGGCCGGCGGACTGGCCGCCGGCTCCGGCGCGCTCACCGGATTTCCGACCATCTGGGCGCAGAACATCAAGGACATCGTGCTGCACCACGCCGGCCCGCCGGTCACCGCCATTCCGCAGATCGCCGAGCAGGCCAACAAGGACCTCGGCTTCACCGTGCAGATGCAGGCCTCGGAGAACGCCGACCTGCTCAACCGCTTCCTGTCGCAGTCCAGCTCCATCGACTGCGCCGATGTCAGCCTGGTCTACATGCGCTACCTGATCGGCCGCGGCGTGCTGCAGGGGATCCCGCTCAGCAAGTTCAAGTACTGGGACAAGACCCTGCCCCTGTTCACCAAGGGCGAATACGCCGACGGCCGCAAGGCCCCGCAGCAGGGCATCACGCCCACCATGATCCTGTACGCCACCGACGCGACCGGGCAGAAGGTCACCGCCGGCGAGCCGACCGAATGGGTCACCGCCATCCCCACCGTGACCAACGGCGACACCCTCGGCATCCGCCCCGACCTGACCGGCAGGAAGGTGACCAGCTGGGCCGACCTGCTGAGCCCCGACTTCAAGGGTCGCGCCGCCCTGCAGGACAACCCGACGATCGGCATCATCGATGTCGCGATGGCCATGGAGGCGTCCGGGCGTGTCAAATACGGCAACAAGGGGAACATGACGAAGCCGGAGATCGACCAGACCATCCAGGCGATGATGGATTTGAAGAAGGCCGGGCAGTTCCGCTCGTTCTGGTCCTCCTTCGACCAGTCGGTGAACCTGATGGCCTCGGGCGAGGTGGTCATCCAGTCGATGTGGTCGCCCGCCGTCGCCGCGGTGCGCTCGCGCGGCATCGCCTGCGCCTTCCAGCCGCTGAAGGAAGGCTATCGCGGCTGGGGCTACACGCTCGGCGTCATGAAGCATGTGAGCGGGTTGAAGCTCGATTGCTTCCACGAATACATGAACTGGTACACCGGCGGCTTCCAGGGCGCCTTCATCGCGCGGCAGGGCTATTACTCCGCCCAGCCGGAAAACACCCGCAAGTTCCTCACCCCCGCCGAGTGGGACTACTGGTTCGACGGCAAGCCAGCCGCCACCGACATTCTGAGCCCGTACGGCAAGCTGATGGAAAAGGCCGGCAATGTCCGCGACGGCGGTTCCATGAACGAGCGCCTGGGAAACATCGCCGTGTGGAACTCGGTGATGGACGAAGACCGCTACGTCACCCGCCGGTGGAACGAGTTCATCACGTCGTGATGCCCGGCTGATGCAACATCGATCCTCGCGGTTCCGATGATATTCAGGGAGTTTTGATCATGCAGCTCGGCGTATTCATTCCCATCGGCAACAATGGCTGGCTGATCTCCACCACCTCGCCGCAATACCAGCCGAGTTTCGACCTGAACCGCACGATCGTGGCCAAGGCCGAGGCGTTCGGCTTCGATTTCGCTCTGTCGATGATCAAGCTGCACGGCTTCGGCGGGCCGTCGCGGTTCTGGGACTATAACCTGGAATCCTTCACCCTGATGGCCGGCCTCGCCGCCGTCACCACGCGCATCCAGCTCTTCGCCACCTGCGCCGTGCTGACCATGCCGCCGCCGATCACGGCGCGCATGGCAGCGACCATCGACAGCATCTCGCACGGCCGTTTCGGGGTGAACATCATCTCCGGCTGGCAGCGGCGGGAATATACCCAGATGGGGATCTGGCCCGGCTCCGACCATTACCGCCGCCGCTACGACTACTGCGCCGAATACGTCACGATCCTGCGCGACCTGTGGGAGACTGGAAAATCCGACTTCAAGGGCGATTTCTTCCAGATGGACGATTGCCAATGCCTGCCGATGCCGGCGGCGAAAATCCCCATCATCTGCGCCGCCCAAAGCGATGCCGGCACGCGCTACGCGGCGCAGTACGCCGACTATAATTTCTGCGCCTCCTTCGGCGAAAACCAGCCGAAGGCGGTAACCGACAGCGTCGCCCGCCTGGTCGCGGCCAACAGGGAAACCGGCCGGGATTGCGGCGCGCTGATCCTGACCATGATCATCGCCGATGAAACCGACGCCGCGGCGCAGGCGAAATGGGAGCACTACAAGCAAGGCGCCGATCTCGAAGCCCTGGCCTACCGCGACGAACAGGCCGAGGACGACCCGAGCAAGGACCCGTTCTCCCAGCCCAACCGGCGCAAGATCCTGGGCACCAACAAGCTGCCGACCAACCAGGGCGTCCTGGTCGGCTCGTACGCGTCCATCGCCCGCATGCTCGATGAATTGTCGGAGGTGCCGGGCGTGCGCGGCGTGATGATGACCTTCGACGATTTCGTCATCGGGATGGAGCAGTTCGGCACCCGCGTGATGCCGCTGATGCGGTCCCGGGAAATGCCGAAACTGGCGGCGGATTGATGCAAAGGCCGGAACCGGAGAACACCCGATGAGCGCACGCGGAACAGCGACATCGTTGCAGGATATCCCCATCGTCCGGCGCCGGATCGCGCTGCCCTCGCTGCGCCTGCGTCCCTGGCTCGTCTCCTGGATGCAGGTCGCCCCGCTGGCTGCGATCCTGCTCGTGCTGTTCGCGCTGCCGACCGTCCTGTTCCTGGTGGTCAGCTTCTTCGACTACGACCGGACGGGCATCTACCCCGCCTTCCTGCTGGACAACTACCGCGAACTCCTCACCACACCGGCCACGCTGCGGGTCTATCTCAGTTCGCTGAAATTTGCCTGCATCGTCTGGGCGATCACCCTGTTCCTCGGTTTCAACATCGCCTATTTCCTGGTCTTCCACATCCGCAGCGCAACCTTGCGCATCGTGTTCTTTCTGCTCTGCGCCATTCCGTTCTGGACCTCGGGCATCATCCGCACCATCGCCTGGATCCCCTTCCTCGGCCGCAACGGCGCCTTCAACCAGCTGCTGATGGCCTTGCACATCACCACCCAGCCGCTCGAATTCCTGCTGTTCTCCGACTTCGCGGTGATCGTCACCTACGTGCATCTGTTCACCCTGCTGATGATCGGCCCGATCGCCAATTCCCTCGGCAAGATCGATCCCGCCCTGCTGGAAGCCGCGCGCGACGCCGGCGCGGGCCGCTGGCAGACCATGGTGAACGTCGTCATCCCGCTGTCGAAAACCGGTATCGCGCTCGGTTCGATCCTGGTGTTCACCCAGGTGATGGGCGATTATTTCGTGGTGAAGCAAATGAGCGGCGGGCAGAGCGCCTCGATCGTCTCGGCGCTGTCCACCGAGATCCAGGCGATGCAGATACCCCCGGCCGCGGCCAACGCGATGATCCTGGTCATCTTCGTCGCCGTCCTGGTCGCCGGCATGATGCGGGTGGTGGACGTGCGCAAGGAGCTGGTGAAATGAGCCATTCTTCCAGAACGCATGAAAAACGGCCCTGGACCTTCTACGCCCTGGGCGGCCTGTTCGGATTGTTTCTGCTGTTCCTGTACGGACCGATGCTGGTGATCTACGTGCTGTCCTTCCAGGGCCCGGACGGCGGCGTCACCTTCCCGATGGTCGGCACCTCCACGGTCTGGTTCCGCGACATCGTCAAGCCCGAGCAGATGGCGAACATCCCGGTGTCCTTCAGCCGCTCGCTGGAGCTGGCCGTGCTGGTCAGCGCCATCACGGTAACGGTGTCGGTTGCCGCAGGGCTCGGCTTTCGCCGCAAGTTCCCCGGCGCGGGCGCGCTGTTCTACCTCGCCATCGCCAGCCTGGTGATGCCCAGCCTGCTGGTCGGCTTCGGCATCGGCCTCGGCTTTCAGTTCCTCGGCTGGCAGACCGGCCTGTTTACCTCGGCCCTCGGCGCCCAGCTGACCTGGACCCTGCCGTTCGGCCTGCTGGCCATGTTCGCCGTGGTCAACCGCTTCAACCGCTCGTGGGAGGAAGCGGCCAGCGATCTCGGCGCCAGCGCCTGGCAGCGCCTGGTGCATGTCACCCTGCCCATCCTGCTGCCGGGCATCCTCGGCGTGGCGATGGGCGCGTTCACCCTGTCCTACGACGAATATGCCCGCACCACGCTGACCATCGGCACCAGGAACACCCTGCCGCTGGAGATCTACGCGCTGATCTCCTCCTCCAGCTCGCCCACCCTGTTCGCCATCGGCACCGTCACCACGGCGGTGTCGTTCCTGGTGATCGGCGTCACCCTGCTGCTGGTCTTTCGCATGCAGCGCCGGCGCGGGCTGGTCCGCGCCGCCTGATCATTTCATATCGAGGATATGCCGATGGACCCCAGATTTGATGTCGAGCTGATCTCCGTCACCAAGCGCTATGGCGACACGATCGCTGTCGACGGAATTTCGCTGCGCATCCCCAAGGGCAGCTACACCTGCCTGCTCGGCCCGAGCGGCTGCGGCAAGACCTCGACCCTGCGCATGATCGCCGGGCACGAGATGATCAGCGAGGGCGACATCCTGATCAACGGCAGCAACATCACCGGTCTGGCGCCGGCGCAGCGCGGCACGGCGATGATGTTCCAGAGCTACGCGCTGTTCCCGCATCTAAGCTGCCTGGACAACGTCGCCTTCAGCCTGAAGATGCGCGGCGTGGCGAAAGCCGAACGCCACAGGCAGGCGCGCGAGTTCCTCGCCCTCGTCCACATGGAGGAATTCGCCGCCCGGCTGCCGGCGCAGCTTTCCGGCGGCCAGCAGCAGCGCGTGGCGCTGGCCCGCGCGCTGATCACCAAGCCGAGCGTGCTGCTGCTCGATGAGCCGCTATCGGCGCTCGATCCGTTCCTGCGGGTGCGCATGCGCGAGGAGCTGAAGCGCCTGCAGCGCGAGCTCGGCATCAGTTTCATCCATGTCACCCACAGCCAGGAGGAGGCGATGGCGCTGGCCGACCTGATGGTGGTGATGGAGGATGGCCGGATCCGCCAGAGCGGCTCGCCGCGCGAGGTGTTCGAACGTCCCTCCAGCGCCTTCATCGCCCGCTTCATCGGCGGCCACAACGTGCTGCCGTGGCAGAACGGCATGATCGCGGTCCGCGCCGACCAGTGCCGGCTGGATGGTGCGGGGGAGGGGCGGGAGCCAAGCCTAACCGGGCGCGTCGCCGTGGTCGAATACCAGGGCCCGATCGTGCGCGTGGCGCTCGCCACCGATACGGGCGTGGAGGCGGCCGCGCTGTTGCCCGACCACCTCTACTACAGCCGCCCGGTGGAGCCCGGCGACGTCGCGACGATCACCTGGCCGGCATCGGCCGCGCATGCGCTGAACGCATAAGGCGCTATTGGGCGGCGTTTTCGGACAGGGCCGCCCAGCCGGGCACACGGGCTGTCAGCGCCTTGCCCGCCGCCGTCAGCTTCGCGCCGATGGCGTCCAGCCGCAGCACGGCCAGACCGACCCCGTCGCGGCCGGAGCGCAGCGTCCCTACCTCCACGCCGTCGCGCAGCACCGGCGTCCCCGCCTCCGGCAGGCCGCCCTCGGCCGCGACCGCTACCAGCCGGCGCTTCAGCAGCCCCCGGTATTTGGTGCGCGCGGTCAGTTCCTGTCCCATGTAGCAGCCCTTGGTCCACGAAACCCCGTCCAGCTCGTCGAACCCGGCTTCCAGCAGCACGGTCTTGTCCACCTCCAGATCCCGCGTGCCATCCGGCAGCGCGAGGCCCAGCCGGTGCCGGTCCCAGTCCTCAGGGGTCGCGTTGGCGGCCAGCGGCACCGGGGAGATCAGCCGCCAGCCGGCATCCGGCAGCCGCGGATCGGGCGCGACGATGGCCGCCGCCGGAGCGTCGCCGCCCCCCGCCACGCCCGCCCACGCCACGCCGATCCGCAGATCCTCCCGCGCGGCGACCGTCACCCTGGCGCGCAGCCGGAACCGCGACAGCTTCGGCGCCAGCATCGCGATCTGCGACCGCTCGCAATCCAGCAGCAGGGCGTTGCCGTCGGTCAGGATGAAGAAATCGGCCAGATACTTGCCCTGCGGCGTCAGCAGCCCAGCCCAGACCGCCCGCCCGGGGGCCACCCGTTCCACGTCGTTGGACACCAGGCCCTGGAGAAACGTCACCCGGTCCTCTCCCGCCACCTCGATCACCCCGCGCGCCGGCAGTTCTGTCAGATATGTCATGTCTTTATAGTTGGGCCCTGGCGCATGTTCGGACAAGAAGTGCTACACAGCCGCCCTGCATGACCAGGCCGCTTTCTTCCGCACCGCGATACCCCGCCCAGCGACGTCACGCGCACGACCCCCATGCGGGTCGCCCAATGAAGGTCGCGCAGATCATGGCCGGCTCGCCGGCCGGCGGGGCGGAATTGTTCTTCGAACGCCTCACCATCGCCCTGCACCGGGCCGGGGACACGGTGTTGCCGGTCATCCGCCGCAACGCCGAACGCGCCGGCCGTCTGGCGGCCGAGGGCCTGCTTCCGGTGCAGCTCGGCTTCGGCGGGCCGCTCGACCTGTTCACCGGCCCCCGGCTGGGGCGCGTGCTGAAGGCCTTCGGCCCCCGCGTGGCGGTCGCCTGGATGAACCGCGCCGCGCGCTTCACGCCCAACGGCCCCTGGGTCACCGTCGGCCGCCTCGGCGGCTATTACGACCTCGAATACTACCGCGGCTGCGACCATCTGGTCGGCAACACGCAGGGCATCGCCGACTGGATCGTGGCCCAGGGCTGGCCGGCCGGGCGGGTGCACTACCTGCCGAATTTCGCCCCCGACATGGGACAGACCGCGCCGGCGGATCGCGCCGCGCTGGGCATTCCCGCCGATGCCCGGCTTCTGCTGGCGCTGGGCCGGCTGCACACCAACAAGGCCTTCGACGTGCTCATCCGCGCCCTGCCGCTTCTGCCGGGGGTGCACGCGCTGATCGCCGGCGAAGGGCCGGAGCGGGCGGCCCTTGAAGACCTCGCGCGCCGCGAGGGCGTCGCCGACCGGCTGCACATGCCGGGCTGGCGCACCGACACCGCCGCCCTGCTCGCCGCCGCCGATATCCTGGTCTGCCCGTCCCGCCACGAGCCGCTCGGCAACGTCGTGATCGAGGCCTTCGGCGCCCGCATCCCGGTCGTCGCCGCCGCCGCCGCCGGGCCGAAGGAACTGATCCTGTCCGGAGAGGACGGCATGCTGGTGCCGCTCGAGGATCCCGCCGCCCTGGCCGAAGCGCTTGCGGCCTTGCTCGCGGACCCGCAGAAAGCGGCGCGCCTCGCCGATGCGGGCCGGGCGCGTTTCGAGGCCGAATTCGCCGCCGCCCCCGTTCTGGCGCGCTGGCGCCATTTTCTATCCACCGTGGAGAAGCCCTGATGTGCGGCATTGCCGGCCTGATCCTGGCGCCCGGCGCGGCGCCGCCCGACGCGGCCACGCTCGACAGCTTCACGCGTTCCCTGGCGCATCGCGGACCGGACGGCTCCGGCCATACCGTGGTCGGCCGGGTGGCGCTGATGCACAACCGGCTGTCCATCATCGACCTCGCGACCGGCGACCAGCCGCTCTATGCCGGCTCGGCCGCGCTGGTCGGCAACGGCGAGGTGTACAACTACCGCGAGCTGCGGGCGGGTCTGGTCGGGGTGAATTTTTCCTCGAACAGCGATTGCGAGCCGCCGCTGCACCTGTGGATGCGCGACGGGCCGGCCTATGCCGACGAATTGCGCGGCATGTACGCCATCGCCATCCATGAGCGCGCCGCCCGTACCGTCACCCTCACCCGCGATCCGTTCGGCATCAAGCCGCTGTATATCGCGGATGTGAAAGGCGGCCTCGCCTTCGCCTCCGAGCCGCGCGCCCTGCTGGAGGCCGGCCTGGTCGAGCGGCGGGTCCGGCCGCAGAGCCGCGACGAATTGCTGCAGCTGCAGTTCACCACCGGGCGGGAGACGATCTTCGAGGGCATCAAGCGGCTGCTGCCCGGCGAGACGCTGACCTGCGCCGACGGCAAGATCATCGACCGCCGCCGCCGCGCCGCCCTGCCCGCCGGCCCGCCCGAGGTGATCACCGAGGAAGCCGCGCTGGCACGGCTCGACCGCGCGCTGGAAGAAAGCGTCGACCTGCACCAGCGCAGCGACGTGCCGTACGGCATGTTCCTCTCCGGCGGCATCGACAGCTCCGTCCTGCTTGCCCTGATGGCACGGCTGAACAGCCAGCCGGTGCTGGCCTTCACCGCCGGCTTCGCCACCGCCAAGGGCACGCCGGGCGTCGCTGACGAACGGGCGCAGGCCGCGGTGGTGGCGAAGGCGCTCGGCGCGCATCACGAAACGATCGAGGTGAACGAGGCGATGGTCTGGCGGCATCTGCCCGAGATCGTCGCCTGCATGGACGACCCGGCGATGGACTACGCCATCATCCCGACCTGGTTCCTGGCCAGGCGCGCGCGCCAGGACGTGAAGGTGGTGCTGTCGGGCGAGGGCGGCGACGAGCTGTTCGGCGGCTACGGCCGCTATCGCCAAGGCGATGAAGCCGTGGTGGCTCGGCGGGCGGTCGATGCGCACACGCGGCAATTTCGACCGGGTGGACGTGCTGCGCGAACGCCCGACCGGCTGGCGCGACGGCATCGCCGCGTCGGAAGCCAGCGCCGGCGACGGCGGCCGCTCGCGGCTGCAGACCGCGCAGGCGGTCGATATCGACGACTGGCTGCCCAACGACCTGCTGCTGAAGATGGACCGCTGCCTGATGGCGCACGCGGTGGAGGGGCGCACCCCGTTCCTCGATCCCGGCGTGGCGGCGGCGTCCTTCCGGCTGCCCGACAATTTGAAATTCCGCGGCAAGCACGGCAAGTACCTGCTGCGCAAATGGCTGGAGAAACACCTGCCGGTCGCCAATCCCTTCGCCCCGAAGCAGGGCTTCACGGTGCCGGTCGGCACCTGGATCAAGGGCCAGGGCGCCCGCCTCGGCCCGCTGGTCGCGGCGCAGGAGGGCGTGCGCGAGATCGCCCACCCGGAAAAGGTGGAAAACCTGTTCCGCAACATCCATCGCTGGCGGCACGGCTTTACCGCCTGGGAACTGCTGTTCTACGCCTTGTGGCACCGCACCCACATCCAGGGCCTGGCCCCGGCCGGCGACGTGTTCGAGACCCTGTCTACCCGCTAGCTGGCTGCCAAATAGAGGAAACCACCCCCATGGCCGAGCATTTTGACCTGCTGATCCGCAACGGCACCTGCGTCCTGCCCTGGGGCGTGGAAGCCGCCGACATCGGCGTGCGCAACGGGCGCATCGCCGGCATCGGCGTTGCCGCCGGCGCCACCGCCGGTGAGGTGATCGATGCCGCCGGCCTGCATGTGCTGCCCGGCCTGATCGACCCGCATGTGCATCTGCGCGACCCCGGCGACGCCGCGGTGGAAACCATCCCCACCGGCACCAGGGGTGCGGTCCTTGGCGGCCTGACGGCGGTGTTCGACATGCCGAACACCACCCCGTCCATCGTCGACGCGGAAAAGCTGGCCTGGAAGCAGGGTTATGTGGAGCAGGTCGCCTGGTGCGACATGGGCCTGTATGTCGGCGGCACCAAGACGAACATTCCGGAACTGGCCGATCTCGAGCTCGGCCGCGGCGTCTGCGGCGTCAAGATCTTCGCCGGCAGCTCCACCGGCGACCTGATGGTCGAGGACGACGAGAATTTGGAGAAGGTCATGCGCTCCGGCCGCCGGCGCATCGCCTATCATTCCGAGGACGAATACCGGCTGCAGGCCCGCAAGGGGATGTTCAAGTCGGGCGACCCCTATTCCAACCACATGGTCTGGCGTGACGAGGAAGCCGCCTTCCTGGGCACCCGCCGGCTGATGGCGCTGGCGACCAAGACCGGCCGCCCCGCCCATATCCTGCACGTCTCCACCGCCGAGGAGCTGGAGTACCTGCAGGACTTCCGCGACATCGCCACCGTGGAGGTGCTGGTCAACCACCTGACCCAGGTGGCGCCGGACGTGTACGACCGGCTGAAGGGCTTCGGCGTGATGAACCCGCCGATCCGCGGCCAGCGCCACATGGACGCCAGCTGGGAGGCGATCCGCAACGGCACCGTCGACACCGTGGGTTCCGACCACGCCCCGCACCCGCGCGCCCGCAAGCTGCTGCCCTGGCCGGACTGCCCGGCGGGGCTGACCGGGGTGCAGACGCTGGTGCCGCTGATGCTGAACCATGTCAGCGCCGGCCGGCTGTCGCTGCCCCGGATGGTGGATCTGATGAGCGCCGGCCCCGCCCGGGTCTATGGCGTGGTGGGCAAGGGACGGATCGCGGCGGGCTACGACGCCGACTTCACCCTGGTGGACATGAAGCGCCAGCGGCGGATCGAGGAATTCCTGGATCGTCTCGCCCTGCGGCTGGACCCCGTTCGCCGGCATGGACATCACCGGCTGGCCGATCGCCACGATCATCCGCGGCCGGGCGGTGATGCGCGAGGACGAAGTGCTGGGAACGCCCACCGGCCGGCTGGTCCGCTACGCCGGCTGAACCGCTCGCCGGGGAAACTCAGAGGCCCGGCTGCAGCGACCACAGATACCGGACCAGCGCACGGCGGGCGATGAACGCATCGCCCGCCACGCCGATCAGGTTGGGAATCTGCAACGGATTACCCGCCAGGGCCTTCAAGACCGTCTCCAGCTCGACCTTGCCGTTCTGGCTCAAAGCCGCGAGCGCGGCGGGCGGCAGGTTGCGGGTGGCGACGTCGCAGACGACCCGCAGCGCCGCACAGGGCAGGCCGAATTCGGCGGCGACCCTGGCGACGGCGCCGCTTTCCAGATCAACCGCGGCGGCGCCGGTCAGGGTCCAGAGCACCTTCTTTTCCCGCTTGTCGGCGATCACCCGGTCGCCGCCGAGAATGGCGTGCGGGGTGGCACCACCCAGCAGCCGGCACAATCGCGGGTCGGTCGGAAAGCGTTGGCCGGATTGCAGCACGATCTCGCCGGGGACCAGGATCTTCCCGGCCCGCAGCAGCGGCTGCAATCCGCCGGCCAGGCCGATGCTCACCAGCCCCAGGGCGCCGTCCGCCACCAGCTTGCGCGCCGCCGCCTCCGCGCCCGCCGCGGTGCCGCCGCCCACGCCGACGCGAAAACCCATGTGATGCGCGGCGGCGGCCACCATCCGGGCCTCCGCCTGCAGGCCAACCACGACGCCGATCGATCTAGAATTCAAATTCCACCCGGTTCGTATTCGCCAACCGCAGATTGCGATAACGCGCCATCGCCAATAAAGGAAAAAACAACTTATAGCCGTGATAGCGAAGGTAGAACACACGCGGAAACCCGACGGCGGTGTAGGGCCGTTCCTCCCATTCGCCGTCCGCGCCCTGCGTGCTCATCAGCCAGTCCACGCCCCGCGCCACCGCCGGGTTGGCGGCCTCGCCGGCCGCCATCAAACCCAGCAGTGCCCAGGCGGTCTGGCTCGGCGTGCCTGCCTTGTACCGGCCGGGCGCGGCGTCGGCGTAGCTCTCCTCGTCCTCGCCCCAGCCGCCGTCCTCGCGCTGGACCGACAGCAGCCAGGCCACCGCCCGGCGCATCATCGGGTCCTCGTGCGGAATGCCGGCGGCGTTCAGGGCGCAGAGCACCGACCAGGTGCCATAGATGTAGTTGGTGCCCCAGCGGCCGAACCAGCTGCCGTCCGCCTCCTGCTCGCGCCGCAGATAGCCGATGGCGCGCCTCAGCACCGGATCGTCCGGGGCCGATGCCGGTCTGCACCAGGAACGACACGCAGCGCGCGGTAACGTCGGCGGTCGGCGGGTCCAGCAGCGCGCCGTGATCGGCAAAGGGGATGTGGTTCAGGTAGGCATGGGTGTTTTCGGGCTCGAACGCGCCCCATCCTCCGTCACTGATGTCACCGCCGCCCGACTGCATGCCGATGATCCAGGTCCGCGCCCGTTCGATCGCCTCTGCATGGGCGGGATCGCCGTTGCGCGCCAGCAGCATGCCCACCACGGCGGTGTCGTCGACGTCCGGGTAATGCGCATTGTTGTACTGAAACGCCCAGCCACCCGGCGCCAGGCCCGGCCGGCGCACCGCCCAGTCGCCGACCACATCGGTGATCTGCCGCTCGCGCAGCCAGGCGCTGGCGCTCGCGACGCCATCCGATTGCGGACCGCCCGCGGGGATGAAGCCGGCCTCGGCCATCGCCAATCCGGCCAGCGCCGTGTCCCACACCGGGGAGAAGCAGGGCTGGCAATAGGCGCTGTCCGGCCCGATCACCAGCAGCTTGCGCACCGAAGCCCAGGCGATCGCGGCATGCGGATGCTCCGGCGGATAGCCCAGAAGGTCGAACATCATCACCGAATTGGCCATCGCCGGATAGATCGCGCCGAGCCCGTCCTCGCCGTTCAACCGCTCGATGACGAAGCGTTCCGCCTTCTGCTACCGCGCGGCGGCGCAGCCGCGGCGGGAAACAGCGGCTCGACGCCGCGCAGCACGACGTCCACGCCCTTGAAGAACCGGCCCCAGGCCGAGCGATAGGGGCCGCGGATCCAGTCGCGCACCTGCGCGGGCGGGGTCGCGAACAGCTCGGGGATGGCGATGCCGCGCGGATTGCGGGCCTGCGGCTTCAGCGCCATCAGCACCAGCAGCGGCACGATCACCGTGCGCGACCAGTAGCTGACCTTGGACAGATGAAACGGAAACCAGCGCGGCAGGTGCATGATCTCCACCGGCATCACCGGCACCGCGCGCCACGGCACCTGGCCGAACAGGGCCAGCTGGATGCGGGTGAAGACGTTGCTGCGCTCGGCCCCGCCGGCTGCCAGGATGGCCTCGCGCGCGCGCGCCATGTGTGGCGCGGCGGGATCGTCGCCGATCGCCTTCAACGCGAAATACGCCTTCACGCTGGCCGAGAGGTTGAAGGCGCCGTCATGGAACAGCGGCCAGCCGCCATGGTCGCCCTGGATGGAGCGCAGATAGATGCCGATCTTGGCCTGCAGCTCGGCGTCGATCCGGTCGAGGTAATGCTCCAGCAGCACGTATTCGGCCGGAATGGTCGCATCCGCCTCCAGCTCGAACACCCAATGCCCGTCCGGCTTCTGCCGCCGGCTCAGCGCCGTGCCGGCGCGCGCCACCGCGGCAACAAGCTGCTCGTCGGCGGGAGGTGCGTTGTCGTAGGGCATGGTTCCGGTCTGTTGATCAGGCTGGCTGTTCAAGCGGGGAGCCGTTCAGGCGGCAGGCAATTGCTGCACCGCGGTCCGGCCCGACCTGATGGCACCTTCGATTGTCGCGGGCAAGCCTGTCGCGGTCCAATCGCCGGCCAGCACCAGGTTGGCGAGCCGGGTGCGCGCCGGCGGGCGGCGGCGTTCCTGCGCCGGGGTGGCGGCGAAGGTGGCGCGCTTTTCCTTCACCACCCGCCACGCCGGCATCAGGTCCACCAGCCGCAGCGCGGTGCGCACGTCCGGCCAGATGGCGCCGGCAAGTGCCTCGGCCGGCCGGTCGACGATGTCGCCGGCCGCGCTGATGGTGACCGAGACATGGCCCGGCTTGATGAACACCCATTGCGCCATGCCGCCGAGCAGGCCGATGAAGCCGGCCTCCCCGGTGGCGGCCATCGCGGCCGCCTCGCTGGCGACATCGGTGCGGTAATGCACGTTCACGATCGCCTCGAACGCATCCGGCGCGGTCAGGCCGGGCAGCAGATCGGCCGCGACCGGGGCCGGCACCGCCAGCACCACGTCGTCCTGCGGCCCGATCGGGATCGTGCCGTCCGGCGTGCGCAGGGCAATGACCCGGTCGCCGGCGATTTCCAGCGCGGCGATCCGCTGGCCCAGCCGGATCTCCGCGCCATGCATTTCCAGCCAGCCCAGGGCCGGGTCGATCAGCGTCTCCGACCAACCCTGGCGCGGCAGCAGCGGAATGCAGGCATCGCCGCCCTTCAGCAGGGTCTCGCGCACCACCGTGCCGAGCAGCCGGGCCAGGCCCTGTTCTGGCTTGGTGTTCAGCGCGGCGATCGCCAGGGGTTCGATCAGGCGCGTGTAGAGCGGTCCGGGCGGCAGGAATCCGGCGACCACGCGGTCATCGCGAATGCGCGCCATCGACAGCAGTTTCAGGTAATCCGTCGCGGACGTGCCCGGCACCCGGCGGGAGCGGCGGAAGATCCAGGTGGGCAGCAAGCCGCGGTTCGGCCGCACCGCCCAGCGCGCGCCGGTCGCCAGGTCCATGAACGGGAAGATCGGCTTGCCCGGTCCGCCCAGTGATCCGCGCGAGCCGATCTGATCGACGAACGCCATCGCATCGGCGTTGCCGGACAGCAGCAGATGGTTGCCGTTGTCGACGCGGATGCCGAGTTCGCGGTCCAGATAGGACCGGCAGCGCCCGCCGGCCTGCGGGCCGGCCTCGTAGATCGTGATCGCCCGCGCGGTCGCGGTCAGCGCCGCGGACAGGCCGGCCAGACCGGCGCCGATGACGTGCAGCTGGCCGTTCATGGATTTCGTCTCATAGCAGACCATAGCGCAGCGCGAGCCAGATCTTCTGCCATTTCGGCAGGCTGACGCGCTGCGTGGGATCGGCCCAGCCGGAAGCCTCCAGCCGGGCGAGAATGGCGGCATAGGTCGCGCCCATCAGCCGCGCCGGCTTCATCGCGCGCGGATCGCACAGCGCCATCGCCGCGTGGGCGTCGCGGAAATAGCCCTCCGCCAATGCAGCGACGCGCCGGCACACCGCCGGTAGCGCGGGATGGCGCAGCGCCGCCGCTGGGATCGGCCGGCACGCCTTCCGCCGCCAGATACTCGGCGGGCAGATACAGCCGGTCCCGCTCGGCATCCTCGGCGACGTCGCGCAGGATATTCGTCAGCTGCAAGGCGCGGCCCAGCGCATGCGCCACCTTGTCGGCATGGACCGAGGCGTCGCCGAAGGCGCGCACCGACAGCCGCCCGACGGAGGCGGCCACCCGGTCGCAATAGAGGTCGAGCTTTGCCAGTTCGGGCGCGACGATCACTTCCTCGGCATCCATCTGCATGCCGTCGATCATGTCGAGGAAATCCTGCCGGCGCAGGTCGAACTGCCGGATCGCCAGCAGCAGCACGCGGGTGACCGCGTCCTCCGTCTCGCCGCGATACAACGCGTCGATCCGCTCCCGCCAGGCCGCCAGGCGCGGCAGCTTGTCGGCGAACGCGGCTTCCTCGTCGGCGATGTCGTCGACGATGCGGCAGAAGGCGTAGATCGCGTACATCGCGTGCCGGCGGTCCGGCGGCAGAACCGCCATGCCGCGATAGAACGAGGTGCCGGCGGCGCGGACGATCGCCTCCACCGCGTCGAGATCGGCCTGGATTGGCCCCCAAGGGGGCCGGCTTGTCGCTCATGGCAGGAACCTCAGCGCAGCGAAAACGCTGAGCAGCGCGTCGCCCTTGGTCAGTTTCACCCGCCCGGCGATCGGATCGGCGTTGCGCAGCCGCCGCGTCAGGCGATGCGCCAGACCGACGATGATGGCGGTTTCCAGCCGCAGCCGCCGGTTGGCGGTGCGGCGCGGCAGATCCAGCGCCTCGCGGTTCAACTGGTCCACATGATCGAGCAGCGTGCTGAACACGCGGCGCAGTCCGGGCGTTTCCCGCCGGCCGCGCAGATCGGCGATGCCGGTGCCGAACCGGTCCATCAGATCCTGCGGCAGGTAGCAGCGGTCCAGTTCAGCGAGGTCTTTGGCGCAGTCCTGCAAATGGTTCAGCACCTGCAGCGAGGCGCACAGCGCGTCGGACGGCGCATGGGTGGCGCGGTCCTCGCCATGCACGTCGAGCACGTAGCGCCCGACCGGCATCGCCGAATAGCGGCAATAATCGTACAGCTCGTCCCAGCTGGCATAGCGCAGCTTGGTCGCGTCCTGCCGGAAGGCGATCAGCAGATCGGTCGCGTGGCGCGGATCGACGCCGGTTTCCGCCAGGCTGGCGCGCAGCCGCGTGGCGCTGGGGGAGCCGGTCTCGCGCCGGCCCAGCAGCACGTCCTCCATCGCGTCCAGCCGGGCGATCTTGTCGTCCGGCGCCAGCGTGTCGCTGTCGGCGATGTCGTCGGCGTTGCGGGCGAAGGCGTAGTAGGCATGCACATGGGCGCGCAGATCGGCGCGGATCAGCGCCGAGCCGACCGGGAAATTCTCGTCGCCGCGATCCTTGCCCGACCAGGTCTCGACGTTCTCGGCAATCGCGCTCACGCGCCGGCCCCCTGATAGGCGCGGCGCTTCCACACCACGCCGCGGCCGCGATGGTGATCCACCGCCGAGCCGATCGTCGCCGCCATGTAGAACCCTGCGATGGCCGGCAACGCGAGAGCCCAGAGCCACGACTGGCGGAACCGGCCGAGCGTCGGCAGATAGGACAGCGACGCGGCGATCCAGGTCAGCAGCCCGATCCAGCGTGCCGCGCCATGCCCGAACAGCGCCAAGCCAGGCGGCACCAGCCAGACCAGCGCCATGCCGAGCGTGGTCGCCACCAGCAGCGCGGGCGAAAACCGCAGCTGCACATAGGCGGTGCGGGCGATCATCCGCCAGATGTCGGCCGCCGAAGGATACGGCCGGATGGAGCGCGCCAGGGCGGAATGACCGAGCCAGATCCGCCCGCCGCGCTTCACCGCGGCGGCCAGCGCCACGTCGTCGATCAGCGCGCCGCGCACCGCCTCGATCCCGCCGATCCGCGCCAGGGCGCGCCGGCGGATCAGGATCGTGCCGCCCGCGGCGGCGGCGGTGGCCGATAGCGGGTCGTTCACCCGGGCGAAGGGATACAGCAGCTGGAAGAAGAACACGAAGGCCGGCACCAGCGCCCGCTCGGCCCAGCTGGCGCAGGCCAGCTCGACCATCTCGGAAACCATGTCCAGCCCGTTCCGTTCCGCCTGCGCCACCAGCGTCGCGAGGTGGCGCGGGTCGTGCAGGATGTCGGCGTCCGTCAGCAGCAGATAGTCGGGGGCGCCCGAAGCGGCGACCCCCTGGCGCACGGCCCACAGCTTGCCGGACCAGCCGGCCGGGCGCGGCTCCCCGGTGAGCACCGTCAGGCGCGGGTCGTTCAGCTCCCGGGCGATGGCGCCGGTGCCGTCGGTGCTGCAATCATCCACCAGCACCACCCGGAACACCCCGGCATAGTCCTGCGCCAGCAGCGAGGCCAGGCAGCCCGCGATCGAGGCGGCCTCGTCGCGCGCCGGCACGACGATGGCGATCTCCGGGGCAGTCCGGGGCACAGCCGGCGCCAGCACCGGCCCGGCCTGCCAGAACCGGCCGTGAAAGCCGAGCAGATAGGTCCAGATCGCGGCGGAGGCCAGCGCCAGCCAGATCATTTGCGCAACATGCCGGCGGTCCGGAACCACGCCACCGCGTCCTCCACCGCCATCCGCGCCGGGCGCGGTGCATAGCCGAGCTCGCGCATGGCCTTGGCCGACGAATAGAACATCTTCTTGCGTGCCATCTTCAGGTGATCGCGGGTCACCAGCGGTTCCTTGCCGCTCACCCGCGCGATGCCCTCCATCGCCCAGGCCACCGGCCATAGCGGGGCGATCGGCAGCCGGATGCGCGGCGCCGGCCGGTCCGCGACGCCGCAGACCAGGGCCAGCAGTTCCCGCAGCCGCAGATTCTCGCCGCCCAGGATGTATTTCTCCCCGGAAACCCCGCGTTCCAGCGCCAGCGCGTGGCCCTCCGCCACGTCATCCACATGCACCACGTTCAGCCCGGTATCGACATAGGCCGGCACCCGGCCGGCGGCGGCGTCCAGGATCATCCGCCCGGTCGGCGTCGGCTTGATGTCGCGCGGGCCGACCGGCGCGGCGGGATTGACGATCACCACCTCCTGTCCCTGGCGCGCCAGGTCCAGCACGGCCTGCTCCGCTCGGTATTTCGATCGCTTGTAGATGCCAACCAGCCCCGCCTCCTGCACCGGCGTGGCCTCGTCCGCCGGCGTGCCGTCCGCGTGCAGGCCGAGTGCGGCGACCGAGCTGCAATAGACGCTGCGCTCCACCCCGGCCTCGGCGGCGGCGCGCAGAATGGCGACCGAGCCCTCCACGTTGGCGCGCAGCATGGCCTGCGGGTCCGGCACCCAGATCCGGTAATCGGCGGCGACATGCGCGAGGTAGCGGCAGCCGGCCACCGCGCGGGCCAGCGAGGCAGGATCGGTCAGGTCGCCGGTGACGATCTCCACGTCCAGGCCGGCCAGGTTGCGCCCGGTCGCTGGTCGCGCGGACCATCACCCGCACCTTGTGGCCGCGCGCCAGCAGCACCCGCGCGACGGCGGAGCCGACGAAGCCGGAGGCTCCCGTTACCAAGGTTGGACGCGGATCGGACAAAGGCTGAATTTCCCGCACTAGGCCGGGCTGTATAGCCCGGCGGGGGTGCGCGGCGTTAAGGGCCTTCCGTCGGGGCGGCGTGGAAAACGTCAGGAATTGCCGATCAGGATGCCCGTCGCGAACACCAGCGCGCCGCCGAACATCACCTGCACCGCGGCGGAGAACGGCGGCGTGTCCATGTAGCGCCAGCGGATCCAGCTGATGATCGCCAGTTCCACCACCACCACGCCGATGGCGATCGCGGTGGCGGTCCAGAAAGCCGGGATCAGGAACGGCAGCGTATGGCCGATCCCGCCCAGCGTGGTCATCAGCCCGCACACAACGCCGCGGATCCACGGCGAGCCGCGTCCGGTCAGGCTGCCATTGTCCGACAGCGCCTCGGCGAAGCCCATCGAGATACCGGCGCCGATCGAGGCGGCGAGGCCGACCAGGAAGGCGTCCCAGGATCGCCCGGTGGCGAAGGCGGCGGCGAAGATCGGCGCCAGGGTGGAAACCGAGCCGTCCATCAGGCCCGCCAGGCCGGGCTGGATGACGCGCAGCACGAACATCCGCCGCTCCGCCTCGTCCTCCTCCTCGCGCACCGATTTCGGCACGTTCTGCTCCAGCAGCAGATCGGCGGTGTGCTCGTGCACCGCCTCGGCTTCCGCCAGATCGCCGAGCAGCTTGCGGATCGAGGCGTCGGTGCTGCGTGCCGCGGCCAGCTGGTAGAACCGCCTTGTTTCCAGCTCCATCGTCTGCGCCAGCGAGCGCACGGTATCGAGGCCGAGCGGGCGGATCTGCCAGACCGGCTTGCGTGCGACGAAGCCGCGCACGTCCTGGCGGCGGATCAGTGGAATATGCTCGCCGAATTTCTCGCTGTACAGGTCGAGCAGCCGGCGGCGGTGCTCGTTCTCCTCCGCCACCATGTCGGTGAAGACCTGGGCGGAGCCGGGATAGGTTTCGCGCAGCCCCTCGGCGATGTCGGTGTAGATGCGGGCGTCCTCTTCCTCGCTGCCGATGGCCAGCGCCAGGATCTCGCGTTCAGACAGGTCGGAAAAATTGCGCATGGCCGCTATGTGTTGGCCGGACGGAAAAAGGTCAAGCAACAACTGTAATGATGCGATTGCCTCGCGGTTGCGGCCCGTGCCGGATGGCCGCTCGGCCGGGTATCGGGGGTGCTCTGGCGCGCCTGCCGCAATGCGTGGTTGAATTCCCTCCAGATCTACAAAAACAGGAGGGCTCCGCGATGAAGGCGATGGTTTGCGAGGCGTTCGGTGGGCCCGAGGTTCTGGTGCTGCGGGATCTGCCCGATCCGCCGCCACCCGGCCCGGGTGAGGTGCAGATCAGGATCACCGCGCGCGGGGTACAGTATGTGGACGTGCTGCAGCTGGCCGGAAATACCAGACACGGCCCGAGCCGCCGTTCATCCCCGGCAGCGAGGCGGCCGGCGAGGTGATCGCCGTCGGCCCGGACGTGACCCGCTTCAAGCCGGGCGACCGGGTGATGAGCCGGCACGGCACCGGCGCCTTCGCGGAATTGGCCAACGCCCGCGAAGGCGCCTGCGACTTCGTGCCGAACGGCATGGACCTGGAGCAGGCCGGGGTGTTCCGCTCCGGCTTCGGCACCGCCTATCACGCCCTGTTGCAGCGCGGCCGGATGGTGGCGGGCGAGTGGGTGCTGGTGCACGGCGCCGCCGGCGGCATCGGCATCGCGGCCATCCAGATCGCCAAGCTGTTCGGCGCCAAGGTGATCGCCACCGCGAGCAGCGAGGCCAAGCGGGCCGCCTGCCTCGAAGAGGGCGCCGACCACGTGCTGGACTACCGCGCCGGCTTCATCGACGAGGTGAAGAAACTGACCGGCGGGCGCGGCGCGGACATCGTCTATGACCCGATCGGCGACAAGGTGAGCGAGGACAGCCTGCGCTGCCTGGCCTGGGGCGGGCGGCTGCTGATCCTGGGCTTCCTCGGCGGCGGGCCGGCCACGATCAAGAGCAACTACCTGCTGATCAAGGGCATCGAGGCGGTCGGCGTCTACATGGGCGGCTTCCAGCAGAACGAGAAGGAGCTCTACGACGCCAACAATCGCGCGCTCGACGAGCTGGCCGGCGAGGGCAAGCTGCATGTGCGTATTTCCCACCGATTGCCTCTGGCCCGCGCGCGCGAGGCGCTGGAAGCGGTGATGAACCGGGAAGTGATCGGCAAGGCGGTGCTGGTCGGATGATCAAGCTCATCACCAATGAAAGTTTCATCCCGTCCGCCATGCCGGACGTTTCCATCTATGTCCGCAACAAGCACCCGGCGGGGATGACCCATTTCACGCCGGAGCGCACCGTGCTGTTCGTGCACGGCGCCACCTATCCGGCGGAAACCGCGTTCGACCTGCGGCTGGATGGTTTCAGCTGGATGGAATACATCGCCCGGCGCGGCTTCGACGTCTATCTGCTCGATGTGCGCGGCTACGGCCGATCCACCCGCCCGCCGGCGATGGATGCGAAGGCCGGCGCCAATCCCCCCTTCGCCGACACCGCGGACGCGCGGGCGGATGTCGATGCCGTGGTGGAGTTCATCCGCCGCGACCGGGCGATCGGCAAGCTGTGCCTGATCGGCTGGTCCTGGGGCTGCGCCACCATGGGCAGCTACGCCGCCGAGCATCCGGAAAAGGTGGAGAAACTCGTTCTGTTCGCGCCGGGCTGGGTGCGCGAGGGTCCGTCGGCGGCCGATCCCGGCGGCAAGCTCGGCGCCTGGCGCGGCGTCACGCGTGAGGATGCGCACAAGCGATGGCTGAACGGCGTGCCCGCCGGCAAGCGCGACGGGCTGATCCCGCCCGGCTGGTTCGACGCCTGGGCCGACGCGACCTTCGCCACCGATCCGGCCGGGGCGGCGATGAAGCCGCCGGTGCTGCGCGCGCCGAACGGCGTGGTGAAGGACGGCCGGGAATACTGGACCGCCGGCCGCGCGCTCTACGATCCGGCCGGCATCACCGCGCCGACGATGATCGCGGTCGGCGAATGGGACCACGACACGCCGCCGGCGCTCGGCCTGAAGCTGTTCTCGCTGCTGGCCAACGCGCCGCAGAAGCGGCTCGCGCTTCTCGGCGAGGCGACCCACACCGCGCTGATGGAACGCAACCGGATGGCGCTGTTCGAGCAGGTGCAGCTGTTCCTGGAAAGCGGGCTGGCGGGGTAGACCGCGCCGCCGCTCGCGTCCAAGATCGTGCCAATCGCATCAAGGGGAGAAACGACCATGCTTGAACCAGGCCGCGCAAAACCGGTGCCCACGCCGGAGACCCAGCATTTCTGGGACGGCACCAAAGCCGGGCAGCTGCTGCTGCAACGCTGCGACGAATGCGCCAAGATCTATTTCCCGCCGCGCCCGTTCTGCCCCGGCTGCGCCAGCCGCAGCGTCTCCACCCTGAAGGCGTCCGGCAAGGCGAAGCTGTACAGCTACGTCATTCATCACCGGAAGGTGCCGGGCTTCACCCCGCCCTACGCCATCGCCGTGGTGGAACTGGACGAGGGGCCGCGCATGATGACCAACATCATCGACTGCCCGCAGACGCCGGAGGCGCTGGAGCTGGATATGAAGCTCGAGGTCGCCTTTGTCCCAATGGACGACAGCATCACGCTTCCGCTGTTCCGCCCGGCGAAAGGATAAGAAGATGAAACAGAAAGCGGTTGCCGTCGTCGGCGCTTCCGAAACCACCAAGCTCGGCGTCGTGCCGGACATGTCGCAGATCCAGCTGCACGCGGATGCGGCGCTGAACGCCATGAAGGATGCCGGGCTGAAGCCCAGCGATATCGACGGCATCGCCACCGCCGTGGAAACCCCGCAGCAGCTGGCGCAGTATCTCGGCATCACGCCGACCTATGTCGACGGCACCTCCGTCGGCGGCTGTTCGTTCATGATCCATGTGCGCCATGCCGCCGCCGCCATCCAGTCCGGCCTGGCGAAAACCATCCTGATCACGCACGGCGAAAGCGGACGTTCCGGCATCGGCCGGCCCCCGCGCTCGATCGGGGCGGACAGCCTGAACGGTCAGTTCGAGCAGCCCTTCGGCCCGATGGGACCGCCGAGCCTGTTCCCGATCCCGGTGCTGCGCTACATGAAGACCTACGGCGTGACGCATGAGCAGATCGCCATGGTTTCGGTGGTGCAGCGCGAATGGGCGGCGCTGAACCCGCGCTCCACCTACAAGGATCCGATCACCGTCGCGGATGTGCTGAACTCCCGCATGATCGCCTATCCGTTCCGCATCCTGCAATGCTGCCTGGTCACCGACGGCGGCGGCGCGCTGATCCTGACCTCTGCCGAGCGGGCCAAGGATTTCCCGAACAAGCCCGTCTACATCCTCGGCACCGGCGAGAGCGTGGAAACCCCGATGGTCAGCCAGATGGAGGATTTCAACTCCTCGCGCGCCTTCCGCGTGGCCGGGCCGACGGCGTTCAAGGAAGCCGGCATCACCCACAAGGACGTCGATCACCTGATGATCTACGACGCCTTCGCGCACCTGCCGCTATACGGCCTGGAAGACCTCGGCTTCGTCGGCCGCGGCGAGGCCGGCGCCTTCATCGCGGAGCGCAACACCGCCATCGGCGCCAAGCTGCCGATGAACACCAACGGCGGCGGCCTGTCCTACATGCATTCCGGCATGTACGGCATGTACGCCTTGCAGGAGAGCGTGCGGCAGATGCGCGGCATCGCGCCCGCGCAGGTGCCGGGCGCGAAGATCTCCGTCTGCCACGGCGTCGGCGGCATGTTCGCGGCCTCCGGCACGATCATCTTCACCAACGAAGGCCCGTTCAGAGGGGTTAGGCGATGGGGCAGGGGATATTCGATGGCCTGAAGGTCATCGATTGCGCCAGCTTCATCGCCGCCCCCGCGGCGGCGACGGTGCTTTCCGATTTCGGCGCCGACGTGATCAAGGTCGAGCCGCCCGGCGAGGGCGACACCTACCGCAACCTCTACAAGCTGCCGGGCATGCCGGTCACGGAGCAGAACTATCCGTGGGAACTCGCCTCGCGCAACAAACGCAGCCTGTGCATCGATCTGAAATCCGCGGACGGTCACGCCGTGCTTAGCCATCTTGTGACGCAGGCGGACGTGTTCATCACCAATCTTCCGCTGCCGGTGCGCCGGCGGTTGAAGGTGACCTATGAGGATCTCGGTCCGCTCAATCCGCGGCTGGTCTACGGCTCTTTCACCGCCTATGGCGAGACCGGGGACGAGGCGGAGAAGACCGGGTTCGATTCCACCGCCTATTGGGCGCGCTCCGGCCTGATGGATCTGGTCCGGGCCGACGCCGACGCCGCGCCGGCCCGTTCGGTGCCCGGCATGGGCGACCACCCCAGCGCCATGGGCCTGTACGGCGGCATCGTCACCGCGCTCTATCGCCGCGAGCGCACCGGGAAGGGCGGGCTGGTGTCCTCGTCGCTGCTGGCCAACGGCTTGTGGGCCAATGGGTTTTTCGTCCAGGCGGCGCTGGCCGGGCTGGCGGTGCCGCCGCGCCCGAAGCGCGAACAGGGCACCAACGCCTGCACCTCCCTGTACCGCTGCGCCGACGGGCGCTGGTTCATCCTGACCCTGCTGAACGAGGAGCGGCAGTTCCTGCCGCTGCTGAACCTGATCGGCCGCCCGGACCTGGCGGACGACCCGCGCTTCGCCACCCAGGCGGCACGGCGCGCCAATGCCCCCGCCCTGATCGCGGCATTCGACGCCGCCTTCGCCGCCCAACCCCTGGCGCATTGGCGCGCGTCCCTGGACGCGGCCGGGATCACCTTCGGCCTGATCGGCACGCTGGACGACATCGCCGACGACGCGCAGATGCGCGCGGCCGACGCGCTGGTCCCCTATGCCGGCGAAACCGCCCTGACCGTCAGCAGTCCGTTCCTCATCGACGGTGCGGCCAAAACCCCGCCGCGCCGCGCACCCCGATTGGGCCAGCACAACGAGGACATCCTGCGCGAAGCCGGCTATTCCGACGCGGAAATCACCCGCCTGCGGCACCTGGGCGTGCTGGCCTGAGCGGGTGCAAGGCTGGGGCTTTGCCCCAAACCCCAGGAGGGGCGCTGCCCCTCCACCCCGCAAGGGAACTCGTTCCCTTGACCCTTTTGAATAGGTTTGTTGGGGAAGGGGGCATGCCAAGCCTACGACGGCAACGTCGGCTTGGGCATGCCCCCTTCCCCAACAAACCTTCCACGGGGTCGAGGGGACGCGTCCCCTCACGGGTGAAGGGCAGCGCCCTTCCGGGGCCTGGGGCAGAGCCCCAGCCTTGCTACCAGCCGTTCACGCGTGGCCAGGTGGCGACGACTTCGTCGCTGCCGTCGATCACGTAGTAACGGTCATGTGCCGCCGCGGTCATGCAGGTGTGATTGGGGGCGATGCGCACCAGGCCGCCGATCGGCAGATCGAGCGGATGCGCGGGATCGAGTTCGATCAGCCCGTGCTCCTGATACGCCCGCCTTACGATGGCATCGCCGTGGCGGCGGCTGCCGTCCAGGTCCAGCATCAGTCCGAAACCATAATCCTTCGGCGCCGTCTCGGTGCTGCGGTCCTTCGACAAGGCGATCCCGCCGGCATCCACCAGCAGCTTTCCGGGGCGCCGGCCGATCACGCTGGCCAGCACCGTCACCGCGATGTCGTCGAACCCGTGGGTGCCGATCTCCGCCTGGAACAGATCGCCGAACATGTAGACGCCAGCGCGAACTTCCGTCACGCCCGCCAGCGACCCCGCGTGCAGCGCGGTGGGGGAACTGCCGACCGAGACGATGGCGCAGTCATGGCCGGCCTGCCGCAGCCGATCCGCCGCGCGCACCGCGCCGGCGCGCTCGGCCTCGGCGATGGCGGTCATGTCGGCGGCGGTTCGGCCGGCGTAGCTGTGGCCGGCATGGGTCATCACGCCGGCCAGGTTCGCGCCGAGCTTCTCGGCGATCTCCAGCAGGGCGTCGTCCTCCGGCCCGACGCCGCCGCGCGCTTCTCCAGTGTCTATCTCGATCAGGCAGCGCGGCGGAAGCGGCCCTGCTGCGATGATCCCGGCGGTATCGATGTCATCGGTAATCACCATGATCTTGGCGCCGTCGGCGTTCAGCCTGGCGATCTCGGTCAGCTTGCGCGGCGTTATCCCGACCGCGTACAGAATGTCGGTGATCCCGTGCGCGCTGAAATACTCGGCCTCCGCCAGGGTAGAGACGGTGATGCCGCCGGGCTGCCCGGCCAGGGCCAGCCGCGCCACGTCGACCGACTTGGCCGTCTTCATATGCGGGCGCAGCGGCACGCCGTGCCGGGCCAACGCATCGGCCATCGTCCGGATGTTGTGCTTCAGTTTGCTGCGGTCCAGCACCAGGCACGGGGTCGGCAGGTCGGTCAGTTTCATGCTGGGTTCCAACTGGCGGAAGGATCGATGGGAATGACCGGTCGCGGCATGTGCTGCCAGTCGAAGCGGGACAGGATCGGGCTGGTCAGGCCGGGCGCGTCCACCTCGATCACCTGTTCATGGCGAAAGAACTCGTCGAAGCCGCCGCGAAAATGCCCGCGCGATTTCACCACCACCACGCGGGCGGCAGCGATATCCAGTCCGAAGCTTTCCAGGAAGGCGGGATCGGCGCATTGGATGCGCTGGGAAATCACCACGACCGTGATCCCGCCGATCCGCAGGGCGCAGGACGGGCCGAGATCGATCGACCCGCCGGCGAAGATGCCGCGCCGTGCCAGCACCTGGCCGGGACGCAGCGCGCGGACCGTGGCGGGAACATAGAGCGGGTGGGAGAAGGCATCGCCGCCGTCGCGGTTGAAGCGCGCGACGAAGGCCGCCCCCTCGCCCAGCCCATGCGCCTCCGCCGCCAGGGCGGGATCGGTGATCACCCCGACGATCGCATCGCGCACGCCGGCCTTCAGGAAGGCGTCCAGGATATGCATCGTGTTGCCGCGCCCGCCGCCGCCGGGATTGTCGGCGACATCGGCGAAGATCAGCGCCGGGCGGGCCGGATCCTCGGTGCCCTTGGCCAGCCGCACGGCATCGTCCAGTGAGGTCAGCTTCGGGCTGAAGCGGTCCCGCCTGGCCCAGCCCGCCGCCGCGATCTCCTGCGCCAGGGCCTGGGCGGCCTCTGGATCGGTCGCCGTCACCACCGCCGTCAGGCCGTTGAACGCCGTATCGGCATAGGCGAAGCCGCCCATCACCGAAACGTTCAACACCCGCCCGGCATAGGGCGCCTCCCGCATGCGCTGCTGGCCGAGATCGATCAGTTCGCCATACGGCCGGTCGTTGGCGTCCTTGCCGGTCAACATCGTCACCGTCGGCGGCACGATCGGCAGGCGCACATGGGCGATATGGGTGCGGGTGCCGGTGAACAGCCTGCGCATCATCTGCGCCGCCTCGGCGCCGCGCTCGCGCATGTCCATATGCGGGTTGGTGCGATAGCCGATATAGGCGTCGATGGTGTCGATATCGGCCGGCGCGACATTTGCGTGCAGATCATAGGTCGCCACGATCTTCACGTCCGGCCCGACCAGGCCGCGCACCATGGTCAGGATCGTGCCCTCGGGGTCGTCGTCCTCGGTGGTCAGGCCGGCGCCGTGCATGACGCAATAGACGCCGTGCAGTTCCCCGGCCTCGCGCAGCTCGCGTTCCCATTGCGCCATCATCCGATGGAAGAACGCATGCTCCACCGGCCCGTTCGGCTCGGCCATCGCCAGCAGGCAGGGCACCGGCTGCCACGGCCCGGCCGCATCCATGTCGGCCAGAAATCCCGGCATCTCGCCCAACATGCGCGGGGCGGCGGATCGCGCATCGTCCAGCATTGCCTCGCCGGTCAGCAGCGTCTTGGTGGAAAAATCCACCTCTGTCGCCATCGGGGCGAAGCGGTTGCATTCGATGGAAAAGCCCAGCAAGGCGATCCGCGGTCCGTTCACAGCTGCACTCCCAGCAATTCGGCGATGCGCGGCGTGGCCTTCAGGCCGGTGCCCGTCAGCACCAGCACCGTGGTCTGCTCCGGCGTGATCGCCCCGGAGGCCAGCAGCCGGGCGAAGGCGGCCGCCACCTGCGCGCTGGTCGGCTCCACATAGATGCCCATCGCCGCCAGGTCGAGCGTCGCCTGGCCGATTTCCGCCTCGCTCAGCAGCACCGCGCCGCCGTCGGTTTCGCGCAGGGTGCCCAGGACCTCGGTCAGCCGGATCGGCTGGGCGATGGCGGTGCCCTCGGCGATGGTCGGGCGGATGTCGCAAGCCACCGCCACGTCGGACCCGGCAAGGAAGGCCGCGGCGATCGGGCCGCAATTGGCCGGCTGGGCGGCGAAGATGCGCGGCATCCGCTCGATCTGCCCGGCCCGCAGGAGCTCGGAAAAGCCGATCTCGCAGCCGAGCACGTTGGACCCCGCGCCGCACGGCACGATCAAATTGTCGGGAGCGCGGAAGCCCAAATCCTCCCACAGCTCATAGGCCAGGGTCTTGGTGCCGTGCAGGAAGAACGGGTGCCAGTTATGGCTGGCGTAGAACACGCTGGCCGCCCGCGCCACCGCCGCATCCGCCGTGTCCTGCCGGCTGCCGGGGATCAGTTCCACCGCCGCGCCATGCGCGCGCATCTGCACCGTCTTGGCCGGGCTGGTGGAGGCCGGCGCCATAATCGTCGCCCGCATCCCGCCCGCCGCCGCATAGGCGGAAACGGCGGCGCCGCCATTGCCGGAGCTGTCCTCCAGCACGTCGGTGATCCCCTGCGCGCGCAGCAACGACAGCATCACGCTGGCGCCGCGATCCTTGAAGCTGCCGGTCGGCATGAACCATTCGCATTTCAGCAGCGCCTCGGCGCCGTGCAGCCGGCGGGTGATCAGCGGCGTGCAGCCCTCGCCCATGCTGATCGGCGCCTCGCACGCCATCGGCAGCGCCGCGCGATAGCGCCACAGGCTGCGCGTGGCGGTGTCGATATCGTCGCGCCCGATGCCCGGCAATTCCGTCAGCAGCAGCGGCGCCTGGCCCGTGCCGCACCAGCGCGGCTGGCCGATCGGAAAGGTTTCCCCGCTACGCGGGTCGAGATACGCGACAGTCATGGCAATCGGAACCCGGATATGGCTAGAACGCGGCAGACACCGCGAAGGACCCTCCCCGTATGACCGATTTCCTGGCCGAAGTCACCGCGCTCGCCCGCGACCTCGTGGCGATCGACAGCCGCAGCTTCGTCTCCAACCTCGCCGTCGCCGAGCGGGTGGAAGCGGCGCTGGACGGCTTCGAGATCGAGCGCCTGGACTATGTCGATCCCGCCGGCGTCGCCAAGCGCTGCCTGGTCGCGCATCGCGGCGGGCATGGCAAGGGAGCCACGGGCGGCATCGCCTTCTCCGGCCACATGGACACGGTGCCCGACACCGGCTGGGTGGAAGACCCGTGGTCGGCGCGGATCGAGGGCGACACCCTGCACGGCCTGGGCAGCACGGACATGAAGGGCCCGGTCGCCGCCATCATCGCTGCCGCCCGCGCCCTGCCGGCCTGGATGCCGGTCACGCTGCTGATCACCACCGACGAGGAGACCACCAAGCAGGGCGCGCACCAGATCGCCGCGCACTCCACCCTGGTGCGCCGCGTGCGGCCGCGCGCCATCGTGGTGGCGGAGCCGACCGGCATGATCCCGGTGCGTGGCCATCGCAGTCACATCGCCTTCACCGCCGTCGCCACCGGCATCCAGGCGCATAGCAGCACCGGCAAGGGCCACAACGCCAACTGGGACCTGATCCCGTTCCTGGTGGAGATGAAAGCCATCTTCGCCCGATTGCGCACCGATGCCAGCCTGCAGGATGTGGACTACGATCCGCCATTCTCCGACTTCAACCTGATCCTGGACAACCACGGCGCGGCCATGAACGTCACCGTCCCGAAGGCCACGGCGCAGATAAAATTCCGCTATTCCGCCAAGGTCGATCCCACGCCGGTGGTGGATGCCGTGCGGGATGCGGCCGAACGGCATGGCATCGCGCTCAGCGAGGCCCGCGAGGGCTCGCCGCCCGAACTGCCGGCCGATCACCCGCTGATCGCGCTGGCCGAGCAGGTCAGCGGCGCCGCGCCGCGCACCGCGCCCTACGGCACCGATGCGTCGGAGTTGCAGGCCATCGCGCCCTGCGTGGTGTTCGGCCCCGGCAGCATCGAGGTCGCCCACAAGCCGAACGAGAGCGTCAGCCTGCGCGAACTCGCCGACGCCGTGCCGCTGTTCATCCGCCTGGCCGAGCGGCTGGCCGGCAACTGACCGGCGGGGGAGCCCTCAAAGCCCGGCCAGGAACTCCAGCAGCGCCGCGTTCACCTCCGCCGGCCGTTCCTGCTGGATCCAATGCCCCGCCCCCTCTATCAGCAGGGTGCGGCGCAGGCCGGTCACATGGCCGGGCATGTCGGCCAGCGATTTCTGCCCGGCGGGACTGGCGATCACCACGTCGCGCGTGCCGGCGATGAACAAGGCGGGCTGCCGGATCTTGGCACCCTGCCAGGGGGCGAGCAGTTCCCAGTTGCGGTCGAGATTGCGGTAGTAGTTCAGCCCGCCGCGAAACCCGGTGCGGCGATATTCCGCCACCATCGTCTCCAGGTCGTCCCGCGTCAGCCATGCCGGTAGGCTCTCGGGATCGAGCGTCAGGTCCAGGAACCCGCCACCCTTCGGCAGCAGCAGTTCCAGCGTGCGGCCGGGCGGCGCGTCGCCGGAGCCGGAATACAGGATGCGGCGCATCGACGCGGCGACATCCGTTTCCAGCTCGGCCTCGGCCACGCCCGGCGTCTGGAAATACTGCCAATAGAACGTCTCGATCCCCTGCGCGCGCAATGCGGCCAGCGGCGGCACCGGGCCGCGGGCGCGATGCGGCACGCTCATCGCCACCACGGCGCGGAAGACGTCCGGGCGCAGCATCGCCGCCGTCCAGGCGACCGGCGCGCCCCAGTCATGCCCAACGATCACCGCCTGGCTTTCGCCCAGTGCCGCGACCAGCGCCACCATGTCGCCAACGGTATGCAGCAGGGAGTAGGCGTTGGCGTCCGCGGGCGCCTCGCTTTGCCCGAAGCCGCGCATGTCCGGCGCGACAACGCGATAGCCGGCGGCCGCCAGAGCCGGCATCTGATGGCGCCAGGAATACGCCAGCTCCGGCCAGCCATGACAGAGCAGGACGAGCGGCCCGGCGCCCTGCTCGGTCACATGCAGCCGCACGCCGTTGACATGGATATTGCTGGTCCGGATCGGTTGCATCGTTCTTCCCCTGTGGCGTCCGGCAGCCTAGCGCTTCGGGCGGGCGGACACAGCCCTGCCCCGGTTCGAAGAACCGCGTTCCCTGGCCTGCTTTTTGCTTCGCTGGTGGCTCCAATCACAGCAAGGAACGTGACCTTATGCCGGCTGAGCATTTTCATCTTGCCTGGTTTCTGCAGGGATCGAGCATTCAGGCCTGGGGCGAACCCTGGACCGGCAACATCAGCGAGGAATGGGGAACCGCCGACCTGTTCCTCGACCTCGCGCGGAACATCGAGCGTGCCGGCTTCGACTACCTGCTGCTCGAGGACTCCATCTATATCGGCCAGAACTGGCAGAACTCGCGCGAGATCTTCCTGAAGAACGGCATGTCGGTGCCGCGCCAGGAACCATCCGTGATCGCAGCCCTGGTGTCCGCGGCGACGACGCGGCTGGGCATCGTGCCGACGCTGTCGACCTTCGCCTATGCGCCCTACCTGGTGGCGCGCATCGTCAGCACGCTCGACCAGGTATCCTCCGGCCGCGGCGGCTGGAACATGGTCACCGGCAGTTCCGATCTGTCGGCGCAGAATTTCGGCTTCGACGGCCTGCCCGAGCACGACACCCGCTATGACATGGCGGAGGAGTTCATCGAAGTAGTAACGAAACTATGGGATTCCTGGGAACCCGGCGCCATCGTCGCCGACCGCGAGAGCGGCGTGCTGATCGACCACACCAAGGTCCACACCATCGACTACGCCGGCAAATACTACAAAAGCCGCGGGCCGCTGAATTCCGGCCCCTCCCCGCAGGGCCGTCCGGTGATCGCCCAGGCCGGCGGTTCCGCCCGCGGCAAGATGTTCGCGGCGCAATACGCCGACACGATCGTCGCCCATGTCAAAGGCGTCGATATGATGAAAGCCTATCGTGCGGACGTGGTGGCCAACATGATCACCTGCGGCCGCAATCCATCCAACTGCAAGACGCTGTTCCTGATCAACCCCGTGCTGTCCGACAGCGCCGCGGATGCGCAGCAGCGCGCGAAAGACCGGGCCGTGCAGGCCGGCAAGAACCTCGATGTCCGGCTGGCGCAGATGGGCTGGAGCACCAACATCGATTTCTCCGGCTTCGACCTCGACGCGCCCGTGGGCGAGCTTACCACCAACGGCCACCAGCACAGCCTGGCGCAGTTCCTGCGCAAGGCCGGCAAGCGCACCCTGCGCGAGGCGATCACCGACTACACCACCCAGGGGCTATCGGTGGACCTGGTCGGCACCCCCGATCAGGTCGCCGGGCAGATGGCGGAAGTGATGCAGGAAGTCGGCGGCGACGGCTTCCTGTTCACCCAGGGCGCCATGAGCCGCAAGAGCATCGCCGAGATCACCGACGGCCTGGTGCCGGCGCTGCAGCAGCGCGGCCTGGTGCGCAAGGCCTATGGCCACAAGCAGTTCCGCGACAATCTGCTGGAGTTCTGAGGCCGCCAAAACAGACCGTCTTTTAGGCAATTTCCTTCCATTCCGAATTTACTGCTTTTCAAAAAGGCACATCCTGCTGGATGTGCCTTTTTTATAGTCCAATCGCGCCGGATCGCTAAGTCAGGACGAGGAAATGCGCCTCGGTCGGCTTCCCGGCCTTGCCATTGATCGGCAGGATATCCTGCGGACAGGCGGAGAACGCGATCACCAGGTCCATCTCCGCGCGTAAGGTCACATGGCAGCCGGGGGTCGATACCGGCGCGTCGAAGGACAGGTCCCCCGGCATCGTCCAGGGAATGTTCATGAACAGGTTGAGCGGGCTGGGCGTCTCCGGCGGCGCCAGGCCGAGATCGGCCAGCGCCTGCGCCAGATTGTCGGTGCAGTTGTCGTGATGGTCGGTGCAGCCGAGCTCGGTGTAGCGGTAGCGATCGCAGGCCGCCATCAGCGTGTCGTGGATCCCGCCGGCGGTGTCTTCCAGCAGCGTCAGGATGGGCCGGCGATGATTGGTCAGCAGCGCATCGCCGATGCGCGGGATCAGATGATGCGTCGTCGCGCGCGTATGCTCCATGGACATGAATTCGGTGATGTCGCGGCGATTGAACGCCCAGGTGTCCACCACCTGTTCGCCATGCGTGTTGATCACCCGGATGCTTTGCCCGGCGGCCACCAGGGCGGCCTTGCCGCGCCGGGCGGGAATGGCGATCGGGGTCTGGCTCATCGTGGCGTCTCCTGTCTTGCCGGGTCATTCAAGGCTTGCCGTCAGGCAGCTTGCTGTCAGGCAGCTTGCCGTCAGGCAGCAAGAAGAATGCCAGCCGGCCTGCCTCGTGCGCCGCCGGGAAAAGGCACGGCACTTGCATCGCGATCGTGGAGTTGGATGCGCCTGCCGTCCGGCAAGGCGGACGGAGTTCCCACGTTGAACGATCAAAGCATGCTCAAGGAGAGCTTCATGGGCTTCAGGTCTATCGCGATCGCCGGCTGCGCCGCCGTCGGGCTTTTCTTCACGATGTCCGGCGCGCGCGCCGACACGCTCGACGACATCAAGAAGCGCGGCGAGATGATCGTCGGTGTCGAGGCGGCCTATGTTCCGTATGAATTCGTCAAGGACGGGCAGATCATCGGTTACGATATCGATATCGCCAATCACTTTGCCAAAACGCTGGGCGTGAAGGCCAAGTTCATGGATACGCAATGGAGCGGCATCATCGCCTCCCTGCTGACCAAGAAGTTCGATACCGTGCTGTCCGGCATGACGATCACCAAGGACCGGGCGGCGAAGCTGAACTTCTCCATGCCCTACGCGGAAGCGAGCAACCTGCTGCTGATCCGCGCCGATGAGACGGCGATCAAATCCGGTGCCGACATGGGCGGCAAGAAGGTCGGCGCCCAGCTTGGCAGCGCCGGGGCCAATATACTGACCGAATGGGACAAGGCCCAGAAGGCGATGGGCAAGCCGGGCATCGCCGAAATCAAGCTCTACGATCACTACCCCGAGGCCTATGCCGATCTCGTCAACAAGCGGCTCGACGCGGTGATCAACTCCATGTCCACGTTGATGGTGGTGATGAAGGACCAGCCCGGGATGTACAAGACCGTCGGCGGCGTGCAGGACATCAAGGCCTATTTCGGCATGGCCTTCCGCAAGGACGACGCCGCCCTGCTGAAATTCGTGAACGAGCAATTCGCCGAAATGAAGGCCAGCGGCGAGCTGTCCAAGTTGCAGATGAAATGGTTCGGCTCCACCATGGACACGCCGAACGAGGTGCCGGCGGTCCTGCCGTGACGCCGACGCGCCACCCGGCCGGGACCAGCGCATGAACTCGTTCGATTGGGGAGTGGTCTGGTACTCCATTCCCTACCTGATGCAGGGCGCCGTGGTAACGCTGGAGATCTCGGCCCTGGCCATGATCTTCGGGACCATCATCGGCATCAGCGCCGGGCTGCTCAGCCTGTCGGACATGAAGCCGGTTACCCTGCTGGTGCGCGCCTATGTCTATTTCGTGCGGGGAACGCCTGCCCTGGTGCAGGTGTTCCTGGTCTATTTCGCCCTGCCGGAATTCGGCCTGGAACTCTCCTCGTTCTGGAGCGGCGTGGTCGCGCTGTCGTTCAACGCCGGCGGCTTCATCGCCGAGATCGTCCGATCCGGCCTGCAATCGATCGATGCCGGGCAGACCGAGGCCGCCCGCGCGATCGGCATGACCAACCGCCAGGGCGTCCTGTACATCCTGCTGCCGCAGTCGTTGCGCCGGATCACCCCGCCGCTGACCAACGAGGTGATCACCCTGGTGAAAAGCTCGTCCCTGCTGTCGGTCATCTCCATCGGCGAGCTGACCCGCGCGGCGCAGGCGATCATCGCCGCCAAGTTCACGCCGTTCGAGCTGTACGCCCTGCTGGCGGTGTTCTACCTGGTGATCATCTCGGCGCTCTCGAAACTATCCGAATATGTCGAGGCCCGATTGGCATGAGCAACCTCGCATGAGAGCCTCGCCGTATCTGCTGGAAATCCGCGGCCTGTCAAAGATCTACTCCGGCGTGCCGGTGGTGGACCGGGTGGATCTGAACGTGGCCCCCGGCGAGATCGTGATGGTGATCGGCCCGAGCGGGGCGGGAAAATCCACCGTCCTGCGCTGCATCAACCGCATCGAGATCCCCTCGGAGGGCGACATCGTGCTGGCCGGCGTCAACATGGCCGGCGAGTTCCGCAACGGCAAGATCGTGCCGGACAGCCCCGCGCAGACCGCGCGCAAGCGCCGCCAGATCGGCATGGTGTTCCAGCGCTTCAACCTGTTCGCACACCTCACGGCGCTCGACAACGTCGCCATCGGCCCGCACCGCGTGCTCGGCACGAAGTTGGCGGAGGCACGCAAACTCGCCGCCGAACATCTGGACCGGGTGCGGCTGTCGGAACACATGGCCAAGCGGCCGGCGCAGCTTTCCGGCGGCCAGCAGCAGCGCGTCGCCATCGCCCGCGCCCTGGCGATGCGGCCAAGCCTGATGCTGTTCGACGAACCGACCTCCGCGCTCGATCCAGAACTGGTCGGCGAGGTGCTGGAGGTTATCCAGGGCCTGGCGCGCGACGGCATGACCATGCTGGTCGTCACGCATGAGATGCAGTTCGCCCGCGAGGTTGGCACCAGGCTGGTGTTCATGGCTGACGGCCGTGTGATCGAGGACACGGCGCCCGAAACCTTCTTCACCCGCCCGGCGCACGACCGCTCCCGCGAATTCCTGCGCCGGGTCAATGCCCGTCAGTCAGCCTTCGCCGAGGTGTGACCCGTAGACCCGTCAGGTGCCGCCGTTCACGTCGATCGTCGCGCAGGTTATGAAGCTCGCCGCGTCGCTGACCAGGAAGTCCACCACCGAGGCGATCTCCTCCGGCGTGCCGACCCGCAACAGCGCGCTCGCATGCAACTGCCGCTCGCGCGCCGCTTCCGGCACCCGCGCGCCCATCGCCGTGTCGATCAGGCCGGGTGCGATGGCGTTGACGCGGATGTTGTGCTTGCCGAGCGCGCGGCCGAGCGACTTCGTCATGTTGATCACCGCCGCCTTGGACGCGCCGTAATCGATCACCGAACTGCCCGATTGCCCCGCCAATGAGGCGGTGGAAACGATCGAGCCGCCCTTGCCCTCGGCGATCAGCCGCTTCGCCACCCATTGCGTGGCGAAGAACGGCGCCTTCACGTTCACGTCCATGGTGAAATCGTACAGATCCGGCGTCAGCTCGAAATAGTCCTTGCCGTCGTTATAGACGCCGGCGTTGTTGAACAGCACGCGGATCAGCCCGTGCTCCTTCTCGATGCGCGCCAGGGTCGCGTCCATCTTCGCCAGGTCGGTCAGATCGCATTGATAATACGGCCAGTTGCCCGCCCCGTCGGCGCCGACATCGATACCGACCGCGAGGTAGCCGGACTGCATCAGACGCGCGCAGGTGGCCTGGCCGATGCGGCCATTGGCTCCGGTGACGACGGCGACTTGCTTCATGGTCGGTTTCCCCTTCGGTTCTTGATTGCTGCCGGTAAGCTTGGCCATTCCGCCGGCTTTCCCACAAGCGTCCGGTCATCGGCCTCAAATGTGCCGCCACCAGCGATAGGTCAGCGCCAGCGCCAGCATGCCCTCCACCCCCATGGTCACCGTCGCCGCCTGCGCCCCGATCCGCTCGGCCATCCCGCCGAGCAGCAGAAACCCGACCGGCCCGATGCCGATGCAGACCGACAGCACGCCCATCACCCGCGAGCGCATGTCCGGCGGCGCCGCCAGATACACCAGGGTCGCCTGCATGATGCCGAAGCCGGAACTGCCGAAGCCCAGCAGCAGCAGCGTGATGCCCGCCAGCAGCGGATTGCCCAGCAGGGCGAAGGCCGACAGCAGCACCAGATAGATCACCACGCTGCCGACATAGATCCCTTTGTACCAGCGATGGGCGGATATACAGCGCCACCGCGATCGCCCCGGCGAAGGCGCCCAGCCCGTCCATGCTGGCCAGGATGCCGACGCCGGCGGGATCGAGGTGCAGATTGTCCTTGCCGATCACCGGCACCATGGAAACGAACGGCCAGCCGAACACGTTGTAGATCACCGTCACGATCAGCGTGCCGATCAGCTTGCGGTCGCGCCGCACCAGGGCGAAGCCCTCGGCCATGCGCGCCAGCACCGAAACCCGGCCGCCGCCGCTGCCGGGGTTGCGGTAGCGCACGCCGAAGGCCGCCGCCACGGCGAGCAGATACAGCCCCACGCCGACCAGAAACGCGCCCTCGATACCCGCCCCGGCCAGCAGCAGGCCGCCGACGGTGGGGCCCAGCATGCGGCTGGCATTGTTGCTGCCGACATCGATCGACATCGCCTGGCTCATCCGCTCCGGCCCGGCCACCTCGCCGATCATCACCCGGCGCACGGAATTATCCGTGGCCCAGCCCATGCCGTTCCAGAAACTCGCCGCCGCCAGGTGCCAGACGGCCAGGTGCCCGGTCCAGGCCAGCAGCGACAGCGCCGTGGAACTGGCCAGCATCATCAGCACCACGATGATCAGCGTCGTGCGCCGCTCCATGCGTTCCAGCGCGGCGCCGAACCAGGCGCCGAACAGGCCCATCGGCAACAGCCGCAGCATGGTCATCATCGCCACCAGGAAGGCCGAGCCGGTCTGCTGGTAGACGAACACGCCAACCGCCAGCATTTCCAGCCAGCGCACCACGAACACCACCAGGCCGACGAACCACAGCCGGAGGAAATCCGGCTCGCGCATCAACGGGGTGCGAACCGGCGGACGGGCCTGCACCGCCTCCGTCATATTCACAGGGGGAAATTCACTTTGGGGACGTCCTCGCAAGCCTGCCGGTTAGGATCCGGTCTGGGGCGTCATCCTGCCGTCGCGGCGGCATCGGCGCAAAGCCTGCGTCCTGCCCGCAGCGGTCAGCTGCCCATCGCCCGGCGCATGAAGGCGCGCTTCAGGCGCGGCAGCCGATCCACCGCGCCGATGCCGAGATCGCGCACCGTGCGCAGCAGTTTGTTGTCGGAACTGAACAGCCGGTCCAGCCCGTCGGTGGCGGCCAGCATGGTCAGGTTGGCGCCGCGGCGCGCGCCCTGGTAGCCGGCCAGAACGCCGCGGCGCGCCGAGGTCCTCGCCTGCCTCACGCGCGTCGATCAGCACCTTCGCCAGGGCGATCCCATCGAGAAACCCCAGGTTCAACCCCTGCCCGGCGATGGGATGCACGCCATGCGCGGCATCGCCGACCAGCACCAGCCGCGTGTCGGCATAGCGGTGCGCGTGCATGGCCGAGAGCCGGTAGCTCCAGCGCCGGCCCAGCGGGCGCACCGCGCCGAGATGGTCCCCCATGCGCCGTGCGATCTCGCGGGCGAAGCGGGCATCGTCCAGCGCCAGGATGCGATCCGCCATGGCATCGCGCTCGGTCCAGACCACCGCGGAAACATGCGCCACGCCGCCGGCCTCGGCATCCGGGCTGGCGCACATCGGCAACTGGGCGAACGGGCCGCCGGGCAGGAAATGCTCCAGCGCGCGGTTATGGTGCGGCAGTTCATGGCCGATGGCGGTCACGATGCCGGTCTGGCCATAGGGCAGGCGGGTCACCGGAATGCCGGCGGCCTCGCGCAGCGGGGAGTTGCGGCCCTCCGCCGCCACCACCAGGCGGCAGGCGATGCTCGGCCCGCCGGCGATCCGCACCACGGCGCCTTCCTCGGCGCGCTCCACCTGCGCCGTCGCCGGGGCGAACACGCGGATTGCCGGCGTCGCGTTCAGATGCGCGTTCAGCGCCACGCGCAGGCTGCGCGCCTCCACCATCCAGCCGAACGGCTCCGGCGGGTCCTGCGCCTCGCGATGGTCGAAATGCAGCGACAGGCGCGAGGCCGGACGGCCCACGCGGCCATCGGTGACGAGGATGTCCTCGATCGGGCAGGCCGGCTCGCTCAGCCGTGCCCACAGCCCGGCATCCTCCAGCAGGCGGCGCGACCCGGCGGCGATGGCATAGGCGCGGCCGTCAAAGGCCGGATGCTCCATTGGCGGCAGGGCGGCGCGATCCACCACGACCGTGGAAATACCCGCCGCCGCCAGCCGGCAGGCCAGCGTGCCGCCGACCGGGCCGGCGCCCACCACGCATACATCCGCCTGCATCGTCTCGTTCATCCGCCGCTCCAACGCTCAGGATGCCAGCGCGGCATCCACGGCGGCGCCCAGGCGGTCCACGATTCTGCCGATGTCCTCGGCTGTGCAGATATAGGGCGGCGCGACGATCACGTGATCCCCTTGCACGCCGTCGATCGTCCCGCCCATCGGATAGACCGCCAACCCGCGCGCGAGAGCCTCCCGCTTCACCCGGTCGTTCAGCTTCAAACCGGGATCGAACACCCGCTTGCTCGCCCGGTCGGCCACCAGTTCGATCGCCCAGAACAGCCCGCGGCCGCGGATGTCGCCGACATGGCGGTGATTGCCGAAACGCTCGGTCAGGGCGGTTTCCAGCTTCGCGCCCATGGCGCGGACATTCTCCAGCAGGTTGTCGCCGCGGATGATGCGCTGCACCTCCAGCGCCGCCGCGCAGGCCACCGGATGCGCCTGATAGGTATGGCCGTGCATGAACGCGCCGGAGCCGTGCCCGGATCGCATCGACGATCTTGCCGCCGATCAGAATGCCGCCGATCGGCTGGTAGCCGCCGCCGAGGCCCTTGGCGACGATCTCGATATCGGGGAACACGCCCTCCTGTTCCCAGGCATGCATGGTGCCGGTCCGGCCCATGCCGCACATCACCTCGTCCAGGATCAGCAGCGCGCCATGCCGGTCGCAGATTTCCCGCACGGCGCGGAAATAGCCGGGAATGGCGGCCACGCAGCCGGTGGTGGCGCCCACCACCGGCTCGGCGATGAAGGCGATCACGTTCTCCGGTCCCAGGCGCTGGAACTCGGCTTCCAGTTCATCGGCCAGGCGGGCGAGATATTGCGCGTCGGTCTCCCCGTCATTCTTGAACCGGTAGGAAAAGCAGGGCGACACGTGGCTGAAGGCCGGCGCCAGGATCGGGGCATAGGGCGCGCGGCGCATCGCGTTGCCGCCGGCGGCCAGCGCGCCAAGCGTGTTGCCGTGATAGCTCTGCCGCCTTGCGATGAATTTCTCCCGGCCGGGCTGGCCGATCTCCAGGAAATACTGCCGCGCCAGCTTCAGCGCCGCCTCCGTGCCCTCGGACCCGGACGAGCAGAAATAGGCATGGGTCAGCCCGCCCGGCGAGCCGTCCAGCACGATATCGGCCAGCGCCTCGGCCGGCTCGCTGCTGAAGAAGCCGGTATGGGCATAGGCCAGTTTTCCCCGCCTGCGCGCGCGATCGCCTCGCGCGATGCGCCGGTTGCCGTGGCCCGAGGCAGGCCACCGCCGCGCCACCGGACGCGTCGATGATCTCGGTGCCATCGGCGAGATGCAGAACAGATGCCTTCGCCGCGAACGGCGATCGGCGGGCGGGCTGTCGGATCGGTGCAGGACGCGGCTCATGCGAAAAGCCTAGCACGGCATAAGGCGCCCCGCCCAACCCCCTACTGCGGCGTCAGGTGCTTCACCCTCGGCAGCACTTCCTCCGCCAACAGCCGCAGCGAGTTCTTCCAGGCGCCCGGGTTCTCCGTGTAGTCGAAGCCGAACACCAGCAACGACCCGAAACCGCCGACGTCGTTGTAGACCTTCTCCAATTTCTCCGCGACCGTCTTCGGCGAGCCGACGAGCCAGTTGTGCCGGGCGCAATACTCCACCGTCACGTCTGAATCCGGCACTTCCGGCGAATGCTTCAAGTATTCCTTGAAACCGAAATTCGACAGCAGCGGCAGAAAATACTCGCCCATCATCCGGCCCATCATCCCACCCACGCACAGGCGCCAGGCTTCCTCGTCGGTGTCGGCCACGAACACCTCCCGCACCAGCCGCCAGTCGGACCGCTTTGCGGTTCGCCCGGTGCGCGCCGCCCCCACCATCACCGCGTCCCAGTGGCTGGAGACATAGCCGGGGTTGAGGTTCAGGCTCAGCGGAATGTAGCCCCGCTCGCCGGCCAGTTTCAGCGTGTCGGAGTTCTTCGACAGGCCGGCCACGCCGATCGGCGGATGCGGGGTCTGCAACGGCCGGATATGCGGCTTCAGAAAGCCGAACATGGTTTCCGGCTTGGACACGTTCCAGAACTGGCCGTGATGGTTGAAACTGGGCTCGTCGCTCCACATGCGCAAAATGATATCGAGCGCTTCCCGCGTCATCTCGCGGTTGGTGCCGGCCATGCCGTCCACGTTGAACATCGCCCAGTCGCTCGGCAGGCCCGACGCGGCCACGCCGAAATTCAGCCGCCCGCCGGACAGATGATCCAGCATCGCCACGCGGTTCGCGAGTTCCGCCGGGTGATGGAACGGCAACAGGAAACCACCCGGACCCAGCCGGATACGCGTCGTTTCCATCAGCGCCTGGGCGATCAACAGATCCGGGCGCGGGATGCGGCTCCCACGGCGCGGTATGGTGCTCGCCGATCCAGGCTTCCTCGTAGCCGAGCTCATCCAGCCAGCGCATCACCTGCAGATCCCAGTCATGCCCGGCCTTCAGCCCCCTCTCGGGCGGATGCGACGGCATGCCAAAATAACCGAGCTGCATGATCTTTCCTCCGGCTGGTGTTCGCGCACGGCCCTCTGCGAGGCCATGACGGGAACGCTACACTGGGACTGCTGAGAAAGGGAAGAAAGGCCAGGGGCTCTGCCCCTGGACCCCGCTAAGGGCTAGCCCTTAGAACCCGCTGACTGGTTTGGGAGGGGAAGGAGGGCCTACCCAGACCTTGCAAGGTCTCAATTGGCCCTCCTTCCCCTCCCAAACAAATGGATGGATTCCAAAGGCTAGCCTTTGGCGGGGGTCGAGGGGGCGGAGCCCCTCGCCTTACTTGCTTCCTCCGTCAGTGCCGGAAGTGGCGCATTCCGGTCAGGACCATGGCGATGCCGGCGGCGTCAGCGGCGGCGATCACTTCTTCGTCGCGGATCGATCCGCCGGGCTGGATCACCGCCGTTGCGCCGGCCGCCACCGCCGCCTGCAGGCCGTCGGCGAAGGGGAAGAACGCGTCGGACGCCACCACGCTGCCCTGGGCGAGCGGTGTTGCCACGCCCGCGGCCTTGGCGGCCTCGGCGCTTTTCCAGGCGGCGATGCGCGCGCTGTCCACCCGGCTCATCTGCCCGGCGCCGACGCCGACGGTCGCGCCGTCCTTTACATAGACGATGGCATTGGACTTCACATGCTTGCAGACACGGAAGGCGAAGATCAGGTCGGCGAGTTCCGTTTCGGTCGGCGCGCGCTTGGTAACCACTTTCAGCTGCTGCGGCATGATCCGTCCGGCATCGCGCGTCTGTGCGAGGAAGCCGCCGGACACGCTGCGGAACGTCATTCCCGGCGCGGCCGGATCGGGCAGGCCGCCGGTCAGCAGCAGGCGCAGATTCTTCTTCCGCGCCAGGATCGCCTTTGCCTGCTCATCCGCATCCGGCGCGATGATCACTTCGGTAAACAGCGTGGCGATCTTCTCCGCCGCCGCCGCGTCCAGCAGCCGGTTCACCGCGACAATGCCGCCGAATGCCGAGGTGGGATCGCAACGCAAAGCCCGGTCCCAGGCGTCGGCCAACGATCCGCCCATCGCCACGCCGCAGGGATTGGCATGCTTGACGATCACCACGGCGGGAGCATCGAACTCGGCCACGCATTCGAACGCGGCGTCGGTGTCGTTGAGATTGTTGTAGGAAAGCTCCTTGCCCTGCACCTGCGTGGCGGTGGCGATGCCGGGCCTCGGGTCGTTGCCGGAGACATAGAATGCCGCCTGCTGGTGCGGGTTCTCGCCGTAGCGCAGGGTCTGGCGCAGCGAGCCGGCGACGGCGATGCGGTTCGGGAAAGTCTCGTCGCGCTGCCCGGCGAACCAGGCGGCAATGGCCGCGTCATACGCGGCGGTACGGGCATAGGCCTCGCCGGCCAGAAGCCGGCGCAGCGCCAGAGTGGTGCCGCCATCGGCCTGAAACTGTTCCATTACCGTCTGATACTGGCCCGGCTCGGTCAGCACCGTGACGAAATCATGGTTCTTCGCCGCCGCGCGGATCAGCGCCGGGCCGCCGATGTCGATGTTCTCCACGCAATCGTCATAGGCCGCGCCCTTCGCCACCGTCGCCTCGAACGGATACAAATTCACCGCCACCAGGTCGATTGTTTCGATTTTGTGCTCAGCCATCTGCGCGACATGCTCCGGCACGTCGCGCCGGCCGAGGATGCCGCCGTGGATCTGCGGCACCAGGGTCTTCACCCGGCCGTCCAGTATCTCCGGAAACCCGGTATGCTCGGACACTTCCACGACGGGAACGCCGGCATCGCGCAGGGCCTTGGCCGAGCCGCCCGTGGAGAGGATTTCCACGCCACGCGCAACCAGCGCCTGGGCGAAAGGCACCAGGCCGGTCTTATCGGAAACGGAGATCAGGGCGCGGCGAATGGGAACGATATCGGTCATTGGGGGTTCCAGTCTGATGCAAGCGACGGCATTTGCACCCGGCGCTTAAACTTATAAGCCCAGCAGGTCCAGGGTCCGGGCCGCGATCTTGGCCTCGTCGTAGCGCTCCAGCGCCCGCGCGCGGCCGGCCTCGCCCATGCGGGCGCGCAGGGCGGCATCGGCCGCCAACCGGGCCAGGGCGGCGGCCAGCGGAGCCGACTGGCGCGCGGGAACCAGCAGGCCGGTGACCCCTTCCACCACCTGTTCGCGCGGGCCGTCGATGTCGCTCGCGACGACCGCGAGTCCGCAAAACATCGCCTCGATCACCGACATCGGCATCGCCTCGTGGTAGCTCGGCAAGGTGAAGATGTCGGCCGCCGCCAGCACCGCCTCCACGTCGTGGCGGTAGCCCAGCAGCTTCAGCCGGCCTCCAAGGCCGGCTTCGCACAGCAGCGCCACCATGTCGTCGCCGCGGTCGGAGGCCAGCCGTTCGCCGACCACCCAAAGCTCCGCGTCCGGCACCTCGCGCATGGCCGCCGCCAGTTCCGGGTAACCCTTGTCGCGCACGAGGCGGGAGACCCCGACGATGACCACCCGGTCGTCCGGCGTGCCCAGTTCCGCCCGCACCCGCCGGCGCGCTTGCGGATCGGGGCGGAAGCGGGCGGGGTCGCGGCCGTTGCCGATCGGCACCGGGTTGGCGAAGATATGCAGCCGCCTGGCATCCGCGGCCCCGGCCTCGGAAACGGTCAGGAAGACATCGGTGACGCGGCCGGCGATGAGTTCCATCGCCAGCCCCGCCGCCCGGCGCGGCCAGGGGCCGCCCTGGTTGAACAGGAAGCCGTGGCTGGTGAAGGCGATTTTCGGCACGCCCGCCACTCGCGCCGCCAGCCGGCCGAGAAAGCCGGTGATCGGCGCATGCGCGTGCACCAGATCCGGCTTTTCCGCCCGCATCAGCGCCACCAGGGCGCGGAAGGCGCGGATATGTGCCACGGGCGACAGATTGCGCTCGAACGGCACGCCGATGATGCGGAACCCCTCGGCGCGGATGTCGTCCAGCAGCGGCCCCTCGGCGCAGATGCCGATCACCTCATGGCCGCGGTCTCGCGCGGCGCGCATCAGTGGCAGCAGAAAGTGCCGCAGCGAAAAGTCGATATTGGTGATTTCGAGGATTTTCATCGACGGGTACGCGGGCCGGCTAGCCGACCTTGGTGATGGCCCATTTGACCTGTTGCGGACCGTCCGCGAAGCCGGTGAGCACCACCTGCTCGCTTCGGCCGGGGCTCCGGCCCGCCGAGATAGATGCTTTCCTCCAGCGCCAGCCGCGCCCCGTCCGCCTTCAGCCGCCAGCCGCCGCCCGCGGGCAGGCGCAGCAGCACGGTCTGGCCATCCTGCTGCAGGCTGGCGCTCACGGCGGGGTGCAGGTGAAAGCGCAGCGTGAAGGGCTGCGGGCTGGCCGCTTCCACCACGTCCTCCCCGCGCAGATCCTCACCGCTTTCGGCCAGATACAGACGCCTGCGGTGGATGGCGCCGAACGGCCGCTTCCAGCCGTCATGGCTCGCTTCCAGCCAATGCGCGCCGTTGGCTTCCTGGCGCTGCACCTCTACTTTCTCCGGCCGCCTTCCCAGGCCGTCGCGGCGGATTTCCGAGGAATTCACGTCGGCGATCACCAGCGTGGAGTGGGCCGCCGTCGCGCGGCTGGCGTCACGCCAATCCTGCGGTCCGGCGACATAGGCGCCGCAATTGACGACCAGCCGGTCGCGCCCCACCGACATCTCCATGGACAGCGTGCCGGCATGGGCGAAGCGGTCGGTTCCTGGCGGCGGCGGCGCGCCGCAATCGATGATCAGCACGGTCCGCCCGGCCTGCATCCGCTGGAACCCGCCCTCGGTCATCGCGGATGCCGCCCGCCCGCCCCGGCCGGCCTGGGTCAGCGTCAGGTCGATCAGCGCCGGCACCTCCTCGCGTGAGCCGTTGAACAGCGCCAGCCCGCCATCGCCATGGCGCAGCACCCGCAACGCCGGCGCCATCCGCTCGATGGCGGAAGAAAGCGCTGCCGGCGGCTGGGTCTGGGAGGCGTGCAGCAGCGCGCGGATTTCCGTCAGGTCCTGCAGCGCCGCCAGATGCGCGGCCGGGCTGCGCTCGACATGGCAGCCATCGGCGAGCACCTGCCGGCCGATTTCCTGCGGCAGGAAGCGCAGCGCCCGGGTCAGGAACGCGGCGTGGTCCGGCAGCGCGACCGCGGCCGCGATCAGGCCCTTCAGCGCCGTCAGCGCCCGCGCGTCCTGCTCCTCCGCCGGCACAGCCCCGGCCAGGGTGCGGGCGTCGCCGACGAGGCGGGCCATCAGCTTCTGGCGGAACAAATCATCGGCGGAGGCAGCGAAGAAATCGTAATGGCCGAGCCAGGCGGCGATGCGCGCGCCGATCACGTCGGGCCGGTAGACGATCTCCTCGTTCGGCGGCGAGGCGATCCACTCCGCCACCAGCGCCCGCGCCCGCAGCCGGGCGTTGTCGGTGCCGAGCGCGCGCAGGTCGCGCAGCCAGGTGAAACCATGCACGGTGGCGCGCAGCATGGGCGAGGCGGCAAGCTCATTCCAGCCGCCCGGCCGCAGCAGGCACACCGCGCCGCCGAATTCCAGCTCACCCTTCAGCAGCCGTGCCCCGCGCACCGGATCGCCAGGCCAGGGATCGCGCACCGGCAGCGCCGGCGCATCCGGTATCCGGGTCATCCCCAGCTTCATCCCCAGATGCGGCATCCGGGCGATCTTGCGCCTGGCGCCGCGCAGCCAGTTGCCGGGGGTGCTGCCCTTCATGTCCAGTTCCGGTCCACGCGCAGGCCGGCGATCGCCGCCGCGTAATCCGGCGCGCCGAACACCGCCGAGCCGGCGACCAGCGTGTCCGCCCCGGCCTCCAGCACCTGGCGCGCGGTGTCCCTGCCCTGGATGGACGGCGCGACCCCGCCATCCACCTGCAGCGCGATCGGCCGGCCGGACAGGTCGATCAGCCGGCGCAAGGCGGCGATCTTCGGCAGCTGGGAAGGCAGGAAAGCCTGGCCGCCGTAGCCCGGATTGACCGTCATCACCATCAGGATGTCGACCAGGTCCATCGCCCATTCCACCGCCTCGATCGGCGTGGCGGGGTTGAGCACAAGGCCGCATTTCTTGCCCAGCGACCGGATCAGCTGCAGCGTCCGGTGGGTGTGCGGCCCGGCCTCGGGATGAAAGGAGATGTGATCCGCGCCGGCCTCGGCGAACGCGGCGACATAGGGATCGACCGGGGCGATCATCAGATGCACGTCGAACGGCAGGCGCGAATGCTGCCGCAGGGCCTGCAGCACCAGCGGGCCGAAGCTGATATTCGGCACGAAATGCCCGTCCATCACGTCCAGATGCAGCCAGTCGGCGCCGGCGGCCTCGACGGCCCGCACTTCCTCGCCCAGCCGGGAAAAATCGGCGGCGAGCAGGCTGGGCGCAACGATGATGGGTCGGTCCGGACTCGAATGGTTTTGCGTTTGCGGCATCCGATGGTTCTAGACAGGGGTCTGACACAATGACAAGCGGACAAACGGTCCGCCTATGGATGGGTCAGGTCCGGATCAGGCGCGCCGCGAAGAAACCGTCCATGCCGCCGCGATCCGGCCACAGGCCAGGGTGGGTGCGCAGGTAGCCCTCCGGCGTGCGCGCCTCCGGCAGGCAGGCAAGTTCGGCTTCGGTGAACGGCTGCACGGCCAGGCCGAGGCGCTCCGCCGCGGCGATGCGCGCGGCGCCTTCCTCCGGTTGCAGCGAGCACACCGCGTAGACCAGCCGCCCGCCCGGGCGCAGCATCGCGCTGGCGGCGGCGAGCAGCCGATCCTGGCCGGCGGTGAACTGGGCGATGTCGCGCGGGCGTTTCAGGTGCGGCACGTCAGGATGGCGGCGGATGGTGCCGGTGGCGCTGCACGGGGCGTCCAGCAGCACCGCGTCCAGCGGGCGAGGCGGCTGCCAGGCGGCCGCATCGGCCAGCACGGTCTCGGCGGTCAGGCGCAGCCGGCGCAGATTCTCAGCCAGGCGGGCCATCCGCGCGGCATCCTGCTCCACGGCGACAACCTCCGCCCCGGCGGCGGCGAGTTGGGCGGTCTTGCCGCCGGGCGCGGCGCAGAGATCGGCGACCCGCTCGCCCGGAAGCGGCGCCAGCAGCCGTGCCGGCAGCGCGGCGGCGGCGTCCTGCACCCAGAACGCGCCTTCCTCGTAGCCGGCAAGCTCCATCACCCGCGTTCCCGGCGGAAAGCGCAGCGACCCCGTCGGCAGCGTCTCGCCCCCCTCCGGCGCGGCCGCCCCCGGCTTCAGCGTGATGTCCAGCGGCGTCCCGGCCTGAAGCGTGACGGCCTGATGCGCGACGGCGATGGCGCGTGCGTCGCGTCCCCAGGCCGACCAGAGCCAGGCCGGCGTGTCCAGCCGCGGCCCGTCCAGCGCCTCCAGCGCCGCCGGTCCCGCCTCCGTCACCCGCCGCAGCACCGCGTTGATCAACCCGGCGAACGGCGCCAGCCCCCGGCCGCGGGCCAGCGCCACGGCGGTGGCCACGGCGGCATGGCTCGGCGTGCCCAGCAGCAGGGCGCCGGCGGCGCCCAGGCGCAGGATATGCCGCACCGGCCCGGGCGGCGCCTTCTTCAGGAACGGCTCCAGCACCGCGTCCAGCGTGCCGGAGCGGCGCAGCACCGTGGCCGCCAGACGGTGCGCGGCGGCCCGGTCGCGCGCGTCGATCGCCGGCAGCCCATCGAGCGCCTCCTCCAGCGCCCGGTGGCGTTCAAGCACGCCGGTCAGCAGGTCGAAGGCGGCATCGCGGGTGGGGTCGGGATAGGTAACGGCGGATTTTGCGGTACGGGCCATGATCGCCGGTTCATGCTCCGCTTCGGTGCCGCCGGCTAGTGCATTATCGGATCATGTTCTTCAGATGATCCGATGAAAATGCTCGCCAAAAGAAAGACTAGAGCAGGAGCGGCGGTTCTACCTGGCGATCATGCTCTAGTGCTTGACCGGTTTGCAGGCGGCGGACCGGCCGCGGAACTCGCAGATCGCGATCGGGCGGTCGTCCAGCCCCACCACCTGTCCGGCCCAGCCATGCGCGGCGCGATCCAGCACCAGGAAGCCGTAATTCGGCACCGCGTAGCCCCGCCGCAGCTTCCGGCCGTCCACCTCCCAGCCCGGATGCGGCGCCTGGGTGGTTTCGTCGTTGGCGTCGCCGCCATCCCCCACAACCAGCTGCCCGGGTCGACCGGGCCCGTAATCATAGACCGCGAAATCATGAATATGGCCGGAGATAACCCGATCCAACGCCGCCGGCACCAGCCCGCGGATGGCTGCCTGCTGCGTGACGTTGGTGACCGAGCCCGGCGGCGCATTGCCCTGCGCGATCGCCCAGACCGGCCGGTGCGTCAGCAGCCAGGCGCCGGGCTTGGCCTGCTTCAGCAGGGTCCGAAACTGCTCACGAAAGAGCACGACCATGGCCGGATCGATCTTCACGTCATCCGCATCGGCGCTATCGAACACCAGCAGGTTCTGCCCGCCGATCGTCAAGGCATAGGGTTCGGTCGTCGCGCTACAGGCGGCCGGAGGGTGCGGATCGAGCAGGCGGAACCAGCCGAGCCCGCCGCGGGCGCATAATTCGTGGTTGCCGCGCACCATCACCCAGGGCGCGGCGGCCAGCAGCGGCGCGGCGGGATCGAAGAAATCCGCCTTCCAGACCGGCCAGTTGTCGCCGTAGGGGCTGCCGGCGCAGCCGGTGTCGCCTTCCGGGCAGGGGCTTTCCCGATAGTGGTAGTCGCCGACATGGATCACCAGGTCCGGATGGCGCGCGGCGGCCAGCCGCGCGACGGTGGCGAACGGCCAGGCGGCGGGATCGTTGCAGGCCTGCATGGCCTTGCCCTTCATCCGACAGCCGGTGTCGCCGAGGATGACGATGCGCCGAATCGCTTTTGGCAATGTGGGTGCCGGAAGTCCGGCCACGGCGATCTTTTTCGCCCCGGCGGGCGCGCGCGCGGCGCAGACCTGCACCGGATAGGCCGCGTCCGGCGCATCGCGCGGCCCGGCGGTCAGGGTGGCGCCATCCGCGACCATCTGCGGGCAGGCGGCGCCGGGCGGGATGATGGCGCGCACATCGAGCGCGCCGTCCGAGCGCAGTTCGACCCATGCGCCGGGCAGATCGGCGGCGAAGGCCGGGACCGCGCCCAGGACTGCACAAAGCAGCAACAGCATTGCGACAGACGCATATCCACGCATCGGCGGGTTCCTCCCCTCGGCGTTGGGTCCGTACCGCGCAGCATCCGCCATCGGCGAACCGGAGACCACCCTTCGGTCGGTCCAAACCGTAAAGCGCCCAAACAGAAAAGGCCCAGGGATTTTTCCCTGGGCCTTTTTCCTGTCGTCTCCAGTCCCTAACCCGGTTGCCCGGGCCCGCCGGCCGTCACCGCCGGAATTCGCCTTTGGCGATCGCCTCGAAATCATAGCGGTTGATGTTGAGGTCGCGCAGTTCCCGGTCATCGGCGGAGGCAAGGTGAGCGAGGATCTGCGCCTGGTTGCGCCGCTCCCTGCGGTAGGCGTTGAAGCGGGCCAGCCAGCCGCGAACCGGCGTGCCGAGGCCGGAAACACTCGGAAAGTGAAGGCTTTCGCTGAGGTGGTGGATCAGAGTGGCCATGGTGGCATCTCCTGTTGCAAAGCAGCTCATGCTGCACCGCAACATTGGGTATTCCGGAGATATAAGTCAAGAATGCTGTCCGATATTTTCGCGCGCTCCGGCCGCCCTCATCGGCTCTCCGCCAGATGGTCGAACGCGGAGACATAGGTTCCCAGGCCCATGGTCTGGGACCGCAGCTCGATGATCAGCTCCCCGAGTTCCGCCTGCGGCACCAGGGCCTGAACGTCGTCCCAGCCCTCCCAGCCCGGCTTCTCGGCATAGCCAAGGATCTGGCCGCGATGACCGGTCAGCAGGCGCTGGGCGCGGGCGGTGTGCTCGTTGGGAACGCTGACGGTCACCTGCGCGATCGGCTCCAGCAGCACCGGGCTGGCCTTCGCCAGGCCCTCGGTCATCGCCAGCCGGGTCGCGGTCTTGAACGCCATGTCCGAGCTGTCGACGGTATGGAACGTGCCGTCCACCAGGGTGACGGCGATATCGACCACGGGATAGCCGAACGGCCCTTTTCGCGCTGCCTCCTCCGCCGCGTCGCCGACGGCGGGGATGTACTGGCGCGGCACCGCCCCGCCGACGATCTTGTCGATGAACTGAAACCCCGCGCCACGCGGCCGCGGAGCGATCTCCAGCTTCACGTCGGCGAACTGGCCATGCCCGCCGGTCTGGCGCTTCAGCCGCGCATGCTGGCTGACCGGCTGGCGGATGGTTTCCTTGTAGGCCACCGCCGGTGGCGCGGCGGTCAGGCGCAGGCCGTAATTGCGCGCCATCCGCTCGATGGCGGTCTGCAGATGGATCTCGCCCTGGCCGCGCAGCACCGTCTCCCCGGTTTCCAGATCCTGCACCACGCTCAGCGCCGGATCCTCCTCCACCAGTTTCTGCAACGCGCCGGACAGTTTCACATCGTCCTTGCGGTCGGCGGTCCCGATGGCCCGGGCATACACCGGCGGCGACGGCACGGGAAACGGCAGCGGCCCCGGCGTTCCCGACGTGGACAATGTCGCGCCGGTCGGCACACCCTCCAGCCGGCCGAGGGCGACCAACTCGCCCTCCGCGGCCTGCGGCACCTTGACCGTGTCGTCCACCTGCACGCGATGAATGCCGCCGACCCGTGACCCGTTCAGTGTGGCGCCATCCGCGATCGAACCACGCCAGACCCGCGCATAGGACAGCTTGCCGGCATGCCCGGCGTGAACGGTGCGGAACACCTGCACCAGCGGCGGGCCGGCCGGATCGATGCCGCGGCGCGCGGCGGTTTCCTGCGGGCTCGGCGTTTCGTGGCGCAGCGCCTTCCACAGCCGCCGCACGCCGTTGGCGTTCTCCCCCGCCCCCAGCAGCACTTCCTGCACGGTACCGGCCAGCAGGTCCTTGCGCAGGTCCTGGTAGATCTCCTCCCTGGTAGGCGCGATCTCCTCCAGGACCTTCTCGAGCAGCGCGTCGTCATGATCCGCCAGCACCTCGATCAGCGCCGACCGGGCCGCCTCTTCCGGGTCGCGCATCTGCGACGGCAGCTTGATCTGTTCCGACGCCTGGCCGCTGCGGTAGCGATAGGCGCGCTCGGAGACCAGATCCACATAGCCGGTGATCCGATCGGCCTCGTAAATCGGCACCTGCCGCAGTACCAGCGGCGCCTTCGCATAGGCCTGCAATGCGTCCAGCGTTTCGCGTATCTGCACGTTCGGCATGTCGATCTTGTTGATGAACACCAGGAACGGGGTGCCGAGATCCTGCAGCAGCCGGAATATCGGCGCCGTGGTGGGCGCGCGCGCAGCACCCGGCTCGCAGACCAGCACCGCAAGATCGACCACGGCGAGGGCCGAGGCCGAATCGTGCAGGAACTCGATCGAGCCGGGGCAGTCGACGATCGACCAGGCATCGCCGAGATAGCTGCAATGGCCCAGATGCAGTTCGGTATCCATCCGGTTGCGCCCATCGCCGGCGCGGCGCAGCGGCGTGCCGGCGGCTGCCATCAAGGCGCTGAACAGGGCGGACTTGCCGCTGCCATAGGGGCCGACCAGGGCCACCGAGCGGGTTTTTCCGTTGCCGAGGACTTCCGACATCGCACTTCCCCCTTTGCGCGGGCCGGCTGCGGCGCTCGCCGCCGGCCAGGCCCTTTTGTGTAGCCCTGGGGGGTTGGCTCCCGCTCCGGGCGCTCATTTCCGGATTCAGCCTAATCGTCTTTGCCCGGGCGAAGGAACCATAATCGCGCTGGCGATTGCAGCCATGTCGCATACCGCCTTGGGACCCCGGGCGGGAGCGGCTAGGCTGCCGCAATGCAGCATGTCCAGCACGCTTCCAGCCTCGTTTTCCCGCACGCCCAGCCGCCCGCGCCTGGCCAGTTGATCGAGGCCGCGCCGGGCGTGAAGTGGCTGCGCCTGCCGCTTCCCTATCGGCTCGATCACGTCAACATCTACCTGATCGAGGACGGCAATGGCTGGGCGACGGTCGACACCGGCCTCGGCACCGACGACTGCCGCAACGCGTGGGAGGCGGCGCTCGCCGGCCCGCTGGCCGGACAGAAGCTCACTCGGATGATCGTGACGCATTTCCATCCCGACCATGTCGGGCTCGCCGGCTGGCTGGCAGAGCGGTTCGGCCTGCCTTTGTCCATGCCGCGGCCGGAATACCTGTATAGCCTGGCCCTGCAGCACGCGCCCGGCGATCTGGGCGCGGAGATGCACCGACCGTTCTACCTCCGCCACGGCCTGCCGCCGGAGATCACGGAACTGGTGCTGAGCCGCGGCCACGAATATCTGCACCGCACAACCGGCGTGCCGACGACCTATCATCGCATCCGGCACGGCGATGTGATGCGCATCGGTGCCAGGCGGTTCAACATCCTCACCGGCGGCGGCCACGCGCTGGAGCAGGCGATGCTGCACCAGCCGGAAGACCGGCTGTTCTTCGCCGCCGACCAGGTCATCGCCCGCATCTCGCCGAATGTCAGCGTGCATGCGATGGAGCCGGACCTGGACGCGCTGGGCATCTATCTCGCCTCGCTGCGGATGCTGCGGGAAACCGTGCCGGCGGACGTGCTGGTACTGCCCGGCCACGGACTGCCGTTCTACGGCCTGCACACCCGCATCGACGAACTGATCGAGCACCACGCCCTGCGCTGCGGAGAGATCGCCGCCGCCTGCCGTACCCGCGCCCTGTCGGTCGCGGAGGTGCTGCCCTTCGTGTTTCAGCGCGAACTCGACGAGCACCAGACCGGCTTCGCCTTCGGCGAGGTCCTGGCGCATGTGAACCACATGCTGAGCCGCCACGAACTGGTCCTGGAAACCGACGCCAGCGGCACGGACCGCTACCGAACCACCTGAGTCCTGGGAAAACCGGCCACCTCGCCGGTGGCGTCGCGACGGGGGAAGGCCATGAAATCCTATTTCCAGATGTTCGCCGGCTATAACGCCTGGGCCAACGCGCGCCTCTATGCCGCGGCGGCCGATCTCACCGAGGCGCAATATCGCGAGAACCGCGGCGCCTTCTTCAAATCGGTGCACGGCACTCTGAACCATCTGCTGGTCACCGATCGGGTCTGGATGCAGCGGATCACCGGCCAGGGCGAGGCACCGGACCGGCTGGACGCCATCCTGTTCGAGGATCTCGCCGGCCTGCGTGCCGCGCGGGAACGCGAGGACCGACGCATCGTCGATCATATCGACAGCCTGGAGGAAGCGGCGTTCGCCGGCGTGATCCGCTATCGCCGCGTATCGACGCCGGATCTTTACGAACAAAAGCTGACGCCGGCCCTGGCGCACCTGTTCAACCACCAGACCCACCATCGCGGCCAGGCGCATGCGCTGCTTACCGCGCTGACCGGCAAGGGCCCGGAACTTGATTTATTGTTTTATCAACGGCTGCGTCCCTAAGCTGCCTCCAGGCTTCCGCTACCCGCGACCATCGCCTTCGCGGCCTCAAGCCCGCCACGCAAATCCACGATCAGGAGACGGCCAGTCAATGCTGCGATTTTTCAGAGCCAGCCGCCGTCTGACGCTGGCGGTTTTGCTTGGCGTGATGCTGCCGCTGCAATGGGCGCAGGCCTGCACGTCGTTTCTGCTGAACGCCGAGGATGGCGGAAAAATCTACGGCCGGACGATGGAGTTCGGGCTGAACCTGAACTCGCAGCTGATCATCGTGCCGCGCAAGCTCGCGATCACCGGCACCGGCCCCGACGGCACGGCGGGCAGCGGGCTGGCATGGACCACGAAATACGGCGTCGCCGGCGCCAACGGGGTCGGTCTGCCGATCGTGGTGGACGGCATCAACGAGGCCGGGCTGGCCGGCGGCCTGCTGTATCTGCCCAACCTCGCGGTCTATCAGGATGTGCCGCCGGCGGAGGCGCGCAACTCCATCGCCTCCTATGAACTGCTGCTCTACACCCTCACGAACTTCGCCACGGTGGCCGAGGCGAAGGCCGGCATCGCGAAGATCAAGGTGAACCGCTCGCCGCAGGCCGTCTTCAAGATGCCGGTGCCGCTGCACATGACCCTGCACGACGCGACGGGCGCCAGCATCGTGGTGGAATATATCGACGGGGTGCTGCACATCTACGACAACCCGACCACGGTGATGACCAACGCGCCTGCGTTCGACTGGCACATCGCCAACCTGAACAACTACCTCAACCTGTCCCTGACCGACCCGCCGCCGCGGACCATCGGCTCGCCCAGCGGCACGATCACGCTCGCCCCGCCCAGCACCGGCGGCGGCATGCTGGGCCTGCCCGGCGATATGTCCTCGCCCTCGCGCTTCGTGCGTGCCTTCATCTATTCGCGCAGCGCGCCGGTTGCCAAGACCAGCGCCGAGGCGGTGGGGGTGGCCTTTCACATTCTCAACAATTTCGACATTCCGCCCGGCACCATCCGCACCGAAGCCGGTGCCAAGGCCGGCGGCGGCGTCGCCGGCATCGAGACCACCGAGTGGATGTCGGTCGCCGACCTGAAGAACCGCCGCTACTACATCCGCACCTATGACGGCTATCAGACGCGCGTGCTCGACCTGAAGAAGGCGAAGCTGGACGCGCCGGCGATCACCTTCATTCCGCTGGACACGCCGGCCGGGGCCACGGACGTGACGCCGTGAGGCGCGCGCTTCGAAGGTTCTACGCGCCGAGCCGGGCGATCACCTCGCGCAGTTCCGGCTTTTCCTCCAGGCCGAAGCCCGGCGCGTCGGTGGGGCGGACCTTGCCGCCGCCCAGCGCGCACCCGGCGGGATAGCCGCCAAAGGGCTGGAACACGCCCGGATAGGCCTCGCAGCCGCCGAGGCCCAGGCCGACGGCGATATGCAGGTTGATCAGGTGCCCGCCATGCGGATAGGCCTGCGCCCGGTCGAAGCCGTGAAGCTCCAGCACGGCGAGCATGCGGGCATATTCGGTCAGGCCATAAGCCAGGCCCGGATCCATCTGAAACAGATCCCGCCCGCGCCGCATGCCGCCGAAGCGGACCAGATTGGTCACATCCGGCACCGAAAACAGGTTCTCCCCGGTCGCGATCGGCCCGGCATAGGCCTCGGCGATCCGGCGGTTCAGGTCGAAATCGAGCGGGTCTCCCACCTCCTCGAACCAGCGCAGCGCATAGGGTGCGATCGCCTCGCCATAGGCCAGGGCATCGTCCAGGCCGAAGCGGCCATTCGCGTCCACCGACAACCGCGCGCCGCCGCCGGCGACCGACAGCGCTTCCTCGATCCGCGCCAGGTCCTCGCGCAGCGAGGCGCCGCCGATCTTCATCTTGAACGCGTCGTAGCCGAGATCCCTGTAGCCCATCAGTTCGTCGCGCAAGGTCCGCGTGCTGCCTGGCGGATAGTAATAGCCGCCGGCGGCGTAGACATCGACGCTGGCCGCGCCGGCCGGGCGGCGATGATGCCGGGCGATGGTGGCAAAGGCCGGCTCGTCATCGAGTTTGGCGTTCAGGTCCCAGAACGCCAGTTCCACCGCGCCGGCCGCTGCGGCACGATCGCCGTGGCCACCAGGCTTTTCGTTGCGCATCGCGGTTGCCAGCACCTTGGCCGGATCGAAGCGCCGCCCGTCCGTGCTCAGCAACGCAGCCGGCTCGGCGGCGCGCAGGCGCGGCAGGATGCGCTCGCGCAGGATGCCGCCCTGGGCAAAGCGGCCGATGGAGTCGAAGGCATAGCCGATCACTGGCCGGCCGTTGCGCACCACGTCCGAGACCACCGCCACCATCGAGACATCGTGCTCGGCGAAGCTGACCAGGGCGTTGGCGATGTTGCCGTCCAGCCTGACGGTTAATTCGCGAATATCGGCAATGCGCATGACCGCGTCCCTTCCTCCGGCCAGGTCCGTCCGGCCCGCAGCCATCTGCGCCGAAAGAATGGCGCTTACAACATCCGGCTGAAACGGAACCGGCGCTTGCCGTCGGCACGGACCACGCTGCACTACCCATCCTATTCGATGGACACGACGGATGCCTTGTGGGACCCTTTCATCTGACCAACAAAATGCCGGCCGAACGGGAGATGTCAGGCAATGACGACGAGTGCGCTCGAAATCGGCCTGCTTGTCTTGTTCATCCTCATCTGCGGCGCGGGTCTGGGGCTGGTGATCGGCCAGCGCCTGCCGCCGCATCACCTCAGCAGCGAAACGCGGACCGTTGTGTCCGCCTCCATGGCGGTGGTGGGCACGATGTCGGCTCTGGTCATCGGATTGCTGATATCCAACGGCAGCACCGCGTTCAAGGCACGCAACGCCGACGTCTCGCTACTTGCCGGTCAGATCGTCCAGTTGGACACGCTGCTGGGGCGTTATGGACCGGAGGCCGGGACTGCACAGGACGAACTGAAGCGCTATGCGACGATGAAACGCGAGGACCTGTTTCCCGACAACTCGGATGGAAAGCGGAGCGTCGACAATGCCGCGACGCTCAAGACGCTGGACGCCGTGCAGGATCTTGTTCTGGCCCTGCGATCCAACGACGACCGCCAGCGTTGGCTAAGCTCTCAGGCATTGCAGCTCACGGTCGCGATAAACGAGACGCAGGCGCGTATTTCACAGGAGAATGTCGGCACCGTTCCGCTGCCCTTTCTGGGTGCGGTCGTCCTCTGGTTGTTCGTTCTTTTCGCCAGCTTCGGTCTGTTCGCGCCAAGGAACGCCACCGTCATGATCGCCGTATGCGTTTGCGCGTTCGCGATCGCGGCCGCGATTAAACTGGTTTTCGACATGGACACGCCGTTCGACGGCCGCATCCAGATCACCCGCCCGCCGATCCATATCTCCAGCGAGCCTATGCGCCATGCGATCGAAGTGATCCGCCGCTAGGCGCCTGTCGGGCGGGGGTGAGCCGCTCTGGTGCGCGTTCGGCGGCATCCCACATCAGCCGCGGGTCGAAACTCTCGGCCGCGAAGATCGTCAGGATCACCACGGCGCAGAAGGCGACGGCGCCGAAGCCGGGCTCGATGGTGATGACGTTGCCGAACTTCACCAGCGCGCCCAGCAGCGACTCCATGAAGATGTCGATCATGGACCAGCGGCCGATCCAGCAGATGATCCGGTAAAGCCGGGTCCGTTGCGCCAGCCAGCGTCCGTTGCCGGTCTGCGTGGCAATCAGCAGGACGGACAGGCCGACCAGCTTCAGCATCGGCACGGCAATGCTGGCGAAGAACACCAGTGCCGCCAGTGGATACATGCGCGATGAAACCAGCTCCTCCACCCCACCCAGGATGGTGCTGGGCTGACCGGCGCCAAGCTGCATCACGGTCAGGACGGGAAAGTAGTTCGCCGGCAGGTACAGCACCGAGGCCGCGATCAGCAGCGCCCAGGTCCGCGCGACGGCATTCGGCTTGCGGGCGTGCAACGGGCTGTCGCAGCGCGGGCACGTGGTTTGCCCGTGATCCGGATGGTGGGCGGGCACGCTGACCAGCCCGCAGGTCTCGCAGCCGACCGCCCGGCGCGCGGTCAGCGCGGCTTCGGGCACCGGCGCCGGCGCCTCCTCGCCGCCCAGCCGCGCCCAGACCGAGGCGCGGTGCAGCGCGCCATCCGCCCAGGCCAGCACGAAGGTCAGCACCAGCAGGGCATAAACACCGTGTTCGAGCGTGATCTTCACCAGATCGCCGAGCTTCACATAGGCGACGAACACGCCGAAGACGAACACTTCCAGCATCGACCAGGGCCCCAGCCGCTCTACCCAGGCGAACACACGGCGCAGGTGATGCGGCGGCTGCGGCAATTGCATCCGGATCAGCACATAGAGCGTGCCGGCCAGCCTGGCGAAAGGGGCCAGCACGGTGACAAACACCACCACGGCCGCCAGCGACGGCATGCCCCGCTTCACCAGTTCCTCGGGACCGGAGAACAGGCCGGCCTGCAGCGCGATCCCCGCCGTCTCGACGCTCATCAGCGTGGTCGAGCACAGGATGATCAGCAGGACCAGGGCGGCGAGGTTCAGCGCGATGCTCATGTCGTGCGAATGCACCGCCGCACGGCGCAGCGTGGTGGGGCAGCGCTCGCACGCGGCGACCATGCCCTTCGCCAACGCCGGCACGATCTGGAAGTGCCCGCAGCCGGGACATTCGCGCAGTTCGGGCGGCGGCGCCGGAACCGCGCTCATTTCCCCGGTCTCATTTCCTGAGGGGCGGCGCCGGCAGCATCGTGGCGAGGCCATCGGCAAGCTGGCCGACGGCCGTGCTGATCGCTGCCACCTCGCCGGCCACGTCCGGCGCGGGCGGCGGCACGCTGAAGCGGAACGCGCGCAGCACCGGCGCGCCCTTGCCCCTGAAGGCGACACCGGCCTGGGCCTGCAGGACCAGGTTGCCGGACGTATCCTTGTCCAGGCGCTGGATGTTCAATTCGATCGTCACGTCGGGCGAGGAGGAAATGCCGCCATTCTCGCCCAGCACCGTGCTGCCCGGCAGGCGCTGGCCCAGTTCCTCCACCAGCACTCGGCCCAGCATTGCGCCGAGCGGCTCGCCCCACCAGTCGTTGGACATCACGTCGAGCCGGTAGTTCTCCGACGAGCGAACGATCTGTTGACGTTCCAGATAGCGGGCCAGCGTGATCTGTTGCAGCAGGACCACCCGGGGCGCGCCCGATACCGGCGTCCCCGAAATGGGCGCCACGGTGTAGAGCGCCGGCGGCGGCGAGGACGAACAGGCCGCGAGCGTCAGGGCCACGGCCAGGGTGCCGAGTGTCCAACGGAACGGGTGATGGAACGGGTGGCGCATCATTCCAGCGCGCCTTCGGGGCGGCCCTTTATCAGCGCCTCCGGGTGACGGGTCAGCAGATCGGCCAGCGAGCGGACCGCACGCAGGGTATCGTTCAGTTGCGCCAGCATGCGTTCCAGATCCCGGTTGAACTTCGTGTTTTCACCGTAGCCGCTGTTGACCGACTGGACCAGTTTGTTGGTGTTGGCGATGGCGTGGGTCAGCTCGTTGGTCAACGCCGGCAGTTGTTTGAGCGTCGGGGTCAGGCCGTTGTCGAGCTTGCGCGCCACATCCTGCACCGCCGCCAGCGTGCCGGACAGCTCGGTCACCGCCTGCTTCAGTTCCGGTCCGGCGGTGGCCGTGTCGACCGACTTCAGGATGCCGTTCAGGTTCTGGCCGATCTGGGCGAAGGGTATGGTATTCACCTGGTCGAGCAGCGTCGCCGCAGAGGCCTGCAAATCGGCAAAGCCGCCGCCGTTGGTCGTGGGGATCACGAAATAGTCGCCGTCCTTGGTGACGGCCGCCGGTGGCGCATTCGGCACGATGTCGATCGCCACCGCCTGCTGGCCGGTGATCAGGCTGGTGCTTTGCAGCGAGGCCCGGAATCCCTTCTGGAGCATGGCGTCGACAGCGGCCGCATCGGTCGGAAACACCTGCCTGCCGCCCACCCCAAGGATCCGCTCCGGCTCCACCTCAAAGCGGATGGGAGCCACGATATCGTTCTTGATCGGGTCGAAGGACAGATGGACGTCGAGAACATGCCCGACGGTCATCCCGTGGATCAGGACCTCCGACCCCGGCGCGATCCCGCGAACCGACCCAGGAAAATAGGAGATCAGCTGGACGCGGCGGCTATAGGAGGAGTTCTTGGCGGTTTCGCGATCGGTGAACAGCGGGAAGACATGGTCGGCGGCGCTGGGGGCGGCCGGCGCGACCGGCTTTGCGTCCGGCTCAGGCGCGGGCGTGTCGAACGCGATTCCGCCCAGCAGCAGCGCCTTGACGGATTCGAGCTGCACCTGGATGCCGGCGCCGCCGAGGTTCACCGACAATCCGGACGCGTTCCAGAACCGCGTGTCGTCCACTACATACTTGTCGAACGGCGCACGCACGAAGACGTGGATCGTCACGCTGTCCGCCATGTGATCCAGATCCCAGCCCAGCACCTCGCCGACGCTGAAGTCGCGGAAGAAGACCGGCGAGCCGAGCGAGATGGAACCGATCCGGCTGGCCTTGAGCAGGAAGGTGCGGCCGGGAACATTGGCCTGCAGCACGGGGGGATTCTCGAGGCCGGCGAAGCTGCGCTTTGGCTCCCCGCCGCCCGCCCCCGGCAGCATCGCGATATAGGCCCCCGACAGCAGGGTATCGAGGCCGGAGACATTCCCTGCGAACAGCCGCGGCTTGACCACCCAGAAGATGGTGCGATCCGTCAGCAGCGGCTCGGCCGCCCGCGTGGTCTTGATTGTTACATTGACGTGCAGATGGTCCGGCGCCAGGTCCAGGCGCTGGACGGTGCCGAAGGTGATGTCCTTGAACTTGAGCTGCGACTGGCCAGCCTGCAGGCCTTCGCCGCTCTCGAAGGAGACGGTGATCGTGGGTCCTTCCTTCGACAGCGTTGTCCAGGCCAGCCAGGCGCCGATGAGGACGGCGACCAGCGGGATAACCCAGACGATCGACACGCGCCGCGCCCGGCGTTGCATCGCGTGTCCTACAGCCGGCGGGGGAGTTACTTCATCCATGGCGGATCATTATTCAGAAATTCGCCCGCTGTCTATCAAGGAACCTCCCGGCGGACCCGGCGTAGCGCTGGTGCACGTGCTCATATCGTTACTTGCGGAACCGGGATGCCGCCGGCCAGGTCGTCGTCCCCGACTCCATACATCGACAATATCGCAGCCAGGGGCGAACGGAGGGTGGGAGACGGCCGGAACGGGCAGGGGCCGCTCCCAGGCGCATGATCCCGGTTGACACATGGACCTTGCGGCCTCGCCCGGCCTATCGCGCCTTTTCGCCGCCGGCTGCCTGTTGCGGCCACAGCGGGTTCAGCAAATTTTGCTTCAGGGACAGGATCGCGCCGTCATGAAACAGAACGACGATTGCGTCCGGCCGATAGGTTTCGAACACATAATCGCGAAAGCCCGCGATCTGATCCGGCGATAGCCGTGCCAGGCCGTTCATCGAGAAATGCTCGACCTCGCTAAAATACGCAGAGAAATAGCCGGCGCTGGCGGCACCAAAGGAGTTTGAAAGTACCAGCAGCCGTCCCTGCCCGCCGGGCGGGCCGCGGTAGCGGGAGACGTCGCCGAGGAGGAAAGCGATCGGCCTGATTTCCGGAAAACAGGCCTCGCCGATGCATGCATCGACGTGAACCGCGGACCAGTTGGGGCTCCGGACGGTCTCCTCGAATGTCAGCCCCGGCATGAACTGGGTCAGATCAGACATTTTCCGGGCCACCACCATCGGTATGTCGAAACGACGTGTCCGGCCAAGGTTCCTTTCGGCAACGCTGTCGATCATCCGGCGTACGCCTGGCCCCCACCAGTGAAAGCTGGCATGGGGAATGACCGGTTCCGACCGCCCGGTCTCGAGCGCGATAGCGATCGGGAACGCGAACGCGCCGGCATCCTCGGCCGGTATCCGTTGTGCGACCCTGGGCACGGCCGGCGTCCCGTGGCCGCATTGGCGGGCGAGCCAGGGCGGCAGCTCGTCGGGATAGAGGGACGAGGCGGAGGGCGCGGTGACGACGACCACCGAGGGTGCCACGCGTCGCAGGCGATGGATCACCTCCGACACGGCCTGCGCGGCGGCGGTCGCTTCGGCATCCGAGACGCCGATGCCGCAAACCCGGCGGATCAAGGAATATGGGTAATCGGCGTTGTGCGAGGAAAGAAAGATCCGTCCGTCCCGCCCGGCGATGATCTGGCGGGAGATGAATTCATCGAACAGGTGGTAGCGCGCCCAGTTGTTCAACGTGATCAGCTCCGCCCGGAAGCCGAAATGATCCTGCAGGAACGGCTCCAGCCTGGCCGGATAGGTCAGCGCCTCGGAAAGGTTGGCCGGGGCCTGGGGCGCGGCGGCGAGCGTGCGGTTTTCGCCGAACAACGGTGGTGTCTTCACCCAGCCGAGCCATTGCGTGATGCCCGGCATGCAGATCAGGCCGGCGAAGCTCAACAGGAAGAGGATCGAGATCCAGCGACGGGTGGCGCCGGCGAAACGGATATCCTCCCCCGTTCGGCCGTACCGTGTCGGACGGACGGACATCCTGCTCAGAACCGGAAATAGATGAAGGGGTTGAAGCTGCCGGCGGCCAGCGTCGCCGCCGAACAGATCAGCAGTCCCAGCAGCGTCAGGCCGAATGCCGTGTTCACGGCCAAACTGGCCACGACCCGGCTGCCGACGACCGGGCGCAGCGTTGCCACGCTCGCGCGAGCGGTCGGCCGCGGGATCACGGCGCAGACTGTGCCCAGGACCAAGGCGGTGATGACGGTCGGCGTTGCATATTGCTCGATCGGCAAGGTGATCTCGGTGCCGTCACCGCGGCCGAACATGGCGGCGATGTACAGCACGGCCTGGCCGATCGTGTCGGCGCGAAACAGCACCCAGCCGAACATCACGGCCGCGATCGTGTAGACATGACGCAGCGGGCGGGGGGCATATGCCAGCAGGCGCCACAGGCCCAGGCGCTCGATCGTGAGGAACAATCCGTGCCACAGGCCCCAGGCGGCGAACGTCCAGTTGGCGCCGTGCCAGAACCCGCACAGCAGAAATACCGCCACCAGGTTGAAATAGGTCCGTAGCCGCCCTTGCCGGTTGCCCCCCAGGGGAATGTAGACGTAATCACGGAACCAGGACGATAGGGTCATGTGCCAGCGGCGCCAGAACTCCGTCATCGATTCGGAAACATAGGGTAGGTTGAAGTTGGCGGGATACGTAAACCCCATCATGTGCCCCATGCCGATCGCCATATTGGAGTAGCCGGCGAAGTCGAAATAGATCTGCAACGTATAGCAGGCCGCGCCCAGCCATGCGCCCGGTGCCGACAACTGATCGGGCGGCAGATTGAACAGGTCGTTGGCGGGCTGCGCCACGATATTGGCGACAAGGGTTTTCTGCGCCAGTCCGATGATGAACATGGCAACACCCGTCTGCAAGCGGAACAGGCTGACACGCCGATGCGAGAACTTGGCGGCCACCTGGCGGTAGCGAACGATTGGCCCGGCGATCAGTTGGGGAAACATCGCCTTGTACGCGGCAAAGGTAACCAGATTCCGCTGCGCCGCCACGTCGCCGCGGTAGATATCGATCAGGTACGAGATGCCTTGGAAAACAAAGAAGGAAATGCCGAGGGGTAGCGCAATCTCGTGGGGTTTCACTTCGGGCAGATGCAGCGCGCGCAGGACCGCGGCCGTCTGAACCATCAGAAAATGGAGATATTTGTAATAGAGCATGAAGCCGAGATCGATGCTGACACCGGTCGCCAGGACCCAATACCGGGCCCATGGGGCCGATCCGCTCACCAAGAGGCCGAACACCCAGTTCAGGAGGATGAACGCCAGAAGGATGATGACGCTTCCCGGATCGCCCCAGGCGTAGAACAGCAGGCTGGCAAACAGAATGACGGTATTTCTGAATGGCAGAAGCCAGTAGAGACAGAAGAAAATCGGGAAAAAGTAAAAAACGAACGTGATGGAACTGAAAACCATTGGGATCCATACCGCCGAATAAAAATCATCATCGGAGCGGTCCGTTCGACCGCTGCAAAGGCACGTCAGAGCGATATATCAACCTGACTCGAATTGCGAAGCGATTCTAGGCCGTGTGGACGGATTTAACCAGCATCAGCCCGCACGCAAAACTGATGATGGCTGAATAGCTGATGTCGGTTTTCTCGCAGCGGAGGGCGACGTGTTTGGAGCGCTTGAGCTTGCCGATTGTCTGTTCGATGCGCGCTCGGAGTTTATAGAGGCGTTTCGGAAAAAAGCGTCCTCTCCGCTTGGAGTTTTCCCGGCGCGGGATAACCGGAGTGATGCCCCGCGCGAGTGCGGCCGCTCGATTGGCTTGGCTGTCGTATCCATTGTCCGTCATCGCAATGCGCGGGCGGATGTCGGGTCCGATGTCGAGCGACGTCTCGAACTGTGTGCTGTCGCTGGCCTCGCCACCGGTCAGGTGGAAGTCGAGAGGGTTGCCGTCGAGATCGGTCTTGAGATGGATTTTGGTCGAGAGACCACCACGCGAGCGGCCGAGACGTGGGCGCGCGCTGTCGTGCTGTCGAAGAACTGGACCAAATGTGCCGTCTGGCTGCACTCCGCCAGCAACTGGAAGAATGCCTCGAATACCCCGGAGCGGCTGAGCCGCCAGAACCGCTTCCATACGCTGTTCCATTTGCCGAATTCGCCGGGTAGTGCACGCCACGTTATTCTGTGTACCGTGAAGTAGTGGAGGCTTCCAGGAATTTACGGTCGTCATGCCCCGGCTCTCCCCGCCTTGATTGGGCTGCATCAAACACTTCCAGCACGATCGACCAATCGCGCTCCGTCATTCCCGTCAGCATGTCCGGCTCCCTGATACCGGTCACGCTGTGATCCGAACAAAGCCCGATTCGGGAATCCGTCAAAAAAGCATGTCAGGGATTCCGTCCACACGGCCTAGCCATCCGCGTGGCTCAAAGTGAGGCTGCAATGGCCTCTTTCCGTTCGAGCCAACGCTAGAAATGAGTGCCCGTAACCGTTGCCACGACATCTGGCCTGTCTTGCTATAGCGCCCGTGCTTTTGATCACCGTGGCGTTTAGCTTGCGTCACGGGCTTCTGACGCTTGGCGATAAAGCCAGCCCACCCAGCCGGGCAGTTCCGGGTCATGCCTATCATCCCTCGGCCTCGGGATACATCGCGCCTCCAATAGCCGCGACATGCGGAGCGGTTGCCAGGAACCGCGCCATCGCCCAGGCCAGAGCAGGCTTGCCGCCATCCACATCGAATAAGCTCAGCCGTTCCAGGGCACGGGCTTGGGCAACGGATACCTCCACCGATACGAGCGCACGGTTATGCCGGCGTCGATTTATTGGCATGGCGCTCCGCTAATCCCCGAAGACACCAATGCTGGCCCGTCCATAATGGACGGCTCAACGGTCACTTTGGCGATGAGCGGGTTCTGACCGCCAAATCCGTCAAAGGGGCTCGTCTGGCCAGGCATGACAGGATTGAGAATTGTACGGATGCTGTGGCTGACGCTTATGAAATGATTATTGGCATCCCAGAATGTGGATGTGATCACGACAAAGCGAAGCGGGCGGGAAGAGACGTTCTTAATCTGGCCCTGGATCTCCGGCCCAACAGAGGTCAGGGTGCAATTCAAAGCCAGGACTTGGACTGCTGTATCTTGAGCACACGCAGCAAACGATGCTGCGGCCAGCACGGCAGCCATTATCAGGCGTCTCACATCCGCAATCCTTTAATCCAGGCTACAAGGCCCCCCTATCGCACGCTAAGCCTCTCGATGGGCAAAATCATATGGTTCTGAGCCCGACTGATGGGGACGGCATAGGGCGTGGTGGCTGGCACTCGGCGACGGTGGCGCGGGTTCTGGCGGCGTGACGCCATCACAGGCGCGGAAACAGAGCCACCCGGCGGGAAACATCGCCTAGCGGACCTGTCTCCCGGAAACGTGAAGGCCCCATGGGAATATTCACCACTGCCGGCCGGTCCTGGATCGTGAGGGTGCTTCGGCCGGGCCGCCGATCCCGGGCCTACCGGAGCCTCCTCACGATCGCACAACCCAATGAGGAGGCTTCTATGCGTGTTTTATTGCTGCTGACGGTTCTCGCGCTGTCGCTGACCGGCACTATCGCCCAGGCGTCCCAGTCATCCGGGGCGGGGGCCGGCAAGACTACGTTTTCCAGCAGTGCCAAACCCCCCAGTCACGGGAGGTAGCGCCTCTCGGTAAACCGGCCAGGATCGCGCCAGTTTCCGAGGGGACAGAGGTGGCCCTGGTCGCTTGGACAGTTTGGCGGCGAAGATAAGCTATCCCCTGGTTCCGATTATGCCGCCAGCGCAAGGCTCGCCGCCGCCGGGGCATGCCCCGGCGGCGGCGAGGCAATTCCATGATAGGCCTCGTCCGGCGTCCGTCCACCTAGGGCAGAGTGCGGGCGCTTGCTGTTGTAGTGGCCGACCCACTGAGCAAGCCCGGCATGCAGCGCCAGGCCGCTCTCGAAGGCATGCAGATACACGCACTCGTACTTCATCGACTGCCACAGCCGCTCGATGAACACGTTGTCCATCCAGCGGCCCCGTCCATCCATGCTGATTCGCACGACGGCATCCTTCAGCACCTTGGTGAACGGCTGGCTGGTGAACTGGCTCCCCTGGTCGGTGTTGAATATCTCCGGCCTGCCGTGCCGGGCCAACGCCTCCTCCAGCACCTCGCCAGAGCGAGCGGCGGTCAGGATGGCAAATTCCAGGGCGCGGGCAGCGATGCCAGGTTGCTTGCGGAGCGCGGTCAGGAAGTCGCCCGCCTCTGCCCAGGGCAGCGCCGCATGATGCTCCACCGGGGTCACCTTGGACCGGGGGGCAGCATCAGGGCCAGATGGCCTTTCCAGGTGGCGGGGTTCTCTCCGCCGCGCGGCGTGTAGCGGAACACCCAGAACCGGGCCTTGGTCGGGCGCACCACCAGATACAGCCCGTTGCCGTCCCCATAGCGTCCGGGCGCGGCAGTCTTAACGGTCGCGGCGGTGAGTGCTTCAGCCTCGCGTGGCACGTCCGTCCCCTAATGATTTTACCGATCGGGGATGAATCGCAAACGAATGGATGCGGCCACGAAAAGGGAAATTTCAGACAAAAATACGCTGATTCAACGCGTTAAAGGCGGGATGGCGAACGGTCGTGACCGGGGATGATTAGGGGATTGGCGGAAGAGGCGGGAGTCGAACCCACCGGAGACGCCAGGCGCCTCCCAACGGATTTGAAGTCCGCGCGTCCCACCGGGGTACGGTTCTCTTCCGCTGGGGAAGCTATCAGCCCGGCGCCAGCCGGTCCAGTTGGCGGATGAAGCCGGCCTCGTCTTCCAGGCAGCGCAGGTCGAACTGCAGGGCGTCGTCATGCAGGCGGCCGATCACCGGGACCGGCAGGCCGCGGAACGATTTCGCCAGGGCGGCCAGGGCGCGCCCGCCGGGCACGCGCAGCGCGACCGCGGCGCTTGGCAGCAGGTCCACAGGACGCGACCCGCTGCCGATCTGGCTGGCACAGGACACCACGGACACCGTCACCCCGGCGCCGCAGCTTGCGGACAGCGCGGCCGCAACGCGATCGGCGAGGGCGCGGATCTCCGGCTCCGGCCGGGTCAGGCGGCGCAGGGCCGGCAGCCGCTCGGCCAGGCGGTCGGGGTCCAGATACAGCCGCAGCACGGCGGCGAGCGCGGCCATGGTCAGCTTGTCCACCCGCAGGGCGCGCTTCAGCGGGTTTTTCCGGAGTCTGCCTATCAGCGCTGCCCGGCCCACCACCAGCCCGGCCTGAGGGCCTCCCAATAGCTTGTCGCCGCTGAAGGTGACGAGGTCGGCGCCGGCGCGCAGGGCCTCCATCGGCGTCGGCTCGTGCGGCAGGCCGTAGCGCTCCAGATCGATCAGGCTGCCGCTGCCGAGATCGTTCAGGAAGGGGATGCCGCGTTCGTGCGCCAACGCGGCCAACTCGGGCTCGGGCACCTCGGCGGTGAAGCCGGTGATGGCGTAGTTGCTCGCATGCACCTTCATGATGGCTGCGGTGCGCGGACCGATGGCGCCGGCGAAATCGGCCAGATGGGTGCGGTTGGTGGTGCCGACCTCGACCAGCTTCGCGCCGGCGCGGGCCATGACGTCGGGGATGCGGAAGGCGCCGCCGATCTCCACCAGTTCCCCGCGCGAGACCAGCACCTCGCGCCGGTTCGCCAGGCTGTTCAGCGCCAGCAGCACGGCGGCGGCGTTGTTGTTGACGACGACGGCGTCCTCCGCCCCGGTCAGGCGGCGGATCAGGCCGATCACGTGGTCGTCCCGCTCGCCGCGTCCGCCGGTTTGCAGATCGTATTCCAGGTTGCAGGCATCGGCGGCGGCGGCCATGGCGGCGAGCGCTTCCGGCGGCAGCGGCGCGCGGCCGAGATTGGTGTGCAGCACCGTTCCGGTCAGGTTGAATATTTTTCGCAGCGGCGGTTCGGTCCAGGCCTGCAGCCGGGTCACCACCTGGTTTTCGATGATGTCCGCAGCGGCGTCCCGGCCGGCGACCGCCGCGCCCTGGGCCAATGCGGCGCGTAGACGCTCCAGCGCGTCGCGCAGTTCCTGCACCACCAGCGAGCGCCCATGTTCCAGCACGGCCCCGGCGATTTCGGGTCGGCGCAGCAGGGCATCTACCGACGGTAGGATGGTGGACGGTGATGCCGTAACCTGCACGCGCTTTCCCCCCTGAACGAGGCCCGCACCGTGACACCGGCGACACCCATTCTCAAGGACGTCGTGCTGGTCGGCGCCGGGCACGCGCATGTCGCCGTGCTGCGGCGGTTTGCGATGCGGCCCATGCCGGGCGTGCGGCTGACGGTGATCACGCGGGAGGTGACCACGCCCTATTCCGGGATGCTGCCGGGCTTCCTGGCCGGGCAGTACGGGTTCGACGACATGCATATCGACGTCCGCCGCCTCGCCCGGTTCGCCGGTGCCCGGCTGTACCACGCGGAGGCAACCGGGCTCGATCCCGCCCGGCGGCTGGTGTTCTGCGACGGCCGGCCGGAGGTGCCATACGACCTGCTGTCCATCGATATCGGCTCGACGCCGGATCTGGCCGGCATACAAGGCGCCGCCCAGCACGCCATCGCGGTGAAGCCGATCGGCCGGTTGATCGCGCGATGGGAAAAGTTGCTGGCGCGGGTCGCGGAGCGATCGGAACCGGTGCGCATCGGCGTCATCGGCGCCGGAGCGGCGGGAGTGGAACTGGCATTCGCGTTGCGGCACCGCCTCGCGCCGGCCCAGGCATCGGTCACGCTGTTCGGCGCCGAGGCGGATGTGCTGCCGGGGTTTTCGCCCGGCGCGATCCGGCGGGTGCGCCGGCTGCTGGCGGCGCGCGGCATAGAGGTTCGCGTGGCGCACAAGGTGGTTCGCATCGAGGCGGGAAAGGTTCATTTCACGGACGCCGCGCCGGTCGATCTGGACGAAATCCTGGTCGCCACCCAGGCCGCCAGCCCGTCCTGGCCAGCCGCTTGCGGACTCGCGGCCGACGCGCGCGGGTTCCTGCGTGTGTCGGACCGGCTGCAATCGATCTCCCACCCCGACGTCTTCGCGGCGGGCGACATCGCCGCCATCGAGGGCCATCCCCGCGCCAAATCCGGCGTGATGGCGGTGCGCGCCGGGCCGCCCTTGGCCGAGAATCTCCGCCGGGCCGTTGCCGGGCGGGCGCTGCGCCGCTTCGTGCCGCAGCGACGCTGGCTCAGCCTGCTGGCCACCGGCGACCGCTATGCGCTGGGCGTGCGCGGGGATTTCTGTTTCGAGGGCGCCTGGGTCTGGCGACTGAAGGACTGGATCGACCGGAAATTCATGCGCATGTACAGCGACCTGCCGGACATGAAGGTGACGCTTCCCGACGTCGCGCCCGGCGTGGCGGATGCGGCCGGGCAGGCGGCGCTGGCGGCAGCGGCGATGCGCTGCGGCGGCTGCGCGGCGAAGATCGGCAGTTCCATCCTGCATCGCGTGCTGGCCCGGCTGGAACCGCCGGCATCGGATATCGAACTGGGCCTGGCGGCGCGCGACGATGCCGCCGCCTTCGCCGTGCCGGATGGCAAGGTTCTGGTGCAGTCCGCCGATCAGTTCCGCGCCTTCATCGACGACCCCTTCGTCTTCGGCCAGGTGGCGGCCCATCACGCGCTGGGCGACCTGTATGCGATGGGCGCGCGACCGCACAGCGCCCTGGCCCTGGCAACAGTGCCGTTCGCCGCCGCCGCCAGGATGGAGGACGACCTGTTCCAGATGTTGGCGGGCGCGACCTCGGTCCTGCACAACGCCGGCGCCGTGCTGATCGGCGGGCACAGCGCGGAAGGGGCGGAGCTGATGCTCGGCCTGTCGGTGAACGGCCTGGCCGATCCCGCCCGGCTGCTGCGCAAATCCGGCCTGCGGCCGGGCGACCGGCTGATCCTGACCCGGCCGATCGGCACCGGGATGATCTTCGCCGCCGACATGCGCCATCGGGCTCAGGCGCGCTGGGTGGAAGCGGCGTTGGCGGGCATGACCCAGCCTGCCGCCGATGCTGCGGCCATCCTGGGTGGGCATGCAGCCACGGCCTGCACCGATGTGACCGGTTTCGGACTGACCGGGCATCTGCTGGAGATGGCGGAGGCGTCGGGAGTGGATGTCGCGCTCGACCTTGCCGCCGTGCCGCTGCTCGACGGCGCCGAGGAATTGGTGCGGGACGGGCTGGCGAGCTCCCTGCACACGGAAAACCTGGCCGCGGCGGCGCGGATCGCGGCCAGCGAGGCTGTGCGGGAGCAGGCGCGCTTTTCGTTGCTGTTCGACCCGCAGACCGCCGGCGGATTGCTGGCCGGCGTGGCGCCGGAGCAGGCGGATGCCTGCCTGTCAGCCCTGCGGCAAGCCGGCTACGCGCAAGCGTCGATCATCGGCACGGTTCTGGCACGTGGACATGCGCCAGAACGCATCCGAGTGGATTAGCGCTTCGGCGCCGCCAGATCCTGCTGCTGCACCGCCTGGGGCACCGCGGCCGGCGTATCCGGCAGCAGCCAGTCGCGCAGGGACCGCCGGGCCTGGAATTCCAGTTCCACGTTCATGCGGTCCATCATCGTCTTGGTCAGGTCGTACAGCGTGCCCCGCAAATCGGTGATCTCGCCGCTGCGGCGCTGCGAGACCTCCGCCGTGGCGAAGGCGGCGCGCTGGTTTTCGGAGGTGTAGACATCCAGTTCCACCGCCATGTGGCCCAGGATCTCGTTGCCGTTCCTGACCAGCGAGGCGTCCTTGATCACCAGCACCGCCTTGCCGCTGGTGCCGAACGCCTTCAGCCGGTCGTTCGCCATCTGGCGCAATGCCGCGCTCGGCGGGACCGGCGCCTGGCTGCTTACCTCGTCACGGCTGGCTGGCACGAAGCGGTTGTCGACCTCCACCGAGGCGACGTTCAGCCGGATCGGTGTCAGATAGTCATACGTCAGCGGCTCGAAGTTGCGCGGCTTGGAGGGGCTGGAGCAGGCGGCCAGGCTCAGGACCGCCAGCAGCACGGCGAAACGCGGCATCCGGCGACGGGTCGACATCCTGTTCACGCGTCACCTTCCACGGCGCCGGTTCCCTGCTTGCCGCGCACGGCCTGGCGGGGAAAGCGGAAATCATAGTTGCAGAACTCGCAGGTCATGATGATGTCGCCCTCCACGGCCATGTGATCGAGATCGTCGGCCGGAAAGGTCTCCAGAATGCCCGACAGCTTGGCGCGCGAACAGCGACAGCCGTACGACAACGCCCGGGACCGGTCGGTCGCGACACCTTCGGAGTGAAACAGCCGATAGAGCAGCCGGTCCGGCGGCAAATCATCGTCCAGCAGTTCGGCATCGGTGAGCGTGCCGGCCAGCACCAGCGCGGTGCGCCAGGCTTCCTCCTGTTCCTCCGCGTCGACCGTCGGGTCGATGCCACCTTCCCCGGCCACGCGCTCCAGGATCAGCGCGCCGGCCCGCCAGCCGTCCTCGGTCGGGGCGCAGGCGAGGTGCACCAGGCAGCGCAGCTGCTCGGAGGTGTCGAAATAGTGCAGCGCCATTTCGGCCAGACTGCCGCCGGTGATGGAGACGATGCCTTGGTGACGTTCGCGGTCTGCCCCCTGGTCGACGCTGAACGCCAGTTACCCGCCGCCCAGCAGCGCGTCGGTGGCCGGGGAGGGATCGGCCTCCAGCAGGCCGTCGAGACGGTCGGCATCCACGCGGGTATAGCCGCGCAGCTCCCCGGTATCGGTGCAGTCGGCCAGCAGCATCGGCACCGGGCCGTCGCCCTTGGCGTGGAGGCTGAACGAGCCCTGGAACTTCAACCCGGAGGCAAGGCCCGCCACCAGGGCCAGCGCCTGGCCGGAAAGCCGGGTGACCTGATGCGGGCGGGTGTGGCGGGTCAGCAGGGCGTCGGCCAGCGTGCCGAGGCGCACAAGCCGCCCGCGCACCGGGCGTCCCGGAATGAAGAAGGGCGTTACACCGCGCGGAACCACGATATGGGGAACGGGGGGACGGTCTTTGTCGAGAAAGGCGGGGGTGTCGGACATCGGTGTAAGATAGGGCGCGAAGCACTGCATAGGAATGCCTGAACGCATGCGTGTCATGCAAGAATGCCGGCAGGGTTGCGCCTGGCGGGGGACTGTCCTGATAGGCAGTCGCTGTACGCCGGGCTAGGGTCCGGCAATCAAACGCGCGAACCGCCGAACCGGCCGGTTGCAAAAAGGGGGGACGGGCCATCGCAGCTTCGCTGGCATCGGATGGCGTACGGCGATGGCTGATCCTGTTGTCGATCGGCATGTCGCGCATCGCCTTCGGCTACCAGTTCCAGACCGTCGGTAGCATCGGCCCCATTCTGATCCGCGAATTCGGCATCGACTACACAGCGCTCGGCGCCCTGGTCGGCGCCTTCATGATGCTGGGCATCTTCGCCGCCCTGCCGCTGGGCCTGCTCGGACGGCGCTTCGGCGAGCACCTGGTGGTCGGCATCGGCCTCAGCCTGATGGCCGTGGGCGCGTTGATCTGCACCGACATCGGCGGAATGCTGGGCGCTACGCGCGCCATCTTCGCCGGCCGCTGCGTGTCGGGCGTGGGGGCGGTGGCGATGATCGTGCTGCAGGGCAAGATGATCGCCGACTGGTGCCATGGCCGGCAATTGATGCTGGGGATCGGCATTTCCGTCTCTGCCTTCCCGGTCGGCGTCGGCATGGCGCAGCTGATCGCCCCGCCGCTGGCGCAGGCCTATGGCTGGCCCGCCGCTTTCGAGTTCGGCGCGGCGATCGCCGCCCTGGCCGCCGTCTGGTTCATCGTCGCCTATCGGCCGTCCCCGTTCGCGGCGCCGGTGCCGCGGTCGTTCTCGCTGCCCGGCGGGCGGGAATGCGCGATGGTGATGATCGCCGGACTGATCTGGACCTTCTACACCGCGTCCTATGCCAGCTTCCTGGCCTATGCGCCGGCGATGATGACGCATCGCGGCGACAGCCCGGCACTGATCGGGCTGGTGATCACCATCGCCACCTGGGGCAACGTGCCGGCGATCCTGCTGGGCGGGGGCTTTGCCATGCGGCTTGGCCAGGTCCGCCTGTTCCTGTTCGGCACCCTGGCGCTCGGGCTCGGCCTGGCCGCGATCGGCTGGGTGGGTTGGCCGATCCTCTGCGCGCTGCTGATCGGCGTGGTCGGCTCCGTCCACCCCAGCGTGATCATGGCCGCCGGAACCCTATCCGCCCGGCCGGAAAACCGCGCCGTGGGCATGTCGCTGTTCTACAGCACCTACTATATCGGCGGCACCATCGTGCCGACGATCTGCGGCCGCGCCGCGGACCTCTATGGCGGCGCGGAGGGCGCACTGTTCGCCGCGGCGGCCATCACGTTGCTGGCAATCCCCACCTTCCTGCTGCACCGCCGCCTGCGCGCCTGGTCGCGCGTGCCGGGGCTGGTGTAGCAAGGTTGGGGCTTTGCCCCAGCCTTGCTTCAGACCATCGCGATCGGGCGCACGGGGCAGCCGGTGGCGCCTTTGTATTTAGTTGCCAGCAGGATGAAGCAGAAGCTGTGCAGTTTCTCCCGCGCCAGTTCCTCCAGCGCCAGGTTCTCGATGATGTAGACGCCGGCCTCCACCAGCAAATGCTGGTGCACCGGCATGGAGATGGCCTTGTTCGGGTTCGGCAGCACTTCCACCGCCATGTTGTCGCTGCCGACCGCCACCACGCCCTGTTCTGTCAGCCAGCGCGCGGCGGGGACGTCGATGCCGGGTTCGCCGGCGACGTAGCGCGGGTTGTCGATCCCGAACAGCTGACCCCAGCCGGTGCGGATCATCACGATGTCGCCCGGCTCGATCGTTACGTTGGCATCGGCAGCGGCCCGTTGCAGGTCTTCGGGCGTGATCACGCGGCCGGGCAGCAGATGCGCCCCGCCGTCGAGGCCGGCGACATCCAGCAGGATGCCGCGGGTGACCATGGGCGGGGCGTGCTCGATGCCGAGCCGGTTGAGGCCCCAATCGGTCACCTCGTCCTCGGCGCTGACGTTGTTGTAGAGTCTGTCGCCGATGGAGAAATGGCCGAGCGCGTCGATATGGGTGCCGACATGGGCGGTCATTTCCATCCGCTCGATGTTCACGCCCACTTCGTTGGTCGCACCGAGCTTGCGGCGGCGGCGCATGCTGTCGCGCCAATTGGTCCAGAGCGACATCAGATAGGGCGTCTGATTCGGCATCATGTACGGCGCGTTCATCGCGATTTCGTGACTGACATCGAAGATCCGGCCCTGGGTGACGGAGCGCAGCGCGGCGAGGCGCTTTTCCGGCGTCAGCAGGTTGGCGGCACCGATCTGGTCGGCGGCTCCCCAGCGCGAGTGATCGTGTGTGCAGCCGGCCATGTCGGTGTCTCCCCTTCAGCGTTTACCGGGGTCAGTCTAGCCGGGGAATTCCGCCGCGGTCGACGGGGCCTGGCGGACCACCGGCCTTGCCGCAAGCGGCGCGGATCGTTCAAGGGGCACCAGCCCCGAGATTACAACAGATTAATTATTCGTCTTTGCGGGGAGACAGAGGCGAACGACGCCGGTAAACGGGTGCAGTGAACGACGCGATAGACAAAATGACCAGACTGCCCGCCCATCTGAAGCTGCTGGAGGCGGAGAGCATCCACATTCTGCGTGAGGTTGCCGCCCAGGCCAGCAATCCCGTGCTGCTCTACTCCATCGGCAAGGATTCCTCGGCCCTGCTGCACCTGTTGCGCAAGGCGTTCTACCCCGCCCGGCCGCCGTTCCCGCTGCTGCATATCGATACGACCTGGAAATTCCGCGACATGATCGCCTTTCGCGATGAACTCGTGGCGCGGTACGGGCTGGAACTGCGCAAACACACCAACCCCGAGGGGCTGGCGCGCAACATCAATCCGTTCGATCATGGCAGCATCGTCTACAACCAGATTATGAAGACCGACGCGCTGAAACAGGCGCTGACCGAGGGCAAATACGACATCGCCATCGGCGGCGCCCGGCGTGACGAGGAGCGCTCGCGGGCCAAGGAGCGGATCTTCTCGGTCCGCGCGCCCGGCCATGTCTGGGACCCCAAGCTGCAGCGGCCGGAGTTGTGGAACCTGTACAACGCCAGTCTCGCGCCCGGCGAGACGATGCGGGTGTTCCCGTTGTCCAACTGGACCGAGCTGGATGTCTGGACCTATATCCGGGCCGAGGCGATCGACGTGGTGCCGCTGTATTTCGCCGCCGAGCGGCCGGTGGTGATGCGCGACGGGGCGATGATCATGGTTGACGACGACCGGATGCGCCTGTTGCCGGGCGAGGTTCCGGTGCGGCGGATGGTCCGCTTCCGCTCCCTCGGCTGCTATCCGTTCAGCGCCGCGGTGGAGTCCGCGGCACGCAACCTCGACGAGATCGTCGAGGAAATGCTCACCACGAAGGTTTCCGAACGCGCCGGCCGGCTGATCGACCAGGACCAGGACAGCTCGATGGAGACGAAGAAGCGGGACGGGTATTTCTGATGGCCGAGTCGCTTCTTCGCGTCCTCACCTGCGGCAGCGTGGATGACGGCAAATCGACCCTGATCGGCCGGCTGCTGTTTGAGTTCGGTACGGTACCGGACGACGTGATGGCGGCGCTGGTGCGTGACAGCAAGCGCTTCGGCACGGTGGCCGAGGGCGTGGACTACGCGCTGCTGGTGGACGGGTTGTCGGCCGAGCGCGAGCAGGGCGTGACGATCGACGTCGCCTATCGCTTTTTCCAGACCGCGAACCGGCGCTTCATCCTGGCCGACGCGCCGGGGCATGAGCAGTACACACGGAACATGGCGACCGGTGCTTCCACCGCGGATGTGGCGGTGATGCTGGTGGACGCGCGCAAGGGCCTGCTGGCGCAAACCCGCCGGCATGCGGCGATCGCCTGGCTGATGGGGGTCCGCCAGATCGTGCTGGTGGTGAACAAGATGGACCTGGTGGGTTTCGACCAGGGTGTGTTCGACCGGATCGTTGCGAATTTCGATGCCCTGCGCGGGCGTCTCGGCGATATCCCGGTGACGGCCATTCCGATCTGCGCGCGGGACGGGGACAATGTCATCCAGCCCGGCGGGCGCATGGGCTGGTATGACGGCCCTTGCCTGTTGGCGGCATTGGAAACAGCCCAGCCATCGCGGGAAGCTGCCGGCCGGGCGTTCCGGATGCCGGTGCAACTGGTCAACCGCCCCGATCAGTCGTTTCGCGGCTATGCCGGCACGATCGCCTCCGGGCGCATCCGCCCCGGCGACCCGATCGCCAATGTCGGCGGCGCGGTCGAGGCGTCTGTCGCGCGTATCGTGACCATGGGCGGCGACCTGCCGGAAGCGTCGGCGGGCGAGGCGGTGACGCTGGTGCTGGATCGCGAGATCGACGTCTCGCGCGGCGATGTGCTGGCGGCGCCGCCGCTGCCGGAGGTCGCCGATGAATTGACCGCATGGGTGGTCTGGATGGCGGATACGCATTTGTTCCGCGGCCGGGCCTACAACGTCATGCTTGGAACTCGCACGGTTACCGGCACGGTCACCGCGCTGGCGGCGAAGCTGGATATCGATACGCTGGAGGAGACTCCGGCTCCGGAGCTGCAGCTCAACGAAATCGGCCGCGTGACGATCTCGCTCACCCGGCCGCTGATCTGCGAGCCCTATGCCGACAGTCGCACTCTGGGTGGTTTTATTCTGGTCGATCGGCTGTCCGGCGATACCGTGGGCGCGGGCATGGTGATCGCCGCCAGGTCGCGACCGCGCAATCTGCACTGGCACCAGCTGGACGTGGACAAGACCGTGCGCGCCGCGCTGAAGGGCCAGAAGCCGGCAGTGCTCTGGTTCACCGGGCTGTCCGCCTCCGGCAAGTCCACCATCGCCAACCTCGTGGAACGTCGGCTGGCCGCGATGGGCCGGCACACGATGGTTCTGGACGGCGACAACGTGCGCCACGGCCTGAACCGCGATCTGGGCTTCACCGAGGCCGACCGGGTGGAGAACATCCGCCGCATCGCCGAAGTGGCCAGGTTGTTCGTGGATGCCGGGCTGATCGTTCTGGTGTCGTTCATCTCCCCATACCGGGCCGAGCGGGGCCTGGCGCGCGACACGGTGGAAGCCGGCGAGTTCATCGAGATCTATGTCGATACCCCGGTGGAGGAGTGCCGCCGGCGCGATCCGAAGGGGCTGTACGTGAAGGCCGATTCCGGCCAGCTGCGCAATTTCACCGGCGTGGACGCGCCGTACGAACCGCCCACGGCGCCGGAGCTGCATTTGCCGACCATGGAACAGCCGGCGGAAGTGCTGGCGGAGCACGTGGTGGCGGAACTGCGCGCGCGCGGCATCATTTTCTGATTGCCGTCGCCCCCGGATGGCGTGCTGGGTGGCGTGCCGGGCGAGGGTGCGGATACACTCGCCGCAGCCTGTGCGCCGGCGCCCGAGCCGGCGGAAGGACACGCGGAGGGTGGAAACATGCCGGCAAACGATGCCCCGATTATTGACGCACAGGTGCATGCCTACGAACGCGACCATCCGGGCCGCCGCTGGGCGGCCGTTCTGCACGGCCCGCCCGAGGTGACCGGCGACCAGATGGTCGCCGCCATGGACGCGGTGGGGGTTGATGGCGCGCTGCTGGTTTCACCCTTCACCATGTACCGCTACGACGCCAGCTACGCCCTCGCGGTGCACGCGGCGCATCCCGGCCGCTTTGGCTTGATCAAGCCGGTCGATCCCGCCGATCCCGGCGTGGTCGAAACCATCGCCGACTGGGCAGCGACCAAGGGCACGGTCGCCATCCGCATCATGCTCAACCGCGGCGTGTCGGAAGACGCCGCCGATCCCGGTATCAACCTTGTGCTGGCGGCCGCCGCGCGGCACTCGCTGCCGGTCAATCTGCTGTGCTGGGGGCGGCTGGAGCAGGCCCGGCTGCTGGCGGCGCGCAACCCGGACACGACGCTGGTGATCGATCATCTCGGGCTGCAGCAGCCGTTCGAGCCGCCGGTTCCCGCCGAGCCCTTCGCCGATCTGCCGAAACTGCTGGCGCTGGCGGCGTACAAGAATGTCACGGTGAAGATCAGCGGCGCCTGCACGCTGTCGCGCGAGCCGTTCCCGTACAACGATCTGTGGGATCCGCTGTGGCGGATCTTCGACGCCTTCGGCCTGGATCGTTGCATGTGGGGCACCGACTGGACCCGGGCGGTCGAGTTGCTGACCTACAGCCAGGGCGTCGAGGCGTTTCGCGTCACCCCCCGCCTGTCCGACAGCGACCGCGCCGTTCTGATGGGCGGGACCCTGCAACGGGTCTATGGCTGGTCGCCATCCAAAGCCTGACCGGCGGTGCGCGTGCGCCCGCGTGCGCCCGCGCGACGCCGCTCAGGCCATGATCATCAGGCCTTGATCATCGGGCAGTGGCCGTCGGCGAGCGGGCGGAATGCCTCGTCCATCGGGATCGTGCGGCGCAGGTTGTAGTAGTCCCACGGGCCCTTGGACTGCGCCGGTGATTTCACCTCGAACAGGTACATGGCGTGGATCACCCTTCCGTCGGGGCGGATCACGCTCTTGCCGAAGATCGGGTCCTCCACCGGGATGGAGCGCATCTTGGCGATCATGGCGCGCCCGCTTGCCTTTGCCTTGTCCACGCCCATCGCCGCGACCGCCTTCAGATAGTGGGTGACAGCGGAATATTGCGCGGCCTGTGGCGAGTTGGGCATCGCGCCCGAGCTCAACTGGGTCGCGAAACGCTTGGCGAAGGCCCGGGTGCCGTCGTTCAGATTCCAGTAATAGGGCTCGCTCAGCAGCACGCCCTGCGCCGTTTGCAGACCCATGCCGTGCACATCGTTGATCAGCAGCAGCATGCCGGCCACCTTCTGGCCGCCCTTCATCAGGCCGAACTCGGCAGCCTGCTTGAGACAGTTCTGGGTGTCGGTGCCGCCGTTGGCCAAGCCGACCACCTTCGCGCCGCTCGCCTTCGCCTGGAGGATATAGGAGGAGAAATCCGTGGTGCCGGGAAACGGGTGGGCCGCTTCGCCCAGCACCTTGCCGCCGGCGGCCTTGACGAACGAGGCCGAATCATTCGCCAGCGAGTGGCCGAAGGCATAATCGGCGGTGATGAAGAACCAGGTGTCGCCGCCTTCCTTCACCAGCGCGTTCACCACCGCGTGCGGCATCGACCAGGTGTCGTAGGCCCAGTGCAGATGGTTCGGACCGCAGCGCGGCCCGGTCAGATCGGCCGAGGCCGCGCCGGTGAAGATCGCCAGCTTGTCCTTGGCCTTCGCCATGTCGCCGACCGCGAAGGCGGCGGAGGACAGCGGCAGGTCCATGATCAGGTCGACCCCCTTGTTGTCGTACCAGTCGCCGGCGATGGCGAGCGCCACGTCGGGCTTCAGCTGCATGTCGGCGGAGTACAGCTCTACCTTGATGTGCGGATGGGTCTTGGCGAAATCGTCGATCCCCATCTGCGTCGCCAGAACCGAGCCGGGGCCGGTGTTGGCGGCATAGGCGCCGGCCATGTCGGTGAGCACACCGATGCGGATGGTCTGGTCCGCGCGGGCCCGGCCCGGCAGCGCCACGCTGGCTCCGGCGGCGGCGGTGGTTCCCAGCAAAGTGCGGCGACGGATGGCTTGCGTCATGACGAGCTTCTCTCTCCCTGTTTCTGGCCTCATTGGCGGGCCAGCGTTGCGAATGGAATATTGGCCGGTATCGGCAGTCCCGGCCAGTGCGAATTATTTCCCGCTCCGGTGCCCGGCCTTGGCCGGGCACCGTCACGGCTCCGTGGTCAGACGCCGGCGCCTTCGATCAGATCGCCGAAACGGTCCCAGCTTTTCCCGTTCCATTTCATCAGCTGCAGCTGACGCATCGGGCGATAGTTGGTGGGGCTGGTCTGGATCTTCATGCCCGGCAGGGTCACCGGGTTGTCGGTCTCGTGCAGGTGAGTGGCCTGCTTCATGATGTTCTCGCGCGAGACATCCCTGCCGCATTGCTGCAGCAACGTGACCAGCGTGTGGGAGACGCCGAACCCGAATACGTTGGCGGTATCGACGATGTCGCCCTCAGGATACCATTTGTGCATGAAGGCGCGCCATTGCGTCATGCCGGGATCGTCTTTCCAGGCCGGGTCCGTGGCATCCTTCAGATAGCCCGAGCTGATGATCCCGATGCCCTTCTCCGCCCCGGCCGGCAGCATGACGGAGCCGGCGGAGATCGACACGTTGCTCAGCACATGCATTGGTTTCCAGTTCATTTCGTAAACGCGCCGGATGGTCTGGGCGGCGAATTTCGGCGTCGCCGCCGTGACCAGCGTGTCGCAGCCCGCCGATTGCAGGCTGACCAGCTGGCTGTCCACCGTGGCGTCGGTCACCTCGTAGGAGACGGCGGTGACCTTGCCGGCGAACTTGTCGCCCAGGATGTCCTTGAAGCCGTTGTAGTAATCCTTGCCGAAATCGTCGTTCTGGTAGATCAGGCCGATCTTGGCGTCCGGCTTCATCCGCTGCACGTATTTGGCGTAGATCTGCGCCTCCACCCGGTAGCTGGGCGACCACATCAACGTCCACGGATGTTCCTTGTAATCCGCCCATTTGTCCGCTCCGGTGGAGATGAACAGATGCGGCACCTTCTTCTGGTTCAGGTATTTGTAGATGGCCGTGTTGGTCGGAGTGCCGAGCGGATTGAACATCAGCGCAACCTCGTCCTGCTCCACCAGCTTGCGCACCATCTCCACCGTTTTCGGCGGGCTGTAGCCGTCATCGTAGGAAATGTAAGTGATCTTGCGCCCATGCACGCCGCCGGCGTCGTTGATCATCCGGAAATACGCCGCCTCGGCCTTGGAGATCGTTCCATAGGCCGACGCGGGTCCGGAATAGGCGTTGGTGTTGCCGATCTTGATCTCGGTGTCGGTCACGCCCGGAGTTGTGGCCGCGCGCGCGATCGATGGTGCGGCCAAGGGCAGGGCCGCGGCGGCCGCGGCGCCGCGCAGCAGGGAGCGGCGGCGGATGAGCATTCTCGTGGGCAGCATGGTCTTTCCTCCTTTTCTTCGTGCTCTTCGGCACTGGACTTAGACGCTAGGCACGCACCGGGCCGGCGGCTTGCGCCGAACCAGCCCACCGGAAGGCTAGCCGCCCGGGCGGCAGGATGCCAATGGGCGTGATACCCGGCATCGTCCGGCACGCGGGCGGCGAGACTGGCGTTGCGCTCGCACCAGCCATAGACTGCTCGAAGGCCGGTGCGCGGCCGCTCGCTCGGGTCCTCGATCGCGAGCCATGGCTCGGCATCCGGCCGGAAAACGGGGGAACACATGGAAACCAGAATCGATGAAATCGCCGACGGCATCTATCGCTTCTCGACATGCGTGGCGGAGATCGCGCCCCCGGCCGGTTTCACCTTCAACCAGTTTCTCGTTCTCGGGGACGAGCCCCTGCTGTTCCATACCGGTCTGCGGCGAATGTTCCCCCTCATACGGTCGGCTGTCAGCCGTGTCATTCCGCCCGAGCGGCTGCGTTGGATCACCTTCGGCCACTATGAGGCAGACGAGTGCGGTGCGATGAATGAATGGCTGGCGGTCGCGCCGCGAGCCGAGGTGGCGCATGGACAGACCGGTTGCCTGGTGTCGCTGAACGACATGGCCGACCGGACGCCGCGCGTCCTGCAGGATGGCGAAACGATCGACCTGGGGCAGGGGAGGCGGGTGCGCTACATCGACACGCCGCACATCCCGCATGGCTGGGAGGCGGGCGTGCTTTACGAGGAGACCACCGGGACCCTGCTGTGCGGCGACCTGTTCACCCAGCTTGGCAATGGTCCTGCGTTGACGCAGGGCGATATTGTCGGACCTGCGATCGTCGCCGAGGACATATTCAGGTCTTCCAGCCTGAACCCCGCCATGGGCACGACGATCCGCAGGCTGGCGGAGCTGTCTCCGCGCACATTGGCGCTGATGCATGGCCCGTCGTTTTCCGGCGATGGCGCGGCCGCGCTGCGCGCCCTGGCCGAGAATTACGACCAGCGCATTTCCGCCGCTGGCGCGATCGCGCAAGGCGGGCGCTGAACGGCGCAGGGGAGTAAGATGGCTTCTGCGGCAGGGGCGCAGAATCATCCCTACGCAGCCGCTGCGTGCGGCGTCGACATTCGTTCCCAGAGAGAGCAACGCCATGGCCCACACACGGCAGGAAACCGACAGCCTCGGCCTGGTGGAAGTTCCCGCCGACCGGCTCTGGGGCGCGCAGACGCAGCGGTCGCTGCAATATTTCAGCATCGGCCGCGACCTGATGCCGCCCGAGATGATCACCGCCTATGCGGTGCTGAAGAAGGCCGCCGCCGACGCCAACCACGCCGGCGGACGGCTCGCCGGCCCGGTCCACGCGCTGATCGTGCAGGCCTGCGACGAAATCCTCGCCGGGCGGCATCACGACATGTTCCCGCTGCATGTGTGGATGACCGGCAGCGGCACGCAGTTCAACATGAACGTGAACGAGGTCATCTCGAACCGAAGCTGCCAACTCGCGGGCACCGCGCTCGGCAGCAAGGACCCGGTGCATCCCAACGACCATGTGAACATGTCGCAATCGTCCAACGACACGTTCCCTTCCGCCATGTGCATCGCCGCCGCGACCGGCGTGACCGGGCGGCTGCTGCCGGCGGTGACCGCGCTGCGCGCCGCGGTCGCGGCGAAGGCCGAGGCATGGCAGGACATCGTCAAGATCGGCCGCACCCACATGCAGGACGCCACGCCGATCACCCTCGGCCAGGAATGGTCCGGCTATGCCGGGATGCTGGGCGACAACCTCGATCGTCTGCGCGACGCGCTGAAGGGGGTTTACGAATTGGCGCTGGGCGGCACGGCGGTGGGCACCGGGATCAACGCCGCGCCCGGCTTCGCCGAGGCGGCCGCTTACGGGATCGCGAGCCTCACCGCGCTGCCCTTCGTCAGCGCGCCCAACAAGTTCGCCGTGCAGGGCTCGCACGATGCGCTGGTGCAGCTGTCCGGCACCCTGCGCACGCTGGCGGTGTCGCTCTACAAGATCGCCAACGACATCCGCCTGATGGCCTGCGGCCCGCGTGCCGGATTTGCGGAGCTGCATCTGCCGGAGAACGAGCCGGGGTCCTCCATCATGCCTGGCAAGGTCAACCCGACCCAGGCCGAGGCGCTGACCATGATCGCGGTGCAGGTGATGGCCAACGATGTCGCGGCCGGCTTCGGCGGCGCCGGCGGCTACCTGGAAATGAACGTCTACAAGCCGCTGATCATCTTCAACGTCATGCAGTCGATCATCCTGCTGAGCGACGGCTGCACGAATTTCCGCCGCTTCCTGGTCGAGGGTACCGAGCCCAACCGCAGGCAGATCCAGGAATACGTCGAAACCTCCCTCATGCTGGTGACCGCCCTGGCGCCGGTGATCGGCTACGACAAGGCCTCGCAAATCGCGCATTACGCCATGGACCACGACCTGACGCTGAAGGCGGCGGCGCTGCAGCTGGGTTTCGTGACGGAAGAGGAATTCGACCGGATCGTGGATCCCGCCAAGATGGTGCGTCCCTACGTCGCCGAAAACTAGTCCGAAGCCGTACCGAACGGCGCCCTGGTCAGGATCTCGCGCCAGAGAAGCTCCCAAGTCGGCCAGTCATGGCCGCCTTCGGTGACCGCGGCTCGCCCGTCCGGCAATTCGGCGGCCAGCAACCGGCCCGCTGCCGCGTAGCGGTCCGCTGCTCCGTAGCCGACATACAGGCGGGGCGGCAGCCCGGCCTTGAGGCCGGCCAGCAGGCGGCGCTCGGTGTCCTGCGCGGCAAGCGGTCCCGGCTGCCACCGCGCCAGGCCGCCGGCGGCGGCGACCTCGGCGATCAGCCCGCGCGTGCCGAGGAAAGGCGCCAGCAGGATCATCCCCTCGATGACCGCCGGATGCGCCTGGGCATGGAGCAGTGCCCCCATCGCGCCGAGCGAAATCCCCAGCAGCCACAGCCGCCGATGGCCGTGCGCCAGGGCCGGGGCGATGATTTCGGCGTGCAGCCACGCAGCCGCGTCGCCCTCCAGGTAGCGTTCGGCCGGCAGGTTCGCCACGATCGCGTCGACCCCGCCGGCCTGCCGGCGCAGGGCGTCGAGAAAGCCGTGATCGGCGAAATCGCCGGGCTGGAAATAGGCCCCGGGCACCAGCACCAGAAGCGGGCGATCGGTCATGTCCGGCGCGGGCTCAGCACGGCGCCGAACAGCAGGCACAGGAAGGCACCGAGCGCCACCGTGGCGCCGATGCCGTGCAGCACCGGCACGCGCGAGAACGACAGGATGCCGAAGCCGATCACCGTGCACAGATTGGCCAGCACCAGTGAGGCGACCATGCGGATGCGATCGCCAGGCTCGGGCGCGGTTTCCGAACGCTCGAAGAACAGGCAGTAATTCGATCCCACCGCCACCACCAGCAACAGTCCGAACAGATTGAAGATCGACAGGCGCTGCGAGCCTGCCAACAGCATCGCCGCGGTGCAGATAACGGCGGCCGCCAGCGGCAGCAGCACCGCGGCGATCCGCCGGGGGGCGCGCAGGCTGACGCCCAGCAGCGCCACGATCACCAGGCCGCCGACACCCGAGAGCGTCAGCGCCTCGCCGCGATAGCTGTCCAGCAGATTGTCAGCCTCCCGCTTCAGGTCGAGGAAGACCAGACCAGGCACCCCGAGGGCGCCGATCCTGCCGGCCAAAACCGGACCGTCCACCACCGCGTGCAGTGGCAGCAAGGCGACCCAGCCCGGCCCGCGCCGCGTCAGGAGCGTATCGACCTGCAGGGCAAGGCTGGTGCCGTCCAGGTCTTCGCGCCGCAGCAATTGGCCCTGCCGCGCCGTTTCCACATCGGTCAGGAACGGGGCGAAGATATCGCCGCGCAGCTTGGTGCCGATCACCGCCTGGGCCAGGTTGGCGGCCAGTGTTCGCGTATCGGGCAGCGCCGCGCGGCGGGCGCTTTGGGTGGCCTGGCTCGGCAGCCACTGCCCGGGCGCGTCGAATCCGCCGATCGCACCGGATGCGATCAAAGGCTCCAGCCGCGCGGCGACCCGTTCGCTCGCCGCCAGGGCCGCCTCGCGGTCCGCTCCTTCGACCACGAGCATGTAGCGCACATCCGGTGCTCCGATCTCGCGGCGCAGCCGGACATCCAGCGCGGTCTCGGCGGCCGGAACGGGGCTCATGCTGGAGAGTTCGCTCTCCCAATAGGGCGGGCGATGCAGCCCGACCGACAGGAGGGCGGCGAGCGTGACGCCCAGCACGACCCAGCGCAGCCATGCCGCATGGCGGAACAGCGCCAGCACCGGGACGGCAAACCAGACCGAGCCGGAAGCGGAGAAATTCTCCGCCAGCAATGCCGGCAGAACCCAGCGCGTCACCGCCAGGGCGATGAGCAGCCCGACGATGGTGAACAGGCCCAGTTGCGCGAAGCCGGTGAAATTCGATGCAAGCATGGCGCTGAAGCCGCACACCGAGGTCAGCATGCCCAGGCGCAAAGTCGGCCAGATGCGCGGCAGCGTGGCACGCGGCGCACCGCCGGGCGGCGTCTGGGTGAACAAATAGATGGCGTAGTCGACAGCCTCGCCGATCAGCGTCACCCCGAAGCCGAGCGTGATGCCGTGCACGAAGCCGAACGCGGCGCCCACCGCGGCGATGCCGGCCAGGATGCCGCTCGCCACCGGCAGCAGCGCCAGCACCAGCACCCGCGCCGAGCGATAGGCCAGCAGCAACACGCCGGCGACCAGCATGGTGGCGATCAGGGAAAGCCGCTCTGCGTCGCCCTTGATATGCGCGCGCGATTCCACCGCGAACACCGGCGGCCCGGTCGTTACCAGCGTGGCCGCGTCGGCTTCCGGCACCTCGCGCCGCGCCGCGTCGAACGCCTCGCGGATCCGGTTCAGCGCCGCTTCCTGGCCGTCGATGTCGAAACCGGCCGCCCGGGTCGAGGCCATCAGCAGGGCGCTGGCGCCGTCGCGCGTGAACCACACTCCGTCGACGCTGGCCGGGTGCGAGCGCCCTTCGAGGTTCTGCAGGAGTTTCAGCATCTCCCCGGTCGGGTCGGCGGGCAGCATGCGCTTGACCAGCACGCCGAGATCGGAGCCCAGCAGGGCGACATCTTCATCCAGCGCGCGGTGCAGGGCCGGGGTGCTGAAATGCTCCGGCGTGACGGCCGGGCTGAGCAGATAGCGGTTCCGCCACAGCAGGTCGCGCTCGCGCGTCATCGCCGACGCCTCGCCGTTGTTGACCACCGCGAAACGGTCGTCCTGGCGCAGTTTCGCCGCCAGGCTCCGGCTCAAGGACGCCAGGGTGGCCGGGCGGCGCGTGTTCCAGCGCGACCAGGATCAGCCGGGACACCACGCCCTCGCGCAGCTGGTCGACCAGCAGAAGCTGTGCCGGTCGCGGCGATCGCGGCAGGAACGCCGACATGTCGGTGCTGAACGGCGTGCGGGCGATCGTCAGGGCGGCGGCGGCCAGCCCCACCAGCCAGATGCCGACGATCAGGCGGCCGCGGAGGGTCATTTTGAATTCGCGTCGATCGTCATCTCGGTCCGGTCGCCGTCGCTCTCCAGCGTCTCGACGCCGGTCAGCGCGTCGCCGCTGCCGGTGATGCGGATGATCGACACCCATTCGCGGATGTGCGGTTCCCTGGGAGACAGATCGAGCCGCCAGCTCGCCGCATCGCCGTGCAGCGAGGTTGTGTAGAAGCGGGTCAGCGTCGTCAGGTCGCCCGCCATGGTGGCGCGCACCCCGGCGACCAGGGCGCCGATCTCCGGCCGTTCCTGCAGCGAGATCACGCGCGCCGGCTCGCCGGGACGCTCGACGGTCAGTTGATCGCCGGCGATCGTCAGCCGGCTGGGCTGGGGCAGCAGCGTCTGCTTCTCCAGCCGGTCGGGCGCGACATAGCGCAGGATGCCGGAGGATTGCAGCGGCGCGGTCGTCATCTGCAGGTATTTGTGCTCGACGAAGCGGGCCGTGCCCGATGGAACCCGGCTCAGCCCGGCCATCAGTTCGGCCAGCCCCCAGCGCGGGGCGGCAATGTCGCGCCCGGCCCGGCCCGGCGCCGGCCAGAGCGCCAGCGCGAAGGCCAGCCAGCAGCCGCCAGCGCCCTGCGGCGCCTAGCTCCAGAAGTCATAGAAGTTGAACCAGTTATAGGGTGCCTCGCGGCAAAAATGCTCCAGTCTGGCGACATAATGGCGCATCGAGGCCGCCACATCCCCCGGATCCGGCATCGCCTCGAACAGGATGTCGTAGCGGTTGCCGCCGCGATAGATGCCGAACATCAGCAGCACCGGCTGGCCGAGCAGCGCCGCCATGCGGAACGGACCTTCGGGAAACCAGGCCGGCGCCCCCAGGAACGGCAGCTGCACGCGGCGATCCTCGGTCAGTCCGCGATCGGCCAACACGCCGACCAGATGCCCGCGTTCCAGCCGGTCGCGCACCGCGAGGATGGAGCCCGGGCGGCCGAGGGCGATGATCTCCATGCCCAAAGCGGGGTTGACGGCGTTCAGCACGGCGCCGGTCTTGCGAGCGTTGTCCTCGTACATCAGCAGGCTGACCGGCAGGTCCGCCACCACGCGCCCGGCGGCGCGGCATACCTCGAAGCTGCCGAGATGGGCGCCGAACAGCAGGCAGCCTTGCTCCTTGGCGCGCAATTCGTCGATCAGCGCCGCGCCATGCACGCCGATCTCGAACCGCTCGGTCTGGTTGTTCAGCAGATAGACGCGGTCCAGCAGGCAGGACGCGAAGCTGTGACAGTGCCGCCAGCCATCGCGGAAACGCGCCGCGCGGCCGAGCGCGCGCGGCAGGTAGGCGCGCGAGGCGCGCTGCCAGTGAGACGGTACCAGCATGAAATACAGACAGATGGGCAGCAGCAGGGCCCGCATCGGCCGCCTGCCGAGGCGCAGGGCCAGCCAGACGATCGCGTGGATCGTCCAGACCGAGCCGCGCTCCTGCTGTGTCGCCCAGTTCGGCCGCTTCACCATCGCGCGGGTTATGGCGCCCCGAAGCGCAGCGCGCCAGTCAACACGCGCGGACCGCCCGGGGCGAGCGCGCAGGTGAAGCGGATGTCGCCGTTCGCCGCGGCTTCCCAGTCGATCGACAGAAGATCGCCGGGGCGGACCGGATGCAGGAACTTGGCCGAGCCGATCTGGCGGCAGATCAGGCCGGGGTGCTCGGGAGCTATGGCGCCGATGATTTCCGCCAGCAGGGCGGCGCCGGGGATGATCGGATTGCCGGGGAAATGTCCCGCCGCCGCAGGATGGTCCATGGCCATGCGCCGCTCCGCGTGTCCCGGCATCAACTTCCGCGAGCCTCGGCCAGCATTTGCGTCACGGTCTCCCGCGTCAGCTTGCCCAGCTCGTTGCGTCGCAGCTGCGGCACCAGGTGCAGCGGTCGGGGCAGGAAGGCGGGGTCGATGCGCCGGCGCAGGGCGGCCAGGATGGCGGCTGCCGTCAGCCCCGGCGCCACGGCGAAGGCGACCAGCCGCGCGGGACCGGATCCCGTGTCGTCCCCCATCACGAACACGGCGTCCTGCACGCCCTCGATGGCGTTGATCTGGGCATTCAGATGGGCCAGCGAACTGCGCTTGCCGGCGATGTTGACGAGGTCGGCGGTGCGCCCGAGCAACCGGAAATGGCGCGGATCGCGCAGCTCCATGATATCGGCCAACTGCGTCTCGACCGGGATGGCCGGCCCGCCGGCCCAGGTGGCCGTCCCGTCCTGACGCAGCGCGATGCCCTCCAGGCAGGTCCACTCCTCGGTGTGCAGGGTACGCCGGGCGGCCAGTTGGCCAACTTCGGAACAGCCGAAGATTTCATGCACGGGAGCGGCGAAGCCCGTTTCGGCGGCGCCGGCCAGCTCGCGCGGCAGCGGGGCGGTGGCCGACACGATTAGATCCATCGGCGGCAAGCCGCCGGGCGGGCCTATCGGCGGCAGGGCGCCGGGTTCGGCGATGAGCACCCGCAGATGCGCGGGCGTGGTGATCAGGATGCGCGGGCGGGGAGCGGCGGCGAGGCGGGCGCAGATGTCGCCGGGGTAGAATGGCCGCTCCGCATGCAGCACCACCGCGTGCTGCCAGGCCAGCAGGATCAGCGATTCCAGCCCGTAGCTGTGCTGGTGCGGTACCGTGCCGATCAGGCTGGCGCCAGGCAGGCGGTCGACCCCGAGTTCCCGACCGGCGCTGACGGCGCTGGAAACCAGCAGGCCCCAGCTGCGCACATGCGGTTGCGGCAGCCCGGTCGAGCCGGAGGTGAACAGGATCGCGGCGGGCTGGCCGGCGGCGAAACGCGGCACCGGCGCAGGTTCCTCGCTTCGGGCCGGCAGGGTCGGATAGGGGAACATCGGCACCGAAGCCGCCTGTGGGGCGTCGGTCAGGCAATAGACGTCGTCATATCCGGCGAGGGTCGCCTCGATCAGCCCAGGCGCCTCGGACGGCGGCAGCAGGGTGATCTGGCGGCGGCATAGCGACGCGGCGAAGCCGACCGCGAACCGGTAGCGGTCCTGGCACAGATTGGCGACATGTCGGCGATCCGGCAGCAGCGCCGCGAGCGACGCCACGTCCCGCAGGTAATCGGCAACGGAAATGTCGCTCCCGCCCCGGCGGGCGAACGGCGCCGCCCGATCCGGCAGACGAAGCAGGGGAATGCCGCTCATCCGCTCAGGGCTCCGCCTGGCCGACGGGAGAGCGGATCTGCCCGATCACCCGCAGGATGCCGTGAAACCTCGTCTGCCCGGCGGGAACATGGATGCCGTGCCGCCAATGGCGATAGGCGAGCTCGGCGCCGAACATCAGCAGCACCAGCGGCACGGTGCCGAGATTGACGAACGCCGACCACCACGCCAGCGGCGCGAACCGCCAAAGCAGCAGCGAGGCGGCAAGCTGAGCGGCGAAGAAGCCGCACCACGCGATCGTGACCGCGCGCGTATAGCGCAGCAATTCGTCGCTCAGCGCGCCGCGTGCGCGGCGCGCGACGATGGTGATGAGGGCCTCCCGCCCCGGCGCCAGCGAGGCGGCGAACAGCGTCAGCAGCCCGAGATAGGCGGCGGCGTGCGGCACCGCTTCGGCCAGCGTCAGTCCCGCATCCGCGCGCCGCCAGATCGCCACGGTCAGGCCGAACAGGCCTGCGCAGACCATCAGGCGGACGGCAAGCCAGCGCCCGGGGTTGCGGCGCATCGCCGGGGCAGCTGCCAGCGACAATGCGGCCCAGCCGATCAATCCGGCCTGAGCGGCGATCAGCGATCCCGCCAGAGCCGTGCCACGATGGCTGACGAGAGACACATGGGCGACGATCGGTGCGCCCAGCAGGCAGGCCACGGCCAGGAATTTGCCGACATTGCGCGCCCGGATCCTATGGGCCAAGGCGCGCATCTACTGAGATCCGGCGGGTCTGGATTTCTTGGTTCAGCCGGCGCAGCGACACGAAGATGGCCGTGTTGTTCTCATCGTCGGCGCGCAGCTTCACCCCGTAGGTCTGCGAAACGGCCAGCGCGATTTCGAGAATGTCGATTGAATCGAGCCCAAGTCCTTCGCCGTAAAGCGGTGCTTCCGGATCAATATCCGAAGCGATTGTGTCGAGATTAAGTGTCTTGACGATCAGTTCCGCCAATTGGGTTTCTTGTGGACTCTGCGAAGTGGGATCGGGCATTCAGTGTTCCGGAGATATTGCTTCAGTTACGATTTTTTATTTTACAGGCAGCCATGGCCCTTGTCAGCCTGCGATTTACGGCAGATCGGATCGGCATTCTCGACCGACCGATCGGGCGAAGCCGGCGGCGCCCGATGCCGGCATGGACACCCCGCGGCAAGCACGGCTAAGAATTTCATAGCTTGTGTTGCGTGCGCGGCACGCAAGCGGGCCGTCGGGTCTGACCTGCTCCCCCTTGTGCCCTTCCCGCCTTTTTCCATGGTGCCGTTTTGACAAGTGCAGAAATCCAATCCGCCAACCGAGAGTATGATGTTCTGGTGGTCGGCGGCGGACCCGCCGGCTCCACCGTCGCCGCCCTGCTCGCCAGCCGCGGCGAGCGGGTCCTGCTGGTCGAGAAGGACCGCCACCCGCGCTTTCACATCGGCGAATCGCTGCTGCCGATGAATGTCCCTCTACTGGAAGAACTTGGCGTAAAGGAGGCAATCGACCGCATCGGCATGCCGAAATTCGGCGTCGAGTTCGTCTCACCGGATCACGATGCCGCGATGACGCTGGATTTCTCGCAAGCCTGGGACAAGCGGTATTTCTACTCGTACCAGGTGCGCCGGTCCGAATTCGATCATGTCCTGCTGAAGAACGCCGCGGCGAAGGGGGCCCGCGTCGTCGAGGGCTGCCGGATCAGCGACATCCGCTTTCCCCCGGGCGGCGGCGTCGTCGCCACCGGGCAGGACGATGCCGGTGCCGAGGTCGTGTTTTCGGCGAAGTTCCTGGTCGACGCCTCGGGGCGCGATACGCTGCTGGCGAACAAATTGGCCATCAAGCAGCGCAACCCAAGGCACAAGAGCGCGGCGGTGTTCGCGCATTTCACCGGGGCGCACCGGCTGGCGGACAAGGAAGAGGGCAATATCAGCATCTTCTGGTTCGAGCATGGCTGGTTCTGGTTCATCCCGCTGGCGGATGGCACCACCAGCATCGGCGCGGTGTGCAGCCCCGAGTTCATCAAGGCGCGCGGCACCGATGTCACCAGCTTCCTGATGGGCCTGATCGGCCTCTGCCCGGCGCTCGGCGAACGGTTGCGCGACGCGACGATCTGCGGCCCGGCGACGGCGACCGGCAACTACTCCTACGTGGCCCAACACATGACCGGACGGAACTACATCCTGCTCGGCGACGCCTACGCCTTCATCGATCCGGTGTTCTCGACCGGCGTGTATCTCGCCATGAAGGGCGGCTTCCTCGGCGCGGACGTCGTCTCCGCCTGTCTGCATGGGACGCCGGCGCAGGCGGACCGCGCTATGCGCCGGTTCGAGGCGGCAGTGGCGCAGTCCCTCGCCAGTTTCTCCTGGTACATCTACCGGATGAACCGCCCGGCGATGCGCCAGTTGTTCATGGCGCCGCGTAATATTTTCCGCATGCGCGAGGCGATGCTGGCCCTGCTGTCCGGCGACGTGTTCGGCCGCTCGCCGATCCGCTCCCGGTTGATGCTGTTCAAGGGCGTCTATTTCATCAAATCCCTGTTCCTGAAGGATGCGGCGGCGTTCGGTCGGCCCCACGCTCCGGTACCCAAGCGTCCGGGCGCTCAAAACCGGCCAGGCAAGTCTGAACCACGCATCGAACCGCACGGCCGATCGATGACCGATCCGGAAGCGGCCACGCATCTGGTCCTGATCCCCAGCTACAACACCGGCGCGAAACTGTTCGAGACGGTGGCCGAAGCGCGCCGGTTCTGGCGGCCGGTCTGGGTGGTGATCGACGGCAGCACGGACGGCACCGGCGGATACGCTGACGCGCCTTGCCGCGCAACGATCCGGACCTCTCGGTCTTCGTGCTGGCGCGCAACCAGGGCAAGGGTGCGGCGGTGCTGCACGGACTGCACATGGCGCTGGCGCAAGGCTTCACCCATGTGCTGACCCTGGACGCGGACGGCCAGCACAACGCAGCCGACATACCCCGCATGATGGCGATCTCGGCCGCGCGGCCCGATGCGATGGTGCTGGGCCGCCCGATCTTCGATGCCAGCGCCCCCGCCGTCCGGGTGGCCGGACGGCGCGTCGCCAATCTGCTCGCCAACATCGAAACCTTGTGGGCCGGCATCGGCGATTCGCTGTTCGGCTTCCGCGTCTATCCCATCGTTCCCCTGCTGCGGGCCTTCCGAGCCACGCGCTGGATGCGGCGCTTCGACTTCGACCCGGAGGCCGCCATCCGGCTGTGCTGGATGGGCGTGCCCCCGGTCAACTTCGCCACGCAAGTACGCTATTTCCGCCCGGACGAGGGCGGCGTGTCGCATTTCCGCTATCTGCGCGACAACCTGCTGCTGAGCTTCATGTTCCTGCGCCTGTTGGCGGAGATGCCGCGCGCCGGCGTGGCCGCATCTGGCCGCGGCGGTTCAGATCATCCCGCCGTTGATCGAGATGATCTGCGCCGTGATGTAGCCGGCCTGCTCCGACGCCAGGAACTGCACCAGCTCGGCTACCTCCTCGGCGGTGCCGGCCCGCTTCATCGGCACCAGCCGGTCGATCTGCTCCGGCCCGAACGCCTCGTCGGCCATCGGCGAGGCGATGATGCCGGGGGCGACGGCGTTGACGGTGATGCCGCGGCTGGCGAGTTCCAGCGCCAGCGAGCGGGTTGCGCCGTGCAGCCCGGCTTTGGCGGCGGCGTAGTTGGCCTGGCCGCGATTGCCGGCGATCGCGCGACCGAGGAGATATTGATGATCCGCCCCCAGCGCCGGCGGATCATCGGCATCAGCAGCGGCTGGGTGACGTTGAAGAAGCCGTTGAGCGAGACGTCGATCACGCCGGTCCATTGTCCGGGACGCATCGCCGGCATCACCGCGTCATCATGGATGCCGGCGTTGTTGACCAGGATCTCGATCGGCCCCTCGGCGAGCACGCGCTCCAGCGCTGCCTCGGCCGCCTGCGGGTCGGTGATGTCGAACACGGCGACGGCGGCGGAGCCGCCTTGCGCCAGGATACCGGCCACCACGGCCTCGGCCTGTGCGATGCCGGCATGGGCGTGGACATAGACATGCCGCCCGGCCTCGGCCAGCCGGCGGCAGATCGCCGCGCCCATCGCGCCGCTGCCGCCGGTCACCAGCGCCCGCCTCATGCGGCGACACCCCCCAGCACCACGGCGGCGCGGCCGGACAGCACCGGCCTGGCCGTCGCATGTCAGCGAAGCGATAGATCACCCGCCCGGCTTCCGCCAGCAGCTGTTCGGCCTCGATCTCCAGATCGCCGTCCAGCCGATCGAGCCGGGCCACCTGGCATGCCACGTCGCGCAGGCTGGCCAGATAGCCGCTGGTGGGCGCCGTCCGCCGCGGCCGGACAGCGCGCCATGCACCGCCATCGCCTGCGCGGCGTATTCGACGCCGCATACCGCCGGCAGACTGCCCGTCGCGGGCCAGCGGATGGTCGTTCCGACGATGCGAGGCGCTGCGGCAGAGGATGTGCGCGGCGTCCCAGCTCACCACTTCATCCAGCAGGCACATCGCCCCGGCATGCGGGATGAGGGCGGCGATTTCGGTGCGGCCGATCATGGCGCCACGATGTCGACGGCTACGATGGCGCCGTCGATCCCCTCGATGCCGACCGCACCGGCGCCGGCTGCGATGGCGGCCAGCAACGGCAGGCTGCGCGCGGCCGGATTGCCCAGCCGCAGGCGCTTCCAGGCCCGCATCCCGCAGCGCCGTGCCGGTTGCGCCGTCCTGGCGCAGCCCGATGCGAAGTTCGGCCAGGCTGCGTTCCGTGCGCTCCGGCGTCAGCACCAGGGCGACGCCAAAGCTTGCCCCGATCGGGCGCACCGCGTGCAGCGGCCCGGGATACGGCAGGTCATAGGCGATCAGTGTCACCGGCACGGTTCTCGACCGTCACCTGCGCCGCCGCGTCGAGCAGGCCGATGGCGAAGCTGCCGTCGAAACCGCACAGGCTGGTGCTCGGCGCGGTGGCGGCGCAGGCCAGCGCCCAGTAGCCGGACGGCGCGTTGTGCACCGAATTATGGAACCGGGTCGGCGAGACCTCCCGCTGCTCGGTGGCGAGCACGGTGAGGATGGCGTCGATGGTGTCGCCGTCGCCGCCGGAGGAGGTGAACACGGTCGCCATGTCGGCCATGTCGGCGGCATCGCGCCCGGCCTGCGCCAGCGCCTCGAGCCCGACCGCGATCGCCAGCTTCACCGCGGCACCGGCCCGCCGCCGCTCGGCCGGCGGCAGTAGCGCCACCGGCGGCAGCGCGAATTCGGCCGGCTGGAACGCCGCTTCGCCGCGCAGCACCGGCCGCGAGGCCGGCCAGCCGGCCAGCCCGGGGCCGAGCAGCCCGATCCCCTCGACAAACACCCGCATCATCCGGCCGCACCGAAGATAAGGCTGCAATTGCTGCCGCCGAAGCCGAACGAATTGCTCAGCACCCTGCGGATCGGCACGGGCGCGCTCGTCCAGCAAATGCCGGCAGCGGAAGGCCGGATCGATCGTTGTCGTGTTCGCGGCTGCCGGGCAGCGAACTGGTGGCGGATCGCCAGGGCGGAGATGATCGCCTCGACGATGCCGGCGGCGCCGAGCATGTGGCCGGTCTGGCCCTTGGTGGAGCTGCACGGCGTTTGCGTGCCGAACACGTCGAACACCGCTCGGTCCTCGGCAGCATCGCCGACCAGCGTCGCGGTGCCGTGCAGATTGATGTAGTCGATGTCGCCCGGGGCGAGCCCGGCGGAGGCCAGCGCCCGTTCCATCGCCAGCCGCGCGCCGACGCCCTCGGGATGCGGCGACGACATGTGATACGCGTCGTTGCTCTCGCCGATGCCCAGCAGCATCACGTTACCCTTCCGGGGGCCCTCCCGGGGCTCGGCCTTTTCCAGCAGCGCGAAGCCGGCGGCCTCGCCGATGGAGATGCCGTCGCGGCCGGCATCGAAGGGCGGCAAGGCCCCGGCGCGTTGAGATGCAAGCGAGTGGAAGCCGTATAGCGTGGTCAGGCACAGCGTGTCGGCACCGCCGACGATGGCGGCATCGCAAAGCCCCGCCGCGATCATCCGCGCGGCGTTGCCGAACGCCTTGGCGGTCGAGGCGCAGGCGCAGGAGACAACGAACGACGGCCCGCGAAAGCCGCAGGCGCTGGCGCACGATACGCCGCGAGCGAATCGGTGTTGTGGGTGGTTTCGTAATCGAAAGCCGGCCGGCAGCGCGCCGGTCGCGGGATCGCGCGCCTGATAGGCCGTGCTCCGCCTGCAGAATGCCCGAGGTGCTGGTGCCCAGGAACACGCCGATCCGCTCGCGCGCCGTAGCGCTGCCGCGCCTCTGTCACCGCGGCCTCGAACCCGTCCTGGCGCAGCGCCAGCTCGGCCAGGCGGTTGTTGCGGCAGTCGAAGGCGGCGAAATCCCCCGCCAGCCGCAAACCGTCCAGGGCGTCGATCGCGCCGGTATAGGTCGGCAGACAAGCTGACTCGAAGTCGCAGGGCCGCAGCCCGCCACGCCCGGTTTGCAGGGCGGAGAGCAGCGGTTCCAGACCGTTGCCAAGGCTGGTGGCGACGCATAGGTGGCTTAGACGCAGCGGATGCATGGAAGGCGGCTTTCTATCCTGTGATCCGCGACAATTTGGCACGAACGGCTTCGAGGGATGCCCGCTCGCGGGCGATATGGGCATAATATAGCGCATCGAAGGCCGCGCGCGCCGGATCGTTCTCCACTGTCGCCAATGCCGGCCGCGATGCCAGGATCCCATCGTAGCGTGCCGCGAAATACGCCAGATTCGCGCGCAGATCGGTGTAGCGCGGATCGCTGAAGATCGCGTCGAAGCGCTGCTGGTAATGTCCGAAGATCGGTTCGTCGTAGAAGATCAGCCGCAGCCTCGTGCTGTAGATTTCATTCACCGGCACCGCCCGCTCGGCCTCCGCCAGCGCGCCGGGGCGGGTGGCGATCCAGTCCTTCTCCTGCAGGGCGGCACGCAGTTCGTCATCGTCGTACAGCGCGTCGGGATGATCGAACGGCAGGTCGTTGGTACGCCGCATCAGGTTGACGAACTCGTTCTTCGGCACCGGGAAATCGAACGCCGCGACCAGCAATGGCCGCTCGATCGGCCAGGGCTGCCAGATCCCGACGGTGGCCAGGGCATTATGCGTCAAATGGGCGCAATTGTCGCGCAGCACGTCCCATTCGAAATTTCGCTCTCCGCTGCGATAGGGGGCGTTGACGCTGTTCAGATAGGCCACCACGCCGCGCATCCGGTCCCGGTCGAGCGGCACGCGCGCGCAATACCGGTCGCGGCCGAACGAGAGGGCATAGTCGGTCGCGACCGACAATTCGTACATGTAGTCGCGCGCTGACATCGATGCCGGCTTGTCCTGCATCGCCGCTGGGTGAAACTGCACGCCGTCGAGGACCCCCATCGCCTTGGCGCGCTTCTGCGTGCGCGCGTAGGCGGAAGCGGTCAACGGCTCGCCCGGGGCCAGGTCGCCGTGAAAGAAGAAATCCCGCCCCTCGGTCGCGATCCAGTTGGCGTTGCGGTAATGCGCGTTCACGCTGAGCCCGACACCCTGGTCGGGCGACGGATTGCCGGCACAGATCTCGATCACCGGGTAGCCGGCATCCTTCGCCTTGCAGACGCCGTTGAGATACAGCACCGAATGCCCGCCCGGCCCGCCGCTATCGAGGTCGATCCCCTTGCCGTGCAGCTTGTTGAATTCGGAAAGGGCGCAGAACTCGACATAGTAGGGATAGACCGAGCCATAGACCTGCGCATCCGTGGCCGCCGTCCGGACGTCGAACAGCGTGCTGGCGCAGCCGGCCAGCAGCAGGACCGCGCCCAGCACCCATGGAATCCCCCGCATGCAAGCTCCGAAGCGGCTCAGGGCAGCACTTTCCCCGGGTTCATGATGCCCTTCGGGTCCAGGGCGGCCTTGATGCGCTGCATGGTCGCCAGTTCGGCACCGCCGCGCCAGTCCTCCATCATGTAGGGCTTCAGCTGGCCGATGCCGTGCTCGGCGGAGAAGCTGCCATCGAGATCGCGCACCACCTCGTTCACCGCGTCCATGATCGCGTGGTCCTGGGCCAGGAACCAGGCGGGGTCGGCGCCGACGGGCTGTTCCAGGTTGAAGTGGATGTTGCCGTCGCCCATGTGGCCGAAAGGCACGGGGCGGATGCCGGGCATCAGCGCCTCGCAGGCGATCGTCGCGCGGCGGATCAGTTCCGGCACCTTCGACACCGGCACCGAGACGTCGTTCTTGACCGAGGCGCCCTCACGTTTCTGCGCCTCCGAATGTTCCTCGCGCAGGCGCCAGATGGCGGCCCGCTGGGCCTCGCTCTCGGCGATCGCGGCATCGGTCACGGTGCCGTCTTCCAGCGCCTGTTCCAGCACCTGCTCCATCGCGGCGCGCAGGCCGGCGTTCGGGCGCGGGGTGGCGAGCTCCACCAGCACGTAGTGCGCGGCTGGTTCCGCCAACGGCACGCTCGCACCGGGAATGTGGGCGGTGACGAAATCCATGCCGGGACCGGACATGTATTCGAAGGCCTGCACCGAAGCCGCGTCATACGCCTGGAAGCGGCTGAACAGCGCCAGCGCCGCTTCCGGCGACGGCACGGCGCACAGCGCCACCGCCAGCTCCCGCGGCTGCGGCGCCAGCTTCAGCACCGCGGCGGTGATGATGCCGAGCGTGCCTTCCGAGCCGCAGAACAGCTGGCGCAGGCAATAGCCGGTGTTGTCCTTGCGCAGCCGGCGCATGCCGTTCCAGATCTCGCCGTCCGGCAGCACCACTTCCAGGCCCAGCACCAGGTCCCGGGCATTGCCGTAGCGCACGGTGTTGTTGCCGCCGGCGTTGGTGGCGAGCACGCCGCCGATCTGGGCGGAGCCTTCCGAGGAGATCGACAGCGGCAGCAGGCAGCCGGCATCGGCGGCGGCGATCTGCGCCGCCTTCAGCGTCACGCCGGCCTGCAGGGTCAGCGTCATGTCCACCGGGTCGATCTGCATCACCTGGTTCATGCGCGCCAGCGACAGGACGATCTGGGTGCGGTTGGCATTCGGGGTGGCGCCGCCGACCATGGAGGTGTTGCCGCCCTGCGGCACGATCGACACGCCGGCCTCCGCGCAGAGCCGGACCACGGCGGCGAGCTCCCGCGTGTCGGCCGGGCGGACCACGGCGGCGGCGTGGCCACGATAGAGCCGGCGCCAATCCTCGGCATAGGCATCCGTGTCCTGCGGGTCGGTCAGCAGGCCGCGATCCCCTACGATGTCGCGAACCGCCGTCAGCAACGGGTCGAGCGTGGATTGGTTGGTGTCCGGCATGGCTGTGCTCCTGTTGGGCGGCAGGGTAAAAACCCTACTCCCTCGGCGCAATGGCCTGCGGGCGGGTGAGGATTTCCGGCCGCAGCACGCTGTCCAGCACGTCCTTGGACAATAGCCCGCGTTCCAGCACCACCTCATAGACGCCGCGTCCGCTCGCATGGGCTTCCTGCGCGACGGAGGTGGCGTTGGCATAGCCGATATAGGGGTTGAGCGCCGTCACGATGCCGATCGAGCGTTCGACGCTCGCGCGCAGGAATTCCTTGTTGGCGGTGATGCCGCGCACGCATTTGGCCTCCAGCGTCAGGCAGCCCTGGCGCAGATGCGAGACGCTCTTGAACAGGCTGTGGGCGATGATCGGCTCGAAGGCGTTGAGCTGCAGCTGCCCGGCCTCGGCGGCGAAGGTCACGGTGATGTCGTTGCCGATCACCTCATAGGCGATCTGGTTCACCACCTCGGGGATCACCGGATTCACCTTGCCGGGCATGATCGACGATCCGGCCTGCATCGGCGGCAAATTGATCTCCCCCAGGCCGGCGCGCGGGCCGCTGGAGAGCAGGCGCAGATCGTTGCAGGTCTTCGACAGTTTCACCGCCACGCGCTTCAGCACGCCGGACAGCTGCACGAAGGCGCCGCAATCCTGTGTCGCCTCGATCAGGTTCGGCGCGGTCAGCAGCTTGATGCCGGTGATCTCCGACAGATGCCGGCAGACCAGGGCGGCGTAGTTCGGATGGGCGTTGATGCCGGTGCCGATGGCGGTGGCGCCCATGTTGATCTCGTGGATCAGCAGCACCGCCTCGCGCAGCCGCTCCTCGTCCTCGCCCAGCATCACCGCATAGGTGCTGAATTCCTGGCCGAGCGTCATCGGCACCGCGTCCTGCAGCTGGGTACGGCCCATCTTCAGCACGTCCTTGAATTCCTCCGCTTTCTCCTCGAACGCGCGCCGCAACACCGCCATTGCGTCGATCAACGAGACAATCCCGATATGCGTCGCCAGCTTCAGCGCCGTGGGGTACACGTCGTTGGTGCTCTGGCTCATGTTGACGTGCTCGTTCGGGTGCAGGAATTCGTATTCGCCGCGCTGGTGGCCGAGGATTTCCAGCGCCCGATTGGCGATCACCTCGTTGGCGTTCATGTTGGTGGAGGTGCCGGCGCCGCCCTGGATCACATCCACGACGAACTGGTCGGCCAACGCGCCGGCGCGGATTTCCTCGCAGGCGGCGACGATGGCGTCGGTCCGAGCCTTGTCGAGCAGGCCGAGCGCGTGGTTGGCCTCCGCCGCCGCGCGCTTGATGGCGGCGAGCGCGTGCAGCAGCTCGGGGTAGATGGCGATTGTCGTTCCCGTGATCGGGAAGTTCTCGACGGCGCGCAAGGTATGCACGCCGTAATAGGCGGATGCCGGCACATCCCTTTCGCCGAGCAGATCGTGTTCACGTCTTGTCGGCGGCAGGGACATGCGCAAGCTCCCTTGGCGCGGTTCAGGCCCGCGTGATTCGGCCCCGCGTCAGAGTACCTGTTTCCACTGTTCCTGCACCAGCACATACCCGTCGCCGCGCTTGGCCAGATTGGCGAAACCGGGGAAATGGATGTGCATGCCGGCGATCAGCAGGCGGTCGGTGGCCACCCTATCGAAGACCTTGGCGCGCGTGGCCGCGGCCGCGTCGGGGTCGGTGTCGAAGGCGATGGTGACCTTGGGGAAGGGGATCTGCACTTCCGGCACGTGCACGATGTCGCCCCAGATCAGCAGCTGCTCGCCGCCAGAACTCGATCAGGTAGCCGGTATGGCCCGGCGTGTGACCAGGGATCGGCACGGCGGTGATGCCGGGGAAAACCGAGCCGCCCTTGTGGGTGCGGAAGCGGTCCATGTAGGGCTTGGTCTGCTCGCGGGTGGCCTGGAAATAGAGCTTCTGCTCACGCTCCGTGCCTTTCGCCATCGCCGCGTCGTCCAGCCAGTGCGGCAGCTCGTTCTCGTGCGCGCATAATTCGGCATTGGGGAACAGCCGGTTGCCGGTGGTCATGTCGGTCAGTCCCGCCGAGTGATCGGGATGCATGTGCGTCAGGAACACCGCCTCGATCTTCGCCGGATCGATGCCGGCGGCCTTCAGGTTGCGCTGCAGCCAGCCGACGGTGGGGCCCATGTAGTTGCCCGATCCGGTCTCGATCAGCGCCAGGCGGCCGGCGGTGTGGATGGCGAAGCAGTTGACCGAGGTGCGGCGCGGCACCGGGCGGAAATTCTCCTTCAGCAGCTCGATGCTCTTCTCCGGGGTGATGTTGCGCAGCACCTCCATCGAGCCGTCCAGATAGCCGTCGCTGAGCGCGGTCACCACGATGTCGCCGATCTTGCGGTGATAGACACCGGGGATCTGGATGGTCGGAATCTCGGTCATGGGCTTTCTCTCCGTTGACTAATCTCTTGCGTGCTTCCCTTGGTGCTTCTCTCGGCGCTGCGGCGCGCTGCAGGCGGTCGTTGATCGCCAGGCCGAGCCCGGTGTCGGGCACGTTCATGGCGGCGATATCCCTCAATCCCAAATCCTGGCCCTGCCTGTCCAGCCAGCGCAGCCCGGTGAACAGGCGGGCGGCGGCTTCGGTCAGGTCCCGGCTTTCGCTGAGATTGAACACACAGCCAGCCCCCGGCAAGGGCGGGCCGAACGCCAGCAGCGCCTCGTCGGCCGCCACCTCGGCGGCGTTGAGCCGGACCGGCAGGTTTGGCGCATAGTGCGAGACCAGCAGTCCCGGCGAGCGCAGCCCCCGTGCCGCCTCGGCCACCGCGTGCGGGATCGGCCGGCCGATCGGACCGACCAATGCCTCGATCGCCTCCGCGGTCACGCCGCCGGGACGCAGCAGCACCGGGCGCGGACCGGTCAGGTCGAGCACGGTCGATTCCACGCCGATCGGGCAGGGGCCGCTGTCCAGGATGGCGGCGATGCGCCCGCCGAGCCCCTCCAGCACATGCGCGGCGGTGCTGGGGCTGACCTGCCCCGAACGGTTGGCGGAGGGCGCGGCCACCGGCCGGCCGACCGCGCGCAACAAGGCCTGCGCCGTGGCGTTGGCGGGCACCCGCACGGCCAGCGTTTCCAGCCCGGCGCCGGCGAGCAGGGATACCGGGCAGGCGATGTGGCGCGGCAGCACCAGGGTCAGCGCGCCCGGCCAGAAGGCCGCGGCGAGGCGCCTGGCGTGCTCGTTCGCCTCGACATGGCGGAAGGCGGCCTCGGCGTCCGGGTAATGGCAGATCAGCGGGTTGAAATGCGGCCGGCCCTTGGCGGCGAAGATGGCGGCGACCGCGCGCTCGTTCGTCGCGTCGGCGCCGAGGCCGTAGACGGTTTCGGTGCCGAAGGCCACGAGTTCGCCCGCCAGCAGCAGGGCGGCCGCGCGCGCGATGCCGGCGTCGTCGGCGGAAAGAAGGAGGGTCATCGGCGCGGTGATAGCCGGGCGGAAGAAGCATGGCAAAGCCGGCCAACATTGCTACAGTCCCCGCTTGGCTACAGTACCCGCCTGGCCTGCCTCTCATCCTTCCCGGAGTTGCCCCGCATGCTCGACATCGCCTTCGCCAAGCCCGCCATGCCGAAAGCCGGCGCGCTCGTTCTGCTGGTGGGAGAGGATGAAAAGCCGTCCGGGCTCTGGCAGCAGACGGACCAGGCAACCGGCGGCGCGGTCACCCGCGCCATCGCGGCCGCCGCGTTCAAGGGCGGCAAGGGCAAAACCGTGTCGATCCCGGGGCCCGGCGCCGGCCTGTCGCGGATCGTGATCTTCGGAATCGGCAAGCGCGGCGCGATGACCGACCACAAGCTGGAGGAAGCCGGCGGCAGTCTGGCCGCACAGCTGGCAAGCGAAGCCACCGTCGCGATCAACGCGGAAGGCATGAACCCCGCCCAGGCCGCCGCCATTGCGATGGGCGCGACGCTGCGCAGCTACCGTTTCGACCGCTACCGCACCAAGGAAAAGGCGGAAGACAAGCCGAAGCTCGCCAAGCTGACCGTGCTCGCCGACGACGCCGCAAAGGCCAAGACGGCCTATGCGCCGCTGCGGGCGGTGGCGGAGGGCGTGTTCCTGTCGCGCGATCTGGTCAGCGAGCCGCCGAACGTGCTGAACCCGGCGGAGATGGCGAATCGCTGCAAGAAGCTGACCTCGCTCGGCCTGAAGGTGGATGTGCTCGGTCCGAAGGAAATGGCCAAGCTCGGCTTCGGCGCCCTGCTCGGCGTGGCCCAGGGCAGCGTCAACGAACCGCGCATGGTGGTGATGCACTGGAACGGCGCGCCCGCTTCCAAGGAAGGTGCCCGCAAAAGCAAGCACAAGAAGCTGGCCTTCGTGGGCAAGGGCGTGACCTTCGACACCGGCGGCATCAGCATCAAGCCGGCCGGCGGCATGGAGGACATGAAGTGGGACATGGCCGGCGCCGGCACCGTCATCGGGCTGATGGCGGCACTTGCCGGCCGCCGCGCGAAAGTCGACGCGGTCGGCTTGGTCGGGCTGGTCGAGAACATGCCGTCCGGCAACGCCCAGCGTCCCGGCGACGTGGTGACCAGCTATTCCGGCCAGACCATCGAGGTGATCAACACCGATGCCGAAGGCCGCCTGGTGCTGGCCGACGTGCTTTGGTACTGCCAGCAGAAATTCGATCCGGAATTCATGATCGACCTCGCCACTCTCACCGGCGCGATCATCATCGGCCTCGGCCATGAACATGCCGGCCTGTTCAGCAACGACGACACGCTGTCCGACCGCCTGACCGAAGCGGGCAAGGAAACCGGCGAACTGCTGTGGCGCATGCCCCTGTCGGATGCCTACGACAAGCAGATCAAATCCGACATCGCCGACATGAAAAATGTCGGCGGCCGGCCCGGCGGCTCGATCACGGCGGCCCAGTTCATCCAGCGCTTTGTCAACGCCAAGCCATGGGCGCACCTGGATATCGCCGGCATGGCCTGGAGCGGCAAAGACCACCCAACCAGCCCCAAAGGCGCCACCGCCTTCGGCGTCCGGCTGCTGGACCGCCTCGTCGCCGAGCATTACGAGGGGTGAGGGGTTGGTGAGGCAAGCAAGGCCAGGGGGCTCTGCCCCCTGGACCCCCGCCAAAGGCTCGCCTTTGGAAACATTCAATAGGTTTGTGTGTGCAAGGGGGCCTACACGGACAATGCAAGGTCGTGGTCGGCCCCCTTGCACACACAAACCCGTATCGGGTTCTAAGGGCTTGCCCTTAGCGGGGTCCAGGGGCAGAGCCCCTGGTCTTCCTTGCTTTACCCAAACCTCCCCCGCGTAACCTCGATGACCGAGATCGGGTTCTACCACCTGACACGGACGGGCCCCGAGCGGGCGTTGCCGCAGTTGTTGGGGCGGAGTTTGCAGGCCGGGAAGCGGGCGTTGGTGTTGTGCCGCGCGCAGGAGCGCGTGGCGGAATTGGATGCGGCGTTGTGGGCGGTGGAGGACTGGCTGCCGCATGGCACGGCGGCGGATGGCGACGCCGATTTGCAGCCGGTGTGGCTGACGACCGTGGACGAGGCGGCGAACGGGGCCGGATTCCTGTTCCTGATCGACGGCCCGGAGACGGCCAGGCTTGCGGAATTCGAGCGGGTGTTCGATTTGTTCGATGGCAATGACGAGGCCGCGGTTCAGGCGGCGCGCGGGCGATGGAAGGCGGCGAAGGCCGCCGGCCACGCGCTGACTTATTGGCAACAGGGCGCGCGGGGCTGGGAGAAGAAGGCCTGACCAGGCTTTGCCCGGTTGGGGGTTGGCATGACGTAAGTAATCATACCAGCTACGAAGGCGTTGCTTTCCGGGTTATGCCGACGACGTTCGGTGAGTAGAGGCACCTAATGGACTACGAAGACTTCTTCCGGAAGAACCTCGATGGCCTCCGCCGCGAAGGCAATTACCGGGTGTTCGCCGATCTCCAGCGCCGCGTGGGCGAGTTTCCGCGCGCGACGCATTTCCGCGAGGGCGACCGGGCGCAGGTAACCGTTTGGTGTTCCAACGATTATCTGGGCATGGGCCAGCACCCCAGCGTGATCTCGGCGATGCACGAGGCGCTGGATCTGTGCGGCGCCGGCGCCGGCGGCACGCGCAACATCGCCGGCACCAACCATTATCACGTGCTGCTGGAACAGGAGCTGGCCGATCTGCACGGCACCGAGGCGGCGCTGCTGTTCAATTCCGGCTACATGTCCAACTGGGCCAGCCTGAGCACTCTGGCGGGCAGGATGCCCGGCTGCGTGGTGCTGTCGGACGAGGCCAATCACGCCTCGATGATCGAGGGCGTGCGCCATAGCCGGGCGGAGAAGCGGATTTTCAAGCATAACGACCCCGCCGACCTGGAGCGGAAGCTGGCGGCGCTGGACCCGGGCCGGCCGAAGCTGGTGGCGTTCGAGTTGGTCTATTCGATGGACGGCGACATCGCCCCGATCGCCGAGCTTTGCGACGTGGCGGATGCCCATGGCGCGATGACCTATATCGACGAGGTGCATGCGGTGGGGCTGTACGGCCCGCGCGGCGGCGGCATTACCGAGCGGGAAGGCCTGGCGCACCGGCTGACGGTGATCGAGGGCACGCTGGCGAAGGCGTTCGGGGTGGTCGGCGGCTACATCGCGGGATCCGCCGCGCTGTGCGATTTCGTGCGCAGCTTCGCCTCCGGCTTCATCTTCACAACCTCCGTGCCGCCGGCGGTTGCCGCCGGGGCACTGGCGGCGGTTCGGCATCTGAAGTCGAGCAGCGTGGAGCGCGACCGCCAGCAGGATCGGGTGGCGGTGCTGCGCCGGATGCTGGATGCGCATCGGGTGCCGCATTACGACAACCCGAGCCATATCGTGCCGGTGATGGTCGGCGATCCGGTGCGCTGCAAGCAGATCAGCGACCAACTGCTGGAGCAGTACGGGATCTACGTGCAGCCGATCAATTACCCGACCGTGCCGCGCGGCACGGAGCGGCTGCGCATTACCCCCTCGCCCTTGCACAGCGACGAGGACATCGCCCACCTGGTGGGCGCGTTGTCGGCGATCTGGTCCGAACTCAGCCTGCAGCGGGCTGCCTAGGTGGGGTAAGGGGTTAGACGGGCAGGACTTGTTCGATACCGGCAAGCCGCCCATTTGGATTTCGGTTCAACAATCGGAGTAGCTATACGTGACGACAGGAAATGACGACAAGACCTCGCGGCGATCGGTGCTTCGGGCGGGCGTGACCGGCCTTGCTGCCGTGGGCGCCGTCGGCGCCGGCATCACCGTGGCCGGCCAGGGGCAGGCGCGGGCGCAGACCAAGCTGGCCCAGAAGCTGGTGCAATATGTCGAGGTTTCGAAGAAGCCGAACCAGCATTGCGCCAATTGCAGCCAGTTCGTGGCACCCAACGCCTGCAAGATCGTGCAGGGCGAGATCGCGGCCACCGGCTGGTGCGTATCCTGGGCACCGGCGCCGAAGAGCTGATCCTGATGTTCGGCGCGGCGCGGGGCACCAAGACGGTCCCGCGCCGCGCCAAAGCCTGACGGTGTGTCGGGAAGGGGCGGGTCGTCAGGAAGGCCGGCGCTTGCCGGCGTTGAGTTCGGCACGGATTTCCGCCGCGAGTTCCGGATTGGCGCGGCGGAGTTGGCTGGCGCGCAAAGCCGCGGCCACGCCGGGTATGGACGATACCTCCCAGCTTTCGAGGAACATCAGGTCGGCGGCGGAGTTCGCGTCGTGGATCGTGCTGAGCGCGCGCCGCAGGGCTTCGGTGTGAACCACGCCGGTCAGCGAGGTTGGCGTGAGCGGGTCCATTTGGGTCTGGGCCTGGGAAGAGGCAGTTGCGGAAGACTGGATTTGGGGATGCATCGAACGGCTCCGTCCTGGTTCAGGCTATCGCAGCCTCATTAGGGGGGCGGGTGCCCCGAATGCCAGCCCGAATCGACGACGTCCCTGTTAAATAAAAGTGACCTGCCAAAGGGCCGGTTACGATGATTTGACATAAATCACGCAAGTCTCACCGGCTTCGACGCAGGTCAGCGATCAGGTGTTCTTAAAATTGGAAAGGCCGGTATCCCCTGGGAATACCGGCCTTTGTGTTAACGCCTGGTTAACACTCCTTCACGTCTCAGTAACGATAAAGTTCATGCTTGAAGGGCCCCGCGGCAGGGGTGCCGATGTATTCGGCCTGCTTCGGGGTGAGGGTCGTCAGCTTGGCGCCAACCTTGGCAAGATGGAGCGCGGCCACTTTCTCGTCGAGGTGCTTGGGCAGGGTGTAGACCTGACGTTCGTAGGTGCCGGGCCTGGCGGTCCAGAGTTCGATCTGCGCCAGCACCTGGTTGGTGAAGGACGCCGACATCACGAAGCTCGGATGGCCTGTGGCGTTGCCGAGGTTCACCAGCCGGCCCTCGGACAGCAGGATCAGGCGCTTGCCGTCGGGGAACACGACCTCGTCCACCTGTGGCTTGACGTTTTCCCACTTGTAGTTGCGCAGGCTGTCGATCTGGATCTCGCTGTCGAAGTGGCCGATGTTGCATACCACCGCCCGGTGCTTCATCGCGCGCATGTGATCCAGCGTGATCACGTCCACATTGCCGGTGGCGGTGACGAAGATGTCGCCCTTGGGGGCGGCGTCTTCCATGGTGACGACCTCGTAGCCCTCCATCGCCGCCTGCAGGGCGCAGATCGGGTCGATTTCGGTGACCATGACGCGGCAGCCGGCGTTGCGCAGGCTGGCGGCCGAGCCCTTGCCCACGTCGCCAAAGCCGGCGACCACGGCGACCTTGCCGGCCATCATCACGTCCGTGCCGCGGCGGATGCCGTCGACCAGGCTCTCACGGCAGCCATAGAGGTTGTCGAACTTGGACTTGGTGACGCTGTCGTTGACGTTGATGGCGGGCACCAGCAGCCGGCCGGACTTCGCCATTTCCCACAGGCGATGCACGCCGGTGGTGGTTTCCTCGGAAAGGCCTTTCACGTCGGCCAGCATTTCCGGGTATTTGTCGTGCATGATCGCGGTCACGTCGCCGCCGTCGTCCAGGATCAGATTCGGGGTCCAGCCGTCTGGGCCGCGCAGGGTCTGCTCGATGCACCACCAGAACTCGTTCTCGTCCATACCCTTCCAGGCGAACACCGGAATGCCCGCGGCGGCGACGCCGGCGGCGGCGTGGTCCTGGGTCGAGAAGATGTTGCAGGACGACCACCGCACGGTGGCGCCGAGCGCGGTCAGCGTCTCGATCAGCACGGCGGTCTGGATGGTCATGTGCAGGCAGCCGACGATGCGGGCGCCGGCGAGCGGCTTGGAGGCGCCGAATTCGGCGCGCAGCGCCATCAGGCCGGGCATTTCGTCCTGGGCCATCTCGATTTCCTTGCGGCCCCATTCGGCCAGGGAAATGTCTTTGACCTTGTAGTCGGAGGAGGTGGCGGTGCTCATGGCGGTGTCTTTCACTGGGATGGCGGGCTCATATAAGGATATCCGCATATTTGCAAGATAGATGAGCCGGACCGGGCGAATTGGCCCATCGCCCAGCCGGGTCGCGCGCGCGAGGAAACGCCCTTCGACGCCTGAACTCGTCTGTTTGGAAACAGGCCCCTCTGGAAACAGGGCTTTCAGGCCCGGCCTCGGCTCAGTGCGCCTCGGCCCAGTTCTCGCCAGTGCCGGTTTCCACCACCAGCGGCACGGACAGCACCGCCGCGGCTTCCATTACCTGCCGGGCCAGCTCGGCCAGCGCCTCGGCTTCCGCCTCCGGCGCCTCGAACAGCAATTCGTCGTGCACCTGCAGCAGCAGCCGGGATTTCAGGCCGGCTTTGTGCAGGAAAGCGGGCAGGCGGACCATGGCGCGCTTGATGATGTCCGCCGCGCCGCCCTGCAGCGGGGCGTTGATCGCCTGGCGCTCGCCGTAGCCGCGCCTGGCCGGGTTCTTGTCGGCGATGCCGGGGATCCAGCAGCGCCGGCCGAACGGGCTGGTGACGTAGCCGTTCTCCCGCGCCTCGGCCTTGGTGCGGTCCATGTAGGTGCGGATGGCGGGATAGCGGGCGAAATAGGCGTCGATATAGAGCTTGCGCCTCGCCCGGCGCGATCGCCGAGCTGGCGCGCCAGGCCGAAGGCGCTGATGCCGTAGATGATGCCGAAATTGATCGCCTTGGCGCGCCGGCGTGTCATCGGGTCCATGCCCGCCATCGGGATGCCGAACACCTCGCTGGCGGTGCGGGCGTGGATGTCCTCGCCGCTGCAGCGAAGCTTTCCTTCAGCTGCGGGATGTCGGCGACATGCGCCAGCAGGCGCAGCTCGATCTGCGAGTAGTCGGCGCTGACCAGCACATGGCCGGGCTCGGCGATGAAGGCGCGGCGGATGCGGCTGCCTTCCTCGGTGCGGATCGGGATGTTCTGCAGGTTGGGGTCGGTGGAGGACAGCCGCCCGGTGGAGGCGATCGCCATGGCGAAGCTGGTGTGCACCCGCCCGGTTTCCGGGTTGATCTGGCCGACCAGCGCATCGGCATAGGTGGATTTCAGCTTCGCCAGCTGCCGCCATTCCAGGATCTGCGCCGGCAGCTCGTGGCCCTGGTCGGCCAGGTTCTGCAGCACCGAGGCGTCGGTGCCCCAGGCGCCGGTCTTCATGCGCTTGCCGCCGGGCAGGCCCATTTCGTCGAACAGCACCTCGCCAAGCTGCTTGGCGCTGGCGACGTTGAACGCGTGCGCCGGCCAGGCGATGGATGTCCTGCTTTCCATCACCGCCATGCGCTGCTCGAAATCGAGCGACATGCGGCGCAGATCGGCGGCGTCCACCTTCATGCCCGCCCGTTCCATGTCCAGCAGCACCGGGATCAGGCGGCGTTCCACCTGCTCGTACAGCGCCAGCGCGTGGGCGGTGCGCAGGCGGGGCTGCAGGCATCTGCCACAGGCGCAGCGTGACGTCGGCGTCCTCGGCGGCGTAGGCGGTGGCGCGCTCGATCGGCACCTGGGCGAAGCTGAGGCGGTTGCGCCCGGTGCCGGTGACCTCGTCGATAGGAGATCGGAGTGTGGCCGAGATGCAGGATCGGACAGCTCGTCCATGCCGTGGCCGTGCAGCGCCGGCCTCCTGCGCGTAGGAGATCAGCATGGTGTCGTCGACCGGCGCGGGCAGCGGGAAGCCGGCGCGGCTGAGCACCATCAGGTCGAACTTGGCGTTCTGCAGGATCTTCAGCACCGTGGGATCGGCCAGCAGCGGGCCGAGGATGGCGATGGCGTCGGCCAGCTTGAGCTGCGCGGTCAGTTCCTCATGCCCCAGCGGCACGTAGCAGGCGCGGCCGGGGGCGGTGGCCAGCGAGAAGCCGATCAGCCGGGCTCGCATCGCATCCAGGCCGTCGGTTTCGGTGTCCAGCCGCAAGGATACCGGCGGTGCGGGCCGCGGCGACCCAGGCGCGCAGGGCGTCGGGTTCGGAGATGGTCTCGTAGGGGCCGAAGGCGGGCTGGCCGGCCGCCGGAGGTTCGGGGATCGGCGCCGGGGCGCCGACGGTTGCGGCCCGGGCGGCGAGTGTCCGGTTGGTCGTCGAGGCCGAGGCGGGAGGCGATACTGCGAAAACCCTGCGCGGCGAGGAAGGCGCCGAGCTTCGGCTTCTCCGGCTCGCGCACGCCCAGCGCTTCCACCGGCACCGGCAGCGGCGCGTCCTCGCGCAGTGTCACCAGCTTGCGGGAGATGCGGGCCTTGTCGGCGTGCTCGATCAGCAAGTCGCGGCGCTTGGACGGCTTCATGCGCCGCCGCCGCCGCCAGCACTTTCTCCACGTCGCCGAATTCGTTGATCAGCAGGGCGGCGGTCTTCGGGCCGATGCCCGGGAATGCCCGGCACGTTGTCCACGCTGTCGCCCATCAGGGCCTGGACCTCCACCAGCTTTTCCGGCGTGACGCCGAACTTTTCCATCACCTCGGCCGGGCCGATCGGCTTCTGCTTGATCGGGTCCAGCATGTCCACGCCGGGCCGGATCAGCTGCATCAGATCCTTGTCGGAGGAGACGATGCGTGGTGCGCCCGCCCATGTCGCTGACCGCGCGGGCATAGGAGGCGATCAGGTCGTCGGCCTCCCAGTCGGCCAGTTCGATGCCGGGCACGCCGAACGCGGCGGTGGCTTCGCGCACCAGGGCGAATTGCGGCACCAGTTCTTCCGGCGCCGGCGGGCGATGGGCCTTGTACTGGTCGTAGAGGCGGTTGCGGAAAGTCAGCCGCCCGGCGTCGAAGATGACGGCGATATGGGTGCCGACATGCTCGCGCAGCAGCTTGGCCAGCATGTTGGCGAAGCCGAACACGGCGTTCACCGGCGTGCCGTCCGGCCGGGTCATCATCGGCAGGGCATGGAAGGCGCGGAAGATGAAGCCCGAGCCGTCGATCAGGACAAGATGCGGCTTGCCCGCTGGCGGGGCGGATGCCTCGGGCGTCAGCGCCGGGGCAGCTTCCGGATCAATGTCCGCTGTCGTGGCCGGCTCCTGCGTTCAGCACGTACAGGCGCGAGCAGTACGGGCACATCACCTGCTGCTCGACGATGCGCAGAAACACGCGGGGATGACCCAGCGCGCCATCGCCGCCGTCGCAGGCCACGGTGCGGTCGTCGACGTGAATGATCTCGGTCGGGGTCGGGGCGCCGTCCGGCATGTTCATCCTTTGGGGTCTAGCCTAAGTGGGTCTGATGGGTGGCCGATGATAGCGATGCGGGCTGTGCATTCAACTGCTTCCAGAGCGGGGGCCTTATTGCTGTGCCTTCTGGCACTGACCGGCTGCGTGTCCGTGACCGTTGAACCGGGCCCGCCGATCACGGCGCCGGCGCAGACGACCGACGCGTTCGTGATGCCCGACGGCGTGCGGCTGCCCTACCGGGCGTGGCTGCCGGAGCGCGATCCGTGGGCCGTGGTGCTGGCGCTGCACGGCATGAACGACAGCCGCGACGCCTGGGAAATCCCCGCCCCCGACCTGAACGCCGCCGGCATCGCGGTGTTCGCGCCGGACCAGCGCGGCTTCGGCGACACGGCGGTGCGCGGCTACTGGCCAGGCGGCGATGCCCTGGCCGCCGATGCCGGGCAGATGGCGCGGCTGCTGCGGGCAAGGTTTCCGCAGGCGAAGCTGATCCTGATGGGCGAGAGCATGGGGGCCGCGGTGCTGATGCGCCTGGCAACCGGGCCGCACCCGCCGAAGGTGGACGGCTACGTGCTGATCGCCCCGGCGGTCTGGGGCCGCTCGGCGATGAACCCGGCGATGCGCGGGATGCTGTGGCTGGCCGCCAACCTGTTCCCGGGCATGGAACTGACGGGCAGCGGCCTGCACATAACCGCCAGCGACAACAGGCCCGCCCTGATCCGCCTGTCCACCGATCCGCTGACGCTGAAGGAGACCCGGGTGGACACGCTGCGCGGGCTGGTGGACCTGATGGACGAGGCGCAGGCGGCCGCCCCCCGCTTCAACGCCCCCGCGCTGGTGCTGTACGGCGGCAAGGACGAGGTGATCCCGCCGCGCGCCACGCAGCTGATCTGGGACCGGATGCCGGGCCGGGTGCGCCGGGCGTTCTACCCGGACGGCTATCACCTGCTGCTGCGCGACCTCGGCCGCGGCGAGCAGATCGGCGACGTGGTGACCTGGATCGCCGATCCCAAGGCGCCGCTGCCCAGCGGGGCGGATGCGCGGGCCGCCGCGTGGCTGGCGCAGGCCAAGTGAGACAGGCCTTTCATCCCGGCCCATTTCCGGCTATGAGCGCTGCTATTGGACCCGTAGCTCAGCTGGATAGAGCGTCGCCCTCCGAAGGCGAAGGTCGCACGTTCGAATCGTGTCGGGTCCGCCAATCTTTTCAATGTCTTATGCGGCTTTCACGAGCATCGTCAAATTGCTCCAGGTAGCGAATAGGTAGCAGCCTGCGGCAATAGCCGCCGAAACGCACGCCATTGGGAATCGGCCTAATCCCTCGCATCCGGCCCGATCAGCGGCACATGCCGCGTGCATATCCGCCGGTTTAGATCAGGTCCGGTGAGCAGCCAGGCCGCCCGGCGGCTTCCCCCAATTCTCGGCACCGCGTATGCGCTGAATGTCCTGCATCACGGTCCTGGCTCGCCCGTGGACGCCGGCAAGACACTCACCGCATAGGCCCGCTCACGCCGGCAACCTGCCGTAAGGCAAGCCACCGCCAATGCGAAGCCAATTACCTCGCCTGGCGTGCTGGCCAGGATGGCCTCGCGTTGCTTGCGCGGCGATGTGTTTGCGGCGACCATCGCTGAGAACGGATCTCATCCGGAAAATCTGGGTTAAACCTGGGCGGACTTGACGGTCCCCTGCTAGGCTGACGGCATCGCAGGACTTGGACTGGCTTCGAATCGGACAGGACCCGCTCATGCCGGATGGCGCCGCAGTGACACTCACCCCGGACCAGCAGATCGCAGGGCTGAAGCAGATCGTGCAGGCCCTTAATCTGCGGATCGACGCGCTGAACGCGCAGCTGGCCGCGGAGCACGCGCCGCTGCACGCGAAGTATGTGGAGGCGCTGTCGGCACAATACGACGAGCAGATCGCGCTGCTGCAGGCGACGGCGCAGTTGTACAAATGGCAGAATTTCGCTTCGACCGTGATGATGTGGACGGTTGTCGCGGTCGTGTTCGCCGGGCTGCTGTTCGCCGGCTATCAGCTCTATTACTCGGTTCGCCGCGACCGGCCGTTGGAGGGCGATCTGGAATTGTCGGCCCAGCGGCTCAAATTGACCTCCTCGGTGGTGGGGGTCGTTATCCTGGGAATGTCCATCGCCTTCGTGCTGATCTTCGTCGACAAGGTGTACACGATCACGCCCACGCCGCCGGCCGCGGTCGCGGCGCCCGTGGCGCCGTCGGGATCGCTTCCTCAGGGGCCGGGCAAATGAAGGCATTTCCGACTTGGGCATGGATGTGCGGTCTGGCGGGGATCGCGGTCATGTACAGCCCGCGCGCCGGCGCAGGCGCAGGCGCTGCAGCCGCCGGCGGTCTCGGTCGTCTCGCCGTCGAGCAATCCTGCCGGTGGCGGTGCCGCTCCGCCGGTGACGAATGTTGTGCCACCGCCGCCCATCGCCGTGGCGCCGCCGCCTGTCATCGTGCCTCCGCCAGGGGCGGCGGGGACGGCGACGATATCCCCAATCGGGGATTTGTGCCGCAACCTGACGGCGGAGCAAAAGGCCTCGATCGCATTGTGCCAGGGGCAATGAGGGTGGGCTTCAGGCTGGCGCTGATCGGAGCCACGGTCTGCGGCATGGCGGGGCTTTTGCCGGGCTGCGCGCAGCGGCCGCCAGTCCCGATGATCACGCCGCCGCCGGGCGAAGCCGGTTCATCGCCGTCTCTGACGGTCGTGGCGCCCCGCGCGGCGGCTCCGGCGGCTGGCACGTCGGATAGCGGGCTCTGCCGGAATCTTGGCGCGCAACAGAGGGCGGCGGACCCGATGTGCCGGTAGCCTTTCCGGACATGTGGCGGATGCGGCACACTTGCCCCCGCCGCGCGATGCCAACACACTTTGACCAACGAATTTCGATGAGCCGCCCTCACGGCAGGCTCGCACCGTTGGGGGAAGCATCATGGACCTGCGCCTTACACCGGAAGAAGCCGCGTTCCGCGCCGAGGTGCGCGATTTCATGCGCGACAACCTGCCGCCGGAAATCCGCGAGCGGATGCGGCTCGGCTATGCCGCCACCAAGCCGGAAACCGTCGCCTGGCAGCGGATCCTGAACAGAAAGGGTTGGGCGGCGATCTCCTGGCCGAGGGAGTGGGGCGGGCCGGGCTGGAACGCCATCCAGCGGATGATCTTCCTGGAAGAGAACCTGATGGCGCCGGCGCCGGAACTGTCGCCGTTCAACATCAACATGATCGGCCCGGTGCTGCTGCAATTCGGCACCGAGGCGCAGAAGAAGCGCTTCCTGCCCCGCGCCGCCAATCTCGACGATTGGTGGTGCCAGGGGTTCTCCGAGCCGGGCGCCGGATCGGACCTCGCCAGCCTGCGCACCGCGGCGAAGCTGGAAGGCGATGTCTACGTCGTCAACGGCCAGAAGATCTGGACCTCCACGGCGCACAACGCCGATTGGTGCTTCTGCCTGGTGCGCACCAACCCGGCCGCGGCCAAGCGCCAGGAAGGGATTTCCTTCCTGCTGATCGACATGCGTACGCCGGGGATCGAGGTCCGTCCGATCATCTCCATCGACGGCAACCACCATCTGAACGAGGTGTTCTTCACCGACGTGAAGGTGCCGGCGGAGAATTTGGTCGGCGAGGAGAACAAGGGCTGGAACATCGCCAAATTCCTGCTCGGCAACGAACGCACCGGCATCGCGCAGCTCGGCAAATCCAAGGAGCGGGTGGACTTCGCCCGCTCGCTCGCGCGCGAAGTGCGGATGAACGGCAAGCCCCTGGTCGAGGACCGCAGTTTCCGCACCCGCGTCGCGCAGCTGGAGGTGGAGCTGAAGGCGCTGGAGATCACCCAGATGCGCGTCGTGTCCGACCAGGAAAAGGCGCAGGACAGCGGCAAGCCCGATCCGCTGTCCTCGGTGCTGAAGATCCGCGGCACGGAATTGCAGCAGGGCAGCACGGAACTGGCGATGGATGCCGGCGGGGCGCCGACCATGGCGGTATGGCAGCGCGAACTGGCGGCGGCGGTAAACGAGCCGGCGATCGGGCCGGACTGGGCGCCGGCCCTGGCGACCGAGTATCTGTTCCTGCGCGCGGCCTCGATCTATGGCGGCACCAACGAGATCCAGAAGAACATCCTGAACAAGGCCGTCCTGGGTCTCTGAGGGCGGCATTTGCGCGTTGCGAAATGCAGCGCGGAAATGGCGGGCAGTCGGGGCGCCGATCCGGAGCGAAGCCGCCTGTCACCACGCTTCTTGATCATTCGCGCATGGCAGCCTTGTGTCGGCCCCCCTCGCGGCTGGCATGATGCTTGGTAAAGTTTGCCCTATGGAAACGTCCGCACAGTCAAAACAACTCTTCGATCGCTCGATGAAGAGAAATCTGCTTCTGCTGACCCTCTGTCAGGCGATTGGGCAGTCCGCGAACACCATGATGTTCACGGCCACCGCGCTGTCGGTGATCACCTTCTTCCCGCTGCACGAACTGGCCACGCTGCCGGTGACCATGCAGCATCTGGGCGTGATGCTGTGGGTATTCCCGGCGGCGATGCTGATGCAGCGCCAGGGGCGGCGGTTCGGGTTCCGCGTCGGCTCGGTGTTCGGCATGGCGGGAGCCGCCACCTGCGCTGCCGGCCTGTATTTCGCCAATTTCCCGGTCATGTGCCTGGGTGGCGTGATCCTGGGCTACGCGGTGGCCAGCCTGCAGATGTACCGTTTCGCGGCGGTGGAACTGGTGCCGCACAGCTACCGGGCGCGGGCGATTTCCTGGGTGACCGCGGGCGGCGTGGTGGCGGGCATCATCGGGCCGTCGGTGGCGCAGTGGTCGTACGAACTGATGGTGCCGATGTATGTCGCCACCTATCTCTCGATGGTCGGCGTCCACGTCATCGTGTTTACCGTCATGTCCTTCATCAAGTTCCCGCCGATGAAGGAGCCCGCGCCGGCGGCCGGGGTGACGGTGGTTCCCCCGCGTCCCCTGTGGGAAATCGCCAGCCAGCCGCGCTATGCCGCGTCGGTGATCGCCGCGATGGTGGCGTTCGGCACCATGTCGTTCCTGATGAGCGCCTCGCCGCTGGCGATCGTCGGCTGCGGGCTGCCGCATACCGAGGCGCACTGGGTGATCTTCCTGCACGTGATGGGCATGTTCATCCCGTCGTTCTTCACCGGCAACCTGATCAACCGGTTCGGGGTGCTGAACGTGATGTTTCTCGGCGCGGCCATCCTGCTGGTGGGCGTGACCTCGGCGCTGATGGGGCTGAGCGAGTGGAACTTCCGCATCGCGCTGACCCTGAACGGCGTCGGCTGGAACTTCCTGTTCGTCGGCGCCACCACGCTGGTGACCACCTGCTACCGGCCCTCCGAGCGTGGCAAGGCGCAGGCGCTGAACGACTTCCTGATCTTCGGCACCACCGCGACGTCCAGCTTCCTGGCGGGCTTCCTGCAGGACCGCCTGGGCTGGTTCCCGCTCAACCGGGCCTCCATCGCGCTGATCCTGGTGGCGCTGCTGGCGGTGGTGTGGCTGCGGCTGCAGCGGCGGCGCGAGCTGGTGCCGGCCTGACGCGTCAGCGGCTGGCGCCGCTCATTTCCTCGCCCACCGCGCGCGGCATCCGCAGCGACATCGGCGCCGCCAGCATCGCGATCGCCGCGATCACCACGAAGGCCAGCCGGAAATCGGTGGCGCCCGGTTCGCTGTGGTTCGACATCCACATGGTTACCTGCAGCGACGCCGCGCCGATGGTGATCCCGATCGTCAGCGATAGCTGCTGCACCGCGCTGTAGAAGCTGGTGGCGGCGCTCATCTGGCTGCGCTGCAGCTCGGCATAGGCCAGCGCGTTGTAGGCGGTGAACTGCAGCGACCGGAAGAAACCGCCGACCAGCAGCACGACGTACATGGCGATGGCCGGCCAGGAGGGGCTGAACGTCGGCGCACAGCCCGAGCATCACAGCGGCGAACGCGGCGTTGCACACCAGCGTGTCGCGGAAGCCGAAGCGGCGCAGCACGCGCTGCGCCACCGGCTTCATCAGGAACGCCCCGGCGGCGGAGGCGAAGGTGATCAGGCCGCTCTGCACCGCGGTGTTGCCGAAGGCGATCTGCAGCATCATCGGCAGCAGGAACGGCAGCGCCCCGACCCCGATGCGGAACAGCGAGCCGGCGAACACCGACACCGAGAAGCTCGTATAGGCCATCAGGCCGAAATCGATCAGCGGCGCCGGGTGCCGGCGCGCATGCAACCAATACAGGATCCCCGCCGTCAGCCCGCAGGCAAACGACGCCAGGCTTATCCAGACATCCACCACGCCGCGGCCGACGGTCTCGAAGCCGAACATCAGGCAGGCCAGCGCGACCGCGGACAGCAGCAGGCCCACCGCGTCGAAGCTCGACGTCTGCGGTTCGCGCACGTCCTCGATGAAGATGCTGGCCAGCACGACGCCGAGGATCCCGATCGGGATGTTGATGTCGAAGATCCATCGCCAGGACAGGTATTCCACGATCAGCCCGCCCAGCGGCGGCCCCAGGATCGGGCCGATCAGCGCCGGCGTGGTCAGCCAGGCCATCGCCGCCACCACCTCGCTTTTCGCCGCCGTGCGCATCAGTACCAGACGCCCGACCGGGATCATCATCGCCCCGCCGGCGCCCTGGATCACCCGCGCGAACACCAGGAACGGCAGGCTCTCCGCCCGCCCGCACAGGATCGAACCGAGCGTGAACACCGCGATCGCCAGCCGGAAGATGTTGCGCCCGCCATAGCGGTCCGCCACCCAGCCGCTGGCGGGAATGAACACCGCGAGGCTCAGCAGATAGGAGGTCAGCGCCACGTTCATGTGCACCGGATCGGCGCCGAACGCGCGCGCCATGGTCGGCAGCGCGGTGGAGATCACCGTCGAGTCCAGGTTCTGCATGAAGAACGCGCTGGCCACGATCATCGCCGTCGTGCGCGTGCGCTTGGTCGTGCGCGCCCTGGCGGGAACGGTGGCTGCAACGGACTCGGTCATCCTGTCAGTGTCGCCCGGCCCGGCGCGTTGGGAAAGGGCAGCGCGGGCAAACCTGCCCCTCAGTCCGCCAGCACCTCGATCGCCATGGACTTGACCAGCGCCAGAACCGCGGCACCGGGCGCAAGCCGCAGCCGCGCCACCGCGTCCGGGGTCACGCGGGCGAGCAAGGCGGCGCCCTCCAGCGCAACCTCCACCAGGGCGGCGTGGCGGACCGGGTCGGTCACCACCGCGCGCACGGTGCCGGCGATCACGTTATGGACGCTGATGCCGCGCGGTTCCTCGGCCGCCAGGATCACCTCGCGCGCCGGAATGCGCACCCGCACGGCGCTGCCCGGCGGCCGGTCCAGCAGCGGCACCAGCAGGCGCCGCCCGGCCGCGGCCAGTTCGCTGAGCTGGCGGGCGGGATCATGCGACACCACCTGTGCCGCCAGCACCGCCGCCGCGTCGTCGCGCTGAGCCAGCGGCAGGTCGGCACGGCCCAGCAACTCCGGCAGCGGACCAGCGTCCAGCACATGCCCGGCACGGATCAGCACCAGCGTGTCGGCCAGTCGTGCCACCTCGTCCAGCGCGTGCGTCACGTACAGGATCGGCAGGCTCAGCGCGCGTCGCAGCCTGGCCAGATAAGGCAGGATCTCCGCCTTGCGCTGAGCATCCAGGTTGGCCAGCGGCTCGTCCATCGCCAACAGCAGCGGCTGGGACAGCAGCGCCCGGCCGATCGCGACCCGCTGGCGCTCGCCGCCGGACAGGGAATGCGGCCGGCGGGCCAGCAGCGCGGCGAGCCCCAGCAGATCCACCACGTCGTCGAACCGGATCGCCCCCGCCCGGATGGCTTCCGCCGGCGCCCGGCGCAGGCCGTAGCGAAGATTGCCCTCCACCGACATGTGCGGAAACAGCCGCGCGTCCTGAAACACCAACCCGATCCGCCGCCGCTCCGGCGGCAGGAAGATCCCGGCCCTGGTATCGGCCAGCACCGTGCCGCCGAGCGCGATGCGGCACTGCGCCGGGCGCAGCAGGCCGGCCACCGCGTTCACCGTCGTGCTCTTGCCGCAGCCGGAACGGCCGAACAGGACGGTGGTGCCGACCTCCGGCACGCTGAAATCGATGTCGATGTCCATGCGGGGGCCGGGGCCGGAGGCGAACGCATGCCGGAACGCCACGGACAGCGTCACAGCCCGACCCGTTCCCGCAGCCGCCGCCCGGCCCATTCCGCCGCCAGCAGGCCGGTCACCGCCAGCGCCACGGAAACCAGCGACAGCCTTGCCGCCACCGTCTCCCCGCCCGGCGATTGCAGCGCGGCGTAGATCGCCAGCGGCAGGGTCTGGGTCTGGCCGGGGATGGAGGCGGCGAAGGTGATCACCGCGCCGAACTCACCCAGGCTGGCGACGAAGCCGGTGATCGCGCCAACCAGCACGCCGGGGGCGGCGAGCGGCAGCGTGATCGTCAGGAAGCGGTCCAGCGGTCCGGCGCCCAGGCTGCGCGCCGCCTGCTCCATGCCGGGATCGATCGCCTCCAGCGACTGGCGGATGGCGCGCAGCATCAGCGGGAACACCATCACCGCGCAGGCCAAGGAGGCGCCGGCGGTGGTGAACACCAGCCGGACGCCGAACGCCGATTGCAGCCAGGCGCCGATCGGGCCGCGCACGCCGAACACCAGCAGCAGCAGCCAGCCCGTCACGACCGGGGGCAGCACCAGCGGCAGATGCGCCAGCGCATTGAGCAGGAAACGCCCCGGAAACCGCCCGCGCGCCAGCAGCCAGGAAGCCGCCAGGGCCACCGGCAGGCCGAAGCCCACCGCCCGCGCGGCCACGCCGAGCGAGAGACGGACCGCCTCCCATTCCTCCGCCGTCAGCAGGTCGAAAATGCGGCTACTCCACCTGAAATCCGCGCCGGGCGAAGATCTCGCGCGCTTCCGGCCCCGCCAGGAAGGCCAGCAGCGCCCGTGCTTCCGGCGTGTCGCCGGCGCGGGTCACGGCGAACGGGTAGGTGATGCGGTCGTGGCTATTTTCCGGGAAAATCCCCGCCACCGCCACGCCGCCGCTCAGGGCATGAGCGGTTGCCGCCGCGTCGGTCGAATACACGATGCCGGCCGGCGCCTCTCCCCGCTGCACCAGCAGCAACGCGGCGCGCACGTTTTCCGCCCGCGCCAGTCGCGGCTCCGCCAGCGCCCAGACGCCCAGCCGGCGCAGCGCCTGTTCGGCATAGATGCCCACCGGCACATGCGCGGGATCGCCGGTGGCCAGCCGGCCGTCCGGCCCCAGCAGGGACAGCAGGTCGAAGCCTGGACTGATTTCGATCTTGCGGGCCCCGTCCTTGCCCACCCGGTCGGCCGGAACCACCAGCACCAGGCTGTTGCCCAGAAATTCCTGCCGCGTCTCCGGCACGATCAGGTTCCGGCTGGCGAGTTCGTCCATCCATTTCGTATCGGCGGAGGCGAAAAGATTGGCCCCGGCGCCCTGTTCGATCTGCCGCGCCAGGGTGGAGCTGGCGCCGAACGACAGCACCGGCGCGGCATGCCCCTTGGCGACCCAGGCGGCGGCGACATCCTTCAGCGCGTCGGTCAGGCTGGCCGCCGCGAACACGGTCAGATCTGCCGCCGCCGCGATGCGGGGGACCAGCAGGGCCAACAGCAGCAGCACAAGTCGAAGGCGCATGGGACAAACTCCGTTATATCCAGATGACAATATCGCCGAGCGCCGCCGCAGGCAAATCAACCGCGCGAACGGCGAAGTTGATCCCAGCCATCGGGCATGTTTGGCTAGGCGCGCATGCCCGAACCCAGCCACAAGCTCAGCATCCGCATCGACCTCGCCTCCGGCGCCCGGATCGGCCCAGGCAAGGTGCTGCTGTTGGAGGCGATCGCCCGCACCGGCTCCATCTCGGCGGCCGGGCGGGCGCTGCGCATGTCCTACCGCCGCGCCTGGGAACTGGTGGAGGATCTCAACCGCACCCTCGGCATCCCGGTCGTCACTACCGCCGCCGGCGGCAGCGGCGGTGGCGGCGCCACGCTCACCCTGGCCGGCGAGGCGGTGGTCGCGCATTACCGCGCCATCGAGGCAGCAACGGCCGCCGCGGCCAAGAAGCACGTCGCCGCGCTCGCGAACCTGTCCGGCCCGGCACCCGATTAACCAGCGGCGCGTACGCGAAATATCGCGTATGGTCCCGACGAAATAACGCGGGAAACGGCGCCATGGAAAATCTTCCTTCACCGACCCTGCTCTTCCTGATCATAGGCGCGGTCATCCTGCTGGTGATCCTGTTCCGTTCCATCCGCATTGCCAATGAATGGCAGCGCTCCGTGGTGCTCCGACTGGGCCGCTTTACCGGCGTGCGCGGTCCCGGCCTCTATCTGCTGATCCCGATCCTCGATCGCGTCGCCCAGGTGGTCGACATGCGCATCCAGACCACCACCATCGTCGCCGAACAGGCGCTCACCCGCGATACCGTCGCCGTCGGCGTCGATGCCATCGTGTTCTGGCAGGTGGCGAACGCCGAATACGTCGCCGTTCGCATCACCAACTACCAGCAGGCGATCGAGCGCGTCGCCCAGACCAGCCTGCGCGAGATGATCGGCGCCACCGACCTGTCCCGTCTGCTGTCGGACCGCAAATCCGCCGATGAGCGGCTGCGCCAGACGATCAGCGAAAAGACCGAAAGTTGGGGCGTCACCATCCGCAGCGTCGAGATCAAGGACGTCTCCATACCGCGCGAACTGCAGGATGCCATGAGCCGCCAGGCGCAGGCGGAACGCGAAAAGGACGCCCGCGTCACCCTGGCCTCGGCCGAGCGGGAAATCGCGGCACAGGTGCTGGCGGCCGCGGCGATCTACGGCCGCGACCCCGTCGCGCTGCAGCTGCGGCAGATGAACCTGTTGTACGAGATGAACAAGGAACGCGGCGCCACGGTGCTGATCCCCACTGACATGGCCTCCAGCCTCGGCGCGGTGGCGGCGTTTACCCAGGCGCTAGGTAAGGGCGGCTGACCGGGTCAGTTCCGTGACCAAGGCCAACACCGCGCCGGCCTGCCGGTCCAACCCGTAGCGCTTACCCACCCAGTCCCGGTATAGACCGGGCCGGCCGGCGCGGATCAGCGCCACCGCGTCCTCCACGCTGGCGAACAGACATTCCGCCGGCCAAAGCCGTTCGGCGCCCGGGAAGTCATGGATGACGGGGAACGCCCCCACCGCCATCGCCTCGCCGATATTCAGGCCGAAACTTTCATACATCGTCGTCGACAGCAGCACGCCTTTGTCGGCGTACCAGCCGGGCATGTCCGCCACCGCTCCGGCGAACTCGATCGCCCCGCCCAGCCCCAGGGCCGGGATCATCCGCTGCAGATACCGGCCGGTCCGCAAATCCGTGAACGCCCCGGCGACGTGAAAGCTGTAGCGCGGATCGAGCTGGCGCAGCCGGTGCGCGATCTGCAGCAGCAGCATGGGATTCTTCTTCGGCTCCACATGCCCGACCCAGCCGACCCGGTAGCGGTTCAGGCGCTCCGACGGCCCGAACCGCGCCATGTCGATGCCGTTGGGAATGATCTCCATCGCCACGTCCGCGGCGGTCGGAAACCGCTCCCGCACCAGGCCGGCCATGTCCTCGCCCACGACGACCAGCCGATCCACCACCGACCAGTCCACACGTGCCGGAAAATCGGTCTGCAACGCCTCGATCGAATGCAGCCGCACGATGCAGGGCCGGCCGCGCAGGACATCCGATCGGGCCGCCCAGACCGCGTGATCCCAGCACCACTCCAGCCAAACGACATCCGCCCAGCCTATCGCCTCGGCCAACGCCGCCCCGGGACCGAGCGAGACAAACCTTACCTCATGCTCCCGCTCCAGCACGGGAATAAGCGGCGCCAGAAAACTGTCCCCGCGCCCCTTCACACGATCCGCCAACAACAACCGCGCCATTCCAGCCTCCGGGTTTGGGCGCGGACCCTGGTGGCAAGCAAGGCTGGGGCTCCGCCCCAGACCCCGGCAGGGCGCTGCCCTGCACCCGTGAGGGGACTCGTCCCCTCAACCCCATGGACGGGTTTGTTGGGAAAGGGGGCATGCCGAAGCCGATCAACGGCTACGTCGGTTATGCCCCCTTTCCCAACAAACCAAACCAAACAGGGTCAAGGGAACAAGTTCCCTTGCGGGGTGGAGGGGCAGAGCCCCTCCTGGGGTTTGGGGCAAAGCCCCAATCTTGCCTGCTTCCGGTCCACGCCAAACCCGAAGGCTAGACGGTGCGGGTTGCCGATGGGTGAACGGGCGGGGCGGTGCCGGGGGCTGTGTCGGGTGCGTTATCCAGTTCGCGGGCCATCCGGTACGCATCCAGTTGCCGCTGCCCGGGGATCGAGCTGGTGACGCTGCCCGCGCTGTTGTGGAACTCGATCACGACCATTCCCAGCGTCTGGTCCAGCCGCAATGTCGGGTTGGGCATGGCGTCCGGGTGCATGGCCGTTTGCGGCGCCGCCTCCTCGGGCAGTGCCTGGGCCGTCTGCGCGGCAGTCCCGGAAGCGGGCTCCGGTGCGGATGGGGCGATCGGACGGATAGTCAGGTCGTTCGGCATGGGAGGGTGCCTGACAAGGGGAGGTTGTCGCAAAATAGCGACCAATCCTTAATGCACCGTGACCATGCCCTAACTCGGATGCCAGTTCAGGCGCGCTCCCAGCCAGCGCCGCAGTTCGAGCAAGGCGCGGGCCTCCGCCGCCACCGCCGCGATCTCCACCGCGCCGGCCGCGCCGCCGAGAACGCGGACCATCTGCTCGGACGCCAGGTTGGCCAGAGCTGGTACCGTCGCCGCCTCGCTGCCGGCCCGGCGCCATTGTGCGACCAGCGCAGCCGGCGTGAGCTGCGGCAGCACAACGGCGAATTCCAGCCGCGTCGCCGCAGCGATCGCCCGCCAGCCATCGAACAGCGGGCCGGACGCGGCTTGCGGGCGCGACGCCGTCAGCACTTCGGAAAATTCCGGCAGGTTCGGGAACCGGGGATCGCGCACCGCGTTGCCGCTCTCGTTCAGCAGGCCCAGCCCGAAGACGGGCTGCAGGCCGAGGCGGTTCACCGCCTCTACCTGCTCCGCCAGCTTGCGCCCGCGCAGCAGGACCCCGTCGACACCGCCCTTCGCCAGCGCGGCATGCACTGAGGTAACGTCCATCAGGCCCGGAACCGCCACCGGCTGCGCGCCCAGCAGGTCCACCGCCAGCAGCGCGGCCAGTTCGGGCCCGGCCGGCGACGCCGTGGCGATGCGGATTTTCCGCGCCGGTGCCAGCGCCGCCGTCCCGCCGCGCAGCGCCACCACGCCGGAGCAGACGCCGGCCATTACCGGAACCCAGTGCCCGACATCGAACTGCGCCCGGAGATCGCCGACCAGCCAGGCCAGCGCCGCGGTGCCGGGCACCACCAGCAGGCTCGCGCCGTCCGGCGCCACGCGCGCCTCGAACTGGTTGGCGCCGGTAACGCCATCGGCCGCGCCGGCGACGACACTGTGCAGCCTCGCACCCGGCGGCAGTGTCTGCGACAGCGCGGCCAGGATGCTCCGCGCCCAGGTATCGGTGCCGCCGCCCTCGGGCCCGGCGATCATGGCGGTAATGTCGGTTGGGGAGGACAGCGCGGTCTGGCTCGCCGCGGTCTGGCCGGCCAGGGTTTGCGTGGGGGCCGCCAAGCTCCGCCCGCCCGGGCCCGCGATGATCGCGGGCAGGCCAGCCAGGGTTCCCAGCAGACGGCGCCGGGTCAGACCAGTCCGCCGATCGTCGAGCGGACCGTTCTCCAGCGGAGCGTCGGTCATATCGCCTCCCACGGCACGGGAAACGGCGGCACACCGCCTGTCCCAGCCGGTATTCCTACCCCAGTCGTGCCAGATGACAAAACCGTGGCAGGGCCGGAAGGCGGAACCGTTCAGGAATCGTAGGCGATCAGCGTATCCACCGGCACGTCGAGCCGCTTGCGCCCGTTCAGGAAGGTCAGCTCGATCAGCGTCGCCGCGGCCGGCACCTCGGCGCCGACCTTGCGCAGCAGCTCGATCCCGGCCGCCATCGTGCCGCCGGTGGCCAGCAGGTCGTCCACCACCACCACGCGCTGGCCGGGGATCACCGCGTCGGCCTGCACCTCGATCCGGTCGGTGCCGTATTCCAGCGCGTAGTCCAGGCCGATCACCGGGCCGGGCAGCTTGCCGCGCTTGCGCAGCATGATAAAGCCGCAGCCCAGCTTCAACGCCAGCGGCGCCGCGATCAGGAAGCCGCGGCTCTCCACGCCGGCGATCAGGTCCGGCTGAAAGACGCGCACCGCCTTGGCCATCCGCCCCATCGCCACCTGCCAGGCATCCTCATGCCGCAGCAGGGTGGAAATGTCGTAGAACAGGATGCCCGGCTTGGGGAAATCCGGGATGCCCCGGATGTGGTCCTTGAGATCCATGCGATGACGGCCTTGTAAGGTGGAAAGAAGCCAACAATCTGGTGCCCGCCGCCGGACTCGAACCGGCACGCCCTACAGGACTGCGGATTTTAAGTCCGCTGCGTCTACCATTCCGCCAGGCGGGCGACGGGGGGCTATCTAGCCCTTCGCGACGGCGCAGGCGATATCCAGCGCGCGGCGGATCAGCGTGTCGCTGGCTTCCGGGGTGCGGAAGGCGCTGTGCGCGGACAGGGTCACGTTGTCCAGCGTCGTCAGTTCGTGCCCGGCCGGCAGCGGCTCGATGTTGAACACGTCCAGCCCGGCATGGCCGATCTGGCCGGAGCGCAGCGCCGCGATCATCGCCGCCTCGTCCACCACAGCGCCGCGGGCGGTGTTGATCAGTATCGCGCCCGGCCGCATGCGCGCGATCCGCGCAGCACTCAGGAAGCCGCGCGTCTCGTCGTTCAGCAGCAGGTGCACGGACAGCACATGGCTCTCCGCCAGCAGCCGGTCCAGATCGACGAACTCCACCCCCGGCGCCGTCTTCGGGCTGCGGTTCCAGGCGATCACCTTCATCCCGGAACCGCCGGCGATCCGCGCCACCTGCTCGGCGATGCCGCCGAAGCCAAGCAGCCCGATGGTCTTGCCGGTAAGTTGCCGTCCTTCGGTGCGGATCCACTCGCCGCGCCGCAGCCCGCCATCCATGCGCGCCAGCCCGCGCGCGGACGCCCACATCAGCGCGATCGCGTGCTCGGCCACGGCGATGTCGCCGTAGCCCTTGATGATGTGCACGGTGATGCCGAGTTCGGCCAGTTCCTCGGGGTTCATGTAGCTGCGCGCGCCGGTGCCCAGGAAGATCACGTGCTTCAGGTCCTTGCACCGCGCCATCGTCGCGGTCGGCAGCTGGGTATGGTCGTTCAGGATGAACTGATAGCCGGCGAGCAGCCCGGGCAGCGCCTCGGGCGGGATGTCGGCCTGTTCGTTCACGTCCACGGGCGGATCGCCGGGCAGCTTGTTGGCGTGATAGACATCCGCCAGCGCATCGACGGCGTCGATAAACAGACCCTTCATGGCAAACCCTTTTCCAGCCGCAATTGCGCGCGAGTCTGCGCAGCCGACGCCATCTCCGCAAGCGTGGGAGTGCCGGTGCGTTCTCGGCCTTTCCCAACACGGAAGGCTTCCATTAACACTTCTGGTGTCAGACCCGGATCCTGGATGTCCCGAACGCCCCGCGCCCTGCCCTCGGACCGCCCCGCCAGACGCACACAGCGGGGGCGCTGCCGCGCGCGCGGAGGGGCCGTCCGGCCCCGCCGGGCCGCGGCGGCCGGAGACCGGAAGGCCCGAGGCGAAGTCGACGAAAGCCAGGCCGCGCCGGCGCGTCCGCTGGCTCACCTGGTCCATCATCGCGCTGATCTGGGGCAGCCTGGCGCTGGTCGCCATGCTGCTCTGGTTCGCCCGCGACCTGCCGCGCCCGGAAGCCGCGCTCGATGCCGCCCGCCGCCCCAGCCTCACCCTGCAGGACCGCAGCGGCCAGGTCCTCGCCACCTTCGGCGACGTCATCGGCGACCCGCTGCGCCTGTCGGACATGCCGGCCTATCTGCCCGCAGCCGCCGTCTCGGTGGAGGACCGGCGGTTCTGGAGCCATCCCGGCATCGACCTGTTCGGCCTGCTGCGCGCCAGCTACACCAATCTGCGGGCGGGCCACGTGGTGCAGGGCGGCTCCACCATCACCCAGCAGGTGGCCAAAAACCTGTTCCTGACCAACGCCCGCACCTTCCGCCGCAAGGTGCAGGAACTGATGCTGACCCTGTGGCTGGAACACAGCTTCACCAAGCGGGAGATCCTCGAGATCTGGCTGAACCGAGTCTATCTCGGCTCCGGCGCCTGGGGGATGGATGCGGCGGCGCGGATGTATTTCGGCGTTTCCGCCCGCAAGGTCACGCTGTGGCAGGCCGCCGTGCTGGCCGGACTGCCGCGCGCCCCCTCGCGCTTCAACCCGCGCACCAACCCCGACGCCGCGGCCGCCCGCGGGCGGGAGGTGCTGGCGGCGATGGTGGAAACCGGCGCGATCACCCAGGAACAGGCCCGCCAGGCCTCCGCCCAGATGAACTTCGCTCTCGCCGCCCCCGCCTCGCCCGGCTGGTACGCGGACTGGATCGCCGAGCAGGCGCAAACCCTGGTGCCCGCCAATGCCGACGCCGTCGTGCGCAGCACGCTGGATCTGCGGCTGCAGGAGCTCGCGCAATCCCGCCTGGCCGCGATTCTGGACGGTCCCGGCGCCGCCGCCGGCGCCAGCCAGGGCGCGGTGGTGATCCTGGACCCCGCCACCGGCGCGGTGCGCGCCATGGTCGGCGGGCGGGACTACCGCAAGAGCCCGTACAACCGCGCCGTGCTGGCCCGCCGCCAGCCAGGCTCCGCGTTCAAGCCGTTCGTCTTCCTCGCCGCGATCCAGGCCGGCGTCACCCCGGCCGACACCGTGCTGGACGCGCCGATCCGCATCGGCAACTGGAGCCCGTCCAATTTCGAGCGGAAATTCGCCGGCGAGATCACCGTGGAGGACGCGCTGGCGGAATCCGTCAACACGGCGGCCGTCCGCCTGCTGCAACTGGCCGGCGGCCCACGCAAGGTGATCGCCGTCGCGCAAAGCCTGGGGATCGCCGACAAGCTGCCGCCCGATGCGTCCCTGGCGCTGGGCACCGGCGAGGTCGGGTTGCTGGAACTGACCGCCGCCTACGCGACCTTCTTCAACGGCGGCATGCGGGTCACGCCCTACGGCGTGGACGCGGTCACCGCCGACCACCGGAAAATCGTCATACCCCGCCAGCCGCCGGAACAGGTGATCGGGCCGGACGAGGCCGGGATGATGGTGCGCATGCTCTCCGCCGTCGTCGCCCGCGGCACCGGCCGCGCCGCCGCCATCCCGGGCGCCATGGTCGCCGGCAAGACCGGCACCACCCAGGACTTCCGCGACGCCTGGTTCATCGGCTGGACCAGCGCCGGCGGCGGCAACCTGATCGGGGTGTGGATCGGCAACGACGACAACCACCCCATGCGCAACGTCCAGGGCGGCGGCCTGCCGGCCCGGGTGTTCCACGACATCGCCGCTGGGCTGCGGGGGTAGATAGCAAGGCTGGGGCTCCGCCCCAGACCCCGGCAGGGCGCTGCCCTGCACCCGTGAGGGGACTAGTCCCCTCAACCCCTTGGACTGGTTTGTTGGGAAAGGGGGCGCAACCGACGTAGCCGTCGAGAGGCTTCGGCATGCCCCCTTTCCCAACAAACCAATTTAAAAGGGTCAAGGGAACGAGTTCCCTTGCGGGGTGGAGGGGCGGAGCCCTCCTGGGGTTTGGGGCAAAGCCCCATTCTTGCTTACTGCGCTTCGGCCCGGATCGCGTCCGCCAGGGTGCCGAAGATGCGGTCCACATGCGGCTTCTCGACGATCAGCGGCGGGGACAGTGCGATGATGTCGCCGGTGGTGCGGATCAGCACGCCGGCGTCGAAGCAGCGGTTCATGATGCGCATTGCCCGCTCGGTCGGCTTGCCGGCGCGCGGCGCGAGTTCGATGCCGGCCACCAGGCCCAGGTTGCGCAGATCGACGACGTTGGGCAGGCCCTTCAGGCTGTGCACCGCGTCCTCGAAATACGGCGCCATCGCCCGGGCGCGGCCGGGCAGGTCCTCGCTTTTATGCAGGTCCACCGATGCGATCGCAGCGGCCGAGGCGAGCGGATGGCCGGAATAGGTATAGCCGTGGAACAGCTCGATCCCGGCCGGCGCGCCGTCCACGATGGCGGAGTAGACGGTTTCAGCCACCGCCACCGCACCCATCGGCACCGCGGCGTTGGTCAGGCCCTTGGCCATGGTCATGATGTCGGGAATGACGGAAAAGCGCTCGGCGCCGAAATGCGCGCCGATGCGGCCGAAGCCGGTGATGACCTCATCGTAGATCAGCAGGATGCCGTGCTTGGTGCAGATCTGCCGCAGGCGCTCCAGGTAGCCGACCGGCGGGATCAGCACCCCGGTCGATCCGGCCAGCGGCTCGACCATGACGGCCGCGATGGTTTCCGCGCCGTGCAGCGCCACCAGGTTCTCCAGCGTTTCGGCCAGGTGCGCGCCATGCGCCGGCATGCCGCGGGAAAAGGCGTTCTGCTCCGGCAAATGGGTGTGCGGCAGGTGGTCCACATAGGGCAGCAGCGCGCCGAATTGTTTCCGATTGGCGCCGATGCCGCCCACCGACATGCCGCCGAAGCCGACGCCGTGGTAGCCGCGCTCCCGCCCGATCAGCCGCACGCGGCCGGCATCGCCGCGGGCGCGGTGATAGGCCAGGGCGATCTTCAGCGCGGTGTCGGCGGCTTCCGAGCCTGAATTGGTGAAGAAGATCCGGTCCATGCCGTCCGGCGTCAGTTCCGCCACCTTGGCCGCGGCCTGGAAGGCGATCGGGTGGCCCATGTTGAAGCTGGGCGCGTAATCCATAACCGCGGCCTGCTTCTGGATCGCCTCGGTGATCTCGCGCCTGCCATGCCCGGCATTGACGCACCAGAGGCCGGCGGTGCCGTCGATGATCTCGCGGCCTTCCGGGGTGAAGTAGCTCATGCCCTCCGCGCGGGCGAGCATGCGCGGCGTTTCCTTGTAGGTGCGATTGGAAGAGAACGGCATCCAGAAGGCGTCAAGATTATTGGGCCTGGCGGGCATTTCGTTCATGGGTGTTTTCCTGTGCTTTGCCGTGGCATCCTGCCGCCAACCTAGGAGGAAGGACAGGGATGAAATGCCGGTTGGTCGGTTGATTCTGGGTACGCGCCGCTATTCTTCGTGGTCGCTGCGCGGCTGGCTGGCGGTGCGGCTGGCCGGATTGGATGTGGAAGAAATCGTCGTGCCGCTGGCCGGTGGAGGACAGCCCACGCCGGCACTGAAGGCGTTGTCGCCGAGCGGCCTGGCACCTTATCTGGAGCATAACGGCCATCGGGTCTGGGAGACCCTGGCGATCTGCGAGTATTGCGCCGAGGTTTCCGGCAAGATCTGGCCGGCGGATTTCGCCGCGCGCACCCATGCGCGCGTCATCGCCACCGAAATGCACGGCGGCTTTCGCGACCTGCGCATGGCCATGCCGATGAACTTCGGCCGCGATTTCACCGGTCGGGGTCGTACGCCAGGAGCGCTGGCGGACATCGCGCGGATCGAGGCGCTATGGGCCGAAACCCGCGCTCGCTTCGGCGCCGGTGGGTCTTTCCTGTTTGGCGCGCAATTCAACGGTGCGGACGCCATGTACGCGCCGATCGTCACCCGTCTGCTAACCTATGCGCCCGACCTCTCCCCCGCCACGCGGGCCTATTGCGCTGCCGTTCGGGCGCATCCGCTGATGGTCGAATGGTACGATGCCGCCGCCGCCGAGCCCGAAGAATGGGTTCGAGCCGGCTACGAGGACCCGGCATGAGCGCCGCCTTGGCCAGTGCTGACGCCCTCGATCACGTCGGCATCGCCGGCAACGACCTCGGCGCCCTGGCGGCGAAATGGGAAGCGCTCGGCTTCTGCCTCACCCCGCTGGCCCGCCACTCCGGCAAGCGCACCCCGGACGGCCCCGTGGTGCCGTTCGGCACCGGCAACCGCTGCATCATGCTGCGGGAGGGCTATCTGGAACTGATTGCGATCGTCGATCCCGGTGCCTTCAGCAATACCCTGGACCGCTTTCTGGCGCGCTATGCCGGCATCCACATCCTGGCTCTGTCGATCGCCGACGAGGATGCCAATCTGACCAGATTGCGCCGCGCCGGTATCGACATCCCCGGCGTCGCGTATCTCGAACGCCCGGTGGATGACGCCGACCCCGCCGGCCCGAAGGCTCGGTTCGCCCGCCTGCCGTTGCCCGATCCCGTGGAAGGCCGCATCCAGCTGATCCACCATTTGACGCCCGAGGCGATCTGGCAGGAACGGTTCATGGTCCACCCCAATCACGCGGTCGCACTGGCCGAAATCGTGCTGGCGGTGGAGCAGCCGGCCGAAACCGCCGCGCGCTTCTCTGTCCTCGCCGGCCGGCCGGTGGTGCCGGATCCCGAGGGCGGGTTTCAGCTGGATCTGCCGCGCGGCAAGGTCCGGATGCTGCCGCCGGAGGCGGTGGGCCAGGTTTTCCCCGGCATCGCCATTCCCTGCCTGCCGTTCATCGCCGGCATCGCGGTGCGGACCGACGATGCCGGAACCGCCGCCGAGGGGCTGCTGGCTGCGCAGCGCATCCCGCATCGCCGCGTCCCGGCGGGGCTGCTGGTCGATCCCGCCGCCACCGGCGGCGTGGCGCTGCTGCTGGTCTGAACGCGGGAACGTTGCCGCGGACGGGCGTTGGGGGCTAACGTTGCCCGATCGGTCGCAGAACCGTGGACCGGGAATGCCTTCCCCCCAATCAGCAGGAGACGTGCCATGTCATCGGCCACACTCAGCAAGGCAGCCACCGCCGCCTTCGAAAAGGGCAAGATCGCCTATGCCCCCGCCAGCGACCCGATCCTCGTGCAGGGCCGCCGCGATTTCTTCAAGTACCGCGAACTCGGCGTCACCACCGCCAGCGGCGGCGCCGTGCGCGCCCAGGTGACCATCGGCACCCAGGGCCTGACCCGGGAAACCGGCTGGCACTACCATGTCTGCGAAGGCCAGTTCATCTACATGGTCAAGGGCTGGGTGGAACTGCAGTTCGAGGACGGACGCACCATCGTCTGCAAGGAAGGCGACAGCCTCTATATCCCCGGCAACACCAAGCACAACGAAACCCGCGCCGCCGACGATCTGGAAATCCTTGAGATCTCCATCCCCGCGGACATGGGCACCAAGGTTTGCGACAAGCCGGCGAACTTCCCCGGCTGAAGGAAGCAAGGCGAGGGGGCTCTGCCCCCTCGACCCCCGCCAAAGGCTCGCCTTTGGAAACCTTCCATTGTTTGGGAGTGGCAGGAGGGCCGACCGAGACCTTGCTAGGTCCGGGTTGGCCCTCCTGCCACTCCCAAACCAGTATGGGGTTCTAAGGGCGAGCCCTTAGCGGGGTCCAGGGGCAGGGCCCCTGGCCTTTCTTCCCCCCAGCGCGCGCCCTGCGCTATGACCCGCCTTTCCGGGAAAATCTCCCGGCTTCGGAGAACCCCACGACGTGAACAAGCCCATCGCTCCTGTACCAGGGGCAAACTCCCTGCGCAGCGGCCCGGATGCCCGCGGCCGCTTCGGTGAATTCGGCGGCCGCTTCGTGGCCGAGACCCTGATGCCGATCATCCTGGACGTGGAGAAGGCCTACAGGGAAGCCAAGGCCGACCCGGCGTTCCAGAAGGAACTCGCCGGCTACATGACCCATTATGTCGGCCGCCCGACGCCGTTGTGGTTCGCCCAGCGCCTGACCGATCGGCTGGGCGGGGCAAAGGTCTATTTCAAGCGCGATGAGCTGAACCACACCGGCAGCCACAAGGCCAATAACTGCATGGGCCAGATCCTGCTGGCCAAGCGCATGGGCAAGACCCGCATCATCGCGGAAACCGGCGCCGGCCAGCACGGCGTCGCCACCGCCACCATGTGCGCGCTGTTCGGCCTGCCCTGCACCATCTACATGGGCGCCACCGACGTGGAGCGGCAGAAGCCCAACGTGTTCCGGATGAAGCTGCTCGGCGCCGAAGTGATCCCCGTCACGTCCGGCGCCGGCACCCTGAAGGACGCGATGAACGACGCGCTGCGCGACTGGGTGGCGAACGTGTCGAACACCTATTACCTGATCGGCACGGTCGCCGGCCCGCACCCGTATCCGATGATGGTGCGCGACTTTCAGTCGGTGATCGGCGAGGAAGCCAAACAACAGATGCTGGCGGCCGAGGGCCGCCTGCCGGACGTCGCGGTCGCCTGCATCGGCGGCGGCTCGAACGCCATGGGCCTGTTCCATCCGTTCCTCGATGATCCGTCGGTCCGCCTGATCGGCGTGGAAGCGGCCGGGCACGGCCTGGACACGCACGAGCACGCGGCCAGCCTGTTGCGCGGCCGCCCGGGCGTGCTGCACGGCAACCGCACCTACCTGCTGCAGAACGAGGACGGTCAGATCGAGGAGGCGCATTCGATTTCCGCCGGCCTCGATTACCCCGGCATCGGTCCGGAACATTCCTGGCTGCACGATATCGGCCGGGTCGAATACGTCGCCGCGACGGACAAGGAGGCGCTGGCCGCGTTCCAGCTCTGCACCAGCACCGAGGGCATCATCCCGGCCCTGGAACCGGCGCATGCGCTGGCGCATGTCGCCAAGATCGCGCCGGAGATGGACAAGGAAAAGATCATCCTGATGAATTTGTGCGGCCGGGGCGACAAGGACATCTTCACGGTGGCCGACCATCTCGACTTCAAGATGTGATCGGACCGATAGCATGAGCCGCATTGCCGCCCGCTTCGCCGAACTGCGCGCCCAGAACCGTGGCGCGCTGATCCCCTTCCTGGAGGCATGGGACCCCGATCCCGCCACCTCCATGGCCATCCTGCGTGGCATGCCCGGCGCGGGGGCCGATCTGATCGAGATCGGCATGCCGTTCACCGACCCGATGGCGGACGGCCCGATCATTCAGGCCGCCGGCCTGCGCGCGCTGCGCGCCGGCGCCACCGTGGCGCGCACGCTGGCGATGGTGCGCGATTTCCGCACCGAGGATAACGCCACCCCGATCGTGCTGATGGGCTACCTCAACCCGATCCTGTCCTATGGGCCGGAGCGGTTCTGCGTCGACGCCGCCGCGTCGGGTGTGGACGGGCTGATCGTGGTGGATTTGCCGACCGAGGAGGCCGACCTGCTGGCGCCGTTCGCCGCCGCCAATGGTCTCGACATCATCCGCCTGGTCGCACCCACCACGGATGACCAGCGCATGCCGCTGGTGCTGAATGGCAGTTCCGGGTTCGTCTATTACGTTTCCATCACCGGCATCACCGGCACCCGCACCGCCAGTGCTGCGGAACTGGCGGCGGCGATGCCGCGCATCCGCCGGGTCACCGACCTGCCGATCGCGGTGGGTTTCGGCGTGCGCACGCCCGAGCAGGCAGCGGAGGCGGTGCGAACCGGCGATGCCGCCGTGGTCGCCTCGGCGCTGATCGACACGCTGTTCCACAGCCTGGACGAGCAGGGCCGGGCGAAGCCGGAGGCGGTGCGCCGCGTCCTGGACCAGGTGCGCGGCCTGGCCGAGGGCGTGCGCGGCGCGCGCCAAGGGGCCAGGTCAAATGGAGATTAGGACATGAGCTGGCTGACCGAGGTTCTTCGCCCGAAAATCCGTACCCTGTTCGCCTCGCGCGAGGTGCCGGACAATCTCTGGCACCAATGCCCGAACTGCCAGCAGATGATCTTCCATCTGGATCTGGAAACCACCCACAAGGTGTGCAGCCAGTGCGGCCATCACATGCGCGCCACCGCCACCGAGCGGCTGAAATGGACGCTGGATGAAGGTTTCACCCGGATCGAGCTTCCCAAGGTGCCGGCCGATCCGTTGCGCTTCCGCGATTCCAAGCGCTACGCGGACCGGCTGAAGGAGGCCCGCGACAAGACGCACATGGACGACGCCATCCTGGTCGCCTCCGGCGCGATCGAGGGCCAGAAGGCGGTGGTCGCGGCGATGGCGTTCGAGTTCATGGGCGGCTCCATGGGTGCGGGTGTGGGCGAGGCGCTGGTCGCCGCGGCCCGGCTCGCGGTGCTGCAGGATGCGCCGCTGGTCGTGTTCACCGCATCGGGTGGCGCGCGCATGCAGGAAGGCGCGATCAGCCTGATGCAGATGCCGCGCAGCGTGATCGCCACCAGGCTGGTGAAGGATGCCGGCCTGCCCTACATCGTCGTGCTGACCGATCCGACCACCGGCGGCGTTACCGCCAGCTTCGCCATGCTGGGCGATATCCACATCGCCGAGCCGCAGGCGCTGATCGGCTTCGCCGGCGCGCGGGTGATCGAGCAGACGGTGCGCGAGACCCTGCCCGAAGGCTTCCAGCGGGCGGAATACCTGCACAAGCATGGCATCGTCGACATGGTGGTCAAGCGCGACGAGATGCGCTCCACCCTGGCGCGGGTCATCGGCCTGCTGCGCGTGAAGGAACTTTCCGAGGCACCGAAGGCGGCGTGAGCTCCCGCGTAGAAGGCATCGTCGCCCGGCTGCACGGGCTGCATCCCAGGCTGATCGATCTCAGCCTGGACCGGCTGTTGTCGTTGCTGGAGAAACTGGGGCATCCGGAGCTGCGGCTGCCGCCGGTGGTTCACGTGGCCGGCACCAACGGCAAGGGCAGTTGTTGCGCCTTCCTGCGCGCGATCGGCGAGGCGGCGGGGAAACGGGTGCACGTCTACACCTCCCCGCATCTGGTGCGCTTCAACGAGCGCATCCGCATCGCCGGCGAACTGGTTTCCGACGAAGCGCTGGCCGAGGCGCTGGAGCATATCGAGCGGGTGAACGACGGCGCGCCGATCACCGTGTTCGAGGTGATCACCGCCGTCGCGCTGTATCTGTTCGCCGAACATCCGGCCGAGCTTTGCGTGCTGGAAGTCGGTCTCGGCGGGCGTGGCGATGCCACCAACGTGATCGCCCGGCCGGTGGCGACGGCGATCACCTCGATCTCGCTCGATCACCGGGAATTGCTGGGGGATACGATTTCCGTGATCGCGGCGGAGAAGGCCGGCATCCTCAAATCCGGCATCCCCGTCGCCATCGGCAAGCAACCGGCGGCGGCGCTGGAAACGCTGCTGGCGCTGGCCGGGCAGGTCGGCGCGCCGGTGGTCTTGCGGGACCGCGACTGGCGGATCGAACCGGCCGGAACCGGCTTCCGATACACCGATGCCCAGGGCGCGCTGGACCTGCCCGCACCGTCGCTGCCGGGCGCGCACCAGGTCGACAATGCGGGGATTGCCATTGCCGCGCTGCGGGCCTCCGCCATCACGTTACCCGCCCGCGCCTTCGGGGCCGGGCTCGCCAGCGCGGAATGGCCCGCGCGGATGCAGCGCCTGACCGGGCGGCTGACCAAAAAGTTGCCGGCGGGCTGGGAGCTCTGGCTGGATGGCGGCCACAATCCCGGCGCCGGGGAAGTGCTGGCCGAGCATATCGCCGGCTGGTCCGACCGCCCGACGCATCTGATCATCGGCATGAAGCAGGCGAAGGACACGGCCGCCACCCTGCGCCCGCTGCTGATGCACGCTGCCGGCATCTGGGCGGTTTCCGAACCCGGCCAGCATCTTGCGCTGCCGGTGGAAGCCATCGTCGCCGCATCCGGTGGCGTGGCGAAGCCCGGCCCGACGATCGCCGAGGCGTTGGCCCAGATTGCCCGACAACCCGGCCCCGCCCGAGTGCTGATCTGCGGCAGCCTCTATCTCGCCGGGGAAGTCCTGAAGCAGGATTAGCCGCGATCCGTCGCCGGCTTTGCCCGCCATAGCGGCAGCAGGCACAGGAAGGCGATGAACCCTGCCACGCCGATGCCGCCCAGCACATGGGCGGCCGGAAAGACCGCCATCAGCGGCGCCATCAGCGTCGGCGCCGCCGCCTGCACCAGCAGCGTCGGCAGGGCGATCTGGCCAAGCCTTGTCGCGTAGCCGCGCGGACCGAACAGCACCATCGGCAGCACGCCGCGGCTGATCGTGACGATGCCGCCGCTGACCCCCCAGGCAATGGCGAAAACCGCCGCCGGTCCGCCCAGCAACAGCGCCACGACGCCGAGGGGCAGCAGCAGCGCGCCGATCAACGAGGTCGTCATTGCCGACACATGGCGCCCGAAGAACCATTCCACGATCCGCGCGCCGACCTGCGCCGGGCCGATCAGCGCCAGCGCCGCCACCGCCCCGGCGGCGGACAGACCCACCCCCTGCATCAGCGCCAGAGAATGCACCGAGAAGGCCGTGGTCATCGCCGAGCGGATGGAAAAGAACACCGCCAGCAGCACGAACATTCCCAACATGCCCGGCGGCAGCGCGCCCTCCGTCCGGCCATCCGTACCCTGCGGCGCCGGGGCCGCGGGCGCGGCGCGCGGGATCAGCCACAGTTCCAGCGGCAGGTTCACCAGCAGGTTGATCGCCGCATAGATCAGCAGGGTCTGCCGCCAGCCGGCAAGATCGACCAGCCAGCCCATGGACCAGCCGATCGAGGACGCGAAGCCGCCCATCAGCGTGACCCCGACGATGACCGGGCGGGAGCCCGCGCCCAGCAGCCGGCCGATGGTGGCGAAGGCGGCGTCGTACAGCCCCAGCGCCATGCCGATGCCCATCAGGCCCCACGCGGCATACCAGCCGGTCAGCGTCGGCACCGCGGCCATCAGCGCCAGCCCGGCCGCCAGCACCACGGACCCGGCGGCCAGCACCTCCCGCCCGCCGGTCCGCTCGATCAGCCTGCCGATGCGCGGCGCGGCGAAGCCGTTGACCAGCAGCGCGCAGGAGAACCCGCCGATCAGCACGGCCGGCGAGGCGCCCATGGACACGGAAACAGCCCCGATGACGACCGAGGGCACGTAGAACGTGGTGACATAGGCCAGCGTCTGGGTGAGCGCCGATGACGATTGCCAGGCGATGGGGCGCCAGGCGATGCGAGGGCGTCACCCGCGGATGCCGGCCGGGGGGCGGATCAGGCCTTCGCTTCGCCAATCGCCGGCAGATCGCCGGTCATGCCGGCCAGCACCTCGGCGACATGGCGCGCCTGGGTGGCGTGGCCCTCCCGCTTCAGCCGCCCGGCGATGTTCAGCAGGCAGCCCATGTCCCCGGCCAGCACCGTGCCGGCCCCCGTCGCGGCGATGTCGGCGGTCTTGTCGGAGACCATGCGCACCGAGATGTCCGGATACTTGACGCAGAACGTGCCGCCGAAGCCGCAGCAGATCTCCGGCTCCTTCATCTCGGTCACCGTCGCACCCATGGCGGCCAGCAGCGCGCGCGGCTGCTGCTTGATGCCGAGTTCGCGCAGGCCGGAGCAACTGTCGTGATAGGTGAAGGCCTCGCCGGTTTTCGCCGCCACCTGCTGCACGCCGAGCACGTCGGTCAGGAACGACACCAGCTCATAGGTCTTGGCCGCCAGCGCGTCGGCGCGGGCCCGCAGATTGGGGTCGTCGTCGAACAGATGCGGCAGATGATGGCGCAGCATCCCGCCGCAGGAACCGGAGGGGACCACGACATAATCGTAGCCGATGAACGCATCGACGATGCCGGCCGACAGCTCGCGCGCCGTCTCCCGGTCGCCGGTGTTGTAGGCCGGCTGGCCGCAGCAGGTCTGCGCCCGCGGCACCTCCACCTGGCAGCCGGCCTGCTCCAGCAGCCGGATGGCGGCGAAGCCGACCGACGGCCGGTGCAGATCCACCAGGCAGGTGACGAACAGGGCAACGCGAGGTGGGGAGGGGCGCGGTTTGCTTTCGGACATGGCGGTCAATCTAGGTCCCCTGTTTCGTCGAGGCTAGCCAGGCGTTCCCGGGCGATCGCCAGATAGGCCGGGTCGAGTTCGATCCCGATGCCCCGCGCGCCTTCCAGCGCCGCCGCGACCATCGTGGTGCCGGTGCCCATGAACGGGTCCAGCACGGTGGCGCCCGGCCTGCCGTGCAGCCGGATGCACCAGCGCGGCAGATCCACCGGGAACGTGCTCGGGTGGTGGAATTTCTGCGCCCGGCTTTTCACCGTCTCGTATGGGATGAACCAGGTATTGCCCCGGCAGCGCAGATCCCGCGCATGGCCGCGCCGGGCGATGTTGGACTTGTCCTTGAACGGCACGCCGATCGCCAGCCGGTCCAGCTTCACGTCGCCGGTCAGCGTCAGGTGGAAGATGTGCTCGTGGTTGTGGTGCAGGAAGCGCTGCCCACCCACCGGCTTGAAATGCCCGACGGAATCCTCGCCGACCGCCACCGACTTGATCCAGGTGATGTGGTTCTGCAGCACGAACAGCCCGCGCAGCCGCACGATCAGCTCGAACGGCAGCCAGGGCGCCTTGGAAGAGCCGGTGATGTTGAGGAAGAACGACGCGTCCGGCGCCATCACCCGCCGCACCTGCCCGGCCACTTCCAGCAGCCAGTCCAGATAGGCCTGCTCGCCCAGCCGGTCGGCGTAGCTGCGATAGGCGATGCCGAGATTGTAGGGCGGGGAGGTGACCACCACGTCCACCGAGGCGGCGTCCAGGGTCGGCAGCACCTCCAGGCAATCGCCCAGCAGCAGCCGATGCTCCTCCAGCCGCTGCGGATCGGCCGGGGCGTCCACCGTTCAGCCCGCCGGCAACGCGCGCGGCAGCAGCAGCCAGGCACGGCCGGACTGGCGCATCCGCCCGGCGCGGTTCTCGGCGTCCGGGCCCCAGCCGAAGAACAGATCGCCGCGCAGCGCGCCCTTGATGGCGCTGCCGGTATCCTGCGCCAGGGTCAGCCGGTCGAGCGGCCCGGCGGTCGCGGGATCGGTGGTCGCGATATAGACCGGCGCGCCCAGCGGCAGCAGCTGCGGGTCCACCGCCAGGGAACGGCTCGGGGTCAGCGGCACGCCGAACGCCCCCGGCGCGCCCTCGTCGGACGGCAATCCGGTCAGTTCCCGGAAGAACACATAGGACGGGTTCTCGTCCATCAGCGCCCGCGCCTTGTCCGGGTGGGAGGCCAGCCAGGCGCGGATGGTCTGCATGGATACCTGGTCGGCCGGGATCTCCCCGCGCTCGGCCAGCAGGCGCCCGATCGGCACATAGGGCCGGCCGTTCTGCCCGGCATAGCCGACCCGCGCCGTGGACCCGTCCGGCAGCCGCACCCGCCCGGAACCCTGCACCTGCAGGAAGAACGCCTCGGCCGGATCGGCCAGCCAGAACAGCTCCAGGTGGCGAGCGGCGAGCGCGCCGCGCTCGATCTGGGCGCGGTCGTAATACGGCACCAGCTGGCCGCCGCTCATGCGCCCGATCGCCTTGCCGCCGCCTCCCGTCGCACCCGGCACCTGCACCAGGTCGTTCGGCAGCGCCAGGATCGGCGTCTGGTAGCGACCGCCGCGCCGGCGGGAGCCCTGCACCTCCGGTTCGTAGTAGCCGGTGAACAGCGCATCGGCGCCCCCGCTCACGGTCATCGCGTAGGGCTGGAAATGCTGCTCGAAGAACGCCCGCGCGCCGTCGTCGTCGTGCGGGCGAAGCTGCTCCGCCGCGGCGCATACGCCGGCCCATTGGCCGGCGGTGCCGGCCAGCCGGGCCGCGTCCCCGGCGCCGCCGAGCTTCTGGCCCGCCGGCAGGTCCGCGAGGCCGCCACAGCTGCGCAGCAGCGCCGGCACGGCCGACCAGGCGTGATCGGCGCTCCAGCCGGGCAGGGCGTCGAAGCCGACGGGGGTGAGGGTAGCGGGTTCGCGGCCGGTGGGGGCCACACATCCGGCGAGAGGCAGCAGGGCAGCCAGGCACAACAGGGCGGCGCCCGCCGCGACGAAACGGACCGCAGACATGGATGTCAGCAAGCTGGGATCAGGCCGACGTCGCGGCGACCAGGCGCCACACGGGGTCATGCGAGGTCAGGTCGTGCTCGAAGCTCCACAGGTCCACCAGCTCGGTCACCGCGTCCGTGCCCGCCACCGGATTGCCGGCCGCATCGCGCGTATAGCTGATCTGGTCGGAAACGAAGCGAACCGTCAGCCGGGCGATGCTGCCGCTCAGGTCCGCCTGCTCGATCGTGGCGGACTGGATACCGCGCATTTCGCTCACCTGCGTGTGGCCGGCCGCGTCGCGCGCCGTGATCGCGCCGTCGAAGGCGGCGTAGGTGGCATCCGACAGCAACGGCCGCAGCGTCGCCCGGTCGCCCTTGGCGAAGGCATCGACGATCATGCGGAACGCCTGCTCCGCCCCGTTCAGGAAGGCGGCCGGATCGAAGCCGGGATCGGTGGCCTGCATTCTGCCAAGCGTTTGCCCGACGCTACCGTGCGGATCCGGCAGCACGCGTGCGGCGGCCGGGGCCACGGGCTCGGCCCGGCCCTCGATCACCGGGGCGGCCGGGGCGGCCGGCGGCTGGTAGGCCGCTGTCGGGCGCTCGTAGCCGGTGCGCCGGCCGAGGATGCTGCGCAGCCGCAACACGAGAAAAGCCGCGATCATCCCGAACAGGATCAGGTCAATCGGAAATCCGCCGTCCATGATGTCTTACTCCATTCAACCCTAGACATAGGCGGCCGGCGCCCGCCAGACAACAACAGAGACCACAGGAGACCAGGAATCCGGCATGCCGGTGATCCGAACGGGCCCGTAAACAACAGGGATTGCCGGGCATCCGCCCGCTCGCTATCTCCCCCGCATGATCCTGCTCCGACACGGCCAGAGCGAATTCAACCTCCATTTCTCCGCGACCCGGGTCGATCCCGGCATCGTCGACCCGAAGCTGACCCCGCTCGGCCACGAGCAGGCGCAGGCGGCGGCCGAGGCGCTGCGCCACCAGGGCATCCGGCGCATCATCACCTCCCCCTACACCCGCGCCCTGCAAACCGCCGAGCCGGTGGCCCGCGCGCTGAACGTGCCGGTGATGATCCACCCCGTGGTGCGCGAGCGCTACAAGTTCGCCTGCGACATCGGCACCCCCCGCATCGACCTGGAACGCGACTGGCCGCACCGCGACTTCTCCGGCATCGACGAGATCTGGTGGCCGGCGATCGAGGAGCCGGCCGCCTCCATCATCGACCGCGCCCGCCTGTTCCGGGCGGAGATGTCGGCCCTGCACGACTGGTCCGACACGCTGGTGGTCAGCCATTGGGGCTTCATCCTGTCGATGACCGGCACCAGCGTGATGAACGGCCAGTGGCTGCGCTGCGACCCGACCGAGCCGCCCCCCGCGGAAATCATCTGGCGCGCCTGAACCGCCGCCCTGGCATACCGCCGCCCTGGCATCCCCCTGGCATCCGGCCGGCATCCATGCTACCCGCGCCGCTCTTGCCGCCGGATAGTCGCCGGCTTCGACCGAAACACGGAGAACACGATGTCCGAGTCCCAGAACGGCCAGCAGCCCGCCGCCCCCGCGGATGCCACCCAGGCGCCGCCCCTGGTGGTCAACATCCAGTACGTGAAGGACCTGTCCTTCGAGGTTCCCGGCGCCCCGGCCATCTTCACCCACCTGAAGGCCAACCCCGCCGTCAACATCAACCTCGACGTCCAGGCCCGCCGCATCCAGGACGGCCAGAACGTGTACGAGGTGGCGCTGATCATACGCGCCGAGGCGCATGAGGTCGCGGCCCCCGACGGCGCCCCCCCCGCCAGCACCACCGCCGTGTTCGTCGCCGAACTCACCTATGCCGGCGTGTTCACCCTGAACAACCTGCCGGAGAACGCGGTGGAGCCGGTCCTCCTGGTCGAATGCCCGCGCGTCCTGTTCCCCTTCGCCCGCAACATCCTGGCCGAGGTCACCCGCGACGGCGGCTTCCCCCCGGTGCTGCTGCAGCCGATCGACTTCGTCGCCCTCTGGCAGAGCCGCCGCGCCACCGCCGGCGTGCCGGGCCAGCCGGCCGTTTCTCCCCCCCTCTCCAACTGAGCTTCCCGGCGCCCCGCAACGGCTAGCCGGATGAACACGCACCCATTCGGAACCCTGCCCCCCGTCTCCACCCTCACCCTGGGCGGCGGCGGGATCGGCATGCTCTGGGGCCAGACCACCGAGGCCGAGTGCATCGCCGTGGTCCAGAACGCCGTCGCCGCCGGCATCAACCTGCTCGACCTGGCACCCCGCTACGGCGACGGCCGCGCCGAGCAGGTCGTCGGCGCCGCCTTCGAGGGCCGCCTGCCCCCCGGCGTGCGCGTCACCAGCAAGTGCAACCTCGGCGCCACCCCGCCGGGGGAGATCGAGGCCACCCTGCGCGCCTCCATCGAGGCCAGCCTGCGGCGGCTGCGGCTATCCAGGCTCGACCTGTTCTTCCTCCACTCCAACGTCGTCCCCGCCGGCCTGGCCAATTCGGCCAACCCCGAGGCCGCGGCCCGCATGACCGCCTACCCGGTGTTCGTCGACCACGTCCGCCCGCTGTTCGAGCGCTTCGTCCGCGAAGGCCTGATCGGCGCCTGGGGCCTCACCGGCATCGGCCACCCCGACACCATCATCCGCCTGCTCAACGAAGCCCCGCGCCCGGCGGCGGTGCAGTGCATCGCCAACCTGCTGGACAGCCCCGGCGGCCTGAAATTCTTCGACGGCCCCGCCAAGCCGCGCGACATCATCGCCGCCGCCCGCGCCAACGGCGTCGGCGTCATGGGCATCCGCGCCGTCCAGGCCGGCGCCCTCGCCGCCGCCATCGACCGCCCCCTGCCGCCCGGCCACCCGGAACTGCGCGACTACGCCCGCGCCGCCGGCTTCCGCGCCATCTGCGCCGACCTCGGCGAAAACCCCGCCGTCATCGCCCACCGCTACGCCCTGGGCCTCGACATCGACACGCTGGTCCTCGGCGTGAAGAACCGCGCCGAACTCGCCGAATGCGTCGCCGCCGCCAATGCCGGCCCCCTGCCGCCCGACCTGGTCGCCCGCATCGACGCCGCGGCAGACCGCGCCGCCCCGGTCTGAAACCACCCGCCCCGAGCCCATTCGTCGCCTCAGGAACCCGTCTTCGCGAAACGCGGCCACAGTCTCGCATCCGTCTCACGCCACACATCACCGGGACTCGTCCCATTCGACGAGACGTCCCCAACACCCTCCGACCTGCGCGCGCCATCCACGCCCCCCGGCGCCGCACCCGCCAAGCCGCCCAATTCTTCCCCGTCATGGCCGGCCCCATCCTGGCCGGTCTTGTGCCGGCCATCCACGCCTCGCGGCGCCGGAGCCGGCAGAGCCGAGGACAGCTTCTGCCGGCCGTCCCGCGAGCCCGAAGCCTTCGCCCCTTCCTCCCCGTCGTCCATCCCCTCCGCCATCAGCCCCACCGCCGCATGCTCCGCCCACGCGGCCCGCCCCGCCGCGTCCTCATCCCCCGCGATCTTCCGCCGCGCCGCCTGCAGCCCCTGCAGCGCCCGCAACGCGCCCTTCGCCTCCCGCATCAGGCTCGTCGCCTGCGCCCGGCACTTCCGCGCCACCTCGAACTCGCGCTTGCGCTCCCCCGCCAGCCTCAAACAATCCATCGCCCACGCATCGGCGGCGACAAACTGCGCCGCCAGCCGCCCCTCGGCCGCGGTCTCCGGCAGCAGCGAAGCCACCGCCGCCATCGCCGCCCGGTCCCGCCGGACAAGCTCCGCCGGATCATCGGAAACCGGCGGCGGCAACGCGCGCCGCAGCGTGAAAACGATCTGGTGAAACGCCTCCCGGGGCAGCAGCAGCGCCCAATCGGGTTGCGGGTCAGGCGGGAGATTGTGCGATGTGTCCATCTTGTTATCTTAACAGTTATCATAATTAACTGGCAAGCAAAATCGCCCACGCCGGAACACAGGCGGCGCGGTTAGGCCCGCTGCCCGGGGCAATCGGAGGAAGGGAAAGAAGGCCAGGGGCGCTGCCCCTGGACCCCCGCTAAGGGCAAGCCCTTAGAACCCGCTACTGGTTTGGGAGTGACAGGAGGGCCTATCCGGACCTTGCAAGGTCTCGGTTGGCCCTCCTGTCACTCCCAAACAATGGAAGGATTCCAAAGGCGAGCCTTTGGTGGGGGTCCAGGGGGCAAAGCCCCCTGGCCTTGCTTCCTTTCCCCGATTGCCCAGGCAGTGGGCCTAACCAGGCCGGCGCCGTGGTCTCAGCAACAGCAACCCGCCCGACCAGAGAACCGATACGCACCCTGCGAGGACCAGCGCCGTCATGGTTCCCCAGGGCCGGACCGCCAGATGCAGCGCCAGCAGCACCAGGCCGAACCCCAGCATCGCCCGCAGCGCGTTGGCCGCCAGCAAGGAGGCAGCCGGACCGCCGATCCGTGGCCGCACGATAACGATCAGGCTGATCAGGCTGATCGGAAACACCGCCGCGATCCCGGTCGCGTCGGGACCCAGCATCGAACTCACCGCGACAACGAGCGAGACGAACCCCGCCACCGCCACGGCGCGAACCGGCAGGTCGAACCACCGCCGCCGCGCCGGCGCCGCCGCTCCACGATCCCCGCTCCCCACCCTGTTCAGCACGAAGAACCCGGCGCCGAACACGATCCCGTTCGCCAGCAACGCCGCCGCCGGCGTCCAGGCAACCTGCTGCGTCGCGAAACTGCCCCCCAGCCACGCCAGCACCGCGGCCCCGAGAGCCGGCCACGCGGGCACCCTCCCGGCCAGAACGGCGTAGACGATCAGGAACAACCCGGTCGCCGCGTTCGCCGCGAAACTGCTGAGCGCGCTGGCCGCGACAAAATCCGCCCCATGCCGCATCGCCAGGAACACATAGGCCGGCCCCGCCGACACCGGCAGGCTGGCGATCAGCGCCCCCCAGAACGGGCCCAGAACTTCGGCGATGGCGGAAGCGGAAACGACGATCAGCGCGGTCGCCAAAGCCTTGACGAGCACCGGCAGCCACACGGCGGCGGTCATTGGATACAACCCTCCACCTGCCGGGTGGATCATCCAGGCCGCCCTTCGACAGGACTCGTTGGCCGGATGTCAGGTCGAGGCATCTGTCCGCGTGCCCCGCCTCAAACCCTGATGCGGGGCCGGCCGCGAACTGTCAAGGCGGGGCAATCGGGGGAAGGGAAGGAAGGTCAGGGGCTCCGCCCCTGAACCCCGCTAAGGGCAAGCCCTTAGAACCCGCTACTGGTTTGGGAATGCAAGGAGGGCCTGTTCGGACCTTGCAAGGTCTCGGTTGGCCCTCCTTGCACTCCCAAACAATGGAAGGTTTCCAAAGGCGAGCCTTTGGTGGGGGGCCAGGGGGCAAAGCCCCTTGGCCTTCCTTCCCTTCACCCGATTGCCCAGCGAAACGGCCCTGCGTCGCGCGCGCGTCTCGCGGGCGCAGGCATATCGGCCGCATCTTCGCGGCTCAGGGGACCTGTCATGCAACACGCAACCAACCCGGCATTTGTCCCGCATACCCGTCCGGTCATTCCTTGGAACAAAGGCCACCTCGCGGGCCCCAAATCGTCGCTCAAGCCCAACCAGCAAGCGTAGCAACTACATGCCCAGCCGACGCAGATGCAACTCGCCGTCCCGCCGCTACGTTCCAGAGGTCAAGCAAAAAAACTTCTCCAACAGAGAATTTAATTCTTGCGGCGCGCGGCGCTCTCGTGTCTATTTCGTCCCGTCAGACACTTGAAGGGACGAGCTGCCATGAACAGGGCCACGATCTGGCCCGCGGAAGGCTAGAGGCCTTCTCCCATCCGTCAGCGTCGGGGCGACCGGACGCGGGCGAGGGCGCGGCGTAAGCGGAAACGCCGCGCTCCTAGGAACTCTGGGTCTAAATCCGTTGTCACCCCTGCACTCCGTCAGGCGGGCGCCGAAGCAATCCTGCGGCTGGCGCGATGGAGGGCAAGTTTGTGGACGAAGAAAACCATGAGCCAGTGGCTGACAGACGACGGCGATCTAGGCGGGGTGCGCATCGGAAGAAGGGCTGGCTACGCTGGCTCTGCAACCCGCTGGTGCTGAAGACGGCTTTCGTGTTGGCTCGACTTTTCTACGAGTTGGTGCGGATTTCCCCGAGGCATTGATGGTCAAGGCCCAGTTTTCCAACTCCCTACAATCTGTTTCCGGGAGGGAGACGATGCTGAACGAGGCACTACGGCTAATTAGGATATTTCACGACGTCTCACAGAAGGACATGGCGACGCGCCTCCAGATCGGAGCTCCCTACCTGTCGGAGATCGAGGCAGGAAAGAAGGAGCCGACCCTGCAACTGCTGCGCAAGTATGCTCTGGAGTTCAATATTCCGATGTCGTCAATTCTGTTTTTCGCGGAGCATATCGAGAATGGCGCGCCGGCAAGCCGATTGAAAACGGCAGTGTCGGGCAAAGTGCTCGCACTTCTAAGGTTCATTGCGGCCCGGTCGGGCCGTGATGCCGCATGATTTTGTGAAACTTCACCCGCTTAATCAGTCGCGGCTCTACGCGATGCAGTCGCGCGCGAAGCTGGCGGCATTCTTCGGGCTGACGCGCGCGACACTCGACGCCGTGGCCGCCACGGAGCGGCCCTACAGCAAGCGTACCAAGGAAATCACGCGGAATGGGAAGACGAAAACTCGCGTCATTCAGGAGCCGCGCGGCGACCTCCGGCCCATCCACATCGCGGTCAGGAAGGCATTGTCGCGGATCGAGCCTCCTGATTTCCTGTTCTGCCCTGTCAAACGCCGGTCTTACGTGTCGAATGCCGCCCAGCATATCGGGGCGAAGGAAGTCCTGTACGCTTGACGTTCACGCCTATTTCCCATCAACGCCGCGCCATCGCGTGTATTGGTTCTTTCACAAGGTCATGCGGTGTAGCCCAGATGTAGCTGCGATCCTTGCCAATCTACTCACCGTCGACGGCATGCTGGCGACCGGCAGCACGGTAAGCCCGATTTTGTCGTTCTTCGCGTTCTACGATATGTGGTTTGCCATTGGGCGGATCGCCAAAGACGCAGGGTGCGTCCTAACTGTCTACATGGATGACGTGACGCTTTCAGGGGATTTGTGCCGGAACGCGTAGTATGGGCCGTTCGCAAGCAAATTCACAGCCGCGGGCTGCACTATCACAAGGAACGCCACTTTACCGGCGGCGTGGCAGAGGTTACCGGTACGCTGATTAGAGACGGCAAGATGACAGTCCCCAACCGGCAGCGGAAAAAGACTTACGATACCCGCATGAAACTGGCGGCCGCAGTCGATCCGGCGGAAGCGGCTAGGCTCACATCCGTTCTTCAGGGCCTGAACCAGCAGCGCAAGCAGGTCGAGGGCTAGGCCGGCACGCCCTGGAAACGGAGCCTATGTCGAATTTTCGTCGGCGTCCTCGCCCAGGAGCGGGACAGGCTGATTTCGGCCAGTCACTGCTGTTTCGCGCCAAACTTTGCCGATCAGTTTGTCACCGGCGGCTTTCGAAAGCCGCCCTTTGTCCGATGTCTGAACCCGCGCGCGAAATCCCCACGTCTGACGCGACTAATGCCGGTTCAGCCGCAGCCACTACATCAGTCGAGCTGGCCTGGGAAATTCGCCTTTCGGCCTGCCTCAAGGTTACGTACCATCTTGTAGACCGCAATGCGGTAGAACTCGCCGACATGGGAGCTGATGGTGTCGTTGAGGTTGGATTGGTGCTCCGAGACGATATCAATGATGCAATTCACTAACGCGATTACCGCCGTTTGAGCCAAGGGGAAGTCAGCATAGATCGCGAGCGGATCGGCGAAATAGGCCTTGTCGAGGTGTGCAAAGAACTTATCGCGTCGGCTCATAATACTTGTTACTGTCGCTCTGTGCTTTTCGAGTTCATCGATCTGGCGTCGGATTACACTCTCCGTCAGTAGGCCGGACTTCCATGAGATGTTCGCCCGGTTCGCTAGGCAGAAGTCGAGAAATTTGAACAAGCTCCGTTCGCTTCGGCGCGGATTCTCGATTAGCTTTGCCGTAGCAAGATGGAGATCGACCTCGACCGACTGAATGAGCGTGTAGAGTAACGGCTCGATCTGCCAGAGTTTGTCGCTATACCGAGCATACTGCTCCAAAAAGGATGAGTAGGTCGCCAGCTTCACTACCAAGCCTGGCGGTTCATTCCCGTGGATGAGTGCGCCATAACGCTCGAGCCGTTCCTCATAGTTACCTTGGATCTGCGCCTTCAAGTGTCACACTCCATACAGTCATTACTCGGCTTCCCTTAGCATGGCCGACCATGCTGCAATCGAGAGTGTTTCAATGACAAGATTTCACCTTAGCAAAATCAGTGTTCAAAATCGCTGCTCCCGCATGTCAGTGTGCCCAAAGCTGTCGGACAGGAACCGGCCAATTTCGGCCGGTTGGACAGCCGGTCACGAATGACCGCTTTGGCCCGAAACCCAAAATCCCCCCCACCCCCACCCAAACCTTGCCTAACCCCCCAATACAAGCTACTCCTACCCCATGGCCCAAGCCGCGCCCCGCATGACCCGGACCGATCGCACTCCCGCGAACCCCGGCGCGCGCCTCCTCCTCGGCATCCTCCTCCTTCGACTTACCCGCCCCTGGGCGTGACGCCGCGCGACTGACGCCGGCATCGCTCAGGGGGAACCCTGAACCCTCGCGCTCGCGCGCGGTTCCGAGTAAGTCACCGCCAAATAACCCATTGGCCAAACACCACCGAGGACGACCCACATGAGCATCATCCATCCCAGCTTCGGCAAGCTGGACGACGACCGCATCATCATCTTCGACACCACCCTGCGCGACGGCGAACAGTCGCCCGGCTTCTCCATGAACCTGGCGGAAAAGATCCGCATGGCCGAGGCGCTGACCGAACTCGGCATCGACGTCATGGAAGCCGGCTTCGCCATCGCCTCCCCCGGCGACTTCGAGAGCGTCAAGGCCATCGCCGAAAGTGTCGGCCAGCGCCCCGACACCCCCGTCATCGCCAGCCTGGCCCGCGCCGGCCAGATGGACGTGCTGCGCGCGGCGGAAGCGCTGAAGGCGGCCAAGCGCCGGCGCATCCACATCGTCATCGCCACCTCCGACCTGCACATGAAGGTCAAGCTGCGCCTGACGCCCGAGGAAGTGATCCAGGCGACGGTCGACAGCGTCACCCTGGCCCGCCAGCACGCCGAAGACGTCGAATGGTCGGCCGAGGACGCGACCCGCAGCGACCCGGACTTCCTGTGCCGCGTGGTCGAGGCCGCCATCCACGCCGGCGCCACCACCATCAACCTGCCCGACACCGTCGGCTACGCCATGCCCGACGACATCGCCGCGATGTTCCGCAACGTCCTCGAACGGGTGCCCGGGGCGGACCAGATCGTCCTGTCCACCCATAACCACAACGATCTCGGCATGGGCGTCGCCAACACCCTGGCAGCACTCCGCGCCGGCGTGCGCCAGGTGGAGAGCACCATCAACGGCATCGGCGAACGCGCCGGCAACGCCTCGCTCGAGGAAGTCGTGATGGCCATCCGCACCCGCCACGACGTCATGCCCTTCAGCAACAACATCAAGACCACCAGCCTGCTGAAGGTCTCCAAGCTGCTGTCCACCATCACCGGCTTCGACGTGCAGCCGAACAAGGCCATCGTCGGGCGCAACGCCTTCGCGCACGAGGCCGGCATCCACCAGGACGGCGTGCTGAAGGACGCGGCAACGTACGAGATCATGACCCCGGAAAGCGTCGGCTGGCAGAAGAACAGCCTGGTCCTGGGCAAGCACTCCGGCCGCGCCGCCTTCCGCGACAAGCTGAACACGCTCGGCTACTCGATCGGCGACAACCAGCTGAACGACGCCTTCCGCCGCTTCAAGGACCTCGCCGACCGCAAGAAGGTGGTCTACGACGAGGACATCGTCGCCCTGGTCGATGACGAGGTGATGCGCGACCACGAGCGGGTGCGCTTCGTCTCGCTGGACCTGCACGCCGGCTCCAAGGCGCCGCCGAAGGCCGAGCTGGAGCTGGAAGTGGACGGCGTCGTGCACAAGGCCTCGTCCTCCGGCGACGGCCCGGTGGACGCCACCTTCGCCGCGATTCGGAAAATCTTCCCGCACGAGGCCAATCTGGTCCTGTTCTCCGTCGGCGCCGTCACCGAGGGCACCGACGCCCAGGCCAAGACCACCGTGCGGCTGGAGGAAAAGGGCAAGATGGTCGACGGCCAGGGAGCCGACACCGACACCATCGTCGCCTCCGCCCGCGCCTACGTGCACGCGCTGAACAAGCTGCTGGTCAAGCGCGACCGCACCGAACCGGCCGCGCTCTCGGCCTGATCGCGATCCTCAGGGGCCGGCTGCTGGCCGGCCCCTAATCCGATCCGAAGAACGTGCCGGGGGTGGCGCGTCCCCGCAGGACGGCCGGCCCGGACGCGTCGCTGCCGGTCCGGACCCCCGGGATAACCGCCGTCGCGTCCGGATTGCCCCGCGCCGGCGGCGGCGCGGGCGGCGCCAGGCTCATGCCGGGCGAGGGGCCCGTGATGCCAAAATCGGCCGGGCTGGTGCCGCAGCCGCTCAGCGCCAACGCGGCCCCGCCCAGCGCCGCGATCAGCGGCGCCGCCAGGCAAATCCTGCGTCCGGCGGTCTCGTGCATGCGGGCATCCTCCATCGAGGCGCCATTCTGCCCGGTCTGACCCGCGCCGCCAAATGCCGCTTGCCTCTTGTTATCACGCAGGAGCGGGGCTAATCCCCCATCGCTTCGGCCCACCACCCTTCCGGGGCTCCGCCCAACCCGTCTTCCGCCCGGCCTGTCCTGCGCGGCCTGTCCCGTGCGTCCGGCCGCCGGTTCGAACTGCAAAAAGGTTATTGTCTATGTTCTCCCGGCTGTTCGCGTTCATGTCAGCCGACATGGCCATCGATCTCGGCACCGCCAACACCCTGGTCTACGTCAAGGGACGCGGCATCGTGCTCGACGAGCCCTGCGTCGTCGCCATCGCCGACGTGCGCGGCAAGAAGCAGGTGCTCGCGGTCGGCGAGGAGGCCAAGCAGATGCTCGGCCGCACCCCCGGCAACATCTCCGCCATCCGCCCCCTGCGCGACGGCGTGATCGCCGATTTCGAGGTGGCGGAGGAGATGATCAAGCATTTCATCCGCAAGGTGCACAACCGCCGCGGCTTCGCCTCCCCCCTCATCATCGTCTGCGTCCCGTCCGGCTCCACCGCGGTCGAACGCCGCGCCATCCAGGAAAGCGCGGAGAGCGCCGGCGCGCGCAAGGTGCTGCTGATCGAGGAGCCGATGGCCGCCGCGATCGGCGCCGGCCTGCCGGTCACCGAGCCGTCGGGCTCGATGATCGTCGATATCGGCGGCGGCACCACGGAAGTGGCGGTGATCTCGCTCGGCGGCATCGTCTATTCCCGCAGCGTGCGCACCGGCGGCGACAAGATGGACGAGGCGATCATCAGCTACATCCGCCGCAACTTTAACCTGCTGATCGGCGAGTTCTCGGCCGAGCGGATCAAGATGGAAATCGGCGCCGCCGCCGCGCCGGAAGACGAGGGCGAAGGCCCGCTGCGCGAACTGAAGGGCCGCGACCTGATGAACGGCGTCCCGCGCGAGGTGCTGGTCAGCCAGCGCCAGATCGCGGAAAGCCTGTTCGAGCCGGTAAGCTCCATCGTCGAGGCGGTGAAGGTCGCGCTGGAGAACACGCCGCCCGAACTCGCCGCCGACATCGTCGACAAGGGCATCGTGCTCACCGGCGGCGGCGCCCTGCTGCACCGGCTGGACCAGGTGCTGCGCGAGGCGACCGGCCTGCCGGTGGTGGTGGCCGAGGACCCGCTGCAATGCGTCGCACTCGGCACCGGCCGGGCGCTGGAGGAGATCAAGCGCCTGCGCAATGTGCTGACCAGTATGTATTAGGGCCGGCTTGCACTAGCATCGGCCAGGACGCTCCACGGGGACGATCGGAAGAATGATCCGGCTTTCCATCCCGGCCCGGCAGGCCTTGGCGAAGCTGACGCTGCCGGTGCTGGTCGTCGCGGCCTTCGCGCTGCTGCTGCTCGGCAAGGCCGATACGTTGCTGGCGGAGCGCGCGCGGATGGCCCTGGCCGATGCGCTGGCGCCGATCTATTCCGTTCTGTCCGAACCGATCGTGCGGCGTGCGCACGGTGATCTCCGACTGGGACGAACTGCTGATCGCGCGCAGCGAGAACGTCCGCCTGCGCGACGAGAACGAGCGGCTGCGGCGCTGGCAATCGGTCGCCCTGGCGCTGGACGCCGAGAACCAGCGGCTGCGGGCCAATCTGCACTGGATCCCCGATCCCGCCCCGGCCTTCGTGACCGCCCGCGTGGTGGCCGACGCCGGCGGCGTCTATGCCCGCGCCGTGCTGCTGTCGCTCGGCCCCAATCACGGCATCGCCAAGGGCCAGATCGCGCTGGATGAGCGCGGGCTGGTCGGCAGGGTGACGGAAGTGGGCGCCCGCACCGCCCGGGTGCTGCTGCTGACCGACCTGAACAGCCGCATTCCGGTGATCCTGGAGACCAGCCGCTCGCGCGCGATCCTGGTCGGCACCAACGGCCCCCGCCCGCGGCTGATGTACTGGGCCGAGGGGGCGGTCCCCGCCGAGGGCGAGCGCGTGGTGACCAGCGCCGAGGCCGACGCGTTCCCCGCCAACCTGCCCGTGGGCACCGTGCATTACAACGCCGCCAATGTGCCCGAGGTGGAGCCGAGCGCCCGCCTGGACCGCCTGGAAGTGGTCCGCATCTTCGACTACGGCCTGCGCGGCATCGTCTCCCCGGAGGGGAGCGGAAAGTCTGCCGTCTCGCCGGAGGGGAGCGTGAAGCCGGTTTCCTCGCCGGAAGCGGCGCGGAAAGCCCGCCACCTCGCCGGCGGCAGCCGGCAAACCCGCCACCCCGCCGGCGGCAGCCGGCAAACCTGCCACCCCGCCGGCGGCGGCCGGGAAACCCGTCGAAACCGGCGGAGGCGCGGCGCTGATGGCGCCGTTCGACCGGACCCCCGGCATCCGCCCCCGGCCCAGCCTGGGCCGGCGGCTGGACATGGCGGCGCGGGCGAGCTTCCCGGCCACCTGCACCGCGCTGCTGATGCTGCTGGCCGCGGCGCCGTTCGGCTTCGCCGGACAGGCGGCGCTGATACCGGCGGTGGCGACGATCTCGGTCTATTTCTGGTCCCTGTTCCGCCCGGCGTCGATGCCGCCGGTGGTGGTGTTCCCGATCGGGCTGCTGCTCGACCTGCTCGGCTACCTGCCGATCGGCGTCGGCGTGATCTGCCTGCTGGCGGTGCACGGCTTCGCGCTGCGTTGGCAGCGCTTCCTGGTGCGCCAGAGCTTCGCTGGTGATCTGGCTCGCCTTTTCCGCCTTCGCCGCCGCCAGCGCGGCGCTCGGCTGGGGGCTCACCTCGCTGATGGGCTTCCGGCTGCTGCCGGTCCGCTCGGCGATCTTCCAGGGCGTCGTCGCGATCGCGGTCTATCCCATGCTGGCGGTGCTGTTCAGCCGCGCGCACGGCTCCATCGCCGCCCCGGACAGGCCTGCAGTCGGCTCGGTAAAATCGCCGCTCCTGCTCAGTCTGCTTTGGCGAGCATTTCATCGGGTCATGCGAGAACATGACCCGATAATGCTCTAGGGCATGTCCAGCATGCAGCACGGTGTCGGATGAAGCGCGAGACCAAGCATACCGGCGTCTTTACCCGGCGCGCGCTGTTCGTGATGGGCGGCCAGGTGGCGGCGCTCGGCGCGCTCGCCGCGCGGCTGTACCAGGTCCAGGTCGTGGATGGCGCGCGCTACGCCACGCTGGCGGACGAGAACCGCATCAGCGCCCGGCTGATCGCGCCGCCGCGCGGGCGCATCCTGGACCGGTTCGGCACCGTGCTCGGCGGCAACAAGCATCAACTGGCGCGCCCTGCTGATCGCCGAGCAAACCGCCGACGTCAGCGGCACGCTGGATAATTTCTCCCGCATCGTGCCGCTGGCCGAGCACGAGAAGGCGCGGATCGAACGCGACGTGCACCGCCACCGCCGCTTCATCCCGATCATGCTGCGCGAATTCCTGAGCTGGGACGAGATGGCGAGCATCGAGGTGAACGCCCCCGACCTGCCGGGCATCCTGGTCGATGTCGGCACCACAAGCGGTCTATCCGTTCAGGCGAGCGACTTCGCCCATCGTGGTCGGCTATGTCGCCCCGCCGAACGAAAGCGACGTGGCCGACGAGCCGATGCTGGCGCTGCCGGGCATCCGCGTCGGGCGGGCGGGGATGGAGAAGTTCCACGAGGTGACGCTGCGCGGCCGCGCCGGCGCGGTGCAGCTCGAGGTGAACGCGGTCGGCCGGGTGATCCGCGAGCTCGACCGCCAGGAAGGCACGCCGCGGCCGCGATGTCGGCCTGACGCTCGATACCGGGCTGCAGCAGTTCGTATCCCGCCGCCTGGGCGAGGAGAGCGCCTGGCCGTGGTGCTGGATTGCCGCAACGGCGAAGTGATGGCGATGGCCACCAATCCGTCCTTCGATCCGTCGCTGTTCAATTCCGGCGTATCCCAGGCGCAATGGGCGGAATGGACGCACAACCGCCGCGCCCCGCTGATCAACAAGGCGCTCGGCGGGTCTCTACGCGCCGGGCTCCACGTTCAAGATGTGCACGGCGCTGGCCGGGCTGAAGGCCGGCACGATCACGCCCGGCGAACGCATAAACTGTCCCGGCTATCTCGATCTCGGCGACACGCGGTTTCACTGCTGGAGCAAGAACGGGCATGGCGGGCTCGATCTGCGCGGCGCGCTGAAGAACACCTGCGACGTGTACTTCTACGAAGTGGCCCGGCGCACCGGCATCGACCCGATCGCCGCGATGGCCCATCGCCTTGGCATGGGCGTCGAACTCGACCATCGATCTGCCGGGCGCGCGCACCGGCCTGATCCCGACCCGGGACTGGCAGCATGCGCAGGGCAAGGTCTGGAACATCGGCGACACGATCGTCAGCGGCATCGGCCAGGGCTACATCCAGCTGACGCCGCTGCAGCTGGCCACCTACACCGCCCGCCTGGCCACCGGCCGGGCGATCGCAGCCGCATCTCACCCGCACCATCGGCGGCGTGACGCAGCCCGGCTCCAGTCCGGACGACTGGTCCAGCGTGGGCCTGCCGGAGCGCGACCTGCATCTGGTGCGCGAGGGCATGTGGCAGGTGGTCAACGAGCCGGGCGGCACCGCCCCGATTGCCCGGCTGGGCGAAGGGCGCGCCCAGATGGCCGGCAAGACCGGGTCCTCCCAGGTCCGCCGCGTCTCCCGCGAGCTGCGCGAACGCGGCGGGTTCAAGTCGCGAGAACCTGCCCTGGGAATACCGCCCGCACGCGTTGTTCGTCGGCTTCGCGCCGTATGACGCGCCGCGCTACGCGGTTTCCGTGGTGGTCGAGCACGGCAATGCCGGTGCCGCCACCGCCGGCCCCGTTGCCCGCGACATCATGATCGAAACCCTGCGGCGCGACCCGGCCAACCGGACCGAGCCCCAGGGCGCGCGCGTGGCGGACAGAAACGGATGATGCAGCGCCGGCTGATCCGCGAGGCGTCGTTCGACCTGACGGGCAAGCTCTGGCGGATCAGCTGGGGCTATGTGCTGCTGCTCTGCGCGCTGGCCGGGGTCGGGTATGTCGCGCTGTACAGCGCCGCCGGCGGCGCGCCCGAGCCCTATGCCACCAAGCACGCCCTGCGCTTCGCCTTCGGCCTGGTGCTGATGATCGGCATCGCGATGGTGGACATCCGCTTCATCGCGCGGCTTGCCTGGCCCTGCTACGCCGGTGGGGTCGCCCTGCTGGTGCTGGTGATGCAGATGGGCCATGTCGGCAAGGGCGCGCAGCGCTGGATCGAATTCGGCGGATTGCAGCTGCAGCCGAGCGAATTGATGAAGATCGCCCTGGTGCTGGCGCTGGCGGCCTGGTTCCACCGCGCTTCGTGGGAGCGGATCGGCAATCCGCTGTTCCTGATCCCGCCGGTGATCGCCGTGCTGGTCCCGGTCGGGCTGATCCTGAAGGAGCCCAATCTGGGCACCGCGGTCATCACCCTGCTGGTCGGCGGCTCGGTGTTCTTCGCCGCCGGGGTAGCGCTGTGGAAGTTCCTGCTGATCCTGCTGCCGCTGCCGCTTGCGGCCCATTTCGCCTTCGCCCATCTGCACGACTACCAGCGCGCGCGCATCGACACCTTCCTGAACCCCGAGGGCGATCCGCTGGGCGCGGGCTACAACATCATCCAGTCGAAGATCGCGCTGGGCTCCGGCGGGATGTGGGGCAAGGGCTTCCTGCAGGGTACCCAGGGCCATCTGAACTTCCTGCCGGAGAAGCAGACCGACTTCATCTTCACCATGATCGGCGAGGAGTTCGGCCTGATCGGCGGCCTGGTCATCATGGGCCTGCTGATGCTGATCGTGCTGGGCGGCATGGCGATCGGGCTGCACTGCCGGCACCAGTTCGGGCGTCTGGTGGCGCTCGGCATCTCGTTCAACTTCTTCATGTACGTGTTCGTCAACATCGCCATGGTGATGGGCGCCATCCCGGTCGGCGGCGTGCCGTTGCCGCTGGTGTCGCATGGCGGCTCGGCGATGCTGACGGTGATGGCCGGCTTCGGCATCCTGATGTCCGTGCACGTCCACCGCGATGTCGAGTTCGGCAACAAGAACGACGATCTGTAGCCCCGTGAAGCTGCCCCCCAGGCTGCTGGCTGCCTATCGGGCGACGTCCTATCGCGCGTGCGGCCTGGAGGTGCGCATCGGCCGGCGTGTGAAGGGGCTGGCGAGGCCGGCGGTTTTCCTGACCGCCTGGAACCCGCGCTCAAGGCGGATGCCGCTCGCCTGGAACCGGCGAATGCAGGCGAGTTTGCGCGCCCGCCTGGCCGGATGCGCGGAAATTCGGGAAGGCGAGGGGGTGCTGCGCGGTTGGCGCGAGGAGATGCTGCTGGCCGAGGTGACCCCACGCCGTGCCGCGGTACTGGCCCGCCGCTTCCGCCAGCACGCCATCGTCGTCGCCATGCCAGACCGCCCGGCCAGGCTGATACTGCTCTAACGGATGCGGGTCTGGGCGCGCCGCGCCCAGCGGGTCCAGGGCAGGGCCCTGGCCTTAGCCTACCTTCGTCGGTATTTGATTGAACGCCATCCCCTTGTCCGCCCGTATATCCGCCGGCAGCCCCAGCACACGTTCGGCGATGATGTTGCGCAGGATCTCGTCCGTCCCGCCCTCGATCCGCACCGCCGGGGAGCGCAGCAGGATCGCCTGGAACCGCGCCGCCGCCTCGGCCAGCGCGGGATCGGCGAGGATGCCCGCCTCGCCCTGCAGATCCAGCGCCGCCATGGCGATTTCCTGCAGCATGGAGCCGGACACCAGCTTGCCGATGGAGTTCTCCGGCCCGGGCAGCTCGCCCTTGGACAGTGCCGAAATGGCGCGATAGGAGGTGTATTTCAGCCCGCTGGCGCGCGCCGCCCAGGCCGCCAGTTTCGAGCGCACCGCCCGGTCCCGCACCGCCGGCCGCCCGTCGATTTCCATGCGGGTGCAGAAATCGAACATTTCCGGAAAGCCGGTGACGGCGCGCGCGCCGATCGAGGCGCGCTCGTTCATCAGCGTGGTCAGCGACACCTTCCAGCCCTGGCCGACGGCGCCGAGGCGCTGGCTGTCGGGAATGCGGACATCGGTGAAGAACACCTCGTTGAAATCGGACTGGCCGTTGGCCTGCCGGATCGGCCGGATCTCGACGCCCGGCGACTTCATGTCCAGGAAGAACATGGTCAGGCCGGCGTGCTTGGGCACGTTCGGGTCGGTGCGCAGGATCAGCAGCCCCCAGTCCGCCAGGTGGGCGACGCTGGTCCAGATCTTCTGGCCGTTGACCACCCAGTCGTCGCCATCCCGTTCCGCGCGGGTTCGCAGGCCGGCGACGTCCGACCCGCCGGATGGCTCGGAGAACAGCTGGCACCAGTTCTCCTCCCCGGCGGCGAGCCTGGGCAGCAGCCGGCGCTTCTGCTCCTCGCTGGCCCAGGCCATGACGGTCGGGCCGCACATGCCGTGGCCGATGCCGAACAGCGCGGAGAGCTTGCCGTAGACGCCTTCCTCCTGCTGCCAGATCACCCGCTCGATCGGCGTGGAGCCGCGGCCGCCATACTCCACCGGCCAGTGCAGGCAGGCCCATCTGGCGTCGTATTTCTGCTTCTGCCAGGCGCGCGACGCCGCGGTGGCGTCGACGGATTTCAGCTGCAGGCGGCCGAAGGGGGCTTCGTCCAATTCCTGGCGCAGATGTTTGGGGGCGTTGGCGTCCAGCCAGCTCCGCACTTCCTGGCGGAACGCGGCTTCCTCGGCGCTGTCATCGAAGTTCATGGCTCGTGTCCCCGTTCAGGCCGCGTTTTTCTTCATCAGGCTGTCCACCAGCCGGTCTTCCCAGGTCGACGGACCGCCGAGCGACAGCGCCAGCAGATTGGAGCGCCGGTAGTATAGATGGCAGTCGAACTGCCAGGTGAACCCCATGCCGCCATGCACCTGGATGTTGTTCTTGGCGCAGAGCTGGAAGGCCTGGGTGGCGCTCACCCGGGCGGTGGCGGCGGCCTCGGCCAGTTCGGCATCGTTGGTCGACAGCGCCCAGGCGGCCCAGTAGGCGTTGGAGCGGGCGAGGGCGCCGGCGACATACATGTCGGCCAGCATGTGCTTGATCGCCTGGAACGAGCCGATCTGGCGCCCGAAGGCGAAGCGCTCCAGCGCATAGTCGCGCGCCATCTCCAGCGCCCGGTCGGCGCCGCCGAGCTGTTCGAAGGCAATCAGCACGGCGGCGCGGTTCAGCACGTCCTCGATGATGCGCGCACCCTCCCGCGCCGCGCCGAGTGGCTCGGCGGGGGCGGCGTCGAAACGGATCGCGGCGTGGTCCCGCGTGGGGTCGATGGTGGCGATTGTTTCCCGCGTGACGCCCGGCCCGGCGAGATCGACGAGATGCAGGCTCAGCCCGTCGCCCTCGCGGGCGGCGACGACGGCGAAATCGGCGATGCCACCATCGGGCACCGGGGTCTTGGTGCCGGAGAGACGGCCGGAGCTGACCCGGGTCTCGATCGCGCGGGGCGTGACGGCGCCGGCGCGCTCGGCATAGGCGAAGGTGCCGATTTTTTCGCCGGATGCCAGCTTCGGCAGATATTGGCGCTTCTGCGCGTCGCTGCCCGCGGCCATCAGCAGTTCCGCGGCAAGGTAGATCGACGAGGACACCGGCACCGCGGCCAGCGAGCGGCCGAGCTCCTCGGCGATCACGCATTGCTCCAGATGGCCGATGCCGAGGCCGCCATATTCCTCGGGAATGGCGGTGCCCAGCCAGCCGAGCTCCGCCATGCCGCGCCAGACGGCGGCATCGAAGCGGGCCTGGCCTTCCAGCACGGCGCGCACGGCGGCGGGGGGGCTCCGGTCGGCGAAGAACCGGCGGGCCTGCTCCTTGAGCTGCTTCTGGTCTTCTGAGAAGTCGAGGTTCATGGTTCCGTCCCCAAGGGTCTGGCCTTGCGCCTACCGATGGGTAGGTTTTCGCACCATCCCGCCAGGCTGCGCAAGGCGGGGTGTGAGCCATCCGGTTTCGCTTGGACTGGCCCGGTGGTCTGTCCTATGGCTGCTCGAACAACGAAGCAGCGAGGTCTCGCGATGGGTATGCCACGCCCGGTTCTGATGTTGCTGCTCGCATTGGCGCTGCCCGGCGGATGGAGCCCGCCGGCCCGGGCCGACGACGCCGCTCCGGCCCTGCAGCTGGAGACCCTGCCGCCCGGCAGCGTCGTCAACGTGCTCGGCCAGCGCGTGTTCGATGCCGGCGGCGACGAGATCGGCCTGCTCGTGGATGTGCTGGTGACCCCGAACGGCCAGCCGAAGGCCGCGGTCATCGATGTCGGCGGCTTCATGGGGGTCGGCACGCGGCGCGTCGCGGTCGCCTGGAGCCTGCTGCGCTTCAGCAACAAGGCCGGCGATGTCCGCATCATCGAAGACCTGACCCAGGACGAAACGGCGGCCGCGCCGGAATACCGCGGCACGGACGGGACCGATATCGTTGCCGGGCGGCGGAAGGCGAAGCCCTGATGGTGCCAGGCCTGGGCACCGGCAATCAGGCCAGCCGGCTGGAGCCGGACCGCGGGCTCGACATGCTGAACCTGCTGCTGGCGGGGTCCGGCTCGGCCTACGGCGCGTTCATCCCGGTCTATCTGGCCAGCCATGCCTGGACACAGACGCATATCGGCATGGTGCTGACCGTGGGCACGGTGGTTTCCATGCTGTGCCAGGTGCCGGCCGGGATGATCGTGGATGCGCTGGGAAGCCGCCGGCGGCGGATCCTCGCCGTCGCCATCCTGGCGAGCTGCGTCACGCCGCTGCTGTTCGCCTGGCTGCCGCGGAACCTGCCGATCCTGGTGGCGATGGTGCTGCAGGCCATGGCCGGCAGTCTGCTGACGCCGGCGATCGCCGCCATCAGCCTGGCGGTGACCGGCCGTGAGCGCTTCGGCGAGCGGCTGGGCCGGAACTCCCGCTACGGCTCGATCGGGGCCGGCTTCGGCGCCGTGGTGATGGGGGCCTGCGTCTATACCGGGTCCCAGCATCTGGTGTTCCTGGTGGCGGCCCTGATGATCGCGCCGGCGCTGTGGGCCCTGTTCAAGGTCGGGCCGGACCGGGTGGACCTCGCCCCCGCTGTGGCCGTGGCCGAAGAAGAACGCTCCGGCCTGCTGGCGCCGCTGGCGTTGCTGCGGGACCGGCGGCTGCTGGTGTTCGCGCTGTGCGTGGCGCTGTTCCAGGTCTCCAGCATCGCCGTGATGCAACTGGCCGCCGTCGAGGTCACCGCGCGGCTGGGGTCTCGTTCCGGCATTGTGATCGCGGCGTTCCTGCTGGTGCCGCAAATCATGGTGGCGTGGCTGTCGCCGGGCATCGGCCGTTTCGCCGAATTGTACGGCCGCCGGGCGGTGCTGCTGTTCGGCTTCATCACGGTTCCGCTGCGCGGCGTGCTGTTCGCGTTGGTGAAGAACCCCTACGCCCTGGTGCCGGTGCAGGTGCTGGAAGGCGTCGGCGGCGGCATCTTCGGGGTGATGATGCCGCTGGTCGCCGCCGACCTGACCCGCGTCACCGGCAACTACACCCTTTGCCTGAGCCTGTTCGGCCTGGCGGCGGGGCTGGGCGGCGCCGTCAGCACCTCGCTCGCTGGCTGGGTCACGGACGGCTTCGGCCGCACGGCGGCGTTCTGGGTGCTGGCGGCCGCCGGCATGGCCGCGGTCGCGCTGGTCGCGCTGGCCATGCCGGAAACCCGGCACAGGGCGGAGGTTAAGGAGGCGTAGGCCGGATCAGGCCGTGGCCGTCTTGCGCCGGATCAGGTCCAATATGTCGCCCAGGGTCGCGATGGCCTCGATCTCGCTCAGGCTGAACTTGATGCCATAGCGCAGCTCCAGCGCCATCAGCAGGTTCAGGTGGTTCATCGAATCCCACGGCTCGATGTCGCCGCGCGCGGTCGAGGGATGCAGCACCAGATCGTCGTCCTGCAGCACGTCCTGGAACACCGGCGTGATGTCCGCCAGAATGGCGCGATCGTCGAGACCCTGCATGTCGGCTCCTTTCCAGGCGTTAACCGCTGGGAAGGATTTGACGGCGCGCCGGGTTAACGCGGGGTTAACCGCCTTGCCTACAGCGACGGCCGCACGTCGCGCGTGCCGGACGCCCGCTCGAAATGATGGCCGAGCCGCAGCACGGCCGCATCGCCCCAGGCCGGGCCCATGATCTCCAGCCCCAGCGGCAGGCCGCCGCCATGCTTGCCGTCGCCGCCCTTGCGCTGCTGGGTGTAGCCGCCGCACACCACCATCGATGGCACGGCCGCGACGTTCGCCACGGTGGTGATGAACGGCTGCATGAAACCCTCGTCCGGCCGCTGGTCGCCCAGCATCGGCGCGGCGCCGGCGGTGGCGGGGGTGATCAGCACGTCGAATTTGGCGAAGGCCTCCGCCGTGCGGGCGATCAACTCGCTGCGGCGGCGCTGCGCGGCCAGGTAATCGGCCGCGCGCAGCAATCCGCCGGCCAGCACGCGAACGCGGAACACCCGGGAATACTCGTCCAGCCGGGTCTTCAGGTTCGCTTCATGCTCGGCATAGGCTTCGGCCGTGATGATCATCCGGCCGACGGCGTTGTATTCGTGCACCGTCGGCAGAACGGCGTCCTCGACCTTGCAGCCGAGGTCCTTCAGCACCGCGATGGCGCCCGCCATCATCTTCGCCATTTCCGGGCTCGCCGGCACGTCGCGCTCGAAGAAGCCGCGCAGCACGCCAACGCGCATCCCCTTCACCGGCGCGGCGATGGCGCGCGCATAGCTGATCGTCGGACCCGCCACCGAGGCCGGATCGGCCGGGTCATGCCCGGCGATGGCATCGAGCAGAATGGCGCAATCCTCCGCCGTCCACGCCATCGGGCCGGCGGTGTCCAGGCTGGGCGCCAGCGGAATGACGCCGCGGCGGGAAACCAGTCCCGGCGTCGGCTTCAGCCCGGCGATGCCGCAATACGCCGCCGGCAGCCGGATGGACCCGCCGGTGTCCGAGCCGAGCGCGCCCAGACACAGCCCGGCGGCCACCGCCGCGCCGGAGCCGGAACTGGACCCGCCGGTGAAGCGCCCGATGTCCCAGGGATTGCAGGCCGGCGGCCAGGGCAGGTCGAAGGACGGCCCGCCGATGGCGAATTCATGCGTCGCCAGCTTGCCCAGCATCGGCGCGCCAGCGGCGGTCAGCCGGCGGATGGCCTCCGCCGTCGTCGCCGGGATGTTGTCGGCGAGCACCCGCGAATGTGCGGTGGTGCGGATGCCGGCGGTCTCGAAAATGTCCTTGTAGGCCAGCGGAATGCCGGTCAGCGGACCGGCCTTGCCCGCCTTGAGGGCCCGCTCGGCGGCGCGCGCGCCGGCCAGCGCCTCGGCCTCGGTGACGGTCAGGAAGGCATGCAGCGCCGGGTTCAGCGCCTCGATGCGAGACAGCAGCGCGCGCACCAGCTCCACCGGCGAGATCTTCCCGCGCGCCAGCAGCCGGCCGGCCTCGGCGATGGTCAGGAAGGGGCCGGGCGCCTCGGTCCTGGCGGCTGGCGCCTTGGCCGGCTTGCCCGTTGCGGCCTTGCTCTCTGGAACCTTGCCTGCCCGGGCCTTTTGGGTGGGGGCCTTGGTCATCGTTTCGACTTGCCGGGCTTGGACCGCTCCGCCTTGGGCGCCGCCTGGGGCTTTGCCTTCCCTGCCGGCCGCGATGCGGGCTGCGACCCGGGCGGCGGCAGTCGGAAGGCAAAGGCGAAATCGTCGGCCGGAACCGCCTTGCGCGGGATCGTCGCCGCCAGCGCGGAAACCTGCCGCCAGGCCAGCACCAGATCGGCGCGCTGACCCGAATTGAGGGTCATGCCGGTGCAGGAGATCAGAAAATCCATCTCCGCGGGACTGACGCTGGGCAAGGCCTGGGGCGCACGCACGGTCATTGGGCCATCCTTCGGCAAAGTCGCGGGCCAGATCGATTGCCGGGCGACGCCGAAACCCTATCGGCGCAACTTGTATGCTTCAAGCCGGTAAAGGGCTGTTTTATCGAATAACTGGCTCCACCCTCAGGCCGGTCTCGGCGTCGAACACATGCAATTGTACCGGGTCGAGCCGAACCCCGATGCGCTGGTCCCCCCGCCACTCCACCGGCGCGTGTCCAGCGAGCTTGACCACCACCGAAGCCCCCGCCGCAGCGCGGCCATGGACCCCCGCCGCAGCGCGGCCATGTACAAGCGTCTCGGAGCCGAGCGGCTCGATCAGATCCACCGTCAGCGCCAGGTCGTCGCCGCCGAGGGAAAGATGCTCCGGCCGGATGCCGATCGTCAGCCGCCGTCCGTCCGGCCCTGGCCGGTCGCCGTCGGTAAAGGCGATCTCCGCTCCCGTCTCCAGCCGCGCCGCCGCCCCGCCGCGCGTCAGCACCGCCGGCAGGAAATTCATCGCCGGCGCGCCGATGAAGCCCGCCACATAGGTGTCGGCCGGCCGGTCGAACACCTCCATCGGGCTCGCCAGCTGCGCCGGCCGGCCCTGGTGCAGCACCAGCAGCCGATCCCCCAGCGTCATCGCCTCCACCTGGTCATGCGTCACATACAGGCTGGTGACGCCGAGCCGGCGCTGCAGCTGGCGGATCTCCGCGCGCATCTGCACCCGCAGCTTGGCATCCAGGTTGGACAGCGGCTCGTCGAACAGGAACAGTTTTGGTGCCCGCACGATCGCGCGGCCCATCGCCACCCGCTGGCGCTGGCCGCCGGAAAGCTGGCGCGGCTTGCGCGCGAGCAGATCCCCGAGCCCCAGCAATCCGGCTGCCTCATCCACCTTGCGCGCGATCTCGGCCTTGCCCAGGCCGCGGATACGCAGCCCATAGGCCATGTTGTCGAACACGCTCATATGCGGATAGAGCGCATAGTTCTGGAACACCATCGCAATGTCCCGCTCCGACGGGTCGACAGCGGAAATATCGCGCCCATCCAGCAAAATCCGCCCGGCACTCGCCCGTTCCAGCCCGGCCACCAGGCGCAGCAGCGTGGACTTGCCGCAGCCCGACGCGCCGACGATCACCAGCATCTCGCCATCCGCCAGCGTCAGATCCACGCCGTGCAGCACCGCCGTGTCGCCAAAGCTCTTGCGCAGGCCGGCCAGTTCCAGCGTCGCCACTACTTCTCTCCCTCGGTGAGCCCGGCGACAAACCAGCGCTGCATCAGCACCACCACCGCCACCGGCGGCAGCAGCGCCAGCACCGCCATGGCCATCACCTGGTTCCACTCGGTCTGCGTCTCGGTGCCGATGTTCTTCACGATGCCGATCACGATCGTGTCCAGGCTGGAATCGGTCGCCACCAGCAGCGGCCAGAGAAACTGGTTCCAGCCGTAAACGAACAGGATCACGAACAACGCCGCGATGTTGGCCGAGGAAACCGGCAGCAGGATGTCGCGCAAAAACCGCAGCGGCCCGGCCCCGTCCATCCGCGCCGCCTCCACCAGCTCATCCGGCACCGCCAGGAACACCTGCCGGAACAGCAGCGTCGCGGTGGCCGACGCGATCAGCGGCATGGTCAATCCGGTGAACGTGTTGATCAGGCCGAAATTCGCCATCACCGCATAGGTCGGAATGATCCGCACCTCCACCGGCAGCATCAGCGTGATGAAGATTGTCCAGAACGCCGCCATCCGGAACGGAAACCGGAAGAACGCCACCGCATAGGCCGACAGCACCGAGATAACGATCTTCCCGAACGCGATCGACAGCGCCATGCCCAGCGATACCAGCAGCATGTGCCAGACCGGCGGCGCGCCCTCCCGCCCCGGCCGCAGCAGCACATCGGCATAGGTGTGCAGGCCCGACAGGCTGGGGATCAGCGACAACTCGCCCCGGCTGATCGCGTCCGCATCCTGCGTCGATCCCGCCAGCACCAGCCAGACCGGCAGCGCGAACAACAGCACCCCCAGCCCAAGCACGGCATGCGCCAGCCAGTCGGTGGGCCTGTTCATTCTCCGCCCCGCTTGCCCAGAAACCGGAACTGCAACGCCGTCAGCGCGATCACCCCGCCCATCAGCACCACCGACTGCGCCGCCGAGGAGCCAAGGTCCAGATTGATCACCCCGTCGCGATACACCTTCACCACCAGCGTCTCGGTGGCCTTGCCCGGCCCGCCCTGCGTCAGCGCCTGAATGGTTCCGAACGTATCGAACGCCGCATAGACCAGATTGACCACCAGCAGGAAGAAAGTCGTCGGCGCCAGCAATGGCAACGTGATGGTGCGAAACCGCCGCCAGCCGCGCGCCCCGTCCATCCGCGCCGCCTCGATCACCGCGCGGGGAATGGACTGCAGCCCCGCCAGGAAGAAAATGAAGTTGTAGCTGACCTGCTTCCACGCGCTGGCCAGAATCACCATCGCCATCGCCTGGGTGCCGTTCAGCTTGTAGTCCCACCCCAGCCCATGCCGGTTCAGCCAGCCGCCCACCAGCCCGATCTGCGGATGCATCAGCAAAATCCACAGCACCGCCGCAATCGCCGGCGCCACCGCATACGGCCAGATCAGCAAAATCCGATAAACGCCCCGCCCGCGAACCTCCCGATCCGCGAACACCGCGAGCAACAACGCCAGCCCCATGCTGATGCCAGCCGTACAAACACAAAACACCACCGTCCGGCGGATCGTATCGAGATACAACTCGTCCTGAAACAACGAGGTGAAATTATCCAGCCCGACAAACTGCGTCGACAGCCCGAACGGATCCTCGCTCTGCACACTGGACAAAACCGCCTGCCCAGCCGGCCAAAGAAAGAAAAACACCGTCAACGCCAACTGCGGTGCAATCAACGCCGCCGGCAACCACCGCTGCTCAAAGATCGTCCGCCGTTCCATAGGACTGCGGGGGCGTTAGGTAAGGAAGGCAAGGCCAGGGGCTCTGCCCCTGGACCCCGCTAAGGGCAAGCCCTTAGAACCCGCTACTGGTTTGGGAGGGCAAGGAGGGCCTACTCGGACCTTGCAAGGTCCGGTCGGCCCCCCTTGCCCTCCCAAACAAATGGATGGATTCCAAAGGCGAGCCTTTGGCGGGGGTCCTAGGGGGCAGAGCCCCCTGGCCTTGCTTCCTATCCTCACGCCTTCGCAGTCTTCTGGAATTCGCGGAGGATTTTGTTGCCGCGCAGGATGGCGGAGTCGAGGGCTTGTTTGGCGTTTTGCTGGCCTTGCAGCGCCTTTTCCAGTTCCTCCTCGATGATGCTGCGCAATTCCGGCATCCGGCCGAGGCGGATGCCCTTGGAGTTGGCGGTCACCTGTCCCCGGTTGAGTTGCTCGAACGGCAGGTCGGCGCCGGGGTTGGCCTTGTAGAAGCCTTGTTGCCGGCTGAGTTCGTAGCCGGCCATGGTCACCGGCACGTAGCCGGTTTGCTGGTGCCAGCGGGCATCGTTGTCCGGCTGGCCGATGAACTTCAGGAACTCCGCGACCCCCTTGTATTCCTCCGCGGTGCGCCCGGGCGCGGTCATGCACCACAGGCTGGCGCCGCCGATGATGGAGTTGATCGGCTTGGCGATGATCTCGGGATCGTAGGGCAGGAACGCGGCGGCCCATTTGAACTTGGCGGTGCGGCTGATCTGGCCGCGCGCGCCGGAGGAGTTGAAGGCGATCGCCGCGTCGCCGGCCGGGAAGATCGGGTCCGCCGCGCCGTCGCGGCCGCCGTATTTGAACAGGCCTTCCTTGGCCATGTCGAGCAGCCGTTGGATCTGCTTCACCTGGCCGGCGCCGTTGATCTTCAGGTCGGCATCCAGGCCCTGGAAGCCGTTCTCCCGGGTGGCGTAGGGCAGGTTGTGGATGGCGCTGAACTGCTCCAGCTGGATCCAGCTCGGCCAGGACGTCGTCACCGGAGCCCAGGTCGCCGACCCGCCGGCGTTCTTCGCCTTCAGGGTGCGGCTGGCTTCCAGCACCTGCTGCCAGGTCACCGGCGGCTTCTCCGGGTCCAGGCCGGCCTTCTCGAACTGGTCCTTGTTGTACCACATCATCGCGGTGGAGGAGTTGAACGGCATCGCGGCCAGCCTGCCGTCCGCCAGGCTGTAATAGCCGCGGATGGCCGGCACGTAGTTCGCGGGGTTGATGTCCACCCCGGTTTCCTTGATCAGCTCCCAGGTCTGCTTCACGGCCTTGCCGGCGGCCATCATCGAGGCGGTGCCGACCTCGAAGATCTGCGCGATATGCGGCGCCTGGCCGGCGCGGAAGGCGGCGATGGAGGCGGTCAGCGTCTCCGGATAGGAGCCCTTGAACACCGCGGTCACTTCCGTGGTCTTCTGGCTGATGTTGAAGCCGTTCACCAGCAGGTTCAGCGTTTCCGCCAGCGGGCCGGTCATCGCGTGCCAGAGCACGATCTTGGCGCGTCCGTTGGTCGCCTGGGCCTGAACGGCCCGGGTCAGTCCGAGCGGCGCGGCGGCAAGGGCGGCGGAGGCGGCGAGCAGGGTGCGGCGCTTCATCGGTCGGGTGTCCTCATCTGATCCGGGCACGGATGCCCTGCCGGCATTGTTGCGCGGCATGTGTTACCCAGATGTGTTACCTGCGACGTGGCAGAATCATGACGCTTCGATGAAGCGGGTCAGGACTGATCACAGCAGGGATTGGCGGCTCTGGCAAAAATCCTCCACCGCGGCGGCCAGCTTGTCGCATTCGGCATCGCCGATCGGCAGGCTCAGCGCCATCATGCCGCGCCGCGCCAGCCAGATGCCGGCGGCCAGCATGTCGAAGAAGAACAGCTCCTTCAGCTTCGGATCGCCCTTCGCGGCGTCGTCCGGCGTGCGGACCGGGCCGCGCAGCATGTGCACGGACAGCATCGAGCCGATCCCGGTGAACTGCATTTTTACGTCATGCGCGCGGCAGATCGCGTTCAGGCGGTTGCGCAACGCATCGCCGCGCGCGTTCAGCGCGGCCTGTGCCGCGGGTGTGAACACCTGCGTCAGTCCCGCCAGCCCGGCCGACATGGTCAGCACGTTGTTGTTGAACGTGCCGGCATGCGGGATCGCATCGGGGCGGCGGGGGTCGAACAGATCGATGATGTCCGCCCGCCCGCCGAAGGCGCCGAACGACATGCCCCCGCCGATATATTTGCCCAGCGTGGTCAGATCGGGCGTCACGCCGCGCATCGCCTGCAGGCCGCCGGCGGCCAGGCGGGAGGTCATCACCTCGTCCAGGATCAGCAGCGCCCCCACTTTCGTCGCGGCGGCGCGCAGCGCGTGCAGGAACTCCGGCTCGGCGGCGATGCAGCCGCCGCTGCCCAGCATCGGCTCCAGGATGATCGCGGCGAGTTCCGGCCCGTTCGCCTCGATCAGCGCCACCGTGGCGGCGGTGTCGTTGTAGCTGCCCAGCACGAAGTCGTACGGCGCGTTGATCGGGCTTCCCGCGCCCGCGAAGGTGAACACCCCGCCGTGATAGCCGCCCCGGAACGCCATCACCTTCTTCCGCCGGGTGAACGCGCAGGCGGTGGCGATGGCCATCAGGTTGGCCTCGGTGCCGGAATTGGTGAAGCGGATCCGCTCGATGGAGGGAAACCGCTCGCACACGGCGCGGGCGAATTTCGCCTCGGTCAGGTTGGCGCCGCCGAAACTGATGCCGCCATCCAGCGCCCGGTCGATCGCGGCGCGGATCACCGGATCGGAATGGCCGTACAGCCCGGCGGTGTATTCGCCGAGGAAATCGACGTATTCCGCCCCGTCCGCGTCCCAGATCCGGCAGCCCGCGGCCCGCGCGATGCCGATCGGGAACGGATCGTAATGCAGCACGGTGCGCGTGTTGCCGCCGGGCATCACGGCGGTCGCCTCCACGAACCGGGCCAGCGATGCCGGATTGCGCGCCACATAGGCTTCCCGGGCCTCGGCCACCGCGGTGTCCAGGTCGGCGTTGCGCAAGGCGGTCTCGCTCATCGCAGCCCCCTTCGGCTTATCGTTGTCCCACGGACCACAGCATCAACCACCTTGCCGGGATCGTCCACAGCACGCCGGCAACGAGGAAGAATACCGTCTGCACGATCACGTTCGCCTCCGTCACGCGGTCGGCCAGCGTCACCACCGCCACGACATAGGCGATGAAGCCGACCAGCCCCAGCAGGCTGGCAATCAGTTTACGCGGCATGATCCCTCCGGGTGGACGCGAAGCGCCACGCGTATACCATGCCGGCCCGCAATCGTGCCCACCCAAGGGGATTTTCCAGGAATGGCCGCCAACAATAAACGCGTCTTCTACGTCAAATACCTCGCCTCGCCGGTATTCGCCGACATCCTCGAACCGGCGGCCGGACGTTCAGCTCACCCGGCTGGAAAACGAAACCCCGGACGAGCAAGCCGAGCCCGTGCTCGCCCAGGCGCACGCCTACCAGATCGGTGCCTCGCGCGACGAGATCGTGCCGAAATACTTCGGCACCGCCGAGCTGCTGAAGAAAACCCCCAACCTCGTCGTGATGTCCACCAACGGTTCCGGCTACGACACGCTGGACCTCGCGGACTGCACCGCGGCCGGCGTCCTCGCGGTCAACCAGGCCGGCGGCAACAAGGAAGCGGTGGCCGAGCACGTGATGGCGATGATGCTGACCCTGTCCAAGCGCATCGTCGAGACCAACCACTTCATGCGCCGCCAGTCCGACATTCCGCGCAACGACTACAAGGGCCACGACCTGACGGCCGCACGATCGGCATCGTCGGCCTCGGCCATGTCGGCGGCCGCGTGGCGGAGCTCTGCCGCGGCCTGTTCCGCATGCGCGTGCTGGCGTTCGATCCGCTACTCAACCGCCGAGCAGATCCGCGCGCAAGGGGGCGGAGAAGGTCGAACTGGACGATCTGCTGCGCGAAGCCGACTACGTCTCGATCAACTGCCCGCTGATCGCCTCCACCCGCAAGATGATCGGTGCGAGGGAATACGCGCTGATGAAGCCGACCGCCTATTTCATCACCACCGCGCGCGGCTTCATCCACGACGAAATGGCCCTGGCGGACGCCCTGAAGGCAGGCAAACTGGCCGGCGCCGGCCTCGACGTATGGGAAAAGGAGCCGCCGCCGAAGGACCACCCCCTGCTGCAGTTCGACAACGTGATCGTCAGCCCGCACACCGCCGGCGTCACCCACGAATCGCGCGACAACATCGCCCGCATCGCCGCCGAGCAGATGCTGGACATCCTGGACGGCAAGAAGCCGGAACGCATCCTCAACCCGGAAGTCTGGCCCGCCTACTGCGACCGGTTTGAGCGCATCATGGGTTTTCGCCCGCAGGGTTAGCATGGGGCTTTGCCCCTATCCCCAACAAACCAGTCCATGGGGTTGAGGGGACGCGTCCCCTCACGGGTGCAGGGCGGAGCCCGCCGGGGTCTGGGGCGGAGCCCCAGCGCGGGCTGGTCGGAGTGAGAGGATTCGAACCTCCGGCCCCTGCGTCCCGAACACAGTGCTCTACCAGGCTGAGCTACACTCCGACCGAGGCGCGGCATATAGCCCCGCTCGCGCCATCCCGCAAGCGAGGCATTTCAGACCAGGGCCGACGTCTCGCCATGGGTCGCCGGCAGCGCCGTCAGCCGGGCCAGCACGGCGGACACGCCGTCCACCGCCTCATACAGGTTTCGCGCGTCCGGGCGGGCGAAGCCCATCTCGATCGACGCCTCGATGGCGGCGAGCAGCGGCCGGGCCGAGCCGTTGATGTCGCAGATCAGGATCGGCTTGTCGTGCAGCTTCAGCTGGCGCCAGGTGATGATCTCGATGGTTTCGTCCAGCGTGCCGAGCCCCCCGGGCATCGTGACGAAGGCGTCCGCGATATCCGACATCCGCTTCTTGCGGCTGTGCATGGTGTCGGTGATCTCCAGCTCCGTCAGGCCCTGGTGCGCGACCTCCAGTTGCTGCAGGAAATCGGGGATCACGCCGGAGGCCTGCCCGCCGGCCGCCATCACCGCGTCGGCCAGCACTCCCATCAGCCCGATCCGGCCGCCGCCATAGACCAGCCGGATGCCGGCCACCGCCAGTCCCTGGCCGAGCGCGCGCATCGAATCGGCGAAAGCGGGGTCGGAGCCGACGCGGGAGCCGCAGAATACGGCGACGGATTTGATGGCGGACATGCAGGAGCCTCCAGGAAAAGCAACGGCGCCGGTCGGCGCCGTCTGTCCGGCGTTGCGCGGGTAGGGGAATTGTCCCTGGACGCGGACGCGGACTCATCTAATCTAGCGCCGGGCTGGCTTCACATAAACAACGGGGAATTTTGGCATGAAAACGCGTGTGATCGCTATTGGACTCGCCGCATTGCTCACCGCCGGCACGGCGGCTTCGCTGCCGAGCGTTGCCAGGGCCGCCGGTGCGACCGACATCATCCTTATCCGTCAGGCCGGGCAAGACCTGCTTCTCGGCACATTCGGCGGGCTGAAAACCGCCATCGACGCCAAGGTCGACGTGAAACCCCTCGCGGGGCGGGCCGACGCGTTGACGAAATGGATGAAGGTGTTCCCGCTCCAGTTCCCTCCGGGCTCCGACACCGGCGCCCCCACCAAGGCGCTGCCGAGCATTTGGTCGGATCGCGCCGGGTTCGACAAGGCCGCCGCCAATTTCACCGAAGCCTCGGAAAAGCTGGCAACGCTCGCCAAGGCCGGCGACGCGGACGGTTTCGCCGCGCAGTTCAAGGTGACAGCCGAGGCCTGCGGCGCCTGTCATAAGGACTACCGGGCGAAGTAGGGCCGGCCTTACAGCCGCGTCGCCACCAGCGCCGCCAGGATGGCGGCGCTGGTTATCGTCGCGACAGCCAGCACCGGGTTCGCCATCCGCGGCGCCCGGATCGATGCCGGCAGGCGCTTGATGCCGGTGATCATCGGCCGCACCAGGTTCTGCCGCTTGAACACCGCGTAGGCCAGCACGGCGCAGATATGCGCCAGCACCGCCAGTTCGATCAGCTTGAAATTGATCGAATGGATCGTGCCGAGCCGGTCGCTCATGTCCTTGCCGACGTATTTCGCCAGCGGCCCTTCCATCAACACATCGTCGTTGGAACACAGGCCGGTGACGACCTGAACCACCAGCAGGGCCAACAGCCCCAGCACCATCCAGGCGCCGGCGGCGTTGTGGCCGACTTCCTGATCCGGCTCGCGCACGAACAGGTGCCGCAGGTGGCCGAAAGCCTCTGCCGGCGTGCTCAGGAAATCGCGGAAGCGGGAGGTTTCCGACCCCAGAACGCCCCAGATCAGGCGAAAAATCAGCAGGCCCATCAAGGTGTAGCCCGACAGGAAGTGCAGATCCATCTGGTTCAGCCGGTTGGTCAGCCAGCTCGCGAACACCAGCACCACGATCGACCAGTGAAATATCCGGGTCGGCAGGTCCCAGACTTTCACGGGCCGCAGCGCCGGCGGCGGATCAGCATCTCTCATCCGGTATCTCCTTGCCCCATCGCTCTACAGCCGTAACCGCATATCGGCTCGCCGCCCACAGGTAAAACCCCCCGCGACCCACGCGATGAACGGCCACGAAGATTGCGAACGCCGGCCCCGCGGCATAGGCTGTTGGAAATGCCCGAAACTCCAAGCCCTCCCACTCGGCCGCCCGGCTGGCCGATCGGACCGCGCTCCGCGATCCTGATCGCGGTGGGCGTGGCTTGCGTGCTGGTGGTCGCCGTGCTGGGTCTGCGCGGCCCGCCCGATACCAGCCCGCACGATACCAACCCGCCTGGCACCAGCCCGCCGAAGCCGGCCATGACCGCAACGCCGAAGCCGGAACCGGATCGCGTGGCGCCGTCCTTCGACGTCGTGCGGGTCAATCCACGCGGCGATACCGTGATCGCCGGCCGCGCCGCGCCGGGCGCGGAGGTGATCATCCACCAGGACGGCAAGGAGATCGGCCGTACCCACGCCGACGACCGTGGCGAGTGGGTGTTCCTGCCGAGCGAACCGCTGCCGTCCGGCGCGAGGGAACTGACGCTGAGCGCGCGGACCGCGGACGGGCCGGAGATCGCCGGTGCCGGATCCGTCGTGCTGGTGGTGCCGGAGCACCTGCCGCCCGGCAGCCTGGCCGCCACGAACCTGCCGCCGGCGCCGGTCGCGGTGCTGTCGGATGCGACCGGCGCGCCGCGCGTGCTGCAAGGCGCCACCGCCGGCAAGAACTCCCGGCAAGCTCGGTCTGGAAGCGGTGGAGTACGACAATCAGGGCCAGCTGCGCTTCGCCGGCACCGCCCCGCCCGGCGCGCGCGTGCGGATCCAGATCGACAACCGCCCCGCCGGCGAGGCGGTCGCCGACGCGCATGGCAGCTGGAGCCTGATCCCGCCGGCCTCCGTGGCGCCCGGCGCCCACCGCCTGCGCCTGGACCGGCTCGGCCCGGACGGGAAGGTGGCCGAGCACGCGGAGTACCCGTTCCAGCGCGAGACGATGACCGAGAAGGAACTGGCCGAGGGAAATATTGTCGTGCGGCCCGGCAACAACCTGTGGCTGCTGGCGCGCAGCCTGTATGGCCACGGCGCCCGCTACACGGTGATCTATGAAGCCAACCGCGCCCGGCTGACCGATCCCGGCAAGATCTACCCCGGTCAGATCCTGACGCTGCCGCCCGCCCCCGGCGAGGCCCCCTCAAGCCAGGCTCCTTCACCCGGGCCAGGCGCCGCGAAGCCGGGCACCGCGCCCAGTTCGTCCAGCAGGTCTAGGTAAGGCGAGAGCCCCAGCAGGAACTGGGTGATCTCCACCAGCAGCGCCTCCGTCGTGATCGGCAGCGCGACCTCGGCCTCGGTGCGCAGGATCACCCGGTGATCGGGCATCAGCTGCACCCGCCACGCCTCCGGCAGGCCGCCCTGCAGCCCGCGCACCATGGCGAAGCTGTGCGGCCGCAGCGCGGCCCGATCGTGCGAGGCCGTGCTCGGCACGCGGCCCAGCGTCGCCTGCATCGCCAGCTTGCCGGCGGCACCAATGGCCAGCGCGCCGGCCGCTCCGAGCTGCGCCCGCATGGCCCGTTCCCGCCAGCGAAAGCCGAAGCCCGCCGGCCGATCGGGCTCGCTGGGAGACAGCCGCCCCTCCGCGTCGACCACGAAAGGTCCCAGCAGGCAAGGCAAGTTCAACCCCATGGCAGGCTCCTTCCCGCCGGTTCACCGGAAATCGTGCGGCCGCGAAATCTTGCTCCGGGAAGATGAACCCTCCATAAACGTCGGCCAATGCAGGGACACGCCTGCCAAAAGCATCCGGACGTTTCCCCATGAGCCTTGTCGCCTCTGTTCGCATGGTGCTTGCACCGCCGCACCCGGCCGGCCGGCCGTTCCTCATCGGCGGGGTGGTGGCGATCGTCCTCGGCCTCGCCATCGGCGCCTGGCTGGCCTGGCTCGGGCTGATCTTCACCCTGTTCTGCCTGTATTTCTTCCGCGATCCCGAACGCGTGCCGCCGGACAGGCCCGGCGCCGTGCTGGCCGCCGCCGACGGCCGCGTGGTCCTGGTCGGCCCGGCCGTGCCGCCGGCGGAACTGGGCATCGGCACCGCGCCCCGGCCGCGCATCGCCATCTTCCTGTCGGTGCTGGACGTGCACGTGAACCGGGTGCCGGTGGACGGCACGATCACCCGCATCGCCTATCGCCACGGCAAGTTCCTCAACGCCAGCCTGGACAAGGCGTCCGAGGACAATGAACGCAACGCGCTGGCCATCCGGCTGCCGGACGGGCGGGAAATGGCGGTGGTGCAGATCGCCGGCCTGATCGCCCGGCGCATCCTGTGCGACGTGCGCCAGGGCGACGCGGTGCGCGCCGGCGAGCGCTTCGGCATCATCCGCTTCGGCAGCCGCACCGATATCTATCTGCCCGAAGGCATCGAGCCGCTGGTCTCGGTCGGCCAGATCATGATCGGCGGCGAAACCGTCGTGGCGCAGCTCTGAAAGGGCCGCATCGCATGAACGTCACCCCCCTCAACCCGCCGCCCGGCTCGCCGGTCCGGCGCCTGCGCGGACGGCTGCGCCCGCGCACGCGCCCGCGCTTCCGCGGGCTGTCGTTCAACCGGATGCTGCCGAACATCCTGACCATGCTCGGGCTGTGCGCCGGACTGACCTCGATGCGCCTGGCACTGGAGGGCCGCTTCGGCATGGCCGCCGCCGCGATCGTGCTGGCCGGCGCGATCGACGGGCTGGACGGAAGGCTGGCGCGGCTGCTGAAGGCGACCTCGCGCTTCGGGGCGGAGTTCGACAGCCTGTCGGACTTCCTGTGCTTCGGCGTGGCGCCGGCCTTCGTCATGTATCTATGGTCGCTGGAACGCGTCGGCGCCTACGGCTTCGTGCCCTGCCTGATCTTCGCGGTCTGCATGGCGCTGCGCCTGGCGCGCTTCAACGCCGCCCTGGATACCGAGCCGGACGAGCTGCACGCCTATGTCTACAATTTCTTCACCGGCGTGCCCGCCCCCGCCGGCGCCGGGGTGGTGCTGTTTCCGCTGTTCCTTGGCCTGGAGGCCAAGTCGCTGGGCTGGACACATTTGCTGGCGATCACCCAGTTTCCCCTGTTCCCCGCCCTGTTCCTGACCGGAACCGCCCTCCTGCTGGTCTCCACCCTTCCGGTCTGGAGTTTCAAGAACTTCAAGGTCCCGGCCGAATACGTGCTGCCGACACTGCTCGGCGTCGGCCTCTACGCCGCCCTGCTGGTCGCCGACCCCTGGGCCGCCCTGGCCGCGGGGGGACTGATCTACCTGCTCATGCTGCCGTTCAGCCGCCGCAGCTTCCACCGCCTGCGCCGCGAGGCGGAGGAGCCGGAACACGGCGAGCCCTGAGCCTATAGCGATCTCTGAGAGTGACGTGCCATGGCCCGGCTCGGATAGATTGTTGGCCCGAATCGTCCGGTGCCTTGCCCTTTTGGCGGTCCTGGCGGCCGGCGGATGCGCCACGCCGGCCCCGCCTTCCTGCCCATGGCGGACGCCGCCGGAAGATCTCGTCTATATCCGCAGCCATGACTGGCATGTCGATATCGGACTGGCGGCCGGCAGCATCACCGGGCCGCTGACGGTGTTTCGCGACGTGTTTCCCGGCGCCCAGGCGGTGATGTTCGGCTATGGCAAGAAAACCTTCATGACCGCCCCGCCCGATACGTTCAGCGAGTACCTGCTCGGTCCGCTGCCCGGCCCGGCCGTCGTTCAGGTTACCGGTGTCGGCGGCCTGCCGACGGATGCCTACGATGCCGGCGATGTCCTGGTGTATCGCCTGCCCCCGGGCGGTGCCCGCGCGCTGTCGGACTTCATCTGGAACGACATCGCCAAGGACGTGGCCGGCGGACCCAGGCTGATCGGACGCGGCCGGTTCCCCGGCAATCTGTTCTACGCGGCGGTCAGCGGCTACAGCCTGGCCCACACCTGCAACACCTGGGCGGCGGATGCGCTGCATGCGGCCGGATTGGCGCTGGATGCGGATGGCGTGATGTTCTCCGGCCAGGTCGTCGCCAGGGCGATCGGCGCCGGCGCCTGCGAGGCCGGGCCGGAAGCCCCGTAGGTTCGCCGCGCAGTGTCGGCTACCTGCAGGGCGGCTCGGTGCCGTCGACGCAGACAATCTTCGAGTTGGCGGGGATGATGACCGTTTTCGGCGGGCTGGAATCGCTCCCGGACGACGAACTGCAGGCGCCGAGCGCGATGCCGGACGCGGACAGCAGCACGATGGACAGGACCCAGGATTTCCGGCGCGACATGATCATGTGCTTCCCTTGCATTGGATTGTCCGAAAGACCGGCGCCGGTTCCGGCGGCGATCAACGCCATAGCACCGGTTTCGCGCGGATAGCCAGGATTTGGCTCCCGCATCACTCCGTGCCCAGTGGCTTGCCGGTCCGTTCCACGGCATAGCGCAGCAGCGCCGCGGCGCGGTACACGCCGTGCACCATCTTGCTGTACGGCAGCACCAGGAACAGCGCCAGGATCAAGCCCAGATGCACCGCCAGCGCGACGCCCATGCCGCCGGTGGAGCGCAGCGCCAGCAGCGCCAGCCCGGTCAATGCCGCCAGCGCCAGCAGCACCAGCAGCGCCACGTCCATGCCCAGCAGGCTGCGGACCTTCGGCGCCGGATCGTCCGTGAACTTCATCGCGAACAGCCCGACGGTGCCGATCAGCAGCACGATCCCGCCGAGCGTGCCCAGCACCACCGGCAGGCTGAGCAGCGAATACGGCGCCTGCCAGCCCAGGAAGATGATGGAACACCGTGCCGGCGCTGGTGGCCGCGAAGCACAGCATGAAACCGTAGAACATGGAGTGGTGCAGATAGCGCCGCGTCATGGAGAAGCCTCGTCGCGGTCGTTGCAGCCGTCGCCGCCGCCGCCGAGGTTCTTCAGGGTCAGGATGTCCCAGATCGCGCTCGCCGATCGCCCGCGTCGCCACCCCGGTGGTGCCGGCGTCGCGCCAGAAATTGCGCGCCCCCATGAACATCGCCACCAGCGCGAAGCCGAAGGTCAGCAATCCCATCCACCTCATCACCGGGAACGGAATCACCTGATAGAACGCGCCCGGCTGCACCGGCCAGGTGGTCGAGCATCTGGGTCGGGCGGATACAGCATCGACAGCAGCAGCACCAGCGCCAGGCCCGCGGCCGCGGCAAGCGAAACCACCATGCCGTTGCGCTGGAACAGCCGGGCGAGCGGGCGCGGCCAGGCATATTGCTGCGTAGCTCGCGGCCCGCACCTCGGCCATCGCCTGCGGCACGTTGACGCCCCATTCGGATGCGGCGGCGCGTACTGGCAGGCGTAGAAGCAGCCCTGGCAGTTGTGGCACAGATTGGCGAGGTAGCTCAGGTCGCCGTCGGCGAACTCGCGCCGCAGTTCCATCGCCGGGAACACCGCGCAGAAGCCCTCGCAATAGCGGCAGGCGTTGCAGATCTCCATCTCGTGCCGGGCATCGCCGAGCGCTTCAGTTTCGCGCATGCCGCGCCGCCTCCTGTCCCGCGATGCGGCCGAACACCGTGCCGATCGTCATGCCGAACCCGGCGAGATAGCCGCGGCCCAGAATATTGCCGGCCATGATCTCGCCGGACGCGAACAGGTTGCCGGCCGGGCTGGCCGTCCTCCATCATCACCTGCGCCTGCTCGTTCACCCGCACGCCCAGATAGGTGAAGGTGATGCCCGGGCGCAGCGGATAGCCGTAGAACGGCGGCTTATCGATCGGCGCGCGCCCAGTTGCGTCTTCGGCGGCGTGAGCCCCTCGGTGACGCAATCATCCAGTTTGCCGGGTTGTCGAAACCTGGCCGGCGCGCACGGCGGCGTTGTACTGCGCCGACGGTTGCTTCCACCTTGTCCGGATCGGCGATGCCGAGCTGTCACCGCCAGTTCGCGCGATCGTGTCCGCCTTGATCGCCGGATAGACCGACGGCATGAACAGCGGGAACGCATTTCTGCGTCGCAGATCGAATAGGCGATCTGGCCCGGCTGCTGGGCGATCAGCCGTCCCCAGATGGCGTAGCGCTTGGGCCAGACATCCTCGCCTTCGTCATAGAAGCGGTCGCCGTCGCGGTTCACCACGATGCTGAACGGCACGCTGTCCAGCCGGGTCGCGATGCCGCCGTCGAATTTCGGCGCGCGGGCATCCAGCGCCACGGCATGGAACTGGGTGGGATCGCCGACCGGCGCGACGCCCTGGTCCGAGCAGGTTTTTCAGCACGCGGCCCTTGGCATAGGGCGTGCCGCGGATGACGAAATTGTCCACCGCGTCGCCCCAGTACTGCCGCATCCAGTCCAGGTTGCGCCTGGAACCCGCCGGAAGCCGCGACCACGCACCTTGCGCCCGCACGGTCTCCGGAAAGCCGCGATAGGTGATGTCGACGGAGCGCACGAAGCCGTCCTCCATCTTCAGCGCGAGCACCTCGGTGTCGTACAGGATCGTCACGCCCAGGCGCTCGGCGGTCAGGTAATAGGCGTTCACCAGCGCCTTGCCGCCGCCGAGGAAGAAGGCGTTGGTGCGCGACAGGTTCAGCGTGCCGGTCAAGCGACGGCTGGAACCGCACGCCGCTCTGCCGCATCCAGCCGAACACCCCGGCCGAGGCGCGGATGGTCATGCGCGCCAGCTGCTCATCGGTGTTGCCGCCGGTCACGCGCAGCAGGTCGTCCCAGTATTCGTCTTCCAGATAGGCGTCGGTCAGCACGTCGGTCGGCTTCTCGTGCATGGCGCGGAAGTTGCGCGTGTGGCGGCTGTTGCCGCCGCGAAACGCTTTCGGCGCGTGCTCCAGCAGCAGGACGCTGGCACCGGCCTCGCGCGCGGTGATCGCGGCGCACAGCGCGGCATTGCCGCCGCCCACCACCAGCACATCCCAGGTCCGGCTGAGGTCCTTCATCCGTCGTCCTTCCGCGAATACCCAGCATTTCCTATACGAACGCCCCCCCGGCTCCGCAAGCGAGCCGGGGGAACGGAAGCAAGGCGAGGGGCTCCGCCCCCTCGACCCCCGCCAAAGGCTAGCCTTTGGAATCCATCCATTTGTTTGGGAGGGTAAGGAGGGCCGACCGAAACCTTGCAAGGTCCGGGTAGGCCCTCCTTACCCTCCCAAACCAGTAGCGGGTTCTAAGGGCGAGCCCTTAGCGGGGTCCAGGGGCAGAGCCCCTGGCCTTCTTTCCCTCCCCCCGCTTTTGCCCCAAACTGCCGCAAAGCCTGACCGGGAGTGGACGATGCCAGCCGACGAACCTTCACCCAGAGCGTGGCACGAGATCGTGCGCGATACGCTGAAAGCGCACGATGTGCGCCTGGTCACCTACGTGCCCGACAACGTGCTGCGCCCGCTGATCGAGGCGATCCACGCCGATCCGTTCTTCACCGCCTTCACCACCACGCGCGAGGAAGAGGCCGTCGGGCATCGTCTCCGGCGCCTGGATGGGCGGCATGCGCGGCATCGTGCTGATGCAGACCAGCGGTTTTGCGACCTTGCCGAACGTGCTGGCGTCCCTGCCGGTGCCGTTCCAGATCCCGGTGCTGATGATGGTCTCCGAACGCGGCACGCTTGGCGAATTCAACATCGGCCAGGCCATGGTCGCGCGCACCATGCGCCCGGCGCTGGACAGCCTGGGGATGGAGCACCACACGCTTATGCCGGCTGGACGAGGTGGAGTTCATCGTCGACCGCTCGATCCGCCAGGCGGTCGCCACGCAGCAGCCGGTGTGCTGGATCCTGTCGCCGCTGCTGACCGGTGGAAAGGTCTTCGCGAAATGAGTGCCACGACGACTGCCAACCACCCGCTGAACCGCGACCAGGCCAAGGTGATGGGCCGCTTCGACCTGATCAGCCGCATGGTCGCGCAAGCTGCACAAGGACGAGGCCGTGATCGGCGGCATCGGCTACACCAATTTCGACCTCTGGGCGGCCGGACCAGGCGCGCCGCAGAACTTCTACATGCTCGGCAGCATGGGCCTCGCCGCGCCGATCGCGCTCGGCGTGGCGATCGCCCAGCCGGACCGCCGCGTGATCGGGCTGGAGGGCGACGGGTCGATCCTGATGCAACTCGGCTCCCTGGCCACCATCGCCACCCGGGCGCAGAAGAACCTGGTCATCATCATCCTGGATAACGGCGCCTACCAGATCACCGGCGGCCAGGCCACGGCCACCGGCGCGGGCACCGACATCGTCGCGATGTCGCGCGGCGCCGGCATCGCGCAAAGCTTCTGGGCCGCCGACGAGGGCCATTTCGAGGAACTGATCGACCGCGCCATCGCCGAGGACGGACCCTGGCTGATCGGCTGCCGCATCGACAACGGCGGCCCGAAGGAAACCACCGAACGCGACCCCGCGCAGATCCGCGACCGCTTCATGCGCGGGCTCGGGGTGAAGAAATAGGCGCGGGTTTGACCGTTCGCCGACCCGGGCTTAAACGCACGTCCAAAGCCGGGGCGCAAAGCATCCGGCGCGATCAACCGAGGGAACATCCATGACGCGGAAACTGCGCCTTTTGCTCGCAACGCTTGTCGCCACGCTGGCCCTGGCCGGCGCGGCGACCGCCCAGACCATTCGCCTCGGCGCGATCCTGCCGCTGACCGGCCCCGGCGCCGTGATCGGCACCCAGCAACAGCGCGGCATTCAGTTCGCGCTCGAGGCGATCAATGCCAAGGGCGGCGTGCTCGGCCATCCGCTCGAGGTGCTGTTCGAGGACAACCAGGCCAAGCCCGACCAGTCCGTGCTGTCGTTCAACAAGCTGGTCGACCTGCAGCATGTGCCGATGATCTTCTCCGCCTATTCCGGCCCGACGCTGGCGATGGCCCCGCTGGCCACGCGCAAGAAGATCCTGATGGTCAACGGCGGCGCCCAGGCCGACAAGCTCGCCGACGCCTCGCCCTATTTGATCAACACCATCCCTACCATCGGCGGCGAGGTCGAGGTGCTGGTGCGCTACCTGATGAGCGAGAACAAGAAGGTGGGCGCCATCCTGTTCGAGAACGACGCCGCCGGTATCTCCGGGCGGGACAATTACCTGAAATACTTCCCCGCCGCCGGCGGCACGCTGGTTGGCCAGGAGCCCACCCAGTTCGGCCAGACCGATTTCCGCCCGGCGCTGCTGAAGATCGGTGCCGCCAATCCGCAGGTGATGCTGGTGGCGATCACCGCCGGCCTGCAGCAGATGGCGCAGCAGTACAAGCAGCTTGACCAGCATTATCTGGTCGCCGGCACCAGCTTCTTCGCCGACCCGCCGACGATCGCTGATCCCGCCGCCACCGGCTTCATCCACACCCAGGTCCGCATCGACGCGCCGCCGGAACTGGCGGAAGCTTTCAAGAAGAAATTCGACGCCAATTTCGATTTCTTCGCCAAGCAGTATTACAACGCCACCCTGGTGATTGCGACGGCGCTGGAGAAGGTGCTGAAGGACAAGGAACCCGTCACTGGCGAGAACTTGCGCAAGGCGATCTTCGACATCCGCAAATTCCAGGGCCTGATCCCGATGGAATTCAAATCCAACACCGCGACGATGGTGATGGACATCAACGAGATGCGCGGCGGCAAGGATGTCCGCCTGAAGGAAATGAAGCCCGAATAAGTCCTGCACCCGCGATAGGCGCCGGCCCCGGCTGATGATTTTCCTGCAACTTTTGATCAACGGCCTGGTGACCGGCTGCGCGCTTGGCGTGGTCGCGATCAGCTTCTCGCTGGTCTATTCCACGATCAAGATCTTCCACGTCGCCCATGCCGGGATCTACACCCTGGGCGGTTACATCGCCTGGTCGCTGAGTACCCGGGGGGTGCCGGCACTGCTCGCCTTCGCCGGCGCCATCGCGGCATGCGCGCTGGCCGGCGCCGCCATCCAGCAATTCCTGTATCACCAACTGGAGCGAAGGCGGGCCTCGCACCTCGTGGTGCTGATCGCCTCGCTCGGCATGCTGGCGGTGATCCAGAACCTCATCGCCGGCGTCTACACCCCCGACATCCTGCAATTCCACATCGGCTGGAGCCAGACCACCCTGCGGGTCGCCGGCGTCCTGCTGTCCTATACCCAGTTGCTGACCGTCGCCGTGGGGATCGCGGCCTATCTCGGCATGATGTATTTCGCCCACCGGACCATGCTGGGCAAACGCATCCGCGCCGTCGCGTCCAACCCGTTCCTGGCGGAGATCACCCGCCTGGAACCCAAGCGCGTCTATGTCATCGTCATCGCCATCGCCTCCGCCGTGGTGGCGTTGCCGGGCGTGCTGGTGCCGCTCGATTTCGGCCTGCAGCCCTATAGCGGCGTGAACGCGCTGCTGACCGCGACCATCGCCATGATCGCCGGCGGCATCGGCAGCATCAGCGGCGCGTTCTTCCTCGCCATCGGCATCGCCGTCGTGCAGAACCTGTCGCTGCTGGTCATCCCCGGCGAATGGAGCATCGGCGTCACGTTCTTCATCTTCGTCATCTTCATGCTGTTCAGGCCCACCGGCCTGTTCACCGCGCGCTGACGGGGACGGAAGATGGATTTCTGGTACACCTACATCATCCTCGCCGAGATCTATGTTCTGCTCGGCCTGTCGACCAACCTGCTGGTCGGCATCGTCGGCATATTCTCCGTGTCGCAGGCCGCGGTGTTCGGCGTCGGCGCCTACATCGTCGCCGCCGCCACCATGAGCGACACGATGTCCTTCGTGCCCGCCCTGCTGATCGCGTCCGCCTGCGGGCTGGCGCTGAACGTGCTGGTCACGCTGCCCTCGCTGCGCGTCTCCGGCGACTACTTCGTCGTCACCTCGTTCGGCATCCAGCTGCTGGCGACGGCGATCTTCACCAACTGGACCGACGGCACCGGCGGCGCCAACGGCCTGCCCGGCATTCCGCCGCCGGACATCTTCGGCCTGGCGGTAACCGAGACGCGCCAGTTCCTCGTGCTGTCCACCGCATTGCTGGCCCTGGGCTGCCTGGCGTTCTGGCTCGCCATGCGCGCCCCCTATGGCCGCCTGCTGCGCGCCATCCGCGAGGACGAACTCGCCGTCGCCGCCGCCGGCAAGAACATCCTGTTCGCCAAGGTCTCCGCCGCTGCCCTGGCCGGCGCCTTCGCCGGTTCCGCCGGCGGGCTGTACGGCACCTTCCTGTCCTTCGTCGATCCGTCCTCGTTCGATCTGGACGCTTCCATTCTGCTGCTGACGATGGTGGTGGTCGGCGGCGCGCGCACCCTGGCCGGCTCGATCATCGGCCCGTTCGTGCTGCTGGCGCTGCCGCAGCTTTTGGCGCTGGTGGACATCCCCACCACCGTGGCGGCCGCGGCACGGCAACTGATCTACGGCGTGCTGCTGATCGCCTTCATGCTGTTCCGCCCGCAAGGCCTGGCGGGAGAAAAGCTATGAGCGCCTATCTCGCGGTTTCCGGCGTCAACAAAAGCTTCGGCGGCCTGCAGGCGCTGCACGATACCAATTTCGAAATCGCCAAGGGCAAGATCACCTGCCTGGTCGGGCCGAACGGTGCCGGCAAGACCACGATCTTCAATGTCATCACCGGCTTCCTGCCGCCCGACACCGGCGGCGTGACCTTCCAGGGCCGCTCGCTCGATGGGCTGACCCGCCAGCAGATCGTCCACCAGGGCATCGCCCGCACCTTCCAGAACCTGCGGCTGTTCATCGACCTCACCGCGCTCGACAACGTGCTCGCCGCCATCCCAGGCCAGGCCGGCGAAACCCCCTGGGGCGCGATCTTCCGCCCTTTCCACACCGCCGCGGTGCAAACCCGTCTGCGCGCCCAGGCCCTGCAGATCCTCGATCACGTCGGCCTCGCCGATCGCGCCAATGACTACGTCCGCAACCTGTCCTACGGCGAGCAGAAACTGCTCAGCGTCGCCCGCGTGCTGGCGACCGGCGCGGAGCTTCTGCTGCTCGACGAACCGGCCTCCGGCATGAGCGCCGGCGCGCTCGACAACATCATGGCCCTGATGCGCCGGCTGCAAACCGAGGGCAAGACCCTGCTGGTGGTGGAACACAACACCCGCGTGGTGCAGCGCATCGCCGACGAGGTGCTGTTCCTCCATCAGGGCCACCTGATGGCCCAGGGCACCGCGGAGGAAATCACCTCCGATCCGGAACTGGCAAAAATCTATTTCGGCGGGGCGATCTGACCATGCTGCTGCGCCTCTCCTCCCTCGCCGCCGGCTACGGCTCGAAAACCGTCATCCACGACGTCTCCTTCGCCTTGGAGCCAGGCCAGATCATGGCCTTCCTCGGCCATAACGGCGCCGGCAAGACCACCACCCTGAAAACCATCATGGGCCTGCTGGCGCCCCGCGCCGGCGAAGTCCAGTTCGACGACAAGCGCATCGACCGCCTGTCGGTATCCGATCGCGTGGCGATGGGTCTGCGCCTGCTGCCCGAAGGCCGCGGCATCTTCCCGGATTTGTCGGTCGCCGAAAACATCGACGTCGTCGCCGCCCGCAATTGCGGCCCCGGCGCGATGTTCGAAATCAACGATGTCTACAAGCTGTTCCCCGTGCTGGACGAACGCCGCGCCACCCGCTCCGGCAGTCTGTCGGGCGGCCAACAGCAAATGCTGGCAATGTCGCTCGCCATCCTCGGCACGCCGCGCTGCCTGCTGCTGGACGAACCCTCGATCGGCCTCGCACCCAACCTCGTGGAACGCATGTTCGACCAGGTGCAGGAGGTCTGCCGAGCCCACGGCGTAACCGCCCTGCTGGTCGAACAGAACGTCGCCGCCGCCATGCGCATCGCCGACCGAGTGGTCATCATGAACAACGGCCAGATCGTCTTCGACGGCCTGCCCGACGAGGCCCGGGCGTCGAACTTCTGGAACTACTTCTGAAGCAGGACGCTATTTCGAAGCGTAGCCATCCGGGTGGGCCAGGCGCCAATCATAGGCCGTGCGCACGATGTCATGCAGGCCGGGGAAGCATGGGTTCCAGCCGGTCTCGGCGCGGATGCGGGCCGAGGACGCCACCAGCACCGGCGGATCGCCGGCACGGCGCGGCGCGATATCGTACGGCACAGGACGGCCGCTGACCCGTTCGACCGCGGCGATCACTTCCAGCACACTGTGGCCCTGGCCGTTGCCAAGGTTGAAGCGCACGCTGCGGTCCGTCAGGCAGTTCAGCGCCAGAATGTGAGCCTGGGCGAGGTCCGTGACATGCACGTAGTCACGGATGCAGGTGCCGTCCGGCGTCGGGTAGTCGTTGCCGAATACCTGCAAGGCAGGGCGGAGGCCGAGGGCGGCGTCGATCACCAGGGGGATCAGATGCGTCTCAGGGTCGTGATCCTCGCCGAGCCGGCCGCCTGGATCGGCGCCCGCGGCGTTGAAATAGCGCAGACAGGCCGAGCGCAGGCCGTGGATCCGATCGGCCCAGTGCAGCGCACGCTCCAGCATCCGCTTGCTCTCGCCGTAGGGGGAGCCGGGATCGATGTCGGTGTCCTCGGGGATCGGGATCTGGTTCGGGGTACCGAACAGATTGGCGGTGGAAGACAGCACGAAGCGGGGCACGCCGCGCCGCACGCACGCCTCGATCAGCCGAATGCCGTTCACGCCGTTTTCCAACAGATAGCGGAACGGTTCGCGCATGCTCTCGCCCACCAGCGACAAGGCGGCGAAATGCAGCACGCCGTCCCATTTGCCCTCGGCGAGGACCGCATCGACGGCGGCGGAGTCGGCAAGATCACCGATGACCAATCGCACCCCATCCCCTAGCGCCTGGGAGTGCCCCTGCCGCAGATTATCGAACACCACCACCTCATGGCCGGATTCGGTGAGCGCGAGCACGGTGTGACTTCCGACATACCCGGCGCCACCGGTAACGAGGTAGCGGCCCATCTGATCTCCTTCCTGTCAGCTGACTGAGCGTCCCGTTGGGGAATGCCTTGCTTATTGTTGAAACGGGCCAAGGCATCGCTGCGAGACCGAGACGTTATGCCGCGGCTCTTTCCTGTTCAAGGCCTCGGCATCGTGCCTTCCGCCAGGCCGGCCGATGTTGACTTCGATATCAAAACGGTAAGGCACCCTGTTCCAAAGATCATCATCGATAATCTTAAGATGGTACTTTCGTTATGACAATCGCGTCCTGGCAGTGTCCGCCAACCGCCTGGCCGGTACCAGATCACCAACGCCACATTGGTGGTTCCATGCCAGGCGGCCGTTCTGGGTCTCATTGCGGAGCAGGCCAACCCGGATCGGAAATGCCGATCCTGCGCTGCGCCATGGGGTACAATCCAAGTCCGAGAAAGGCAATTTCCGTGATAGCAACGCCCGGATTGCCCACCAGCGGCCGCAAACTTCCCCGAGACGGCCATAGGGGCCAGGAATTGCCGCGTAGCCCGCGAAGCGTGTCGCAGCCGCACCCTGGCCTCGGTGCATCCCGCGTCATCCGGGCTAAATCCAACGGTCAGATAGGCAGCAGTTCGATTTCGATATATTCAGGCAACATCGCTTCTCCGTACCCGCAAGTTCTTCGGCTTGCCTGACGACAATACGCAGACGCCGACGAAGTGCGGAAACACGGATCGGGACTGGGGTTGTGCATCGCAATGCCGTGCATGGCGCTTCGGGCGGATGCCGAGGCACGGCAGCGATGAGCAAAGGTGAGTATCGAACCAACAATCGCGCATCGTTGGCTCGCGTGCGGTTCTTGCGAGGGGAGCACGAATGGCAGACGATCAGCACCAATCGTATCGGGCCTGTCATGCTCGGCTGTTATCGACAATCCGCTGACCATCACCAGCACCGGTGCGGTCAATTCGACCGGCGCCGGGCTGGATGCGATCGACGGAGCGTCCGGCACCATTTGGACCATCGAGAATTCAGGGTCGGTGTCGTCCTCCACGGGGTTCGGCGTGTCGCTGGCCGGAGTGGGCATCATCTCCAACAAGGCGGGCGGTTCGATCTCGGGCAAGGACGGCCTTGTCCTCAAGGCCGGTGGTAGCGTCGTCAATGATTTGGGAGGCTCGATTTCCGGTACCGGTGTGCTCGGCGCCGGATTGTCTTCCGGCGCCGGTATCTACATCACCGGCGCTACGGGTACGGTCACGAACGCTGGCCTCATCACCGGCCCGGCTTATGGCGTGGCATTGAACCACGGCGGGGCCGTTACCAACACGGGGTCGATCCTTAGCGGTGAGGATGGCGTCACCATCCAGGGTGGCATCGGAACGGTCACCAATTCCGGCATGATCCTCGCCACCGTCGATGACGGAATTGCCCTTTGGGCCGGCGGCACTGTCACCAACACCGCCGGGGCCACCATTTCAGGCATGGGCCAATTTGTCGGAGCTGGCATCTTCATCACCGGCGGCGCCGGCACGATCGTCAACGCTGGCACCGTAATCGGACCCTACCATCTTGGCATCCTCATCAGCGCCGGGGGCAGCGTTACCAACTCTGTCGGCGCATCCATCTCGGGACAGACCGGCGTCTTTATCAAGGGTGGCCTGGGGAGCGTCGTCAATTCCGGTAGCATTAGCGGGACCACCGACGCTGGTGTTTACCTGGAGACCGGCGGTTCGCTCACGAACACCTCGACCGGATCCATCTCCGGCAGTCTGTTCGGAGCCTTCATCGAAGGCGGCTTCGGCACTTTTGCCAACAGCGGCACGATTTCGGGCAGCGTCTATGACGGCGTTATTCTGGGTCTCGGCGGCATCGTCACGAACGATTCGACTGGCGTTATAAGTGGTGCCAGCAATGGCGTTTATGTAAAATATCGGTCCGCCGGCACGGTTACCAATACTGGCAGTATCAACGGTGCGAGTGGGGCCGGCATCGACCTTGCGGACGGTGGCGTGCTAACGAACAACTCCGCCGGATCCGTCAGCGGTGGTCAGTTCGGTGTTTTCATTGCCGGCGCGGCCGGCGTTGTCTCCAACAGCGGGGCGATCACCGGCACGCGTTATGACGGGGTGGTGCTGGGCGCGGGCGGAAGCGTGACGAACGCTGTCGGTGCCTCCATCTTCGGCGGCAGCAATGCGGTCTATGTCCGCAGCACCGCCGCCGGGACCGTGACCAACGCCGGCAGCCTGAGTTCGAATGGCGCGGGCGTCGCTTTGGGCGGCGGTGGCAGCGTCACGAATTCCGTGGGAGGATCCATAGCGGGCCTGGAATTCGGCGTCTTCGTGACCGGCGCGGCCGGCACCGTCGATAACAGCGGCGTCATCAGCGGCGCCAGCAACAACGGCGTCGCCATCCAGGCGGGCGGCACGGTAACCAACAACGCCGGCGGTTCAATTCTGGGCAACTCCGCCGGGGTCTCCTTCGGACTGGCCGGAACCCTGATCAATTCCGGCATCGTCAGCGCCACCGGCGCGGCGGGCGCGGACCTGGAAGGCGGGGGCAGCGTTGCCAACACCGGAATGCTGACCGGCGGCAGCTTCGGCGTGTTCGTCACCGGCGCTGCGGGAGACGTCACGAATTCCGGCAGCATCATCGGCACCGGCAACATCGGCATCGATCTCGCGCGCGGCGGCACGGTCGCCAATGCGGCCGGGGGGATGATCTCGGGCGCTGGGGCCGGGGTCGCGGTCTACAACGGCGCGGGCACCGTCACCAACAGCGGCACGATCTCCGGCGGTTGGCGGTCGGTGACGTTCGCCAGCAGCGGCGCCAACCGGGTCGTGGTGAACCCGACCGCGGTGTTCGTCGGCAGCGTGGTCGGCGGCTCCAGCGCAACGGGCAACACGCTGGAACTGGCCGGCGGCACCGGCACGATCACGGGCCTTGCCGGCGGCGCCGGCACGGCGACCGAGAACGGCGTTAGTTGGTCGTTCGCCAGCTTCGGCACGCTGACCTTCGATGCCGGCGGGGCATGGACGTTGGCCGGCACCAATACCGCGCCGCTGATCGTCAACAACGGCTCGGTCGAAATCGCCGGCTCGCTGAATGTATCGACGATCGACCCCGGCAGCACCGGCGTGTTCCTGCTCGACAACGCGGCGTCGCTGGAGGTCGGGACCGCGCTCGGCACGGGAACGCAGATGAACTTCATCGGCGCCAGCACACTGACCGTCGACAATACCGCAACCTTCGGGAGCAGCGTCGGCACGCCGTCCTATGCCGGGCCGCTGCTGCAAGGCTTTGGCGCCGGAGACATCGTCGACCTCAAGAACTTCGGCATCGGCGGTGCGGCATTCAGCTTCGACACCACTTCGGGATTGCTGCAACTCTCCAACGGCTCTCAATCGGCGGACCTGCTGTTCCAGACATCCAGCCTGGGCAGCGGCAGTTTCCACATCGCTTCGGATGGAGTGACCGGCTCGATGATCACATATAGCTGAGCCCTACGACGTTACATCAAACGTTAACGACGCGACGTCGAGATGGGTGCCTTGAGGAGGCCGACGTCAAACCGTCCGAGGGGAGATTGATCAATGGCGGCACCCACCTATGATCACATCGTGGTCGTTGTTGAGGAAAACAAAGACTACAGCGAAATCATAGGCGATACCGCCAACGCTCCGTACATCAACAGTCTTGCCGCGGGCGGCGCGCTGCTCACGGCCTACACGGCAATTACCCACCCCAGCGAGCCGAACTATTTTGCCCTCTACGCCGGCAGCACGTTTGGCATCACGGACGACAACCATTACACCGAGCCTGGACCGACGCTAGCCTCCATCCTGCAAGGGGCTGGCAAGAGCTTCACCGGATGGGTGGAACACAGCGGCACGTCGTACCGATCACAACCCCTGGGAGTCCTTTCCCGAGGGCATGACGGTCGAGAAGGATTTCGCCGCCTTTCCGCACGGCGATTTCGCCAGTCTGCCCACGGTTTCCTTCATTACGCCGAACGTCTATCACGACATGCACAACGGAACCGTCCAGCAGGGCAATTCCTGGTTGCAGGCCAATCTCGACGCCTATGCGCAGTGGGCGTTGACGAATAATTCGCTGCTGGTCGTTGTCTGGGATGAAGGCGATAACAGCGCCACCAACCAGGTGGCTGCAATCCTGTATGGCGCGCACGTCGTGCCGGGCAACTACACGACCGCCTACAACCACTACAATCTCCTCAGCACGATCCTCAGTTCGTTCAACCTGGCCGCGCCCCGTGATGCCGCGGGTGCCGCGACACTGAGCGTGTTCGACAATGCTCCCACCGGCCCCACCACTGGAACCATTGGCGGCGGAGGGGGACCATCGGGCGCGACGATCAGCACGGCGTTGATCGGGCCCTATGTCATCTCGGCCACCGCCAATCCGCTGAGCATCACCAGCACGGGTTCCGTAAGCACGTCCGGAACCGGGGTGGACGCCATTTTCGGGACGGCCGGCAGCACGACCATTACCAACAACGGCCAGATCTCCGCGGCCGATGGGAATGGCATCTTCCTTGCCGGCAGCGGCGTGATCAGCAACGGGCTGGCTGCAGCCATAGCCGGTGGAACGAATGGCATCGCGATCTCCGGTGCATTCGGGTCGGTCGCCAATGCGGGGAGCCTATCGGGAGGCACCGCGATCCTGTTGCAGAATGGCGGCAGTGTCAGCAACGCCGCCAACGCCTCCATTTCCGCCGGCAGCTTCGGAATCTTTATCGGCGGCAGCACCGGCACAGTCACCAACAGCGGCAACATCGTCGGCACAGGCTCCATCGGCGTCGATCTCGCAGGTGGCGGCAGCGTGAGCAATACGGTGGGCGGGTCGATTTCGGGCAGCAGCAGTGGCATCTACGTCAAGAGCGGCACGCAGGGGACCATAACCAACGCCGGCAGCATCAGCTCAACGAACGGCGCCGGCGTGGACCTGGGCGGAGGCGGCACCGTCTCGAACAGCTCGGCCGGGTCGATTTGGGGCGCGCAGTTCGGCGTGTTCGTGGCCGGGGACGCCGGGCTGATCAGCAACAACGGCACCATCGCCAGTACGATATTCGGCGGTGTCGTGCTCGCGGCAGGCGGCAGCGTCGTCAATGCCACCGGCGCCTCCATCGCCGGTGGCAGCGACGGCGTCTATGTCAAATATCCGTTCGCGGGAACCGTCACCAATGCCGGCAGCATCACCGGCGCCAACGGTGCGGCGGTGGATCTCGCGGGCGGCGGGGTGGTGACCAATGCTGCGGGCGCAGCAATTTCCGGCAGCCAGTTCGGCGTGTTCGTCAATCGGGCGGCCGGCTCGGTCAGCAACGCGGGGATGCTTGCCGGAACGTCGTCCAGCGGGGTGTTATTGGGCTTCGGCGGGAGCGTGTCGAACGCGGCGGGTGCTTCGATCTTCGGCGGCAGCAACGGCATCTATGTCAAATCCCGCGCGGCCGGGACCGTCACCAATTCCGGCACGATCAACTCGAATGTCGCGGGGATCGATCTCGGATTTGGCGGCACGGTTGGCAATACATCCACGGGCGCGATATCCGGCGGGCAGTTCGGGGTATTTGTTGCCGGCGCCGCGGGAACCGTGACCAATGACGGTTATATCGGCGGAACCAGCAGCAGCGGCGTAGTACTGGCGGCGGGTGGAACCGTGACCAACGGCGGCGGCGCCTTCATCACGGGCGGCAGCAACGGCGTCTATGTCACGAAGACAGCGGTGGGAACGGTGACGAACGCCGGCAGCATCAGCGCCGGCGTTGCGGGTATCGACCTCGCCCACGGCGGCAGCGTCGGCAACACCGGGTACATCTCCGCCACGACATTCGGCGTCTATGCCAATGGTGCCGCGGCGTCGGTCACGAATTCCGGCAGCATCATCGGCACCGGCAACATCGGCATCGATCTCGCGCGCGGCGGCACGGTCGCCAATGCGGCCGGGGGGATGATCTCGGGCGCTGGGGCCGGGGTCGCGGTCTACAACGGCGCGGGCACCGTCACCAACAGCGGCACGATCTCCGGCGGTTGGCGGTCGGTGACGTTCGCCAGCAGCGGCGCCAACCGGGTCGTGGTGAACCCGACCGCGGTGTTCGTCGGCAGCGTGGTCGGCGGCTCCAGCGCAACGGGCAACACGCTGGAACTGGCCGGCGGCACCGGCACGATCACGGGCCTTTCCGGCGGTGCCGGCACGGCAACCGAGAACGGCGTTGGTTGGTCGTTCGCCAGCTTCGGCACGCTGACCTTCGATGCCGGCGGGGCATGGACGTTGGCCGGCACCAATACCGCGCCTCTGATCGTCAACAACGGCTCGGTCGAAATCGCCGGCTCGCTGAATGTTGCGACGATCGACCCCGGCAGCACCGGCGTGTTCCTGCTCGACAACGCGGCGTCGCTGGAGGTCGGGACCGCGCTCGGCACGGGAACGCAGATGAACTTCATCGGCGCCAGCACACTGACCGTCGACAATACCGCAACCTTCGGGAGCAGCGTCGGCACGCCGTCCTATGCCGGGCCGCTGCTGCAAGGCTTTGGCGCCGGAGACATCGTCGACCTCAAGAACTTCGGCATCGGCGGTGCGGCATTCAGCTTCGACACCTCTTCGGGATTGCTGCAACTCTCCAACGGCTCCCAATCGGCGGACCTGCTGTTCCAGACATCCAGCCTGGGCAGCGGCAGTTTCCACATCGCTTCGGATGGCGGCGTGGGAAGCCTCATCACGATCAGCTGAAATGGTACGTGTTTGTTGCGAGCCGGACCGCGCCGTCGCCCCATGGCAACCGACCGATCAACCGTTCCGCCAGTCCATATGCGGAACGATGGGTGCCGGAAATTCTCCCCCTGGCGGCGAAGCCCGCAGCGCCAGCGGTCTAACTCCAACGATCAATGTCGTTCGGTCAGGTAGTGAACGGTCGTCCAGTTGCCCTAGTATCTGTTCCACATCCGAGCGGAATAGGAGCCCTTTACATGCGGAAGTCCACGGCGGTCTTTCTGGTCCTCGGCTCCGCGCTCTGCTCAGGCATGGTATTTGGCTCAACCGTGCATTCGGTCGACGCGCGGGGGCATTTTGCCGCGAACAGCAATTTCGATGCGAGCGGCCATTACCTGCCGGGCGCGGCTGGATTCAATCTCGCGGATGTCAGCAGTCTTGCCGTGCTGAATGCCCTGCCGGCCGGCGTCAATGGACTGGTCTGGGTCGGCAAATGCTCCGGCGTAGATGCCGGGTTCATTGCTGCGGTACAGCCCTATATCGGCAATCCAAAGCTGTTCGGCTTCTATCTGATGGACGGGCCGGACCCTGGAACCGCCCAGCATCCCGGTTGCACCGCTGAAATGCTGAAGGCCGAGGCGGATTGGATCCATACCCATGCGCCAGGGGTTAAGACCTTCATCGTGCTTCGTAACATGACTGCCGCCAAGTCGCCGTCGTTTGACGCCAGCTTCAAGCCCGCCAACTCGCATATCGACCTGTTTGGTCTGGCGGCCTATCCCTGCCGGACCGAAGTCAACGGCTGCGATTATGACATGATAAACCGCTACGTGGCCGCCGCGGAGCTGGCGGGCATTCCGCGTGCCAACATCGTGCCGGTATATCAGGCCTTCGGCGGCGGCACCTGGAAGAATGATGCGGACGGGCAATACACGCTGCCGACCGCCAGCCAGGCGCGGCAAATACTGTTGACCTGGCACAAGCTCGTTCCTGAACCGGTCTTCGACTATACCTTCAGCTGGGGTTCGCAGAACGCGGACGTATCCCTGGATGCTTCACCAGAGCTGCGGGATGTGTTCTCGGCGCACAATGCCGCGGCCAAGCGGATCGGTGTGAAGTGATGCCAACCGATTTTCAACCAGCCGGTGCACCGAACATGGCGAACCCACACGTGCTGTATGTCGGCGGCGAGGACCACGATTTTCGCATTCCGTTCATGCATCTTCTGCGCGAGCACGGCTTTCGGGTCAGTGCCGCCGGTACCGGCGACCCCGCGCCGTTCGCGAAAGCAGGGATCGAGTTCCATTCGTTCCGGTTCCAGCGGTTTGTCAACCCGCTTGCCGATCTCGCGGCAATCCGCTCGCTGCGCGACATGCTCAACCGTGTCCGCCCGGACATCGCCCAGACCTGCGACACCAAGCCGGGGTTGCTGGTGCCATTGGCGGCGCGTGGCGCGCCTTTGACACAGGTTGTTCGAACCGTGAATGGCCGGGGCTGGCTCTATTCGTCGCATTCCCCGCTGGCGCTGATGTTGCGCCCGGTCTATCGCGGGCTGCACCGTCGGGCATCCAGATACGCATCCGCAACAGTATTCGAGATCCACGACGATCAGGCGTTTTTCGATCACCATGGGATGACCGGCAAGCAAGGCGGTCGGGTGATACCGGGTGCGGGCCTGGATGTCGATGGTTTCGAACGCGCGCTGGCAGAAGCGCCTCCGCCGGAACAGGTGCGTCAGGAACTGGGTCTCGGGACCGGGGAGGTGGTCATGACGGTGACCCGGATGACCCGGCAGAAGGGCATCCCGGCGCTGCTCAAGGCGGCGGCCATAGTGCACAAGGTCCGGCCGACGGTGCGGTTCGTGCTGGTCGGCCCGCGCGAGAGCGAAGGGCCCTTGTCGGTCTCGCAAGAAGAAATCGACCGCCATGCGCCCTATGTCCTGGCGACCGGGGCACGGCCGGATGTGGCCGCATTGCTGCGCATTGCCGATGTGTTCGCGTTTCCCTCCGAGTATCGCGAGGGCGTGCCGCGCGTTCTCTGCGAGGCGGCCCTGGCGGGGGTGCCGACCGTGACCACCGGCATGCCCGGCTGCCGGGAGGTGGTGAAGGATGGTATCACCGGCCTCGTGGTTCCTCCTGGCGTACCGGAGCTGATGGCGCAGAAGATCCTCGCCATGCTGGAGGATCGGCAGGCGGCGCGGGCGATGGCGGAGCGCGCCGCCGAACGGGTGCGCCAGGAATTCAGCCTGAAGGCCATCGTCGCCGGCCACGCTTCCCTCTACCGGGAATTGCTGCAATGGCCCCCGATCGCAGGGCAACGTAACCGCCCGCCCGTCCGCGGCGTGGCCCGCTCCGGGGAGGCGCCGGCGTTGCGTTCCGGCGTCGGGGGCTGATGGCCCGGGATACGCTGTTCGCGCTCGGGCTGCTGTTTTCCATGGCATCCCAACTTCGGGTCAGCGGATCCACGGTCCTCGGGCCGGGCGAATTGTGCCTGGCGCTCTGGGTGATCGTGTCGCTCGGGCGGGAACTCGCCCGTCTGGACCTGGTCATGACACCGCCGCTCGGCCGCATGCTGGGTTTCTGGGCGCTCTTCGCAGTGGCCGAAAGCCTTGGCACGCTCACCGGCGCGATGCTGCAGGACGAGCATGATCAGCAATGGTTTCTCCATGATGTGCTCGCGTATGTCCTGCTGGCGGCCATGAGCTGCCTCAGCGTGGCAGGCGCGGATGCCGTATATCGCTTGCGCCGGGTCGCCTGGCTGCTGGTGGTTCTCGGCAGCCTGACGATGGCGGCCCAGCTTGCCGCGGCTGCTGGGGCGTTTTCGCTGCCGGGCGTCGACCCTTGGTACTGGGACCGGCTGCGCGGGTGGGCGGCAACGCCCAACCAGTTGTCACTCGTGTGCATCGCCCTGGTGCTGCTGTCGTTTCATCTCGCCGAGACCAGCGCCTCGGGCTTGGCCGGAACCGCCGTCCTGGCGGGCGCGATCCTGCCGGCCTACGCGGGCTGGTTGACGCAGAGCGACACGTTCAACGTTGTATTGGTGCTCGGCGCTCCCGCCTATGCCGCGCTCAAGTTCCGCAAATGGATCGCCTCGCCGGAGTGGCGGATGTCGTTTCGTTCGGCGTTTGCCCGGATCGTCGTCCTGGCCTTGCCGATATCCTTGGCGTTGTTCGCGCCGCTTGGGCCGATGATCGCCGACGAGGCGGGAATCCTGGCCAAGGATATGAGCAAGGAGGGCGGCAAGGCGACCACGCGTGAAGCGGAGTTACGGTTCCATCTGTGGGGCCAGGCCATCCAGCGGGGCATCGATGCACGCCTTCTGGGGCTCGGGCCGGGGCCGCATCTGTCCATACCGACCGAGCTGGTGGCGGCAAGGCAGAGCAAGAACCAGCCCATCAATATCGCGCATCCGACCCCCGGCGCCGTCCCGAACTTCGAAGCCCACAACACGCCGCTCGATCTTTTCGCCCAGGGGGGCGTGCTCGCGGACCTGGCTTTCGTCTGGTTGTCGGTATCGACGATACGGATCGGCTACCGTGGCGGCCTGGACGCGCTCACGGTGCTGGTCGGCGGGCTCGTGCTGTTCGGAATGTTCCACTTGATCATTCGACAGCCGATCTTCTGGTATCCATCGGTTATTGCCTTGTGGCAGGGGCCGTCCAAGGGCCCCAATGGGCACGCGGCGCCGCCTGGGGGCGGCAGCCTGCCGTGCCAGGGAGGTTGGCATGAGCACAGGTCCCTACTATCCCAGCGGCTTCCCGGATGCCGCCCCGCCGCTGATGCGCTCGGAGTTGCAGTTCCAGCAGCTGATCAACACCCTGCGCCGCCGCAGCGGCATGATCGCGACGATCACGCTTATCGGCACGATCCTGGCCTGCCTTGCCGGGTTGTTGATCCCGCCGCGATACACGGCCAAATCGCAGATCGTGTTCGAGCCCGAAACGGCCGGCCTCGGGCACGGCGTGGCGATCGTTCAGCCCGACGACCAGGGCGCCATCCAGACCCAGGTGACCGCCCTGACATCCCGCGCTCATCTGCAGCACGTGCTCGACAGCATGCTCAAGGATCCCGGCATTCATGCGCCCGCGCAGGCAAAGGGTGATCCGCCGGGCATTTTGGACCGGTTATGGCTGAATTCGAGCCGCCAGCTGCGCGGCTGGGCCTCGCAGCTGATTGCCGAAGGGAAACGGCTCGGCCAGATCAGCAGCAAACCCAGCACGATGAGCGTCGAGCGCTTCGAACGCGACCTGAACGTGTACCAGGAACGGGGCTCGCATGTGATCGCCATCGCGGTCCGGTCGACCAGTCCGGAAGCGGCGGCACGCGCTGCAAACCGGATCGCCGAACTGCACTACGACGGCCAGTACCGGCAGAAGCGGGAGAACACCAACCGCACCTTGGCCTGGCTCGACGGCCGGATCACCGAGCTCAGGGACGATGTCGAACGGACCGAGGCGGCGGTGCAGCAATACCGCATCGCGCACGGATTGGCCGAGGCGAGGCGTACCGACCCGGTGGATTCGAAGATTGCCGACCTCAACCAGAAGCTGACCGCCGCTGAAGCCGATTTGGCCGGCCGGCAGGCGCGGCTGAGTTTCATCCGCGACCTGCGGCGGCGCAATACCGGAAGCGCCTATCTTGCGCAGATCCTTGATTCCCCGGCCCTGCGCGACCTCACTCAGCAGGACAGCGCATTGCGCCAGTCGCTCGCGTCGCAGGCCGCCACGCTGGGCGCGCAGCACCCGCGGACCTTGGCCATCGGCGCCCAGCTGGGCGAAGTGCAGCGCAAGCTGGCGCAGGAAGTGGATCGGGCCGCCGCCGCGGTGGAAGATGAAACCAAGATCGCCGAAGCCAGGGTACGCTCGCTGCGCGAACAACTCGGCACGGTGCAAGGTGCCGGCAGCAAGGCCCAGGCCGACGAGGTGCGGCTGCATGAGCTGGAGCGCCAGGCGAACGCCAGCCGGCAGCTCTACGAGAACCTTCTGCAGCGCCGCGAGCAACTGCGCGAACAGGCGGAGATGATCTCGCCGGATGTGCGCGTGTTGTCGCTGGCGACACCGCCGGAACGCCCCAGCTCGCTCAACCCGATCCTCTTTATCCTTCCCGCCCTGATTGTTTCCTCCGTCGGCGGGGGCCTGCTCGCGGTGGTGCTGGAACGCCTGGACCGCGGCCTGCGCAGCGAGTGGGATGTCAACGAGACGCTTGGCATATCCTGCCTCGGGCTTGTGCCGCTGGTCCGCTGCAAGGGCGGCACGCGGCCGCACCAGCAGCTGCTCGGCAGGCCGTTCGCGGACTATACGGAATCGATCCGATCCCTGGTCGCGCAACTCAGCCTGACCGGTGAACGGCCGCCGCCGAAGGTGATCCTGGTCACATCCAGCGTGCCGAGGGAAGGCAAGACCACACTTTCGGTGAGCCTGGCCGCCCACGCCGCGTTGCTCGGGCGCCGGGTGATATTGCTCGACCTCGATTTCCGTCATCCCGCCGTGATGAAGGAAATCGGCGGCGATGCGCAGGTCGGGGCGTTCGATCTGCTGAACCAGGATCAGGATAATTTCTCGACCGCCGCCATCCAGCGTATTCCCGGCATGGGACTGGACTTCCTGCCGGTGCATAGCGGCTCCGGCGATCCGCTGGCGCCTTTCGTGGGGGGGCAGTTGCCACGCCTTGTGAAACGTCTGCGCGCAATGTACGACTGCGTGATCATTGATGGACCGCCGCTGCTCCCGGTCACGGAGGCGCGGCTGATCGCGGCGATGGCGGACAAGGTGCTGTTCGTTGTCAAATGGTCGAGTACGCGGCGGGAGGTTGCGCAGAACGCGCTGAAACTGCTGCGCGCCATTGGCGTGATTGGCGGCACCAACCCGCCGGACGGGATCGGCGCGGTGGTCACCCAGGTGGACCTTGTCCGGCATGCCCGCTACCGCTACGGCGACGTCGGTGAATCGTTCGTCACCAACCGGCGCTATTACCTGGAGGGCGGGCTGCCCGCGAGCAGGCGGGACATGCCGCGCCTCAACAGGGCGGCCGCCCCATGATGGACGGGACGGCTGGCGAGGTGATGGTCCCGATGGGCAATGAGGCGGCGCCCGTCCCGCTGCTGCTGGCACTGCTGGAAGGGTTTCACGGCGACGACATCGGCTATTGCTATTGGAAGAGCGGCCGCCGGGTGGAAGCCGCGCTGTCGGGTGAATCCGACCTCGACCTGCTGGTCGCCAGGTCGGATCTGCACCGCGCCCACGCGGTCCTGCTGGCGACGGGGTTCAAGGAATTTCCCTGCGTGGCGCACCGGGACCATCCGGCGATCACGAGCTTTCTGGGTTACGACGAGCCGACCGGGCAGATCGTGCATGTTCACGTGCATTTTCGCCTTGTCGTTGGGGAGAAACTGCTGAAGCTGTACCGGCTGGCGTGGGAGGATACCCTGCTGGCCCGGGCGGTGCCGCACCGGAGGCTGCCCATCCGCGTGCTCGATCCCGCCAGCGAGGCGCTGTTGCTGGTGGTGCGCGCTTGCCTGGAGTTGCGCCGCACGGACCCCGTGGCACTTCGGCACTGGAACGCCACCCGACAAAAGTTCGAACTGGACCGGGAAGCCTTGGCGAGACAAATTGACCCCGAGGCGCTGCGTGCCCGTGCGGGGGAAGTGTTCCCCGCTGAACTGGCGGATCTGGTGACGGACGCCATAGTCTCCGGTCGGCTTTTCGAGCATCGGGGAGGCTTGCGCCGGCGCCTGCGCATGGCTCTCGCCGAGCGGCGCGCCTACAACGCCGTCGAGGGGCATTTTCGCAGCCTTGCGCGCGCCGCCCTTTGGGCCGCTGGCGGCTTGAACAGCCGGTTTCTCCATGCGCCGCGCCCATGGAGCCGGCGAGTGCCAGGGGGTGGATGCGTGATCTCCGTGCTCGGCGTCGATGGGAGCGGCAAGAGCACCGCCGTGCGATCGATCCGGAGCTGGCTTGGCGCCGAGATGGACGTCGTGCCGGTCTATTTCGGCACCGGAGACGGCCGGCCGTCGCTGCTGCTGCTGCCATTCAAGGGCCTGTCGCAACTGATAGCGCGCTGCATGAAGACCAAGCCGCGGGGGTCTTCGCACGGCAAGGTCTCGGACCGCGATCCGGGTCCGGTCTACAGCGTTCTGATGATGGGCTGGGCCGCGTTGGTCGCTTCGGAGAAGCGCAGCAAACTGCGTGCGGCGCACCGCGGCGCCGCGCGCGGGCTGGTCGTGGTGACCGACCGGTATCCGCAGAATGTGGACCCGACCTACAGCGACGGGCCGTTGCTGCACCGGCTCAAATGGGCGCCGGGTTGGCTGCGCCGGTTCGAGGCGCGCAGCTATGAGCTCGCGGCACGACTGCCGCCGGATCTGGTGATCAAGCTGGAAGTGGAACCAGCCATCTTGGCGCGGCGCGAACCGGACATGAGCGCCGAGGTGATCCACCAGCGCATCGAGGCATTTCGCCGGCTTGAGTTCCCCGGCGCGCGCACCGTGTCTATCAACGCGCAGCAGCCGTTGGCCGATGTGCTGAGCGGCATAAAGCGCGAGGTCTGGCGCATCCTCTGACCCCGAGGGAAACATGATCATCGAGTTCTTTGGACCGCCATCGGCGGGCAAAACGACGCTCTGCCATGCATTGGACGCCCGGTTGCGCCAACAGGGCGTGCAGGTGGAATTCGCCTTGAGTTCCCGGCCTGCCGAAGGGTCGGGTTTTTCGGCAAAGAGCGGGCCAGGTGGCCTGGCGATGGGGCATGCAGCGCGTCGGATTGCCGGGCCCGTGCTGGAGTTGCTGATGGCCGGGAGGGATATGTTCGGCAAATCCACGGAAGCCGTCATGACGGCGGATCTGCTGAAACTGTTGCCGCCGAACGGGGTACTGTGGTCGTTGCGGTTGCGCCGATACATCTGGCGGCGCGCCCAAAGCTGGAACAACGGGCGCCGCGCCGGCCGCATCGTGATCTTCGATCAGGCGTTTATCCAGGTGATCTATTCCCTTGCGGCGCTGAGCGGCCGAGTGGACGAGGGACGCCTCGTGCAGGCACTGGACGTCGTTCCGATGCCGGACCTTCTGGTGCGATTGGTGGCGCCGCCTGAAACGCTGACGGCCCGACTGATCGACCGGCGGCGCGGCCAGGGGGCGATCGAGCGCTTGCTGGAGGTCGATCCGCAAGCAAACCTGAGATCGATCGGGATCATCGATGTTCTGCACGATTTGCTGCGCCAGCGTGGCCAAGCGATGATTTCCGTCAGATCCGCGGATCGCCAAGGGTTGGATGAAGCCGTGCGGCTCCTGGCGGAAGCAGTGATAGACCATCTGGGTTCGGTCGAGGCCGCGGCATGACGCCCACCGCCGCGGCCACCGCCACGCGTTCCGCCAGTCCCTTCCTCAGCCGCATGGCGCAGGGCAGCGCGATTGCATTGATCATCTATGTCGGCGCCGCCGGGGTGTCCTATGCCGCGCAGCTAGTGCTCGCCAGGATCATCGGCGCCGACGGCTATGGCGTCTATGCCTATGTGTTCGCATGGGCGGCGATCCTGGGGTATGTATCGGCGCTCGGCTTCGACGTTTCGCTGCTGCGCTTCGTGCCGGCGTATCGCAGCCTTGGCGCCTGGAGCCTCATGCACGGGGTCATTCGGTTCGCGGAAAGGCGGGTCGCGTTGGTTGGCATCGGCGTGGCCCTGGCGGGTGCGCTTACCATCACCGCCTGGCCTGGCGAGATGGCATCGGAAATGGCCCAGACCTATATCCGTGGCTTCGCCCTGGTGCCGATCCTGGCCCTGCTTTGGGTTCGCAGTTCCATTGTGCGCGCCTATGGCGGGGTTGTGTCGGCACTGGTGCCCGATCGCATGGTGCGCGACGGACTGCTGCTCGTTCTGGTGGGCGTCGCCGGCTTTGGCCTGCGGTGGCACGTCGATGCGCCGATGGCGATGAACGCGATGCTGTTCAGCTCGCTGGTGGGACTGGGCCTCGTCAGCCTGGCGGCCCGCAGGCTGCGGCCCGCCAACCCCGCCTTCACCGAAGCAACGGGTATCGCCGGGGCGACGGCCGAGGAGCGCCGAACCTGGCTGCGGGTTGGGGCGGCCCTATTGGTGATGGGAGCCGCCGAGGCGCTGATGAACCGGATGGGCGTGATGCTGCTGGGTTGGGCCGGCGCGATCAAGGATGCCGGTATCTATGCCGTGGCGTTCAATGTCGCGTTCCTGGTGGTGTTGCCGCGAACGGCGGTGAATGCCTTGTTCGCCCCCGCCATAGCGGAAATGTTTGCCCGGAAAGACATGGATGGCCTGCAGGCGCTGGTGGCCAGGACAGCTGTCTGGACCTTGTTGGGTGCTGCCGCCATCGCGCTGCCGTTGTTCGTGGTCGCAGGGCCGGTTCTGGCCCTGTTCGGACATGATTTCGCCGGGGGCGCCTCCGCGGTGCGGATCCTGCTGGTCGGCCAGATGCTTGCCGCGATTTCCGGTTCGCAATCGCACATGCTGACGATGACGGGGCATGAACGCAGTGCGGCCGTATTGCTTGTGGTAAGCACGTTGGGCAATGCGGCATTGGGCGTGTTGCTCATTCGCGTGGCTGGTCGCGATGGCGCGGCGATCGCCTCGGCGGTAACGCTGGTTCTGTGGAATGTCGCGATGACGGCCTTTGTCTGGCGTCGCCTGCGACTGGTGCCGGGTCTGCTTGCGATCTTGCAATCATCGCCAAAGCGGTTACCCAGTCTCGGCAGGTAGCGTCTCGGCAGGTTATATCCGGATGGGCAATGTTTGGGCAGAATACGGCGCTGCCGGAAAAGCCGGTTGGGTCGCGATCTCCGCGCACCCAAATTTGTAACAATCTGCCTGGCCACGATGCGAACTCGGGCGGCGCTGGGAATATTGCATCCGATTTCGCAAAGACGGGAACTGTCACGAAAAAAGACGGTTGCTACATTAATAGCACACTTTGGACGCATTAAACAATCACGTAACGATCAGAAACAACACATTCACGTTATCCGTATACAAATCTGCATGAACGGTGATTTTATAGTGGCTAAATGTGAACTTCGCGTTAAAATAAAATTAGTTACGTGTAAAAACCCAACCTGGGTTCGCGACGAACGCGAGATCTGAGAGCCAACCCGTCGCAGGTCGAATTCCAGAAACGGGGCCGTACGCCGGGCCGCACGCCTACTCGGAAGGAGAACAAAAATGAGCTATTTGGGGGCAAAGAACGAGCATACGGGTCAGGGCATCAATCGATTGGCCCCTCCCCCTTCCGGCAAGCAAATCAAGGCCCCCGGCTTTGGTAAAAGTCCCGCGTCCGCGGACGATTTGGAGCAAAAACAAGATGTCTTGCTGGTGTTGGAACCGCGCGAATTGGTGCGCGGCTGCCTTACCTTGTGGTTGGGCGCCTTCTGCGGCGAGTTCGAGACGCTAGGAATTGCCGATGTCGAAACCTCTACCGAAGATGATCGGCTGGCGCGTGCGGCGGTGGCGCTTGTCCGGCTCGGCCCTGTCGACCACCTCGATGGGCGATTGGACCAGCAGATTGAAAGACTGCGTGCGATAAGTCCGAATCTGCCAATCGCCGTGATGGCGGACCTGGACGATACCGGAGCTTTGGAAAACCTGCTGAACCGGCTGGCGGTGCAAGGTTTCATTCCGACCTCGAGCAGCATGAAAGTGGCGGCAGCCGCCCTGCGCCTGGTGATGGCCGGGGGACGGTATTTCCCGCCGGTTCAAAGGCGCAACCAGGCGGCAGCTCCGGCGGCGCCCCACGCATTGCCGCGGCCCGTGCAAGACGAAAGCCTTGCCAGGCTCACCCCCCGCGAAACCGCGGTTTTGAACGTGTTGGCGCTCGGCGCGCAGAACAAGATCATCGCCTTCCGGTTAGGTATGTCACTGAGCACCGTGAAAGCACATGTGCACAGCATAATCCGGAAGCTTAATGTCCGGAACCGAACGGAGGTGGTTGTTGCCGCCCGTGCCATGCAGGGCCGGGAGCTTCGCCCCAACGACGATGCGGTGTTCGGCGCGGCCCCCCAGTTTTCCGAAGACGTCACCGCTTGATCGGTGCAGGGCCGCCGTAGCGAGAATAACAACGATGCAGCGGCGCCATCCTGGCGCCGTTCCGCCCGGCCCGCGTGGCCTGCGGCTCGAATGGCATGCCTTCTACCCACCGGATGCACCGAGCCGGTCCTCACCGGGGCAGGCATGCCCGACGTGACGGATGGCTGGAGCCAGAACTCGTAACCGTTTCCGGTCGGTAACAGCCTCTCAAGATCGAAGAGTCCCCCTGTTCACGACGCTCAATATCCGTTTCGTCTGAGCTGGCTCCGGCACGTGATGCCGCCGCGTCACCTGTACGGGGCAGCGGAGTCAGGCGCGAGCCATAACCTTGCAACACCTCAATCGTCCTGAAGATCTAGTCCCTATCGTGCGAACTCTCCTGTATGGGCGTGCCAGGAAGGCACGGTGTAGGCCTTCCCATTCCTCCGGTTAAGGATCGTTTTGCGGGTTTGACGAAAATGCGCATCCGCAACGAGAATACATCCTGCGATCTGGATCGTCGGAAAATCGCGCGACCACTTCGGCTCCCAGGCACGTGCCCGACCGGGCAAGACAACCACTAGGGGGAAAGTTATGAAGGCAGTCATCCAATCGGGCGGAAAGGGCATGCGCCTGCGTCCCTACACGACGGTCCTGCCAAAGCCTCTGATGCCGGTAGGATCGAGGCCCGTCTTGGAGTTGCTGCTCAAATGGCTCCGCCGAAACGGCATCTACGACGTGTATGTCACCACCGGCTATCTCGGCCACCTTATCCAGAGCTTTTGCGGCGATGGACGCCAATGGGACCTGCGCATCAACTACACGGAAGAGCCTGAACCGCTCGGCACCATGGGAGCGCTCAGCCTGCTGCGCGAGGAACTCGATACCACGTTCCTGGTGCTGAACGGCGATCTGCTGACGGACCTCAGCCTGCGTGCCTTCGCTTCCTGCCACCGGCAGAGCGGCCAGGCGCTGACCATTGCCACGACCGAGAAGAACATCCGAATGGATTTCGGGGTGATCGAAAGCAGCGGTGGCGTGGTGACGCAGTTCCGGGAAAAGCCGCATCTACGGCATTTGGTCAGCATGGGAATCTACTGCATGGAGCCCGAGATGCTCGACCACATACCGTCGGGGGTTCCATTTGGTTTCGACGATCTGATGTTCCGTATGCTGGATCTGGGCCATCCCGTAGGCACATTCCTGCATAGCGGCTTCTGGCTCGATATCGGCCGCCCCGAGGATTTTCAGAAGGCCCAGGAACTAGGCTGGGAAGACGGTGCGCCGGCCTTCGAGACCGCACCGCTGACATTCGAATCCGCTGCGGCGAGCTAGCCGGACGCGCAGATCCCAGGCCAGGCATTGCAGGAGACAGATAAGTGTTATTAGTTTCGGAGCCGAATCTTGGCGAGGACGAAAAGACGGCACTGAAGGCCGTGATCGACAGTAACTGGATCACGATGGGGGGCCAGGTTCAGGCTTTCGAGCAGGCGTTCGCGAAGGAGCACGGGGCGGCCGAGGCGGTGGCGGTCAATTCCTGCACCGCCGGTTTGCATCTGGCGATCGATGCGCTCGGTATCGGCCCTGGCGACGAGGTTCTGGTGCCGTCCATGACGTTTGTGGCCACTGCCAACGTGGTGCTCTACTGCGGCGCGCGGCCGGTCTTCGTCGACATCGAATCGCTGAACATGCCGTTGATGTCCATATCCGACGCCGCGGCCAAGTGCACGCCGCGCACAAAGGCCGTGATCGTTATGCACTACGCCGGGCAGCTGGCCGATCCCGAGGCCTGGCGGGCGTTTGCCGATGCGAGGGGCTTGGCGCTTATCGAGGATTCCGCGCATGCGGTGGGCCGGCAACGCGGCCCCATCTTCGGCGACGCCGCCGTGTTCAGCTTCTACGGCAACAAGAACATGACGACCGCGGAAGGCGGCATGGTGATCGCTGGCGACCAGGCGACCCTGAGCAGGATACGCCAGGCCCGCGGTCATGGATTGACCAGCTCCACCATTCATCGGTTGCTGGCCCGGGCCGTGACCTATGACGTGACCATGCTCGGCTACAACTACCGCATGAACGAATTGAACGCGGCCATCGGGCTGGTTCAGTTAGGGAAATTGTACGACTGGAACGAACGGCGGCGTGCGCTGACCAAGGCCTATGAAGCCTGCCTTCAGGAGCATTGCCCCGAGGTCACGATGGCGTTCTCCACCAACCGCGTCTCGTGTCATCATATTCTTCCTGTGGTGCTGCCCGGCGGCGTCGATCGCGACCGGGTGATCGGCGAACTGCGGGATAGTGAAATTCAGACCACGATCCATTACCCTCCGGTCCATACGCTGTCCCTTTATCAGGACCGTTTCCTACCCGTTAATCTGGCGGTCACGGAGGAATTCGGGGCGCGTGAACTGACCTTGCCGCTGCACCCCAAGATGATGGATGCCCAGGTGGAACACGTCGTCCTGACGCTCGCCAAGAGCCTCGCGCGCTCCCCCGGCAGGCGGCTGCAATGATGGGCGGCGAGACGACGCCACGATCGTCGAAACCGGCATGGACGGCGCGCGGATCTGCACGGGCCCTTCTTTTCGACATTCCGTTCGCCGCCATGTGCCTGGTCTGCATGGCGCCGTTCATGCTGCTGATCGCCTTGGCCATTGTTGTCGACAGCGGCAGGCCGGTCTTCTTTTCGCAAACGCGCATTGGTCAATACGGGCGGCGGTTTCGCCTTCATAAGTTCCGCAAATTTGCGGCCGGTGGAACGGCCGGGGGCGGAGCCCTGACCGTCAGCAACGACCCCCGCCTGACGCGGGTGGGTTGGTTCCTGGAGCGGACGAAGCTCGACGAACTGCCGCAACTCTGGAATGTGCTCAAGGGTGAAATGTCGGTCGTGGGCCCAAGGCCGGAAACGCCGCATTTTGAGGACTGCTTCTCGCGCGGTTACAGCCTTTTGCTGAACTACAAGCCAGGCATTCTCGGGCCGGCACAAGCGATGTTCCGCAATGAGAGCGCGCTCTACATCCGCGACGAGGACCCCGAGATTGTCTACCGGGCGGTGCTGTTCCCGGCCAAGGCACGGATCGATCTGACCTATTACCCGGCGCGAACGTTTGTCCGCGACATCGAATGGATCATCCTTTCCATCGCCGCCGTGCTCGGCTGGGTCGGTCTTCCACAAGTCAGCAGGAACACGGTCAGCGAAATGGAAGAATGGATGCGCCGGCATACAGGGCAATCCAACGGTCCCGGCGACATCGAGCTGTTCGACCGGTTATCCTAACGCGTGGCGCACGATACCGCGGAAGCAGGAAGGAGCGCGACTTGGACTATCAGGGCATAAGGGTTTTGGTCACGGGTGCCGACGGCTTCATCGGATCCCACTTGTCCCAGGCGCTCGTGGATCAGGGGGCGATCGTCACTGCGCTCAGCCTGTACAATTCGTTTGATGCGCATGGCTGGCTGGACGACCTGCCGGCCGATGTGAAGTCCCGCCTGACCCTGGAGCGCGGCGACGTGCGCGACGCCGCCTTTGTCCGCCATATCGTGCGCGAGCAGGATATCGTCTTCCATCTTGCCGCACTCATTGCCATACCGCATTCGTACGTTGCCGGCCAATCCTACATTGATACCAATGTCACCGGAACGTTCAATGTATTGGAAGCGGCACGGGAAAGCGGTGTGCAGCGCATCGTTCACACCTCGACCAGCGAAGTGTACGGCACCGCCATCACCGTGCCGATCAACGAAAGTCATCCGTTGCAGGGCCAGTCGCCTTACTCGGCTTCGAAGATCGGCGCGGACATGATGGCCGAGGCGTTCGCACGGTCGTTCGGGTTGCGGGTCGCCATCCTGCGGCCATTCAACACCTACGGCCCCCGGCAGAGCGAACGCGCCGTCATCCCTACCGTAATCCGCCAAATGCTCGATCCCGCCTGTGCGGTGATCCGGGTCGGCGCCCTGACGACGAAGCGCGATTTCACGTTCGTGGCCGATACCGTGGCGGCATTCCTGGCGATCGGCCGTTCCAGCACGATCGAGTTCGGCCGGGCCTACAACGCGGGCACCGGCAATACCGTCACGGTCGGCGATATGATCGCGATGGCTGCCAATATCACGGATTGCCGCAAACCGATCGTGCACGAGACGGAGCGCTACCGGCCTGACAAATCGGAGGTTCTGGTGCTGCAAGCCGACAGCAGCCGGCTGGCGGAGGATGCCGGATGGCGGCCGCGGATCGAATTGCGCGAGGGTCTTGATCGCACGGTCGCCTGGTGGCGCCACCGCCTCGGCAGCGGCCGGGTGCGGGAGGGCGCGAGCTTCATGACCTAGGCCAACTCGATCCGATCAGATGGAATCATCCGAAGGGATAAGGTTGCCTCCAACCACAAGCGCCTGGAGCATGACCGGCGCTTCCATCAGCGCGGGCCATGCTGCACCGGCCAGTCCCGGTAGACGCCGAAGCTCCGGTCGGACCTCGTGTCCGGGCAGTATCCGGGTAATCAGAGCCCGAACCGAAGTTGCAGCAGCATGATGTTGCGAGCATAGTTTCCTGGCGCCGCATTCTGTTGCGTGTAGGAGAAGTCGTAGCTCGCGGTCAGCCGGACATTCCGATTGAGCAGCCACGTGACGCCGATGCCGGCATCGTACAGGGTCTGATGGGTCGAGGACTGCAGATAGTTCGCATTCTCGACGGAAATATAGCCCTGAAGCAACACATTCCGCAGATATTCATGATCGATGCCCAGTCGTAACCGGGTATACTGATAGCCCAGAAAGGCATCTTCATTGGCATCTTCTATACGGTAGATGACGCTGCCGGTGACCGTGGTTAGGCCGGTGGCGGTCCATATGACACTACCCTCCACGATCGGCGCGGCATGGCTCTTGTAAGCCGCGTTTTCGTAATTGCGGAATTCATAGCCAGCCAGCGCCCGGTAGCGGAAGACGCCCTCGGCACCGAAGTCGAGGCCGGCGAGCACCGCGAGATCGTTGTAGTTCCGCCTCGGCTGTCCATTTAGATATTGAGCCGACGTTTCCCGGACGACAAAGACGATGCTGCGCTGCGTTGCGACCTCATACAGCGTTTCAAGGCTGGCGGTCTCGACGTTCCGGTCAGACGCGTTGCCGGTCTGCACGGTGCCATCGGGATTGACGAGGTTGCTGTATCGTATCGCATCGACCCTGAATGTCGGAACGAAGGTCCAGGGTCCGTGCAGACTTCTGTAGCCGATCGTGGCTTCGTCCGATTGGTATGGCTGAGGCTGCTGCAGGCCAACGCTGCCGACCCCGGTTGGCAGCTGGTTGAGGTTGTAATGAGCGTATTCGGCCAAGATGGTATCGCGTCCAATATCGTAGGACCCGTTTATGCCGACGTTCCAATTCGTGTAGGATTGCAGCGGAAGACTGAGATATCGAACGTCGTAAACGCTCGCTCCCACTCCCAGATGATTCCGCGACCATTGGGTGTCGGCCGTGACCTTGGCTTGCGATATCACGAGCGAACTGCCGCCGTTCTGCCCTGGTACCGGAGCCGTGTCGTAGCCGACGCTCTCGAGTACTTGCGGGCGAAAGACCACCTCTCCCACGCGTATGCCGGGGGCATCGTATTCCGGCCGCAGGCGGGATATCACGGTCACGCCGGGGTTCACGTCGAAGCCCGTTATATTCGTCGGGATATATTTTTCCAGGATCTGCGCACAAGAGGCTCTTGGCCACATCCACACGGCAAAGAGCACAAGCAAGACAGCCACGTGGGCTGCACCTCGCCAAGAACCCGTTCGTTTTGATCGGACCCTATGCGCATTCAAAGCCCACGGACAGTGCCTCAACTGGAGCGCCCTTGCGTAAAACAGGTTTCTTTCAAGTAAGTACTCTGGTATCCATACGACATCGATCAAATCCCTAATCTCTGCCTGCGTGAGGATCTGGTCATTCCGAAGTCGATCGCGACCTTTGGCCTCGTCTTTCTGCTTGCGATTGGGTTTTTGTGCGCCGGCGACTTTGTTGGTGCGCGCAAGCCGGCGTCTGCGAAAGAGCCGGATGTTACACCCGAACTGCGCAGTCACTTGCCGATCGTGACGACAAGCAGCCGGAACGCAGGCAGCAGGCCATCGCTGCCCTGGTACAGATCCGTCGCCCGGCCGTTCGCCCGGTCCGGGCCCGTCGGCTGTCGGACGGCAATCCAGAGGGCCGAGCAGATCTACAGCATTCCGGCGGGATTGCTGCTGGCGATTGGCAATGTGGAGAGTGGGCGTCTCGATCCCGCCACCGGATCGATGCGGCCTTGGCCCTGGACCGCGAATGCTCAGGGCCAAGGCGTGTTCTTCGACGACGCTTCCGAAGCGGTGGATTGGGTACGGCGCCAGCAGCAGGGCGGCATGCGACTGATCGACGTTGGATGTATGCAGATCAACCTTTGGCATCATCCGAATGCCTTTCGCAGTCTTGAAGAAGCCTTCGACCCCACGCAGAACGCCGAGTATGCGGCGCGCTTTCTGCAAAGCCTCTATCACGCGACAGGAAGCTGGCAGACGGCTATTGGCTATTACCACTCTCAAACCACCGCTTTAGCCGAGCTATATCGTAAACGGGTTCAGGCACATTACGCCAGAAACATTATGACCCCCAGACAAGTAATTCTGTCCAAAATGGAGCAGGCATGGCAGGTCACCATGGGTCCAGGGCTCGGACAAGGCGTCGCCTCCGGGGCATCGCCGACAAACCCTCTCTGCCGGTTTACAACGGCGCCATGCGGGCGGCCGTGAGCGATCGTCCGGTGCTGCGGCTATTCGGTTACCACCAGAACTTCCATGTTTGTCGGAAAAACCCGTTGCGATTACATCGAGTATCGGGCAACCTCCGGAGCGATCCGAAATGCGGCGTATCGTCGGCTGCGTATATGCGAATTCTCTGATCCTGCGGCCATGTGGCTGAGCATGAAGCGCGGCCACGATATATCCGGGTCGAGTACCTGGTTTTTGATCACTCGTGTTGCCATCGGGGAGCCTGCCGTGAACTTTTATTGGCCTCGAGATTTTCGGAACTCCAGAGGTGTTCCTAATCCGGGCGGGCGACGCTTCTTCCTTTTTCTTACAGCCGGGGCAACCCTCGCCGCCTGCACGTCGAGCGCAGATATGCCGCCGCTTCCGGAAGAGCCGGCCGGTGTCTACCGGTTAGGTCCCGGCGATGTACTACGGATCATCACGTTCGGCGATCAGCAATTGACCGGCGAATTTCGGGTCAGCGATAGCGGCAACATTGCCGTTCCCCTTCTTGGCAACGTGAAGGCGGCGGGCCTCAGCACAGCGGAGTTGGAAGAAAGCGTCTCCGGCCTGCTGAAGGAAAAGAACCTGTTCCGAAATCCCAGTGTCGCGGTGGAGGTGGTGACCTATCGGCCGATCTTCGTGCTGGGCGAAGTGGCAAAGCCGGGGCAATTTCCCTACCAGCCGGGAATGACCGTATTATCGGCCGTGGCCATCGCCGGCGGCTTTACCTATCGCGCCGTCGAAGACTACGCATTGATCGTTCGCACCACGAACGGCCGGGCGGTCGAAGGACGAGTGATGCGTCAGACCCTGGTTCAGCCGGGAGACGTGATATCGGTTCCCGAGCGGCGGTTCTAACAGGGTGCCGAAAGGCTTAATTTTGTAGAAAGCCTTAGCCGGCGTGAGCGCCCCGGCCACATAAGGCCGGTATGTCTTGAGCCCCTCGCTCGGACGGTAGCCGATAGGCGTCGAACCCGGCTGCGGCGATTTCGAGGACGATCGGGCTTTTCGCGGTATCCATCACCGGTAACGGAAGCTCCGCATGCCCGTCAGTCCAGCGCCAAAGGTGGTTGCCTTCCCCCTCGGTGCCCCACCAGCCGGTCTCGAATGATGGATGATCCACCGGAATTTCCATCAGATCTGTGCTGCTGCGGAGTCTGATCCGGCTCACGCATACTCCTAGTCGGCGGCGATCCTCCAACCAGGGGCGGATATTGGCGGGAGATTCCGCTCGCGAGACCAGGCGCACGGTATCTGTGCCCGGCGGCAACACGAATGTGTGCCAGCCATTCTCATTGGACAGCGGCGCAAATTCACGTCCGCACGCCTCCAGTCGAATTCGGGGATCGGTCGTAAGGCTCGGTTCGGACGTCGCATACCCCAGCGCTTCTGCCCGGGCTGCCAGCCGCCTCCAAACCGGCTCCACCTCTTCGGCGCACACCACAAGCGGAGCACAGGCATCGCGCTCCCGGCATTCAAGCCCGGCGTTCACGGTCGCGAAATCAGGATGCAGCGCCATTTCGGCACCGCCATTGGCGAACATCGCGCGGTTGCCGGTATCAAGATAACTTTCGGCCTGTAACCCTTCGGCCGTAAGCACGTCGTGCCGTGCCAACTCGACATGGAAGTAGGTCACCCGTTCCATCTGTTCCTGAAAGATGTTCATCCCATTGATCAGTTGCCTGACCGGAATCAGCACGTCGTCAACGAACACGGCGTGATCGGGTGAAAGCCAGAGGTCGCGGAATGGCATGTTGTCGCCAAAGGCTCCGCGTCTCACACACACTGGCCATACCCGCTCCGGGTCGGGATGGCGGCGGCAATCGATCTGGCGGCGCCCGATCCACTGCACGGGTGCTGTTCCGGCAAATTTCGCCAGCACCCGATCGCCGATGGCCAATTCTTCGACGGGAACGCTGCCGTCAGGTGTCGCTATGCATGTGCCTGCCAAAAAGCAGTTCACACTCGTGGCGAAGACATTGATAGGGGGCGCGGTCGCTGCGTCGTTGGGACCGCTCAGGCCATTCGCGGCGAGGATCGTGCTGAGTGTGCTGTAGTGGTCGTAAGCAGTGCTGTAGGTGCCCGGGACGACGTTCGCGCCGACCAGAATATTGGCGACGTGATCACCGGAGCTGCCCTCGTCCCAAACGATATCCAGCAGTGAATTATTCGCCTTGGCCCATTGCGCGTAGGCGTCGATGTTGGCTCGCAGCCACGCATCGCCCTGAGCGATCGTGCCATTATGCATGTCATTGTTTACGTTCGGAATGACAAACGAAACATCCGGCAAGCTGGAAAAATTACCTGTGGGCCAGTATGTGGCGAAGTCCTTCTCAACCGACGTGCCTTCCGGAAAATACTCCCAGGGATTATGGTTTTGATCGCTGCCCCCCCCTTCCACGAAGCCTGTGAAGGTCTTGCCCGCGGCCTGCAGGATTGTGGCGAGTGACGGGCTTGTCTCGCTGTGGAAGTTATCATCGGTCACGCCGAATGTACTGCCGGCGTACAGGGCGAAATAGTTCGGTTCGCTGGGATGGGAGCCCGAGTCGGAATAGTTGGTCAGTAACGCGCCGCTTGTCACGAGGCTATTGATGTAGGGCGCCTGTGCCGTGTTTCCGATGATCTCGCCATAATCATGGTTCTCCATCACTACGACGACCACATGATCGTAGTGGGGAACCCCGCTGCTGGGAGGCGCGGGCATAACGGCGTTGTGGACCGCGAAGACCTGCTGCAAATCAGACGGTGCCGTGGAGAGCGCCGTATCGCCGTTCTGAACTGCCCAACTATAGGTATAGTCGAATGCCGGCGTCGGCACCAGGGAGCCCCAGGTGGACAGTATCGTTTGCTCCTGGGGCGCCGTGGGTAGAATCCAGGAAGCATATCCACCACCCCCAAAGGCCTGGTAGACGGGCACGATGTCGCTGAGAGGAATTCCCTGCGCCTGGGCTGCGCTCACGGAAGCGCCAATGATGCTGTAGTTGGCACCGCCATACTGTACCTGGACTGGGTAAGGGTCCAACCCGAACAGGTCTATATCCGTGTTGGCCACGTTGAAGCCGAATACCGGATTTGCATCGGTGCCGGTATTCAAAAGGGTGATAAAGGTCTTCGCGCCGGGTATATGCGCATGAATATAGTCCGCCTCAGCCTTGAGGTTCGCCGCCGATACCACCGACGGATCGGGCTCATCCATGAGATAGAAGCCGTAAAGCTTGGGGTCACCGATATATTGGTTCACCGCCAGTTGGAATGCGGCATCCACGCCATTGCCCATGCCAAGCCAGGCAAGCCCGGTCACTCCGGCAGGCAGGGCGTCGAGTTCTGCAACGCTGCTGATGTCCGCCAGGTTGAAACCGATGGTACCAGCAGGATAGGTCCCGTCGGTTGCCAGGCTCGCCCCTGTAGCATAGTGCAGACGAGTTATTGGCTGTGTCATGAAGGTACCCCTTGTTCGATTCCATGTCGGACAACATGGCGAGTTATTCTATGCTTTTATTCTATTTGCGCCGGGTTATTAATTGTAAATTATTCGGTCTTCTTTTCAGATTGCTTCCAATCGCGCTCTTTTTCGTATCTAATCTCGACCTCGCTGTGGCTCTGGCTTGGGCCTGTTCACGTAATGCACAGGAAAAGCCGCGCCCCAAGCGATGCAGGGAGCGGAGGGCTTGAAAGGACTCTGTGCACCCACCTGGCCAATGCCAGGAGTGGCGCAGAGGTTTTTCAACTTCGGGTTTTGAACCGCCAAGTTTCGTTGACGGTCTAACGGGTTACCCTTCGGCCAGTTGGGTGGCCCGCGAGGATGGGCGGTCGTTGAAGGCTGCATACCAGGCCGCTAGGCGGGGGTGGCCATCGCGCCATTTCAGGGCGTCGAAGCGGAAATCCAGGTAGCTCAGGGCTACGCCGATCGCGATGTGGCCGATGCTGAACGGGCCGGCGGCGAGGGCATCGGCTTCCTGCTCCAGGGCAGCGACGCTGGTTTGCAGCTTCAGGGTCCAGATGTCCATATGCGCCTGCGAGCGGCGTTCTTCCGGGCGGAAGCGCTCGCCGAGCAGCAGCAGCCCCATGTCGATCATGCCGCTGCCGAGCGCTTGGCGGCGCAGTGCGGTGAAGCGTTCCGGGCCGGCGGCGGGAAATAGCTTCGGGCCGGTGTGGAGCGTATCCAGGTATTCGCAGACCACCGGGCTGTCGAACAGGATCGTGCCATTTTCCAGCACCAGCGTGGGAATTTTGCCCAGCGGGTTTTCCTTCATCAGGTCCATATGCGGCGTGGTGCCGCCGACCACGGTGCGCACGCAGTTCAGCCGGTCCGCCAGCCCCATCTCATGCGCGGCGATCATCACCTTGCGCACGTAGGGCGAACGCGGGGACCAGTGCAGTGTCATCATCGGACGTACTCCTGTTTTCCCGGAAACTGGCATCGAACGGGGGAAACCGCCAGACGCTGAAAGCCATCAGGGCCCGCCTTGACCCGTCTCGCATCGGGGATGCTACTGTCATCGCAAGAAATTCATGGGGGATTGGATGGCGATCGACAAGCGGGTTTCCTCCGCGCAGGCGGCGTTGGAGGGGGTGCGGAGCGGCGCCGTCGTGATGATGTCCGGCTTCGGCGGGGCGGGTTTCGCCAATGTCCTGATCCAGGCGCTCAGCGAACTGCCGGTGAAGGAACTGACCCTGGTGGTGAACTCCGCCACCCATCCTTATTCGTTCACGCACAAGTTGATCGAGAACCGCCAGGTGCGAAAGATCATCTGCACCGCCGCGCGCGGCCGGGGCCGGGACCTGTCGGTGTTCGAGCAGCAATGGCGCGACGGGCTGGTGGAACTGGAATGCGTGCCGCAGGGCACGTTCAGCGAACGCATCCGCGCCGCCGGCGCCGGTATCCCCGCGTTCTACACCCCGGTGGGTTTCGGCACCGAACTGACCAAGGGCAAGGAAGTGCGCGTCTTCAACGGCCGCGAGCATGTCATGGAGGAAGCGATCTACGCCGATCTGGCTTTGATTCGCGCCGATCGCTCCGACCGCTACGGCAATCTGGCCTTTCGCTATGCCCAGCCGAATTTCGGCCCGGCGATGGCCACCGCCGCGAAGCTGACGATCGCCGAGGTGCGGGCCTTCGCGCCGGAACCGATGGCGCATACCGAGATCCAGTTACCCGGCGTGTATGTCGATCGCGTCGTGACGGTGGGAGGTTGATATGCAGGCCCAGAAAATCACAGCCCTGAATCGTTTCCAGATGGCATGGCGCGCGGCGCAGGACATTCAGGAAGGCATGCTGGTCAATCTCGGCCTCGGCATTCCCATCCTCGCATCGGACTACGTGCCGGACGGGCGGGACGTGTTCATCCAGTCGGAGAACGGTATCATCGGCTGCGGCCCGCTGGCCGCCGACAACGCGGCCGACACCGATCTGGTCGATGCCGGCAGCCGGCGGATCACGCTGCGCAGCGGCGCCTCCATCGTCCACTCGGCCGACAGTTTCGCGATGATCCGCGGCGGCCATATCGACGTGACCATCCTCGGCTGCTTCGAGGTGGCGGAAAACGGCGACATGGCGAACTGGGACAGCCGGGTGCCGGACAAGGGCCCGCTGGTCGGCGGCGCGATGGATCTGGCGGCCTGCGCGCGCTCGGTCTGGGTGATCATGGAGCACAACACCCGCAAGGGGGAACCGCGCCTGTTGCATCAATGCGCGCTGCCGCTGACCGCGGTACGCTGCGTCGATCGCATCTACACCGACATCGCGGTGGTGGAGGTCACGCCGACGGGCTTTCTGATAACCGACATGCTGGAAGGCATGAGCCGCGAGGAATTGCAGGCCCGCACCGGCGCCAAACTGAACTTCGCCCCGGATTGCCGCGTGCTGGCGGCGCCGCCGATCACGGCGCCGGACTGAGGCTCGCGGAAGGAATGTCGCCGGCGATGCGCGATACGCCGGGCGCGGCATCCAGGCGTACAAATGGGTCGCCAGGACCAGCCGCCAATCGGCATCACGCCCTGCCTCAGTGCCCGCCTTCCAGATACGCGGCCCGGATTTCCGGGCGGGCCAGCAACTCGGCGCCGCTGCCGGCCATGGTGATGGCGCCGTTGACCAGCACGTAGCCGCGATGCGCCAGGCGCAGCGCCTGATAGGCGTTCTGCTCCACCAGCAGCACGGTCAGCCCCGTGCGTCCGGTTCAGTTCGCGGATGGCGCCGAAGATCTGCCGCACCACCAGCGGCGCCAGGCCGAGCGAGGGTTCATCCAGCAGTAGCAGGCGCGGGCGCGACATCAGCGCTCGGCCGATCGCCAGCATCTGCTGCTCGCCGCCCGACAGCGTGCCGCCGCGCTGGCTGATCCGCTCGCGCAGTCGCGGAAACAGGGTGAACACCTGTTTCCAACGTCGCGGCCGCGTCGGTGTTGCCCGCCGACCTCCGCGCCCATCAGCAGGTTTTCATAGACGGTCATGCGCGCGAAGATGCGCCGCCCTTCCGGCGACTGGGCGATGCCGCGCGCGCATGATCGCGTGCGTCGGCCAGGCGGTGATGTCCGTCGCCCTCATGCACGATCTGACCCGTCGCGGGCCCGGGGATTGCCGCAGATCGTCATCATCAGGGTCGATTTGCCGGCGCCGTTGGCGCCGATCAGCGTGACGATCTCGCCCTCGTTCGACCTCCAGGTCGACGCCCCGCAGCGCCTGGATCGCGCCGTAGAAGGCGGTGACGCCCGACAGCGACAAGCAGTCGCTGGTCATCAGCCGGCCAGCCTCGTCCTCGTCGCCCTCGCCGAGATAGGCGGCGATCACGGCCGGGTCGGCGCGCACCTCGGCCGGCGTGCCGTCGCTGATCTTCTTGCCGTGGTCCAGCACGACGATGTGGTCGGAGATCCGCATCACCACGCCCATGTCGTGCTCGATCAGCAGCAACGAGCAGCCGCCGGTCGCGGATGCGCAGCAGCAGCTGGTTCAGCTCCTCGGTCTCGCGCGGGTTCAGGCCGGCGGCGGGCTCGTCCAGGCACAGCAGCACCGGGTCGATGCACATCGCGCGGGCGATTTCCAGCCGGCGTTGCGCGCCATAGGGCAGGGCGCCGGCGGGATCGTCGGCGCGCGCCGGTCAGGCCGATCGCGTCCAGCCAGAACCGCGCCTTTTCCACGCCGGCCGCTTCGGCCGCACGGTAGCGGCCCAGGCCCAGCACCGCCAGCACGCCGAAGCCGGTGGCGCCCATCAGCACGTTGTGCTGCGCGACCAGCAGGTTCTCCAGCACCGTCATGCCGGCGAACAGGCGGATGTTCTGGAACGTGCGCGCGACCTTGGCGCGCGGCGGCGATACGGTGGCCGGGCATGCGCTCCAGCGCGAATGATCCGGCCGTCCGCATGGGTCAGCGCGATGCGCGCCGGCGGTCGGCCGGTAGAAGCCGGTGATGCAGTTGAACACCGTGGTCTTGCCGGCGCCGTTCGGACCGATCACGGCGGTGATGTCGCCGGCCGCGCGCCTGAACGACAGCTCGTCCACCGCCTTCAGCCCGCCGAAGCGCATGGTCAGATCCGGTGACCGTCAGCATCAGCCGCGGCCTTGCGCGACCAGTTCGGCGCGATCCTTCGCTTCGGCGCACGCTGAGGGTCGGAGACCAGGCCGCGCGGTCGCAGCACCATGACGACGACCAGCGCCAGGCCGAACACCAGCATCCGATACAGCGGCAGACTCACTGGCGATGCCGGCAAAGCACCGGGCTGTTCATCTGCATGCGGCCAGGAAGCTGCAGGAAATCGCGCAACACCTCCAGCCCGCCGATCATGATCATGCGCGGCCAGCGCGACGCCAAGCTGGCTGCCGAGGCCGCCAAGCACCACGATCGCCAGCACGGTGGCGCTTTCGATGAAGGTGAAGCTCTCCGGGCTGATGAAGGCCTGCCGTGTGGCGAAGAACGCGCCGGCGAAACCGCCGAACATCGCGCCGATGGCGAAGGCGGTCAGCTTGGTGTTGGTGACGTTGATGCCGAGCGAGCGGCAGGCGACCTCGTCCTCGCGCAACGCCTCCCACGCCCGCCCGAGCGGCAGACGGCGCAGCCGCAGCGTGACCCAGTTGGTCAGCAGCGCCAGGCCGAGGATGACGTAGTACAGGAACATGACGCGCTGGATCGGCGCCGGCTCGATGTTGAAGAAGCCGGCGAACGTGCCGGGCGCCGCCGTCCATGCTGAAGTGCAGGCCGAACAGCGTCGGCCGCGGAATGCCGGTGATGCCGTTCGGGCCGTCGGTCAGGCTGACCCAGTTGGTCATCACGATGCGGATGATCTCGCCGAACGCCAGGGTGACGATGGCGAGATAGTCGCCGCGCAGGCGCAGCACCGGAAAGCCGAGCATCACGCCCCAGAGCGGCGGCCAGGATGCCCGGCCAGCGGCAGGCAGGTCCAGAAACCCAGGCCGAAGGTGGTGGCCAGGATGCGCGTAGGAATAGGCGCCGACGGCATAGAAGGCGACGTAGCCAAGGTCGAGCAGCCCGGCGAGGCCGACGACGATGTTGAGCCCCCAGCCGAGCATGACGTAGGTCAGCACCAGCGTGCCAAGATCGATGATAGTAGCGCGATCCGCCGAACGGCAGCAGCGATCGCCGCGAACACCAGCAGCACCGGCGCGACGAACTTCCCGGCCAGCTTCAGCCGTCGGCCACGCGCGACGGCACTCGGCGGCGGCGGGCGCGGCCCGGCGCCGCCCGTGCCAGGCCAGCAGCGCAGCCGGCCGAAGAACACCAGCCGCCACGGCGGTGGCCACCGCCATGGGGCGGGTGCGCAGGGTCATGACGCCGTTATCGGTCATGGTGACCAGGCCGATCAGGGCGCCGAACAGGCCCAGGGCGACCAGGGCGGACAGCCCCGCGTCGCGGAGCGCGCCCTTCATGCGGCGACGCTCGATCGCGGAGCGCGCCGCGCCATGCGGCACCGTGCGAAGCGGGCGTCGCGATCGCCTTCATACCTTCTCGACCTCGGCCCGGCCCAGAATGCCGGTCGGCAGGAAGATCAGCGCCATGATCAGGATCGAGAACGCGGCCACGTCCTTGTATTCGACGCTGAAATAGGCCGACCAGAACACCTCGATCAGGCCGATCAGCAGGCCGCCCAGCACCGCGCCGGGCAGGCTGCCGATGCCGCCCAGCACCGCCGCGGTGAAGGCTTTCACGCCGGCGATGAAGCCGATGTAGAAATCGATGACGCCGTAATACAGCAGGAACATGCAGCCCGGCGACGGCGGCCAGCGCCGCGCCGATGACGAAGGTCAGGCTGATGGTGCGGTCGGTGTCGATGCCCAGCAGGCTGGCCATCTTCAGATCCTGCTCGCAGGCGCGCATGGACCGGCCGAGCGGGGTCCTCGTCACCAGCCAGGTGAAGATGGCCAGCATCGCGAGGGTGGTGACGACGATGGCGATCTGCATCCAGGAGAGCTGCACCGCGAAGCCGTCCTCCGTCCATCAGCTGGATCCCGCCGGGAATGCAGCGCCGGCATCGGCTTCGACCCGCGCGCCCTGGCTGACCTGGACGAAATTCTGCAGCATGATGGACATGCCGATGGCGCTGATCAGCGGCGCCAGCCGGAAGGAGCCGCGCAGCGGGCGATAGGCGACGCGCTCCACCGTCCAGCCATACAGCGCGGCGATGCCGGCGGCGAACACCAGCGTCAGCGCGAGGGCGATCGGCACCGAGGTGATGCCCAGGCCGGACAGGCCCAGTCAGCGCGATCAGCGAAAGGAAGGCGCCGACCATGAAGATGTCGCCATGGGCGAAATTGATCATGCCGATGATGCCGTAGACCATGGTGTAGCCGACCGCGATCAGGCCGTAGATCATGCCGAGCGTAATGCCGTTGATCAGTTGCTGCAGCGCATAGGCCACAGGCGGTCCTCCATCCGGGTCGCGCGACACACTCGCGAATGGCCAGAAAGCCACATGCCCCGCGTCGTACGCAAGCCATCTTCCCGCCGCCGAACCCATGGTCGCGCCAGGAATGATGGCGCCCCCCCTTCCAAAGCCGGGAAAGCCTTGCTATAGCCCCCCGCTCACGCCGGGGCTTCGGTTTCGGCGCGGGATGGGTGCATAGCTCAGTTGGTAGAGCAGCTGACTCTTAATCAGCGGGTCGTAGGTTCGAATCCTACTGCACCCACCATTTCCCCGGTTGAAGCGCCGGGCGGCACACGCGGCACGGACCGCGCTCGATGTTGCCGGCCCGGCCGCGCCGGAGATGGGAGAATTGGCATTGAATTCTTGGGCATACCGACCTTTTCATCTCGTGTACCCGATCGCCGTGTTGACGCTGGCGGTCCTGGCACCGGTGCCGGCGCGGGCGGATTTCTTCGATGGGGCGCGCCGGACCTTCCAGACCGACATTCCGCGCTTCTTCCAGTCCGACGTTCCGCATTTCTTTCAGGACGACATTCCCTGCGCTTTCGGCGGGCAACCGACGAGCCACACCAAGGCGTCCTGCAAATCCGCCGGTTCCCCGGCGGGGCCTGCCGTCCGGCAAAGACGCTCCCCCCGCCGCGGTTCGTTCGGACAAGCCAAATCAGTATTGGAACGCGCCCCCGGGTTCCGCCCGGTAACTTCTGAAGCGATAACCTCTGAAGCGGTTTCAGCAACGGGGTCTGTGCACAACCCGCATCAGGCGGTTTCGGATTGCTTTTCCCGATAGCGGCGGCCCGTCTTTTGCGGTCCACGGGCACGAAATCCCGCCGCCTGTCCCTGGGGAAACCGCTGAATGGCCAGCAGCCGCAGCCGGTCCAGATATTCGGCATCGGTCTCCGGCCGCATACCACGGCGAGGCTCGCGAACCCACAGACGCGGCGTGATCGGCATCAGGCGCCTGAGACGCCGAAATTCCAAGGCGTCCCGCAACATTCGAAACGGACCGATAAACAGGAAATCAAATCGAGAATGACGCATACGTAATCGAATGACTCCTGGAGCGATCACTGGCAATCGGAATTTGCAATTATGTCCAAAAATTCATGTCGGGAGCGTTGCTGGGACGGGTTTGACCGCAGGCCCGCTTCGGATCGAAAGCCGGGATGCCGCCCGCGCGCCGTCAGGGTTGGACGTATCGATGCCATAGCAATGGTCGAACATCTTGGATCGGCCGTCGCCCGGTCCGCCAAGCCCAAGTGTGATCCCGCCGCCGGATCCCGCGGGTCGGACGCACGAACGTCACGCCCCGCGAACGCCGGCCGCGACGGATCCGCCCTCCAAGAGCCTGGCGGCGTTTCTGCGGGCCTGCCTCAGTTGGTCAGATTGTAGAACTTCGCCGCGTTCTCGCAGGTGATCTTGTGGATGTCCTCCTTGGACAGCCCCTCGAACTGCTGCTCGATGTATTTGGTGGATTCGGGCCAGATGCCGTCGGTGTGCGGGTAATCGGAGCCCCACATCAGCGTGTCCACCGTCATCAAATTGTTCTGCCCGATCAGCTTTGGTCCGATCACGTCGAACTGGAAGGTCGCCTTGCACTGGCGCTGCCAGTATTCGCTCGGCTTCAGCTTCATCAGGTCGCGAAACCGGTCCTCGAATTCGAAGTCCATCCGGTCGAGCGCGTAGGGGATCCAGCCGATGCCGCTTTCCCCGAACGACACCCGCAGGCGCGGATAGCGCTCGAACACGCCGGCCCCCATCAGGCCGGCGATGATGCCGATCAGTCCCATCTGAAACGACGACACGCCGGTGAACATCGCCGCCCGGCGCACCTGGCCGGAGGTCTGCTCACGCGCCTGCGGCGCCGTGGTGGGGAAGGTGTGGAAGTGCAGCGGCAGCTGCACGTCGCTGACCGCCTGCCACAGCGGTTCCCAGCACGGGTGCCACATCGGCTGCATGTCCCAGGAGCAGGACAGTTCCAGCCCGCGCAGACCGAGCTTGGCGGAGCGGTAGACCTCCTTCACCGCCGCGTCGATGTCGCCATAGGGCAGGCAGGCCAGGCCGATCTGGCGGTCCGGATAATGGCTGCAGAAATCCTGCAGCCAGTCATTGTAGATCCTGAACATCTCGGTCGCCGCTTCGTTGTCCTGCAGCTTGGAGGCGGAGCCGAGGATGCCGAAGATCACCTCCGCGTCCACGCCGTCGCGCTCCATGTCCTTCAGCCGCAGATGCGGATCGCTGACCCGGCGGATGTCCTTCTGGCCGTCGGCGAACAGGCCGGTCTCGGCCATGATGTCCACCCGCTTGTTCTGCCCCGGCACGAGCTTGGCGCCGGACGGCCCGACGCCGTTCTTCAGGCCGAAGCTGGCGCCGCTTTTCGTCACCCATGTCGGCCCGTCCGGCCCGTCGGCGACGAAGGGCATCCGGTCCTTCATTTCCCGGGTGGCTTCGGACACGAACAGGTCCGGCGGCATCCAGGGCATGTCGAGATGGCAATCGGCCGAAATCCGACGGTACCTGCATGCGTAACTCCCCTTTTTTGTTCCTGTTAGGAGGCCAGCTGGAACGAGTTTAGGCCGGAGGGAGGTCGAGTCAAAGCAATACCATGCCCGCGAAGGGCGTCAGGCGGCGAGAACCAGGATCTCCCGCACCTGCTCGGGTCCGGCAATCGGGCGAGGATTGCGCGGGATCCAGGGAGTGCCCATCGCCTGTTCGGAGATCCTGGCGAAGGCGTCGGGCCCGACCGATACGGCGGAAAGGCTGCGCGGCATGCCGAGGCCGGCGATGAACGCGTCCAGCACGTCGCCGGCGTCCTCCCCGGGATGGCCCATGGCGGCGGCCACCAGAGCCTGGCGCTCGGCGTTGACCGATTTGTTCCAGCGCATCACCGACGGCAGCATGATGCAGGACGTATGCCCGTGCGGAATATCGAACACCGCGCCGAGCACGTAGCCGATGCCGTGGCTGGCCCCCATGGGCACCCCGCTGGCCAGCGGCGCCATCGACAGCCAGGAGCCGATCTGACAATCCAGCCGCGCCTGCAGATCCTGCGGATCGGCCTTCACCTTCGCCAGGCCCTGGGTGAGCAAGGTCAGGCCCCGCAACGCCTGCGCATCGGCGAAGGGATTCGCCTCGGCCGAGCAGACGCCCTCCACGCAATGATCGACGGCACGAACGCCGGTCGACAGGAACAGCCATTCCGGCGTGTGAACCGTGATCGCGGGGTCGAGGATGACGGCGCGCGGGATCATCATCGGGTGGCGGAACAGCTCCTTGATCCGCGTGCGTTCGTCGGTGACGCCGGCCAGGGCGCTGAACTCGCCGGCCGACAGCGTGGTGGGCACGCTGATCTGGCGGATCGCCGGCGCGTTGCAGGGCGGTGGCGCGACCACGCCGTCCGGGCCCTTGACCGGGCGATAGGCATCCAGCGCCTCGGCGGTGCGGATGTCGTTCGCCAGGCAAAGCTGCACGGTCTTCGCCGCATCGGTGATGGAGCCGCCGCCGACGGTAATGATCAGGTCCGCACCCGCCTCGCGTGCCTGCTCGGCCGCTTCGATCACCGCCTGGCGTGGCGTGTGCGGCGGCATCCGGTCGAACACGCCGGCGCAGCGATTGCCCAGCGCGGCGCGGATCTTGGCGATTTCGTCGGTGGTGCGGTTCAGCGTGCCGCTGACCATCAGAAACACGCGGTGCGCGCCGAGCTCCCGCACCTGCGCCGCGATGGCCTCGGCGGCGGGAACGCCGAACAGCACTTCTTCCATCTTGCCGAAGGCGACGCGGCCGGACTGGGTCATGTTTCCCCCCTGTTCCCATTGTGAGGCTGAAGGCTGCCGTTCCCGCGGCCGGTATTCAAGCCCGCCGGAAAAGTCCGTGCGGCCGCCGCCTGAACCAAGGCAAGGCCAGGGGGCTCTGCCCCTGCAGCCGCCATCCGGGCCGCGCTGGCGTGTGTGCCCGGAACCTGTATGGGCTTTGGTGCGCGAGATGCGGATAATATTGTATATATACAACAATATGATCCTATTGACAACAACACGTGCGCGGCGGTTAATCCATGCGCAATGGGAGGTTACGGCGCATGCCAAAGCTGACGGACTACACGACGTATGCCGACGCCCAGCGTCTGTTCTCCACCGCACGGTTGTGGGAACTGTTCGACGGCAGTCCGGAGCGACTGAACATCGGATCGGAATGCGTCGATCGTCACGCGGCTCCCGGCCGGGTGGCGCTGCGCGTCGCCCACGCCGACGGATCGGATGAGGTCATCACCTTCGCCGAGTTGGCGGCGTGGTCGTCACGGTTCGCGCATTGGCTGGAGGCCGAGGGCGTGATGCCAGGCGATCGCGTGGCGATCATGCTGGAGCCCTCCCTGCCTTTCTACGCGGCGATGTTCGGTACCGTGAAGCGCGGCGCCATCGCGGTGCCGCTTTTTACCCTGTTCGGTGCCGACGGCGTCCGGCTGCGCACCCAGGACTGCACCCCCCGCCTGCTGCTGACCACGCCGGACAAGGCCGCGGCGCTGGCGGACCTCGACGGCGCGCGCGTGATCGCCGCCGATGACAATTTCATGGCCGGCCTGTCGGGCTACGCAGATCACTACGAACCGAAGACCGCCGCCGCCGATCTGGCCATTTTTCAATACACCTCGGGCACCACGCGCGAGATGCCGGCGGCGATCAGGCACACCCATCGCGCCCTGGTCGTGCTGATGAACGCGGCCCTCTATGGCACCGGGCTGCGGCCCGGCGATCGCTTCTTCTGCCCGTCATCGCCCGCCTGGGGCCACGGCCTGTGGCACGGCACGCTGGCCCCGCTGGCCTTGGGCATCGAAACCGGCGCCTATGCCGGCAAGTTCAGCGCCGAGCGCCTGCTGCGGGCGTTGCACGACTACGGCACGACGAACCTGTCGGCCGCCGCCACGCATTACCGGATGATGCGCAACTCCGGGCGCGTCGGCGACTACCGCATGGCCTTCGAAAAGCTCTCGTTCACCGGCGAGCCGATCGATGCCGAAACGCTGGCGTTCTGCGAGCAGGCGTTCGGTACGCCGGTATGCAGCATGTACGGCACGACCGAGGTCGGCGTCATCCTCGCCAACTATCCCGGCGCCGAGGATTTCGTCGTCAAGGAAGGCTCGCTCGGCCGCCCCGTTCCCGGCGTCCAGGTCGAGGTCCAGCGACCCGACGGCACCGCCTGCGCCCCAGGCGAACTGGGCGAGATCAAGGTCCGCCGCCACAACGCCTGGTTCCCGACCAAGGACCGTGGCCGGATCGACGCGGAGGGATATTTCTTCCATGCCGGCCGCGCCGACGACGTCATCATCTCGGCCGGCTGGACCATGAGCGCGGTCGAGATCGAGGACGTGCTGCAAAAACATCCGGCCGTATCGGCCGCCGCCGCCATCGGTGTGCCGGATGCGTTGCGGGGCCAGGTGGTGAAGGCCTTCGTGGTGCTCGCCGCCCGGACATGCCGGCGATGAGGCCCTCGTCAGGGACATCCAGGATTTCGTCCGCGCGACGGCTGAGCCAGCACGAATTCCCCCGGCAGATCGCCTTCGTCGCGGACCTGCCGCGCACCCCCGCCGGCAAGATCAACCGCAAGGCGCTGCGCGACCAGGAAGCCGCGGCAATTTCGAACCTCACAAAGCAAACGGAGCAAGCATGAACGTCGAACCCACACGGCATTTTGCCAAGATCACCGAAACGGCGCTGGATGGCCTGCGCGCGCGCAAGAACGTGCGGATCGAGAACACCGCCGAGCCGTGGTGCTATGAGGCGACGCGCGACAACATCCGCCACTACGCGCACGGCATCGGCGACGACAATCCGCTGTGGTGCGATCCTGACTACGCGGCCAAAACGCGCTTTGGCGGCATCGTGGCGCTGCCGAGCTTTCTGTTCACCACCAGCCGCATCATCTCGGGCTATGTCGGCGGCATCCCCGGCGTGCACGCGATGTGGGCCGGTGCGGACTGGACCTGGCACAAGCCCGTGCTGCGCAACCAGACGATCACCACGGAAGCCTGGCTGAAGGATCTGATCGAGCACGAAACGCAAGTTCGCCGGACGTGCCATCCAGCAGATCTACCACGTCAACTTCTTCAATCCCGATGGCGACCTGGTGGCCGAGGCCGACAGCTGGTGCTTCCGCACCGACCGCGACCAGGCGCGCGAGCAGGGAACGAAATACAACGAAGTCCGCGCCCGCAAGCCGCGTGTCTATACCGACGAGGAACTGGCCCGCGTCTATGACCTTTACGCGGCCGAGACAGTGCGCGGCGCCACGCCGCGCTATTGGGAAGACGTGACCGTCGGCGAAAATCTGCCGACCATGGCGAAGGGGCCGATGACGGTCACCGGCTTCATCGCCTACGCCCAGGGCTGGGGCGGGCTGTATATCCGCGCCAACAAGCTGGCCTGGCGCCAGGTCGCACAACCATCCCGGCCTCGGCATCAAGAACCGGTTCGGCATTCCCGACTGCCCCGAGCGTGTGCACTGGGAGCCGGAATTCGCCCTGATGGTCGGCGCTCCCGGCGCCTATGACTACGGTCCGGAGCGCTGCTCCTGGTTGACGCATCACCTGACCAACTGGATGGGCGATGACGGCTTCCTTGCCCGCGCCACCTGCAAGATTCGCCGCCACAACCCCGAGGGCGATCTGCTGTTCATCGACGGCAAGGTGATCCGTAAATTCGAGGAGAACGGCCGCCATCTGGTGGAGATCGAACAGGCGGCACACAACCAGGACGGCGAACTCTCGGTGCTCGGCACCGGCATCGTTCAACTGCCGAGCCGCGGCGCTTAAGCAGGAGGGCGGCATGGCGGACGCGGCCATGCCGCCTCTGCCCGGCGACCACGCGGCGGCAATAACGCAAGTATCGGGGTTCCAAGGGGCGACCGCCCCTTGGCGGGTTCGGGCAGAGCCCGACCTTGCTTACTTGCCTGTGGCGCTAAGGATCAAAGCTTACACCCGCTCTCCGCCAGCGGCGTGAACGCATCCCGGCCGGCGATCGTTGCGATCGGCTGATAGAAATCCCATTTATGCCTTGCCTCGGCGCTCGGCTTCACGCGCCAGACATGAGTTGGGGCCAGCAGCAATCCGTTGGACTGCACCGGCGCATTGGCATGATAGAAGTCGTTGACCGGCATGGCGTGCATCTTGGCCGCCACCGCATCGCCGTCGAGCGTGCCGGCGGATTGCACGGCGCGCATCCAATGGAGCGCCGCGGAATAATTCGCCGCCTGGACCATGGTCGGCGGCAGGTTCATCCGCTTGGCGAAGCGTTCCGTCCACGCCCGGGTCGCAGGGGTCATATCCCAGTAGAACGTATTGGTCAGCACCATCCCCTCGCAGACATCCTGCCCCAGCGCCACGATGTCGGTGACGAACATCAGCAGCGTTGCGAGACTCTGCCCGCCTTTGACGATGCCGAACTCCGCGGCCTGCTTGATGCAGTTCTGCAGGTCGGCGCCTGCGTTGGCGAACGCGACAACCTTGGCTCCGGACGCCCGGGCCTGGAGCAGGGCGCTGGAGAAATCCGTTGTGCCGAGCGGCACCCGAGCGCTGCCGAGAATCTGGCCGCCGGCGGCCTTGATGAAGGTTTCGGTATTGGCCTGCAGGGAATAGCCGAACTGGTAGTCCGCCGTGATGAAGAACCACGTGGTGCCGCCGGCCCGCGTGAGCGCGTCGCCGGTGCCTTTGGCGAGGGCGTAGGTATCCGCCCAGAAGTGAAATCCGTATGGCGAGCAGAATTTTCCGGTCAGTTCGGTGGCGGCTGGCCCGTTGGCCAGGAAGATGGTCTTTTTCTCGCGCGCCACTTCCTGGATGGCAAAGCCGGACGAGCTGGCGGCGCCGTCCATCAGCACGTTGAACCCGTTGTCGATCCACTCGCGCGCCTTGGCGCTGGCGAGGTCGGGTTTGTTCTGAATATCGGCCTGCACGATCTCGATCGGCCGGCCCAACAGGCTGGCGCCGAAATCCTCCACGGCCAGTTCGACGGCGATTTTCCCGCCTGGCCCCCCGACATTCCGGTAGGGGCCGGCGACATCGCTCAGAAGTCCGATGCGGATTGGCCCGGACACCGTCTGGGCCCGGACCAGGCCGGGCCTGGCAAGCGCGATAGCGGTGGCGGTGGCCAGCGCCATGCGGCGGGTGATTGCCTTGCCGGTGCTTTTCATTGGTATTTCCTTCCCCGAAATCAGCCTTGCGGACGAGGGGAGCATTGCTTGGGACTGTTGTCAAATATGCCTTATCATTGTATATATACAATATCACAAACAATCCGCCGCTGCCCTTTGCCATATGGTCCAAATCGCGGCCCTTGTTGTATAAAGACAATATGACCAAGACCGCCGCGCAAAAGACTTCCGTTGCGGATCGTTCGGGGCCGCGCAAGCCAGCGCCCAAGGCGCCACGCATCCGCCAGGTTCCGGCTCTGTCGCGCGGCATAGCGATCCTGCGCCTGCTCGGGCGCAGCGACACGCCTTTGGGCGTGCATGAGATCGCCCGGTCGCTCGAACTGGTCCCCAGCACCTGCCTGCACATCCTGCGCGTGCTGACGGCGGAACGCCTTCTGGCGGTGGACGCCGCCACGAAAAAATACAGCGTCGCGGCCGGGCTGGTGGCTCTGGCGCGCACCGCGCTGCGCCAGCACACGTTTCCGGCCGCGGTTCAGTCCGACCTGGAGGAACTGTCGGAAACCTACGGCGCGACGGCGATCGCGGTGGAGGCGAGCGGTCTGGAGCATATGGTCGTCGTCGCGCTGGCGCGCGCCGACACGCCTTTGCAGGTGCATGTCGACATCGGCAGTCGCTTCCCCGCCCTTATCAGCGCGACCGGCCGATGCATCGCGGCGTTCGGCTCCCACCCCTGGGCCGAGATCAAGGCGCGCTTCGCCAAACTGCGCTGGGATTCTCCCCCCAGCCTGGCGGCCTGGCGTGCCGAGGTCCGCGCCACCCAGTCCGCCGGCTATGCCGTTGACGAAGGGCAATACATCCGCGGCGTGAGCATCGTCGCGGCTCCCGTGCGAATGCCGAACGGATCGATCAACGCGATGGTCGTGCTCGGCGTCAGCGAGCAGATGCGGGAAATCGGCCTGAACACGATCGGGCAGGAATTGCACCAGCGCGCCGCCCGGCTATCGCAGGCCCTTGGCGGATAGAAGGCGGGGGCGGTTCCGTCGGGGCAACAGAACGTCGCCCGTTTCCAGGCGCATTTCGCTGCCTCGCCGCATCGGGTTATGGACATATCCCCGCCTTCCGGTTCACATGCGCCCAAATTCGGAGGTTCCCCCATGCCCGCACTTCGTTCCCGCACCACCACCCACGGCCGCAACATGGCGGGCGCGCGCGGCCTTTGGCGCGCCACCGGCATGAAGGACGGCGATTTCGGCAAGCCGATCGTCGCCATCGCCAACTCCTTCACCCAGTTCGTCCCCGGCCATGTCCACCTCAAGGACCTCGGCCAGCTGGTCGCGCGCGAGATCGAGGCATCCGGCGGCGTCGCCAAGGAATTCAACACCATCGCCGTGGATGACGGCATCGCCATGGGCCATGACGGCATGCTGTACTCCCTGCCGTCGCGCGAGCTGATCGCGGACGCGGTGGAGTACATGGTGAACGCCCATTGCGCCGACGCGCTGGTGTGCATCTCCAACTGCGACAAGATCACCCCGGGCATGCTGATGGCCTCGCTGCGCCTGAACATCCCCACCGTGTTCGTCTCCGGCGGCCCGATGGAGGCCGGCAAGGTCCAACTGAAGGGCGGCATCAAGAAATCGGTCGACCTGATCGACGCCATGATCGCGGCCGCCGACAGCAGCGTGGACGAAGAAGACCTCGCGGTGATCGAGCGTTCGGCCTGCCCGACCTGCGGGTCCTGCTCGGGCATGTTCACCGCCAATTCGATGAACTGCCTGGTCGAGGCGCTCGGCCTCGGCCTGCCCGGCAACGGCACCATCGTCGCCACCCATGCCGACCGCCGCAACCTGTTCCTGGAGGCCGGCCGCACCGTCGTCGACCTCGCCCAGCGCTACTACGAACAGGACGACGCCTCCGTCCTGCCGCGCAACATCGCCACCTTCCAGGCGTTCGAGAACGCCATGACGCTGGACATCGCCATGGGCGGGTCCACCAACACCGTGCTGCATCTGCTGGCGGCCGCGCATGAGGCCGGGGTGGACTTCACCATGAAGGACATCGACCGGCTGTCCCGCCGGGTGCCCTGCGTCTGCAAGGTCGCTCCGGCCGTCGCCAACGTGCACGTGGAAGACGTCCATCGCGCGGGCGGCATCCTCGGGATCATGGCCGAACTCGACCGCGGCGGGCTGATCGTGCGCGACGTTCACTCCGTCCACGCGCCAACCCTGGGTCATGCGATGGACCGCTGGGACGTTACCCGCACCGACAGCGCCACGGTGAAAACCCTGTTCATGGCCGCCCCCGGCGGCGTTCCCACCACCGAGGCCTTCAGCCAGTCCTCGCGCTGGGAAGAACTCGACCTCGATCGCTCGAAAGGCGTGATCCGCGACATCGAGCACGCCTTCTCCAAGGATGGCGGCCTGGCGGTGCTCTATGGCAACATCGCCGTGGACGGCTGCATCGTGAAGACCGCCGGCGTCGATGCCTCCATCCTCACGTTCAACGGCCCGGCCCGCATCTGCGAAAGCCAGGACGAGGCGGTGGAGAAAATCCTCGGCGGCAAGATCGCCGCCGGCGACATCGTGCTGGTGCGTTACGAAGGCCCCAAGGGCGGCCCCGGCATGCAGGAGATGCTGTACCCGACCAGCTATCTGAAATCCAAGGGCATGGGCAAAGTCTGCGCCCTCGTCACCGACGGCCGCTTCTCCGGCGGCTCCTCGGGCCTGTCGATCGGTCATCTTTCCCCGGAAGCCGCCGAAGGCGGCCTCATCGGCCTGGTGGAAGAAGGCGATATCATCCAGATCGACATCCCCAACCGCTCGATCCACCTGGCCGTCGACGACGCAACCCTTGCCAAGCGCCGCGCGGCCATGGAAGCCAGCCCGAATCCCTGGCACCCCGCCAAGCCGCGCAAGCGCAACGTCACCACCGCACTGCGCGCCTACGCCGCCCTGACCACCAGCGCCGCCCGCGGCGCGGTCCGTGACGTGGACCAGCTCAACCGACGCGGCTGAGTTGGGGTCGGGGCTGGGGAAGTAAGCAAGGCAAGGGGGCGCTGCCCCCTTGACCCCCGCCAGAGGCTCGCCTCTGGACTCCTGGTTATTTTCCAAGAAATGGGCGGGCTAAGGTGGCGCATTTTGCACCGCCTCGCCCGCCCATTTCTTGGAAAATGTCTGGGGTTTCCAAAGGGCGAGCCCTTTGGCGGGGTCGAGGGGCAGAGCCCCTCGCCTTGCTTCCTACTCTAACTCCGGCCCCAACTCAGCCGGGTAGGTTACGCGGGTCAATGTCAGGCCGGAAGCGGGTGCGGTGGGGCCGGCGGCGCTGCGGGTGCGGGCTGCCAGGGCGGCGGCGACGTCGTCGCGGGTCCACAGGCCTTCGCCGACCAGTTTCAGTGTGCCGACGATGTTGCGGACCTGATGGTGCAGGAAGCTGCGCGCTTCGACGGTTATGTCGATGGTTTCGCCGGTTCGGGTGACATTTAGTTTGTCGAGGGTGCGGATCGGGCTTTTGGCCTGGCAGGCGGTGGCGCGGAAGCTGGTGAAGTCGTGCCGGCCAAGCAGGATCTGGCCGGCCTGGTGCATGGCGGCGGCATCGAGCGGGCGGTGGACGTGCCAGACCTGGCCGAGGCTGTGCGTGGGGCGGGCAGGGCGGTTCAGGATCCGGTAGCGATAGGCGCGTTCGATGGCCGAGAAGCGCGGGTTCCAGCCATCGGGGGCGGGGGCGGCGCACAGCACCGCCACCGGGTGGGGCTGCATGTGGTAGTTCAGCGCGTCGCGGACTTTTCCGGCGGTGTATTGGTCGGGCAAAGCGAGCAGCGCCACCTGGCCGTCGGCATGGACGCCGGCGTCGGTGCGTCCGGCGGCGGTGCTGGCGACGGGCTCGCCGCGGTTGAGCTTGGCGGCGGCGTCTTCCAGGACGCCCTGGACGGAGAGGCCGATGCGCTGCCGTTGCCAGCCGACGAAGGGGGTGCCGTCGTATTCGATCAGCAACGCCCAGTTTCGGGTCATCCCAGCACAGTTCCGGGCGGTATGGGCCGGCCGCGCAGCAGTGCGTCCGCGTCCATCGCCTGGCGGCCGGGCAACTGGACACGGGTAGGGCGGATGGCGCCGCTGCCGCAGGCGATGGTGAGCCTGGCATCCAGCACGGTGCCGGGCGGACCGGCACCGTCCGCCACGCTGGCGGAAAGGATCTTCAGCGTCTCGCCGTCCAGGGTGGTGAACGTTCCGGGCCAGGGGTCGAAGGCGCGGATCTGCCGGTCGATTTCCGCCGCACCGCGGGTCCAGTCGATCCGGCCGTCCTCGCGCGTGAGCTTGGGGGCGTAGGTGACGCCTTCCTCGGGCTGTGGCGCCGGCGGCGGGTTTTCCGCCAGGGCGCGCAGCACCAGCCGGGCGCCGATTTCGGCGAGGCGGTCGTGCAGGGTGGCGGCGGTGTCGGTGGGCCCGATCGGCAGCGACTCGGCCAGCAGCATCGGGCCGGTATCGAGCCCGGCTTCCATCTGCATGATGGTGATGCCGGTTTCGCTGTCGCCGGCCAGCACGCAGGCCTGGATCGGCCCGGCGCCGCGCCAGCGCGGCAGCAGGCTGGCATGGATGTTCAGGCAGCCACGCTTCGGCGCATCCAGCATCGGCTGCGGCAGGATCAGGCCATAGGCGGCCACCACCGCCACATCGAGGTTGAGTTCAGCAAACGCCTGTTGGGCCGCGGGATCGGTGCGCAGCCGCGCCGGCGTGCGCACTTCCAGGCCCAGTGCCTCGGCCGCCTTGTGCACCGGGCAAGGGCGCAGCGCCTGGCCCCGGCCGGCCGGGCGCGGTTTCTGACAATAGACCGCGACGATCTCATGCCTTGCCGCGTGCAGGGCGCGCAGGGCGGGTACCGCGAAATCCGGGCTGCCCATGAAGGCAAGGCGCATCGGCGCGGCCTACATCGCCTCTTCGCGCTTGATGCGCTGCTCCTTGGCCAGCCGGCGCATGATCATGTTGCGCTTCAGCGCGGAGATATGATCGACGAACAGCACGCCGTTCAGATGGTCGATCTCGTGCTGCAGGCAGGCCGACAGCAGGTCCTCGGCCTCGATCTCCTGGCGGATGCCGGCCTGGTCCAGGAACCGCACCTTCACCCGTGCCGGGCGGGTGACATCGGCGAACTGGTTCGGCAGCGACAGGCAGCCTTCCTCCCGCGTCGCGAGCTCGGGGCTGGACGCGACGATCTCGGGGTTGATCAGCACGATCGGCGACGATTTATCGTTGCGCATCAGGTCGACGATGGCCAGGCGCAGTGAGTGCCCCACCTGCGGCGCGGCCAGGCCGATGCCGGGCGCGGCGTACATGGCCGCGAACATGCGCGGAACAAGCTCGCGGACCAGGCTGTCGTGTTCGGCGGCCACCGGCTTGGCGCGCGCCTTCAGCACCGGGGCCGGAGCGATCAGGATGGGGATGGTTTCGACGAAATCGGTCATGATGCCACGCATGTAGCGATCCCTGCGGCAGCGATCAACGCCATCCGTCCGGGAGGCCGGCCGGAAACCCCTTGCAAGGCCGGCGGGCGCTGCCAAGATAGGGAGGTGTCGGAATGCCATGATGGGTTCCGGCTTCTGCTTCGCTCTTACGAGGGGGCCATATGTCGTCTGCCCGAATGTTCACGTCTCCGTTGTTCCTCGGCTTCGATCATCTCGAGCAAATGCTTGAGCGTGCGTCGAAGAATACGTCCGACGGATACCCGCCCTACAACATCGAGCAGACCGCTCCGACCGCGCTGCGCATTACCCTCGCCGTCGCCGGGTTCACGATGGACGATTTGCAGATCACCCAGGAAGACAACCAACTGGTGATCCGCGGCCGGCAGACCGACGACAGCCAGGGACGCGTGTTCCTGCATCGCGGCATCGCCGCGCGGCAGTTCCAGCGCGCCTTCGTGCTGGCGGAAGGGATCGAGGTGAAGGGGGCCTGGCTCGATAACGGCCTGCTGCACATCGACCTGTTCCGCCCGCAGCCGGAAACACGAGTGAAAACGATCGAGATCACCAAGGCGGGCGGCAATGGCGCTGTGGCCAGCGGCCGCGCACGCGTGGTCGAAGGAGAACCCGAACAGGGTTGAGACGAAAGCCTACGAATAGCGCCGGTGCCGATCATGGGCCGACGCGTATCGGGAGTAGTGATCATGACCAACCAAGACGACGACACGGACACCCAGACAGTGGCCAACACCGTCGCGATCGACGTGCGCCACATGACGGCCAGCCAGTTCGCGCAACTCGGCACGCCGTTGATCGCCTATGTGAAGCCGGTTGTCGTCAATGGCGGCAACGCCTTCGCCATCCATGGCGCGGACGGCACCCCCATGGGCATGGCGCCGGGCCTGGACATAGCGATGGCCGCGGTCCTGCAACACGAAATGCTCGCCGTCCGCGTTCACTGAGCCGGCGGGGAGCAAGGCTGGGGCTCCGCCCCAGACCCCGGCAGGGCGCTGCCCTGCACCCGTGAGGGGACGCGTCCCCTCAACCCCATGGACTGGTTTGTTGGGGATAGGGCCGAACCGTCGTAGCGGTTGATAGGCGACGTCGCGGCCCTATCCCCAACAAACCAATTTACAGGGTCAAGGGAACGAGTTCCCTTGCGGGGTGGAGGGGCGGAGCCCTCCTGGGGTTTGGGGCAAAGCCCCATTCTTGCTTCCAGCCCGGGCCTACAACGGCACGCCGGCGAGGTTGCGGCTGGTTCGGATGGTTTGCAGGGTTTGCACCTTGCTGACGGTGGGCGCGCCGGTCAGTCGTTGCGTGAGCTGGTTTTCGTGTGCGGTGTCGCGCGCGACCAGGCGCAGCAGGAAATCCCCGCCGCCGCGGATCATGTGGCACTCGCGCACTTCCGGCCATCCGGCGACCAGCTGCTCGAAGGCGGCGAGCACGGCTTCCTTTTGGCTGTCCAGGCCGACGATGGCGAAGAACGTGATCTCCCAGCCCAGCTTCTGCGGGTCGCTGTCGGCGTGGTAGCCGCGGATCAGGCCGGCTTCTTCCAGCCTGCGGACGCGGCGCAGGCAGGGGGGCGCGGAGATGCCGGCGCGGCGCGCCAGCTCCACATTGGTCATCCGGCCATCGACCTGCAGTTCGGCCAGGATCCGGCGATCGATCGCATCCAGCAGAGGCGGCTCGGCGGGCTGCAATTTCATAAGGGAAGGTTCATTGGACAAATCCGACCGGTCTCCCGGCCCCTGACGTTTCTTTAGGATGCACATCGTTGAAATATTATTCCACACAGCGGCCCACACAAGGGTGCAAATCGTAAAATCGCCAGCTTCCCCCGGCCGCTTGCCCCGCCCCTATGCGCCCCGATATGTTCGGGACCGTCAAAACCTGGATCATCGCTCATGGCCGCCACGCATCGCACCCAAATCCTGATCATCGGCGCCGGCCCGGCGGGCTACACCGCGGCGATCTATGCCGCGCGCGCCAGCATGGAGCCGATCCTGCTGGCCGGCTTGCAGCCGGGCGGCCAGCTGACGATCACCACGGACGTGGAGAACTATCCCGGCTTTGCGGAAGTGATTCAGGGCCCGTGGCTGATGGAGCAGATGGCGAAGCAGGCGGAGCATGTCGGCACGCGCGTGGTCTATGACCTGATCACGGAGGTGGATTTCTCCGCCCGGCCGTTCCGCTGCACCGCCGATTCCGGCGATGTGTATGTCGCCGATTCGGTGATCATCGCCACCGGCGCACAGGCCCGCTGGCTGGGGCTGGAATCGGAAAAGCGGCTGTCCGGCGCCGGGGTTTCCGCCTGCGCCACCTGCGACGGCTTCTTCTATCGCGGCAAGCGCGTCGCCGTGGTCGGCGGCGGCAATACGGCGGTGGAGGAAGCGCTGTACCTCACCCACCACGCCGAGCACGTCACCCTGATCCACCGGCGCGATACGCTGCGCGCGGAGAAGATCCTGCAGAACCGGCTGTTCGCGCATCCGCGGATTTCGGTGATCTGGAACAGCGCGGTGGAGGAGATCCTCGGCACCGGCACGCCGCCGGTCGTCACCGGCGTGAAGCTGCGCGACACGGGTAGCGGCGCAGTTAGCGAGTTGGCGGTGGACGGCGTCTTCATCGCCATCGGCCACACGCCCACCACGGAGATCTTCGCCGGGCAGCTCGCGATGGACCCTGAGGGTTACATCACCACCGTTCCTGGCAGCACCCGGACCTCGGTTGGCGGCGTGTTCGCGGCCGGGGACGTGCAGGACAAGATCTTCCGCCAGGCGGTCACGGCGGCCGGAACCGGCTGCATGGCGGCGCTGGAAGCGGAGAAATATCTGGCCTCGCTGGCCGATAATCCGGCGCTGGCTGCCGAATGAGGCTAAAAATCACCTAAATCTGGCATAAGCCTCCAAGAAATTCCGCTTATATGGTGCGTTGAGCGCACGAATGTGGCTCACTTGTATCCAGACCGATTCGCAGTGGCGGATCGTTTAGATATTTCGCGACAATGAGCGCCTCCGGTCCCGCCTTTGTCTGGACCGGCTGGCATGGGAGAGGCTTCACGATGGACTGGGACAAGCTGCGCGTATTCCACGCGGTGGCCGAGGCCGGCAGCTTCACGCATGCCGGCGACACCTTGAACCTGAGCCAGTCGGCCGTCTCGCGCCAGATATCGGCGCTCGAGGAAGCCTTGCAGGTGCCGTTGTTTCACCGCCATGCGCGCGGGTTGATCCTGACCGAGCAGGGCGAGGCGCTGAACCGCACGGTGCGGGAGGTGTTCGCCAAGCTGGCGATGACCGAGGCTTTGCTGACCGAGAGCAAGGAGAAGCCCGCCGGCCGGCTGAAGGTGACCACCACGGTCGGCTTCGGGGCGTCCTGGCTGGCGCCACGGCTGCAGGGCTTCCTGGAGGCATATCCCGACATCTCCATGTCGTTGCTGCTGGACGACAACGACCTCGACCTGGCGATGCGGGAGGCGGACGTGGCCATCCGCATGCATCCGCCCAAGCAGCCCGACCTCGTGCAGCGCCATCTGCTGGCGATCCAATGGATCGTCTGCGCCTCGCCGGAATATCTGAAGAAGCACGGCGTGCCGCAGCGGCCGGAGGATCTGGACGCGCACAAGTTGATCCTGTTCGGCGACTATCACCCGCCCGTCCAGGATATCAACTGGCTGGCGGATGCCGGAAGGCGGCCGGGCAATCCCCGTCGGGCGCTGCTGGAGGTGAACTCCACCCAGGCCATGGTGCTGTCGATCCGTTCCGGCCTCGGTATCGGCGCGCTGCCGGACTATCTGATCGCGGAAAACCAGGACCTGGTTGTGCTGCTGCCGGAACTGAAGGCACCGAAGGTGGACGTGTATTTCGTCTATCCCGAGGAACTGCGGAACTCCAAGCGCGTCGCGGTGTTTCGCGACTTCCTGCTGACCCGACTGGCGGAAATGCATTAGAGCGATATCAGCCTGACTGGACTCGCGAAGCGATCTTAGGCTGATGAAATTGCCCGCTAAATATGGATGGAGCGGTTTCAGTCTACGTGAAGGCGCTCTTTCCGTCAGGCGCGAAGTTCAGATCCCCGAATAGCCTTCCCAGACCTTGGCCGGCGGCTTCTGTCAGGGTCGCGCGTGACGACTTGGGCAAGTCCCGCGTCGAATGCGGGCCTGTCCCCTGTTCCAAGCGGGACATGCAGGGCAAGCATGGCGGTGTCCGGTATTTGGCGATGGTTGCAGCGCAGCATGAGGGATTAACGTCTTGTTCACCGAATACGGCGAATGCTTCGCCAGTCTTCCAGCCCTCGTGGCTGGGAAGGGGCCTTTGGTCCCTGCGTCTCCCAGACGTGAAGCCTCCCTGTATACTTGCCCCCGGCCAACTCCCGGGGGCTTTTTTTTGGTCCGTGCACTGGGGTTCCGTCTCAAAATGGACCCGATGTTATCGAGCCGACGTTTGTTGACTTGGCGATACCTGACCCTGGCGCTGATCGTTTCAGGCCTATTATCGCTGGCGCCAAGGGCCGGCATCGGCGCATTATTGCGTGCGTGCAGCAAAGGAGCCCCGTCATGCTGTTCCTGGTCATCAGTGAGCCGCGCCCCGAACCGCCGGGCGCTATCGCCGCCCAGCGGCAGAGCTATTGGCGCTGGATCGAACCGCTGATCGCAGGCGGCCAGGTGAAGTCGGTGCACGCCAAGGTCGGTCGCGGCGCCGTGGTGCTGTTCGATGTCGACAGCAACGAGACGCTGCACCGCTTCCTCAACGAATGGGCGGACATCATTCCCGCGCGGTTCGATATCCACGCGCTGATCGACCCCACCGCGGCGCAACGGTTTCTCGCTGGCCAAGTGGCGCAACGGCCTGGGGACAGCCTTCCCCCGCCATGACCGCGGAATCGGAAGGTACTGCGATCGGTCCTGGGGAGACCGGCCTGGAAGTGGCTGCCGGGGCGATCGTCGCGTTCCGGTTGTTCGACATCGCCTATGCGGTCGATCTGGCCCGCGCCGAGGCGTTGTGGGCCAGTTCCGCGCATAATGGCCAGTCCCGCAGCGCCATCCGTTCACGGCTTTCCGCGACCCCGCCGAAGGCCGTGGCCTTTGGCGTGCCGCCGGTGGTGCTGATGTTCGAGCCGGTGTCGCTCGATCTCGATGGCACGCATCGTCGAGGCCAGCGTGACCGGCCGGCTGTATGATTTCGGCGTGATCTCCTTCGCCTTGCGGGTGCCGGTCGTCAATCTGGCGTGGCCGGCGTTTGTGGCGCGGCTGAACACCATGGACAAGGTGGTCGGGTCCGGCACCCCCACGCGCATCTGGGACACGCTGCTGGGCCAGGTCCGAACGGTGCTGGGCGATGCGCTGGAACGCCGGGAAGCCTCTCCCCCAGCCGCTTCCAGCCTGGACGAGGATTATCTGGTCGGCGTCGTCACCGCGTTCCCCGGCAACCCGGCGGCGGTGGAACTGCAACAGAAGATCGATTTCGTCCCCCTGTTGTCGGGGGAGAGCCGGGCTTTGTCGGAAGGTGCGCGCGCCGACCTGATGCGCCAGCGGTTTTCCTACTACACCGACGATCTGGTGGTGCTGACCTGGGATCGCGCCTTCATCTACGAGCCGCGCGGCGACTCGGACGTGATGGACGTCATCGAGGTCGCCAACGCCCAGCTGCTGGAAATGCGCTACTACGACGAACTGCTCGATAATGAGCTGCCGCGCATGTACGACCTGGTCGAAGCAGCGCGGCGCACCCGCACGGTGTTCGGCGCCAGGCGCTTCGCCGACCTGGCCCGCCGGCTCTACACACTGGTGGCCGAAGTGACGGAGCTGACAGAACGGGCCGACAACGCGCTGCAGGTGACCGAGGACGTGTATCTGGCGCGGATCTATTCCTCGGCGCTGGAGTTGTTCCGTGTCCGGCTGGTCAATGCCGCGGTGGAGCGCAAGCTGGCGATCATCCGCGACACCTACACCGCCCTGTACGACGAGGCATCGTCGCGGCGGGCGGAACTGATGGAACTGCTGATCACCGTGCTGATTGCCGGAGAGATCGTGCTGGCCCTGGTCCGGCACGGCTAGCGCCGCTGTTCAGTCCAAGCGCCCGCAGGACAGCCGGGTTCAAGACGGGCCGTGCCGGCGGCGGACGGGGAACATCGAAGCCCATTCCGTCATCGTAGCCCCAAAGCGCCCAGCCAATTCCTTCTTCTTCCGCGCCGCGCCGCGCCGCCGCCAGCCAGGCCAGCCTGGCGGCGGCGTTCAGCCGGACCGTGGCGCCGAACTCCCCGAGCAGCAGCGCCGCGTTGTTGCGCCGCGCCCAGGCCCCGGCCTTGGCGAAGGCGTCGCGCAATGTCTCCGCGTTCCAGCCCATCGCGCAGACGAAGCGGATCAGCCCCGCCGTCGCCGGGTCCGTCGTGGCGGCCATCGGCGCGCAGGCGCCGGGGCTCATCGGAAACGGCAATCCCGCCAGGGCGGCGGTGTCCAGCCCGGGGCGATAGGCCGCCAGCGCGGTGAGTTCCACGGGATCGTAGAAATGGAAGCTGTAGACAACGTTCGGATCCGCCGCCGGTCGCAGCGCCAGCAGCCCGGCCAGGCTGCCCCAATCCTGCCCGGTCAGGAGGATCGTGTGCCGGGGCAACGCGGCCCGGATCTCGGCCAGGGCCAAGGCCTGCAACGCCGCCCAGCCGGCCGGATCGTGTGCAAACACCGGCTCGTTCAGCACCTCCGGAAAGGTCAGGCGCGGATCGGTCCCTGCCAACGCCGGCGCCAGCGCGTGCCAGAAGCCGGTCAGCACCGTGGGTTCGCTTTCCAGCCGCCATGTCGCCGGATGCGGCGCGATCACCACGCCCAGGCCTTGATGCTGCAGCCGGTGGATCGCCTCCAGCAGGATCGCCAGCCGCGCCGGGTCCAGCCGGCCCCCGGCCAGCAGGAATTCCGGCTGCACGGCCAGGCGCACGAAACTGAAACCGGCCCGCCGCAGATCCGCCATCGCGGCATCACCGAGATAGCCCCGGAGCCGGGCCGGATCGAGGCTGGCGGGATAGCGGAACCAATTGGTCAGGTTCACCCCGCGCCGCAGCACCTCCAGCCGTTCGGCCGGCGGACCCGCCGCCGCCGGGCCGCAGCAGATCATCGCCATCGCCAGCGCCAGCAGCAGGCGCCTCATGCGGGCGTGCCGTGATCGACGCGGGCCGTGATTGACAAAAATCCGTTCCGGCGTCCCCACTTGATCGGCCAACCGGCACATAGCGGATGACGAATGCGGTTGCATGAATGCGAATTTCAACATGACGCGGCGCCAATTTGGCGCATTGTTCGAATGTAAACAACTTATGATTGCAATGCAGCCGAAACCCGCTTCCCTCCGCCTCCGTCCGCGTTAAGGGCAAGGTGAGCGCGCGCCCGTTTCCCCGCCGGCTCGCCGGCATCGCCGTGGTCGCCCTGGCGGTGGCGCTGCTGCTTGGCACGGTCTCCTGGCGCAGCGCCGAGTATGACGAGCAATACACGCTGCTGCTGGTTTCCGGCACGCCGCGCCCGGCCTGGCCGGAGGCCGCCTTCACCGGCGCCACGGTTCGCCGGATCGAGGCCGGAGACACCGGCATGGCTGCAGCTCGCCGACGACCTGCGCCGGACGGATGTGCACCCGCCGCTGTATTTCTGGGCCGCCTCGGCATGGCACCGGCTGGTGGGCCCCGGCCTGATCCGCCTTCGCGTGCTGTCCGTGCTGTTCGGCCTGGGGGCGCTGGCGCTGGTCGGCCGCATCGCGTGCGCCGCGCGCATCCCTCCGGCCTGGGCGATGGCGTTCACCCTGGGCTGCTACGGCTTCGCCTATACCGCCGGCATCGCGCGCGGCTTCGCCATGGCGCAGTGCCTCAGTCTGGCGGGCGTGGCGCTGCTGCTGCGGGCCGAGCGGCGGCGCACTCCCGCGGCCGCCCTGGCCGGCGGCCTGGCGCTGGGGGCGGCGACCCTGGCCAACTACCTGGCCGTATTCGTCGCCGGCGCGGCGCTGCTCTGGCTGCTGCTGCGCCGGCCGCGCGTGCCCCGCCTGTGGCTGCCGGCTGGCCTGGGCTTCGCCGTGTTCCTGCCGGCCGATCTCTGGTTCTTCCTGGCCCAGCGCGACAGCCGGACCGGACAGTTCCCGCCATTCGATCTGATCCACAGCCTCGCTTTGCTGGCCCGCTTTGGCGCGGGCACGATCTTCGGCGGCCTGCCGCTCTATGTCGACGGCACGCCGCGCCTGATCGTCAGCGGCGCGCTCGGCGGCCTGCTGGCGGGCCTTTCGGCCCTGATCCTGTGGCGCTGGCGCGGCCTGGCCCGGCCCGGCCCGCGCGTGCTGCTGGCGATGGCGGCGCTGGCGCCGCCGGCCGGCCTGATCCTGCTCGGGGTTGTGTTCAACTCCACGCCGATCGAGTTGCGCTACCTCGCCTTCGCCGCGCCCTTCGTGGCCCTGCTGCTCGCCGGCAGCCTGGCGACCCTGCCCCGGCGCCTGGCGATCGGCATCGGCGGCGCCGTCCTGCTGGTCCAGGCGGTATCGCTCGCGGGCCTGTTCACCCGCGCCGAGACCATGCAACCCGCCCGTGCCACCGCGCGGGCGGCGGCGAGCCTGGCCTGGCCGGAGGGCGTGGTGCTGGTGCCGCACGGCAATGACGGCGTCGGCATCGTTGCCGCATTCGCCGCGGAAGCGCCGGACTGGCTGCCGATGCTGGTGGTCGGCAGCGGCGATCCGGCCAGCCGCACCCGCATCCGCGCCGGCGCCTATCGCCGCGTGGTGCTGGCGCTGCTCGGCCAGGACGATGCCAGCCGTGCCACGGTGCGGGCCATGCAGACCGCCTTCGCCCGCCAGGCCTGCTGGCGCCGGGCCGCGTCCGGCTTCAATGTGATTGCCTATGACCGGATCTGCGGAGAGGACTGACCATGTTCTTTGACGGCTTCACCCTGGCGCATGTGGAAACCCCCGGCGGCGCCATCCGCCTTCGCCATGCCGGCTCCGGCCCGCCCTTGCTGCTGCTGCACGGCAACCCGCAGACCAACGCGATGTGGAACCTGGTCGCGCCGGAACTGGCGCGGCGCTTCACCGTCATCTGTCCGGATCTGCGCGGCTATGGCGGTTCCTTCAAGCCGGCCCCCAGCGCGGACCACGCGCCCTACGCCAAGGTGGAAATGGCGCGCGACATGGTCGCGGTGATGGAGCATTTCGGGTTTTCCCGCTTCAAGCTCGGCGCGCATGACCGTGGCGCACGGGTGGCGCACCGGTTGGCGATCGATTTTCCGGAGCGCGTGGAAAAGTTGGCGGTGCTCGACATCATTCCCACCATCGAGCATTTCGAGCGCGCCGACATGAGCTTCGCGCTGAGCTACTATCACTGGTTCTGGTTCGCCCAGAAGCATCCGTTCCCGGAAAACCTGATCAACGCCGCCCCGGACGCCTGGTTCCTCGCCCATACCAACCGCCACCCTCGCGATCCCGACCTGTTCCAACCCGACGCGCTGGCCGAGTACAAGACCTATATCCACACGCCGGAAATGATCTCCGGCATGTGCGAGGATTACCGTGCCGCCGCCGGCATCGACCTGGAGCACGACCGCGCCAGCCGCGCGGCCGGCAAGAAGGTGCGATGCCCGATGCTGGTGCTCTGGGGCGCCAAGGGCAACATCGGCAAATGGTACGACGCTCTGGCGATCTGGCGGCAATACTGCGCCGCCGAGGTCGTCGGCTGGCCGGTGGACGCCGGCCACTACATCGCCGAGGAACGGCCCGAGGTGGTTCTGGCGCGCTTCCGTGATTTCTTCGGGTAGGCGTCGCTAGAGCATTATCGGATCATGTTCTTCACATGATCCGATGAAAATGCTCGCTAAAACAAAGATTAGGAGCCTGTCCGACAATGGCTTATCGCGGGATTATGTTTGGCCGTCCTTTTGGTTGGTTTGGTTGAGAGCGGCGTCTTCAGGCTGCGGCTTTGTGCAGCTTGGGGAGGTTGTGGACGGTGCAGATCATCGCCCACTCGCGTCTGACCTGCCTGAGACCGCGGAGGAGGAACTGTCGGAAGCCTCTGGCCTGCTTGATGTGCCCGAACACCGGCTCGACGAGCTGCTTGTGCAGCCGGTAACGACTTCGCCGTCCGGCCCTGCGGATCGTGTCGGCCATCGCCTGCATCAGCGGCTTGCGCTTGAGCACGCGGCCGGCGGTGGGGTCAGTGTCGCCGTGTCGGATGCGGCCTGGCGACAAGTAGGCGGCGACACGGCGCTCGGCCATGGCGGCCAGGTTGGCTTCGGTTGCAAACCCGGTGTCGCCTGACACCTCGCGCGGCTTGCGGCCCAGGTTCGCACGGGCCTGATCAACCAGTGGGATCAGGCCTGCGACGTCGGCCGGGTTGGTGGAAAGGCGTTGGGCCACGATGATCTGGTGGGCGGCGTCGACGGCGATCTGACCATTGTAGCCGGCGATAAACCCACCCTGGCTCGGCATATGGCGGCTGGCATTGGCCCGCAACTTGGTGCCGTCAACCGCCACGTGGCCCAGCTTGACCAGGCCTGCCACCTGACATAGCCGCAGCACCTGGACGAACAGCGTCGAGATCGCTGCCAGATGCCGTTTGCGGAAGTCGCTGATGGTGCGGAAATCCGGCCGGTTCAGTCCCGTGACGGCCATCACGTCGACCCGCTCCTCGCAAGCACGAGCAAGTTGGCGGCTGGAATAGATGCCGCGGCTATAACCATACAAGAGAAGCGCCACCAGCATGCCGGGATGATAAGGCGGCTGACCTTGCGCGGCCTTGTAGACGCCGGTGATCGCCGAAAGGTCCAGACCCTCGCGCACCGTATCGCGAACAAAGTGCGCCAGGTGGCCCGGCGGAACGAACTGATGCACCGAGGCAGGCAGCGGCCACCCCTGATCCACATCCCAAGCACGATAGGATTTGCTCATGCGCCGTAGTAAATCAAATTTCAGCCCGCGTCAGATAGAGAAGTCTCGGACAGGCTGCTAGAGCAGGAGCGGCAATTCTACCTGAGCCGATCATGCTCTAGGAGTATCACGGGCGAACCCGCATCATGAGCGCGGACGCGCCCTATCGGGGCGCGTCCCCCTTCAGCATCACCCGGTACAGATACCGCATCTGGTCCATGTCGTAATCGCCGTTCGCCTTGTGTAGCAGGCAGCGATTATCCCACATCACCAGATCCCCCAGCCGCCATTGATGGCGGTATTCGTATTGCGGCTGGGTCGCCTGGGCCAGGAGCTCCGCCAGCAATGCCTGCGCCTCCGCCTCCTCCATCCCCTCGATGTCGTCGATGCGGATCGGATTGATATAGATCGCGCGCCGGCCGGTTTCCGGGTGGGTGCGCACCAGCGGATGCACCACCTCATCCGGCACGCGGTCCTTGGCGTTTTCAGCCAGCCCCATCAGCTTCCGGGCGCTGTGCCGGCTCTGATACACATGCACCGCCCGCAGGTTGTCGATTCGTTCCCGCATCACCGCCGGCAGGCCATCGTATGCCGCTTGCATGTTCACATACTGGGTGTCGCCGCCGCTGTCGGGCAGTTGCACCGCATGCAGCACGGTGGCCTTGGGCGGCATCCGGTCGTTGGAGTGGTCGGTGTGATACCCCTCGCCGGGGATATAGCGGCGTCCGTCCGGATACTTATCCTGGTTGGAAATGTAATGGATCAGTGGACATTCCGGCAGCGCGAAGCGGGTGTTGTGCTGCTCGAACACCTCCCCGAACAGCCGCACCGCCGCCAGCATCTGTTCCGGGGTCAATGTCTGGCCGCGCACCACCAGCACCGAATGCTCAACGAACGCCCGGTTCAGCGCCTCGCGCAGCCCGCCGTCGATGGGTCGGTTCAGGTCGATGCCGGTAACCTCGACGCCGGTATGCGCCGACAGCTTGCGGAACATGGCCGTCCCGATCGTTTGCATCCGCGCCCTCCCTAAAGATTTGCGAGGATCGTGCGGGACAGCGCTGTCCGCGTCTAGATCTTCGCCGCGTCCGCGGCGATTCCGGGCACCAGCGACGGCAGCAGGGACGACGGGCTGACCTGTTTCGCCGGTGCCGGTCCGGATGGGATCGTGATGGTGGGCGCCGGGGTGGGCGCCGCGGCCGGAGCAGGCGTGGAGGCGGGGGCAGGCGTCGAAGCCGGGGCGGGGGAGGCCGAGGACCCCGGCTGCGCCGCAGGCGACGGAGACGGCTCCGACGGAGAGGTTGACGGAGCCGGCAGCGGCTGAGCCACGATCGGCGCAAGGGCAGGGGCCGGCATGGTGGCGGGAGGCGGCTCGGGCTTCGTGTAATCCGGCACGATCCGCGCCTGGCTGCCGGCGATCACCAGCACGGTCTGGCCGATCTTCAGCGGCTCCTTGTCCTTCTGGGTGACGGAGACCATGTCGCCGTTCGGCTTGCGCACGATGTATTCGAATGCCGTCGTGTCCGCCGTGGTGTGCTCCACCGTGGTGCCGACCAGCCCGCCCAGCACCGTGCCGCCGATGGCCCCGAACGTGGCACCCAGCGTGCTGCCCGGCACCTGCGCCCCCAGCGCTCCGCCCGCCGCGCCGCCGGCGATCGCCCCTACCGTGCCGGGCGAGCTTACATCCACGTTGCGCACGCCCACGATCACGCCGCGCTCGACCTTGTTGGCCTGCTGCACGGCGGCGGTCGAATAGGTGTCCGGCGAATAGTTCGGCCCGCACCCGGCGAGCGCGATCAGCACGGCCAGGGGCATACCGCTCCGCACGAAACGGATGAGGCGCAAGGATCCATAAATCATGATGCCGCCAAGATAGTGCCGGACCAGCGAAAAGTCATCGCGCTTCTGCCATGCCGGCACCGGGATGCCCATTGGGACGCCCATTGGGAGGCCCGCCCCCTCAGCAAACTTTACCTGCGAGTGCGCCAGACCTACCATCGGGTAACCAATTCGTCCCAGGAGGACATAAACATGTCTGGTACTCCCACGCTGGTCATCCGCGGCGGCACCATCGTCGACGGCTCCGGCGGCAAACCGCTACGAAGCCGACATCGCGGTCGCCGATGGCAAAATCATGGCAATCGGCCCGGATCTGCCCAAGGGCGACAGGGAGATCGACGCCACGGGCAAGCTGGTCACACCCGGCTTCATCGACGTGCACACCCATTACGACGCCCAGGTGACCTGGGGGAACCACATCACCCCCACCTCCTGGAACGGCGTCACCACCGCCCTGATCGGCAATTGCGGCGTCGGCTTCGCCCCCTGCCGGCCGGAGCAGCGCAACATCCTGGTGGACCTGATGGAAGGGGTGGAGGACATCCCCGAAGTGGTGCTGACCGCCGGGCTGCCGTGGAACTGGGAGACCTTCCCGCAATTCCTCGACGCGCTCGACGCCCGCCAGTACGACCTCGACGTCGCCACCCAGGTGCCCCACGCCGCCATCCGCGTCTATGTCATGGGCCAGCGCGGCGCCGACCGCGAGCCCGCCACCGAGGCCGACCGCAACGAGATGGCCCGCCTGTCGGCCGAGGGCGTCCGCGCCGGCGCACTCGGCTTCTCCACCTCCCGCGCCATCGCCCACAAGACCCTCGCCGGCATCCCCACGCCCACCCTGCATGCCGCCGAGATCGAGCTCGCCACCATCGGCCGCGCGCTGGGCGAGGTTGGCCAGGGATGGATGCAGGTGATTTCCGACTTCGACGAGCCGGACGACGAGTTCGCCATCCTGCGCCGCATCGCCACCGCGGCCGGCCGGCCGATGACCGTCTCCCTTCTGCAGCGCGAATCCCGCCCCTGGCTGTGGCGCAAGATCCTCGACAACATCGAGGAGGCCAACGCCGCCGGCAACAAGCTGATCGGCCAGGTCATGGCCCGCCCAATCGGCGTCATGCTCGGCTTCGAGATCTCGCAGAACCCGTTCATGCTCTGCCCGACCTACAAGGCCATCGCGCATCTTCCCTTCGCGGAGAAGATGGCGATCCTGCGTCAACCGGAGACGCGGGAGAAAATCCTCTCGGAGGAATTCCCCGACCCCGTCATCAGCGCCCGCACCCGCACCTGGGAGAAGATCTTCCAGCTCAACGACCCGGTGAACTACGAACCCGGCCCGGAACTGAGCTGCGCCGCCCAGGCCGCCAAGCTCGGCGTCGACCCGAAGGCGCTCTGCTACGACTGGCTGCTCGCCAAGGACGGCCATGCCGTGCTGTACCGCCCGTTGATCAACTACGCGGACGGCACGCTCGATGCCGTGCAGACGATGATGCAGCACCCCGACACCATCATGGGCCTCGGCGACGGCGGCGCGCATGTCTCCATCATCTGCGACGCCAGCTCGCACACCTACATGGTCAGCCACTGGACGCGGGACCGCACCCGCGGCGAGAAGCTGCCGATCGAATGGGTGATCAAGCGCATCACCCGCGACAACGCCATGGCCATCGGCCTGTCCGACCGCGGCCTGCTCGCCCCCGGCCTGAAGGCCGACATCAACGTCATTGACCACGCGAAGCTGCGGGTGAACGCACCGGAAGTGCGCTACGACCTGCCGACCGGCGGGCGCCGCCTGGTGCAGACGACCGAGGGCTATGACGCCACCATCGTCTCCGGCGTGCCGGTCTACCTGAAGGGCGAGGCCACCGGCGAGCTGCCCGGGCGCCTGGTGCGGGGCACAAGGTAAGCTCCATGAAGCTGCCGCTCCCGACCCTGGCGGTGCTGCTGGGCATCGGTGGCCTGATCCCGTTCGCGGCCTGCGCATTCTTCGCGGTCGCGACCGTGGAGCCCACCTCGACCACCTGGCTGCTGGCGCTGATCTTCTACGGCGCGGTGATCCTGTCCTTCCTCGGCGGCGTCCATTGGGGCCTCGCTTTGTCGGACGCCCGCACCGACCTGCCACCGGACAGCGACGCCACCGGCCAGAACCGGATGCGTTTCGGCCTCGGCGTGCTGCCCTCTCTGATCGGCTGGGCGGCCGCCTTCGCCACGGTGGCGATCGGCCCGGAGGTAGCGCTCGCCGTCCTGATCGGCGGCTTCGCCGCCACGCTGATCACCGAGACCCGCATGCACCGCCGCGCCCTGTTGCCCAGCGGCTACCTGTGGCTGCGCTGGGGCCTCAGTCTTGCCGTGGTGGCGATGCTGGTCGCGGTCCTCGCCTTCCGCCTGATGGGCACCCACATCGGCGCGGGCCAAACCGCCGGCTAGTGCTCTGAACTCATTGGGATGGTTCAGCATGCGTCAGAGCACTAGCTTGATTTTGTGGGCCGATTCAGCCAACGGGCTGAAGTGCCCGTTGGCATCGGACCACTAGCAGCCTGTCCGAGACTTCTCTATCTGACGCGGGCTGAAATTTGATTCACTACGGCGCATGAGCAAATCCTATCGTGCTTGGGATGTGGATCAGGGGTGGCTGCTGCCTGCCTCGGTGCATCAGTTCGTTCCGCCGGGCCACCTGGCGCACTTTGTTCGCGATACGGTGCGCGAGGGTCTGGACCTTTCGGCGATCACCGGCGTCTACAAGGCCGCGCAAGGTCAGCCGCCTTATCATCCCGGCATGCTGGTGGCGCTTCTCTACTGTATGGTTATAGCCGCGGCATCTATTCCAGCCGCCAACTTGCTCGTGCTTGCGAGGAGCGGGTCGACGTGATGGCCGTCACGGGACTGAACCGGCCGGATTTCCGCACCATCAGCGACTTCCGCAAACGGCATCTGGCAGCGATCTCGACGCTGTTCGTCCAGGTGCTGCGGCTATGTCAGGTGGCAGGCCTGGTCAAGCTGGGCCACATGGCGGTTGACGGCACCAAGTTGCGGGCCAATGCCAGCCGCCATATGCCGAGCCAGGGTGGGTTTATCGCCGGCTACAATGGTCAGATCGCCGTCGACGCCGCCCACCAGATCATCGTGGCCCAACGCCTTTCCACCAACCCGGCCGACGTCGCAGGCCTGATCCCACTGGTTGATCAGGCCCGTGCGAACCTGGGCCGCAAGCCGCGCGAGGTGTCAGGCGACACCGGGTTTGCAACCGAAGCCAACCTGGCCGCCATGGCCGAGCGCCGTGTCGCCGCCTGCTTGTCGCCAGGCCGCATCCGACACGGCGACACTGACCCCACCGCCGGCCGCGTGCTCAAGCGCAAGCCGCTGATGCAGGCGATGGCCGACACGATCCGCAGGGCCGGACGGCGAAGTCGTTACCGGCTGCACAAGCAGCTCGTCGAGCCGGTGTTCGGGCACATCAAGCAGGCCAGAGGCTTCCGACAGTTCCTCCTCCGGGGTCTCACGCAGGTCAGACGCGAGTGGGCGATGATCTGCACCGTCCACAACCTCCCCAAGCTGCACAAAGCCGCAGCCTGAAGACGCCGCTCTCAACCAAACCAACCAAAAGGACGGCCAAACATAATCCCGCGATAAGCCATTGTCGGACAGGCTCCTAGGCCGGCTGAGCCTGTCGCGGCTGGGCCGGATCAGGCCCAGCCAAGTTCCTTCAGGGTCAGGCCGGCATGCCAGATCTTGGTCATGTGGGCGATTTTTCCACCATCGAACTGCATGACATAGACGTAGTCGGTCTTCGTGGTCTTGCCGGTAGGCGGGATCGGTCCGCCGGCCAGATGGGTGCCGGTGAAGACGCCGTAGGCGCAGACATTGTTGCGCTCCGCGTCCGTGGCGAAGGATTTTACTTCATAGCGTCCGTCGGTCAGGACGGTCAGCAGGCCCTTCATCCAGTCGGTGTATTGCTGCAGGGTCTTCACGTCCGCCAACGGTTCCGCCTGGGCGGTGAAGGTCGCGTTCGGCGCGCAATAAGCCTTGCACACGTCCCAGCCCTTGCCGGTCTCGCAGGCATCAAAGAACGCCTTGGCCGATGCGGTGATCGACGACATGGTCCGTGCTCCCCTCTGGAACGATCAATTTGCCGTTTCGGAGATGGAAGACTGGAGCAACCGATCCCGTTACGCAACGGGAATTCCGCGCATTCGAGTGGCCGTTTCACCAGCAAACCCGGCGGGACCGCATAGATCCCGCCAGGCGGTGGAGGCCGGAATGTCGTTCAGCGGGGCGTCGCCATGGGCCATGGGCCGCATCGGTGGGCGGATCAGCAAGATATGGGCTAACCGGTATGGCCGTGGTGGTCGGTCCGTAATGGTTGGTCAGCCGGCATCCAACTGAAGGATGACCGGGGCGCGACCCTCGCCTTCATGGCGGCGACCGACGAGATAGAAGCGGCCCTGGTCGTCGCGCGTCTGGGAACCGTAGAACAGCACGGGATTGGTGAACGGATGCGGAAATGGCACCGCGTTCGATTTTCTGGTGGCCAGGTCGAAGACGATCCAGTCCCACAGGCCGCCGGTGACAAGACCGAGACCGGCGATGCGGTCGATGCCGTCCCACACGAACAGGCTTGGCGTGTAGGCGATGCCCTTCGGGTGAAACCAGCCCACGGAGTGAACCACCGACGGGGAGGTTTCATTCGGGACGATCCGGTACAGATGCCCCACCCCGGTGGCGAACACGATCGACCGGTCGGCCAGGAAGGTAAAGCCGATGACGCCATGCGCGTCCGCCGGGGTCTGGCCGTCGGCGTAGTGCTCCAGCCGGGTGGCGGCGATTTCGTTCAGGTGGGGATCGAATTCGATCAGTTGCGCTTCCAGGCCGGAGGCGCCCCCGGTCACGCGCGGCACGTAGGCGTGGCCCCGGGCATCGACCAGCAGATTGCGGCACATGTGGCCGCCGACCGAGCCGACCTCGCGGCGGCGGATATCGCCGGTTTTCGTATCGTAGCGGTAGAGCACGTGGTTCCAGTAGCCGAGGGCGTAGATCCAGCGTCCCGCGCCGCCGGCGCAGGTCAATCCCTCCGGCACGGCCAGCAGATGTTCCCAGATAGGGTTCTCCGGGCGTACCCGCCAGAGATGGGAACCCCATTTCGGTGGCGCGCTGCCGTCCTCGCCCTCGCCTTCCTCGTCGGTGGAGCTGAAATACAGATAGCCGTCATCGGCCTCGATGAATTTGGAATGGATCTTTATCTGGCCTTCGCCCGGCCGGAGCGGCCGGACGGCGCGCAGCGCCGACAACACGTCGCCACGGTCGGTCATGCGGCCGGTGGCGGGGTCGTATTGCATCAGGTGCGCGGAGTAATGATCGTTCACGGCGGAGACGCCGAACCAGATTTTTCCGGAATCGTCGCGCCCGGTGGAACCCCAGATCGCGTGGATGTCGGGGAACGGGGGGATGGGAATTTCGATGATGCGTGGCGGCGCGAGTGCATCCTTCGGCGGGCCGGTAAACACGCTGCCGGTTGTTTCGGCGAAGCCGCGCGCCAGGGCTGGCATCGGCCAGCCGGCCGCAAGCGCCAGCAGCAAGGCCCTGCGTCCAAGGTTCGGCATGCGGCTCAAGACGCTCTCCCGTGTAATGGGGGTCAAGGGGCCCCAGGCTCCTTGCGGGGCTTGGGGCAGAGCCCCAATCTTGCGTCGCCCCGGCTCAGCGTCCAGCGACAACCGTGTGGCCGGGCGCAATCTCGGTCACCAGTTCGTCCTGCGTCGCGGTCATGATGCCGGGCTTGCCCACCACGATCCCCGCGGCGATGTTGGACAGCCGGACGGCGACCGGCATCTCCAGCCCCGCGGCCAGGCCTGCGGCGAGGGTGGCAATCACCGTATCTCCCACCCCCGACAGATCCACCACCACGGCGGCCTCGGCGGGAAAATGGTGAATGTTGCCGCCGTCCAGCAGCGTCATGCCGTCCGAGCCGCGGGTCACCAGCACCGCGCCAAAGCCGTGCCGGTCGCGCAGCGCGGTGGCGGCGGCGATGATCTCGGCCTGGGTGTGGGCGGGCATGCCGGTGGCGGCGGAGAGTTCGCTGCGGTTGGGGGTGATCAGGTCCGCCCCGGCGAAGGGCGCGTAGTCGGCGGTGCGGGAGTCGACGATGACCATGCGGCCGGATTTACGGGCCAGCGCCATCAGCTGGGCGGGCACGCCGCCGGCCAGCAGGCCCTTGGCGTAGTCCGACAGCACGGTGACACTGGTGGCGGCCATGGCGTCGCCGGCGATGCGCAGCATGCGCTCCACCAGCTTCGGATGCACCGGGGCGGTTTCCTCGCGGTCCGCGCGCAGCAATTGCTGGCCGTCGGCGATGTAGCGGGTTTTCACCGTGGTGGTGCGCGAGCCCTGCACCAGCAGCCACGGCTCCACGCCGGGCTGGCCGCCGATCAGGCTGGTGAGGTCCGATCCGGCCTGGTCGTCGCCGACGATGGAAACGAAGGCGACGGCGGCGCCGAGCGCGGTCAGGTTGCGCACCACGTTGCCGGCCCCGCCCGGCGTGGCGACCTCGCGCTGCTCCACCAGGATCTGGATCGGCGCCTCCGGGCTCACCCGGTCGACGGTGCCGTAGATGTAGCGATCCAGCATGGCGTCGCCGATCACGGTCACGCACCGCGCGAGAGGCGGCGGATGGCGGCGATCAGGTCCGGCGCATCCCGGTCGGGCAGTATACGGTTCATCCTGAACGCCTAACGCCATGGGGCGGTGGTTGCAAGGCAGAGTTGCGTTATCGGCCGGAATGATTGGCCCTGGCGGACGCTCAGGCGGTCAGAAAGCCGAGCCGGTCGGCTTCCAGCACGGCGCAGGTAAGCTCCCCGCCATACACCGCGCCGGTGTCGATGCCGATCCGGTTGGGCCGCACCACGGGCGCCCGCCCGGGCGTGTGGCCGTGCACGACAACGGCCCCCAGATCGCCCTTGAAGGACAGGAACGGCTCGCGGATCCACATCAGGTCGTGGGGTTCCTGCTGGTCCAGCGGAACGCCGGGGCGGATGCCGGCATGGGCGAAGAAATAGGGGCCCTCGCTATGGGACAGGGCCAGGGCGCGCAGGAAGCCGATGTCCGCCGCCGGCAGGCGCTCGGCCCAGGCCGCGCGCGGCAGCTTGTGCGGCACGCACCAGCTGGCCAGGGTTTCGCGTCCGCCGTTCTGCAGCCAGTGCGCCGCCAGGGTATCGTCCTCGGCCGCCAGGGCGCCGAGCAGCATGTCCTCGTGATTGCCCATCAGATTGACCAGGCGTGTGCCGGGCACCGGGTCGGGGCCGCGCAGATGGGCGATCACCTGGGCGGAATCCGGCCCGCGGTCGATATAGTCGCCGATATGCAGCAGCAGCGCGTCGGGCACCGGGCGGGCCAGCAGGTCCTCGGCGATGGCCTCGTGCAGGCGCGTCAGCTGGTCCAGGCACCCGTGGATGTCGCCGATGGCGTAGATGCGGGTTTCCGGAGGGAGGGTGGCGGGAGCCTCGGAGAATTCGATCATTGCCGCCATTTTAGGCTGGTCGGCGTCCGGCTCCAAGCCCGCCGCAGAGGGCATCCCGTAGCGCGCCCCCCTTGGCGGAGGCGGGCAACACGGCCTATGCCCACCGGATGGAAGTGATCCAGGTTCAGGCCCTGACCAAGCGCTACGGCGCCACCCTGGCGGTGGACGGCATCTCGTTCGCCGCCGCGCCGGGGCAGCACGCTCGGCCTGCTCGGCGGCAACGGCGCCGGCAAGACCACCACCATCGCCATGCTGCTCGGCATCCTGATCCCCACCGCCGGCTCCATCCGCATCCTCGGCCACGACATGGCGACCGACCGGTTCGCCGCGCTGGCGCGGATGAACTTCTCCTCGCCGTATGTTGCCCTGCCGGCACGCCTGTCGGTGGCCGAGAATCTGCGGGTCTACGGCCACCTGTACGACGTGCCTCACCTCGAACGCCGGATCGGCGAACTGGCCGGGGAGCTTGACCTTGGCGAGTTCCTGCATCGCCCCGCCGGACAGCTCTCGGCCGGCCAAAAGACCCGCGTGGCGCTGGCCAAGGCGCTGATCAACCGCCCGGACGTGCTGCTGCTCGACGAGCCCACCGCCAGCCTCGACCCCGACACCGGCGACCTGGTGCGCGGCTGGCTGGAACGCTACCGCGCCGAGAGCGGCTGCACGATCCTGCTGGCCTCGCACAACATGGCGGAGGTCGAGCGCCTGTGCAGCCACGTGCTGATGCTCAAGCGCGGCCGGGTGGTGGACAGCGGCAGCCCGCAGGATCTGCTGGACCGCTACGGCCAGGACGACCTGGAGGCGGTGTTCCTCGACATCGCCCGCGACCGCGGCAAGCCGCTGCGGGAGGCGGCGCAGTGAAGGCCTCGCTCCGCCGCATCTGGGGCCTGATGTACCGCCATTTGGCGCTGTACCGCCGCTCCTGGCCGCGGCTGCTGGAACTGGCCTACTGGCCGGTGCTGCAGATGTGCATCTGGGGCTTCACCGCCTCCTACATGGCCGGCCGGATGGGCGCCGGCCTCGCGCCCGGCGCCGGGGCGCTGGCCGCCGCCGCGCTGCTCGGCGGGGTGCTGCTGTGGGAGGTCGCGCTGCGCAGCCAGATGGGCGTCGCGATATCGTTCCTGGAGGAACTATGGTCGCGCAATCTCGGCCACGTGTTCGTCAGCCCGCTGCGCCCGTGGGAGCTGGTGGCGGCGCTGATCGGCATGTCCGTGATCCGCATGCTGGCGGGCGTGCTGCCGGCGATCCTGCTGGCCTGGGTGCTGTATGCCTTCAACCTGTTCGCGCTCGGCCCGATCGTGGTGCTGTTCTTCGCCAACCTGATGATCATGGGCTGGTGGGTCTCGCTCGCCGTCGTCTCCCTTATTCTGCGCCACGGCGCGGGGGCGGAGGCGCTGGCCTGGTCGGTGCTGTTCGGCCTTACACCATTTTCCGCGGTGTTCTATCCGGTTTCCGTCCTGCCGGGGTACCTGCAGCCGATCGCGCTGGCGCTGCCCTCGGCCCATGTGTTCGAGGGCATGCGCGCCGCCATCCTGCACGGCACGGTCGACTGGCATCATCTGGCCTGGGCGATCGGCCTGAACGTCGTCTGGACCATCGCCGGCGCCACCCTGTTCGCGGCCCAGTTCCGCGCCGCGCGTGTCCGCGGCGCCCTTCTCACCATCGGCGAGTAATCGACATGACGCATCACCGGCTTCTGGCTGATCCGCCACGCCCTCGTGGAAGAGAACGCCCGCGCGATGCTGTATGGCGTGATGGACGTGCCGCTGTGCGAGACCACGCTGATCGAGCAGGCGCCGATGTACGCGCGCCCTCGCCGCCCGGCTGCCGCGCCCGGCGCATTGGAAGATATCCCCCCTGTCGCGGACCCTGCGCACGGCGGAAACCATCTTCGCCGCAGGCTACCCGCCCGCTGAACTGGGGGTTGAGCCCGACGTCATCGAACAATCGCTCGGCGACTGGCAGGGCCTGCCGCACGCCGACCTGCCTGAGAAGCTGGAATTCGGCGCCCACGCGTTCTGGCCGCTGCGATCCAACGAACGCCCCCCCGGCGGCGAAAGCCTGATCGAGGTCATCGCCCGCATCGGCAAAACCCTGGACCGCCTCGCCGCCCGGCACCGGGGCGAGGACGTGGTGATCGTCAGCCACGGCGGCGCCATCCGCGCCGCCCTCGCCCACGCCATCGGCTCTGCGCCGGACGTGGTGCTGCATTTCTCCATCCAGAACCTGTCGCTCACGCGGCTGGAACACCACCCCGAGGGCTGGCGGGTGGTGTGTGTGAATGAGTTGCCGGGGTATTGAAGCCGGATAGGATCGCGCCCTCATGGAGAGAGCCCGGTTCGTTACTTGAGATCAACGTGATATGATGGAAGACTGATCCCGACAATAGAAGGAGGCGACGATGGATGAGATGCATCTTCCTCTGGTCCATCCCGATCTGACATTGCCCAACTCCATCAAGCTCATGAGGGACGCGAAACGGGGTGCCGTGGTTGTCGATCATGGGTCCATGCTCGTTTTGGTCAGGGCGCAGGACGTGACGCGCGCGATGAATGACGGCGTTGAGCGGCGGGTGGATCCGGCCTCGATCATGATCGGAGCGGTCCGGCCGCAGGCGCAGCCAAGTCTCCCTCATGATCTCAGTGCGGGTATAGAGCAGGTCCAGCCGGGCGTCTCACTGCCGTACGCCATCCGCGACGGGCTGCGCATGTTGTTCGACGAGCAGGATCGCCGGCATTTTCTGTTTCGGGCGACGCCCACGACCTCGCGGGTCGTGACGTCTTCCGAGCGGTTTACCGCCAGCCTCGGCGGCGCTGTCACTTTGTGCTGGTGCGAAGGGCCGCCGCCTGACGTGCACACGTTCACCAAGGATCAGATCGACGTGGAGGGTCAGTGCAACTACGCACATCGCGCGGCGTTGAAGTGCGACGATGGCTCGTAACGCGCCATGATTGGCGCCTTCAACCAGGTTTACAAGGCCTTTCAGGGCTTCCTGTCCCAGAATTTCTGGTACACCGTCTTCGTCCCCATCGCCTTGTTCGCCGCAATCCATCGCGCGATTCTCACTCAGTTCGGCTGGCCGCTCGACCTCGATGAGCTGTTCTCCGACACCGGGAAAAGCGCGAAATACTTGCTCGTGTTCGTTGCCGGGCTGGTCCTTTGCGGGTATGTCCTGCAGTCCTTCCTGCCGGTACTGCGCGGATTGCTGGATGGGTCGCTGCTGCCCACCCAACTGCACGACCGGCTGCGACGCGATCGGTTGGCCGAAACCGTGCGTGTTCGAAACGGTATTGGGGCCGCACTGCAGACCAGAGGGCAGGTGTCGCTGCGCAAGAGCAACGCCAAGGCGGATCAGGGCCCGCTGCGCGTGGCGCGTACGCGGGGACTGACCCTGCCAAACGCCCCCGACGAAGCGAGCGTTGCGAAAGCCGAAGGCAGCATCGATAAGCTCGCGAAGAACACTGACGGCGGCCGGGCGATCGATTTGTCGCTGATCGACGACGCGCAGCAGCGGCTGATCACGGCACTCGAGACCAACAACTCCGCCTTGAACCCGCCGCTGCCAGATGCCCCGCGTTCGCTCAGGCTTCGTCAGCTGCATGAGCGATTTCAGGATCTGCTGACTGCGATCGAAAGTCAGGCTCAGTACCAGTACGAGATTCAGCAGACCCGCTATCGGGTCGCGGATGCCCTGGACGCACCGCGCGCGACCACGCTCGGCGATGCGCGCTACGTCGTGGAACGATATTCCCGTGACGTCTATGCCGTAAACTTCGACTTTCTCTGGCCACGCCTGCTGGTCATGCTGCGGACCGAGGCAAAGGACGACCCGAGCCTCGCCGCCGTGGACGCAGCGCGGTCCCGGGTCGATTTCGCCATTCTATGCCTGCTGCTGACGTGCTCGGTTCCGCTCGCCTGGCTGCCTGCGGTCCTTGTACTCGGCCGATCCGGCTGGCTCATCCCGGTTGTCGGCGGCGCCACGCCGCTCGCGCTGCGGCTGTTCTACCAAATGGCAATCGAGGGGCAGCTCACGCTGGGCGAAACCATAAAGACAACGATCGATCGCCATCGCTTTCTGGTGTTGAAGATGCTGCATCAGCCCGTGCCGGCGACCCGCGCCGAAGAGCGGCAGCTCTGGCGTCGCATCCGCCAGGCGGAGGAGGATGGCCGGACGACCGACCTCGTCTACGCCGCAGAACGGGGTGGTACGCCATGAGGAACTACGCCGTTTTCTTGTGGCTCGCGCTCGTCATCGGCGGGACGATCTTGGCGGTGGCACGCAAGGAGCCCGCGCCGGATATGCCGGCCATCACCACCCTGCCGCAGAACACCCTGCTTTTGCCCGGACAGTTCGTGCCGCAGGCGATGGAGATGCACTATGTCCTGCCCGCGGCCGGTATCCCGGCCAAATCGATCATCAAACCGGCTGACCTGTCACCCGTTCCCGTGCTGCCCTCCCTGCCGCCGGACCGTGGGCTGGCGGCGGTTCCGATTGCCTGGACGGAGATCCAGGCGGGACTGAACGCGGGTCAAGCAGCCAAACTCTGTCGGGAGACGACCGACCTCGCCAAGGTTAGCGTGCAGGCAGTGCGCTGCGACGCGACCCGCCCGACGCCGAAATGCGATGCCGTTCTGGCTGTTCCACTCGCGCCGGACGGTGTGCTGAAGGAGTTGGCGAAACCCGAGAAGCTGCGCGTCGCGGCAACCTGCTGAAAGGCCAAGCCATGCCGTTGATTTAATGGACGACAATTTCCGGCTGCCTGCAGGCCTTCCCGGGTCAGGCGCCCTTCGCCATACTTGAACCTTGGCTGCCAGCGCTCGATAGTTTCGGTGAGGCCACGTTGCTCCGCATCCGCGCGACGGGCCGATGGGCACCGTTCGCCGGATTGCCAAAATGCGGGCCGGATGGATTGGCGGGCATCCCTTATCCCGAAACCGGGCTGGTGGTTCCGGATTGCCCGCTGGGGGCCTTGATCGGTCGCATTGGCGGGAGCTCCGCGAGTTTGAAAAGTCCGACCGCCGAGCCGGCGACGACCGGAGAGACGAAGCCGTTTGCGATCGGGTCCCACTGTGTGATCCGGCTGCCGGAGAAGGCGATCGGGCCGCTGTTCATCGGCTTCAACAGCCTGTCCCGTCCGGTCTTGCTCGACACCCTCGACATTCAGTTCGAAAGCGCACGAGGCTGACGGCCCAAGCAGGCATTACAAAGTTTCGTCCAGAACCGGCAACCGCATCACGCGATGCAGGCGCACGCCGAGGACGATCGCCCCCGAAAGCGCGCCAGGGCATTTCGGACCGATGACCTGGCTATCGCCGGGGGCCGAACGGCCGAGGATAGAGCGGCGCATCGCAGGGCATCCATTTGGGATCGGACGAGGGCAGGGTGCTATCATGCTCGAGAACGGGTCTTTGGTAACCATTGACGCAGCGCTCATCCACGCCGTGGGGCTTCCTATGCCCGTCTCGCCGACGAGTGTCCGCCAGATCTCGGACCGGCGTTCAGCCCCCGGCACCCTTCCCGGCCTCATATTCCCGGACATACCCTGAAACTACAGCCCGAACCGCCCGGCCGATATTGGCATAGGCCGCGTCGTCCAGATTGGCGAAGGACACCCGCACCGACCAGTCGGGCGCCGCAAAGCCGCCGCCGTTCAGCAGCACGATGCCGTGCTCCTCGGCCAGTCGGAACACGATGTCCAGCGGATGCACGTTCCGCCGTATATGTTCGACCACCGCCTCGTCCAGATTCTCGCGCAGCCAGAACGCCAGGTCGAACAACCCGTAATAGGCGTCGTAGTACGGGTTCGGCGTGACCTCCAGGCCGAAGCCCTCGGCGGCAAGCTCGACGCGATGCTGCAGGATTTTCATGCAGGTGGCCTGATACGCCTTAGCCTCGTCCATCAGCTCGAACAGGGAGAACATCGTCATCATCACCTGTTGCGGCAGCGAAAGCCCCGCCGTGTGGTTGAGCGCGACATCCCGGCTGTCGGCCACGATCCGGTCGATGAACTTCATCTCGCGCGGCTTCAGGCTCAGCGGCGCGTAGCGCGCCTCCAGCGCCAGTTGGACCGGCTCCGGATGCGCCGCGATCCGCTCGTCCAGGATGTTGTCCGGGTGCAGCGCGATCACCCCGAGCCGCCAGCCGGTGCAGCCGAAATATTTTGAATACGAATACACTCCGATCGTGTTGCGTGGCAGCGCGCCCAGCAGGGAACGAAAGCCGGGAACGAACGTGCAGTACACATCGTCGGTCAGGATGATCAGATCCGGTCGCCGCGTGTTCACCAGTTCCACCAGCCGCGCTGGTCGTTTCCGGCGAAAGCGCCACCCCGGTCGGATTGCCGGGGTTGACCAGGAAGAACGCCTTCACCGCCGGGTCTTCAAGCTGCCGGAAATCGGCTTCGGTGAACTGAAACCCGTCCTCCTGATCGGCGCGAACATCGATCATGCGCAGCGCATAATCCTCCAGATGCGGGATCCCCAGATAGGGCGTGAAGATCGGCGTGCCGAGCGCGATGGTGTCGCCGGGGTTCAACAGCCGCGCCGCCTTCAACGATTTGAATAGATAACAAATGGCCGCCGTGCCGCCCTCGGTGGCATAAAGATCAAACTTGCCGGCCGGACGCGGTTCGCCGCACATCGCCGCCATCAGGTATTCGTGCACGATCCGTTCGTTATGCGCGAGCATGCGCACGGGCTCCGGGTAATTGTCACCGATGATGCCGTCGACCAGTTCATGCACGAAGGCATCTGGCTCGAAGCCGAACTTCCTCACCGCGAAGCTTACCATCTCACCCAGGAAACCGGCACCCGGACTGTCCGCGTGACCCGCCAGCCACGCCTCCAGCCTGCCGGCGATCCCCGGCGCAACCGCCATGCCGCCGATGCCGGCCGGCAGGTCCATCACCCGCCGGCTCTCGGTCATGGCGAATTGCCCGAGCAGGAAGAACCCCTCGCGCGGCGTGGTCGCGACCCAGTTCGGATTGCCGCGCCCGGCGTTCAGGTAGGCGACATTGGATCGGCCGGTGGTTCGTTTGGCGATGCGGATCAGTTCATCCTTGATCTCGAACGGGCTGAGCTTCTCGAAGTCGCGCAGGCGGCTCGCTTCCATCGTCATCTCCGTTGAAGTCGGGCCGCTTTCCAACCCGGCCGGAACCGTTCAGTCTCTCCGTCTCGATTCCAATCCTATCGGCTCGAACCCCCGGCGGCACCCTTGGTTGAAATCATTCCGCTCTGGCTGGTCAACGCACTGTCCTTCGCGACCGTGTTCTCGGTGATGACCTCCATCGGCACCACCATCACGCCCAGCCGGTTCCTGGCGCATCTGCGCTCCCCCGGCCTGCTGCTGCGGGGCCTGCTTTGCGTGCTGGCAATCGTTCCGGCCGCCGGTTTCGCCGCCGGCTTCGCCTGCGGTCTCGGCCCGCCCGAGCAGGTCGGCGTGGCGCTGATGGCGATCGCCCCCGGGGCGCCGCTTGCCCTGCGCCGGGCGCTCGGCTCCGGCGGCGATGCCGGTTTTGCGCCGACCCTGCAGATCACCGTCGCCGTTCTGGCGATTTTGGCGATGCCGGTCTGGGTGGCCATCGGCAACGCGCTGCTCGGCACCAACGGCTTTGTTAACGTCGCCGACGTCGCCAAACAGGTCATCATCGCCCAGCTTCTGCCGCTTGGCATCGGCGCGCTGATGGCCAATTTTGCGCCGGTGCGTGCCGTGCGGATCGGCGCGCTGCTCGGCAAGATCGGCGCCGTGCTTCTGATCGCCATGGTCCTCGGCCAGGTGCTGGACCTGCACAAGCTCATCCTCGCCGCCCGTCCCTGGACGATCACCGCCGCCGCGGCCACCACGCTGGCCGCGCTGGCCGCCGGACATCTCCTGGGCGGTCCGGCATCGGAAACCCGCCACGCGGTGGCCATCGCCGGATCGCTGCGCAACGCCGGCCTCGCGCTGCTGGTCGCCGCCGCCAACAACGTCAGGCCGGTGGTGCAGGTAGCCATCATCACCTACCTGCTGACCGCCTTTGTGATCGTGACGATCTATATCCTGATCCGCGGGCGGCTGGTCTCCCGCCCAGCCTAGTCCGCGTCGGCGTGGATCCCGACCTGATAGGTCGAGGGCCTCAGCTCCTTCACCTGCCCCGCCCGCTTCGCCAGCCAATAGGCCTGCGGCGAGGGCACGGAAGCGAAGGCATTCTCCACCCCCAGCTTCCGCGCGGCATCCATCGGCCAGTTCGGATTGTAGAAAATTTCCCGGGCCAGGGCGATCAGGTCGGCCTGGCCCTTCTGCAGGATCGCCTCCGCCTGGTCCGCGTGCACGATCAGCCCGACCGCCATGCTCATCAGCCCGCGACTCGGCGCGGATCTTCTCCGCATACGGCACCTGGTACCCATAGGTCACCGGCCCCGAGGTCTCCACCGGCCGCCCGAGCATGCCGCCCGAGCTGCAATCGATCACGTCCACGCCCTTGGCCTTCACCAGCTTCGCCAGCGCCACGCTCTGCTCCGGCCCCCAGCCGGCGTCGTCTTCCACCGACAGGCGCATGAACAACGGCTTGTGCGCCGGCCAGTTGGCCCGCACCGCCTCCGTCACCTCGATGGCGAAGCGCATGCGGTTGAGTTCGGAGCCGCCATATTCGTCGTTGCGGAGGTTGGCGCGCGGCGAGAGGAACTGGTGGATCAGGTAGCCATGCGCGGCATGGATATCCAGCACGTCGATCCCCGCCTCGTGCACCCGTCGCGCCGCCTGGCCCCACATCTCCACCAATTGCTGGATCTCCGCATGGCTGAGCGCACGCGGCACCGGCTCGTTCTCGGAGGCAGCGATGGCGCTGGGCGCGACCAGTTCCCAGCCTTCCCAGTTCCAGATTTCCGGCGAGGAACCGGCCGTCAGCGGCTTGCCGCCCTCCCACGGCCGCGACAGCCGCGCCTTGCGCCCGGAATGGCCCAGCTGGATGCCCGGCACCGCTCCGTGCGCGCGGATAAAATCGGCAATGCGGCGGAAATGCGGAATGAAATCGTCGTTCCACAGGCCGGTATCGCCCACCGTGCCGCAGCCGCGCCGGTCCACCTTGGTGCTCTCGATGATCACCAGCCCGGCGCCGCCGGCGGCGAAGCGGCCGTAGTTCATCAAATGCCAGTCGGTCGGATAGCCCTTCACCGCCGAATACTGGTGCATGGGCGCCACCACCACGCGGTTCTTCAGGGTGATTTCGCGAAGTTCGATCGGCGTGAACAGCAACGGGTTGGACATCGTATTCCCCAGGTTTTCGTCGCCGCGAACCTAAAGCCCGCCACACCAGCCGTCGAGCCTGTGGTCCTGATGCGGCGCAGGTAGTGACGATGCCGCCAACCCAGGAAAGGAACCGGCGATGGCTTCGAAAACCTATCTCGTGGTGCGCGCGACCGTGGCCGACCCGGCCGATCGCGGCCCGTTCGACCGCTGGTACGCCGCCGAGCACCTGCCCGACGCGCTGAAAGCCTTCAACGTGCCCCGTGCCTGGCGCGCCTGGAGCCGCACCGATCCCGCGGTGCATTGCGCCTTCTACGAATTCCCGTCTTTGGCCGCCGCCGAGGCCGGCACCTCCGGCCCCGCCATCGCCGCGCTGATCGCCGAGTTCGACCGCGTCTGGCAAGAGCCGCGTTGTCCGTTCGCGCGAATTGCTGGAAGTCGCCGGCGAACTGGCGGCGTAGAGGGCCCAACGCGTGCCCGATCCCGCCACCGAGACCATGGCGCCGATGCCCCGCGCGGACAGCATCGCCCTGCTGCGGTCCTGCCGGCCCGGCCTGACTGATCCGGCTGCGCTGGACGATCTTGCCGCCGAGCTTGGCGACCTGGACCTCGCGCTCCGTCTCGCCGGCGCCTATCTCCGCACGCTGAAGGACATCGCCGGCCAGCCAGGGCAGATGCTGGCCGCCCTGCGCCAGATCGCCGCCGCCGAGCGGGAAACCGCCTACCCGACGGTGCCCGCCACGCTCTGGACCGGCCCCGCCGTTGAACCCGGCGGCATGTCGTACGACAGCGCGACCGAGGCCGACCTGCTCACCACCCTCGGCCTGTTCCTGCACCGCGCCGGCGATTTCCCCGGCGGACGGCAGGCCTTCGAGGCCGCCCTGGCGATCGACGAACGCCGCCTCGGCCCGGCCCACCCGAACGTCGCCCGCGATGCCAACCATCTCGGCCTCGTGTTGCGCGACCTGTACCAGCTCGACCCCGCCCGCGCCGCCCACGAGCGCGCTTTGGCCATCGCCGAGGCCGCCTTCGGCCCGCACCACCCACTCGTCGCCCGCTACATCAACAATCTCGGCACCGTCCTGCTGGATCAGGGTGACGCGCTCGGCGCGCTGGAAGCCTTCCGCCGCGCCTTCGCCATCGACGAGGCAGCCTATGGCCCGGACCACACCAACGTCGCCATCCGCGCCAGCAACCTCGGCAACGTGCTGCGCCTGTTCGCTGAATTCGAGGAAGCCCGCGGCGCCTACGAGGTCGCCTACGACATCTTCCTGCGCAAGCTCGGCCCCGACCACGTCAACACCAAAACCGTCGCCGCCAACATCGCCGTCCTTCGGCAATCTCGGCTGGTTCTGACCGGCGGTCAGGGCGGGCGCCGGGTCGCCCCTTCCGTCCCGTCGCGTCAGGCCGCGGTCGGCACGCCTTCGGGGTTGAGGCGATAGCCGCCGCCTTCGGTCAGCAGCAGCCGGGCGTTGGAGGGGTCGGGTTCGATCTTCTGGCGCAGCCGGTAGATATGGGTTTCCAGCGTGTGCGTTGTAACGGCGGCGTTATAGCCCCAGACCTCGTTCAGCAGCACCTGGCGTGCGACCGGCTTGGATCCGGCGCGATAGAGGAATTTCAGGATCGCCGATTCCTTCTCGGTCAGGCGGATCCGGCGGTTCTTCGCCGGCTCGACCAGCTGCTTGGCCGATGGGCGGAAGACGAACGGACCGATGTTGAACACCGCGTCCTCGCTGTTCTCGAAGATCCGCAACTGGGCGCGCACCCGGGCGAGCAGTTCGGCCAGCCGGAACGGCTTGGCGATATAGTCGTTCGCGCCCGAATCGAGGCCACGGACGACGTCCATTTCATCATCCGAGCCGGTCAGGATGATGATCGGCACCTTGACGCCCTGCTGGCGCAGCTTGATGCAAAGATCCCGCCCGTCGCCGTCCGGCAGGCCGACATCCAGAATAATGGCGTCGAACCGCATGTCCTTGCTGGAGATCGCCGCCTCGGCTTCCGCGAGGGAGGCCGCTTCCGTGGCAGAAAATTCCCCGTCGAGGCTCAGTTGCTCCACCAGCGTGGCACGCAGGGCTCGATCATCGTCGACGATCAGGATGGGTCGTTCACCCGCCATAGAACACTCCTTGGTCTCTGTAAGCCAGCAGTCGACCGGCAACCCGGTCACCGGATCCGCTCGTTCGACCTGTCCATTTACGCCAGTTGCTTGTCACGCCAGTCGCTTGTGCCGCAAATGAGACGTATCAGACAATGCTCGATGCATGCTTGCAATGCGGCCTGGCATCCTCACATCCTGGTGAGCGATGCCGCGACGAGGCCGCATGCCAGCCATATAGTCCTTGTCGCACGGAGGTGGCTATATGTGCGAAGCATTCCGTGTAGTGATACTCCCTTTGGCCGCTCCGGTCTTGTGCAACGAGAAAAAATGAACCGAATTTCTCCCTCTGGTGCTGGCTCGGCCGTGATCGATACCGCGGAAAGGCCTGTTGCCCATGCGCCTTTCGGGCCGGATGAGGCAACTTTGCGTGTCCGCGGCGTGCATCGTGCCATTGCGGAATTGCGGCGCGGCACCCCGGTGCTGCTGACCGGGATGCCGACCGGCGGGGCGCCGCTGCTGCTGCTGGCGGCTGAAACGGCCAGCGCATCCACCCTGAACGAGCTGGCGTCGCTTTCGGCCGGGCCGCCCGTGCTGCTGCTGGCGCCGATGCGCGCGGCGGCGGTGCTGCAGCGCCCGGTACCGCAGAACGTGCCCGCGGTGGCGCTGAGCCTGTCCGAGCGGCTGCTGGCCCCCGAGACGCTGCTCAGCATCGCCGATCCGACCGTCGAGCAGATGCTACCGGATCAGCCGGCGCAGACGTCCCTGCCGGCGCTGGCGCAAGGTGCCCTCGCGCTGGTGAAGCTCGGACGGCTGCTGCCGGCCGTTCTCGCCGCCCCGGCCGGGCAGGTGGCACTGGATGCCGCCGCCAGCCTGCAACTGCTCGCGGTTCCCGCCGCGGATGTGCTGGCCTACCCCAAAGCCTCGGCCGTCGGGTTGCGCCCGGTGGCCGAGGCGGAAGTGCCGCTGCGGTCCTCCGAACACACAAGGATCGTCGCCTTCCGCGCCCCGGATGCCGGGATCGAGCATCTGGCCATCCTGGTCGGCCGCCCGGAGGACGATGTGCAGGGCAAGCCGGCGCCGCTGGTGCGCATCCATTCCGAATGCTTCACCGGCGATCTGCTGGACAGCCTGCGCTGTGATTGCGGCCAGCAGCTGCGCGGGGCGATTGCGCGCATGGCGGAGGACGGCGCCGGCGTGTTGCTGTACCTGGCGCAGGAGGGCAGGGGCATCGGCCTGGTCAACAAGCTGCGCGCCTATGCCATGCAGGATCGCGGGCTGGACACGCTGGACGCCAACCGGGCGCTGGGCTGGGGTGCGGACGAGCGCAACTTCATGGTCGCCGCCACCATGCTCGAAAGCCTCGGCATAAGGCGCATCCGGCTGCTGACCAACAATCCCGACAAGCTGTCGGCGCTGGCCGCCTGCGGCGTGCAGATCGAGGGTCGGGAGGCGCATTCCTTCGCGCCGAACGGGATCAACGACCAGTATCTCGCCACCAAGGCGCAGCGCTTCGGCCATATGCTGGACTGAGCCCGATGCAGGCGGTGGTCTATCCGGACGGGCGGCTGGTCATGGGCCGCGAGGAATACCGCGCCGTGCTCGGCCGTGCCGGGGTCGTTGCGCACAAGCAGGAAGGCGACGAGGCCACCCCCGCCGGGCTGCTGCCATTACGCCGCGTGCTGTTCCGTGCCGACCGGGTGGCCCGCCCCGACTGCGCCAGTGCCGGTGGAGCCGCTGGCCCCGGACGATGGCTGGTGCGATGATCCCAATCACCCCGACTACAACCGCATGGTGCGCTTGCCGCATCCGGCCCGGCACGAGACATTGTGGCGGGCGGATGCTGTCTACGACATCATCGGCGTGCTCGGCTGGAACGACGCGCCGGTCGTGCGCCGGGCCGGATCGGCGATCTTCCTGCATGTGGCCCGCCCGGACCTGGCGCCGACCGAGGGCTGCATCGCGCTCAAGCTGCCCGATCTCCGCCGCCTGCTGGCGGCCGGGCTGACGGAAATCCGGGTGCTGGGGCCGTAGTTCCAGGCGAAGGCCTCAGATCGTCCGCACCATGAAGCACGCAGTGTCGCCGTAGCTGCCGAGTCCTGCCTGGATCGCGGCATCGCCGGCAACATCAAATCCCTGCCGCCGCCAGAAGCCCACGGAGCCGCCCACGGCGACCAGGGAGAGATTGGACACCCCCGTCCGCCTGGCCTGTTGCACCAGCCGGAGCACCAGGGCGCCGCCGGTGCCGGCTCCCCTGGCTTGCGCCAGCAACGCCACATCGTGGATGTAGAAGGTATCGGGGGCTTGCGGCAGCCGCAGCAGGAGCGTGTTCAGCTTCGGCGGCGGCCCCAGCCGCCATGGGTGGCTGATCGCGTAGCCGGCGATCCGGCCGGCACTCTGCAGCACAAGGCACCCTGCCGGGTACAGCCGCAAACGCTCGGCGAAAACGCCGGGATCTTCCGGCAGTTCTGGATGCACCTCGCGGCTGATGGCCGCCACCTCCGGCAGATCCGTCTCTGTCATCCCCCTCCAGGAAGGGGTTGGATGCTGGCCGGGAAGACGGTTCTATGTCAGCTTGCCGTGGCAGTGCTTGTACTTCTTGCCCGACCCGCAAGGGCAGGGGGCGTTGCGCGGCGTCTGGCCCCAGGTGGCCGGATCGCTGGGGTCCGCCGCGGCGACGCGGACGGGCGGGGCCGACAGCAGCGCCGTGCCGCCGCTGCCGTATTCCGCCATCATCGGTTCCGGCTCCGGATGGTTTTCGATCGTCCGGCTGAAATCGGGCTCGGCCGGCTCCGGCGGGGCCAGTTCGACGCGCGACAGCATCATCGTCACGCGCTCCTTCAATTCGTCGAGCATGGCATTGAACAGTGCGAACGCCTCGCTCTTGTATTCGTTCAGCGGATCCCGCTGGCCGTACGCGCGCAGGCCGATGCCCTGGCGCAGATGGTCCAGCGCCAGCAGATGCTCCTTCCAGACCGCGTCCAGCACCTGCAGCAACAGCGATTTCTCGATGTAGCGCATCAGCTCGGGCCCGAGATTGGCCGCCTTGGCCGCCATCATGCTGTCGGCCGCGGCTTCGATGCGCTCGCGCAGATGGGTCTCGTCGATCCCCTCCTCGCGGCCCCATTCCTCCACCGGCAGGTCCATGCCCAGCACCCGGCGCATGTCCTCGGCCAGTTCCGCCAGTTCCCACTGCTCGGAGAACGCCTTCTCCGGCACGCGGCGGGATACCATGGCGTGGATGATCTCCGAGCGCATTTCCGCCACGGTCTCGGCCACGTCGTCCGCGCGCATGAACTCGCGGCGCTGGGCATAGACCTCCTTGCGCTGGGCGTTCATCACGTCGTCGTATTTCAGCACGTTCTTGCGGGTGTCGAAGTTGCGCGCCTCGACCTTCTTCTGCGCCTTCTCCAGCGCCTTGTTGATCCAGGGATGCACGATCGCCTCGCCGTCCTTCAGGCCCAGGCGCTGCAGCATCCCGCCCATCCGGTCGGACCCGAAGATGCGCATCAGGTCGTCTTCCAGCGACAGGAAGAAGCGCGACCCGCCGGGATCGCCCTGCCGCCCGGCGCGGCCGCGCAGCTGGTTGTCGATACGCCGGCTTTCATGCCGCTCGGTGCCGACCACCAGCAGGCCGCCCGACGCCATCACGGCGTCATGCGCGCGGGCGACCTCGGCGCGGATCTCGGCTTCCTTCGCCGCGTGCAGGGTGGGATCGGCGATGGCGGCAAGCTCGGTCTTCACCCGCATCTCGACATTGCCGCCGAGTTTGATGTCGGTGCCGCGGCCGGCCATGTTGGTGGCGATGGTGATCGCGCCCGGCGCGCCGGCCTGGGAGACGATGGTGGCTTCCTGCTCGTGGAAGCGCGCGTTCAGCACCGCGTGCGGCACCTTCTTCTTTTTCAGCAGGTCGCTGATGATCTCGCTTTTCTCGATGCTGGTGGTGCCCACCAGCACCGGCTGGCCGCGCCCGCGCGCCTCGGCGATCAGCCCGGCCACCGCCTCGTATTTCTCCGCCGCCGAACGGTAGACCTCGTCGTCCTGGTCCTTGCGGGTGACCGGGACGTTGGTCGGCACTTCCACCACTTCCAGCTTGTAGATTTCCGCGAACTCGTCGGCTTCGGTCATCGCCGTGCCGGTCATGCCGGCGAGCTTGGGGTAGATGCGGAAATAGTTCTGGTAGGTGATGGAGGCCAGCGTCTGGTTCTCGGCCTGGACGGTCACGCCCTCCTTGGCCTCCAGCGCCTGGTGCAGGCCGTCGGAGTAGCGGCGGCCTTCCATCATGCGGCCGGTGAACTCGTCGATCAGGATCACCTTGTCGTCGCGCACGATGTAGTCGACGTCGCGGGTGAACAGCGTGTGCGCGCGCAGCGATTGCTGCACGTGGTGCACGACCGAGATGTTGAAGATGTCGTAGAGGTTGCCCTCGGTGATGATGCCGGCCTCGCGCAGCATGTCCTCGACCCGCTCCGAGCCGGGTTCGGTCATGTTGGCGGTGCGCATCTTCTCGTCTTTGTCGTACGTGCTGGGATCGACGACCAGGTCGCGCACCACCGAATTGACCCGGCGGTAGAGATCGGAACTGTCCTCGGCCGGGCCGGAGATGATCAGCGGCGTGCGCGCCTCGTCGATCAGGATGCTGTCCACCTCGTCGACGATGCCGTAGAAGAAGTCGCGCTGGACCATGTCCTCCAGGCGGTACTTCATGTTGTCGCGCAGATAGTCGAAGCCGAACTCGTTGTTGGTGCCGTAGGTGATATCGGCGTTGTAGGCGGCGCGGCGCTGCTCGTCGTCCAGGCCATGCACGATGATGCCGGTGGTCAGGCCGAGGAAGCCGTAGATCTGCCCCATCCATTCGGCGTCGCGGCGCGCCAGGTAATCGTTGACGGTGACGACATGCACGCCCTTGCCGGCCAGCGCGTTCAGGTAGACCGGCAGCGTCGCCACCAGGGTCTTGCCCTCGCCGGTCTTCATTTCGGCGATCTTGCCGTCGTGCAGCACCATGCCGCCGACCATCTGCACATCGAAGTGCCGCTGGCCCAGCGTGCGCGTGGCGGCCTCGCGGACCACGGCGAAGGCCTCGGCCTGGATGTCGTCAAGGGTGGCGCCGGCGGCGAGTTTTTCGCGGAATTCCGCCGTCTTGGCGCGCAGCGCGTCGTCCGACAGCGCCTTGATGGCGGGTTCGAGGGCGTTGATCTGTGGAACCCGGCGCTGATAGGACTTGAGCGACCGGTCGTTGGCGGTGCCGAAGATGGCGCGGGCGATGTTGGCGAACATGCGAACCTTTATGTATGGCTGCCCCGCCGCATACCGCCGGATCGGCCCGGCCGCCTGGCCGCACCTGGTCGGTGCGCGCCGGAACGGACCGGGCTGGGATAGACCGGTCGAGCATAGGCGAGGCACAGCAGCGATCAGATAGGACCCGAGGGGCCCGGGGTCAACGATGCGCCGCGCGGGGATACCCTGCGCGCGACCGCCCCCGGCGCGTTCCCTGCGTCCTGTGTGCTGTTGAGGATACACGAGGCGGATTGCGGAACTGTGGCATCCTTGTGGCGCGGCGGGGCATGCGGCATGATCCGGCCACTTAAAATCAGGGGTTAATATGTTGCGTTTCGACTGGGTCCCGGCCCGCGCCTTGGCCAAGTGTACTCTTTCTGGGCTCACCCTGGCCGCCTCGCTTGGCTGCGCCAGCGCGCTTTCGCCCGTGATGGCCCAGGTTGCGGCCCCCACCGCTCCGGCCCCCGCTCCGGCTCCGGCTGCCGCTCCCGCCGCCGCGCCGGCGGATCCGGTTGTCGCCAAGGTGAACGATTTCGTCATCCACCAGAGCGACGTCCGCGCGGCTGCCGCGACGCTGCCCGAGAACGCCCGCGGCATGCCGGCCCAGGTGCTGATGCCGATGCTGTTGGATCAGGTGATCGACGGCCAGGCGCTGCTGATCGAAGCCCGCAAGGCCGGCCTGGACAAGGATCCGGTGGTCAGCCGGCAGATGACCGAGGCGTCCGACCGGGCGCTGCAATCGGCGCTGATCGGCCGCGAGGTCGGACCGACGCTGAGCGAGGCCGCCATTCGCGCGCGCTATGACCGCGATATCGCCGGCAAGCCCGGCGAGGAGGAGGTCCATGCCCGTCACATCCTGGTCGCCGACGAGGCGGAGGCGAAGAAGATCATCGCCGAACTGAAGAAGGGCGGCGATTTCGCGGCCCTGGCGAAGAAATACAGCAAGGACCCCGGCGGCGCCCAGGGCGGCGACCTCGGCTTCTTCCGCAAGGAGGAGATGGTGCCGGAATTCGCCAATGCCGCCTTCGCCATGAAGCCCGGCGAGATCTCCGCGGTGCCCGTGCACACCCAGTTCGGCTGGCACGTGATCAAGCTGGAGGAACGCCGCACCGCGCCGCCGCCGAGCTTCGAGCAGAGCCACGACCAGCTGCGCCAGAAGATGATCCAGGAAGGCGTGCAGGCCGTCATCGCCAAGGCCCGCGCCGAGGTGAAGATGGAGCGCTTCAACATGGACGGCTCGGTGCCGAAGGCGACCGACACCGCCGTGCCGCCCGCGACGCCCGCCCCCCCGACACCCGCCCCAGCGGCACCCGCCGCGCCGAAATAACCTGAACAAGAAACAATGCCGGCGGTTCCCCTCGGGGACCCGCCGGCCGACCGATAACAGGAAGTAGTCCATGGCCTCGCTTGTTTCCCCGCTTGCCGTCGCGCTGCCCGAACTGCCCCCGCTCGCGGGGGTTCGCCTGTCCGCCGCCGCGGCCGGTATTCGCTACCAGGGCCGCACGGACGTGGTGATGGCCGAGCTGGCCGCCGGCACCACGGTGGCGGGGGTGTTCACCTCCAACAAATGCCCGGGCGCGCCGATCGACTGGTGCCGCGCGGCGCTGAAGGGCGGCAAGGCGCGCGGCGTGGTGATCAACGCCGGCAATGCCAACGTGTTCACCGGCCGCGCCGGCGAACAGGCCTGCGTCGCCACGGCGCAGGCCGCGGCCAAGCTGCTGGATTGCCCCGCGAAGCAGGTGTTCCTGGCCTCCACCGGCGTCATCGGCGAGGTGCTGCCGCACCAGAAGCTGGTCGCGGCGCTGCCCGGACTGCAGAAAAAGCTGACCGACTCCGCCTGGGAAGACGCCGCGCGCGGCATCATGACCACCGACACCTTCCCCAAGGGCGCCACCCGTACCGCGCAGATCGGCGAGACCACGGTGCGCATCAGCGGCATCGCCAAGGGCAGCGGCATGATCGCGCCGGACATGGCCACCATGCTGTGCTTCCTCTTCACCGACGCCAAGCTGCCGGCCGACGCCATGCAGACCATGCTGCGCAAGGGCACCGACCGCAGCTTCAACTGCACCACGGTGGACAGCGACACCTCCACTTCCGACACCGTGCTGCTGTTCGCCACCGGCCAGGCCAAGCATCCGCGCATCCCCGCCGGCGACGGCAACAACGCCCGCAACCGCATGCTGAAGGATTTCGCCCGCGCGCTGGACGAGGTGCTGCTCGACCTTGCGCTGCAGGTGATCCGCGACGGCGAGGGCGCGCAGAAGCTGGTGCGCATCGACGTCAGCGGCGCCGTAACGGCGAAATCGGCCAAGCGGGTCGCCATGGCCGTCGCCAACTCGCCGCTGGTGAAAACCGCCATCGCCGGCGAGGACGCCAATTGGGGCCGCATCGTCATGGCGGTGGGCAAGGCCGGCGAACCGGCGGACCGCGACAAGCTCTCGGTCGGCGTCGGCGGCACCTGGATGGCGCGGGACGGCGGCGTGGTGCCGGGCTACGACGAAACCCCGGTGGTCGCGCACATGAAGGGCAGGGAAGTGGAAATCGCCATCGATCTCGGCCTCGGCCGCGGCCGCGCGACCGCCTGGACCTGCGATCTGACGCACGGCTATATCGACATCAACGGCAGCTATCGCAGCTGATGCAGCCATGACGGCGCCGGCCAAGGCGCGCTCCCCCCGCAGCCGATCTCGCAAGATCGCTCCCGCGCCGCTTCTGGAGGAGGCGCCGAGGCCCGGGCACGCCCCGATCGCGACCGAGCGCCTCAGCCTGCGCGCCTTCAAGCCGGAAGACGCCACCGCCCTGCACCGGCTGATCAACGACTGGCAGGTGACGCGCAACCTCGCGGTGGTGCCGTTCCCGTATCCACGCGACCTCGCCGACACCTGGATCGCCTCCACTCGCCGGCAGATCGACGCCGGCACCGCCTATCACCTCGCCATCACCGGCAAGGAGGGGGACGAGGAGCTGATCATCGGCGCGATCGGCCTGCGCATCGACGCCAAGACCCGCCACGGCCAGCTCGGCTACTGGGTCGGCACCCGCTTCTGGGGCCACGGCGTGGGCACCGAGGCGGCGACCCGCTTCGTGCGCTGGGCCTTCGCCAACCTCGATATCGACGCGATCGACGCGAACGTCTTCACCGACAATCCCGCCTCCATGGCGGTCCTGCGCCGGATCGGCTTCCGCGAGATCGGCGAGGGAACGGAGATGTCCGTCGCCCGCGGCGGGGAGGAGAAGGTGCTGCGTTTCCACGCCACGCGTGAGGACATCTTCGGCCGCACGGTCGTGCTGCCCGACGCCGATGCCCCGATCTATGAGGATGGGAAAAAGCCGATGCCGCTGCTGCTGGTGGCCGCCTGCGCCCTGATCGACACCGATAACCGGGTGCTGCTGGCCCGCCGTCCCGAGGGCAAGAAGATGGCCGGGCTGTGGGAGTTTCCGGGCGGCAAGCTCGATCCCGGCGAAACCCCGGAAGCCGCGCTGATCCGCGAGCTGAAGGAGGAGCTGGGCATCGATGTCTCCGCCGCCTGCCTGGCGCCGTTCGCCTTCGCCTCGCATGCCTATGAGGGGTTTCATCTGCTGATGCCGCTGTTCCTGTGCCGTCGCTGGCGCGGCAATCCCCAGGGGCGCGAGGGCCAGACCCTGGCCTGGGTGCGGCCGGAGAAACTCACCACCTATTCCATGCCGCCGGCGGACAAGCCGCTTATCCCGCTGCTGCGCGATTTCCTGTGACCGGCGGCGCTGTCCCGGCGGACTATTATCGGAGACCATGATGTCTGAGACCAACCCGACGGCCTGCCTGCTGGTGATCGGCAACGAGGTGCTGTCCGGCCGCACCCAGGACGCCAATATCCGCTTCCTCGCCATCCGGCTGGGCGAGATCGGCATCCCCCTGCGCGAGGTGCGGGTGATCCCGGATGTGGCGGAGACGATCATCGCCACCGTGAACGAGGTGCGGAAAAAGTTCGACCACGTGTTCACCACCGGCGGCATCGGCCCGACGCATGACGACATCACCAGCGAGTGCATCGCCGCCGCCTTCGGCGTGCCGTGGGAGCCGCAGCCCGAGGCGTGGGCCCGCATGGAAGCGGCCTACCGGCCCGGCGAGTTCAACGCCGCGAGACAGCGCATGGCCATCATGCCGCGCGGCGTCCGGCTGATCGAAAACGCCATCTCCGTCGCGCCCGGCTTCAGCCTGGAGAACGTGCACGTGATGGCCGGCGTGCCGCGGATCATGCAGTCGATGTTCGACACGCTGGCGCCGACCCTGAAGGGCGGCAGGCCGATCGTCTCCCGCGCGGTGCATGCGTTCGGCCTGGCCGAGGGGCTGATCGCCCAGGGGCTCACCGACGTGCAGAACCGCTATCCGCATCTGGATCTCGGCAGCTACCCGTACTACCGCCCGACCGGCAACGGGGTGACGATCGTCGCCAAGGGCACCGAGGCCGCCGACGCGGAGGCCGCCATCGCGGCGGTGACACGCCTGATCGAGGACCTCGGCAAGACACCGATCCAGGGCGAACCGTCGGAGGAATGACCCCGGCCGCATGGTCCGGGGTGGTACGATAGTGACAAAAAATGAAAATCGTCATATCGTGATGTCCATGAGTCAGACCCTCGCCCAGCCCGCCGCCGGATCGAAGGCGGAAGCCACCCGCGCCGCGATCATCGACACCGCGGAGCGGCTGTTCCGCACCCTCGGCTACCAGAAGACCGCCGTCGCCGACATCGCCCGCGAACTGCGGATGTCGCCGGCCAACGTCTACCGCTTCTTCCCCAGCAAGGCGGCGATCAACGAGGCGATCTGCACCCGCATCCTGGCCGGGCTGGAAGACCTCGCCTGGGGCATCGCCCGCGGCCCCGGCACCGCGCCGGAACGCCTGCGCGCCCTGTTCCGCGCCTTGCAGGAACAGACCATTGCTTTGTTTTTCCATGAGAAAAAAATGCACGACATGGTCGGCGCCGCCATGCAGGAGCATTGGCCGGTGATCGATGCGCATGTCGAGGCGATCGAAACCGCCATCCGCCACATCCTCATGGACGGCCAGGCCGGGGGCAGCTTCGCGCGCACCGACGCCAACGTGACGGCGAAGATCGTGCACACCTCCATCGTCGCCTTCATCCATCCCCAGGTGGTGGAGCAATGCGCGGACGACGACGACCAGGCCGGCCTCGCGGATGCCATGGCGGGTTTTGTGCTGCGCGCCCTGCGGCCGCATCCGGATGATTGACGAATATCGATAATCATCATAATTTCCGGTGGCGCCATAGTGTGCGCTGCCGGAGATCGACGATGCCCCGCTTCACCCGCGCCCGCTTCACCCGCGCCCCCCCTCATCCGCGACCACTTCAGGCCCACGCATATCGTTCCGCTCGGGCTGGCGATGGCCCTGGTGCTGCCGCTGCTGCTCGGCGCCTGCCTGGAGCGGGCGCAGCCCAGCGTCGCAGATGCTCCGCGGCCGGTGCAGGTGGTCCGCGTTCACCTCGCGCCGGCCACCGACACCCATAGCTATGCCGGGGTGATCCAGGCCCGCCATGTCGCCGATATCGGCTTTCGCACCGGCGGCCGGATCATCCAGCGCGAAGTCGACCGCGGCACCCATGTCGTGGCCGGGCAGGTCCTGGCCCGGCTCGATCCCGCCGATCTCCAGCTATCCCTTCAATCCGCGGCCGCCGACCTGGCATCGGCCAAGGCGCAGGAAGTGCAGGCGTCGGCGGATGCGGAGCGCTCGGCCTCGCTGCTGCGCCGGGGAGATGTCGCGGCGGCGGTGAATGACGCGCGCCAGGCGCTGGCCCGCACCGCCGGCCAGCGCGTCGCCTCCGCCGAGGCGGCGCTGCAGCTGGCGCGCAACCGGCTGGACTACGCGGTGCTCCGCGCCCCCCAGGATGGCGTGGTGATCGCCACGCTGGCCGATCCCGGCACCGTGGTCGCCGAGGGAGCGCCCGTGCTGCGCCTCGCCGATGCCGGCGACTTCGAGGCGGAGGTCGCCCTGCCGGAATCCGCCCTGCCCGGCCTGGCGAAGGCCGAGGCCAAGGTCGGCTTCTGGGCCCGGCCCGATATCCGCCTCGATGCAAGGCTGCGCGAACTGGCGCCGCAGGCGGATCCCCAATTGCGCACCTATACCGCCCGCTTCGCCCTCACCAATCCGCCCGGCTGGGTCGCGCTCGGCATGACCGCCACCGTGGAGCTGTCCACCAGCGGCGGCATGGCGGTCGCCGACCTGCCATCCGCCGCGCTCACCGATCGTGGCGACGGGCCGATGGTGTGGACCGTGGACGCGCAAACCGGGCGGCTGACCGCGCACCCGGTCACGATCCAGGCCCTGCGCGATACCACCGCCCTGGTCTCCGGCCTGGAAGATGGCGCGCTGGTCGTCAGCATCGGCGTGCAGAAGCTCGATCCGGCGCTAAAGGTCCGGGTGGCCGATATCCGTCCCGCCGGCGCCTGAGGCCGGCCGTGAACCTGTCGCTGCCATGAACCTGTCGCTCTGGGCGGTCCGCCACCGGGCCCTGGTCGGGTTCCTGATCGTGCTGCTGTTCGCCGCCGGATTGTTTTCCTATAACCGGCTGGGCCGGGCGGAAGACCCGTCCTTCACCGTGAAGGTGATGGTGATCTCCGCCTTCTGGCCCGGCGCCACCGCGAACGAGACCCAGGAACAGGTCGCCGAGCGGATCGAGCGCAAGCTGCAGGACATGCCGCATCTGGACCGGCTCGAGACATTCTCCCGCCCCGGCGCCGCGTTCGTCTTCATGACCTTGCGCGACGACACGCCCCCCGCGGATGTTCCCAACCTGTTCTACCAGGTACGCAAGAAGCTCGACGATCTGCGCCCCGATCTGCCCGCCGGCGTGCAGGTCGCCGCGAACGATGAATACGCCGACGTGTTCGGCGCCATGTTCGCCCTGACCGGCGCCGACAACGCCGAACTGGTGCGCCAGGCCGAGCGCGTGCGCGACCGGCTGCTGCTGGTGCCGGGGGCGGAAAAGGTCGCGATCTTCGGCGAGATCCCGCGCGCCATCCATGTCGATTTCAGCCACGCCCGCCTCGCCTCCCTCGGCGTGACGGTGCCGGACATCGCCAGCGCGCTGGCCCGGCAGAACGCCGTGACCGCCGCCGGGATCGTCGAGACCCAGAACACGCGGGTGCCGCTGCGCGTGGACGGGGCGCTGGATGGGCTTGCCGCGGTCGCCGACACACCGGTCGGGGCGAAAGGCCGGTACCGTCCGCCTCGGCGACATCGCCGCGATCAGCCGCGGCTATGCCGACCCGCCGAGCTACGCCATCCGCCAGGACGGCCAGGGCGCGGTGGTGTTGGCCGTCTCCATGGCCAAGGGCACCAACGGCCTGAATTTCGGCGAAGCCCTGCGCGCCGAGGCCGCTCGGGTGCGCGCCGATCTGCCGACCGGCATCGAGATGACGCAGATCGCCGACCAGTCCCAGGCGATCGAGGAGGCGGTCAGCGAATTCCTGCTGAAATTCGGCGTCGCCCTGGTCGTCGTGCTCGGCGTGTCGTTCCTGTCGCTGGGCTTTCGCAGCGGCATCATCGTCGCGCTGTCCGTGCCGCTGACCCTGGCGATGGTCTTCGTGGTGCTGGACCAGATGGGGATCGAGCTGCAGCGCATCTCGCTCGGCGCGCTGATCCTCGCACTCGGCCTGCTGGTGGACGACGCGATCATCGCCATCGAGACGATGGTGGTGAAGCTGGAGGAAGGCTGGGACCGCATGCGCGCGGCGACCTTCGCCTGGACCTCGACCGCCTTCCCGATGCTGTCCGGCACGCTGGTGACCATCGCCGCCTTCCTGCCGGTGGGCATCGCGCGTTCCACCACCGGGGAATATGCCGGGGGCATCTTCTGGGTGGTCGGGCTGGCGCTGCTGGCCAGCTGGATCGTCGCGGTGGTGTTCACGCCCTATCTGGGCGTGCTGCTGCTGCCGCAGCCGAAGCACGTCACGTCGCATGAGGCGATCTACACCACGCGCGGCTATGGCCTGCTGCGCCGGGTGCTGCACTGGGCGGTGCGCCGCCGTGGGCTGGTGGTCGCGTCCACCTTCGTGCTGTTCCTGGCCTCCGTCGGAGCGATGAGCCAGGTGCGGCAGCAATTCTTTCCCAACTCCGCCCGGCCGGAACTGATCGTGGACGTGACCCTGCGCCAGGGCGCCTCCTTCGCCGCCACCAGCGCGGCGGTGGCCAAGATGGAGAAGCTGATCGGCAAGGACCCGGACATCCGCTTCACCACCGCCTATATCGGCGCCGGCCCGCCGCGCTTCTTCCTGGCGTTCAACCCGGCCTTGCCGAACGACTTCATCGCCACCCTGATCGTCATGACAACCGGCCCGGAAGCGCGTGAGCGCGTCCGCACCCGGCTGATGGCGTTGGCCGCCGCCGAGGCGATACCGGAGGCCCGCGTCCGGGTCAGCCGGCTGGAACTCGGGCCGCCGGTCGGCTTTCCGGTCAATTTCCGTGTTATCGGCCCACAGGTGAACGAGGTGCGCCGCATCGCCGATCAGGTGCTGGCGGTGATGCGGGAAACCCCCGGCACGCGCGACGCGCAGCTGGCCTGGGGCGATCGCGCGCCCTCGATGCGCCTCTCGCTCGATCTGGCGCGCATTCGCCAGCTTGGCGCCGCACCCGGCGACATCGCCGCCAGCCTGCAGACCCTGCTGTCCGGCACCACCGCGACGCGCATCCGCGACCGCACCAAGCTGGTGGATGTGGTGCTGCGCGCGCAGGAGCGCCTGGACCTGGATCGCCTGCCCGACCTGACCGTGCAGACCGATGGCGGCCCGGTGCGCCTCGGCCAGATCGCCCGGCTGGTGCCGCAGACCGAGGAACCGATCCTGTGGCGGCGCAACCGCGAACCGTTCCTGACCGTGCAGGCCGACGTGCAGGACGGGCTGCAGGCCCCCGACGTCACCGTAGCGGTGCTGGCGCGGCTGGCGTCGGTCCAGGCGGCCCTGCCGCGGGGCTACCGGATCGAAACCGGCGGCGCCGCCGAGGAAGCCGCCAAGGCCAACGTCGCCCTGGCCGGGGTCGCGCCGCTGATGGTCGGCGCGATCCTGCTGCTGCTGATGGTGCAGCTGCAAAGCCTGCCGCAAGTTCTGCTGGTGCTGGCGACGGCGCCGCTCGGCCTGATCGGCGCCGCCGCGGCGCTGCTGGTCGCCGATGCGCCGTTCGGCTTCGTGGCGCTGCTGGGCGTGATCGCGCTCGGCGGCATGATCATGCGCAACACGCTGATCCTGGTCGACCAGGTGCGCCAGGACCGCGAGGCCGGGCTCGACATCCGCACCGCCATCGTCGAGTTCGACCGTCCGGCGCTCGCGCCCGGTGGTGCTGACGGCGCTGGCCGCGGTGCTGGCCTTCGTGCCGCTGTCGTTCAACGTGTTCTGGGGTCCGATGGCGATTGCCATGATCGGCGGTCTGCTGGGCGCGACGGGCCTGACGCTGCTGTTCCTGCCGGCATTGTCCGCGATCGTGCTGCGCGCGCCCCGCGAGCGGAAGAAGCCGGCGGCCGAGGCTACGCTGCTGGCCCGGACGTGACCGGCCACGAGGGGACCGGATCCGGCGTGAATCGCGCCAGCCGGACCGCCATATGGCCGCGGCTGGGGCGCAGGCTGGGCATCACCAGCAGGCAGTTGTCGTAGGGCGTGCGGATTTCGCTGGTGCCGTCCAGCGCGATCACCGTGTTGCGCTCGGCGATCACCTCGCCGCCGCGATACGCCTGCATGAACACGAAATTGGCGGTGCAGGCGCTGATCGCGTCGGTGACGGTGGCGAAGCGAAGCGGCCCCGTTTGGCCGACAGCCCGGCCGGCCGCCGGGTCCGCCGCCAGCGTGCCGGCATGGCGCAGCAGGCCCTCGACGCTGGCCTGTGCCACCTCCACCGTTTCCGGCTCCCAGTGCTGCCCGGCCTCCACCAGATTGGCGACGGCCACGGCGCCGGGATCGGTGAAGCGCGGGTAGTCGATGATCCGCCTTCCATTGGCATGTCCGTGGTCGGCGACGACCAGCGACGCCGCGCTGAAGGCGGCCGCCAGTTCGCGGCCTTTCTCCGTTTCGCCGCAGAGCGTCAGCGGATCGGATGGCCAAAGCATGGAATGCAGGTCCAGCAGGATGTCGAGGCTGTCGATCACCGGCCGGATCTGGCGGGCACGGTCCAGTTCCACCGACTGTCGGGGGCCATCCAGCACGGACGGGTCCCAGATCCGGTTGAAATCCTCGTCCACGAAGCGCGAGAGGGTGGGGTGCTGCGGATCGAACCGGTCGAAGGCGGCCAGGTTGACGAAGCCGATCGTCAGCGTGCCTCGCAGCGGCATGAAGCGCTGGCGCAGCAGCCGGTCCAGCACGATGGCGCCGGAATACTCGTTGCCATGGGTCAGCGCGAGCAGCCCGACATGCGGCCCGGGCGCGGGCGCGCGCAGCGTGGTGAAGCCGGCGACGCCGATATTGCCCTCGCGCCACGCATCGATGTCCGGGGGGGGAAGCCGCACGTCGAACTGCGGCAGCGGCGGTTGCAGGATCGGCTGAGTCATAGGCGCAAATTCACGTGGGCCGCCAAGCCGGACAGCCCTGCCGGGACACCTCTCTGAGCAACAAACCGGGCGGCGGGGTACGGGTAAACCATGCGGGCAGTCTATACGGCTCAGGGTTTGCGGCAACCGCCAGCGGGGCGGGCCGAAATAAACCGCGCCTTGTGTCCGATGCTCTGGATTGTATGACCGGCGATGGGGTACAGCTACGGATGGGTCAAGCTTGGCCGCCAAAGGAGGCTGCCCGACCGCTTCATGACGAACGGCAAGTCGCCGACGGCTCAATTCTGGGAGACTGCGATGCGTGTTGACTTACGGATGGCCCGTCGTGCGGCCGCCATGACGATGATGTTCGGCCTCGGGATGGCGGTATCGGCCCCGGCCTGGGTCCAGCCTGCCATGGCGCAGAAGCTGTCGATCGGCGTCGCCGCGCCGGTGACCAGCATCGATCCGCACTACCATACCCTGTCGCCGAACCAGTCCATGGCCTCGCACATCTTCAACCGCCTGGTGGACATGGACCCGACCGCGCATCCGGTGCCGTCGCTGGCGCTGAGCTGGAAGCTGGTCGACGACCACACCTGGGAATTCAAGCTGCGGAACGCGAAATTCCACGACGGCAGCGATTTCACCGCCGAGGACGTGGCCTTCACGCTGGCCCGCGTGCCGCGCGTGCTGAACAGCCCCGGTTCGTATTCGATCTACACCAAGGCCGTGACCGGGGTGGAGATCGTCGATCCGCACACCATCCGCCTGCGCACCGCCGGGGTGTATCCGCTGCTGCCGATCGATCTGACACAGGTGGCGATCATCAGCCACGGCATCGGGCCGGACCCGAAGACCGAGGATTTCAACTCCGGCAAGGACGCCATCGGCACCGGGCCGTACAAATTCGTCTCCTTCAAGCCCGGCGACCGGATCGTGCTCAAGCGCAACGATGACTATTGGGGCCCGAAGCCCGACTGGTCGGACGTCGACTACCGCATCATCAGCAACGATGCCGCGCGCACCGCCGCGCTGCTGTCCGGCGACGTCGATTTCATCGACGCGGTGCCGACCAGCGACGTCGCCAGGCTGCGCACCGATCCCAAGGTGACCATCGCCGACATCGTCAGCCTGCGGCTGATCTTCCTGTGGCTCGACCATCAGCACCCCGACGGCATGGTCTCCATCACCGGACCGAATGGCGAGAAGCTCGATCGCAACCCGCTGCAGGACCTGCGGGTGCGCCGCGCGCTGTCGCTGGCGATCAATCGCCAGGCGATCACCCAGCGGGTGATGGAGGACACGGCGATCCCGTCCGGCCAGTTCCTGCCGAGCGGCAGCTACAGCTATGTCCCCGACCTGATGCCGCCGGCGTTCGACCCGACGACCGCCAAGCAGCTGCTGGCCGACGCCGGCTATCCCAACGGCTTCCGCATCACCCTGCACGGTCCGAACGACCGCTATGTGAACGACGCCAAGATCATCCAGGCGGTCGGCCAGATGTGGACCCGGATCGGGGTGCAGACCACGGTGGAGGCACAGCCCTGGACGAGCTATATCGGCCGCGCCGGCAAGCAGGAATTCCCCGCCTTCCTGCTCGGCTGGGGCACCAGCACCGGCGAGGCGTCGAACCCGCTGCGCGCGCTGATCGCCACCTACGACCCGAAGAAGGGCCTCGGCACGGTCAATCGCGGGCGCTATTCCAACCCGGCGGTGGACGCGGTGATCGAGCAGGCGGTGGTGACCGCCGATAACCACGAGCGCGAGCAGCTGCTGCGGCAGGCGACGCGGATGGCGATGGAGGATGTCGCCCTCATCCCGCTGCATCAGCAGAAGAACATCTGGGCGATGCGCAAGGGCCTGACCTATACCGCCCGCGCCGACGAGGAGAACCGCGTGTTCGACATTCACCCGCAGAAATAGCGGGATAGAAATAGCGGGACATATCCGCGCATGACCACCTGGCTGCTGCGCCGCCTGATCCAGGCCCTGTTCGTCGTGCTGGCGATGACGGTGATCGTGTTCCTGGGCGTCAACGTCATCGGCAATCCTGTCGACATTCTGATCTCGCCCGACGCGGATCAGGCGGAACGGGTGCGCGCCATCGCCGCCCTCGGGCTCGACAAGCCGCTCTGGCAGCAATACCTGCTGTTCCTGCAGGGCGTGCTGCACGGCGACCTCGGGCGCAGTTTCGTCTACAACGAACCCGCCCTGAAACTGATCGCCGGGCGGATGCCCGCCACGATGGAGCTGGCGGTGACCGCGGTGCTGCTGTCGGTGCTGGTTGGCATACCGCTCGGGCTCTATGCCGGGCTGCATCCGGACGGCATCGTCGGGCGCGCCACCATGGCTGGCTCCATTCTCGGCTTCTCGCTGCCGAGCTTCTGGGTCGGGCTGATGCTGATCATGCTGTTCGCGGTGCAGCTCGGCTGGCTGCCCAGCACCGGGCGCGGCCAGACGGCGGAGCTGTTCGGCATCCAATGGTCGTTCCTGACCCGTGACGGTCTGGCGCACCTGGCGATGCCGGCGTTCAACCTCTCGCTCGGCTCCATCGCGCTCGTGCTGCGCCTGACGCGGGCGGGGGTGCGGGAGAATTTGCCGATGGACTACGTGAAGTTCGCCCGCGCCAAGGGGTTGTCGCCCAACCGGGTGGTGTTCGTGCACGTGATGAAGAACATCCTGATCCCCGTTGTCACCGTGCTCGGCCTGCAATTCGGCGGCCTGATCGCGTTTTCCGTGGTGACCGAAAGCGTGTTCGCCTGGCCGGGCATGGGCAAGCTGATCATCGACAGCATCAACGTGCTCGACCGTCCGGTGATCGTCGCCTATCTGATGATGATCGTTCTCCTGTTCGTCTTCATCAACCTGGCGGTGGACCTGCTCTACACCGTGCTCGATCCGCGCGTGCGGCTGGACGGCAGCCAATGAGCGACATCGTCCTTGCGGTAAAAGAAGAAACCCCGTTCCGACGCTTCGCGCGCGAGTTCGCGGAATCCAGGCTGGCGCTGCTCGGCCTCGCCGTGATCCTTGTCATCGCCCTGCTGGCGCTGTTCGCCTCCTGGATCGCGCCGCAGAACCCCTACGACCTCGCGCAGCTCGACATCATGGACGGGCGGCTGCCACCCGGGTCGGCGGCGGGTGCGGGGTTCACCTTCTGGCTGGGCTCGGACGACCAGGGCCGGGACATGTTTTCCGGCATCCTGTACGGCCTGCGCATCAGCCTGGGCGTCGGCGTCGGCTCGGCGGTGATCGCCGGGATCATCGGCTCCTCGCTCGGCCTGTTGGCAGCCTATATCGGCGGCAAGACCGAGACCGCGATCATGCGGCTGGTCGATCTGCAACTGTCGTTTCCCGCCATTCTGGTGGCGCTGATGATCCTGGCCTTCCTCGGCAAGGGCGTGCTGAACGTGACGCTGGCGCTGGTGATCGTGGAATGGGCGCGCTACGCCCGCACCGCCCGCGCCGCCGCCCTGGTGGAGCGCGGGCGCGAGTATATCGAGGCCGCCCGCTGCCTGGCCCTGCCGCAATGGCGGCTGGTGTTCCTGCATCTGCTGCCCAACTGCCTGCCGCCGCTGATCGTCATCGGCACCATCCAGATCGCCACGGCGATCACGCTGGAGGCCACGCTGTCCTTCCTCGGCCTCGGCGTGCCGATCACCGAACCCTCGCTCGGGCTGCTGATCGCCAACGGCTACCAGTACATGCTGTCGGGCAAATACTGGATCAGCTTCTATCCCGGCATCGCGCTGCTGGTAACCATCGTCGCCATCAACCTGGTCGGCGACCAGTTGCGCGACGTGCTCAATCCGCGGCTGCGCAAATGAGCGGCGTCACGTTGGATGTGCGGAACCTGCGCACGCATTTCTTCACTCGCGCCGGCATCGTCCGCGCGGTCGACGACGTGTCCTTCACCGTGGCGAGCGGACGCGTGCTCGGGCTGGTCGGCGAGTCCGGATCGGGCAAGACGGTGACCGGGTTTTCCATCATCGGCCTGATCGATCCGCCCGGCCGGATCGCCGGCGGCTCGATCTTCTATCAGGGCACGGACCTCGCGAAGCTGACCGAGCGGGAGATGCGCGATCTGCGCGGCAACCGCATCGCGATGATCTTCCAGGACCCGATGATGACGCTGAACCCGGTCCTGCGCATCGACACGCAGATGATCGAAACCGTGCAGGCGCACGCCAAGGTCAGCCGCGCCGAGGCGCGCGCCCGATCCCGCGACGCGCTCGGCATGGTCGGCATCCCCAGCCCCGATGAGCGGTTGCAAGCCTATCCGCACCAATTCTCCGGCGGCATGCGCCAGCGCGTCGCCATCGCCATCGCGCTGCTGCACCGCCCGGACCTGATCGTCGCCGACGAACCGACGACGGCGCTCGATGTCACCATCCAGGCGCAGATCCTGGCCGAGGTGCAGAAGCTCGCCGCCACCTATGGCACCGCGCTGATCTGGATCACCCATGATCTGTCCGTGGTTGCCGGTCTGGCCGACGAGATCGCCGTGATGTACGCGGGAAAAATCGTCGAGACCGGCGATGTCGGCACGGTGCTGGACCGGCCGCTGCATCCCTACACGCAGGGCCTGATCGGCAGCGTCCCCAGCCGCAACAAGCGCGGCACAAGGCTGCGCCAGATCCCCGGCATGACGCCGTCGCTGCTCGACCTGCCGCAAGGCTGCGCGTTCCGCACCCGCTGCGCCCGCGCCGATGCCGCCTGCGAAACGGACCCCGCCATCACCGAACCCGTGCCGGGGCACGCGCTGCGCTGCTTTCATCCACAGCTGGAGGTGACGGCATGACCGCTTCCGCCGCACCTGCCGTCATCGAGCTGAAGGGCGTCTCCAAGCGCTTCGGCAAAACCTTCGACATCGCCGCCCGCCTCGCTCGCCGCGCCTCGGCCGCGCTCGGAAAACCGACAAAGGACCTGACCGTGCGCGCCGTCGACAAGGTCGACATGACCATCCGCAAGGGTGAGGTCGTCGGATTGGTCGGTGAATCCGGCTGCGGCAAATCCACCTTGGGCCGGATGGTGGCGGGGATCATCCCGCCGTCCGACGGCCAGGTGCTCTGGCAGGGCCGCGACATCACCACCCACTCCACCCGGGAGGCCCGGGAGGCGCAGCTGAAGATCCAGATGATCTTCCAGAACCCCTATGCCAGCCTCAATCCCCGCCTGCGCGTGGCGGAGATCGTCGGCGAGGCGCCTCGCGTGCACGGCATGATCCCGCGCGGTGAATTCGACAGCTACGTCGATGCGCAATTGCGCCGCGCCGGCCTCGACCCCGCCTACAAGCGCCGCTACCCGCACCAGTTCTCCGGCGGCCAGCGCCAGCGCATCGGCATCGCCCGCGCTTTGGCGGTGCAGCCGGAATTCCTGGTCTGCGACGAGGCGGTGGCGGCGTTGGACGTATCGATCCAGGCGCAGATACTGAACCTGTTCATGGATCTGCGGGCCGAACTCGACCTGACGTATCTTTTCATCAGTCACGATCTTGGCGTGGTCGAGCACCTGTCGGACCGGGTGTTCATCATGTATCTCGGCCGCATCGTCGAGGAAGCCCCCGCGGAAGAGATCTTCGCCCGCCCCAACCATCCCTACACCCAGGCGCTGCTGGCCGAGGTGCCGCGGATCGAGGCGCGGAAAAAACAATTCGCCGGCGTGAAGGGGGAAATTCCGAGTCCGCTCGACCCGCCCCCCGGTTGCCATTTCCATCCGCGCTGTCCGCACGCCATGCCGCGCTGCGCCGCCGAGGCGCCGGCGCTGCGCGAGATCGCGCCCGGGCGTCGCAGCGCCTGCCACCTGAACGGCTAGCCCCGGCTTGCCGGCCGCTCCGCATCGTTACGCCGCATGACCGGCACATCGTTTCGATTGCACCCTTTGCATCGTCTCTGGCGCCTGCTGCCCATGCAACGGCGGCGGCGGCTGGTGGCGCGCGTGGCCGCGCTGATGGCGCCGAAGCCGGACCGGCCCGCGCCGCCGGCAGCGGGAGGCGTCGCGGTGGTCGGCGAATTGTCGTTTCCTTCCGGCCTGGGAGAGGGTGCGCGGCTGATGCTGCAGGCGCTGGAACGCCTCGGCGTGCCCACGTTTCCCATCGACATCGGCACGTTCCTGCCGGGCGGGGCCAGGCAGGTCACCGAGACATTGCCGCCCGGCGTGCCGCTGGTCATGCACGTCAACTCGCCGCAGATGGCCCGCGCCATGATGCGCCTGCCGCGCGCGCTGGTGCGCGGGCGGCGGATCATCGGCTACTGGGCCTGGGAGCTGCCGACGATCCCGCCGGACTGGCGGGAAGGTGCTGCCTTCGTGCACGACATCTGGGCCACATCGCGTTTCACCGCCGCCGCGCTGGAACCGATCCTGCCCGGCCGGGTCCGGGTGGTCACGCATCCGCTGGCCTTCGCGCCGCCGGTGCCCTCCCCGCTGCGGCGGGCCGATTTCGGCCTGCCGGAGGAGGCGGTCGTGGTGCTGGCCTCGTTCAACCTGGCCTCCTCGCTGGAACGCAAGAACCCGCTCGGAATGATCGCGGCCTTCCGCACCGCGTTTGGCGACCGCGATGACCGCCTGCTGGTGCTGAAGATGGGCAATCCCGGCCATTTCCAGGACGATTTCGACCGCATCCGCCAGGCCGTCGGCGGCGCGCGCAACATCCGCCTGGAAACCCGGACCCTGCCGATGGAAGACAACTACGCCCTGATGGCGGTCTGCGACATCGTCCTGTCCTTGCATCGCAGCGAGGGGTTCGGGCGCATTCCGGCCGAAGGCATGCTGCTCGGCCTGCCGGTCGTCGCCACCGGCTGGTCCGGCAACATGGATTTCATGGATGCCGACAGCGCCGCGCTGATCGATTACCGCCTGATCCCGGCGGTCGATCCGCGCGGCGTGTTCGAGGCCCCCGATGCGGTCTGGGCGGATCCCGACATCGAGCAGGCGGCTCTCGTGCTGCGGCGTCTGGCCGGCGACCCGGCGGAGCGGGCGGCACTGGGCGCGCGCGGCAAGGCAGCCGCGACGGCGCGGCTGGGTCCGCGGAGCCTCGCCATGGCGCTGGCCGGCATCGGTCTGCCGGTGCCAGGGTTCGAACGCGCGGGCTTCGAATGAGAATACTGGTCTGGCAATGGGGAAGGCGCGGCGCCGGGCCGCGCATCGCGGTCGAACTGACCCGTGCGCTGCGCCATGTCCCCGGCATCACTTCTGTCCTGTCATTGTCGGCGGAGGCGGAAATCCTCGCCGGGGCCGATGCGCCGGTCTGCGATCTGCCGGTCACGACCTACACTGGCAGCATCGGCTTCATCGGCCGCTGGCTGCGCGCGCCGGCCATGATCGCCGGCCTGGTCCGGCACCTGCGCCGGCTGCGCCCCGACGCGGCGATCTGCGCCATGCCCGGCCCGCTCGACCTGCTGATGGCTGCCGCCCTGGCCTGGACCCGCACGCCCTTCCTGGTGATCGTGCACGATGCCGATTCCCACCCCGGGGAACGCGCGCCGCTGCTGATGTGGCTGCAACGCCGCCTCGCGCGGCGGGCGGACGCGTTGGTGACGCTGAGCACGCATGTGGCCCAGCGCCTGCGCGCGCAGGGCCTCGCCGGGCCGGACAAGCCGGTGCTGGTTTTCCGCCATCCGCCCATGGCCTTCGGCGCGCCGCCGCTGCCGCCCTTCGCCCATGGCGGCGTGCCCCGGATCCTGTTCTTCGGCCGGCTGCTCGCCTACAAGGGCCTCGACCTGCTGTCGGAGGCGCTGGCCCTGCTGGACGGCGAGCCGATGCAGGTCCGCATCGTCGGCTCGGGGCCGGAGGACGCGGCGCTGGCGGCCTTGCGGTCCCGCGAATGCGTCACTGTGGACAACCGCTGGGTGGCCGAGGACGAAATCGGCGCCGTCATCGCCTGGGCGGACATGCTGGTGCTGCCGTATCGCGAAGCCAGCCAGAGCGGCCCCGCCGCTGCCGCCATCGCAGCCGGCCGCTGGGTTGTCGCCACCCGCGTCGGCGGGCTGCTGGAGCAGCTATCGGATGAGCCGCTCGCCATCATCTGCGATCCCGACGCCGCCAGCCTGGCCGCCGCGCTGCGCGGCCTCTGCCGGTCCCGGCCGACCCCGCCAGACCTTGACGCCGGCGCGGACGCGGCCTGGCGCGAACTGGCGGCCGGGCTGGTGGCGGGCAGTCGCTTGAACGGAAGGCAAGGCCAAGGGCTCCGCCCCTGGACCCCGCTAAGGGCAAGCCCTTAGAACCCTCTACTGGTTTGGGAGTGCAAGGAGGGCCAACAGTGACCCTGCAAGGTTCGAGTGGGCCCTCCTCATACTCCCAAACAATGGAAGGTTTCCAAAGGCGAGCCTTTGGCGGGGGTCCAGGGGGCAGCGCCCCCTGGCCTTCCTTCCCTCCCAACGATCGTCCCGCCGCTCAGCGCGGCGTGTCGCCGGCCAGGGTGATACGGTGCATGATCCGGCGGAAGCCGTGATAGTCGTTGATCGGATTGTGCTGGGCGCAGCGATTGTCCCAGAACGCCACCGAGCCCGGCTGCCAGCGGAACCGGCAGGTGAATTCCGGACGGGTCTGGTGCTGGAACAGGTAGTTCAGGATCGGCGCGCTCTCTTCCTCGGTCATGTCGGCGAAACGCGCGGTGTGGGCGACGTTGACGTATAGCGCCCGCTTGCCGGTTTCAGGATGGGTGCGCACCGCCGGGTGCTCGGCGGATAACGGCTGGCGCGCCGCCTCGGTGCCGTCGGACTTGATCCGGTCTTCGCGCGTGCGGCTGACATCCGCCTTGGCGGAGGTGGAAACGCCGGTGGCACCGTCCAGGAAGCGCTTCATGCCGGGAGAGAGGGTCTCGTAGGCCATGTACTGGTTGGCGAACAGCGTATCGCCGCCATACTCGGGCACCTCGCGCGCCACAAGCATCGAGCCCATCGGGGGCTGCTGCAGATAGGTGGTGTCGGAATGCCAGATGCCGCCGAAATTCACCGTCTCGTGCTCCATCTTGGCGACGGCGATGATCTCCGGGAAACCCTCGATCCCCTTCACGAACGGATACTCGACCGGCATGCCGAACCGCTTGGCGAAGGCGGCGAAACGGTCCGGCGGCAGGTCCTGGTCGCGGAAAAAGATGACGAGGTGATCGAGCAGCGCCTGGCGGATCTCCGCGACCTGCGCGTCGGTCAGGTCCCCGCCCAGGTCCACGCCGTGCAGTTCCGCGCCCAGTGCGCCGGCGATCGGGCGGATCTCGAGTGTCGTGTTGCGCATGGTCCTGTTCCCTCCATCTTCTCGCCCCGAACCTACAAGACCGGCGCGGCGTGGGAAATCCCGCGCTTGACCGGATCGGGAACCTGGGACAACAACCCCCCATGCCAGAATTGTTCCTGACCAACAGCCTCACTCACCGGAAAGAACGGTTCGTGCCGCTCGATCCCGCGCATGTGCGGATGTACGTGTGCGGACCGACCGTCTACGACCTCGCGCATGTCGGCAACGCCCGTCCGGTGGTGGTGTTCGACGTGCTGGCCAGGCTGCTGCGGCAATTATTCCCGCGCGTGACCTATGTGCGCAACATCACCGACGTCGATGACAAGATCAACGCCCGCGCGGCCGAGACCGGGCAGAGCATCGCCGCCGTCACCGTCGCCACCACGGCGGAATTCCACAAGGACATGGCAGCCCTTGGCGCGCTGCCGCCGGACATCGAGCCGCGGGCGACCGAGCACATCGCCGAGATGATCGTCTTGATCGAACGCCTGATCGCCAGCGGCCACGCCTATCCGGCCGAGGGCCACGTGCTGTTCTCCGTCGCCAGCGACCCCGATTACGGCAAGCTGTCCGGCCGCAGTCCGGACGAACTGCTCGCCGGGGCACGCATCGATGTCGCGCCGTACAAGCGCGATCCCGGCGATTTCGTGCTGTGGAAACCCTCCACCCCGGACCTGCCCGGTTGGGAAAGTCCCTGGGGCCGCGGCCGGCCGGGTTGGCATATCGAGTGCAGCGCGATGTCCTGGCGCTATCTCGGCGAGAGCTTCGATATTCATGGCGGCGGCCAGGACCTGATCTTCCCGCATCACGAGAACGAGCTGGCGCAAAGCTGCTGCGCCTTCCCCGGCAGCGAGTTCGCCCGCGTCTGGCTGCATAACGGCATGCTGCTGGTGAACGGCGAGAAGATGTCGAAAAGCCTCGGCAATTTCTTCACCGTGCGCGACGTGCTGGCGAAGGCGCCGGGCGAGGCGGTGCGGCTGCTGCTGCTGCGCGCGCATTACCGCGGCGCGCTGGATTTCACCGACACGGCGCTGGCCTCGGCGAAAACCGAGCTCGACCGGTTCTACCGCGCGCTGGAGCGCCATCCCGGGATCGTGCCCGGCACGTTGCCAGCCCCCGTTCTCGACGCGCTCTGCGATGACCTGAACACGCCGCTGGCGCTGTCGCATCTGCACGCCCTGGCCGATGCCGCCCTGGCCGGGGACGCCCATGCCTCCGCCGGCCTGCGCGCGGCGGGTGCGGTTCTCGGACTGCTGCAGGCCGAGCCTTCCGCCTGGTTCCGCGGCGGCGATGACGGCGCGGAGATCGAGGCCGCGATCGCCGCGCGACTGGCGGCGCGCAAGGCCCGCGACTTCGCTCTTGCCGACAAGATCCGTGCCGACCTCACGGCCCGAGGCGTCGTCCTGGAGGATGGCCCCCAGGGAACCACCTGGCGCCGAGCCAGCTAAAAGGAAACATCCACGATGCTGTTCCGCACCATACTCCTCGCGTCCGCCTTGCTGGCCGGTCCCGCCCTCGCGCAGCAATCCATGCCCAACACGAACATGCCGGGGATGAACATGCCAGGGATGAACCTGCCGGCGGAAAAGGCGCCCGCAACCGGGGAAGCCCCGTCCACCGCCGGCTACCGCGCCGCGATGGGGAAGATGCATCACGACATGGACATCCCCTATTCCGGCAATGCCGACCGGGACTTCGTCGTCGGCATGATCCCGCACCACCAGGGCGCCATCGACATGGCGAAGGTCGAGCTGAAATACGGCAAGGATCCCGAACTGCGCCGCCTGGCGAAAGGCATCATCGCCGCCCAGGAGAAGGAAATCGCCCAGATGCATCGCTGGCTGGCCAAGCATCCCAAATGATCCGGGGCCAAATGATCGACGCCAGATCTTGACCGGCCGCGATGGCGGCGCCGACCTGGCGCCGATCGGCAACTCGCCGGTGGTCGTGCTGGTCCGTCCGCAGCTGGCGGACAATATCGGCGCGGTCGCGCGCTCGATGGCCAATGGCGGATTGTTCCATCTGCGCCTGGTCGCCCCGCGTGACGGCTGGCCGCAGGAACGCGCCTGGCGCATGGCCTCGGGCGCCGACCGCATCCTGGACGCCGCCAGCGTGCACGAGAGTGTGGCCGACGCCGTGGCCGACCTGCACCACGTGTTCGCCACCTGCCCGCGCCCGCGCCATATCGTCAAAACGGTGCTGACCGCGCGCGGAGCGGCGGCGGAAATGCGCGAGATCTGCTCGCGCTCACAGGATGGCGAAGCCCTGCGGGTGGGCATCCTGTTCGGCCCCGAGCGCGCTGGCCTCGATAACGACGACATGGCCTGCGCCGACGCGCTGGTGCGCTATCCGCTCAACCCCGCCTTCATGTCGCTGAACCTGGCCCAGGCGGTGATGGTGATGGCCTATGAATGGTGGACGGCCGACGACCCCACACCGCCGCGCGAGCTGATGACCAACGAAAGCCGCGTCGCCAGCAAGGACCGGCTGGAAAACTTCCTGGCCCATCTGGTGGATCAGCTGGACGCCTGCGGTTTCCTGCGCAACCAGCCGAAGCGTCCGGGCATGGTGCGCAACATCCGCCATCTGTTCCAGCGCGGCGAGGTCACCGACCAGGAGCTGCGCACCCTGCACGGCATCGTCACCGAGCTCGCGATTGGCCGCCGCCAGCGCGGCCGGCAGGAAACCGAGGACGGCGGTTTTACGCCATCCGTCTCGGGGCTGGCTCCGCGCAAGTAAGGCGAACACGCGGTCCTGGTTTCTCCGGGAGAGCCGTCAGATCACCAGCCCGCCATCGACATGCAGAGCCTGCCCGGTGATGTAGCCGGCTTCCGGCGAGGCCAGGAACGCCACGGCCTCCGCCACGTCCCGTGGCTGGCCAAGCCGGTGCATCGGGATCTTCGACACCTGCGCCGTCAGCGCCGCGGGGTCGATCGCCACGTGCGCGCCCGCATCCTTGCGGATGAAACCGGGCACCACCGCATTCACGGTCGTCCCCAACGGGGCCAGTTCGATCGCCAGCGCCCGGACCAGCGCTTCCATCGCGGCCTTGGCGGCCGCCGAGGCCGGGAATGTCGAAATGTCGGTGCGGAAGGCATGGGCGACGAAGCTGCTTACCGCGATCACCCGCGCATCCGGGGCGACGACCAGATGCGGGATCGACGCTCGCGCCAGCCGGAAGAAACCGCCCTGGATCGCCTCCATCGAACGGGTCATCGCCATGTCGGTCAGATCGGACAATCGGGTCCGGTCGGCGAAGCCGGCATTGGCGATCAGCACGTTCAGCCCGCCGAAGCGGTCCACAGCCCTCGCCACCAGCTCTGCGCCGGTCGCGGGATCGGCGAGATCGCCCAGCACCGGTTCCGCCTCGGCCCCTGCCGCGCGCACGGCCTCGGACACCGCCTCCAGCCCGGCACGGTTCTGCCGTGTGTGCAAAAGCAACGACATCCCGGGGGCCGCCAGCCGGCGGCAGATCGCCGCGCCGATGCCGCTCGCGGCACCGGTAATGAGGATGACGCGCTTCAAGCGATGCGGCTGCGCGGCTGCGGGGCAGGGGGGCGCGACAGAAAATAGATCAGCGCCAGGGTCAGGCCATAGGTGATGAGTTGCAGACCGTCCGGCTGGTCGGTGTAGCCGACCAGGGTATGCAGCAACTTCCCGAGAAGAGAGCTCTCCGGCAGCAGCCAACCGGTGTTCCAGAGTGGCTCATCCAGCACCGGCACATAGCCGGCCCGCTGGAAGGTGCCGATCGCCTGGCTCGCGAGGCCGGCCGCGACCAGCATGATCAGGCCGGATGTCACCGAGAACAGCCGATGGGCGGGAATGGCCAGCAGGCCGCGATACATCAGCCAGGCCAGCGCCGCGCCGCCCGCGACGCCCAGCAGACCGCCGATCGCCATGGACCCGGCCGAGGAATCGCCGCCGGCCGTGATGCCGTACAGGAACAGCACGATCTCCGCGCCCTCGCGCAGCACCGCGACGCCGATCACCACCGACAGCGCCGTCAGGCTGCGCGATCCGTCGCGCACCGAGGCGCCCAGCGTGCGCATCTCCTGCGCGGTCTTGCGGCCGTGGCTGGACATCCAGATCGTGTGCCAGCCGAGCATCAGCACCGCCAGGCTCAACACCGAGGCCTGGAAGACCTCCTGTCCGACCCCGTCGAACAGCGCGCCGATCTGCCCGGCGAAGGCCGCCACCAGGCAGGCCCCGGCCACCCCGGCGAGCACGCCGAGCGCCACCATCCGGCCGCGACCGGGGACACCCCGCGTGGCCGCCATGACGATGCCGACGATCAGCCCGGCTTCCATAGCCTCACGAAACACGATCACCAGAGCGGCCAACATAATCTTTCTTCGTCCCTGCAAGGCGGGGTGGCGCGCCCCGTTTGATACCGACATTCAATTGCGAGTTATTCGCATCTGCACTCGAGATGTAGCGACGACGGCAGCGCCGGTCAAGGCATCCGTTCCCGGCCGGCTCGAATGTGCGGTTCCGGTTGACACCGCGCGGGCCGACCGCCCAACTTGCGCCGCTTTCCGCGCCGGTCCGGGCACCGCCGGACAGGCGTCCAATACCAGGGAGTTCGTCATGGCCGATCCACATTCCAGCGCCACCAGTAACGGCAAGCGCCTGCGCTCGCGCCGCTGGTTCGACGAGCCCGCCGATCCCGCGATGACCGCGCTCTACCTAGAACGCTACATGAACTACGGCATCACGCCGGACGAACTGCGCGGCGGCAAGCCGATCATCGGCATCGCCCAGACCGGGTCGGACCTGTCGCCCTGCAACCGTCATCATATCGAGCTCGCCAGCCGCATCCGCGACGGCATCCGCGATGCCGGCGGCGTGCCGCTGGAATTCCCGGTCCATCCGATCCAGGAAACCGGCAAGCGCCCCACCGCGGCGCTGGACCGCAACCTCGCCTATCTCGGCCTGGTGGAGATCCTGCACGGCTACCCGATCGACGGCGTGGTGCTGACCACCGGCTGCGACAAGACCACGCCGGCCTGCCTGATGGCCGCGGCGACGGTGAACATCCCCGCCATCGTGCTGTCCGGCGGGCCGATGCTGGATGGCTGGTGGAAGGGCCGGCTGTCCGGCTCCGGCACCATCGTCTGGGAGGGCCGCAAGCTGTTTGCCGAGGGCAAGATCGGCTACGACGAATTCATGGACATGGTGTCCTCCTCCGCCCCCTCGGTCGGGCATTGCAACACCATGGGCACCGCCAGCTCGATGAACGGCCTGGCCGAGGCGCTGGGCATGTCGCTGCCTGGCTGCGCGGCGATCCCCGCGCCGTATCGCGAACGCGGCTGGATGGCGTTCGAGACCGGCAAGCGCATCGTCGGCATGGTGGCGGAAAACCTGCGCCCGTCCGACATCATGACCAAGGCCGCGTTCGAGAACGCGGTGGTGGCCGCCGCCGCGCTCGGCGCGTCCTCCAACTGCCCGATCCACATGGTGGCGATCGCCCGGCACATGGGCGTTGACCACACGCTGGACGATTGGCAGCGCCTGGGCCCGGAGATCCCGCTGCTGGTCGATTGCCAGCCGGCCGGGCGCTTCCTGGGCGAGCGCTTCCACCGTGCCGGCGGCGTGCCGGCGGTGATGAAGGAACTGCTGGACGCCGGCAAGCTGAACGCCGATGCCCGCACCGTCACCGGTAAGACCGTGGCCGAAGACCTGGCATCGGCGCCCGCGCCCGACCGCGAGGTGATCCGCGCCTACAACACGCCGCTGCGCGCCAATGCCGGCTACGTGGTGATGACCGGCAACCTGTTCGAAACCGCGGTCATGAAGACCAGCGTCATCGACGAGGCGTTCCGCAAGCGCTTCCTGTCCAACCCCGACCGCCCCAACATCTTCGAGGGCCGCGCCATCGTGTTCGAGGGACCCGAGGACTACCATCACCGGATCGAGGATCCTTCCTTGAACATCGAGGAGCAGTCGGTGCTGGTGATCCGCAATTGCGGCCCGGTCGGCTATCCCGGCGGCGCGGAGGTGGTGAACATGCAGCCGCCGGCGTCGCTGCTGAAGCAGGGCATCGACGCATTGCCGACGATGGGCGACGGGCGGCAATCCGGCACCTCGGGCAGCCCGTCGATCCTGAACGTCTCCCCGGAGGCCGCCGTGGGCGGTGGCCTGGCGCTGCTGCAAACCGGCGATCGCATCCGCATCGACCTCGACAAGAACAAGGTGGACGTGCTGCTGCCGGCGGGCGAACTGGAAGCGCGCCGCGCCGCCTGGACGCCGCCCAAGCTGCAGCACATGACCCCGTGGGAAGAAATCTACCGCTCGATGGTGGGCCAGCAGGGCACGGGCGCGTGCCTGGAACCGGCCACGCTGTATCTCGACATCATCGAAACCCGCGGCGAATCGCGCAATAATCACTAGCCGTTCAGCAAACGGCTGAGCCCAAAAACGGGGAGGCTTCGATGGCAGATCGCCTTGCTGGCAAAACCGCGTTCGTCACCGCGGCAGGCCAAGGGATTGGGCTGGCGACCGCGCTGGCCTTCGCCGCCGATGGCGCCAAGGTCATCGCGACCGATATCAATGAGGCGCTGGTCGGGCAGATCGCGTCCGACCGCATCCGCACCGCCAAGCTGGACGTGCGGGACGCCGATGCGATCGACCGGGTGGCGGATGCCGCCGGTCCGGTCGACATCCTGTTCAACTGCGCCGGCTTCGTGCACCAGGGCACGATCTTCGAGGCGACGGAGGCCGAATGGGACCTGGCCTTCGCGCTGAACGTGCATTCGATGTTCCGCACCATCCGCGCGTTCCTGCCGGGCATGCTGGAGGGCAAGGGCGGCTCGATCATCAACATGTCCTCGGCCGCCAGCAGCATCAAGGGCGCGCCGGCTCGCTTCATTTACGGCACGACCAAGGCCGCCGTGATCGGGCTGACGAAATCCATCGCCACGGACTTCGTGAAACAGGGCGTGCGCTGCAACTGCATCTGTCCCGGCACGGTGCAGACGCCCAGCCTGAACGAGCGCATCGCCGCCAACGCCGCCCAGGTCGGCTCGGTGGACCAGGCCCGTGCCGCCTTCATCGCCCGGCAGGCGATGGGCCGGCTTGGCTCACCGGAGGAAATCGCCGCGCTGGCGGTGTATCTGGCCAGCGACGAGAGCCAGTTCGTCACCGGGCAGGCTTTGGTGATAGACGGCGGTTGGACACTTTAAGGGAAGGAAACCCACCATGAAGCTATTGCGTTACGGGCCCGCCGGGGCCGAGAAGCCGGGCGTGCTCGACGCCTCCGGCGCGATCCGCGACCTGTCCGGCGTGGTGCGCGACATCGATGGGTTCGCCCTGTCCGATGCGTCGCTTGAAGATGCTGGCCGGCCTGGATCTCGCGTCTCTGCCGAAGGCCGAGGGCAATCCGCGCATCGGCGCCTGCGTGGCGCGGCCGGCGAACTTCGTCTGCATCGGCCTGAACTTCGCCGACCATGCGGCCGAGACCGGCAACCCGATCCCGAAGGAGCCGATCGTGTTCCTGAAATCGCTGAGCGCCTATTCCGGCCCGTACGACGCCGTGAAGATCCCGCGCGGCTCGGAGAAGACCGACTGGGAGTGCGAACTCGGCATCGTCATCGGCAAGAAGGCGAGCTACGTGCCGGAAAACCAGGCGATGGACTATGTCGCCGGCTATTGCGTCTGCAACGACGTCAGCGAGCGGGAATACCAGATCGAGCGCGGCGGCACCTGGGACAAGGGCAAGGGCTGCGACACCTTCGGCCCGACCGGCCCGTGGATGGTGACCAAGGACGAGATCCCCGATCCGCAGAACCTGCACGTGTGGACCGACGTGGACGGCAAGCGGATGCAGGACGGCAGCAGCAAGACGATGATCTTCGGCGTGGTGAAGCTGGTCAGCTATGTCAGCCATTTCATCACCCTGCAGCCCGGCGACATCATCAGCACCGGCACGCCGCCCGGCGTCGGCGCCGGCATGAAGCCGCCGACCTTCCTCAAGCCCGGCCAGATGATGAAGCTCGGCATCGCAGGCCTCGGCGAGCAGGCGACACCGGTGGTGGCGGCCTAACTGGACGCGTTCACGGGGGTGGCCGCGCGGTCACCCCGAACCGCCGTGCTCTGGCTGATCCTGGCCGCGACGCTGGTCCGGCTGGGATTTGCCTGGTCCCTGGGGCTGGGCGTTGACGAAAGCTACATGGTCGCCGCCGGCCGGGTTTTTTCGGCTCGGCTATTTCGACCATCCGCCCGTGTCCTGGTGGCTGTCCTGGGGGGCCGCGCAGCTGTTTGGCGAGGCGCCGGTGGCGGTGCGGCTGCCGTTCATCGCGCTGTCCGCTCTTTCCACCTGGCTGATGTTCCGGCTTGGCACCGCCGCCGCAGGGGAGAGGGTGGGGTTCTGGGCGGCGTTCGCCTTCAGCCTGTCGCCGGTGCTGGGCGTCACCAGCGCCACCTGGGTGTTGCCGGACGGGCCGCTGGATTGCGCTCTGCTGGGCGCGGCCCTGTGCCTGATGCACGCTTTGGCCGATCGCGGCCGGTCATGGTGGATCGGCGCCGGCATCTGCGCCGGCCTGGCCCTGCTGTCGAAGTATTCCGCGGTGCTGACCATCGGCGGCGCGTTCGTCTTCCTGCTGACCAGCCGGGCGCACCGCCATTGGCTGGCCCGGCCGGAGCCCTATGTGGCGGCGCTGCTCGCCCTCGCCCTGTTCAGCCCGGTGATCCTGTGGAACGCCATGCATGGCTGGGCATCCTTCGCCTTCCAGGGTGCGCGCGCCGGGGCCGCGCGGTTCCGGCCGCTGATGCCGCTGTCCACTTTGGCCGGCGAGGCGCTGTTCATCCTGCCCTGGATCTGGGCGCCGATGATGGTGGCCTTCATCGCCGCGTTGCGCCGCGGGCCGTCGGAATGGCGTGGCTGGCTGCTGTGCTGCCTGGGCGCGCCGCCCATCGTCGCCTTCGCGCTGATCTCCGCCTGGTCCAGCCAACGGGTGCTGTTTCACTGGGCCGCCCCCGGCTACCTGATGCTGTTCCCGCTGCTCGGCGGCCTGATCGTGCGGCTGCTGGACCGCGGCAGCGTCGCCACGCGGCGCACCCTGGCGGGCACCGCCATCTTCACCGTGGCGGTGCTGGCCGTGCTCAGCATCGGCGTGCGGTTCGACCTGCTGCACCCGGTGGTGGCGCTGTTCGCGCCGCGCACGGACCCGATGGCGGAGGCGGTGGATTGGACCTCGCTGCGCACCGATCTCGCGGCGCGCGGCCTGTTGCACCGCCCGGATACCGTGCTGGCCGCCCCCAACTGGCGGGACTCCGGCAAAATCGCCTACGGCCTGGGCCCGGACGTGGCGCTGACCTGCCTCAACCTCGACTGCCGCCAGTTCGGCTTCATCCGCCCGGCCGCCGGCGCCGTCGGGCAGGATGTGCTGCTGATCGTGCCCGAGCACGCCGACCGGGTCGCGCGCGAGATGGCGCCGCTGTTCGACCGGCTGGAGACGTTGGAGCCGACATCGGTGCGCTATCGCGGCCGGGTGCTGAAGGAAGTGAGCCTGCTGCTGGGCCACCATTTCAGGCAGTGGCCGCCGCCGGGCTGATCGCTACGCCGGCACCGTGTAGGGCAGGCGGATGCCCGGATCGCCGGGCGGAAAACCCTTCGTATCGCGCGTGACCAGAAGCCTGGCATGCACCTGGGCCGACGCCCAGACGATCGCATCCGGCAGCTTGATCCGCTGCACCTGGCGCAGCGCCACGGCGCGCTCGGCCACGCGGGGGTCGATCCCGATCAGGGTGAAGCCGTCCAGGAAGGCTCGGGTCGCGGGCCGATGGGTGTCGGCGGTGCCGGCCAGCACCTCCATCCAGGTGATCAGGCTGATGGCCTTGTCGGTGTAGCGGGCCAGTTCCTCCCGCGCCGCCTCGATGCCGCGCAGATGGTCGATCAGGATGTTGGTGTCGAAAAGCGCCTTCACCACTCGGCGCGGGCTTTCTCCTGATAGGCCAGTCCGTCCGGGACGTCCTTGCCCCACAGGCCGAAAGCGTCCTGCTCCGCATGGCGGCGATGGCGTGCCAGATACTCCGCGATCGCGTCGCGGATCAGCGCGGCGCGCGGGCGGTTCACCTGCTCGCAGAGCTCGGCCAGCTCGCGGATCTGGGTATCGGGAATATCGACAAGGGTTCGCATGGCGCTGCTCAATATATGATATAGTCATCATATATCAATCATCCGCCACGGTTGCAAGCCGATTACCCCGCCAGCAGCGGCGCCACCCGATCCAGCGTCAGTGGCGTTTCGTCCAGCAGCAGGTCGATCGCCGCATCCTCCCCGGCCGCATCCTCGATCTCCAGCGGATCCTGCGGCGACAGCCGGTGGGCGATCACCATCCGGGCCAGCAGCACGCGGCGGGCGTCCGCACCTGGGCGGGAGCCTTCCCAGGCCAGCAGCACGGCGCTGGCGGCGTCGTACAGCGCGGTGGCGGCGCGGCGGGCCTGCGGCTCCGGCGCCGGCTTTTGCCACCTGCTCGGCCAGCTGCACGGCGCGGTCCAGCGTCTGTTCCAGCTTGTTGCGGAAATCCTCCGGCAGCGGCGAGGCATTGCCCAGGCGGCGGCGCAGCATCGCCTGCAGGGCGCGATGCGCCGCCCGCCTTGCCGACGGCGCGCAGGATGACATCCAGCGCGTTGATGTTGCTGGTGCCCTCCCACAGCAGGCCGACATGGGCGTCGCGCACCAGCCGCGGGTTCACCCAATCCTCGATGTAGCCGTTGCCGCCGCGGACCTCCATCGCGCCGGTGGCGACGGCGATGTTGTCGCGGCAGGCGCGCAGCTTCAGCAGCGGGGTCAGGATGCGCAGTTCCGCCTCGGCTTCCGCGTCGCCTTCCTTGGCCCGGCCCATCGCGTCGGCGGCCGCCATCGCCATCGACAGCGCCTGCTCCGTCGGCACGATCATCTTTGCCAGTTGCCGGCGCAGCAGGGGGAACTCGATGATCGGCCGGCCGAAGGCGATGCGGTTGCGCGCCGACCGTGAGCGACTCGTTCACGCAGCGGCGCATCATCGCCGCGGCCCGCACGCCGTGCGACAGGCGCGACAGGTTCACCTGCTCCATCATCTGCTTCAGCCCGGCGGTGACGTCGCCAACCAGATAGGCCTCCGCGCCTTCCAGCCGGATCTCGCCGCTGGCCATCGAGCGGGTGCCCATCTTGTCCTTCAGCCGCACGATCCGGTACGCGTTGCGGCTGCCATCCTTCAGCCGGCGCGGCAGGGCGAACAGCGCGAGGCCCCGTGTTCCCGCCGGCGCGCCCTCGGGGCGGGCCAGCAGCAGCGCCACATCGGCATCGGTGTGCGAGCAGAACCATTTGTCGCCATACAGCCGCCAGGTGCCGCCCTCGTTGCGGGCGACGGTTTCGATCGCGCCGACATCGGACCCGCCGGCCTTCTCGGTCATGAACTGCGTGCCTTTCCAGAACGTCGCCGGGTCGGCCGAGAGCATCTTCGGCAGCAGATAGTCCCGCAGCTCCGGGCTGGCGAACTTCCCGATGAGGTGGATGGAGGTATCGGTGACGCTGATCGGGCACATCAGCCCGAACTCGCCCTGCACGAACAGATAGGTAAACGCGTATTTCGCCACCGGCGGCAGCGGCCGGTCCATGCCGAGCACGCCGGCCCGATGGCTCATGGCGTGGAACTGGTATTGTTCGAACGCGATCTTTTCCATTTCGCGATAGGCGGGATGGTACTCGATCCAGTCCTCGTCACGGCCGAACTTGTCGCGGGCGTGCAGCACCGGGCCGTGCCGGTCGGCGATGCGGGCCAGCTCGTCCAGGCGGCCGCCGGCCAGGTCGCCGAGCGCCGCGTAATGCGGCGTCCAGGTGGGTGCGGACATCCTCCGGCAGGTAGATCGCCAGCAGGTCGCGCAGGCCGCGGTCGATGTCGTAGAAATTCTGGCCGGAGCAATCGGGGGCGATCCAGTCGGAGCCTTGCTTGGCGGGACGGGTTTGATCGAGGGGCATTGGCGTTGTCCTGGTATCTTGGGGGCTAGCGGGTCATCTCGGAAAGCAATTCGACCGAGACCAGGGTTTCAGGCGAATCCGGCGTGGCGGCGAACAGGTCGCGCCATTCTGCGTTGCTCTGTTCGTAGGCGGTTCTGGCGCCGTACGCCGCCATGTCGGTGTATTCGATCATCAGAATGACGGCGCCGGTGTCCGGGCCGGGAACCGTGCTGCGCAGCAGCCGGACGGAGGATGGCATGACCGGGCTGTTGAACCTTGGGGAGGCGGCTGCCTGCAGTTTTGCCATGAAATCGGGCAGGCGGCCCGGCTTCACGTCGTATTTGAAGATAGCCAGAACGGCCATCGGACATTCCCTTCGCGATACCAACGACAGGTCAGCAAGCGTAGCTCGGATGAAGCGTAGCAAAATCCGGTGCCGACGGCACCTACCGGCCTCCTGATAGGCTGCGATCCAGTTACGATACTGCCTGTTGGGCGGCTTACCAGTCCGAGCGGCGCTAAGCCGCTTCCCGCTTCGAGGAATTGACCAACGCGGCTATTGTGTAGCTACAATTCCGCTACTACATTATGGAGCGAAAGGTGTCCGAATGGACATGGGACCCAGCGAAGGACGCAAGGAACCGGGTGCGCCATCGGTTGCCGCTCGCCGCCGGGATCGCGGTTCTCGACGGAGACCCGCATGCGCTCTCCCGCCCGGACCCGCATCCGGACGGCGACCGTTGGCAGACGGTCGGCAGTGCGGACGGGGTGGTGCTGCTGTTCGTGGTCCATACCGAGCCGGCGGACGAGCGCCAAGGCAGGATCATCAGCGTGCGCAAGGCAACGGCGCAGGAGAGGAAAGCCTATGAAGAAGGCGAATTCTAAGACATCCACCTCCATCTCGCCGGAGATGTTGGCCATGTTGCAGGCGGTCGCCGACATGCCGGACGGCCAGATCGACCGGACCGACCCGGATGCGCTCGAGGTCACGGACTGGTCTGGCGCCGTTCGGGGACGGTTCTACAAACCGGTGAAGACGCTCAAGAGCCTGCGGGTGGACGCCGACGTGCTCGCCTATTTCCAGGCACAGGGACCCGGCTACCAGACCCGCATCAACCGGGTGCTGCGCGCCTCGATGTTACGCGGCCTGCGCCGGCAATCGACGGGCAAGCCAGGCTGACCCCCTCACATCGTCGCCCCAAGCACCCAAGGCGCGAACTCCGCCGCCCCAAAGTCGAACTGCTCCGACTTTGTCTTCTCCCCCGACGCCACCCGCAGCATCAGATCGAAAACCCGCTGCCCCACCTCCTGCAGGCTCTCGTCGCCGTCCAGGATGGTGCCGCAGTTCACGTCCATGTCGTCTTCCATGCGGGTGATACATCGGCGTGTTGGTCGCCAGCTTGATCGACGGCGCCGGCTTGCAGCCGAACACGCTGCCGCGGCCGGTGGTGAAGCACACCAGGTTGGCGCCGCCCGCTACCTGCCCGGTGGCGGCGACGGGGTCGTAGCCGGGCGTGTCCATGAACACGAAGCCGCGCGCCGTCACTTCCTCGGCATAGCGCACCACATCCACCAGATTGGTGCTGCCGGCCTTGGCCATGGCGCCGAGGGATTTCTCCAGGATGGTGGTCAGCCCGCCGGCCTTGTTGCCGGGGGAGGGGTTGGCGTCCATCTCCGCGCCCTCGCGGGCCGTGTAGTCCTCCCACCAGCGCATCAGCGCGACGAGCTTTTCGCCCACCTCGCGCGACACCGCGCGGCGGGTCAGCAGATGCTCGGCGCCGTAGGTCTCGGGGGTTTCGGACAGGATCACGCTGCCGCCGTTGCGCACCAGCAGGTCGCTGGCGATCCCCAGGGCGGGGTTGGCGGAAATGCCGGAATAGCCGTCCGAGCCGCCGCATTGCAGCGCCACGGTCAGCGCGCGAGGCCGGCACGGTCTGGCGATGCACCTTGTTGGATTCCTGCAACACCTCCTTCACGAAGTCGGCCGCCGCCGTCACGGTCTTGCGGGTGCCGCCCATGGTCTGGATGTCCATCGCCTTCAGCCGTCCGGCCAGGCGCTGTTCCTCCATCAGGCCGCCGATCTGGTTCACCTCGCAGCCGAGGCCGAGCACGATCACGTGGGAGAAATTGGCATGGCGCGCATAACCCGCCAGCGTGCGGCGAAGCACGCGCAACGGCTCGTCCTGGGTCATGCCGCAGCCGGTCTTGTGGGTGAGCGCCACCACGCCGTCCACGTTGGGGAAGTCGGCCAGCGGATCGTGATCGGAGAACGGGTTGCGCTTGAACAGGTCGGCAACCATCCCGGCGACATGGGCCGAGCAGTTCACGCTGGTCAGGATGCCGATGTAGTTGCGCGTCGCCACCTTGCCGTCCGGGCGGACGATGCCCTGGAAGGTGGCGGGCGTGTTCGGCGTACTGCGTCGGCACCGCGGTCTCGCCATAGGCGTAGTCGCGGCTGAAATCCTCCATGCCGCAATTATGCACGTGCACGTGGCGGCCGGGCTCGATCGGGGAGTGGCGAAACCGATGATCTGGCCGTAGCGGCGGATCGGCTCGCCCACCGCGTGCGGGCGGATCGATGCCTTGTGGCCGGCGGGAATGCGCTCCACCGCCGCCACGCCGTCCGCCAGCTTCGTGCCCGGCAGCAGGGTCGCGCGGGCGATGATCACGCTGTCATCGGGATGCAGGCGGATGACGACCGGCGGGGTGTTGGCCCGCGTGACTTCAGGTTGTGACATGGGGCACTCCGTTGAAACCAAAACGGCCGCGGATGCTGGCGCATCCGCGGCCGTAGTATAGACGATATCCGGTGTCAGGCAGCCGCGCCGGGCTGGTTGCTGCTGCGCACGGCGGCCACGGCTTCCTTCGCCGCTTTCGCCATCAGGCCGCTGTCGTTGGCGATGGTTACGAGTTGGAAGCCCATGCCGATCATCCGCGCGGCATAGGCGGCCGAGCCGTTATGCAGGCCGGCGAACTTGCCGTGCTTCTTGCAGGACGCCAGCAGCTTCTCGTAGATCGCCAGGATGTTCGGCTCCTCGCGGTCCAGGATCGGGATCATGCCGAGCGACAGGCCCATGTCGGACGGGCCGATATAGATGCCGCTGATGCCGGGGACGGACAGGATCTCGTCGATGTTGTCGATGCCTTCGCGCGTCTCGATCATCGGAATGACCATGATCTCGTCGTTCGCGGTGGCCTGGTAGCTGCTGGCCTCACCATACATCGCGGCGCGGATCGGGCCGTTGGAGCGCTTGCCCATCGGCGGATACAGGCAGGCATCGGCCAGGGCCTTCGCCTCGGCGGCGTTGTTCACCATCGGGCAGATCACGCCCATCGCGCCGCCATCGAGCACCTTGCCGATGATCCCCGGCTCGTTCCACGGCACGCGCACCAGCGGCGTGACGGGATGCGCCTGCATCGCCTGGAAGCACTGCACCATGGACTGGTAGTCCTGCACGCCGTGCTGCATGTCCACCGTAACGGTGTCCCAGCCGCACTGGGCCATCACCTCGGCCGAGAAGCCCGACGGTATCGCCAGCCAGCCATTGACGCAGGCCTTGCCCGACGTGATGCGCTGCTTGAGTTTTGTCGCCATGGTTGGCGTTCCCCCTGAGTAAATTAGGGCTGCAAGCTAGGCGGCGGCCGGGAAGGAAGCAAGGCCAGGGGGCTCTGCCCCCTGGACCCCCGCCAAAGGCTCGCCTTTGGAATCCTTGTTTTGTTTGGGAGTGCAAGAGGGGCCTTACGCGGACCTTGACCGGTCCGTGTAAGGCCCCTCTTGCACTCCCAAACCAAGTATGGGGTTCTAAGGGCGAGCCCTTAGCGGGGTCCAGGGGCAGCGCCCCTGGCCTTCTTTCTGTCAGGACCTTGATATGCCGCGTCCCGTAGATACCGTCGTTGAAGCCGCCCGCGCCTTTCTTGGCGAGCGGATCACGGTGAATGCCGCCCTGCGCGACCACCATTCGCACGGCCAGGACACTCAGCCGCCCGTGCAGCCCGATGCGGTGGCCTTCATCGAGACGTCGGAGGAAGTGGCGCAGCTGCTGAAGCTCTGCCACGCCAACGGCGTTCCGGTGGTGCCGTATGGCGCCGGCACCTCGCTGGAGGGCCATGTGACGCCGGTGCGCGGCGGGATCAGCATCGATATGTCACGCATGAACAGCGTGTTGTCGGTCAGCCAGCCGGACATGGATTGCCGGGTCCAGGCCGGCGTGACTCAGGAGCAGTTGAACATCCACCTGCGCGACCAGGGCCTGTTCTTCCCGGTCGATCCCGGCACCCAGGTCTGCACGATCGGCGGCATGAGCGCCACGCGCGCCTCCGGCACCAACGCGGTGCGCTACGGCACGATGCGGGAGAACGTGATGGGCCTGACGGTGGCGCTGGCCGACGGGCGGGTGATCCGCACCGGCGGGCGGGTGCGCAAATCCTCCACCGGCTACGACCTGACGCGGCTGTTCGTGGGCTCGGAGGGCACGCTCGGCATCATCACCGAAATCCAGCTGCGCCTGCACCCGATCCCGGAGGCGATCTCGTCCGCCACCTGCCAGTTCCCCACTTTGGCGGATGCGGTGGAGACGGTGATCGCGGTGATGCAATCCGCCATTCCCGTCGCGCGGATGGAATTGCTCGATGACGTGCAGACCGCGGCCTGCATCGCCTATTCCAAGCTGGAGGGGCTTGCCCCGATGCCATCGCTGTTCTTCGAGTTCCACGGCACGCACGCCTCGGTCAAGCAGGCGGCCGAGCAGGCGGAGGAACTGGCCATCGGCTGCAACGGCCAGGGCTTCCGCTGGGCGACCGATCCGGCCGAGCGCAACAAGCTGTGGCAGGCGCGCCACGATGCCTACTGGGCGGCGCTGGCGCTGAAACCCGGGCATTCCGGCATCGCCACGGACGCGATCGTGCCCATTTCATTGCTCAGCGAGGCGATCCTGGGCGCGCAGGAGGACATCGCCGCGTCGGGCCTGACGGCGCCGATCGTCGGCCATGTCGGCGACGGCAACTTCCACACGGTGATCTTGGTGCCGCCGGAACCGGACGGCCTGGCGCGGGCCTGGGAGCTGGACAAGAAGATCGTCGCCCGTGCCCTGGCGCTGGGCGGTTCGTGCAGCGGGGAGCACGGCGTGGGCATCGGCAAGCGCGAGTTCCTGGAGCAGGAACACGGCGTGGAGGCGCTGGCGGTGATGCGCTCGCTGAAGACGACGCTGGATCCGAAGGGCATCCTGAACCCGGGCAAGATCTTTCTGAACTAACCAGCCGCTCTCAGCGCGCGGCGGCCGCGATGGGGCCCGCGAGCGCCGCCGCGAGGCAGGCATACAGCCTGCGCGCGACCTGCCGGCGCGCCTCCGGCTCGCGTACGTCGAGGTCGAGTATCCCGCCGTCGTTCCAAGCGCGCATCATCTCGTAGCGCAACAATATGGGAATCTCGTGCACCGCCGCGATGTCGATCAGCGCGGTGCGGAACGGTTCGTAGTTGGCGATCAGCGCAAGGGATGGGGCATATTGCATGTCCACCAGGATGACGTCCGCGCCGGCCGCCCGCGCCGCGGCTATGCCATCCTCCAGCGCCGAAACGAAGGGTTCGAGGTCCCCGCCGGTCGCCGCCTCCCGCGCGCCGGTCGCCCAGATCACCAGCCGTGCGCCGGTCTCGGCGATCAGTTTGGGAATGCGCGGCAGGGCTGCGTCCGCGGTGGCGCGGGGCACCGCCTTGTTCACAACCCGCACTCGCACGCCGGGCAGGGCAGCAGCCAGATCGGTCTCCAGCCGGGCTGGCAGGGTCGCCGAGGCATCGCCCGCCGCGGCGCCGGCCATGGCGGCGCCACCCAGCACCAGCACCGGCAAGGCCCCTTCCGCCACCGATCGCTTCACCGCCGGCAGAACGAGATCGTGCAACGCAAGATCGTCCGGCACCGGACAGGGCAACTCCGCCCCCTGCACGGAAGTGGCGAACAGCAGGCCGGCGAGCGGCATCCAGATGCGCCACATCAGGCCATTCCCCTCGCCGGTGCGGCACCCGGGCGCGGCGGGAATTTTCCCCCGGCATCGAACCAGGTGCCGAGCAGCCCCATGCCGATCATCAGCAGCACGCCTCCGAGGTTGACCGCGATCACCATCGGAACGGTCTTGCCGGCAAACGTCAGCACCGCATTGCCGAGCAGCGACAACAGAATGCTGAGGCAGAAAACATAGAGCGAGTTCTGTCCGCAGAGTATCACCAGCCAGCCGACCCGGCCGGTCATGAAGGCCGCCTCACGCCTGATCAACAGGCCAACCAGCGAGGCCAGCGCCAGGATGGAAATCAGGCGTATCGGCGGGAGCAGCGACTTGTGGATCGGGAACAGGCTCTGGAAGAGAACGCCGGGAATCCAGGGTTTCCACAGATGCAGGGTCCAGGACAGCTGAATGACCAAACCGGCCGCCGCGACGGCGACGGAACCGATCAGCAGCGCCTGCCGCTTCCAGCCGGCGGTCGGCAGCACGGGCCGCCCGCGCGCCTGCGCGAAGCCCAGGCTGGCGGCGATGAAGAACAGGAACTGCCATGCGAACGGATTGAAGAACCACCCGTTCGCATCGGTGTTGCCCGGCAGGTTCAGCTCCGTCACCTGCGCCAGCACATACAGCCCGGCCGAGCACAGCAAAGCTGCAACCGCGTGCCGGCGCACCGCCAGCATGAACAGGGGAAGCACTCCCAGCAGGGCGATATACAGGGGCAGGATGTCGAGCAGCGCCGGCTGAAATTCCAGCAGCAGCACCCGGATGATCGTCTCGTCGGGGCGGATCAGGAAGTCGCCGATCCCGAGTTCGTCCGAGAACAGCGGATTGTCGAAGTGGCGCACGGTGTAGGCCACCTCGGCGCTGTAGAGCACGAACAGGCAGATATGGGCGACATAGAGCTGCCAGACCCGCCGCAGAATAAGCGCCGAGGCAAAGAGCGGGCCATCGCGCAACATCTTGCGGCCGTAGACCATGGCGGCGGTATAGCCGGAGATGAATATGAAGACCTCCGCGGCATCCGCCAGCGCCAGGCCACGCAGGGTAAAGTAGCCGAGCGGATTGTTGGGGATGTGGTCGATGAAGATCGCAAACAGGGCCAGGCCGCGGAAGAAGTCCAGCCGGTAGTCCCGACCGGCAGCGGCGTCGGATCGCGCCATCAGCGCCGGCGCAAGACGGAAACCCGATTGGCGGACCCGCCGGACCCGTTCATGGCGGCTTGCGACGTGGCCGGGCCAAGACCGTCAGCGCGGCTGCTGCAATGTCGGCGCGCTGTCGGCCACCGTCGTGCGGTGCATGTCGCGGACCTGCGTGCCGTCGAACGGCCGGGCGCGGTGCATGGTGCAACGGTTGTCCCACATCACCAGATCGTACTGCTTCCATTCATGCGCATAGACGAACTGTCGCTGCGTGGCGTGTTCGATCAGGTCGCGCAGGAAGGCGCGGGCTTCCGGCACCGGCCAGCCATGGATCGTGCCGGCGTGGGAGGCGAGATAGAGCGATAGCCGGCCGGACGCGGCGTGGCGGCGCACCAGGCGTTGCGGCACCGGGATCAGGCGCTGCTGGTCCTCGCCGGTGAAGTCCCCGATATTGAAACCCAGCATGCCGCGCGAATAGATCTGGCTGTGATCGCAAACCAGGTCCCAGCATTCCTTCTGTGTGGCCTCGTCCAGCGCATCCCAGGCGGCGCGCATGTCGGCGAATTCGGTGTTGCCGCCGGCGCCGGGGATGATGCGGGCGGACAGCAGGGAGTATTTCGACGGCGTCGCCTTGAACGAACTGTCGGAATGCCAGAGCCGGTTGCCGAGCGAAAACAGCCGGCGGCGGCTGTCGCGCGCCAGGATGTTGCCGTCCTTGTCGAGGTTGGAGATGTCGTTGATGTCCATGCTCAGCCGGCGGTCCTTGGGCATGCCAAGGTCGCCGGTCGCGGTCTCCATCGGGCCGAAATTCCTGGAGAACGCGTATTGCTGGTCATCGTCGATGCGCTGGTCGTGGAAGACCAGCACGGCGTATTTGTCCATCGCCGCCTCGATCGCCGCCGCCTCGGCCTGGGAAACGCCGGCGGCGATGTCGATGCCGGAAACCTCGCCGGCGAAATCGGGGCGGGCCGGATCGATCGGCCGGAAGCTGAGCTTGGACGGGACGGAGACGTTCATGGCGTCGCTCCTGTTGTTTGCGGGCGTTTCCTCAGCGAAAGCTTGCTTCAGGCGGCCTTGCGGAAGGTGCGCGGTATGCCGGCCTTCGGCAGCTGGCCGTTCAGGGCTTCGGCCGGCAGGCCGGCATGCAGGATGCGCCGCGCCTCGAACAGCTTCTCCAGGTCGATGCCGGTGGCGAAGCCCATGCTTTCCAGCATGAACACCAGGTCCTCGGTCACCACGTTGCCCGACGCGCCCGGCGCATAGGGGCAGCCGCCGAGGCCGGCGATGCAGCTGTCGAACATGCGCACGCCTTCCTCCAGCCCCGCCAGGGCGTTGGCGATGCCCAGGCCGCAGGTGTCGTGCAGATGCAGGCCGGCCAGCTTGTCGCCGATCTCGGCGCGAACGGCGCGGACGACCTCCTTGATCATTGCCGGATGGCCGTAGCCGACGGTGTCGGCCAGCATGATCTGGTCCACCCCGGCTTCGGCCAGGCCGACGGCGACGCGAACCACATCCGCGGTCGGCACCAGCCCGTCGATCGAGCAGCCGAAGGCGGTGGAGCAGCCGGCGATCACCGGCATCTTCCGCTCCTGCTGCCTGATCCAGGCCACGATGCCGCGGACTTCGGTAATGGATTCCGCCGGCGTGCGGTTCAGGTTGGCGCGGCTGTGGCCCTCGCTGACGGAGACGGGGATGCTGACCTTGTGCGCGCCGGTGTTGTAGGCGTTCTGCGCGCCGCGCAGGTTCGGGATCAGCGCCTGGATGACCGTGCGGTGCGCGACAACCTCCGGCAGCACCAGCGACCGCTCGACGATCTCCTGGGTATCGGCCAGCTGCGGAATGACGCGGGGCGGGACGAAGCTGCCGACCTCGATCTCCGGCACGCCGGCGGCGGCGATGGAGGCGATCCAGGCGACCTTGTCGTCGGTGGTCATCCGGGTCTTGGCGATCTGCAGCCCGTCGCGCGGGCCGACTTCGCAGATGGTGACATGTTCGGTCATGGAGGAACCTCGCAGGAAAGGATGGGGCCGCGGGACAGCCAGCATACGGCCAAAACCATAGGACCCATAAAGTGAAACGCCCCGCGTCCGCGCGCAAGAGAGCCGGCGTCGGCATCCGAAGTTGCCAGCCGGACATCGAGCCTCTATTGCCGCTGGCTGGCTTTGCCCCAAATTATGCTGCTCTGCACAATCCGCAGGAATTTCGCCCCAAGGGATCCGACGATCATGCCGCGCCCGCCCTTTTCCCGCCTGCCGGCACCCATGCCGACGCCCGCAAAGCTGCGCGCCGCGCTGCCGGGTTTCGGCGTATGGATTTGCGCTGCCCTGCTTGTCGGGGGCGTGCTGTTCGCCGCCGCCCCGGCCGATGCGCAGATGCCGGGCGGCCCGCCCGCGGTCGGCGTTATCCGGGTGGAAAGGAAGGCGATCACCGAAACCGAGGAGTTCGTCGGCCGCGTCCAGGCGGTCAACCGGGTAGACCTGACGGCGCGCGTCACCGCCTTCCTGCAGGAAAAGCTGTTCACCGAAGGGGCCGAGGTGAAGGCCGGCGACCTGCTGTTCCGGCTGGAGCGCGGCCCGTTCGAGGCCGCCCTGGCGCAGCAGCAGGCCTCGGCGGCGCAGTATTCGGCGTTGCTCGCGAATGCCACCCTGCAGCTCAATCGCGCGACGACGCTGCTCAGCACGCCGGCGGGGCAGCGCTCCAACGTCGATGACGCGAAGGCGCAGCAGGCCTCGCTCGCGGCCCAGGTCGCTTCCGCCCAGGCGCAGGTGCGCAACGCGCAGATCAATCTGGACTACACCGACATCCGCGCCCCGATCGACGGCAAGATCGGCCTGTCCGCCTACAGTGTCGGCAACGTCGTCTCGCCGTCCTCCGGCCCGCTGGCGCGCATCGTCAGCCAGGATCCGATGAACGTGCTGTTCCCGATGGCGGTGCGCAGCGTGATCGCGCTGAACAAGCGCTACGCCGACCGCGGCGGCCTGGCCGCCGTCACGATCCGGCTGCGCCTGCCCGACGGCAGCCTCTACGACCAGGCCGGCACGATCGACTTCACCGACATTTCCGTGTCCACCAGCACCGACACGATCACGCTGCGCGGCAAGATCGCCAACCCCGCGCGCGGCCCGGCCACGCCTGGCGGCACGACGCAGCGTACGCTGACCGACGGCGAGTTCGTCGGTGTCACCGTGGCCGGCATCGAGCCGATCCAGGCGCTGGCGGTGCCGCGCGCGGCGGTGCTGTCGGACCAGCAGGGCAACTACGTCTACGTGATCGGCAAGGACAACAAGGCCGAGCAGCGCCGGATCACCCTGGGTCAGTCGACGCCCGAACTCGCCGTCGTCGCCTCGGGCCTCGCGGAAGGCGAGATGGTGGTGCTTGACGGCATCCAGCGGGTGCGCCCCGGCGCTCCCGTCACCCCGGGCCCCGCCGGTCCCGCCCCCGGCTGGGCGGCAACCCCGCCGGCCGCCGGCGCGAAGCCATAGGGACGGGTTCCAGGCAATGATCTCCTCGGTGTTCGTCGACCGCCCGCGCCTGGCGATTGTCATCGCCGTGATCATGACGCTGGCGGGCGCGCTGTCGCTGTCGCGCATCCCGGTCGCGCAGTTCCCGCCGATCGTGCCGCCGCAGGTGCAGGTCAGCACCAACTTCCCCGGCGCATCCGCAACCGTGGTGGAAAGCACCGTCGCGCAGGCGCTGGAAGCGGCCGTCGTCGGCGTGGACCGCATGATCTACATGAAGTCCAACAGCGGCAACGACGGCAGCTATGGACTGACCGTTTCCTTCGACATCGGCACCGACCCCGACATCAACACCGTCAACGTCAACAACCGGGTGCAGACCGCGCTCGCCAAGCTGCCGGCGGAGGTGCAGCGCAGCGGCGTGACGGTGCAGAAACGCTCCTCCGCCATCCTCGCCTTCGTGCAGTTCTACGCCGAGAACGACAAGTTCGCTCCGCTGTTCATCAGCAACTACGTCACCCTCAACGTGCTGGACCGGCTGTCGCGCACGCCCGGCGTCGGCCAGGCGCTGCTGTTCGGCAAGCTCGACTACTCGATGCGCATCTGGTTCGACATCGACCGGTTGAACGCCCTCAGCCTTGTGCCTTCCGACATCATCCAGGCGATCCGGGAGCAGAACGTGCAGGCCCCGGTCGGGCGCATCGGCGCGCGGCCCACCCCGGACGCGACGCAGTTCCAGCTGAACGTGCAGACCCAGGGCCGGCTGTCCACGCCCGAGCAGTTCGGCGACATCGTCGTGCGCGCCAACCCGGACGGCTCGGTGCTGCGGGTGCGCGACGTGGCCCGGGTGGAACTCGGTGCGGCGAGCATGGACGCGGAAAGCCGGCTGAACGGCAATCCCGCCGTGTCCATCGGCATCTATCTGTCGCCCGACGCGAACGCGGTGGCGACCTCGGCCAAGGTTCACCAAACGCTGGACGAACTGGGCAAGCGCTTCCCGCCGGGGCTGAAGGCACAGGTGTTCTACGACAGCTCCACCTTCGTCGCCGACACGATCGACACGGTGCTGAAGACGCTGGGCGAGGCCTTCCTGCTGGTCGTGCTCGTGGTCTATCTGTTCATGGGCAATTTCCGCGCGACCCTGATCCCGACGATCGCGGTGCCCGTCAGCCTGATCACCACCTTCGCGGTCCTGTTGGCCCTCGGCTATTCCGCCAACACGATCTCCCTGCTCGCGCTCGTGCTCGCGATCGGCATCGTGGTGGATGACGCCATCGTGGTGGTGGAGAACGTCGAGCGGGTGATGGAGGAAGAGCCCGACCTGCCGCCGAAGGACGCCACGAAGAAGGCGATGGCGCAGATCACCGGGCCGGTCATCGCCATCACCCTGGTGCTGCTGTCGGTGTTCGTGCCGATCGGCTTCATCCCCGGGATTTCCGGCCAGCTTTTCCGCCAGTTCGCCGTGACGATTTCGGTTGCCACCGTGATCTCCGCCTTCAACGCGCTCACGCTGTCGCCGGCGCTGTGCGGCATGTTCCTGCGCCATGAGGGCGTCAAGCGTGGCTTCATGGGCTACGTGCTGCGCGGCATCACCGGCGTGCGCGACGGCTACGCGCGGGTGGTGCAACGCCTGCTGCGCGTCGCCGTTCTCGCCGTCGTGGTGATCGCCGCCTGCGGCGCCGGCATTTACGGTCTCGGCAAGATCACGCCGACGGGCTTCCTGCCGGAAGAGGACCAGGGGGTGTTTTTCGTCTCGGTGCAGCTGCCCGACGGCGCCTCGGTCTCGCGCACCCGCGCGGTGGTGCAGCAGGTGGAGGGCATCCTCCGCCCGTTGCCGCAGGTGGACCGGGTGCTGGCGATCGTCGGCTTCTCGCTGCTCGACGGCGCCAACCAGCCGAACTCGGCCTTCGTGGTCGCCAAGCTGAAGCCCTTCGCCGACCGTCCGGCCGTGGCCGACAACGTGCAGTCGATCATCGGGCGCGTGTTCGGCGCGGCGCAGCAGATCCGCTCGGCCTCGGTGTTCCCGTTCAATCTGCCGCCGATCATCGGCCTGTCCACCTCCGGTGGGTTCGAGTTCCAGTTGCAGAACCTGGAAGGCCAGGACCCGGCCGCGATGGGCAGCACCGCCGCCGGCCTGGTCGCCGCGGCCAACGCCGATCCGCGCCTGGCGCGGGTTTTCTCCACCTTCAGCCCGACCAATCCGTCGGTCTATCTGGACATCGACCGGGAGAAGGCGCAGGCGCTCGGCTTATCGGTGCTGGACGTGTTCAACGCGCTGCAGGCCACGCTGGGCGGGATCTACGTCAACGACTTCAACCTGTTCGGCCGCACCTGGCAGGTGAACATCCAGGGCATCGAGGCCGACCGCACCGAAATCCCGCAGATATTCAAGATCTTCGTGCGCAACAAGACCGGCACCATGGTGCCGCTGCGCGCCATCGCCGATCTGCGCGTCGTGGTCGGGCCGCAGGTCATCAGCCGGTTCAACAACTACCGCTCGGTGACGATCAATGGCGGTCCCGCGCCCGGGGTTTCCTCGGGCACCGCGCTGACGGAGATGGCGCAGGTGGCGGCGAAAACGATGCCGCCGGGCTATGCCTATGAATGGTCCGGCACGGCCTATCAGGAACTGGCCGCTTCCGGACAGACCGGCGTGATCCTGGGACTGGCGGTGCTGTTCGCGTATCTGTTCCTGGTCGGGCTGTACGAAAGCTGGATGATCCCGGTGCCGGTGCTGCTGTCGGTGACCGTGGGCGTGCTGGGCGCGTTCGGCGGCATCCTGCTCGCCGGCCTGCCGCTCGACCTCTATGGCCAGATCGGCCTCGTGGTGCTGATCGCGCTGGCGGCGAAGAACGGCATCCTGATCGTCGAATTCGCCAAGGAGCAGCGCGAGGCCGGCATTGCCGATCCGCGAGGCCGCGGCCGCCGGCGCGAAGATGCGGTTCCGCGCGGTGATGATGACATCCATTGCGTTCATCCTCGGCCTGATCCCGCTGGTCTGGGCACACGGCACGGCGATGCTGAGCCGGCGCGCGGTCGGCACGGCGGTATTCGCCGGCATGATCGTGGCCAGCACGATCGGCATCTTCCTGATCCCGATGCTGTACACGATCTTCCAGGGCATCCGGGAAGCCGCGAAGGAGCGGTTCGAGCGGCGGAAACTCAACCGCCGCAGGCATTGACCTGCGGCCATTGCCCTTGGCCTTCCGGTCGCAGTCGGTGCATGCTGTGCGCCGTCACCGTTCATTCCGGAGCCCATCATGAGCAAGTTCGGCCTCGCCCAGCCCGTCCGTCGCGTCGAGGACCCGCGCTTGCTGAAAGGCGCCGGGCGCTACACCGATGACATCGTGCTGCCGGGCATGCTGTTCGGCGTCGTGCTGCGCAGCCCGCACGCGGCGGCTGCCATCACTTCCATCGACACCGCCGCGGCCAAGGCCATGCCGGGCGTGAAGGCGGTCTACACCAGCGCCGACCTGAACGCGGACGGCATTGGCGGGCTGCCCTGCGCGGTGCCGATGCAGAACCGCGACGGGTCCGACGGCGCGATGCCGCCGCATCCGGTGCTGGCCGACGGCGCGGTGCGTCATGTCGGCGATCCCGTCGCCTTCGTCGTCGCCGCCACCGCCAAGCAGGCGCGTGACGCCGCCGAGGCGATCGGCGTCGAGTACGACATCCTGCCGTCTGCCACCGACCTTGCCACCGCGATCGACCCTGGCGTGGCTCAGGTCTGGCCGGACATTGCGAAGAACACCGTGTTCGACTGGGAAATCGGCGACAAGGCCGCAACCGAGGCCGAGTTCGCCAAGGCGGCGCACGTGACCAAGCTGCGCGTGGTGAACAACCGCATCATCGTTTCGTCCATGGAGGCACGCGCGGCAATCGCCGATTACGATGGCGACCGCTGGACGCTGTACACCAACACCCAGGGCGGCTGGCTGCTGAAGGGGCTGCTCTCGTCGGCCGTGTTCAAGAACGACGCGGAGAAATTCCGCATCATCACCCCCGATGTCGGCGGCGGCTTCGGGATGAAGCTGTTCCTGTACGCCGAGCACGTGCTGACCTGCTACGCCGCGCGCAAGCTGGGCCAGCCGGTGAAATGGGCGGCCGAGCGTAGCGAAGCCTTCCTGTGCGACACCCAGGGCCGCGACAACGTGACCATCGGCGAGATCGCCATGGACGCGCAGGGCAAATTCCTCGCGCTGCGCACCCGCAATCTGGCGAACATGGGCGCTTATTTGTCCACTTTCGCGCCGTATATCCCGACCTTTGCCGGCACCAGCGTGCTGGCCAGCATCTACGGCTTCAAGGCGATCTACGCCAACGTCATCGGCGTGTTCACCAACACCCCGCCGGTGGACGCGTATCGCGGCGCCGGCCGGCCGGAGGCGAATTATCTGGTCGAACGGCTGATCGACGCGGCGGCGCGGGAGATGAAGATCGACCGGATCGAGTTGCGCCGGCGCAACATGGTGCCGCCCTCGGCGATGCCGCACAGCACGCCGATGGGCAAGACCTATGACAGCGGCGAATTTGCCCATGTGCTCGATGCGGCGCTGAAGCATACCGATTTCGCCGGCTTCCCGGCCCGCCGGGCCGCTTCCGCGGCGAAGGGCAAGAAGCGCGGCATCGGCTTGGCCTACTACCTGGAAGCCACCGGCGGCGACGCCACCGAACGGGCGGAAATCCGCTTCGCCGATGACGGGTTCGTCGATGTGTATGTCGGCACCCAGTCCACCGGCCAGGGCCACGAGACGGCCTATGTGCAGCTCACCTCCGACCGGCTCGGCATCGACGGCGAGAAGATCCGGGTGCGCCAGGGCGACACCGACACCATCCCGGTCGGCGGCGGCACCGGCGGCGCGCGCAGCCTGTATTCCGAGGGCCAGGCGATCCTGCTGACGGCGTCCACGGTCATCGAAAAGGGCAAGAAGGCCGCCTCCGAGGCGCTGGAAGCCGCCCCGGCCGACATCGTGTTCGAGGACGGGCGCTTCTCCATCGTCGGCACCGATCGCGGCATGGATATTCTGACCCTCGCCACCACCCAGCGGAAGAAGGCCACGGCCGGGGAGGACGTGACCACCCTGGATGCGGCGGAAATCGCCAATATCGACCACCACACCTTCCCGAACGGCTGCCACATCGCCGAGATCGAGGTCGATCCGGAAACCGGGCGTATCGACATCCTGCGCTATAGCGTGACCGATGACGTGGGCAAGGCCGTCAACCCGATGATCGTCGCCGGCCAGGTGCATGGCGGCGTGGCGCAGGGCATTGGCCAGGCGATGATGGAGCGCACGGCCTTCGATCCGTCCTCCGGCCAGCTGCTGTCGGGCAGCTTCATGGACTACCAATTGCCCCGCGCCGACGACCTGCCGGATATCGAGGTGGAGTTGATCGAGGTGCCCTGCGGCACCAATCCGCTGGGCGTGAAGGGCGCAGGGGAGGCCGGCGCGGTCGGCAGCCCGCCGGCGCTGATGAACGCGCTGCTGGACGCGCTGGCCGATAGCGGCATTACCCAGCTGGACATGCCGGCGACCCCGGAAGTCGTCTGGCGGGCGTTGGCCCGGGCGGCCTGAGAAAGGACTTCACGCTTGCGTTGCTTCCCAACGCTCGGGATGGCAGTTTGCGGCCAACGTTTGGCAATGAGGAAAGTCGTGCAATGGCGGTGAACAAAATCTATCCGGACGCGACGACGGCGCTGGCCGGTGTGCTCCGGGACGGCATGACCATCATGGCCGGCGGGTTTGGCCTGTGCGGCATTCCCGCGGCGCTGATCGAGGCGATCAAGCTGTCCGGCGTGAAGGACCTCACCTGCATCTCCAACAATGCCGGGATCGACGATGTCGGCCTGGGCGTGCTGCTGCAGACCCGCCAGATCCGCAAGATGATCAGCTCCTATGTCGGCGAGAACGCGACCTTCGCCAAGCAGTACCTGGCCGGTGAACTTGAGATCGAGTTCAACCCGCAGGGCACCCTGGCCGAGCGCATCCGCGCCGGCGGCGCGGGGGTCCCGGGGTTCTATACCGCCACGGGCGTCGGCACCGCGATCGCCGAGGGCAAGGAGTCGAAGGTCTTCAATGGCCGGACCTACATCCTGGAGACCGGGCTGTTCGCCGACCTGGCGATCGTGCATGCCTGGAAGGCCGATCCGGAAGGCAACCTTGTCTACAACAAGACCGCTCGGAACTTTAACCCGATCATGGCGACGGCCGCGAAGATGACGGTGGCCGAGGTCGAGGAACTGGTGCCCATGGGCGCGCTGGACGGCGATCACATCGTGACGCCCGGCATCTTCGTGAAACGCATCGTCAAGCTGGGCCACGTCGACAAGCGAATTGAGCAGCGCACTGTGCGCAAGCGTGAAGCGGCCTAACAAGCGGCAGCGCAGCGCGAGCGTTCTTATAGCGGCAGCGTAGCGCGAGCGTTCTTAATCAGAGGTTCAGCGAAGCGCGAGCGTTCTTAAATCTATCGGGAGGACATAGCTATGCCCTGGACACGCGATCAGATGGCCGCCCGCGCGGCCCGTGAAATCGAAGACGGCTTCTACGTCAATCTCGGCATCGGCATCCCGACGCTGGTGGCCAACCACATTCCCGCGGGGATCGACGTGCAGCTGCACAGCGAGAACGGCATGCTCGGCATCGGCCCGTTCCCGTTCGAGGGCGACGAGGACCCCGACCTGATCAATGCCGGCAAGCAGACCGTCACCGCGCTGCCGTCCACCAGCTTCGTGGACAGCGCGGCCAGCTTCGCCATGGTGCGCGGCGGGCACATCAACATCTCCATCCTGGGCGCGCTTCAGGTGGCGGAGAACGGCGACCTCGCGAACTGGATGATCCCCGGCAAGATGGTCAAGGGGATGGGCGGCGCGATGGACCTGGTCGCCGGCGTGCCGCGCGTGGTGGTGCTGATGGAACATACCGCCGGCGGCAAGCCCAAGCTGCTGAAGCAGTGCACCCTGCCGCTTACGGGCAAGGGCGTGGTCAGCATGGTGATCACCGAACTGGGCGTGTTCGATATCCGTCCCGCCGGGCTCGTGCTGGTGGACATCGCGCCCGACGTCAGCGTGGCGGAGATCCGCGAGAAGACCGAGGCCGAGATCACGGTCGATCCCGCCCTGCAAATCGCGGCCTAACTCAAGCTGACCTCACCGGGCGACCTCACTGGCGCGAACAGCGCCGGCGAGGGGCTTGGGCGGACCCGCACCGGTTCCAGCGGATTGCCCCATATCGTCTCGCCGGCCCGGGCCAGCAGCATCAGGTTCGGCTTGATCCAGGTGGAGACGCGGATGCGCGCCTCCGGCGCCAGCGGCCCGCCGGTGCTGACGATGCTGCGCAACGCCCGCAGGTCCGGCCGCGGCACGCTGCGCTGAAACGACAGATCCGCCAGCCAGGCGGCGGGTGCCACCAGCACGCTCGCCTGCTCCTCGGCCGCCGCCGCCAGCAGCCGGTCCGGCCGGCCGGCATGAAACAGGATCGTGGCACCCTCCAGCAGCGCCGCCAGGGCCGGCCAGGACGGGTTGCCGGCGATCAGCACCCGGTCGTCCGGCCGGATGTCCTGGTGCAGCAGCAAATCCGCCAGCGCCCGCGTCAGCGTCGCACGCGGCCAGAGCCGGGCGACCGCGGCGATGATGTCGGCGGGCAGGCCGAGCTTGGACAGTCCCACATGGTCCGCCGCCAGTTCATCGCGGCTGACAGTCCGGCGACCGCCCTGCGCATCTCGCAGCACCAGCGCCTCGCGCTCGCCGGCGTGCCGGGTGATCCGGCTCGGCCCCTCCGGCAAACCGGCGAAAGCGGCGACGGCGGCGCGGAAACCGGCGGGATCGGCGGCGGAGAAGCCATGCAGCCCCGCCCAGCCTTCCAGGGCCATTCCACGCGTGGCTTCCAGCCAGTGCAGGAAGGCCCAGGCATTGGTCGTGAGAACCTGCTCGCGCGAGGGTGTCCAGAGGGTGTCGGCCTGACTCATGATCGCCCAATCATGAACGCATGGTGGGGATGCGCAAGACACTGGGATGACGCCCCTTGATCCCCATCGATTACCAGGGCTATAAGCCGCCTCCCACCGGTCGGGGCCATAGCTCAGCTGGGAGAGCGCCTGAATGGCATTCAGGAGGTCAGCGGTTCGATCCCGCTTGGCTCCACCAGTGGTCCCCCCTTCGATAGTTCCGCCGCTTTCCCGCCCATCCGTCGGATGGTGACCCCTGCCGTGCGCCAGCCGCGTGGCGTCACACGCGGAGTGCGCGGCGTGCCGATGCCCTCAACAGTAGCGGTTGGGATAAATCTGCAACTCCGGCGTTAATTCTTCCTTAGGGAAGGACGATCGCGCTTGCAGCGTCCTCGGCCAGTCTGTATCCGCGTCGCGCAGTGTCCGGCAAAGACCCAGAAGGGGCGATCATGAAACGAAACAGAACTCCGCGCGACTTTTGCGCGAGTGCCGCGATATCTGCGTTTGGACTCGTCCTGTCGATCGCCCAGCCGCTGTCCGCCCGGGCAGGCACGCTCAATCCGCTGGAGTTCTGGAACCAGGAGTTGTTGCAAGGCATCCGCAACGACCTGATGTCCCCGACCCAGGCGGCCTACGATATCGCCATCATCGACGGCGCCATGTACGATGCGGTCAACGCCGCCACGGGCAACACCTACAAGCCGTTCGGCTACACCGGTGGCGCGGTTGCCGGCGCCGATGCGGCCGCGGCGGCCTTCTATGCCGGCAGGCAGGCGGCGCTCGGCCTGTTCACCAGCGCAGCCAGCCAAACCGCGCTGGGCAACGACGCCAGCGTCTACGGCGCCATGTTCGGCTATTCCGCCGCGCCGCCCGCCGGCTCGGCGATCCAGCAGGGCCAGGCGCTGGGGCAGGCAACCGCCACGGCGCTGTTGGCCCGCAGCGTTTCCGATGGTTCGATGGCGACGATGGACCCGTATGACGGCGGTAGCGGCATCGGCCAATGGCGCCCGACCCCGCCCGACTATCATACCGGCGTCACCCCGAACTGGGGCAGCGTCAAGCCGTTCGTCTTGACCTCCGGCAGTGAGTTCCGCGCGCCGCCGCCGCCGGCGGTGGGCAGTGCCGCCTATAACGATGCGCTGCTGCAGGTGCAGTGCATGGGCGGCCAGTCGGCTCCGGCCGCGGGCGTCTGCGGCGGCTATGCCGTCACCCCCGCCCAGAAGGCGGCGAACGACGCCACCGCGCTGTTCTGGTCCAACGACGCCAACGGCACCTACAAGCCGCCTGGCCAATGGACACAGGCGGCGGTCGGCATCTCGACCTCCCTCGCCACCCCGCTCAGCCTGCTGCAGGACGCACGGATGTTCGCCCTGGTCGGCACCGCGCTCGGCGATGCCGCGGTCACGCAGTGGGACACCAAATACCATTACGATTTCTGGCGTCCCGTCACCGCAGTAAACGACCCGACCAATCCGAACGACGACCCCGGTTCGGTATGGTGGCCATCCCTGAACGCCGCCAAGTCCGACCAGACGCTGCCGGACCTGCACGTGACCCCGGCCTTTCCATCCTATGCCTCCGGCCACAGCACATTCGCCGCGGCGGCCGCCACTGTGCTCGCCGATTTCTTCGGCACGGATCATGTCACCTTCACGGTCGCCTCGGACGCCTCGCCGGAGACCCGGACCTTCACCAGCTTCTCCTCGGCCATGCAGGAGGCCGGGATCAGCCGGATCTATGCCGGCCTGCATTATGGCTTCGACAACACCGCCGCGCTCGCCATGGGCACGGATGTCGGCAATGCCGTTTTCGCCCGAGCCTTCACGATTGCGGAACCGCCCGCCGCCGCCATGTTCGTGGCCGGGATCCTTGGTTTGATCGTGCTCCGCCGCCGGGCTCCCGTTCGGGAACCCGGCTAAAACACCAGCCGCCCGCCAACGAAGGTAAGCACCGCCGCCAGCAGCAGGCGCAGCACCGCATCCGGCATGCGTGCGGAAAAGTAGCTGCCGATGACGATCCCCGGCAGCGAACCCAGCAGCAGCGATGCCAGCAGCAGCAGGTCCACCGAGCCGAGCAGCAGATGGCCCAGGCCCGCCAGCAGCGTCAGCGGCACGGCGTGGGCGATGTCGGACCCGACGATTTTCGCCGTGGGCAGGCGAGGGTAGAGCAGCAGCAGCGCGGTCACGCCCAGCGCGCCGGCGCCGATCGAGGACACCGTGACCAGCGCCCCCAGCGCGGCTCCCGTCAGCACGGTCAGCGCGGTCGTTCTGGACGGCCGGCGCGGCGGCGTCAGCCGCTCGGCCAGCGCCACGACGCGCGAGCGGAACACCAGGGACGTCGCGGTCAGGATCAGCAGGACACCCAACACGCTGGAGATCAGGCGGCTGGTGGCGGAGGATGTCAGGTCGAACTGCGAGATTGCCGCCAGCGTCAGCAATGTCGCCGGCACGCTGCCGCAGGCGAGCCGGAAGGTCACGCGCCAATCGACCGTCTTGTTCAGCCCATGCACGAGCGTTCCCACGCTCTTGGTCAGGCCGGCATACAGCAGGTCGGTGCCCACCGCGGTGGCTGGATGGATGCCGAACAGCATCACCAGCAGCGGCGTCATCAGCGCCCCGCCGCCGACGCCGGTCTGCCCGACCAGCAGCCCCACCACGAAGCCGGACAGCGAATAGAGCGGGTCGATGGATGCAAACTGACTCATCGCGGCAGGATACAGGCTGCCGGCGCCGGAAAGGACTCCAATTCGGGGAGGCTACAACCTGACAATCACATCCGGGCGATCACATCCGGGCGATCATGAACAGCCTGCGGAACGGCAGCAGCGTCGTCCCGTCCGCCCGGCGCGGATAATGTGGCCTCACCGCCTCGGCATAGGCCTGGCGGAACGCCGGGCGCTGCTCTGCCGGCAGTTTGTCCAGGAACGGGCGCAGGCTGCTCCCCGCCGCCCACTCGCCTACGGCGTCCTCGCCCCGCAGCACGTGCAGATACGTCGTCTCCCAGATGTCCAGGGCTGTGACATGCGGGCGCAGCAGGTCCCAGTACTCGCCGGGCTCCAGCACCGGCGGCGCCGAGCCGGCGCCGCGCAGCGTCTCCGCCCACGGACCTTTGGCGGCGACGACGTACTGCAGCGCCCGCAGCGGCGCGTTGTGCATCGCCGGCATCTGCACCGCCAGCACCCCGCCGGCCGCCAGCAGCGACACCAGGCGGGGGAACAGCGTCTCATGCCCGCCGGCCCAATGCAGCGCGGCGTTCGAATAGATCAGCTCCGGCGCCGGGCCCTCAGGGCGCCAGGTGGCGAAGTCGCCCTCGATGAAATGCGCCTCCGGCACCGCCGCCCGCGCCTTCTCCAGCATGGCGGGCGACCCATCCACGCCCAGCAGTCGTGCCTGCGGGAAGCGCCTGCGCAGGATCGCCGTCACATTGCCGGGGCCGCAACCGAGGTCCACCACATAGGAAGGCGCGGCCAGCGGCACCTGCGCCAGCAGATCGAGCGCCGGGCGCAGCCGTTCATCGGTGAAGCGCAGATATTGCGTCGGGTCCCAATCCTGTTCGGCCATCCACTCTCTCCATCAGGGCAATCTGAACAACACCCGCACCAGCGCCTTCGTGCGCGCCGAGAACAGGCTGGCGGCAAAGTAGCTGCCCGCGGCGCGCTTGCCGATCTCCGCGCGTGTCGGATAGGGCACGATCATGCCGGCCAATGCCGATAGCTTTATCCGCTGGGAAATCGCCAGGGTCCATTGGCCGATCATCTCGCCGGCATGCGGGGCCAGGATGCCGGCGCCCAGCACGCGGTTGCGCGCCACCACCAGCTTCACCATGCCCAGGGTCTCGCCCTCCGCCACCGCCCGGTCGTTGTCCGCCAACGGCCAGCGCAGGATCGATACGGAATGTCCGGCCGCCCGCGCCTCGGCCTCGGTCATGCCGGCCTGGGCGAGTTCGGGGCTGGTATAGGTGACCCGGGGCAGGGACGTGTAATCCACCCGCGCGGGCAGGCGGAACAGCGCGCGGCGGATGATGATCGCGGCGTGGTAGCTGCATACGTGGGTGAAGGCGCGTGGGCCGATTCCCTCGGGATCGGCGATGTCGCCGGCGGCGAACACGTGCCGGTTGCTCAGGCTGCGCAGGCCGCGATCCGTGGCGATGCCGCGCGGACCGGCGCGCACATGGCCCCGGGCGAGGTCCAGGTCCTCGATATTCGGCGCGCGGCCGGCGGCGACCAGGAGATGCGAGCCCGCGATCCGCCTGCCGTCGCTCAGCACCAGGGTCGGCCCGCCCAGGGCGGGATCGCGCTCCACGGCGGCCACCTGGCTGTTCTCGTGCAGTTCGACGCCGAGGGAGGTGAGGGCCATGCGCAGGCCGGCGACCAGCTCCGGGTCTTCCCTGGCCGCGATGCCGGCGGCCTCGATCACGCTGACCCGGCAGCCCAGCGCCGCATGGGCCTGCGCCATCTCCAGGCCGATCGGACCGCCGCCCAGGATCAGCAGATGCGCCGGCTTGTCGCGCATCGCGAACAGCGTCTCGTTGGTCAGGTAGGGAATACGGTCCAGCCCGGGGATCGGCGGGATCGCCGGACGCGAGCCGGTGGCGATCACGATGCGTTTGGCGACGATCCGGGTTCCGTCAACGCCGAGGGTGTCTGGAGCCAGGAAGCGGGCCTCACCGTGCAGCACCGTGGCGCCGAGGGCGCGGAACCTTGCCTCGCTGTCCATAGGCGCGATGGCGGCGACCGTGCCTTGCACATGCGCGCGCACCGCGTTCCAGTCGATTTCCGGCTCGCCCAGCCGGATGCCGAACCGCAGGGCGTGCCGGGCTGCCTCCGCGGTGTGGGCGGCGGCGAGCAGGGCCTTGCTTGGCACGCAGCCGGTGTTCAGGCACTCCCCGCCCATTTCCGCCCGCTCGATCAGCGCCACCTTCAGCCCGAGCTGCGCCGCCACTGCCGTGACCGACAGCCCGGCGGCACCGGCGCCGATGACCGCGAGATCGAACCGCAATGCCTCAGGGGGAGCCATCGGCGGTCTTCCATTTCCTCCAGGCGATCGGCGCCAGGGACAGCGCCCCAAGGCCCGCCAGCGGCAGCAGCAGGCCGGCGTTGAGCACCGGCTGGCCGCCGGCGGCGATCACGCCGTCCAGGCCGGCGCCGAGCGAAGCGAACACCAGGCAGCCCGGCACGATGCCGATCGCGGTGGCGGCGGCGAAGGGCTCCAGGCGCATGCCAAGCAGGGCGGGCGCCAGATTGACCAGCCAGAACGGGAAAACCGGCATCAGGCGCAGCGCCAGCACGTAGAGGAAGCCGTCCTTCGCCAGTCCCTCCCGGAAGCGGTTCAGCCAGGGGCCGGCACGCGCGGCCAGCGGGCCGGCGAGCGCGTGGCGGGCGGCGAGGAACACGATGATGGCCCCGAGCGTCGCGCCGGCGCAGGCCGAGGCCGCCCCCACCCAGGTGCCGAACAGCAGGCCGCCGGTCATCGTCATGATCGCCGCCGCGCCGGGAAACGACAACGCCACCACCCCGGCATAGATGCCGATGAACAGCCATGGCGCGGCCAGGCCATGCGCGGCGACCAGCGCGCCGAGCTGCCCGCGCCGGGCGACCAGATTGTCCCAGGATAGTTCGCCGGTCAGCCCGCTGGCCCAGGCGATCAGCAGCAGCGCCAGCAGAAATCCGAACGGCAGCAGGCGCTTCATCGGCGGGTCCGGGGCTGTGAGAGGGGTCTGTTTCGCGCGGGGTGCGGCATTGATATACGCGCAATCCTGATTTTGTGCAGCGCGGTGCGGGCGCGAATGCGCAGGTTCAAGATTGACGAGGCGAAGGCACCCCCCTATAAGCCGCCCCCTGCGACGGGCGTCCCTGCACTTGCTGGGGACCGATCCCGCGCCTGCACGCATTGGAGAGACCTCGTGAAGCGCACGTATCAACCATCCAAGCTGGTCCGCAAGCGCCGCCACGGCTTCCGGGCGCGTATGTCGACTGTCGGCGGCCGCAAAGTGCTGGCCAACCGCCGCGCCAAGGGCCGCGCAAAGCTTTCTGCCTGAACCATTTCCGCCCCGGCCACGTTAGTTCGGGCCACGGATTTGCCGCCGGAGGTTGCCTCATGCCCACCCCGCCGCTGCGCCTGAAGCGCCGCGCGGAGTTTCTGCGCGTCGCCAGCAAGGGCCGCAAGGCGCCGATGCCCGGCGTCGTGCTGCAGGCATTGAAGCGTGACGACGACGCTCCGGCGCGCATCGGCTTCACCGTCACCAAGAAAGTGGGCAATGCGGTCATCCGCAACCGCACCCGCCGCCGGCTGAAGGAAGCCGCCCGGTTGCTGCTCGCGCAGCGCGGGCTGACCGGCGTGGATCTGGTGCTGATCGGCCGCGACGGCACGCGCAAGCGGGATTTCCTGACCCTGCAGGACGATATCGCCCGCGCCATGACCAAGGCCGGCGTGTCGTGACGCCGGCCGCGGCGCTCGGGATCGGCGTGGTCCGCGTCTATCAGTACACGTTGCGCGGCTTCATCGGTCCGAATTGCCGGTTCTGCCCCAGTTGCAGCGACTATGCCGTCGAAGCCCTGCGCACCCATGGCGCGCTGAAGGGCGGGATGAAGGCGGGGTGGCGGATCCTGCGCTGCAACCCCTGGAACGAGGGCGGGTACGATCCCGTCGACCCGGATACGCCTGACGCGGATATGACTGAAACAGCTGCCCCGATGGGGCGGGACTGAACGGGGCACCGATGGACCAGAAGCGGCTATTCCTCGCGATCGCGATCTCGATCGCCATCCTGCTCGGGTTCCAGGTGCTGGTTCGCCCGCACATGCCGCAGCCTTTGCCGCAGGAAGCGGCCACCGGCCCTGCCTCGACCGAGACGAAGCCGGAAGCCGGCAAGCCGGCCGTGCCCGGCGGCGTCGTGGCGAATGCCGTGCCCAAGGAAGTGCCGCGCCTGAAGATCGCCGCGCCGAGCATGACCGGATCCATCAGCCTGCTCGGCGGGCGTATCGACGATATCGTGCTGAACAATTACCGCGAGACCCTGGCGCCCGAACTCGCCGCTGGTCCGCCTGCTGGAGCCGCGGTCTGATCCGCAGCCCTATTATGTCCAGTACGGCTGGTCTGCCGCCGCCGGCACGGATGTGAAGCTCCCCGACAGCGAGACGGTCTGGACCGCTTCGGCTGACACGCTTGCCCCGGGCAAGCCGGTATCGCTGACCTGGAACAACGGCGCCGGCCTGACCTTCGAAATCGCGCTTTCGGTCGATGACGCCTACATGTTCTCCGTCCGCCAGGTCGTGCACAACGCCACCGGCGCGCCGGTTTCGCTCTATCCGTGGTCGCGCATCCGCCGCGACTACAAGCCCGAGCTGGCCGGCTATTCGGTGCTGTTCGAGGGCATGCTCGGCGTGACCAACGGCACGCTGGAAGAAGTCAAGTACGACGACGCCAAGAGCAAGGCGGAAAAGCAGAAAGACAATCCCGACGTCAACATGCGCGACGTCGCCTTCCAGGCGTCGGGCACCGGCGGCTGGGCTGGGATCACCGACAAATACTGGCTGACGGCGCTGGTCCCGGACCAGACGATCGCCACCACCGTGCGCTTCCTGTTCGTCGGCGGCGGCGACCATTACCAGGTCGACTACAAAACCAACGACCCGCAGGTCGTGCCCCCCGGCGGCGAGGCCGCCTTGGCCACGCACATGTTCTCCGGCGCCAAGGTGGTCCGGCTGCTCGATCACTATCAGGCCGAGTACAACATCCCGCATTTCGACAAGGCGGTGGATTTCGGCTGGTTCTACTTCCTGACCAAGCCGATCTTCTATGCGCTGGACTGGCTGAACAGCCTGATCGGCAATTTCGGCCTGGCGATCATGGTGTTCACCGTGTTCGTCAAGCTGCTGTTCTTCCCGCTGGCCAACTACTCGTACCGCTCCATGAGCCGGATGAAGCTGCTCGGGCCGAAGATGCAGGCGCTGCGCGAGCAGTTCAAAGACAATCCGCAGGAACTGCAGAAGCGCACCATGGGCCTCTACAAGGAGGAGAAGGTGAACCCCGCCAGCGGCTGTCTGCCGATGCTGGTGCAGATCCCGGTGTTCTTCTCGCTCTACAAGGTCATCCTGGTCACCATCGAGATGCGCCATGCGCCGTTCTTCGGCTGGATCCGGGATCTATCGGCCGTCGATCCGACCAACCTGTTCAACCTGTTCGGGCTGATCCCGATCAATCCGGCGGCGATCTCGCCGTTCCTGCACATGGGCGTCTGGCCGCTGATCATGGGCTGCACGATGTTCCTGCAGCAGAAGATGAACCCGCCGCCGCCCGACCCGGTGCAGGCCAAGGTGTTCCAGTTCATGCCGATCATCTTCACCTTCATGATGGCGAACTTCCCAGCCGGGCTGGTGATCTACTGGAGCTGGAACAACACCCTGTCGGTGGGCCAGCAATGGCTGATCCAGCGCCGCACCAGCCTGCCCAAGCCGAATCTGGCACGCACCTGAGCACGCAATCGGAAGCCGAAAGGCAGGCGGCGCTGGAGGCGGCCCGGGTCGAGGCGGGCCGCCTGCTGTTCGCGGCCGAGTGCCAGTTCTTCCACGGCGCGCAGAAGCTGGAGCAGCTGCCGCTGCCGGGCCTGCCGGAAATCGCCTTCGCGGGGCGGTCCAACGTGGGCAAATCCTCGCTGATCAACGCGCTGACCGGGCGGAACACGCTGGCCCGCACCTCGTCCCAGCCGGGCCGGACCCGGCAGCTGAATTTCTTCGACCTAGGCGGCCGGCTGACCCTCGTGGACATGCCCGGCTACGGCTATGCCCAGGCGGCGAAGGACATCAAGGCCGATTGGCAGGGGATGATGTTCGACTATCTGCGTGGCCGCCCGACCCTGCAGCGCGTGCTGCTGTTGCTGGACGCGCGGATCGAGTTCAAGCCGTCCGATGGGGCGGTGATGGATCTGCTGGACCAGGCGGCGGTCACCTTCATGCTGGTCCTGACCAAGGCGGACGCGGTCAAGCCCGGGGCGCTGGCCCGCAAGGCGGCCGCCACGGCCGAAATCGCCCGGACCCATGCCGCGGCGTATCCGACGATATTCGTCACCAGCAGCGAAACCGGGCTGGGCATCGCCGAATTGCGCGCGGAGCTGGCCACCCTGGCCGCTTGACCGCTTCCGGGTCGGGCCGTACACGCGCCGGCAAATCGCTGTTGCGCAGATATTTGGCTTGGAAAGATCAGGTGCCCGATGACTGAATTGCCAGCTACCGACCTCCCCCAATTCGCCGCCGCCGCCGAGCAGGCGCGCATTCTGGCCCATGCATTGCCGTTTCTGCGCCGCTACGCCGGTGCCACCGTGGTGGTGAAGTACGGTGGGCACGCGATGGGCGAGGAAGCCCTCGCCGAGCAGTTCGGCGCCGATATCGCCCTGCTCAAGCAGGTCGGCATCAACCCGGTGGTGGTGCACGGCGGCGGACCGCAGATCAACGCCATGCTCAAGCGCCTGGCCATCCAGTCCACCTTTGTCGACGGCTTGCGGGTGACCGACGAGGCGATGGTCGAGGTGGTGGAGATGGTGTTGGCCGGCACCGTGAACAAACACGTCGCCGGCCTGATCAACCGCGCCGGCGCGCTGGCCGTGGGCATCTGCGGCAAGGATGGCGGGCTGATCCGCGCCCGCAAGCTGCGCCGCACCCGCATGGACCCCGGCAGCCGGATCGAGGAGGTGCTCGACCTCGGCTTCGTCGGCGAGCCCGAGCATGTCGATGTGCGCGTCATCCATGCCCTGACCGGCGCCGGCCTGATCCCGGTCATCGCGCCGGTCGGCGTGGGCGGGGACGGGCAGACCTACAACATCAATGCCGACACCGTCGCCGGTGCCATCGCCGGGGCGCTGGGCGCGACGCGCCTGCTGATGCTGACCGACGTCCCGGGCGTGCTGGACAAGGACAAGAAGCTGATCAGCGAGCTGTCGGTCGCCGACGTCGCCGCCGGAATCGCGTCCGGCATGATCACCGGGGGCATGATCCCGAAGGTGGAGAACTGCGTCGAGGCGGTGCAGGGCGGGGTCAAGGGCGCAGTGATCCTGGATGGCCGCGTGCCGCATGTCTGCCTGCTGGAGCTGTTCACCGAGGGCGGCATCGGCACGCTGATCCGGCCCTAGGCCGGCGGCCGGGCGAGGCCCGTACTGCCTTGAAAGGCCTCGCCAAACGGCTGCTGCGCCGCCCTTTTGCCCAAACGGCGTTGGCCAATCTGCTGGGCTTCTACCTCTGGCTCGCGCTGCGCACGACACGCTGGGCGCTGGATGGCGAGGCCCATGTGGCGCCCTACCTTGCCGGTCAGCCGGTGATCGCGGCGTTCTGGCACGAGCGGCTGCCGCTGATGCCGAAGCTTTGTGACATGGCGCGCGCGCGCCGCCCCGGCGGTGGCCTGCGCATGCATGTGCTGGTCAGCCAAAGCCGTGACGGGCGATTTATCGGCGCGGTACTGCGGCGCTTCGGCCTGGAAGTGGTGCTCGGGTCCTCCTCCAAAGGTGGTGCGGCCGGCATGCGCGCCTTGCTCGACCTGCTGGCGGCTGGCGCCCAGATCGCGATCACGCCGGATGGACCGCGCGGTCCCCGTCGCGTGGCCGCCGCGGGCGCCGCCCAGATCGCGGCGGCCTCCGGCGTTGCCGTGCTGCCCTGCTCGGCCCAGATATCCCGCCGCCGGGTCATGCGCAGCTGGGACCGGATGGTGGTCCCGCTGCCATTCGCGCGAGGTGTCGTTGTCTGTGGCGCACCGATCCTGGTGCCGCCGGAGGGCTGGCAGGACGCACTCCCCCGGATCCAGGCGGCGCTGAACGCGGCGGCCGAACGCGCCGATCTGCTATGCCCGGCCTGAGTTCCCATCCGCTGCAACGTGCCTGGTCCGTCGCGGCAACCGCCGCCGCGCCGCTGCTGCGCCTCATGGTCCGCCGCCGCCTGTCCCGCGGCAAGGAACTGCCCGGCCGCACCGGCGAGCGGTTCGGCATCGACGCCACCCCACGCCCGCCCGGCCGGCTGATCTGGCTGCACGCCGCCAGCGTGGGGGAGACGGTGTCCATCCTGCCGGTGATCTCCGCGCTGCCGCCGGATATCCATGTGCTGCTGACGACCGGCACCGTCACCTCGGCGGAGCTGCTGGCCCGGCGCCTGCCGGAGTTGGGCCTCCGCGGGCGGGTGCTCCACCGCTTCGTGCCGCTGGACGTACCCGCCTGGGTGGCGCGCTTCCTCGATCACTGGCACCCGGACGCCGCCGGCTTCGTGGAAAGCGAGCTGTGGCCCAACCTGCTGGCCGGCTGCCGCGCCCGCCATATCCCGGCCATGCTGATCAACGCGCGGATGTCCGAACGCAGCTTCGCCAACTGGTCGCGCCTGCCCGGCTTCGCCCGGCACGTGCTGTCCGGCTTCGCCCTGATCCAGGCGCAGACCGAGGCCTATGCCGAACGGCTGCGCCGGCTGGGCGGGGTGAACGTGACCGCGCCCGGGGATCTGAAATTCGCCGCCCCTGACCTGCCGGCCGATCCAGCCGAACTGGTCCGGCTGCGCGCCCTGCTCGGCGGCCGCCCGGTCTGGCTCGCGGCCAGCACCCATCCCGGCGAGGACGAGATCGTCTTCGCCGCGCACCGGCTGCTCGCGGCGGCGCATCCGCGCCTGCTGACCATCCTGGTGCCGCGCCACCCCGAACGCGGCGACCGCATCGCCGGGCTGGCCGGCGATATCACGGTCAGCCGCCGCGCCCTCGGCGACGCGCCGCCCGATGCCGGCGTGTGGATCGCCGACACGCTGGGCGAACTCGGCCTGTTCTACCGCCTGGCGCGGATCGTGTTCGTCGGGCGCAGCCTGATCGCTCCCGGTGGTGGGCAAAATCCGCTGGAACCGGCCCGCCTCGGCTGCGCCGTCGCGGTCGGGCCGCATACCGGCAATTTCGACTCCGCCATCGAAACCCTGGGCGCCGCCGGTGCGCTGGCGACGGTCGCCGACGCCGCCTCCCTGGCGGCCTGGGTCGACGCCTTGCTGCGCGACCCCGATCGCCTCGCCGCCACCGGCGCCGCCGCCGCCGCCGCATCCGGACGCTATGCCTGCCTACCCGCTCGCATCGCCGCCGCGCTCGCCACCCTCGGTGCCGGATGATGCCGCGCGCCCCGCGCTTCTGGCGCCAGGACGGCGGCGCGCTGCTACCGGCCCTGCTTTCCCCCATCGCCGCGATCGTCGCCGCGAGCACGGCGCGCCGGGTGGCCCGGCCCGGCTGGCATGCGCCGGTGCCGGTGATCTGCTGCGGCAACGTGACCGTCGGTGGCGCGGGGAAAACCACCCTGGCGCTGGACATCGCCGCACGGCTGGCCGCGCGCGGCATCGCGGTGCACATGCTGCTGCGCGGCTATGGCGGGTCGTCCCGGGGCGTGCGCCGGGTCGCTCCGGACGACCCCGCCGCCCTGGTTGGCGACGAGGCCCTGCTGCTCGCTGCCGCTGCCCCCACCTGGATCGGCGCCGACCGCGCCGCCAGCGCGCGCGCCGCCGCCGCGGCGGGAGCGCAGGCGCTGGTGCTGGATGACGGCCTGCAGAACCCCACCCTGCAAAAGACCCTGTCACTGCTGACGATCGACGGCGCCTTCGGCTTCGGCAACGGCCGGGTGCTGCCGGCCGGGCCGCTGCGCGAGCCCGTCGCCGCCGGCGCCGCCCGCTGCCAGGCGGCCGTGCTGATCGGCCCGGACCGCACCGGCGCCGCCGGGCGGCTGCCGCCAGCCTTGCCGGTTCTGCGCGCCAGCCTGGTCCCGGGGCCGGAGATCGCCGCCCATGCCGGCCAGCGGGTTCTCGCCTTCGCCGGCATCGCCTCGCCGGAGAAGTTCTTCACCGGTCTGGAGCAGGCGGGCGTTACCGTGGCCGGGCGCGTGGCGTTTCCCGACCACCATCCTTTCACCGAACGGGAGCTGCAGGGGATCATCGACCGAGCCCGCGCGATGCGGGTCCGCCCGGTCACCACGCCGAAGGACGCCGTGCGCATCCCTGCCGCGCTGCGCGCGGAGTTCGACGTGATCGGCGTAACCCTGCGATGGGACGATCCCCTGGCGGTCGATGCGTTGATCTCCGCGTTGCCATGGCCCAGACCCAATCCATGAAACTCGCCCATCGCCTGGAAGCCTGGCTGCTGCGCGGCGTGCTGGCCTTCTTCCGTGCCCTCGGGCCGGTTCGCGCGTCCAATTTCGCCGGCCATCTGGCGCGCTGGCTTGGCCCGCTGCTGCCCGTCGCGCGCGTGGCGGATGCCAATCTGCGGATGGCGATGCCGGAGCTGGACGCAGCCGCGAGGCGCCGGGTGATCCGGGGGATGTTCGAGAACCTCGGCCGCACGATCGCCGAATGGCCGCATCTCGGCAGCTTGCGGCAGACGGCGTCCGGCCCCGGCTGGGAGATCGAGGGTGAGGCCATCGTCCGTGCCGTGGCGGCAAAAGGTGGCCCGGCCATTTTCGTGTCCGCGCATTTCGGCAACTGGGAAATGCTGCCGCCGGCCGCCGCCCGCTTCGGCTTGCACCTGGCCAGCCTGTACCGCGCCGCCAACAATCCCATTGTGAACGAGATCGTGAACCGGTTGCGTGCGCAGGCGACGGGGCAGGAGACCCTCCTGTTTCCGAAGGGATCGGCCGGCGCCCGTGGCGCGCTGCGGCATCTGGCCCGCGGCGGCTATCTAGCCATGCTCATGGACCAGAAGATGAACGACGGCATTCCCGTCGAGTTCTTCGGCAGTCCCGCCATGACCGCGCCCGCCCTGGCCGCCCTGGCGCTGCGCTTCCGCTGCCCGGTCATCCCCAGCTATGTCCGGCGCATCGGCCCGGCCCGGCTGCGCGTGACCTGCGAGCCGCCGCTGAACTTGCCGCACACCGGCGACAGGCAGAGAGACATTGCGCTGCTGACCCGCGCGGTAAACGAACGCTTCGAACACTGGATCCGCGAAACCCCTGAGTGCTGGTTCTGGCTGCACCGGCGCTGGCCGAAGGAAGGTTGGGGCTTTGTCCCAAACCCCAGGAGGGCCCCGTAGCATCGTGAAGCTTGCCAAGGCTTGGTTGTTGCAGGTCAAACCAGGGAGCCGCTCCAGATGGAGCTCAGGCGGATTGCTGTGGATACGTCCGAGGCCCTGTTCACGTTGCATGGGGTTGATGTATCGCACCGGGCGTTGCTTCGCCGCGATATCAGACGGGCCGGGCTTGAAGACTTTTTTGGCAAACTGCCACCGACTGTGGTTGCACTGGAGGCCTGCGGCGGTTCGCACTATGGGGGGCGTGGGCTGACGGGGCTGGGCCCCACGGCACAATTGATCCCGTCGCAATACGTCAAGCCGTTCGCCAAGCGCGGCAAGGACGACCGCAACGATGCGGACGCGATCAGCGAAGCGGCAGCGCGCCCGCAGATGCCCACGGTGGCTGTGAGGTCCGCCTCGGCGTGGCTGCCGAATTTGCTCGAGCGCAAGCCGCGCAAGCCGGCGGCGGTGGCTCTGGCCAACAAGATGGCCCGCATCGTGAGGGCCATGAGGTCGAGCGGGGAAGCCTACCGGCGTCAACCGCTGGCCGGCTGAGCCTCCCGGCTACTTCCACGTCGATATCGCCGAGGTCCGCACTCAGCAGGGCAAGCGCTATCTGTTCGTCGCCATCGACAGAAGCTCAAAGTTTGCCTTCACCGAATTCCACGAGAAAGCCACCAGATTTATCGCTGGCGACTTCCTGCGCCAATTGATCAAGGCGGTGCCATACCAGGTCCACACCGTACTCACCGATAACGCCACCCACTTCACGATACCGGGGAACGTCTGCTCAGCGCCCCAGATATCCGCCTCGCACCCGACATCCCGCCCGTGAAGTCAATAACCCGTGAAGCCAATGAAAGGTCGGGATTTCTATCAACACCTTTCTGGAGCGGCCGGGGGAAACCCCGGTCACTTTTCTATCGGCTGGCCGGCAGCGTCAGGATGCAGGGGGTGTCGGCCGGGTTCGCCGAAATCTTGGCGTAGACGAAGAAATCGGCGAACGATGTCGTTTCGGGTTGTTGTGGATGATAGGCGTGCGGGTTCGGCAGGTGCGCGGCCAGCCGCCAATCGGGAAAGTTGCTGGCGACAACTTCGGAAAAGCGGCGATGGCGGACATGCGCGTCCGGCCATGCCTGGTCGGTGTTGCTGGCGTAGATCAGCACGAATTTTTCCGCACGAGTGAACAGCGCCGCAAGGTAGCGACGGAACACATTGTCCTCGATCAGGTGGTAGATCACGTCGATCGACAAAGCGAGTTCGGCGCGGTCGGTTGGTTCCAACGCGTCGAGCAGCAAGAAACGATGGTTCGGCCTTTTTCGGAAGCGCGCGGCGCAGGCGGCGAGCGTGGTCGGGGAGACGTCCACGCCGGTATAGACGGGCGGGTCGAGCAAGGAGAGCAGATTGCCGTCGCCGCAGCCGAAATCCAGCACGCTCTCGATCCGGTTGGATTGGATGAAGCCGTTGATGAACGCGGCCTTGTAGTCGGCAAGGCGGCCGTAGGAGCCGGCGCCAGAATGGCCGCCGTTTCGGTAACGGGATTCCCAATAGTCGGCGGAGGAGAAATCACGTGACAGGACGGAAGTGCTCATGGCGTATCCTATGTTGCGTGATCGCACCAGGCCAGCCAGGCGTGGCGTAGGGCGCGGCCGAGATTGCGGCCGAAGCGGGGAGCGTCGCAGAGCGGACTGGCCTTCACCCGGTCTCGCAGGCTGGCGCGCAGGGCGGCCAGTGCATCGTGATCGGCGGATTTGCTGACCGCGAGATCGGCGTAGTGTGTGAGGCTCGTGGCGATCCAGTCGCCCAGCCCCGCATTGCTCATATGGCTGGCCGAGTGGCGCGAGGCGAAGGTTTCGCCGGGCAGGCTGAGGGTCGGAACCCCCATCCACAAGGCCTCGCAGGTGGTTAATCCGCCCGAGTAGGGGAACGGATCGAGTACCATGTCGATACCGTTGTATTCGTTCAGGAAGGCCCGGTGCGGCGCGGCGCCCTGGAGCGTGATGCGGCGGGGCGGGATGGCGTGGGCTTGAAATTCGGCCAGCACCCGGTCACGGACCGGCTCGTCGGAGAATTGGTGGGTTTTCAACACCATCCTGGCATTCGGTACACGATGCAGGATGGAAGACCAGGTGGCGATGACCTGTGGGGTGATCTTGGCCAGGTTGTTGAAGCAGCCGAAGGTGATGTGTCCGTTGGCTTTGGCGGGAAGGCCACCGACATCGGGTGCATGAGCCGGCGGGCTGTAGCAGACGTAACCATCTTCCAGGGTGAGCAATCGCTCGGTGTACAAATGCGCCAGTTCCGGGGGCGTTTCCCAGCGATCGGTAATGAACCAGTCCATTTCCGGCAGACCGGTGCTGTGGTTCTGCATGCCGACCCATTTGATCTGCACGGGGCCAGGCGGCGCGCGCAGGCGGGAAGCCGCCCGGTATCGCCGTAGCCGCCGAGATCGATCAGGATGTCGATGCCGAGGCTACGGGTGAGTTGGCACAGGGCGGCATCGTCCAGGCCGTCGGTCGCGTGCCATGCGGAGGCGATGGCGGCGAAGCGCAGCGCCATGGGATCGGGGGCGGCGTCATGGCCGAGGCAAATCAGTTCGAACGCCTGCGGGTCCAGCGTTTCCAGTCCGGCGATGGTAAGCCAGCCGACGGGGTGGGTTCGCAGGCTGCCCGACAGCAGGCCGATGCGCAGGCGGCGGTCCGGTTCTTGGGTGTTGGCGAAGCCTGCATCCTGCGGGCGCGGCAGCAGAGCGGCGCATTGGCCGAGCGCGTCCAGCATTTCGGCGCCGCTGGCACCCGCGTGATACGGCAGGCTGTTGCACAGCGCGCGCCAAGGAAGGTGCTCGCCTGGGGCCAGGGCGATCGCCTCGCGCGCGATCGCGATCGCCGCGGCTTGTTGACCTAACGACACGGTGACGTTGGCGAGGTTGCAAAGCGCGGTGACGTCGGGCCCGTCGCTGGCGAGGATGGCCTCCAGGGTTGCCTTTGCCTCCGAATGCCGGTGCAGACGCATCAGGACAGCGGCATGGTCGTTGCGTAATTGGGAGTTGCCAGGGTCGAGGGTGATGGCGTGGGCGAGGGCGCGCTCGGCTTCGCGGCCCCGATGGGACCTTGCCAGCAATTCGCCCAGGATGGCCGCCGGCCGGGGCGCGTCGGGGGCCAGTGTCGTCGCTATCTGCAGCGCGCAGATGGCTTCATCGCGCCGCCCGAGCCGTTCCAGAAGCATGCCCATCGCGGTCGGCAGCACGGGATCCAGCGGGTTGCTGAAGGATGCCTGTTTCAGCCGGACCAGTTCGGCCGCCGCGGTATCGGCCGCCAGTGATGCATTGACCCGGTGGAGGGCATAGTCCAGGACGCCGGGGGCCAGGCCCTGGGCTTCGGCGAAGGCGGCTTCGGCGGCGGCGTGATCGCCGGTCAGCAGCAGGGAGAACCCGAGCGCGTCCCAGGCTTGCGGATGCCCCGGGTCGACGCCGCAGCAGCGCAGCAGCAGGGGCTGGGCACCCAGGCCATCCCGGCGTTGCAGCTTGAGTACGGCCAGGCCGAGCAGGGCCTCTACCCGCGTGGGATTTATGGCCAGCGTGGCCTCATACGCTTGCTCGGCTTCCTGGCGTCGCCCGCAGGCGCGCAAGGTTTCCGCCTGGCGCAGCATTGGTTCGTCCCAATCCGGAAGGCGTTGCTGTATGGACCGCATCCGGGCGAGGGCGCGATCGGTGTTTCCCATGCCGGCTTCCGCCAGGGCCAGGTTCATCGATGTGGTCGCGCTGTCATCGCCGTCCGCGATGGCAAGCTGGAGGACGGATCGGGCTTGCGCCGCTTGTCCGCTTGCCAGCAGGGTCATGCCATGCAGGGAGTGGCATGGCGGTTCCGGGGAGGCCGCGTCCTGTGCCGGCAGGAGGGCATGTTCAGCCAGCATGGCCAGACCGCTCCAGGACGACGTGGAATCCGTGGACCGGTGCGCCGGCCTCGAAGCGCTGGATTTCCGGGCGCAGCGATCGGATGGTGAAGCCGGCTGCTTCCGCCGCCTGCGTGAGATAGCCGGCCGTGTGGGCGTAGCGGCCCTGGCGGCCGAGCGACCAGCCACCTCCATCCTGTACATTTACCGGCAGATGACCATCGGCATCCGGCAACAACTCCTCGGCGGAGAACAGGAACAGGCCGCCGGGGGCCAGCCGGGTGAACACGGCGCTCAATATGTCGTCCAACGCGCCAAAGTAGCACAACACGTCCGCGGCAAGGATCAGGCCCCAGGTGGTGGTGTCATCTGCAAGAAAATCCATCAGGTCAGCACGGTGCAGCTGGGCGTAGAGGTCCTTGCCTTGGGCCTCGGCCAGCATGCGCGCGGACAGGTCCACGCCGGTGAAGGGGCCGACAGGCAGGTCGGCCAGAACCAGGGCGAGGAGACCGGTGCCGCAACCCAGATCGAGGACGGGGCCGAGCGGTTGTTCCACGCCGTGCGTGCGGCGGTGTCCGAGATGTTCGATCAATGTGGCACGGATCAGGCCAGGGATGCGGTAGCCGAGCTCGATCAGGTGTTGTTCGAACCGGTCGGCGTAACCGTCGAAGATCGTGCTCAGATATTCCGCCGGTGCACGATTGGCCCCCGGAAGAAAGCCGGAGGCGGCGACGAGGTGACGCACGTACGGATCGTTCGGACCGAGTTTCAGTGCCTCCCGGTAGGCGTCGCCGGCTTCCTCGTGCCGGCCCAGGCTGGAGAGCGCATGGCCCTTCAGGCCGAACACGCAGGCATCCGCTATGCCCTCCATGCGGGCGTCTTCGGCCAGGCGGACCGCGGTGGCGAAATCGCGGCGGCGCACATGCAGCAGGATGGCGGCAGAGCGCAGCTCCACCCGCCCCGGCGTCAGGGCGATGCCGGCGGCGAGCGTGGCCGCGGCGGCGTCGGGATCCAGGCTGGCTTCCTCGGCGGCGGCGAGCCCCTCGCGGAACGAGGGATTGGTCGGCGACGCGTCGACCGCCTCCGCCAGGCAGGCGCGAGCGTCTTCGGGGTGCCCGAGTTCCAGCATCAGCATACCCAGAAGGGCCTTTGCCGACGGGTCGGCACGATCCAGAACCACGGCTTCCGCCGCATCCTGGGCGGCGCCGATGAGATCGCCGAGATCGACGCGCAGCTGGGCCCGCAATATGCGAAGGCTGGGCCGGTCCGGTTGGATCAGAATGGCCTGGTCGAGCTCGTCGCGTGCATCGTCGAGGCGGTTTTCCCGCATCGCCAGGGCTGCCGAGAGTTCCGCCAGCCGTGCCGATGCCGGGCTCATCTGGCGGAGGGCGGCGAGCAATGGCCGGGCGACGCCAAGGCGTCCAGCGGCGATCATTTCCGCGACCTGGAGGGTCAGGGTCTCGGAATTCGTGGAGTACTCCAGCAGGTCCATGGTTCGGGCTCCTTTTGAGCCATGGGTGAAAGGAACAGGCGTCAGACGAAGAGCCCCTGGGCCTGGACGGCGAGGGTAGTCAGGTCCGGGTTTGCGTTTGCGGTGGCGCTTGCCGCGGCGCCGGCGGCGATCAGGTAGCGCTGGGTGAAGCTCTCGACGAATTTCGGATCCTTGAACTTCGCGATATCGACTTGGGAGGTGACGGCCTTTTCCTGGGCGGGGAGGCTTTGGAAGGCGATCTGCTGGGGTATCCCGAGTGTTGTCGTGATGACCGTGCGCAGGGTCGGATCGCCCAGGATCTGATCGACGGAGGTGATGGTGCCAGCGCTTTGGCGGAAGCTTAGAGCATTGGACAGACCGGGCGTGGCGGCGTCGAGGGATTTACGCCAGGTGACTTCCGCATAGGCGTTGGCCAATGTGCTGATGACCTTGGGGTTCTGCAGGATCGACAGTCCTTTGTTGGCAAAATCATAGGTCTGCGCGACGGTCTTCCATCGCGTGTTGGTCAGCTGATTGGCCAGGGATTTGGGGTCGTTCACGTTGGACAGCAGCGCCTTGCTGGCAAGCGCGGTGTAGGCGACCTGATCTCCCAGGCCATTGGCAGTGAGCAGAACCTTCATCACCGTCGGGTTTTGCAGCAGCGCGGCGGGGCTTTTAGCGCCGGCGACCGCGGCGGCGAAGGCCGCCATGTCGCGGGCGACCTGGGGCTGCTGCGCGGTTGTTGCGATTGCCTTGGTCTGGTTCTGCTCGGCGTTGGTCAATGCCTGGATCGGGTTTCCCTGGCTGGGCTGGCCGTTGATTCCGTACAGCGCGTTCAGCACCGGATCTCCGGCACTTGAGCCGGAAGTGCTTTGCAGCAACGACAGCAGAGTGGAGTTGATCGTGAGGCTCACGATCCGGATCCTCAGCCGTTGCCGGAGAGGCCGGCGGCGATGTTCTCGTTGACGCCGATCAGGAAATCGAAATTCGGCTTATCGCTGTCCATCTCGCGTTGCACTGCCAGCCCGACCGATACGATCGCGGCGCGTAACGGGTCCGGCAGCGTGTTGGTCGGATCGCTGACCAGATCGATCACTGTCGCCCATAGGCGCCGATTGTCCGCGAGCGCGCGGACCTGGGCAATGAGCCCCTGGGTGCGGGCGGAACGCAAGGCGCCGATGGTCTGACGAAAGATGTCCGCTTCCTGTTCGCGTGGGTTGCGGTGGGCGGAGGAGGCCTGATAGGCCTGGGCCGCTCGGGCCATGCCCTGGGTCATGGATTGCATGATGCCGTTTGCTCCCATCTTGGTTGCGCGGATGTCGGGCCTGGAACGGCCGGAGGCGGATCAGTCACCCGCCCCAGCACCGTATCCTCGTGCCGGATGATGCGCCGTGCGAGTTTCAGCGCCTGGTAGCAATCATCCGCTTCCGCCGCACAAAGCGCCCGGTCCAGGATTTCGCGGGCCAGCGCAGAGGTTGTGGCGGTCTTAAACTCATCGATCAGTGTGCGCGCGCAGGCCAGCCCGCCGCAGCGTTCGTCGTCGGCGCCGATATAGGCGGTCTGTAGGGCGAAATAGATCCGCCGCGCAGGGCTGTCTGCCTGGTCCGGCGGCATGATCTGCTTGCCGAACAGGAAACGGGCCTTCGCGGTCAGTTCAATGCGCGTTTTCGTGCGGAACCGGATCGGCGCGCCGTTCACGATCATTGTCTCTCCCTGCCGCAGTTCGAGGACCAGATTGGACATGGATGAATTCCTGCGTCGCGTGCGCCGGTCGGTGGACGCGACGTTAAAGCGAAACCAGGGCGGATGTTTTATCCGCCCCTAACGTATCGTTGTGGATATATCGTTATTGGTCCACGGGGCTATTTGAAGAGGCTCAGCAGCGTTTGCGGCGCCTGGTTGGCGAGGCTGAGAGCCTGCGTGCCAAGCTGCTGACGGATCTGCAGCGACTGTAGCATCGCCGATTCCTGAGCGAGATTCTGCGTCGACCAAAGCACCAAGGCCGCCGTTCATCGCGTTGATTTTGTCGCTGTTATAGTTGATCTGGTTATTGATGTAATTGGTCGCGTTGCCGTAGGTGTTCATTTGGGTGCCAAGGCTGTTCAGCTGGCTCATGAACGCCCCGGTTGCCGTGATCGCGGCGGCTGACAGGGTCGCGCTGGCCAGGGTGGTCGCACCCAGCGAGAGCTTGGTATACATCGCCGATCCACCGAAGGTGGCGATGCCATAGGTGGAGCCAGTTTCGTTCGTGGTGACGGCAACCCTTGAGAAGGTGCCGCTGCTGCCGGTGATGTTGCCGATCAGCGTTTTGCCGTTGTAGCTGGCGTTCTGAATGTCCGACTTCACGTTGGCGAGCAGCGAGTTGTACTGCGCCGTGTACTGCGTGCGCTGAGTGCCGCTGGTATTTCCGTCCGCCAAGCTGACCAGCACGTTGCGCATGCTGGTCATCAGCGTGGAGACATCATTCAAAGCCGAGGATGTCGTGGATAGAAGCCCCTGCACGCCGCCGAGCTGCTGATTGGCGCTGGTCAGGGAGCTGACGTCCGACCGCACGCGCTGGGCCACGGCATAGGCGGCTCCGTCGTCCGTTGCGTCGGCCACGCGGTAGCCGGTGGAGATTCTTTTTTGCGTCGCGGCCAGCTGCGTGTTGGTCATGTTCAGGGACTGCAGCGCGACCATCGCGTTCAGGTTGGTGTTCACTGAATTCAGGGACATGGTATCTTACCTTGTTGATCCAAGCGTTTCACGGTTTCCGCGTTTTGCAGGTGTGACCCTATCCTGAGGGTCCTGGGTTAATGCCGGGTGAAGCGGTGATGGAATTTTATCAGCCCAGCGGCATGAATTTGACCAAAGAAAGGGACGAATAGCCGGAGATCAGCTGGTAGGAAGATTGCATCTGCGTCTGGACAAGTTGCAGTTGTGACAAGGCCGCCGCGATGTCCACGTCTTGCACCGACGATACCTGGACGGTGAGAGCCGTGACTGTGTCGGATAGCGCGGTCCGGGTTTTGGCCAGGCTGGCCTGGGTGTTCCCGAGATTGCCGGCATCCGACGCCATTGCGCTGATCGCGTCGCCCAGCGAGTTGTTGGTGTCGGTGATCAGGCCCTGAAGGCCGCTGATGCCGCTCATGCCGCCGGTCAGGGAGCCGATGGTGGCGAGGCTGCGCAGCAGGTCGCGCATGTAGGAGCCGGTGGTGGAGGTGCCCGACGAAATCACGCTGGCGTTGGCGCTGGCCAGCAGGCCGACCTGAACACGCTGTGTTTCGCTTACCTGGGCGGTTGGGATCTGCGGCTGCAGCGTGGCCGCGGGCTGGGATTGAGAGGCCGAGAACGGCGATGTGCCGGCTGCGTTGGACGATGCGATCGTGAGGGTGGCCGCGACCGTCACGGCAGCGCCGCCGACAGCCAGACCGCCGACGGCCGTGTGGATCTGGCTGTAGAAGCCGGAGGACAGGATGCCGTCGGGGTTGGGTACGGGCGGATTGGCGCTGTCCTGTCCGGCGAAGATGTAGCGGTCACCGTTTTTGGTATCCAGCAGGTTGGCAACCTGTTGCAGGGCGCTGCGCGCCTGCGCGGCAACGCTGTCGATCTCGGAACTGGGGGAGTTGTTGAGACTGGGCAGCTGGGAAAATAGGTTGTTGGCGATCTGCTGGATCTGGCTCATGGCGGTTTGCGTGAGATCCATGCTGCCGGCCGCAGCGTCGATATTCGCCTGCCAGGCCTTGGCGTGCGTGATCTGCGGGCCGAGATCGAGCGACACCTGCGCTCCCGCGTCCAGCCCGGCATAGGTGGTGGAGGTCAGTCCGGTGGAGACCTCGGTGGTCAGCTGGTTCAGCTTCTGGCGCACGCTGGCGGCATGGCTGACCAGGCTGTCCATCATGCCGTAGGTGGAGGAGCCGGTGGTACTGATCGAACTGCTCATGTCGGTTGCCTATGGAATGGCTCTAGGGGTAGGCCCTATGGGATGGATTGCAGCAACTGGGTCCACATCGCCTGGGCGGCGGAGATGACCTTCGCGTTGGCGCCGTAGGCGTTCTGCAGCTGGATCATGTGCGACATCTCGGTATCGATGCTGACGCCGGTTTCGGCTGAAAGCTTGCCGGCGAACGAGGTCTGCACGGCCTGTTCGGTGCCGAGTTGCGAGGTGGTGGCGCTGCTGGCCTGGGCCTGGCTGGCGACCAGCGCGGAGGCGATCGCCGACAGGGTGGGCGGCGGCGCATAGGGTGCGGCCAGGCTGCCGGTGGGGCCGAGGCCGGTGGTGTTGGATGGCGGTTGGGCCACGCCGCTCTGCGCCTGGGCGCCGAAGGCATAATCCAGCACGCGTGTGATCATCGTGGCGAAGCCGGCCGGGCCGCCCGGCGGGTTCGGCGTGAAGGCGCTGGCGCCGGTGGGGCTGCCGGCCACGATCTGGGTGCCGTCGCGCAGCAGCGCCGGGCTGGCGGCAACGGCGGGATTGACCTGGATGATGTTGGCGAAGCCGAGATAGGGGGCTTGCACCGGCACGCCCGCGGTGGGGACGGCTCCGGTGGGATCGGAGAACAGCCGCAGGCCCTGGGCGTCGAACCGACTGGCCAGATTCTGCGCGAGTTCGTCGATTTCGGCCTGGGCCGTCGGCAGGGTGGCGTCGCGCAGGGTCAGGTTGGCGCCGATCTGCCCGCCGGTGACCTGCCGTGTGACATCGATGCCGTTCAGGGTCAGCGCCGGCACGCCGCCGCCGGGGTAGTAGGCGCTGGCGCCAAGCGTGGCGCCGGATATCGACAACGAATTGGCCGCGCCATGGATCGGCAGGCTGAGGCCGCCAGCGGTGAGCAGGATCGTATCGCCGTTGGGCTGAGTGAGCGATTTCACGTCGATCAGTTTCGACAGCGCCGTGATCGCCGCGTCGCGCTGGTTCTCAAGGTCCGCGGTGCTTTGCCCGGCCGCCTTCAGGGTGACGATCTGGTCCGACAGGCCGCCGATGGTGGCGAGCGCTGCGTTGGCCGTTGCGGTGTCGCGCAGGATCGCGTCCTGCGCGCCCTGGCGCTGCGTGCCGTAGGCGTTCGCCAGCGTGTTGATGGAGCTGGCCAGTGTCTGGGCCGCGATCACCGTCTGCTGCTGGCCGGATTGGCTGTCGGGGCCGCCGGCAAGGAAGGAGAAGCTGTCCTGCAGCTTGCCCAGGAGGGAGGCGAGGTCGTTGCCCTGGCCGGGCGTGCCCTGGAGCTGGTCGAGCGCCTGCAGGGCGGCTTGCCGCGTGGTCAGGCCGGCTACCGTGGCGTTCTGCGTGAGCAGGCCGGCTTGCAGCAGGTCGTCGGTTTGGCGCCCGGTCGGCAGGGTGCGCACGCCGATGCCGACCCCGTCGGCGGTGACGCTCTGCTGCGTGGCGACTTCCCGCGCATAGCCCGGGGTGCCTGCATTGGCCACGTTCTGCGAGACGACATCGAGCTGGCGGTTGATGTTGGCCAGGCCGCCCGCGGCGATCGACAATGCGGCGTCGAGGTTCACTTTGCTTTAACCCATGGGCCGCCGACTACCGCTTCATGTCGATGGTCTGCGTCAGCATGTCGTCCGCCGTGGTGACCATCTTGGCGTTGGCCGAATAGGCGCGCTGGGCGACGATCAGCTTGCTGAACTCGGCGGCGATGTCGACGTTGGAGCCCTCCACCGAATTGGTCACAAGGTTGCCCGCGCCGTTCGTGCTGGTGGCATTGGCCGTCGGCGCGCCCGAGTTGAGCGTGGCGGTGAAGGCCTGGCCGTTCTGGCTTTGCAGTGCGTTGGGATTGTTGAAGGTGACGACGGGGATCTGCGCGATGGTGCGCGACTGGCCGTTGTTGTAGTTCACGACGACGTCGCCGTTCGTTTGCATGGCTACGGAGGCGAAGCTGCCGGGCGGCACGCCGTTCTGGGTCAGGCTGCTGAGCTGATACTGGGTGCCGGCGAACTGGGTGACGCCGTTGGTTTGGCCGTACGTGCCCATGCTCAGCTGAATGGTCTGCGGACCCGAGCCGAAATCGGTAACGAAACTGAGCGAGGCCGCGCCGCCGGCAGTGTAGCCGGGGGAGGCAACGGTGCCGGTAACGGTACCGATGCTGCCGATCGTGCCGGGCAGGACGGGATTGCCGCTGGCCGCGCCGAATTTCACCTCCGCGGAGCCGACCGCCGGGCTGACGGTGTCGTCTGGCGAATTGATCGCCACGGTCCAGTCGCCGTTGGAGATCTGGGTCCAGTTGAGGGTGACCGGGTGCACCGTGCCCAGGCTGTCATAGACGTTGATCTGCGATGAAATCGGCGTGGCCGCCGCCGGCGTGGCGGGCAGATTGGCGGTCAGCGAGACCTGGGTGGTCGCGACCGGGCTGAAGGTGGTCTGGGTCACCTGGATCGGGGCTATGGTGTTCTGGTTGGCGATGCCGGTGGAGGGATCGACCTTCCAGCCGTTTAGGAACCCGGACGCGCTGTTCACCAGGTAGCCGTTCTTGTCCATCTGGAAATCGCCGGTGCGGGTATAGAATTGCTGTGGGCTGAAGGTCGGCTGGCTGTTGGTGGTGCCGTTCTGCTCGCTGATGGCAAAGAAGCCCTGGCCGGCGATCGCGAGCGCTGTGGTGTTGGCGGATGCGGTGATCGTGCCCTGGACGTTGTTCGCGTAGGCCGGGCGGGTGACCACCGAGCTGGAATCGTTGACCGCGGCCGTGCTGTTGGTGAGGTAGTCGATGAAACTGGTGTTGACCTCCTTGTAGCCCACGGTCTGGCTGTTCGCGACGTTGTCGCTGATATTGCTGAACGCGCTCGATTGCGCGGTCAGGCCGCTGATCGCGGTGCTCATGGCGCCGAACAGAGACATCTGGCTTTCTCCTGCGGGCCCCGCGATCGGGGGCGGCTGACGGGTTTGGGAGGATGACAGCAGGAAACGTGCCAGACGGCATGGCTGGCCGGATGCCAATGAAATTCGGCGTTACCTCCCGGACAGGGCCGCGGATCCGGTCGGTGTTGACCGCCGGGCGGCAAAGATGACCGGGCAATATTTGCCGGCGGCGATGCGGCGGGGCTGGCCAGGTTCGGGTTGCCGGCGCTTTTCCGGTTGGCCCGGGAATTGCTGGCGGGGCGATGGGTTCGTTTGCAACGAGAGAATGCGATGACGCCTGCCGCGCCCAATCAGCTGCCCGTGACCGCACCGCCGGCGGCGACGCCGCGGGGTAGCGTGCGTACGGGCGTGCATCCTCGCGACGGCCTAAGTGGAATGCCTGGCACCGTCGCTGGACAGGAGGGCGGTGCCGCTACCGGGAGCTTCCGGATGCGTTTGGCCGCGGCACTGACTATGGGGGACGGTTCCGGCATAACGTCGGGGGTAGCGGATCAGGCGACCTCATCGATCACGGTGCCGGCCGAACCGCCCGATCCGCCGCAGCGCAATTTGGCCCAGGACCTGCCGCTAGCCCAGGCGCTCGTGCCGGCCGCGGGGGCGGTCAAGGGAGACACCGCGCCGCGATCCGGCACCGTAGCCGTGGAAGACAAGACGCGCGGGCACGGCGCGGCCCGGACGGGACGGGCGGGGCTGCCAGATCCGGGGCAGGTGATGGAGGGGCCTGGGACTGCGGTCGCGGCTGTGAGCGGAGTGCCGGGAGGGGGAGCGGCGATGTCGCAACCTGCGGGTCGGCTGCCGTCGGTGCCACTGGAGGCCGGACGTGTTGCGGCCGGCGGGGTGGATCCGCCGGCCGGTGGCGTGGCGGGCCAGGCGCGCCCGGCTGGTCCGCGGGTCAGCCCGCCGGGTCGGCCGAGGGCCGAGCCATCCGGAGCGGCTGCGGAGCAGGGGTTGCCGACGGGGGAGACGGCAGGTTCGCCGGCGCATGTCCTGCGGGAGCGGATACCTGCGCCGGATAAATCGAGTGAGACAGCAGTTATCGAACCCGGCGCGGCGGCGATTGCGCCGGCGGGTCAGTCGCCGGGGGCGGGACTGGTAGGTGCTGGATTGCCGCCGCCCGGTGGAGCGGTCGGCGGTGCGGCGCCCGGCACTGCCGCACGGGGCCATGCGGCGGGTCCGGATGTGATGACGGCGCCAGCTTCGGCTTCCGTCTATCCGCAGATCGCACCGGCATTGGTTTCACTGGCGGGAGGGCCCGCGGGCACGCAACGCCTGACACTGCGCCTCGATCCGATCGAGCTGGGCCATGTACAGATACGTATCGACCGGGTGCGGGATGCGCCGCCCGAGGTCAGTATCACCGCCGACCGGCCGGAGACGCTTTTGCTGCTCCAGCGCGATCAGCACCAATTGCACAGGGCGCTGGATCAGGCCGGCATTCCCGCCGATGGGCGGCAGGTGATTTTCCTGTCGGCCACGCAGCATTCGGATGCCGCCGGCGCGTCCTCGGCCGGGCCATCGCTTTCAGCCGGTCCCGACCCGGGCGGGTCAGGCCGCGGCGAGGCGGGGCAGGACGGCGCGCGCGCCCGCGCCGGATCGGCCGGCGGGGAGAATGAGGCCGCCGGCGGTACGCGCGACGTTGGTGTCGCGGCCGCCGGGCCGCGCTGGCTGCGTGCCGGCGTGGATATTGTCGCCTGAACCAGGAAGGAACCGCATCCATGAGCCTTGCTTCTGTTGCCGCCCAACAATCCAGCCAGCCAGCCGGAGGCGCCGCGTCCACCGCCGCGGCGACCGGTGCCGGATCGACCTCGGGCAATGCGCTTGCGACCCTGTCGGGGAATTTCCAGAATTTCCTGCAGATGCTGATGACGCAGTTGAAGAACCAGGACCCGACCAGTCCGCTGGATACCAACCAGTTCACGACCGAACTGGTGCAGTTCTCCAGTGTCGAGCAGCAGATAAGGTACGAACTCCAACCTCTCACAACTGATCCAGCTCACCCAGGGCGATACGGTGGTGCAATCGGCCTCGTTGCTGGGCAAGCCGGTTGCGGTGCAATCGGCCAGCCTGCCGTTGCAGAATGGCGCCGCGGCCGTGCAGTTCGCCGGGCTGGCCGGGCAGAAGGTGGCCATCAACGTCAGCGACAGTTCGGGAGCTCTGCAGAAGAGCGTGCAGCTTACCGCGGCACAGGGAACAAATACCTGGACGTGGGATGGGTCCAACGATGCGGGCGGAAAGTTGCCCGACGGGGCTTACAAGGTCTCGGTGGCGGGGGTCGGCGGGGCATCGGGGGGACTCGCCTTGCCGTTCAACGTCGTGGGCACAGCGACCGGCGTGCAGGTGCAGAACAATGCAGTGCAGTTGCAGCTTGGCGGGGTCACGGTGCCGTTCTCGGCGGTGCAGTCGGTCGGTGCGTCGGTCGGGGTCACGCCCGCAGCCGGGGGATAGCCGGGCATGGCCCGATGGCGGCCGGGCAAACGGGTGGTCCGTTAATCGGCAGGTAAGCGGGAAGCGGCAAGGTCGGCGCCATGGCAGAAGGCCAGGCAGCCAGGGATCGGGCCGCACATGCGGGATAGCGTACACATCCAACCGGGTGATCTGCGATGAAGGCCCTGCTGGAGGGGCTGAAGGCGCTCGGGCCCGCCCGCCTGCTGGCGATGGGAGCGGTGGCGTTGGGCATGCTCGGCCTGCTGGCTGTGCTGGCGATGCGCGGCGGCAGCGAACGGATGGCGCTGCTGTATGGCGACCTGGATCTGCGGGAGGCCGGCCAGATCACGGACCAGCTGGCGCGGCAGAAGATCCCGTATCGCGTGGTCGGCCAGGGCAGTGAGATCCTGGTGCCGGCCGAACAGGTGGCGCAGGCACGGCTGGCGCTGGCCAAGGATGGTCTGCCGTCGGGTGGTTCGATCGGATACGAGATATTCGATCGGGGCGACGGTCTGGCCGCCACCGAATTCCAGCAGAAAATCAACGAGACTCGCGCGCTGGAAGGCGAACTGGTGCGCAGCATCCGGCTGATGAACGGCGTGCGCGGCGCCAGGGTTCATCTGGTGCTGCCCCGGCGCGAACCGTTCGCGCGGGAGCGTCAGGATGCGCAGGCCAGCGTGCTGCTGTCCATGGTCGGCGCCCAGCGGCTGGACCGGAGCGGCGTGCAGGCCATCGTCAATCTGGTGGCTGCGGCGGTACCTGGCCTGAAGCCGCATAATATTTCCGTGGTCGATTCCCGTGGTGACGTGCTGGCCCGTGCCGGCGAGCCGGCGGCCGGGATGGGCGCCGCCACGTCGGCCGACGAACTGCGCCGCGCCACCGAACTTCGCCTTTCCCACGCGGTGGAGGAGATGCTGGAGCGCAGCCTGGGGCCGGGACGGGTGCGGGCGGAGGCGTCTGTGCGGATGAGCTTCGATCGGGTGAACGAGACCCAGGAGAAGTTCGACCCGGACGGGCAGGTGGCCCGCAGTCAGCAGAGCGTCTCGGACACCAACAAGACCACGGATGCCAGCAGCACGACCTCCGTGCAGAACAACCTGCCGAACGCCAATGCGGCCACCGGGACAACCGGCTCGCAGCAGGCCCGGCAGGAGGAGACGACCAATTACGAGATCGGCCGCACGGTCCGCACGCTGATCCGCGAGCAGCCGCAGATCGAGCGGATCAGCCTGGCGGTGATGGTGGATGGCGTGGTCGCGCCGGGGCCGGACGGAAAGCCCGTGTGGCAGCCGCGTTCGGATGCGGACATTGCGAAAATCACCAACCTGGTCAAAAGCGCGATCGGCTTTGATGAACATCGCGGCGATCATGTCGAAATCGTCAGCATGCGGTTTGCCGCCGAGGATCCGGGCGTTCCAGTCGACCAGCCGAGCCTGCTTGGACTGCCGATCGAGAAGGCGGATTTGCTGCGGCTGGCGGAGACGGCGTTGTTCGGAGTGATCGCGGTGCTGGCGCTGCTGCTGGTGCTGCGGCCGATGGTGCTGCGCCTGACAATGTTGCCCCCTGGGGGGGGCGGGGTGCTTGGCATGGCGGGCGGAAGCGCCGCAGGCGCCGGCGGACTGGCGCTGCCGGGTGCAGGGCCGATCGGCTCCCTGGCCCAATTGTCGGGCGGGTCGCCGCTGGCGATGCCGGTGGGCGCCTCGGTGCCGATGCTGGAAGACGAGAGCATGGTGAATGTCGCCCAGATCGAGGGGCAGCTTCGCGCTTCGTCTCTCCGCAGGATTTCCGACCTCGTCGACAAGCACCCGGAAGAAACCCTGTCGATCATGCGTGGCTGGATTGGTCAGGAAGCGGGCGCATGAGGAAGCGGGCGGATAAGGAAACGGGCGGATGGTGATGGTCGAGGAATATCGCGCCCTCAACGGTGCGCAGAAGGCGGCGGTGCTGATGATGGCGCTGGGGGAGGAACCCTGCGCGCGCTTGTTCGCGCTGATGCATGAGGATGAAATCAAGGAAATCTCGTCCGCGATGGCCCAACTCGGGTCGATCCGCGCGGATGTGGTGGAACGGCTCTGCGTGGAGTTCGCCGATAGCATTGGCAGCGCCGGCAACCTGATCGGCAGTTTCGAGAGGACCGAGCGGCTTCTGCAAAAGAGCCTGCCGCGGGATCGCGCGGCACAGATCATGGAGGAGATCCGCGGGCCGGCAGGGCGGACGATGTGGGACAAGCTGGGCAACGTGTCGGAGGCTGTGCTCGCGAACTACCTGAAAAACGAATATCCGCAGACGGTGGCCGTCGTGTTGTCGAAGGTGAAGGCGGAGCATGCGGCGCGGGTGCTGTCGTTGCTGCCGGACAGTTTCGCCATGGAAGTGGTCATGCGGATGCTGCGTATGGAGAGCGTGCAGAAGGATGTGCTGGACGGCGTGGAAAAGACCCTGCGCGCGGAGTTCATGTCCAATCTGGCCCGCTCCGCCCGTCGCGACGCGCACGAGATGATGGCCGACATCTTCAACAATCTCGATCGCGCGTCGGAGACCCGTTTCATCGCGGCGCTCGAGGAGCGCAACCGCGAGGCGGCGGAGCGCATCAAGGCTTTGATGTTCACGTTCGATGATCTGTCGCGCCTGACCGGAACTGCCGTGCAGACGCTGATGCGCTCGATCGAAAAAGACAAATTGCCGATCGCGCTGAAGGGCGCGTCGGAGGCGGTGCGAGATTTGTTCTTCCAAAACCTGTCCGAGCGGGCGTCGAAGATGTTGCGAGAGGACATCGAGTCGCTGGGGCCGGTGAAGCTGCGCGATGTGGATGAGGCGCAGTCGAGCATTGTGCTGATGGTCAAGGATCTGGCCGCGCAAGGCCAGATCGAGATCGGCGAGGGCAAGGACGATGAGCTGGTCTACTGAGCGGAAACGGCCTGGTGAGAGGGAGGCATCTGGGATGAGTGGGCTTCTCGGCCTGGTGGGGGGCGGCGTGTTGTTCGCGGAAGATTTCGATCTTCCCGAACATCCGGAGCCGCAAGCGGAGCCGGAAGCGGCGGAGCCGGTTTTCGATCGGACGGAACTGGAGGCGGCCAAGGCGGCGGCTTTTGACGAAGGCGCGGCAGCGGGCCGGGCGGAATTGATTGCACAGGATATGGTCGGTTTGCGCCTGGCCGTGGGTGCGCTTGCCGACGAGCTCAGTGCGGCACGGGATGCGGCCCGCATGATCGGGGAGCGCGCGGCGGAGGAGGTCGCCCGGCTGCTGATGGCCGCCCTGGGCGCCGTGCTGCCGGTATGGTGCGAGGCCCATGGCGATCGCGAGGCGTGTGCCGTCGCAAGGACCGTTCTGCCGGCGCTGATGGGTGAGCCCGAGATCACCGTTCGCACCCACGCGCGCACCGCGCCGGCGCTGATGGCGGAGATTGCCCGTATCGATCCGGATATCGCTTCCCGGGTGCGGATGGTGCCGACGGATGCGCTGGCGCCGGGGGATCTCCGTATCGCCTGGAAAGATGGCCTGGCGGTGCGGGACGCAGCGGCGTTGTGGCGTGAGGTGGCGGCGATACTGGTGCCGCAAGGGCTGCTGGCGGGGGAAGGCAATATGGCGGTGAACGGGGCGAGCATGGAGGATACGCGGCATGGCGAGTGACCTGGAGATGGTGGAACTCGCAGACGGCATCGCCGCGGCGGCCGATCCCGGAACTCCGCGTGGGGCGCGCGATCTGGAGGCGGTCTACGACATTCCCGTCACGGTGAGCGTGGTGCTGGGTAAGGCGACCATGCAGGTGAGCCAGCTGTTGAAGCTGGGGCGCGGGGCGGTGGTGGAGCTCGACCGCAAGCTGGGTGAGGCGATCGACATCTATGTCAACAACCGCCTGGTGGCGCGCGGGGAGGTAGTGATGGTGGATGACAGCCGCCTGGGCGTGACGATGACCGAGATCGTCAAGGCAGACCGTTCCATTTGATCTTGATCCGCATAGCGATAAGCGCGGGGATTCGACGATGCGTGTGCTGATCATCGGCTCCCTTGCCGGGGAACTTGGGCAGGCCGGGCGGATCGCGATGGCGCGGGGTGCCAGGCTGGATCAGGCGGATGACATCGCGCAGGCGTTGGCCCGCCTGCGAGGGGATGCGCGCATCGACGTCGTGCTGTGCGACCTGGCCCACGATGTGGGCGCGCTGGTGCGTGCGCTGGCCGCCGAGCGGATGGCCGTGCCGGTGGTGGCTTGCGGCACCGGCGACGACCCGGCGGCGGCGGTGCGCGCGATCCGCGACGGGGCGCGGGAATTCCTGCCGCTGCCACCCGATCCCGATCTGATCGCGGCCATACTGGAGGCGGCCTCCGGGGAGAGCCACGCGCTGGTGGTGCGCGATCCCGCGATGGCCGCGACCGTGCGCCGGGCGGAGCAGGTGGCTGGATCGGAGGCTTCGGTGTTGATCCAGGGGGAATCCGGTACCGGCAAGGAGGTGATGGCGCGGCATATCCATCGCCGCTCGCGCCGCGCCGGCGCGGCGTTCGTGGCGCTGAACTGTGCGGCCATTCCGGAGAACCTGCTGGAGTCTGAGTTGTTCGGCCATGAGAAGGGAGCGTTCAGCGGTGCGGTGGCGCGACGGGTCGGCAAATTCGAGGCAGCCGATGGCGGCACGCTGCTGCTGGACGAAATCAGCGAGATGGACATCCGGTTGCAGGCAAAACTTCTGCGTGCGTTGCAGGAGCGTGAGATCGACCGACTGGGTGGAGCGGCGCCGGTCCGGGTGAATGTGCGCATTCTCGCGACGACCAACCGGGACCTGCTGGCGGATGTCGCGCGCGGCCGCTTCCGCGAGGATCTGTTTTTCCGGCTGAACGTCGTGTCGCTGCGGGTGCCCCCACTGCGGGAGCGTCCGGGCGATGTCGCTGCATTGGCCGAGCATTTCGCCCGCCGGTATGCCGATGTGAACGGCTTGCCGTATCGGCCGGTATCGCGCGCGGCACTGACCCGCCTGCTGGCGCATGGCTGGCGCGGCAATGTGCGGGAACTGGAGAACACCCTGCACCGTGCGGTTCTGCTGGCGGGGGGCGATGCGATCGACGCCGATGCGATCGAACTCGGTTCCGATGGCGGGCAACCCGCGGCCAGGCCGGTCGAGGCGGGTGCCGGCGGAGAGGGCGGGAGCGCGGTGGCGGGACTGGTCGGGCGGCGGATGGAGGACGTGGAGCGGGACCTGATCCTGCAGACCCTGGGTCATACGCTTGGCAACCGCACACATGCCGCCGTTCTGCTCGGCATTTCCATTCGCGCGCTGCGCAACAAGCTGCGGGACTATGCGACGCAGGGCGTGGCGGTTCCGCCGCCTGCCGGCGGCGTCGGTCCCGCCGGCGTGGCGGCCTGATCGCGCATGGCTGAGCTTGGCCTCGCGGTTTCGGCGGAAGGAGCGGCGCAAGGCCTGGCGCAACGGCTGCGCGCGATGGCGCCGGGTACCGATGTCGGGCTGGCGCTGGGGGTGATCGCGCTGCTGTCGGTGCTGATACTGCCGTTGCCGACGCTGTTGCTGGATCTCGGCCTGGCGCTATCGGTGACGGCCTCGGTGTTGGTGCTGATGGTGGCGCTGTTCCTGCAGCGGCCGCTCGATTTCACCAGCTTTCCGACCTTGCTGCTGCTGACGACCTTGCTGCGGCTGTCGCTGAACGTGGCCACCACGCGGCTGATCCTGTCGCACGGCAATGAGGGGCCGGCGGCCGCTGGCCATGTGGTGGCGGCGTTCGGCGGATTCCTGATGGGCGGGGACGTGGTGATCGGAGTGATCCTGTTCTCCATCCTTCTGGTGGTGAACTTCATGGTCATCACCAAGGGCTCCGGGCGCATCGCCGAGGTCGCGGCGCGCTTCAGCCTGGATGCCATGCCGGGCAAGCAGATGGCGATCGACGCGGACATGTCGGCCGGCATGATCGACGAGGCGACGGCACGGCGCCGGCGGCGGGAGCTGGAGGAGGAGAGCGGCTTCTACGGCGCGATGGATGGCGCCGCGAAATTCGTCCGCGGCGATGCCATCGCCGGGCTGATCATCACCGTGATCAACATCTTCGGCGGTCTGGCAATCGGATTGCTGCGGCATGGCATGCCGTTCGCCGAGGCGGCTTCCACCTTTACCACGCTCACCGTGGGCGATGGGCTGGTTTCCCAGATCCCGGCGCTGCTGGTTTCCACCGCCGCCGGTATCGTGGTGACCAAGGGCGGGATGGAGGGCACCGCGGACGCGGCGCTGGTTCGCCAGCTCGGCAGCAATTCGAAACCGTTGGCCATGGCGGCGGCCGCGGCGGGCGTGCTGGGGCTGATGCCGGGGCTGCCGACGCTGCCGTTCCTGGCGCTGTCTGGGCTGGCCGGCGGCGCGGCCTGGCTGCGCCACCGCAACCCGGTCCAGGCCGCTGCCGATCCGGCTCAGCCTCCGGCGGCCCCACCCACCGAGGCGCCGATCGTCGACAGCCTGCGCGTCGATGCGATCCGCCTGGAGCTTGGCTATGGCCTGCTGGCACTGGCGGGCGGGGACACGCCGCGGCTGACCGAGCAGGTGAAGGGGCTGCGCCGCTCCATCGCGTCGGAGATGGGCTTCGTGCTGCCGGCGGTGCGGATCCAGGACAACATGGAGCTGCCGCCGGACGGATATTCCATCCGGATCAAGGAGATCGAGGCCGGGCGTGGGGAGTTGCGGCCGGGCAAGCTGCTGGCGATGGATCCGGGCGGCGCGGGCGGTGTCGCGGATCTGCCGGGAGAGCGGACGACGGAGCCCGCCTTCGGCTTGCCGGCGCTGTGGATCGATCCGGCGGCGCGGGAGGAGGCGCTGTTTCGTGGCTGCACCGTGGTCGATCCGCCGAGCGTGATGACGACGCATCTGACCGAGATCGTGCGCGAGACGATGGCGGAGCTGCTGTCCTATGCCGAAACCCAGAAGCTGATGGATGAACTTCCGCGCGAGCACCAGAAGCTGATCGCTGATCTGATCCCCGGTCAGATCGCCGTGGGCGGGGTGCAGCGGGTGCTGCAGGGCCTGCTGGCCGAGCGGGTTTCCATCCGAGATCTGTCGACCGTGCTGGAGGGTATCCAGGAAGCCTGCGCCGGCGGGGCGCGGAGCATCCCGGCGATCGTGTCGCATGTGCGCGGCCGCCTGGCCCGCCAGATCAGCGCCGCCCATACGGGGCCGGGCGGCTATCTGCCGCTGATCGCGCTGTCGGGCGAGTGGGAGGCGGCGTTTGCCGACGCGCTGACCGGCCCCGCCGAGGACCGGCAACTGGCGATGGCGCCGAGCCGGCTGCAGGAATTCATGCAGCGGCTGCGCACGGCCTTCGATAACGCGGCCGCGGCCGGGGAGGCGCCGGTGCTGCTCACCAGCGGCGGAATCCGCGGGCATGTGCAGGCGATCGTGGAGCGCATCCGGCCGGGCACGCCGGTGCTGGCGCAGGCAGAGATATTCCATCGTGCGCGCATACGCACCGTCGGTGGTATCTGATGCGCCTGAAACTGTATCGTGCCAGCGGTGTCGCGGAGGCCATGGCGCGGGTGCGCGCCGAGCTTGGCGCGGATGCGTTGATCCTGGCGACGCGGCGGGTCGGCGACGGGGTGGAGGTGACCGCGGCGCTGGAACCCGAGGATCCGGCGCCGGAACTTCGGCCTGTCACGCGTCAGCCGGCCCCGGCGGAACCGGCCCGGCTGGCGGCATTGCGGTTTCATGGGGTTCCAGAGGCGCTGCACACGAAGCTGCTGCGCGGCGAGCTTGCCGATGCCGTGCGCCAGGTTGTGGACTTTGGCGCGCTGGACCTCGGGGCGGACGCCCCGCCGTTGCTGCTGGTCGGACCGCCTGGCGCGGGGAAGACGCTCAGCGTCGCGCGGCTGGCCACCCGCTTGGTGATGGCCGACGAGACGCCGATGGTGATTACCGCCGATGGGCGCCGGGCGGGAGCCACCGAGCAGCTTGCCGCCTTCACCCGGCTGCTGGGGCTGAACCTGATCGTTGCCAGCCATCCGGTGACCCTTGGTCGGGCCTTGGCGCGGCGCCCGCCTGGGGTGCCGGTGCTGATCGATGCACCCGGAACCGACCCGTTCGACTCCACCCAGCGCGAGGAGATCGCGGCCCTGGCGGCAACCGTGCGGGCTGTCGTGGCCCTGGTGCTGCCGGCCGGGATGGACCCGGGCGAGGCGGCCGATCTGGCCTGTGCCTTTGCCGAGGCCGGCGCTTCTGTGCTGATTGTCACTCGGTTGGATATTACGCGTCGCCTGGGCGGGGTGCTGGCCGCCGGCAGCATCGGCAGGCTGGCCCTGGCCGAGGCGGGCATCGGCCAAGGGGCGGCGGACGGGATGGTGGCGCTGACGCCGGCACTGCTGTCCGCCCGCCTGCTGCAAACCAAGCCGCCATCACCGGAGCGCCCGCAATGACTGAGGCCGTGTCGCCTGATCCCGTTCCTACGGTTCCCAATCCGGGGGAAGCTCAGGGTGAAAGGCGGCTGGATATGGGCCGCATCGTCGCTGTGGCGTCCGGCAAGGGCGGGGTCGGCAAGACCTGGTTCGCGATCACGCTGGCGCATGCCCTGGCGCGGCAGGGGAAGCGGGTATTGCTCTTCGATGGCGATCTGGGGCTGGCGAACGTGGACATCCAACTCGGCCTGATGCCGGAACTGGATTTGGGCAGCGTCATTGCCGGGCGGGTCAGCCTGCAGGATGCCGCCATGGCTTACGGCGAGGGCGGCTTCGATATTCTGGTCGGCCGGTCCGGTTCCGGGGCGCTGTCCGCGCTTTCGCCGCCGGTTCTGGAACGCGTGCTGGATGGGCTGCGGTATGCGGCATGCGGGCGGGACGTGATCCTGCTCGACCTCGGCGCCGGGCTGGATCGTGCGGTGCGACGAATGGCGGCGTATGCCGACGGCCTGCTGGTGATGGCGACGGGCGAGCCGACCAGCCTGACGGATGCCTATGCCGTGCTGAAGCTGCACGCGGCCGACCGGCCGGACGGTTTCAGCCGGGTGGTCGTGAACCAGGCTGCGTCGCACGCGGAAGGGGAGCGGACCTATGCCACCCTGTCGCGGGCCTGTGCCAGTTTTCTCGGCCGCACGCCGCCGTTGCTGGGGGTCATCCGCCGTGACGAGCGGGTGCGCGATGCGATTCGGCGTCAGACACCGCTGCTGACCCGCCATCCCGGGTGTTCCGCGGCGCAGGATGTGGAGGCGGCGGCCAACGCTTTGCTGGGCGGACCGGGATGGCCCGAAGCCGGACCGCCGACGCTTGCCGGCGCGCGCCGTGCCTGATAGCGGTTGGCCTGGTAACGGTTGGATAAAATGCGGTACTCCCAGATCGTCCTTGCTCTGTCGTTGTGGCTGACCGCTGGCTGGGTCCCCAGCTCTCCGGCGCATGCCGCGGCCCCGGAGAGCTGTGCGGCCGCTCCGGAGTTCTCGCTGTCGGACAAGAGGCTGGAGCACCTGGCCGCCGCCGTGGCCGGGAATGACCCGATCGAGGTATTGGCGGTCGGTTCCGGCACCACGGTCGGCCAGGATGGTGGCGGCGGGAAGGCGTTTCCACACCGAATGATCGAGGCGCTGCGGGTGGCCCTGCCCGGGCGCGAAATCCATCTGACGCTGCGTGGCGCGCGTGGGATGACCGCGGCCGAGATGCTCGACTGGATCCGCAAGGAGACGGCGGCCAGGCACTTCGCCCTTGTGCTCTGGCAGACCGGCACGGTGGAGGCGGTGCGCGGCATCTCGCCGGATGATCTGCGCAAGACCCTGGAAGCCGGAATTGGGGATGTTCGTGCCAATGGGGCGGACCTGGTGCTGGTCGACGCACAATATACCAAGGCCATGGCGGCCAAGGTGAACGAGATCCCCTATCTGCAGGTGCTGCGCCAGGCGGCGGAAGCGCCGGGTGTGGTGCTGTTTCGCCGGTATGACCTGATGCAAAGCTGGGCGGCGGTGGGTCGCAATGATCTGGAGAATATCCGCAAGGCCGACCGGGAACAGGCCGTTGACGCCCTGCATGAATGCCTGGCGGAGGTGCTGGTGCGCTTCCTGGGCCACGGCGCGGGCATTCCGATCCGCTGACCCGAAATTAGGTCTTTTCTGAACCAGTTCCGCCCTGCAGGCAGGATCGCTACGCCGCTTCCGCCAGGACCAGCCTGCGCCTTGGGGCCGCCCGCAGCGGCAGGGCGGCGTAGACGTCTTTCACCGCTTCGGTGATCGTCACGCCGGCGAAGCCGGTCAGCAGGCGCCTTCCGGTGCGCTCCAGCAGCGGCGCGCTGCGCAGCAGCAGCCTCAGATTGCTGGGCGGCAGGTACAGCGCGCCGTCGCGCCGCTCCACCCGGAACAGGGAGGCCGCCAGCAGCTTGCCGATCTGACCGGCGGAATAGGGCTGGCCGTGGCCGAACGGGGTGGATTCCAGATGCGCCCACAGGCCGCGCCGGTTGGGGGCGACGATCAGCAGCCGGCCGTCGTCTTTCAGCACGCGCCACACTTCCCGCAGCATCCCGCGCGCGTTTTCCGCCGCTTCCAGGCCGTGCACCAGGATCACCCGGTCGAAGCACAAATCGGGGAAGGGCAGGGCGTCTTCCTCGGCGGTGCAGGACAGGTTGGGCGCACCCGCCGGCCAGCGGGCGACGCCGATCTGGGCGGGGGTGAGAGCCACGCAGCGGTTGGCCTGCTCGCGCCACAGCCGCAGATACGGGGCGGCATAGCCGATCCCCAGCACGGTCTGGCCCGTCAGGTTCGGCCAGAGCTGGGTAAGGCGCTCGCGCAGCAGCCGCGCGGCGACGCCGCCGCGGGCGGTGGCGTAGAATTGGCTGGCTTCATGTGTGTCCGCGGACATGCCAGACTGTATAGCATATCCGTCGGATTTGGACGGCCCCTCCTGATGACAGGTTGCAGACCATGACCCTCGGCATTACCGCCATTCCGCTGTTCAAGGACAACTACGCCTGGCTGCTGCGCGACGGCGCCACCGGGGCCACGGCCGTGGTGGACCCGGCCGATGCCGGCCCGATCGAGGCCGCGATCATGGCCGCCGGCGGCCGGCTGGACCTGATCCTGCTGACGCATCACCACGCCGACCATGTCGGCGGCACCGATGCAATCCGGGCCCGTTTTGGCTGCCCGGTAGTGGGGGCCGCGGCCGACGCGCACCGGCTGCCGAAGCTGGATCGCGCGGTGAAGGAAGGTGACACGGTTGCGGTCGGCAACGCGGTCGGCCGGGTGATCGAAACGCCGGGCCACACGTTGGGGCATATCGCGTTCTATTACCCGGACGGTCCGGCGCTGTTCTGCGGCGACACGCTGTTCAGCCTGGGCTGCGGGCGGCTGTTGGAGGGCACGGCGGCGGACATGTTCGCCAGCCTGCGGAAATTCGCGGCCCTTCCGGCCGAGACGCAGGTCTATTGCGGCCATGAATACACCGAGTCCAATGCCCGCTTCGCGATCACGGTGGAGCCGGACAACGCGGCGCTGAAGCATCGGATGGCGGAGATCCAGGCACTGCGCGCTGCCGGCCGGTCCACCGTGCCCTCTCCGCTGGGAGAGGAACTGGCGGCCAACCCCTTCATGCGGGCGCCGGACGCGGCGGCGCTTGGCAGGATCCGCGCGGCGAAGGACAGCTTTTAATTTGCAGTCGAAACCGCCGGCCTGGCCGCGTCAGGACCGGCGGGGTATCATGCGCAGCAGCACGCCGTCGCGCAGGACGAAATGGTGCAGCAGGGCCGCGGCGGCATGCACGCCGGCCGCCGCCAGGATCAGGTTCGCCCCGATCGCGTGCAGATCGCCGACGATTCCGCGCAGCGGCGGATAGCCGGGCAGGCTGAACAGGCCGAAAATGCTGTCGCCGCGGAACCATGCGTTGGCCATGCCAAGCAGCACTTCCGCGATCACCAGGCCGTAGAGGGCGAAATGCACGACGCGGGCGGCGAGGTGCGCCAGCCCCTTCGCCGCGGGCGGCAGCACCCGGCCACTGCCGGCGCGCCAGAACACGCGGATCACCATGACGCCAGCCAGGGCCACGCCGAGGACGATGTGCACGGAACGGGCATCGACCCGCAAAGGGCCACGGGGGAACAGGTCGATGATTTGCGCGATACCCCAGATCAGCGCGACGAGCACCGCCACGGCCCAGTGCAGGGCGATCGTGGTCCGGTCATAGCGAAGCTGGCTAGCGGCGGTCATGCGCATGCGTGCGTCCTTGTGGTCATGTCGAGGGCCGGTGGGTTGGGGGCCAGAAATCCGATTTAGCCGAGGGCGTCCAGTACAATTCCTTCCGTCAGGATCTGCGGCAGCACTTTCGGCGCGCCGCCTTTGGCGGGGAAGAAGACGTACAAGGGCACGCCGTCACGGCCGTGGTCGCGCAGGAACGCGGTGATGGCCGGGTCCTGGCGAGTCCAGTCACCCTTCAGATAGGTGACGCCCTTGGCGTTGAAAGTCTGGTAAATCTTCTCGGAACCGAGGGCGACGCGTTCATTCACCAGGCAGGTGACGCACCAGGCTGCGGTCATGTTGACGAAGACCGGTTTGCCCTCGGCCCGCAAGGCGGCGAGGCGTTCGGGGGTGAAGGCTTCCGTGCCGGCCCCGGCGAGCGGCGAGGCCGGCGAGGGCGTGGTGGCGATGCCGCCGAGCACGGCGCCCGCGGCGAGCAGCGCGGCGATGGAAGCGGCGCGGGCGAAGCGGCGTGGCTGGACAGCGTCGATCGTCTGCGACAGCCCCAGCCCCCAGGCGGCGAAAGCGACCAGCACGATGCCGGAGGCGGTCGCCAGCACGCCTTGCGGGCCGGCTTCCTGGGCGATCACCCAGACCAGCCAGACCGCGGCGGCATACATCGGAAAGGCCAGGATCTGACGGAAGATCTCCATCCAGCGCCCCGGCCGGGGGGCGGCGCGCGCCAGCGATGGCCAGGCGGCGAGCAGCAGGTAGGGTGCCGCCAATCCGGCGCCCATCGCCAGGAAGACCAGGATGGTGACCGAAGGCGGCGCGGCGAGCGCGCCGGCGATGGCGGCGCCCATGAACGGGGCGGTGCAGGGCGTGGCGACCAGCACCGCGAGCAGGCCGGTGAAGAAGCTGCCGGCATGGCCGCCGCGCATGGCCAGGCCCTGGCCGGTGCCGGCGAGGCTGCCGCCGATCTGGAACACGCCGGACAGGTTCAGGCCGACCGCGAACAGCAGCCAGGCCATGCCGGCGACAAAGGCGGGCGACTGGAACTGGAAGCCCCAGCCCGCCGCCGCCCCGGCGGAGCGGGCGCCGAGCAGCACCAGGCCGAGCGAGACGAACGCCAGCAGCACGCCGGCGGTGTAGGACAGGCTGTGCGCCCGCACCTCGCCGCGCGCCGCGCCGCCGGCCAGCGATACGGCCTTCATCGCCAGCACCGGGAAGACGCAGGGCATCAGGTTGAGGATCAGCCCGCCCAGGAAGGCGAAGCCGAGCATGCGCTGCAGCTTCATCGGCGGGTCTTCGGCGCTGGCGGCGACCGGGCCGCCAGGTTCAGCGTGCACGACGACGTCGCTCCGCTGGCCTGTACGGTCGCGGATCGACAGCACGCCGTCCAGGACGGTTCCGGGCTTGAAGTCGCGCCCGGCGGTCAGCGCCAGCGTCAATTCTCCGGTACCGACGGAGAGCTTCTGGGCGGCGCCGTGGTCGATGACGCCCGCGACTTCCGGCATGAACCACGCTTCGGCGATCGAGGCGGGGGCGATTTCGGCGCCGGTCACCCGCAGGGTCGCGTCCGGCGCGATCGTGGCCTGCCAACCGGTCTCGCGAGGCGTGCGGCTATCGGCGGCGGCGAACAGCGCCGCCTGGGCGGAGGGTGCCGGGGTGCCGGCGGGCAGGTCGATCTGGAATTTGCCTTCCTCGGGGATGCAGATCTCCTTGCAGACCAGCCAGTTGGCTTCGGCCTTCAGGGTCATCGATCCGGCATCGGGGCCGGGGGTCACGCGAACCGGCAGCAGCAGCTCGCCGGTATAGGCATAGGTGGCGATCGGGCCTTCCATCAGCCGGTCCGGCGCCGGCCAGGCGATCGGGCCGGCGGTCGCGCCGGCCGGCAAGGCCAGGTTCAACTCGGCGGGAACGCCGGCATCGCCGGGGTTTTTCCAGTAGGTGTGCCAGCCCGGCGCCATCTTCAGCCGCAGCGCGGCCCGGAACGCCGTGCCCGGCGCGACATGGTCGGTGTCGGTGACCAGGGTCGCCGTGGTGCGCGCGGTGCTGACCGGCGGGCTTTCGGCGGCGTGGGAGCCATGCGGCACGCCAAGCATGGAAATCAGCAGCATCGCCACCCATCGGAAGGAGTGATACTGCCCCTGAGCCATGCGAAATCTGCCAGACCTACCCGTCACCGATGCTCTTCCCGCCTTGCGCGCCGCGCTGGATGCGGGCCGCAACACTGTATTGGTGGCACCGCCCGGCGCCGGCAAGACAACTCTTGTGCCGCTGGCGCTGCTGGATGCCGGCTGGCGCGGCGATGGCCGCATCCTGATGCTAGAGCCGCGCCGCCTCGCGACCCGCGCGGCGGCGACGCGGATGTCGGCGCTTATAGGGGAAAAAACGGGTGCCACGATCGGATTCCGCACCCGGCTGGACAGCGCCGTTTCCGACGCCACGCGCATCGAGGTGATCACCGAGGGACTGCTGGTGCGCCGGCTGCAATCAGACCCGGGCCTGGCGGGGGTTGCCGCGGTGATCCTGGACGAGGTGCATGAACGCTCGCTGGAATCGGACCTGGCCCTGGCCTTCTGCCTGGAACTGCAGCGGGAATTCCGCCCGGAACTGCGTCTGCTGGCGATGTCGGCCACCGCCGATCAGGCGCGGCTGGCGCAATTGATGGGCGCGGAGACGGTCGAGAGCCTGGGGCGGATGTTCCCGGTGGAGATCCGCCATGCCAGGCGCGACATCGCCACGGCGCGGGACCTGCCGGAAGCGATGGCGCGTGCGGTGCGCGAGGCGCTGGCCGAGCATGAGGGCGATATCCTCGCCTTCCTGCCTGGCATGGGAGAGATCCGCCGCACGCAGTCCGCGCTCGATCGCTGCGGCGCCCTGGTGCTGCCGCTGCACGGGGAACTGCCCGTGGCCGAGCAGGACCTCGCGCTGCGCCCGGCGGAAGGCCGGCGGGTGGTGCTGGCGACCTCGATCGCGGAAACCTCGTTGACCGTGCCCGGCGTGCGGATCGTCATCGACGGCGGCTGGCGGCGCTCGCCGCGGCTCGATCCGGCCACCGGGCTGACACGGCTGGCCACGCTCAGGATTTCCCGCGCGGCGGCCGACCAGCGGGCGGGCCGGGCCGGGCGCGAGGCGCCGGGGGTGGCGATCCGGCTATGGTCGGTGGCACTGCACCGGGGCATGCCGGCCTTCGACCGGCCGGAGATACTGGAGGCGGAATTGTCGTCCCTGGCGCTGGATTGCGCCGCCTGGGGAGCCCGGCCGGCGGATTTGCCGTTTCAGGACCCGCCGCCGGCGGGCGCGCTGGCCGCGGCTGGCGCGCTACTCGGCGAACTCGGCGCGGTGGACGCGGATGCCCGGATCACCGACGCGGGCCGGCGGATGGCGATGCTGGGCTCGCATCCGCGGCTGGCGGCGATGATGCTGGCGGCGCAAACCCCGGGCGAAATGGCGATGGCGGCCGATCTCGCGGCGCTGCTGGAGGAGCGCGACCCGATCCGGGGGCTGGACGCACCCGCCGACATCTCGCTCCGCCTGGCCGCGCTGGAGCATGGCGATGCCGAGGCGGATCGGGGCGCGCTGTCGCGCATTCGCCGCGCGGCCGGGCAGTATCGCCGCCGCATGCGCGTGGCAGGCTCCGTGCCGGCGGAAGGCAATCCCGGCAAGCTGCTGGCCGCCGCCTTTCCCGACCGGATCGCGCAGATGCGCGGCGAGCCCGGATCCTTTCGATTGTCCGGCGGCGGCGGCGCCCGTTTGCCGCGGGCGGACAGGCTGGCGACCGCGAAGCTGCTGGTGGTCGCCTCGCTGGAGATGAAGGCTTCGGCGCGCATCCGGCTGGCGGCTCCGCTCGACCCAGACGATCTGCCTCCGGCGTTGCAGGCGCGCGTCAGCGAGGCGGTGGAGACCGCCTTCGATCCCGTCTCCGGCGCGGTGCTGGCACGCCGGCGCCGCCGCCTGGGCGCGCTGGTGCTGTCGGACCGCACCGAACGGGCCGAGGCCGCGACCACGGCGCAGGCCCTCGCCGACGCGATCGCCGCCGACGGATTGCGCAAACTGCCGTGGACCGATGCGGCGCGGCAGTTCCAGGCGCGCGTGGCGCTGATGCGTGGCACCGAGCCCGAGGGTAATGGGCCGCGGGACGATTGGCCGGACCTGTCCGATGCCGCGCTGGCGGCGGACATGGACTGGCTGGTGCCGTATCTGAACGGCCTGGCGCGGCTGTCCGAACTGGACCGGCTGGACCTGGAGGCGATACTGCGGGCCAGGCTAGGCTATGCGCAGGCGGCGCGGTTGGACCGGGAGCTGCCGGCCCATTTGCCGCTGCCGGGCGGGCGGGCCGCCGTGGACTACACCGGTCCGGTGCCCACGGCGGCGGCGCGGGCGCAGGCCTTCTATGGCCTGTCCGAGACGCCGAAGCTCGCCGGCGGGCGGGTCGCGCTGCTGTTGTCGCTGTTGTCGCCGGCGATGCGCCCGATCGCGATCACCGCCGATCTGGCGGGCTTCTGGGCCGGCGGCTGGGCGGACGCCCGGCGGGACATGCGGGGGCGTTACCCGCGGCATGACTGGCCTGAAAATCCGGCGCGGCCTTAGCTGCGCGCCCTTCGTTCCGAGTCGGTGCGATCGGCCTCGCCGATCGGTTCGATCTGCTTGCCGCGGCCGCTGGCAGGTGCCAATTGATAGGCGCAGGCACGCTGAGTGCCACTGGAGTTGCGACCGCATGACGATCCGTTTCCGCCCGCTATGGAACCGTGTTTGGAACCTGTTCCCGGTCCTGCTGCTGTTTGCCGGCATCGCCGGCTGCGCGCCGGTTCCGGCCCAGGCGCGGGTCGGCCTGGAGAGCTTCGCGCCGCTGGTGAAGAAGGTCCTGCCGTCGGTGGTGAACATCGCGGTCACGGAGACGATCAATCGCGGCTCGGCCGTGCAAATGCCCCCGGAACTGCGCGGCACGCCGTTTGAGCGCGAGTTCCGCAACCGCTTCGGCAACCGCCGTGAGAAGGTGACCGGCGCGGGATCTGGCTTCGTGATCGACCCTTCCGGAATTATCGTGACCAACCACCATGTGGTCGGCCACGCCGACCAGATCCTGGTGGTGTTCTCCGACGGAACCCATCTGCCGGCCCGGGTGATCGGGTTCGATGAACTGACCGATATCGCGGTGATCCAGGTGAAGGCTCCGGGCAAGCTTCCGGCGGTCAATTGGGGCGACAGCCGGCGGATGGAAGTGGGCGACTGGATCCTGGCCGCCGGCAATCCGTTCGGCCTCGGCGGATCGGTGACGGCGGGCATCGTCTCCGCGCGCGGGCGCGAGATCGGCGCCGGGCCGTTCGATGACTTCCTGCAACTGGATGCCCCGATCAATCCCGGCAATTCCGGCGGCCCGACCTTCAACATGGACGGCGACGTGGTAGGCGTGAACACGGCGATCGTGACGCCGACCGGTGCCTCCGTCGGCATCGGCTTCGCGATCCCGAGCGAGATCGCCAGCCGCATCGTCGCGGAGTTGCTGGAGAAGGGCAGGATCGACCGCGGCTGGCTCGGCGTGTCGGTGCAGGATGTCGCAGCGGCATCCGGCCGGACGGCCGGCGTGGCGATCGCGGCGGTGGAGCGCACCGGGCCGGCCGCGCGCGCCGGCTTGCGGTCCGGCGATCTGGTGTATGCGCTGAATGGCGACCGGGTGGATAGCTCGCGCGGACTGATCCGTGCGGTGGCGGCGGTGACGCCGGGCCAGCCTGTGCATCTTTCCATTGTGCGCCAGGGGCGCGAGATGGAAATTACGGTTACAGTCGGGCGCCGGCCGACGGAACAGGCTGGGTAAGGAGAGACAGCGCATGCGTATCTTGGTGGTCGAGGACGACAAGGATGTCGCCGGCTTCGTGGTTCGTGGCCTGCGCGAGGCCGGGCATACAGTGGAACACGCGGCGAACGGGCGCGACGGCCTGTTTCTGGCGGCGAGCGAGAGCTTCGACGCGGTGGTGCTGGACCGGTTGCTGCCGGGCGGCATCGACGGGCTGCGAATCCTGGAGACGATCCGTGCACAGAACAACACCGTGCCGGTGCTGATCCTGTCGGCGCTGGCCGATGTGGACGAGCGGGTCGCGGGGCTGAAGGCCGGGGGTGACGACTACCTTACCAAGCCGTTCGCGTTCGCCGAGTTGCTCGCCCGGGTGGAGGCCCTGGCCCGGCGCGGCAAGGGCGACCAGCCGGTGACCCGGCTGGTGGTGGAGGATCTCGAGCTCGATCTGCTGTCGCGCCAGGTGCGCCGGGCCGGGCAGAAGATCGACATGCAGCCGCGCGAGTTTCGCCTGTTGGAATATCTGATGCGCCATGCCGGCCAGGTGGTGACGCGGACGATGCTGCTGGAGAGCGTCTGGGACTACCATTTCGACCCGCAGACAAACGTGATCGACGTGCATGTCTCCCGCCTGCGGCAGAAGATCGACAAGCCCTTTCCGACCGCGCTGATCCAGACGGTCCGCAACGCCGGCTACATGCTGCGGGCCGAGCCGGCTTGAACGGCGTGGACGGCCGGTTCGGATTGGCGTTGGCCGAATGAGTGTTGGCCGGACTGGGCGAAGCCTAAAGTGGAAAGCGGACCGTCGGTAGGAAGGTGAGAGCCACACTCGTTTTGCGTTCGGCAGGCTTTCGCTTCGCGGCGCTCTATGGCGTGCTGATTGCTGTCAGTGCCGCGGCGTTGGCGCTGTTTCTTTGGTGGCAGACGGCCGGCGCCGTGGACCGGCAGACCGAGAGCACAATCGGCCTGGACCTCGCGGACATGAGCGCGAAATGTGCAGATCGGCGGCCTGCCGCTGCTGCGCGACACGATCGACGACCGCGTAGCCCAGAATGTCGATAACGATTCGGTCTATCTGCTGGTCGATCCGCTGCGAACCGGGTTGCCGGCAATCTGTCGCGCTGGCCGGCCGAAATCGACCGGCACCCGGGATGGTATGAATCTGCAATTCGAACGAGCCGGTGTACCGTGAATGACCCGTGTCGTCGCGCTCGCCGTTGCCCGGTGGCTATCGGATGCTGGTCGGGCGCGACATCAGCGTGCGGCTCAAGGTGCGCGAATTGCTGACCCATGCGCTTGGCCTGGGAATCGGGGTCGTGCTGCTGCTGGCGGTGCTGGGCGGCCTGGTGGTGCGCAAGCTGTTCCGGCGCATGATCGCCAATGTCGCCTCCACCGCCGCCGCGGTCAGCCGGGGCGATCTGACCCGGCGGGTGCAGCTGTCCGGCCGCGGCGACGAGTTCGACCAGCTGTCGGAATCGATCAATGACATGCTCGACCGCATCGCGCGGCTGATGGAGGGGGTGAAGCAGGTCTCCAACGCGATCGCGCATGATCTGCGCACGCCGATCGCCCGGGCCCGGGCCCGGCTGGAGGAGGCCAGCGGACATGCCGCCGGCCCGGCAGAGCTGCGCACCGCGATCGAGCAGGCGACCGCCGATCTGGATGGCATCGTCAGCGTGTTCCAGGCGCTGCTGCGCATCGCCGAGATCGAGGCCGGATCGCGCCGCGCGGCATTCGCCCCCGTCGACCTCGCGCCGTTGCTGGCGGATATGGCGGAGCTTTACGAAGCGTCCGCGGACGAGAAGGGCCTGACGCTCAGGCTGGAGGCGGCCCCCAGCCTGCCCGTGCATGGCGATGCGACGATGATCCAGCAGGCTGTCGCCAATCTGCTGGACAACGCGCTGAAATTCTCGCCGTCCGGCAGCGTCGTGGTGCTGTCCGGAGCCCGCGTGGCGAACGGGTTGGAGATCGCGGTGACCGATCGCGGGCCGGGAATTCCCGAGGCCGAGCGCGGCCATGCCGCCGATCGCTTCTATCGCGGCGAGAGGGCGCGCAGCACGCCCGGCTCGGGGCTCGGCTTGTCGCTGGTGCAGGCCGTGGCGCAGCTGCATGGCGGCAGCCTGACCCTGGCGGATGCCCAGCCGGGATTGCGGGCAGTGCTGACCTTGCCGACCAACCCGCCCGTGGCCTGAGTTGGGCGCCTGATGTCCGTTGCCTGACGCGGGTCACCCGCCGGATCGCGCCGCTCAGGCAGCCGGTGCCCAGGCAGCCGGTGCTCAGGCAGCGGGCGCTTCGGTAGCCGGCGGCGGCAGGGGAGCGGATGGCCGCGCCGCCGGGGTGGTCATGTGCAGCGTGGCCTGATCCTCGATGATCATCTTCTGGTGCGGGAACGGGATCTCGATCCCTTCCTCGTCGAACCGCATCTTCATGCGCCGGTTGAACTCGCGCATCACCGCCCAGCGGCCGAACGGGCCGCAGCGAATGCGGCACCGGATCACCACGGCGCTGTCGGCGAAACGCTGCAGCCCCATCACTTCCAGATCGTCGCGGATCTCGCTCTGCCAGCGCGGCTCGGTGCGCATCTGCGTCACGATCCCGCGCAGCACCTCGACCACCTCGTCGTAGTCGTCCTTGTAGGCGACCTGCGCCTCGATCACCGCGTGCGCGAAGTCGCGGGTCATGTTGGTGACGGTGGTGACCGCGCTGAACGGGATCACGTGCACCGAGCCGTCCTCGGCGCGTAGCCGGATGGTGCGGATGGACAGATATTCGACCACGCCGGTCAGCCCGCCGAGGGTGACCACGTCGCCCACCTGCATGGTGTTTTCCAGCAGCAGGAACAGCCCGGTGATCACATCCTGCACCAGCTTCTGCGAGCCGAAGCCGATGGCGATGCCCAGCACCCCGGCGCCGGCCAGCAGCGGGGCGATGTTGACGCCGATCTCGCTCAGCACGACAAGCCCGACCACGGTCAGAACGGTGATCAGCAGCGCCGTGCGCAGCATCGGCAGCAGGGTCCGCAGCCTGGCCGAGCGGGCGGTCTGCGCTTCGCGCTGCAGCTTGGACAAATGTTGCTCGATCCCGGCGTTCACTGCCTCCCACACCCCGATGGCGAAGACCATGGCGATGGCGATGGCGGTCAGCGCGGAGAGCATGCGCTGGGCAAGCAGGTTGCTCGCCAGCCATTCCAGGGTGCCCAGGCCCCAGAACTGGGTCAGCGCGACCAGCGCCGCGCTGCTGACGACGGCATGCACCAGGAAGCTCAGCACCGGATGGTAGGCCCGCATGCGGGCGATCAGGTTGGGATGACGCGCGTTCTCCTCGCCATCCTCGTCGAGATGGCGTTCGAGCAGGCCGAGCAGCAGGCCGCGGACCACGCGCGCCGCCATGACCACCAGGATGGTGACGACGAAGAAGTTCAGCAGGCGGCGAAAGCCGTCCGGCACATCGACCGCCCAGACCAGCCAGAGGCCGACCAGATACAGCACGGCGATGACATGCCAGATCGATGCCAACCGGCTGCGCCACCGTACCATCGGGCCGTCATGGCCGGGCCGGGCGCGGATCAGCGCGGCCATGCCTTCGCGGTTGCGCAGCACGATCACGATCGCCATCACCAGCAGCACCAGGCCGTCGGTCTTGAGCAGGGCCTGATGCGTCACCCTGGACATTCCGAGCAGCAGGCCGGCCTCGGCGGCGGCATAGCCGAAGATGCCGACCACGGTCAGCCGGCGGATCCAGCGAACGCCGCTCACGGCGGTCGCGGTAGACATCGGCAACAGCCGCCAGCGCGGCGAATCCGGGGCCAGGAGCGCCCTCGTGCCGCACAGGATGACGCGGGAGATGGCATAGGCGTCGATCATCGCCAGCAGGATGAGCCGGGTAAGGTAGACCTCGCTGATCGAGGTGCCGACGACCAAATGAGCCGCCAGCACGAAGCTGACGACCGGCACGAGGGCGAGCACCAGGCGCAGCAGGACGCCCGGCAGCAGGTGCAGACGTGCCAGCAGAATGGATCGGGGCCGTTCCGGCGGCTCTATGGCGCCCAGTTCTGCCCGGGTCTGGCCATCGTTGACGCCCCGGCCGTTCCAGTCTTCGTCGGGAATGCCGTTGCCTTGGCGGTCGTCGGCCTCGGCCTCTTTCGAGGCGTCCACCGCCGCGGTGCCCGCGGCCCGGCCGCGGGGCACCGGCTGGCGGCCCTTGCCCAGTGCGGCGACCGTGCCGCGCAGCATCCGATAGGTGATCCATTCCGCCGCCAGGCCGGCCGCGAACGTCACGCCCAGGCGCCAGGCGGTGTCCAGCAGCAGCTTCCGGCCGAGCGGATCGGTGGCCATCATCAGGATCCAGCCGCCCATCGGCGGGACCGAGCGCAGGTCCGACAGGGTCGATTGCAGGCGGTCCGTCATCTTGCCGAGAAGGCCGGACGCGCTGACCAGCAGCTGGGCGCCGAGGCTGTTCGGCACCAGCGGGAGCGGGCCGGCCGTCGCCTCGGGCGCGGCCTTTGTGCCCTGTGGCGTGGCTGCGGGAGCCGTCGATGCGGGGGCACCGGAAGGCTGAACCGCGGAAGTTTGGCCCGCGATTGGCTGGCCACCGGGCGGCGCAACGGTGGCAGGCTGGGCGGTAGGCGGCTGGGCTGTAGGCGGCTGGGCCTTGGCGATCGCTTCCAGCGTGGCGGTGAACTCGGCGCGCTTCTTCGGATCGTTCAGCAGCTCGATCAGGCGCTGGGCCTCGGCCGGGTTGAGGCTGGGCGCGGCGGCACCCGGCTGCGCGACTGACTGCAACCGAGGGCGCTACCAGAGGGCGCCACCGAGGGCGGCGTGCCCGGCGGCTGGGCCCACGCGGCCGGCGTGGCGCCCGCGAAGGCTGCCGACAGCAGCAGTATCAGGGTCAAGAGGCACTTCATTCGGTCCGGCTCCGGCCGCTCTGGTCAGGTTTCTTGCTAGGGCGTCCTTATGGCAGAAGGGAGGCGGTTTACTTTGCCACAAAACGCCCTATCTCGAGCCAATGAAGACATTCGTCCTGGTTCTGATGGTTCTGGCCATGGCCGGCACGGTTGGCGTGTTGATCGCGGGCATGGTCGGCATGGTGCGCGGTGGCGGCAGCCCGGCCCGGTCCAATGCGCTGATGCGCTGGCGGATCATCCTGCAAGCGGCGGCGTTGCTGCTGTTTATTGGCCTTATGAGCCTGTTGCGCGCCTGATCTGCGTTCGTATCGTGCCCTGGGGCGCGCGGTCGTTTGACAGCGCATTGCGTGCCTGCTTAGGTCCCGGCGTTATATCGCAGATGCGAAGAGGCCGGATTCCGGGGCAGCCCGTACCGGCCAAGCGGCGCATCCGATCGCGGCAACGGTTTCCAGGAAGCGGCAGACCCCATGAAAATTCTCGTCCCCGTCAAGCGGGTGGTTGACTACAACGTGAAGGTTCGCGTGAAGGCGGACGGCACCGGCGTCGAGACCGCCGGCGTGAAAATGTCGATGAACCCGTTCGACGAAATCGCGATCGAGGAAGCCGTGCGCCTGAAGGAAAAGGGCGTGGCGACCGAGATCGTCGCCATTTCCGTCGGTGTGGCGGCGTGCTCGGAGACCATCCGCACCGCGCTGGCCATGGGCGCCGATCGCGGCATCCTGGTCGAGACCGACGTGGCGGTGGAACCGATCGCGGTGGCCAAGCTGCTGAAGGCGATCGCCGAGAAGGAGCAGCCGCAGCTGATCATCCTGGGCAAGCAGGCGATCGACGATGACATGAGCGCCACCGGCCAGATGCTGGCCGCTTTGCTCGGCTGGCCGCAAGGCACCTTCGCCAGCAAAGTTGCGGTGGAAGACGGCGGCATCACCGTGACCCGCGAGGTGGATGGCGGTCTGGAGACCGTGGCGCTGAGCCTGCCGGCGGTGGTGACCACCGATCTGCGGCTGAACGAGCCGCGCTATGCCTCGCTGCCCAATATCATGAAGGCGCGGAAAAAGCCGATCGACACCGTCAAGCCGGCCGATCTGGGCGTCGATCCGACGCCGCGCCTGACCGTGCTGAAGGTTGCCGAGCCGGCCAAGCGCCAGGCCGGCCAGAAGGTCGCCTCGGTGGCCGAACTCGTCCACAAGCTCCGCACCGAAGCGAAGGTGATCTGAACATGACGTCCCTCGTTCTCCTCGACCACGATGCCTCCGGCATCAAGCAGCCCTCGCGCAGCGCCGTCGCCGCCGCCAGCAAGCTCGGCGACGTGCATGTGCTGGTGACCGGCAAGGACATCGCCGCCGCCGCCGCCGCCGCCGCGAAACTACCGGGCGTTTCCAAGGTTCTGGTCGCCGATGGCGACGACTACGCCAATCCGCTGGCGGAAAAGCTGGCGGCGCTGATCCTGGCGCTGGCTCCCGGCTACACGCATCTGCTTGCCGCCGCCACCGCGTCGGGCAAGAACGTGATGCCGCGCGTGGCGGCCTTCCTCGACAGCCAGCCGATCAGCGACATCGCCGAGGTGATCGACGCCGACACCTTCGTGCGCCCGTTCTACGCCGGCAACGCGATGGCCACGGTGAAGTCCTCCGACAAGATCAAGGTGATCACCGTCCGCGCCGCGAGCTTCGATCCGTGCGCCGCCGAGGGCGGGTCCGCCAGCATCGAGGCGGCGCCCGCCGTCGAACTGCCCGACAACTCGCGCTTCGTCTCCTCCGAGCTGTCCAAGAGCGAGCGACCGGAACTGACCGCCGCGCGCGTGGTGATATCCGGCGGCCGCGGCATGCAGAACGGCGACAACTTCAAGCTGCTCGACCCGATCGCCGACAAGCTCGGCGCCGCCGTCGGCGCGTCGCGCGCCGCGGTGGATGCCGGGTTCGTGCCCAACGACTATCAGGTCGGCCAGACCGGCAAGATCGTTGCCCCCGAGTTGTATATCGCCATCGGCATTTCCGGCGCCATCCAGCATCTGGCCGGCATGAAGGACAGCAAGGTCATCGTCGCGATCAACAAGGACGAGGAGGCGCCGATCTTCCAGGTGGCCGATTACGGCCTGGTCGCCGATCTGTTCACCGCATTGCCCGAACTCGCGGCCGAGTTGGAGAAAGCCTGAATGAACATCGCCGTCACGCCGTCGGTCGCTCCCGGGCTGCAGAACTCCGCCGTGCCGGACATTGGCAGCATCGGCGTGATCGGTGCGGGGCAGATGGGCAACGGTATCGCCCATGTCTGCGCCCTGGCCGGCCTGACCGTGGTGTTGGCCGACGTGAAGCCGGAGGCGCTGGACAAGGCGATGGCCACGATGGGCCGCAACATGGACCGGCAGGTCAACCGCGGCACGATCGGCGCGGAAGACAAGCTGCTGGCCATCTCCCGCATCACCACGACGACCGACTATGCAGCTTTCAGCGATTGCGACATGGTGATCGAGGCCGCGACCGAGAAGGAAGAGGTCAAGGACGCCATCTTCAAGGCGCTGCTGCCGAACCTGAAGCCGTCCTGCCTGCTGGCATCCAACACCTCCTCGATCTCGATCACCCGGCTGGCCGCGAAGACCGACCGGCCGGCCAAGTTCATCGGCATGCACTTCATGAACCCGGTTCCGGTCATGAAGCTGGTGGAGATCATCCGCGGCATCGCCACTGACGAGCCTACCTTCCAGGCGGTGCAGGCGCTGGCGACGAAGCTGGCGAAGGTGACGGCGGTATCGGAGGATTTCCCGGCCTTCATCGTCAACCGCATCCTGGTGCCGATGATCAACGAGGCGATCTATGCCCTGTATGAGGGCGTCGGCTCGGTGGTGGCCATCGACACGTCCATGAAACTGGGTGCGAACCATCCGATGGGACCGCTGGAACTGGCGGATTTCATTGGCCTGGATACCTGCCTGTCGATCATGCAGGTGCTGTACGAGGGTTTGTCGGACAGCAAGTACCGTCCGTGCCCGCTGTTGGTGAAATATGTCGAGGCCGGCTGGCTTGGCCGCAAGACCAACCGCGGTTTCTACGACTATATGCAGACGCCCCCGCGTCCGACGCGCTGACTGCCGCGCACCTGGCGCATTGAAGTTACAATAGGGGCTCCAGCTTTGCTGGAGCCCCTATTGCTTTCAGGCCCGTGCCGGAGCGGTCCCGGCGGCTACTCCGCCGCTGCGGCCGTGGGTTGGCCGGCGCGGCGGAAGCCCTCGTAATCATGGGCGGCGATTTCGTCGCATTTATGCCGGTATGCGCCGACGCCGCCGATATACGGCATGAACACCTGTGGCTTGCCGGGGATATTGGCGCCCATATACCAGGAATTGGCCCCCGGGTACAGCGTGCGGAACGCCATCTCGTTCACGTGCTCCACCCATTTGTCTTCCGCTTCCTGGGTCGCCTCGATGGTTTCCAGCCCGTTTGCGCGCAGATCCGTAACGCAGTCCACCACCCAGTCCACATGCTGTTCGATCGACACGATCATGTTGGACAGCACCGACGGGCTGCCGGGGCCGGTGATCAGGAACAGGTTCGGGAAGCCCGCCGTCATTACGCCGAGATAGGTGCGCGGTCCCGCCGCCCATTTCTTCGCCAACTGGAGCCCGCCGCGCCCGACAATGCCCATCTTCAGCAGCGAGCCGGTCATGGCGTCGAACCCGGTGGCGAACACGATGGCGTCGAACTCGTATTCGCGCCCGCCGGTGCGCAGGCCGTTCGGGGTGATCTCCTCGATCGGCGCGTTCTTGATGTCCACCAGCGTCACGTTCGGACGGTTATAGGTCTGGTAGTAGTTGGTATCGACGCAGATGCGCTTGGTGCCGATCGGATGGTTCTTCGGCAGCAGTAATTCGGCCACCGCCGGATCCTTCACCACCGAGCGGATCTTCTCGTGCACGAAGGCCACGGCGGTATCGTTGGCTTCCTTGTTGGTGATCAGATCGGCGAAGGACGCCATGAACGCGGTGCCGCCCTGGGCCCAGCGATCCTCGTAGATCCGCCGGCGCTCTTCCGCCGACACCTCCATCGCGCCCTTTTCGTTGATGTCGTTGATGACGCCGGTGCGCATTTGCCGCGCTTTCTGGCGCTGCTCGGGATAATGCGTCTTCCACCACTGCTCGTATTCGGCCGGCATCGCGGTGTTGCGCGACGGGATGGAGAAGTTCGGCGTGCGCTGGAACACGGTCAGGTGCGCGGCCTGCTCGGCGATCACTGGGATCGCCTGGATGGCCGAGGAGCCCGTGCCGATCACGCCGACGCGCTTGCCGGTGAAGTCCACGCCCTCATGCGGCCATTCGCCGGTATGGTAGGTCTTGCCCTTGAAGGTCTCGAGCCCCTTGAAATCCGGCGTCCGCGCCGAGGACAGGCAGCCCACCGCCATCACGCAATAGCGCGCGCTGACCGCCTCGCCCTTGCCGGTGCGGATCTGCCAGACCGACTTGTCCTCGTCGTATACGGCGTCCGTCACGCGGGTTTCGAACTCGATGTTGCGGCGCAGGTCCAGCCGGTCCGCCACATGATTGGCGTAGCGCAGGATTTCCGGCTGGGCGGCGAAGCGCTCCGACCATTTCCATTCCTGCTGCAGCTCGTTCAGGAACGAATAGGAATACTGCATGCTCTCCACGTCGCAGCGCGCACCGGGATAGCGGTTCCAGAACCAGGTGCCGCCGACGCCGGTCGCCGCCTCGAAGACCCGCACCGACAGCCCGAGCGAGCGCAGCCGGTGCAGCATGTACATGCCGGCGAACCCGGCGCCGACGATCACGGCATCCACGGTGGCGGGCGGCTTGGCGGGGGCCTGCTTCGGCATTGTCTGCGTAGCACTCATGTTTCTTGGGCTCCGGGTCCTGTCTGGCGGGTTCAAATTTCTACCAACGAGTAGCCGACCCGAGGCAAATGTCAATCCTGTCCTTGTAACTATCTGTTCAGGTACCAGCCGGACAGCAGCACGAATCCGGTGATCGCCAGGCAGGCATGCAGGATCAGCACGCCGTTCCGTGTGCGGCCCAGCCGTTCCCAGCCCAGCCAGAACGCCAGCCCGAGCGCAAGCGCCGCGGCGATCAGGATCAAACCGGCTCGGCCGAAGCTGCCGTTCGGGCGCGAAAGAACCGATCCCCACGCCGCTGCCCCCAGCAACGCCAAGCCGCCGGTCCCGGCCGCTGCGTGCGTTGCCCGCGTGGCCCATCCGGGCCGCCCCGCATCCGGCCGCAGATACAGGATCGCCAGCCAGCAACCGAGCCCGACCGCCAGCGACAGGCACGCAAACGCGATCCTCAGCATCGGCCGGCCAACAAGGGCAGTTGCATTGCGTCCTCCGTGTCTGTCACCCTGGCGCATCGAACAGTCCGGGAACGCAAACGTCGCCCCGGAGACGTGCAGGCCCGATGAAGCGCAGGACGGGACATAACCGGCCGCCAATGGGAGGTCCATCATGGACGTAGACGCCACCGAGAACCTGGCCACCGCCGCCTGGACCCTGCCGCTCGACCAGATCGACGTCAGCAACCCGCATCTTTATCAGCAGGATTGCTGGCACCCGTATTTCGCCCGCCTGCGCCAGGAAGACCCGGTGCACCTCACCGAAAACGGCATGTACGGCACCTATTGGTCGGTCACCCGCTACCACGACATTATGCAGGTAGACAGCAACCATCAGGCCTTCTCCTCGGACGCCACGATGGGCGGCATCGCCATTCGCGATGTGCCGATGGATGCCCGCCGCCCCAGCTTCATCTCCATGGACCCGCCCAAGCACGACGAGCAGCGCAAGGTCGTCTCCCCCATCGTCGCGCCGATGAACCTGGCGAAGCTCTCCGGCACCATCCGCGAGCGCGTCATCCAGATCCTCGACAACCTGCCGCGCAACGAGACCTTCGACTGGGTGGAACGCGTCGCGGTCGAGCTCACCACCCAGATGCTCGCCACCCTGTTCGACTTCCCGTTCGAGGAACGCCGCAAGCTGACCTACTGGTCGAACGTCGCCACCGTGAACACCCGTGCCGGCACCGAGATCGAACTCCGAGGAAAAGCGCGACGCGGTGCTTCAGCAAGCAGTGGTCTATTTCAAGGAACTATGGGAACAGCGCGCCAAGGAGCCGCCGCGCCCGGACCTGATCTCCATGCTCGCGCACGGCGAGGCAACGCGCGACCTTCCCTCCCGGCCGCATGAATTCCTCGGCAACCTGCTGCTGCTCATCGTTGGCGGCAACGACACCACCCGCAACTCGATCTCCGGGGGGCTGTGGGCGCTCAGCCAGAACCCGGAGCAGTTCCGCAAGCTGCGGGAAAACCCCGGCCTGATCCCGTCTTTGGTGCCGGAAATCATTCGCTATCAGACGCCGGTCATCCACATGCGCCGTACCGCGCTGGCCGACACCGAACTCCGCGGCAAGCGGATCCGAAAGGGCGACAAGGTCGTGATGTGGTACATTTCCGGCAACCGCGACAGCGACGCGATCGAGCGCGCCGACGAGTTCATCATCGACCGCCCGCGCGCGCGCCAGCATCTGTCCTTCGGCTTCGGCATCCACCGCTGCGTCGGCAACCGCCTGGCCGAAATGCAACTCAGCATCCTCTGGGAGGAACTGCTCAAGCGCATCGACCGGATCGAGGTGGTCGGCGAGCCCAAGCGCCTCTACTCCAACCTGCTGCGCGGCATCAACGCCCTCCCGGTGCGCATCCCGGCCTGATCCCCGCAAGGTTTGCCGGCCGAGCGAACCGGCCTACGATGCTCCCTTCAACCAGGGGCCGCTCCGGCGGCACAGCAACCATGCCCGAACGGGACAACGCGACCACGCAGGCGCCGCTCGCCGCGCCGATGATACATATTCGCCTGCCCCGCCCGGCTGGTCCTCGTGCCGTCGGCGCGGTCATCCTGGATATGGACGGCACGGTGCTGGACACCGAGCGCGTCTATGTCGAAACCTTCTGCGAGACCGTCGCCCCCTTCGGCTACAGCCTGCCGCGCGATTTCCTCCACACTCTGGTCGGCGGCACGCGCGAGCAGTTCCAGGCCGGCCTGCGCGCGCGCCTCGGCGAGGATTTCCCGTACGATGACCACCGTCGCGCCTACCTCGCCCGGCGCGATGAACGGCTCGCGCAGGGCATCCCGATGAAGCCCGGCGTCACCGAACTGCTCGACACCATCGCCGCCCTCGGCCTGAAGACCGCCATCGCCACTGCCTCTACCCGGGTCAACACCGAGGAAAACCTTGTTCGTGCCGGCCTGCGCGACCGTTTTTCCGTCGTTGTCACCCGCGATGACGTCGAACACTCCAAGCCCCGCCCGGATATTTTTCTCAGGGCCGCCCTCGGCATCGACGTAACGCCGGAAAGCTGCCTGGCCGTGGAAGACTCCCACAACGGCGTCCGCGCCGCCTACGCCGCCGGCATGATCACCGTCATGGTCCCCGACCTCGTGCAGCCGAACGAGGAAGTGCGCGCGCTGTGCCACGCGGTCATGGACGACCTTCACGGCGTGCGTGGGATGTTGGTGAGGAAGTAGCGCCCCCTGGCTCTACTGCTTCGCAAACTCCGGCCCACGACGCGTCAGCAGTCCTTCCGCCTGTGCCACCATACCGGCAATGATCTCCTCGGCCGGCAGGATGGCATGGATCATGCCGGTGGCCTCGCCGACCCACACCCCGACATTGTCGGGATCGCCGGCCGCGACGCCCGCCATATAGGCCGGGTTCAGCGCCTCCGCCTGGGCGCGCAACGTCTCCTCTCGCCCATGCCAGCGCTCGGTGAACGCGTTCTTCAGCACCCGGCCGGTGAATTCCGCCGGCCAGGACAGCAGCCGGGCAATATCCGTCGCCCGTTGGCGGATCGTCCCGTCGCCGTTCGCCGCGATGGCGGCGCGATGGTGATTGGCATGCACCGCCGCCTCCGCGCTCGCCCATAGCCGCGAGCCCACCAGCACACCGTCCGCGCCCAGCATCAGCGCCGCCGCCAGCCCGCGCCCGTCTGCCACCCCGCCGGCTGCCACCAGCAGCGTGGCCGGGCTACGCGCGGCCAGCAGATCGGCCACCTCCGGCACCAGCGTGAACGTGGCCCGGCTGCCGCCATGCCCGCCCGCCTCCGTTCCCTGCGCGACCACGATATCCGCGCCCGCATCCAGCGCCGCGCGCGCATGATCCATGGTCTGCACCTGACAAATCAACGCACTGCCGGCCTGCTTCACCGCCGCCGCGACCAGCGCCGGATCGCCAAACGACGTCATCACCGCTGCCGGCGCATGTGCCAGCGCCCGCTCCAGCACCTCCGGCCGTCCGGCGATCGACCAGCCGATAAAGCCGCACCCGACCCGCGCATTGCCGGAAGCGGCGAATTCGCGCTCCACCCAGTCCGGATCGCCATAGCCGCCGCCGATCAGCCCCAGCCCGCCCGCCGCCGACACCGCCGCCGCCAGTTTCCCCCCGGCTGCCAGCGCCATCGGCGCGCTCAGGATCGGATGCGCGATCCCCAGAAATTCGGTCAAACGCGTCCGCAGCATCAACTGTTCCCCATTTCTTCAAGCACTTCCGCCTCGATTGCGTCCAACAGCCGGGCGGGAAAGTGCCGCGGCACACCCTCGGTGATGAACACCAACCGCGTCCGCCGATCAGCCGAGGGCCACCGCTCCAGCCACACCGGCGGGTCGAACACATGCCCCACCCCATGGATCAGCGCCGGACCCTCCGCCATCTCCGCCACGTCGACAAGCCCCTTCACCCGCAGCAGCCTGGCCCCGCAATGCTCGGTCAGCGCCGCCAGCAGCAGGGTCAGGGCCAGCGCCGGCACCGGCCGTTCCCGCAGCAATGTGAAGGTCTCGATCCCCGCCGTGTGCGACGCGCGCAAGAAGGGCGAGGCCGCCCGCACACCCGGTAACCCCTCGAACCGCGCCAGCCGCTCGGCAGCATTCCCGCCCTGGAACAACAGCTCGGGGTCGATCGCGCCCGCGATCGCGTCCAGCACCGGTGCGGATGGGTTCAGGTCCGCCAACCTCTCCCGCAATCCGTTGGAATCGCCGGCAATATCCCCCTTTGTCAGCAGCAGCCGGTCCGCCAGCGCCGCCTGCCGCCTTGCCTCCGGATGCCGTTCCAGCGCCGCCTCGCCGTGCACGCGATCCACCAGCGTCAGCACGGTATCGATCGAGAACCGCTCCGTCACCGCGCCATCCGTCATCAGCGCGTGCAGGATCGGCGCCGGGTCCGCCAGCCCCGACGTTTCGATCAGCACCCGCTCGAACCCCGGCATCGACCCGGCATCGGCCCGCCCGGCCAACTCCAGCAGCGTGTTCGCCAGATCCCCCCGGACAGGACAGCACAGACAGCCGCTGGCCAGCTGGATGAAGCTCTCGTCGCTCGCCACCATCAACTCATGGTCGAGCCCGATCTCCCCGAACTCGTTCACGATCACCGCCGTCCGCGCGAAGCGAGGGTCGCGCAGCATCCGCGAGATCAGCGTCGTCTTTCCGCTGCCGAGAAACCCCGTCACCACCGAGACCGGTATCATACCGAAACACTCCATGCCCAAATGCGTAGTCACGCCTGTACGCACATCTGTAGCCACAGACCCGTGCACACCCTCGTGCGGCGCATTTCTACCCGCCAACCCGGGCCGTGCCGATCCTTCCCGCCTGGATCTGAGCGATGTCGCAATATCGTCAGGAATTCTGCTGCCCAGACCGTCGATTGGTTGCGGCCCTCCTCCCGCGAAAATCAACCTTGACGCCGGCCCACACCGTGCCGGACGGTAAACAATTGCCAACCCACTCCAGCCAGTGGAACCCGGCTTGAGCAGTTTCTCCCTCGCTTCCTTCCTGTTGCTGCTGGCCGCGCTGTTCGGCGTGCTGAACCACCTGCTGCTGAAACTCCCCAACCTGATCGGCGTGCTGGTTTTCGCCCTGCTGGCATCCGCCCTGTTGCTCCTGTCCGATCCGTGGATCCCCAGCGTCGATCTCACCCAATGGGCGCGCAACCTTCTCGCCGCGGCCAACCTGCCGCATGTGCTGCTGGAAGGCGCGCTGGCGTTCCTGCTCTTCGCCGGTAGCCTGAACGTCGACATCAGCGCCCTGAAACGCCACCGCCGCACGATCTTCGCCCTCTCCACCGCCAGCGTCATACTGGCCACGTGCTGATGGCCCTCGGCATGCGCCAGGTCTTTGCCTGGCTCGGTGTCAGCGTTCCCTTCAACTGGTGCGCGGTGCTCGGCGCCATCGTCGCGCCCACCGATGCCGTGGTGGTGCTGGCGCTGCTCCGCCGTGTCGGCCTGCCGGAGGAACTGCGCATGCTGATCGTCGGCGAAAGCCTGTTCAACGACGGGGTCGCCGTCGTCATGTTTCTCATCGCGCTCGGCACCACCGAAGGAACCCCGTTCCATTTTGGCGATGGCCACGCCCTTGCCGAGGTCACCCGGGCAGTCGTCGGCGGCCTGGCGATCGGCCTCGTCACCGGCTGGATCGCCTATCGCGCCATCCGCCTGGTGCATGACTACACGCTGGAAGTGACCATTTCGCTGGCTCTGGTCAGCTGCACCTACTCTCTGGCGCAGATCGCCGGCGTCTCCGGTCCGATCGCCGTCGTCACCGCCGGCCTGCTGATCGGCAACCACGCCAGCGAATACGCCAGAAGCAAACTCTCCACAGGCACCATCGTCACCTTCTGGTCCGTGGTGGACGAGGTGCTGAACGCCCTGCTGTTCCTGATGATCGGCCTCGAGTTGCTGGCCATCGAACGGCAGCGCGTGCTGCTGCTGGCCACCCTGGCGGCGATCCCGCTGGCGCTGCTGGTGCGCATGGTCAGTGTCGGCGCACCGTTGGCGTTCATGTCCGGGGCCCGCGTCCGGCGGCTGCGCGCGGTCGGCGTCCTCGGCTGGGGCGGCCTGCGCGGCGGCGTCTCGGTCGCCCTCGCCCTGTCGCTGCCGCCGTCGCCCTATCGCGATGCGCTGATCACGGTCTGCTATGGCCTCGTCGTCTTCACCATCATCGTCCAGGGCCTGACCATGCCCTGGGTCATGGTCCACGTCCTGCGCATCCTGCCAGCCCCGGCTGCGCCAGCTCCGATCCCGGCCACGGATTTCCGCCGCCCCGCAACGGTGCTAGAGACATCCGCAGGTCAGGAGCCACTTCCGGTTCCTGACGGCGCGGAAATACCGCCGTCCCGGGGGGCACATTGAATATCATCAGGCGCAACAAACCGAACCGCCCCCGCCGCCCGGCGATCCCGGGACCGCGGCTTACCGCCGCCCTGGCGATCGCCGCCGCCCTGGCCTGGGCCGGACCCGCGGCCGCCATGTCCAGCTGCGAGGGCACCCTCGCCGCCACGCTGCTGCATCCGCTGCCCAAGCCCATTGTCGTCGGCCTCGACATCCACGACGCCTCGCCCGCCAATCAGCAGCTCGCCGACCGCTTCATGGCCGGCCTGCGCAACGCCGGGGTCACGGTCGGCGACCACCCGAACGTGCTGCTCCATGTGACCTCCTCGCAACTCGGTGGCGATTCCTCCGGGGCTGGCGGTGGCTTCGAGTTCGAGCTATTCCGACATGTCCGGCCTGTCGGGCGGTATCCCTACCGGCATGCCGCCCATGCCGAACACGCGCCTGACCGCGCCCCGTCCGGCGCCATCGCCGCCGCTGCTCGTCCTGCGCATCGACGCGACGGAGGCCCAGGCCTCGCGCATCTCCTGGGTCGCCTCGGCGCAATGCCGCCGCACCGGCACCGATGACGGCCAATTGGCGCAGGATATCGGCCTGGTCATCGGCAGCGTCCTCGGCCAACGCGTCGAACGCCGGCCGTTCTGACCCGCCAGCCGGCGCTTGGCTCCCGCACAGGCCCGGCCTTACGCTGGCGGCGAACCGCTCAGGAGCCCCGCCATGACAAACGCCACCCGTGTGCTGCTCTGGACTGACACGCCCGCGCCCTATGCCGAGGCCATCATCGCCGCCGGTCTTGCCGAGCAGGTGTCGCTCGAAACGCTGTCCCGCGGCGAAGCACCCTCCGCCGCGCAGATCGCCGAATCCCAGGTGCTGCTCGCCTGGGGCGTCCCGGCCGGCCTGCTGCCCAAAATGGTGAAGCTGCGCTGGGCCCAGGCCCTCACCGCGGGCGTCGAGGGCTGGCTCGCCCTGCCGGACCTGCCGGGCCAGCTCACGCTCACCTGTGCTCGCGGCACCCATAACGAGTCGATGCCGGAAAATATCCTCGGCGCGCTGTTTCACATCACCAAGCCCTATGCCGCGATCGTGGAGGACCAGAAGCAGTCCAAATGGACCCGCCGCGTCGCCATCCCGTTGAACGGCAAGACGCTTGGCATCCTCGGTCTCGGCGTCATCGGCCAGGAGGTCGCCCGCCTCGCCACGGCGCTGGGCATGCGCGTGCTCGGCACAAGGCGCGGCGGCGCGCCCCTGCCAGGTCTGGCGGAGGTCTTCCCGCCCGAGCGGACCGAGGAGGTGCTGGCGCAGTCCGATTTCGTCCTGCTGCTGCTGCCCGCCACGCCGGAGACCGAGAACTTCATCGACGCAAGGCGCCTCGCGCAGATGAAGCCCGGCGCCTGGCTGCTCAATTTCGGCCGCGGCCACCTGATCGCCGACGCCGACCTGATCGCCGCTGTGCGATCCAAGAAGATCGCCGGCGCCATCCTCGACGTCTTCCGCCAGGAGCCCTTACCCGCCGCGCACCCGTTCTGGACCACGCCGGGCATCATCGTCCTGCCGCATATCGGCGGCGGCCATCCCGAGCGCGACCGCATCGTCGCCCGCCTGTTCACCGACAACCTGACGCGCTTCCTGAACGGCCAACCCCTCAGGGAAATCGTGGACCGGTCCGCCGGCTACTGAGCCGGCCGCCGTCACTCGACGACATCGGCCTCTGGTCGGTCGCCGCCTTGCGACGTCTCGACATGCCATTTGCCCTTTTCGTCCTGATACTCGATCAGGGTCGTGTCGCCGGGCACCCGCTGTTCCATGACCGCGCGTTGCGCGGCCCGCAGCGCCGCCGCCCGGGTGCGGAAAGGCTCGGAAAACACATCGCCGAGCTTGTAGGCCCAGCCCCCGTCATGCTCGACCACCCGGTAATGAATATGCACCATGATTTGCCCCTGCCGAAGAAGGTTGCGCCCGATAGGATCGTCCCTGCGCCGGTCGGAAATCAAGTCAAAGAAAGCGAACGGTCCCGAGGCGGACCGTGCCGGCGCATTTCGGCCGGCGTGCCTACGCCTCCGGCCTCACCGCCCGATAGCGTTCCAGGCTGTTCACCAGATGCGCCCGCATCGCCGCCTGCGCGCGGGCGGCCGATTTCGCCTCGATCGCCGCCAGGATCGCCCGGTGCTCGCGCTGGATCCTGGTCAGGTAGCCATGCAGGTCGGCCGCCTGGATGTGTAGCCGCCCGCGCGGAATGATCAGCCCGCCGAGGTATTCCAGGAACCGGTGGAACTGCCTGTTTCCCGTCGCCTCGGCAATTGCGGCATGGAACGCCAGATCCTCGCCCACCGCCGCCTCGCCGCGCCCGATCGCCGCGTCCACTGCCACCAGCGCCGCGCCGATCGCCCGGCGCTGCGCCGGCGTCGCACGGGTCGCCGCCAGCCCGGCCGCCTCGGTTTCCACCGCCGCGCGCAACTCCATGATGTCCACTGCGTCGGCCAGCTTCCCGCTCTGCCCGGCCGCCAGCCCGAACAGGATCTGCGCCGGCGGCTCGGCGACGAACGCCCCCACGCCCTGGCGCGTCGTCACCAGTCCCTCCGCGCGCAACGCGGCCACCGCCTCGCGCACCACGGTCCGGCTGACGCCCATCGCCGCCATCATCTCCTGCTCCGTCGGCAGCCGCGTGCCCGGCTCCAGCTTGCCCTCGGCGATATCGGCCGCGATGCGCCGGCTGGTTTCCTGCACCAGGCTGCGCGACTGGCGGATCGGCTTCAGCGCAGATAATTGCGTGGACGGATTTGTCATTCGCCGGCCGAACTCCCCCTTGCGTGTCATCCGCCAGTTGACGTATGAGACTCATCGTATGACAGTCATCGTATGACTGGCCATGAAATGAAGCAAGCCGGCACGAACGGTGCCGGAATGGGGGAAACGATGATCCAGAGACGCCACGTACTCGGCCTCGGCGCCGGCGCCATGCTCACCGCGGCGATCGCGCGGCCCGCCGCCGCACAAGACAAAATGATCTTCAAGGCCTCGGACGTGCACCCCGAAGGCTATCCGACCGTCGCCGCGGTCGAGGAAATGGGCAAGAAGCTGGAGAAGGCCACCAATGGCCGGCTCAGCGTGCAGATGTACGCGGCCATGCAGCTCGGCGGCGAGAAGGAAGCGATCGAGCAGGCCCAGCTCGGTGCCATCGCCATTGCCCGCGTCAGCGTCGGCGCCCTCGGCCCGGTGGTCGACGGCCTGAACGTGCTGAACCTGCCCTTCCTGTTCCGCGACACCGCCCAGGCCCGCAAGGTGCTGGATGGCGCCATCGGCCAGGAACTGCTCGACAGCGTCACCAATCATCCCACCGCCGGCCTGATCGGCCTGTGCTGGATGGATGCCGGCGCGCGAAACATGTATGATACGAAACATCCCATCAAGGACATGGCCGACCTCAAAGGCCTGAAGGTCCGTGTCATGGGCAACCCGATGTTCGTCGACATGATGAACGCGCTCGGCGGCAATGGCATCGCCATGGGCTACGACCAGGTGTTCACCGCCCTGCAGACCGGCGTGGTCGACGGTGCGGAGAACAACCCGCCCAGCTTCGTGTTCGACAACCACTACCAGGTGGCGAAGTACTACACGCTTACCGAGCACCTGATCGTGCCGGAGATGGTGGTGTTCTCCAAGCGCATCTGGAACAAGCTGTCCAAGGAAGACCAGGCGCTGCTGATCAAGCTCGGCAAGGAGGCCCAACAGGATGAACGCGTGCTGTGGGACGCCTACGAGCAGAAGGCGATCGCCAAGATGAAGGAAGCCGGCATCCAGATCGTCACGATCACCGACAAAAAGCCGTTCCAGGATGCCGTGAAGCCGGTCTGGGACAAGTACGGTCCCAAATACGCCGACATGATCAAGCGCATCCAGGCCGTCCAGTAAGGCCGGCAAAACCAGGCGGCATGCATGGCCAGCATCTACCGGCGGGCAATGGACGCCCTGTACCTGCTCTGCGTCGGCCTGGCCGGCGCGGCGCTGGTGCTGATCTCCGTGATCGTGCCCTGGGGCGTGTTCACCCGCTACGTGCTGAACAGCGCCTCCTCCTGGCCGGAGGCGACGGCCATCCTGCTGTCCATCGTCCTGACCTTCTTCGGCGCCGCGGCTTCCTACCGCGTAGGCCTGCATATGCGGGTGTCGTTCGTGCGCGACCAGATGCCCCCGCCGCTGGCGCGCGTCGCCGATTTTCTGGCGGAATGCCTGATGCTGGCGGTCGGCATGTTCATGACGGTGAACGGCGCCCGACTGTGCGAGACCACCTGGGACCAGTCGATCGCCGAATTCCCGTCTTTGTCCGTCGGCTTCACCTATCTGCCGATTCCGCTCGGCGGTATCTGCCTCATCCTGTTCGTGATCGAGCACCTGTGGATCGGCCGTCCCGCCGATAGGCTGGGCGACGCGCACAGCATCTCAGTCGATTAGCCGGGAAGGCCGCGCCATGGATGCCGGGATCGTCATCGGAACGCTGTTCTTCTGCATCGCCATCGGCGTGCCGATCGCCTATGCGCTCGGCCTGTCCGCCCTGGCCGCCGCCTGGTGGATCGACATTCCGCTGGAAGCGATCATGCTGCAGGTCTCCAGCGGCGTCAGCAAATTCGCCATGCTGACCATTCCCTTCTTCGTGCTGGCCGGCGCGCTGATGGCCGAGGGCGGCATCGCCCGCCGCCTGGTCGGCTTCGCCAACGTGCTGGTCGGCTTCCTGCGCGTGCGCGGTGGCCTGGCGGTGGTGAACATCGTGGCCACCACCTTCATGTCCGGCATCTCCGGCTCGGCCGTCGCCGACATTTCCGCCGTCGGCTCGGTGATGATCCCGCAGATGGAGAAGGCCGGCTATCCCCGGGTGTTCTCGACCAACGTCACCATCAGCTCCTCGGTCCAGGCGCTGCTGATCCCACCCAGCCACAACGCGGTGATCTATTCGCTCGCCACTGGCGGCACGATTTCCATCATCAGCCTGTTCCTCGCCGGCATCCTTCCCGGCCTGCTGCTCGGCTTCTCGCTGATCATCCTCTGCCTGGTGCTCGCCTATCGCAACAACTACCCGAAGGGCGAGCCGGTGCCGCTGCGCGACGCGGCCCGCCTTGCGATCGACGCCTTTTGGGGTTTGATCACCCTGATCATCATCCTCGGCGGCATCCTCGGCGGCGTGTTCACCGCGGTGGAGGCCGGCGCGGTCGCCTGCATCTGGGCCTTCTTCGTCACCATGTTCATCTACCGCGAATACCGCTGGCGTGACCTGCCGGCGCTGGTGCACCGCGTGCTGCGCACCGTCGCGATGGTCATGACACTGATCGCCTTCGCTTCCTCCGTTGGCTACATGATGGCGATGATGCAGGTGCCGGCAAAGATCACCGCCTTCTTCCTGACGTTCTCGCACGATAAGAACGTCATCCTGCTGATGATCAACGTGATGCTGCTGGTGCTCGGTTGCCTCCTGGACATGGCCCCGGCGATCCTGATCGTCACGCCGATCCTGCTGCCGGTGATGGTCAATTTCGGCGTCGATCCGGTGCATTTCGGCATGATCATGATGCTGAACCTCGGCATCGGCCTCTGTCACCCGCCGGTCGGCGCCATCCTGTTCGTTGGCTGCGCGGTCGGGAAAGTGTCGCTGGAACAGGTGATGCGCGAGATCTGGCCGTTCTATCTGGTGATGTTCACGGTGCTGATGCTGGTTACCTATATTCCGGGAATCTCGCTCTGGCTGGTGCATCTCTACGGCTGACGCCCTTGCCTTCCCGTGGCGGCGATCCCCGTGCCATCCTGGCGAACCGGTAACGACGCGGGCGGCATCGCCGGCCGGAGCAAGGAAACACAGCCCATGACGAACCCGGACAGCGGCGTCTCGGCCCGGCTCTATCTCGAAGACCTCGCCATCGGCCAGCGCTTCACCACCGGCACGAAACAGGTGGAGGAAGCCGAGTTAAAGGCCTTCGCCGCCACCTACGACCCGCAGCCGTTCCACCTCGATCACGAAGCGGCGAAATCCACCCTGTTCGGCGGCCTCGCCGCCAGCGGCTGGCACACCGCGGCCATGACCATGCGGCTGCTGGTCGATGGCGGGCCGCCCTTCGCCTGGGGCATCATCGGCGGCGGCGGCGAATTGTCCTGGCCCACGCCCACCCGGCCCGGCGACACGCTACAGGTCGAGACCGAAATCCTTGAGATCGTCCCGTCGCGTTCCCGACCCGAGCGCGGCGCCGTGACCGTGCGCAACGATACCCGCAACCAGCACGGCCAAATCGTGCAAAGCTTCACCGTCAAGATCATCGTCCCGCGCCGAATCCCGGGCGCGTAGAGCATGATCGCCTTGGTAGGCGGCCCGGCCAGCCTACCGGCTGGCGGGCAAACTATGCGCCGCGTCAACCAGCGCCTGCGTGGAAACCTCGATGGAGCCTTGATACGGCCGGTTCAGGTCGATGATCATCGTAATCAACGTCGCGATGGTGATCGCCATCAGGATATTCGCCCCCTGCCGCTGCGAACCCGAGACGCCCTCGGCGTAGCCGGTGAACCCCATCGCCACCATCGCCGTCAGCACCAGCATCACCAGCACCGGCAGCGGTACGCTGTTGCGCAACGCCGTCAGCCGCCGCTCATGGACATTGTTCATCTCGTTCAACGACCCGACGAACCGATAGGCGGGCAAGGATTGCGGCGCCGCTTCGGTCACCGCGACCGCCAGGCGCCACAGTTCCGACTGCAACTGAATTGACCGCGCAATGTCGCGCTGCAGCTTTTCCGGGTCGTGCGGCTTGCCCAGCCCGATCCGCACCTGGGTGTACTCGCGCAGCTTCTCCAGGATCGGACCCTGTGCTTCGCGCGGCAGCATCAGCGCGAAATTCGCGGTGGAGCCGATGGCGTTGGCTTCCTCCAGCACGGCGTTGCGCCGGCTGTCGTAGCGGGCCACCGCCATGGAGAAGCTGAACGCGACCAGCAGCGCGAGCAGCCCGAGCGCCGCGCCGGCCAGTGTCCCCACATCGCTCTGCTCCTTGCCCGCTCGATGGGCACGCAATCCCAGCCGGCACCCGAATTCCGCGGCACCGGCGACCAGAATGGCGTCGGCGGCCAACATCCACACAAGCGGCACTTCGGCCAACCACTCATTCATCCGCGCGCTCCATCTTTCCCGCCGCCGATTTCCCGGCCGCTCCTTATTGCCCTAACCTCGCACACCGAAGAAGCACCAGAAACACGTCGCCAACACCCAACAAGCCCGAGGAGGAAAGATCGTGGCGCAACCAGCCAACAGGTTCACGGACCAGGTCGCGGTGATCACCGGCGGGGCATCGGGCATCGGCCTCGCCATCGCCCGCCGCCTGCACGGCGAAGGCGCCAGCGTGGTCGCCGCCGACCTCAACCTCGACCGCCTGCGACAGATCGAGGCGGAACTCGGCGATCGCTTTCTTGGCGTGCGCGCCGACGTTACGCGGGAAGGCGACATCGAGGCGCTGATGGAAAGCGCCGTGCAACGTTTCGGCGCCGTGCACTGCGCCTTCAACGTCGCCGGCGCCTCCCGCCCCGGCTACATCGTCGACCTCGCCGAGGCCGATTGGGATTTCACCGTCGATCTCTGCCTGAAGGGCGTTTTCCTCGCCATGAAGCACGAGGCAAGGCAGATGATCCGCCAGGGCGGCGGCGCGCCCTCGCGGAGCGCTGCAATCGTCAACATCGCCTCCCTGAACGCGCATGTCCCGATGCACGCCGGCTCGGCCTACGCCGCGGCCAAGGCCGGGGTGGAGATGCTCACCAAGAACGGCGCGCTCGAATTCGCCGCCGACGGAATCCGCGTCAACGCCATCCTGCCCGGACTGGTGCAAACCCCGCTCACCCGCCGGCATTTCGACAACCCGGACGCCCACGCCGCCTTCGTCGAGCGCATCCCACTCGGCCGCGCCGCCCAGCCTGAGGAAATGGCCGGCCCGGCTGTGTTTCTGGCCAGCGACGACGCCAGCTACATCTCCGGCGCCAGCCTGCTCGTCGACGGTGCCTGGGCCGTCAGTGGCTACCCCGACATGCGCCCGTTCCGCGGCCCGCCGGCGTGGAACGGCCGATAGGGTGGACCGGACGAGCCCAACGCTTCCAGTGAAGCCGGCCCTCCGATATCAGTCGTTAAACCCAACATACCGCACGAACCGATCGTTCGGCTCACGGTCCGCCTTGACCGCGTTCGCCGGAAACTCGTCATTCGGGTAACCCATCGCGATGCAGGTCATGATGACCTCTCCATCAGGAATTCCGGCCTCCTCGCGCACGATTTCCGACCGCATGATGCCCTGGCCGTTGACGACCGTGCCCAGACCGCGGTTCCAGGCGGCGAGGCAAATGCCGTAGGACAGCGCGCCAAGATCGAAATGCACCGTGGCACCCGGATCGAGTTCCCGGTCATAGGTCAGCACGATCGAGACCGGGGCATCGAACTGGCGGAACCCGCGCATCACCCAGTCCTGCCGCATTGCCTTGTCGTGGCGTTCGATGTTCATGGCGGCGAACAGCTTGATGGCGATCGCGACCTGGCGTGACCGGTGCACGCCCTCATACTCGCCATGCGTGACGATGTCGCGATTGGGTTTCGCACCCCCAAGCATCGTTTCGGTATTGCGCTGCCGGACCCGTTCCAGCGGCTCGCCCGTCAGCACATGCACATGCCAGGGCTGGGTGTTCATCGACGACGGCGCGCTCTTGGCGACGGCGATGATCTCCTCGATGACCGCACGCGGCACCGGGTCGGCCTTATAACCCCTGACGCTACGCCGCGTTTGAACCAGTGTTTCGAAATCCATGCCATTCCCCTGATCGTCGCGCGATCGTTCTTCTCTCGTGGATTGTGCCATCGCCGGGGGAATTGACCAAACCCCGCGTCAAGGAAAGGGACGCGCGGCCGTGACCTTGCGCACAGTCGCCGCTCAGGCACTATGGTTCCCGGACAAACCAATCGGTCGAGGCAGCAGGCCAGCGGTCCCACTCAACGACAGCATCGCAGGGTATTCCTGCCGGAGAACACAATGGCTCACGACGGTCTACGTTTCGGCATCTTCCTGGCCCCCTTTCATCGTGTCGGCGATAACCCGACGCTGGCCCTGGCCCGCGATCTCGAACTGATCCAGCATCTCGACGACCTCGGCTACGACGAAGCCTGGATCGGCGAGCACCATTCCGCCGGCTGGGAAATCATCGCCTCTCCGGAAATTGTCATTGGCATCGCGGCGGACCGCACCAGGCGCATCATGCTCGGTTCCGGCGTCACCAGCCTGCCCTACCACCACCCGCTGCTGGTCGCGCAGCGCTTCGTCCAGCTCGACCACATGACCCGCGGCCGCGCCATGCTCGGCTGCGGCCCCGGCGCCCTGGTGTCGGACGCCTACATGATGGGCATCGAGGCCGAGCAGCAGCGCCGCATGATGGACGAGTTGCTGGGCGCCATCATGCAGTTGCTCGCAGGCAAGGAGCCGGTGACGATGAAGACCGACTGGTTCGAACTGCGCGAGGCCCGCCTGCACCTCGCCCCCTACACCAAGGGCGGCTTCCCGATCGCGGTCGCCAGCGCCACCACCCCCGCCGGCGTGTTGACCGCCGGCAAGCATGGCGTCGGTCTGCTGTCGCTCGGCGCCGGCCTGCCCGGCGGGCCGGAGAAGCTGGCCGAGCAGTGGAAAATGGGCGAGGCCGAGGCGGCGAAATACGGCAAGACCATCCAGCGCGACGACTGGCGCCTGGTCGTCAACATGCACGTGGCCGAGGACGACGAGCAGGCCATGCGCGAGGTCCGTGTCGGTGAGCGGATCGAAACCCAGACCTATTTCAGCGAAACCCTCGGCCGCCCGCCGATGCGCAGCGAGAACCCGCTGGCCGACGGCCTGGCCGCCGGCACCACCCTGGTCGGCTCGCCGGAAACGGTGGCCGATGGCATCGCCCGCATGGTGGCGCACACCGGCGGCGGCGCCGGCGCCGTGCTGTTCCGCGCCCATGAATGGGCCAATCGCGAACAGACGATGCGCAGCTTCGAACTGTTCGCCCGCTGGGTCATGCCGCGCTTCCAGGGCAGCCTGGACTGGCCGCTCGCCTCGCGCGACTGGGCCAGCGAGAACCGCAGCGGCATTTTCGGCCCCAGCATGAACGCCCTGCGCAAGGCCTTCACCGACGCTGGCCAGGAAGTGCCCGATCACATGCGCTTGAAGCTGCATACCGGCAAATCGCCGGTCTGAGCGTCGAACATCCTGTGTTTTCACGGGCGTCGCCGGTCTCCGGCGGCGCCCGCTTCCGTTCCGGTTGAGCCAGCGCTGGCCCATTCGCGGAAAAATGCTGCTTTGCAGCAAAAAATCCTTGCGTTCCCGATCTCGCATAGGTAGTCTGCATTTGCAGCATGGCTCGGGCCGCTCCCGCGCCGCCTGTTTTTGTCAGGGGATGTTCGTCATGACCGCCAGCATGTTCACCCTGGCCGATGCCATTCGCCAGGTCGAGCACGCATTGGCCCAAGGGGAACGGCTGTCGGAAGCCGTCAAATGGATCGCACGTGAGCACGGGATCGAACCGACCCTGTTGACGCGCCGATGGGTCCAGTTCACGCCAAACGCCGACGAGCAGCCAGCCGCCGTGATCAGCGCCGGCGAGTTTCTGGCCCGCTACGCCGGCAAGTAAGGCCCGCCAGCAGCTTCGGTCGCCTACATTCCCGCAAACAACGCGGTGGACAAATACCGTTCCGCGAACGAGGCGGCGATGCCCACGATCAGCTTGCCCTCGTTCTCCGGCTCGCGCGCCAGTTCCAGCATCGCATGCAGCACCGCGCCCGAGGAAATGCCGATCGGCAGCCCCTCCACAGCCGCGCAGCGCCGCGCCGTGGCCAGCGCGTCGCGCTCGGTCACCCGGCAGACGTCATCCAGCAGATCCAGTTCCAGCACATCCGGCTTGAACCCGGCGCCAAGCCCCTGGATCGCGTGCGGCCCCGGTTCGTCGCCCGACAGCACCGCGCTTTCCATCGGCTCCACCCCGATCACCCGCAATCCCGGCCGGCGCGGTTTCAACGCCCGCGCGATGCCGGTGACAGTCCCGCCGGTGCCGACGCCGCCGACCACGATGTCCACGCGTCCGGCACTGTCGGACCAGAGTTCCTCGGCGGTCGTCCTTTCGTGGATCTCTGGATTGGCCGGATTCTCGAACTGCCGCGCGATCCAGGCATCCGGCATCTTGGCGACGATCGCGTTGGCCCGCGCGATCGCCCCGGCCATTCCCTGCCGGGCCGGCGTCTGCTCCACCACCGCCCCCATCAGCCGCAGCATCTTGCGCCGTTCCACCGAAGCGCCGTCCGGCATCACCACGATCAGCTTGTAGCCCTTCGCCGCCGCCACGAACGCCAGCGCGATGCCGGTATTGCCCGAGGTCGGTTCCACCAGTGTCGTCACTCCCGGCCGAATCATGCCGGCGCGCTCCGCCGCCTCTACCATCGCCAGCCCGATGCGGTCCTTCACCGACCCCAGCGGATTGAAGAACTCCAGCTTCAACGCGAGGTCGGCCCGCAAATCATCCGCGGCGATCAACCGGGGCAGGCGCACCAGCGGCGTGCCGCCAATCGTCTCCAGGATGCTGCCGTACAACCGGCCGGTTTTGGGCGGCAGGCGCGGTTTGGTCGTCGTTGCCATGCGGGCGTCTTCCTGGGTCAGATCGCGAAGCTGATCGGTTCGGTGGCCGGCCGGCGCAGCCCGGCCGCGGCGGCCCGGCGCAGCAGATCGTCCACCGTCAGCGCCTGCAACTTGGCGCGAGCGGCCTCGTCCAACTCCGCGAACAGGGGATCCACCACCGCGTGCTGCAACCGCCCGCCCGGACCATGCCCGCCATCCTCGTCATCGGCCAGCGCCACGCCGATGATTTCCGCCAGCCTTATGTCGCGCTGCGGCCGGCCGAGCCTATAGCCGCCCTTCGGACCTCGCAGGCTGTCCAGCAACCCGGCGCGCGACAGCGTCTGCAGCAACGGCTCCATGCCGCGCCGCGCCAGGCCCAGCCGCTCGGCGATGTCGCCCGCATTCACGGTTCCGGTCCGCCCGGCGTGGAACGCGATGTCGAGCATCAGGGAAACCGCGGTCATCACCCGGTCGCGCCGGACAATCTTCATTTCGGCTGACTTCATGGCGCCTGGCATACCCCCGTTTCGCATGGCCGTTTCGCATGGCCGTTCCGAATGGCACGAACGGCAAGGCCCTGACCCGCTCACCCGCCTTCTCGCGCATGACACGAAGCGCCTGGCGCGCATCCATGTTCCGCAAGAGCGATTCACGAGAGGAAATTGCTTCGTTTCGACATTTTCACAGTAAACCGAATCCCGCGTCCTCGGCAATCCACGATTTATACGGGGCCAATCCCGACGCCGTGCGCCGTCGCGGTATTTGTCCTTCGGTCGGCCGGGATGGTAGAATTCCCGGGCCGGCCGCCAATTATTTGCCGACCGGCGACTGTGTAATCCACCAACGCCAGCGTCTCGGACAAAGGAATGGCCATGGATCGCTCGCGGCAATTGCGGCTCGGCGCCTTTCTACGCCCCGTCAGCATACACACCGGCGCCTGGCGCTATCCCGGTGCCTTCCCCGATGCCAACTTCAACATCGCCCACTACAAGCGCTTTGCCCAAACGCTGGAACGCGGCCGGTTCGACGCGATCTTCCTCGCCGACCATCTCGCTGTGCTGAACATGCCGATGGACGCGCTGAAGCGAAGCGCCACCACCCCCTCGTTCGAGCCGATGACGCTGCTCTCCGCTCTCGCCGCCGTCACCGGGCATATCGGCCTGATCGCCACCGCCTCCACCACCTACGAGGAGCCGTACCACGTCGCCCGCCGCTTCGCCTCGCTCGACCACATCAGCGGCGGCCGCGCCGGCTGGAACCTGGTCACCACCTCCAACCCCGACAGCGCGCGCAATTTCGGCCACGACGAGCATATGGCGCACGGCGAACGCTACACGCGCGCCCGTGAGTTCTACGATGTCGTCACCGGCCTGTGGGACGGATGGGCCGATGACGCGTTCATTCGCGACGTCGAGGCCGGCGTGTATTTCAACCCCGACCGGCTGCACGTGCTGAACCACAAGGGCCTGGAGCTCTCGGTCCGCGGCCCGGTCAACATCGCCCGCCCGATCCAGGGCTGGCCGGTGATCGTGCAGGCCGGCTCGTCGGAAGCGGGCCGCCAGATCGCCGCGGAAACCGCCGAGGCCGTGTTCACCAGCCAGGCCACCCTGGCCGATGGCCAGAAATTCTACGCGGACGTCAAAGCCCGGATGGAAAAGTTCGGCCGCAACCGCGATCACCTGAAAATCCTGCCCGGGGTCTTCGTCGTCGTCGGCGACACGCTGGAGGAAGCCAAGCGCAAGCGCGCCTTGCTCGACAGCCTGGTGCACTACGACAGCGCCATCGCCTCCCTCTCGATCGCCCTCGGCCACGACGCGTCGCAATTCGACCCCGACGCCCCGTTGCCCAACATCCCCGAAAGCAACGCCAGCCAGAGCGGCCGCGAGCGCGCCATCGCCCTGGCCCGCCGCGAGAACCTCACCGTCCGCCAGCTCGCCCAGCGCCTCGGCGGCTATGCCGGCCTGACGATGCTCGGCACGCCCGCCATGATCGCCGACCAGATGGAGGAATGGCTGCTGACGGAAGGCTCGGATGGCTTCAACGTCATGTTCCCGTACCTGCCCGGCGGCCTGGATGATTTCGTCGATCGCGTGGTGCCGGAACTGCAACGCCGCGGCCTGTTCCGTCGTGAATACGAAGGCCGGACCCTGCGGGAAAACCTCGGCCTGCCCCGCCCCGTCAATCGTTTCTTTCCGGACTAGCCAGTGGTCAGCCAGGCCAGCAGCACCGACAACGTGAAGAATGAAACCACCGTCGACACCAATATCACCCCGGAAGTCGCCGCCCGCTGCCGGCCGTAAAGCTGCGCCAGGGTGAACGCTCCGGACCCGGTCGGCAGCGCGCTCATCACCACCGCCGTCGCGGCCCAGACCGGCGGCAGCGCCACCAGCTTGTAGGCGATTACCCAGGCGATCCCCGGCTGCACCAGCAGCTTCACCGCCGCCAGCCGGAACACCAGCCCCGGCGCGAAGCGTTCGCTCTGCTCGCCCAGCAGCAAGCCGATCGCCACCAGCGCGCACGGGCTGGACGCCCCGCCCATCAGCGTCAGGAAGCGGTCCACCGGCACCGGCAGGGCGACGCCGGAAAGCGCCACCGCCAACCCCAGCACCGAGGATACCAGCAGCGGATTGCGCGCCAGCGCCCCACCCACCTTCGTCACCGTTCGCCGCAAACTCGGCGTTGCCTGCTGGTCCGCCTCGATCAGGGCGATCGCGGCGGCGAAATGCGGGCAGGCGGTGATCATCATCGCCACCACCCCCGGCACCAGGCTGCCCTGGCCGAACGCGATCAGGCACAACGGAATGCCCATGTAGCCGGTGTTGGAAAACGTTCCGCCCAACGCCAGAACGGTTGCATCCCCCAGCCGCACCCCGCGCAACCGGAAGCCCGCCAGCACCACGGCAAACGGCAACAAAATCGCCCCGCCATACGCCGCCAGAAATCCCGGATTGCCCAGGTCGGCCGGATGGATCCTGGCCATCGCCTGAAACAGCACCGACGGCAGCGCCAGATACACCACGAACAGATTGAGCGAGGACGTCGCATGCGGCCCGAGGAACCCGCGCTTCGCGGCAATCGTCCCCGACAGGATCAACGCGAAAACCGGCAGCGCGACCGTGACGATTGCGTTCAAATCGCCGTACCGCGGGCGCGCGTTTTCCGATCAGGCGCTGAGCGTGAAGCCCTTGTAGTCGTTCGCCGCCACCTCGGCGCAGATTTCCCGGTAGCGCGCCATGCCGCCGGCATAGGGCATGAACACCCGCGGCTTGCCGGGAACATTGGCGCCGAGATACCAGGAATGCTTGGCCTGCGGCAGCAGGGTCGCGTTGGCGGCCGCGTTGACCTGCTCGACCCACGCATCCGCCGCTTCCGGCTTCGCCTCGATCCGTTCCAGGCCGTGCTCGCGCATATGGGCGATGCAGTCGGCGATCCATTCGGCATGCTGTTCGATCGCCACAGGCATGTTGCACAGCACGGATGGGCTGCCCGGTCCGGTGACGGTGAACAGATTGGGGAAGCCGGCGACCTGCAGGCCGAGATAGCTGCGCGGCCCGGCATTCCAGGCATCCTTCAGCGCCAGTCCATCGCGGCCCCGGATGTCCATGCGCAGCAGCGGGCCGGTCATGGCGTCGAACCCGGTGGCGAAGACGATGATGTCGAGCGGATACTCGGCGTCCTTCGTCTGGATGCCGCCGGGGGTGATGCGCTCGATCGGGTTGGCGCGGATATCCACCAGCGAGACGTTGTCGCGGTTGAAGGTCTCGAAATAGAACGTATCGATCGGCGGGCGCTTGGCGGCGAAGGGATGGTCGATATCCGCCAGCTTGGCCGCGGTTTCCGGGTCCTTCACGATCTGGTGGATCTTGGCACGGATGAACTCGGCCGCGGTGTCGTTCGCCGCCTTGTCCACCAGCAGGTCGCGGAACGCCGCGCGGAACTGCAGCCCGCCCCTCTGCCAGGCGGCTTCGTAGATGGCGTTGCGTTCTTCCGGCGTCACGTCGTGCGCGGAGCGGTCCTCGATGACGAAAGGGTGGCCGTTCGGCGTGGACTGCATGATGCGCCGCAACTCGCCGGTGTTTTCCTTCACCCAGCGCTTGAACTCCGTGCTCAGCGGATGGTTCTGCGCGGGCATGGAGTAGTTCGCGGTGCGCTGGAACACCGTCAGATGCGCCGCGGTCTCGGCGATCACCGGCGCGGCCTGGATGCCGGTGGAGCCGGTGCCGATCATCCCGACCCGCTTGCCGGTGAAATCCACACCCTCATGCGGCCATTGCCCGGTGTGGTACCACTGGCCGGCGAAGCCATCGAGGCCGGGAATGTTCGGGATGTTGGCCGAGGACAGGCAGCCGACCGCGGTGATCAGGAATTTCGTCGTGTAGCGGTCCCCACCCTCGGTGGTGACGTGCCAGCGATTGGCCGCCTCGTCGTAACGGGCGGCGGAGACGCGGGTGTTGAAGTTGATGTCGCGCTTGAGGTCGAACTTGTCGGCAACGAAGTTGAGGTAGCGCAGGATCTCCGGCTGCTGCGGATAGCGCTCGGACCATTCCCATTCCTTCAGCAACTCGTCGGAGAAATAGAACGAGTAGGAATGGCTCTCGGAATCGCAGCGCGCGCCGGGATAGCGGTTCCAGTACCAGGTGCCACCGACGCCGTCGCCGGCTTCCAGCACCTTCGCCGAAAGGCCGAGCCGGTCGCGCAGGCAGAGCAGCTGGTACATGCCGGAGAAGCCGGCGCCGATGACCAGCGCATCCAACTCGGTGGCCTGCGTGGACGGGCTGGTCTGGCGGGGCATGTTCGTGTCAGGCATGGCTTTTCAGGCGCTCCGGTTCATCCGATTGGACGGTTTTGACTGGCTGGGATGCCAGGATACTACGTGGTATTTTTGCGGCGGCGCAAGCCGTGCGGCCTGGTGCACAGGTTCAGCCGCCCGCATCCGGATCGTCGGACGCGGGCGGCTCGGGATCGCTTTGCCCGGGTGCGGCTTACCGTGCGGCGAGAGCGGCCTTGGCCTTGTCCAGATCGGGCACGTTGCTCGCCGAAGCCCCCAGCATGGACGACCGCGTGACCGCGAGGGCCGCCGCCGCGGCGTCGTTCTCGACGATCTTGGCCATCACGGCCTCCCGGCTGCGGTCGAACACGGCGCGGTTGTTGGCCACGAAATCGCGCGACTGGCGCAGCCCCGCCAGGTAGCCGTTGATTTCCGGAACCACGTAGCGCGCCACCATGTCCCAGCTGCGCGCGGTGTTTTCCGGATTGGCCCAGTCGTGCACGAAGCCGACCACGGTGCCGAACCCGCCGCTGATCTCCAGCACCGACTTGATCCTCGCCACCAGATCGTCCGGCGTGCCGATCGTCGCCGCGGCTTCCGGGGAGAACGCGGTCTTGTCCACGGCCTCGTCGGGCGACTTGAAGGGCCGCGCGCCGGGCCGCTGGAGGGTCGCGGTGATGTACTCGTTGTGGTGACGCATCAGGCCATCGCGCGCCTCCGCCCGCGCCTTCTCGCGCGTCTCCGCGATGTGCCAGCTCAGCAGCACGCGCCAGTTGCGCCGGTCGACCGTGGTGCCGTGCTTGGCGGCGGCGGCCTCGGCGAAGCTCCATTGCGTCGGCAGCGCGTTCAGGCCCTCGTTCGACAGCGAGCCGATCGAGATGATGCCGATGCCGTGCTTGCCCGCCAGCGTCATGCCGGAGGGGCTGATCTGCGAGGCGACCGCGAAGGGCATTTCCTCCTGCAGCGGCAGCAATTGCAGCGCCGCGTCCTGCAGCGTGAACCACTCGCTTTTCGCCGTCACCCGCTCGCCCTTGAACAGCCGGCGGATGATGGAGATGGCCTCGTCCTGGCGGTCGCGCAGGACCATCGGATCGACCCCGAGCGTGTGTGCGTCCGACGCCAGCGCACCTGGCCCGGAACCGAAGATCGCCCGCCCGCCGGTCATGTGGTCGAGCTGCACCATGCGTTGCGCGACGTTGAACGGGTGGTGATAGGGCAGGGAGACCACGCCGGTGGCGAGCTTGATGCGCTTCGTGCGCTCGCCGGCGGCGGCCAGGAACATTTCCGGCGAGGCGATCATCTCCCAGCCGCTGGAATGGTGCTCGCCGCACCAGAACTCGTCATAACCGAGCCGGTCCAGCTGTTCGACAAGGTCGAGGTCGCGGCGGAACTGCAGCATCGGGTGCTCGCCGATCGGGTGATGCGGGGCGAGGAAGGCGCCGAAATTCAAGCGTGCCATTGGGAAGTCTCCTGAAGGGTGATGAACGTAACGATCGCGGCCGGGCGGTCTGTTCAGACCCCCCTGAACTTGCCCTTGCGCTTTTCCACGAAGGCCTTTCTCGCCTCTTTCGCGTCTTCCGAGTTCTGCAGGATGCCGCTGGCATTGGAGGTCAGGACCATGGTGGTTTCCAGCGTGCTGTCGAGCGCGGTGCGCAGGATGCGCTTGCTCACCCACTGCACCAGCGGCGGAATGGTCATCATCTTCTCGCATAGCGCGCGGGTGGTTTCTTCCAGCTTTTCCGACGGCACCAGGTGATTGAGCATGCCCCATTCATAGGCCCGCTCGGCATTCAGTTCGCCAGTATAGACAAACTCCAGCGCCCGGCCGAGGCCGACCATCTTGGGCAGGTAGTACGAGCCGCCGTTCTCGATGATCTGGCCGGCATTGTGGTAGCCGATGAAGCGGGTCCTCTCGCAGCCGATGCGGATGTCGCAATGCAGCGCCATGTCCATGCCCGAGCCGACCGCCGGGCCGTTGATCATGGCGATGGTCGGCTTGCGGATCAGCGAGATGTCGCGGTGCAGGTCGGTGAACCCGTGGAAAAAATGCTGGCGCGACGCATCGGTCCCTTCATGCGGCCCGCGATTGCCGGGAAAGTTCGGCCCGGCCATGTCCGCCGCCGCGCTGGATCCCAAATTGGCGCCGGAGCAGAATCCCCGCCCCACGCCGGTCAGGACAATGACGCGGATGTTGGGATCGTCGTCACCGGCGCGCATGTATTCGCCGACCTTGGCAACCGTGCCGTTTTCCTCCGCCGTGCCCACGAGGGCGTTCAGCCGTTCCGGGCGATTGAACCGGATCCAGAGAATGCCGCTGTCCTCGGGCTCGTAGAGCAGGTAGTCGACCAGCTTCGGTCCCATTGGAATCTGTCTCCTCTGTCGGTCCTGGCGAGCGGCAAGGCCCGCCGCCATCCCCGCATGGCCAGGAAGGCCCCCGGTCTTCAAGATCCCGGTCTGCCGCCGCCCATTTCCGCCCAGCTTGCGGCAGCGCTCGCGGGCGCACAAGGTGCCGGGCGAAGGGTGCGCACCAGGGCATCGGCGCGGTCCTTTGCCATCCCGCGATCGGTTGATATCGTTCGGTGCGACGGCACGATGAACGATGCCGCACAGGGGGAAACGCGCATGGCTTTGAATCGCAAGCGCCTGGTCTATTTCGAGCGCTTCTTCCACCCGGTCGCGGAACAGATCCTCGGCATCGCAGGACGATATCGAGCTGGTGCGGCTGGAATACGCCGCTCCCCAGGCGGCGAACTGGCCGGAAATGGAACGCGCCTGCGGTTATCATGTCGGCGCGCGAACGGAACTGGTCGAGCCCTGGTTCGGCTCTACCGCGCTGCTGGCGCGCTGTCCCGACCTGCTGGCCATGTGTTCCACCGGCGCGGGCTATGACGTGATCGACGTCGACGCCTGCACCGCGCATGGCGTGATCGTCTGCAGCCAGAGCGGCACCAACAACGAACCGGTGGCGGAACACGCGATCGGGTTCATCCTGGCGCTGTCCAAGAAGATGGGCCTGACCAACCGCGCCTTGCTGCGCGGAGCCGCCGGCAACCGCTACGACCTGATGGGCAACGACATCCAGCACAAGACCGTCGGAATCGTCGGTCTCGGCAAGATCGGCACGCGAACGGCCCATTTCTGCCGCGCCTTCGACATGGAGGTGATCGCCTGCGATCCTTACCTGACCGCCGAGCAGATCGCCGAACGGGGCGCGCGTAAGGTGGAATTCGCCGAACTTCTGGCGCGATCCGATTTCGTCTCCGTGCACTGTCCACGCACACAGGAAACGATTGATCTGTTTGATGCGGCGGCTTTCGCGCAGATGAAACCATCGGCCTATTTCATCAACACCGCGCGCGGCCGGATCCATAGCGAGGCGGCGCTGCTGGAGGCGCTGCGGCGCGGGCAGATCGCCGGCGCGGGGCTCGATGTTTTCGATGTCGAACCGCCGCCCGCCGACCATCCGCTGTTGCAGCTCGATAATGTGATGGCGACGCCGCATATCGCCGGCGGCACGCACGAAGCGGCCCAGAACATGTCGCGGGCGGCGGCGGAGCAATGGATCGACCTGCTGCGCGGCCGGGTGCCGCCGCGCCTGGTCAACCCCGAGGCCTGGCCGCTCTATGCCGAGCGGTTCGAAAGGGTTCTCGGCTTCCGGCCGGACGCCTTGGCCTGAGGCACTTTCGCGCGATACATCGTGGGCCCGCTTCGTGGGTCCGGTCATCACCGCCGGCGTACTGGCAAACGCTGCCGGCACTGCCATATTGGCCGTATGCCCATTTTGCTTCTGCTTTTCATCGTCGTCTCCGTGGCCACGACCGCGTTCGGCCTTCTGCTTCGGTCCCGACAGGCTTCCCACGTCGCCCGCCACCGCAGCGCCGTGCCACCCGACTTCGCCGCCTCGATCAGCCTGGCGGAGCACCAAAAGGCCGCCGATTACGAGCGGGCGCGGCTGCGCCTGGGCGCCGCGTCGGCTCTGTTCGGCCTGGCGGTGGCCCTGGGGTGGGCCTGCTTCGGCTACGACGCCCTGTATGGCTGGATCGACACGCTGATCCCAGTGGGCCTTGCCCGCAGCGTCCTGTTCCTGCTCGCGGTCGGCGCGGTGTCCTGGCTGCTGGACCTGCCGTTCGCCATCCTGCGCACCTTCGGGGTGGAGCAGCGCTTCGGCTTCAACCGCAGCCGGCCGGGCGCCTTCGCGCTCGACAAACTGAAGGGCGCCGCCTTGTCGCTCGGCCTGGGCGTGCCCGTGCTCACCTTCCTGCTGTGGCTGATGCGTCAGCCCGGACCCTGGTGGGTGTGGGCGTGGCTGGGCCTGGTCGTCCTCATGCTGGCGATGATGGAAGTATACCCGCGCTGGATCGCCCCGCTGTTCAACCGCTTCACGCCGCTGGAAGGCCCGCTGCGCACGCGGATCGAGGGCCTGCTGCGAAGCTGCGGGTTCGAGGCCGCCGGCCTGTTCGTCATGGATGCGTCCCGCCGCTCGGCGCACGGCAATGCCTATTTCTCCGGCCTCGGCCGCAGCAAGCGCATCGTGCTGTTCGACACCCTGGTCGCCGGCAACAGCGAGGCGGAGCTGGAGGCGGTGCTGGCGCATGAGCTTGGCCACTTCAAGCTAAAGCATGTCCTGATCGGCCTGCTGCAGACGACGGTGCTGCTGTTTCTGGGCTTCGCGGCGATCGGCTGGCTGTGCAAGCAGCCCTGGCTGCTGCCCAGCTTCGGCATCACCCACGCGGACGATGCCCTCGCTTTGGTGGTGTGCGTGCTGGTGGTGCAGATGGCGGGGCCGGTGGTGGGAATTGCCGGCAACTGGATCAGCCGGCGCCATGAGTACCAGGCCGACGACTTCGCGCGCCGCATTGTGGGGGCGGAGCCGATGATCTCCGCGCTGGTCCGGCTGTCACGGGACAATGCCAGCACGCTGACGACCGATCCGCTCTATGCCCTGGTCAATTTCAGTCACCCCCCGGTGCCGCTGCGGGTGCAGCGGCTGCGGAGCGCGTAGCCACGGTCCGGGTTGGCCCTTCGGCCTTCCCTCAGCCGCCCAGCACCAGGCCGATCAGCACGTCCAGTCCCACCAGCAGAAAGGCGGCCATGGCGCTGGCCTGCAAGGCCAGCCTGGCCGCGAACCATTCCAGCCACAGCGCCCAGAACAGCGCGATCAGGCTGAGCGCCTGCTGCATCCAGTCGGGCACGCCGAGCAGGGCGGGAACGCTGGCGGCGAGGAACAGCGCGTACTGCACCACGTTGCACCAGTTCCAGGCGACGATGTAGCGCGGCCAGAGCGGCGAACGGCCCAGCGCGGCGACGGCCCGGTGCGACGCCACCGCATAGCCGGCCCAGCCGATGACATACAGCAGAATGCCGGCCAGCAGGGTGCGCAGCGGCTGGTCGGGCGTTGTCGTCGTGCTCCAGGCCATCAGGCGCAGCAGGATGAAGGCCGGCAGGCAGATCCCGGCCGCCCAGAAGCTGAGCGCCGGCGCCAGCGGGTCCGCCGGCAGCCTATCCATGCCCTCGCGCCGGCCGAGCGCCAGGGTGAAGGCGCCGGACAGCCCGGCCCGGATATGGCCGGGCACGGCGGCGGCCGGCTCGCTCATCTTCCGGCCATCAGCAGCACGCGCGGCACGATCACCAGCAGCACGGTGCCCAGATTGACGACGAGCACCAGCACCGCCGCTCGCCCCGGCGACACGCCGAGGCCGCGCCGGGCCAGGAAATAGTGCAGCCACAGGCCATAGCCGCCGAGCAGGGTCATCGCCAGGATGGCGCCCATGTCGGTCGGCAGGCCGAGATGGATGATGATGCCGACGAAGGCCAGCACGAGCATCGCCGCCAGAGGGATCACCCATTGGCACCAGTTGAAGGCGATGATGAAGCGCAGCCATTCGGCCTCGCGGTCCCACAGCCGCGCGAGCGCATGCGACAGCACCGCCGGCGCCAGCACGGCACAGACCGTGGCGAGCAGATCCCCGATCGCGGCGCCGCCGGCCCCGCCGGCCAGCATCAGCAAGGTGCCGACGATCGGAAACGCCAGCAGCGGCGCCAGGCTGCCCAGGAAGCCCTGGTTGGTGGCGGTAAAATGGCCGAATCCCTCCACCCGGCCGCGAGCCAGGCGCAGGATGCCGGTCAGGATCCGCAGCGCCCCGCCGGGCGGGGGCAGGCGACCGCTCATGCCGGGATTTCGGCCAGGATGTCGGCCAATACCGCCTCGTAGATTCCCGCCAGGGCGCGCAGCTCGTCCACCGGTACCCGCTCATCCACCTGGTGCATGGTGGCGCCGATCAGGCCGAATTCCGCCACCGGGCAGAACCGGGCGATGAAGCGCGCATCCGACGTGCCGCCACCGGTATCCAGCTTCGGCTCGACGCCGGATGCGCGGGCGATGGCGTTCTTCAGCGTTGTGACGACCGGACCGGGCTCGGTGAGGAACAACTCGCCGCTGATGGAGACATCGAGATCGAAGCGCTCCGCGTGCTGGGCGATGGTGGCGCGCAGCCAGGCGGTGAGCGAGGCGCCGGTATGGCGGTCGTTGAAGCGGATGTTCAATGCGGCCCGCGCGGTGGCGGGAATGACGTTGGTGGCAGGATTGCCGACATCGATGCTGGTGAGCTGCAGCGAGCTCGGCTCGAACCACTCGCTGCCGGCATCCAACGGCGCTGCCGTCAGCGCGGAGGCGGCGCGCACCAGACGGTGCACCGGGTTGTCCGCCCGGTGCGGATAGGCGACGTGACCCTGCGTGCCGTGGATGGCGATCTTGGCGTTCAGGCTGCCGCGCCGGCCGATCTTGATGGTGTCGCCGAGGCGGACCGGGCAGGTGGGCTCGCCGACCAGGCAGAAATCCGGGATCTGACCGTGCCGGGCCATCCAATCCAGCACCTTCACGGTGCCGTCGGTGGCGGGACCTTCCTCGTCGCCGGTGATGAGCAGGCTGATCGAGCCCCTGCTGATCGATGCCGGGCCGGGTGAGGCCGTCAGCTGGCGCGCGGCCGCCGCGACGAAGGCGGCGATGGCGCCCTTCATGTCGCAGGCGCCGCGCCCATACAGTATGTTATTGCGGATTTCGCCGGAAAATGGCGGCGCGCTCCAGTTGGCGTCGCCGACCGGCACAACGTCGGTGTGTCCGGCGAAGCAGAAATGCGGCGCGCCGGTGCCGATGCGGGCGAAGATGTTCTCGATCTCGCCATAGCGCAGCCGCGTGACGGTGAAGCCGAGCTGTTCCAGCGCCGCCGTCAGCACGTCCATCGCCCCGGCATCGGCCGGGGTGACGGAGGCACAGCGGATCAGATCCTGGGCGAGGCCCAGGGGATCAGGAGACGGTCGCTCAACGGTTCGTTCAATCGCGCAAAAGCTCGTTGATGGAGGTTTTCGCCCTTGTTCCGGCATCCACGGTCTTGACGATCACCGCGCAATAGGTGGACGGGCCGGGCGAGCCGTCCGGCAGGTTGCGGCCGGGCAGGGAGCCGGGGATCACCACCGAATAGGCCGGCACGCGGCCGATATGGATCTCGCCGGTGTTGCGGTCGATGATCTTGGTGGAGGCGCCGATGAATACGCCCATCGACAGCACCGAGCCGCGCTCGACGATCACGCCCTCGGCGACTTCCGAACGCGCGCCGATGAAGCAATCGTCCTCGATCACCACCGGGTTGGCCTGCAGCGGCTCCAGCACGCCGCCGATGCCGACGCCGCCGCTGATGTGGCAGTTGTCGCCGATCTGCGCGCAGCTGCCGACGGTGGACCAGGTGTCGATCATCGTGTTGCGGCCGACATAGCCGCCGACATTGACGAAGCAGGGCATCAGCACCGCGCCCGGTGCGATATAGGCGGAGCGGCGCACGACCGCGCCGGGCACGGCGCGGAAGCCGGCTTCCTTGAAGCGGTTCAGCGCCCCAGCCGGCGAATTTCATCGGCACCTTGTCGAACACCGGCGCGCCGCCGTCGCCTTCCATGGGGATGCTGTCGTTCAGCCGGAAGGACAGCAGCACGGCCTTCTTCAGCCATTGGTTGACCTGCCAGCCGGCGGCGGTCGGCTCGGCCACGCGCGCGGTGCCGGCTTCCAGACTGTCGAGCGCGGCGTCGACGGCTTCACGCGGGGCGCCCTTGGTGGCGGACGAAATCGCGTCCCGCGTTTCCCAAAGCAACTCGATGGTTTGTTCCAACGCCTGCGTGCTCATCGTTCTCTCCTTCCCGCCGCTCCGCGGCGCGCGTTCCTGCCATTCCGCGGCGGCCGGACCATGCGCATCGGTCCCAGCCATGTCAACGCGTCCTGTGCATGGGGCAATGGGTGACGGGCAGGAATCATTCTCGTTCGGTAACTCTGCGTTTACATCGACCCGGCTCATATGCGGCATAGCAGACGAGGCCAGCGCACATGACCGATTTTACCTTGGCGATACAGGACCTGAACCTCGCGGCGGATCGCGCTGGCGATCCGTTGCGCGGCGCCTTGCTGGAAAGCCGGCAGCGCTGGCACGATCTCGTGTGCATGGCGGCCGACTTTGCCTTCGAGACGGATGAGGCGGGCCGTTTTGTTTTCATCACCCCGGAACCGGCGCTCGGTTGGCCGGCGGCGATGCTGCTGGGCCAGCCGGCGGAGCTGTTGCTGACCGGTCCCCGTGAAGCGGCTGGCTTCAACCCGTTTCGTCCCACCACGGCGGTGCGCCGCCGGCGCACCTGGCTGCGCCGGGCGGATGGTGTGATGGCGTGCCTGTCCTTCGCCGCCGCGCCGATGCTCGATCCGGAGGGGCGTATCATCGGCGCGCGGGGGGTGGGGATGGACATGACCGCGCAGGATGGCCACGACGCGCAGGTGGCGGCGGCCCTGCGCCGGGGCGAGGTGGTCGACCATATTCTTTGGTGCATGCGCCAGGAAGTGCTGGCGCCGCGCATGATGCAGGCGGTGCTGGACGGGCTGGCGAATGCGCTGGGCGCGGAAGGGGCGTCGGTGGTCGACATCATCGGCGGCGGCGCGGGGCCGGTATTGCTGCACCGCGCCGGCGGCGGCGCGGAGGAGGTGATCGGCACCGCCGCGCGGCTGTTGCGCGACGATGCGGGCATCCCCGCTCAGGCGGTTGCGCCGGACGGCAGGCAGGCACTCGCCTGCACCTGCCAGACACGGTTCGGCGAGCATGCCGGGCTGGTGCTGTGGCGCCAGCCCGGCGCGCGCGGCTGGGATAACGAGGACCATGTGCTGGCGGCCTCGGCCGCCGTGATCGTGCGCGTGGTGCTGGAGCATGAGGCGATCCAGCGCGAAATGGCCCGCCAGGCCCGGACCGATCCGCTCACCGGGCTGCTGAATCGGCGGGCCTTCCTGGAGGAACTGACCCGGCATATCGACCGGCTGGACCGGGAGGAGCTTTCGGGCACGCTGATGTATGCCGATCTCGATAATTTCAAACCGCTCAACGACCGGCTCGGCCACGATATCGGGGACAAGGCGCTGTGCGCGGTCGCTGCCCTGCTGCGCGACGCGATCCGGCCGACCGATCTGGTCGCGCGGCTCGGCGGCGATGAATTCGCGATCTGGCTGAACGGAGCCGACCACATGACGGCGGCGGAACGGGCCGAGCGGTTACGCGTCGACGGGCCGCGCCGGCTGGCGGAGGTCACCGGCCTGTTCGCGCCCGCCCTGACCATGTCGATCGGCATCGCTACGCGCAGCGCCTGCGGCAGCGAGGATATCGATAGCCTGATGCGCCGGGCCGATGCCGCGATGTACGAGGTGAAGCGTTCCGGACGCGGGCATTGGCTCGTCTCCCATGAGGCGGGCGCCTAGCCGCCAAAAGCGTCTTCCGGCCCCGCTGGCGAAAACTGCGAGACCACAGAAACATGCTTCGAACGACGCAAAGGGTGGCATGCAACTGACCGAGGACATCGAGGAGGCGATCTGCGTACGGCTGGGGGCGGCTACTGAAACTGCGCCCGAGGTACTGGGTACGCTTGCGCGCGAGGGGTCGGTGACCGTGCGCGCGGCGGTCGCGATGAACATGGCGGCGCCGCCGGACGTGGACCGGCGGCTGGCATCCGATCGCGATGAGCGGGTTCGTGCCCTGCTGGCCCGCAAGTTGGCGGGGCAGGTTCCGGCGGGGCCCGATCGCCAGGCGCTCGAGGCCCTGGTCGCGCTGGCGGCGGACGCGGCGGTGCGGGTGCGCGCCACCATCGCGGATGTGGTCAAGCGGATGCCGGAAGCGCCGCGCGCGCTGATCCTGCAACTGGCCCGCGATGCGGTGGAGGCGGTCAGCGACCCCATCATCCGCCTGTCGCCGGTGCTACAGCCGGACGACCTGCTGCGGCTGCTGGCCAATCCCCCGAGCCTGGTCACCGCGCGGTCGGTGGCCCGGCGGCCGAATTTGAACGAGGCCATATCGGACGCCGTCGCGGCCACCGCCGACAGCGCGGCGATCCGTGCGCTGCTGTCCAATTCCTCGGCCGCGATCCGAGAGGCCACGCTGGACGCCCTGGTCGCCATGGCGCCATCCAACGCCGAATGGCATTCGCCGCTGGTGAACCGCCCGGCGCTGTCCGCCCGCGCCGCCCGCGCCCTGTCGGAGATCGTCGCCACCCAGCTATTGGAAACACTCGCCAACCGTCCCGACCTGGATTTGGCGGTTACCGGGGACCTGCGCCACCGCCTGGCCGAACGGCTCGCGCCGCCGCCGGAACCGCCGCCAGCTGGCATCGAGCCGACCGCGGAGGAAGCTCTGGACGAGGCCTACGCCTTGTGCCGGGACGGGCGTTTGACCGAGGAAGCGGTCGTCGAGGCGGTGCAGCGGGGCGAGGCACGACGAGTGGCGGCGATGCTGGCCGTGGCCGCCGACGTGCCGCTTGCGGTCATCGACCGGGCTGCGTCACTGCGCAGCGCCAAGGGGATGATCAGCCTGATCTGGCAGGCCGGCTTCAGCATGCGGATCGCGGGTCCGTTGCAGGCGATGCTGGCGCATCTCGCGCCCTCCGCCATCCTACCGGCGGGGCCCGGCGGCGCATTCCCCCTGGCGGCCGAGGAGATGCGGTGGCAGCTGGATTTCCTGCAGCGGATGCGCCGATGACGCCGACCGCCGCGGATCAGCGTGGCGGGGCGAGCAGCATGCGGTTGACCCGCTCCATTTGGGTGAATGTCGCGCGCCAGGCGCGGTCGAACCCTTCCGGCGTCGCGCCACTGGTTTTTTGCACCGCCTCGGCGATCTCGGCCACGCTGCGCTGGCCATCGACCAGCCGCAGGATCGCGCCGGCCAGTGGCGGCAGCGGCAGCGGCACTCGCAGTCCGTCGAACACCATGACGATGGTGCCGTCCGGCTGAATATGGCGGGCAAGCTCTTCGGTCGGCATCTCGCGCGCGATTGGGACCGCGGCGGGTGCGAACGGGTCGGCCCGGACCGGCGCTTCCCCGGCGCGGACGCAATAGACGATGTGCACGCTCATATTTCCCGCCAGGGCTTCCGCCAGCGCCGCCCGGGCGACCGGGTCCAGCGCCTCCGCCCGTGCACGCAGGCGCGGATCGGGCAGCAGCGGGATCGGGTCGTAGCGCATCGGCTCCACCCAGCATGCGACCTCCAGCCCGGCATCGGCCAGCAGCCGGTGCAGGTCGGGCACAGAGAACGCCACGTCCCGGGGGTTCAGCAGCAGGTCGTACAGCCCGGCATCGCCGCCGTTGATGTGATCGTCGACGAAGCGGTTCTGCCGCAGCCAGGCGGTCTCCGGCAGTTGGCGCATGACCCGCTTCGCCACATCCAGCCGCGCCGCTGGGGGTTGGTCGGACGGGGCCAGCAGGCGCAGCGCGTCCTGGATCATGTAGATGCCGGTCCGCCCATGCGGCGCATACACCATCAGCCCCAGCCCACCGCCCGGCGCCAGTACCGAGACCAGCGCGCGCAACCCCTCGGCCGGGTCGGGCAGATGGTGCAGCACACCGCAGCAATCGATGTAATCGAACAGCCCGAGGCCGGCCTGCGGCAGATCCAGCAGGGAGCGCTGCTCCCAAACGATGTTGGTGAGCCCGCGCACCGCCGCCCGTTCCTGGGCGATCTTCAGCGCGGCGATGGAGCGGTCCAGCCAGGTCACGCTGCCGGGGCGGTTCGTGCGCGCCATCTGCTGGGCCAGCATCATCGTGGCGTCGCCGGTGCCGCCGCCGGCGATCAGGGCGCGCAGGGGCTGCGACGCCGGCCGGGTCGCGCCGAAGATCCAGTGGTCGATCTCGCGCAGGTGTCCAGGGCTGCCGACGATCAGGCGCCTTGCCTCCTCGCGCGGGTCGCGCTTCGGGTAGGGATATTCCTGGTACTGGGCGGCGAGTTGGCTGTCGGTGCGGTCGGTCATGATGGTCAGAGTAACCCGCCCTGCCGGGTCGGGCCAAATTCCGGCCGGTAGGCGCGAATGGGACGGAGCCCCGAATTTCCCGCGCTTGTCGTTGTACGCCGCCCAACGTATTTATCCAGCCATGCGCGCTTCATTTATTATGGGTCCTTTGCTGATCCTCCCTGTGCTGTTTTCCATCGTCGCCGCTTCGCCGCGGGTGGTGCAGGCGCAGGCGAAGCACCCCGCTCCAGCCAAGCCCGCGCTGTCTTCGGCGCCGAAGCAATTAGGCAAATTCGAGGACTGGATCGCCGCGATCCACATGGAGGGCGGTCAGAAGGTCTGCTACGCCTTCACCCGTGCGCAGAATTCCAGCCCTGCCATTCCCGGCCGTGGGGACGTTGTGCTCACCGTGACCCAACGCGCCACCGGGCGTGACGCGGTGGCGTTGAGCGCCGGGTTCGCCTATGCTCCCGGGGTCGAGGTGATGGTGCAGATCGATCAGTCCGGACACCCGTTCTACACCGCCCAGCGCTCCGCCTTCTCCCGCCAGGGCGCGGCCGCGGTTGGGGCGATGAAGAACGGCCGCACCGTGATCGCCCGCTCGCCCGGCCCGAACAAGACGCAGGTTGTGGACACGTTCAGCCTGAAGGGCTTCACCCAGGCCTATGCGGCGACCGTCAAGGAATGCCCGCCGACCCGCTGAGCCACCGTGGCCGGTGGATTCCCTCTTTCTCGAAGAAGTTGAAATCATCGCGTTGTCGCAAGCCATCCCCCAGGATCTGACCGAAGCCGAACGCGTCCGCATTCTGGCCAAGACCGCGCGGTTCAACCCGCCGCCGGCGCGGCTGGCCGATGGGCGGCGCGAACTGATCGGCCTGTCGCGCGCCGAACTGGCGGCCGAACTGGACGCGATCGGGGAAAAGCCATTCCGCGCCAAGCAGGTTTGGCACTGGATGTATCACCAGGGCGTGACAGATTTTTCCGGCATGAGCTCGATCGCCCGGCCGTTGCAGGAAAAGCTGGCGGAGAATTTCGTCATCGGCCGGCCCGAGGCGGCGGTGGTGCAGACCAGCATCGACGAGACCCGGAAATTCCTGTTTCGCTTCCGCGACGGGCAGGAGGCCGAGACCGTCTACATCCCCGACCGCCAGGAAGACCGCGGCGCGGTGTGCATCTCCTCGCAGGTCGGCTGCACCCTGTCGTGCCGCTTCTGCCATACCGGCACCCAGACCCTGGTGCGCAACCTGGGCGCGGCGGAGATCGTCGGCCAGTTCATGGCGGCGCGCGACAGCTACGGCGAATGGCCGAGCCCGAGGGGCGAAACGCCGCGGCTGCTGTCCACCATTGTGCTGATGGGCATGGGCGAGCCGCTGTACAACTACGAGAACGTCGCCAAGGCGATGACCATCGTGATGGACAACGAGGGCATCGCCCTGTCGCGCCGGCGGATCACGCTGTCCACCTCCGGTGTGGTGCCGATGATGGACCGCGCCGGCGCGGAACTCGGCGTGAACCTGGCGGTTTCCCTGCACGCGGTGCGCGACGAGTTGCGCGACGAACTGGTGCCGTTGAACCGAAAATACCCGATCGCCGAGCTGGTCGCGGCCTGCCGGCGGTATCCGGCGGCGTCCAATGCGCGACGGATCACATTCGAATATGTGATGCTGAAGGGCGTCAACGACAGCACGGCCGACGCGCATGAACTGGTCCGGCTGATCGCGGGCATTCCGGCCAAGGTCAACCTGATCCCGTTCAACCCCTGGCCAGGCAGCGCGTATGAGACCAGCTCCGGCGCCGCGATCGACCGGTTCGCCAACATCATCATGGATGCGGGCTTCTCCTCTCCGGTGCGCAGCCCGCGCGGGCGCGACATCCTTGCCGCCTGCGGGCAGCTGCGGACCGAAAGTCAGGCCAGGGGCGCTGCCCCTGGACCCCGCTAAGGGCTAGCCCTTAGAACCCCATACGGGTTTGTGTATGCAAGGGGGCCTACCCGGACCTTGCAAGGTCCGGGTAGGCCCCCTTGCATACACAAACCTATTCAATGTTTCCAAAGGCGAGCCTTTGGCGGGGGTCCAGGGGGCGGCGCCCCCTGGCCTTGCTTTCTTGTCAGCCATTGCCCCGAGGAGACGAAGATGCGCGTGAAGGATGTGAAGAAGGTTGTGCTGGCCTATTCCGGCGGGCTTGACACCAGCGTGATCCTGCGCTGGCTGCAAACCACGTACAACTGCGAAGTGGTGACCTTCACCGCCGATCTCGGCCAGGGCGAGGAGCTGGAGCCCGCCCGCAAGAAGGCGGAGATGTTCGGCATCAAGGAGATTTTCGTCGACGATCTGCGCGAGACCTTCGTGAAGGACTTCGTGTTTCCGATGTTCCGCGCCAACGCGCTGTATGAGGGCCAGTACCTGCTCGGCACCTCCATCGCCCGTCCCCTGATCGCCCAGCGGCAGATCGAGATCGCCGAGATGGTCGGCGCGGACGCCGTGGCGCATGGCGCGACTGGCAAAGGCAACGACCAGGTGCGCTTCGAACTGGCCTATTACGCTCTGAAGCCGGACATCAAGGTGATTTCACCCTGGCGCGAATGGGATTTGACCAGCCGCACCCGGCTGCTGGAATTCGCCGAGACCCACCAGATCCCGATCGCCAAGGACAAGCGCGGCGAAGCGCCGTTCTCGGTGGACGCGAATCTGCTGCATTCTTCCTCCGAGGGGAAAATCCTGGAGGATCCCGCGGTCGAGGCCGACGAGATGGTCTATCAGCGCACGATCAGCCCGGAAGCGGCGCCGGACAAGGCGACCGAGATTTCCATCGATTTCGTCAGCGGCGATCCGGTGGCGATCAACGGCGAGGCGCTGTCGCCGGCGATGCTGCTGACCAAGCTGAACGAATACGGCCGCGCCAACGGCATCGGGCGTCTCGATCTGGTGGAGAACCGCTTCGTCGGCATGAAGTCGCGCGGTGTGTATGAGACGCCGGGCGGCACGATCCTGCTGGTGGCGCATCGCGGCATCGAGAGCATCACGCTGGACCGCGAGGCGGCGCATCTGAAGGACAGCCTGATGCCGCGCTATGCCGAACTGATCTACAACGGCTTCTGGTTCAGCCCGGAGCGGCGGATGCTGCAGGCGGCGATCGACGCCAGCCAACATTCGGTCACCGGCCGGGTGCGGGTGAAGCTGTACAAGGGCAACACCACCATCGTCGGACGGGAATCGCCGAACAGCCTGTATTCGATGAAGGTGGTGACATTCGAGGAAGATCAGGGCGCCTACGACCAGTTCGATGCCCAGGGATTCATCAAACTGAACGCCTTGCGGCTGCGTCTCGGCGCCTCGGCTGGCCGCCGGGGCGGAGCCCTCTAGTTTCCCGGTCGGCGGCGCCCTGTAACGCCGCCGCGATGGCGTAGAGTCTCTGCTGGGTCGAACAGGAGGGGCTCATGCATCGCCGCACTTTGCTTGTCGCCATGGTTTCAGCCGGCATCGCTCGCAGCGACCTGGCGTCCGGCCAGCCCTTGCCGACGGTGCTGGAACTGTTCACCTCCCAGGGCTGCTCGTCCTGCCCGCCGGCCGACCGGCTGCTGGGGCGGCTGGGGCGGCGCCCGGGGGTGATCGCGCTGGCCTGGCACGTGGATTACTGGGACCGGCAGGGCTGGCGAGATCCGTTCTCCTCGCGCCAGGCTACGGCACGTCAGCAGGCCTATGCCAAAAGGCTCGGCTCCGAGGTTTTCACTCCGGCGATCGTGGTCGGCGGGGCCCGTATGGCGGTGGGTTCGGATGCCGGCGACATCGACGCCGCGATGGCCGTAACGCCGGCAGCGGCGGTCCCGGTGGGGCTGAGCCGCACGGCGGAGGGCCTGTCCGCGGAGGTCGGTGCCGCCGGCCAGCCGGTCCGTGCCTTGCTGGTCTTTCATCTGCCGGAGCATACGACGCTGATCGGCGCCGGGGAGAATGGTGGGCGCAAGCTGACCGAGTACCGGATCGTGCGTCAGGTGCTGGATATGGGCAGCTGGGACGGCGCGTCCCGCCGGTTCGACCTTCCGGAACCGCCCGCCGGCCATGGCACGGTGCTGCTGGTGCAGTCGGCCGGCCTGGCGATGCTCGGCGCGGCGGAACTGCCGGCGTAGGGGGGCCGGACGCAAAGCCCTTTACCTCGCCACCGACCCGACCTATCACCCGTTTCTCTGCTGGGGCGTAGCCAAGCGGTAAGGCAGCGGATTTTGATTCCGCCATTCGGAGGTTCGATCCCTCCCGCCCCAGCCACGCATACGGCCCTCGGCCCGGTTATGTCGATTTCTCAAAAATTGTAGGGTGGTGTCGGGGGTTAGCGAAGGGACCCTGGTCTCTTGCGGCCAGTGATGCGCGGTTGATCCCGCGTCTGGGGTGATTTTCGGCCCCGGTCTCTGTAGTGGACTTTCGAATATCCGAAAGTAGCCTGGCCCAGGACGTAGAGACCAGTTTGTTTTTATGAGAGACCGGTTCGCACCGGCGCGCACCAGGTAATCGTGGACCGATCAATCGATGGTCGAGGGTTCTGACGGCATTGCGCCAACGACGGGGCGACAAGGCCGAATGCGCTGATGGCTTTGACCGGAGAGATTTCGGCCTATTGGTGGGAACCGCCCGCGGCGCCGGTTAGCTCATTCCGAGAGCGTGTTCCTGCTCGGCCCAGCTATGCGGAAGTGCCCGCGCCAGTGCCGTGACGGTCAGGTCGGCCGGCATGCTGTCATCGATGATCGCGGCGATGATCTTTGGGGACAAAAACGCCAATGGCGCCAGTAGGCGAACATGACGCTCGACCTTCCCTTCGTGCCGGGCGATCTCCTCAAACGAGGCAACCCGACCCTCGACAAGGTCCTCCACCCAGCGACGCGCTTTGGCGACCGCGAGCAGGAGTGCCTCCCGCGTCCGCGGATCCAAGCACCGCTGACCCGTGGGCTCCGATGCGAACCCTTTTCGGGTTCCGGTCACCGCCCTGATCCAGGGAATGATCAGAACAGAGGCGTCGGGATCCCTGCTCGATGAAGGGGCCTTCGGCGCGTCGAGTTCCTCCTGCACGCCGTCGGCGGATCGCAACGTGACCTCGATCCTTTCGGCGCAAAGCACGATGCGGGTCACGTGCACGGCCAGAAGACCGCGATCGGTCAGGTCGCATGGCTCTGTCTGCCCGGCTTGCATACGGTTCCGGACAGCAGACAGCACTCGCTCCTCGACGTCGGGCGCCGATACCCGGGTGATCGCGCCCGCACTGGCTTTCCGGTTCTGCAAGACGGCCTGGGAGACGTAGTACCGATACCGCACGCCTTTCTTTTTGGCGTGGCTGGGCGTCATGCGGTTGCCGCGATCATCGAACAGCAACCCCGTCAGCAGCGATGGCGATGTCGAAGATGGCTGTGCGCCCTTCCACCGGACGGCCCCCTCCCTCAGCCTTGCCTGCACCGCATCAAATAGCTCCCGATCGAGGATTGGCTCGTGTTCACCCCGGTGAACCTCCCCCCGGTATACGACCTCGCCGACGTAGCAGCGGTTCTTCAGGATATGCCCGAGTGGACCGACCATGAACCGGGTCGGTACTATGCAGGCGCCATCCGGCCGATGCGGGAGCGCGGCGAGATGCCGCGCTCGGCCAGGTCCACACTCAGCAGGCGGACTGAACCCAACGCCAGGTAGCGCTCGAAGATCGTGCGCACCATTTCGGCTTCCTCGGGGACGACCGCCAGCTTCTTACCGACAGCGCGATAGCCGAGCGGCACGGGGCCGCCGACCCAGATCCCTTTCCGCTTGGAGGCAGCGATCTTGTCGCGCACCCGCTCGCCGATCACTTCCCGCTCGAACTGGGCAAAGGACAGCAGAACGTTCAACGTCAGTCGGCCCATGCTGCTCGTCGTGTTGAACGACTGTGTCACGGAGACAAAGGACACGCCCTGCGCGTCGAACGCCTCGACGAGTTTGGCAAAATCGGCCAGTGGCCGCGTCAGGCGATCGACCTTGTAGACCACGACGACATCGATTTTCCCGGAACGGATATCGGCCAGCATCTGTTGCAGGGCAGGGCGGTCCATCGAGGCGCCGGACAGCCCGCCATCGTCATAGTGCTGCGGCAACAGGCGCCAGCCTTCATGCGCCTGGCTCTTCACATAGGCCTCGCAGGCCTCCCGCTGCGCATCGAGGGAATTGAAGGCCAGATCCAGGTTATGCTCCGTCGACTTGCGGGTGTAGATCGCGCAGCGCAGCGGCTTTGGTTGAGGCATGTTCATGGACGGTCCCCAGTCGCTGGCTGCTGGGTGGCGTTGGGCTGTCTCCTGCGGCGATTGCCCGGCTCGCTCGCAACCGCACGGCTTGATTGGATCGATCCCCGAGCTGTCGGTCGAACAGCCACCGGGTCAGCGTCTTTTTCCGGCTCACCGCCGACACCGGATTTTGTTTTGCCTCGGAGGCCAAAGAACCGGGGACCGTTCCAGGCGGTTCCGGTTATCGCCCGTGCGACGGTCGACAGACTGCCATGGACCTCCCCCTGCCACTCAAAGCCACCCGAAACCACGATAACCTCGTGCCGGGTGCCCGGGTACTCCCGGACGATCACCGACCCAACCTTGAGGCGTCGGGCCGGCTCGCGGTGTCCGCTCGCCAGACGGATCAGAAGTTTGCGGATGCTGGGATCCAATGCGCCGAAGCGCGCCTCCTGCATGCGGTAGGTGATCATTCGGGCGAGCATGTCGCGTGAGAGGGCAGGGGGCGGGGTATTGCGGAACGTGGTTCGCCAGAGCGCCCGTAGGTCATCGATCCCGAGGCGGCTGATGTGACTGAGTTCAGCCTCGAATGGGTCGGCACCGCACGGTCGGACGGCCGTTTTGGCTTTCGGTCGCCGACTTGGTGCAGATACTCGATCGATCATGTCACGCCGCCGCAGCGTCCCCTGGGACATGGGTAATGCGGTACAGGGGTCCGCCCTTCTTTTGCCGCTCGCCGATGACGGCATAGCCGCGCTTGCGAAGACCCGTCAGCGCAGCCCGCGTGGTATGCGGCAGCCAACCTGTCGCCGAAATCAGCTCCGGCAGACTGGCGCCTGTCTCCCGGCTGATCAGCCGGATCACCTGGGTGATCTTGCTGCCGTCCCGGGGTGGTCGGCGGGCTCCAATGGTTTCACCTGTGCAACTTTCTGCATCAACGGGGGCAGCCTCTTGTTCCTCAGAGCCGCACGCTATCTGAACTGCATCTCGCCCCCGCTTTGTAATGACCAGGCTGTAGGAGCGGCCGGCGTCGTCGGAGCGCAAGATCAGCATATTGGCCTTCGGCGGTGACGCTACCGAAGCATTGCAGGCCATCGCTGACGACGGAACAGCTTGGATCGAGGCTACCTTTGGCGAACCCTGAGATGGACTTTCCACAAAAGCTGGCGACCCGCCGCAGTTTCAGTCGAACTGGCTTTCCCTCGGGGGTCGTCTCAACAGCCGCAACGAACGGCGTCTTGCCAGGCGCTCCCCGCCCCCTCTTGCCGCCGGAGCGCTCGCCGCCCAGGTAGGCGTCGTCCATCTCGACCCGGCCGGTCAAGCGCTTGCTGGCATCGCGCTCCAGCATAACCTGCTTCAGCTTGTGTTTAATCTTCCAGGCTGTGGTCTGCGTCACGCCAAGGCGGCGGCCCAGTTCGATGCTGGAGATACCTTGTTTGGTCTGGGTCAGGTGATAGATGGCGCGAAACCAGATCCGCAGCCCAAGGTCGGTCGACGCGAAGATCGTCCCGGCGATTGGCGAAGTCTGACGACGGCAGTCGGTGCACTGATAGAGATCGCGGGTCTTCACCAGGCTATGCTGAGTTCCGCTGCAGACCGGGCAACGGAAACCATGGGGCCAGTGCTTTGACCTCCCGGACAAGGCCCTTCTCGATCAATCCAGTCACGGATTTCTGGGCGGCGCTCCGCTTGATCCGGTCGGGCAGACGGCACGTTCCGTCGTTACGTTCGGCTGCGCCTTTGAGGATGATATTCTGTGTCTTGGTGAGTGCGATGGGGACGAGACACTTCATGTGGGGAACACTCCGATGACGACGCAGGCACCATCGCCCCGTCACCACGGCGACCCCGCTCCGACGCTCGGTCAGCGGGGCTGCAAGGAGGCGAGGCCTGATATCCCCCGCCCTCGTCCCGTCGGCGACATTGCTCTCGTCGGGTCGGAAGTCCAGTGCTTCTTTCAGCTCTTGCTCGTCGGCAACGTCTCGCCTGCTGTGTCCCGCCGCGCCCCTGTTGCTCAGCGTGCCGGGTGTCAACCAGTACCCGGACCTTGTGATTGGGATTATAGGAACGAAAGCCCGTGGACGGCTGTGCCCGACGGGCGAGTGTGGTTGGTTGCGGGGAAGGGAAACCACCGAGAGTTGACTCCGCTCAGAGTGGCCTGCTGACGCGCTGGTTTCGGGGACATGCAACCGACGCCTCGACTCTTTGACGGTTACCACGTGGCCCTGAAAATTGTGACTGCACCTACCGTGAATTCTTGCCATTTTTTGATGGCTGGGACTGTCTGCCAGGTCCATGCAACGACGTCGCGCCGCCCGCTATTACTGCCTGCGCGAGGCACCCGCGCTCTTCGCGCGGGCCAAGTGCTCGCCATATTTCATGCCTTCAAGCTTCAGGCCGTCGGGATCGCGGAAGAACACCGCATAAGTCGTCGTAGTACTCGGCCGCAGGATCGACGATGGTCGCGCCAATTTCCACCAGGAACACGTGGAGCGCGTCTACGTCCTTTCGGCCACGCAACTGGAAGGCATAGTGGTGAAAGCCGACATCGTCGTCGCGATGCTTACGAGTTTGGCCTCTCGCATCCGCTGGACTGATCCAGAACCGGGCAGATCACCGGCCGAATACCTGCGGCCACCGCATTTTCGATGATGGAGGTGGTGGGAAAGCAGAACAGGGTGGAAACCCCCTCCCGCTTCAGAACTTCCACGATGGCATCAGCAACGCTCATGGGGCCCCTCCCTCGGTGCTTCTTGACCCACGGAGGGTAGGCGGCTGCCCCGCCCGCGACAAGCGAACGGCCCGGCTACAGGTTGCTAGGAGTTGATCTCCTGCAGCACCTCGAAGCCCTCGAACTCCGGATGCGACAAGGTCAGGCTCCGCCCGCCGCCCGCCCCGGCATGCGCCGCGCGAAACTGCTCGGAATGCGTCCAGTCCTGGAAGCTCTGGTAGGACGTCCAGACCGTATGGGACGCATACAACACATGATCCTCCCGCTCCGGCCCTTTCAGCAGGTGAAAGCTGACAAAGCCCGGCACGGTCTTCAGAAACACATCCCGTTCCAGCCAACGCGTCTTGAACGCCTCCTGCTCATCAGGGCGCACCTTGAAGCGGTTCATGGCGATATACATGGTCAGCCTCCGCAAGCGATGAGGCGGGCAGTCTGGTGCAGCTTGCGCCCACGTGGAAGCGCAGATTGGCCCTGCCCCATTCGGCCGAGTATCGGCACACAAATCCGTTCCACGGCTCGCTATGCCGCGGTAACTGGCCGATCCGGTTTGAGGTCGATCAATGGGGTTCCATCCAGGCAGTCCAGGCCACGGACGCGCAGCGTTGTCCCCTCGATCGATATCAGCTCCACGACCGAGGAAGCGATCGGATTGGGCCGCACCGGAGAGCGCAGCGCGAAACTCCCGGCGGTTTGACCGGTACGCGTGGGTGTCTGCAGTACCAGATCGCGGCGCGCCAGATGCATCCAATACAAGACCTGCATACGCGAATGGACGGCCAGACCGGTCAGAGCCTCGCGCCAGCGCTCGCCAACGACGATCGAGCAGACCGGACCGTCCAGGCTGCCCCTTCTGGGGCAATCGGCGCGTATCCGCCACGGCGTATGGATCGTGCCGATAAAATAGACGCCAGCATCCGCGGCGGCTGGAAGCTCGACCGCGACTTCGCCCGGACGCACATCGGTTTCAGTCTTGAGAGATGGCTCTGACATCCCCCGACGATGGCAGGGAAAGCGGCAAGAAGTCCAGCAGGTGGCGCTGTCAAAGCAATTTCTTCGCCACTCACGGTGGGTGGTAGCCTAACCCGATGCGGAGCCCATTCAAATATTGCAACAGCTCGCCCGGGAGCACTGTCGAACTCAAGGCGTGTGGTTCAGCAGGGCGCGAGAAGGATTAGGACACGCGGCGTCGGGCTAGGAGCCATTTCCACTCAGCGAATGCAGTTGAGCGGTTTCGCTTGTAGTCGTCCCAGCTGGTGAGGTGGCCCTGTTGGTTGAAGTGGTTGTGGAAGGTCCCGTGCACGGCCACGAACTTCTGCAGCGTCCCCATCCGCCGGAAGCGGAGCATCGCACGCTCGCGTCGTCGCCGCGGCTGATAGGAGTTCTCGGCTCGATTGTTGATCCAGCGGCCTTCGCATTCCTGGCGGCCAGCATTGCCGATGTTTCTCATGGCTGCGCCGTACGAGCGCAACTTGTCGGCACCGAGCCGCGGATCGGACAGAAACAAACCTGAGTTGACCAGCGACTTAAGTTTTCCTGATTTCCTCGCGGTCATATTCGTGCCAACGTCCGCAGATCCCAGGGAAAAGCGGAGGCAGACAATGCAGGCCGGGTTTGTCGGGATCGTGTTTGGAATTTTGCTGACAATAGTGAATTCAGCCTGGGCGGACGCCATCGACGGCACGTGGTGCCACGACGGGAATCAACGCCTGAGCATCAGCGGCCCGACCATTGTCACAGCCGCGGGATCCAAGACCGAGGGGAGCTACTCCCGTCACGCCTTTTCCTATGTCGCACCCGCTGGTGATCCAGGTGCCGGCGGTACAATCTCGATGTTGCTTCTGAACGAGGACACCATGCAGCTGCATTCCAGCCCGCAAGCCCCGGTCGAAACCTGGCTGCGCTGCGCGCCACCGGTCAGTTAGCCGGCCGTCAGGCAAAGCCGGATTTGAGCTGAGGAACCATGCTGGGGGCACTGTCAAACTAACGCCTGGTGCTCGCCGTTAGTTTGACAGCGCCGGCGTCGAAAGTGATACGACTGCCGTGAAATCCCGGTCTCTGCCGGCAGTCGAAATCGACCTGTACGGAGCCGTCATCCGCCTCGCCCGCTGGATGTTTAATGATTGCGTGTCCAGTTCGAGGATAACACGCTGATATTCATGGCGGATTCGACCAAAAGCACAAGCAAATCCGACTTCATCCGGGAAATCCGGGTTAAAAGCACGATTTGGATCGCCTCCTCCCGGGCAGGATGGGGATACGGAGGAGGTCGAAGATTTCCACACCGCGGTCGCGATCGCACTTATGTATGGGATGCACTGACGATAGCGAAGATCGTATCGAGGTAGTGTCGGCGAACATGAACCGTTCGACACAACCGGCAGATGGACATGGCCGACTTTCCGCGTCTCGCGGGACCGGGTTACCGACGGGTCTCCCGATGCACCTTCTGGAAATAGCCATTTTCGGTTTTCCTCCCGGGCCGACCGAACGCCGCGATTTCGCGATGGCGGCGCGGCTGGCCCCGGGATCGGGATCCCTACCTGACAGCAGAGCGATAGATCTCTTCGGTGAAAGCCGGCGGCACGTCGCCAACCATGCGCTGGCTCAGCGCGTCCAGGTCGTCGTCGAACAGATCGGCGCCGATGCGGCCCGTGAGCACCGGAATGTCCCGCTTCATGCACGGGATATCGCCGATCGGCAGCCCGAGGCTCACGAACCCGGACGGGTTCTGCACGTGGATGTGCCTTAGCAACGGTGCGGTGCCTGGGCTCTTCTCGATGAACTCATGCCCGGCGCCGAGGTAAGGGTAAGCCGCGAGCATCTTGTCCTGTTCGTCGGACGAGGGTAGGTAGCGATCGCGCCAGCGCATGATCTGGCCGTCGAAATCCCGCAGTTCCGGGCGTGCCGCCAGGTCGCCCGTGTAGCCGGTGCCGGCGATGACATAGTCGAGCTTGAATGTGGTGCCGCCGATGACCGTCTCGGCATGGCCATCCCGCTCCACCGCGTTGGCCCATGGCGCGGCGAGATGCAGATGGAAGTTCGGAAACTTCACCGCCCGCGCGATCGCATCCGTCGTGGGCATCGATCCGGCGCGGAAGAAGCGGACCGCGTGGTGCCACCGTGTAGCGTCAGAAAGCCGGGGGAAGTTGTCGATGGCGCCAGGGAAGAAACGCGCGCCGATGACAGGTGTCGCCGCGACCGCCGCGCGGCGGCAGAACAGGTGAACGGCGGCGGCGCCATGCTCCAGCGCCACGCCGGCTGCATCGAAAGCGGAGGCCGCCGCACCGATGACGCCGACCGTCTTGTCGCGCAGGGCGGCGAAATCGATCGCGTCCTCGGTATGGGCGTAGCGGGTGGGCGGTAGGTTCCTGGTCAGCACTTCCGGAACGAACTTGTCGCCGCCGCCGCGGAACCCGGTGGCCAGGACGATCTTTCTCGCCGTTTCGGTAGCCGCTCCGTCCGGTGTCTCGAGATGCAGGCGGAAATGGTACCCCGCTGGTTCGACTCTGCTAAGGTGCGTGCTGTAGCGCGGAGCGATGCCGAGGAAGCGCTTATACCAGTTCAGGTAAGCCGCCCAGTCGGTGCGTGCGATGCGCTCGATGGCGTCATAGGCCGCCTGGCCGTGGCGGGCTTCGTACCAGCCCTGGAAGCTCAGCGCCGGGATGCCGAGCTCCGGTCCCGGTAGTCCCTTCGGTGTTCGCAACATGTTCATCCGCGCGGCGTTCAGCCAGATGCCGGCACGGTCCTCGTTCGGTGCTGCCTCGAGGATCGTCACCTTGCCGATCCCGGCGCGACGCAGCGCGAAGGCAAGTGCGCACCCGGTCTGACCGCCGCCGACAATGGCGACGTTGTGATCGATACCCGGCCGGTCCGGCACCCAGTTGGCGGGATCGGGACCAATGATGCGAAGGGCTGTCCGAGCCAAAACGTCCGGGTCGTGCGACAGATTCATCTGGCGTTTCCTTTTATTGTTCCGTCATTTACCATGAAAATTGTTCCATTGCCGATCGATCGCGCGCTCAGGGTTCGTCCAGATGGTTCCGGGCCGTGCCGTTGTGACTTGGTGGAGCGCCGATCGTCCCGATGTCGCTTCACCACCAGCGACCTGACCGCGGAACATACCGGTCGGATCAGCCGCTTACCGGGTAGCGATGCCGCCAACCCCACCGAGGTCGTGCCCGGCGCAACGCTCGGCGAAACGGCGAATCAGTTCGTCCTACAGAACGGAATCGTGAGCCTGCATGGATTCCTCCACTGGGTATCGCCGGGCCGTGTGCCTGGCTTGACCGCGATCCTGGATCATCCGTGGCGGCAAGTAAATTTTCGGGCATTGTCAAAGTAACTGCGACGTGTGTCGCGGAGGCGCATGGAACGCAGGGACGTACGAGCTTAGGCCATGAGCGACTGCCATTCCGTCAGGGCGACTGAACGGTTTGCCTTGTAGGTCTGTCGGCTGGTGAGGTGGCGCTGTTGGTTGAAGTGGTTGTGGAAGGTCCCGTGCACGGCCGCGAATTTCTGCAGCGTCCCCATCCGCCGGAAGCGGAGCATCGCCCGCTCGCGTCGTCGCAACGGCTGGTGGGAGTTCTCGGCTCGATTGTTGATCCATCGACCTTCACATTCCTGCCGATCGGCATTGCCGATGACCTTCATGGCCGCGCCATACGAGCGCAGCTTGTCGGTGACCACCGTCAGCGGGCGGCCATGTCGCTTCATCAGTTTCCTGAGGAATTTCAATGCCGAGCGGCGATCTCGGTGCTTCGTCGCCAGTGCTTCCAGCACCTCGCCTTCATGGTCCACGGCCCGCCACAGATAGTGGGTCTCGCCGTTGATTTTCACGAACACCTCGTCAAGATGCCACCGCCATTCGGTGCAACCGCGGCGAGACAAGATGCGGCGCTTCCTGATCTCTGAGGCGAACATTGGACCGAACCGGTTCCACCACAGCCGGACGGTCTCGTGGCAAATATCGATCCCCCGCTCAGATAGCAGATCTTCGACGTTCCGCAGCGACAGCTGGTAGCGGACATACATCATCACCGCGAGGCGGATGACCTCGGGCGAGCTGTTGAAATATTTGAACGGGCTGCGCATCGGGTCAGACTACCATCCGCCGACGGTGGCGAAGAAGTTGCTTTGACAGTGCCGGCCTATCGTATCGACAAGGATATGCCGCTTCTTGCCTTTGATTTTCTTGCCCGCATCGTAGCCGTTCGGGTCGATGCCAGGCCCCCCTTTTCTGCGCTTTTGACGCTCTGACTGTCGATCACGCAGGCGGTGGGGCTGGCCGTCGGTACCCTCCCGGCACTTCCGCATTTTCAAAGGCCGTCAGATGGCTGTTAGCCATCCTCCCCGATGACCGAATTGGCTGTTCATCTGGGGAATGCCGGTTGGACTTGACTTCGCGCTCCCGGGCCCCTCAAGTCGAGCAAGAATAACGATGCGGAGGAGTTCTACGGGCATGACCAAGCAGGAGATATTTTCCCGGCCGGAGCTGCGGGCAGCGGACGACGCGGTGATCGAGGACGCGGTCGCCCATGCCGATCCCATGGTCCTGCGCGGCCTGCTCTACCAGCTCACCGGCGATCCGGAGGTGGCGGCGACGGGCGTGAAGACGGTCCTGGCCGGCTTCTTCGACGTCGCCGCGCCGGCGACCGAAGCGGACGTCGCGCTGCTCCGGCGCAAGGCCGCCGAGTTCCTGAAGGCCTACCGCGACAGCGGCGCGGGCGAGATCGGCATCGGCCCGCGCGAGCGGCTCGCGACCAGCCTGGGCCTGATGCTGGGCGAGACCCTGGAGGGCGAGAACCTGCAGCATCACCTGGAGGAGTTGGCGCTCGACCCGGCGGCGCGGTCGCTGCACTGGCGGGAGCCACCCGATCCGGAGCGGCTGAAGGACTTCACCGTGACGGTCATCGGCGCCGGCATGGGCGGGCTGAACGCCGCGCTGCAGCTGCGCGAAGCCGGCATCCCGTTCACCGTCATCGAGAAGAACGCCGGCGTCGGCGGCACCTGGTACGAGAACCGCTATCCCGGCGCCCGGGTCGACACGCCGAGCCGCTCCTACACCCATCTCTTCGGCGTCGACTTCCCCTATCCCAATCCGTTCTGCGCGTGGCCGGAGAACGCGAAGTACTTCGACTGGGTCGCCGATAACTTCGACCTGCGCGGCACATCCAGTTCAACACCGAGGTCATGTCGATGACCTGGGACGAGGACGCCGGCGAGTGGGAGATCGACATCGAGGGCCCCGACGGCGCCCGTACGATCCGCTCGCGCGCGGTGATCACCGCCGTCGGCTTCCTCAACCGCCCGAACATCCCCGACATCGCCGGCGCCGAAGCGTTCGCCGGCCCCTCGTGGCACACGGCGCGCTGGCCGGAGGACGTCGACCTGAAGGGCAAGCGGGTGGCGGTGATCGGCACCGGCTGCACCGGCTACCAGATGATCCCCGAGCTCGCGCTCGAGGCCGCCCACGTCACCGTGTTCCAGCGCACGCCGCAGTGGCTGTTCCCCGTCCCCGGCTATCGCTCGCCGTTCCCGCCGCAGGTCAACTGGCTCGACCGCAACCTGCCGTTCCACACCAACTTCATGCGCGCCCGCACCTGCTCGCTCGACCGCATCGCCAACGTCGCGCAGATCGATCCGGACTTCGACGATCCGTACGCCTGCAGCCCGCTCAACAAGCGGGCGCGCGACGCCTGCATCGAGTTCCTGGAGCGCAAGCTCGGCGATCCGGAGCTGGTGGCGGCCATGACCCCGCCGCACCCGGTCTGGTCGGCCCGGGCGGTCGTGGTCGACCCGGACTACTGCGTCCTCGACGCGCTGCTGCGCGACAACGTCACGCTGGTCACCAGCCGGGATCGAGCGCATCGAGCCGCGCGGCATCGAGGCCAAGGACGGCACGCAGCACGAGGTCGACGTGATCGTCTACGCCACCGGCTTCCACGCCACCGAGTATCTGTACCCGATGACGATCACCGGCCGCGGCGGCCAGACGATCGAGGACCTGTGGGCCAAGGACGGCGCGCGCGCCTACCTCGGCTGCATGATGCCGGGCTTCCCCAACCTCTGGTCGATCTACGGCCCGAACACCAACGGCGGCCTGACCGTGGCCGCGTTCCACGAGATGATCGCCCATTACGCGCTGCAGTGCATGGAGACGCTGATCCTGGGCAACGGCGACGCGATGGAGGTCCGGCCGGAGGCCTACTGGCGCTACAACCACATGGTCGACGAGCGCAACCTCGACCAAGGTGTGGAGCGATCCGCGCGCCCAGAACTACTACTGGACCGACCACGGCCGCTCGGCGGTGATGAACCCGTTCTACACCGCCGAGATGTCGGGCTTCCTGCGCAAGCCCGACCTCGCCGACCTGGAGATCGCCTGAGGGACGGCGGCGGCGTCAACGTCGACGAGCAGCAGATCTCGCACTAGCGCGACGAC